>NZ_JAPRAQ010000009.1 GCF_029989365.1 Bradyrhizobium sp. Arg816 | reverse complement strand
TGACCGGTCTCGAACAGCATGGTCAGCATGCGACGCCAGAGGTCGCTCGCGCGCACGGTCTTGAAGACGCGCATGCCGCCGGCTTTCGCCCTGGCCTCATAGGCCTCGTAAGCCGACTTGAACGCCTTACCGTAGAGATCGTGCAAATCGGGCGTCTCGTCCGGCGAAAACAGCGTCCATTCGCCATCGACATCGACGCGCTGCATGAACAGGTCCGGCACCCAATTGGCCGTGTTCATGTCGTGGGTACGCCGGCGGTCGTCCCCGGTGTTCTTGCGCAGGTCGAGGAATTCTTCGATGTCGACGTGCCAGGTCTCCAGATAGGCGCAGACCGCGCCCTTGCGCTTGCCGCCCTGGTTGACGGCAATCGCGGTATCGTTGGCGACCTTCAGGAACGGGATGATGCCCTGGCTCTCGCCGTTGGTGCCCTTGATGTGGGCACCGAGACCACGGACCGGCGTCCAGTCGTTGCCGAGGCCGCCGGAATATTTTGCCAGCAGTGCGTTGTCCTTGATCGACTTGAAGATGCCGTCGAGGTCGTCCGAGACTGTCGTGAGGAAGCAGGACGACAATTGCGGACGCAGCGTACCCGAATTGAACAGCGTCGGCGTCGAGGCCATGAAGTCGAACGACGACAGCAGATCGTAGAACTCGATCGCCTTGGCCTCTCGGTCGATCTCGCGAACCGCAAGACCCATCGCGACGCGCATGAAGAAGGCCTGCGGCAGTTCGATCCGCTTGCCGCCGACGTGCAGGAAGTAGCGGTCGTACAGCGTCTGGAGCCCCAGGAACTGGAAGTTCAGGTCGCGCTCGGGCTTGAGTGCGGCCGCGATCCGGCCGAGGTCGAAGCGGGCCAGTTCAGGATCGAGCAGTTCGGCAGCGATGCCGGTCTTCACATAGGCCGGGAAATAGTTGGCGTAGCGCGTGGCCATATCCGCCTGCGAGGCGGAGGTCGGCACGGCATGGACATAGGACAGCACCTCGCCGCGCAACTTGTCCAGCAGCAGGCGCGCGCTGACATAGGCGTAGTTCGGCTCCTGTTCGACCAGGGTGCGAGCGGCCATGATCGAGGCCAGCGCGAGTTCGTCCTGGCTGATGCCGTCGTAGAGATTGCGGGTGGTCTCAGCGAGCACGGGGGCAGCGGAAACGCCGTCGAGGCCGGCGCAGGCCTCGCCGATAATCAGCGCGAGCCGCTTGCTGTCGAGACCGACGCGCGAGCCGTCGGCCAGCGTGACATGAAGTGCCGGTGCGACAGCGGGCGTCGCCTCCGCGGCCGCCTCCTCGGCGCGCCGGCGCGACCGCTCCTCGCGGTACAGCACATAGGCGCGCGCGACCTTGTGGTGCTCGCTGCGCATCAAGGCGAGCTCGACCTGGTCCTGCACGTCCTCGATATGGAAGGTACGCCCCTCGCCCGCGCGCCGCATCAGCGCTGTGACGACTTCGGCGGTCAGTTGCTCGACGCTGTCATGGACGCGGCGCGAAGCAACAGCGGTGGTGCCTTCCACCGCCAGGAATGCTTTTGTCATGGCGACCGAGATCTTGGCGGAATCGAATGGCGAGACCTTGCCGTTGCGGCGGATGATCTGCATAGCGGGTGCGCTGGAAGCAGCCGCAAGCGACTGTGGACGCAACTTGATGATGGGTGCGGAAGCGCCTTCCGCGTCGTGCAAGTTCAGTGACATCAATAGGCCCCGTGATGCGCGCGTTGTGCTTGAACGGGGCTGGAAGGAAGGACGCCGCAGAAACGCCGGCAGCAAAGCGCCGGACGGTGCATGCAAGCGACCGCCGGACACCCCGCCCGTGGACGTTCAGATTGTCACGGCAGGTCTCCTGGCTCGCAGGTCATAGCTTTCTTCCCGTCTTCCCGGCACGAAAGCACCAGTGACGATTGTTGGAAGCAGCTCGCTGCTGACAGTTGCGGGGGCAGCGCCGGAATTCCGCGCCTTCTGGCGCAGTTCACCGGCTTCCCTCTTAGCCACTAAATCTTGCGATCCAGCGGAACCGTGACGGCCACATGTAGTGATATTCGCGAGCGAGTGTCAACGATTCGTTTGAAGGCTGCGCTCACATTGGCTGTGGGATGTGGGAGTTCCGGCCGGTGGCTTGGCCAGACCTCAGCCGTGCAGCGATCGAGCTGCGCGAAGTTAGTGGCCCTGCGGTTCGACGCCGAGCAGTTGCGAAATCCTCTCAATGCGCGGCGCAGATCGCGCGGCGCCCGCTGACTGAATGGTCCAAAGACGCGATGTCGCCGCGCCAGTGTGTCTCGTCGTTCAGGTCGAGAAAGTACGCCCACTCCCGAGTGGATTGAGCAGCCGGACAATCTCGCAGACGGCAACGAGGCCGATCAGCCAACCGGCGCTGCGAAGCCCGATCCGCGTCACGATTTCAAATGTAAAGGCGCCTTGGCGACCCAGGAAAGGCGTAGCGGTGAACAGGATGAGCTCATACGCGGCGTAAGCGCAAACGAATGCCAGCGCCAATACCAGCGCCGTACGGTTTTGCGGGAGCGCGCGGAGAGCTGCCGAAGTTGCGGCCGTCGCTCCCAGCGCCGCGGCGCCGATGAGAAAGCCCCAGGCGATCGTGTTTCCGTCGACCGGATAGTGCAATAGACCGAATCCGATCGTCTGATTGACCAGCCACGCGCCCGTCATGACGAGCAGAGCCGGACGCAGTCGCAGGGTCGCGGCGGCGACGACCGCAAATGCCGCAACCGGTGTCGCGCAGGCGAACGCGAAGCTTGCAAGTGCGCAAGACACCGTCACCAGCCCAAAGCAAAACATGGGGGCGTAACACTGGTCAACCGGCTGCAGGCGGAAAAGGTCAGCAGTGGGCGGCAAGACCCTGAAAACCATTGGGCTAAATCTCCTTTCCAGCAATTCTAGCGGCATTTGCCGCCTCGGGGCAGCCTTTTGGCCGTCAGTGAAGGGCTTCCATGGGGTTCTCGGGCTCCGAAAGGTCGATCCGATCATACGCGGCAAGCCACTCCATCAGTGTCGAAGACAACGGCCCGGTCGCGGCCAGTTGCCTGAGCGAACCCGGACAGTCGCGCTACCGACGCGATCGTTCCGGAACACAACTGCATCCGGACTTGCCCCGCCCTCACAGCGGCCACGACATCTCGCTTGAGTGTCGCGATAGCCGGCTCGCCATACCGCTCGAGCAACGCCTGGAAGGCGCCCTGATATTGCGATTGAAACTCCCGCTTTCGACCGAGTTGGTCGCGAAGCGGATGCGCGGGATAGAGATGCGCACAGGGAATCCAACCATCGGGCAGCGGCTCGGTTGCCGCATGCGTGCGGCGATGGGCCAGCAGCTTGGGCAAGACGTGCGTGTGAGGCCCCGGCGGCGGGATCGGTTGAAACACCTCTGCTCGCCCGATCCTGCTGATGAAGACGCGGTGTGGATTGGCCGCCAGGATGATCGCCATCGCATCATTTCCCGGTGCAAACACCGATCGGCCAACACGATCTCGAAGCGCAGAAATGACTTCCTCATCACCCACGCGGATACTTGCGACTAATGCTCCTTGAGAGAATCGGTTCATCCGTCCTGCGAAGCTCGCATGGTCGGGGTGCGACGCTGCAGCAAGATCGCGGCCGGCTCCTGCGCGAGGTAATGCCCCGCCCGGACCAGCCGGGCGAGGCATTGTGGATCGGGGTCAGTCGCCGTTGCGACGGCTGGGACGGGACCAGATCGGGCTGAAGCCCTCACCTTCCTCGTCGGCGAAGAGGTTGGCGAAGATCGGAGCGGTGAAGCTCGGATCGTCGAGCTTCAGACCCAGATAATCGCGGTCCTCGTTGGAGCGCTTGGACCAGGCGGCCCCGATCTCCACATGGCCGACATAGACCCGGTGGCACGGTGCGTTGTCGCCGGATCGGTTGGTTTCGGGGACGATCCGGACGTTCCTGGCCTGGAGCGAGGGGGTGACGATTTCGCCGGTGAGCTCGTTGTTGCCGGCCTTCTTGAAGGTGCCGATGGTCGCCATGGTAGTTCTCCTTGATCTCTGTTTTCCGAGCCCGCACCTTGCGGCCTCGATGGTGATCGACAGGCCGGAGGCGATCGACCGCGCACCCCGAAGGAGCCTGACAGCAAAGGAGCAACTTTCTTGGCTCGCGCGAGGAATGACGGCGCAGCCGGCAGGGGAAGAAAGTTGTGACGCCGCTGTTGCGCCTTAGGCGATCGAGGCGTCAGCCGTCCTTCGGGCAGATCAATCCATCGAAGAGGCCGTTGGTGCGCTCGGCCTTGTGGCGAGTTCGACGCACCGAGAGGCCGCCAAGTGAGTTCGATGGTGACACGCGCCCTCTCCCTTCAGCAACGGACGGATTTGGTGTCGTGATTACGCGTCGGCCGCGCGGCCCGTTCACATTTTATTGTCGCCGCATCCTTTGAGATGCGACCGCTTGGTCCATGCCTCTATGATCATCGTGACGAAGCCGGGGCGCAAGCTGTTGATCGGAGCTTCAACGGCCAGCCCCTCTCGTTCGAATTTCGACGTGAGGACCGCGAGCATTGCGGATATCTGGTGCGGTCCCGCCCGTCGACGCGACGCCTTCAGTGGCGCTATCATTGCCGGGCAGGTCCGGCTACGGCCATTCCAGTGAGGCGGATGAACGCTGTGATGCTGACGGCAATGGCACCCACGACGGCAAATATCGTCCGCCAGATTGGTGAAGGCACCGTCATCAGGGCGATTCCATATGTGGCGCTATAGCCCGCGACGGTAGCGGGCGCGACGTAGAGAAGGATGGTCAGGAGCCGAACCCAAGCCCATGGCGCGAGAGCGAGCGCAAGCCGGGCGACACCAAAGCTCACACCGCCCGCCACGAGGCCCGTTACGATGCCACCAAGCATGCCGGCGCCAGTGTGGAAGGCCCAGATGCCGATCGTCAGGCCAACGAAGAGCGGCAGTGCGAAAGCAGCAAGCGGGAACACCAGCCAACAGAACAAGCCGATGACGAGGATAACGAGTGGTGGTCCGAGGATGATCATGGCGGTGCGCTCCGTGAGATAGAAGTCTGACGGCTGCGCCTTCCACCACCACCACGGCGCGCGCGACACTATAGCAAGAAACGCAGCGACCGGATCGTCACAAATCCAGTTGCGCGAGTTTTTGTCATTAGCGCCGAGCTTGCGCTCACAGGGCTCGTGCAATCGGCATTTGACCCTTTGTGATCTTCAACTAGGCACCTGCCGTTTGAAATCACCTAGCGCAATCAGTTTCAGGAAAGTCCTGTGTTCTTCTCCATTTCGGCGGCCACTCCATCGTGTGTGTTGCTTTTGAGCATCCGGGATCACAATCGCCACTCACTCCCAAGCCCTGATTGTTTTCCGATTGGCGGCGCTTTGGCGCGCAAATATTCCACGCAGCTATAAACGCTGCGTATTGGATCTGCCCTCGCAAATGTCGGGCGATGGAGAGACCTTCGGAAGCTCGGATTGTCAGATTTGAGACGACAGTCGGCAAGTTGACGCGACAAACTCTTCCGAAAACTCTGCAAAATATACAAGTTCAGTTTGGCACATGCATTGCTCATTCGGGCATCATCACCGATCGCAGTGCGGTGTTTTCGGAGCAGATCTGGCACGCGTTGCCGCGAGTGTCAGTTCTGCCGCGACGATTCACCGTTGGCGATATCTCAAGAAGCTGGTGTGGACCGGGGAAAGTGTGCAGGGCCTTTGATGAAGTCGAGAGTTCTTCTGTTGGGTGCCACGACGATTGCGGTCATGGCCAGCGGTGCGGCCAACGCGCGCCTTGAGCTAGAATCGAAGCTGCCGCTGGTCGTATGGAACTGGTCGGGTGGCTATATCGGCGGACACGTCGGCGGTGGGTACGGCCGAACCTCCTTCAGCAATCACTACGGTCCATCGATCTATGGCGGCATCGTGGAAAGCCCGGCATTTCTTGCAGGTGGCCAGATCGGCTACAACTGGCAGAACAGCAACTGGGTGTTTGGCGTCGAACTGGATGCCAGCGGTGTTATTTCCGAGGGCACCAATACCTGCCTCGCTCATTCAGGCTCGGTTGTGAGCGCAAACTGCAAGGCAGGTCCCAACCTCTTCGCCACCGGGACGGGCCGCATTGGCTACGCTTTTGGCGCACTCGGCCACACGCTGGCGTATCTCAAGGGAGGCGTAGCCTGGCAAAACAATAGAGGCGACGTCGTAAACAACTTTGAAGCCGGCTACGTGCCCCAGGAGAAAACCCATTTCGACTATGGTCGTCTCGGTAGCGTCATCGGGCTGGGCATCGAGCAAGCGATTACGCCTGCATGGTCGGTGAACGTCGAGTATGACTATCTGCATTTTGGCGGTCCGAGTGTGGCAACGGCTCCGACAGTACAACTGCCACCGCTTGCAATTCTGCCAGCGAACACAACCAGCCTGTCCAGCAACTACCACATCGCAAAGGTTGGTCTTAACTACCATTTCGACGCCGACCTAAAGGCGTAGAGTGGTTTAATCCGTCACTGTACACGAAGGCACCAGCCAGCGCGCGGCCCATCCCCTACGCGCCCGGCTGGTCATTCGAAGGCGGCTCCCGGCTCTGGCTCAGCCGGGGAAGATTCCAGTGGGATCACAGCGCAGCGGACCAAGACCAAGATCCCGGCTTGCTGATATCAAGGCTCACGTATCATGGACTGGACGGATTCTCCGGAGAGTTATTCGGCCGTGTCGACAACCCGTGGGGAGTTTTCCTGAAGAGCACTCTTAGTACCGGGCGCTTCAACAAAGGGAAGATGAACAATGAAGATTGGGTGCCCCACAAGCAGCGGTCTTACCAGAACACCCTTGACGGTCAGTCAAACGGAAGGTTCACATCTTACACCGCCGACGTCGGTTACGATTTCCTGCGAAGTACGAACTATAAAGTCGGTGCGTTTGTGGGCTGGACCTATTACAGCCAGAGCTCGGACCGGACAGGTTGCGTCGAGTTCGTTAATCCACGGCACCCATGTCTGACGCCGGGTGACAACAGGATCGTTGGAAGCGAGGATACGCAATGGAATGCGCCTCGAATCGGTCTGAGCGCCGAAACCATGCTGAGCGAGCGCTGGCGTATTAACGCCGATATCGCTTACCTGCCCTGGACCGATTTCATCGGGACAATCACCTCTTGCGCGATGAGACCACCTTTTCGGAACAACGTGGCAGTGGCGGCGGCGGAGCTCAGCTCGAAGGCTTGCTGTCCTACTTCCTCACCGACAACTTCAGCATTGGCGTTGGTGGCCGCTATTGGGCCATGTGGACCAAAAGGGACGCCGGCTCCATGCACTGCGGCGACGGCTGCATCGAGCACTCGCTCTCATTTGCGAAGTACAGCATGGAGCGCTGGGGTACATTCTTTCAGGCCTCTTACAAGTTCGATTGAAAGACTTGATCTTGACCAGCTCGATACTACTTCTCGAGCCATCCAGGCCTGCTCGTAAGCATCGACGTCGGCGCCAAACAGCGACGCCGACGTCGAGGATATGATGGTGAAGCACCTCGGAATCGAGCAGAGCTCAGCTTGCTTGCAAAGAATGAGTTGCCAGCCGGTGCGAGCCCCACACGCCTCCCGAGTTCCTTCCGGCCCGCGAAGCCTCAGTGCCGACACGCTTGCACCCGCCACCCGGGCTTTCTTGAGGATTTTCCAACCTCCTTCGATCGTCTCTTGAGAATAGAAGTAAGTGTCAGCGCTTTCACTTCGCTCTTGAACAATAGTTTCAATGCAAGCGTTCTCAAGTTGAGGAAACGCGGCAACGTTTCAGGTTGGCTCGGAAATGAGAAGCTGCGCGCGATCGCGTGTTCGTGGCACTCAACAAACCACAATCTCCCACCAACGTATGGTAATTATTCCGAAGTGCCTGCCTCACGTGCAGCCAACAACAGTTCATTGCGGGACGAGAAGGTCCCATAGAATTTTAACCTACGTCGCAAGACCAACGACCGATGGTGGCGAGGGATATCAGCGCGACACTCAAGAATGGACGCCGGAGGTCACATTCTGTTCAAAAACCTCATGCCAACTAGCCGTCGATCGTCGCGGATGTTCGCCGTGGCATCACGTGCCCTGGCTTTCATGCCAGGTTGGATTTCGTACGATGGCCGGCTTGCAAAAAATCACTTCCGAATAGGGCAATAAACCGGAACCTGTTGATCGCCCTAGATGTCCATGAGCAAGGCTAAATTCCGTTTGGAAGAATGGCGATCGAGCTAGAGAACCCCAGTGCTCGCACTCTCCTGCAGTCGGCGAAGAAAGCTTTCATCATCGTAACGCGACAAGCTGAGGCGCTCGGCGAATTCGGGCAGCCTGGTGCCCAATACCCATCCGGCGCAAAGCGCTCCTGTTGCACAGGCCGCCATCGTTCCAAAGCCAGACAAGGCACCTGCCACGAAGGCGTTCTTCGTTTTCATTGGACCGATCAGCGGCCAATTCCCCTCGGTCATCGTGTAGCAGCCGCCATGGTGGGTAATCTGCCGCGGCAGGCGGCCGTAGTATTGCTGGAGGCCGGGATTCAGCCGGCTCGCGCCCCTGAGAACGATTTCCGGAAAGTTGGGATCCGTAGGAATATCGTCCTGTGGCTCCGAGGGCTTTCGATTGTAGGCCCGGCCAAGCTTGATCCATCTTCCGTGGTCACCGCCGTGCGGGCGGTAGTGGATGCCGCCAGGCATCGGGCGGGGGAGCCACGCGGTCGCAGGGTCTTCCGCGAGGAGCTCGCGCTCTTGCGGGGACCAGTCGATCGTCTACCCATCCAGATCGATTGAAAATGGCATCGTTCGGTCAATAGCGCCGAGATTGTCAGCGAAAGCAATCTTCTGATGGAAGACGTTCTGAACCGGAAGGGTCTCTCCGAGCATGCGCGCTACGTCGGCGACGTAAGGTCCCGCCGAATTCACGACAATCCCCGCACGGATATTCTCTTCACCCTCGCCGCCGCGCGTCGCCACCACGAAACCATCTTGCCGCTTTGGTTATTTCCGTAACGCGGGCCACAGCCAATGTGCCTCCTGCAGCGCGGATCTGCTCCAACATCAGGCTTCCCAACTGTTGGCCGCGGATGTCTCCGGCGCGCCGTATATGGAGAATCGTGGAAACCTCTGGATCGAACGTTGGAAAGTGACGGCGGATCAGCCTACATTTTGGAGCACGTCGACCCCTTCGGGTGCATCCTGCCAATCTGCCGAGACCGCCGACGTATAGCTAGGCGACGAAGCCGCCTCGTGGACAATCCGCCTTGCGCCTTCGGCGCCCATACCCTGTTTGTAACTCCCTCAGTAGTTGGTCAGGTCTCGCATCGCGTGTAGCCAGTGCGGGTCGTGTGAATCCGATTGGCGTGCTGACGGGCGATTTCCTCAAGCAGGTCGATGCTGTAGTCCGTAAAGGCAGTCATGACCGGATGAGGCCACCAGTTCCGATAATTTTCGCCCGAGGCAGCCGAGGTCAAGCTCGTCGGCGCATTGGGATCGATGATCTAATCCGGAATGCAGGACGGCCCTTCGCGAGATAGTAAGCACAGGCGATACCGATGATTCCCGCGCCGATTACAGCAATATCGACGTTACGATCGTTCATTTAATTTCTGCAGGTCGCGTTGCGGGAAGCGAGCCGTTCAGAGGACACCTCGCATTCACCCCGCAAATATTCTGATTGTCGTTCATTAGACCTGCGCCGGAGGACGCCACGGTGTATATCGGGCCTTCAATTGCCCGAGCTGACATCCCGTGTGGCAATGCGTTGCGCGGATCTCACCGTCTTCTGCGTCTCAACGATATGCTCGCGAAGAAGCCGGACGGCCTTTTCGCTTTCACCGTTACGGCTGTGCTCCAGTAGCTGATAGTGCTCGCGCTGCGGCCGCTCTTTGCCGGCCGCGCGGGAAACGAGCGCCCGAGTAAACCGGCTCACATGACCATAGTTCGCCTCGATCATCGACAAGAGTCGCGGGCGATTGCATGGTGCGTAGAGCGTCTCGTGGAATTTCTAATTGAACGCGCCCCATCGCGCCGGATCGGGCTCGTCATCATATGACTGGAGGATCGCTTTCGCCTCATTGAGATCGATCTCTCCCATGGCGGGAATGGCTAGGCGCAGCGCGTGACACTCGAGCGCGATTCGGATCCCGAGCAATTCGATGACTTCGTCGATCGACAAGTCGGAAACTACCGCGCGGCGATTGGGCTGGAAAGTCACACACCCTTCGGCTTCCAGCTGTCTGAGCGCCTCTCTTATTGGGATCCGGCTTGTTCCAAACCGCTCGGCGAGCTCGTCCTGCCTGAGCTGAGATCCGGGAGCAAGCTCAAAGTGAGCGACTAAATTGGTCGTTTTCGCTCCCTTGATGCCAGAAACCTGCAAACTTAAGGGAATTTTAAATGGCTGTGGCGCGTGCCGACCTCGATCGCCTCGATCTCAAGCTGCTCATGCTTCTGCAGGAGAACAATCAGCTGACCTCCGAAGAACTAGCCGATCGCGTGGGACTCTCACCAACGTCTTGTCTGCGTCGGCTAAGGCGGTTGTGCGAAAACGGGGCGATCATGTCCGATGTTTCGATTATTTCGCCTTCGGTCGCGGGGGCACGGGTCACGTCGATCGTGCTGGTGGCGCTCGAGCAGGAGCACCTCGACCTTCTGGACACGTTCAAGAATCGGATGAGCGCCTGTCCCGAGGTCACGCAATGCTACTACGTCACCGGTTCGGCCGATTTCATTCTCGTCGTCAACACCGGTTCGATGGAGGAGTATGGGGCGTTCACTGAACGAGCGTTCTTTCCCGACAAGAACATCAAGTCATTCAACACCTACGTGTCGATGCAGACGGTCAAGTTCACCACCCGCATTAGCCTTGACGTATCCTGATCGAACGCTTTGCTCCTACCTACTGGTTTCCGCTCCAGGCCGAAAGGTCAGTGGGGCCTTCCGTCGCGAACAGCAGAACCTTGGCGGACTGATCGAGCCGAAGTCGCTTTCGGTCACTCTCCGCTGTTGCCCGCAAGAGGCCTGCCAATCCCGCCGCTCCCGACTCTCCGACACGAAGACGCTGATCGCCTGAAACGCCCTGATCAAGCAAGCGTACCGCGCCCGAGGCCTCCTCGTCCGTCACCGTGATGTAGCCGGTAGTCAGTGCTTCGATGATCGGCCAAACCAACATCGATGGGCTTTGGCATTCGAGCATCGACATGTTCGTCGCGGGACCCGGCGGAAGTCGTACGGGCATCTTGGCTCGGGCGCTCTCATAAAGACAGGCCGACCGCTCCGGCTCCACAATCCATAGATGGGTGTCGGGCCCGAATAATCCGCGAGCCCAGCCATGGCCGAATACGCTCGCGGCCAAACCTCCGACGCCTGCCTGAACCAGGACATGGGTGAAGGCAGATCCCTGCCCTGTGGCCGCGATGATCTCTTCGATCAGCATCGCGTAGCCTTGGACGACAAAGGTGCAAGCCGCATCATCTTCGCCCGGCCCCACCGTGTCTGGAACCGCAATCCAACCGTCCAATGAAGCGGCCTTTGCTGCAGCCTCGACCGAGTCGTGATAGTCTCCGCCAACACGTACGATGTCCGCGCCCAGACGGGTAATATGGGCCGCCCGCTCGTCGCTGACGCCGGCGTGAAGAAAGACGACTGCTCGCGCTCCGATCAACCGCGCTCCTGCTGAAACCGAGCGACCGTGATTGCCGTCCGAAGCGCAGGAAAACGTGAGCGCCGAGAACAACGAACGCACGCCAGGATCGAGCAGTTCGGCTGGCAGGATTGCCCGGCCCGTTATCTTCTCGACGTACCTCATGGCGAGCTTCAGCACGGCGTAAGCGCCGCCGAGCCCTTTGAAGCTACCGATTCCGAGGCGCTGCGTCTCGTCCTTGATCCAGAGCTGGCCAATTCCCGCCCGGTCGGCCATTCCTGGTAAGGATATCAAGGGCGTCGGCACGTACCGGGGGCAAGCTCGCAGCAGCCGATCGGGCTCCTTTGGTGCGTCTTGTGCACCCCACCAAGGAATCTGAATCGCGCCTCGTGTCTCGCTGCGCAACAGCACCGGTCGACGGTTCGATTTCACATTTGCCACAGCGCCCGTTGGCTCCAAAGATGCTCCCAAGTCCTTCTCCCGCAAACAAGTCCCATTGGAATAGATTCCAATGTGCCAACACTGTAAGCCGTTTGGCGCGAAGTTTAGCGCCGTCAGCGAACGAATTGGGCATAGTTGGCGCCAAAATGGCGGGTTTGGGCCATTGCCGACAGATATCATCTCGAAGTGGCTCTGTTAGACCGGCTGCGGTGGTGACCCGCATCGGATCGAGGAAGAAAGCGAAAAGGACGACTGCATTGCAAGCACAATCCCGGCCGGCCCCTGAAGACTTCGGGAGCGCCGATATCGACAAAGTAAGAGACGATACAGCTGGCGTCAGCAATCGCGTCCACTTCAACAATGCCGGCGCCGCTCTTATGCCGAAGCCGGTTGTTGCGGGTATGATCGGCTACCTTCAGCGCGAAGCGGAAATCGGCGGCGACGAAGCGGCCGCGGAGAACGGTGCCCGGCTTGACGCCGTGTATGACAGCATCGCCAGGCTCGTTGGCTCCAGCCGGGAAGAGATTGCGCTCGCGGAGATTGCCACGCTGGCATGGCAGCGCGCCTTTTCCTCGCTGCAGTTCGGCCGAGGCGACCGCATTCTTACGACCACCGCGGAATTTGCCGCCAATTATATCGCCTTCCTGCAAATGAGGCGCCGAACCGGTGTGCAGGTCGACATCATCCCAGACGATGCAAATGGCGCTCTCGATCCTGACGCGCTCGAGGCCATGATCGATGCCCACGTGAAGTTAATCGCCATTACGTGGGTCCTACGAACGGAGGGCTTGTGAATCCGGCCGAGGCTGTCGGCCGCATCGCGCGAGCGCATAACGTTCCTTACCTGCTTGATGCGTGCCAGGCGGTTGGACAGATCCCGCTGGATGTCCATGCACTTGGTTGCGACATGCTTACGTCGACCGGCCGAAAATTCCTGCGGGGCCCGCGCGGAACGGGGTTCCTCTACATCCGAGACGATTTCCTAAAGGACATCGAACCGGCCATGATCGACCTGTTCGGAGCACCCTGGGTTGGACCCGAGCGCTACGAACTCAGACCCGACGCACGACGATTCGAAACGTGGGAAGCGAACTATGCAGCTCGCTTAGGACTCGGGATAGTCATCGACTATGCGCTTTCGATTGGCATCGATAGAATCGAACAACGTTGGCGGCAGCTTGCGCGCGAATTGCGAGCGGCACTCGGCGCTATCTCAGACGTGTCGCTTCACGATCTCGGAGAGAATCCTGCTTCAATCGTTTCGTTCACCCTCCGCACAGCGAGCGCACGCGAGGTTATGCGCCACCTCGCAACACAGAAGATCAACGTATCGGTCTCGCCGCCGACAAGTACCCCGTTGGACGCAACACGGCGAGGCCTTCCGGACATCGTTCGCGCATCGCCGCACTGCTACAATACGATTGAGGAGGTTCACAACCTTGCGTCAGCAGTCAGGGGAGTCACCCCATAAGCGCCGACAAGAAGCCATTGGACGGAAAGGAAGGAAGCCTTGGTCCTAGCGCTCAGTCCAGAAAATTGGCTGTCGCGCAGACTCGAGGGTCAGGGGTGAACGTCCCGCTTCCGCACTTTGCCCTTCCGCTGGCGCCTAGGAAAGGATTGCACAGGCAGAATTGCAATTCTCTGATATATCTTAATGGATTCAAGACAGCGTGCGGAATGTTACACACCTATGTTCCGGTCGAAAGGCTGCGTGACAACGGCCAAGCCACTCAGGCTGCGCGCCGACGGGAAAACAGGCATCCCGAAATAGCGGCCTGCCTAACCCGATCGCGTACGCCTACCTGAAGGACAGGGCGGTTTCCGGCAAAATGCCGAGTACCACGAGGCGCCGTCGGAAGAATCGTGGCATACTCCTACTTTTGCCCAACACTCATCCGCTGGATTCCGTTGTCGTAGCCAAAGCGTGACTGCATCGACCTCATAGAGGGCAGGCAATCGATGTAGCGCCATTCTCAGATGAAAGGTTACCGGACGCACAACTGATGGTCATGGACGTCGACAAACTTTTGAAGCGGTTTTCCGCCGTTCTCGGCCGGGCAAAATCCTCTCGGGCCCTTGGACAACGCCTTTTCCTTCGGTCCTATTAAATTCGCCCCGCAGTAACGAGGCCGGCGAGGATCACAACTTTCGACGGCGCTGCGGATGGTTTGCGCACAGCTCGCCGCAAGCATCGCTAAAATACGCGGCGACGACCGAGCCAGCTTCGTCCGACATGTCAACCCGCCACCAAATCCCGTCAATGTGTCCGGCGGCGCCAGGCCTATCGACGATGGCAAAACGGCCCGGCGCGACAAACTCATATGATCCGCACAGAAGAAGACGAGCCATTCATTGCCAGAAGCGGACACAATCTTTCGGGTCAACTACCAACCCTATCAATTGATCAAGAAGACAGACACATGGCATGCATCCGGTTCCGTGAATGCCGTCAAGAAAGTTGACCTCAAAATTTCGTCGAGAAAGATGAAAATGCTTGGCACAATAGTCCTCATGGTGCTGGCCGCAAAAGTCGCTGGTCTGGCCGCGCGGCTCTGCGAGCGAAGAGGTTCTGACATCGGTATCAATAGGGGCGGTGGCCGTCGTTGCTGGGATCTCGTCAACGCTGGCGATGTGGTTCGTGCTTCGCCTCCTCCCATGAGGTGTCTTGGTGCGACTGGAGGCCCGCTCGGCGGCGAAATCGGTTTTCGCTGGCAGATGGCCAACTCGATGTTCGGCATCCCGGTGAACGGCAAGTGCGCCAATCCGAGGACTCCAACGCTAATCTCGTTCTGCCGGGCTTCAGGATGAAGGCAATATTGTTATACGCGGTCAGGTTAGAGACCCGCTCGGTTACACCTGGAATGACGTGCTCGTGTACGTAAAAGGTGCCACTGCGGTCGCCCGAAATAAATATCAGCTCTGCGAGCTTGCGACTCCGCTGCCCCTCGTCAACAGCAGCGAAGGCCAACGGGGCGGTGCAGCAGGAGTGGACGTAAAGTCTTCCTTGCTACCCACTAAGCCGTCAGCGCTGAGTACGATTGCGTGCTCTTGCCCGTCGATCATTGGCTTTTGTTCGACCGGAATCGCGCGCTTTTCCAACGGGCGGCCCCGCAAGAACTGCCCTGGGCAGGACATCAACATCGGTTTGGTCTACGTGAGCTAACGCCTGGATGTCGCGGACGTCCTTGATCTTCCTTTTGGTGTGAATCCCTGTCGAGCGACAAGAGTAACTGATGTCCAGAATTTTGGCTGTTGGGACGGCTTTGCCACCATTCCGGTTTTCGCAGACTGACGCTAAGGCTTTAGCGGGTCGCCACTTCGGGTCCAGAATGGAGAAGCTGAAGAGGTATCTTACAGTATTCGATCACGCGCTAGTCGATCAGCGCTTCTTCTGTGTTACGCCCGAATGGCTTCTCAGCGAGCATCGCATAGGTGAGACAAACCAGATATACTTGGATTGGGCAAAGGAGCTGGCGTGCAAAGCGACAGTGTTATGTCTCAACCGGGCTGGCGTTAAGCCCGAGCAAGTCGATCGAGTTATATTCGTCTCGACGACAGGGATAGCGACCCCTAGTCTCGATGTTGAGCTGATCTTGAAGATCGGATTGCGAGCAGATGTGGGACGGACGCCGATTTTTGGCCTCGGATGCGCTGGGGGAGCATCGGGAGTTAGCTTAGCAGGAGCTCTTTGCCGAGCAACCAACGAACGCATTCTCCTCGTTGCCGTTGAGCTGACTTCCCTTACATTCCAGCCGAATGATCTGACCCCAAAGAACGTTGTCGCCTCAAGCCTCTTTGGGGATGGTGCTGCCGCGCTATTAATCGGACCAGCTGAAAGCGGCTCTGGCAAACTGGATATCGTGAGAAGTACGAGTTTGCTTCACCCGGACTCGACTTCTCTAATGGGCTGGCATTTTGGCGACTCCGGATTTGAAGTCGTGGTCTCCGAGCGCATTCCATCAATGATTAGCGAATTGTTGCCACGCGCAATGCGTTCGTTGCTAGCGGAGGATGGCATTCTTCCCAGTCAGGTGAAGAGCTTTGTCTTTCATCCCGGCGGGAGAAAAGTATTGGAGGTCTGTGAGCAGGGCCTTGGGAGGTCCTCTGAGAACTTCTTTTCCAGCTATGAGACGCTTCGACTTCATGGAAATATGTCCAGCGCAACTGTGCTATTCGTTCTGGAACACGTGCTGGCGCATGCGGAGCAAGCGCCAGGATCATACGGTATCTTAGGCGCCTTTGGGCCAGGCTTCTCGGCCGAACTGTCGCTACTGAAATGGGCTGACACCACAAACGGCACAGCCAACGCCCGCACACCTTGAGTTGTCGCCCGTGAACAAGCCTCAAAGCGATTGAGGAGAGTCTGTTTTTCGGATGCGGCGGCATTTGAGATTGCAGGAATTGGGCGCTCGAGATCCCAAAATTTCGTTGTGGATTGAACTAAGCAGCTGCCGCGGCGTGAGGGGCCAAGGTGGCGTAGATCGCTCCCTGGCTGAGAGGATGTGGGTGTTGGAGCCCCCTCAGACAGGGGTATCGAGATGGCCGATTTGAGCCCTCTTCGCCGCCGCACGATCGAAGACATGACCGTTCACAATCTGTCGCCGGCGACGCAACGATCCTACCTCAGCGCGGTTTCGAAGTTCAGCCATTATTTGGCCGATGCCTGACCGGTTATTCGCGCGGCCGTCAGAAAAGCTGGTTATCGAACGAGCACCGGCGGCTGGACAGATTCGTTGCGTGTGAACGGGAGCGTCTGCGTATCGGTCCAGGCGGCGCGCTGGACGCCAGGCCAATTGGAGTCTCATTCGCCACATTGGACTATTCAATGTGAGGCGCACGTGCTCGCGCGCAGCACGCCGGCCGCCTGCCCGGCGATGTCCGCGCCCAGGCGGATGGCCTTTGGCACGGATTGGCACGCCCACGCTGCGCGCGGCGCGAGCGATCTGCGCCAGGACGCCTCGCCAGTCGCGGTCGCCCTCCGGCTGTACCGCTTCCTGCAGCGGATTGAGAGGGACGATGAGTCCATCGACCTCCAGCGCATCCACCGCCCGGCCCGCCAGGTCCAGGCCGTCGGCCTCGCGCAGTTGCGCGGCGCCGATATTGGCCAGCAGGGTGTCTAGGGCCAGGCGGCGCAGCGTGCGCGTTAGCCCCTAGGAGTTGCGGGATTGCAGGCTCACGCGCTGCGAACCGACGCCCATGGCGATCCCCAAGGCTTGCGCTGCTTCGCTCAGATGCCGGTTGATGGCCTCGGCGCGTGGTATGCCGCCGGTCATGGAGCTGATCAGCAGCGGCGGGCGCATGGTCTTGCCCAGCAGCGAGGCGCGCAGGTCGATTTGCGTCAGGTCCAACCGGGCAATGCGCAGTGCTCCCAGCCGGCTGCGACCGTGGCCGGAGCCGCTCGCCGATCCAGCACGATGTCCAGATGGTCGTCCTTGCGCCGGCCCAGGGCGGTGTCGCTCCTGCTCGCTCCATCCGTCGTATCGGGCGACGGCGTTGCGTCGGATCGGACCGCGGCAGCCCGCACGCCGCCGCCTCCCGCGCGTTCAGGCCGGCGCACGCTGGCCTCCCCCGGCAGGGTCGCTGCGGTAGCGGCTGGCCGAGGTCTGGTAGTACTGCGCGCGGATGGCCGCCATGGCCTCGATCAACGGTCCCCACGGCGCCGGAAAGCGTTCTTCCGCCATCACCCGGTGCAACATGCGCGTATAGCCGGCCAGCTCGTCGTTGAGGAACTCTACCACAGGCATAGCTGGATAGCGCTGCAGCAGCAGGATCGCCGCGTTGTCGGCCTCGCCGGCCCACCTGTCCTTGTCGCGTCCATGCAGATCGTTCTGCAGGCGCCCTATCGCGGAGATGAGCCGCAGGACCTGGCGAAAGGCCGGACGCGCGCGCAAGGTCGCCATGTCCAGCCCCCACAGCAACGACAGGCAACAGAACACGTTCGCGTAGGCGATCGAATCGATGCCGTTGTGCAGGTACTCGGCGTAGGACCAGCGTTCCGCCCCTGCCGCCTGCGCGTGTCCGGCGCGCAGCGCCGCGCAGTAGCACCGGGTATCCACGAGAAGCTGAGCATAGTCGCGACGATCGTAGGCGAGCGCGGCCAGCGAGGCGCGCAGCACGGCGCAGCCCTCGAATCCGGGGAGCGCGCACGGCTCGCCCTGCCCCAGCGCCTGTTCCACCGCGGCGACCTGCTCCGGCGCGATCAGGCCAAGGTCGTTGCAATCGTCGAGCCAGAACAGCAGCGCCAGTTCGCGATAGAACGCCACGATCAGCGTTTCGTCCTGCGGATCGCGACCGGTGCGGGCGCTGGTGTCGCGCAGGTTCGGGTGGATGCGCTGCAGGATGTACTGGCCGCCCCTGACCGCTTCCACGGCATGCTCGTCGGCGAACCCGGTCAGGGAACGCCCCCACTCCAGCACCTGCTGCAGCGCGCGTTCGGTCTGGATCACGGCGCCGCTCCTGCTCCCTCGGCCAGGACGCGCCGCCCCCAACGATGCGCCAGCCACAACCCGGCGAGTTCGGCCACGCGCACGACCCTAGTGGGGCAATACAGTTCCTTGCCGATCCACAGCGGCGTCCGCGGCAATGCATGCGCCGCATGGCGGGCGAGCATCCACTCCAGCGCACGCGCCACCACCTGCGCGATGCGCCGGCGCTCTGTCGCCTCTTCGCTCCAGTCCATCACGTGTAACGCGAACAGCGCATAGGCGGTTTCCTCGAACGTGGACGCGCGACCGGCGCCCCAGCCGCCGTCGTCACGCTGCGCCTGCAGCAGCGCCGACAGCGCACGCTCGTCGCGCCACTGGGGCTTGCCTTGCGCCAGCGCAGCGACCGCATGCGCGGTGGGATACAGCCACGAAACGTGCCATTTTTCGTTGTCCCATAGACCCTGCGGGTTGCGATTGGCCTCGACGTACGCGCTGGTGCCCCCGGCAGGCTTTCCCAAGAGTCGCAACGCATGCAGGGCATGGATGTTGGTCGACACCGAGGCATTGCGCTCGCCGGGGAAGGTGACGAACAGCTCGCCGATTTCGAAACGGCGCAACGCATCGACCGCCGGGTCGCGGCCTGCAAGGTGCAGGACGCACAACGCAACGGCGGTGTCGTCCGCATCGGCCGCGAAGTGCAAGGCGGGGCCCAGACCGCGCACGCCCAGACGGGCGTCGAGCTGCGCGACGATCACGCGGACCGCCTCGGCGAGCGCGGGATGCGCGAACAGCCCGGCCAGATGCAGGGTGTACAGCGACCAACATGGCTCGAACACATTGATCGGCCAGACGTTGGGGACGACACCTTCGATGCCGCTGCGCGTCGCCCGTGATGCCATCTCCAGATACGCGTCGACGCGCCATATCTGCGGCGTGCGTCCCCGTGTCACGGCGTGCGCACGCCAGGCGGCAGTGGCCGCCGGACTGATGCCGATGCTGCCGTCGTCATCCGGGCATGCGGTGGTCGGCGACGTCCCCCAGGCTTCCCAGGAGTGCAGCAACGGATGGCCGCTCGGCAACATCGCCACCGCCCCCAGCTTGACCAGGCGCGCTTGCCGCAACGGCAACAGCGCTGGATGGCGCGGAAGCGCTACGCCACCCAGCAAGGATGCGGCCTCACCGCAAAACTGCGGCAGGATCAGCTCCGCGCCGATCGGCGCGTCTTCCGGTACCGCATACGCGTAGGGATCGGGTTGGCGCTGGAGGAACCGGGTTGCAGCCTGGACTGCGTCGGCAGCACCGGGAAGAGGATCGGCACGCTGCAATGCCAGTAACGCTGCCCACGTGGGCGCATGGCGGAACAGCGGAAAGTCCGCGCTTCCCCATCCGCCGTCGGCCTGTTGCTGCGCGATGAGCCACGCGTATGCGTCCTGCCGACCGGTGACGTTGCCGTGGAAGCGCAGCGCTCGCGCCGTGTCGTAGACAGACGGACCGACGCTGCCGCCATCGCTCATTTCGCTCAGCAGGCGGCGCAAGTCGGAAAGGATCTGTTCGGAAAGCGTGTTCACGCGGGATGTGCCTTTTGCAGACGGTCGACGAGAACCGGGATCGGGCAGACGCCGCGCATGTCGCCGCAGGCCCGTCGCATAGGCAGCGTCGGACGGCCACCGTCCTTCGGCGCGGCGACCCGATGCTGGCGCCGCTCCGCCGCATAGGCTTGCGCACAGCACGCCGCGGCGGGCAACCGCTGCAATCGGCGCCGCGGACTCATCGCAGCGGCACAGGGGCGACACCGGCGCGCTCATGCGCATGGCGCGTGCTTGAACAGATACGCGTTGGCCCGCTGTAGGAGTTGCGCCAACCGTTCCGCACGCGGCCCCAGCGGCGCGATGGCCTCCCTGGCATCGCGCAACAGATCCAGCGCGAACTGACGTGCTGCCTGCAGTCCCATGATCGACGCGCAGGTCGGCTTCTGCGCCGCCGCGTCCTTGCCGGGGGTCTTGCCCAGCGTCGCGGTATCCGCTGTCACGTCGAGAATGTCGTCGATCACCTGCAACGCCAAGCCGAAACAGGCACTGTAGTGATCGAGCGCACAGTACAGCGCAGCGTGCGCGGCATCCTCCGCGATAGCGCATAGCGCGCCCATGCGAACGGACGCGCGCACTAGCGCTCCGCTCTTCATCCGGTGCATCTCCACGATCTTGTCCAGCTCGACGTGCTTTCCAACCAGCGACAGATCCATGGCCTGCCCGCCTGCGGCACCCTCGGCTGACACCGCCTGTGCCAGTTCGCGCACGAGCGCGATACGGTTGTCGCCGGGCGCATCCAGGCTCGCCAAGGTCAGGAAGGCGTGCGCCTGCAGCGCATCGCCGACCAGGATCGCAGTAGCTTCGCCGAACTTGACGTGCACGGTCGGAAGGCCGCGGCGAAGCACGTCGTCGTCCATCGCGGGCAGATCGTCGTGGACCAGGGTACAGGCGTGCATCATCTCGACGGCGGCACCCACGTCGTCGAGCATGTGCGCCGGCGTGTCGGCCAGTCCGCCGGCAGCCAGACAGAGCAAGGCGCGGGTGCGCTTCCCGCCATGCAAGGTGGCGTAGCGCATCGCCGCCATCAGCTCAGCCTCATGTTCGGCGCGCAGAAGACGCGCCAGCACCTGTTCGACCCGCTTTGCGCCGTCCTGCATCCAGATCTCGGGCAGCAGCCCGCCGGATGCGCCGCGCGCCTGCGCGCCCAATTCGCCGAGCGCGGAATCACCAGTTCTGTCGTTCTGTGGCGTGGAACCGGTCTGCATGTTCTTCATGTCCTTGTCCCTGACAGGCGAGCCGCGGTGTTGTCGGCGTCGCACCGTGCGCGCGGGCCGAGTGCAGCAATGCCGCGCGTCGCGGCGCCGCTGCCTCGCCACACGGGCATGCGATGCCAGCTCATGAGAATCCGATGCGGATAGTCATGGACGGATGTGCGGTCGGGTAATAGCGCTGGCCTCTTTCGACGCCGCTCAGCAACCGCGGCCGCGCCCCAGCCTCGTGCATGGTCAGCGCCAAGGCGATGCAGAACTGCACCAGTTCCAACCATGCCAGGTGGTAGCCGATGCAGACGTGTGGGCCGGTACCGAACTGCAGCATGTCCATCGGCCGGATCGGCTCGGTGCGTTGCAACCACCGCGCCAGGCGAAACTGATCAGGCGCGTCGTGCAGCAGCGCCGAGGTGGAGAAATGCAGCAGCGGGATGCACAGATCGGTGCCCGCGGGAATGCGCCGTTGGCCGAGTCGCAATTCACGCAGTGCGCGACGCACCAGGAGCGGCGTCGCCGGATGCACGCGCAGCGTCTCGCGGAACAGCGCCTCGGCGACCGGACACTGCGCCAGGTCCGCGTGCCGGGTCGGCACCGCGCCCACGCGTTGCGCCTCCTCGACAAGGGCGTCCCATAGCCCAGGCTGCCGCGCCAGCTCGATCACCATCCAGGCCATCGTCGAGGCGGTGGTGTCGTGACCACCAAGCAGCAGCAAGCGGATATTGGCGACCAGGACCTCATCGGTGAGCGCATCGTCGCTGCGATCGAAGGCGCTCACCATGTCGTTGATCAACCCGGTGCGCGCGGCATGTTCGCGCGCGTCGCGGACGAACCGGCGCAACTGCGCGTCGATCCAGTCGCGGGCGGCGCGGCCGCGCCGCAAGGGCAGTCCGGGCAGGTCGACCGGGGGCGCGACGATCAACTGCAGCAGTTGCCGGTACTTGCGACGCCATTCCGGCAGGTCCTGCGCGGGGATTCCCATGAGGCTGAAGATGAGCTTGAGCATCAGATCGCCGGTTTCGCGCAGGATGGTTACGTCGCCGCGGTCGCGCCACCTCTGCACCCGCGCCCGGATGACGGGCGCGAACAGCTCGCCGAGTCCGGCCTGGGTCAGCCCCATGGGCAGGAACGCAGCCTGGATCGCATCGCGCGCCTGCCGGTGCGCGCCGCCATCCTGGGCGACCAACGTTCCGCCAAACAATTCGGGCGAGATCTCTTGGATCAGCGCCGAGGACACGTCCTTGTGTCGGAGTAGTGCGAACGCATCCGGATTCATGCAGGTCATCAGGTGTCCGGCAGGGCCGAAATCCAGCCAGAAGTGGCTGCCCAGCGTCCGTTCCGCGTGCCGCAGCAGGCGCGGCAGGTCGCAGACGACGGCGGGAAGATGCCCGACCAAGGGGAAAGCGCCGGGCACGACCGGGATGTCGTGCCGCAGCCGATGCCGACGGTTCAGCGGGTTGAGCAGCATGCCCATCAGCAGCGCGCCGACGCGGCCGCTTCGGCGGTCTCGCCGGAAGGCCGCGCGGCGCGGCTGTTGCCACCGTCGGCGTACGTCGGCACATGCGCCAGCATGCCGCCGTCGATGCACACGACCTGGCCAGTGATGAACGCTGCATCGTCGGAGAGCAGGAACACCACCAGCGCGGCCACGTCCTCGGGGCGGCCGACGCGCGACAGGAGCTGGTGCCGGCGCAGATGCCGTTGCATGCACTCGTCCAGCTTGGCGAGGAGACGCTCGGTCATGATGAGACCCGGCGCGACCGCGTTGCAGCGGATCTGCGCATGACCGTACTGGGTGGCGAGCGAGGCCGATAGCATGTTCATCGCCGCCTTCGACGTGGCGTAGGACGTCAGCGCGGTGTCACCGCTGAGCCCCTGGCACGACGACATGTTGACGATCGCGCCACCGCCGCGGGCGATCATCCGTGGGATGGCCTGCCGGCAGCAGAGCAACGTGCCGCGCAGATTGGTTGCCATGGTCTGATCCCAGACCGCCAGGTCCAGGTCGAGGATCGCGCGGTCGCGCGGAGTCAGATGCATGGCGCCCGCGTTGTTCACCAGCAGGTCGACCGCACTGAAGTGCCGCTCCGCCATCTCGAACAGCGCTGCCACCGCCTGCGCCTCGGCGATGTCGATGGCCAGGGCCAGCGCGTGGCCCGCCTCGGCCGCGATTTGCGCGGTGCAGGCCATGGCCGCCGAGCCATCGATGTCGGCGACCACCACTCTGCCGCCCTCGCGCGCGATGGCGAGGGCGCATGCCTTGCCGATACCGGCCCCGGCGCCGGTCACCACGGCCACCTTACCCTCAAACCGTCCCATGGTGTCCTCCAGGATTGCGTTTGTCTCTCGCGGCATGCCGCTCCGCCTCCGCCGGAGAAGGCCCACTGTCGGCGCTGGCGCGCTCGTCATCGCCAGCTTCCCTTCCGATGACCCGAATGGCGGCGACCGGGCACTGGCTGGCTGCGAGCCGCACGGCGGCGTGCAGCGCCTGCGGCAGTGTCGCCCCGCACACTTCGGCCACGCCGTCCGGTTCGCGCTGGCGAAAAGTGCCCGGTAGCGTCAGCACGCACTGTCCGCTGGTTCCGCACAGATCCTGGTCGACCACGACGCGCATCTCAGCCCCCTGCGCACGCAGCCGGACCGGCAGCGCGCGAAACGTCCTAAGGAACGCGGAGGGCTCCCGGGTCGGCTGCTCGGCCAATGCCAGCGTGGGGAAGCGCGCCTGAATCCGCGGCAAACTCTCGGCCAACTGCACCCGGGCCAGTTGCGCACCGAGGCAGAAGTGGATGCCGTGGCCGAAGCTCAGCATGATCTTTCCGTCGGTCGACATGCCAGGACTGGTGCCGTAGAACCGCGCGGGATCGAAGCGGTCGGGATCGGCGAAGGCGTCAGGGTCGCGATTGCCGGACGCGATCAGCACGCGCACGTCCGCGTTCTTCGGGATCACCACGCCGCCCAATTCGATGTCGCGCTGGGCGATGCGCGGAATGGAGCTGAACATGGCGGGCGCGTCGCAGCGCAGGACTTCTTCGACGAATGCCTTCACCCCCATGGCGTCTCCCTGCAGCCATTGCCGCTGTTCGGGATACGCCAGCATCGCCAGGACCGCATGGTCGATGGTCGCAGCAGTGGTGGCGAAGCCACCCAGCAGCATGCCCCACAACATGCTGATCAACTCAGCATCCGAGAGCGTGTCGGCATCATCGTCGTGTGCGCCGACTAGCATCGACACGATGTCGTGGCGGGGATCGGTGCGCTTGCGCTGTATGAGACCGCCGAAGTAGGCCTTCACTCTGGCACTGGCCGCGTCCGCCGCGGCGAGCCGGGGATCGCTGGCGTGCGGGCTCAGGCCTTCCAGAATGGCGCCGATGCCGGCGGCGAGCCCGAACATGTCGTCCTGGGGCATGCCAAACAGTTCGGCGAAGACCAGCATGGGCAACGCCAGCGCGAACTCCCGATGCAGGTCCACGGCCTCCCCGCGCTCCAGCGCGGGCGCCATGCCGTCCAGGCGTGCCGCGACGATGCGCACGATGCTCGGCCGCAGGTTGTCGATCTGGCGCATGGTGAACTCGCGCGAGATCAGCCGACGCAGACGCGTATGCGTTGGTGGGTCCTTCATCGCTAGCGTGGAGGCCAGCAGATCGAGCGACAGGCTGGTCGCCGCATGCGGAAAATAGCGCGCCAGTTCGCCCGGTGCCGGTCCCCGAAACGCATCGCCCGTGGCCTTGAGCGCCCAGTAGATGTCGGCATGGCGGCTCAACAGAAAGAGGCCTGATGCCGCGCGATGCACCGGATCGTGCTCGCGCAACCACCGCATGAACGGATTCGGGTCGTGGATGCAGGCCGGCGACGCCAGTTCGGCGAAGGCGTCCCGGCATGCTGCCGTTGTTTCTTGCACGTCCATCTTGGTTACCTGTTGGCTGACTGATCTGACCGGTGCGCGGCAGGCGCGCCGGCAAATCGTGGAGACGATCGCGATCCCCCAGCGGCGTCCGCACATCACCAGAGCACGGGGAACTCCTCGAACCCGCCAGTGATGATCTCCTTGCGCAACTTCAGTTCTTCGGGCGCCACGGCCAGGCGCAGCGCGGGAAAGCGCTGGAAGATCGAACCGAACACCACCTTGAGTTCCAGCCTGGCCAGCGGCCCGCCGATGCAGGAGTGCGGCCCGTAGGAGAACGCCAGGTGCGGCTTTTCCTGGCGTCCGATGTCGAAGATTTCCGGGTCGTCGAAATGGCGCGGATCGAACGACGTTGCCGGCAGGCCGACGAGCACCTTGCTCTCCGCGGGAATATGCACGCCCGCGATGGTCACGTCGGTCCTCGGATAGCGCATGATGCCGTCCCAGCCCGCGCCCGGCGGGTACATGCGCAGGATTTCCTCCACCGCCTTGTCCACCAGGGATGGATCGCCGACCAGGCGTTCGCGCTGTTGCGGATGGCGGAACATGGCCAGCAGCCCGCATTCGATTTGCGCGACGGTGCTCTCGTGCCCCGCCACCAGCATGCCCGCCGCCAGGCCGATCGCTTCTTCCTCGGTCGCATTGCCCTGGTCGACCGCCGCGAGCAGATCCGTCAGCAGGTTGTCGCCAGGATCCTGGCGCTTGTCGTGCATCTTGCCGCGAATGTAGGCGCGCAGTTCTTCCCAGGCCAAGCGCGACGCGCTGCGCGGGCCGCTTTCATGCTGGTGCGTCATCACCTCGTCGGACAGCCCGGCGAAAAAGGCGTGATCCTCGTAGAGCACGCCCATCAGCGCGCTGATGACCATGGCCGGAAGCGGAAAGGAGAGGTGGCGCCGCAAGTCGGCGGGCTGGCGCTGGGCCGCCAGGTTCTCGAACAACTGCGCAGCGATCGCCTCGACATGCGGCGCCAGCAGCTTCACCCTGCGGCTGCTGAAGGCCGGCGCCACGAGCGTGCGTAACCGGACATGCTCGCCCCCCTCGTGCGAGACCAGCCACCCCGGCGAACCGAGAATTACCGAATCCGGGGTGAATGCCGTCGGCGGCATTCCCGCCGGCCGAAACGCCGCGTCGGACAGCGCCGCCTTGGCCTCGTCGTAGCCTGTCACCCACCAGCCTTCGTGCCCTGACGGGAAACGCACGCGGTGGATCGGACCGTTGGCGCGTATCGCCAACATCTCGGGCGAGGGCTCAATGTGATCGACGCGCCACATCGGCAGCGTCGGCAGGGGTTGTTCGGACACGGTGGCACTTCACTCTCTAAGCGATGAAAGGGCGGAAGGTGCCCGCAGGCGCTGCGGGCAGCGGCTTCACGTGCGCTTGCGTTCACTTCTGTTCGTCGATGATGATGGCGGCCGACTCCTAGGGCCTCAAGTTGGCTTTAGCCATCTACCAAATCTTGTAGTAGCCCTCTGAGCTAAACGCCTGGTGGTGCAAAAAATAAGCGGAAAACTCTGTCGCCACGCGCTACCAAACGGAAACCTATTTCCGATGGGTATCCGCCTATGTTGGTTGGCTACATGCGCGTGTCGACCGGACTCCGACCGTCAGAACAGGGACTTGCAGCGCGATGCGCTGCTCGCCGCCGGCGTTGATCCGCGTCCCTGTTCGAGAATCACGCCTAGGGCGAAGGATGACCGCACCGGCTTGGCGCGGGCACTCGCTGTCGCACCTGCTCGCGATCGCGAGCTCGCTCGGACAATCGAGTGGCGTTCCGCTCCCTGACCGAGAACCTGGACACCACGACGCGCCCGGGCGAATTCCTGCTCCAGAGGCGGCGCGCTCGCGCAGTATGAGCGCGCTTTGATCCAGGAGCGGGTTGCAAGCCACTTGCGCACGTTCACGTTGCCACGTGCGCCATTCGCGAAGGACGTTCTCGTCGATTAAATACGCAGTCACGGAATCCGGCGCGGCGCAACCTCGCCCGTCTCGGCTTCGTCATCGAACCCAAGGTCCGCTAGCTCGCCAGCGCCCGATTCAGACTCAGGGGGATAGGCACTCTCGCTTGGGATACGCCTTGGCGTGTTCGACCGCGGCCTCGCGTCAGCGAGGGAAAATCGTCGACAATCTCCTCGGCGATTGCCCACGGGCGAGGGCGGCCACCATGTAGACGAGGATTTTGGTGTATTACATGGGTTCGTTACGATCACCTCCGACTTGCACTCATCGGCGGCGTTCATCGAAACGATGAAGACGGTTTTGAGGTCGGCGGCGATCTTGCCGAGATCAAGGAGTAGTTCGCCAAACGCGACTCGGTGAGTGCCCGTCGAAGGAGAGCTGCCGGACCGCCTCATACAGGCGCCGCCGGGGTGAGATCTCTAAAGGTCCATGAATGCCTGGCTCAGCCCGCAGGAGAATAGCTACGGAAACACCACCCCAACCAGCAGCTCGACGGATTGAAGCGGCTGAGTGAAATCGCCGGGTCCCAGATAACTTCGAAATCGTCACGTCAAAAGAGGAAGCGGAGAACCTCTACGGGAACGACTAAGACTGGCAGTTTTCTAGCCTATTGACTTGGGTTTATCTCGACGACCGCCAGCGGAGAGCCTCCATGTACATACCACTCCACTTTCGAGACGACGACATCGAGAACATTCGAGCAACAATCCGCTGCGCCCGATTGGCCAACCTGATCACAGCGACATCAGATGGGCCACTTGCGACGCCTCTTCCGCTCTTCCTCGATGAGAGCGAAGGCGAACACGGTAACAGCGCCGCTCGACGGAGAGCGATCTTGCATCTACAGCTCTCACAGACTCCAGCGGTCGGGCCATCAATTACCTCGCGAAATTCACGAACGAAACAGTCGGGCTTGCCGCACTGTGTAGACACTTGTCCGTATACTGACAGAGGCACAATCTCGTGTCAGGTCCAGAACAAACGCACATAGTAAGCGTTGAGACTTTCGAAAGCCCATTCGGCTTTGTGACTTTCCCGGCGCCGCCTGGGATGGCCATTGCTTAAACAAATCGATTACCGCAAGATGACGTGCCCCAGGTTCACGCATGAGATCCGCCATTGTGGCACACTACTCGATGACGCCAATGCGGTGTTGCAAACCGTCAAAGCTATTTTGAGCGGCTTCAGCCGCGCGATCATCGATATGGATGGGTTTCGAGAGGAGTTTGAGCTCCCCTCCATTCTTTTCCGCAATCTGGGTATGTCGACAAATGAATCGAGCTCATGCATGGCAAGGAGGGCGCCATTTTGCACGACACCTACGAATTCTTGGCGCGCTACGCCGCCTTACGTAAAAGGGGCACGAAATGTCTTCGCTCGCCGCTGATCAGAGAGCCGTCCAAACCGTCATTGTCAGCAATCACATTTGTTGAGTGTGCAAAGACTTGGAATTGAGACTTACGTCAGCGACATTTTCGCATTTGCGAGCCGCGCAACTCAGTTTAGGAGCATGAGCAAGGAAGAGCGGCTGCGCTTCTATATGCAGGCCAATGATTTATCCCCAGAAGAACCGTCATCGTGGGCGATATGCCAGTTGAGACGGAAATTGCCCGCAATCTCGGTCTCATCAACGTATCAATCGTGGAAGAATTTGTTTCCGAAGCGCGCTTGCGGGCGGCAGAGCTCGACTACATGATTCATGACCATCATGAACTATTGCCAATTCTGCAGAAACATTGCTTTTTCAGCGTAGTTGAGTGATTACAGAAGCATAACTGAAGATCTGCCGTTGGCGCGCTCCTGCTGTCCGCTTCGCGATTCGACATTCGAAGGGGTGAGGTCGGCGATCGAGTTCTTTCGTCACTCGGCCCAACCACTGGCTCAGTTCGAGGACTCGCGCCAAATGCCACGATTCGTTCACTGCCCATTGTCGAGTACATGTTTGTCTTTCGCTTGGCACGATGCTTGCTGAAGATCATTTGCTCCAATGGGCGAGGAAGAACTGCAAGGGCTTGGAAAAGCAAGATGAGCACAAACGCTTTGATCGGCGGCGTCATTCCGAGCACCGATGTTGCGAAACATGCAGCGCGCATCGGCGCCGAAGTCAAAAATATCAAGCTATCAGGCGATCTACCGGATCACGCGATCGCCGCGATCAACAGCTTATTGCTCGAGCACAAGGTGATCTTCTTCCGCAATCAAGGACATCTCAATGACGCGGAGCAGGAGCGCTTTGCCGCTCGTCTCGGAAAGCTAGTGCCACATCCGATGCTCGGTGCTACCAAGGGGATGGCGTCGCTGCTCGAACTGGACTCCAGTCGCGGCGGCGGTCGCGCCGACGTTTGGCACGCGGATGGAACCTTCGCCGACGCCTATCCCAAGATTTTGGTCCTGCGGGCCGTTGTAATGCCAACGTTCGGAGGCGACACCCTGTGGTCGAACACAGCTGCCGCTTATCTTGGTTTGCCGCCGCCACTACAACGGCTCGCCGAGGGCCTATGGGCCGTTCACAGCAACGTCTTCGATTACGCCGGGATCGCGCGTGTCCGCGAGGTCGACAAGAAACACTTTGACGAGGTGTTCACCAGAACGGTTTTTGAGACCGAGCATCCCGTCGTACGCGTCCATCCCGAAACAGGCGAGCGGACGCTAGTGCTCGGCGCCTTGGTGAAGCATTTTGTTGGGATCCCCAAATACGACGGACAAAAGCTGTTCGATCTGCTCCAGTCTCACATCACCGCGCCCGAAAACACTGTGCGCTGGAACTGGTTAGAGGGCGATATTGCGATATGGGATAACCGCGCAACGCAGCATTACGCGGTCAACGATTACGGGGACCAGCATCGCGTCGTACGTCGGGCCACGATCGAGGGTGACGTGCCTGTCAGCGTCGATGGCCGAAGCAGTGTAACGCGGCTGAAGGTGACTAAATAATTGCACGTCGATGCCCAGCGCTCTCGCGTCTGAAAATGAGAAAACCTGGTAAGCGGAGTTGTTTCGGCAGACGCGGGAACACACTTTCCGACACGATATCTCAGCTCAACTCGGCAGCGCCTAGGTTTGATCTACGCAACTATTTAGCGTCGACCAACAGCTTCGGAAACCCTTGAGCGTCACTGTCCTTCCTCAGCGGCCGGAACGTGTCCTTCACGTTTCAGTTTAGAAAATCCTCGATCCGTGGCCATAAAGCGCGCCAACATGGGGGCGATGAGTTTAGTCGGATCGACCACTTGACCACCCTGACGCTTAAGCGCTTCTGCATATGCAATGAGATCACGATGCACGGCCGCAGGCAGCTCCGTACTCACTTTGACGGGCTTGTCGTCTGGAAGCTCTCCTATTTTGAGTCTTGGCATGTTGTCAGCCTCCATACGGCGTAAGTATGAGGTCACGATTGACAAGAACACGAACCGGGAAGCCCGGTCGTACGGTCAAAGTAGGCTGGATGTTGAGACTGCGTCGAACCACCTGCTGTCCGGTTTGATTTAGTGAGTCGGAGGCGCCGTGTCGCAATGCCTGGATGATGGCGCTGTTGTTGCTATTTGTGTCCGAACCTGCCCCTAGTTCGGTCCCGACCGCCAGAAACGTCGATAGTGCCGCAGCCTTGAACAGCTCACCCCAGTGATTGTCGACCTCGTCTTCGAGGCCTGCGTAGCCAGCGCTGTCAGCGCCAGGCTGCCGCTCGAGAACGATAGAACGTCCATTCGGCATGATCAGCCGCGTCCAGGCGAGAAGGACGCGGGATTGACCGAAAGTGACCTGACTATCGTACATGCCGATCAGACGCGCTCCCTGGGGCACAAGCAGAAAGCGGCCGGTCGGTGTATCAAATATGTTCTCGGTTACCTGTGCCGTGACTAGGCCTGGAAGGTCTGATCGGATTCCCGTGATTAGGGCTCCCGGAATGACCGTCCCGGCCTGCACGATATATCGTGAGGCCGGCCTGGTGATGCGGTCAGGGCTGACCGTGCGACGGTCTACAGAGGCGTTCACGAAGGCAAGCTTTCGGTCCTGACCGCTCTGTGCAGATGCGTCATCGCCGGTCCCCGTTGCATTCGATGGCACGACGCGGTCACTTCCAATAATCGCAGCGGTGGGCGGACGTACTTCACGTCCATTGGTCGAAGCGAATGGATGACTGATGCGGGCTGCCTCGGCCTCTTGATCCCGGCGCTGCTGGTCAGGATCAGCCCCGATCGCCGGCGACTGGCCTTGAGCGGCAAGGATCGGTCGACCGAGGTCCCCGGGGAGCGGCGGACCAAGCTGCGGGATTGGCTGGCGCGGAACGCCGGCATAGTCCTTCGGCAGCGTCATAATGCCGTCGGCAACGTTGTGACGGTCGGTGCTGTAAAGCTCATCGGCCGCCTGATTGCGGGGACGATTGCTCTGCAGCGACCACAGTACCGCTCCGCCGATGACAAGCAATGCAACCGCGCTCCCGCCGGCCAGGACCTTCCGCGACAACCTGGTCACGCGCGGATGCTCCGCTCTCAAGCGGAAGCTTTCGGACTGCTCCGCTTGTGTCTCCGGCGGCACTGCTTGCTCGTGATCGTTTTCATTCCGGGTGTTCATGACGACGGCCTCCCGTCCGTCCTGACGATCCTGACCTTCTGCTGGTGCTCACCGCCGAGCCGGAGCTCAGCGGCAGCAAACAGCCGATCAACGATCAGCACGTTGCCGTATGCGCGGTAGTTGACGAGTTCGGTCTTGCCGTCCGGGCCGATGACGAAAAGTGGAGGCATCTCGCCCTGCACGATGCCTTGCGAGAATTCGACATAGACTTTGCGGCCATCGTCATATGCGGCGAGCGGCCGCCAGGGAGGACTGTCCCCTTCAATGGCATAGCGGGAGATGCGCTGCGCCGGGTCCGGAAGAGCGGGTTTCAGAGCGGCTGAACGGGACCGTTCGCGTACCGTTTCAGGATAGTACCAGGCAACAGACGGCATGTATGGCCGCTCGCGGGAGCGGAGCTCAATCAGGTAGGTGCGCCGGTCAGTATTGACGATAAGATTGGTCTCGATCGATGCGCGGGTTGGCTTGACCAGGATGTGGACCCGTCGCGTATCGCCACTCCCGCTCTCGGTATCCCCTACGACCCAGCGGACGGTGTCGCCGGCCGCGATGGGCCCTGATCCCGTCAACTGCTCTCCCTCCTCGAGCGCGATATCCGTGATCTGCCCAGGCGCAGCGTAGATCTGAAAGAGCGCTCCGGGGCTGTAAGCGTAGATTTGCGCTGCGTTGAAATACCCCCGCTTGCGCGGTTCGACCCGGGCTGCGCTGTTTGCGGTCTCAACCCGGCTCACGGGTTCAGCGTCCTCTTTCGCGCCCGATTTCCCGCCAAGGGCCGGCTTCCAGAGTGGCGGAACGTGAAGTGGTCGCGATCTGTCGTCCAGAGCCGCCGGAACCGCCCGCAGCGGAGGGACATCCGCGTCATAGCTGATCTCCGGCGGAATGTAGGTCGCACACCCACCGAGCACAGACGAGCAAAGCAGAAGAGCGGACAGAAATGCACGCTTCGAGCTCACGAACTCGAGCCAAGCCGAATTGAGCCTGCTTTGCTGAAGGGAACATTTCGAATGAACGTCAGACGGCGTCTTAGTCACTGACTCAACTCCTTTGACCAGTTGATGGCGCGGACATAGACGCCAAGGGGATTCTTGCGCAGGCGTTCGGCATCGCGCGGCGTCTCGATCACGATCGTGAGGATTGCAGTCCAACGTTCAGTCGAGCTCAGCGAGCCGTTGTCGTAGGTGCGCTGGGTCCACGCGACCCGAAAGCTTTCCGACGACGCGCGAATGACGCTCGATACGTCGACGGAAATTTGCACCTTACTCAGCTTGGCAAAGGGGTCGTTGTTGCGCGCGTAGTCGTTGAGCGCAGCGGCGCCACGATCGGTCGTGAAATCATAGGCCCTGAGCCAGTTTCGGCGCAGAACGATACCGTCGGCCGGTAGACCTCTGACATCGTCGATGAAGCGCGCCAGATGGTAGGCGATCTGAGCGTCAGTCGGTTGATAGTCGATGTTGGCCGGCGCAACCCTTTGGGCTTGGCCGAGATGATCGACTTCAACCACCCACGGCGTGATCGAGCCTTGGCTCGATTGCCAGACATGGCTACCTGCGAGAACGGCCGATAGCATCAGGCAGCCGAACGCCATCAAGCGCCAATTCTTGGCTTGTAAGCGGGCGGATCCAATGCGTTCGTCCCAAACCTGCGCTGCTTTCTGATACGGCGTAACCGGTTCGGGCATGCGCCCGTAATGAACGGAAGGTCGTTTGAACATCGATAGTTGCCCCTGAGATCAAGTGATCGGTTTCGAGTCGAGCGGTGTCCGCGTTTGAGACGCCCGCGCAGCGGATAGCGAAGGTGCAATGGCGGCGTGTCAGCGCTCTCCTTCAGACAAATCGACGGAAGAGCCGCTGCCACCGTGATCGCCTGAGCGGATCGCGTGCCCGGCTGCCGACGCACCGTGTCGAATAGTCTCGGCTCGCTTTATGCGCCGCGCCCAATCGGGCTGCCCTTCGGCCGAAGTGCTGGCGGCCTGCGCGCCGGCCTGCCCACCTCCGCCGAGCGCAGCCGCTGCACGACGCAACGGGCTCATGGCAGCGGAAGCGCCGGCCTCCGCGGCGCCGGCAAGGCCGCCGCTGCGGTAGGCGGCTGATGCTCCGCTTATGACAGCGCCGCCACCGCGCGCGGCGCCAGCAATCGCGCCGCCAGCTAGACCAACGCCTCCGGCGGCAAGACCCGCGCCCGCCGCTACAATGCCGCCGGCAGCAAGGCCAGTTCCAATCGCGGCCCCGGCGCCGAGTTGGGGTCCGCCCGACACCAGGCCGTTCGCGATTCCGGGACCAAAGATACCGAGGCCCAGCAAAGATAGTGCGGCAAGGACCAAGGTCATCGCGTCTTCAATGGTCGGCTGAGCGCCGCCAAAGCCAGCGGTGAACTGCGAAAACAGGGTCGAGCCAATGCCGACGATGACGGCCAGGACCAGGACCTTGATCCCTGAAGAGATGACGTTACCCAAGACCCGCTCTGCCGCGAAGGCAGTCTTGCCAAACAGTCCGAAGGGAATGAGCACGAAGCCGGCGAGCGTCGTGAGCTTGAACTCGATCAGGGTGACAAAGAGCTGGATCGCCAAAATGAAGAAGGCAAGTAGCACCACGACCCAAGCGAACAGGAGAACAACGATCTGCACGAAGTTCTCGAAGAAGCTGATGTAGCCCATCAGATTCGAGATCGAATCGAGTAATGGTCGGCCGGCATCGAGTCCGACTTGGGCGATCTTTCCCGGTCTAAGGAAGTCGGATGCGGACAGGCTTGTGCCGGATGCTTTCAGCCCAAGGCCGGCAAAGCTCTCGAAGATGATGCGCGCCAGGCTGTTCCAGTTGCCGATGAGGTAGGCGAAGACCCCCACGAAGAGCGTCTTCTTGACGAGGCGCGCGATGATGTCCTCGTCAGTTCCCCAACTCCAGAACAACGCGGCGAGCGTGATGTCGATCGCAGCAAGGGTCGTTGCGAGATATCCGACATCACTCTCCAGCAGCCCGAAGCCATTATCGATATAACGCGTGAACGTTTCCAGGAACTGGTCGATGATCGCCGTACCAGTCATGGCTTGTTCGCCTCGGGTGTCGCCGGGTTCGGATATCCCTGCGGGATCCGGCTTTGATCCTTTTGGGCAGTTATCGAGCTGGTTGAGTCATCGTGGCCGGGAGCTCCGACGCCGTCTTTCCTGCCAAGGAAGCGGCGCCGGTTTTCGGCCCAAATCTGCTGGCAGTGGCGATAGCCTGCCGTCTCCTCCGGAGTGACGCCGCGGCAACGTACGAGGTCGGCGTTGGCTGCATCGGTCGTCTGCTCCGCCTTCGGCGCCGACCCAGATTCGTCTCGGCCACGCAGCTGAATCGTGCAGGCCGCTACGGCCACTAGGCCGATTGTCGTAAGCAGCGACAGCGCCTTGAATGCCCTTATGTCGGTCATCAGTGGAACATCTGCACATTGGAGGATTGATAGCCCTGCCCTGGTGTCAGGAAGCGCCGAAGCTGTTCTCGTCCCTGATCCTGAGCCGAGGCGCGCTGAGCGGCTTCAAGACTCTGCGCCCTGCCCTGTGCCGCCGCGGCCGCTGTGAGATCGGCAAGTTGTTGCGCTTGAAGCGCGAGGATCTGGTTGCCGGCCTGAGTTGCCTGCAAGGTGCCGCTGGCACTCTGGCTCGAGGTTACGAGGGCAGACGTCTGGATGCGATTGGTGTCGAGGTTGCCAACGATGCCGGCCTGGACACGAAGCGCATCTTGCGTCGCGGCATAGGAATTCTGCCAACGCGACTGAGCGTTGGAGATTAGTAACTGGTTCGATTGGCTGCTGGTCGCTGGCGCGTAGCTGGTCGCGAAGGCGCGATCTATCTGCTGCACGTCGTATGCGATGCGTTGGGCCTGCGCCAGCAATTGCTGCGTGCGCTGGATCGAGGATTGCAGTTGCTGCAGCGACGAATACGGCAGGCTTGCCAGATTCTTTGCCTGATTGATCAGCATCTGAGCCTCGTTCTGCAACGAGGTGATCTGATTATTAATCTGCTGGAGCTCCCGCGCGGCCGTAAGGACATTCTGGACGTAGTTGGTGGGATCAAAGACGATCAGCGCCCGTGCGGGCAGCGTAACGCCAAGCAGCAGCGCGAAGGCGGCCGTGGTCGCCAATAGGCCAAGAGGTCTCATAGCGATTTTTCCAGATTGACGAGATTGGGGATCAGATCTGCCGCCCAGGCGACGCCACGATGCTGGAGCCACGCAGGCACGAAGCCGTCGGGTCCATGTTCGGCGATGAGTTGCGTGATGGTGGCCTGGTCTGTCTTGGAAGAGGCTGCGATAAATGCGAGCGCAACCTCACCAAGGCCAAGTTCGAACATCCGGTTGCCGCGACGCGACTGGCAGTAGTAGTCGCGCTTTGGCGTTGCCCGACTCAGAAGCTCGATCTGGCGGTCATTGAGGCCAAAGCGGCGATAGATGGCAGTGATCTGCGGTTCGATCGCCCGTTCGTTCGGGAGCAACAGGCGCGTTGGGCAGCTTTCGATGATAGCCGGCGCAATCGCAGAGCCATCAATGTCCGAAAGTGACTGGGTCGCGAAGATGACAGACGTGTTCTTTTTCCGAAGCGTCTTCAGCCATTCCCGGAGCTGGCCGGCGAAATCCTCGTCGTCGAGGGCAAGCCAACCCTCATCGACAATCAGAAGTGTCGGCCGCCCATCGAGACGGTCCCCGATGCGATGAAAGAGGTACGCCAGCACAGCCGGTGCCGCGCTTGTTCCAATCAAGCCTTCGGTCTCAAACGCCTGGACCGAGGCCTCGCCTAGGCGCTCGAATTCGGCATCGAGCAGGCGCCCGGACGGACCGCCGAGGCAATAAGGTTGCAAGGCGCGTTTCAGGGAGTTCAATTGAAGCAGCACGGACAGGCCCGTGAGGGTCCGTTCCTCCCTCGGCGCCGAAGCGAGAGATGTCAGCGCCGACCACAGATGATCCTTGACCTCCGGGGTAATCTCGACCCTTTCCCGCGCAAGGATTGCGCAGATCCATTCCGTGGCCCATCCGCGCTCGGAAGGATCGTCGATCCAAGCCAGCGGCTGCAACGCAACGGGTTGCTCACCTCCGTCAGACAATGCCCCGCCCAGATCGTGCCAATCACCGTCCATGGCGAGAGCGGGCGCCCGGATCGAACCACCGAAGTCGAACGCAAAGACCTGAGAGTTTGGATAACGCCTGAACTGTAGCGCCATCAGAGCGAGGAGTACCGACTTGCCAGCCCCCGTCGGTCCGACCACAAGGGTATGGCCGACGTCGCCGACGTGAAGCGAGAATCGGAACGGCGTCGATCCCTCGGTCTTGCCAAACAGGAGTGGCGGACCCTTGAAGTGCCGATCCCTCGCCTCGCCGGCCCACACGGCCGACATCGGAATCATATGGGCGAGGTTGAGGGTCGAAATCGGAGGCTGCCGCACATTGGCGTAGACGTGCCCCGGCAGACTGCCGAGCCAGGCTTCGACGGCGTTCACCGTCTCAATCATGCAGGTGAAATCGCGACCCTGGATGACCTTCTCGACCAACCTCAGCTTTTCATCGGCAGCGTTGGGATCACGGTCCCAAACAGTGATGGTCGCCGTAACAAAAGCTTGCCCGATCTGATCCGACCCTAGTTCCTGCAACGCCGCGTCGGCATCAAGCGCCTTGTTGTGTGCGTCGGTATCGAGCAGCGTCGACGCCTCGTTCGTCATGACCTCCTTGAGAATGGCGCCAATCGACTTTCGCTTGGCGAACCACTGCCGCCGAATCTTGGTCAGAAGCTTGGTGGCGTCGGTCTTGTCGAGCATGATCGCGCGAGTCGACCAACGATAAGAGAATGGCAGGCGATTCAAGTCGTCCAGGATCCCCGGGGTCGTGGCGCCCGGAAAGCCAACAATCGTCAGGACCCGAATATTGGCTGAGCCCAACATCGGCTCTAGCCCGCCGGTCAGCGGCTGATCTGCCAACAGCGCATCGATGTACATCGGAATTTCGGGCACGCGAACACGGTGACGCTTGGTCGAGATCGTCGAGTGCAGGTAGGTCAGCGTGTCCTGATCGTCGAGCCAGGTGCATTCCGGCATGAACCCTTCAACGAGCTGAAGCACACGATTGGTCTGGTCGATAAACCCGCGGAGGACCTCGCGCGCGTCCGCTCCAACGGTCCGATCGCGTCCCTCGTAGAGCAGTTGCTCTGCCCTGGCGGCCCCTTCCTCTGGAGGCAGGTAGAGGAAGGTCAGGAAGTAGCTGGACTCATAATGGGCACCCGCCTCCTCGAACTGAGCCCTGCGTTCCGCGTCGACCAGCGCAGACGCGACATCCGGAAAGGAACTAGGCGGGTAGGTCCCCGCAAAATGACGCTGCGCCTCAACGAAGACGGCCCAGCCAGATCCCAGGCGACGCATGGCATTGTTCAAACGACCGGCGACAGCGACGAGTTCAGCCGGCACTGCGCTGTCGAGGTCAGGTCCCCGGAATTTTGCCGTCCGCTGGAACGAACCGTCCTTGTTCAGGATAATTCCCTCATCGACCAAGGCTGCCCAAGGCAGGAAGTCGGCAAGACGAGTGTCGGAATGGCGATATTCGGCGAGATTCATCATGATCAAGTGCTCAGACGTTAAGATGGCTGGGAATGCGCAAGTGTCGGCGCACCACGTCGACAAAGGCGGGATCGCGCTTGGCGGCCCAGACGGCGGCCATGTGGCCGATGAACCAGAGGACAAGACCCGCGATCCAGAGCCTCAGTCCGAGCCCAAGGGCTGCCGCAAGCGTGCCGTTGACAATTGCAACCGACCGCGGCGCCCCGCCCATCAAGATTGGCTCAGTGAGCGCGCGGTGAACGGGCACGACAAAGCCTTTGACCGGTTCATCCATCAGATCACCACGCCGCCGCCGAAGGAGAAGAACGACAGGAAGAAACTCGAGGCGGCAAACGCGATCGACAGACCGAACACGATTTGGATCAGCCTGCGGAAACCACCTGACGAGTCCCCGAACGCGAGCGTGAGCCCCGTCACGACGATGATGATGACGGCGATGATCTTGGCGACCGGCCCTTCCACCGACTGCAAGATCTGGTTGAGCGGCTGTTCCCACGGCATGTTCGAGCCGGCAGCCCATGCCGGCGCCGACGCCAAAAGAACCATCCCGGACATGGCTAGTGAAGCGGTATCTCGACGAAAGCGAAATTGCGGACGCATGTCAGTCTCCTGCTGATGAAAGACTGTAGTCGCCGGCGGGTCCAAGTCCCGTGACGAGGGCGAGTTCTGCGAGGCGACGGTCGGCGCCGCGCCCCGCGAGCACGGCGATGAGATTGATGGTCTCGGCGATCAAAGCGCGAGGAACCGTGATGACGGCTTCCTGGATGAGTTGCTCGAGCCGCCGCAACGCACCTAGCGCACTGCCCGCGTGAATGGTCCCAATGCCGCCGGGGTGGCCTGTGCCCCAGGCCTTGAGCAGATCGAGTGCTTCGGCACCGCGAACTTCGCCGACCGGAATGCGGTCAGGACGCAGTCGCAGCGAGGAACGAACGAGATCCGATAGCGTGGCCACGCCATCTTTGGTCCGCAAAGCCACGAGATTGGGCGCCTTGCACTGCAGTTCGCGCGTATCTTCGATCAGCACGACCCGATCGGAACTCTTTGCCACCTCGGCCAGGAGCGCATTCGTCAATGTTGTCTTGCCGGTCGATGTCCCGCCGGCGACCAGAATGTTCTTCCGTGCGGCAACCGCGTTCTGCAGGATCTTGGCCTGCTCCGAGGTCATGATCCCCCTGCCGACGTAGTCGTCGAGCGTAAACACGGCGACAGCGGGCTTGCGGATCGCAAAGGCCGGTGCCGCAACGACCGGAGGCAACAGACCTTCGAAGCGCTCGCCGGTCCCAGGCAATTCGGCCGAGACCCGCGGCGCGCCGGCATGCACCTCCGCACCTACGTGGTGCGCTACCAGACGAACAATGCGCTCGCCGTCCACCGCCGACAGTGTTTCGCCTGTGTCGATCAGGCCATTCGACAACCGGTCGATCCACAACCGCCCATCCGGATTGAGCATCACCTCGATGATCGATTCGTCTTCGAGGTAGCCGGCAATCGCAGAGCCAAGCGCGCTGCGCAGCATTCGCGCGCCGCGCGAACTCGCTTCCGATTGAATGGAATGGATTGCCACCGTTCGCCCCACCTAATGAGGACGCTCAAAGAGCGCGCTCAGATGGGGATCATTAGAAAAGGCACCAATGGACTTGGCGCAACAAGCGCTTTCGGTGATCGTAGGCTGGCGTAGAAAAAGGAAGACTGAGAACTGGCATTTGACGGCTACTTAATTATATCCGTTCGCCGCGAATCGCTGCTCACCACTCCGCATTGTCATCCGCGGGCAAGAGGATGACCGAATTTTCATACAACCCAACTGACTCGCCAACGAAGGAAGCATCAGCCGGCTTGAAGAAGAGGATCGAACTCATCCCTGAAGCGACGGATCCGCGCCAAGGCAACGCGAACCAGACCAACGCCGCGATCTGCAGCGCCACGTTGAGACCGAACGCGACTTGATAGGCTTGGACGGGTCTATGGCCATCATTCGCAGACCATTGCTCCAGGATCAGGCCTGTCGCGTATTGTGCCAGAAATGCCCAACCAAAGTGCAAGACGTTCAAGGCTCCATTGGCACGACCGGCAAGCTCCGGCGGGAAGTAATCCGCTATCACCGCGAAGCTGACCACGGTTGCCGTTCCGACAATTGCGACAAGGGACCATGGCAAGATGGACGGCAGAGGCGCTCGCAGGATCAAGGCTAATTCAGCTGCGATGAACAGAACTGCAACTATCGCTAATATCGTCTCCGCCCCGATTCCTCTTCGTTTGACGTAGTGGACGGTCATGCCGAACAGCCAGGCGCCACCGCTCAATGCGATGGACATCATGAAAAGCTGTCTGACGAGACTTGCGCGATCAAGCCCCTCTACGTCCGTCAGCCACGGCGATGCCCACAATCCCTGCAGGGACCAGGCCGATCCAACGCAAGTCGCCGACAACGGGGCCATTCGCCAAAAGCGCCGGTCTCTGAAAACTGAGCTGAGGTTGGTGGACGCTGTTGATGGGGCAATGCCTCGTTCAGGCACTACGACGTAGATGAGAATGGCCGTCGCACCGGTAGCGGCCGCCAGGATCTCAAAGAGCTGCCGCCAGCCCATCCAAGCGAGCAGGTGTTCGACGGGAGCCGTAGCGGTCACCGCTCCTAGCGACCCCAGCGCGATCATGTAGCCGTTGAGTAGGGCGGCTCGCTCCCTGGGGAACCAAAGGATGATGGACTTCAGTCCTGCCGTGAGCGCCGCCGCTACACCAAGCCCGATCATTGCACGCGCGATCAAAAGTGACAGGAAGCCGGTCGATACCGCGAACAATCCGGCGCCCGCTGCTGCGACCAAGAGCAGAACACTCTGGACGCGACGCGGACCAAAGCGGTCCAACAATATACCGATGGGAATCTGCGCCGCTGCGAAAACAAGGAAATAGACTGACGTAAGCAACCCGAGATCGGCAGCCCCAACCCCGGTATCCGAGCTGAGATGGCTGGCGATCAGAGCGTTGATCGTTCGAAACAGATACGAGAGATAGTACCCAGCTACAAAAGGAAGAAAAACGCGCGCGATTCGACGCCATGCTGTTGAGATTTGCATGCTGGCCCCTCTGCTCTCAGCTCGCTCGAGCCGATAGCGCGTCCAGCTTTTGTCAGTTCGGCTAAATCGCTGCGGTCGTAGGCTGGCGTAGAAAAAGAAGGACCGGCGCAATGGTCTCGCTACGTGGTTCAATCAGGTTTCTTCGGCCGGTTCCTGACGGCGGATATCTTCTGGAATCTCGCGCAGAAAGTTTTGCCCTTTTTGCAAACGGCGCCCAAGCGCCTCGACAAATCCCTCAAATCGCTCCCGGCCTTTTGCCTGCGCGGTCGCCTGCGCGTCGTTGGGCAGTGGTGGCGTGATCGTCAGCCAGAAACGGATGAACAGGGCCAAGGTCTCCGCCGTCAAACCAACGTCGCGTTCCAGCCTCTGCATCTGACGCGACAGCCGATCCAGGCGACGGGTAAACGCCGCCTCCCGCCTGTCCGCTCCATCCGGCGACAAAAACGAAGCAACCGCCGCTTCCACGATCGCAGACCGGGATAGCTTCTTCCGATCGGCAAGCTCGGAGATCTGTTTCAGAAGCTCGGGCGGGAAGTAGACGTTCATCCGGTCACGCATATTGCCTCAGAGCTCCATACCGTCATTCGGGTCCATGGCGACTTGACGGGCGACACCGCGCATTTGTTGGCGTATGAGCCGGGACTGACGGACCGCATCGTCGTCATCATCAAGAACGGCGGCAAATTCCTCTGCCGGCGTCGGTTCGGTCGTTTCCTTGACGATCGCGACGTGATCGGGGAGTTCCGGCTCACGACGGAGCCCGCTGTTCGCCGTGTCCTCCTCGGCCTCCGCAGCTTTGTCAGTCGGACCTGCCGTCGGCTTCAGCGGTCCGAGCGCTGACCATCCATCGGTTCGCTGCGATCGGCTGGCGCTCGCCGGATCGGGCGGCGGCAGAACCCGCTCGGTGAACCGCCGATCTTCGTAGTAGCGGACCTTCTTCGCCCGGATCGGCGCCATCCCTGCCACCATGACGATCTCGTCCGCCGGCGGAAGCTGCATGACCTCGCCCGGGGTCAGCAGCGGCCTCGCCGTCTCCTGACGCGAGACCATCAGGTGCCCCAGCCATGGGTTCAACCTGTGACCGGCATAATTCTTCATCGCCCGCATCTCCGTCGCCGTGCCGAGCGCGTCGGACACGCGCTTGGCGGTCCGCTCGTCGTTGGTCGCGAAGCTGACGCGGACGTGGCAATTGTCGAGAATGGCGTTGTTGGGCCCGTAGGCCTTCTCGATCTGATTGAGCGACTGCGCGATCAAGAAACTCTTGATGCCGTACCCCGCCATGAAGGCGAGCGCGGACTCAAAGAAATCAAGCCGCCCGAGTGCCGAGAACTCGTCAAGCATCATCAGGACTCGATGCCGGCGGTCGCGGGCGTGCAAGTCCTCGGTCAGGCGCCGTCCAATCTGATTCAGCACCAGACGGATCAATGGTTTGGTCCGCGAGATATCGGACGGCGGCACCACCAGGTAAAGCGTCGTAGGGCGGCGGTCTGCGATCAGATCGGCGATCCGCCAGTCGCAGCGACAGGTCACCTGGGCCACGACGGGATCGCGGTAAAGCCCGAGAAACGACATCGCGGTGGACAAGACGCCGGACCGCTCGTTCTCGGATTTATTGAGGAGTTCGCGCGCGGTCGAGGCGACCACAGGATGAGCACCCTGCTCGCTGAGGTGCGGCGTGGTCATCATCGCCTTCAGCGTCGCCTCGATCGGCCGCTTCGGATCGGACAGGAAAGCTGCGACGCCGGCCAAGGTCTTGTCGACCTCGGCATAGAGGACATGGAGGATGGCACCGACCAAGAGGGAATGACTGGTCTTCTCCCAGTGGTTCCGCTTGTCGAGCGAGCCTTCGGGATCGACCAGGACGTCGGCCACGTTCTGGACGTCGCGCACCTCCCATTCCCCGCGCCGGACTTCGAGGAGCGGATTGTAGGCTGACGACTTCGGGTTGGTGGGGTCGAACAAGAGAACGCGGCCATGCCGCGAGCGAAAGCCCGCGGTCAGTTGCCAGTTCTCGCCCTTGATGTCGTGAACGATGGCCGAGCCGGGCCAAGCCAGCAGCGTGGGTACGACAAGACCGACGCCCTTGCCGGATCTGGTGGGTGCAAAACACAAGACGTGCTCCGGTCCGTCATGGCGGAGGTAGTCGCGATCGAGCTTGCCGAGCACCACACCGTCCGGACCGAGTAATCCCGCCGCTCGAACCTCCTCCGCATCAGCCCAGCGCGCCGAACCATAGGTCTCGACATTCTTGGCCTCGCGCGCCCGCCACACTGACATGCCGATCGCCGCCGCGATCGAAACGAAGGTCCCCGACGCCGCGATGAAGGCACCCTCGACAAAGACCTGCGGCGCATAGGCGTCGTAGACGAACCACCACCAGAAGAAAACGGGCGGGTAATAGACCTTGAAGCCCGACAACTCGAACCAGGGCCGCCCGAGCTCCGGTTGCCAGCCGAGCCGCCAAGCCGTCCACTCGGTTGCTCCCCAGATGGCCAGCAAAACGATCAGGCCGACGACGATCACCTGTCCCCAGAGGATTTTGGTTCCGGACATCCCGAACGCCCTTCCGCAACTGAATTGACGAGGTTGCTACAGGCCGAGGTCGCGCTTGCGACTAAGGCCCCATTCGATGCCACCGCCGTCCTTCACGACGCCGGTGACGTGTTGGCCAAGCCTCTTCTCGAGTTCGCGCGACCAGGGCACAAGTTGGAAGCCGAGCCCATTGTCGATCATGGCGAAGCGTCCCGAGGTGAGCGTCAGACGTTGACGATACGTGCCCGCCACATGCTCCCCGGAGGCGGGCTTCACATGAGGCAGGCCGGTGTCGGCCGTGACTTTTGCGGCCACCTCGTCTAGTTCACGTAGGCGCAACGTGTTCAAGAGGTCGCGCTGCAGGATGATGCGTTGACCCTGTCGCCGCGCCAGGCCCTCCTGGATCAGATGCTCGGTACGGGCTTCCATGGCGTCTCGGGTCTCGCGGCCGAACCCGCCCATGGCGAGCGGCATGGGGTCCCGTTCAACCAACCGATGGTCGAGCCAGGTCGTGCCTCGTGCCGTGATCTGGCTACCGAGATCGAGATCGGAGCGGGTCGCGAGCACCATGGTCGGCCGCGGATCGCCGGCTTGACCGAAGCGTCGGACTTCGACAATGCCTCCGACCGGTGGCGCCTGTTCGAAGGCCGCGACCCCTCGGAAGCGCACGTGATGCGCGCGCCCATCGGTTCCATCGATCAGGGCGTAGGCCTCGCCAGTCAGTTCGTCATGCAAGCCACGGTCGACCAGCCGTCCGATGATCTCGGACGTCGGCTGTCCACCCTCGACGACGAAGTCGGCCACGCCGCGCGCTTCCCCACGCTCGGTAAAGGCGCGGTGCATGGTCTTGATAATATCGCCGCGCATGCCAAGGTCGCGCAAGCTCCGCTCGGCCTCGAGCCCAACCAACCATTCCCCCGGTGCGGCGGATGCGGCAAGGCCCATCTTCTCCAGGTGTTGAAGGCGACCGACCATTAGGCGCCGGATCTCGGGATCGGACTGGCCGGGGTTCTCTGGTCGAAGATCGATAGAGCCGGTCTCATCTGCCGCCAGTCGGATCTCCCGATCGAGCCGCGTCCATCGTTCCGCCGTGACTTCCCGTTCTAGCGAATTGCGGATTTCATGCTCCGGTTTTGGACCCAGTTCGATCGCGACCAGTTCCTCAGCGCGTGAGCGCAGACCTCGGCTGATATAGTCGCGGGAAATCACGAGATCAGCCCCCTCCTCATCGACTCCCCGAACGAGAACATGGACGTGAGGGTTGTCCGTATTCCAGTGATCGACGGCCACCCAATCGAGCCGCGTGCCAAGATCGGCTTCCATCTGCCTGGCGAGGTCGCGGGTGAACGCCCTGAGGTCGGTCATCTCGCCGGCATCTTCGGGCGAGACGATGAACCGAAAATGATGCCGATCGTCCTCGCACCGCTCCGCAAAAGCCGCGCTGTCGGCACGGTCGCTCCCGGCGTCGAACATTTCGGCCCGCTCGCCGCTCCGAGTCACGCCATCGCGCTTCAAATACGAGAGATGAGCCGACAACGGTGCTGAGCGGAACGCTAGCCCTTTGTGGCGAACAACGCGCGCTTTCACCACGACGCGCCGCGTCGGGCTGAACAACCGGCTGCGGCTAAACGCAAGCCTGCCGCGGCCAAACGTCGAGCGCCCATAAGCCGTGGATCGCCTACCAATCGCAGACTGATTAGAGGTGTGCCCGGCCTTCTTCGCGGCGCGCAGCACCTGGTTGATGAAACTCTTCTGTTTAGGTGCGCGGGTGCTGCCAATGCGCCCGGGCCGAACACGCAGATCGCTGTCGCCTACGGTCATGGCCGGGCCTCGAGTTGCGCAAAGTCGCCTACGGTGCCGAAAAGGTCCTTGATTACATTGCTCAAAATGCAAGGCGCGGCACGCGTCCCGACCGACCGGCACGGTAGAACCCAAGCCATGCCAATGGCTTGCGGTTCGACCGGCGAGCCCCTTTTATCTCGCCTTCCTAATCGGGCGTTCAAAGTCAACTCATTCCTACGCTTTTCTTCGACTCTTCCAACTTCGACCATTACCGACTCCTTGCACCAACAACGCACACTTCACCGCGGCCACGTACGCGACGTGCATTCACCAGGCGGGGTCCATGCGTTCCTTCGCGTTCAGCACTTCAGCCGTCGCATGCTCTTCATCAGGTTCGTAAACAGGGCTGTCCAAGCAGTCTGGCGATCTCATCACGAAGATGGCAGCAGGCGAGAGATAGCGGACATTCCCCGTTTCGCGGCCCCGCCAGGAGACGCTCACCGCGCGCGCGGATCTCTAATGGTTGCTCCTTCTCGACATGCCGGCTGTAACACCAGCACTAATCTTTTGCGTCCCCGCAGCAATTACTGCGCAGGCTTCAAACGCAATCACCGTGTGACCTTGGCGCCAAACCCAAGGTGGAAGTCGGTTTGATTGACCCACATCCTGTGCAGGATGCTCGCAAGCATGCGTGCGACCGCGACGATCGCGCACAGCATGCTCGACCGTTTGGCGATCCGCAGGCCCCACGCCCGCAAAGCCGACCACTTCCTGACCCGCAGCAGCAGGCTTGCTGCTGCCTCGCAGAGCGCCTTGCGAACCTTGACGTCGCCCTGTTTGGTAATTCGACCCTCGTAGTCGATTGATGTTCCCGACTGGTGTCGCCTTGGCGTAAGGCCAAAATGCGCGCCAACTGTCCGAGATCGCGCGAAACGAAGAGGGGTCATCAACACCGACCTTGAACGAAAGGGCGGCAACGGTACCGACGCCAGGTACGGTCATCAACCGACGACAAATCGCATCATGCTGGACGACCTGCAGGAGCACCTTATGCAATCGTTCGTAGCCCTCGAAGATCGCTCGGCGCACGTCCAACATGGCCTCAATCATCATGGAAAATACCGGATCGCTGTGCTCGATGAGCTCGGGACCCGCGCTTCGTATCCCCCGCGGCCGACCGCGCCAACCATCAGACCGTACGCCCTCAGCGTGCCACGAATGTGGTTTTCAAGGTCGATCAGCTTGCGCTTGAGGAGCTTCCTGTTGGCCAGTAGCGAGCGCATTTTCTGCATCTCGATGTTCTTGACGTGGACGGCTCGGTACCAGCCCAGCCGCATCATCTGCGCGATGCCGCGCGCGTCATTCCGGTCAGTCTTGTTACGCATTGTCGACAGCGAAACGCGCATGTGGCGCGCTTCGACGACGATGATCGGAAGCCCGGCTGGCTGCAATTCGCGATAGAGCCAGATACCAAGCGATGACGCCTCGACTCCCACTCTATCGAGGCGATCCGCGTAGCTCTCCACAGCTGAGCGGATCGCCTCCGGCTCCGTGCTGACCTTCACTTCGCTAACCGTGAGACCCTCGCCATCGACGATACAAAGGCTGGCTTCTTCTAGACCGACGTCCAATCCAATGTAGAGTTTCATCGGAGCTCTCCCTTGTGGCAACAACCTTTTAAGTCGTTGCACCAGACCCCGGATCCGGCCACGACTGTGTTATCGCCGTGCACCGGTATCTCGAAGCCAGATTTGAAGAGCCCTCTTAATCGGTCGTTGCTTGTGCTTGATCTCACCCATTCTCGCTTCCTTTCTCTGTTGCGACAAGGCCCTCTGCGCCACGCCTGGACACGATGCGCCACCACAGCCGCGAGGCCCGGTGCGCCGTGCACTCTTCCGCGCTCATCGACGGCGTAACGTCGCTGCAGCAGGGCAGCGGGAATGCCGTCGCGGCGCAATTTTCCATCGGCATGACGGAGCCACATCACAGGCAGTCCGGCGTGGTCCAGCTTGCACGTCACGTGCGTGGCCACAGGCAAGATAACGTGCGTTCCGTCGTCGTTGATCTGCACCAGGTCTCTTCCGCTGTCGCGGAGCTCCGTGTTCAAACTGTTGCGCTCATCGTGTCTTTGGATCCGTCACATCTGTGTTCTGGTCATGCATGGGCGCCGAGCAGCTTGCGCTCCTTGACGGCGGCACGTGCACTGACGTCCGCCTGCGAGGCCGCCGGATCGCCGCAGTAAAAAGGTGCCATCGACCCACATCGCATGCATGATCACCGCGAGCTTGCGCGCCACCGCCACGGTCGCCTTGCGGTGGCTGGTGCGCTTGGCGATCGCCAGCCCCCAGGTCTTGACCTTGTCCTTGCGCTTGAACCGGGTCAGCAACGCACTGGCCGCCTCATAGAGCGCCCGCCGCACGTCGGCATCGCCCGCCTTACTGATCCGCCCCTGCACGTCGATCGACGTGCCGGACTGCCAGCGCCGCGAGGTCAGGCCAAAATACGCCGCCACATCGCGCGACCTTTTGAAGCGCGAAGGATCATCGACTGCTGTCATGAAGCTCAGGGCGGCCACCGGCCCCACGTCGGGGATCTGCATGAAGCGCCGGCACAGCTCATGTCCGGCGACCAGCTTGACCACCAGATCGTGCAGCCGGCAATACTCCTTCCACAGCGCGGCGCGCGCGTTCAGCATGGCGTCGATCAGCTCGCTGACCAGCGCATCGCCCGCCACCGCCTCGCGCACCGCTTGCGCGAATCCGCCGCGGCCAACATGGCTGAGGCGAATGCCAAACACCTTCAGCGAATGCCGGATCGCATTCTCCAGATCCACAAACTTGCGCTTCAGATTGCGCCGGTGCGTCAACAACAGCCGCAGCCGGTAGCACGCCGCGCTCTTGATGTGCACCTTTCGGAACCAGCCGGTGCGCATCAAATGTGCCAGGCCGAGCGCGTCGGTCCGGTCGGTCTTGTTGCGCTGCGCCTTCAGCGCCGCGCGGACGTGGAAGGTTTTCAGACAGACCGCCGGCAGGCCGAGCTTGAGCAGTTCCGGATGCAGCCAGCGCGACGGCGAGCCCGCCTCGTGGCCGAGCCGCCGCAGCCGGCCGAGATACGGCGTCAACGCCGCCTTGATCGCGTCCGGATCGGTCACCACCGCAACCTCCAGCGCCACCTTGCCCTTGTCATCCACCACGCAGATTGCCGTCTCGTCAATGCCGACATCCAAACCACAGAAGAATTCCATCACACGCCTCCCGCGTTGCTGAGGCGGCGCACTGTGCGCGTCATTCATCGCGCAGACCACTTGCGCTGTGGCCGCAACTCCGGGCGCAGACCGATTACGGGCGGCAGTCCTGCTGTCGTGTCTCCCCACTGATCTCCCCACTCCGCCCATTGTTCTCCAGAGCACGCCAATGCATGCCAGCTTGCGCATTCAGTCATCGCGGGTCTCCCGCATCGGATCTCGCGACGAACAACCCGGTTGCCTGTGGCACAATCGCCGAGATGTCGCGAACCGAGGCAGCCGTCGGATCCCGGTTCGCCGGACGCCCAGACTGCAGCCGCGCAGCGGTCTTTGAGTTTTCAGGCCGCACAACGAAAAGCGCCGCTGCCGATGGCCGCAGATTCGCAACTGCCTTGGAACCCGCGATGTCGCTGCCGACCACCGACACAAGTTTCTGCAAATAGGCCTGGGTCTCAGCTGGCAAAGAATGGCCGGCGAGATTCTCTTCGTAGCGAGCAGGTCCCGCGTTGTAGGCAGCAAGGAAGCCCGGTGAACCGTACCGGTCGTGCAGTTCGCGAAGGTACGCGGTCCCCGCAAGAATGTTGCCGTGGGAGTCGTAGGGATCGTTGCCGAGGTCGTACCGCAGGCGTAGCTCTGCCCACGTCTCCGGCATGATCTGCATCAGCCCCATGGCGCCGTTCGGCGACCTTGCGCGTACGTCTCCGGCGCTTTCGACGTCAATGACTGCGCGTATCCAGTGCACCGGGACGCCGAAGCGACGCGAGGCCTCCTCGACGAACTCCGCAAATGGATCGCCAGCTCGATAACTCGCTGTGGGCTCCGCGGGTCGTGTCTCGGCGACAGCAGTAGCGTTGCTCACGGCCAGCGCAACGAACACCGGCACGACAGCGCGCAAGCTACTCTCGAACAAACGCAAGTGTGCCGCCGTGCTCGCGCCCGTCCAGGGTAAAGACGCTTCGCGTTGGCCTTTCGGCCGCCCTGGACCGCCGCGGCGCGCGGCGCCTGCGCAATCGTTAGTCGGGGCGGGGGAATGGTGCCGCACTCGGTCGAACAGAGGCGAGGCAGATCGGATGCTCAATTCGCGCACGGACACTCCTCCCAGGTCCACACTGGCAGTGCACGGCCAATGACGGCCGACGCCGGCAAGAACCCGAAGTAGCGGCCATCCAACGAGTTGGTGGATTGCCAGTTCATGACGAATAGTTCGCCCTCCCCAACGACACGGCAGCCCTGCCATTTCGGGAGCGGCCGACCGCGGCCATCGCGATCTCGGGCTTCGCCCATTTCGATGGCGTCAACTGAAATGGTGAGCCCGCTTCGACAAACGATCTGCCCGGGAAGCGCCAGCACGCGTTTGAGTATCGGCAATCCGGCTGGCAGATAGCCGTTCAGATCGAGGAAGGTGGCGAGCGGCTCCGGTGGCTGTACGGCGAGGAGTTCCGTCACGAACAGGGTGTCCGCGAGTTGCAAACGATACAGTCCGATCGGCACACTCTCGGATGCATTCCAGATGTAGGCCGGCGTGATCTCTAGAACGATCGGCGAGATGACGGCGGCAGCACCGGCAAGCATCGTGGTCAACGTTTTCCACCGACTGATCATCGCATGACCCTCTGCCGGTGAAGCCATGCCTGATGACGCCCTTTCGTGTAAGGACGCGGGTTTTCGTTGACGGACAGGCGGTTGTGAACGTGATGCCAATATTCGTGCGCAGCGTCCGCCGGATTGATGTCCAGTGCTTCGACGGCATCGATCAGCTGAAGCACCCGCTCGACCTTTGGCCAGCCGGACAGCCGCAGAATAATCTCACCACCCGGCTTCACATAGGGCACGGTGGAGCATCGCTGGCCCGGCGCGACCGCGCGCAGAATGTCGATCCGCGAGATCGCCGTTCCGAAGTCGTTCGACGTCCAGCGGACGAACGCAAAGATGCTGCCCGGCGCAAACGACAGCAGCCGTCGGCGACGATCGAGGATTTTTTCCGTGACGGCACGCCCAAAGCGGATGCGGTTCTCAATGCGCTTCTCGAGCCAGAGGAGTTCGACTTCGGTGAGATCGCTCATGAGACACCAGGAGCTTGAGAGATGTTTCGATTGCGTGGCTGGAGCGCGATGGCGACAGCGCGTCGTCGCCACCATTGACAGCGAGGCGACGCAGAACTCGCGGATGGCTGTTGGTTGTTGTCCCCAGCGGCGCGAGTTGCGCGATCCGTTAGAAGAAATCCGAAGGATTTCTGGTTAGTAGAGTTACGGCCGCACCTTGGGCAATAAGGGCTTAGGTCCAAATTCGGTCCCCGATAGCACGAGGATCCGGTCCCTGATGGCACGAGGGTTATGGTCCCCGATAGCACGAGCTGATTCACAGGTTATCTCCCGGCTTTGGAATGAGGCCGCGCCTGCGGACCCTGTCGGATAATGGATCGACGAACGCGGGTGCGAAGTTCAATCGCTCGGCGCCCTTCAGGTCACGCGTGAACACAAGTCGGTAGCCGGGCAATGTCTGCCGCTGGACGATCTGGCGCACGTCGTATGCAAAATGCTTGAGCGGCGAGAGGCTGCCAGACTTGGCATGGAGATGCACAAGATCGAAACTCCAGCCACCCTCCTGCCTGCCACCATGCTTGCGCACCAGACGATAAAGCCAGCGCTCAAGTCCGCCCGTCAGGTCGAAATACGCGCGATCGATGGTGAGCACGAGAGCATCATCGATCACGCCTGCGTAGAACCAATCCGGCAGAATCAGTTCGAGCCCGAGCGGACGTCCATTTGCTTCTGCCGTCTCTTTCCATTCGTTGATCCAGGAGAATCGATGGCGCCGCCGTTCTGCCGGCTGGCGGATCGACGGTACGGTCGTTGACTGTAACCTGTCGAGACCGGCCTTAAGGCGATCATAATCGCGCACACTGGTGCCACGGCCAACGAACGTCAGAATCTCGTAAGGAGTTGCAGCCATCAGGCGTGAGGTCTTCAAACCCGCATCCCGAGCCTCGACGATTTGCGACGCGGCCCAGATCAGGACATCCGCATGCCAGATGGTTGCCATGCCGTGCTCCGGCACGGCCTCGACGCGAATGGAGATTGCGCCCGCACGAAAATCGATTGGTACAATGCGCTTGGTCTTTGCGAGCGAAAAGAACGGATAGGCCATCAGGTCCTGCGCATCGCGTGGCGCGAGATCGCCAGGTAGCGCCCGAAACAGTTCAGGTTGATCGCGTTCGGATGGGAGTTTTCGCCGCATCGCTAGTGCCCTCTTCTGGCAATCAGCGGCGTTCCTGGCCCGCATACGGGCGCAGGTTCGCATGCTTCTTGGCTGGCAGAACCGTCCCCTTGCCCGGATCAGACGTCGATGTCTTGGCGCCGAGATCAGCCCAAGCCTTCAGATCGTCCACAGCATAGACGACGCGACCGCCGATCTTCCGATAGGTCGGTCCTGTGCCGTATGTGCGGTGTTTTTCCAGGGTGCGGCCGGAAAGACCGAGAAATCGCGCGGCTTCGGGCGTGCGCAGGTATCGCGGCGGCAAGCCGGCGTTCGGATCGGGCATTTGAAAGGCTCCGTGACCATCTGGAGCGCCAGCGCGAGCGGCGGCGCGTCGACGGTCACGATCGCGGAGAAGGACCGCGAAGGGGGATGCCGATGATTGCGGGGTATGTTTTCGATACCCCCGCTGAAGGTGCTATTTGTCCTTGCGCTTGGGACGCAGCAATTCGCGATAGCCGCCGCGCATCAATGCGAGGCCGCTTTGCGCGAGACGGATGGTTCGATTGCGGAGGTCGTTTCCAGGCGCGATCGGGGATACGCGTCTTGCCGCATGATACTTCGGCGATTGCACGGTAGGTGCTGCCGGTGGCGCGAGCATCGAGTGCGCGAATAGCGACGCTTAGCCGCTCGCGCCGCTGTCTAGATAGCTCATGAAAGGCGGGCCCTGGCGTGCGCCCATTCATTGCGCGCCACAGCCGCCGGGCAGCCCACGCGCGTGCATCGAAATCGCCGTCAAACGGCAACTCCGCGCCATAGCTCGCGCCGAGCGCTGGCGGTTCCTTCAGCCAGACGCGATGCTCAATCGCGCCAACACGCAGGATGACATGCCATCCATCGGAGGCGCTTCGCAGTTGACCAACTGCAAGGTTGAGCAGTGGTCGAGATTCGTCGCCACCATGTACGGGCGACGAGGCTGCTGCGACTGGAACGATAGTCGTATACCTCAGGCACCCAAAAGATGGTCTGCTCACCGCAGGACCCGTGAGGGTCATGCGCGAAAGCAGATACCCCACCTCCTCCTGAATTCCGCGGTTACTTGTCCGTCTGGACTGTTGGCGATCGTCGCTTGGTAGTCGCGTTGGTAGTCGGCATTGCGACGCAAACGTTCCCACGCGATGTCGGTGATGTCAGCTTCTTGTGGGCTCTTGTAAGACTCCGGCGACCGCCAATCGAATGCAGGCATTGCGTCCGCACCTTTCGCACAGCTAACGAGGATTGCGGCGCAATAATTCTGAACGATTGGGTTGTAGGAAGCCCCTACTTTGGCACCGGGTGGTGCTCCGGGATGACCCCATCGCGTCGAAGAAAAATGTACTCTCGACGGACATTTGGTCAGTGAAATCTTCTAGTTTGAGCCCGCACCACGCAACAGACGTCCCTCTTCAGTAACCCATTTCGCGCGCACCACATGGCTGTCGTATGCGTTCAAGACTTTTCGCGCGACCTCTCGCCAGTCCGCCCCCTCGCTCTCCGCCTGCAAAAGACGCGTGTACGTGACGACGTGCTGCTCGTCATAGAGCGCCAGCGTCTTATCGTCCGCGGCACTGTCGGCCACGTCTGGGTCTAATGGTGGTTTTTGCACATTTCCGTTTTGAGAAGGCAAGAAAGTTTACGCCATAGTACGGCCGCAAACTAGCCCGCCTTGGCAACACTGCTCCTCTTTCAGAAATCCTCCGACAAAGACAGTCACCTTGCTTGGCGGCTCCGGATTGCAAGCGGCAAGCACTTGAAGGGCGGTGCTCGACGTCACATGGAATAGCATATCTGATGACGAATAGGAACGATCGTTCCTAGAACGATCGTTCCGGTTCAGGTTCCCCTGTCGCTATGGATCTCAAAGAGATTATGGCAGTGAACCTGCGTCGGAAACGCCACGATCTAAAAATGACGCAAGAGGTGCTGGCCGACCGCGCGGGCTTGAGCGCCCGGTACGTCGGCGCCATCGAACGCGGCGATGTATCGGCAAGCGTCACCGTGCTCGGCCAAATTGCCGAAGCATTGGGAGCGGATCCGGGAGACCTGCTCAAGCGAGCTGGGCGGGGGAGCAAATCGTAGGCTGCTTGAAGGCGGCCGTAGAGCGCCCCGCCGGATGAGCGGGGCGCTGCACTCGGTCCGGTCAGTCGCCGTTGGGCTTGCGGCTGCGGGACCAGATCAGGGTGTAGGTCTCGGCGTCTTCGTCGTCGAAGAGATTGGCGTAGATCGGAGCGTTGAAGCTCGGATCGTCCAGCTTGACCGAGAGATAATCGCGGCCCTCGTTGGAGCGCTTCGACCAGGCGGCCCCGATCTCGGCGCGACCGACGTAGACCCGGTGGCTTGGGGCGTTGTCGTTGGTCCGGTCGGTCTCGGGGACGATGCGGACGCCCTTGGTCTGGAGGCTCAGGGTGACGATCTCGCCTTGGAATTCCTGGCCGGACTTCTTGAATGAACCGATGTTAGCCATGTCACTTCTCCTTGCTGTTTCCGAGCCCGCGACCACCGCGGCCTCGATGGCGATCTGAAAGCCGAAGGCGATCGACGCCGCACCCGTTTGGGCCGCAGCGCAGCGGAGGATGGCTGCGGGGAGACTTTCTTGCCTCGCGAGGAATGGGCGAAGCCCAGGGGAAGAAAGTCTCCCCGCCGCCGTTGCGGTTCAGGCGATCGAGGCGTAGCCGGCCTTCGGCCAGATCAAGCCAATGAGAGGCCAGGTGCTCGCGTGCGCTGAACAGCATCTTGGAGACGTGCCAGCGAACGATCGGTTCAAACAAGAAGCCCCACATTCCCGGCGAAGGAAAAGGAAACCTGGCGTACATAAAGGCGACCCGTGCTCCGAACCGACAGAATCCAGCGTACCCGCCAGCAACCGCGGGAGCAGTCTGCCGACGAGATCACCCGGCTCAATCGAAGCGTGAGAGAGGATCGCGATGTCGCGATCAGCAAGGTCGCCCTGTATCCGCGTCATACCAACCAAGATAGAGCAGACACGCAACGTCACCCGCCCGCGGTCGTCATCCCATTCGGTGGATGGATAGGGCTGAGTACAACGCCATCTCTGACAGAGGAGCCGGTCTGCATCGACACGTTTGCCCAAGCGATTCCCCCGACTGCGATGGCCCCAAGCATGGCGAAAGACTCCTGCCACGATCCCTCGGGAATACCGAGGTGTCCAAGGGCAAGGGTCACACCATAGCCGACGCGTGCAGCCGGAACCGCGAATAGTAACCCAATGACCAGGCGCACGATCGGAGAGCACGCGGCGGAGAAGGCGTACCGTCCGATCACGAATGTGAAACCGGCCGTAACGAAGCCAACGACGATGGCACCGACCGGACCTGCTCCGGCTTGAAATAAATAGATCCCCACGGTCGTGCCGACGAAGAACGGCAATGCGTGAATCGCGAGCGCGAATACTGCCCAGCAGAAGGTTTCAGGCATGAACAAGCAATGTAGGAGAGCCCGATCGCTGGTGCGATAGAGACCGGCATTGAACGATGGCACTGACGTGTCGCCATTGCTGGCCTTCGAGACAGCAATCAGGAAGGCCGGCTATTCGCTTGTCGTAGCTAAGCGGCAAGCTTGATCAGCCCGAGTTGCTGCAGCGCGGTGACGCCGTCGTCCCGATTTCCTCGGTGATCTTGCCGTCTTTCAGCTTCAGAACAATCTCACAGACTTAACGCCGAAGACAGCGCGGGAGGGAGGCGTTGTTCGCGACGACCGCCACAACGGCGGGCACAGCTAGGGATAGACCCAACCGGCACAAAGCTTAACATGCAGGTTCATCTCGATATCAAGGATGGCCGAACGGCCGGCCGCATGCTTCACGCATGTCGGCAAGTTTGGGCGACTTGTAGACGGAGAACGCGTAGGCGCGAGCAAACTCCACGAGGAACAAGTAGTCGTGAACGAGATATTGACGAAACGCCGCTTCGGGGAGCGAGCCGTCTGCCAATCCGTTCTTGAAGAGATGCTCGGTAGGGGCCCGCCACTCAGCGGATGCTCCTGTCTTTAGAACTCACGATCACCGTTACTGGTTACTTTTTCCAGCACCAGACCGCGTTTCCGTCGCCGCGGTAGCTAGATGGTAGCTAGCAGCCGCTGCCTTCGCGCGAAGGCTAGAGTAAACTATTGATTTCGCTGGTACAGTTGGGTGGGCTCGAACCACCGACCTCCTGTTCCACAGACAGGCGCTCTAACCAACTGAGCTACAACTGCATCCTTGCGAGCCGCCTTGGGCGCCTGGACGGGCCGTCGACCTAAGGGGGGCTGGACGGGGCGGAAACTAGGTGCAACGGGCGTTTTTGGCAAGGCCGCAAAACCCGAGAATCGCGCTTCCGACGAGGTTATTTCCAAAGCAAAACCCGGGCTCTAGGCCCGGGTTTCTTAACTTGAACGACCCGGCCTGATCAGGCGGCGGGCTTGTAGAGCTTCGAGGCAGAGGCCTTGATCGGCTCGGCAGTCTCGGCGGCGACGCGCTGGGCGAGCTCGACCAGCTCCTTGGCCTGGGACTGGAAGGTCTCCAGCTGGGTGCGGGTGTGGCCGGTCCACAGCTCCAGCGCTTCCGCCGGCGACTTGAGGCCGAACAGCTGCTGGGCGAAGTCCAGCTGGGCGCTAGTGTTGGCCTTCATGAACTCCACCAGCTTGGCGGTGTACTCGCTCGCGCCCTTGTTGGCGGAGGTGAACACGGCCTCGACGGTGCCGTTGTGGGTCTCGGCCGCGTCCTTGAACTTGGCGTAGCTCTCGCGGGCCTGCGACACGCCCTTTTCGGCGAACGCACGCATCTGCTCGGGGACCTCGAACGGAATGATCGAGGCAGAAAACGGATCAGTCGCAGCTGTCATGGTAGTCCCTCACGCTAATGAAAAAATGGAGTGAGCCTTCCCGCCGGCCCCGACCTAGGCCTCAAATTCAGCGGGAACGAAGACTGGAACGCGATACAAAAAGATGGCTCGCCCAGCGCCCATCACTATCGCTGCCCAAGATGTCAACATTGTGCAACGCAAACGTGATCCGGGCTGCGGCGCGAAATTTAATCGCGGTCAGGATGAGGTTCCTCACCAGGGGAACCCATGGTTGAGGTATCTCAGTGCCTCAAGCGGGATATCGCCTCCGACATTTCATGCGCAGGAGCCCGGAATCCATCGGGCCGCAGAGTCCGTGGGCAAATGGTTTCCCAAATGCGCAATTGCGCATCATCACTCGCGACTTCGTCGCGCCCCGGAATGACATCCGCGGCGGGGCGCTAGTGCTTGGACTTGGGCTTGGATTTGGGCTTCGACTTGGGCTTGGGCTTGGATTCGGGCTCGGGCTCGGGCTCGAGCTCGGGCTTGGGCTCGGACTTGGCCTCGAACGTGGGTTCGGGCTTGGTCTCGGACTTGGTCTCGGACTTGGGCTCGGGCTTAGGCTCGGGTTCGGGCTCGGACTTGGCCTCGAACGTGGGTTCGGACTTGGGCTCGGGCTTGGCCTCGGGCTTGGTCTCGGGCTCGGGCTTAGGCTCGGGCTGGGGCCTGGTCGCATCCATCGCGGCGCGGCTGACGATCTGGCCCATTTCGCTGGCCTGTTCGGCCAGCGTCCGCATCTGGGCCTGCACATATTCGCTGTACAGCCGCATCACCTCGGAGAGGTCCTTGGCGTGAACCAGCGACTGGGCGTAGTCGAGCGAGGCCTGCACATTGGTTTCGGCAAAGGCGATCGCCCTGGCGCCGACGTCCTTGGCGCCGGCGCGCATGCTCGCGCGCCGCTCCTCGAGCGAGCCGGCGGCAGTTTCGGCGTTGGCGAGAAGCTTCTCGAATGCCTCGCGCGCCTGCTGGAAGCTGGATTCCGCCATGGACCGCATCGCCGGCGGTAGCTCGAAACGCTTATGTGCCTGATCGGTCATGGCTGCCACTCCTGTCGCGAATCCTGCGGATTCAACGCCTCCACGGTCTTGCGGGTTCATCTGGATTAAGGTTATCGCGGCTTTAGGCTGCTACCTGTAGACCGGGCCGTGGACCTGCCCGCGCCCGCGCGCGATAGTAACCCTTTCTTAAGGCTGTCATTCCCCGGCAGCCGCCCCACGAGATGCGTGACGAGAAGCAAGCCGGTTGGATGAATAGTTCGGATTTCCAGTTGCGAGGCGTGGGCGATCCCCGGCTGGCCGTGCACGCGACCTCTCCGCTGCCCGCCTGGCTCTGGTCGATCGACGGCACGCGCGTGCTCTGGGCCAATCCGGTCGGCGCAAGGCTGTTTGGCGCGGCCCATGCCACAGCACTCGCGGACAAAACCTTCGGCCCGGCGGACGGCCATCGCCGCCAGGTCGCCCGGCTCGCGCGCCGATTGTCGCCGAACGGCGCGATCAGGCTGGAACGGCTGCACGGCTTCGGCGCCCGCCTGGGCATGCTGATGACCTGCGCCTGCGCCCGTCTCGACTTCGCCGATGGCAGCTCCGGCGTGCTCGTCACCGCGATGGATCCGACGCTGCGCTCGATGCCGCTGGTCGAACGCCTGCATCGTCTCGTCGAGGGCGCCAGGGTGCCGATGGCGGCGTTCGCGCCCGACGGCCTGTTCGTCGGCGCCAGCGAAGCCGCCCGCTCCCTGCTCGGCTTCCGCGATCTCGGCGATGCCGGCCTCGACCAGGCCCGCAGCGATGCGCTGGCGAAAGGCCGCGCCGAGACGCCGATCGGCATCGGCCAGATGGTGCTGCAACGGGTCGGCGTCGGCGCCGATGTCGGTCTGGTCGCGCTGATCGAGCCGGCCGCGCGGCCGGCGGCACCCGATATCGAAGAGAACAGCGCGCGCGAACAAGCCGTTCAGCCCGCGCCTGACGCTCCGCGGCCGGTCGCTGCGGCCGCGATGCCCGACCAAGCGCAGCCTGCGCAGTCGAACGCGGCTGCATCCGAAATCGCACTGTTCGACGCCTTCACCGAGCCGGTCGAAACGCCGGCTCCGACCGAGACCACCCCGCCATCAGAGACGATCGCGGACGCGCACGCCGCGAGCGAACCTGTCCAGGACACGACCGGCGAAGCGGTCGAAGCCGCGCCCAAAACTCCGGTTGAAAACCCGCGAGAGGCCATTGTGTCGCCGCAGGCCGCGCCGATCAGCTCACCCATGGTCGAACCGCAATCAGCGGAGCCGTCCGCACCGCGTCAGCATCCGCTGCGCTTCCTGTGGCAGATGGATCCGCAGGGGCGCTTTGTGCTCGCAACCAGCGACTTCATCCGCCTGATCGGCCCGCACACCGCCGCCGGCTTCGGCCGCCCCTGGCGCGAGATCGCCGACGAATTTGCGCTCGATCCCGATGGCCGCGTCGCGCAGGCGCTTGCAAGCCACGACACCTGGGCCGGGATCACCGTGAACTGGCCGGCCGATGGCGGCGAGCATCTGCCGGTCGAACTCGCGGGCCTGCCGGTCTACGACCGCGAGCGCAATTTCGCGGGCTTCAGGGGTTTTGGCGTCTGCCGCGATCTCGACGGGCTGAACCGGCTCGATGCGCTCAGGCGCTTTGAGCAGTTCGCCGCGCCGCCCGCACAGCACGGCCTCTCCGCCGACGTCGTCGAGCCCGAGCCGGAGCCCGTGGCGGAGGCACCGCCTCCGCCGAGCGAGCCGCCCGCACCCGAGCCTAAGCCTGAGCCGACACCTGAACCCGAACTGCCCGAACCCGTAGCCGACGCGAATTCACATCCAACCGATCCGGAAACATCCGTGGAAACGCCTCCCAATGTCGTGCCGTTCCGCCCGCCCGGCGATGTCAGATCACCCAGTGATCAGAGATCGCCGACGCTGACTCCGGTCGAGAACAGCGCGTTCAACGAGCTTGCCCGGCAATTGTCCGAGCGCCTCGACCGCGAACGCGAGACGATCGCAGCTGGCACCTCCGAGCCGCCGGCCGCGGAGAGTGCGCCCGAACCTCCGATGCCGGAGCCTGAGGCGCCTCTCGCGATGGCCGAATGGCTGACCGAACCCGCGCCGCCTGCGCAGGGCCACAGCGTGCGCGACCGCGCGCTGCTCGACCTCGTGCCGACGGGCATGCTGATCTACCGGCTCGACCGGCTGCTCTACGCCAACCCCGCCTTCCTCGCGCGCATGGGCTATTCCAGCCTGGGCGCGCTGGAGGATGCCGGCGGGCTCGATGCGCTCTATGTCGAACCGGGCGTGTCGTCGGCCAGCAGCACGTCGCAAGCCGGCACGCCGGTGACGATCAGCGCGACGCTCGCCAACGGCCAAGAGCCGCTTCCGACCACTGAAGCGCATCTGCATACGATCGACTGGGACGGCGCGAGCGCACATGCGCTGATCTGCGCGCTGCCGCAAGCGGCAACAGTCGTTGCTGCGCCCATCGTCGCGCCGCCTGTCGTCGTCGCAGAATCCTTCCCCTACGCGCCTGAGCTCGAGCCCGAGGCCGGCGATGCCGACGCCGAGGATCTCGCCGCGATCCTCGACACCACCGCCGAGGGCATCGTGATGTTCGATGCCGAAGGCAACATCCACGCCTGCAACCGCAGCGCGGAAGCGCTGTTCGGCTATGACGGCGAAGCGCTGATGCAACGGAACCTGGCGACGCTGTTCGCGCCGGAGAGCCAGCAAATCGTGGTCGACTATCTCGAAAGCCTCAAGAGCCAGGACATCGCGAGCCTGCTCGACCACGGCCGCGAGGTGCTGGGACGCGAGAAGAAGGGCGGCGTGATTCCGCTCGCCATGATCATGGGCCGCACCAGGCCCGACGGCCCGAACTTCTTCGCCGTGTTCCGCGACCTCTCGCAGAGCAAGAAGGGCGAGAGCGAGCTCAAGAACGCCCGCCGTCTCGCCGACGGCGCGGCGAATGCCAAGGCCGACATGCTGGCGCGGATCAGCCACGAGATCCGCACGCCGCTCAACGCCATCATCGGCTTCGCCGAGGTGATGATCTCCGAGCGCTTCGGCACGCTCGGCAACGAGCGCTACGGCGAATACATGAAGGACATCCGCGCCTCCGGCGAGCGCGTCATCACCATCATCGACGACCTGCTGGAGCTGTCACGGATCGAGACCGGCAAGCTCGATCTCAATTTCGCCAACCTCAACCTCAACGATCTCGTCGAAGCCTGCGTCACGGTGATGCAGCCGCAGGCCAACCGCGAGCGCATCATCATCCGCACCTCGCTCGGGCATGCGTTGCCGCAGGTGAGCGTGGACGCGCGCGCGATGCGGCAGATCACTGTGAATCTGATCTCGAACTCGATCCGGCTCGCCAGCGCCGGCGGCCAGGTCATCGTCTCGACCGCGCTCACCGACCGCGGCGAGATTGCCCTGCGCATCCGCGACACCGGCCACGGCCTGAGCGAGCGCGAGCTCGCCGCCGCGATGGAGCCGTTCCGCACGCCCCCGCCCGGCGATGCCGCGGACAGTTCGGCGCTGAGCCTGTCATTGACCAAGGCCCTGGTCGAAGCCAACCGCGCCCAGTTCAACATCAAGAGCGCGGCCAATTCCGGCACGCTGATCGAGGTGGTGTTCGCGCCGGTGGTGGTGGGGGCGTAGCACTCACGGCGAGCGATCGGGAATTCTCCCGCTCGGGCGGTCCATCCGCCTGCTCCGCAATGACGAGGCGGACAGCGCGCGCTTAGTCGCCGAACCATCGCGCCGCGGCTCGAGCGGCTTCTTCAACGTCGCCTGCCCCGTCACTGGCCCAAGCGACGATGCCATCGGGACGCACCAGCACAGCGCTGAGACCCAGCCGATCCCTGGCCTCACCGGCGACATAGGTGATCCGGTCACCCCAGCGACTTGCAAGCGCTCGGAGCGATGCATGAGCGCTGAAGTCCAGCAACAGCCCTTTCGCGGTCCTGAGCAGCTCGCCCACCGTCGTCCCGTCAGCCAGTTTGAAATCGGGGACACTGCGGCCCACGAGCGGATGACCATTGCCGAGATCGTAGCGGAGCGACACGCCGCGCACGCGCTCGGCGAAATAGGTCGCACCGTCGCGGGTCTCGACGAGATCGCGAATGATGGCCTGAAGTGCGCGGGCGCTCGGCGTCGGCCGCATGATTGCGACCTGCGCGCGCGACCAGTCGAGGATTTGCGCACCGACAGGATGCCGCTCGCGCGAATAGGTGTCGAGGAGATCGGCCGGCGCTCGCCTGCGGATCGTCGCAGCCAGCTTCCAGCCCAGATTCATCGCGTCGCCAAGACCGAGATTGAGGCCTTGGCCGCTCAGCGGCGAATGGATGTGGGCGGCGTCGCCTGCGAGACACACACGCCCTTTGCGATATGTCGTTGCCTGATGCGCCCGATCCGTCCACGTCGCGGCAAGCCGGAGAGCATTGATGGTGACGTCCGTGCCGGAGACATTGCGCAAGACGCTCTGCACATGCTCGCGCGTGATCGGCTCGGCGCGGTGGAACGCACCGCCGTCGAAATCGACCATCGCGATCGTCCCGGGCTGCGCAAAGGTATACATGCCCGTGGGCGTGTAGTTGCGGCCCGGTCGGAGCTTTTCCGGATCGGCCAGCTCGATCTCGACGGAATAGCCGGTGAACTCCGGATCAGTGCCGACGAAGTCAAATCCACTCAGCTTGCGCACCGTGCTGCGACCGCCGTCGCAACCGACCAGCCAGCGTCCGCGGAAACTCTCGCCGGCCGCCTCGACACTTACTTCATTGTCTGAAGCGATGATGGCATTGACGCCAAACCCGCGCCTGATATCGACGCCTATGCTGCATGCGCGCGCGGCCAGAACGGATTCGAGCGTTTCCATATCGACGGCGAAATTGGCATCGGCCGGCGTCGGCAGGCGCCAGGGCCACTTCGCGACATCAATGTTGTCCTGATAGAACTGAATGCCGGCGAAATGACCTGCGGGCCGTCGCGCCTGCTGCATCCAGTGCGCAGCAGACTTGATTGCGCCTGACGCACGTTGCTGCGCGGCGACGAGACCCTCCAGCAAGTCACGCCGGTGGAAGGCCTCGAGTGTCGGGACCGAGAGGCCGCGCAGGCCAAACGGGAGTTGTTTCAGGGCCGAATGCGGGTCCCGCGCTTGCTCCAGTACCAGAACGTGGAGACCCGCGAGCCGCAGCTCGCACGCGAGAAACAGGCCGACGGGACCGGCACCGGCAATGACGACGTCGTATGGAAGTGAGGATTGATCGTGCATGAGACGCTCCTGTGGTCGATGTTCGACCGGAGCGTTCCCTGGGCTTCGAGAATCACACGGACGAACGATGGGACGCCTGAGCGTCCGATGTTCGTCGCGGGGATCTCGTGCACAAGGCCAAAGACCAGAGCTTTCGTTACCGAAAGGATTTGGGCTTACCAGACCAAATCTGCCTTTTCCGACACGAGGCTTATAGTTTCGTGGCGATCGGTCCGCAACGAAAAAGGCACGGCGCTCGCGGCGCCGTGCCTTTCGTCTTCCAGCGAATTGGATCAGCTGTAGATCTCGAACAAGCCGGCGCCGCCCTGGCCGCCGCCGATACACATGGTCACGACGCCCCACTTGGCCTTGCGGCGCGCACCTTCCTGGAGGAGGTGGCCGGTGAGACGCGCGCCGGTCATGCCGAAGGGGTGACCGATCGCGATCGAGCCGCCGTTGACGTTGTACTTGGCGGGATCGATGCCGAGTTTGTCGCGCGAGTAGAGGCACTGGCTGGCGAAGGCCTCGTTGAGCTCCCACAGATCGATATCGTCGATCTTCAGGCCGGTGCGCTTCAGCAGCTTCGGGATCGCGAACACCGGGCCGATGCCCATCTCGTCCGGCTCGCAGCCGGCCGTTGCCCAGGCGACGAACCGGCCGAGCGGCTTGAGGCCGCGCTTCTCGGCATCCTTGGCTTCCATCAGCACCACGGCGGCGGCGCCGTCGGAGAGCTGGCTGGCATTGCCGGCGGTGACGAACTTGCCGGGGCCCTTCACTGGCTCGAGCTTGGCGAGGCCTTCCAGCGTGGTCTCGGGACGATTGCACTCGTCGCGATCGACGACGTAGTCGACGATCGACTCCGCCTTGGTCGCCTTGTCGACGACCTTCATTTTGGTCTTCATCGGGACGATCTCGTCCTTGAACTTGTTCGCCTGCTGGGCCGCGGCCATGCGGCGCTGCGATTCCAGCGAGAACTCGTCCTGGTATTCGCGGCTGAGCTTGTAGCGCTCGGCGACGATGTCGGCGGTGTCGATCATCGCCATGAAGATATCGGGCGCGACCTTGAGCAGCTCCGGATCGATCGATTCCTTCGGCGAGCCGCCGCCCGGGATCGAGATGCTCTCTACGCCGCCGGCAACGATGCAGTCGGCGCCGTCGGAGCGGATCGAGTTCGCGGCCATCGCGATGGTCTGCAGGCCCGAGGAGCAGAAGCGGTTCACGGAAACGCCGGCCGTGGTCGTCGGCAGGCCGGCGAGCAGCGCGGCCTGACGGCCGATGTTCGGCGCGCCATGGGCGCAATTGCCGAGATAGCAATCCTCGACATAGTCCTTCTCGACGCCGGCGCGGTCGACCGCGTGCTGGATGGCGTGGGCCGCGAGCGACATCGGCGGCGTGATGTTGAACCCGCCGCGGCCGGACTTGGCGAGGCCCGTGCGTGCATAGGAAACGATGACGGCTTCACGCATTGTCTTCTCCCTTTTCGAACGATTTTGAACGGAGCGTCGGTCGAAGTCTTCTCGGCGCCATTGGTACACAAAGTTCGGCTGGCTTGGGAGAAATAAAGCGGGCCGCTGCATCAACAAAAACGCCGCCCTCTCGGGAGGGCGGCGTGGTTGTTCCGCAGGTCGGAATATATGACGACCGTCATTCCGTGGCGCGCGAGCGCCTCAGAACGTCAGTGCCTTGACCTGCTTGACCTGCGGCAGGGCCTGCACCTTGGCGAGCAGTTCGGGCGGCACGACGCCGTCGACCTCGATCAGCGCGATGGCATCGGAGCCCGGCGCGACGCGGCCGAGATGGAAGGTCGCGATGTTGATCTTGGCGTCACCCAGCAGGCTCGCGAACTTGCCGATGAAGCCCGGCTTGTCCTCGTTGGTCACGTAGATCATCGACTTGCCGAACTCGGCGTCGACGCGGATGCCCTTGACGTCGACGAGGCGCGGCTTGCCGTCATGATACACGGTGCCGGAGACCGAGCGCTCCTGGCGCTCCGTCGCCACCGTGACGGTAATCAGGCTCTCGTAGTCGCTCTGGGCGGCGCGCACGATCTCGTCCACCACCATGCCGCGCTCCTTGGCGACGACAGGGGCGGATACCACGTTGACCTCGCCCAGCATCGGCCGCAGCAGGCCCGACAGCACGGCCGAGGTGATCGCCTTGATCTTCATCTCGGCGACGTGGCCCTCATAGGTGATCTGCACCTTGAGGATGCCGGATTCGGTGAGCTGGCCGGCGAACGAGCCGAGCTTCTCGGCGAGCGAGATGAACGGCTTCAGCTTCGGCGCTTCTTCCGCCGTGATCGACGGGAAGTTGACGGCGTTCGAGATCGCACCGGTGAGCAGGTAATCCGACATCTGCTCGGCGACCTGGAGCGCGACGTTCTCCTGCGCTTCCGTGGTGGAGGCGCCGAGATGCGGCGTGCAGATCACGTTGGGATGGCCGAACAGCACGTTCGCGTTCGCCGGCTCCTCGACGAAGACGTCGAAGGCGGCGCCGGCGATGTGCTTGGAATTGAGCGCATCGACCACCGCCTGCTCGTCGACGAGGCCGCCGCGGGCGCAGTTGATCAGGCGCACGCCCTTCTTCATCTTGGCGATCGCGGATGCGTCGATGATGTTCTTGGTCTTCTCGGTGAGCGGCGTGTGCAGCGTGATGAAATCGGCGCGCTTCAAGAGGTCGTCGAGCTCGACCTTCTCGACGCCGATGTCCTTGGCGCGCTCCGGCGACAGGAACGGATCGAAGGCGACGACCTTCATGCGCAGGCCGAGCGCGCGGTCGGCGACGATCGAGCCGATGTTGCCGCAGCCGACGACACCGAGCACCTTGCCGGTGATCTCGACGCCCATGAAGCGGTTCTTCTCCCACTTGCCGGCCTGGGTCGAAGCGTCGGCCTGCGGGATCTCGCGGGCGAGCGCCAGCATCAGCGTGATGGCGTGCTCGGCGGTCGTGATCGAATTGCCGAACGGCGTGTTCATCACGATGATGCCCTTGGCCGTGGCGGCGGGAATCTCGACATTGTCGACGCCGATGCCGGCGCGGCCGATCACCTTGAGGTTGGTCGCCTTCTCAAGGATTTTTGCGGTCGCCTTGGTCGCGGAGCGGATGGCAAGGCCGTCGTAATTGCCGATGATCTCGGCAAGCTTGTCCTTGTCCTTGCCGAGGTTGGGCTGGAAGTCGACCTCGACGCCGCGATCCTTGAAGATCTGAACGGCGGCGGGAGAGAGCGCGTCGGAAATGAGAACTTTGGGTTTGGTCATGGTGTCTTCCTTCACACCCTCCCCTGGAGGGGGAGGGTCGGCGCAAAGCGCCGGGGTGGGGTGAAGCTACGGATTCGAAACTCGCCGGTGCGCCGCGTGGAGAAATCACCCCACCCCGCCGCACCTGACGGTGCGTCGACCCTCCCCCTCCAGGGGAGGGTCAGAAGCTCAGGCGGCCTTGGCGAGCTGTGCCTTGGTCTCGGCGAAGGCCCAGTCGATCCACTGGGTCAAGAGCTCGACGTCTTTCGCCTCGACCGTGGCGCCGCACCAGATGCGCAGACCGGCCGGCGCATCGCGGTAGTAGGCGAAGTCGTAGCCCGCGCCTTCCTTCTCGACCAGCGCGACCAGCTTCTTGGAGAAGTCGGCCTGCGCGTCCTCGGAGAGCGACGTGATCGCGGGATCGGTGAACTTCAGGCACACCGAGGTGTTGGAGCGGATCGCGGCATCCTTGGCCAGGAAGTCGATCCAGGGCGTCTTCGCCTTCCAGTCGGCCAGCACCTTGGTGTTGGCGTCGGCGCGCGCGATCAGCGCCTTCAGGCCGCCGATCGACTTGGCCCAGTTCAGCGCATCGAGATAATCCTCGACGCACAGCATCGACGGCGTGTTGATGGTCTCGCCGACGAAGATGCCTTCGTTGATCTTGCCGCCCTTGGTCATGCGGAAGATTTTTGGCAGCGGCCAGGCCGGCTTGTAGGTCTCGAGCCGCTCCACAGCGCGGGGCGACAGGATCAGCATGCCGTGCGCGGCTTCACCGCCGAGCGCCTTCTGCCAGGAGAAGGTGACGACGTCGAGCTTGGCCCAGTCGAGCGGCTGCGCGAACGCGGCCGAGGTGGCGTCGCAAATGGTCAGGCCTTCGCGGGTCGCGCTGATCCAGTCGGCGTTCGGGACGCGCACGCCGGAGGTGGTGCCGTTCCAGGTGAAGACGACGTCGGACTTCGGATCGACCTTGGAGAGATCGGGGATTTCACCATAGGCAGCGTTGAGCTTGGTGACGTCCTTGAGCTTCAATTCCTTGACGATGTCGCTGACCCAGCCCTCGCCGAAGGATTCCCAGGCGAGCGTGGTGACGGGCCGCGCACCGAGCAGCGACCACAGCGCCATCTCGACCGCGCCGGTGTCGGAGGCCGGCACGATGCCGATGCGATAATCGGCGGGCACTTCAAGCACTTCGCGCGTCAGATCGATCGCGAGCTTGAGCTTGGTCTTGCCGACCTTCGCGCGATGCGAGCGGCCGAGCGCTGCGTCCTTGAGATTTTGGGCGTTCCAGCCGGGGCGCTTGGCGCAGGGGCCGGAGGAGAAATGCGGCACGTTCGGCCGCGAAGCGGGCTTCGCTACAGTCATGATCTACCCTTCCAGATAGTAAGCCTCCCGTTGGGGGGAGGTGTCCCGCCGCGGCTGATACGGGAAACGGGAAGTGCAGTCAAGGAAGTTCCGGCGTCTCACGCTGGAGTGAAGGCGCTTCCGGCGCAATCTTGGGGGATTCGACCACGGCAAGCGCGTTCAACAAGTCCGTGGCATCGCTGATCAATTGCGCGGCACGACGGCGGCTGCCGACTTTCAAAATGCATTTGTCATTGGCCTGCACGACGTAATCGTTGCCGACCTTGATCATGGAATAGCTTGTCATCGAAATCCCCGAACCGACCGAGCCCGGTGTCTGACGCTGCCGTAGCACCGATCGTTCCCGGCTCAACGTGAACGACGGCTGGGTAGTTTACCGGCTCTTAATATGAACGAATGCGCGATCCGAATTTGCTGATCGCGCAAGGCTCGCGGCCAGAGCCCCATTCCGATACAATCGGAATGGGACTCTTGATTTTTGTGTTGACGCGTTTTCTTTACGCGAACCGGTATCCACTTCGCTCGAAAACGCTCTTACTGCCTCAAAAGCGGACAGTCATGCCGACGTGACTCGCAGCGAAGCCGAGCCGCTTGTAGAAGCGCTGCGCATCTGTTCGCGTCTGATGCGTCAGCAGTTCGACCAGATTGCAGCCGCGCGCTTTCGCTTCCGCGATCGCCCATTGCACCAGCTGCTCGCCGATGCCGCGGCTGCGACAATCAGTGGCAACGCGGACATCTTCGAGCAGACCGCGGATGCCGCCTTGCGTGCTGATGCCCGGCAAGATCGCAAGTTGCAGGCAGCCGACCACCCTGCCCTCGCTCTCTGCGACCACGAGCGTGAGATTTTGATCGCGCGCGACCCGCTCGAACGCCTGGTAATAGGACCCAGGCAGCGGATCCTCCACGCGCTCGCGGGCCCGCCCGAGATGATCGTCGGCAAGCATGGCGACGATCGCCGCAACGTCCTCGCGGCGCGCGGGACGGATGGAGACGGACTTCTCGTTCATGTCGGGAAACTCCAAGAATCAGCGTGACTCTCAGCGCGCCGGTGGAAGGCCGAGCCAGGCTTCGGCCTCGCCGATCCAGCGGCGGATGGCGGCATGGCGACCGAGATCGAAGCCACCTTCATGCGCGAGGCGGGTATAGGCGAGCAGCGAGACGTCGGCGAGCGAAACTTCCTCGCCGGCGAAGAAGCGGCTTGCCGCAAGATGCTGCTCCATGCGGTCGAGCGCCGCATAGCCGCGCTTGACCTTGTCAGGGTCGAGCTCGGACGCGTCCTTGCCGAGATAGACCAACTGGAAGCGGCACACCGCGATATAGGGCTCGTGGCTGTACTGCTCCCAGAACAGCCATTCGTCCATCTTGGCCGCAGTGAAGGCATCGCGCGGAACGAGCGCGCTGTCGCGAGCGAGATAGCGGATGATGGCATTGGACTGCGCCAGCGTGCGGCCGTCGTCGAAGGCGACGGTCGGCACCTGGCCGGCGCCGTTCATTTTCAGGAATTGCGGCGTGCGCGTCTCGCCCTTGCGGGTGTCGATCTCGATCCATTGGTAAGGCAGCGCGAGCTTGTCGCAGACCCACTTCACCTTGAGACAATTGCCGGAATTGGTGTCGCCGTAGATCTTCATCGCCGTCGCCCCGTTTTGGAGCGACAGAGCATCAGGACGGAGGGAACCTGTCAACCGCGGCGCGGCGAAGCAGCGTCAGAACTTGTAACCGAGCCCGACGCGCGCATTGTTCAGCGTCACCGACGTGTTCATGACGGGAGAGAACTTCACGTATTCATATTCCACCCGCGCGAACAGTCCTTCCCACAGGCAGTATTCCAGTCCGAGACCGGCGGTCCAGCCGACCACGAAATTGTTGGTTCTGTGCTGGGTCTGCGTCTGCGCCAGAACCTGATGCGGCGTTCCGATGATGGTGATGACGTTACCGAATGCGTCCTGCACGGTGGCATCCTGACGCAGCTTCACATCGCTCGTCACGGTGCGGGAGACGTCCATGCGGCCGATGGCGGCTCCGGCGAACGCGTAAGGCATGAAATCGCCACCGTCCCAACCCACGCGCCCGCGGAGCGTGACCATGTCCTTGACCGTCGCCGCGGCGGTGCCGGTCAATGTCGTGAGATAGTGGTTGGTCACGCCGGTGGGCTGGACGTCACCAGGCGGGTTGACGATATCGAGCGCATTGGAGCCGGACGACTGCGAGGAAATCTTGTTGAAATAGGTGTAGGTGCCCTCGAGACCGAGAACGGCATCGTACCATTGCCAGTTGCGGCCGACGAAGCCGCCGAAATTCGTGCCTTGCGTCGTGGTCTTGTTGAGGAGCGACCACGACGATGTCGGCCCTTGCAGCACGCTGTCGCGGAAGATGAAATTGGTGAGGCCGACGACGCTCTGGCTGAAGTCGGTTGATGCCGAGGAGTAGCCGAAATTGCCGCCGGCATAGAAGCCGTCCCAGTTGCGCGTCGTCTTCGACAGACCATCGGTGAAGCCGCCGCGCAGGATGGGCAGATCCGGCATGTCGGCCGCTTGCGCGGCAGACACCGTCCCCAACATCGCCGCCGCCAACAGAAGCCTACGCATCCCAACGCTCCATCGAACTCGAACTTTCACTCGTGATCATGGCTCGTTAACCTTAACCAATGGTTGCGTCTGACGTTTTCGTCGCCGCCCGCCATGAAAAATATGCAAAGCAAAACGGCGCGGGATGATCCCGCGCCGTTAAGAGACGTTAAGCGATGAGGCTGACGATCAGCCCTTGGTGACGAGCGGCGGCGGCATGTAGGCCGGCGGGCTGCTCAGATCCCAACGCACGCCGAGCTTGACGTCGTGCGAGGTGATCTCGTTGAACTTGAAGGTGTTGCCCCGGGTGAACCCCGTGAAGTCCGAGATGGCTCCGGTCGTGCCAGGTCCCAGATCCACGTAGCTGTAGGCCAGTTCGAGTGTGAGGCTCGGGTTGACCTTGTAGGCCAGACCGGCATGGGCTGCCCAGGCGAAATTCCACTTGGACCCGCTCGCTGCGGTCGCGTAGCTCGGGAAGGTTCCGGGCGTAACCGTCGGTCCCGGCGCGACGAAGGGCGAGACAGCGCCGGTGTCGGTGAAGTTCGAAATGCTGACGCGCGAAGCGCCAACACCAGCTCCGATGAACGGCGTGATGCACCACCAGGTGCCGAGGTCGACATAGGCGTTTGCCAGGAACAGCAGTTCCGACTTGCTGCCGCTGTAATTGTCGATCCCGGAATACCCAACGCCGTAGGCGGACGCCTGGAAGACATCCGAGCCCTTGAAATTGGATTTGCCGCGATACTGTGCGGTGAAGTCCGTTCGGAACCAGCTATTGACCCGATAGCCGACGCCAAGTCCGTAGATTCCTGCGGCGTCGAAGCCCGTCGTCTGATTGAGCGAGCTGATCTGGGAATAGGCCGACTCGTCGGATTTGCGGATGCTCTTCACGCTCTGATTGCTGAACCCGATGTCGCCGCGGAGATACCAGCCGCCGAAGTCGACGGGCGGAGCCGGCGGCGCGTACATCGGAGGCGGAGCCGCGATCGGCATATCGGCGGCGAACGCCATCGACGAGATCAGGGTCGCCGCACCCGCGGCAAGGAGAGACTTAACGCTACGCATTTGGCTTCGTCCTTATGGCCGGTGAGGCAAAATGCTGACGCCCCACGTTCTGGAAACTCACGGGAGGACGATGGCACCAAATGTTTAAGCGCCACTTAACCCTAATTTTTAAGGTTGATTTTTTCTCACCACTCGCGTGCATGCAGCAGAAGCGTTGCAAAAAAGAGCCGCCCAGACGCCCCCAATTGCTAACGATTGATGAAGCCGCAATGCAGCGAAACAGGATTTGTTAACGCAGGTGCCGCGGCAGCTTGGGCAGGAACACCGCAAGCAGACCGATCGCCGGCAGCCAGGCACAGACCTGGTAGACGAACTCGATCGAGGTGTGATCGGCGAGCTTGCCGAGCACGGCGGCACCCAGGCCCCCGATGCCGAAGGCGACACCGAAGAACACGCCGGAGATCATGCCGAAGCGGTGCGGCACCAGTTCCTGCGCGAACACGATGATCGACGACGTCGTCGAGGAGATGATCAGGCCGATGATGACGCTGAGCGCCGCGCTCGCATAGAGCTCGGCATAGGGCAGCGCCAGCGTGAACGGCAGCGCGCCGAGAATCGAGATCCAGATCACGATCTTGCGGCCGAAGCGATCGCCCAGCGGACCGCCGAAGAACGCGCCGACCGCATTCGCGGCAAGGAAGATGAAGAGATAGATCTGCGCCGCCTGCGTCGACACGCCGAAGCGATCGATCAGATAGAAGATGTAGTAGCTCGACAGGCTCGAGACGTAGAGCTGCTTCGAGAACAAGAGCGCCACCAGCACCGCAAGCGCGACCGCGACGCGGCGCGAACTCGGCGCGTCGGGATGGGCCTGAACCGTCGCCGTCTTCTTCGCCTTGATCTGCGGCTCATACCAGCGGCCGATGCGCCAGAGGATGAGGATCGCGAGGAACGCGATCGAGGAGAACCAGGCGATGCTGCCCTGCCCGAACGGCACCACGATCAGCGCCGCCAGCACCGGCCCCATCGACGTGCCGAAGCTGCCGCCGAGCTGGAACACCGATTGCGCGAAACCATAACGGCCGCCGGAGGCGAGCCGCGCGATGCGCGCGGATTCAGGGTGAAACACTGCCGAGCCGAGGCCGACCAGCGCGGCGGCGACGAGGATGACGAGATATTGGTGTGCAGCGCTGAGCAGCAGCAGGCCGAAGAAGGTCGAGGCCATGCCGATCGCGAGCGAATAGGGCTGCGCCTTCTTGTCGGTGTAGTGCCCGACGACCGGCTGGAGCAGCGAGGCCGTGAACTGGAAGGCCAGCGTGATCATGCCGATCTGCGCGAAGTCGAGCGCGTAGGTGTCCTTCAGGATCGGATACACCGAGGCGATCAGCGACTGCATGGTGTCGTTGAGGAAGTGCGAGAAGCTGATGCCGGCAAGCACGACATAGGCCGGCCCTGCGGCAGCCCGGGCGGGCGTGACGTCGCTGACGACGACCGGCTCGGTCAGCGTTTCCTCGGAGACGACGACAGGCTTGTTCAATGGAGCATCCCGGCGGGCACGACAGATTGCCGCGACCAGCCAATTACGATGCAAGCGACGGTGGAACCACCGCCAATCGTCGATGGCTGGGATGCGAGTGTCGTCGGCCGGTCAAGAGCGCTTCACCCTCCCCTGGAGGGGGAGGGTCGATCGCGCGCAGCGCGAGCGGGGTGGGGTGATCTCTCCACATGGAAAGCTGCCCGTGAGGAGAGATCACCCCACCCCGGCGCTTCGCGCCGACCCTCCCCCTCCAGGGGAGGGTAAGAAAGACCTCAGGCCGCGGCCTGTCCGAGCGCGGAGACGATGGTGTCGACGACGTCCTCGACCAGCAGGCGGTCCTCGCCCTCGCCCATGACGCGGATCACGGGCTCGGTGCCGGACGAGCGGATCAGGAGGCGGCCGTGGCCGTTGAGCCGCTTCTCGCCGTCGGAGATCGCCGATTTGACGTCGGAATCCTCGAGCGGCTTGCCGCTCTTGTAGCGGACGTTCTTCAGGATCTGCGGCAGCGGGTCGAAACGGTGGCAGACTTCCGACACCGGCCGGCGCAGCTTCTGCACCACGGCCAGCACCTGCAGGGCCGCAACGAAGCCGTCGCCGGTGGTGGCATAGTCGGACAGGATGATGTGGCCGGACTGCTCGCCGCCGAGATTGTAGCCGCCTTTCAGCATCTGCTCGAGCACGTAGCGGTCGCCGACCGGCGTGCGCACGAGATCGAGCCCCTGCCCCTTGAGGAAGCGTTCGAGGCCGAGATTGGACATCACGGTGGCGACGATGCCCGGCCGCGACAGCCGCCCGTCTTCCTTCCAGCTCTGCGCGATCACCGCGAGCAGCTGGTCGCCGTCGACGGTGTGGCCGCGCTCGTCGACCAGGATGACGCGATCGGCGTCGCCGTCGAGCGCGATGCCGATGTCGGCGCGCATCTCGCGCACCTTCTTCGACAGCGTTTCCGGCGAGGTCGAGCCGCATTCCTTGTTGATGTTGAAGCCGTCGGGCTCGACGCCGATCGGCACGACGTCGGCGCCCAATTCCCACAGCGCTTCCGGCACCACCTTATAGGCGGCGCCGTTGGCGCAATCGACCACGACGCGCAGACCGTCGAGCGAGAGATCGCGCGGCAGCGTGCGCTTGGCGAATTCGATGTAGCGGTCGTGCACGCCGTCGATACGGCGGGCGCGGCCGAGGCTCGCGCTCTGAGCGAGCCGCTTGTCGAGGGATTCGTCGAGCAGCTGCTCGATCTGCTTCTCGACGTCGTCGGACAGCTTGAAGCCCTGCGGGCCGAACAGCTTGATGCCGTTATCCTCGAACAGATTGTGCGAGGCCGAGATCATCACGCCGAGATCGGCGCGCATCGACTTGGTCAGCATCGCCACTGCCGGCGTCGGCATCGGGCCGACCAGCAGCACGTCCATGCCGACCGAGGTGAAGCCCGCGACCATCGCATATTCGATCATGTAGCCGGACAGACGGGTGTCCTTGCCGATCACGACCCGGTGGCGATGATCACCGCGCTGAAACGCGAGACCTGCCGCCTGGCCGACCTTGAGCGCGAGCTCCGGCGTGATCAGTCCGTTGGCGCGGCCCCGGATCCCGTCCGTCCCGAAATATTTGCGGCTCATAATCGTCCCCCACGCAACAACCAGGGACCCCTCTACAACTACGGGATGCCCGAAAGGGACCCGCATCCCTGATTTGCTGAGACGTTATAATGCCTTCGAGGCTAACTTGGCTTCAAAAAATGTGATTAATCATTACGGGACCGGGCCCAAGCCGCCCCGGTAACTTATTGTTAGCACTATATTTCCGACCGACGGGGCGAACCGGAGCGGAACCCGCCCCCTAGTCGGAGCGCTTCACATGGCCGTCCTGGCGGCTCGGCGCCGGCTGGGTGACGTTGACGGGATCGGAACCCGGGAAGGTCTCTTCCAGGCCCTCCTCCAGCGCGTCGTCGAGATCCTGCTTCTCCTTGATCTCTTCCGGTGTCGGCTGTCCGTGCGGTTTGCTCATGGCGCCCTCCTCGCAAACGATTTGGCTGTGCATCCAACCATGCTAGATGACCCCTCGATCTTCCGATGCAAGACTTCTGAAGCAAGACTTCTGATGCAAGACGGGCCGGGGAAACGTTCATGAAGCACATCACCTGTATCGACGACCTGCGCACGCTGCATCAGCGCCGCGTGCCGAAGGCGTTCTTCGACTATTGCGACCGCGGCTCCTATGCCGAGGAAACGCTGCGCGCCAACCGCGAGGACATGCAGGCGATCAAGTTCCGCCAGCGCGTCCTGGTCGACGTCTCCAGGCGCGACACCTCGACCATGATCCTCGGCGAGTCCTCGACCATGCCGTTGATCTTGGCGCCCGTCGGCCTCTTGGGCATGCAGCATGGCGACGGCGAGATTCATGCCTGCCGCGCCGCGCAGGCCGCCGGCATCCCGTTCACGCAGTCGACGATGTCGATCTGCTCGATCGAGGACATCGCCGCCAATGTCGAGAAGCCGTTCTGGTTCCAGCTCTACGTGATGAAGGACCGCGGCTTCATCAAGGAATTGATCCAGCGCGCGATGGCGGCGAAATGCAGCGCGCTCGTGCTGACCGTCGATCTCCAGGTGATCGGCCAGCGTCACCAGGACATCAAGAACGGCATGACGGTGCCGCCGGAATGGTCGCTGTCGAAGCTGATCGATTTTGCCACCAAGCCGGCCTGGGTGTCGGGCGTGCTGCAGGGCAAGCGCCGCACCTTCGGCAATCTCGCCGGTCACCTGAAGGTCAGCGACGACATCACGTCGCTGTCGACCTGGATCAACTCGCAGTTCGACACCTCGCTGAACTGGAACGACATCGAGTGGATCCGCAGCATCTGGCCGGGCAAGCTGATTTTGAAGGGCATCCTCGACGTCGAGGACGCCGAGCTCGCCGCGAAGACGGGCGCGCAGGCGCTGGTCGTCTCCAACCATGGCGGCCGTCAGCTCGACGGCGCACCGTCCTCGATCGAGGTGCTGCCGGAGATCGTCGACGCGGTCGGCTCGCAGATGGAGATCATGTTCGACGGCGGTGTCCGCTCCGGCCAGGACGTGATGCGCGCGCTCGCGCTCGGGGCAAAGTCCTGCATGATCGGCCGCGCCTACGCCCATGGCCTCGGTGCCGGCGGCCAGGCCGGCGTCGCCAAGGCGATCGACATCATCCAGAAAGAGCTGCTCACGACCATGGGCCTGTGCGGCGTCAACAGGATCGACGAGATCGACGATCATATTATTGCGGTGTGACCGAAGCGGCGGCGCCGTAGGGTGGGCAAAGCGAAGCGTGCCCACCAATTTCGCGAAACGCGGGAAAGTGGTGGGCACGGCGCAAGTGCGCCTTTGCCCACCCTACGAGTTCAGCGCCAGTCCCTCACATCGGCGGCGTAATCCCGTCGCGACCGACGTTCACCCGGTTGGCCTCCAGCGAGCCGTCGTCCTTTTTCGCCGCGCCGAAGATGATCAGCTTGGCGCCGGGCTTGATCTCGGATTTGTCGCTGGCGACGAAGGTGACGATCGGCGTGTCCGGCGGCACCACCACTTTCTTCTCGCCGTCCTTGTACTTGACGGTGATGTTCTGGCCGTCGGTGCCTTCCACCGTCTGCGCCACGGTCGCGTTGGTCATGGTCGAGTTGGCGCGCGCATCCCAGGGACGAAAACCTTCGGCCGCGCCGCGCTGGTTCTCGGGGAAGATGTGGACGGCGATCGCCCTCTGCGTGCCGTCGGGCTCGGGCATGCCGGTCACGCCGATATAAGAACCTTCCTTGATCTCCGCGAGCGACGTCTTGACCACGGCGAAGACCGCGACGTTGTCGGTCATGCGCACCTTCACGTCGCTGCCTTCGCGCGTCTTGATGCCGAGCGTGTTGCCGTCGACGCTCTCGATGGTGCCGCGGATGCGCACCGTCGGCGCCTGCTGCGCCGAGGCGGAGAACATCGAAGTGACGGCGAACGCGGCCACGAACAGACGTGGCATCCAGCTTGATTTCGACATGTGGCCATCCTCCATCACATCGGCGGTGTCAGGCCATCGCGGCCGACACTGACGCGGTTGGTTTCGAACGAGCCGTCCGGCAGCTGCTTCATGAAGGCGATGACTTTCGCGCCGGCCTTCAGCTCGGATTTGTCGCCGGGCACGAAGGTCACGACCGGCGTGTTGTCGGCGACGAACACCTTCTTCTCGCCGTCCTTGTACTTCACCAGCAGCGTATGGCCGTCATTACCGACCACGCTCTCCGACACCGTGGCATTGGTCATGCTGGAGTTCGGCTTGAGGTCATAGGGCCGCGAGCCCTCGCCGGTGCCGCGCATGCTCTCCGGAAACACGTGGACCTCGACCGCGTTCTGGCCGCCGTCCGGACCCGGCACCGTGGTGGCACCGACGAAGGAGCCGACCTTGATGTCGGCGAGTGAAATTTTGGTAATGCCCGACACGTTCACGTCAGGGGCGATGCGAAGCTTGACGTCCTCGCCGCTGCGCGACTTGACCTGCATGGTGTCGCCATTGACGCTCTCGATCGTGCCGCGCACGCGCGTCGGCACCGGCGCCTTCTGCGCGACGGCATAGAGGGTGGAAGCGGCCACCATCGCGACGGCGATGAGCGGACGTGTGAATGTTGCACGTTGAACAGGCATGACGGTCTCCGGATTGTCCCCACTGGGATAGAACTCCGGAGATGGGGCGCTATTCGCCGTTATTCTTTCAAGTCTTTGTGAGATCGGCCTCGACCTGCGCACGCAGCTCCGTGGTGACTTCCGGCCTTTGGCCGAACCACAGCTCGAAGCCGCGCACCGCCTGGTGCAGCAGCATGCCGAGGCCGTCGGCGGTGTTCAGGCCGCGCGCCTTCGCAGCCGCCAGCAGCGGCGTCACCAGGGGAACGTAGACGAGGTCGGCGACGACCGCCCCGTCCGGCAGGCGCGCCACGTCGACATCGAGTGAAGGCTGGCCGTGCATGCCGAGCGAGGTCGTGTTGACGAGAAGTCTTGCGCGCGGCAGCAAATCGTTGATGCCGTCCCAGGGAAGCGGATGCACGTTCGGCCCGAACTGTCTTGCCAGCGTCTCGGCGCGCGCGATGGTCCGGTTGGCGAGGTGGATTCGCTTGATGCCGCGTTCGAGCAGGCCGAACACGACCGCGCGCGAGGAACCGCCGGCCCCGAGCACCAATGCTTCTTCCGCCCTGTCCCAACCGGCCGCTGCGGCATCGAGATTGCCGATGAAACCTTCGACATCGGTATTGGTCGAGCGCAGCTCGCCGTCGGCAAACCACAGCGTGTTCGCAGCGCCGACGGCCCTGGCGCGCGCATCGGGCGTGGACAGCGCCAGCACGCCTTCCTTGTGCGGGATGGTAACGTTGGCGCCGACGAAGCCGCGCAGCGACAGCCGCAGCACGAAGTCGCGCAGATCCTCGGGCGGGACCGCCTCGATGACGTAACCTCCCTCGATCCCGAGCGTGCGCAGCCAGTAGCGATGGATCAGCGGCGAGCGCGAATGCGCGGCCGGCCATCCGATCAAACAAGCTGCGGGAGTCCTGGGCGCGGTCATCTTTCCCTCGGGTCGTGTTCGAGGCGATCCATTTCGCGTCCCGCTGGCTCTGTCAAGCGCGCGGCCGCCGCATCGCCGCAGCCACGATCGCAGCCAAAGCCAGCGCCGCGGCAGCGGCGAACCAGATCGCGGCGAGGTTGATCCGGGCATAGCCGAGCGCCCCGGCCGCCGAGCCCGCAACGAGCGCCGCCCACAACAGCAGGTTCGGCGCCCAATTCCAGCGCGGCCCGCCGGTGAGGCTCACCGCGAGGAACTGGCCGACCTTGACCAGCGCGCCCGTGACATAGGTGAGGCCGAGGCCCGCGCCACCATCGATCTGGAACACGGCGTTCTCCAGGCCCATCGCGAGCACGATGGCCGCGATCGCGAGGTTGGACAGGCCGTAGGCATGGCAAAGTCCGGCACCCGCAAGCAGCCCGGTTTCAATGAGAAGCAGCCAGGGCTGCCGCTCGGCCCCGCCGCCGAGCACGACGAGGCTGCCGGCCGCAGCACCGGCCACGAACAGCGCGATCAGGCCGAGGGCGCTGGCGGCATGCCACCATTGCGCTTCCGCAAGGCTGACGCCGAGACGCGTGGAGTTGCCACTCATGAACGAGACGAACAGGCCGCCGAGATGCAGGAAGCCGATGCCGTCGACATAGCCCGCCAGCATGCTGAGCGCGCAGGCCAGCACGATGTTGCGACGCGAATCCAGCATTCCCTGCACCACCGCCGTGACGCGGCAGTGTCGATCAAATCGGCCGGCTTGAGAAGTGCGCTGCCGTCAGGTCGCGGCCGCGTCGTCGGCCACGGGCTGCGCCGCGCCGGCCTTGATGTCGGCGACGGCACGCGCGATGGTCTCGCGATAGCGCGCACGCGGCGGCGTCACGCCATGGGTGAGCAGCGCGCGGCGAACCGGAGGCGACGCCCCGGTGATGAACAGCCGGATGCCATGGCGGTGCGCCTTGGCGGCGACGCGGCCGAGCACGTTGGCGGCCGTCGAGTCCAGGAACGGCACCGCGGCGAAATCGACCACGAGACCCTTGCGCTGCTCGGCGATGCCGTCGAGCACGTTTCCGATTGCCGAGGCGGCACCGAAGAAGAACGCGCCGGTGATGCGATAGACCAGCACGTCGCGATCGATGGCGAGCGCGGGATCGTAAGGCACGCGCTCGCCATTGCCGTCATCGGGACGATCGGCGGCCACCAGCGGGGAGCGCTCCTCGATGCCAGTCATCTCCGCCATGCGGTGGATGAACAGCACCGCGCCGAGCGCGAAGCCGACCAGGATGCCTTCGGTCAGGTCGCGGAAGATGGTGAGCAGGAAGGTCGCGAGCAGCACGACGGCATCGCCCCAGGATGAGCGCAAGAGCGTTGCGAATTCGTGCTTCTCCGCCATGGTCCAGGCGACGACGACGAGCACGGCGGCGAGCGCGGCCAGCGGGATGTAGCTCGCGAGCGGCGCCGCGATCAGCATGAACAGCAGCAGGAAGGCCGAATGCAGCATCCCCGCGAGCGGCCCGCGCGCGCCGGCGCGGATGTTGGTGGCGGTGCGCGCGATCAGGCCGGTGACGCAGATGCCGCCGAACAGCGCCGAACCGATGTTGGCCGCGCCTTGCGCCACCAGCTCGCAATTGGAGCGGTGGCGGCGTCCGGTCATGCCGTCGGCGACCACCGCCGACAGCAGCGATTCGATCGCGGCCAGCAGCGCGAACGAGATCGCGTCAGGCAGCACGGCCGTCGCCTTCGCAAGCGAGAACGCCGGCAGCGCCGGAGACGGCAATTCGCGCGGAATGCCGCCGAAGCGGCTGCCGATGGTTTCCACGGGCAGCGACAGCACGGCAGTCGCGACCGCCGCGAGCACGACCGCGATCAGGATGCCGGGCCAGGACGGCCGCCAGCGCCGCAAGGCTGCGATGATGACGATGCTGACGATCGCGACCGCGACGGCGGACGGATTGATCGTGTGCAGGCCTCCGGCGAGCGCAACGAGTTTCGGCACGAATTCGCCGGGCTCTTTCCCGGCCAGCGTGATCCCTGAGAGATCGCGGAGCTGGCTGGCGAAGATGATCACGGCGATGCCCGCGGTGAAGCCGACCGTGACGGGGTAGGGAATGAACTTGATGTAGGTGCCGATCCGCAACAGGCCCGCGGCGATCAGGACCATGCCCGCCATCAGGGTGGCGAGGATCACTCCGTCGACGCCGTGCCGCTCCGCGGTCACCGCGACCAGCACGATGAAGGCGCCGGCAGGCCCGCCGATCTGGAAGCGACTGCCGCCGAGCAGCGATACGATGAAGCCGCCGACGACAGCGGTGTAGAGCCCGCGGTCCGGCGTCACGCCGGAGGCGATTGCGATCGCCATCGACAGCGGCAGCGCGACGATGGCAACTGTCAGGCCCGCGAACACATCGGCGCGGAAATCAGCGACGCCATAACCCTCGCGCCAGACGGTGACGAGCTTTGGCAAATACAGTTCGGCAAAGGTCGGCTGACGCGGTCGATGCAGCCCGCCTGCCCGCTCGCTGGTGATGCTCATGCTCCGCTGCCCCACAATGCTCCGGTGCATCGTGCAGCGCGCGCGTGCGACGATGCGCTAGCTCATCCTGATTCCGGGCACGATCATCACACCGATCATGCCCCGACGCGGCGCGGCGGCCCCGGCTCCTTCAGGCGAACGCCCCGCCCGCCGCTGTCGCTGCGGGCCTGCTCGCCGATCAGCTCGACGCCGGCCCGGTCGAACGCCTCGACCACCTTGATCAAGGTCTCGACCACGCCGCGAACATTGCCGGTGCTGGCCTCCATCCGCTGGATGGTCGGCAGCGAAACGCCGGCGAGCTCGGCCAAGGCTTTCTGGTCAATGCCAAGCAGCGCGCGGGCTGCCCGCATCTGGAACGACGTGATCACCGTGGCCTCACGTATCAGAGCTTATAAGTGATATCTGGAGCATGCACAATGATGTAAAATACATCATTGCGAGCGCTTGGTGCAAGTGCCCTTCCGTCATTGCGAGCGCAGCGAAGCAATCCAGAATCCCTCCGTGGAAAGACTCTGGATTGCTTCGCTGCGCTCGCAATGACGCGTGGAGAGGACACCGCCTCACTTCCTCACCCCGTAAGAAGGGGGAGAGGAAGTGAGCGAGCGGAGCCTCCCTCACCGCGCGAGGCGGATCACGCCGCGTGCTGATGCGCGGCGATGATCTGGTCGGCAGCGCGGCCGGTCACCTCGGCCATGTGGTCGAACTGACGGGTGAAGCTGCCGGCTCCGGCCGTGGCCGAACGCAGCTCGACGATGAGCTCGCCGATCTCCGCCTCCGGCATCATGGCGCGGACGCAGTCCCATCCGCTCCAGCCGTCACGGGTGTCGAAGCCGAGGATCTGGCCGCGCCGCGCCGACAGGATCGCGTTGATCTTGGCGGTAGCGTCGGTCGGGCAGACGATCTCGACCACGTGGATCGGCTCCAGCAGCACCGACTGGCATTGCGGCAGACCTTCGTTGAGTCCGACCCGCGCCGCCGTGCGGAAGGCGAGGTCGGAGGAGTCGACACTGTGGTAGGAGCCGTCGGTCAGCGTCACCTGTAGATCGGTGACGGGGAAACCGAGCGGGCCGCGCGTCAGTCCGTCGACAACGCCCTCTTCCACCGCGCCGATATAGTTGCGCGGCACCGCGCCGCCCACGACCTTTTCGGCGAACTTGAACCCCTCGCCGCGCGGCAGCGGCTTGATGTCGAGCACGACGTCGCCGAACTGCCCGTGGCCACCGGACTGCTTCTTGTGCCGGCCGCGCTGGACGATCGGCTTGCGGATGGTCTCCTGGTAGCCGATCGCGGGTGGCTGCGAGGTGATCTTGACGCCGAAGCGGTCGCGCAGCCGCTCGCTCGCCACGCGCAGATGCATTTCGCCCTGGCCCCACAGCACGGTGTCGTGGGTCTGGGCGTTCATCACGATGCCGAGCGAGGGATCCTCCTCGTGCAGCCGGGCAAGGGCCTGGCCGAGCTTGACGTCGTCCTTGCGGTCGGTGGCGGCGACCGAGATCGCGAGCACCGGCGGCGTCGGCTCCGGGGCGAACAGCGCAGCCGGCGGGGACTTGCCGCTCGAGACCGTATCGCCGGTCTTGATCGGGTCGACCTTGGCGAGCGCAACCGTGTCGCCGGCTTCGGCCGCGGCACGCTTGGTATCGTAGGCGCCGTTGACGGCGAGGATGCCGGAGATGCGGCCGCTCCCGCCGGAGGCGGATTGCAGCGTGGCGCCGTCGTCGAGATGGCCGGCGAGCAATCGCGTCAGCGACAGCTTTCCGCCGTGCTGCGAATGCAGCGTCTTGAAGACGTAGCCGAGCGCCTCCTTGCTGGCCGGCACACCGAGACGCTTTGCAGTTTCCTCGATGCCGGGCGCCTCGTGGCGTAGGGCCTTCATCAGGCGCAGCACGCCGTTTTCGCGCGCGGCGGCCCCCAGCAACACGGGGCAGATCTGCCCCTCGCGCAATTCGCGCGCGAGATCGTCGAACACCGCATCGCGCGGCGGCTGGATGTCCTCGAGCAGTTGCTCCATCAGCGCGTCGTCGTGATCGGCGAGCTTCTCCAGCATCGAGAAGCGGGCCTCCTTCTCGCGATCGAGATCTCCGCCTTCGAGCGCGACCACCTCGGAGGCCTTGTGCTCGCGGTAGATGAACGCACGTTCCAGCGCGAGATCGACGAAGCCCTCGATCAGCTCGCCCTTCCAGATCGGAATCTGGCGCAGCACCAGCGGCACGCGCGAGGCCGGCTGGAGCGTTGCCAGCGTCTCGCGGATGCGCTTGTTGGCGCGGTCGATCTTGTTGAGGAACAGGAAACGCGGGATCTTCAGCTCCTCCAGCTCGCGCAGGATGATCTGAAGCTGCGGCAGCTTCTTCTCGTCGGCCTCGCAGACCACAACCGCGGCGTCGACAGCGGGAAGCGCTGCACGCATGTCGTGGGCGAACTCAACGGAACCGGGACAATCGAGGAAGGTGTAGCTGTCGCCCATGAAACTCGTGGTGGCGGCAGTCAGGCCGACGGTCATCTTGTGATGACGGGCCTCCGCGGAGGCGTCGCCGACGGATGTTCCGGCGTCGACGCTGCCGGCGCGGGGGATTGCGCCCGTTCGCGCCAGTATTGCTTCGAGAAGTGTGGTTTTACCGCTTTGGAATGGGCCCACCAGTGCGATGCACCGTGGACCTCGGGGACTTCTGACGTCTTGTCCCATTCGCCGCCTCCTTGGTGTGGAGCTCGGCCCATGATTGGGTCGGCAAACGCCGATGCTCTGCCCGTCCCCGAGATTTGGCAAGCATCAAAAATCGCTGCGGTGCGTCGTTGCCGAAATCGCGTCGGACCGACGCGATCAGCACACGCGAAATTGTCAACGACCCGGACGGAGTTCCAGCCTCTCGAGGCCGGCGGCGACGTTGAGGCCGACCTGGCCCTGCACGCTGAGCGGCTGGAGCGCGATCGAATTGTTGGAGCCGCCGACCAGCGCGTTGCCACCGATACCGACGCCGACCGAGGCGCTGCCCTGCGCGCCGGCATAATTGCCCGAGAGATCGCCGGGGCCGAGCCGGTCGACCGGCGCGAACACGCCCCAGGCAAGCGTGGTCTCCTGGGTGATGCCGATGTCGAGGCCCACTTTACGGATGGTCGCGACGTAGCGATCTTCCGGCAAACCGTCGGCACGCAGGACGCAACCGAGATTGGTCACCGATCCCACGATGAAGCCGACGCTGGCGCCGCCGCGGCATTCGAGCACGCCGACCCGGACCATCCGCTGCTGCTGAGCGCCGCTGTTTGCGACGGAGGCAACGAGGCTGGCCGCGGCGAGCCCGGCGAGGATGAACGAACGGCGCATGAATGTCTCCGGCGATGAATGTGATGCGAGCAGAGAGAGCGCCCCACCCGTGTTGCGCGATGGTCTATGCCACAAGAGCCGTGGTGGTGCCAGATCACGCGTGACGATAAGCGTGCAAACAATAAAAAGGCCCGCCGGAGGCGGGCCTTTTCGATAGGTATTTGTCGATAGATATTTGCGACAGGCTCAGCGGAGATTGCCGCAGAAGCGCTGGATGCGCTTGCAGGCGTCTTCGAGGTCCGAGGTCTTGGTCGCGTAAGAGATGCGGAAGGCCGGGCCGAGGCCGAACGCCGAACCCTGCACCACGGCGACGCCTTCGGTCTCGAGCAACTCGGTCACGAAGGTCTCGTCATTGTCGATCACCTTGCCCGACGGCGCGGTCTTGCCGATCGTGCCGGCGCAAGAGGGATAGACGTAGAAGGCGCCTTCGGGACGCGGGCACTCGATGCCCTTGGCCTGGTTGAGCATGGAGACCACGAGGTCGCGGCGCTCCTTGAACACCTTGTTGTTGGCGGGGATGAAGTCCTGCGGACCGTTCAGCGCTTCCACCGCGGCCCATTGTGCAATCGACGACGGGTTCGAGGTCGACTGCGATTGGATCGTCGACATCGCCTTGATGAGCTGCGCCGGACCGCCGGCGTAGCCGATGCGCCAGCCGGTCATGCAATAGGCCTTCGACACGCCGTTCACGGTGAGCGTGCGGTCGTAGAGTTTCGGCTCGACCTGCGCGACCGTGGTGAACTGGAAGTCGTCATAGACGAGGTGCTCGTACATGTCGTCGGTCATCACCCAGACATGCGGATGCCTGACCAGCACGTCGGTGAGCGCCTTCAGCTCGGTCCTGGTGTAGGCCGCACCGGTCGGGTTCGACGGCGAGCACAGGATCACCCATTTGGTCTTCGGCGTGATCGCACGCTCCAGCGCCTCGGCCTGGAGCTTGAAGCCGGTCGCGGCGGTGCAGACCACCGGCACCGGCTCGCCGCCGGCGAGCGCCACCATCTCGGGATAGCTGACCCAGTACGGCGCGGGGATGATCACCTCGTCGCCCGGATTGATGGTCGCCATCAGCGCGTTGTAGAGCACCTGCTTGCCGCCGGTGCCGACGATGATCTGGTTCGGCTTGTAGGCCACGCCGTTCTCGCGCTGAAACTTGCCGATGATGGCTTCCTTCAGCTCGGGAATACCGTCGACGGCGGTGTACTTGGTCTTGCCGGCTTCGATGGCATGGATCGCAGCCAGCTTGATGTTGGCGGGCGTGTCGAAGTCGGGCTCGCCGGCACCTAAGCCGATGACGTTGCGGCCCGCCGCTTTCAGCGCACGTGCTTTATCCGTGACCGCGATGGTCGCGGACGGCTTCACACGGTCGAGCGCAGCGGCAAGGAAGGACATCGTCATCTCCTGACAAGCGTCGTGAACCCTTTGGCCTCACGACTCCAATTGTGGGAATGAGCCACCCTAAAACGTGTGCCGCTGCGCCGCAAGAAACTTCGGCCCGATCTCGAAAAAGTTTACGGATCTGGAGCGCTTCTAGACGCGTTTTTCCGCAATTTTCCGTAACTTTGCCACGCAAATCGCTCATATCCGGGAAGGCTTGTCCTCGGAGCAATTTTGCGTGTCGCCATAGCGAAATCTGAACGCCGTCATGCCCGGGCTTGTCCCGCCTGCGCGGCCGAAGCCGCTTCGGCGCGGCGAAGGCCCGGGCATCCACGTTCTTTGTGTCGTATGTCGAGCGTGGATGGCCGGGTCAAGCCCGGCCATGACGATGCGGAAGCTTCTGCGTCCTGACCGCTCTCGCGAGGCGCGATCGTCCCGCGGCCGCGCGCTGACGCAAGCGTGATCTGATTTGCAGCGTCGCAGGAAATGATCTTCCGCGGCATTGCGGTGCGGTAGGGTTTTCGAGTTTTTCTATGACGCGGGTCTTGCGGCGGATTCGCAACGGCATCATTGTTTAGCCGCGATGCGAAGTAACGAACACCGCACCTTCCCGTCCTCGGAACGAACTCCCAGAATGTACAAGCTCTATTCGATGCAACGCTCCGGCAACAGCTACAAGGTCCGCCTTGCGCTGGCGCTGTTGAACGTGCCTTACGAAGCGGTCGAGGTGGACATTCTGCGCGGCGAAAGCAAGACGCCGGACTTTCTCTCCAAGAACCCGTCCGGACAAGTGCCGCTGCTCGATGTCGGCGATGACCGCTATCTCGCCGAGTCCAACGCCATCCTCTGGTACGTCGCGGTCGGCACGCCGCTCGCGCCCGAGAACCGCATCGACCGCGCCGAGGCGCTGCAATGGATGTTCTTCGAGCAGCACGCGCTCGAGCCGAACATCGGCGCCGCCTATTTCTGGCTGTCGCTGGTCAAGGGCGGCCGCGATCTCCAGACCCACTCCCTGGAAGACTGGATGGAGCGCGGCTATGGCGCGCTCCAGGTGATGGAAAACCACCTCAAGACCAACGCCTATTTCGCCGCCCGCCAGCTCACGGTCGCCGACATCGCGCTCTACGGCTACACGCACCTCGCCGACCGCTGCGACTTCGACCTCTCGACCTTCCCGGCGATCCGGGACTGGTTGAAGCGCGTCGAGGCCGCCCCCGGTTTCGTATCGATGGACTGGCGGCCGGCGGACGTCGACGACCCCGCCAGCATCGCGGCGGGCGCCTGACGGCGCGCTGGCTCCGGGAATAGCGGGCATAAGGGCAGCCTACGCCGCATTCTCGCCATCTTCGCCGCTATGGCCGCCCCAATATTGCCGGTTGAAACAGGGAAATTGTTCGAGTCGCGGGTGATTCGCTCGCACGTTGAAGGATTTAGACCATGATTCGGGCGTCCGGCACGGCAGGCTTTCGAGGCCAAACCGTTACCGTTTCGTCTTCCCGGCTGACCAACGCGGTCGTGGCCTCGCTCGCCGTCGCCGCACTCTCGCTGTGCCTGATCGTCACCCTGACAGTGCTGTCGACCAAGGCGACCATGGCGATGGGCCTGCCGGTCTGATCCCCGTTTCATCCCGGACCCGCCTTCAAGGTGCCGCGCGGCCCGCGCCGACCGGCATCGCGACAGGACACCGATGAAATCGCCTGTGGTAGTCGTTGCAATCACCCTGACTGCGGCCATCCTGGTCGCGGCATCGCTGTTGATTTTCACCGGCATGCGCAAGAGCCCGGGGACGTCGACGCTGAATGCGCCGGGGCAGCAGCAGCGCCTCAGGCACGCGCATTTCGTCTAAAAACAGCCGCAAGCTTTGCCCCTGCCGGCAACTGCCCCTTAAGCGCATCGCGTGAAATTGCATCGCGTGGGCGCAACGATCAGCCAGTGTTGCGGCCTTACCTCGTTCAGGAGCAGCGAGACTGGTCCATGCGGTTCGGATGGCGTGCGATCTCCGGTCCGGCGCTGACGGCGGCAATTGCGCTGCTGGCGATCCTGCTCGATCGTTATGTCCCTGTTCCCTCGCCTGCGCCCCTGTTCGTCTGCATCGTGGCGCTCGCCGGCTCGCTGTCGGGTCTCGCTTCCGCCATGACGAGCGCTGCCGTCGCGGTGATCGGCGCGGCGTTGTTCTTTCTGGCCCATCGGGCCCTGCCGGGCTATGCGGCGGCGGATCTGGTCCGGCTCGGCCTCCTGGCCGTGACGACTGCCGGCACGGCCGCAATCACCGGCCTGATGCGCGAGCGGCTGCTCGGCACATTCGCCGCCGAGCGCCAGAGCCACGCCACCGCCGCGCGACTGTCGGCCGCGCTCGACCAGGTCGACATCGGCATCGTGCTGCTCGACGCCGAGACGCGTGCCGAATTCATCAACCGCGCATTTCGCGACTATTTTGCGCTGCCGGACGAAGTGGCCGACGGCAAGCCGCCCTTCATTGCGCTGATGTATCACGGCCGCGACACCGGCGCGTTCGAGCTGCCCGAGGATGAGCTCGGTACCTTCATCGCGCAGCGGATGGAAATGGTGCGGATCGGCGATGCCACGCCGATCAACATCGCCTTGCGCAATGGCGAGGTGCTGCGCTTCGTCTGCGCCGCCCTGCCCGATGGCGGTCGCATGCTGGGCTACACGCCCGTGACCGACCTCGTGCGCCACACCGACCCGCCCGCGCGCGCCGACTACTACCGCTCGCTGCGCGATCCCGCGAGCCGCAGGCTGATGCGGTATTTGCGCGTCGCGGAGTGATGCGACGGCGCGATTGATCGGCGGTGCGATCATCACGTATGAAGGACGCTTCATCGCCTTGCGTCCTCCGAGATCGCGGATACTCACATGTCGCTCACCATTCGCTCCATCACGAAGCAGGACTACGATCAATGGCTGCCGTTGTGGGATGGCTATAACGCTTTCTACGGCCGCTCCGGCCCGACCGCGCTGGCGCCCGAAATCACGCGGATGACGTGGCAGCGCTTCTTCGATGGCTATGAGCCGGTGCATGGGCTGGTCGCCGAGAGCCACGGGCGCCTGCTCGGGCTGACGCACTACCTGTTCCATCGCAGCACCACCGCGATCGAGCCGTCCTGCTATTTGCAGGACCTGTTCACGCTGGAGGCCGCGCGCGGCAAGGGCGTCGCCTCGGCGCTGATCCACGGCGTCTACGAGCGCGCAAAGCTCGCGGGGTCCCCGCGGGTCTACTGGCAGACGCACGAGACCAACGTCACGGCGCAGAGCCTGTACGACAAGGTCGCCGAGCGCTCCGGCTTCATCGTCTATCGCAAGATCTTCTGATCGCGGCGCCCGCGGAGCCCCTGTGGATAACTCTGCCTGTCACCCGCGCGTAACATAGCGGGACTACGCTGCACCTGCGTCTGATCAGGCCCCCCGTCACCGATCAAGCGCCCCAAAGCGGTCCCCGTCAGTCGCCGCGTCTGACAGGGGCCGCATTTTTTTGTCCGCTCTGTCAGCATGGCAGCAGCGCGGCGGGCAGCTTGCCGGTCGCGGCCGCCGCGGTCACAATGCGCCCCTGCTCATCTCTGACAGGATCTCCCATGGAAATTCGTAATCTCGGCGCCTCCGGCCTCCGCGTGTCCGCGGTCGGGCTCGGCTGCAATAATTTCGGCCAGCGCATCGACCTCGAGGCCTCGCGCAAGGTGATCCACCGCGCGCTCGATCTCGGCATCACGCTGTTCGACACCGCCGACATCTATTCGAACATGGGCGGCTCGGAAAACGTGCTCGGCGCCGTGCTGGGCGATCGCCGCAAGGACATCGTGCTGGCGACGAAATATTCCAAGCCGATGGCGGAGGACGGAACCAAGCAGGGCGCCTCGCGCCGCTACATCATGGAGGCCGTGGACGCGAGCCTGAAGCGGCTGAAGACCGATTACATCGATCTCTACCAGCAGCACGATTACGACCCGCTGACGCCGATCGAGGAGAGTCTTCGCGCGCTCGACGATCTCGTCCGCCAGGGCAAGGTCCGCTACATCGGCAATTCGAACTTTCCGGCGTGGCGGATTGCGGAAGCGGAGTACGTCGCGCGCGCGATGAATGTCAGCCGCTTCGTCTCCTGCCAGGACGAATATTCCCTGGTCGTGCGCGACATCGAGAAGGACCTGTTGCCGGCAGCAACGGAATACAAGCTCGGCCTGTTGCCGTTCTTCCCGCTCGCGAGCGGACTTCTGACCGGCAAATACAGGAAGGGCGAGTCCGCACCCGGCGACACCCGCTTCGGCCAAACTCCGCGACTGCGCGACCGCTACGTTACCCCGCGCAACGAGGCGATCGTCGAGAAACTGCAGGCCTTTGCGCAAGCGCGCGGACACTCGATGCTCGAGCTCGCCTTCTCCTGGCTCGCCGGCCGCCCGCAGGTCTCGAGCGTCATCGCAGGCGCCACCCGCGTCGAGCAGATCGAGCAGAACGTCAAGGCAATCGCGTGGAAGCTCAGCGCCGATGAGATGGCGCAGATCGACAAGATCACCCAGGGCTGATGTTTGAAGCGCGGCGCGTTACTTCGCGCCGCGTCCCACCGTCTGCATCACCTCAAAGCCTTCGAACTGGGGATGGCCGAGATAAAGCGGCTTGTTATCGCCAGCGCGCTGATGCGCCGCGCGAAACGCCTCCGACTTGGTCCACGCCTCGAATGCGGCATGGTTCGCCCAGATCGTGTGCGAGGCATAGAGCGTGTGGTCCTCGAGCTCGGGGCCGCGCAGCAGATGAAACTCGACGAAGCCAGGCACCCCGTCGAGAAACGTGTCGCGCGAGAGCCAGACCTGTTCGAAAGCGGTTTCAGAGCCCTTGGTGACGCGGAAGCGGTTCATGGCGATGTACATGCGGGTGATCTCCTGATGCTCGGCTCATCATGTCGTCATTCCGAGACGTACCGCAAGGCGCGGGCCGGGAATGCCGGTGGCTGCTATTACGCCACCAATCCCTTCATCGGTCTCGCGCTGGCGCTGTCCGGGAACACCGTCTCCGCCAGCACGCGATCGGACAGGCCGAACTGACCCTGCAGCACGCCCTTGATTACCGAGCGCAAATCCGTGGTGGGCTTGAGGTCGCGTCCCTCATACAAGTTCGCGAGCTTGAGGCCGGGCCAGTCGGAGATGACGCGGCCGCCCTTCACCGCGCCGCCGGCGAGCAGCGCGATCGTTCCCGTGCCGTGATCGGTGCCGTCGGTGCCGTTGATGCGCGCGGTGCGGCCGAACTCGGTGGCGACGACGATTGCGGTGTCGCGCCAGCGCTCGCCGAGGCCGCTTTCGAATTCGGCGAGCGCGCCGTCGAGGCCGCCGAGCAGGAAGGCCAGACGCCCGACCGGGCCGCCTTCATTGGCATGCGTATCCCAGCCGTCGAAGGCGAGCGCGGCGATGCGCGGGCCGTCGTCGGCCGCCATCAGTTTTGCGGCGCCACGCGCGATCTGCCGCATCTGCGCGACCTGGTTGCCGCCCTTCGGCTTCATGTCGTCGCCGCTGGCGACCTTGTCGAGCTGGAGACCTTGCGACAGCGCGGAGGCCAGCGCGGGATCGCGGTGGCGATAGAGATCGACCAGCCGCATCGCGGTGTCGTCGTCGGCCTGCGGCAGCGCCACCGGCGCCCAGCCGACGGTCGGCGCATTGCCGCGCAATACCAGCGGCGTGGTGGGACCGACCGCGAGCCCGCTCGACACACGCTCGCCGCGCGGCAGCGCTTCGAGCGCGCGATTGAGCCAGCCGGATTGCACGCGGCCGGGGCCGGCATAGCCGCTTTCGAGCACGTCCTGGCCATCGAAATGCGAGCGGTCGCGATAGGGCGTCGCCACCGCGTGGATCACCGCGGCATGCATGTCGCGATACATGCGCGCGAATTCCGGCATCGCCGGATGCAGCGCGAAGAAAGTATCGAGCATGATCGCCGGATGCGCGCCGTCGGCGGCAAGCGCGATCGAGCCGTGCAGGCCGGCATAATCTGGGTCACCGAGCGGCGCGACGGTCGAGAGCCCATCGAGCGCGCCGCGCAGGATCACCACGATCAATCGCGGATCGCGCCCGCCGGCCGCGCGCGCGAATTTCGGCAAATAAGCCCAGGCCGCGAAGGAGGAGCCGCCGAGCAGCAGGCCGCGGCGCGAGGTGAGGAGCCGGTTCTCGACGCAGTCGATCATCATCATCTCCTCTGCATTTCCGGCGACATCAGCAGCAGCGCCAGCGCCTGCTGCCGCGACTCCGCGCGCTCGATGGTTTTACGCGTCTCGATCGAGGCCGCATCGGCGGCGGCGAACTCCAGCAAGTCGAGCGGATCGATGTTGTTGCCGAGCCGCGCGCCCATTTGCGCCGCGATGTCGAGCCGGAGCTTGATGCCTTCGGGTGCGGCCCAGGCCGCGCTGGTATCCGGAAAACCGTTCGGCCCGGCCGGCGACCACAGCGGCTGGCCGAGCAGGTTCAGATTGCTGAGATAGCCGCCGGGATCTTCCGGCACGCGCGCGAGCAGCCGGCCGCTCGCGATCACGAAGTCGTAAGGAGAGCGCATCTTGGTCAGCGGCGCCTTCCACGCTTCGTCGGAATCGACCAGCGCAACAGCCATTGCCTTGAGATCGCCATCGGTCTTGACGAAGACGTCGCGCAATCGCGCCACAAGCGCCGGCGGCGGATCGTCGGCGACGAAATGGCGCACGAATTTGGCGGCGATGAAATTGGCGGTCGAGGGATGCCGCGCGATGTCGGCGAGCGCGGCCTCGCCCTGCGCAAGGCCGGTCGGCCCGTAGGTCTTGCCGAGCAGCATTTGCGGCCCGGGCTGGTGCGCATTGGCGTTGAACACGAAAGAGCCCGGCGTGCCGAGCTGCCCCTGCCGGCCGGCAAAGGTCCAGCCGGTGATGATGCGCGCGAGCGAGGTGACGTCGTCCTGCGTGTAGCCGCCGCCGACGCCGAGCGTATGCAGCTCCATGATCTCGCGCGCGAGATTTTCGTTCAGCCCGCGCTTGCGGTTCTGCCCGGCGCGCGAATCCGGCCCGAGCGATTGCTGATTGTCGAGGAAGAACAGCATCGCCGGATGCTGCTCGACGGCCTTGAGCATGTCGGCGAAGCGCCCGAGCACATGCGGCCGGATCGCCTCGCGCTCGAACGCGCCGGCCCATATGCGCGCCAGCTCGCCCTTGCTCGCGGAGATGCAGAAATGGTTGGACCAGAACACCACCAGCCGCTCGGTGAAGCCGCACTCGACCAGCGTCGCGCGCTGCAAGCGCGCCAGCGCCTCGGCGCGAAAGGTTTTCTGGATCACGTTGAGCGGCTGCGGCGCGGGCTTGGCGGCAGGAGGCGCGGCAGCGCCGGGCTGCATGGCGTCCGGTTTCGCCGCATTGTCGGCGGGCTTGGTCTCGGCCATCTGGCCGGCGATCTCGGTCGCGGCCGCATTGAGCGAGAGATTGCGCCGCAGCCCCGGCTTCTGATCGGCCGGTGCCTGCTGCGCCCCTTCAGCGGGCGCAGCGGCCTTCGCGGCCTCGCGCGCCTGCTTGACCTGGTCCTGATAGGCGAACACGGCCTGGCCCAGCTGCGGCGTCGATTGCAGCCCCGGCGCCTCCAGCAGCACGCCGTTGGGGCGCGCGAGTTCCGCCTTCACGAAGCCGCGCGGATCGGACGCCGCGTTGATGAGATCGCCGGACGCCCCGCCGCGCGCCCCGAAACCGAAACGGTTGAGCGCGACGAGGGCAGCTTGCGAATCGCGGGCCATCGATGTGTCCTTCGCGCGTTGCCAACCGCTTTCCGAGTCTGAGCGCAGCGCCTAATATACCGTAGCGGGAGATGAACCCGGCATGAAAATGACGGCGCAGCCTTTGGGCAAATCATGACAAATCCGAAAGAATTTCCCTTCGAATTTCCCTTGCCGGAACCGCGCCGCCTCGCCTGCTCCCGTTGCGGCACCGAGTTCGGCTGCGATCTCTCGGGAAACTGCTGGTGCGCGGAGGAAACGGCGCGGCTGCCGATGCCGGTCAAGGGCGAGGATTGTTTGTGCCGGGAATGTCTGCGCAAGGCGGCGGCGGTGCGTAGCCCGGATGGAGCGCAAGCGTAATCCGGGAATCCTTCTGCGGGCACCGGCCCCGGATTTCGCTAGCGCTCCATCCGGGCTACAAAGCTTACACCGCGTGCCCAGGCGACATCCGCGCCATGCCGTCGAACGCGTCGAGCAGCTTCCCGCGCCAGGCATAGACGGGATCATCGCTCTCCAGCAGCTTGAACGGGCTCGTCACGCGCGCCCACTGAAAACCGCCGAACACGATGTAGTCGGCATAGTTCGGCGCGCTGCCGCCGATATAGGGCTGCCTCTTCAGGGTCTGCCGCATCACCTCGAGCGATTTGCGGAACGCGACCACGCCGGTGTCGCGGCTCGCCATCACGTCTTCCAGCGTTTTACCGCCAAAGCGCGCCTCGCGTGACTGGCGGAAATAGGTCGCATCGACCTCCGCGAGATTCTTCGGGATGTCGGCGATGATCAACGGGAAGATGCCGCCGACGATGGCGATGTCGCCCCAGGCGTTGAGCATGCGCGCCATGGCGCGGCCGCCGTCGCCGCCGAACAGCGACGGCTGGTCTGGAAAATTGTCCTCGAGATAGGTCGCGATCGCCCAGGAATCGATCACGGGCTTGTCATGATGCAGGAGCACCGGGACCTTCTCCGAGCCGTGCGGCGAAATCGCGCTCTTCTCGGTGAAGCGCCAGGGCAGCGATTCCGCCGACAGGCCTTTGTGCGCCAGCGCCATTCGCGTGCGCCAGCAATACGGGCTGAACGGGCGCGAAGCATCGGTACCGACGAGTTCGAAGAGCTTGAGCGACATGGCTGCCTCCACATGCTCCGTCATTGCGAGGAGCTCTTGCGACGAAGCAATCCAGACTGCCGCCGCGGAAGCATTCTGGATTGCTTCGCTTGCGCTCGCAATGACGTTGTCGAGGCGGAGGTGTGTGTCACCGCCCGTTCGTTCGAAGCAGCCTCTCGCCGTCCGTCGTCACCGCGATGATCAGCCCCACGCCTGCAATCGTTTCGCGGGTGACGTAGCCCTGCTCGGCGGCGTCTTCCCAGATGGTGAGGCGCGGGCACGAGGTCTTCCAGGTCGCGATCACCTCGGCATAGGCGCGCGGCTCGCGCGCGACCCATTCGACGAAGTCCAGCACCAGAGGATCGGCGTTGCCGCTCATTGCAAACCTCCCTTGTCGAAGGCCGCCAGCACCGGGGTCCGAAGCAGGAGCCAGCCGCCATAGGCGACGTAGTAGCAGGCGATGGTGGTGATCAGCTTGTTCGACCAGGCCACGAATTGCTGGTCGGTCATGGCTTCGAGGATGCGCCGCGCCAGCGTGGTGCCGAGCATCGAGGCTGCGATCGCGACGCCGGCGAGCACGGGATCGAGGCTCGCGGCCTGGTCGATGATGCCACCGAAATAGACGAGCTTGGTGAAATGGCTGACGAGCTGGCACATCGCCTTCGTCGCAACCTTCTCGCGCCGGCCGAAATCGCCGCCGAGAAAGAAGGTGTCGAGCAGCGGTCCCGACACGCCGGTCATCAGCATCAAGCCCATGCAGATCGTACCATAGACGGTGCCCTGCCAGAGCCTATCAGGATCCGGCTTGATGTTCGACGGCAGCAGCCGCGCCATGAACGGGGTGATGCCGAGCAGCAGCAGCGCCATCGGCTTGTCCGGCACATAGCGGGTGAGCGACCAGGCCGCGAGCGCGATGGCAGCGCCGACCATGTAGTTCGCGACCGGCCGCCAGCGGATATGCGCGCGCCACAGAAACGCGCGCCAGCCATTCGAGGCCATCTGCGTGATCGCATGCAGCACCATCGCCGTCGGCAACGGCATCAGCGCCAGCAGCACGCCGATCAGGATCAGCCCGCCCGCCATGCCGAACAGCCCCGACAGGAACGCGGTGGCGACCATCAGCAATCCAAGGGCAGCGATCATGATGGGCGTCACGAGAGATTCTCCTGGGGCACGGTTCAAGTCAGGGACGTACGCTGTTTCACTCCCTCGCCCCGCCCGCGGGGAGAGGGAGGGGTGAGGGGGAGTCTCCGCGGGGACTGCGGCAGTTCGACTCGTGGAGACTCCCCCTCACCCGCACGCTTCGCGTGTCGGCCTCTCCCCACACGCGGGGAGAGGCGAAGAAGAACGTGCCTCGCTTGCCCTGGCTTCGCAAACTGAGTTATCTTGGCCTTGCATCAGCTTTCCTGAGGGTAGGTCATTTGCGGCGGTTGCTGTTTCTCAACGGCATCAAGGCATTCGAGGCGGCGGCGCGGACCGGCAGCTTTGCCGCGGCCGGGCTCGAGCTCAGCGTGTCGGCGGCGGCCGTCAGCCGGATGGTGCATCTGCTGGAGGAACGTCTCGGCGTCGCGCTGTTCGAGCGCAAGGCCAACAAGCTCGTGCTGACGCAGGCAGGCCGCGCCTATCAAAGCGGGCTGACGCCGATCTTCGATGCGCTGGCAAGCCTCACCGCGCAGGTGACGGCTCCCTCCAGCGTCCGCGTGCTCACCATCGGTGTCGGCCACACCTTTGCGATGCGCTGGCTGATCCCGCGGCTGTCGGAATTTCGCAGCGAGGAGCCCGACATCGAGGTGCGCTTCACCACCGGCGGTGCCGAGGTCCCATTCGGCGAGGACTGGAGTTGCGGCATCAAGCTCGGCACCGGCGACTGGCCCGGCCTGGTCGCGGAGCCGCTATTCGCCGGCGACCTCACGCCGGTCTGCGTGCCTCGCCTCGCCACCGGCCTGAAGCGGCCCGCCGACCTCAAAGGGCCGGGCCTGATCCGCGTCACGCATTCGCCGGAGGATTGGCCGATCTGGCTCAAGGCCGCGAACCTCACCCGCATCAACGCGCGCGGACCGGAATTCCAGTTCTACGGCCAGGCGCTCCAGGCCGCCGCCGACGGCCTCGGCATCGCCATGGGCATCCGGCCCTATATCGACGACGATCTCGCCGCCGGCCGGCTGGTCGCGCCGTTCGATCTCTCGGTTCCTAAGGGCATGCGCTGGTACCTGCTGTATCGCAGTTTTCAGACCGAGCAGCGCGACTTCGCCGCGTTCCGGCGCTGGATCATGCGGGCGGCCTCAGAGCCCGCCGCACGCCCCGTCAGGCGGATCGGCCGCGCCGCGCCACGGAACTGACACCCGTTCCACGAGGCCTTGGGCAAAAAAGCCGGCCGCTTGTGAATGGCTTCACATACTGAACCCGCCAAACGTGGTCCCCTGACCCTTCAACAAGACACTTACGGAACATTTGGGGACTACAATGACGACCCTCTACGACGGTTTTGACATCGAATCCTTCGAGGCCGGCAAAGGCCTCTGGCATGCCCGTATCCGCCGCGCCGATCTCAGCCCCCTCGCTATCGATGGCGTGCTGTTTCCGGCGATGGAAGTCGGTTTCGCCTGGCCTGATCAGAACGCGGCGATCGCCGATGCCAAGCACCACATCGACCGCTTCCGCCGGCGGGCCGACGACAGCGACGACGAATAAGCGCGGGACTCCAAGCGAACCAGGGGACAGCGCAGCATAAAGGGGGAACCGGTCATGTCAGTCATCGAATTCGAAGACACGCCGCGGCCGAGGATTTATGCCCGCAATGTGCTGTCGAAATGTCCCGAATGCGACGGCGACCTCGCGGTGCTTCGTGTGATCGGCGGCCGCGCCGGATGCGAGTACTGGACCATGCGCTGCACCGATTGCGGCGGGATCCATCTCGACATCCTCGAGCCGCACCGGGCGAGCGACGACGAGGCCCCGCCGCCGGCGGCTTAAAGAGGCTGCTGCCAACCTGCTGTCAGCAGCCTGAGCACGGACGAGCATTCGCCCTTTTCTGAAGGCCGGACTCGTCCCATATTCGGGGCATGGCGAAGAAACCTGCTCCCCCGAAATCCCCCAAATCCAAAGCTCCGAACTCGAAGGCCCATCGGCCCGACGTGCAGCCGATCGGGCCGGCGTTGGCCGAACTTCTGAATCCCGCGATCAATCGCGGCGATGCCGGGCTTGGATCGGGCACCGGGCTGCAGCCGCCGCCGGACAATTCGCGCGACCGCCGCGCCGGGGGCGAGGCTGCCGCGCATCGGGCACGCGCCTCGACGCCGAAGGAGTTTCCACAGGATACGACGCGACCGATGCCGCTTCGTCCCAACCCGCAGCCACCGGGGGCGCGCGCTTCGGAGAGCGGCGGTTTCGACGAGGCGCCGCAGGCCAATTACGGCACCGCGGCCACGATCCCGACCCTCGATCCGGAACTGGCGCGACAGCTCGGTCTGCCTACCGAGGAGGACGATGCCGAGGCGCTGGCGCGTCCGCCGCGCACCAAGATGGAGGCGCTCGGCGTCAAGGCGACCGCGGATGCGCTGGAGTCGCTGATCCGCGAGGGCCGGCCTGAGTTCCGCAAGGACGACGGCTCCACGAAAGTGTGGACCCCGCACCGGCCGCCGCGCCCGGAGAAGTCCGAAGGCGGCGTGCGCTTCGAGATCAAATCGCCCTACCAGCCGCGCGGCGACCAGCCGACCGCGATCGCGGAACTGGTCGAAGGCATAGAGCGTAACGACCGCTCGCAGGTGCTGCTCGGCGTCACCGGAAGCGGCAAGACCTACACCATGGCCAAGGTGATCGAGGCGACGCAGCGGCCCGCCATCATCCTGGCGCCGAACAAGACGCTCGCCGCCCAGCTCTATGGCGAGTTCAAGAGCTTCTTCCCCGACAACGCAGTCGAGTATTTCGTCAGCTATTACGACTACTACCAGCCGGAGGCCTACGTTCCGCGCACGGACACCTACATCGAAAAGGATTCTTCGATCAACGAGCAGATCGACCGCATGCGCCACTCCGCGACGCGCGCGCTGCTCGAACGCGACGACGTCATCATCGTGGCGTCGGTGTCCTGCATCTACGGTATCGGCTCGGTCGAGACCTACACCGCAATGACCTTCGCGCTGAAGAAGGGCGAGCGCATCGACCAGCGCCAGCTGATCGCCGACCTCGTCGCCCTCCAGTACAAGCGCACCCAGGCCGATTTTACCCGCGGCACGTTTCGCGTGCGCGGCGACGTTATCGACATCTTCCCGGCGCACTATGAGGACCGCGCCTGGCGCGTAAACCTGTTCGGCGACACCATCGAGACCATCGAGGAGTTCGATCCGCTCACCGGCCACAAGCAGGACGAGCTCGAATTCATCAAGATGTACGCCAACTCGCACTATGTGACGCCGCGCCCGACGCTGGTGCAGGCGATCAAGTCGATCAAATCGGAGCTGAAGCAGCGGCTCGACCAGCTCCACGACCAGGGCCGCCTGCTGGAGGCGCAACGACTGGAGCAGCGCACCACCTTCGATCTCGAGATGATGGAGGCGACCGGAAGCTGCGCCGGCATCGAGAACTATTCGCGCTATCTCACCGGGCGCCTGCCCGGCGAGCCGCCACCGACGCTGTTCGAATACGTCCCCGACAACGCGCTGGTGTTCGCCGACGAGAGCCACGTCACCGTGCCGCAGATCGGCGGCATGTTCCGCGGCGACTTCCGCCGCAAGGCGACGTTGGCCGAATACGGTTTCCGCCTGCCCTCGTGCATGGACAACCGCCCGCTCCGCTTCGAGGAATGGGACATGATGCGGCCGCAGACGGTCGCGGTGTCGGCGACGCCGAGCGGCTGGGAGCTGAACGAGAGCGGCGGCGTGTTCGTCGAGCAGGTGATCCGACCGACGGGCCTTATTGATCCTCCCGTTAATATCCGCCCCGCCCGCACCCAGGTCGACGATCTCGTCGGCGAGGTCCGCGCCACAGCCCAGGCCGGCTATCGCTCGCTGATCACCGTGCTGACGAAACGCATGGCGGAGGACCTTACCGAATATCTGCATGAGCAGGGCATCCGCGTCCGCTACATGCACAGCGATATCGACACCATCGAGCGCATCGAGATCATCAGGGACCTCCGCCTCGGCGCGTTCGACGCGCTGGTCGGCATCAACCTGCTCCGCGAAGGCCTCGACATTCCCGAATGCGCGCTGGTCGCGATCCTGGACGCCGACAAGGAAGGTTTTCTGCGCAGCGAGACCTCGCTGATCCAGACCATCGGCCGCGCCGCGCGCAACGTCGACGGCAAGGTGATCCTCTATGCCGACCAGATGACGGGCTCGATGGAGCGCGCGATCGCGGAAACCAACCGCCGCCGCGAAAAGCAGGTCGAGTACAACACCGCCAACGGCATCACGCCGGAGAGCGTGAAGAAGCAGATCGGCGACATCCTCAACTCCGTCTACGAGCGCGACCACGTGCTGGTCGAGGTCGGCGGCCACGACATGACCGACGACGTCATCTCGATCGGCCACAATTTCGAAGCCGTGCTCGCCGATCTCGAAACCCGCATGCGCGAGGCCGCAGCCGATCTGAACTTCGAGGAAGCCGCCCGCCTCCGCGACGAAGTCAAGCGCCTGCGCGCCACCGAGCTCGCAGTGGTCGACGACCCCACCGTCAAGCAGCGCACGGTGCAGGGCAAGGCCGGCGCCTACGCCGGCACCAAGAAGTATGGCGACGCCGCCAACCTGCCCGTCAGCGCGATGAAGAAGAAAACCGTGAGCTCCGCGCTGAAAGCCAGCGGCGGCGGCAGCGGCTCGAAAGTGCACAAGCCACATCTCGACGAGATGCACGGGCCGGAGTCGTTGCCCTATCGCGAGAACGCGAGCCTGCCGGCAAAGCCGTTCGGCAGCACGAGCCGGATCATCCAGCCGACGGACTCACGGCAGTCGGGGCCGGAGTTCGGGCCGGCGCCGAAGTCGACAGGCGGGCAGCCGGGACGGCGGGGCGGGTGGAAGAAGAGGTAGACGACGGAGTGTCGTCCGCGCTTGTCGGGGCTATGGATTCTCAGATGCGCAATTGCGCGTCATAGCTCGCCGCTTTGCGGCACCCCGGAATGACGAGGGAGCATGTGGTGCCGTTCGCGCCTACAACTTCCCCTGCCCGTTCACCTGGCCCTGCTGTTGCTGCTGCTTGTCCTGCTCCTTGGCGTGATGCCTGCCGTAGAGGCAGCCGGCGGCGGCGCCCAGGACGCCGTGATGGCCGGCATAATGGCCGGCGACGCCGCCGACGACGGCGCCCTTGATGCAGCCCTTGGCGTTGGCGGCGGAGGTCGCGCCCAGCATCAGAAGTGCTGCGGCGACGGTGAGAAGCGGGGATTTCATGATCGATGTCTCCGGATCAGTTTTCGGCGTCTCAACGAGCACCGATGGGCGCGGGTTCCAGTGCGCCGTGCATGGCGGGGCGCGCCCGCCGGTTTGCATGCGGCGTCATCGGGGGCCACGAAAATCCGCTTGAATTCGTGCAGGCGACCATAAACGCAACCGTTAATTGCATATCATGAACCCGGTATTGCATCTGCGCGTCATATGATCCGGACGCCTGTGTTTTTGCGGATTGATGGACCCGCAGAGCCCGCATCGGCGTTTGCATTCCACACTCCACGAGGGCGGGAGCGGCATGACGGTTGAATCGCTGAACAGGCAACGCGTGCTGCATCTGCTGGACAGTTTTGGGCGCGGCGATATCGAGGCCGCGCTGTCGTGCTGCACCGACGACGTCGACTTTCTCACCCACGCGCCGATCGACGTGCTGCCGCACATGGTGCCGCGCCACGGCAAGGCCGAATTGCGTGCGCTGTGGCAGACGGTCTGGTCGCGCTATTCCGAAATCCGCTACAAGGCGCCGCACATCCTCGCCGACGGCGACGAGGTCGCGACCTACCTGCACACCTACTTCAAGAAGCGCAGCAACGATCGCGTCGTGCAGTTCGACATGGCGGTGTTCTATAGCTTCCGGGGCGGACTGGTGGCGCAGATCCGCGAGATCATCGATTCCTATGATCTGGTGCAGCAGGTGCTGGAGCGGGAGATCGGGCCGCTGATCGTGGGCGCGCGGGCCGACGGGGGATGACCCTTCTTCCTTTCTTACGGGCAGAGGTGAAGCAGAGACCGGGAGATTACGGGGTTCTGTTGTAAATCTCACAAAGCCGCATCAATTGTGCATTGCAAAAACGTGAATTGCGTTTTGGCCGAAGTTGCGTATTTTATTCGTATACAAATGAGTTGAGCGGCCCCGGGGCACATTGCTGTGCATGGGGTTGTTTTCCGTTTTTTTCTGCAAGCCAGCTTCAGGACGCCCCCAAATGACAGAGCACAGCCTCTGGCGTTTCTCGCGCGCGTTGCACCGCGCGGTGAACGACCGGGATTTCAGTGACATCGAGTCCCTGATCGACGAGGACGTCGAGTGGGCGATCTACGGCCCGATCGACATGTTTCCGTTCCTCGGCGCGCGCCAGGGCCGGGACGCCGTGCTCGACGTCATCCGCCAGCTCGCCGACAATTTCCGTGTCCGCCGCTTCGACCGCGAGAGCATCATGCTCGGCGTGGATTCCGCCGCCTCGATGCTGCGCTATTCGCTGACCGCGCTGGACTCCGACAAGCCGATCAGCTTGCGGGTCGCGCAGTTCGCCCAGTTCAGGGCGGGCAAGCTGATCAGCATGCGCGTGCTGGTCGACACCTTCGATCTGGTCGAACAGGCACTCGGCCGCGCCATTCATCTGCCGAAGATGACCCGCGTCGGCTGAGGGGGACGCCAACGGGCCCCCCTTGCCGGGACCGATGATTGATGCTCGCCCGACCCGCGTCCTGGCCTCCAGCCCCGCCGGATGTCGTCGTGGCGAAGCTCGTCATCGGGCGCGCGCCTTTCGCGCGGCCCGTTGGTTCGTTATTTTTGTTGTTTGAGCATATCTCCGCGCAAACGCGTTCCGCGTTTGTCGCGAGGGAAAACCGCTGCACGCTTTGCGCTGGCGCGGCCCTTCGGGTCCGGATCATGCTGTGGCCGAGGCGAGCCGCCACAATTTCGCAACGATAGATCACCATGTGTTGAGCGGACCGAATGGCGCATGGTCATCACCGAAGGCCACACTATAGTGGCGGCAAGCATGCGTTGGGCTCGCGGGCAGGACGATGGAATTCTCGACAGGTTTTGGCTGGACCAGGCTGCCGGTGCTGGCGGCCACATTCATTTTAGGCTCGGTTCTGACGGTCTCGGCGCAGATCATTCCGCCGTTCTCTCCCGCCGCGGCCGCGCCCGACAATGAGGCCGAGGCCGCAGAGACCGCCGAGGCCCCCGACGTCAACGACCCCGACGTGCTCAAAGGCATCGACGTCGACAAGCTCGACTGGAGCCAGCTCGCGGTCGACGCCGGCACCGGCAACGACGTCATGGCCGCCAAGAAGCGCGCCCAGGCCGCCGCCAAGGACGGCCTGAACTGGTCGTCGAACGCGAATGCCAACGGCTCCTCGGCGGTGACGGTGAAGCAGTCGGTCTCCTCGTTCTGGGACGCCCGCATCGGCGCCGACATGACGGTGACGAGCGAGCCGCGGACGATGTCCGAGCTGCTGGCGCAGAAGGCCACCAATGGTGGCAGCCTGCCGCAATCATCCGGCAGCGCCTGGGCGGCGGCGACCGCGCCGGGCGCCGGCTCGATCTGGGACAAGACCGCGGTGGAAGCCCGGGTCGATCCCGGCGCCGAGCAGAGCAAGATCGGAGCGTCGCTGATCAAGTCGGTGCCGCTGTCGAGCGACACGTCGCTGACGCTCCAGAACGGCTACAGCGTCAACCAGCAGGGCACCACCGCGGTGCCGGGCGTCGGCGGGCACGTCACGCGCAACTACGAGACGGATCAGACCGCCAAGGTCACCCTCACCGACACCGGCACCAGCATCACCGCCGGCCAGTCGCTGTCGACCACCGACGACAAATGGCTGCGCAAGGTCGGCGCCGAGCAAAAGCTGTTCGACAACGTCACCGTCTCCGGCTCGGTCGGCGAGACCTCGCAGGGCGCGATCAACAAGAGCCTGACGGCGGGCTTCAAGAAGAGCTGGTAGCTTAAGCGCTCCACTCTCTCCCCTCATCCTGAGGAACTCGGAACGCGCGTCTCGAACCATGAGGGGGATGGAACTTCGTTACCCCCGGCCATTCAGACACTCGTAACCATACGCCACGGCAAAGCCCCCGAATCGTCCGCCCTTGCCGTATCTCGGCCAAGTTGCGGTCAAAATCCGACGCCCTAGTCGAATGACCGAACTCGTCGTGCGGGGGACCCTCGCGCTGCGCTCAACGCGAACAGGGGAATAACGATGAACGCCATGCGTCCGGAAAAGACCGAATCCACCGAGACCGAGACGGTCGACAACAACCTCGCCGCAGTGACGGAAGTCGAAGCCGGCATCCGTGACTTCGTCCGCAACGACATCGCCTATCTGCGCCGGCCGGCATCGGGCACCACCGACGCGCCGCCGCTCGATCCGAGCGCGGAAGCCACCGTCACCAACGTCAACTCGCTGATCCAGCGCGTCGCCGGCACCTCGCTCGCCGAGATCGAGAACCTGATCTCCGAGCTCGAGAGCCTGCGCGACCTGCTCCATGCCGAAGGCCAGCGCGTCCAGCGCGAGATCTCCGGCTATGCCCAGCTCAGCCAGGCCGCGATGAAGTCGACCCGCATGATCGCCGACAACGTCGCGCAGTGGAAGCGCGCCGCCGACGGCCTGCGCAACAGCTGATCACTCACGTCTGGCATCACCAGCCGCCGCGTTCCGCAAGGGGCGCGGCGGTTTTGATTCGCGAGAGTGAAGCGGTACTCCGTCTCTCCTGTACAGGCGTCATCACCCGCGAAAGCGGGTGATCCAGTATTCCAGAGACGACAGTGATTGAGCCGAGAAGCCGCGGCGTACTGGATGCCCCGCCTTCGCGGGGCATGACGACGGAGGGTTTGGTGAGCGCCGCGCGGGCGACAACATCCCCTTTGAACCCTCCGCGCCCCGGCGCCGACCAATGCCAAGCGCCCGCAGCCTTGCGGCCGGGCCTGGGGACATTTCAGATGGAAAGCATTCGGCCCGACAATACGGACCCTATCCCGCTGCGGCCCGCGCCGAACCAGTTCGGCACGATCATGCTGCGCTTCGTCGGATTGCTGGCGATCGCGATCGCGGTGCTGGCGTTCGTCTATAGCCGCTGACGGCGGGCCCGGAAGGCGGCGCGAAAAGTTAACGAGCCCTTAACGGCTCGCGTCGACCGTCGAGGCTTCCAGGGTGTAGCCGCCATCGGCATAGCCCTTCACCACCATGCCGGCGACCAGCATCACTGCCAGCGTCGCGGTCGCAAAGATAAATCCCACCAGCTTGAGTGCGCCGCGGTCTGCCATGGTCCTCGTCCCCTGTTCTCTGCCCAATTCGTTTCAATTAGACAGCGACAGGTTCATAATTGGTTAGCAACTCGATGGTTCCGCCAGCTGCTTCGCGGGCCAGCCATCTCGGGGGCTTATGGCAGCCGCCCGGAATCGCGTCCATAGCGCGGAGGCAACACTCGCTCGGTTTCTCTTTTCTCCCTCTCCCCGTTCTTAAGGGGAGAGGTTAAGGAAGCCGCGGCTCGATCGATTCTAAATTACACGCCCTTCCGCATCGGCACGAAGGCGCTGGCGGTGATGGAATAGACCTCCTCGCCGCGCTGGTTGGTGCCGGTGGTGCGGGCCGTCAGAATGCCCCAGCCGAGGCGCGAGGCCGAGCTGCGCTTGTCGATGACTTCGTTGACGTAGGCCACGGTGTCGCCGGCGAGCACCGGCCTGATCCAGCGCAGATCGCGAAAGCCCGGCGACGGGCCCCACACCGCGACCTCCTCGCCGCGCGAAGCGGCCTCACGCGCCACACGCTGGCCGTCGGCGACAAGCAGGCTCATGCCGGCCGAGCCGACATGCCAGCCCGAGGCGGCGAGCCCGCCGAACAGCGAGTTCTTGCCTTCCTCCTCGTCGAGGTGGAAGCGTTGCGGATCGAACTTTGCGGCGAAAATCTTGATGGACTCCGCGGTGAACGTATAGGCGCCGATCTCGCGGCGGTGACCGATCTCGATCTCCTCGAAGAAGGGCATCAGACTGCTCCCTCGCGCCGCTTGATCATGATCGGCGACGTCATTTCGCACAGCGCCTCGCCCCTGGCATTGCGCACCGTGCATTTGAACTTGACGATGCCGAGCTCGGGGCGGCTCTTCGAGGCGCGCGCCTCCAGCACGTCGACGTCGAGCATGAGATCGTCGCCGGGCCGCAAGGGCGACAGCCAGCGCACCTCGTCAACGCCGGGCGAGCCGAGCGAAGCGGCGCGCGTGATGAAGCCATCGGCCATCATCCGCATCATCAGCGAGCAGAGATGCCAGCCCGAGCCGGACAGGCCGCGCAGCATGCTGTTGGCCGCGGCCTCCTCATCGAGGTGCATCGGCTGTGGATCGAACTCGGCGGCGAAAGCCAAGATCTCGTCGCGGGTGACATGGCGCGGGCCGAATGTTCCGAACCGGCCGGGCGGGAAATCTTCGAAGGTCAGGGGCATCTTGGGATTGGTTGGCGGAAATGACAGATTGTGGCCGCACTTTGCGGCAATCTCAACCCGCTGGCCCGCATGGCTCGTGCTACATAAGACGCGGCGGCGTTGATCTGAGTCGGATCAGCCAAGGGCCAGGATCCGTCGGTCGAGGCCCGATTTGAAGTCCCGATTTGCCCTGGGGAGAGCAATGTTTTCATTCAGCGACCTGTTTCAATGGGACCGCTTCATCACGCCGACGATCATCAAGACCTTCTACTGGCTGGTGATCGCGCTGATCTGCCTGTTCGGCCTTTCCGGAATCTTCTCCGGTCTCGCGACGATGGCGATCAGCCCGTTCGGGGGCTTCCTGGTGCTGCTGTCGTCGATCGCGAGCATCGTCGTCGGCATCGTGTTCTCGCGCATCGCCGCGGAGCTGATCCTGATCGTCTTCCGCATCAACGAGCATCTCGGCGCGATCCGCGATCAGGGCGGCGGGGCGCGGTGAGGCAGGCGTAGGCGCCGTAGGGTGGGCAAAGCGAAGCGTGCCCACCTCTTCCGTCGCTATATTGGATAGATGGTGGGCACGGCGCGATGCGCCTTTGCCACCCTACGAGAGCGCTCTTTCGAGTCTTACGTATTAAACCTGAAATGCATCACGTCGCCGTCGGCGACGACGTATTCCTTGCCTTCGAGACGCAACTTGCCGGCATCGCGGGCGCCGGCTTCGCCGTTCAGCGCGACATAGTCCTCATACGCAATCGTCTCGGCGCGGATAAAACCCTTCTCGAAGTCGGTGTGGATCACGCCGGCCGCGCCCGGGGCCTTGGTGCCGCGATAGATGGTCCAGGCGCGCGCTTCCTTCGGGCCCACCGTGAAATAGGTGATGAGGTCGAGCAGGGTGTAGCCGGCACGGATCAGGCGATCGAGGCCGGCTTCTTCGAGACCCAGCGTCTCCAGGAAGTCGGCGCGTTCCTCGCGCGAAATGGTGGCGATCTCGGATTCGATCTTGGCGGAGATGACGACGGCAACGGCGCCTTCCTTGGCCGCCTGCTCCTCCACCGCCTTGGAGAACGAATTGCCCGTGGCGGCCGAGCCTTCCTCGACGTTGCAGACGTAGAGCACGGGCTTCGACGACAGCAGGCCGAGCATCCCGAAGGCGCGCTCCTCCTCCGCTTTGCGTTCGACGAGGCGGGCGGGCTTGCCCTCGCGCAGCAGCACCAGCGTGCGGTTGACGAGGTCGAGCTGCTCCTTGGCGTCCTTGTCGTTGCCCTTGGCTTTCTTCGTGAGGTTGTCGACGCGCTTCTCGAGGCTGTCGAGGTCGGCGAGCATCAGCTCGGTCTCGATGGTCTCGATGTCGGCGAGCGGGGCGATCTTGCCCTCGACATGCGTGATGTCGGAATCCTCGAAGCAGCGCACGACATGCGCGATGGCATCGACCTCGCGGATGTTGGCGAGGAACTGGTTGCCGAGGCCTTCACCCTTGGAGGCGCCGCGCACGAGGCCGGCGATGTCGACGAAGGTCAGCCGGGTCGGGATGATCTGCGCCGATTTGGCGATGGCCGAGAGCTTGTCGAGCCGCGGATCGGGCACGGCGACTTCGCCGACATTCGGCTCGATGGTGCAGAACGGATAGTTCGCGGCCTGCGCCGCGGCCGTCTCGGTCAGCGCATTGAACAAGGTCGACTTGCCGACATTGGGCAACCCGACGATCCCGCATTTAAATCCCATGGTCGTCCTCTATCCGTATTCGTCATGGCCGGGCTTGACGGAGAAAACGGCGCCCTATTCCTTGCCGTTCTCGTCCTTGGTCAAAAAGCCCTTCGCCTGCATGGCGAGATGCACCCTGTTGGCGAAGGTCGCGTCCGTGCCCTTGGCAACCAGTGCCGCGTGCTCGGCCACCGCCTCGCACAGCGTCGCCACCCAGTCGTTGTCGGCCTTGGCAAAGTCCGACAGCACGTGGCCGTGCACCAGTTCCTTGACGCCGGGATGACCGATGCCGAGCCGGACCCGGCGATAGTCGTTGCCGATGTGCGCCGAGATCGAGCGCAGGCCGTTGTGGCCGGCGATGCCGCCGCCGATCTTCACCCGCACCTTGCCCGGCGGCAGTTCGAGCTCGTCGTGGAACACGGTGACGTCGCCGGGCGCGATCTTGAAGAAGCTTGCCGCTTCCTGAACGCTACGGCCCGAGTCATTCATGTAGGTCGTCGGCTTGAGCAGGATGATGCGCTCAGTGCCGAGCGCACCTTCCGAGGTCTCGCCCTGAAACCTGCGGCGCCATGGCGCAAAGCCCTGCCGCCGCGCGATCTCGTCGACGGCCATGAAGCCGATATTGTGCCGGTTACGTGCGTATTTCGCGCCGGGATTGCCGAGCCCAACAAAGAGTCGCATGTCGCGGCGCGCCCCTCGCTCGGCGCGCGATCAAGGATCGCGCGCCGGCTTTGAGAGATTACTTCTTCTTGTCGCCGCCGGCGGGAGCCTTGGCAGCCGCAGCCGGAGCAGCAGCACCCGCAGCCGGAGCCGCAGCGCCAGCCGCCGGAGCAGCCGCAGCAGCGCCCGGAGCTGCAGCCGCAGCCGCGGCCTTCTGCTCTTCGGCGTAGCCGGACGGCGGCACGATGGTGACGAGGGTCGCGTCCTCGCGGGTCAGCGCCTTCACGCCGGCCGGCAGCTTGATGTCGGCCAGATGCAGGGAGTGACCGATTTCGAGTGAGCCGACATCAGCCTCGATGAATTGCGGGATGCTCTCGACGCCGCATTCGAGGTCGATCGAATGCGCGACGATGTTGACAGCGCCGCCGCGCTTCACGCCGGGCGAACCTTCGGCCTTCACCACGTGCAAGGGCACGCTGATACGGATGGTGGCGCCTTCGCCGAGCCGCATGAAGTCGACATGGATCGGGAAGTCCTTGACCGGATCGAGGTGATAGTCGCGCGGAATCACGCGGTGCTTCTTGCCGTCGAGCTCGACGTCGACCAGCGTGGTCAGGAACCGGCCGGCGAGGATGCGCGTGCGCAGTTCGCGATCGTCAACCGAGATCGGGAGCGGGGGCTGGTTGTTACCATAGATCACTCCGGGCACTCTCCCGGCGCGACGCTCAGCCCGGGCGGCCCCCTTGCCGCTCTTCGGACGTGCGGTCGCCTTCAATTCCTTGACGGTCGTCGCCATGTCGTTAAGTCCTTGTTTTTGCAAAAGTTAATGGGCCGCAGCGCGGCCCATGGCATAGCTCACAGCAAGCCTCCAGGGGTGCGGGGGCCGTGAACTTGGCGGGCTTTTACCCGGAAGACGCGGAAATGACAAGGAGAATGGGCGGGCAGCCCGGGCTCTTACCCTCCCCTGGAGGGGGAGGGTCGGCTCACATTGAGCGCAGCGAAATGTGAGCCGGGGTGGGGTGATCCCTCCCCACGGGCACTGTTCGACGCGGCGAGACTGTCACCCCACCCCGCTCGCGCTGCGCGCGATCGACCCTCCCCCTCCAGGGGAGGGTAAGGAAGAGCGCCGTACGACGGCCCTACCCGCCGAGCTTGGCCTCCAGCGCCACGATGCGCGCCTTCAGGGCCTCGTTCTCCTCGCGGGCGAGGCGGGCCATGTCCTTGACCGCCTCGAACTCCTCGCGCTTGACCAGGTCCATGTCGCGCAGGAATTTCTCGGCCTGGGTGCGCATCACGGTGTCGAACTCGCGCTTGACGCCCTGGGCGGCACCGGCGGCGTCGTTCATCAGGCGGCCGATCTCGTCGAAAAACCGGTTGTTGGTCTGGGTCATGTCGGTCTCCTGGCGGCCTCAGATAAACTTTGCGCGAACGCGCGAAAAGACAATGGCAATCCGGGCGAAACGGTTCAAGGGCCGATCGGCGGTATCCTTGTCATGCCCCGGTTTCCTTGCAATCGTATTCAACGTCCCTGCATAACAAGAATCAGAAGGCGCACGAGATGATCGATCAGCAGATCGCGATTCCCACCAAGGACGGCCACACCGCAACCTTCATCACCCATCCCGAACGCGGCGGGGCGTTTCCGGTCATCCTGTTCTACATGGATGCGCCGGCGATCCGTGAGGAGCTGCGCGACATGGCGCGCCGGCTCGCCACCTCGGGCTATTACGTGATGCTGCCGAACCTCTATTACCGCTCCGGCGTGATGGAGCTCGGCGCGCTGCCGGCCGATCCGAATGCACCCGAGCGCAAGCGCATGTTCCAGCTCATGGCCTCGCTCAACATTCCCATGATCATGGAGGATACCAGGGCCCTGCTCACCTATGCCGAGGGCCAGGCGGCTGCCAATACGAAAATCGTCGGCACCGTCGGCTATTGCATGAGCGGCCGTTACGCCGTCAACGCGGCCACGCACTTTGCCGACCGCGTCAAGGCCGCCGCCTCGATCTACGGAACGCATCTGGCGACCGACGAAGACAACAGCCCGCATCTCGCCGCCGGCAAGACCAGGGCCGAACTCTATTTCGCCTGCGCCGAGACCGACATCTACGCGCCCGCCGAGGTCATCGAGAAGGTCAAACAGGGCATGAGCGGCGCGAAAGCCGAGGTCGAGATCTATCCCGGCACGCATCACGGCTTCGCCTTCCCCAAGCGTCCGGTCTACGACCGCGACGCCGCCGAGCGGCATTGGGAGCGGCTGCTGGCGCTCTATCGCCGCAATCTCGTTTAAGTCTAGAAGGCCTGATGCCCTTTCTGCTCATCGACTTTCCCGCCTTCAGGCCGATCGCGATCGAGATCGGTCCGTTCGCGATCCGCTGGTATGCGCTGGCCTATATCAGCGGCATCGTGTTCGGCTGGCTCTATGCGCGCTCGCTGCTGAAGAAAGAGCGCCTGTGGAGCGGCCCCCCGCCGATGTCGCTGGTGCAGATCGACGACTTCATCCTCTGGGTCACGCTCGGCATCATCCTCGGCGGCCGCACCGGCTATGTGCTGTTCTACAATCTGCCCTTCTTCATCGATCACCCCGCCGCGATCTTCAAATTGTGGGAGGGCGGCATGTCCTTCCATGGCGGCTTCCTCGGCTGCGTCGTCGCAGTGATGTGGTTTGCCTATCGCAACCGCATCTCGATCCTGTCGCTGGGCGACATCACCACGGCGGTCGCCCCGGTCGGGCTGCTGCTCGGACGCATCGCCAATTTCATCAATGGCGAATTGTGGGGCCGCGCCACCGACCCCAGCCTACCCTGGGCGATGATCTTCCCCAACGATCCCTCGCAGCTGCCGCGCCATCCGAGCCAGCTCTATGAGGCCGGCATGGAGGGCATCCTGCTGTTCACCGTGCTCGCGGTGATGATCCGTTTCGGCGCCCTGAAGCGGCCCGGCATGATCCTCGGCGCCTTCATCCTGATCTATGGCCTGACCCGCATCGCCGGCGAGCATTTCCGCGAGCCGGACGTCCAGCTCGGCTTCCTCTGGGGCGGATTAACCATGGGCATGCTGTTGTCGATCCCGATGCTTATTGTAGGCCTCATACTTATTGTATTGGCTGTCAGGCGCGGCGCGCCGAAGCCCGCCGGGACCATCAGTTAATTCCTTTCGAGAAGACAGACCGTGACCGAACAGCCGCTACTCAACGAGATCAAGGCGCTGATCAAATCCTCAGGGCCCATGCCGGTCTGGCGGTACATGGAACTGTGCCTGATGCATCCGCGCTATGGCTATTACGTCTCGCGCGATCCGCTCGGGCGCGAAGGCGACTTCACCACCGCGCCCGAGGTCAGCCAGATGTTCGGCGAGCTCCTGGGGCTGTGGACCGCCTCGGTGTGGAAGCAGATGGGCTCGCCGCAATTCCTGCGGCTGATCGAGCTCGGCCCCGGCCGCGGCACCATGATGGCGGATGCGCTGCGCGCACTGCGCGTGTTGCCGCCGCTCTACCAGGCGCTTCATGTCCACATGGTCGAGGTCAATCCCGTGCTGCGCGAGCGGCAGAGTGCGACGCTGGCGGGCGTGCGCAACATCGCCTGGCACGACAGCATCGACGACGTGCCGGAAGGCCCAAGCATCATCCTCGCCAACGAATATTTCGACGTGCTGCCGATCCACCAGATGGTGAAGCGCGAGAACGGCTGGCACGAGCGCGTGATCGAGATCGATCCCAACGGCAAGCTTCAATTCGGCGCGGCTGCCGACCCGACGCCGCGCTTCGACGTGCTGCTGCCGCCTCTGGTACGCGCCGCTCCCGTCGGCGCCGTGTTCGAATGGCGGCCCGACGGCGAGATCATGAAGCTCGCCACGCGCGTGCGCGACCAGGACGGCGCGGCGCTGATCATCGACTACGGCCATCTGCGCAGCGATGCCGGCGACACCTTCCAGGCGATCGCGCGCCACACCTTCACCGATCCGCTGAAGGCACCGGGCCAGGCCGACGTCACCGCCCATGTCGACTTCCAGGCGCTGGCGCGCGCGGCCGAGGATGTCGGCGCCCGCGCGCACGGCCCGGTGACGCAGGGTGATTTCCTCAAACGCGTCGGCATCGATACCCGCGCGGCTGCCCTGATGCAGAAGGCGACGCCTGACGTTGCGACCGACATTTCAGTGGCGCTCAAGCGCCTGACCGATACCGGGCGCAGCGGCATGGGCTCGATGTTCAAGGTGCTCGGCATCTCCGAGCCGCGGCTGACCGGCATCGCCGGCCTCAGCGATCTCGAACGGGCCGGAGGCGCCTCATGACGCTTGCTTCGTCGCTGCTGTCGGCCGTGCCCGGCCTGCGCCACGCCTTCTTCACCCGCGAGGGCGGCGTCTCGGGCGGGATCTATTCGGCGCTCAATGGCGGGCTCGGCTCCAACGACGATCCGGCGCATGTCGCGGAGAACCGCCGCCGCATGGCCGAGCATGTCGGCGTCGCCCCGGAGCGCTTCATCAGCCTGCACCAGATCCATTCGCCCGATGTCCTCGTCGCCGAAGCGCCGTGGCCGAGCGGGCCGCGGCCGAAGGGCGATGCGCTGGTCACGACAACACCCGGCATCGCGCTCGGCGTCTCCACCGCCGATTGCGGACCGGTGCTGTTCGTCGATCCCAACGCGCGCGTGATCGGCGGCGCCCATGCCGGCTGGAAGGGCGCGCTGACCGGCGTGCTGGAACAGACGATCTCGGCGATGGAGAAGCTCGGCGCCACGCGCAGCGGGATCATCGCCGCGATCGGCCCCTTGATCCGCCAGGACAGCTACGAGGTCGGCAACGAGTTCGTGGCGCGCTTCATCGAGGTGGACGCGGACAACGCCATGTTCTTCATCCCGTCGGTGCGCGCCGGACACGCGATGTTCGACCTCGCCGGCTTCATCCGGAAGCGGCTCGAAGCCGCCGGCATCCTGATGATCGACGACCTCGGCCTGGACACCTATGCCGACGAGCGCTTCTTCAGCTATCGCCGCTCGGTGCATCGCAAGGAGCCGGATTACGGCCGCCACATTCACGCGATAGCGCTCGAGGGGTAAGCTGGCCGTCGCTTCGTTCCTGCTTCAAAACGGCCTTGACTCTCCACCTGCTGGAAACCGCAGAAACGCGGAATGAAGCAACGCACCTACAGCATCGGCGAAGCGGCACGGCTCTGCGGCATCTCGGTCCGCAAGCTTCGCTTCTATTCGGACGAGGGATTGTTGCCGCCGGCAGACCGAACTGCGAGCGGCTACCGCGTCTTCACGGATAGCGAACTCGTCCGACTGGAGCTCATCCGCTGTCTCCGTGATGCCGGCCTTGGCCTGGATGCGATCCGGGAGGTCCTCCGCCAGGAGCTGTCGCTTGCCGAGGCTCTGAAGCTACGGCTCGAAGCGCTGGAGGCGGAGATCGCCGCTCAGCGCCGCGTCGCCGCCGCGCTGCGGGCTGCGTTGCGATCACCGCAACTCACCGAAGCCGATCTGAGGAGATTTTGGAGCATGACGCAACTGTCCCGCGTGGAACGACGCAACGTGGTTGAACGCTTTTTTGAAAGAGTGTCCGACGGCATCAACATCGATCAGGAATGGGTCCGCCAGATGGTGGAAGCGACCGTCCCGGAACTGCCCGACGAGCCAACGCCTGAGCAATGCGACGCATGGATCGAGCTTGCAGCCCTCCTGAGCGATCCCTCCTTCATCGCCAATATGCGAGCCAACGCCGGTGATGTCTGGGATCGCGAGGTCATCGATATGAAGGCCTGTCAGGAAGCCAGCGACGCCATAGTGCTCAGGGCGAAGCAAGCCATCGAACAGGGGCTTGAACCGTCATCCGCGCAAGCCAATGAGCTGGCGCGGGATTGGCTGGAGATCTCGGCTCGCCTGCTGAACCAGAAGCCCGACGCCGGCTTCCGTAACTGGATGCGCACGAAATATGTCCGGCACGATGCTCGCGCGAACCGCTATTGGGAACTGGTAGCCATCATGAGAGGGCAGTCCCCCGACTCCAGCCCAAACCGGGAATGGGTGTGGATCCAGGCTGCGATGCGACATCATCTGGCAGCCTGAGCGAGCATGCACATCGCGGCCGGGCCGCCCACCGGCCCCGGCCGCGATGTGCTCCAGAGGGCCGATGTAGCATTCCCGCCCTAGACGTTAATGCGTTTTAACGATATCGCTGCCCCCATAATGAGGGACGCGTCATTCATCCTGGGCCGCGCGGGTTCGCGCGTGCTGGCGGTCATGTTGCTGGCGGTAGCGACCGCGCTTGGCGGCTGCGCCGGCGGCGGCGGTGCCGCCAACTCCTATGCGATGGCGCCGAGCGCCGGCTCCGGGGCGACCGTGGCCTTCGAATCGATCGACGGGCCGCCCCCGCAGGTGTTCGACCGCATGGTCGGCGTGCTCGACAGCGAATCCAAGCTGCGCAGCCTGTCCGTCGTCTCCCGCGAGGGGACGGCTGCCTATCGCGTGCGCAGTTACCTCTCCGCCCAAATCGTGCGCGGCAAGACCGTGATCGCCTGGGTCTGGGACGTCTACGACGCCAACCAGCAGCGGGCATTGCGCCTCTCAGGCGAGGAACTGACCGCCGCCAAGGGCGGCCGCGATCCCTGGGGCGCCGCCGACGACCTCGTGCTGCGGAAGATCGCCCAGGCCGGATTCAGCGGACTTTCCAACATGATCAACGGCACGCCGGACGCGCCGAGCACTGCTCCCGGCTTGCGGGGACCGGCGGTGGCCAGCGTGATCCCGGAGGCTCCGGCGGCCGAGATGCCGGCCTCGGCGCTGGGCTATGCGAGCGATAACCCCCGCTAAACCACGGCCCCAAGTTGCGGCCAAACCGTTGGCCGGACTCAGGATTTCGGAGGGAAAACGTAGCATCCCGGGTTGCCATTGCAGCCCCCGGCCTGATATTTCCTCGCCCGTCGTAACCGTGCTTCCAGTGGGTATTCTCTGATGTTGAACGTCGTATCCAGCAAAGCGCGGGAGGAAGCGTCCATGTCGGCCAAGAACGGCTCCATCAAGCTTGTCGCCGGCAACTCAAATCCGGCCCTCGCGCAGGCGATCGCGCAAGGCCTCGACCTGCCGCTGACCAAGGCGGTGGTACGGCGCTTCGCCGACATGGAGATCTTCGTCGAGATCCAGGAGAACGTCCGCGGCTCGGATGCCTTCGTCATCCAGTCGACCTCGTTCCCCGCCAACGACCATCTGATGGAACTGCTGATCATCACCGATGCGCTGCGCCGCTCCTCGGCACGCCGCATCACCGCGGTGCTGCCCTATTTCGGCTACGCCCGGCAGGACCGCAAATCGGGTTCGCGCACGCCGATCTCGGCCAAGCTCGTCGCCAACCTGATCACGCAGGCCGGCGTCGACCGCGTCATGACGCTCGACCTGCATGCCGGCCAGATCCAGGGCTTCTTCGACATCCCGACCGACAATCTCTACGCGGCGCCGCTGATGGTGCGCGACATCAAGGACAAGTTCGACCTCTCCAAGACGATGGTGATCTCGCCTGACGTCGGCGGCGTGGCGCGTGCACGTGGCCTTGCCAAGCGCATCAACACCCCGCTCGCGATCGTCGACAAGCGCCGCGAGAGGGCGGGCGAATCCGAGGTCATGAACGTGATCGGCGACGTCGCCGGCTACACCTGCATCCTGATCGACGACATCGTCGACTCCGGCGGCACGCTGGTGAACGCGGCCGACGCGCTGATCGCCAAGGGCGCCAAGGACGTCTACGCCTACATCACCCACGGCGTGCTCTCCGGCGGCGCGGCCGCCCGCATCGCGGGCTCGAAGCTGAAGGAGCTCGTGATCACCGACTCGATCCTGCCGACGGACGCGGTGACCAAGGCTCCGAACATCCGCACGCTGCCGATCGCCAGCCTGATCTCGGACGCCATCGCGCGCACCGCGGCCGAAGAGTCGGTGTCGAGCCTGTTCGACTAAGTTAAGTTTCGCGATGCCGTAGGGTGGGCAAAGGCGCGAAGCGCCGTGCCCACCTTTTTTGTTGCCGCGAAGATGCTGGGCACGCTTGCGCTTTGCCCACCCTACGATGCTGCCTCCGTGGAGACTCCCCCTCTCCCAACCCCCTCAGCGCGAGCGAAGCTCGTCGCGGCCCCGCATCCGCCTTCGCCAGGGCTTCGGCGGACAAGAGCGGGTCGTGGGAGCGCGAGCGCCGTCCGTCCCTTACGACGCCGCCCCACGGGTTGTTGCCGGCTGCCGCCCATGACATCATCCGGATACCAAACCATCTCTGCCCCCTGGATTCCTGATGCCGAGCCGGAAATTTGCCTGGGAGAAGCTGTCAGATGACGAGTTGCTCAAGCAGCGCCTCTCCAGCCTGAGGGTGACCGTCAAAGGCACCTGGCTCGAGGACTGCGTCAGCACGCTCCATGAGGAGCTCGAAGAGCGGGGCATCCGGCTGCGGCCGCATACATGGATCTCGAGCGAATGGTTCAGTCCGGGCGATGTGCCGGGCATCGCCATCCCGTTCTATCTCGCTCATCCCCGTCTGATGAAGCTCGAGAAGAAGATGATGTTCGACGTCGAGGGCGGGACCTGGCGCGAGTGCATGGCCATCCTCCGTCACGAGGCCGGCCATGCCATGCAGCACGGCTATCAGTTGCAGCGCCGCCGGCGCTGGCAGCAGCTGTTCGGCCCGTCGTCGAAACACTACCCGCGCTACTACCGGCCCAATCCTGCCAGCAGGCGCTACGTCCAGCATCTGCGGCTGTGGTACGCGCAGAGCCATCCGGATGAAGATTTCGCCGAAACCTTTGCGGTGTGGCTGCGGCCGCGCTCGAACTGGCGGACGCGATATGCCGGCTGGCCCGCCCTGAAGAAGCTCGAATATGTCGACGAGCTGATGAGCGAGATCGCGGGAAAGCGGCCGCTGATCACGACGCGAGAGCGTGTCGATACGCTGGGCCGGCTCAGCCAGACGCTCGAAGACCATTACAAGAAGAAGCAGGAGTTCTACGCCTTCACGCCGCCGAAGACCTACGACCGCGACCTCTCCAGGCTGTTTTCAGCCGATCCACGGCATCACCGCTCAAAGCCGGCTTCGGCCCTGATCAGGCGCCACCGCGCCCAGATCAGGCAACTGGTCGCGCGGTGGACGGGCGAGAACCAGCTCACGCTCGATGCCGTGCTCGATGATATGATCTCCCGCTGCCGTGAGCTCGACCTGCGCGCCGTCGGCCTCGAACAGAAGCTCGTTCTCGATTTCACCGTCCTCGTGACCGCCAAGACGATGCACGCGCTGTTTGGCCCGTCTCGGCGCAAATGGATCGCGCTATGAGACGCTCACGCATTCTGGTCCTGATGCATCCGGACTTCATGCCTCCGGACTCAAGCGACGGATACACCGCGCAGGAAATCAACGCGTGGAAAACGGAATACGACGTGGTGAGCACCTTGCGCGCGGCCGGCCACGAGGTTCGCGCCCTCGGCGCGCAGGACGAAATCAAGCCGGTGCGCGAGGCGATCGAGGAGTTCAAGCCGCACGTGGTCTTCACGTTACTGGAGGAATTCCACAACAACGTTGCCTACGACCAGCACATCGCCAGCTATCTCGAGTTGATGAAGGTCCCTTATACCGGGTGCAATCCGCGCGGCCTGATCCTGGCGCGCGGCAAGGATTTGTCCAAGACGCTGGTGCATCACCGCCGGATCGCGGCGCCGGCCTTCGCCGTCTTCCCGATGCGCCGCAAGGTGAAACGCCCGACGCGCCTTGCGCTGCCGCTGATCGTCAAGAGCCTGAACATGGACGGGTCGTTCGGCATCTCGCAGGCCTCGATCGTCGATACCGACGAGAAGCTCGCGGAACGGGTCGCCTTCATCCACGAGCGGGTCGAATCCGCCGCGATCGCCGAGCAGTTCATCGAGGGGCGCGAGCTCTATGTCGGCGTGCTCGGCAACAACCGGCTACGCGTCCTGCCGGTTTGGGAACTGAAATTCGGCAGCATGGGCGGGCGCAGATCACGGCACATCGCCACGGAGAAAGCCAAGCACGACACCGACTATCAGGAGAAGCTCGGCATCGTCGACGGGCCGGCGAAGGACCTTGGGCCCGAAGTCACCGCGCGCATCCAGCGCGCCGCGAAGCGCATCTACCGAGCGCTTGGCCTCGACGGCTACGCGCGGATCGATTTTCGTCTCGCCGCCGACGGGACGCCGTATTTCATCGAAGCCAATCCCAACCCCGAGATCGCCAAGAGCCAGGAGTTCGCCACGGCGGCTCTACATGCCGGGCTCAAATATCCGGATCTCCTGCAGCGCATCCTGACTCTCGGAATAAGCCGGGCCAAAGCTGGGGTGTCGCTGGGGTGAGCGCGGGCTTGCGCGACTATCGTAGGGTGGGCAAAGGCGCGAAGCGCCGTGCCCACCGTCTTTGTTTGCGATAGAGAATGGTGGGCACGCTTCCGCCTTCGCTCTTCGAGCTACGGCGGACAAGTCGCTTTGCCCACCCTACAGCAGCTAGCCTGCCTCGGCCTTCGCGCTCATCACGTCGGCGAACGACTTGAAGAACTCCCCCGCCAGCTTCGTCGCGGTCGAATTGATCAACCGCGCTCCCAACTGCGCGAGCTTGCCGCCGATCTGCGCATCGACCTCGTAATGCAACACCGTCACGTCGGCACTCTCGGATTCCAGCCGCACCAGCGCGCCGCCCCTGGCGAAGCCGGCGACGCCGCCGGAGCCTTCGCCCGAGATGCGATAGGAGTTGGGCGGATCGAGATCGGACAGCGTCACCTTGCCGCTGAACGTCGCCTTCACCGGGCCGACCTTGAAGACCACGGTCGCCGTCATCTCGTTCGGCGCGGTCACATCGAGCGACTGGCAACCGGGGATGCACTGCTTCAGCACAGCGGGATCGTTCAGCGCCGCCCACACCTGTTCACGCGAGGCGGGAATACGCTGGCTGTCGTTCATCTGCATGATCGGTGTCTCACTCTCTGCTTGCTGTTTGATTGGCCGCGCGCTGGCCACGCCGGCGTTCCCTTGTGATCTCGGCGAGGATCGACATCGCGATCTCCTCCGGCGTGATGGCGCCGAGATCGAGCCCGGCCGGCGCTTTGAAATCGTCGATCGCGGCGCTACTGGCGCCTTCCGCGATCAGTTTTGCCCGGAGCGAAGCCATCTTGCGGCGGCTGCCGACGAAGGCGTGATAGTCGGCCCTGGTCGCGACTGCCGCGCGCAACGCCACTTCGTCGCCCTTGCCCTGCGTCGAGACCACGACGAAGCGCTTTGCGTCGTTGAGCTCGCTGAGGTGATAACCATCGATGACCGCGTCTACATCCGGCTGCGCCGTGAGATCGGCAGCGGGCGCGGCGAGCGTGACGTGATAACCGAGCACGCGCGCCTGCGCCGCAAGCGACAGCGCCACCGGGCTCGCACCGAGAATGACGAGCGAGGGATGCGGCAGCACCGGCTCGACAAAGATGTCCATCGTGCCCTTGCTCGGGCACATGTTGCTGGCAAAGCGGATGCCGTCGCGGCTCTCGCCTGCACTGACACCGAGCTCGGCCAGCAGGTTTTCCGGCTGCACCGAGACCATGCGCGGCTCGCCATCGGCGAGCGCCTCGCGCGCCGCCTTCAGCACCGCGCCCTTGGCGCAGCCGCCGCCGATCCAACCCGCGACGATGGTGCCGTCGGCGGCAATGATCGCCTTGGCGCCAGCCTTCGCCGCGGTCACCGACACCGTACGCACCACCGTCGCGAGCACGAAGGCACGCTCGGCGGCCTTCATCTGCGCAATGAGATCGAGTACTTCGACATGGGCGGTCATCGGCGTATCCTCAGAGCTTCGCCAGATAGGGTTCGAGCGCACGCAGGCTTTGCAACGAATTGGCGGGCGCATAGAGATCGACATGCGGCAGCGCCGCTTTGATGCCCCGCGCTTCGGGCGTGTAGCCTTCCCACGCCATCATCGGATTGAGCCAGACGATGCGGCGGCAGCGCCGGTGCAGCGCCGCCATTTCGCGACCGAGCAGCGCGGCGTCGCCGGTCTCATAGCCATCCGACACGAACATCACGCAGCTGCGCGAATGGATCACGCGCGCGGCGTGCCAGCGGTTGAAGGTCTGCAGGCTCTCGCCGATCCTGGTGCCACCACCCGCGCCCTGCGCCATGATCGAGAGCCGGTCGAGCGCACGGCCGGCGTCCTTCTCCTTCATCGCGTCGGAGACGTAGGCGAGGCGCGTGTGGAACAGGAACGCCTCGGCCTCGCGGAACTGGTCGAGCACACCGTGGATGAAGCGCAGGAAGACGGCGGTATACATGCTCATTGATCCCGAGGCATCGAGCAGCACGACCAGCCGCAACGGCTTGTCCTTGCGCTGCCGCTTCACCAGGCTGATCGGTACGCCGCCATGGCTGATGTTGCGATGAATGGTGCGGCGGAGATCGAGCCGGTAGCCGCGCCGGCGCGCCAGATCGCGCCGCGTCAGCCGTGTGCGCATCGCCCTGGCGAGTTGGGCTGCGGCCTCATGGGCCTGCGCGACCTGATCGGGATCGCTCAGCTTCCTGAAATCGACTTCCGCAAAATTGTCCGCCCGCGAGGCGCCTTCCATGCGGCCCTCGCCGGAGCCGCCTTCCGGCGCATCATCGGACGACAGAAGCTGGTCGGTGATGGACTGGCTACCGCCCTGCTCCGCTGCCGTGTCCTGCAAGCTCTTCAGCGAGGGATTATTGGCGCCGGGCGTCGAGCCGATGGTGCGGGAGCGCGAGCGCACGCGCTTGCCCAGCCAGAACGCGTCAAACAGGCCATCGAACTTGTCCCAGTCGGACTTGCGCGCCGAGAACAGATGCTTGAACGCCGCGCGCAGCAGACCTGGCCGCGCCGCATAGCCCGATGACATCAGCGTCGCCGCATCCTGTCCTTCGGCGAGCCCGACGCGAAAGCCGGCATCGCGAAGCGTGCGCAGGAAGGCGGCGAGACGCGCGGACACGAGACGAGAGACCTCATTGAGGTCGTCATATCCGGGGCTGGAGCCGCAACAGCTCATGCGACCTTCCCCAACAGACGCTGCGTCACCTCGGGCGTGACGCGGGCACGGTCCTCATGGGTCTTCAACAGACAGACCAGCGTCTCATACACGGTCTCGGGCGCGTCGTGGAGATCGCTGATCTCGAGGCCGACCAGGGCCGCCGCCCAGTCCAGCGTCTCGGCGACGCCGGGGACCTTGCGCAGCTCCTCCTTGCGCACGTTCTCGACCATGCGCGCGATCTGGAGTGACAGCGACGGGCTGGCGCCAGCGACGCGCGCCAGAATGATGCGGGTCTCGCGATCCACGTCGGGATAGTCGACATAATGATAGAGGCAGCGCCGGCGCAGCGCGTCGGAGAGCTCGCGTGTGCCGTTCGAGGTCAGCACGACATGCGGGATCGTGACCGCCGGAATAGTGCCGAGCTCGGGGATCGAGACCTGGTAGTCCGATAGCAGTTCCAGCAAGAAGGCTTCGAATTCGTCGTCGGCGCGGTCGATCTCGTCGATCAGCAACACTGGCGCCTGCGCGCGGCGGATCGCGGCGAGCAAGGGACGCTCCAGCAGATATTTTTCCGAGAACACCTGGTCCTCGATGCTGTCGGTGCCACGGTGCGCCTGGATCGCCAGCAGCTGGCGCTGGTAATTCCACTCATAGAGCGCGGAGGATTGGTCAAGACCTTCGTAGCATTGCAGCCGGATCAGCTCGGTCGCGTGCACCTTGGCGAGAGCCTTCGCCACTTCCGTCTTACCGACGCCCGCCTCGCCCTCTAGGAGCAGCGGACGCCGCAACAATTGCATCAGCGAGATCGCGGTCGCGAGGTCCGCATCGGCGATATAGCCCGACGCGGCCAAGGCATGCGCGATTTCGTCACGGCCTTTCATGCTTATGCTCTCCCGTCATTGCGAGCGAAGCGAAGCAATCCAGAAATGGTCCCGCGGAGACAGTCTGGATTGCTTCGTCGCTTCGCTCCTCGCAATGACGACAACACTACGCCACCGCCCCGAGATCCTTCGCCGCCTTCCAGTTGCGCCAGAAATCATGAGGCATCTGGATGTGCGTGGACCCTAAGAACGAGAACGCGTCGTTGACGGCATTGGAGAAGGCAGGCACGCCGCCGACATTCGGGCTTTCGCCGACGCCCTTGGCGCCGATCGGGTGATGCGGCGACGGGGTGACGGTGAAGTCGGTTTCCCAATGCGGCGTCTCCACCGCGGTCGGCATGAAGAAATCCATGAACGAGCCGGTGACGACGTTGCCGACGTCGTCGTAGCGGATCTCCTGGCCCATCGCGATCGCGAAGGCTTCGGTGAGGCCGCCATGCACCTGGCCCTCGATGATCATCGGATTGATGCGGGTGCCGCAATCGTCGAGCGCATAGAAGCGCCGGACCTTGTACACGCCGGTATCGACGTCGATGTCCATCACGCAAAGATAAGCGCCGAACGGATAGGTCATGTTGGGCGGATCGTAATAGCTAACCGCCTCCAGCCCCGGCTCCATGCCCGGCGGCACCGAATTGTAGGCCGCCCAGCAGATATCCTTCATCGACATGAATCTTTCCGGCAGACCCTTCACCCGGAAGCCGTCGATGTCGAATTCGAGATCGTCCTCGTGGACCTCGAGCTTGTAGGCCGCGATCATCTGCGCCTTGGCCTTGATCTTTCGTGCGGCCATGGCGATCGCGGCACCCGCGACCGGCGTCGAGCGCGAACCATAGGTGCCGAGCCCGTAAGGCGCGGTGTCGGTGTTGCCCTCCTCGACCATGATGTTGTCGGCGGGAATGCCGATCTCGGTCGCGATGATCTGGGCCCAAGTGGTCTCGTGGCCCTGGCCCTGGCTCTTGGTGCCCATCCGCGCGATGCCGGCCCCGGTCGGATGCATCCGGATCTCGCAGGAATCGAACATGGCGATGCCGAGGATGTCGCAATTCTTCGACGGGCCGGCGCCGACGATCTCGGTGAAGAAGGAGACGCCGAGCCCCATGATCTCGCGGGTCTCACCGCGCGCGAACGCGGCCCGCTTCTCCGCCTGCTCTTTCCGGAGCGCGGCGTAGCCGGTCGTCTCCATCATCTTGCGCATGGCGGTGTGGTAGTCGCCGGAATCGTATTCCCAGCCCAACGCCGAGTGATACGGGAACTGTTCCGGCTTGATGAAATTCTTCAAGCGCAGCTCAGCCGGATCCATGTTGAGCTTCTGCGCCAGAATATCCATGGCACGCTCGATGCAGTAGGCCGCCTCCGTGACACGGAACGAGCAGCGATAGGCGACGCCGCCCGGTGCCTTGTTGGTATAGACGCCATCCACCGCCAGATGCGCGGTCGGGAAGTCGTAGGAGCCGGTGACGATGTTGAAGAAGCCGGCCGGCCATTTCGACGGGTCGGCGCAGGCATCGAACGCACCGTGATCGGCGAGCACGTGAACACGAAGGCCTGTGACCTTGCCTTCTTTCGTCGCGGCGATCTCAGTCGTCATGTGATAGTCGCGCGCGAACGAGGTCGCGGTCAGGTTCTCGATGCGGTCCTCGACCCATTTCACCGGCTTGCCGGTGACGATGGAGGCCACCGCCGCGCAGATATAGCCGGGATAGGCGCCGACCTTGTTGCCGAAGCCACCCCCGATATCGGGCGCGATGACGTGGATCTTGTGCTCCGGCAGCTTCGCGATCAGCGCCACCACGGTACGGATCACATGCGGGGCCTGGAACGTGCCGTAGATCGTCAGCTCGCCCTTGATCTTGTCGAACGAGCAGACGCACTGGCAGGTTTCCAGCGGCGACGGATGGGTGCGGTGATAGGAAATCATCTCCTTGATCTTGACCTCGGCCTTGTTGAAGGCCGCGTCGGTCAGTTCCTTGTCGCCGACGGTCCACTCGAAGATGTGGTTGTCGTGCTTGCGCGGACCATGCGCGCCGGACATCTTGCCGACGAGATCCTCGCGCAGCACCGGCGCGTTCGCGTCCATCGCCTTGAAGGGATCGACCAGCGGGGCGAGAGGCTCGTACTCGACGATCACCGCGTTGATGCCGTCATCGGCCGCATAGCGGTCGGTCGCGACCACGAAGGCGACCTCCTGGTTCTGGAACAGCACTTTTCCGTCGGCCAGCACCATCTGCACGTCGCCGGCGAGCGTCGGCATCCAGGCGAGGTTGACGGTCTTCAGCGTCTCGGCGGTGATGACCGCGAGCACGCCGGGCACCTTCAGCGCCTCGCTGTCGTCGATCTTCTTGACGCGCGCATGCGGGTGCGGCGAGCGGACGAAGTCGCCATGCAGCATGCCCGGCAGCTTGACGTCGTCGACGTAATTGCCCTTGCCCTGCGTGAAGCGGATGTCCTCGACGCGCTTGCGCTTGCAGCCCATGCCTTCGAGTGCGGCGGTACGTTGTTCCCGCGTGGGAGTGAGGTCGTTCATTCTGCGGCCTCCTGGAATTCGACGCCGTTGATTTTTGCGGCGGCGTATTGAATGGCTTTGACGATGTTCTGGTAGCCGGTGCAGCGGCAGATGTTGCCGGAGATGCCCATGCGGATTTCCGGCTCGCTCGGCGAGGGATTTTCCTTCAGCAGCCGATGCGCGCGGACAATCATGCCGGGCGTGCAGAAGCCGCATTGCAGGCCATGCATCATGCGGAAGCCTTCCTGCAAAGCCGACAACGTGCCGTCGGCATTGGCCATGCCTTCGACCGTGGTGATGTCGCTGCCCTCGGCCTGCACCGCAAACATGGTGCAGGACTTCACCGACATGCCGTCGATATCGACGGTGCAGGCGCCGCAATGGGTGGTCTCGCAGCCGATATGGGTGCCGGTCATCTGCAGATTCTCGCGGATGAAATGCACCAGCAGCGTGCGCGGCTCGACGAGGCCTTCGACCTCGGCGCCGTTCACCTTCATGGTGACGTGTGTTTTGGCCATTGATCTCTCCCTTACTTCGCGACAGCAGCGGCGCGCTGCAGCGCGCGCGTCACCATGATGCCGCCGACATGTTTTCGGTATTCGACCGGTCCGCGCGCATCGGCGGCCGGTGCCATGATCGCTTCGGCGGCTGCTGCTGCCCTCTTCAGCGTGGCCGCATCGAGGCTGGTGCCGATCACGGCGTTGGCGGCATCAGTGGCGAGCAGCGGCGTTTCGTGGACGTTGGTGAGCCCGATCGAGCAGGTCGCGACCTTGCCGCCGGACATGGTGAGGACCACGGCGGCGGCGGCGGTGGCGTAGTCACCGACCTTGCGCTTGAGTTTTTCGTAGGCGGAGCCGTGGCCGGCCGCGGGCACGGGAACCGAGACGGAGGTCAGGATCTCGCCGGGCTCGAGCGCGGTGAAATAGGCGCCCTGGTAGAAGTCCGCGGCCGCGACGTCACGGGCACCGCCGGCGCTTTCGAGCCGGTAGCTCGCCCCCAAAGTCATCATCAGCGCCGGCATGTCATTGCCGGGATCGCCATTGGCGACATTACCGCCGATCGTGCCGCGGTAGCGCACCTGCGGATCGGCGATCAGCAGCGCCGCCTCGTGCAGGATCGGCATCGCCTTGGCGACGTCGTCGGAGGCCAGCAGCTCATGCTGGGTGGTCATCGCGCCGATGACGAGATTTTGGCCGTCGCGGCGGATGCCCTTGAGGGCGGCGATGCCGTGCAGGTCGATCAGATGGGCGGGGGTGGCGAGCCGAAGCTTCATCATCGGCACCAGGCTGTGCCCGCCGGCCAGGGGCCGTGCATCTTCGCCAAGGTCTGCCAAGAGCTTGACGGCATCGGCGACACTCGCCGGCCGGTGATAGCTGAATGAGCCTGGGATCATCATCTCCTCCTCGTCGTCCTCTGGCGCGTGACGGCGCGGACGTTGGAGGGGACGGTCACTCCCGGCAGGGCTGCCCGCAATCGTTGGGGCACGGAACATCGGATTTCGCACGAGTTGCGGCGGGGAACGCACGAATTGCGTCAGGGCTAGCGACGTTATGGCGCGGCGGCCACTCCCCTGGAGGGGGACGGTAAGGAAGAGCGCGCCTCCCGTGCGGCCCGACTCTACGCCTGCCGCCTATTCGCCAGCCCCAGCCGCGCCTTCACCTCGGCGATCTTGGCCCGGCTCACCGGCACCCGGTGCGGCGACGGGCCGTCGAGCTCGAGCACGGCGCCATCGCCCTCTCTCCGGACCAGCGCGACATGGGGGATCGCGACGATATGGCTGCGGTGCACACGCAGGAACAGCGAGGGGTCGAGCTGGGCCTCGGCCTCCGAGATCGACCAGGGGCACATTCGCTCGCGGGTGCCGTCGTGAACACGGGTGTAGTGCGCATCGGCCCGGACGCTGCGGACATTGGCCGTCTCGATGAAGTGCGTGCCGTCGGCGCTCTCGACCGGCAACCGGGGAACCGGCGCGCGGGGCGGCTGGCCGAGACCGCCGAGCGGGGCCACCGGGCGCGGAGCTGCAGCCGGCGCAGCGATCAGTTCGATGGCGGCCGCCGCGACCGGCGAAGCAGGCGGTTCGGCAGCAACAGAGTTCGACGTCTGACGCCGTTGATCGGGAACCAGCGACAGCAGGAAGCCGGCTGCGATGACGAAGCACAGCACCGCAACGATGATCGACAGGATTTGCTGCGACGCGGCAAGACCGCCGCCGGCATGGTGATGCACCGCGCCGGTCAGCGGCTCGAAATGCATGCCGAGCATCGCCGTGTAATGCATGCCGGAGACGGCGATGCCAAACGCAACCGAGCTGACGATCAGCCGGACGCCCTCCTGCTGCGCCAGGAAGGCGCGCAAACCGCCATAGGCGGTGACGATCGCCACCACGACCGACAGCGCCACCATAGTCTTGTCGTGCACGATGCCGAAATGACCGGCGAGGCCGTGGATGCCGACATAATGCATGCTGGCGATGCCGACGCCGAGCAAAACGGCCGACGAGGCCACCCGCTTCAGGGACGGTTCGCCGATCGAGACAAAGAACAAGGAGATGCCGACCACCAGCGCGCAGATCAGGAACGAGATGATGGTGGGCAGGACGAGATAGACGGTGTCGGGCGGCAGCGGCGCGGCCAGCATGCCGACGAAATGCATGGTCCAGATGCCGACGGCCAGAAACGCAGCCGCACCCGCGAGCAGAACGCGGTTGCTGACGCCGGGCGTGTTGCGGATGCGAGCAGCAAGCGCAAAGCCGGTATAGCCACCCAGGCTCGCGATCACCACAGAGAGCGCGACGAGATAGGGATCGTGTCCTTCGAACATGATCTTGTCGGCCGCCCCGTCTCCACGGCCGGCCTCCTCCCGCCGCCGACTTTATAGGGACGGCGACGGGATTGACAATCAGCGGCGTGTGAGCGGACAGCTACACGATGCCCGCCGCGACCTGGCCGCGCAGGCGCTCAAGCCCGAGCAGTGTGTTGGCGCAGGCTTCCGCGACCTCGACGCCCTTGATCGCAAAGTGCCTGCGGAAGAAATCGTAGTGCACCTCGGTCTCGTGGAATTGCTGCGGCGTCAGCACGGCCGAGAACACCGGCACCTCGGTGCGGAGCTGCACGTCCATCAGCGCCTTGATCACGGTGTCGGCGACGAACTCGTGGCGGTAAATGCCGCCATCGACGACGAGGCCCGCCGCGACGATCGCGGTATAGCGCCGCGTCTTGGCGAGGATCTGCGCATGCAGCGGGATCTCGAACGAGCCCGGCACCTCGAACACGTCGACATGATTGAGGTGACGCGCGGCTGCCTCCTTCACGAAGGCGATGCGGGCCTCCTCGACCACGTCGTGGTGCCAGCAGGCCTGCACGAAGGCCACCCGCTGCGGTTTCGCGAAGCGCGGATGCTCGGGTGCCGGATCCTGCGGAACCGGCGGTTGGGTGACTTCGGAAGTTTCGGTTTGGGGGTCTTGCAACATCTGATTCATGGCTTTCCTTCAAAGGACCAGAATCAGGGCACACGGAACGACAAGCAGCCGCACCTTGCGATGCGTCTGCCACCGACCGTTCTCTTTCATCCGGACTTTAACCGTCGGCTTCGGAGTTGCACCGAATCTGCTGACCCTTCCCTTCGGCAAAATTCCTTTTCAGGAAGATCCTTGGGGGAAGGCGCTCGCGGGCTTGGGCCTTGCGACCCTTACCGCCGGTGGGGACTTTCACCCCGCCCTGAGAACATCGGCCGCCCGGGATGAACGGCCTGAGGCGAAATATGACGCCGGCCGGCGGCCGCAGCAAGCGTGTTCCGCATGAAAAACCGCATGGTCCCATGCCGCCATGACGGGTGTGACCTCGCCCGGCGGAATTAACGATTGGCGCGCCATCGGCGAATCCGATTCCGATTTGTTCTCATTCGTTAAGAATTGTGGCGGAGATGAGCTGTGGACGAACGAGTCCTGGCTTGTGGACGGACTCGGCAGCCAGTTGCGCAGATTCCGCAAATCACATCACTTGATCCGCGACAGGCTCGCGCTGATCCGAGGGGATCGCGACAGCGACGTTGAGGGAGCGCGCCGGGCCGACCGAGTGCGTATCAAAGACAACAAAAAGGCAAGAGGTCGAGACGGAATGTCCCTGCTCGAAGGCACTATCGATTCCAGAAATCACCCGCTCGCGGTGGTCGAGGACATCGCTGCCAGCAACAACTGGCCGTTCGAACGCTCCGGCGAAGACGAGCTCACGATTGTCTCCAAGGGACAATGGACCGACTATCAGATCTCCTTCACGTGGATGGGCGAGATCGAGGCGCTGCATCTGGCCTGCGCCTTCGACATGAAGATTCCGGTTGCGCGGCGGAGCGAAGTGCAACGGCTCGTCGCCGCGGTCAATGAGCAGCTATGGGTCGGCCATTTCGATCTGTGGACCAACACCGGCATGATCATGCACCGCCAGGCCCTGGTGCTGCCGGGCGGGCTCACCGCCTCGACCGCGCAATGCGAAGCCATGCTCGCCGGCGCCATCCATGCCTGCGAGCGCTACTTTCCCGCGTTCCAGTTCGTGGTGTGGGCCGGCAAGACCACCGCGCAGGCGATGGACGCGGCGATGTTCGACACGGTGGGAGAGGCGTAAGGCTCGCCTCGCCCTCCGCTGTCGTCCCGGACGAGCGCAGCGAAGATCCGGGATCCATACCGCGTGATGTCCCTTGTGGCATGCGGCTTGTTGCCACCACCTTCATCCACTAGAACCAACTGTGGTTATGCGACGAGCGCAAGCGCTCGCGCGGGGGTCCTCGCTTTCGCGGGGACGACAGCGAACGTGTGGCGGCAGCGATGGCAAACAGCACTCTCAAGAACATCACCGGCACCATCCTCCTCGCCGGCGCCGGCAAGATGGGCGGCGCGATGCTGACCGGATGGCTTTCGGGCGGGCTCGATCCGCGTCGCGTCGCGGTGATCGATCCGCACATCTCACCTGAGATCACCGCGCTTGCCGCCAACGGCGTTGCGCTCAATCCCGATGTCAAGGCCGCCGGCACGGTCGAGACTCTGGTCGTCGCGGTGAAGCCGCAGATGTTCCGCGAGGCCGGCGCCAGGCTGAAGCAATTCGTCTCGGACAAGACCTCGGTGGTCTCGATCATGGCGGGAACCACGATCGCATCGCTAGAAGAGGTCTGCGGTGGCGCCGTGGTGCGCGCGATGCCGAACACGCCGGCCGCGATCGGCCGCGGCATCACGGTGGCCGTCGCGGCGAAGAACGTCAGTGCCGCTCAGCGCGCCGTGGCCGATGCGCTGCTGCGTGCGACCGGCTCGGTCGAATGGGTCGAGGATGAAGGCCTGATGGATGCGGTCACCGCGGTGTCCGGCTCAGGCCCCGCCTATGTGTTCCTGCTCGCCGAAGAGCTCGCGCGCGCCGGCGTCGAAGCCGGACTGCCCGAGGCGCTGGCGACGAAGCTTGCACGCGAGACCGTCGCCGGCTCTGGTGAACTTCTGCATCAGTCGGAGCTTCCCTCCAGCACGCTGCGCCAGAACGTCACCTCGCCCGGCGGCACCACGGCCGCGGCACTCGGCGTGCTGATGGGCGAGCCGGGCCTGCGCGATCTGATGATCCGCGCGATCGCGGCCGCGACGAAGCGGTCGAAGGAACTGGCGAAGTAAACAAGTGCCGTAGGGTGGGCAAAGCGGCTTGTCCGCCGAAGCTCGACGAGCGAAGGCGGAAGCATGCCCACCAACTTCGTTCGCGATCCCGAAAGGATGGTGGGCACGGCGCTTCGCGCCTTTGCCCACCCTACGACTACAGTTTCGAGCCTGCGGCCAGCCGCTTGTTGAACATCTCGACATTCACGAGCCCGCGCGCATGGCGGCCTTCGCCGAGCCTGCGCGTGCCCTCGAACGCCTCGACCTCGAAGCGGATGACGCGGCGCTCGACTGCGACCACCTTCGCGGTGGTCCGCACCGTCGCACCGACGAGAGCGGCTGCGAGGTGGCGAATGTCGACTTCGGTGCCGACGGTGACCCAGCCCGGCTGAAGCGCGGCGCGGATCGCATCGCCCGACGTCATCTCCATCTCCAGAATCATCATCGGCGTCGCATAGACCATGGGCATGCCGGGCACGAAATGCCCGACCGTCCGCTCAGCCGGCACCACCAGCGTGCGTTCGGCGCTCATGCCGACCTTGATGAAGTCGCGTGCGTCCATGGGGGCCTCAAACTCCGCTGTCGTCCCGGACAAGCGCAGCGAAGCGGAGCGCTGATCCGGGACCCATAACCACAGGGAGTAGTTTGGCGAAGACTCGGAGTTACCAGCTCGCCAAATAACCACTCCCTGTGGTTATGGGTCCCCGCTCCCGTGCGCAATTGCGCACTAGGCGGGGACGACAGTTGTGTTTGCCGAACCAGCCGAAACTATTTCTTCGCAGCCGCCGCGCGCTCAACAAAGGTCTTGCCGCCCTTCATCTTGTGGCGGAGCGGGGCTTCGTTGATCTGGATGACGACGGCGTCGGCATCGACGCCGAGATTCTTCACCAGGGCCTGGGTGATGTCGCGCATCATGCCGGCCTTCTGCTCGTCGGTGCGGCCTTCGGCCATGCTGACGGTAATCTCAGGCATCGTCTTCTCCCTGCTGCGTTCGTCATGCCCGGGCTTGTCCCGGCCATCCACGTTCTTTCCCATCAAACAGGACGTGGATGCCCGGGACAAGCCCGGGCATGACGCTGCTTGCGAATGGCTAGCCCCAGCTCACGTCATGGCGCGCGAGGACTTCACGCACTTTTGCGACGAGGTCGGCTTCGCTGCACGAGAACTGCGCCGGGCGGCTCTCGCGCCACTCCTGGTTGGAGGCGATGGCGGCGGCGGCCTTGGCGCCTTCGATCAGATCCTTGATCTGCAGCTCGCCGCGCGCCTTTTCATCCGAGCCCTGGATGATCACGCAAGGTGAGTTGCGGCGGTCGGCATATTTGAGCTGGTTGCCCATGTTCTTGGGATTGCCGAGATAGAGCTCGGCACGAATGCCGACTGCGCGCAAGGACGCCACCATCTTCTGGTAGTCGGCGACACGGTCGCGATCGAACACGGTGACGACGACGGGGCCGAATTCGGGCCGCGTGTCGAGCTTGCCGAGCAGCGTCAGCGCGGCCTGAAGCCTGGACACACCGATCGAGAAACCGGTCGCCGGCACCGGCTCGCCGCGGAAGCGCGAGACGAGGCCGTCGTAGCGGCCGCCACCACCGACCGAGCCGAACCGCACCGGCCGGCCCTTTTCATCCTTGGTCTCGAGCAGCAGTTCGACCTCGTAGACGGGGCCGGTGTAATATTCGAGGCCGCGCACGACGGAGGGATCGATCTTGATGCGGTCTGCGCCATAACCCGACGCTGTCACCAGTCTGGCAATCTCTTCCAGCTCGCTGACGCCGGCCTGACCAATCTCGCTCTTGGCGAGGTAAGTTTCCGCCGCGGCGATCGCGTCTTTCCAATCGTCGCGCGGCTTGGTGATGGCGAGAACGACGTCAGCCTCAGCGGGGCTCAAATTGGCGCCTTTCGTGAAGTCGCCCTTGCCTTCTTCGCCGCCATCCCATCGTCCGGGACCGAGCAGCTTGCGCACTTCGTCGGCGGAAAACTTGTCGAGCTTGTCGATCGCGCGCAGCACGGTCAGCCTGCGCGCGGCGTTCTCGTCACCGCCGAGCCCGATGGCTTCCAGAACGCCGTCGAGCACTTTTCGGTTGTTGACCTTCACGACATAGGAGCCGCGCGCAATGCCGAGCGCCTCCATCGTGTCTGCGGCCATCATGCAGATCTCGGCATCCGCCGCCGGCGTCGCCGAGCCGACCGTGTCGGCATCGAACTGCATGAACTGGCGGAAGCGGCCGGGGCCGGGCTTCTCGTTGCGGAACACGTAGCCGACGCGGTAGCTGCGGTAGGGCAGGACCAGACCGTCGGTGCCGTATCGCTCGCCGACATAGCGGGCGAGCGGCGCGGTCAAATCGTAGCGCAAGCTGATCCACTGCTCGTCATCGTCCTGGAACGAGAACACGCCCTCGTTCGGCCGGTCCTGGTCGGGCAGGAACTTGCCAAGCGCATCGGTGTATTCCATCGCCGGCGTTTCCACGGGCTCGAACCCGTAGAGCTCGTAGACGGCGCGGATCTTCTCGACCATCTCGCGCGTCGCCCGGATCGCCGAGGGATCGCGATCCTCGAGCCCGCGCGGCAGGCGCGCCTTCAGTTTCTGGGGTTTTTTGGGTTTCTCGGCCATGCGCGGCGTTTACCAGCCGACGCGGGAGGCGGCAACCGGAGTTCGCTTTACCTCGCCCCGCTTGCTGGGAGAGGGTAAGAGACTTACGGCTGCTCCATCCGGGCCCTCAGCGCTTCCGCATCCGCCTTTGGCAGCGACTTCAGCGTCGGCTTGATGGTCTCGCCGCCGACGATCTTGCCGTTGCGCATGAACATCCAGTCTGAAATGTCCGCTTCGCTGAACTTGACCGCGTCGCCGGCCCGCTTGCCCGGCAGATCGCGCGGCTCGTTGGCGAAGAGGCCCGAATAGGTGCCGTTCGGCAGCTTTTTCACTTCGCCGATCCAGATATGCTCTCCGCCTCTGCGGGTCGAAAAGCGCACCTTCAAGGCGTGCCCGGTCTCCGACGGCTTTGGCGCGTCATAGGACGCCCAGAAGGTCGGAAGCGTGCCGCGGGCGCGCGCGATCGCGGTGTTCATCTCGGGATCGGTGGTGCGCACGTCGACGATCGGCGAGCGGTCTTGTGCGACGACCTCCGGCATGGGCCCGATGGTCAGGATGCCGAAAACGCTGACGCCGGTGATTGCGGCGAGAACGATCCACTTCAGCGGTTGGGAGAGTTTTGTTGCCATGTTCACGATGTCCAGGATGCTTCGATGTCTCCTGGCTTTGTCGCGTGTCGGCAGCCACACGTTCATGGCGCGAAAAGCCACAAACATTGCGCGTTTCCCCTCTCCCTCGCGAGAGAGGGGAAATAATCTCAAAGCGTCTCAAAGCACCTTCTTGATCCAGTTGTGCGGATCGTTGGTGCGGCCGTACTGGATGTCGATGAGCTGCTTGCGCAGGCCCGTGGCGACGGGGCCGGCGGCGCCGCCGCTGATCTCGAAATCGCCGCTCACCGAGCGCACCTTGCCGATCGGCGAGATCACGGCAGCGGTGCCGCAGGCGAACGCTTCCTTGAGCTTGCCGCTCGCCGCATCCTTGCGCCACTGGTCGAGCGAGTACGGCTCCTCGCGCACCGTCTTGCCGGCATCCTTCGCGAGCGCGATGATGGAGTCGCGGGTGATGCCGGGCAGGATCGTGCCGAGCGGCGGCGTCGAGAGCGAGCCGTCGTCGAACACGAAGAAGACGTTCATGCCGCCGAGCTCCTCGATGTAGCGGCGCTCGACCGCGTCGAGGAAGACGACCTGATCGCAGCCGTGCTGGATCGCTTCGGCCTGCGCACGCAGGCTCGCGGCATAGTTCCCACCGCACTTGACGGCGCCGGTGCCGCCGATCGCGGCGCGGGTGTAGTTCTCCGACACCCAGATCGAGACCGGCGCAGGTCCGCCCTTGAAATAGGAGCCAACCGGAGAAGCGATCACCGCGAAGATGTATTCGGACGACGGCTTGACGCCGAGGAAGGTCTCGCTCGCGATCATGAAGGGGCGCAGATAAAGGCTGCCCTCGCCGCCCGGCATCCAGGCGCGATCGATGCGCACGACCTGCTCGACCGCCTCGATGAAGACGTCCTCTGGCAGCTGCGCCATCGCCATGCGGTCGGCGGAGTCCTTGAAGCGGCGCGCATTGGCGTCCGGGCGGAACAGGTTCACGCCGCCGTCGTCACGCTTGTAGGCCTTGAGGCCTTCGAAGATTTCCTGGGCGTAGTGCAGGACCGCGCCGGCCGGATCGAGCTGGAAGTTGGCGCGCGCCTCGACGCGTGCTTCGTACCAGCCGCCCTTGGCCTGGTTGTAGCGGACGATCGCCATGTGATCGGTGAAGACCCGCCCGAAGCCGGGATCCACCAGCTTGGCGACGCGGTCCTTCTCGGATGTCGGATTGGATGCGGGCTGGATGTCGAATTTCATACTCATGTCCTTGCCTCCCGCTGCCGGTAGCGGCGCTGTTCTGGCGCCCGCCTGCCCTGTTCGGGCCCGGCTGGCTTGATTAGGTTGTGGCTGGACCGCCGCCAGCCTTGTTACGGCCGGTTTCCGTGGCCAGCATGTCGCCGAGGACATGCTTTTGCGGAAGGCGGAAGTCCAGTATGTTTTGCCGAAATGCCGCTCGACAATCGCACGGTAGATCTGCTTCGGCCGTCGCCGCCTGTCCGGCTCTCTCCGGCCGCTCCTAGAACTGCCACCCGACGCGAAACGATCTAAAATTTCGTGCGGGCTGATCGTTTTGTAACATTGAACCCAATATACGTCAATATGCCTGACATAAATTTCGCAACTCCCCCTCAAGACGCAGCCGAGCCGCGGCCGGCCGCAGGCGATGGAGGCAATTTGCGCTGGGATATCATTGAACTGCTGTTCTTCGCCTATCGTGATTTCGTCGGCGATCCCGACCAGGAGCTGGAGGCTTTCGGCTTCGGCCGGGCCCACCACCGGGTCATGCATTTCGTCTACCGCTATCCCGGCCTCAAGGTCGCCGATCTCCTCGACGTCCTGCGCATCACAAAACAGTCGCTCGGCCGCGTGCTCAAGCAGCTCCTGGACGAGGGCTATATCGTGCAGAAGACCGGCGACAACGACCGCCGCCAGCGCCTGCTCTACGCGACGCCGAAGGGCGAGGCGCTGGTGCAGAAGCTCGCCGGGCTCCAGACCACGCGGATCACCAAGGCACTCGCCGAGATGGCGCCGCAGGATGCCGAGACCGTCAAGCGCTTCCTGCGCGCGATGATCGACCGCGACGATCCGGACAAGGTGCTGGAGACGATCTTCGCCAACGTCAATCAAGACGGAAAGGAGTGAACGTGCCACTCGCTGCCACGCTAGCCCGCCCGCCGGTAGAACCGGCCGACGATGCGCCGCATCTGCTGCTGGTCGACGACGACCGTCGCATCCGCGATCTGCTGTCGCGCTTCCTCGCCAGCGAAGGCTATCGCGTGACCACTGCCGCAAGCGCCGGCGATGCACGCTCGAAGCTCATGGGCCTGCATTTCGATCTCCTGATCCTCGACGTCATGATGCCCGGCGAGACCGGCTTCGACCTTGCCCGCTTCATCCGGACCTCCTCCTCGGTGCCGATCGTGATGCTGACGGCGCGGCACGAGGCCGAAGCCCGCATCGAAGGCCTGCAAATCGGCGCCGACGATTACGTGGCAAAACCGTTTGAGCCGCGCGAGCTTGCGCTGCGCATCAACAATATCCTCAAGCGCGCCGCGCCACCGCCGCAGGCCGCGGCGGTCGAGAAAATCGCATTCGGCCCCTACGTCTACCATCTCGATCGCGGCGAATTGCGCCAGGGCGAGGAGGTCATCCACCTCACCGACCGCGAGCGCGAGATGCTGCGGATCCTGTCGGAGGCACCGGGCGAGACCGTGCCGCGCAGCGCGCTCACCGGCAATGGCAGCGTCAACGAGCGCGCCGTCGACGTGCAGATCAATCGCCTCAGGCGCAAGATCGAGACCGATCCCGCCAATCCGCTGTTCCTCCAGGCGGTGCGCGGCATCGGCTACCGCCTGGTGGCGTCGCCATAAAGCAGTGAAGCGCGACCGATGAGCACGATCGATACCGGCCTGACGCTGTTGAAGAGCGCCGCCGGCCGCGTCTCCGCCGCCAATGGCTGGATGGGCAACGCGTTCAAGGGCTGGATGCCGACCGGCCTCTATGCGCGCGCACTCCTCATCATGATCGTGCCGATGGTGATCCTGCAATCGGTCGTCGCCTTCGTGTTCATGGAGCGGCACTGGAACACGGTGACGCGCCGCCTGTCGGCTGCTGTGGTGCAAGACATCGCCGCGCTGATCGACGTCTACAAGGGCTATCCGCAGGACAAGGATCGCAACGAGATCCGCCGCATCGCCCAGCAGCGCCTCGGCCTCGTCGTCGATTTCCTGCCCGCCGGCGACATGCCGCCGCCGGGGCCGAAGCCGTTCTTCTCGCTGCTCGACCAGACGCTGTCCGTGCAGCTCGGCCGCCAGATCGGACGCTCGTTCTGGATCGACACCGTCGGCCGCTCCAACCTCGTCGAGATCCGGATCCAGCTCGACGATGCCGTGATGCGCGTGTTCGCGCAGCGCAGCGCCGCCTATGCCTCGAACTCGGAGATCTTCCTGTTCTGGATGGTCGGCACGTCCTCGATCCTGCTGATCGTCGCGGTGCTGTTCCTGCGCAACCAGATCAAGCCGATCCTGCGGCTGGCGGACGCCGCCGAGAGTTTCGGCAAGGGCCGCGAGGCGCCAAACTTCCGGCCGCGCGGCGCGCGCGAGGTGCGGCGCGCGTCGGTCGCCTTCCTCGAGATGAAGTCACGCATCGAGCGCACGATGGAGCAGCGCACCGCGATGCTTGCCGGCGTCAGCCACGATCTGCGCACCATCCTGACCCGGTTCAAGCTCGAGCTGGCGCTGATTGGCGACAACCCGGAGCTCGAGGGCATGCGCAAGGACGTCGACGAGATGTCGATGATGCTGGAGGACTACCTTGCGTTTGCCCGCGGCGATTCCGGCGAGCAGTCGCAGCCGACCGACATGGCGCAGGCGCTCGAGGAACTGCGCAGCGACGCCGAGCGCCACGGCCACACCGCGACCGTCGCGTTCCACGGCCTGCCCGTGGTCACCGTGAAGCCGGCCTCGTTCAAGCGTTGCCTCGCCAACCTCGTCACCAACGCGGCGCGCTACGGCAAGAGCATCGCCATCAACGGCCAGCGCGATCACCGTTATTTGACCGTCACGGTCGAGGACGACGGCCCCGGCATTCCCACGCATTTGCGCGAAGAGGTGTTCAAGCCGTTCCTCCGGCTCGACAACGCCCGCAACCAGGACGAAGGCGGCACGGGCCTCGGCCTCGCCATCGCCCGCGACATCGCGCGCTCGCATGGCGGCGACATCACCCTCGGCGACAGCCCGATGGGGGGACTAAGGGCGAGTGTGCGGATTCCGGTGTAGCTTTGCTCTTTCTTCTCCCCTTGCAATGGGAGAGGGGAGGCTCACCCAACCCTACTTCGGCAGCAGCGCCTTCAACTTGTCCATGTCACGCACGTTCATCTTGAAGCCGCCGGGCATTACGATGTCGCCGGGCTTCTGGTCGGGCTTGCAGGCCCCCAGCCACTTGGCTTCGAGCTGCATCGTGGTGTCGCGGCCTGCTGCTCCGGCGGCACCGCCTTGCGCATGCGACGAGGTCTTCACCGTATAGGCCGAGTTGAAATCGCCGGTGATCTCGGCATGCGAGGTCGTGCTGATGCCGGCGACGCTGCACTCGGAATCGCTGACATAGCCGGTCGCGGTCTTCTTGATGTCCTGCTTGGCGCAGATCTGCTTGGCCATCGGGGAGACGTTGTTGTTCATCTCCTTGTCGACGGTCTCGTCGGTACAGTGCTGCATGGTCATCTCCGGCATGGGCGTGCCGGTCCTGACCATCTTCATTTCCCAGAGACCGGCCTTGCGCACCGGCAGATCGTCAGCGCTGGCGCTGCCTGCCTGTAACACAAGACAAAGGGCCGAGCCGAGCAAAGCGAGCTTGCGCGTCATGTGGGAAGCTCCCGGCTGAGAGATTGCGACGTTCCGAAAGCGCCTCAGTACAGCGTGCGGATCGGCTGTTGGGCGGCGCCGTAGGGCACCCAGCGGCAGGAGAACGAGATATAGCCGCCCTCATAGGCCTGCACCGCGAGGAATTTCACGACCTTGCCGTAGCGCGCGCAGTGATCGACCGCGACCTGCCGCGCATCGGTCTGGGTCGCCAGCGAATAAGCGATGATGCCGCCGGTGTCGTTGCCCTTGAACGGGGGCACCGGAAGCATATCGGCGCGTGCCGACTGGCTGGCCATCATACCCAGGGCAAGAAGGCCCGCGGCCGCAATGATTCGCATTCCCGTCACTCCAATTGGTTGGCGCCAGTTTACGGTGCCGGGATGCCCATGAAAAGAACTGATGCCCCGCCGGCTACGAGGTTAGGGTCAACTCTTGGCCAAGTGTTGCCGCGCTGCACTTGACCTGCCCCGGCCTTCGCGGCACCGTCTAGTCTTCGCAAGACCCAGCAGTCCGGATTGCCCATGCGCGCCCTCACCCTGAAATCGCTCCGCTTTGCCGCCTTGCTTGGCCTCATGTTCGGAGCGCTGTCGCTCGGTGAGGCCAGGGCCGCCAATCCGCTGGAGTTGAACTTCTGGCTGAACGGGCCGCGCTATGACGGCGCCGTCGTCGATTGCGACAAGGCGCTGCCGACCATCGCCACCCAGTTCTGGGAGAAGGAAAGCTCGTTCTGGAATTCCTCGTTGAAGATCACAGGCTTCGCCGCCGTTCACGAGATCGCGTTCCGGCCCTGGCAGTCCGACAACATTCCGCGCCGCTATTGCACCGGCGACGCCATGCTCAATGACGGCAAGGTGCGCAAGGTGCATTTCTCGATCATCGAGGATGGCGGCTTCGCCGGCTACGGCAATGGCGTCGAATGGTGCGTGGTCGGGCTCGACCGCAACTGGGCCTACAATCCGGCCTGCCGCGCCGCCAGGCCTTGATAGACGAGCCTTGATCGGAAAGGCCTGAATCGGACTGATCAGGCGGCTGACGGCCATCTCGCATTTTGTTCTTGAAATGTTCTTGTTGCCTGCTAGGCTGATTGCACAGTCTAGTTGAGGGGCGTCGCCATGTTTCATTTTAGATTGCATTCGTTCTCCCGTCTCGTGATCTCACTGACCCTTCCCCTGGTTCTTGCCGCCGGGCTGGTCGCGCTGCCGGGCGGCGCGAAGGCCCAGGACAAACGGCAGAACGCGCCCGGCGAATTCGATTTCTATGTGCTGTCGCTGTCATGGTCGCCCTCGTTCTGCGAGGAGGCGTCCGAGCGCAACCGCGGCGGCGGTCGTTCGCAGATGCAGTGCAGCGGGCGGCCCTACGCGTTCGTGGTGCACGGGCTTTGGCCGCAATACGAGAACGGCTTCCCCGAATATTGCCAGCGGCCATCGCCACGCCTGAACCGCAACATCGTCTCTTCGATGCTCGATTTGATGCCGGCGCCGGGGCTGATCTTCAACGAGTGGGACAAGCACGGCACCTGCTCCGGGCTCGACAGCCGCAATTATTTCGAGACGATTCGAAAGGCGCGCGCTGCGATCAAGATCCCGGCGGAATATCTCGAACTGTCGCAGGCCAAGACCGTGGCACCGGGCGAGGTGGAGGAAGCCTTCATCAAGGCCAATGCGGGCCTGAGCAACGCGGCCATCTCGGTCACCTGCAACCGGACCCGGCTCTCCGAGGTCCGCATCTGCCTCAGCAAGGACCTGCAATTCCGGGCCTGCGAGGAGATCGAGCGTCGCGCCTGCCGCCGCGACCAGGTGACGATGCCGCCGATCAGGGGTGGATAGACTGCGTCGCCGTCATTCCGGGGCACGCGAAGCGTGAACCCGGAATCCATTTACCCGCGTAACGGGTGGCGAAATGGATTCCGGGTTCAGTGCTGCGCACTGCCCCGGAATGACGGCAGTTACTTTCATCGCGCGATGTCGTAACTCTCCACCATGAACTACCGTCACGCCTTCCACGCCGGAAACTTCGCCGATGTCATCAAGCACATCGTGCTCGCGCGCATCATTACTTACCTCCAGGACAAGCCGGGGGCATTCCGTGTCATCGACACCCATGCCGGCACCGGCCTCTACGATCTCGAAAGCGACGAAGCGCGCCGCAGCGGCGAATGGCTGACCGGCATCGCGCGGCTGATGCAGGCGCGCCTGTCGAACGACGCCGTGGCGCTGGCCAAGCCCTATCTCGACATCGTTCGCGCCTTCAATCCGAAGGGCGAGCTCAAGGCTTATCCGGGTTCGCCGCTGATCGCGCGCGGCCTGCTGCGGCCGCAAGACCGCCTCGTTGCCTGCGAGCTTGAGCCGAACGCGCGCAAGGCGCTTATCGGTGTGCTGCGCCGCGACGAACAGGCGCGCGTGGTTGATCTCGACGGCTGGGTCGCGCTGCCGGCCTTCGTGCCACCGAAGGAACGGCGCGGGCTCGTGCTGATCGACCCGCCGTTCGAGGCGAAAGACGAGTTCGAAAAGCTCGGCGACGCCTTCTCGGCGGCTTTCACGAAATGGCCGACCGGTATCTATGTAATCTGGTATCCGGCCAAGAGCCGACGCGCCACCGACACGCTGGTGCAATCAGTGGCGCGGCTCGCGGCCGCAGCAAAACCACCGGGAAAATGTCTGCGTCTCGAATTCAGTGTCGCGCCGCAGCTTGATGGCGCTGCCCTCACCTCCGCCGGATTGTTGATCGTCAATCCGCCGTACACGCTGCACGGCGAGCTCAAGACGCTCCTGCCCGAGCTGGAAATGCCGCTCGGACAGGGCGGAGCTGCCAGATTCCGATTAGAGGTGCCGAAGCCGTAACACCCCGGCATTCTTGGGAAAAATATGCAGGAGCGGTAGTCAATCTGCAGAGAACCGTATTATGCTGTTTCCGTGACTGGCTTTACGTTCCGCTTCCGCGAATGGTTGCGGCGGAGTGAAGGCCTAAGAAAGATCCGATCGGACCGAAAGAAATGGTCCGCCCAAGGATGGCCAGCTCCCGGGCTTCGTAAGGCCCGGTCATGTCGTGACGTGAGTCTGCGTCGCGACGGAGGAGCAATGAGGGGGAGTTTTTCCCGATGGCCATGACGGGAACGGTTAAGTTTTTCAACGGTGAGCGAGGCTACGGTTTCATCAAGCCCGACGACGGCGGCCGCGACGTCTTCGTGCACATTACTGCTGTAGAGCGGGCGGGACTGAAAGATCTCGCCGAAGGACAGCGCATTACTTTTGAGGTCGAGCCGGACAAGAAGGGGAAGGGACCAAAGGCGGTCAATTTGGTCATCCTCTCCTAGGGCGTTTTCGAGCGAACACCTGGCGAAAAAAAATCCCGGCCGCGAGCGGCCGGGAGGTTGTTGTCCGGTATTTTCTTCTTCAGCTATCAGAAGTGATAGTTCACGCCTGCGCGCACAACGCTGGCGCTATAGCCGTTTGACACGCCGGTAATTGCGAACTGGCTCGTCGACAGATCGATGTAGAGATATTCGAGCTTGGCGCTCCAGTTCGGCGCGAAGCCGACTTCCGCGCCGGCACCGATGGTCCAGCCTGCGGTGGTGTGCGATTCCGTCCAGCCGAATGTCTGCGCGCGCAGCTCGCCGAAGGCGAGGCCGGCGGTGCCGTAGAACAGCACGTTGCTGAACGCATAGCCGGCACGGCCGCGCAGCGTGCCGAACCAGGGATTGGAGAACTTCCACGGCGCGAAGGTGTCATCAGCGCCGGCGGCCTGGATATCGCCCTCGACGCCGAACACCCATGGACCGTTCTGGAAATTGTAGCCGGCCTGCACACCGCCGACGAAACCGGAGGGCTTGACGGGCGAGTTACTCACCGAGCCCCACTCATAGCCGAGATTGGCACCGAGATACGGACCGGCCCAGCTATAGGCATTGAGCGGCTGATTGACGGTGTAGGGCGCACCCTGCCCGTAATTGAGATCGGCGGCCTCTGCCGAAGCTGTCCAGCCGGCTGCAACCAACACGGCCGCGCCTACAACGAACCCCCTCATCGGTACTCTCCAACGCAACTGCCGCTCCCCGCGATGCCTGCGCCGCCGCGCGAGGCAAAATCGCATGGTTACGGAACCTCCTCTTTTTCGCGTAAGATTTATCGAGAGTTTTAGGTTAAAGGCCTGTTAAGCCGGGTTACCGCGCTGTTAACAGGCTTAAGCAAGCGTTACCGGGAACTGCGCCGCCATCCTGTGTGTGCCGCAAGGCTGGAACTTCAAATCGGCACCCCCAGCGCTTAAATTCGCATCATGGCTCACGATTCCACCGACAATCCGGACGACGCGCGCGCGCGCAAACCGCCGCGCGGCACGACGGCCGACGCCCCGCCGGAGAGCCTGGCGCCGCCGGACCTCGATCCCGCCACCACCGCTGGCGAGGACGAGGACGATGCGCTGCTGCCTGACATTCTGGAGGAGAGCGGCGCGGTCGGCGAAGAGCCGCTGGCGACCGGCCACGAGGCGATCGAGCGCGCGGTGCGCCTCGCGCCCACCTCGCCGGGCGTCTACCGCATGCTCAGCGCCAATGCCGACGTGCTCTATGTCGGCAAGGCCAAGAACGTCAAAAAGCGCCTGTCGAACTATGCGCGCCAGAGCGCGCCGCAACCGGCGCGCATCCTGCGCATGATCGCGGCCACGGTGACCGTGGAGATCGTCTCGACCAACACCGAGACCGAAGCGCTGCTGCTGGAAGCCAACCTCATTAAGCAGCTCCGGCCGCGCTTCAACGTGCAGCTGCGCGACGACAAGTCGTTTCCCTACATCCTGATCACCGGCGACCATTGGGCGCCGCAGATTCTGAAGCACCGCGGCGCGCAGACCCGGCCCGGGCGCTATTTCGGCCCGTTCGCTTCCGCCGGTGCGGTCAACCGCACCATCACCGCCTTGCAGCGCGCGTTCCTGATCCGCTCCTGCACCGATTCCTTCTTCGAGAGCCGCTCGCGGCCCTGCCTGCTCTACCAGATCCGCCGCTGCGCCGGCCCCTGCACCCGCGAGATCGACTTCCCCGGCTATACGACGCTGGTGCGCGAGGCGACCGACTTCCTCTCCGGCAAGAGCCACGCGGTGAAGCAGGAGCTTGCCGCCGAGATGGAGAAGGCCTCCGGCGAGCTCGAATTCGAGAGCGCGGCGCTCTACCGTGACCGCCTCGCCGCGTTGTCGGCGATCCAGTCGCAGCAGGGCATCAATCCGCGCACGGTGGAAGAAGCCGACGTGTTCGCGGTCCACCAGGAGGGCGGCTTCTTTTGCGTCGAAGTGTTCTTCTTCCGCACCGGCCAGAACTGGGGCAACCGCGCCTATTTCCCGCGCGCGGAGAAGACCTATACGCCGGAGGAAGTGCTGGGCTCCTTCCTCGCCCAGTTCTACGACGACAAGCCGCCGCCGAAGAACATCCTGCTCTCGCACGAGATCGAGGAAAGCGAGCTGCTCGCCAATGCGCTGTCGATCAAGGCCGGCCACAAGATCGAGGTCACGGCGCCCAAGCGCGGCGAGAAAAAGGAGCTGGTCGCCCACGCGCTGACCAATGCGCGCGAGGCGCTCGGCCGCAAGCTCGCGGACACCGCGACACAGAGCCGGCTGCTCGACGCCATGGCCACGACGTTGAGCCTGCCGCATTCGCCCAAGCGCATCGAGGTCTACGACAACAGCCACATCCAGGGCACCAATGCGGTCGGCGCCATGATCGTCGCCGGTCCCGACGGCTTCGTGAAGAACCAGTACCGCAAGTTCAACATCAAGTCGGAAGGGATCACGCCGGGCGACGATTTCGCCATGATGCGCGAGGTGCTGGAACGCCGCTTCAAGCGCCTGATCAATCCGCCCGAGGACGCCGCCGGCAAGGCCAAGGACGACGACTTCCCGCAATGGCCCGACCTCGTGATCATCGACGGCGGTCGCGGCCAGCTCAACGCCGTCCGGGAGATCTTTGCGAATCTCGGCCTGACCCAGGTGTCGCTGATGTCGGTCGCCAAGGGACCGGACCGGGATGCCGGCCGCGAAACCCTGTTCATGCCGGAGCGCGAGGCGATCAAGCTGGAGCCGCGCGATCCCGTGCTTTATTTCATCCAGCGCCTGCGCGACGAGGCCCATCGCTTCGTCATCGGCTCGCACCGCAAGCTGCGCAAGAAGGACATCCGCGAGGCCGGTTTGCAGGAGATTCCGGGCATCGGCCCGTCACGCAAACGTGCCTTGCTGCACCATTTCGGAACCCTGAAGGAGATCGAGCGGGCCTCGATCGCCGATCTCGGCAAGGTTCCGGGGGTAAGCGCCGAGAGCGCCCGCAGGATTTTCGACTATTTCCATCCCCAGCCGGGGTGAACTAAGGGGGCCCAAAGGGAGCCCTGGTCATATGGTCGTCGCATGCTGCACCCCAATTGGGGAGCGGGACGGTTGACCTTCAGGCACGAGCGGTATTGGTAGGACGAATGAACATCGCCACGACACGAGGGACGACCAGCCGCGCGATGTCCCTCCCGAACATCCTGACCTATGGCCGGATCGCCGCGATCCCGGTCGTGGTCGGGTGCATCTATGCGCAGTCGATTCTGGATCAGCCGCTGTGGCTGCGCTGGGTCGCGGTCGCCATCTTCATCGCGGCAGCAGTGACCGATTACCTCGACGGCTATTACGCGCGGATCTGGAATCAGCAATCGGCATTCGGTCGGATGCTCGATCCGATCGCCGACAAGCTGCTGGTGGCCTCCTGCCTGCTGATGCTGGCTGCCGACGGCATCATCCATGGCTGGTCGCTGTGGGCCGCCATCGTGATCCTGTGCCGCGAGATCCTGGTCTCGGGCCTGCGCGAATATCTCGCGGCGTTGCGGGTGAGCGTTCCCGTGACAAAGCTCGCGAAGTGGAAGACGACCGTTCAGCTCATCGCCATCGGCTTCCTGCTCGCGGGCCCGGCCGGCGATGAGGTGGTGCCCGTGGTCTCGATGATCGGGCTGGCGCTGCTCTGGGCCTCGGCGATCCTCACCATCTACACTGGCTACGACTATTTCCGCGCCGGCATCCATCACCTCATCAAGGAGGATGAGGCATGAAGGTGAAGTACTTCGCCTGGGTGCGCGAGCGCGTCGGCAAGGCCGAGGAGACCATCGAGCCGCCGGCGACCGTGCGCACCGTCGAGGAGCTGATCGCCTGGCTGTCCGGCCAGAGCGAGGCCTATGCCTACGCGTTCGAGAAGCCGAAGGTGATCCGCACCGCGATCGATCATGCCCACGTCAAATCGGACGCCGCGATCGCGGGCGCCCGCGAGATCGCCTTTTTCCCGCCGATGACCGGCGGCTAGGCCATGACCGCCCCCGTAAGCACCGCCCCCGTCAGCCCCTGCCCCGTCACCATCCGCATCCAGCAGGACGATTTCGACATCGCGCGCGAGATCGCGATCCTGACCGGGAGCCGCACCGACATCGGCGCGGTCGTGAGCTTTTCCGGCATCTGCCGCGGCGACGAGGACAGCGCGAAGATCGCCGCCCTCACGCTCGAACATTATCCCGGCATGGCGGAAGAAGAGATCAAGCGCCATGCCGACGAAGCTACATCGCGCTGGCCGCTGAACGGCGTCACCATCATTCATCGCGTCGGCCGGTTCATGCCGGGGCAGAATATCGTGCTGGTGCTCACGGCGTCGCAGCACCGCCAGGCGGCATTCCAGGCAGCCGAGTTCCTGATGGATTATCTCAAGACCAGCGCGCCGTTCTGGAAGAAGGAAGAGAACGCCACCGGCACCGGCTGGGTCGAAGCCCACGCCCGTGACGACGAGGCCGCCGCACGCTGGACCCGATCCTGATGGCAAAAGCATCCAAGAAGACCACGCGCGGCCGCGCGGCACCGAAACTCGCGAAGGTCGGCCGCGGCGAGCTGCTCACGCTGATCGATTTCGTCCGCTATGCCGTGAGCCGCTTCGTTGAAGCAAAACTTGCCTTCGCCCATGGCACGACGGATCCGGTCGCCGAAGCAGCCTTCCTGGTCTGCGAAGCCCTGCATCTGCATCCCGACCAGTTCGAGATCTTTGCCCATGCCTGCGTCACGTCGGCGGAAGGCAAGACCATCGTCGACCTCATCCATCAGCGCGTCACCACGCGCAAACCGACCGCCTATCTCGTCAACAAGATCTACATGCGCGGCCTGCCGTTCTATGTCGACGAGCGGGTCATCGTTCCGCGCTCCTTCATCGGCGAGCTGCTGGAGTCGCATTTCGGCGGCGAGGGCGAGGCCGGCTCGCTGATCGACGACCCCACGGCCGTCGAACGTGTGCTCGATCTCTGCACGGGCTCTGGATGTCTCGCCATCCTCGCCGCGCACCATTTCCCGAATGCCACCGTTGATGCCGTCGACATCTCCAAGGGCGCGCTCGAAGTCGCCACGCGAAATGTCGGCGAATTCGGGCTCGATGACCGGATCAGCCTGCATCGCGGCGACCTGTTCGCCCCACTCGGCGATGCGCGCTACGACCTCATCATCACCAATCCGCCTTACGTCGACGCCGAAGGCATGGCCGCGCTGCCGCCGGAATGCCGCGCCGAACCAAAACTCGCCTTTGACGGCGGCCCCGACGGTCTCGACGTGGTGCGCCGGATCCTGCGCGATGCGCCCGATCACCTGACGCCGGATGGCGGCCTGATCTGCGAGATCGGCCGCGGCCGCGAACTGGTCGACGAGGCCTTTCCGGAACTGCCGCTGCTCTGGCTCGACACCGAGGACTCCGAGGGCGAGGTGTTCTGGATTTCGGCCGCCGATCTCGGCTGATCCGTCCCGGCACCCGCGCTCCGCGCGGAACAAGTCAAATTCCGCCACGTTCATCCCCCGACGAATTTTTCGTTCTCGGAGGATGTCCGCATGCTCGCGCCATCGGGCGAATTGCTGCGCGCCGGAATGGCGCTCAAGATCAATCATCTCAAGCGCGCCGCGCGATCGTACCTGCGCGACCGCACCAATCAGGCCACGGGCCGCGTAACGTCCTATGCGGTCGCGGCAGGATTGTTCGCAGTGGCCGGGCTGTTCCTGATCGCCACCTTCTTTGTCGGCCTGGTGGCCCTTTATCGTTGGGTCGCAATCACCCACGGACAATTCTGGGGCTTTGGTGCGGTCGCGGCCGTGCTCCTGGTGCTGGCCATATCCTGCGCCGGCGTGGCTCTGGCCCAAATGAAGCGTCGGGACAAGCCGATCGTGCCGCTTGCCAGCCGCATGCGCGTTGCGATCGCCACCCCGCGGATCCCGCGCGGAACCGTCAAGCAGGCGGTGAAAGAGGTCGCAACGACGATTCCGCTGGTGCCGCTCGCACCGAGCGAACGTGGCCGTGGCGGCAACGCCCTGTCGAGCCGGACCAACCGGCCCGTGCAGCTGGGTCTGATGCTCGCAGCCGTCGGGCTGCTGGGCTTCACGGCCGCACGGCGGCGGCGGCACGGCCACAGATTGGACGCTTGAAATGCGCGCGCGGCACACCGAGCACTTCGACAGTTGGTTGCTGGTCGCCGCCACGGCCGTCTTCGTGCTGTCTGCGGAACGCTACTTTCAGGAGTCCGGCCCCATCCGGTCGGGGCCTCCGCAAGACCATCGCAATAATGAAGCAAACTCGCCGGAAACGAGCCCGGCCGGCGCAGCCATGCAGCCCGGCCACGGCCGGCGCGCGAAAAGCCCTTTCGCGATCCCGTGGGCGGGCTGGAAAGACATCTTCTGGCGCACCTATCAGCGCATCGACGACGATCGCCTGCTCGCGACCGCGGGCGGCGTCGTCTTCTTCGGGCTGCTCGCGATCTTTCCCGCCGTGACCGCGCTGGTCTCATCCTACGGCCTGTTCGCCGATCCCTCGACGATCAGTTCCAACCTGCATTCGCTCGCGATGATGCTGCCCGAGGGCGCGTTCCAGATCGTCGAGGACCAGGTCGCGCGCGTGGTGTCCCACGGCAATACTGCCCTGGGTGTCACCTTCCTGTTTGGCCTCTTGCTCGCGATCTGGAGCGCCAATGCGGGCGTCAAAGCCATCTTCGACGCCCTCAACGTCGCCTATGAGGAGCGCGAAAAGCGCAGCTTCGTCCGGCTGAACACGGTGTCGTTGGCTTTCACGGTCGGCGGCATCGCGGCGCTGCTGCTGATGGTGGGCACCGTGGTCGCCTTCCCGCTCGCGCTCAACCATCTCGGCATCGCGCCCGAGAGCAAGCTGATCGTCGCTCTCGCGCGATGGCCGGTGCTGTTCGTCATCCTGCTGGCGGCGCTTGCGGTCCTCTACCGTTTCGCACCCAGCCGCGACGCGCCGCGCTGGCAATGGCTGAGCCTGGGCGCAGTAACGGCCGCCATTCTCTGGATCGCCGGCTCGGCGCTGCTGTCCTGGTATCTCTCGGAATTCGCCAATTACAACGCGACCTACGGCTCGCTCGGCGCGGCGATCGGCTTGATGATGTGGATGTGGATGTCGGCGATCGTCATCATGTTCGGGGCCGAGCTGAACTCGGAGATCGAACGGCAGACCCTTCGGGATACGACCACCGGGCCGCCCAAGCCGCTTGGCACCCGCGAGGCCGTCTCGGCCGACACGGTCGGCGCCGCCGCGCCATCCTGATTGCCGGCGGTCAGGCCGGGGCTCGGCCTGACCGGATCACGACGGCAGTTCAGCGCTTGCTGATCACGACCTCAAGATACTCGCTATGCACCACCACCGTACCGTCGTCGGCACGGTTGAATTCGCCGAGCAGCGCCATGAGATCGCGCCGCAGCGCAGCCTGGCCGGTCTCCTCCAGCGCCACGAACGCTTTCAGCATCGGCCCGTAATAGGATTTGAAAACCTCGAGCCAGTGCTCCGGCGAGCGATAGCGGAAAGCGAACATGCGCGGCTCGGCGGCGATCTCGGAGGCCTGGCCACCGAACATCTCTTCGAGCCGCCCGGGGGTGCCCCACAAGGCCGGCGACTTCACGCCCGCCGGCGGCGGCACATGCCTGCCGATGGTCTTGAAGAGCTGACCGATGAAGCCCTGGGGCGTCCAGTTGGCGAGACCGATCTTGCCGCCGGACTTGCAGACCCGCGCGAGCTCGGACGCCGCCTTGTCCTGATCCGGCGTGAACATGACGCCGAAGGTCGAGAGCACGACGTCGTAGCTGGCATCCGCAAACGGCAGCGCTTCGGCATCCGCTTCACGGAATTCGACCATCAGATGCTCCGCCGCGGCCCGTTCGCGTCCCCGCTTGAGCAACGCGGGAACATAATCGGTTGATGTGACGTCGCACCAGCGGCGCGCGGCGGCCAGCGTCGCATTGCCGTTGCCCGCGGCGACATCAAGCACCTTGCTGCCGGCGCGCAAGTCGAGCGCCTCGCAGAGTTGCTCGCCGACGATCTGCAAGGTGGTGCCGACAATGGCGTAGTCGCCGGATGACCAGGCGCCGTGCTGGCGTTGCTTGACGGCGGCGAGATCGGGTTGGGCGATGGCCGGCTTGAGCGCGGCGGATGTCGACATGGCAATTCTCCTGCGGTTGAAGACGCCGGGACGATAGGGCGCATGCGGCTCGCTGGCCTTGAGAGTGGCGTTATTTTACGCTGAGAACACCTTGATTTCCCCGCGCGAGCCGAGGGTGGCGTGACATTTCATTTCGAGGATTTCGTGCTCGACCCCGCGCGCCGCGAATTGCGGCGGGCGGAGACGCTCGTCGCGCTCGAGCCCCAGGTGTTCGATCTCCTGCTTTATCTGGTCCGCAACCGCGAGCGCGTGGTCACGCGCGACAATCTGCTCGACGCGATCTGGAACGGCCGCGTCGTCTCGGAATCGACGCTGACCAGCCGGATCAACGCGGCGCGGCGCGCGGTCAATGACAATGGCGAAGATCAGCGGCTGATCCGCACCGTCGCGCGCAAAGGCGTGCGGTTCGTCGGCGAAGTGACCGAACGCTCCGCCGCGGCCTCATCGTCGGCGCCGGGCAAGCCGCCCGACGCAACACCGACGGAATTGCCGCTGCCCGATCGTCCCGCAATCGCCGTCCTGCCCTTCACCAACATGAGCGGCGAGGCCGAGCAGGATTATTTCTCCGACGGCATCAGCGAGGACATCATCACCGCGCTGTCGAAGCTGCGCTGGTTCTTCGTGATCGCGCGCAACTCCTCCTTCATCTACAAGGGCCGCACGGTTCACCTGCGGCAGGTCGCCGAGGAGCTCGGCGTGCGCTATGTCGTCGAGGGCAGCGTCCGCAAGGACGGCGACCGCGTCCGCATCACCGCGCAGCTCAACGATGTCGCCACCGGCAGCCATCTCTGGGCCGAACGCTACGACCGCGAGCTCGCCGACGTCTTCGCCGTACAGGACGAGATCACCGAACGCATCGTCGCCGCGATCGAGCCGCAGCTCTATGCCGCGGAGAATTTTCGCGCCGAGCGCAAGCCGCCCGACAGCCTGGACGCCTGGGACCTTCTGATGCGCGCCCTCTCCCACTACTGGCGCGTGACGCGGCAGGACCACGTCGCGGCGCGAGCCCTGCTCGAAAAGGCCATCGCGCTAGACCCGAACTACGGCAAGGCGCTCGGGCTGCTCGGCACCAGCTACATGTTCACGGCGCATATGGGCTGGATGGAGATGGCCGCGGCGCTGCCGGTGGCCGAGCGCGCGGCGCGGGCCGCGATCCGCGCCGACGACCAGGATGCCTGGGCGCATAATGCGCTCGGCCATGCACGCCGGTTCGAGGATTCGCTTGCCGAATTCGAGACCGCGCTGCGGCTCAATCCGAACTTTGCGCTGGCGCAGGGCTACTATGGCCTGACGCTCAGCTATTGCGGCCGCTGGCGGGATGCCGACGACGCCGCGCGGCGGGCGATCCGCCTCAGCCCGCGCGACCCCTACGCACCCGTCTATTTCGGCATCGCCGCCTTTGCCCGCTTCCTCGGCAGGGACTATGCGGAAGCGATCCGGCTCGCACAGGAAGCCCTGCGCCAGCGCAGTGACTTCGTCGGCGGGCACCGGGTGCTGACCGCGGCCGCGGCGATGGCCGGGCAAGCCGAGACCGCCCGCGCGGCGCTGAAGGAACTCCACCGTGCCCAGCCCAACGTCTCGCTCGCCTGGATCGCCGAGTTCATGCCGATCAAGCTCGCCGCCGACCGCGAGCACTATCTCGAAGGCTTTCGCCGGGCCGGCCTGACCTAGACTGTCTGGGCATAATCTCCGCGCAAACGCGTTCCGCGTTTGTCGCGAGGGAAAACCGCTGCACACTTTTCCGGATCATGCTCCATCTCCGCGAACAGGCCGCTATCCCCTCGAATCAACAATGATGATAAGGTTGCCTTGCTTGGGGGAGCACGAGGCGTGACGGGTTCGCACACTGACCCGTGTTTTCCCGGATGAGGCAGTCAGCTCTTTGAGGCGTAACGCGCGGCATGATTCGCATTTCGACGATCTTCATCGCCATCTGCATGGTTCTGGTCGCGGCCTCGCTCGGGCTTGTCCTCTACTCGGTCGCCGGCATCAGCGGAACCGAATCCGCCATCGTGGCGCTGACCGCGCTGACCTTCCTGATCCTCTACAACGCGGTCTCGATGCGGCTGCGCGACCGCAGTGACGTCGGCGGCCAGATCGCCGACCTCTCGCGCGGCACCGCCGACCTCGCCCGCCAGGTCGCCGAGTTCGGCCGCCGGCTCGCGGCGATGGAGGGGCGCATCGCCTCGGCCAATTCGACCAACTCCGACCGCATCCAGTCAGTGGTCGGCGAGATCAACGAGCTCGGCGGGCTGGTCAGGCAGCTCGCCACCACCGTGTCAGCCCATGAAGACCTCCTGGCCGGGGCCGCGCCGACGCCCGCCCCCGCTCCAGTCGCCCGGCCAGAGCCGGAGGCGCCGCTCGACCTGATTGCGCCCTTCGAGGAGCGGCCGGCCGCCCCTCCGCCACTGCCCGCACCGCCGCCGCGGCCAACACCGGCGATCCAGACCCAGGCCGCCGTTCCGGTTCAGACGGCCAATGGCCGCAACCAGACCCAGTTACTGGCGACCCTGCGCAACGCCATCGACGAGAACCGCATCGACATCTTCCTCCAGCCGATGGTGACGCTGCCGCAGCGCAAGGTGCGGTTCTACGAAGCCGTGACGCGCCTGCGCGACGAGCGCGACCAGCTGATCGCCGCCGAGGAATTCATCAGCATCGCCGAAGCCTCGGGTCTGATCGGACGCATCGACAACATGGTGATGCTGCGCTGCGTGCAGGTGCTGCGGCGCCTGATGGTGCGCAACAAGGATGTCGGCGTGTTCTGCAACGTCGCGGCCTCCACGCTCGGCAATTCCACCAGCTTCGCGCAGTGCCTCGACTTCCTCGAAGCCAACCGGGCGCTGGCGCCCTCGCTGGTGCTGGAGTTCAAGCAGTCGACGTTCCGCAATCTCGGTCCGGCCGAGACCGAGAATCTCGCGGCGCTCGCCCAGCGCGGTTTCCGCTTCTCGATCGACCATGTCACAGACCTCAGGATCGAGCCGCGCGAGCTCGCCGATCGCGGCGTGCGCTTCATCAAGGTGCCGGCGTCCCTCCTGCTCGACCCCAGGCAGGCCTCGACCTCGGACATCCACCCTTCCGACCTCTCCGACCTGCTCGGCCGCTTCGGCATCGACCTGATCGCCGAACGGATCGAGGGCGAGCGCGCAGTGGTCGATTTGCTCGACTATGACGTACGGTTCGGTCAGGGGTTCCTGTTCGCCCCGCCCCGGCCATTGCGGCCCGAGGGGGCATCTGCTACCGGCGGGGCCTCGCCGAACCCGGCGCAGGAAATTCAGGGATCCAATGGCTCCGCTTCTCCCAGCCAAGGCGCGACATCTGGCGCGACGTCTTCAGCGCCTCCAGCCCAACGCATCACCGGCAACGCGGCGCTCGCGCGCCGGATCTGATCGGCCGCACGCATCATGACCACGCTGCATTTCGCCGAAAGCCTGCGCGAGCTCGTGGGCGGCGTTGACGTTGTGCTCAGCGACATCTGGGGCGTGGTCCACAACGGCCTGGAATCCTTTCCCGAGGCCTGCGAGGCGCTGCATACCTATCGCAGCCGCGGCGGTACGGTGATCCTGATCACCAACGCCCCGCGCCCGGCCGACTCCGTCCAACGGCAATTGCGCAAGCTCGGCGTCGCGGACGAGACCTATGACGCGATCGTCTCGTCGGGCGACTTGACGCGGCTCTATGTCGCCGAGCATCCCGGCCGCAAGATGTTCTGGCTCGGACCCGAGCGCGACAACTCGATCTATCGCGGCCTCGATGCGACGACCGCGCCGCTGGAAGAAGCCGACTACATCGTCTGCACCGGCCTCTATGACGACGAGACCGAGACGGCGGAAGACTATCGCGGCATGATGCTGAAGGCGCGCGAGCGCAAGCTGACGCTGGTCTGCGCCAATCCCGATATCGTGGTGGAACGCGGTGACCGGCTGATCTATTGCGCCGGCGCGATCGCGGAACTCTATCGCGAACTCGGCGGCGAGGTGATCTTCTACGGCAAGCCGCATCGCCCGATCTACGAGCGCGCGATGATGCTCGCCGGCGAACGCCAGGGTCACATGATCGACCGGAAGAAGGTGCTGGCGATCGGCGATTCCGTCCGCACCGACCTCACCGGCGCGCGCGAATTCGGCATCGACTGCCTGTTCGTCACCCGCGGCATCCATGCCGAGGAGTTCGAGGGCCTCGACCAGCTCGACCCGAAATCGGTGATGGAGTTGTTCGGTCACCCGCCCAAGGCGCTGATGCGGGAATTGAAGTGGTGACGGTGGAGCCCACGCAGGTGCTGCGGGCTTAGACCAATTGCTTAGACCCAAATGCCGTCATGGCCGGGCTTAGCCGTCCGGAGGACGGTGTCGCTTCCGCTCGCCTACGCCCTGGCCATCCACGTCTTCATTTGCAGGATCCAAGAACGTGGATGCCCGGGACGAGCCCCGGGCATGATGATCTCTATAGAGAGCTGCTATGCGGTCAGGCGGCGCTTACGCGCTCGCCATGTCCGGGAAGACCGCTTCGATCTTGGTCTTCAGCGTCGCCGCGTTGAACGGCTTGACGATGTAGTTGTTCACGCCGGCCTTCTTGGCCGCGATCACGTTCTCGGTCTTCGATTCCGCGGTGATCATGATGAAAGGCGTGGTGGCGAGGTTCGGATCCGCGCGCACTTCGCGCAGCAGGTCGTAACCCGTCATCGGCTCCATGTTCCAATCGGAAATCACGAGCCCGTACTTCTTGCCACGCATCTTGTTCAGCGCCGCCGAACCGTCGCTTGCATCATCGATATTCTCGAAGCCAAGCTGCTTCAGGAGATTCCTGATGATACGGATCATGGTGCTGTAGTCATCAACCACCAGAACCGACATCGACAAATCAACCGCCATCTCGACTCCCCCAACGCAAACCCAGGAAATATTACGATCGGACCTACCGGGGCCGGAGCCCCGCTGTTCCACATTTCAAGGACTAGCACCAAGGCGTTAAACAGCGCGTTAACTGGGGGCGCCTCCGAAGGACTGAAATCACGTTCAATGCGGCCGCTCCCCCTGCCGCTTGACTTCGTCCGGCCGGTCAAGCCACGGTCCGCAGGTCCTGCCGCTTCGAGAATTCCCCTGATGGTCCCGCATTTTACCGTTATCCGCGACACAACGCCGGATTCCGCGATTTTGAGGGGCGCCGTGGTCGCCATGGGCAATTTCGACGGCGTTCATCTCGGCCATCGCGCGGTGATCGCCGCCGCCCTGGAAATGGGCCGGGCGCATGGCCGCCCTGCGCTGGCATTGACCTTCGAGCCGCATCCGCGCCGGTTTTTCAGCCCGAACACTCCGCAATTCCGGCTGACGGACGAGCCGGCCAAGCTGCGGCTTCTGGCCGGAACCGGGCTCGCCGGCGCCGTGGTCATGACCTTCGACAAGGCCAGGGCCGGGACCAGCGCGCAAGACTTCATTCACCATGACCTGATCGGACGCCTCGGCGTCAGCGGCATCGCGGTCGGCTACGACTTCCATTTCGGCAAGGGTCGCGTCGGCTCGCCGAGCCTCCTGGTCAACGAGGCGCCCCGGCTCGGCATCGAGGTCGACGTGCAGGCCCATGTCGACATCGACGAGCGGCCGGTCTCCTCCAGCGCCATCCGGATCGCGCTCGCGGAGGGCCAGATCGACGAGGCCACCACCATGCTGGGCGCGCCCTGGTTCATCACCGGCGAGGTGATCCACGGCGAGAAGCGTGGCCGCGACCTCGGCTATCCCACCGCCAACATCCGCCTCGATGCCAATTGCGGCCTCAAGCACGGCATCTATGCGGTGCGGGTCGGCCACGGCGCCGAGCGGCTGGACGGGGTGGCGAGCTTCGGCCGCCGTCCGACCTTTGATAATGGCGCGCCGCTGCTGGAAATCTTCCTGTTCGACTTCAAGGGCGACCTCTACGGACAAGCGCTCGACTGCGCCTTCGTCGGCTTCATCCGCGAGGAGCTGAAATTCGACAGCCTGGAGGCCCTGATCCGCCAGATGGACGACGATTCCGCCCGCGCCCGCGCCATGCTGGCCGCCGCCCCGGACGCGTTTCCGCGGCTTGGCGTGATCGATTGAGGCCGAAAACCGGTCCCGCCGAACCTTTTGCGCTTCCCCCTCCCGGCTGCTATGGAGAGCCCATGTTTGCGCGGCGCATCATAGGGATTAGCGGCCCGGCTTCCGCCTGAGCCTATAGGTTCGGCGCAAGACCGGGATGTTGTCGTTTCACCCCGCGATTCCAGTCGCTATCCGTTTCCGCGCCCTTCCGAGCCAGTCAGCCCCATGTCCGAAAAGCCGCAAAAGTCCCAAAAGTCTGAAGTCAAAGACTATTCCAAGACCCTTTATTTGCCGCAGACGGATTTCCCGATGCGCGCTGGCCTGCCGCAGCGCGAGCCGGAACTGCTGAAGTATTGGAACGACATCGGCCTCTACGACAAGCTGCGCCGGGAAGCGGAGGGCCGCGCCAAATTCGTGCTGCATGACGGCCCGCCTTACGCCAACGGCAACATCCATATCGGGCACGCGCTGAACAAGATCCTCAAGGACGTCGTGACCAAGAGCCAGCAGATGCTCGGCTTCGACTCCAATTACGTGCCGGGCTGGGACTGCCACGGCCTGCCGATCGAATGGAAGATCGAGGAGGAGAACTACCGCAAGAAGGGCAAGCAGAAGCCCGATTTCCGCGACTCCGCCGCGATGGTGGCGTTCCGCAAGGAATGCCGCGCCTATGCGACGCATTGGATCAACGTGCAGCGCGAGGAGTTCAAGCGGCTCGGCATCATCGGCGATTGGGATCATCCCTATCAGACGATGAGCTATCCGGCCGAAGCGCAGATCGCCCGTGAGCTGATGAAGTTCGCGGCCAACGGCACGCTCTATCGCGGCTCCAAGCCGGTGATGTGGAGCGTGGTCGAGAAGACCGCGCTTGCGGAAGCCGAGGTCGAGTACGAGGACTACACTTCCGACATGGTGTGGGTGAAGTTTCCCGTCACGTCACCGGCACATGGCGCACTCGCCAGTGCCTCGGTCGTGATCTGGACCACCACGCCTTGGACGCTGCCCGGCAACCGCGCGATCTCGTTCTCGCCGAAAATCGCCTACGGCCTCTACAAGGTGACGGATGCGCCCGCCGACAACTGGGCCAGGAACGGCGATCTCCTGATCCTGGCCGATGCGCTCGCCGCAGAGGTGTTCAAGCAGGCGCGCGTCACGTCCTATGAGAAGGTGCGCGACATTCCCGGCGACACGCTGGACGCCGTGGAATGCGCCCATCCCCTCCGCGGCTTCGGTGGCGGTTACGAGTTCATCGTGCCGTTGCTCGCCGGCGAGCATGTCACCGACGACACCGGCACAGGCTTCGTGCACACCGCGCCGAGCCACGGCCGCGAGGACTTCGACGTCTGGACGGCCAACACCCGCGAGCTCGATGCGCGCGGCATCCCGACCGCGATCCCCTACACCGTCGACGAGAACGGCGCCTACACGGCGCAGGCCCCCGGCTTCACCGGCAAGCGCGTGCTCAACGACAAGGGCGAGAAGGGCGATGCCAACGAGGCCGTGATCAAGGCGCTGATCGAGGGCGGCAAGCTGCTCGCCCGCGGCCGCCTCAAGCATCAATATCCGCACTCCTGGCGCTCGAAGAAGCCGGTGATCTTCCGCAACACGCCGCAATGGTTCATCGCGATGGACAAGGACATCAGCGAGGACGGCCATGCGAAGAAGGGCGACACGCTGCGCGCCCGCGCGCTGCATGCGATCTCGGTCACGCAATGGGTGCCGCCGTCGGGCGAGAACCGCATCAACGGCATGATCGCCAACCGTCCGGACTGGGTGATCTCGCGCCAGCGCGCCTGGGGCGTGCCGATCGCCGTGTTCGTGCGCGAGAAGAGCGACGGCTCGGCCGAGATCCTGCAGGACGAGATCGTCAACCAGCGCATCACCGAAGCCTTCATGGAGGAAGGCGCCGACGCCTGGTACATGGACGGCGCCCGCGAACGCTTCCTAGGGTCCCGCGCGAGCGAGGACTGGAAGAAGGTCGACGACATCTGCGACGTCTGGTTCGATTCAGGCTCCACGCACGCCTTCGTACTCGAGGATCGCCAGAACTTCCCGCAGCTCGGCAACATCGTCCGCAAGATCGACGGCGGCAACGACACCGTGATGTATCTGGAAGGCAGCGACCAGCATCGCGGCTGGTTTCATTCCTCGCTGCTGGAAAGCGCAGGCACGCGGGGCCGCGCGCCCTACGACGTCGTGCTCACCCACGGCTTCACGCTCGACGAGAACGGCCGCAAGATGTCGAAGTCGCTCGGCAACACCGTCGAGCCGCAGAAGGTGATCAAGGATTCGGGCGCGGACATCCTGCGCCTGTGGGTCTGCGCCACCGACTATGCCGACGACCAGCGCATCGGCCCGGAGATCCTGAAGAACACGATCGAGACCTATCGCAAGCTGCGCAACTCGATCCGCTGGATGCTCGGTACGCTGCATCACTTCAAGGCGAGCGAGAAGGTCGCCTATGCCGAGATGCCCGAGCTCGAGCGGCTGATGCTGCACGAACTGGCCGGCCATGCCGAAACCGTTCGCACGGCCTATGCCGCCTTCGACTACAAGACCGTCGTCGCAAGCCTCGCGGCCTTCATGAACTCCGAGCTGTCGGCGTTCTACTTCGATATCCGCAAGGACACGCTCTATTGCGACCCGCCGTCCTCGCCGGCGCGCAAGGCCGCGCTCACCACGATCGACCTGTTGTGCGATGCGCTCCTGAAATGGCTTGCGCCGATCCTGAGCTTCACGACCGACGAAGCCTGGCGCATGTTCCGGCCAAACGCGGAGCCTTCCGTCCATCTAACCCTGTTTCCCGAAGGCATCGAGAAGCTCCGTGACGACAGGCTCGCCGCGAAGTGGGAGACGATCCGCAACGTCCGCCGCGTCGTCACCGGCGCGCTGGAGCTCGAACGCGCCGCCAAGAACATCGGCTCGTCGCTCGAGGCCTCGCCGGTGATCTATGTCGCCGACCGCGACATGCTGGCGACGCTGTTCGACACCGATCTCGCCGAGGTCTGCATCACCTCGAACTACGAGGTGCGTGAGGGCGAGGCGCCGGCGGGCGCATTCCGTCTCGATGCGGTGCCCGGCGTCGCGGTCGTCGTCGAGAAGGCGGTCGGCACCAAATGCGCCCGCTCCTGGAAGATCTCGCCGACGGTCGGTGAAGACCCTGAATACCCCGACGTCACCCCGCGCGACGCCCAGGCGCTGCGCGAATGGAAGGCGCTGGGGGTGGGGGTCTGATCCCCGGCCATGACCCCGCTTCGCGCCGGCATCCTCGCGGCCGTGGTCACGCTGGTGGCCGACCAGGCCTCAAAGCTTTGGCTCCTGAACGTGTTCGACCTCGCCCGTCGCGGCGTGGTGAAGGTGACGCCGTTCTTCGACCTGGTGCTGGCCTGGAACATCGGGATCAGCTTCGGCTGGCTCCAGAACGATGGCCAGTCGGCGCAGATCGCGCTGATGGCGGTCAAGGTCGTCGCCGTGGTCGCTCTCGCCATCTGGATGGCCCGCTCGCACACCCTGCTTGCCACGATCGCCCTCGGGCTGATCATCGGCGGCGCGATCGGCAATGGCATCGACCGCTTCGCCTACGGCGCGGTGGTCGATTTCGCCCTGTTCCACATCGAGATCGGTGGAAATACCTATAATTGGTACGTGTTTAACCTCGCTGACGTGGCCATCGTTGTCGGGGTGGCGGCGCTATTGTATGATTCCTTCCTGGGGGTACCCGCCGCAAAAGCGCCCTGATCCCGGCCGATACGGACCGGCAGGTGGAACCCTGCTTTTTGCGAGGATTGGCCGCGTACGAGCGGCAAAGTGCAGCAATCTGCCACAATATGGAACAGGTACAGTGATGCGCAGCTCCGAGACCAGCGGTTCGATGGTTCGAGATCCCAAAGCGGGGTTCTGGCGGGCGTTGAAATTGTCCGCTGTCATGCTCGGCATCGGCCTCGTCATGACGGCTGGCCCGGTCCGCGCCGGTGACGACGACGAGGATGATGACGGGATGACCTTCGAAGAGAAGATCATCGACAATCTGATGTCCGGCATCGGTGCCAAGAGCATGGAAAAGCCCGGCATCGAATATCGCGAGCGCTCCCCGCTGGTCGTGCCGCCCAAGCTGGACCTGCCGCCTCCCGCGACCCAGGCCAAGAATGCACCGAACTGGCCCAAGGACCCCGAGGAGAAGCGCCGCAAGGAAGCCATTGCCGCACGCAAGAAGGCTACCAAGGCAACGGAAAACTGGCAGGCCGCCCAGCCTCTGACGCCCGCTGAGATGAAGGCCGGCGAGGTCGCCGCAGCCCCCCGTACAAGCAATGACCCGATCCAGCCGGGTACCAACGGCAACCCGTCGCTCAGTCCCGCCGAACTCGGCTACGCCGGTGGTCTGTGGAACATGATGAAGGGCGGCAACAGCTCCGAAGAGAAGAAATTCACCAGCGAACCGCCGCGTTCGTCGCTGGTCGAGCCGCCGCCGGGCTACCAGACGCCGTCCCCGAACTACGCCTATGGCGCCGGGCCGGACAAGTCGCGCCGGACCTATTTCGACATCATGTCGGGCAAGGACAAGGAATAATACCGCTCCTGCCCCACCGCGACATCCTGACAGGCGCATCCTGGCACCGGCGGCTTACGCACGCCGGACGCAGTCTGCATATTGCTTATCAGTAACTTGCCTAAGCGTTGAGTTCTCTGCTTCGTGACGCGAAGCCTCAGCCGCACGGTGTAGCATGCCGTGCCTCCGAGCCGGACATCCGGGCTCGGCCTTTTCATAAGGATCATGATGTCCTCTTACCGATCGGCCGCCTGCCTCCTTGCCGCGCTGCTTTCGACGAGTGTCCTCTCAGCGAGCGCCGCCCTCGCCCAGACCACGGTGACATCGGCTCCGCCCGCCAGCTTCACGCTCGCCAACGGCATGCAGGTCGTGGTGATCCCGGACCATCGCACACCCGTGGTCACGGAGATGATCTGGTACAAGGTCGGCTCGGCCGACGAGACGCCGGGCAAATCTGGGCTCGCGCACTTCCTCGAACATCTGATGTTCAAGGGCACCTCGAAGCATCCGGTCGGCGAATTCTCCCAGACCGTGCTCCGCGTCGGCGGCAACGAGAACGCCTCGACCTCGGTCGACTACACCAACTACTACCAGCGCGTGCCGAAAGAGCAGCTGCCGACCATGATGGAGTTCGAGGCCGATCGCATGACCGGCCTGATCCTCAAGGACGAGAACGTGCTGCCCGAGCGCGACGTCGTGCTCGAAGAGTACAACATGCGGGTCGCCAACAATCCGGATGCGCGGCTCAACGAGCAGATCATGGCCGCGCTCTATCTCAATCATCCCTACGGCCGACCGGTGATCGGCTGGCACCAGGAGATCGAGAAGCTCGACCGCGAGGATGCGCTCGCCTTCTACCGCCGCTTCTACGCGCCGAACAACGCGATCCTCGTGATCGCCGGCGACGTGGAAGCCGCCGACATCCGCCCGCTGGTCGAGCGGAATTTCGGCTCCATTCCGGCCCAGCCCGCGATCCCGGCGCGCCGCGTCCGCCCGCAGGAGCCGGAGCCGGCGGCGCCGCGCACGGTCACGCTGGCCGACCCGCGCGTCGAGCAGCCGAGCCTGCGCCGCTACTATCTCGTACCGTCGGCGACGACCGCCGCGGCCGGTGAAAGCGCCGCCCTCGACGTGCTGGCGCAGCTGATGGGCAGCGGCAGCAATTCCTATCTCTACCGCGCGCTCGTGGTCGACAAGCCGCTCGCGGTCTCCGCCAGCGCAAGCTATTCGAGCATCTCGCTCGACCCGACCCAGTTTGCGATCTCGGCCTCACCGAAACCGGGCGTCAGCTTTGCCGATGTCGAGCAAGTGGTCGACGGCGTCATCGCCGACATCGCACAAAACCCGATCCGCGCCGAGGACCTCGAGCGGGTCAAGACCCAGCTCATTGCGGAAGCGATCTACGCCCAGGACAACCAGGCGGTGCTGGCGCGCTGGTATGGCGGCGCGCTGACCACGGGCCTCTCGATCGAGGACATCAGGAGCTGGCCCGACCGCATTCGCGCGGTCACCGCCGACCAGGTTCGCGCTGTCGCGCAGAAATGGCTCGAGAAGAAGCGCTCGGTGACGGGCTATCTGATCAAGGACACCAGTGCCGCCAAGCGCGAGGAGAAGCGTTCGTGACCTATCCCTTCCTTCGACGCGTTGCATTCTCGCTTGCCACCGGCGCGGCACTCGCGCTGGCTACGGTCTCGCCGTCACAGGCGGCTGCAAAAATCCAGCACCTGACTTCGCCGGGCGGCATCGAAGCCTGGTTCGTACAGGATGCGACCGTGCCGCTGATCGCCATGGAATATTCCTTTGCCGGCGGCTCGGCGCAGGATCCCAAGGACAAGTCCGGCGTCGCCAATCTGGTCGGCGACCTCCTCGACGAAGGCTCCGGCGATCTCGACTCCAAGACCTTCCATGAGCGGCTCGATCGCCGCGCCATCGAGCTCTCCTTCAGCGCCACCCGCGACACCTTTCGCGGCAGCCTGCGGATGCTGCGCGACAACAAGGACGAAGCCTTCGACCTGCTCAGGAGCGCGCTGACCTCGCCGCATTTCGACACCGTCGACGTCGAGCGCATCCGCTCACAGGTGATCTCGGGCCTGCGCCGCGAGACCACCAATCCGTCGTCGCTGGCGAGCCGCAAATTCCTCGAGGTCGCGTTCGGCGACCATCCCTATGGCCGGCAGACCAATGGCACGCTGGACAGCGTGCCGACCATCACGGTCGCCGACATGAAGGATTATGTCGGCCGCGTGATTGCGAAGGACGGGCTGAAGATCGCGGTGGTCGGCGACGTCGATCCGGCCACGCTCGGCAAACTGCTCGACCACACTTTTGGTAGCCTGCCCGCAAAGGCCAATCTCACGCCGGTCGCCGACGTCGAGGCGGCAAAACCGCCGCAGCGCGCCTTCGTGCCGCTCGACGTGCCCCAGACCGTGATCACCTTCGGCGGCCCCGGCGTGAAGCGCAGCGATCCGAACTTCATGGCCGCCTATGTCGTCAACCACATCCTGGGCGGCGGCGGATTGTCCTCGCGGCTCTATCGCGAGGTGCGCGAGAAGCGCGGGCTGGCTTATTCCGTGTTCGAATCGCTGCTCTGGATGGAGCATTCGGCGGTCTTCATCGGCAACACCGGCACCCGCGCCGACCGTGCCGGCGACACCATCGACGCCATCGACAAGGAAGTGCGCCGCATCGCCGAGGAGGGCCCGACGCAGAAGGAGCTCGACGAGGCCAAGTCCTACCTCAAGGGCTCCCAGATGCTGGCGCTGGATACCTCCTCGAAGCTCGCGCAGGCGCTGCTGCAATACCAGCAGGACAAGCTGCCGATCGACTATATCGAGAAGCGCAACGCCATCGTCGACGCGGTGACACTGGACGACGCCAAGGCCGCCGCCAAGCGCCTCTGGGGCCAGGGCCTCCTGACCGTGGTCGTTGGCCGCGCCCCACAGGCCGCCGCGCAACCGGCCGCGGCACCGGCGACGAAGTCGAACTAACGTCCCCTGACGTTTTCCTGAAATGGCCGGGCTCGCCCGGCCATTTGCGTTTCCAGGATGCGCCATTGCCGAACGTGGACGTCCGCGATATGTCCGGACATCACGAATGGTGCCATCATGCTGCGGATATCCCGCGATCTCGTCATCGACGAGGACGATATCGAGATCGGCTTTGTCCGCGCCTCCGGCCCGGGCGGGCAGAACGTCAACAAGGTCTCGACCTCGGCCCAGCTGCGCTTCGACACGCGCAAGCTGACCTTGCCGGAGGATGCGGCGATCCGGCTCGCCCGCATTGCCGGCCAGCGCATGACCAAGGACGGCGTGATCGTGATCCACGCCCAGCGCTTCCGCACCCAGGAGCGTAACCGCCAGGACGCCATCGACCGGCTCGTCGAGATCCTGACCGAGGCGATGATACGGCCGAAGCCGCGCCGCGCCACGCGGCCGACCTTTGGCTCCAAGCAGCGCCGGCTCGACGGCAAGAAGCGCCGCAGCGACATCAAGGCTGGGCGCGGCGGCGGCCGCTTCGACGACTAGCAAAGCCGATCCAGTCAAAAAAACTCCGGCCGCAGGGCGACCGGAGTTTGCTTGCTTCACCCGACGGGACTAGTAACGCTTGCCCGGCGCTGCACCGCCCGTCGCGGAATCGTCGGCGGTTCCCTTATGCGCAGCGCTACCGGTGGTGCCGACCGTGCCCTTGGTGCCTTTGGTCGACTTCATACCCGTCTTCTCGCCCGCCGCGCCCGGCTGAGCATTCATCTCCTCATCCCCGCTGCCCATTGTGCTGCCTTGCATCGGTTTGCCTTGCACGGTGCCGCCTGTTTTGGCGGGTGGCGCGCCTTGCGCGAGAACGGGCGTCGCAATGAGAGCCGACAGGGCGCATGCGATCATCGAGGTCTTCACCAACTTCATCCATTTCTCCTGGATTATTCCGCGACGAATGGCTCGGCTGCATCCTGCGCCGCTCACCTGCACCGGGTCATTGCATCGCGTAGAGAGTTCAAGCGGCGCGGTCGTCATGCAATGCGCATGGTGTGGTGATCGTTTAGGGATTTGACGGCGGTTTCGCGGAATTGTGCTCCGCATATAAGGCATTGCGGAACACACGCAGCCACCAGTGTCTCCGCGCGCAGCGAAACAGCCCGCTACTACCACCGCATCTTTGACGCCGCCTAGAGTTTGCGCACGTTGATGTGGATGGGCGGATTCTTGGCGATGCGCGCAATCGTGCTGGGATTGTGCACCGCGATGGTGCTGGTGGTGCGGGTTGCCGATGCGCAAATGCCCTCGCCGGCCGCCAAGCAGCCGGATGGCGCGACACTGTTCAAGCAGCAATGCGCGGTGTGCCACACACTCACCCAGTCGGAACCGATGCGGCAAGGCCCGCCGCTGGTGAAGGTCGTCGGCCGTCCCGCCGGCAAGAGCGAAGGTTTTAAATACTCGGAGCCGCTATCGAAAGCGGACTTCGCCTGGGACGAGACCAAGCTCGACGCCTGGCTGAGCAATCCGCAAGCCGTCATTCCCGGCGTGACCATGGTCTACCGGCAGGCGAAGCCGGAAACGCGCGCCGCCATCATCGCTTTTCTCAAGGAGCAGAACTGAATGGCAAAGCCCGTTCATTCCATGATCCGCGTGCTCGACGAGGCCCGCTCGCTCGACTTCTACAAGCGCGCCTTCGGCCTGGAGGTCGCCGGCCACCTGAAATTTTCCGACTTTGCCCTGATCTACCTGCGTCACCCCTCCTCACCTTTCGAGGTCGAGCTGACCGTGAATTTCGACCGCAAGGAGCCGTACCAGCTCGGCGACGGCTACGGACATATTGCCGTGGTGGTCGAGGATCTCGATGCCGAACATGCCCGATTCGAGCGCGAGAAGCTCGCACCGGGACCGCTGCGCGACTTCAAGCACGATGGCAGGACGCTGGCGCGCTTCTTCTTCGTCAGCGATCCCGATGGCTATAAGATCGAGGTGATCCAGCGAGGGGGTCGTTTCGGCTGATCAAAATCACAAGATCCAAATCACAAAATCTACGGAGGAATGCCATGAGAGAAGTCGATCGTCGAAGCAAGCACAGCCGCCGCGTCTTTCTCAAGGGCGCGGCGACCGCCGTGCCGGTCGTCGCTGTCGCGACCAGCGTCGCCGTCAGCATCGAAGATGCCTGGGCCGATGATGCCAGCACGCTCTCGCCGGCGACGATGAAGACGCTGCTGAAGGTCGCGCGCGACATCTATCCGCACGATGTCCTCGGCGACAGCTACTACATCACAGCGATCAAGCCGTGGGACGGCAAGGCGGCCAAAGACCCCGCCGTCAAATCACTGATCAGCGACGGCATCACGCGGCTCGACCAGAATGCACGGGATCGCCACAAGCTCGCTTACGCCGAAGTGCCATGGGAAGCCGACCGCGTGGTGCTGCTGACGGAGATCGAGCAGAGCGACTTCTTCCAGAAGGTGCGCGGCGATCTCGTCGTGTCGCTCTACAACCAGAAAGAGGTCTGGCCGCGCTTCGGCTACGAGGGCTCCTCCGCCGAGCACGGCGGCTACATCAACCGCGGCTTTGCCGACATCGACTGGCTGCCGAAGGCTTAAGACTCACCCAACGGTTCAGGAGAACGCATATGGCAAAATTCGATCTGAACGACTCCAGCGTTGTGGTGATCGTCGGCTCCGGTGCCGGCGGCGGCACGCTGGGCAACGAGCTCGCGCAGAAGGGCGTCAAGGTGGTGATCCTCGAAGCGGGTCCCCGCATCGAGAACCAGGATTTCGTCAACGACGAGTGGGAGAGCTTTTCCCAGCTCGCCTGGACCGATGCCCGCACCACGTCGGGGACCTGGCGCGTCGCCAAGGATTTCGCGGGCCTTCCCGCCTGGATCGTCAAGGCGGTCGGCGGCTCGACGACGCATTGGGCCGGCGCGTCGCTGCGCTTTGACGAGCACGAGTTCAAGGTCAAGAGCGCCTACGGCAACATTCCAGGCGCGAACCTGCTGGACTGGCCGGTCACGCTGGCGGAGATGGAGCCGTGGTACGCCAAGGCCGAGAACAAGATGGGTGTAACCCGCACCAACGGCATTCCCGGACTTCCCGGCAACAATAATTTCAAGGTGCTGGAGGCCGGCGCCAAGAAGCTCGGCTACAAGACCGTGCACACCGGCAACATGGCGATCAACAGCCAGCCGCGCGACGGCCGCGGCGCCTGCCAGCAGATCGGCTTCTGCTTCCAGGGCTGCAAATCCGGCGCGAAATGGTCGACGCTCTACACCGAGATCCCCAAGGGCGAGGCGACCGGCAATCTCGAGGTGCGGCCGAGCAGCATGGCGGTCAAGATCGAGCACGACGCCGGCGGTAAGGTCACCGGCGTCGTGTATGCCGACGAGAGTGGCGCGATGCAGCGCCAGAAGGCGCGCATCGTTGCGGTCGCCGGCAATTCGATCGAGAGCCCGCGGCTGCTCCTAAACAGTGCCTCGACCATGTTCCCCGATGGCCTCGGCAATTCATCGGGCCAGGTCGGCCGCAACTACATGCGGCACATGACCGGCAGCGTCTACGCCGTGTTCGAGAAATCCGTGCACATGTATCGCGGCACCACCATGGCCGGCATCATTCGCGACGAGGCCGCCAACAATCCGAAGCGCGGCTTCGTCGGCGGCTACGAGATGGAGACGCTGTCGATCGGCTTGCCGTTCATGGCGGCCTTCCTCAATCCCGGCGCCTGGGGCCGTCCGTTCACCGCCGCGCTCGACGGCTATCCCAGGATGGCCGGCATGTGGCTGGTCGGCGAGGACATGCCGCAGGAGACCAACCGCATCACGCTCGACCCAAGCGTGAAGGACAAGTTCGGCCAAGCGGTCGCGAGCGTGCATTTTGACGACCATCCCAACGACCTCGCGATGCGCGCACATGCCTACAAGCAGGGTGCGGCGGTCTACGACGCCGTCGGCGCCACCGTGACCTATCCGACGCCACCCTATCCGAGCACGCACAATCTCGGCACCAACAGGATGAGCGAGAAGCCGCGGGATGGCGTGGTCAACAAGTTCGGACAGAGCCACGACGTCAAGAACCTGTTCGTCTCCGACGGCAGCCAGTTCACCAGCGGCGCGGCCTGCAACCCGACCCTGACCATCGTCGCACTCGCGATCCGCCAGGCGGATTACATGGCGGGTGCGATGCAGAAGAAGGAGATCTGACGTCGGGCGTTATCGGCTCCGCATGGAGCCCACCGCTCTCTCCCCGTCATTGCGAGCGAAGCGAAGCAATCCAGAATCCCACCGCGGTGACGGTCTGGATTGCTTCGTCGCAAGAGCTCCTCGCAATGACGGCGGAGAGAGTATCGTAGCCCGGATGGAGCGAAGCGTAATCCGGGCTAAGCACTTTCGTTGGGATAGCTATTCGGCCGCATCAAGGATCGGCGTGACGTTACCCTTGAACTCCTGCACCGGCACCATGCTCCGGGAGCGGTAGATCAGGCAGGAGCAGCGCAGCAGCGAGGCGAAATTATTGACCTCGCCGTGATGGTCGAGCACCTCGTTGTAGAGCGTGGTCAGGAATTTTCCGACGCTCATGTTCTCCTTGGCCGCGATCTCCTCCAGCGTGTCCCAGAACGCCATTTCCAGCCGGATCGAGGTGCAGTGCCCGCCGATCCTGAGCGAGCGGGTCTGGGATTCGTAGTCGCGTTGGGGCTGGTGCGCGAAGAGATGGCACATGGCGTCCTCCCGTCCTTTTGCCATTTTTTCACGATGCTACACCGCTGTCCGGCCCCCCACAATCAGGACGGCAGCAGGACGACCGCTCCGTCCCGGTTGCGCGATTTTCTCGAACGTCCAATCCCTTCAATGTGATAGGCATCCCTCGTCCCCAAGCCGCCACACGGTTGTTGCCCAACACATGCTTTTGACGCAACACGGCCTAGAATAGCGCCGTCAGCGAATCCAGATCGAAAGCCCCATGCCCGTCCGCCAACTGCCAGAGCAAGTCGTCAACCGCATCGCCGCCGGCGAGGTGGTCGAACGTCCGGCGAGCGTGGTCAAGGAACTGGTCGAGAATGCCATCGATGCCGGCGCGAGCCGGATCGACGTCTTCACCGATGGCGGCGGCCGGCGGCGGATCGGAATCACCGACGACGGCGGCGGCATGACCGCGAAGGACCTCGCGCTCGCGGTCGAACGCCATGCCACCTCCAAGCTCGACGACGAGGATTTGCTCCAGATCCGCACGCTCGGGTTCCGCGGCGAGGCCCTGCCCTCGATCGGCTCGGTGGCGCGTCTCTCCATCACGACGCGGCATGCGAGCGAACCGCATGCCTGGGCGCTGTCAGTCGAGGCCGGCGACAAATCCGAGATCATGCCGGCGGCGCTGGCGCATGGCACGCGCGTCGAGGTCAACGACCTCTTCTATGCAACGCCCGCGCGGCTGAAATTCCTGAAGACCGATCGCACCGAGGCAGAGGCGATCCGCGAGGTGGTCAGGCGCCTTGCCATGGCGCGGCCCGACGTCGCCTTCACGCTCGCGGGCGAGGACCGCGCGCCGGTGACCTGGACCGCCGCGCTGCCCGGCGCCGCCGGACGGCTGACGCGGCTCGGCGATATCCTCGGCGCAGAATTCCGCAGCCACGCCATCGAGGTCCATGCCGAGCGCGAGGGCGTCGTCGTCGCCGGCTATGCCGCAGCGCCCGCGCTGACCAAGGCCAACGCGCTCGGGCAATATCTCTTCGTCAACGGCCGTCCCGTGCGCGACAAGCTGATCCTCGGCGCCGTGCGCGGGGCCTATGCCGACTATCTGCCGCGCGACCGCCATCCGGTGCTGGCGCTGTTCGTCACGCTCGATCCGCGCGAGGTCGATGCCAATGTGCATCCGGCCAAGACCGAGGTGCGCTTCCGCAACGCCGGCCTCGTGCGCGCACTGATCGTGCACGGGCTGAAGGAAGCGCTCGCGCGCGAGGGCCGGCGCACGGCCGCCAACAGTGGCGAGAGCGCGTTGTCCTCGTTCCGGCCGGCCTTTGCGCCGCGCCCGGCAAGCTGGGACTGGCGCGCCTCGCCATCCGCCCCGGTCGCGCCGATGCCGTCATTCGAAGGCTCCGCCGCACCTGCCTTCGCCGAGCGCGCGCAGGCCGCGTTCGATGTCGGCGCGCCCAGCGCGGACGTGCGGTTCGAGACGCAGCCGGTGGCGGACCTCGTCGACCGCCCGCTCGGTGCGGCGCGCACCCAGATCCACGAGACCTACATCGTCTCGCAGACCCGCGACGGCCTGATCATCGTCGACCAGCATGCCGCGCATGAGCGCATCGTCTACGAGCGGCTGAAGGCCTCGCTCGCCGCCAACGGCGTGCAGCGGCAGATCCTGCTGATCCCCGAGATCGTCGAGATGGACGAGGCGACGGTCGAGCGCCTGCTCGAGCGCAGCGAGGAGCTTGCGTCGTTCGGGCTGGCGATCGAATCCTTCGGCCCCGGCGCGGTCGCGGTGCGTGAGACGCCGTCGCTGCTCGGCAAGACCAATGCAGGCGGACTGCTGCGCGATCTCTCTGAGCATATGGCCGAATGGGACGAGGCGCTGCCGCTGGAGCGCCGCCTGATGCACGTCGCCGCAACCATGGCCTGCCACGGCTCGGTGCGCGCCGGCCGCCGGCTGAGGCCCGAGGAGATGAACGCCCTGCTCCGCGAGATGGAGGACACCCCGAACTCCGGCCAGTGCAATCACGGCCGCCCGACCTATGTCGAGCTGAAGCTGAGCGATGTGGAGAAGCTGTTCGGGCGGCGGTGAGGCCGGTGTCGTAGGGTGGGCAAAGGCGCAACGCGCCGTGCCCACCATCTTTCCACGATTGCGATAGAAGTGGTGGGCACGCTTCGCTTTGCCCACCCTACGGCAGCGAGACTACGGCTTCTTCAAAAACACGAACTCCGTGTCATCGTAAGCCCGCCGCTCCAATTCCTCGAAACCTTCCGGCGTCGCAAACTGCGCAGCCTTCGCCTCTTCGACCACGAGCAGCGCACCCGGTGTGAGCCAGCCACCATCGCGCAAGCTCGCAAGCGCCTTCTCCGCAAATCCCTTGCCATAGGGCGGATCGAGGAACACCAGCGAGAATGGCTCGACGGGATGCGCAGGGCCGAGATCGGTGGCATCGCGGCGATAGACCTTGGTCACGCCGCCAAGGCCGAGCGTCTCAACATTGTTGCGCAGCAGCGCGCGCGCTTCCGCGCCGTTGTCGACGAACAGCGTGAACTTTGCGCCGCGCGAGGACGCCTCGATGCCAAGCGCGCCGGTGCCGGCGAAGAGATCGAGCACGCGCGCATCCGCAATCGGATCGTCATAGGCGTGCACGAGAATGTTGAATACTGACTCGCGTAAGCGGTCCGCCGTGGGGCGGATGTCGCGCGAGGACGGTGAGGCGAGATTGCGCCCCTTCAAACGACCGCCGACGACGCGCAATTAGTCCTCCCGCGGCGTCAGATCGCGCTTGCCGTGATAGCCGCGCTTGGGGCGGCGCGGCGGGCCGTAGCCGTTGGCCTCGGACTCGTTGCGCTCGCGTGCCTCCTCGCTGCCGGTGCGCTGTACCAGGACACGACGGCCCTTGCGATCGTTGATCACGTCACGCTTGCTGGCAGGCTTCTTCTCGCGAGGCACTTCGCCGTCGGGTGAAGACGATTTCTTCGGCACGTCGAACTGCGCGCCCGACTTCTCGATCACCTTGTCGCCGAGCTGATCACGCAGCACGCGCGACTTGATCTCCTCGACCTGGCCTTCGGGAACCTCGCCGAGCTGGAACGGCCCGTAGGACACGCGGATCAGCCGGTTCACCTCGAGCCCGAGATGGGCGCAGACGTTGCGCACCTCGCGGTTCTTGCCTTCGCGGATCGCGAACACCAGCCAGACATTGGCACCCTGGTCGCGCTCCAGCGTCGCCTCGATCGGACCGTATTTGACGCCCTCGACCTCGATGCCGTTCTTCAATTCGTCGAGCTGCGCCTGGGTGACGTCGCCATGGGCGCGGACGCGGTAGCGGCGCAGCCAGCCGGTGTCCGGCAACTCGAGCGTGCGCGCGAGCCCGCCGTCGTTGGTGAGCAGCAGCAGGCCTTCGGTGTTGAAGTCGAGCCGGCCGATCGAGATCAGCCGCGGCAGGCCTTCGGGCAGATTGTCGAACACGGTCGGACGGCCCTCGGGGTCGTCATGCGTCGTCATCAGGCCGCGCGGCTTGTGATAGAGGAACAGCCGCGTGCGCTCGCGCTCCGGCAACGGCTTGCCGTCGACAGTGACGACATCGTTCGAGGTGATGTCGAGCGCCGGCGAATTGATGACGCGGCCGTTGACGGCGACGCGCCCCTGCGTGACCATCTCCTCGGCATCGCGGCGCGAGGCGAGGCCCGCTCGCGACAGCACTTTTGCGATACGCTCGCCGGCCTTCTTCGGCTTCGGTGCTTCGTCACGGCGCGGACGGCCCTCGAAATCCCGATCACGGTCCCGATAGGCGCCGCGGCCACCGAAAGCGGGGCGCTTCTCGAAGATCCTGCTCTCATCCTCGTTTTCACGGCGCGGACGGTCGCCGAAGCGACCTTCGCTGCGCGGATGCTCGTGCCAGTCGGAGCGGCCTTCGCTGCGCTCGCGCGGACGATTGAATTTCGGGCGGTCACCGCCGCGTTCGCCATCGCTGTCACGACGGGGCCGATCGAATTTGGGACGATCGTCGCGCGAGCGATCAAATTTGGGCCGATCGAACTTCGGCCGATCGCGGAACGGACGATCGCCGGACGCGCGATCGTCGCGCGAACGCGAGAAACGCGGACGGTCATCGCCGCCACCCTGCCGATCGTCGCGCTTCTGCCAAGGCTTGTCTTCGCTGCGGTCACGGCCGCCGAAATCCTTGCGCGGACCCTTGCCAAAATCCTTACGCGGCGGACGATCGCCTCGCGGACCCGCGTCGCGCTTCTGCCAAGGCTTTGAATCGCTGCGCTCGCCACGATCGCGCGGACGATCGCTGCGATCCGGTGCCCCCCTCGAAAACTTCCGCTCGCCGTCGAACTTGCGTTCCGGGCGGTCGCCACGCGGCGCATACGGCCGCTTGTCGCCGAACTTCTTGTCACCGAATCGGCCGGCGGGACGGGAATCGTCGCGATCCCGGCTGCGCGGCGGACGGTCGTCTCGGCCATAGGACGGGCGATCACCGCGCGGCTTGAACGGCCGCTTCTCGCCATCGCGCGCGCCGCGATCGGAGAACGGGCGGTCGCCGCGCGGCTTGAAGCTGCGCTCGCCGCGCTCCTCACCACCACGGTCGTCGCGCTTGAATTTCGGACGGTCGCTAAAATCGCGGCGCGGGGCATCGCCCTCCTCGCGGCGGCGGAACGGACGGCTGTCGCGGTCGCCGCGAGGCGGGCGGCTGTCGCCCCCGCCCTCAGAGCCGCGCTTGGCGAATTTCTTCTCGGGGCCGCGCGGCTTGCCGGACCGGCCCTTGGGCGGGCCACCCCTGCCCGGGCCTCGATCACGCCGGCCGCGGGAATCGTTGTCTTTGTCGCTGTCGCGAGGCATGAATAATCTCACTTAGGGGGTGGCCAGAAGCATTATGCGCGCTCGCTTCGAGCCGCATGCTCAGGCAAATCCGGTATTCACTCTTGCTGAAGGCGGAGCTACTAGCAGGTTTCTGGCGATGATACGAGGCTTGAAAGCCCCCTCTTTCATGGATTTGGCGCTCAAAACGGCCGAAAATGCCGGAAAGGCGGGCGAAGTTCCGATCGGATGCGTCGTGGTCCGCAATTACGAGGTGATCGCGACCGCGGCGAACCGGACGCTGACCGATTACGACCCGACCGCCCATGCCGAGATCATTGCGCTGCGCGAGGCCGCCAAAAAGATCGGCAGCGAGCGCCTGGTCGACTGCGACCTCTACGTGACGCTGGAGCCCTGCACCATGTGTGCGGGCGCGATCTCCTTTGCAAGGGTGAGGCGGCTCTATTACGGCGCCGCCGATCCCAAGGGCGGCGCAGTCGAGTCCGGCGTGCGGTTCTTCGCTTCCCCCACCTGCCATCATGCGCCGGATGTCTATTCCGGGGTCGGCGAGAGCGAGGCGGCGCGGCTGCTCAAGGACTTCTTTCGGGAGCGGCGGTAGATTCACATATTCCGCCGTCATGCCCCGCGAAGGCGGGGCATCCAGTACGCCGCGGCCTATCGATCAACCCCCACCGTCTCGGAGTACTGGATCGCCCGGTCAAGCCGGGCGATGACAGTTGTGTGTGTCGCGACAGCGTAGTTCAGCCTGCGAAGAACTCGCGCAGCGCCTTTGCGGTGACGTCCGGGTTCTCTTCGGTGAGGAAATGGCCGGAGTCCACCGGCATGCCGTCGACGTTGGTCGCCCATTGCTTCCAAATATCGAGCGGCGTCGCGGCGGCCTGGGCGATGCCTGCGCCACCCCACAGCGCCAGCATCGGCACCGTGATCTTCTTGCCGGCTTCGAAATCGCCCTTGTCGAGGTCGTAATCGAAATAGGCGCCGGCGCGGTAGTCCTCGCACATCGCATGCACGCGGGCGGGATCGCGGAACGGGGCGATGTAATGTTCGAGTGCACGCGGGTCGATGGCGTCCAGCGTCTTCGACTTGGTCTGGCTCGCCATTTTGAAGCGCAGGAAGAACTCGCCATTGCCCGAGATCAGCGTCTCCGGCAGCGGCGCGGGCTGCGCCAGGAAGGTCCAGTGATAGATCTTCAACGCATAGGCGCGGTTCATCCGCTCCCAGTAATTATAGGTCGGCAGGATATCGAGCACCGCGAGCTTCGACAGCCGGCCGGGATGGTCGAGCGCCAGCCGATACGACACCCGGCCACCGCGGTCGTGGCCGGCGAGCGCGAAGTGGACGTGGCCGAGCTGCTCCATCGCTTCCACCATGGCCTTGGCCATCGCGCGCTTGCTGTAGGGGACGTGCAGCGCATCGCTCTCGGGCATGTCGGACCAGCCATAGCCCGGCAGATCGGCGATGATCAGCGTGAACTGGTCCGCGAGCTGCGGCGCCACGCGATGCCACATCACGTTGGTCTCGGAGAAGCCGTGCAGCAACAGCAGCGGCGGGCCCTTGCCGCCGACGCGGGCGAAGATGCGGCCCAAGGAGGTGTTGATCCATTCGGAGGCGAAGCCGGGGTAGAGGTCGGCGAGATCGGACATCTTCGGCATCCTTATCTGGTCAGTCCTGGGCCGCCTCAGACAAAAATGTCGAAAACAACCCCATGCACAGTAGCTAAGTTCAAGTCCTTCTTGAGAAATTTTGGAAAGCCGCGGGAGCAGCCGAAAATCGCGCGCCGAGCCAAAAAAACGCTGTCAGCCCCGGGCCTTCTCGGCTTCCACCGCCTGCCAGCCGATGTCGCGGCGGCAGAAGCCTTCCGGCCAGTTGATGCGGTCGACGGCCTGATAGGCGCGGCTCTGCGCCTCCGTCACGGTCGCACCTAGCGCGCAGACATTGAGCACGCGGCCGCCATTGGCGAGGATCGCGCCGTCCTTCTCAACCGTGCCCGCATGGAAGATCTCGGCGGTCTCGACCTCTGAGGCGTCATCGAGGCCCTCGATGCGCGTGCCCTTCTGATAGTCGCCGGGATAGCCCTTCGCGGCCATCACCACGGTGAGCGCGGATTCCGGATACCAGCGCAGATCAAAATGCTTCAGCTCCCCGTCGCAGGCGGCGATGAACGCCGGCACGATGTCAGACATCATGCGCAGCATCAGCACCTGGCACTCGGGATCGCCGAAGCGCACGTTGAACTCGAACAGTTTTGGGCCCTGCGTCGTCAGCATAATCCCGGCGTAAAGGATGCCGCGGAACGGCGTGCCGCGCTGCTTCATGCCGGCGACCGTCGGCAGAATGATCTTGGCCATGATCGCGTCGTGGATCGCCGGCGTCACCAGCGGCGTCGGCGAATAGGCGCCCATGCCGCCGGTGTTCGGGCCGAGATCGTGGTCGAACACCCGCTTGTGGTCCTGCGCGGAAGCGAGCGGAATGGCGGTCTCGCCGTCGCACAGCGCGAAGAAGCTGATCTCGCGGCCCGGCAGAAATTCCTCGATCACGACCTCGGCGCCGGCTTCGCCAAAGGCGCCCTCGAACATCATGGCGATGGCGTCCTCGGCCTCGCGCACGGTCTTGGCGACCACGACGCCCTTGCCGGCGGCAAGGCCGTCGGCCTTGACCACGATCGGCGCACCCTGGCTCTGGACGTAAGCACGCGCATCATTGGCGTTGGTGAAGCGCTTGTAGGCGCCGGTCGGAATGCCGAATTCGGTGCACAGCGCCTTGGTGAACCCCTTGGAGCTTTCGAGCTGCGCAGCCACCCCGCTCGGCCCGAACGCCTTGATGCCGGCGGCGGTGAGCTCGTCGACGATGCCGGCGGCGAGCGGCGTCTCCGGACCGACCACCACCAGCTCGACCGCATTCGTCTTGCAGAAGTCGATCACGGCGGCATGGTCGGCGACATCGAGCGCCACGCATTCCGCCTCCCGCGCGATGCCGGCATTGCCGGGCGCGCACCAGAATTTGGTCACCAGGGGGGAGGCTGCGATCTTCCACGCCAGGGCATGTTCGCGGCCGCCGGAACCGAGCAGGAGAATGTGCATCGAAGGCTCGAAATGAGGGGTTTTGCTGGGGGCGGAGGTCGCACGAATCGCGGCGGGTCTCAAGGGGAAACGGGCTGAACTCCCCCGTCATTCCGGGGCACGGCGAAGCCGCCTCCCCTTCTCCCCTTGTGAGAGAATGAGGTTCTATCTACCCCGTTAAAGGGATTGCAGAAGCCGGAATCTGCGTCCGTCCTGCGTCCCTTGCAGCTGATTCCTGCTGCTCGTCACGTAGAGCGATGGCGAGCGGCCGAAGCCGCCCGCCGGGTCGCGATAACTATGCCGTGCGGCCTACGCGCCTTGCGGCCTCTTGCTCGCTACCGACGTGAGTGATCCCCTTGAGGACTTGATTCACTGCACGCGGGTTGATCACATACGCGGCTGCGATCTCATGCTGAAACTGCCCGCACCAGCGGCGCAGCCAGACGTCAACAGCTTCTTCGAATGTGAACTTGGTCTTGCGGGGTTGGTTGTCTTGAACGACCGGACTAGTCACGCTAGGGTCTCCTCGTGGTTACGGACATGCGAAAGCATCTCCTGTGAGAAACGCCACGGAAAGCCGAGCCCGCCGTCCAAAGTGTGCTCGGCTTTTCCATGTTTGATTCGGGGATCACTACCCCCATTAGGCCGAAGCCGTCAGGGTCGCGCAAGGTGGCGCGGAAAGCCCTCCGTTTCAAGGGATTGGGGGTCGTTCCCCACGATTTACCGGCGATTTCACCTGATGCCCAAGACCCTGCTCGCTTTTCTGATAATCCCAATGCTCACCGGCGTGACGTCGGCGCAGTCGTCGCAATCGAAACGCTACTTCGACCTCTCCGGGCGAAGCGGCGGCACGTCATCGACCGATAGTCAAGGTACGACCACGATCTATGATGCGCGAGGCAAGGTGATCGGCCGCGAGAGCAGCAATAGCAATGCGACGACACTGTACGATGTAAGTGGGCGCGTTATCGGAAGACGACAATGAGAACACCATACATCCCCCACACTTTCGGTGAGGACGTAGATCGCAAGCTCCGGGGTCGTGTAGGCTGGCTGACGGCAGGGGTCGCCTCGTCCATTCCGTGGCCTTCACTCGACGTATGTGTCAAATATGCTGGCGACGAGTACTTTCTGCGCGGAAGCGAACGCAGTGGCAAACCGTCTCCGCCCGGCATAACCATTGCTTGCGATCCCGGCACCGGCGGAGCCGATGCAGCGATAGCAAAAATCTATAGATTTACTTCTGTCCTAAGCTGGTTCGCGAACGGTTACGTTGACGTCTCAGGCTACATACATGGCACCCATCCGGCCCTGTATGGCGATCCCCGGACCGTCTACTCATCGATGGGTACTGCCGGCACCAAATCCTTTAACTGCAATCACTTGCCGATTGTCGAGGACGATAATGTCCGCAAAGCGCTTGCGTTTTGGCGTGAAGGAAAGCGGCTCGATGAAGTACACGACAGTTATGCCTTCCTGAGCTTTTACAAGGTAATCGAATCGCAGTTTCGCGATGGAAGGGTATGGGGCAGATGGATTGCTGCGAACATCGACAAGCTCTCGGACAGGGCGGCCAACCGAGTTGTGGAATTGCGCGCTGCGGGCATCGATGTAGCCAGCCATTTGTTTGAGAGCGGACGTTGCGCGGTAGCTCATGCCTCGCTCGAAGGCGAAATAGTCGATCCCGACATTCCCGCTGACAGAAGGCGCTTGTCCGCAGACCTCGTCATCATCGAGGAGCTTGCTCGAATCTATATCCGCGATGAGCTGGGCGTCCCAACCGCACGCACTCTCCATCGGACGCGAGATCGATTAGCACCGTGGGACCCACTGTTACCCGCTGCAACCTTGGAAGCTCTTAGAAGAGGAGATCATCCGCCTCCTGATGTGTCTGCCCTTGTTGGCCGAATTGTTTCCATCGGCTTGTGGCCGGATGGACCGATACCGGGTCTAGAGCGAATGACCATGCACGTCGATGCGCTCGATAGAGGCGTCGTGAAAATTGTTCTACTCAATGAGCGAAGGACAATCCTGTTGGTATTTTTTCTGGACTACAATAGCGGACGCGTACACACGAACCTTGAAGATGGTGGACTTGTCCATGGCGAGAACGATCCTGACGAAAATGATGTGAGGGCCTACGCGACCTTCTTCTACAAAGTCTTCGGTAACGCCATCGCGGAACTGACGTGCAACGCTATCGAGCCAATCGATTGCGAAGTCGTCGTTCCTGTAAACATGAGGATGACAGTGTCTCCCAACGAGGCCATTGCGGACACAGTAGAGCGGTTCAGAAAGGAGCGTGCCGCGAAGAGCGAACAGTGATCAGCCTACGCCTGATTTCGTCTTTCGGGACCGACCGACGCTTGCCGTGCGAGCCCACCTCAGCGCACGGCAGCAAGGGGAGAGGGCACTGCAATCGGCATCGCAGAGCCTACCCCTGCCTCCCCGCAATAATCTCCTGCAATGTCGCGACATGCCGCGCGAAGGCGCCGCGGCCTGTGGCTGTCGCAGTCACTGTCGTCTGCGGCTTCTTGCCGACAAAGGCCTTGTCGACCGAGACGTAGCCGGCCTTGGCGAGGGTCTCGATATGGGCACCGAGATTGCCGTCGGTGGCGCCGGTCAGCTTCTTGAGCCGGGCGAACTCCAGGCCGGCGGATACGGGCAGCGCGTTCAGCGCCGCCATGATCTTCAGCCGCAGCGGCTGGTGGATGATGTCGTCGAGCTCGGCCATGCGCTAGATCCGCCGCATCCAGAGGCCGCCGAGGATCAGTCCGCCGCCATTGACGAAGGCCATCCAGAGCGGGAACGCCTCGCCGATGTAGAAGAAGCCGAACAATGTCAGCGCGGCGATGCCGAGGCCGATCGCCACGAAGGCGTAGCCGAACCAGAGACCGGCCAGCGTATAGAACAGCATGAAATAGAGCGGCCAGAACGTCCCCAGCTGGCGCGGACCGAAATGGCCGATCACATTGGTGCAGAGATAACCGAAGACGAAGAACAACACGAGCACCAGAAGCATCCTGATGCTGGCAGCGGTGCCATTGGCGTGTTGCGGCGGATTCAGCAAACGGAGCACGACCAGACCGCCGACGCCCACGACATCCGTGGCGACCCAGGCGTAGACCGCATAGAACGGCCAGAGCCAGGTGACGAAATTGGCTGCGAACACCAGCACGCCCCACCACACCGCTGCGAGGCTTGCGAGCTCGTAGAGCTGCGATTGCTTCACGCGCTGGACGATGTCGTCGATGTCGGCCAGCGCTGCGGAGGCCTCCTTGCTGTCGATCATGACTGCCCTGCCCCGCGCGTTGCCACGTCGTCGGCGATCACGGAGACCGCCTTCGGATCGGTGACCAGGCCCATATGGTTGATGCCGTCGATCATCTTGACGTCGATCGATGGTTTGATCGCCTGGACGGTCTCGGCATATTTGTCCGAGATCATCATCTCGTCCTCGGCGCCGGCGATGATCGTGATCGGTCGTGTCGTTGCCGGTAGATCGAGCCGGTAGCCGCGCGTCGCAAAGTTGCGCATCAGGCGATCGGAATAGGTCGAGGTGAGGTATTTCGCCGAATTCGCCGGCACGGCGAAAGCCAGCACCGGAAGCTGCGCGCAGCAGTCGATCCCAAGCTTGCGCAGCGCCGTGAGCCCCAGGAAACGCGGAATGTCGGCACTGACCCAACCACCGTTGCTCGGCCGGTTAGTCGGCGCGTCATAGCCGAGATAGGGCGCGAGCAACACGGTGCGCACGAACATGTCCTGCATGATCGGGGTTGCAGCGAGCCGCAGCGAGAAGCCCGCGCCGGCGGAATGGCCGATGAGGGTAAGCGGCAGGTCGGGCGCGCCCTTGCGAACATGGGCGACGAAATCGACGAGGTCGTCCTCGAGCTGGCCGACATAACCGATATCGCCGCGCGTGCCGGAGCCGCCGTGGCCGCGGATGTCGAGCGCCCAGGTCTCCACCCCGCGCGATGCGATCGCATGGGTCAGCGCGTGATTGACGGTGCCGCTGGAGCCGGAGGAGCCATGGATGAAGATCGCGCCACGGCCGGTCGCGGGTCCGTTCGGCGCGTAGTGGCGATAGCCGATCCAGGTGCCGTCGCGGGCCTGAAAGCGCTCGAGCGGTGGCATGGTCGAGAAGTCGACGAGCTTCACGGACTCCGAGACCGATCGCATCTCAGGCGGCCGCTCCAGCGGCGTCGCGATCATCGCGGCCAGGATCAGCGCCACAGCGCCGACCGCACACAGGGCCCATTTCAGTCCATGCAAGACGCCGCGCAGCAGCCGGATCGCCATGGCTCAACTCCCTTGAATTCATCAATCAATAGAGAACTCTATATTACAGAGTACTCTCCGCGTCAATTCCCGGATTGGCGCCGCGCGGCGAAAATCCTTAACGTCGGGTCCGACCCCAAAATGCCGAATCGTTTGCCGATGCCTTCAGCGGAACCCCTGCTCAACGCCCCCGAATTCACCGTCTCCGAGCTCTCGCAGTCCCTGAAGCGGACGGTCGAGGACGCCTTTGGCCATGTCCGGGTCCGTGGCGAGATCTCAGGCTTCCGCGGCGCCCACTCCTCCGGCCACTGCTATTTCGCGCTCAAGGACGAGAGTGCCAAGATCGAGGCGGTGATCTGGAAGGGCGTGCACGGCCGCATGCGCTTCAAGCCCCAGGAGGGGCTCGAGGTCATCGCCACCGGCAAGCTGACGACCTATCCGGGATCCTCCAAGTATCAGATCGTGATCGAGGCGCTGGAGCCGGCCGGCATCGGCGCGCTGATGGCGCTGATGGAGGAGCGCAAGAAGAAGCTCGCCGCCGAGGGCCTGTTCGACGAGGCGCGCAAGCAGTTGCTGCCCTGGCTGCCCGAGGTGATCGGCGTGGTGACCTCGCCGACCGGCGCCGTCATCCGTGACATCCTGCATCGGCTGGAGGACCGCTTTCCCCGCCACGTGCTGGTGTGGCCGGTCAAGGTGCAGGGTGAAGGCTCGGCCGAGCAGGTCGCAGCCGCGATCCGCGGCTTCAACGCGCTGCCGGAAGGCGGCAAGATTCCGCGGCCCGACGTGCTGATCGTCGCGCGCGGCGGCGGCTCGCTGGAGGACCTCTGGTCGTTCAACGAGGAGATCGTGGTGCGGGCGGCAGCCGAGAGCATGATCCCGCTGATCTCGGCGGTCGGCCACGAGACCGACATCACGCTGATCGACTTCGTCGCCGACAAGCGCGCGCCGACGCCGACGGCGGCGGCCGAGATGGCGGTGCCGGTGCGCAGCGATCTCTTCGTCGAGGTCGCCGATCTCGCGCGGCGCACCCGCGCCTATTGGCAGCGCGCCCATGAGAGCCGCCGCAGCGAGCTGCGCGCCGCCGCGCGCGCCCTGCCCGCGGCAGGCGACCTGCTCGCGATCCCGCGGCAACGGCTGGATTCGGCGGGCGCGTCGCTACCCCGCGGGCTCAAGGCCAACACGCATGCGCATTTCCGCCGGTTTACCGCGGCGAGCGCAAAGCTGACGCTGCGGGTGCTGCACGGGCAGATTTCGCAGGCCGATCACCGCCTCACCGTGTGCGGCGAGCGGCTCGGCCTGTCCGCGCGCTCGCTGCTGCGGCAACGGCGCGACCGTTTCGCCGGGCTGGAGGTGCGCTTGCGCGCCTCGAAACTTTCGAATGCGCAGGCGCAGCGCAACGCAATTGCCCGCCAGCGCGAGCGCACGCATCGTCTGGCCGAACGCGCGGGCCGCGCGGTTGTCACGCTGTTGCAGCGGCTGGATGCCCGCGTCGAGAACAGCGGCAAGCTGCTCTCGGCCTTGTCGTATCGCGGCGTGCTCGCGCGCGGCTTTGCCTTGGTGCGGGATGAAGCCGGCCATCCCCTGCATGCGGCGGACGCGATTGGTCCCGGCGCGCGCGTCGAGATCGAGTTTGCAGACGGCCGTGTCGGCGCGACGGCGGATGCGGATCGCCCGGCACCGACGGCAAAGCGTGCGCCTGCGCAAGCAAAGCCGGCCGCGCAGGACGCAAAACCTGCCCCGAAGCGCGTGGCCAAGCCGGTGGATCAGGGCAATTTGTTCTGAGGCGCGAGGGCGGCGTTTCCGCCCTCGGTGTCATTCCCCGCCTTGTGCGCAATTGCGCACTGGAGCGGGGCATCCAGTACGCCGCGGCTCATCGATTGAACCACAACCGTCTCGGAGTACTGGATCGCCCGGTCAAGTGTTTAGTCGGGAGACATGGCTGACACCTGTTCGGACACATCACTGACAGGTTGGCGATTGGTCAAGTCGATCGATGCGACCTGCCAGCTGGCGAAGAAGATTCCGTAGTGGCCGTCACGATCCAGCGGTCGGATGGCAAGGCGTTCGCGGGCGAAGGCCTGGGGAACCTTCCAGAAGCGTCCCTTGAAGGAGATGTAGGGTCTGGTCGATGAGACCCTGCGCACGATCTCGCCGCGGTCGTATTCGACGTTCGGAACGCGGGTCGGCATGGGACGAGCACTTGGCCGGAAGCGATCGGCAGGGACGTGCATATCGAGGCCTTGGTGAGGCCGCTCCAGATTGTAGACCGGCCGCCAGGCGTCGAAGGCGCGCTGGACTTCCGGGAGAGTTCGGAAGCGGCGCATTGCAAACACCTCGGCCTTCAGGGTGCGATGGAAGCGTTCGTTCTTGCCGCGGGCCTGCGGGTGGCACGGCCTGGCGTGCACCACCCTGACGCCAAGCTTGAGCAGCCACACCTTCAGTCCGGTCCAACGAACGCCGGACGTATCGCCCCAGGGCGAGCCATTGTCGGTGTAGAAGGCCTCCGGCAGGCCATAGCAGCGGAACGTCGCCGTCAGATGATCCTGCACGGTGAGACGCTGCTCGTCGGCACAGGCCTTCAGGCACAGCACGTAGCGCGAGTGATCGTCGACGATCGTTAGCGGATGGCACCGCGTCCCATTGGCGAGCGGCAGGTGACCCTTGAAGTCCATCTGCCACAGCAGGTTGGGAGCTTCCTTCTCGAACCGGTGGCCCGGATTGGGCGGTGCATTCTCGCTCGGTTTGACCCGGCCGTTCCGACACAGGATCTGGTGCACCGTTGATGGCACAGGCACCGTCTGCCCGCCCCGCTTCAGGCAATGGGCAATCTTCCGCGCTCCCCAAGCCGGATGCTTGTCGCGTACAGCCAGGACTTCTGCCTCGACCGCAGCCTCACTCCGCTTGGGCATCGCATGCGGGCGCCGGGAGCGGTCGGTCAGCTCCCGATCGCCGGCCTGCCAGCGCGCCATCCACTTGTAGCCGACGTCAGGACTGATGTTGAACCGACGGCACAGTTCGCGCCGGTTGGCGCCCTCTTGCAAAGCCAGCCGCACAAACTCGTGGCGCTGATCCATCACTGACACCTCACTCCAAGGCATGGACGGCCTCCCGAATCGGACCAATCCAGCCAATGTTGATGTGTCAGCTATGTCTCCGAACACCCGTCAGTGATCTGTCCGGGCTAAACATCAAGCCGGGCGATGACAGTGAGTGTGGGACGCGCAGCCCCGTCCTACCGGCAGGACAATCCCGCGTCGATCGTGGTCCAGAAGCCGCAATGTTCCGGCGCGATCATCGGCGCGCCGGCGTGGGCTTCGAACAGGAAGATCGCGACGGTGAAGACGATCAGTGCGGATGAGAACAGGACGAAGCGGTTGCGCATGAGGACTGCGTTTAATCGACATCGTGGTCGAACTAAGGCGCCGTCACCTGCTGAAACCGCCGCCACACGCGATACGTAGATTCACGGTCGGCCATACTCCGTGCAGGGCGGTGGTCGATGCGGGGCTGTCCGCCAGATTTGTTCCTCGGGCGGCCCCGCTCGGACTGAATGCGTAGCCCGGATGGAGCGTAGCGCAATCCGGGGATCGTGCCACGCGCTGCGACCGTCCCGGATTTCGCTGCGCTCCATCCGGGCTACGATATCCTCACCGCGCCAGCCACTCCACCACTTCCCGCTGCGACTCCGCGCGTGCCTGCGCATCGGTGCCGAGATGGCCGTGCTCGGGCGCGGCAGCGTCGGTGGTGCCGGCAGCTGCGTGCAGCGGCGTATTGGCGCGGTCGAAATCGTGATAAGCGTCGGGATAGACCACGATGCGCGTAAGCGCGCTGCGGCCGCGGGCGCCGTCGACCATCTGGCGGCAGGCCGGCGGCGACGAGACGTCGTCATTGGCGCCGATCAGCACCAGCGTCGGCACCCGCGCACTCCAGCCGAGGCCGGCGGAAATCCGGCAATCCGGATAGAACGCGATCGCCGCACGAAAATCCGGCCCGGCTTCGCGCGCGGCGCTCTGCGGACGCACCGCCCAGAGCAGCGCGCTGGCACCGTTGGCCCAGCCGATCAGGCTGACGCGGTCGCGCGCGACCCAACTCTGCTTCATCAGCCAGGCGCGCGATGCCGCGACGTCGGCAACGCGCTCGCGGCGCGCCTTGACATGGCTCTCCTTGACGCGGCATTGCGGCCCGAGCTCGCGCGAGCCGTAGCTGTCCGGCAGCAACACGGCGTTGCCGGCCCCCAGCAATTGCAGCGCCCAGTCGCGATAGCGCGGCAGTACCGATTCTGAATGATTGCCAAGGCCGCCGCAGCCGTGCAGCGCGATCACGGTCGGAAACGGCCCCTCGCCTTCGGGCTTGTAGAGCTGCGCATGCAGGATTCCCGACGACAGCGGAATGTCGACCTGCTGCGGCGCCGGCGCGGCATGCGCGGCCGACATCAACAGCATCAGGAACAGGGCGGTCAGTCGAAGGCGCATCGGATTCTGCCGTGGAAGATGCCGGAACCGGCCATCCCTAGCGCGAAGCACTATCATGCGGAAACGGCGACAAAACATCACAAACCGGTGGGTTTACCGGGCGGACAAGCCACCCTATCTATGCTAAATCCCGTCCAACACATCGTGCCCTCCAGGGTTTTCCACGGAGAGGCCTTCCACGGAGACGTTCGACCGTGCTGAACAAGTTCGGCCCCTCGGGCCATGGCGAAGCGCAGGTGCAATATCTCGACGGCGATTTCCGCGTGATCTCGCCGGGGACCTTCGTGCGTTGCGCGATCACCGACACGCGGATTCCGCTCGACGAATTGAAGTACTGGAGCGTGGACCTGCAAGAGGCCTACGCCACGCCAGCCGCCGTGCTGCAGCGGCATTTCCCGGGCGCGCTGAAGCCGCAGCCGTGAGGCCACCGGCACGCGACTATTGCTGCTCCGTGCCATCGCCGCCCACGCAGGTCTTGATGAAACTCTTCCTGGGCTCGCCGACAACCTTCTGATCGATCGCCTGCTTCAGGCAGTCGACCCGCGCCTGCGCCATGCAGAGCTGCATCTGGTCGCGCTTGTCCTGTCCCTTCAGGCTTTGCGTCGTCGCAAGACACGTGACGCGCTTGGTCGCCGGGACTGGCACCGTGCTGTTCGGCGCAGCGGGAGCCGTCGGCGGCGCCGTCTGCGCAAACACGGGCGCAATGATCAGACACACAAGACTGGCAGCGACGGCTGCGGATGGCAGTTTCATCGGATTCTCCTGATCGTCGGGAACCGATAGGCGTCTTGCGATGAATGTTGCCTGAATGGCAGGTGCCGCAGGGTGCGCAAAACGTAGCTGTCCTGCCGGCGTAGCACGAGCGGGACAGCTTTTCGCGCAGCATGAGGATGGAGACGATGTTCGCGCGCACCTGCACTGCGCGCTTCGCAGCCGAAATGATCTCCGGCGTGCCGATCCGCGTTGCATCGAATCGCGCTTGCACTCAGTGGTAAGTCACTTCGCGCTGTGGTTGGATTTTTCGTTGCGGTTCGGCGCCCTCAAGTTGTTTGACGAAGTCTTGGTGAAACAGAGCGCTGCTAAACTGCATGTTAGGTAATTAACCCTGCTCTTTTATCGCACAGACAATCAAGTCAACCAAACGGCCATTGAGCTTTGGAATTGGCGCAGTCTGTGAACGGGCTCATACCGAAGAGCCATCTGGCGGGCTACCATCACCTCGAAAATTCGCGGTGGCATATTTTGTAAATCGAAAGTCAAAGGATGGGGGTGATCATGCCCACCATACTAGACATGCTCTATCGTGAATATTGCCGCGCCCGCCTCGCTGAAATGCGGAAACAGCTTCTGATCATAGCTCAACGCTCTGAAGCCTCCGAAGCGCATCATCATCTTGCGGATCAGGGTGACGATGAGAGGACGGACGCACAACGCAAGACCGGTCGCGGCGTGCCGAATTAAAGCGGCCCGAGACCGGCGAACTCTCCCGCGTAGCAGTGACCAAGCAATTGGTGGCAGTTTGGGAGCAAGCGATGAATACACCCGAATGCTATACTGTCATGGTGGCCTGCGTCTCGTGCCTGACCATCATCGGAATGATGGCTGTTGGAGCCTGGTGAATGGACTGACCGCTGAGCCGGGATTGCACGCCGTTATAACGGGTCCGCTGGCAAACATGTTCAGTCGGACCTGTGGCGCCGGACGCAGCACGCGCCACACCACATCGTCCGTCGATGGACGCAGGAAGGCCTTCGCCTCGCCTCAGCGTGCAGACCTGCTTCTTGCTGTGAGGTGAGCGTTGCCGCCGCTTGATACGATTGCGGCGGCATCGCACGAGATCCGGATGTCAGCCTCCGGGCGGAGTATATGAAGAGCGCAGCTTCGCCGCGTTCTGGCGGACCTGCTTGATCTCGTCCTGCGTGAACAGCCGGGTCAGTTTCACGTTCTGCAGGGTGCCCGCCGTGACGGTCAGACCGGAAATGGCCGGCGCCGCGCTTGGATCGGGCACATCGAAAATCACCAGAACGCCTGGACCGTCGGCAGCAACGCTGTACATCGAAATCAGCTTGCCGCCGGCCGCTTCAATGAGTTTTGTCGCCGCCTCCTGGCGATTGGTCGTGGGATTTTCCAAAATGGCGTTGAGAGCGCGTGGTGTATATTGTCCAGTGAGGCAAAAATGCATGGCATGTTCTCCTCTGAGCTTTTGGCAATAACTCTCCTGCCGTTACGAGCTGGTCGTAACGGTCTCGCATCTGAAATGATGAAGGTACGTTGCCCGCCGTGGGCATAAACGCCGCCGATGATTGCCGGGAGTTCGGCACGTCCCGGTGACGGCTCTCATGCAAGGCTACATCAACTCCGGAACGTGCGGAAGAGGATTCATCCGCCGCGACATGTCGCCCCGGTCAATCGTCGCATATCGCATGGCGCGCGGTGTTGGGCTACGGCGGAGCGCTTGGCCCACGCCAAGAAATCATCAAGAAATCATCAAGAAATCATCGCCTGCCGAACCGCCGCTCGCGCGCCTTGTAGAGATGATCGCTGATCAATTGCCGGAGCGCTGCCGGATCATCGAATTCGAGCTGCACCGCGAACGGCACGATGCCGTCGGGCACGCCTTCGCGGCCGCGCAGGCGCGCAAGATCCTTTTCCGTCGTCACCAGCGTGAGTTGCTCGCGCTGCGCCTCCGCGGCGAGCGCGGCGATCTCGTCCTGCGAAAACATGTGGTGATCGGCGAAGGGGCGCGTGCGCGCGACCTCGATGCCGCAGGCGCGCAAGCTGCGGAAGAAACGCTCGGGATCGCCGATGCCGGCGAACGCAATCACTCGTTTGCCGAGGAGTTGCGCGACCGAGGCCGCATCCGGCTTCAGGCGCGCGCGCAGCTCCGGCTTGTTGCGCTTCGCAAGCTCCGCCGCGACATCGTCGGCGGCATGGCCATTGCCGATCAGCACCAGCGCATCGGTGCGCGCGAGCTGCGCCTTCAGCGGCGCGCGCAAGGGACCGGCCGGAAACACCTTGCCGTTGCCGAGGCCGCGTTCGCTGTCGATCACGATCAGGGAGGCGTCCTTCAGCAGGCGCGGGTTCTGGAAGCCGTCGTCCATCAGGATCACGGTCGCGCCCCGCGACTTTGCGAGCGCGACGCCTTCGAGACGGTCGTGCGCGACCACGACAGGAACGTCGCGCACCATCATCAGCGGCTCGTCGCCGATGTCGGACGCGGTGTGGCGCTCACGGTCGACCATCACCGGACCCTTGAGGCGCCCGCCATAACCGCGGCTGAGCACCACCGGCGTCTCGCCGAGCTCGCGCAACAGCTTCGTCAATGCGAGCACGGTCGGCGTCTTGCCGGCGCCGCCGACATGGTAGTTGCCGACGCAGATCACGGGGATGCCGGCGTCAACGCCCTGGCGCAGCATGCGCCGTTCGGTGATCGCGCCATACAGCAGACCCAAAGGCCGTAACGCATGAGACTTGAAGGAGCGCGGCCGGTACCAGAAGGCCGGCTCACGCATTGGCGGCCCCCATCTCGATGGTGAGCTGCAGGAGATAGGGCTCGAGCGCGGTCATGGTGCGCTCAAGCGCGCCGCCGAGCTCCTCGACCACGCCTGCACCGGCGCGCTGCATCCCGTCGCGCATGGCGGGATCGGCCAGCAACTGGCCGAGCTGCTTGACCAGCACCTCCTGCGTATCGGCCTGGCGCGCGCCGCCGCTGCTATCAAGCGCCTCATAGACGTCTGCAAAATTGAAGACGTGCGGGCCATGGACGATCGCGGCGCCGAGCTTGATCGCCTCGATCGGATTCTGGCCGCCATGGCGGATCAGCGATCCGCCCATGAACACGACCGGCGAGAGGCGGTAGAACAGGCCGAGCTCGCCCATGGTGTCGGCGACATAGATGTCGGTCGCGGCCGTCGGCAATTCCTCGCGCGAGCGCAACGCCGGCTTCAGGCCCGACGCCGTGATCACGCCCGCGATCGAGGCGCCGCGATCCGGATGCCGCGGCACGATCACGGTCAGAAGCTGCGGGAAGAAACCGACGAGGCTGCGATGCGCCGCGACCAGCATCTCGTCCTCGCCCGGATGGGTCGAGGCCGCGACGATGATCGGGCGGCCGCGCGTCATCGCCATCAGCCGCTCGAGCTTGGCGGGATCGGCCGGAGGCGCGGCCACGTCGAGCTTGAGATTGCCTGTGGTGACGACGTCGCGGCCGCCGAGCGCGGAGAAGCGCTCCGCATCGGTCTTCGATTGCGCCAGGCAGATGTCGAACCGCGACAGCAGCGCCGAGATGGTGCCGTACATCCGCCGCCAGCGCGGGAAGGAGCGCGGCGACATCCGCCCGTTGATCAGCACCATCGGCAGGCGGCGCGCGGCGCCCGCCAGGATCAGGTTCGGCCAGAGGTCGGACTCGATGAACAGCGCCAGCGACGGCTTCCAGTGATCGAGGAAGCGCGCGACATAGCGCGGGGAATCATACGGCACGTATTGATGGATGACGTCGGGCGGAAAGCGCTTTGCGACGACGGCGGCGGAGGTGACGGTGCCCGAGGTGAGCAGGATGCGCAGATTGAGGTCGCGCAGGCGCTCGATCAGCGCGGCTGCGGCGAGCACCTCGCCGACGCTGGCGCCATGAATCCAGACCAGGGGGCCGTGCGGACGCACGTCCCGGGACAGGCCCCGCCGCTCGCCGACGCGGGCGGGATCCTCCTTGCCCTGCTTCAGCCGCCGCTTGATCAGCGCCGGCGCAAGCGGCACCAGGCCCGAGGCCAGGCGCCGGTACATCCGCAGCGTTATCGGCAGCGAGTTAGCCATCTTGGGGCCCCGGGCGGCCGAGTTGCGCATAGGCGCGGCGGGTCGCCTCGTTCAAGGTCTCTTCCAGCTCCAGCCGCAGCGCTTCCATGGTGGCGGCGTCGGCATCCGGCGGCACGTGGATTTCCTTGATGCCGACCAATGCGCCCCGCCCGAACGGCAGGTTGATGGTGGTGCGGTCCCAGTTCTTGAGCCGGATGAAGCGGCTGGTCGCCATCGCGAAAGGCATGATCGGCCGCCCCGATTCCCGTGCCAGCATGATGATGCCGAGCCCGGCCACGCGCGAGCGCTTGGGGACATCGGCGGTCAGCGCGACATTACAACCGTCCTGGAGCGTCTGCACCATTTCCCTGAACGCCCCCACCCCGCCCTTGCGGTGGAAGGCACCGCCGTGGTCACCGGAACCACGGATCAGGCCGATGCCGAGCCGCTCGACGGCGATCGCGTTGAACTCGCCGTCGCGATGCCTGGAGATCAGGACCTTGGCCCGGTAGGAGCCCTTGTTCTTGATGAAGGGCGTGAGGAAATGCTGGCCGTGCCAGAAGGCGAAGATCGCGGGGATCTGCGGCTCGACGATGTCGTAGACGTCAGGCGGATCGAACGTGAATGTGTTGGTCCGCCAGACCAGACGCAGATATTCGGCCGCCAGAACCCCGACGGCACGCTGAAGCCAGCTGCTTCGCAGCGTATTGCGAAGCAGTTTTTTCAACGTGCCGGTTCTTGATTCGGGTCGAGCAGCCGATGGAGATGGACGATGAAGTAGCGCATCTGCGCGTTGTCGACCGTGCTCTGCGCCTTGGCGCGCCAGGCGACGTGAGCGGACGCATAGTTCGGATAGAGGCCGACGATCTCGACGTCGTCGAGGTTCTTGAAGGTGTTGTGCTCGAGATCGAGCAGTTCGCCGCCGATGACGAGATGCAGCAATTGTTGCGGGGCACTATCTGGCATGGGTTCTGTTCCTAACGGGCTGCCCGGCAAAGCAGTGTTCGAGAAGCACGGCGGACGCACTCAGGGCAAGGGCCGATTTCGAAAATGCGCGACGATGCCCGCATGACGATCGCGACCCGCTGCCACCAGCACCCCGTGCGTGACTTCCCGGCGGTTATAGAGGATGGGATCTCCGGAGAGGTCGCTCATCCTACCATCCGCTTCCTGCACGATCAAATCGGCCGCCGCAAGGTCCCAATCATGGCTGTTGCCCCCGGCGAAAGCCGCATCCAGCACGCCATCGGCGACCCGGCACAGACGCAGCGCGAGCGAACCGATTCGCGGATGCAGCTTGATGTCGCCGCCGGCCATATTGAGCCGCTCGACCATCGGCTTCGGGCCGGCGACGCGGGAGAAGTCGAGCGCGGATCCGGACGCCGCCCGCACGGCCTTGCCGTTCAGCGTCGTGCCCTGCCCGCGGGCCGCGAAGAAGAACTCGTCGGTCGCGGGCGCGAACACCGCAGCCAGCACCGGCGAGGCATCCTCGACCAACGCGACGCTGACGCACCATTCGTCGTGGCCGCCGAGATAATTGCGGGTGCCGTCGATGGGATCGACCACCCAGGTCCGCCGCCGCGACAGTCGCACCTCGTCGTCGGCGCTCTCCTCGGACAGCCAGCCATAATCGGGCGTCGCCGAGCGCAGGCGCGCTTCGAGCAGGTCGTTGACGGCAATGTCGGCTTCCGACACCGGCGAGGACGCGCCCTTGGTCCACGTCCTCAACTCGGTGCGGAACATCGACTGCGCGAGGCTGCCTGCCGCCCGCACCGCGTCTTGCAGCAGCGCCGCATCGCGCGTCAGGATGGTTTCGTCAGTTGAATGCGCGTCAGCGTCCGCCAAGCGTCAAACCCTCGATGCGCACCGTCGGCGCATTGACGCCGTAGCGGAACTCGAGATTGTTCGCCGGCTGCATCGACTTGAAGATCTCGAACAGATGGCCCGCAATCGTGACCTCGCTGACGGGATAGGTCAGCTCGCCATTCTCGATCCAGAAGCCGGAGGCGCCACGGCTGTAATCGCCGGTGACGCCGTTGACGCCGGAGCCGATCAGGTCGGTGACGTAGAAGCCCTGCTTGATGTCGGCGATCAGCTCGGCCGGGGTCGGCGTGCCCGGTTCGAGATGCAGATTGTACGGCCCCGGCGACGGCGAGGACGAGACGCCGCGATGGGCGTGGCCGGTGGTGGCAAGGCCGAGCTCGCGCGCGGTGGCGCAGTCGAGCAGCCAGGTCGTCAGCACGCCCTCGTCGATCAGCGCGATCTTCTTCACCGCCACGCCTTCGGCATCGAAGGTCTGCGAGCGCAGGCCGCGCTTGCGCAGGGGATCGTCGATGATGCGGATGTTCTTGGCGAACAGCTGCTGGCCGAGCTTGTCCTTCAGGAAGCTGGTCTTGCGTGCGATCGAGGCGCCGTTGATGGCACCGACGACATGGCCGACCAGCGAGCCCGCAACGCGCGGATCGAACACGACCGGCACCTTGCAGGTCTCGACCTTGCGCGGATTGGAACGCGCCACGGTGCGCTCGCCGGCGGAACGGCCGACGATTTCCGGCGACAGGAGATCGGCGCCGTGCGGCGCCGAGGTGAAGTCGTAATCACGCTCCATGCCGGTGCCTTCGCCCGATATCGCGGTCGCCGAAATGCCCTGGCTGGAACGCAAATAAGAACCATGGAAGCCGGTGCTGGTGACGAGCACCATGCCGCCCATGCCGGCGGAGGCGGAGGCGCCGCCGGACTTGGTCACGCCCTTCACGGCGAGCGCGGCAGCCTCGGCTTCGAGCGCGCGGCGCTCGAGCTCGGAGGTCGCGGGCACGTCGGGATCGAGCAGATCGAGATCGGGGAAGTCGCGCGCGAGCAGCGCGGGATCGGCGAGGCCGACATATTTATCGTCGGGCGCGACGCGCGCCATCGCCACCGCGCGCTCGGCAAGCTTGGTCACGGCATCGCCGCTGACGTCGTTGGTCGAGACCACCGCCTGGCGCTGGCCGACCAGCACGCGCAATCCGACATCGTCACCCTCGGAGCGTTCGGATTCCTCGACGCGCCCGTCACGCACCTCGACGCCCTGCGAGACGCCGCGCACGGCGACCGCATCGGCCGCATCCGCACCGGCGCGCTTGGCCGCCTCGACCAGCCGCTGCGCGAGATCGGAGAGCGCGGACTGATCGAACAGGTCGCGATTGGCCTTGGATGAATCCTGGGGCGAAAGCGTCGAGCTTGGTGAAGGGTTCACAAACGAAATCCTGTTGCGGCGGGAGGTTTCGGGGCGATACCGGCCCTGAACACCAGATGTGCCCAATTGGTACGGACTTCAAGCGTTTTCAGCCCGCAAAAAGCTCAGATTCGCAAGTCCGGCGCAACGTCTCGTCAATCATGCGTGCCAAGGTCTTGTCAATCATGAGCGGCGGTGACGCTGGATTAACCAGCCTTTTTAAGTGGTTTCGGAACGGCGCGCGCTAAGGTCCTCGCATCGACCGGGAACATAATCCCGGCGGGGAGAACTAAAGCCGTGAGGCGTCAAACAGCAACAAGCGGGATCGCTCCCGCCGGGTCGGGCCGCAGCTTGCGGCTCGACCCTCTTTCCCTTCCGGTCCGCTTCGATGCGCACGATCCGCGCGCCGACGGATACACCAGGCAGATCGAGCTTCATCGCGAGCGTGTCGTGCTGCGCCGTGCCGTCCGCGGCATGCAGATGGCGATCAACGTCCGCGTCAGCGACTTCACCGGCGTTGCGTTGCGCGGCAATGACGAGGCGCAGACCCTCGTCCTCGTGCATCGCGATCCCTCGCTGTCCGTTCCGCTGCTGGTCAGCGCCGACGGCGACGAGCTCGCCGAGGCCTGGACGATCTGGAGCGAACTGTTCGCGCTTCCGCAGCTCGACGAAGGTGCCCGCAAGCCCACGCCGCGCCGTCGCCGCGCCAACGCGATCCGCGCCCGCCGTCCGAAATTCCTGATGCGCCGGCGCACCGCCATGACGCGCGAGCTGTCGGTTCATCACGGCGAACGCGAGATCATCGCAAGGAATTGAACGGCAAGCACGGTGCCGTAGGGTGGGCAAAGCGAAAGCGTGCCCACCATTTTTTGTCTCAATCTCGGGAAGATGGTGGGCGCGGCGCAGGAGCGCCTTCGCCCACCCTACAGCTACGCCGCCCGCAGCACCGCGTCGACCAGCAATCCCGCAAACAGCAGGAAGCCCGCATACTTGTTCGAGAAGAACAGGCGCTTGCAGAGCAGGGGGTCGCTGATATCAAGCCGCACGATCTGCGACGCCAGATGCACGGCGAACGCGGCAAGCCCGAGCCAGGCCGGCCAGCGCGCATCGCCTGAGGCCAGCGCGACGCCGATCAGCATCACCGCGAGCCCGTAGAACAGGATCAGCGCCTGGTGCGTGTGCGCGCCGAACAGCCGCGCAGTGGACTTGATGCCGATCAGCGCGTCGTCCTCGGCGTCCTGATGCGCATAGATCGTGTCATAGCCGATCACCCACGAGATCGATCCGGCATAGAGCACCAACGCGGTCAATTCGATGCGGCCGAAGGTGACGGCAAATCCCATCAGCGCGCCCCAGGAGAAGGCGAGGCCGAGCACGATCTGCGGCCACCAGGTAATGCGCTTCATGAAGGGATAGATCGCGACGATCAAAAGCGAGGCGATGCCGGTCAGGACCGCGAAGCGGTTGAATTGCAGCAGCACCACGAGACCGGTCAGCGCCTGCGCGACCATGAAGGCCAGCGCCTGCCTGGTCGTCACCTGGCCCGACGGCAACGGCCGCGAGCGGGTGCGCTCGACCTTGTCGTCGAGATCGCGGTCGGTGATGTCGTTCCAGGTGCAGCCTGCTCCGCGCATGACGAAGGCGCCGATGAAGAACAGCACGATGGTGAGCGGCAGGCCGCGGACGTCGTGCGCCATGCCGGCAGCGAGCGCCGCCGACCACCAGCACGGCATCAACAGGAGCCAGGAGCCGATCGGACGATCGAAGCGCGACAGGCGCAAATAAGGCCGCGCCCATTGCGGCGCGAGCGTATCGACCCAGTTGCCGGTGGAATCGGCAACGCGGGCGGATGTATCACTCATCGGGTGAGGACGTTGCCGTTGAGCGTATCGAAGGTGCTGCCGCCCTTCTTGCCGGCATTGGCTTCAGGCGCCGAGCCCGAGCCCAGCACCTCGCTCAGCGACGGACCGGCCGGACCGCGCGGCTGGTTCTGCATCTGCTGCGCGACGTTGCAGACCTTCGTCGCCATGGCCTCGGTGTTCTTGTGGCCGTCCTTCATCTGCGCACTGACCTGCGCCGGAATCCCGCACTTCGAGGCGTTGGCCTCGATGTACTTGATCATCTTGGTCTCAGCCTGGCTGAAATTGCGGATCAGCTTGCAGGCTTCTTCCGGCGCGGCGTGACGATCACTCGCGGCCTTGATCAGCTTGCCGCGCTTCTCGGCTTCCTCGCGCAGCGGCATGAAGGTTTTCATGCAGTCCTCGCCGGGACCGCCTTGCGTCGGCGGGGCGGCGCTGAAGGCACCTGCGCCACCGACGGGCGCGGCGCCGTTCACGGGAAACGATCCTTGGGGCGCTGTACCGACCGAAGCGGTCGGCGCCGAGCCATTCACAGGCGGAAACGCGGAACTGGTTGGGGCTTGGCCAGGCAGCGGCGCAGGGAAGCCCTGCGCGTGGGCACCCGCGGCGCCCAAGGTGACCATGGCGGCAGTGATCGGAACCATCAAACGACGGATCATCAAGGCAGTCTCTCCGGCAGGAGCTTACGGGGCTCGGCGCCTTCCCAATTGAAGCGCAACTAGCGTGCTCGCGATTTTACGATTCCCGCCGGCCCTTAACAACCCGCCGAATAGGGCAAGAGCGCGGCGCGCCGACGCACCGATTCGGCAATATTTACCCCCGAAATGGCGGCTTTCGGTTAATAACGGCGGTAAATTGGACCTTTGAACGATGCCCTCCCACGATTTTCGCGCCCCCCGCCTGTTTGTCGATGTCCCCCTTGCCCAGGACGCCCGGGTTCCGCTCGACCGCGACCAGAGCAATTATCTCGGCAATGTGCTGCGGCTTGCCGCCGGGGCCGAGGTTTTGGCGTTCAACGGCCGCGACGGCGAGTGGCAGGCTGCGATTGAGGGCCGCAAGCGGCCGGACGGCCTCGTGATCCTCCAGCAGACCCGCCCGCAGGACCAGTTCGCCGACCTCGCTTACGTCTTCGCGCCGCTCAAGCATGCCCGGCTCGATTACATGGTCCAGAAGGCCATCGAGATGGGTGCCGCCACGCTTCAGCCGGTCCTGACCCGCTTCACCCAGGCCTCCCGGGTCAACACCGAGCGGATGCGTGCCAATGTGGTCGAGGCCGCCGAGCAATGCGGCATCCTCAGCATCGCCACGGTGGCCGAGCCGGTGCCGCTGGACCGGTATCTCAGTCAGCGCCCTGCCGACCGGCTGCTCATCTTCTGCGACGAGGCGGCGGAGGTCCAAAACCCCGTTCAGAGCCTGCAAGACGCACGCGAAGCCGGACACGACCAGGGCAGGCTTGGCATCGACGTGCTGATCGGCCCCGAAGGCGGCTTTGCCGAGGAGGAGCGGGCGCTACTGCTGCGGCAGCCGAAAATCCTGCGGCTGGCGCTGGGACCCCGGATCATGCGGGCCGACACGGCCGCGGTGGCGGCGCTGGCGCTGGTGCAGGCGGTGCTGGGCGATTGGGACGGCACCTAACCTAACCAAGCGAACCTAACGTCGATTCACGCACGGCGGCTCTACAGGTTCGCGCTTTAGATGACCTCGCGCTTCGACCGATGCAGGGTCTCGGACGGCAGCTCTCCGAAAGCCGCCCTGTAGCTCGCCGCGAACTCGCTCAGATGCCAGAAGCCATGGCCGATTGCGCAGGCCTTCACACTGCGACGAGCCGGGCCGGTGCGCAGCTGCTTCCGTACCGACCAGAGACGCAAGACCCGGCTGTAGCGATGAGGGCTCATGCCGCAGATGGCCTGCGTCGCACTCTGGAGGGTCCGAACGGACACGCCCACCCGCTCTGCCAATTCTGTCGTCTTGTGCCAGATCGCGAGATCGTGGCGGATCAATCGTTCCATCTCTGCGACGATCCGCTGATAGCTGTCCGTCGTGGAGTGCATGGGCCCGCGATTCACGTTGGACCGAATGGCAGCATCCATTGTGACGAACAGGGATTGTTCGGCCGCCGTTCGCGACGTCGGCTCGTTCAGGAAGTCTGGATCGTGTGCCGCGGTTTCAAGCGTCGTGGAAATCGAGCCATGCAGGGAGGCAAGTAGGTCCGATGCCGGGCTCAGCAAATGATAGCCGTCATCCAGCTGAGACCAGGGCTCGCGCTCGGGCAGGCTGAAATAGGCGACAGCCCACAAACGCCCCGCCGGCTCATAGACCAGGCAATCGGATCTCCCCTTGAGAACGAGTATGGAGCTACCAATTGATTGCCCGTTGATGCGGGTGGAGGTCACATGGTCCATCGGCACCGCCACGGCGATGGCGTGCGCCAGATCATAACCGCGAACGATCCGCGGGAAGGTCTTTACCAGAAGCAGCGTCAGGATCGGCAGGCTGAGCCGGGCGCGCTTGATTGCAGTCGCCCCGGCCGACAGCGGCATGCTGGATGCGCCGGCATATCTCTCACTCTCTCCGAAATGATCGATGTCGTACGATTGGAGCTGGAGAGCCGCGGATGGCTTGAGACCCTGGAACGACAGCAAGCCGTCTAATGCTGTTCTTTGCGTTCCATCGTGAGCAGTATCGAGAAGGCTTTGATCCATATCCTGCCGCTTACTTCGCCTTCCTTGTCGATGCTGCGCCCTTGGGGGCACGCAGATCATCCGGCCCGTTGATGCCGGCGCGCTTGAGATCGCGAAGCAGTTTTGTGAGCAGCAGCATATTAGTCTTCTGCAGTTCGTGATTGTTGCCAAACCTGAATGCGTTCTGCTCGGTCACGATGAGCCCGGTCTTGGTTTCGGCGAGAATCTTTCGTCTCTTAAGTCCCGTCACGCGACGGCGAACCGTCTCGAGCGGCAGGCTGAGGAAGCGAGAGAGCGCCGCGCGGGACACCCCTTGCTTGATCGCATCCGGCTCGACCGCATGAATGCTCGAGAATCTCTCGTCCAGCGACGGATCGTTCATCACATTGATGACGTTCGCGTTGAGAATTGCATGAACGATCAGTAGGTCCAGCGGATCGAATTCGTCGTAGTGCCGGAACAGCTCGCTGATCGAAAACAGCATATAGGCCAGCGTGTGCCGCGAGACTGTCCGGATAACATCTGATGCATTGCGCATGAATCAAAACCAACATTCACATTGTAAGCGAAGGCAGCAGCGAACGGGTCATCCGCCATACCCAATATGAGTATGCGACGACTTGCCTGTCCTCCTCAATTTCTCAATGTGACGTTGAGCGTGCGGTTGCTGCATTGAGTCGCATGCGGGGACAAAAATCAGCGACGGGCACTGAGGTGTCGCGCAGGACGACATGGCCATGGACGACGATGCTGCATCGGACAGGCGGCGGCGCGAGGAGCTCGGGCTCATCAAGGCATTTCTCGGCATAAGGGACCCGAGCAGGAGGCAGAGAATTCTCGAGCTTGCCGAGGAGCTCGCAGATCACGCCGTGTCCGAAACCGCAGGGCTTGCCTTGGCCTCCACCGATGCATCGCTTGGCGATGCGCCCAGAGATCTCCCTGGCCAGACTGAGTGAAAGCCAAGCCCCGGTCTAGGTATTAAAATACCTGAAATACTTTCTGACAGATCGCTGCGTCCCACCTCCAGAGCCATTAAGCGATTGATCCTTTGGAGGTCGAAACCGCTGTCGGGCCATGCTAAGGCCTGCGCCAATTCGCCTCCCCCTCGCCCTGCCCGGTTCCACCGGGACGATGGACCCCTGTTATGACCGCGACTGCCACCTCAAATGCTGCCGGCTCCGCCGCCTGGGCGGATACGCTGCTCTTGTCGTTCGCGCAGGCCGGCTATGTCAGGGCCGAGCCCGCGATCCTGCAACCGGCCGAGCCGTTCCTGGACCTCTCCGGCGAGGACATCCGCAAGAGCCTGTATCTGACGACGGACCTGTCCGGCGAGGAGCTCTGCCTGCGCCCGGACCTGACCATCCCCGTCGCCCGCGACTACCTCACCTCGAACCGCGCCGGCCAGGCGGCCGGGTTCAGCTATCTGGGCCCGGTGTTCCGCTACCGCAGCGGTCAGGCCAGCGAATTTCTTCAGGCCGGCATCGAATCGTTCGGCCGCCAGGACCGCGCCGCGGCCGACGCCGAGATGCTGGCGCTGGCGCTGGAAGCGACCGCCGCCTTCGGTGTCCGCGATGTCGAGATCCGCACCGGCGACGTGGCGCTGTTCAACGCCCTGCTCGATGCGCTCGACCTCTATCCGGTGTGGCGCCGCCGCCTGGTCAAGGATTTCAACCGCAAGATCAGCCTGGAAAAAGATCTGGAGAAGCTGGCGGCCGCGACCACCGCGACCCGCAGCGAATATGAGGGTGTGCTCGCCGCGCTCGCCGGCTCCGACCGCAAGGCGGCGCTCGCCTTCGTCACCGATCTGATGTCGATCGCCGGCACCACCAATGTCGGGGGCCGCACCACGGCCGAGATCGCCGACCGTTTCCTCGAGCAGTCGACGCTGAAGGGCGGCGCGCTGCCGCGCGAGGCGATCGCGGTGCTCAAGCGCTTCCTGTCGATCGCAGGCAATCCCGACGATGCCGTCGCCGAGCTCCGCGCGCTCACCACGGACGCGAAGCTCGACCTCACGGCTGCCGTCGACCAGTTCGAAAGCCGGGTCGGCTTCATGGCCGCGCGCGGCATCGACGTGAAGCAGACGCGCTTCTCGACCGCGTTCGGACGCGGCCTCGACTATTATACCGGCTTCGAATTCGAGCTGCATCACAGGGGCAACGGCGCCGAGCCGCTGGTGGCCGGTGGCCGCTATGACGGGCTGATGACCCAGCTCGGATCGGCCGAACCGATCCCCGCGGTCGGCTTCTCGGTCTGGGTCGACGCGCTGACCCGGATCGGCCGCAAGGTGGGAGCTTAAGTCATGAGCGCGCCATTCGTCCTGGCCGTTCCCTCCAAGGGCCGCCTGCAGGAAAACACCGAGGCGTTCTTCGCCCGCGCCGGGCTCAAGCTGTCGAAGGCCGGCGGCGCGCGCGACTATCGCGGCACGCTCGCAGGCCTCGACAATGTCGAGGTCGCCTATCTCTCGGCGAGCGAGATCGCTTCGCAATTGTCGCGCGGCTTTGCGCATCTCGGCGTCACCGGCGAAGACCTGGTGCGCGAGAACATCGCGGACGCCGACAAGCGCGTGTCCCTGATCGACGGGCTCGGCTTCGGTAATGCCGACGTCGTCGTCGCGGTGCCGCAGGCGTGGATCGACGTCCGCACCATGGCCGATCTCGACGACGTCACCACCGGCTTCCGCGAGCAGCATCACATGCGGATGCGGGTGGCGACCAAGTTCATCAACCTCACCCGCACCTTCTTCCAGAGCCACGGCATCACCGATTACCGCATCGTCGAAAGCGCGGGCGCAACCGAAGGCGCGCCGGCGGCCGGCAGCGCCGAGCTGATCGTCGACATCACCACGACCGGCACGACGCTCGCGGCCAATGGCCTGCGGGTGCTCGACGACGGCGTGATCCTGCGCAGCCAGGCCAATCTGGTCGCCTCTAGGGATGCCGACTGGACACCGCAGGCGCGGGAGACCGCGCGCGTCATCCTCGATCACATCGCGGCACGGTCGCGGGCCAACAAATACCGCGAGGTCCGCACCCGCTTCAAGCAATGCGACGCGGCCCTGCTCGGCGAAGCCCACGAGCGCTTCGGCGTCGAAGCCCCGTTCGGCGGGCCGACCTCGTCGGGCATGCTGACGCTGCACTGTCCGCCGGGTCAGCTCTATGCGCTGGCGAGCTTCCTGCGCGAGCATGGCGCCGAGACCGTCTCGGTGGTTTCGCTCGACTATGTGTTCGACCGGGAGAACCCGCTGTTCGCGAAGCTCGAGGCATTCCTGCGGCAGTGAGCCTCAGGTCCGTTCAGCGTAGCGACAGCAAACGGCAGCTACCATATGCTGCTGAGAACCATGGACGCCTCTGGAACCTTGATCAATGACGCTGGGCTCTGACGTTTCCGGCATGACGACCACCGCGGCCAGTGCCGCTGCGAAGGGGTTGTCGATTGTCGTCCCCGTCTACAACGAGGCGGCGGGCCTCGCCGCCCTGCATCAGCGCATCTGCGATCTCGCCAAGACGCTGCGGCAGCGCTATCGCCTCGCCTGCGAGGTCGTCTATGTCGACGACGGCAGCGCGGACGCGACGCTCTCGATCGCCCGGTCGCTGCCGGCCGACGCGGTCGACGTTCAGGTGGTGTCGCTGTCGCGCAATTTCGGCAAGGAAGCCGCGCTGATGGCCGGCCTCGACCATGCCCGGCTCGGCGCCGTGATGTTCATGGACGGCGACGGCCAGCATCCGCCGATGCTGGTCGAGCAGCTGGTGCGGCACTGGATCGAGGACGGCTATGACGTCGTCTATACCGCCAAGGCGCATCGCGACAACGAGCCCTTCCTGCGCCGCGTCGCCGTGCGCGGGTTCTATTCGCTGATCAATTGGGGCGCGCGCCAGAAGATCCCTGAAGACGCCGGCGACTTCCGCCTGCTGTCGCCGCGCGCGGTCGCAGCGCTCAGGCAGCTGCCGGAGCGCAACCGCTTCTTCAAGGGCCTCGCGAGCTGGATCGGCTTCCGCCAGATCCGCGTCGATTACGAGCCGGCGCCGCGCACCCATGGTGTGACGACCTTCAGCGCCGCGCGCCTGCTCGGTCTTTCGATCGAAGGGGTGACCTCGTTCTCGGTGGCACCGCTGCGCTTCGCCAGCCTGCTCGGCGTGATCCTCGCCGGCGGCGCCTTCCTGTTCGGCCTCTCGATCCTCTGGGAGGTCTGGACCACGGGCAAGCAGGTGCCCGGCTATCCCTCGCTCGTGATCGGCCTGATGACCATCGGCGGCGTGCAGCTCATCATGATCGGCATCGTCGGCGAATATATCGGCAAGATCCTGTCCGAGCTGAAGGCGCGCCCGATCTACTTCGTCGCCGAGCACAGCGAAAAGCATTTCGAGACCGGGAAGGCCGACGACGCCTCGAAGAGGACGGCCGCCGAATGAGCGCGGCCGCGGGCCTGCGGCGGATCTGGCTCTGCGCCGACGATTACGGCATCAGCCCGGGCGTCAATCGCGCCATCCGCGACCTGATCGAACGCGGCCGTCTCAATGCCACCTCGGTGATGATGGTGGGACCGGCGATCGAGCACAGCGAGATCGAGGCACTCCAGACGGCGGCGAAAGCGAGCCCGCGCTGCGCGGTCGGCCTGCACGTGACATTGTCGGCGCCGTTCCGGCCGCTCACCATGCATTTCCGACCGCTGGACGGCGACATGTTCATGCCGTTCCCGAAGCTGCTGCGCGCCGGCCTTGCCCGCCGGCTCGACCGCGAATTCGTTCGCAACGAGGTCAAGGCGCAGCTGGCGGCGTTCGCGGAAGCGTTCGGGCGCGCGCCTGACTTCGTCGACGGCCATCAGCATGTGCAGCTCTATCCGCAGGTGCGCGACGGCTTTGTCGATGCGGTCAGCGAAGCCGCGCCCAAAGCCTGGGTCCGCCAGGGCGGGCGCGACCTGCCGCTCGTTCAACGGCTGGCCTCGCCGAAAGCCATGGTGCTCGATATCCTGAGCGCGCAATTCCGCCGCCGCGCGGCCAGCGCCGGCCTCAGCTTCAATCCCGGCTTTGCCGGCGCCTATGATTTTACGCGCGAGGCCGATTTCGGCGCGTTGATGCGGCAGTTTCTGCAAGGCCTCCCCGATGGCGGCCTCGTGATGTGCCACCCCGGCTTCGTCGACGACATCCTCACCGGCCTCGATCCGATGACGGACGTCCGCGAACGCGAGCACGCTTATCTCTCAGGCGACGCGTTTGCGCGCCTGCTCGCCGACAGCGGCGTCACGCTGGGGTGAAACCGGCGGAAAACATGCCGCCGGGCAGCTTGTCGCATACCGAAATTTAATCCGGCCGGCACTGTTGGGGCCACAATGGAACCCTACATCTGCCTCGCGCTTGGTTTGAGCGAGGGAGACTGATCATGACGCCGCAGGAACGCCAGCTCGTCGACGAGCTTTTCGACCGGCTTTCGAAACTGGAAAATGCACCGCGCGATCCCGATGCGATCGCCGCGATCTCCGATGGCCTGCGCAAGGCCCCTGGCGCGGTCTACGCGCTGGTGCAGACCACGCTGTTGCAGGACGAAGCGCTGAAGCGCGCCCATAACCGCATCCAGGAGCTGGAAGCGGCCCATGCGCCCGAGCAGGCGCAGTCCGGCGGCTTCCTCGATACCATGCGCGATAGCCTGTTCGGCGGAGGCCCCTCGCGCGGCTCGGTTCCGAACGTGCCGCCGCGTGACGCGCGGTCGGTCTGGAACACTGGTCAGGCCATGCAGCAGACGCAGCCCGGCTACGGCGCGCCGCCCCCTTATGGACAGGCCTACGGCCAAGGCCCGGGTCAAGCTCCGGGTCAGGGCTATGGCGCCCCGCCGATGGGCGGTGGCGGCGGCTCGTTCCTCGGCACCGCGGCGGCGGCCGCGGCCGGCGTCGTCGGCGGTTCGCTGCTGCTCTCCAGCATCCGCGGCATGATGGGCGGATCGCACCAGCAGGCCTTCGGCGACACCAACGCGCTCGGCGACCGCAGTGCTGGTGGAAGTCCCTGGGGCGGCAGCGACCAGTCCGGCGGCTCGCTTGCGCGCGATGCCGGTGTCAACGACATCGGCTCCAACCGCGACCGCGACGACGGTTCCCGCCAGGGCTTCGCCGACCAGGCGTCGAACGACCGGGACAACAACAACGATCAGAACTACGACGACAACGACCACGACGACGGCAATATGGACATGGCCGACGACGATAGCGATTTCGGCGGCGGAGACGATGGCGGCAGCGATTACGCGTAAGGCTGCTCGATAGCGCTGCAAACAAAAACGGCCGCCCGGGAGGCGGCCGTTTTCATGTCGAACGTCAGGCGCTCACATCACCACGACCCTGGTGCCGACATTGACGCGGCCATAGAGGTCGATGACGTCCTCGTTGCGCATGCGGATGCAGCCTGAGGAGACGTTGGTGCCGATGGTCCAGGGCTCGTTGGAGCCGTGGATGCGGTAGAGCGTCGAGCCCAGATACATCGCGCGCGCGCCGAGCGGATTTTCCGGGCCGCCTTCCATGTGCCGGGGCAGGTCGGGCCGGCGCGCGATCATTTCCGCCGGCGGCGTCCAGTCCGGCCATTCCCGCTTGGCCGTGATCGACTTCACGCCAGACCAGGTGAAGCCGGGACGGCCGACGCCGATGCCGTAGCGCATCGCCCGGCCGTTGCCCTCGACCAGATAGAGGAATTTGTTCGGCGTATCGACCACGATGGTACCGGCAGTTTCCTTGCCGCTATAGTCGACGGATTGCTTCTCGAATCTCGGATCGAACGGACGCTGGCGCGGATCGACCGCCTCCTGCTGGAGACCTGCGCCTTGCTGATATCCACCCTGCATCTGCGGCTCGCCCATCGGTGGCAGGCGGCGCTGGTCGTAATAGCCGGGCTGCTGCTGATAGACCGGCTGCTGCGGCGCGTAGGCCGGGCCGCGGCCGGGACCGTCACCGAACAGGAACTCGATGAAGCCGCCGCCCATATTCGCATTGGAGGCGACGCGCACCGGCGCCGGCGGCACCTGCGGCTGGTAGAGCACCGCAGGCGGATCGTTCGGCACACTATTGTCGAAGGCGCTGGCGCTGCTCGCGCCGGCAATGAAGGTGCAAGCGCTGCCGAGCAGCGCGACAGACATTTTCTTGAACATCGACGTACTCTGTACTGTTTCGTCTAGATCACATGCGTCGTGCAGAGCCGATGGCTGATCGGCGACCGCGACGTGGTCAATAAAGAGCAAAAGCCGTTTTGTTTGGTAAACGTATCAGCCGTTTCGATTCACCACGTCGCGAGCGAGGGTGCAATTTGGCGATCAGCGTTTATTTTCGATGAACGCCGCAGGCCCATGGTTAATCGCTTCTTTTCGTGCCGTCGCGTGCGGCCGCGCAACAGTTCCCGCTGTGAACCTCGTGTTAAATTGCTTCTGCCTACAAAGACGCGTGAGTGAGGTGGGGGGAGTTCCTGATGGCTATTCACCGCAAACGTTTTCGTGTCGAAGAGGCTATTGTCGGCGAGATGCCCAGCCCCGAAATGATTGAGGAGGCTGCGCCGATGCATAATGAGATCATGGCGGAGCTGCGTGCGATCCGCGCACAGATGGCGAAGGGCACTGTGCCCTTGTCCGGCAGCGCAGCCATGGCGGCGATCGACGCCTCCACTGCCCACGAGCTCTCCGAGGCTCGTACCATGCTCGATACCTACCGGGCGCAGATCGAGCAGTGCGAGAAGCTGAAGGTCGAGCTCGACCTCATCCACGACGCCATCGACCGCACCAAGCGCGAGATCGCGACGCTGCACGGCAAGAGCTTCGACGGCGGCGAAATGGCCAAGGTCAATGGCGAGCTCGGCGCGGTCGTCGGCGGTACCGAGCAGGCGACCCAGCAGATTCTCGAAGCCGCCGAATCGATCGACCAGGCGGCCAGCGCGATGTCCAAGGTGCAATCGGCCGACCAGCAGAAGCGGCTCGCCGACGACATCCAGGAACGCGTCATCTCGATCTTCGAAGCCTGCAACTTCCAGGACCTGACCGGCCAGCGCATCAGCAAGGTCATGACCACGATGAAGTTCATCGAGCAGCACATCAATGCGATGATGGAGATCTGGGGCGGCGTCGACGCGATCAAGGCCCATGTGCCCGCGCCGGCCGACACCCGCAGCGACGACGAAAAGCTCCTCAACGGCCCCAAGCTCGCCGGCGACGTCGGCCACGCCTCGCAGGACGACATCGACGCGCTGTTCGACTGATCGGGCGCGACACTACGGAAAAACAAAACGCCGGCGAAAGCCGGCTTTTTTGTTCCTCGTCATTGCGAGGAGCGAAGCGACGAAGCAATCCAGGCTGCCTCCGCCGAGACAGTCTGGATTGCTTCGCTACGCTCGCAATGACGCGGGTTAGAGCCGAACCCCGATCACGCCCTCGGCGCGCAGCGGACGTAGACCATGTTGCCGTAGCGGGTGGCGGCGTCCTTGTCGATGAAGCGGGTGATCAGGACGCGGCCGTCGAAGGAGACGATCTCGCGGTCCTGCTCGCCGGGGGTGGGACCCGCCGGTCCGATGTAGTTCTTGCCGCTGGGCGAGCCCTTCAGGCGCAGCTCCTGCGGCGTCGCCTGGTCGGCGAGATGCATGATCACGCCGCCGGAGGAACCGGCGGTGATCACGTAAGGATTTTTGCACTGCGATCGGGCCGCGGCCTCGGTGCGGGCGCGGTCGGCCGGGTTCTGGAACGAGGCGAGACCCCAGCGGCCGACGATCTCGTCGGCGCGGATGCTCGCCGGCATTTCCGGGCCGGTGCCGGGCTCGGCCTCGGGCGGCGGCGAAGACGACGAGAAGGACGGCAGGCTCATACCGCCGCCGCAGGCGCCAAGCAGCAGCGCCAGGCAAGAGGCGGCCGCCAGATTGGCAACCGTGCGTGCGTGAGCTGAACTGATCATGACATTCCCCCGAGCAAACCGTCCCCCAAATGAGACCCCGACCGCATCCCTCCTGCAGCCAAGCGCAAAACCGCTGTCGGAGCAATGACGTCCTTTATACGCCAGCGCGACCAATAAGTTTCTCTAGACACGATCCTATATCCGCCTCACCAATCGCTTAACCACCCTTGCTTGACAGGATCGCGGCCAAGCCATATTTCCGGGCGCACTATTAGCACTCGGAAAGCCCGATTGCTAAGCGCGCCGTTCGATCCTCGGCAAGAGGGTGGACGGACGCCGCCCCTACCCACTTCCATTCCTTCCGAAGCGAGCCTCCAAAGGGAAACGTCATGGCTAAATCCAAATTTCGTCCGCTGCATGACCGTGTCGTGGTCAAACGTATCGACGCCGAGGAAAAGACCAAGGGCGGCATCATCATTCCGGACACCGCCAAGGAAAAGCCGTCCCAGGGCGAGGTCGTCGCCGTCGGCCCCGGCGGCCGCGACGAGGCCGGTAAGCTGATCCCGATCGATCTCAAGGTCGGCGACCGCGTGCTGTTCGGCAAGTGGTCGGGCACCGAGGTCAAGATCGACAACGAAGAGCTCCTGATCATGAAGGAGTCGGACATCATGGGTGTCATGGCCTAAGGCCGTCAGCCTGAACAGCCGCTGAATGTCATGCCCGGATCGCGCGATCCGGGCATTCGGTCATTCCGCAAGCAGTAGACACGTCACGAAACACGAGGGATTGAAGAAATGGCTGCCAAAGACGTCAAGTTTTCCGGAGACGCGCGCGAACGCATGCTGCGCGGCGTCGACATTCTCGCCAACGCCGTCAAGGTGACGCTCGGTCCGAAGGGCCGCAACGTCGTCATCGAGAAGAGCTTCGGCGCACCCCGCATCACCAAGGACGGCGTCACCGTCGCCAAGGAGATCGAGCTCGAGGACAAGTTCGAGAACATGGGCGCGCAGATGCTGCGCGAAGTCGCCTCCAAGACCAACGACACCGCCGGCGACGGCACCACCACCGCGACCGTGCTAGCCCAGGCCATCGTGCGCGAAGGCGCCAAGGCGGTTGCCGCCGGCATGAACCCGATGGACCTCAAGCGCGGCATCGACACCGCGGTTACGGCCGTCATCAAGGACATCGAGAAGCGCGCCAAGCCGGTCGCCGCCTCCTCCGAGGTCGCCCAGGTCGGCACCATCTCGGCCAACGGCGATGCAGCCATCGGCAAGATGATCGCCCAGGCGATGCAGAAGGTCGGCAACGAGGGCGTCATCACCGTCGAGGAGAACAAGTCGCTCGACACCGAGGTCGACATCGTCGAGGGCATGAAGTTCGACCGCGGCTATCTGTCGCCCTACTTCGTCACCAACGCCGAGAAGATGACCGCCGAGCTCGAGGACGCCTACATCCTCCTGCACGAGAAGAAGCTGTCCGGCCTGCAGGCCATGCTGCCGGTGCTGGAAGCCGTGGTGCAGTCGGGCAAGCCGCTCGTCATCATCGCCGAGGACGTCGAGGGCGAGGCGCTGGCCACCCTGGTCGTCAACCGCCTGCGTGGCGGCCTCAAGGTCGCCGCCGTCAAGGCGCCGGGCTTCGGCGACCGCCGCAAGGCCATGCTCGAGGACCTCGCGATCCTCACCGGCGGCCAGCTCATCTCCGAAGACCTCGGCATCAAGCTCGAGAACGTCACCGTGAAGATGCTCGGTCGTGCCGGCAAGGTCGTGATCGACAAGGAGAACACCACGATCGTCAAGGGCGCCGGCAAGAAGCCGGAGATCGAGGCCCGCGTCGGCCAGATCAAGGCCCAGATCGAGGAGACCACCTCGGACTACGACCGTGAGAAGCTCCAGGAGCGCCTCGCCAAGCTCGCCGGCGGCGTCGCGGTGATCCGCGTCGGCGGCGCGACCGAGATCGAGGTCAAGGAGAAGAAGGACCGCGTCGAGGACGCGCTCAACGCCACCCGCGCCGCGGTGCAGGAAGGCATCGTCCCCGGCGGCGGCGTCGCGCTGCTGCGCGCCAAGAAGGCCGTGGGCCGTCTCACCAACGCCAATGCCGACGTCCAGGCCGGCATCAACATCGTGCTGAAGGCGCTGGAAGCCCCGATCCGCCAGATCTCCGAGAACGCGGGCGTGGAAGGCTCGATCGTGGTCGGCAAGATCCTGGAGAACAAGTCCGAGACCTTCGGCTTCGACGCCCAGAACGAGGACTATGTCGACATGGTCGAGAAGGGCATCATCGATCCCGCCAAGGTGGTCCGCACCGCGCTGCAGGACGCCTCGTCCGTGGCCGGCCTGCTGGTGACCACCGAGGCCATGGTCGCCGAAACGCCGAAGAAGGAAGCTCCGCCCGCCATGCCGGGCGGCGGCGGCATGGGCGGCTTCTAAGCCTCCGTTCCGTTACAATGTTGCGAAGGCCGCCTCCGGGCGGCCTTCTTTTTTGCCGACCCTGCCCCTTCTGCTTTCCAATTCAACCGGCGGCCAAAACCCACTACGGTGGCGCGCCGATTCGATTGCGCGAGGATTCATCGATGCGTGCGCTTCTGGTTTGTTCGACAGCCCTTTTGGCGGCCCTGCTTGCCGTCTCGCCCGATGTCGCATCCGCCCAGATGAAGCTGTCGCCGAAGGCCACGGCGCCGGGCGGGATGGAGACCCGCTATTTCACCTCGATCGACGGCCTGATGGACGGCAATGCCGACGTGATCCTGAAGGAGACGCGGCAGGGCAAGACGGTGACGGCGGCCGTGCTCGACGTCTGCTATCCCATCGCAAAAAATTCCGACCGCAAGGACCGCTTCGTCGTCAATCTCCAGGTCGCGGGCCAGAACCTGACGGGTACGACGCAGAGCCTCGGCGAGAAGGCGCCCGTCACCGTCAAGCTGCTGCGCAAACAGGCCGGCGACACGTTCGAGTTCCGCGGCCAGATCGCGATCGGCCAGGCCGTGACCGAGGTCACCTCGCCCGACAATTCCGATCTCAGCGAGAAGGAATTCCAGGACAACCAGACCTCCGACGACGGCATCACGCCGCAGCCGAAGGATTTCACCGACGTCTCGCCGGAAGCGATCGCGGTCAAGATCAAGCTGGATGCGGCGACCGAGTTCCTCAAGAGCCTGAAGGGCCAGGACGTCGAGGTGACGCTGGCGAGCCTGACCGTCGGCTGCGACGCGCTGCGCGCCGGCGAGCAGACCATCAACATGTCGGTTGATCCGGAACGCGCCGGTGCGCTGCTGGCAAAGTTCAAGGCGATGCCCGGCGTCACCGCGGCGGGCTGGACCGCGGGCATGACCGAGATGGACCGCACCATCCGCTTTGCCGCGGCCGATTGGCGCGACGGCGACAAGATCAGCCGGGACAAGCTCGCCTCAGCCGTCGCCGGCGTGCTGAGCAGGACACTTGCAGCAAAGCAGGTCTCGCACGGCTTCAACCCGGCCACCGGCAAGCTCAAGCTCGTCTTCAAGCGGCCGAACCAGGATTTTCCGGCACTCGAGCTCACCGACACGATCGAAGTTGCAGGCCTCATCTCGCCCGACAAGCCCGGCGCGACCGACAAACTGATGCTTTGGATCGGCAGCCCCTCGACCACGACCGCCGATGAGAGCAGCGGCGCCAAGCTCAACCTCTCGGATGACGCTTCGGCCGACGAGGAAGGCGATCAGCCCGACGACAACGGCTCAATCGAGGCGCTCGCCAAGGAGCTGAAGGGCCAGCGCTGGGACGCCGACAAGTCGGTGTGGAAGTAGGCGCAGACACCCACTCTCGCCGTCATCGCCCGGCTTGCCGTCTTCGCTAAAGCTTCGCCGGCCGAGCACCCTCGTGGCCCGGCGCAGCCTTGGCGGAGCCGGGACCGGGCGATCCAGTACTCCGAGACAGTTGTGGTTGAATCGAGAGGCCGCGGCGTACTGGGTGCCGCGGTCAAGCCAGGTCAAGCCGGGGCACGACAGCGAGTGCGCCTCAATTCCCCGTCGTCCTGAAGCGCAGCGGCTTGGGGCCGATCAGCGTCAGCACGTCGCCCTGACGCTTCCAGGTCTCAACGCTGCCCAGCGCTGCGACGAGTTCGTCGTCGGCCTGCGCCCTGGCTGGCGGGCAGGAACGGTCCTGGATCTGGCCGGGGACGAAGATCACCGTATTGCCGGCGACCGAGAACTGGCCCTTGCCGCCCTTGCACCAGAGCTCCAGCACGACTTCGCCATTGTTGCCGATCTCGATGTTCGGAATCCGCTTCGAGCCCGGCTGCGGCAGGGCCTCCAGCGTCATCTCGGTACCGAACGGAAAACCGTCCTCTGCACGCGCGAGCGTGGACATCGCCAGCATTGCAACCGCCAAACACATCGTCTGCTTGAGCGAAACCATGAGACCTCTCGACCGAGCTGATTTGCGGCACCTTCTATAAGACGGCGACGCCGTTGAGAAGGTTCGCGGAGGCTAAAGCGCGATGAGATTGGGACGAATCGTCATCGCGCTTCAGATTGTTGTTTGAGCATGATCTTTTCGGAAAACCGCTTCGCACTTTTCCGGATCATGCTTCGGATGCAAAAATCCCCGCAAGGCGGCGAAGCCCTGCGGGGATTTGCGTTGAAGCGTGGCGTGGCCTGCTACTTCAGCACCATCGCCGTGAACGGCCAGACATAGGCCTGCAACGTCACGAGCACACCGACGAGGCAGGCGAGCACGATCGAATGCCAGAACACGAAGCGCAGGATGGTGCCCTCGTGGCCGTACCAGTTGGTGGCGGTGGAGGCGACCACGATCGACTGCGCGTCGATCATCTTGCCCATCACGCCGCCGGACGAGTTCGCCGCGGCCATCAGGACCGGCGACAGCCCGAGCTGCTCGGATGTGATCTTCTGAAGGTTGCCGAAAAGGATGTTCGAGGCGGTATCCGATCCGGTCAACGCCACGCCCAACCAGCCGAGCAGCGTGCCGAAGAAGGGATAGAGCACGCCAGTTGCGGCGAAGGCGAGGCCGAGCGTTGCGTCGACACCCGAGAGACGGGTGAGCGTGCCGATGGCAAGCATCGCCGAGATCGTGATCAGCGAGATCGCGCACAGCCTAATCGTACGGCCATATTCCACGATCATCCTCGCCGGCGAAAAACCGGCCAAAGCCGCGGAAATGATTGCCGCGATCAGCATGCCCGTGCCGGTGAACGACAGATATGTGAATGCGAACACCGCGCCCTCAGGAGTCGGCTTCGCCGCCACGGGCGGTACCTTATTGATCATGTTGTGCAGATCCGGAACTGGATAGTTCACGGTGAAGATGGAGTTCGCCCAGCTCTTGAACGCACCGTTGCCCCAGATCAACATGACGACGCAGACGATGATCCATGGGAGCAAGGCGGTCCAGAGTTCGCGTTGCGTGAGCGGGGTTCTGTCCATCGACGCCGGCTTGGCCATGGTCGCGGCCGATTCGTCCCTGCCTCGCAGCGCCGGCGACAGCCAAAGCTGCTGCGGCTGCCAGACCCTAAGGAACAGAATTAGACAACCCATCGAGATCAGCGAAGCGCCGATATCGACGATCCAGGGATTGATGTAATTCGAGATCACGAATTGCGGGATCGCAAACGATACGCCGGTGACGAGGATCGCCAGCCAGATGTCCTTCATGCCCTTCCAGCCCGCGAACGCCCACACCACCCAGAACGGGACGATCAGCGAGAAGACCGGCAACTGCCGTCCGACCATCGCGCCGAGGATGTAGGGGTCAAGCCCGGTGACCGAGGCAAGGCCCTGGATCGGCGTGCCCAGCGCGCCATAGGCAACCGGCGCGGTGTTGGCGATCAGCGACAGACCGGAGGCCGCGAGCGGCGAGAAGCCAAGCCCGATCAGGACAGAGCCCGTGATGGCGACCGGCGTACCGAAGCCAGAGGCGCCTTCAAAGAAGGCACCAAAGGAGAACGCAATCAGCAATAGCTGCAGGCGCCGATCCTCCGTGACGCCGCCGACCGCGCGCTTCAATAACTCGAATTGGCCGGTTGCAACCGTGATCTGATAGAGAAAGATAACGTTCAACACGATCCAGCCGATCGGGAAGAAGCCGGCGACGACGCCGAGGGCTGAAGCGCGAAGCGACATGCCTGTCGGCATGGTGAAGATAAAGATAGCGATCAGGTTGGTCAGGATCACAGCGATGATGGCCGCGATATGCGCCTTGACGCGGCCGCTCGCGATCAGGACCAGCAGTGTGACGACAGGCACCGCCGCAGCGATCGTCGACAGCACTGGACTGTGCAGCGGGTCATAGACTTGATTCCACATGGTCTTCCTCCCCCACGCCTGTTGCGGCAGGCGGCCCGCGTGGACAGCCGAACCTGCTTGACGCTGGAAGCGATAACCCCCGAGCTGGACGCGAATTCCTCGCGAGTGCGGCGGTTCCCGTCCGCTCACAAGCCCGCGAAGTCCCGGAGGCCCCCACCCCGCGCCGTTGTGCCCATGCTAGGGTTGCAAGCTGCGACAAGCCAACGCAAATTGCTGAACTTGCGACTTTAGTCTAAGCGCGCTGCCGTTGCCTCAGCCATTTGGCCCATGGGCGTTGTGCACATCCCCTCAGGAGACAGAGCTCTGTGAAGAACATCAGCGCCACGCTCGCGACAGTCTGGCGAATCGCCATCCCCTATTTCCGGTCCGAGGACAAATGGGCCGGCCGCGGCCTGCTCGGCGTCGTCATCGCGATGGAGCTGACGCTGGTGGCGATCAACGTGCTGCTCAATCAATGGCAGAACCGGTTCTACAGCGCACTCCAGGCCTACGATCTCAACGAGTTCGTCATGGAGGTCTGGATCTTCCTCGGCCTTGCTTTCACCTACGTCGCACTGGCCGTCTACAAGCTTTACCTGAACCAGTGGCTCCAGATTCGCTGGCGGCGATGGCTGACTCAACACTATCTCGGCGAATGGCTCGACAGCGCCACGCACTACCGCATGCAGCTCAAGGGCGACCCGGCCGACAACCCGGACCAGCGCATTACCGAGGACGTCAAGAACTTCGTCGAGCAAACGCTCGTCCTTGGCCTCGGTCTGCTGTCGTCGATCGTGACGCTGGCCTCGTTCGTCGTCATCCTCTGGGGTCTGTCCAACAAGGCCCCCCTGCACATCTACGGCACCGATTTCGTCATCCCGGGTTTTCTGGTCTGGTGCGCGCTGGTCTACGCGATCCTGGGGACGGGGCTGACGCACTGGATCGGCGCACCGCTCATCAACCTCAATTTCGAGCAGCAGCGGTTCGAGGCTGACTTCCGCTTCAACCTGATCCGCGTGCGCGAAAATTCCGAGCAGATCGCTCTGTTGAAAGGTGAGAGCGCGGAGCAAGGGCATCTCCTGCGCCGCTTCGGCTTCGTCATCGCCAACTGGTACGCGATCATGAGCCGGACCAAGCGCCTCACCGCCTTCACGGCAAGCTACGGTCAGGCTGCAACGATCTTTCCCTACGTCGTAGTTGCTCCGGCCTACTTCGCCAAACGCATCCAGCTCGGCGACATGATGCAGACCGGCTCGGCGTTTGGCAGCGTGCAGGATGCGCTGTCTTTCTTCGTGACGGCCTACCGCTCGCTGGCCGAGTGGCGCGCGATCGTCGCCCGTCTCGACGGCTTCGAGATGTCGGTCAGCTCCGCTGCCAACATCGCGGCGCGCGAGCCGACCATCGGCGTTGCGCCCTCGAACGGCAAGGCAATCACGCTTGGGCAGTTGCTGGTGAAGCTGCCGAACGGTGAACCCCTGGTCAGCGCGGATGCCTTCATGGTCGAGCCGGCGGAGCGGGTGCTGGTGACGGGACCTTCCGGTTCCGGCAAGTCGACGCTGTTCCGGGCCATCGCCGGCATCTGGCCCTTCGGCACCGGGGCAATCGCCATTCCCGAGAAGGCAAGGCTGATGATGCTCCCCCAGAGGCCGTATTTTCCGATCGGCCCGCTCGGCGACGCCGTGATCTACCCCGCCGCGCATGGCACGATCACGCCCGAGAAGATCGCGGAAGCGCTCAACTCGGTCGGCATGCCGCGGCTGGCAAAACGGCTCGACGAGGAAGGCCATTGGAACCGGACGCTGTCGCTCGGCGAGCAGCAGCGCCTGGGGCTGGCGCGCGCCCTGCTGCACGTGCCGGATTACCTGTTCCTCGACGAGGCCACGGCGTCGCTCGACGAACCATCCGAGGCCCGGCTGTACCGGCTGCTGACGGAGAAGCTGCCGCACGCCACCATCGTCTCGATCGGCCACCGCTCGACGCTCGACGCCTTCCACACCCGCAAGGTGGCATTGGTGAAGGACGGTGAGATCCACGTTCTCGGCAAGGACGGTGCGGCGGCCGAGAAGGAGCCGACCGCGGCGAGTTGAGGTGGCACACCAGGCCTGAGGCTAACCTCGACAGGACCTTCGTTGCAGCCATCCTTCGAGACGCCCGCCTCCGGCGGGCTGCTCGGGATGAGGTTTGTAATCGCGGCAAGATCCTCAACCCTCACGGCGAGGAGCGCCGCCTTGCGGCGCGTCTCGAACCATGCAGGCCGCGCGCTCTCGCAGACGAGCCCAAGCCCAAACCACAAGTCCAAAGCAAAAGGGCGGCAGATCGCTCTGCCGCCCTCGTTAGGTCGTCTCGGGAAGAAACTTACTTCAGGTTGGTCATCGCCGTCAGGTCGACCGAGAGCTTGGCGACGCCGGCCGCGCTGCACCAGTTGGAGCCGAACGCCGTGGCCGCGTTCGCGCCGCCATTGATCGGCGTCACGAAACCAGGGCTGGAGTTGGTGGCCGAGAAGTCGCTGGTGAAGGCGTTGCAGTTACCCTTCGAGAGGTCGGTGTCGTAGTAGCGCAGATCGAGCGTGAACACCTTGTAGGTGAAGCCGACGCCGATGTTCCAGGTGTTGTAGCTCGGCTCCTTGATGCCGTTGGAGTACAGCGGGTCGCCGGCAATACCGTAGAAGATGTCCGAGGTGCCGAGCCACTGACGGCCGAATTCACCCGACACATACATGCCGACGCCGCTGGCACCGAACGTGGTGCTCGGCGCGGTCCACTTGGCGGTGATCGAGGCGTAGTTACCCCAGGCGCCGAGGTTCAGGAAGTTCGGCGAATAGTACTCGTTGAAACCAACGACCCACTGATCGTTGATGTTGAGGTTCAGCTTGGCATAGACTTCGTAGAAGCTTGCGTCCTTCTTGGCGAAGTTGCCGTTGATCGGAAGGCCGATCGCGCCCTGCGAATTGTCGAGGCCGGTGCCGCAATTGCCCTGGGCGAGGGTGCCCTGCGAACCGAAGCAGCTTCCACCCGGATAAAGGTAGCCCCAGATACCGAAGTCGAAGGCGAACATGCCGAAGGTCGGGCGGATACCGCCGTAGATGTCGACTTCAGCCGCGGCGCGGTTCGGGAACGAGATGCTTTCCGCGGACGCACCGACGTAAAGCTGGAGGTCCTTGTTGACGTTGTAGCGCGGCTCGAAATAGGCGGCGACCGACGGATTGTGGTTAGACTGAGTGACGCCGCGGAAGATGTAATCGCTCATGATGCCGGCGCCGAAGGCGACATCCCAGGGGTCAAAGGCGGGTGGCGGCGGGGCCTTCAGAGCCTTGACCGGCATGTCTGCCGCGAAAGCCGAACCCGTCACCATTGCCAGCGCCGTTGCCAACAAAGCCACTTTTTTCATTTCAATCCCCATCACCAGTTCCACACAGTCGGTTTCCCGGAAGCCCCCCGGGCCGTACGACCTGACTGCAAAATTTCGTTACCGCGACAATCTGGCTGGGAGGATGCGAACCGTGAAGCAAAAATCACGGGCATCTGCCGACTTTTTGGGCGTTCTGACGATTCCACAGAAGGTTGTCCGCCTGTGTTGCTTCTCGATCACATTATTTGCATTCCAAAGTGCGCAGAGCCGCCCGGATTAATACGGGAGCCGCCGGTGCAGTGGTGCCTGCACCACGAATCGGACTGACGCGAGAAACGACAACCCGACCGCGACCATTGTGACGATGCAAAAAGGCCGCAGCGTCACCGCCGCGGCCTTCCTGTTGTCGGTCGTTGTCGTCGGGACGGACCCAGCCTTTGCCCTCACCTTGGACCTGACTTGGACCCTAACCTTGGGGCCTAACTTTGCTCCTCGGCCGGCGTCGGCTCCGCAGAAGACGAAGGCATCGCCCAGCTTGTCTCGGCGGCGGGCTCCGGAGCCGGAGCTGCCACCGGCGCTGACGGCTTCGGCGCAGGAGCTGCCTTCGCCTTCTTCGGTGCCGCTCTCTTTGCGGCCTTCTTCGGCGCAGCCGGCTTGGCAGCCTTCTTGGCCGACTTCTTCGCAGCCTTCTTGGCGGCCTTCTTCGGGGCGGCCTTCTTGGCAGATTTCTTCACAGCCTTCTTGGCAGACTTTTTCGCGGACTTCTTGGCTGCCCTCTTCGCGGTCTTCTTCGCCGCTACAGCCTTCTTGGCCTTTTTGGCCTTCTTGCTTTTCTTCTTCTTCGCTTTCGCCATCGTGGTCCTCCTGTTGCCGCCGAACAATGGTCGATCGGGCGCCTTCAGCCGTCACCTCGGGAGGAAAGTTCAGCTCGACGCGTTCAGTGCCGGCCGCGACCCGCCCGTAGCCCAATCAAGAAGCTCAATCGTGTGTACGACCGGAACTGACGTGCCACTGGCAATCTGCACCATGCAGCCGATATTGCCCGCGGCAATCATGTCCGGCTTGACGCTTGCGATGTTGGCCACCTTGCGGTCGCGCAACCGGCCCGCAAGCTCGGGCTGGAGAATGTTGTAGGTCCCCGCCGAGCCGCAACACAAATGGCTCTCCGGCACATCTTTCACCACGAATCCATTCTTGGAAAGCAATTCTTTCGGAAGGCCCGTGATTTTCTGGCCGTGCTGCAACGAACACGCGGAGTGATAGGCGACGACGATGTTGTCCTGTCGCGTAGTGGTCGCGAGCCCGAGGCCGGCAACGTATTCGGTGATGTCCTTGGCGAGCGCGGACACCTGCGCTGCATCGGCGGCGAACGCCGTGTCCTCGCGCAGCAGATAGCCGTAGTCCTTGATCACCGTGCCGCAGCCGGAAGCCGTCACCAGGATGGCGTCGAGCCCCTCGCCAGCCGCTTCCTTTCGCCACGCCGCGACGTTGGCGCGGGCCCGCGCCAACGCATCCTGGTCGTTGCCCAGATGATGGGTCAGCGCGCCGCAGCACTGCTCGTCCCGGACCAGGACAACCTCGATGCCGTGGCGGGTGAGGAGGCTGATGGCGGCTTGGTTGATGCGCGGCGCCAGCACCTGCTGGGCACAGCCCTGCAACAGCGCGACCCGGCCGCGCTTCTTGCCGAGTGCCGCGAACACGCTGCCCGGGAGCGGGCCCGGCGACGGCAGACGGTTCGGCGCCAGCGCCAGCATCGCCTTGAGGCGCGGAATCAGGCCGGGCGTCGCCGACGGCCGCGGCGTCGGCAGGAATACGGCAAGCGGACGGGCGAGCCGCGCCAGCCACATGCTGGTGCGGAAGAGCTGCGGATTCGGCAGGACAAAGGCCAGCACCTGGCGCAACAGCCGCTCGGTCAGCGGCCGCTGATAGCGCTGCTCGATCCGGACCCGGGCCTGGTCGACGAGATGCATGTAGTTCACCCCTGAGGGGCAGGTCGTCATGCAGGACAGACACGACAGGCAGCGGTCGACATGCTTGACCACCTCGGCCGTCGGGGTCTGGTCCTTCTCCAGCATCTCCTTGATCAAGTAGATGCGGCCGCGCGGGCTATCGAGCTCGTCGCCGAGCAGCACATAGGTCGGACAGGTTGCAGTGCAGAAGCCGCAATGGACGCAGGCGCGCAGGATCTTGTCGGCTTCGGCGATGTCGGGGTCGGCGAGCTGCGCCAGTGAGAATTCGGTCTTCATGCCGCAGCGCCCCGCGTCAGCCGGCCCCGATTGAGAATTGTTTTCGGATCGAAACTGGCGCGGACCCGATCGCTCAGCGCGGCGACGCCGGGCGCCTGCGGATGGAACACGTCCACACCGCGCCTGACGTCCTCGGCCGCCCGGATCAGCGTGGCGTGCCCGCCGACCGCATCCGCGCGCCGGCGCACGGCCGAGGCATGCGCATCGGCCTTCGGCGGCAGCGCGGCCCAGATCAAGCCGCCGCCCCAATCGTAGATGATGTCGCCACCGGTCTCGCGCACCAGCTGGGTCCCGAGCGCCGCGCCGGAAGCCGGCGGACAAACGATCCGCCACACCGGCCAGGCCCCAATTGCACCGCCGGCCGCGAACGGCAGGACGTCGCGGATCGTGGCCCACAATGCGGCGGAGGCCGCATCCTCGACCAGCGTCGCGGTGCCGAACGGCGCCAGCAATTCGCGCAGCGAGCCTGCGCGGTGCGCGGCGGACGCCGTGATGCCCTCGAGCCGCAGCACGGTCAGCGCTTCGCCCTGGCTGGCGATGTCGCCAAGCCCGTCGGTCTTCGCCCGGAACGCCGATTTCGGCAGATGCGCGGCGGCGGAGACGTCGAAGGGCGAGCCGAGCGCCGCGGTCATCGCCTTGTTGGCGGCGGCATCGTCGAGCCCGCGCAGCAGCAGCGTCCGCTCCGCTTCCGGCTTCGGCATCACCTTGAGCGTGACCTCGGTCATCACCGACAGCGTGCCCCAGGACCCCGCCAGCAGCTTGCAGAGGTCGTAGCCGGTGACGTTCTTCACCACCTTGCCGCCGGTCTTGAAGCTGTCGCCGAAACCGGAGACGGCGTGCGCCCCGAGCAGGTGATCGCGCGCCCCGCCCGCCTTGATCCGCCGCGGACCGGCGAGGCCGGCCGCAATCATGCCGCCGATGGTGCCTGATACCGGCGTGCCGAGCAGCGGCGCGGTGTTCATCGGCTCGAAGGCGAATTGCTGGTTCTTGGCATCGATCAGCGACAGCACGTCGGCCAGCGGGGCGCCGGCCTGGAGCGTGACGATCAGCTCGTTGGGTTCGTAGGAGGTGACGGCATTCAGCGCGGAGAGGTCGAGCACGGCGTTGGTCGCCATCGTGTGGCCAATGCTGCGCTTGCTGCCATGACCGATGATCTCGAGCGGCTGCTCGTTGGCAATCGCCGCGCGCACCACCTCTTCGACGTCTTTGGCGTCTCTGACCCTGAGCGTATCCACGGGAAAAGGCGGTAGCGAAATTCGCCGCCAAAATCAAATGCGGCGTGACGCCGGCGATCATCGCAGGTGCGATCGGGGATCCTGCACGGGCGACCGCAACGCTTCGATCATGATCGAAGCGTTCACGACATCGACACTTCGATCAGCGGCGAACCAAAGCCGGCAGGCCCTCGCTACAAGCTTGCACCGATCGCGATCGAGGCCAACCGATGGAGACAAGCATGCGATCGACACATCAGCGGCCGGTGCCGCGCGCGTTCAGCCGCAGGTCGGTGATCCGGGCCTTCGGCGCCGTCCTGGCGATCTATCTCTCGCCATGGGCGGCGGCGTCATCTCAAGCCCAGCAGCAAGGAGCAAGGACCATGAACCACTATGCCACGCAGAAATCCCTCAGCGACGCCGTCGACGGCGGCGGCCTGCTCGTCGTCGCGCAATGGCAGGCCAAGCCCGGCGAGGCCGACAAGGTCGCCGCGATCCTCGACCGCTTCCTGCCGGAGGCGCAGCGCGAGGACGGCGTCAAGCTGTTCCTGATCTCGCGCGCCAGGGACAATCCGGCCCAGTTCCTGTTCTACGAGCTGTTCCGCGACGAGGCGGCTTTCAAGGCGCATCAGGAGAGCGCACATTTCAAGACCTGGATCGCCGGCGAAGCCCTGCCGCTGCTGGCGAAGCGCGAACGGGCTCAATACGCACTCATGTAAACACCAGCTCGTATGCCGCGGTTCGATCCGGACCGCGGCATACGACTATATGATCGCGCGCAGCGGCGATCTGCGCAGGATCAGTGCCGAGACGGCCAAGCTGCCGATCGCGGCCAACATGGTCAGCAGGAGCGCCTTCGTGAGTGCGAAGAGCGGCAGTGCGTGCAGAAGCAGGGCGAAGCCGACCAGGATCGGCGGATGGATCAGGTAGACGCCGAAGGCGTTGTCCGAGAGCCATTTGGCGACCGGCCCTTGCGCGTCGAAATAGCGGCGGTAGACGGCCAGCATCAAGAGACCCATGCCGACGCAGACCAGCGCCTCCCACAAGCACTTCCCGGCACTGACGACGTTGAAGCCGCCTGCATAGAGCGCGGTGTCACCCTGCAGGCCTCCCCCGAACAGCACGAGCGCTGCAAACAGCGGCGCAGAGAGCGACAGCGCGAACAGTCCCCAGCGGAAACAGGAGCGCTCGGCAAGCCCAAGCATCCAATTGCCGCGATAGCCGACGGCGCCGGCTGCGAACATGAGAGCGTATTGCGGGAGATCGCCGGGGTGAACGTTGAGCACGGAGGTATCGGCGTGGACGGCGATGCGAACGGCGAAGGTGAGTGCCGCCATGGCCGCAACGAACAGAACAATCCCCGTGCCGCACAGCGCAACCTCGGGCTCCCGCCATCCGGTCTGGCGGATCAGGCCATAGAGGAGCGAGACCAGCAGCAGCACCGCGCAAAACCACATCGGTCCCGTCTCGGAAAGCCATTCGCCGTCCATCAGATGGGTCAGCCATTGATGGCCGAAACCGCCCTTGCCCCAAGTCCATGACAGAAAATACTGCGTCAGCGGGCCGATCACCAACATGTAGAGCAAAGTCGGCAAGCCGAGCCGGATCAGCCGATCATGCGCAAATTTCGAAAGTCCTTTCCGATCGAAGGCGCCGACAGCGAAATAGCCGGCGATGAAGAATAGCGCGGCCATGAAGAAGGCCTGGAGGAAGCTCTGATAGATGCCGAAGAAGAGGGCCGTGCCGAAGCCGGTCTCCCGCCGGTCGACATAGTACCAATTGCCGAACGGACTGTAGGTGTCGGCTGCGTGCATGCTCAGCACGAGGATGATCATCGACCAGCGGATATTGTCGATGAACAGCAGGCGCGACTTCGCCGGCGGCCTGCCCGGCGCTTCTTTCGTCACACTGATCCGAACGTCCCATGTCGCCGCCATGCCGGGTATCCGACCGTCAGAACCGCGGAATGTCCGGGAATGCCACCTTCCCGGCATGCACATGCATGCGACCGAGCTCGGCGCAGCGGTGCAGGGTCGGAAACACCTTTCCGGGATTGAGCAGGCCCTGCGCGTCGAAGGCGCATTTCAGCCGCTGCTGCTGGTTGAGGTCGATCTCGGTGAACATGTCGGGCATCAGGTCGCGCTTCTCGATGCCGACGCCGTGCTCGCCGGTGAGCACGCCGCCGAACTCGACGCAGGCGCGCAGGATGTCGGCGCCGAAGGCCTCGGCGCGCTCGATCTCGCCGGGCTTGTTGGCATCGTAGAGGATCAGCGGATGCAGATTGCCGTCGCCGGCGTGGAACACGTTGGCGCAGCCGAGCTGGTACTTCTCCGAGAGCTCCCGGATGCGGGCGAGCGCCTTCGGCAGCGCGCCGCGCGGGATCGTACCGTCCATGCAGAGATAGTCGGGCGAGATGCGGCCCACGGCCGGAAACGCCGCTTTGCGGCCGGCCCAGAACAAATTGCGTTCAGCCTCGGAGGTCGAGATCTGGCAGGTGGTCGAGCCGCAGGCATTCGCAATGGTCTCGACGCGCGTGATCAGCTCGTCGACCTCGATCTTGGGACCGTCGAGCTCGATGATGAGCAGCGCTTCGACGTCGAGCGGATAGCCGGCGTGGACGAAGGCCTCGGCTGCGTGGATCGCCGGCTTGTCCATCATCTCCATGCCGCCGGGGATGATGCCGGCGCCGATGATGCGCGCCACGCATTCGCCGGCGGCCTCGACCTGCGCGAAGCCGACCATCAGCGCCCGCGCGGTCTCCGGCTTTTGCAGGATGCGCACCGTGATCTCGGTGATGACCCCGAGCAGCCCTTCCGAGCCGGTGATGACGCCCATCAGGTCGTAGCCGGTGTTCTCCGCCGACTTGCCGCCGATGCGCAGGATCTCGCCGCTCATCAGCACGATCTCGCAACCGAGCACGTTGTTGGTGGTCATGCCGTATTTCAGGCAGTGCACGCCGCCGGAATTTTCCGCGACATTGCCGCCGATCGAGCAGGCGATCTGCGAGGACGGATCGGGAGCATAGTAGAAGCCGGCATGCGCGACCGCCTGGCTGATGGCGAGATTGGTGACGCCCGGCTCGGTGACGACGACGCGGTTGTCGAAATCGATCTCGCGGATCCGCTTGAACTTGCCGAGCCCGAGCAGCACGCCATCTTCCAGCGGCAGCGCGCCCCCGGACAGCGAAGTGCCGGAGCCGCGCGGCACCACCTTGATCCCCTGCCCGGCACAATATTTCAGGACGAGCGAGACCTGCTCGGTGGTGTCGGGCAGCACCACGACCATCGGCGGCTGCCGATAGGCCGTCAGCCCGTCGGATTCGTAGGCCCGCATCTCGGAGGCGCTGTCGATCACGCCCTCGCCGGGCACGATTGCGCGCAATGCAGCCACGATCTCAGCGCGGCGCGCCAGCACGGCCTGGTCGCTCGCGGGCATCAAGATGGCCATAACATATCCTTCCGACTCGCAGCCCACGATCAAATTGTCGCGGCAAATCAACCACGTCCGCGCCTGTTTGGGTAGGCCATCCGAAAGTCGGAGCGGCGATCTCCGGCGAGTTCGCTCTGGGACAAGTAGGACAGCATGAAACCTGTCATGGTTTCGCGGCTTGTCCAAGCCGGGCGGGCCTGCCAAAACCGGCGGGTCCGTCGTTTGCCGACCAGGCAAGACCGACCAGCCTAGACCCACCAGGGAAGAGACGAAGAGCACCCGATGACAAAACTGACTTTTGGCGCACTGATGATCCTCACCATGACTGCCGCCGCACCCGCCGCGATGGCGCAGGATGTTGCGGCCGGCAAATCGTCGTTCAACAAATGCCTAGCCTGCCATGCCATCGGCGAAGGCGCCAAGAACAAGGTCGGCCCCGAGCTCAACGGCCTCAACGGCCGCAAGTCAGGCACCGCGCCGGACTACAATTATTCGGATGCGAATAAGAATTCCGGCATCACCTGGGACGAAGCCACGTTCAAGGAATACATCAAGGACCCCAAGGCCAAGATCCCCGGCACCAAGATGGCGTTCGCCGGCGTCAAGAACGAGAACGAGATCAACAATCTCTGGTCCTACGTCTCCCAGTTCGACAAGGACGGGAAAATCAAGCAGTAAGCGCGTGAACGGCGGTCGCCCGAGCTTCGGTTCTGATTGAATCATAACCGAAGCTCGGGCTTCTTGTTTTGGCGCGTTTTCTTCACGCGAACCAGTATCCACTTCGCTCGAAAACGCTTTAATCGGCGGCCGCCTGCGCCGGGACGATTTTCCCGATCATCGTCTCGATCTCCGTCTTCACCAGATCCGGCACAGCGTTCTGCACCATGTGGCCGAGATCGGGCAGCACGATCAGCTTTGCACCCGGCACCATCGCGGCGAAGGGACGCGCGTGGATGTCGGTCTTCACCGTCTTGTCGGGCTCGCCGGCGATGATCGTGACCGGCGCCTTGATCTCGCCATAGCGCGCAGCCTGCGCCGTCACAGCTTCCTTCAGCGTCACCGGGTCATAGGCGTTGGCGATGAACTCGCGCGGGCGCAGCAAGAGCGGCGTCGCGGAGTCCTGCACGAAGCCGTCCGGCATGATTTGCGGCAGGAAGACGCTGCGCGCGCCGGCCTCGGCGACGAAATACCCCATCGGCAGCGTGATGGTGTAGGCGAGCAGCGGGCCGATCACCGGCGTTGCGATGATCTCGTTGTAGCGGCCGACGCCGCCGCGCCAGGGATGGGTCACCGGCGCCAGCATGACGAGACCCGCGACGCGACCGGGATGATCGAGCGCGATCCGCGCGCCGAGCGCACCGCTCCAGGAATGCACGACGAAGACCGCGCGATCGATCCCGAGCTTACGAAGCGCCTCGTCGATCATCCGGGCCTGGATCTGCGGCGTCGAATCCTGCCGCCGCATCCGCGTGCTCCAGCCGTGGCCGGGACGGTCGATCAAAATGACGCGATGGTCTTTGGCGAGGAGGTCGCCGAGCGGACGCCGCATCGCTTCGAGATTGGAGCTCGCGCCGTGCAGCATCACGATCGGCATGCCTGAACCGCGCGGACCAATATCGACGACGTGAAGCACAGCACCGTCGACCTCGACCATCCGGCCCTGAGGCGGAAAGGCGCGTTGCACGGCCAGGACGCCGGCCTGCGTGGCCAGCGCCAGCAGAACCAGCGCGGTCACGACTGACATCACGATCATGAAGGGAATCCGGGCGATCCAGGGCACCTGGCAGTTACGAGACTTGCGGGCGGCAGTTTCGCTCCGTGGGACCCGGCGCTCCACCTGAAATGCCGGGGCTGTGGATATGTGCATAATTTCAGTAGGAAAAACACAACAAAATCAATGGCGTTCCACGCAACGCGCAAGCCTCGGGCCAGCTTCATGCAGTCGTCATCGCGGTTTCCATATAATCGCCACGGTCGGTTCCGCCATTTAGGCGCGGGTGGGCGCCGATCCTCCTCGCAAGCCCCAGGGGATGCGGGAAAGGCCGGCAGGATTTGTCCTGATTTGAACCGGAGAATGTCGATGAGCTTCAGATCCAACGACACTGCGATCGACGAGATCGTGGCAAGCTGCAACGGCGACCTGCGCGGTGCCGTGCGGGCACTGCTCCTGATCAACGAGCATCTCGAGACGGAGCTTGCAAAGGCCTACGCCGCAGCCGCCGATCACGGCCTTGTCGAGCGCGCCGGCAGCGTCCTGCACTAGGTGCAGGCTAGTTCGTTCCGTCCTCGTCCTTTTCCTCGTCGGGCGTGACCGCGGGGCAGGCGCGGATCGTCGAACGGGCAAGCTTGGCATCGGCCCTGGACTTGTAGGGACCGTCGCCAAACCGGATGTCGCCGATGATCACGGGATTGCTGGTTACGATGTTGCATTTGCCCGTGGCGCGATTGCCGACCACCCAGAACAAGCCGTCGGCGAGGCTCACCGAGCCCGACGCGAGCAGCAATACACCTGCAAAGATCAAACGCTTCATGGCCGTGCTCCTGCCATGCAGGTAGGCCCGCGCGCGCTTCAACAATACCCCTGAGAACGCTGCACGTGTGATCGTGGTTAATCCGCGCACGCTGCAATCACTCGGGAAATGATCAACTTGTCCGCTAGATGTCGCGGCCTTCGACCTTCTCGGTCAGCGCCTTGACCTGATCGGGGATCTTCTCGAGGTGCGGATTGACGGCCAGCGCCTTGCGGTAGGCCTCGAGCGCACGTTTCTCGTCACCGACCTCCTGCATGATCATGCCGAGGCCTGCGAGCGCGCCGAAATGGCGGGGCTCCCGGATCAGCACCTCGCGGATGTCGGCTAGCGAGCGGCCGTAGTCATTCTGCATGTAGTAGAGCGTGGCGCGCCGGTTCCAGGCCTCGATGTAGTCGGGCCTGAGCTTGATGACCGAATCCAGCAGCTTGATCGCGATGTCGATCTTCTGCGCGTCGACCGCGGTCTTGGCCCGCGCCATCAACAGCGATGCGGTGTCGCTCGGGGTCTGGATCCAGATCGCCCAGATCCGCGCCTCGACATGCTTGGCGCTGGCCTCGTCGGGCGCGGCCTTCAGCGCGCCGAACAGGAAATCGAGATTTTTGGAGCGATCAACCTTGGGCAGCTTGGCCGGCGCCTCCGGCAGCTTCTTCTGCTCCTTGCCGGGCGGGGCCGGAAGCTCCTTCTGCGCCAGGGCTGGAGTAAGGCCAGCTGTACCCAGAACAAGGGCAACACACAGGGTGCGTACGAAAGGGAATCTCACTGCCATGGTCAAAGTCTAGACGCGCAAAGCCGCCCTTGCAAAGCAAAGGCGGCGTCAAACTCGTGTGAGCCGTGGTGTTGCGGGGCGCGCGTGAGGCGACCGCGAGGGCAATATCAGCCCTGGCGAGCCTTGAAGCGGCGCTGCACCTTGTTGATCACATAGACCCGGCCCTTGCGGCGGACCAGGCGGTTGGCGCGATGGCGACCGCGCAGCGATTTCAGCGAGTTACGGACCTTCATGGCAGAATCCTGAACGTTCGAAAGGCCGTGTTCGGCACTACCGTTTCGGCACGCGCGAATGTGGCAAAATGAGATCTTTCCCGCTGGCGGACCGACCGCCCGGGACGGGGCGGTTCTTAAGGCATGGGAGGACCGGCTGTCAATGTTAACTGCCCGGTTCCGGGCCAGCAAATTCTGGAAAACAACCCCATGCACAGTAGAAGCGGCCGGATCGGCCCGATCTGGCTCCCCAGAGGCCAGGCACAGCAACGACTTTCGCGGGCGGCGGTTTTGCTTCCAGCAACGCCTTGCCAAATTCGTTATATCATATAATCAATTCGGCAACCCGTCGGGAGGAAACCAATGCCGAAGCTGAAGCTGCCCAACATCGACGATGTCGTCGCCATCGACATCCACACCCACGCCGAGGAGCCCTGCGGCACCCATCCCGACGACGGCTATGACGATTTCCAGGCGCAGATGGCGGACTACTTCAAGTCGCCGCACAAGCATCCGCCGACCGTGCCGGAGACCGCGGCCTACTACCGCTCCAAGAACATCGCCGCGGTGATCTTCCCGGTCGATGCAGAGCGCGAGACCGGCTTCCGGCGCTATAAAAATGAGGAGATGCTGGAGATTGCCTCCGACCATCTCGACGTCCTGATCCCGTTCGTCTCGATCGATCCGCACAAGGGCAAGCTCGGCGTGCGCGAGGCGCGCAAGCTGATCGAGGAATACGGCGTGCGCGGCTTCAAATTCCATCCGACCATGCAGGGCTTCTACGCCAACGACCGCATGGCCTATCCGCTCTACGAAGAGATCAACAATGGCGGCGCGATCGCGCTGTTCCACACCGGTCAGACCGGCGTCGGCTCGGGCATGCCCGGCGGCATGGGCATGCGGCTGAAATATTCGAACCCGATGTACATGGACGACGTCGCGGCAGATTTCCCCGGCCTCAAGATCATCCTCGCCCATCCCTCCTTCCCCTGGCAGGAAGAGGCGCTGTCGGTCGCGACCCACAAGCCGAACGTCTACATCGATCTCTCGGGCTGGTCGCCAAAGTATTTCCCGCCGATCCTGGTGCGCTACATCAACTCGATCCTTCAGGACAAAATGCTGTTCGGCTCGGACTGGCCGGTGATCACGCCGGACCGCTGGCTGTCGGACTTCGCCAAGATCGAGATCCGCGACGAGATCCGGCCGAAGGTGCTGAAGGCCAACGCGCGAAAACTGCTGGGAATCTAACCGCGTATTCATCGCCACCGCGCATTGAGGGCTTCGACCGGTTGCCGAAGCCCTCACGCTCAGGCGGGCAAGGCGGCCCTAGAACTCCAGCTTGTCGCGTATGGCGTCGATTCCGGCCCTGGCGCAGGCTTCGTCAGCATCACCGCCCGGCGCCCCAGACACACCGACAGCTCCGACCAGCGAACCGCCCGCTTCGACAATCAATCCGCCACCTATAATGACCGTGCCGGGGAGGTTGCGGATACCGGCCTGCATCATGCCAGGTTGGCTGACGGCATTCAGTTCGGTGGTGCTGGTACGGAATGTTGCTGCGGTCCACGCCTTGCCCGAGGCCGTTGAAACGGTGTGAGCACCTGCGAACCTGTCACGAAGGATCACCTGTGTCCCCCCGAAGCGATCGACGACCGCGACGGCGACCTGGTACCCGCGTGATCGGCAATCGCCAAGCGATGCCCGGGCCAGATCAAGCGCCAGCTCGGGACTCAGGGATTTGTAGGTCGCGAGCGGCTCCTGCGCCCTTGCCGGGTGCGCGAGCATCAACAGGACGGTGGCCGCAAGCAGGGTTCGAGCGAGCATGGTTTCTCCGACGCGAGCGGGTCGACGCCGACTTTAACCTAGTTCAGCGCACCGTATGTCAGGTCGTCGAATACGGTGACACTGTCGGCCTTGGTCCACAAGCCGATCATGCCGGCGTCCCTGATCGATTCGTCCTCGACCTCGAACATCGGCTTGCCGTCATACGTTACCTTGAACAGCTTTCCTGCGAATTCGCAACGCAGGGAATGCCATTGACCTGATGGCACCGATACCTTGACGCCATAGCCGCCTTTCCGGCCGACGATATCGAGCGCGCTGCGAACACCCTTGATCGTCTTGTAGAGCACAACATTGTCTTCGAGCGCGTTGGCCCGCACGACATAGTAATTGTCGGCATCCTTTGCGCGCCAGACAATACCGGCCGCACGATCCTCGGAGCCTGCGATCGCCTTGAACTTGACCTCGACAAACCCGTCCAGGATGCTGGTACCGTTCCTGAGCGCCACTGGAAACGTCGCCTGACCGGATTGTTTCAGGACGTTCGGTTTGCTTGGCGCCGTCTGCTCCACCTCGACCGTCCATTTGGGCTGGCCACGACCGGTCATCGTCAGAGTCCAGCCTTCGGGCGCTGCGCCGGTTGCTGCGTTGTCAAAATTTACAGTTTCTGCCATCGCGTTTCCTCCGACCAACAATAGGAACAACGCCGTCCCCAACAGCGCTACGCTCATTTTTTGTACGACGTCTAAGCTTCCCGCCTGTATTGATCGTACAATGTTGCAGCGTTGTCCCATTTGATCGCTTCCATGTAGATGTCGACATACTTCGCGGCCGCCGCGCCATAATCCATGTGATAGGCGTGCTCATACATGTCGAGCACCAGCACGGGGCGTCCGCCGGCCAGCGTCGTCGTGTGGTCGGCGGCCCACTGATTGACCAGCCGCTTGTCGCGCGGTGAGTAGGAAAGAATCACCCAGCCGGAGCCGCCGCCTTCGGCCTTGCCCATGGCGGAGAACTCCGCGCGCCACCGCTCCATGCTGCCGAAATCGCGCGCGATCGCGTCGGCAAGTGGTGTGCTCGGCTTGCCGGCACCGCCAAGCCCGTCGAAATAGATTTCGTGGAGGATCATCGAGTTTGACGCGACGAGCTCCTCGCGCTTCAGGCCGTTGATGACGAAGTTCGGAGCTTTCGCGAAGTCGAGCTCGGCGAGTTGCGTTCCGATCGCGTTAAGTCGCTTTACGGCACCGACATAGTTGTTCTCGTAGTGGCTGACGAGCACCTTCTCCGAGATGCCGGCAATGGATTTCGGATCGAACGGCATCGGCTTGGGCTGGTATGTCATTGGCCTGGCTCCTGTTGGCTGATTGGCTTGCGCAAGGGCTTGCGTCCCCGCGAGTATTGCGGTCGATGCCGCGGCGGCCCCCACGCCCCTGATGAAGTCTCGGCGGTCGGTATTCGTCGTCATGGAGTCCTCCAGGTCATCGTCGTCCCCGACTTGCCCGCGCGTGCTCGCTAGCTCTTGGTGCTCGCCGTCTTGTCGCGTGCGCAAATAGACCGCGCGATCCCTATCGATACGGACATCGACGAGGTCGGCGCGCTGGCGGCACCAATTGACCGGACAATTTCTCTGATGAGATCGAGATGAAAGAAGACATGCGGCGTCCTTGGTGACCAGGACGCGATACTTGGGCATGTCGCCTCGCGGGGAGATCGCAAATCCCCGTAGCCTGAATTAAACGCCTGCCGGCGGCAGTGTCAATCTGCTGCGCGAGGTCGACGGGGTGACGATTGCTTGAAGAAGGTTCCGACCTTGTCGAGTACCGGGCCGTTTCGGTATTGTCCGTGCGCCACCGCAAAGTCCCAAAGGAGCGAGCCATGAGCATCAAGGCCGTCGTCTTCGACGCTTACGGAACGCTATACGACATCCAGTCGGTGGCGGAGATCACCGAGGATGCTTTTCCGGGCTATGGCGAGATCATCACGCAAGTTTGGCGGATCAAGCAGCTCGAATACACCTGGTTGCGCTCACTGATGCGGCGCTACCAGGATTTTGGCGCCATCACGCGCGACTCGCTCGCCTATACGCTGCGCCTGCTCGGCCTCGCCTATGAAGGCGAAGCGTTCGAGCGGGTGATAGAGAAATATCTGCATCTCGATCTCTATCCCGATGCAGCCGCCGCGCTTGCGGCGCTGAAGCCGCGAAAACTCGCCATCCTCTCGAATGGCAGTCCGGACATGCTGAATGCGCTCGTGCGCAATTCCGGGCTCGACCGTCTGCTCGATGCCACCATCAGCGTGGATGCGAAGAAGGTCTTCAAGCCATCTCCAGAGGCCTACACCCTGATCGGCGAGGCGTTCGGCACCAGGCCGGATGAGGTTCTGTTCGTCTCGTCCAACCCCTGGGACGTCGCGGGCGCAAAGTCGTTCGGGCTGAACGTCGCCTGGATCGAGCGCGTGACGCCCGAGGCGATGGCGCTGGCTTGCGTCGAGAACGAACTCGTGGCACCGCTGACGATGTTCAAGGCGATCCGGACCCAGATGGACGAGCTTGGGTTCGCGCCGGATCATCGTGTCCGCGCGCTCTCGGAACTGCCGACGATCGCCTAAGCATCGCCGCCCGCCCATGAGTTTGGAATGAGCTGACTGGAATGAGCCTGCAATCCGTTCGCGCCTTCTTCGCCGAGAGAGCCCCCGACATCTCCGTCATCGAATCCCCGATCAGCTCGGCCACGGTGCCGCTGGCCGCCGAAGCCTATGGCGTCGAGCCCGGTCGGATCGCCAAGACGCTGTCGTTGCGCATCGGCGAGCGCGTGATCCTGATCGTCGCCGCTGGCACCTCGCGCATGGACAACAAGAAGGTCAAGGCTGCGTTCGGCGGCAAGCCGAAGATGCTGGGGCTGGAGGAGGTCGCCGAGATTACCGGCCACGAGGTCGGCGGCGTCTGCCCGTTCGGACTGAAGTCGCCGCTGCCGATCTATTGCGATGTATCGCTGAGGGCGTTCGACGTGGTGGTGCCGGCCGCAGGCTCGACCCATAGCGCCGTGCGTATCACGCCCGAGCGGATGGCCGAGCTGACCGCGGCCGAATGGGTCGATGTCTGCGAGCACAGGCCTTAAGGCGGCTCCGGCCTGTGCTCGTGAACCGCGGCGCGGAGGGCGCCAGATCGGTTTTGGCACCTGGCTGGCCGCAATTCGTTGCCCGGTTATGACGGTTTCGGGACGGGACGACCGGTCGTTGAGCCGCGTTGGGGCCAGATGCGATGCCTGATGCAATTGCCGGTCAGGAAGGCTACCATATGGACCATGACCGACGACAAGGTGAAACGACGATTGACCACCGTCCTGTGCGCTGATGTGCAGGGCTATTCTCGCCTGATGGAAGCAGACGAGACCGGAACGTTGGAGACGCTGCGCCGCTACCGCGCGGCCTTTGCGGGACTGGTAGAGCGTCATGACGGCCGGATCGTGAACACTTGGGGCGATGCTGTGATCGCCGAGTTCGCCAGCGTCGTCGAGGCCGTGCAATGTGCGGTCGAAATTCAGCAGGAAATTTCCAACCAGGATTCGGAGCCAACTCACGCGCCCCCGATGCGGTTTCGCATCGGCATCAACCTCGGCGACGTGATGGTGGACGGGTCCGACATCTATGGCGACGGGGTCAATATCGCGTCGCGGCTGCAAGAGCTCGCCGAACCCGGCGGCGTCGTGATCTCGAGTTCCGTCTACGATCAGGTGCACAACAAACTGTCCGTTGGCTTCGATTGTCTCGGCCAGCGACCAATGAAGAACGTTGCTCCCATGACCAGCTATCGCGTGTCCGTGAGCGGCCAAAGCGCTGGGCGACGGAGCTTCCCGGTTGACGAAAGCCTCACTCCCCAGGGGCGGGCAATTGCAAATTCGGAAACCGGCGCGCGATGGATTGGCGACAGGCAGGAGCCATCCAATTGGATGGGCTTCGTCTCGGATTGGCTGGCGAAGCTGCCCCGCCCGGTTGCAGTGGCCCTCACGGTTTCGGGCTTTCTGATTCTGATCAACGTTTTCACCGGCATGCACAAGATCTGGTTCCACTGGCCGGTCGCAGCAATACTCTTCGGTGCCCTCTTGCGGACAGCGCTCCGGCAGCGACCAGAGTCGAACAGCAAGGGCGAGCGCCAGACGAGCCGGGAGTGAGGCGGTTGCGACCGCATCTTCGCGCCCAAGGCGCGAAGATGTCGCGATGAATTGTCATCGCGCTTCAGGCTATTGCTTGAGCATGACCTGTTCGGAAAATCGGATCACACTTTTCCGGATCACGCGCTAGTCGTTGTCATCATCATAATAGGGTCGCGGCGGTGGTGGCGCGGCGACAGGCGGCGGCGCATTGTTGTAGCGCGGCGGCGGCACAGCCCGGCCGCGCGGGACCGGCTGCTGCGGCTGAGCCTGGTTGTTCGACTGGAACACCGCCCGGCATGCGCTCGAAAGCTGCGGCGTGTTCTGCTGCAGGCAGGCCACGATGCGGTTCGTATCCGGAATCTGGTCGCTGCAAAGGCGCCAGACATCCGGCGTGCACGCCATCTGCTGTTCCATTGTGCCGCGATAGTCCTGGGCTGACGCCGCGCCCTGCGCGACGATGCCGCTGACTGCAAGCGCCAGACCCAGCGCAATTCGCTCTGTTCGCATGTCCCGATCCTTCTCGTTTCCCTTGATTTGTCTTCAATCAATGAGACGCGGTCAGGTTCTGAACCAACAAAAAAATGTGAAAGTGCGGCGGGAACCTATTCCACCCGGCCGATCTTCTTCACCGCCGCGATCAGCCGCGCGCTGTCCGTCGCCACGAATTGCGAGAATGCCGGCGCGTCCTGATAGGCGGCCAGACTGCCCGAGGCCTCGAAGCTCCTGAGCACATCCGGGCTCGTCATCACCTGCGCCATCGCTTCGCGCAGGCGGCTCGCGACCGGCGCAGGAAGAGCACTCGGTGCAAAGAGCCCGGCCCAGATGTACATCTCGACGTCCTTGTAGCCGAGCTCCTGGAAGGTCGGAACGTCGGGGAAGCTCGCGATGCGCTGTGCGCCGCAATTGCCGAGCACGCGCAGCTTGCCGTCGTCGACCTGCGGCTTCAGCGTGCCGGGCGCGGCTGCTATCGCCTGCACGGTGCCGCTGAGCAGCGCGGTCAGCGCCGGGCCCGCGCCGCGGAACGGAACATGCAGCAATTTGATATCGGCGCTGCTCGCGAACATCTCCATCGCGACATGCAGCGTCCCGTAAGGACCGGACGAGCCGTAGGTGATCTGGCCCGGCCGCCTCTTCGCATCTTCGACGAAATCCTGCGCCGTCTTCCACGGCGCCGAGGCCGGCACCGCGAGCAGCGTGGGATCGGCCAGAACGCGCGCGATCGGCATGAACTGCGAGACCTCGTAGGCGACGGGGCGGTCGAACAGCCGGTCGGCCTCGGGGAGCACCGCGAGCGAGGACAGTGTCATCAGCAGCGTATAGCCGTCGGGCTCTGCGCGCGCCGCCGCGGCATTGCCGACCGATCCGCCGCCGCCGCCGGCGCGGTTGTCGACGATGACGGGCTTGCCGAGAATCCGCTCCAGCGCCATCGCCACCGGGCGCGCGGCGAGATCGGCCTGTCCGCCGGCCGGAAACGGCACGATCATGGTGATGTTGCGCACCGGATAGGCTTGCGCGAAGGCCTTGTCAGGTAAGGCAGCCCGCAACAGCGGCAATGCCGCAGCGGCACGCAAGAGATCGCGTCGATCCATCATGGTCCCCTCGCCCCCGATTTTCTTTTGTTTCGCCAGCCTAGCGTGCCACGCGGCAAGAACAAGGCATTAACGAAGCATTGACCATGTCCGGCCCCGTCAGGAACGCATCCGTGAACCCGCTGTTGCCCTCTTGAGGGAGTGAGTGATGCGGAATCTTGCGACCATCGACGTCGCCCTGGACGAGATGCTGGTGAATCTCGCAGCGATCGTCCTACGGCTTTCAAAGCCCGAATTGACGCGAACACCGGAAGCGCGGCGCGCGCTGGCGCAATCGGTCCATCAATACGCCGCCTGCGCGGCACGCTCGAACGACCCACGCGTGCACGAATTGAAGACGCAGCTGGAGGGGACGCTGAAGCCAGCCTTGCGCATTGTCGCGATCAACGGCGTGAAGGTGTCGTAGTCGAACGACAAGGCGAGATGCCGTAGGGTGGGCAAAGCGAAGCGTGCCCACCATCATTCGCCGAATTGCCCCGCGATATCCCGCACATCCCCTCCCCAATCCACGGGAAGGGTGCCCTGCTCAACATAGCGATGAAAGCTGCTGAAAGACCAATCGCGCACACGCCTGACGAGACCGTGCTTCACTGGATTGATGTGAATGTAATCAACGTGACGCTCCAAATCGGTGTCGTCGCGAATGGCGTGCTCCCAGTACCGGCGCTGCCAAATGCCTTTCTCACGCTTGAGAAGCTTGCTTGCCGAGGATTCCTGCGGCTCCAACCCTCGGGAAAAGCCGCCTTTGATCAGATTCCAACGCGACGAAAAATCGACGTCGTGGTCTGGAAGCGACCAAATGGCATGGACATGGTCGGGCAGGATACAGATAGCGACCGTCTCGAACGGGCGGCGCTGCTGGACGGTCTGATAAATTCGCCTCAGGCGATCAACTTGATCAACGAGAAGAGTGCTTGAACGGTCGGCGAGCACGACCGTGAAGAAGAACGTGCTGCCCTGTGCGCGCCGATATCGAGACATCTGCGATCCCATCAAGCAAAGGCGTGGGCACGCTTCGCTTTGCCCACCCTACGATAGCCGTTTGCAGGATAGACTAGCGAGATCACGTAGGGTGGGCAAAGGCGCAACGCGCCGTGCCCACCAAGGGATCTACCCCGCTTTGTTGACACCCTTCTTCGGCCGCCGCTTGCAGGTGCCCGGCAGCTTCGCTGCGAGAAAGTCACCGAGCGCCTCGACGCGTGCGGGGCGCGGGCCGCCGGGTGGGGTCACCAGATGCACGGCACCTTCGGCCTGCTTCCAGTCTTTCAGGATCACCTCAACCTCGCCGGACGAAATCGCCTCGCCGACGATGAACTCGGGCAGCTCGGCGATGCCGAGACCGGCGATCAGCGCCGGCATCACGGCTTCACCGTTGTTGACGCGAAGCTGTCCGCCCGGACGGACGCTCGCCTGCTCGCCTGCCGAATTGGTGTAGTTCCAGACATTGGGCGTCGAGAGATAGGCGTAGCTGAAGCATTTGTGTTCGGCGAGATGCATCGGATGCGTCGGCCGACCATGCTTCTTGAGATAGGACGGCGCGGCCACCGTGAAGCGCGGCATGGTGAAGAGCCGCCGCGCAATCAGCGAAGAGTCCGGCAGCCGCGCGATCCGCACCGCCATGTCAAAACCCTCGCCGATCAGATCGATGGTCGCATCGCTCAGATGCAGATCGACCGAGACCTCCGGATAGGTTTCGAAGAACTCCGGCAGCAGCGGCGCCACCGCCTTGATCCCGAACGTCATGGGCACGGCGAGCCGGACCAGGCCGCGCGGCGCCACCGATTGCGCCAGCGCCTCGTTCTCGGCCGCCTCGCCGTCGACGAGCAGACGCGTGGCGCGTTCGGCGAGCTTGTGCCCGGCGTCGGTCAGCGCCAGCCGCCGCGAGGTGCGGTTGAACAGCCGGGCGCCGAGCCGTTCCTCCAGCCGCGTGACCGCCTTGGACACCGTTGCCTTGGACATCGCAAGTTCGCTCGCGGCCCCTGCAAACGACCGTAATTCCACGACTTTTGCGAAAATCGCGAGCGCCTCGAAATCGGGGAGTTTTGCCATGGGAGCCGGTCCAATTGGGATATTTAAGGAAACAATGCGTTTCAACAGTTTCTATTTCTATACCACAGGCGGAGGCTTATCCAAGGGTCAATCGCAAACCCACGGAATGGAGAAATCCAATGACCAAGAAGCTCTCAGGCAAGGTTGCCCTCGTCACCGGCGGCTCGCGCGGCATCGGCGCGGCCTCGGCCCGCGCTCTCGCCAATGAAGGCGCGGATGTCGCCATCAGCTATGTCGCCTCGCCCGAAAAGGCCGAGGCGGTCGTTACCGAGCTCAAGGCCCGCGGCGTCAAGGCTCGCGCTTTCAAGGCCGACCAGGCCTCGGCCAAGGACGTGACGCAGCTCGTCAACGACGTCGCCAGGGAATTCGGCCATCTCGACATCCTCGTCAACAATGCCGGCGTTGCCGCGGGCGGCGCGATCGACGATGCGAACGCCCATACGGCTGCGCTTGAACGGCAGGATTCCATCAACGTGCACGGCGTGATCGCGGCGATCCGCGCGGCCTCGCAATTGATGGGCGAAGGCGGCCGCATCGTTACCGTCGGCTCCATGCTCGCCGACCGTGCCTCGTTCCCGGGCCTTGCCGACTACGTCGCCACCAAGGCGGCCGTCGTCGGCTACACCAAGGGCGCGGCACGCGACCTCGGCCCGCGCGGCATCACCGTGAACGTGGTGCAGCCCGGCTCGATCGACACCGACATGAACCCGAAGGACGGCGGCGAGTTCGCCGAGACGCAGCGCAAGCAGCACGCGCTGCAGCGCTTCGGCCGCCCCGAGGAAGTCGCCGCCGGCGTCGTGTTCCTCGCTAGCCCGGAAGCCTCCTTCGTCACCGGCACGGTGCTCAACGTCGACGGCGGGTTCGGCGCCTGATCCAGGCGCCACCCATTCAACCCAAGGAATTACACAAGGAATTACGCAGATGATCGAACTCAGACCTTTCGCAAAGCTCGGCGGCGCCGATCACGGCTGGCTCAAGGCCAAGCATCATTTCTCCTTCGCTGGCCATTACGACCCGAACAACATGGGTCACGGCGCCTTGCGGGTGTGGAACGACGACGAGATCGCGCCGGACACCGGCTTTCCCGCCCATCCTCACGCCAACATGGAAATCATCACCTATGTGCGCGAGGGCGCGATCACCCATCAGGACAGCCTCGGCAACGAGGGCCGCACCGAAGCGGGCGACGTGCAGGTGATGAGCGCTGGCAGCGGCGTCCGCCACTCCGAATACAATCTCGAGCCGACCAAGACCCGGATCTTCCAGATCTGGATCGAACCTGTGGCGCGCGGGGGCCAGCCGACCTGGGGCTCGAAGCCGTTTCCGAAGGCGGACCGCTCCGGCAAGCTCGTCACCATCGCGAGCGGCGACGAGAACGACAAGGACGCCTTGCCGATCCGCGCCGATGCGCGTGTGCTGGCGACCACACTGAAGGCCGGCGAAACGGCTGAGTATTCAGCTCAGAAGTCGCGCCACCTTTATCTCGTGCCGGCGGCGGGCGCGGTCGAAATCAACGGCGTGCGCGTCAACGCCCGCGACGGCGCCGCGATCCGCGACGAGGACAAGCTGAAGATCACGGCTCTCGAAGACTCCGAGCTCGTGCTCGTCGACGCGGCGTAACGATCCAAGCAACCAATCACCTCACGTAATCCCAGCGGAGACCACCATGACCAAAGTTCTCGTCCTCTATTATTCCGCCTATGGCCACATCGAAGCGATGGCCAACGCCGTCGCCGAAGGCGCGCGCGAGGCCGGCGCCACCGTCGACATCAAGCGCGTGCCCGAGCTGGTGCCGGCCGAGGTCGCCAAAGCGTCCTATTACAAGGTCGATCAGGCAGCCCCCGTCGCCAAGATCGAGGATCTCGCCAATTACGACGCAATCATCGTCGGCACCGGCACCCGTTTCGGCCGCATGGCCTCGCAGATGGCGAACTTTTTGGACCAGGCCGGCGGGCTCTGGGCCAAGGGCGCGCTGCACGGCAAGGTCGGTGGCGCCTTCACTGCGAGCGCGACCCAGCATGGCGGCCAGGAGACGACGCTGTTCTCGATCATCACGAACCTCTTGCATTTCGGCATGGTCGTGGTCGGCATGAATTACGGCTTTGCCGGCCAGATGAAGCTCGACGAGGTCACCGGCGGCGCCCCCTACGGCGCCACCACGATCACCGGCGGCGACGGCAGCCGCCAGCCCAGCGCCAACGAGCTCGCCGGCGCGCGCTATCAGGGGCGCCAGATCGCGGAGACCGCCAGGAAACTTCATGGCTGAGCTACATGGCTGAACCTCGCAGCTAAGCTTGACGAACGACTGCATGGCTGATGCGACGCGGGCGGCATTCTCATTCGGGAATGCCGCCCGCGAGCGGTCCGTCATGCCTGCGTGAGGTCGGCGTGGGGCTTGATTGAATCCGTCGGGACGGGTGCCGCAGCCGTCGAGAGCCACCAGCCCTCACCGGCAAACCAGCACGTCTCGTCCGGAGCGGCCGCTCTACGCAGAGACTGCACGCTCTCCCATCCTTTCGCGAACGCCTCGGCTAATCGTTGGGCGGCGTCCGCGTCCTGCAGTCCCGCGCAGCCGATGAATTGGGCTCGACTCAGGAATTTCGCCGGCCAGACCGCGCCCTCGTCCGGGCGCGTGATCATCAACATGCCACCGAGCATGCCCTCCGGCGCCAACGGAAACACCAGCCGGCCGCCGGGCCGCAGCGCATCGAGCCATTCCGTGGCCGGCTGCGCCGCGCCAGCGCAGACATAGATCACGTCCACGGCAGGCAGATCGGACGCGATGCCCGAGCGATCTTCCAGCTCGACATGCGGGATGTCCTTCAGATTTTCGCGCGCGAGTGCCGCCAGGCGTTCGTCGATCTCATAGGCATGGACACGGCCCGAAGGTCCCGTGAGCTCGGCGAGAATGGCCGTGTAGTAGCCGCTCCCGGCACCAATCTGGATCACCGTCTCGCCTTCCTTCACACCGCAGCCGGTGAGCCAAAAAGCGTGCGCGCCGGGCATCCCGATATTGAGGCCGCGCGCCGGGTCCAGCGCCAGAAGCGTGTTTTGATAGAGGAAGGCGGGGTCATCGTCGGGCGTCACGACATAGGGATGGCCCCCGACGGCGATCGACCACGGCCCGGGTCCGGCGAAGGGTTCGCGCCTGACCGTGCGAAAGGCCTGCTCGATACGGGGATCCGTCGTCTTGGCTGCGGCACAGATCAACTGCGCATAGAATGCGCGATATTTCGCCGAACGATCTTCCATGTCGCCTCCGGAAAGCGGAGGCGACGATAGCACAACGTCCGCGAGAACCGGAAGCACAACGCCATCGCGAGTTTGTGTCAGTGCGATGACGCGGGTACGGACGGCCTCCGTCACCGCATCTTGCGTACCGCCCGGCTGGCGAAGGCGGCGAGCCTGGGACAGCGGCGCAGATTCTGCGCGGCATGGTCGCGCCATGCATAGGGAGCGCCGCGCCAGGACAGCGCGATGCTGACGTCGGTCAACGCGACCTTCTCGGCGCCGAAGCGGCGTTTGTAGTCCTGGTTGCCGATGCTGAGATCGAAACGGCGCACGCCCTCTGCATGCAGCGCCGCCATAGTGCGCTCGGCGACGAGCAGTCCCGGAGAGCAGTTCGACCATGAATCGCCGGCGTGGCTGATGCGCAGGAGGAAATAGCTCGCACCAGACCTGACGCCGAACGTGGTGGCGACGACGGCCTCGTCGCAGACTAGCGCCGAGATGACGGCATAGCCTTCCGCGATACCCTGGCGGGCGACCTCGCGATAGAATCGGGCATGAGCGTCGTCGTCGAGGACGAAGCGCGAGCCGAGCTTTCGCATGCGGGCCTGCTGCTGGACATCCATCACGTCCAAAAGCTCGCGCGCACGCGCGACATCCGTGGCGATCTCGAACCGCGCGCCGGCATGACGACTGAAGACCCGCCAGCAGCGCGGCATCTGCATGCGCTTGATCGAGGCCCGATAAGCTCCATAGTCGTCGCCCGTCAGCACGAGATTGCCGTTGAGCGAGCAGGATCCGATCCGTCCGAGCGACACCAGCGGGTTCGGCTTGCCACCGACATGGGTCGGCATCTTCTTCAGCCGCAGCAGATCGAAGCGCTCGGGCAAGGCGCGCACCGCGTCGACCAGCGCCTTGCCGATCGCATCCGTCGCCGCCGCGTCCAACGCGGCATCAAGCGCCAGGATCGGCGCGTTGTTGTCGGAGACGCCGAGGTCGGCGAATTCGACGATGCGGATGCCGCGCCTGATGTGGCTGATCATCGGCACTACGGCGATGTCCTTGCCGGTCGCGGCATCGGAGATCAATGCGATCAGCGGCGCAAAGTCGTGAAACGCCTCGTACCATGCGCCGAGCCAGTAACCGTGCTGGAATGCGGTGCGATGCCCGGCGCTCAGGAGCGATGCGGCCTGCCGCCAATCACGCGCGAAATCGACAGCGATTCCCGACGTGCTGGACACAAGACCATCTGATTGCTCGACGCTGAGAAACGTCATCCGCGGGACATGCGATTACTGAATGTTTCCAGATAGGTTATGTTTGTCGCAGACCACAAGTGACGTAACGGCTTATCGTTAAGCCAACATCACTATCGCGCCGGCTGCGACAAGCTGTCAGCGCTCCGGTTCCGTCTGTTCGACGCATTGGAACCTGGCGAGGAAATGCAGGCCCGCCACGGCAAGCGCGAACATGAACCAGATCGGATTCTGCCGTTCGAGCAGGAAGGTCTCGGTGGCACCGTAATACAAGCCGAACAGCCATATGGTGAGGAACAGCTTTGCCAGCGCGCGGCTACGGCTGTGAGCCTGGGCCGACTGGAAATTGCCGAGCGGTGCGAGCACGAAGACGAGGATCACCAGCAACAGCCCCGGCAAGCCGATGGTGACCGCGAGGTCGAGATAGCTGTTGTGGCTGTGCGCGGCGGACGTCGCCCATTCGGACCCCTGGGCCGTCTGCCGCGCGGTCACATCGTCCCAGAACGCCGCATAGCCGTGACCGATGATCGGCTTCTCGGCGACGGCCGCGAGCGCGAATTCCCAGATGGCGGAACGGCCGGTGAAGGTGGGATCGAGCGGAAGCAGCCGCGTCAGCGCCCCGAGCGCCGGGCTCAAGACGCTGCCGACCGTCAGCAGGTTCATCACGATCAGCGGCACGAAGCAGATGAGCCGCTTCAGCCACAGGCCTGGCGTGACATAGACCAGCGAGGCGAGCGCGTAGATCGCAAGGCACAGCACCGTCGACGTCTTGCCGCCGGTGAAGATCAGGAAGATGCCGGCGAGCGCCGCGATCGCCGGTCCCATCACGAACGAGCCGACGGCGGCCAGGTAAATTCCGACATAGACCAGGATGGTCATCACGGGCGACGCAATGTTCTTGTGACCAAAACTGCCGCGCCAGTCGCCGGCAAGCTGCGGCTCGGTGAGGTCGAGCGCGGTGTGCATCGAATATTGCGGCGCGAGGAAGACGCCGAGATGGCACAGCACCAGCAGCACGAGCGCGGCGCCGCCAAGGCACAAGTTGAAAGTCCGCTGTGTCGGCGGCAGCAATGGCAACAGCACGGCGAACGACGTCACGCTGACCGCCAGCGCAAAGCGCTGGATCGAAACGCCGCGGCTCTCGGAGAAGACGATGTTGATCAACAGCCAGCCGACGAGGCAAAGATGCAATGGCGTCACCAGGCTCTTCAGCGCGGGCGCATCGGTGGCGGCGACGAACAACATTGCGACCGCAGCCAGCAGACCCCAGGAGATATAGGTGAGCGCCATGCGCCCGCCGACGACCGTGGTCACATCCTCGTTGCGAAGGTCAGGAAACGGATCGAGCGTAATCAGCACCAGCAGCAGAGCCGCCACCGCGACGAGGCAGCGCGCCGCCTGCGCGGCATTCAGCCTCGCGAGCCCATCGTGCAGCATGTGGCCCAGCGTTCGGGTCTCGACGTCGGTCATGTCAGCGGCGCTTCGATCCATGCTTCGATCCATGGCTCAAGGCAGGTGGTGAAGCCGGGGAAGCTTTGGGTCTAGCCCATCCTTGTTAAGCATCCGTCAACCAATAGGCCCGCGGCCTGCGTTGCCGCCTGCGGGCGCACGATGCTCCGCGCGATCTCGTAATATTGCAGCGCCCGCTGCTCCAGCGTGAGATTGTCGAGCACGAAGCCGCGCGGATCGAACGCATCAGCAGTGCACCCGGCCCAGAAACTGTCCCAGCCCGCCTCGAACCCCGCGAGGTCCAAGAACTTGGCACCGCAGCGGTCGTCCCAATACGGCACCGACGACACCGGCGCGAACTGGACGCGGTGCGGATAATAATCGGGGTCCCGCCACGGCCCGCCGGGATCCCATGCGAACACCGGCACGCCGCAGGACAGAGCCTGCTGATAGGCGATGCCCTGGCTTTCGTTCTGGCACAGGAAGATCATCGCGCGCGAACACGCCAGCGCGGCCTGATAGTCCTCTTCCTTGTAACTGCCGTAGCGCAATTCCGTGAACGACCGGCCCTCCTTCAGAAGCCGGGCGCGGACGGGCTCGATCAGCTCCGGTGCATAGCGCTCGCGGTCCCAATGGACCTTGTCGTAGATCAGCACGTCGACGGTCATTTGCGTCGGCGCCGACGGCGCCCAGAGATCCGTGTCGATGCCGATCGGCCAGGCTTCCGTGTCGGGCCAGTACGGCCGGTACATGTCGACGTACCAAGGGCCGGGCACCACGACCTTCTTCACCGGCAGCCGCTTGAACAGATCAGGATCGTCGAGCGGATGATTGTGGGCGGCGACGCCGAGCAGGATCGGATTCTTCCACGTGAACTTGTCGAGCAGGAAGGTGCGGCCGATGATGCAGGCAAGCTCGTCGGGATGCTGCGCGATGTAGCCGTAGTCGTTGACGCGGTAGCGGATCCCGAGCCTATCAAGCCCCGCACAGAGATTGAGGAACACGCGAAGCTGCCCGCTCATGCGCGGCTCGCCGAGCAGCATCCGGCGCGCCATGCGCCGCAGATGCCGGTCGCCGGGAAACCAGCGATCGTCCTTGTCCTCGTAGAAGAGGTTGAGGACCATGGCATCGGGGTCGTGTTCGAACGTCTTTGCGGGCACCAGATCCATCCGCGGCAATCAGGTCCGCATTCTCGCATGGGACCGGCTGTCGCACTCTTCCAAATTTGCGACAGGCTTAATGCCCGCGACTTAACGCTAATCTACGAAACCAGCGGCACGCATTCCTTCGCGACAACGATTTGGCCGTAATGCGAGTATCATTCGCGACGGGCCAACGTTGCGATTGATCGCAATGCCAATCGGCAGATGCGCCCTGGTTAACAGACCCTTAAAGGCGAGCCGTGGCTCTGATCACCGCCGAAGATGTTCTCGATTTGCCGGCTACCTCGCGCGTCGTTCCGGCGCCGCGTCTCCCGCTGCCGGCTAGCTCGACCACATCGGTGTCCGTCGTCATTCCCGCCAAGAACGTTGCAGCCTATATCGGCGAAACCCTCGCCAGCGCACTGGCGCAGGGCGAGATCACCGAAGTGATCGTCGTCGACGACGGCTCGAGCGACACCACCGCGGCCATCGTCCGCGCCATCCGCGACCCGCGGCTGCGCCTGATGACCAACGACTCCGCCGGCGTATCCGCCGCGCGCAATCTCGGCGCACGATATGCGAGCGGCGAATGGCTGCTCTTCCTCGATGCCGACGACCGCCTGCGCCCCGGCGCGGTCGCGGCGCTGCTGGCGGCGGCCCGCGCTGCTCCGCGCGCGGTTCTCGTCTACGGCGACTACAACACGATCGACAGCGAGGGACGGCAGATCGGGCGGCGGGGCCTGCTGAAGGGACGCCGCAAGCCATCCGGCGACGTGCTGGCGCGGCTCGCGGCCGGCAATTTCATCGTCAATGGCGGCATCGCGCTCGCACGTGCGGAGGCGTTCCGCGCCATCGGCGGCTTCGACACGTCCCTCAGATATTGCGAGGACTGGCATTGCTGGTGCCGCCTCGCCGCTATCGGCGAGTTCGAGTTCGCTCCAAAGCTCCTGCTCGACTATCGCCTGCACACGGCCAACACGATGAATGCGGCGGTGCGGACGCCGAAGGACTTCTTCCCCGCGATCACGCGGGTGTTCGACGATGGGCTGATCCTGGCGAGACTGCCCGTGGGCACGGCGGCCGGGCTGCGCCAGGCCGCCGAGATTCATCTCGTCACCTATTCGGCGATGCAGGCGGTCCGCTTCGGTCGATATCGCGACGCCTTTGCTTATCTCGGGATGGTCGGCCGGCGCTCGCTCAAATCGCTGCCCCGCGCCGCGGTCAGGGTCGCCCTCGCCCGCTTGGGCATCTAGCCCGCGTCAAGATGCGATTTTCGACGCTTCATAAGGCTTCGGTGCGAAGCCGAACGCTGCGAGCATGGAGCCAAGCGCGACCAGCGCGGGATGCATGGCGACGACGGCCTTCGATGTCGCGAGCAGACGGGCCGTGCGAACCAGCGACAGCGGCAACCGTCCGAACATCTGCGCGAACACCCGCGCCCGCGCGCCCGCACTATGCGCGGCCTTGTACTGCACGCGATAATTGATGGCGCCAATACGCAGGCCGCGCTTGGCGATCCAGCCGAGGCTGGTGCGGCTTTGCGGCACGGTCTCGGTGATGACCGCCTCTGCCGTCCAATGGAAGATCATGCCGGCATCGCGGCACCGCACGAAGAAATCGCAATCGCCGCCGCCGAGGAAATTGAAGCGCAGGTCGAAGGCCGGACGATCGAACCGCTCGAACGCCGCACGCGTGATCAGGCAGTTGCCACAGCCATAGATCAGCGGCACCGCGCCGCTGTAATCATAGGCGGGGCAGAAGGCGGGATGGCGTGCGAGCCAGGGCTTGCTGTCGTCGTCGAAGACCGGCAGCACCGGCCCGCCGACCACGTCGGCGCCGGTCGCCTCCGCGGTGCGAACCATCAGCTCGAGCCAGTCGGGCGAAGCGATCTCGTCGTCGTCGATCATCAGGAAGCGGGTCGCGGCGGGAAACAGCGCCTGGGCCGTCTCGAAGGCGGCGTTGATCGCCTGGCAATTGCCCTGCCGCTTCTCGACCAGGCAAACGCCCTGGAGCCGGCCGTCCGCCAGATACTCCGCGGCAACCGGCGCGCTTTCGCGCGCCGCCGCGTCGTTCTCGACCATGACCACCGCGAAGGAGCGCGGCGTGCGCTGGCTCACGAGCGAGTCCAGTGTCAGCCGCAGATGGTGCGGGCGACGGAAGCAGGGAATACAGACGACGATGCCGACCGACAGGTCAATGACGCGGGAGCTCGCCGCGATCTCCCGGTTGGGATCGCGCACGGCATCCGAGATCCGGCTGGCGGAAAGGTCTGTCGGGATCAGCGTCATGGCATCCTAGATGTCCGAGATGTATTGAAAAAGCCCTGCGTCAATCACGCAGGAATCGGCGCTGTCCTGCGACGGCACGTCTCCGCGGGACAGATCAGTCCCAAAATGAACGGCGGGCCCGAGGCTCGCGACGGCGCTACGCCGCCGATCTCCCGCCCTCCATGCACTTAACCGCTTTTGCGCGTTTCTCCTGCAAGTCCCTGCATAAGTGATAGTGCAATTCGCAGTCCATTACGCGGACAACAGCCCAACATGGACAATGCCGTAGTTAACGCCTGCCCGCATTAACCCGACCGTAAGCACCGCGACCGGTGAAGCGGCGCGGCATCGGATTTGCTCTTCGGGCATGCGAGATTTTTCCTGTAAATTTGAGTCGAACAAGCGCGGTCAGAAAAAATGAACAAGCCAGCCTCGATCGATTTCGCGACAGCCACGGCGATCCAAATCCCAGCGGCCGCTGCACGCACCCAGGCGCTGCACGATCTGGTCCCCGGCGAAGCCCGCGACAGCCTGCTCGCCGTCCACGACGTGCTGCGCCGCGAGCTGCCGCAGGGCCAGCTCGCCACCTACGAGGCCGGCGGCGGCTCGTGCAGCGTCCTGCCACCGGAGCTGCTCAACCGCAGCAAGGTCACCGTCGTCGACATCGACGAAGACCAGGTCCGCAACAACACTTACGCGGACGAGGCAATCCTAGGCGACGTGCAGACCTACAGCTTCGGGCGCGAGACCTTCGATCTGGTGATCTGCTACAACGTGATCGAGCATCTGCCTCATGTTGATGCCGCGCTCCTGAATTTCCGCGACGCGCTCAAGCCCGGCGGAATGATCCTGATCGGCGCGCCCAATCCGCGGTCGCTCTCTGGCGTCGTCACCAAATACTCGCCGCACTGGTTTCATGTCTGGTTCTACCGGAATATCCGCGGCATCAAGGATGCCGGCCTGCCCGGCGAGCCGCCGTTCCCGACCTTCTTCCATCCGCTGGTGACGCTGCCGCGGCTCGAAGCATTCGCCGCGGCCAACGGCCTCGAGATGATCTACCGCCGCGAGGTCGAGAGTCCGCGCTATCCCGAGATGCGCCGGCGCAAGCCGCTGTTCGCCGCTCTGGTCGATGCCGCCGCCGCCGTGATGAACGCCGTGCTACCGGGCGGGATCGACGTCCGCCGCGGCGACTACCACGTCATTCTGCGGAAGAGCTGACCATCATGGCACGCGCGCGGTCCATCGCAGGACGAGCGAAGCCTGGCGGCCTCGCTGCGCGCGGTAACGAACCGTTAATCCCTGGGGGACCTCGGCGTCATCGCGACGCGTCGAAGAGTGGCATGCGCTTAAACGCTTTGTTTGCCATTTCGGTGAATAGTCCCTCAATGAGTATGGTTAATTTTCCCTGTTGCGTTGATTGGGCACCTATATCCCGGGTGCGTGGCGTAAAGCGAAGAGTAACCCCTCAGCCCGCGGTCGTTGGAATGAAAGCTGGGGACGATGCTTGACTACAACCAGCCGATAGATCGGGCCGGACCGGAGGCCCCGCAACAGAGGCCTCAGACCGGTTTCAACGCGCTGGAGCTCGTCAATCTGCTTTGGCGGCGGAAGATCGCGATTGCCGCTGCCGCGCTCCTTGGCGCGACGCTTGCCGTCACCGTGGGCAAGAGCGTGACACCCCGTTACACCGCCACCGCCCAGCTCTATGTCGATCCGCGCGAGCTTCAGCTCGTCGATCGCGAGCTCACGCCGCGCGCGCAGGACGTCTCCGGAATGGCCATGGTGGTGGAGAGCCAGGCGCGCCTGATTACCTCGAACAGCGTGCTGCTCCAGGTGATCCAGCAGGCTGGTCTCGACAAGGATCCGGAATTCGGCGGCGGCGGTGAGGCCAGGAGCCTGATGTCGTCGCTGCTCGGCCTGATCGGCCTTCAGCCCCGCGCGCCCTCTGCCGCGGAGACGAAGGAAGTGCAGCTCGCGGCGCTCGATGCGCTGAATAGGCACATCACGGTCCGCAAGACCGAGAAGAGCTTCATCGTCGACATCGAGGTCTGGTCGACCGACCCGGCGAAGGCGGCGATGCTCGCCAACACGCTGACCAGCGCCTACCTCGCCGAATCCCGCAACTCGCAGGCTTCGGCCGCGCGACGCGCCACCAACGATCTCTCCGGCCGCCTCAAGGAGCTGCGCGAGCGGCTGCGCAGTGCCGAAACCGCGCTCGCCACCTACAAGGCCCAGAACAATTTCGTCGGCACCCAGGACGCGCTGATCAGCGACCAGCAGCTCTCCGCCAGCAACCAGCGGCTTTCCGCGGCCCGCGCCGCGACGATGGACGCACAGGCGCGGCTCGACCAGATCGAGGCCAGCCGGCGCACCGCTGCCGATGCCGGTGCGAATTCGGAAGCGCTGCAGTCGCCGACCATCGCGAATTTGCGCGCGCAATATGCCGATGCCCGCAAGAAATATGCGGAGCAGGCCGGCGAGCTCGGCCCGCGGCATCCGGCGCTGCGCCAGACCGAGAAGCAGGTCGAGGATCTCAAGCGCACCATCAACGAAGAGATCGATCGCTTCGCACAGTCCGCCAAGAACGATCTGACGCGCGCCCGCGACTTTGAAGCCTCGCTCAACCGGGCGCTGGAAGCGCAGAAGCGGCAGAGCGTCCAGCTCAGCCAGGCCGCCGTGCGCCTGCGCGAGCTCGAACGCGAGGCCGATGCCAGCCGCGACGTCTATCAGTCCTTCCTCAAGCGTTCGCGCGAGACCGAGGAGCAGGAGACCCTGAACACCTCGGCGGCCCGCGTCATCGGCGAAGCCACCGTGCCGCAGCGGCGCTCGTTCCCGCCGGCGATGAGCATGTTTGCCATGATCGGCTTCGTCTTCGGCGCGCTCGCTGCTGCAAGCTGGTTCGTCGCGGCCGAGCTGCTGTCCACTGGCGCGACCGCGCCGGCGGCGCCCACACCAGCCCGTCGTGAGCGCACGCCGGCACCGCGGGCTCCGCGAGCGCCGGAGGTGTCGCAGACACCGGACGTAGCCCAGCCGCAGCCGGCTCCGCGAGCTCCGGAGGTTGCGCAATCACTACCGGAGCTGGCCGCGCCATCGCTGCAGCCTGAGATGGACGAAAACACGCTGATCGGAAAGCCGCTGATCGCGCGCCTCCAGGAGGCCGACGTCATTCACACGCTCGGCGCCATCCTCGCCACCGGCGGTGGCGTCGATCTGACCCGGCTGGGCTGGCCGACGCTGCGCCCCGGCTTTCCGCTGACGACGCTGCTCAACGCCTGGCGCGACATGCGCATCGCTGTGGCCCGGCGCGCCGTCGGCAAGGCCATGCCGGTCATCGCGCTCGTCGGCGCCGGCGAGACCACCGGGCGCAGCGTGACCGCGCTGAATTTCGCACTCGCGGCCGCGCGCGACGGCGCCCGCGTACTGATGATCGATGCCGACCATCAGGCACACTCGCTCTCGAACAAGGTGAGCCGCCCCGGCAAGAGCGAGCCGAGCCGGCTCGGCTGGCTCTCGATCGGCAGCAAGGCCTCGCGCGAGATCAAGACGGTCAACGGCATCTCGGTGCTGCCGGCCGCCGCCGGCGATGCCGGCAAGGCGACTGAGGCCATGCGCAAGGCCATCGAGCAGGCTCGCGCCGCCGGCGGCTACGATCTCGTGATCCTCGACGGCCCCGTGACGCCGCTTGGTGCAGCCACCCGCAAGCTGCTCGACGACACCGACGCGCTGGTAGCGGTGCTGCCGACCAGCCTCGACATCAACGACGGCCTGGAAGAAATCCTGAACACGCTCGGCCGCGCCGAGCGCAAGCTCGTCGGCGTTGTGCTCGACGAGCTCACCCCCGCAACTCAAGCGCGCCAGCGAGGCAGACAATATGCTTGAGCGCCGCGTCAATCTGGACGGCCGGGCCGCAACCGCCGACGTGCCGCGGACCACCGTCGGCGGCCTTCGCATGGCCGCGCTCGACCTGGAAGCCACCGCCGATTTCATGATCGAGGCAACCGATCCCAGACATCGCATCGGCCGTCCGCTGTACCTGACCTCGGCCAATGGCGAGGTGCTGGCGCGCTGCTCGACCGAGCCGCAGACCGAGCGCCTGTTCCGCGCCGCCGATTTGATCAATGCCGACGGCCAGCCGCTGGTGGCGGCGTCAAAGCTGCAATCCTGGTTTCCGCTGCCGGAGCGCGTCGCGACCACCGATTTGTTCCACGTGGTCGCGCGCAAGGCCGAGGCCGTCGGCCGCACCTTCTACATGTTCGGCGCCAGCGAGGAAGAGAACGCCGCGGCGGTCGCGAATGTCCAGCGGCTGTATCCGAACCTCAAGATCGTGGGGCACAGCCACGGATATTTCCGCGGCGACGCCCTGCGCGCGAAAGTCGAGGAGATCAACGCGCTTGCCCCGGATTATCTCTGGGTCGCGCTCGGCGTGCCCAATGAGCAGGCATTCGTCGAGGAATACACGCCACTGCTGACCAATGTTGGCGTTATCAAGACATCCGGCGGCTTGTTCAACTTTTTATCGGGCAGCCGGTCCCGCGCGCCGCAATGGATGCAGAAGATCGGCCTCGAATGGGCCTGGCGCACATGGCTCGAGCCGCGCCGCCTGCTCTGGCGCTATTTGACCACCAACCCTCGCGCGCTCTATCTTCTCTTCAGCCGCAAACGGCCTTCCAATCGCTGAGAGAAGAGTAGAAGACGACATGATCGACCGACCGACCGTCCTCGTCACAGGAGGCGCGGGCTATATTGGCTCGCATGCCTGCCGCGCACTGTCTGCCGCCGGCTATCAGCCCGTCGTTTATGACAATCTCTCGACAGGCCATCGCAGCTTCGTCGCCGGCCCGCTGGTGACGGGCGACCTGCTCGACGGCGCCGCGCTGGCGCGCGCCTTCGCCGACCACAAATTCACGGCGGTGATGCATTTCGCGGCGGCAAGCCTCGTCGGCGAGTCCATGACCGACCCGCAAAAATACTACATCAACAACGTCCAGGGCACGCTGTCGCTGCTGCAGGCGATGCGCAACGCAGGCTGCCAGCGCATCGTGTTCTCCTCGACCGGCGCCGTCTACGGCAACGCCGATTCCAAGGAGCTGCCGGAGGACTTCCCCTGCGCACCGATCAATCCCTATGGCGCGTCGAAATGGATGATCGAGCGCATGCTCGCCGATTATCGCGCAGCCTATGGCTTCGGCGCGTTCTGCCTGCGCTACTTCAACGCCAGCGGCGCCGACCCGGCCGGCGGCATCGGCGAGTTGCGTGACAACGAAACGCATCTCATTCCGCGCGCCATGATGGCGCTCCAGGGCCATGTCGACTTCGCCGTGTTCGGCGACGATTACGACACGCCGGACGGCACCGCGATCCGCGACTACATCCACGTCACCGACCTCGCTGCGGCGCATGTCGCAGCACTGAAGCTCCTGGAAACGGGACACGCCGGCGGCAGCTTCAATCTGGGCACCGGCTCCGGCTTTTCGGTCCGCGAGATCCTGAACGCCATCAGGCAGGAGACCGGGCGCGAGGTGCCGCACACCATGAAGCCGCGTCGCGCCGGCGATCCCACCTATCTGGTCGCCGATGCCTCCGCCGCGCGAAAAGTGCTGAACTTCGTACCGCGCCATTCCGATCTAAAGACGGTGATCCGGACTGCCTGGGCCTGGCACCAGACAGCGCACCCGCTCAGGACGCGCTAGACGCCCGTATTGCGACTTGCCGGTCGGGCCCCTGAGCGGCTAAAGAGAGATCACAGCCGGCGGCGGCGCATGTCCCGACCGCCGCATGTTGCTCTTATGGCCGCCAATGGAAGCGGCATGTGAGGCTCCGCCAATAGCGCGAGCCTGTTCTTCACAGCGAAGGCCACGATCGAGTCCGGGCATCGGCCTGCTTTCAGGCACGGCCCAGGGAGCACGGAGCGAATGCATCAGGCCGCAAGCCTGCAATTCGAGCGCGTGATGGACGAACTCGTCCTATGGCACGCCGTGCCGGAGGACGAACGCTCGCCCGCACCCGCCTGGTGGTGGGGACCGGCGATGGCGGTGGTCGACGCGCACGAGCCGATGCGACAGGTGTGGTGTCGTGAGCTGGGCCTCGGCGACGGCTCAAGCTTTGCCGAAGGTGCGCATGCCCTCCTGGAGCTGTTCGCAGAGCAAACCTCGCAGCCCTGGCCCGATGATTTTCCGCGCAAACCAGAAATCAAGCAAGACGAGGTCCGCGAGCTGCACCCGCGGCCGTCAGATGACAGCGCGTTTCAACCGTAACGCCGCGGCCTCGGTCGCAGCGAGGTCCGGCTCCGGCTGAAGCGGCGGTGCGACAGGCAGCTCCATCGGCCGCAGCAGCTCGGCCATCTGCCGCGCCGGCACCGGCCTGGAGATGAGGAAGCCCTGCATCTCGTCGCAGCCATGGGTGCGCAGGAACGCCTCCTGCTCGGCGTTCTCGACGCCTTCGGCGACCACGGTCATGCCGAGCGCCTTGCCCATGCTGATGATCGCCTGCGCGATCGCCTGGTCCTCCGAATCCTGCGGCAGGTCGCGCACGAAGGAGCGATCGATCTTGATGGTGTCGATCGGAAAATGCTTCATCAGCGACATCGACGAATAGCCGGTGCCGAAATCGTCGATGGCGAGGCGGATGCCGCGGCTCTGGATGGCGTCGAGCACCTTCAGCGCGCGACCGACATTGCGCATCATCATGCTCTCGGTGACCTCGAGCTGGAGCAGCACCGGCGACATGCCGGAGGCCGCCAGCGCCTCGTCGACGTCCTGCAACAAATGTTCGTCGACAAACTGCCGCGGCGACAGGTTGACCGCCATCGACACCGGCAACAGGCCACGGCGCTGCCAGGCCATGGCCTGCGCGCAGGCCTCTTTGACCACCCAGCGGCCGATCGGCACGATCAGCCCGGTCTCTTCCGCGAGCGGAATGAACTGCGCCGGCGAGATGCTGCCGAGATCCGGGTGCGTCCAGCGCAGCAGCGCTTCCACGCCGGTGATCTGGCCGGTCTCCATGTCCACCTTGGGCTGGTAGTTCAGCGAGAACTGCTCGCGTTCCAGCCCACGGCGCAGCGCGCTCTCGAGCGACAGCCGCTCGATCGACTGCGTCTTCACCTCATTGGAGAAAAAGCGATAGCCGTTCTTGCCGTCTTCCTTGGCGAGATACATCGCCATGTCGGCGTTCTTGGTCAGCGTCTGGACGTCGGAGCCGTTGGCCGGATACATCGCGATGCCGATCGAGGCCGTGGTGTGGCATTCGTGACCGGCCAGCTCCATGGGCTCGGCGAGCGCCACGAGCAGCCCGGTCGCGATGCGCTGGACGTCGTCGATCTCACCGCACTGGTCGAGGATCACCACGAACTCGTCGCCGCCGAGGCGTGCGACCACGTCGGTTTCCCGCAGCGCACCGCGCAGCCGGCTCCCCACTTCGAGCAGCAGCAAGTCGCCGGCCTCATGGCCGAGCGAATCGTTGATGACCTTGAAGCGGTCGAGATCGATGAACAACACCGCGAAACGGTGATCGTGGCGTTGAGCTTCGTCGATCGCCTCCCGCAACAGCCCGTTGAAGGTCTCGCGGTTCGGCAGGTCGGTCAGGCTGTCATGCGAGGCGAGGTATTCGATCCGCTCGTCAGCCTCGTTCTTCTCGTCCGCGCGATCGAAATTCTCCATCGCGAAGGAGACGTTGTCGGCGAGACGCTGCAGCAGCTCGACGAACTCGGCGGTGAAAGTGTCCTGCTCGGTCGACATGTAGATCATGACGCCGACGGCCTTGTCGTGCGTGATCAGCGGGAACGCCGCGCCGGAGCGCGCGCCGTCGCCTTGCAGGACGGCATGGAAAGCGCTCACACGGCTGTCGTTGACATAGTCGTTGCTGACACAGGGCTGCCGGGTGCGGAACGCGGTGCCGCTCATACCGCGCCCTTCGGGTCGGTCGGCGTCGATGGAGAGACGAACGTTCCTCGTGGTCTCGGCGGACGGCCCGGCGGCCGCGACGATCGCGAGCTGGTCGCTGTCGGCCTTGGCGAGCGCAATGGTCGTCGAGGTGAACTTGCCGCCGGTGGACGCGGCCTGACACACCAGCTCGAACAGCTCGGTGCGCGACTTGGCCCGCACGATCGCTTCATTGGTGGCGCTCAGCGCGGCGAACATGCGCGTCAGGCGCTCCTTCTGCGCCTCGGCCCGTGACCGCTCCTCGGCCCGGTCGAAATTGTCGAGCGCAAAAGAGACGTTCTCCGCAAGGCGCCCGAGCAGAATGCCGACGGCATCGGTGCCGTTCTTGAGCAGCGGGAAGCAGCCACCGGATTTCGTGCCTTGATCCCGTGCGATTCGACGCCAATACGTCGCACGAACGTCCGTGAGGAGTTCGTTCGCGACGCAAGGTGTCTTGCTGCGAAATGCAGTGCCGGCGAGCCCCCGTCCTTCGGGCTCATCGGCGGACGTGGCGAAACGCCAGTTCTCGACGTGACTGCGGCACTCGCCCTTGGTGACGGCGATATCGAGATGGCGTCCCGTCGGATCGACCATGGCGATGGTGGCAGACGTGAACGTGCCGCCGAGGACGGCGGCCTCGCACACAGCCTCGAACAACTCGGCGCGGGACTTCACGCGCATGATCGCTTCGTTGGTCGCGCTCAGCGCCTCCAACATGCCTCGAAGACGGTTGCGCTGCATCTCGGCCTTTGCCTTCTCGTCCGCGCGATCGAAGTTCTCGAGCGCGAAGGCGACATTGGCCTGGAGCCGTTGCAGCAGCTCGACGAATTCGGGCGTGAACGTGCCGCGTTCCGGCGAGTTGAAGAGGAAGACGCCTTCGACTCTGTCGCCATTGAACAGCGGCAGCGCCGCGGAGGATCCGATGCCGTTCCGACGAGCGTTGGCCGCCCAGGGCGCGATCCGGTCGTCGGACAGCACGTCGTTGCTGAGGCAGGGCTGGCGCGTCCGGAAGGCAGTCCCAGTCAGCCCGCGCCCCTCGGGCATCTGGTCGGAGGTGGAGAACTTGAAGGTGCGGACCATCTCCGCGTTCGGCCCGTAGCAGGCGACGACGCGGAGCAGCTCGGCATCGTGATCGACGAGCGCGATGTTGGCCGAGGTGAACTTGGCGCCTTTCGCCGTCGCTTCGCAAACGAGGTCGAAGAGCTCGGCCCGCGAGCGTGCGCGCAGGATCGCCTCATTGGTCGCGCTCAGCGCCGCGTACATGCGCGCCAGGCGGTCTTCCTCCTCGGCGATCCGCGCCTTCTCGGCCTCACGGTCGAAATTGTCGATCGCGAAGCAGACATTCTCGGCGATGCGCAGCATGAGTGCGACGACGCCCTCGTCCTTCGCCCAGGACTGGCTGAGGAAGGACAGGATGACGCCGATGCTCTCGCCGTTCCGGATCAGGGGAGCCGCGATGCAGGCGGCAACACCCGTGCTGAGATAGGCCTGCTCCCACGGCGTTCCCCTGGTGCGACGCGCGAGATCGCGTTCGACATGGGGCTTCTGCGTTCGAAACACCTCGCCGGAGATGCCGCGGCCATAGGGATTCTCGGGATCGACGGAGTATTGGGTCCGCGCCACGATCTCCAGATTCTCGCCGGTGCCGGCGACAGGCTTCAACCAATGCGAGTCCTGCTCCTTCAGCAGAACGAAGGTCGCCAGCGACTTGCCGCCGTGCACCGAGGCGTCGCACACGAGCTGATACAATTCCCGCTCGGTCTTCGCACGCAGGATGGCTTCGTTGGTCGCGCTGAGCGCGCCGAACATGCGGTTGAGCCGCCGCGTCGCGAGCTCGCTGGTCTGCCGCGCGGTCTCGCGCGCGAAATTGTCCAGCGCATAGGAGATGTTGGCCGACATGCGCTCGAACAGCGAGACCATCTGCTCGTTCAGCGAGCCGGCCTCGCTGCGGGTCACATACAGCACGCCGACGCTCTTGCCGTTGCAGAGCAGCGGCAGCGCCGCAGCCGCGCCGATGTGGGCCTTGGCTGCGCCCTCGCGCCACGCCAGCGAGCGAGGATCATTCAGGTAATCGTTGCTGATGCTCAGCTTCTGATTGCGAAAGGCCTCGCCGCCGACACCCGCTCCCTCGGGTGTGCCGGAGACAGTGGTGATCTCAAGCGAACGCAGCCGCGCAACGTCATCGCCGCAACCGGCCGCAAAGCACAGCCGCTGGCCGTCCGGCCGCACCAGAAACACGGCAACGGCCAAGAAGTCCCCGCTCGAAAACCCGGCGTCGCAGACCTTCTGGTACAGCTCGTCCGGCGATTTCGCGTAGAGGATCGCCTCGTTGATGGCGCTCAACGCCGCAAAGGTGCGCGCGAGGGTCGTCGGCACGATCTCAGCTCCCGGGCATTTCTGCCTATTTCTCCCGGGTGAGTTATGAACGGCGACCGCCTAAGTGGTCGTTATTGCGCGCTGCAAACCCTCGATCAAAGTGAACGAGCTGCGAACGGCCGGCGCCAAACTGTCGGGAATGCCGCCACACGGGAGGACTCTTCGACCAAAAGCGCGCTCTCTTTACGAATTTGCAGCCCTGTATTGGTTTACGGGAGATTGATATCGCTCCCACGCTTTGAGACGATGGCTCCCAACAAGCAGCCCGTTAAGGGCACAATGCCGAGGGAACACCATGCCCATCGTCAAGGCAGACCGCCTCACGCTCATCAGCGCCGCGCTGCTCCGGGCAGCCGGAGCTTCCGAGGAGGAGGCCGATGCGGTGGCCACAGGCTGCGTCAACGCCAACCTCGCCGGCCACGACTCTCATGGCGTGATCGCGGTTCCGACCTACATCGACCGCATCAAGGCCGGCCATATCGTGCCCGGCGCCAAATGGACCATCGTCCAGGAATCCCCGACCACGACCGTGATCGACGGCCAATGGGGGTTCGGCTTCCATGTCAACGCCAAGGCGATGGCGCTGACGATCGAGAAGGCGAAGACGGCGAACGTCGCCGCCTGCACCGTGTTCCGGCAAAGCCATGTCGGCCGCCTCGCCGCCTATCCGTTGATGGCGATGCGCGAAGGCATGATCGGGATTGCGACGGCGGATTCCGGCCGCTCGCCAAAGCACGTGGCGCCGTTCGGCGGCAAGGAGGCGCGGCTTGGCACCAACCCGATCTCGATCGCGGTGCCGTCCGATCTGGATGCGCCGTTCTATCTCGACATGGCGACCTCGGCGGTTGCGGCCGGCAAGATCCAGCTCGCGGTCGCCCGCGGCGAGGAGATTCCGACCGGGTGGATCATCGATGCCGAGGGACGGCACACCACCGACCCCACGCAATATCGCAAGGGCGGCGCGCTGCTGCCGCTCGGCGGCACCGAGGGCTACAAGGGCAGCGGTCTCGCCGCGATGGTCGAGGTGCTTTGCGGCCTGCTGACCGGCCTCGGCTTCGGCGTCGAACCGACCGGACGTCACAATGACGGATGCTTCATGGCGGTGTTCAACGTCGCCGCGTTCCGTCCGCTGAAGGATTTCAAGCGCGAGGTCGCCGAATTCGCGCGCTATCTGAAATCGACGCCACCCTCCGAAGGCAGCAAGGGCGTGTACTATCCCGGCGAGATCGAGGGATTGCGCGCGCAGCAACGCCTGCGCGACGGCATCGAGATCGAGGATGCGACCTGGGAAAAACTGCGCGCGCTGGCGGGGGAGTACCGGCTCGACACGGTCCTCGATCTGGCGTGATGGAATTTGGGAGAATAGCATGACGCGGCAGATGGTACTGGTCGGCTTCCTCCAGGCGCAGAACTGCACGAATTTGCCGAGCTCGTGGCGGCATCCGGACTCGCGCGACGATTCGATGTCGGCGGACTATTATCAAGAGATCGCCAAGATCCTCGAAGCCGGCAAGTTCCACATGGCGTTCTTCGACGATCGGCTGGCGATGCCCGATCGTTACGGCAACGATCATGCCCATACCGTCGAATACGGCATCCGCTGCGTGAAGATGGATCCGCTGATCGTGCTGACCACGATGGGGCTGGTCACCGACAAGCTCGGCCTCGGCGCCACTTGCTCGACCACCTATTACGAGCCGTTCGACGTTGCGCGCCGCTTCGCAACCCTCGATTTGATGTCCGGGGGGCGCGCGGGCTGGAACGTTGTGACCTCGCTCAATGACGGCGAGGCGCTCAACATGGGCCGCGATTCCCATCCCGAACATGATTCGCGCTACGACCGCGCCGACGAATTCATGGAGGTCGTGCTCGGGCATTGGGACACCTGGGAAGACAGCGCGCTCATCATGGACAAGACAAGCGGCCGCTTTGCCGATCCGGCCAAGGTGAAGCGGCTCGATCACAAGGGAGCGGCCTTCAAGTCCCGTGGTCCCTTCACCGTGCCGCGCTCGGATCAGGGCCATCCCGTCATCATCCAGGCCGGCGCATCCGGCCGCGGCCAGCGCTTTGCCGGCCATTGGGGCGAGGTGATCTTCACGGCCGCGCGCAATCTCGCCGGTGCCAAGGAAGGTTATGCCGCCGTTCGAAACGAGGCAGCCAAGGCTGGCCGCGATCCCGATCAGATGCGCCTTTGCAATTTGACGACGCCGGTCTGCGCCGCGACCAAGGCCGAGGCCGAGGACAGGATGGCGCTGATCAACAAGCTGCCGCTCGAGATCGACGCGCTGTCGCTGCTGGCTGAAGCGCTCAACTACGATTTCGCCTCCAAGGACCTCGACGAGCCGTTGACGACGGACGAGCTGAAGAGCATGCAGGGCATTCTGGGCATCCGCGACGGCGTGCTGAAGAATTCCGGCAAGAGCAATCCAAGCGCGCGCGACTTCGTCACCTTCTCCGGCCGCGGCCAGGTGCACGACGCCATGGTCGGCGGTCCCAAGGAGATCGCGGACAGGCTGGAAGAGATGTTCGTCGAGCGTGGCTGCGACGGGTTCGTCATCGCCGCGACCTATGTGCCCGGCTCCTATGCGGACTTCGTGCAACACGTCGTGCCGGAGCTACAACGGCGCGGCTTGTTCCAGAAGGAGTATCGGGGCAAGACACTCCGCGAAAATCTCGGGCTGCAGCGGCCCGCGGCCGGCGCCTGGAAGGTGCAGCCGCGCGATGCCGCGGAATAACAACGAGGACAGAGCATGCGCTGGCTGAAATTCACTGCCTCGGACAAGACCTCCTGGGGAATTGTCGAGGGCGACCAGGTGATCGCGGTCGACGGCGATCCCTTTGGCGAATGGCAGCGCACCTCGCGCACGCATCCGCTGGCGCAGGTTCGGATCGAGCTGCCGCTGATCCCGCGCACGTTCTATTGCGTCGGCTTGAACTATCTGAAGCACCTGAAGGAAGCCGCCGACAAGCGCGGTGAGGTGCCGGCCGTCCCTGATAGACCCGAGATCGGCTACCGCGCCCAGAACGCGCTGATCGCGCATGACGAGGACGTCGTGATCCCGTCCTTTGCGACGGACAAGATCCACTATGAAGGCGAGCTCGTCGTCGTGATCGGCAAGAAGGTGAAGCATCTCACCAGGCAAAATGCGATGGATTGCGTGTTCGGCTACACCATCGGCAACGACGTCAGCGAACGTAGCTGGCAGAAGGCCGACCGCAGCCTGTGGCGCTCGAAGAACTCCGACACGTTCAAGCCGATGGGCCCGTGGATCGAAACCGAGGCCAATCTGGCGAAAATGGAAACCGTCGTCCGGGTCAACGGCAAGGAGACCAACCGCTTCTACACCAACGACATGATCTTCGGTGTGGTGCCGTTCCTGGTCGAGCTGACGAAGTACTTCACGCTGTGGCCCGGCGATGTGATCTGGATGGGCACGGACGGCGCCTCGCCTGACATCGGGCACGGCGACGTGGTGGAGATCGACATCACCGGCGTGGGGACGTTGCGGAACAGGTTTGTGCGGGAGCAGCGGTAGTAGAGGTGCCGTAGGGTGGGCAAAGCGAAGCGTGCCCACCGCATTCGTAATGGAGGCGAGATGGTGGGCACGGCGCAAGCGCGCTTCTGCCCACCCTACGGCACCACGGCACTTCCCGCGTCTCAAAACGGCAGCGCCACGCTCGTCTTGATCTCCTTCAGCACCACGTTGCTGCGGACGTAGCGGATGCCGGGAATGCGGAACATGAACTCGTCGAGGAACCTGTTGTAGGCCGCCATGTCCTGCACGACGACGCGCAAATGATAGTCGGCGTCGCCCGTGGTCGCGAAACACTCCAGCACTTCGCGCCGCGTGGTCACCCGCGCGACGAACTCGTCGACGAATTTGGCATCGTGCCGCTCCAGCGAGACATGCAGGATGGCCGACATCGCAAAGCCCGCCTGCTCGCGCGCGACCAGCGCGGCATAGCCCTGGATGACGCCGGCCTCCTCCAGCGCACGCACCCGGCGCCAGCACGCCGAGGTGGACATGCCGACCTCGTCGGCGAGCTGCTGGTTGGTGGCGCGGCCGTCCTTCTGGAGATGGGCGAGAATCCGCGCGTCCTGCTCTTCGATCATGGAGTCCCCAATCCGGTAAATTCTACCGAATTTTGCCATCTTCCGCAAAATTTTACCGGATTATCGATCAAGACAGGGTGAATAGGCAAGACCTACCAGCCTCCCCGGCATACCCTTTCTTCATTCGGCAGGATGCCGCACGAGGTCCGCCATGGACGCCGTTCCATCACTCGACAGCTACGAGCTCTCAGACCGCTACGACCGCGAAGAGGGCCGCGTCTTCCTCACGGGCACGCAGGCCATCGTCCGCATCGCGCTCGACCAGGCGCGGCGCGACCGCGCCGCCGGGCTGAACACCGCCGGCTTCATCTCCGGCTATCGCGGCTCGCCGCTCGGCGGCGTCGATCTCGAGCTCTGGCGCATCCAGGAGCGGCTGAAGCGGGATCGCATCGAATTTCTCCCCGCGGTGAACGAGGACCTCGCGGCAACCGCGGTGCTCGGCTCGCAGCAGGTCGAAACGCAGGCAGATCGCGAAGTCGATGGCGTATTCGGGCTCTGGTACGGCAAGGGCCCAGGCGTCGATCGCTCCGGCGACGCCCTCAAGCACGGCAATGCATACGGTTCCTCGCCGCGTGGCGGCGTGCTGGTCGTTGCCGGCGACGACCATGGCTGCGTCTCCTCCTCGATGCCGCACCAGTCCGATGTCGCCTTCATGAGCTGGTTCATGCCGACGCTGCACCCGGCAAGCGTCAGCGAATATCTGGAGTTCGGCGAATATGGCTACGCGCTGAGCCGCTTCTCCGGCATGTGGGTCGGCTTCAAGGCGATCTCGGAAATCGTGGAGTCAGGCGCATCCGTCGCGCTGCGCCCGCCACGCATCTTCAACACGCCCGATTTCGCGCCGCCACCGGGTGGCCTGCACTATCGCTGGCCCGACCTGCCGGGCCCCCAGATCGAGGAGCGGCTGGAGGCGAAGAAGCACGCGGTTTACGCCTTTGCAAAAGCCAATCCGATCGACCGCCACATCTACGATATTCCCAACGCCACTTACGGCATCGTCACGACGGGCAAGGCGCATCTCGACTTGATGGAGGCCCTGCGGCTGATGGGCCTCGATGAAGCGGCTTGCCGCAAGATCGGGATCGACGTCTACAAGGTCGGCATGGTCTGGCCGCTGGCGCTGCATGACGCGATGGACTTCGTGAAGGGCAAGCGCGAGATCCTCGTAGTCGAGGAAAAGCGCGGCATCATCGAGAGCCAGTTCAAGGAATATTTTTACGACTATCCAGGCTCAAAGCCCGAGCGCATGGTCGGCAAGCACGACGAGCGAGGGGCGCGGCTAATCTCCTGGATCGGCGAATTGTCGCCGCGTGCGCTCGCTGGAGTGCTCGCACGCCGGCTCGATCCGATGTTACCAGGCCTCAATCTCGCCGCACGCGCAGTCGCGCTGATGCCTGAAGCCGCACGCACGATCAACGTCAGTGGTGCGACGCGCACGCCGTATTTCTGCTCCGGATGTCCGCACAACACGTCGACGAAGGTGCCGGAAGGCTCCAAGGCGCTGGCCGGCATCGGCTGCCATTTCATGGCGAGCTGGATGGACCGCGAGACCTCCTCGCTGATCCAGATGGGCGGCGAAGGAGTCAACTGGGCGGCGTCGTCACGCTTCACCGGCCACAAGCACGTGTTCCAGAATCTCGGCGAAGGCACCTACTACCACTCCGGCTCGATGGCGATCCGGCAGGCGATCGCCGCTAGGGCCAACATCACCTACAAGATCCTGTTCAACGATGCGGTGGCGATGACCGGCGGCCAGCCGGTCGACGGTCCCATCAGCGTGCATGCCATCGCCCATAGCGTTCGCGCCGAAGGCGTCGGGCGCATCGCGCTGGTGTCGGATGATCCCGCGCAGTTCTTGCCGGCAGACCTGCCGATCGGCGTGACGATCCATCCGCGCGAGGAGATGGACGCCGTGCAGCGCGAGCTGCGCGAGGTATCAGGCGTCTCGGTGCTGATCTATCAGCAGACCTGCGCCACCGAGAAACGGCGCCGGCGCAAGCGCGGGCAGACCGCCGATCCCAGGCGCTTCGCCTATATCAACGATCTCGTCTGCGAAGGCTGCGGCGACTGCTCGGTCGAGTCCAACTGCCTCAGCGTCGAGCCGAAGGAGACGCCGTTCGGCCGCAAGCGCCAGATCAATCTCTCGACCTGCAACAAGGATTTTTCCTGCCTCAACGGCTTCTGTCCCAGTTTCGTGACCGTCGAAGGCGCGATCCGCCGGAAGAAGAGCGCAAGCCAAATCGATGCGCTCGGCCGCGCGGCTACGCTTCCCCTGCCTGCTCCCGCCACGCTCGACCGTCCCTACGACCTGCTGGTAACAGGCGTCGGCGGCACCGGCGTGATCACGGTCGGCGCCCTGATCGGCATGGCCGCGCATCTGGAGTGGCGTGGCGTCTCCGTGCTGGATTTCACCGGCTTTGCACAGAAATTTGGTCCCGTGCTGAGCTTCATCCGCCTTGCACCAAGTCCGGACGAGCTGCATCAGGTCCGCATCGACCAGGGCGCGGCCGACGCGCTGATCGGCTGCGACCTCGTCGTCAGTTCCTCGCCTAAGGCGTCCGGCACCTATCGCCGGGGCATGCGCGCCGCGGTCAACACCGCGGAGATGCCGACCGGCGACGTCGTCCGCTTCCGCGACGCCGATCTCGCCTCGCCCGCCCGCCTGCGCGCGATCCGACAAGTCATTGGCAACGACAATCTCGACACCATCAATGCCAACGCGCTCGCCGAACGGCTGCTCGGCGATGCAGTCTATGCCAACATCATCATGCTCGGCTTTGCCTGGCAGCGCGGCCTGATTCCGGTCGCGCTGCCGGCGCTGCTGCGCGCGATCGAGCTCAACGGGGTCGCGGTCGAACGCAACAAGCAGGCCCTTGCCTGGGGCCGGATCGCCGCGGCCGATCCCGAGTTTTTGCCGAAGACGGACGAGGCGCCCGAAGCCGAGACTCTCGATCAGATCATCGATCGCCGCGCCGATTTCCTCACCACCTATCAGGACGCCGCCTATGCGATGCGCTATCGGGCGACCATCGCAAAGGTCCGCAGCGCCGAAGCCGCTCTAAGCAGTGAGGTGCTGACCGAGGCGGTCGCGCGCGCCCTGTTCAAGTTGATGGCCTACAAGGACGAATACGAGGTGGCGCGTCTGCAGATGCAGAGCGGTTTCCTCGGCGAGCTGAAGCGCGAGTTCGAGGACGGTTTTCGCGTCCAATATCACCTCGCGCCGCCGTTCCTGCCGTCGAAACCTGACGCACGCGGCCGTCCGCGCAAGCGCGCTTTCGGCCAGTGGATCCAGATGCCGCTCGCGATGCTGGCGCGGTTGAAGGGATTGCGCGGAACACCGTTCGATCCGTTCGGCTACACGAATGAGCGGCGCACTGAACGCGAATTGATCGCCTGGTATGAAGGCCTGATCGAACGCATGCTCGGCCAGCTCGAGGCTGCACATCTGCCCGACCTCGTTGCCGTCGCAAAAGCGCCGATGGAGATCCGCGGCTACGGACCAGTAAAGGACACCGCGATCGCCAAGGTGAAGCCCGAGGTCGAGCGACTGCTCACGAATTTGACGACATCGGTAACGCAAAAGATGCACGCCCGCGGTTGACGCGGCACCAGTGAGGCCTCAGCCTCCGGACTTTAGGTGGCGCCCTGTTGGCGCCCCTGCAATCGGATGACGCATCATGGATTTCGACCAGTTGACCCTGAGTCAGGCCGTCGCCGACCTGCGCGCCGGAAAAGTCACGAGCACCGCACTCACGTCAGAAGTACTGAGCCGCGCCAAAGCCCACGCCGAGCTCAATGCCTTCGTCACGCTGGACGTGGTCGGCGCCCTGAAGGCCGCGGCTGCGTTCGACACATCGGGCGACAAGACAAAACCGCTCGGCGGCGTGCCCATCGTGATCAAGGACAACATCGAAGTCGTGGGACTGCCCTGTAGCGCCGGCACACCGGCACTGAAGGACTACGTTCCGAAGGCCGACGCGCCCGTAGTCGCGAAGCTGCGAGCTGCAGGCGCCGTCATCATCGGCAAGACCAGCATGCACGAGCTCGCCTTCGGCGTCTCCGGCTACAACACCGCGTTCAAGACCGGCGCGGAGTTCGGCGTGCGCAACGCTTATGACCGCACGCTGATTGCCGGCGGCTCCTCGTCCGGCACAGGCGCCGCGCTCGGCGCGCGGATCGTCGCGGGCGGGCTCGGCACCGACACCGGCGGATCGGTCCGGGTTCCCGCCGCGCTGAACGGATGCGCCGCGTTGCGCCCGACGGTCGGGCGCTATCCGCAAGAGGGTATTGCGCCGATCTCGCACACCCGCGACACCGCGGGGCCCATGGCCGCGACGATGGCTGATGTCGCGCTGCTCGACCGCGTGATCGCAGGCGGCGACGCGATTGCGCCGGCTGATCTGAAGCAGGTGCGGATCGGCATCGCGAGATCGATGCTGACCAATCTCGACGCCGATACGGAAGCTGCGTTCCACGCGGCGATCGCAAAAATGAAGGCGCAGGGTGTCACGGTCGTCGAGATCGAGATGCCTGAGCTCACCGAGCTCAACGGCCAGGCCAGCTTTCCCGTCGCGCTGTATGAGGCCTATGACGACATGGTCGTCTATCTCAAGCACACCGGGACCGGCCTCAGCATCGAGGCGCTGGCAGAGAAGATCTCCAGCGCCGACGTGAAAGGCATCTATGATGGCATGGTGATCCCGCGAAAACTGCCCGGCCCCGACAACGCGCTGTTCGACGCGAGGCCGATCTATGACGCCGCGATCAGGACCGCGCGCCCCGCGCTTCAGGCGCTCTACGGCAATACGTTTGCCAGCAACAAGCTCGACGCCGTCGCCTTCCCGACCACGCCGCGGGTTGCAATTGCCTCCAACCCGGAGTCCAGCAGTCTCGAGAATTTCGGCCTGATCATCCAGAACACCGATTCCGGCAGCAATGCCGGCATTCCCGGCGTCCAGATCCCGATCGCGCTTGGCGCGACAAGCAAAATGCCTGTCGGCCTCGAACTGGACGGCCCTGCCGGAAGCGATCGCCGCCTGCTTGCAATCGGCATGGCGCTTGACGCCGTGTTTGGACGATTGCCGCCGCCGCGTTGACGAAATCGTAGGGTGGGCAAAGCGAAGCGTGCCCACCTCTTTTCGAATCATGGAGAGATGGTGGGCACGGCGCTAACGCGCCTTTGCCCACCCTACGGCTCTGCCGCCGCCAATTCACGAATACGGATTGATCAGCTTCTGCTGCTCGGCGCTGTGATGCACGAGCATGTCGATGAAGGTCCTGACCTTCGCCGACAGATGATGCCGGTGCGGATAGACCGCGTTCATCGACATCTCGACCGGCCGATATTCGGGCAGGAGACGCACCAGCCGGCCGGCGTCGAGATCGTCGCTGACCAGGAATCCGGCCATCAGGCAGATGCCGGCCCCCTCCAGCGCCATGTTCCGCAACGCTTCTCCACTGTTGGTGACGAGCCTGCCGGAAATACGCACTGATGCCGGTGTCCCCTTGCGATCGAGGAAGCGCCACTCGTCGCCAAAAGGATAGTTCAGGTGACGGCCGCAATTGTGCTCGGTGAGCTCGGCGAGCTGCTGCACCCGGCCATGTCTTTCGAGATAGTCGTGCGAGCAGCACAACACATGCCGCCACGTGGCGAGGCGGCGGACGATCAGGCTCGAATCCGGCGATGCAATCATGCGCAAGGCTATGTCGTATCCCTCCTCGATCAGATCGACATCAACCTCGCCCATGCGCAGATCGACCTTAACCTCGGGATAGGTGGAGAGGAGCTTGGCCACGACCGACGCGACCATGGGCACCATGTGGGTGGCGGCATGGACCCGCAGCGTGCCGCGCGGCGTCGATTGCAGCGCGCCGGCGATGTCATCGGCCTGTTCGAGATCGGCGAGGATCTGCGTCGAGCGGTCGTAATAGGCCTTGCCGATTTCGGTGAGACTGACTTTTCGCGTGGTGCGGTTCAGGAGCCGAACCCCGAGCCGGTCCTCCAGCGCCTGGACGTGGTTGCTCACCATGGTCGTGGACATGTTGAGCCGGCGGGCGGCGGCGGAGAAGCCGCCATTTTCAACCACCCGGACGAAGGCGGTGAGACTGGTGAAGCGGTCCATCGGTCTGGCTCCGGATTATCCGCTATGGCTGGATAATGCTTCCATTTCTTCCGGGATTATCACAAGCGGGAAGACAGCGCATCTTGCTGGCATCAATACCGCACCGTTCGGACCGGGGCGGTTGGGAATTCCGAGGATGCCATGTCGAATACTTCTTATGTTACTGAAATCAATCAGAAAATCAGCTTTCGCCCGTCCCGGCAGGCGATCAAGCGGGCGGCCATCGGCCTGGCACTGGTCCTCGGAATCGCCGCGGCCGGCGACTTCGGCTACGACTACCTGAGCACCGGCCGCTACCTCGAATCCACCGACGACGCCTATGTGAAGGCGGATTCCACCATCGTCGCGCCCAAGGTTTCCGGCTACATCGCGAAGGTGCTGGTTGGCGACAACGAGAAGGTCAAGGCGGGCCAGACGCTGGCGAAGATCGACGACCGCGACTTCAAGGCGGCACTCGACCAGGCCCGCGCCGATGTCGCCGCCGGCGAAGCCTCGGTGCGCAACATCGACGCCCAGCTCGAGCTGCAGCAGCCCATCATCGAGCAGAGCACGGCCGACGTGGCCGCGGCCGACGCCAATCTGAAATTCGCCCAAGAAGAGCGCGCCCGCTACGACGATCTGATGAAGTCGGGCTCCGGCACGATCCAGCGCGCGCAGCAGACCGATGCCGCGCTACGCGCCAGCAACGCGCAATTGCAGCACGCCAAGTCAGGCCTGGTGGCCGCGCAACGGAAGGTCGATGTGCTCACCACCCAGCGCGCCCAGGCCACAGCGCAGCTCGAACGGGCGCGCGCGGTCGCACAGCAGGCAGAGCTGAACCTGTCCTATACCGAGATCACCGCGCCGGTGGACGGCACGGTCGGCGCACGCTCATTACGCGTCGGCCAGTATGTGCAGGCTGGCACGCAATTGATGGCGGTGGTGCCGCTCGATGCGGTCTATGTCGTCGCGAACTTCAAGGAGACGCAGCTCACGCATGTGCGTGCGGGCCAGCCGGTCGAGCTGCACGTCGACAGTTTTCGCAATCGCACGCTACGCGGTCACGTCGACAGCCTGTCGCCGGCCAGCGGACTTGAATTCGCGCTGCTGCCGCCCGATAACGCCACCGGAAATTTCACCAAGATCGTGCAACGCGTGCCGGTGAAGATCGTGCTCGACGACCACAGCCTGACCGGCCTGCTCAGGCCCGGCATGTCGGCGGTGCCGACCATCGACACCAAGGCGACTGTGCTGGCCGAGCGCGAGACGGCCAAGCGGCTCGCCGACAACGCCTCCCGCCCGGACGGCGGCTGAAGCCGGGAAGGCTAGCAGGATTATCAAGTCCCGCCGGACGATCCTTCCCACGCTTCCTCGATTATCGAAACCAACCGCCTAATGCATCCTGTCTCCGTGACCGAGACGAGGCTTCCATGAGCACGCTCCAACCGACCGCCGACGCCGCCTCCGCTGCCGGCATTCCCGCCCCTGCCGCGCCCGCCACGCCGGCGGTTTCCGCAAAAACCTGGATCGCGGTGATCGGCGCGACCCTCGGCGCCTTCATGGCGGTGCTGAACATCCAGATCGTCAACGCTTCGCTCGCCGACATCCAGGGCGCGATCGGCGCCGGCATCGACGACGGCGGCTGGATCTCGACCTCCTATCTGATCGCCGAGATCGTGGTGATCCCGCTGTCCGGCTGGCTCGCGCAGGTGTTCTCGATCCGGATCTATCTGCTCACCAACGCGGTCCTGTTCCTGGTTCTGTCCGCGGCCTGCGCGCTGGCGCAGGACCTGCCGCAAATGATCGTGCTGCGCGCGGTGCAGGGTTTCACCGGCGGCGTGCTGATCCCGATGGCCTTCACGCTCATCATCACGCTGTTGCCGCGCGCCAAGCAGCCGGTCGGCCTTGCGCTGTTCGCGCTGTCGGCAACGTTCGCACCGGCGATCGGCCCGACCATCGGCGGCTATCTCACCGAGAATTTCGGCTGGCAGTACATCTTCTACGTCAACCTCGTGCCCGGCGCGATCATGGTCGGCATGCTCTGGTACGCGCTCGACGCCAAGCCCATGAAGCTTGCGCTGCTGCGCGAGGGCGACTGGGCCGGCATCTTCACCATGGCGATCGGCCTGTCGGCGCTTCAGACCGTGCTGGAAGAGGGCAACAAGGACGACTGGTTCGGCTCGCCCTTCATCGTCAAGCTGTCGGTCATCGCGGCCACCGCGCTGACCGCCTTCCTGATCATCGAACTGACGGCGAAGAAGCCGCTGCTCAATTTGCGCCTGCTGGTGCGCCGTAATTTCGGCTTCGGCATGCTCGCGAACTTCCTGCTCGGTGTCGCGCTCTACGGCTCGGTGTTCATCCTGCCGCAATATCTGGCGCGCATCCAGGGCTACAATGCCGAGCAGATCGGCATGGTGCTGGCCTGGACCGGACTGCCGCAACTCCTGCTGATCCCGCTGGTGCCGCGCCTGATGCGGAAGTTCGACGCGCGGATCATCATCGGCGTCGGCTTCGTGTTGTTCGCAGGCTCCAACTTCATGAACATCTATATGACCAACGATTACGCTGCGGACCAGCTGTTGTGGCCCAATGTCGTCCGTGCGATCGGCCAAGCGCTCGTGATGGCCCCGTTGTCGGCTGTGGCGACTGCCGGCATCGAAGCGGAGAATGCAGGCTCGGCCTCAGGCCTGTTCAACATGATGCGCAATCTCGGCGGCGCCGTCGGCATCGCGCTGCTTCAGACCGTGCTGACCAAGCGCGAGCAATATCACTCCAACGTGCTGATGCAGTCGGTCTCGGTGTTCGAGCAGGCGACGCGGACCCGGCTGGAGCAGCTCACCCAGTATTTCATCAATCACGGCGTGCTCGACCGCGCCGACGCCGCGCATCGCGCCTATGTCGCGATTGGCCATACCGTGCAGAAGCAGGCTTACATCTTCGCCTTCAGCGACACCTTCTATCTGCTCGGCATGGCACTGATCGTGGCGCTCGTCGCCGTATTCTTCCTGAAGAAACCCGGCCAGACCTCGGCCGGTGGAGCGCACTGAGATCAACCCAAGAGACTAACTCAAGCAAAGGAGAACGACCATGAAACCCCGCATGAACTTCTACCAGGCCGCCCCCGACACGATGAAGGCGCTGATGGCGCTGGAGGAGCAGATCCAGTCCACGGGACTCGAGAAATCGCTGATCGAGCTCGTCAAGATCCGGGCGTCGCAGATCAACGGCTGCGCCTTCTGCATCAACATGCACACCGAGGACGCCCGCAAGCGCGGCGAGACCGAACAGCGCATCTATCTGCTCAACGCCTGGCGCGAATCCCCGCTCTATACCGATCGCGAGCGTGCCGCGCTGGCCTGGACGGAATCAGTGACGCTGATCTCCGAGACCCACGCGCCGGACGACGTCTACGAGCAGGTCCGCGCGCAATTCTCCGACGCGGAGACGGTAAACCTGACGATGTTGATCGGGGCCATCAATGCCTGGAACCGAATCGCGATCGCGTTCCGCGCGGTGCATCCGGTGAAGGTGAAGGCGTCCGTGGCGTAGGGGCGATGTTCGTGACGGCGTGATGGACGCAATGCCGCCTCCACACATCCAACTGTCATGCCCCGCCTAGTGCGCAATTGCGCACGGGGGCGCGGCATCCAGTACGCCGGGGCCCATCGATTGAACCACGACCGCCTCGGAGTACTGGATCGCCCGGTCAAGCCGGGCGATGACACCTAAGCTTGGTGATGCAGTGCCGCGCCCCTCGCAGCGTGGTCGGCTTAAACCGCCGTCGCCTTCGCGAACTCGATATAAATCTCCCGCAGCCGCGTGGCAATCGGGCCGGGCTTGCCATCGGCGACCTTCTTGCCGTCGATCGCAACCACCGGCTGGACGAACAGCGACGCCGAGGTGGCGAAGGCTTCCTTGGCGGCGAGCGCCTCGGCGACCGTGAAGGAACGTTCCTCGACGCGGAGCTGACGCTCTTCGGCGAGCGCCACCACGGCCTTGCGGGTGCAGCCCGGCAGGATCGCGTTGGAGTTCTTGCGGGTCACGATGACGTCGTCCTTGGTCAGGATGAACGCCGAGGACGAACCGCCCTCGGTGACGTAGCCGTCTTCCAGCATCCAGGCCTCGCCGGCGCCGGCTTCGGCCGCGGCCTGCTTCGCCAGAACCTGCGCGAGCAGCGCCACGCTCTTGATGTCGCGCCGCTCCCAGCGGATGTCGGGCACCGTGATCACGTTGATGCCGGTCTTGGCCGAGGCCGCGTTGATGATGTCCTTCTCGGAGGTGAACATCACTAGGCTCGACTTGACGTCGCCCTTGGGAAAGGCGAAGTCGCGGCCCTTGTCGGCGCCGCGCGTGACCTGGAGATAGACGAGGCCGTTCTCGACCTTGTTGCGCGCGATCAGCTCCTTCTGGAGCTCGGTGATGCGCTCGACCGTCTCCGGCAGCTTCAGCTTGATCTCGCCGACCGAGCGCTCCAAGCGCGTCAGATGCGAAGCGTTGTCGATCAGCTTGCCGTCGAGCACGGCCGAGACCTCGTAGATGCCGTCGGCGAACAGGAAGCCGCGATCGAGCACCGAGATTTTGGCGTCCGAGAGCGGGACGAATGAGCCGTTGACGTAGGCGATCGGATCCAAGGCAGGTCTCCTGGCGGGAGTGGAATTTTGCCAGTTCGTATACGGGATTTGTTTGGGTCACGAAACCCTCAACCCGTCATTCCGGGCCCGCGCCAAGAGGCGCGTCCCGGAATGACGGCGGAGGTTAGTGGGAGAGAATCTTCGACAGGAACTTCTGCGCGCGGTCGCTGCGCGGCTTGCCGAAGAAGTCCTCCTTCGCCGCGTCCTCGACGATCTCGCCGCGGTCCATGAAGATGACGCGGTTGGCGACCTTGCGGGCAAAGCCCATCTCGTGGGTGACGACCATCATGGTCATGCCTTCGCGGGCGAGATCGACCATGACGTCGAGCACCTCGCTCACCATCTCAGGGTCGAGCGCCGAGGTCGGCTCGTCGAACAGCATCACGATCGGGTCCATGGCAAGCGCGCGGGCGATCGCGACGCGCTGCTGCTGGCCGCCGGAGAGCTGCGCCGGAAATTTCTGCGCCTGCTCCTTCAAGCCGACGCGGTCCAGGAGCTGCATGCCCTTCGCCACAGCCGCGTCGGACGACCGTCCCAGCACCTTCTGCTGCGCGAGGCAGAGATTGTCGATGATCTTCAGGTGCGGGAATAGCTCGAAATGCTGGAACACCATGCCGACGCGCGAACGCAGTTTCGGCAGATTGGTCTTGGGGTCATTGATCTTAGTGCCGTCGACGCTGATGTCGCCCTCCTGGAACGGCTCCAGCGCATTGACGCATTTGATCAGCGTCGACTTGCCCGAGCCCGAGGGGCCGCAGACCACGACGACCTCGCCCTTGGTCACGCTGGTGGTGCAGTCGGTCAGCACCTGGAAGGTCGGGGTGTACCATTTGTTGACGTGGCTGATTTCGATCATGACCGATGCGCTCTATCGAAGGATGGCGATGCGCGCCTGGAGGCGACGAACGCCGAAGGACGCGATGCAGGAAATGGTGAAGTAGACGACGGCCGCAAACAGATACATTTCGACCAGCCGTCCGTCGCGCTGCGCGACCTTGCTGGCCGCGCCGAGGAAGTCCGTGATCGACAGCACGTAGACCAGCGAGGTGTCCTGGAACAGCACGATGGTCTGCGTGATCAGGACCGGCAGCATGTTGCGGAACGCCTGCGGCAGCACGACGTAGCGCATCGTCTGCGCATAGTTGAGCCCAAGCGCGCTGGCCGCGGCCGGCTGTCCGCGCGAGATCGACTGGATGCCGGCACGCATGATCTCGGAGAAGTACGCGGCCTCGAACATGATGAACGTGATGAGCGAGGATGCGAACGCGCCGACGCTGATCGGGCGCGACGCGCCGGTCAGCCACTGCCCGATATAGGGTACCAGGAAATAGAACCAGAAGATGACCAGCACCAGCGGCAGCGAGCGCATGAAGTCGACATAGATGCCGGCGATGCGGCCCAGGATCTTGAAGCCCGAGAGCCGCATCAGCGCGAGTGCAGTGCCGAAGATCAGGCCGCCAAGCGCGGCGAGTGCCGTCAGCGTCAACGTAAACGTCATGCCCTCGTAGAACAGATAGGGCAACGCGCGGATAATGACGCCGAAATCGAAATTGCTGAACATGGCGCTATTTCCCCGTGATGTAGCCGGGAATCGCGACCCAGCGCTCGAGGAAGCGCATCGCGGTCACCACGACGGCGTTGACGAGGAGATAGAGGAGGGTTGCGGCGGTGAAGGCCTCGAACACCTGGAACGAGAATTCCTGCATCGAGCGCGCCTGCCCGGTGAGTTCGAGCAAACCGATGGTGATGGCCACGGCCGTGTTCTTGATGGTGTTCAGGAACTCGGAGGTCAGCGGCGGCAGGATGATGCGGAACGCCATCGGCAGCAGCACGTAGCGATAGCCCTGCACGGTGGTCAGCCCGAGCGCAGTCGCCGCCATCTTCTGCCCGCGCGGCAGCGAGCCGATACCGGCCTGCAATTGCACGGCGACGCGCGCCGACATGAAGAAGCCGATGCCGATCGCAGCCGTCCAGAACGGCGCGTTCGGCAGTTGCTTCAGCCAGAGGCCGGCGGCCTTCGGCAGCAATTCCGGCAGCACGAAGAACCACAGGAACAGCTGCACCAGCAGCGGCATGTTGCGGAAGAACTCGACCCAGCAGAAGCCGAACCAGTAGGCGCCCTTGGACGGCAGCGTGCGCATGACGCCGACGAGCGAGCCGAAGATCAGCGCGATGATCCAGGCGAGTACGCCCGTCTTCAGGGTCAGCACCAGACCCGACAACAGCATGTCGAGATAGGTGCCGGTCCCCATCGGGTTCGGCTCGAAGAAAATTCCCCAGTTCCAGTGGTAGTTCACGTGTCCCCCGCGCGAACGCGCCAATCATGGAAGTCGCAGGCGCCTATGCAAATGACCGGCCACTCTCCCTCCAGAATGGCCCGAATATGCTCCCTCGCCCCGCTTGCGGGGAGAGGGTTGGGGTGAGGGGGGCTCTCCGCAAGGGAGGTGATAGTTCGACTCGTGGAGAGTCCCCCTCACCCGGAATCCGCGCTTTGCGCGAATTCCGACCTCTCCCCGCACGCGGGGAGAGGTAGACAGCATCTTACTTGTAATCGTCCGGGTTCGGCGAGTCCGACGGTTTTGCGAACTCGTTCTTCAGCTCGGCCGAGATCGGGGTGTTGAGGTTCAGACCCTTCGGCGGGATCTTCTGCGTGAACCACTTTTCGTAGATCTTCTGGCCCTCACCGGAGGTGTAGACCGCAGCGGTCGCGGCATCGACCACCTTCTTGAAGGCGGCGTCATCCTTGCGCAGCATGATGCCGTAGGGCTCGGGCTTCGAGAACGCGTCCTTGGAGATGACGTAGTCGTCCGGCGCCTTCGAGCCGGCAACCAGGCTCGCGAGCAGGATGTCGTCCATGACGAAGGCGACCGCGCGATCGGTCTCGACCATCAGGAAGGCTTCGGCGTGGTCCTTGGCCGGGATGATGTTGGCGCCGAGCTTCTTCTCGACGTTGGCCTCGGTGAGCTGCTTGATGTTGGTGGTGCCGGCGGTCGAGACCACCGTCTTGCCCTTGAGGTCGTCAATCGACTTCAGGCCGCTCGACTTCTTGAAGACGTAACGGCTCGCCGTCAGGAAGTGGGTGTTGGTAAAGGCGACCTGCTTCTGGCGCTCGACATTGTTGGTGGTCGAGCCGCATTCGAGGTCGATCGTGCCGTTGGCCATCAGCGGAATACGGGTCGCCGAAGTCACCGGATTGAGCTTGACCTCGAGCTTGTCGAGCTTGAGCTCCTTCTTCACGGCGTCGACGATCTTGTAGCAGATATCCATCGCGAACCCGACCGGCTTCTGGTTGTCGTCGAGATAGGAGAACGGGATCGAGGAGTCGCGGAAGCCGAGCGTAATGGCGCCGGTGTCCTTGATGTTCTTCAGCGTGCCGGTCAGCTCCTGGGCCCCGGCCTGGCTGACGGCGAAGGTCGCGGCGAGCGCGAGGCCGATGCTACGGAAATGTCTCACTTTTTTGTTCCCCTTTCAGGATGATGCGGCCGGATGCAAGCACAAATCAGGCCGGATTAGAATGTGACTTTCGGCTGGATTGCGGCTCAGGTTAATGGCTCAGCTTAATGGCTTGGGCAATTCCCCGAGATCCCAGAACAGCCCGGCCATCACCGTCAAGGCCTCTTCGGTCAATGGCAGCAGGATGTGCTCATTGGGCGCATGCTGGGAGCAGCCGGGATAGGAGTGCGGGACCCAGATCGTCGGCAGGCCCAGGATCTCGGAAAACACGTCGTTGGGCAGCGAGCCGCCGAAATTCGGCAAAACGGCCGGCGCTTTCCCGGTGGTCTCCTTCACCGAATCCGCCGCCCATGTGATCCAGGGGCTGTCGAAATCGGTGCGCGACGCCGCAAAGCTCTGGGCGGCCCGCACCTCGACCATCGGAAAGCCCTTTTGCACCAGATGCGCGCGGACGGCATCGATCAGGCCGTCGACCTTGGTGCCGACCACGAAACGCAGTTGCAGCACGGCATTGGCGTGGCCGGGGATGGCATTCGCGGGCTTCTCGATATTGCCGGACGACATCGCCAGCACTTCGAGCGTGTTCCAGGCATAGAGCCGCTCGGCGGCCGACAGCCCTTCCTCGCCCCAGTTCTCCGCGAGCGCCGGCTCGTCCTCGGTCGGCACCACCTGCACGTCGGCAAGATAGCTGCGGATCTGGTTGGTAAGCCGCGGCGGCTCCAGCGCGTCGAGCTGAAGCCGGCCATGGCCGTCGACCAGCGTCGAGATCGCGTTGACGAGAATGGTCGCGGGGTTGGCGAGCACGCCGCCCCAATTGCCGGAATGATGGCCGCCATCGCGCAGATTGACGTCGAGATGAATGCGGATGCCGCCACGGCAGCCCAGGAACAAGGTCGGCCGGTCGGCCGACAGGCGCGGTCCGTCGGAGGCCATGAACAAATCGGCCTTGAGCGCATCGCGATTGAGGTCGCAGACCTTGCCGAGATCGGGCGAGCCGATTTCCTCGCCCATTTCGACGATGAATTTTGCGTTGAAGCCGAGCTTGCCGCCGCGGGCCTCGCGCACCGCGCGGAGTGCCGCCATGTTGATGCTGTGCTGGCCCTTGTTGTCGGCGGTGCCACGGCCGTAGAGCCGCGTGCCCGCAACCGTCGTGCGCCATGGATCGCGGCCGTCGCGCCACTCCCCCTCCATGCCGTCGACGACGTCACCATGGCCGTAGATCAGCACCGTCGGCGCTGACGCGCTCTCGTGATGCTCGGCGAACAGGAACGGCGCCTTGCCGCTCGGGGATTCGACGATGCGGCTGGTAAAGTCGAGCGCGGCAAAGGAGGGCATCATCTCCTGTTCCAGGTAGCCGCGCAGCTCGGCGCCGCGCGACGGGTTCTGGCTTTCGGTCTTGAAGGCCACGCGGCGGTCGAGCTCGGTGAGGAACGCACCGGATTTGAAATCGTCACGGGCGCGGGCGATGGCGTCGGCTCTGGTCATGGCTGGTTTTTCGGGGCGTTGGGACGAAGGACCATACCCGAGACAGGTAGCCCTTCGAAAGTGGCGGGGACTTGGACAGTTCTTGGAGTTCTCTTGTAGTTCTCTTGCGATTTCGTTCTTGCTCTCTTGAGATTGGCTTGCCAAGAGCGGGAGCGCCGCTGATTTTGGCCTTGCCAAGCGCAAGCCTTTCTATTCTTGGCCCTTGCCAAGGGCCAATTATATGCAAGAACTTCGCCAAGTTGGGGCGCACGTTTATCATTCGAAGAGCGCTCGGTACAGGGCGCCGGGGGATCATCATGGCCAAGCAGATCAGGCTCAACGCCTTTGCGATGAATTGCGTCGCGCATCAATCACCCGGGCTGTGGACCCATCCGCGCGATCGCACCGCCGAATATAACCGCCTGCCCTACTGGATCGATCTCGCCAGGACGCTGGAACGCGGGCGTTTCGACGGGTTGTTCCTGGCCGACGTGCTCGGGGTCTATGACGTCTATGGCAGCAGCCCTGACGCGGCCTTGCGCAATGCAGCGCAGACGCCGTCGAACGAGCCGCTGCTGCTGCTCTCGGCGATGGCGGCGGTGACGAAAAATCTCGGCTTCGGCGTCACCAGCAATCTGTCCTTTGAGCCGCCCTACCCGTTCGCGCGGCGGATGTCGACGCTCGACCATCTCACCGAGGGACGGATCGGCTGGAACGTCGTCACCGGCTATCTCGACAGCGCCGCACGCGGCGCCGGCAAGGACAAGCAGACCGGGCACGACGACCGCTACGATATCGCCGACGAATATATGGAGGTGGTCTACAAGCTCTGGGAAGGCAGCTGGGAGGACGACGCCGTGCTGCGCGACCGGGCGCGCGGCATCTTCACCGATCCCACAAAGGTTCATCGCGTCAATCATGAGGGCGCGAATTACCGCATCAACAACACCATCCATCTCAGCGAGCCGTCGCCGCAGCGGACGCCCGTGCTGTACCAGGCCGGCACCTCGCCGCGCGGTCGGCAGTTCGCGGCGAAGCACGCCGAATGCGTGTTCATGTCGGGACCGTCGGCCAAGATCATCGGGCCGCGCGTCTCCGCGATCCGCCAGGAAGCCGCCGCGCTCGGCCGCAACCCGGCGGAGATCCTGATGTTCAACATGATGACGATCATCCTCGGCAATACGGAAGCCGAAGCGGCGGCGAAATATGCCGACTACCGGTCGCATATCAGTGCGGAAGGCGCGCTGGCCCTGATGTCGGGATGGACCGGCATCGACTTCTCCGGCTACGAGCTCGACCAGCAGGTGCGTCACGTCCAGAACGATGCCGGCCGCAGTGCACTCGACAACGTCACCCGCGGCGACCCCGACCGCGTCTGGACCGTCCGCGACGTCATCGAGCATGTCGGCATCGGTGGCGCCGGCCCGGTCGTGGTCGGCACGCCGGAGAGCGTCGCAGATAAGATCGAGGATTGGTTCGAGAAGACTGACGTCGACGGCCTCAACGTCGCGTTTGCGATCTCGCCCGGCGATTTCGATGATATCGCCGACATGCTGGTGCCGGAGCTGACCAAGCGCGGACGCTACAAGCCGGAATATGCGAAAGGGACCCTGCGGGAGAAGCTGTTCGGCGACGGCCGCGCAAGGCTCGGTGCGCCGCATCCGGCGGCAGGATATCGGGTGGGGAAGAAGGGGTAGAAGCCGCTAGGTACGCTGTCATGCCCCGGCTTGACCGGGGCATCCAGTACGCCGCGGCCTATCGAGGAATCACAGCCGTCTCTGGAATACTGGATCGCCCGATCAAGTCGGGCGATGACAGCTGAGAACGCGGCGAGTGCCAGTGCGATGGCGCCCCCTACACCTTCCCATCCACCATCACCTCGATCAGCTTCGTTCCGGGGCGGTTGAACGCCGACGCCAGTGTCGCCTTCAGCTCGCGGGGATCACTCACCTTGATCGCCTCGCAGCCGAGCGCCTTCGCGATCCCTGCAAAATCCACCGGCGGATCGACAAAATCCATGCCGACGTAATTGTCGTCGCCATGGAAGGCGAGCAGGCGCTGCTTGATGATGCGGTAGCCGCCATTGTTGGCAATGACGACGTTGAGCGGCAGCTTGTGATGCGCCGCCGTCCACAGCGATTGGATCGAATACATCGCGCTGCCGTCGCCGGAGAAGCAAACCACCGGGCGATCCGGATTGGCGAGGCTGGCGCCCACGGAGGCCGGCAGGCCCCAGCCGATGCCGCCGGACGCAAGCCCATGATAGCCGAAGCGGTCGCGGTGCGGACGCAGCGCCGTGATCTGGCGGCTCGAGGTGAGCCCTTCGTCGACGAGGATCGCATGATCGGGCATGGCCTCGACCATTTGCAGCACCAGGAAGTCCGGATCGATCGGGCTGCGGCCGGCAGTCTTGCCGATCTGCTCGACCAGCGCAGCACGCCGCGCGGTCCAGTTCTTCGGCGCGAGCTCGGCGAGGCGCTGCTTTGCACGGCTTGCCAGCGTAGCGCCGCCCATCTCCTTCAGCACCGGGATCAGCGCCCGCAGCGTTTCCTTCAGATCCGCCTTCAGCGCAATTTCAGCCCCGTAGTTCTTGGCGATCTCCCAATCGACGAGGCCGATCTGGACGATGCCGAGTCCGTCAGGCAGCGCGTCGACCTCGCTATAGACCGACATCCGCAGCGGATCGCCGCCGAGTGCGATCAGGAGGTCATACGGCGCAAGCGTGTCGCGCGCGACCTTCTGCACGCGCGCCAGCGTGCCGACGAAGCTCGGGCTTTCCGAGAGGAAATGAGAGCCATAGGGCGTCGAGGACTGATAGGCGGCCGCACCAAGCAGCTCGGCGAGTTCGGCGGCCTCCTTCAGTGCATCGCTCTTGACCACCTCGTCCATGGTGACGATGACGGGACGTTCGGCCTTGAGCAGCCGCGCTGCAAACGCCCTCAGCGCCTCGTCCGACGGCTTGACGCGGGCGTCGATCCGGGTGGAGCGGCCGAGATCGATGCCGACCTCGCTGTTGAGGATGTCGCCCGGCAGCGAGATGAACACCGGCCCGGTCGGCGGCGTCATCGCGACCTTGGCGGCGCGGCGGACGATGCGCGGCAGATCTTCCAGCCGCGTCACCTCGACCGCCCATTTCACCAGCGGCTCGGCCATCCGCACCAGCGGGCCATAAAGCACCGGCTCCATCAGGCCGTGGCCCTGCTCCTGCTGGCCGGCGGTCAGGATCATCGGCGTGCCCGTGAACTGGGCGTTGTAGAGCGAGCCCATCGCGTTGCCGAGCCCCGGCGCGACATGGACGTTGCAAGCGACGAGCTTGCCGGAGGCGCGGCTGTAGCCATCCGCGATCGCGACCACCAGGCTCTCCTGCATTGCCATCACATAGGTGAGATCAGGATGGTCCTTCAGCGCATGCATGATCGGCAGCTCGGTGGTGCCGGGATTGCCGAACAGATGGGTAACGCCCTCGTCCTTGAGCAGCGCGAGAAAAGCGGAGCGGCCGGTGATCTTGTTCTTCATGTTTCCTCCAGGCCCCGCGGGTATTGCCGCAAGGTGAGGCATGATGGCCGAACTTGGCCGAGGCACGCAAGGAAGCGCCGTCATGGCAGACTTGCGTCGGCGCGGGCAAGCTGGGAACATGCTTGGGCGTAAGCCTGCATGGGGAGACGCGATGGCCTATGACGAGAACACCGCGGCGCGGGTGCGCAAATTACTGGCGGGTCAGCGAGACGTCGCGGAAAAGAAGATGATGGGCGGCCTCTGCTTCATGGTGAACAACACCATGTGCTGCACCGTCAGCGGGCGCGGCGGCATGCTGATCCGCGTCGGCCCGGAAGCGCATGCACGCATGCTGCAGGAGCCGCACGCCAGCCCGATGGAAATGCGCGGGCGCATCATGACCGGCTTCGTGCGCGTCGCGCCGGACGGCTATCAGAGCGATGCCGATCTGAAAAAATGGGTCGAGCGCGGGCTCGACTTCGTGGCGGCGAATGCCGCGGGACGCAAAGCGGCGCCGCGGAAGGCCGTTGCGGCGAAGACCAAGGTCGCCGCCAAGGCTAAAGCACCTCCTCGCGGCCGAGTTCGAAAGGGTCTTCGCCGCTAGTGCGCTTCTTCTTTTTCGAGCGCTGCCAGACCACACCGGGTAAGCCCTTCAGCGGCACCAGCGGCTCGCCGGTATAGGCCCATTCCTGAAGCTCCTCGATCGCGATATGATAGAGCGGCTGGCGGCCGGTGCGCTCGTTGAACAGCGCGCGGGGGATGTTGACCATGTGCGGCCCACGCGGACGCTCATAGGCGACCGGCGTCCCGCAATGTGAGCAGAAGCTGCGCGCGGTCTTGGTCGCCTTGTCCTCGTAGCGGGCCAGCGCGGCTTTCCCCGAGACGATGCGAAAGCGCTTCTTCCAGCTTCCGACATAGGTGGCATAGGCCGCGCCGTGGGCGCGGCGGCTACTGGCCGAATGATCATGCCAGGCCCAACGCGCGGGGACGTCGATCTCGAAGGTGACCTTGCCGCAGAGGCATTGGCCGGTGGCGGTTCCTGCGGCGACTGCGGCTTTGGCCATGGTAGGTCCTTCCGTCGTCCTTGCGAGCGCAGCGAAGCAATCCAGACTGCCTCTGCAGAAAGACTCTGGATTGCTTCGCTGCGCTCGCGATGACGGAGTTTGTGGGCTCGTCGGAGCTACGAATATAGACCTGTAGCCCGGATGGAGCGAAGCGCAATCCGGGGAAGTCTATCGGCGAGGCGAGAAACCCGGGTTTCGCTGCGCTCCATCCGGGCTACGAAGGTCTCTACGCCGTCGCGAGCTCGTCATACACCGGGTAATCCGTATACCCCTTCTCCTCGCCGCCGTAGAACGTCGCGCGGTTATACGGCGTGATCGGATAGTCGTGCCGAAGGCGGCGCGGCAAATCGGGGTTGGAGATGAAGATGCGGCCGAAGGCGATGATGTCGGCGTGGCCGTCGGCAATTGCCGCATTCGCGGTCTCGCCGGTGAACCCGCCGGCGGTCATCAGCACGCCGCTGTAGAGCGGGTGGAACAGCACCATTGCGGAGGGCACGTTCTCCCAGTGGACGTCGGCACGGCCGGCGCCGCTGGAGCGCGGCTCGATGAAGTGAAGATAGGCAAGGTCGAGCTTGTCGATCGCCTTCACGACGTGCGAGTAAAGCGGCATCGGATCGGGCTCGCCGGAATCATTGGCGATGCCGTGGGGCGACAGCCGCACGCCGACGCGGTTCGCGCCCCAGACGTCGATGGCCGCCTGCGTGACTTCGAGCAGAAGCCGCGCGCGGTTCTCGATTCCGCCGCCATATTGATCGGTGCGCTGGTTGCTGCGCGACTGCAGGAACTGCTCGAGCAGATAGCCGTTGGCGCCGTGGATCTCGACACCGTCGAAGCCGGCGGCGAGCGCGTTCTTGGCACCCTGCCGGAAGGCCTCGACGATGCCCTTGACCTCGTCGGTCTCCAGCGCGCGCGGGGTCTCGTAGTCAGAAATCTTGCCGTCGGCGGTCATCGCCTTCATGCCTTCGGCCTTGATCGCAATCGCCGAAGCCGAGACCGGCAGCTCACCGCCGTGGAAGGAGGAATGCGAGACGCGGCCGACATGCCAGAGCTGGAGGAAGATGATGCCGCCCTTGGCGTGCACGGCATCCGTCACCTTGCGCCAGCCGGCGATCTGCGCCTCCGAATAGATGCCGGGCGTCGCGGGGTTACCGCGGCCATGGGAGAGCACGGGGGACGCTTCAGCGATGATCAAGCCGCCTTGTGTGGCGCGCTGACCGTAATAGTCGGCATTGAGCTGACGCTGCGAAAAGCTCTCACGCTCGGCTCGCATGCGCGTCAGCGGCGCCAACGCAACGCGGTGCGCGAGCTTGTACGGACCGACCTGCAAGGGTTGAAACAACGCCGGGAATTTCATGCTGGACCCAATTGGCTATGGAAGGATGGCGGTCATATAAAGAGGGGCGGCCGCCGGAAAAGGAGCCGCCCCTGCAAAAGGAAATATTCATCTCCCGCAACGAGCGGAAGGGGAATAAACGTTACGCCGTCTTGATCCAGACGGCCTTCACGTTGAGATATTCCTCGACGTGCTGCTTGCCGGACTCGCGGCCGTAGCCGCTCATCTTGTAGCCGCCGAAGGGCACGGCCGGGTCCATCGCCTGGTAGCAGTTCACCCACACCGAGCCGGCGCGCAGGCTCTTCGCGACCGCATGGGCCTTGCTGACGTCGCGCGTCCACAGACCCGAGCCGAGGCCGAACGTGGTGTTGTTGGCGCGCTTGACCAGTTCGTCCATGTCCTTGAACGCGATCGCGGAGATGACGGGACCAAAAATCTCCTCCTGCGCGATGCGCATGTTGTCCTGGACACCCGCAAACACCGTCGGCGAGACGAAGAAGCCCTTTGATAGTGCGCCTTCGGTGACGCGGCCACCGCCGGCAAGCGCACGCGCGCCTTCCTTCTGACCGATGTCGAGATAGCCGGTGACGCGCTTGAGTTGCTCCTCGGAAACGAGCGGGCCGATCTGCACATTGGGATCGAGGCCGTTGCCGACCTGCAGCTTCTTGCCGAACTCGGCGACGCGGCCGACGAACTCTTCGTAGACCGACTGTTCGACGAACAGGCGCGTGCCGGCGCTGCAGATTTGGCCTGAGTTGGCGAACACCGCCATCGCGGCGCCGGGGACTGCGGCATCGAGATCGGCATCGGCGAACACGATGTCCGGCGACTTGCCGCCGAGCTCGAGCGAGACGCGCTTGAGATTGCTGGCGGAGGCGCGGATGATCGACTGGCCCGTGACGTGCGAGCCGGTGAAGGCGACCTTGTCGACGTCATGGTGCGAGGCGAGAGCAGCGCCCGCGGTCTCGCCATAGCCGGGCACGACGTTGATGACGCCGGGCGGAATGCCGGCTTCCATCGCCAGCTCGGCGATGCGCAGCGAGGTGAGCGGCGCCTCTTCTGCAGGCTTCAGCACCACGGTGCAGCCGGTCGCGATCGCCGGGCCGATCTTCCAGATCGTTGCGGTGAGCGGGCCGTTCCAGGGAATGATGGCGCCGACGACGCCGATTGGCTCCTTCAGCGTGTAGGAGAAGATTTCGCCGGGCAGCGAGTTCTCGATGGTCTCGCCGTGGATTGCGGTGGTCTGGCCGGCGTAATAGCGCAGCATGCCGACGGCGCGCAGGCGATAGGCGCGGGTGCGGCTGAGCGGCGCGCCCATGTCGAGCGTGTCGAGCTGCGATAATTCGTCGAAATTCTTCTCGACGAGGTCGGCGAGCTTGAGCAGCAGGTTCTGCCGCTCGAACGGTTTTACTTTGCTCCAGGGGCCTTCGAAGGCACGGCGAGCGGCGGCGACGGCACGGTCGATGTCTTCCTTGTCGCCCTCGGCGACCGTCGCCAGCAATTCGCCGGTGGCGGGGTTGTGGGTCTCGAAGCGCTTGCCTGAGGCAGCATCGACCCACTTCCCGTCGATCAGCATCTGCTTGTAGGACCCGTTGGCGAACGGATGGCGCGTGATCGGAATAGCCTGCGACACAGCCATGGCTGCACTCCCTGTCAAATGATTGATTGGTTCGATCTGGGCGGGATCGTTAAGTCGACGAGGATACAGCGGTGGCGGAGAGGCGTAAAGGCGGCGTAGAACGAAGACCTCCCATGCCGACTTGTGCAGGGTCGCGCGAGCGCCATGTTATAGCTCGACCGTGCCCTTCCCCCGGAGACCAGCCATGCCACATTCCGCCATCGTCAAAGACAATGTCGCCGTGATCACGGGCGGCGCATCCGGTATCGGATTGGCAGCCGCGCTGGCCTTCGCGCGCGCCGGCATGAAGGTGTGCATCGCAGATGTGGACCAGGCGCGGCTCGCGGAAGCCGCAACAAAGCTGTCATCCGTCACGCCTGCCACACATGTGATGACGTTCGCCGCCGATGTCAGCAAGGCCGAGAGCGTGACGGAACTCGAACGGGGCGTGCGCGAGCGCTTCGGCGGTACCGACATCCTCATGAACAATGCCGGCATCCAGCCGGGCAGCACGCTGTTCGGCGAGCCCGACAACTGGCAGCGCATCATCGGCGTCAACATGTGGGGCATCATCAACGGCTCGCGCATCTTCGCAGCCAACATGATCGCGCGCGGCAGGCGCGGCCTCATCATCAACACCGGGTCGAAGCAGGGCATCACCACGCCGCCCGGCGATCCCGCCTACAACGTCTCCAAGGCCGGCGTGAAGGCTTTTACGGAAGCGCTGCAGCACGAGCTGCGCAACACGAAGGACTGCCGCATCACCGCGCATCTGCTGATTCCCGGCTTCGTCTTCACCGGCCTCACCGCAAGGGGCCGCACCGAGAAGCCGGCCGGAGCCTGGACGGCTGAGCAGACCGTGGATTTCATGCTGGCGCGGCTGGAGGCCGACGACTTCTATATCCTCTGCCCGGACAACGACGTGCCGCGCGCGCTCGACGAGAAGCGGATGCTGTGGGCGGCGGGAGACATCGTCGAGAACCGCCCGCCGCTGTCACGTTGGCATGCGGACTATGCGGATGCGTTCAAGAGATTTGTGGACGGGGAGTAACTATCAGACCCTCATGGTGAGGAGCGCGCCCTTGCGCGCGTCTTGAACCATGCAGGCCCGGCTGAGGCGGCTCGGGCCTCGATCCTTCGAGACGCCCGCTTTCAGCGGGCTCCTCGGGATGAGGAGCAAGAGCACTCGCGGCGCGGCAATACCGCGCAAACGCCCTACAGCGTTTCTTGCTGGTGCCCGCAATTCTTGCACGCGAATTTGACCCGGCTCTGGCCCTTTTCCGCCTGCACCCGGTTCGGCGCGCCGCACTTGCCGCAGACGGCCTCGATGCGGGTCGAGCCCTGCTTGACGACGATGGTCTTCTTTTCCATCGATTCGCGGATCAGGCGCTCGGCCTCCTCACGCAGGGATTGTTTCGACAAAGCTCATCTCCGCCTCTGGAAAGCGCGAGAGCCATAACGCACCTGCGTTGGAATCTCAATCGGCAATGCCGGCTCAGACCTCGACAATCACATAGCTGTCTTCGACATGCACCGGAAACGTCTCGGCGACGTACGGGCCCTTCTGCAACTCTTCGCCACGCTCCACCGCGACCGGATAGGACCGGATCTTGACCCGTTTCGGATCGAACCAGGATTGGCCGTTGCGCATGTCGAATTCCCAGCCGTGCCAGGGACAGCGCAGCATCTCGCCGACGCGCGAACGCTCATAGACGCCGGGCTCGGGCGAGGTCAGCCGCGCCACGCATGCCGCCTTCTCCAGCGGCGCGCCCTCATGCGGGCATCGGTTCAGCAGTGCGAAGAACTCGCCATTGACGTGGAACACGACGATGTCGCGGCCCGCGATATCGACGACCTTGTTACCGCCGGGCGGGATCTCCGAGGTGCGCGCGACGATGTGACGGGCCATATCCTTTCAGAACCTCTTTGCTCAGAACTTGTAGACCGCGCGGGCATTGGTGCTGAAGATCTTCTTCCGCTCGGCCTCCGTCAGCGGCGTCTTGAAGGCGAAGCGCGGATCGTCGAAATCCCAGTGCGGATAGTCCGACGAGAACAGCAGCCTGTCGATGCCGACCCATTCGATCAGCGAACGCAGATGCCGCGCCTCGTCGGGCTCGTCGATCGGCTGCGTCGTGAACCAGAAATGCTCGCGGACATATTCGGACGGCTTGCGCCTGAGATGCGGCACCTCGCTGCGGAAGCGCTCGAAATGCTGGTCCATCCGCCACACCGCCGACGGGATCCAGCCGAACCCGCCCTCGATGAAGACGATCTTCAGCTTGGGAAACCGCTCAGGCACGCCCTCGATGACGAGGCTCGCAAGCTGCGCCGCGATGGTGTGCGCGTTGGACTGGTGCTCCTCGACATAATAGGACGGCCAGCCGCCGCCGGTCGGCGGATGCCCGCCATAGCCGCCGACATGGATGCCGAGCGGCAGGTCCAACTCTTGCGCACGCTCGTAGATCGGCCAGTAACGGCGGCGGCCGAGCGGCTCGTTGGCGCGCGGAGAAACATTGATCTGGATGTATTCGCCGATTTTGGCGCAGCGCTCGATCTCGGCGATGGCGAGATCCACGCCATCCTGCCCGACCAGGATCGAAGCCTTCAGGCGCGGATCACGATGCGACCAGAACGCCAGCTGCCAGTCATTGATGGCGCGCTGGATCGCGGCGCCGAATTCCAGGTTCTGTTGCGAGAAGATGAAGAGATCAAGCACCTGCAGAATCCCGAACTCGACATCGAGCGGATCGAGATGCTGCTTCTGCATGAAGGCCAGATCGGAGCCGGGCGGCCCGCCGGTCGGCGGCCACGCATCGCGCCGCGCGATCAGTGGCGAGGATCGCGGATAGGGCGTGGTGAAGAGATACGGCGTGCGCAGATGGCTGCCATATTCCTTCAGATGCTGCTGCCAGCGTTTCGGCAGGAACTCGTTGAGATCGTCGGTCGAGCGCAGGCTCGGATGCACGTCGCAATCGACGATGCGCAACCGCGAGGTGGCGGGCTTTTCTTCGTCGAGCAGCGGGCGGTCGATGACGTCACTCATGCGATCCTCCAAACTTTTTGTTTGCGCATGATCTTATCGGAAAACCGGTACCCACTTTTCCGGATCATGCGTCAATTCAGCGATAACCGCGGAAACGTCTCCAGCGGATTGTCGACGCACATCTTCGCGATGATGCTCTTCGGCAGGTGCGGCGGGATCGGATCGTCGCCATCGAACTGCCAGTGCGGATAGTCGGACGCGAACAAAAACATCTTTTCGGAGCCGATCTGGTCGATGATCTCCTCGACGCTTTTTGCATCAGTCGGCGCATCGAAGGGCTGCATGGTGACGCGGAAATTGTCGCGGATGATCGCGGCCGGCTCGCGTTCGACCCAGGGAACCTCGACGCGGACGCCGCGCCAGGTCTTGTTGGCGCGCCACATGAAGGCCGGCAGCCAGCTCACGCCTGATTCCATCAGCACGACCTTCAGGTTCGGAAACTTGCCGAAAACGCCTTCATAAATGAGGCTCAGGATCTGCGCCTGAAACGCCTGGGCCTCGACGAAGTAATATTCGTAGCGGTGCGACGGCCAGCCGGCCGAGCTAGGCGCTTGCCGATATTGCGTGCCGGCATGGATCGCGAGCGGCAGCCTGTACTTCTCGGCGAGCCGGTAGACCGGCCAGAAATGCCGCCGTCCCAGCAGCGTCTCGCCCTGCGCCAACACCAGGATGGAGACAAAACGATTGTCGCCGGCGCGGCGCTCGATCTCCTCGATCGCGAGATCCGGGTCCTGCATCGGCACCACGATGGAGGCGCGCAGGCGGGGATCGCACGACAGCCATTCGGCCGCGATCCAGTCGTTGATGGCCCTGCAGAAGTCCGCCGCCATGTAGGCGTCGAACACGGCCTGTGCGCCATAGAGCACGTTGAGGATCGCGTGGCTCGCACCCAGCTGCTCGAACGCGCCCTTCTGCACCATCGCGAGATCGGAGCCGGGCTTGGCGCCATTGGCCGGCCGCCAGTCGGCGCGGCCCGTGAGCGGCATGCTCGGCGGATAGGAGGTGAGATCGAGCCCGTCGATAGCGCGGCTCACGACCTGCTCTTTCCAGTGATCGCTGAGATAGGGAAGCAGTGTCGTGCGCGTGCCACCAACCGCCGGGTGGATATCGCAGTCGATCCGCGTCACCGCCATGAAGCTTCCTCGCGCAATCTTATTGGCGGCGTTCCTGTGCGCCGCTTGCGCAGAGTGCCCCTGACCGCGCTGGTGCGCAAGGTCGCCCGCCCGCGCGATCCGTCATGGCTCGGTTGCATTTCGCAGGCGCGATACAAAGCTCCGCGCTACTCGATGATGGATGGTCTCTCGGCGCGAGCGGTGGATGCCGGGGCATCCTCCGCTCTTTGCGCTCTCGCCTCAAGCCGCCTTGGAGACTTCCATCAGCAGGCGCTCGGCCCTGGCATCCTCGATCCGGTTCACCAGCCGGCTGCTCTCGTGATTGTCGCGCACCGTCTTGGTCAAGGTGATGCAGGTCTGGATCAGCATCACGATGCCCATGGTGAGATAGCCCTTCATCCAGAGATCGATCGGCAGGAAGAAGATGCCGATGGCGACGAGGAACGCGGAGGCTGCGAAGGACGCGTAAGTGAAGGTCACCCAGGCGCTGCTGTGGGGCTGGCCGTTCTGGTTCATGATGGTCTCCTGTCGGTTCGAATGATGATGGGGTTTGGGATCAGGCAGTCGGCATGCGCTTGGACTTCAACCGCACCAGCACGTCGTCCGCGGTCGTCTTGAGCCGGGGGCCAAAGCCCTGCTCGGCGAGCCGTTCCGCAGTGGCGAGCGGACCGGAGGCCGCATCGAGCTCGACCAGCGCGTCGTCAGCGGCCTGGGCTTCCATCTGTCGGTCGCGCAGGCGCCTCAAGGTGCTCTCCGCCTCCGGCAGCGTGGATTCGTAAGGACGTGCCGCCTCGATGCCGCTGCGGCGAAGCGAGCGCACCGCTTCCGAGGCACGGGCGACACGACGGCCGCGATCGAGCTCGGTGATGCGGGCCTGCGCGCTCGCGACATGGCGCTTCAGCCTGATGATCTCGGTCGCGAACAATGCGCGTGCGGTCATCGCCGCATCGCGATCGGCCTCCAGGCCCGCGATGGCTTCGGCCGCGTCCTTGGCGAGATCCTCGCGGCCACCGTCGAGCGCCGCAACCGCACGGGTCTCGAGATCGGCGATGCGGGCGACGGTCGCTTCGAGCTTGCGGCCTTCCTGCTGGTCCTGGGCGATCGCCAGCGCCAGCGTCCGCTTGCTGCGCTCGACGGCGGCGGCCGCATCGCGCATCTGCTGGTCGAGGATCAGAAGGGCCGTCCGGTCTTCCAGTTCCTCGCCCGCGGCGGCCACGCTGCCGCGGAAAAGTGTCACTACGGTCTTGAACATTTGCTGCTCCCTGTTATGAGCGTTGCTCACGGATGGTTTGTAGCAGAGATCTTGAACATCGTTCAATATATTTTTGAGCGTCGCTCAAGAATTTGATTAACAAATGACTAAAGCCTTGGAACGTCGAGAGAAACTGCGGGCCGACCTGATTCAGGCGGCCGAGCGGATGATTGCTGAGCGAGGGTTGGCGGGTCTAAAAACCCGCGATCTCGCCCGCGAGATCGGCTGCGCCAATGGCGCGGTCTACAATCTCGTCGCCGACGTGGACGAGTTGGTCCTGCGCGTCGGCTCACGCACGCTACTCCGACTCGACAAGGTGCTCAGCGCGGCGGTGAGCGCGGACAATCCATCGCCGCAGGAGACGCTGGTCCGCATCGCGATCGCCTATTGCGATTTCGCCGCAGAAAATCTCGAGCTCTGGCGCGCAATGTTCGAGCATCGCATGGAGGCCGGCAAGGAAGTCCCCGACTGGTCCGTCCACGACCAGTTGCAGCTGTTCCGCCACATCTACACGCCACTGGCAGCGTTGTTTCCAGACAGAGGGGCAGAGGAGCTCGGCATCACCGCACGCAGCCTGTTCTCGGCCGTGCATGGCATGGTGGCGCTGGGGCTCGAGCAGAGGCTGGTCGCCGTGCCGCTGCCGGCGCTGCGGAAGGAAATCGCGGGCCTGGTGCGGGCGATGATCGACGGCTTGATCGCGCGGGCGGCGTAGAAGCCGAGAGAGCGCAGCGAAACTGGCGGCGGCACCTGACTAAAATTTCGCCTGTCGCATCGCTGGCAGCACGCTTAGCTTTCGCCGCGTCTCGTCCTCTCTCCGGAGTCTCCCATGCCCCTCCTCATCCGCGGCGGCACCGTCGTCAATCATGATCATTCGCGCCGTGCGGACGTGCTGATCGACGGCGAGACCATCGTCGCGATCGGAACATCGCTCGATGCACCGACGGGCGCGGAGATCGTCGATGCCGGCGGCGCCTATGTCATCCCGGGCGGGATCGATCCGCATACCCATCTCGAAATGCCGTTCATGGGCACGGTGACCGCCGACGATTTCGAATCCGGGACGAAGGCGGCGCTGACCGGTGGCACCACCATGGTGGTGGATTTCTGCCTGCCCGATCCCGGCCAGTCGATGCTCGCGGCCTATCAGGAATGGCGGCACAAATCCGAGAAGGCGGCGACCGACTACGGCTTCCACATGGCGGTGACGTCGTGGTCGAAGCAGATCCATGACGAGATGGAGACCGTGGTCAAAACCTACGGCATCAACACCTTCAAGCATTTCATGTCCTACAAGGGCGCGCTGATGGTGAACGATGACGAGCTCTACAACTCGTTCGCGCGCTGCGCCCATCTCGGCGCCATGCCTGTCGTCCATGCGGAAAACGGCGACGTCGTCGCCCTGATGCAGGAAGCGCTGATCGCGCGCGGCGTCACCGGCCCCGAGGGTCACGCCTATTCACGGCCGCCGGAGGTCGAGGGCGAAGCCACCAACCGCGCCATCATGATCGCTGATATGACGGGCACGCCGGTCTACATCGTCCACACGAGCTGCCGCGAGGCGCATGAAGCGATTGCCCGCGCACGGGCCGCTGGGAAACGCGTCTATGGCGAGCCGCTGATCCAGCATCTGCTGCTGGATGCCGGCGAGTACCAGAACAGGGACTGGGACCATTCCGCGCAGCGCGTGATGTCGCCGCCGTTCCGCGACAGATCGCATCAGGACAGCCTTTGGGCCGGCCTGCAAGCCGGCTCGCTCCAGGTAGTCGCCACCGACCATTGCGCCTTCACCACCGAACAGAAGCGGTTCGGGCTCGGCGATTTCAGGAAGATCCCGAACGGCACCGGCGGCCTCGAAGATCGGCTCGCACTGCTGTGGACCGCGGGCGTCGCCACGGGACGGTTGACGAAGGAGGAGTTCGTCGCGGTGACTTCGGCGAACATCGCCCGCATCCTCAACATCTACCCGCGCAAGGGCGCCGTCGCCGTCGGTTCGGATGCCGATGTCGTGGTGTGGGACCCCAGGGCGAGCGAGACCATCAGCGCGAAGCGGCAGATGAGCCGGATCGATTACAACGTGTTCGAAGGCTTTGCCTGCACCGGCGGACCGGCCGCGACGCTGTCGCGTGGCCGCATCGTCTGGAAGGATGGCGATCTCCGCGCCGAGGCCGGCGACGGCCACTACGTCGAGCGTCCGGCGTTCTCGCCGGTGCACGTCGCCAACTCGACATGGAAGCAACTGACCGCCCCGCGCGCGGTCGCACGCGGAGCGGTCACGCCGTAACGATCAAGCCGCCTTGCCGGCCTGCAACCGGTCGAGCACCGGCAGCAATTCGGATGGATCGGGGCGTTGGGTGTAGTCCGGGTTCACTTCCGCATAGGCGATGATGCCGTCGCGGCCGATGACGTAGCGCGCGGGCATCGGCAGCACCCAGGCCGGATTGTCGTTGAACGTCGGCAGGTCGTTCTTGAAGGACTTGTAGAGCGAGACGAGATCGGCCGGCAGCGCGAAGCGGATGCCGAAGGCGTCGGCGACGCCGCTTGCGACGTCGCTCAGGATCGGGAACGACAGCTTGTTCTCGCGCTCCGACTTGCGGCTGTTCGGCGCGGTCTGCGGCGAGATCGCAACGAGGCTCGCACCACGCGCGGCGAGCTCTGGCAGCGCCTCCTGGAGCGCCTGGAGCTCGAGGTTGCAATACGGGCACCAGACGCCGCGATAGAACGACACGACCAGCGGTCCCTTCGCGAGCAGGTCGCGCGAGGACACAGGCTTGCCGTCGGGATCCCTGAGGATGAATTCCGGCGCGGCGTCGCCGGCCTTCTTGGCGCGCTGCGCCTGGCCGCTCGCGATCAGCTCGGCGGTAGCCCGGTGCATGGTGTCGAGCGCCTCCTTGCTCGGCTTGAGCGGAAAGCGGCCGGCTTCGAAGTCCGCTTTGAAGGCGTCGAGTTTGTCTTGCAGGGCCATGGGTAGCTCCATCTTTTGCTGTTGGCCCGCTCTATCTGGATCATTTGAGAATGAAGGGATATACGGTCGATACGGACAAGTTTTATCCGGATTTCAAATGAGTGACCGGCTCCAGGAATTGGCCGTCTTCGTCCGCGCGGCGGAGAGCGGCAGCTTTTCAAAGGCCGCACGCGAGCTCGGCCTGTCGCAGCCCTCGGTGTCGCGCATCATCGGTGACTTGGAGACGCGGCTCGGCGTCAAGCTGCTGCTGCGGACCACGCGCAGCATCACGGTCACAGACGCCGGCGCGCTGTTCCTGACGCGTGCGCGCGAAGTGCTGGCTGATATCGAGGATGCCGAGGATGCCGCGCGCGGCGTCGATTCCTTGCGTGGAACGCTGCGCATCACGATGCCGATCGTCTACGGCACGCGAAACATCATTCCGCGCCTGCCGAAATTCCTCAGGGCTCATCCCCTCTTGCGCGTCGAGCTGTCCGTCGCCGACGAACGGCAAAACCTTGTTGTGGAGGGCACCGACGTTGCCATTCGCCTCGGCCCCCTCGACGATTCCGGCTTCGGCGCACGCAAGCTTGCGACCGTGTCGCGCTTTCTCGTCGCGGCGCCATCCTATCTAGCCGAGCGCGGCATCCCGAAGACGCCTGCCGATCTCGCCTCGCACGACTGCATCTTCGGCCCCGGCATGTTCGGTCGCACCACCTGGTCGTTCACCCGCAACGGCGCGGAGACCTCGGTCGATGTCCGCGGCCGCATCACCACCGATTCCGGTCCCGGCGTGTTCGCGAGTGTGCTGGCAGGCCTCGGCATCGCGATGACGTCGCCGGTGATGGCCGGCCCCGAGATCGAGGCGGGCGCGCTGGTGCCGGTGTTGAAGAGCTACAAGCTCGCGCCGGTGGAGGTGTATGCCGTGTTCCCGGCGGGTCCGCGCCCCTCGATCAAGGTGCGCGCGCTGGTCGACTTCCTGGCGGAGGAGTTGAGATAGGCGCGGATGCGACGCCATGAAGCGCGCCTGATGGCACGCGCCTTGCCTCCTTACATTGAAGATCTCCCGCAAAAGAGGCATCGATGAACGCATCGTCTTTCGACATCAGCCGCCGCGATTTGGTGCTCGGCGGCCTTGGCGCGGCCGGGCTGACGGCGATCACGCCCTCCTTCGCCAGGGCGCAGGGGCGTGCCGAGACGCTGCTGGTGGTGCAGGAGCTTGGGCCGAACTCGCTCGACATGCAGGGCGTCGGCTCCAACCAGACCGTGAACGGCCTGTCCTGGAACTGCTACGATCGCCTGCTGACCTATGCCTCCAAGACGCTGCCCGATGGGACGGTGTCCTATGATCGCGAGAAGCTCGCGCCCGAACTCGCCGAGAGCTGGGAGGTCGCCGCCGACGGCATGTCCTGCACCTTCAAGCTTCGCAAGGACGCGAGATTCCACGACGGCACGCCTGTTACCGCCAAGGACGTCAAATGGTCGTTCGACCGTGCCGTGAAGGTCGGCGGCTTCCCGACCTTCCAGATGTCCGCGGGATCGCTGGAGAAGCCCGAGCAGTTCTTGTTGGTCGACGACCACACCTTCCGCATCGACTATGTCCGCAAGGACAAGATGCTGCTGTTCAACGTCGCCGTTGTCGTGCCCTTCATCATCAATTCCGAACTCGCCAAGAAGAACGCGACGGCGGAAGACCCCTGGGCGCTGGCCTGGCTCAGGACCAACGAGGCCGGCGGCGGTGCCTACAGGATCGAAAGCTGGAAGCCCGGCAGCGAGACCGTGCTGGCCCGCTTCGACGACTGGAAGAGCGGACCGCTGCCGAAGATCAAGCGCGTGATCGCGCGCGACGTCCCCTCGGCCGGCACGCGCCGCGCGATGCTGGAGCGGGGCGATGCGGATATTTCCAGCGGATTTGCGCCGCGTGATTTCGAGCAGATCATTCGGGAGGGCAAGGTCAAGGTATCAGGCGTGCCGATCCCGAACGCGCTCTGGTACGTCGCACTCAACACCGCGAAGCCGCCGTTCGACAATGTGAAGCTACGGCAGGCCATCGCGTGGGCGATGCCTTATGAGCAGATCCAGAGCAGCGCGTTCTTCGGCCGCGCCGTTCCCATGTATGGCGGCGCCGCCGATGTCTCGAAGCCGGTCTGGCCGCAGCCGTTTCCCTACGTCACCGATCTCGACAAGGCCAGGGCGCTGATGAAGGAAGCAGGCTTTGAGTCCGGCCTGGAGACGACCTTGTCGCTCGACACAGGCACTGCGACCGTCGGCGAGCCGGCCGCGATCCTGATCCAGGAAAGTCTCGCCAAGATCGGCATCAAGGCGGGAATCGAAAAAATCCCCGGCGCGAACTGGCGCACGACGCTGAACAAGAAGGAGCTGCCGCTCGCGCTCAATCGATTCAGCGGCTGGCTCGATTATCCCGAGTACTATTTCTACTGGAATTTCCACGGCAACAATTCGATCTTCAACATCTCGTCATACCAGAACAAGGCGATGGACGCGCTGATCGACAAGGCGCGCTTCACGGCGGATGCGGCGGAATACGACCGGTGCGTGAAGGATTTCATCGCGCTCTGCATGCGCGACGTTCCCGTCGTTCCGCTCAACCAGCCGATCCACGACGTCGCCATGCAAAAGGCCATCACCGGCTACGAGTTCTGGTTTCACCGCGAACCCGACTACCGCCAGTTCGCGAAGGGCTGATGCCGGTCGACAACGCGGACGACGTCTGAGGCGGCCCGCACCTGCTCCGTCGGGAAGCCCCGCGCCAACCGTGCCTCGCTCGTGCGCAGCATCGCCGCGTCGAGCTTGCCCTGCCGCGCCCCATCCAGCGCGCAGGCGAACACCCGGTAGAATTGCGCACCGTCATAGGCAACCAGCAGCAGATCGACGCCGGCGTTGATCGCCTCGACCACGGCTTTACAGACGTCGTGCTGGTAGATCGCACCCATCACGAGGTCGTCGGTCATCACCATGCCCTGGTAACCCCACTTGTCGCGGATGATGCCGTCAATGACGCGTTTCGAATGCGAGGCCGCGCGATCGGGATCGACGGTCGTGAGCGTCACGTGCCCTACCATGAGCGCGCTGCGCGAATGCGACAACACCTCGCGGAACGGCAGCCAGTCGGTTGCCTCCAATTCCCTAACCGGCGTGTCGAGCTTCGCGCTGAAATGATGCGTGTCGGTACGGACGCGGCCGATGCCGGGAAAATGCTTCAGCGTAGCACCGACGCCTGACTCTTCCAGCCCGCGCACATAGGCGCTCGCGATCGTGCTGACGACGGCAGGATCGGTCGCAATCGCGCGCTGGCCGATCAGCGTGTGAAAATCGAGGCGATTGCGCCGAACCGGCGGCTTGAGGTCGAGTACCGGCGCGAGGTTGAGGTTGACGCCGAGCCCGGCGAGCTCGCGGCCATGGATGCGGCCGAACTCTTCGGCCTTGGCCTGCTGTTCGTCGGGAGCGAGCCCGCTGAGCGTCGCCAGCGCCGGTACCTTCGTCAGCGGCGGCGCGAGATGTCCGACGATGCCGCCCTCCTGGTCTGCCGCAACCACCAGCGGCGGCAGGCCGCCACCCGCCGCTTGTCCTGGAGCGCCGCGATCTCGGTGCGCAACGTCTCGACGGTCCGGCCGCGGATGTTGCGCCGGGTCACATAGACGCCACCGATCAAGCCCTGCTCGGCAAGGCGCGCAACCTCGGGAAAGGAGGAATAGCCCACCATGAAGTGAGGTCCGAGCTGACGGGCCTCGGTGGCGCTCGCGGCAAGCACATCGTGCTTGCGCAGCTCGAACTTCAGATGCGCCGCCGACATCAGGACCGGCGGCAGGCACCAGAGCACGACGAGCAACTTGCCCGCGATGGTACGCCACCGTTCTCTGCGCAGCAGGACGATGACGATCACGATGCTTGCGACGACAAGCGCGAGGTTTCCTGCGCCGCGCAGTGGGACCAGATAGGGATCGTTCTTGTTGGCCGCCACGAATGCGATGAGCGGCGCGGCCGGCCAGAGCAGGACGAGACCGATACGACCGAGGAATTGCATGATGTGTCACGCGCTATAGGAGTGGCTAATGCTTCGCACCTATCAAAGCGAATCACGCTGCGCGAGAGGCAAACGCGCGCCTGCACGAAAACTGCAAAAGACTCCTGAAACCGTGCAGACGATGGTCCCGCCTTCTGCACAAGCGCCGTTCAGACTTCGTGATGCCACCCATCACGAAAGGTCATTTGGACATGACGAGCCTGGCTTCAACGATAGCAGAGGAAATCCAGCCGATCAGGCATTCCTCGATCCCGGCCAAGGTCGGCCTCGCGCTGGTGCTGGCCGCGCTCGCCGACTGGCTATTCTACGGCCAGCGGATCGGGCTGTCGCTGACGCTCTTTGCGATCGCGATGGCCTGCGTGTCGGTGCTCTTCAATCATGCGGCCCTGGATCTGCGGCGCGCCATGATCGGCACGGCCATTCTCGTCGCCGGCCTCGTGCCGGCCGTCGAGGAGCTCAACATGCTGTCCTTCCTGATCCTCACCATGGCGCTGGCCATTGCACTTCTGATCGCGACCAATCCGGAAACGACCGGGTTCGCTGAGCGTGCCCGCGCGCTGCGCAACTTTGTCCTGTTCGGGCCCTTCAGGTTCTTCCTCGAGGCGCTCCAGGTCTTCAACATGTCGGCGTTCACCCGCGGCCTCGCGCTCTGGCTGATGCCCGCCGTGCTGAGCACCGTCTTCGTCGCGCTGTTCGCTGCGGCCAATCCGGTGATCGAGCAGTGGGTGTCCCTGCTCAATCCAAAGCTCATCCTCGCATATGTCAGCATCCCGCGCATACTATTCTGGGCCATGATGCTGGCGCTGGCTTGGCCGTTCATCCATGTGCGCTGGCGGCGCAGGACGATTGTCACCACCGCCGTTGCCGACGGCCCCGTGCCGCCCCCGCTCCCGCCCTTGGTCTCGGCCGAATTTCTGAACCCCTCCACCATTCTGCGCTCGCTGATCCTGTTCAACCTGCTGTTCGCGGCGCAGTCCATTCTCGACGGCATCTATCTCTGGGGCCATGTGGCACTGCCCGACAATTTGACCTATGCGGCCTACGCCCATCGCGGCGCCTATCCGCTGATAGCGACCGCGTTGCTCGCCGCCGCCTTCGTGCTGGTGGCGATGCGCCCGGGCGGGGCAACCGAGAAATCGAAGGTGATCCGGCCGTTGGTCTATCTCTGGGTCGGGCAGAACGTCCTGCTCGTCGCCTCCTCCATCCTTCGCCTCGACCTCTATGTCGACATCTACATGCTGACCTATTGGCGGATCGCCGCCTTCATCTGGATGGGGCTGGTGGCGCTCGGGCTGGTCCTGATCGTGGCGCGCATCGCGCTCAACCGGTCCAACCAGTGGCTCGTCGGCGCCAATCTGATCGCGCTGACGATCGTGCTCTATAGCTGCTCGCTCGTGAACTTCGATGCGTTCATTGCCGACTACAATGTCGCCCACAGCCGGGAAGCATCGGGCAAGGGCGTGCAGATCGACATCAACTATCTCCTGACGCTCGGGCCGCAGGCGCTGCCTGCCATCGACAAGGCCATCTTGCTCCGACCCGGCGCCCCCGAGAGCTGCCTTGTGTCGCGCCGCGACCGCCTTGTAGAACAGCAGCGCCAGGATCTGGCCTGGCGGAGCTGGGGCTTTCGGAGCTGGCGGCTCCAGCGCAGGCTGGACGCGCAGGCGAAGGATCAGCAGGCAGGCTGAGGAAGCGGAGAGGTTCTTGGCGCATCGCATTCTCATCGTCGACGACGAGGGCCACATCCGCGAGGTCATCCGCGTCGCCTTGAAGAAGGCCGGCATGGACGTGATCGAGGCGCGCGACGGCAAGGAGGCACTCGCCCGCTTTGCCGCCGACAAGCCCGACCTGATCGTGCTCGACATCGGCATGCCCGAGTTCGACGGCCTCGACGTCTGCCGCGATATCCGCAAGAGCTCCGACGTGCCGATCCTGTTCCTGTCGGCGCGCGACGAGGAGATCGACCGCATCCTCGGCCTCGAGATCGGTGGCGACGATTACGTGACAAAGCCGTTCAGCCCGCGCGAACTGGTGGCGCGGGTCAACGTCATCCTGCGCCGCCTCAGCCCGCGCAATGGCGAGGCCAAGGCCGGGCCGGCCGCGCTGTCGCAAGGCGGTCTCCTGATCGATCCCGAGCAGCACGTGGCGTCCTTCTCGGGCACGCCGTTGAAGCTGACCGCGATCGAGTTCGGCATCCTGCGCGCGTTCCTGACCCGGCCGACCTCGGTGTTCAACCGCGAGCAGCTGATGCGGGCGGCCTATCAGCTCAACATCCAGGTCTCCGACCGCACCATCGACAGCCACATCCGCAACATCCGCGCCAAGCTCGCGGCGCTGGCCTGCGAGAACGTCATCGAGACCATCCACGGTGTCGGCTTCAAGCTCGGCCGCTGCGAGAAAGAGGCATGAGCGCAGCGCCGGACAAATGGCGGCCGTCGCTCACCCTCGTGATTTTCACGGTGCTGGCGACCGTCGGCGTGCTGCCGCTGGTCGGCCTGTTCTTCTTCCGCCTCTACGACAACCAGCTGATCCGCCAGACCCAGGCCGAGCTGATCGCGCAGAGCCGCGTGCTTGCGACGATCTATGCGCAGGAGGTCACGGCGCGGCTCGACAACGGCCTGACGCTCGGCGCCGAGGTGCCGCCCAACGTGCTGCCCGACCCCGGCGACCAGGTCACCCCGATCCGTCCCGCGCTCGACCTCACCGCCAACGATCTCTTGCGACGGCGGCCCGATGCGCAAGCCGCTCCGCAGCCGGCGCAGCCAGCCTATGTCGAGATCGGCGCAAGGCTGACGCCGATCATCCGCGAGACCCAGAAGGTGACGCTGGCAGGCTTTCGCATCCTCGATCCGCAGGGCGTGGTGATCGCCGGGCGCTACGAGGTCGGGCAGTCGCTGGCCCATATCGAGGAGGTCGCGGACGCGCTGCACGGGCAATACCGCGCCACCCTGCGCAACCGCGTCCCGGATCGGCCGCCGCCGCCGATCTATTCGTTCAGCCGCGGCCTCGGCGTGCACGTGTTCTCGGCGATGCCCGTCATCGTCAACAACCGCGTTGCGGGGGTGATCTACACCACGCGGACGCCGAGCAACATTTTTGACCATCTCTACCAGGAGCGGGCCAAGTTCGTGCTGGCGGGGCTTGCCGTGATCCTCGGCACCATCGCGATCGGCCTCGTGTTCTCGCGCACCATCACGCTGCCGATGCGCGAGCTGATCGACCGCGCCGCGCGGATCGGCCGCGGCGATCGCGAGGCGTTCAGGCCGCTCCGGCATTACGGCACCCGCGAGTTCGCCCAGCTCTCGCACAGTTTTCTCGGCATGGCGGAACAGTTGGCGCGGCGCTCGGACTATATCGCGACGTTCTCGGCCCACCTCACCCACGAGCTGAAATCGCCGCTGACCTCGATCAAGGGCGCGGCCGAGTTGTTGCAGGATTCGTATCAGGGCAAGGCCGACGGCCTGACGCCGGCCGAGCAGAAGACGTTCATCGCCAACATCCTGTCGGACACCCAACGGCTCGAGGCAATGGCGCAGCGGCTGCGCGAGCTCGCCCGCGCCGAGAGCCTGCCGCAGAACGAGCGCACCGAGCTTGCGCCCGTCATCGCCGACCTCCGGAGCCGCTTTCCAGCCAGCTCAATCGAGGCCAGCGGCCGCCTCGATCGGGCGATCGGCATGTCCGGCGAGAAGGCGCTGATCGTACTGTCGCATCTCGCCGACAACGCGATGCGGCACAAAGCCGGGACAATCAGGCTGGAGGCGGTGGACGGGCGGACGACCCTGCTTGTGACGGTCAGCAATGACGGCGAGCCGATTTCGGCGCCGAACCGCGACAGGATCTTTGATGCGTTCTTCACCACCCGCCGCGACCAGGGCGGCACCGGGATGGGGCTGGCAATCGCGCGCGCAGTGATGGCGAGCCATGGCGGCTCGATCAGGCTCAAGCCGACTGACGAGGGCGCGGCCTTCGAGCTTCAGTTTCCCGCAGCCTAAATGGCAAACACCCAGGCGGCGACGATGGTGCCGATGGTGACCAGACCAGCGATGGTCCAGCCGGCGGCATATTCCAGCTCAGGATGACCGGTCGCCCGCATGATCTCTGCCGGATCGGCGGTATGCTTCTCTGCCATGACAGCCTCGCACGTTTTTTTCCGTGTCCTATGTAAGTCGCATCAGCCGCCATTAGGTTCCATCACGGAAATGCGAGCAATGACGCAGCTTGGTTTATTCGCCGCCCCGCAAGCCGGCCCTGCCGGGCTTCGCTATACCGATGACTTCGTCGAGGCCGCCGTCGAGCAGGACTTGATCGGCCGCATTGCAGCATTGCCATTGCAGCGCTTCCAGTTCGGCGCCTTCGAGGGCAACCGCCGGGTGGCGTCGTTCGGCTATCGCTATGACTATTCGCTGCAACGGCTGGCCGAGGCCGAGCCGATCCCGGACTGGGTCCTGCCCGTCGCGCGGCAGGTCGAAGCCTGGGCGGGCCTCGCCGATGGCAGTGTCCGGCAGGTGCTCTGCACCGAATACGACACCGGCGTCGGCATCGGCTGGCACCGCGACAAGCCGCATTTCAAGGAGATCCTCGGCCTGTCGCTGGGCGCTCGTTGCAAATTCCGCTTTCGCCGCCGCAGCGGCGACAAATGGGAGCGCCACGCGCTCGAAGCCCTGCCGCGCTCGCTCTACATGATGGACGGCGAGGCGCGGTCGCAATGGGAGCACAGCATCCCGCCGGTCGAGGCACGCCGCTATTCCATCACCTTCCGGACGATGAAGCGGGTGTAACGGCCGGTCCAAAACTAAAACTGCGAAAACAACCCCATGCACAGTAGAACGCGCGGCCGGCATGCGACCGCGGTCGCGCGCCCCAAATGTTTGACCCGTCGGACCAAAACAGCCGCGCCGCGCAATCGCCGCGCGATTCGCGGATTTTCCCTTCAATTGCGGGCCAGGGGCAAGACGTCGGCGGAAGAGAAGCCGCCACTCGACTCTCCGCAAGATTGTAAGTTAATCTCGCTTCTATCGGCCGGCCAATTTTTAGCCGATGTTGCAGCATTTCAGGGCGGCACGGCGCCGTCCCGGCAGAAGACATTTTCAAGGGAGGCTCGCGATGCGTTCGCTGTTTGCGCGGCTGCACCGGCGTTACGGGCCCAGGATTTCGGGGGCAGAGCGCCAGCGGCGGGTCAAGGACAAGCTCGCCCTTCAACCCACCCCGCCCGCGATCCGCTCGCCCACCGCGCTCCGCGCGCTGGCGGTGCGACGCCCGAAAGTCGCGATCATCGGCGGCGGCTTCGCCGGCCTGATGGCGGCCTCCGAACTCGTCGCGCATTGCGAGGTGACGCTGTTCGAGGCCCGCGACCGCTTCGGCGGCCGGGTTCTCAGCAAGAAGAAGCCGAGCGGGATCGTCGAGGCCGGCGGCGAGCTGATCGGCTACAACCATCCGCTCTGGCTGAAATATGCCAAGCGGTTCGAGCTCGGCCTGTCCGTCATCACTTCGGACACCAATTTCGACGCGCTCGAGCTCGACATGCCGTTGTTTCTCGACGGCCACAAGCTCTCCGACGGCCAGATGAAGCTGGTCTATCACGAGATGGACGACGCCTTCCGCAAGCTCAGCCGGTGGGCCGGCAGGGTCAAGCCTCACAAGCCCTGGCGCACCAAGGGCGCAAGGAAACTCGACGCCAGGACGATTGCGGAGTGGATCGCCAGCCTCGACTGCTCGAAGCTCACCATGCACGCCATGGAGGAGCAGTTCTCCAACGATGCCGGCCAGCCGACCACCGAGCAGAGCCTTCTTGCCAATCTGACCGTCGTCGCGGGCGGACGGATGAAGAACCAGATCGACGCCTTCTTCACCCAGACCGAGACTTTGCGCTGCTCGGAAGGCAATCAGGAGCTCGCCATTCGTCTCGCGCAGGACATCAAGGACAAGGGCGCCAGCACCCACCTGTCGACGCCGGTGTGCGCCATCCGCATCGACGGCGAGGGCGTGACCCTGGAATTCGGCCCCTCCGGCAACGGAACGGCACGCGCGTCCTTCAACGCCGATTATGCCGTGCTCGCGATACCCCCGAGCCTGTGGCCGGACTCACCGGACGCCAAGATCACGATCACGCCCCACCTGCCGCACGACTACTACGTCACGATGGGGACGGCGGTGAAATATCTCAGCCCGCTCAAGAAGCGCTTCTGGATCGGCGAGGGCCTCGCCCCGACCGCCATCTCGAACCAGTTCGGTGTCACCTGGGAAGGGACGGACAACCAGATCGCCCCGCCGGAGCACCCGGTCGAGCTCAGCCTGTTTGCCGGCGCCGACGTCGCGGCGGAAGCTCTCAAGCATTACAAGCCCGGGGACCAGACGCAGGTCGACGCGTTCTACGCGCAGCAGATCGGCAGCGTCTACAAGGGCTATGTCGCACATCTGGCCGATCAGCCGGAGTTCATGGCCTGGCCGCGGGACGAATGGACCGCCGCCGGCTACTCCTGTCCCGCCCCCGGCGAGATCTGCCTCGCCGGGCCGCTGCTGGCCAAGGGCTTCGAGGACCGCCTGTTCTTTGCCGGTGAGCACACCTGCTTTGCCTATTTCGGTTACATGGAAGGCGCTCTCCAGTCCGGCCAGACGGCGGCGGCCGCGATCATCAAGGCCATCGACAAGCAGCCTGGAGCGCAGGGCTCTGCCAGGACCAGCAATTCTGTCATAGGCTCCGGGCGCCTTGCGGCATCGAAGCCGTGACCGAAGAGGAGCGGCGCGAATGACATTCACGACAGGGGCCCGATCCAGGAGTTGGGCCCGCATCGTCTCCGCGCTCGCTTTTGCCGGCGCCTTCAACGCCGCCGGGGCCTCGGAGGCAACGCCTGCAAAAGTCTCGGGCTCGACGGCGCTGGCGCTCGCGGGCGTGATCGCGCCGCTGTCGCCGGACCTGACCGGCGCCGAGAAGAAGGCGGTGGCGATGCTGTTCGCCGCCAATGCCGAGATTCCCTACAAGAAGCCGATCGTGGTGACCGCGGACAGCATCGTCTGCCGCACCGGCAATGTCGACATCACGCTACGCAACTGCGAGCTGGCCTTCGGCAAGAAGAGCAGGACCGTGAACGGCTCGACGGCCAATGAAATTTTCGCGACAGAAGCGCTCGCCGGCATTCCGTCCGATGGTGCGGCGGGATCGAACTTCGAGAGCCTGAGCAAGCTGAGCTGCACGATCGACCCCAATGCCATCCGCCGGAGAGACGGCAGCGGGGCCGACTGCACGTTCCAGCCGGGGAATTGAACTGCGCATGGGCAAGAACATGGGCAAGAAACCGGGTGCCGTGAAATCGCCTCAAGACCAACTAACTAATAAGGCGAATTGAAAAGACAGGCCAAACGCGCGAGCCCATATCGGGCACGCAGGCCGGCACCAACATACCAACATGAAGAATTATCTCGCTTTTTTTCTCATCCTGGGCATGACGGCAGCCTCCGCACACGGTCCGTCGCCGGCGCGGCTCACACGGCCGTCCGATCTTGTCCGGGTGGGGCTCACCGACAACGACACGACCGCCGGTGGCACCGCGCGGCTGTGCGAGCAGATCTCCTTCTCGCGCGGGCTGCGCTACGGCGAGAGCGAAGCCAACGTGCTCGACGTCGCCACCAGCAGCGAGACCAAGGCGGATACGCCCCGGCCCGTGCTGCTGTTCGTGGGGGGCGACACCTTTACCGGCGATCGCGGCGCGCCGGACCTGTCCCGCGAGATCCAGGACCAGGCGATGTGCTTTGCCGCGCGTAACGGCATGATCGGCGTGCGCGTCAGCTATCGCTTTGCGCCCTCGGCAACCTGGCCGATGGGTGCGACCGACGTCGCGGCGGCGCTGTCCTGGGTCCACGGCAATATCGACCTGTTCAATGGCGATGCCCGCGAGATCGTCGCGGTCGGCTACGGCGCCGGCGCCTTCCATGTCGCCACCTTGCTGGCGCATCCCGAGTTCCAGACCGACCGGGCCGACGTCGCGGCCGTCGTGCTGGTGTCCGGGATCTACCGCGCTGGCAAGGACGCGAACGACAGCGAGAAGGCCTATCTCGGCACTGATGCAACCCAATATGACAAGCGGTCGGTCTTCCCCGGCATCCTCAACGTCGACGCGCCGATCGTGCTGGCTTGGGCCGCGAATGATCCCGCGAGCCTCGTGGCGCAGGGCGAGACCTTGAAGAAGACGCTGTGCGGCGCCGGCCACTGCCCGCGCAGCGCGCTGCTGCGCAGCCGCGACGGTATCGCCGCCGCCTTCGGCCTCGACGGCTCCGGCGACAGCCTCGCCGAACCGACGCTGCTGCTGGTGCATCAGCTCGAGGCGCGCGGGCTGCCGTAGCGGCGCGTTGCGGGCGGCGTGCCGATCCACTCGCACCTTTTGCTGAGCTACCCCTCTCCCCCGCCCTCCCCCGCATCCGCCTTGGCCAAGGCTACGGCGGACAAGAGGGGGGAGGGCTAGGGAGAGGGGTGCCACACGGGGACTCTCTCAGAGAAGACTGCCGGAGCCCGTCAACACGGCTGTCGCTTCGTTCGACTGCGATGCGTCGCCTTGAAGCGGGCGATCAAGCCACAGGTTTGACAAACGCTTGACGTAGATCAAGCGGACTTGGTGCGGATTGAGCCGACCTCTTGGAGGGGCCAATATCAAGGTATCGAGCATGCGCGTCATCGGCAGGATGCTGTTCGTTTCGATGATCGCTATCGCGTCGCTTGGCGCGATGTCCGAGCAACGCGCCGAGCAACCCGCGAACGACGACGAAATCCGCATCGGCAATGTCATGCCGTATTCGGGACCGCTCTCGGAATTCGGCGCCATCGGCCAGGCGGAAGCCGCCTATTTCGACATGATCAACGCGCGCGGCGGCATCAACGGCCGCAAGATCCGCTTCATCACGCGCGACGACAATTCCGATCCGGCCAACGCGCTGGAGCTGACGCGCAATCTGGTCGAGAAGGACGACGTGCACCTGATGTTCGGCTCGTTCGGCACGCCCGGCAATATCGCCACGCGCTGGTACCTGAACGAGAAGAGAATCCCGCAGCTGTTCGTCGCCTCCGGCGACGAGGAGCTGAGCCAGGCCAAGGCGTTTCCCTGGACCATGGGCTGGCAGCCCTCATTCCGGTCGGAGGGGCGCATCTATGCCAACTATATCCAGGCCTATTATCCCAAGAAGAAGATCGTGGTGCTCTGGCAGAACGACCAGTTCGGACGCATGCTCTACAGGGGCATCCAGGAAGGTCTTGGCGACCTGAACCGCCTTGTCCTCGTCGACATCGCCTTCGACATTGCCGATGAGCATCTCGAAGGGCACGTCTCGATCCTCAAGCGCGCTGGCGCCGACATCTTCGTCTTTCTCGGCGTGCCGTCGACGGCGTCCAAGGTGATCAAGCTGGCGGCGTCACTCAAATGGCGCCCGGTCATCATCGTCAACGACGCCTCCGCCTCGATCGCCAACGCGATGGCGCCCGCGGGCCTGGAGAATTCGGCCGGCGTGATCTCGGCGGCCTTCCTGAAGGATCCGAGCGACCCCGCATGGAAGAACGACCCCGCCATGAAGGACTGGTTCGCCTTCATGGACAAGTACCACCACGTCGAAAGCACCAACAACACCGCGGCGCTCTATGGCTACGCCGCAGCCGAAGCGCTGACGCAGGTGCTGAAGCAATGCGGCGACGATTTTTCGCGCGAGAACATCATGAGGCAGGCGGCCTCGCTGAGGGATCAGCAGCCCTCCGTTGCCTTGCCCAACATCAGGATGAGCACCTCGCCGAACAGCTACCTGCCGATCAGGCAGATGCGGCTGGTGCAGTTTGACGGCAGGTCGTGGCAACCTTTTGGCGATGTGATCGAGACGGCGTTTACGGAAGGGGCGGCGCGGTAAGCTTCACGTGGACGTGGGTTGGTGCAGCGCGGCGTTCAAGCACGCACCTTTTGCTGGGCCCCCCCTCTCCCCCGCCCTCCCCCGCAAGGGGGAGGGAGCGCAGTGTGCCGCGCCGTGAGGGCTGGGCTCAGAAGCTCAATGAGTTCACAGAACCAAATCCAACCGCACGCTCAAATGCGTTCCCTCCCCCCTTGCGGGGGAGGGTTAGGGAGAGGGGTGCCACACGGCGCGCTCTCAAGAGGAGTCACGCAAGACTGCGCGCGCCGTCTCACGCCGGCTTCAGCGAAGCCAGCGCGCTTTCCAGTAGCGAGCGCACCCGCGCCGCATCGCCTGACTTCACCACGGCGGGGTCGAGATAGAGCTCGAGGCCGGGCGCGCGCTCGGTGATGACCCCGCTCCGCTCCGCCGCCGCATCGTTGAGTGCGTCGACCGAATAGGGAATGATTTCGCGGCTGATGCCCTTCATCGTGATCGCGGGCAGCGCGTGCGCGCGAACGATGTCGCTGACCAGCGCAAAGGTCTCGTAGCTCAGCACGATGCCACCGGGCTCGGCGATCGATTGCAGGCGCGCGGCGAGGTTCGCTTCCGCGCCGATGATGGTGTAGTCCATGCGGTCGCTGCTGCCGAAATTGCCGACATTGCAATAGCCGGAATTGATGCCCATGCGCGAGCGGAACGGCTGCTCGATGCCGGAGGCGCGCCACTTCGCATTGAGCTCGGCAAGGCGCTGTTGCATGCGCCAGGCCATCTGCAGGCATGCCTGCGCGTCCGCACGGTCGCCCCTGGTCTCGGGGTCGCCGAAGAAGATCAGCATGGCATCGCCGATGAACTTGTCGATGGTGCCGCCATATTCATGCGCGATCGCCGACATCTCGGTGAAATATTCGTTGAGGAGCTGGGTCAACAATTCCGGCTGAAGCCGCTCCGCGGTCGCCGTAAAATTCTGGATGTCGGAGAAGAAGATCGTCAACTTCTTGCGCTCGGTGTGGATGGTGACATCCTTCTGCCCGCTGAAGATGCTCTTGTAGACCTGCGGCGGGATGTAGCGCGAGATCTTCATCGACAACGAAGCCAGGAAGTCGTTGGCGGATTCGAGCTCCTTGTTCATGCCCTTGATGCGGCCGGCCTGGCGGCGCTGGAGCGAGAGGAACGACAGGCCGCAGCCCGCGGCGATCAGGAAATAGGCCAGCAGGAACTTGAACGAGAAGATGTTGGCGGCGATCGGCTGCGCGATGATCACCTCCTGGATGCCTCTGATATCGCCGACCTTCCAGTCCTTCTTCGGGCTCTCGGGGTGGCTGTTGTGGCAGCTGACGCAGGCCGGGCCCATCCTGACGGGCGCGACCAGCCGGACCTTGTCGGAGAACAGCGAGGTCTCGGTCTCGACGATCTTCTGCTCGGGATCCCTCCGAAGCGCGTCGAGCGCGTCCTTCTCGAATTTGTCGAGCTGGTGCGCGGCGCGGTTCTGGAACGGGAAATCCGAGACGAAGCGGTAGGCGATGTTCTCCTGCTGCGCGCCGATCACCCGTCCGAGCTCCAGCGACAGCGTCGCCGGGATCGGGATCGCACCGGGGACGGATTCGTAATTGTGCACGACCCTGGTGGTGCCATCAGGGTTGGCCAGGATGCGGCCGACCACGTTGGACGCATAGTAGCTGCGCACGCTCGTGATCACCGAGTTGAGGTCGGCGGCCTGCCGGCGCAGCGCGGTCTTGCTGAGGTCGGTCAGGTCCAGCCATACCGCGAGCGGCAAAGCGAGCAGGAGCAAGGCGATCACGGCCCCCGTGAGGATGCCGCTCTTGCGCTGTTCTTCGGAGATCTCTTGTTTCACGCTGTGGCTCCGTCGTGTGCGATCTTGTCGCAAATCCCTGGAATTCGCGGCAAGAGCTTGCGGCGGCACAGAGCCCGCAAGTGCGAGGCCGCGCAACCCCATTTCATGGTGGGTCGCAGCAAATGGCTTTTCGTTTCATGGCGAATGTTTAAGATCGACATTAACCTGCATTCACTCCGCCGGGAGATACTCCATATGACCGAGACCATCCGCATCAGGCGCTTCAACGCGCGCCCCGTGATCGTGCCGATGAATTTGCCGCTCAAGACCTCGACCGGCGCGGTCGCAAAGGCGCCGCTGGTGCTGATCGACTGCGAGACCGACCAGGGCGCGGTGGGACATGCCTATCTGTTCTCGATCACGCCGTCGGCCTTGAAGCCGCTGACGGCGATGGTCACGGAAATGTCAGAGCTCGTCGCCGGCGACGAGCTGCTGCCGTTCGAGATCGAGCGCAAGCTGACCCAGCGCTTCACCCTGCTCGGCCTCGCCGGCCTGCAGCGGCTGGCGCAATCCGGCATCGACATGGCGGCATGGGACGCGCTGGCGCGCAGCAAAGGCCTGCCGCTCACGCGCCTGCTCGGCGGCGCGCCGAAGCCGGTCAGGGCCTACAATTCGAAGGGGCTCGGCATCATGCCGGCGGGCGCCGCGGTGGACGAAGCCCACAAGCTGCTGGCCGAAGGTTTTCACGCCGCAAAGATCCGCGTCGGCCGGCCCGATGCGCGGGAGGATCTCGCCGTGGTGCGCGCGGTGCGCAAGGCCGTCGGCGATCAGGTCACGCTGATGTGCGACTACAACCAGGCTCTGACGGTCACCGAAGCGATCCGCCGCGGCGAGATGCTCGACGACGAAGGGCTGACCTGGATCGAGGAGCCGATCCGCCACGACGACTATGCCGGCTGCGCCCGCATTGCCGATGCGCTCCGCACGCCGGTCCAGATCGGCGAGAATTTTGACAGCGCCTTCTCGATGCAATCAGCGCTGTCCGCGGAAGCCTGCGACTACGTGATGCCCGACGTCCAGCGCATCGGCGGCGTCACCGGCTGGCTCCGCGCCGCCGCGCTCGCACATGCCGCCGGCATCGAGATGTCGACGCATCTGTTCTCGGAGGTCAGCGCGCATTTGCTCTGCGTGACGCCGACCGCGCATTGGCTGGAATATGTCGACTGGGCCGACGCGGTGCTGGCGACACGATTGCAGATCAAGGACGGCTTTGCCCTGCCGGGCGAGGAGCCCGGCAACGGGATTGCGTGGGATGAGGCGGCGGTGAAGAAGTATCTCGCCGGATAAGACCGCCTCTTACGACCGAACAGCGGCAATCATACTCAGCTCGACGGGAGCGCCCCGCGGCAACTCGGCGACGCCGACAGACGTGCGCGTGTGACGACCGCGATCCCCCAAGCGCTCGATCAGCCGGTCGGAGGCCCCATTCATGACTTGCGACTGCTGGGTAAATCCAGGTGCTGAAGCAATGTATCCAACGAGCTGCAGGACCTGGACGATCCTGTCCTCTCCGCCTGTTGCGTGATTGACAGCCGAAATGCAGAGATCGGCGCAGAGAGCAGCGGCCTCCTGCGCGGCCGCGATATCGACATTTGCGCCGACCTTGCCCGCATACAGCAGGTCTTCGCCGCGACGCGGCAGCTGACCACTGACATACGCAATTCCACTATGGATGATCACCGGCAAATAGTTGCCACCGGGCTTGTTCACGCTGCTCATCTCGGAAACCTGCCTTCTCGTCACGTCCGGCGAAGCGACACGTTTCGCCGAACGCCGCAAATTGCATCTCACCAGGCTCGTCGCCGTAATGGATGACCGGACAATGGCAGGCGGAGAGTCACGGATCAAGGCTGCGAAGCATTTGCATGCCGAAGGCGGTGCGCATCCAGCCCGACAAGGTCTCGCCACCGCGCATTGCGCAGCGGCGGCGGGCGCGATAACGATGCCCCCATGTCCACATGGCGGCCCCACCCTCACGTCCGCGTCGTCGCGATCGGCCTGCACTGGCGGGGCGGGCGGCTGCTCGCGGCCGAGGTGCGTGACGATGCAGGACGGATCAAGGGCGTCAGGCCGCTCGGCGGGGAGATCGAATTCGGCGAGAGCTGGCGGACTGCGCTGGTGCGCGAATTCAACGAAGAGCTCGGCATGGACATCACGATCATCGGCGAGCCGCTGGTGATGGAGAACATTTTTGTGCACGAGGGATCGACCGGGCACGAGGTGATGTTCATCGCGGAGGTCGCGCTTCCAGACGGCGCGTTCAGCGGCCAGGACCGCATCGATTTCCGCGAGGATAACGGCGAAGAGATCGTCGCACGCTGGTTCGATCTTGCGGAGCTCGACGTGGAGGGTGGGCCGAGCCTTTATCCGGCGGGACTGAAGGGCTTGCTGCGCGGGAGATAGACCTGAGGACGTCGCTCCCTCCACATCGTCATTGCGAGCGCAGCGAAGCAATCCAGGCTATCACCGTGGAAAGATTCTGGATTGCATCGCTGCGCTCGCAATGACGGAGTGCTACCAAACCTCCGCGCCGGGGATCTTCTTGCGCACCGCCATGCGCTGGATCCAGATGCAACGGCGGACGGATCTGTTGGAGCGGCCGACGGCTGATATCCCCTCGCCGGCCTGAAGCAGTGGCGCCACGTTCTGCCGCAGCACGCGGCAGCGCTGGAGCTCGGCCTGCCAGTCGACGATCGCCGCATCGGCGCATGACGCCATCAGCGCCAGCATTGCCATGGCAAGGCAGCTTACCCGCATCATTTGTGTCCCCTTCACCGTGATCCCCCGGCCTCGCGCCGGTAGCGAAAATCGCAATGGCTGGCGCCTTGCATGATGGTCTGCGTGCGCGTGAGCCTGACGTCGGGACCAAACCCGTCCGCGGTCGCGAAATCGGCGGTGCAGACCAGGAGGAAGCCGAGCTCCGGTTCGCCCAACGCCTTGTAGAACTCGGCATAGGCGCATCGCGTCACGTCGAACGCGAAGGTGTCTTCGGTCTGCGCTACGACGTCATAGGCGAGGGCATCGTCGCGGGCATAGGTCTTGAACGCCGACGACACGGCCTTGCCGAGATCGGTCTTGTTCTCGGTCTCGTTCTTCGTTTTCCAGAACGCCTCACCGAAGCCGCGATAGAGATCGCCGAGCGCCTTGCGCACCAGCGCGTTGGCGCGCGCCTCGCCGAGTTCGGCCTGCAATGCCTTGACCAGCGGCACCAGCACCTGCGCCTGGATTTTTGCTTGCTCGATGACGGAAACGCTCATGGGCAGCCTCGCTCGTCTCTCGTTGCTGCGACTCTTTGGCCCTGTGACCTGGCACACATTTGCGACCATCTTAAGGTTGTATGATGGTCCAGTATAACCGAAGCCGGCCAGGCGCCCGACATTCATTTTGATGATCTCATTTTCGAGCACGGAGAAGGAAGCAATGCTTCGGCCAGTTCGCAGGGCTCGCCAATTTCGCGACCGCACATTTGCTCGAACCGCAAGTTGAAAATCACGATCGATTCACGCAGATCCGTTCAGTATCCGGCCCGACCAACAACGTAAGCCCGATCGATGCACGTAGTCGGCACGCGCGCATGAGCGCGCGTGAACGATGTTGTCATGCCCGGCATCGGGCAGATCACGAGACGCGATCGGGATCACGAGACGCGATCGGGATCACGAGGCGCAATAGCGCAGGACTCACCTGCCAGGACTCACCTGCCCGGACAGCCGGCCCGGGGAAATGCCGGCATCGACAGTTGCAGCATCGCGAGGGATCACCATGGACGAGCCCAAACCACTCACCAGTGCATTCACCAAGACCGCGAATTTCTCCATCCACGAGGTCGATGAAGCATTCAGGGCTGCCGCACGGCCGGCGGCGGCCGCCGCAGCGGCAGCGGCAGCTCCCCCGCCGGTCACCCTGCCGTCGCCCCTCGGTCCGCTTGCGGCCTTCAAGGGCACGTTCACGGGTAGGGGTTTCAACACGATCTTCCGGCCGGAGAGCAAGATCACGCCGACACCGATGCCGGGACCAGTCAACACGACCGATCCCGACGACAACGTGCTGGAGCTCAATCTCACCGACGAGACGCTCTCCTTCGAACCCAGCCTCGGCTCGATCCCCAATCGCGGCTCCAACCAGCAGAGGGACGCATTCCTGAACGGCGTGCCCTATCTGCAGACCATCCGCGACGTCACCACGCAGGAGCCCGTGGGCATTCACTTCGAACCCGGCATCTGGTTGGCGGTGCCCGCCACCACCATTCCGAACGAGCCGTTCACCGTTGCGCGCATGGCATCGATCCCGCACGGCACGACGATCACTGCGCAAGGCACCGCGCTGGCTCCGGTCGCCGGCAAGCCAACCATCGCGGCGATCGACATCACCCCGTTCGTCGGCGGCAATCCGGGCAACAAGATCACATTCCAGAACCAGACCGCGACCAACAACACGACTCGCAGGCTGCCTCAGGATCTGACCGCGCTGATCGCCTCCGGCAGGCTCACCCAGGCCATGATCACCGATCCGAACACGGTGCTGCGCAATCAGATCGCGCATCAGACCATCACGCAGACCATCGTCATCGAGACATCCACGAAGCCCGGCACGCCGCTGTCCGACGGACCGCTGCCGGCCATTCCCTCGCCTGGACCTCATCCCACCGCGCCGAACTTCGCGGGCGGCACCGCGAATATCGCATTCCTCGAGGGGCAGCCCAATCCGCCGCCAGGCGGCGGGAGCGCCAACGCCAACGCCTTCCAGATGGACGCGGTGTTCTGGATCGAGACGGTGGTTTACGACATCGACGTGCCGGCCCTGCCGCCGGGAACGCCGCCGGTGATCCTGCAACCGCGCCAGAGAAGCAACGTGCCGCTGGTTCCGAGCTTTGTCGCCGCAATCCCGTTCGTGCCCAACAAGGGATTCAAGGGCGGCCACGTCAGGGTGGCGACGACGCAGATCCAGTATTCACAGAAGGTCATGCTGGATTTCGCCGGGCTGACCTGGCCGCACGTCTCGGTCGCATCGCTGGTGCCGGCCGCACCCGTGCCGATCCCGGATCATCTGTTGCCGCTGACGTGAGGCGGATGGCGGTGTGACGACGAAGCGCCACGTTCCGCGGCATCGGGACGTGGCCTGAACCAACGCATCCGTGATGCAACGGTGACCGCCGCTCGCGCGATCCTGAAAAGCCGGCGAGACGAACAATGGTATGATCATTGTCATCCAAAAGAGAGATGAACATGCCCCCTTCCAAGATGTCTCGAGGCTCGATCAGGCTACGGCCGTTTGCGCGGCGCCGTCATCTTGCGGCAATTGCCGCAGCGCTGTTTCTCGCGGCGACGGCCTGGTCGGCCGGACCGGCGCTGGCCGCGGCAGATGATGCGGCGGCACGAGCCATCTTCGAAAAGTTCATTGCCGCGCAGAATGCGCACAACGCGGACGATGTGAAGGCCATGCTGTGGAATTCGCCCGGCACGCTGTTGTTTGCGAGAGGCATCGAGACAAGAGGCCGAGATGCGGTCGCGGACCGCTTCAAGGGCTATTACGAGGGCACCTGGCACCTCGAACCCGACATGTCGAAATTCCACGTCGCCGTGATCTCGAACGAGGTCATGCAGGTCCTCGTTCCCATCGTCTTCACGCGCGGCCTTCCCGGCAAGCCAGCCCAACAGAATACGTTTCTGATCAGCCAGACCTACGTGCGGGATGCGAACGGCTGGTCAGTCGCCTCCGTCCTGCCGGTCGCGAACACGGAACTGAAATAGCCGCGATCGAGAATCGTAGCCCGGATGGAGCGCAGCGTAATCCGGGACGGCGTCGGAGAGGATACACCCCGGATTGCGCTTCGCTCCATCCGGGCTACACGTTCGCTTCGCAATTTCGGATTGTTGGGCTTGCCTTGCCGAAGCTCGTGGCGGGCAGCCCGCCTGCGCCCTTTGGGCTTCGGCGTGGCATCCTTCTCTCGCTTTGCGAGCGAAGGATGGTGGGCGCGACAGGGATCGAACCTGTGACCCCTACCATGTCAAGGTAGTGCTCTCCCGCTGAGCTACGCGCCCTAGATATCGTCTAGATCGGGTCGGGTCCCTATAACGGCTCAGGGGAGCCGGTGCAAGGACCGAAGGGAGCCGATTTAGGCCGCCAGCATCTTGTTCACTTCGCTGACCAATTCGCGCAGATGCACGGGTTTGGACAGCACCTTGGCGTTCTTGGGGGCGTCCGAATCCGAGTTCAGGGCGACCGCGGCGAAGCCGGTGATGAACATGATCTTGATGTCGGGGTCGAGTTCCGAGGCCCGGCGGGCGAGCTCGATGCCGTCCATCTCCGGCATCACGATGTCGGTCAGCAGCATCTCGAACGGCTCTTCCCGGAGCCGCTGATAGGCGGCCATGCCGTTGTCGTGGGACGAGACCTGAAAACCAGCGTTTTCCAGCGCCTTGACCAGGAAACGGCGCATGTCGTTGTCGTCTTCGGCGAGCAGGATTTTGGGCATGGCAGGAAACGTCAAATCCCCAGAGGATATCAGCAGAGGTTACTAAGCCCGACAGAGGGTAAATTTGGGGTGAAAATCTTTACCCTGGGCTGGCTGCGCTGCCGGTCACTTGTGAACCCGAATGCGGCACGAATCAATCGAGCCGCGCCGGCGTATCCCCGCTTCCCTGCCCACACGGTTAAGACATGTTCCAGCGCCGATCACATCTTTTCGCTTGGCAGAATGGTTGCGATTCCAGACAATGACGACACATAAGAGCCGCTCCACCGGCCGAATCAATTGATCCGAGACCCGGATCCCGCGGCGCGAAGGGACGAAGCCTGAGAAGATGACCCGGTTTGACGGCGACGTGTCGCCCGCCTTCGAGATCGTGGAGCCCGCGCAATGGCGCGCGCCTGTCATCTTCAACTCGCCCCATTCCGGCTCGACCTATCCGGACGAATTCCTCAGCGCCTCCAGGATCGACCTGACGACGCTGCGGCGGTCCGAAGATTCCTTCATGGACGAGCTGATCGGCCATTTGAGCGAGCGCGGCTTTCCGACCGTACGGGTCAACTTTCCCCGCTCCTATGTCGACGTCAATCGCGAGCCCTATGAGCTCGATCCCCGCATGTTCACCGGCCGGCTGCCGAGCTTTGCCAATACCCGCTCGATGCGGGTCGCCGGCGGGTTAGGCACCATCCCGCGCGTGGTCGGCGACGGTCAGGAAATCTACCGCGAACGCATCCTGGTCGACGATGCGCTGGCGCGGATCGAGACGCTGTACAAGCCCTATCATCGCGCGCTGCGCCGGCTGATCAACAAGGTGCACCAGATGTTCGGCACCGTGGTGCTGGTCGACTGCCACTCGATGCCCTCGGTCGGCGTCAGCAGGGACGAGCCGCGGCGGCCCGACATCGTGATCGGCGACCGCTACGGCACGAGCTGCACGCCGCTGCTGCCGGACAGGGTCGAGGAGACCATGGGCGGCCTCGGCTATTCGATCGGCCGCAACAAGCCCTATGCCGGCGGCTTCATCACCGAGCATTACGGCAACCCCGCAAGCGGCCTGCACGCGGTGCAGCTCGAGCTCAACCGCGCGATCTACATGGACGAGCGGCGGCGCGAGCGCAGTCCGCGCTTTGCGCAAGTGGCAAACGACTTCGGCGTGCTCGCCGACGTGCTGGCGACGACGATCCCGTTCGGCGATCTCGGCCCGTTCCAGGCCGCGGCCGAATAGACGCGAGCCGTCGCCGCGCGATCGCGTCGCCGATCAAACATCAGATCAAGCTGCCAGCGTATCGTGCGCCGAATCTTCGCTTCGCGTTTTCGCGCGCTCGAAGTGAAGATCGAGGCTCAAAGAAAAAAGGGCCGCTTCTGATGAAGAAGCGGCCCAAGTCTAGGGAGGAAACGCCCAAGGAGGGCAGCGGTAACGCAGAGCGCTACCGCACCGCAACAATATGCGGCCGCGGCGCACAAAGTGCAAGGCCTTTTGAGCCGTTTCCCATGCAATATGCACATGGCTCATTTGCTTATAGCGAAACCCAGATTCAGTTTCTTTGATAAGGAAATTCAATGGGTTGATAACCGTTTGCATACGAACAAGGCATGCTCGGAACTAAGTTTTCAACTCTGTGATCGATATTTGGCCAGCATATGACTGGGATGTGGCAACCGGTTGCGGCATCCAAAATACCAGGGTGCAAATCAACTCAACGCTGCACGCGAGAAGCGAATTGAGCTAGGCAAGAGCGAGCTTCACCCGACTTTCGTTTTGAGGATGCGCCGTGACGGTGATCGACTTCTCAGCCTTCATCGGACGGCTCGCCACCGCGTCCGGCGAAACCATCCTGCCGTTCTTCCGCACCTCGCTGTCGATCGACGATAAGAGCAAGACCAAGGATTTCGACCCCGTGACGGAGGCCGACCGCGCCGCGGAGGCGGTGATGCGCCGGCTGATCAAGGCGAGCTTCCCCCAGCACGGCATCGTCGGCGAGGAATTCGGCAATGAGCGCGAGGACGCCGATTATGTCTGGGTGCTCGACCCCATCGACGGCACGAAATCCTTCATCGGCGGCTTTCCGATCTGGGGCACGCTGATCGCGCTGCTGCACAAGGGCGCGCCGGTGTACGGCATGATGCACCAGCCCTTCATCGGCGAGCGCTTCTCCGGCGACAACGGCTCGGCCACGTATAAAGGCCCGTCCGGCGAGCGCCGGCTCCAGGTCCGCCGCTGCGCCGCGCTGTCGGAAGCAACAAGCTACACCACCAGCCCGCTGCTGATGAACGAGCGCGACCGCGCCATCTTCAGCCGCATCGAACAGGGCGCGCGGCTGTCGCGCTACGGCGGCGACTGCTACTCCTATTGCATGCTGGCGGCCGGTCACGTCGATCTCGTGGTCGAGACCGAGTTGAAGCCTTACGACATCGCGGCCCTGATCCCGATCGTGACCGGCGCCGGCGGCGTCGTCACCACCTGGGAAGGCAAGCCGGCGCAGGGCGGCGGCCGCATCATCGCGGCCGGCGACGCCAGAGTTCACGAAGAAGCACTGAAACTGCTCAACCAATAACAATCGCGAGCGGGAGGCTTGCATGACCATTTCACGCAGGCTGCTCGTTGAATTGTTCTTGGGATTGGTCCTGCTGCTGCCGTCATTGGCATCGGCGCAGAATTTTCCCGCAAAACCGATCAAGCTGATCGTGCCGTTCCCGGCCGGCGGTCCCAACGACATCATCGCGCGGGTGATCGGCCAGCGCATGTCGGAGCTATCAGGGCAGCCGGTGCTGATCGACAACCGCGGCGGCCAGGGCGGCGTGCTCGGCACCGACGCCGTCTCGAAGGCCGCGCCCGACGGCTACACCATCGCCATCTCCTCAGCCGGCGCGCTCGCGATCAGCCCGAGCATGGAGCGGGTCGCCTACGACACTTCGAGCGACCTCGCGCCGGTGACGCTGGTTGCGACCGTGCCGGAAATGCTGGTCGTCGCCACCAACGTGCCCGCCAAGGATATCGGCGAGCTGATTGCGCTCGCCAAGGCGCAGCCCGGAAAGCTCAATTTCGCCTCTTCCGGCCCCGGCAGCCTGCCGCACCTCGCCGGCGAATTGTTCAAGCTGACGGCGAAGATCGACATCGTCCACGTGCCCTATCGTGGTGCAGCTCCCGCGGTGAACGATCTCTTGGGCCAGCAGGTGCAGATGACCTTCCTGGATCTTCCGGTGCTGCTGCCGCAGGTCAAGGCCGGCGCGTTGAAGCCGATCGCGGTCGGCTCGGCCGAGCGCTCCGCGACCGCGCCCGACGTGCCGACCACCGCGGAAGCGGGCTTTGCTGATCTTCGCATCGAGAACTGGTACGGCATGGTGGCGCCCAAGGGCACGCCGAAGGAGATCGTCACCGCGCTGCATGGCCTGGCGACGAAGGCCATGGCGGATCCCGCGGTCAAGGAAAAGCTCGCCGCCCAAGGCGCGACGCTGATCGGCGACGAGCCGGAGCATTTTCGCAGCTTCATCGCGGACGAGACCAAGAAGTGGGCGAAGGTGATCAAGGACGCCGGGGTCGAGACGGCGAAGTAGCGCGCGGTAGGCGAACGGCCTCACAACGCGACAGGTGCGTTCCCTCCCCCTTGCGGGGGAGGGCTAGGGAGAGGGGTTCACACGGGGACTCCATCGATCTCTCTTCTTCGCGACAGAGGTACCTTTTCCTGGGCCACCCCTCTCCCCCGCCCTCCCCCGCAAGGGGGGAGGGAGCGCAGTTGTGCGCACAGCCGCAGCGTAGGCTCACATCCAAAAAGCCGCCCTCACACCGCCGCCGCCCGCAAATGCTCCACCAGCATCTTGGCCGGCCTTGGCAGCGCCTTGAAGCTGCGTGCGCAGATCACGAGCTTGCGGTTGGCGAAGGCATCGCGCAGGCGGACCATGGCCAGCGGCATCAGCTTGGCGCAGCGGCGGGCGGCGGATATCGGCACCAGGGCGATGCCGACGTCAGCGGCGACCATCTGGCAGATCGCGTCGAAATCGCGCAGACGCGCACGGTAATGCGGACGCATGCCGAGCCGGGCGGCGTGCTTCGAAATGTGCATCTGGAGCGCAGTGGCACTGGTGAGCCCGACAAAATCACAAGCGGCCGTCTCCTGAAAATCGATCTGGCGACGGCCCGCGAACGGGCCGCGCCGCGACGTCACCAATGTCAGGTGGTCTTCGCTGAAGACGAAGCGCTCGATATGGTCGGGCAGCGCGTGCTCGGCGGCAAAGCCGAGATCGGCGGCACCGGCGGTGATCGCTGCCGCGATATCGGTGCTCTCGCGCTCCTCGATGTCGATGGCGACGTCGCGATGCTCGCGCAGGAAGCCCGCCAGCGCCTTCGGCAGATGCTCCGACAGCCCCGAGGTGTTGACGAGAAAATGCACGCTCGCGCGCACGCCGCTGGCAAAGCCGGCGAGATCGCCGCGCATGGCGTCGACCTGGTGCATCACGACCCGCGCATGGTCGAGCAGGCTCTCGCCCGCCGCAGTCAGCTCGACACCGCGCCGCCCGCGCTTGAGCAGCGCGACGCCGAGCGCGTCCTCGAGCCCTTTTATGCGCGCGCTGGCAGAGGCCAAGGCGAGATTCGATCGCTCGGCGCCGCGGGTGATGCTGCGCTGGTCGGCGACCGCGATGAACAGCTGGAGGTCGACGAGGTCGAAGCGCATGGCTGGATTCTCCTCAGCCTCCGCCAAGAACGAAGACTGTCTCCGTAACCTCCAGATTGTGCCCGCGCGCGGCTTCGGTCAATGTGCAAGATATGATCGACCCGCTCCTCATCCTCATCGCCGCCGTCTTCCTGATCGCCGGATTCGTCAAGGGCGTGGTCGGGCTCGGCCTGCCGACCGTGTCCATGGGCCTGCTCGCGGTGAGCATGGCGCCGAGCCGCGCGATCGCCATCGTGATCGTGCCCGCCATCGTCACCAATATCTGGCAGACCTTCTCCGGCCCCTATCTGCGCGACATCCTGAGGCGGCTGTGGCCGCTGATGATCGGCACCGTGATCGGATGCTGGCTCAATGCCGGCGCGCTGACCGGTCCCCATGCCCGTTACGGCACGATCGTGCTCGGAATCCTGCTCGTGATCTACGCGATCATCGGGCTCAGCAAATTCGAGTTCCGCGTCGCGCCCCAGAACGAGAAATGGGCCGGCGGCGTGGTCGGCGTGATCACCGGCGTGATCTCGGCCTCGACAGGCGTGCAGGTGATCCCGTCGATGCCGTTCATGCAGGCGATCGGCATGGAGAAGGACGAGCTGGTGCAGGCGCTCGGCGTGTTCTTCACGACGGCGACGCTGGCGCTCGCCTTCAATCTCACCGCCGGCGGCTTGCTGACGCCGGCGAACGCCGTGCCGGGCGCCGTGGGCATGGCCATGGCCTTTGCCGGCATGTTCGTCGGCCAGTTGGTGCGGGCGCGGATGCCGGCGGAAGCGTTTCGCCGCTGGTTCCTGATCGCGATGATTTTGCTCGGCGTTTATCTCGCGGGCAGTGCACTGCTGAAGGAGTTCGCCTGAGGCTTAAGATTTGGGCTCGTAACCCGGCACCCATTTTTCGTGCTGGGGCAGATCGTCCTGGATCGTCCACCACGGCGCGCGCGACGAGGTGAAGACGTGGAGGCGGGGCCTGACATCGGGATCGTCATCGAGCAGGCCGGCGGGAATGCTGACGGTCGGCAGATAGCTCGCCTTGCCCGGCGTCAGGCAACCGCAGGTCTTGCAGCGATGGCGGAAGCTCCCCGGTGCGGATTCGTAAGCCACCGTCATGTCCTCGCCGGCAACAAAGCGAAACTTGTCGGCATCGACATGGGCGTAGGTGGCGAAGGCGGCACCGGTCAGCTTGCGGCAATTGGCGCAATGACAATGCGTCAGCGCGCGCACCTGATCGACCTCGAAACGCACGGTACCGCACAGACAGCTTCCACGAACCATTGAAACCTCCCCGCGCAGCCTCTATCGGGCCGACTGCGTGCTGTAACCATCATTCGTTCGAACGAGTTATCGCGTCTCCAGCATGGCGACGCGGATGCCGAGATAGATGAAGAGGCCGCCGAGGGCGCGGTTGACCCAGGCGATCGCGCCCTCGGAGCTCCGCAAGCGATGGGCGGCCCTTGCCGCGAACGCCGCCAGCACCAGGCACCACAACGTTCCCGTAAAAATGAAGATCAAGCCGAGCGTCAGGAAGGCGAGCGGCTTGTGCAGGGAATCGGCTGCGACGAATTGCGGCAGGAAGGCCAGGAAGAACAGCGCGACCTTGGGATTGAGCGCGTTGGTGAAGACGCCCTGGAGGAAGACCCGCCGCAGCGGGCTGCGCACCGGCTCGTCGATGACTGCGGCCAGCGCCGGGCGCGACCACAGCATCTGAAGTCCTGTCACGACGAGATAGGCCGCGCCGACCAGCTTCAGGATCGAGAAGGCGGTCGATGAGGCCATCAGCAGGGCCGAAAGGCCGATTGCCGCGCCCGCGACGTGGAAAAAGCAGCCGAAACTGATGCCGAGCGCGGCCGCGGCACCGCCCCGCCAGCCCATCTGCATGCTGCGGCCGATCACGTAGACCGAGTCCGGGCCGGGCGTGATGTTGAGCAATATGCCCGACAGGATGAAGAGCCAGATTTCGTGAATGCCCAGCATGTGAGGTGCCCCCGTCAGCCCTGAAAGGCGGGCTTATTCGGTCCGGCCGCCGCCGTCCATCGCCAGAATTGCGGGGAATTTACCTCAAATTTGCAATGCGGATGATGCTTTCGCTCGGCCTTATCTGCTTTATAAAGGCTGGGTTCTTGGCAATGCGGGATTCGAGGCGACTGCCACGCCGTGGCCGGTCATCGGTCCCGTCCAAGTCTCTTGGAGCTCCGGACTATGGAAAGACGTCTGGCCGCCATCGTCTGCGCCGATGTCGCCGGCTATTCGCGCATGATGGGCAGCGACGAGGCCGGCACCCATGCCGCCTTCAAGGCCCATCGCAGCGCGATCCATCCCATCATCCTCAACCATGGCGGCCGCGTCGTCAAAAACACCGGCGACGGCTTCCTGCTGGAGTTCGCGAGCATCGTCGGCGCCGTCGAGGCCGCGATCGCGATGCAGACGCTGATGGCGGAGCGCAACCATCACCTGCCCGCCGAGCGCGCCATGCAGTTTCGCCTCGGCATCCACATGGGCGACGTCATCGCCGACGAGGACGAGGTATTCGGTGACGACGTCAACATTGCCGTCCGCCTCGAATCGGTGGCGAGCCCCGGCGGCTTCGCCATCTCGGCCAAGGCCTACCGGGAGGCGAGCAAACACCTGACCGCGCTGCTGGTCGATGCCGGCAACCATCGCTTCAAGAACATCAAGGACCCGGTCGGGGTCTGGACCTGGATGCCCGAGGGTGCGCCGGCGCTCGCGCCCGAGCTCCGGGAGGCGTCGGCGCTGTCGCAGCAGTACCGCACGGCGATCGTCGGCGTGCTGCCCTTCGCCAATCTCAGCGACGCCCAGGACGAATATTTCTCCGACGGCCTCACCGAGGATCTGATCCACGCGCTGTCGCTGCAATCCTTCTATCGTGTGCTGAGCCGCAACTCGACCTTCGCGTTCAAGGGCAAGAACACCGGCACCCGCCTGATCGCGCGCGAGATCGATGCCACCTATCTGATCCAGGGCTCGGTGCGGCGCGCCGGAGCCAAGATCCGCGTCACCGCCGAGCTGATCGCGCCGGAGACCGGCGAGCAGCTCTGGACCGGCCGCTACGACCGCGACATCGGCGACCTGTTCGCGATGCAGGACGAGATCACCACCAATCTGTCCGCCGCCATCGCCACCGAGATCGTTCGTGCCGAGGCCTCGGCGCCGGCGCGGCTCTCCACCGACGTGACCGCCTGGGACCGCTTCCTCAAGGGGCTGTCGCACTACTACCGGCAGACCAAGGAAGACCTGGCCACCGCCGTCGGCCTGTTCCGCGAAGCCATCAGCCTCGACCCCAAACTGTCGATCGCGCACGCCTATCTCGCCACGATCCAGATCCAGAGCATCCAGTTCGGGTGGGTCAAGGGCACGCGCGAGATGTGGGCCGAGGCGATGGCCCTCGCCGAGACCAGCGTCCGGCTCGACCCGCGCTCCTCCTTCGCCTTCTCGATCCTGTCCTGGGCGCATGCCATGGAGGCGCATTACGAGGCCGCGATGGACGCCGCCAAGCGCGCGGTCGCGCTCAATCCCTACGACAACGGCGCACGCGGCGTGCTCGGCATCTGCCATTTCGTCATCGGCGAGCACCGCGAGGCGATCGAGCTGTTCTCGATGGCCGCACAGCGCGACAACAGCGATCCGCGCTACCAATGGGCCGCGCTGAACGCCTTCAGCCATTATCTGCTGGGGCAATACGACGCGACCCTGTCCTGGGCCCGCGAGCAGCTCTACATCAACCCGAACCACATGCAGGCGCTGGCGATCCGTGCCGCGGCGTTGGCACAGTTGGGCCGGGACGATGAGGCGGGCGAGGCCGTCGGCGTGCTGATGCGCAACTACCCGACACTGAATGTCGATCGTCACTTGCGCAATTTCCACTGGAAGCGGCCCGAGGACCTTGCCCATTACCGCGAGGGACTTCTGAACGCGGGCGTGCCGCTCGGCAAGCTGACCCTGGTGCAAAGCGACGTCAAACGCGCGGCCGAGTCCTGACAGGCGGGCCTTCTCGGTCCCGACCCGGTCCCTTCGCAAACCGCGGGCCGACTTTTATTGACAGGACCGTGAATTCAGCCACACTTCTTTACACGCTGAAGTAGTATAGGTTGCTGTCGGTTTGTTAGGACTTTCCGCGCTTGATCGGCGCGTCTTCATTTCACGATTCGCTGTTTTCAGGATTTTGGGCCATGAACGACCCCGCCTCGAAGCCTCCCTTCGATCCCTCGATCCAGGTCTCGCCAGACAATCCCTGCCCCTTCCTGCGCGGCCTCGTCGGCGAAGGTTTCGTCGACGGCGGGACCGTGCCGATCGGCAAGCTATCGCAGACGATCGCGAATGCGAGCGGTGACAAGGGGCTGATGAAGATTGTGGCCCGCGTCGAGACCCGCGGCATCGCGCTGATCGCCAACGGCTTCGGTCACATCCTGAAGAGCATCTTTTCGGGCGCACAGCTCGATGCGCTGCGCGGCGGCCCCCTGGACAAGCGCGGCGCCGGTTCGCGCATCCTCGGCGTCGACGGCAAAGTCAACGAGGATCAGATCGCCCGCCTGGCCAGCTTCGGCAGGGTCTATTCCGATCCGAACGGCGGCGGTACTGAGCCCGGCATCAACGCGTCGGAAATACAGACCTACATGCGCGACAACCTCAAGCGAGCCGGGAGCGCTGCGCGCTGGTATTATCGGATATTGATGCAATTCGAATGGCCCATCCTGCTGAAGATCATGGGCAAGGGCGAAGGCGAGAACCGCTATCTCGGCATCGCCGACGTGCGTACGCTGTTCAACGAGCGCAAATTTCCCGCGCGCATCAACCAGCGGGTCGTGTCGCAGCCGGTGCTGTCGACCTGTCAGCGCGTGGTGCGGGGCGCCGTCAAGCTCGCGGCCCTGCTGATTGCCCTAGGTCTGGTCGCCCTCGTCGCGGTCGCCGAATTCCCCAACCAGGTCCGCGCCATGCTGCCGCAGAAGGGGATCCTCGTGAATCTTCTGCCGCCGCCCCTGCCCGCGGTCCCCGAGACGACCGCCGCCTACTGGCTCGAGCAGAACTGGTCGCTGAAGGACCGGCACTGGTTTCATCATGCCAGCCAGGGCACCGCGACCTTTCCAGTGCCCTATGAATGGTTCATGGCGCTGGAGCAGCCGCGCCTTCGCCTGTTCTCGCGGCCGGGCATGATGAAGGATAGCGCCTATCTCGAGCGCTTCGGCTTCATCCCGAGCCCGCAGTCGATCCAGACCGACGCGACGACGCTGCGCCGCTTCGGCTACGCCAATGTCTATGAGACGACGCAGGTGCCGGATTGGTCGACGAGGTGGACCCCCGCCGAGAACGTCGACGGCCTGCCGGTCGGCTTCGCACGGATGACCGGCGTCGTCGATCCCGCGACGGGCCATCACGAACAGGACAAGATCGGGCTGACTTGCGCGGCCTGCCATACCGGCCAGATCCACTATCAGGGCATCGACGTCCGCTTCGACGGCGGCCCGGCCATGACCGATCTGAAGAAGCTCGAGCTGTCGACGGGCCTGTCGATCGCCTACACGCTGTACGTCCCGTTCCGCTTTCAGCGTTTCGCCGATCGCGTGCTCGGGAGCGAAGCCAGCAAGGCGGACCGCGACGCGCTCAAGCAGAAGCTCGGCGCGATCGGCAAATTCCTGATCGACTGGCAGAACAAGTACAACGAGACGATCGAGAGCAAGAAGACCTGGGACGGCAAGCAGCAGAAGGACACCGAGGAAGGGTTCGGCCGCCTCGACGCCCTCAATCGCATCGGCAACCAGGTGTTCTCGCAGGATCTCGCGCTGAGCGGGGTCAAGGGATTCGAGAAGAACCTGCATGCCCAGGACGCACCGGTCAGCTTCCCCGCGATCTGGACCGTGCCGTGGTTCAAGTTTGCCCAATATGACGCCTCGATCGAGCAGCCGCTGATCCGCAACGCCGGCGAAGCCTTGGGCGTCAACGCGCTGCTCAACCTGTCCGATGCCTATCCGGAGGACAGGCTGTGGCGGTCCTCCGTTCACATCAGGACGCTCGGCTGGATCGAGGACATGCTCAGGGGTCCCGATCCGTTCAAGCCGGCCGATCCCTCGGCCGATCCGAAATTCGGCGGTCTGCTGGCGCCGCAATGGCCCTCGCAGATCCTCGGCGACGCATGGAGGATCGATCAGAAGAAGGTCGACAATGGCCGCAAGATCTACGCGGAGATGTGCGCTGGATGCCACCTGCCGGCCGTCAACACCAAGGCCTTCTGGTCCTCGGGACATTGGGAGCCGAGCGGCGACAGCAAGGTCCTGAACGCGGTGACGATTCCCCTCGACGAGATCAAGACGGATCCCGAACAGTCGCTCGTGCTCGGCAAGAGGATTGTCGACGTGCCCGGCTTCCTGAAGGTGAATACAGCCGACCTCCAGAAATGGTGGCAATGCGACGTCTCGACGGCGAGCACCTCGCCCAACGAGATGGTCTATGCGCTCGGCCTCATGACGGTGGTCGATCTCGTCGCCCGCAAATGGATGGACGACGAGAAGGTCCCGGACGCCGAGCGGGCGAAATTGTGGAATCTCGCGCGCAAGAACTGTCTCAATCCGACGCCCGAGCCGCGCTATCGCGCGCGTCCGCTGAACGGGATCTGGGCAACGGCGCCTTACTTGCACAACGGCTCGGTGCCGTCGCTCTACTGGTTGCTGAAGCCGCAGAACGAGCGCCCGCAAGAATTCTGCATGGGGCGCCGCGACTACGATCCCGTGACGGTCGGCTTTGCGGTCACCGCGGGCGAGAAGTGCAAGATGGGCGAAACCGAGTTCTCGATGAACGGACCTGACGGCAAGCCGGTCCAGGGCAATAGCGTGCGCGGCCATTCCTTCGAGCGCAAGGAAGGTGAACCGAGACGCCCGGGCGTGATCGGCCGCGAGTTCAAGAACGACGACGAGCGCTACGAGCTGATCGAGTATCTGAAGACGCTGTGAGGCAGAGAAGGTTCATCGTCATGGCCGGGCTTGTCCCGGCCATCCACGTTCCTTGATCGCGCAGCAAGGCGTGGATGCCCCGGGCCTTCGCCGCGCCGAAGCGGCTTCGGCCGCGCAGGCGGGACAAGCCCGGGCATGACGGAGATTGTGGAACGATCAGCCGTCCTCAGGAAGCTTCCGCCACCTCACTTGAACAGCGGCGTGCCCGGCACGAAGGCGTCGAAGGCGGCCCAGAACTGTGAGCGGTAGCGGTCCTGCTCCTGGAGGATCTCGTGCTTGGCGCCGGCGATCACGAGATGGGAGCCGGCGCGCAGGTGATAGGCAAACTCCTCGATCGCCGCGGTCGAGACCACGGTGTCGCTGGAGGCCGCCAGCATCAGGATCGGCTGGCGGATCTCGGACGGGTAGTTCTTGCCCTTGAAGGTGTTCATGGCGCGGAAGGCGGTATCGGCCCAGGCGACCGTCGGTGACGCGAGCCCGAGCGTCGGATCCTCCTCCAGGATCGCGGCATTGCGCGCATAGCGCACGGGATCGCTGGTCAGCGGATTGTTGATGAAGGGATTGAGCCCGGTGATGTGGTCGGTGCCGCCGGGGACATAGCGACCGCCCATCCCCATCAGGCGCATCGTCTTTAGCAGCGCCCGCGCCGGAAACGAGGTGGCGCGGCCGGGCAGGTCGATCATCGGCGCCGACAGCACCATGCGGTCGAACCAGCGCTTGCCCGCGTGCGCCACCCGCAGCATCACCGTGCCGCCCATGGAATGGGCGAGCGCGAAGAAGGGCGGCGGGCAATCCGGCAGCACCACCTGCTGAACGAAGGTCTCGACGTCGATCTCGAAATCGGAGAAGTCGCGCACATAGCCCTTGCGCGGATCGCGCAGACGGCGCGAGGAATGGCCCTGCCCGCGCCAGTCGATCATCGCCACCGCGAAGCCGCGGTCGCGCAGGTCGCGCACGGTCTCGAAATATTTCTCGATCTGCTCGCTGCGTCCGGTGAAGACGCAGACCGTGCCCTTGCGGTTCGCCGGCGGCGCCCAGCGCGCAAAGCGCAGCTCGGCGCCATCGGGTGTCTTGATGGTGCCGCTGACGACGTCTTCGGGAACGGGATTGGACGGAATCGAGATCAGCGTCATTGGGCGAGAAATGCTGCAAATCAAGGGGCTGGAGCGCCGAAAAGGCGCAAGCTGCCGCCCTCTTGAACGCCGTTCCCCTGAACCCATATCACCTTGGTGCAGGCCGCTACCAGTGTTTCGGAACCGGAACATCAGGCTGCACACAGACTAAAGCCCGGCCCGATTGGCGGGCGGGTTACCAACAGTCGCTCAATGGAGGACTAGACCATGCGTAGCTACGACCTGACTCCGTTTTACCGTTCCACCGTCGGCTTCGACCGCCTCTTCAGCCTGCTCGACCAGGCCAGTTCGGACGGTAGCCCCGGTTATCCCCCCTACAACATCGAGCGTACCGGCGAGAACGCCTACCGCATCACGGTTGCGGTCTCGGGCTTCGCCAAGGACGAGCTCTCCATCGTCGCGAAGGAAAACACGCTGACGATCAAGGGCGAGAAAGTCGCCAACGAGAACTCGAAGTCCGAAGTGCTCTACCGCGGCATCGCCGCGCGTGCCTTCGAGCGCGCCTTCCAGCTTGCCGACTTCGTGCAGGTGAAGGACGCCTCGCTCGAGAACGGGCTGCTTCACGTCGACCTCGTGCGCGAGATTCCCGAAGCCAAGAAGCCGCGCCAGATCGCCATCAACGCGAGCGCGCCGAAGGCGCAGGTGATCGAGAGCTCAGTCGCCGCCTAAGCACGTCGACAACCGCCAAGTTGCGAAAACGCCCCGGTGCCCCGGGGCGTTTTTTCGTTTTTGCATCGCATCACAGAACGGTGAGGACACGTAACGCCGCGACGACGCGCTCCGTCCTTTGGACATCGCAGCAAAAACAATACGGAGCACGATCATGTCACTTTGGCGCAGCCTTTTCGTCGCCGCGAGCCTGCTGGCGGGCCCCATCAGCCTGGCTCATGCGCAGACACCGCAGACGGTGAAAGCCAAGAACGTCGTGCTGGTGCACGGCGCCTGGGCCGACGGATCGAGCTGGTCGGAGGTGATCCCGATCCTCCAGGCCGCGGGCCTGCACGTCACTGCCGTGCAAAATCCGCTGTCGTCGCTTGCTGACTCCGTCGAGGCGACCAAGCGCGTGCTGGCCGAACAGGATGGTCCGACCGTGCTGGTCGCGCATTCCTGGGGCGGCACCGTGATCAGCCAGGTCGGCAACGACCCGAAGGTCACCGGCCTCGTCTACGTCGCCGCACGCGCGCCCGATGCGAACGAAGACTTCGTCGCGCTGTCGAAGCAGTTTCCGGCGGGCCCGGCCCGCGCCGGCATCGTCGAGCGCGACGGCTACACAAAACTCTCGGAAGACGCCTTCCTGAAATATTTTGCCAATGGCGTGAAGCCGGAGCAGGCCAGGGAGCTCTACGCCGTGCAATGGCCGACGGCCGCCTCGATTTTCGCCGGCCGCACCACGGAAGCTGCATGGCACACGAAGCCGAGCTGGTACGCGGTGTCGAAGAACGACGGCACCATCAATCCGGATTTCGAACGCTTCCTCGCCAAGCGCATGAACGCAACCACGATCGAGCTCGATGCCGGCCATCTCTCGCTGGTGTCGCATCCGAAGGAGGTGGCGAACCTGATCCTGGAAGCCGCGGGGTATGCGCGCAGCTGAGCGCGCGATCGCCGCAATGAAAAAGCGCCCGAGATTCTCGGGCGCTTTTGTTTTGCTCATATCTCCGTCCGGAGCGGGGCGTGCAGTCGCAAACGAGCGCGCTAGTCCAACCCCTGCGCCGCCGGCATCTCCTGCGTCGGCATGATCGTCGGAGCCGGCTTGGCCTGACCGACGGTCGGTCCTGCGGTCTGCGGTGCGGCTTCAGCGGGCTTTGCCTGCACGGCAGCGGTTTGCTGGGCGGGCTGTGGCTGCGGCGCTTGTGCCTGCTGGGGTGCAGGCGCGGCCGGCTTGGTGGCGGCGACAGGTGCCTCGCCGCGGTGCGGGGCGGCCTTGGGCAGCGGCACGGTGCGGCTGGCGACATGCGGGATCGAGGCCGGTGGACGCGGCGGGCCGCTGCGGACCATGGTCGGCGGCGGCAGCGCGCTTTGCGGACGGTAAGGTGCAACCGTCGGCACCTCATCGCTGGGCGCCATGCCGAAGGCGTCGGCGGCCGGCATGAAGCGCAGAATTCGCCCGTCGCGGGCATCGATCACCAGCCGGCCGTCGTCGCCGCGGCGGTCGATCACCGCGATGGTGTAGACGCTGCCGCGCAGGCGCGGGATGCCGAGCGGCGAGAAGCCGTTGTCGCGCAGCACGGCGTAGACCTCCGTCGACGGCAGCAGCGCCGGCGCCGGGCCCCGCTCCTCGTAGCCATAGCCGTAGCCGTAACGCGGCGGCGGTGGCGGCGCGGCTTCCGGCGGCCCATAGGGTCCATCGAAATCCGAGACCGCTATATAGGCGCCCCGCGCAGCGCCGTTTGCCGGAACCTGTGCCTCGGCGGCCGTTGCCAACAGCGCCAGCGTGGCAGCGGCCACACATCCTGTGAAAAACTTCATGGTCGACACGCTCCTGTCAGGCCCCCGAATGTCTCGCACTCTTTCGCTTCTTGCGGCGTGGCGCGCCTTTCGAAGGGCTGATCCGAAGCTTCATTCGGGATTTCGGCGTCGGCAGGGCCGGATCAGGGCGCGTTTGCTTCAAAACCGGGGCCGCGTGCCATGCGGAAAGCGCTGATTGACACTCTGGGAATCGGGACTTCCGCGCGCTTGTGTGATAGACAAAAATTTGGCAAGGTGTTGGTTAGGACAGGAAGACTGTCTCAATTTTCCTTGCAGTTCCGGCATACGGATTGCAACGAAAGTCGGTGCTTTCGAGCGCCAGGAAGGCAACAGGCAAAGCCGTTCTCGGGGACGAAGAACGCCTTGGCCTGAATTTAAGAAAATGCGGCTCGCAGCGGACGAGCGGTGACCCAGAGGCGGGTGCCGCGGAACGCCGAAGGTGCGCCGAAGATAGCGGTGAGGCAGCTTGCCGCATGGAGAGGATTGGAACAATGAACGGGTCGCAATTCGAGCGCGCAAACATCGTGGCAGAAGAGCTGTCGGCGACCGTCGCCTCGAAAACGACCGATCCGATTCAGGAACACAATTCGCGCCCGCCGGCCGAAGGCCTCTACGATCCGAGCCTGGAGAAGGATTCCTGCGGCGTCGGCTTCATCGCCAACATCAAGGGCAAGAAGTCCCACGAGATCGTCGCGGACGCGCTCAGCATCCTCTGCAACCTCGAGCATCGCGGCGCCGTTGGCGCCGACCCGCGCGCCGGTGACGGCGCCGGCATCCTGGTGCAGATTCCGCACGCCTTCTTCAGCCGCAAGGCCAAGGAGCTCGGCTTCACGTTGCCGGCTCCGGGCGAATACGCCATCGGCGCGCTGTTCATGCCGCGCGACACCGCCTGGCGCAACGTCATCAAGAGCATCATCGCCGACCAGATCAAGGAAGAGGGCCTGACCCTGCTCGGCTGGCGCGACGTGCCGACCGACAATTCCTCGCTCGGCGTCACCGTGAAGCCGACCGAGCCCGCCTGCATGCAGGTGTTCATCGGCCGCAACGGCACCGCCAAGACCGAGGACGATTTCGAGCGCCGGCTCTACATTCTGCGCAAGTCGATCTCGCAGGCGATCTACCAGCGCCGCGACCGCGGGCTTGCGGGCTATTATCCCTGCTCGATGTCGTGCCGCACCGTGATCTACAAGGGCATGTTCCTCGCCGACCAGCTCGGCAAGTACTATCCCGATCTGCACGAGGCGGACTTCGAGAGCGCGCTGGCGCTGGTGCATCAGCGCTTCTCGACCAACACCTTCCCGGCTTGGTCGCTGGCGCATCCCTACCGCATGATCGCGCATAACGGCGAGATCAACACGCTGCGCGGCAACACCAACTGGATGGCGGCGCGCCAGGCCTCCGTGAGCTCCGAGCTCTACGGCAAGGACATCAACCGGCTCTGGCCGATCTCCTACGAGGGCCAGTCGGACACCGCCTGCTTCGACAACGCGCTCGAATTCCTGGTGCAGGGCGGCTACTCGCTGCCACACGCCGTCATGATGATGATTCCGGAGGCGTGGGCCGGCAATCCCCTGATGGATGAGAAGCGCCGCGCCTTCTACGAATATCATGCAGCCCTGATGGAGCCGTGGGACGGCCCCGCCGCGATCGCCTTCACCGACGGCCGCCAGATCGGCGCCACGCTCGACCGCAACGGATTGCGGCCGGCGCGCTATCTCGTGACCAAAGACGACCGCATCGTGATGGCGTCCGAGATGGGCGTGCTGACGATCCCCGAGGACCAGATCATCACCAAGTGGCGGCTGCAGCCCGGCAAGATGCTGCTGGTCGACCTCGAGCAGGGCCGCCTGATTCCGGACGACGAGATCAAGGCCGAACTCGCCCGGAGCCATCCCTACAAGGAGTGGCTGGAGCGGACCCAGATCGTGCTGGAAGAGCTGCCGAAGGTGCCGACCACCGGCGTGCGCTCCAATTTGTCGCTGCTCGATCGCCAGCAGGCGTTCGGCTACAGCCAGGAAGACATCTCCATCCTGATGACGCCGATGGCCTCCACCGGCGAGGAAGCCGCGGGCTCGATGGGCAACGACACGCCGATCTCGGCGCTGTCGGACAAGGCCAAGCCGCTGTTCACCTACTTCAAGCAGAACTTCGCGCAGGTCACCAACCCGCCGATCGACCCGATCCGCGAGGAGCTGGTGATGAGCCTCGTCTCCATCATCGGACCGCGGCCGAACCTGTTCGACCTGCAGGGCCTCGCCACCACCAAGCGTCTCGAAGCGCGCCAACCGATCCTGACCGATGCGGATCTCGAAAAGATCCGCTCGATCTCCGAGGTCGCCGAGTCGCACTTCAAGTCGCGCACGCTCGACACCACCTTCCACGCCGGTCTTGGTGCTGCCGGCATGGACCAGGTGCTCGACGAGCTCTGCGCGCGTGCGGAAGCCGCCGTCCGCGAGGGCGTCAACATCATCATCCTGTCCGACCGCATGGTCGGCACCGACCGGGTGCCGATCCCGGCACTGCTCGCCTGCGCCGCCGTGCATCATCATCTGATCCGTGTCGGACTGCGCACCTCGGTCGGCCTCGTCGTCGAATCCGGCGAGCCCCGCGAAGTGCATCACTTCGCCTGCCTCGCCGGCTACGGCGCCGAAGCGATCAACCCCTATCTGGCGTTCGAGACCATCATCGCGATGAAGGACCGCCTGCCCGGCTCGCTCGACGACTACGAGATCGTCAAGCGCTACATCAAGTCGATCGGCAAGGGCCTTCTCAAGGTGATGTCCAAGATGGGCATCTCGACCTACCAGTCCTATTGCGGCGCGCAGATCTTCGATGCGGTCGGCCTCAAGGCGGATTTCGTCGGAAAGTTCTTTGCCGGCACGCACACCCGCGTCGAGGGCGTCGGCCTTGCCGAGATCGCGGAAGAAGCGGTGCGCCGTCATGCCGACGCGTTCGGCGAGGCGCAGGTCTACAAGACCGCGCTCGATGTCGGCGGCGAATATGCCTATCGCAGCCGCGGCGAGGACCATGCCTGGACCGCCGAGTCGGTCGGGCTGCTGCAGCACGCCGCCCGCGGCAATTCGCTGGAGCGCTATCGCGCCTTCGCGAAGATCCTGAACGAGCAGTCCGAGCGGCTGTTGACGCTGCGCGGCCTGTTCCGGATCAAGAACGCTGACGAAGAGAAGCGCAAGCCGATCCCGATCGACCAGGTCGAGCCGGCCAAGGACATCGTCAAGCGCTTCGCCACCGGTGCGATGAGCTTCGGCTCGATCTCGCGCGAGGCGCACACCACGCTCGCGATCGCCATGAACCGGATCGGCGGCAAGTCGAACACCGGCGAAGGCGGCGAGGAAGCCGACCGCTTCAAGCCGATGCCGAACGGCGATTCCATGCGCTCGGCGATCAAGCAGGTCGCCTCGGGCCGCTTCGGCGTCACCACGGAGTATCTCGTCAACTCCGACATGATGCAGATCAAGATGGCGCAGGGTGCCAAGCCCGGCGAAGGCGGCCAGCTGCCCGGCCACAAGGTCGACGCGACCATCGCAAAAGTCCGGCACTCGACGCCGGGCGTGGGCCTGATCTCGCCGCCGCCGCATCACGACATCTATTCGATCGAGGATCTGGCGCAGCTCATCTACGACCTCAAGAACGTCAACCCGACGGGCGACGTCTCGGTCAAGCTCGTCTCCGAGATCGGCGTCGGCACGGTCGCCGCCGGCGTTGCCAAGGCGCGCGCCGACCATGTCACCATCGCAGGCTTCGAGGGTGGCACCGGCGCTTCGCCGCTGACCTCGATCAAGCATGCCGGCTCGCCGTGGGAGATCGGCCTTGCCGAAACCCACCAGACCCTGGTGCGCGAGCAACTGCGTAGCCGCATCGTGGTCCAGGTCGACGGCGGCTTCCGCACCGGCCGTGACGTCGTGATCGGCGCGCTGCTCGGCGCCGACGAGTTCGGCTTCGCCACCGCGCCGTTGATCGCCGCCGGCTGCATCATGATGCGCAAGTGCCATCTCAACACCTGCCCGGTCGGCGTCGCCACCCAGGACCCCGTCCTGCGCAAGCGCTTCACCGGCCAGCCCGAGCACGTGATCAACTACTTCTTCTTCGTCGCCGAGGAAGTCCGCGAGATCATGGCGTCGCTCGGCTTCCGCACCTTCAACGAGATGATCGGACAGGTTCAGCTGCTCGATCAGACCAGGCTGGTCGCGCACTGGAAGGCCAAGGGCCTCGATTTCTCCAAGCTGTTCGTCAAGCAGAAGGAAGAGAAGGGCCAGAAGATCTATTACTCCGAGCGCCAGAACCATCATCTGGAAGCGGTGCTCGACCGCACGCTGATCGAGAAGGCGACGCCTGCGCTCGACCGCGGCGCGCCGGTGAAGATCGAGGCCAGGATCAACAGCACCAACCGCTCCGCGGGTGCGATGCTGTCGGGCGCGGTCGCCAAGATCTACGGTCATGCCGGCCTGCCGCACGACACCATCCATGTCGGCCTCAAGGGCACCGCCGGCCAGGCGTTCGGCGCGTGGCTGGCGCAAGGCGTCACCTTCGAGCTCGAAGGTGAAGCCAACGACTATGTCGGCAAGGGCCTCTCGGGCGGCAAGATCATCGTCAAGCCTCCCGCCAACAGCGGCATCGTGCCGGAAGAGAGCATCATCGTCGGCAACACGGTGATGTATGGCGCCATCCAGGGCGAGTGCTACTTCCGCGGTGTCGCCGGCGAGCGTTTCGCCGTGCGCAACTCGGGTGCGGTGGCGGTCGTCGAAGGCGCCGGCGATCATTGCTGTGAATACATGACCGGCGGCATCGTGGTCGTGCTCGGCAAGACCGGGCGCAACTTCGCGGCCGGCATGTCCGGCGGCATCGCGTACGTGCTCGACGAGACCGGCGACTTCGACAAGCTGTGCAATCTCAGCATGGTTGAGCTCGAGCCGGTCCTGTCGGAAGAGCTGATCAACGCCGGCACCTACAATCACGCCGGTGACCTCGAGGCGCATGGCCGGGTCGACGTGTTCCAGAACCTGCTCGACTCCGACGTCGAGCGCCTGCACGTCCTGATCACGCGCCATGCGAAAGCGACCGGCTCCAAGCGCGCCGCCGAGATCCTTGCCAATTGGAAGGACTGGCTGCCCAAATTCCGCAAGGTGATGCCGGTGGAGTACCGGCGCGCACTGCGCGAAATGGCCGCCAACGCGGACGCCGAGCCGAAAATCGCGATCGGGGCGTAGGGCATCACACCCCGTCATTGCGAGCGAAGCGAAGCAATCCAGACTTTCTTCCTTGATGCAGACTGGATTGCTCCTCGCAATGACGGCGAGGAAGAAACAAAACGAATTTAAGCGGCAGGGACTTCGGGTTTAATGGGCAAGATCACGGGTTTTCTCGAAATCGAACGGCATGACCGCAAGTACACCCCGGTCGCCGAGCGCGTGAAGCATTACAACGAGTTCGTCGTTCCCTTGACCGAGAAGGAAACGCGCGACCAGGCCGCGCGCTGCATGAATTGCGGCATTCCCTATTGCCACGGCACCGGCTCGGTGGCGCCCGGCACGCCCGGCTGCCCGGTCAACAACCAGATCCCCGATTTCAACGACCTCGTCTACCAGGGCAATTGGGAAGAGGCCTCGCGCAACCTGCACTCGACCAACAATTTTCCGGAGTTCACCGGTCGCATCTGCCCGGCGCCGTGCGAAGCGTCCTGCACGCTCAACATCGACGACAACCCCGTCACCATCAAGACCATCGAATGCGCGATCGTCGACCGCGCCTGGGACAATGGCTGGCTGAGGCCGGAAGTGGCGGCCGTGAAGACCGGCAAGAAGGTCGCGGTGATCGGCTCGGGTCCGGCCGGCATGGCCTGCGCGCAGCAGCTCGCGCGCGCCGGCCACGACGTGCACCTGTTCGAGAAGTTCGCCAAGGCCGGCGGCCTGCTGCGCTACGGCATCCCCGACTTCAAGATGGAGAAGGGCATCATCGACCGCCGCGTCAAGCAGATGGAAGGCGAAGGCGTCACCTTCCACTACAACAGCAATGTCGGCGCTGACGGCAATGTCGACCCGCGCCAGATGCTCAACGAGTACGATGCGGTTGCGCTGACGGGCGGCGCGGAAGCCCCGCGCGACCTGCCGATCCCCGGCCGCGATCTTCAAGGCATCCACTACGCCATGGACTTCCTGCCGCAGCAGAACCGCCGCGTCTCCGAGGAGCCGCTCGGCGGCGTCCAGGAGATCCTGGCCGGCGGCAAGCATGTCGTCGTCATCGGCGGTGGCGACACCGGATCTGACTGCATCGGCACCTCGCTGCGCCAGGGCGCGCTCTCGGTGACCCAGCTCGAGATCATGCCCGCCCCGCCCGAGCGCGAGAACAAGGGCCTGACCTGGCCGAACTGGCCGCTCAAGATGCGCACCTCCTCCAGCCAGGCCGAAGGCGCGGTCCGCGAATACGCCGTGCTGACGCAGAAGTTTTCCGGCGAGAACGGCAAGGTCAAGAAGCTGCACTGCGTGCGCGTCGACGACAAGTTCAAGCCGATTGCCGGCACCGAGTTCGAGCTCGATGCCGAGCTCATCCTGCTCGCGATGGGTTTCGTCCATCCCGTGCACGAGGGCCTCTTGAAGCTGCTCTCGGTCGACCTCGACCCGCGCGGCAACGTCAAGGCCAACACGCTCGACTACCAGACCTCGCGCCCGAACGTGTTCACCGCCGGCGACATGCGCCGCGGCCAGTCGCTGGTGGTCTGGGCCATCCGCGAGGGCCGGCTGTGTGCGCGGTCGATCGACACGTTTTTGATGGGGAAGACGGATCTGCCGCGCTGAGCTTGTTGCTCGGCCGCCAAATCAGCAAACGGTGTCATCGCCCGGCTTGACCGGGCGATCCAGTATTCCAGAGACGTCAAACGTATACGGATAAGCCGCGGCGTGCTGGATGCCCCGGTCAAGCCGGGGCATGACAGCGGAGTGAGTGGCGAGAGCGAAGCCAACTAAGCCGCATACGCTCAATCGCGACGCACCGCCGCCTTAATTCTGCAACCTCACCCCCACCAACATCACCGTCCCCTGGGAGCTCGACCCCGGCTGGTTCGAGTTCAGGATGTCGTGGCGCAGCGTGCCCTTGATCCAGATGTTGCGGTTGAGCTTGTAGATCAGATTGCCTTCGAGTGAGTAGGTCTTGTCGTTGCGATTCTGGTTCTGGTAGTCGTAGGTGCCGTAGGTGAACTTGCCGACGGCGGTGAGCCAGCGGCGGAAGTCGTGATCGACCTCGATCCCGTAGGTGTGCACCAGCACGCCGGAGGAGCCGGGGACCGTGGACTCCGCGATCTGCGTGTCGGTGGCGAATTTCACCGTGGTCAGGCCGCTTGCGTTCCAGATCAGCGAGCCCGCGGTGAGGAAGCCCGCGAGCTGGCTCAGGCGCGGGTCGACATAATTGCGCGCGGTATAGCCGACCGAGATCTCGCCGATGAGGATGCGCGAGAATTCGAACGACGAGCCGACCTTGGCATAGCCGCCGTTTGAATCGCGGAAGTAGCCGTTGCGGTCGGCGGCCTGGTCGTGCACGCGGGTGTCGCCCTCGATCTCGACGAACGGCTTCAGGCCCGGCTTCAGGTCGTAGGAGAAGCGGCCGATGCCGCCATACTGGTTGAAGTCGCGGTCGCCGTTGCTGAAGGTCGAGCCATCGGTGAGCTTGGAATCGGTGTAGGCGGTGCGATCCACCGTGGCGCCGGCTGCGACCTGGAAGCGATTAAAAGTCTGGTCGAAGCCGAGCGTGGTGCCGTAAGCGGCGTAGACCGGATATTTCTGCAGGCCGGCCTGCACGTTTGGGCTGCCGGGATTGTCGGTGGCGAGCCGCAGGCGGAGCTGCGAGGTCAGCTTGAAGTCGCGGTCGACGTCGAGGCGGCCGTCGACATGACCGGTGAAGTCGGGGCGATCGATCTCGACCGGCGACGGCGAGGCGAAGCCGTCGATCGTCGCCGGCATGTTGTTGGTGTAGCCGGAGAACGAGCCGCGCAGATCGGCGACCAGCGCGTGGCGCTCCCAGTCGGACATCACGAGAAGATCGGGCGCGACGACATAGGCCGGCGAGCCGATCGGCTTGTTCAGGCGCGCCGGATTGGTGTCGTAGCCGGCCGAGAGCTCGAGCCCGCCCTTGATCAGGAAGCTGCCGGCATAGTCGCCGACCGCGCCGAACGCGTCGTCATCGACCTTGAGGCGACGGCGCAGCGGCTGGCCGGGCACGTTGCCGGCCATCGCCGGCGGCACCGGCACCTTGTGCGCAGTCTCGGACGGCGGCGGCGCGATGCGCGGCGGCCCGAGTGTCCGGTCCGGCGTTGCCGGCGGCACCGGCGAGCCGGGTCCGACCGGGCGCTTCGGCTTCGGCTGCCCGGGATAGAGCTTTGGTTGCTGCCGCTTGCGGTTGAGCGAGTCGTAGCCGGAGCCGCTTGCGCCGTTGGCGGCGGGCAGGCCGTAGGTCGGGACCTGGTTGGTCGAGTTTTGGCCGACGCGCGAGGTTGCCGGCGCCTGCTGGCGCTTGCGCGGATCGGCATTGGGATCGGGCAGCGCCGGAAGCGTATCCGACGGCGCCTGCGGCACGCCCGCCGTGCGGCGCGTCGGCAGCGTGTCGGGCGCGGCAAAGCCGCCGCGGTTGGGATTGAACAGGTCGGGCGTGAGGCTCTGGGCGGCCGCCGGCACGCTTTGCAGGGCGGTCAGCGCGAGGCATGGCAAAGCCGCGCGCAGGAAATGCCCGCGTTTGCTCCGGCTCGTGCCTGGAGGCGCCCCCACGATGTAAGAACTCCAACGAAATCAAAGACTTCCACGACGACCTCCGCCCGCGGGCGGGAACCATCGTTAATGGAGTTAAAACAATTATGGTTAATGACCGGTTGAGGGCTTTGGCGGCCGCGTCGCCTCGCCCGCTCGGGCATGCTAAGCAGGCGCCAACGGGCGAGCGCCCCTCCTCCCTGGACCTGAACATGCCGAGCTCGAAACCGCTGATGACCCCATCATCCGGCCCCATCCCCGACAGCGTCGAATCCGCGCTCCGCACGCTGGAGACGGAGAGCGGCGGCATCAATGCGCTCGCCGCCGCCCTGCGCGGTCCGCTGGGCGCGACATTCGCCAAGGCGGTCGACCTGATCCGCAACGCCAAGGGCCGCGTCATCGTCACCGGCCTCGGCAAGTCCGGCCACATGGCGCGCAAGATCGCGGCGACGCTGGCCTCGACCGGCACGCCGGCCTTCTTCGTCCACACCGCGGAAGCCGCCCATGGCGACCTCGGCATGATCACCACCGACGACGTCATCATGGCGCTGTCCTGGTCCGGCGAGCAGCCGGAGATGAAGACGCTGGTGAATTATTCGGCGCGCTTCGCGATCCCGATGATCGCGGTGACGTCGAACGCGGCGTCTTCGCTGGGACAAGCCGCCGACATCGTGATCGAGCTGCCGAAGGCGCGCGAGGCCTGCCCGCACAATCTGGCGCCGACCACATCGACGCTGATGCAGGCCGCAATCGGCGATGCCATTGCGATCGCGCTGCTCGAAGGCCGCGGCTTCACCGCGCTGGAGTTCGCGCATTTCCACCCCGGCGGCAAGCTCGGCGCGATGCTGAAATTCGTCCGCGACTACATGCGCACGGGCGCGGAGATCCCGGTCAAGCCTGAAGGCACCAAGATGTCGGACGCGGTGATGGAGATGTCGGCCAAGGGCCTGGGGTGCGTCTGCATCGTCGACGATGCCGGCGGCATCGCGGGCATCATCACCGACGGCGATCTGCGTCGCCACATGCGGCCGGATCTCCTGACGGCGTCCGTCGACGACATCATGACCAGGCAGCCGAAGACCGTGCCGCCCTCGATGCTCGCCACCGAGATGATCGAGGTGCTGAACACAAGCAAGATCACGACGCTGGTCGTGACCGAAGCCGACAAGGTGGTGGGCATCGTGCACCTGCACGATCTGCTGCGGGCGGGCGTGGCGTAGGGCGCGCTGTATTGACCCTCACCCTGAGGAGCGCGCCAACGGCGCGCGTCTCGAAGGGCGAGGCCACCGGCCGGGCCTTCATCCTTCGAGACGCGCGTTCCGCGCTCCTCAGGATGAGGGACCAAGAGCGGCACCGCTACGCTCGCAATGACGGCGGTTAGACCGCCGGAAACCGCGCAGCCTTCTCCTCCAGCGGCAGCTTCAGCCCGTTCGCCAGATACGACACCGTGCGGTAGAAGCCGCACAGCAGCATGATCTCCAGGATCTGGGCTTCGTCGTAATGCGCCGACAGCGCGGCGAATTCGGCGTCGTCCAACGTCGCGCGGTGATGCAGTGCGTCGACGGCGGCGATCAGCGCCTGCTCGGCCGTCGACCAGCAGGGTGACGTCGCGTCGCCCAGCACGGTGGCGTGCACCTCATCTTCGGTGAGCTTCGCCGGCCCGGCGAAGATCGCGACATGCACGCCCCATTCATATTCGCATCCGGTCAGCGCGCAGGTCCGGTCGATCACGATCTCGCGCTGGCGCAGGGAAAGTGGCCCCGGATCAAGAAGCCCGCCGGCGCGGAACTTGTCCCAGGCGCGGGCGTGGCCCGCCATCACCCGGAACAGCGCCAGCGGCGGGGCGCCACGCATGATGCGGTCGAACTGGGCCTGGATCTCCGGGGGATAAGGCGGAACGAGCGGCGCGATACGCGGCGTGGCCTGGGACATCAGCTGTCTCCGTTGCTACAATTATCGTAGCAATACGCTACATTATTTGTAGCACAGCGCAAGAGGGCCGGGATGGCGAAGCAGGCAGCATCAGGGACCCGGACGGTGCGCGGCTCGCGCACCGGCCGGCCGATCATGGCGCTGCTCGACCTCCTCGGCCGACGCTGGAGCCTGCGGATCCTGTGGGAATTGCGCGACGCCCCCCTCACCTCCCGCGCGCTGCGCGCCGCCTGCGACGAGGCCTCGCCGACGGTGCTGCAGGCGCGGCTGACGGAGCTGCGCGACGCGGGGTTCGTGGAGCTGGGCGACGGAGGAGGTTACGGGCTGACGGCGCTTGGGCGCGAGCTGTGCGAGACGTTCATGCCGCTGCACCGGTTCGCGGAGAGGTGGCAGAAGTGAGGTCTTCTCGCTTACCCTCCCCTGGAGGGGTCCGGGACGAGCGTAGCTCGCCCGTGGGTCGGCTCACATGGAGCGCAGCGAAATGTGAGACGGGGTGGGGTGACGGTGCCTCCACAGCCTACAGTGCCCGCGTGGAGAGATCACCCCACCCCGCTCGCGCTTCGCGCGATCGACCCTCCCCCTCCAGGGGAGGGTAAGCGCGGCTACGCCGCGGCCACCGTCAAATTCGCACCGTCCACCTGCACCACCTTCACCCGCGTCCCGGCCGGCGTATCGGGCCCGGCCACGCGCCAGACCGTGTCGCCGAGGCGCACGGTGCCGTTGCCGTCGATGATCGGCTTCTCCAGCGTGAACTCGCGGCCGAGCAATGCCTCGCTTCGCTTGTTCAGGAAGGGGCTGGCGCTTGCGTCCAGCTTCGGCCGCGCCAGCCGGCGCCACACCGGCACGGCGGCGGCCGCGAAGATTGCGAACATCACGAGCTGGATCTGCCACGACACGGCGACAGCAAAGGAGATCAGGCCGACCAGCAACGCGGCGAGCCCGAGCCAGAACAGGAATACGCCCGGCGCCAGCACTTCCAGCGCCATCAGGATGAAGCCGAAGATCAGCCAATTCCAGGTGCCGAGCGATACGAACATGTCGGTCATGACACGACCTCCTTCTATTGGCGCATGCCCTGATCGGAAAACCGGTCTCCACTTTTCCGGGGCATGCGCTTTAAATTGACGCATGCCCTCATCGGAAGCGCATGCGCTTTGATTATCCCTGCCGGGGCGGCACCGCCGGCGGCGTGGGGCCGGTCGTCGGCACCGACCCGCCACGGCGGGCGGCAGCGGCCGCGGACGCCGCGCTTTCTCCGAACGTTGCCTTGGCGATCTCGCCGATGCCGGCGAGCGAGCCCAGCATGCTCATCGCTTCGACCGGAAGCATGATGACCTTCTGGTTCGGCGAGTCGGCCAGCTGCCCGAACGCCTTGATATATTTGTCGGCGATGAAATAGTTCAGCGCGGCGACGTCTCCCTTGGAGATGGCCTCACTGACCATCTGCGTCGCCTTGGCCTCGGCCTCGGCGGAACGTTCGCGGGCCTCGGCGTCGCGGAACGCGGCTTCCTTGCGGCCCTCGGCCTGGAGGATCTGCCCCTGCTTGGCTCCCTCGGCGCGCAGGATCTCGGACTGGCGCTGGCCTTCGGCGGACAGAATGTCGGCGCGCTTGACGCGCTCGGCCTTCATCTGCCGGCCCATGGCTTCGACGAGGTCGGCGGGCGGCACGATGTCCTTGATCTCGATGCGGTTGACCTTGACGCCCCAGGGCGAGACCGCGGCGTCGACGACGCGGAGCAGGCGCTCGTTGATCTCGTCGCGGTGCGACAGCACCTGGTCGAGGTCCATCGAGCCCATCACCGAGCGGATGTTGGTCATGGTCAGGACCGTGATCGCCTGGTTGAGGTTGGCGACTTCGTAGCTCGCCTTCGCGGCGTCGAACACCTGATAGAAGGCGACGCCGTCCACCGTCACGGTGGCGTTGTCCTTGGTGATGACCTCCTGCTCGGGAATGTCGATCACCTGCTCCATCATGTTGATCTTGCGCCCGACGCGATCGAAATAGGGTACGATCAGATTGAGCCCGGGGCTCAGCGTCTGGGTGTATTTGCCGAACCGCTCGATGGTCCAGTCATAGCCCTGCGGCACCGTCTTCACGCCGGCAACCAGCGTGACGATGACGAGCAAAACCAGAACAATCGCGAAAACATCGAAACCGCTCATATTTCCTCCAAGGCGGGAAAGCCCCTTCCCGCGCTGTCATTGGTCGGGAACGTGACCTTACCGGTTCAGCGGTCACCATTCACGTCGGCGCGGAGCGACATTTCCACAAGAAGTACGGAGGCGGAACGATCGCCGATAAGTATTGTGAGAAAACCCTTGAAACGGCACGGCGGCAACCTAGCAACGGTGTCCTAGTTGGACCATGTAAAATTCACCGGCTTCAGCGCGGCGAGCTCGGGCCGCTCCTTGCGCAGCTTCGCCAGTTGGACGGCCGTCGGCCTTGTCTCGAAGCTGCGTTGCTGCCCCGGAAAGACGGTCGCAACGTAATACAGTCCAGGGGAGGGAAGATCGATCTTGGGCGTATGCACCGGCACGAATCCCATCGACGCGCCATTCGGGAGATAGGTGCCCGGGCGACCCGTCGTCGTATAGTTTTGCAGCTCAAGCCCCGTCGTTCCGACCGCGACCGGAATCGCAACAAGGCCGTCCGGAGCAAGGCTGATCCCTCGCGCATTGATCGCGGGAAAGCCGTTGTGAACGAACTGAAGATAGTTGATCGTCTCGCTGCCGCCGTTTGCGACCAGGACGATGGCCGTATCACTCTTGACGGCACCGCCGGCCCGCACTGCTTCCGGATACATGGTCGACGCTACGTCCCCGGTCGTGTTGCAGCCGGCGAGTCCGCAGGCCACGACAGCTACAAGCAACAATCCCCGCATGCAATCGCGCCCGCCCCGTTCGAGCCGCATCGCTCGCGGCAACATCCCCACCGTCATTCTGCCCCAGGAATTCTGGAATCACCAGTCGAAGGCAGCATCGGCGCCCCTATTCAACCACGGTGTTGGCGATCGCGAGCAACGAGGGTGACATCGTCAACCCCAGCGCCCTCACCGTCTTCAGGTTGATCGCAAGCTCGAACTTGGTGGGATTCTGGACCGGCAGGTCGGCTGCCTGCGCGCCCTTCAGGATGCGATCGATGTAGTTGGCCGCGCGGCGGAGCTGCTCGGCGCTGTCGGTGCTGTAGGACATCAGCCCGCCCTCGTCGACGAAGGTGCGGCTCCAGAACACCGCCGGCACGCGGGCTTCACCGATTGCAGCCAGGAGCTGGGCACGATTGGCCATGGTGAAGAAGTCAGGCAGCACCAAAAGGCCGCCATCCTTCCGCGAAGCCAGCGCGGCGATCGAGCCGGCGTCGTGAACTGGTGCTGCCTCGACCGTCACGTGAAGCGTCCGTGCGGCGTCCTCGATCGTGTGCAGCATCAGGGGCGCGAACGGCGCGGTGGCTGGATTGTAGACGACGAAGACGCGGGACACCTTTGGCGTGACCTGCGTCAGCATCTCCAGCCATTTGCCGGCGAGCGGGCCGTCATAATCGGTGAAGCCGGTGATGTTGCCGCCGGGATAAGCGAGGTTTTTGACAAAGCCCTGGCTGACGGGATCGGTGACGACGGCGAACACGATCGGGATCGTCGTGGTGCGCTGGCGCAGCTCCTCGACCGAGGGCGTGCCGACCGCGAGCAGGATGTCCGGCTTGAGCGCCACGAGTTCGTCGGCGAGGCGCGCGATGCGCGCCCGGTCGCCAGCGCCGCTGCGCCAATCGATCCTGAGATTGTCGTGCTCCTTCCAGCCATGGGCGGCGAGCGTCTCGACCAGGATCGTGCTGCGGGCCTGCCCGATCGCGTCATCCGCGGCCGTGACCGAGAGCACGCCGAGCCGCCGCGTGGCGTTCGGCTGCTGCGCCAGCACCGAGGCCGGCAGCGCGGCGATCGTCCCAAGAAGCGCCAAAGTCTCGCGGCGGTTCATGGGACGCGCCATCAGATCCAGCCCTGAAGCTCGCGCAGCACCAGGGTGCGGATCACGTCCATGCCAGATACGCTGTCGTTGAGGCAGGGGATCGCGGAAAACTGCTCGCCGCCATTGTGCTTGAAGATCTCGGCATTCTCCTGCGCGATCTCCTCCAGCGTCTCCAGGCAGTCGGCGGCGAAGCCGGGGGTCACCACCGCGATGCGACGCACGCCTTCCTTGGCCAGCCGCTCCATGGTCCTGTCGGTGTAGGGCTGGAGCCACTCGTCATTGCCGAAGCGCGACTGGAAGGTCAGCAGCAGTTTCGTCTCGTCCATGCCGAGCCGGCGACGCAGCGCCTCGGTCGTGGCGACGCAGTGGGACTGATAGGGATCGCCCTTGTCGACATAGGATTTCGGCATGCCGTGGAAGGACGCGACGATCAGCTCCGGCGTGAAGGGCAGCGTTGCCAGATGCGTCTCGATCGAGATCGCGAGCGCCTCGATATAGGCCTCGTCCTCGTAATAAGGCGGCGTCACCCGCAGCGTCGGCTGGTTACGCAAGCGGGCGAGCACGCGGAACACTTCGTCGCAGACCGTCGCCGAGGTCGAGGCGGAATATTGCGGATAGAGCGGCACGGCGAGGATGCGGTCGCACCCCTTCGCGATCAGCGCATCGATGCCCGACTTGATCGAGGGATTGCCGTAACGCATCGCCCAGTCCACGACGACGTGGTCGCTGTCAGACAGTGCGGCCGCGAGCTTGTCGCTCTGCGAGCGCGTGATGGTCTTCAGCGGCGACTCGTTCCGCTCATTGTTCCAGATCTTCTGATAGTCCAGCGCCTTGGTGCGGGGACGGCTGCGCAGGATGATGCCGTTGAGCACGAACTGCCAGACCAGCCCCTGGTCCTCGATGACGCGGGCGTCCGAGAGGAACTCCTTGAGATAGACCCGCACGCCGGGCGCATCGGCCGTATCGGGCGTGCCGAGGTTGACCAGGAGCACGCCGACGCGCCGCAGGCTGGACCGGACGGCGGGCTTTTGCGCTGCGATGGGGGCAATTGTCGTCATGATCAGTTGCGTCGCGCGTTGCTCCGAACTTGTCAAGATGAGGCCGGTTTCGCTAGGGTCGCGCCCAAGCGGGGGAGGAAAGATGACGCTCGCGGAATGGTGCGTATTTGGAGCGCTGCTGCTTTATCTGTCGACGATCGTCTCGATCAAATGGACGCGGTTTCGCACGTTCGACAATTCCCGGCCGCGCGACCCCGCCTTCTTCGAGGATGCGCTGGCGCAGCGCGCGCTCGGTGCCCACCAGAACGGCATCGAGACCTTTCCGTTCTTCGCCTTCGCGGTGCTGCTTGCCGAATTCCGGGATTCGCCGCAGCGGCTGATCGACGAGCTCGCCGTGCTGTTCCTGATCGTGCGGATCGCCTACGTGCTGACCTATCTCGGCAACCGCCCGACATTGCGCTCGATCCTCTGGAGCATCGGCTTTGCGATCAATCTCGGGATCTTCTTCATGCCGGCGCTGAAGCGGTTTTTGCCGGTGTGATCTTTCTTCCTTCTCCCCTTGTGGGCCTGTTGCGTAATTCGTCAATTGTGATTCCCTCGGGCAAAGCCTTGGAGGGTAGCGATGGCGGTTAAGCAGACGGGACAGCCGAGCTTTGTGGAAGCGCTGATGCCG
>NZ_JAPRAQ010000008.1 GCF_029989365.1 Bradyrhizobium sp. Arg816 | reverse complement strand
CCCGCGGCGCCCGCCGGTGCCGCAGCGCCGAGCACAGTCCCGGGCTCGGCGGCCGCAACGCCGCCGCCCAACCGCGCGCAATTCGCTCCGCCGACGGTCACGCCTGCGTTCCAGGCCAGGCCGACAGTCGTCGCACCGCTGCCGCCTCCGCCGCGGCCGCCGCAGCGTGACCTGACACCGCTCGCGATCGGTGCGGGCGTGGTGGCCGGCGTCGTGATCGGCGCGACCATTGCCGACCTCCACAACCAGCGACGCGAGGCCATCGAAGGCGGCCGCACCGTCTACACCGAACCTGATCGCATCATCATCCGCGATCCGGGCGGGCAGGCCTACGTCCGCGGCAACGACCTCTATCGCTTCCGCTATGGCGCCCGCGACATCCGCACCGACACCATCGGCGGCGAAACCCGCACGGTCGTGATCCGTCCTGATGGCAGCGAGGTCATCACCGTGGTCGGTCCCGACGGTTCGTTGCTGCGGCGAATCCGCAGGGACCCCGGCGGGCGCGAGATCATCATCATCGACAACAGCTACCGCGATCCGCGGTCGGTCGGCGGCTTCTATGTCGACGTGCCGCCGCCGGTGGTCAACATGCCCTACGATCGCTACATCGTCGACGCTCAGGAGGCATCGCCGGACGTGATCTACCAGACCATGGAGGCACCGCCGGTACAGCGGATCGATCGGCGTTACACGCTCGACGAGATCCGCTACAGCCCCAATGTTCGCATGCAGATGCCGAGCATCGACGTCAACACGATCACCTTCGAGACGGGCTCGTGGACCATCCCGCCGGACCAGGCGGCCCGGCTGCAGGGGATCGCCGACGGTCTCAACCGTGCGATCCAGCGCAACCCGCGCGCGGTGTTCCTGATCGAGGGACACACCGACGCGGTCGGCAACGAGGTCGACAATCTGTCATTGTCGGATCGCCGTGCGCAGTCCGCGGCCGAATTGCTGACCCAGCAGTTCGCCGTGCCGGCGGAGAACCTGACCTCGCAGGGCTATGGCGAGCAGTATCTGAAGGAGCAGACGCAAGGACCGAGCCTGATCAACCGGCGCGTCACCGTCCGCAACATCACGCCGCTGCTCAACGGCGGCCAGGCCTCGCTGCCGCCGCCCCCGCCCGGCACCGCACCGCCGCGCTGAGGCGAAGCACAAATGCAAAATGGCCGGGAGCAATCCCGGCCATTTTTGTTTGGAACGCGTGTCGCCACTACTGCGCCGCAGCGAGTCCAAGCGCATCGACCATCACGCGAAACACTTCGGTGTTGTCCATCGAGCCGTGCACGCGCTCGCTGGCCGGCCCGGTCGCCGTCAGGATGACATCTTCGCCCGAATGCACGCTGGCGCCGATCATCGCCGACAGATTGCCCGGGCGCAGCACCGCACCGGGGACGTCCTTGTATTTGTCGTTGGCCTTGAAGGTCCCGTCGTCACCGGCCTTGACGGTCGGCTCGTTGGGATTGTCGAGCTTCGGCCGGAATGTCTCATAGTGATCGGGCAGGCTGGCCGAGAAGATGGCGAGCCGGCGGCTCACATCGACGCGTGACGGATAGCCCTCCGCATCCGGCGCCGGATAATTGGGAAATCCGGCCTGCTCGTAGACGCCGACGCGCTCGCGCAGCGGCACGTTGGGCGTGGTGCCCATGTCGTCGTTCACCGTGCCGACAAGGCTGTTGGGATGATTGTGGTCCGCCAAGACCAGGATGAGGGTATCGTCGCCGCGCGCCCGTGCCCATTCGCGCGTCTGGCGGACGGCATTGTCGAGCATGATCGTGTCGTAGACCGCCCGCTCCATGTCGAGCAGGTGCGCATATTTGTCGATCAGTCCGGACTCGACCATCAGGAAGAAGCCGGTCTCGTTCTTCGAGAGGATGTTCAACGCCGCCTGCACCTGCTCGGTCAAATCAGGCTGCTCGGGAAATTTCTTCACGCCGCCGCCTTTGAGGAATTTGCGGTCGAGCACGCCATCCATGTTGCCGGTCGCGAACAGGCCGAGCAGCTTGCTTGTCTCCGGCTTTGCGGCCAAGGCCCCGAGCTCGCTCGCGGTCGTCGCAACCTGATAGCCGGCCTCGCGGAACTTCGCGATGTAGTCGGCTTCGTCCTTGCGTTTGGAGCCGGCCGCGGACTTCGGCAGAAAATTCGCGCTGCCGCCACCCATCAGCACATCCGGCTTCGCCGCGAAAAACTGCTCGACGATCTCGTCATAGGCGGCGCGCCGGCGGGTGTGCGCAACCATCGCGGCCGGCGTCGCGTCTTCGATCTCGGTGTTGGTGACGATGCCGATCGCCATGCCGTGCCGCCGCCTGGCAAGACTCGTGATGGTTTCGACGCGGGGATCGTCGAACGGGCTTGCGGTGCGGTCCGCATAGACGCCCAGGGCGTTGACGGCGCTCTTGTGACCGGTCGCATAGGCGCTGGCCGAGTTCGCGGAGTCCGTGATGATCGAGTCCGAGCCCGCGGTCGCCACCAGCGCCATGTGAGGCATGTCATCGATCGCGAGCTTGCCGCGGCTCTTGCCCTCCGCAATCCCCTTGGACAGGATTCGCGCCGCGACCCGATGCGCCGGCGACATGCCGTCGCCGATGAACAGGATGACGTTCTTCGCCTTGCGCGGACCCGTGTCGTAAACCGTCCATGCGACGCTGCGCTGCTGCGTGCCGTCGCTGACATCCACCGTGACGGTGCCGGGCTTGGTCAGCGTGACGTCGCGCAAAATCAGCGCCGACTGGTCCTTGCCGTCCTCGCGATCGATGAAGGTCCCGCTACGTCCGAACGCGGCAGCATAGTCCGCGCCGTTCACGGTCACCTTCAGCCTGGCCGGATCGACCGGCCCGGGAAACTCGACCTTGAAGTCGAACCGGGCGCCGGCCAGGATCTCGGCACGATCGATCGGATAGATCGCCTGCGCCGACAGCGACGTTGTCCAACAGAGGACGATGAGTGAGGCGAGTGCCGATCCCTTGACCATGCGCGATGCTCCGTAATCCCGTTTCCGACAGGAGCGGAACCCTAGCGGCCGCGCATGACATCGTCATTATGCGCGTAGCCCGGATGGAGCGAAGCGCAATCCGGGAATCTAGCGGCTGGACGAGAGGCCCCGGATTTCGCTTCGCTCCATCCGCGCTACAAGATCAACCCTTGTCGCTCTCGAGCCGGAAGATCTGCGAGCCTTCGCTGCCCGACAGCAGGCCCGTGTCCGTGTAGAGCTTCAGCTTGGTGCGCGTGTCGGCGATGTCGAGATTGCGCATGGTGAGCTGACCGATGCGATCGGCCGGCGTGAATGCCGCGTCCTCCACCTTCTCCATGCTGAGCCGTTCCGGCGCATAGGTCAGGTTCGGACTCTCGGTGTTGAGGATCGAATAGTCGTTGCCGCGGCGCAGCTCCAGCGTCACCTCGCCGGTGACGGCGCGCGCGACCCAGCGCTGCGCGGTCTCGCGCAGCATCAGGGCCTGCGAATCGAACCAGCGGCCCTGATAGAGCAGGCGACCGAGGCGCATGCCGCTGATGCGGTATTGCTCGATAGTATCCTCGTTATGGATGCCGGTGACGAGGCGCTCATAGGCGATGTGCAGCAGCGCCATCCCGGGCGCCTCGTAGATACCGCGGCTCTTTGCCTCGATGATGCGGTTCTCGATCTGGTCGCTCATGCCGAGTCCGTGGCGGCCGCCGATCGCATTGGCTTCGAGGAACAATGCGACGGGATCGCTGAAGGTCTGGCCGTTCAGCGCAGTCGGCTGGCCTTCCTCGAAACGCACCACGACCTTCTCGGCCTTGACGTTGCAGTCGTCACGCCAGAACGGCACACCCATGATCGGGTTGACGATCTTGATGCCGCTGTCGAGGCTTTCGAGATCCTTCGCTTCGTGCGTGGCGCCGAGCAGGTTGCTGTCGGTCGAGTACGCCTTCTCCGCGCTCATCTTGTAGGCGAAGCCCTGCGCCGTCATGAACGCCGACATCTCGGCGCGACCGCCGAGCTCGTCGATGAATTGCTGGTCGAGCCAGGGCTTGTAGATGCGCAGGCTCGGATTGGTGAGCAGGCCGTAGCGGTAGAAGCGCTCGATGTCGTTGCCCTTGAAGGTCGAGCCGTCGCCCCAGATGTTGACGCCGTCTTCCTTCATCGCCGCGACCAGCATCGTGCCGGTGACGGCGCGCCCGAGCGGCGTGGTGTTGAAATAGGTGATGCCGCCGGTCGAGATGTGGAAGGCGCCCGACTGGATCGCGGCGATGCCTTCGTGGACGAGCTGCGTGCGGCAGTCGACGAGCACCGCCTTCTCGGCACCGAACGCCTCGGCCTTGCGCGGGATCTCGTTGTAGTCGGCTTCATCGGGCTGGCCGAGATTGGCCGTGTAGGCGTAGCAGCGCGCGCCCTTCTGCTTCATCCAGAGCAGCGCCGCGCTGGTATCCAGACCGCCCGAAAACGCGATGCCGACTTTCTCACCCTTGGGCAGGCTTTTCAGGATCGTGGTCATGGGGCTTCCAATCGGGTCTCAAGGGGCTGATGGCGTTTGTGGGTTGACCGCGCGAATATCAAATTTCGCACGCCTCGGCACGCATTTAATGGCTCAAATCGACGGCTCGGGGCCCGTCTTGCGGCCGAACAGGCGCTGGCGGAGCCGGTAGGCGGGCATGTTCAGCCGGGTCAGGGCGGCATCGACCGCCTCGTCCGAGAACCGGGTCCGCGGCCAGCGGTAAATCAGCGCGTAGGCGAACCAGATCACGACGAAGGTGACGAGGCCGGCGATCGAGACATCGGTGAAGAAGTGGCCGCCGAAGGCCATCCGCAGCCCGCTGGTGACCATGCCGAACACAACCGCACCGGCATAGGCGAGCGGTCGCCATGCCGGCGGCGCCAGCGCAGCCGGCGCCAGCGTCCAGAACGCGGTCGCGCCCTCGCCCGAGAAGAACGAGCAGTTGCGGGCGCAATCGCCGCGCGGATCCCACCACGGCACGAATTGCTGGTCGCCGGCAAACTCAGTCACCACCACCGGACGCGGCCGGCCCCAGTAGGTCTTGAAGGTGAGATTGGTGAGGATGCCCGCCGACAGCGTCAATGTCACCAGCAGGAAGATGATCGCGCGCCCCGACACCATCAAGGGACGGTCGGGCCGGACCATCTTGGCCACGAGCGCCACGAGCGACGGCAGCGCGAATGCCCAGGCGATCCACATTGCGGCGTCACGCGCAACGCCGGCCCAGCCGACCAGCTTGAGCGGAAATGTCTTCGTCTCGGGGTCAAAGAACAGCGCGGCGAGCTTGAGATCGAGTTCGGGATAGAGGCCGAAAACGACGCCGATCACGAGCCACAGCGCCAGGCCGATAAAGAGTCCAGTCCGGTTCATGGCGCGCGGTTTAGCGGAGTGGGGCGGGGATGGAAACCCCGTGCGAGATGCCCCATCCTCCCCTGGAGGGGAGGATCGGGTCGCATGCAGCGAAGCGAAATGCGAACCGAGGTGGGGTGAAGCCGAGCAAACGGTACATCCACCAACGTCCCGCGCGTAGGTCGACAAAAATGGGACACCACCATCCGGGATAGTCTGTCACCCCGCCCCGCTCGCGCGACGCGCGATCGACCCTCCCCCTCCAGGGACCCTCCAGGGGAGGGTAAAATCACCGCGCATCCGGCCGCGAATTCGACGGCAGCGGCGGAGGCGGCTTGTGCGGGGGCGGCGGATTGCGCCAGGCGCCGGCGTTGCGGCCGGCGATCAGCCAGTAGACCACGCCGGAGACGATGCCCGCGCCGGTCATGATCTCCAGATGCCGCCGCACGATGCCTTCGAACTGGAGCGTATCGGAGTGAAAGGGAATGAGGCCGAGATAGCAGGCGAGACCGACAAGGCCACCGCCAACGGCATAGGCCAGTGCGCTGCGGATGTAGAGCGCTTCGGTGATCGCGACGATCACCGCGGCCGGAACCAGCGCAAAGCCCGAGACGAAGATGAAGCCGAAGCCGAGCAGGATGTCGATCGCGCCCTGATCGACGGGACCGGCGCCGAGATCGGCGAATTCCGGAAACAGCAGCGCGACGACGACGATCATCCCGCCGACGAAGCAGGCGGCGAGAAAGCCGATGAAGATGACGATGAGGCGGCCGATCAGGGACATGCCAAAAATGCCAACTCAGCCGTCATTGCGAGGAGCCACCCGGTCCCGCCTCCGGCGGGCCGGATGACAGGCTCCGCGACGAAGCCATCCAGACTGTCTCAACGGAAAGATTCTGGATTGCTTCGCTGCGCTCGCAATGACGAGGATGCGAGAGCGCGAGCATGATCCATCAATCCGTCATCGCCATGGCGCGCAGCGCCTGACGTTCGCGGGCCGAGAGCTTCTCGGTCTCCGATTTGAGCTGGCCGCAGGCGGCGAGGATGTCGCGGCCGCGCGGGGTGCGCACCGGCGAGGAGTAGCCGGCGTTGAAGATGTATTCGGAGAATTTTTCGATCTGGTCCCAGTCCGAACATTCATAGGCCGTGCCGGGCCAGGGATTGAACGGGATCAGGTTGATCTTGGCGTGAATGCCCTTGAGCAGCTTCACCAGCAGCTTTGCATCATCGAGCGAATCGTTGACGCCCTTGAGCATCACATATTCGAAGGTGATGCGGCGTGCATTCGAGGCGCCGGGATAGTCGCGGCAGGCCTGCAGCAGTTCCTTGATCGGATATTTGCGGTTGAGCGGCACCAGCTCGTTGCGCAGCTCGTCGCGCACCGCATGCAGCGAGATCGCGAGCATGACGCCGATCTCGTCGCCCGCGCGCACGATGTTCGGCACCACGCCCGAGGTCGACAGCGTGATGCGGCGACGGGAGATGCCGATGCCTTCATTGTCGCCGACGATCAGCAGCGCGTCGCGCACCGCGTCGAAATTGTAGAGCGGCTCGCCCATGCCCATCATCACGATGTTGGTGACGCGGCGCGTGCCGTCCTCGCGATCGGCCCAGTCATTGAGGCGGTCGCGCGCCACCATCACCTGTCCGACGATCTCGCCGGCGGTGAGGTTGCGCACCAGCCGCTGCGTGCCGGTGTGACAGAAGGAGCAGTTCAGCGTGCAGCCGACCTGGGAAGAGACGCAAAGCGTGCCGCGATCGGTCTCGGGGATGTAGACGCACTCGACTTCATGCGCACGCTCGACATTGTCGCCGCTCGGCAGCCGCAGCAGCCATTTGCGGGTGCCGTCGTTGGAGATCTGCTCGGCCACGACTTCGGGACGGTCGACCGTAAAATGCTGCGCGAGCTCGGCGCGAATGCCCTTCGAGATCGACGTCATATCGTCGAAGCTTTGGGCGCCACGGAAATAGAGCCAGTGCCACAGCTGCTGGACGCGCATCTTGCGCTGCGCGGGCGCAACGCCGATCTCGCCGAGGCGGTCGGCAAGCTCGCTGCGCGACAGGCCGATCAGCGAGGGCCTGGCCGGCGGCACATAGGTTTCGAGCGGTGTCTTCTCCACCAGTATCGCGTTGTGCGGCTCGGTCGTCGGTTGCATCGATAGGCCTAATTGCTGGGTCGTTCCGGGGCAGCTCGAAGACCTGAACCTGGAACCTCAAGATTCCGGGTTCGCGCTTCGCGCGCCCCGGAATGACGAAAGAAAATCTGGAACCGGCCCTATATAGCAACCGGAACGGCCGATTGCGACCTTCTCGCCCGCAGCCTTAACGCCTGCAATCCTGGGCGATCCGGTCGAGCGCCTGGGCGAGGCCCTTCAGCGAAAACGTATCGGTCGTCTCTGTTCCCTTGGCCGAGACACCCTTGACCACGAGATCGGCGGATTTGCGCATGGCCTCGACCATCCGCTCTTCTTCGGCCGCGTTCTTGATCCAGAGGCCGTCGCCCTGCGTGTACATCGCGAAGGCGGCGCCGCCGACCTCGACCGAGGATTCCGAGCCCGGCTTCAGCGCATAGCCGATCATGACCGAGACTTCGTTGTTCACCTTTTCGGCCGGCCGGGTCGAAACGAAGGCATAGGCGGGATCGCGCGGGCGGTTCGGCGGGTTGGTCTTCGACGACGACGGTTTGGCCAGCGCGAAGCAAACCTTCTTGCCGTTCGGTGTGGCCGAATAGGCGCCCCAGGTGCCGAACTGGCCAATCAGGGTCGGCTCCGCGCCGCCCGCAACCGCGGCGGCTGGAGTCACCGGCTTGCTCTCGGGCTTTGCTACTGTCTTTGCAGCCGGATTGGCCGCCGGTGCAGCCGCCTTCGGCGCGGCTTTGGGCGCCGGTTGCGCGGTCTGCGCCCGCGCGGAATCGGTGATTCCCACGGCTATAACGCCCGTCATCAAGGCTAAAATCAGCACCCGCCACATGCTGGAGTGGTTCCCTCAATATTGTGACTGGAAGATGGCCCGGCCGCGCTTTGTCCCCCGGCAGGGATAACCGGGAAAGTCCAATTTGGGAAGGCAGTTAGCGGCTCAGCCTTTGGATCGCGCAGCGCGCTGCTCGGCCCATTGTGCGTCGGTCCAGCGCAACAAATCCTCGGCGCCGGAGCTGCGCAAATGCGCGCCACCGTCGATCACGACCATCTCGCCATTGATGTAACCGGCACGGTCCGAGACCAGGAAGCTGGCGAGGTCGGCGAGCTCACCGTGCTCGCCGGTGCGCCCCATCGGGTTGCGGGCGGTCCAGCCTTCGTCGCGGCCTTCGGGACGGAGCTGCCCCGAGGCGCCCGCGGTCGGGAACGGGCCCGGGGCGATCGCGACGGTGCGGACGCCCTTCGGACCCCACTCGACCGCGAGACTCCTGGTCATCGCCAGCACCGCCGACTTCGCCATCGCCGACGGAACCGTGAAGGCGCGGCCGGTGATGGTCGAGGTCGAGAGGATCGACAGCACGACACCGCCATGCTTGCCGTCGATCCAGCGCTTGCCGGCGGCGAGCGTGCAATACATCGCGCCATGCAGCGTCGGCGCGAGGATCGCGTCGGCAGCGCGAAACGACAGATGCTCGCTCTGCGCGATGAAGGTTGCGGCAGCGTTGTTGACGAGAATATCGAGCGGCGCCTCGCGCCAGATCGCGTCCATCATGCTCTCGACGGCCGCGCCGTCGCGAATATCGCAAGCCATCGTCGTGACCTTGCCGCCGGTCTGCGCGCGCATCTCGCTCGCCGTCGCTTCCAGCCGGTCGAGCTTGCGGCCGCAGATCACGAGCTCGGCGCCGAGCGCGAGGAAGCGGCGTCCCATCGCGGCGCCGAGGCCGGAGCCGCCGCCGGTGACGAGGATGCGCTTGTCCCTGAGCAGCCCTGTTTCAAACATCGTTTGAATCCTCTTTCCACGTAAGCCGTCATTGCGCGGAGCGAAGCGACGAAGCAATCCAGACTATTTCCGCGGGACGGGCTCTGGATTGCTTCGCTTCGCTCGCAATGACGAGGATAAGCCGGCGCGTAGCGTCAGACAAAGAATCCGGATTGTCGCCCGTGCCTAAATCCGGCAAAACCCGATCAACTATAATTCCGCTCGAAACGCCCAGTGCTTACTTCTCAAGAAGGTGCCGCCATGAAAGCCATCCTCTGCTCGCAATATTGCCAACCCGACGATCTCGTGCTTGCCGACGTGCCGGATCCGGTGGCAGGTCCCGGCGAAGCGGTGATCGCGATCAAGGCGGCGGCGCTGAACTTCTTCGACATCCTGATGATTCAGGGCAAGTACCAGATCAAGCCGCCGTTCCCGTTCTCGCCCGCCGCTGAAGTCGCCGGCGTGATCGAGAGCATCGGTCCCGGCGTGACTGATCTGAAGGTCGGCGATCGCGTCGTCGCCTCTTGCGGCCACAATGGCGCGCGCGAAAAGATCGCGCTGCCGGCGGCATCGATCGTCAAGATTCCCGACAATCTCGACTATGACCGCGCGGCCGGCATCATCATCATCTACGGCACCGCGCTGCATGCGCTGGAAGACCGCGCGAGCCCAAAGCCGGGCGAGACGCTCGCGGTGCTGGGCGCAGCCGGCGGCACCGGCTTGGCTGCCTGCGAGCTCGGCAAGCTGATGGGCCTGAAGGTGATCGCCTGCGCCTCGTCGGATGAGAAGCTCGAATTCGCGAAAGCGCACGGCGCCGAGCTGACACTCAACTACGGCAAGGAAGATCTGAAGGAAGGCTTGCGAAAACTCACCGGCGGCAAGGGCGTGGACATCATCTTCGATCCCGTGGGTGGCGCCTATGCCGAGCAGGCACTGCGCTCGATCGCCTGGGAAGGCCGCTTCCTGGTCATCGGTTTTGCCGCCGGCGACATTCCGAAGATGCCGCTGAACCTCGCGCTGCTGAAGGGCTGCGACATCCGTGGCGTGTTCTGGGGCGCATGGACCCGGCTCAACCCGGCCAAGAACCGCGCCAATCTCGAGAAGCTCGTGAAGTGGACCGCGGAAGGAAAGATTTCCTCGCATGTCGACCGCACCTTCCCGCTGGCACAAACCGCCGACGCGCTGAAGGTTCTGGCGGGACGCCAGGCCATGGGCAAGGTGATCCTGCATCCATGATCATGTGAGCGGCAGCGCTTGCCTGCCACACGCACCCGCCACATATGCGACAGTCGTCGCCCGCCTTCTGCGCAATTGCGTACTGAGGCGGGCGGCCCAGATGTCAGAGACGCCAGAGATTTGAGCCGAGACGCTGCGGCCCACTGGATGCCCCGGGGTTAAAGCCAGCGGAGTCTGGGAAAACCTTCCTCAACCATCACCGCCAAAATCGTGGTGCATTCCCCGGCTCCGCCTCAATCAAACCCAAATATTTCCTGTTTCGCGCAAACCGTTGTCGTTTTTTGGGCTGATTCCCACTGCGTTTTACGGGTTCCATTTGCGGGACACTTTGGACAAAAGCAAGAAGACTTAAGCCGAATTGCCCCTGCGTTGCGTTAGTAATGGGGAGCATGACCATGGAGACGACGGCGCATCGCCCGTCGAAGGAGTCGAAGGCGTTCGACTCTGATCGAGCCACATCACATCCGCCGACCGCATCCTTCATCCGTGCGCGCGCCGCGCGGGCCGATCTTTCGCAGGACGATCCGATTCCACTCTTCCTGTCCGATCCGCTCGGTGCGCCGGACCCGCGCGAATATGCGCCCATTGAGGTGCGCTCCAGAATTGTGCCGCGTGTTCTCGCGGCGGTTCTGACGGCATCCACCGTGGCAGTTCTGGTCACACTGTTTCAGTCCGACTTTCGCGGCCTCTTGGCCGCCAATGCCGGTAGCTGGATGAGCATCGCATCGGAGCAGGCAATGGCGTCCGCCAGCGTGCCGGCCGTACCGCAGACCCCGCAAAGGGATCCGGACCGCGTGACCAACACGAGGCTGGCGAGCGCCGACACGCAGGGTCTCCCTGCACCGTCAACGCCGAGCCGCGAAGCGATCGCGACCGCCTATCAGACGGCGCTGCAAGCCCAGGCACCCGCGCCCGCACCCGTCGCGGCGCCGCCGGCGCCCCCTCCGCCCGCCAAGACGCTCGCCAAGACGCTCGATGCCGACACGCTGGCCGGGCTGATGACACGCGCGAAGAGCCTGTTGAGGATCGGGGATATTGTTGCAGCCCGCCTGCTGCTCGAGCGCTCGGCCAATGCACAGGATGCAGAGGCCGCGTTTCTGCTGGCGCAGACCTATGACCCGGCCGTGCTGGGCACCAGCGACGCGCGGAGCATCGCCGGCGACGCGACCGTCGCGCGCGACTGGTACCAGAAGGCCGCGGCACTCGGGTCGGCGGAGGCGCGGCAGCGCCTCGCTCAGCTTCAGAACTAGAACTTTTTAGAGGGTATCATGCGTAACGCTTTGGGAATGGCGGTTGCCGCCATCATGACGATCTGTGCCTTCGCGGCACGCGCCGAGCAGACCGAATACGATCCGGCCAAGGTCTCGGACAGCCTGAAGGCCATCTTCCAGTTCGGCTCGACCTCGACCAAGCAGTCGCTGAACGCCAATACGGTCACGCTGATCACCGGCACGATCGGCGGCACCTACGTGCAGTTCGGCGCCGACCTCGCCTCCGTGCTCGACGACGGCAACAAGATCCGCGTGCTGCCAATCGTCGGCCGCGGCTCGGTGCAGAGCGTCGCCGACATTCTGTTCCTGCAAGGCGTCGATCTCGGCATCGTACGGGCGGATACGCTCGACTATCTCGAGCGCAAGGGCTTTGCCAAGGACATCAAGAAGCAGTTCACCTATGTGACCAAGCTCTACAATGAAGAGATGCAGGTGATCGCACCGAAATCGGTCGCGACGCTCAAGGACCTCGAAGGCAAGACCGTCAGCGTCGACCTGCCGAACGGCGGTACCTTCGTCACCGCGCTCACCGTGTTCGAACGGCTCGGGATCAAGGCGAACTTCGTCTATGTCGAGCAGCGCATCGCGATGGAGAAGCTGAAAGCCGGCGAGATCGACGCCGTCATCGTGGTCGGCGGCAAGCCGTACAAGTCAGTGTCGACCTTCAGCAATGACGGCCGCTTCCACCTCGCGGGGGTCGACTATGCAAAGCCGCTCCAGAGCGACTATCTGCCGGCGACGCTGACCGCCAAGGACTATCCGAACCTGATCAAGGAAGGCGATAACGTGGACACCATCGCGGTGCCGGCGGTGCTCGCGGCCTACAACTGGGCGCCCAACACCGACCGTTACCGTAAGCTTGCGCTGTTCGTGGATGCGTTCTTCACGAAATTCCCGACCCTGCAGAACCCGCCTTTCCATCCCAAGTGGAAGGAAGTCTCGCTCCCGGCACCTCTGACGGGCTGGAACAGATTGCCGGTGGCGCAGCAATGGCTCGACAAGCACGGCGTCGAACCGGTGACCCGGCAGCGCTTCGAGGCGTTCCTCAAGCAGAACCCCGCGGCCCAGAAGGTGTCGGACGCAGACAGGGAAGCGCTGTTCAAGCAATTCCAGGCGTGGGACGCGGGGAACGCGCGGGCGGAGAAGAAGTAACGAGCGGCATTGCGGCCGATGGTGTCGCAAGCGGCACCCACACACTCGCTGTCATCGCCCGGCTTGAGCGGGCGATCCAGTACTCCGTGACGTCAGTGATTGAATCGAGAGGCCGCGGCGTACTGGATTCCCCGCCTGCCGCCTACGCTAAAGCTTCGGCGGCCCTGGACCGCAACCCCGGCGAAGCCTTGGCGTAGCCGGGTCGCGGGGAATGACAGCGGTACGCTCGGCCTACGCTCCTATACCTCATCCACCCCGCGCTTCAGCACGGCGCGGGCGGCTTCGCGGTGCTCCGTCGTGATGTGGCCGGCGACCATACGGATGGCGGTGGCGAGCACGGCGGCGTCATCAGTGAAGCCGAGGATCGGCATCACGTCGGGAACGAAATCGAACGGCAGGATGAAATAGGCGATCGCCCCGAGCAGCGACGCCTGGACATGGCGCGGCGTCTGCCGGTCGAACGCACAATAATAGGCCGCGAGCAGGTCTTCCGCGAACGGCAATTGCGCGGCGACACGCTTCAGCTTGCGCCAGAAACGGCGGCGCACGCTCTCATGATCCTCCGCGAGCCGATCGGCCGGCTCGAAGCCGATGCTGTGTTCGGCAGCCATGTTCGACAAACTCCCCGTTCAGCCAGGGCCGGCAGATGGCCGCATCTCCTGCTGATCACAACATGGGGATGCAGCCGATCCTCGCAAGATGTCAGGTAGCTGTCAGCTTGGCGATCGTGTTCATCGTCCTGGCGAGCTCGATGTCGAGCTTGGTGACGCCGCCGGCGTCATGGGTCGCCAGCACCACCTCCACCGTCTTGTAGACGTTGCGCCATTCGGGGTGGTGATCCATTTTCTCGGCAACCAGCGCCGCGCGGGTCATGAACCCGAACGCCTCGTTGAAATCCTTGAAGACAAAGGTCTTCCCGATGGCGTCGCGGCCCTGAACCTCGGTCCAGCCCGGTATGGCGCCCAGTGCCTGCTTGCGTGCTTCCGCCGTCAGCCGCTCTGCCATGATCGCCTCCATTTTCAGGGGAACTTTACCCTAACACCGTGCATATGGCCCTGGTTCAGACCGGATTTCGTCCATCCGCTAACCATGACGGAGATGTAACCCCTCGGGACAAGAAATTTGCTATGATTGCGGGTGTAAATCGCCGGCCAAAATGAAACTGAGCCTCAAGCGCCTGTTTGGGAGATCGATGACCGGGGGATTGGACCTGGCCGAAGCGCCCACCCCGCCTTCGCCGCGATCAGCGGCGCGGAGGACGGCGCTCGTATCTCTGGCGCTGGTGCTTGCGATCATCGGCGCGCTCGTCGGCGGCTACTATTTTGCGATGCGGCCGGTGACGCTGAAGATCGCGGTCGGTCCGGCCAATAGCGACGACCTCAAGGTCGTGCAGGCGCTGACGCAGGCATTCGCGCAGCACAAGAGCTATGTGCGGCTACGCCCGATCCAGACCGACGGCGCCACCGCCAGCGCCGATGCGCTCGCGGAAAACAAGGCCGATCTCGCCATCGTGCGCGGCGACGTCGACGTGCCGAAGAACGCGCAAGCCGTCGCGACCCTGCGCAAGAACGTCGTGGTGCTGTGGTCCGTGCCCGGCAAAGGCAAGAAGAAGGGCGCGAAGATCACCAAGATCGCGCAGCTCGCCGGCCATCGCGTCGGGGTGATCGGCCGAACCCAGGCCAACGTCAATTTGCTCAAGGTGATCCTCCAGCAATACGGCGTCGATCCCGCCAAGGTCGAGGTCATACAGTTCCCGGCCAATGAAGCCGCCGAGGCGATCAAGGCCCAGAAGGCCGATGCCTATCTCGCAGCCGGCCCCGTCAACAGCAAGATCACGTCGGATGCGATCGCGGCTTCCGCCAAGGACAGCGGCACGCCGACCTTCCTCGCGATCGATTCCGCGGACGCGATCGCGCAAAACCATCCCGTCTACGAAGCAGCGGAGATTCCCGCCGGCACCTATGGCGGCTCCCCCGATCGCCCCGATGACGAGGTCAAGACCATCAGCTTCTCGCACCACATCGTGGCGCGCAAAGGTGTGTCCGACACCACCATCGCGGCGTTCACGCGCCAGCTCTTCGCCGTGCGCCAGCAACTGGTGGCGGAATTCCCGATGGCGGCGAAGATCGAGACGCCCGACACCGACAAGGATGCGGTGATCCCCGTGCATCCGGGCGCCGCCGCCTTTGTCGACGGCGAGGAAAAGACCTTCCTCGACAAATACAGCGATTACATCTGGTGGACCCTGATGGCGCTCTCGGCGATGGGCTCGCTCGGCGCCTGGTTCGCGGGCTACCTCAAGAAGGACGAGCGCGACAACAACAGCCATTTGCGCGACCGCCTGTTCGACATGATCGCGGCGGCGCGCAAGAGCGAGACGACCGAAGAGCTCGACCAGATGCAAACCGAGGCTGACGAAATCTTGCGCGACACGCTACGCTGCTTCGATCACGGCGCCATCGAAGAGGGCGGGCTCACCGCCATCAACATCGTGCTCGATCAGTTCCACGCCGCCGTCGCCGATCGCAAGGCCGTGCTGTTTGCCATGCCGCAAAGCCTGCAGCGCGCAGGCGCGCAATTCAGGGCCGCCGGCAACGCCTAAACGCTTGCCGCGTTATTGCTGCGTCATACTGTCTCAGTATAGCTTTCGCTGTCATTCCGGAGCGCGCGCAGCGCGAATCCGGAATCTCGAGATTCCGGGTCCGGTCCTTCGGACCGTCCCGGAATGACGACGCGAGATGCGCACGAGACAAAAGGCGAAGCCGCCATGAACATCAAATTCTCCCGCCGCCGCTTCCTCACCACCGGCGCCGGTGCGCTCGGCGCGATCGCGATGCCCCATCTTTCGCGCGCGGCCGACCGGCCGGCGGTTACGCATGGCGTGCAGTCCGGCGACGTCACGGTCGACGGTGGCGTGGTCTGGGCGCGCACTGACCGGCCATCGCAGATGCTGGTCGAGGTGGCCACGACCGAGTCCTTCAAGGACGCCCGCGCGCTGCCGCCGATCGCGGCGCTGCCGGAGAGCGACTTCACCGCGAAGATGCTGATCGAGAACCTGCCGGGCGGACAGGACATCTTCTATCGCGTCCGCTTTCGCGACCTCTCACACAGCGCGATCGAGGGCGAAGCTGTCATCGGCCGCTTCCGCACTGCGCCCGCCGACCGTCGCGACGTCAGCTTCGTCTGGGGCGGCGACGTCGCAGGGCAAGGCTGGGGCATCAATCCCGATGATGGCGGCATGTTCACCTTCTCCGCGATGCGCAAGCATCGCCCGGATTTCTTCCTGCATTCCGGCGACACGATCTATGCCGACGGTCCGATCGAATCCGAAGTGAAGCTCACCGACGGCAAGATCTGGAAGAACGTCACCATCCCCGAAAAGGCCAAGGTCGCGGAGACGCTGGACGAGTACCGCGCCGCGCACAAATACAATCTCACCGACGACAACGTCCGCGCCTTCAATGCCGAAGTGCCGATCTTCGTGCAGTGGGACGACCATGAGGTGACCAACAACTGGTCGCTGTCGAAGGAGTTGCCGGCGTCCTACAAGGTGCGCGACATCTCGCTGCTGGCGGCCCGCGCCGGCCGCGCCTTCCACGAGATGTATCCGATGCGGGAGAGCATCGTTGAGCCGGGCCGGGTCTATCGCCAGATCTCCTATGGCCCGCATCTCGACGTGTTCGTGCTCGACGAGCGCAGCTATCGCGGCCCGAACGGCGCCAATCTCGAAGCCGCTTACGGGCCCGCCAGCTACTTCCTCGGCCCGGACCAGATCGCCTGGCTCAAGCGCGGCCTCCTCAACTCGCGCGCCACATGGAAAGTGATCGCCTCCGACATGCCGCTCAGCCTCGTCGTCTCGGACACGCCGAAGGGCGGATCGGAAGCCATTGCGCAGGGCGACGGCCCGGTGCGCGGCCGCGAGTTCGAGATCGCCGACATTCTGCGCTTCATCAAGATGGCGCCGATCAACAACACGGTGTGGCTGACCGCGGACGTGCACTACGCCGCCGCGCATTATTACGATCCGAACAAGGCGCAATTCCAGGAGTTCGAGCCGTTCTGGGAATTCGTGTCGGGCCCGCTGCATGCGGGCACCTTTGGTCCAAATGCGCTCGACAACACCTTTGGACCGGAGGTGCGCTTCGTCAAAGCGCCGGGCAAGGACAACCAGAATCTGCCGCCGTCCGCGGGCATGCAATTCTTCGGTCACGTCAAGATCGACGGCGCATCCGGCCAGATGATGGTGACCTTGCGCGACCGCGCCGACGTCCCGCTGTGGTCGACCACGCTCGATCCGAAATTTGCCTGAAGCCCGGAGAACGCCGACGGGCGATCAGGCGCCGCGCGAGCGCAGCGCGGCCTCCAGCGCGTCGCTCGAGCAGGGCTTTTGCAGCCGCGGCCGTGCCTTGAATTCGGAAGCGATCCGAGCTTCGGCACCGTAGCCCGTCACGAAGACGAAGGGAATCTGCGCTGCCGCCAGCCGGTCGGCGACGGCAAAGCTATTCTCGCGGCCGAGCTCGACGTCGAGCAACGCGAAATCCGGCGCGCGCGCTGCGATCGCCGCCAGCGCCTGCGCCACCGACCCCGCGGTTCGCACGCTCTTCACGCCAAATCCGAGCAGGCGATCCTCGAAATCGATCGCAATGATCGGATCGTCCTCAACGATCAGAACATCGGCGGGCATGCCGGTCGATCCGTCCGGGGAAGCAGGTATCATGATGGTGGATATCGAGGGCTGCATGTTCTTACCGATCGAGGACAGTCTCATCCCGATGCCTGCGCCCAGCGCATCGGAGGGTTCCAGGAACGAAACTCACCACAGAACAGTTTTCACGTCTGTCCACTTGTGCACATAGCCCATGATCGGACCTCGCTAGTGTTGAAAGGAGAGCAGGGGATTTACGATGGACGCCCGTATCAGCAAGACAACCGAGATCGGCAGCCGGCCGGCCAACAATCTGCTGCGGCGCTTGAGTCCGGCTGATTACGCGCTGCTGGCACCGCACGTCACCCTGGACACCGCCGGGGCCAACGAGCTGCTCTACAGTCCCGGCGACGATGTCCAGGTCGTGCACTTTCCCTGCGGGCCGTCGCTCGCGACATTTCTCGTTCCCAATGAGGACGGCCGCGACGTCGAGACCATCCTGGTCGGGCGCGAAGGCGCAGTGGGCGGCATCGTCAGCGAGGGATTTTTGCCGGCCTATACCCGCATCTGCGTGAAATTCGGCGGACCATTCGCGCGCATTCACGTCGCCAAGCTGGAAGCTGCCAAGATGCGCTCGGCCTCGCTGCGCAACATCTTCGCCCGCTATGCCGACTGCATGCTGGCGCAGATCTTCCAGTCCACCGCCTGCAACGCCATCCACTCCATCGAACAGCGTACGGCAAAGTGGATCATTGCGGCGATGGAGCGGACCGGCGACGAGAGCAGCGTGCCGCTGACGCATGAGCAGCTTGCGACGCTGCTCGGGGTCGGCCGCAGCTATGCGAGCCGCGTGCTCCAGTCGTTCAAGGCCGAGGGCGTGCTCGATACCCGGCGCGGCGCGATCCTGGTCCGCAATCTCGACGGCTTGCGCCTGCGCGCCTGCCTGTGCAACGACGCGGTGAAGATGCACTTCGAGGAGGTGCTGCGCGGGGTCTATCCGACCGAGGAGGCGGACCTGAGCTCCGCGCAGGGCTGATCGAGGCGGCCGCCGGCCGAACAAGGGCCGGTTTGACACCGGATTGTCACTAAGCCCCGGGGATTCCCGGGCAAAATTCAATCAACCAAGGCCCAAAGAACACATTGTTTTTTGGCGGTTTTTGCATATATTGCGCCGCAACGCGTAGGGTGCCTGGTCGAGATGGCCGGGCGGCCCTTTTTGGGCGGAAAGCGCCCGTTTCCAGTCTTCCAGCGTTATTTCGAGAAGAGGTCCCGGTCTGACCGGCGAGATCGCGCTTAACCCATTGTCCGACCGCAAAGAAGCTCACTCATGAACCTTCGTAACGTCGCCATCATCGCCCACGTCGACCACGGCAAGACGACCCTGGTCGACAAACTCCTCCAGCAATCCGGTACGTTCCGCGAGAACCAGAAGGTGACGGATCGCGCCATGGACTCCAACGATCTGGAGCGTGAGCGTGGCATCACCATCCTGGCCAAGGCGGCCTCGGTGCAGTGGAAGGACACCCGCGTCAACATCGTCGATACTCCCGGCCACGCCGATTTCGGTGGTGAGGTCGAGCGCATCCTGAACATGGTGGACGGCGCCCTGGTGCTGGTCGACGCCGCCGAAGGCCCGCTGCCGCAGACCAAATTCGTGGTCTCCAAGGCGCTCAAGGTCGGTCTCAAGCCGATCGTCGTCATCAACAAGGTCGACCGCCCCGACGCGCGTCCGACCGAAGTCATCAACGAGGTGTTCGACCTGTTCGCGGCGCTCGACGCCAGCGAGGAGCAGCTCGATTTCCCGATCCTGTACGGGTCGGCCAAGCAGGGCTGGATGGCCGAAAGCCCCGAAGGTCCGCAGGACAAGGGCATGGAGCCGCTGTTCGACCTGATCCTGCGCCACGTTGCGCCGCCGACGGTCGAGGAAGGGCCGTTCAGGATGATCGGTACCATCCTGGAGGCCAATCCCTATCTCGGCCGTATCATCACCGGCCGCATCTCGTCGGGCGTGCTCAAGCCGAACCAGCAGGTCAAGGTGCTGCATGCCGATGGCAAGCTGGTCGAGTCCGGGCGCATCACCAAGATCCTGGCATTCCGTGGTCTCGAGCGCACGCCGCTCGATGAAGCCGAAGCCGGCGACATCGTCGCCATTGCCGGCCTGACCAAGGGCACCGTCGCCGACACCTTCTGCGATCCGACCGTCGAGGTGCCGCTGCCGGCGCAGCCGATCGATCCGCCGACCGTGTCGATGTCGTTCATCGTCAACAACTCCCCGCTCGCCGGCACTGAAGGCGACAAGGTGACGAGCCGCATGATCCGCGACCGTCTGCTGCGCGAGGCCGAAGGCAACGTCGCGTTGCGCGTCGTCGAGGCCGCCGACAAGGATGCGATGGAAGTGTCCGGCCGCGGCGAATTGCAGCTCGCGATCCTGATCGAGACCATGCGCCGCGAGGGCTTTGAGCTCTCGGTGTCGCGCCCGCGCGTCGTGTTCCAGAAGGATGAAGCGACCGGCGCCACCATGGAGCCGATCGAGGAAGTCGTGATCGACGTCGACGAGGAGCATTCCGGCGTCGTCGTGCAGAAGATGAGCGAGCGCAAGTCCGAGCTGATCGAGATGAAGCCCTCGGGCGGCAACCGCCAGCGCCTGGTGTTCTACGCGCCGACCCGTGGCCTGATCGGCTACCAGGGCGAGCTGCTCACCGACACCCGCGGCACCGCGATCATGAACCGCCTGTTCCACGGCTATGCCCCGTACAAGGGCGAGATCCAGGGCCGCCGCAACGGCGTCTTGATCTCCAACGACCAGGGCGACGCGGTGGCCTACGCGATGTTCAAGCTGGAAGACCGCGGTCCGATGATGATCGAGCCGGGCTGGAAGGTCTACAAGGGCATGATCGTCGGCGAGCACACCCGCGACAACGATCTCGAGATCAACGTGCTCAAGGGCAAGCAGCTCACCAACATCCGCACCACGTCCAAGGACGAAGCGGTGCGCCTGACCCCGCCGATCCGCATGACGCTGGAAAAGGCGCTCGCCTATATCGAGGACGACGAGCTCGTCGAGGTCACCCCGAAGTCGATCCGCCTGCGCAAGAAGCACCTCGACCCGAACGAGCGCAAGCGCGCGGAAAAGTCCAAGGAAGCGGTGGCGTAAGCTACCGCTCTCAACGCTGTCATGCCCCGGCTTGACCGGGGCATCCAGTACGCCGCAGCTTATCGATTCAACCACAAATGTCTCTGGAATACTGGATCACCCGCTTCCGCGGGTGATGACAGCTGTGCGCGTGGCGACTTCAGCACACCCAGCGAACGTGCTAGAGCCCGCCCATGTCCCTGCCCTCCTCCATCAATGTCGCGATCATCGGCGCCGGTGCAGCCGGCCTCGGTGCGGCGCATGCGCTGGCTGGCTCCGGCCTCTCCGTGATCGTACTGGAGGCGCGCGGCCGGCTCGGCGGCCGCGCCTGGACCGTGCAGGCCTCGCCTGAGGTCACCTTCGACGTCGGCTGCGGCTGGCTGCACTCCGCCGACAAGAATTCCTTCGTCGGAATCGCAAAGCAGCTCGGCTTCGAGGTCAACAAGGACCTGCCGCCCTGGCGCGAGCGCGCCTTCGGCAACGCGTTTCCGCAGGCCGAGCGCGACGATTTCATGCGTGCGATGGACGCGTTCTACGAGCGCCTGTGGCAGGCCGCGCAAAAGGGCAAGGACGAACCCGCGAGCCTGAGCCTCGATCCGGGCAATCGCTGGAATCCCATGATCGATGCGGTCTCGACCTACATCAATGGCTGCGAACTGAAGGACATGTCGACACTGGACTGGGACGCCTATGAGGACAGCGACCTCAACTGGCGCATCCGCCGTGGCTATGGCGCGCTGGTCGCGGCCTATGGCGCGCCCTGCCCGGTGGCCCTGGGCTGCAATGTCACGCTGATCGATCATTCCGGCCAGCGCCTCCGCATCGAGACGTCGCAGGGTACGCTGACCGCCGACAAGGCGATCGTCACCGTTCCGACCAATCTCATCGCCGATGAGGCGATCCGCTTCTCACCGCCGCTCCCGGCCAAGGTCGATGCGGCGGCCGGCCTGCCGCTCGGCGCCGACGACAAGGTGACGCTGGCGCTCGAGGATGCAGAAGCCTTTCCGAAAGAGGGCAATCTGCGCGGCGCCACGATGCGCACCGAGATGGGCACCTACCACATCCGCCCGTTCGGCCAGCCCTGCATCGAGGGCTTTTTCGGCGGCAGCTTCGCCCGCGAGCTGGAAGACGCCGGCGACGGCGCCATTGCCGCGCACAGCATCGACGAGATCGCAGGCTTTCTCGGCAACGACATCAGGCGCAAGCTCAAGCCGCTGTACGAGTCGCGCTGGGCCCACGACCCCTTCGCAAGAGGCTCCTATTCGCACGCGCTGCCGGGGCACGCTGGTGACCGGGCCGTGCTGGCTGCGCCGGTGGATGGACGGCTGTTCTTCGCGGGCGAAGCGACGTCGCCAAGCTTTTTCACGACGGCGCACGGGGCCAGGGACAGCGGGGAGCGCGCGGCGAAGGAAGTGCTGACGACTCTGAGCAAGCCGTAAACCGCAAACTCGGTCATTGCGAGCGCAGCGAAGCAATCCAGAATCTTTCCTTGGAGACAGTTTGGATTGCTTCGTCGCGGAGCCTGTCATCCGGCCCGCCGGAGGCGGGACCGGGTGGCTCCTCGCAATGACGAGGGAAGCTACTCAATCACCCGCGCCCGCAGATCGGCATCGGGCACAAAGCAGGCGTCATACTTCCCGAAGATGCGGTAGCGGTTGCGGGCGATGACGCTGTACACGGGGTCTCGCAGCAGTTTTGGCACGGCAAACAACGCGCGCACCCAACTCCATCCCGGCAGATGCGACAGCACGGTCAGCGCGGCGTCGGATTTCATAAAGGCCTCGCCGTCATGGACCACGGCGTTGGTATCGGGATCATCAGGATCGATGCCGAACGTACGCGCAAGCCGCGCCCCATAATCCGACTGGATCGGCGTGAAGCGAAACCGCTTCGCCGTGTCCCGCTTGGCGACGAAGCGGACCCAGCGCGAGCAGAAGATGCAGACGCCGTCGAACAGGATTACGTCATCGTCGGGCCATTTGCTCATCAGTCTCTCTATCTTACGCGTTTTCTTCACGCGAACCGGGATCCACTTCGCTCGAAAACGCTATCGATTATCCAGCATCAGCAGCGCGACCAGCATCAGCACGATCGCGGGGCCTGTCTTCACCAGCGCACCGAGCGGCTCGATCCAGAGGTCGGGCGTGAGGATCGCCGCGCCCACCATGTAGCCGAGTGAGGCGACGATGCCTGCGACCAGGCCGATCGCCGCAGTACGGCGGAAGGCGATCAGCATGCCGATGCTCATGTCCATCAGGCTGGTGCCGATGGTGATGGGATCGACCAGCGCGGGCGGGAAGTTGTGCACACTCAAAATTCCGGCGGCGGCGCGGTAGGAGACGAACAGCGCGATGAAGCCGGAGACGAACCAGAACGCGACCAGGCTGGCGAAAATCAGCGCCTTGATCAGGAACAGCCGCGCGAACCATTTGTCCTGGATGGTGGCGGGATGGCGCCCGATCGTATCAGCCAACGTCTTCGGCGCGACGCCCGTGGCGGCAATCCACGGCGAGGGATCGCCGGTCACGCCGCGGCGCAGCTCGGCGATGGCGGTGGAGCGCATCGGCGGCATCCAGCCGAGATAATTGGCGAGATCGCCAATCTTCGCGCCGAGATCGAGCATGAAGGACGGCATCGCGAGGCGCGGCCAGCCGGCCGTGCCGAAGGCGTGGCGGAACTGTTTGATGACGCCCGCCATGGTGACTGGCTCGGCCTGCATCAGGTCCCACGTCACGGCTTTGACTGAGGCGTCGTCGATATCGCGCGCGGCGAGCCAGGCGATGGTCGCCGAAATGTCCTCGACGGCGACGGACTGGAATGGCGTCGACATCGCCTTCTGCGGCAGGTCGAGCGGTACGGCGGCGAGCGCACGCAGCATGGCGCTGCCGCCATAGGCTGATGGTGCGACGACGAAGCCGGGCCGCAGAATCGCGTGGGGAATGCCGGAGGCCGCAATCAGGCACTCGGCCTCGCGCTTGGTCGTCGCGAAGGCGGTGCGATCCGCCTCCGCGGTCCCGGGGATCGAGATGTGCACCAGCCGGATCGCGCGGCCGCTATCGGCGATCGCCTGAAGCAGACGCGCGACGAAATCGCGATGCACCGCGCCGGTGTCGCTGCCGGGACCATCCTGCAGCACGCCGAGACAGTTCACGACGACGTCGACGGCGTGCTCGCTGAAGAGGCGCGTCAGCGCGGCTGCATCGAGTGGCAGGATCGGCTGCTCGATGTCAAGCGCGCTCATCTTCTGCGCGGGCGACAGGCTGCGCGCGACGCCGACCGCACGAAATCCCCGCGCGCGCAGATCGTCGGTGACGAAGCGCCCGATCAGGCCGGAGGCGCCGAGCACCAAAACGGTTCGCTGGGTCATCGCATCTCTCAAAACGGCTTCGCGATCATCAACCACAGGATCAACATCGTTGCGCCGAAGCCGGGGAAGCCGAACGCGAACCAGCGGCGGTAGAGCACGAAGTAGCGTTCCGGCAGAGCGCCGCGCTGCTCGGCTGCCTTGCGCGCGAGATCTCGCATCTCGATTTGCATGAAGACGACGGGGACCCAGAACAGGCCCGCAAAGACGTAGAGCCCAAGCGAGGCCAGCAGCCAGCGTTCCGTGATCGGCATGGCCGAAAGCATCATCAGCAGGCCGCCCGTCACCGGCTGGAGGATCACGGCCGACAGCGTGAAGACCGCATCCGCGATCACCACCACCGAAGCGGTGCGCGCAATGAATTCGGCGTCATTCGTGCGATGCGCCATCAGCATGAAGAAGGCGATGCCGGTGCCGGTGCCGAGAATGACAATGGCGCCGAGCACATGGAGGTATTTGACCAGGAGATACAGCGTCATGGCTTCTTGGCCGCCGCAGGTTTGGACTGGTTCAGCGCAAGCCCGAGCTCGCGGCTGGCGGCTTTGACGCCGGCTTCGCCCTCGATCATCCAATGCCCCTCGCTGCCGACGGCCGGCAATGTGCGGAAGTCCACCTTGCCGCCTGCGCCATGAAACGCATCGGCCAATTGCCGCGAGAACGCCGGCGCGAAATAGCTGTCATTGGTCGCTACGAGCCATGTCACGGGAATGCGCGCCGCCTTGCCGAACTCGGCCGCCGCGGCGAGAAGCGTCTGCGGCGCGCAGATCCGGTTCGGTTCGTCATTGGCGTGGCCACCGCGCCCCGGCGCAAACACTGCGATCGCGGAGATCGCGTTCGGATCGGCACTCGCGAGCGCCAACGCCCCCCAACCGCCGGCGGAATGGCCGAGCACGACGACCCTGTCTTGACGAACGAAATCCTGCTTTCGCAAAAAATCCAGCGCGAGCGAAATTTCGGCGGCCGTCGCGCGACCCGAACGCGCGTAATCCGCCTCGTCGCAGCCGCCCTGGTCCTCGACATAGCGGCCGCCGGTCGCACCATGGCCGAGCCGCTCCGGCACCAGCACGGCGAAGCCGCGTGCGACGAGAAACGCGACCAGCGCGCGGTATTCAGGCTGCGGCATTTGCGCCCGACGCAGCACATTCTGCGTCGAGGCATGTGCGATCACCGCAAGCCGGAACGGACCGGCGCCGACGGGGCGAAACAGCAGCGCATGCGCGGCAATGTCGGTATCCGGCGATGGCACGCGCCATTGCTGCCGGCGAAACGGCTCGCCCTCCTCACCCGATGACCCAAACGTGACCTGTGCGCACAGAGGCGGCGCCAGCAGCAACGCCAGCACGGGCAGAAGGGCGAAGATGTTGAAGAGCCGCATGAATTGCCGCAGGCGAACACGGACGGCGACCGATCTGCAGGAACGAATCATTGTCGGCGGACTTTTTGCGTTGCCATCGCGGTTCATTGATTGCCGCAGGGCAGTTTTGCACCGGCAATGGCAGGCCGCTGCCGTTCGAAATGGCGTCCTGTCTTTTTTCGGTACAACATGGTTAAAATACTGATGCACAAAATCCACACGTTAACCGATAATTAACGATAGGTCTTGCCGCCGGCGCGACGACTTGGTTTGATTGCGTCCATGAGCACAACCCTGATCGAGGTCCGGCCGGCCAAAGCTGCAGATGCAACTGCGGTGGCGTCCACCCATGACGAAGCCTGGCGCTCCGCCTATCAGGGCATCATTCCCGGTGGCGAACTGGAAAAGCTGATCAACCGCCGCGGACCGCAGTGGTGGGACAGTGCGATTCGCAAAGGCAGCCGCGTCAGCGTGCTCGTGTTCGGCGACAAGATCGCCGGCTATGCCAATTATGGCCGCAACCGCGCCCGCAGCCTGCACTTCGACGGCGAGATCTACGAGCTCTATCTGCGTCCGGAATTCCAGGGTCTCGGCTTCGGCCGCCGTCTGTTCACCGCAGCCCGCCGCGACCTGATGCAGAGCGGCCTGAAGAGCATGGTGGTGTGGGCGCTCTCGGACAACGATCCGGCGACCGAGTTCTACCGCGCCTTGGGCGGCCGCATGGTGGCGCGCTCCTCCGAGCGTTTCGGGCCGAAGTCGCTCGACAAGGTTGCCTTCGCTTGGACCAATTGAGCTGCTGAAAGTCTAGCCGGCAGCGTTTCCCATCCGTCGATACCGTTGCCTTTTGAGCCGGTAGTCGCTGGATTCATTATTTCACAAAAACACGATGGATTGGCGGGCCAAGCCCGCGTATGACAGCGCCAAAATCGCTGCCGGGCGCGATTTAACCTCGGCAACAACGGAGCCTTGAATGCGTATCGATGCGGTCTCGATCGGAAAAAACGTACCCCACGACGTCAACGTCATCATCGAAGTCCCCGTGGGCGGCGAACCGATCAAATACGAGATGGACAAGGAAGCCGGCACGCTCGTTGTCGATCGCTTCCTCTACACGCCGATGCGTTACCCCGGTAACTACGGCTTCATCCCGCACACGCTGTCCGATGACGGCGATCCCTGCGACGTGCTGATCATCAACACCCGCGCCATCATCCCCGGCGCCGTCATGAGTGTGCGTCCGGTCGGCGTGCTGTTCATGGAAGACGAAGCCGGCGGCGACGAGAAGATTCTCGCTGTGCCGTCGTCGAAGCTGACGCAGCGCTACGACAAGGTGAAGTCGTACTCCGACCTGCCCGACATCACGCTGCAGCAGATCCAGCACTTCTTCGAGCACTACAAGGATCTCGAGAAGGGCAAATGGGTGAAGATTTTGCGCTGGGGTGGCCCGGAAGACGCGCAGAAGCTGATCCTCGAAGGCATCGAGCGCGAGAAGAAAAAGAAGGCGTGAGCTCTTCTCCCTCTCCCCGCAAGCGGGGCGAGGTGAAGAGAACCTACACCGCCGGCTTCGGCAGCCCTGCGATCGCGCACGCCGCGCGCAGCGTATTCACCAGCAGGCAGGCGACCGTCATCTGGCCGACGCCGCCCGGGACCGGCGTGATCGCGCCGGCAACGGCGAGTGCTTCCTGATAGGCGACATCGCCGACGAGGCGCGTCTTGCCGTCGTCCTTGGGGATGCGGTTGATGCCGATGTCGATCACGGTCGCGCCCGGCTTGAGCCAGTCACCACGCACCATCTCGGGTCTGCCGACCGCGGCATAGACCAGGTCGGCGCGCTTCACGAGCCCGGGCAGATCGCGCGAGCGCGAATGCGCGATGGTCACCGTGGCGTTCTCGTTGAGCAGCAATTGCACCAGCGGACGACCGACCAGATTGGAGCGGCCGATCACGATGGCATTCATGCCTTCGAGCGAGGCGTGGACGCTCTTGGTCAGGATGATCGAGCCGAGCGGCGTGCAAGGCGACAGCGCCTCGAAACCGCCGGCGAGCCGGCCGGCATTGTTCGGATGCAGGCCGTCGACATCCTTGGCGGGATCGATGGCGTTGATGACGGCCTCGGTGTTCAGGCCCTTCGGCAGCGGCAGCTGCACCAGAATGCCGTGCACGGCCGGATCGCGGTTGAGCTTGGCCACGACGGCCAGCAGATCGGCCTGCGACACGTCGGCCGGCAGCTTGTGCTCGAACGAGGCCATGCCGGCCGCCTGGGTCTGAGTGTGCTTCGAGCGCACATAAACCTCGCTGGCGGGGTCGTTGCCGACCAGAACCACCGCGAGGCCCGGCACCAGATTGTGCTCGCGCTTGACGCGGGCAACCTCGTCAGCGACGCGCGCGCGGAGTTCCGCGGCGATGACTTTTCCATCGATGATCTTGGCCGTCATGTCAGTTCCCTAGGTCTGTCGGTTTGGCGTCTGCCGATCTGGCTTGGGCGAGCTTGCGCAGGGCTTCGCCGAGCCGCGCCGGATCGCCGTCGACCGCGATCTGCTTCAGCCGCGAGGTGGCACCGGATAGCAGCTTTACACTGGCCTTGGGAACGCCGAGCGATTTCGCCAATAGCACCAGAACGGCCTTGTTGGCCTCGCCGCCATCGGCGATCGCGCGCACCCGCACCTTGAGCACGCTGCGGCCATCGGCCAATTGCTCGATCCCGTCGATGTCGTCGCGGCCGCCGCGCGGCGTCACCCGCAGCGCGATGCTGATTCCTGCGGCCGAATAGCGCCAGGGTTCCTTGAAGGCCTGTTTCGCAACCAAGGCGCTCCCGCCTGCTTAGATCACGTTCGGGTAGATGTAATACAGGATCACCCGCTCGATGAACATGATGAGCAGGATCAGGATGATCGGCGAGATATCGAGGCCGCCGAGGCTGGGCAGGAAATTGCGAATCGGCGCCAGCACCGGCTCGGTGATCCGGTACAGGAACTCCGCCACCGCCGAAACGAACTGGTTGCGGGTGTTCACGACGTTGAAAGCGATCAGCCAGGACAGGATCGCGGAGGCGATCAGCAGCCAGACGTAGAGGTCGAGCACGATGATGACGATGTCCAGAACGGCACGCATGGCTTTTGAAGACTCTGGCTTTCGGTCGGGATTGACGCTTTTTGCTAGATATCGGTTCCCCCCGGCCCAAACAAGGGAAGTCGGTGCCGGGATGGTTAAAACCGGGTCACACCTGTCCTTGACTTGACCTTGCCGGGGACTTAAATGGCGCCCGGTTGTCGGCCGCATTCACCAGAGTGGCCGCCAAACGGGGCCATAGCTCAGCTGGGAGAGCGCGTCGTTCGCAATGACGAGGTCGGCGGTTCGATCCCGCCTGGCTCCACCAGCCTTCGCTCGCTTCGCGAGCTACGGCTCGGCAGGCCCGGACAGCCTCTCGTAGCGAAACGAGCGAAGGCTGCCGCGGCGAAGCCCGCAGGGCGAAGCCGGGCTACCTCCGCAAAATCCCCCTACTTCCCCTTAAACCTCGGCGGCCGCTTCTCCATGAAGCTCGCCACCCCCTCCCGGAAATCGCTGCCGTTCAGCGCGACCATCATCTCGCGGTTGGCCTCGATCGTCGCCTCCGCCAGCGTCTGGAACGGCACCTCGTAGAGTTGCCGCTTGATCACGGCCATCGCGCTCGGCGAGACGAAATCGGCGAGGTCGCGTGCATAGGCGTAGGTTTCCTCGCGGAGTTTTTCAGGCGCGCAGAGCCGGTTGACCAAGCCGATCCGCAACGCCTCTTCGCTCGACACGCGCCGCGCCGAGAGCAGCAAATCCATCGCATTGGCGTGGCCGACGATGCGCGGCAGCATCCAGCTGATGCCGTGCTCCGCGATCAGGCCACGCCGCGCGAAGGCCGTGGTGAAGACGGTATTATCGGCAGCAAAGCGCAGGTCGCAATAAAGCGCGTGGACGAGGCCGATGCCGGCGGTGGCGCCGTTGAGCATGGCGATGACGGGCTTTCCGATCGACGGATAGAAGCCGTAGCGCGTCTGCCAGTCCGGCCGGCGGTTCATGTCGAAGGGCGGCAGGTTCGAGGCACGCCTGACGTCGTTGGGGTCGAGCCCCTTCAGCGCATCCATGTCGGCGCCGGCGCAGAAGGCGCGGCCCGCGCCGGTGAGCACGATGACGCGGACATCGTCATCGGCGCTCGATGCTTCCATCGCGTGACGCACGTCGCGCTCCATCGTCGGCGTCCACGCATTCATGCGATCAGGGCGATTGAGCGTGATGGTCGCGACCTTGTCGCTCACCTCATAGAGAATGTGTTCGTAGGCCACGGCGCTCTCCCTGTGTCTGCCGGCACGCGTTCGCGCGCGCTCGTTAGGAACGAGCCTAGCATATCCAGGGATCAGGCAAGGGCTTGCGCCGAGGACTTAGGCCAAGAACTTAGGCCAAGGACTTAGGCGAAGCACCTGCGCGATGGCGCGATCACTCGGCGGCTTGCGCCAGCGCCGGCCGGCGCGCCAGCCAGCCGTCGATGAAATGATCGAGCCAAGCCCGTTCCGCAACGTCGTAGACGGCACGGTCCGCGAAATGATGATGCCGCTCGCGCGCGCCGGGCGCGCCGAGGCCGTCATAGCCGCGCGTGGTCCAGCAATGCATCATCGCGCAGGTCACGTCAGGATGAAATTGCACCCCGAAAGCGTTCTCGGAGCGGAACGCCTGGATCGGAAAATCGTCGCCTTCCGCAAGCAGCTCGGTGCCGACGGGCAGCTCAAATCCCTCGCGATGCCAGTGATAGACCTGCGCCGGCCAATTCGGGCAGAGCGCGTGGCCCGCGGCGGTCGGACGGATCGGATAGTAGCCGATCTGGGCCAGTGCCTGCGCATGCGGTGCGACGCGGGCCCCCAACTGCATCGCCAGCATCTGCGCGCCGAGGCAGATGCCAAGGAACGGTCGCTGTTCGCGGAGCGGAATTTCGATCCAGTCGATCTCGCGGCGGATGTAGTCGTCGGGGTCGTTGGCGCTCATCGGACCGCCGAAGAAAACCGCGCCGGCATGCTGATCGAGCGTGTCGGGCAGGGGATCGCCGAAGCGCGGTCGGCGAATGTCGAGGCGATGGCCGAGCGCGCGCAGCGCATTGCCGACGCGGCCCGGTGTCGAGGATTCCTGATGCAGGATGATCAGAACCGGCAACCGGGCTTCGGAGGCGGCGGCGCTCGGCGTCCTTCTGGGGAAGGGCACCAATTCTGCGCCACCAAACCTGTCCGTCCGGAACGACATGGCCTCTGCGAGTGCTATCGGTTCAGACCGCCAGCATAGCTAAGCGGTAGTTAACATCGTGTGAGTTCGCGCACACGCGTCCCGATATTGAAGCAAGCTCCGGGCCATTACGGAGCTTTGAGCTTTCTTCAAAGCGTTTTCGAGCGAAGTGGATACCGGTTCGCGTCAAGAAAACGCGTCAGAACAAGAAATCTAGTGCCTCTGCCTCTGGAACCGGCTGGTGGCGGACAGGATGAAGCCGCGCGGGAAGAAACGCAGCGCGAACGGCACGATCTTGATGCCGAGACCAGGCAGCACTGCCCGTTTGTTGGCCATCAGGCCTCGATAGGCCTGTTGCGCGACATCGGCGGCAGACACGTTGAGAAGAGCCGTATCATGCCCGGACCCGACGCCGGCGCGCGCCTGGAATTCGGTGGGCACCGGACCCGGGCAAAGTACGGTGACGCGAACGCCGCGCGGCGCGAGCTCCGCCCGCAAGGCCTCGGTGAGGGAAATCACATAGGCCTTGGACGCGTAGTACACGGCCATGCCGGGGCCGGGCAGAAAGCCCGCGACCGATCCGACATTGAGAAGACCGCCCTTGTTCCTGATCAGCTGATCGGCAAAGCGCAGCGACAGATCCGTCAGAGCCCGGACGTTGACATCGACGATGCCGACCTGCTCGACGCGGTCGCGCTCGATCGCATCGCCGAACACGCCGAACCCGGCATTGTTGACGAGATGGTCGAGCTCGACGCCTTCGGCGGCGAGCACGGCCGCGATCTTCTCGCCCGCATCCGCCTCCTGCAGGTCGCAGGCGATCACGATCGGCTTCTTGCCGCCCTTGGCGGCGAGCTCGTTCGCAAGCGCCTCCAGCCGGTCCACGCGTCGCGCCGTCAGCGCGAGGCGATGCCCGTTGGCGGCGAACACACGCGCCAGCTCCGTGCCGATGCCCGCCGAGGCACCGGTGATCAACGTTACCCGCTCAGTCACGATCGAAGTCTCTTGAATTGAAGTTTTTTGGCCCCGCAATAGCGGAACGAGAGCATAGGCCGAGCGCGACAGGCAAGCGTCACCGACAGCATGGCTGCTTGAGCGGGCAACAGGGAAGCAGGAAAACCACGGATTTTACGGGGAAATCCGGGGCCGGGGTGGCCGACGAGGGTATATTAAAGTTTCGTCATGTGGTCAGCACAACCGCCGATAATACCGCGTCGAGACGGCTCAACCCCCGACGGCACCGTCCTTGACCTGACCAACGGCGCGATTTGCGACCGCATGCTTGAGGTCGATCCGGTCCCGCTGGGCGATCCCGAGCAGGTCGGAGGCGCGCCAGACGACGTTGTCCTCGAACTCGGAGACCTGGCCATCGGCATAGACCAGCTCCCACATCATCTGGACGATGCGCTTGCGGCCCTCTTCGTCGAGCGAGCGCATGATGACACTGGTGAAGTGATAGAGGTCGACGGCCTCGCCCTCGACCTGGGTGGCGTCCGCGATCAGGCGATCGGCGGTACCGTGATCCAGCCCGAAATGGCTTTCGATCAGGCTGTGCAGCTTGCGCTGCTCGGTCGCCGTCGGCTGACCGTCCAGCGAGACCACGTGAACCAGCAGCGCAGTCGCCGCAAGGCGGTAATCGCTATCGCCGAATGCGCGATCCCCGGCATGAGGGGCGACAATGTCGGTGATGAATTGGCGCAGGCCGTCGAGCATAGGATCCTACCGAAATCGATGGAGCCGCGGGAGTGCGGCCGCCACCAGCATTATATGAGCGGGAAACTCAACCGCCGCAACGTGCCTCAGCTCCGCGCGGGCATTACCTTTCGGCAATCTGTCACGGTATCTCGTACACCACCATCTTGTCGGCGATGCCGCGCAGGGCCGCCTGCTTCTGGATCGGCTTGATCGCGCGCTGCTCGAGCACTTCGGCGACCGCGGGCGCATCGAGCACGGGGCCCGTGATGTGGATCTCCTGCGCCGTCGACAGGCTCTGGACGCGAGCGGCGATGTTGACGGTCTGGCCGAAATAATCCTGGCGTTCGTTGAGCATCACCGCAAGACACGGGCCTTCATGAATGCCGATCTTGACGATGAGATCGTCGGTGCCGCGCTGCCTGTTGAGCTCGTCCATCGCGGACCGCATCCGCAGGCCCGCGACGATGGCGTGCTCCGGGCGGACGAAGGTCGCCATCACGGCGTCGCCGATCGTCTTCACCACCGCGCCCTTCTCGGAGGAGATGATCTCGAGCAGCGCATGGAAATGCGCGCGCACGAGATCGAAGGCGGCGAGATCGCCGACGCGCTCGTAGAGCGCGGTCGAGCCCTTCAAATCGGTAAACAGGAAGGTCAGCGACGTGATCTGGAGCCGCTGGTCGAGGCTGAGATTGTCCGCCTTGAAGACATCGCGAAACGTCTGGTTCGACAGCATGCGCTTGGCGGTGAGGAACGGCTTGCGCTTGCCGATGAGATGATGGAGCGCCTCGGCCGCGATGAACACCGACGGCAACACGCGCACGCCGGCCTGGTTCTCCAGCGACAGCCGCAGCGGCCCCGGCCGCATGGTCGTCGTCCCCGTCGGAGCCTGCACCTTGTTGTACATGATCGCGAACTGCTGGCGCTCCTTGGTCGGCTCGCCCTGGACGTCGATGAAATGGGCGGCGTGCGTCACCGGCTCGAAGATGATGATGAAGTCGCCCGGCAGTTGCAGCGACATGGTCGCCTTCTCGCCGGCCGGCAGCTCCATGGTATCCAGCGTCACCTCGTTGGCGAGCGTCGCAAACGATTCCTTGTTGAAGTCGACGCCGGAGCTCCAGAACACCTGCTTGAAATATTCCCACACCGGAAGCGTATCGGGATCGTGCGCGGCGATGCGCCGCACGCGCGGATTCACGGTGAAGGAGACCTCGACCTGATCGTCGACCGACGCCTTGTAGCCGCAGGCGCAGAGCGCGCAGTGATAATCGTCCGGCTTGAGCGCCTTCAGCGTCGAATGGGCGCCCAGCACGCCGCCGCAGCCCGGACAGAGCACGTTCCAGCCGAGATCGAACAGTCCGAGCCGCGCCGAATGCAGGAAGGTGGAGATCGTGTGCTCTTCGTCGAGGCCGTGCTGCCTGGAGAAATCGAGGACATTGACGCGGTTGAGCTCGTGATCCTCGCCGTTCTCGATGAGACGCGCAATCGCATCGACCACCTTGGCATCGGCGGTCTGCTTCAGAACGGAAAACTGGGCCTGGATGTCGCTCATGGCGGAGGCTCTATCTGGGGTGGATCGCGCCATCGGGCAGACGAATGTCTGTCACCGACGCGTGATGCGGAACAAAGGTGAATGGTCCGGCTGGGTCGTCACGACGCCGAGCGGGATCACCGGAACCCTGTCGGCAAGCTCGATACGGAACGCGCCGATCAACCGGGCCAGCGCCAGCACGGATTCGGCTTGCGCGAACGGCGCGCCGATGCAGACGCGTGGACCCGCGCCGAACGGCAGGTAAGCGAAACGGTCGGGCGCCTCCTTCGACATGAAGCGCTTTGGAATGAAGGCATTCGGCTGATCCCACAGCTTCTCATGGCGGTGCAGCAGCCAGGGCGCGATCATGATGATGTCGCCCTTGCCGATCTCGACGCCGGCCGCATTGTCCTTCTCGCGCGCGGCACGCGCGACCAGGAAGGCCGGCGGATAGAGCCGCATGGTCTCCTCGATCACCGCGCGTGTGAACTTCTGGCGATCGATGTCGGCCATGCTGTCGAGATGCTCGCCATGCGTCTCGGAGGCAACTTCCTCTTGCGTCTCCGGATCGAGCGCGAGCAGATAGAGCGCCCAGAACAGCGCGGTTGCCGTGGTCTCGTGACCCGCCAGGATCATGGTCGCGACCTCGTCGACGAGCTGCGCGTCGGAAAAGCCCTTGCCGGTCTCGGGATCGCGCGCCGCGTCCATGAGATCGAACAGGTCGCGCGGCGGCGCGCCGTCCTTCTTGCCCATCGTGCGCCGTTCGGCGATCAGCATCGCGACGAATTCGGTCCAGCGTTTGCGGAAGCGCGCGCGGGCAAAATCCATCGGGGTCGGCCAGGACACCGGCAGCAGCATGTCGAGGAAATAGGGCCGTCCCAGCCGCGCGCCGTATTCCATGACGAAGTTGCGCAAGGTCGGGCCGTGACGGTCCATGCCGAACGAGAACATCGTGCGCCCGGCGATCTCCAGCGTCATGCGCTGCATCGCCTCGCGCAGATCGACCGGCTCGCTTGTACGCTCATCCAACTTCGCGATGGTCTCGTCGAGCACCGCGGTCATATGCGGGACGAGATTTGCAGTCGCACGCGGCGTGAAGGCCGGCGCGAGCGTACGGCGCTGATGCGTCCAGGCATGGCCTTCCGCGATCAGAAGTCCTTCGCCGAGCACCGGACGCAGCATGCGGATCCCCGCCGGCGTGCGCGTGTAGTTTTCATAGTTGTTGAGCAGGACATGCCGGATTGCGTCCGGCTGATTCAGGATGAAGCTGTTATGGAGGAAAAAGCGGCCCTTGATGACCTCTTCTTCGTAGGCACGCTGCCCCCAGGTTGCGATCATGTTCTGCTTGAGGACCGCGACCCGCCCGAAAAACGACATATCGTCGGGCGCACGCGGCGGGGTCGGAGGGATGATGGGCCGACGCACACTGGCGATGTTCATGGCTCTCTCCCGCAGATGTGACCCAGCCCAATAGCTAGTAAGTCAGCTCGGCAATCGCAATCCTGTTCTCGGAGGCGGGCCAGGCGCGCGCCACAATTCGTTCTTCGCCGAACTGGGCCACGATGTTACGCCCGGCCTCCGCGGCCGGGAGCCGCAAGGTTGCTGCCGAATCCGTGGGCACACCCGGCTTGACGTCGGCCGGCTCCTTGCCGTCGAGCAACACCACGTCCCGCGGCAGGCCGAAATAGCCGCGCGGGCGCGACATGATCACGACGGCGCCGGCATCCTTGTCCGCCGGCCCGAGCGGGCGCGCGGCACGCAGATGCACGACATCGGACGAGCGCGCGAACGGCGAGCGGTAGATATGCGTCGTCGGCGCGTCTGGCGATGTCAGGACGAATTCGAGGAACCAGGAAGGCTCGACCTGCGCTGGACCCCAGCGGCCGTCGGCGCCGGTCTTCGCGCTGTGCACCGCGCCGCCTTTGCGCTCCCCGGTATCAGGGTCGACGCGGAAGACATCGACGGTTGCACCTGCCACCGGGCGATTGGTCGACACGCCGCCCGGCGTGCCGGTCACAAGGCCGCTCAACCTGACGCTTTGCTCCGGCACAATCGCGATCCGCGCGGGCTCGCGGCCGGCAATGAATTTGTAGATCTCGCGGAAGGCGCGCGGGTGAAACGCCACTTCGCGATGGTCGAGCGCGCCGAGCACGAGATTGGTGGCGCCCGTCAACTCCGGCCCTTCGACGGTGACGCCGGTCGGCGTGCCCGGCTTGCCGATGAAGCGGCCGTCCGCTTGCGCGTACTTGTCCATGCCATCGCTGCGCAGGGTGAGGAAGGCCGTGCCCGGCGTCACCTCGCTCTCGCCCTCGTTCAGGCCGCGCAGAAATGCGCCGCGGCCGTTGAATTCGTTGTTCGGCTGGTCCTCGGTTGCGAAGATGCCGTGATTGGGCGTGCCGCACAGGACCGCATGGCTGACATCGTCAGCCCCGCCGTTCCTGATGACGTTGCGAATGGCGTAGCCGCCGCGCGAGCTGCCGACCAGCGCCACGCGGACCGCGCCGGTGCGGCGCTTCAAGTCCGCGATGGCCGCCGCGAGCTCGCGGCGCTGGTCCTCGGCCGAGGAGCGCCCCGCCTGCTCGACCTTGTCGTCGCTCCGAGCATTGGGATCGGTGAAATTTATCGCCGCCATGCGATCCCGCGCGATGCCGTTGGATTCCATCCGCCAAAGCGTCGTCATCCAGAGCGCGTCGTAATCGCCATTGCCGTGGACAAACAGAATCGGGGGCACCTCGGCGCTCTGCACCGCGGGCGTGGTCTGGGCCAGCGCGCCTGTCCTCAAGCTCGCAACCGCGAAAGGCAAGCTGCCTGCCCCCAGCAGGATCGACCGTCGCGACAGCTTCATATGTTTCTCCGGCAAAACCATCTCTTTGTACCGCTTATACCGGCCTAACCACTGGACAGCGAAGGACTTTCGCGGGCATCACTGAGCCTGCCGGAATCACCTGAGACCACTTCTGCCAGCCCATATGGAAGGGGATATGACCGAGCAGCCGAACCGTCAGAAATTCGCCGGCGACGGCATCGCCGCACCCCTGCGGTACACCGTGTTCCGGCGCATCTGGCTCGCCAGCCTGCTCTCCAATCTTGGCCTCCTGATCCAGGGCGTGGGCGCGGCCTGGGCGATGACGCAGATGGCGGCCTCGGCCGACAAGGTGGCGCTGGTGCAGACCGCGCTGATGCTGCCGATCATGTTGATCTCGATGCCGGCCGGCGCCATCGCCGACATGTATGACCGGCGGATCGTGACCTTGATTTCGCTCGCGATCGCGCTGATCGGCGCGACTGCGCTGACGGTGCTGGCCTGGCTCAAGCTGATCACTCCGGAAACGCTGCTCGTCTTCTGCTTTGTAGTGGGCAGCGGCAATGCGCTGTTCGGGCCGGCGTGGCAATCCTCGGTCAGCGAGCAGGTCCCGCCCGAATCACTGCCGTCAGCCGTCGCACTGAACGGCATCAGCTACAATATTGCACGCAGCTTCGGTCCCGCGGTCGGCGGCGTCATCGTCGCCTCGCTCGGCGCGGTGGCGGCGTTTGCCTGCAACGCGATCCTCTATCTGCCGCTGCTGGTGGTGCTGCTGCTCTGGCGGCGCAGCACCGAGCCCTCGCGCCTGCCGCGGGAGAAGCTCAACCGCGCGATGGTCTCGGGCTTCCGCTACATCACCAATTCGCCGCCGATCAAGATCGTGCTGTTGCGCACGCTGGTGATGGGCCTGATCGGCGGCGCCATCATGGCCCTGATGCCGCTGATCGCGCGCGACCTGCTGCATGGCGGCGCGCAGACCTACGGCATCATGCTGGGTGCCTTCGGCATGGGCGCCGTCGTCGGTGCGCTCAACATCCATGAATTGCGCAAGCGCATGAGCGGCGAGGCCGCGATCCGCGCCTGCACCATCTCGATGGCATTCGCGATGGCCGCGCTTGCCGTGAGCACGGAGCCGGTGCTGACGGCGGCGGCGCTTGTGCTCGCCGGTGCGGTCTGGATGGCCGCCGTCGCGCTGTTCAACATCGGCGTGCAGCTCTCGGCGCCGCGCTGGGTCGCGGGCCGTTCGCTCGCGGCGTTCCAGGCCTCGATATCCGGCGGCATCGCGATCGGCGCCTGGGGCTGGGGCCATCTCACCGATTATGCCGGCGTCGAGGTCGCGCTGCTCACGGCCGCCAGCCTGATGCTGATCTCGCCGGTGCTCGGCATTTGGCTGGCGATGCCGCGCGTCGGCGCCCGCAACGAGGACGCGGACGTGCTGGCCGATCCGGAAGTCAAACTGTCGCTGACGGCGCGCAGCGGGCCGCTGGTGGTCGAGATCGAATATAGGGTGAGCCAAGAGAACGCGCGCGCCTTCCACAATGTGATGCAGGACGTGCAGCTCTCCCGGCAGCGCAACGGCGCCTATGGCTGGTCGATTGCGCGCGACATCGCGGACCCCGAATTGTGGACCGAGCGCTACCACTGTCCGACCTGGCTCGATTATCTGCGCCAGCGCAACCGCTCGACGCAGTCCGAACGCGCGTTGCATCAGCAGGCGATCGATTTCCATATCGGCCCCGATCCGGTGCGGATCCGCCGCATGCTGGAGCGTCCGTTCGGCTCGGTGCGCTGGAAGGAAGAGACGCCGGATCGTGCCGGCGCCGAGGTGCTGCCTGTGGTCGCGAGCGCGGCGGGAAGCAGCACGTAGGTTTTGCTGCGTAGCTACGAGAACCCCTACTGCCCGTGATCCGTCAGCACCTTGTCGCAGGCTTTGCTGAGGCGGGTGCGGTTCTGCTTGAGGCAAGCGAGCACGGCGCCATCGCCATTGTTCATCACGGCACGGCAGAAGCGCGTCACATCGCGCGCGCAGGCATCGTGGCCGGGCTGCTGTTGCGCCGAGACGCTCGATGCGCACAGAATCAAAGAAACAATGAAAAGAAATCTGGTCATCGCGTAATGCCTCTTACCCCAAGGATGTGCGGGGGAAGCTAGTGCGACGATCCCGGAGCCGCAACGGCTTTATTGCCGAGCGGGACTGGCGCGCGTGGCCCCGGCTTGACGCCGAGAGCACATCGCGATGGGAGCCAACAACGATCGCGGTTGCGCGTTGTCCTACTGCTTGTCCTGGGCGTCAGCGACCTTGCGTGAGGCGCCCTTTGCGAGGTCCTTGTCCATCACCGCGCGGCAGCCGGCGCTCAGGTCGGAACGATGCTTCATCATGCACGCCGTGATCTTCGGGACGTTGGGGATTTCCGAGGAGCACAGGCGGAAGGCATCGCCGGTGCACTGCTGCTGCGCCTCGGCCGAGAAGGCGAAGCTCGAGGTCGTCGCGACGATCGAGACGATGGCGGCAAGGCCCAGAGCCAAGCTGGCGTCGCGGATCCTACTGGTCAGCGTTTCGGCAGAAAAAGACTTAGCCATTTGAAGCTCCCATGGGCGTCGCCGGAAGCGGGCCCCGTTGTTGATGGGAACTACGATGCTCCGGCAAAACAGTTTCCACTGTGATGACGGTCACGGGTCGCCCGCCCTCTGTGACCTCCGTCACATGGTGCACCTCGCTGAAAATCCGGCTCAAACGCCGTCGTGTTGGTGTCACGTTAACTGTTCCTTCGCATTAATGGCTCGTCGCGCGGGAGATTCCGCCGGGTTGGTTGCGTAATTGGAAAGAATAGCGATGCGTAATGCGTTGGGCCTGATGCTGGCCAGTGTAGTTGCGGCGGTCGTGATCGCCGCCGGCGGTTGGTTTTATTATTCCGCGCGCGCCGATCAGGGCGCCCCCAAAACAACGGCCGCCCGTGCCGCCGATCAATTGCCGGCACAGGCGAAGCTCGCGGCCAAGGATGACGTCGAGACCACCGCGGCGATCGCGGCCAGGCCGACGGCAGTTGCTCAGGCAGCGGCGCCTGCGCCCGCTCCGGCCATGCCGGTGCAGCAGCGGTCGACCTGTGCCAATCCGAACGCGCTGGGCGTTGCCCGCGTGGTCGAGATCGACACCACCGGCGGACCCGGCTTCGGCTTCGAGCATTTCAAGCAGTTCGACTTCCTCACCGACAAGGAGGTCGTGCTGACCTTCGACGACGGTCCCTGGCCGGTCAACACGCCCGCAGTGCTGAAGGCGCTCGCGGATGAATGCACCAAGGGTCTGTTCTTCTCGGTCGGCAAGCACGCGACCTATCATCCGGAAATCCTGCGCCAGGTGCTGGCCCAGGGCCACACGGTCGGCACGCACACCTGGTCGCATGTCAACCTGAACGGCAAGAAGATGACGGAGCAGCAGGCCAAGGACGAGGTCGAAAAGGGTATCAGTGCGGTGAGATTCGCGCTCGGTGCCAACCCCGCGCCGTTCTTCCGCTTCCCGCAGCTTCAGCACAATCCGGCGATCGTGAGCTATTTCGGCACCCGCAACGTCGCGATGTTCTCGACCGACATCGACTCCTTCGACTTCAGGAAGGGTGCCACACCGGAGAAGATCGTCGAGACGGTGATGACGCGGCTCGACAAGCTCGGCAAGGGCATCATCCTGATGCACGACTTCCAGAAGCACACCGGCGAAGCGATGCCGGCGCTGCTCGCGCGGCTCAAGGCCGGCGGATACAAGGTCGTGCAGATGAAAGCGAAGACGACGCTTCAGACGCTGCCGGAATATGACGAGGCGCTGATGAAAGATATGAAGGTGCCGACCGCAAGCACGAACACGCGTCCGATAACGAGCGTGGTGCAGACGGTGTCGCAGTAAGCCCGAAACGCTTCCTCAATGCGCGCATGGCCGGGCTCTTGCCCGGCCATTTGCTTTTGTAGCGAGCAGCGGCTTACCAGTAGATGCCGTGGCGATGCAGCTCGCTGATGATGCGGCCTTCGGTCCAGCTGCGGTTGTGCTTCGGCTTGCCCGCCTTCGCCGTCTTCGTGGCGGGCTTGCTTGTCGTCACCGGCGCTGAGGTCGTCGTTGTCGCGGTCACGGCAGGAGTCGTCGCCACGGCGGGAGCAGGGGCCGAGACTGCCGGCGGACGATCGACGTATTTCGGAGCTTCCGTGGCTGGCGCGACTTCGCTGATTTGTATCGTCGGCGCGGTGGTCGTGGTGGCTTGCGGAGCGGCCGTTGCCGTGGCCAGTGACAGGCTGCGGTCGCCGGCATGGGCAGATGCAGAAGCCAGGACCATGGCGGCCACCAGAATGATCTTGCGCATGTGAAATCTCCCCGTGTTTGCGAGACCGCGAGACTAGGGGACTCACGACGGGGGTTACGTGACTGGCATCACATAGACTGCGCGCTCGGTCTTGAATCCGCGATCAGGCATCCGCGGCGGTAAACCCGCGACGTCACGTCCGGAAAGGTCTCGGAATCGCGCAGACATCCCGGTGAAAGCCTAGGACGCGCCGCGCAGGATGGCGCGTTTCACGATTGTTTCCGAATGTTTCTGATCGTGGTAGACGCTCGACACGTATCAAAAGGCGTGCCGAGTCCGCCCGTATGACCTTCATCCAGCGAGTGAAGCGTAAGCTGCTGCCGCCGCGAGAGGTTGTTCAGGGGTACGAGAATCCTGAACTGGTCGAAACGATTTTCCTGAAGACAATCAACTACAACCCGGACAGCGACTGGCCGCTGGTCGCGGGCATGAACACGGTTCTGGATTTCGGCGGCGGCGCTGGCCTGCATTACAAGGTGGCGCGCCGGCAATGCCCGGACATTCGATGGGCGGTGGTTGAGACGCCTGCAATGGTGCGGCGCGCCAAGGAGCTTGGCACCGATAGGCTGATGTTTTTCGAGCGCATCGACCAGGCCGCCGACTGGCTCGGCAGTGTCGATCTCATCCACTCGAATGGGGCCATACAATACGTCCCGGATGCATTGGAAACCGTCAGAACGCTGTGCACGGTTCGGCCGGCAACGTTGGCATGGTACCGCGTTCCGATCAGCGAAGAGACCCGGCGAGAGGTTCAGACATCGTACCTCAGCGACAACGGCCCAGGGTCGTCGCTCGCCTCCAGGGAGAAGCTCGTCAGATACGAGCGCAACTGGATCTCCGAGCAAGCATTCATCCAGGCCCATGAGGGATTTCGCATCACTGAGCGGAGCCCGGATCGCACCGAGCGCGGCACGCAACAATTCAGGTTCGCGCGGGTCTAGCTTGCGACAATACGGGGGCGATGTGTTCGACAAGTTTGCAGACTGGTTACGTCAGACGGCCTTTTTCTCGACGGCTATCGACATCGCGCGCCAGACGTTACCAGAGCCCGCGCTGATCTGGTTGCGCACGCAGATGGTGCGCAATCTCCGTGGAACGCCTGGCGAGGTGTTCGGCGAGATCTATCGTCGCAACGTCTGGGGTTACAAGGAAACCGCTTCCGGCGGCGGATCCACGCTGCACAATACCCAAAGGGTGCGGGAAAGCCTTCCTGGTCTGGTTGGCGACCTCGGGATCCGTACCCTGCTCGATTTGCCTTGCGGTGATTTTCATTGGTTGTCGAAGATCGAACTTCCAATTTCTCGCTACATTGGGGGAGACATCGTTCCGGAACTGATTGCGCGAACGGGTGACCAATACAGTCGCCCAGATCGCACGTTCCTCCGGATCGATCTCTGCAACGATCCGCTCCCGGAAGCTGACCTGCTGCTCTGCCGCGATTGCTTCATTCATCTTTCCGAAGAGATGATTTTTCAAGCAATCGACAACATTCTTCGATCCAACATCAAGTATCTCCTGACCACCACTTACCCGGCTGGCCGAAATCGTGCGATCCGCACGGGTGACTTCTTCTCCATCGATCTGAACGCTCCGCCCTACAACTTCCCGCCGCCGATCAAGGTGCTGGACGACTACGTCCCACCGTTCGACCGGCGGCAACTGGCGCTGTGGGAAGTCGAAAGCCTGCGCAAAGTCCGAGGCAATGGTATGCCGTCTCGCGGCGAGGCTGCATCGGAGCGAGGACGAAACAACGGCGGGGAAAACGACGAAAAATCAGAGCGATAAATGGTGCCGCAAGAGGGATTCGAACCCCCGACCCCGTCATTACGAATGACGTGCTCTACCAACTGAGCTATTGCGGCGAACCCTGCCGGGACCCGGCAATGCCGGTCCCGATACGCGCGCTCCTGATATCGGGCGTGGCCCGAATTGGCAAGGTGGAGCGGGCTTCGAAATGTGCCTTACGCGCCCCAGCGGGACCAGAATCCGCGCCAGCCGCCGGCCTGGGCCTTTGCATGGGTTCTGGGCGTGCCGATTTGTTCCGCAAATTCATCGCTCGGACCCTCGTCATCGATCCCGGGATCATCGGGAGCGCGGACGATCGGGATGACGGCCTGGATCGGGGCCGGCGCAGGCTTGCCGAGGTCGGCACGGGTCCGGAACACCGGCGTTGCCGCCTCCGGCGATGATTCGGCCGTCTCAGGGGCGGGATTGACCGGCTCGGCGGCCGGCGTGACCGCGGGCTCTTCCTTGGCGGCCTCGCCGGTCGTCTCCTTGGCCTCAGGAGGCGAATTGTCCTGTGCGGCGGGCAGCGGATCCGGTGCAGCCGCCGGCGGTTCCACCGGGGCTTCGCTCGGGGCCGCCGTCACCCGCTTCGGCGGCGGCGCGGCCAGCATGGCTTCCTCGAAGGCCGAGGATTCGATCGTGGCGCCCTTGTCGGAGGGGAGGCTCGCGACCGGCGTTTGCCACTGGAAGGCATCGAGACGGCCGGTGACCGGCGAGACCGGACGCCAGCGGTCGCTGACATAGCCGTCCGCGGTCCAGGCCGGATCGTGGCGGGCGCGCACCGCGCGCAGGGTCCAGGCGCGGGCACGGCCGCCGTCGCCATGCTCGGTACGCTCGAGCTCGGCCATCAGCAGCGCGACGCGCTGGGTTGGATCATTGACGTAGGGTGCCAGCACCGCGCGCGCGCGGGCGAACTCGGAGGCGTCGATCGCGGCGCGCGCGATCGCGAGCTGGCCCTCGACATGGCCCGCCTTGTCGGCCGGCGTCTTGGCCGCCAGCGTCTCGACCCGCTGCAAGCGCTGTCGCGCGGAGTCGCCGAGCTTCACATGCGCGTAGGCGTCGGCAAGATCCGGATGCGGATTGGCGAGCCACGCGGCCTCGACCAGCTTCATGGAGCGCCGCACCTGATGCGCCTCGCTCTCGAACCTGGCCGCGAGCACCGCGGCCGGCACCAGCGTCGGCGCGAGCTTGATGGCCTCCATCACGCTCTCGCGCGCCACGTCGCGGTCCATGGTTTCCAATTCCAGCGCGCGGGCCGTGAGCAGCACGCCGCGCTGGCGGCGATAGGCCGCCTTGTCGATCAGGCCCGCGGACAGATTCGAATCGAGGATCGCGAGTGCGCCGCTCCAGTCGCCGCGCGCGCAGCGGAAGCCGAGCACCGCGTGCGAGGCCCAGGTCGAGGACGGCGACAGCTTGATCGCCTCCTCCGCGATCATCACGGCGCCGACCGCATCGTCGGCGCGCTGCGCCTCGATGAACAGGCCTCGCAGGCCGAGCAGCCGGGTATCCTCACGCTCGGCCATGACGCGGAAGACGCGCTGGGCCTCGTCGCGATTGCCTTCGAGCTGGGCCGACTGCGCGTGCAGCAGCAGTGCGAGCGGATCGTTCGCGGCCAGCCGCCGGGCGGTATCGGCGTGACGGCGGGCGAGGGCGGTATCGCCATGACCGATCGCGAGCAGGCCGTGGGTGATGGCATGGCGGCCGCGCGCATGGCGTTTCTCATGACGGCGGCGGCGCAGGCGTCCCGGCGCGCGCCAGATCATCGTCACGATGCTCCAGACCAGCACGACCGCCGCTGCAAAGATGCCGAGCAGAAACACGAACCTCGGAAGCGTCGTTGACGCGCGGAAACCGCCCGCGGTCAGGACGAGATCGCCGGGCTGATCGGCAACCCAGGCCGCGCCGGCCGCCGCCAGCGCAATCAGGACGAGGAAGAGGACGATGCGAAGCATGGCGATCCCTATTACGCGCAGATTATTGCGCGAACCTTTACTGAGCAGGCTTGACCAGGTCGGGCTTGGCGAGATCCGCCATGGCATCGTCGGCGAATTTGCGGGAGGCGCCGAGCGCGGCGTCGCGAGCATCGGCCTTGTCGAGCCAGGCCTGTGCCGGTGCACGATCGGCCTCGGACAGCGTCTTCAGCTCGCGCCGCGCTTCCGCGAAATCGTTGCGGAGCGCCGCCGCCGTCACCCGTGCGACGATGGCGCCGCGATCATTGCCGACGCCGTCGGTGCGCTCGATACGAACGAGTTTCGATGCCCCCGCCTGGAGACGCTCGACGATGCCGGCACCGGCGGCTGGGGCTTCCGCCGGCGGAGAGAGCTTTGGCACGATGTTGAGCAGCTCGCGGCTCAGCGCGACCGGCGTCGGAATGCCTGACGATGCAAAGGTGTCGAGCGGCTTCAGCATATCGGGCTTGGCCGCGAGCGACCGCGCCGCGGCCAATTGCGATTCGTAAGCATCGCCATGCCGAACCGCGACGTCGAGCAGAGCCGCCGCCACGACATGGCGCAGTGGCTTGTCATTCGTCGCCTTGTTGTCGGCAATCTTCTCGCCCTGCTGTGCGAGCTCGGCGCGCTCCGTCTTGCTGGCACGCTCCAGCTGCGCAATGCGGTCGCTGAGAGCGGCAAGATCAGGCGCGGCAGCGCGCGGTGCCGATTTCACGTCGTTGGCGATCTTGTCGGACTGTGCGCGCAGATTGGCGATGTCACTGCGCAAGGCATTTGCGGATTTCTCCAGCGCATCGATCCGCGCCACCACGGCCGGATCGGCGGCGGGCTTGCCCGCCTTGGCTTCGACCGCGGCGACACGTCCGCTGAGCGCGTCGACCGTCGCGCTCGTGACCTGCGGCGCGGCCGGCGGCGCCTGCACGGCGGGCCAGCCCAGCATCCAGCCGACGGCAATCACGATCGCGGCTGCGACCGCGCCGGAGAACGGCGCAATGACCCAGGGCGAAACCGGCGCCGCTGGAGCGGACGCAGCCGCGGCCTCCGCGTGCGCGGGCTCCGGGTCGGGCTTGGCCTCTTCGGATTTGGACTCTTCGACCGTGGCCTGCTCCGGCGTCGGCTGAACCTCCGGTTCGGCGGCCGCCGTCGGCTGCGGCTGGGTCGAGACTTCGGTTGCCTCGAGGTCGATGGTGGGCGGGGTGCGCTTGGCACGGCCGGACTCGGGAGCCAATCCTGCGTCTTCAGGCTTGTCGTCGGCCATCGTGACGGTTCCTCACACTTACATGCCCTAAACGGACCCGATCGCGTCGGATTCGGCCCGACCTCTTACGCCAAACGGGTCCGCAAAGCACGCTCCAAGGTATCAAATAGGGCATTTTCGTCCGGCGTCGCGGCCCCAAGAACCTGCGACGCGCCGGCATCGCGCAACACGCTGGCGACCGTCTCGGACAGGCAGCATTGCGGGATCGCCAGCGCCGAGATTTCGACGCCTTCGTCCCGTGCCGCATCCAGGAAGGCCCGCGCGCTGCGACGGGAGTAGTGCAGCACCGCCTCGATCCCATGCGCGGCAAAGCCATCGCAGACATCGCGCGGCAGGATCTTGACCGGAGTCATGCGATAGGTGGTCTGCGTCACCACGCTGAAGCCCTCCGCGCCGAGCTCGCCGCCGAGATCGCGCGACAGATCCGCGCCCGCGAGATAGAGCAGCGTGCTTTTCTTCTTCAGCACCTTGTCGCGCGCGCCCTGCATCACCTTGTCGCGCAAGGCCGCGGCATCGCCACCGGCGACGGTCACCTCGGCGAAGCCGGCGTCGCGCGCCGCGGCAGCCGTGTGCTCGCCGACCGCAAACAGCGGCAGCTCCAGGAGGCCAAGCTCGTGTAATTGCGGCGCGACGGCGCGGATCGCATTGGCCGACGTGACGATGATGGCGCCGTAGTCGGCCTCACTCTCGTCATGGAAGGCGACCGGCTCGAACTTGAGCATCGGGGCGAGCAGCACCACTTGACCCCGCGCCCGCAAATTTTCCGCCGTCGCCTCATTGTCGGGATGCGGCCGTGTGACAAGAATGGACATCGCTTGTGTTCCCGAACCACGTGGCGGTGACGCATTCACGAAGGCGGCTGCGCGTGACGATTGCGCAAGTGGACCCCGGAATGCTACCGGACGTACCAGAACTCTGCTTTACGGATGAGCGCAAGGGCGCAAATTGGATAACAATTCGCCAATGCTGGTACTGGGCATCGAAACCACCTGCGACGAGACCGCCGCGGCCGTGATCGAGCGCGCGCCCGACGGCAGCGGCAAGATCCTGTCCAACATCGTGCGGTCCCAGATCGAGGAGCATGCCCGCTTCGGCGGCGTGGTGCCGGAGATCGCCGCACGCGCGCATGTCGACGTCCTCGACGGCATCATCGACCGTGCCATGCACGAGGCTGGCATCGACTATGCGCAGCTCAACGGTGTCGCGGCCGCGGCGGGGCCGGGGCTGATCGGCGGCGTCATCGTCGGCCTCACCACCGCCAAGGCGATCGCGATGGTGCACGACACGCCGCTGGTCGCGGTCAACCATCTCGAAGCGCATGCACTGACGCCGCGCCTCACCGACGGAATTGAATTTCCCTACTGCCTGTTCCTCGCCTCGGGCGGGCATACCCAGATCGTCGCCGTCACCGGTGTCGGCCAATATGTGCGGCTCGGCACCACCGTCGACGACGCGATGGGCGAAGCCTTCGACAAGGTCGCGAAGATGCTGGGTCTGCCCTATCCGGGCGGGCCGCAGGTCGAACGCGCCGCGGCAAGCGGCGATGCCACGCGCTTCGCCTTCCCCCGCCCGATGCAGGGACGGCCCGATGCCAATTTCTCGCTGTCGGGATTGAAGACGGCGGTGCGCAACGAGGCGAGCCGGTTAGCCGAGATCGCGCCGCAGGATATCAGTGATCTCTGCGCGAGTTTTCAAGCCGCCGTGCTCGACTCGACGGCCGACCGGTTGAGCGTCGGCCTGAGGCTTTTCCGCGAGCAGTTCGGCGCTCCGCATGCACTCGTCGCCGCCGGCGGCGTCGCAGCCAATCAGGCGATCCGCGGCGCCCTGCATCACGTCGCGCGGCAGGCCGGGACGCAACTGATCATGCCGCCGCCCGCGCTCTGCACCGACAACGGCGCGATGATCGCCTGGGCCGGCGCCGAGCGCCTGGCGCTTGGCATGACCGACACGATGGAAGCCCAACCCCGCGCACGCTGGCTGCTCGATGCCAACGCCACGGCGCCGGCCGGTTACGGCAACACCCGGGCGGGATTCTAGCTATGACGGCGTTCCGGTCCGTCGCGGTGATTGGTGCGGGCGCATGGGGCACGGCACTGGCGACGGTCGCGGCGCGCGCCGGGCGGCACGTGACGCTCTGGGCGCGCAACAGCGAACATGTCGCGCGAATCGCCTCGACCCGCGACAATCCGCGGCTGCCCGGCGTGCGGCTTGCGCCGGAGATCGTCGTGACGCACGAGCTTGCTGAGGCCGCGCGCGCGGACATGGTGCTGATCGCGACGCCTGCGCAGCATTTGCGCGGCGCGGTCAACATGCTGTCCTCACATCTGGCAAGGCCGGTGCCGATCGTCGCCTGCGCCAAAGGCATCGAGCACGGCACCCATAAATTCATGACCGAAATCATCGCGGAAGCCGCACCTCACGCGCAGCCGGCGATCCTGTCGGGCCCGAGCTTTGCCGACGACGTCGCGCGCGGCTTGCCGACCGCGGTGACACTGGCGGCGAAGGACGAAGCGCTGGCGAGCGCGCTGGTGCAGGCGCTGGGCTCGGCGACCTTCCGGCCCTATCACACCACAGATGTCCGCGGCGTCGAGATCGGCGGCGCGGCCAAGAACGTGTTGGCGATCGCGGTTGGCATCGCGGTCGGGCGAAAGCTCGGCGCCTCCGCCCAGGCTGCGCTGACGACCCGCGGCTTTGCCGAGCTCACGCGTCTCGGCCGTGCCCTCGGCGCGCGCGGCGAGACGCTCACGGGCCTGTCCGGCCTCGGCGATCTGATCCTGACCTGCTCGAGCCCGCAATCCCGCAATCTCGCGCACGGCCTTGCGCTGGGCCGCGGCGAGCAGCCGCCCGCGGGCAAGCTTGCGGAAGGCGAGTTCACCGCACCGGTGTTGATCGAACTCGCAGCTTCGCACAACGTCGAGATGCCGGTATCAGAAGCGGTCGCTTCGATCCTGAGCGGCCGGAGCACGATCGACGCTGCGATCTCGGGGCTGTTGACGCGCCCCTTCAAGGCAGAGGAATGAACATGGCGTACTGGCTGGTGAAATCCGAACCGTCGGTGTGGTCCTGGGACCAGCAGGTGGCGAAGGGCGCCAAGGGCGAGGCCTGGACCGGCGTGCGCAATTACACCGCGCGCCAGAACCTCGTGAACATGAAGAAGGGCGACAAGGCGTTCTTCTATCATTCCAACGAGGGCAAGGAGATCGTCGGCATCGCGGAGATCGTCAAGGAAGCCTATCCCGATCCGACCGACAAGACCGAAAAATTCGTCTGCGTCGACATCAAGGCCGACAAGCCCTTGAAGACGCCGGTGACGATGGCCGCGATCAAGGCGGACAAGAAGCTCGCTGATATGGCGCTGGTGAAATATTCGCGCCTGTCGGTGCAGCCGGTGACGGCGGAAGAGTGGAAGCTCGTCTGCAAGATGGGCGGGATGTAAGTTATTGCCGTAGCCCGGATGGAGCGCAGCGCAATCCGGGAGAGTCTTCATGCCGCACGACCCCGGATTACGCGGCGCTCCATCCAGGCTACGATGTCCGCACTTGCGTCGCCGGCAGCGTAAACACCTCGCAGGGCGACGCGATGCCGCGCAGCGGATGCGATCCGAGCGCGACGAGAGGCGTGTCCGTCTCCGCGGCCAGCGCCCCCGATACCAGCACGGTCCGTTCCAGGGGCTTGCACAATCCCTCGAGCCGGCTGGCGAGATTGACGGCGGGACCGATCGCCGTGAAATCGAGCCTGTTGGCGGCGCCGATATTGCCCCAGAGTATTTCGCCGAGATGAAGGGCCGCGCCGAATGCAAGCGGCGGCAGTCCTTGAGCGCCGCGCTCCCCGTTGAGATACGCCATGCCGGCTTCGGCTGCGCCTGCGGCACGCAGGGCGGCATCGCACGCGCGGCGCGGTGAGGCCTCGACCACCGGGAAGATCGCGAGCACGCCGTCACCGATGAATTTCAGCACCTCGCCGCCGAAGGCATGAACGGCACCGGCGATGCGATCGAACCAGGCGTCGAGCGCTGCGATGACGTCGGCCGGCGGTGTGGTCTCCGACAAGGTCGTGAAGTTGCGCAGATCCGCGTAGAGGAGGGCGGCTTGAATGGTCTCGCCGAGATCACGCCGCAGCGGCGCCGCCAGCACCCGCTCCGCGCTGCGCTTGCCGAGATAGGCATCGAGCGTCGCGCGCAACGTGGCGCGCGCGGCGAGCACGGCCAGCGGCGTCGCGGCGAAACGCGCAGCCTGGCGCAATTGCTCGATCTCGTCCGCGGTGAACGGACGCGGCCCGATCCAGCCGAGCTGCGGCCCATCTTGTCGTCCGACCACCTCTTCGTGCACCTCGCCGCTCGCGATGTCGCGCAGCCAGCGGCGACCGGCATCATTGGGCGGGTCGGGTGCCAGCCCACTTGGTGCGAAGCCGAGCGCCTCGATGACCCGGCCGGTCTCCGCGCGCCACAGCCAGGTCCGCTTCGCGATCAGCGGATGCGGCACCTCCAACGTCAGGCTGCCTGCCGCAAGCGGCACACCATCGGCGACCAGATGAGCGCCGAGTTCCGCGAGCAGACGGTCGGCCCCGGAGCAATCCGAGGCAGCATCGACGAGCCAGGCGAGGGTCCGGGAGAGTTGCATGGCCCGATGATGACGAAGGTGGACCGTCTTTGTCACGGGCAATCCTTGACGCACCGCTCCACCGCCGCCATGTGCCAATATCAGCCCAGGGATGATCGCCGATGACCGAGCCGTTCGTAGTGCGACGCGAAACCCAGATCGCGGCCCCTCGCGCCACCGTCTTCGCCTATTTGACCGACCCCGAGAAAATCCTGAGCTGGATGGGCTCCGACGCGACCACGGAGCCGCACCCCGGCGGGCTTTATCTCCTCAAGGGCATCGGCCCGCGTGGCGGCGTCGGCCGCGGCACCTTCCGCGAGGTCGTGCCGGTGCATCGTCTGGCCTATACGTTCGGCTGGGAGGGCGGTCAGGAAGTGCCGCCCGGCTCGAGCCTGATCGAGATCGACCTGATCGAGCGCGACGGCGGCACGCTGCTGCGCATGACCCATAGCGGGCTCCCGACCGAGGAACAGGCCGCCGCACACGCGAAAGGTTGGGCGCATTATCTGGGCCGCCTCACGAGCGCAGCCGCGGGCAGCGATCCCGGTCCGGATAAGGGTATCTCAGACAAGATGTAGCTCTCGTAGGGTGGGCAAAGCGAAGCGTGCCCACGCGGCCTATCAACAATGTCGTGAAGAATGGTGGGCACGGCGCTTCGCGCCTTTGCCCACCCTACGGCACCGCCGCTTAAACTGCCGCGGTCGCCACCACCTGCTGCAAAAGTTGCTCGCGCCTGGCCTGCGAACGCTGGCCCTTCATGGTCGCGGCGAACCGTTCGAGGATACCGTCCTCGAAGGCGGTGACGATGGTGTCGTGGACGTAGCTCTTGCGGCAGATCGCCGGCGTGTTGGAGAGCTTGTCGGCCGCGGCGCGGATCGCGTCCAGCACCTGCTTCTTGCGGCCGCGCTGGCTGGTCGCCGGCGTGATCCGCGACAGCGATTCCACCACGACTGCGGACGCCATCAGCGTGCGAAAATCCTTCAGCGAAATCTTGATGCCGGCGATCTCGCGCAGAAACGCGTTCACCTGCGTGGTGCTGACCGCGCGCACGATGCCGTAGGCATCGCGATATTGGAACATGCGCTTGCCGGGAACGCCGCTCAGGATGCCGATGGCGCGCACCAGCTTGGCCGCGTCGCACTCCTTGCGCACCGCCTTGCCACCCTTCGCCTTGAAGGTCAGCACGAAACAGTCGTCTTCCAGCGAGACGTTGGATTTCAGCAGCGTGGTGGCGCCGCGGGTGCCGTTGAGGCGGGCATAGGATTCGTTGCCGGGACGGATCGCGGTGCGCGCGATCAGCTCGATCACGGCGGAGAGTGCGAATTCACGCGTCGGCTCGTCGCCCGACAGGAATGCCGAGACCTTGCGCCGGATCTTTGGCAATGCGCCGACGAGCTTTTCCAGCCGGTGCGCCTTGCGGTGCTCGCGAACCTTTTCCCAATCGGCGTGATAGCGATATTGCAGCCGGCCCGCGGCATCGCGTCCCACTGCCTGGAGATGCGTGCTCGGATCGGCCGAGTAACGCACCTGGCGATAGGCCGGCGGCACCGCCATGGCGTGCAGCCGGCGGATGGTGCGGGCGTCGCGGATATGCGCGCCGTTGGGACGGACGAAGGAATAGCCCTTGCCGCGCTTGATGCGCCGGATGGTCAGCTCGTTCTGGTCGCCGAGCCGCAGCCCCAGTTCCTTGGCGAGCGCCTCGACCGTCGCCGCGGGCGCCGTGTCGAACACCTTTTTCGGGCTGGAACGGGTGGAACCGGCCGGTTTCGGCCATTGTCCGAGGGCTTTGGCCAGCGCGACAGCAGCAGGATCGGCCGAAGCGAGCCGCATCGTCCCGAGATTCTGCTGATCCATCATAGTCTTAAGCCTTAGCCCTGTCTGTTATCGGTCAATGCCGCTGTTCTGATTTTTGTTCCAAGGGGTCCTTGGGCGGTCTCTTGGGACCCGGGTTAGCCACTTAGGGTGTTCCGAACCGCATTGCGAGTCCCGAATCAGTGACAAGCGGTTTCTAAATACCTCCTGCGGCGCATGGACGCCCTGCACGGGCCTATTCCGGCGATTTGGTAAAGACCTGGAAAGCCGCGCCGGCCTGTTTCAGATCTGCGACAGTCGCGCCAGGCGGCGTTGATCCTTCGCATGGCCGGCCGCTCGCCGAAGGTCCAGCTTGTGCTCCTTGTCGGGTCCGGTTAGGCGGACGCATAATCGGTTCAACGATGACGTCGGCTCGCCAGTCACCTGGGCTCGGCTTGCCGTATCTGGAGGGAAGCATGTCCGAGAAGACCTACGACGTCCCCGCGGAATGGGCCAAGCGCGCCTGGATCGACCAAGCCAAATACAAGGACATGTACGCCCGCTCGATCGCGGACCCGAACGCCTTCTGGGCCGAGCAGGCCAAGCGCATCGACTGGATGCACGCGCCGACTAGAATCGAGAACGTCTCGTTCGCGCCCGGCAACATCTCCATCAAATGGTTCGAGGACGGCGTCCTCAACGTCGCCCATAATTGCATCGACCGGCATCTGCACAAGCGCGCCAACCAGACCGCGATCATCTGGGAGGGCGACGATCCCTCACAATCCAGGCACATCACCTACAAGGAGCTGCACGACGAGGTCTGCCGGATGGCCAACATCCTGCGCACCCGCAACGTCAAGAAGGGCGACCGCGTCACCATCTACCTGCCGATGATTCCCGAAGCGGCCTACGCGATGCTGGCCTGCGCGCGGATCGGCGCGATCCACTCCGTGGTGTTCGCGGGCTTTTCGCCGGACAGCCTCGCCCAGCGCATCAACGACTGCCAGTCCAAGGTGATCATCACCGCGGACGAAGGTCTGCGCGGCGGCAAGAAGGTGCCGCTGAAGGCCAATGTCGATGCAGCGCTCGCAAAGGCCGACGGCGTCGACTGGGTCGTGGTGGTCAAGCGCACCGGCGGCACGGTCGAGATGAATCCGTCACGCGATCTCTGGTATCACGACGCCGCCAAGATGGTGACGACGGAATGCCCGGCCGAGCACATGCACGCCGAAGATCCGCTGTTCATCCTCTATACGTCGGGCTCGACCGGCCAGCCCAAGGGCGTGCTGCACACCTCGGGCGGCTATCTCGTGTTCGCCGCGATGACGCATCAATACGTCTTCGACTATCACGACGGCGACATCTACTGGTGCACCGCCGACGTCGGCTGGGTCACCGGACACAGCTACATCCTCTATGGGCCGCTGGCGAACGGCGCGACCACGTTGATGTTCGAAGGCGTGCCGAATTATCCGGACAATTCCCGTTTCTGGAACGTCATCGACAAGCACAAGGTCAATATCTTCTACACCGCGCCGACCGCGATCCGCGCACTGATGCAGAGCGGCGACGAGCCCGTGAAGAAGACCTCGCGTGCAAGCCTCCGGCTGCTCGGCTCGGTCGGCGAGCCGATCAATCCCGAAGCCTGGGAGTGGTATCACCGCGTCGTCGGCGACGACCGCTGCCCGATCGTCGACACCTGGTGGCAGACCGAGACCGGCGGCATCCTGATCACGCCGCTGCCGGGCGCGACCAAACTGAAGCCGGGCTCGGCGACGCAGCCGTTCTTCGGCGTCGTGCCTGAAATCGTCGATGCCGACGGCAAGGTGCTGGACGGCGAGACATCAGGCAATCTCTGCCTGACGCGATCGTGGCCGGGCCAGATGCGCACGGTCTATGGCGATCACGCCCGTTTCGAGCAGACCTATTTCTCGACCTACAAGGGCAAGTATTTCACCGGCGACGGCTGCCGGCGCGATGCCGACGGCTATTATTGGATCACCGGCCGCGTCGACGACGTCATCAACGTCTCCGGCCACCGCATGGGCACCGCGGAAGTCGAGAGCGCGCTGGTCGCACATGAGAAGGTGTCGGAGGCCGCCGTGGTCGGTTACCCGCACGACATCAAGGGCCAGGGCATCTACGCCTATGTCACCCTGATGGCCGGCGTCGAGCCGAGCGAGGATCTGCGGAAAGAACTCGTCACCTGGGTGCGCAAGGAGATCGGCCCGATCGCCGCGCCCGACCAGATCCAGTTCTCGCCCGGCCTGCCCAAGACCCGTTCCGGCAAGATCATGCGCCGCATCCTGCGCAAGATCGCCGAGGACGAGCCGGGCAGCCTCGGCGACACCTCAACGCTCGCCGATCCCGCCGTGGTCGACGACCTCGTCAAGAACCGGCAGAACAAGAAATCGGCGTAAGGCTCCGCTCTCGTGCCCCGGACGCAGCGCAGCGCTTCTTCAGCGGTGCGCAGCAGAGCCGGGGCCGATCCAACGGCAGAGCGTGTGGCCTCCTGGGTCCCGGCTCTGCGCAGCAGGGCCAAGGCGCTGCAGCGCGTCCGAGACACAGAGAGCCCCCCAAATAACGGCCATTCACACCCTCACGCACTTGTCAGGGCGCGCGGCTCCGCGCCCGCATCTTTCCAGCCAAGTGTTGTTTTCTTGTCATTTACTTTATTTCGAACATTTTCTTTGTTCCGCGTGCTGGCGGGCCCTTGGCGGCCGCGCGTGGAAACCATCCGGTTAACAGGCGCGGTTAAGAATATCCGGGCAAGCGGGCAATTGCCGGTGCTGCGTAGTTTTTGACGATCCGTTCGGGGCAGAGGAAAAATTGATGTCGGTAAGGATTGCTGTGGCGCTCACCGCCACCATCGGGGTTGGGGTCTTGATGTCGACGGCGGCGCAGGCGCGGCCGGAAATGGTGGGGGCGCACCTGGCCGACTATTCGCCGGGCACCATCGTGGTCAAAACCAACGAGCGGCGGCTCTATCTCATCCTCGATAACGGCCACGCCGTGCGCTATCCGGTCGGTGTCGGCAAGTCCGGCAAGCAATGGGCCGGCACCACCCGCATCGACGGCAAATATATCAACCCGGCCTGGTCGCCGCCTGCGGAAGTGAAGCGCGACAAGCCCAGCATCCCGGACGTCATTCCGGGCGGCTCGCCGCGCAACCCGATGGGCGTTGCGGCGATGACGCTGGCCGGCGGCGAATATGCCATCCACGGCACCAATGTGCCGGGCTCGGTCGGCGGCTTCGTCTCCTATGGCTGCATCCGCATGCTCAACGACGACATCACCGATCTCTACAGCCGCGTCTCGGTCGGCACGACGGTGGTCGTGACGCGCTGATCGCCGGGATCAGGCAAGCAAGAGCCGCGTCTTTCGACGCGGCTTTTTTGTTACCAGAAGCGCCAGCCGCGCGCGCACCAGCCGTCGCGATGGCCGCCATTGTAGCTGCGCGCGTAACCGCCGGCGAGCAGTGCGGCAGATACGTCCGCGGTTCGCCTTGTCGCAACATTAGCGAGAACGCGGCCGTATTTGTCGGGGCCAAGATTGGTGATCGTCACGCCGCCCTGGCCGAGCAGATCGCGCAGCGCGCCGGTCGCCGCTTGAGCCTTGTCCAATTCATCCTGGCAGGATGCTTTCATCTCGGGCGCATCGATGCCGCGCAGGCGAACGCGCGCAATGAGAACACGTCCGTCGCGCTGGTGCACGCGAGCGAGAAAGGTATCGCCGTCGATCGTGCGAATGACGTCGACCGGCTGACGGATGTCCGGATCGGCCTGCTGCAAAATGATCTTGGCATCCCGCGATTGACCGTCGATCGCATGCGGGAAGGGCCAGTTCATCCCGTGCCGGAACGTAAGCACGACGGCCACCGCGATTCCGACCACGAACATCCACGGCAACAGCCCCGAGAAGTGGCGACCGAACGGCGAACCACTGTATGAAGGCCGGTGGCTGGGATCGAAACGCGGCATCCGCGCACGCTAGGGCTGAGTCGGGCGATCCGGCAACATAGCCTCAAAAGCCAGCCTCAAACGACAGCCTCAAAAGTCCGAGGCGATACCTTTGCGCTCCCAATCGCCGTAGCGGGTGGGCTCAGGTCCCTTCGGTCCCTGCAATTCCTTCGGCGCCGCCGCGGCGTGGGCAGCAGCAGCCTGCCGCCGCGCTTCGGCTTCGGCCAGCGCGCGCTGGGCGGCCGGGGTGAGCTTGCGATCGGGAACGGAGGGCTGGTCACTCATCTCGATGGTTCCTAGCGCAGGATCACTGGGCGTGCGAGGTCCAATATCGCATTGCTGAAATAGTCATGACGGGCTGTAAACACGAGAGGCCATTCTTACATTTGGCATATTCGCGTGCCAGAGATCGGTCTCTCGAGGCATGCGCCCATTGCGGCGGAACTGCCGCTCGCTAAGAACCTTAAGCCGCATGCCATCTCAACGTTTCGCCCCTCCGTCCGAAGTGCCTGGTCTCGCGGCACGGCGGATTGCCGCCGACATCGTCGACGGCGTGCTGCACAAGCACCGCACGCTTGACGATCAACTCGACGGCAGCGGTGCCCATCCCGGATTGAAGACGCTCGCCGACCGCGATCGCGCGCTGATGCGCCGCCTGGTCGCGACCGTGCTGCGCCGGCTCGGCACGCTCGGCCATGTGCTGTCCCGCCTGCTCGACAAGGGCATTCCCTCCGAAGCGCCGCGCGCACAGAGCGCACTCCTGATCGGCGCCGCCCAGATCCTCTGGATGGACGTGCCCGATCACGCCGCGGTCGATCTCTCCGTCCGCCTCGTCCAATCCGACCGGCGCGCCGCGCGTTATGCCGGCCTCGTCAATGCCGTGCTGCGCCGCTGCGCGCGCGAGGGCAAGGCGCTGGTGGATGAAGTTGCCGCGCAATCGCTGGACCTGCCGCCCTGGCTGCTCGCGCGCTGGAGCGCGCATTACGGCGAGGCGACCGCAAGGGATATGGCGCTGGCGCTCGGCCACGAGCCCTCGCTCGACCTCACCGTGAAATCGGATGCCGCGCAATGGGCGAGCCGCCTGCATGGCGAGACGCTGCCGACTGGCACGGTGCGGATGCTGCTGCACGGCTCGGTGACGGTGCTGCCGGGCTTTGCCGAAGGACAATGGTGGGTGCAGGATGCCGCCGCCGCGCTGCCGGCGCGATTGTTCGGCGACATCAAGGGCAAGGCCGTTGCCGATCTCTGCGCCGCACCGGGCGGCAAGACCGCGCAACTGGCCCACGCCGGCGCGCATGTCACGGCGATCGACCGCTCACCCGCCCGGGTGGCACGTCTGCGCGAGAATCTGACGCGGCTGTCGCTCCAGGCCGAGACTGTCGTCGCCGACGCCGTGGAATGGGCCGGCCCTGCCGAGGGTTTTGACGGCATCCTGATCGATGCGCCCTGCACATCGACCGGCACGATCCGGCGCCATCCCGATGTCGCGTGGCTCCGGCAGGAATCCGACGTCGCCGCCCTGACCGCGCTCCAGCGGCGGCTGCTGAAGAAATCCGTCTCGCTGCTCAAGCCGGGCGGGACGCTGGTCTACTGCACCTGTTCCCTGGAACCCGAAGAGGGCGAGCAGGCGATTGCCGCGCTGCTGGCCGTGGAGAGTGGCCTGCGCCGCGTGCCGGTCGACGCTTCCGAGGTCTCGGGGCTCAGCGAGATCATCACCACAGAGGGCGACCTGCGCACGCTGCCCAGCCACCTGCCTAACGCCGATCCCAAGCTCGGCGGGCTCGACGGTTTCTACGCAGCCCGGCTCGTTAAATCCTGATTTTGCACCGGTTTTTGCGCCGGCGCTGATTCGCGACACTTCAAGATGGTGTCAGACGTCCGATTTTGGGATTAAGAAGGATTCGTCGTTAATCCTCTCCCCCTCCAAGGCAAGGCGTGTCGGTCGCTCAACGCAGACGTATCTCGACGCTGGTGATGAACCGCTTCGCGCGGAACATGCTCGCGCGCGCGAGCGGCGGTTCCGTTGCGCTGTCGCGGGTCTGGCCCGGCCGTACCGACCGGCTGATCATCGCGCCGCATGACCTGCGCACGGCGGATGCGACCCGCGCCGCAGAGATCTATGCCGGCCGCTTCGTCTTCGCCGGCAAGATCGTCAATTGCCACGGCCGCTCGATCTTCGATCTCGAACCGCCGTCGGAAGACTGGGAGGTCGCGCTGCTCGGCTTCGGCTGGCTGCGCCATCTGCGCGCCGCCGACACCGCGCTGACGCGCGCCAATGCGCGCGCGCTGGTCGAGGACTGGATCGCCAACCCCGCCAACAAGCGCCGCGCCGTCGCACGGCGCGCCGACGTGCTGGCGCGGCGTGTGATCTCGCTGCTGTCGCAGGCGCCGCTGGTGCTCAACGACACCGACAACAAATTCTACCGCCGCTATCTGCGGGCGCTGGCGCGGGAGGTCCGCCTCCTGCGCTACACCATGGTCAACATTCCCGACGGGGTGCCGAAGCTCCAGGTGCTGATCGCGCTATGCTACGCGGCGCTGTGCCTTGCCAACCAGGCAGGGCAGATCCGCAGTGCGTCGAAAAAGCTCTCGGACGAGTTGCAGCGGCAGATCCTGCCCGACGGCGGCCACATCTCGCGCAATCCGGGCGCGCTGATCGAGATCTTGATCGACCTGCTGCCGCTGCGGCAGACCTTTGCCGCGCGCAACATCGCGCCGCCGCCGGCGCTGCTCAACGCGATCGACCGCATGATGCCGATGCTGCGCTTCTTCCGGCACGGCGACGGCAATTTCGCGCTCTTCAACGGCATGAGCGCGACGCCCTCGGACCTGCTCGCCACGCTGCTCGCCTATGACGACACCCACGGCGCGCCGATGGCGAACATGCCGCATACTGGCTTCCAGCGCCTCGACGCCGGCCAGACCACGCTGATCATCGACACCGGCCCGCCGCCGCCGGCCGGCGTCAGCCACGACGCCCATGCCGGCTGCCTGTCGTTCGAATTGTCTTCCGGCATCAGCCGCATCGTCACCAATTGCGGCATGCCGACCACGGGCCGCGACAATTGGCGGCCGTTCGCACGCGGCACCGCGGCGCATTCGACGCTGACCTATCACGAGACGTCCTCATGCCAGTTCGTCGAGATGTCGGCGATGAAGCGCCTCCTGCACGGCTCGCCCGTTACCAGCGGCCCCGTCGAGGTCGAGAGCTATCGCGAGATCGTTCAGAACGGCACGCTGCTCACGACCTCGCACGACGGCTATCTCGCGAAATTCGGCGCGATCCATCGCCGCGTGCTGATGGTCGCCAATGACGGCGCGCGCATCGACGGCGAGGACACGCTGTCGCCGCCGCAGGGCGGACGCTTCAAGGGCGCCGACGCCGACTTCGCGTTGCGCTTCCATCTGCATCCGGCGGTGAAGGCGAGCCGGCTGTCGGATGCCCGTGGCGTCATGCTGGTGCTGCCGAACCGCGACGTCTGGACCTTCGAGGCGCTCGACGACAAGGTCGATCTCGAGGACAGCGTGTTCCTGGCCGGCAATGACGGCCCGCGCCGCACCGCGCAGATCGTGATCCGGCAGGATGCGCGGCAGGGGCCCTCGATCCGCTGGAGCTTCGTCCGCTCCACCGCTTCGCCGGCAGTCACCAATGCCCGCCGCAACGCCCGGCGCGAGCCGGAACTTCCGCTGTAAACGCGCACGATTCGGCCCCATCTCATCGTTGTGAAAACGGCCGAAAGCTGCTATCGAGCCCTCGCTCGCGCGACTGGCGACCTTGGATGGAGCACCATCGGGAAGCGCGGGACAAAGACGCCGCGCGCCTGGGCATAGACACTCCTTAAGACAGAGGATCTTGCTCATGACTGACCATCCCCGCCGCGTTACCCGTGCTCTTCTCTCCGTCTCCGACAAGACCGGCCTGATCGAGTTCGCAAAGGCGCTTGCCGCGCACGATGTCGAGCTGGTCTCGACCGGCGGCACCGCCAAGGCGATCGCCGCGGCCGGCCTCAAGGTGAAAGACGTTTCCGACCTCACCGGCTTCCCCGAGATGATGGACGGCCGCGTCAAGACGCTGCATCCGAAGGTGCATGGCGGCCTGCTCGCGATCCGCGACAACAAGGAACATGCGGACGCCATGAAGGCGCACGGCATCGCGCCGATCGACCTCCTGGTCGTCAACCTGTATCCGTTCGAGGCCACCGTCGACAAAGGCGCGGGCTTCCAGGATTGCATCGAGAACATCGACATCGGCGGCCCCGCGATGATCCGCGCCGCGGCAAAGAACCATGACGACGTCGCCGTCGTGGTCGAGGCCGAGGACTACAAGGCCCTGCTCGACGAGCTCGCGGCCAACAACGGATCGACGACGTTGAAGCTGCGCCGGCGGCTTGCCGCAAAGGCCTATGCGCGCACTGGAGCTTACGACGCCGCGATCTCGAACTGGTTCAACCGCCAGCTCGAAATCAACGCGCCCGACTTCCGCGCCTTCGGCGGCAGACTGATCCAGTCGCTGCGCTATGGCGAGAACCCGCACCAGACCGCGGCGTTCTATGCGACGCCCGACAAGCGGCCGGGCGTCTCCACCGCGCGGCAGCTCCAGGGCAAGGAGCTTTCCTACAACAACATCAACGACACCGATGCGGCCTATGAGTGCATCGGCGAGTTCGACGCCAAGCGCACCGCGGCCTGCGTCATCGTCAAGCACGCCAATCCGTGCGGCGTGGCCGAAGGGTCCGATCTCGTCAGCGCCTATCGCAAGGCGCTGGCCTGCGATTCCACCTCGGCGTTCGGCGGCATCATCGCGATGAACCGCGCACTCGACGCCGACACCGCGCGCGAGATCACGAAGATCTTCACCGAGGTGATCATCGCGCCCGATGCCAGCGAGGAGGCCATCGCCATCATCGGCGCGCGCAAGAATCTGCGCCTGCTGCTCGCCGGCAGCCTGCCCGATCCGCGCGCGCCTGGCCTCACCGCCAAGACGGTCGCCGGCGGCCTCCTCGTGCAAAGCCGCGACAACGCCGTGGTCGACGACATGACCTTCAAGGTCGTCACCAAGCGTGCGCCTGATGATGCCGAGATGCGCGATCTGAAATTCGCGTTCCGCGTGGCAAAGCACGTCAAGTCCAACACCATCATCTACGCCAAGGATCTGGCCACCGTCGGCATCGGCGCGGGCCAGATGAGCCGGGTGGATTCAGCGCGGATCGCGGCGCGCAAGGCGCTGGATGCGGCGAATGAGCTCAAGCTCGCCGAGCCGCTCACCAAGGGCTCGGTGGTGGCGTCGGACGCGTTCTTCCCGTTCGCCGACGGCATGCTCGCCTGCATCGAGGCCGGCGCCACCGCCGTGGTGCAGCCCGGCGGCTCCATGCGCGACGACGAGGTGATCAAGGCCGCCGATGAGCACGGCATCGCCATGGTGTTCACGGGCACGCGGCACTTCAGGCACTAACTCACCGCGAGCGTAGCCCGGATGGAGCGCAGCGAAATCCGGGTTTCACGTCCCAGCAACAGCGGCCCCGGATTGCGCTTCGCTCCATCCGGGCTACGCCACTACTCCCGTACCCGCATCAACAACCCCAGCCCCGCGACGAAGAACACCACCAGCACGGCCATGCCGGCCTTCTGGCTCGCCGTTACCGCGGTGATCATGCCGATCAGCAGCGGGCCGATGAAGGACGTTACCTTCCCCGTCAGCGCGAACAGCCCGAAATACTGCGCGATGCGATCCTTGGGCGCGAGACGGATCAGCAGCGTGCGCGAGGCGGCCTGAAGCGGGCCGCCGGCAGCGCCGATGAGACAACCCAAAACGAGATAAGCGCGCTCGGCCGCGCTGGAGAACAGGGGCGCGCCCGGAAGAGGTGGTGCGACCTTGACGAACAGGACACTGTCCTTGTCGACCAGAAGAATGGCCGCCACCGCCAGCAACAGAACAAGCAGGCTGCCGGCGATGACGTGCTTCGGCCCGAGACGATCGTCGAGCTTGCCGCCAAGCCATGCGCCAAGGGCGCCGGCAATCGCGAGCATGATGCCGAAGGTGCCGATCTGGATCGTGTGCCAGCCGAAGGTGCCGGCGGCATAGATGCCGCCGAACGCGAACAGCGACACCAGACCGTCGGTGTAGATCATGTTGGCGAGCAGAAATGCCGCGAGCGATTTCCGCTGCGGCAGACCCTTGATCGATTGCTTGAGATCCGACAATCCCTCGCGCAGCGCCTCGCGCACCGGGTGCTTCGCCGGATAATCCGGCGTGAACAGGAACAATGGCGTCACGAAGATGATGAACCACAGCCCGGTCAGCGGCCCCACGATGCGATCGCCCTGATGGCTGACCGGATCGAGCCCGAACAGCGGCTTGAAGCCGAGCAACGTGCGGCCGGTCTCGGGATTGGCGGCGAGGAAGCCGAGCACGATGACGAGGCTGACGATGCCGCCGATGTAACCCGTGGCCCAGCCGGTGCCGGAGAGCCGGCCGATCCGCTCAGGCGGCACCAGGGTCGGCATCATCGCGTTGTTGAAGACGGTGGCGAATTCCGCACCGACGCTGGCGAGCGCGACCGCCGTGAGCAGCGGCGGAATGATGGCGAGATCGCCGGGCTTGCCGATCCACAGCGTGCAGGCCGCCAGCACCAGCAGCGCGCCGAATCCCGCGATCCACGGCTTCCTGCGGCCCGAGGCATCGGCAATGGCGCCGAGCACCGGCGACATCAGCGCGATCGCGAGGCCCGCGGCCGCCATCGCGAAGCCCCACAACGACTGGCCGGTGGCGGGATCTGGCGCAATGCTGGTGGCGAAATATGGCGCGAAAATAAAGGTCGTGATCAGTGTGAAATAAGGCTGCGCGGCCCAGTCGAAGAAAATCCAGCTGATGACGGCGGCGCGCGGCGGATAGGTCCGCTGCGCGCCGACCAAGCGCGCATCCGGGGCGATCGTCGTCATATTCCAGTCCCCATCACGAACAGTTTTGCCTCTGTGAGGGCAAACCGTATAGCATTGAAGCGACGCGTGTGAACTGCCCCAAGGCCACGGCGGAAGCTTGATGATGTCGTCATATTCGACACGGCGGACATTTTTCGCCTTCGTTACCATTCTGGCGTTTGGTCTTGCGCCTGCGACCGCCCAGGATGCGCGGCGGGCCTATGTCCCACCCGCGCTCGACACGGTGCACGCCGTTCCGTCCGAGCACGGCATGGTGGTGGCGCAGGAAAAGATATCGGCGCAAGTCGGCACCGACATCCTGCGCCGCGGCGGCAACGCGGTCGATGCCGCGGTCGCCACCGGCTTTGCGATGGCCGTGACGTATCCGCGCGCCGGCAATATCGGCGGCGGCGGATTCATGGTGATCCATTCGGCCGAGCGCAACGAGGACATCACGATCGATTATCGCGAGACCGCGCCGGCTGCGACCACCCCGCAGATCTTCCTCGGCGCTGACGGCAAGCCCGATGCTGCGAAGTCGCGCGATTCCGCGCTCGGCATCGGCGTGCCCGGCACCGTCGCAGGTCTTGCGCTGGCCTTGGAAAAATATGGCTCGGGCCGGTTCACGCTTGCACAATTGCTCGAGCCCGCGATTGCGCTCGCCCGCGACGGTTTTGTCGTCACCGACGACCTTGCCGACACGCTGCCGGGTTGGCACCGGCGGCTGGCGCGCTGGCCCTCGTCGGCCAAGATCTTCTCGCGCCCCGACGGCACGTCGCTCGGCGAAGGCGACAGGCTGGTGCAGAGCGATCTCGCCGAAACGCTGTCGGCCGTCGCCGCACAGGGGCCGCGCGGCTTCTATGAGGGGCCGGTCGCGGAAAAGCTCGCCAAGGCCGTGACTGACGCCGGCGGCATCATGACGCCGGCCGATCTGAAATCCTATTCTGCGGTGGTCCGTGCCCCGGTGCTCGGCACCTATCGCGGTTACGACATCGTCTCGATGCCGCTGCCTTCCTCCGGCGGCGTGGTGCTGGTGGAGACGCTCAACATCCTCGAGGGCTTTCAGCTCGCCGATCTGAAACAGGGGTCGCCGGCTTCGCTGCATCTGCTGATCGAAGCCATGAAGCGCGCCTATGCGGATCGTGCGCGCTATCTCGGCGATCCCGCTTTCGTCAATGCACCGATCGAGACGCTCACTGCAAAGGACTACGCCGCCAAGCTGCGCGCCGGCATCTCCACGGAGCGCGCTACGCCGTCGAAACAGCTCGTCTCCGCCCCTCCCGCGCCGCGCGAGGGGACCAACACCACGCACTTTTCCGTCGTCGATGCCGGCGGCAATGCCGTCAGCAACACGTATACGCTGAATTTCAGCTACGGCGTCGGCCTCGTTGCCGACGGAACCGGCGTGCTGCTCAACAACGAGCTCGACGATTTCACCGCGGCGGTCGGGGCTTCCAACGCCTACGGCCTCGTCGGTTTCGAGCCGAATCTGCCCGGGCCCGGCAAGCGGCCGTTGTCCTCGATGTCCCCGACCATCGTGCTCAAGGACGGCAAGCCGGTGCTGGTGACGGGCTCGCCCGGCGGCAGCCGCATCATCTCGACCGTGCTCCAGGTCATCGTCAACGTGGTCGACTACAAGATGGATGTGGCCGCCGCCGTGGCAGCACCGCGGCTGCATCACCAATGGCTGCCGGACGAGGTGCGCATCGAAGGCGGCTTTCCCGGCGATGTGCTCTTGAAGCTGAAGGCGATGGATCACCTCATCGTCGAGTCGATGGGACAGACCTCGGCCAATTCGATTATGGTGACGCCGAACGGGCCACTCGGCGCGCCCGATCCGCGTACCCGCGGCGCGGAAGCCGCGGGACAGTAGTCGCGCCGTTCATGGCACGGCAGCGCGCGCCTGCTTGCGCGGGCTGCCCTGCGTGCTACCACCGCGCAGCTTTAAGGGACCGCCGGGGAAACGCACATGAGCACAGCCGATCCGACCCAGCGCATTGAGCGCGCAGAGATCGAAGACACCAGCCTTCTCGCCTTCTACCGCGACATGAACGCGCCGGAGCGGCGGACGTTCTGGGCTTGCGCCGCAGGCTGGGCGCTGGACGGCATGGACTTCATGATCTATCCGCTGGTGATCGGCACCATCATCGCGCTGTGGAAGGTCGATGCGGCCTCGGCGGGACTCGCCGGTACCGTGACCCTGCTGGCCTCCGCGATCGGCGGCTGGCTCGGCGGCTATCTCTCCGATCATATCGGACGTGTCAGGACGCTCCAGATCACCATCATCTGGTTCTCGTTCTTCTCGCTGGTCTGCGCGGTCGTGCAGAATTTCGACCAGCTCCTGATCGCACGCGCCGTGCTCGGCCTCGGCTTCGGCGGCGAGTGGGCGGCGGGCGCCGTGCTGATGGGCGAGGCGATCCGGCCGCAATATCGCGGACGCGCGGTCGGCTCGGTGCAGTCGGGCTGGGCGGTCGGCTGGGGTCTCGCCGTGCTGTCGCAGGCGATCCTGTTCTCGGCTTTGCCGCCGGAGACGGCGTGGCGCTGGATGTTCGTGATCGGCGCGCTGCCGGCGCTGCTGGTGTTCTACATCCGCCGCTCCGTCACCGAGCCGGAGATCGCGGCCGAGGCCCGCGCAAAACAGGCCGCGAGCGGCGATCGTCCGGCGCTCTGGGAAATCTTCTCCGGCCCGATCCTGAAGACCACGATCCTGGCCTCGCTGATGGCGACCGGTTGCCAGGGCGGCTACTACGCCGTCACCTTCTGGGTGCCGCAGTTCCTGACCAAGGAGCGGCACCTGTCGATCGTCGGTTCGACCGGCTATCTCTCGACGCTGATCATCGGCTCGTTCATCGGCTATCTCGTCGGGGCCTGGCTCGCGGATCGCATCGGCAGGCGCAATCTGTTCCTGATCTTCTCGATCGGCGCCATGGCCGTGGTGCTGCTCTACACGCAGCTGCCGCTCACCAACGAGATCCTGTGGGTGCTCGGCTTCCCGCTGGGCTTCTTCGCCTCGGGCTATTTCTCGGGGATCGGCGCGTTCCTGACCGAGCTCTATCCGACGCGGCTGCGCGGCTCCGGCCAGGGCTTCTGCTACAATTTCGGCCGCGGCATCGGCGCGCTGTTTCCGTTCCTGGTCGGCGCGCTCTCGGCGACGACGTCGCTCGCGAATGCGATCGCGATGTTCGCGGTGGTGGCTTACGCGCTGTTCTTCATTGCCGCCTTCGCCCTGCCGGAGACGCGCGGGCGCGTGCTTCACGCGGATTGATCCGGCGCTGTCACGCCGGGGCGGTGAGGAAACTTACCGCCCCACCTGGTACGGCCCGCCCTTTTCCAGCGCTCTGGCGTACGCCGGCCGCGCGTGGATGCGCTCCAGGAACGCCATCGCCTTGGGATGGCCGAGCTCGAGCCCGCCACGCGCCTGCGCGGCTTCGAGCGGGAAGCTCATCTGGATATCGGCGGCGGTGAACTCGGTGCCGGCGAACCACTCGGTCTTGCCGAGCTCGCCCTCCCAATAATCCATGTGCTGCTTGAGCTGCGGATTGACCAGCGCGGTGAGCGCCTGGTTCGAGACCTTGCGCACCAGCGGGCGAAGCAGCGCGGGTGCGCGCTTCGGCATCAGCGTGAACAGCAGCTTGAGCAGCAGCGGCTGCATCGCCGAGCCCTCTGCATAGTGCAGCCAATAGGTGAAGCGCAGCCGCTCGGGCGTGTTCGGCGGCGGTATCAGCCGGCCGTTGCCGTAGGTGGCGATGAGATATTCGATGATCGCGCCTGACTCGGCGATGGTGTTGCCGTTGTCGGTGATGACGGGCGACTTGCCGAGCGGATGGATGGCGCGCAGCTCCTTCGGGGCGCGCATGTCCGGCTGGCGCTGATAGCGCACGATCTCGTAGGGCACGCCCAACTCCTCGAGCAGCCACAGCACCCGCTGCGAGCGGGAATTGTTGAGGTGGTGAACGGTCAGCATCGGTGGGGTCCCCAGGCTAGGCGTGGTCGATCGACCGCGCGTTCGTGCCAGCCCGGGAACGCAATGTCGAGCCATCCAGACGGATAATTTCACCCGGGTATATTGCGTCAGCAAATTACCCGGGTATTAAATGGCCAGCGTCATCAATATGGCAATGATTTCAATGCAGCGAACTTTCACAGCCTTCCAGGGCCATCGCCGCCTGGCGTCCGGGCCAGCGGGAGAGGTCGCGCTGGTCGTCAAGCGGATAGCGCCACCGCCGGACGAGCCCATCATCATCTTCGAGGACGGCACGGGCCGACCGATCGACTTCGATCTGCGCGGCGGGGATCGCGAGGTGCTGGCGCGGGTGGCGAAGCTTGTCCCGCCCCCGGTCGAGGAGACCGCACCACCGAGCGAGCCGCGCGGGCGCGGCCGGCCCAGGCTCGGCGTGGTCGCGCGCGAGGTGACGCTGCTCCCGCGACACTGGGAATGGCTCAATGCGCAACCGGGCGGCGCCTCGGTTGCGCTACGGAAGCTCGTCGACGAGGCAAGACGCGTCAGCGGCGACAAGGACCGCGAGCGGCAGGCGCGTGACGCGGCCTATCACTTCATGTCGACCATGGCGGGTAATCTGCCGCAGTTCGAGGAAGCTTCGCGCGCTCTGTTCGCGGATGACCGGCGGCGCTTCACCGGACTGATCGCCGACTGGCCGGTCGACGTCCGCGACCACATCGTCAAGCTCGCCTACAGCGACCGCGCTTAGGCGCAGCACTTTCTCTCACCCCATCGACGGCCAAGCCGCGCGTGCATCGCGCGGCAACGGCTTCGCACGCCCTGATGAAAGGCCTATCCATGTCCGCGCCAAAACCGCTCTGGACGACATTCCTCCGCTTCCTCGCGCCGCTGGTGCTGAGCAACGCGCTGCAATCGCTGTTCGGGACCGTCAGCAACGTCTATCTCGGCCAGATGATCGGCGTCGACGCGCTCGCCGCGGTGTCGGCGTTCTTCCCGGTAGTGTTCTTCTTGTTCGCCTTCGTCATGGGCCTGAGCACCGGCGCCACTGTGCTGATCGGCCAGGCCTTCGGCGCCGGTGAGCACGGCAGGATCAGGATCGTCGTCGGCACGACGCTCGCCATCGGCCTGCTGCTCTCGCTTTCGGTTGCCTTGGTCGGCGGCCTCTTCAGCCGGCAACTGATGACGATGCTCGCGACGCCAGCGGACATCCTCGACCAGGCCAGTGCCTATGCGCGCATCATGCTGCTCACCATGCCGCTCGGCTTCGTCTTCCTGCTGATGACGGCGATGATCCGCGGCGTCGGTGACGCCGTGACGCCGCTGCTGGCGCTGGCCTTGTCGACCACCATCGGGCTGATCCTGACGCCGATGCTGATCCGCGGCGCGTTCGGGATACCTGCCGCCGGCATCACCAGTCCGGCCTGGGCGGCCGCGATTGCCAACGCACTGACACTCATCGCGCTGGCCGTCTATCTGCTGCGGACGACGCATGCACTGGCACCGGATGCCGCGCTGCTGCGTCATCTGCGGCTCAATCGTGCCGTGCTCGGAAAGATCCTCGGCATCGGGTTGCCGAGCGCGGTCGGCATGGTGGTGATGGCGATCGCCGAGCTGGTGCTGCTCGGACTCGTCAACGGCTTTGGATCGGACGCCACCGCCGCCTATGGCGCGGTCAACCAGGTGATGGGCTACACGCAGTTCACGGCAATGTCGATTTCGATCGCGGTCTCGATCCTCGGCGCACAGGCCATCGGCGGCGGCGACAGGACGCTGCTCGATGGCATCGTGCGCGCCGGCCTCATGTTCAACATCGTCCTGACCGGCGGGCTGGTGGGGCTGATCTATCTGGCGCCGCGGGCCGTGCTCGGCCTCTTCATCACCGACAGTGCCGTGCTCGACCTCGCCGGGGGACTGCTTCACATCGCGCTGTGGAGTTCGGTGCCGTTCGGCTTGGCCACCGTGTTTTCCGGAGCCATGCGCGCGGCCGGCGTCGCCTTGACGCCAATGCTGCTGTCGATCTTCGCCATCCTCGCGATCGAGCTGCCGGCCGCTGTGATCCTGAGCCGTACGATCGGCCTGGAGGGCGTGTGGGCCGCCTATCCGATCGTGTTCTGCGCCATGTTCGTTTTGCAGATGGGCTATTACCTCACGGTGTGGCGCAGGCGCGCGATCCGGCGTCTGATCTGACCGGAACATCAAGATATTATGACCATCATTAAACGGTGGACCGGTGGCGCGCGCTGCGCCACAATGGATGAAAAGCCAGATCAAAGGCCAGGTCAGGGAGAACGATTTTGACCCGCACAGCCCCGCAATTCCTGTTCGATTTCGGCAGCCCGAACGCCTATCTCAGCCATCTCGCGATCCCGGCAATCGAGCAGCGCATCGGCGTCAAATTCGAGTACGTGCCGATCCTGCTCGGCGGCATCTTCAAGTCGACCAACAACAAGTCGCCGGCCGAGACGCTCGCCGGCATCAAGAACAAGCGCGAATTCCAGGCGATCGAGACCGAGCGCTTCGTCAAGCGCTTCAAGGTCCAGCCCTACGTCATGAATCCCTTCTTCCCGGTCAACACGCTGAACCTGATGCGGACCGCGATCGCGGCACAGGCCGAGGGCGTGTTCGAAAGATATGTCGAGGCCGCCTTCCACCACATGTGGCGCGAGCCGAAGAAGATGGACGACCCGGAAGTCGCAGCGAAGGCGCTAGCATCCTCCGGCCTCGATGCCCAAAAACTGTTCGCGCGCGCCGGGGAGCCCGAGGTCAAGGGCAAGCTGATCAAGAACACCGAGGACGCTGTTGCCCGCGGTGCGTTCGGCTCGCCGACCTTCTTCGTCGGTAACGAGATGTTCTTCGGCAAGGAGCAGCTGCGCGAGGTCGAGGAGATGGTGCTGGAGACGTAGTCCGTTCGTTCTCCGGCGACAGAATGTGATCGCGGTAGCATTCTGGATTGCTTCGCTTCGCTCGCAATGACGACTATAGATAGACCGCCAATAGCAACAATAAGGACAATCCCATGCGTATCCTCGTGGTCGGTGCCGGCGCCATCGGCGGCTATTTTGGTGGCAGGCTGTTGCAGGCCGGCCGCGACGTGACCTTCCTGGTCCGGCCGCGGCGCGCCGGCGAGCTCGCGAGCGCCGGCCTCGTCATCAAGAGCCCGAACGGCGACGTGACCTTGAAGAATCCGCCGACCGTTCAGGCCGACGCGCTCAAGGATAAATTCGACGTCGTGCTGTTGAGCTGCAAGGCGTTCGACCTCGACGACGCCATCAAGTCGTTCGCGGCCGCTGTCGGGCCTGATACCGCGATCATTCCCATGCTCAACGGCATGAAGCATCTCGACACGCTCGACGAAAAATTCGGCAAGGAGCGCGTGCTCGGCGGCCTCTGTGCCATCGCGGCAACCTTGAACGAGAAGCGCGAAGTGGTGCAGCTCCAGCCGATGCAGTCGCTCAGTTACGGCGAGCGCGACGGCAAGCTCTCGGACCGGGTCAAGGCGATCGACGAGGCCTTCAAGAGCGGCATCAATGGCGCCGCCGCCAGCCAGAACATCATGCAGGACATGTGGGAGAAATGGGTGTTCCTGTCTTCGCTCGCCGCAAGCACCAGCCTGATGCGAACCTCCGTCGGCAACATCCTCGCGGCCCCCGGCGGCAGGGACTTTTTGCTCGGCATGCTGGACGAGACCAGCGCGATCGCCACCGCGTCGGGCTACACGCCGGGCGGCCCGTTCTTCGAGCGCGTGAAGGGCAACCTCACCACCGAGGGATCGCCGATGACGGCATCCATGTTCCGCGACATCAAGGCGGGCCTGCCGGTCGAGGCCGATCACGTCATCGGCGACCTCATCGCGCGCGCCGATGCAGCCAAGGTGCCGGTGCCGAAGCTGCGCGTCGCGTATACGCATCTGAAGGCGTACGAGAAGCAGCGGGCGGGGTAGCTCAGCGCTATTTGAAATACGCGAGATAGTGCGAGACGGCGGTGATTTCCTCATCGCTCATGTGATAGGCGACATCCGCCATCGCGGCGACGCCGCCGCCGACGCGCTGGCCCGCCTTGTAATCGTGCAGCGCCTTGACCAGATATTCCTCGCGCTGGCCTGCGAGCCGCGCAACCGCCTTGGTGCCGGCGAAGCTATCCGTGTGACACGAGGCGCAGCGGCGGCCGACGGCAACTTGCGCGCCCTTCTTCGACAGGTCCGGATCCCCGTCTTCCGCTGCCTTCGGCGGCGTCATCTGCGCGAAATAGGCGCCGAAATTGCGGATGTCCTCGTTGGTGATCTCCTCGACGATCGGCTGCATCTGGTCGTTCTTGCGCGAGCCGGCGCGGAAAAACACGAGCTGCCACTGGATGAATTGATCGGGCTGGCCGGCCAGCGAGGGGATGTTCTCCGTCTGCGAGATGCCGTTCTCGCCGTGACAGCCGGAGCAGACGGCGGCCTTCTCCTGGATCGCGGCATTATCGGAGGCTTGAGCTCGGACGATTGCAAGTGCTGCGAGCGATAGCGTCACAGACAGAATTCCAAACCGAACGGCTCGCATGGCTGATTTCTCCGACTGTCATTGCCGGGCTTGACCCGCCTGCTTGGCGTAGGCCCGGCAATCCATCCCGTTTGCAAAGAGGTTTCTCGTTTTGATGGATGCCCGGATCAAGTCCGGGCACGACGAACGCGTTCCGCTGCGAGCCTGTCACAAACAAAAGAGGCTGCGGCCGTCATCCGGTCGCAGCCTCGTGTCCTCTTACGCTACTTCTTGCTGTAGCTGATGCGATAGATCGCGCCGGCCCAGTCGTCGGCGACGAGGATCGAGCCGTCCTTGGCGAGGATGATGTCGTTGGGACGGCCGAGATAGCCCTGGTCGCCCTCGATCCAGCCGGAGGCGAACACCTCCTTCTTGGCGTTCTTGCCGTCGGGGCCGACGATCACGCGCGTGATATTGCCACCCTGGTACTTGTGGCGATTCCAGGAGCCGTGCTCGGCGATCAGGATGTTGTTCTTGTACTCGGCGGGGAATTGATCGCCGGTATAGAACTTCATGCCGAGCGGAGCGACGTGGGCACCGAGATTCAGCACGGGCGGCGTGAACTCGGAGCACTTGTGACCCATCGCGAACTTCGTATCCAGCAGGTCACCCTGGTGGCAGTAGGGATAGCCGAAATGCTCGCCGATCTTCGAGATCATGTTCAGCTTGTCTGAGGGCAGATCGTCGCTGATCCAGTCGCGCGCGTTCTCGGTGAACCAGTACTTGCCGGTACGCGGATCGACGTCGCCGCCGACCGAGTTGCGAACGCCGAGCGCATAGATTTCGGCGTTGCCGGTCTTGGGATCGACGCGCCGGATCTGCGAGACGCTGGTCGGGGGCACGCCGACGTTGAAGGGCGGTCCGAACGGCAGGTAGAACCAGCCTTCCTTGTCGACCGCGATATACTTCCAGCCATGCGCGGCATAGGAGGGCATGTCGTCATAGACGACCTTGCCGTCGCCGAGCTTGTCGAGATTGGCTTCGGCGTTGTCGTAACGGATCAGCTTGTCGACCGCGATGACGTAGAGCGCGCCATCCTTGAAGGCGAGACCGGTGGGCATGTTCAGCCCCTTCAGGATGGTCTTGACCTCTTTCTTTCCGTTGTTGTCCTTGATGGCATAGACGTTGCCGAGGCCGAACGAGCCGACGAACAGCGTGCCCTTGTCACCCCAGGCCATCTGCCGTGCCGCGAGAACGCCGGGCGCGTAGACTTCGATCTTGAAGCCGGCCGGCAGCTTGATCTTCTTCATCATCGCGGCGAGCTCGGCCTCCGACGCGCCGGTCGGCGGGCCCGACGGCGGCGCGAGGCCCTTCTGCGCCTCGGTCTCGTCGCCGAGGAACCAGTCATCCGGCGGATGGGTCCAGAACTCCTTGGTGCCGGATTCGTATTTCTTCAGCTGGCGGTTCTTGTCCTGCTGTTGCGCGCTGACTGCACTTGTCCCCGCGAGAAGGGCAACCGCTGCAAGCGCCAGGACGGATTGAAAGACGGTTTGATGGAATTTCATCGCGTCACTCCCCTAAGGCAGCCGTCAGGGCTGCACGTTATTTTGTTTTGCTAGTCGAGAGGCGAAGTTCGGACTCTGTCAGGACGACAGATGCAAAAAGGTTAGCACATCTGCGGACGGTGAGAAGCGCGTCGGGAGCACTGCAGTCAGACTCAATGGAAATTGAGACTGAATGCCACGAAGATTTGCACGGCGACGATAACGGTCTCGCTGCAACGCGGAATCAAAATGGCGCGTGGCTGATTTGCAGGCAGCAGGAGGGGCGTACAAAATTGCGAAAACAACCCCATGAACAGTAGAACGGCTCACCCCGGTCTGCTCCCGGCGACGCCGGGCAGACACTTGTTGCGTCGAGCAAAACGGCAAAGACGGCGATTACGAGGCGACGGGATAGGGTCCGTCGTCGAATACCGTGTCGTGATAGCCTTTCGACCCGATCTCGCGGGCCAGCGTGCTGCGAAAATCCGTGCCCGCGCGCAGGCTGTTCAGGACATGCGCGAAGTCGAATTCGGGCCGCCAGCCTAGCTCGCGCCGCGCGCGGTCGTTGACATAGACGCGGTCGATCTCGGGGAATAGCCGCCATCCGCGCGCCGCATAGAGCTGCGCGCAGTCCGTGTAGAGCTCGCGCACGACACCGGCCGCGTCGCGCGCGAGCGCCGCGAGATGACGGGGCTCGAACGGGCTGGTGGCGGAGATGATGTAACGGGCAAAGCCGATCTTCGGCGCACGCTCGACGGCGAGCAGATGGGCGCTCACCGCGTCCGCTATATCCAGCCGTCTATAGAGCAGCTCGTTGGCCTGTGCGTTGTCCAGCGGGTAAGCCGAGCGCATCGCGGGATCGTCATCGTCCTCCGGAAAGAAGCGCGAGGTCCGCAAGACGACGACCGGTAACCCGCGCTCACGAAAGAACAGCTCGCACAGAGTCTCAGCCATCAGCTTGGTCGTGCCGTAGATGTTCTTCGGCACCGGCGCCAGATCCTCGGTGACCCACACCGCGGCCTGTCCGGCCTCGGGTCGAAGCTGGGAGCCGAATGCGCTGGTGGTGCTGGTGAAGACGAAGCTGCGCACGCCAGCGGCTACGGCTGCCTCGAGCAGATTGAGCGTGCCGGTGACGTTGGTGTCGACGAAATCTTGCTTGCCGTGGGTTGCCACATGCGGCTTGTGCAGCGTCGCGGTGTGGATGACGGCGGTGACGCCCTCCATCTGCCGCCGCGCGAAGTCCGGGTCGACGATCGAGCCGACGGCATCGGTGAGGGGCGATGGCTTCAGATCAAGCCCGCGTACGGGAGAACCGCGCCCCCGGAGCATACGGAGAACGGCCTCCCCGAGATGGCCCGCGCTGCCTGTGACCAGAATTGTCATTTGGGACCCAATACAGCCGCCAGCGGCGTGGAAAACCACGGCCTGACCCGGTTTGGCTGGATGCTTTGGGAAAAATTGGAGCGGGCGAAGGGGCTCGAACCCTCGACCCCGACCTTGGCAAGGTCGTGCTCTACCACTGAGCTACACCCGCATCCTGTGTCGGCCGCACGACGCGCCGGCAACGGCTGTCGTATGCCAAAAGCGGGCGGCGAATGCAACAGCTACCGGCAGCATAGATTCGGTTTCGAAGGCCCCATATGGACCCCGAACCCGACCAAATCGGCCAAAATCGCCTTCGAACCGCCGAATCGGCCGTCATGGATTGAAATTCGGCCGCCCCGGCCCAATTTTAGGGCCGACAGCGAAGCATATGAATTGGCGACGTGCTAAAGACCCGCCATTCCAGACATCAGACGAGGGGATCCCGTGACGATCATCGACCAAGGTAACGGAGCGGCGGGCCCGGCTGCGGCCGATCTGATCAAGGACACCACCACCCAGACCTTCGTGAAGGACGTCATCGAGGAATCGAAGCGCCAGCCGGTGCTGATCGACTTCTGGGCGGAGTGGTGCGGCCCCTGCAAGCAGCTCACGCCCGTGCTGGAAAAGGCGGTCAAGGCAGCCAAGGGCAAGGTCAAGCTGGTCAAGATGAACATCGACCAGCATCCGGCGATCCCGGGCCAGATGGGCATCCAGTCGATCCCGGCCGTGATCGCCTTCGTCAACGGCCAGCCGGCCGACGGCTTCATGGGCGCCGTGCCGGAGAGCCAGGTCAACGCCTTCATCGAAAAGGTGACCAAGGGCGTGACGGCGCCGGGCGAGCCCAATATCGCCGAGATCCTGCAAGAGGCCGAAGCGGTGCTCGCCGAGGGAGACGCCGCCGCCGCGGCGCAGATCTATGCCGAAGTGCTGCAGCACGATTCGACCAACATCGCGGCCCTTGCCGGACTCGCGAAATGCTACGCCGTCTCCGGCGCGATGGAGCAGGCCAAGCAGACGCTGGCCATGGTGCCGGAATCCAAGCGCAACGACCCCGCCGTGAAGGCCGTGCAGACCGCGATCGATCTCGCCGAGCAGGCGGAGCAGCTGGGGCCGGTGGCCGAGCTGGAACAGAAAGTCGCCGCAAACCCGCTCGATCATCAGGCTCGCTTCGACCTTGCGACCGCGCTGAATGCGCAGGGCAACCGGGCGGCGGCGACCGAGCAGTTGCTGGCGATCATCAAGCGCGACCGCAAGTGGAACGACGACGGCGCCCGCAAGCAGCTCGTGCAATTCTTCGAGGCCTGGGGTGGCACGGATGATGCTACCGTCGAGGGACGAAAGCGCTTGTCGACGATCCTGTTTTCGTAAGGGTTATTGTTGGAGCATGATCTTGTCGGAAAACCGCTTCACACTTTGCGCTGACGCGGTCCTCCGGATCATGCTCTAACGAGATCAGGGGGGACCAGATGCCGATCAACATCGAATATCGCGGCCCCGCCGACCTGCCGGAGATCATTCCGGTATTTCCGCTGCCGGGTGCGCTTTTGCTGCCGCGCGGCCAGATGCCGCTCAACATCTTCGAGCCGCGCTACCTTTCGATGGTCGACGATTCCTTGCGCGACGGCCATCGCCTGATCGGCATGATCCAGCCCGACGTCGCACACTCGCCGAAGAATTCCGACAGGCCGGCGCTGTTCCGCGTCGGCTGCGTCGGCCGCATCACCCAGCTCGCCGAATCCGGCGACGGCCGCTACATCCTCGAGCTCACCGGCGTCTCGCGCTTCAAGGTGGTCAAGGAGCTCGAAGTGCTGACCGCCTACCGCCAGTGCAAGGTGGACTTCTTCACCTTCGTCGACGACTTCACCGCGCGCATGGGCGAGGACGAGGTCGATCGCGAGGCGCTTCTGACCGTGCTGGCGGACTTCTTGAAGGCCAACAATCTCAAGGTCGACTGGGAAGGCGTCGAGAGCGCGCCCAACGAGGCGCTCGTCAACGCGCTGGCGATGATGTCGCCCTATGGCCCCGCCGAAAAGCAGGCCATGCTGGAGGCGCCGGATTTGAAGACGCGCGCCGAAATCCTGATCGCGGTGACCGAGATGGATCTCGCCAAGAAGCGCACCAGCGGCGATCCGCCGTTGCAGTGATCTCAGTTGTGATGCCGGATGCGCTTGCGTCCGGTGAACATCGCGCGGATCAGGTTCTCGCGCTGGAGAAGCCCCATCAGCACGACGCCCAGCACGTGTACCACGGCCAGCACGATGACGGCGTCGGATGCTATCGCGTGGGTGTCCTCGACCCACCACAGGCCGAAGAAGGTGACGGTCACCGACATGGCCCCCGTGATGGCCGAGACGGCGATCGCCAGCAGCAGCGCCACCAGCATCAAGGTGCCGGCTGGATTGAGGCCGATATAGCGGCCGGTCATGCCGCGGCGTAGATTCCAGAGATAGTGTGGCGCGGCCCGAAGCCGGACGCCGACCATGCGGAAGCGCGAATAGCGGCTTCCCCGAAAACCCCAGACCAGGCGGAAGGCGAGAAGCCCGAGCACCGTATAGCCGACGATGCGGTGAAGGGTATCGTAGACGGTGGGCGTGAACCACGCGGCCAAGATGCTGACCGCGAGGGCCCAGTGCCAGAGGCGTAGCGGGAGGTCCCAGACTGCGACCGTCCGCGAAGCCGTTCGATCCGCGGGGGTCCCGTCAGACACCCCGCGCGTTTCTGGCACCGCTTCGTCGATCAAGCCGTGACTATCCTCAAGCCTTGTTCAAGCCCTTGCTTGAATCCTTACTTGGCAACCGTCTTCTTCAGGCTAAGGTCTTCCGGGCTGTAGAACAGCTCGTAGAGCTTGCCTTCCTTGACGCCGTAGACCTCATAGCACGAGCCTTCGATCTTGGAGCGCCGCACTTCGTAACCCAGCGCCTTGGCCTTGGCTTCGGCTTCGGCGGCCGGCTTCCACGACGCCTTGTCGAGCTTGGTGCAATCCTTGAACCCGTCGGCCATGGCCGCCGAGCTCATACCCATGCCGACCGTCAGTGCAATTGCAACAACACGAATGACCTTCACGAACGTCTCCTCCTCTGTCGTGTGCGCGCGTGGCGCGAAGCGGGAGCGAGGGAAGCAAAGGCGATGATGAAGTCAATCCGGTTCGGGGCCTGACAGCTTTAGAGTTATTCTAACGGTCCGAAAAACATCAGTGCTCTCCGCGTGCAGCGTGCATTTGGACGGTCGCTGCGGCCTTACGCCTCACAGGTTCGATGGCGAGCAATTCCGATGCGCCGCACCTAGAGCCGTTCCCGTTCCGATGAAATCGGAACGGGGCTCTAGGTTTTCGTTTTGACGCGTTTTCTCGACGCGAACCGGTATCCACTTCGCTCGAAAACGCTCTAATAGCCGGCGACCGCCAGCACGACGACCGCGCTCAGCATCATCCAGCCGAAATGGCGTCCGCGCGTGGCCCAGGCGTTGGCGCAAGCGGAGAGGCCGAACACACAGGCCAGGGTCGCGACGATCCAGTGACGCGCCGTCTCCGAGCCCATCCACGGTGCCGCGATCAGAAGCACGCCGCCGCCGATCCAGGCGACTGTCGAGGCCTGCCAGACCAGGCGGATCAGGGTGCGCAGCCGTTCCGGCTCGATGGTCGCGCGCGGAAAGACCTTGGTCTCGCCGAGGAGGCCGTGAATGAGGGCCACGACAATGGTCAGGACGCCGGAGCACTGGAGCAAGAGATCACGCATCGAGGCCTCCATACATGTGTGTATGGTGAGATAGGCGCTGGCCCTCCGCCTGTCAATACACTAGTGTATGGTCGAACTTTCGGGAACTGACATGGCCGAGCAGCTCTCCGCCGACGACTGGATCAAGGAAGGCCTGAAGGCGCTCGCCAAAAACGGCTTCACGGCCCTGAAGGCCGATCCGCTGGCGAAAGCCATGGGCGTCTCGCGCGGCAGCTTCTATTGGCATTTTGCCGATCTCGGCGCGTTCCACGCCGAAGTCCTGAAGCGCTGGCGCGAGATCGCGGCCGAACAGATCATCGCCGACGTCGAGGCTGCCGGCGACGAGCCGCTGAAGGCGCTGCTGCGGAGATCCTTTGGCGCCCGGCTCGACCTGGAGCGCGCCGTGCGCAGCTGGGCGGCGTTCGATGCGGCCGCGCAAGGCGCGGTCCGCGCGATCGACCGCCGCAGGATCGACTATATCGAGACGCTGCTTGCGATGCGGGGGCTCGAGCCGGCGAAGGCACAGGCGCGCGCGCAGATCCTGTACTGGACATTCCTGGGCTTTGCCTTGTCGGGCACGCCGGTGCCGGCGGCGCGGCTCCAGGGCCTGCTCGACGAGATCATGCGGATCGTCTCTGCCTAAGTTCTTATTTTGACGCGTTTTCTTTATGCGAACCGGTACCCACTTCGCTCGAAAACGCTCTGGTGTCGCAATGGGCGACCGCGATTTTCTGTGCTAGAGGCAAGCGATCTTCGGAGACCCCAATGAACGCGCCCACCGAACGCCCCGAAACCAGCGTCGATCCCAAATTGCTGGAGATCCTGGTCTGCCCGCTGACCAAGGGTCCGCTGGAGTTCGATTCCGCAAAGCAGGAGCTGATCTCGCGCAGCGCCAAGCTCGCCTACCCGATCCGCGACGGCATCCCGATCATGCTGCCGGAAGAGGCGCGGAAGATCGATTGAGGATCTTGTAGCCCGGATGGAGCGCAGCGCAATCCGGGAGTCTCCAAGCCGACGCAGCAGTCCCGGATTACGCTTCGCTCCATCCCGGCTACGACATTGCGGCGCAAATCCTCGCTTACAGCGCCTCACCCTTCAGCAACCGCGGGATCTCACCGGTCAAGCCGGCGGCCTGGCGGATGAAGAGGTTCTTCAGCGGCGGAGCGCGGTCGACGAGGCCGAGGCCGATGTCGCGCACCGTGCGCAGCAGCGTCGACTGGTTGGAAAACAGGAAGTTCAGCGAGTTCGTGGCAACGCCCATCGCCATGGTGTCGAAGCGGCGCCAGCGCTGGTAACGTTCGAGCACGTCGACCCCGCCGAGATCCATGCCGAGCCGCGCGGCATCGACCACGACCTCGGCCAGTGCTGCGACATCCTTCAGCCCCATGTTGAGGCCCTGGCCCGCGATCGGGTGGATGACATGCGCGGAATCACCGACCAGCGCGAGACGCTCGGCGATGAAGGAACGCGCCACGAAATAGGACAGCGGGAACGCGCGCGGCTTGTCGAGCGCCTTGACCTCGCCGAGATGCAGGCCGAACCGGCGCTCCAGCTCGCCGTGGAACTCCTCGTCGCTCAAGGCGATGATGCGCGCGGCCTCGCTGCGGCGCTCGGTCCACACCAGCGAGGATCGTTTTCCCGACAGCGGCAGGATCGCGAAGGGACCCGCGGGCAGGAAGTGTTCCTCGGCGCGGCCGTCGTGATCGCGCTCATGGCCGACGGTGACGACGATGCCGGACTGATCGTACTCCCAGCCATGGGTGACGATGCCGGCGCGCTCGCGCAGTTTCGACCGCGCGCCATCGGCGGCGATCAGCAGGCTTGCCGCAATCACGCTGCCGTCGCCGAGCGTCACGTCGACGCCTTCCGGGCGCGCGTCATAGGACGCGACCGTCGTGGCGCGCAGATCGATGCCCTCGGCCTCGGCCCGCACCACCAGCGCGTCGATCAGGCGGCGGTTCTCGACCATATGCGCAAAGGGCTCGCCCGGCGCGACATCGCCGGCAAAGTTCAGAAAAACCGGACGGGTGGCGTCTTCCAGCTTTGAATCGGTGACGACCATGTCGAGGATCGGCTGCGCCTCGCCCCTGACGTCATCCCAGGCGCCGATTGCCTCGAACAGGCGGCGGCAGGCGGCCACGATCGCGGTCGCGCGCGGGTCGCGGCTCGGACGGGTCGCGAGCGCGGGGTCGGCGACGATGACGGGAATCTCGGGCCCGAGCCCCTGGCGCAACGCCAGGGCCAGCGCGAGGCCGGCAAACGCGCCGCCACCAATGACAATGCTACCCTGTACTGACATACCAAAATCCCGGCTAACTCTTGGTCTTGCTAGCAGACTTGAGCTGGGCGAAACAGTGCGGTGAAACAAGGGCGGAACGGCCCCAATGTGTCATTCCGGGGCGCCTCGCGGGAGCAAGGTCCGGAACGACGGCAAGAAAGTTCAATCCATGTCCAAAAGCTTGATCGACCTGATCTCGATCCTCGACCTCGAGCAGCTCGAGGTGAACCTGTTCCGCGGCAACAGCCCGAAGACGGGCTGGCAGCGGGTGTTCGGCGGTCAGGTGATCGGGCAGGCGATGGTTGCGGCCTGCCGCACGGTCGAGGGCCGGCTGCCGCATTCGCTGCATTGCTATTTCATCCTGCCGGGCGATCCGCAGATCCCGATCATCTACCAGGTCGAGCGCCTGCGCGACGGCAAGAGCTATTCGACCCGCCGCGTCACCGCGATCCAGCACGGCAACGCGATCTTCTCGATCATGGTGTCGTTCCACAACGACGAGGAGAGCGCGTTCGATCATCAGGACAAGATGCCCGACGTGCCGCCGCCGGAGAAGCTCACGGCGGAGGAGGTGGCGAAGCAGCCGATGTTCAAGGAGATGCCGGAATTCATCCGCCGCTACTACGAGTCCGATCGTCCGATCGAACTGCGCCCGGTCGAGCTCAGCCGTTATTTCGGCGAGAAGATCGACGACGGCCGTATTCACGTCTGGATCAGGACCGCGGCGAAGTTGCCCGACGATCCGGCGCTGCACATGTGCGCGCTCGCCTACGCCTCGGATTTTTCGCTGCTCGACGCGATCATGGCGCGCTACGGCCGCACGCTGTTCGACAAGCGCATGATGCCGGCAAGCCTCGACCACGCGATGTGGTTTCATCGCCCGTTCCGCGCCGACGAATGGCTGCTCTACGCGCAGGATTCGCCGAACGCACGAGGCGGCCGCGGCTTGACCCGCGGCTCGATCTTCAAGCCCGACGGCACGCTGGTGGCCTCCGTCGCGCAGGAAGGCTCGGTGCGCGAGCGGAAGGCCTAGAACCCAGGCGCGAGTTCATCGCGCCCGGGATTTGCGATCAAGCTCCGAGCGACCCGCGCGGAGCGAGCTCGGTCTGCGACGCGAACCAGTTCATGATCCAGCGATACACCCACGGAATCGGGATGATCAAGCTGGACAGGATCGCGGCGACGATGCCGCGCCAGAGAATCCCGAGACCGCTGCCCTTGAAGACGATCTCACGGCGCGTACCTTCGATGCTGCGGCAGAACCAGCGCATCTGAGCCGCGGCGACCCAGGCCCAGCCGATGATGGTGATGACGGAGATCGCGAACAGCAGGTTCCAGCCGATATAGGCCCAGACCGAGCCGGTGAAGCTGAGACCGAGCGGCTGCTCGTTGGAGGCGAGGTTTGCGACCATCCATTTGATCAGCAGCCAGTAGAGCACGATCTGCGCGATGAACAGCAGATTGCTCAGCAGCGCACTGCCGATGAAGCCGATCACGATCGCCAGAACGATGAATCCGAAGAACCAGGGCACCAGCGTCATCGCATTGCCGGTGAAGCTGAGATTGGGCCGCCCGGGCACCTTCACGCAGGACACGATCCATTTCGTGTACCAGACGAACACCCACGGGATCGGGATGATGAAGCACATGCCGATCAGCATCACGATGCTGCGCCAGGTGAACTCGAGGATGCCGAAATCGACCGCCAGCGCTCCTCCGCTGGCGCCGCCGCCACCAGCGTAGCCGGCGCCAGCGTAACCACCGCCACCCATCATCGGCGGTCCGCCGGCCGGCATCATCGGGGGCGCACCGCCGCCGCCGATCAGGCCGGGGATTTCGGCGGCCTTCTGCCAGCCGGCCATGCCCTCGGACCACACCAGCGTATCCGGGCGCACAATTCCCTGCGCGACCAGGTCGCGGAATTGCCCTTCCGGATAGGGCCCCTGCTGCTTGCCCTCGGATGCGTAGAACCAACTCGCCATAAAGCGTCCCCCTCAAACATACTTTGTACCGGCCGGGACGCTTCGGTTCACCGCATCCATGCCAAAAACGCATTGTGAAGGATGAACGGATGCCCTGTACAGAGGCGGCGGTTCACATGGCCAAACGTTTTTCCGCTTCAGTCTGCAAGTTTTTTATGCCATTTGCCCGGAAAGATGCCAGATTGACGCGGCGCCGGGGACATACGGCGCGGCGCATCCCCGGGGAATAGGCCTGACCATGAAACTCGTCGTCGCGATCATCAAACCCTTCAAGCTCGATGAAGTCCGCCAGGCGCTGACCGCGATCGGTGTCCACGGCATGACCGTGACCGAGGTGAAAGGCTACGGCCGCCAGAAGGGTCATACCGAGATCTATCGCGGCGCGGAGTATGTCGTGAACTTCCTGCCAAAGCTGCGGATCGAGATCGCGGTCGCCTCCGACGTCGCCGACAAGGCGGTCGCCGTGATCACCGCGACGGCGCGCACCGGCCAGATCGGCGACGGCAAGATCTTCGTCACGCCGATCGACCACGCGCTGCGCATCCGCACCGGCGAAACCGACAGCGACGCGCTTTAAGAAAACTTCTTCGATCGCACCGGGCAACGACGCCACAGCGTGCGACGCAATCACTATGCTTGGGGGAAATGACATGGCGGGATTGTTGCGCCGCGCGGCCGTTGTGGCTGCGCCGGCCGGATTTATGTCGATCATTGCCGCGCCTGCGCAGGCCGCGGGCTCCGAGATCAACACCGCCGACACCGCCTGGATGATCGTCGCCACCGCGCTGGTGCTGATGATGACGATCCCCGGCCTGGCGCTGTTCTATTCCGGCATGGTGCGCAAGAAGAACGTGCTCGCCACCATGGCGCAGAGCCTCGCCGCGGTGACGATGATCTCGATCCTCTGGGTGGCGTTCGGCTATTCGCTCTGCTTCGTCGGCGACGGGCCGTGGATCGGCACGCTCGACCGCTGGTTCCTCGCGGGGATGACGATGGACAGCGTCAATCCGGCGGCGAAGACGATCCCGGAAGCGCTGTTCATGCTGTACCAGATGACCTTTGCCATCATCACGGTGGCGCTGGTCGCGGGCTCGGTCGCCGACCGGATGCGATTCTCCGCCTATCTGGTGTTCTCGGTCGCCTGGTTCATCTTCGTCTACATTCCGTTGGCGCATTGGGTGTGGGGCGGCGGCTTCCTCGCCAGCATGGGCGTGCTGGATTTCGCCGGCGGCCTCGTCGTGCATCTGTCGGCCGGCACCGCCGGCCTCGTCGCCGCCAAGGTGATGGGCCGCCGCCACGGCTACGGCACCGAAAATCTGTCGCCGTTTGATCTGTCGCTCGCGGTGATGGGCACCGGCCTATTGTGGGTCGGCTGGTTCGGCTTCAACGGCGGCTCGGCGGGCGCGGCCAATTCGCGCGCGGTGCTGGCGATCATCGCGACGCATCTTGCGGCCTGCTCCGGCGCGCTGACCTGGGGCGCGATCGAATGGTCGACCCGGCGCAAGCCTTCGGTGCTCGGCATGATCTCCGGCGCTGTCGCCGGGCTCGGCACGATCACACCGGCCTCGGGCTTCGTCGCGCCCTGGCATGGCATCGTCATCGGCATCGTCGCCGGCGCGGTCTGCTACTGGGCCTGCACCTGGCTCAAGCACCGCTTCAACTATGACGACTCTCTCGACGTATTCGGCGTCCACGGCATCGGCGGCCTGACCGGCACGCTGCTGGCCGGCGTGTTCGCGACCAGCGCGATCGGCGGCACCGCCGGCCTGGTCGAGGGCCATCCGCAGCAATTGCTGATCCAGCTCTACGGGGTCGCCGTCACCTTCGTCTGGGCCGCCGGCGTGAGCTTCGTTCTGCTGAAGCTGGTCGCCCTGTTCGTGCCCTTGCGCGTATCCCGTGAGCACGAGCTGGAGGGACTGGACATTTCGCAGCACGGGGAAGCGCTTCAGTAATCGGGGCTTGCGCGACACATAAGTACATGCTTATGTGTTGGCATGATCGAAGCCGACATCTTCAAGGCGCTGGCTGACCCGACGCGCCGAAAGGTCTTTGAGAAGCTCGCTGGCGGAAGCCTGAATGCCAGCGCTTTGCGCGACGGTTTGGAGATCAGCCAGCCGGCGATGTCGCAGCATCTTTCGGTGCTGCGTGCGGCAGGCCTCGTGCGCGAACAGCGGCAGGGCCGCTTCGTGAATTACGAAGTCGATCCCGAAGGAATCGTGGCCATCGGGGCCTGGCTTGCGCGCTACCGTGCCTACTGGCCGAAGCGCATGGAAGCACTCGCCGATCTCCTCAAGGACATGGATCAATAAGGACTGGGATCAATGAGCGACGCCGCGAAGCCTGATCGTCCCGACGAAGCCCTGGTACTTGAATATGATTTCGATGCGCCGCCGGCAAAGGTCTGGCGCGCCGTGACCATTCCGGCCTTGCGCGAGCGCTGGCTGCCGGATTGCGACCTTGCGGGCGCCGAGCCGGAATCATCGATCCCGGGCGAAGAGGTGCGCTACCGGCTTCGCGATTCAGAGCCGCCGTTTCGCGAGAGCCACGTCATCTTCCGGATCGAGCCGAACGAGGACGGCGGCACCCGCTTCCGCATCATCCAGCAAGCCTGCGATATCGGCATAAAGCTGCCGCAGCCGGCCAACAGCAATTGCTGCTTGATGCGCGCGGCCGCCTAACACCAACAACACTTCATCATCTGCAGACATGGAGGTCGCCAATGCGCGACATGCTTCAGCTCGTCCCTATGGTTGTCGAACAATCCGCCCGCGGCGAGCGATCCTTCGACATCTATTCGCGGCTCCTGCGCGAGCGCATCATCTTCCTCAACGGCGAGGTCAATGATGCGATGTCCGGACTGGTCTGCGCGCAATTGTTGTTCCTGGAGGCGGAGAATCCGAACAGGCCGATCAATCTCTACATCAACTCCTATGGCGGCGTGGTCACCTCTGGTCTCGCCATGTACGACACCATGCAGTTCATCAAGGCGCCGGTTCATACGCTGTGCATGGGCACCGCGCGCTCGATGGGCTCGTTCCTGCTGATGGCCGGCGAGCCAGGTCACCGCGCCGCGCTGCCCAATGCGAGCCTTCACGTGCATCAGCCGCTCGGCGGCTTCCAGGGCCAGGCGTCCGACATCCTGATCCATGCCAACGAAATGCAGGAGACCAAGCGGCGCATCACCCGGCTCTACGCGCAGCATTGCGGGCGCACCGAGGCGGAGGTGGAACGGACCCTGGACCGCGACCACTTCATGACCGCGCAGCACGGGGTCGAATGGGGGTTGATCGACCGGGTCTTTGCGGAGCGCGAGGCCGCCTGACGGTCCAGGCCGGTTGCGCGCATCCCGTGAGCACGCCGAGGGCCGGTTCGATATTTCGTAGGGCGGCGGGGCCTTTGTCAGGCTTCTTCTGTAATTAAATACCTTCTTGCTGCCCGACACGTGAGCAGCAATTGTGTCGACAGCCTGTCGTGCCTGCTTTTTGATCAGGCGTGACCACGTTTTGAGCGCGACGTAATAGCGCACTGCACCGCAACACGCGGCAAACGCGAAAACACCCGTTTTCATAGTCCGTTAGGCAACGCGCCCGATCTGGCACGGCATTTGATTCTAAGGGTGCTGGCTGTGCCCGCGTAGTGAACTTCTCCCTCGTGGCGAACCAGTCGAGAAACGCCCGGCCATGTCCGGACCGGGCCCAAGCGGGGATAGGACCCATGAAAATTGTTATGGCGATTATCAAGCCATTCAAGCTGGAAGAAGTCCGTGACGCCCTGACCGCCATCGGCGTTCACGGTCTCACGGTGACGGAAGTCAAGGGATATGGCCGCCAGAAAGGCCATACGGAAATCTATCGCGGTGCTGAATATGCCGTGAGCTTCCTGCCCAAGATCAAGATCGAAGTCGCTGTCGCCTCCGACCAGGTCGACAAGACAATCGACGCCATCACGTCCGCCGCGAAAACCGGACAGATCGGCGACGGCAAGATCTTCGTCATCAACCTCGACCATGCGGTTCGCATCCGCACCGGCGAGGCCGATGCCGCGGCCCTTTGATTTCGCGCTCAACCTTTACCAATCAGGAGTGAATAAAATGACGTTTAAGCGTCCCTATGGCGCGGGATTGGCGGCTCTCGCAGTCGGCATGTTCGCTGCGACCGCGGCCTATGCCGAGCCAACGGTCAACAAGGGAGACAACGCCTGGATGCTGACATCGACAGTGCTCGTGCTGTTGATGACGATCCCCGGCCTCGCGCTGTTCTACGGCGGTCTCGTCCGTTCTAAAAACATGCTCTCGGTGCTGATGCAGGTGTTCTACACCGTCTGCGTCGTCACCGTGATCTGGGCCGTATACGGCTACAGCCTCGCCTTCACCGGCGGCTCCGACTTCATCGGCGGCTTCTCCAAGGCCTTCATGATGGGCGTCACCACCGACTCGAAGGCCGCGACCTTCTCGGTCGACGCCAACATCTCGGAGCTCATCTATATGTGCTTCCAGATGACCTTCGCGGCGATCACGCCCGCCCTCATCGTCGGCGCCTTCGCCGAGCGCATGAAGTTCGCGGCGATCGCTCTGTTCATCCCGCTCTGGGTCACGCTGATCTACTTCCCGATCGCGCACATGGTCTGGTACTGGCCCGGCCCGGACATGATCCAGGACGCTGCCAAGGCACTTGCTGCTGCTACTGATGCGGCTGCGAAGACCGCGGCGCAGGCCAAGCTCGACGAGATCAACGCCGACGCCGGCTGGATCTTCAAGAAGGGCGCGATCGACTTCGCCGGCGGCACCGTGGTGCACATCAACGCCGGCATCGCAGGTCTCGTCGGCGCTCTGCTGATCGGCAAGCGCGTCGGCTACGGCAAGGAGCTGATGGCCCCGCACTCGCTGACCATGTCGATGATCGGCGCCTCGCTGCTCTGGGTCGGCTGGTTCGGCTTCAACGCCGGCTCCAACCTCGAAGCCAACGGCGGCGCTGCCCTCGCCATGACCAACTCCTTCGTCGCCACCGCGGCCGCCGCGCTGTCGTGGATGTTCGCGGAGTGGATCGTGAAGGGTCACCCGTCGGTGCTCGGCGTCATCTCCGGCGCTGTCGCGGGCCTCGTGGCCGTCACGCCTGCCGCCGGCTTCGCCGGCGTGATGGGTGCGATCGTCCTCGGCCTCGTGGTCGGCGTGGTCTGCCTGTTCTTCTGCACCGTGGTGAAGAACGCGCTCGGCTACGATGACAGCCTCGATGTGTTCGGCGTGCACTGCATCGGCGGCATCGTCGGCGCCCTCGGCACCGGCATCCTCGTCAATCCGGCGCTGGGTGGTGCGGGCATCATCGACTACACCGCGATCCCGCCGAAGGTTGCCGATTACGACTTCGCGGCGCAGATGACCTCCCAGCTCTGGGGCGTCTGCACCACGCTGGTGTGGTCGGGCATCGGTTCGGCGATCCTCTACAAGGTCGTCGATGTGATCGTTGGCCTCCGCGCCAATGTCGAGACCGAGCGTGAAGGCCTCGACATCACCGAGCACACCGAGCGCGCCTACAACATGTAACTCTCCTCCCGGACGCGATCTCCTCGGGGATCGCGTCCACAACTACGGTTTGGGCACATACCCGGCAATGCCCAGACTGTTGAGGGGCTCCAGCGCAAGTTGGAGCCCCTTTCTTTTGGCCGTCTTTTGTTCTGCGCGACAAAGAAAAAGATTGCCATTCCAGATTGCCGGCGCAGAAATATCGACCACAACGAAAAACAAATCGGGAGGTCGTCATGCGTTTGGAAGGCGGATGTTATTGCGGCGAAGTGCGCTACGTGGCCGAGGGCGATCCGATGATGCAGGCCCAGTGTCATTGCCGCGAGTGCCAGTACATCTCGGGCGGCGCGCCCAACACCTTCATCGCGATGCCGGTGGCCGGCTTCAGCTACATCACCGGGCAGCCCAAGCAGTTCACGCGCAAGGACCTCGAACGCGCCGTCACGCGCGAATTCTGCGCCGAATGCGGCACCCATCTGGTGACCAAGGTTCCGGGACTGCCCGCGGCGATCCTGAAGGTCGGCACCCTGGACGAGCCAAAGCAGTTCCATCCGCAGATGGCGATCTACACCTGCGACAAGCAGGAGTTTCATGCGATCCCCGCGGGCATGGCGAGGTTCGAGAAGCTGCCGGGGCATTGAGCGCGCCCATCCCGAGAGACTCGTCATGCCCGGGCTCGTCCCGCCTGCGCGGCCGAAGCCCGCTTCGGCGAGGCGAAGGCCCGGGCATCCACGTTCTTGGGCGTGCCAGGAAGGCCGTGGATGGCCGGGACAAGCCCGGCCATGACGGGACCCGGGCCCGCCCCGTATCCGTCGTATCCGACCTCATTTTCCTCCTCCGGACGGGCCGGACCTCAAATCTGGGTCACGGAAATGACTCTTGATGGCGCGGAAAGCCGATGGTTAATCGCGTCTTAACCTCGCCCTATCTATGGTGAACTGAACCGCTTCCCGCCGGCGCCTTGGTGCGACCGGCTGTTCCAAGAGTGCTGGCGTCCAGAATGGCTATAACCGCTTCATCCCGTGCGCCGCAGGACAGTGGAAGCTCCGATAGCGAACGCTCGCCCTTCGTCCGGCTGAACGAGCTGCTGGCACCCCATCAGCCGGGTAAGCCCTTGATTACGCTTGCAGTCGGCGAGCCCCAGCATCCCGTGCCTGATTTCGTCGGCCCGGTGCTGGCCAAGCACATCGCCGATTTCGGCCGTTACCCCGCGAACAAGGGCACCGACCCGTTCCGCAAGGCAGCCGGCGCCTGGCTGTCGTCGCGCTTCAAGCTGCCGCGGCCGCTCGACCCCGAGAACGAGATTCTCGTCCTCAATGGCAGCCGCGAGGGGCTGTTCCTCGCCGCGATCGCGGCCGCGCGCTATGTCGGCCCGCGCCCCGGCAAACCCGCGATCCTGATGCCGAACCCGTTCTATCCGGTCTATGGCGCCGGCGCCCGCGCCGCGGCCTGCGAGCCGGTCTATCTGCCGACCACCGTCGAAAACGGCTTTCTGCCCGATCTCGATGCCATCGACGAAGCGACGCTGGCGCGCACGGTGGCGTTCTATCTGGCCTCGCCGGCCAATCCGCAGGGCTCGGTCGCCAAGCCCGACTATTTCAGGCGGTTGAAGCAGCTCGCCGACCGCTACGGCTTCGTGATCCTCAGCGACGAGTGCTATTCCGAGATCTACACCCGCGAGGCCCCGGGCAGCGCGCTCGAATGCGCCGGCCCTGACTTCACCCGCGTGGTTGCGTTCCAGTCGCTGTCGAAGCGCTCCAACCTGCCGGGTTTGCGCGTCGGTTTCGCCGCCGGCGACAAACGATTCATCGGCATGTTCCTCGAGCTGCGCAACATCGCGGCGCCGCAGGTGCCGGTGCCGCTCCAGCATGTCGCGACCGTTGCCTACGGCGACGAGGCGCATGTCGAGGAGAACCGCAGGCTCTACCGGATCAAGTTCGATCTCGCCGACCAGATCATCGGCGATCGTTACGGCTATCGCCGGCCTGACGCCGGCTTCTGCGTCTGGCTCAACACGTCCGCGCTCGGCGACGACGTGTCGATCACGCTCAGGCTCTTCAAGGAAGCAGGCGTACGCGTGGTGCCCGGCAGTTATCTGGCGCGGCTCCAGCCCGACGGCTTCAATCCGGGCGCAGGTTTCATTCGCCTTGCGCTGGTGCAGGATGGCGAGACCACGGCGCAGGCGCTGCACCGCCTGGTCGAGACTCTGGGTTAGGCGGGGCCCATGAGCATGTCGGCAATCGAACGTGTCATTCCACTGGTCGGCCATCTGCCACCGTCGATCCGCGAGGGGTTGGCGCGGCGTATGCGCGAGCTCACCGGTCTCGGCCTGATCGTGCTGTCCGGCGTCGCCTCGGCCGCGCTGATGACCTGGTCGGTGCAGGATCCAAGCCTCAGCCACGCGACCTCGCGGCCGATCCGCAACATTCTCGGCTATGCCGGCGCGATCGGCGCCGATCTTGCGATGCAGATCCTCGGGCTCGGCGCGATCATGCTGGTCCTGACGGTCGCGGTGTGGGGCTGGCGCATGATGACCCATCGCCCGTTCGACCGCGAGGCGCTGCGGCTCGGTTCCTGGATTCTCTGCACCGTGATCGCTGCGGGCTTCGTCAGCTGCTGGCCGCATGGCGGCGCCTGGCCGCTGCCGACCGGCCTCGGCGGCGTGGTCGGCGATGCGCTGGTACGCGCGCCCGCGGTGATTTTCGGACCGGCGGGCATGATCTATCGCATGGTGCTGGGCACGATCCTGTTCGCCGCGATGGGCGCGACCTTCCTGATCGCCTGTGGCCTTGGCGCGCGCGAACATGACGACGAGCTCACGGAGATCGAGGACGACGACAAGCCGCTCGACGAAGACGAGGAGAGCGATCGCGGCTCGGTCTCGCTGGGCTGGCTGTTCCACGCAGTGATGAGCACGAAGGCCCGGCTGATCTGGCTGCTCGGCACCGCTTACCGCTCGCTGGTCTCGAGCGGACCGAAGACCAAAGTCGTTGCGTTCAGCCGCCAGGAGCCGAATCTCGGCGGCGGCCGCGCCGCGCCGTCGATCTCGCCGCAGTCCGAAGACGAGATTGACGAGGACGAGCACGAAGAAGAGGAAGACGAGGAGGAGGAAGAGGAGGAGCCGGCCGCGCGTGCCCCGCGCAAGAAGGCTGCACCGAAGGCCGCTTCCAAGAAATCCTCCGACAAGTTCGAGCTTCCGTCCGTGTCCGTGCTGGCCGCGCCCAAGGCGGGCGATCGCCAGCCGCTCAGCAAGGCCGAGCTGGAAGCCAATTCGCGCGCGCTCGAAGGCGTGCTGCAGGATTTCGGCGTGCGCGGCGAGATCGTGAAGGCCAATCCGGGTCCCGTGGTCACGCTGTACGAGCTGGAGCCGGCGCCCGGCATCAAGTCGTCGCGCGTGATCGGGCTCGCCGACGATATCGCCCGCTCGATGAGCGCGCTGTCGGCGCGCGTCGCGGTCGTGCCGGGCCGTAACGCCATCGGTATCGAACTGCCGAACGCGCATCGCGAGAAGGTCTATTTGCGCGAACTGCTGATCGCAAAGGAAGCGACCGAAACGGTTGCAAAGCTGCCGCTCTGCCTCGGCAAGACCATCGGCGGCGACCCCGTGATCATCGACCTCGCGCGCACGCCGCACATGCTGATCGCCGGCACCACCGGCTCCGGCAAGTCGGTCGCCATCAACACCATGATCCTCAGCCTGGTCTACCGGCTGCGCCCGGACCAGTGCCGCCTGATCATGGTCGATCCGAAGATGCTCGAACTCTCCGTCTATGACGGCATTCCCCATCTGCTCACGCCCGTCGTGACCGACCCGAAGAAGGCGGTGGTCGCGCTGAAATGGGCCGTGCGCGAGATGGAAGAGCGCTACAAGAACATGGCCAAGCTCGGTGTGCGCAACATCGACGGTTACAATACGCGCCTGCTCGAGTTGAAAGCCAAGGGCGAGGAACCGACGCGCACGGTGCACACCGGCTTCGACAAGGAAACCGGCAAGGCGATCTACGAGGAAGAGAAGCTCTCGCTCGACCCGCTGCCCTACATCGTCATCATCGTCGACGAAATGGCCGACCTGATGATGGTCGCCGGCAAGGACATCGAAGGCGCGGTGCAGCGCCTCGCGCAGATGGCGCGCGCCGCCGGCCTGCATGTGATCCTCGCGACGCAACGCCCGTCGGTCGACGTCATCACCGGCACCATCAAGGCGAACTTCCCGACCCGCATCGCCTTCCAGGTGACGTCCAAGATCGACAGCCGCACCATCCTGGGCGAGATGGGCGCCGAGCAGCTGCTCGGGCAGGGCGACATGCTCTACATGGCGGGCGGCGGCCGCATCAGCCGCGTTCACGGACCTTTCGCGTCGGACGAGGAAGTCGAGAAGGTGGTGCGTCACCTCAAGACGCAGGGCCAGCCCGAATACCTCGAGGCCGTCACGGCCGAAGAGCCGACCGAGGACGAGGACGGTCGCGCCGTGTTCGACGCCAGCGGCATGGGCGCGGATGGCGGCGGCGATCTCTTCCAACAGGCCGTGGCCATCGTCAAACGCGACCGCAAGGCCTCGACCAGCTACATCCAGCGCCGGCTCCAGATCGGCTATAACCGCGCCGCGTCCTTGATGGAGCGCATGGAACTGGAAGGCATCGTCGGACCCGCCAACCACGCCGGAAAGCGCGAGATTCTGGTCGAGGAAGAAGACAGCCATATGTGAGGCGAACCGCCTCTGAACATAATTTCACGCAAAATCGATATCTGCATTGGCGAAATCACGCTAAAAAGGCGCCCAGCCACACAGGACGACGCGTTGATCAGACATCCGGACATTCGATTCGCTGCCACCATCGCCGCGCGAAGTGCGCGCATGGCCGGCGTGCTTCTCGTCACCGCCGCGATGGTGACCGCGGCGTCGTTCGCGCAGACCGTGCCCGTGCCGAAGCCCGCGCCGAAGGGCCGCGATGGCGGAGGCCCCGCTGTCACCGGCGCGACCCAGACGCCGCCGAACCCGGTCATCCCGGATCCGCGCCGCAACGTGCCGACCAGCATCTTCCAGACCTTCGACGCCAACCAGAAGGCGCAGGCGGCCAAGGTCAGCGCCTATCTGTCCTCGCTCTCGACGCTGGTCGGGAATTTCGTCCAGGTCGGCCCCGACGGCAGCAAGACGCAGGGCGACTTCTACATCCAGAAGCCCGGCAAGGTGCGCTTCGAATATGACGCGCCGAGCCCGATCGACATCGTCGCCGACGGATCGTCGCTGGTGGTGCGCGACCGCAAGCTCGCCACGCAAGACGTCTATCCGCTGTCGCAGACGCCGCTGCGCTTCCTGCTGTCCGATCGCATCGACCTGATGAAGGATACCAACGTCGTCAACGTCTCGGCCGACGACGTCTTCGTCAGCGTCACCATCGAGGAGAAGCAGGCGCTGGTCGGCACCAGCCGCCTCCTGCTGATGTTCGGCGCCAAGGACGGCCAGTTGAAGCAGTGGACCGTCACCGACCCGCAGGGCTACGACACCACGATCGCGGTCTACAATCTCGATGCGGGCAAGAAGCTCGATCCTGCCATGTTCAAGATCGATTTCACCAATTACGGCCCATCGCCGGGATAGGTGCCGTAGGGTGAGCAAAGCGAAGCGTGCCCACCAATCGCGCTCCAAACCGAAAAGACGTGGGCACGGCGCTTTGCGCCTTTGCCCACGCTACGAGAGCTTGCTAAGACGCATCCCTCATGCGTCTTTCCCTGACAACCTGGAACATCAACTCGGTGCGGCTGCGCATCGACCTGGTCGCGAAGTTTCTCAAGAGCACGCGGCCGGACGTGCTGTGCCTCCAGGAGACCAAGTGCATCGACGATGCCTTTCCGCTGAAGCGTTTCAAGCGGCTGGGCTACGAGCATGTCGCGCTGAACGGGCAGAAGGGCTATCACGGCGTCGCCATCGTCTCGAAGATTCCGTTCGAATCGAAAGACATCCGCACCTTCTGCGACAAGGTGGATTCGCGCCACATCTCGGTCTCGTTCGGCGAGAAGGCCAGCATCGCAAAGCCGCTGGTGCTGCATAATTTCTACGTGCCCGCCGGCGGCGACATTCCCGATCCCGCGCTGAACGAAAAATTCGATCACAAGCTGTGCTTCCTCGACGAGATGAAGGCCTGCGAGCCGCTGCATCCGCGCGGGGAGGATCGCCACATCCTGGTCGGCGATCTCAACGTCGCGCCGCACGAGAACGACGTGTGGTCGCACAAGCAGCTTCTGAAAGTGGTCTCGCATACGCCCGTGGAGACCGAGAAGCTGCAAGCCGCACTGGCAGCCGGTGAGTGGGTCGACGTCGCGCGCGAGCGCTTTCCGATGTCGGAGAAGGTCTATACGTGGTGGAGCTATCGTTCCGCCGACTGGACCGTCGGTGATCGCGGCCGCAGGCTCGACCACATCTGGGTCTCGCGCGCATTGAAGGACGCGGTCAGCGATTTCAAGATCCTGCGCGACGCGCGGAGCTGGGAGCGCCCGTCGGACCACGTGCCGGTGACGGTGACGCTGGACGTGTAATCTCGGAAGCCCGTAGCCCGTAGCCCGGATGGAGCGCAGCGCAATCCGGGATTCGCGAATACGGAAAGACTTCCCCGGATTACGCTTCGCTCCATCCGGGCTACGAAGAGGATCACTCAGGACGTCAGCTTCGCGCCCGCCATCAGGATATCGCTCGCGATCTGGCTGGAGCGCACCGCGAATTCGTCACGCAGACGCACCGCAGCCGCGGGATCACTCTCGAGCACGCGTTGAAACAGGCTGCGCGCGACGCGGATGACGGAGGCGTGCTCCAGCGCGACCGCGCTCGACGGCCGCTTCATCGGCACCACCAGCGCGAGCTCGCCGATCAGCGCGCCGGGACCCGCGATCATCTCCGCGCCGGCGCCGTCATCGACCCGAAAGGCGCCGCGTTGAACCACGTAGCCGGCATCGGCTTCGTCGCCGAGATTGAACAGGACGTCGCCGCGGACGAAATTACGCTGCTCGGAGCCAATCGCCAGCATGCGCAACGACGCGTCTCCCAACAAGCGCAGTGTCGGGACACGCTCGAGAAGCGCTACGTCGTCGTCGATTGACATTCAGGTCCGGGGCTCAAAGGGCATGCGATCTAAAACGATTCGCACGCCCCCAAAGCGTATCACGGCACCAGCTTGTAGCCACCGGCTTCCGTGACCAGGATTTCCGGGTTGGCGGCGTCCTTCTCGATCTTCTGGCGGAGGCGGTAGATGTGGGTTTCCAGCGTGTGGGTGGTGACGCCGGAATTATAGCCCCAGACCTCCTGGAGCAGGGTCTCGCGCGAGACCGGCATCTGGCCGGCCCGGTAGAGGAAGCGGAGGATGGCGGTTTCCTTCTCGGTGAGCCGGACCTTGCGGGCATTGGCCGCGGTCAGCATCTTCGAGCCCGGGCGGAAGGAGTAGGGGCCGACCGAGAACACCGCGTCCTCGCTCGCCTCGTGCTGGCGGAGCTGGGCGCGGATGCGGGCCAGCAGCACGGCGAAACGGAAGGGTTTTGCGACGTAGTCGTTGGCGCCGGATTCCAGCCCCAAAATCGTGTCGGAATCGGTGTCATGCCCGGTGAGCATGATGATCGGGGCCTTGAAGCCGCCCTTGCGCAAGGAACGAACCACCTCGCGGCCATCGGTGTCGGGCAGGCCGACATCCATCAGGACGAGATCGGGGGCATTAGCCTTCGCGGCGCTCGCGCCCTTGGCGCCGGTATCGACGGCGGAGGCCTCAAATTCTTCGTGCAGCGATAATTGCTCCACCAACGTATCGCGCAGATCGGTATCGTCATCCACGATGAGGATCTTGCGGGCATTGGCCATAGGGGGTCATCCTTTTGGAGTCCGGCTCGGCGCGCATGCATGCTGCACCCAGCCGCGAGGGAAAGTTAGGGGGGTCGCCGTTATTATTGTTGTTCGTGTTGAAGTAGTGGGCTGTTACCGATTCACAAGCCAGAACCACTCTAACTCAAAATCTCAGGCCGTTTTGATGAATGTCCTGTAATGAATTCGACATCGCACGTTCACATGAAAAACAAAGCAGCTTCAGTTAGTTACCCAAGGAATCGAAGCTCCGGACCGGTTCAGGCGATCCGCGTTAAACCTGCCGCCGGGAATCCGCGCCGGGGCTGGCTGACGGCCGGCGGGCTGACGATCCCGGTGGCGCTGGGGCGGGGCGGAATCCTGGCAAACAAGCGCGAGGGCGATGGCGGCACCCCCAGGGGCAGCTTCCGTCCCAGGCAATTATGGTGGCGGGGCGACCGCCACAGCCGTCCGCGGACCTTTCTTCCGGCCCGGACCATCGGTGACACGGACGCCTGGTGCGAGGACGCCGGAGATCGCCACTACAATCAGGCGATCCGGCTCGGACCGGAGCAGGGCGGTGACCGTCTCAAGCGGACCGACCATCTCTATGACTTCATCATCGAAATCGACCACAACACCAGACCGCGCATCGCCGGCCGCGGCAGCGCGGTGTTTTTGCATCTGGCGCGCGACAATTTCGGGCCGACCGCGGGCTGCGTCTCGATGACCAAAGCGGCGATGCTGCAATTGCTGCGGCGACTGGGACCAAGAACAAGAATCATCATCGGGTGAGGGCACATGCTCGACAAGGATCAGATCGCCGCCGCATCGCAGGCCCTGGTCAAACATTGGCGCGACTGCACCAAGTTTGACGCGCTGGAGCCGCGGTTGCGGCCGCAGAGCCGCGCCGATGGCTATGCCATCCAGGCCGTCCTCGAAAGCCAATCGCTTGGAAAACTGTTCGGTTGGAAGATCGCGGCCACAAGCGAGGCCGGACAGAAGCACATCAACGTCGCGGGACCGCTGGCCGGCCGCATCATGAGCGACACCGTGATCGCCGACGGCGGCACGGCGTCGATGAAGGGCAACGAGATGCGCGTCGGCGAGCCTGAGTTCGCCTTTCGCATGGGCCGCGATCTGCCGCCGCGCGCGACGCCGTACAGTGTCGACGACGTGCTCGCCGCCGTCGACACCTTGCATCCCGCGATCGAGATTCCCGACTCGCGCTTTGGCGATTTCGCCAGCGCCGGCGAGGCGCAGCTCATCGCCGACAATGCCTGCGCGCATCTGTTCGTGCTGGGCGCCACGACGACTGCGAACTGGCGCGCCATGGATCTCGTCGAGGAGCGGCCGCAGATCACCCTGCGCGGCCAGCGCTATCTCGGCCACGGCAAGAACGTGCTCGGCGATCCCCGTGTTGCCCTGGCCTGGCTTGCCAACGAGCTGCGTGGGCTCGGCATCACCTTGCGGGCAGGGGAGGTGGTGACGACAGGCACGTGCCATCCGCCGCTGCCGATCCAGGCCGGCGATCATTTCGCGGTGGACTTTGGTGTGCTGGGGAAGGTGTCGGTGGGGTTTGCGTAGAGGCGGCCTCACACACCGCCGTCATTGCGAGCGCAGCGAAGCAATCCAGACTGTCACCGCGGAAAGACTCTGGATTGCTTCGCTGCGCTCGCAATGACGAATTCGAACGCCGTTGCTGGGCGCGGCCGTCGATGACGACTCTTACCGATGCCCGAAGATCGCGCTCCCGACGCGCACATGGGTGGCGCCGAGCATGATCGCGGTGGCGAAATCCGCGCTCATGCCCATCGAGAGCTTCTTCAATCCATTGCGCTCCGCGATCTTGGCGGTCAGCGCGAAATGCGCCGCCGGCGGCTCGTCGACCGGCGGGATGCACATCAACCCGGAGATCGTCAGCCCGTAGCTGTCGCGGCAGCTCGCGATGAAGGCATCGGCCTCGCCGGGAGCGATGCCGGCCTTCTGCGGCTCCTCGCCGATGTTGATCTGGACGAACAGTTCCGGGTGCCTGTTCTGGGATTCGATTTCCTTGGCTAACGCCTGGCAAATGCTCGGGCGGTCGACCGAATGGATGGCATCGAACAGTGCTACCGCCTCCTTCGCCTTGTTGGACTGAAGCGGCCCGATCAGATGCAGCGCGATGCCGGAATAAGCGGACGTTAACGCGGGCCACTTGCCTTTGGCCTCCTGCACCCGATTTTCGCCGAATACGCGCTGTCCGGCGTCGATGACCGGGATAATTGCATCCGCGGCGAACGTCTTGGACACCGCGATCAGCGTCACCGAGGCGCGATCGCGCCGCGCTTCCTTGCAGGCGCGGACAATTTCGGCTTCGACCGCGGCGAGCGCGTTTGGTGAATGGCCGGTTACCGGCGCGGCGTTGGTTTCGGTCATGACGTCGGTTCGGACTGGATTGTTGCGGAGCTAGTTCTAATTTTACCGAGTTCAAGAAAGAGTTTTTGAACCCTTCGCTTTACCTTGGCCGATGGGGTGGGCAGCGAAGATGGCAAACGTCAGTTTCAACCGCAAACGAGTGAAACTCAAGCAGGTTCTCGGAATCCGGGCACGGCTTGCGTTGCTCGCGGTGATTCTGGTGACGCCTTTGATGTTCGAGCGCATCCGTTCGCTCGAGGACACGCGCGCGCGGCAGATCGCGCAGGCCGCGACCGAATTCACCACCATTGCAAGACACAGTGCCGATGCGCAGCGTGAAGTGATCTCGTCGGTCGAAACCATCCTGAAATCTGAAGCCTTCATCCGCGCCTCCGCCGGCGGCATCAGCAAGAGCTGCGACGTGCTGCGCGCGAGCCTGCCGTCGAACCTTCCCTGGATCCGCACGCTGTTGATCGCCGGCCAGGACGGACGCATCCAGTGCGCCACCAACAACATGTATGTCGGCCTCGACCTCAGCGACCGGCCTTACTTCCAGCAGGCGCAGGAAACCGGCCGCTTCGTGCTGAGCGACTTCATCCTGTCGCGGCCCGTGCTGTCGCCGACTGTGATGGCGGTTTATCCGGTGTCGGCCTTCAGCGGTGTGGCGGATGCCGTCGTGCTCGCCACCGTGAACCTCGACTGGATGTCGAAGGTCATGAGCAATCTCGGCGGCCGTGCCGGCATCACCGCCGTGCTGGTCGACAGCGCCGGCACCGTGCTCGCCGCGCCGGCCGACCAGCACAGCGCGATCGGCCGTCCGCTCGACAACATGCCGCTGATGTCGGCGATCGCCGACAAGGCGTTGCGGTCGGACCAGGACGAGGGCTCACTGTCTTTCCTCGCCGCCGACGGCTCCCGCCGCGCGGTGAGCTATATCCGCATCGCCGGCACCAATGCCCGCCTGATTGCCAGCATCGACGAGGACAAGGTGTCCGCGGCGGTCAGCCGCGACATCCGCACCGCCTATCTCCAGCTCGCGTTCGTCGTCCTGTTCGTCCTGCTAGGCGCGCTGATCGCCGCCGAGAAGCTCGTGATCAAGCCGATCGAGATGCTGGCCGACATGGCCAAGCGCCTCGGCGAGGGCGACCTCTCGGCCCGCGCCGCGCGCAACCGGCTGCCGGCCGAGTTCGTGCCGCTGGCCCGCGCCTTCAACGCGATGGCCGCGCAGCTCAGCCAGCGCGAGCGCGAGCTGATCGCGAGCAACGACCGCCTGACCGTGATGGCCTCGATCGACATGCTGTCGGGGCTGGCCAATCGCCGCGGCTTCCAGAGCCGGCTCGACTTCGAATGGATGCGCGCGCAGCAATATGGCAGCGAGCTTGCTCTGCTGATGATCGACGTCGATCACTTCAAGCTGTTCAACGACACCTATGGCCATCTCGAAGGCGATTCCTGCCTGACCCGGCTCGGCGAATCCTTGTCCGGCATCGCCGCCGACACGATGGGCTTTGCGGCCCGCTATGGTGGCGAGGAGTTCTGCCTGCTGCTGCCGAACACCGATGTGAATCGCGCCGTCGAGATCGGCGAGCAGGTGCGCGCGGCCGTGCTGAAGCTGTGCCTGCCGCACATCACCTCCGCCCACATGATCGTCACCGTCTCGATCGGCGTTGCCGCAACGAAGCCGAACGAGACGCTGCGCCCCGGCGATCTCATCGAAGCCGCCGACGCCGCGCTCTACGCCGCAAAGCACCGCGGCCGCAACAATGTCATGGAACACGGCATCCAGGTGATCGAGAACGGCGCGGCCGACATGATGCTGGCGGCGAGCGCCTAGCCCGCAGCCGTAGCGCGATCGAGTTCGACCTCCGTCACCACACGATTACGGCCGCCGCCCTTGGCGAGATAGAGCGCGCGGTCGCAGCGCTCGATGAGATCGGTGATCGCCTCGCCGGTGCGGTACTGCGCCACGCCGATCGACACGCTGATGTTGGGCAGGGTCTCGCCGGTCGAGCGGCGCGTGATCGTGCATTCGGCGATCGCGCGCCTGATGCGCTCGGCGATGTCGGCGCAAGTGGCGAGATCGGCATCCGGCAGCACCGCGATCAGCTCCTCGCCGCCATAGCGGGCCGACAGATCCTGCTCGCGAACCTTTTCGCGCAGCACCTTTGCCATCAGGCGCAGCACCTGGTCGCCGACGCCATGGCCGAAATTGTCGTTGAAGGTCTTGAAGTGGTCGATGTCGAGCATCAGCACGCCGAGCGGCTCGCCCCAATCCGCGGTCGTCTGCGCCTTGCGCAGGAATTCATCGAGCGCCCGCCGGTTTGCCAGCCCCGTCAGCGTATCGGTCCGGGCGCGCTCTTCGGACTTGGAGAGCGAGTCGCGGATCACGTCGAGCTCGCGGGTCTTTTCGGCAAAGCCGGCCTCGAGCCGCGTCGCCCTCGTAGCGGCCCGCGCCAGCTCATTCATGAGCTGGGCGACCAGCGCCTTCGGATCGACGCCGGCCCTGCCCCGATCAGCGACCTCGCTGATCGCCTGCATCTGGTAACGATTGTCGGCCATGGCCGTCGCCAGAAACTCTTTCGCCGCCCCCATGAGGGCATGCAGCCGATCGGACGTCTCGGAGGCGACGGCGCCCGCCCGGGGCGCGACATAGGTCTCGAACAGATCCTGGTTGGTCCTGGCGTCGAAGGGACGGTTGTGGTCGATCAGGAGATCGATCGCATTGCGCAGGTCGTCGTGGCTGCCTGCGAAATAGTGGAACCAGACGGCAAAATTGGTCGGCGTCGGCGGAATCCCCTGTTCGGCCATGCTCCGCACCGCCCGTCCGGCGACGGACGCGGCATAGTCGTAATCGAGATCGTCGAAGCCTGATTCCATCGCCTGGCGGGGTGCTGTCGGCGGCCAACCTCGCACCGACCCCTTAATCCGATCCCAATGGGGTGGTCCGTACTTTAGCGGAGCAGGCTTGCGGGGCCGCCGCCAGCGGCAACCCATTGACCCCCTAAGGACTTCTATGGCCTAGTCCGCCGTCTTTAAACGGCCGAATCCACGAAAACCCAACGATTCCATGACCTCCGAACGCTACAACGCCCGCGATGCCGAACCGCGCTGGCAAGCCGCCTGGGACCAGCAGGCGATCTTCGTCTCCAAGAACGACGACTCGCGGCCGAAATACTACGTGCTGGAGATGTTCCCCTACCCGTCCGGGCGCATCCATATCGGCCATGTCCGCAACTACACGCTCGGCGACGTGCTGGCCCGCTTCATGCGCGCCAAGGGGTTCAACGTCCTGCACCCGATGGGCTGGGACGCGTTCGGCCTGCCGGCCGAGAACGCCGCCATCGAGCGCAAGGTCGCGCCGAAGGCATGGACCTACGACAACATCGCCGCGATGAAGAAGCAGCTCCGCTCGATCGGGCTGTCGCTGGACTGGTCACGCGAATTCGCGACCTGCGACCCCAGCTACTACACGCATCAGCAGAAGATGTTTTTGGACATGCTCGCCGCCGGCCTCGCCGAGCGTGAGAAGCGCAAGCTCAACTGGGATCCGGTCGACATGACCGTGCTCGCCAACGAGCAGGTGATCGACGGCCGCGGCTGGCGCTCGGGTGCCGTTGTCGAACAACGGGAAATGAGCCAGTGGGTCTTCAAGATCACGAAGTACTCGCAGGAGCTGCTGTCGGCGCTGGATGGGCTCGACCGTTGGCCCGACAAGGTACGGCTGATGCAGCGCAACTGGATCGGCCGCTCCGAGGGCCTGCTGGTCCGCTTCGCGCTGGATCAGGCGACGACGCGCGCCGGCGAGAGCGAGCTGAAGATCTTTACGACGCGCCCGGACACCCTGTTTGGCGCCAAATTCATGGCGATCTCGTCAGATCATCCGCTGGCTCAGGCAGCCGCCGCGAAGAACCCGAGGCTTGCCCAGTTCATCGCCGACATCAAGAAGATCGGCACCGCGCAGGAGATCATCGACACCGCGGAAAAGCAGGGTTTTGACACCGGCATCCGCGCGGTGCACCCGTTCGATCCGAGCTGGAAGCTGCCGGTCTATGTCGCGAACTTCGTGCTGATGGAATACGGCACGGGCGCGATCTTCGGCTGCCCCGCGCACGACCAGCGCGACCTCGACTTCGTCAACAAGTACAATCTCGGCAACACGCCGGTGGTGTGCCCCGAGGGCCAGGACCCGAAGACATTCGTCATCACCGATACCGCCTATGACGGTGACGGCCGCATGATCAATTCGCGCTTCCTCGACGGCATGACCATCGAGCAAGCCAAGGACGAGGTCGCAAAGCGGCTGGAAGGCGAGCTGCGCGGCAATGCGCCGGTTGGCGAGCGTCAGGTCAATTTCCGCCTGCGCGACTGGGGTATTTCACGGCAGCGCTATTGGGGCTGCCCGATTCCGGTCATCCATTGTCCTAAGTGCGATGTGGTGCCGGTGCCGGACGCCGACCTGCCGGTAACGCTGCCTGATGACGCGACCTTCGACAGACCGGGCAACGCGCTCGACCATCACCCGACCTGGAAGCACGTCACCTGCCCCAAATGCGGTGGCAAGGCTAGCCGCGAAACCGACACCATGGACACCTTCGTGGATTCGTCCTGGTATTTTGCGCGGTTCACCGATCCCTGGAACGAGAACGCGCCGACGACGCCAGCTGTCGCCAACCGGATGCTGCCGGTCGACCAGTATATCGGAGGCGTCGAGCACGCGATCCTGCATCTGCTCTACAGCCGCTTCTTCACCCGCGCGATGAAGGCGACCGGTCACATCGCGCTGGACGAGCCGTTCGCCGGCATGTTCACGCAGGGCATGGTGGTGCACGAGACCTATCAGAAGGCCGACGGCACCTATGTGCAGCCGGCCGAGGTGAAGATCGAGGTCGGCGGCAATGGCCGGCGCGCGACGCTGCTGACGTCAGGCGAAGACATCCAGATCGGTCCGATCGAGAAGATGTCGAAGTCGAAGAAGAACACGGTCGACCCCGACGACATCATCGAGACCTACGGCGCCGACGTCGCCCGCTGGTTCATGCTGTCGGACTCCCCGCCCGACCGCGACGTGATCTGGAGCGACGAGCGCGTCCAGGGTGCCTCGCGCTTCGTGCAGCGGCTGTGGCGGCTGGTGAACGATGCAGTGGAGCTCGGCCAGGCCGCGCCGGCAGATCGTCCGGGCTCGTTCGGCCCGGATGCGACCGCCTTGCGCAAGGCCGCCCACGGCGCGCTGGACAAGGTCACCACCGGCATCGAGCGGCTGCACTTCAATGTCTGCCTCGCCCATATCCGCGAATTCGCCAATGCGTTTTCGGAGGTGCTCCAGCGCCCCGGCCAGCCCACACCTGACCTCGCCTGGGCGGTCCGGGAGGCCAGCCAGATCCTGGTTCAGCTGTTCTCCCCGATGATGCCGCATCTGGCCGAGGAGTGTTGGCAGGTTCTGGGCCATAGCGGGCTGGTTTCCGAAGCCGATTGGCCCCAAATCGAACGCGATTTACTGGTTGAAGACAGCGTGACCCTGGTGGTCCAGGTCAATGGCAAGAAGCGGGGTGAGGTCACAGTTGCAACAGCGGCCCAGAATCCGGAAATCGAGGCTGCCGTTTTGGCCCTCGATGCGGTAAAGCTGGCCCTGGACGGCAAGCCCGTCCGCAAGGTGATCATCGTCCCCAAGAGGATCGTGAATGTTGTCGGCTAGGATCCGCATCGCAGCCCGCTTGCTGGCGGTCGCCGCATTGGCGGCGCTGACGGCTGGCTGCTTCCAGCCGATGTACGCCGAGCGTACCGACGGCACCCCGGGCCTGCGCGAGAAGCTGATGGGGGTCGACCTTCCGCCGATCAACAAGGCCAATGCCTCCCGCGAGGCCCGTGTCGGCGTCGAGGTCCGCAACGCCCTGGCCTTCAAGCTCTACGGCACGGCCACGGGCATGCCGCCGACCCATCGCCTGGAAATTCGCTTCGCGAGCAGCAAATCGTCGCTGATCGTCGATCCCAATACCGGCCTGCCGAACAGTGAAAACTACGGCATCGACGCCCAGTACAATTTGATCGAGGTCGTCAGCGGCAAGTCGGTCATGACCGGCACGACGTTCGCGCGCGTGTCCTATGACATGCCCGGCTCCTACCAGCGCTTTGCCCGCAACCGGGCCCTGCGCGATGCCGAGGATCGTGCCGCCAACGAGATCGCCGAGAACATCAACACTCGCCTCGCCTCGTTCTTCATCGCCGGCACTTAAGTCATCCCCGTCATTCCGGAGCGCCCGCAGGGCGGATCCGGAATCCAGAGATTATTGATCGAGATTTCCGGGTTCGCGCTTCGCGCCCGCCGGAATGACAATTGGGCCCGATGGTCGCGCTGCGCGGAAAAGAGATCGACGCCTTCCTCGCCCGTCCCGACGGGGGCCGACCGATCATCCTGCTCTACGGTCCCGATGCCGGCCTCGTGCGCGAGCGCGCCGATGCACTGATTGCCTCAGCCGTCGACGACCCCAACGATCCCTTCTCGCTGGTCAAGCTCGACGGCGACGAACTCTCCGCCGAGCCGTCGCGGCTCGTCGATGAAGCCATGACGGTGCCGTTGTTCGGCGGCCGCCGCGCCATCCGTGTCCGTGCCGGCTCGCGCAGCTTTGCCAGCGGTATCGATACGCTGGCGGAGATGGGCGTGAAGGATTGCCGCATCGTGATCGAGGCCGGCGAGCTGCGCCCGGAATCGCCGCTGCGCAAAGCCTGCGAGCGCGCCAAGACGGCCGTGGCGATCGGCTGCTATCCCGACACCGAGCGCGACCTTGCCAAGCTGATGGACGACGAGCTCCGCATCGCCAATTTGCGCATCGCGCAGGATGCCCGCGCGGCGCTGATGTCATTCCTCGGCGGCGACCGCCAGGCCTCGCGCAATGAGCTGCGCAAGCTGACGCTCTATGCCCATGGCAAAGGCGAGATCACGCTGGATGACGTGATGTCCGTCGTTGCCGATGCGTCCGAGCTGAAACTCGATCCCATCGTCGACGGCGCCTTCGCCGGCCGGCCCGACATCGTCGAGACCGAATTTGCAAAGGCTATGATCGCCGGCACCTATCCCGGCGTGATCATCTCCGCCGCGCAGCGCCAGGCCGCGTGGCTGCACAAATCTGCGCTCGCGATCGCCGACGGCCAGCCTGCCTCCGCCGTGCTCGAGGGCGGCTATCCGCGCCTGCATTTTTCGCGAAAGCCCGCGGTGGAAACGGCGCTGCGCAATTTCAGCGTGGCGCGGCTCGCCGCAATCATCGAGCAGCTCGCGACCGCAGCGCTCGACACCCGCAAGCAATCGACGCTAGCCGCCGCCATCGCCCAGCGCACGCTGATGGCCATCGCCGCGAATGCGAAGCGGCGCGGCTGAGGCACCGCTCTCTCCCCGTCATTGCGAGCGAGTCCCTCTCCCCTCGTCATTGCGAGGAGCGCAAGCGACGAAGCAATCCAGAGTCCCTCCGCGGAAAGATCCTGGATTGCTTCGCTTGCAATGACGTGTGGAGAGAGTTGCGCGCCGCAATGACGGTGATAATTCCTCATCCTGAGGAGCGCGCCTTGCGCGCGTCTCGAAGGATGAAGGCCCGGGCCCTCGCCCTTCGAGACGCCGCTTCGCGGCTCCTCAGGGTGAGGGAGACAGACTGTGAATGACGTCTACAGCGCGCCCTTCGCAAGCCGCTTCATCACCTCGTCGAGCTGATCGAGGTTGCGGTAGTTGATCTGGACGGAGCCGCCGGGGTCGCGGTGATTGACCGTGACCTTGAGGCCGAGCGCATCGCTGACGCGCTTTTCGAGATCGATCGTGTCGGGGTCTTTTTCCTTGCCCCCGGTGCTGCGCGCCTTCTGCGGCTTGCGCTCCGGCACACCCTCTTCATGCGCGAGCGCCTCGGCCTGGCGGACGTTGAGGCCTTCCGCGACAATGCGCCTGGCTGATGCGAGCGGATCGGGCACGCCGATCAGCGCGCGGGCGTGGCCGGCGGTCAGCTCGCCGCTCGTGATCAAGGCCTGCACTTCGGCCGGCAGTTTCGTCAGCCGCATCATGTTGGCGATATGGCTGCGGCTCTTGCCCACGACCTTTGCGATGTCGTCCTGGCTGCGTTTGAACTCGTTGGCGAGCGCGTGATAGCCCAGTGCCTCTTCCATCGGGTTGAGGTCTTCGCGCTGCACGTTCTCGACGATCGCGAACTCCAGCGCATCGCTGTCGCTGATGTCGACCGGGACGATCGGCACTTCATGCAGGCCGGCCATTTGCGATGCGCGCCAGCGCCGTTCGCCGGCGATGATCTCGAAGCGATCCTGCGCGCCCTTCACCGGACGCACGACGATCGGCTGGATCACGCCGTGCTGCCTGATCGAATCCGAGAGCTCCTTGAGCTCCGTTTCCGAAAAGGCGCGGCGCGGGTTGCGCGGATTGGGCTTGATGAATTCGATCGGCACCTTGCGCTGCGCGCGCGGACGATCGACATGCTGAGCCTCGCCGCCGACATCACCGATCAGACTCGCAAGACCCCGACCCAGTCGCGAACGCGCTTCGTCGGCCATCGCCAGCTCCCTTGGATTCACGGTGCAACACTCCAGAACTGAATTTCGAATCGTAGGGTGGGCAAAGCGAAGCGTGCCCACCAGTTTGCGCGGAAGATGGTGGCACGGCGAAGACGCCTTTGCCCACCCTACGGCAGTGTCAATGCGTGGTGCGCAGCTCGCGCTCGCGCTGGATCACTTCGGTGGCGAGCCGCAGATACGCTTCGCTGCCGACGCATTTGAGATCGTAGACCAGGACCGGCTTGCCGTAAGACGGCGCTTCCGAGATGCGCACGTTGCGCGGGATCATGGTCTTGTAGACCTTCTCGCCCATGAACTGACGGACGTCGGCGACGACCTGGTTCGAGAGGTTGTTGCGCGAGTCGAACATGGTCAGCACGATGCCGTGGATCGACAGGTTCGGATTGAGCGTCGAGCGCACCTGCTCCACCGTCTGGAGCAATTGCGACAGACCTTCGAGCGCGAAGAACTCGCACTGGAGCGGCACCAGGATCGCATCGGAGGCCGCCATCGCGTTCACCGTGAGCAGGTTGAGCGACGGCGGGCAGTCGATCAGCACATAGGTGTAATCGGCGTCCGGCGAGACATTGTTGTTGAGCGCGCCGATGGCGTCGCGCAGCTTGAAGGCGCGGCCGGGCGTGGTGCCGAGCTCGAGCTCGAGGCCGGAGAGGTCCATGGTCGAGGGTGCGATGTGCAGCCGCGGCACCGCGGTCGACACTAAGGCTTCACGCAGAGGGGCTTCACCGATCAGCACGTCATAGGTCGAGCAGGAGCGATTGCGGCGGTCGATGCCGAGGCCGGTCGAGGCGTTGCCCTGCGGATCGAGATCGACGATCAGGACGCGCTCGCCGATCGCAGCGAGTGCCGTGCCAAGATTGATCGCTGTGGTTGTTTTTCCCACGCCGCCCTTCTGATTCGCCAGCGCGAGAATGCGCGGGTGGCCCTGCGGGACCTCAGCAGCCTGTTCTTGGGTGGCCTGTTCTTCGACGGTCTGTTCTTGCTGCGGTTCGTCAATCACGCTCATCGCAAATTCCCCACTCGACCCCTGAACGCCTTAGCGCCGCTCGACCGACGTCAGCTCGACGATCCAACCGTCGCCGGTACGGCTTTGGTGAAGCTGCGGTCGGATATTCCAATACTTAGCGGCTTCGGTCAATTCAGCCTCTACATCTTGACCCTTCGGAAATAACGCCTTTGCACCCTCGCGCATCAGCGGCTCCGCAAAGCCGATGAGTTGATGTAGCGGAGCCAGCGCACGCGCGGTGACGCAATCGACGGGGCCGGTGATTCTATCCACATTATCCCCGATCTCAGCGAGATGTACGACCCCCGGAGATGTGGTGACGCGGACCGCTTCGCGCAAAAAGGCGGCCTTCTTGGCGATTCGCTCGACGAGGTGGACGCTCGCGCCCGGCGTCCCGGCCATGGCACAGGCAAGGACGATTCCGGGAAAGCCGCCGCCGCTGCCGAGGTCGGCCCAGCGTTTGGCCGAAGGGGCGAGATCGACGAGCTGGAGCGAGTCGGCGATGTGCCGGGTCCAGAGCTGCGGCAGGGTCGAGGGCGCGACCAGATTGGTCTTGGCCTGCCATTCGCGGAGCAGCGCGATATAGCGATCGAGCCGTTCCTCGGTTTCACGTGAAACGGGGGCGAGCCTGAGCGCCGCGAGCTTGTCCGCAGCGATGATCGCGTCCAGCGACCGATCGTTGGCGCTGGCCTTATCAATCTTCGGCTTGATCGGCGTCGGCTCGGATCGGCGACTCGCGCCCTCGCCCGCCGATGGTTTCCCTGATGACGATCTGCCGCCCGGCCCGCGCTGTTTCACGTGAAACGCCTATGCGATCGCCTTTGAGGTCTTCCGTGCCTCGCGCCGGAGATAGGCCGCGAGGATGCCGAGCGCCGCCGGCGTCATACCGTCGATCCGGCCAGCCTGGCCGACGGTGAACGGCCGTGCCTTCTCCAGCTTGGCCCGCACCTCATTGGAAAGACCGGGGACCTGCTGGTAATCGACGTCCGACAGCACCATCCCCTCGTCTCGCCTGAAAGCTTCGACGTCGGCGCTCTGGCGCTCGAGATAGACGTCGTACTTCGCGTCGATCTCCAGATGGGTGGCAATGATCGGGTCGATCGCCGACAGCTCCGGCCAGACGGTCCGGACCTGGCTCCAGCCGATGTCCGGATAGGCCATCAACTCGAACGCCGAACGGCGCTGGCCGTCCCGGTTCAGGGACAGGCCGTGCTTGATCGCCTCGTTCGGCGTGATGGTCAGGGACTTCGACAGCGCCCTGGCCGCATTCAGAGCGTCCATCTTGGCGCGGTGATGCTGCGTCCGGGCACGCCCGACGCATCCGAGCGCAATCCCCTTCTCGGTGAGGCGTTGATCGGCGTTGTCCGCCCTCAGCGTCAGCCGGTACTCGGCGCGCGAGGTGAACATCCGATAGGGTTCGCTGATCCCGCGGGTGACGAGGTCGTCGATCATCACACCGAGATAGCCATCGGCACGGTCGAACACGGTCAGCGCGGCGCCGCTCGCGGCCAAAGCCGCGTTCAGGCCAGCCACAATGCCCTGCCCGGCAGCTTCCTCGTAGCCGGTGGTGCCGTTGATCTGACCGGCCAGGAACAGGCCGCGCAGACGCTTGGTCTGGAGGGTCGGATCGAGCTCGCGGGGATCGACGTGGTCGTACTCGATGGCATAGCCCGGACGGACCATCTTCACCTGCTCCAGGCCAGGAATGCTGGCGAGGATCGCGAGCTGGACCTCCTCCGGCAGCGAGGTCGAGATGCCGTTGGGATAGACGGTGCTATCGTCGAGCCCCTCCGGCTCCAGGAAGATCTGATGGCCGTCGCGGTCGCCAAAGCGGACGATCTTGTCCTCGATCGAGGGACAGTAGCGCGGTCCGGAGCTCTTGATCTGGCCGGAGTACATCGGGGAGCGATGGACGTTCGCGCGGATCACCTCATGGGTCGCTGAGGTCGTCCGGGTGATCCCGCACTGGATCTGCGGGGTCGTGATCCGCTCCGTCATGACCGAGAACGGCTCCGGAGGCTCGTCTCCGGGCTGCATCTCGACCGCGGACCAGTCGATCGTGGTGCCGTCCAGACGCGGCGGAGTCCCGGTCTTGAGCCGTCCAAGGGTGAAGCCGGCGCGCTCGAATGAGCTCGAAAGACCCATCGCCGGGGCTTCGCCGACCCGGCCGGCGGGCCAATTCTTCTCACCAAGATGGATCAGACCCCGGAGGAAGGTGCCGGTGGTGACGACGACAGCCCCTGCCCGAAGCTCCCGAGCGTCGGCCAGACGCAGTCCGATAACCTGCCCATCCGCTACGATCAGCTCGTCCGCCTCGCCCTCGATGACGGAAAGACCTTCGGTGTCCCGGATCGCGGCCTGCATGGCTGCGGCATAGAGCTTCCGGTCGGCCTGAGCCCGGGGACCGCGGACCGCCGGACCCTTGCGGCGGTTGAGAACGCGAAACTGAATGCCGCCGGCATCGCCGACCCGGCCCATCAGGCCATCGAGCGCATCGACCTCGCGGACCAGATGGCCCTTGCCGAGACCGCCAATGGCGGGATTGCAGGACATCGCGCCGACGGTGGAGAAACGGTGCGTCACCAGAGCGGTCGTCGCACCCATCCGGGCGGAAGCGGCCGCGGCTTCACAGCCGGCGTGGCCGCCGCCAATCACGATGACGTCGAAACTCTCTCGCTCTGTTCGCATGGGCGGACTTCTATCGCAGCGGCGGAGAAGCCGGAAGTGGAAACTGGGTGAAGCCGTTGTTTCACGTGAAACGGGGCGGCCAGCGGCAATGCGCATTTTCGCGAAAACAACCCCATGCACAGTAGAAAGAGCATTGAGCGGACTGCTGTTTCACGTGAAACAAGATGGGTCTAACCAGGAGAGAACTCCTGGCGAGATCTCGCACGGCTCTGGACGGGGTAGAGAAGGCACAAGCGATCGGCATGCTCCGTCATTGCGAGCGGAGCGAAGCAATCCAGAATCCCTCTGTGGAGGCAGTCTGGATTGCTTCGTCGCAAGGGCTCCTCGCAATGACGGGATTGGGGGCCGAGTGTCGTTCACAGCCAAGACCGCTTGAGCAGCGAAATCGAAACTCCCGCCCAAATCTGCGGGCCCAGAAGCCGTAATGAGGGCCGCTCGCGTTTCACGTGAAACAGGCCGGAAGCGCCCACCACCTGTTTCAGTGAAACAGCAGGTAGCTCGTAGCCCGGATGGAGGACCGCGAAATCCGGGAAAGGTGTTCCGGCTGGGAGCCCGTCCCCGGATTGCGCTTCGCTTCATCTGGGCTACGAAACTGCACGCGTTCCACGTGAAACGGACCGGAACCCCATCCCGCTGCTGTTTCGCGTGAAACGCAAGAATTGGAGCAAGCGCTAGTTCTACAATGAAGAACTATTCCTACTTTCCGATGCAGAATTTTTGGAAGATGGCCCCGAGGACGTCCTCGACGTCGACCCGACCCAACAGGCGACCCAAGGCATAGGCCGCAGCACGCAGCTCTTCGGCGGCAAGCTCTTCGCCGTCTTCTACAAGCTCCAGGCTCCGGCGCAAGCTGTCTGACGCCCGGCGCAACAGATCTCGCTGGCGGGCCCGGGTCACCAATGCGCCCTCGGTCGTCGCGAAAAACTCGGCGGCGAATTTCACCAGAGCATCGATCAGGTCGGGAACGCCGTCCCCCCGGCTCGCGGAGATCCCGAACTCGCCGCGCCGCCCGACTTCCCCCGCCTCGCCCAGATCGATCTTGTTGCGGACGATCCAGACCGAGCCGCTCGATTGATCATGCCCGGGGCCGGACTTCATCAGCGATTGCATCGTGCCCGGATCGACGGCGCGCCCACCGTCCACCAACCACAGCACGAGGTCGGCATCTTCGGCTCGCGCTCGCGCCCGCCGCACGCCTTCCTGTTCCACGGGATCGTCGGTCTCGCGGATGCCAGCCGTATCGATCACCGTGACCGGGTAGCCATCGAGATCGAGCTGCACCTCGATCACGTCGCGCGTGGTGCCGGCGTGCGGCGAGACGATCGCGACCTCGCGGCGCGCCAGTTGATTCATCAGCGTCGACTTGCCGACATTCGGCTCGCCGGCGATCGCGACGACCAGGCCGTCACGCAGGCGCTCAGAATGTCCCTGTGCCGCAAGGACTTCTGCGATTTCGTCATGCAGCGCTTTGATCGCTTTCACCGCCGGCGCCCTCAGCTCGGCCGGCACATCGCCCTCGTCGGAAAAATCGATGCCGGCCTCGATCAGCGCCGACGCCTCAATGATGCGCTCACGCCAATCGCGCGCGCGATCGCCGAGCAGGCCTTGCAACTGGCGCAGGGCCTGGCGGCGCTGGCGATCGGTATCGGCATGGATGAGATCGTCGAGGCCCTCGGCTTCGGTGAGATCGAGCTTGCCGTTCTCGAAGGCGCGCCGCGTGAACTCGCCGGGCTCGGCTGCGCGTGTATTCGGAATATAAGAAATCGCAGCGAGGAGTGTCGCGAGTACCGCGCGGCCGCCATGGACGTGAAATTCGGCGACGTCCTCGCCGGTCGCGCTGGCCGGCCCCGGAAACCAGAGCACGACCGCGTCGTCGAGCGGCTGGCCCGCGCCATCGCGGAGCAACCGGCGGCTGGCCTGTCTCGGCGCCGGCGGCTTGCCCGCGAGCCTCGTCAGGACCAGGCCGGCCTGCGATCCGGAGACCCGCACCACGGCGATCGCGCTCGGCGCACGGCCGGACGACAGCGCAAAGATGGTCTGGTCTCGCGGATGCATGGCCTATTTGTCCAGCTGGCGGGGAAAAGGCAAACGGCCCGTTCTCGCGATGCCGACGCCCCCTTTTGCCGCGCTCCGGCCCGCAGCAACCGCCATATTGCGCCGCAATATGCGGCGCAGCCCTTTGCTGCAGAAGTAGCCGCGCTCCGGCATCAAATAGTTAGCCAAAGTCGAGCATTACGTAAATATATCAACAACTTCCAGAAATCCCGGCTTTTCCCTGCTTCCATCGTTATGCTGCACTTCTTCCGCAGCAATGCCGCACAAAAGAAAAAGGGCGCCCGAAGGCGCCCTCTGATCTCATGCTGCATCGCACTCAGGTGTTCATCGAGTCGAAGAACTCCGAATTGCTCTTGGTCGAGCGCAACTTGTCGAGCAGGAAGTCGATCGCGTCCATCGTGCCCATCGGGTTGAGGATCCGGCGCAGCACGTACATCTTCTTAAGCACCTGCGTATCGGTGATGAGCTCCTCCTTGCGGGTGCCGGAGCGCGAGATGTCTATCGCCGGGAAGGTGCGCTTGTCCGAGACCTTGCGGTCCAGGATCAGTTCCGAGTTACCGGTGCCCTTGAACTCTTCGAAGATGACTTCGTCCATGCGGCTGCCGGTATCGACCAGCGCGGTCGCGATGATGGTCAGCGAGCCGCCCTCCTCGATGTTGCGGGCAGCACCGAAGAAGCGCTTGGGGCGCTGGAGCGCGTTGGCGTCGACACCGCCGGTCAGCACCTTGCCGGATGACGGCACCACGGTGTTGTAGGCGCGGCCGAGGCGGGTGATCGAATCGAGCAGGATCACGACGTCGCGACCATGCTCGACCAGACGTTTTGCTTTCTCGATCACCATCTCGGCGACCTGGACGTGGCGCACCGCCGGCTCGTCGAAGGTCGACGACACGACCTCGCCCTTCACCGACCGCTGCATGTCCGTGACTTCTTCCGGACGCTCGTCGATCAAAAGCACGATCAGATAGCATTCCGGATGATTGTGCGTGATCGAGTGCGCGATGTTCTGCATCAGCACCGTTTTACCCGTGCGCGGCGGCGCTACGATCAGCGCGCGCTGGCCCTTGCCGATCGGCGCGACGATGTCGATCACCCTTGCAGAAAGGTCTTTCCGGGTCGGATCGTCGATTTCCATGCGGAAACGCTGATTCGGAAACAGCGGCGTGAGGTTGTCGAAATTGACCTTGTGCTTGGCCTTTTCCGGGTCCTCGAAATTGAGTGTGTTGACCTTCAGCAGCGCGAAATAGCGCTCGCCCTCTTTCGGGCTGCGAATGTGGCCTTCGATGGTGTCGCCGGTGCGCAGGCCGAAACGGCGGATCTGCGAGGGCGAAACGTAGATGTCGTCCGGGCCCGGCAGATAATTCGCATCGGGCGAGCGGAGGAAGCCGAAGCCGTCGGAGAGCACCTCGACGACGCCTTCGCCGACGATGTCGGTTTCGGCGAGCGCAAGTTGCTTGAGGATGGCAAATAACAGCTCCTGCTTGCGCATGGTGCTGGCATTCTCGACCCCATTCTCTTCCGCGAACGAGACGAGCTCGGCCGGCGTCTTCGACTTGAGGTCCTGGAGTTTAATTTCCCGCATTGGGGTGGTCCTGTGGGGTAACCTTGGGAGGGGGTGCGAGGAGGCTCGGAAATGCGGACGTGAGAAGGTAAGGTCCGCAGGTCTGGCAAGGAGAGTGCCGATGAGGCTTCAAACCTGATGCGGTGTCCGGCCTCTGGAAAGCTCAGACAAAACCACATCCGCCTGCGTTGGGTGGGATATCGCTAATATAGAAAATCGCTTCCCACTCCGCAAGCCGAAGCGCTGAGCGATTCATCGCTAGCCTTGCCTAGAACGGCTTCACGATCACCATGATGACGATCAAAATCATCAGCGCAGTCGGCACCTCGTTGATAATTCGATAGAATTTCTGGCTACGCGAACGCCGGTCGGCGGCGAAATCCTTGCACCAGCGTGAAAAAAAGCCGTGGACCCCAGACATCGCCAGGACCAGTGCCAGTTTTACGTGCAGCCAGCCGAACGAGAACCAGTGGCCGGACCAGGCGAGATAGAGCCCGGCAAGCCATGTGACGATCATGGCAGGGTTGATGATCGCCTTGAGCAGCCGGCGTTCCATCACCTTGAACGTTTCCGACTGCTTCGAGCCGATCTCGGCCTCGGAGTGATAAACGAACAGCCGTGGCAGATAGAGCATGCCCGCCATCCAGGAGATGACGGCGATCACATGCAGCGCCTTGATCCAGAGATAGACGTCTTCGAACATTTTCTGCGCCCGGCTTTCTGTCCAGCGCAGGGAACGCTGGGGATAGTAAGAACTCGTTAAGGTCTCACCCTGCACACTTATCCGTCCATAGGGCCTTCCTTAAAACTAGAATCTTAGATTCTTAAGGTTTGAGTCTATGTGACCGTGAATTGGACTCACACAATTCCGTCCGCACGTTCACGCGCGCTTGTTCACATCCATCAACATATCCCTGACGCTTCCGGCGGCTTCCGATAAGTCGGCCAGCTTCAAAGGCTTGCGCGCTTCTGTCGGCAGCTTATCAAGGGAGTTGTCCGCGCAATCCCGTTCCCCTCTCGGCAGGGCGCCGAACTTGTTCCGATGGGCAGTGGTGTGAAGAAAATTGGCACTTGTCCCGTCCCTGGTGTCGCACAACCCTTTCCGAGGGGTTAAGGTCCACAGAAATCCACAAACCACACCGCCTCCATACAAAGGGCTTTTGTGCCGACCTCGAACAATTATTTCCATCTCCACCTGGTCTCCGACTCCACCGGTGAGACGCTGATCACCGTCGCGCGCGCCGTCGCGGCGCAGTACGCCAACGTCACCCCGGTCGAGCATGTCTATCCCTTGGTGCGCAGCCAGAAGCAGCTCGATCGTGTGCTCGACGAGATCGAGGAGGCGCCGGGGATCGTGCTGTTCACGCTGCTGGAGAAGGATCTGGTCTCCCGGCTCGAGGACAAGTGCAAGCAGATCAACGTTCCGAGCCTGTCGATCATCGGGCCGGTGATGCAATTGTTCGAAGCCTATCTCGGCGCCGCGACCACGGGCCGCGTCGGCGCTCAGCACGTTCTCAACGCGGAATATTTCAAGCGCATCGACGCGCTGAACTACACGATGATCCACGATGACGGCCAGCATGTCGAAGGCCTCGACGATGCCGACGTGGTGCTCGTCGGTGTGTCCCGCACCTCCAAGACACCGACGTCGATCTATCTGGCCAATCGCGGTATCCGTACCGCCAACGTGCCGCTGGTGCCGGGCATTCCGGTGCCGGAGCAGTTGGGGAAGCTGACGCGGCCGCTGGTGGTGAGCCTGCATGCGACGCCGGAACGCCTGATCCAGGTGCGCCAGAACCGCCTGCTCTCGATGGGTGCCGATTCCAGCGGCGACACCTATACCGACAGGCAGGCGGTCGCCGACGAGGTCGCGTTCGCGCGCAAGCTGAGCGCCAAACACGACTGGCCGCTGCTCGACGTCACGCGGCGATCGATCGAGGAAACCGCCGCGGCGATCATGAAGCTTTACAGTGATCGCCAGCGCAATCGGCCCACGGAATAGTTCAGGCGATGTCTCTCTGGCGCGGCGAAACTCCGTTGATACTGGCCTCGCAGAGCAGCGCGCGAAAGATGCTGCTGGCCAGTGCCGGACTGGAGTTCAAGGCGATTACGGCCGATATCGACGAGCGCGGCATTCAGGCCGCCTCGAAACTTTCAGGCCCGCATGACATCGCCCTGCTGCTGGCGCGCGAGAAGGCCAAGGCGGTCTCGGCCGGTCATCCGGGGAGCTATGTGATCGGTGCCGACCAGACCCTGGCTCTGGGCGAGCGTCTCTTCAACAAGCCCGCAGGCCGCGCGCAGGCGATGGCGCAACTGCTCGACCTCGCCGGCAAAAGCCACGCGCTGAATTCCGCGGTGGCCGTGGCGCGAGATACCAAGATCGTTTTCGAGGATGTTTCGGTGGCCCGCATGACCATGCGGCCGATGACCGAGACGGAGCTGTCGATCTATCTCGACGCCGCCGGCGATGCGGTGACGACCAGCGTCGGCGCCTATCAGCTCGAAGGCCTCGGCAGCCATCTGTTCGAGCGCATCGAGGGTGACCATTTCACCATTCTCGGCCTGCCGCTGCTGCCGTTGCTTGCGTTCCTGCGGCGCGAACGGCTAGTTGCTGTGTGAATGACAGAGATGGCTGCGTGCAGATGCGGATCCTTGGACTGACCGGCTCGATCGGGATGGGAAAATCCACCACCGCGAAATTGTTCGCGGAGGCCGGCGTTCCCGTCTACGACGCAGATGCTGCCGTCCATCAGCTCTACGAGGGCGAGGCCGCGCCCGCGATCGAGGCCGCCTTCCCCGGCACCACCGCGAACGGCAAGGTGGATCGCCCAAAACTGTCCGCGCGCGTCGTGCATGATCCGGCCGCGATCAAGCAGCTCGAGCAGATCGTTCATCCGATGCTCGGCGCCTCCCGGCAAAAATTCTTCGCCGATGCGGAAGCAGGCAAGGCGCCCGTCGTGGTGCTGGATATCCCGCTGCTGTTCGAAACCGGCGGCGAGAAGCGGGTCGACGCCGTCGTCGTGGTGTCGACCTCGCCGGAACTCCAGCGCAAGCGTGTGCTGGAGCGCGGCACGATGGACGAGGCCAAGCTCGACGCGATCATCGCCAAACAGACGCCGGATGCCGAGAAGCGCAAGCGGGCCGATTTCGTAGTGGATACGTCACACGGACTTGAACCCGTCCGCGCCCAAATCACGCACATTCTGGCCGAGGTCGTTAAGATGCCGCAGCGGCGAGCCTGATTCGCTGCCTCACACGGCTTCCTAGATCATGCGTGAAATCGTTCTCGACACCGAAACCACCGGCCTCGATCCGCTCCGCGGCGATCGCCTGGTCGAAATCGGCTGCGTCGAGATTTTCAACCGCATGCCGACGGGCCAGACGTATCACGTCTATATCAATCCCGAACGGGACATGCCGGCGGAAGCCTTTGCGGTGCACGGGCTGTCGGCCGAGTTCCTGTCGACCAAGCCGCTGTTCCACGAGGTAGTCGATCCGTTTCTGGAGTTCATCGGCGATGCGCCGCTGGTGATCCACAACGCTTCGTTCGACATCGGCTTCATCAACGCCGAGCTCGACAAGGTCAAACGCGTCGCGATCCCGCGCGAACGGCTGGTCGATACGCTGCTCTTGGCGCGCCGCAAGCATCCGGGCGTGTCGAACCGGCTCGATGATCTCTGCTCGCGCTATTCGATCGACAATTCACACCGCACCAAGCACGGCGCGCTGCTCGATGCCGAACTCTTGGCCGAAGTTTATGTCGATCTGGTCGGGGCGCGGCAATCGCAGTTGCTCCTCGCTTCGAAAGGCGAGGACATTCGCATCAATGCGGCTGGCGATGCGCCGCGGCGGCAGCGGGCCGTGCCGCTCGCGCCACGGATTTCCGATGCCGAGCGCGAAGCCCATCGGGCCTTCATCGCAACGCTCGGCGACAAGGCGATCTGGAACGAGTTCCTGCCCGCTCCAGCCACCCCTCCGGCCGGTTAGGCCTGACCGCTTGGCTGCTGAGCGGCCATTTGCCGCTCCATGTTCTGACGATAGAGACCGACGAAGTCGACCGGATCCAGCATCAGGGGCGGGAACCCGCCGTCGCGCACGGCGGTTGCGATGATCTCGCGGGCGAACGGGAACAGCAGACGCGGGCATTCGATCATGACCAGCGGATGCAGGTTCTCCTTCGGCACGTTGGTGATGCGGAACACGCCGGCATAGGCGAGCTCGAACGAGAACATGATCTTACCGGCGGTCTCGGCCTTGCCCTCGACCGACAGCGTCACCTCGAACTCGGTTTCGCTGAGATTGATGGCGTTGACGTTGATCTGGATGTTGATCTGGGGCGGCTGGCCCTGCTGCTGGAGCGAGGTCGGCGCGTTCGGATTCTCGAACGAAAGGTCCTTGATATACTGCGCCAGAACGTTGAGCTGGGCAGCCTGGGCCGCCTCGGGAGGGGTGCCGTTGCCGTTGGTCATGAGAGTCTCTCCTTACCCGATTGGGGCTGAATTTCGCGGCGGTTGGCTAACATAGGGCCCCCTCACTCCACAAGGACGAACGGTCCCGGATCGGGTATCCGCGCCGCGCCCGCAATTGTGACGTTCCCCCGGCCCTCCTGACGAAATCGCGCGTTAAACGATTGAAGATGCGCGATTTCCGGGCAGGATCGGGTTTCCCCTTAAGCATAAAACGCGCTACACTCAGCGCTGTGCCAAAAGGCGCCATTGGCCGGGCAAGATTTCGTGCCTACATCCCGAGGACCAGACGCGCGGACCTAAAATGGCGATGTAGACTTGCCGTTCCCGTATGGAACGGTCTACTGGCCGGATTGATTTTCCCGGCGACGACCGAGACGGCCCCCTTTTAGCGAAGACCAGAAAGCGAATACGACGTGGACATCTACACCATCATCTTCCTGGCGCTGGCGGTCTTCATCTTTCTGAGGCTGCGCAGCGTGCTGGGACAGCGGACGGGTAACGAGCGGCCGCCGTTCGACCGCACCGCCGCCCGCAATGCGCTGGGGGGTGCCCAGGACAAGAACGTCGTGACCATGCCGGGCAAGGTGATCGACCAGGCCCCGCTGGCGCCGACCGCCGAGCCGGCTCCGCCCTCCGACCGCTGGAAGGGCCTGACCGAACCGGGCACCGCGCTCGCCCAGGGCCTCGACGCCATCGTCGACAAGGACTCCACCTTCGACCCGCGCCATTTCATCTCGGGCGCCCGCGGTGCCTATGAGATGATCGTGCTGGCCTTTGCCAATGGCGACCGCCGCGCGCTGCGCGACCTGCTGTCGTCGGAGGTCTATGACAGCTTCGACGCCGCCATCAAGGAACGCGAGAAGAACGAGCAGAAGACCGAGACGCGTTTCGTCTCGATCGACAAGGCCGAGCTCGTCGGCGCCGAACTGCGGGACCGCACGGCTCAGCTCACCATCCGATTCGTCTCGCAGATGATCTCGGCCACCCGCGACAAGAGCGGCAATATCGTCGACGGTAGTGCGGACACGGTCGCCGACATCACCGACATCTGGACCTTCGCCCGCGATATCACCTCTCGCGATCCAAACTGGAAGCTGGTTGGCACCGGAAGCGCGAATTAAGAATTTCCTGAAGAACAGCGCGGCGGCGCTTTGCGCAGGTGCCGTCGTGCTGTCGTCGTTTTCGCTCGGCGCCGAGGCGGCGCGGCGTCACTATCGCAGCCATCACCATCATCTCCCTGCACTTGCCGCCGCCCCGCCGCGGGCCTTGCCCTATCCGCAGCTCCCTTTGCCGTTCGAAATCCCCGGCGCGCAATATCTGCCGCTGACTTGGGCGGACGTGAAAGGCTGGAGCGACGACGACCATCTGGCCGCCTACAAAACGTTCCGCGCGAGCTGCCGGACGATCAACGCGCAGACCGGTGCGGCCGAACCGAAGGCGCTTGGCGGCTCGCTGAGCGAGCCCTGCCGTGCCGCCAAGTCGCTCGAGCTCACCGACGACGCCAAAGCCAGGACGTTCTTCGAAGAGAATTTTGCACCGCTGCGGATCTCGCGCCTCGGCGAGCCCGACGGTTTCGTCACCGGCTATTACGAGCCGGTGCTGGAGGGATCGCGCACGCAGACCGATGTTTTCAACGTGCCGGTCTATCGCCGGCCCTCGAACCTGTTTGTGCGCGGCTACAAGCAGGACTCGGTCAGCCTGCCCAACAAGGGCCCGGTCTATCGCAAGATCGGCCGCCGCAAGCTGGTGCCCTATTACGATCGCGGCGAGATCGAGGACGGCAAGATCGCCGGCCGCGGGCTGGAGATCGCCTGGCTGAAGGACCCAACCGATCTGCTGTTCGCCCAGATCCAGGGCTCGGCGCGGATCAAGTTCGACGACGGCGGCACGGTCCGGCTGAATTACGACGCCTATAACGGCTTTCCCTATACGGCTGTCGGTCGTGTCCTGATCGAGCGCGGCATCATTCCGAAGGAAGAGATGTCGATGCAGAAGATCAGGGAGTGGATGGCGCAGAACCCCGATGGCGCCAAGGATCTGCGCCGTCAGAACCGTTCCTACATCTTCTTCCGCGAGGTCAACCTCTCCGACAAGGAAGAAGCGGTGGGTGCGCAGGGCATTCCGCTGACCGCCGGCCGCTCGATCGCGGTTGACAAGGCGCTGCACGTCTACGGCACGCCGTTCTTCATCGAGGGCGAGCTGCCGATCGATTCCGAACGCTCCAAGACGCCGTTCCACCGGCTGATGATCGCGCAGGATACCGGCTCGGCCATCATCGGCCCCGCGCGCGCCGATCTCTATTTCGGCGCCGGCGCGGATGCCGGCCGCGTCTCCGGACGGCTGCGCCATCCCATGCACTTTGTCATGTTGGTACCGAAGGGCCTCGATCCCACGTCGCGCGCCGCCCGGCTGCCGGTGCCGGACCCGCGTCCCTCGGACAAGATCGCAAGGCTGTTTCCGCAGACCGATCCTACCAAGGATTCGGTCAAGGATCAGACCAAGCCGGCGGCTCCAGCGGCGGCCGTGGAACAAGGCAAAGGTGAGACAGTCGCCGTTGCCAATCCGGTCCCGTTGCCGGTGCCGCGTCCGGTGATAGAGCCCGATCAGGAGCCGCGGCGGCCGGTCAAGAATCGTCCCCATCGGCAGCAATGAAGCGATCGTCCCGTCCGCCCGTGCTGGAGCCTCGTCCCTCGCCGCGCCGCCGCGCGCTGAGCGAGGAGGAGCGCGCGCTGTGGGATGCGGTCGCAAAACAGATCAAGCCGCTGCGGAAGCATCGCGCGGCAAAGACGCATGCCCCGCCGCGCATCGAGCCTTCACCGGCAGCGCCGGCCTCGCGATCTGCGCCATCGCCACGGCCGATCGCTGCCGCGCCGGCGGTGCGCGTCGCAAAGCCCGCCATGCCGCCGCTGGCACCGCTGGGCAAGCGCGAGCGCACAAAATTGTCGCGCGGCCGCAGCGAGATCGAAGCGCGGCTCGATCTGCACGGCATGACCCAGATACGCGCCCATCGGGCCCTGACCGGCTTCCTGCACCGCGCCCATCAGGACGGCCTGACCTTCGTGCTCGTCATCACCGGCAAGGGACGGAGCGGCGGCGAAAGCGGCGTGCTCCGCCGCCAGGTGCCGGAATGGCTGAGCCTGCCGGAATTCCGCGCCTTCGTCGTCGGCTTCGAGGAGGCGCATATCGGCCATGGCGGCGAGGGCGCGCTCTATGTGCGGATACGCCGGGCGAGGTATTAGAACGGCCGGACGATTCCGACGCGCGGGATCAGTGTGAGGATCAGGCCGAAGATATTTGTCTTCCGATCCTCCGACGCGATCAGCGGTGCATTGTATTTGGCCGGCAGCATCTTCACCGCATGCAGGATCAGGAACAGGCAGACCGCCCAGTTCGAGATCCAGCGCGAATAGTCGAACACCATCGCGAACATCACGAGATAGGCGAGGCTGATGCCGATCAGCGCCGCGATGACGAGGCGCCGGTGCATGTCGTTCGCGAGCGCGCCGATCAGGTTCGCAAGATAGCGCCAGAGTGGCGTGTGCAGCCAGATCAGCAGGGCAAACACCGGCACGCCGAGGATGTTGTGGGGCAGGCGGCCCCAGGTATCCGAAACCTCCTTCGCCAGCGGCTGGTACCAGATGTAGGCGAATTGCAGCAGGTCGGTCCGCGCCGGATCTGCCATCCGGGTCTTCAGATACGCAACGAAATCCGCTTCGGGGATCGGCATCGTTCCCAAAAACTGCGCCGCGAAGAACAGCGCGCTCACGCCAAGCAATGCGACCAAGCCGAATGCGGCATTCGCTCTGGTGACGCCATGCGCGAGGTAGTGCCTGATCACGACGATGGTGATGATCGTCGGCACATACATCAGGAGATGAATGTGGTGGATCAGCACGAGGACGATCGAGAACAGCGCGGCCGTCGCGACGAACAGCAGCGAGCCGGCCGGCATCAGCAGCAGGATCAGCGCGAGTGCGCAGCCATAGATGTCGAAATGGCCGAGCGTGTGCATGAAGTTCTTGAGAAAGAACGGCGAGCCCGCGATGAAGACGAACAGCGGCAGCGTCTTCGCGGTGAAGCCGAACGTCTTCTGAAATAATCTGGCGTACAGTCCCAGCGTCACCAGCCACGTCGCTCCGCCGAGCGCGAACACCAGCCAAACCGGCACCTTGTCCGTGAACAGCGCGACGATGGCGCCGATCAGCGCGCGCTTGATGAAGCCGAAATGGTAGTCGACGAGGAGGTGGATGTAGGGGACGTAAGGCGGCAGCTGGATCTTGTGGACGAACACGCCGACGATGACCGCGGCGTTGATCGCGAGCAGGAGACGCCAGGGGTTTTGCAGGATGTGCGCGGTCACGCCGCATCAATAGCGCGGCAGCGCCGAATTACAAAATGAACCGGCTCAGATCGGCGTTCTTGGCGAGGTCGCCGACGTGCTTCTGCACGAAATCCGCATCGACCTTGACGGTCTCGCCGCTGCGGTCGGGGGCGGTGAAGGAGATTTCGTCCAGCACCCGTTCCATCACCGTCTGGAGCCGCCGCGCGCCGATGTTTTCGACGGTGGAATTGACGGCGACCGCGACGTCGGCGAGCGCGTCGATGGCGCTGTCGGTGATGTCGAGCGTCACGCCCTCGGTCTGCAGCAGCGCGACATATTGCTTGATCAGCGACGCCTCGGGCTCGGTCAGGATACGGCGCATGTCGTCGCGGGTCAGGGCCTGAAGTTCGACGCGGATCGGCAGGCGGCCCTGCAATTCCGGCAACAGGTCGGACGGCTTCGCGACGTGGAAGGCGCCGGACGCAATGAACAGGATGTGATCGGTCTTCACCGCACCGTGCTTGGTCGAGACCGTGGTGCCTTCGATCAATGGCAACAGGTCACGCTGCACGCCCTCGCGCGAGACGTCGCCGCCGACCCGGCCGTCGCGCGCGCAGATCTTGTCGATCTCGTCCAGGAACACGATGCCGTTATTCTCGACCGCGCTGATCGCCTCCAGCGTCAATTGGTCGGTATCCAGCAGCTTGTCGGATTCCTCGTTGACGAGGATCTCGTGCGAGTTCTCCACCGTCAGTCGCCGCGTCTTGCTGCGGCCACCCAACTTGCCGAAGATGTCGCCGAGCGACACCGCGCCCATCTGCGCGCCAGGCATGCCCGGGATCTCGAACATCGGCATGCCGCCGCCCGAGGACTGCGTCTCGATCTCGATTTCCTTGTCGTTGAGCTCGCCGGCGCGCAGCTTCTTGCGGAACGATTCGCGCGTTGCCTGGCTGGAATTGGCGCCGACCAGCGCGTCGAGCACGCGCTCCTCGGCGGCGAGCTGCGCGCGTGCCTGCACGTCCTTGCGCTTGCGCTCGCGCACCTGGGCGATCGCGACCTCGACGAGATCGCGCACGATCTGCTCGACGTCGCGGCCGACATAGCCGACCTCGGTGAATTTCGTCGCTTCCACCTTCAGGAACGGCGCGTTCGCGAGCTTGGCGAGCCGTCGCGCGATCTCCGTCTTGCCGACGCCGGTGGGGCCGATCATCAAGATATTCTTCGGGAGTACCTCTTCGCGCAAGGAGCCGGAGAGCTGCTGCCGCCGCCAGCGGTTGCGCAGCGCGATCGAGACGGCGCGCTTGGCATCGGCCTGGCCGACGATGAAACGGTCGAGTTCGGAGACGATTTCGCGGGGAGAGAAGTCTGTCATGGGACCTTAGCTAGGATCAGATGCGGGTCGGGACAAGCCGCATTTTTACGTCAGATGATGGGTGGACCCGATTGCCATTGCTTCACAGCGTCGATCGGATGGATCAGCATCAGGATATTGAGCGTCAGATTGTCGCGAATGTGGAGCGCCAGCATGATTTCGAAGGCGAGCCCGAGCAGGACGGTCACGGGTACGGGCAGCACGCGCGCGGCGAGGAACCCCAGCATCATGGCCAGATTGTCAGAAATCGAATTGACGATGCTGTCGCCGTAATAATCCAGCGAGATCGTACCGGCGCGGTAGCGCTCGATGATGAAGGGCGAGTTCTCGACGATCTCCCAGGCGCCTTCGATCAGCATCGCGATGATCAGCCGCGCCGGCCAGGATAAACTTGGAAGAGACAGCCGCAGCAATGGCAGGCGCGCGAACAGCAGCCAGGTCAAGCCGTAGAACAGGAAGCCATGCAGGATGTGAGAGAAGGTGTACCAGTCCGTGATGTGCTGCGAATTTTCGGAGCTGTTCACCACGCCATGCCAGAGCTTCACGTAACCGCAGGTGCAGATCGGCACCCGCCCCATCGCGAACAGGATCGAGGCTTGCAGCGCCAGCACCAGCAGTGCGATGCCGACCCAGGCCAACGGCGGTACGGCGACCTTGCTCTCGTGCGTGCTCGTCAGTGTCACGGCTCGCGCACCATCAGCAGCGCCGTCCCGTCCGGCGTCTCGACCATGCGGTCACGGACGAAGCCGGCCTTCTCATAGGCGCGCACGGCGCGTGCGTTGAGCGGATCGGGATCGGTGACGATGCGTGGCAGGCCCTGCCGCAACTGGCCGTCGACGAACTGGCGGATGAACGCGGAGCCGTGGCCGCGCGCGATCATGTCGTTTTCGCCGATGAACTGGTCGATCCCACGGGTGCCCTCCGGTTGCGGCCCAAAGCCGGTATTCCAGGCTGTCAGGCGATAGCATTGAAGATAACCGAACGGGTGGGTGCCAGCCAACACGATGAACTGGTCCATCGCGGGCTCATCGAGATCGCCGCTCACCAGCGCAAACTGCGCGTCCGGGTCGCCCCACCATTCCCGCACATGCGCCTCGCCCAGCCACCGCCGGATCAGCGGCAAATCGGCCGTGCTCATCGGGCGGAAGGTGTAGGCGGGCGCCATGTCCTGTTCGGTCTGGTCTAGCCGGTCGCCAGGCTTTCGATGGTCAGATTGCGGTTGGTATAGACGCAGATGTCGGCGGCGATATCGAGCGAGCGGCGGACGATGGTCTCGGCATCCTTATCGGTGTCGATCAAGGCCCGCGCGGCGGCCAGGGCGTAATTGCCCCCGGAGCCGATCGCCATGACGCCGGCTTCGGGCTCCAGCACGTCGCCGGTGCCTGTCAGCACCAGGGAGACGTCCTTGTCGGCCACGATCATCATGGCCTCCAGGCGGCGCAGATAGCGGTCGGTCCGCCAGTCCTTGGCGAGCTCCACCGCGGCCCGGGTTAGCTGCCCCGGATACTGCTCGAGCTTGGATTCCAGCCGTTCAAAGAGCGTGAAGGCGTCGGCCGTGGCGCCGGCAAAGCCGCCGATGACGTCGCCCTTGCCGAGTTTTCGCACCTTCTTGGCGTTGGACTTGATCACGGTCTGGCCGATCGAGACCTGGCCGTCGCCGCCGACCACCACCTTGCCACCCTTGCGGACCGTCAAAATCGTGGTGCCGTGCCAGCCCGGCGCGCTGTTTTGGGAATCCTGCATCAAATACCTCGTTGTCGGACCTGATTTAGGCGGTCGGGACCGACCGTACAACGGGCCGGTCCGGGCCCATTTCGCTCACCATAGGCAGAAGTAGAGGCCCGGCCAGCCGTTCCCGCAGTAGCGAAGGCGTCATTTGGCTGTTAAAAGACCGCCGTTTTCGGCTCCAAGAGCATGATCCGGAAAAGTGGGTACCGATTTTCCGACAAGATCATGCTCAAAACCAAGTGGAAACCGCTTTTCAATGCGCACCGCGACGATCAAGCGCAAGACCAAGGAAACCGACATCGAGGTCACCGTGAACCTCGATGGCACCGGCGTGGCCAATATCGCGACCGGCATCGGCTTTTTCGACCATATGCTCGATCTCCTCGCCCGCCATTCCCGCATCGACCTCACGGTCAAGGCGGTTGGTGATTTGCACATTGATCATCACCATACCACCGAAGACACCGGCATCGCGCTCGGCCAGGCGGTCAAGCAGGCGCTCGGCAACATGGCGGGTATCACCCGCTATGCCGGCGTGCACATGCCCATGGACGAGACGCTGTCGCGCGTGGTCATCGACATCTCGGGCCGCCCGTTCCTGGTGTTCAAGGCCGACTTCCCCCGCGACAAGATCGGTGAATTCGACACCGAGCTGGTGCGCGAGTGGTTCCAGGCCTTCGCCATGAACGCCGGCGTGACTCTCCACGTCGAGACCCTATATGGCGATAACAGCCACCATATCGCCGAGTCCTGCTTCAAGGGCCTGGCGCGGGCGCTGCGCACTGCCGTCGCGATCGATCCGAAGGCCGTGGGCGAAATCCCGTCCACCAAGGGTTCGCTCGGCGGCTGACGTCTTTCGGCCGGCGGCACGCGCCGCTTGCGGTATCACTGAATTCCTAGGAACGGGGCATCACCATGCCTGTCTACACAGTTCATGCTCCCTCCCCTGCCGGAGCCGATCTGCGCGCGACCGACAAGTTCGTGTTCGTGCGCGATGGTTTTCATTTCTGGGCGATGATCTTCGGCCCGTTCTGGCTGCTCTGGAACAGGCTCTGGCTGGCGCTGATCGGCTGGGTGATTTTCCTGGCTGCCTTCGATGCAGGGCTGCATAGCCTCGGCGTTGGCCGCAGCTCGATCTTCCTGGCCAATATGATCGTCGCGGTGCTGATGGGTTTCGAGGCCTCGAGCCTGCGCCGCTGGACACTGTCGCGCGGCAAGTGGCGCCAGCTCGACGTCGTCATCTCGGATGACGAGGACACCGCCGAGCGGCGTTTCTTCGAGCGCTGGAGCCTGAAGCAGCGCGGCATCGTCAACGATCAATGGGCCGTCGATCGCGGCGGCCCGCCGCCAACCCCCAACGTGCCGGGTCAGCAATTCTCAAATCCGCCACCGCTGCCGTCGGGCGGCATCATTGGATTGTTTCCAGAACCGGGAGGGTCAAGATGAGCGTCGCCATCATCGATTACGGTTCAGGCAATCTGCATTCCGCCGCCAAGGCGTTCGAGCGCGCCGCGCGCAGCCTGGAGATCCCACAAAAGGTCTTCGTCACCAGCGATCCGGATCAGGCCTACGGCGCCGACCGTCTGGTGCTGCCCGGTGTCGGCGCCTTTGCCGATTGCCGGCGCGGGCTCGATGCCGTCAACGGCATGGTCGAGGCGATCACCGAAGCGGTGCGCGTCAAGGCGCGGCCCTTCTTTGGTATTTGCGTCGGCATGCAGCTGATGGCGAGCCGCGGCAAGGAACATGTCACGACGGACGGCCTGAACTGGATCGGCGGCGACGTCGAGAAGATCACGCCGCGCGACGAGAGCCTGAAGATCCCGCACATGGGCTGGAACACGCTCGACATGCTGCGCGAGCATCCGGTGCTGGACAGGCTGCCGCTCGGCCCCAGGGGGCAGCACGCCTATTTCGTGCACTCCTACCACCTCAACGCTGCCAACGAGGCGGACGTGCTCGCGCGCGCCGATTACGGCGGACCGGTCACCGCGATCGTCGCGAAGGACACCGCCATCGGCACCCAATTCCACCCCGAGAAAAGCCAGCGTTTCGGCTTGGCCCTGATCTCGAACTTTTTGCGATGGAAACCGTGATTCTCTTTCCCGCGATCGACCTCAAGAACGGCCAGTGCGTGCGCCTCGAGCAAGGCGACATGGCGCGCGCGACCGTGTTCAACCTCAATCCCGCGGCGCAGGCGCAGAGCTTTGTCGAACAGGGTTTTGAGTATCTCCACGTCGTCGATCTTGACGGCGCCTTTGCCGGCAAGCCGGTGAATGCGCAAGCGGTCGAGGCGATGCTCAAGACGATCAAGATCCCGGTGCAGCTCGGCGGCGGCATTCGCGATCTCGCGACCGTCGAAGCCTGGCTCGACAAGGGCATCACCCGCGTCATCATCGGCACCGCCGCGGTGCGCGACCCTGAATTGGTGAAGGCGGCTGCAAGGAAATTCCCCGGCCGCGTCGCGGTCGGGCTCGATGCCCGTGACGGCAAGGTCGCTGTCGAAGGCTGGGCCGAGACCTCGCAGGTAACGGTGCTGGAGATCGCGAAGCGTTTCGAGGATGCCGGCGTCGCCGCCATCATCTTCACCGACATCGCGCGCGACGGCCTGCTCAAGGGTCTCAACCTCGATGCGACCATCGCGCTGGCAGATGCGATCTCGATTCCCGTGATCGCCTCCGGCGGCCTCGCCTCGATCGAGGACGTCAAGGCGATGCTGACGCCGCGTGCCAAGAAGCTCGCCGGCGCGATCGCCGGCCGCGCGCTTTACGACGGCCGGCTCGATCCCACCGCCGCCCTCACCTTGATCCGCAACGCGCGCGCCGCCTAGGAGCTGACACATGTTCAAGGTGCGCGTGATCCCCTGCCTCGACGTCAAGGACGGCCGGGTCGTCAAGGGTGTCAACTTCGTCGACCTGCGCGATGCCGGCGATCCCGTTGAAGCCGCGATCGCCTATGACGCCGCCGGTGCCGACGAGCTCACCTTCCTCGACATCACCGCGACCCACGAGAACCGCGGCATCATGCTGGACGTGGTCCGGCGTACGGCGGAGGCCTGCTTCATGCCCGTGACCGTCGGTGGCGGCGTGCGCAAGGTTGACGACATCAAGACGCTCCTGCGCGCCGGCGCCGACAAGGTCTCGATCAACAGCGCCGCGGTGTCGCGGCGCGAGTTCGTCAAGGAAGCCGCCGAAAAATTCGGCGAGCAGTGCGTGGTGGTCGCGATCGACGCCAAGCGGGTCAAGCGTGCGGGCGGCGACCGCTGGGAGATCTTCACCCATGGCGGGCGCAACTCGACCGGCATCGATGCCATCGAATATGCGCAGGAAGTGGTCTCGCTCGGCGCTGGTGAAATCCTGCTCACCTCCATGGATCGCGACGGCACCCGGCAGGGCTTCGACATCCCGCTGACCCGGGCGATCGCCGACAGCGTTCCCGTTCCCGTGATCGCCTCCGGCGGCGTCGGCAATCTCGATCATCTCGTCGACGGTATCCGCGACGGCCACGCCACGGCTGTGCTGGCCGCCTCGATCTTCCATTTCGGGGAATTCACCATCCGCGAAGCCAAGGAGCACATGGCCCGGCGCGGACTGGCCATGCGCCTCGATGCCTGACGACTCCCGTTCATAAAAATGCTACATAGGCCTGCGGGGAATGGCCTCCGTGGCCTTGTGTGTTTTCGAGTAATTCCGATGTCGCGTTTCACGATCCACGATCTGGCCGACACCATCGACGCCCGCGCGGCGGCCGGCGGCGAGGCGTCCTATACCCGCAAGCTCCTGGACAAGGGCGCCGAGCATTGCGCCAAGAAGTTCGGCGAGGAGGCAGTCGAAACCGTAATCGCAGCAGTCGAAAACGATCGCGCGCATCTGATCGCTGAAAGCGCCGACCTGCTCTATCACTTCCTTGTGCTGCTCAAGGCCCGCGGCGTAAAGCTGGAGGAGGTCGAGGCCGCGCTGGACAAGCGGACGAATATGTCCGGATTGGAAGAAAAGGCGTCCCGCAAGGGTTAGTAGATCCCAACGGAAAGGTCGCGTCATGGATATCCGCGCACCCGAGCAGCAATATAATCCGTACCGCGTCTATACGCGCGAGCAGTGGTCGCGACTGCGCGACGACACGCCGATGACGCTGGAGCCCGGCGAGTTCGACCGGCTGCGCTCACTGCACGATCGCCTGGACTTGCAAGAGGTCGAGGACATCTACCTGCCGCTGTCGCGCCTCCTGTCGATCTATGTCGATGCGATGCAGCGCCTGTATTACGCGGAGCGCCAGTTCCTCAACATCCGCGACCGCAAGATGCCCTACATCATCGGCGTCGCCGGTTCGGTCGCGGTCGGAAAATCGACCACGGCCCGCGTGCTTCAGGCACTGCTGGCGCGCTGGTCGCCGCGTCCGAAGGTCGAACTGATCACCACCGACGGATTTCTGTATCCCAACGCCGTGCTGGAGCGGCAGGGCATCATGCAGAAGAAGGGTTTTCCGGAGAGCTACGACCTGCCGCTGCTGCTCAGCTTTCTCTCCGACATCAAGGCCGGCCGCCGCCACGTGCGCGCGCCGGTCTATTCGCATCTGACCTACGACATCGTGCCGAACCAATGGGCCGAGATCGACCAGCCCGACATCCTGATCGTCGAGGGCGTCAACGTGCTGCAGACCGGCAAGCTGCCGCGCGACGGCAAGGCGGTGCCCGTCGTCTCCGACTTCTTCGACTTCTCGGTTTATATCGACGCCGACGAGGCGGCGCTGCGGCAATGGTACATCAAGCGCTTCCTGGCGCTGCGTGACACCGCGTTCACCAATCCAAAATCCTACTTCAACCGCTACGCGCTGTTGTCGGACGAGGAAGCCACCGCCACCGCGATCGCGATCTGGGAACGTACCAACCTCGCCAATCTCGAGGACAACATCCTGCCGACCCGCCCCCGTGCGACGCTGATCCTGAAGAAGGGCGCCGACCACACGGTGGCGAGCGTCGCGCTGCGACGGCTGTAAGCCGCGGTGCCGTAGGGTGGGCAAAGGCGCGAAGCGCCGTGCCCACCATCCATCGGCACTATCGGACATGATGGTGGGCACGCTGCGCTTTGCCCACCCTACGGCAGCGTCGATCGTCGCTACACCGCCAGATGCCGCGCCGCCGCCAGCCCGGCCAACGCCTCGTCCAGCTTGTCGCGGTCGAGCGGCTTGATCAGAAACCCGTTCATGCCCGCCTCGAAACAGGCATAGCGATCCTCCACCAGCGTATTGGCGGTGAGCGCGAGGATCGGCGTGTGGTGGCCGCCTTTGGCGGCCTCATGCGTGCGGATGCGTTTCGTCGCCTCGATGCCGTCGAGCTGCGGCATCTGGATGTCCATCAGCACGAGATCGTAGGGCGTGCCGGCGGATGACGCCGCGAGCCAGGATTCCAGCGCCGCCTCGCCATGAACGGCGATGACGACGCGGTGGCCGAGCTTGGTCAGCAGCGAGCGCATCAGCAGCGCGTTGATCTCGTTGTCCTCGGCGACGAGGATCGACAGGCCCGTTGGCGTGACGACGCCGGCGGGGGAGGCAGCCGGCGGCTCGGGCGCCAGTTCGGGCGAGGCGACCTCCGGCGTCAGCGCGAGACGTGCCGCGAGCGAAGCCGCACGCACCGGCTTGATCAGAAAGCCGGTGAAGGAAGCTGGAAATTTCTCGTGGCGCGAGCTCGACGTCAGCAGCACCAGCCGCTGTGCCGTATGCTTGCGCGCGGCCTCGCCGAGACGGTCGGCGATGGCGGCGCCGATCGCACGATCGACCAGCACCGCATGCCATGAGCGTTCCGGCAGCAGCGCCTCTGCGACGGCGCCATCCGAGACCAGGCAGGTCTGGCCGCCCCAGCGCTCGAGCCGCCGCGCGATCAGCGAGGCCTCGATGCCGTCGGCGATCAGGAGGATCGACTTGCCGGTGAGATCAGGGCTTGGGAACGCCGTCTGTCCCGCGCCGGATTGCGATGGTGCAAGCGGGATCGCGACCTCGAAGGTCGAGCCTTTGCCCGGCTCGCTCTCCAGGGTGATGCGGCCGCCCATGCGCTTGACGATGCGTTCGCTGATGGCAAGGCCGAGCCCGGTGCCGCCATAGGTGCGTGCGACGCGCTCGTCGGCCTGCTCGAACTCGCGGAAGATGCGCGTCCGCGCCTCGGGTGCGATGCCGATGCCGGTGTCGCGCACCAGAAAACTGATCTCGTTCGGCCAGATGCCGGGTTCGACGATCAGCGCGACGCCACCGCTCGCGGTGAACTTGATGGCGTTGCCCGCGAGGTTGAGCAGCACCTGGCGCAACCGGGCGACATCGCCGACGACCTCGAGCGGCAGGCGCTCGTCGACATAGGCGGCGATCTCGAGCATCTTTGCCTGCGCGCGCGGCGCGAGCAGCTCGGTGATTTCCTCGATCATGGTCGAGAGCGCGAACGGGCGCTGGTCGAGATCGAGCTTGCCGGCCTCGATCTTGGAATAGTCGAGCAGTTCCTCGATCAGCGCCATCAAGGCTTCGCCCGAGGTTTTCACCGCCCTGGCATAGGTCGTCTGCTCCGGCGTCAGCGTGGTGTCGAGCAACAGGCCGCCCATGCCGATGATGCCGTTGAGCGGCGTGCGGATCTCATGCGAGGCCATCGCCAGGAAGCGCGACTTGGCGCGGTTGGCGGCATCGGCCTGGTCGCGCGCGTCCGACAGCGCACGCTCGGTCTCGGTGCGGTCGGTGACGTCGCGTCCGACGCTCTGCAGTTCGGCGGGCTGACCGGCATCGAGACGGACATAGCCCTCGCGCCAGGCGATCCAGCGCGCGCCGTGCGGGGTGGTGATCCTCTGGTCGTGAATGCGCGTGCCGTTGCTTTCGCGGGCGCTGTCGCCCTGCTCGAGGACGTCGAAATCGAAACGCGTGCCGACCAGCGCGCCGCGCGCCTGTCCCGCGAGCGCGCAATAGGCGTCGTTGGCGAAGGTGATGCGGCTCTGGTGGTCGCGCAGCACGATCAGGTCACCCTGCTGTTCGAACAGGCTGCGCGCGCGCTCTTCCGCCTCCTTCAGTTCCCAATTGCGGTCGATCAGCGTCTCGTTGTGGGCGGCCAGCTTACGCATCCGCTTGTTGACGAAGCGCAGCCGCATGCTGAGCGTGGCGAGGCCGAGGCAGGCGAGCGCGAACAGGAAGCTTGCTCCAACCGCAAACGTATTGGGGTCGTAGCCGGAGTTCTCGGAGCGGCTGCCGGAAACGAAGCCATAGGCGCCGCCGAACGTTGCCGAGAAGATCATGAAGGAGCGGATCGCGAAAGCGATGCGGGGATGCTGTCGCCTGAAGCGGCGCATGCGCACCTTGATCCGGAACGTCCGATCCATCGCCATCGACCCCGACTCTTGCTCCGAAACCCCGCGCCGCCAATTGCGACGATGTCTCGCCGACCTTGCGAACAGCTTGAGGCCTCGGTTCGGCCTCCAAACAGGGTTGATGAGGTGTTAACGCCTCAGAGCGAGGCAGCGTGGAGCGGGAGCGGGCGGTGGCCGCCATTGGCACCGACGATCAGCGCCGCGGCCTCGCGCTGCGAAAACGTTTTCGAGCGGACATAGATGCGGTAATCGGCCGGTCCGTCGGTGGAGAGATAAATCACCGGGCCGCCGTCGACCGGCTCCGCGGCAATCGTGACAAGGCGGTTCGCCGGATTGGTCTGGCAGGAGTCCGGTTCAAAGCTCAGACCGTCGTCCACGACCGCGAAGTCCGCCGCGTCCGGATCGTCGGTGATCTGAACCCGCACCGTGGCCCGCGACAGATCGTCGGTGAAGGCGACATGGACGCCGGCCGTCCAGAACAGGGATGTCAGCTCGACTGAAGTATCGCCCAGCGCGATGCAGGGATGCGAGACCGATCCGATCTCGCCGCGGGCGAACACCGCGGCCGCCAGCAGGGGAACAACCGAGGCCAGGATCTTGAAACGCAACATGACACGCTACTCGCCCGGCCCTGTGTGGGGAACGCTTGGGCCTTATGGTTTGCAGAGCGTAAAGGAAACTCGTTACCGCCGGGTTGATGCGCGGAATGATCAGGCCATCTGCCGCACATCCTCCGCGAGTGCGCGGTAGGACAGCGCCTCGGCGAGATGCAGCCGGCCGATCTTGTCGGCGCCGTCGAGATCGGCGAGCGTGCGGGCCACCCGCAGCACGCGGTGATAGCCGCGCGCCGACAGCCGCATGGTCTCGGCGGCGTCGCGCAGCAATTTGGCGCCTTGCGCATCCGGCTTGGCGACGTCTTCCAACACCGAGGCTGGCGCCTCGGCATTGGTGCGAACATGCGGCAGGCCCGCATCCGCGTAGCGCGCGAGCTGGATGTCGCGCGCGGCTGCCACGCGCGCGGCGACTTCCGCCGAGCCCTCGGCCGGCGGAGGCAGGATCAGATCCGCTGCGGTCACCGCGGGAACCTCGATGCGCAAATCGATGCGGTCCATCAGCGGACCGGAGATGCGCGCCTGGTAGTCGCCGGTGCAGCGATCGATGCGGCCGCGCTTGCAGGCATAGCCGGGCTCGAACGCATGGCCGCAGCGGCACGGATTCATCGCCGCGACCAGCATGAAGCGCGCGGGATAAGTCACGCGATGATTGGCGCGGGAGACGGAGACCTCGCCGTTCTCCAGCGGCTGGCGCAGCGAATCCAGCACGCGCGGATCGAATTCGGGCAGCTCGTCGAGGAACAGCACGCCCTGATGCGCGAGCGAGATCTCGCCGGGTTTTGCGCGCATGCCGCCGCCGGTGAGCGCGGCCATGCTGGCGGAGTGATGCGGTGAACGGAACGGCCGCCGCGCGGTCAGCGCACCGCCCTGGATCTCGCCGGCAACGGAGGCGATCATGGAGACTTCGAGCAATTCGCCCGGCGACAGCGGCGGCAGGATCGAGGGCAGGCGTGCCGCCAGCATCGACTTGCCGGCACCGGGTGCGCCGATCATGAGCAGGTGATGTCCGCCGGCGGCCGCGATCTCCAGCGCGCGCTTGGCGCTCTCCTGGCCCTTGATGTCGCGCAGGTCGAGCGGGGAGGCGGCGACCTCGTGCACGCGCGGCGTGGGCCGCGACAGCACCTGCGTGCCCTTGAAATGGTTGGCGATCTGGATCAGCGATTGGGCCGCGATGATCTGGATGTCCGGGCTCGCCCACGCCGCCTCCGAGCCGCAGGCTGCCGGGCAGATCAAGCCTTCCTCGCGCACATTGGCGCCGATCGCGGCGGGAAGCACGCCGGCCACCGGCGCGATCGAGCCGTCGAGACCGAGCTCGCCGAGAACGGTAAAACCGGTCAGCGCATCCGGCGGGATCGCGCCGATTGCGGCCATCAGCCCGAGCGCGATCGGCAGGTCGTAATGGCTGCCCTCCTTGGGCAGGTCGGCGGGCGCGAGATTGACGATGATCCGCCGCGCCGGCAGCGCCAGCCCCGAGGCAATCAGCGCCGAGCGGACGCGCTCACGTGCCTCCGACACCGCCTTGTCGGGCAGGCCGACGATGGCAAAGGCCGGCAGGCCGGGCGCGACCTGCACCTGCACGTCGACCGCGCGGGCCTCGATCCCCTCAAAGGCGACGGTAGAAACCCGCTGAACCATGCCCGAACCAGCCTGCCCTCTCGCACAATTAGGGGTAGCAGAGCCCGATCTTTCTTGCAAGAACAATACAAGAACATCCCTGAGGGCCAGGAAAACCCTAACCGGTCGTAAACATCACGCCGACACTACGCCTCGAATGCGAGCGGCTCTCATCAGCACATCCCAACGAATGTTCGCTACTCCTAGAGCTGCGGGATGGGCCGTGATCTAACGGGTGAACAATTCAAATGCTTGCAAATCGCCGCAGAAGCGAACGACGGGTATGCACTCGGCTCGCCAAGATTCACTTTGGCGCGGGATCGCTGCCGCGAGACTGCACGATCACGGATATCTCGGATGGCGGGGTGAAAGTGGTGGCGGAGTTTCTGGAAGTGCCGCCGCAATTCACCATCATCTTCGCGCCCGATTATTCCCGCCAATGCCGCCTGCGCTGGCGCATCGGCTGCGAATTCGGCGCCGAGTTCACCGATTGAGCCGGACCGGCCGGGTTCCTTAACTGGACTTTAGCGTTAATCGGTAAGCATCGCTGATCAGTCGCCGAGTGATCAGAGTATGCCCAAGCGTTCGTCCCTTGCCTCTCCGCCGGCGAGATTCCTGCTTTCCGCGCTCGTGATGCTTGCCCTCGGCGGCTGCCAGACCACGAGTCTGGAGGACATCACCGGCGCGCTCGGCGGCAAGTCGGAAACCGCTGGCAGGGCCGATCCGAAGCCGGACATGGACGCGCTTCGCGAGCGCTATCGCGCCAAGCCTTCCGATCCCAACGTCGCGCTCGACTATGGCACGGCGCTGCGCGAGACCGGCCAGCGCGCCCAGGCCGTTGCGGTGATGGAGCAGGCCGTGCTCGCCCATCCCAGCAACAAGGCGCTGCTCGCCGGCTACGGCCGCGCGCTCGCCGACAGCGGCAATTTCCAGCAGGCTTTCGATGTGCTCAGCCGCGCACATACGCCCGAGGATCCGGATTGGCGCATCCTGTCGGCGCAAGGCGCGGCGCTCGATCAGCTCGGTCGCAACGAAGAGGCGCAGCAATATTATGCGGCAGCGCTGAAGATTGTGCCCGAAGAGCCGCAGGTTCTGTCCAATCTCGGCCTGTCCTACATGCTCCAGAACAATCTGCCGCGGGCCGAGGAAACGCTGCGCCGCGCCTATGAGCGCAATCGCGCCGATTCCCGCGTGCGCGCCAATCTGGCGCTCGTCGTGGGACTGCAGGGAAAGCAGGCCGAGGCCGAGACCATCGTGAAGGCCGACCTGCCGCCGGATCAGGCCGCAGCAAAGGTCACGGCGCTGCGGCAGTTGCTGGCGAAGAAGCAGCAGCGGGCGGACAAATAGCCCGCTCTCTCTTAGGACCTTATGGGATGAAACTCGCCTAGCGCCTCGTCGGATGTGCGTTCCCTCCCCCGCAAGGGGGGAGGGAACGGAGACAACACCGCTGTTTCGCTTACGACACCTTGCGATGCGGGGCTGACCCGCGACCCGCCCTGCCCTTGAGCTTCTTCAGGAGCGGTCCGAGCAGCGAGCGCTTCGGCTTCTTCACCTCGCCACGCCCGGCGAGGCGGTTCGCCATGTTCTGGAACAGAAGGGTGGTGCGGTGGTTCTTGGAGACCTCCGCGATCATCTGGCCGTTGTTGGCCGCGGTCGAGAACAGTTTCGAGTCGAACGGGATCGCCGCGATCGGCTGGCTCTCCATGGTCTTGGCGAACGCCTTGACGTCGATCTCCGCGCGCTTGTGCATGCCGACTTGGTTGATGCAGTACAGCGGCGGACGGTCGTTGGGCCGTGCCGCCTTGAGCACGCTCAGCATGTTCCTGGTGTTGCGCAGATTGGCCAGATCGGGCTCGGCCACGATCACGATGTCGTCGGCATTGACGAGCGCGCGGCGCGTCCAGCCCGACCATTGGTGGGGAACGTCGAGCACGATGCAGGGCGTGGTCATGCGCAGCGTATCGAAGATCGCATCAAAAGCTTCGGCGCCGAAATCGTAGACGCGGTCGAGCGTCGCGGGCGCAGCGAGGAGACTGAGGCGCTCGGTGCATTTGGCGAGCAGGCGCTCCATCAGCGCCGTGTCCGGCCGGTCCTGCGAGAGCACCGCGTTGGCGATGCCCTGCGCCGGGTCCTGGTTGTAGTCGAGGCCGGCGGTGCCGAAGGCGAGGTCGAGATCGATCACGACAGAATCGAGCGCGAGGTCGCGCGCGATAGTCCAGGCCACGTTGTGCGCGACCGTGGACGCACCGACGCCGCCCTTGGCGCCGACCACCGCGATGACGCGGCCGGTGATGATGGCTTCCGAGGCCGAGAACAGGCTGCAGATCGAGCGGACGACGTCGAGGGTTTCGACCGGTCCCACCACGTAGTCGTTGACGCCGCGGCGGACCAGCTCGCGATAGGGCGCGGTGTCGTTGGGGTTGCCGATCACGACCACCCGGGTGCCGGGATCGCAGACGCCGGCGAGATCGTCGAGGCCCTCGAGGATATCGCGTGTGCCGTCGGATTCGATCACGATGACGTTCGGCGTCGGCATCGTGTCATAGACTTCGATGGCCGCGGCAAGGCCGCCGCCCTTGGCGGTGAGATGCGCCTTGGCGAGACGGCGATCCTGCCCGGCGGCGGTGATCGCGGCGAGCGTCTGCTCGGTCTCGCAAAAGGCCTGCACCGAGATGCGAGGAACCGGCGCAATGTGGTCCTCGGGGTGCCGCGGGTCGTCCGCTTCTTCGTCGTCGTGAAAACTTGTCATTTGCCGGTGTCGCTGAGTTTGGCCTTTTCGGCCTCGGGATACATGGTCGTGGTCGCCATGCCCTTGCGGTAGCGCTCGAAGGCGATCTCGCGCCGTGCAGTGTAGGCGGGCGTCTCCGCCCGCGGCTGCTCGAGGTCGGCGGGGTTGTCGATCATGGCCGCGAGGTTGCGCTGGCTGGCGCAGCCCAGATTGAAGTACGGCCGGTTCTCGTTGTAGCCGGGGTCGAGGATGTTCGGACCGACGTCTTCCGGCCACAGCCCGCAGGGGCCGGCGACCGCGGCGATCTTCGAATAGCTCAGGCGGATGGTCGGCAGCAGGCCGGGATCCTCGGGGCGATAGGGATGCTGGACGATGGCGCGCGACGGCACGCCGCCGGATGCGAGCACCGACCGGATTTCGTGATAGGTCGCCGCCGCGGCGCGTGAATTCGCAGCGTCGCTCGGCACGTCGACGACCACTGAACCGGTGCCTTCGCGCACCCAGTCCCTGGCAATGCCCGCGACGTCCGCGTGCTGCGCGGTGGAGAGGCCCCCGCGCGCCTTGCCGACGAAGATCACGATCGACTTCTTGGCTTCCTGCACCGCGATCGGGTGGCGCTGGCGATAGTCGGTCGGCACCGTCTGGGTGACGATGTCCCCGGTGGTGTTGCAGGCGCCGAGCATGACGGAAAGCCCCGTCAGCGCCAGCGCGATCCGCAGGTTGCGACGTCGATCGGCGATCGTCTTCGTCATCGCTTTGTCCCCTCTTGCCCCGTTTCTTGCCCCGGTCCCCAAACCGTCCGTCTCAGTCGATGATGAAGCCGAAATCGCCGCGGCTGCCTTCCATCGGATCGACGCTGCGCGCGATGCCATAGAGCCGGTTCATGCGGCCGAGCAGCGCCGTCTGCGCGTCCGAGGCCGGCGCAAAGCCGTCGTCTGGTCGCGACAATTCCTTCTGGGCGACCGCGCGCACCACATAGGGCGTCACGATCACCATCAGCTCGGTCTCGTTGTTGACGAAGTCCTGGCTGCGGAACAGCGCGCCGATGATCGGCACCTGGTCGACGCCGGGCAGGCCGTTGATGGCCTGCTTGGTCTTCTGCTGGATCAGCCCGGCCATCGCCATCGAGCCCCCGGAGGGAATCTCCAGCGTGGTCTCGGCGCGGCGGGTCTGGACCGAGGGGATGGTGATCGAGTTGCTCGAGGTCGAGGACACCGCCTGCGTCAGCGTGATCGCATTCGTGTTCGACAGCTCCGAGACCTCGGTCATCACGCGCAGGCTGATACGGCCTTCGCTGAGCACGAGCGGGGTGAAGTTCAGCGAGATGCCGAACTTCTTGTAGGTGACCTGGGTGGTACAGACGTGGGTGACCGGATCGCAGGAATAGCCTGCAGGGATCGGGAATTCGCCGCCGGCGATGAAGGTGGCGGATTCACCCGAGATCGCGGTCAGGCTCGGTTCGGCAAGCGTGCGCATGACGCCGGCGCTTTCCATCGCGCGCATCGTGGCGCTGACGGTGGCGACACCCTTGGCGAGGCCGGCCACGCCGAGCCCGTTGCTGCCGACGATCGGTCCGCCAGAGACCGAGAACGGGTTGGAATTGTTGAAGTTCACGACCGCAGTCCCGGCATTCAGGCTGGCGCTGAGGTCGACGCCGAGCTGCTTGACGATGTCGCGGCGGACTTCGCCGACCACGACCTTGAGCATCACCTGGTCACGGCCGCGCACGACGATGTTGTTGACCACCTTGTCCGCGCCGCCAACGAGTTTTGCGGCGACGTCGCCGGCCTGCTGGGCCTCGATCGGGCTCGACACCGAGCCGGTCAGCATCACGCTGTCGCCGACGCCTTCGATCTGCACGCCCGGCAGCGATTGGCGCAGCGCGGTGCGCATGCCGTTGAGATCACGCTTCACCGCGATGTCGTAGGAGGCAACCTGCTGGCCGTCGGCGGTGAAGAACACGACGTTGGTCTGGCCGACCTGGCCGCCAATGATATAGGCGCGCTGCGACGAGCGGATCACTGCATTGGCGATCTTGGGATCGGCCACCAGCACGTCCTTGACCTCGCGCGGCAGGTCGATGACGACGGACTTGCCGACGCCGAGCGACAGCGAGCGCGTGCGCGCCGGCGCGATGGTCGAAACCGGCGACACGCCGAGATCCGGCGCCTGCATCGGCGCCTGGTCGCCGACCGGCGCATCCGCCGCGGTGACGAAGTCGGGAGCTGCGATCAGCCCCAGCATCAGCACCGCCCCCGTCCAGAACGAGCGTGCGCGCTTCCCCCGAATGCGCAGGCCCGTTCGATCATCCCCGTAGTTCATGGTGTCCCCATCATCACTTCTGTGACGTCAGTTGCCGTGCCTGCACCCCGAAGCGGATCACGTTCACGCCGCCGGGCCGCTTGGCCGCCAGGTCTTCGATCGAAATCTCCGACGCGTTGGCATCGGCGATGCTTCGCAACGCGAGCGTCAGCGTGCCGCCCTGGCGCGAGGCCGACAGCGTCGCGACCTGGTCCGGCTTGAGCTCGAGCGTGACGGTCTTGCCGAGCACGGCGTTCTGGCCGTCTTTTTCTTTCGGCGCCTGGTCGATCGCGAGCACACGGATGTTGCTCAGGATGACCTCAGACAGGATCAGGTCGTTGCCGCCGGTCGCGCCGTTGGCGCCATCAGGGTTCTTCAGGCGCCGTGTCAGGACGATGTCGACGCGGTCGTTCGGCAGGATGAAGCCGCCGGCGCCGGTCTCGGCTGAAATCTCGGTGGAGACGGCCCGCATGCCGGAGGGCAGGATCGCGGCCATGAAGCCCGAGCCCTCGGCCCTCACCAGCTTCTGCTCGCGGATCGGCTCGCCCTGCATCAATGGCACGCGCGCGATCGAGCCTGCGATCTGGGTCTGGGCGTCGGGCCTGCTGTCGCGGCGGATGAAGGCGCTGCTCGCGGTCGCCGCCGGCCAGGACTGCCATTGCAGATCCTCGGGTTTCACGGCCTGGCCGAGCTGGATGTCGTTCTTCGCGATCAGCACCTCGACCGTCGGCAGCTTTTCGGCGACGGGAAGGGCGGGCGCGGGCTTGTTGTCAAAGCCGCTCGCCAGATACGCAGCGACACCGCCGGCGCCCAGCGCGATGACGAGAACGACAATGCGTGCGGTGTTCATACGCTTCTACTCTTACGCGGGGTACTCGAACCGCACGTGGCGGGTTCCCCTGCGTCGATGAGTAGGGAGTAAAAGTATAAGGGGTGTTGCGAGGCCGAGTGTGATGGCCCGTGACGATGCGCGTTCTGGGCAGATGGTGAACGTCGCGTTATCCGGTCGGTCAATGGCCCCGTAGATTCACGCAGGGCGGGACGTTCGTTCGAACGATGCGCGCGGCGTCATGGTGAATGGGTGGTTAGTCATGGGCGCTTCGCGCAGCGTGCGCGGTAGTCGCTCCTCATCCTGAGGGGTTTGCGCAGCAAGCGTCTCGAAGGATGAAGGCCCGGCCGGTGGCCTCGCCCCTTCGAGACGCCGCGCAAGCGCGGCTCCTCAGGGTGAGGAGCGTGGTGCCTCGTGTTTCAATTGATGTCCGTAGCCCGGATGGAGCGAAGCGCAATCCGGGGTCGTGCAGCGCGTTGTGAGATCCCGGATTTCGCTGCGCTCCATCCGGGCTACGCGTGAGCGCCCTACTTCGCCCGCTTCTGCTCGATCACGTCCCAGAGTTTCGCCGCGACATCAGGGCCGCCGAGCCGCGCGATGGCGCGGATGCCCGTCGGCGATGTCACGTTGATCTCGGTGAGGTTGCCGTTGATGACGTCGATGCCGACGAACAGCAGGCCGCGCTCGCGCAGCGCCGGGCCGACGGTGGCGCAGATCTCGCGCTCGCGTGGCGTGAGCTCGGTCTCCTGCGCGGCGCCGCCACGGACCATGTTGGAGCGGAGGTCGTCGGCGGCCGGCACGCGGTTCACCGCGCCGGCGAACTCGCCGTTGACGAGGATGATGCGCTTGTCGCCGTGCTTCACCTCGGGGATGAACTGCTGGATCACCCAGGGCTCCTTGAAGGTGACCGAGAACATGTCGAACAGCGAGCCGAAATTCATGTCCTGCGGCATCACGCGGAACACTGCCGCGCCGCCATGGCCGTGCAGCGGCTTCATCACGACGGCGCCATGCTTATCCCGGAACGCGTTGATCTCGTCGAGGTCGCGCGAGATCAGCGTCGGCGGCATCAGCTGCGGAAAGTTCATCACGAACAGTTTTTCCGGCGCGTTGCGCACCGAGGCGGGATCGTTGACCACCAGCGTCTTCGGATGGATGCGCTCCAGGAAATGCGTCGAGGTGATGTAGGCGAGATCGAACGGCGGATCCTGGCGCAGCAGCACCACGTCGAAGCCGTTGAGCGCTTCGCGCCTGGGCTCGCCCAGCGTGAAGTGATTGCCGGGCTCGTCGCGCACGGTCAGGAGCTGGATGGGCGCGACGATCTCCTCGCCGACCATCGAGAGCTTGTCAGGCGTGTAATAGGACAGGCCATGGCCGCGCTTCTGCGCCTCCAGGAGCAGTGCAAAGGTGGAATCGCCCTTGATGTTGATACGGGCGATGGGGTCCATCTGGACGGCGACGTTCAGTTTCATGGTCTGCCTTTCAGGTCGAGGCGTCGAATGCCGCCAACACATGGCGCGGAAGTGAGCGCGGCGCAATCAGCATGGCGTCGAATCGCAGTTCGAATTCGGCATGCTCGGGATGCGCCACGAGCCAGCCTTGCGCGGCGTCGATGATTGCGCTGCTGCTGGCGCGCCGTCACGGCGAAGGCGGCGTCATCCAGCGTCGCGCGGGCCTTGACCTCGACGAAGGCGATCAGGTTGCGGCGGCGCGCCACGATGTCGATCTCGCCATGGGGTGTGCGGTAGCGCTTGGCGAGGATGCGGTAGCCCTTGGCCATGAGATAGGCGGCGGCGCGGCTCTCCGCGGAGATGCCGGTGCGGAACGCGGCGACGCGCTCGGGCGAGGCGACTTTCGGTTCCGCGCCCTCAGTCTTCGCCATCGCCGTCCCTCAGGTCCTTTGCGAGCTCGAGCGCGCGGGCATAGACCTCGCGGCGCGGCCGGCCCGACAGCGCGACCGCATGCGCGACGGCATCCTTGACGCTGTGCGCGGCGAGCTGCTCGCGCAGGAGACCGTCGAGCGCATCCGGCGTCAGCAGCTCCGCGTCCGCCGCAGGCGGCGCGATCACCAGCACGAATTCGCCGCGCGTCTCCAGCGTGTCCGCCCCGCGTGCCAGCTCCTGCAGCGGCGCGCGCGAAATCTCCTCGTGCAGTTTCGTCAATTCGCGGCAGATCGCGGCTTCGCGCGTCCCCATGATCTCGGCAAGCTCGGCGAGCGTGTCCTGCACGCGGTTGCCGGAGTCGAACATCACCAGCGTCGCATCGATGCGGGCGAGTTCCGCAAGGCGCGACTTTCGCGCGGCGGATTTCGCCGGCAGGAAGCCCTCGAAGAAGAAGCGGTCGGTCGGCAATGCGGCGACCGACAGCGCGGCCAGCACCGAGGACGGGCCGGGCAGCGCATAGACCGCATGGCCGGCCGCGCAGACCTCGCGCACCAGCTTGAAACCGGGGTCGGAGATCAGCGGCGTGCCGGCATCCGATACCAGCGCGATCGAGCCGCCCTGCCCCAGCGCCTCCAGGATCCTCGGACGCGCCGCTTCCGCGTTGTGCTCGTGATATTGCTTGAGCTGCGCGGTGATCGCGTAGCGCTCGGTCAGGCGCCGCGTGATGCGGGTGTCCTCGCAGGCGATGACGTCGACGCCGGCGAGCGTCTGAAGCGCGCGCAACGTGATGTCGCCGAGATTGCCGATGGGGGTCGCGACCAGATGGAGGCCCGGCGCCGCCTTCGGCGCCGTCAGCCGATGGGCGTCGATGGAGAAGCCGCGCGAGGCGGGATCCGTCGTTTCAGGTGTGTTTATCGGGCTCGGCTTTGCGCGCATAATGAATCGAACTTAGGCATGATCCCCGGGGCTGGGAACCGGTCCTCGGAAAAAGATCGCGCCAGGTCAGGGGTGAGGAAGGACTGGAATGTGATCCATCCGGCATCACATTGCAGAGGGAATGAAGCGTCGGCGCCATATTCGCGGCGGAAACGCCGCCTTGATGCGGGTGACGGAGGGTGGACGGCTAGCCAGGGCTTGAGGTGCGGCCGCGTTAAGTGGTCATTATCCTTTTGTTTTAGTTAACTATTTGCCGACATTATGCCTGAATCCGCGGCTTGTGTCGTGGAAAGAATGTTGTGACCGGCCGGCCGACGGCCGGTCAGAAGAGAAGTTATGATGCTGGGCCCGCGCGATCCAAAATCTCCCGTTCAGGGCTCCCGATTATCAGGAGCGACCCGGCGAAGCGCGCTCGGCCTGTTGCTCGGCGCCCCTTTGCTGTCGGCCTGCGCCGGCGTGCAGCAGAGTCTTAGCCAGTTCTCCAACCCGTTCAGCAGCTCCTCCCCGGCCCCGGCGCAGCCGGCCGGACCGCCGCAACAGGCTACCACCGCCGGCAGCGGCGGGGTGAAGGTTGCCGTGATCCTGCCGCTCTCGGCCGCCGGCAATGCCGGCCTTGCCGCGCAGTCGATGCGCAACGCCGCCGAGATGGCGCTGGCCGAGTTCCAGAATCCCAACATCCAGCTCCTGATCAAGGACGACAATGGCAGCCCGCAAGGCGCGCAGGCGGGCGCGCAGCAGGCGGTCGACGAGGGCGCCGAGATCATTTTGGGCCCGCTGTTCGCGCAGTCGGTGCCGGCGGTGGCGCAGGTCGCGCGTGCGCGCGGCATCTCCGTGATCGCGTTCTCGACCGATTCCAGCATTGCCGGCCGCGGCGTCTTTCTGCTGAGCTTCCTGCCGGAGTCCGACGTCAACCGAATCGTCGAATATTCCGCCGGCATCGGAAAACGCTCGGTCGCGGTGCTCGTGCCCGACAATGCCTATGGCAATGTCGTCGAGGCCGCGGTGAAGGCGGCGGTGCCGCGGCGCGGCGGCCGCATTGTCGCCTTCGAGAAATACGGCGCCGATCGCGCCACGCCGGCACGCACCGTGGCGCAGCAGCTCGGCAGCGCGGATGCGCTGTTCATCGCTGATGACGGCGATGCCGTCGTCGCGGTGGCCGATGCGATGACGGCCGCAGGCGCGAATTTGCGCAACATCCAGCTGCTGGGCACCGGCCTGTGGGACAATCCGCGCGTCTATGCCAATGCGAACTTGCAAGGCGGTCTCTACGCCGCGCCGGACCCGGCCGGCTTCCGCGCCTTCTCCGGCCGCTACCGCACCAAATACGGCGCCGAGCCGATCCGCACCGCGACGCTCGCCTATGACGCGGTCGCCCTCGTCGCCGCGCTCGCGCGCACGCAGGGCCCGACGCGCTTCTCTGCGGATGTGCTCACCAACCCTTCCGGCTTCGCCGGCATCGACGGCCTGTTCCGCTTCCGCGCGGATGGGACCAACGAGCGCGGGCTCGCCGTGATGAAGGTGACGACGGGTGGCGGCGTGGCAGTCGCGGGCTCGCCGAAGAGCTTTGGGGCTTGATGGCTTCGTAGCCCGGATGGAGCGCAGCGCAATCCGGGTTCTATCCGAGTGGCGAAAGCGTCCCGGATTACGCTGCGCTCCATCCGGGCTACGGCAGCTCGCTTAAGCCGCCAAATCCGCGACCACCGCATCCAACACGGGGAATCCGCTGCTGGTCACGCGCAAGCGCCCCGTAGCATCCACGATAATCGCGCCCTCCTCGCGCAACAGCGCGATGCGCTTGGGATCGAGCGGGCGGCCGGACAGCGCGCTGTAGCGCTCGGGGTCGATGCCCTCGGCGAGGCGGAGCCCCATCAGCAGAAATTCGTCGGCGCGCTCTTCGCTGTTGAGGAGATCGTCGGTGACGTTGCCGTGGCCGTTGGTCTCGACCCGCATAAGCCAGGCTTCGGGGCGCTTCTCAGTGGCGGTGGCGTGCCTGATACCGTTGATGTCGAGGCGGCCATGGGCACCGGGGCCGATGCCGGCATATTCCTCGCCGCGCCAGTACACCAGATTGTGCCGGCACTCGGCGCCGCGCCGCGCGTGATTTGAAATCTCGTAGGCGGGCAGGCCGAGTTTGTCGCAGGTCTCTTGCGTGACGTCGTAGAGCGCGCGCGCAACCGCTTCGTCAGGCGTCTTCAGCTTGCCGGCCTGGTGCAGGCCGAAGAACGGCGTGCCTTCCTCGATCGTCAATTGATAGAGCGACAGATGCTCGGCCGCTTCGTCGATCGCGAGGCGCAGCTCGTCGGCCCACATCGCCGGTGTCTGGTCGGGACGGGCGTAGATCAGGTCGAACGAATAACGGTCGAACGAGCGGCGCGCGATGGCGACGGCATCGAGTGCCTCGCGGGCGCTGTGCATGCGGCCCAGCGCTTTCAGCGAGGCATCGTCGAGTGCCTGCACGCCGAGCGAGACGCGGTTGACGCCGGCGGCGCGATAGCCGGCAAAGCGCGTGGCCTCGACGCTGGTCGGGTTTGCTTCCAGCGTCACCTCGACATCGCTTGCGACAGTCCAGTGCTTGCCGATGGCATCGAGCACCGCGCCGACGGTTGCGGGCTGCATCAGCGACGGCGTGCCGCCGCCGAGGAAAATCGAGGTGACTTCACGGCCGGGTGCGCGTTCCGCGGTGGTTGCGATCTCGCGCGCAAAGGCGGAGGCAAAGCGCGCCTCGTCGATCGCAGCGTGGCGGACGTGGCTGTTGAAGTCGCAATAGGGGCACTTCGACAGGCAGAACGGCCAGTGCACATAGACGCCGAAAGCTTGCTTAGCGCGGCTCAAGGCAGATCTCCGCCAGTTTCACGAAGGCGCGGGCGCGATGCGACAGGCCGAGGCCAAGCGGCGGCAGGCCGTGCTTCTCGATGCTGGTCATCTCGCCGAACGTGCGATCGTGGCCATTGGGCAGGAACATCGGATCATAGCCGAAGCCGGCGGTGCCGCGCGGCGGCCAGACCAGGGTGCCGTCGACGCGCGCCTCGACCTCTTCGAGATGATCGTCGGGCCAGGCGACGCAGAGCGCGGATACGAAATGCGCGGTGCGCTTGTCGGGCGTGGTGGCGCCGCGCTCCTGCAACAGGCGCTCGATCTGCGCCATTGCAACGGCAAAATCCTTGGCTGGACCGGCCCAGCGCGCGCTGTAGATGCCGGGCGCGCCATCGAGCGCGTCGACCACGATGCCGGAATCGTCGGCAAAGGAGGGAAGCTTCGTCGCCTGCGCCGCCGCGATCGCCTTGATCGCGGCATTGCTGCGGAAATCATTGCCGGTCTCGTCGGGCTCGGGCAGGCCGAGCTCACCGGCCGACACCGCCTCGATGCCGTAAGGCGCGAGCAACTCCTTCATCTCGGCGAGCTTGCCGGGATTGTGGGTCGCGATGACGAGCTTTCCGGTGATTCGGCGGTGCATGGGCCTATTGACTACGCGACAGCCAGTTTCTGCAAGTCCACGAGCCGTGCGATACCCTTCTGGGCCAGCGCCATCAGCGCGAGGAACTCGTCCTGTGTGAACGGTTCGCGTTCCGCGGTGCCCTGCACCTCGATGATGCGGCCATCGCCGGTCATGACGAAATTGGCGTCGGTTTGGGCTTCGGAATCCTCGGCATAGTCGAGGTCGAGCACGGGCGTGCCGTTGTAGATGCCGCAGGAGATCGCGGCGACGTTGTCGCGCAGCACCTTGGCCTTGATCATGTTGCGCGCCTTCATCCAGTTGATGCAATCGGCGAGCGCGACCCAGGCGCCGGTGATCGAGGCCGTGCGCGTGCCGCCGTCGGCCTGGAGCACGTCGCAATCGACCGTGATCTGGCGCTCACCGAGCGCTTCGAGATCGACGATGGTGCGAAGCGAGCGGCCGATCAGGCGCTGAATCTCGACGGTGCGGCCGCTTTGCTTGCCCGCGGAAGCCTCGCGGCGGGTGCGTTCGGAGGTCGCGCGCGGCAGCATGCCGTATTCGGCGGTGACCCAGCCGCGGCCCTGGCCCTTCAGCCACGGCGGCAGGCGGTCTTCCAGCGTGGCGGTGACCAGCACATGGGTGTCGCCGAATTTCACCAGGCAGGAGCCTTCCGCATATTTGACCACGCCGCGCTCCAGCGTCACGGGGCGCAATTCGTCGGGCGCACGGCGGCTTGGCCGCATGGGAAATCCTCCAAAACTCTCGGAAAAGGGCTATTCGCGGTGCTTGTAGGTGGGGTGAGGGTGGGCGGCAAGGGGGAAGATCGGCGCTTTTTCACCCCGGGTTTTCCACCCCGCAAACGCCACGCTTGTCAGAACCCTCGGGGATGGACAAATTATAAGCGTCTGAGAGGAGTTACCGTCCGTGGCCCATCACGATCCGATCCATCTGATCGCGCCGCGCGCAGGCCTCGCCCAGCTCAACGAGCGTTCCCGCGACATCTTTCGTCAAATTGTCGAAAGCTATCTCGCGACCGGCGAGCCGGTCGGCTCGCGCAATATTTCGCGGCTGATCGCGATGCCGCTGTCGCCGGCCTCGGTCCGCAACGTCATGGCCGACCTGGAACAGCTCGGCCTGATCTATGCGCCCCACACCTCCGCCGGCCGTTTGCCGACGGAACTGGGCTTACGCTTCTTCGTCGACGCCCTGATGCAGGTCGGCGACCTCAATGACGCCGAGCGGCAGTCGATCCAGAGCCAGCTCACCTCCGTCGGTCAGGCGCAGTCGGTCGAGGCGGCGCTGGACCAGGCGCTGACGCGGCTGTCCGGTCTCACCCGCGCCGCAGCGGTCGTGCTGACCCCGAAATCCAATGCGCGGCTGAAACACATCGAATTCGTCCGTCTGGAACCCGAGAAGGCGCTGGTGATCCTGGTCGGCGAGGACGGTCAGGTCGAAAACCGCGTGCTGTCGCTGCCGCCGGGAGTTCCCTCCTCGGCGCTCACGGAAGCCGGTAATTTCCTCAATGCGCGAATCCGCGGCCGCACGCTGGCCGAGGCGCGGCTCGAGCTCGAAACCGCGCTCGGGGAAGCCCGCGCCGAGCTCGATCAGCTGACGCAAAAGGTGATTTCGGCCGGCATTGCGAGCTGGTCCGGCGGCGAGAACGAGGACCGCCAGCTGATCGTTCGCGGCCACGCCAATCTGCTCGAGGATCTGCACGCACTGGAGGATCTGGAGCGCGTTCGGCTCTTGTTCGACGATCTCGAGACCAAGCGCGGCGTGATCGACCTTCTGGGACGCGCCGAGACCGCCGAGGGCGTACGGATCTTCATCGGTTCGGAGAACAAACTGTTTTCCTTGTCGGGCTCCTCCACCATCATCTCGCCCTATCGGGATGCCGCCGGCCACATCGTCGGCGTTTTGGGCGTGATCGGGCCGACGCGGCTGAATTATGCCCGTGTGATCCCGACCGTGGACTACGCCGCGCGCATCGTCAGCCGCCTCCTGGGGGGCTGACCGGCGTTTCCTCCGATCACGGGCGCTTGATTTTCGTGAGCTTAGGCACGATATCCGGGCCAACAATCCCTTGAGACGAGTTCGAGAAGAGAGCCGATGACCGATCGAGACCGGCAGCCCGACGACACGACCCCGCCGACCGACGAGCCCGTGGTGTCAAAACCCTACATCATGCCCGACGATCCGGAGCCCGGCTCGGTCGAGCTGTTGCAGAAGGAAGCCGCCGAGGCGCGCGACCGCATGCTGCGGACGCTGGCCGAGATGGAAAATCTGCGCAAACGCACCACCAAGGAGGTCGCCGACGCCCGGCTCTACGGCATCACCGGCTTTGCCCGCGACGTGCTCGACATCGCCGACAATCTCCAGCGTGCGCTCGATGCCGTTCCGGCCGAGGCCCGTGCCGCGGCCGATCCGGGCCTGACCTCGCTGATCGAGGGCGTCGAGCTCACCGAGCGCTCGCTGCTCAACGCGCTGGAAAAGCACGGCGTGAAGAAGTTCGATCCGCAGGGCCAGAAGTTCGACCCGAACTTCCAGCAGGCGATGTACGAGGTGCCGGATGCGTCGGTGCCTGCGGGTACCGTCGTGCAGGTCATGCAGGCTGGCTACACCATCGGCGAGCGCGTGCTGCGCCCGGCGCTGGTCGGTGTCGCCAAGGGCGGCACCAAGGCTGCGCCGGCGGCGAACAGCAACGAAGTGAACTGAGCGGCGAACCAAGCCTTGGCGTCATTCCGGGTTCGATGCTTTGCATCGCCCCGGAACGACCGATTGCTATCTTACGCGCTCACCGCGATATCCGCGGACTGAATCCGCTTCACCCCGGCTTTGGCCATGTCGGCCCAGGCTTTTGCGAGCGAACCCTGCGTGTCGATGCCGCGGCAGGCGTCCTCCACCACATAGACCTCGAAGCCCGCCTTGCGCGCATCGAGCGCGGTCCAGGCGACGCAGAAGTCCGTCGCGAGGCCGGCGACAAAGACGCGCTTGATCTTGCGGCCCTTCAGGTAGCCGGCGAGGCCGGTCGAGGTCTTGCCGTCGGCTTCGAGGAAGGCCGAATAGCTGTCGACGTCCTTGTGAAACCCCTTGCGGATGATGAGCTCGGCATGCGGGATCGCGAGATCTTTCGACAGCGCCGCACCGTCGGTGCCCTGCACGCAATGATCGGGCCACAGCACCTGCTTGCCGTAGGGAAGATCGACGGTCTCGAACGGCTTCTTGCCGGAGTGCACCGATGCAAACGAGATGTGGCCTGGCGTGTGCCAGTCCTGGGTCATCACCACGTTCGCAAATGCTTTCGCCATCTTGTTAATGACGGGAACGACCTGTTCGCCTTCCTTCACGGCGAGGCTGCCGCCGGGCAGGAAGCAGTTTTGCACGTCGATCACGAGCAGCGCGGAGGCATCGTCCGGCTTGATCGATGCGGCCGCAAGGAGCGCGGTTGGAGCAAGGGCTACGAGAGCGCTTGTCCCAAGCGCCGCGAGGATTTGTCGTCGATCAAGCATCGTTCGCCTCCCTCCGGGATGATCCAACGGAAGGAGCCTAGTTCCGTTCGTATACGAACAGAAGCCCGAAAATGCAGCCGGTTCTGTCCAGCGCTTGGGCTAACCCTTGAGACTAACCCTTGGGCTGGATGCCGTCGCGCACGGCGCGGAAGCGGGTGAAGGCGGCCGACCACTGGTCGCGCGGGGCGCTTGCGATGATGCGCAGCGAGGCGCCGCCGCTCGAGAAGCGGATCCACTGCACCACGGTCACGGGCGTCTTGTCCTTGCCGCTGACGCCGTCGATCCGGGTCTCGAAACCCTGCTGGCCGTTGATGCGGATCGGCTCGGACATGGTGACCCGCGACTCGCGCACGCCGGGGATCTGGAGCGCCGCCTCCTGGGCGAAGCGGGCGCGGTCGTCGGCCTGCTGCGGGGTGGCGCCGATCAGGCCGAGGATCATGAACGGCTTCGACTCATAGCCTGTGGCCTCGTTGCCGTCGGCCAGGATGATGCTGGAGCCCGGCGCCAGCGTGCGGATGTCCTTGAAGTCGGCGAGATCGGTGATCTTGAACGGCATCAGCCCGATCTGCTCTTCGGCCGAGACCTGCTTGCGGGTGACGGCGCTCGCAAACATCTGCCGCACCGCCTCGTCGGTGTAGATCTTGGTCGCGTTCTCCGGGATCTGCACCGCGACATAGCCGGAGAAACCGGCGCCCGGCACGATCATCGAGTAGCGCTTCACCGGCGTCTCGCCGGCCTTGCCGCTTTCCGTGGTGAAATAGGCAAGACCTGCGGGGGTCTCGATCTTGTCCTGCTTGACGCCGGCGGTGCCGCCGGGATTGGAATTGAAGGCGCTCACGACCTCGCCATAGGCCGCCGGCGGCAGCTCGGTGATCAGCACCTTGACGTTGCCGTCCTCGCTCTCGAAGCCCGGAAATGTCTTGGCCGTGCTCAGGCCGACCAGCGGCACCATGCCGAGGCGCAAGCCGGGCGGGAAAACGGCATCGGCCGCGAGGGCCGGAAGCGCTGTGGCGACGAGGACGGCGAGCGCGGCGAGGGGGCGGATGAGCTTCATGGGCACTCTGATTGGTTCACATTGAGGCCGTTCGATGGTCGGCCATTGGGCCGCTTTGTCGCGCGAAGCCGCCTTGATGGCGGCTGTCCGGCCGCCCGCCTTTTAACGGGTTTGGCCCACCGGTAACAGGGCGGGGCAGATCACGGTGGCCGGGCCGGCTGACGCCTGAACCTGTTAATAATTCATCACCTGCAAGGGCGGTGAAGCCCGGATATGATCTTCCAAAACCCAATGTTTTCATGGCCGAAACTTGCGTTCGGTCCTTGCGGGCCCCTCCCCCCCTCCTATATGAGCGTCAACCATCGCAATATCGCGGATGTTTGATCTTAGGGGGTTTGGATCGGGTGCCTCTTGGGCCCAGCCAACCTGCCGCAAAAACAAGGATATCAGGACCATGGGAAAGGTCATTGGGATCGACCTCGGCACCACGAATTCGTGCGTCGCCGTGATGGATGGCAAGAACGCCAAAGTCATCGAGAATTCCGAAGGCATGCGCACGACGCCTTCGATCGTCGCCGTAACGGACGACGGTGAGCGCCTCGTCGGCCAGCCTGCCAAGCGCCAGGCCGTTACCAATCCCGAGCGTACGTTCTTCGCAGTGAAGCGCCTTATCGGCCGCCGCTACGACGACCCGATGGTCGAGAAGGACAAGAAGCTTGTTCCGTACAAGATCGTGAAGGCTTCCAACGGCGACGCCTGGGTCGAGGCCGACGGCCAGACCTACTCGCCCTCGCAGGTGTCTGCGTTCATCCTGCAGAAGATGAAGGAGACCGCGGAAGCCCATCTCGGCCAGAAGGTCGACCAGGCGGTCATCACCGTTCCCGCTTACTTCAACGATGCGCAGCGCCAGGCGACCAAGGACGCCGGCAAGATCGCGGGCCTTGAAGTGCTGCGCATCATCAACGAGCCGACCGCGGCCGCGCTCGCCTATGGTCTGGACAAGACCAAGACCGGCACGATCGCCGTGTACGATCTCGGCGGCGGCACGTTCGATATTTCCATTCTCGAAATCGGCGACGGTGTGTTCGAGGTGAAGTCGACCAACGGCGACACCTTCCTCGGCGGCGAAGATTTCGACATGCGGCTGGTCGGCTATCTCGCCGACGAGTTCCAGAAGGAGCAGGGCATCAACCTGCGCAACGACAAGCTCGCGTTGCAGCGCCTGAAGGAAGCCGCTGAAAAGGCCAAGATCGAGCTGTCGTCGACGACGCAGACCGAGATCAACCTGCCCTTCATCACCGCGGACCAGACCGGCCCGAAGCATCTGACGATGAAGCTCACCCGCGCCAAGTTCGAGGCGCTGGTCGACGACCTCGTCCAGAAGACGGTCGAGCCCTGCCGCAAGGCGCTGAAGGACGCCGGCGTCACCGCCGGTGAGATCGGCGAAGTCGTTCTGGTCGGCGGCATGTCGCGCATGCCGAAGGTCCAGGAAGTCGTGAAGCAGCTGTTCGGCAAGGAGCCGCACAAGGGCGTCAACCCGGACGAAGTCGTGGCGATCGGTGCCGCGATCCAGGCCGGCGTGCTCCAGGGCGACGTCAAGGACGTGCTGCTGCTCGACGTGACCCCGCTGTCGCTGGGCATCGAGACGCTGGGCGGCGTGTTCACCCGCATCATCGACCGCAACACCACGATCCCGACCAAGAAGAGCCAGGTGTTCTCGACCGCCGAGGACAACCAGAATGCGGTCACGATCCGCGTCTTCCAGGGTGAGCGTGAAATGGCGGCCGACAACAAGATGCTCGGCCAGTTCGACCTGATGGGCATTCCGCCGGCTCCGCGCGGCATGCCGCAGATCGAGGTGACCTTCGACATCGACGCCAACGGCATCGTCAACGTCTCGGCCAAGGACAAGGCCACGGCCAAGGAGCAGCAGATCCGCATCCAGGCCTCCGGCGGCCTGTCGGAAGCCGACATCGAGAAGATGGTCAAGGACGCCGAGGCCAATGCCGAGGCGGACAAGAAGCGCCGCGAGGCCGTCACCGCCAAGAACGAAGCGGATGGCCTGGTGCACTCCACCGAGAAGGCTCTCGCCGAGCACGGTTCGAAGGTTGCCGAGACCGAGCGCCGCGCCATCGAGGATGCCGTCAGCGATCTCAAGGAAGCGCTGAAGGGCGACGATGCCGAGGCGATCAAGGCCAAGACCCAGACGCTGGCCCAGGCTTCGATGAAGCTCGGCGAGGCCATGTACAAGCAGCAGGCCGAGGCCGACGCCAAGAAGGATGCGGCCAAGGACGACGTCGTCGACGCGGAATTCACCGAAGTCGACGACGACAAGAACAACAAGAAGTCCGCCTGATCCCCAAGAGGGTGATGATGCGGACGGCTTGGACCCCACACGCGCTACCGGCCTCCTCCCTCACGGGGGAGGCCGTCGTGTCGGGCTCGGCGGGGCGTGTCCCCGTTACGATCGATCAATTCCCAGCCGTTATGATGAGCGTCGCCGTGCCGCCCTCTGCCGCGAAGCAAAGGGCTGCCTATATCGTCTCATGGCGACGTTGCTCCGCTCCGACTTGAATCGCGATTGGATAGACCGAGTTCAACATGTCCACGTCCACCAAGCGCTGCTATTACGAAACCCTGGAAGTCGAGCGCACTGCCGACGATTCCGTCCTGAAATCGTCCTTCCGCAAGCTTGCGATGAAATTCCACCCGGACCGCAATCCCGGGGACGACACCAGCGAAGTCAAGTTCAAGGAAATCAACGAGGCCTACGAGGTCCTCAAGGACAAGGACAAGCGCGCGGCCTATGACCGCTTCGGCCATGCGGCTTTCGAGCAGGGCGGCGGCGGCGCCGGCTTCGGCGCGGGCTTCGCCTCCTCCTTCTCCGACATCTTCGAAGACCTGTTCGGCATGGCCGGGCAGCGCGGCCGCGGTGGCCGCGAGCGTGGCGCCGACCTGCGCTACAACATGGAAATCACGCTCGAGGAAGCCTTTGGTGGCAAGACCGCGCAGATCGAGATTCCGGTCTCGGTCACCTGCGAGGCCTGCTCGGGCATCGGCGCCAAGGCCGGCACCAAGCCGAAGACCTGTTCGAGCTGCGGCGGCGCCGGCCGTGTGCGGCAGTCGCAGGGCTTCTTCACGCTGGAGCGCACCTGCCCGGGCTGCCAGGGCCGCGGCCAGATGATCGAGGATGCCTGCCCGTCCTGCTCCGGCCAGGGCCGGGTCACCCGCGAGCGGATGCTGTCGGTCAACATTCCCCCGGGGGTCGAGGACGGCACCCGGATCAGACTCGCCGGCGAAGGCGAGGCCGGGGTTCGCGGCGGCCCGCCCGGCGACCTCTACATCTTCCTGTCGCTGGCTCAGCACCAGCTCTTCCAGCGCGACGGCGCCGATTTGCACTGCCGGGTGCCGATCTCGATGGTGACGGCCGCCCTCGGCGGCGAATTCGAGGTGCCGACCATCGACAGCGGCAAAACCAAGGTGAAGGTGCCGGCCGGAACCCAGTCGGGCCGCCGATTCCGCATTGCATCAAAAGGCATGCCGGTGCTGCGCTCGCGCCAGATGGGCGACATGTATGTCCAGGTCGCCGTCGAGACCCCGCAGAATCTCACCAAGAAGCAGCAGGAATTGCTGGCGGAATTCGAAAAGCTCTCCTCCGGCAATACCCAGCCGGAATCGGTCGGCTTCTTCGCCAAGGTCAAGGATCTCTTCAGCAATCGGGCGAACTGACTCGTCTTGACCGTATCGCCTTCGGCCTATACCTGTTTATGACCATTTTCTGACACGCCGCGGTCCTGCGGTCCCGTCCGGTCCAGACATGCCATTGCCATCGTCCGCGCGTGCGTTGAAGAAGCCTCGTCTCGATGACGAGGTGCGCTTTCTCAGATCGTGGATCGAAAAGCCGCTGCACATGGGTGCAGTGATGCCTTCGGGCAAGCTGCTCGCCCGGACCATGGCGCATTACGTCGACGTCAACTCGGACGCACCGGTGGTCGAGCTCGGGCCCGGCACCGGCGCCATCACCTCGGCCCTGGTCGAGCGCGGCGTCGACCAGAAGCGCCTCGTCCTCGTCGAATACAATCCCGGCTTCTGCGCCTTGCTGCGCGACCGCTATCCGCAAGCCAAGGTGGTGCAGGGCGATGCATATCGCCTGCGCGATACGCTCTGGAACGTGCTCAGCGCGCCGGCTTCCGCGGTCGTCTCCGGCCTGCCGCTCGTGACAAAACCGATGCTGACGCGGCTCCGGCTGGTCCGCGACGCCTTCGCGGCGCTGACCCCGGGCGCGCCCTTCGTGCAGTTCACCTATGCGGTGGTGCCGCCGATCCCGAAATCGCTGCCCGGCGTGTCCACAGAGGCCTCAGAACGGATCTGGATGAACCTTCCGCCGGCCCGCGTCTGGGTGTATCGCAAGGACTAATTCCGCCGGCATTCCCCTTTGCACGGCGGGCTCGTTTCGCCGAACGCATGGAAGCGGATGTCCGCACCTAAAATCCTGGTCATTCCCGGCTCGCTGCGCACCGGCTCGCACAATGCGAAGCTGGCGGCGGTCGCCGCCTATGAATTCGCCCAGGCCGGTGTCGACGTCACCCGCATCTCGCTCGCCGATTTTCCGCTGCCGATCTATGACGGCGATCTCCAGGCCAAGTCCGGCGTGCCCAAGCACGCGATCAATCTCAAGCGCATGATCGGCGTGCATCATGGCGTGCTGATCGTTTCGCCCGAATACAACGCCTCGGTGCCGCCGCTGCTCAAGAACGCGATCGACTGGGTCAGCCGCGTACATGAGCTGCACGAGACGCGCGGCGACGTGTTTCGTAACCGCGCCTTCGCGCTCGCCGGCGCCTCGCAGAGCCGGCTCGGTGCGGCCCGTGCGCTCCAGGCATTGCGGCTGATCCTGACCTCCTGCCACGCCAATGTGATTGCCAGCCAGCTCACGCTCGCCTTTGCCGACCAGGCCTATGACGATATGGACAGGCTCAAGAACGAGGGCGACGTCGCCGCGTTGAAGGAGCTGGTAGCGCAGTTGATCGACATTTCCCAACGCATGATGTGAGGTGACATGACGCCAGCCGAGATCGCCCCGAAAGACCGCCTGATCGTAGCGCTCGACCTGCCCAGCGTCGACGCCGCGGAGGCGATGATCGCAAGACTCGGCGACAGCGTCACCTTCTACAAGATCGGCTATCAGCTCGCTTATGCCGGCGGCCTGCCGCTGATCGGCAAGCTCGCCGACAAGGGCAAGAAGGTGTTTGCCGACCTCAAGATGCACGACATCGGCAACACCGTCACGCGTGGTGTGGAGAGCGTGGCGAGGCTGGGTGCAACCTTCCTCACCGTGCACGCCTATCCACAGACCATGAAGGGCGCGGTCGAAGGCCGCGGCAGCGCAAGCCTGAAGCTTCTCGCAGTTACGGTGCTGACGTCCTACAACGACGACGATCTGCACGCGGCCGGCTATCGGCTCAGCGTCGCCGAGCTGGTCGAAGCGCGCGCGCAGCAGGCGCAGGTGCTCGGCGTCGACGGGCTGGTGTCCTCGCCCGAGGAGGTCGGCGCCTTGCGCAAGATCGTCGGCCACCAGATGCATCTCGTCACGCCTGGCATCCGCCCGGCGGGTTCTGCGACTGGCGACCAGAAACGCATCATGACGCCGGGCCGCGCAATTGCCGCGGGCGCCGATTATCTCGTCGTCGGACGGCCGGTGGTTGAAGCCACCGACCCCAGGGCGATCGCGGAAGCCATCCAGGCTGAGATCGCGCAGGCGCTCGGCTAATAACAAAGGAGAAGAAAAATGGCAGCAAAGGGCTACTGGATCGGACGCGTCGATGTGAGCAATGACGAGGGTTACAAGCCCTATGCCGTCGCCAATCTCGCGATCTTCAAGAAACACGGCGGACGTTACGTCGTCCGCGGTGGCCGCTTCACCACCGTCGAAGGTGCCAGCCGCAGCCGCAACGTCGTAATTGAATTTCCGGACTACGAGGCCGCGATCGCCTGCTACAACTCGCCGGAGTATCAGGCCAACATCAAGGTGCGCGCGCCGCACTCGATCGCCGACCTCATCATCATCGAGGGCTATGACGGCCCGCAGCCCTGAAGACGGATTGTCGCGAGAGCCGATCCTGGATTGACGCGAGCATTATCGGCTCCCGCGGACAGCGCGCGCGTACGATCATCGCACGCGATCGGGAGAGCATCGCAGACATCTCCGCTCGCACTCACGCCGACATCACCTTGCATCACCTTGACGGACTCATTCGCTTGAACGCGTGAGTGCCGTTCGCGCCTGAGACGAAGACTGTGGCCGTCATTGGGTCCACCAGCTTGCCGTATTCTTTTGTCCCCAAATGGGGATTGCTGGATCGCTCTCCTTTCATCCAAGGTTGCTTGATCGGAGCCCACATCGATCGGTGATGGGCAGCAAGCCAACCCGAAATCTGCGACGTCCGTGACGGGCCGCAAGGCGACCCGCATCGCGCATTTCCATGCAAAGGGAGTGGAGATCATGGCACTGATCATCGGAACAGCAGGCGACGATGTGTTGCCTGGCACGAATGGAGACGATCAGATCTTTGGCCTTCAAGGCAACGACACGATTACTGGCCTGGACGGCAATGATGAGGTAAGCGGCGGCGCGGGCAATGATTCCATCGATGGCGGTGCCGGCAACGATACCCTGGATGGCAATGCCGGTATCGATACGATCACCGGTGGCGCCGGCGACGACACGATCAACGGCGGCGCGGGCGACGACACGCTGAACGGAAATGCCGGCGCCGACATCATCCATGGCGACCAAGGCAACGACACCATCGATGGCGGAACCGGCGCTGACCAGCTCTTTGGTGACGCCGGCGACGACAGCATCCACGGCGGCGACGGCAATGATGACATTCATGGCGGCGCGGGTGCCGACACCCTGTGGGGCGACGCCGGCGACGATACGTTGAGCGGCGACGCCGGTAATGACGTCTTGAATGGCGGCGACGGTAACGACGTACTCAACGGTGGATTCGGAGATGACACTCTGAATGGCGATGCCGGCAACGACACGCTGAACGGCGGACTTGGCAATGACCTGCTGAACGGTGGTACCGGTGACGACATCCTGAACGGCGGTTTGGGCGCCGATACGCTCAACGGTGGCGATGGCAACGACACCATGCACGGCGACGCGGGCGACGACATCATGGACGGCGGCGCCGGTAACGATACGATGTTCGGCGATGCCGGAGACGACGAGATGGCCGGCGGCGCGGGCAACGATGTCATGAGCGGCGGCGCCGGTGATGACGAAATGAGCGGCGGAACCGGCAACGACACGCTCGACGGCGACGCCGGAGATGACACGCTCGATGGCGGCGACGGCACCGATGTCCTGAACGGCGGGGCTGGTGCTGACATCCTGTCGGGCGGCGCCGGCAATGACACCCTGAACGGCGGTAACGGCGATGACGAGTTGAACGGCGGCAATGGCGCCGACGTCCTCAACGGTGGACTCGGCGATGATGTGCTGACGGGCGGTGCTGGTACCGATACGCACAATTTCGGCGACAACACAGCCACGAACTTCGGCAACGATGAAATCACCGATCTCAGCTTTGCCGATGGCGATGCCGTTGTTGTCGACGCTCCGCCAGGCTTTGACCCGGCTACAGTGGTAGTGGACGACGACGGCACCAACACCGTGCTGGATTTCGGCTTCGGCGCCATCCAGCTCGATGGCATCACGGGCGGCGCGACACCGTTCGAGTCGATCGCCGAAATCAACACTGCCGCCGGTTATACGGCCGTTGACGTTGTCTAGTGCCGACTAGTAGCGGGGCGGCTGTCAGGCCGCCCCGCCCTCATTTCAGTCAGTGATAGTGCCGGCAAGTTATGTACTCGCGTAACCGTGGTGCGATCCCAGCATCTGGTCAGAGATTGCTGGTGGCCTTGATTCCCGGACGATTCGCATTGGTGTGGATCGTCTGTTTCAGCGTGTCCGTAAACCTGCTGCTGCTGGTCGTACCTTTCTTTTCCATCGAAGTGTTCGACCGCGTGCTCAGCAGCGGAAGCGTCGAGACGCTCGTCGGCCTCACCGTCATCGCCGTCGGCGCTCTCGCCTTCAGCGCCGCCTTCGACACGTTTCGTAACCGCCTGTTGAGCCGGTTCGCGGTCGGGTTCGAGCACTGCCTCGCTCCGATCATCCTTGAAGGCAGCATCACCGGCGCGGCGCCGGGCGACGGCCGGCAGCACGATCTGGTCAAGCTTCGCGAGTTGAGAACTTTCCTGTCGAGCGGAACGGTCACATCGCTGATAGATGCTCCATTCCTCCCGGCGTTCATTCTCATCCTGTTCTTCCTGCACCCCTGGTATGGCGTCATAGCCCTGATCGGGGTGGGGGCCCTGCTGGCGATGGGTGTTGCAAGCCACCGGATCGCGCGCGGGGAAATTGCGCAGGCTTCGCAGGCCGCGTTGAAGACGCAGGCGTTGCTCGATGGAATCGTCCGGCACTCCAGCGTGGTGCGGGCGATGGGCTGGACCCGGGGCGCCATCCGCGCGTTCATGAGCCTCAATGACGAAGCCCTGGCTCCGGTGGTGCGGGCCAGCGAACGCATCTACACGATCAGCGCCGCCGCGCGAATGGTCAGGACCATTCTGCAGATTGCCGCGATCGGATGCGGTGCCTGGCTCGTGCTCCAGAACGAGGTGCTGTCCGGCAGTCTGATCGCGAGCTCGATCCTGATAGCGCGCACATTGCAGCCCATGGAAGGATTGGTCTCGGCCTGGCGCGCGTTGGCATCTGCGCAGGACGCTTGGACGCAGGTCTGCAACGCCGCGATGCCGGTGCTTGCGCGTCCGCGGAAGACGTTGCTTCCGCCGCCAGCCGGCATGCTCAAGGTCGAACGGGTGACATTCCGGATTGGCGGGACGCAGCGGCCCATCCTCGCGGGCATATCATTTCAATGCCGGCCGTCCGAACTTGTCGTCGTGATCGGACCGACCGGCGCCGGAAAATCCACATTGCTGCGCTTGATGGCAGGCCTCGAGCGGCCGGCCAGCGGTACGATCCGGTTGGACCACGCAGCACTCCATACTTGGGATCCCGACCAGCTTGGGCAATTCGTCGGCTATCTCCCCCAGGACGTGCAGCTCCTGGATGGAACGGTGGCCGAAGCCATTGCCGGGTTTGACGAATGCGCACGGGACGAGGCCATCGTCGCCGCGGCCATGCTCGCGCAGGCGCATGAGATGATCCTGTCCCTTCCGGCCGGCTACCAGACCGAGATCGGCCGCGACGGCTGCAGGCTTTCCGGTGGCCAGCGTCAGCGCATTGGTCTTGCACGCGCCTTCTTCGGCGATCGCAAATTGATCCTGCTGGATGAGCCCAATGCCAATCTCGACCCGGACGGCGAAGAAGCGTTGTGCTCCGCCATTCAGTCGGCCAAAGCGCGCGGTGCAGCGTCGGTGATCGTCACCCACCGGCCGCGGCTGTTGACCATCGCCGATGCCGTGCTGCTGTTGAGGGACGGCAACCAGGTCGCCTTCGGACCGCCATATGATGTTCTTCGCGCCCAGCGGCCGGCACCGGTACCGGGTTCGGCAGGGCTCCCGCGCAATGTCGAACCTCAGAGGCTGCCAGGCAGGAGGGTCATTCCATGACGCAGATCGGTCATGCCTCCGCGATGTCTGCGCCTGTTGCCGTGCTCGGCTCGAAGACGTGGCCGACCGAGCAGCCGCGATCCGACATGCGACGGATCATCGCTTGGGGTTGTGTACTGCTCGTCCTGCAATTTTGCGGCTTCGGCGTGTGGGCAACCACGGTTCCGCTCCGCGGCGCCGTCGTGGCACCAGGATTCATCAAGGTCCATTCGAAGCGCAAGGCGGTGCAACATCTGGAAGGCGGGATCATCAAATCGATCTATGTCCGGGAGAACGATCACGTCGAAGCCGGTCAACTCATTGCACGGCTCGACACCGCGCAGATCGAAGGGACCCTTGGGTCCCTCGAAACGAAGTTCTTTGCTGACCTGGCGATGGAGGCCCGGCTGGCGGCGGAGCAAGACGGCACGAAGTCAATCCGGTTTCCGGACGAATTGCGGGAAAGTGCGACGCGTCTCTCCGCACGTATCGCCATTCAAACCCAGGAGGCCGAATTTGCCGCGCGACTGGCCGCGATTGAGAACGAGCGCAAGGTGATCGATCAGCAGATGCTGCAAAACGCGGACACCATCCGCGGCCTGCAGAGCAACACCCAAGGACTTGAACAGCAACTCAAGCTGTTGCGGGAAGAGATCGCCGACACGAGTTATCTCCTCGCAAAGGGCCTCGCCCGGAAACCACGTGTGCTGGCCTTGCAACGGGCGGAAGCCGAGGCCACCGGACAGGTCGATCGCAATGCCGCGTCAATCTCGGAGATGCAGGGCAAGATCGCGGAGTTGCAGGACAGACGCCGGCAACTGGGGTTCAACCAAAATCAGGATATCGCCAAGCAGCGGCATGCGACGAGCGAGGAGATCGGCGACCTCAGACATCGAATTGCCGCGTTGCGTGCCCAGCTTGTCCGGTCTGAATTGCGTGCCCCGGAAAGTGGAAGGATCGTCGGCCTCAACAGCAGGGACCTCAATGCCGTGCTTGGACCTCGGGAAACCCTTTTGGAAATCGTTCCGATGCAAGATCGGCTTGTCATCGAGGCGACATTGAAGCCTGCCGATCGGGAAGAGGTCTATGTCGGACAGATGGCGCGTGTGCGGGTTCACGCGCTGAACATTCGCCGCCGGCCGATGCTCGAGGGAAGGGTGGTCGGCGTTGCGGCAGACGCACTGACCGACACCCATTCCGGCGACAGCTCCTATTTGGCCGAGGTTGAGCTCGACCCCAACGCGCCGACGGCCCCCTACATCTCCACATTGATGCCTGGAATGCCTGTCGAGATATTTGTCGAGACGGGGGAACGAACCTTCGCGGAATATCTTTTGCAGCCGATGACGTTACGGATCAACCGTGCGTTCAGGGAGAATTAAGCGCTGGTAAGGGGTGGGCCGGCCTATGAGGGAGGCGACCGTGCATGAGTGCAGTAAAGCACTACCTTCCGCACAGGATGATTTTCGTTCCGATTGCGTCGAGCGCGCCTCGAAGCAAGGCAATGACGGATGCGGTCCGTCAGGGTCTTGTCCGGAGCCGCGGCCGCAACAGGCCGCAATGGAATATTTTGCGAAGGCCATGGCGGAATTGCTCGGCTGCCGGAGCTGCTACGTAGCCGTGCTATCCGCCTCCGGGCTGGAAGAAGCCAGAATCGGAGACGCTCCTACCGACCCGTCATGCGCGACGATGGTTGAGCGATTTGCGCGCAAGGGCACTGCCGAGGACGTCGCCTCGCTCGAGCCGATCAATTCCCGGACCTCCTTCGTCCGCAAGTTGATCGGCGCGGAACCCCCGGTAAAGAGTCATTCGGTCATTGGCAGGTTTGCTTCCGATGAGCGAACCACGGTCGTATTCGTGGCCGGATGGCGACCGGCCGCGCTTGCGGCAGCGGAGATTCCCGGTTTGGCGCATACCGTGCGCCCGTTATGGAAAGCTGCTCATTCACTTGCCCGGCAAGCGCCGGGGCAGGTCGATGCGCAACTCTGGCTCGAAGAGCTGACCTTTCCCGCCATCGTCGTGGACCAGGGCCTGCACATTTACGCAGTCAATCGTGGTGGACGTGTGCTGCTCGCCAAGCGCGAGCTGCTCAGGATGGATGTAGGCAGGCTCGCTGGCTCATGCGCTTCCGTGACCGAAAGCTTGCGGGGGGCAATCGGGAAAGTGCTGATCGAGACCGGGACTCACGGATGGTTCAACACTACGGTTCCGCTCTCGACGGATCGTCAGCAATTCGCCTTCGCCAAGATCGGCGCTGTTCCAACCCATGACAAGCTGGGACAGGCCCTCATCGTCGTGCCGCAATTCGATGACGCGCAGGGCGCGCACTGCATTGCGTCAGCCTTCGGGTTGAACTGGGCTGAGGAAAGAATCGTCGCCCGGATTCTTCAATTCCAGTGCCCTCGCGATATTGGAGCCGAGCTTGGGCTGACCGAGGCAACGGTGCGAACCTACACCAAGAGGATCATGCTCAAATTGGGGATCAACCGACAGTCGGAATTCTTTCTCCTGTATCATCTCACCCAATCGCCTTTTGGCGCTGGCAGGCGCGAGAACTGGGTGAGCCGGCCGGCCTCCGACGGTCGATTGGACGAAGAGGGTCCGATGAGATTGCGGACGGCTGGCAAGCATTCGCCTGACTGAGTACGGGGGTTCTCCGCGATGTCGAGGCGCATGGGCTGCGCAGGTTTCCTCTACCGGACGTTCGTTGCCCTGGCGTTGGCCGGAGCCGGCTTCGCTGCCCATGCCCAGAGCATTCAATTGGCGCTGCCGATTGCCTGCGAGCCTGGCCGTACCTGCTACATCCAGAATTACACGGATCTCGATCCGTCGCGGTCGGCGCGAGATTACAAGTGCGGCACGCTGACTTATGACGGCCACAACGGCACCGACTTTCGTTTGCCCTCATTGGCAGTGCAAAGGGCTGGCGTGGACGTGCGCGCGGCGGCAGGCGGCCGCATTCTTCGTACACGCAATGACGCTCCGGACGGCGCTTTCACAAAATCGGGACGCGAAGCCGTGCGCGAGGCCGAATGTGGCAATGGCGTTGTCATCGAACATCCGGAGCAGTGGGAAACCCAGTACTGCCACCTCGCCGCCGGCAGTGTGTTGGTCAAGCCTGGAGATAAGATCGACCTCGGACAGCCGATCGGCCGTGTCGGACTCTCTGGCCTCACGGAATATCCTCACCTGCATTTCACCGTGAGGCACGATGGCGCGGTCGTCGATCCCTTTGCGTATGGCGTTCGTCCCGGGTCTTGCGAGGGCGGTCAATCGCTCTGGCTTGCTGCCCTCCGCTCGAAACTTGAGTACCGGGAACGAGCCATCCTCAATGCAGGCTTTACGACGGGGCCGGTCACGATGGAACTCATCGAGGACGGCAGTGCCGAGAGCCAGATGCCGTCCGCCAGTTCGATGGCGATCGTTGCGTTCGTGCGGGCAATCGGGCTGAAGGCAGGCGATGCGCAATGGCTGGTCATCAAGGGTCCCCTCGAGAACGTCATCGCGGAAAATCGGTCTGCACCACTTCAGGCCAACAAGGCGCAATTCATGCTCTTTGCGGGCAAGAAGCGGCCGCCCGGGGGTTGGGAACGCGGCTCCTACAAGGCCACTTATGTTGTCGAGCGCGATGGCCAGATCGTGCTCAGGAAAGACCTGGAGCTCATGCTCTAGCGTTGCGCCCGTGCTCGGGGAGACCCGCGCCGCGGGCCTTTTGAAGGCCTGATCGGTTGCCGGAACGGCCCGCTCCCGCTATAGGGCGTGGAGAGGGTGAACCATGTCCGATATGCGTTTGATTGTTGCTGGGGCAGGCGGCCGGATGGGCCGGGCGCTGGCACGAGCGATTGCCGACACCGAAGGCGCGGTGCTGGCGGGAGCCCTGGAGGTACCAGGCTCGGAGCTGCTCGGCAAGGATGCCGGCGTGCTCGCGGGCCTGCCGGCCAACGGCATCAAACTCTCGGCGGACCTCTGGGCGATGTCGAAGGACGCCGACGGCATTCTGGATTTCACCGTGCCGGCGGCGACCATCGCCAATGTCGCGATCGCGGCCGAGCGCGGCCTCGTGCACGTCATCGGCACCACAGGACTGTCGGCCTCCGACAACGCCGTGATCAAGAGCGTCACCAACCGCGCGGTCGTGGTGCAGTCGGGCAATATGAGCCTGGGCGTCAATCTGCTCGCCGCGGTGGTCAAGCGCGTCGCGAAGGCACTCGACGAGAGCTTCGACATCGAAGTCGTGGAAACCCACCACCGCATGAAGATCGATGCGCCCTCGGGCACTGCGCTGATGCTGGGCCAGGCCGCTGCCGCCGGCCGCGGCATCTCGCTCGATGAGCATTCGGATCGCGGCCGCGACGGCATCACCGGCGCGCGCAAGCCGGGCGACATCGGCTTTGCCTCCCTGCGCGGCGGCACCGTCGCCGGCGAGCACAGCGTGACCTTCCTCGGACCGTTCGAACGCCTGACGCTGTCGCATCTCGCCGAAGACCGCATGCTGTTCGCACACGGCGCGCTCAAGGCGGCGCTGTGGGCGCATGGCAAGAAGCCGGGGCACTACTCCATGGCCGACGTGCTCGGTCTCGCAGACATCTGAGCGAGCTGAAGCATGAACCGGACCCGAAGGGCCGCGTTAGCGCAAGATGTGAAGCGGCTTTCCGCCAAGATCATTCCTCAACAATAACCTGAATGGAAAGCAGTCAATGAGCGAACGTCTCCTCGTGCTCGTGCGCCACGGTCAGAGCGAGTGGAATCTGAAGAACCTGTTCACGGGCTGGAAGGATCCTGATCTCACCGAGCTCGGCGTGAAGGAGGCCACGGAAGCCGGCCGCAAGCTGAAGGCGCAGGGCCTCGTGTTCGACGTCGCCTACACCTCGGTCCTGACGCGCGCGCAGCACACGCTCGATCTCATTCTCGGCGAGCTCGACCAGAAGGGCCTGCCGACCTCCAAAGACCTCGCGCTGAACGAGCGCGACTATGGCGATCTCTCCGGCCTCAACAAGGACGACGCCCGCAAGAAATGGGGCGAGGACCAGGTGCTGATCTGGCGCCGCTCCTACGACGTGCCGCCGCCCGGCGGCGAAAGCCTGAAGGATACGCTGGCGCGCGCGCTGCCCTATTACGTGCAGGAGATCCTGCCCGGCGTGCTCAACGGCAAGCGCACGCTGGTCGCCGCCCACGGCAACTCGCTGCGCGCGCTGATCATGGTGCTGGAAAAGCTCTCGCCCGAAGGCATTTTGAAGCGCGAGCTCGCGACCGGCGTGCCGATCATCTACCGGCTCAACGCGGATTCGACGGTGGCCTCGAAGCTGGATCTGGCGGGTTAGACTTCGTCGCCACGCACGGTGCCGTAGGGTGGGCAAAGCGAAGCGTGCCCACGCTGTGTCAGCGATTGAGAAAGACGGTGGGCACGGCGCTTTGCGCCTTTGCCCACCTACGGCAGCTCGCCTACTGCATCCCCAGCTGCCCGGCCTCCCAGCCCAGCATCGCCTGCTTGCGGGTGATGCCCCAGTGATAGCCGGTGAGCGTGCCGCTCTTGCCGAGCGCGCGGTGGCAGGGCACGACGAACGAGACCGGGTTCTTGCCGACCGCAGCGCCGACGGCGCGTGAGGCCTTAGGGCTGTTGATGTTGCAGGCGATGTCGGAATAGGACACCGCGCGACCCATCGGGATCTTCAGCAGCGTCTCCCACACCCGCACCTCGAAATCGGTGCCGATCATCACCACGCGCAACGGCTGGTCCGGCCGCCACAGCTTGGGGTCGAAGATGCGCTGTGCGAGCGGTGCGGTGCCTTCGTGATCCTCGACGTAAGTTGCGTTGCGCCATCGGCGCGTCATGTCGGCGAGCGCGACCTTCTCCTCACCGGGATCGGCGAACGCAAGTCCTGACAGGCCGCGGTCGGTGGCGATCACGATCGCCGTGCCGAACGGCGAGGGATGGAAGCCATAGCGTAGCGTCAGGCCCGCGCCGCCGTTCTTCCATTCGCCGGGCGACATCGCTTCATGGGTGACGAAGAGATCGTGCAGCCGGCCCGGTCCAGAAAGACCCGAGTCGAGCGCTGCATCGAGAATGCTCGCGGAGTCCCGCAACAAACCCTTGGCGTGATCGAGCGTCAGCGCCTGCATGAACGCCTTCGGCGTGATCGAGGCCCAGCGACGGAACAGATGGTGCAGCTCATCCGGCGTGACGCCCGCCGCATCCGCCATCGCTTCGATGGCCGGCTGGGTGCGCCAGTTCTCCGAGATGAATGCGATCGCCCGGCGCACGGAGTCGTAATCGCGCAACGCGGCGTTCTGGGAGCCTGGCTTGGCCAGGCGCTGGTCATTTATGGCGAGTGTCATCATGAGTGGAAATGTAGGCGTGGCGCCGGGCCGAAACCACCCGATTTCCGATCCGGACTCAGGAGACCGGGTTGTAGGTCGGGCCGCGCTTGGCAGCGTTCAGAGCTTCAACCAAGCCTTTGTAAAAACTTGCCTTTTCGTCCGGACCCAGGAAGCGGGCGATCTGGATCTGGTGGCCGCGCGAGATCAGATAGAGATGCTCGATGCCAAAATCCTCGTCGACTTCCATGTCGAGGCGGACCCAGAGCGGATTGAACGTCCATTCGGCGACCTGGCCGCGATGACTGACGCGCCGCACCCGCAGCTCGGACGCCGTGACCGAAATTTCCTCGCGCGCCCGCGCGGTGCGGAAATTGGCTTTGAAGGCCCACCAGATCACCAGCACGTCGAGGCCGAAGAAGCCGAACACCGGCCACGCTCCCATCATCAGGAAGGCGAGGCCGGTGGCAAAGCTAACCACGCTCAGGAACAGCATCACGGCGAGGAAGCCGGTGCGGTTCAGCGAGCGGTGCGGCGTCAGCAGCGCGGAGAAGATCTGCGGCTCCGTCCCGCTTTCAGATCGCCCGCGCTCAATTTCGTTGCCTGTGCTCATCGTCCCTCAGTATATCCCGATCATGGCGAAAATCACCCGCAAGCCGGCCCCGCGCAAAGCGTCCGTGCCGAAGAAAAAGGCAAAGGCGACTGTCGCGAAGCCGAAGGCTCCCGCCAGGAAATCGCTCAAGGCCACAAGACCCAATCCGATAAGACCCTGGACGCCGGCCGAGATCCACGAGGTCTTCAGCCGTTTCCGCAAGGCCAATCCGGAGCCGAAAGGCGAGCTCGAGCACGTCAATCCGTTCACGCTGCTGGTCGCCGTGGTGCTGTCGGCACAGGCCACCGATGCCGGGGTCAACAAGGCGACGCGCGCATTGTTCGAGATCGCCGACACGCCGCAGAAGATGCTCGACCTCGGCGAAGAACGCTTGCGCGAATACATCAAGACCATCGGCCTCTATCGCACCAAGGCGAAGAACGTGATTGCACTGTCGGCCAAGGTGCTCAGCGAATTCGGCGGCGAGGTGCCGCGCACGCGCGCCGGGATCGAATCCCTGCCAGGCGCCGGGCGCAAGACCGCCAACGTGGTGCTCAACATGGCCTTCGGCGAGCACACCATGGCGGTCGACACGCATGTCTTCCGCGTCGGCAACCGCACCGCGCTCGCTCCCGGCAAGACGCCGCTCGAAGTCGAGCTTGGTCTCGAAAAGGTGATCCCGTCCGAGTTCATGTTGCACGCCCATCATTGGCTGATTCTGCACGGCCGCTATACTTGCCTCGCGCGCAAGCCGCGCTGCGAGGTTTGCCTGATCAACGATCTCTGCCGATGGCCGGAGAAGACGGTCTGAGGCGGAATTCGCCGTCATTCCGGGGGACAATGTGAAGCAAGCCGGTTTTGGGGGCCTATCGTGAGTCAGCAGGAACAAGTCTCGTCGCCGCCACCGGCCGCGGCACCGGCTCCGCCGCCGAAGCCGACGCAGCAACCGGCGAGCTCGCTCTGGAGTCGGCTCGCGATCCCGGTGTTCGCCGTGATCGTCGCGCTCGCCTTCGTGGCACTGGCGACGCTGCGCTTCGACGAATGGGTCGGCAACGCTGTGGTCCAAACCACCAACGACGCCTATGTGCGCGCCGATCTGACGCGGCTTGCAAGCCGCGTCTCCGGCGAAGTGCTGACCGTCGGGGTCTCTGACTTCCAGCGCGTCAAGGCCGGCGATCTCCTGATCCAGATCGATCCCGCCGACTACCAGGCCCAGGTCGCGCAGTCCGAGGCCGCTGTCGCCGCCGCGCAGGCCGTGCTCGACAATCTGAGCAATCAGGTCGAGCTGCAATATGCGACCATCGCGCAGGCGCAGGCCGCGCAGCTGTCCGCGGAAGCGTTGGAAGTCGAGGCTCGGCAGGAGCAGGATCGCCAGAAATCGCTGACGCAGACGGAAGCCGGCACGCGGCAGCGGCTGGAACAGGCCGTCGCGGGCTACGCGAAGGCGCAGGCCGACGTGCGTGCCAGTCGCGCCGTCATCGCCGCGCAGCAGCATCAACTCGAAGTTCTGCAGGGCACCAAGAAGCAGCGCGCCGCCGATGTCGCGGCGGCCAAGGCGACGCTGGCGAGCGCGAAGCTGAAGCTCGGCTATACCAGGATCACCGCGCCGTTCGACGGCGTCGTCGGCGAGCGCCAGGTGCAGCCCGGCGACTACGTCAACATCGGCACCAACCTCATCAACGTGGTGCCACTGCCGAAGGTCTATGTGATCGCGAACTACAAGGAGACCCAGCTCACTCATGTCGCGCCGGGCCAGCCGGTCGAGATCACCGTCGATAGCTTCCCGCGCGAGAAGCTGCGCGGCAAGGTGGAGCGCATTGCGCCCGCGACCGGCGCGCAGGTGGCCCTGCTGCCGCCGGACAACGCGACCGGCAATTTCACCAAGGTCGTGCAGCGCATTCCTGTGCGCATCCAGTTCGACGACAACCAGCCGCTGCTGTCGCGGCTGGTGCCGGGCATGTCGGTCGTCACCAGCATCGACACGAAGGCCGGCAATGGCGGAAAATGACGATGCCGGCCACGGACCTCTCTCGCGCGGCGGCATCGCGCCACAGCCCTTGTTTGCCGTGGCGGCGGTGCTGCTCGGCTCGTTCCTCGCCAATTTCGACAGCCGGCTGACCACGGTCGGCCTGCCGGACCTGCGTGGTGCGTTCTCGCTCTCGTTCGACGAGGGCGCCTGGCTTTCGACCGCCGGCATCGGCTCGCAAATCCTGATTGCGCCGGCGGTGGCGTGGCTCGCGACGGTGTTCGGCCTGCGCCGCGTGCTCGGCATCCCGAGCCTCGTCTACGCCGCGGTGTCGCTGATCATTCCCTTCGTGCACGATTATCCGACGCTGCTCGCCCTCAGCGTCGTGCACGGCCTGCTGCTCGGCACCTTCGTGCCTGCGACGCTCATGATCGTGTTACGAAACCTGCCGATCCGATGGTGGGTGCCGGCGATCTCGCTCTATTCGATCCGGGTCGGCTTTGCGCTTGATACGTCGAGCTCGCTGGTCGGCTTCTATGTCGACCATCTCGGCTGGCAATGGCTGTACTGGCAGAGCGTCGTGATCGCGCCCTTGATGGGCCTGATGGTTTATCTGGGCACGCCGAGCGAGCCGGTGAACCGCACGCTGCTGCGCGAGGCCGATTGGGGCGGCATGCTGTTGCTCGGCGCCGCGGTCTCGATGATCTATGCCGGCCTCGACCAGGGCAATCGCCTGGACTGGCTGGGCTCCGGCACGGTGATGGCGCTGCTCGTCAGCGGTGTGGTGCTGTTCGCAGGCTTCCTCGTCAACGAGTCGCTGGTGCGACAGCCCTGGGCGCATGTGAACGTGCTGTTCTCGCGCAATGTCGGGTTGGGGCTGGTCTTGATCCTGCTCTACACGCTGACCAGCCTCTCCAACTCGTCGCTGGTGCCGAATTTCCTCGGCAATGTCGTTCTGCTCAGGCCGGAGCAGAGCGGGATGGTGCTGCTCACCTATGGCGCGCTGCCGATGTTCGTGCTGGTGCCGATCTCGATCTGGCTGCTGCGGCATTTCGATACGCGGTTCGTCGTGGTGCTGGGCTTTGCCTGCTTTGCCGCGGCCAATCTCTGGGGCACGCAGCTCAGCCATGTCTGGGCGCGCGAGGATTTTGTCGGCATCGTGCTGCTCCAGGCGATCGGGCAGTCGCTGATCCTGCTGCCGCTCATCGTCACGCTGCTGTCGAACGCCGATCCGAGCCGCGCCACCTCCTTTGCCGCCTACATCCAGATCATGCGGCTCGGCGGCGCAGAGATCGGCATCGCGCTGATGGGAACGTGGCTGCGCGTGCGTGAGCAGGTCCATTCCTTCTATCTCGGCCAGAACCTTTTGGTCGGCGATGCCGATGTGGTGGGTAGGCTCAAGCAGCTCGCCGATTACTTCGCGGCCCATGGCACCGGCATGGCGCAGGCGCGCGCGGTCGGCACGCTCGCGGGCCTGGTGCAGCGCGAGGCCAATGTGCTCGCCTATATCGACGGCTTCTGGCTGTGCTTCTGGCTCGCGATGGTCGCGCTCGGCGTCGTCGCGCTGATCACCCGGGCGCCACCGGGCCCGTTCACGCCGGCGCCGTTCGGTTTCGCCAAGATGCTGCTGCGCAAATGCGGGGCGCAAGTAAACTGAGAAGTAAACTGAGAAGTGAACTGAGAGGTGGGCTGACAGGTGAGCCGAGAGGTCTCACCGCATCTGCCGCGCCGGCTCTATCAGCTCGGGCCGCGGTCCCGACAGGCGCTTGTGCATGTGGACCATGAACGCCATGCCGAAGATCGGCGTCGCCAGATTGACGATCGGGATCGAGACGAAGGCTGCAATGAAAAGGCCGGCGGTGAAGATGGTCGCCGCGTTGTCGCGCCGCAACGCCTTGGCGTCCTCCGGCGAGCGGAAGCGCATCGCGGCGAGCTCGAAATATTCGCGACCGAGCAGCCAAGCGGCGGCGACGAAGAAGATCAGGAATCCGGCACCGGCGAACAGGACCAGTGGCAAGGCCACCAGATAGACCACGAGCGTCAGCAGCGCGGTCTTGACGCCCTCGTAGATCGCCTGGCTGAACGGCAGCGCGGCGCCCGGCCGCTCGGCGGGATAGTGCTCCCGCTCGACGATGTCGGCGACGTCGTCGACGAACAGGCTCGCCACCAGCGAGGTGATCGCAGGCATCAGGAACACGCCGCCGAACACGACGCCGAGGCCCGCCGCGATCGAGACGATCCAGGCGAGGACCTCGAGCGAGGAATGCCAGCTCGGCCCGAGCAGGCCTTCCAGCCAGACCTCGCCATAGGTCGCAAACCAGCTCAGCAGCCGCTGCAAGCCGATCGCCAGCACGATGATCAGCACAAGTGCAAGCCCGATCGATCGCCACAGGATCGAGCGCATCGGCGGCGAGATCAATTGCGACAGCGCCTTTACGGCGGCATCCAGCATGCGAGTACCTCTCAGCAAAACCACCCGCGAGAGGTAGACACCTGAAGTCGCTTCGGCAAGGGTTCCCGACCCGCTCTGGCCTGCGGCTTTATCGCTTGAGCATGATCTCCGCGCAAACGCGTTCTGCGTGTGTCGCGAGGGAAAACCGCCTCACACTTTTCCGGATCATGCTCTAACGTTCCGCCGCGATGCTGGCCCAGCAGGTGATGGCGCTACAGACCGTGCTCCAGCGACCGAAACCCTTGTAGATCTGGGCGGCGATCTGCTCCTGCTGTTGCAGGGTGCCTTCGGCCTTGATCTGCGGATCGGAGACGTTGCGGATCGCGAGCCAGCGCGGTGCCTTGTCGCCCATCTCCTGCGCGACCAGGCCAAGGATGGCATCGCCCATTTCGGAGACGTCACCGAGTCCCTGGAGATGGAAGTGGTCGTCCGAGGTGTCGAAGCCGAAGAAGTCGGTGGTGACCACGGAGGAGGACAGGCCGCTCGGCTTCACGACGAAGATCTTCGGCGCCCTTGTGTTGTCCTTCGGCAATTGCTCGGCATTGGCCTTGAACAGCGTCTTGGCCTGCGCGAACTTCTTGGTCACGGCGGATCTGCTGGAAAAATGCTCCTGCGCGAACGGCTGCTTCTTGAACTTCGACAGGCAGTCGAAGCGAACGATCGGGCTGACGACGACGTCGCCGACCTCGAATTCCTTGCCGATGCCGCCGGCCGTGCCCGTGGTGATGACGAGCGTCGGCTGCACCTCGGTGATGATCTGGCGCCAGACGTCGATGTTCGGCAGTTGCGGGCCGTCCTGCGACATGTGCGAATCGGATTTGAAGATCACGACCTTCTTCTTGCCGATGGCGGTGGTCCAGTAGGTGCCGAGCCGTTTCAGCTCCTTGGCCGGACAGCCGTTGCGCATCTTCTTGGAGATGGCCGCGTAATTATGCGTATAGGGTACGTAATCGTTGCGGGAGTCCTTGCCCGGCGTCAGCACGCGGCTGAGGGCGTGGCCTTCGTCGACGGTCCAGGTCACGACCAGCACGTCGGCGCGCGGCAGCGGTCCCTTGCCGTTGCCCTTCGGCTTCGGCCCGGTTTGCGGCGCCAACCCCTTCGGCCAGGCAATGTCGGTGAAGCGCGACAGCCCGGTCGAGGTCGAGAAGGCCATGAACTCGCGGCCTTCGCTCGATTCGGAATCGAAATCGATGATCTCGCGCCGAAAGTCTTCGGTCGTGACCTTCGCGGATCTCTTCACCGCGCCCTTGGCCACGCGTTTCACCACGAAGGTGTCGGGCGGGGGCGGCGTCGTGATCGGATCGAAACCGAGATTTCTCTCAACCCATTTGCGGTCAGCACGCATCGCATTGTCTCCGCCAAATTGATTTTCAGACGTCTGATTCTGGCAAACGTCTTCCGTTGGTCGGCCAGACAAGCCAACAGTTGCAATTTTAAATCGAAATCCTTGTCGCCGAATGGTCGTGAATATTGACCGATTCCGTGTCGATCTGAGCCAGTTGGATGTTGCCTCTGCCAAACAAGAGGTTTGCTGAAAAAATATCGCTCAAAGCCTGAACCAATTTTGGCTTGAGATTACACCTATAGTTGAGGTGCGACAATCTGCCTTCCAATCACAAACGGAGGAAGTCATGGCAAGCTCGACCACGCGCGTGACGCTGGCGAACAGCGCACGGAAATTGCCGAAGGGAGCCAAGCTCGTCGGGGCGGCCGATCCCAAGCAGGAAATCGAGATCAGCGTCCGCCTGCGCGCGAAGCGTGCCGACGATGAGCAGGTGATGGCGCTCGGCGCGCAACCGCCGCGCGAGCGCCAGTATCTCTCGCGTGCCGAGTTCGGCGCAACGATGGGCGCTGATACCGCCGACGTCGCCAAGATCGACGATTTCGCGCATCACCACGATCTCAACGTCAAGAGCGTGCATCTGGCGTCCCGCACCGTGAAGCTGACCGGGACGGTGAAGGCAATGAGCGCAGCCTTCGGGGTCAAGCTCAACAAGGTCAGATACGAAGGCGCGATCCATCGCATGCGCAAAGGCAGCGTGCAGATCCCGGCCGAGCTCGCAGGTATCGTGGTCGGCGTGCACGGCCTCGACAACCGGCCGGTGGCGCAACCCCACTTCCGCCGCAAGCTGCCGCAGAAGGGCGCAGCCGCACGCGCCGCGCAGGGCGGCAGCTTCTCGGTCGATCAGATCGCCCAGCTCTACAATTTCCCGGGCGGCGAGACCGGCGCCGGCCAGTGCATCGCCATCATCGAGCTCAACGACATCGACCAGAAGGGCCATCCCACGGGCGCCGGCTACAAAACGTCAGATTTGCGCACCTTCTTCAAGAAGGCGGGCATCCCGATGCCGAAGATCGCACCCGCGAGCGTCGACGGCGGCGCCAACAAGCCCGGCCATTCCGACGCCGACGGCGAGGTCGTGCTCGACATCGAGGTGGCCGGTGCGATCGCGCCCGGCGCCAGGATCGTGGTTTATTTCGCGCCCAACACCACCAACGGCTTCATCGATGCGGTCAAGGCCGCCGTCCATGACACCGCGCGAAAACCTTCGGTGATCTCGATCAGCTGGGGCGGGCCGGAAGACCAGGAAGGCTCGCAGCAATTCGTCGACGGCCTGAACGAGGCGGTCCGCGACGCCGCCGCGATGGGCGTCACCGTCTGCGTTGCCTCCGGCGACAATGGTTCGGCCGACATGGGCGCGGACTGGGACGGCAAGCCACACGCGGATTTCCCGGCCTCGAGCCCGTTTGCACTCGCCTGCGGCGGCACCAATCTGAAGGCGCCGAACGGCGATATCAACGAGGTGGTCTGGAACGGCGGGCCGCGGGGCGGCGCAGGCGGCGGCGGTGTCAGCGTCGTGTTCCCGCGGCCGCAATACCAGGCTCAAGCCCATGTTCCGAAATCACCGACGCATCACAATGGCCGCGGGGTACCCGATGTTGCCGGCGATGCCGATCCCGCGACCGGCTACCAGATCTTCCTCAACGGCGTCGGCACCACCATCGGCGGCACAAGTGCGGTGGCGCCGCTGATGGCGGGGTTGATCGCGCGCATCAACGAGGCGACGACGAAGAAATTCGGCAAGACCGTCGGCTTCATCAACCCGCTGATCTACGCGTCGCACACGCAAGGCGTGTTCCGCGACATCACGATCGGCAACAATGACATCACCGGCGATCTGCACGGCATGTACAAGGCCGGCCCCGGCTGGGACGCCTGCTCCGGCCTCGGCGTCCCCAACGGCGAAGCGCTGCAGAATTTGCTCTCGGCGTGAGCTCCGGGTGACGGGGAGTCTCTGCGAGTCCAGCTGTTACCGCCCTTGCGGAGGCTCCCCCCTCACCCCGACCCTCTCCCCGCAAGCGGGGCAAGGGAGAACTACTCGTGCCGGTGTCCGTGCTTGCGCGCCCTCGCCTGCTTCCCTTCACCGGTCGGGATCATCACCACGCGGCCGTAGCGGACGCCGCGTTCGGCGATGATGTGGTCGGCGAAATGCCTGACCTCGCCGGCGTCGCCGCGCAGCGCCGTCATCTCCATGCAATTGTTGTCGTCGAGATGGACGTGCAGGGTGGCCAGCGCGAGGTCGTGGTGGCCGTGGAATTCCTGCACCAGGCGCTTCGAGAGATCACGCGCGGCATGGTCGTAGACGTAGACGAGGCCGGCCACGCAAGGGCCGGTCTGTGCGGTGTCCTCCGTGCTCTGTTGCAGGCCGGCGCGCGCGAGGTCGCGGATGATCTCGGAGCGGTTCTGGTAGCCGCGCGCTTCCGCCGCCGCGTCGATCTCCGCCAGAAGATCGTCCTCGATCGTGATCGTAATCCGCTGCATCAGGTCCTCTCCGCGTCTCGCCTGTGTCCCGTGAACCGTAGCCCGGATGGAGCGAAGCGCAATCCGGGACGGTGCCAATATGTGGGCAGGATCCCGGATTTCGCTTCGCTCCATCCGGGCTACGCAGTTCCTTCATAATTTCGTCGAGCGCAGCCGTAGCGCATTCCCGACCACGCTCACCGAGGACAGCGCCATCGCCGCCGCGGCGATGATCGGGGACAGCAGGATCCCGAACGCCGGATAGAGAATGCCGGCCGCGATCGGAATGCCGGCGGCGTTGTAGATGAAGGCGAAGAACAGGTTTTGCCGGATGTTGCTCATGGTCGCCTGCGACAGTCGTCGCGCACGCACGATGCCGGTGAGATCACCGCCCAGCAGGGTGACGCCGGCGCTCTCCATCGCCACATCCGTGCCGGTGCCCATGGCGATGCCGACCTCGGCGGCCGCCAGTGCGGGCGCGTCGTTGACGCCGTCGCCCGCCATCGCGACGCTGCGCCCGGCCTTTTGCAGCTTCGTCACCACCGCGCTCTTCTGGTCGGGCAGAACCTCGGCCTCGACCTCGGCGATACCGAGCCGGCGCGCCACCGCTTCCGCCGTCGTGCGATTGTCGCCGGTCAGCATGATGACCTTGATGCCCTCACCGGCCAGCGCTTTCAGCGCTTCCGGGGTCGAGGCCTTGACCGGATCGGCGATCGCGAACAGCCCGGCCAGCTTGCCGTCGACGGCCATGTTGATCACGGTGGCGCCGTCCTGGCGCATCCGTTCGGCCTCGGCATCGAGCGCTCCGGTGTCGATGCCGATCGACCCCAGGTATCTTGCGTTGCCGAGCACGATGCTCCTGCCGTCGATTATTCCGGTCGCGCCCTTGCCCGTCGGCGAGTCGAACTGTTCGACCTGAGCGAGGGTGAGTTGCTTCTCTTTCGCGGCGCGCACGATGGCGTCGGCGAGGGGATGCTCGCTGGCGCGCTCGACGCTGGCGGCAATGCTGAGGATGTCATCCTCCGCAAAGCCGGCAGCCGGAACGATCGCGACCACTTTCGGCTTGCCCTCGGTCAGCGTGCCGGTCTTGTCGACCACCAGCGTGTCGATCTTCTCCATCCGCTCCAGCGCCTCGGCGCTCTTGATCAGGACGCCTGCCTGCGCGCCGCGGCCGACGCCGACCATGATCGACATCGGGGTCGCCAGGCCGAGCGCGCAGGGGCAGGCGATGATCAGCACGCTGACGGCGGCAACGAGGCCGAACGCCAGCCGCGGCTCAGGTCCGAACCAGGCCCAGGCGGCGAAGGCGGCGATGGCGACGGCGATCACGGTCGGCACGAACCAGCCAGCCACCTGGTCGGCCAGCCGCTGGATCGGCGCGCGCGAGCGCTGCGCGTCCGCGACCATCTGCACGATCTGCGACAGCAGCGTCTCGCGACCGACCTTGTCGGCGCGCATGATGAAGCCGCCCGACTGGTTGAGCGTGCCGGCGATGACTTTCGCACCCGGCTCCTTGGTGACCGGCATGGATTCACCGGTGACGAGGGATTCGTCGAGCGCGGAGCGTCCCTCGAGGATAATTCCGTCGACCGGCACCTTCTCGCCGGGACGGACGCGCAAATGGTCGCCGGCGTGGAGCTGTTCGATTTCGACCTCATGCTCGCCGCCATCGGCATCGACGCGGCGCGCGGTTTTTGGCGCAAGCTGCAACAGCGCCTTGATCGCGCCCGACGTCGCGTCGCGGGCGCGCAGCTCCAGCACCTGGCCGAGCAGCACCAGCACGGTGATCACAGCGGCGGGCTCGAAATAGACGGCAACGGCACCGTCATGACCGCGGAAGGTCGCCGGGAAAATCTGCGGCACGACAGTCGCGACGACGCTGTAGACATAGGCGACGCCCGTGCCCATCGCGATCAGCGTGAACATGTTGAGGTTGCGGGTGACCAGAGACTGCCAGCCGCGGACGAAGAACGGCCAGCCGGCCCACAGCACGACGGGCGTGGCGAATGCGAGCTGGAGCCAGTTCGACAGCGCCGGATCGATCCAGTCGTGAGGGCCGGCGAGATGGCCGCCCATCTCCAGCACCACCGCCGGCAGCGCCAGCGCGCCGCCGATCCAGAACCGCCGCGTCATGTCGGCCAGTTCCGGATTGGGTCCGGTCTCCAGGCTCGCGACCTCCGGCTCCAGCGCCATGCCGCAGATCGGGCAGCTGCCGGGGCCGACCTGGCGGATCTCCGGATGCATCGGACAGGTGTAGATCGTGCCCGCGGGCATCTCGGGTTCGGGCGCCTTCTCTCTGGCGAGATACTTTGCGGGATCGGCGGCGAATTTGGTGCGGCAGCCGGCCGAGCAGAAATGGAAGGTCTCGCCGTGATGTGTGTGGTGATGCTTCGAGGTCGCGGGATCGACCGTCATGCCGCAGACGGGATCGAGGACTTTTGTCGCGGCGGCGCCGTGGTCATGGGCGTGATGCTGGGCATGGTCGCCGTGCCCGCCGCAGCAGGAGGACGCCGCGGGCTTGTCGGCTGGCGGAGCCGCCATGGGGGCGGCCTCGGGAGCAGCCTTGGGGGTGGCATTGGCGGAACAGCCGCATCCGGACGGTGTTTCCGACGTGTGATGGTGCCCGTGTTCGGCGTCGTTCATTGCCATGCTCCGGCCTTGCAACATATACCCTAGGGGGGTATATAGAGCGCATGCGCAAGGACATCAAGGCATCCGTCGGAAAACGTCTCGGCCGGATCGAGGGTCAGGTTCGCGGCCTCTCGAAAATGGTCGAGGAGGACCGCTACTGCATCGACATCGTGACGCAGATCTCGGCCGTGCGTGCCGCGCTGCGCCGGGTCGAGGAAGAGGTTCTGAAAGATCACGTCGCCCATTGCGTCGAGCACGCGATCGCGAGCGGCGACAAGGCCGATCAGCGCGAGAAGATCGCGGAGCTGATGGCGGTGATCGGGCGGGCGGAACGGTAGGCTCTCTCACCATCGTCATTGCGAGGAGCGCAGCGACGAAGCAATCCAGACTGCCTCCGCCGAGGGACTCTGGATTGCTTCGCTGCGCTCGCAATGACGGCGGAAAGAGCGGTGCAATGTCTCTCCCCGCGTTCGCGGGGACGACAGCGGGGCTACGCCGCCATCTCCTGCGCGCGTCCCCGTGCGCGGTACATCGCCAGTTCGTTCAGCAGCACAAAATGCTCGGAGCAGGTGGCGCCCATCTCCGCGGGTTGCGCGCTTATTTGCTCAGCCGGAATTTCACCCGGCGCCTCTTGGTCAATCGCTTCAGGAACGAGCGGCGGCGCACGGAGCGTTTCTGGAAACACACTGAATGTGCCCGCTACCTCCTCGAGCGGCTTCTGCTTGTCGGCCCAGTGGAGCGCTGTGTAGTCGAAGCCGTGCACGATGGTGGGTTTGACGACTTCGAAATAGGGCGAGATGTCGAAGTCGCGGGGCATGTAGAGCGAGGAATCGCGGATGTGCAGGATCTCGCGGCGGGCCGCGCGGCTGCCGGCCTTGGTGATCTTCGGCAGGATCGGATAGCGCACGGCATCGAAGGCCTGCGCGATCAGCGCCGAGCAGATGATTTTTGTCGGATCGCCCGATCCGATCGCGATCATGCGCCGCCGCCAGCGTTGCGGGATCGGCAGTGGGAACAGGAAGCGCATCAGGTCGATGATGTTCTTGGTGTCGTAGCCGAAGCCGATGCGGTTGATCGCATAGCGGCAGACCGTGGTGCGGTCCTCATAGGACAGCCCGACCGGGCGGCAGACGCGGGTGTGATACGGGAAGTATTTCGACAACGGCGCCGAGGTGACGCCCTCGCCGATATTGGCCTCGATCAGCACATGCGGCTCGCCGTTGGGCTCCACGGCGCCCTCGACCGGACCGACATAGAGCGCGGCATGGGACCAGGTCGACTGCGTCAGATATTTGATGATGCCCGAGATGCGGTTGTTGCCCTCGACCAGCAGCACGTCGCCGGGCTCGATGACGCCGCGCAGGTGCTCCGGGTCGCTCGGCGTGAACGGCTCGTAGCCCGGCACCTCCTTCGAGAGGTACGCGGCAATCAGCTTGCCGACTGAGTCCAGAACCGTCCCCATTTCAAACTCCCCCCACGGCCTTTTCCGGCCGTCTTTTTCCCTTCTCTATCATGGTCGAAACCTGTTGCAATTCGGTTCATCACTCTGTGAGATCAAGCACGATTGATTCACCATGATGGTTGCCGTGCAACACCAGATGCAGCAAGGTTCGCGGGCTGTTCCCATTCGCCGCAAGTTCCCGGAAACCATGACATGACAATCACGCGCCGCAGCTTCCTATCGGCGTCGGCGGCCCTTGCCGCGATGCCGGTCCTGCGCGCGACTGCCGCACCCCTGCCGCGCGAGGCCGACATCGTCGTGATCGGTGCTGGGGCGGCCGGAATTGCCGCGGCGCGGCGCATCATGGCGGCCAACCGCAAGGTCGTCGTCGTGGAAGCGGCATCCCAGATCGGCGGCCGCTGCGTCACGGACAGCACGACCTTCGACGTGCCGTTCGATCGCGGCGCGCGCTGGATGCACAATCCCGAGACCAATCCGATGATCCGGCTGGCGCGCAGTGCCGGGCTCGACGTCCTGCCGGCACCGACCGGCCAGAAGATGCGTATCGGCCGCCGCAATGCCCGTGCGGGCGAGACCGAGCAATTCCTGGCGGCGCTGGTTCGCGCCAACCGCGCCATCGACGACGCCGCGCGCGGCAAGCTGGATACCTCTTGCGCGTCCGTGCTGCCGAAGGATCTCGGCGACTGGGCCGGTGCGGCCGAATTCGTGCTTGGTGCGAGCTTTGCGGGCAAAGACCTCAAGGAGCTCTCAGCGATCGACAAGGCGCGTGCGCAGGACCGCAACACCGCGATCGCGTGCCGTCAGGGCCTGGGGACCCTGCTCACCAGGCTCGGCGAACAGGCGCCGGTGGCGCTGGCGACGCCGGTGAGCAGGATTGTCTGGAGCAATCGCGATGTCAGCGTGGAGACGTCATCCGGGAAGATCGCCGCACGTGCCGCCATCGTCACGGTCTCGACCAATGTGCTGACATCGGGCGCGATCAAGTTCGGGCCTGACATTCCCAAGCGCCCGCTCGACGCCGCGTCAAAGCTCACGCTCGGCAGCTACGATCGCATTGTGCTGCAACTGCCGGGTAATCCGCTGGGGCTGTCGCGCGACGACATCCTCATCGAGCAGAGCAATTCGACGCGCACGGCGCTGATGCTCGCCAATATCGGCGGCTCCTCACTGTGTTCGATCGATGTCGGCGGCTCGTTCGGCCGCGATCTCTCCGAGCAGGGCGAGAAGGCGATGGTCGCCTTCGCCAGGGAATGGATCACGAAGCTGTTCGGCAGCGAGGCTGCGGCCGCCGTGCAGAAGACCACCGCAACGCGCTGGAACGCCTCGCCCTTCGTGATGGGCGCGATGTCGGCGGCCTCGCCCGGCGGGCAGCTCTCGCGAAAAATCCTGACCGAGCCGATCGGCAACATGTTCCTCGCCGGCGAAGCCACGCACGAGACGCTGTGGGGCACCGTCGACGGCGCCTGGGAAAGCGGCGAGCGCGCGGCCGATGCGGCCTTGCGCAAGATCGGCGCGCTCAAGGACGAGCCGGCCGACGTGCCGACGCAGTCGACGAAGAAGCGCCGCGCCCCGCGGCAGCAGGCCAACTAGCGCAAAATCCCGTCCAGCACCGGCAGCCCCGCGATCACCGCCAGCGCGATCAGACCGTAGCAGATCGCGCGAAACAATTTTTCGCTGGCGCGGCCGAACAGCGACGCACCGAACGCGACGCCTATCGCATAGACCGGGCCGACGATCAGCGACAGCACCAGCGACTCGCGTGAGATCAGGCCGGTCGCCGCGTAGCTGACCATCGAGAAGAAATCCGACGCGCCGAAGAACAGCAGGATATTGGCGCGCGCGACGATCGGCGCGATGGGGCGGCCGAGCCAGTAGCCGACGATCGGCGGGCCGCCGGTCTGCGCCAGACCGCTGCAGAAGCCCGAGAGGCCGCCGATGCCGACCGAGAGCCAGGCGTGGTCCTTGCCGCGATAGCGCCAGCCCGACAGCAGCAGCAGCAACAGCGCAGCGACGAAGCAGGAGATGATCCAGCGCGTGGTGACGGGCTCGAGCACGCTGAGGAAATAGGTGCCAACCGGCACGCCGACCAGCGCGCCGAGCACGATCACCGCGGTGGCCTTGCGGTCCGCCTTCCGCCACGCGTCGGGCAGCAGCGGCAGGGCCGCGACGAAATCGATCACCAGGAGTAGCGCGGCAACGAGACGCGGCGCCGCGATGCTGCTCGCCAGCGGCATGAAGATCAGCGCCGAGCCGAAGCCGGAGAAGCCGCGCGCGGTGCCCGAAAGGAAAGCGACGGCGCAGAGCGCCATCGCAATGGTGAGGCTGACGTCCTTCGGAAGAAAATCCGCAAGGGTCATCCGCGCAAGACGCCGCCGGTCTTCTTCGTGACCTCCGCCACGATCTTCGCGGCGACGGCCTCGATCTCCTGGTCGGTCAGCGTCTTCTCGCGCGGCTGGATCGTCACGGCGATCGCGATCGACTTCTTGCCGTCATCGATGCCCTTGCCCTCGTAGACGTCGAAGACATTCACGCCGGTGATCAGCTTCTTGTCGACGCCTTGCGCGGCGCGAACGATGTCGCCGGCCTTTACGGTGCGGTCGACAATGAAGGCGAAGTCGCGCGTAACAGGCTGGAAGGCCGACAGCTCGATCACGGGCTTGGCGCGGGTCGGCTTCTTCTTCGCCTCGGGGATGCGGTCGAGAATTACCTCGAACACCATTAGCGGGCCGTCGGCGCCAAGCGCCTCGAGCGCGCGCGGATGCATCTCGCCGAAATAGCCGAGCACGTTCTGCGGGCCGATCTGGATCGTGCCCGAGCGACCCGGATGCAGCCAGGCTGGTCCGCCCGCGACGATCTGCAGCGCCTGCATTGGCGCACCGGCCGCGGCGAGCACCGCGAGCGCGTCGGCCTTGGCGTCGAACAATTCGGCCTGCGCCGAACCCGACCAGTGCCGTCCCAGACCTTCGGACGAGGCAAAGCCGCGGCGCACGCCGCTGGCCGCCATGAACTGATCCTGCGGGCGGTCGCCTTTGAACACCTGGCCGACCTCGAACAGCGCGACATCGCCAAAGCCGCGATCGGCATTGGCCTGCGCCGCTGCGATCAGACCCGCCAACAGCGTCGGCCGCATGTCGGAGAGATCCGAGGCGATCGGGTTGGCCACTTCGAGCTCGCGCTGGCCGCCGCCGAACAGGGTTGCCGCTGACTTCGTGATGAAGGACCAGGTCACCGCTTCGATGATGCCGCGGCTCGCGAGTGCGCGCCTGGCGCGACGGGTGCGGAGCTGGAGCGGCGTCAGCACCGGCTTGCGGGCGTCCTCGCCGCGCTCGAACGGCGTCATCGGCACCTTGTCGACGCCGTAGATGCGCACGATCTCCTCGACGATGTCGGCCTTGCCATGCACATCGGTGCGCCACGAGGGCACCGCGACCTTCACCACCGGACCCGGGCCGGCCATCATGAAGCCGAGATGGGTCAGGATGCGCTTCATCTCCGGCTGCGGCACCTCGATGCCGGAGAGCCGCTTGACCTCGGTGACCGGAAAATCGATCACGCGGTCGTCGCCGAAGGCCTTGCCGACCACGATGTTCTCCGACGGCGCGCCGCCGCACATCTCCATCACCAGCTTGGTCGCGAGCTCGAGCCCCGGCACCATGAAGGCCGGATCGACGCCGCGCTCGAAGCGGTAGCGCGCGTCCGAATTGATGCCGAGCTTGCGGCCGGTCTGGGCGATGTTGATCTCGTTCCACAGCGCCGATTCGATCAGCACGTCGGTGGTGTTCTCGTCGCAGCCCGAGGCTTCGCCGCCCATGATGCCGGCGAGCGATTCGACGCCGTGCTCGTCCGCGATCACGCAGATGGCGGGATCGAGATTGTAGGTGCGGCCGTCGAGCGCGAGCAGCGTCTCGCCATCGCGGGCGCGGCGCACGACGAGATTGCCCTTCACCTTCTTGGCGTCGAACACGTGCAGCGGGCGCGCGCGGTCGTAGGTCATGAAGTTGGTGATGTCGACCAGCGCATTGATCGGACGCAAGCCTATCGCGGTCAGCCGCTTCTGCAGCCATTCCGGCGACGGCCCGTTCTTCACCCCGCGCACGAGGCGCAGCGCGAAGCCGGGACACAGCGTGGCGTCCTCGACCGCGACCTTCACGGGACAGGGGAATTCGCCCTTGATCGGCTTGATGGTGGGGTCCTTGAACTTGCCCATGTCGGCGGCGGCGAGATCGCGTGCGATGCCGTGCACGCCGGTGCAGTCCTGCCGGTTCGGCGTCAGATTGATCTCGACCACGGGATCGCCAAGACCCGCCCATGCGGCGTAAGCAGCGCCGATCGGCGCATCCGCCGGCAGCTCCATGATGCCGTCATGGTCGTTGGAGATCTGGAGTTCGGCCGCCGAGCACAGCATGCCGCGGCTCTCGACGCCGCGGATGGTGCCCACACCGAGCGTGATGTCCTTGCCGGGAATGTAGGTCCCCGGCGGCGAGAACACGCTGACCAGGCCCGTGCGCGCATTCGGCGCGCCGCACACGACCTGCACCGGTGCGCCACCATCGCCGGTGTCGACCATGCAGACGCGCAGGCGATCCGCGTTCGGATGCTGCTCGGCCGAGATCACCTTCGCGATGGTGAACGGCTTCAGCGCCTTCACCTTGTCCTCGATGTTCTCGACCTCGAGCCCGATCATGGTGAGCTTGTCGGCGAGCTTTTCCAGCGGCTCGTCGGTGTCGAGATGATCCTTCAGCCAGGAGAGGGTGAATTTCACGAGCTCAGTCCTCCCGCAAGCGTCGGCACTTCGAGCGGCTTGAAGCCGTAATGGGACAGCCAGCGGACGTCGCTGTCGAACAGCTGGCGCAAATCGGCGATGCCGTATTTCAGCATGGCGATGCGGTCGATGCCCATGCCCCAGGCAAAGCCCTGGTACTCGTCGGGATCGATGCCGCAGGCGCGCAGCACGTTCGGATGCACCATGCCGCAGCCGAGAATCTCGAGCCAGTCCTCGCCCTCGCCGAAGCGGATCTCGTCCTTGCCGCGGCGGCACTGGATGTCGACTTCCAGCGACGGCTCGGTGAACGGGAAGAACGACGGCCGGAAGCGCATGTTGATGTGGTCGACCTCGAAGAACGCCTTGCAGAACTCGTGCAGGATCCATTTGAGGTGGCCGAGATGCGAGTGCTTGTCGATGACGAGGCCTTCGACCTGGTGGAATTGCGGTGTGTGGGTCGCGTCCGAATCGATGCGGTAGGTGCGGCCCGGGCAGATCACGCGGATCGGCGGCTTCTGGGTGAGCATGGTGCGCACCTGCACCGGCGAGGTGTGGGTTCGAAGCAGCATGCGCGAGCCGTCCTCCTTCGGATGGAAGAAGAAGGTGTCGTGCATCTCGCGGGCGGGATGGCCTTCCGGAAAATTCAGCTTGGTGAAGTTGTAGTCGTCGGTCTCGATGTCGGGGCCTTCCGCGACCGAGAATCCCATGTCGGCGAAGATCGTCGTCAACTCGTCCCAGACCTGGCTCAGCGGATGGATGCGGCCGGCTTCAGTCGGCGCATCGCGCAGCGGCAGGGTGACGTCGATGGTCTCGGATGCGAGCCGCGCATCGAGCGCCGCCGACTTCAGCACGTCGCGCCGCGCGGCGAGGGCCTGGGTGACCTCGTCCTTGGCCTGGTTGATCGCCGCGCCTTGCGTCTTGCGCTCGTCCGGCGACATCTTGCCGAGCGTTGCAAGCAAGGCCGAGATCGAGCCCTTTTTGCCGAGGGAGGCAACGCGAACGGCTTCGAGGGCGGCTTCGTCCCCGGCAGCACTGATCTGCGCGAGGATGGATTGGACGAGACTGGCGAGGTCGGACACGGTCGGATCCTTTCAAAACGCTGCCGGTTGTGGCCGCAGCCGGGCCGGAACGTCAAGCCGTATAGCCGTCGTAAATGCAGGGCATTTGAACCCTATAGGCATGGCTGGCACCAACCTGAAGTCGAGGGAGAGGACGATGCGTTTACGATCCTGGGTGGTCGGCTTGAGCTTGGTTCTTTTGGGAAGCGCGGCTCACGCCGCGGAGGAATGCCCGGCCAAATCGACGTCGATGGATGACATCATCGCGGTCCTGAACGCGGCGCCGAGCTGCGACCGTGCCATGACGCTGTTCGATGCTTGCGCATACGGCGCCAGCGGCGACGTGCAATTCGGCGAAGCGGTCGAGAAGAAGTGCGAGGCCGATTTTGTCGGCCGGCTGAGAACGCCGCAGAAGCTCAGCTATCAGCGCGAGTTGCGGGTCTGCGACCGGAAGTACCGGAACAAGTCCGGCACCATGTATATCTCGGCCACGGCCTTCTGCCGGGCAGAGGTCGCCCAGCGTTACTCGCGACGTGCGCTGAAAGCCGGCGGAGCCGGCCGTTAGTGCTGGGCTTGCTCTGAAGCAGCCTCTTAGGCCGCCAGCGCGGCCTTGGCCTTCTCGGCGATCGCCTGGAACGACGCGGGCTCGTGGATCGCGAGATCCGACAGCACCTTGCGGTCCACGGTGATCCCCGACTTGGCGAGACCGTCGATAAATCGGCTGTAGGTCAGGCCGAACGGACGCACAGCGGCGTTGAGACGCTGGATCCAGAGCGCGCGGAATGTCCGCTTCTTGCGCTTGCGATCACGGAACGCGTACTGCTGGGCCTTTTCCACGGCCGGCTTGGCGGCGCGGATGGTGTTCTTGCGGCGGCCATAGAAACCCTTGGCGGCCTTGTAGACTTTCTTGTGCTTGGCGTGGGCGGTCACACCGCGTTTGACGCGAGACATGACAAAATCCTTCAGAGATGACTTGGTTTTCGGATCGCCGCGCTAGCGCGGCGGAGGTGGCAATGATCTTCGACGATCTTGGACGCGATCAGGCGTTCGGCAAGAAGTACTTCTTGACGTTGTCGCCGTCGGTCTTGAACAGCACGCGAGTGCCGCGCAGCTGACGGATCTGCTTCTTCGTCCGCTTGATCATGCCGTGACGCTTGCCGCGCTGGGCGTGCATCACTTTGCCGGTGGCAGTCACCTTGAAGCGCTTTTTAGCGCCCGATTTGGTCTTCAGCTTGGGCATTTGGCTCTCCTAATGGCCACAGAAATCCGCCCGCGAAGGCGGCTGGCCGTCAAAAATGCTCGTTAGAGCGTTGATTGTGCTCAGGTTTTACGAACAAGCGCGAAACCCGCACGGACACCGCCACGGCAGCCCTTAATCAGCCGGGCGATGAAGGCTGGGCTTATGACAGAGGACAAGCCAAATGGCAACGCTGAACCGCCGAAACCTGCCCGGCGACTATTCGGAGTTACCACCCATATGTCCAAGCCGTGTCGCCTGGAGCAGGACCAAAATGGCCCATTTTTCCCGATCGCTTTCGTCTTTGACGGACCTCGCCCGCCCGCGCCGCCTGGCGCTGCTTGCCGTGCTTGCCACGGCCGCGCTGCCCTCGACCGCGGACGCCCGCATGGGCAGCTATGACGGCATCTGGAACGTCACTTTCGCCACCACGCGGGGCAATTGCAGCTCCGGTTACAGCGTCCCGTTCACCGTCACCGGCGGCCGGGTGTCATCTGCCGGCGGCGGCCGGGTCTCCGGCACGGTTCATCGCGGCGGCGCCGTCGCGGTCCAGGTCTCGGTCGGCGCGTCCCACGCCAGCGGAGGCGGCCGGCTCGGCGGGATGGCCGGTGCAGGCTACTGGAACGGCATCATTTCCGGCGACCGCTGCAGCGGCACCTGGCAGGCGACGCGGTCCTGATACAGAAACGGCCCGCCGGAAATCCGGACGGGCCGTTGAACTCTCAGTCCTGAAAAGCGGACGTCAGCGCGGCGCCAGCACCATGACGACCTGACGGCCCTCGAACCTGGCGTCCTGCTCGACCTTGGCGAGCTCGGCGACGTCGTTCTTGATCTTGTCCAGAAGCTTGGTGCCGATCTCCTGGTGCGCCATTTCGCGGCCGCGATAGCGCAGCGTGATCTTGACCTTGTCGCCCTCTTCGAAGAACCGCTGCATCGCGCGCATCTTCACGTCGTAATCGTGGTCGTCGATCATCGGGCGGAGCTTGATCTCCTTGATCTCGACGATCTTCTGCCGCTTGCGGGCTTCGGCGGCCTTTTTCTGGGCGGAATACTTGTACTTCCCGTAGTCCATGATCTTGCAGACGGGAGGGCTGACATTCGGCGAAATCTCGACCAGATCCATGCCAGCTTCCTGGGCCATGCGGATGGCCATGACGGTTTCGACCGTGCCCTTGTTGTCACCGGTCTGATCGATCAGCTGGATTTGCGCATTGCGAATATCATCATTGATGCGCGGCCCGTCTTTGCTGGCAACGGGCGGGGCTTTATTGGGACGGCGAATGGGTGGTTCTCCAAAGTTGTGAAAGAGGCGGCTAGTCTGAAGGAAGATGCGTTTGCGGGCAAGCAAGTCGCGCGTGCGGGAGGCGAAAAAGCCTCAAATGCGAGGCATTTTGGTCACGCCCGTGGGCACGCTGCAGGACATAGACACCTTGCTTCTGTTCCGCAAGCGTCCCAAAGGGCCAATACCAATGCTGGGCTGCGCCGCGGAACACATCCAGACAGCTCAAACCGAACAACCAGAGTAAACGTTCCATGACCAATGCAATTCCCGAAGCCGTGCTCGGCTTCATCGATGTGGGCGAGGGCCCGTCCGCACGCAGGATCGCGGTGCGCAGCCGCGCCGGTCGAGGACCTGGACTGGTCTGGCTCGGCGGGTTCAAGTCGGACATGCAGGGCGGCAAGGCCGTGGCGCTGGATGCCTGGGCTGCGGACCATGGCCGCGCCGCAGTCCGGTTCGACTATTCCGGCCATGGCGAATCCGGCGGCGCGTTCGCCGATGGAACCATCGGAAGCTGGCTCGAGGACAGCGTGGCGGTGTTCGAGCGGTTCTGCGACGGCCCGCAGGTTCTGATCGGTTCCTCCATGGGCGGCTGGATGGCGCTGCTGCTCGCGCGCGAGATCAGGAAGCGGGCCAGTAAGGCCTCGCTGGCGGGCCTGGTGCTGATCGCGCCCGCGCCCGATTTCACCGAGGAGCTGATGTGGAAGAATTTTTCCGCCGCGGTGAAGAAAGAAATCGAGACCAAGGGCTTCTGGCTGCGGCCGTCGGACTATGGTGACGGCTCGCCCTATCCGATCACGCGGAATTTGATCGAGGAGGGCCGCAATCATCTGGTGCTCGGCAGCGCCATCGATCTCGGCTGTCCCGTCCGCATCCTCCAGGGCGCGCAGGATCCGGATGTGCCCTGGCAGCACGCCTTCGCGCTGACGCATCGCCTGCCGGCCGATGACGTGGTGCTGACCATGATCCAGGACGGCGATCACCGCCTCTCCCGTCCGCAGGACATCGCCCGCATTCTTGCCGCGGTGGCTGAGATCGGGTGAAGTGTCTCTGATCAGTCGGTGTCATCGTCCGCCTTGTGCGCAATTGCGCACTGGGGCGGACGATCCAGTATTCCACCAGCGGTCGTGATTGAGCCGATGGGCCGCGGCGTACTGGATGCCCCGCCTTCGCGCGGCATGACGAATAAGGGAAGCAACGCCAATGACCACCACCACCATGCTGCGCGCCTTCTGCGACGCCGTCGAGCAGCGCAACGGCAAAGCGTTCGCCGAACTGTTCACCGAGGACGGCGTCTATCACGACGTCTTCTACGGCGCCTTCGAAGGCCGCTCCAAAATCGCAGCGATGGTCGACGACTGGTTCTATCGCACGGCGACCGATTTCCGCTGGGACATGCATGATCCCGTAACCGACGGCACCACGCTCTATGCGCGCTACACCTTCAGCTATCGCTCGACCTTGGCCGAAGCGAACGGCGCGCGGGCGATGTTCGAGGGCGTCGCGATCATGACGCTGCGCGACGGCAAGATCGTGAGCTATCACGAGGTCGCCAACACCGCGCCGGCGTTCGTCGATCTGAAGTTTGCGCCGGAACGGATTGCGAAGATCGTCGGCAAGCAGGGCGCCGAGCTGAAAGCGCGGCCGGAGATGAAGCGGCATCTGGCGTAATGCACCACTCTCTCATTCCCTCCCCCCTTGCGGGGGAGGGGCAGGGAGCGCAGCTGCGCAAGCCGCTGATGTCTGTGATGCCCAGTTACGGTGACGGTTGCTTCGCCATCGGCTTGCGCTGCGCCAGTGCTGCGACCGTCGCGGTACCGATCGGGCCCTGCTCGTCGTAGAGCCAGCATTCGCCGATCGCGACACCATCGGTCGCCTGGTGATTGACCACGTCGAAGCCGATCCAGTTCGTCACCGGCAGGCGGTGCAGATAGATCGTCACGTCGCTGTTGATGTAGCCGAGCCCCTTGTCGCCGGCGTTCGCAAAGGGGCTCGCGTAGTCGGCACCAACAGCGACATGAACGAACGGCGTCATCGGCGCACCGGCCACCAGCTCGCGCACCTCGCTCATCCAGAGCCGGCGCGGACCGAGCGAGCCCATATGGCCGACGATCGGCCGCGTCGTCCATTTGCCGTTCATGCCGAGCCTGGGATCGGTGGGTTTGGGAATGTCGTCCGGCTTCGGCGCGTCCCAGTTCGGCGGCGACCAGACGTTGCCGTCCGGATTCTGCGTTTTGCGCAGCAGCTGGCACGAGGCACGCGCCATGCTGACGCCGCCGGAGACAAATTCGGCCTCGACCACGCGAATGCGTAGTCCGTCGCGCACCAGCCGCGTCGTTACCTCGATCGGCTTGTCGATGGTCGGCAGCCGAAACATGTCGACCGTGAGCCGCGCCGGCACGAATTCTGGGCCGGAATGGCGCTCCTCGATGGCGAAGCCGAGCAGGCCGACGATGACGCGTCCGTGCAGCGATTTCGGATCCCAGGGACCGTTGGCCACTTCCGTCGGATGGAATGTATCGCCGTCGCGGGTGAAGAAAGGCATGTTTGTCATGACGCGCGACTTTGAGGAAAGCTGCGGGGAAATCAAGTGTGGTGGCAGCGGGCGCGGCAGCCACAACAACCGCTGTCATCGCCCGGCTTGACCGGGCGATCCAGTACTCCGAGACGGTTGTGGTTCAATCGATGAGCCGCGGCGTACTGGATGCCCCGCTTTCGCGGGGCATGACACCGAGAATTAGGAAACGGTTTGCCACTCCTCACGCACGCTGTCGTCCTGCTCGCCGGCAATCGCGTTCGTCTTGATCGCCGCGAACTCTTCATCGGGCACCAACTGCCCCAGCGCCCACACCGCAGCGCCACGCACCAACGCGCTCTCATCGCCGAGCAATCGTCGCACCTCCCCCACCAACTCCGCATCCCCGGAGTTGCCAATCGCGATCAGCACATTCCGCAAAAAGCGGTCACGGCCGATGCGCTTGACCGGCGACTTCGTGAACAGCGCGCGAAACGATGCATCGTCGAGCCGTGCGAGTTCGGCAAGCGACGGCGCGCGCAATTCGTCGCGCGCGGCGAGCTTTGCCTCGCGCCCCTCCTGCGCGAACTTGTTCCAGGGGCAGGCCGCAAGGCAATCGTCGCAGCCATAGATGCGGTTGCCGATGGCGTTGCGAAACTCGTGCGGGATCGGTCCCTTGTTCTCGATGGTCAGATACGAGATGCAGCGCCGCGCATCGAGCTTGTAGGGCGCCGGAAACGCCGACGTCGGGCAGATGTCGAGGCACGCCTGGCATGAGCCGCAATGATCGATCTCGGCGTCGTCGCGCGGCAGCTCGAGCGTCGTGTAGATCGCGCCGAGGAATAGCCAGGAGCCGAACTCGCGTGAGACGAGATTGGTGTGCTTGCCCTGCCAGCCGAGATGCGCGGCTTGCGCCAAGGGCTTTTCCATCACCGCCGCGGTGTCGACGAACACCTTGACGTCCGATGGCGCCGTCGCGACCAGCCAGCGCGCCAATGCCTTCAGGCGCTTCTTGATGAGGTCGTGATAGTCGTCGCCCTGGGCATAGACCGAGATCGCCGCGCGCGTGCGCTGCTGCAGGATCGCGAGCGGATCCTGGTCGGGCCCGTAATTGACGCCGAGCATGATGACGCTGCGCACGTCCTGCCACAGCCCGCGCGGATCGACGCGGCGCTCCGGCTGTGCTGCAAGCCAATCCATGTCGCCATGGCCGCCCGAAGCGATGAATTCAAGAAAACGCTTTCCGGCGCTTTCGATCGTGCCGGATGCGGTGATGCCGATGCAGTCAAAGCCGAGCGCGCGTGCCTCGTTTGCAAGCGCCGCCTTCAGTTCGGTCGGATCCGAGTTCAGAAATCCAGGTCCACGTAGGTCCGCGACGCCGGCACGCCCGCCAGCCATTCGCTCAGCAGCGGGCGGAACGACGGGCGGGATTTCACCCGCGCGTACCACGCCTTTGCTGCGTCGTCCTCGCTCCATGGCACGTCGCCCAGATAGTCGATCGCCGAGAGATGCGCCGCGGCGGCGAGATCCGCGTAGGTGAGCCGGTCGCCGGCGAGGAAGTTCCGCGTCTGCGCCAGCCAGCCGATATAGGCCAGATGATAGCGCACGTTGGCCTTGGCGGCTCGCATCACGTCGGCCGAGGGTGCGCCGCCGCCGTTCTCCTCGCTCATGAAGCGCTTGTAGATGCGCTCGGTGACCAGGGGATGCGAGACCTCCTCGAAGAATTTCTCGTTGAACCAGGCCATCAGCCGGCGCACCTCGACGCGCTCGGCGACCGTTTCCGGCATCAGGCGCTTCGGTCCCATGTCGGCGCCATAGGCCTCGTCGACATATTCGGCGATGATCGCCGCGCCGGGTATGGGCGATTGTTCCTTGTCCACCAGGACGGGCGTGGTACCGGCCGCATTGAGCAGCAGAAATGCCTCGCGCCGCTCCCAGCTGCGCTCTTCGACCAGCCGCAATTCGAGCCCGTATTCTCCCGCGATCAGGCGGATGAAACGCGAATGCGGGCAGAACGGGTGATGAAACAGCGTAAACATGAAGCCTTTGACTATTTGATGGTGATTAAGAATCCATCAATGTTTGTGCGGCGCCACACTAGTCCTTCAAAACCGCGAGGCAAGGGCGCGATGCCGCATTTTGCGATTGCGAGAGAAGGACGAATAGGCGAGAAGAGCCCCGCTTTTCCAGCGGAAATGGACCGTAAATATGTCAGACGCAATACGGGCAGTGATCCTCGGCATCATCGAGGGTGTGACCGAGTTCCTTCCCGTGTCCTCGACCGGCCACCTTCTGCTCGCGGAGCGCTTCTTCCATCTCGGCGAAGGCGCGTTCTGGGATTCGTTTACCGTTCTGATCCAGCTCGGCGCGATCCTTGCGATCGTCGTGCTGTACTTCAAGAAATTGTGGGACGTCGCGATCGGCATGTTCACCGGCGACGCCTATGCGCGCCGTTTCGTGATCGGTGTGCTGGTGGCGTTCCTGCCCGCGGTCATCGTCGGTCTCGTTGCCGGCAAATACATCAAGACCCTGCTGTTCAATCCGTGGGTGGTGTGCTTCTCGCTGATCGTCGGCGGCGCCATCCTGCTGTGGGTCGATCGGCTCGATCTCAAGGCGCGCGAGCATGACGCCACCCGCTTTCCGCTGCTGATGTATCTCTATATCGGCATCGCGCAGTGCATCGCGATGATCCCGGGCGTGTCGCGCTCCGGCGCCAGCATCGTCGCCGCGATGTTTCTGGGTGCCGACAAGCGCGCGGCGGCGGAGTTCTCGTTCTTCCTCGCCATCCCCACCATGATCGGCGCGTTCGCCTACGATTTCTACAAGAACCGCTCCGAGATGACGATGGACCACATGGGGATCGTCGCGATCGGCTTCGTGGTGTCGTTCATCACCGCGATCATCGTGGTGAAGACGTTCTTGGGATACGTCACCCGCCACGGGTTTGCGGTGTTCGCCTGGTGGCGCGTGATCGTCGGCACGCTCGGCCTGATCGCGCTGGCGCTCGGCCGTTAACCTTAGAAACGCTTTGAGCCCGTAGCCCGGATGGAGCGCAGCGTAATCCGGGGCCGGCAGCGCTTGTGGCACCATCCCGGATTGCGCGGAGCCTGTCATCGGGCGGCGCTTTGCGCCGACCCAGTGGCTCCATCCGGGCGACGCTTCTACCGCGCCTTCAACGTAAAATAAGCTTTTGATCGGTAGGCAGTTTCCAGAGCAGGGCGGCGCGCGCCCGGCACAGGAGCTGAGCCATGACCCTCGTCAGCGGCTGGGGGCGTTTCCCGGTCGTCGATAGCGAGCTGCTGCGGCCGCGGTCGTTCGAGGCCGTGGGCGAAGCCGTGGTGACAGGCTCGGTGGCTCGGGGCAACGGCCGCGCCTATGGCGATGCCGCGATCGGCGCCGCAAGGACCATCGCAATGACGGGGTTCGACCGGGTCCGGTCGTTCGATCCCGTGACCGGACGCATCCGCCTCGAAGCCGGCGTGCTGCTGTCGGACCTGATCGACACCTTTGGTCCGCGCGGTTTCCTGCCCTTCGTCGTGCCGGGTACGCGCTTCGTCTCGGTTGGCGGCGCCATTGCCGCCGATGTCCACGGCAAGAACCATCATTGCGAGGGCGGTTTCGGCCGCTATGTCGACAGCATTTTGCTGCGCACCGGGCAGGGCGAGACCATCGAAGCCTCGCGCGAACAGAATTCCGACGCCTTCTTTGCGACCGTCGGCGGCATGGGCCTCACCGGGGTGATCCTGGAGGCGACGATGCGGCTACGGCCGGTCGAAACGGGGTGGATCCGCGAGCGGGTGATCTCCGCATCCGATCTCGACGCCGCGATGCGCGCGCTCGATGCGGGCGATTCCGCCACCTATTCGGTGGCCTGGATCGATTGTGCCGCACGCGGCAGTGATCTCGGCCGCTCGCTGATCTATCTCGGCGAGCACGCAAGGACAGACGAGCTTGCCGACGGCGCCGGTGCATTTCCCGCCGGCAAAAATCCCGGCCTCGCGGTGCCCGTCGACCTGCCGTCGATGACGCTGAACCGCTACAGCATCCGCGCCTTCAACGAGCTCTACTACCGCATGGGCGCGCGGCGCGCCGGCGGCGACCATGTGGTCTCGCTCTATCCGTATTTCTTTCCGCTCGACAGCATCGCCGACTGGAACCGCATCTACGGCCGGCGCGGCTTTCTTCAGCATCAATGCGTGATTCCGGAGCTGGGCGCCCGCGCCGTGCTCGGCGAGATCCTCGATCGCGTCGCCCGGCGCGGCGATGCCTCCTTCCTCGCGGTGCTCAAGAAACTCGGCCAGGGCGACGGCATCCTATCGTTCCCGCTGCCCGGCTACACGCTGGCGCTGGATTTCCCGGTGAAGGGCGACATCCTGAATTTCCTCGACGAGATCGACCGCCTGGTCGTCGCCGCCGGCGGCCGGCTTTATCTCGCCAAGGACGCCCGCCAGTCGCGCGCCACGTTCGAAGCCGGCTATCCGGCCTTGCGGCGCTTCAACGCAATCCGCAAATCGCTCGATCCCGCCGGGACCATCCGCTCAAAACTTTCGCAACGCCTGTTCGATGAGGTTTAAGCCGTGACGTCACGCAAGTCCGCAATTGTGCTCGGTGGCTCCTCCGATATCGGCCGCGCCGCCGCGCGCGCCTTTGCCAAGGCCGGATACGATGTCGCCCTCGCGGGCCGTGACGTCGCCGCACTCGAGCCTGATGCGGCCGATCTGCGCGCGCGCTACAATGTCGAGGTTGGCCTCCACAAATTCGATGTGCTCGATACCGCTTCGTTCGATGGCTTTGTGAGCGGCCTTCCTGCGTTGCCTGATGTCGTCATCTCGATCGTCGGCCTACTGGGCGTGCAGCAGAATGCCGAGAGCGATCTCGCGCATGCCACGACGATCATGCGCTCCAACTACGAGGGCCCGTCGCTGATCCTCGGCCTGTTCGCGGAGAAATTTTTGGCACGCGGCAGTGGTACGCTCGTCGGCGTCTCATCCGTCGCCGGCGATCGCGGCCGTGCTTCCAACTATGTCTACGGATCGGCGAAGGCGGGCTTCTCCGCCTTCCTGTCGGGCCTGCGCGCCCGGGCCAGTCGCGGCGGCGTTCACGTCGTCACGGTGAAGCCGGGCTTCGTCCGTACGAAAATGACGGAAGGCATGAAGCTGATCGGCCCGCTCACCGTCGAGGCGCCGGTCGTCGGCGATGCGATCCTCAACGCCGTCGAGAAGAAGACCGACGTCGTCTATGTCAGCGGCAAATGGCGTCTCGTGATGCTCATCATCAAGACGCTGCCGGAAGCGGTGTTCAAGAAGCTGAAGTTTTGAGGCAGTTGCGACCCGCACTACAGTCTCGTCATGCCCGGCCTTGTGCCGGGCATCCACGTTCTTGGTGGCCGCGGTGAGAAAAACGTGGATGGCCGGGTCATAGGCGAGCGAAGCGACGCCGTCCTTCGGACGGCTATGCCCGGCCATAACGACGGAGAGAGATGCCCTACGCGCTCTTGCGCTGGAACTGACCCGCAGCGCGGAAACGCCAGAGATATTGCGGGGCGATCGCTTCCAGCGAATCGGCTGATATGCCGAGCCCTTCCAGCGTCAGCCCTGCCGCCTTCGCCGCATCCGACACCACATTGTCGCGTGCGAGCAGCGTGACCTGGTCCGGGGTCAGCTTCAGCGCGCCCGGGGCGAATTGCAGGAAATTGGCCTGGAAACGGGCGAGCCCGAATGACAGCGGCACCAGCATCGGCTTGCGGTCGGCGATCGCGATGATGGCCTCGATGATCTCGCGCATGGTCAGCACTTCCGGCCCGCCGAGCTCGTAGGTCGCGCCCGCCTTGGCCTTGCCGTCGACGGCATCCGCGATCGCGGTGGCGACGTCGCCGACATAGACCGGCTGCATCCTGGTGTCGGCGCCGATCAGCGGCAGCACGGGCGACATCCGGGCGAGCGCCGCGAAGCGGTTGGTGAACTGGTCCTCGGGGCCGAACATCACGGAGGGACGGAAGATGGTGGCCGAGGGCACCGTGGCCAGCACGGCCGCTTCGCCGGCCGCCTTGGCCTTGGCATAGCGCGAGGGCGATTCCGCATCGGCGCCGATCGCGGAGACATGCACCAAACGCGCACCGGCGGCGGCCGCCGCCTTTGCGACGGTCTCGGCGCCCCTGGCCTGGACGGCGTCAAAGCTCTGCGCGCCGCCCTCGGTGAGGATGCCGACCAGATTGATCACGACATGCGAATCACGCAGCGCCGCCTCGACCGAGGCCGGATAGCGCAGATTCGCCTGCACGGTGTGGACCTGCCCGACCTTGCCGGAGGGCTGGAGGTACCCGGCCAGTTCCGGCCGCCGCACCGCGACCCGGACCCGGTAGTCCCGGCGGCACAGCGCGCGGACGACATTCCGGCCCAAAAACCCCGATCCGCCGAAAACCGTGACGAGAGTTTCCAGATTCGATGCCATGGGATCCATTCCTGGGGTCCATTCCTGCGGAAAGAGTGCGTGTTATCAGGCTTGTATCGGGCCGGTTTGCGATGCGCAATCCGCATCCCCGCGCAGGTGCCAAGCAGCATTTGACAACCGCGTCACCGAACCGTAGTAACCGCCTCCGTGCCCCAAACGGCATGCCCAGGTGGTGGAATTGGTAGACGCGCTGGCTTCAGGTGCCAGTGGCTTAACGGCCGTGAAGGTTCGAGTCCTTTCCTGGGCACCATACGATTCTGGAAAATGAGCAATTCCAGCTAGTTGAGCCCCATCCGCGTGCTTGGACGGCTGCCTTGGCCACGGGTGGTTTTGTCTCCCCGGCGAGCGCGCTCAGCCCATCCGCTCCCTCCTGGCGAGGATGGCGGCCGCGGGTTCTTGGCTTGCAAGAATACGCTCGCCGTGTCGGCACCGGCGCCTCCTATTTCGCAGAGCGTTTGCGCTGGATGCGACCGCCCGGTTTGCTGGCCCACAAATACAAACCGCTCACCAGCACCGTGATCGTCACGATGTCGAAAAACGCCCAGACGAGCTTGGGCGCCAGACCGGGAAACGTCGTCGGAAAATGCAACGGCTCGGCGATAAGCAGCGCCTTCGTGACACCCGTCGGCTCGAATACGTCCGACACGCCACCGGTATGGGCGTCGATGAGCACCGCGTAGAAGAGCTCCTGTGTCATCATTTGTCCGTCCTTCATCAGAACCACGTAGTGGTTGGACGGACTGATCTCAGCGTTCGGGAACACCAACGACATCACTCGCGCTGCCGGCACCTTGCCGCGGGCAGCAGCAACCGCAGCTTCGATTGACCCGGGCCGATCGACCTCTTCCATTCGCCCTGCTTGTGTCACGACGACCCGCCGCCGAATCTCGTCGGACATGGCTGTCCTTACCGAAGTGGAAACGGGGCCATGCAGGGTGTTGATTGCTCCGGTCGTGGCAACGAGGAGCAGCCATGCCATCGTAATGATGCCCGTCAGATTGTGCAGGTCGAGCCAGAATATTTTTCGGCTCTTGTTCGTGCGAACCGTGCCAAATCCAAATCGGCGGACGAATGGCGGATAGAGTATCAAGCCCGAGACGACAGAGGCGATGACAACGAGTGCCATGCTGGCAAGGAACAAGCCGCCGGGCAGCCCCAGATACAAATCCGCGTGCAGCGTGTGCAGGAATTGCATCACGGGACTACGCCGTTCCGGCATCGTTGTGAGCTCACCGGTGCGAAGGTCGATCGCCTCGCGGTGTATCCGGGTGGGTCCGGCATCCGGGGTCGGCGCCGAGCGCGTCTCCACGATTGGCCACCGCTTTGCAAATTCGAGTGAGATCATCGTATCGCCGGGGTGTCTCGCCAGCGCTGCCGAGACGATGGAATCAAGCGTTGGCGCGCCCTTGCTTTCCGGGACTTCGGCCAACATTCCCGATGAACCAAACGCCTCGTCGATCTCCTTTTGAAATATCAGCGGCAGGCCCGTCAGGGAGAGGATCAGCAGGAACAGCGTCGAGATGATGCTCGTCCAGCGGTGGATGCCGGCCCACGTCCGCAGCGATCGCATGTTGGGTCGCTTCCGCGCGGCGGTACGCGACGCATTTACCAGTAGCGATGTCATGTCGGGTCTTGAGTCCCCAGCAATTGCGCGTCTGTGACAATTGACCGCGGTGGTTTCGCGCGGTCTGCCTCATGGCTCGTCGCGATCACATCCGGCGCGTTGCGGTCTTACGAAGTTTTTCGCATCGTGCGTTCGGGCGGCAGCAAAAGGCTTTCGCGCTTACCAACAATCGATGCGATGTGAAATCGAAACGTAGAGCGGCGCGCCAGGATCAGCTGGAAGCTTAGACGCCTTCTAGTTGGCATGGATTTTCCCGAATGCTTATTCGCTCTCGTCCCAAGCGATTCGTGTCTGGGACGGGGCATCAAGAAGAAAACTCCGGGGACTGCATGCTTAACGACGTGACCTTCTCGCGCGCATTTGGGCTTGCGTGCGTGTCAGTATTTTTGACCACGACCTCATCCGTCGCACAGCAGTCGGGCCGCCAACAATCGGCGACGTCCGGACAGTCACTCCCTCCCGTGACCGTCGTTGCGCCCGAGCAGCGAGCCTCTCCCGCGCGGCAACAGCGGTCATCGAATACATCGCGCTCTGCAACGACGCGGCGGGCAGAGCGACGTGAGAACGCGCCGGTGATGAGCGCGCCGGCCACGCTTGGAGCAAAACAGGCAGCGTTGCCGGTGCCGTATGTTGGAGGGCAAGTCGCGCGGGGCGGACAGGTCGGCCTGCTCGGCAACAGGGATTATATGGATACGCCATATAGCCTCACGAGCTACACGGAAAAGACCATCCGCGATCAGCAGGCGACGAGCGTCGCCGAGGTCCTGACCAATTCCGATCCGTCAGTACGGGCGGCGATCGGTAGCAGCAATCGCTATGACGCGCTGACCATTCGCGGCTTCCGGGTCGAGAACGGCGAGATCGCGCTGAATGGGCTGTACGGCCTCGTGCCGGCTTACCGGATCAACCCTGCGCCGATCGAGCGCATCGAGCTGCTCAAGGGGCCCGGGGCGTTCCTCAATGGCATGGCTCCGTCTGGCAGCATCGGCGGCAGCGTCAATGTCGTGACCAAACGGGCAAACGAGGACCTGACGCGTCTGACTGCCGGCTACATCTCGAATGCGCGGTTTGGCACGGAAATCGACGTGGCGCGCCGTTACGGCGAACAGCGGGAATGGGGCGTTCGTTTCAACGGCGGGATCGATGGCGGCAATACGACGATCGACCGTCAGTCGGTACGCGACGGAGTCGGTTCGCTTGGCGTTGACTATCGGGGCGAGCGCTTCAGGTGGTCCGCCGATGTCATCTATCAGGACGACTGGATGAAAGCGGCAGCTCGTGGCTACACGCCCGTCACTGGCATCGCGGTGCCGAACGCTCCGGACCCTCGCATCAACCTTGCCCAGCCGTTCGACTATGCCCGCGCGAAGAGTCTCACCGGGCTTACGCGCGCCGAATATGATGTGTCGAATAATGTCACCGTGTTCGGCGCAATCGGCGGCAACCAATTCACCTTCGACAAGCAGGAAGCCCCCGGCGCCACCATTCTAAACACAGCAGGCGATGCCCTCTCGACCTCTCGCTTCCAGACCGGCAAAAACGACGGCGTATCGGGCGAAGCCGGCGTGCGGGCGCGTTTCGACACAGGTCCGGTTGGTCATGAGGTCGTTGTCAGCGGCAGCGCCATGAACCGCACTGACCGGCTCGGTCAGACCAATTACGGAAACTATCTTACCAACATCTACACGCCGACCCTGCTGGCGAGTCCGGGCGCCCCGGTTTCTTCATTCCCTGAGGGGAAGTCGGCTTTCCTTGGTCTGAGAAGTGTCGGCGTCGCCGATACGCTCTCGATGATGAACGGGATGCTTCAGGTGATCGTCGGAGCGCGACAGCAGCAGGTCATCGCGAACAGCTATGCCCCCGTGAGCGGCCTGGAAACGACCCACTACGATCAGAGCGCCACGTCGCCTTCCGTGGCCCTGGTGGTTCGGCCGATCAAGGAGCTGTCCTTCTACGCCAACTACATCGAAGGCCTCACGCCTGGACCAACGCCGCCGTCCGGCGCCGCCAACACCAATGCGGTGTTCGCGCCCTTCAAGACAAAGCAGTATGAAGTCGGAACCAAGCTTGATCTCGGAGGCTTCGGCGCGAGCCTCGCGGCATTCCAGATCAGCTTGCCGAACGGCGTGACCGATCCGGTTACCAGGATCTTCAGCCTCGATGGCGAGCAAAGGAACCGTGGCATCGAGTTCAATACGTTCGGTGAAGTCGGGCCCGGGATCCGCGTCCTGGGAGGGGTGACTTACCTCGACGCGCGGCTGACAAAGACTGAAGGGCACCTCCATGATGGCAACCGTGCCATCGGTGCTCCGGAATGGCAGAGCAATCTCGGTGTCGAGTGGGACACTCCGTTCCTGCCCGGGCTGACCACGACGGCGCGTACCATCTACACCAGCCAAGCCTATGTCAGCGCTGACAACATCCAAAGTGTCCCGGCCTGGATGACGTTCGACATTGGTGCACGTTACGCAACCCAACTGGTGGGACGACCCACCACGTTCCGTGCTTCTCTCACCAACCTCTTCGACAAACGCTATTGGATCGGCAATCCGACTGGTTATGTGATCAGCGGCATGCCGCGTACGTTGTGGTTGTCAATGACGGTTGACTTCTGACGCTGCCAGAAAGGGCCATCGTCCTGCGCCAAGCGCGTCACCGAACCGTAGTAACCGCCTCCGTGCCCCAAACGGCATGCCCAGGTTGGTGGAATTGGTAGACGCGCTGGCTTCAGGTGCCAGTGGCTTAACGGCCGTGAAGGCGCGAGCCCTTTTCTGGGCACCACCCCCAACCCAAGTGGTTGAAATCGCTCATTTGCAGGGAATTTGAGCCGCTAACCGGTACACAAGACCGGGACACAGCGCGTATGAACTATCGAATGGCCTACCTCTCGAAAGATACCGACTCTTCATTCTACAGCTTCAGGACGCGCACACCCCTCGACGTCCTCCGCGCGAGATCGGAAGCGCGCCCTTGGCGTAAAGGTTGAAGGCCGCAAGAGCTATCGCGAAATTGACGACGAGAAACACGGCGAGGAAATGATCGCCCTGGCCAAGCGGTTGCGCCGAAAGACCCCAAAGGGCGGTCGCCGTTCACTCCGAGCTATCGCCGATGAGCTGGCGCGATCCGGCCATAGTAGCGAAAGCGGAAGGCCCCACGCAGCAACTGCAATCGGACGCATGTTGGGGGAAATTAATTAGGGCTTCCGACTAGGACTGCTTCGGTGTGCTTTGTGACCAAGCGACAATTCGATTTAGTGTCCGCTTAGTGCCACGACCTGCGCTCAGTGTAGCTCCGCGCGCTTTGCATCACTGTGGGTTGTACTCGCCCTGGTGGCGACTGGCGGGTAATGCGCGCTATACCAGCTTCGAATTTGCGACCGATTCGTTGCCACCGGAGCGCCAATGTCTGACCCGAACGCCGATCTGGATGACCTCGTTAACGAGCCGCGAGAAACCCTAGACGTAGAAGTGAAGGAATGGCTCGACCTGACCGACAATGACCACCGCGCCCTCTTAGCTAAAGAGATCATTGCCCTTGCAAATCATGGCGGGGGCGTCGTGGTGGTCGGCTTTGAAGAGCAGACGGACGGGACTTTCAACGTGGCAGCTGGTCGGCCCGCAAACCTGGATGCTTGGTCGCAGGACAGCATCCAATCGGTTGTGGCTAAGTACATCGATCCTGGAGTTCAGTGTCGCGTGCTTCATCGGTCTCGAACCGGCGGAACTGACAAGTATCCCGTCATTGTCGTGCCCGGCGGCCACAGGGTGCCAATCCGTGCCAAGGCGGGCTCACCAGACGGCAAGAAACTTGTACCCCATCGTGTGTATATTCGTCGGCCTGGCCCTGCTGGCGAGGAGCCCAAGAGCGCGGAAGAATGGGACCGCTTCTTTGAGCGGTGTCTCCAGAATCGACAAGCGGAGCTGCTTGACGCGATGCGTTCAATCATGGCCGGTGTGATTCCAAGCGCCCGGCCTACAACACCCAGTCTGCTTGATCAGCTGCAGGATTTCCAAGCAAAGGCGATCGTGCGTTGGGAAGGCCGCGTTGCTGCTCTGCCGCCGGGCGTGCCGCCGACACTACCGAATGGTCACTATGATCTATCGATTGCCATAGACGGCGATTTTGATCGTCAATCCCTTTCCGACCTCAATGACACTATCCGCCTCGCGGTCCGGAACCATTCGGGCTGGCCACCCTTCGTGAATCTCAGTCGAAATCCCTACAGACCTATTGCAGTAGATGGAGCCATCGAGTGCTGGGTCGGGCCTGACACGGACGGGTCCTACGACAAGCCGGCCCACCATGACTTCTGGCGCATTTCGCCCGCGGGCTTGCTGTTCTTGCGGCGAGGATATCCAGAAGATGGAGGATGGAAGGACGTCAAACCTGGAACATCCCTCGACATTACCACGCCGACTTGGCGCTTAGGCGAAGCGGTCCTTCAGGCGCTCTACATCGCCCGTGCGCTCAATGGAGCGAATGCAAATCTCATCCTGGCGGCTAAGTGGACCAAGCTCGCTGGCCGGGTTCTCGTCTCCCATGGCAATACTCGTAGGATAATGTTCGGTGGGCGCAGCACCAGCCAAGATCAGCATGAAGCCACTGCTACGGTCGCGGTGTCTTCGCTTCCAGATGCTCTTCCCGAAGTGATCTTCTCAATGCTCGCACCTTTGTACGAGCTGTTCGACTTCTTTAAGTTGCCTAAGCGGCTGGTGGAGGAGGAGCTGAAGGAGATGTCGCGAAATACGTTTGCGATGTAGTTCAGCTAAAATCTTCGCTGCCGCTCCTTGACCGGATTCAGGCTCGCTCTTATGTTTCCGGTCGCCGGTAGCTTTCGGACGCAACGTCCCAAGGTGTCAAGCGGCGTCACATGATCCGGATCACGCAAGGTGCTCCGGTGAGAAAGGAACTGAAAATGAGCACGATTCGCTCAACGGCTGCTGCTGTGTCCAAAATCAGCCAGGACGCATCTGTCATCCAGACAGACCCCTCCGCTGGTCGCATCGCCCACGCGATCGCAGCATTCCCCTACGATCCCCTGACCGCGACGATGGATATCGTCGACAACTCCGTCGAAAACGGAGCTTCTGGCGTTTCTGTGTCCTTCGCTAAGAAGGGCAAGACCATCGAGCAGATTGTCATCGCCGACAACGGAAGCGGTATTGCGGATGCGATTATCGACGAGGTGCTTCGCGCAGGCAGTCGCACCGAACATCTCTATCGGTCGACCTCGCTATCGCGGTTCGGTGTGGGACTGAAGGGTGCCGGGTTCGCGCTCGCCACTAATATTGAGATCCTGACCCGGAGCGAGACTGGTGTGATCCAGCGCCGCTCTATCGACCAGGGGCGGATCGAGCGCACGGATCGCTGGGAGCAGGAAGCTCGTGCGCCGACAGCCGAGGAGCGCAAGTTCTTTGAGGTGGCGCTTGCCGCCCTTCCTGGTCCGACGACCAAATCGGGTGGAAAGGGGACGGTCGTTGTTCTGCGCGCTGTGAAGCTTCAGACCCGCGATCTGACGAAGCTGCGCTCGAACCTGGTACGCAAAGCAGGGGAGACCTACGGCAAGATCCTCTCTGCGACCGCAGACAGCATTCGCCGCTTGTCCATCAACATCGACGACATTCCGGTGGAGCCGTTCGATCCGCTCCATCGCGAGAATCCTGACACCCAGTCGATTTACCGCCGGGAGAAGATCGACTTCGACGACGGCACCTCGGCGTTTTTCACGGCCATCGCGCTGCCGCATCCGAACTCCCAGCCGGAAGAACTCGTGCGGCGGTATCGCTACAACCAGAAGCACCAGGGTGCGTATGTCTACCGGAACGGCCGTTTGGTACGCAGCGGCGAGACCTTCGGCCTGTTCAGCCGTGATTTCCATCTCAACGCCTTCCGGGCGGAGATCGAGTTCGATAGCTCGGCAGATACACACTTCAAGGTCGACGTTGCGAAATCCACCATCGTTCTCGACGACGAGGCGGAAGCCAAGTTCAAGGACTTGTTCCGCGACTCGGCCCGTACAGCGGACGCGCTCTGGCGTCAGAAGGATGTCCCGACGAAGGTTGAGATCGACGACCTGTTCAATGAGTCAAATCGGCTCATCGGGTCTCGTGCCAACCTGCTGATCGAAGCTGTTAACCAGAAGAAGGGCGAGCTTCGTGTTCCCCGGCGTGGGCCGGTCGTCGCTCCTCCGAAGCCCACGCAGCCGATCGTCGTGGACGATCCCGCCCTCGAGGCAGATGTCCCCGCCTCCGACCAACCTTCGGAACAGACGCCGCCGCCGGCCGTGAAGCGGGGCTTTGCGCCTTACCTGCGGGCCGTTGATAGCCTGCCCGACGGGGTGCTGTACCGCCCGCTGATGGACGGAGAGGTTGGCGGTCTGGTTGTTGAGGTCAACATCTCTCACCCGTTCGCTAAGACTGTCTTCGAGGCGGCTGGGATTGAATCTGGAGCAGGGAACGGCAAGCGCGCGGTCCCGCGGCGCGCGACCACTGCCATCCAGCAGCTGCTCTATGTCCTCGGGTATTGCGAGTACACGATGTCCGGAGACGATGATGATGAGACCGGGCGGCTGTTCGAGCAGTACCGCCGGTACTTGTCGATGAACGTCACGGCTCTCCTCGACTAACAGCACCCGCCGCTCGCCACTTTTCACGGTGGCGGGCGGCGACTTCCCTGACTCATGTGATCTTATCGACGAATCTAGTGTCATTTCAGCCCAAGGAACGGCCAAAGAGATTTTGCTCGAGGTGCCAGACAATTACGTCCTGGAATAGCCACAACAGATGCTTGGTCTGCCAGCGCAAGCGGAGTCGGGAATACTACGAGCGGAAGAAGGCCTCGGGGGGGCGACTTCTCAGAAGAAATTAAGGCCCGACTTCGATCAGAACATCCGGCACATAGAGCCGCAGCGGAGTTATCCTATGTCTGAAAAAAAGCCGACCCGAGAAGTCCCTGAACATCGTATCAAGCCTCTGCGTAGCCATGGAAAGCTGATGAAACTTGGCGGCTACACTGACGAGGATGCCACTGAAATGATCACGGCGCGGATCGCTCAGGAACTCGCGTCCAAACTTTTGGAATTCAATAAAATCAGAATCGAGCGGGACGAATATGGGAATGTCGTTTTCGACGTGAAGCTGGAAGTCATCGTACCTGAAACACCAGCTGGGAACGCCAAGGAGGAAGGGCCATAGACAGTGGGGATGAGATGATTGGACTGAGACTGGCTGGCCTTGGCGATGCCGACGACTCGGGTCTTGAAGCCGGTACACAACACCGGTACACAAGGCCCAGCCGGTCGGCTCGAAACGCCCGCAAATGCCGCTGTTCGCGATGGTGGCGACCCAGTCCTTTTCTGGGCACCAGCCTTTTCTGGATATCCAGCATTTCCAGATAGATAAATCGCATCCTTGTGTTGCGTGCCCCTTGGCCGTGCAACGAAGGGCTGTGGCCCCGCCGATGCGCCGGATGGGTCTCTCTCGGTCATTCCTGCAGCGCATTCCGGCCGGATTGTCGGCGCCTGCCATCACGGACCTGACGCGTACTTCGGATACCTCCTTGTCGGTCGCGTCGAGATGCGCCCCCACGCGGCACGCGCAATTGTATCGGGGGCGCCGTGGCTCGTGCCCCGATGCCGATGATTCTCAAATCACGCCCGGTGACAGGCGGTCACTTTGAGTGCCAACCGGGGAGGGGAGCGCCCCTTCGCATGGCACGGCGTCTCGCCCAAAATGGCCCCGCCGACCCGACGCGGATTTCGGCGATCGCTCACGATGTCGACGTATCATTCGTATCGATCGCGAGTTCGTCACTCGCGCCGCGTGTGACGTCACCCATCCGGCAATCATCTGCTCGATGTTTCGCCGTTTCCAATTCGCACGACAATCTGCTGAGCCGAACGGCTGATAACAATGATGTTGACGACGATTGGCCGCTTGTTGCGGTAACACGAGCGCAAAGCTGCGTGCACGGCCGCTCCTGCAGATTATGCAACGCAGGTCTGTGATTGATGTCCGGCGCAAAACTCGGATAGCCTTCGGAAAGGCCTGACCCCGACAGGGAGTGTGCTTCGTTGAAGAATGATCAAGCGCCAAAGCTTCTTCGACGTGACTTGCTTCGGCTGACCATTGTCGGTGCCGGTGCGTTGGGTGCCGGCCAATTGTTGCCGGCGGCGGCTTCCGCAAAGCCTGTTGATCTCGATCAGAAGCGGAAGGCTCGCTATCGACCTGACTCCCAGGAAGTCAGGAATTTCTATCGCGTCAACAGCTATCCCGCTCGATAGGAGACTTCCGTGCTGATCAGGAAGTCCGAGCGTCGTCCGGAGCGTGCCAGGCTTTTCGATGCGGCGGCCGACGAAGCATCGGCGAAACTGGACCGGCGGACGTTCCTGAAGCGCTCTGGAGTCACGGCCGGCGCATTGGCCGCGGTGGGTGAACTCGCGCTGCACAGCGTGCGCAAGGCCGAAGCCGGTCCGCCGCCGCCTGTCGGCGCAACGGTCACGACCCGCAAGAACGTCTGCACGCATTGCTCGGTCGGCTGCTCGGTGATCGCCAAGGTCGCCAACGGCGTATGGATCGGGCAGGAGCCCGACTACGACAGTCCGATCAATCGCGGCTCGCATTGCTGCAAGGGTGCGGCAGTTCGCGACGACGTGTTGAACGAACGACGCCTGCGTTACCCCGTCAAGCTCGTCAACGGACAGTGGACGCGCATCTCCTGGGAGAAGGCGATCGACGAGATCGGCGACAAGCTGCTGGATATCCGCCAGAAGGCGGGGCCCGACTCGGTCTATTGGCTTGGCTCCGCCAAGTTCACCAACGAGGCCGCTTATCTCAATCGCAAGCTTGCTGCGTTCTGGGGCACCAATAATTCCGATCATCAGGCGCGGATCTGCCACTCCACGACGGTCACCGGCGTAGCCAATACCTGGGGCTACGGCGCGATGACCAACAGCTACAACGACATCCGCAACGCCAAGACCATCCTGTTGATGGGTGGCAATCCCGCCGAGGCCCATCCGGTTTCCCTGCAGCACATTCTTGAAGGCAAGGAGCTCAACCGCGCCAACATGATCGTGGTCGATCCCCGGATGACGCGGACCGCTGCGCACGCGACCGAATATGTCCGGGTTCGCCCCGGCACGCATATCGCCACGATCTACGGCATGCTGTGGCACATTTTCGAGAATGGCTGGGAGGACAAGGAATTCCTCGCTCAGCGCGTCTATGGCCTGGATGAGGTCCGGAAGCAGGTTGCGAAGTGGCCGCCCAAGGAGGTCGAGCGCGTGACCGGCCTACCCGAGGCGCAGGTCAAGCACGTCGCCGAACTGTTCGCCAAACAAAGGCCGTCCACCCTGATTTGGGCGATGGGGCAAACTCAATTCACCACCGGCACCTCCAATGTCCGTGCCAGCTGCCTGTTGCTGCTCGCCACCGGCAACATGGGGCTGCCCGGCGCAGGCGCCAACATTTTCCGCGGCCACACCAACGTGCAAGGTGCAACCGATCTCGGTCTCGATGTCACCTCGCTCCCGCTGTATTACGGTCTTGCCGAGGAGGCCTGGCGGCATTGGTGCCGGGTATGGGAGGTCGATTACGACTGGATGAAGTCGCGCTTCCCCGACAAGAAGCTGATGGAAACCCCTGGTATTCCCAGCACGCGCTGGTTCGATGCAACCTTGTTGCCGAAGAATCAGATCAGTCAGCCCAATCCGGTGCAGGCCATGTTCATCATGGGGCATGGCGTCAATACCATCACCCGGATGCCGGAGGCCGTGAAGGGCATCGAGAAGCTGGAGTTGCTGGTGGTCTGCGATCCCTATCCGACCGCGTGGTCGGTGCTGTCGGAGCGCAAGAACGGCACCTACCTCCTGCCGGCCTGCACGAGCTTCGAGATGGAAGGTTCGCGCACCAACTCGAACCGCTCCCTGCAATGGGGCGAAAAGATCGTCGAGCCGGTCTTCGAATCGAAGAACGACTACGACACCATGTACCTGTTCGCCCGCAAGTTCGGATTTGCCGACCTGATGTTCAAGAACATCAAGGTCGAGAACGGCGCAGTCTCGGCGGACGACATCCTGCGCGAGATCAACCGCGGCGGCTGGTCGACCGGCTATTGCGGCCAGTCGCCGGAGCGGCTCAAGGCCCACATGAGAAACCAGCACAAGTTCGATCTGGTGACGCTGCGGGCGCCGAAGGACGATCCGGAGGTCGGTGGAGATTATTACGGCCTGCCCTGGCCGTGCTGGGGTACGCCCGAGTACAGGCATCCGGGCACGCCGATCCTCTACAACACGAATCTTCCGGTGAAAGAGGGCGGCGGCACCTTCCGCGCGCGGTTCGGAGTCGAGCGCGTCGTGAAGCGCAAGGTGATGGAGAACGGGCAGGAGGTGGAGCGGGAAGATCACGATAATCTTCTTGCCGAGGGCTCGTACTCCGTCGGTTCGGAGATCAAGGACGGTTATCCCGAGTTCACCCTTGGCGTGCTGAAGAAACTCGGCTGGGACAAGGACCTCACTGCGCAAGAACGCGAGACGATCGAGCGCATCAATCCGGCCGATCCCGACAAGGTGTCATGGTCGACCGATCTGTCCGGCGGCATCCAGCGGGTCGCGATCGAACACGGCTGTTCGCCTTACGGAAACGCCAAGGCCCGCATGATCGCGTGGAATCTTCCCGATCCGGTTCCGGTGCATCGCGAGCCGATCTACACGCCGCGTCCCGACCTCGTCGCCGACTATCCGACCTTGCCGGACGCGAAGCAATTCCGCGTGCCCAATATCGGCTTCTCCGTGCAGAAGGCCGCCGTCGATCGCGCGATCTCGAAGCAGTTTCCGCTGATCCTGAGCTCGGGCCGTCTGGTTGAATACGAAGGCGGCGGCGAGGAAACCCGGTCCAACCGATGGCTCGCCGAATTGAAGCAGCACATGTACGTCGAGATCAACCCGGCGGACGCAGCCGAGCGCGGCATCGTCGATGGCGGCTGGGTTTGGGTGACCGGTGCAGAGAACAGCTCGCGGGCCCGGATGAAGGCGCAGGTGACTGAACGCGTCGGCAAGGGCGTTGCCTGGATGCCGTTCCATTTCGCGGGCTGGTACGAAGGCGCCGATCTCCGGGCGAAATATCCGACGGGAGCCGATCCCATCGTGCTCGGTGAGAGCGTCAACACGCTGACGACCTATGGCTATGATCCTGCCACCGGCATGCAGGAGCCGAAAGCCACGCTGTGTCAGATCAGGGCCGCATGAGAGGTTAGACCGATGGCACGCATGAAATTCCTGTGTGATGCGGACCGTTGCATCGACTGCAATGCCTGTGTGACCGCCTGCAAGAACGAGAACGAGGTGCCTTGGGGCATCAATCGGCGTCGCGTCGTCACCATCAATGACGGCAAGCCGGGCGAGCGGTCGGTGTCGATGGCCTGCATGCACTGTACCGATGCGCCTTGCGCGTCGGTGTGTCCGGTCAAGTGCATCTATCCGACCGAAGACGGCATCGTCCTGCACGACAAGGATCTGTGCATCGGCTGCGGCTATTGCTTCTACGCCTGTCCGTTTGGAGCGCCGCAATATCCCCAGGTCGGGAATTTCGGCTCGCGAGGCAAGATGGACAAGTGCACCTATTGCGCGGGCGGCGGCGGGCCGGAGGCGCCGGGCAGCGCCGAGGAATATGCGAAATACGGCTCGAACCGCTTTGGCGAAGGCAAGCTGCCGATGTGCGCCGAGATGTGCTCGACCAAGTCGCTGCTCGCAGGCGATGGCGACATCATCGCCCAGATCTACGAGGAGCGCGTCGAGAAGCGCGGCTATGGCTCCGGAGCCTGGGGCTGGACAACCGCCTATCACGAGGACGTCAAGTCGTAGGGGACCTGCGCTTACCGCGACGATCAGGGACGAAGATTGGGTATCCGTCATGACGGCTTTCGCACGCATTCGCTTCGCAGCGCTGTTGTTGATGCTGTTCGGTCTCGCGACAGCCCCGGTGCTCGCCCAGAAGCTTGGTCCCGACGGGGCGCCCAATCCGACCGCCAGTGTGACCAATCAGAAGACGCTTCTCGAGCAGGCGCCGCGTACCCAGGGCCGGATCGACATCCCAGATGTCAAAGCCAGCGTGCTGATGCAGCCGGCGGGACGGACCTGGGATTATTTCCACGAAGTCCTGCTCCACTGGGGTGGGGCGGTGGTGATCGTCGGCATGCTTGCAGTGCTCGCGCTCGCCTATCTGATCATGGGGCGGCTTCGCATCGAAGCGGGGCGCTCCGGCCAGACGATCGTCCGCTTCAAGGCTTTCGAGCGGTTCGCGCATTGGCTGACAGCGGTCTCCTTCGTGCTGCTCGGATTGACCGGCCTGAACATCACCTTCGGCAAGGTCCTGCTGCGGCCCCTGGTCGGCCCGGATCTATTCTCGGACATCTCCCAGATCGCGAAGTACGTGCACAATTTCACGAGCTTCGCCTTCGTGGCGGGCCTCGTTCTGATCACGGTGCTTTTCTTCAGGGACAATCTGTTCAAGCAAGTCGATATTGACTGGGTCAAGCAGGGCGGCGGCTTCATCAAGTCGAAACATGCGCCTGCAGGCCGCTTCAATCTCGGTGAGAAAATGGTCTATTGGCTGTCGGTCGCAGCCGGCCTTCTGGTATCGGCATCAGGATTCGTGCTGCTGTTTCCCTTCTACGGGACCAACATTGCCGACATGCAGATCGCCCAGGTCGCCCACGCCGTCATCGCGATCCTTTTCATCGCGCTGATCCTGGGACACATCTATATCGGCACGCTCGGCATGGAAGGCGCGTTCGAAGCCATGGGTACGGGCGAGGTCGATATCAATTGGGCGAGAGAGCATCACGACCGCTGGCTTGCCGAAAAGCTCGAAGCGGAAGGCCGGCAAGCCTCGGCCACGCCGGCTGAATAGCGCGATGGCGCTCGCACCAACCTGAACCGGGCATTTCAGCCGGAGCGGCCGTCCGGGTCTTTCTTCGCGTTCCGGTCACGCAGGTAATCGTCGGTGGTGCGGACGGTTGGGCCCGGTGCGCCATAAGATTCGAAGCCCTGTTCGGCCACGAAACCGACGCGGCAGTCGCCGCACATCTTGATGGCGTCGAGCCGCTGCGCCGAGCCCGAATACATCCAGTGCTGGCCTTCGAGCTTCGCCACCACACGTTCGATGCTGCTCTTGACGCCGAATGGCTTGCCGCAGCGGATGCAGCAAAACGGCTCCTCTTCCTTGAGAACCCGGGTCGGCGCCCGGCTGGCACGGAAGTCGATCTGCGGAACCAGTGTGATGACTTTTTCCGGGCACGTCGTCCGGCACAGGCCGCACTGGACGCAGGAGTCTTCGACAAAACGCAATGCCGGGCGCTCGGGGTCGTCGCGCAGCGCGCTCGTCGGGCACACCGACACGCAAGACAGGCAAAGCGTGCAGCCCGCAGTATCGATCTCGACCGCCCCGAACGGCGCGCCCTCGGGCAACGGAATGACATCGACGGGTGCAGGCGCCGCGCGATGCAGTTCGGCCAGCGCAAAGCGCAGCACGTCGCGCTTGCCGCCCACGGCGCGGAAGCTCGCAGGGCGCGGAGTGGGCGCGTCGGCCGGCGCGGTGCGGAGCGCTTCGATCAGGCCGTCCGGATCGTCGGTCGCGATGACAGAAAGCCGGGCCTGGCCGAAGCCGAGTCCGGCAAGGATCGGATCGGCGAGCGCGACCGTCCGCGTCAATCCGGAGACGTCATGGCGCGGCTTGGCCCGTAGCAGGAAACGCACCGCCGACACGCCATAGCCAAAAGCCGCGATGATGCTCTCCAACCCGATTTGCGTGACCTCGTTGACCGCAAACGGCAGCACGTTCGCGGGCAAGCCGTCGCCGAACCGCGACAGCGCGTCGATCAGCGGCGCGCCGTGGCTTTCGTCATGGACGAGGACAATTGCCCGCTCGCCGCCCGCCTGACGGTATGCGAGCAGCATGGCACGCAGCTTTCTGACCAGCGCGTCTTCCGCCGGCAGCGCATAGGACGCGGCGCCGGTGGGACAGGCCGTCGCGCATTGGCCGCAGCCCGCGCAGATGTTGGCGTCGATCGCCACATGATTGCCGGCAGGTGTGATCGCGCCGGCCGGACAGGAATCGAGACAGCGGGTGCAACCGGTCCGCTTCGAGCGCGAATGCGCGCAAAGCCCGGCGTCGAAGGTGATGTAGCGTGGCTTCTCGAAGGTCCCGACGAGGTCGCGCGCTTTCAGCACGGCCTGGAGGATTGCTGCGGGACTGCCGGGATCAGCGCGCAGGTAACCGTCGCGCAAGTCGGCAGGAACCAGCGCAGGCCCGCCGGTCAAGTCGAGGACGATGTCGCAGCTCGAACGGGCGTTGTTGCGTGACTTGCCAAACGTCAGGGCGCGACGCGAGGACGGTGCGGCTTCGGCGAAATCGTCGACCACCACATCGAACGCGCCCAGATGTCCCTTGACACTCGTTATCCGGCCCTTGGCGATCGGAAAATCAACGCTACGCGGCGGTGCGATCGCGGCTGGCGGCGCAATCAGCACGGTGACGTCGAGATGTTCCTTGAGCAAGTCGCCGGCCTCGATCGCGGCCTCGTCGCGGCCGTAGATCAGGATGACTCCGCTGCTTTCCAGCTGGACCATCGGCGCGGGTGCGGTGACTTCGGCCGCGGCGGCCAGCAGCGCGGCCATCTTCGGTCCGGCGCGGTCGGCATCGCCAGACCATCCGGCGGTCTCGCGGATGTTGGCAAACTGTATCGAATTCGCACGATTATTTTCGGAAGCAACCTGCGAAAACAGTGCTGCCTGCTGCGTGCAGGCCACCGTGAGCGGACCATCTTCGGCGGCGACAGCCTTGAATCGGCCGAGTTCGGCGCCGCAGAGCTGCGTCGCCGCCGTCACTTCACCACGGCAACCGCGGCGAATTGCGTCTGCATCGAGCGGCATCGTCCCTTCGCATGAGCAGATCAGGAGGCGCCTGCCGGTGTCGGATATGACGGTCACAATATCTCGCGCTCCCAAAATAGAGCGGCCACCTACTGGCCCGTTCACCCCCGAAGTATATACTCCGGATATCGGAAAAGACGACGCCCGTATCATGAGCGCACGATTACCGCTCTCGGCGGGGCGCGAGCGCGAGGCGTCGCTGGATTGGCTTCGGAAGCAGGAACCACGTCTCGATCACGAGAGGGTACATTGATATCGACAAGTCTTGCACGCATTGCTGTCGGTGTCGCAATCGAACGGCGCAAGGCGAAAAGTGCGTGGGCCGATTTTCTGTGGCGGCCCGTCTCGGTATTCGCGGGAGAGCCGACCGCGGAGCCTTGGACTCCGATTGGAGGCGAAGGCGAGGTCACGTTGTTCTACGCAGGTGATGCCGTGATCGAGCTGCACCGGACCGAAACCACCAACTATCGCGAAAATCTCACGTCAGGCTCGCCGACGCTGTGGGTCAATTTGCGTCCGACCGGTTCCGAGCCGCCCTACGAGCTGCTCGCGGTTACGGCCGATCCGGCGGAGGGCGAGGCGTTTACCGATGCAGGCAGCAATCTGGTCGAAGCCGTGCCGATGCCACCAGGCATCTCCGAGATCGTCGGCCGGTTCGTCGCCGAGCATCATGTCGAACGACCATTCGTCAAACGGCAGCGCAATCGTTAGCAGCGGCATGAGAGAGATCGATGTCAGAGACTAACGTCTTCGTTCGCTGGGCGCGGCTCAAGCAAGCCTCGAAAAGCCAAAACGCTGAACTTGCTCCGACCGACAGTGAGCAGGCTGCTCAGCCGTCCGTGGCGAATGACGGGACCGACCGGCCTTTCGATCCCGCCAGTTTGCCGTCGATCGAATCTATTGCCGCTCACACCGACATTGCGGCGTTCCTGCAGACGGGCGTTCCGGCCGAACTGACGCGCCTGGCATTGCGCCGTGCCTGGGCAACGGACCCCGCGATCCGCGACTTCGTCGGGATTGCGGAGAACCAGTGGGATTTCAACGATCCCAACGCAATTCCCGGATTTGGCCCGCTCGATCCCGCAGACAACGTCGCCGATCTCGTCGCGCGGATGTCGAAGGGGCTGGAGCAGGTGGGAGACGCGTTTGCGGACGCGCCGCCGCCAAGCGAGCTCATTCCGCAAAGGCGTTCCGATGCCGAACAGCCCGGTCTCGAGCCGACGACATTGGCATCTCAATCGCTGCCCGATGATGCCGCGGCGCGACCGGACCAGGACCGGAATGAGAGAATGCAGTGCGTCAGCCCTGCCGTCGGAGAGCCGCCCTCCCAGCGAACACGACGTCATGGCAGCGCATTACCACGCTAGCAACCGGCAGGATTAGATGTCTTGCGCGATCGAACAATGATGGATCTAGCCTCGAGGACCGCTTCAGTGCGTATCGTCGATGAGTACGACCTCGCCCGGGCGCAGGAATATGCGCTATTGGCCACGTTGCTGACGCGCAGCCCGGACACGCAGCTGCTGCACCGGATCTCTGCATTGCGCGGCGATGCAAGTGCGATGGGCAAGGCGCACATGGCGCTGGCGGATGCGGCGCGCCGGACAAATGAGCAGACCACATCGCGCGAGTTCTTCGCCCTCTTTGCAGGGTTGGGCAAGGGAACACTGCTGCCTTATGCGTCACACTACCTGTCCGATACCCTGTATGGCCGTCCACTTGCGCGGTTGCGGGAAACTCTCGAGGGGCTCGGCCTCGAACAGGCCCCGGAGCGTACGGAGCCCGAGGATCACGCCGGATTTCTCTGTGAGATCATGGCAGGCCTCGCCGGCGGGAGCCTTGCAGCGCCAGCGGGCGCCGAGCGCCTCTTCTTCGATCAGCATGTCTCACGCTGGATGAGGCACTTTTTCGCCGATCTCGAGCGGGCCAGTTCGGCAGACTTCTATGACGCCGTTGGCGCGCTCGGACGAACGTTTATCGATATCGAGACGGAGGCCTTCGCGCTTCCGGGTTGAACACGGTGTTTTGTACGGGCGCTGCACCAATCCGTTTGGGAGCGTGCTAGGTTATAGGGGTAGGGATCAACAGGATGCGCGTTTTCATTATTGCCTGCCTGTTCGCCGCTGTTGTCGCACTCGGTGCCGCCGGCATCCTTGATCGTTTCGTGCAGGAGTCCGCGACGACGGCGTTCGCCGAGTCGAGTGCCCGCGTTTAGCGGTCATTATTGTTTGTTAAGCTTTCTGTTCTCCACATAGACGTGGGAGACGCCATATGCGCCGGTCGCTGATCGCTTGTTTCGTCGTTGCAGCTCTGATCGCCGGTTCTGCCCTGATCTTCAGGACGCAATCTCGCTCGATAGAGCTGTCCGCCGCGGCCATGCCGTCCTTGGTCGAGCTGCACGCCATGGCCGGCGTCCATCAGCTTCCGGATCAGGAGATCGACGATCAGTCGCTCATTTTCCCGGCCACGGTAAAGCACTAACCGGCCCTCAGACCACCCGTCTCCCGGTCCGTTCCGCCACCGCCTTCTGCACAAAGTACATCGCGACCAGCGAGACGATCGCCGACGCGACCACGACGTAGCCGATACGGTCGAAATGGAGCAGCGAACCATCCGGTTGTTGCGCGATGATGGCGGCGGCGAGGACCGAACCGAGCCCGCCGGAGAGCTGCTGAAGCGACGCGCTGACCGCGCTGAACGAGCCGCGCTGGCTGGGGTCGGGGATCGCCGACATCAGCGCCTGCGACGGGATCATGCGCGAGAAGATGCCGACGAACATCAGCACGTTGACGAGGATCGCGGTCGCGAGCGAGACGTGGCCGAGATGGGTGTAGATCAGCACCATGATGACAGACACCACGCTGCCGAAGACGAAGGTCGGGTACTTGCCGAACGCGTCGCTGGCCCTGCCGACCAGCGGCCCCGTGACGATGCTGAACAGGCCGGAGACGAGATAGATCGTCGGCAGATGCAGGATGTCGATGCCGAGATTATGCACGGTGAAGGCGCTGGAGAACGGCATCAGCATGTATCCGCCCGTCGCCAGCAATGTCGTGACGGCGAAGGCCAGCGTATAGCGCGGTTGTCCGATGGTCGCGATCAGGTGGCGGAACGGGTTTCTGTCCTGCTTCAGTTTCAGATGCGCGTCGACCGGCTCCATCGCGAAGGCGATGATGGCGATCGCGACGATCGACAGGCCGACGATCGCAATGAAGCAGACATGCCAGTTCCAGTGATTGGCGAGAAACAGGCCCGCGGGAATGCCGAGCACCTGGCTCGCGGCGAACGCCGTCTGGACGAAGCCCATCACGCGGCCGCGCAGGTGCAGCGCGAACAAATCGGTGATGATGGCCAGCACGACCGAGCCGATCACGCCGCCGAACAATCCGGTCACGATCCTGCCGAGCAGCAGCACATGGTAGGTCTGCGCGGCGGCGCAGAGCAGGGTCCCGAGCGTGAAGCCGACATAGAAGAACAGCAGCAGGCGCTTGCGGTCGAAGCGATCGGCAAAGCCGGCGGCCAAAATGCCCGAAAGTCCCGCGCTGAACGCGTAGGCCGACACCGCGACGCCGAATTGCCCGGCCGTGATGTCGAGCGCGGGCATCAGGATGGCGCCGAGCGGCGACATGATGATGAAATCGAGAATGATCGTGAACTGCGTAAACGCGAGCAGCGCGATCAGGAGCGCCTGGTAGCGCGTAAAGCCGCGCTGGCGTTCCTGTTGGTCGTCGATAGGCGCAGCGAGCGTCTGTTCGGTCATGACACCTGATTTCATTGTGAGCGGGGCGAGCGAGCGCGCGAAACTGGCAGATGGGGTCGGCCGGGAGGATTTTCACGGGGCGCGCGGCAAAAGCCCTGCCGGACCATGAAGCTGGCGCCGGGTTGTGGGATCCATGCAACAGCAGGGTGCATGGATTGGCCCCGGCATCCCCCAGGGGCCGCCCGCCCTTCTCCGCCGGTTAAGTCGCCCTTAGCGAATGCCGCCTAGGCTCTCGGCCGTCCATTTCCCTGCTCCCCGGCCTCAAGGCCGGTCATGTTGCGGCCAATAGAGCGTTTTCGGATGGAGCAGCCTGCCTGGCACTACGATTCTGGCGTCCCCACACCGTCGGCGACCCCCGCCGCGGCGCGGACGCTTGTCATCGATCTCGAGGGTGCCCTGCTCCGTTCCGAATTGCTGCTGGAAGCGCTGTTCTCCAGCCCCGGCCGCATGCTGGCCCGCTTCGGCGCGGGTGGACGCCCGGGCATGGCGGCGCTCACGGGTATCCTGGCGCAAGCCGAGCTCGACTACGCCCATCTGCCCTATGATGCCGACGTGCTGAACCAGGCGCTGGCGGCGCGGGCGCGGGGCGAGACGATCTATCTGGTGGCCGGCCGCTTTGCGCACCATGCGGCGGGCATTGCCGCGCATCTCGGGTTCGATGGCGTCGTTGCGCCGGCCGATCTCGCAGCGGCTGACCGGCTGCCGTTCGACCGCGCCTCCATGGAGCGCATCGAGACGCGCGGCAGCAGCCGTGCCAGCCTCAAAACCTGGGCGCAGGCGCTGCGCGTCTATCAATACGCCAAAAACACGCTGGTGTTCGTGCCCGCGATCACGGCGCATCAGATGAACCTTGCGACGCTCGGCTACGCGTTGCTGGCGTTCCTGGCGTTCTCGGCCTGCGCGTCGGGCGCCTACCTGATGAACGATCTGCTCGACCTCGCCGCCGACCGGCAGCATCCGACCAAGCGCCATCGCGCGCTGGCGGCAGGTCGACTGCCGATGTCCTCGGCGCTGCTTGCGATCCCCGCGCTATGGCTGCTCGCGGTTGCTGCCAGCCTCTGCATCTCGCCGCTGTTCCTTGGCGTGCTCGGCGGCTATCTCGCCACCACGATCGCCTATTCGCTCGCGCTCAAGCGCAAGATGCTGGTCGACGTCGTGACGCTCGCGGGCCTCTACACGCTGCGCATCATCGCCGGCGCGGTCGGCGTCGGCGTGGTGCTGTCGGAATGGCTCTTGATCTTCTCGCTGTTCGTGTTCACCTCGCTCGCCCTGATCAAGCGCTTCAGCGAGCTCAGCATGCGCGAGAGCGCCGGCCTCGCCGATCCCTCCAACCGCGATTACAGGATCACCGAGCTGCACATCATTGGCGCGATGGCGGCGGCGAGCGCCATGAACGCGGTGACCGTGTTCTCGCTCTACGTCTCCTCCTCCGCGGTGACGCCGCTCTACAGCCGTCCTTGGATGCTGTGGCTGCTCAACCCGCTGCTGCTCTACTGGTTCGGCCGTGCCCTGATGATGGCGCATCGCCGCGAGATGCCCGACGATCCGATTCTCTACACTTTTCGCGATGGCGCCAGCCGCGCGACGGTGGCGGCGATGATCTGCATCATGCTGGCGGCGATCTGACCGCGCCCCGGCGGGAACAGCTGCCGCTTGCGCGGCCCGCCGCCAGTGGCTACATCGCGGGCAATCCGATTAGCTTATGATGCCGACAGACCAATTCGATTGAGGTTTTGAAACGCCATGACCGTACGCCTGCATCGCGGCGACCTGCCCGACCTGTCCCGCTACACCGGAGCGGTGGCGATCGACACCGAGACCATGGGGCTGAACCCGCACCGCGACCGGCTCTGCGTGGTGCAGCTCTCGCCCGGCGACGGCAGCGCCGACGTGGTGCAGATCCCCAAGGGTCACACCGACGCGCCGAACCTGAAGGCCCTGCTGGCCAATCCTGGGATCACGAAGATATTCCATTTCGCGCGGTTCGACGTCGCGGTGCTGTACCAGACCTTCGGCGTCATGACCGGCCCGATTTATTGCACCAAGATTGCCTCCCGCCTGACCCGCACCTACACCGACCGGCACGGCCTCAAGGACCTCGTGCGCGAGGTGCTCAATGTCGACCTCTCCAAGCAGCAGCAATCCAGCGACTGGGGTTCCGACAGCCTGACCGAGCCGCAGCTCGCCTACGCCGCCTCCGACGTGCTGCACCTTCATGCCCTGCGCGAGCGGCTCGACGCCATGCTGGTGCGGGAAGGCCGTACCGCGCTGGCAAAAGCCTGTTTCGACTTCCTGCCGACCCGCGCCCTGCTCGACCTCCAGGGCTGGGCGGAAGAGGACATTTTCGCGCATTCCTGAGGCCTCCGGTCGCTGTTAGCTTAGGGCTGCCGCCGCGTTTCGGACACTTTCGTGCGGCCTGTCGCAGGCTGCATATTCAGGCGGCGCCGGATACAATGGCGTGCGCCCGTCAACCGGACGAGACGAGCGACACCTCGGGAGCTCAGGTGAATTCGGCCCATAATCCCACCTACGACGCCGCGCTTGCGGCGAAGTTTGCCAGCGCGGCGCGCCACAGCCGCCTGGTGCGGATTCTGCGCATTGCGGTGCCGGTGACGGTGGCCGGGTCCATGGCCGCGATCGTCGCCGTCTCGACCTTCCTCAATCCGTTCCAGATCCCCGTGAAGCTCGACTCCGGAAATCTCGTGGTGACAGGCACCAAGATCACGATGGAAACGCCGCATATGTCCGGCTTCACCCCGGACCAGCGGCCCTACGAGCTCTGGGCCAAGACCGCGACGCAGGACATCACCGACCCCGATCATGTCGATCTCAATGATCTGCGCGCAAAGGTGCTGATGGAAGACAAATCGACCCTGCTGCTCGATGCCCGCACCGGCCGCTTCGACAACAAGGCGCAGCAGCTCGACCTGCACAAGGACATCTTCCTGCGCACCTCGACCGGCTACGAGGCGCGGCTGAACTCGGCGTTCGTCGACATGGGCAAGGGAACGGTCTCCTCGGATGAGCATGTCGACGTCAAGTTGACCAACGGAACGCTGACCGCCGATCGGCTGCGGATCACGGAAGGCGGCGACGTCATCCGCTTCGAGGGCAATGTAGTGATGCATCTGGACAAGCTGGATGATCCCGCCGTCGCCCAGCCTGCGCCAGCCGAGCAGCCGGCGCCGCCCGTGAAGACACGCACGCCGCAGAACAAGTCTGCCAATTCAAAGTGATTTTCATGATGAGATTCTTTTCGCGCAACGAAGACAAGCGGCGCGCCATTCTCGGTGCGGCCGCGCTCGTCGCTGTCGCGCTGGTCGCAACCGGTGCGGCCGTCGCACAGAGCACGATGCAAGGCGTGCCCAACGCAATGCAGGGCTTTTCGCAAAACCGCGACCAGCCGATCCAGATCGAAGCCGCCTCGCTCGAGATGCGCGACAAGAAGAAGGAGGCAACCTTCTCCGGCAATGTGAAGGTCATCCAGGGCGACACCACCATGACCTCGAAGACGCTCGTGGTGTTTTACGATTCGGGCGGCGGCGACAAGCCGGCCACGCCGCAGCCTGCACCTGCGAAAGGGGCGAAGGCGGCTCCGATGCAGTCGGCGCAGCCGGGGCCGGGCGGCAGCTCCTCGATCAAGCGGCTGGAGGCGCGCGGCAATGTCGTCGTCACCCAGAAGGACCAGGTTGTGACCGGCGAGACCGCCGTGTTCGACACCAAGACCAATCTCATCACCATGCTCGGCGGCGTCGTCCTGACGCAGTGCAAGAACGTGCTGCGCGGCGACCGTCTGGCGGTCGACATGACCACGGGCGTCTCGCGGGTGGAATCCGACAGCGGCAGGGTGCAGGCATTGCTGCCGCAGGGCGGCAGCAATGATTGCGGATCGGGTAACCCGGGCAAGCCCGCCGCGGCGCCGCCGCTGCAACTGCCCGGTGCCGGCAAAAAGTAAATTCCTGAAGTAACTTCAGAGACTTGGGCCAGATGCCGCCGATCCGAGGTTGAAGCTTGCCCGGCGAGGCTGTATCTAGCGCGAAGGGCTTTCCAAGCGGGGTTCGCCGCTTTTCGGGCGTGTTTCACTGGGCATGAGACATCCCTTCACTCATGCTGTGCCGGCGAATCGCAAGGCCGGTGCGGCAGATCGCGGGATCGCGCGCGGATCATCGCGCAGGATTGTCGTGAAAGGCTAGAAGGCGGGATGGTCGATCTCTTCAGCATGTTCCGTCGGCGCCCCGCCAAACGCGGCCGGCCAGGATTTGCGCGCCAGGACATCACCGCCCTCGGTGACAGCGTCGGCGGTCTCGTGCCCAGCCCGGTGCGCGATGCATCGCCGATCGCCCGTGACCAGTCGATGCGCGCGCCCGACCATTTCCAGGCCGACTACCAAGCCGACTACCAGACCGAGCCGCCGCGTGCCCAGGCGGTGCATCCCGTGAGGGCCGCCAGCAGGCCCAATGGCGCCGGCGGGCCGCAGCTTCTGAAGCGGCCGGGCTACCTGGCTGTGCATAGCGTGGAAAAGAGTTTCGGCAGCCGCCAGGTGGTGCGCGGCGTCAGCATCTATGTGCGCCGCGGCGAAGCGGTCGGCCTGCTCGGCCCGAACGGCGCCGGCAAGACCACCGTGTTCTACATGATCACCGGCCTGATCAAGCCCGATCGCGGCGCGATCGAGCTTGACGGCCACGACGTCACCAAGCTGCCGATGTATCAGCGCGCGCGGCTCGGCATCGGCTATCTGCCGCAGGAAGCCTCGATCTTTCGCGGCCTCACCGTCGAGCAGAACATCCGGGCCGTGCTCGAAGTGGTCGAGCCCTCGCGCAAGAAGCGCGAGCAGCAGCTCGACTCGCTGCTCGACGAATTCAACATCACGCGCCTGAGGAAATCGCCGTCGATCGCGCTGTCGGGCGGCGAGCGCCGCCGCGTCGAGATCGCGCGCGCCCTGGCGACGCGTCCGAACTACATGCTGCTCGACGAGCCTTTCGCGGGCATCGATCCGATCGCGGTCGGCGACATTCAGGACCTCGTCCGCCATCTCACCAACCGCGGCATCGGCGTGCTGATCACCGACCACAATGTCCGCGAGACGCTCGGCCTGACCGATCGCGCCTATATCGTCTATGCCGGTGAAATCTTGACCGAGGGTAGCCCGGATGAGATCGTCGCCGATCCCGACGTGCGCCGGCTTTACCTTGGCGAGGAATTCCGCCTCTAGCCCGTTTTTCGATTTCGTCAAGCCGTGTACATCGAGCCCGGACTAGGATAAGCAAAAATCGGACCAACTTTTGGGATCGGTTCTTGCTTCATGGCGCTCACGCAGAGATTAGAGTTTCGGCAATCGCAGTCGCTGGTTATGACGCCGCAGCTGATGCAGGCGATCAAGCTGCTGCAATTGTCCAATCTCGATCTCACGACCTTCGTGGAAGAGGAGCTCGAGCGAAACCCCCTGCTGGAGCGGGCCAACGACGAGCCGCCCGCGGGTGAAGCCCCGGCCGAGACCGGCCAGTTCAGCGATTCCGACGGTGGCCACAACGACGAGCCGGGCGGCGGTCCGGGCGAGGCGTTCGAGCCGGGCCAGGAAGAATGGATGAGCAAGGATCTCGGCACCCGCGCCGAGATCGAGCAGACCCTGGATACGGGTCTCGACAACGTCTTCTCCGAGGAACCAGCCGAGGCCGCCGCGCGCAACGCCCAGGATGCGGCGCCGACCACCTATACCGAATGGGGCGGCGGTGCCTCGGGTGACGAGGACTACAATCTCGAAGCCTTCGTTGCCGCGGAGATCACGCTCGGCGACCATCTTGCCGAGCAGCTCTCGGTCGCCTTCACCGGCCCGGCTCAGCGCATGATCGGCCAGTACCTGATCGACCTCGTCGACGAGGCCGGCTATCTGCCGCCGGATCTCGGCCAGGCCGCCGAGCGTCTTGGCGCATCGCAAGCCGATGTCGAGGCCGTCCTTGCCGTGCTGCAAAAATTCGATCCGCCCGGCGTTTGCGCGCGCAATTTAAGCGAATGCCTGGCGATCCAGCTCCGCGAGCTCGACCGCTACGATCCGGCGATGCAGGCCCTCGTCGAGCACCTCGATCTGCTGGCGAAGCGCGACATCGCGTCGTTGCGCAAGCTCTGCGGCGTCGACGACGAGGACATCGCCGACATGATCGGCGAGATCCGCCGGCTCAATCCCAAGCCCGGCATGAAGTTCGGCTCGGCGCGGCTCCAGACCATGGTGCCCGACGTCTATGTCCGCCCGGGCCCGGATGGCGGCTGGCATGTCGAGCTCAACAGCGACACCTTGCCGCGCGTGCTGGTCAACCAGACCTATTATTCCGAGCTGTCGAAGAAGATCGGCAAGGACGGCGACAAGTCCTATTTCACCGACGCGCTCCAGAACGCGACCTGGCTGGTGCGCGCGCTTGATCAGCGCGCCCGCACCATCCTGAAAGTTGCGACGGAAATCGTGCGCCAGCAGGACGGCTTCTTCACCCACGGCGTGGCGCACCTGCGGCCGCTGAATCTGAAGGCCGTTGCCGACGCCATCCAGATGCATGAATCCACGGTGTCGCGCGTCACCGCCAACAAGTACATGGCGACAAATCGCGGCACATTCGAATTGAAATATTTCTTCACGGCCTCGATCGCCTCCGCCGACGGCGGCGAGGCGCATTCCGCCGAGGCCGTGCGTCACCACATCAAGCAGCTGATCGATTCGGAAGCGCCGTCGGCGATCCTGTCGGACGACACCATCGTGGAACGGTTACGCGCCTCGGGAATTGATATTGCCCGCCGCACGGTCGCGAAGTACCGCGAAGCCATGCGCATTCCCTCGTCGGTACAACGCCGCCGTGACAAGCAGAGCGCTCTTGGTAACGTCCTCTCCACCGCAATGCCCGATCGCTCCCGCAACACCGAGCCGGCCTGATTGCGCTGGCGCGAAATCGCGCTACTCTCGATCCCCCATCGAGACCGATCCAAGCTGGGCACTTAAAACCAAGCGAGGCATCACATGACCCTCAGAATCTCGGGAAAGAGCGTCAGCGTCGGCGACGCTCTGCGCGGCCGCGTCACCGATCGGACCGACGAGGTCCTGCGCAAATATTTCGACGGCAATTATTCCGGCCACATCACCCTGAGCAAGGATGGCTTCGGCTTCCGCACCGACTGTGCTCTGCATCTTGATACGGGAATTACGCTGGAGGCCGATTCGAACGCGCCGGATGCCTATGCCAGCGCCGACCAGGCGCTCCTGATGATCGAGAAGCGGCTCAAGCGCTACAAGAGCCGGCTCAAGGACCGCTCGGCCCGCAAGGCCCATGTCGCCTCCGCCGCTCTCGCCGCCCTGGATGCCACGAGCTACGTGCTGGAGGCGCCGGGCGAGGGTGAGGATGAGGACGAGGTCACCGGCTACAGTCCCGTCATCATCGCCGAGGCCACCACCTCGCTGAAGCAGCTGTCGGTGAGCGAGGCCGTGATGGAGCTGGACCTCAGCGGAGCGCCCTGCCTGGTATTCCAGCACGGCTCCAGCGGCCGGGTGAACATCATTTACCGCCGGGCCGACGGCAATGTCGGCTGGATCGACCCGCCGGGGGCCAAACCGGACGGTTAAGGGCTGGAACCGGCCCCCGTACCAACCGCAGCCCTTAACAATGAGCGGGGCAAAGCCGCACGCAGCAGTTGGCACCGGGATTGCGTTGGAGTAGAAGCGCCCCACATCAGGATCGGGGCTAAGTCCCCCTCCTGCTTCACCTTCTTGATGCCGGCCAGGCATGGTTTGACCAAGCTGGCCAATTCGGAACCTGACGGTTTAATTCACCTCGGAAACCCTCCATGCCGATTACCGATCTGGTCGCACCCGAGGCGATTCTCCCGGCATTGAAGGTCAACAGCAAGAAGCAGGCGCTGCAGGAGCTCGCGGCCAAGGCCGCCGAGCTGACCGGGCAGAACGAACGCTCCGTGTTCGAGGTGCTGCTGCAGCGTGAGAAGCTCGGCACCACCGCGGTCGGCTACGGCGTCGCCATTCCGCACGGCAAGCTGCCCAAGCTGGAAAAGATCTTCGGCCTGTTCGCGCGGCTCGATCGCCCGATCGATTTCGAGGCGATGGACGGTCAGCCGGTCGATCTCGTCTTCCTGCTGCTCGCCCCCGAAGGCGCCGGCGCCGATCACCTCAAGGCGCTCGCCCGCATCGCCCGCCTCCTGCGCGACCAGGACATCGCCAAGAAGCTCCGCGCCTCGCGCGACGCCCAGGCGATCTATTCGGTGCTGGCGCTGCCGCCGGCGACCGCGGCGTAACTTCGCTTTTCCTCGTCGCCCGCTGAGACGCGGAATCGATCCACGCCATTGCCAATGGTACGCGGCCATCTCCGCAGCATGCGCGCGGGATGTCGTGATCGCGTAACAACCGGCGAGATCACGCGAAAAAATTTCCCCATTTGAGACGTCCGGCACATCGCGCCATGTCGGACTCCGCTAATGACGCCAAGGAACGCAAGCGGTGCTTGGATCGGCGCGCCGTCCTGCGCTTTCGCTGATGTGGTGACCTATCGCCCGAAGGTCGGGCCCATAGGATGAAAGTGGTTGGCGCGGTGCAGTGCAGGGCTATCGTGGTGGGGCTAGCGATAGCAGGTACCGCAGTCCCGGCCGTCGCGCAGGATGCCGGATCGCTGCTCCGCGAGATGCAGCGGCAGCAGGAGTTGCAGCGGCAGGAAAGGCTGCCGGCCCCTGACGAGATTCGACCGCAGCAGGCGCCCGCCGCCATTCCCGACCGGGGCGAGCGCATCATCGTGAAGGGCGTTCGCTTCACCGGCAAGGTGGAGCTGCTGCCACAGCCCGAGCGCGACCAACTCGTTGCCTCGGTGCGCGGCAAGCGCCTCGGCATCAAGGGGCTCTATGCGCTGGCCGATCAGGTGACGGCCGTGCTCCAGGGCCGCGGCCGGTTGCTGGCGCGCGCGCTGCTGCCGCCTCAGGACATCACCAACGGCATCGTCACGATCGAGATCGCCGAGGGCGCGCTCAAGACCATCACGCTCGACCGCGCCAACGGCGTGCGCGTGCGTGAGGACCTGTTGCGCGCGATCATCGAGGGTCGTCTCAAGCCGAACGGCGTGACGCGGCAGGATCTGGAAGATGCGCTGTTGCGGATGAACGATCTGCCGGGCGTGTCGGTGCATGCCAAGCTCGCGCCGGGCGATGCGCCGAACACCAGCAAGCTCGTCGTCGGCGTCGCGCAGGCGCCCATTCTCGGGGGCGGTATTTGGGCCGATAATTACGGCAGCTCCAACGTGGGCAAGGCGCAGGGCAACGGGCTCATCTCGCTCACCGACGTGTCCGGCTACGGCGACCTGACGCGGCTCTCCGGCACGGTGTCGCAAGGGCAGGAGTACGGCTCGCTGACGACGAGCGTGCCGCTCGGCGCCAGCGGCTTCACTGCCAATGCGAGCTACGGCTATCTCGACTACCACAATATCGACGCCATCGGCAGCGCCCTCGGTCTCACCGGTTTTGCCCATTTCGCCAATGGCGGCGTCGACTACAGCCTGATCCGCTCGCGCGATTTCAACCTCCAGCTTGGCGGCACCGTGACCTGGAAGGCGCTGGTCGACGACAGCATCGTCGGCAAGCTTCAGGACAAGCGCTCGACCTCCGGCACGCTCGGCCTCAACGGCGACCGGCGCGATGCGCTGCTCGGCGGCGGCATCACCAACTGGTCGGTGAGCTGGACTTTTGGCGATCTCGATCTTTCGCGCGTGGCGAGCGCGCTCGCGGCGGACCAGGCCGGGCTCCGGACGCAAGGGCAGTTCAATCGGATCAATGCCTCGGTTGCCCGGCTTCAGGCCTTGCCCGGCGACTTCGCACTGTTCGGTCGCCTCTACGGGCAATGGGCCGACAAGAATCTCGATTCCTCGGAAGATTTTGCGCTGGGCGGCCCGTTCGGCGTGCGCGGCTATCCCGTGGGCGAGGCGCGCGGCGATATGGGCGTGCTCGGCACGCTGGAGCTTCGCTACAACGCGCCGCTGCCTGTGCGCTTCGGCAGCCTGCAACTCGCGAGCTTCCTGGACGGCGGCTACGTCAAGATCAACGTGTCGCCGAACGGCATCGCGCCGGTCACTGTCTGCGGCTGCAATGATTACGGGCTCGCCAGCGCCGGCCTCGCCGCGCGCTGGACGCGCGAGTGGCTCAACGTCTCGGCGAGCTGGGCCCATACGCTGGGCGACAATCCCGGCCGTTCCGTCATCACCGGCGCCAATGCCGATGGCGTCAAGGCCAACGACCAGTTCTGGCTGCAAGCCGGCATTCGCTTCTGATGTTTCGAGGGGGCACGCGATGACATCGACCCTGCCGCGGATGCGACTCGCAATCGCGCTGTCCGCGACCACGATGCTGACGCCGCCGGCGCTGGCGCAGACGCTGCCGACCGGCGGCCAGGTCGTGTCGGGACAGGCCACGATCAGTCAGTCCGGCAACGCCATGATGATCAACCAGTCGAGCGACCGGATGATCGCCAACTGGCAGAGTTTTTCGATCGGCGCCGGCAGCTCCGTGACCTTCAACCAGCCCGGCGCATCCTCGGTCGCGCTGAACCGCGTCGTCGGCCAGGACCCGTCAAAAATCCTCGGCAGCCTCAGCGCCAATGGGCAAGTGTTCCTGATCAATCCGAACGGCATCGCCATCGGCAAGACCGGCAGCGTCCAGACCGGTGGCTTCGTCGCTTCCACGCTCGGCATCAGCAACGCGGATTTTCTCGCCGGTCGCTACAACTTCACCGGCAGCGGCGGCGCGATCAGCAACGAGGGCAGCATCTCCGGCAAGGTGGTGGCGCTGATCTCGCCGAGCGTCAGCAATTCCGGCACCATCACCGGCAGCACGGCGCTCGCCGCCGGCACCGACGTGCTGCTGGACTTCAATGGCGACGGCCTGCTCTCGGTCGAGGTCAAGGCCTCCACCGTCAAGACCCTGGTCGAGAACAAGGGATTGATCCGCGCCGATGGCGGGCTCGCCATCCTCACCGCCAAGGGCGCGAGCGACGCCATGAAGGGCGTCGTCAACAACACCGGCGTGGTGCAGGCCGCGAGCATCGGCAGCAGGAACGGCCGCATCCTGCTGCTCGGCGATGCCAAGCATGGCGAGGTCAATGCCGGCGGCACGCTGCGGGCCCGCTCGGTCGAAACCTCCGCCGCCAAGGTCAATCTCGCCGCCGATCTGAAGGTCGATACGCTGGGCGGACATTGGCTGATCGATCCCGTCAACATCACCATCGACGCCAACTACGCTGGCGTCTTGCAGACGGCGCTTGCGAGCGGCGACGTGACGGTGACGACCTCGGGCAGCGGCACCGACGCGGGCAACGTCACGGTCAACTCCGCCGTCACCTGGGGCTCGCATATCCTGACGCTGCGGGCCGACAACGCCATCGTCATCAATGCGCCGCTGACCTCGACCGGCACGACGAGCAGTGACGGCCTGGTCCTGCAATACGCACAGACCACGGCCACCGGTGGCTACACCATCAACGCGCCGGTCAACCTGGCGGCGGGCAGCCTGTTCCAGACCCGGAAAGGATCCGACGCCGCCATCACCTATGCGGTGATCACCGATGTCAATGCCCTGCAGAACATCAACACCAACCGGTCCGGCAACTATGTGCTGGGCGCGAACATCGATGCCAGCGCCACGGCGGGCTGGAATGCTGGCGCCGGCTTCACGCCGATCGGCGGCATCGGCGATATCAGCAAATATTTTTTCGGCATTTTCGACGGGCTCGGTCACCGCATCAGCAACCTGATCATCAACCGGCCGTCCAGCGATAACATCGGCCTGTTCGGCTACATCGATGGCGGGACCATCCGCAATGTCGGATTGGAAGGCGGCAGCGTGACGGGCAACAATGCCGTCGGCGGGCTGGTGGGGTCGAGCGGCCTCTGGGTCTACGGCGGCACGAGCAGCGTCGCTTACAACACCATCAGCAACGTTTACAACACCGGCAATGTGACCGGCAGCGGCGCCATGGTCGGCGGGCTGGTCGGCGACGCCTATATCACGACGATCAGCAACTCATGTGCCACCGGCACGGTTGCGGGCTATGGCGCCGCCGGCGGGCTGGGAGGGCGCGTCGTCGCCTCTTTCGTCTCCAACTCGTATGCGACCGGCAACGTGTCCGCTAGCTGGGACGGTGCTGGCGGGCTGATCGCGTACAATATCGGTACGTGGATGGGACCGGGCCCCGGGGATTATGCCATCGGTACGGTGAGCCACTCTTATGCCACGGGTACCGTATCTGGCGGCATCAACGTCGGTGGCTTGTTGGGATACAGCAACATCGGTCTCGTCACCGATAGTCACGCCACCGGCAATGTTTCGGGCACCGGCGCAATTGGCGGTACAGGCACAGCTGCCGGCGGACTGGTGGGATTCCAACAGTACAGCCGGGTGGAGCGGTCTTACGCCACCGGCAACGTGTCCGGTGTCGTGGCAGTCGGCGGACTGGTGGGAGGCAGCTGATACGGCGCCGCGGTAAGCCAGTCTTACGCGACCGGCAATGTGTCCGGAACGAGGTCGGTCGGCGGGCTGGTCGGGCACAGCAATGAAGCCGTTTCGGTGCTCGATTCCTACGCCACGGGAGCGGTTTCAGGAAATTCCGAGGTCGGCGGGCTGGTGGGGGTGAATCAGGAAAGCCATGTGAGCCGAAGCTACTTCGCGGGCACCGTGTCGGGAACCAGCAATGTCGGCGCGATCGTGGGGATGAATTGGGATGGCGGCGACGTCACCCAAAGCTATGCGAACAGGGAGACATCGGGGCAGAGCGCCGCCTGTGGCGCATCTTTCGGCGGCGGCATCTGCGATGGCGGCATGCTCACCACGGCACAGCTGCGCGATCCCTTCACCTTCATCAACAACGGCTATGACTTCGCCGCCGTCTGGGGCAAGTCCGTCAGCGGCGCCAATAACGGCATGCCGGTGCTGCGCGCGTTCGGCGACACCGTCTACGATGCCTATGTCAACGTCGCGGGCTCGGCCAGCACCACCTATGGCAAGCTGGCCTCGCTCGGCGGATTGACGATGACCGGCGTGAACGCCAATCGCGTCACGCTCGGCTGGGGCAGCGCAGTCACCACCGCACTGGGCGCGGGCAGCTACAATCTCAGCGGCCCCGACGTTATCAACGCGACCGGCTCGGGCGGCGCGGTCTATGTCGGCTCGGTCGCGGTCGGCCTCACCATCGACAGGGCGGCGCTCACCATCACCGCCAACGCGTCCAAGACCTATGACGGCCTCGCCTTCTCCGGCGGCAGCGTCGCTTATTCCGGCTTCATGAATGGCGAGACTGCATCCGTGCTGTCGGGCGCGCTTCTTTATGGCGGCACGGCGCAGGGCGCGGTGAATGCCGGCCGCTACAGCCTGACGGCGTCGGGCCTCTCCTCGGCCAATTATGCTATCACCTATGTCGACGGTTCGCTGACCGTCAACAAGGCGCCGCTCACCATTGCAGTCAACGGCGTCACGAAGAATTACGACGGCGTGCCGTTCTCCGGCGGCAGCGCGATCTATTCCGGATTCGTGAACGGGGAGGGGCTGTCCGCGCTATCAGGCACGCTCGTCTACGGCGGCTCGGCCCAGGGCACGCGAAATCCCGGGGTCTACGGCATCGCCGCCTCGGGGCTGACATCCGCGAACTACGACATCACCTATGTCGACGGCCGGCTCGCGATCATTCCGCGCGACGCAGGCGCCTGTTCGCTTGGGGCCGGCGGCAACCCGGTCTGCGGCGCCACTCCGCCCAATCCCGCCGCGCCGCTCGGGCTGAACGACCAGGCGCCGATCGAGATCGTGCTGCCTTAGAGCACTCGGCAGCGCCGCGCTGTAACCCCGCACTCCATCATTGCGAGGAGCTCGCAACAAAATTGCGAAGCAATTTTGCGCTGAAGCGACGAAGCAATCCAGAATCTCTCCGCGGAAAGATTCTGGATTGCTTCGCTGCGCTCGCAATGACGAGGAGAGCGCAGGCGATCTAACACCCATGAAAGCGGGCACGCCTTCGTGCGAAGGCGTGCCCGCTTAAAACTCACTTCGTGCGAAGCGCGTGCTCAGTACACGCTCACCGCTTGCAGCTCGTTGCTCCAGGCGTTGGCGACCGCGGCCTAACGCCTTGCATTCGCCGCGGCCATTCCCGGACAGAAATTTCTGGCCACGCCTTCGCCGGCGCCGCGCGTGCGCTTCAGCAGACCGTCGGCAGCAGGCGCCGGACTTCGTCGAGCAGTTCGGGAATCGCCGTCTTGTCACCCGCGAGGTGCTTGAGCAGCGCACTTTGAAACAGACCGTCGAACAGCGCATAGAGCGCGGCGGGCGACGACGCCGGCCGCTTGCTGCCGAGCTCGGCATAGCGGGAGGCGATGCGCCAGATCATCGCTTCCAGGCTCTTGTCGATCTCGAGTACATCCTTGCGAAACGCCGCCTCGAACATCGCCTGCGAGCGCAAATCGTACCAAAGGCGGTGCATCCGGGCTTCGTTCTGCAGCGTTGCTGCGAGCTTGGCGAGGAAACCCTCCGTCAATTCGTCGCGGCTCGTTGCTGTCGCGACGACATCGTCATATCGCGTCACGCACTTCGCCTTGTAGTGGCGGACGCAGCAGCAGATCAGGTCGAGCTTGTCGCTGAAATAATAGTGGAACACGCCGTGCGTGAACGCCGAGTTCTGCGCGATTTCGCGCAGGCTGGTGCGTGCGAAGCCGAGCTCTCCAAGCGTTTCGAGCGCGGCCTCGGCAAGCTCGACGCGCCGCGCGTTGAACTTCTCGTCGCGCAGCACCTCGGCCGCATCAGCCACACGCCGGGCCGCTCCCGTCACCTGCCGCGCCATCTCGTCCCTTCCTCAGTCCCGTTCTTTCAAGGACTTATACCGCGTCGACCGCGGAATGCTCCATCCCCTCACAACCACTTCCTTTGACAACTGTCAAATTCGTTCTTGACAAGTGTCAAGATATTGGCGGAGGTTCGCACCAAGAATTTGGACAGTCGTCAAGACGTCCGACCATGGAGGAACGCTTCGCTGGGTGCCACCGAAAGGCCTGCGCCCATCGACCTGGTGCGCGCCGATTGGCGCGGCACGAATCGATCACCAGCAACGGAGGAGTGCGTCATGAGTGGGAAGAGCCTTGCAGGCAGGAAAGCCCTGGTCACCGGCGGTGCTAGAGGAATCGGCGCGGCCATCGCGCAAGCTCTGGCGCGAGCCGGCGCCTCGATCATGATCGCCGACATCCTGGAAGAGACCGGCCGCGCCAGCGCAGCCGCTATCGCGAAGGAAGACGTCGCCACGGGCTTCGTCCAGCTCGACGTCACCGACGACGCTCAATGGGAGCGGGCGGTTGCCGAGACCGTCGCAACCCTCGGCGGCTACGACATTCTGATCAACAATGCCGGCATCGAGATCACGTCGCTGATCTCCGAGGTCAAGGCCGAGGACGCACGGCGGATGTGCGACGTCAATATCGTCGGCACCGTGCTCGGCATGAAGCACGCCTTCCGTGCCATGCGCCCGGGCGGGCCGGCCGGCAAGGGCGGCGCCGTCGTCAACATCGCCTCGGTTGCGGCAACGATCGCCTTTCCGAGCATCGCGGTCTATTCGGGCACCAAATCCGCGGTTGACCGCATGACGCGGGTCGGAGCGATGGAAGCCGGCAAGCTCGGTCTCGGCGTGCGCGTAAACTGCATCTATCCGGGCCTGATCCCGACCGACATGGGCATGCAGCTCGCCAACGACATCGTCAAGGTCGGGCTCGCGGCTGACGTCAACGCCGCAGTCGGCTCGGTGGTGGAGCAAACCCCGCTCGGCCGTCTCGCCGAGGTCACGGACATCGGCGATGCCGCGGTGTTCCTGTGCTCGAACGAGGCGCGCTTCATCACCGGCATCGGACTGCCGGTCGATGGCGGCATGGGCATGTAACGACAAAGCCGACAACAAGCATTTCGGAGGAACGCAATGAGCGAGAAGAAGCCCGTCATCGTCTATGGCGCTTCCGGCTATACTGGCCGGCTGGTCTGTGAATATCTGCGCGAATACAACATCCCCTTCATCGCCGCCGGCCGCAGCAATGAGAAGCTCAACGCCGCGATGAAGTCGAATGTAGCGGGCATCGAGACCGCCGACTATGAGGTGGTCAAGGTGCCGCACACCGTGGCTGCGCTGACTGAATTGTTCAAGGGCGCCTCGGTGGTGCTCAACACCGTGGGTCCCTTCGCCAAGTTCGGCGGCGAAGTGGTGCAGGCTTGCCTCGCTTCCAAGTGTCATTACACCGACACCACCGGTGAGCAGGACTGGCTGATCACGCTCGAGCAGGAGTGGGGCACGAAGTTCGCCAATGCCGGGCTGCTGTTGGCGCCGGGCATCGCGCAGATGTACACCACCGGCGAGATCGCAGCCCAGCTGTGCCTGGAGACGCCCGGCCTCGACACGCTCGACATTGCCGTGTTCTGGGGTGGCAGCCCGACCATCGCATCGACGCAGACCATCCTGGTCAACGCCGCGATGGCCAAGGCCTACTACCTGGAGCAGAACAAGTACGTCGAGCATCAGCCCGATGCCGGCCTGTACAACCTCGCCATCCCCGGTCAGCACGAGCTGGCGCTGGCGTTGCCCTGGGGAGGCACCTCGCACCCGGTGTGGTTCAAGCGCGATCCGCGCGTGGCCAACGTGAAGGTGCTGGGCGGCGTGTTCAATCGCGCGCTGATGCTGGGCGTGCCGCAGATCGTCGCGGCCGCGCTGGAGGCGACCAAGGATATGAATCCCGACGACCGCTACGCCGCATTGGCGCAGACCGCCGCCGGTGTGATGAACACCATGCCGCCGCGCGAGAACCCGCGCGTCAACAAGTCCTTGGATTCGGTACATGCCTCCGGCCCGTTGGGGCGCGCGCACTGCGTCATCTACGGCAACAGCAACTACAAGCAGACCGGCTTGCTGCAGGCCTATGCCGCGGCACACCTGCTGCAGCAGCCGCCGAAGCGCGTGGGGTTCGCCTCCGGCTGCCAGGCGTTCGGCCATCACGAGCTGCTCGGGCAGTTGCGCAGCTTCGGGCTCGTCAGCAAGCCGGTTCTGACCGTGCACGATTAAGTCAATCGCGGGTGGCGCGGACCTCCGCGTCACCCGCTACCGCTTCGGGTGTTGATCATGCGCTTCATCGATTACCTGGACAAAGGTGCCTCGCTCGGCGCCGACGCGCCGTGCCTCACCATGGATGGACGCGACCTCAGCTATCGCGACGTGCAGTTGCTGAGCTACCGCGTCGCGCGCGGGCTCGCGCGATCGGGGATTGCTGCCGGCGAGAAGGTCGCAATCCTTTCCGGCAACGATCCGGTCGCGTTTGCCTGCGTGTTCGGCATTTCCCGCGGCGGTGCGGTCTGGTGCCCGATCAATCCGCGTAACGAGGCGGCCGAAAACCGGCTCATCCTCGAGCAATTCGACTGCAGCCTGCTGTTGTTTCATTCAAGCTTCGCGCCGATGGTCGAGACGGTGCGTGCAGAGCTGCCGAAGCTTCGTGCCGTCGTCTGCCTCGATGCTGAGTTGTCCTTCGCGCCCTCGTTCGACAGCTGGCTCGCCGGCCTTGCAGACGACCACTATCAACGCGAGACGATCGACGATCTCGCGATGATCCCGGGCACCGGCGGCACCACCGGCAAGCCGAAGGGGGTCATGCTGTCGGGCCGCAACATCGAGGCGATGACGGCACTGACGCTGATGGGCTATCCTTTCAAGGGCCGCCCGATCTACCTCGCGCTTGCGCCGCTGACCCACGCGGCCGGCGTGCTGTGTTTCCCGATCTTGGCGCTCGGCGGCCGCATCGTGATCATGCATCACCCCGACATCGCGGAATTTCTCGATCTGATCGAGCGCTATCGCGTCACGCACACCTTCCTGCCGCCGACCGTGATCTACATGCTGCTCGATCATCCGAAGCTCGACTCCGCGAGGCTCGGCTCTCTGCAATGCTTCTGGTACGGCGCGGCGCCGATCTCGGCCGCGCGGCTTGCGGAGGCGCTCCAGCGTATCGGGCCGATGGCGCAGTTGTTCGGTCAGACCGAAGCGCCGATGATGATCTCGATGATGGCGCCTCGCGAGCATTACAATGCCGACGGCACGATCGCGATGGAGCGTCTCGCCTCGGCCGGGCGGATCAGCCCGCTGGTGCAGGCCGGCATCATGGATGGCGACGGCAATTTGCTGCCGACCGGCGCCCGCGGCGAGATCGTGGTCCGCGGTTCGCTGGTGATGGAGGGCTATTACAAGAATCCCGAGGCTACGGCGGAAGCCTCCGCGCATGGCTGGCACCATACCGGCGACATCGGCTACATCGACGACGACGGCTACCTCTATATCGTCGATCGCGCCAAGGACATGATCATCACCGGCGGGTTCAACGTCTACTCGATCGAGGTCGAGAACGCGCTGCGGGCGCATGAGGCGGTGCAGGATTGCGCCGTGATTGGCCTTCCGGACGAGAAATGGGGTGAGCGGATCGTCGCCGTGGTGCAGCCCCGCGCCGGCCAAAGCGTCGATGCGACGGCGCTGGCCGCCTTCGTCAAGCAGCGGATCGGCAGCGTCAAGACACCGAAGCAGATCGAAGTCTGGGACGATCTGCCCCGCTCCAAGGTAGGCAAGGTGCTGAAGCCGGACATCCGCGCACGGCTGTCGGATCGCTCGGGCGGCTGAGCCTTGTACTCATAGGCATAACGTCCGCTTTCGAAGTGCCGGCTCAACCCCGTCGACTTAACGCAGGCGTTAAATCTCGCTGCTGGGTTTCAAGTCCTGGCCGGGGGACGCCATGCCCGCTACGAGGGGCGAACCGGACGTGGGTCGCTAGTTCGGGAATGTTTGCAAATGACCCCAAAGCGGAAATCACTAGCTCGGTACCCCGCTTAGGTGAAATGTCGTAGCAAGGATGCGCCAGCCGTCGGGGGAGCGAACAAGGTTGTACGACTGCCGCCATTGCCTTGTAACGCTTCCATCCGGTCGGAGGTTTTTCCACGTTACAGTTCCGAGAGCACTGCGTTCGCCTATAGGAACGGCCACTACATCGTGCAGAGTTCCACTTTCGGCCCCTTCGCGTCGGTAGGTGTCGGCCACTCCTTGGAAAAACCGCGCAATCTCGTCACGTGACTGAAAACAATGTATCGACCCGTCACCCCGCATGGTGATGCAGGGAGCGCAGTAGAGTTTGGCGATTTGATCACCATCCCAGGTGGTGAATGTCTCCATGTATTTGTTGAAGAAGGCAGATATCTCGACTTCAAGCGCTTCCGGCATGATTTGTCTCCAGAGCTTTCATGTTCTGCGACGAGCAAGCCAACCCGAATTGTCTTGGGTCGCGATACAGCGCACGCGGAATTCGGATGGCGACATGCCGTTCAGCCGATCCGCTGCTGGGTCCAACTCCGCGCAACTGGCCTGCTCTACAGTTACGATCTGATCCGCGGCCAACCAAGCTACGATTGGAACTGAAGGGCCAATGATTACGAGATAGGCCAAGCCGAGAGCGGGAGACCAACGTTCGATACCAAGCCCCGTCCGGTAGACCGCGGCCATTCCTAAGCCGAAGCACGCGATCCAAACGGCAAGCCAACAAGCAGAGATCATTCGTCTCTCCCCGCCCAACAGTGTGCGCAATGCTACCGTTGACGCCCATCTCTCGCCAGAAGACGGTTTGCACCGAAGGGGCAATGCACTTGACCGATTCTCGATGGTTAGGCTCACCTACCCGTCGGGTGTTGATGGAAACGACGAGGTCATTGAATGAAAAAGGCGGATCGGCGATGTCGCCTATTGGCCCATCAGCGAAGTGACGACACCGCTCAAGGAGGTCCGCTTAGCGAGGGGTGCGGACTGGATTTGCTCGCTCTGAGTTCTTCGCATCTTGACCCGAAGTCGACCTTAAACTCGTAACCAGCGAGAGGCTGATCGCAGCTTAGCAGAGTCCCTGGTGGGACTTAGCACAAGCGGCACGCCCCCCAGGATGCGCAGCAACCCGCGCAACCGCCGAACCCCCAGCCACCATAGCCCCAGCCATCGAACCCGATGTCGTCATCGAACCCGATGTCGAACCCGCAGCCGCCGCAACCGCAACCACGGAAGCCACGGCAACCACGGAAGCCACCGCAACCTCGGATGCCAACGAACCCGCCACCACCGCAACCTCGAATGCCAACGAGCCCGCCACCACCGCAACCTCGGATGCCAACAAACCCGCCACCACCGCAACCTCGGCCGCCAACAAACCCGCCGCCGCCGCAACCTCGGCCGCCGCCGCACCCCCCGCAACCATGGCCGCACCCGCAACCACCGCACCCGCGCGCTAGCTGCACGCCGCTGCCAAAGTTTTCTCTATCGAAAAGATGGAACGTGGCCAGACTGACGTCGGCCATTTCCTCTTCGCCAAGAAAGAAGCGCTGATTTGGCGAGGTGTTGGATTGCGGGATACCGGTAGCGGGCATCGTGGATGCGGATGCGCTACTCGCCAGCGAAAGACCCAGTCCGGCCGCACCTAGCACCTTCACGGTGGCGGCTTTGGCTGTGCGTTTCTGCTTCGAAGCTTGCTTGACCCGTGGCATGGTCGCACCCTCCGTAGTTCTTGTGAAAGCGCTCTGCAAGAGTGCGCTCGGCGAAACCGGCGCGCAAGGGTTACCTGTGCCATAAAATGCGAAACATCTCATCGAGCTCCATTCATCTTCAGACCGAGATCGACACATGACTGCTTTTGGTTGAGCAGAATAACGCCAGCTGACCAGCGTAAGAGGCGTCGCGATGTCGGCTGTCTACGGGAAAGCGGACGTCACACGATGGTTGAGCTGACCGCAGCTTTTGACCCAGAACAGACCTTCGCACTTGGAGGTTCAGCCCAAGTTCGCAGTCGCCGATCAATTCTCATGCGGATGTGATTTGCGTGTTATCGCGCTGCGACGCCAATCCTGTATGGTACAGGCGAAGGACCTATCGGCAGGAGCTACCCCATGCTCGGCTCGATCATGTTTAGCTTGGTCGTCATCGGGTTGATGTTTTGGTGCGGGCGCGTAACGGCGAACTTTGCGGCAGAGAGAGGCCGGTCTAAACGCATTTGGTTCCTCTGGGGAGCGCTGTTCTTTCCCCTCTTTCCGGCTCAATGGTTTGTTTTGGGGCTGCTACCAAAAAAGTAAGGCCGCTTCAGTCGGCAGCGTCGTTTTTTAGGCCAAGCCTGCGATGTCGACTTATGGCCCTTAGCGGACGTGCCGCGGCGGGGTTTCTTTGTCTGGTTTCGGGGATGAAGCAGGACTGCATATCAGGAGCTGAGGCGACAGCTTCATGAATACACACCCTAGCAAGTGCCCTCACCGTGAGGGGGCTCGTCATCTGGCGGGCGCAAAAAAATACGCGGGCCGCCTTGCTTGAGGCATGCCCGCGCATTTGAATTCGTCTGTCGCGCGCGAGAGCGCGCGCGTGTCAGTGGACGCTCACCGCCTGCAGCTCGTTGCTCCAGGCATTCGCGACCGCGGCTTCGCGGCTGTCGGTCAGCATGATCGGCGTGCCGTCGGCGGCGTGGAGCGCGAAGAGCTTGAGGCCCGGCGCGATTTTCGGCGCCTCGGGAAACAGGCCCGGTACATCCTCGGAGCGGATCTGCTTCACATAGGCGATATGGCCCTCGCCGAGGGTTGCCAGCGTCTCGGGCGAGACGTTCTTGGCTTCGTATTCGAACGCAACGTGACCTTCACTCATGGTCTCGACTCCTTCACAGAAACTAAGCGGTCGAGTCCGCTACTCGTTCCATTATTCGTGCTCATTGATAGCGATTGTCTTAACGATCCTCTCCGGTTCAGGCCGGGCAAGATCGACCGACAGCAGCCCGTTCTTCAAATCCGCGCCCAGCACGAGCATCCCCTCCGCCAGCACGAAGGTGCGCTGGAAGTGGCGCGCGGCAATGCCGCGATGGATGTATTGCCGGGTCTTGTCGTCCTGCTGACGCCCGCGAATCACGAGCTGGTTTTCCTCAATGGTTACATCGAGTTGGTCGCGGGTGAATCCGGCGACCGCCAACGTGATCCGCAGCCGCTCGGGCTGGCCGTCCGACCGGTCGCACCTCTCGATATTGTAGGGAGGGTAGCCGTCGGCGCCTTTGACGACGCGGTCGAGCACGCGCTCGATCTCGTCGAAGCCCAGAAGGAACGGACTGGAAAGCGTGGGAACACGAGACATAGTTTACAAAGTCCTCTCGAAGCGACTTTGGCATTTCAGGGCCCGGAAGCGGCGCCCCTTGGTCAGCAATATGGTCATAACCCCGTGTCGGTTCAAGGACGTAGCGGGAGCCCTGTGGATTGGCGATTGCCTGCCGTCGCCCAAAATGCCTCCGCATCGTCATGGCCGGGCTTGTCCCGGCCATCCACGGCCTCACTCGCGGCACCAAGAACGTGGATGCCCGGGACAAGCCCGGGCATGACGAATTAGCGGGACGATTTCTCCAATGAAAACAAACCCCCGGCTACTGTGCATGGGGTTGTTTTTCGCGTTTTTGATTGGCCGGCCCCTCGGAGCCGGTCAGGCCTCGATCCGCGTCCGCCCGTCGCCGCTGAAAAGGTGCAGCTTCGCCCGTACCGCCGCGACGCGGATCCTCGCGCCGATGGCGGGGGCCTCGGTTCCGGGAATGCGGACGATGACCTCGCCGGGCGGCAGCTCGCCGGGGGTGGCGGCGACGCGCTGCTCGTCCTGGGCCCGGGTGCCATAGACGAAGGTTTCGGCACCGACGCGCTCGATCGCTTCCACGGTCAGGGGCAGTGCGACACCGCCGGCCGGGGTCTGGTCGGTGATGACGAAATCTTCCGGGCGGATGCCGAGGATGCCGGCCTCGGTCGCACCGCCGCCGAGCTGTGACTTGATCTCATCGGCGCGCGTCGACATCAGGTTCATCGGCGGCGCCCCGATGAAGGAGGCGACGAAGGTCGTCGCCGGCTTCTCGTAGATCGCGAGCGGATTGCCGATCTGCTCGACCTGGCCGCCATTCATGACCACGAGAACGTCGGCGAGCGTCATCGCCTCGAGCTGGTCGTGGGTGACGTAGATCGAGGTCGTGTTGAGCCGGCGCTGCAATTTGCGGATCTCGACGCGCATCGCGATGCGCAGCTTTGCGTCGAGGTTCGACAGCGGCTCGTCGAACAGAAACACTTTTGGCTGGCGCACGATGGCGCGGCCCATGGCGACGCGCTGGCGCTGGCCGCCGGAGAGCTGACGCGGCTTGCGCTCCAGCATCGGCGCGAGCTCGAGCACGCGCGCGGCTTCCTCGACGCGGGTCTTGACCTCGGCCTCCGCCATGCCGCGGTTGCGCAGGCCGTAGGCCATGTTGTTGAAGACGCTCATATGCGGATAGAGCGCGTAGTTCTGGAACACCATCGCGATGTCGCGATCGGCGGGCTCGATCTGGTTGACGACGCGGCCGCCGATGTCGATCTCGCCGCCGGTGACGGTCTCGAGACCTGCGACCATGCGCAGCAGCGTGGACTTGCCGCAGCCGGAAGGGCCGACCAGCACGCAGAACTGTCCGTCGGCGACGTCGACATTGACGCCCTTGATGGCCTCGAAGCCGCCGGTGTAGGTCTTGCGGACGTTGCGCAGGGTGACGTTAGCCATGAGTTTTTCCAGCGAATGGCGAATGGGGAGTGGCGAATTGGGAAGGCATGCACGCGAGAGCCGTCAAAAGGCTTTCCATTCGCCATTCGCTACTCACCACTCGCCCCCTCACTTTTCCGTCTCGACCAGGCCGCGCACGAACAGTTTCTGCATGGCGACGACGACGAACACCGGCGGCAGCATGGCCAGCACGGCGGTCGCCATCACGATCGGCCATTCGGTCAGCGCGTCGGTGGTGGTGATCATCTTGCGGATGCCGACCTGGATGGTCTGCATGTCGTCGCGCGTGGTGATCAGCAGCGGCCAGAGATATTGATTCCAGCCGAGGATGAAGAGGATCACGAACAGCGCCGCCATATTGGTGCGCGACAGCGGCAGCAGCGTATCCCAGAAGAAGCGCAAGGGGCCGGCGCCGTCTATGCGCGAGGCCTCCAGCAGCTCGTCCGGCACGGTCATGAAGAACTGGCGGAACAGCAGCGTCGCGGTGGCCGACGCGATCAGCGGCAGCGCGAGGCCGGCATAGCTGTCGAGCATGTGCAGATCGGCGACGATCTTGTAGGTCGGGTAGATGCGCACCTCGACCGGCAGCATCAACGTGATGAAGATGATCCAGAAGATCGCCATCCGGAACGGAAAGCGGAAATACACGATCGCATAGGCCGAGATGATCGAGATCGCGATCTTGCCGATCGCGATCGCCAGCGCCATCACCAGCGAGTTCAGCATCATGTTGCCGACGGGCTCGCGTGTCGAGCCGCTCGTGCCGACGAAGATGGTCTTGTAGTAGACCTCGAAGAAATGGCCGCCCGGCAGCAGCGACATCTGCCCGTTCGCGATCAGGGCGTTGTCCTGGGTCGAGGCGACGATCGCGATGTAGACCGGGAATGCGACGATCGCGATCCCGATCCAGAGAATCGCGTGGGCGACGTAGCGCCGAAAGCCCTCTTCTTCGACCATCAGTAGGTCACCTTGCGTTCGACGAAGCGGAACTGGATTCCCGTCAGCACGATCACCATGACCATCAGGATCACCGACTGCGCCGCGGAGCTGCCGAGATTGCCGCCGAGCAGGCCGTCGGAATAGACCTTGTAGACCAGCGTGACCGTCGATGTGCCGGGACCGCCGCGGGTCATGGTGTCGATGATGCCGAAGGTGTCGAAGAAGGCGTAGACGATGTTGACGACCAGCAGGAAGAAGATCGTGGGCGACAGCAGCGGGAAGGTCACGGTCCAGAACCGGCGCATCGGACGGGCGCCGTCGATCGCGGCGGCCTCGAACACGCTTCGGGGGATGGCTTGCAGGCCGGCGAGGAAGAACAGGAAATTATAGGAGATCTGCTTCCACGCCGCGGCGAGGATGATCAGCCCAGCCGCCTGGTTGCCGTCGAGCAGCGGATTCCAGTCGACACCCAGGCCGCGCAGATAGCGCGACAGCACGCCGAGCGAGGGATGCAGCATGAAGATCCAGAGCACGCCGACCACGGGCGGCGCCACCGCATAGGGCCAGATCAGCAGCGTGCGGTAGAGCATTGAGCCGCGCAGCGGCTTGTCCGCCATCACGGCGAGCAAGAGCGCGAAGGACAGCGACGAGACGGCGATGGCGAACGAAAAGACGAACGTACGGACGACCGCCTCGAAATAGGCGGGGTCTTTGAACAGCTCGATGTAATTCTCGAACCAGACAAAGGTGCTCGAGAGACCGAAGGCATCCTGGAGCAGGAAGGACTGGATGACCGCCTGCAGCGCAGGCCAGTAGAAGAATATCAGGACGATCGCGAGTTGCGGCGCAACCAGCGCGTAGGGCAATAGCTTTGACTGGAAAATGGCTTGCTTTTGCATGATGTCAGCTGAGCGGCAGGCCGGCTTACCGGCCTGCCGCTCATCGCCTCACTTGACGGCGGTCTTTTCGAACTGACGCAGCATCGTGTTGCCGCGCTCGACGGCGGCGTCGAGCGCCTGCTTGGCGGTCTTCTTGCCGGCCAGCGCCTGCTCGATCTCTTCCGACCAGACGTCACGGAGCTGAACCATATTGCCGAGACGCAAGCCGCGCGAATTCTCGGTCGGCTCCTTGTTGGTCAGTTCGAGCAGCGGGGTCTCGAGATAGGGCTGATCCTTGTAGAAACCTTCTTCCTTCGCCTTGGCGTAGGCCGCCTTGGTGATCGGCAGATAGCCCGAGGCCTTGTGGATGTAGACTTGGCGATCGGTGTCCGAGAGGAAGGTCAGGAATTTCGCAACGCCCTTGTATTCCTCGGCCGACTTGCCGCCCATGACCCAGAGCGAGGCACCGCCGATGATCGAGTTCTGCGGCGCACCCTTGGCGTCCGGATAGTAAGGCATCGGCACGGCGGTGAAGTTGAACTTGGCCTGCGCCTTGACGTTGCCGAAGAACGCCGACGAGGTCAGGTAGATCGGGCATTCGCCGGAGGTGAAGCGGCCTTCGCCGGTGTTGGTGCGGCCGGCATAGTCGTAGGTCTTGGTCTTCTGGAGTTCGACCAGGGTTTCGAGATGCTTGACCTGGAGCGGGCCGTTGAACTCGAGCACGGTGTCGAAACCGTCGAGGCCGTTGGCCTTGCTGGCGAGCGGCACGTTGTGCCAGGCGGAGAGCTGCTCGAGATTGACCCAGGTGACCCAGGAGCCGGAGAAGCCGCAGGTGTCATGACCCGCAGCCTTCAGCTTCTTGGCGGCCTCGAACGTTTCGGGCCAGGTCTTGGGGATATCGACGTTCGCCTTCTTGAGCTCGTCGAGGTTGACCCACATGACGGTCGACGACGAGTTGAACGGGAAGGACAGCATCTCGCCCTTCGAGGTCGAGTAGTAGCCGGTGATGGCGGGCAGGTAGATCTTGGGGTCGAACTTCTCGCCGGCCTCGGCCATCAGCTTGTAGACGGGCTTTACGGCGCCGGTCGCGGCCATCATGGTCGCGGTGCCGACTTCGAACACCTGCATGATGTGCGGGGCGTTGCCGGCGCGGAACGCCGCGATGCCGGCGTTCATCGTATCGGGATAGTTGCCCTTGTAGGTCGGGATCACCTTGTAGTCGGTCTGCGAGGCGTTGAAGTCGGTGGCGAGCTTGACGATGACGTCGTTGTTGGCGCCGGTCATCGCGTGCCACCACTGGATTTCGGTCACGGCCAAGGCCGGCGATGCGCCCATGCCGATCGTGATCGCAACTGCGGCAGCCGCCCCAAAGTGTCGAAGAGCCATCAAGTAAACCTCCCTTGGCCGTCAAAAAGAAGCGCTTGCGCTAGCAGCGCCATATGACGTTCACATGACTGTGTAAGCGGGAGAAACGAAAGCAGCAAGCGCGGCCAAAAGGGAAGCCGTCAAATAGGCGAATGCCGAGCGCGCAGCCTCCTCCGTTCGCGGTGCACATGCGTGCCCGCGCCGCAGTGCGGCATTTGCTCGGGTGAGGCGGCGAGGGCGTTTAGCGCTTGCGCTCGGGGCCGCAGACGGTGCCCTGCTCGACCATCGCGTCGATCTCCGATTTGGAGTAGCCGAACTCGCCGAGCACCTCCGCCGAGTGCTGGCTGAATTTCGGCGGCAGACGGCGCAGGCTCGGCTTGCTGCGATCGAGCCGGATCGGCGAGGCCACCCCCTTGTACCAGTCCTTCTCGATGACATCGCCGCGGGCGATCGTGTGCGCGTTCGTCAACGCCTGGTCGATCTTCTGCACGGGACCTGCGGGCAGGCCGGCGGCGAGCAGACGATTGCACAGCGGCTCGGCCTCGTGCTGGCTGAACACGGCGGCCAACTCGGCCCGCAGCGCCTCGCGATTGGCGATGCGGTCCTTGTTGCGGGCAAAGCGCGGATCGGTGCCGAGCTCGGGCTTGCCGATCTCCTTGGCAAGCTTGCGGAAGGTGCCGTCATTGCCGACACCGATGAAGATGTTGTCGGTCCTGGTCGGGAAGATCGCGTAAGGCACGAGGTTGGGATGCTCGTTGCCGGTGAGCGACGGCGGCTTGCCGTGCATGAAATAATTCGCGGTGTGCGGATGCATGATGGCGAGGCCGGTCTCGTACAGCGTCGTCTCCAGGAACTGGCCTTTCCCAGAGCGCTGCCGCTCCGACAGCGCCATCAGGATGCCGATCGCCGCATAGAGGCCGGTGGTGATGTCGACCAGCGGCACGCCGATCCGCATCGGACCGCTCTCGGGCGAACCGGTCGCCGCGATCATGCCGGTCATGGCCTGGATGATGGCGTCATAGCCGGGATTGCCGCCGCGCGGACCGTCGGCGCCGAAGCCGCAGATCCGGCAATGCACCAGGCGCGGGAATTTCTTGCTGAGCACATCGTTGCCGATGCCCCATTTCTCCAGCGTGCCCGGCTTGAAATTCTCGATCAGGACGTCGGCGGTCTCCAGCATCTTGAGCAGCACGATTCGGCCGCCCTCGGAGGCGAGGTCGAGGCCGATCGAGCGCTTGTTGCGGTTGATGCCGATGAAATAGGCCGCGTCTTCCTCATGGAACGGAGGGCCCCAGTCGCGCACCTCGTCGCCGGCGGGCGGCTCGACCTTGATCACGTCGGCGCCGTGGTCGGCGAGGATCTGGGTGCAGTAGGGACCGCCAAGCACGCGCGTGAGATCGATGACGCGCAGTCCGCTCATTGCGCCCAAAACGGCTTCAGTCATGCCTTCGCTTCCCCTGTGTCGGTCGTTGATCACAGGCGTAGCGAGGTTTTTTTGCGCCAGCAATGGCTTGGCGCGTAGGGGCGTATGCGGTGCCGCCGTGCAATCCCGCGGCGTGGCAAAACAACAAAACCAAAGGAAAGCGGCCGGCCCGAGGGGGATCTCGGGCCAGCCAATCCGCCGTTTGATCAGACGACCGTCAGGCGAACGTCGACATTGCCGCGCGTGGCATTGGAGTAGGGGCACACCTGGTGGGCCTTCTCGACCAGCGCTTCGGCTTCCGCGCGGGCAAGGCCCGGCAGCGAGACGGCGAGGTCGATGTCGAGACCGAAGCCACCGGCCGAGCGCGGGCCGATGCCGACGGTGGAGGTGACCGAGGCGTCAGCCGGAACCTTCGGGCCGCCCTGCGAGGCCACGAACTTCATCGCGCCGATGAAGCAGGCGGCATAGCCCGCCGCAAACAGCTGCTCGGGATTGTTGCCGGCGCCGCCTCCGCCGCCGAGCTCCTTCGGCGTGGTGAGCTTGACGTCGAGCGCGCCGTCGAGGGTCGCCGCATGGCCGTCGCGGCCGCCGGTGGCTTTGGCGCTGGTCTTGTACAGGACGTTCACGGACATTTTCGTCTCCTCAGGTGTTCGGGTTGGGGTGGAACCTACATCGCAAACAATTAGATTGCGCGCAATTGAAATTTGCATGCCTCACATTTAATTGTTCGCAATTGAATGTACGGCCGCCCGGTCCCAGAATGGAGGAAACCGCGTGAGATTCTCGATGCCCCGGAAATTATCGGCGCTGGACCCGCAGCGCCTCGACAACCAGATCTGCTTCGCGGTCTATTCGGCCGCGCATGCCTTCAACCGCGTCTACAAGCCGCTGCTCGACCGGCTCGGCCTGACTTACCCGCAATATCTGGTGATGCTGGTGCTGTGGGAGCGCGACGACGTGCCGGTCAAGGACATCGGCGAAAAGCTGTTCCTCGATTCGGGCACCCTAACGCCGCTGCTCAAGCGCCTCGAGGCCGCGCACCTCGTCAAGCGCACACGCTCGCGCGAGGACGAACGTCAGGTGCTGATCGCGCTGACCCCGCAGGGCCACGCCTTGAAGGAAAAAGCGCGTGCCGTGCCGCATTCGATCCTGGCGGCGTCGGATTGCTCGGTTTCGGAACTGGTCGCGATGAAGGACGAGATCGTCGCGCTGCGCGACCGGTTGAATGCGGTGATCGGGGAGTAGGGGGCTAGGGGCGCTTTTTGGCGAAGGCGCGGCCGGACGCTGACTTCAGGTACTTCTCGAACGCGACGGCCTGCTTCTCGTTGCTGAACGCAATGTAAGTCTTGAGACGCCAAGGTCCGAATTTCGACGTGTGTGGCACCTCGCCGGCATTGTGCTTTGTCAGTCGGGCGCGCAGGTCGTCAGTGATCCCGACATAGAAATGGAGGGAATCAAGGCTCTCGAGAATGTAGACGTATCTCACGGCAGGCTCCCGAGCTGTCGAGGGAGAGCTTACATCCGCTTTCGATCTGCTAAAGCCCGGCTTCGCCCTTCGGGCTACGCCGCGACAGCCTTCGCTACGATGGGCTTGCCGAGCCGAAGCTGGCGAAGCCAGCGAAGGCTGGTGGAGCCAGGCGGGATCGAACCGCCGACCTCTTGCATGCCATGCAAGCGCTCTCCCAGCTGAGCTATGGCCCCTTAGTCTTCCAATTGGGACGATCCTTTCGGATCACTCCCGACCGGCGAGCCTGGTGACTCGCGCGGTGCACCCTTTTTCACAGATCAGGGCTGATCTCAAGTCTCTTCATCACCTCCGACATCACCAATGATGTCGGTAACGTCCTCATCGCCCTCTTCGTCGTCGGCGATAAAGGTCGAATCATCGTCGTCATCGTCTTCGATGGTCTCGTCGACCTCGATGTCGTCCTCGGATTCGGGCACCGCGGCCTTGACCTTGCCGGTGTTCTCCTCGGCGTCGGCCTCCTCGAGCGAGACCTCTTCGACCTCTGCCGGCTCCGGCGTGGTGTCGGCAGCCGGCGTGTGGCGAGGTTCGGCGCCGCGGGTTGCGCGAGCCGGCGCCACTGGCGCGATCGGTACGACTTCGCCGGTATAGGGCGAGATCACCGGATTCTTGTTGAGGTCATAGAATTTCTTGCCCGTGGTCGGGCAAATACGTTTGGTTCCGAGTTCGGACTTGGCCACGGCAGGAATCCTGGGAATGTCTGAAAAGCGGTGTTTCACTTGGCTAGTTGGCGGCCCGCTGTCAATAGCGCATTACGGGAGAAAGACATGCCCGTGACGGCGGGCAGACCTTGTGGTACCTGCCCCGCGAGCCCCGCAGGGACGTTTCGGGCCTATCCAAGGACACAAACTTGACTGATTCCGACAAGCCGACGCCGCTTCAGTCGCGCGCAAGCGGTCCCCTGACCGGGAAAGTACGGGTCCCCGGGGACAAGTCGATCTCCCACCGCGCCCTCATCCTGGGCGCGCTCGCGGTCGGCGAGACCAAGATTTCTGGCCTGCTCGAGGGCGAGGACGTCCTCAACACCGCAAAATCCATGCAGGCGCTGGGCGCCAGGGTCGAGCGTACCGGCGATTTCGCCTGGAAGGTGAACGGCGTGGGCGTTGCCGGCTTCGCCGAGCCCAGGGCGCCGCTTGATTTCGGCAACTCCGGCACCGGCTGCCGGCTCGTCATGGGCGCCGTCGCCGGCTGCCCGATTTCGGCGGTTTTCGACGGCGATGCCTCGCTGCGCAGCCGCCCCATGCGCCGGATCCTCGATCCGCTCGAGAAAATGGGCGCCAAAGTGGTGTCCGGCGGCGAGGGCGGCCGTCTGCCGCTGACCGTCCAGGGCGCGCGCGATCCGCTGCCGATCACCTACAAGACCCCGGTCGCCTCGGCCCAGATCAAATCGGCCGTGCTGCTGGCGGGCTTGGCCGCGCCCGGCACCACGACGGTGATCGAGACCGAGGCCAGCCGCGACCATACCGAACTGATGCTGAAGCACTTTGGCGCCGACATCACCTCCGCGCAGGAGGGGCAGCACGGCCGCCGCATCACGCTGATTGGCCAGCCCGAGCTGCATGGCGCCACCGTCGTGGTGCCCGCCGATCCCTCTTCGGCGGCCTTCCCGGTCGTCGCGGCGCTGATCGTCGAAGGCTCCGATGTCGTCCTGTCCGACGTGATGACCAATCCGCTGCGCACCGGCCTGTTCACCACGCTGCGTGAAATGGGCGCCTCGATCGAGGAAAGCGAAGTCCGCGGCGATGCCGGCGAGCCGATGGCGCAGCTGCGCGTACGCGCGTCGAAACTGCGTGGCGTCGAGGTGCCGCCGGAGCGCGCGCCGTCGATGATCGACGAATATCTCGTGCTGGCGGTGGCGGCCTCCTTCGCCGAGGGCACGACGATCATGCGCGGCCTGCACGAGCTGCGGGTCAAGGAATCCGACCGCCTGGAGGCCACCGCCGCCATGCTCCGTGTCAACGGCGTGAAAGTCGAGGTCTCCGGTGACGATCTGATCGTCGAGGGGCGCGGCCACGTTCCGGGCGGCGGCACTGTCGCCACGCACATGGATCATCGCATCGCGATGTCCGCGCTGGTGATGGGCTGCGCCTCCGACCAACCCGTGACCGTCGACGACACCGCCTTCATCGCCACCAGTTTCCCGGACTTCATCCCGATGATGCGTTCGCTAGGGGCCGAGTTTTCATGATCATCGCCATCGACGGGCCCGCGGCCTCGGGCAAGGGGACGCTCGGCAAGCGCCTCGCCCATCATTACGGCTATCGTCATCTCGATACCGGCGTCATCTACCGCGCGGTGGCCTATGCCTTGATGGAATCCGGTCACGATCTCCGGGACGAGGTGGCTGCGGTGCAGGCTGCGCTGGAGCTTGATCCCGAAAAGTTCGGCAATCCCGCCCTGAAGACCCAAGAGGCCGGCGAGGGCGCCTCGATCGTCTCGGCGATCCCCAGGGTTCGCGAGGTCCTGCTCAATTTCCAGCGGCAATTCGCCGCCGATCCGCCCGGCGCCGTGCTCGACGGCCGGGACATTGGAACCGTGATCTGCCCCCATGCCGACGTGAAGATCTTCGTGGTCGCCGATCCCAAGGTCCGCGCCCGCCGCCGGACCATGGAGGCCAAGGCGAGGGGCGAGGAGGCGGACGAGGCGGCGGTGCTCGCCGACATCATCCGGCGCGACGAGCGCGACAAGAACCGGCCGATTGCGCCCTTGAAACCGGCCCCGGATGCTTACTTGCTAGATAACTCCCAACTGGATATAGAAGGCGGCGTCCGGGCCGCCATCGACATTATCGAGGCCGTCCGAGCGGGCCGGTCGCGGGGTTAAGCCGCCGCCGTCATTGGAGGAAGCGCCCGCTCCCGCTCTTTGAGGTCGATACCCCGGTCCCCTGTTTGGGCCCGGCGCGATCCAGGCTCCGGACCAAGATTTCCACGTATCGAACGCGCGGGCCTCAGCCGGCCCGCCTCCGCTGCTCCGCCTCCATGCCGGAGCAGCGAGCGGTCGCTCGAAGGTCTTGCGGACCTTCCGACACTGCGTGTGCGATGCGCCCATGAACCCAACGGCCGGCACGACATCCGCAACTGGAGAACAAATGGCTTCGACTTCTGCTGATACCTATAGCCCGTCGCGTGACGATTTCGCCGCGATGCTCGACGAGTCCTTCGCAGGTGGCAACCTGCAGGAAAGCTCCGTCGTCAAGGGCAAGGTGGTTGCAATTGAGAAAGACATGGCCGTCATCGACGTCGGCCTGAAGACCGAGGGCCGCGTTGCCCTGCGCGAATTTTCCGGCCCCGGCCGTGACAGCGAGATCAAGGTCGGCGACGAGGTCGAAGTGTTCCTCGATCGCATCGAGAACGCCCTCGGCGAAGCCGTGCTGTCGCGCGACAAGGCGCGCCGCGAGGAGAGCTGGGGCAAGCTCGAGAAGGCCTTCCAGAACAACGAGAAGGTCAACGGCGTCATCTTCAACCAGGTCAAGGGCGGCTTCACCGTCGACCTCGACGGTGCCGTGGCCTTCCTGCCGCGCTCGCAGGTCGACATCCGTCCGATCCGCGACGTTGCGCCGCTGATGAACAACTCGCAGCCGTTCCAGATCCTCAAGATGGATCGCCGCCGCGGCAACATCGTCGTCTCCCGCCGCACGGTTCTCGAAGAGACCCGCGCCGAGCAGCGTCAGGAGCTGGTGCAGAACCTCGAAGAGGGTCAGGTCATCGACGGCGTGGTCAAGAACATCACCGATTATGGTGCGTTCGTTGATCTCGGCGGTATCGACGGTCTGCTGCACGTCACCGACATCGCGTGGCGCCGCGTCAACCACCCGACCGAGGTGCTCTCGATCGGCCAGACCGTGAAGGTCAAGATCATCAAGATCAACCACGAGACGCACCGCATCTCGCTGGGCATGAAGCAGCTGCTGGACGATCCGTGGCAGGGCATCGAAGCCAAGTACCCGCTGGGTGCCCGCTTCACCGGCCGCGTCACCAACATCACCGACTACGGTGCGTTCGTCGAGCTCGAGCCGGGCATCGAAGGCCTGATCCACGTCTCCGAGATGTCGTGGACCAAGAAGAACATGCACCCCGGCAAGATCGTTTCGACCTCGCAGGAAGTCGAAGTGCAGGTGCTGGAAGTCGATTCCGTCAAGCGCCGCATCTCGCTCGGCCTCAAGCAGACCATGCGCAACCCGTGGGAGGTCTTCGTCGAAGGTCACCCGACCGGTTCGGTGGTCGAGGGCGAGGTCAAGAACAAGACCGAGTTCGGTCTGTTCCTGGGCCTCGAGGGCGACGTCGACGGCATGGTCCATCTCTCCGACCTCGACTGGAAGCTTCCGGGCGAGCAGGTGATCGACAACTACAAGAAGGGCGACGTGGTGAAAGCCGTGGTGCTCGATGTGGACGTCGAGAAGGAGCGGATCTCGCTCGGCATCAAGCAGCTCGAAGGCGACCCCTTCGCCGAGCCGGGCGATGTCAAGAAGGGCGCGGTCGTGACCTGCGAAGTGCTCGAAGTGAAGGAAAGCGGCATCGAGGTGAAGATCACCGGTACCGACTTCTCGACCTTCATCAAGCGTTCGGAGCTCGCCCGTGATCGCAACGACCAGCGCGCCGAGCGCTTCGCCGTCGGCGAGAAGGTCGATGCCCGCGTGATCCAGTTCGACAAGAAGGCCCGCAAGGTCCAGGTGTCGATCAAGGCGCTCGAAGTCGCCGAAGAGAAGGAAGCCATCGCGCAGTACGGCTCCTCCGATTCGGGGGCGACGCTCGGTGACATCCTCGGCACCGCGCTCAAGAACCGCGACAAGTAAGCGAAACGCCTGTTTCGCAACCATCAAAGCCCCGGTTCGCGCCGGGGCTTTTTTGTTTGCGGCTTGTAGCCCGGATGGAGCGCAGCGAAATCCGGGGCCTCGCCACGATCGAAAGCGGTCCCGGATTGCGCTGCGCTCCATCCGGGCTACCCCAGCCTTGTTTTCTTCAAATTACGCCGCAATTGATGTATCCAGATAAGCCAATGGTCACGCTGTGACGGCACAACGCGCCCAGCCTTTCATTTGGAGATATTCCGATGTCGCTCGATTCGGACATCATCGTCGATCGTCGCAGGATTCGTCGCAAGCTGACGTTCTGGCGCGTGCTGGCTGCGCTGATCGCGATCGCGGCGATTGCGGGCTTCGCGCTGATCGCAACACCCGGTGCGCGCGGCACGTTCGCATCCGCCGGCTCGATCGCGCGGGTCCAGATCGATGGCCTGATCCGCAGCGACTCCGAGCGCACCCAGGCGCTGGAGCGACTGGAGAACTCGCAGGCCGCCGCCGTCATCATTCACATCAACTCGCCGGGTGGCACCACCGCCGGCTCCGAGCAGCTTTATGACTCGCTTGTGAGGTTGAAGGCGAAGAAGCCGCTCGTCGTCGTGGTCGAAGGCCTCGCGGCGTCCGGCGGTTACATCACCGCGATTGCGAGCGACCACATCATCGCCCAGCAGAGCTCGCTGGTCGGTTCGATCGGCGTGCTGTTCCAGTTTCCCAACGTCACGGAGCTGCTGAAGACCGTCGGCGTGAAGGTCGAGGAGGTGAAATCCTCGCCGCTGAAGGCCGCGCCGAACGGTTTTGAGCCGACCAGCCCCGAGGCACGCGCCGCGCTCGATGCGCTGGTGAAGGATTCCTATGCCTGGTTCAAGGGATTGGTGAAGGAGCGGCGTGGCATGGATGACACGCAGCTCGAAAAAGTCGCCGATGGCCGCGTCTTCACCGGACGCCAGGCGATCGATCTCAAGCTGATCGATCAGCTCGGCGACGAGAAGACCGCGGTGACCTGGCTGGTCGAGCAGAAGGGCGTCAAGAAGGGCCTCACCGTCCGCGATTACAAGCTCCAGCCCCGCTTTGGCGATCTGCCATTCCTCAAAACGGCTGCTGTCGTCACGCTGGAAGCGCTTGGTTTAGGCTCGATTGCGCATCAGATCGGGCAAACCGGCGTCGCGCAGGCCGTCGATCGACTTGGAATGGATGGAATGCTGGCCCTGTGGCAGCCGGCTGCGTCAAATTGATGGAACCGGGCGAGCTTCAGAGGCTTTTCCCGTCTGGCGGGTGACGGGTCAGCCCGCTTTTTCGGCATTTGTCACGCATTTTCCCGACGCTCAACCTTCATTTGGCGTCTTGACAGATCACGGTATTTTCACGGAAATGGTCATCCGCACGCTTCCGGGTCCTATCTCTCGATGATCAAATCCGAACTTGTTCAGCGTATCGCCGAGCACAACCCGCATCTGTACCAGCGGGATGTCGAGAACATTGTGAATGCGATTCTCGAAGAGATCGTAGCGGCTCTCGCGCGCGGTGATCGCGTCGAGTTGCGCGGCTTCGGTGCCTTCTCGGTCAAGCATCGCCCTGCGCGCGCAGGGCGCAATCCGCGCACCGGCGCCCATGTACCCGTCGATCAGAAGAGCGTTCCGTTCTTCAAGACCGGCAAGGAAATGCGCGAACGGCTGAACCGCGACCATCCGGATCCAGGCGCGCCAGACTGAGGCCGGCGTCAGGGTTTTCCGCGGTCGCGAGAGATGCGGCCGGAAGCTTGATTCAAGGCGAGCGAAGCGAGATGCGAAAGTTCCTGACCGCGCTGATCGTGATTCCGCTGGGCCTGATCCTGGTGACCTTCGCCGTCGCCAACCGGCATTTCGTCACGGTCTCTTTCGACCCCTTCATTACGAACGACCCGTCATTCTCGGTGACGCTGCCGCTGTTCCTGCTCCTCATCCTGGTGGCGGCCCTCGGGGTCGTTGCGGGCGGCTGCGCGGTCTGGCTCGGCCAGCGGCACTGGCGGCGCGCGGCGCGCCGGAATGATGCGGATGCACGGGCTGCCAGGACCGAACTGGCCGATCTGCGGGCCCAGGCGGCCGCAGCGAAGCCCGAGCCCCAGCGCCTCCCCGTTCCCTCCGGGGTGGGCCTTTACGGGCCCATCGGGCGAGACAAGCAGCGCGCGACGTTGTAGAAGCGGCCGCAACCGAAAACCCGGTTTTCCGGCCGCAGACCCGCGGCCTTCACCTGCTTTGAGACCATGTCCCTGCTCGTCAAAATCTGCGGCCTGTCCACGCGCGAGACGCTCGAAACAGCGCTCGACGCCGGCGCCGACATGGTGGGGTTCGTGTTCTTTCCGCCGTCGCCGCGGCACGTCTCTCTGGAGCTTGGCCGCGACCTCGGCCGCCAGGTGAAGCGGCGCGCGATCAAGGTCGCGCTCACGGTCGATGCCGATGACGCCACGCTCGACAACATCATGGACGCGCTGTCGCCGGATATCCTTCAGCTCCACGGCAAGGAGAGCGTCGCGCGCCTGCGCGACATCAAGCAGCGGTTCGGCCGTCCGGTGATGAAAGCGGTGCCGGTCGCAACCGCCGCCGATCTCGCCGTGCTGCCTGGCTACGCAGAGGTTGCCGATCGCATCCTGTTCGACGCGCGTGCGCCAAAGGACGCGACACGTCCGGGCGGCCTCGGCGCGGCCTTCGATTGGCATCTGCTCGAAAACCTGGAACTCAAGCTGCCGTATATGGTCTCGGGCGGACTTGATGCCCACAACGTCGCCGAGGCTCTTCGGGTCACGCGCGCCGGCGGCGTCGACGTCTCCTCCGGTGTCGAGAGCGCCTCCGGCGTCAAGGATCCCGAGATGATCAAGGCCTTCATTCGCGCCGCGCGCGCCACCCAAGATGCAAGTCAAGAGTTGAGCGTTCGATGAACATCGCCAAACCAAATTCCTACCGCAGCGGTCCCGACGAGCGCGGGCATTTCGGCATTTTCGGCGGCCGCTTCGTCGCCGAAACCCTGATGCCGCTGATCCTGGATCTGGAGAAGGCCTACACGGCGGCCAAGGCCGATCCGGCGTTCCAGGCCGAGATGAACGGCTATCTCAAGAATTATGTCGGCCGGCCCTCGCCGCTCTATTTCGCCGAGCGCCTGACCGAGCATCTCGGCGGCGCAAAAATCTATCTGAAGCGCGAAGAGCTCAACCACACCGGCTCGCACAAGGTGAACAACGTGCTCGGCCAGATCATGCTGGCACGGCGCATGGGCAAGAAGCGCATCATCGCCGAGACCGGCGCCGGTCAGCACGGTGTCGCCACCGCGACGCTGTGCGCGCGCTTTGGCCTCGAATGCGTGGTCTATATGGGCGCCGTCGACGTCGAGCGGCAGCAGCCCAACGTCATCCGCATGGAGATGCTGGGCGCAACCGTGGTCCCGGTGCAGTCGGGCACGCGCACGCTGAAGGACGCCATGAACGAGGCGCTGCGCGACTGGGTCACCAACGTGCACAACACGTTCTATTGCATCGGCACGGTGGCGGGCCCGCATCCCTATCCGACGCTGGTGCGCGACTTCCAGTCGATCATCGGCAACGAGACCAAGACGCAGATGCAGGAGGTCGAGGGACGCCTGCCGGATTCGCTGGTCGCCTGCATCGGCGGCGGTTCGAACGCGATGGGCCTGTTTCATCCGTTCCTCGATGATCCCTCCGTCGAAATCTTTGGCGTCGAAGCCGCCGGCCATGGGCTCACGCAACTGCATGCGGCCTCGATCGCGGGCGGCCGTCCCGGCGTGCTGCACGGCAACCGCACTTATCTCTTGATGGATGCGGACGGCCAGATCCAGGACGCGCATTCGATCTCCGCCGGCCTCGACTATCCCGGCATCGGCCCCGAGCATTCCTGGCTGCACGAGATCGGCCGCGTCAACTATCTCTCGGCGACCGATGACGAGGCGCTCGCAGCATTCCAGTTGCTGTCGCGGCTGGAAGGCATCATCCCCGCGCTCGAGCCCGCGCATGCCATCGCCAAGGTGATGGAGCTCGCGCCGAAGCGGCCGAGAGATCACCTGATGGTCGTCAATCTCTCCGGCCGCGGCGACAAGGACGTCCCGCAGGTCGGCGACATCCTGAGGGGCAAGAGCAAGTGACCACGCGTATCGACACCCGTTTTGCCGAACTGAAGAAGCAAGGCCGCTCGGCCTTCGTCACCTATGTGATGGCCGGCGATCCCGATCTCACGACGTCGCTCGATATCGTCAAGGCGCTGCCCAAGGCAGGCGCCGACGTCATCGAACTCGGCATTCCCTTCACCGATCCGATGGCCGATGGTCCTTCGATTCAGGCGGCAGGTCTGCGCGCGCTCAAGAACGGCATGACCTTGAAGAAGACGCTGGAACTGGTGCGCGACTTCCGCAAGGACGACAACGTCACGCCGCTGGTGCTGATGGGCTACTACAATCCGATCTACATTTACGGCGTCGACAAGTTCTTGGCCGATGCCAAGACATCAGGCGTTGACGGCCTGATCATCGTCGATTTGCCGCCGGAGGAAGACGACGAGCTCTGCATTCCCGCGCTGAAGGCGGGCCTGAACTTCATTCGCCTCGCGACCCCGACCACCGACGACAAGCGCCTGCCCGCGGTGCTCGCGAACACATCAGGCTTTGTCTACTACGTCTCTATCGCCGGTATCACCGGTGCCGCGGCGGCGGACGCGAATGCCGTCGGTGAAGCTGTCGCGCGCATCAAGCGGCATACCAAGCTGCCGATCTGCGTTGGTTTTGGCATCCGCACGCCGGAGGCGGCGCGCGCCATTGCCGAGAAGGCCGATGGTTCGGTGGTCGGCACCGCGTTGGTCGACGCGCTCAAGAACAGCCTCGACGCCGAGGGCCGGGCGACCGCCAAAACCGTTAACGCGGTAGCCGAGCTGACCGCGGCCCTGGCCCAGGGCGTCAAGGGCGCGAAACAGGCGGCGGAGTAGGCCATAATTCCGCTTCTGGGGCGGGCGAACACGGCGGCTTGCCGGGCAGGGGCCCGGCCGCCATATATCCCTTCAGGCGGCCCTTCCGCGGGGCTCGCACATCGGAGCAAACCATGAACTGGCTTACCAATGTGGTCCGGCCGAAGATCCGCAACATGCTGCGGCGGGAGACGCCGGAGAATCTGTGGATCAAGTGCCCGGATTCCGGGCAGCTCGTGTTCTACAAGGACGTCGAGGCCAACCAGTTCGTCATCCCCGGCTCGAACTACCACATGCGCATGGGCGCGGTGGCGCGTCTGAAGTCGATCTTCGACAACGAGACCTGGTACGACGTCGCGCTGCCCGACGTCACGCCCGATCCGCTCAAGTTCCGTGACGAGAAGAAATACGTCGACCGCATCAAGGATGCCCGCGCGCGAACTAACCTCAACGACGCGATCAAGGTCGGCTACGGCAAGCTCGAAGGCGCCGCCATCGTCGTCGCCGTGCAGGATTTCGATTTCATGGGCGGCTCGCTCGGCATGGCCGCGGGCGAAGCCATCGTGCGCGGGCTCGAGCTCGCGGTCGAGAAGAAATCGCCGTTCATCGTGTTCGCCGCGAGCGGCGGCGCGCGCATGCAGGAAGGCATCCTGTCGCTGATGCAGATGCCGCGCACCACCGTCGCGGTGCAGATGCTGCGCGAGGCGAAACAGCCCTACATCGTCGTGCTGACCAACCCGACCACCGGCGGCGTCACCGCGTCCTATGCGATGCTGGGTGACGTCCAGATCGCCGAGCCCGGTGCGCTGATCGGTTTTGCCGGCGCGCGCGTGATTGAGCAGACCATCCGCGAGAAATTGCCGGAAGGCTTCCAGCGCGCCGAATATCTGAAGGATCATGGCATGGTCGACATGGTCGTGCATCGTCACGAGCTGCGCCCGACCCTGGCGCGGCTCTGCCGCCTGCTGACCAAGGCGCCGGCGCAGGAAGGCGCATCGAAATCGGTGCAGCCGGTGGTCAGTCCGGCGCAGATCGTCTCGGCCGCCGAGACCGCGCCGGCCGCGCCGCACGCGTGAACGCGTCCTCTGACAGCGCAAAGCCGCCGCTCGGTGAATTGATCGGGCGGCTGTCGGCCCTGCATCAGAAGCGCATCGATCTCGGGCTGGAGCGGATGCACCGCCTGCTCGAGCGGCTTGGCCACCCTGAACGCAAGCTACCGCCGGTGATTCATATCGCCGGCACCAACGGCAAGGGCTCGACGCTCGCTTATCTGCGCGCGACGCTGGAGGCCGCCGGCCTGCGTGTCCATGCCTACACCTCGCCCTATCTCGTCCGCATCAACGAATGCTTCCGTCTCGGCCGCGTCGGCAGCGGGGTGCTCGTCGGCGACGACGAATTGCGCGCGGCGCTGGAAGAGGTCGAGCGGGTCAATGCCGGCGAAGCCGCGACCGTGTTCGAGCTGAAGACCGCGGCTGCCTTCCATCTGTTCGCGCAGAACCCGGCCGATGTCGTGCTGCTCGAAGTCGGCCTCGGCGGCCGGCTCGATTCGACCAATGTGATCGACACGCCGGCGGCGTGCGTGATCACGCCTGTCAGCATGGACCACATGGAGTTTCTCGGCGATACGCTGACCTCCATCGCCGGCGAGAAGGCGGCGATCATCAAGCGCGGCGTGCCCGTGGTTTGCGCCGAGCAGACGGGCGAGGCGATGGCGGTGATCGAGGCGCAGGCTAGGCGCATGCGCGCGCCGCTGTTTGCCGCGGGCGAGAGCTGGCACGTCAATGTCGAGCACGGGCGTCTGGTCTATTCCGACGATCGCGGCCTGATGGATCTGGCGGCGCCGCGCCTGTTCGGCCGCCACCAGTTCGACAATGCCGGCCTTGCGATCGCGACGCTGCGCGCGATCCCGAGTTTCAAGGTCAACCAGGCGGCCTTCGAGGCGGGCATCGTCGGCGCCGAATGGCCGGCGCGGATGCAGCGCATCACCTCGGGCGAGCTGCTCGCGCTCGGACCGCAGGGCTCGGATATCTGGCTCGACGGCGGCCACAATGCCGAAGGCGGGCGCGTCGCGGCGGCCGCGCTCGGCGATCTCGAAGAGCGGGTCTCGCGGCCGCTGGTCGTGATCGCGGGCATGATGGCCAACAAGGACGCGGAAGGTTTTCTCGCCAATTTCGCCGGCCTGACCCGTCACATCATCGCGGTGCCGATCCCCGACACCGAGAATGCGATGCCGGTCGACCGCCTCGCGGATGCCGCGCGCAGCCTCGGCATGCGGGTCGAGACCGCGCCCGGCATCGAAGCCGCACTGCGTGGCTTGGCGAAGCTCGCCTACGAGGTGCCGCCGCGCATCCTGATCACCGGTTCGCTTTATCTCGCCGGCCACGTGCTGGGCATCAACGGCACGCCTCCTGCATAGAGGTTGCGTAGCCCGGATGGAGCGAAGCGCAATCCGGGAATCGCGCCACAAACGATCAAGGCCCCGGATTACGCTTCGCTCCATCCGGCCTACAGGAATCTCAATGCGCTTCGCCGCGATTGCCGACGTCCACGGAAACCATCTCGCGCTGGAGGCGGTGCTCGCCGACATCCGCGCGCAGGGCATCGCCGACATTGTCAATCTCGGCGACATGCTGAGCGGCCCGCTCGATGCGCGCCGGACCATCGAGATCCTGATGCAGCTCGACGCCGTGCAGGTGCTCGGCAATCACGACCGCTATCTGCTCGACCGCCCGCCGGAAAAGATGGGCTCATGGGACCGTCCGGCCCATGCAGCGCTCAATGCCGCGCAACTCGACTGGCTGCGCGCGCAGCCGATGACGCGGGTGTTTCGTGAGCAGGTCTTCCTTTGCCACGCGACGCCCGATGACGATGAAGTCTATTGGCTCGATACCGTGCATCCCGACGGCACGGTGGCGTTATCGCCGCTCGACCGCATCGAGCAGTTCGCGCAAGGCATCACGCAATCGCTGATCCTCTGCGCGCACACGCATCTCGCCCGCGCGGTGCGGTTGCGCGACGGCCGGCTGATCGTCAATCCCGGCAGCGTCGGCAGCCCCGGCTATCGCGACGTGCATCCATTCCCGCATGTCGTCGAAGCCGGCACGCCGCACGCGCGCTACGCGATTCTTGAGCTCGTTGACGGTGTTTGGCAGGTGACGTTCCGCCAGATCGCTTACGATCATGAGCCGATGGCCGCGCTCGCGCGCCGCAACAATCAGCCGGAACTGGCAAATGCGCTGGCGACCGGTTGGATCAAGCAGACGGCTCTGTAGCCCGGATGGAGCGAAGCGCAATCCGGGAATCTTGCCATAAGCGACGGCCGCCCCGGATTACGCTACGCTCCATCCGGGCTACGGTTGGACTTCTTGAGAAGCGCGCTCATTATCGGCGTACATAACAAAGAGGGAGCGCGCCATGGATGACGGAGATGTCTGGCGACACGAATATGCTATCGAGACATCGGCAGCCCCGGAGACGATCTGGAGCATTCTCCGCGACGTGCCGGGTTGGAAAACCTGGAACGCAGGTATCGAGCAGATCGACATTGACGGGCCATTTGCGGCCGGGACCTGGTTCACGATGAAGCCTCCCGGCGAGGAGGCGCTGCGCTCGCAGCTGATCGAGGTCCGCGAGAACGCGTGCTTCATCGACGAAACGCGAGTCGGCGACCTCGTCATCAAGGTCGCCCATCGCATCGAAGCTCTTGTCGATTCTCTTGGACCGAAGCGCACGCGGATCGTTTACGCCGTCGACGCGCGAGGACCGCAAGCGTCCGAGATCGGTCCGGCTGTCGCGTCGGACTTTCCCGATGTTCTCGCCAGTCTCGCCAAACTCGCCGAAACGAGATCGGCATGATTGCCGTCGAGCAAAAATAAAACGGCCGGCGTGTAGCCGGCCGTTGAAGAATTCTCGGTTACACGCGCGGCGGATCAGACCGCGGACGTGATCCACTGCTGCAGCTTCGCCTTCGGCGCCGCGCCGACCTGGCGGGAGGCCATCTCGCCGCCCTTGAAGATCATCAGCGTCGGGATCGACATCACGCCGTATTTCGACGCGGTCTTCGGGCTCTCGTCGACGTTGAGCTTCACGATCTTGACCTTGTCGCCCATCGCGCCGGCGATCTCGTCGAGCGCGGGTGCGATCATGCGGCAAGGGCCGCACCATTCGGCCCAGAAATCGACGACCACGGGGCCGTTCGCCTTGAGCACTTCGGCTTCGAAATCGGCGTCGGAAACCTTGCTAACGGCCATTGGAGTACCTCACTCGGTTGAAAGAATCGGCGCGCATGGGAATCGCGCTTGGGATCATGGCGTCAACCTATGAACGGCCCCTTGCCGGGTCAAGGACGCTCACACTGAGATGAAGGGATGCCAGCGCCGCGTCCAGCGCGGGGGCTGAAATCTCCATATATTCAAGGGCCTCGGTCCAGAGCAAGACGGCCCTGATCGGCTTTTGGGGATAAAGCCGCGCCAGCACCGCCCGGTACAGCGCAAGCTGCCGGACATAGGCGGCGGGCGCCTCCGCGGCGCTTTTGGGCGCCGCCTGGTTGGTCTTGAAATCCACGATCAGAACCTCGTCCGGACGAACGACCAGCCGGTCGATCTGCCCCGACACCAGCGCTGGCGGCCGCCCAGGCCGGTCCAATCGGCCGACGATCGAGACCTCGGCACGGCTGCCGGTGGCAAACACCGGGGCAAAGCGCGGTTCGGCGATCAGGGCGAGCACCTTGTCGGCCAGCGCGGTCCGGTCGGCCGTCGTCCAGTCGGGCGCGTTGCGTGCCATGAAGCCAAGCGCGGCCTCGCGCCGACGCTCAGTGGCGATGTCGGGCAGGGACTGCAGCAGCCGGTGCACCAGCGTGCCGCGTTGCAGCGCCAGCGCGCGCGACTGCACCGATTCGCCTGATCGCACGCTACGGCCTTCCTCGGTCGACTGGCCGGAAGGGCGCACGGGGTCGTCATCGACGGTCTCGCGCGGTACCGGTGTCCGCAGCCAGGCCGGCAATGCGACCCTCTGGTCCACCGACATCGCAGGCGTGCCGAGCGCCGTGACATCCTCCGGCCGGGCGAATCGGGTCACCTTACCGAGCGGCGTCTCGATCGTCTGCCTGTCCAGGCCCGAGCCGGTGAGCCCGGTGTCGATGAGGTCGTACCAGCTCAGCTTGCGCACCGTCTTCATGTTGCCGGGCATGCAGCCGCCGACGATCAGCCGATCGGCCGCGCGCGTCATCGCGACATAGAGCAGGCGGCGATACTCGTCCTCGGTCTCCTCGATCAAGGCCTTGCGTGCGTCGGCGACGGGCTTGGGATCATCGGCCTTGCGCCCGGCCCAGACCACGACCTCGCTGCCATTGCCGCGCGGCACGTGGATCAGCCGGACCCGCTGCGAGTCCGCGGGCGATGATGTCGTGTCGACCATGAACACGACGGAGGCTTCCAGGCCCTTGGCGCCGTGCACCGTCATGACCCGCACCTCGTCGCGCGAGATCTCCATGTCGCGCTTCACCTCGGTATCGGCCGAGCGCAGCCAGGCCATGAAGCCTTGCAGCGAGGCCGGTGCCTTGCGCTCGTAATTCAGCGCCAGCTCCAGAAACTCGTCGAGCGCGTCGTTGGCCTCATGGCCGAGCCGACGCAGGATGCGCGCGCGTCCGCCGTCGCCGCCGAGCAGCCAGGCGTAGAAGGCGAACGGAGTCTCGTCGCGCGACCGCGCCTCGCAGGCTTCAAGCCGCCGCAGTGCCGTGGCGAACGTCTCGCTTGTGGCTGCATGTTCGGCAAGCGCGCGGCGCAGCGATCCCTTACGGCCGTGGGCCAACTGAAACAGGTCGTCGTCATCGAGCCCGAACAGCGGGCTCTTCAGCGCAACCGCGAGCGCAAGATCGTCCTGCGGCAGCAGCAGCGCGTCCGCAAGGTTCATCAGGTCGATGATCGCGATGTGCTCGGTGAGCTTCAGCCGGTCGGCGCCGGCGACCGGAACATTGGCGTGCTTCAGCGCCTGGATCACGGCGTCGAACGCATTGCCGCGCCGGCGCACCAGGATCAGCATGTCGCCATAACGCAGCGGCCGGCGCTCACCTTCGTGCCCGGTCAGCGTGCCGCTCTCGACCAGCCGTTTGATCTCGGTCTGGATGCGGCGCGCGAGCTTGACTTCGGGGCTGGTGGCAGCGACGCCGTCGAATGGCGCGCGCCAACCCTCGATCTCCTGCCTGTCGTCGGCGACGGCCAGATCCCAGAGCTCGACGACGCTCGGACCGGCATCACTGAGCGCATTGTGCAGCGGGTGGCCGATGTCGATCGAGTGAATGCTTTTGTAGATCGCCGGTTCGCGAAACACATGGTCGACGGAATGCAGGATTTCCGCGCCGGACCGGAACGAATAGGTAAAGGCGACTGGATCGAATTTCAGTCCAGCCGAGGTGAATTTACGGTCCAACTCTCGCTTGCGCGCGTCGAATTCGCGCGGGTCGGCGCCCTGGAACGAGAAGATCGACTGCTTCTCGTCGCCGACGGCGAAGACCGTGCGGTTCAGTCCTTCGCGTGCGCCTTCGCCCGCCGTGAACTCGGAAATGATGTGCGCGACGATATCCCATTGCCGCGGGCTTGTGTCCTGGGCTTCGTCGATCAGGACGTGATCGACGCCACGGTCGAGCTTGTAATGCACCCAGCCTGAAGCGACGCGGTTCAGCATCGCCAGCGTCTTGTCGATGAGGTCGTCGTAGTCGAGCAGCCCGCGCTCCTGCTTCTCGCGGCGGTAGTTCGCCGCGGCCGCGGTCGCGATGTGCAGCAGCGCCGCGGTGCGGTCGCGCATGGTCACCGCGCGGCGCTTCTCGATCAATCCGCTGAGGCGCTGCACCTCGTTCTCGAACAGCCGGGCGACAGATGGGTTGTGATCGCCAAACTTCTTGGTCAGCACCGCCTTGCGCGGCAGTTTTTCGTCGGTGAGGAAGACGCCGAGATAGGCATCGACCTGCGCGGCGCCGGAAAACACCTTGGCCTCGCGGAGCCGGCTGGCCTGGTCGTTGTCGGACTTGCTGCCGTCCTCCAGCGCGAAGGCGATGTCGTCCCAGCGCGACCGCGGCAGGAATGGACCGTCGAGAATTTCCGTCTCGACGTCCTCGATCCGATCGCTCGCCTCCACGCCCAGCACCGCCGCCATCTGCTCAGCAGCTGCCCCGGCGTTGCCGGCCTCGTCGGTCCAGGCCATGAAATGATCGCGGCTGAGACAGGCCTCGCGCACGACCTCCTTGAAAGTGACGTCGGCCGCGCTCGCCATCGCGGTCAGCAGCGCGCGGCCAGTGACGGTCTCCGGATCGCGCGCGGCTTCCAGCAGCACCTTCAGATTGGCGCGCTCCATCATGTCGGTCTGGTCGCGCTCGTCGATCACGGCAAAGCGCGCGGGAACATTGGCCTCGAACGGAAATTGCTGGAGCAGCCGGGTGCAGAGCGCGTGGATGGTCTGCACCTTCAATCCGCCCGGCGTCTCCAGCGCGCAGGCGAAAAGCTTTCGTGCTTCGCGGCGTAGTTTTCGATCGGGATGTGGGATGCCGACCGCCTTAATCGCCGCGTCGAGCGCGTTGTCGTCCAGCGTCACCCAATGACCGAGCGTCGTGAACACGCGCTCGGCCATGTTCGCGGCGGCGGCCTTGGTGAAGGTGATGCAGAGAATCTTTTCCGGCGGCACGGCCGACAGCAGCAGGCGGATCACCCGCTGCACCAGCACATGGGTCTTGCCAGAGCCGGCATTGGCCGACACGAACGCCGACGCGGTCGGATCGGACGCGCGCGCCTGCCGCGCACGCACCTCGTCGGGAATGGGACGCGGCAGCTTCACCATTCCTCGATCCCCAGGCCGCCGGCCGCGGACCATTCCTTGATCCGGGCGAGGTCGTCATAGGTGCCGTAGCGGTTGGTCCACATCGGCAGGTTCAGCGAGGTATACGCCTGATTCTCGTCCTCGAAGGCGCGGATCAGCGCCTCGAGCTTGGCCCGTGCTTCGGCGGCGGCCGTGTCAGGCGGCTGCGGCTCGTCGCCTTGCCTATACTTGAGCTCGAGGATGCGCTCCTCGCCCGGCGGATTGTTGCCGCTCAGGCGCACATAGACGAGCTGGCTGACGGACGAACCCGCGTCGATGTCTGGAAATCCGCCCTCGCGCAGGATCGCCGCTTCGAGGGTGAGCTGCGGCGACAGGCCCATGCGGACCTGCTTGCCGGTCGGCGGCTGCCCGGTCTTGTAGTCGAGGATGGCATAGCTGCCGCCCTGGCGCCGCTCGATGCGGTCGGCGCGGGCGGAGAGCTGGAAGCTGCGGTCGTGGTCGAGCCTGATCGAGATCTCGCCCCGCGTCTCCGCCGTGATGACCTCGATCACGTCGCGGCGTACCGTCTCCCATTCACCGAACCAGCGCGCGATGCGCTGGAAGCGCGGCCACCATAGCGCCCGCGCTTCGGGGCGCTCCATCAGCGGCGCAAAATACTTTTCGCCGATCGCGCGCAGCACGCGCGCGGGATCGTCGGGCAGGCGCGTGGCATAGCTTTCCGTGAACTCGCCGAGCGCATCGTGGATCGCCGAGCCACGGTCGGCGGCCGACAGCGGCATGTCGACGGGGTCGAGCGCGTCGAGCCGCAAAATGTGCTTTGCGTAGATCGTGTAGGGATCGCGCAGCCAGTCCTCGATCGCGGTGACCGACATCTTCAGCGGCCGCGTCGCGCGCGGCGGCCGCGGCTCGGGCTGCTTGACCGGCTTGACCTCGTCGGGCTGGTCCAGCGCGCCCGCAAACTGCACGTATTTTTCGCCCGTGCGGATGGCCGTCTTCCAGAGCTCGTCGCCTGCGACCGCCTCTAACCGGTGCAGGAAGCGCGAGGCGACCGCCGGTGCGCCGCCGGCCTTCGCGGAATGGGTCAGGATGACCTCGTCGCCGCCGAGCAGTTGCGCAAAATCGTGTGCGGAGAGGCCGATGCGGCGCTCCGGCAAATCTAAGCCAAGCTCGTGCCGCATCGGCCGGCTGAGCCAGGGATCGATGCGCGGCGCCGGCGGCCAGACGCCCTCGATCAGGCCGCCGATGATGATCCGGTCCGCCTGCATCAGGCGCGATTCCAGCGGGCCGTAGATCTGCAGCCGCGCGCCGGGTCTGTCCCGCCGCCGCACCGCGCGATCGCCGAACGCGGTCTGGAAGACGTCGGCGTAGTCAGGCAGCGTCACCATCAATCCGCTGGTGGTGCCGCCGCGCAGGAGGTCGTCGAAGGCGTTGGCGAGTGCGAGGCCCTCGCGCTCCTCGAAGGCGAGCGGGATGCCCTGCTCGTCGCGCGACAGCTCGATCATGATCTCGCGATGGCGGTGCGCGAGCTCGGCGAAGTCGTACGGTTTCGATGACGCGAGACTCTCGATCGGCGCCAACGACTTCTGCAGGGCATCGATCAGCGCCTGGATGCCATCGAGGTCCTCCGCCTTCAGACGCGCACGCGGCTCCGCACGGTGCAGCGCGGAGACCTCGCTGCGCCACAGCTTTGCCAGTTCCTCGCGGAAACGATTGAATTCGCGCAGCAGCCCCGCGGTGCCCGCGGGCGGCCGCGTGCCGCGCAGGACCGCAAGCTCGAGGCCCTCGATCGCCGCCTTCCATCCACCAGGCAGCCGGCCAAGCCGGCATAGCGGATGCTTCAGCATCGCCAGCAGCGTCGGCGGCTCCAATCCCTTGGTCGCCGCTTCCGATGCCAGACGCGCAAAAACGCCGGCGGATGTTTCCATCAGCACGTCGCCGCCGGAATCGTCGAACGCGAGATCCCATCGCGTCAGCGCGGCCATCACCCGCCGCGCCAGCGCGCGGTCCGGCGTCACCAGCGCCGCCGATTTGTCGAGATGGCGCGCCTCGCGCATCGCAATGGCGATCGCAAGCGCTTCCATTTCAGGATTGGGGGCTTCGACGACCGCGAGGTTTGTCATGCCGCCCGCGATCTTCGCGGCGACGTCAGGCTGCTTCAACCGGTCGTGCCAGACTTCCGTCTTGGCCGACGGACGCATCGATTCCGATGCGAGCAGATCGCGTCCGCCTTCTGCCGGCGGCTGGAGGATGTCGACGTCGCTGCGCTTGATGCCAAGGCGGTCCAGCAGCGCATGCATGGCATATTGCGGATGGTTCGACGCCGGATGCTCCGCGAACTTGCCGAGCGAGTCACGAACGCCGCCGATGGTACGCCAGGCGTCGTCGTCGAGATCGGTGTCGAGGCCCGGCAGCACGACGGCGCCATGCGGCAGCGATGCGACCGCGTGCAGGAATTTTGCGGTGGCCGGCATCGATCCGGTCGAGCCGGCCGCGATCACCGGGCCATGGGGATGTGCGGTCAGCCGTTTTGCTTCCGCCGCAATCAGGAGATCGCGCCGCGCTGCGGGCTCGATCCGGTTGATCTCCGCGAGATGACCGGGCCAGGCAATGCGCGCGATGCGCAGGAATTCGAGCGAGTGCTGCCAGTAGCGGTCGAGCATATCAGGCACCAGGCCGTCGAGCGCGCTCCAGTCGACGCCGCGCGTCACCATGTCGTCGATCAGGCGTGCGAGGTCGCCGGCCAGCGCCAGCGTCGAGGCGGGGCCGCCGACCACCAGCGGGGACAGCACCGGGCCCTTGGCCCAGGCCGCCACGAGCTGCGCCAGCGTCAGCCGCCGTTCGAGCTCGCCAAGCCGTGGCGGAATGTCGAGCGGCGCTGCGCCGGAGAACTGCTCGCCCTCGTCGGCGAACGCGAGCTCGTCCTCGTCGATGTCGCCGAGCGCGACGATGCGCGGCAGGACCACCGCATCGGCCGCCATCTCGTCGAGAAAGATCTCGCGCACGACGCGCATGGCGCGCCTTGTCGGCAGGTACAGCGTGGCATCCGCAAGCCGCGCCGGTTCCTTGCGCGCCTCGAAGCCGTCGACCAGCCGGCCGTCGAGCAGGCTCGAGACGACCGTGCGCAGGAACGGAACTGAGATGGGAACGCTGAAAACGCGCATGGGCTGCCTGATTCGGGAATCAGGCGCCAATATAGGGACGCGGATTCAAATGGTCATGGGGCGCGGCGGGGTCTTTCCCCGCTGTTCGCGAGGTTGGCGCCGGTGCCGTAGGGTGGGCAAAGCGAGCGTGCCCGCGCATTTTTGCGATCGAGAGAGATGGTGGGCACGGCGCAAGGGCGCCTTTGTCCACCCTACGGCACTGTGATTGGAGCAGCCTTACGCCACGCTCTCCAGGAACGCCTCTTCCGCCGCGTGCACGGCATCGGGCGTGCCGACATGCATCCAGACGCCGTCGAGGCGGAGGCCGAACAGGCGCTCCTGCTCGTTGGCGCGGTCGAACATTTTTGTCAGCGAGAACTCGCCCTGCGGCGCGCCTTCGAAGATCGTCGGCGACAGGATCGCCGCGCCGGCATAGACGAACGGAACGACCTCTTTTTCCTTGCGCTTGCGCAGGGCACCGTCGGGCAGCATGCCGTAATCGCCGCGGCCGCTATAGCCGATGCTGGTCGCTGTCGGCGCCATCAAGAGCAGGATGTCCATGCGCTCAGGGTCGAAGTTTTCCGCAAGCCGCGCCAGGTTCGAGCGCACGCCGTCGATCCACAGCGTGTCGGAATTGACATGGAAGAACGGCGCGTCGCCGAGCAGCGGCAGCGCCTTGACCACGCCACCACCGGTGCCGAGCACCTGGTCGCGCTCGTCCGAGATGGTTACGCGCGGATGCTGGCGGGATGCGGTGTGGTTGATGATCTGGTCCGGCAGATAGTGCACATTGACGATCGCCTCGGTCACGCCGGCGTCGCCGAGCTTGTCGAGCACGTGGTCCAGCAGCGGCTGGCCGGCCACCGGCACGAGCGGCTTCGGCATCTTCTCCGTCAACGGACGCATGCGCAGCCCGAACCCCGCGGCGAGCACCATGGCTTTGGTCGGCTTGACGGACATCGTTCGCTTTCTCAGACTCGTCTTTCCCGGAATCCTGGACTTAAGAACTTTTGAAGTTCGCGTACGCAGCAATCCTAACACGGACCGCAATTGGCCGCACCGCGTCTTAACCGCCTTAACCACCTGCCGTGACGGTTGTGCGACGGGTGTTGCCCTCACGCCCCGACGGGTGTGGATCGCGCCTTTTTCTTCTTGTCGCCGAGCTTGAGAAAATTGACGCCGATCTGGTCGCCATTGACCCACGCCAGCTCACAGCGCCGGTACGCAAGTCCGGTGGACGACAGCAGGAGAAAAAATTCCTTCAGATGCAGGCCTTCGACCGAGCCGTCGATGGTCAGCTTGGCGCCACTCTCGGAGACGTCCTCCATGGTGCACTCGCGCCGCCAGGTGCCGTCGATCCCCATCATCTGGGCCGGGATCCCGCGCTCGAAAACAACCCGGCTGTTGCCACGATGGTCCGTCTTGACCGCCATCTGCCCTTGCTCCAGCCCCGTCCTTGTCCGGCTGCCTGCGGGCGATGATACCGATGCGACGGCTAACAGGCGGTAAATCGGGCCGCGAATCAGGCTTGGGGCTGCCCTTCAGGCTGCTCTTCGGACGGCTCTTGGGACGCCCCTTGGGACGTCCCTTGGGGCGGCGGGACGTTGGCGAGATACCAGTCGCGCAGGTGAACCAGCGCGGGATGTGCCAGCGAGCGCTGGAGGTAGGTCCAGATCCGCGGCTGGTGGCGCAGATAATGCGGCTTACCGTCGCGGCGGTTGAGGCGGGCGAAGGTGCCGAGCAGGCGCGTGTTCCGCTGCGCCGACATGATCGCGTAGAGTTCCGCAAAGCCCGCCGCATCGAAGCTCGCATCGCTCGCGCGCCGCGCCTTGATGTAGCGCGACAGCAGCGTCAGCTCGATGTTCTCAGGGACATCGATGCGGGCGTCCTGGAGCAGCGACACCACGTCGTAGGATTGCGGTCCGAGCACGGTGTCCTGGAAGTCGATCACACCGACGCGTTCGATACCGGTGCGCATCCCGAGCCAGATCAGATTGGGCGAGTGGAAGTCGCGGATGATCCACGTCCTCGGCGCGGCCAGCGGCTTCCTCAGCAGCTCGCGCCACATTGCGAAAAACTCCGCGCGCTTCTCGTCGCTCAGCGGCGCATTGCGGTCGGGCAGATACCATTCCGGCATCAACCCGATTTCGATCAAGAGTGCTTCGGTGTCGAACACCGGAATAGCGTAGGTCTGGCTCGCCAGCGGCAGTGTTTCCGGCAGCGTCGTGCGATGCAGCGCGGCCAGCACGTCGGTTGCGGTCTCGTAGCGCTCGGGAATCGGGCGCGGCGGATCGCCTTCGATCACGCCTTCGCTGCCGAAATCTTCGGTGATCAGGAAGCCGTGGTCGAGATCGGAATGATGGATCGCGGGCGCGGAGATGCCTTGCGCGCGCAGGCCCTCGTCGATGGCGACGAAGGGCTTTACGTTCTCGGCGAGATGCACCGCCGCGCTGTAGGATTTTCCGTTGTACATCGCAGCGCCGTCGGGCCGCTGCGGAAAGTTCATGAGGATGACGATCTCGTCGTCGCGCAGCAGTCGCGCATAGGAGCGGGTCGAGGCATCGCCGGGCATGCGCTTGCGCGTTGCATCCATGTAGCCGGATGCCTCGAGGAATTCCCGCAGCGCCTTCAGCCGCGCGACTTGCGCGGCGGCCTTGCCGTAACCCGTGATGTCGGCGGCGCGCGCATTCGAGCCCAGCGCCGGCCGGTGCGTCAGCGCGATGTCGATGCGGTCTTCCGGCATCGCCGACGGTGCGCGTTCCGGCCATTCGATCAGGACGAGCGTGGCATCGGGAAGCGGCGACAGGCCGATCTCCTCCAGCTCGCTCTCGTCCTCGACGCGGTAGAGATCGGCATGCATCGCCGGAAACGGCGGCAGCTCGTAACCCTGCACCAGCGTGAAGGTCGGGCTCGGGACTTCCAGCGCCTCGTCGCCGGCGAGATAGCGGATCATGGCGCGCGCAGCCGCAGTCTTGCCCGCGCCGAGATCGCCGGTGAGGGTGATGACGTCGCCGGGGCCGACCAGCAACGCGAGGTCGGCCATCAATTGTGCGGTGGCCGTCTCGTTGACAAGCGCGACGGAGAATGTGGTCGGTTCAGTCATTCGGCGGCGTCGCGATGCGCCGCCTGGTCGGTCGGGAAGTCGCAGATCACGACCGTGCCCCTGCCCACGATCGAATCCACCCGCACCTTGCCGCCATGCAGCTCGACGAAGGAGCGCACCAGCGACAGGCCGAGCCCGGCGCCGCGATGACGCGACCCCTGCGAGCGGCTTTCAAACCAGTTGAACACCTTGTCCTTCATGTCGGCAGGTATTCCAGGCCCGGAATCTGTCACAGTGAAGACCACGCTGCGTTCGGTGCGGCGCGCGCTGATGCCGACGGTGGAATCCTGTGGAGAAAACCCGACTGCGTTGGCGAGGAGGTTATAGAGCACCTGCACCACGCGCTTCTCGTCGCCGACGAAGCTGCCGATGTCGGGCGCGATCTCGACCTTGAGGCGGATGCGATCGGTGGCGAGGCGGTCCTGGATGCCCTCGGCGGCGAGCTCGATGGCCTTGCTGACGTCGACCGGGCCGAGTTCCAGCTTCATGGCGCCGGCGTCGATCGTGGCGAGATCCAGGATGTTGTTGGTCAGCGCCAGCAGGGCGTTGGTGGATTTGGTGACGTAGTCGAGATATTCGGCCTGTTTCGGCGTCAGCGGCCCGGTCGAGGGATCGCTGAGGAAATGTGCGAATCCGATGATGGTGGTGAGCGGCGAGCGCAGCTCGTAGGAGACGTGGTGGACGAAATCCACCTTCATCTGGTCCGCGGCCTCCAATGCCTCGTTGCGCTCGCGCAGCGCACGCTCGACATTCTCGGTGTCGGTGATGTCCTGGAACGTCAGCATGGTGGCGCCGTCATGCAGCGGACGGATCATGCCGTCGAGCACGCTGCCGTCCTTGCGCTCGAGCTTCAGCGGCACGTCGGCGCGGCTCTCGATCGAGGTGACGGCCTCGCGGATCTGCCGCCAGACTTGCGGGTCGTCGAACAGCTGATGGCACCAGCCTTCGACCGTCTGGATGTGCGGCTCGTCGCGCATGGCGTCGCTCGACAGCTTCCACATCCGGACGAAGGCCGGGTTGAACAGCTGCGCCCTGCCGTTGCTGCCGAACACCGCGACGCCCTCGGCGAGGCTGTCCAGCGTCTCGCGCTGGACGCGGATCATGCCGTCGAAGCGGCGGGCGAGCTCGAGGCTTTCGGTGACGTCGTCGAACAGATAGGTGACGCCGCCTTCCGGATTCGGCGTGGTGACGACGGAGAGCGCGCGGCCGTCGGGCAGGTACCAGGTGTCCTTGGCGGTCTCGACCGCGCGATAGGCCTCGTGCAGCTTGGCCTTCCAGGCACGGAAGTCCGGCTGCTCCGGCAATTTGCGCGCAGCGCGGAGCTGGTCGAGTACGCTTGAATCGTCTGGGTCGGCGTCTAGGAAGGTGCGGTCGAGGTCCCACAGCCGGCGGTAGGAATCGTTGTAGAAGGCGAGCCGGCGGTGGCCGTCGAACACGGCAACGCCGGAGGAGAGCTGGTCCAGCGTGCGCCGATGCGCTTCCGCCATCCGCACCAGCGCCGAGCTCAGCGTATCCGCCTCGCTGGCATCGATGGCGACGCCGACATTGCCGCTGCCGACATTGACCGCGCGCACGTCGTAGATGCGCCGCTCGCCGCCGATCACGATCGGCAGCCGCGAGGTGAAACTGGCCGCGTCCTTCAGGCCCCGGTCCATCGCGGTCCGGTCGGCACTGTCGAGCAGCTCGAGCTTGCGCTGCTGGGCGTCGGTGACGCTGCTTGCCTCGGTCGCGCGCACATAGGCCGGATTGGCGTAGGTCAGCGCGCCGTTCTCGGCCTTGGCCCAGATCGGCCAGGGTGCGGCGGCGGCAAAGCCGCGCAGCATCTCGGTCTCGTCGGCGAGGGCCTTGTAACGCAGATTGGTCTCGGCCAAATCGCGCCGGAGTCCGGAGAGTTCGCGAATCCTGACGATGGCCTGGCCGCCGATGGCGCGGCCGATGGCCTCCAGCGTGTGGCCGTGCGCGGTGGTCAGCGTCAGCTGGAACCCGTCGCCGCGGTCACGTAGCGCATCGACCGCGTGATCCATTTGGAGCGCGGGTTCTGGCGGCAGCCACGTTCCGAACGCCAGGACGCGCTGGGGGGAGGAATCGCGCGGTAGCACCATGGAGATGTCGCCGGAAATCTGCGCGCGATTGTCGCCGGCCGGCCAGGAGATCAGGATCTGCGGCTCGGCGAACAGCAGCGCGCCGAAGCGATCGGACTGGAGTTGCAGTTCGCCGATCCGCGCGCGCAGCCGCGCCTCGTTGTTCGCCGTGCGCACGCGCGTGCGCATCAACAGGATCGCGGCCACGACCGAGAAGCCGAGCAGCGCGAGCGCGGTGGCCAGCACCGCGAGTTCCTGCCGGTTGAAGTCCAGCATTATGGAAAGTGTGTCGACGAGGTCGGCAGCCTCAGCCGGCGCAGCCGGCAGCAGCGCCGCGAGAGCGCCTCCCAACAGGCCGTTGCGCGCCAACGATGTGCACGACAACAGCGTCCGACGCATCGACACGATCACGCCTGACATAGTTGCCCCAAGACCGCACGGATTTGCGCGCGACGACCCCCGTCGCGCGCGAATCAAACGACAATACCCTCACCGTGACTCCAGCGGTAAGAGTCCAGATCGTGAACGCAGCGGCGGTCCCACAAAAATGCCGGGCGCGCGGTTCCCGGTTCACGTGGTTCTGCGGTGATTCGGCTGGAGTTGCCGTGCGTTAGCGGCCGGTCGAGCCGAAGCCGCCGGCGCCGCGATCGGTCGCAGACAATGTCGCCACGGGAACCAGCGCGGCCTGCACCACCGGCGCGATCACCATCTGCGCGATGCGCTCGCCGCGCCTGACCACGAAGGGCGCCGTGCCGTGGTTGATCAGGATCACCTTGATCTCGCCGCGATAGTCCGCATCGATCGTGCCGGGCGAGTTCAGCACGGTGACGCCGTGCTTGGCGGCAAGGCCCGAGCGCGGCCGCACCTGCGCCTCGTGGCCGGGCGGCAGCGCGATCGCGAGACCCGTCGGCACCAGCGCATATTGGCCGGCGGCGAGCGTCAGCGGCTCGCTGTCGGAAACTGCGGCCATCAGGTCGAGGCCGGCGGCTTCGGAGGTCTGATAGGCCGGCAGCGGAAGGCCTTCGGCGTGGGCCAGTTGCTGCAGTTCGACCGTGACTTTCGTGCTCAAGATGCCGGCTCCCGGGATTTGTCGGTCACGCTCTTTGCGACATGCGCGACCAGCTCGATGGCGACCTGTTCCTTGGTCATCACCGGCCAGGAATCAACTGCGATCTCGCCGTCCTCCTCACCATTCTTGCGACTGATCAGATGCACGGTGTTGCGGTCGCCGCCCATCACGCCGGTCGCCGGTGAGACGTCGTTGGCGACGATCCAGTCGCAGCCCTTGCGGGCCAGCTTGGACTTGGCGTTGTCGATGAGGTGCTCGGTCTCGGCGGCAAAGCCGATCACCAGCGGCGGGCGCCGGTCGGTCAGCTTCGAGATCGTGGCGAGGATGTCGGGATTCTCGACCAGCTGAAGCGGCGGCATGCCGGCTGAGGTCTTCTTCAGCTTCTGCCCGCCCTCACTGGCGACCCGCCAGTCGGCGACCGCGGCCGCGAAGATCGCGATGTCGGCGGGAAGTGCCGCCTGCACCTGCTCCAGCATCTGCCGGGCCGACTCTACACGCTTCACCGTCACGCCCGGGGGATCGCCGAGATCGACCGGGCCGCTGACCAAAACCACCTCGGCGCCGGCAGCCTGCGCGGCGGCGGCGATGGCGAAGCCCTGCTTGCCGGAGGAGCGGTTGGCGATGTAGCGCACCGGGTCGATCGGCTCGTGCGTGGGACCTGCGGTGATCAGCACGCGCTTGCCGGCGAGCGGTCGCGGCACCGGCGGCCGCAGCAGGCGCTCGGCGGCAGTGGCGATCTCGATCGCCTCGGACATGCGGCCGATCCCGGCCTCGCCCGCCTCGGCCATCTCGCCGGAATTCGGGCCGATCAGCGCAACGCCGTCACGCTGAAGCTGCGTGACGTTGCGCCGCGTCGCCGCGTTGTTCCACATCAGCGGATTCATCGCCGGCGCCAGCAGAACCTTGCGGTTGGTCGCGAGCAGGATGGCGCTGGCGAGATCGTCGGCATGGCCATTGGCCATCTTCGCCAGGAGGTCGGCAGTCGCGGGCGCGACGACAATCAGGTCGCAGTCGCGTGCCAGACGGATGTGACCGGCGTCGAACTCGCTCTGCGGGTCGAACAGGTCAGTGTAGACGCGCTCATGCGACAGCGCGCTCACGGCCAGCGGCGTGACGAATTGCTGCGCCGCCTTGGTCAATACGCAACGGACCTCGATCCGGCGTTCCTTGAGCCGACGGATCAGGTCGAGCGACTTATATGCCGCGATACCGCCGCCGATGATCAGGGTAACGCTCGCCTCGGGAACGGCGCCGGTCCGTTGCGGCGTGGAGGTGGTGGATTGGGCCGGCGGCAGCGCAAACGGCGTCAGCGGCTCCTCGCGGCCCTCGATCAGCTCGCCGAGGATGACCCGGACCTCTTCCTCGACCGACCTGCGGTTCCTGGCCGAGCGCAGGCGCAAATAGGTTTTGACGCCCTCGTCGAGCTTGCGGATGGTCAGGCTTGCCATGACGCCCCTCCAGCACGGAATGATAGCGATGCTATCGTTTCCGTGATTGCAGTGCAATCAAAGATTCCGGACGGCGATCAGGATTCCGATGAAGGTGGCGGCAATGATCCAGAGCGCCACGGTGCGCCACCGGTTCTTGCGGCCCTCGCTGCGGCCCATCGCCGCGATGCTCTCCGGCGACAGCCGCAGGCCCTCCCGCGTCATGGTCTCCAATTGCTCGAGCACCACGACGGAGCGCTGCGCGATGTCGGGCAGGCGCATCAGCACGCGGGCGAGCTCGCCGGTGCCGGACAGCGCGCCCTGCACCCGGCCGATCGGTCCGAGATTGCGTTCGATCCATTCGCGCACCACGGGGTCGGCGACCTTCCAGATGTCGAGCTTGGGATTGAAGCCGCGCGCCACGCCTTCGACGACGACCATGGTTTTCTGAAGCAGGATCAGCTCGGGTCGCGTCGTCATGTCGAACAGGCCGGTGACCTCGAGCAGCAGCGTCAGCAGCCGCGCCATCGAGATCTCTTCGGCCGTCCGGTTGTGAATGGGCTCGCCAATCGCGCGGATGGCCTGCGCAAAATTCTCGACCGAGTGATGCGCCGGCACATAGCCCGCCTCGAAATGCACTTCTGCGACGCGGCGATAGTTGCGGGTGATGAAGCCGAGCAGGATTTCGGCGAGGAAACGCCGCTCCTTCATCCCGAGCCGGCCCATGATGCCGAAATCGACCGCGACCAGACGGCCGGCGTCATCGAGGAACAGATTGCCCGGATGCATGTCGGCGTGGAAGAACCCGTCGCGCAGCGCGTGGCGCAGAAAGCTCTGGATCACCTTGCGGCCGAGATCGGGCAGGTCGACCTGCGCCTCTTGCAGGCGCTTGTGATCGTTCAGCGCGATGCCGTCGATCCATTCCATCGTCAGCACATTGTGCGTGGTGCGGTCCCAGTCGACGGTCGGCACGCGAAAATCAGGATCGTCGCCTGTGTTCTCCGCCATCTCCGACATTGCCGCCGCTTCCAGCCGCAGGTCCATCTCCATCGCGACCGAGCGCGACATGGTGTTGATGACTTCGATAAGTCGCAAACGCCGCGCCTCGCTCGAATAGGTCTCAGCCTTGTGCGCGACGTAGAAGAAATCGGAGAGATCGCGGCGGAATCGCGAGGCCACGTTGGGCCGCAGCACTTTTACGGCGACCGGCTTGCGGATGCCGTCGCGCAAGACTTCGCCGCGATGCACCTGCGCGATCGAGGCTGCCGCGACCGGCGGGCCGAGGCTCGCGAACACGTCCTTGAGCGGACGCTCCAGCGAGCTCGCGATCGCGGCTTCCGCTTCGGCTTGCGAAAACGGCGGCAAGCGATCCTGGAGGCTTTCCAGATCACGCGCCATGACGACGCCGACGACGTCGGGACGCGTGGCCAGAAACTGCCCGAGCTTGAGATAGGCTGGGCCCATCCGGGTCAGCGCGCGCGTCAGCCGTGGTCCGTGCTTTGGACCGCGCCGTTCCACGAGGCGCGCAAGCTTCAGCGCGAGTTGCCCTGGCGGCGGCACCAGGGTCGGATCGACGGAACCGAACACGCCCTCGCGCGCAAACACGAACGCGGCGCGGATCAGGCGCGAAATGTGGGTAATGGAAGAAATCACAAACGCCAGCCCGAATGCAGCGCGACGATGCCGCCGGACAATGTCTGCCAGCCGACGCGGGCGAAGCCGGCGTCGCGGATCATGTCGGCGAAGGCGTTGGGTTTCGGAAACTTGCGGATCGATTCGACGAGATACTGGTAGGACTCGGCGTCGCCCGTGACCATGCGGCCGAGCGGCGGGATCACCTTGAACGAGAACAGGTCATAGATCCGGTCGAGCCCGGGCATTTCGACGGTGGAGAATTCCAGGCACAGGAAGCGGCTGCCGGGCCTCAGCACGCGATAGGCCTCGCGCAGCGCCAGGTCGATCCGCGGCACATTGCGAATGCCGAAAGCGATCGTATATGCGTCAAAGCTGCGGTCGGCGAAGGCGAGCGCTTCGGCATTGCCCTCGACGAAATCGACCTGGGTCTCGAGATGCCGCTTCGCAGCACGCTCGCGGCCCACGGCCAGCATCTCGGCGTTGATGTCGCAGACCGTGGCATGGAAGCCGGGACCTGCCGCCTTGGCAGCGCGGAACGAGATGTCGCCGGTGCCGCCGGCAACGTCGAGCAGCGCGAACGGCCGGTCACCCCGCGGCGGGTTGAGCGCGTTGATCATGATGTCCTTCCAGACCCGGTGCAGGCCACCGGACATCAGGTCGTTCATCAAGTCATAGCGCGACGCCACGCTGTGAAACACATCGTTCACCAGCGTCTGCTTGTCCCCCAAGGGAACGTCCCTGAAGCCAAAATGCGTGGTTTCGCCCGGCCGATCCATTACTCTACTCCACTGGGCGGACCATAGCGCGGCCGCCGCAATGGCGCTATCACACCGCCCTCATAAGGTGAATGCCTGACCATGCCTGAATTGCCCGAAGTCGAGACCGTCCGCCGCGGCCTTCAGCCCGTCATGGAGGGTGCGAAAATCCTCGTCGCGGAGGCCCGCAGGCCGGATCTGCGCTTTCCCTTCCAGCCCGATTTCGTGGCCCGGCTCCAGGGGCAGGTCGTCACGGGGCTTGGCCGCCGTGCAAAATATCTCATGGCCGATCTCGCCTCCGGCGATGTGCTGCTGATGCATCTGGGCATGTCGGGCTCGTTCCGTGTCATCAAGCCGGACAACAGGGCCGTGCCGGGCGAGTTTCACTACCCGCGGGCCAAGGACTCCACGCACGACCATGTGCTGTTTCGGATGTCCTCCGGCGCCGACATCGTGTTCAACGACCCGCGCCGCTTCGGTTACATGAAAGTGATCGCGCGCAACGCGCTCGAGGACGAGCCACTGCTGCGCGATCTCGGTCCCGAGCCGCTCGGCAACGAATTCGACGCGGCGATGCTGGCGCGGTCGTGCGAGGGCAAGACGACGAGCCTGAAGGCCGCGCTGCTCGACCAGCGCGTGGTCGCGGGGCTTGGCAACATCTATGTCTGCGAAGCGCTGCATCGCTCGCATCTGTCGCCGCGCCGCATTGCTGCGACACTCGCGACCAAGGGTCGCAAGGGTGTCGGCGGCGGCGAGCCGACCGATCATGCGAAGCGGTTGGTGGGTGCCATTCACACCGTGCTCAACGACGCGATCAGGGCCGGCGGCTCCAGCTTGCGCGACCATCGCCAGACCTCGGGCGAGCTCGGCTATTTCCAGCACTCCTTCAAGGTCTATGACCGCGAGGGCGAGACCTGCAAGACGCCAGGGTGCGGCGGCACCGTGAAGCGATTCACCCAGAACGGGCGCTCCACCTTCTGGTGTCAGAAATGTCAGAAGTGAGTGTGAAGGTCGAAGCCTGAAAAACGCGAAGGCCCGTAGCCCGGATGGAGCGTAGCGCAATCCGGGTCCAGACTTTCTGCAGAGAGACTTTCCCGGATTTCGCTTCGCTCCATCCGGGCTACAAGGGTCATCAAAAAACGCGAAGCGAAGCAATCCGGTCGGGCTGGTGGCCGGACTGCTTCGTCGCTTGGGCGCTTCGACCGGATAAGTGAAGAGCCCGCCTGGCGTCGGAGCGATCGCCCCGCTCAGGACGCCAGTGTCGTGGTCTCGTCCGCCGCGTGCTCGGCGGCGGCATGCAGCATCCCGTCCGCGACCGAGATGACCTGGTCGATCAGGACATTGGTCGTGGCTTCGAGCTCGAGCCGGGTCTCGATCCAGCGCCAGAGGCCGCGGATCTCGTCCGCCGACTTGCCGTTCGGCGCGAATTCGCTGACGGCGAGGCCGCTCGCGAGCGAGTCCTGATGGTCGTTGCGCATCACGATCAACGGGCGTGCGAGCACCTCGGCGAGATCGAGGGCGGCTTCCTCGGCGAGCGTGTTGGCGGCGTTGTCGATGCGCTGGCCGCGGATCGGCGCCTGGTTCAGCACGAAGCTGTAGGGCCGCTTCCAGGCGCGCGCGACGCTGAGCGTCGAGACGGTCGCCTCGATGTCGGCGACGCTCGGGCGGGCCGGAATCAGGCAGAGGTCGGAATGGCGGATCGCAGCGGTGGTCGCGGCGCTGAGGCCGGCCGCGGTGTCGACGATCGCAAGCTGCAGGCCGCTGTCGGCCAGCATCTTCAGGCGCGGCGCGATGTCGGCCGCGTGATAGATCGGCTCGACGACGAGATCGTCAGCGTGGCGGCGACGCAGCCAGTTGGACAGTGTACCCTGCGGGTCGGTTTCGATCAGGCGGACGGTGAAGCCGGCCTGCTTGGCCGCCAGCGCGAGGCCGATGGCAAGCGTGCTCTTGCCACTGCCACCCTTTTGGGTGGCCAGTACGATCGTGTGCATGGAAAGTTGAATCCTCTGGAATGCCTGGGGTCTCTGGGTAACGCCACGCGAACGTGCATCGCTTCTCGATGCTGAGCGCTACTCGCTCAGGACGTGCCCTGCCCGATCCAAAGGGGACCGCGGATGTCCGAATCAACGCTAATGATGATGGCAGAATCGGGAATGCCAGCTAATCCGTACCAATACTGGACCCGTCATCGCGCGTATGATGTGCTTGCCGCCGCAAATAAAAAGGGCAGGCGGCATGGGCGGAAACTGGCGCGACCGGACGGCAACGATCTTTGAATGTCAGAAGATGCCGGCGGTCTCGAGCCGCGGCATGGTGGTCAGCAACCATCCGCTGGCCTCCAGCGCCGGCGCCGAGGTGCTGGCGGCGGGCGGTAACGCCATCGACGCCGCGATCGCGACTCTGTTCACGCTGACCGTGGTCGAGCCGATGATGGTCGGCATCATCGGCGGCGGCATGGCGCATATACGTCTGGCCGACGGCAGCCACCGCTTCATCGACGGGCAGAGCACCGTGCCTGCGGCGGTGCGCGACACCACCTACACCTCCAGGCCCGGCTCGGCGCATGACGTGTTCGACACCGTCGGCAACGAGAACCTCAACGGCCCGAAGGCGGTCGCCACGCCGGGCTCGCTGAAAGCCTGGTGCGAGACGCTGCGCCGCTTCGGCACCATGTCGCTCGGCGACGTGATGCAGCCCGCGATCAAGCATGCCGCGCGCGGCTATGCGGCGACGCCGTATTTGCACGAATGCATCAGCGAGAGCGCCGCCGGGATGCGCAAGGACAAGTCGATCGCGGCGATCTATTTGCCTGATGGCGAGCCGCTCAAGGTCGGCGAACGCGTGGTGCAGGCCGAATATGCCGAGACGCTCCGCACCATCGCTGACCACGGCGAAAAGGCCCTCTACGAGGGGCCGCTCGGTGACATCCTCGTCGACTACATGGAAAAGGCCGGCGGCTTCATCCGCCGCAACGATCTCAGCGGCTACAAGACCGTCGAACGGCAGCCGATCCGCGCCGACTATCGCGGCTGGACCATCCTTGGCCCGCCGCCGCCCGCGGCCTCGGGCGTGCACATCGCGCAGATGCTGAACATTCTCGAGGGCTATGACATCGGAGGCCTCGGCTTCGGCACGCCGGAGACGATCCACTATCTCGCCGAAGTCCTGAAGATCGCCTTTGCCGATCGCGCCGCGGCCAGTGGCGATCCGGATTATGTCGGCGTCCCCGTGGAGCGGCTGACGTCGAAGGCCTATGCCGAGCAACGCCGCCGCGCCATCGATCCGGCGCGGGCGCAGGCCTGGGGCGCCGGCGTCTCGCAGCTCGAAGGCGCGCACACCACGCACATGACCGCCGCGGATGCGTTCGGCAACGTCGTCGCGACCACGCAGACCATCAACAATCTGTTCGGCGCCAAGATCATGATTCCGGGCCTGGGCGCCATCGCCAACAACTACATGAACCTGTTCGATCCGCGTCCCGGCCACGCGCTGTCGCTGGCGCCGGGCAAGCGCGTCACCACCTCGATGTCGCCGATGATGGCGCTGAGCGGCGGCAAGCTCCGCTACGCGCTCGGCCTGCCCGGGGGAAAACGCATCTTCCCCAGCGCGATGCAGGCGCTGGTCAATCTGATCGACCACGGCATGAGCCTGCAGGAAGCGGTCGAGGCGCCGCGCATCTGGACCGAAGGCAACGCGCTCGAAGTCGAGCAGAAGGTGCCGGAGGCCGTGCGCGCGAAGCTTGCGGGTCTCGGCCACAAGGTCCAGCCCGTTGCGACCGTGGCGGGCGGCATGAACGGCATTGCCTTCCACGACGACGGCACCATGACCGGCGCCGCCTGCTGGCGCGCGGATGGCACGCCGGTCGGGATCTCCGGCGGCCTCGCGCGCAGCGGTGTGCGGTTCAGGTTGAACTGATTGTTACTTCCGCACGCAGATCACGCGAACGACCGCCGCCTTCGCGTCCGTCGACGTGCCGTTCGCCGTGACACCGTTCGCCTTCAGGAAATCACGCACCGTCTCTGCAGACACCATCACCGCCTGCGACGCCGGCACCGATGTCGCAGGGCCCGCGACCATCGCCGGCTTCAACAGCGCGACGCCCGCGAATTTTCCGTCGCCGTCGATGGCCGGGCTGCCGGAGAAGCCGACCGCCGGTGGCGGCGACAGTGCCGAGTCGCTGCTGGTGACCGGCGCCAGCGCGCCCTTGAGGCTTGATACACTGGCCGCACCGCCCTGGCTCTGCGGATCGGCGATGCCGATGACATCGACGCTCGTCTTCGCTGTGCCGCCGGTGAGGCTGAGCGGCTTCAGGCCGCGCGCGCCGTAGATGTGCAGCAACGCGAGATCGTGCTCCTTGTCCTCGGCGAGACGGTCGGCGCTGCCATAGCCGGCAATGGTGATCGCAAGACAGCTATCGGTGACGAGGCGGTCCGTGACAATCGCACCATCGTCGCTGACGACGATGCCGGTGCCATATTCGACGGTCTTGCGCGGCGGCGGCCCGGCCTGCGGTCCCGTCGGAAATGCATTGAACGCGCTCGACATCGCGATCACGACCGGCTCGACGGTGTTCTCGGTCGCCTGGTCGTAGAGGATCGTCATGGTGCGGACTTCGTCGCCCTTAAAGGTGCCTCGCACGTAGAATTTCTTGAGGCCCTGCAATCCCGACAGCACGAAGAAGTCGGGCTTCACCACGGTGTAGTCGACCTTGCGCCCAGACGGTTCCTTCTCCAGCTCGGCGAGTTTCGCCGTGGTCGGATTGGCTTCCTTGCGGCGGCTCAGCAGCACCTGCACCGTGCCGGTCGGCGACGTCCATTTCGAGCCGTTGGCATCGGTCGCCTGCTGCGGCACCAATTTGCCGGGGATGCCGAGCCGGGCGCCGCTGGCCGGCTCCATCACGATCTTCCAGCCGACGCTCTCCTGCTTGCGCCGCGCGGTCTCGGCGAGCGCGGCGCGCTCCTGCGGATTGAGCACGCCGGTCGGCTTGCCACCCTTGGCCTTCTGATATTCCTTGATCGCCTCGACCATGCGCGCGCTGACGTCACCGGTGATGGCGCCGTTATATTGGCCGACCCAGGCGAGGTCGGACTGGAGCGACAGCCGTTCCGCCTGCGCCATCGCATCAGCCGTGGCCGACGGCGTCTGCAGTGCGGGAGGCCGGATCGGCACGGTCTGGACCGGCTTCGGCTTGGTGCCGGGGACCTCTGACGTCGTCATCTGGGCGCTCGCGCCTGTGGCAGCCGCAAACATCAGTGTTGCCGCAAGCATCGATCTCATGACAAATCCAGCCAGCCCATTGAACGTGCTGCCATTGAAGCACATCTCGTTGGTCGCGAACAATGTTGGGGTGGTTCAGTTGGTGTAGGGGCCACGAACTCAGGCCCTCATCCTGAGGAGCGGCCGAAGGCCGCGTCTCGAAGGATGGCCGCAGGCGAGATCGGTGCCTTCATGGTTCGAGACGCGCGTTCCGCGCTCCTCACCATGAGGGTTTGAGAGAACGAAGGACGACGATGCTGAGCCCGGACGAACTCGAACGCTATGCCCGGCATATCGTGCTGCGCGATGTCGGCGGGCCGGGCCAGGCTGCGCTGAAGCGGGCCTCCGTGCTGGTGATCGGCGCCGGCGGGCTCGGCGCGCCCGCGCTGATGTATCTGGCGGCCGCCGGCGTCGGCACGCTCGGCGTGGTCGATGACGACGTGGTCTCGCTGTCAAACCTCCAGCGCCAGGTGATCCATACGACGCCCGATATCGGCCGACACAAGGTCGAGAGCGCGGCCGAGCGGATCTCCGCGCTCAATCCGCATGTCCGCTTCGTCGGCCATGCCACCTGGCTCAATGCCGACAATGCGCTGAGCATGATCGGAGACTACGATCTCGTGCTCGACGGCTCCGACAATTTCTCGACGCGTTATCTGGCCTCGGACGCCTGCTTCTTCGCGAAGCGGCCGCTGATCACGGCGGCGCTCGGCACCTTCGACGGCTCGCTCACCACCATCCGCGCGCATGAGAAGAACGAGCAGGGCGTGTTCAATCCGACCTATCGCTGCCTGTTTCCGGAAGCGCCGCCGCCCGGCACCGTGCCGGCCTGCGCCGAGGCCGGCGTCATGGGCGCGCTTGCTGGCGTGATGGGCTCGATGATGGCGCTGGAGGCGATCCGCGAGATCGTCGGCTTCGGCGACGGCCTGGTCGGCCGCCTCCTGATGATCGATGCGCGCGCGATGCGCTTCGAAACGCTGCGCTACGCGCGCGATCCGGCCAATCCGCTCAATGGCGATGGGCCTGTGTTCGACGACCTGAGCATCCACCGCGAATAGCGGGGTAAATTCACCGTCCGCGTTGCTCTTAGAAGGCGACTTTGAAGCCGATATGGCCAGCATGTCGGCGCTGGGCCGAGCGATTGTACGCTATACCTTTCCTCTAGCTTTGCGTGTGCTCACCAAGTTGGAAGTTGCGGCGTTTGTTGAAGCCATATTGGAGGGAGCGTCTTCTCGTACTCCGTCAAATAGTGCTCCAGCGGCTTGGCCGTTCCCGTTACGCGCAGCTCAGACGTGTTCCTGTTCACAATGATCGGAGCGTTCCCGACGAGCACCGCTGAAGGATTGCCATCATCGAGGAATTCTCTGGATTCATAGAAGAATACCCAGCCGTATGGCTTCGCGATTGTGAGTTCACGCACAATGCACGCCTGTCCCTCGCAAAGAATGTCCACCCAAGCGCTTGCAAGCGCTGCTGCCTTATCGAAGTCCATGGTACCGGCGTCTCGTCAATTTTGTGAAACGTCGCCAGCTTACGACACGGTTCAGCGGGCAAACCATATTTGGTCGACCGCAAGGCATTACGGCCACTTTGGGATCAAGACGATCTTTGCCGCGTATGAGTGCGGCGCTAGCGCGCCGCGCCTCTAGAGCATGCTCGGCAGCACGCGGTCCGGCGGCTTGTGCGCGTCGAGGAAGGTGCGGATGTTGATGATCACCTTCTCGCCCATCTCGACGCGGCCCTCGATCGTTGCCGAGCCCATATGCGGCAGCAGCGCCACCTTGCCGGCCTTGGCGAGCCGCACCAGCTTTGGATTGACTGCGGGCTCGTGCTCGTAGACGTCGAGGCCGGCGCCGCCGATCTCGCCGCCTTCGATCAGCTTGATCAGCGTGTCCTCGTCGGTGACCTCGCCGCGCGCGGTGTTGACGATGTAGGCGTCCTTGCGGATCAGCTTCAGCCGCCGCGCCGACAGCAGATGATAGGTCGCCGGCGTGTGCGGACAGTTCACCGAGATGATGTCCATCCGCGCCAGCATCTGGTCGAGGCTCTCCCAATAGGTCGCCCCTAACTCTTCGGCGATCTTCGGCGCCACGGGGCGGCGATTGTGGTAGTGGATCTGGAGGCCGAAGGCGCGGGCGCGGCGCGCGACCGCCTGGCCGATGCGGCCCATGCCGATGATGCCGAGACGCTTGCCGCCGATGCGGTGGCCGAGCATCCAGGTCGGGGACCAGCCGGGCCAGGGCTTTCCTTCGGTCAGGATCGAGGCGCCTTCGATCATCCGGCGCGGCACGGCCAGGATCAGCGCCATGGTCATGTCGGCGGTGTCTTCGGTCAGAACCTTTGGCGTGTTGGTGACGGTGATGCCGCGGGCATGCGCGGCCTCGACATCGATATTGTCGACGCCGTTGCCGAAATTGGCGATCAGGCGGAGCTTGCAGTCGGGCTGGTTGACGATGTCGGCGGTGATGTGGTCGGTGACGGTCGGAACCAGCACGTCGGCGGTACGCGCGGCCTCGGCGATCTGCTCGGCCGACATCGGCGTGTCCTCGAGATTGATCCGCGCGTCGAATAGCTCGCGCATCCGGGTCTCGATCGAGTCCGGCAGCTTGCGCGTCACCACCACGAGGGGCTTTTTCTTCACCGACATGTCATGCCCTCATGAGGCGCCGCAAGCCGCCTCTGTCGCCAAAGGCCGGCCGTTGAGGCCTCATTAACCCGGTTGTTCGACACTGCCTTTGCCGTGTCGTCCCCGGCGCTTCCTTCAAGCTCTCCCGACATTTCCGACCGGAAAATCGGGGCAAACTGGTTGTTCACGTGTCCGTCCTCTCTAGCAGAAGGCCGGGCCAAGACAAGAACCAGGGTCAAGGCTTCGGGAACACGAGAGAGGGGGCTTGCGCGGCAAGTTTGGAATTTTGGGTGAGGGCCCGGCTCGGCGGGGTCCTCGACAGGAGACGGGTTGATGGCGTTGGGGCGTTTTTGTTCGGTGATGGCGCTCGTTTGCACCTGGTTGAGCGCGTCGGTCAGCCCCGGTCACTCAGCGAAGGACACCACCCCCCAGACCGCGAGCGGCCTCCCGGTGCCGCGTTATGTCAGCCTCAAATCGGATCACGTGAATGTCCGCGCCGGCCCGACCAAGGACAATGATGTGGCCTGGGTTTACACCCGCTCCGGCCTGCCGGTCGAAATCACCGCCGAGTTCGAGAACTGGCGCCGGGTGCGCGATTCCGAAGGCGCCGAGGGCTGGGTCTATCATTCGCTGCTGTCGGGCCGCCGCACCGCGGTCGTCACCATGAAGCACAAGGACGACCTGGCGCCGATCTACGACCGCGCCGATATCGACAGTGCGGTTGCGGCCAAGCTCCAGGCCGGCGTCGTCACGCAGGTCAAGAAGTGCACTGCAAACTGGTGCCGTGTCACCGGCAACGGTTTTGACGGCTGGATCCAGCAGGAGCGCCTCTGGGGCGTCTATTCGGACGAGCAGGTGAATTGACGCGATAGAAGCGAGCTATTTGCTCCGGCGTCATGCCCGGGCATAGCCGTCCGAAGGACGGCGTCGCTTCCGCTCGCCTATGTCCCGGGCATCCACGTACTTCTCGCCAGCCCCAAAACGTGGATGGCCGGGACAAGCCCGGCCATGACGACTAAATCAGCAGTTTAGAACTGAAACTCAGCGCTTCTTGCGCAGGCGCACGACCATGTCGATGCGCGCGATCTCGTAACCCTCGGGCACCTCCGGCATCTTGGACAGCGCCAGATGCGGATCCTCGATATCGACCAGCTCGTGGCTGTTCTCGAGGTAATAATGGTGGTGGGTGGTGACGTTGGTGTCGAAATAGGTCTTGGTGCCGTCGACGCTGACCTGACGCAGCAGGCCGGCATCGGTCAGCTGGTTCAGCGTGTTGTAGACGGTCGCGAGCGACACCGGCACCTTGGCCAGCGTCGCCTCCTCATAGAGCATTTCAGCCGTGAGGTGGCGAGCACCCTTGCCGAACAGGAGCCAGCCGAGCGCCATGCGCTGGCGCGTCGGACGAAGCCCCGCGGACTGGAGCATTTCGTTGACGTCGTGCCACGGGCAGCCGGTCAAGGCCGGCTGGCGGCCGGACAGGAGGGCGGCGGAATGGACGTCGTCGTCGTGATGGGGCGCGGGATTCTCGCTCATTTCCAGATTTCGGGCACGCGTGGACACTGCATCTCCATGCAATATATGGACAGATAGATGCAGATGCAAGTTTCTCGCAACTAGAGAGGTTCTAATGAGAAGTGGAACCGGGCGAACACGTCGTCACTTTACCTTCATGAGATTGCTTTGCCACCTGAAATGCCTGTGTTAGAGAGCCCGCGGTTCCGCTTGGCCGATTATGGCGCAGCCGGGCATTGAGGCCCGGCCCGCAGTCCATCCTGGCTTGTGGCAGTCGCGCCTGACGACGGTAATTGGCGCGGCTTTCCGAACGAAACGGGGCCCATTTTCGCCAGAAACGCCGCTCAATCGGGGTTAGAACAGAGGCTTCCGCATGCTGAACAGGCGCAACGGTTACGAATACGAAGATCTGCTGGCATGTGGCCGCGGCGAGATGTTCGGCCCGGGCAATGCCCAGCTGCCGCTGCCGCCGATGCTCATGTTCGACCGCATCACGGATATCAGCGACAATGGCGGCGAGTTCGGCAAGGGAGTGGTGCGGGCCGAGCTCGACGTGAAGCCCGACCTCTGGTTCTTCGGCTGCCACTTCAAGAACGATGCCGTCATGCCCGGCTGCCTCGGTCTCGATGCGCTGTGGCAGATGGTCGGCTTTTTTCTGGGCTGGACCGGGGGTGAAGGTCGCGGCCGCGCGCTGGGCCTGAACGAATTAAAGTTCAGCGGCCAGGTGCTGCCTGAGGCCCGCAAGGTTGTGTACAACGTCGATATCAAACGCGTGATGCGTTCAAAGCTCGTGCTCGGCATCGCCGACGGGTGGCTTTCGGTCGATGACCAGATTATTTATCGCGCGAAGGATCTGAAGGTCGGCCTGTTCAAGCAGGGCACGAACCTGAGCTGAGCGCATCACCACGAAGACAACGATTAAGGCGAGGCTGTCATGAGGCGGGTTGTGGTCACCGGGATGGGTATCGTCTCGTCGATCGGAAACAACACCCAGGAAGTGCTTGCGAGCCTCCACGAGGCGAAGTCGGGCATTTCGCGGGCTGAGAAATATGCCGAACTCGGTTTTCGTTCGCAGGTGCAAGGTGCGCCGACGATCGATCCTGCGACGGTCGTCGACCGGCGTGCGATGCGCTTCCTCGGCCAGGGCGCCGGCTGGAATCACATCGCGATGGAGCAGGCGATCCAGGACTCCGGTCTGTCGCCTGACGAAGTCTCCAACATCCGCACCGGCATCATCATGGGGTCCGGCGGCCCGTCCGCCCGCACCATCGTCGAATCCGCCGACATCACCCGCACCAAGGGACCGAAGCGCGTCGGACCGTTTGCAGTGCCGAAGGCGATGTCGTCCACGGCCTCGGCGACGCTTGCGACCTGGTTCAAGATCAAGGGCGTGAACTATTCGATCTCCTCGGCCTGCGCGACGTCGAACCATTGCGTCGGCAACGCCTATGAGACGATCCAGATCGGCAAGCAGGACGTCATCTTCGCCGGCGGCTGCGAGGAACTGGACTGGTCGCTCTCGGTGCTGTTCGACGCCATGGGCGCGATGTCCTCGAAATACAACGATACGCCCGCCACCGCCTCGCGTCCCTATGACGTCAACCGCGACGGCTTCGTGATTGCCGGCGGTGCCGGCGTGCTGGTGCTGGAAGAGCTCGAACATGCCAAGGCGCGCGGCGCGCGCATTTACGGCGAGATCGTCGGCTACGGCGCGACGTCGGACGGCTACGACATGGTGGCGCCCTCCGGTGAAGGCGCCGAGCGCTGCATGCGCATGGCGATGTCGACGGTGAAGACCAGGGTCGATTACATCAATCCGCACGCGACCTCGACGCCGGCCGGCGATCCGCCGGAGATCGACGCGCTGCGTCGCGTGTTCGGTGCCGGCGAGAAGTGCCCGCCGATCTCGGCGACCAAGGCGCTGACCGGCCATTCGCTCGGTGCGACCGGTGTGCAGGAGGCGATCTACTCGCTGCTCATGATGAACAACGGCTTCATCTGCGAGAGCGCTCACATCCAGGAGCTCGATCCCGTGTTCGCCGACATGCCGATCGTGCGCAAGCGCATTGACAACGTCAAGATCGGCACCGTGCTGTCGAACTCCTTCGGCTTCGGCGGCACCAACGCCACGCTGGTGTTCAGCCGGCTGGATGTGTGAGCCCAGCATGCTGTCATGCCCCGCCTAGTGCGCAATTGCGCACGGGGGCGGGGTATCCAGTACGCCGCGGCCCTGCGATTATCATGACTGTTTCGGAATACTGGATCGCCCGCCCCAGTGCGCAAGGCGCACAAGGCGGGCGATGACGTCGAGAATAGGAGCGACGGCTGCAATGGAAGGACTGATGAAGGGCAAGCGCGGTCTGATCATGGGCATCGCCAATGATCATTCGATCGCCTGGGGCATGGCGAAGACGTTGCATGCCCACGGTGCCGAGCTTGCCTTCACCTTCCAGGGCGAGGCGCTGGGCAAGCGCGTCAAGCCGCTGGCGGAGTCTCTCGGCGTGGAATTGGTGCTGCCTTGCGACGTCGAGGACATCGCCAGCGTTGATGCGACCTTCGCCGTGCTGCGCGAGAAATGGGGCAAGCTCGATTTCGTCATCCACGCCATCGGCTTTGCCGACAAGAACGAGCTGAAGGGCCGCTACGCCGACACCAGCCGCGAGAATTTTTCGCGCACCATGGTGATCTCCTGTTTCTCGTTCACGGAGGTCGCAAAACGCGCCGCCGAGCTGATGACGGAGGGCGGCAGCATGATCACGCTGACCTTCGGCGCCTCGGAGCGCGCGATGCCGAACTACAACGTGATGGGCGTGGCCAAGGCGGCGCTGGAGGCCTCCGTGCGCTACCTCGCCTCCGATTTCGGACCGCGCGGCATCCGCGTCAACGCGATCTCCGCAGGCCCCATCCGTACGCTCGCCGGCTCGGGCATCGGCGAGGCACGCGCGATGTTCGGCTTCATGCAAAAACATTCGCCGCTCCGCCGCGGCGTCACGCTCGACGAGCTCGGCGGTTCGGCGCTGTATCTGCTGTCGGATCTCTCCGGCGGCGTGACCGGCGAAATCCACTATGTCGATTCCGGCTACAACATCGTCCTGATGCCAAGGCCGGACGATTTGAAGACGGAATAGACACGTAGGGTCGGCAAAGGAGCGCAAGCGACGTGCCCACCATCTCTCAACAGTTGCGAGACGAATGGTGGGCACGCTCCGCTTTGCCCACCCTACAAGTTCTCAGCTTGCCCTAACCCGCTGCGATCAGCTCCGCGCGCTGGAACGCCGGTCGCGCCATGCAGCGCGCGAGATAGGCATCGAAGGCTGGGCGCGACGGCACCATCTTGAACAGCCGCACCGCGAAGTTCAGGCCGGAGCCGATCGTGACGTCGGCGGCGGAAAATTCCTCGCCGAGGATCCACGGCCCCTTCGCGAGTGCAGCTTCCAGCACGTCGAAGTCCTGCGTGGCGCTGCCCCAGGCCGCGGTCGAGGTCGGGATCTCGATCTTGGTGAAGATCTGGATGATGGCAGGCTCGATGCAGCCTGGCGAAAAGAACAGCCATTGCAAATAGCGCGCACGACGCGGATCGGTCACCGCGGGCGCGAGCTTCGCTTCGGGATAGCGGTCGGCGATGTAGGCGCAGATCGCAGCGGCTTCGCCGAGCGCGGCATCGCCGTCGCTGAGCGCCGGCACCTTGCCCATCGGATTAACCTTCAAATAATCCGGCGCCTTCTGCGCACCGGTCGAGATGTCGGTCAGCACGCGCTCATAGGGCAGGCCGCTCTCTTCCATCAGCCAGAGCGTCGTGAACGAGCGCGAGCGTGGCGACCAATGGAGCTTGATCATGGCAGCGGACCTTTCATCGGTGGGAGGCGCGGGGAGAGCCTATTCATTGCGTGTCTGCTCCGAATTCGCAACGCACTACGTCTGGGAGGATGCCGCTTTCGTTAACCGACATCTTGGTCAATGCGAAATCCGTCTGCGGGTTGACCGAACGCCTTCAATCAGAGCGGCGCGGGATATGCGGGTCGTCGTAGCTGTTCACCTCGCTTCACTGCGCGAAATACGGCGGTAGGATCTTGTCCAGTCGCTTTGTCAGAAAGTCGCGGGTGGTGTCGCGCAGGGTGGTGTTGTTGGCGGAGTCCGCGGCCGTCTCCGGAAACATGGACTTGTCCACCTTCTGCAAAAGCTCGTTCGAAACGAAGTTGTCTGCCATATGCTTCATGACACCTTCGAACGTCACGGCGGGGCACTTCATGATTTCGAAGGTGCGGCCGTCGACCCACGTCACGCCGATATAGGAGAAGACATACGCGTAGGAGATGAGGCCGACACCCCGGCTGAAGATGCCGACGCCGCTGAGCGACTGATTGGTCCCGTCAAGCTGTCCTTCGCTGCGCATGACGACGAGATAGCGCTCGCAACCGGCATTGCCCGCGACTTGCCGGATCAGGTTCGACAATTCCTCGCGCTGATTGCGGAACAGGCCGGATTTGGGGTGGTAGTAGGAATCGAGTGCGCCCTTGGCGTAAGTGATCCGTCGCACCGGCGTGTTGCCTGCGGCGGCCCGCGCCCGCGCAAAGACGAGATCGTCAAGGCCCCAGGATACCGGGATTTCTGCATAGTCGTTGCCGAACACGGTCAGACCGATCTTCTGGACGACGAAGATGTCCCCGGTCCCCGCAATCACGCCGACGCCGCAAGGACCGGCAGTCGCCGGCTCCGCAGGCTTGGCTGGCGCCTTAGGCTTCGCTGCCTTCTTGGCCGCCGGTTTTGCCGGTGTCGCGGTCTGAGCGGGGGATGCGGTGGTTGCGGGAGGGGTTTGCGCTGCTGCCGGAGCCAGAAAGGGCAGCAGGACGAGCACTGAGGCAGCAAATCGAAACATGGATTCCAGGGGATCAGCGGCAGGAGGTCATGGGACATGAGGTCATCGGACATGCCACACTAGGTTGGGATCATGACAACCGCAAGCTGCACCCGAAGGTCGCCGTCTATCCGGTGAGCCGCGGCCGCCTCCACCGATAATACTTCATCATAAACCCATTCGACGGCTCGATCTCTTCCTTCTCGAACACGAAACCTTCGCGCTCGTACCAGCGCCAGGCTTTTTCGTTTTCACGGACGCAGCGCAGGTACATTTCATCTGGCATGTGCGTGCGCGTGAAGGCGAGCAATTGTCGTCCGAGCGACTGCCCTTGGTAGGCGGGCCCGACGAAAAGCATGTCGAGATAGAGTTTTGGCAGATGCAGCGCCAGCATCGCAGCGATCGTGCCGTTGTCGTCGGCGACGAACAGGCTCCAGCCGTTCCCGACCTCGCGCCTGATGCGTGCGCGCAGATTTGCCAGCAGGAATTCACTCGCCTCGGCGAGGCCGGTCGAGACCCAGCTTTCCATCCAGACGCGGCCGACCTCGTCATATTCCTCAGTGCGGGCGGGGCGGATGACGGGATGCGACATCGAGGCTTCAGTCACGCTGACTGCGCACGGATGGTCGTGCGCGCACCTTGCCGGCCGACAGGCACACCACTTCGGAGATTTGCAGAAGCTGGCGCGCCAGCGGGCTGGTCTTGCGCCAGACCATGCCGATGGTGCGCGAGGGCTCGGGGTCGCGGAAGCGCGACAGCGAGACGGAAGCGGAGCGCGTCTCGACCGGCACGGCCATTTCCGGGATCAAGGTGACGCCGATGCCGGCGCTGACCATCTGGACCAGCGTCGAGAGCGAATTCGCATCCAGCATCTCGCGCGGCGGCGCCGATTGCATGTTGCAGAACGACAGCGCCTGATCGCGGAAGCAGTGCCCCTCTTCGAGCAGCAGCAGCCGCATCTCGCGCATCATCTCGCGCGATGGCACCGGCGTGCCTTCGTCGGAGCCCGGCCGCACCAGCAGGAATTTTTCGTCGAACAGCGCGACTTCGGTGAGCGAAGGCTCGGACACCGGCAGTGCAACGATGGCAGTGTCGAGCCGGCCTTCCACCAGTTCCTGGATCAGCCGCGGCGTCATCGTCTCGCGCACGCGGATGTCGAGCTCCGGATGCATGCGCGTCAGATTCTTGGTGATCTTCGGCAGCAGATAGGGCGCGATCGTCGGGATCATGCCGATCCGCAGCCGGCCCGCAAAGCGGTCCTGCGAGGCGCGCGCGAAATCGCCGAGCTCATCGACCGAGCGCAGGATGTCGCGGACGCGCGGTGCGAGCTCCTCGCCGAACCGGGTCAGCGCCACCTGACGGGCGCTGCGCTCCAGCAGCAGGCCACCGAGCGCCTCCTCCAGTTCCTTGATCTGCATCGACAGGGCCGGCTGGGAGATCGAGCTTGCCTCCGCGGCGCGGCCGAAATGGCCGTGACGCGCCAGCGCGTCGAAATATCTGAGCTGGCGCATCGTCACGTTGGCCATCAGAAAATCCTATCGCAGCGATCATTAAAGTCAACTTCCCCTGATCGAATGCGAAGCCTAGAGTAATTCTACCTGGTCAAAGGCGCGAGTTCGACGCCACCAGAGGAGGTATTCATGGATGACACTTCGAAGTGCCCGTTTTCGGGCGGAAAACCCACGCGCGTGAACCGCGACTGGTGGCCGACCCAGCTCAGCATCGAGATGCTGCATAAGAATTCCACCCTGTCCGACCCGATGGGCAAGGAGTTCGACTATGCCAAGGAATTCAAGTCGCTCGACCTGAATGCCGTCATCAAGGACCTGACGGCTCTGATGACGGACTCGCAGGAATGGTGGCCCGCCGATTTCGGCCACTATGGCGGCCTCATGATCCGCATGGCCTGGCACAGCGCGGGCACCTATCGCACCACGGACGGCCGCGGTGGCGCCGGCGCCGGTCAGCAGCGTTTCGCGCCGCTCAACAGCTGGCCCGACAACGCCAACCTCGACAAGGCACGCCGTCTGCTCTGGCCGATCAAGCAGAAATACGGCCGCAAGATCTCCTGGGCCGACCTGATGGTGCTCGCCGGCAACGTCGCGCTGGAATCGATGGGCTTCAAGACCTTCGGTTTCGCGGGCGGCCGCGCCGACGTGTGGGAGCCGGAGGAGCTCTATTGGGGTCCTGAAGGCACGTGGCTGGGCGACGAGCGCTACAGCGGCGAGCGCCAGCTCGCCGAACCGCTGGGCGCGGTGCAGATGGGCCTCATCTACGTCAATCCGGAAGGCCCGAACGGCAAGCCTGACCCGGTCGCCGCGGCAAAGGACATCCGCGAGACGTTCGCCCGCATGGCGATGAACGACGAGGAAACCGTCGCACTGATCGCCGGCGGCCATACCTTCGGCAAGACCCACGGCGCGGGCGATCCGTCGCTGGTCGGTCCGGAGCCGGAAGCGGGCGCGCTCGAGGATCAGGGCCTCGGCTGGAAGAGCAAGCACGCTTCGGGCCTGGCGGGCGATTCCATCACCAGCGGTCTCGAGGTGACCTGGACGACGACGCCGACGAAGTGGAGCAACAACTTCTTCGAGAACCTGTTCAAGTACGAATGGGAGCTGACGAAGAGCCCGGGCGGCGCGAATCAGTGGACGGCCAAGGGTGCCGACGCGATCATTCCCGATGCCTTCGACAAGTCGAAGAAGCACCGGCCGACGATGCTGACGACCGACCTCTCGCTGCGCCTCGATCCGGCCTACGAGAAGATCTCGCGTCGCTTCCTGGAAAACCCGGATCAGTTCGCGGACGCCTTTGCCCGCGCCTGGTTCAAGCTCACCCATCGCGACATGGGTCCGATCCAGCGCTATCTCGGCCCGCTGGTGCCGAAGGAAACGCTGATATGGCAGGATCCGATTCCGAAGGTCGACCACGAGCTGGTCGGCGACCAGGACATCGCCGCACTCAAGACCAAGATCCTGGCTTCGGGCCTCTCGGTCTCCGAGCTGGTCTCGACCGCCTGGGCGTCGGCCTCGACGTTCCGCGGCTCGGACAAGCGCGGTGGTGCCAACGGCGCGCGCATCCGTCTTGCCCCGCAGAAGGATTGGGAGGTGAACCAGCCGGCTCAGCTCTCCAAGGTCCTCGGCAAGCTCGAAGCGATCCAGAAGGACTTCAACGCATCGGCCGGTGCGAAGAAGGTCTCGCTCGCCGACCTCATCGTCCTCGGCGGTTCTGCCGCGGTCGAGAAGGCTGCGAAGGATGCCGGCGTGGACGTGAAGCTTGGCTTCACGCCGGGTCGCATGGATGCCTCGCAGGAGCAGACCGACGCGGAGTCCTTCGCGCCGCTCGAGCCGCGGGCCGATGGCTTCCGCAACTATATCGGCAAGCGGCATCAGTTCCTGCACCAGGAAGAAGCCCTCGTCGATCGCGCGCAGCTGTTGAAGCTCTCCGGTCCCGAGCTGACCGCGCTCGTCGGCGGTCTGCGTGTGCTCGGCGCCAATGCGGGCGGTTCGAAGCACGGCGTCTTGACCTCGAAGGTCGGAACGCTGAGCAACGACTTCTTCATCAACCTGCTCGACATGAGCGCGCAGTGGACGCCGGCGGCTGACGGCACCTACGAGGCCCGCGACCGCAAGACCAACGCGGTGAAGTGGACCGGCACGCGCGCCGATCTGATCTTCGGTGCGCATTCGCAGCTCCGCGCCTTCGCCGAGGTCTATGCCTCGTCGGACGCCAAGCAGCAGTTCGTGCAGGACTTCGCCAAGGCCTGGACCAAGGTGATGAACCTCGACCGCTACGACCTCGCGGCCTGATCCAAGGGTCTAAGCAAGCGACAAACAAAAAGGGCGGCCGAGAGGCCGCCCTTCGTGTTTCTGATGTGCGGGTCGATTACTCGCCGGCGGCTTCGCGCGGGGCCTTCTCGCCGTCGCCGCCCTTGCCTTCGAGGTCTTCGCCGGTGGTCTGGTCGACCACCTTCATCGACAGCCGGGTCTTGCCGCGATCGTCAAAGCCGAGCAGCTTGACCTTGACCTTGTCGCCTTCCTTGACGACGTCGGAGGTCTTCTGCACGCGCGCCGAAGCGAGCTGGCTGATGTGGACGAGACCGTCCTTGGAGCCGAAGAAGTTCACGAAGGCGCCGAACTCCATCACCTTGACGACGGTGCCGTCATAGATCTGGCCGACTTCCGGATCGGACGCGATCGACTTGATCCACTTGATCGCGGCCTTCATCGCCTCGCCGTCGCTGGAGGCGACCTTCACGGTGCCGTCGTCCTCGATGTTGACCTTGGCACCGGTCTTCTCGACGATCTCGCGGATCACCTTGCCGCCGGTGCCGATCACTTCGCGGATCTTGTCGGTGGCGATCTTGAAGGTCTCGATGCGCGGCGCGTATTCGCCGAGCTCGGCGCGGGCGTTGGTGAGCGCCTTGGCCATTTCGCCGAGGATGTGGATACGACCATCCTTGGCCTGACCGAGCGCCACCTTCATGATCTCTTCGGTGATGCCCTCGATCTTGATGTCCATCTGGAGCGAGGTGATGCCCGCTTCCGTGCCGGCCACCTTGAAGTCCATGTCGCCGAGATGATCCTCGTCACCGAGGATATCCGAGAGAACCGCGAAGCGCTTGTCTTCGAGGATCAGGCCCATCGCGATACCCGCGGTCGGCCGCTTCAACGGCACGCCGGCATCCATCAGCGCGAGCGACGCGCCGCAGACCGAAGCCATCGAGGACGAGCCGTTCGACTCGGTGACCTCCGACACCACGCGCGTGGTGTAGGGGAATTCGTGATGCGGCGGCAGCACCGGGTGGATCGCGCGCCAGGCCAGCTTGCCGTGGCCGATCTCGCGACGCTTGGTGCCGCCGAGGCGACCGGTCTCACCGACCGAGTAGGGAGGGAAGTTGTAGTGCAGCAGGAACGTCTCTTTGTACGTTCCGGACAGCGCGTCGATATACTGCTCGTCCTCGCCGGTGCCGAGCGTGGTCACGACCAGCGCCTGGGTCTCGCCGCGGGTGAACAGCGCCGAGCCGTGGGCGCGGGGCAGCACGCCGACTTCGGCGACGATGTTGCGCACGGTCTTGCTATCGCGGCCGTCGATGCGCTTGCCGGTGTCGAGGATGTTCCAGCGAACGATCTTGGCTTCCAGCTCCTTGAACACGCCGGAGACGCGCAGCTTGTCGTATTTCGGTTCCTGCCCTTCGGGGAAGTAATGGGCGATCACCTTTTCCTTGACCTTGCCGACCGCGGCGTAGCGATCCTGCTTGACCGGAATGGCGTAGGCGGCGCGGAGCTCCTGCTCGACGAGGCCGAGCATTTCCTTCTCGAGCGCCGAATTGTCGATCACCGTGACTTCGCGCGGCTCCTTGGCGGCCTTCTCGGCGAGCTCGATGATGGCGTTGATCACCGGCTGGAAATGGCGGTGACCGAACATCACGGCGCCGAGCATGATGTCCTCGTTGAGCTCCTTGGCTTCCGATTCCACCATCAGCACGGCGTCGGCCGTGCCGGCGACGACGAGGTCGAGCTGGGTATCGACCATCTCGTCGAGCGTCGGGTTGAGAATGAACTCGTCATTGGCGAAGCCGACGCGCGCTGCGCCGATCGGGCCCTTGAAGGGCGCGCCGGACAGGGTCAGCGCGGCCGATGAGGCCACCAGCGCCACGATGTCAGGGTCGTTCTCCATGTCGTGCGACAGCACGGTGACGATCACCTGGGTCTCGTTGCGCCAGCCGTCGACGAACAGCGGACGGATCGGACGGTCGATCAGCCGGGAGACCAGCGTCTCCTTCTCGGTCGGACGACCCTCGCGCTTGAAATAGCCGCCGGGAATGCGGCCGGCTGCGTAGGTCTTCTCCTGGTAGTCGACCGTCAGCGGCAGGAAGTCGACGCCTTCGCGCGGCGCCTTCGCCGCGACGACGGTGGCGAGCACCACGGTCTCGCCATAGGTGGCGACGACGGCGCCGTCGGCCTGACGCGCGATCTTGCCGGTTTCGAGCTTGAGAGGGCGTCCACCCCAGTCGATCTCGACTGAATGCTTATTGAACATAGAGGTCTTCTTTCATGGGTTCTCGAAAGAAGGACGGCCCGAAAAACAAAAACCATGCGCAAGATTGCGGGACGTTGATCGAAGCGGGCGATCAGCGTCCTGCGATCCTGCCATGGTTTTCGGATTTCGGATGGCGTCCATCCTTTCGGGTCATACGGGCGCCTTGCCCGTTGTGCCCAGCCGCCGGATTGCTGCTGGACTGTCAGTCGGCACGAACGCGAACACCGGATTTTCGGTCCTCGCCCATCGTGCCCCGGATGCTAGCCGTCACTCGACCATGATCCGGAAAAGTGCAAAGCGGTTTTCCGAAAAGATCATGCTCAAACAACAATCCAAAGTGCGATTCTTATCGCGCTTTGGGCTCGCACCCGACGCGCACGCAGCCTCGATCAAAAACCTTTAAACAAACGCTTTCGCTCGAAACCGCGCACGAAAACGCGCGCCAGTGGCGCGCGCAGGAACACTTAACGACGAATGTTGTGCTTCTCGAGCAGCGCCTTGTAACGCGCCTCGTCCCTCTTCTTGAGGTAGTCGAGCAGCGAGCGGCGGGTCGAAACCAGCTTCAAGAGGCCGCGACGCGAATGGTTGTCCTTCACGTGGGTCTTGAAATGGTTGGTGAGGTTGTTGATGCGTTCCGACAGGATCGCGACCTGAACCTCCGGCGAGCCGGTGTCGCCGGCCTTGTTGGCATTCGTCTTGATGACTTCCGCTTTGCGTTCTGCGGCAATCGACATCGTCAATTTCTCTCGTTGCGACCGGTGCTGGCAGTCAGACCGGTCAGGTTGAACACACGCTTGGGGATGATTTCGCCGTTGCCGACTTCAGCAAGCGCCAATAGACGGCCTGCCACCGTGACATAGACTGTGCCGCTACTAGTGGGCGCATCCCGTCCGCGCAATAAAACGGCCTGGCCCCGATGGAGCCTTGCCGCATCAGCCCGAGTGACGGCCAGTGCCGGGATGTCGTCCAGCGCGGTCTCAACGGGCATAAGCGCGTCGGCGAGGCTGCCCTCGCCGGACGCGGCTCTATCGCATAAAGCCTCCAACTGATCCAGCGGAATCATGTCGTTCTCGTCAAATGGGCCGACCAGGGTCCGCCGCAGCGCGCAGATATGGCCGTAAGTGCCGAGAATCCGGCCCATATCGCGGGCCAGCGCCCGGACATAGGTACCCTTGCCGCACTCCGCCTCGAACACCGCCCGGTCGTTATCCGGTTGATCCACAAGGGTTAAATGGTGAATCTCGACCGGACGGGGGGCCAGTTCCACGACCTCGCCGTCGCGGGCGAGGTCGTAGGCGCGCTCGCCCTGGACCTTGATCGCGGAATAGCGCGGCGGGATCTGCTCGATCACCCCGGTGAAGCGGGGCAGCAGGGCCAGGATGGCCTCCCGGGTCGGGCGCTGGTCGGAGGTCGCGGTGACCCGGCCCTCGATATCATCGGTGTCGCGCTCCTCGCCCCAGCACACGGTGAACTGGTAGCGCTTGCGGCCGTCCATCACGAAGGGAACCGTCTTGGTGGCCTCGCCGAGCGCGATCGGCAGGCCGCCGGAGGCGAGCGGGTCGAGCGTGCCGGCGTGTCCCGCGCGCTTGGCGTTGAACAGGCGCTTGAGCACGGCGACGGCTTGCGTCGAGGTCATGCCGATCGGCTTGTCGAGCACGACCCAGCCATGGACGTCGCGGCGGTCGCGGCGCGGCTGGTTGCCCTTCTGCTTGTTGGCGCGGGGATCGTTGTTGACGCGGCGCGGCTCCTGATGCGGCTGGGGATCGCCGCCGAGATCCGCAAAATTATTTTTCTGCACGTCGCGCTGATCGGTCTCTTCGCCGCCGATCGTGCCGTGAGCCGGGTCCATCGTCATCACTCTTCTTCCCGATCCGAATCCGGATCCTGTTCCAGGTCCTTCTGCACCGCAGGTGTTCGCAAAAGCTTCTCGATCCGTTCCGCTTCGTCGAATCGTTCGTCGACGCGGAAGCGAAGATCAGGTGCAAATTTCAGGTTAACGCGATGCGCGACTTCGCCGCGCAGAAACTTCTTGTTGCGCTCGAGCGCAGCGATGACGACCTCGGTGTCGCGGCCACCGAGCGGCATCACATAGACTGTCGCGAGCTTCAGGTCGGGCGACATCCGCACCTCCGGCACGGTGATGATGTGACCTTCGAGGTCATCATCATGCACATTGCCTTGCGCCAGAATCTCGGCCATCGCGTGGCGAACCTGCTCGCCGACACGCAACTGGCGTTGCGAGCCGCCCGGCGCGGAACTTTTCTTCTGATGGTGGCGGGGCATGGTTGAAAATCACCTCGTCGTGCCCGCGTTTGGGACACGAGCATTGTCATTTGTCCTGTTGAAACGAATGCGGTGCGATGGCCGGAATAAATCCGGCCATCGCACTCCCGCAATTTCAGCTCAAAAAGATCCGGGCGCTTCGGTAAGATTTGGACTTACAGGGAGCGCTGGATCGTCTCCACGCGATAACACTCGATCACGTCACCGGCACGCATGTCGTGATAGTTCTCGAAGGCCATGCCGCATTCCTGACCGGACTGCACTTCCTTCACTTCGTCCTTGAAGCGCTTCAGCGTCGACAGCTTGCCTTCGTGCACGACGACGTTGTCGCGGATCAGGCGCACATTGGCGCCGCGTTCCACGGTGCCGTCGGTGACGCGGCAGCCGGCGACCTTGCCGACCTTGGAGATGTTGAAGATCTCCAGGATCGCGGCATTGCCCAGCATGGTTTCGCGCAGGGTCGGCGCGAGCAGGCCGCTCATCGCCTTCTTCACGTCGTCCACGAGGTCGTAGATGATGTTGTAGTAGCGGATCTCGATGCCGTTGCGCTTGGCGGCCGCAGCCGCCTCCTTGTTGGCACGAACCGAGAAGCCGATGATCGCGGCGTTGAAGCCTTCCGCGAGCGTCACGTCCGATTCCGAGATGCCGCCGACGCCGGCATGCAGGATGCGGGCTGCGACTTCGTCGGTGCCGAGCTTCTCCAGCGAGCCGAGGATCGCTTCCAGCGAGCCTTGCACGTCGGCCTTGATGATCAGCGGGAATTCCTTGCGGCCCGCCGTCTTCAATTGCGACATCATCTGCTCGAGCGAGCCGCGCATGCCGGAGATCGAGGCAGCCGCGTTCTCGCGCTTCTGGTGCGCGCGGTAGCTGGTGACCTGGCGGGCGCGGGCTTCGTTCTCGACCACCGCGAGACGATCGCCGGCCTCCGGCGGACCGTTGAAGCCGAGCACCTCGACCGGCACCGAAGGACCTGCCTCCTGCACCGTCTCGCCCTGATCCGAGATCAGCGCGCGGACGCGGCCCATCTCGGCGCCGGCGACGATGATGTCGCCGACACGGAGCGTGCCGCGCTGGACCAGCACGGTCGCCACCGGGCCACGGCCGCGATCGAGCTTGGCTTCGATCACGGTGCCTTCGGCCGGGCGATCCGAATTGGTCTTGAGGTCGAGGATGTCGGCCTGGAGCGCGATCATCTCGAGCAGCTTGTCGAGATTGGTCTTGTTCTTGGCGGACACTTCGACGTCGACGACTTCGCCGCCGAAAGATTCCACCTGCACCTCGTGCTGGAGCAGCTCGGTGCGCACGCGCTCGGGCTTCGCATCGGGCTTGTCGATCTTGTTGATGGCAACGATGATCGGCACCCGCGCCGCCTTGGCGTGGTTGATGGCTTCGATCGTCTGCGGCATGACGCCGTCATCGGCAGCAACCACCAGCACGACGATGTCGGTCACCTTGGCGCCGCGGGCGCGCATCGCGGTGAACGCGGCGTGGCCGGGCGTGTCGATGAAGGTGATCTTCTTGCCGCTTTCGGGCGACAGCACCTGATAGGCGCCGATATGCTGGGTGATGCCGCCGGCCTCGCCGGAGACGACGTTGGCATGGCGGAGCGCGTCGAGCAGCGAGGTCTTGCCGTGGTCGACGTGACCCATCACGGTCACCACCGGCGAACGCGTCTCGGTGTCGGTGGAATCGTCGACCTGGTCGAACAGACCCTCTTCGACGTCCGACGCGGCAACGCGCTTGACGGTGTGACCCAGTTCTTCCGCGATCAGCTGCGCGGTGTCGGCGTCGATCACGTCGGTGATCTTGTGCATCGCGCCCTGCTTCATCAGCATGCGGATGACGTCGACCGCGCGCTCGGCCATGCGGTTGGCGAGCTCCTGGATCGTGATCGCTTCCGGAATGACCACCTCGCGGATGAGCTTTTCCTTCGGCTCGTTCGCGGCATGGCCCTTCAGGCGCTGGGTCCGGCGGCGGAACGAGGCAATCGAGCGCTCGCGCACGTCGTCGGCATTGAATGCGGTCACGACGGTCAGGCGGCCGCGCTCCTTCTGCGGGCCGGGCTTGTGGGTGGGCTTGGGGGCTACCACGGGACGCGCGGCGCCGCCGGGACCGCGACGGATCTGACGCGGACCATCGTCCTCGTCCGGTCCGGCCGCGACCGCGGGAGCGCGACCCAACGGGCCGCCTCCCGGCCTCGCGGTGGTCGTTCCAGGGCGCGCGGTCGTTGTTCCCGGGCGTGCTGTGGTCGTGGTGGTGCCGGGGCGCGCTGCGGGCGCGCCAGGACGCGGCGCGGGAGCGGCCGGGGCGGCAGTTGCAGGGCGCGCGGCTGACGCGGGCTGCTCGCCTTCGCCAAAACGCTTCTTGGCCTCGGTTTCGGCCTTGCGCTTGGCTTCCTCTTCGTGACGGTGGCGCTCTTCCTCGGCCTTGCGGCGAGATTCGGCGGCCTCGCGGTCGGCGCGCTCGGCGGCTTCGCGGACAGCGCGGCGCTGGGCCTCTTCCTCGGCATGGCGGCGTTCTTCGACTTCGCGCACCTTGGCATCGGCCAGCGCACTGGCGCGGGCGGAACGTTCGTCCTCAGTCAGCGTGCGCAGCACCACGCCGGAGCCGGCATTGCGCGGCGGCGGCGCCGGGCGTGAAGGGGTGGGCGCAGGTGCAGCTGGCGCCGGCTTTGCAACAACGGTGGGTGCCTGCGGCTCAGGGCTGCCGTCGATACGGCGCTTGCCGCGCTTCTCGACCACGACCTGCTTGCTGCGGCCATGGCTGAAGCTCTGGCGCACAGTGCCCGTTTCGACGCGCGGCTTGAGCGATAGCGTCTTGCTCGGAACGCTCAGCTTCTTGTCGTCAGGGGTCTTGGTATCAACCATTCAGCAGTCCTAATCCTGATTTATCAGTGTTGTGCGTTGCCGCACCGTCCTATCGGGTGGTCGTTGTCTCTCAGAAATCCTGGCCGGGCTTTTCAGCAGTCTTGTCAGCGTCCGCCATCCGGTATCGGACCAGCATCTGGCTACGTGACAGGAATGACTTGCTCGCCGGGCCCGCGAGCAGGGCAGCATGTATCACATTTGACCGGGTAAGTGCCAAATCCAATTCTATCGATTTCAGCGCAGTGACGACGGGAATCTGCGGCTTGGCACCGCGATTTCCGTCATTTTGACGTGCCAGCATGTCCAATTTGCGGATTCCGTCCGCGGCCCCGTCGCTGGCATGGATCAGGACCTCGGCCGTGCCTTCCCGCAGGGCGCTTTCGACCTTGCCGAAGCCAGCCACAATCTGGCCCGCCTTGGCGGCAATCCCAAGGGCTTCCGTCACACTCCGAACCAGGAGCGCCTCGATGTCGGCGGGAAGCGTCTGGGGAGTGCGCAGCTCGCGCTTGAAGGCCTTGCTAAATTGGTGACGCCGCACGGCTTCCGCAACCACCTCGCGCGAGGCGGTGACCCACATGCCGCGTCCGGGCAGCTTGCGCTTGAGATCGGGAACTATGTCGCCTTGCGGCGAAATGACGAAGCGGATCAGCTCGTCGATCGGCCGGACCTCGCGACTGACCGCGCACATCCGCATGGTCGCGGACCTTTCGGTCCGCGGTCCATGGTCGAGATCGTGGTCGGTATCTGCGAGCATCCGGGCGACATTCTCCTTCGTCCTTAAGCCGGCTGATCTTCGGTCGCCTCGGCCTCCTCGGCCGGCTTGGCGAGATCGGCTTCGGTGATCCAGCCGGCCTTGACGCGGGCCTGCATGATCATGGCTTCGGCATCGTCACGGGAGATCTCGATACCGTCGAGCGCACCCGGATATTTGGTCTGCTCGCCGCCTTCCTTGCGCTCGGTCCAGCCGACCAGATCGTCGGTGGCGCAGCCGGCGAGATCCTCGACCGTCTTGATGTCGTTCTCGCCGAACTTGACCAGCATCTTGGAGGTGACGCCGGGCACGTCCTTGACGGCGTCCTCGACACCGAGCTCCTTGCGCTTGGCCTCGATCTCGGCCTCCTGCTGCTCGAGATATTCGCGGGCACGGTTCTGGAGCTCCTGCGCGGTCTCCTCGTCGAAGCCTTCGATGCCGGCGAGTTCCTTCAGGTCCACCATCGCGAGTTCCTCGACCGAGGTGAAGCCTTCGGACGCCAGCAATTGGCCGACCACTTCGTCGACATTGAGCGATTCCATGAAGACGCGGGTGGAGTTCTCGAAGTCGGCCTGGCGGCGCTCCGATTCCTCCTGCTCGGTCAGGATGTCGATGTCCCAGCCGGTGAGCTGCGAGGCCAGACGCACGTTCTGGCCGCGGCGGCCGATCGCCAGCGAGAGCTGGTTGTTGGTGTCGGGTACGACGACCTCGATGCGCTCGCGGTCTTCGTCGATGACGACCTTGGAGACTTCGGCCGGCGCCAGCGCGTTGACCACGAAGGTCGCGATGTCGGGCGACCACGGAATGATGTCGATCTTCTCGCCCTGCAGCTCGTTCACCACCGCCTGCACGCGCGAGCCGCGCATACCGACACAGGCGCCGACCGGATCGACCGAGGAATCGCGGGAAATCACGCCGATTTTCGCGCGCGAGCCGGGATCGCGGGCCACCGCCTTGATCTCGACGATGCCGTCATAGATTTCCGGCACTTCCTGCGCGAACAGCTTCGCCATGAATTGCGGATGAGTGCGGGAGAGGAAGATCTGCGGGCCGCGGGTCTCGCGGCGGACGTCGAAGATGTAGGCGCGGACGCGGTCGCCGTTGCGGAACACTTCGCGCGGCAGCATCTCGTCGCGGCGGATGATGGCTTCACCGCGGCCGAGGTCGACGATCACGCTGCCATATTCGACGCGCTTGACGACGCCGTTGACGATGTCGCCGATGCGGTCCTTGAATTCCTGATATTGCCGGTCGCGCTCGGCCTCGCGCACCTTCTGCACGATCACCTGCTTGGCCGATTGCGCGGCGATGCGGCCATATTCCAGCGGCGGCAGCGTATCGGCGATGGTGTCACCGACCTGGGCGCCGGGATTGGCGCGCTGGGCATCCACCAGCGAGATCTGGTTGGAATGATTTTCGACCTTCTCGACCACCAGCATGTGGCGCGACAGCCGCAGCTCGCCCTTCTTCGGGTCGATCTCGGCATGAACGTCAGTCTCGCTGCCGTAACGTGCCCGTGCCGCCTTGGCGATGGCGTCTTCCATCGCCGCGATGACGATGCCGCGGTCGATCGATTTCTCGCGCGCAACGGCATCGGCGATCTGGAGCAATTCAAGTCGATTGGCGCTGACTGCCATGGCTAGTCTCCTTCGTCAGGCTCGATCTCGCCCCGTCGCGCGCGTTCGGCGGCCAGGCGGTGCTTCTTCGTATTGGTCGGTGCCGGCTTCTTTTTTTGCGGCTTGGTGTTCTTGGTGATCTTCGCACTGATTTCCGCGTGCGGTGCAGCCGGCGGCTCGATGCCGAGATCGCGGCGCATCTGGCGCTCCTCGGCCTTGCCGCGGCGCATAGATTCCGCGATCAGCTCATCGGTCAGCACCAGACGTGCCTCGCCGATATCTTCCATCGTCAGGAGAACGTCGGCAGCGTCGGCCGCCTTGGCGTCGTCGCGGTGCAGATGCACGCGGTCGCCCTCGACGGTACCAAGCACGCCACGGAACCGCTTCCGCCCCTCATGGGCGACCGCCATGTCGATCTTCACCAGATGGCCGGAATAGCGTTCGAAATCCGACCGGCGCACCAGCGGGCGGTCGATCCCCGGCGAGGAGATTTCCAGCCGGTAAGCGCGATCGATGGGGTCGGCGACATCGAGCACCGGCGACAGCGCCCGCGAGATCGCCTCGCAATCCTCGAGCTGCATCGAGCCGTCCGGCCGCTCGGCCATGATCTGCACGGTGCAGCCGGCCTCGCCGGAAATGCGGATCCGCACCAGGCGGTAGCCCATGCCCTCGAGCACCGGACCTGCGACCGCGGACACACGTGCCGCCACGCCCGGCTCGACCACGAGCCTCGGCTCGCCCAGCAACTCGGCATCCGTGGAACCAGTGTTCGGTTCGGTCATATCAGGGGTCAAGGCGCTCGATGGTTAAGGCTTGGTTAAAGACTTGAACAGGTTCGGTTGCAGAGCCTGTTTCGGAACCCTTTATCCCGGCAGCTCGCCGGGCCGCATATCTTCCACCAAGCCGCGTTCAGGTAATAAAAAAGAGCGGGTCCTTTCGGGCCCACTCTCACTACGCGGATCGTATGAGAAGATGAATTGGCGCTGATATAGCCCTTTCCGTCCTCCCGGACAAGGCCCATCGCGGGAAAGACGAGGCTTTTTGCGCCCGGCCTGTGGCCCCCCGCGCAACGCTTCCTTCATCTAGGAGGCCTAAATTCCCTGATTGTGGGGCGGCTTGGACCAAGGGCGCACCCGCGGCGTGCCCTGTACGAGTTGCGTTTTCATGACCGCTGCCACGTCGCTCATTCCCGGACTGGACGATATCGTCAAACGCGGCGACCCCCGGCGTCGCGGCGAGATCGCGCGCGCCATCGCCCAGCTGTTCTTCCAGGACGCCGAGAAGCTCCGTCCCGATCTCGTCGATCTCTTCGACAATCTGTTGATCGACCTCGTTCCGCATGCCGAGCTTACCTCGCGGGTTGACCTCGCCGAGCGCTTCTCGCGCCTGAACAATGCGCCGCCGCATCTGGTGAGCCAGCTCGCGCGCGAAAACGAGATCATGGTGGCGGGCCCGGTGTTGCGCCGCTCGCCGGTGCTCGACGACGCCGCTCTCGTCGAGATCGCGCGGCTGAAGGGCCAGGGCCATCTGCTGGCGATGACCGAGCGCCCCGCGCTGTCGGTTGCCGTCACCGACGTGCTGGTCGAGCGCGGCGATCGTGACGTGGTGCGTCGCGCCGCGGGCAATGCCGGCGCGGTGTTCTCGCAAGGCAGCTATTCCGAGCTGATCAAGCGTGCGTCGCAGGACGGCGTGCTGACGCTCAGGATCGGCCAGCGCAACGATCTCTCGGGCGAGCACCTGAAACAGCTGCTCGACGGCACGCTCGACGTCATCCGCCGCCGCCTCTCGAGCGTGGTCAATCCCGTGCGCCAGGTCGAGATCAAGCACGCCATGGCGGCGATCGAGGAGGCCGCGCTGCCGCCGGGGCCGCGCCGCGATTTCTCGGCTGCACAGCGCACGGTGCTGACCTTGCATCGCGAGGGTCATCTCGGCGAGAGCGCACTGCTCGGCTTCGCCAAGGCGCTCAAATACGAGGAATCGATCGCCTCGCTTGCGGCGATGTCCGGCGTCCGCCTCTCGATCCTCGATCGCCTGGTCGCGGGCGACCGCTACGATCCGATCCTGATCCTGGGTCGCATGCTCAATCTCGGCTGGCCCACGGTGCGCGCGCTGATCCTGATGTGGTACGGCCCGCATCGCACGCCGGCCGATGCCGATCTCGAGCAGGCGCGCGTGAACTTCACGCGCCTGATGCCGTCAACGGCCGAGCGCGTCGTGAAATTCTGGCGCAACCGGCAGACGATCTAGCGCCGCCTGAACCGCAGATACGTCGTCTTGCGCCCTTCGCGCGTGGCCTTCCGGCCGTAGCGCGTCATGGTGTAGCCGTCCCATGGCCGACGGAAATCGTCGGCGCATTCGGCGAGCCACTGAAAATCCGTCGATCGCGCCAGATGCATCAGCGTCCACGCGCAATAATCGTCGATATCGCACACGAAACGGAATTCGCCGCCCGCCCTCAGCACGCGTGCCATCGCGGCGATGGTCCGGTCCTGGACGAAGCGCCGCTTCCAGTGCCGCCGCTTCGGCCAGGGATCGGGATGGATCAGGTCGATCCGCGACAGCGATGCCGGCGGCAGCCAGGCCAGGAGCTCGGTGGCATCGCCCGCGAACAGGCGGATGTTGCCGATGTTGGCGGCCTCGATCTGTGCGAGGATTTTTGCCATGCCGTTGACATAGGGCTCGCAGCCGATGAAGCCGGTCGTGGCGAAGTTCTGGGCCTCGGCCGCAAGATGCTCGCCGCCGCCGAAGCCGATCTCGAGCCGCACATCGTCGGCCGCGTGATCGAAGATATCGTTGGCGTTCGCCGGCTTCTCACCCTCGATGTCGAGCGAAAGATGCGGCAGCAGATGATCGATCAGCTCGGCCTGGTGCTGCCTGAGCTTGTGGCCCTTGCGGCGCCCGAAGAAGGCGCGCTCGCTGTCATCGCGATCGGGATCTGATTTTCGTTCGCTCATCGCAGCGTCTGGTACAGGCGATGGAGCAGCCGCGCGCGGGGTTCGAGCGACGAGACGTAGATCTGCTCATAATGGGTGTGTGCGCCCTTGCCGTCGACGCCGAGTCCGTCGAGCGTTGCGGTGTGCGCGGCGGTGAAATTGCCATCCGAGCCGCCGCCGGTGTGGGTGTCGATCAACTCGAAGCCGATCTCGGTGGCAAGCGACTTCGCATGCTCGTACAGCGAGGCGCCTGCGTTGCTCTTCTCGTAGGGTGGACGGTTGAGCCCGCCCGTGACCTTGACCGTGACGCCATCCGTCTTCGACGTCAGCCCGAGGATCTTGCCGACGAACTCTTCCGCGTCGGCAAAGCTCGGCACGCGCAGGTCGACTTCGGCATAGGCCTCTTCCGGCGTGACGTTGGGGCGCGTGCCGCCGCGCGCCACGCCGACATTCACCGTAACGCCGCGTGCCAGATCATTCATCGCTTCCAGCGCCAGGATGACGTTGGCAAGCTCGCGGATCGCGCTGCGGCCATCCTGGGGCCGCGTGCCGGCATGTGCGGGTACACCCTTGATGAAGACTTCGAATCGTCCGACGCCCTTGCGCCCGGTGACGATCTTGCCGCCGTCGCGCGCGGGCTCAGTCACCAGCACGTATTTGGCCTTGCGCCCTTCCGCCTCGATCAGCTTGCGCGAGGTCGGGCTGCCGATCTCCTCGTCGGAGGTGAACAAATGGGTGATGCCGAGCGGCGAGCGATCGCCGGCGGCGCAGAGCGCGCGAAAGGCGTGATGGGCGATATAGGCGCCGCCCTTCATGTCGTAGATGCCGGGACCGAACGCGCTGTCGCCTTCGACCTTGAACGGCAGGCGCTCGATGAATCCCCTGGGATGAACGGTATCGAGGTGGCTCAGCACCAAAATGCCCGGCCGGTCCTGGCCCCAGGTCGAGCGTGCAACGAGATGATCGCCGCAACCATCGACGCCGGCGACGCGCTCGAGCGTAACCGGCAGATCGCGGTATTGCTCCGCGACCACGGAGATCAGCTTGTTGACCTGTTCAGGTGTGTCCGTCGGCGTCTCGATCTCCACCCAGCGGCGGATGCCATCGAGAATAGTTTGTGAATCGAACCAATTGGACTTGGTCATGAACGCATCTGTGCCTTTGAACCGCATCATCTGATAGCACGCGCATCAGGGCGCGGCCGCAAATGACGACATAGGCCAGATTTGGCGCAGTCTCAAATCGGATTGAGCCGTCGCGTCACCGTTTGTCGGGACCTTCGCGGGCGGCGATCTGCTCGACGAGATCGACGATCGAGCGGCGCATCTTCGAATCAGTGATTCGGGTGAACGCCTTGGTCAAGGCGAGACCTTCGGAGGTCGCGAGGAAGTCCGAGACATAGGAAGGCGAGGCGCCTTCGGCGAAGCCATCCGGGCCGGCCACGCCGCTCGGCCCGCCCTCGAACAGGAACGACACCGGCACCTGCAGAATCTCGGCGATCTGCTGGATGCGGCTCGCGCCGACGCGATTCGTGCCCTTCTCGTACTTCTGGATCTGCTGGAAAGTCAGGCCCAAAGCTTCACCGAGCTTTTCCTGGCTCATGCCCAACATGATGCGGCGCATACGCACGCGGCTGCCGACATATTTGTCAACAGGGTTGGGCGCTTTCGACATTTCCTCAGCCTCCAAACATCACCTTCGGCGCAATCACAAGAATGCCTCCGGTGCCAGCATCGTCAAAATCAAACCCTGTTATTGGGAAACATTGCGGAGAAATTTAGCAACGCCCACTGTCTTTCGCAGCAGGTGCAGAATGAGGAACCCCTGTGCAGTCTGTCAACCGTGGGACTACGGTTGTCAAAGGATTCCGGGCGCGGCGGCGGCGAGAGCGTGATCAGGGGTGCCGTTTGGCAACACGTCGGCGGACCGCCAGAATCACGGCCAGCGCAACGAGCATGGCTGCGGGCACGTCGCCCACCCGCGCATAGACGGTCGGCGGAATTGCGGCGGGCAGGTTTGCATCCAAAATGCCTTCGACGCCGAGGCCGAGGCTGGCAACGGTTCGTCCCACCGGATCGATCACCGCTGACACGCCGGTATTGGCGGACCGGACCAGCGGCAATCCGAGCTCGATCGCACGCATCCGGGCCTGCTCGAGATGCTGATAGGGGCCGGTCGACATGCCGAACCAGCCGTCATTGGTGAGGTTCACGATCCAGCCCGGACGCTCGTTGCGGGCGGCGACCTCGCCTGGAAAAATTGCTTCGTAGCAGATCAGCGGCAGCGCGGGCGGCGCGCCGGGCACCGCTAGCGCATGTCGCACGCTGCCGGGAATGAAGCCGCCGCGCACGCGCGTGAGTTGCTCGAAGCCGAGCTTCTCCATCAGGTCCTGGTAGGGCAGGAATTCGCCGAACGGCACGAGGTGCAGCTTGTCGTAGACCGAGAGCACGCTGCCGTCGTGATCGATCACGTAGATCGAGTTGTAGGCGCGCGTGATCGGCGTGCCCCGCGGCAGGTCGGGGGCGCGGACCGAGCCTGTGATCAGCACCGTGCCCTTCGGCAGCAGCTCGGCGATCTCAGCCATCGCGTCGGCTTCGCGGGTCAGGAAGAACGGAAAGGCGGATTCCGGCCAGATCAGGATGGTGGCATCGCGCACGCCGGTCGATTGCGGCCCCGAGGCGCGGTCCGACAGCGCCAGATATTTCTTCATCACCTCCGCCTTGGCGGCGTAGTTGAATTTCGCGTCCTGCTGGAGGTCCGGCTGCATCAGGCGCAGCTTCACACCCGCGACCATCGTGGTCGGATGCAGCGACAGGCGGATCGCGCCGAAGATGCTCATGACAACCAGAAGCGCAATCGCAGCGGCCGGCGCGCGCCATGCCGGGCGGCGATCGGGCGTGCGGTCGATCAGCGCCGCCGGGCTTGCGAAGATCGCAACGCTAAGGAACGTCATGCCCCACAGGCCGATCAGCGACGCTGTCTGCGCCAGCGGCAGCGGCTCGGACAGGGCATAGCCGAACGCGTTCCAGGGGAAGCCGGTCAATGCGTGACCGCGCAGCCATTCGGCGATGGTGAGGCTTGCGGCGAGCGCGAGGATGCGCGTCGCATCCTTGGTCCAGAGCAGGCGGGCCAGCGCGAATCCGATCGCGGTGAAGATGGAGAGATAGGCCGGCAGGCCAAGCACGGCGAACGGCGTCAGCCAAGCGAACACATCGGCGTCGACGAAGAAGGCGTAGCCGATCCAGTAGAGGCCGGGGACGAAATAGCCGAGCCCGAACCAATAGCCCGTCAGAGCCGCGGCGGGGACGCCGCGATATCGTCCGGCGCCCGCACCATCGATCAGCCAGACCAGCACCGGGAAGGTAATGAACAGCACCGGAAAGACATTGAACGGCGCCAGCGCCAGCACCGACAGCGCGCCGCACCCCATCGCGACGAGCGCGCGCTTCCATCCCCAGGTGAGGATGATGGCAAGCGCAATCTGCCGAAGCCGCTGGAACGAAGTCACTGCGGACCGGTCCCGTCGCTTGGCGGCGGGACGGGCGTGTCGCTGGAAGGCGGTTGACCGCTCTCCGGCGTGGCCTCGCGGCGGCGGCTCTCGCGCTGGGTACGCGGCGCGGGACGCTCCTTCCGCGTCGAGATGCGCAACCGCTTGACGCGGCGCGGATCGGCATCGAGCACCTCGATCTCGTAATGGCCGGGGCCGGAGATCACCTCGCCGCGCACCGGCAGGCGCCCGACGAAGCTGACCAGATAGCCGCCGAGCGTCTCGACTTCCTCGCCGGCCTCGCCGGTGACGAAATCCTCGCCGATCACCGTGCGGACGTCGTCGAGGCTGGCGCGGGCGTCTGCAATGAAGGCGTTGTCGGGCAGCCGCACGATCGAGGGCGGCTCGTCGCTGTCATGCTCGTCGTCGATCTCGCCGACGATCTGCTCGACGATGTCCTCGAGCGAAACCAGTCCGTCGCTGCCGCCATATTCGTCGACCACCAGCGCCAGATGGATGCGCGTGGCCTGCATTTGCGCCAGCAGGTCGATCGCGCGCATCGACGGCGGCACGTAGAGCAGCTTGCGGATGATGCGCGCATCCTGCAGCGGTAGCGCCAGGTCGACCGTACGCAGGTCGAGGCCGGCCGGCAGCGGCTTCTTGCGCTTGGTTTTCGTGGCCTCGGACACCCGTGCGCGCGCGGTCATGAAGGCGAGCAGATCGCGGATGTGGACGATGCCGACGGGGTCATCCAGCGTCTCGTTGTAGACGACGAGGCGCGAATGGCCGGCGCCCTCGAAGCGGTCCATCAACTCGCCGAGCGGGATGTCGCGCTTCACCGCGATGATGTCGGCACGATGCACCATGACGTCGGCGATGCGGCGCTCGTGCAGACCGAGGATGTTGCGCAACATGGTGCGCTCGACGGTCGAGAAGCCGGTGTCGTCAGGCGTCGTGGCATCGAGCACGACCTGGAGATCGTCGCGCACCGATCCCGCCTTCCAGCCGAACAGGGTGCGAATGGCACGCAGCAGCCAGCCTTCCGCGGTCGGCCGCATCACCTCGCCTGATGTCACCACGACCGGCAAATTGGCGGTATTGCGCGGATTGTCGTGAATAGGGTCGGAATCGGGCATCTCAATGCGTCCCCGGGCGGTCTGCATAGGGATCGGGTATGCCGAGATGAGACAGGATCTCTCGTTCGAGCGCTTCCATCTCCTCCGCGTCGCCATCGTTCTCGTGGTCGTAGCCGATCAGGTGCAGGAAACCATGCACGGCGAGATGGCTCAAATGATGATCGAACGGCTTCTGTTCCTCGTCCGCCTCGCGCCGCATGGTCTCGTAGGCGATCGCGATGTCGCCGAGCATGCGCGGCGCATCGCCTTCCTTCCACTCGCCCTCCGGCTGGAGCGCGGGGAACGACAGCACGTTGGTCGGCTTGTCGATGCCGCGCCAGTTGCTGTTGAGCGTGCGGATGCCGGCATCATCGGTCAGCATCACGGCCACTTCGGCGTCGGCAACGTCCTCGTCGACACTCTCGGCGGCGGCTGCCACCGCACGCTGGATCACCGTTTCGGAATCGGGCTCGCGCTGCCAGCAATCGGCAACGACGAGGACCTCGGTCATGGGAAGGTTTGGATGTGACATCTTGTTTGTTCGGAACCAAAGGACGCCCTGTCCGCGCCCATATGGTCCGGCTGTTGTCTCGTCAGGATTTACCGGCGGCCGGCCGTTGCGGCTGCCCTTCATAGGCAGAGACGATTCGTGCCACGAGCTCGTGGCGGATCACGTCCTCGGCTTTGAAATGAACTTGTGCAATGCCTTCGACGCCGCTCAACAGGCGCGTTGCCTCGGCGAGGCCCGAGGTCTGGCCGTTCGGCAGGTCGATCTGCGAGGGATCGCCCGTCACGATCATGCGGCTGTTCTCGCCGAGACGGGTCAAGAACATCTTCATCTGCATCGACGTGGTGTTCTGCGCCTCGTCCAGGATGATGGCAGCGTTGGTCAGCGTGCGGCCGCGCATGAAGGCGAGCGGCGCGATCTCGATCTCGCCGGTCTGGAGCGCCCGCTCGACGATGCGCGCGTCCATGAGGTCGTAAAGCGCGTCGTAGATCGGACGGAGATACGGATCGACCTTCTCGCGGAGATCGCCGGGCAAAAAGCCGAGCCGCTCGCCGGCCTCGACCGCCGGACGCGACAGGATGATCTTGTCGACTTCCTTGCGCTCGAACAGCTGCGCGGCATGCGCGACCGCGAGCCAGGTCTTGCCGGTGCCGGCGGGGCCGATGCCGAACACCAGCTCGTGGCGCTTCAGCGCGCGGATGTAGGAATCCTGCGCGGCGGTGCGCGCGCGCACCGGGCGCTTGCGCAAATTGATGCTGTCGAAGGTGGATTTGGCCGATTTGGCGTCGAATTCGAACAGCGAGCCCTGTGCGATCACGGCGCGGATCGCGCCTTCGACTTCGCCCTGGTCGAGATCCTGCCCCTTCACGGCCTGCGCGTAGAGTGCCTCCAGCACGCGGCGCGCGGCGTCGCAGCCGTCGCGCGTGCCGCCGATGGTGATGTGGTTGCCCTTGGAGTCGACCACCACGCCGAGCCGCCGCTCGATCTGAGCGAGATGCTGGCCGTAGGGGCCGACCAGCGCGGAAGCGGCGCGGTTGTCGTCGAAGTCGATGACGACCTGGGTCTCGGGCGGAACTTGCATGTCGCGGTCAAATTTGCGGCTGGGAGCGAGCGAAGACGAATCCGATGCGCTTTTTGGCAAGGGTTCAGGCTCCAATGGCTTGCGATAAAGCGGGCTCGCGCGGGTTACGCGGCGTCACGAGCTCACCGAGGAAACTATAGCGTTCGAGGCTGTCGATCCGGACCGGCAGGATTTGTCCGATGATGTCGGGCGAGGCCATCACATGCGCAGGCTGGAGGAAGGCGGTGCGGCCGACGATCTGGCCCTCCTTGCGGGCCGGACGCTCGAACAGCACATCGACCGTTGAGCCAATCGCGGCCTTGTTGAAGGCCGATTGCTGGCTGTCGATCAGTTCCTGGAGCCGCTCCAATCGCTGGTCCATCTCGGCGGGGGACACCGTCTCCTGCATATCCGCGGCCGGCGTTCCCGGCCGGGCGGAGTATTTGAACGAATATGCCGCAGCGTAGCCGATTTGCGTGACAAGCGCGAGGGTGGCGAGAAAATCTTGCTCGCTTTCGCCGGGGAAGCCCACGATAAAATCTGATGAAAAAGCAATATCTTGGCGCGCGGACCGGAAACGGTCGATGACATCGAGATAATCATCGGCGGTATGTTTCCGGTTCATGGCGGCGAGAATCCGGTCCGAACCCGACTGCACCGGCAGGTGCACGAACGGCATCAGCTCACCGAGATCGCGATGGGCTGCAATCAAACTGTCATCGACATCGCGGGGATGGCTGGTCGAATAGCGCAGCCGCGCGATGCCCGGAATCTTCGCCAGATGTTCGAGCAACCGGCCGAGCGGCCAGCTTGTCCCGTCCGGTCCCTCGCCGTGATAGGCGTTGACGTTCTGCCCGATCAGCGTGAGCTCGCGCACGCCGTTGTCGGCGAGCCGCTTCACGTCGTCGACGATCTTCGCCACGGGACGCGAGACTTCGGCGCCGCGCGTATAGGGCACCACGCAGAAGGTGCAGAACTTGTCGCAGCCTTCCTGCACCGTGACGAAAGCGGAAACGCCGCGCGCACGGATCGCGTCGGGTTTGGGCTGGGCCAGGAAGCCGAACTTGTCGGCTGCGGGAAATTCGGTCTCGATCGCACGACCTTCGTCGCGCGCGCGCTTCAAAAGCTCCGGAAGGTGATGATAGCTCTGCGGGCCGACCACGACGTCAACCACCGGCGCGCGGCGCGTGATCTCCCCACCCTCGGCCTGCGCCACGCAGCCCGCCACCGCGATCTGCATCGCCCGGCCCCCGCGCGCGGCCTCGTCCTTGGCGACCCGCAGCCGGCCAAGCTCGGAATAGACCTTTTCGGAGGCCTTCTCGCGGATATGGCAGGTGTTGAGGATGACGAGGTCGGCATCCTCCGCGTTGGCCGTCTCCACGAATCCTTCAGGAGCCAGCGTGTCCACCATGCGCTGGGCATCGTAGACGTTCATCTGACAGCCATATGATTTGATGTGCAGCTTGCGCGGCGGCGTCATGGAACCCGGAATTGAGGTGGAGGACGCCCCTCAGATATAGGCTAGAGGGGCGAAAATCCAGCGATTGGGGGCCCCAAACGGTATTCCGGGGCGCCCAGAAGGCGGGTGAACCCGGAATTTCAGCAAAACCTCGGGATTCGACCCTTCACGCGCACCGTTCGTGCCCCGGATGATGCCAATTGGTCGGAATCAGCCCGCCGGGGCGTCCGCCTCGACCCGCCGGACCAGCTCCGGCAATTGCCGCATATCGTCGAACGTCAGGCCGGCGCCGGCGGCTCGCAGCCTTTCGGCGTGACCCGGCGGGCAGTGGCTGCCGCCATGAAACCCCAGCACGGCCATCCCGGCGGCGTGTGCGCCGGTTACGCCGGGGACGCTGTCCTCGATCACCAGGCATCGTTCCGGTGCGACCTTCATCTGCGCGGCGGCAAAGAGGAACAGGTCGGGTGCGGGCTTGCCGCGTGCGACCTGGCTTGCGGAAAAGATGTTCGGGGCGAGCAGGTCGTAGAGTCCGGCGCAGGTCAGGCCGTGATGGATCTTTTCCGGCGTGCCGCTCGATGCGACGCATTTGGGCAAATCGATCGCGCCAATCGCTGCCGCGACATGGGTGATCGGCTGGAGATCGCTGGCGTAGAATTGCAGCGTGGCTGCACTCACCTGGCTCTCGAGATCGTCGGGAAGACTGCGGCCGATCTCCTGCTCGACCATCCGCCGCGCGTCTTTCTCGGAGACGCCGAGGAAGCGCACCAACACCTGCTCCGACGTGATCGGATAACCGTGCCGCGTGAGCACGTCGGCATGCGCGCGACAGGAAATGACCTCGCTGTCCACGAGCACGCCGTCGCAATCGAAGATGATGAGATCGATGGACACTAGATCAAGACGTCGGCTTGTCGTCGTCGAGCGGAACGCAATAGAGCTCGAGCCGATGATCGACCAGCTTGTAGCCGAGCTTGCGGGCAATCTCCGCCTGCAGCTTCTCGATCTCTTCGGAGGTGAACTCGATCACCTTGCCGTCGCGCAGATTGATGAGGTGGTCGTGATGGCTGTCGCGCATCGTCTCGTAGCGCGCGCGGCCCTCGCGGAAATCATGGCGCTCGATGATGCCGGCATCCTCGAACAGCTTGACGGTGCGATACACGGTCGAGATCGAGATCTTGTCGTCGACGGCGACGCAGCGCCGGTACAGTTCCTCGACGTCGGGGTGGTCGACCGATTCCGCCAGCACGCGGGCGATGACGCGGCGCTGCTCGGTCATGCGCATGCCGGTGGCGGCGCAGCGTGCCTCGATGCCGGTCGCCTTGGAGGCGGAGGAAGGTTTAAGTCCAGTCATAGGGTGTCTGCCTGACGGGGCGCTTTCTGCCATCAATGTTACGACAAGTCACGTCGCATCAGAAGTGCGTTCAATTGTTCCCCGTTGGGCTGCTTATAGTAGCGTTCGCGGCGCCCGACCACCATGAATCCGGCCCGATCGTAGAGCCGCCGCGCCGGCTGGTTATTTTCTTCGACTTCGAGAAATATTGTGCGCACGCCGCGCCCCGCGAGGTGGCCGAGATGCGTCATCAGCAGTGTGTGGGAAAGGCCACGGCCGCGGTGAGCCTGGTCGACCGCGATAGAGAGGATTTCCGCTTCGTCCGCGCCGATCCGCGAGACCGCGAATCCGATGGTCTTGCGGCCGAGCCGCAACCGGTGCACGAGCGTGTTGCGCTCGCCGATCATGCCTTCGAACTCGCTTTCGCCCCAGCCGCGGGCAAAGGATTGTCCGTGCAGTTGCGCCAGCCGCGCGGCGTCGCGCGTGGAGGCCGGCTCGACGGCGGCCGTGCCGCCGCGCCACCATTCCGAAAACCATCTCATCATGAGGTTGCGGCTTGTGCGGCGAGGTGTGGCTGTGCGGCCGGCTTTGCGTCGGGCGCCTTCAGATAGAACGGCCGCGCCGGCGTGGTTTCGGGATTGGCCGCGGCGCCGAGCCAGGCGACCCAGCCGATGTCGGGCGCGGGCTGGGCGTCGACCGCAACGGGTTGCGGACCGTCCTTCGGCCAGCGATCGGCGAGGATCTTTGCGGCATTGCCGACCAGATGCGGCGCACCGAATTGCGAGGCCGCGATCGCCGCGTCAATGGGAGCGACGCTCGGCCGCACCAGCTGGCTGCCGTCGCCGGCCACGATTTGGAAGTAGACGTGATCGTGCCGCGCGTCGATTGCCGAGATCACCGGCGCCGTTCCGCTCTGGCCGACGACGGTGGCGGCATAGGCCGAAAGCGTCGTCAGCCCGACGGCGGGCCGCTTCGCCGCAAGCGCGAGGCCGCGCGCCGCCGAAATGCCGACCCTCAGGCCCGTGAAGCTTCCGGGGCCGACGGTGACGGCGATGCGGTCGAGCGAGGTGAAGGCAAGATCGGCCGATTGCATCACGCGCGCGATCATCGGCATCAGCGCTTCGGCGTGGCCGCGCTTCATCAGAAGCGATTCCTGCGCAAGCAGCTGGCCGGCGTCGGTGTCGAGAACGGCGGCCGCGCACGCCTCCAGCGCGGTATCAATGGCAAGGATCAGCATGGAAAAGCGAATGGCGAGTGGCGAATAGCGAACACTCTAGCCGATCGGAATGCCATTCGCCATTCGCTACTCGCCATTCGCTTACCGATTACATCGGCCGGACTTCGACCACGTCGGGCACGAAATGCTTCAGCAAATTCTGAATGCCGTGCTGGAGCGTCGCGGTCGATGACGGGCAGCCGGCGCAGGAGCCCTTCATGTTGAGATAGACGATCCCGTCCTTGAAGCCGCGGAAGGTGATGTCGCCGCCGTCATTGGCGACCGCGGGCCGCACGCGGGTCTCGATCAGATCCTTGATCATGTCGACCGTCTCGGCATCGGACTCGTCGAAGAACTCGTCCTCGTCGTCGAGCTCGGCATCGCTTGGAGCCGCGCCATCGGCGAGCAACGGCGCGCCGGACATGTAGTGCTCCATGATGGCGCCGAGGATCGCGGGCTTGAGCTGCTGCCATTCACCGTTCGCCTTGGTCACGGTGATGAAATCCGATCCATAGAACACGCCGGTGACGCCGGGCACGTCGAACAGCTTTTCGGCCAGCGGCGAGCGCGTGGCCGATTCGCGGCTCGAAAATTCCATCGGGCCGCCGTCGACGACGACGCGGCCCGGAATGAACTTCAGCGTGGCGGGATTGGGGGTGGCTTCGGTTTGAATGAACATGGTTTTCTCCAGACGTCGCCGGTTCAAGGCCGGCGCGCAAGCTATCCAGTAGCAGATGGCGACGAGGAACGCACGGTCAAGGGGGAGTGGGGCATTAGTTCAAGATTTTCAGAGGGTTGGACTCCGCTTACCCTTCCCTGGAGGGGGAGGATCGATCGCGCGAAGCGCGAGCGGGGTGGGGTGATCTCTCCATACGGGCCGTGTGCGAGGCGGAGAGACCGTGACCCCACCCCGCTCCGCATTTCGCTTCGCTCCATGCGAAGCGACCCACGAGCGAGCTACGCTCGTCTCGGACCCTTCCAGGGGAGGGTAAGAAACAGGTTACGACAGCGAATCCACGCTTCCGTCGCTCAGCGCGCCCGAGATGATCGTCACCGGCACCGGGAACGTGCCCAATTCATGCGCGAGCAGTGCGACCAAGGGTCCCGGACCCTCCGCGCCGGGATTGGCGGCGAGCACCAGCATGGCGATGTCAGGGTCCTCGTCGATCACCGCGAGCAGTTGCTCCATTGCATCGCCTTCGCGGATCACCCGCTCCGGGGTGATCGCCGCGATGCCGTTGGCGCGGCCGGCGGCGCGGTCGAGCGCGGCTTCCGCCGCCTCCTGCGCCTCGGCGCGCATGATGTCGGCGACACCCAGCCATTCCTGGCTCTGCTGCTCGGACTCGATGATGCGCAGCATCACCACGCCGCCGCCGGCACGGATCGCCCAGCGGCTGGCATAATAGACCGCGCGATCCCATTCGGCGGTGTCATCGACGATCACGAGGCATTTGGGCTTGTGACCCGGCTCGAAGCAAAGTCGCTTGCTGGTCATGCATGTCCCGGAATGTGCACGGCCGGCATGCTGCCACACTCCCTCACGCTTGGGGAGAGGAGAAGCGGCCGGCGCAGTGGACGCCGGCCGGGTCTCGCAAATGCGGGAAATCAGCGCCGGCGGATGAAGCCGACGATGTCCTTCGAGAGCTTCATGGTCTCGTCGGCGATGGCGCGGGCCCGGTCGGCGCCATCGTTCAGGATCGCGTCGATATGACCGGGGTCGGCGACGAGGCGCTTCATCTCGCCGGCGATCGGCGAGAGTTTCGTGACGCACAGATCCACCAGGGAATTCTTGAAGCTGGAGAACTGGCCGCCGCCGAATTCTCTGAGCACGTCGGCCTTGGAGCGGCCGGAGAGCGCGGCGAAGATGCCGACGAGATTGTCGGCCTCGGGGCGCGCTTCCAGGCCCTTTTCCTCTGACGGCAGCGGCTCCGGATCGGTCTTCGCCTTGCGCACCTTCTGCGCGATGGTGTCGGCGTCGTCGGTCAAATTGATGCGCGAATTGTCGGACGCATCCGACTTCGACATCTTCTTGGTGCCGTCGCGCAAGGACATTACGCGCGTCGCCGGTCCTGTGATCAGCGGTTCCGGCAGCGGGAAGAACAGGCCGTCATTGGCGCCGAGGCTGCGGATCGAGTCACCAAAGTCGTTGTTGAACTTCTGCGCGATGTCGCGCGAGAGCTCGAGATGCTGCTTCTGGTCCTCGCCGACCGGAACGTGGGTGGCGCGGTACAGCAGAATGTCGGCGGCCATCAGCACGGGATAGTCGAACAGACCCACGGACGCGTTCTCGCGATCCTTGCCGGCCTTCTCCTTGAACTGGGTCATGCGGCCCAGCCAACCCATGCGCGCGACGCAGTTGAAGATCCAGGCGAGCTCGGCATGGCCGGAGACCTGGCTCTGGTTGAACACGATGTGCTTCTTCGGATCGATGCCGCTCGCGATGAACGCGGCGGTCACCTCGCGGGTGTTGCGCGCGAGCTCGACCGGCCCGCCCCAGACGTCCACGCCTTGCGTGATCGCGTGCATGTCGACGACGCAATAGATGCAGTTGTGGGTTTCCTGCATCTTCACGAAGTTGACGATCGCGCCGAGATAATTGCCGAGATGCAGATTGCCGGTCGGCTGGACGCCTGAAAAGACCCGTTCAACGAATGCCATGGTAAGTCTTCCTGGAAGGTATTCGGCCGTCGTTTCCAACAGCGGCGCTGCCCCGTCAAGGGTAATTCGATGGCGTCACGCCTCGGACCCAGTCCGGGCCGGGCGCTTCAGCACGTTGGCCGCCTCGCGCCATGAGGCCGCGCCGAGGACCTGCAGGAGCACGCCATAGACGGCGATTGCGGCTGCGATCTGCACGCCCAGGACGATGAAGCGGATCAGCCCATGCGCCTCGGCGGGCGACAGGCCGGTCGTCAGCCAGAGCAGGGCGCCCATGGCAGCCGCGGCGAGCACGATCCGCGGCAGCCGGTTGCGGGCGGCCGCATCGACCGAGAAGCCGAACTCGCTGGTGCCTTTCCGCAGCAGCGAGATCGCACTGCTCCAGGCGCCGGCCGCGATGCTGGCAGCGATTCCGCTCGTGCCAAGGACGTGCCCGAGCACGACAGCGAGGGCGATCGCGACCACAAAGCCCTTGGCGGTTGCCAGCAGCGGCGTCATCGTGTCGCTGCGGGCATAGTAGGCCGGCGACAGCGCCTTGATCAGCACATGCGCCGGCAGGCCCAGCGCCAGCCACATCAGCGCATGCGCGGTGGCCGCACTGTCGTCCGCGCCGAACGCGCCATGCTCGAACAGCAATCGCACGATCGGCTCGGCCAGAACGATCAGGCCGAGCGTCGCGGGCAGCGCCAGCCCGGTCGCCAGTTCCAGCGCGCGCGATTCCGCATGTGCCACGGCGTTACGGTCGCCGCTACGCACCGCGCGCGTCAGCTCCGGCACCAGCACCGTGCCCATGGCGACACCGACGATGCCGAGCGGCAGCTCGATCAGGCGGTTGGCGAAATAGAGCCAGGACACCGCGGAGGGCGTGGCGGAGGCGATGATCGCGCCGGCAACCATCAGCCATTGCGGGCCCGAGCTTGCGATCATGCCCGGGATGGCTTTGGCAAAGAAGGCGCGCATCTCCTGGTCGAAGCTGACATGCAGCGGCGTCGCCAGTTGCGCACTTCGCTGCGACAGCAGCATCAGCAATTGCAGCAGGCCGGCGACGCCGACCGTGGCGGCGAGCATCCACGCGGCGAAACTCGCATCAGCATGCCAGGCGAGCAGCGCCGCGATCGCGGCAATGAGCGCGATATTGAACAGCAGCGGCGAGAACGCCGTGAGAGCGAAGCGGCCTTGTGCGTTGAGCAGTCCCATCAGCACCGTGACGGGGCCGGCAAAGGCGAGATAAGGCAGCATCAGCCGCGCATTCTCGACGGCGAGATCGCGCGTGCCGCTACCCAGAAATCCGGGCGCGATCACCGTGATGATCAGTGGCATCACAAGTGCGATGACGATCGAGATCGCGATCAGCGCCGCGCTGACCGTGCCGAGCACGCGCCCGGCGAACGCTGATGCGGCCTCTTCGCCGTCGCGGTCACGGACGCGCAGCCAGGCCGGGATCAGCGCCGCGTTCAGCGCCCCCTCGCTGAGCAACCGGCGTACCACATTGACGAGCTGGAACGCGGCCAGAAACGCATCGGCCACCACGCCGGTGCCCAACAGAGCGGCAATCATGGAATCGCGGGCAAAGCCCAGCAGCCGCGAGGCCAATGTTCCCGTCGAGACTGTCAGGAAGGAGCGGATCATCGGGAATCATAATACCGTTGCTTGCCCGCTTGGGGCCGGTCGTGATAGGCCGCGAGCCAGATTTCAGACTGACAGGAAGCGGATTTTCGCGGGTATCGCAATCCGGCAAACAGGATCAAGGTGAATGGCTGACGTGAAATATGACGTTCTCGGCATCGGCAACGCGCTGTTCGACGTGCTGGTCAAGACCGACGAGGCCTTTTTGGGCAAGCACGGCATGACCAAGGGCAGCATGTCCCTGATCGATGAGGCGCGGGCCGCCGCCATCTACAAGGACATGGGCCCGGCGACGGAAGTCTCGGGGGGCTCTGCCGCCAACACCATCGTCGGCATCGGCAGCCTCGGGGCACGCGCGGCCTATGTCGGCAAGGTCAAGGACGACCAGATCGGCAAGCTCTATGTCCACGACATCCGCGCCGCCGGCGTCGCCTTCAACACGCCCGCTGCGAAGGATGGCCCTGCGACCGGCTGTTCCTACATCCTGGTCACTGGTGACGGCGAGCGCACCATGAACACCTATCTCGGCGCCGCGCAGGATTTGTCGCCCGCCGACATCGATCCGGCCGAGATCGCGTCTGCCGGTATCGTCTATCTCGAAGGCTATCTCTGGGACCCCAAGAACGCCAAGGACGCCTTCGTCAAGGCGGCCCAGATCGCCCATGATGCCAAGCGCAAGGTGGCGCTGACGCTGTCGGATTCGTTCTGCGTCGACCGCTATCGCGACGAATTCCTCGGGCTGATGCGCAATGGCACCGTCGACATCGTGTTCGCCAACGAGTCCGAGCTGCATTCGCTCTACACGACCTCGGACTTCGACACTGCGCTGAAGCAGCTGCGCAACGACGTCAGTCTCGGCGTGGTCACCCGCAGCGAGAAGGGCTGCGTGGTGGTGACGCCGACCGAGGCCGTCGCAGCGCCGGCTTCGCCGATCGTGAAGCTCGTGGACACCACCGGCGCCGGTGATCTCTTCGCCGCCGGCTTCCTGTACGGTCTCGCGCGCAACCTTGCGCACAAGCAGTGCGGCGAGCTCGGCGCGCTCGCGGCTGCCGAAGTGATCCAGCACATCGGCGCGCGTCCGCAGGTGTCGCTGAAGGAGCTGGCGCAGCAGCGCGGGTTAACGGTTTAAGGCGACGCCGCCTCATTCTCAGCTGTCGTCGCCCGGCTTGACCGGGCGACCCAGTACTCCGAGACCTTAGTGGTTCATCGAGAGGCCGCGGCGTACTGGATTCCCCGCCTTCGCGGGGAATGACAGTCGCGCTGTGGCGAGAGCACTCAGCTCACGCCGTCTTCGCCGCCTTCAATCCCAACCGCTGCTCCACCGCATCGCGCATCACGAATTTCTGGATCTTGCCGGTCACGGTCATCGGAAACTCGTCGACGAACTCCACATAACGCGGGATCTTGTTGTGCGCGATCTGGCCGTCGCAGAACGCGCGGACCTCTTCGGCCGTCAGCGTCTCGCCCGGCCTGACCCTGATCCAGGCGCAGAGCTCCTCGCCATAGCGGGCGTCTGCCACGCCAAAAATCTGCACGTCCTGAATCTTGGGGTGGCGATACAGGAATTCCTCGATCTCGCGCGGATAGAGGTTCTCGCCGCCGCGGATCACCAGATCCTTGATGCGGCCGACGATGTTGCAATAGCCTTCATCGTCGATGGTGGCGAGATCGCCGGTGTGCATCCAGCCATTGGCATCGAGCACGTCCGCCGTCTTTTCCTTCTCCTCCCAATAACCCAGCATGATGCTGTAGCCGCGGGTGCAGAGCTCGCCGCGTTCGCCGCGCTTGACGATCCTGCCCTCGAGATCGACGACCTTGACCTCGACATGCGGATGGATCCGTCCGACGGTCGAGACGCGCCGTTCGAGCGGGTCGTCCGTCGCGCTCTGGAAGCTGACCGGACTGGTCTCGGTCATGCCATAGGCGATGGTGACCTCGCGCATGTTCATCTCGGTGTTGACGCGCTTCATCACCTCGATCGGGCAGGGCGCGCCCGCCATGATGCCGGTGCGCAGCGATGTCAGGTCGAACTTCGGGAATTCGGGGTAGTCGAGCTCCGCGATGAACATCGTCGGCACGCCGTATAGCGCCGTGCACTTTTCCTGCTCGACCGCGCGCAGCGTCGCGAGCGGATCGAAACCCTCGCCGGGATAAACCATCGTCGTGCCGAGCGTGACGGAGGCGAGGTTGCCCATCACCATGCCGAAGCAATGATAGAGCGGCACCGGAATGCAGATGCGATCCTGCTCGGTCAGGTGCATCGCACGTCCGGTGAAATAGCCGTTGTTGAGGATATTGTGGTGCGTCAGCGTCACGCCCTTGGGCGATCCCGTGGTACCGCTGGTGAACTGGATGTTGACGGGATCGTCGAATTGCAAGGCAGCGCCGAGTGCAGTGAGCTGCTCGCGATGCTGCGCTCCGCCGATGCGCGCGACCTCTTCGAACGGGATCGTGCCTGGTGCTACGGGGCCACCGATCTGGATCACCATCCGCAAGTCCGGCAGTCGCGCTGCGTTTAGTTGTCCGGGCTTGGCGCCGGCCAGTTCCGGCAGCAGCGTGTTGAGCATCTCTATGTAATGACTGGTCTTGAACGCGGTCGCCGTGACGATCGCCTTACAGCCGACCTTGCGCAGCGCGAACTCCAGCTCGCTCAAGCGGTAGGCGGGATTGATCGTCACCAGGATCAGGCCGGCCTTGGCGGCGGCGAACTGGGTCAGCGTCCATTCCGGCCGGTTCAGCGACCAGATGCCGATCCGCTGCCCCCGCTCGAGGCCGAGCGCGAGAAAGCCGGCGGCGAGCGCGTCGACCCGTTCGGCAAATTCCGTCCAGGTCCACCTGACGTCGTGGCTTGGCGAGACCAGCGCCTCGCGATGGCCCCAGCGCCGCACAGCGCGGTCGAGGCTGCGACCGATGGTTTCGCCGAGCAGCGGCGTGTCCGAGATGCCGCAAACATAGCTGTCGGCTTTGTCAGCCAAATTGTCCGCCAAGCTCGTCTCCTCAAAGCTCTTGCCTCGTGCCTGAAGCCGATGGCCTTGGCACGAGGTTATCCATTGCAGCGAAGGCGCGCGACGCCGCGCGCCTCATACTAAGGGGTTAGGCCGCCTTCTTCCCGCTGCCGGCATCGAGCCCGGCATACACACCACGCTCGAAGCCTGCGAACGTCTCAAGGCACTTTCCGTCCGCGAACGGCAACAGCTGCATCAGGATCACGCCGGTGACGTCGCGCGCCGGGTCGATCCAGTAATAGGTGTTGGCGAGGCCCGCCCAGGCGAGGCTGCCCGCGCTGCGGCCTTCCGCCGTCTTGGCGGTGTTGATCATGAAGCTGAGGCCCCATTTCTTCGCCTGCTCCGGATAGAGATCGACGTCGTTGGTGTAGATCGGCGCCGCCGTCGCCAGCTTGGTCATGTTGAGATCGCCCATCTGGTTCTGGCCCATCATGGCGATCGTCTCGGCCTTCAGCACCTGATTGCCGTTGCCGCGGCCCTTGTTCAAAACCATCTGGGTGAACTTGATGTAGTCCGCCGCGGTCGAATAGAGGCCGCCGCCACCCATGTGGAATTCGGGGTTCTGCTCGAGCTCGAACGGAATCGCGCCAAGCTGGCCGTCCTCGCCGCGCGCATGCATGCCGACCAGCCGCTTGCGCATGTCGTCGGTGATCTTGAAGCCGGTGTTGCTCATGCCGAGCGGGGCGAACAGATTGTCGCGCAGATATGCGTCAAGCCGCTTGCCGCTGACCGCTTCCACGGCCTTGCCGACGAAATCGATATTGGTGCCGTATTCCCAGCGCGTGCCGGGATCGGTCATGATCGGCGTCTTCAGTGCGGCGTTCTGGCAGGTGATAATCCCGGGCGTTCCGGTTTTCTCCATGTAGGCGCCGAAATCGGCATTCCACATGTCGTAGCAAAAGCCGGCGGTGTGGGTCATGAGCTGGCGCAGCGTGATCGCGCCCTTCGCCGGTCGCAGCTTCGGCTCGCCCTTGGCATCAAAACCCTCGAGCACCTGCGGCTTGGCGAGGTCGGGCAGCACCGAACCGATCGGCGCATCCAGCGACAGCTTGCCCTGCTCGACGAGCTGCATCGCGCCCGCACTCGTTACGGCTTTCGTCATCGAGGCGATCCAGAACACGCTGTCCGCTGTCATCGCATCGGGCTTGGACAGGTCGCGCTTGCCGAACGCGCCTTGATAGATCACGTCGCTGCCGCTGGCGGCGATCGCGACGACGCCGGGAATCTCCTTGGCGTCGCTCTTCTGGCGCAGGATCTCGTCGATCTGGGCTTTGCTTTGCATACGCGTTTCCTCCGGTTTGATTATTGTTGGAAGCGAATGATTGTCCTCCTGCACGGTCCGCGCGGCAAGCGCGTCCAGATGCCCGCGCCGGTCGCGATGTCGTGACTTGACGGTCGGTGGTCTGCACAGGACGAGAGAGGGCTGAACTGCAACACTCCGTCACAATCTGCGGTGGATGGCCGCAACTCACCGTGACCGTGGATGGGCTCTGGCGATATGTTTCACGTGTTTGAAGCACTTGAAACATTTTGTGCGTTGCGGCGTTTCCGCATGCGGCCAATCGACGGCCAACGTTAAGACTTGATGCAAATATTGGCGGTCGGTCACGACCGCGGGGGACCTCAGATGATTTCGACCTGGAGCGAATGGAAGCGCTATCCCCGTCCCGGACGGGGCGACAATCTCGAGGCGCCGATTTCGCCCGGCATCTACGAGGTCCGGATCGCCGGCACCGGCGCGCTCTATTCGTTCGGCGCCGTCGACAATCTGGCACAGGCGCTGGCGCTGCTGCCGGTCGGCTCGAAATCCTGGTTCGGCCGCCGCGACACCTCCGACGTTCCCGATCTCGAATACCGGACGTGCGCGACGTCCTCGAAGGCCGACGCCAAGGCTGCCGCCGAGCGCATGATCGGCCGGCGCGAGACCTATATGAGTGGCGCGGCATAACCGCGCCGTTGCCACTTTAACTCCCAGCAGATGTGCGTTGCGGGACGGTGCATTGCCCGCCGTCTGTCCCTATATTTGGGGCCAATCCGATCGCGCCCCGAGGAGTAACGCCATGACCCCGACTGCCGCCGCACGCGCCCCGCAAGCTACGTCCAATCTGCGCGACCGGTTGAAGGATCCGTCGTTGCTGAAGGAGGCCTGCTACATCGACGGCGCCTGGGTCGGCTCGCCGGTCTTCGCGGTGAACAATCCCGCGACCGGCATCGAGCTCGCGAAAGTCCCGCAGCTTGGTGCGGACGATACGACCAAGGCGGTCGAAGCCGCCGAGCGCGCCTTTCCGGCCTGGGCCAAGCACACCGCCAAGCAGCGCTCCAACATCCTGCGCAAATGGTTCGAGCTGATCATTGCCAACCGTGAGGACCTCGCGCTGATCCTCACCTCCGAGCAGGGCAAGCCGCTCTCCGAGGCGCTCGGCGAGGTCGATATCGGTGCCGCCTATATCGAGTTCTTCGCCGAGGAAGCCCGTCGCGTCTATGGCGAGACCATCCCGACGCAGCGGCCCGATGCGCGCCTGCTCGCGATCAAGCAGCCGATCGGCGTCTGCGGCGCCATCACGCCGTGGAATTTCCCGAACTCGATGATTACCCGGAAGGTTTCGCCGGCGCTGGCGGCCGGCTGCACCGTGGTGCTGAAGCCCGCCAACGAGACGCCGCTGTCGGCGCTGGCGCTGGCCGTGCTCGCCGAGAAGGCCGGCGTGCCCAAGGGCGTGCTCAACATCATCACCGGTGACGCGCCGCCGATAGGCAAGGTGCTGTGCGAGCACCCGGCGGTGCGCTTCGTCGGCTTCACCGGCTCGACCGCGGTCGGCAAGATCCTCTATCAGCAGGCTTCCGTCGGCGTGAAGCGGCTCGGCCTCGAGCTCGGCGGCAACGCGCCGTTCGTGGTGTTCGACGACGCCGATATCGATGCCGCGGTCGAAGGCGCGATCGTCTCGAAATACCGCAACATGGGCCAGACCTGCGTCTGCGCCAACCGCCTCTACGCCCAGGACAAGATCTACGACGAGTTCGTGCAAAAGCTCTCGAAGAAGGTCGCGGCGATGAAGATCGGCGATGGCATCGAGAGCGGCGTCACGCAGGGCCCGCTGATCAATTTGAAAGCGGTCGACAAGGTCGAGCGCCATATCGCGGACGCCGTCAAGCGCGGCGCCAAGGTCGTGACCGGCGGCAAGCGCAGCGAGCTCGGACGCTCCTTCTTCGAGCCGACGGTGCTTGCCGACGTCAAGCCGGACTCACTGGTGGCGCAGGAAGAAACGTTTGGTCCGCTCGCGCCGGTGATCCGCTTCAAGGACGAGGCCGATGTCATCGCGATGTGCAACGCCTCGCCGTTCGGGCTCGCCTCCTACTTCTACTCCCGCGATCTCGGCCGCGTCTGGCGCGTCGCCGAAGCGCTTGAGTCAGGCATGGTCGGCGTCAACACCGGCCTGATCACGACCGAAGTCGCCCCCTTCGGCGGCGTCAAGGAAAGCGGCCTGGGCCGCGAAGGCTCCCGTCACGGCATGGAAGAATATGTCGAGATCAAATACGTGATGATGGCGGGGGTGTGAGACCCTCGCCGATCAGTCCTTGCTTCGACGCAGTTCGCTGGGACTGCGTCCGAGCTCGCGTCGCATCCATTTGGCCAGATGAGACTGATGGGCAAAGCCCGCTTCGAGGGCAACATCGCTTAGCTTGCGATCGCCTTGAAGGAGGAGCTGGCGTGCGTGCTCCACTTTCCTTCTCAGGATGTAGCGATGAATCGTGACATCCATGGCCGCCTTGAACCAGGTCCGTAGATGCGAGCTGCTGACGCCGGCCTCGCGGCTGAGAATGTCGATGGTGAGCGGCTGGTCGAGATTTGCATCGATATAGGTCAGGACTCTCTGGAGCTGCGCGTTCGAGAGGCGGATGGCCTCTCCCGGCGGATCATTCGCCAGGTCGATCAATTCGACCGCCATTGCCATTCCCACGTTTTCGGCAAACAGCGGACCGCTCGGCGAGCCCGCTTTCACGTCGCTTTCGAGAGCCTGTCCAAGCAGAAAGATGCGGTCATTCCGCAACATATGATGATGCGTGAGTCGGGCGGCTGCCAATTGTCGACTCCTTGATGCGGCATGGTCCAGCATGCTTGGTGCGAGCCGGATCTGAAGCGACTGGTAGGGCGTCTCAGCCACGAAGCCTCCGATGGCGCCGGACGGAATCACATCGATATCGCCGGCCTGACGCAGAAACTTGGCGCCGGTCTCGAGACAAAGTGAGCGCGTCGCGGGACTGAGATGGATGATGATCCGGTGATCGCCGATCGGCTCCAGCGCGACGGAATCTGGCTCGGTTCGCCTAGCCGCGGCGGTGGTGCCGGCCGATGTTGACGCCGAACTCGATCTCGCACGCATGGGCCAGGCTCCAGATCTTGGCGGAACGTGTTCGATATTTGGCGCATCGTGCGCGATTTTCAACGGCGCCGACGTCAAAGAACTCATCTGTCGTTTCGTGGCAAATGAGGATGCCAAGTGAGTCATTACGTGATTGTCGGAGCCGGCCCGGTCGGGCGCGAAGCCGCGCGCCTTCTTGCGGAAGAGGGGCACAGCGTCATCCTGACCAGCAGGAATGCCGGATCGCTCAATGCCGGCGATGTGCGTACGGTTTCGTCGGATGCCACCGATGCCGCACAGCTGGCGGCCCTCAGCAAGGGCGCGGATGCGATCTTCATGTGCGCCATGGCGGCCTATCATCGTTGGCCGACCGACTTCTTTCCGATCATGGACGGAACGGTCAAGGCGGCGGAGCAGGTTGGTGCCAGGCTGCTCGTGGTCGGGAATGTCTACGGCTATGGCGCGGGGGCTGCGAGCCCTCTCACGCCGGACCTGGAGCCGGACCCGACCACCCGAAAGGGTACGACCCGGCACATCATGTGGCAGCGTGCGTTGCGATCGAGCGTTCCCGCCCTTGAAGTGCGGGCGAGCGATTATCTCGGCGACGGCGCAGTCGCCTATTTTTCCCTGCTGGCGTTGCCGTCGCTGCTTAGGAGCGAGCCGGTTGCCTTCCTCGGCGATCCGGATGCCGCGCATGCCTGGTCTTTCACCAAGGACACGGCGAAGACGCTGGTCGCGGCGTCGCGCTTCACCGGAGAATGGGGCCGCGCCTTTCACGTGCCGTCACAGTCGGCGTCGGTGCGCGAACTGGTACAGAGATTCGCAGCCGCGTTGAAGATCGACGTTCCTGGTCTGTCGCGGCTCGCCCCGGCTGACCTGGAAGGCATCGGCTTCAGCGAAGGGATCGAGATGGCCTATTTGTTCGAAAAGCCGCTTTTGCTCGATGCCGGCGATACCGAGAAACTGCTGGGCGTGACCGCGAGCAGTCTGGACACGATGGTCCGCGACACACTTTCGCAAGTGGCAGGCATGGATGTGACAGGGAAGGAAACAAAATGAGCGAACAGGTGACCAATCTCGTCCAGAACTACATCGCGGTCTGGAACGAGAGAGATGTCGGGAAGCGCCGGTTGCTGATCGACGGAGTCTTCAGCGACGCGTGCGTCTATATCGATCCGAATGACTCGGTTGCTGGAAAGGATGCGATCGAGCGCCTGGTGGAAGCCTTGCAGGCGAGACTTCCGGATCTCCGCTTTACCCTCGCAGGTCACGTAAACGCGCATCACGATCAGGTCCTGTTCGGCTGGACGCTGGCTGCGCCCGGAGCCGCAACACCTGCCGCCACAGGCGTCGACATGGCGGTGCTGGATGGTGACCGCATTCGGCAGCTTCATGGATTTGTAAATCCGCCGCAGCAATAGCCTCGTAGCCAGGATGGAGCGAAGCGAAGTCCGGGACTTTTGAGCGGTATGAGAGATCCCGGATTGCGCTTCGCTCCATCCGGGCTACGGCGGCCCTACCGCCGCAGCACCGCGATCGTCCTGTTCGCGAACGTCAGCCGCTCGGCCATGACCGATACGAAATAGGTCAGCAGCTTGTGGCTGAGCGCGGGGTCCTCGTCCCTGATCGCATCGAACTGGTGCGTGTTGAGCACATAGAGCACGCTGGCGACCTCGGCCTGGATCGTAGCGCTGCGCGGCGTGTTCGATACCAGTCCCATCTCGCCGATCGTGGTGTAGCGCCCCAGGCTGCGCACGCGCGTGGTGCGGTCGTCGGCGGGGACCATGATGCCGACGCGGCCGTCGAGGATGAAATGCATGGAATCGGCGGGGTCGCCGGCCTGCACGATGATGTCGCCGGCCTCGACCTCGAGGCGCTGGCAGCGGTGGATCAGCGCGTCGGCGTCGGCCTCGCTGTCCAGTATCCCCGTGAACCAGTCGCGCAAACTGGCTTCTTCCTGCACCAGCCCCTGATGCTGCGAGATGAGTTCGTTCTCGCACCATTCCAGCGCATGATCGAGCTCGCCGATGATGGTGACGCCCTCGCCGACGAAGTCGCTGGAGCGCAGCACCTTCTCGGCCGCCGCCGACAGGTGCACCAGGATCAGCTCGACGCCGAGGTCATGCGCGCTGCGTTTGATCTGGGCGAAGCTGTAGGCGGCCGAGGAGTCGACGCCGGTGACGAGCTTGAAGTCGAACAGCAGATAGCGGCACTCCGGGCGCTCCTGGAGCAGCTGCTTGACGTGCTGGTAGAGCCGGTTGGCGGAGCCGAAGAACAGATAGCTCTGCAAGTTCAGGCCCTGGATGTTGCCGCCATGGGCCAGCAGCACGTCCTGGTCGTCGCGCGAGCGGTCGAGCGAAGAGCGATATTCCGAGCCGTCGAAACTGTATTTGATCGACTCCACCCGTGCGGCGCTGAACGCAAACGTCGCGCAGCCGATGATCACGCCGATCAGGATGCCCGGCACGAAGCCCCAGGTCACGATGATGACGATGATGGCGATCAGGGAGAGATATTCGAGCTTCGACAGCCGCTTGCGCGACTCGATGATCCATTTGTGGAGCTGGTCGGCGCCGAGATAGAGCAGGAGGCCGCCGATGACGAATTTCGGGATGAAGCCGAGCAGATCGGGCGCGACGGCAAGCATCAGCAGGGACAGTGCCGCGACGGTCAGGCCGGACAGGCGCCCGCGGCCGCCGCTGGAGAAATTGAGGATCGAGCGGCTGATCGAGCTGCAGCCGGCATAGCCACCCAGCATGCCGGTCAGGATATTGGCGGCGCCGGTGACGTTCAGCTCGCGCTCCAGATTGGCCTCGCGATGCACGGCGACCTCGATGCCGGTGGTGTTGAACAGCGTGCTGGAGGCCGTGACGAAGATGACGGCAACCACGTTGCCGAGCAGGTCCGGCACGGCAAACCAGGGATAGTGGGCGAGATCGTCGGTGTGCCAGGGCAGCACGAAGACCGCCTGCGGCGGCGGCTGAAACGTCCAGCCCAGGGCGCGGGCGTGATCGAATGAAACGCCGGTGATCCAGAACGCCAGATGCGCCGTGAGCACGCCGCCGACCAGGATGATCGGCAGTCCGAACGGGCTGCGCGAGCGATGCCAGGTCAGGTACAGCACCAGCGCCATCGCGCAGGCGGCGCCCAGTTCCAGCAATGTGGTGCCGTTGGCGAAGTGCGGCAGCGTCGTGAACTGGAGCGGGTGGTTGGTGATCACCCGCACCGCGCCCAGGGCGATGAGAAGTCCGGTGGCGCCGAGGAAGCCGCCGACGACGGGATAGGGCACGTAGCGGATGGCGCGGCCCAGCCGCGTCAGGCCCAATCCGCACAGCACCAATCCGGTCAGCACCGTCGACAGGCCGAGCGTGATGAGAACCGGCGAGAGCAGCGGTCCCGACAGGTTCGCCGTCTCGAGGCGCTCGACCACCGAGGCCGCCAGAATTCCCGTCACCGCCGCGGTCGAGCTGTCGGGAGCACCAATTGCGAAGGGCAGGGAGCTGCCGAGCCCGATGACGACCGCAAGCACCGCGGAGCTGACGAAAGTCGCCGTGATTCCGTAAGACAGGTAAGGCGAGAGCGGCCCGGCGAAGATCAGCAGCGAATAGGACAGCCCGAAGGTGACGGTCAGGACGCTGGCCGCCGTTCCGCCCAATATATCATTCAACGCACGCTTGAGGGCCGGATTGAATCGCGAAGCCGGACTGAAAATAATTGCTGGATCGGTCACGCCGTTGCGCTCGCCCCTGAAAAGTCCCGTCCCGAGACGTAGACGAGTACGGGCTTAGCGCAACTGGATTCTTGTAACTGTGAAATATCCGACAGTTCTGCGGTGAGGATCTCCGTTCACGACGTGTGAATGGTCAACCATATGGTGGACGGAAAAAACGAAGCCTGCGCCGCAACATTCGATGTTGTGCCAGAAAGCCGTTCCACACCCACCGCTGTCATTCCCCGCGAAAGCGGGGAATCCAGTACGCCGCGGCCTCTCCGTATCCCATCGCCATCTCTGGAATACTGGATCGCCCGGTCAAGCCGGGCGATGACAGTTGAGGGTGTAGCGGACAGCTTTCCAATCCCGTCATTGCGAGGAGCGAAGCGACGAAGCAATCCAGACCGGTACCGCAGAGAGATTCTGGATTGCTTCGCTTCGCTCGCAATGACGGAGCGAGACGAAACAGCCGGGCTTAGATCTTCAGCTCTTTCCCCGTCACGCGCCGATACGCTTCCAGATAGCGCTTGCTGGTTGCATCCACGACGCTGGCGGGCAGCGGGGGCGGCGGCGCGTCGCCGTTCCAGCGGCCGGCGTGGCGCTCGACGTCGAGATAATCGCGCAACGGCTGCTTGTCGAAGCTCGCCTGCGGCTGGCCGGGCTTGTAGGCATCGACGGCCCAGAACCGCGAAGAATCCGGCGTCATGACTTCGTCGATCAGGATGATGCGGCCGTCCTTGTCGCGGCCGAACTCGAACTTGGTGTCGGCGATGATGATGCCCTGTTCGCGGGCGAGCTCCTCGCCGAGCGTATAGACCGCGCGCGTCATGCTCTCGAGCGTGTAGGCGACCTCGTCGCCGACGACTTCGCGCATCTTCGCGATGGTGATGTTCTCGTCATGGCCGGTCTCGGCCTTGGTCGCCGGGCTGAAGATCGACGGCGCGAGCTTCTCGCTCTCGACGAGGCCCGCCTTCAGCTTCTCGCCGGCCAACGTGCCGCTGGCGGCATATTCCTTCCAGGCGGAGCCCGAGAGGTAGCCGCGGATCACGCATTCGATCGGGAAGACGGTGGTGCGGCGCGACAGCATGGCGCGGCCGAGGATCTCGGCGCGATGCGGCTTCAAGGCCGGCACGGCGGCAATGATCTCGTCGGCGTCGGCGCTGATCATGTGATGCGGCACCACGCCTTCGAGCTCGTTGAACCAGAATGCGCTGATCTGGGTCAGCACCGCGCCCTTCATCGGGATGGTCTCGCCCATCACGACGTCGAAGGCGCTGATGCGGTCGGTGGTGACCAGCAGCAGGCGGTCGTCGTCAACGGCGTAGATATCGCGCACCTTGCCGCGTCCGATCTTGGGTAGGGGCAGGTCGCTGGAGAGCATGGCGGTCATCGGCAGGGCCTTCGCAGACAAGTCCATCGGACAGGAGATTCAGGCCGCACTGGATGGTACGGCCTAAATCGGGATAGCCTATTCCGGCAGCGGAATGAACTCATGTTCCTGCGGAACCCCGGCGAAGCGGCCGGTTTTCCAGTCCTCCTTGGCCTGCTCGATCCGCTCCTTGCTGGAGGAGACGAAATTCCACCAGATATGGCGCGGGCCTTCCAATGCATCGCCACCGAGAAACATCATGCGCGTCGCTTTCAACGCCTTCACGGTGATGCGGTCGCCGGGCCGGAAGATCAGGAGCCGCGGCCCCTCGTACCGCTCGTTCGCGATCTCGACCTCGCCGTCGACGACATAGATCGCGCGCTCCTCGTGGTCGGGGTCGAGCGGCACGCTGGCGCCCGCGACCGCCGTGACCTCGGTGTAGAACCAGGGCGAGACCATCGTAACCGGCGAGGTGATGCCGAAGGCGGAGCCCGCGATCACCCGCGCGGTAAAATCGCGCTCGGAAATCATCGGCAGATCGCCGGCGCCGTAATGCTGGAACGACGGCGCGATCTCTTCGGATCCGGCCGGTAGTGCGATCCAGCTTTGCAGGCCGAGCATCTGCTGGCCCGAGGCGCGTTGCGCGTCCGGGGTACGCTCGGAATGGGCGATGCCGCGGCCTGCGGTCATCAAGTTCATCGCGCCGGGTGCGATCTCCTGGACGTTGCCCTCGCTGTCGCGATGCATGATGGAGCCGTCGAACAGGTAGGTGACGGTGGCAAGCCCGATATGCGGATGCGGCCGCACATCCATGCCCTTGCCGGAGACGAACTGCACCGGGCCGAAATGATCGAAGAAGATGTAGGGCCCGACCATCTGCCGCCTGCCATGCGGTAGCGCGCGCCGCACCACGAATCCGTCGCCGAGGTCGCGGGTGCGCGGCACGATGACGAGATCGAGCGCATCGCAGGACATGGGATCGCCGAGCACGGGATCGTTCGAGGGTTGCCAGCTCATGGTGGTCTCCTGTTTCTTGCTGGTATGATCGTAACAGAACAATGTCGGGAACGGGAGGAGACCGATGATCCCACCGCTCAAGCCAGGCGCCAGGCTGCTCGAGGTCACAGGCCCCAGAATCGAGACGGAACATTTGATCCTGCGGCCATGGTGCGCGGGCGATATTGCACCGAACGCCGCGATGCTGTCCGATCCCGGCACCGCCCGCTTCATCGCCGCCGACGGCAAGCCGGTCACGACCGAGATTGCCGGCTGGCGTAACGCGGCCGTGATCTCCGGACACTGGGCGCTCCACGGCTTCGGCATGTTTGCGGTCGAGGAAAAATCGAGCGGCAGCTACATCGGGCGGGTTGGTCCGTGGTGCCCGCCGGGCTGGCCCGGCTTCGAGGTCGGTTGGGGCATCGCCAGGGAATTCCGCGGCAAAGGCTATGCGGTGGAAGCGGCCAGCGCATCGATCGACTGGGTGTTCGACAGCTTTGAGATCGACGAGATCATGCACTGTATCGAGAGCACGAATACGCCGTCGCAGGGCGTGGCGCGCAGCCTGGGCGCCCGGAAGGAGCGCGAGATCGATCTGTTCGGCAAGCCGGCCGACGCCTGGATCACGTCGCGCGCCGCGTGGACCCGGCGAAATTGAATCGGTCTTTGATCTGAACTAGGTTCGCGTCACGCGCCTGCGTGCGCGATCGGGTCGACCGGATGCTGCTTGCCCATCTCGAACTCGCCTTTCGCGCCGGCGCCGTGGCGCTGCTGCTGGTGTTGGCGGCGTCGTTGTTCTCGGACTTCCGCAACGTGCTGGCGGCTCGCCTCGGCGCAGCCTTCGCGCTCGGCTCGGCCGCGCATGCGGTGAGCTATTCGGTCGGCGTGACGTCGCTGGTGCCGGCCTGGCATGCGCCGCTGATCGCGCTGTCGACCGGCAACATCGTGGTGTTCTGGCTGTTCACGCGCGCGCTGTTCGACGACGATTTTCGCCTGCGCCGGTGGCACGGGCTGGTCTGGGGACTGGTGACGGCCTTCAGCTTCGCCGGGTGCGTCTGGATCGCGCCGGGCGGCCATGTGCGGTTCTCCGTCACCGTGGTGAACCTGATCGTGCTCGGCTTCATCGCGCTCGCTGTGGGGCAGACGATCGCCTCGTGGCCGGCCGACCTGGTCGAGCGCCGGCGGCGTGCCCGCGTCTTCATCGTCTGCGCCGCCGCGCTCTATGGCGGACTGAACGCGCTGCTCCAGATTGCCGTCGCCGGCAGCGACGTCGGCAATGCCGCCAACACCATCAATGCCGGCGTGCTGGCCTGCGTCGTCGCGGCCATCGCCTACGCGATGATGCGTGTCGATGGCGCCGACCTGTTTCCGGCGAATACGGGAATCACGCCGGCGGTCATTCTGAGCCATCCGGCAGCCACCGATGAAGCCGTCGACCAGAAGCTGATCGATGCCCTGATGCGGCTGATGGCGGACGAGCGGATCTATCGCCAGGAGAACATCACCATCGGCGTGCTGGCGAGCCGGCTGAAAATTCCCGAATACAGGCTGCGCCGGCTGATCAACCAGCGGCTCGGCTACCGCAATTTCAATGTATTCCTGAACAACCACCGGATCGAGGAAGCTAAGGCCGCGCTCGCCGATCCCGCGCAGGCCGAGGTCCCCGTCATCACCATCGCGATGGATGCCGGCTTCCAGTCGCTCGGTCCCTTCAACCGGGCCTTCAAGGCGGTGACGGGCGTGACGCCGACGGAATACCGGCGGCTCAAGGTGAGTGCGGCATAAGTTCTAAGCCTTTCTAATCACGCCGAAATTCCAGAATCGACCAGCCCGGTTCAGTTTCAGCCAGTCCATTTTCCAAATCCGGCGAGCACTCCTCCGCCTGCTCCGGCTTCCTCCCGGCACATGCCCCAGCCGGAGAAAGCCCGTGACCCGCCGCCGCAAGATCATCCTCCTCGCCACCGCCATCGCCTGTATCGGCCTCGCATTCGGCGCGGCTCGCGCGCGCAACGCGCCGCAGGTCGCCACCGGCTTCCTCGCCGACATCCTCTGCGCCGAGACGTTCGTCTCTGGCCTCGATCCGCAGCGGACTTTTGCCGAGACCACCGACGCGATGCCCGGGACTAGCCTGATCACCTGGGCGATTGACTACCGGATCGACCGGGTGCGCAAGGACGTCACCGTGACGCTGTTCGGCCTCGGCCGCAGCCATGCCGTCTATCGCGAGGGGCTGGGCTGCACGCTCGAGCACGGCGCTGATATCGCCGACGTCGCGCCGCCGGCCGACGACAAGCAGCCCGCATTGCTCCCCGAGATCGCGGGACCTTCGGTCGTGCCGCCGCAAAGCGAGGGGCTATCAGCCGCACTCGATCGCGCCTTCACCGAACCCTCCCAGCCGCCCGCCCGCCGCACCCGCGCCATCGTCATCATGAAGTCAGGCCGCGTCATCGCCGAGCGTTATGCGGATGGTGTCGGGCCGGAGACGCCCCTGCTCGGCTTCTCCATGACGAAGTCGGTGATCTCGGCGCTAACAGGCATTCTCGTGCGCCAGGGCAAGTTGAAGCTCGATGGGCCTGCGCCGGTCGCCGCCTGGAAAAACCCGGACGATCCCCGCCACGCCATCACCGTCGACCAGCTGCTGCGGCACACCGCGGGCCTCGCGCTCGGCAGCTCGTTGCAGGCTTCGCTCGGCTCCGCCTTCGAACCGGTCAATCGCATGAAATTCATCGAGGACGACATGGCCGCCTATGCCGCCAGCATGCCGCTTGCGACCGCGCCGGGCACGGTGTGGAATTATCACGACGGCAACACCATCATGCTCGCGCACCTGATCCGCAACGCCGCCGGCGGCAGTCCTGCGGACGCGTTGCGCTTTGCGCGCCGTGAATTGTTCGCGCCGCTCGGCATGCGCCACGTCACGCTCCAGCTCGACGGCGCCGGCACGATCGAGGGATCGAGCGAGATGCTGGCCTCCGCGCGCGACTGGGGGCGCTTCGGCCAGCTCTATCTCGATGACGGCGTCGCCGGCGGCAAGCGTATTTTGCCGGCGGGATGGGTGAGTTACTCCGCCACGGCCACGCCGAATGCCTGGGTCGGCATCGGCGCCGGCTTCTGGACCAACCGGGACGACAGTTTTGGCGCGAATTTCCGCGTCGAGCACGGCTGGCCGCGCGATGCCTTCTTCGCCAAGGGTACGATCGGGCAGTACACGATCGTTATTCCGTCGGAGCGGCTTGTGATCGTGCGGCTGGGCCGCTCGCCCAACTGGCCGCCGGAAGCGGACGGCGTGTTCGACCTGGTGCGGGATGTGGTGGCAGCCACGCGCGAGAAGGGGAAAATGGCGGGGGTGGATTGAGGTCTTTCTTACCCTCCCCTGGAGGGGGAGGGTCGATCGCGCGCAGCGCGAGCGGGGTGGGGTGAACTCTCCGCACGGGCGCTGTTCGTCGCGGAGAGACCGTCACCCCACCCCGTCTCATATTTCGCTGCGCTCAATATGAGCCGACCCTCCCCCTCCAGGGGAGGGTAAGTGGCCGCCGCCGCGGCTCCTACCTCCCCAGCTCCGTGGCCTTCGCCACGCGGTCGAACCGCTCCAGCGTCATGATCGCGTCCGCAAACTTCTCCGCGCGCGCGTTCAGCACCGGGCGTGCCAGCGTCAGAAACTTCTGCTGCATCGCCTGCGCATCGGGGAAAGAATTCGGCTCTCCGGAAGGATCGGCATAGAGCCGCTCATGCACGCCATCGTCCGTCGTGATGCTGACGCGCGCGCCGAACGGATGGGTGCGGCCGACCTCGAGGCGGTCGTCCTGCACCACGTCGAACTTGTCGGCGAGTGCGTCGATGGCGGCGTCCCCAAGGCGGTTGTAGTCGTCCCAGCCGAACGAGCCCTGGTCGAGCGCGAGCGCGCCGGTGAAGAACATCGAGAACTGGCCGCCGACGATCGAGGTGGGATGCCGCTTGGTCGCGGCATCGCCGGTCAGCGTGATGCCGTTCCGATGCAAACCGATCTCGACGCGCTTGACCTGGTCCGGCGTCAGATTGTGCTCGCGCCGCATCGCGATCAGCGCGTCGATCGCCGCATGGGTGTAGCGGCAGCTCGGATACGGTTTTACGCCGATCTTCATCGTCTCATAGGTCTTGCCGAGCTCGGCCACCGCCTTGTCGGGATGCGCATCGTCGGTGTAGCCGGCGAGCAGGCCGTGCTTGCCCTCGACCGATTCGGTCGCGCCGACGAAATCGTTGCGCGCCAGCGTCGCGGCGATCACGCCATTCATCGCGGCGGCGCCGACCTGGTAGCGCTTGTTCCAGGCGCCGTTGACGAGGAATTGCAGCGAGCCCGCGGCCTGGCTGCCTGAGACGCCGAAGGCGGCGATGATCTGCTGCTCGGACAGGCCGAACAGTTTGCCAGCGGCGGCCGCCGCGCCATAGGTGCCGGCGGTCGCGGTCGGATGGAAGCCGCGCGCATAATGCGAGGTCGGGTCGAGCGCGTTGCCGAGCCGGCAGCAGACCTCATAGCCAGCGACGATCGCGGTCAGCACGTCGCGGCCTGACGCGCCGACCATCTCGCCGACGGCGAAGGCGGCCGGAACCACCGGCGCGCTCGGATGCAGCGAGGAATCGGCGTGGGTGTCGTCGAAGTCGAGGGAATGGCCGAGCGCGCCGTTGAGCAGCGCCGCGACCGCCGGTGTCCAGGTCTTGCTGTCGCCGAACACGGTGGACTCGCCCTTGGTGTCGAGCGCGAGCGCTTCGAGCATCTTCAGGATCGAGGGTGTGGATTCCGCCTCGCTGCGGGCCCGGATGGCGCTGCCGAGGAAGTCCAGCGTCAGCACCTTGGCGCGATCCAGCACCTCCGCCGGAATATCCTGGTATTTCAGATTGACGACATAGGCGGCGAGCGTTGCGGTTTCGTGAGCCATCGTGTTTCCTCGTTTTGGCGCGCAAGTTAGGCGGGCTGATTTGGCCTTTCAAGCGGCCTTGGGGCCGCGGGCATTAGCCATGCTTTTGCCTGGCTTCAAAGGGATCGGGACTTCTGACGATGGCATTTGCAAAACAGCTGTTCGACCGGATCCGATCACGGCGGACGCAACTCGGATTGGCGATCCGGGTCACGGTGGCCGCGGTGGCCGCCTATGCGATCGCTACCGCGCTGCATCTGCTATTGCCGCTCTGGGCCGTCCTGACCTCGCTGATCGTGACCCAGATGAGCGTCGGCCGCTCGCTGAAGGCGACGCGCGACTACGTGCTCGGCACCATCGGCGGCGCCCTCTATGGCGGCGCCATCGCGATCCTGATCCCTTATTCGACCGAAGCCGGTTTGTTGGGGCTGCTGGTGCTGGCGGTCGCGCCGCTCGCCTTCGTGGCCGCGATCAACCCAAGCCTGAACGCCGCCACGGTGACCGCCATCATCGTGCTGCTGGTTCCGACCATACATCATTCCGATCCCTTGGCGTCGGCGATCGACCGCGTCAGCGAGGTCGGGGTCGGCGCCATCACCGGCCTGCTGGTCTCATTCCTGGTGCTGCCGTCGCGCGCCGTGCGGCAGATCCGCGCCAGCGCGGCCACGCTGCTCGAGCTGATTGCGGATGCCTTCACCGAACTGCTCGCGGGGCTCACGCGCGGCCGCGACAACGACGCGCTGCACCGGATCCAGGACGGCATCGGCACGGCAATGGTGGGCATGAATGCCATCGGCGCCGAAGCTGAGCGTGAGCGCTCCGCGCGACTGTCGAGCGGGCCCGACACCGGCCCGCTGCTGCGCACCGTGCTGCGGCTGCGCCATGATGTCGTGATGATCGGCCGTGCCACGGTGGTGCCGCTGCCGGCCGAGGTGCAGATGCGGCTTGCAGCCCCGCTGACGGAAGTCTCGACCGTGATCGCGCGATTCCTTCGCTCCGCCGCTGCTGCTTTGCGCGAGGGCGCCGGCGCGCCGGCGATCCATCCGGTCCACGTCGCGCTCCAGCATTATGCCGAGGCCGTCGCCGCCGTCCGTCATGACGGCCTGCTCCGCGGTCACCCCGGCGACACCGCCGAGCGCTTCTTCGCGATCGGCTTCTCGCTGGAGCAGATGCACCAGAACCTCTGCGATCTCGATCGCGTCGTCGGCGAATGGTCGGAAGCCTCGACCGACAAGTCCGCGCGCGTGGCGGAATGAGCCGTGGACTAAGCTGTTAAACGTTGTCTTCCGACCGCAAGGCGGATGTCGCCCGACTTGGCTGTGATCAGCGGAATATAACCCAAGGCAGATATCAGGGACCATTATATTGCTTTGTCCGCCGTGCGCTGACGTGTCCTAAATCCGGCACTGGTAGCTCAGTTGTATGGCCTGGATTGTCGCCTTCGCAGTTTTAGTCTTTCTTTACCGTCGCGCGACGTGCGCTGGCGACCGGTTCGCGGAACTGAAACCAACGGGAATGCTGCGCTCGCCACTCTTCTACGCACAAACAGCACTCCTATGCATGCTCTTGATGCTCATGATGGCCCCGAGTTACCTGCCACACGAGCGGTGGGCCGTCGCTGCCTATCTCGTCATTTTGGTCATCGTGCTCGCGGCGCTCTTGCTCGTGCGACGAGCCTTGAAATGGCGGTATCCGATTTGACACGATTACTTCGGCAATTGGCCCGAGGGCGGCATGCATCGATGTTGGCTTGAACGTCGACTTTCGGGAGCAAAGCCGAGCTGGCGTATTTGTGCGTAAAGGCCTACCGCCGTGCCAGGCCCTTGCTTTGCATGCGCCAGACCAGCAGGTCGATGCGGTCCTGGCCGAAGAACGGCTCGGTCTCGAACACGAAGGTCGGCACGCCCCAATGGCCCGAGGCCGCGTGGTCCTTTTCGTTCTCGGCGATCACCCGCTCGTAGCGATCGGGGTCGGCGCTGACCGATTCATCCATCGCGGCGAGATCGAAGCCGGCTTTCTCGGCGGCGCGGGCGAGGTGATCGCCCTCGTTCCAGCCCGCCACCGAGCCGTCCCACAGCACGCGTGCGATCGCGTCGGTGAATGCGAGCGAGCGTCCCTCGAGCTGTGCCATGGCACCCAGCCGGGTCAGGCGGTGGATGTAGGGCTGCTCGGCGGCGACATCGAACGTCGTCTTGTCCTGCACGATCGGATCCGGTCTGGGAAACCGGAACGGGATGCCCTCGTGCTGCGCCACGCGCGTGCTGTCGAGCACCACATAGCGAATGAAGTTCGGGCTGGCTTTCTTGAAGAAGCCGGGCACGCGGACGGCGAGCGGATAGACCGGCCGCAGGTTCACTGCGAGATCGTACTCTTCAACGAGCTTGAGCGTCTTCGGCAGCGCCAGATAGCTGAAGGGACTGCGGTAGGAGTAGAAGAGGTCCACGGACAGGGTCATCGCACCGGCTCCATGATCCCGATCATCCTGCCAGTTTGCGCGTCAGCTCGCGGAATCGCAAGATCAGGAGCCCGGCATAGACGAACGTCCCGATCGAGAAACCGATCCAGACACCGACCGCGCCAAGCCCGGCGTTGAAGGCCAGCAGCCAGGCGATGGGAAATGCGACGCACCAATAGCCGATCGCGGCGAACACCAGCGTCATCTTGGTGTCATTGATGCCGCGCAGCGCGCCGCCCACGATGGTCTGGAGGCCGTCGGCGATGAAGAAGGTCGCGCCGACCAGCAGCAGCGTTGCCGTCAGCTCGACCGTCGCCGCGCTGGCCTCGCTCCGGCCGAAGAACAGCCGTCCGAGCTCGTAGCGGCCGAGGATGACCGCGACGGTCAGGGCGGAGACGAACGCGATCCCGAGCACGGCTGCGACGAGGCCGGCGCGTCTCAAAGCGACCATGTCGCCGCGGCCGAAGGCATGGCCGACGCGCACCGTCGCTGCCATGCCGATGCCGAGCGGGACCATGAACAGCACGACGCTGACCTGGAGCGCGATCTGGTGCGCGGCGATCGCCGTGGTCGAGATCAGTCCCATCAGCAGTGCGGCGGAGGAGAACAGGCCATATTCCATCAGCAGCGAGAACGAGATCGGCGCGCCGATCGCGACGAGCTGGCGCATCAGCGGCCAGTCGATGCGCCAGAGATGGGCGAGCGGATGATAGTCGGCGAACGGCTTGCGCCATGCGGCAATGGCAAGCGCAGCGAGGAAGGTGCCGAGATTGACGAGCGTGGTCGCAAGCCCCGCGCCGAACAGGCCGAGCTCCGGCAGGCCGAACAGGCCGTGCATCAGGCAATAGACCAGGGCCGCGTTGGCGGGGATTGCCGCAATGGTGATCCACAGCGGCGGCTGCGGCCGGTTCACCGCGCTCATCATGCTGCGCAACGCGATGAAGCCGAGTGCCGGCGCGATGCCCCAGGCCAACCCGTTCAGATAGCGCTGGGCGAGCGCGGCCGATTGCGGCGCCTGTCCGAGCGCCAGCAAGATGCGCTCGCCATAGAGCGGCGAGGCCATCATCGGCAGCGAGATCAGGAGTGCGACCCACAGGCCGGCGCGCAGCGAGCGGCGGATACGCTTGACGTCGCCGGCGCCGAACGCCTGCGCGGCCAGCGGCGACACCGCAGCCATCAATCCGAGCCCGAAGGTGAAGCTGACGAAATAAACCGTATGCGCCAGCGCGGCGGCCGCGACCGCATCCTCGCCGAGCCGCCCGATCATCGCGAGATCGGTCGTGATCATCGCGATCTGCCCGAGCTGCGTCAGCATCAGCGGCACGGCCAGCCGTAGCGTCTCGACGAACTCTTCGGCGAGATGGTTCTGCGGCACGCCGGCTTGCGGCTGCGGACGAGGTTGCACGGTGTCGAGCATGGCGGTTGCAATAGCACAGCCGCACGTCGAAAACATGGCCCAGAAAGCGAGATGGCTCTTCCCCTCTCCCCTTGTGGGCCTGTTGCGTAATTCGTCAATTGTGATTCCCTCGGGCAAAGCCTTGGAGGGTAGCGATGGCGGTTAAGCAGACGGGACAGCCGAGCTTTGTGGAAGCGCTGATGCCGAAGGGG
>NZ_JAPRAQ010000007.1 GCF_029989365.1 Bradyrhizobium sp. Arg816 | reverse complement strand
TTGGCGCCGGCCCCCTTCGGCATCAGCGCTTCCACAAAGCTCGGCTGTCCCGTCTGCTTAACCGCCATCGCTACCCTCCAAGGCTTTGCCCGAGGGAATCACAATTGACGAATTACGCAACAGGCCCCTTGTGGGAGAAGGTGGCGCGAAGCGCCGGATGAGGGGTATGTCTCCGCGAATTCAAATGCGGATTGCACTCGCGGAGACAGACCCCTCACCCAAGTGAGCCCGCATCTGCCAGCGTCGCTGCCCTCTCCCACAAGGGGCGAGGGCGCATTCATGCACATCTCGCTTTGAGCGAGAGCCTCACACCCCCGCGCGCGCACCAGCGCTCACGATCGGCGGCTTCGCATTCAGCGCCTCGACCTGGAATCCCGCGACGCGCTTGTAGTTCGCGGCGATGTTTTCCAACTCCTGCTGCGACAGCACGTCGGTGACGACGCCGTAACCATCCGGCGCGCGCTCCTCGACGAGCTGCATCACCTGCTCGGGGCCGTTCTTGCGGTTGAGCAGGACGAGGTCGGTGGTCGCGGGCCTGCGCTCGGCCTCATAGGCGAGCAGCGCCGCGGTCGTCGGGCCATGGGCCAGGATCTCGCGGGTGATGGTGCGGGCATCGAGGATCGCCTGCGAGGCGCCGTTCGAGCCGATCGGGTACATCGGATGCGCGGCATCGCCCATCAGCGTGACCTTGCCAAAGGTCCATTGCGACACCGGATCGCGGTCGACCAGCGGATATTCATAGGCATGCGGGCAGTTCTTGATCAGGCCGGGCACGTCAAGCCAGTCGAACTGCCAGCTCTCGAACCATGGCAGAAACTCCTCCAGCCGCGCGGTGCGGTTATAATCCTCGCGGCGCCACTGATAGGTCGGCGGCATGTGGCGCTCGGCAACCCAGTTGATCAGATGGTTGCCCGCCGCATCGGGCGCCTTCGAAATCGGATAGCAGACGAATTTCAGGATCTCGTGCCCGGCCATGATCATGGTGCGGCCGGTGAGGAAGGCCTTTGACGGCGTGACGCCGCGCCAGAGGATGCGGCCGTTCCAGATCGGCGGTCCCTCCTGCGGATAAAGCTTTTCTCGCACGGCGGAATGGATGCCGTCGGCGGCGATCAGGATCGCGCCGTCGTATCTGCCGGCAGCCTTGCCGGTCGCCCTGTCGATGAAATCCGCGCGCACGCCGTTGTCCGTCTCGGTCCAGCCGGTCAGATGGTGGCTGGTCAGGATGTTCTCGCGGCCGAGCCGCTCGATCGCAGTGTCGAGCAGGAGCTGCTGGAGGGTGCCGCGATGGATCGAGAACTGCGGCCATTTGTAGCCGGCTTCCAGCCCGCGCGGCTCGCTCCAGATCGGCTTGCCGTGCTTGGAGAAATAGGCGAGCTCGCGCGTGCGTACGCCGCAGGCGTCGAGCTTGTCCATCAGCCCGAGCTCGATCAGCTCGCGCACCGCATGCGGCAGCACGTTGATGCCGACGCCGAGCGGCTTCAGTTCCGCGACGCTCTCGAACACTTTTGCGGGAACGCCGATTCCGTGCAGGCTGAGCGCAAGCGTCAGCCCGCCGATGCCGCCGCCGGCGATGAGTACGGTCATGACAAAACCCCTCCGATTGCGGGCGTCTTGGCACAGGCGGGCGGCGGTGGGCAACTGCGAAGAGCAAAAGCACGGAGAACGCCGTGCTATGGACCTGGCGGCCCGCAGCCGTTAGTTTCCAATTTTCCCATGAGGTCCGACATGCTCAAGCTCTACTACGCCACCGGCACCTGCGCGCTCGCCACCTACATGACCCTGGAGGAGGCCGGCGCCGACTACACGGCTGAACGGCTGAGCTTCAAGGATAACCAGCAGAACAGCCCGGACTATCTCGCGATCAATCCGAAGGGCCGCGTGCCGGCGCTGGTGACCGATCGCGGCGTGCTGACCGAGACGCCGGCGATGCTGGCCTACATCGCGCAGACCTTCCCCAAGGTGAAGCTCGCGCCGCTCGACGATCCCTTCGACTTCGCCCAGGTGCAGTCGTTTAATTCCTATCTCTGCTCGACCGCGCACATCAACCATGCCCACAAGATGCGCGGCGCGCGCTGGGCGACGCAGGAGAGCTCGTTCGCCGACATGAAGGCGATGGTGCCGAAGACCATGGGCGCCTGCTTCTCCTTGATCGAGCAGAAGATGTTCAAAGGTCCCTGGGTGATGGGCGACCAGTTCACGATCTGCGATCCCTACCTCCACACGCTCTCGCTCTGGCTCGAAGGCGACAGCGTCGACATCAATGCCACGCCGAAGATCGCCGATCACTTCAAACGCATGTCCGACCGCCCCGCCGTGCGCAAGGTGATGGACGCGCAGAAGGCGTAAGGCAGGGCGTCGGCTTCGTAGGGTGGGCAAAGGCGCAAAGCGCCGTGCCCACCATCTATCCGCGTTATGAAAGAAGTGGTGGGCACGCTTCCGCCTTCGCTCTTCGAGCTTCGGCGGACAAGCCGCTTTGCCCACCCTACGAGAGCTTGCGCTTGGCTTGCTCCAATTCCCGTCCCGTCGCCAGCATCAGCCGCCGCAGCCAGATCGAGCCCGGGTCCATCTGCGCCCGCGTCGGATGGAACATGAACTGCTCGTCGATTCCGGGATCGAGCGGCGGCGTCACCGCGACGAGGCCGAGCTGCTTCGACAGCGCCGCGATCAGACGGCGCGGCACGAAGGCGACGAGGTCGGTGCGGGCGGCGACGTGCAGCGCTTCGAGATAGCCTGACACCACCAGCGAAATGTGCCGCTCGATGCCCTTGGCGCGCAGCCAGGTGTCGATGAGATCCTCCGGTTGGCCGCGGATGATGACGCCGACATGGCGTGCGGCCAGGAACGTCTCGCGCCGCTTCAGCTTCGCAGCCATGGGATGGCCGCGTCGCACCGCCAGCGCGTCGCTGTCGGTGTAGAGCAACTGGCGGTGAAAGCCCTTAAAGGCGTTGCCGATCGAGATCACGAGGTCGATGGTGCGGGCGAACTCGGCGTGAAAGATCGCGGGGCCCCGCCACGGTACGACGTCGATGCGGACGTTGGGCGCGGCCCGCGTCACTTTTTCCATCAAGGGCGGCATCAGCAGCTCGACCGCGAGATCCGGCATCATCAGGCGGAATTGTCGCTCGCTGCGCGCGGCGTCGAAGTCGTCGGGTATGAACAGCCCGCGCACCTGGTCGAGCGCCTGGGCCAGCGGCGCGCGGAGCGCTTGCGCCCGCGGCGTCAGCTCCATGCGCGCGCCGGTGCGCACCAGCAACGGATCGCCGAAGATGTCGCGCAGGCGTTGCAACGCGTGGCTCGCGGCCGGCTGCGACAGCCCGATCCGAAGCGCGGCCCGGCTGACATTGGCCTCGCGCAGCAGCGCGTCGAGCGCGGTCAGGAGATTGAGGTCAAGCGAATTCAAATTCATGAGGCGAATAGATATCATATCCACTATCGATTTGAAGAATTCTCATCCGGCAGGGATGATCTCCGTGTTGCCACCAAACGGAGATGCCGCCATGAGCGCGAGCGCCAACAAGAAACTGATGCAGGATATCTTTGCCGCCGCCGCCAATCCCGATCCGGCCGCGCGCGACCGGGCCCTGTTCGTCGCAAGCCTCGCCGACGATGCCAGATGGGTCGTGACCGGCCAGTATTCCTGGTCGCGCACCTTCTCCGGCAAGGAGGCGATCCTTGGCGATCTGCACGGTTATGTACGTACCCGCTTGCGTGACCGGACCCGCACCGTCGCTCACCGTTTCGTCGCCGATGGCGACGTCGTCGTGGTGGAAGCCAAGGGCGACAACGTCACGCCCGAGGGCGTTCGTTATGACAACGACTACTGCCTGGTGTTTCGCCTCGAGGACGGGAAGATCAAGGAGATCCGGGAATATTGCGACTCGACCCTGACCGAGAAAGCGCTCGGTCCGTTTCCGCAGACGCCCGTGAGGGCTGCGAGCTGACGGGATTGAGGACCATCTCGTCCGCCGACCGGTGTCGTCGACCCCGGTCGGCGATGGTCGTCTCGATCTGGCGCAGGTTGGCAGCGATCGTCCGTATCAGGCGTGAACGATCCCGGGCCCGATATCAGCTCGCCGCCATGAGCGACCGGGAGCTTCAGGACTGCGGCATGACCCGGGCGGAGATCGCGTACGAACTGAGGAGACCGGTGCGACGGAGTTAGACAAACGAACGAGATCCAAGCGCCGCCTGCATCCCATTTTATCGTCACCGGCGGAACCATCGGGTTCCGCCGGGCGTTTGCTCGGTTCGGGGGCAATCGCGCCCCCGGCATCGCACGCGTTTGGGAAATTTCATGCTGGCTGGGGTTTCGGACGTCTCGACACAGGTGGGCCGCAGTTTTCCCGGACTCCGCGAACGATTGAGAGATGCGACTGCGAATGCGCACCGGGAGCTCGATGCGCAGCTTTCGTCGTTCGACCTCACAGTCATGTCCGGTTACCGCCGCTTCCTGCAAGCCAGCGCCGGCGCACTTCTTCCGCTCGAAGCAGCACTTGTGCAGGCTGGCGTCGCCAAGATGCTTCCGGATTGGCGGGAACGGGCGCGCAGCGCCGCGATCGCGGCCGATCTCGTGCAGCTCGGCAGCGTCGCGCAATCCACCGTGTCCGTGCAGCCGCTGACGCGCAGTGGCATGCTCGGCACGTTGTACGTTCTGGAGGGCTCCCGTCTCGGCGCAAAGTTTCTGCTGAAGGCGGTCGCCGATGCGGCCGATCCGCGCATCGGCGAGGCCACCGCCTATCTCGGCCATGGCGCGGGCAAACGGCTCTGGCAGAGCTTTCTGGCGAAGCTTCAAAACGAAGAGGCTTGCGACGAGGACGAGGCGATCGAATCGGCACGTGTCGCCTTCGCGGCCTTCGAGCAGGCGGCGGACCGCGCATGAACGAGGCGGTCAATCTCACCAATTGCGATCGCGAGCCGATCCACATTCCCGGCAGCGTCCAGCCGTTCGGCTTCCTGCTCACGGTGCTGTCGGATTTCACGATCTGCATGGCCTCCGACAATGTCGGCAGCTTTCTCGGGACTGACGTCGCCGACCTGCTCCAGCAGCCGCTGTCGCGCGTCATCGCGGAAGCCGCCGTCGAGACCATTCGCAGCCGCGTCGATCATCTCAGCGGTCCCGATACGACCGAGCGCATGTTCGGTGTCGAACTCCAGCCCGGCAAGCCGCCTTACGATCTCTCCATCCACTTCTCCGGCGCCTATCTGGTCATCGAGGCAGAGCCCAGCGTCAGCGAGCCCGGCGTCAATTCCGGCGAGCTCGTCCGCCTGATGCTGGAGCGAATCCGCAAGACCCGCGGCATGACCGAACTCGCCCGCGAGGCGGCGCGCCAGCTCAAGGTCCTGACCGGATTCGACCGCGTCATGGTCTATCAGTTTCACCCGGACGGATCGGGCGAGGTGATCGCTGAAGCTGCCGAAGCCGACCTCGAGCGGTTCCTCGGCCTGCACTATCCGGCCTCCGACATCCCCAAACAGGCCCGCATCCTTTATCAGCGCAACTGGCTGCGCATCATCGCCGATATCAATTCGAAACCGGCCGCGTTGTTTTCGACGGCCACGCACAATACGGGGCTGCTCGATCTCTCCATGAGCGTGCTGCGCTCGGTCTCGCCGATCCACATCGAATATTTGCGCAACATGGGCGTCGGGGCCTCGATGTCGGTGTCGATCCTGCGCGACGGCAAGCTGTGGGGCCTGTTCGCCTGCCATCATTATTCGCCGCGCTACATCTCGTTCGAGAAGCGCACCGCGTCCGAGCTGTTCGGGCAGATGTTCTCCTGGATCGTGGAGGGGCGCGAGCGCGAGGGCGATGTCGCCTACGAGATGCGCGCTCACCAGGTGCAGGAGCGGTTGATCGAGACCGCGGCCTCGCACGAGCACAGCCGGCGCGCGATCGTCGACTTCCTCGGCGACTATCGCGGGATGATCGATTGCGACGGTGTGGCGGTGTGGTCCGACAACAAGATCACGCTTCAGGGCCAGACGCCGACCGAGGACGAGGTGAAGGAGCTGGTCGCCTTCATCAACCGGACCTCGCCGGGACGGATTTTCGCCAGTGCCGAGATTGCCAAGGTCTATGCTGCTGGCCAGTCCTTTCGCGACCGCGCGGCCGGATTCCTCGCCATTCCGATCTCGCGGACCCCGCGGGATTGCCTGATCTTCTTCCGGCGCGAGGTCGTGCGCTCGGTGAACTGGGCCGGCGCGCCCGACAAGGTCTATGACGAGGGTCCGAACGGACCACGCCTGACGCCGCGCAAGAGCTTTGAGCTGTGGCAGGAAACGGTGGCGGGCCAGTCGAAACCGTGGTCCAGGGCCGACATCCGCATCGCCGAGAGCCTGCGCGTCACGCTGCTCGAAGTGATCCTGCAACTGTCCGACCTTGCCGCCCGCGAGCGTCGCGGCGCGCAGGAGCGGCAGGAGCTGATGATCGCCGAGCTCAATCACCGCGTCCGCAACATCTTGAGCCTCGTCCGCGCGCTGGTCGCGCAGAGCAAGGACACCGCAACTTCGGTCGAGGAGTTCGCCGGCGTGCTCGGCGGCCGCATCCAGGCCTTGGCCCGCGCCCACGACCAGATCACCAATTTGAACTGGGCGCCGGTTGCGCTGCGCTCGTTGGTCGAGTCCGAGGCCGGCGCCTATCTCGGCGCGCGCGCCGGCCGCGTGAAGATGGGCGGGCCCGACGTCGCGCTCGATCCCAAGGCGTTCGCGACGCTGGCGCTGGTCGTGCACGAGATGATGACCAATTCCGCCAAATACGGCGCGCTCGCGGATTCCACCGGCCAGGTCGAGGTGGTCTGGCGGCTCGATCCGAATTCGAGCCTCGAGATCGAGTGGAAGGAGAGCGGCGGGCCGCCGGTGCAGCCGCCGTCGCGCCGCGGCTTCGGCACCACCATCATCGAGCGATCGGTGCCGTTCGACCTCAAGGGCGAAGCCGAGATCCGGTTCGACCTGTTGGGTGTCCAGGCCAAATTCGTCATCCCGCCCAATTTCGTCGAACTGGTACCATCAATCGCAGGAGCCGCCATGCGCGTCGAGGAGCAGCAACCCGCCCGTCCGCGAATTTCCGAGACGGCACTGATCGTCGAGGACAATCTGATCATCGCCATGGCGGCGGAAGTCATCCTGCTCGATCTCGGTGCCCGCCATGTCGATACTGCGGCGAGCGTCGACCAGGCGTTGCGCGCGATCGAGCGCACGCGTCCGGGTTTTGCGTTGCTCGATCTCAACCTCGGCAACGAGAGCAGCATCAAGGTGGCCGAGAAGCTGAAGGAGATCGGCGTGCCCTTCATGTTCGCGACCGGCTATGGCGAGCGCGCGCCGATCCCGGACGAGCTGGCGTCCGCGCCGGTGGTCCAGAAGCCCTACACGCTGGAAGTCGTCGAGAACGCGCTCGGCAAGTTGCAGGGGACGGTCGCCCAATAAATATCCATCCCGGCGACGCGTGCAGCGCTCTGCATGCGGCTGCGGGCTTTGCCCCGAAACCTGTGCAACTGCCGATAAAATCAGCAGGTCTTGTGCGAGCCGGCGCACACATACGCGAAAAATCGGAAGGTTCAATTAACGAGTGTCCCTCATTGTACCGCGGTGCAGCGTGGGTGCCGAAAAGCGACTCGCGGCTGCCGGGGGTGGCCGTGACGATTGCCGGGGTCGTTCGTCCGCCCGAATTCACATGCACCTGGGTGGAATAGTGGGAATGCCGAACTTTCGTTTGCGGATCAGGGGACGCCTGTACGCAGGTTTCATGGCCTTGGTGGCGGTTGGTCTCGTGATGGCGGTGGTCGCCATCTGGAATTTGCGGTCCGTGCAGGACCAGGTCGCAAAAGCTTCGGCGTTTTCGGACAGCACGGCGCGGGTCCTGGAGGTCTCGACCCATCTTCAGGCGATCCAGCGCGCCAATCTGCGCTACATCTACGACGCCAGCGAGCCCGCAATGAAGGAGGCCGCAGAGCGGGAGACGGCGGCGACCGAGCTGCTGAAGGTCGGGGCGCAGGGGACGCTCTCCGAGGAGCGACGGAAGCTCTACAACGATCTGATCGCCGACATCGCGAAAATGCGCAGCCTGCGTGACAATCTCGGCGACGCCGTCAATGAGGCGCGGACGGGCAAGGCGACGCTGCTGCCGAGCGGTGACGAGCTGACTGTCAAGATGGGCAAGCTGGTCGACGTGGCGCGCGCAGCCGTCGACGAAGACACCGGGGCCCTCGTCGCGGACCTCGAATCCAGGCTCCTTCTCGTCCAGATCGCGAACTGGCGTTTCCTGGCCCTGCGCGACAGCAAGGGGCCCGCCAACTTCAGAACCAATGTGGACAGGGCGTCGCAGCGCCTCTCGGCGCTCGAAAAGAGCCCGCAGGCGGCGGAATTGCGAACCACGCTCGCGCCCGTGAAGACCTCGCTCGGAATCTACAAATCCGCGTTCGAGACGACGTCGGCCGCGATGCTCCAGGCCGACGAGATCTACCACAAGAGCCTCGCGCCCCTCATCGTCGACAGCATCGCCAAGCTCAAGGTCGCGGAAACCGCCTTGAAGAAGGACTACAAGGAGTCGCGCAGCCAGGCCGAAGCCGTGATTGACGGCACGACCACCGTGCAGGCGATCGCGGGCGGCCTTGCCACCCTGTTCGGATTGATCGTCGCCTTCCTGATCGCGCGGGGCATCGTCGGTCCCCTGACGTCGATGACGCGCGCGATGGGGATGCTGGCCGGCGGCAATCTCGAGGTCGAGATTCCCGGGCGCGGCAAGGCCGACGAGATCGGCGACATGGCCAAGGCGATCGAGGTGTTCAAGACCAACATGATCGACACCGAACGGCTGCGCACGGAGCAGACGGAGACCGAGGCGCGGCAGGCGGAGAGCCGCAAGGCCGACATGGTCCGGCTCGCCGACCAGTTCGAGCAGGCGGTCGGCGAGATCGTCGACACCGTGTCGTCGGCATCGAACGAGCTCGAGGCTTCGGCCGGCACGCTGACGGCGACCGCGACGCGCGCGCAGAATCTCTCGACCGAGGTGGCGTCGGCGTCACAGGAAGCCACCGCGAATGTGCAGGCGGTGGCGTCCGCGACCGAGCAGCTGTCCTCCTCGGTCTCGGAGATCGCCCGCCAGGTGCAGGAATCCGCCCGGATCGCCAACGAGGCTGTCGGGCAGGCGAGCAGGACCAATGAGCGCGTCGGCGAGCTGTCCAAGGCGGCCGCCCGCATCGGCGACGTGGTCGAGCTGATCAGCACGATTGCCGGCCAGACCAACCTCCTGGCACTGAACGCCACGATCGAAGCGGCGCGTGCGGGTGAGGCCGGCCGCGGCTTTGCGGTGGTCGCCTCCGAGGTCAAGGCGCTGGCCGAGCAGACTGCGAAAGCGACCGGCGAGATCGGCCAACAGATTTCGAGCATCCAGGCCGCGACCGAGCAATCGGTCGGCTCGATCCGGGAGATCAGCGGCACGATCGAGCGGCTGTCGGAGATCTCGTCGGCGGTTGCCGCCGCCGTGGAAGAGCAGGGCGCGGCGACGCAAGACATCTCCCGCAACGTCCAGCAGGCCGCTCACGGCACGCAGCGCGTCTCGACCAATATCGGCGACGTCCAGCGCGGGGCCTCTGAGACCGGCTCGGCCTCCTCGCAGGTGCTCTCGGCGGCGCGCTCGCTCTCGGCCGACAGCAACCGGCTGAAGCAGGAAGTCGCGAAGTTCCTGAACTCGGTCCACGCCGCATAAAAGCAAAAGGCCACGCGGATGCGCGTGGCCTTCAAATCGTGTCGAGATGTGATCAGGCGACCTTCGTCGTCATGTGCTTGAACATGTTGGCGCGCGCCTCGTCGTCCATCTCGGCCTTGAAGGTGAACTTGTCCTTCAGCGCGATCGCGCGTGCGGCCGCCGGCCGCGCCGAGATCTCGTCCACCAACCGCTTCACATTCGGGTAGCGCGCAAAGGCGTCGTCGCCGAGCTTGAACGGCACCATCCGCGCCCAGCCCCACAGCGCCATGTCGACGATCGAATAGCTGTCGCCGACCATATAGCTGCGGCCTTTGAGGTGAGCGTCCAGGATCTTGTAGTGGCGATCGGTCTCGTACTGGTAGCGGTTATGTGCGTAGTCGTGGTTCTGGTCCTTCGGCGCAAAATGCTTGAAGTGCACGGCCTGGCCAGAATACGGCCCGACACCGGTGGCAATGAACATCAGCCATGACAGCGTCTCGCCGCGGACGTTGGCGGCGGGGAGGAACTTGCCGGTCTTCTCGGCGAGGTAGAGCAGGATGGCGTTGCTGTCGAACACGATCGTGCCGTTGTCATCGATTGCCGGCACCTTGCCGTTCGGATTGATCTTCAGATAGTCCGGCGCGAACTGCTCGCCCGTGCGGGTGTCGATCTTGACCGGCTCGAACGGTAGGCCGGACTCTTCGAGGAACAGCGCGACCTTGGTCGGGTTCGGCGATCCGTTGAAATAGAATTTGAGCATGTTTGTCTCCCCAATTCCCTTTTTAGAGAATGATTGCGGCGTCGCGGCCTTCTGTGCCCGAACATGGCCTGGGAGAGCAACCGGCGAGTTTGCCGGGCGGTATCTGCGTGGTGCGCAGATCAGCCGGCGTAACAAAGACCGATCGCCGCCGTAATGACCATGGCCGCGCCCACGGCCTCCAGGCGCAGCCCGAGCCGGGTGGCGAGATGCATGTCGGAGGCCCGCGCCTTGCGCTCCGATCCGCGCGCATAGCCGTGCACGATGACGTCGTGATTGAAATTGTCGTGCGCCTCGTTGCTGCTGGCGAGCCCGACGCAGACCACCAGCACGCCGAAGATGGCGAGGCCGAAAAAGCCGAGCAGGGCGATCAGGAACATCGGAAACATGCCGAGCAGGAAGATCGGCAGCAGCGGCACCAGCAGCAAAGTCTCGGACTGTCGTCGCATGGGAGCCGGACCGGTCAGGACGGGGCTGATCGGGGAAATGTAGTCCTGGCTGTTGCGGCGTTCAAGGAGCCGTAGGGTAGGCAAAGCGAAGCGTGCCCACCAAATCTGCGTCCCGGGGAGAGAGATGGTGGGCACGGCGCAAGGGCGCCTTTGCCCACCCTACGAGATCGCGGGAAGTGGCTACTCCGCCCCCATACCCGCGCGGATCTCGGCGCGGAGCTCGTCGATCAGCTTGAGACCCTTCTTGGTCTCGACATGCCAGAAGGTCCAGCCGTTGCAGGCTTGCGCGCCTTGCGCCACCGCGCCGATGCGGTGGATCGAGCCGACCTTGTCGCCCAGCATGATGGCGCCGTCGGCGCGCACCAGTGCGCCGAGCTTCTTCTTGGCGTCGAACAGCTTCGTGCCGGGCATGATCATGCCGCGCTCGATCAGCTCGGAGAACGCGACCCGTGGCGCTTCGCGCGCGGTCATGAACGGGGCGAGGCTTTCTTCCGGCAGCGGTTCGACCGCGGCGATGCGGGCTTCCGCCGCCTTGGCATAGGTCTTGTCACGCTCGAAACCGATATAGGAGCGGCCGAGACGTTTCGCGACCGCGCCGGTGGTGCCGGTGCCGTTGAAGGGATCGATCACGAGATCGCCGGGTTTCGACGACGACAGCAGCACGCGCGCGAGCAGGCCTTCCGGCTTCTGCGTCGGATGCACTTTCTTGCCGTCGGCGCCCTTGAGGCGCTCCTCGCCGGTGCAGAGCGGGATCAGCCAGTCTGACCGTGCCTGCACGTCCTCGTTGGCGGCCTTCAGCGCTTCGTAGTTGAACGTATAGCCCTTGGCCTTCTCGTCGCGCGCGGCCCAGATCATGGTCTCGTGCGCGTTGGTGAAGCGGCGGCCGCGGAAGTTCGGCATCGGGTTCGACTTGCGCCAGACGATGTCGTTCAGGAGCCAGAAGCCGAGATCCTGCATGATCGCGCCGACGCGGAAGATGTTGTGATAGGAGCCGATCACCCAGATCGTCGCCGACGGCTTCATCGCGCGGCGGGCGGCAAGCAGCCAGGCGCGGGTGAAGTCGTCATAGGCGGAGAACGAATCGAACTTGTCCCAGTCGTCGTTGACGGCATCGACATGGGATTCGTCGGGGCGCTTGAGATCGCCCTTGAGCTGGAGATTGTAGGGCGGATCGGCGAACACGAGGTCGACCGAACCTGCCTGAAGCTTCGACATCTCGGCGACGCAATCACCGAGGATGATGCTGTGCGAAGCGGACTCAAAATTTGTGCGGGGCGCCCTTGCAGACGCCCCGCGACGCGACACTACCATGACTCAAGAACTCTGACTCAGGCGACGCTGTCGGCGACGCGGGACCAAACAACCGACTGACCGTTACAATGGAGCGGCAAAGTAAAAATCGACTTAACCCGCCGCTTTCGTGAGCAGCCCTCGCATCGCGCATGGCGCGCGTTTCGCTCTGCTCATTCGTCGTGTTTTCCAGTGTATTTCGTATTTCTTCGCGCTGCGGGAGCAGTCAGGTCGCCAAATTTCTCTCGGAAAAAATTGCACGACCCCGGAAAAAATTGCTGGCATCGGCATGCTGTCGCACTAGGCAATAATTGCCGAGCGGGATATTGATTAACGCATTGGAAATTTTACGTGTGTGGCGCGTTGAGCTTTCGCGCTTCTGCGCCCAAATGACGCCAATTGAGGACTGAGGGAAACCCGCCATGCGTTACGATGATTTCCGCCGCAGCGACGACATCGAGGATCGTCGCGATGACGGTGGCGGCATGGGCGGCGGCGGCGGAGGCGGGTTCGGCCTGCCGATGGGCGGCGGCGGTCTGGGCATCGGCACCATCATCGTGCTCGGCCTGGTCGGCTATGCCTTCGGCATCGATCCGCGCATCCTGATCGGCGGCGCCGAGATCCTCACCGGCGGCGGCCAGGCGCCGAGCTACCAGACCGATCGCCAATCGTCCTCGACCGCCAAACGCGGCGCGCCGACCGACGAGATGGGCAGCATGATCTCCGGCATCCTCGGCGAGATCGACGACCGCTGGAGCGAGATCTTCCAGGCCAGCGGCCAGTCCTACACCGGTCCGAAGGTCGTACTGTTCCGCAACGTCACCAATGGCGGCCGCTGCGGCCGGGCAGAGTCGGCGATGGGGCCGTTCTACTGTCCGCCGGACCGCACCATCTTCCTCGACACCGGCTTCTTCCGCGAGGTCGAGACGCGCTTCCGCGGCTGCTCCGGCAAGTCCGCCTGCAACTTCACCACCGCCTACATCATCGCGCATGAGGCAGGCCATCACATCCAGAACCTGCTCGGCATCATTCCGCGCGTGACGCGGCTGCAGCAGCAGGCCGGGAGCAAGGCCGAGGCCAATGCGCTCCAGGTGAAGGTCGAATTGCAGGCCGACTGCCTGTCCGGCGTCTGGGTCAACCGCGAGGCGAAGAAGCGTCCGAATTTCCTCGAGCCCGGTGACATCGACGCCGCGCTGACCACGGCGAGTGCGATCGGCGACGATACGCTGCAACGCCAGGCCACGGGACGCGTCGTGCCCGATTCCTTCACCCACGGCTCGGCGGCGCAACGCAAGCAGTGGTTCATGACCGGCTACCAGCAAGGCACCGTCCAGGCCTGCAACACGTTCGGCGGCGGGTCCTAGTAGACTGATTGTGGCGTCATCCTGAGGTGCTCGCCTCTTGGCGAGCCTCGAAGGATGGCGAGCCCGCGGCCCATCCTTCGAGGCGCGCTTGCGCGCGCACCTCCCGAGCGAACGCGAATGCGTTCGTCCGGGGATGACGGCGGGGTTGGGGAAGCAGGAGTGAAGTCGTGGCCTCGATCGACGAATCCAAACAATTCATCGCGCTCAACATTGCGGTGCTCACCGTCTCCGACACGCGCGCGCTCGCCGACGACAAGTCCGGCCAGACGCTGGCCGATCGCCTCACCGCTGCGGGCCATCATCTTGCCGCGCGCGAGATCGTCACCGACGACGTCGAGGCGATCCGCGCCGTCGTCCGCCGCTGGATTGCTGACGCCGGTGTCGACGTCGTCATCACCACCGGCGGCACCGGTTTTACGGGACGCGACGTCACGCCGGAGGCGATCGAGCCGCTGTTCGAGAAGCGCATGGACGGCTTCTCGATCGCCTTCCACATGCTGAGCCACGCCAAGATCGGCACGTCGACGATCCAGAGCCGCGCCACCGCCGGCGTCGCCGGCGCCACCTACATCTTCTGCCTGCCCGGGTCGCCCGGCGCCTGTCGCGACGGCTGGGACGGCATCCTCGCGGCCCAGCTCGACTACCGCACGCGTCCCTGCAATTTCGTCGAGATCATGCCGCGGTTAGATGAGCATCTGCGAAGGGCAAAGGCGCAGGGCGCGACGGTGTAAGTGCGGACGCTAAGGCTCTTTCTTCCCTTCCCCCCTCATGTCCGCCGAAGCCTTGGCGAGGGCGGATGTGGGGGAAGGTGGCGCGTAGCGCCGGATGAGGGGTATCTATCCGCGCGGAATGCTCGGAGACATACCCCTCAACCAAGTGAGTTCGTATCTACCAGCGTCGCCGCCCTCTCCCGCAAGGGGCGAGGGCACAGCAATGCGCATCGCGCCCGCTGCGCCAGTGACTATCTCTTCAGTCTGAGCGAGCCCCACACCACGCGCCACATAGTCCGGCACGCCTCCGCGTGCAGCCGTCGTGCGCGGCGCTTGTAGAGATCGACGAGCTCTCCCGTGATGAGCGCGTGCCGCCGCATCAGAGATCGCGCTCCCAGGTTTCGCCGGTGAGGTTCTGGCCGAAACTGCGATGCGGCTCGGTGGCGGTCAGCTTGAAACCTGCATCCTGATAGATTTTTCGCGCGGCGACCAAATTGCTCTGCGTCCACAGCGTCATCCGCCGATAGCCGCAGGCGCGCGCGAAGGAGACGCATTCGGCGACCAGCCGTTGGCCTAGCCCTTGGCCTCGTGCGGCCGGATCGAGCAGCAACAGGCGCAGCTTGGCGACGTCGTCGCTGGCCTTGACCAGAAACACCGAGCCGACCGGACGGCCCTCGATGTCCGCGATCCAGCAGCGCTCGCGCGAGGCATCGTAGGAGGTCATGTATTTGGCGACGATCTCGGCCACCAGCGCTTCGAAGCCGGAGTCGAAACCGTATTCGCTCGCATAGAGCGCGCCGTGGCTCTGCACCACCCAGCCCATGTCGCCGGGGCGGGGCTCGCGCAAGGTCGCGCGCGGGGATGGCGTGCGCGGCATGGCGAGCAGCCGCTCGATCGTCTCCATCGCGCCGGTGAGCTTGCTGCGCTCCTCGCCCGGCAGCGGCCGCAGCATCGCGGCGACGTCGTCCTGGGACGAGCGTTCGAGCCTGGCGAACGCCTGGCGGCCCTTCGCGGTCAGGCTCAACTGAACCTGCCGGCGGTCGCTCGGAAGCGGCTTGCGCGCGATCAGGCCGCTCTCGTCGAAATTCTGCACGATGCGGCTGAGATAGCCGGCGTCGAGCCCGAGCGCGATGCCGATCTCCTTGGCCGACTGCTCGCCACCATGGGCCAGCTCGTAGAGCACGCGCGCCTCGCTCAGCGAGAACGGGCTCTTCAGGAGCTGCTGGTCGAGCACGCCAAGCTTCTGGGTGTAGAAGCGGTTGAAGGCGCGAACCGCCTGGACCTGGTCGTCAGCGACCTGTTCGGTCGACGAGGGGCCGGATGGTGAAGTGCTGGATGACGAAAGGGCTGATGGCATGGGTCACCTCGATGCTTGCCATTGTCAAACAATTATTTGACTTTGGCAAGTATCAGGTCAGTCACCTCAGCCGACCATGACGATCCGGCTGCGCAGCATGGTCCGGGACGAGCGGCCGAGCCGCCGGAGCAGCCGCGCCTCGGAACGGCGGGCCTGGGGCGGGTAGCCGCCGATCCGGTCGTAGTGATCGCGGGCGATCAAAAGTCCCTGATCGCCGAGCGGGCCGACGAGCTTGCGCACCACGGCGCGGAGCATGTCGCGGAATCCGGTATCGGCGTAGGGCGAGCGCGCGTAGCGGAACACCGCCGCACGGTCCCGGCCGCTGGTCGCGACGGCCTGGATGAACTGGGTGGTCTCGTCGATCCAGCCGGTTTCCAGCACCGCGCCGGCGGGGAGGAACATCAGCCAGGGCGAACGGGCCTGGAGTGCGCCAGCGGCAAGCGCGGCGCCCTGCGAGGATCCCTCGAAGCCGATGAAACGGCAGCCTGCAACGTCCGCAACGCGCTCAATGACGCCGTTGCGGGTGCCGTCGACCAGCAGCACTTCGCGGATGACGCCCGCGGCGGCGCCGGGCACCAGCGCGGCGAGGGTTGCGACCGCCGTCTGCTCGACGCCTTCGGTCGGAATGATGACGCTCAGCATGATTGAGGCTTCGGTGTCCGCACTTCGGGAGAAGCGTAGCTCGTTATGATATTGTCATAAACACGCGCCATCGCCGAGTGCAACTTTTGGACGGGGCTTCGGTCCGCAATGGAAAGCCACGGGCAGTCCATCGCACCCGAATATGTCGCGCGCGGGGTGGCGTCGTTGCCGAATGTTTCGGCGAATCTCGTTTTCGTGAGCCTCAAACGCGGCATTCTCTGCCGATATGATCGGGACGAGGACGGCACGTCCGCAAGGCTGCACCGGCAGTCTGAACAAACCTTACGACGGGAAAAACGTGCAACGCTCGCCGCGCAAAGTGAGATAGTCCAGTGACCGCAGATCAACTTCCCGTTGGCGCAACGCCAACATCGCCGAAGCCGGAAGCCGCGCCGACCTTGCGGATTCGCGCCGTGATGCTGGGTGAACGCATCAATCCGTCCGGGCTCGAGCTTGGTGCGGCCGTTTCTTCGACGCCCGCCGCCTTTCGCGTCCATGCCGGCCTCGTCGTGATCTTCCGCTACGGCGTCGTGGTGCTGATCGGCCTCCTTCCCTCGGAGGAAAAGGTGCTGATCGACAGCCTGAAATCCCGCGTGACCGGCGAGCTCAGCCCCTTCGAGGAGGAGATCGCGCAGGCGCAGCTCTGCAAGGATGAGAGCACCGAAGCAATCCAGCCGGGCGGGCCGATCTGCCTCGCAAAATTCTCCGACGACCGGCTGCTGCTGATTGCGGATGCGCTCGCCAAGAGCACCTCGCTTGCCCGCGACGAGCGGCGCGTCGCCGCGGTCTTCGACGTGATCGAGCCCTTCGCGCGCAAGCTCGCGGAGCAGGGCCGCACGCCGCCCCGGCGCAAGGACATCCTGCGACTGATCGGCAACGCGCTTCTGGTCCAGCAGCGCGTCGCCGGCCGTGTCGCGGTGGCCGAGAAACCGGACGTGCTCTGGGAGAAGCCCGAGCTCGACCGGCTCTATGCCCGTCTCGAAGACGAGTACGAATTGAAGGAGCGCCTCGACACGCTCGAGCGCAAGCTCACCGCGGTGTCGGAAACCGCCAACGCGCTCACCGACATCATCGATACCCAGCGCTCGCTGCGGCTGGAAATCGCGGTCGTGGTGCTGATCGTGATCGAGGTCGTGATCGGGTGCATCCAGATATTGTCGGGGACGCACTAGCTCAGGCTGCGCGTTGTCGTGCAAGTTGCGTGAAGACGAGCAGTCGTTCACGTAAGTGGAACATTTTGGCTTGATCCAAATCAAGGGCGCCAAGCTCCAGCGCACGAGACTTCGGTCGGACCCGCGGTCAACGCGATGAGCAGGTGTCCGCGGCTTCCTCTCTCGAAGAAGGAGTACGCTAATGTTGCGTCAAGCTCTCATCGCTTCGGCAGCCGCAGCTATGCTGCTGGTCACTTTCACTCCCGATGACGCGTTTGCTCGCGGCGGTCGCGGCGCCGGCGTGCGCGCCGGAGGTTTCCACGGCGGTGCCGTGCGGGCAGGAGGCTACCGCGGGGGCGCGGTCGCGGCTCGTGGATACCGGGGCGGTGCTGTTGCCGTGCGCGGCGGGCGTTACGGCTATCGGGGCGCTTATGCAGGGTATCGTGGATACCGCTATGGCGTCGGTGCGGCGGCGGTGGGGGCCGCGGCGGTCGGCGCAGCTGCGACGGGGGCCTACTATCGCAGCGGCTGCGGCTATGACGCTTACGGAAACTATGTTTGCCCAGGCGGGTACTCTCCGTACTGAGCGGAGCGACGTAGTTGACCCATGGTGCTCGAAGCGATGGCGAAATCATTTGCTTTGCGCACCATGATCATTTCGGCAGCGGCGCGCAGCGCTGCGACAAGTCATGGCCCGACAAGTCATGGCCCGCTGAAATTCTCCCATGGGGGAGAAGGGAAAGATGCAGCGGTCGACCGGGCTTTCATTTCGCTCGCAGTACAGCCGCGCAGTGCCGAGCGATTGTCAGCTCCTCATTCGTCGGAATGACGAACACATTGACGGCGCTACCACTGCCGCTGATCCGCTCGCGTGCCGCGTCATTCACACCCGCGTCAATATGCACGCCGAGCCACCCAAGCCGCTCACCAATCGCGGCGCGGATTTCCTTCGCATGCTCGCCGATGCCGCCGGTGAAGACCAGACAGTCCAGCCCGCCCAGCGTGGTCGCCATCACCGCGACCTGCTGCGCCGCACGGAAGACGAACAGGTCTACCGCTTCCCGCGCCGCAGCCTCGCCGCTTGCCAGAAGCGTGCGCATGTCGGCAGAGATGCCGGAGACGCCGAGCAGGCCCGACTCGTGATAGAGCAGGTGCTGGACATCCTCGACCGACATCCTCTCGTGCTGTTGCAGATAGAGCAGCACGCCGGGATCGATCGTGCCGCAGCGCGTACCCATCACGAGGCCATCGAGCGGCGTCAGTCCCATCGTGGTGTCGACGCTGCGACCATCGCGTAATGCGCACAGGCTGGCGCCATTGCCGAGATGCGCGATGATGGTGCGCTTGGCAACGAGCTCGGGCGCCATTGCGGCGAGGCGGCCTGCGACATATTCGAACGAGAGGCCGTGAAATCCATAACGCCTGATACCGCGCTCTTCATAGCGCCGGGGGAGCGCGAAGCGGCTCGCAGGTGGCGCAATGGTGTGATGGAAGGCGGTGTCGAAACAAGCGATCTGCGTCAGGTCGGGCTGTATTGCCCTGATGAAGCGGACAGGTTCAAGGCAGCGGGGCTGGTGCAGTGGCGCCAGTGATCTCAGTGCTTCCAGCTTTGCGTAGACGTCGTCAGTCAGCTGGACCGGACCCGAATAATCCGGCCCGCCATGAACGATGCGGTGACCTACTGCCCGCGGGTCGCCAAAGCGATCTTTGATAAAGCCGAGCACGTCGGCGAACAGATGGCCGCTGTCCGCGTCGGACGATTCCCTTCGCGTCTCGAACAGGTCCTCGCCAGCGGGGCTCTTCACCACGAGTCGAGGCTTGGCTTCCTGCTCGTCGAGCTGGCCCTTGCAGAGCAGGACAGGTTCGTCCGCCGAGATATCAAACAGGCCGAACTTGATGCTCGACGAGCCCGAGTTGAGGACGAGGACCGACGCCGTCATGACGTCAACCCGTCTTGCCCGGCCAGACCCAATCGCGGATCTCAGGCATGTCCTCGCCGTGTTCGCGCACATAGTGCGAATGTTCGATCAGCTTGTCGCGGAACTGCTGTTGCACCTGCGCGGCCCTGGTCGCCAGACCCGGCACGCGCGCGATCGCCTCGATCGCGAGGTGATAGCGGTCGAGCCCATTGAGCACGACCATGTCGAACGGCGTCGTCGTGGTGCCTTCCTCGGCAAAGCCGCGCACATGCATGCCGGCATGGTTGGTGCGGTTATAGGTGAGGCGGTGGATGAGATAGGGATAGCCGTGATAGGCGAAGACCACCGGCTTGTCTGACGTGAACAGGCTGTCGAAGTCACGGTCGGACAGACCGTGCGGGTGCTGGTCTTTCGGCTGCAGCGTCATGAGGTCGACGACGTTGACGACGCGGATCTTCAGATCGGGCAGCGCCTTGCGCAGCAGGTCGACCGTGGCGAGCGTCTCCAATGTCGGGACGTCACCGGCGCAGGCCATCACCACATCAGGTTCGCTGTTCGCGTCCTCGTTGCCGGCCCAGGTCCAGATGCCGATGCCGGCATCGCAATGCGTGGCCGCGTCCTGCATCGATAGCCATTGCGGCGCCGGCTGCTTCCCGGCGACGATCACGTTGATGCGGTCATAGGTGCGCAGGCAGTGATCGGCGATCCACAGCAACGTGTTGGCGTCGGGCGGGAAGTAGATGCGGACGATGTCGGCCTTCTTGTTGGCGACGAGATCGACGAAGCCGGGATCCTGATGGCTGAAGCCGTTATGGTCCTGCCGCCAGACATGCGAGGTCAGGAGATAGTTCAGCGAGGCGATCGGCCGCCGCCAGGGCAGATGTCGCGTCACCTTCAGCCATTTGGCGTGCTGGTTGAACATGGAATCGACAATGTGGATGAAGGCCTCGTAGCAGGAGAACAAGCCGTGCCGTCCCGTGAGCAGATAGCCCTCGAGCCAGCCCTGGCAGAGATGCTCGCTCAAAACCTCCATCACGCGGCCGTTCTGGGCGAGATGCACGTCGTAAGGCTCCGTCGGCTCCATCCAGACCCGTTCGGTCGCCTCGAACACGGCGTCGAGCCGGTTCGACGCGGTCTCGTCCGGGCCCATGATGCGGAAGTTGCGTGCCTCGGCGTTGAGGCGGATGACGTCGCGCAAAAACTTGCCGAGCTCACGCGTCGCTTCGCCCGTCACACCGCCCGGCTGCGGCACCTCCACGGCAAAGCTGCGGAAGTCCGGCAGCTTCAGCTCCTTCTTCAGCAGGCCGCCATTGGCGTGCGGATTGGCGCCCATGCGGCGGATGCCCTCGGGTGCGAGCGCCTGAAGCTCGGGAATGAGCGCGCCGCTGCCGTCGAACAGCTTCTCGGGCTCGTAGCTGCGCATCCAATCTTCGAGGATTTTCAAGTGCGCCGGGTTCTCGCGACAGCCCGCAACGGGAACCTGATGCGCGCGCCAAAAGCCCTCGACCTTCTTGCCGTCGACCTCCTTCGGGCCGGTCCAGCCCTTCGGGCTGCGCAGCACGATCATCGGCCAACGCGGCCGTTCGACGCTTTTACGGCCGTCGCGGGCATGCTGCTGGATCGAGCGGATGCTGGCGAGCGCGACGTCGAGCGCGTCCGCCATGGCCTGGTGCATCAATTTGGGATCGTCGCCCTCGACGAACAGCGGCTCGTGGCCGAACCCGCGGAACAGGTCGCGGATCTCCGCGTCGCGCATCCGTCCGAGCACGGTCGGGTTCGCGATCTTGTAGCCGTTGAGATGCAGGATAGGCAGCACCGCGCCGTCATTGGCGGGATTGAGGAACTTGTTCGAGTGCCAGGACGCCGCGAGCGGGCCGGTTTCGGCCTCGCCATCGCCGACCACGCAGGCAACGATCAGGTCGGGATTGTCGAATGCGGCGCCATAGGCGTGCACCAGCGCGTAGCCGAGCTCGCCGCCTTCATGGATCGAGCCCGGCGTTTCCGGCGCCGCGTGGCTCGGAATGCCGCCGGGGAAGGAGAACTGCCTGAAAAGTTTTCGCAATCCGTCCGTATCGCGCGCGACGTCGGGATAGATCTCGCTGTAGCTGCCTTCGAGATAGGTGTTGGCCACCATGCCCGGGCCGCCATGGCCGGGACCGCAGATATAGAGCACGCCGACATCGAGCGCGCGGATGACGCGGTTGAGATGGGCGTAAATGAAGTTCAACCCGGGCGTCGTGCCCCAATGACCGAGCAAGCGCGGCTTGATGTGCTCCGGCCGCAACGGCTCGCGCAGCAGCGGATTGTCGAGCAGATAGATCTGCCCGACGGAGAGGTAGTTCGCGGCGCGCCAATAGCGATCGAGCAGATCGAGCTCGCTGCTCCCTGAGGCCGATTGTCGTTGATTTGTCATGTTCCTGCCGACTTTCACCCAGCGATCGTCACCAACTTTGTTCCGGTGCGATTGATCCCTGTCCGGCATCGAACAGGATCGCCGCGACGGGTGTGTTGCGTGAGGTCAAAGGACCGCGCCCGAAATTTGGGCGGCTACCGTGCATGGGGCTGTTTTTCAGTTTTTTGTTTGTGTTCTTGATTTGTTCCTTTGGCGTGCTATCTTGGCTTCATGAGTCCAGCATCCTCTCATGCTCTCAAGCACCCGCCGGTCACGGCGCCCTCCGAGCCGGCGGGTGCGGACTCTGATTTTCCCGAACTGGCGGTCGCCATCGACAAACAGCGCAGGCGGGGGCGGGGCGCGCAGTCCAACGCCAGCGGCCGCTTCGAGGCTGAGGCCCGCGTCGCCTTCGACGACGGCTGGCAGAGCCTGGAGGAGCTGCCGCCGTTCAAGACCAGCGTGGGCGTCGACACCTCGCGCAAGGTGATCACCCGCAACGAATCCCCCGACATCGGCTTCGACCGCTCGATCAATCCCTATCGCGGTTGTGAGCACGGCTGTGTCTATTGCTTCGCGCGGCCGACGCACGCCTATCTCGGCCTGTCGCCGGGGCTCGACTTCGAGTCAAAGCTGTTTGCCAAGCCCGATGCACCGGCGCTGCTCGAGAAGGAGCTGGCCGCGACCGGCTACGAGCCGCGGATGATCGCGATCGGGACCAACACCGATCCGTATCAGCCGATCGAGCGCGAGCGTAAGATCATGCGCGGCATTCTCGAAGTGCTGGAGCGCGCCGGCCATCCCGTCGGCATCGTCACCAAGTCGGCGCTGGTCGTGCGCGACATCGACATTCTCGCGCGGATGGCCAAGCGCAACCTCGCCAAGGTCGCGATCTCGGTCACCTCGCTCGATCCAAAGCTCGCGCGCACCATGGAGCCGCGCGCGGCGACGCCGCCGAAGCGGCTGGAGGCGCTGAAGCAGCTCTCGGAGGCCGGCATTCCGACCACCGTGATGGTCGCGCCCGTGATCCCCGCGCTGAACGATTCGGAGATCGAGCGCATCCTCGATGCCGCCGCCCATGCCGGCGTCAAGGAAGCCTCCTACGTTCTGCTGCGGCTGCCGCTGGAGGTTCGCGATCTCTTCCGCGAATGGCTGATGGCCAACTATCCGGACCGCTACCGCCACGTCTTCACCCTGATCCGCGACATGCGCGGCGGCCGCGACTACGACGCGAAATGGGGCGAGCGGATGAAGGGCACCGGGCCGATGGCCTGGACCATCGGCCGCCGCTTCGAGATCGCCTGCGACAGGCTTGGGCTGAACAAGCGGCGCTCCAAGCTGACGACGGATCACTTTGCGAGGCCGAAGCGGAACGGCGATCAGCTCAGCCTGTTCTGATCGAGGAAGTGGAAGAGGCGTAGCATGAGTCAGGAACTTACCGCGCCGGTGCCGCGGCTCACCGTCATCACACTGGGTGTGAGCGACATTCGTGCCAGCATCGCCTTCTATGACGCGCTTGGCTTCTCGCGTCGTTTGAAGGCGACCGGCGAGGCCGTCGCGTTCTACGATACCGGTGGTCCGGTGTTGGCCCTGTTTCACTGGGATAAACTCGCGGCCGACGCCAAGTTACCGGACAATCCGAGGCCTGCGACCTTCCGCGGCATCACGCTCGCCTGGAACTGCGCCACGCGCGACGAGGTCGACGCGGTTCTGGCCTTCGTTGTCGGCAAGGGCGCCGCGCTGCTGAAAGCGGCGCATGAGACCGACTACGGCGGTTATTCCGGCTATTTCGCCGACCCCGACGGCCATCCCTGGGAAGTCGTGGTCGCGCCGGGCATCGAGGTCGGTGAGGACCGGCGGGTGCACCTGGCCGAGTAGGCGGCTGGTCTGAATAACGGGAATTGTCCGGGGTTCCCGGTTGCGCCGGCTGGGCCGCTTGCGCACGATCCCGGCCATGATTCGGGACAAGTCCGCCAGGAAGCCGGCCAAAGACGCGCCAGAGCCAGAGAAGGCCGCGCCGAAGAAGGATGCCGCCAAGAAGGCAGCACCTGCGAAGGCGGCCAAGGGGTCGGCCGTTAAGACCCCGGCCGGCAGGCAGGGCGCCATCATCGCCGTCGCCTCGCCGACCTTCCGCCGCGAGCGCGCGCTGATCAAGCGCGGCGTCTGGCCGGTTGCCGGCTGCGACGAGGCCGGCCGCGGGCCGCTCGCCGGACCCGTGGTCGCGGCCGCCGTGATTCTCGATCCCGACCGCATTCCGCGCGGCATCGACGATTCCAAGCGCCTGACGGCCGAGGAGCGGGAACGACTGTTCGACAAGATCTGCGCCACCGCGCAGGTCTCGGTTGCCGTCGCCTCGCGCTCCCGGATCGACCGCGACAACATCCTGCGTGCCTCGCTGTGGGCGCTGAAGCGCGCCGTGGTGGCGCTGCCCGACACGCCGCGTCATGTGTTTGTCGATGGCCGCGATCGGCTCGACACCGCCTGCGACTGCGAGGCCGTGATCGGCGGCGACGGCATCGTGCTGTCGATCGCCGCAGCCTCGATCATCGCCAAGGTGACGCGCGACCGGCTGATGTGCGCGCTGGCGCAGGACTGCCCCGGCTACGGTTTCGAGCAACACAAGGGCTACGCCGTTCCCGAGCACCTCGACGCGCTCGACCGCCTTGGTCCCACCATCCACCACCGCAGCTTCTTCGCCCCCGTCGCCGCCGCCCGCGCCAAGCACATGCCCTCGACGGTCGAGCCGGTGCGGGACTTGTTTGCGGTGACCGAGGTCGAGGTGCAGGTGGACGCAAGCGTTGAAATTGATGCGTCAGCGGGCTTGTAGGGCAGACTGTCGTTGCCACAACGCGTGACGCCCTTTATCAAAACAGATGTGAGCGAATAGGGCCGGCTGGACGGGTTGGCTGCATCTTTCGGACGTTGCATGCGGTTTACCTCCCTGGTCATCGAGCTCATTCGCGCCCGGCCGCGGCTGATCGTGTGGATCGTCGTGCTGCTCCAGGCCGCGATGTGGCTGTTCGTGGCGCTGGTGTTTTACCGCAGCCCGCCCGGCACGCTCGCGACCCTGCTGGCCTTCGGGCGCGAGTACCAGGTCGGCACCGATCTGGGCCCGCCGCTCCCGATCTGGCTCGCCGACATCGCCTATCGCGCCGCCGGCGGCCACATGTTCGGCGTCTATGTCCTCGCCCAGCTCTGCGAGGTCGCGACCTTCATCGCGCTCTATCATCTCTCCCGCGCCGTGGTCGGCTCACAGCAGGCGGTGCTCGCCGTGCTGCTGACCATGACGGTGCTGGCCTTCTCCTCGCCGGCGCTCGACTTTAGCCCGCTGGTGCTGGCGCGGCCGCTCTGGGCGCTTCTTCTTTTGCATTCCTGGCAGATCATCGGCCAGCGCCGCGGCAATGCCTGGTTCGCCTGGTCGATCGAAGCGGGCCTCTTGCTGCTGACGATCCCCGCGGCGATCTTCCTTCTCCTCCTGCTCGTCGTCTTCGCGATCTCGACCGCCGGCGGTCGCCGCACCCTGCGCGCGCTCGATCCGCTGTTCGCTTTGATCGTCGTCGCTGTCCTGGCGCTGCCCTATGCGGTCTGGCTGATGCGCGCCGAGACGCTTGTCATGCCGACCCTGCCTGTGGTCGCCGAGCTGAACGCCCGCGCGCTGCACGCGGCCTGGCTGCTCGGCGGGCTCGTGCTCGGGGCGGCGGCGATCCCGGCGCTGACCTTTCTCAACAGCGGCCTGTTCGTCGCCAAGGGCGAGGAAGCGCCGATCATCTACCGGCCGCCGGTCGAGCCGCTCGCGCACAACTTCGTCTATTTCTTCGCGCTGGCGCCTGCGCTCGGCGCGGTCCTGATCTCCGGCCTGCTCGGGCTCGATGCCGTCGTCGGTGGCGCCGGCGTCGTGCTGGTGGTGTCGGGACTTGCCGTGGTGGTGGCGGCCGGCGACCTCATCGCGATGCGTCGCGCGCGCGTGCTGCGGACGGTGTGGGCTGCCGCCGTCGTGGCGCCCGCAGCCGGCGTCGTGCTCGCCGTGCTGTTCCTGCCCTGGACCGGCGCCAACGAGATTGCGACCTCGATGCCGGCGCGCGCGATCTCGGATTTCTTCGACGAGAGCTTTGCCCGCCGCACCAATCATCGCCTGCGCGCGGTCGCAGGCGAGACCCAGCTTGCGAGCCTGATCACGCTGCATTCCGGCCGGCCGCATCTCTTCATCGATGCCCAGCCCGCGCGCACGCCGTGGATCAATCAGGCCAAGTTCAGCGAGACCGGCGGCGTCGTGGTCTGGCGCGCCTCCGACACCGCCGGCACCCCGCCGCCGGAAATCCTCGCGCGCTTTCCCGGCATCGTTCCGGAAGTGCCGCGCGCCTTCGAATGGCTGGTGACCGGCCGCCAGCAACTGCTGCGCATCGGCTGGGCCATCGTGCGGCCGAAGGGGACGTAAGTCGGGCGCGTACTCTCTCCGTTCGTCATTGCGTGCGCAGCGAAGCAATTCAGAATCTTTCCGCGGAAATAGTCTGGATTGCTTCGTCGCTTCGCTCCTCGCAATGACGGGGAGGGAGCGTTCAGTCCCTCACGCGCCCGCCAGCACCTTCGCGATTGCGCGCAGATCCTGCCAGGCCAGCCGCTTGTACGATGGCGAACGCAAGAGATACGCCGGGTGGAAGGTCGGCAGCGCGCGGATGGTGCGCCCACCCGTCTCGTAGTCGAACCAGCGGCCGCGGGTGCGCATGATGCCTTCGCGCGTCGACAGCAGCGTCTGCGTCGAGGGATTGCCGAGCGTCACCAGCACGTCGGGATTCACCAGCTCGATCTGGCGCTGGATGAAGGGCAGGCAGATCTGCGTTTCCTGCGGCGTCGGCGTGCGGTTGCCGGGCGGCCGCCAGGGAATCACGTTGGCGATGTAGGCGGTGGTGCGGTTGAGGCCGATCGCGCCGATCATGAGGTCGAGCAGCTTGCCGCTGCGCCCGACGAAGGGCAGCCCTTCAATGTCCTCGTCGCGGCCCGGCGCCTCGCCGACGAACATGATGCGCGCCTGCGGATTGCCGTCGGCGAACACCAGCCGCGTCGCGGTGTGCTTCAGCGCGCAGCCTTCAAAATTCTGCATCAGCTCGCGCAGTGCCTCGAGCGTCGGCGCGGTGCGCGCGGCCTCGCGTGCGGAGGCGATCGCAATGTCCGGCGCAGGTGCGGCCTCGCCGCGCATCACCGCGGGCGCGGCAACAGGCCGTGGTGCCTCGACCGGAGGTGCGGCGCGCGGGGCCGGCGGCGGAGCATCCAATTCCGCCAGGCGGTCGACAGGTTCCTCCGCGAGCGCGCAGTCGACCCCGGCCTCCAGATAGAAGGCGAGAAGCTCTCGGACGGTGGGTGCGGGTTCGGGGATCATTTGGAAAGTCAGACTTTTACTATATCAGTTTGGGGTGCCTTGCATCCCAGTGGAACGCATTTCCGTGGTTGTCCTACCCGGAAAAATCGGAAACAAGGGGGCGCAAATGACGAGGAACCGTCTCAAGGGCTGAGATCAGATGAGCACCGAAGAACTTCCCCCGCGCGAATCCATGGAATTCGACGTCGTCATCGTCGGCGCCGGCCCGTCTGGCCTGGCGGCTGCGATCCGGCTGAAGCAGCTCAATGCCGATCTCAACGTCGTCGTGGTGGAGAAGGGCTCCGAGGTCGGTGCGCACATCCTCTCCGGCGCCGTGATCGATCCGGCCGGGCTCGACAAGCTGATCCCGGACTGGCGCGAGGATTCCGACTGTCCGCTGAAGACGCAGGTGAAGGACGACCGCTTCTACTGGATGACGGGAGGCGGCGCGATCAAGCTGCCGAACTTCATCATGCCGCCGCTGATGGACAATCATCACTGTTATATCGGCTCGCTCGGCAATGTCTGCCGCTGGCTGGCGCGCAAGGCCGAGGCGCTCGGCGTCGAGATCTATCCGGGCTTTGCCGCAGCCGAGGTGCTCTATGACGAGCAGGGCGCGGTGAAGGGCATCGCCACCGGCGACATGGGCATCGGCCGCGACGGCAAGCCGAAGGACTCCTTCACCCGTGGCATGGAATTGCTCGGCAAGTACACGCTGTTCGCCGAAGGCGCGCGCGGCAGCCTGACCAAGCAGCTGATCGCGAAGTTTGCGCTCGATACCAACAGCGAGCCGGGCAAATTCGGCATCGGCCTCAAGGAAGTCTGGCAGATCGATCCCGCCAAGCACCAGAAGGGCATGATCCAGCATTCGTTCGGCTGGCCGCTCGACCTCAAGACCGGCGGCGGCTCGTTCCTCTATCACTATGACGACAATCTCGTCGCCGTCGGCTTCGTCGTGCATCTGAACTACGACGATCCGTATCTGTCGCCGTTCGACGAGTTCCAGCGCTTCAAGACCCATCCCTCGATCCGCGGCACCTTCGAGGGCGCCAAGCGGCTCGCCTATGGCGCGCGCGCCATCACCGAAGGCGGCTACCAGTCGGTGCCGAAGCTGAGCTTCCCCGGCGGCGCGCTGGTCGGCTGCGCGGCCGGCTTCGTCAACGTGCCTCGCATCAAGGGCGTGCACAATGCGATGGGCACCGGCATGCTCGCCGCTGAGCATGTCACGGCCGCGCTCGCTGCCGGTCGTGCCAATGACGAGATCGTCGACTACGAGAACGCCTGGCGGTCCTCGTCGGTCGGCAAGGATCTGTTCCTGGTCCGCAACGTCAAGCCGCTATGGTCGAAGTTCGGCACCGTGCTCGGCGTCGCGCTCGGTGGCTTCGACATGTGGTGCAACACGCTGTTCGGTGGCTCGCTGTTCGGCACGCAGTCGCATGCGAAGCCCGATCGCGCCACCCTCGATCCGGCGAAGAGCCACGCGCCGAAGAACTACCCGAAGCCGGACGGCAAGATCTCGTTCGACAAGCTCTCGTCGGTGTTCCTGTCCAACACCAATCATGAGGAGGACCAGCCGGTCCATCTCAAGGTCGCCGACATGAACCTGCAGAAGACCTCGGAGCACGACGTGTTCGCCGGTCCCTCGAATCGCTATTGCCCGGCCGGCGTCTATGAGTGGGTCGAGGAAGGCTCGAGCCCGCGCTTCCAGATCAATGCCCAGAACTGCGTCCACTGCAAAACCTGCGACGTGAAGGACCCCAACGGCAACATCACCTGGGTTCCCCCGGAGGGTGGCGGCGGTCCGAACTACGAGGCCATGTAAGCCAGGCCATCTAAGCCGGGATCATTGGACCAAAGCGATCAAGCCGGGGCCAATGTGACGTGCCCCCGGCATTGTGACGCACGTTCGCGTGAGAACCGGCCCGGGGGTGCGGTCCGCGGCCACGATAAGGCCATGTTGGCAGCGTCTTGGGGCGTTGTCGGCCGGTTTGGGGCGTGCGGAGGGGGGCGCATGCCCGAATCCTTGCGGTGAAGCGCCAAAAGCGGCATTGTCGGCCCAACGGTTCCGGGTCCCCATGCCACCGGCCGCGTTCGCATGCGATACGGCCTACTGCTGCAAACCCAGGCACTACAACTCAAGGCGAGCCCCTGATGTTCTCAAATCGTTTCAACCGCTGGACTGTTGCCGCCATCGCCCTCATGGGCACCGCGATTGCGACGGTCCCCGGCGCGGTCCTGGCGCAGACGCCGGACCATCCGTCCGACACGGCGGCGCAATTTCCGACCCGGAACGATCTGAAGTCGCTGACGACCTCCGGCAGCTATCTCGCTGCCCGCCACGCCAGCGTCGAGCGCGATGCGGCCTCGGCCGCCGCCTTCTACCGCTCGGCGCTCCGCACCGATCCCAAGAACAACGAGCTGCTCGATCGCGCCTTCATCTCGTCGGTTGCCGACGGTGACATCGACGAGGCGGTCAAGCTCGCCGAGCGCGTCCTGACCATCGACAAGACCAACCGCGTCGCGCGTCTCGTCGTCGGGGTGCACGATCTCAAGATGAAGAAATACGCGACCGCGCAAACCAACATCAACCAGTCGATCCGCGGTCCGATCACCGATCTCGTCGCCACGCTGCTGTCCGGCTGGGCCGCCTATGGCGCGGGCGATGCCAAGGGCGGCGTCGCCACCATCGACAAGCTCGCCGGTCCGGAATGGTATCCGCTGTTCAAGGACCTCCATGCCGGCATGATCCTAGAGCTCTCCGGCAAGGAGAAGGACGCCGGCGTCCGCTTCGAGCGCGCCTACAAGCTCGATGATTCCATGCTGCGCGTCACCGAGGCCTATGCGCGCTGGCTGTCGCGCAACAAGGATTCCGCGGCCGCGACCACCGTCTACCTGGCTTTCGACAAGAAGCTCGCCCGCCATCCGCTGATCGTGGAAGGCCTGCGCGACACCAAGGCCGGCAAGAAGATGCCGCCGCTGGCCGACTCCGCCCAAGCCGGTGCCGCCGAAGCGCTCTACGGCATCGGCGCCACGCTGACCCGCCGCGGCGGCGAGGATCTGGCGCTGGTCTATCTCCAGCTCTCGCTCTATCTCCAGCCGACCCATCCGCTGGCGCTGCTCTCGCTCGCCGATCTCTATGAATCGGTGAAGCGACCGCAGATGGCGATCAAGGTTTATGAGCGGGTGCCCGCGACCTCGCCGTTGAAGCGCAACGCGCAGATCCAGCTCGCGATCGATCTGGATTCCGCCGACCGCACCGACGAGGCGATCAAGATCCTCAAGGGCGTCACATCGGACGATTCCAAGGATCTCGAAGCCATCATGGCGCTCGGCAATATCGAGCGCGGCCGCAAGAAGTTCGGCGATTGCGGCGCGACCTATTCGCGGGGCGTCGATGTGCTGCCGGCCGGCAACGACAAGGCCAACAGCGTCTGGTATTATTATCGCGGCATCTGCGAGGAGCGCTCTAAGGAGTGGAGCAAGGCCGAAGCCGACATGAAGAAGGCGCTCGAGCTCCAGCCCGACCAGCCGCACGTCCTCAACTATCTCGGCTATTCCTGGATCGACCAGGGCGTGAATCTCGACGAAGGCATGAAGATGATCAAGCGCGCCGTCGAGCAGCGTCCCGACGATGGCTACATCGTCGACTCCCTCGGCTGGGCCTATTACCGCATCGGCAATTACGAAGAGGCGGTGAAGAACCTCGAGCGCGCGATCGACCTCAAGCCCGAGGATCCCACCATCAACGATCACCTTGGCGATGCCTATTGGCGCGTCGGCCGCACGCTGGAAGCGAAATTCCAGTGGGCCCACGCGCGCGATCTCAAGCCTGAGCCGGAGGAGCTTCCGAAGATCGAGGCCAAGATCTCCAACGGTATGACCGACGATTCGAACTCTTCGGCCGCGCAGGCGGACAAGAAGAAGGACGACGGCAAGGGCGGCTAATCCGCATGATCCGGAAAAGTGTGTAGCGGTTTTCCCGCGCGACAAACGCGGAGCGTTTGCGCGGAGATCATGCGAGAGAGTGAAGTGCGTTTGGGGGCTGATCGCCAATGTCGGCGTTGATTGAAGAAGGGCGCGCGAAGGTCAATCTGAGCCTTCGCGTCGTCGGCCGTCGCGCCGACGGCTATCATGATCTCGAAAGCGTGGTCGCGTTTGCCGACTGTGCTGACCAGCTGACGCTGGAGCCGGGAGGCGAGCTGAAGCTCGTCACCACCGGGCCGCTGGCCGCGGCCTGCGGCGATATGGCCGACAATCTCGTGGTCAAGGCGGCCATGCTGCTGGCCGAGGCCGTGCCGGACCTGAAGCTCGGGGCCTTCGCGCTCGACAAGGTGCTTCCCGTCGCGGCCGGCATCGGCGGCGGCTCGGCCGATGCCGCGGCGGCGCTGCGGCTGCTCGCGCGTCTCAACAATCTGTCGCTCGATGATCCGCGCTTGCAGAAAGTCGCGCTCGCGACCGGTGCCGATGTGCCGGTGTGCCTGGTCTCGCGCGCCTGTGACATGACCGGCGTCGGCGAGCAGCTGCTGCCGCTCGCGCTGCCGAGCATGCCCTGCGTGATGGTCAATCCGCGCGTGCCGGTCGCCACCAAGGACGTGTTCCAGGCGCTGGGCCTGCGCAACGGCGAATTGCTGGTGGGCGCCACTTCCGTCCTCGACGCGCCGGCCTGGCCGGACGAGGGCGCCTCCGTTGCCGATTGGCTCGACGTTCTCGAAACCGTGGCCAACGATCTCGAAGCCCCTGCGCTGCGCATCGAGCCGGTGATCGGCGTGGTGCTCGAAGCCTTGCGTGACTCCGCCGGCGTCAAGCTTGCCCGCATGTCCGGCTCCGGCGCGACGTGCTTTGCGATCTACGGCGCAGCGAACGAGGCGCACGCCGCCGCGGAAAAGATCCGGCGCGACCACCCCGGCTGGTGGGTGCATGCGGGGACGTTGAGCTAGGTATCTCCCCGGCCGCGATACGTAGCCCGGATGGAGCGAAGCGCAATCCGGGATTCTTCCGCCGCAGCGGCCCCGGATTACGCTGCGCTTCATCCGGGCTACGATTCAAAGCGAAGCGTGCCCACCACTTCTACCGCCCGAACTGAAAGCATGGTGGGCACGGCGCTCTCGCGCCTTTGCCCACCCTACGGCAGTGGAGCTAGCCGCTCTCTTCGGCCAGCCCGAGAAACCGCCGGATCTCACCCAACACCTCTTGCGGCTTGTCATGCTGCAGCCAGTGCCCCGCGCCGGCGATGGTCTTGACACGCGCCTGCGGGAAATAGCGTTCCAGGCCTGCGGCCCTGGCGCCCGCGAGAAAGCTTTCCCCGGCATTCAGCAGCAGCGTCGGACTGGTGATGCGCGACCACAGCGCCACGTGATCGTCCGGCCAGAGCCGGTGCGGCGCAGAGGCGCGCTGGTAGGGATCGAACTTCCAGCTATAGGTGCCGTCCTCGTTCCGCCGCGCGCCGTGCGTTGCAAGATGCAGCGCGAGGTCGCGGGCGAGGCGCTTGTTGTGAAGCACCATCTGCGCGGCCGCGTCTTCGAGGGTCGAATAGCGGCGCGGCGTGCGGTCGTGCAGCCTGTCGAGCTGGCTGACCCATTTGCTGATGCGCTCATGCGTCGGCGCCTTGGCGGTGTCCGGCAACATGGTGACGCCGTCGAGCACGACGAGCTTCGTGACCAGCTCGGGGAACGACCCTGAAAAGATCAGGCTCACCATGCCGCCCATGGAATGACCGATGAGAATCACTTGAGGCGCTGCGATGCTGCGAATGAGCTGCGCGAGATCATAGACATACTCGGTCAGCGCGTAGCTGCCGCCCTTGGTCCAGTCGGAATCGCCATGACCGCGCAGATCGGGCGCGACCACGTGAAAATGCGGCTGAAGCGAGCGGGCGATGGCGTCCCAGCTCCGGCAATGATCGCGGCCGCCATGGACCAGGATGGCGACGGGCGCGCCGTCATTGCCCCAATCGGCATAGTGCAGCCGCAGGCCGTGTGATTCGTAGAAGCGGCTTTGCGGGGCGAGCATCGTGTTGCGTTCCCCTACCCATTCACCGGCCGCCGCGCCAGCGCGAGCGAGAGGCCAAGGCCGGCGATGAAGACGCCCGAGCCCTGCGCGAGACGCCGCATCAGATGCGGCCTGCCAATCAGCTGCGTGCGCGTTGCAGTTGCCATCAGCACCACGACGACATCGGCGAGCGTGTTCAGGATCACCGAGATCGCGCCGAGCACGATGAATTGCAGCGTGGGGCTCGACCCGGCGGGATCGAGGAACTGCGGAATGAAGGCGAGGAAGAATGCGGCGGTCTTCGGGTTCAGCGCCTCGACCAGCACGCCGTCGCGGAACGCGCGCCTGTCGCCGACGGGCTCGCTCTCCAGCGAGAGCGCGCGGCCGGCGGTGCGGAAGGTCTTGATACCGAGCCAGATCAGATAGAGCGCGCCGATGAATTTTACGGCGGCAAACAGCTCCGCACTGGCAAGGATGATCGCGGAGATGCCGAGGCTGCCCGCGACGACATGAACCAGCCCGCCCAGCGCCGTGCCCGCGGTTGACGCAAAGCCGCTGGCGCGTCCCTCCGACAAGGTCCGTGCCGCGACATAGAAGATGCCGGGGCCGGGAACGGCGGCAATGAGGCACGCTGCGGCCAGGAACAGCCAGAAATTCGTTTCGATCATCCCGTTTTGGTAACGAAGCGTGCTGCGATTGCAAGGCCTCTTGTTCAGCCCATCCGGCGGAAGATCGCGCTGGCATTCACCCCGCCGAAGCCAAATCCATTGGAGATGGCGTTGAGCATCGGCATCGGCCGGGCGCTGCCTGAGACGATGTCGATGCCCTCCGCGCCGGGATCTGCGTTTTCGAGATTGAGCGTCGGCGGCGCGACCTGGTCGCGCAAGGCGAGGATAGCGAAGATCGCCTCGAGGCCGCCGGCGGCGCCGAGCAGATGGCCGGTGGCCGATTTGGTCGCGCTCACCGCGATGTTCCGGTTGCGGCCGAACAGCGCGACGATCGCGCCGAGCTCGCTTTCGTCGCCGGCCGGCGTCGACGTCGCATGCGCGTTCAGATGCTGCAAATCCGCGGGGGCAAGGTTCGCCTGGCGCAGCGCGAGCTCCATGGCGCGGCGGGCGCCGTCGCCGTCGGGCGGGCCCGACGTCATGTGATAGGCGTCGGCCGTCGTGCCGTAGCATCTCCGCAATCGGGGAGGCGCCGCGCGCCAGTGCATGCTCCAGCTCCTCGATCACCAGGATGCCCGCGCCTTCGCCCATGACAAAGCCGTCGCGATCGCGATCGAACGGGCGCGAGGCGCGCGCGGGCTCGTCGTTGAATCCGCTCGACAGCGCGCGTGCCGCGGCAAAGCCGCCGATGCTGACGATATCGATGCAGGCCTCCGCGCCGCCGCAGATCGCGACATCGGCTTCGCCTGCGCGGATCATGCGCGCGGCATCGCCGATCGCCTGGACGCCGGCGGCACAGGCCGTGACCGGTGTGCCCAGCGCGCCCTTGTAGCCGTATTTGATCGAGACGTGGCCGGCGGCGAGATTGGCGAGAAACGAGGGGATCGTGAAAGGCGAGAGCCGTCGCGCGCCGCGCTGCTCGGTGATGCGCACCGCCTCCGCCATTGCCGGGAAGCCGCCGACGCCGGAAGCGATGATCGTCGCGGTGCGTTCCTGTGCGCTCGCGTCCTGCGGCGTCCATCCGGCCTGCGCGACCGCCTCTGCGGTCGCTAGCAGGGCGAACAGGATGAAGCGGTCCATCTTGCGCTGGTCTTTTGGCGCGGCGGCTTGCGCGGGATCGAAGCCGCCTTCGGCATCTTCGGCCTTGTCGGGGACGAGACCGGCAATGCGGGCGGGCAGTGCCTGCGACCATTCCGGCAGAGGGCGCAGCCCGCTCTGGCCGGCCAGCAGCCGGCGCCAGGAGAGTTCAACACCACAGCCGAGCGGCGACACCGCCCCCATTCCCGTCACGACGATACGACGCATGTCAGTCTCCAGCCGGCGCAACGGCCGGGTTCATGGCTTTGAGCGAGGCGAGCCGCTTGCGCATCCCGCGGCTGGCGCGGGGACCCGGGACGACGACCGCATTGGCGAGGGTGATCGGACGCATATCGGCGGCATCGACCACGATCGGATCGAACGGGCGAGCGTCGCTCCGATTCGCCAGCACGATGGATTCGCCCTTGGGCGCGAGATGCCTGTTGCCCCAGGCCAGCAGCGCCACGACCACGGGGAAGAAATCCCGCGCCTTCTCCGTCAGCACATATTCGTACCGCGGCGGCCGTTCGTGATAGCGGCGGCGGACGAACATGCCGCTCTCGGTGAGATGGGCAAGGCGCCGCGACAGGATGTTCGGCGCGATGCCGAGGCTTTGCGAAAATTCGTCGAACTTCGTCGCGCCCTGGAAGGCATCCCGCAAGATCAGGATGCTCCACCATTCGCCGACCGTCTCGACGGCGCGGCCGACCGGGCATTCCAGGATGGAGGGGGATTTGGGCTGCATGACCGGGAAGGTAGGGGAGTGGATTGCAAAATGCAAGTTACTGGGTGGGCAGCGGTAGGTGTGGGGGAACGAGCCCCGAGAACCGCAGCAGCTGTCGCTGTGATTTGAGTTGTCGCCGTGACTGAAATGAGAGTCGGCGAACAATGGCCGCGCGCCATACTCCGTCATTGCGAGCGCAGCGAAGCAATCCAGGCTGTCTCCGCGAAGGGATTCTGGATTGCTTCGCTGCGCTCGCAATGATGGGGTGGAAGCAGGAGCGGCGTTACTTTACCAGCGTCGTCGCGGCCGTCGCCGGGACGACATCAAGCATGTTGCCGTCGCGCGCGCTAAAAACGCCAAGTCCTAATGCGACCGGGCCAGACAGAACGCGACCACCTGCTCCAGCGCGCTCTTCATCGGCGAGGACGGGAACAGCGCCAGCGCGTCGACGGCCATGGCGCCGTAGTGCTGGGCGCGGCTGAGCGTATCTTCCAGCGCGCGGTGCTTGTTCATCAGGCCGATGGCATGGTCGAGGTCGGTGTCGCCGATCTCGCCGCGCTCCAGTGCCCGGATCCAGAAGGCGCGCTCGGTGTCGTTGCCGCGGCGGAAGGCGAGCACGACCGGGAGCGTGATCTTGCCCTCGCGGAAATCGTCGCCGGTGTTCTTGCCGAGCTTTGCGCTCTTGCCGCCATAGTCGAGCACGTCGTCGACGAGCTGGAAGGCGATGCCGAGATTCATGCCGACCGAGCGGCACGCGGTCTGCTCCGCCTTCGGGCGATTGGCGATGACGGGGCCGACCTCGCAGGCGGCCGCGAACAGCTCGGCGGTCTTGCCGCGGATCACGGCGAGATATTCGTCCTCGGTGGTCGCGGTGTTCTTGGCGGCCGCAAGCTGCATCACCTCGCCCTCGGCGATGGTGGCGGCCGCGGCGGAGAGGATGTCGAGCGCGCGGAGCGAGCCGACCTCGACCATCATGCGGAACGCCTGGCCGAGCAGGAAGTCACCGACCAGCACGCTCGCCTCATTGCCCCAGAGCATGCGCGCCGACAGCTTGCCGCGGCGCATCTCGCTCTCGTCGACCACGTCGTCGTGGAGCAGGGTCGCGGTATGCATGAACTCTACGCTTGCTGCGAGCTTGATGTGACCGTCCCCGCTGTAGCCGGCGAGGTTGGCCATGGCGAGCGTCAGCATGGGCCGCAGGCGCTTGCCCCCGGAGGAGATCAGATGGTTGGCGACCTCCGGGATCATGGTTACGTCCGACCCGGTCCGCGACAGGATCGTGGCGTTGACGCGCTCCATGTCACCGGCGACAAGGGCAACCAGCTCTTCGATCGACGCGCCGGGAGTTTCGAAAGGTACGATGACGGCCACGCCGGTCTCCAATATTTGCCCCGGAAGGGCTATTCTGATGGAAAGACAATAGAAACTGGCAGCGGATGCGGCAAGGCCTGCGGAACCATTGACATTTGCCGCTTTAGCCCCCTTTCAGGCAGGAGACCTGCGTTTTGCGTGAACTGGTTCGGACCAACGACATTGTGCTGGTGTCGGCGATCGGCGCGCTGCTCGACGGCGCCAACATCCATCATCTGGTGCTGGACCAGAACATGAGCATTATCGAGGGGTCGCTGGGCATCCTGCCGCGGCGGATCCTGGTCCATGAGGAGGACGCCCGGGAGGCCAGGGAGCTCCTCACCGAGGCCGGCCTCAGCCATGAACTGCGCGGCGATGATTGACGTTCTCACAGACTTCACCGAGGACGCCTTTCTCGGCGGGCAATTGCGCTTGAGGCAGAAGCGGTCCGGCCACCGCGCCGGGCATGACGCCATCCTGCTCGCGGCGGCGACGGAAGCGCGGGCGGGCGACCGCGTGGTCGATCTCGGCGCCGGCATCGGCACGGCCGGCCTGGCGCTCGGCCGGCGCGTCGCCGGTATCGGGCTGAGCCTGGTGGAGATTGATCCGGAACTGGCGGAGCTTGCACGCGCCAATGCGGCGGCGAATGGAATTGCCGCGGAGACGATCGTGCTCGACGTGACGGCCGACGCGCAGGCGTTTGCGGCAAATGGCCTCGCGGCTGACAGCGTCGACGTGGTGCTGATGAACCCGCCCTTCAACGATCCCGCACGCCATCGCGGTTCGCCCGATCAGGCGCGCCGCACCGCGCATGTTGCGAGGGAGGAGACGCTCAATGCATGGGTGCATGCGGCGCGGCGCATCCTCCGATCGGACGGCGCGCTGACCCTGATCTGGCGCGCCGATGGGATCGCGGAGGTTTTGACTGCGCTGTCACGCGGCTTCGGCAGTCTGTCGATCCTGCCGGTTCACGGCGAGGCGGGACGGCCCGCGATCCGCGTGCTGGTGCGCGCGGTCAAAGGTGGCCGGGCTCCGACACGACTGCTGCCGGGCCTCATGCTCAACGACGAGTCAGGCGTGCCTAAAAATCAGGTGACGGAGATCCTGGAGGGCAGGGCGCTCTTGCCGCTGGCGGAGCCGCGACGGCTTACTGCGGAAGCGATTCCGATTGCTGCTCTTGCGGGGTCGTCAGGCGGATCGCCATGAACAGCGCACCGACCAGCAGCAGCAGCAGATAGATTTTCATGGTGTTCTCCGCTGCCTCATTGCAGCTTCCCAACGGGAAATCTGCAAAACACGTTCCAGGCACTTCCAATGACAGTCGCGTGATAAGAAATGGTTAAGCAGAGGTAACGGCATGGCCGAACAATTGAACGATCGTGAGGGTTCCGGCCTGGCCGACAAGCTCATGCAATATCTGCCGGCGCGCTTCCGTCCCGGCACGGCGGTGGTGCCGGTGGTGCGGCTGTCCGGTGTGATCGGTGCGGTGACGCCGCTGCGCCCGGGGATGACGCTCGCGGGCGTTGCGCGGGTGCTGGAACGGGCGTTTTCGTACCGGAACGCCAAGGCGGTGGCGCTGGTGATCAATTCGCCCGGCGGCTCGCCGGTGCAGTCGCGCCAGATCTATCTGCGCATCAAGCAGCTCGCGGCAGAGAAGAAGCTGCCCGTGCTGGTGTTCGTCGAGGACGTCGCGGCGTCCGGCGGCTACATGATCGCCTGCGCCGGCGACGAGATCATCTGCGATCCGTCCTCCATCCTCGGCTCGATCGGCGTGGTCGGCGGCAGCTTTGGTTTCCAGGAGGCGATCAAGCGGCTCGGCATCGAGCGGCGGCTCTACACGGCCGGCGCGCACAAGGCGATGCTCGATCCGTTCCTTCCGGAAAACCCCGACGACGTGGCGAGGCTGAAGGTGCTCCAGCGCGAAATCCACCAGATCTTCATCGCGCTGGTGAAGGAGAGCCGCGGCGCGCGGCTGAAGGGCGCCGACGACACCCTGTTCACCGGCGAATACTGGGCCGGCGAGAGTTCGATCGCGCTGGGGCTCGCCGACGGCATCGGCGATCTCCGCTCAACTCTTCGTGCCCGCTATGGCGAGAAGGTTCTCACCCCCGTGATTGCGCAGCCGACCGGTTTGCTCTCGGGCATTTTGGGGCGGAAATCGCCCGGTGCGGGGCAGCTTTCGGCCATGGAATCAATGGCCGGCCTGCCGGACGAGCTGATCTCGGCGGTCGAGACGCGGGCGATTTGGGCGAAATTCGGGTTCTAGGCGACACCCTCCCGCGCCATTTGGTCCGGGCCGAGCCAATTGCGGCGCGGCCCGGTCTGCGCAAGAATGTCTGTGGGGGCTGAGCACTAGACAAGGATCGACCGATGCCGCCGTTTGTTGCTTTCGCGGGCGTCCTGGGCGGGCTTGCCGTGGTCCGCTGGGCCTACAAGACCGCTGTCCGGATCAACCATGAGCTGGAGGAGATGCGCCTGTCGCGCGTCGCTGAAGCCGCCCATGCCGGGGATATTCAGAAGCTGAAACGTGACCCCGTGACCGGAGCGTATCGCCCGGGTTAGCTGCGCCTTTCCACAGTGCCGTAGGGTGGGCAAAGCGTAGCGTGCCCACCAGCAGTCGCAGTCCCGGAAAGATGGTGGGCACGGCGCAAGGGCGCCTTTGCCCACCCTACCGCACCGTTCGGGGTGAGGGGCTGATCGGCCCGAAACCGCCCCCTTTGCCTTGATTCCCATCCTCGCCGTCGATACGGTCCCGCGCGATTCAAAACCCCCCGCGAGAGCCTGATCTGACGATGGACGCCTCATTGCCCGCCCATATGCGCCCGGAACGCTCGTTCCAGGGCTTCATCCTCGCGCTCCAGCGGTTCTGGGCCGAGCAGGGCTGCGTGATCCTGCAGCCCTACGACATGGAGATGGGCGCGGGCACCTTCCATCCGGCAACCACGCTGCGCGCGCTTGGGCCGAAGCCGTGGAACGCCGCCTACGTGCAGCCCTCGCGCCGGCCCAAGGACGGCCGCTACGGCGAGAATCCGAACCGGATGCAGCACTACTACCAGTTCCAGGTGATCATGAAGCCGTCGCCGCCGAACCTTCAGGAGCTGTACCTGAAGTCGCTCGCCGCGATCGGCATCGATTCCGCCGTGCACGACATCCGCTTCGTCGAGGACGATTGGGAAAGCCCGACGCTGGGCGCCTGGGGCTTGGGGTGGGAATGCTGGTGCGACGGCATGGAAGTCAGCCAGTTCACCTATTTCCAGCAGGTTGCGGGTTTTGAATGCGCGCCTGTGGCCGGCGAGCTCACCTACGGGCTCGAGCGCCTCGCGATGTATGTGCAGGGCGTCGACCGCGTCTACGACCTCAACTTCAATGGCCGCGAGGGCGACGCCAAGGTGACCTATGGCGACGTCTTCCTGCAGGCCGAGCGGGAATATTCGAAGCACAATTTCGAAGTCGCCGACACCGCGATGCTGTTCGAGCAGTTCAAGATGGCCGAGGCTGCGTGCAGAAAGTACCTGGAGGCAGGCTGGAAGGACGGCAAGCGCGAGGCGCATCTGATGGCGCTGCCGGCCTACGATCAGTGCATCAAGGCGAGCCATGTCTTCAACCTGCTCGATGCGCGCGGCGTGATCTCCGTGACCGAGCGGCAGAGCTACATTCTCCGCGTGCGCGAGCTGGCCAAGGCCTGCGGCGAGGCCTGGATCCATACTGAAGCGGGCGGAGCGGCCTGATGCCCGATCTTTTGCTTGAACTGTTCTCGGAAGAAATCCCCGCGCGCATGCAGGCCAAGGCGGCCGACGATCTGCGCCGCATGGTCACCGACAAGCTCGTCGCCGAGGGCCTCGTCTACGAGGGTGCGAAGGCGTTCGCGACGCCGCGCCGCCTTGCGCTCACCGTGCACGGCATCCCCGCGCGCCAGCCCGATCTGAAGACCGAACGCCGCGGTCCGAAAATGGGCGCGCCCGATGCGGCCGTGCAGGGTTTTCTGAAGGCGACGGGTCTAAACTCGCTCGATGAAGCCAAGATCCAGCGCGACCCGAAGGGCGACTTCTACATCGCGCTGATCGAAAAGCCCGGCCGCGACGCGATCGACGTGCTCGCCGAAATCCTGCCCGTCATCATCCGCACCTTCCCCTGGCCGAAATCGATGCGCTGGGGCGCGCGCTCCGCAAAACCGGGATCGCTGAGCTGGGTGCGTCCGCTGCACGCGATCACCGCGACCTTCGGGCCCGAAACGGAAGAGCCCGATGTCGTCAAATTCTCGGTCGACGGCATCGAGACAGGCCAGACCACCTACGGCCATCGCTTCATGGCGCCGGCGGCGATCAACGTGCGCCGCTTCGAGGACTACGAAGCGAAGCTGAAAGCCGCCAAAGTCATCCTCGATCCGCAGGCGCGCAAGGACATCATCTTCGCCGACGCCAAGGAGCTGACGTTCGCGCAAGGGTTCGAGCTGGTCGAGGATCAGGTGCTGCTGGACGAGGTTTCGGGCCTCGTCGAATGGCCCGTCGTGATGATGGGATCGTTCGAAGAAGAGTATCTCGCGATCCCGGAAGAGGTGATCCGCGCCACCATCCGCAACAACCAGAAGTGCTTCGTCGTCAGGGATGCCAAGACGGGGAAGCTGACCAACAAGTTCGTCCTCACGGCGAATATCGAGGCGGCCGACGGCGGCAAGGTCATCGTATCAGGCAACGAGCGCGTGATCCGTCCGCGTCTGTCGGATGCGAAGTTCTTCTATGAGACCGACCTCAAGACGAAGCTGGAAGACCGGCTGCCGAAGTTCGAGCAGATCGTGTTCCACGAGAAGCTCGGCACGCAGGCTGCGCGCATCAAGCGCATCGAGCGCCTCGCTGCCGAGATCGCGCCTTTGGTCGGCGCCGATGTCGCGAAGGCGACGCGTGCCGCGCATCTGGCAAAGGCGGATTTGCTGACGGAAGTCGTCGGTGAATTCCCTGAAGTGCAGGGACTGATGGGCAAGTATTACGCGCTCGCCCAGGGCGAGGACGCGTCCGTCGCGGCGGCGTGTGAGGAGCACTACAAGCCGCAGGGGCCTACCGATCGCGTACCCACCGATCCGGTCAGCGTCGCGGTCGCGCTTGCGGACAAGATCGACACGCTCGTCGGCTTCTGGGCGATCGACGAGAAGCCGACGGGATCGAAGGACCCGTATGCGCTGCGTCGCGCGGCGCTGGGCGTGATCAGGATTATCCTGGAGCAGAGCGATCGTATTTCCCTGACGCCGATTTTCCAGGATGCAATCGCGCTTCATATCATGCGCGGCAGCGACGCTGCGTTTGAGGACATTGTTCGAATCGTTCGTAATCCGACCCCAAATCCGACGTTCCTCCGAAAAAAAGGTGGACCGATCGAAGCCGATAATCTTGCCTCACTGGTCGGTGATCTGCTCGCCTTCTTCGCCGACCGCCTGAAGGTTCAGCTCCGCGAGCAGGGTGCGCGTCACGATCTCGTCGACGCCGTGTTTGCGCTCGGCGGCCAGGACGATCTCCTGATGATCGTCCGCCGTGTCGAAGCGCTGGGCAAATTCCTCGATAGCGATGACGGCAAGAACCTGCTCGCCGGCATCAAGCGTGCGAGTAACATTCTCGGCATCGAGGAGAAGAAGGACAAGCGCGCGTTCGACGGCGCGCCGGATGCTGCGCTCTATGGCCTCGCTGAGGAGAAGGCGCTGGCGAAGGCGATCGGCGAGGTCAAGGTGGAGGCGAGCGCTGCCGTCGCCAGGGAAGATTTTGCCGCGGCGATGAGTGCGATGGCGAAGCTGCGTCCGCCAGTCGATGCGTTCTTCGACAAGGTTCGCGTCAACGACGACGATCCGAAGGTGCGTGAGAACAGGCTGAAGCTGCTCAACGAGATCCGCAGCGCCACGCGTGCGGTCGCGGATTTCTCGAAAATCCAGGATTGAGGGCTCTCGTGCCCCGGACGCAGCGCGGCGCTTCTTCAGCGGTGCGCTGCAGAGCCGGGGCCCATGTTAGCCTCACAAAGATTCTGGGTCCCGGCTCTGCGCCGCATCGCTGCGCGCTGCGTCGCGTCCGGGACACGAGAGCACACAAAAAAGCCCCGCCCGGCGGGGGGAGAACCGGGCGGGGCCTGATGTCCGTACTACGCGATGCGCGCCAGCCTGATTGAAGTGACACGCCGGACATCGAGTTGATCGGAAGCGTTTTCAAGCGAAGTGGATACCGGTTCGCGTGAAGAAAACGCGTTCAGACGAGAATCTAGTCCATCACCTCGACGACGCGCCGCGAGCGCGGCTCGACCAGCACGGTTGCGCCGTTCACGACGGTGTAGCGGTAGGTGGTGGCGCCGAAACGTTGCGGCACGTCATAATAAGTGACGCCGCTTTCGGGTAAGGTGGCGCCGACCACCACGCGATCCGGGACACGGAAGGCCGGCACACGTTGCTCGACGACATATTCGCGAAATGCCGGCCTCTCTTCGACCGCAATCGTCGGGCCGCTGTCGACGACAACAGGCGCGCGGCCAACGGTGAGACCGGATTGCGCAGACGCTGCAATCGGCGAGCCGAGCGCGGCGCCAAGCGCGGCGAGGGCGAGAATCCTGTTCCGCATGGGCAACTCCTTCGAACTGGTTTCAGCCGGCGCTACTGGCGCGACCGGTTGCCAATGCATGTCCCCTTCGCAATGTTCCGGGAAACCCCTGCCGCATCGGCGGCAATTTCGGGCAGTTTTCGCGAAGCCGGGAACCTGCTCGCCTCTTGTGCGTCTCTACCCGCGGAACCCGGTCCGGTATGATCCAGCCGCGATTCGCCTCACGTCACGGAAAGACATTTCATGCACATCACCGTCGCCCACATCTCGCCGCTTCTGTCGCTGCTTGCGGGCGTGCTCATCCTGATCATGCCGCGCCTTCTCAACCTGATCGTCGCGATCTTTCTCATCATAAATGGTGCGATCGGGCTCGGATTGTTGAAGTGGCTCCATCTCTAGGCCTTCATTTTCCGGAACTCTTCGACTTGCGCGGGCCTGCCCAAAGTGGTGTAAGGCGCGCGATTTCCCATTCCTCTCGCAGGTTGTGTGCAAGCTATGGCCAAAGCCGCCTCGAAGCCCAATAAAACTCCAGCGAAAACGCCAGCGAAATCAAAGTCCTCCGCCGCGGCGAAAGCCGCGCCGGCGGCTCGCAAGGCGCTCGCCAAGAGCACGTTGAAGAGCGCCCCGAAGCCGGTGGCCAAGACGGCTGCAAAGTCCGCTCCAAAGACGGCTGCGAAGCCCGCGGCGAAGGCTGCGGCCAAGTCGGCTGCGCCGAAGGTTGCCGTGAAGCCCGCCCCCAAAAAGGCCGCGCCCGCCAAGGCGGCGCCAGCCGCGGCCAAGGCCGGCAAATGGGTGTTCACGTTCGGCGACGGCAAGGCCGAGGGCCGGACGGAGATGCGCGACCTGCTTGGCGGCAAGGGCGCCAACCTCGCCGAGATGGCCAATCTCGGCCTTCCCGTGCCTCCCGGCTTCACCATCCCGACCTCGGTCTGCACCTACTTCTACGCACACGACAAGTCCTATCCGAAGGAATTGCAGTCGCAGGTTGAGAAGGCGCTCGACCATGTCGGCAAGTTGACCGGCAAGGTGTTCGGCGACGTCAAGAACCCGCTGCTCGTCTCCGTGCGCTCCGGCGCGCGTGCCTCGATGCCGGGCATGATGGACACCGTGCTCAATCTCGGCCTCAACGACGAGACCGTGGAAGCGCTGTCGGAACTGTCGGGCGACCGTCGCTTCGCCTATGACAGCTATCGCCGCTTCATCACCATGTATTCGGACGTGGTGCTCGGCTTCGAGCACCATCACTTCGAGGAAATCCTCGACACCTTCAAGGACAGCCAGGGCTATACGCTCGACACGGACCTCAGCGCCGAGGACTGGGTCGGACTGGTCGGCAAGTACAAGGACGCGGTCGCGCGCGAGACCGGCAAGGATTTCCCGCAGGATCCGCACGACCAGCTCTGGGGCGCGATCGGCGCGGTGTTCTCATCCTGGATGAACGCGCGCGCGGTGACCTATCGCAGGCTGCACGACATTCCGGAATCCTGGGGCACCGCGGTCAACGTGCAGGCCATGGTGTTCGGCAACATGGGCGAGACGTCGGCGACCGGCGTCGCCTTCACCCGCAACCCATCGACCGGCGAGAGCAAGCTCTACGGCGAGTTCCTGATCAACGCGCAGGGCGAGGACGTGGTGGCGGGCATCCGCACGCCGCAGGACATCACCGAGGAAGCGCGCAAGGAATCCGGTTCCGACAAGGCGTCGATGGAAGCGGCGATGCCGGAAGCCTTCAAGGAGCTGACGCGGATCTACACGCTGCTCGAGAAGCACTACCGCGACATGCAGGACATGGAGTTCACGGTCGAGCAGGGCAAGCTGTGGATGCTCCAGACCCGCGGCGGCAAGCGTACCGCCAAGGCGGCGTTGCGCATCGCGGTCGAACTCGCCAATGAAGGGCTGATCTCGAAGAAGGAAGCGGTGACGCGGATCGATCCCGCCTCGCTCGACCAGCTGCTGCATCCGACCATCGATCCCGACGCCAAGCGCGACGTCATCGCGACCGGCCTGCCGGCCTCGCCCGGTGCGGCCTCCGGCGAGATCGTGTTCTCTTCGGATGAAGCGGCCAAGCTCCAGGGCGACGGACGTAAAGTGATTCTCGTCCGCATCGAGACCAGCCCGGAAGACATCCACGGCATGCACGCCGCCGAAGGCATCCTGACCACCCGCGGCGGCATGACCTCGCACGCGGCGGTGGTCGCGCGCGGCATGGGCAAGCCCTGCGTCTCCGGCTGCGGCACCATCCGTGTCGACTACGGCCGCGGCACCATGAGCATCGGCTCCCGCACCTTCAAGACCGGCGACGTCATCACCATCGACGGTTCGCTCGGCCAGGTGCTCGCCGGCCGGATGCCGATGATCGAGCCGGAGCTGTCCGGCGAGTTCGGCACGCTGATGAAATGGGCCGACCAGGTCCGCAAGATCGGCGTGCGCGTCAACGGTGACACGCCGGAGGATGCGCGCACCGCGATCAAGTTCGGCGCGGAAGGCATCGGCCTCTGCCGCACCGAGCACATGTTCTTCGAGGAGACGCGCATCCGCACGGTTCGCGAGATGATTCTCTCCGAGGACGAGCAGTCGCGCCGCGCCGCGCTCGCAAAGCTGCTGCCGATGCAGCGCGCCGACTTCGTCGAGCTGTTCGAGATCATGAAGGGCCTGCCCGTCACGATCCGGCTTCTGGATCCTCCCCTCCATGAATTCCTGCCGCACACCCATGCCGAGGTCGAGGAAGTGGCGCGCGCCATGAACACCGACCCGCGGCGTCTGGCCGACCGCGCGCGCGAGCTCTCGGAGTTCAATCCGATGCTCGGTTTCCGCGGCTGCCGCATCGCGATCGCCTATCCGGAGATTGCCGAGATGCAGGCGCGCGCGATCTTCGAAGCCGCAGTCGAGGCCGAGAAGCGCACCGGCAAGGCCGTCGGCCTCGAGGTGATGGTGCCGCTGATTGCCACCAAGATGGAGCTCGACCTCGTCAAGGCGCGCATCGATGCCACCGCGAAAGCCGTGATGCGCGACACCAACACCAAGCTGACCTATCAGGTCGGCACCATGATCGAGCTGCCGCGCGCCTGCCTGCTCGCGGCCGAGATCGCCGAGAGCGCCGAGTTCTTCTCGTTCGGCACCAACGACCTCACGCAGACCACCTACGGCATCAGCCGCGACGACGCGGCGAGCTTCCTCGGTCCCTACGTGTCGAAGGGCATCTTGTCGGTCGATCCCTTCGTCGCGCTCGACCAGGAAGGCGTTGGCGAGCTCGTCAAGATCGGCGTCGCGCGCGGCCGCAAGACGCGCCCGAAGCTCAAGGTCGGCATCTGCGGCGAGCACGGCGGCGATCCCGCCTCCGTCGCCTTCTGCCACAACATCGGCCTCGACTACGTCTCCTGCTCGCCTTACCGCGTGCCGATCGCCCGCCTCGCGGCGGCACAGGCCGCGCTCGGCAAGGCGATCGCGAGCCAGGCGTAAGCGCGGAGATCAGGATTGAGTTGAGAGAGGCGGGGCAAAGCCCCGCCTCTTTTCATTTCAGACGACACTCCATCCACGCGTCATTGCGAGCGCAGCGAAGCAATCCAGACTGCCTCCGCGGATAGCCTCTGGATTGCTTCGCTACGCTCGCAATGACGGCGGAGGGAACTCGTCGCACGTCCCGTAATGGGACGCGCGCAAGAGTTCCTTCACCATTCGTGTTGACCGAATGTTTACCGCTTTAGGAGAGGCGGCGTTTACCAACGTGCATCATTGCCCGTGAAAACACCTGCAATCGCTTGAGTGTGCCGCACGCGCAACGCCGATTAACGCCCCGGCAACCTAAATTGGATACTGACGATAAAGATCGAATTGTACGGATGTACTGCGGTTCGATTTTTCTGGCGTAAGCGTAGCGTGAGCGTGTCGATGTCAGTGTTGCGTAACCATCCGAAGGGCGCGCGGTTCGCGTCCTTCGGAATCGGTCTCTGCATCTTCGCATTGATGCCGAGAGAGACCGGTTATCAGGATATCGCGTCGTTGCTGGCGCGTCAGCCCGGCGTCGCCGAGCGCTGGCAGAAGCAGGTGTTTTCTGCCGCGTCCTCGATCCAGCTTGCCACCTACAGTTTTTCCCGCCCGATCGGCACGTCGCTTCCGCAGAGCGCGATGGTTCGCCTGGCGAGCCTGGATGGTCGCGACGTCACCGGCGCGATCAGCCGCAATCCCGCGCTTCAGGCGCCGCCGCGCTACCAGGCCGCCGATTTTCCCAAGGTCGATCGCTCCATGAAGGGGGATCGCCTCGCAAGCGTCACACCCACGCAGGCTCCCGAGACGACCGCACCATCGGCAACGCCGGCACAGGATGATCCCGCGACGTCGAACAGCTCGGTGTTCGGCGCCAAGACCGTCGCGGTGCCGCAAATCATGTCGCCGGAGTCCGCGGCGGCGCTCGATCCCGAGCTTCAGGAAGCGCTGCGCGCGCCGCCGCTGCCGCAATATGCCAATCCGCCACAAGCCAGTGACGTAGCGCGCGCATTCGCGGTCCAGCCGCTCGAGGCGCTGAAGCAGGCGACCCTTCCAGCCGCAGCGCCGCGCGATCCCTTCCGCGTCAAGACCTCGAACCTGTTCTTCGGCAGCTCCTCGCTCGGCGGCAATCTCGAGAGCATCGAGAGCTGGCAGCCTGGCGCCGAGCCGCTGATCGTGATGCCCGACCCTGATATGAAGGTGACGGCCGCGCTGTCGCCGCCGTCGGCCGAGATCGCCAAGGACATCGAAAGCGGCGAAAGTGTCGCGCCGAAGGGCGAGGTCAATGCCGACAACCAGCGCGCCAGATCGCCGGCGGAGCGGCTCGCGCTCGACGACAAGTCGCGCGCAAAGTCCGAGAAATGTCTCGCCGAAGCCGTCTATTTCGAATCGCGCGGCGAGGCCGTGCGCGGCCAGATGGCGGTTGCACAAGTCGTGATGAACCGCGTCTTCTCCGGCAAATATCCGGACACCGTGTGCGGCGCGGTCTATCAGAACAAGCACCGCCATTTGGCGTGTCAGTTCACCTTCGCCTGCGACAACAATGCCGACGTGATCCGCGAGCCCGAGATGTGGGAGCGCGCGAAAAAGATTTCGAAGGCGATGCTCGACGGCCAGATCTGGCTGCCTGAAGTCGGCAAGTCCACGCACTACCACGCCTACTGGGTGCGTCCGTCCTGGGTCGCCGAGATGAAGAAGATGTACAAGACTGGCGTCCACACCTTCTATCGCCCGCGCGCCTGGGGCGACGGCAGCGAAGAACCGAGCTGGGGCACCCCGGCCCAGACCGCGGCGCTCTCTGCCGAACTCGCCCAGGAAGCCAAGAGCTCCGCCGAGATGGGCGCGATCGAGCGAAGGTAGTCTTCCTTCACCTCGCCCCGCTTGCGGGGAGAGGTGAAGAAATCACGCTTCGATATCCAGCGCGCAGTCGAAATTCGGAGCCGAATGCGTCAGCGCGCCGGAAGAGGCGTAGTCGACGCCGGTCGCGGCGATTGACGCGATCGAGTCCAGCGTGACGCCGCCGGATGCTTCCAGCTGGAGCCGCCCCTCGTTGAGCCTGACAGCCTCGCGCAGCGTCGCGAGGTCCATGTTGTCGAGCAGCACGGCATCGGCGAGCCCGGTGCCGAGCACCTCGCGGAGTTGCGCAAGCGTATCGACCTCGATCTCGATCTTGACGAGGTGACCGGCATGGGCGCGGGCGCGCTCCAGCACCGCACCGATGCCGCCGGCGACGGCGATGTGGTTGTCCTTGATCAGGATCGCATCGTCGAGCCCGAAGCGGTGGTTGAAGCCGCCGCCGCAGCGCACGGCGTATTTCTCCAGCGCCCGCAATCCCGGCGTGGTCTTGCGCGTGCAGCAGATGCGCATCTTGGTGCCTTCGGTCCGCGCGACGTAGTCGGCCGTGAGCGTCGCGACGCCCGACAGCCTGCCGACGAAATTCAGCGCGGTCCGCTCGGCCGTGAGGATGGCGCGCGCCGGGCCCGTGATCGTCAGTACGTGCTGGCCGCGGGCAACCCGAACGGCGTCGCGGACATGCGCGCGCACGTCGATGTCGGGCGAGAGCTTTTGCAGCGTCGCCAGCGCCAGCGGAAGGCCTGCGATCACGCCGGACTGGCGTGCGACCAGGATGGCTTGCGCCTTGGTCGCCTCCGGGATCGTCGCAAGCGAGGTGATGTCGCCGGCGCGGCCGAGATCCTCGTCGAGCGCGCGATGCACGGCCTCGTCGATCGCAAGCGGCGACAGGAAGGCGTCGGGGTAGAGCAGTGAGGTCGGGGTGATCATGGGGGACTCCATCAGGCGATCATCGGTCGGGCGGTGCGTGGCAGCGGACGCTCGCTCAGGCTCTCCGCGATCTCACGTGCATCCGTGAGAGTGGTCATCGTTCTCTGCGCCAGCGCGGGGACATCCGCCGGATGGTCGGAGCGGAAATGCGCGCCGCGGCTCTCGCGCCGGCTCCAGGCGGAAGCCGCGACGAGCAGGGCTGAAGCCGCCATGTTGCGGAGAGCGATGCTTGCGGGCCCGCGTTCGACTGCGGCGAAGCTGCGGACGGCCTCCGCGAGCCCGTCAGCGTCGCGGATCACGCCGACATGCGCGCTCATCATCGTTCGCAACCGCTTAACGGCGGCAGCGTCCGGCGTGCCGCCACGTGACGTCACCAACGCATCGGGAAGGCGGGCGGGCGAGGGGATGGCGCGGCCGGTGATGTCGTCGGCGATGCGGGCGGCGTAGACCACCGCCTCCAGCAGCGAATTCGAGGCGAGCCGGTTGGCACCGTGCGCGCCGGTGGACGATACCTCGCCGCCGGCCCAGAGCCCGTCGATCGAGCTGCGGCCGCGCTCGTCCACCGCGATGCCGCCCATGTGGTAATGCGCTGCCGGCGCGATCGGGATGGCCTGCGTCGCGGGATCGATACCGGCAGTGATGCAGCTTGCATGCACCGTCGGGAACTTGTCAGCGAAGCCCGTGCCGAGCGCCTGCCGTGCATCGAGGAAGGCACCCCGCCCGGCCGCTATCTCGGCGAAAACGCCGCGGGCCACGATGTCGCGCGGCGCGAGCTCTGCGAGCGGATGGCGCGCGAGCATGAAACGTTCGCCATCGCCGTTGATCAGCGTCGCGCCTTCGCCGCGCAGCGCCTCGGTTGCCAGCGGCGCCGGATCGCGGCCGGCCATGATGGCGGTGGGGTGGAACTGGACGAATTCAGGGTCGGCGATCACGGCGCCGGCGCGTGCTGCGATCGCAAGGCCCGAGCCGCTGGCTTCGAGCGGGTTGGTGGTGACGGCATAGAGATGGCCGAGGCCGCCGGTCGCCAGTACCACCGCGCGAGAGGCAAGCAGGAGCGGACGTGCAGCGGGATTGCCGGCCTCGCGCAATTGAAGGCCGGTGACGGCGCCGTCCTCGGTCAACAGCGCTTCGGCCACGAGACCTTCGATTAACCGGATCGATGGCGTGCGCCGTACGGTCTCGCTCAGGGCCGCGATGATCGCGGCTCCGGCCCCGTCGCCGCGCACATGCACGATGCGTCGCGCCGAATGCGCGGCCTCGCGGCCGACAGCGAGCTTGCCTTCGAGGTCGCGGTCGAACGGCACGCCATAGGCGAGTAGATCGTGAATCCGTGGCGCGGCCTCGCGCGCGATGCCAAGTGCAACCGCTTCATCGACAAGACCGCCGCCGACGGCGATGGTGTCGGCGGCGTGCGCCTCCGGGCTATCGCCTTCGGCCACGGCCGCTGCGATGCCGCCCTGCGCCCAGGCGGATGATGCGCCCTGTCCGAGCGGGGCGGCCGAGATCAGGGTTACCGGCCGCGGCGCGAGCTTCAGTGCACAAAAGAGTCCGGCGAGGCCACCGCCGACGATGACGACGTCATCGGTGCTGCGGGTGAGGTTGTGGATGTTGTCTTGCATGCTTCACTCTCAATTCTTCAGATTGATCATCCGCTCGACCGAGCGCCGCGCGCGTTCCGCGAGCGCGGGATCGATCGTGACCTGCTCGCCAAGCGTGAGCAGGCTGTCCAGAATGTTGGCGAGCGTGATGCGCTTCATGTGCGGGCAGAGATTGCAGGGGCGGAGCATCTCCACATCAGGCAGCTCGGCGCGGACATTGTCGGCCATCGAGCATTCCGTGATCATGACGAGCCGCCGCGGCCGCCGCTCGCGCACCCAGTTGATCATGTGCGCGGTCGAGCCGGTGAAATCGGCTTCCGCCAGCACATCAGGCGGACATTCGGGATGCGCGATGATCTGCACGGACGGGTCGGCTTCGCGATAGGCGCGCAGCTCCTCACCCGTAAAGCGCTCGTGCACCTCGCAGGCGCCCTTCCAGGCGATGATTTTTACGTCGGTCTTCGAGGCGACGTAGCTTGCAAGATAGCGGTCCGGCAGGAAGATCACCGTGGGTGAATTCAGACTCTCGACCACTTGCACCGCGTTCGACGAGGTGCAGCAGATGTCGACCTCCGCCTTCACTTCTGCCGACGTGTTGACATAGGCGACGACGGGCACGCCGGGAAATTTTTCGCGGAGCAGGCGAACGTCCGCGCCCGTGATGCTGTCTGCGAGCGAGCAGCCGGCGCGCGCGTCCGGGATCAATACCATCTTGTCCGGGTTGAGCAGCTTTGACGTCTCCGCCATGAAGTGCACGCCGCATTGCACGATGATGTCGGCCTTCACCTTGGTCGCTTCGATCGCGAGCTGAAGCGAGTCGCCGCCGATGTCGGCGACGCAATGAAAGATCTCCGGCGCCTGATAGTTGTGCGCGAGGATGACCGCGCCCCGGGCCTGCTTCAGCTCGTTGATTGCCTTGATCGTCGGCGCCATCAGCGGCCACTCGATCGGGGGGATGACGTGCTTCACGCGCTCATAGAGCGGCGCAGTCGCCCGCTCGACGTCCGCAGTCCATTCCAGTGAGGGCATCGGCAGCGCGGGGCCGGTTCGCGCCGGTACGGCGCGAGGAGGGGCGGGGACTTGGCCCTGCGGCCGGTTGGCAAAGTCGTCGGGGCCGTAAATTCCAGTGATGGGCATCGAAGCCTCCCGTGAATGCGAATTATGCTCCATGTGAGTATATATAGGGCCTGAGAAATCCGGCCGAGAGGGCCGGTGGGTTTTCGCTCAAGCTCAGATATACTCAATCTGAGTAAATCAAAGATAACACGCACCCGAGCAGGCCGCTAGCCCCAGCCGCACACATTCCCGTCAAGTCGCACCCGGCGCGTTGGGGAAGGCCGCGATGAAACGCAATGCTCCGGTGGCAGCCCTTCGTGGAACGCAATCATTTTTGGCTTGGGATCTTCATGCATTTGCATTAAACGCGTGACTCGCGGTTGCCTATTCCGGATCCGCCAGCGACTGATGAGGAACCCATGTCCACTCAAGCGGGCGAGCTCGGTCCGGTCTCGCGTTCCTCCTCCTGGCGTACCCCGGCGATCATCATTCTCTGCGGCTGTGCGATCGGCATGCTCGGCTTCGGCCCGCGCTCGGCGCTCGGCTTCTTCGTGCAGCCGATGAGCCACGAATTCTCCTGGGGCCGCGACGTGTTTGGCCTCGCCATCGCTTTTCAGAATTTGCTGTGGGGATTGGGCCAGCCGATTGCTGGCGCGGTCGCCGATCGCTTCGGCCTGTTCCGGGTGATGTGCGTCGGAGCGCTGCTCTATGCCGGCGGCCTTCTTTTGATGCGCTATTCCTCGACGCCGCTGTCGCTGAACATCGGCGCAGGCGTCATGGTCGGCTTCGGTCTCGCCGGCTGCTCTTTCAACCTGGTGCTGTCGGCCTTCACCAAGCTGTTGCCGGCCGAGAAGCGCGGGCTTGCGCTCGGCGCCGGCACCGCGGCGGGCTCGTTCGGGCAGTTCCTGTTCGCGCCGATCGGCGTCGCGCTGATCGACAATTTCGGCTGGCAGCAGGCGCTCACCGTGTTCGGCTTCCTGATGCTGCTGATCATCCCCCTGTCACTGGCGCTCTCGACGCCGCCGGTCGCAGCCACGGCCAACACGGCGCCTGCGGATGAGCAGACCTTTACGAAAGCGCTCGCCGAAGCCTTCGGCCATCGCTCCTATGTGCTGCTGGTGCTCGGCTTCTTCACCTGCGGCTTCCAGCTCGCCTTCATCACCGTGCATCTGCCGGCGTTCCTGGTCGATCGCGGCATATCGACGCAAACCGGCGGCTGGGTGATCGCGGCGATCGGCCTGTTCAACATCATGGGATCGCTGAGCGTCGGCTATCTCCAGAACTCGCTGCCGAAGCGCTACATCCTCTCTGCGATCTATTTCACGCGCGCGCTTGCGACGCTCGCCTTCATCTCGTTCCCGATCACGCCGTTCTCGGCAATCGCATTCGGTGCGGTCTCCGGTCTGACCTGGCTGTCCACGGTGCCGCCGACCTCGGCGCTGGTGGCGCTGATGTTCGGCACGCGCTGGCTCGCCACGCTCTACGGTTTTGCGTTCGTCAGCCACCAGGTCGGCGGTTTCCTCGGCGTCTGGCTCGGCGGCATCGTGTTCGAAAAGTTCGGTTCCTATACGCCGATCTGGTGGCTCTCGATCCTGTTCGGCGTGCTGTCCGCGCTGATCAATCTTCCGATCGTGGAGAAACCGGTTCAGCGAGCGGTTGCGCAGCCTGCCTGATCGGCTAAACATCCCCTGAAACAAGTCCAGGGAGTTCAGTCGTGGCCACATTCAAGGCGATCCGGATCGACAAGGCGGACAAGGGCACCACCGCCGCACTCACGCAGTTCGACGATTCCGAGCTGATGGACGGTGATGTCACGGTCCGCGTGGAATGGTCGACGCTGAACTACAAGGACGGGCTTGCGCTCACCGGCAAGGCGCCGGTGGTGCGCCGTTTCCCGATGATCGCCGGCATCGACTTTGCCGGCACCGTCGAGCAATCCTCGCATCCGCAGTGGAAGGCGGGTGACAAGGTCGTCTGCACCGGCTGGGGCATGGGCGAGACCCATCTCGGCGCCTATGCCGAGAAGGCGCGGGTGAAGGGTGACTGGCTGGTCGCTTTGCCGCAGGGCCTGTCGGCGCGCGACGCCATGGCAATCGGCACCGCCGGCTTCACCGCGATGCTTTCGGTGCTGGCGCTGGAGAAGCACGGCCTGTCGCCGAAGAGCGGCCCCGTGGTGGTCACGGGCGCGGCCGGCGGCGTCGGCTCGGTCGCCACCGCCGTGCTCTCGAAGCTCGGTTATCACGTCATCGCCTCGACGGGCCGCGCCTCGGAAGCGGACTATTTGAAAGAGATCGGCGCGGCCGAGGTGATCGACCGCAACGAGCTGTCGGCACCGGCAAAGCCGCTCGCCAAGGAGCGCTGGGCCGGTGGCGTCGACAGCGTCGGCTCGACCACGCTCGCGAATCTCCTGTCGATGACGAAATACGGCGGCGCCATCGCGGCGTGCGGCCTGGCTGCCGGCATGGACCTGCCGTCTTCTGTCGCACCCTTCATTTTGCGCGGGGTGTGCCTTCTCGGCATCGATTCCGTGATGTGCCCGATCGAGCCGCGGAAAGCCGCCTGGCAGCGTCTGGCCTCGGATCTGGATCGGACAAAACTAACTGAAATTACTCATGAAATTCCGCTCGAGGACGTTTCGGAATGGGGCGCGAAAATCCTCGCCGGCCAGGTCCGCGGTCGCATCGTGGTAAAAATTGTCTAACGGCGTTCAGACTTTACCAACCAAGCTGCTTCAATGTTGCCTTGGTTAGTATGGTAAGCAGCGGGTAAAGAGATAAGGCATTGCCCGCGCTGGGGTTGGTTCGGAGTTGAGCATGCTTGCGCGTATTGTGTTGGGGGCTGTCACGGCGGCAGCGACGTTTGCGCCGGCCATCGCAGGAAGCATGAACGCCGACGAGGCGCGCCGCTTCGTTGCCGGTAAGGTGTTCGCCTTCACCTGTTTCGACGGTACCCGCGGCGCAGGCCGTATCCTGGACGATCTCGGCGCCGCCGGCGCGGTGCAGTTCTCGGGTGCAGGCCCGGTGAAGCATCTCCGCCTGCCCGGCAACACGCTACAGATCCGAGGCCAGAATGTCTGCGCCTCGATCAAGGGCATTCCGTTCGAGCCCTGCTTCAACCTGGAAAAGACCGACGATCGCAGCTTCCGCGGCTCGGTGTCGGGCATGGGCTTCGCCTATTGCGACTTCCACCACCAGGGCGGCAATCAGATGCTGATGGCCCGCGCCGTGGCGCGTCCGCGTTCGTTGCGCCCCCCGGAGCACACTGGTTCGGTCGCTGCGTCCAACACTGAAGTCGCCGCGCGTGTCGAGACGCCGCGTGTCGAGAGCGGCCGGCTCGAGCCGGTGAAGTCCGAGGCCAAATCGGAGCCCGCCAGGAACGACGCTCCGCTGGAATTGCGCCGCTCGACCCAGTGAGCTGGCTGCGCGGGACAGCCCGCGCATTTTGTCGTTGAAATATTCATCTGTCACCAAGCCGCCGCGCCGTAGTCATACGGACGGCGGCTTTCATGCCTTGGTAGCGACTCGCGTCCCAGTTTGCGCAAGGCCGGGGGATGCAAGGGTTCTACGATGTCGCTGTATTTCTTTCGCATCAGCACCGGTCGTTATTCCGGCGCCGCCGACCAGCCGTACGAGTTCGAGGATCGCGCCGCCGCCTGGGCCGAGATGAGCGAGGTCTGCGCCAACCTGCTCGGCAGCATAGCGCGCAACCTGAAGCCGAATGCGAAGTGGAGCATGGAGCTGCTCGACGAGAACAAGAAGCCGGTCTTCCGCGTCAGCCTGGTCGGTGAGACCGTGTGCTGATGACCGCGAACGGGGAACCGTTAACGGACGCCAGCGTGTGCAAATCCGCGAAATCCATCTCGTTACACGTGAAAAGTGCGCAACTGCAGTAGTTTAAGCGCCATTTCAGTATTTCTACCCAGGCTGCCGCGGCCGCTCTTAACGTTAATGAGCAACCTCGCGGTTAGCCTTCCCGGACTGTTCACGCGCGTCGGCGCGGCAATGCGTATCCGGGGATTACGTCGATGATGTTCATTCAAAACCTGCGAATTGGCACCAAGCTCGCCGTGACCTCGGCACTCACCATCGCGCTCGTCGCGCTGATGATCGTTCTCCAGATGAGCGGCGGCGCCGAGGTTCAGAAGCTCAGCAATGGGGCATCGGGGCAGCAGTCGATCGCGCAAAACGCCGCGGAAGCCAAGGCGTCGGTCCGTGGGATGCAGATCGGCATTCGTGACATCCTGAGTTCCATTTCGCCGGCCGAGTTGCAGAAGGCCGTCACCTATTTCAACGATCGGCAGACCGCGGCCCTGAAATTCGCGGACGAGATGGCGAAGCTGTCGCGCTCGCCGGAGAACCACAAACGGATCGACCGCCTGACCGTGTTGATCGGCAATTTCAGCAAGGGGCAACAGCAGATCGAAGCGATCCGCAAGCAGGAGCTCGCCCTGGGCGCGAAGAAGGACGGCGAGGCGTCGGCGCCGCTCGCAAAGCTCGTCGCCGAGGTCGACCGCATCCGCAAGGAGACGCTGGCGCCGATCAACGAAGAGATATCGGAGCTGACCAACGAGATCATCAATTTCGCCAAGCAGAAGAGTGCCGAAGCCCGCGCCGAAGCCGAAGCTGAGGCCGCGTCCGTCGCGCGGACCTCGTTCGTCGCCGGCGTGCTGGTCGCGCTGGTTCTGATCGGGGCGTGCATCTTCTCCGTCTTCAGCATTGCGCGGCCCATGCGCGCATTGACGGCGGCGATGGAAAAGCTCGCGGGCGGCGACTTCTCCGTGGTGCTGCCGGGCCTCGGCCGCAAGGACGAGGTCGGCGAAGTCGCCGGTGCCGTCGAAAAATTCAAGATCGTGTCCGAACAGAAGGCGCGGGAGGACGCGGAAGCCAAGTCGCGGCAGGATCAGCTCGCGGCCGAGCAGCGCAGGTCCGAGATGCGCAGGCTCGCCGACAGCTTCGAAGGCGCCGTCGGCGAGATCGTCGGCACCGTGTCATCGGCTTCCACGGAGCTTGAAGCGTCCGCCACCACGCTCACCTCGACCGCGGAGCGCACGCAGCAGCTCACCACCGTGGTCGCGGCGGCCTCCGAAGAGGCCTCCACCAACGTGCAGTCGGTGGCGTCGGCAACGGAAGAGCTGTCGTCGTCGATCACCGAGATCAGCCGCCAGGTGCAGGAATCCGCGCGCGTGGCCAGCGAGGCCGTCGGCCAGGCCCGCACCACGACCGACCGTGTCAGCGAGCTGTCGAAGGCGGCGACGCGGATCGGCGACGTCGTGGAGCTGATCAACACCATCGCCGGCCAGACCAACCTGCTGGCGCTCAACGCCACGATCGAGGCCGCGCGCGCCGGCGAAGCGGGCCGCGGTTTTGCCGTGGTCGCCTCCGAAGTCAAGGCGCTCGCCGAGCAGACCGCGAAGGCGACCGGCGAGATCGGCCAGCAGATCGCCAGCATCCAGGCCGCGACCGAGCATTCGGTCGGCGCCATCAGGGACATCAGCGACACCATCGAGAAGCTGTCGGAGATCTCCTCGACCATCGCGGCTGCCGTCGAAGAGCAGGGCGCCGCGACGCAGGAAATCTCCCGCAACGTGCAGCAGGCGGCGGCAGGCACCCATCAAGTGTCGTCCAACATCACCGACGTCCAGCGCGGTGCGAGCGAGACCGGCTCGGCGTCCTCGCAGGTGTTGGCGGCGGCGCAGTCGCTGTCGGGCGACAGCAATCGTCTCAAGCTCGAGGTCGGGAAGTTCCTGGGTACCGTTCGCGCGGCCTGACCAAGACGCAGGGAGAGCCTTGCTCCCTGCGCAAGTCTCGGAACGCAAGAGCGGCGTCGATCACGATGGAAACTCCGTGTTTCTACGGAAAACGTGGTTAAGGGAAGCGGAATGGTTTTGGGCGAAATTCATGGGAATTCAGCCGCTTGAGCGGCAATGTCCATGAAGGGTTCCCGTCATGCATTTTCTTGGCCGCTTCCGCATCCTGAGCAAGATCCTCGGGATCGTCGTCCTGCTGTGCGGGATCGGTGCCGCGATCGCCTGGCTTGGTGTCTCCGCTCTCAGCGATCTCAGCGAAAAGGCCGACGTGATGTCGACCGCGGCCAAGCGGGCCCTGCTCGCGGCGCGCGCCAACCAGAACGTCATCGCGCTGAACCGCGCTGAATTCCGCAGTGCGCTCGATCCGCGTGACGACAATCGCCTGGCCGCGCGTGATGTCATCAACGCCCAGCTCAAGCAGTATCAGGAACGTTTCGACGAGGTCAGCCAGACCCCGGACGAGAAGGCCAAGACGCTGCTCCCGGGCGTGCGCGAGGCGTTCTCGGCCTACAAGAGCCAGATGGACACGACGCTCGCGGCCGTCGATGCCGAGAAGTCGGCGAAGCTCAGCGACAGCGCCGACAAGCTGCGCGACACCGCGATGAAGAGCAGGACCGCTGCGGAGAACCTTCAAGGCAAGATGCGCGAACTCGCCGATCGGCTGAATGCGCGCGTCGAGGAGAAGAGCAAGGAAGCACGCGAGCAGTACGAATCGACGTCACGCTTCCTGATCATCCTCGCAGGCCTCGGTGTCATCATCGGCGGCGCGTTGGGCTTCATCATCGGTCAGTACGGCATCGCGCGGCCGATCCGCATGATCGTCGGTGTGCTCCAGGAGCTTGCCGTCGGCCGCTATCAGGTCGAGATCGCCGGCCTCGATCGCAAGGACGAGGTCGGCGAAGTCGCCAAGACCGCGGAAGTGTTCCGGGAGAACGGCCTTGCCAAGATCCGGATGGAAGCCGAGCAGAAGGAGATGGAGCAGCGCAGCGCGGCGCAGCGTCGCCAGGACATGCTCCGGCTTGCCGACCAGTTTGAAACCGCCGTCGGCGAGGTGATCGAGACCGTGAGCTCGGCCTCGACCGAGCTCGAGGCTTCCGCGACGACGCTGACCGCGACCGCGGAGCACGCGCAGCAACTTGCGACCGTGGTCGCTTCGGCCTCTGAGGAAGCCTCCACCAACGTGCAGTCGGTGGCCTCGGCGACCGAGGAGCTGTCGTCCTCGATCACCGAGATCAGCCGCCAGGTGCAGGAATCCGCGCGCGTCGCCGGCGAGGCGGTCGGCCAGGCCCGCACCACGACCGAACGTGTCAGCGAATTGTCGAAGGCGGCAACGCGGATCGGCGACGTCGTCGAGTTGATCAACACCATCGCCGGCCAGACCAATCTGCTGGCGCTCAATGCCACGATCGAGGCTGCGCGTGCAGGTGAAGCCGGCCGTGGCTTCGCCGTCGTCGCTTCCGAAGTCAAGGCGCTTGCCGAGCAGACCGCCAAAGCGACCGGCGAGATCGGCCAGCAGATTTCCGGCATCCAGTCTGCTACCCAGGACTCGGTCGGCGCCATCAAGGACATCAGCGACACCATCGAACGGCTGTCGGAGATCTCTTCGGCGATCGCGGCAGCGGTGGAGGAGCAGGGCGCGGCGACGCAGGAGATCTCCCGCAACGTCGCGCAGGCGGCGGAAGGCACCCATCAAGTGTCGTCCAACATCACCGACGTGCAACGCGGCGCGAGCGAGACCGGCTCGGCGTCGTCGCAGGTGCTTTCGGCTGCGCAGTCGCTGTCCGGCGACAGCAATCGCCTCAAGCTCGAGGTCGGCAAGTTCCTCACCACGGTGCGCGCCGCCTGAGGGCGGCCGTCCTCACCCATCATCCGCCGATTGCAACCGCCTCGCGAGGACGCGTCGCGGTTCGCATGCGTCCGCAGCCGATGCCGCGGTGAGAAGGTCTGCACGGTTAACCTTCCGGAAAACCGATGCAGTCATGATCTCGCAATATTCGGATGCCGAGTCGCCCTCCCTCTATTGCGTATCGAACGTATCGGAGCACATTCAATGAGCGGCCTTTCCATTCGCCTCACCCACAAGGTCATGGCGATCGGACTCTTCGGCCTTGTCGGTCTCGTCGTCTTCGGCGCGATCTACGAGATCGGCAGCCTCTCCCAGGACGCCTCCCGCACCGTTGCCAACCGCGCGCGCGCGATCGCTGACCTCAACAATCAGCTCACGATCGAGATGCTGGAGGCGCGCCGCAACGAGAAGAATTTTCAGCAGCGCCGCAACGAAAGCTACGCCAAGGCCCATGCCGAGCTGATGGCACCGATCAACCGCGATTTCGACGAGGTCGAGCGGTTGATGGCGGCCGGCGGCATGAGCGCGCTGTCCGACAAGACCAGGCAGGCACATGACGGCTTCAAACGCTATGCTGAGGATTTCAAGGCGCTCGTCGTGGCCGAGACCAGACTCGGGCTGAATGAGACGCTTGGCCTGTCCGGCTCGCTCCGCGCCGCCGTGCACGACATCGAGGTGAAGCTCAAGGAGATCGACGATCCCAGGACGACGAGCTGGATGCTGATGATGCGCCGGCACGAGAAGGACTTCATGCTGCGGCGCGACCCCAAATACATTGCCGAAGTGAAGAAGGCCGGGGTCGAATTCTCCAAGGCGATCGAGGTGGTCGCAGTCCCGACGGCGGTGATGAACGACATCACGGCCAAGCTCCAGAAATACCAGTCCGAGTTCGCGGCCTGGGCCGAGACCGCGCAGCAGAGCGCCGCGCTGGACGCCAGCATGATGAAGACATTCCGCGAACTCGAGCCCTCCATGGTCGAGGTGCGGGCCGCGGTCGACGCCATGTACAGGCAGGCTGACGCCGCGGAGGCCGCAACGCGCGATGCCGTGCGCATGTGGATGATGATCGCCTTCGCGTTCACCGTCGTCGTGCTCGCCGTGGTCGGCTTTGTCCTCGGGCGCTCGATCTCGAAGGCGCTGTCCGGCATGGTCGGCGCGATGACGCGGCTGGCGCGTGGCGAGCTTTCAATCTCCGTCCCCGGCGTCGGGCGCAAGGACGAGATCGGCGAGATGGCCGGCGCGGTCGAGGTGTTCAGGACCAACATGGCGGAGGCCGAGCGGCTGGGTGCGGAGCAGGCCGAAGCTGACACGCGCGGGCGCGAACGGCGCAAGGCGGACATGCACCGCCTCGCCGACGGGTTTGAAGGCGCGGTCGGCGAGATCATCGACACGGTGTCGTCGGCGGCAACCGAGCTCGAGGCGTCCTCCAACACGCTGACGCAGGCCGCGGAGCGCGGTAACGGGCTTGCCACGGCGGTGGCCGCAGCCTCCGAGGAGGCGTCCGCGAACGTGCAATCGGTGTCGTCCGCGAGCGAGGAGATGACCACATCGATCTCGGAGATCAGCCGTCAGGTGCAGGAATCGGCCCGCGTCGCCGACGTCGCGGTGGAGCAGGCCCAGCGCACCAACGCGCGCGTCGCCGAGCTGACCAAGGCGGCAGGCCGCATCGGCGACGTGGTCGAGCTGATTAACACCATCGCCAGCCAGACCAATCTGCTGGCGCTGAATGCCACGATCGAGGCAGCGCGGGCGGGCGAAGCCGGCAAGGGCTTTGCGGTGGTCGCGACCGAAGTGAAGGCGCTCGCCGAGCAGACCGCGAAGGCCACGGGCGAGATCAGCCAGCACATCGCCGCGATCCAGACCGCGACGCAGGATTCGGCCGGCGCAATCAAGGAGATCGGCGACACCATCGCGCGGATGTCGGAAATATCCTCGGCCATCGCCGCGGCGGTGGAGGAGCAGGGCGCCGCGACGCAGGAGATCTCCCGCAACATCCAGCATGCCGCGCACGGCACCTCGGAAGTCTCCGCCAATATCGGCAACGTCCAGCGCGGCGCAGGCGAGACCGGGGCTGCGTCGGCCCAGGTGCATTCAGCGGCGCAATCGCTCTCTCAGGAGAGCAACCGGCTGAAGAGCGAGGTCGCGCGCTTCCTGGAGTCGGTGCGGGCGGCGTGAGGTCGTCAGTTGCTCCGTTCGAGCCGCGCATCGCGGTGCGCCAGTGTGGCGTCGCGCGATGTCTGCTGCACTGCAACCAATAATTGCGGAACATATGACGGCGGCGACAGCGAATTCCGTAGTTCCACGTAGGTTCCTGTTAACGCCTGTTTGCAACTATGAGCGCAATCTTACGGGATAAAAATCAGCCAGCATTGTTGAACTGACTTCCGCCCTGTCGTCCGTCGTGACGATGGCGGCGCAGGTGATTTGCGCGTTGCTAGGTCTCATCGGGATTTGCTGTGATGTCGAAGTTGTCGATCGTGTTCAAGCTTCTGACCGTGTTGTCGGTCCTCGTGCTGTCGCTCGCCGGCGTCGGCGTGATGGCGATCGGCACCATGCAGAGTATCAATTCCCATACCGTCGAGATCGCGGAGAGCTGGCTGCCGAGCGTGCGTGCGCTCGGCTCGCTTCGCGCCGATATCAACGAGCTGCGCGTCGCGCTGCGCCTGCACCTGATGCAGGACACCGCCGAGGGCAAGGAAGCCGCCGAGAAGCGCCTCGCCTCGCTGCAGGCGCGCATCGACCAGACCCGCAAGGTCTACGAGCCGCTGATCACCTCGGCCGAGGAGCGTTCGCTCTATGAGCAGTGGAGCAAGGCGTGGGCCGAGTACCTGAACGGGGTGCAGGACGTTATGGCGCTGTCGCGCAAGGGCGTCGGTCGCTTCCCGACCGATGCCAACGAGCTGTTGCAGACCAAGGTCGCGAAGATGGCCCAGGCCGCCGACCCGCTGCTCCAGAAGGGCATCGAGATGAACAACCGGGGCGCCGAGCTGGAGACGAAGCAGGCGGCCGACAGCTACGCCACGATCTTCCGCGTGCTGGTCGGCATCATCGTGTTCTCGGTCGTGATCGCGATCGGTGCCGCCTATTATCTCGTGCGTGACGTTTCTCGCGGGATTGCCTCGATCATCCATCCGATGCAGTCGCTCGGCGAAGGCGACCTCTCCGCCGAGGTGCCACATCGCGGCGAGAAGACCGAGATCGGCTCGATGGCGGATGCGCTCCAGATCTTCAAGGAGGCGTTGATCGCCAAGAAGGCCGCCGACGAAGTCGCTGCGGCCGACGCCGAGACCAAGATCGAACGCGGCCGCCGCGTCGACGCCATCACCCGCAAGTTCGAGGCCATGATTGGCGAGGTCGTCGGCACCGTGTCGTCGGCCTCGACCGAGCTCGAGGCCTCCGCGACCACGCTGAGCAGCACCGCGCAGCGCGGGCAGGAACTCGCGACCGTGGTCGCCGCGGCGTCCGAGGAAGCCTCCACCAACGTCCAGGCGGTTGCGTCCGCATCGGAGGAGCTGTCGTCCTCCATCACCGAGATCAGCCGCCGCGTGCAGGATTCGGCGCGGATGGCCGCGGAGGCCGTCGAGCAGGCCACGCGGACCAACGACCGCGTCAACGCGCTGTCGCAGGCGGCATCCCGCATCGGCGACGTGGTCGAGCTGATCAACACCATCGCCGGTCAGACCAACCTGCTGGCGCTCAACGCCACCATCGAGGCGGCGCGTGCCGGTGAAGCCGGCCGCGGCTTCGCGGTCGTCGCCTCCGAGGTCAAGGCGCTGGCCGAGCAGACCGCGAGAGCGACCGGCGAGATCGGGGCGCAAGTCTCCGGGATCCAGGCCGCGACGCAGGAATCCGTCAGCGCCATCCAGGAAATCGGCGGCACCATCGAGCGGCTGTCCGAGGTGGCGGCGGCCATCGCAGCCGCCGTCGAGGAACAGGGCGCGGCCACGCAGGAGATCTCGCGCAACGTGCAGCAGGCTTCGGTCGGTACGCAGGAGGTCTCGATGAACATCACGGACGTGCAGCGTGGTGCGATCGAGACCGGCTCGGCGTCGACGGAGGTGCTGTCGGCGGCGAAATCGCTCGCGACCGACAGCACGCGGCTCAAAGTCGAGGTCGCGCAGTTCCTGGAGTCGGTCCGCGCGGCCTGATCCTCAAGTGCTCGCCTGCGGAGCCGGCGGCGGTGCGACCTGCCGCCGGAACAGGATGCGCTGGTAGAGCCAGCCGATCGCGACCAGCACGATGCCGAGGCACATGAACGACAGCGCGCGGTAGACGCCTGTCAGCGTCGACATGTCGATCACGAAGGCCTTCAGGATCGTCAGCGCGATCACCGCGGCCGACGCCAGCCGTGCCCGCTCGGAGTTGACGAGAATGCCGACGCCGAGCAGCACCACGCCGAAGGCGAGCCAGCCGATCGAATAGGTGTATTGCTCCGCGCCCGTGGTGGCGCCGTAGAGCAGGACCGGGCCGTGATAGAAGCGGCGGATCTCCAGCGTCACATAGGTCAGCGCGAACACCAGCGCACCGCCGGCAATCGTGTTCGCATAGGCGACTGGGCGATGTCCGGCCACAGCATAGGACAGCAGCAGCATCAGCACCGCCGGGAGAGCGTAGCCGAGCAGCAACAGGTTGAAGACGAGACCGCCGACATCGACGCTGGAGAGCAGCCACGGATTCTCCAGGATCAGCAGGCCGAAGACGCTGATGAGCCCGGCGATCGCGGTGAGCGCGATGGCGCCGACGTTGTGAACGATGCTGTGGCTCCTCAGCCGCAGCCGCTCCAGCCCGATCGCCATGGCGAGCGCGACGCAGACTTGCAGGGCAAATTCGAGCAGCGAGGGCGGCGACGTCATGCGCCCGCCGGTGGCAAGATGCCGGATCTCCATGAAGGCCAGCAGCGCGGTGAACAGGATCGCCGCGGTCTCCACGATGCGCAGCGGCGCATCGTCGCCGCGGCGGCGCAGGAAGATGCTCGCGCCCCAGAACGAGGCCGCCGGCAGGCCGTAGCCCCACAACAGCCAGTTGAAGATCGGCGTGGTGCCGACGGCATCGCCGACGATGCGCGGATCATAACCGATGCGCGCGGTAACGATCGCGGCAAAGATGGCGGCGAGCCGGCGCAGGACCGGGATCGGACGCTGCAGCGAGATCCAGGCCGTGCCGAGCGACATCAGCGCCAGCGCGATGGTGAGCCAGCCCTTTTCGAGGGCGAAGGTCAGCGCCAGCGCCAGCGCGCCGAGCGTGCCGGTCGCGAACAGCGCGACGGAGGTCGCAGCGCCCGGCCGATCTTCGCGGCGCGCCAGCGCTTCGGTCGCAGCGCCAAAGGCGGCGGCGAGCAGCACCGCGAGGATCGCAAACGGGATCGAGCGGTCGAGATGGGCAATGCGCGCGTAGAGCGCAACGAGGATCGCGATCGGCGTCGCAACGGCTGCCGCCGACCACACCACCGGAATGACCGCCGAGTTCGAGCGACCCTGCGCGAGAAAGCCTGCGATGCCGAAGCCGGCAGCGAAGATTGCGGCCATCACCAGATGCAGCGTCACCGAGCTGTCGGTGGCGACCGGTCCAACGCCGGGCATCGGGCCGCCCGGCAGCACCAGCATATCAGGATTGGCGCGCACCGCCCATTCGGCGAACACGATGAAGACGGTCGCTGCGGCCGCGCCCAGCGCGCCCGTTGCCGCCGGCGCGCGCCATGCGACGAATAGCGTCGCACCGACGAGAAGCGTGAAGGCGATCAGCGCAAGGTCCGCATGCGCGCTCGACAGCACGATCAGCATCGCGCCGAACAGATAGGCGCCAAGCGAGCTCGACGACACCGGCTCGATCTCACCATCCTCGAATGTCGGACCGAACATGAAGCCGCAGACGACGAGGAGGGCGGCGAGCACGAAGCCCGCGATGACATGGAAGGCGTGCGGCGCGACCTGCAGCTCGCTGGTGTCGAGCCCCGGGAAGATCCAGAGTACGGCGAAGGCGATGGTCGTGACCGCCAGCCAGCGCCACAGCCGGATGCGCGCGAGGCCGAAGCTCGCGGCGGTGACGATCGCAAGATAGATATAGAGCGCCCAATAATCCGGCTTGCCGCTGGAGACGAGGATCGGCGTCACGAACGCGCCGACCACGCCGAGGCCCGCGAGTGCGGGCCCATGCAACAGTGCCGCGGCGAGCGTGCCCATCGCAACGATGCCGAGCAGCACGAAAGCGGTGGCGGGCACGAGGAAGCCATAGAGCGCATAGGCTGCGTAGATGGTCGCGAACGCCACCGCCGTTCCGGCCGCGGTGAGGATCGCGGGGATGTTGGCGATCGGCAGCGCTGCGATGTTGGAGATGCTCTCCTTGCGCCGCGACCATTCGCCGGCGCCCAGCAGCGCGGTTGCGAACAGCCCGCCGAGGAACACGCGCACGCCGGGGCCGACGAGGCCCGCTTCGATCGAATAGCGCACCATGAAGAAGCCGCCGAGCGCGAGCGCAAGGCCGCCGATCCAGACCACCCAGCGCGTGCCAAGCCGCTCCTCGAAGCCAGGCTCTCTAATATCAGGTGCCGGCGCGGGCAGGGGCGGCGGCGTATCGGCCACGGTGTTCGCTGCGAGCGGCGGCGGTGAAGCTTCTTCGGTGACGAGCGGAGGCGGCGCTACCTCGGCTTCGGGCGCGAGCGGCGGCGGCTCGGCGGCCATCGTCGCGGGCGCTTCGGGCTGCACCTGCGCGGGCATCAGCGGCGGCGGCTGCACCTGCCGCTGCGCGTAAAACATCTCTTCGAGCGAGGCCAGCCGGCGGCGCAGCTCGGCCGCCTGGCTGGAGGCCTTGATCGCGATCAGGACAGCGATGATCGCAATGATCAGCGCAAAGACGTCAAACGGGCCGTCGAACATGAAGCCTCCAGGCAACCGGCGGGCAGGGGCCGGTCACGCAAATCCTAGGATCTAGCGCCGGGAGCGTACGCGCAAGCCCGGCGCGGGTCGTTCCTGGAGCACGTCGCGGCGGAAGCGGTAGAGCGCCGCCGGCCGTCCACCGGTCTGTGTCGACATCACCCCGGTCGGTTCGACCAGGGCTTCGGTTTCGACCAGGCGGCGGAAATTTTGCTTGTGCAGGTGCCGGCCGGAGATCGCCTCCACCGTGTACTGCAATTCAGTGAGTGTGAACTCGGCGGGCAAAAGTTCAAACACCACAGGACGATACTTCAGTTTTGCACGCAGCCGCGCGATCGCTGTCGCGAGAATCCGGCGGTGATCGAATCGCATGGAGGTGCCGAGCGCGGGAAGCTCCTTGCGCGCCAATGCCGCAGGACGGCCGTCGCGCCGCGCCTCCTCGATCAGCCCGGCCTCGTACAAGAGCTCGTAGCGGTCGAGCACGCGCTCCTCGTCCCAGGGCGCGCCGTCGAGACCGAAATAGAACCGCACGCGATCCCGGCGCGGCAGCGCGCGTGTGGTCTCCGGCGTCTCCTCCTCGGCCCATAGCGTCAGCGCCGGAATGATGTCACGAGCGATGATCGCGGGCGGCTCCTCGCGCCAGTCTTCCCAAGGGAGGAAGCGATACCACGGTTCGAAGCTCGCGCCGGTCGCTGCGAGCTCGCCGCCCACCGCGCGCGTCAGCGCGAGATAGCCGATCGACACCATATGCGCACCGGTGTCGCCGGCCTCCGCATGACGGCCGCGATCGCCGAAGGTGTAGAGCTGCTCGACATAGCCGAGCCGCAAGCCCGCCTGCGCCTCGACCCAGGCGCGCAGGCCGATCTCGAAGGTGCGATGGCTCAGCGCATCGAACGTCCCGAACGGCAGGCCGCCTAATCCGTCGCCGCCGCGTGCGGTGAGGATCAGCGGCTCATGGTCCTCGATCGCGACGATCGCCGCGGTCAGGCCGATCTCGATCGGCGTCAGCTGCGTGTCGCTCATGCGGCTGATGTCGCAGTTGTCATTCGAGCTCGATCACGAAGGGGCGGCCTTCGACCATCATGGCGCCCGGGCCCATCTCGTCGAGCGCGCGCAGCATGCGGCCGTTGCGCCCGAGCGCGCGATCGGCGAGGCCGACGATGCGGCGGTTCGGCGAGGCGATCGGGGAAGCCGCGCGAATCTTCCTGGCGATCTCGATCTCGTCGCGATCCGGATTGAGGGCGCAGACGGCCGCGAACGCGCTCGCAGTGGAGCGGCTAATGCCGGCATAGCAATGCACCACCAGCGGCGCGCTTCGGTCCCAGCCGCGCACGAAATTCAGCACCTGGTCGATGTGCGCCTCGGAAGGCGCGACAAACCCGTCCATCTCCTCGGTGATGTCGTCCATCGACACCTTGAGATGATTGGCCGGCAGCACCGACACCGGACGTGCCACCTGCTCGACATTGGCCATGACGGTCAGCACATGGCTGGCCCTGGTGAGGCGGACGGTTTCGGGAAGGGCGGCGAGGGAACAGACGTGGATCATGGCGGACCTTTTTGGCGGCAATTATAGCGAGCGCTCGTAGGGTGGGCAAAGGCGCATCGCGCCGTGCCCACCGTTTCGCACCGCGCACGTCTCGGCTAGTTTGGTGGGCACGCTTCCACCTTCGCTCTACGAGCTACGGCGGACAAGTCGCTTTGCCCACCCTACGAAGGGATGATGCTACGCGAACACCGCGTTGAACCGCTCCAGAAACTGCTTCTCGGCCCGCGCCGCGGTCCAGGGCGTGAGGTAGTCGCGGCGGACGCTGTCGGAGAGGCCGGGGTCCCTGCCGAACAGGCGCTTCGCCTCGGTTTCGCTGAAGCCGGCGAGCTCGGTTGCCTCCAGATATGCCGCACCGCGATCGGCGGCCTTGATGGCTTGCGTAATCTCCTCGGGCAGCGCCGGCGGCAGGCCGAAGCGGATGTGGATGGCACCGAGCAGGCGCTTCTCCACCGCCTTGTAGTGGCCGTCGAGCACGGCTTTGAAGGGTGAGATCATGTCGCCGATCACGTATTCCGGCGCATCGTGCAGCAGCGCGGCCAGCCGCATGCGCTCGTCGACGCGCGGCATCTCGTGCCGCATCACGGTCTCCACCAGAAGCGTGTGCTGCGCGACCGAGAAGATGTGCGCGCCGGTGGTCTGCCCGTTCCAGCGCGCCACGCGCGCCAGCCCATGGGCGATGTCGGCGATCTCGACATCGAGCGGAGAGGGATCGAGCAGATCGAGCCGCCGGCCCGACAGCATGCGCTGCCAGGCGCGGGATGCCACGTCGCGTGCCGTTTTCTTCGCGGTCATTTGGCCTTGAGGCGCGGCTTGCGCTGCGTCTTGCCGCAGCTCGCGTGACAATGGCAGTCGACGAGATGGTCGTTGACCATGCCGGTCGCCTCCATGAAGGCGTAGACGATGGTCGGGCCGACAAATTTGAAACCGCGCGAGGACAGTTCCTTGGAGATCTGCATCGACAGCGGCGTCGAGGCCGGCACGCTCGCGGTGGTCTTGAAATTGTTGACCTTGGGCTGTCCGCCCATGAAGTCCCACAACAGCTTCGAGAAGCCCGGGCCCTTCTCCATGATGTCAAGATACGATTTCGCACTCAGGATCGCGCCGTCGATCTTGGCGCGGTTGCGCACGATGCCGGCATCGTTCATCAGCGCGTGCACCTTCTTGTCGTTGTAGCGGGCAATCTTCTCCGGCTGAAAATCATCGAAGGCTTTGCGGAAATTGTCCCGCTTGCGCAGGATCGTGATCCAGGAAAGGCCGGCCTGGAAGCCATCGAGAATCAGCTTTTCATAGAGCGCACGGTCGTCATATTCCGGCACGCCCCATTCGGTGTCGTGATAGGCGACATAGAGCGGGTCTTCGCCGGGCCAGGGGCAGCGGGTCTTTCCGTCGGGATGCAGGCGGGGGGCTCGGCTCATGCGATGGGCTGCTTCAGGGGAATGCGGACGACGTCGGGTTCGGCGAGCCTCACGGCGAGGCCGCCGGCGGTGAGCCGCTGGCCGGCATCGAGCGCGTCCGCAACGCGGTCGATACGCACCAGCGCGATGCCTTTGCCTTGCGCGGACGAGCCCATCGTGCCGACCGGCTTGTCACCCGCCATAACACTGACGCCGGCCTCCGGCGAGAGGTCATCGAGCAGCACCTTGACGCTGCGGGTGCGCGCGGTGCCGCGATGCTGCATGCGCGAGACGACCTCCTGGCCGACATAGCAGCCCTTGTCGAAATCGACGCCGGCAAGGCGGTCCATGTTGGTCTCGTGCGGGAACGCATCGCTGTACATGAAATCGAGCCCGCCGCGCGGCACGCCGAGCGCGATGCGGTGCGCCTCATAGTCATCGGCGTCGACCAGCTCGGCGCCGATGAGATCGGACAGCTTCTGCTTGAGATCTTCGGGGATCAGGATGCGAGTGCCGAGCGCATCATTGCGCGGATCGGCGAAGGCAAGGTCCGGCTGCGCCGCAAGCTGGCCGTCCCAGGCCGCGAGCACACCGAGGTCAAGGTTTTCCACCGTGACCTTGGCGCGCAGCTTGTAGAATTTCAGCTTGGTGGCGAGGCCCTCGGCCAGCGCCTTCGGACAGTCGATCAGGAACCCGCCGCCATGGCCTGCCGGCACCTCGGTGATCAGGAAATCCACGATGATCTTGCCCTGCGGCGTCAGCAGCGCACCGAATCGCCCCAGGCCCGGCTTCAGCCTGTCGAGATCGGTCGTGATCAGGCCGTTGAGGAAGTTGCGCGCGTCCTCACCCGCGACCTTGACCACGCTCCGGTCGGGAAGAAACGCTGATTTCATGTGAAAATCTCTTGCGACATGTTGCTCCGGAACGTAAGCCCGCAAGGCATAAACGACAAGACCTCAAGCCCCGCGCTTGGGGATGAGAGAGGCCTTCAGCCATGACTCAGCGCTTCGATGTGATCCTCAAAGGCGGCACCGTCGTCAACCAGGACGGCGAGGGTGTTCGCGATATCGGCATCACCAACGGCCGCATCGCGGAGCTGGGCCCGCTGTCGCAGGCCTCCGCTGCTGAAATGATCGACTGCAAGGGCCTCCACATCCTGCCCGGCGTGATGGACACCCAGGTGCATTTCCGCGAGCCCGGGCTGGAGCAGAAGGAAGACCTCGAGACGGGGTCGCGCAGCGCTGTGATGGGCGGCGTCACCGCCGTGTTCGAGATGCCGAACACATCTCCATTGACCGTGACGGAGGCCACCTTCACCGACAAGGTGAAGCGTGCCCATCATCGCATGCATTGCGATTTCGCCTTCTTCATCGGCGGCACCCGCGAGAACGTGCAGGATCTGCCGGTGCTGGAGCGCGCGCCCGGCTGCGCGGGCGTCAAGGTGTTCATCGGCTCGTCGACCGGCGCGCTGCTGGTGGAGGACGACGAGAGCCTGCGCCGCATCTTCCAGGTGATCCGCCGCCGCGCCGCCTTCCACGCCGAAGACGAATACCGCCTCAACGATCGCAAGTCGCTGCGCATCGAGGGTGACCCGCGTTCGCATCCGGTCTGGCGCGACGAGACCGCCGCGCTGATGGCGACGCAGCGGCTGGTCAAGCTCGCGCACGAGACCGGCAAGCGCATCCACGTGCTGCACATCTCGACCAAGGAAGAGATCGAGTTCCTGCGCGACCACAAGGACGTCGCTTCCTGCGAGGCGACGCCGCATCATCTGACGCTGGTCGCGCCCGAATGCTACGAGCGGCTCGGCACCCTGGCGCAGATGAACCCGCCGGTGCGCGGGGCCGATCACCGCGCCGGCATCTGGCGTGGCATCGAGCAGGGCATCATCGACGTGCTCGGCTCCGACCATGCCCCGCATACGCTGGAAGAGAAGTCGAAGACCTATCCGGCATCGCCCTCCGGCATGACCGGCGTGCAAACGCTGGTGCCGCTCATGCTTGACCACGTCAATGCGGGCCGCTTGTCGCTGGCGCGCTTCGTCGATCTCACTAGCGCCGGCCCGGCGCGCCTCTACAACATGGCCTGCAAGGGCCGTATTGCCGCAGGCTACGACGCCGACTTCACGGTCGTCGACTTGAAGCGCAGCGAGACCATCACCAACAAATGGGTCGCGTCCAAAGCCGGCTGGACGCCCTATGATGGCGTCCGCGTCACCGGCTGGCCCGTCGGCACCTTCATCCGCGGCCGCCGCGTGATGTGGCAGGGCGAGATCGTGACGCCGTCGCAGGGCGAGCCGGTGCGGTTTCTGGAGACGCTGAAGCAGTAGAGGGCGCGGTCCCGCTTCTCGCTCCGCCGTCATGCCCCGCGGAGGCGGGGCATCCAGTACGCCGCGGCTTCTCGGTTCGATCACTGCCGCCTCCGGAATACTGGATTGCCCGCCTTCGCGGGCAATGACAGAGTGCCAGGAAGCGTAGGCTCAAATTGGGAGAGAGCAATGTCCCAGCCAACCGCCCTCATCACCACCACGCAGCTCGCCGCCATCCTCGGCAATCCCAACCTCCGCCTCTACGACTGCACGACCTACAACGAGCCGGTGCCGCCGGGCAGCGACGTGCCCTATCGCGCGGTGCCTGGCGACAAGACGTTCGCGGCCGGCCACATCCCCGGCGCGGATTTCCTCGACCTGCAAGGCGAGTTCTCCGACACCTCCGCGCAACAGCTCTTCATGATGGCTGGCGTGCCCCAGCTAGAGGCCGCATTCGGCCGCCACGGCGCTGACGCATCCAAGACCATCGTGCTCTACAGCATCGGCACGATGATGTGGTCGACACGGTTCTGGTGGATGCTGCGCTCGCTCGGCGTCGATGCGCAGGTCCTCGACGGCGGGTTTGACAAATGGAAGGACGAGGGGCGGCCGGTCGAGACGGGCGCGCCGAAGGGCTATCCCGCGACCACCTTCAAGGCCGCGCCGCGCGCGGGCTTCTTCGTCGACAAGACCACCGTGAAGGCGCGGATCGGCGATCCCGCGACCGTGATCGTCAACGCGCTCGGGCCGCAATTTCATCAAGGCCTCGAGCCGAGCCGCTACGGCCGGCCCGGCCGCGTGCCCGGCAGCGTCAACGTGCCCGCGGCAACGCTTGCCAATGCCGACAAGACGCTGACGAGTCTTGCCGATGCCGAAGCGAAATTCGCGGCCCAGGGCGTTACGCGCGACAAGAATGTGATCTGCTATTGCGGCGGCGGCATCTCGGCGACGATCGACCTCTTGATGCTGACGCAGCTCGGCTACGACAAGCTGACGCTCTACGACGCCTCGATGGGTGAATGGGCGAGGGATCCGGCGCTGCCGATCGAGACGGACTAGGAGGACTCGCTTACCCTCCCCTGGAGGGGGAGGGTCGATCGCGCGTAGCGCGAGCGGGGTGGGGTGACAGTCTCTCGCCGTTGGCGGTGCCCGTGTGGAGAGATCACCCCACCCCGCTTCGCATTGCGCGTTGCTCCATGCGAAGCGACCCACGAGCGAGCTACGCTCGTCTCGGACCCCTCCAGGGGAGGGTAAGAAAATTGGGAACCTTTTCGCCGCCCCCGCATCCAATGTCCGAGAGCAACGGAAACAAACAGGTGACCACCATGCAGCGGACCGCAGCCGGCCTGTCCGCCGGCGCCAGAGCATCGGAAGCCGAACTGGTCGACCGCGCTCGGGGCCGTGACGAGGCCGCGCTGCGCGAGATCATGCAGGCCAACAACCGCAGGCTCTACCGTCTTGCGCGCGGTATCCTGCGCAGCGACAGCGAAGCCGAGGACGTGGTGCAGGAAACCTATGTCCGGGCCTTTACCCATCTTGACGGCTTTCGCGGCGAGTCCGGGCTATCGACCTGGCTGTCGCGCATTGCCATCAACGAGGCGCTTGGCCGGGCGCGAAGTCGCAAGCCGCATGTCGAGCTCGGCGCGCTGCCGGAAGAGGCGCTCGACGCGCAGATCATAAAATTTCCCTTTTCTCCCCAAGGCGATCCGGAAAGGACCATGGCCCAACGTGAAATCCAGCGCGTCGTCGAACGCGCAATCGACGAACTGCCGGATGTGTTCCGCATGGTCTTCGTCGCGCGCGTCATGGAGGGGATGAACATCGAGGAGACCGCCGATCTGCTCGGCGTCAAGCCCGAGACCGTGAAGACGCGGCTGCACCGTGCGCGCACCATGCTGCGCGAGAACGTCGAGAAGGAGATCGGTCCGGTGGTGATGGATGCGTTCCCGTTCGCCGGGTGGCGCTGCGAGCGGCTGACCGTATCGGTGCTGAAGCGGCTCGGCAGCCGCGGTTGAAGTTTTTCGGGAACGTTTGCGCGAAAATCCCATCCAATGCCTGTGAAGCAACGCCGGCAAACCGTCCGGCAGCACAGGAGTTTCAAACATGTTCACCCGATGGAGCACGGCGATCGCCGCGGCAATTCTGTTGTCGAGCCCGGCGCTGCTGCAAGGCGCGAGCGCAGCCGACAAGCCCACCGATCCGCAGATCGCCCACATCGCCTACACCGCGGGCGTGATCGACATCAATGCGGCCAAGCAGGCGCAGAAAAAGGCCAAGAACAAGGACGTCAAGGCGTTTGCCGAGGACATGCTGCGCGACCACGAAGCGGTCAACAAGCAGGCGCTGGCGCTGGTCAAGAAGCTGAACGTTATGCCTGAAGACAACGATACCAGCAAGGCGCTGTCGAAGCAGGCGGGCGACAAGCTGGCGGAGCTCGACAAGCTGAGCGGCGCGGCCTTCGACAAGGCCTATGTCGCGAACGAGGTCGCCTACCACAAGGCGGTCAACGGCGCGCTGGAAACCCAGCTCATCCCGTCCGCCGGCAATGCCGAGCTCAAGAGCCTGTTGCAGACCGGCCTGAAGATTTTTCAGGGCCATCAGCAGCACGCCGAGCATGTCGCGGCCGAGCTGAAATAGGGGGTGTGGGATGAAGCCGGGACGCCTCGCTTCGATCGCGCTTGCGGTCGTCTTGCTGTCGATCGTCGTCCCGGCGCGCGCCGCGACCATTCAGATCACAATGGAAAATCTCGTGGTCTCGCCGGCCGAAACGTCCGCGAAGGTCGGTGACACCATCGAATGGATCAACAAGGACGTGTTCGCGCACACCGCCACGGCGAAGAGCGGCGATTTCGACGTGATGCTGCCACCGAAGAAGTCGGTGATGTCAGTTCTGAAGAAGGCGGGAACAGTCGATTATTACTGCCGCTATCATCCCAACATGAAAGCGACGCTCAAGGTCGAGCCGTGAACGAGGAGGGAGTGCATTCCCAATCGTGGCGGGAATATCTCCCGGTCATCGCGAGACTAATGCTTGTCCGGGGGAGGCGGCTTCCGTGCGATAAACGCGGCAGACTTCGCGAACCAGTTCGCCAAATCCCGTTCGCCAAGTCATTCATCCGTAGACTGGCCCCGCCCGTATGGCGGGGTCATTTTTCGCAAGAAGCTTACTGCCTTGCGAGAGTGACCGAGAATTCGCCGTTGCGGATGCGGCCCGGAAAGCCCTCGACGAATTTCGCCACCGCATCCTCGCCGTAGGTGCCGACGAGTTCGGCGAATGCCGCAAACAGGCTGGCCTGCGCCAGGCAGTCGCCGTCGACGCCATCATGGCGCGCTTCGGCCCAGGCCTCGTTGAGATAGCTCAGCGCGGCCTGTTTCTGCTCGTGATCGGGCAGCGGCGCGCGTGCGGGGGCGTAGGACACTGGATGGCTCATGAAACTCGATCAGGGCTGGGGCGCGATCCACGGCGATGCGCTGTGCGAAAGGTGTAGCACGCGTATTAACGCCCGCTAGGCCACATCTTTAGGAACGGTTAACGGCTGTGAACAAAGTCGATGACAGGGTTCCGGATGCGCGTTCGAAGGTTCGACCCTCATGGTGAGGAGGCGCGTTAGCGCCGTCTCGAACCATAGAGGCCGTGCTGCGGCAGCGGGGCCTTGCATCCTTCGAGACGCGCGCGAAGAGCGCGCTCCTCAGGATGAGGAGATGCGCTCAGTTCGCGTAACGCGCCGTGAGATCGCGCGAGATCTTCGAGCCTTCCTCGATATAGCGCCGGATCGCCACCGTCGCGGCCGGCGTGCAGCTCCGGTAGGTCTGCTGGAAGCCGTTATAGCCGCGGTTGAAGCCGGCGATCATGCGGGTGCGGCGCTCGCCCGAGGGGGTTTCGGCATCGATCAGCGCCTGCATCTCGTTGCGCCATTTGTTGCCCTCGTTGGACCCGCAGATGCCGCGCAGGTAATGCAGGCCACCCAAAATCTCCGCCAGCCGCTGCAAATCGGCGTCAAACGGCGCCGCCACGTCCTGGGCCCTCGTGGGCACGGAGGCGCAGGCGAGAATCAGGGCAAAAATGGCCAGAAATCGCGTGGACATCGGCGGGGTGTATGCCCCCTCGGGGCGGCTGACGCAAGACGGGGCGGTCAGGGCCCGATCAGCCGGGCGGCCGACTGGATGACCTCCTCCAGCCCCCCGGTCAGCTTGAGGTCGCCGAGGCTCGCCAGGGCGTCGGGGGCGATCCAGCGGTAATCGTCGAGCTCGTCGTTGAGAGCCGGCTCCTTGGCCACCCAGCGGGCGGCAAAGGACATGATCAGGTAATGGCCGGCGCCGGCTGCGGCCGGCAACACTTCGCGCCAGCCGGCGAGGCCAATGATCTCGATGGCGAGCCCGGTCTCCTCGTCGACCTCGCGCGCCAGCGCCTGGTGCAGCGATTCGCCGAACTCGACCCGGCCGCCCGGCAGCGAATAGAACCCCTTGGCGGGCGAGCGGGCGCGGCGGGTCAGAAGCACCTTGCTGTCGCGGAAGATGGCGGCGCTGACTGCGATCTGGGGGTGGGTGGGCTGGATGACCGCAGACATATCTTCAACAACCCTTCAACAACCCTTGGCTCAATTCGCCATGATGGTGTCGACGTCGGCTTCCGCGCCGCCATTGATGATGCCGCCGCAGGCCGCGATCAGCGGCTTGACCCAGAGCGTGGCCTGCTCGGCGAGGCGGACGCGGGTCGTGTCCTTCTCGACCTCGCGCATGGCCGAGCCGACCGCTGTCAGGATCGAGGTCATGGTATCAGTGATGTGGTCGAACTGGGCGCGCACGTTCGGATCGGCCTTCTCATAGGCTTCGATGGCCAGATCCCGTGCCTTGAAATTCGACGCGGTGAAATGTTCGGCATAGGACAGCGGCGACCAGGTCAAAAAATCTTCGGCGCATTCCGGCATGTCCGGGACCATTTCCAGGAGCATCACGGCTTCATTGAAATGGTTGAGATAGTCGGTGGCAAGCCCGGTTCGCGGGTTGATATTGGCCACGCGCAGCCGCTCGGCCCAGGCGGCGGCCTCGGGTCCCGTATGTACATGTGTCCGCGCGGGTTTGGAGGCCGTTGAGCTCATCTGCCGCAGTGTTAACGTTCGGGGTTAAAAGGACCTGAACGGACCCTATATAGGCACCCAAGGATGTGTGGACGCTTCGTCATAACTTCGGCCCCCGCGGCTTTACGGCAACTGTTCGGCTACATCGAGCAGCCGAATTTCCCGCCACGGTACAACGTCGCGCCGACACAACCGATTCCGGTCGTGCTGCTCGAGAACGGCGCGCGCCATTTCCGCTTGATGCGCTGGGGATTGTTGCCCAGTTGGGTCAAGGATCCCAAGGGATTTACGCTCCTGATCAACGCGCGCTCCGAGACGGTGTTGGAAAAGCCCGCCTTCAAGAACGCGATTCGGAGGCGCCGCGGCCTGATCCCGGCCGACGGCTATTATGAATGGAAGGCAGAGGGCGGCCGCAAGCAGCCCTTCTTCATCCACCGCGCCGATGGCCAGCCGCTCGGCTTTGCTGCGGTATTCGAGACCTGGGTCGGGCCGAATGGTGAGGAGCTCGACACCGTCGCGATCGTCACGGCGGCGGCGGGCGAGGATCTCGCCGCCCTGCATGACCGCGTGCCCGTCACCATCAGCCCGCGCGATTTCGAGCGCTGGCTCGACAGTCGCGGCGACGATGTCGACGCCGTGTTGCCGCTGATGTCCGCCCCGCGCATCGGCGAATTCGCCTGGCACCCGGTCTCCACCCGCGTCAACCGCGTCGCCAATGACGACGACCAGCTCGTGTTGCCGATCAGCGTGGAGGAGATGGAGGCCGAGGCAGAGGCTGCGAAGCCGAAGAAGGCGGCCCGGAAAGTTGCCGCTAGCTCGTCAGATGACGGGCAGGGGTCGTTGTTCTAGCCGCGGTGCCGTAGGGTGAGCAAAGGCGCAAAGCGCCGTGCCCACCTTCTCTCCGGTTACGCGATAAGCAATGGTGGGCACGCTTCGCTTTGCCCACCCTACGACAGCGGAGTTTGTAGCACCGCTCTCACACGATCTCTTTTGCCCTGAGCGCCGCGATCTCCGCTGCATCAAATCCCAGCTCACCCAGCACCGCATCCGTATCCGCACCCAATTCCGGCGCCATCCGGTCCAGCCGGCCGCCGCCATGGGCGAGCTTGAAGCCGCTGCCGGCAAAGCGCAGGCGGCCGTAGGGCGTATCCAGCTCCTGGATTGCGCCGCGGGCCTGGATTTGCGGATGATCGATGACCTCCTCGACCTTCCAGATGCTGGCGCAGGGCGCGCCGGCATCTTCCAGGATTGTCTCCCACTCGCGCGCAGGCCTCGCCGCCAGAGCCTCCTCGATGATGGCGCGCAATGCGCCCTCGTTCTCGTTGCGCGCGAACCAGTCGGCGAAGCGCGGGTCCGACAGCGAGTCCTCGCGGCCGAGCGCGGACATCAGCGCGCGATACTGCTTCTCGTTGTTGACGGCGAGCAGGATGTGGCCGTCGCCGCATCTGAACAGATTCGCCGTGGTCCTGCGGCTGACGGCCTGGTTGCCCGAAAGTGTCTGGCGATGGCCGGCGACCGACCAGTCCGCGATCTGTCCCGAGAGAAACGCCATCGTCGCCTCCAGCATCGAGACATCAATGAGCTGTCCCTTGCCGGTGCGGTCGCGCTGATACAGCGCGCTCGACACGCCGAATGCGGCCGTGGCGCCCGAAAGCACGTCGCACACCGCAAAGCCCGCGCGCGTCGGCCCCGTCTCGGGATGCCCCGTGATCGCCATGATGCCCGACAGCGCCTGCATCTTGCCGTCATAGCCGGGCCGCAGGCGGTCCGGGCCGGTCTGGCCGAAGCCGGACACGGCGCAATAGATCAGCTTTGGATTGATCGCGGAGAGCGCCTCATAGCCGATCCCGAGCTTGTCCATCACGCCCGGGCGAAAGTTCTCCATGACGACGTCGACTTGCGCCACGAGCTTCTTCACGATCGCGATGGCGTCGGGCTTTTGCAAATCGAGCGTCAGGCTGCGCTTGTTGCCGTTGATGGCCTGGAACGCCGGCGCGATCCCGCGCTCGGCCCATTCGCGGCTGAGCGGCGTGCGGCGCATGTCCTCGCCCTCGCGCCGCTCGACCTTGATCACGTCGGCCCCCAGCAGCGCAAGCTGGTAGCTCGCATAGGGGCCGGCCAGCACTTGCGTGAAGTCGAGAATCTTCACACCCTCGAACGGTCGCGTCACGTCGCTCTCCCCATTGTTTGTTGTTGTCGGAGGACGTCAGGCGGCGCGGTTGCCGCGCGCGATCTCCTTCTGCTTGTCGAATTCGGCGCGGCGGCGCGCCAGTTCCTCCGGCGAAAGCTGTGCGACGTTGTTGTAGTCGAGCTTCCAGGAGGCGTCCTCGCTCCAGCGCAGCGGCGACTGCATCGTGGTCTGCGGACCGCTCGCGCTTTCCAGCAGTTTCAGCGCCAGCCCGAGCGTTTGCGCCTGCGAGGCGACGTCATGCGGTCTGCCGGCGGAATTGCCGAGCGGGAAGTCCGAGAACAGGAAGCGCGGCACCGCGGCATGCTCGATGATGTCCTTGGCACAGCCCATCACCACGGTCGGAATGCCGTTGGCTTCGAGATGCCGCGCCACCAGCGCGGTGGTCTGGTGGCAGACCGGGCAGTTCGGCACCAGCACGGCGACATCGACCTTGTCGGCGAGGCAGCGCGCCAGGATTTCCGGCGCGTCGGTGTCGAGCGTGACGCGATGGCTCCGGTTGGTTGGCGCGCCGAAGAAACGCTGGCTCACCTCGCCGATGCGGCCTGCGGCAGATGCCTTCAAAAGCTGCGGCAGCGGAAACCAGGTGCCGTTGTCGGTCGCCGTGGTGTGCTTGCGGTCGTAGCCGATGTGCGAGATGCGCAGGTCGTGCTGCTTCGAGGTGTCGCCGTCATAGACCTGGTAGAATTTGGCCCCGCCATTATACGCCGCGCCCGGCCCCTGGTCGCCCTTGGTGGGATCGTAAGGCGCAGCCGTGGTGATGACCGTCACGCGCGATTGCGACAGCGGTTTCTTCAGCGGCTGGAACGGCGCCTCGGTGTAATGTGCCCAGCGATACGGCGTGGTGTAGCCGATCGCGGTGTAATATTCGCGCGTGCGCTGCATATAGGGGACGGGAGAGTCGTAGTCGGGCGCAAAGCCGAATTCGTCGTCGCGCGGAGCGGACATGGGGCGCGTCTCCTGGTTCTTGGTTGGGACCAGACTAGAGATAGTTTTGGGGTTGCTCAACGGGGAGAGCGGCCGCGCAGGACAGAATTGCAGGCTTGAGAGAGCCGCTTGCGCCGTCTTACCCTCTCCCCTTGTGGGAGAGGGTGGCTCGCCGCGCAAGCGGCGAGACGGGTGAGGGGTATGTTTCCGCGAGTCCAACTCTCCCAGGAGTTCGCGGAGAGATACCCCTCATCCGGCGCCATAGCCGAAGCTTTGCTTCGGCGTTCTTAAGAACGGCGGCCGTAGGCCGCCTATGCCACCTTCTCCCACAAGGGGAGAAGGGAAGAGGGCAGCTTACGCGTCACCTGAAAATATGCAGCGCCGCGTATTGCAGCAGCATGATCGCCTTGGCGTCGATGATGCGTCCGTCCGCGATCATCGCCAAGGCCTCGTCGATGCCGAGCTCCAGCACCTCGATGTCTTCGCCTTCGTGCTCGAGGCCGCCGCCGTCGCTGACCCGCATCTCCGGCTCGTATTCGGCGACGAAGAAATGCAGCTTCTCGGTGATGGCGCCGGGGCTCATGAAGGCCTCGAACACCTTGTGGACGTGGTGCAGGCGATAGCCGGTCTCTTCCTCGGCCTCGGCGCGGATGCGCACCTCGGGGGAGGCGTCGTCGAGTACGCCGGCGGCGGCTTCGATCAGGAGATCGTCGTAGCCGCGGATAAAGGCCGGCAGGCGGAACTGGCGTACCAGGATCACCGTACGCCGCGCGCGGTTGTACGGCAGCACGGCGGCGGCGTTGTCCCGCTCATAGGTTTCCCGGTGCTGCGTCTGCCACTCGCCATTGGCGCGCTGGTACTCGAACGTCGTGGTCTTCAGCGTGGTCCAGCCGTCCGAGAGCACGCGGACGTCCTTGATGCGGACGCGGTCGGAAATGGTCATGATTTTCTTCCAGCTGGGATCTACGTGGAGGCGCGGCCGTCGAGCCACTTCTGGAACATCACCGAGGTCGATTCCTCGAAACCCAGCGACTGGTAGAACGCATTGGCTTGCGCGTTCTCGCGCCGGACCAGGAGCTGCAGCTTCAAAATGCCGGCCTGCCGCAGCCAGTCCTCGACCGCGGCCATGATGACGCGGCCATAGCCGCGTTTGCGCCCATCGGGATCGACCGCGACGTAATAGACCCAGCCGCGATGGCCGTCATGGCCGACCATGGCGGTGGCGACGATCGCGCCGCCATCGCGGCCGATCAGCACGGTGGAATTGTCGCGCCGACGCGCCAGCGCGATGTCGGCATGCGGGTCGTTCCAGGGCCGCGTCAGGCCGCAGCGCTGCCACAGCGCGACGACGGGCTCGACATCAGTGTCGGTGATCGCATCGATCGTAAGGGAGACGCTCACAGCACCTTCCCCGGATTCATGATGCCCTGCGGATCCAGCATCGCCTTGATCGCGCGCATCAGCTCGATCGCGGTCCTGTCCTTCACCTCGGGCAGTTCGTCGCGCTTGAGCACGCCGATGCCGTGCTCGGCCGAGATCGAGCCGCCCATGCGCAGCACGATCTCGAACACGACCGCGTTCATCTCGTGCCAGCGCGCCAGGTAATCCGCGGTGTTGGCGCCGATCGGCTCGCTGACATTGTAATGCAGATTGCCGTCGCCGAGATGGCCGAACGGCACCGGCCGCGCGCCGGGGATCAGTTTCACGACGGCGGCATTGGCTTCGTCGATGAAGGCGGGCACGGCGGCGACCGGCACAGAAATGTCATGCTTGATCGAGCCGCCCTCCGGCTTCTGCGCCGACGACATCTCCTCGCGCAGCTTCCAGAAGCCGTTGCGCTGGGTGAGGTTGGCCGCGATCACGGCGTCGTCGACGATCTCGTCCTCCATGGCGCGGGTCAGGATCGTCTCCAGCGACGTGCGGGCGTCGTCGCCGGGGGAGGACAATTCCATCAGCACGTACCAGGGATGTTTTGCTTCGAGCGGATCGCGCACGTCGATGCCGTGGCGGACCGAGAAGTCGACCGCCATCTCCGACAGCAGCTCGAAGCTCGTCAGCGCGTTCGCGGCTTCGCCCTGCGCGATCGTCAGCAGCTTCAGCGCCGCCGCCGGCGATTTCAGCCCGACGAAGGCGGTCTCGACCGCCCGCGGCTTCGGAAACAGCTTGAGCGTGGCCGCGGTGATGATGCCGAGCGTGCCTTCCGCGCCGATGAAGAGGTTGTGCAGATTGTAGCCGGTGTTGTCCTTCTTCAGCTTCGACAACACGTTGAGCACGCGACCGTCGGCCAGCACCACCTCGAGCCCCAGCGCCATCTCGCGCGCGACGCCATAGGCGAGCGCGGCGGTGCCGCCGGCATTGGTCGAAAGATTGCCGCCGATGGTGCAGCTTCCTTCCGCGCCGAGCGAAAGCGGAAACAGCCGGTCCACGTCGGCTGCCTTCTGCTGCGCGACCTGGAGCACGACGCCGGCCTCGCAGGTCATGGTGTTGGAGGCGGTGTCGACTTCGCGGATCTTGTCGAGCCGGCGCAGCGACACCACCACTTCGCCGTTGTGGGGCGTCTGGCCGCCGACGAGCCCGGTGTTGCCGCCCTGTGGCACCAGCGCGATTCTGTGCGCGGAGGCGAGCTTGCAGATGTCAGAGACTTCCGCCGTCGAGCCCGGGCGCAGCACCAGCGGCGAGCGGCCGTGAAACAGGTTGCGCTCCTCGGTGACGTAAGCCTCGATGTCGGCCGCGTCGGTGATGGCTTGGCGGTCGCCGACGATCTTGCGGAATTGTTCGATCAGCTCGGGCGCAAGCGGCGGGGTGGCAGATTTATTGACGTTCATGCTCTTGTCTCTTCTTCGCTCTTATCTCTTGCGCATGATCTTATCGGAAAACCGCTGCACACTTTTCCGGACCATGCGCTATCGCGCGACCGCGGCCCGGCGCAGCCGGTCGTTGATGGCCTCGCCAAGTCCTTCTTCCGGCACCGCCATCACCGCGATCGCTCGCGGGCTCTTCGCATCGAGGGCGCGAAGATAGCCGAACAGATTGGTGGCGGCTTCATCGAGATCAGCCGCGGGCGACAAATTCATGACAGCGGCGGCGGCCTCCAGGCCCGGCAGGCGATCGGGGCCGAACGCCAGCAGCGCTTCGCCCGCGGCCACATCGCGCGCATTGAGCCGCACACTGGCGCGCGGCGCGTAATGCGAGGCCAGCATGCCCGGCGCCAGCGGCTGGCTGTCGTCGCTCTCGGCCTCCACGGGCGGCCGCGCCAAGGCTGCGCCGAGTTCGGCCTCGATCCGCTCGCGGGACAGCCCGCCGGGGCGCAGCAGCATCGGGGCATCGAAGCAGCCGACGATGGTCGATTCGACGCCGACCGTAACAGGCCCGCCGTCCACGATCAGGTCGATCCGCCCGGCAAGGTCGCTTTCGACATGGGCCGCAAGCGTCGGCGAGACATGGCCGGAGATGTTGGCGGACGGCGCCACCACGGCCCCGCCGAAGGCGCGCAGGATCGCCTCCGCCACCGGATGGGCGGGAATGCGGATCGCGACCGTGTCGAGCCCGGCGGTGGCCAACTCAGCCACCGGACAGTTGTCCGTCTTCGGCACCACCAGCGTCAGGGGGCCCGGCCAGAACGCTTCCGCAAGCCTCAACGCACGCGCGTCGAACCGTCCGATCCGGCGCGCGGCTGAGAGGTCGGCGACATGGGCGATCAGCGGATTGAAGGCCGGCCGCCCCTTGGCGCTGTAGATATGGGCGACCGCGGTGGCATTGGCGGCGTCCGCGCCGAGCCCGTAGACCGTCTCGGTCGGGAACGCGACCAGGCCGCCGGCGGCCAAAACCCGGGCGGCAGCTTCCGCGCCGGCCTGGCCGGCCGGTAAAATCAGCGTTTCAAGACCCGTTTTCACAGGGACAAAATTCCTCATGCCGGCCGCTTGCGGTGCGTCAAACCCGACGCTATAAGCCGCCTTCTTGTCGGAGTGTGGCTCAGCCCGGTAGAGCACTGCGTTCGGGACGCAGGGGTCGCAGGTTCGAATCCTGCCACTCCGACCATTCTTCCAAAAGTCGACGTTTTCCAGAGGCTTGGCGGACCGGCCGCCAGAGCCTCGGGAGCGCCTTTTTGCAACGATTTTCGGGGCGGGTCCACGGCCGATTTGGCTGGGCAGGGGCATCTGCCGCGGCGGCATGGCTCTACATTCGCCGGCCGATGGTCCGATGCTGGACAGTAGGTCAGTAGACTACCGCCGCGCCACCAGCACGCCCACCAGGAACGCCACCATCAGTGCCGGCAGTGGCGCCTCGCGCACCATGCCGCGAACGATGTCCGGCCAGTGCTGGTCCGGGACGAGGCTCGGAGACCTGACTTCAGCCATCGGTGTCATGCCCCAGTCCGAGGCGAGTTCGGCGATCTCGCTCGAAGCCAAACGCACGCCGTCGCGGACGCGGAAGATGGCGGCGTCGGATCGCTCGCGCGGTGCGAGCGCCATCAGTGTAGCGACGGCGGTGCGCAACGTCATCTCGCCAAAACCCTGCAGCCTCACCGACTCCTCGGGATCGGACGTCATGCGAAATCCCTCACAGCGCGAAATGGTGCGCGATGGTGAATGCCGCCGTCGCGCACAGGACCAGCGTGGACACCGCGCCGGCCACCCCGCGCGCGAGATGGGCTCGCGTCAGGTGCCTGGTCATGATTTTGCTCCATGCTCTGCATGGCAATGGCGGCGAGGAAGGTTGGTTCCCCGCGCGTCGCTCGAATCGCCCGACGCTCTACTTCCGCAAGAGCTCGCTCAAGGCCGCCGTCGCCTCGGCGCAGCGGATGTCGTCGATCTCGCGTGACAGGCTCAGCGCGCTGGATCTCAGTTCTTCGAGCCTCCAGCTCGCCGGATGCTGGCTTTCGAGCTGACCGAGACGCTTGTTGAGGTCGTCCAGTCTCGATTGGAGCTGCCCGATGCTGGCGGCCCCATTCACTTTCCAAACGCGCTGTGCACGCATCGTAGTTCCCCTGCTAGTCTCACGGCGTTGTGAGCGGGGTTCGTGGCTGGAATGGGAGTTTCTTTTGTCCGGCTTCAGACGGTGGGGAACCGTTGCAAAAGGGCAACGCGGGTTCCAGCGTTTTGGCCGGCGCGGACAGGGCTATCGCCCATCGCCCGCGCCCTTCTGTAGATGCCGTCGCGTTGCCTGGTCGGGCCCGGCACGATCCGCGTCAGGCGGCGCTCGGCCACCCGGTTGATCGCTTCTCGATGCGGCTTTCCAGGATTGCGATGCTCACCTGGATATTGTCGCGCCGGGCTCTCAGGTTCTGCGCGAGCATCGGGTAGGCGAGGTTGTTTGGATCGGAGATTCCGGCCCTGCGCTCTTCCTCCTGAATGTCGGCGTCGAGCATTTGCGTGCGCCAACGCAGATCGGAGATCAGGACGTGGAGCTGTGTCGGGATGGTCGCTTCGAAACGGGACGTCGATTGCATAGGATCGCCTCACTATGAAACAGACCCACTGCGGGTCTGAGGGATTGGCGGACGAGCAGCAAGGAGAGTGCCAGCGCGCCGGGTTCTTGCCCGGCGAGGTTGCTCGATGCCTCAGCGGAACGATTGCCATTCTTTCCCGTTGCCGCAGAGACCTCGGCATCGAGGGGATCGGGGAATTCATGCCGCTCATCCGCTACTTCGTCTTCATCGGCGGCGCTCTGCTCGCCCTTCTACTTCTCGTAGATCGATACATGGCCGCTCCCGTGAGCGCCGCCGCTCCGGCAGAGCCGAACCGGTCGATTGCTCGCATTCATTCGGCGCAAACCTGGCCCGAGAAGATCGTGTTCGATACCAGCGTGCGGCAAATTCCGCTGACCAGGGATGTGGCGGTTACGCCGGCCCCTGCACCTGCCGTCCCCGCGGCAGTGGTCGAGCAGAAGAACCCGCGCCAGGCTCTTGCGATGGTGACGCAGCCTGTCGCGGCACCGAAGCAGGCGGCGCCGGCCATTCCGACCAAGCGCGTCGCGGAGCGGCACCGTCGACGCCAGCCATCACGCGTGGCTGCGCGCGATCAGACGATGTTCTTCAACGAGCCGGTTTCGGCAGCTTGGTAAGTCGCGTTCGGGTGCGGCCGAAGGGGTGGCACTCTTCCCTCCGTCATTCCGGGGCAATGCGCAGCACAGCTCGCCGCTTCGCCGCGCTCCGGAATGACGGTGGCGTGCCCGGGTGTTTCGCCTTGCTGTCAACCTGCTTGCGTAAAAATATTCCGCTTTACCGAAATTCGGGAATGACGTATGTGTCGCCCATCCCGGCTCACCAAGAGGGGCGATCTTGTGTCGTCACGTTTCGCGAGCCGGGCTTGCGGTGGACGCGGCAGCGTCGGGCGCGAGAGGTGTTGGGCAGGGCGGATTGCTCTCCGTGAGCCCTAAGGCCTCGTGCCGGATGAGCGGCGCTGTCAGGTTCGTCTCGTCTGCAAGTTTCCGGCTCCGTCGACAGGGCTGGAAAAACTGCGGCGAAATGGCGGGCCGTGGGTACGGCAAAACCGTGTGGTCCTGGCCGTCGTCGCTACGGTCAAATGCTTTGCGGATGCGGCAGTCGCGTCAACCGGCGCGCTGCTGGTGACTTTCGCAGGCGTGAGGGAGGCCATAGGGAATTCGGCTCCCGGGAGAGCACGGCATAAGCCGTCCAACCATCGCGCAGGGAAGGCCGAGTGATTGGCACCACCTGTATGCTGCTGCGCGGTTTCCTTGCGCTACCTTTCGCGCAGCGGACCGCGGGTGCGAGGTCAGCACCCGGCCTTCCCTGCGCCCTCTTGGCTTCGAGGGTGGAACGTCAAAGCAAAGCTCGGGCGAAATGCGCCGCGAGAAGGTGATGGTGCGTCTGCAGCACTCGCTGTCATCGCCCGGCTTGACCGGGCGATCCAGCATTCCAGAGACGGCTGTGATTGAGCCGAGAGGCCGCGGCGTACTGGATTCCCCGCTCTCGCGGGGAATGACAGTGGCACTTGGAAGACGACGCCGATGCCTCACACTCCGTCATTGCGAGCGCAGCGAAGCAATCCAGAGTCTTTCCGCAGTGACGGTCTGGATTGCTTCGCTGCGCTCGCAATGACGATGGGGAGATAGTGGTGCGCCGATTTCGCCCTCGTGCCCCAGTGCGCTGCAGAGCCGCGACGAGAGCTGGACGTTGCGCGATACATCCCTCATCCCGCCCGTCCCCCATTCACAACCACGTGGCTTGATTTGGGAACAATCATTCCCTATTATCCCGCAATGCAAAAAGTCGCGCGCCGTCCCCAGCCTGCCGCCCGTCCACCCGGCCGTCCCCGGGAATTCGACATGGACACCGCGCTCGACCGCGCCGTACGCGTATTTTGCGAGCGCGGCTATCATGCCACCTCGATCGGCGACCTGACCGCCGCGATGCGGCTTGCCACCGGCAGCGTCTACAAGGCGTTTCGCGACAAGCAGGCCGTGTTCCTGGCCGCGTTCGAGCGCTATGCCGCGGTGCGCCGGGAGCAGACCCGCAGCGCGGCCGCGCGCGGCACCAACGGTCGCGAGCGACTGCGCCATGTGTTGCTGTCCTATGTTGAGCACTCCCAGGGGATCGAGGGCCGTCGCGGCTGCATCGTGGTCGGCGGCGCGGTCGAGCTTGCCGCGCTCGATCCGGACGTCCGCGCCCGCGTCAACGCCCAGCTCGAGACCAACGAGACCTTCATCGCCGGCCTCATTCGCGAGGGCCAGGCCGATGGTTCGATTCCCGCCCATGTTGCGACCGACGACACCTCGCGGCTGATGATCTGCATCACGCAGGGAATGCGTGTCGTCGGCAAGGCGCGCCTGCCGCTCGACGGCGAGCGCTTGGTCGGCGTCGCGATGAAGCTGCTCGCCTGAATTTGTGTCATATTAGGGAATGATCATTCCCGATATCTGGAGTCTGTTGGAATGACGATGAATGCCACGATCGAGACCTCGCCCGGGCCGGATGCGGTGTCGCCGCGACTGACCTTCGTGCTTGCCGCGGCCTGTGGCATGGTCGCCGCCAACATCTACTACGCCCAGCCGCTGATCGCCCCGATCAGCGCCGCGCTCGGCCTCTCGCATGCGGCGGCCGGACTGATCGTCACCATGACGCAGATCGGCTACGGCGTGGGGCTTCTCTTCATCGTGCCGCTCGGCGACCTCGTCGAGAACCGCGCGCTGATCTGCTCCGTCATCACGCTCGGCGCGGCTTCGCTGCTGGCCGCCGCGTTCGCCACCCACGCGCTGCCGTTCCTGATCGCCGCGCTGTTCATCGGCCTCGGCTCGGTCGCCGTGCAGATCATCATTCCCTACGCGGCGCACCTTGCGCCGGAAGCCATTCGCGGCCGCGTCGTCGGCAACGTCTCGACCGGATTGATGCTCGGCATCATGCTGGCGCGACCGGTGTCGAGCTTCGTCACGGCAGCGCTGTCATGGCACGCGGTGTTCTTCATCTCCGCCGCGCTGATGATCGTGCTCGCGGCGGTGCTGTGGACGACGCTGCCGAAGCGCAAGCCGGTCGCGCGCATGCATTACGGCACGCTGCTGCTGTCGATGCCGCATCTGGCCCGGACCACGCCGCTGCTCCGGCGCCGCGCGCTCTATCAGGCGAGCCTGTTCGGCGCTTTCACCCTGTTCTGGACGGTGGCGCCACTCCAACTCGCCAGCGAATTCGGCTTCTCCCAGCGCGGCATCGCGCTGTTCGCGCTCGCCGGTGTCGCCGGCGTGTTCGCTGCGCCAATCGCGGGACGGCTCGCCGACCGCGGCCATAGCCGCATCGCAACGCTGGTCGCCATGCTGCTCGCGGCCGCCGGCTTCCTGGTGACCTATATCGGTGCGGCCGGCTCGATGCTCAATCTCGCCTGCCTGGTCGTGGCCGCGATCGCCATCGATATCGGTGTCCAGGGTAACGTCGTGCTCGGCTTCCGCGCCATTTTCTTGCTCGGGCATGAGCACCGCAGCCGTCTCAACGGCCTCTATATGGCGACGTTCTTCGCCGCCGGCGCTGCCGGCTCTGCGGTCGGCGCCTGGGCCTTCGCGCAAGGCGGCTGGACGCTGGCGTCGGCCATTGGCCTTGCTCTGCCCGTCGCGGGCTTGCTCTATGCGGCGACAGAGTAACCACTGTGATCGGATCGCGCGCTGTTCCGAGCGGGGCTCTCTATGGTGAAAGAGAGCGAAGATGCGACGTGACAGCTCGACGACAGGTCCGCTGCGGCAGAGTGGCGCGGTATTCCCATCGTTCGGAAAACACGCGTCAATTGCGGCGCGAACGCAGGCTCACAACTTAGTTATGGTATGTTTTATGATATAGTATCATGTCCTTCACGCAGCATCCTTAGGTTGTTGTCGGCGCCCGAATGGCGCGTTCGTCCTGCGGCGGTGCCGGAGGCGAAATTAACGACAACGGAGAACAGGGATGAGGAAATCGATCTTGTGCGCCTCTGCTGCATTGATCTGCACGGGCCTCACTACGAACGCCGCGCAGGCGCAATCCTACGCATTCGGCGCCGGCGCGTCGCTCTCTCAGCTTTTGTATCGTCACCTGATGGACTGCAAGTACAATCAGGCGCAAGGCAGCCTGGGGACGCCTCCCAAAACACCAAAAGCGCCGCATTGTCCCGCATTCAACAGCAGTGGTTACGGCGGTCTGGTACTCTACGCTCCGACGTCGACGGGCAACGGCAAGCTGGTTCTGCGCACCAATCGTGTTGCCGATATCGGCGTGCCGGCGTCGGGCGCGGTCACTTATGCCGATTCAACCATTGCTGTGAACAAGATCTCCGATTACGACGGCGTCCAGTTCGCCTTCAGCGACGACGTGCTCACGCCCGCCGACATCGCGGCGTGGAATGCGGCTGGCAATCCTGCACGCTTCGGCAACGTCATCTAGATTCCGACGCTGGTTCGCGCCGTCGGGATCGGGTTCAACGGCAAGGATGGCACGGGCGCTGTTCTGAATATCCTCCCCGTGGCGCCGTTGGAGGGAACCAGTGGCCTCAATCTCTCGCGCAAGGCGTTGTGCGGCATCGTGTCCGGACATGTCACCAAGTGGAATAATCCGCTGCTGACTGTGAACAATAATGGCGTCGTTCTCGGCACCGGCCAGATCACCTTCGTCCATCGCTCGGACAGCTCTCAGGCCTCCTTCCTGCTCTCCAACGCGATGACGGAGCAGTGCCGCTACGAATTCGGCCCCGCGAGCGAGGCCGACCCGACGCTCGTGTCCTACGCTTATCCGTGGACCGATCATTCGACTGCTTGCACGGCTCTACCCTTGCCGACCGGTGCCAGCCTGTCGAACTGGCCGGATCAATTTCCTGCCGATCAGTGCGGCAGGGCCATTGTGGGTCCGGTTGGCAGCAGCTTCGCCAGCGCCAGCGGCAACAGCGGAGTCGTCGCGCTGGTGAACTCGACCAATGGTGCGATCGGTTATGCCAATCTGGAGTTCCTGGCGCCGATCGACCTGACCGGACCCAGAACGGCGAACCTGCAGTCGCAATGGGACCTCACCGCGGCCACGGGGGCATTCCAGCCTCCGACCATACAGGGCGGTTACGTCACGATGGCCACGGCGATCCCGCACTTCAGCGCGGCGGAGCGCGGCAATCCCCTGCAGTGGAGCATCGAGGGTCTCGTTCCGAATCCGATCACGCAGGGTGCTTATCCGATCGCCGGATTTAGCTGGGTCGAGATGTATCAGTGCTACCAGACCCACGCGAACGGAAATAACGCCTTTCTCTGGTTCAAGATGTGGCTGGACTACCTCTACGGCACGGATGCCGTGCCGATCATGCGTCTCGACGACAAAGTAGCCGAAGTGCCGCCCGTCTGGCGGAACGAGATCGACATGCTGCTGAACGACCCCGTCTATGGTCCGAATGGGTCTGCCTGCGCCGGGAAGGTTGGTGCGTACTAGGCCGCGCACGGGCTTCGGCTCGACGAAGCGGCCACGACCGCATGCATCCGGCTTCGGCCGGGTGCAGGCGACGGCCGGAGATGGGCGGTGGTGCGCTGCGGCCGTTTACCAGCCTCGAATACGGAGCCCTGGACGGTGCAATTTCCGCCTCGCGGTTTCCGCACCGCTGTAGTACTTTGGTCGCAAGCGAGCCCGGTTAACGGGCGGCAGGGGGAGGCTGATGAGGCGTGCGGGACTGGTTGGCGTACCGCGAGTACGGCCATGGTCGTGGCAGGCGTTTCTGCTCGGATTTGTCGTCGTCGCCATGTCGGCCGCGCTTCAAGGCGTCTGCGTCGCGCTCGGCGCAAAGCTCTATTTCGCGGCGTTCCTGCCCAGCCTGTTCGTGCTCGGAATCGTCGCGGGCGCGCCGGCGGCGGCGTTCGCCGCGCTGCTCACCGTTCCGCTGGTGTGGTGGGCGTTCATCCCGCCGTTCTTCCAGTTCATGCCGCTCTCCAGCGCGGGCGCGGATTCCATCAACCTGTTCTGCCTGCTCGCGGTGCTCTTGATCGGCCTTGCCGATCTCTGCCGCGAGACGATGGCAATGATCAGCCGCGGTGGACTCAAGCCTTCGGGCGAGAGCACGGCAACGAATTCGCAATAAATCCGCTTCGCGCGGAAGCGGCGCGTTGCACCGGCGCAACAGTCCGGCAACCATCCGCGAGCTTGGTGCGCGCCGCTAACTTTTCGAAAAAGATTTGGCCGCAATTTCTCCCCCGGGAATGACGAGGGAGTTTTTGAACATGAACGGTCACGCTATCTTTGAGAACGTGCGCCGCTATCGCGGCATCGCATCGCTCTATCGCCAGACCGCTGCATTCCGCCCGGGCCAGAGCTGGTCGCTGCTGGAGCAGGCGAGCGAGTGGGAAGCGCGGGCGCTGTCGGAGCTGGAAGCCTATTTTGCCGCACGCGCGGATTACGCCGCCCCGCTCGCTGCCTGATCGTTAACCATCGCAGGCATTCGTATCGATGACGAATAGCGCGAATGACACGCGATGGGACGCAGACGTTCGCGCCCTAGCCGTCAGAACCGGTAGCTCGCCTGGACCCTCACTGTGCGGCCCTGGCCGGGCGAGATGTTGTTGTTGCCGTCGGCGGACGCCCAATAGCCGCGGTTGAAGATGTTCTCGACCGTGAGCTGCGCGCGCCAGTTGGCGTCGATCGTCGCGTAGACGCCGGCATCGAAGCGCACGAGCTCGGCAGTCTCACCGTGTCATCCGACGATGCAAAGGAATCGCCGAAATAGATGATGCCGAGCGCGGCCGCCCACATCGGATTGATGTTCCACTTCATGCCGACCTCGGTATTCTCGAACTTCTGCGGCTGAAGGATCAGCGTGCCGTCGTTGAGCGAGGAGAACTGGTCGCCGGAGGCGGGCAGGTACGAGATGCTGTAGGCGGTGTAGACCGACATGCTCTGCATCGGCTTGAGGATCACGGCCGCCTGCGGCGACACCAGATTGTCGGTGCGATTGCGGTTGAGGTTGGTGTTCATGTCCAGCGCCGACATCTCGAAGCGGTCGAACCGCGTGCCCACGATGAGCTGGAGCGCGCGCGAGAACTCGATGGTGTCGCGCAGGTAGCCGGACTCGACGTTCAGCGCATATTTACTGTTCGAATCCGGTGTCGTGACGCCATCGGTGTTGGTGCCGGTGAAGTGGTGGACGAAGTTGACCGGCCCGAAATAGGTCGGCGCGAACGGGTTCTGCACGATGGTGTTGGTGCCGTTCGGGAAGACGCCGGTGTTGCGGATATCGACGCCGGTCTGGCGGCCGAACTCGGTGCCGAAGCCCACAGTGTGCGCGATCGGCCCGGTCCAGCCCTTGTAGGTGAAGTCGGTCTGGCTGAAGACGTTGTCGCGGTTGGTCGTGTGCTGATAGGCGCCGAGATTGACTGCGGTGTCGGCCGGATTGACGGCACCGGCGAGCGGCCCGCCCGTGGGATAGACGTTCTGGTAGAACTTCTGGTAGTCGGCCGCGATCGTGCCGTTGCGCACCGAGAGTCCGTTCTGGAAATCGTGCTCGATGATCGCCATGCCGGTCTGCACCGTCGCTTGCGCGGTATTGAGGCTGGGGCTGCCGAAGAACGTCTGAAGGTTTCCGTTCGGCGCAACCGGCGTCGTTGGATTGAAGCGCGTGACGCCACCGGGAAGGCTCTGCGAGGGATTGCCGCGATCTGCGGTGCGGCCGTCGAGGTAATATTCGTAAGACAGCTTGATCTTGGTGAAATCGTCCGGCTTCAGGGTGACGGTCGGGTTGATGCCGTAGCGCTCGAGATGATTGAAGTCGCGGAACGCATCGCTGCCCTCGTAGAACACGTTCAGCCGCGCCGCGACGTTCTCGTTGATCGCTTGTCCCGCGTCGAGCGTGACGCGGCGGTCGCCCCACGATCCCGTCTGCGCGGTGGCTTCATAGATGCGGGTGCCGTCGGCCTCCCTGAGGGTGCGGTTGAGCACGCCGCCGCCGGCGCCGCGGCCGAAGGTCAGCGCGCTCGGGCCCTTCAGCACCTCGATGCTCTGCGCGTTGTACAAGTCGCGGAAGTACTGCACGTCATCGCGAAAACCGTTGACGAAGAAGTTCGCGCTGGAATCGACGCCGCGGATGACGAGTTCGTCGCGATTGCCCTCGCCCTGGTGGACGGCGACGCTCGGGACGTAGCGCGTGACATCGGTCAAGCCCTGGTAATTCTGGTCGCGGATCTGCTGCTGGGTGATGACGGAAAGCGATTGCGGGATGTTGACGATGGGCGTGTTCGACTTGGTGGCGACGGAGGTGCTGTTGGCGAAATAGCCGACCGTCCCGGTGCGCGCGTCCTGCGATGGCGCGAAGGGCTGTGGCGCGGCGGTCGTCCCCGGCCGCCGTGCCGTTTGATGAACACAGCGACCGTGCTGCCATTCCGCGCAGGATGATTTGAATCGTTCGAAACTTGTCGGGTTCCAAGCGATCACATGTTTCGGCGCGCCGGCAGGATCCGTGGCGACTACGGAGTTATCTCGGCGCCCGCGTGTGCTAGCAATCGACCGATCGAGATCTCCTACGTCGGCCGGGACCAGCGATGACCACCTTCAACCGCATCTTCACGACGGAGCGTCTGCTCCAGATCATCGTCATTCTGGCGGCAACAGTTGCCATGAAGCTGATGGGCTGAATATCGGTGGGCTATTGCCCGCCGAACTCGGGCACGTCGGGCAAATAGTTCGAGCCCTCGGAGCCCAGGAAATCGAACATCGCCTGCGCCGGTGGCAGCAGCACCTTGTCGCTGCGGCGGATCACGTACCATTGCCGGACGATCGGCAAACCGGCGACATCGAGCACGATGAGGCGGCCTTCGGCGAGCTCATGCGCCACCGTGTGGGCCGAGATGAAGGCGATGCCGAGCCCGGCGATGACGGCCTGCTTGATGGTCTCGTTGCTGCTCATCTCCATGCCGATGATCGGCTCGAGATCGGATCTCTGGAACATGCCTTCCATCAGCGTGCGCGTGCCTGACCCCGGCTCGCGGGTGAGGAAGGTCTCGTGCACGAGGTCGGTCAGGTTGAGGCCGGAATCCTTCCCCAGCCAGTGTCCCTTGCGCGCGACGATGATGTGCGGATTGCGCCCGAGCTGACGCACGTCGACGCTGACGTCGGCCGGTGGCCGACCCATCACGGCGAAATCGAGATCGTAGCCGTGCATGGCCTCGCGGATCTCCTCGCGATTGCCGATCGTGAGCTTGATCTCGATCTTGGGATAGCGCTTCGAGAACGCCGCGATCGCATGCGGCACGAAATACTTTGCGGTCGAGACCGCGCCGAGATGCACCGTGCCGCCGGTCCGTCCAGCGAGCAGATCGAGCGCGCCCTGGCAATCCATGATCGCGGCCTCGACGCGCTCGGCGAGCGCCAGCACCTCCTTGCCAGCCTCCGTCAGCAGCATGCCGTCACCGGTCCGCTGCACCAGCGGCAGGCCGGCGAGGTCCTGAAGCTGCCGGAGCTGCTGGGTGACGGCTGGCTGGGTCAGGCCGAGCTGGCTCGAGGCCGCGGTGACGCTGCCCTTCGCCGAGAGCGCCGCAAGCGAGCGGAGCTGCCGGATCGTCAGATGCCGGAGCTGGGCCGCCGCGTGGCCTGGGCCATTATAAGAAAATTCTTTGGCACTCATTATGAATAGAAATTTTCCTTATTAAGCCACCCCTGTCAATCTCCTCGTGTTGGGACCGACCGCACCGACCTCCAGCGGGGAGGGAACTGGATGCGGCGCCCGCAAGGGGATGGACGCAGATGACCGGGCAACTCAGGTTGGACGACCACCTTCAACGGTATTCCGAGACGGCGCCGCATGCGCTGGCCGTGGCAGCCGCAGTCGACGCCATCGCGGCGGCGGCGATCGAGATCGCCGACCTCGTCGCCACCGGCGATTTCGCGGACGCATCGGGACTGACCACCGGCCGCAACAGCGACGGCGATCTCCAGCGCGACCTCGACCTCCAGGCGGATGCGATCCTGCGCCGCTGTCTCAGCAGATTGCCGATCGCAGCGCTCGCGTCGGAGGAGATGCGCGAGCCGCAAATCGGCGACCGCGAGGCAAAAATCTGCGTCGCGATTGATCCGCTCGACGGCTCCTCCAACATCGACATCAACATGACCGTCGGCACGATCTTCTCGATCCTGCCCGCCCCGGATGATCTCACTCTCGCCTTCCATCAGCGCGGCTCGGCGCAGCTTGCTGCGGGGTTCGTCACCTACGGGCCGCAGACCTCATTGGTGCTGACGCTCGGCGACGGCGTCGACATCTTCACGCTCGATCGCAGGGCGGGCTGCTTTCGCCTCGCGCGCAGCGCCGTGCAGATCTCCGAGACGTGCGAAGAATTCGCAATCAATGCGTCGAACCGCCGCCACTGGGATTCGCCGGTCCGCGCCTTCGTCGACGAATGTCTTGCCGGCGTCGAAGGGCCCGCCAACCACGATTTCAACATGCGGTGGATCGGCTCGCTGGTCGCTGAGGCCTACCGAATCCTCACCCGCGGGGGGGTGTTCCTCTATCCCTCAGACGCGCGCCCCGGCTATGGCGACGGTCGCCTGCGCCTCACCTACGAGGCGCACCCGATGGCCATGATCGTCGAACAGGCTGGCGGCTCCGCCACGACCGGGCGCGAGCGCATCCTCGAGCTATCGGCGCAGAGCCTGCACCAGCGCGTGCCGCTGATCATGGGCTCGAGCAACGAGGTGCGGCGCGTCGAGGAATTGCATTGCGATCCGCTGCTGGTCGCCAGCATCTCCGCACCGCTGTTCGCGCGGCGCGGCTTCTTCCGGCTGTGAGCGAGGCGACCCATGTCCAGGAAGCATCCGATCATCTCCATCACCGGCTCCTCCGGCGCCGGTACCACCTCGGTCAAGAAGACGTTCGAGCAGATCTTCTTCCGCGAGAAGGTCAACGCCGTCTACATCGAAGGCGACGCCTTCCATCGCTATGATCGTGCCGAGATGCGCACGCAGATGGCGAAGGAAGCCGAACGCGGCAACAAGCATTTCAGCCATTTCAGCCCCGAGACCAACCTGTTCGAGGAGCTGGAGCGTGCCTTCCGCGACTATGGCGAGACCGGCACCGCGACGACGCGGCACTATGTCCACGATGCCGAGGAGTCTGCACTGCACGGTGCGGCGCCCGGGACCTTCACCGAATGGGAGCGGCTGCCGGAAACCTCGGACCTGTTGTTCTACGAGGGTCTGCACGGCGCCGTCGTCACCGACAAGGTCAATGTCGCGCGCTACGCCGATCTCAAGATCGGCGTCGTGCCGGTCATCAATCTCGAATGGATCCAGAAGCTGCACCGCGACCGCAGCGCCCGCGGCTATTCGACCGAGGCCGTCACCGACACCATTCTGCGGCGGATGCCCGACTACATCCACTACATCTGCCCGCAATTCACCGAGACCGACATCAATTTCCAGCGCGTGCCGACGGTGGACACCTCCAATCCGTTCATCGCGCGCTGGATCCCGACGCCGGACGAATCGATGGTCGTGATCCGCTTCAAGAATCCGCGCGGCATCGACTTCCCCTATCTGCTGTCGATGCTTCCCCACAGCTGGATGTCCCGCGCGAACTCCATCGTGTGTCCCGGGGCGAAGCTCGATCTGGCGATGCAGCTGATCCTGACGCCGCTGATCATGCAGCTGATCGAGCGCAAGCGAAATCTGAAGTGAACAAGGAGAGAATCCGATGAACATCTCCGTCCACGCTGAAGCCGACATCACGCCAGTCACACACAGCGATCTCGCCAACGCCGTCCGCTTCCTCGCGGTCGACGCGATCGAGACCTCGCAGTCCGGCCATCCCGGCCTGCCCATGGGCATGGCCGATGTCGCAACCGTGCTGTTCTCGCGGTTCCTCAAGTTCGACTCCGCGCACTCCAACTGGCCGGACCGCGATCGCTTCGTGCTGTCGGCGGGCCACGGTTCGATGCTGCTCTACGCGCTGCTGCATCTCACCGGCGGCGACGTCAGCCTCGATGACATCAAGGCATTCCGGCAGTGGGGCTCGAAGACGCCGGGACATCCGGAATACGGCCACACGCCTGGCGTCGAGACCACGACGGGACCGTTGGGGCAGGGGATTGCGACGGCAGTCGGCATGGCGCTCGCCGAGCGCATGGCCAATGCGCGGCATGGCGACGGCCTGGTCGATCACTTCACCTATGTGATCGCGGGCGACGGCTGCCTGATGGAAGGCATCAGCCAGGAGGCGATCTCGCTCGCCGGTCATCTCCAGCTCGGCCGGCTGATCGTGCTGTTCGACGACAACGGTATCTCCATCGACGGGCCGACGTCGCTGGCCACTTCCGATGATCAGCTCGCGCGCTTTGCGGCGTCCGGCTGGTCGGTCCGCAGTGTCGACGGCCACGACCCCGAAGCGGTTGCGCAGGCGATTGCCGAAGAGCGTGAGAGCACAAGACCGTCGCTGATCGCCTGCCGCACCATCATCGGCTATGGCGCGCCGGACCGTCAGGGCACCGAAAAGGCGCATGGTGCGCCGCTCGGCACCGAGCAAACGGCGGCGGCGCGGCGGGCGCTCGGCTGGGACTATCAGCCTTTCGTGGTGCCGATCCCGATCCTCAAGGCATGGCGGATGATCGGACAGCGCGGGCAGGTCGAGCGTCTTGCCTGGCTCGACCGCTACGAATGCGCGACGGCCGCGCAGCGCGAACTGTTCATCGAGGGCAAGGCCGTTGCCCTGCCGGAGGCCTATGCCCAGGCCTCGGCGAAATTGCGCGAGCGCTTTGCCAGCGAGCGTCCGAAGCTGGCGACGCGGCAAGCCTCGCAACAGGTGCTCGACGGCATCGCCGGGACAATTCCCGGACTGGTCGGCGGCTCGGCGGACCTGACGCATTCGAACCTCACGCATGCCAAAGCGCAGACTGCGGTGGCGCGTGGAGCGTTCGCCGGCGGCTACATCCACTACGGAATTCGCGAGCACGGCATGGCCGCCGCGATGAATGGCCTCGCGTTGCATGGCGGGTTCATCCCCTATGGCGGTACCTTTCTCGCCTTCTCCGACTACAGCCGACCGGCGATCCGTCTTGCTGCGCTGATGAGGCTGCGCGTCATCCATGTGATGACCCACGACTCCATCGGTCTTGGCGAGGACGGTCCTACGCATCAGCCCGTCGAGCATCTCGCGGCGCTGCGCGTCATCCCGAATCTTCTGGTGTTCCGCCCCGCCGACGCGGTCGAGACGCTGGAAGCCTGGGACTGCGCGCTCGAGGCGGAAGATCGCCCCTCCGTGCTGTGCCTGTCGCGTCAGGCGCTGCCGACATTCCGCAGCGACGTGCGCGGCAGGAACCGTGTCGCGCGCGGCGCCTACCTCATCGTCTCGCCGGACGGCGGTCGCGACGTCACGTTGATGGCGACCGGCTCCGAAGTCTCGATCGCGCTGGAAGCCGCTCGCCTGCTCGCGACGGAACACATCCGCGCCGCGGTGGTCTCCGCGCCATGCTTCGCACTGTTCGAGGAGCAGCCGGAGGACTACCGCGCCTGCGTGCTCGGCACCGCCCCGCGCGTCGGCATCGAGGCCGCAGTCGCCGGCGATTGGCATCGCTGGATCGGCGCTGACGGCGAGTTCGTCGGCATGCGCGGCTTCGGCGCCTCGGCGCCGGCATCGGTGCTTTACCGCGAATTCGGCATCACGCCGCAAAGCGTTGCCGAAGCCGCCCGGCGGGCGATCACCCGCGCCGGCAAGCCATAACAGGAGGAACTTTCGTGGCCCGTATCACCCTTCGTCAGCTGCTCGATCACGCCGCCAGCCACGGCTATGCGGTGCCGGCGTTCAACATCAACAACATGGAGCAGGGTATTGCGATCATGCAGGCCGCGGCCGAGGTCGATGCGCCCGTGATCATCCAGGCCTCGCGCGGCGCACGCAGCTATGCCGGCGATCTCATGCTCTCGCACATGATCGACGCGCTGGAGCGGACCTATCCGGACATTCCGCTCTGCATGCACCAGGACCACGGCAATGACGAGGCGACCTGCGCCAGCGCCATCGCCCATGGCTTCACCTCGGTGATGATGGACGGCTCGCTCAAGGCCGACGCCAAGACCGCCGCCGATTACGACTACAATGTCGCGATCACCCGCCGCGTCGTCGATCTCGCGCATTGGGTGGGCGCCTCGGTCGAAGGCGAGCTCGGCGTGCTCGGCTCGCTCGAGCATGGCGGCGGCGAGCAGGAGGACGGCCACGGCGTCGAGGGCAAGGTCAGTTACGACCAGCTCCTCACCGATCCCGACCAGGCCGTCGACTTCGTCCGCGCCACCAAGGTCGATGCGCTCGCGATCGCGATGGGCACCTCGCATGGCGCCTACAAGTTCAGCCGCAAGCCTGATGGCGACATCCTGGCGATGCGGGTGGTCGAGGAGATTCACCGCCGCCTGCCGAACACGCATCTCGTGATGCACGGCTCCTCTTCGGTGCCGCAGCCACTCCAGGACATGTTCAATCAGTTCGGCGGTGAGATGCCGCAGACCTGGGGCGTGCCGGTGGAGGAGATCGTCCGTGGCATCAAGAGCGGTGTGCGAAAGGTCAACATCGACACCGACTGTCGCCTGGCGATGACCGCGGTGTTCCGCAAGGTCGCCGCGCAAACGCGCTCCGAGTTCGATCCGCGCAAATTCCTCAAGCCTGCGATGGATGCGATGCGCGAGCTCTGCCGCGATCGCTTCGAGCAGTTCGGCACCGCGGGCCACGCCGGCAAGATCAAGGTCATTCCCTTGAGCGAGATGGCGCGGCGTTATCGCGCCGGCGAGCTCGACCCGCGCATCGGCACCCGTGAGCCGGTCGCCGCCTAATCATTCAGAGAGAGAAGAGCAGGAGAGAGCCATGAATGCACACGCAGGAACTGTCCGCGGCAAAGAGCGCTATCGATCTGGCACGATGGAATACGCGCGCATGGGCTATTGGGAGCCCGACTACACGCCGAAGGACACCGATGTCATCGCGCTGTTCCGCGTGACGCCGCAGGAGGGCGTGGACCCCATCGAGGCGTCAGCGGCGGTTGCCGGCGAATCCTCGACCGCGACCTGGACGGTGGTGTGGACCGATCGCCTGACCGCTGCGGAGAAGTATCGCGCAAAGTGCTACCGCGTCGATCCGGTGCCCGGCACGCCGGGCTCGTACTTCGCCTACATCGCCTACGACCTCGACCTGTTCGAGCCGGGTTCGATCGCCAACCTCTCGGCCTCGATCATCGGCAACGTGTTCGGCTTCAAGCCGCTGAAGGCGCTGCGTCTGGAGGACATGCGCTTCCCGGTCGCCTATGTGAAGACGTTCCAGGGCCCGGCGACCGGCATCGTGGTCGAGCGTGAGCGGCTCGACAAGTTCGGCCGGCCGCTGCTGGGCGCGACGGTGAAGCCGAAGCTCGGCTTGTCCGGGCGCAACTATGGTCGCGTGGTCTACGAGGCGCTCAAGGGCGGGCTCGACTTCACCAAGGACGACGAGAACATCAACTCGCAGCCCTTCATGCATTGGCGTGACCGCTTCCTCTATTGCATGGAGGCCGTGAACCGCGCGCAGGCGGCGTCCGGCGAGGTGAAGGGCACCTACCTGAACATCACCGCGGGGACGATGGAGGACATGTACGAGCGCGCGGAGTTCGCGAAAGAGCTCGGGTCGTGCATCGTCATGATCGATCTCGTGATTGGCTACACCGCGATCCAGTCCATGGCGAAATGGGCACGACGCAACGACATGATCCTGCATCTGCATCGCGCCGGTCACTCGACCTATACCCGGCAGAAGAGCCACGGCGTGTCGTTCCGCGTCATCGCGAAGTGGATGCGGCTCGCCGGCGTCGACCACATCCATGCCGGCACGGTGGTCGGCAAGCTCGAAGGCGATCCCAACACCACGCGCGGCTATTACGACGTCTGCCGCGAAGACTTCAATCCGACCAAGCTCGAGCACGGGCTGTTCTTCGACCAGTCCTGGGCCAGCCTGAACAAGATGATGCCGGTCGCCTCCGGCGGCATCCATGCCGGCCAGATGCACCAGCTGCTCGATCTCCTTGGCGAGGACGTCGTGCTGCAATTCGGCGGCGGCACCATCGGCCATCCCATGGGCATTACGGCTGGCGCGATTGCCAACCGCGTGGCGCTCGAGGCGATGATCCTCGCCCGCAACGAGGGGCGCGACTACGTCCATGAAGGTCCGGAGATCCTGGCCAGGGCAGCCGAGACCTGCACGCCGCTGAAGGCTGCGCTCGAGGTCTGGAAGGACGTCACCTTCAACTATCAATCGACCGACACGCCGGACTTCGTACCGACCGCGCTGGAAACCGTTTGAGGAGTTTTGACATGAAACTGACCCAGGGCTGCTTCTCGTTCCTGCCTGATCTGACCGACGACCAGATCACCAAGCAGGTGCAGTATTGCCTGACCAATGGCTGGGCGGTGAATATCGAGTTCACCGACGATCCGCATCCCCGCAACACCTATTGGGAGATGTGGGGCCTGCCGATGTTCGACCTCCAGGACGCCGCCGGCGTGATGATGGAGCTTGCCGAATGCCGCAGGGTTTACGGCGACCGCTACATCCGCATCAGTGGATTCGACTCCAGCCATGGCTGGGAATCGGTGCGGATCTCGTTCCTCGTCAACCGCCCGCCGCAGGAAGCCGAGTTCGAGCTGGTGCGGCAGGAGGTGGGCGGACGCGTGATCCGCTACACCACCGTGCGCCGGCCGGCCGCGCACGCGTCGACCTAGTCACTCCTCTCCGCGCGGAGCACTCCCTGCTCCGTTTCCTTGGCGGACCACTGCTTCGCCGCTGCCCCGCGGCGAAGCTCTTTTCTTCGAGGTGCCGATGCTTGATGTCCCTCATGCGACGACCGCTGAAACGAGCGAGACCAGTTTCGATCTCCGCAAGGAGGCCGAGGCGGCCGGAATCACAGACACACTGCAACAGCTCGAGCAGGAGCTGATCGGCCTCCGGCCGGTCAAGAACCGCGTGCGCGAGATCGCGTCACTGCTGCTGATCGAGCGCATCCGCCAGCGTGCGGGGCTGGCATCGTCGCCACCGACGCTGCACATGTCGTTCACCGGTAATCCCGGCACGGGCAAGACCACGGTTGCGCTGCGCATGGCGAAGATCCTGCACGGCCTCGGTTTCGTGCGGCGCGGGCAGGTGATCTCGGTGACGCGCGACGATCTCGTCGGCCAGTATATCGGCCATACCGCGCCGAAGACGAAGGAGATATTGAAGAAGGCGATGGGCGGCGTGTTGTTCATCGACGAGGCCTACTATCTGCACCGGCCCGACAACGAGCGCGATTACGGCCAGGAGGCGATCGAGATCCTGCTCCAGGTGATGGAGAACCAGCGTGAGGACCTCGTCGTGATCCTCGCCGGCTATGGCGAGCGGATGACGAGCTTCTTTGCCTCCAACCCGGGCTTCCGTTCGCGCATCGCCCATCACATCGACTTCCCGGACTATGCCGAAGCCGAGCTGCTGGTGATCGCCGAGCTGATGCTGAAGGAGCGCGGCTATCGCTTCTCGGCCGCCGCGCGCGAGGCGTTCGAGACATACATCGCGCTACGCCGGACCCAGCCGTTCTTCTCCAATGCGCGCTCGATCCGCAATGCGGTCGATCGTATCCGCCTCCGGCAGGCCGATCGCCTGGTGTCCGATCTCAACCGGATGCTCGATGTCGTCGATCTCGAGACGATCGATCCGACGGATGTCCTTGCGAGTCGCGTTTTCAGCGGTGGTGCGGACGCGCAGAGGAGTGCGACGCCATGACGGGAGAAATCCTCATTGCGCCTTCGATCCTGGCCGCAGATTTCGCGCGCCTCGGTGAGGAGATCAGGGCTATTGATGCTGCCGGTGCCGACTGGATCCACTGCGACGTCATGGACGGACACTTCGTGCCGAACATCAGCTATGGCGCCGACGTCATCAAGGCGATCCGGCCGGCGACGGCGAAGATCTTTGACGTGCATCTGATGATCGCGCCTGTTGATCCCTATCTGGAGGCGTTCGCAAAGGCAGGCGCCGACGTCATCACGGTCCATGCCGAAGCCGGCCCGCATCTGGACCGCTCGCTCCAGGCCATCCGCGCGCTCGGCAAGAAGGCTGGTGTCAGCCTGTGTCCGGCTACACCGGAAGCCGCGATCGAATACGTGCTTGATCGTCTCGACCTCGTGCTGGTGATGACGGTCAATCCCGGTTTCGGCGGCCAGTCTTTCCTCGACTCCCAGATCGAGAAAATCAGGCGCATTCGAAGCATGATCGGCGGCCGGCCGATCCGGCTCGAGGTCGATGGCGGCATTACGCGCGACAATGCCGCCGCCGTGGCTGCCGCGGGCGCCGACACCCTCGTGGCTGGATCGGCCGTGTTCCGCGGCAAGAGCAGCGCGGATTATGCGGTCAACATCGCCGCCATCCGCGCTGCTGCGGAAGCCGGCAGGGTTCCGAAGCTGCAACATGGTTCGGCACAGACGATCCGGGCCGGCGAGACCGCGCTCACCCGGTAGAATACGGCATACAGGCGTGGCAGAGCCGGCGTCGCACTGGTCGTGCCTTGGCGTGCCACTTCTGTCCGGGGTTCTACAGGGCATGCGGCACAGCGCGGCGGGCCTTCCTCGCGCGAGAGTTCTGCGCAGAAATGCAGGGCAATTTCATCGGGTGGCCGGAATCGATCGAACGGTATCTTGATCTGATCTGCATCTCCGTCGCGCGCCGGCGCTACGTCCAGCCAATGAGTTCCACGTGGAGTCGTCCGAGAGGAACCAACGGGGGCCTGCGCGTTTTCCAGACGTTAACCCAGGTTGCGCGGGGCGCTTCGCATGCAGTAAATGTTTTGCATATCCGCCATCGGCCTGACGTAAATCAGGGCAATAGGCTCAGTGAATGCGAGGGAGGGTCTCATGGAGAACGTACGTCGCTACCGGGCGCTGGCGTCTCTCTGTCGTCAGCAGGCGGCCTATCGGCCGCTTCAGAACTGGCAACTCCTTGGCCAAGCCGAACATTTCGAATATCTCGCCGAGATTGCGCTGAAGGCGCATTTCGACGCGTGCAATGCGCAACCCGAGGACGACGCCATCGCCACTGCGCCATTTGAGACTCCCGCTGCGGCGTGAGGGCGTCGGTCCGTTGCGGATCATCTCTCGATCAATGCGACATCAGCGTCGGGACCGTCATGGCTTCCAGCATGGCGCGGGTGACGCCGCCGAGGAAGCGTTCCTGCAACCGCGAGTGGCCGTAGCCGCCCATGACCAGGAGGTCGAGGCTCTCGTCGGCGGCCAGCGACAGGATGGTCGGCTGGATGTCGGCGCGTGCCGCCGACAGGCTGACCGTGCGGGTCGACAATCCGCGCCGTCCGAGGTGTCTTGCCAGATGGCTTGCCGAGACCTCGTCGGGAACGGCGTCGGCTTCGTTGATCGTGATGATCACGATCTCCTCGGCGCGGGCCAGCAAGGGAGCGGCGTCGCGCATCGCGCGGGCGGCGAGGCGGCTGCCATCCCAGCAGATGCCGATCCGGTTCGCCTTGACTGGCCCACGAAAGGTGTAGGGCAGGAACAGCACTGGTCCGCCCGCCTGGAACAGGATCTCGCCGGGCATATCATTGTCGAATGAGCCTTGCGCCGGATCGGGCTGCAGCACGATGCTGAGATCGTGGAGCCGCGCCATCTCGCCGAGCGAGCCGGCTGCATCCGCCGGGATTGCGCCGAGCGGGTGGCAGGTGCAGGAGATGCCGGCGCTCCTGGCTTCGCTCTGAAATATCGCCAATGCGGCCTCGGCCCGCTCCAGCGCGCGCTCGCGCTCCATCTCGAATACGGCCGCTACGGCGGCACCGCCATCCATGACGTAGGCAGTGCTGCTCGCAACGTACCCGACGGCGACCGCGTCGATGTGCGCGTTGAGTCTCGCCGCGAGCGAGATCGAGCCGTCGATCACCGCGTGCATCGGGCGCTCGGTCGGGATGTGGACGAGAATGTCTTTGTACATGGCGTGCCTCCGATGGACATCATCCAGTGGCCGCAGTCTATCACTGCGCACGTGGCCTGTGTTGAGCCGCATCAAATATGCAGCCCTGATTTTCGGCCGGGCCGCTGGCCGCGGCACCTTTGCCAAGATTTAATCGGACGGACGGGACGCCGTAAGGTGACGATGTCCATGTTGGGTGCAAGGCGACTTACCCAACATGGACATTTCGACATGAACGATCGCGTCAATTCCGACACCACCACGACCCGCAAGATCTTGAAGCCGCGCCGGCTTGCGCTGCTGGGCACCGTGGCCGCGCTTGGCGTGGCCGTGCTGGCTGCCTCTCCCGCTTCGTCGCAGTTCGGTCTGAACTCCTTCGTCGCGCCGGCCCAGGCCGCGGAAGCCGCCGCGACCCCGCCGGGCTTCGGCGATCTCGTCAGCAAGGTCAAACCCGCCGTCATCTCGGTGCGGGTCAGGATCGACCAGGACAATGACAAGAGCGCGATGCTGCAACAGAACCGGATGGATTCGGACGAAGATTCGCCGTTCGACCAGTTTTCGCGGCAGTTCGGCTTCCGCGGCCCGGGTGGCATGAACGGCATGCCGCGCCAGCGCCACCAGATGATCACGGGCGAGGGTTCCGGCTTCTTCATCTCCGCCGACGGCTATGCCGTGACCAACAACCACGTCGTCGATCACGCCGAGTCGGTACAGGTGACCATGGATGACGGCACGAGCTACACCGCGAAGGTGGTCGGCACCGATCCGAAGACCGATCTCGCTCTGATCAAGGTCGAGGGCAAGAAGGACTTCCCGTTCGTCAAATTCTCCGACCAGAAGCCGCGGATCGGCGACTGGGTCGTCGCGGTCGGCAATCCCTTCGGCCTCGGCGGCACCGTGACCGCCGGCATCGTCTCGGCCAACGGTCGCGACATCGGCAACGGTCCCTATGACGACTTCATCCAGATCGACGCGCCGATCAACAAGGGCAATTCCGGCGGTCCGGCCTTCGACATGAACGGCAATGTGATCGGCGTGAACACCGCGATCTTCTCACCCTCCGGCGGTTCGGTCGGTATCGGCTTCGACATTCCGGCTTCCACCGCGAAGCTCGTCGTCGCGCAGCTGAAGGACAAGGGCTCGGTCACCCGCGGCTGGCTCGGCGTCCAGGTGCAGCCGGTGAGCGCCGAGATCGCCGACAGTCTCGGCCTCAAGGAGGCGCGGGGCGCGATCGTGGACAATCCGCAGGACGGCAGCCCCGCGGCGAAGGCCGGCATCGAGGCGGGCGACGTCATCACCGCCGTCAACGGTACCGCGATCAAGGACTCCCGCGATCTCGCCCGCACCATTGCCACCCTGGCGCCGGGCACCTCCGTGAAGCTCGACGTCTTCCACAATGGCGCGAGCAAGACGGTGACGCTCGCCCTCGGCGAGTTGCCGAACGAGCGGCAGGCCAAGGCCGGCGAGGGCAAGGCGCAGCCGAACACCGGCACGCCGCGCCTCGGTCTCAGCCTGGCGCCGGCCGGCGACGTCCAGGGCGCGGGCCAGAAGGGCGTCGTCGTCACCGAGGTCGATCCGCAGGGACCCGCCGCGCAGCGCGGCATCCAGACCGGCGACGTCATTCTCAATGTCGGCGGCAAGGCCGTCGCCAATGTCGGCGACGTCCGCTCCGAGCTGGCGCAGGCCAAGTCATCCGGCAAGAACAGCGTGCTGTTGCAGGTGAAGAGCCAGGAAGCGACGCGGTTCGTCGCGGTGCCGCTAGCGTAAGCCTCGCGCTTCCTGCGGCAAACTCAAAAGGCGGCCTGCGGGCCGCCTTTTTCGTGCACGTCTGGAAGATTCCCACAGACGCCGATAACATTCTCGTTAACGGCAGTCTTGATGACGGGTTCGTCCGAAAAAGCCGCGTTCGCTCGTCACAGTTCGGAATCGCGTGTTGGGCTTTGGCGTCAATGAAGACGCCCAGGCGAATTGCAGGAGTGGAACCTCGAACGCCCGGCCCTCTTGTGGAACCGGTGGTTCGCATTTGATCGGTGCCGACATGGATCGATTGAAGCTCTCGCTGAGGTGTGCGCTGCTCGTGGCGCCGCTTGTTCTGACGACCGGAAGCGCCTTGGGGCGCGACGATGGCCGTTACGCCAACTCGCCCCTGAAACCCTGGTTCGACAGCTTGCGCAGCCATCTCGGGCCCTGCTGCTCGGATGCAGATGGCTTTGCTGTTTCCGATCCCGATTGGGAATCGCACGATGGGCACTATCGCGTGCGGCTCGACGGGCAGTGGGTGGACGTGCCTGATGAGGCCGTCATCACGGAGCCAAACCGGGCTGGCCACACCATGGTGTGGCCGGTGAAGACTGCGTTCGGGATTTCGATCCGCTGCTTCATGCCGGGCAGCATGATCTGACTCGGGTCGGCGCTACCGCTTGCTGGATTTGCGCTTCGAGGTCTTCTTCGTTTTCTTGGTCGTCTTCTTGGTCGTCTTCCTGGTCGTCTTCTTGGCCGTCTTCTTTTTGGAGGTCTTTCGCTTCGACGCTTTCTTCGGGATCTTCTTGCCCTTCGCGCGCGCTTCCGACAGACCGATTGCGATCGCCTGCTTGCGACTCTTCACGCGTCCGCCACGACCGCCGGGGCCGCTTTTCGCGGTGCCCTTCTTGTAACGACGCATCTCGCGCTCGACATCGCTGCCGGAGCTGCGTGAGTAGCGGCGCTTCTTTGCCTTGCGTGCCATCAACTCTCTCCCTTGGCCCGGGGAAAGAACCGCATCACTGACCCAACGTTCCAAGCGCGGCGCTCTCCTCAGAAGGAGTTCGCCAACTCGATCTCGTCTTCCAGCGCTCGAATGCGGCGCGCAGCCTCAGTGGAGGACAGAGCCCGATCGTATTGAGTGGGCTGATAGGCCTCCTCGCTCAGACGCTTCAGCCTCAGCCCCTGTGCGCGCGTCATCTGCTCCGCGAGGAAAACCCTGGCGTCGTATTTACCCTGAACCTGCATCTGACCTCTCCGTTCTCAAATCGTGACTTGACTATATGTTCTTATTTTGTTCTAACAAGCCATGGACAACAGAATTAATGAAATTCGACGCAAAATCAGCGCCTTGAGGCTCGAAATGGCCGGCATCGAGGTGTCTGTACGCGACCTCGTCAATCGCGACCGCGACTGCACAGAAAAGGCCCTGGCGCAGATGGATATGCGCCGGAAAATCAACCTGCTGATCGGCGAATGGAAGGCGGCCGGTGGCGGCGATGTCTTGCCTGACGTCCGCGAGCGGGTACGCCTTCGTCCTGCAACGACATCCGGCAGTCCGCTGCGCGTGATCGCGCGCCGCTGAGAATTTTGGGAGCGTGCGGTGGAGGAAGACCCGGACACGTACCGGATTCTAAAACTGCGCGCCGAAATTCTCGAACTCGGCTCCGCTATCCGGCAATTGCAGCGCGAGGGTCTCGACGATGCCGCAGCGCAGCTCCTGATCGCACGCAAACGTGCACAGCTCGAGCATCTCGTGAAGGCGAATGCTGCGGGACGGCCGCCTTAGCGATGTGACGCTGGAAGGATTCCCAATCCAGCTCCAAACTCCAGCTCCAAAGCGAAAGGCCCCGCGTCGCCGCGAGGCCTTTGATTGTCGGCCGGAGATCACTTGGTGTTGCTCATCCCGCCCTTGTTGTTCGTCATGGTGCCCCCTTGGTCTGAGCCGGGGCCAGAACCACCTTGACCGGAGGGATCAGCGCCCTTGGAGGACTTGGTGTTGGCGCCTGTGGTCTGCGACGAGGACATCGAGGATCCCTGCTTGGCCTTGTGCGACTTGGCCTGCGCGGCGAACGGAGCGGCGGCGAGGCCGGTTGCCAACATCACGGTGAGAGCGAGCTTGGTGGTTTTCATGCGTGGGAACTCCCTGGGTTGAATTGACGCAGGCAGCCAACCGCCATTTGCCGCAGGAGTTCCGAATGAAAGCGCTCGGCGCGCGTCACGCGCGCTTCAAAATTCCTTGTCCTCGGCGAGGATGAACACCAGGCCCGTGAGCGTCGCGCCGATCGCGAACGTCGTCACCAGTGTGATGATGAAGACCATGGCGGCCGAATGCCCGCCGTGGTTCAGCAAATTCGCGACCGCCGGATTGAACAGGACGACGGCGAGACCGAAGACAAGGCCGAGGGCTGCGCCCATCATCGCATGCGTCATCAGCTTGATGACGCCGGTCGGAGAGATGAGGCTCGGCGACTTTTTCCCGCGCATGGAACCGCCTCGCGGTGTGGCATAAAACGCGCACGACGATTGCGGGTTCCATTCTCATGACGATTTTGTCATTCCCCGCTTCATCCGACGTTCATGGCGGTCTTGCGAGGATGAATGCCATCAACACGGGAACATTCGATATGGGTAAGGTCGTCTTTCTCTATCGCTCGCTGGCCTATCGCAACGCCGCTGCGGACATGCTGCGCAAGGCGCGCAGGCTGCCGCGCGGCGCCGAGCGGAGCGCAGCCCGCCGTTACGCGCGGGCGCTGCGCGAGCTTTCGCAAACGGAAGCCTGGCTGGAAGGACGTGTCGCTGACGAACCGCAGGCGATGCAGCCGATGAGGGTCGCTGCGGCGCGCTAGAGCATTATCGTTTCTGAGGGAATCAGAACCGAGGCTCCGGATTCTCGCTTTCACGCGCTTTCCTCGGAGCCCACTTCGCTCGCAAACGCTCTAGCCTGAGGCCCGCTGAAGGGGTTCGGACGGAGCCGCGTCGAACTTGCTCGCGGCCGCCGGCGCTACGGTCTTCCGCGTCAGAGGCACCTCGAGCCGGCACAACAGGCCTTCGGCACGCCAGTCGAACTCCGCCTGTCCGCCGAGTTGCGATTCCACACTGGCAAGCAGGCTCCGCGTGCCGAAGCCACGGGATTTCGGCGTCCTCACCAGCGGACCGCCGGTTTCGTCCCAGGTCAGTGTGAGGTGGTCGTCCTCGACCTGCCAGCCGATCGCAAGCCGCCCCGACCGCGTCGAGAGCGCGCCATATTTCGCCGAGTTGGTGAAGAGCTCATGCAGCGCCAGCGCCAGCGTCTGCGCTGTCGCCGGCACCAGCTGAACTTTCGGACCGGCCAGCTTGATCTGGCCGCCGAGCGAGTAGGGCGCGAGCTCCTCGTCGATCAGCCTCGAGAGTTCGGCGCCCTGCCAGCTCGACAGCGACAGGATCGTGTGCACGCGCGCCAGCGCGTTGATGCGCCCCTCGACGGCGTTGACGTAAGCCTTGACCTCGTCGGCGCGGGTGAGGCGCACGATCGATTGCGCCAGCGCCAGCGCATTCTTGGCGCGATGATCCACCTCGCGCGCAAGCAGGTTTTGTCTCTCTTCCGCGCGTTTGCGTTCGGTGATGTCCACGGTGACGCCGCTCACGCGTACCACGCGGCCGCCCTGGTCCACTGTCGCGGCTGCCGTGCCGACGCACCAGCGCACCTCGCCATCGGGCCGGCTGACGCGAAACTCGCCTTCATAGGCGTGCGCGCCGGTATTGAACGCGGCAATCGCCTGGCCGAACTGGTCGACGTCATCAGGGTGCAGCAGCGCCTGGATGTTGGCTGAGGTGACATTGAAGGTCTCCGGCGTCACGCCGAAGATGCGGTACTGGCCTTCGTCCCACATCCAGTCGCCGTTGACCCAGTCCCAATCCCAGGATCCCATCTTGCCGGCGGCGATCGCCATGCTGCGCCGCTCCTCGCTCTCGCGCAGCTTCGCGGTGGAATTCTCCAGTTCGGCCGTGCGTGCGCGAACGCGGTCCTCGAGCTCCTGGTTAAGCCGTTCGAGCTCGCGGGTCTTGCGGTAGAGTTCGGCAAACACCTTGATCTTGGCGCGCAGCACCTCCGGCACGACCGGCACCGGCACGTAATCGACCGCGCCCATCTCGTAGCCGCGCAGGCGGTCGATGTCGCTGACCTGAATGGCCGAGATGAAGATCATCGCGGTCTTCTGGAAGCGAGGGTGCTCGCGGATCATCGCGGCGAGCTCAAAGCCGTCGAGCTCGGGCATGCAGACGTCGACCAGGATCACCGCGATCTCGGTCTTGAGCAGCACCTCCAGCGCCTCGCGGCCCGATGATGCGATCACGAGGTTCTCGCCGAGTTCCTTCAGGATCACCTCGTAGGCGAGCAGCTTGGCCGGCTGGTCGTCGACGAGGAGGATGTTGACCTTTTCGTGGTCCATTCGCGGATCCAAACTCACCGGTGCAGCCACATGCGGATCGCAAGCAGCAATTGATCGGTGTTGACGGGTTTGGCGAGGTAGTCGGACGCACCGGCTTCCAGGCATTTCTCACGGTCGCCCTTCATCGCCTTGGCGGTCAGCGCGATGATCGGAAGGCGGGCGAAGGCCGGATTTTCGCGAATGACGCCGATGGTCTGATAGCCATCCATCTGCGGCATCATGATGTCCATCAGCACAATGGCGATCTCCGGATTGGATTCGACCAGCGTCACCGCCTCGCGGCCGGTCGTGGCCGTCAGCACCTTCATGCCCCGCCGTTCCAGAACGCTCGACAGCGCGAAGATGTTGCGGGCGTCGTCGTCGACGAGCAGGGCGGTCTTGCCGATCAGGTCTTCGTCGGAACTGTTCAGCTTCTCCAGCATGCGCTGCTTCTCGACCGGCAGTTCCGTGATCACGCGATGCAGGAACAAGGCGGTCTCGTCGAGCAGGCGCTCCGGCGATTCCACGCCCTTGACCACGATGCTGCGCGCCATGGTGTGGAGTTCCGCATCCTCCTCCGCCGAGAGCTCGCGGCCGGTGAAGACCACCACCGGAACGTTCGACAGGCTCTCGTCGTTGCGGATCTGGTCCAGCACCTCGAAGCCGCTCATGTCGGGCAGCCGCAGGTCGAGCACCACGCAATCGCAGGGTGCCTCGCGCAGCGTCGAGAGCGCGCCGGCGCCGGTGTCCGTCGTCACGATCTCGATGTCGTCGTGATGCAGCAGCTCGCGGATCGAGAGCTGCTCGGCCTCGTTGTCCTCGACGATCAGGAGCCGCTTGCGCCGCGGCCGCGCATATTCCTTGATCTGCGTCAGCGCGGCTGAGACGCCCTCGGTCGTGGTCGGCTTGTTGACGAAGGAGAAGGCGCCGCGGGCCAGCGCATGCTGCCGGTCCTCGTCGAGCGTGATGATCTGCACGGGGATGTGGCGTGTCAGCGGATTGTGCTTGAGCTGGCTCAGCACCGTCCATCCCAGCATGTCAGGCAGGAACACGTCGAGCGAAACGGCCCGCGGCTGATACTGCTTGGCAAGCTCCAGCGCCTCCGCACCGCGCGCGGCGACCAGAACCTTGAAGCCTTTGTCGCGAGCGAGATCGACCAGCACGCGGGCATAATGCGGATCGTCCTCGACGATAAGCAGGATGGTGTCGCCGGGTTCGAGATTGAGCCTGTCGTCGGCAATCTGCTCGATGACGCGCTGCTGTTCGGGCGCGGCCGCTTGCAACGCCGGTGGCTGACTGTACTGCTGCGGCGCGGGCGCACGCGGCGCGAGCGTCGGGCCGGAATATTTCAGCGGCAGATAGAGCGTGAAGGACGAGCCCTTGCCGGGCGCGCTGCGCAGATGGATCTCGCCGCCGAGCAGGCTTGCGAGCTCGCGGCTGATCGCAAGTCCGAGACCGGTGCCGCCATATTTGCGGCTGGTGCCGGCGTCGGCCTGCTGGAACGCCTCGAAGATCAGCTTCTGCTTCTCCAGGGGAATGCCGATGCCGGTGTCCGTCACTTCGAACGCGATCACCGCCGGCGCGGAGTTCAGCACCGGATGATCCGTGCCCCAGCCGCCAACCGCGGCGACGACCTTCAGGCGCACCTCGCCTTCGGCGGTGAATTTGAAGGCGTTGGAAAGCAGGTTCTTGAGGACCTGCTGCAGGCGCTTGGAGTCGGTGACGATGCTGCGCGCAAGGTTCGGGTCGACGTCGATCTTGAACGACAGGTTGCGGTTTTCCGCCTCGTGCCGGAACGGCCGCCCGACGGTCTCGAGCAGGTTCGCAGTCAAAATCTCCTCGGCGTCGACCGTCACCGTGCCGGATTCGATCTTGGAGAGATCCAGGATGTCGCTGATGAGGTTGAGCAGGTCGGTTCCGGCGCCATGGATGGTGCGGGCGAACTCGACCTGCTTGGCCGAGAGGTTGCCATCCGGATTGTCTGTGAGCTGCTGTCCCAGGATCAGGATCGAGTTCAGCGGCGTGCGCAGCTCGTGGCTCATATTGGCGAGGAATTCGGACTTGTACTTCGAGGTCAGTGCGAGCTCGGTCGCCTTTTCCTCCAGCGCGCGGCGGGCCTGCTCGATTTCCTGGTTCTTGCGCTCGACCTCGACGTTGCGCTCGGCGAGCTGCTGCGCCTTCTGCTCGAGCTGGTCGTTGGTCTGCTGCAATTCGCGCTGCTGGGTCTGGAGCTCGCCGGCGAGCTGCTGCGACTGCTTGAGCAGGCCTTCGGTCTGCATCGTCGCCTCGATCGAGTTGAGCACGATGCCGATGGAGTCGGTAAGCTGCTCGAGGAACGTCATCTGCGAGGTCGTGAACGAGGTCAGCGAGGCGAGCTCGATCACCGCCTTGACCTGGCCTTCGAACAGCACCGGCAGCACGACGAGGTTCTTTGGCGCGACGCGGAACAGCGCCGAGTTGATCGGCACCACGTCGGGTGGAATGTCGGCGATGACGCGCGGCCGTCTGTCGAGGGCGCATTGGCCGATCAGGCCGTCGCCGAGCGGGAGCACGCGCTGATAGGGATAGACGCCGTCGCCGGCATAGGAGGCGAGCAGCAGGAGCCGCGGACTATCCTCGTTCTCGACCTGGTAGATCACGCCGGTATGGGCGTTCACCAGGGGGGACAATTCGGTCAGCAGCAGCCGGCCGACGGTGGTGAGATCGCGCTGGCCCTGGAGCATGTTGGTGAATTTCGCGAGGTTGGTCTTCAGCCAGTCCTGCTCGGTGTTCACGTCCGTCGTGAGACGGAGGTTCGTGATCATCGTGTTGATGTTGTCTTTCAGCTCGGCGAGCTCGCCGCGGGCATCGACTTGGATCGACGGGGTGAGGTCGCCCTTGGTCACGGCGGTCGCGACTTCCGCGATCGCGCGCACCTGCGAGGTGAGGTTGGCCGCGAGCAGGTTGACGTTGCCGGTGAGGTCCTTCCAGGTGCCGGCCGCGCCGGGCACGTCGGCCTGACCGCCCAGCCGTCCTTCGACGCCGACCTCGCGCGCCACCGACGACACCTGATCGGCGAAGGTCGCGAGCGTCTCGGTCATGTTGTTGATGGTGTCGGCGAGCGCCGCCACTTCGCCCTTCGATTTCACGGTGAGATTTTGTTTCAAATCACCGTTCGCAACCGCGGTCACCACCTTGACGATGCCGCGGACCTGCTCGGTCAGGTTCGCCGCCATGAAGTTGACGGTGTCGGTGAGGTCCTTCCAGGTGCCGGCCACACCGGGCACCTGGGCCTGGCCGCCGAGCTCGCCTTCGGTACCGACTTCGCGCGCGACGCGGGTGACTTCGCCGGCAAACGCGTTGAGCTGGTCCACCATGGTGTTGATGGTGTTCTTCAGCTCGAGGATTTCGCCCTTCACGTCCACGGTGATCTTGCGGGACAAGTCGCCGCGCGCGACGGCGGTGGTGACCTCGGCGATGTTGCGGACCTGCGTCGTGAGGTTCGCGGCCAGCAGGTTGACGTTGTCGGTGAGATCCTTCCAGGTGCCGCCGACGCCGGGCACGACGGCCTGACCGCCGAGCCGGCCTTCGGTGCCGACTTCGCGCGCCACGCGCGTCACTTCGGCCGCGAACGAGCGGAGCTGCTCCACCATCGTGTTCAGGGTGTCCTTGAGCAGCAGGATCTCGCCGCGCACGTCCACCGTGATCTTCTTCGACAGGTCGCCGCCGGCGATCGCGGTCGCGACCTCGGCGATGTTGCGGACCTGGGCCGTCAGGTTCGAGGCCATGAAGTTGACGTTGTCGGTGAGGTCCTTCCAGGTGCCGGCAACGCCGGGCACTTCGGCCTGGCCGCCGAGCTTGCCCTCGGTGCCGACCTCGCGCGCCACGCGCGTCACTTCGCCGGCAAAGCCGTTGAGCTGGTCCACCATGGTGTTGATGGTGTTCTTCAGCTCGAGAATTTCGCCCTTCACGTCCACGGTGATCTTGCGGGACAAGTCGCCACGCGCCACGGCGGTGGTCACTTCGGCGATGTTGCGGACCTGTGCGGTGAGGTTGCCCGCCATCGAGTTCACGCTGTCGGTGAGATCCTTCCAGGTGCCGGCGACGCCGGGCACGTTGGCCTGACCGCCGAGGCGGCCTTCGGTGCCGACCTCGCGCGCGACGCGCGTCACCTCGCCCGCGAAGCGGTTGAGCTGGTCGACCATCGTGTTGAGCGTGTCTTTCAGCTGAAGGATCTCGCCGCGCACGTCCACCGTGATCTTGCGCGAGAGGTCGCCGCCAGCGATGGCGGTTGCGACCTCGGCGATGTTTCGGACCTGTGCGGTGAGGTTGCCCGCCATCGAGTTGACGTTGTCGGTGAGATCTTTCCAGGTGCCGGCGACACCCGTCACCTGCGCCTGACCACCGAGCTTGCCTTCGGTGCCGACCTCGCGGGCGACGCGCGTGACTTCGCCGGCGAAGGCGTTGAGCTGGTCGACCATGGTGTTGAGCGTTTCCTTCAGCTGAAGGATTTCGCCCGACACGTTCACCGTGATCTTCTTCGACAAGTCGCCCTTCGCAACGGCGGTGGCGACCTCGGCGATGTTACGGACCTGGCCGGTCAGGTTCGAGGCCATCGAGTTGACCGAGTCCGTCAAGTCCTTCCAGGTACCGGCGACGCCGCGCACTTGGGCCTGCCCGCCGAGCTTGCCTTCGGTGCCGACCTCGCGCGCGACGCGGGTGACTTCGCCGGCGAAGGCGTTGAGCTGGTCCACCATCGTGTTGATAGTGTCTTTCAGCTCCAGGATTTCGCCGCGCACGTCCACGGTGATCTTCTTCGACAGATCGCCGCCCGCGACCGCCGTCGTCACCTCGGCGATGTTGCGGACCTGTGCGGTCAGGTTCGACGCCATCGAGTTGACGCTCTCGGTGAGGTCCTTCCAGGTGCCGGCGACGCCGAGCACGTTGGCCTGACCGCCGAGCCGCCCCTCGGTGCCGACCTCGCGCGCGACGCGCGTGACTTCGCCGGCAAACGCATTGAGCTGGTCCACCATGGTGTTGAGCGTTTCCTTCAGCTGAAGGATCTCGCCCGAGACGGTCACCGTGATCTTCTTCGACAAGTCGCCGCCGGCGATGGCGGTCGCGACGTCGGCGATGTTGCGGACCTGCGCGGTCAGGTTCGACGCCATGAAGTTGACGTTGTCGGTGAGGTCCTTCCAGGTGCCGGCCACACCTGGCACCTGGGCCTGGCCGCCGAGCTTGCCCTCGGTGCCGACCTCGCGCGCCACGCGGGTCACTTCGGAGGCGAAGGCGTTGAGCTGGTCCACCATCGTGTTGATGGTGTCCTTCAATTCCAGAATTTCGCCGCGCACGTCCACTGTGATCTTGCGGGACAAGTCGCCGCGCGCCACGGCGGTGGTCACATTGGCGATGTTACGAACCTGTGCGGTAAGGTTGCCGCACATCGCGTTGACGGAGTCCGTCAGATCCTTCCAGGTGCCGGCGACGCCGGGCACGATGGCCTGGCCGCCGAGCTTGCCGTCGGTGCCGACCTCGCGCGCCACGCGCGTCACTTCGGAGGCGAAGGAGCGCAGCTGGTCCACCATCGTGTTGATGGCTTCCTTGAGCTGAAGGATCTCGCCGCGGACGTCGACGGTGATCTTCTTGGACAAGTCGCCGTTGGCGACCGCGATCGTGACCTCGGCGATGTTGCGAACCTGGTTGGTCAGGTTGTTCGCCATCGAGTTGACGCTCTCGGTCAGATCCTTCCAGACGCCGGTCACCTCAGGCACCTGGGCCTGGCCGCCGAGCTTGCCTTCGGTGCCGACCTCGCGGGCCACGCGCGTCACCTCGGAGGTGAACACGCCGAGCTGCTTGATCATGGTGTTGACGATGGTCGCCGACTGCAGGAATTCGCCGCGCAGCGGGCGGCCGTCGACGTCCAGCTTGACGGTCTGGAGCAGGTCGCCTTGCGCCACCGCCGCGACCGCGCGCGTCACTTCGCGCGTCGGCCACAGCAGATCGTCGATCAGCGTGTTGACGGAGCCTTCCATGTCGGCCCAGGAGCCGCTGGCAAGGCCGAACTTCACGCGCTGGCGGGTCTTGCCCTCGCGCCCCACGACCTGACCGACCAGCTCGAGTTGCTGCGCCATGCGCTGGTTGGCGGCGATGATTTCATTAAAAGTGTCGGCGATCTTGCCGTCGATGCCGAGATAGTCCCCGCTCATCCGCACCGAAAAATCGCCGCTGCGCATGGCCTGCAAGACAAGCAGCAATTCCGGCCGGGAATCCGGGTCCGACATACCGTTGTTTTTTGGCTTTGGAACGCGACGACCGGAGCGTGATGCAGTTCCGGGATCGAGGTCGCTCATACTGATTCCCCCGCGGCGTCGGCCGAATCCAAGGCGTGACGCAGTTGTCAAAATAGAGCGTCAGCCAAATTCGAAATCAAGCGCCAACGTTTGCGGCGCTTGGAATTGGAACCTGCCATGCTCAGCCCGGTCAAAATAACGATGAGGAGTGACGATGGTTCCATCCCGTTCAGGAAAAAGCCGCCCTGGCCGCTGGCATTCTGGCCTGCACCAGAGCTCCCAGCCCCAAGCTGGTGCCAAGCTGGCCCGCCCAGCTGGCGCGGGGCTGTGACCGGCGACCCCGCCGCAAGCTCCGCCACGCCACACGCTGATTCGCAGACCACGGGGACCGCGACCAGATCGAACCCCAGCGGCAGCGGCACCTCGACCTCGGGCGGCAGGGACGACAACGGCGATGCCGGCCGGGACAAGATGCCTGAGAGTAACCGTACGGTGCGGCCGGACAACCAGCAGCAACACCCGGAAGACAAATAGGGCTGCTATTTGTCCGCCATGGTGCGCTCCGCATCTTTGACCTGCGTGCGCAGCATCGGCAATTGCTCGCGCGCGAAGGCCGCGAGCGCAGGATTGTCGGGCGCTTTCAGATAGCGCTCGAGCAGACTGATGGCGGAGTCATATTCGGGAATTTGCGCGGCATAGAAGCTTCTGACGTAAGTTGGTCCATCCGCGCTTTCTGGCTCGGCGAGGCTTGCGCTCACTGACGTCGTCTTGCCGGCGTGCGGCTCCGCACCGATCGCGTCCTGAATCTGCTTCAGGATCTTGTCGCGCTTGCCTGCTTCCTCGGCGCGCAGGGCCGCGAGATTTTTCACCTCCGCATTGCCTTTCAGGTCGGTGCTCTCCAGCAGGCCCTGCTGGAAACGGCTGAAAGTGTAGAGGCCGTTGATGACATCGGTTGCGGTCGGCACGCGGTCGCCGGCCGTTCGCTCGCCCCTACTGTCGGCGAACGCCGAGGTGCTGACGAAAGCCAGGATGATCGCGACGAGAATCCTCATGCATCTCCAATGACCGATGGCGTGCGAAGTTCCCTGGCGTTACCATCCGGTAAGGGCGATTGCAGAGCGAGAGTTCCGTCCCCACATCTTCTGTATGAAACAGTCTGACATGTTCAGGGATAACGCCGACAATTGCCTTCAGCTCGCCGAGCGCGCGGAAGGGCAGCCCGCCCACAAGCGCTATTTGCGTATGGCGGATGCCTGGACGGCATTGGCGACCGAGCAGGACTGGCTGGATGGTGAAATCCCGCCCGTAAAGGTCCGCGTCCTCCGAACGCAGGATGCGTGAACGCTCGCATCTTCGTCAATCTGCATGTGAGACCGCTCACGGAATGCAAGCAACCAATCCAGGATCATCCACGAACAGTCGATCGCGTTGATTATTCCAGAAGGAGGTTTTGCGATGGCTCCACGTCTGGCTCTTCTTTCGCTCATTCTCGCCTTTGGCGTCTCGGTCGCGTTCGCGACAGTGACGACGGTGCGGCAGGTGCATCTGGAGAATGCATCGGCGGCAATCCACGCCACGCATAGTTAGCGCTGCGGGCCTCGCGCGCTGGAACATTCGTTGTGCCGGCGCGTAAGCGCTTCAGGACATCTGGAGAGGCGAGAGGACATCATGGCGCATTCCGACCACGGCATCGTCAAGGACAAGCGGGCGGAAGATCAACCGCGCGACAAGCAACGCGCGCAAACCGTGCACAAGACGGATCCGAAGGGCTCGCCGTCGCGTGAGGCGACGCGCGATCCCAAGCTCAACGATAACACCAAGACGCCGGGCTCAGGCGTGATGCCGGACGATTCCGGCGACGCGCCGACCGGCTAGTTCTCGCGAGGAACGAATCCCCGCGCGAAGCGTCGACAGGCTGCTTCCGGTTGTCATACCCCCGGTGAGCCGGAAGCAATCTCCAAGGACGGCCCTGGCACCACTGTGCCGGGGTCGTTTTGCTTGGCGAGGGACGTTCGATCAGTCGTTGCCGCCTTCGGTGTGTCCGTCGGGTCCGCGGCCGAACACCCCGAAGCTGCTCGACTTCACGCCGGCCACTGCATCAACGCCCACGGCGGCCAATCCGAACTTGAGGAGCTCGCGGACCGCTGCCGCCCGCGTCGGCATCCGATGTTTGAACCGGAAATCGTCGATGGCGGCCAGCTCTTCCGGGGAGAGCATGATCTGGAGGCGCTCGGCGCGAAGGTCATTCATGGTCGATCACGCAAAGTGAGTAAGTTGAGTAGTTTGCTCAACGAACGAGTCTGGCGCGAGTTCCACAAGAGTCGGAAAAATCACCAGATGAGTAAAAATACCCATTAAAATCAATAAGTTATTATTGAAACAACTCTGACGGTGGCGCATTCTCTCGGAGAGGGAGAAGAGGCCATGACGGAGGAAGTCAGGTTACCCCGCAAGCTTTCCGAAGAGCCCGAGGCGCCCAAGCCGGTGCGTCCGAGTCATCAGAAGGTCATCGAGCAAGTCGAGCGCTGGGCCAACAGCTCGGGGCTGCAACCACCGAGGATGGAAGATGCGAAGACGATCTGAGCCGCATACATTTGAGCAACGTCTCAAGGCAGAGCAGCTGCGGCTCGAGCAGGAATTGTCGGGCTTGCCGGATGGACAGCAGCGCGATTCTGTCGTGGCGCGCATCGATCAGCTTCAGACCGCTGCTGCGATGCATGATTTCCTGATGCTACGGGAGGCCGCGGCCGCTCGCTGATTGCCCCTGGCGTCCGTGCTCCGTGCGGCGAGAGGTGATGCGAAGCGTCCGCCTCAGCCACCACGCCGACACCGAAACCAGGACCCAGACCAGAATGGCGATGGCGAACGCGCCGATGATGCTTGCCGATACCGTGACGTAGAACGCGGCCGCGAACGCTGCGAGGCCGATACTTCCAAGGCCAGCGCCCGCGGCGTCCAGCGCGGCCGCCTGCTGTCCGCGCCTCCGTCCGCTGAAACCGGCCTTCTCCTTGGCGCGGCGCTCATGGCTTTCGATCAGCGTGGCGCTGGCGCAGAAGACGGCGGGAAGCGCGAGGAAGAGCCCGCCGGCTGAAGCGCCGAACCGCGCTCCCACGACGCCTGCGAAAACCGTCGCCAGTCCACCGAGCAGGAAGCGAACGCCGTATTCGTACCAGCGCGTCTGATGAAGCGACGACGATGACAGCTTGATCAGCATCAGGCGGCACCTCCAAGACCCGCGAGCAGGCCGAAGGCGACTGCGAGCCATACGGCAAAAGCGACGATGGTGGCGGGCAGCGCCGCGAGCCGAAATCTCATCAGGAGATGGCAGACGACGAGGCTGTAGCATGCGAGGGCGACCGCGCCGTAAATCATGGTCCGGCTTTCGGCCGCAGCGTAGCGCGGGCCGTGCTGAACGACCGCGATGCCGAGCGTGGCGAGCGCGACCGACGGCGCGGCGCCGAGGAGGCCGCCAAAACTCTTGGGCTTGAGCGCGTCACCGAGGATTGCGAACGCGCCGCCGGCGATGAAGCGCACGACATATTCAGTCATGGCGACGCCCGCCATCGTCGTTTCCGCGCCGCGGTTTGGTCAGCGTCCATGGCCGCATCAGTCGCTCCACGGCCGCACCAAGGACGAAGCCCGCGACGACGTCGCTCGCCCAATGCGCGAGCACCGCAATCCGAGTCAGCGAAAGCCCGACCGCAACCGCGCGTAGCAACCGACGCGGGGTTTTCGGCAGCAAGCCGGCCGCGGAGGCAAGCGCGCCCATATGAACCGCGTGACCGGAAGGGAAGGCGTCGCGCGCCTGTCCCGAGATCGGAACTCCATGTCGGTGCCCTCGTATGGTCAGCCGGTCTGGTCTGATCTGATCGAACATGGATTTCAGGACGTGGGGCAGAACGGCCGTCGCCAGTGAAACAGCTAGAACGTGGTTTGCAATGGGCCGCTGTTGCGGCTGCCGAAGATGAGCGTAGAGCCAACCCGCGGCAGCCAGCGCGAGCAACACGTGCTCGTCGGCGGCCCAGGTCAATGTCTGCGCGGTGTGCTCGAGGCCTGAATTGGTGTGATCAGCGATCTCATCCGCGATCGCGATGTCGATCTTGGTAGGTTTGACGTCAACTAATGCCATCGGTTTTCGAGCGTGATATCCTTCATGACATTCCTGTAAAGCTTGGATGACCGCGAAGGTTCCTGAGTGGCAGTCTGCGCTGCTCCGCTCATGTGGATGGCGTTACGGCTGTCCCGATCCGCCCGCCGAGCCATACACCTGGCCCGTCGCGTAGCTCGCATCGGTCGCGGCAAGCTGCACATAGATCGAAGCGAGCTCGGCCGGCTGGCCGGGGCGACCGAGCGGCGTCATGTCGCCGAACTTCTCGAGCTTCTCCATCGTGGCGCCGCCGGAGACCTGGAGTGGCGTCCAGATCGGTCCCGGAGCGACGCCGTTGACGCGAATGCCCTTCGGCGCGAGCTGCTTCGCCAGCGACTTCACGTAGTTCATCGTCGCGGCCTTGGTCTGTGCATAATCGTAGAGGTCCGGCGAGGGATCGTAAGCCTGCTCCGACGTCGTGCCGATGATGCAGGAGCCCGGCTTGAGATGCGGCATCGCTGCCTTGATGATCCAGAACGGCGCGTAGATGTTGGTCTTCATGGTCGCGTCGAAATCTTCCGACGAGACGTCGAGGATCGAGGCGCGCGTCTGCTGCCGTGCCGCGTTGTTGACGAGGATGTCGAGCCCGCCGAGGCCTTGCACGGACTGCTCGACCAGCTTCTTGCAGAACGCTTCATCCTTGAGATCCCCGGGGATCGCAAGCCCGGTGCGCCCTTCCTTCCTGATCAGAGCGATCACCTCCTGTGCGTCGGGCTCTTCCGCCGGCAGATAGTTGATGGCGACGTCGGCGCCCTCGCGCGCATAGGCGATCGCAGCCGCGCGGCCCATGCCGGAATCGCCACCGGTGATCAGCGCCTTCCGGCCGGCGAGCCGGCCGGAGCCCCTGTAGCTGGTCTCGCCGTGGTCCGGCCGAGGTTCCATCTTGCCGGCAAGGCCCGGCCAGGGCTGCGACTGCTTCTTGAACGGCGGCTTCGGAAAGCGGGTGACGGGATCAATCAGGTCGTGCTCGGCCATCTCTGTGTTTCCTTTCGCTGACGAAGACGCCAGCGAAGCCGCAGCGAGCGTCGCGCTCGCCGCGTGAACGACGTGCCGGCGGGATACTGAAGTCTTGCCTTGATGCGCCATGGTGGTCTCCGCAACCTTGCGATCTCGACGAGCGGGACGAGTGGAGAGGTTGCTAACATGAGGACGCCGGTGAGGCCGGCATCCTTACGCGATGATTACCTGGACTGCCCGACGCTAGGCGCCTTGCCGAGCTCCTTGGCCATATCGAGATGATGCTTGAGTGCCGGCAGCGTCTTGCCGGCCCAGTCCTTCAGCGCCGAGTTGTCGCCACCCTTGGCGTAGCGCTCGAATAGCGAGACCGCGTCCTCATGCGCGCTGACCTGATAGGAGTTGTAGTCCGAGGTGAAATCCTTGCCCGTAACGCCCTTGAGCTTGTCGAGCTTGCTCTGGTGCGCACTGTCGAGCGCCGTCGGCAGGGTCGCCTGCACCTTGCCGTCGCCGACCAGGCCCTTGAGCTGGCTGCTGGTCTTGGTGTGGTCGGTCACCATTTGCTGGGCGAAGGATTTCTCCTGCGCAGTGCCCTTCTGCTCGGCGAGCTTGCTGGATTCGATTTCGAACATGTCGCTGATGGCGACCTCCTTGACGAAATCGGCGGTCGCGGGCGCGACGCCGAGCGCCGAGTTGATGCCGGTTTTCTCGCCGAGCGACTGGGCGAGCGCGGGGCCTGTGAAAAGCACGCAAGCAAAGGCGATGACGGCACGTCTCATGGTCGGTCCTCCGGATTGGCGACGCGGCCGCTGGCCGCGCGGGTCTTTGCGCCGACCAACACCGCGCCGGGACCGAGGTTCCTAATCCGTCGGATTGCGACCGGTGCGCGGATTGATCGGATCGGTCGGCTTGCGCCGCAACCTCTCAGGCAGGAACGGTTCTGCCGGCGAGGCCGACGGAACAGCGCGCACATCGGCGTGTCGCTGCGCCCGCTCATGCGGGGTCTGGTTGGTGTTGAACTGTCGCTTGACGTCGACACCGTCGACGGGATCGTTGATGCCGTGCTGGATATCGCGAAAATCGCTCATGCTTCACCTCACGCCAGGTGTCCTGATGTGAATACGAGAACGGCGCGTTTTCCGTGATGTTCCTGCTTGGCCGCGAGATGCCACACCTGCACGCAGGAACGATCATCCCTTCACGCAAGTTGATCCATACATTGGCTGAGTGGAGAAGCGGGATGTTGAATCAAGGCGAACTGGATCGCGGCGAGATGGGCCGATTGATCGGCAGTGACAAGGTCGAGGGAACATCGGTCTATGGCGCCGACCGCAACAAGATCGGTTCGATCGAACGCGTGATGATCGACAAGGTCAGCGGCAAGGTGTCCTACGCCGTGCTCGGCTTCGGCGGCTTCCTGGGCCTCGGCAACGATCACTATCTACTGCCCTGGCAGTCGCTGAAATACGATACGGAGCTCGGCGGCTATGTCACCGGGATTACCGCCAAGACGCTCGAAGGCGCGCCGAAATATGGCGAACGCAGCGATTGGAACTGGGGTGACGACGCGGCAGTCCGCGGCATCAACTCGTATTACGGTGTTCCCTTCGCGTAAGCTCCCATGGAAAGCGAGATCCGATGAGCAAGGAACGGCCCACCGACGATCCCCGGCGTCAGAATGACTGGGGATCCCACGCCCAGACCGACAAGCCCTGGAAGGGCAATCCGGAGAAGGAGCAGAAGTCGGGCGAGACAAGAGACCAAGACGCACTGAGCAGAGGCGGTTGAAGGATGCGCCTGGCGCCACTCTATCCCACCGCCTCCTTCCGCCCCGGTCCCGCATGCACATGCACCTGTTTCGCGTGCAGCGGCTCACCGCATTCCGAGCAGACCATCACGGGGTCGAACTCCTTGCCGCAAGTCTTGTGCTGGTGCAGCAGCGGGCGGCCGCGCTCGTCGCCCATGTGGGTGTCGCCCCAATGCACCATCGCCATGATGATCGGGTAGAGGTCGAGGCCCTTCTGCGTCAGGATGTATTCGTAGCGCTTGGGCGCCTCGGAATAGGGGACGCGGCGCAGGATGCCGAACCGTACCAGCTTCTTCAGTCGCTCCGAGAGCAGGTGCCGCGTGATCTGGAGCGAGGACTGAAATCCCTCGAACCGGCGCACGCGTAAAAAACATTCGCGCAGGATCAGCAGCGTCCAGCGGTCGCCGACCACGGCGACGGTGCGGGAGAGCGAGCAGGGCTCTTCATCCAGCGTGTCCCACTTCATGGTGCGATCTCCGGCAAAGGGTAGTAAGTCAGAAAAAGGAACTGACTTGAATGATCAGCGCTATTTCTATTGAAGGCTATCATTCACCCCCGTGGTTTGACAGTTCTATTTTAGAACTATAGCCTCTGACGCGGTCACATACCGTTCTCACCGAAGGAGGCGACCTTGCCCAAGCGAAATGCGACAGCCGCCGTGATCGGGGCCGGCGATTTCATCGGCTCCGAGATCGCCAAGAAATTTGCCGCGGAAGGTTTCACGGTCTTCGCCGGCCGCCGCAACGGTGACAAGCTGGCGCCGCTGGTGGAGGACATCGAGGCCGCCGGCGGCGAGATTCACGCGCGCTCGCTCGATGCACGCAAAGAGGAGGAGGTCATCTCCTTCCTCAATGACGCCGACCAGCATGCGCCGCTCGAAGTCTGCATCTTCAACGTCGGTGCCAACGTCAATTTCCCGATCCTCGACACCACCGAGCGCGTATTCCGGAAAGTGTGGGAGATGGCCTGCTATTCCGGCTTCCTCGCGGGCCGGGAAGCGGCGCGGCTGATGCTGCCGCGCGGTGGCGGCAACATCTTCTTCACCGGCGCGACGGCGAGCTTGCGCGGCGGCAGTGGCTTTGCCGCCTTTGCCAGCGCCAAGTTTGGTTTGCGCGCGGTGGCGCAGGCGATGGCGCGCGAGCTCGGGCCGAAGAACATCCACGTCGCCCATCTCATCATCGATTCCGGCGTCGACACCGAGTGGGTGCGGCAGCGCCGGCTCGAAGCGCTCGGGGCGAATGCGCTTGATAATCCCGACCTTCTGATGCCGCCGTCGTCTGTCGCGGATGCCTATTGGCAGCTCTATCAGCAGCCGAAGAGCGCCTGGACCTTCGAGATGGAGATCCGCCCCTTCGGAGAGAAATGGTGACCGCGGAGCAAAAGTCCGACTAGACTGATCCCAATACAAACTGAAATCCGGGAGGCCCCTACGTGAAGACTGCGATCACCGAACTGTTCGGCATCGAGCACCCGATCATCCAGGGCGGCATGCATTTCGTCGGCTTTGCCGAACTCGCCGCTGCCGTCTCCAATGCCGGAGGGCTTGGCATCATCACGGGCCTCACGCAGAAGACGCCGGAATTGCTCGCGAAGGAAATCGCGCGCTGCCGCGACATGACGGACAAGCCGTTGGGCGTGAACCTCACCTTCCTGCCGACCTTCTCGGCGCCGCCTTATCCGGAATACATCGCGGCCATCGTCGAAGGCGGCATCAAGGCGGTCGAGACGGCGGGGCGCAGCCCGGAGCAGTACATGCCTGCGCTGAAGGCCGCTGGCATCAAGGTGATCCACAAATGCACATCGGTCCGCCACTCGCTGAAGGCCGAGCGCATCGGCTGCGACGCCGTCAGCGTCGACGGCTTTGAGTGCGGCGGCCATCCCGGCGAAGACGACATTCCCAACATGATCCTGCTGCCGCGCGCGGCGGAGGAATTGAAGATCCCGTTCGTGGCCTCCGGCGGCATGGCCGACGGGCGCAGCCTCGTCGCGGCGCTGTCGCTGGGCGCCGCCGGAATGAACATGGGCACGCGCTTCATCGCCACCAAGGAAGCACCGGTGCATCAGAACGTGAAGAACGCGCTTGTTGCGGCCACCGAGCTCGACACCCGCCTGATCATGCGCGCTCTCCGCAACACCGAGCGCGTGCTGAAGAACGCCAACGTCGATCGTCTGCTCGAGATCGAGCGCGAGAAGGGCGCCAAGTTGAGCATCGACGATATCCACGACCAGGTCGCGGGCGTCTATCCCAAGATCATGCTGGACGGCCAGATGGACGCCGGCGCCTGGAGCTGCGGCATGGTCGCAGGACTGATCCACGACATCCCCTCCTGCAAGGAACTCGTCGATCGCATCATGGATGAGGCGGAACAGATCATCCGCAGCCGCCTGATGGGGTTCCTGGACGGGACGGGTGCAGCGCGAAAGGTCGCCTGACAGCGCCAAACTTCTTAACCACGGCGGCACTTGGCCGCTGGAATTGCGCGTGACGCCTCCTAAATAGGGGTAAATCACCCTTGAAATAAGCAATCTCAAGAGGCGTCCGTGGTCCTGAAGAGCGTTCCTTTTGCAGTTGCCATTGCCCTCGTGCTCGCATGGGGCGGCATTGCGCGCGCTGACGACTACAAGCCCGACGAATATCTTGGTCTCGATCTCTCCAAGGCGGTGCTGTCGCCGAAGCGGCTCGGGCCCGAGACGCAGTTCGCCCCGGTCGCGTTGGAGGCGAAGGGTGGCAACGAGGCGCAGGCGCGCGCCGAGCCGATGGACGTGCCGAAGAAAGTTGCCGCCGAGCGCGTGCACGTGGCCGAGCCGAAGCCTGTTCATGCCAGGAGCGCCCAGCCACGCGGCGCAGCGCGTACCAAGCTCGCACATCGTCGCGGCAATCCGCTGGACGCGCAGGCGATGGACACCCGCATCCAGACCTGGCCGTGCCGCACCGGCGGCATTTGCAACTGGAAGCGCTAGCCGGGTCTGTCCCGTCATCCCCGCGTCGCAAAACCGTAGGCGCGGAGTCAAGAAACCGTCAGGATAGGGGTCAAGGAGCGCAGGCACCTTCCGTCGCGATTCGACGAAGGTTTCCTGAATGGCAACGCTCCGCGCCTCGCGCGCATGGACCCGGCGGCAGTTCCTGGTCCGCTCGACTTCAAGTCTCGCCGTTGCCGCGCTCGGCACACTCGCAAAGCCATCGATCAGCCGCGCCGCCGATCGCCCGCAAATCATGGGCGGCATTCAGTCCGGCGATGTCTCGGATGGCTCCGCCGTGATCTGGGCGCGCGCCGACCGGCCCGCGCGAATGCAGGTGGAATGCGCGACCGTCGAGAGTTTCAAGACGATCATGGCGTCAGCTTCGCGCGACGCGCTGCCCGATGCCGACCTCACCGCAAAACTGCTGCTGAACGATCTGCCGTCCGGGCAGGACATCTTCTATCGCGTGCGTTTCGACGACATCGCCACCGGCATTGCCGGCGAAAGCCGCGTCGGCCATTTCCGCACCGCGCCGGCCGCAGGGCAATCTATCTCGTTCGTGTGGTCGGGCGACGTCGCGGGGCAGGGCTGGGGCATCGACATCTCGCGCGGCGGCTATCGCAGCTATCGCACCATGCTGGACAATCGCCCGGACTTCTTCATCCACTCCGGCGATCACATCTACGCCGACTGCACGATTCCCTCCGAGCAGAAGCTGCCGAACGGCGAGACCTGGCGCAATCTGGTGACCGAGGAGAAAGCCGAGGCCGCGCACACGCTGGCGCAATTCCGCGGCAACTACAAATACAACCATCTCGACGAGCATTTTCGCGCGTTCCATGCGAACGTCCCGATGTTCGCACAGTGGGACGACCACGAGGTCACCAACGACTGGTCGCCGACCGGCAGCTACGACGACGCCGGCTATGAAGACGACGGCACACCGCGCCTGGTCTCGCGCGCCCGTCGCGCCTTCTTCGATTTCATGCCGATCCGCGACATCGGCGCACGACAGGGCCGGGTCTATCGCAAGATCGCTTACGGTCCGCTGCTCGACGTCTTCATGATCGACATGCGCAGCTACCGCGATGACAGCTGGAACAAGGGCGAGGACCATCGCGGCTGGATTCTCGGTGCCGAGCAGCTCGCCTGGCTGAAGCGGGAGCTCGCCGCTTCGCGTGCCACCTGGAAGGTGATCGCGGCCGACCTGCCGATTGGCCTCGTCAGCCTCGATGCCGTCGCGCTCGGCAATGGAGCGCCCGATCGGCGTGAGCACGAAATCGCAGATCTGCTGGCCTCGATCAAGCGCGCGGGCATCCGCAACATCGTCTGGCTCACCGCCGACATGCACTACACCGCCGCGCATTATTACGATCCGAACAGGGCGCAATTCCAGGATTTTGAGCCGTTCTGGGAGTTCGTCTCCGGCCCGCTCCATGCCGGCACCTGGGGTCCGGGCGAGCTCGACAACACGTTTGGCCCGGTCGCGATGTACCAGAACGGCTGCAGCGAGGCGCAGGGGGAGAACCTCGCGCCGTGCTTCGGCCTGCAGTTCTTCGGCAGGGTCGACATCGACGGTGCGAGCGGCGTGATGACCGTGACCTTGAAAGACGTCGACAACCGCGACCTCTGGTCGGTCGACATCGTGCCGCAGCCGCAGGCGCGCCCGGCCGTGGTGGCGCAGCATTCGTGACTCTCTCCGTCGTCATGGCCGGGACGAGCCCGGGCATGACGGTGGGGAAGGGTTTGCGTATCCAAAGCTAACCCGATCTTGATTGGCCGCCGCACGCCTCCCGCGCTATACTGATTGCTCCCGCCACCTCTTTTCCATCACCGAAGAGTTTACCCTCGCGGCCCCACCGCGTGTTCGGCGGCTGAAATACGTCAGGAGTTGACCCATGGATCATCTGAAGACACAGGGCATCAGCATGCCCAAGCTCGGCCTAGGCACCTTCCGCATGCAGGGCGATGCCTGCCGCGCGGCGGTCGAGAGCGCGCTGTCGATCGGCTATCGCCACATCGACACCGCCGAGATGTACGCCAATGAAGAGCCGATCGGTGCGGCGCTCGCCGCGGCCCGACTGCCGCGCGGCGAGCTGCATGTCACGACCAAGGTTTGGCACGAGAATCTCAACCCCGATGCGATCCGCCGCGCCTTCGACACCAGCCTGACCAAGCTCCGGCTCGACCATGTCGATCTCTACCTCGTGCACTGGCCATCGAAATCCGCGAACTGGGGCGCGGTGTTCGAGACCCTGATGGAGCTGAAGGAGGAGGGGCGTACGCGGGCGATCGGCGTGGCCAATTTCACCACGGCGCTGCTCAAGATTGCGGTCGAGGACATCAAGGCCCCGATCGCCTGCAACCAGATTGAATATCACGCCATGCTCGATCAATCGAAGGTGCTGGCCTATCTCAACGCCAGGTCGATCCCGCTGGTCGCCTATTGCCCGCTCGCGCAGGGACGCATCGCGTCGGATCCGGTGCTGGCCGAGATCGGTGCCAGGCACAACGCGACCGCCGCGCAGGTCGCGCTGAAATGGCTGCTCGACCAGAACGGTGTCGCTGCGATCCCGAAGGCCTCGCGCCGCGAAAGCCAGCAGGCCAACCTCGATGCGTTGAAGATCACGCTCGACGATTTCGACCGCAACAAGATCGCGGCGTTGCCCAAGGACAGGCGTTGCGTCAATCCAGGCTTTGCGCCGGCGTGGGATTAGCGCCAGCACGCTTTTCGGACGCAAAGAAATGGCCCCGGGAGGGGCCATTTCCATGATGCATTACGCATCAATCCCAGTGGTGCCGGTGACCGCGATTGACCACCACCACCCGGTCACGATGATGCCAGCCGCGATGCCAGCCGTGGTCACGATGCATGCCGTATTCGGCGCGGGCAACGTACGGGCCGTGATGGCCACCGCGCTTGATCACCACCGTTTCGGCACTTGCCAGCGTCGGTGCCGCGATGACGAGCGCGCCGAGAGCCGCAACCACATAACCAAGCTTCTTCATGATGTCCTCCTCCAATGCAATGCACATGAGAACGGCGCATCTGTGCGAACGTTCCGGAGAAACTGGAAGAGAATTCTGAATGGATGTTCAGACAGAGATAATCCGGAAAAATGTGAAGCGGTCTTGCGAGAGATCATGCTCAGCCGCGATGGTCAATCGCAGCGTTGCTGCGCTGGTGTCGGCGCGCCTGTCGCGACGTATTTGCCGTCCCTGATCGTGTACACACCGCGCTCGCTGCGATTGTAGATCGCGCTCAGGCTGCCATCCTTCGCCAGCAGCAGCCCGAACTCACGCGTCTGGTGCAGCGAGGGGAAGTAAACCATCACATTGAGCAGGCCCTCGGCGTCGACCGTGGCGGACACCACTTCGTTCTCGTCCTTGGCCTCGCCGAAATCGCGACGGTACATCACCCGGCCGTCCTTCCTGATCTCGTAAGTCAACAGCGAGCCCTTGTTGCGGTCGGGCCGGGCCGCGCAATCGACCGCCCATGAGCCGAGCAGGCCCCATTGCTCGACCGTTGCCGCAAGCGTCTCGGCGCCGGCCGCGGGCGCGAACGCAATCCACAGCACCACCGCCGCGATCCAGCAGCCTAGACAACGCGTCATGTCCTGAAAAACCCCGCCTCGAACAAGTGCAAGTGTAGCATCCCGCGCGCGATCGTCCACGCGAGCTGCCATTCGCGCGCGAATTTGATCCGCATCAATGAGGCCGGTCGTATCAAGGCTAGGATGGCGCTCCCGAAGGCGAAGTTGGTGAGAGCGATGCTGAATCAAGTCATGGATTTCGCGGGCGAGGTACTGCCGGGGAGCTGTGCCGTGCCGCCTTATTCCGAGACCGCGTTCCTGGCCGAGCTGGGCGAGCGCTTAAGGTCCTCGCGCGCGCGGTGCGAGCTGTCGCGCCGGGAGCTTGCCCGCCGCTCCGGGATTTCGGAGCGCTACATCGCCCAGATCGAGGCCGGCAAGGGCAACGTCTCGATCGTACTGTTGCTGCGGCTGGCCTCCGCCATCCACGGCAGCCAGCCTCGGGTGGCCTAGAGCGAGCCTTAGGCCCGCTTCTCCACATTGGCGCTGCGGGCCGGCACGCCGAACTCCTTGCGGCAGACCTCGGCCAGCACTGCGACGCCCTCACGGATCTGCTGATGTGAGGGGCTCGCAAAGCACAGCCTGAGCCGCGAGCTGGAATGGGGCTTGTTGGTCGACCATTCCGGCCCCGGATTGATCGAGACACCGGCGGCGAGCGCTGCCTGATACAGTTTGAGCGTATCGACCTGGTCGGGCAGCTTCACCCACAGGAAAATGCCGCCCTTGGGCTCCTCGAACTCGGCCGCCGTCCCGAACTGCTCGTTCAGCGCCTCCATCAGCGTGTCGAGCTTCGTGCGCAGCGCCTTCGTCAACGCGGGCACGTGGGTCGAGAAATGCGGCTTGCAGTAGGCGGCCAGCACCATCTGCTCCAGCGCGCCGGAGCCTGCGTCCGTCTTCAGCGCCAGCATCCGCGACATCACATCCCAGGGCGCGACGATGAAGCCGACGCGCAGCGCCGGTGCGATCGATTTCGAGAACGAGCCGATATGGATCACGCCGCCGTTCGGGCTCATCGCGTGGATGGCCGGTGGCCGCTGTCCCGACCAGACGAGATCGGCGTAGCAATCGTCCTCGAAGATGGGCACGCCATATTCGGCCGCGAGCCGCACCAGTTCAGCGCGACGACTTTCCGGCATGATGCTGCCGGTCGGATTCTGCACGGTCGGGATGGTGTAGATGTATTTCGGCCGGATGCCGCGGCTCTTCAAATCGGCCAGCGTCGAGGCCAGCACGTCCATACGCATGCCGTCCTTGTCGAGGGGGATGCCGACGACGTTGACCCCGAGCCGTGCCAGTCGGGTCAACGAGCCCTGATAGCTGTCCTGCTCGAAGATCACGGTATCGCCGCGCGTCAGCAGCGTCGCATTGACGAGGTCGAGCGCCTGCAGCGAGCCGGAGACGATCAGGAGGTCGTCGACCGTGCAGTTGATGCCGGCGTCGCGCTTCAGTTTTGTCACCAGGAATTCGCGCAGGGGCAAATATCCCTGTGGCCCGTGTGCCAACCCGTAAGTGGCAAGCGAGCGGCCTTCCTTTTGCAGGGCGGAATTGGTCGCCTCGATCAGGCCGTCGAGCGGCAACTGCTCGGAGTCGTTGTTACCGCCGACGAAACTGTACTTGGCGAGGCCCGTCCAGCGCGCGGAAGGGGCCGGCAGCCCTGCGGGAAACAGGGGCGCGAAATCGAAGCTGGACGTCATGGGGGCGTTCCTCGTTTTGTTCTTGTTGAGCGGCCGGCCTTGCGCCGGCGTGCCTTACTTCTTGCCGGCCGTCCTCGTCGGACGGCCTCTACTTCTTTGTGGCCGTCCGGGTCGGACGGCCCTGGCTGATGAAAGCGTAATGCGCATTGGCGACGCCGCCAACCATCAAGGCCTCGACCACGGGCTCGGCGATCTCGCCTGTTGCGGCCCAGTCGACGAGGAAATTGGCCCCGGTCCCGCCGCGCACGTCGTCGGTCGGAATGAAGATCGAGACGGTGGCCAGAGGCTTCAGCGCCACCTGACCCTTCAGGTAGGTCTCGACCTGCTTGCCTGCGGTGTCGAAATAGGCGATGCGTTTGACCACCAGCGGCTGGGTCTCGGAGGCGTTGTGAACGCTCAGCGTCACCGAGAAGTCGACTCGCAGCTTGCCCTGGCTCATCGCGACGCTGGAATAGGCGGGCACATAGAACCCGCCGGAGACGGCGAGTTCCTCCTTCGGCAGTGTGGTGAGCGAATCGGCAAAGTTTTGTTCGATATTGACCTTGGATTGCGCGGCTGCGGGCGCGGCAGAGGCGAGGGGACATAGCAGCATTGCTGCGAAAAACCCTGCTCGCATGTGACGAATTGCTCGCTTGCCGCGCCGCAACCTGGCTCTAGGGTGCGGCAAAACGGACCAATTTGGTATGCACGAACTCATTCGCGACATCACTCTCTGTATTCTGTTTGCCTGGATGCTGGGCCTGCTCGCCCATTTCTCCCGGCAGCCGCTGATCCTGGCCTACCTTATCGCCGGCTTCTGCATAGGTCCATTCGGTGCCGGCTGGGTCAAATCACAGGAATCGATCAGCGTCATTTCCGAGCTCGGCCTGATCTTCATGCTGTTCATGATCGGCCTCGAGATCGACCTGAAGAAGATCGTGCGGGCGGGAAAGGTGATCCTGTTCGCGGCAGGCGGCCAGCTCATCGGGGGCTGCCTGCTCGGGGTGCTGTTCTTCGTCGGCATCGGCCTGTCGCTCGGCGGTGGGCATTTCGATGCGGTCTATCTCTGCGTCGCCTGCGCGCTGTCGAGCACCGTGATCATCGTCAAGGTGCTCTACGAGAAGCGCGAGCTCGACACGCTGCCTGGTCGCATCACGCTCGGCGTCCTGGTGCTCCAGGACATCTTCGCCATCCTGTTCCTGGCGGTGCAGCCGAGCCTCGCCAATCTCGAGGTCAGCGTCATCCTGCTGTCGATCGGCCGTGTCGCGGTGCTGGTCGCCGCCGCGCTGCTGGTCAGCCGCTACGTGCTGCCGCGCCTATTCCATCAGATTGCCCGCCGCCCCGAGCTGATCCTGCTTGGCGCACTCGCCTGGTGCTTCCTCGTCGCCGAGACCGCGGAGCGGCTCTCGCTCTCGCGCGAGATGGGTGCGCTGATCGCCGGCGTTTCGCTGTCGACCTTCCCTTACGCCCTCGACGTCACCGCCAAGGTCACCACGCTCCGCGACTTCTTCATCACGCTGTTCTTTGTCGCGCTCGGCATGACCATTCCCGTGCCGGGCCTCTCCGTGATCGGGCTTGCCTTGATGATCGCGGCGTTCACGGTGGTGAGCCGCCTCGTCACCACCTTCGCCCCGCTCTATCTGATGAAGCAGGGCCTGCGCGCCAGCCTGTTGCCGGCCCTTAACCTCGCGCAGATCTCCGAGTTCTCGCTGGTGGTGATCCAGACCGGCGTCGCCGACCATCACATCGCGGCCGAAACGGCGAACGCAGCCTCCTTTGCCTTCGTGGTGCTGGCGGTGCTCTCGACCTTCGTGATGACCCGCAGCGACGAGATCACCCGCTGGGCGATCGGCCGCCTGAAGCGGATCGGCCTGCGCGACCTCGACCATGGCAACGGCCATGCCGAGGAGGGGCAGGAGGGCGGCCATGGCGAGGCCCGCCGCATCGTCATCCTCGGCTTTTTCCGTGCGGCGAGCGCGCTGCTGGCCGAGATCGAACGGCAGGCGCCGGTGCTGCTCGAGCAGATTACCGTGATCGACTTCAATCCCAATGTGTACAAGACGCTGCTGTCGCGCGGCCTGCACGTGATCTATGGCGACATCAGCAGCGCCGACACGCTGCTCCATGCCGGCGTCGGCAAGTCCGAGATGATCATCCTCAGCGTGCCGGACGCCCTTCTCAAGGGCGCCAGCAACGAGAAGCTGGTCCGCCACGTCCGCACCCTCAACCCGACCGCCATGATCGTTGCCACGGCCGATCTCTTGTCGGATGTGGGCGAGCTCTACGCGGCCGGCGCCAGCTACGTCACCGTGACCCGGCTCAGCGACGCTCATGAGCTGTTTACCGTGATCGAAGCCGCCCAGGCCGGGCTGCTGCCCGACAAGCGGGCCGAACTCGATGTCCGGCTCGGCGAGCGGCGCGAAGTGCTGCCCTGAAGGCGGCGCTGCCGCTTTCCGTCCGGGCCGTGTGCGCCTATATCCCTGGTATCTTCGGTGCAAGCCTCAGACCCGCGGGCCGGGCCACCGTCAGGCATATGCGGTTGCGTCCAGGACACTAGCGCTTGGGGCCAAGTCCGGCTAAGGCGTCCGGCGAAGCCTCCCGGCCATAACCGATAGAGATTGGGAAATGCCCGATAACGTTCAGGAAGTCTTGCAGGCCTTTGCCCGGGGTGAGCTCGTGGTCGTCACCGACGACGAGGACCGCGAGGGCGAGGGCGATCTGATCGTCGCCGCCTCGCTCTGCACCGCCGAGAAGATGGCGTTCATCATCCGCCATACCTCCGGCATCGTCTGCGCGCCCGTGACCACCGAGGACGCGCGCCGCCTCCGGCTCGATCCGATGGTGGCCCACAACGATTCCGCGCACACCACCGCATTCACGGTCTCGATCGACTACAAGCCCGACGGCGGCACCGGCATCTCGGCCGAAGAGCGCGCCTCGTGCTGCCGCGCGCTGTCCAATCCCAATGTCGGCGCCAACGATTTCGCCCGTCCGGGCCACATCTTCCCGCTGATCGCCAAGGACGGCGGCGTGCTCTTGCGCTCCGGCCATACCGAGGCCGCGGTCGACCTCTGCAAGCTGTCCGGCCTGCCGCCGGTCGGCGTCATCAGCGAGTTGATGAACGACGACGGCAGCGTGATGAAGGGCGAGCAGGTCGCCCGCTTCGCGGCCCAGCACAAGCTCAAGCATGTCACCATCGCCGACATGATTGCCTACCGCCAGGTACGCGAGAAGCTGATCGAGCGGGTCTCGACCTTTGTCACTGACAGCCCGATCGGGCCGCTCCAGGGCTATGCCTACCGCTCGCCGTTCGATTCCATCGCCCACGTCGCGTTCGTCTATAACGGCGTCGGCGACGGCAAGAACGTGCTGACGCGCTTCCACAAGCCCAACATCGTCAAGGACATCTTCACCGGCCACAAGCGCATGGCGGCAGTGCTCGAGCACTTCAAGAAGTCCGGCCGTGGCGTCTTGGTTTACCTGCGCGACGGCGCCGCCGGTGTCCCCGTTGCCCCGTTGCCCGATGAGAGCGCGAGCGAAGCGGACCGCAACCGCCAGTGGCGCGAGGTCGGTGTCGGCGCGCAGATCCTGCGCGATCTCGGCGTCACCTCGATCCGCCACCTCACCTCATCGGTGCACGACTACAAGGGCCTGTCAGGCTTCGGCATCGAGATCGTCGCCAACGAGCAGCTCGAAAGCTAGCGCTGTCATCCCGGGGCGCGCGCTACGCATCCCCGGGATTTACGCAGACCCATCCATCTGCAACGCAATTGCACTTGTTGCCGCGGCGCTTTAGTTTGTCGGGCAAATTTTGACGGAACCAGACGAAAGGACGTTTCATGAGCGTGCGCCCTCAGACCAAGGACAAGCCGGCTGCGGCTTCCTTCCAATGGGACGATCCGTTCCTGCTCGACGAGCAGCTCACCGAAGACGAGCGCATGGTGCGCGACACCGCGCGCGCCTATGCCCAGGACAAGCTGCTGCCGCGCGTCACCAAGGCTTATCTCGAGGAGAAGACCGACCGCGAGATCTTCAACGAGATGGGCGAGCTCGGCCTGATCGGCATTACGCTGCCTGAGGAATATGGCTGTGCCAATGCGAGCTACGTCGCCTACGGCCTGGTCGCGCGCGAGATCGAGCGGGTCGATTCCGGCTATCGCTCGATGAACTCGGTGCAGTCCTCGCTGGTGATGTATCCGATCTACGCCTATGGCGACGAGAACCAGCGCAAGAAGTACCTGCCGAAGCTCGCCAGCGGCGAATGGGTCGGCTGCTTCGGTCTCACCGAGCCTGACGCCGGTTCCGATCCGGCCGGCATGAAGACCCGCGCCGAGAAGGTCGCGGATGGCTATCGCCTGACCGGCAGCAAGATGTGGATCTCGAACGCGCCGATCGCCGACGTGTTCGTGGTCTGGGCCAAGTCGGCCGAGCACGACAACCAGATCCGCGGCTTCGTGCTGGAAAAGGGCATGAAGGGGCTCTCCGCGCCGAAGATCGGCGGCAAGCTCAGCTTGCGCGCCTCCATCACCGGCGAGGTCGTGATGGACGGCGTCGTGGTTCCCGAGGACGCCCTGCTGCCCAACGTCTCCGGCCTCAAGGGCCCGTTCGGCTGCCTCAACCGCGCCCGCTACGGTATCTCCTGGGGTGCGCTCGGCGCCGCCGAGGATTGCATGCACCGCGCCCGCCAGTACACGCTCGACCGCAAGCAGTTCGGCAAGCCGCTCGCCGCGACCCAGCTCGTGCAGAAGAAGCTGGCGGACATGGAAACCGAGATCGCGCTGGGCCTCCAGGGTTCGCTTCGCGTCGGCCGTCTGATGGACGAGGGCAAGTTTGCGCCCGAGATGATCTCGATCATGAAGCGCAACAATTGCGGCAAGGCCCTCGACATCGCCCGCGTCGCGCGCGACATGCACGGCGGCAACGGCATCTCGGCCGAGTACCACGTGATGCGCCACGTCCATAACCTCGAGACCGTCAACACCTACGAGGGGACGCACGACGTCCACGCCCTGATCCTGGGACGTGCGATCACGGGCATCCAGGCGTTTTTCTAGTCGCCTCGGAATTCCGTGGTGGCTGTCTTGCTGCGCTGTCATCGTCCGCGAAAGCGGACGATCCAGTATTCCGGAGACCTTGCTTTCGCCACTGGTGCCGCGGCGTACTGGATACCCCGCTTTCGCGGGGTATGACGAAGAGTGTGGCGGCACGCACAGGAAGTCCCATGTCCGACAACGACGACATCCCGTTCAACCGCAACTTTCCGCTCAAGGCCGGTGTCGTCGAGGAAGTCCGTCCCGGCGTGCGGCGCGTGCTCTGTAACAATCCGAGCCCGTTCACCTTCACCGGCACGGTCAGCTACATCGTAGGCCAAGGCAACGTCGCGATCATCGATCCCGGCCCGGACGACGAGGCGCATGCGGCGGCGCTGCTCGATGCCGTGCGCGGCGAGACGGTGAGCCATATCTTCGTCACCCACACCCATCGCGACCATTCGCCGAACACCGCGCGGATCAAGCAGGCGACCGGCGCGCCTGTCTATGCCGAGGGCCCGCACCGTGCCTCGCGCCCGCGCTTCGAGAGCGAGAAGCACAATCCGGAGTCCGGCGCCGACCGCGATTTCGCGCCCGATACCAGGCTCGCCCATGGCGACGTCGTCGAAGGCGATGGCTGGCGTCTGGAGGCCGTGGCGACGCCCGGCCACACCGCCAATCATCTCGCCTTCGCCTGGCCCGAACGGAAATTCAACTTCGTCGGCGATCACGTGATGGGCTGGTCGACCTCGATCGTGGCGCCGCCCGACGGCTCGATGATCGACTACATGGAGTCGCTCGACCGCCTCGCCGTGCGCGAGGAGGATCTGTATTTCTCGGGCCACGGCCCGGAGATCCCGGACGGCCAGCGCTTCGTGCGCTTCCTGATCCGCCACCGCAAGGCGCGCGAGGCATCGATCCTGCACCGCCTGGCCAAGGGCGAGGCCGATATCCCGACCATGGTGCGCGCGATCTATATCGGCATCGATCCCAGGCTGACGACGGCCGCCGGCTATTCCGTTCTGGCGCATCTGGAAGATCTGGTCGCGCGCGGCGTGGTGACGACGGATGGCGATCCCGTAATCGGTGGAACGTATCGAATGGCTTAGGGGCGAATGGCGAATAGGGAGCAGCGAATAGGTGCTTTCCACTCGCTATTTGCTACTCCCCATTCGCCGATCTCACTTCTTCACCGTCTTCGCCGGCGCCTTCGGCGGCGCGACCGGCGTCTTCTTCACCGGCTTCAGCGCGTCGGCATCGGCCGCGGTGTTGAGATCGTCGATGAATTTTTTGACGCGCGCGGCGTTGCTGCCGAGATCACTGTCGAAATAGCGCGACGCCGAGCGGATATCGACGCGGGAATCGTCGCCGTCGGGCACGACCCGGATCGAGATGTCCTCGCGGAATCCCATGATCGGCGTCCGCGCCACCGCCTCGATGCGGCCGATACGGCGCGGCGGCTGCGGCTCGCGCTCGTCGATGACGAGCCATTTGCGCTTGATGACGAGCTGGCGCGCAATCGCATAGGCCCGATCGACCGGGATCTCGAGCTCGATCGGCTCGATGTCGGGATAGAACTGGCGCTGCTGCTCGGCCGAATAGAGGCCGGCATAGACCGCGGTGTTGGTGCCATCGCCGGTGCGCAGATGCGCGAGCGCGTCGAAGCGTGGCGGGTCGATCGGGTTGGTGGTGATGTCGTAGATCGGCGGCAGCTTGCGGTATTGCAGAGCGAGATAAGCGGGATAAGCGAGGATCGCGCCGTCGATGAGGAAGGCGAGCAGGATGCGCCCCATGCCGCGCGAGCCGTTCTGCCAGATCGCGGCAAAGCCCGCGAGCCCAAACAGGATCGAGAGACCGGCGATCGCGAGCCCGCCGAAGAACGTCATCAGCGCCGGTTTCATCTCCAGGAAGTCGAAGCGGACGATGATGATCGAGACCACCACCGCCACCACCGCGAACACGGCCAGATTACGCGCCCAGCTCGCGAGGCTGGACACGGGCTCCGACTGATAGGGAGCGGAAAACCTGCGGGCCATCGGGTGAAGCTCTGCCGGGGTTTTAGGGGCGGTATCGGCCGATTTGGCGCGACGATGGGCCGTTGAGACCACGGCCCGGGGGCAAATTCAAGGGTCGTTCACCCTCCCCTGGAGGGGGAGGGTCGATCGCGCGAAGCGCGAGCGGGGTGGGGTGATCCCTCCACACGGGCACCATCCCCGTGGAGAGACTGTCGCCCCACCCCGTCTCTCATTTTCGCTGCGCTCAAATGCGAGCCGCCCCTCCCCCTCCAGGGGAGGGTGGCACCTTTTACGCCGCCGCGTTCGGGAAGCGGTAATCCTTGAACTGGTCGCGCAGTGCGGTCTTCAGGATCTTGCCGGTCGCGGTGTGCGGAATGCCGTCGACGAAGGCGACGTCGTCAGGCATCCACCATTTGGCGATCTTGCCGTCCATGAACTTCAGGATGTCCTCGCGGCTGGCCTGCTGGCCCTGCTTGAGCTGCACGATCAGCAGCGGCCGCTCGTCCCATTTGGGATGATAGATGCCGATGACGGCGGCCTCCGCCACGGCGGGATGGCCGACCGCGAGGTTTTCGAGGTCGATCGAGGAGATCCACTCGCCGCCGGACTTGATCACGTCCTTGGAGCGGTCGGTGATCCGCATGTAGCCGGCCTCGTCGATGGTCGCGACGTCGCCGGTGTCGAAGAAGCCTTCCTCGTCGAGGATGTTGCTGTCGACGCGGTAATAGGCCTTGGCAACGGCGGGGCCGGAGACCTTGAGACGGCCGAAGGTCTTGCCGTCCCAGGGCAGCTCCTTGCCGGCATCGTCGGTGATCTTCATCTCCACCGCGAAGGGCGCATAGCCCTGCATCTGCAGCACGTCGAGCCGCGCATCGCCGGTCGCATTCTGGAACGGCGGCTTCAGTGCCGCGACGCTGCCGATCGGACTCATCTCGGTCATGCCCCAGGCGTGGCGCACGTTCGAGCCCATGTCGAGGAAGGCCTTGATCATCGAGCGCGGCATCGCCGAGCCGCCGCAGATCACCATCTTCAGGTCCGGCAGCTTCAGATTGTTGGCGGCCATGTGCTGCAGCAGCATCAGCCACACCGTGGGCACGCCCGCCGTGTGCGTCACATTCTCGGTCGAGAGCAGCTCGTAGACGGAGGCGCCGTCGAGCTTGGCGCCGGGCATGACCAGCTTGGTGCCTTGCGAGGGCGCCGAGAAGGCGATGCCCCAGCTATTGGCATGGAACAGCGGCACCACCGGCAGCATTGTCTCGGACGCGCTGGTGCCGAGCGCATCGACATTGTTCGCCATCAGCGCGTGCAGCACGTTGGAGCGATGCGAATACAGAACACCCTTCGGATCGCCCGTGGTGCCGGATGTGTAGCACATCGCGGCTGCCGTGTTCTCGTCAAAGTCCTTCCATTCGAACTTGCCGTCGGCCTCCGCGATCCAGTCCTCGTAGGCGACCACGTTCTTCAGCGTCGTCTGCGGCATGTTCGCCTTGTCGGTGAGCACGACGTAGCGTTCCACGCTTGGCAGCTTGTCGGCGATCTTCTCCAGGACCGGAACGAAGGTGAGGTCGGTCATCACGATGCGGTCCTGCGCATGGTTGATGATCCAGGCGATCTGCTCGGGGAAAAGGCGGGGATTGACGGTATGGCAGATGGCGCCGATCCCCATGATGCCGTACCAGACCTCGAGATGGCGCCAGGTGTTCCAGGCGATCGTTGCGACACGGTCACCGAGCTTGATGCCGTCTCGCTCCAGCACCTGCGAGACCTTGAGCGCCCGCTTGTGGATTTCGCCGTAGGTGGTGCGATGGATCGGTCCCTCGACCGATCTCGTAACGACCTCCTGCTTGCCATGAATCCTGGCGGCGTGTTCGATGATCCGGTGGCAGAGCAGGGGCCAATCTTGCATCAAACCAAGCATTCAGACATTCCTCCGAGGTGGGCTGGACTTTTTATAGCTCTCAGCGCTGGGCCAAAGAATTGTCATGAGTTTTAGCCTGCCGGACTTTCGCCGCAAATGGTCTTGTCGCGGCTATATGTCCGCGGGCGCGGCAATGGTTACCGCCGCGCTGGGGCTGTCGCTTGTGCTGGCCGAGAGGGCAGAGGCGCGAAAATATGCTGCGCCGCTCGATATCTTTGGCTTTGGTACACCACGGCCGCGCGCGACGGTTCATTCCGCCAAGATGCCCGTCAGGATACCGCTACCAAAACCGCGTCCTGAAGAAGCCCCCAAGGCAACGGACGAGGCCCCCCCGGAGACCGAAGGAAAACCTTCTTCCGACAAGCCGAGCGCGACCAAGCCCGCCGAGGCCGCGCCGCCGCCCGAGAAGCAGCTCTCGGCCTGCCGGCTGGCGCTGACCGAGGAGATCGCAGTCGCGCCGTCCATTCCCGATATTCGCGGCCCCGGCGCCTGCGGCGGCGAGGATCTGGTGCGGCTGGAGGCGATCGTGCTGCCGGACAAGCGCAAGGTGGCGGTCAAGCCGGCGGCGGTCCTCCGCTGCACCATGGCGTCCGCGATCGCCGATTGGGTGCGCAAGGACATGGTGCCGCTGGCGGCGAGCCTCGGCTCGACCATCAGCGACCTCGACAATTTCGACAGCTTCGAATGCAGAGGCCGTAACCGCATCGCCGGCGCGATGCTGTCCGAGCACGGCAAGGCCAACGCGCTCGACGTTCGCGCCATCAAGCTCGCCAACGGGCAGTCGATCGGCCTGACCGACCGCAGCATGCCGCGCGACGTGCGCGAGCGCGTGCTGCATTCGGTCTGCGCGCGCTTCTCCACCGTGCTCGGTCCGGGCTCGGACTGGTATCACGAGGACCACATCCATCTCGACCTGGCGCAGCGGCGCAATGACTACCGGATTTGTCAGTGGAACGTCTGGGATCCCCTGCCGCAGGTCGCCCCGTTGCTGCCGTTGGAACGGCCCGAGGAGGCGCCGCCGCGCGAGATCGCGGCCAGGCCTGAGGCCAAGGATGGAGCCAAGGATGCAGCCAAGGATGGAGCTGATGACGAGGCAGCGCAGAAGTCCCCGGCGCCTGCGGACAAGTCGGCCGCCAATGGCAGCAAAGCCGAGCCGCACAAGCCGGCAACAAAAAAGCGCCGGTAAAACCGGCGCTTTTGAATGTCTGAGAGCAGGAAGCGATCAGTAGCTGCCCGCCTGGCCCGTCTGGCTGCCGCCGAGCGCGAGGCGCGAATTGTAGGGCGAGTCGCCGTGCTTCGGCTCGAGCACCACGACAATGGTGCCAACCTTGACGCGGTTGTAGAGGTCGATGGCATCCTCGTTGGTCAGGCGGATGCAGCCCGACGAGATCGAGGCGCCGATATATTCCGGCTGGTTGGTGCCGTGAATGCGGAACAGCGTGTCCTTGCCGCCGGAGTAGAGATACATCGCGCGGGAGCCCATCGGATTGTCCGGACCCGGTGCAACGTAGGTCGGCACGCCCAGTCGCGAAATCTCGCCCGGGGTCGGATGCCAAGCCGGCCACTCGGTCATGCTGCCAACCTTGGCAATGCCCGACCAGGCCATGGCTTCTTCGCCGACGGTGATGCCGTAGCGGATCGCCTTTCCGCCATCCAACACCCAGTAGAGGTAATGGTTGTCGGAATCGACCACGATCGAGCCCGGCGATTCCTTGCGGTGGTAATCGACGATGGCGCGGCGGAACGGCTCGGCGACCGGGGTGTTCTCGTACCGGACCTTGGCGAGGAGTTCCTTGTCCTTCGGCTTGAAGGCCTTGGTGTCGGTCGCTTCAAAATGTGTGGCCTGCATGCAGCCCGACAGCATCAGGCCAGCGGCCAAAATACCCAGCATAACTTTCAGCGACGACATGAATTGGTTCCAATCGACAACAACAAGCTTACGCGGAGCTTGAGCCAAGCTCAAAACCACGACTCCGTTGGCCCCTATTATCGTGGAAATCTGCCACAATTCCAGCGTTTCAGACCTTTTCCCGCGCTGCGAGAGCCAACCTGTGGCTTTTTTGCCGCAAGTTTTGCGCTCCTGTGCTGGTTTTTGGGCAAAAGGCGCCGGACTGTCGATTCCGTGCCACGGTTGGGCCACGGCGCCGCCACAAATGCAAACGCTCCATTAATGTGCTTGTCATCATGAACTTGTCAGAATCGCGCTAAGGGGCTGTCAGTCTGTCGCAGGCCCCCTGCTGGAGTTGTGCATGTTTTCTGTGTTCGTTCCCTCCGACTCCTCCCTCAAGAAAGCGGTCGTCGAGGACCTCGCGGCGGTTCCGGAGCACGCCGTGTGGATCGACCTGGTCAACCCGACCGCGGCTGAGGACAAGGCGGTGGAGCGGCTCTCGGGCATCGCGATCCCGACCCGGGAGGACATGCAGGAGATCGAGATCTCCAGCCGCCTCTATATCGAGAACAGCGCGCGCTACATGACGGCGACGCTGATGTGCCAGTCCGACACCGACATGCCCCGGACCACGGCTGTGACCTTCATTCTCGGCGACCATCGCCTGGTGACGGTGCGCTACGACCAGCCCAAGCCGTTTGCGCTGGTCGAGGCCAAGCTGGCCCGGTCCTGCGCGCCGGCGATCACCGGCGAGATGGTCCTGATGGAACTGCTGGACGCCGTGATCGACCGCTGCGCCGACATCCTGGAGCGCTGCGGCGCGGAGATCGACCAGGTCTCGCACGACATCTTCGAGCCCGAGAGCGAGCGCCACGGCCACGCCAAGCAATATTCCCAGATCCTGATCTCGATCGGCCGCAAGGGCGATCTGACCTCGAAGGTTCGCGAAAGCCTGGTGTCGATCGGCCGCGTCGTCACCTTCCTCTCCGCGGTGGTGGAGGGCGTGAAATGGTCGAAGGACATGCGTGAGCAGCTCAAGACCATGCAGCGCGACGTCGCCTCGCTGACCGACCACGCCTCCTATCTCTCCAGCAAGATCACCTTCGTGCTCGACGCCATGCTCGGCGTCGTCAATCTCGAGCAGAACAACATCATCAAGCTGTTTTCGGTCATGGCCGTTGTCCTGATGCCGCCGACGCTGATCGCCTCGATCTACGGCATGAATTTCAAGGCGATGCCGGAACTCGAATGGGTCCACGGCTATCCGATGGCGCTGGTGATGATGCTCGCCGCCGCGATCGTCCCGTACTGGATCTTCAAGTTCAAGAAGTGGCTTTGATACCTACCGAGACCTTACGCCGTTCAACGAGACATGGTGGTTGGTGTCGCAGAATAGAGCGGGATTGAGGCCGCGCGGTGATGTGTGCCCGCCGCCCCAATTCCTCCGGTAAAATTTGAGCAGTGGGCTGAACGTTTGCGCGAAACTTGTCTGCGATAAGCAGCATGTTAGCCGCGAGGAACAGCCATGGTTGAAAAACACATAACGTCGCCCCGCAACGTCATCGATCTGGCGAATTACCGTCAGGTCCTGGCGAGCGGCAAGGCGTCGTCGATGTCGGCACGCATGTGCCGGCACTGTGGTGCTCCGCTGCTCGATGGTGAGAACGACGACGACTGCTCGACTGCGTTCAGCACGGCCGCTCCGCGGCTGCGCGATCGGTCGCGTCGGATTCGAGTCGATTGAGGAACGGAAGGGTAAAGGCGATCCAGGTCCTGCGGCGGCGTTGTCTGGATCGCCTTGCTTCCCGCCCTTCGAGCGGGAAAATCATCTAGCGCTTCACGATCTGGGCCGTCGAGACGACGGTCTCGGCGATGGCGCCGTCGCGACTGAAGGGAGCGAGATGCTGCCCGACATCGCGCAGCATCGCGTCGGCATTTTCGCCAAGCGCTTCCGGCGATGACGACGAGTAGGTGAGCGTGCGTTCCGCCAAGTCGTGCAGGCCGACCAGATGGCTGGTCTCGATTGAGACGAGTTCAGCGGGCTGAAACGAACTGCCGCGAAAGAATGCTGGGAGGTCGCGGTGAGTCCGCGTGCCCCGACCGGCCTCCTCCCACAGCTTGGCCGGTGACCATCGGCGGCGCGCTTCATTGTAGCCGTCAAGCCACGGGTTGCGGCCGTCGGTGGCCGAGAATGAGGCGCAGATGGCAATTGCGCCGTCGTGCGCGACCAGCCGGTCGAGCAGTGCAAGCGTCAGGTCGCGATCCATCCAATGCAGGGCGCGCCCGATCGTCACGAGATCGAAGCTGCCGATGTCGGGAGCAAGCGTTTCGGCCTTGCCCTCGATCAGCGTGATATACCGCCCTGCGCCCGCTGCGGCGCGTCGCGCCGCCTCGATCATCTCGGGCTCGGGATCGACGCCGACAACGCGGCCGACATAGGGGCCGAAGCCGAGCGCCAGGAGTCCGGGTCCGGTGCCGAGGTCTATCAGGCTGCCCTGTTTGGTGAGACCAAGCTTGTGCGCGACGCTGTGAAAGAATTCGCTCGGGTAGGGCGGCCGCAAATGCTCGTAGAGTGAGGCAGTGCTCGCGAACCGGCCCATGCTTCGCCTGCCTGGCCTTACACGTGCTGGCCGCCGTTGATGTGGATCTCGGCGCCGTTGACGTAGGAGCTGGTGTCCGTGCACAGCACGTAGATGATCTTGGCGACCTCGTCCGGCGTGCCGAGCCGGTGCATCGGGATCTGCTGGTCGACGATCTTCTCGGTGCCCGGTGACAGGATCGAGGTGTCGATCTCGCCCGGCGCGATCGCGTTGACGCGGACGCCGACCCGGCCGAAATCGGAGGCCATCTCGCGCGTCAGGGATGCAAGCGCAGCTTTCGATGTGGCATAGGCGGCGCCCGCGAAGGGGTGCACGCGCGAGCCCGCGATCGAGGTGACGTTCACGACCGAGCCCCTGGCCGCCTTCAACTCCTCGATCAATCCCCGCGCGATCATGATCGGCGCAAAGAAATTGACGTGGAAGACGTGCGTCCAGGTATCGAGGTCGGTGTCGACCGAGCCAAGCCGCGAGCCGCCCGGACCCTTCGGCGAGATCGCGGCGTTGTTGACGAGTGCATGCAGCATGCCGCCTTCGAGCCGGTTGCGGATGTCGGTGATCGCGCGCGCGGTGTCCTGGGGGTTGCCGAGGTCGACCTGGATGTGATCCTCGGGGCCGGCGTCCCACGGGCAGTCCTCGGGGAAGGGATGCCGCGAGCAGGTGATGACGCGCCAGCCCGCCGACGAGAAGCGGATCACGGTGGCGTGGCCGATGCCGCGGCTCGCTCCGGTCAGGAGCAGCGTGCGGCGCGGCGCATTGGACGAATGCGGCATGGACATCTTTCAGGTCGGCCTGAGCTCAGGGATACATCCGCGTCTTGGACCATGGCTGGCCGGCCGCGTCACGGCGAAATTCGATACGGTCGTGCAGGCGGAACGGGCGGTCGTGCCAGAACTCGATACGCGAGGGCGTGATGCGCCAGCCGCTCCAGCCCGGCGGCCGCGGCACCTCGCCGATGATGTGCTTGGCCGCGACTTTGGCGATGGCTTGTTCGAAGGCGAAGCGGCTTTCCAGCGCCTCGGACTGCTTGCTCGCCCAGGCGCCGATCTGCGCCTGCTTGGGGCGGGTGGCGAAGTAAGCGTCGGCCTCGGCGTCGGTCACCGGCGTCACGTTGCCGCGGATGCGGACCTGACGGCGCAGCGACTTCCAGTGAAAAAGTAACGCCGCCTTAGGATTTGCGGCGATTTCGCGGCCCTTCTGGCTCGCGATGTGGCTGTAGAAGACGAAACCGTCGGCATCGAAGCCCTTCATCAGGACCATGCGCACGTCAGGCAGTCCGTCGGGATCGACGGTTGCGAGCGCCATGGCGTTCGGATCGTTCGGCTCGCTCTTGATCGCCTCGTTCAGCCAGGCCTCGAACAGCGCAAATGGCTCGTCGGCGGCGGTGAAATCACCGGATGTTAAGGGTGTCTGGTGTTTCATCGAGGTCGTGTCGGTCATGTCCGGAGTCCGAATTGCGTCCCGCGGCCCAAAACGCGTTGTTGTCCGCTACCGCCCTATATAGGGCATGGGGACGCGTTGGCCTATCGGCGATCCGGCCGTCCGGCTTTGTCATGACAATGATTCTGATCGGGTTCGGCTCCGGCGGCTGCAGCTTTTCCCGCAACGACACCAGCGCCTACGCCAAGGCCGACGACAGCGACCTGACCGGCTCGATCGCGCGGTCGGCAAAGGAAGCCCCGCCGACCGACACCGATCTTGCCTTCGCCCGTAACGCCGCCTCCGACGTGCTGAGCAAGGGCGACAAGGATTCCAGCCAGCACTGGGAGAACCCGGAAACCGGAGCGCGCGGCTCGGTGACGCCGATCGCGCAGTCCTACGCCGCCGAGGACGGCCGCAAGTGCCGGGACTTCCTGGCGAGCTACGTCAATGGCAGCACCGAAAGCTGGCTCCAGGGCGCCGGCTGCCAAAGCAGCCGTGGCCGTTGGGAGATTCATACGCTAAAGCCGTGGCGGAGCTAGGAATCGGCTCTGCGGCTAGTTGCAAAAATGCCACTCGCCTCCCACATGACCAGCAGATGGGGCGGGGAGCCCTTTGAACAATTCGATTTCCTGAAGGAGACGTGACGGATGCGCGACCCCTATGAGGTCTTGGGGGTGCCGCGGAGCGCCAACGCTGCCGCGATCAAGAGCGCCTATCGCAAGCTTGCCAAGAAGCACCATCCCGACAGCAACAAGGATGACCCCAAGGCCGCCGAGCGCTTCTCCGAGATCAATTCGGCGAACGAGATCATCGGCGACGAGGACAAGCGCAAGCAGTTCGACCGCGGCGAGATCGACGCCGACGGCAAGCCGCGCTTCCAGGGTTTTCCGGGTGGCGGCGGGCCGCGCGGCCGTGCGGGTCCCGGCGGGTTCGAAAGCTATACGTTCCGCAGTGGCGGCGCGGGCCCTGGTCAGGGCGGCGGCGCGTTCGAGGACATCCTCAACAGCATGTTCGGCGGCGGGACGCGTGGTGCGCGGCCCGGGGCCGGCGGCGCCGGGCAGTTCGAATTCGACACCGGCGGGATCGGCCTCGATCTCGACGTCAATGTCGCCATGTCCGTCTCGCTGGAAGAATCGGTCAAGGGTGGCGAGAAGCGCGTCCGGCTGCCGACGGGCAAGGAGCTCAACGTCAAGATTCCGGCCGGCGTCACCGAGGGCCAGCAGATCCGGTTGCGGGGGCAGGGCGAGAGCGCTCAGGGCCATCCGCCGGGCGATCTCCTGATCACGATCAGCATCGCGCCACACCCGTTCTTCAAGATCGAGGGTGCCGACCTCAGGATCGACCTGCCGGTCACGCTCTACGAGGCGGTGCTCGGCGGCAAGGTCCGCGTGCCGACCCTCGGCAATGCCGTGGAACTGTCGGTCCCGAAAAACACCTCCAGCGGCCGGACCTTCCGCCTCAAGGGCAAGGGATTGCCAAAAACTGGCGGAACCGGGGATCTCTTCGTCACCATCAGGATTATGCTACCGGACGGGAACGACGCCGAGCTTGAGGCATTGATGGAGAAGTGGCGGGACCAACACCCCTACAATCCACGTAGCGGGCTTGGCTAAAGCATGATCCGGACCCGGAGGGCCGCGTGAGCGCGAGGCGTTCATGCGGCGTTCAGCCGTTCTCCGAAAAGATCATGCGCAGAGAAAATTGCTGAAGCGCGAGCCATCGCGCTTTAGGGCGAGATCGCAACTGAAGGGGGTCTCCCAAAGGACCAGAGCATCTCTCAACAGATGATGCTCGTCATATGCCTGAGGCGTGATAACGCCGCTCGGCTCATGTGGTTCGACGTGTCGGCTGTCCGGCGGGGCAGTCGATAAATAGGTGCGGCCTCGAGAGGGGGACCAGCGCGGTACCAAAAACCCCAATCGAGGCCGCCCGCGTCGATCGGCGGATCGAACGCTACTCATTTTCTCGTGAGCATCCGGTGCGATAATGAGACGCACCCATGTCTTGATTCCAAATTTTCAATGTCGGAATCGAGGCACCGCTTTCAAGCGGTTGCTCAGGTACCGTTTTTCTCGGCCTGGTCGTAGACCGCCTGCGCGACCTTGGTCAGGCGATCGCGATCGCTGCCGCCGCTGACGACGTAGCCGACGCCGCGCTCGGCCCAGAACAGCGCGCCGTCCTTGTCGGCCTTGGCGTAGCGCATCTGAGTCGCGCCGTTCTCGGTCTTGGCGGTGTAGATCGTGTACCGCTCGCCCGAGGCGCCCTCATACATCAGGAACGACGCCGGACCGTTCGGCCCCGGCAAGAGCCGGCCGCCGACGAGCTTCAGCCCGCTCGCCTCCAGGTTCGGCGCGAACACGGTCCAGCCGCAGCGCCTGGTCAGCCAGGCCTGGAGATGGTCGCGCTCGTTGCCGCCGACCTCGACGGGGTGGCGAACCTCGACGACATAGAGACGGTGGGCGTCAAGCGCGTCCGCCGTGAAGCTCTGGAAGGTCGAGGGAGCGCTGGCGGCGCCATGCGCCACCCAGCCGGCGGTGCCGCCGGCCACGAAGGCGACCAGCACAGCCGCCGCGGCGCCATAAAACCATTGCCGGGGACGGCGCTCCAGCCGCTCGAGCTCCAGCCGGGCCGGCACCGGCTCCTGCGCGACGCCGTCATAGCGGGCGTGCAGCATCTCGGCCATGGTCTGCCAGGACTGCACGCGCTCGGCATCCTCAGGGTGCGCGGCAAGCCAGGCCTCGACGTCGGCGCGGCGCTCGGCCGGCAGCTCGCCGTCGACATAGGCGTGCAGTTCGTCCTCGGTCACTGGAATCCTGTGGTCGTTCATATCGATCGTCTCTGGCTCTGCGGCCCAAAAAATCTTACGCGGTTCAACTGCGTTGCTTCCCACTCCATGCAGCGGAAGCGATCTGCGCGATGCATCAACCCTGCCATCATTTCACCCGCTTGAGCGCTGGGCGCTCACCTTCCAGCGAGGCTTTGACGTGGGCTCTCGCCCGCGCCAGGCGCGACATCACGGTGCCGATCGGCACGCCCTGGATGTCGGCGACCTCGCGGTAGCTCATGCCCTCCAGCATCACCAGCAGAAGCACCGAGCGCTGCTCCTCGACCAGCGTCGCCAGCGCCTTCTCGATGTCGCGCCCTTCGGCCTCGGTCCCGCTGGCATCCGGATTGTTCTCCGTCAGCTGCGTGAATTGCGGGCGTCTTGCCAGCGAGCGCCGCCGGTTCTTGTTGAGGTTGGTCAGGATCGTATAGAGCCAGCTCCTGACATCGCCGCCGAGGAACAGGCGCTCCGAACGCAGCGCCCGCACCAGCGTATCCTGCACCAGGTCGTCGGCCGCATCCGCATCGCGCGTGAGCGCGCGGGCGTAGCGGCGCAACGCCGGGATCATGGCTTCCACACTCTGGCGAAACGCACTCATGCCGTCTTGACGTCCTGGTGTCCGGCGCGAGCGCCTCAATCATCATAACACCCGAACGGAACGGCTATTCCGGCGCTCGAAACAGCGTTAACGCCGCGTATTAGGACTGTACCGCAGGGGAGGGCTGGTGTACCTCCAGACCTCAACGAGAGCTCGACGGGACGCTCAAAAATGTCGCAGGATTCAGGTCTGATGCAGGGACTGATGCAGGGCAAGCGCGGGGTGATCCTCGGCCTTGCCAACAACCGCTCGATCGCCTGGGGCATCGCCAAGGCATGCCACGCAGCCGGCGCCGAGCTCGCCTTCACCTATCAGGGCGATGCGCTCAAGAAGCGCGTCGAGCCGCTCGCCGCCGAGATCGGCGGCCTCGTGCTCGGCCATTGCGACGTCACTGATGCCGCGACCATCGACGCCGCCTTCGCAGTGCTGAAGGAGAAGTGGGGCAAGATCGACTTCCTGGTGCATGCGATCGCCTACGGCGAGCAGCTCGACGGCCGCTACGTCGACACCACGCCGGAGAATTTCTCCAAGTCGATGCTGATCTCCTGCTACTCGTTCACGGCCGTGGCACAGCGCGCCGAGAAGCTGATGACCGATGGCGGTTCGCTCATCACGCTCAGCTATTACGGCGCCGAGAAGTGGATGCCGCATTACAACGTGATGGGCGTGGCGAAGGCGGCGCTGGAGGCCAGCGTGCGCTATCTCGCCGCCGATCTCGGCGAGAAGAACATCCGCGTCAACGCGATCTCGGCGGGCCCGATCAAGACGCTCGCGGCGTCCGGCATCGGCGACTTCCGCTATATCCTGAAGTGGAACGAGAACAACGCGCCGATGCGGCGCAACGTATCGATCGAAGACGTCGGCGGCAGCGCGCTGTATTTCCTCTCCGATCTCGCGCGCGGCGTCACCGGCGAGGTGCATCACGTCGATTCCGGCTATCACGTGCTCGGCATGAAGCGCCCGGACGCGCCGGACATCTCGTTCGGCGGCAAGGACTAGCTTATAAATCTGGAATGCCCGTGCCCACGATCTATTATCTTCGCCACGGTGAGACCGAGTGGAATGCGCTCGGGAGGCTTCAGGGCACCAAGGACGTTCCGCTGAACGCGCGTGGACGCGGTCAGGCCGTGCAGGCCGGCGGCGTGCTGGCGGATCTCTTCAAGCGCGACGGCAAGGACAAGGCAACGTTACCCTACGTGTCGAGCCCGCTCGGGCGTGCACGCCAGACCATGGAACTCGCGCGCGGCAAACTCGAACTGCCGCCGGCGGACTACGCGCTCGACGATCGCCTGCGCGAGATCGGCTACGGCAGCTGGGAAGGGCTGACGCTGGCCGAGAGCGAGGCGGCCGATCCGGACGTCTATGCCAGGCGCCTCGCCGACAAATGGACGGTCGGCCCCGCGGGCGGGGAGACCTACGCCGATGTGCAGGTCCGCGTGCGGGCCTGGTACGACCAGCTCCGGACCGATACCGTCGCGGTCGCCCATGGCGGAACTTGCCGGGCCCTGATGGTTTCGCTCGGCCTTGAGACGCCCGCCAGCGCGGCCGAGCTCTATATCGAGCAGGGCGCGGTCTACGTCTTCCGCGACGGGCGGCTGGAGAAGTTTAGTTAAGCCGGTTCGCCGTCATTCACGGTGGCTATGGGTTTGACCCCCGGCCCCCCGCGCGTTACCACACGCCGGAACCGACCCAGCGAGCAGCGATGTCCTTCAACACCTTTGGCCACATGTTCCGCGTCACCACCTTCGGCGAGAGCCATGGGGTGGCGATCGGCTGCGTGGTCGACGGCTGTCCGCCCATGATCCCGCTCACCGAGGCCGATATCCAGCAGGATCTCGACCGCCGCCGGCCGGGTCAATCGCGCTTCACCACCCAGCGCCAGGAGCCGGACCAGGTCAAAATCCTGTCCGGGGTGATGGCGCATCCGGAGACCGGCGTGCAGGTGACGACGGGCACCCCGATCGGCCTGCTGATCGAGAACACCGACCAGCGCTCGAAGGACTATTCCGAGATCAAGGACAAGTTTCGGCCCGGCCACGCCGACTTCACCTATGAGGCCAAATACGGCCTGCGCGACTATCGCGGCGGCGGCCGCTCCTCGGCGCGCGAGACCGCGATGCGCGTCGCTGCGGGCGCGATCGCGCGAAAAGTGCTGCCCGATGTGAAGGTGCGCGGCGCGCTGGTGCAGATCGGTCCGCACAAGATCGACCGCGACAAATGGGACTGGGACGAGATTGCGAAAAATCCGTTCTTCTGTCCGGACAAGGACAAGGCCGCGTTCTTCGAGACCTATCTCGACGGCATCCGCAAGAGCGGCTCGTCGATCGGCGCGGTGATCGAGGTCGTCGCCGAAGGCGTGCCGGCAGGCCTCGGCGCGCCGATCTACGCAAAATTCGATTCTGATCTCGCGGGTGCGATGATGACCATCAACGCCGTGAAGGGCGTCGAGATCGGTGCCGGCTTTGGCGCGGCCGAACTCACCGGCGAAGAGAACGCCGACGAGATGCGCACCGGCAATGATGGCACGCGCTTCCTCTCCAACCATGCCGGCGGCGTTCTGGGCGGCATCTCCACCGGACAGCCGGTGGTGGTGCGCTTCGCGGTGAAGCCGACCTCGTCGATCCTCCAGCCGCGCCTCACTGTCGATCGCAAGGGCGCCGACGCCGAGATCTTCACCAAGGGCCGCCACGACCCCTGCGTCGGCATCCGCGCCGTGCCCGTCGGTGAGGCCATGATGGCCTGCGTGTTGGCCGATCATTTCATTCGGGATCGCGGGCAGGTGGGGCGCTAGCTCCGAGCAGGGCGTTCGTGTCGCGGTACTGGCCCACCGCGCAGCTTGACGTCCCCAAGACTTCGTCCGCAAATGCGGACATGCAAAACTCCGAGATCCAGCGCATCACCAACTGGCTGATCGACGGTGCGAGGTCGTCCGGGACCCCTTCCGAGATGATCGCCGAGGTCTGCGAGCATCTGGTCGCGGCCGGCCTGCCGCTGTCGCGGTTCGGCATCTTCATTCGCACGCTGCATCCGGAAATCTTCGGCCGCAACTTCATCTGGCGCCAGGGCCAGAAGGTCGAGATCGGCACCGTCGATTTCGAAATCCTGGACACGCCCGAATTCGCCCGGAGCCCGCTCCGGATCGTGTTCGAGGAGGGGCTGGAGGTCCGGGGACGAATGGACGATCCGGACAGCAAGCGGTTTCCGTTCCTCGACGACATGCGCGCCGAAGGCGTGACCGACTACCTCGCGATGCCGATGCACTATCTCGACGGCTCGATCCACGCGACGAGCTGGGTCACGCGGCATCCCGGCGGCTTCAGCGACGACGACATCGCGGCAATCCGCTCCATCGTGACACCGCTCGCGCGCGTCGCCGAGATCATCAGCCTGCGCCGCACCGCCGAGATGCTGCTCGACACCTATGTCGGCAACCGTGCCGGCGCGCGCATCCTCGGCGGCCAGATCCGCCGCGGCCACAACGACACCATGCAGGCCGCGATCTGGCTCTCGGATCTGCGCGGCTTCACCGCATTGTCGGACCGGCTGCCGGCCGAGACCGTGGTCGAGATCCTCAACCACTATTTCGACTGCCAGGTCGCCGCGATCCGGGGCCATGGCGGCGAGGTCCTGAAATTCATGGGCGACGGCCTGCTTGCGGTGTTCCCGATCGACGAATATATCGGCGATGCTGCGCATGTCTGCACTCGCGTGCTGGAGGCCGCGCGCGAATCCCGCGCCAGCGTCGAGGCGCTCGCCTTTCCGGTCGGCGACGTCGTCGAGCGCTTCCGTTTCGGCGTCGCACTCCACGTCGGCAACATCCTCTACGGCAATATCGGCGGCGGTAACCGGCTCGATTTCACCTGCATCGGCCCAGCCGTCAATCTCGCGGCACGGCTGGAGAAGATCACGGGCCGCCTCGGCCGCACCGTCGTGGTCTCGGAAGTCTTCGCGAACGCCTGCCGCCATGACTGGCGCGAGCTCGGCGAATTTCCGATTGCGGGGTTTTCGAAGGCACAGCGCGTGTACGGGCTCGCCGAAGAGACGCCGGTGGTGATGGCCTGATGCGCGATGAGATCAAGATCATCCATCGTCGCAACATGAAGCCCTATTCCTCGGGCTCCGTCGTGAACAGCAGGGGATAGCCCTTGGCGCGGCCGGCGTCGGTGGCGCGGGTGGCCTTGGTTTCGGCGACGTCCCTGGTGAACACGGCGACCACGCAGGCGCCCAGCTTGTGCGCGGTGATCATGACCTTGTAGGCCTGATCCTCCGTCATGCGGAACTCGGCCTTGAGGATCATCGTGACGAATTCGCGCGGCGTGAAGTCGTCGTTGATTAGGATGACCTTGTGCAGCTTGGGCCGCTCGACCTTGGTCTTCGTCCTAGTTTTCGGCTTGGTAACGGTGTCGTTCATTCCGCCTCCCGGAAACGGCGGGCTCGGTTCAGCCGCGGTGCTCAGTGTGCGGCTCTCTCACCATATTGCAGGACCTGCACCTTCTCCAAGGTGATCAGGCCGCTCGACATCATGCCATCCAGGATGGGCAGGAATGCGTTGATGCTGTCCTCGCTGTCGACGATCTCGATCAGCAGCGGCAGGTCTTCCGACAGCCGCAGGATCTTCGAGGTGTGCAGCCGGCTCGACTTGCCGAACCCCATCGGGCCGCGCAGCACGGTGGCGCCCGCGAGATGCCGCTCGCGCGCCGTCGTCACGATCGCTTCATAAAGCGGCTTGCCGTCGAAATGGTCGCTCTCGCCGATGAAGATCCGGAGCGAAACAGCCTGATTGGGGATTTGCATGGTCAGCTCCTCGTCAAGCGGTTGTAGCGGCTTGCCATCATATGGCCGAGCCACACGGACACCAGCCAGCAGATGACGGATGCCGCGATATAGGCGAGTGCCGTGTATTTCATGCCGCCGTGGAACAGGCGGAAGGTCTCCAGGCTGAAGGCCGAGAAGGTGGTGTAGCCGCCGCAAAACCCGGTCATGACGAATTGCCGGTGCTCGGGCCGCGCCAGCACGCGGCCGTCGGGACCGGTCAGCGTCGCGTAGAAGCCGATGATCAGCGATCCCGTGGCATTGATGAACAGCGTCGCGACGGGGAAGCCCGGGCCGGTGTCGAGCACGAGGGAGACGAAATAGCGCGCGAGGCCGCCAAGGACGCTGCCGAAGGAAACCCAGGCATAGAGCATTGCGCTGCGCCAGCGGTCGGTGGAGGAGGGAACGGCCATCCGCTTCTAGCCTCCAAGACCGTCAGCGAGGACAAATCCGAAACTGACGGCGGCAAGGCAAAGTCCGACCGAGAGCGCGACATTGCCGAGCGCATGCAGTGGCTCGCCGTTGCGCGCCAAGGTCAGCGTTTGCAGGCTGAACGAGGACACCGTGGTGTAGCAGCCGAGGAACCCGGTCACCGCGAACAGCCATGGATTGGGCGCGGCGAAGACCGAGCCGGGATGGGTTGCCAACGCGCCGAAAATGCCGATCAGGAAGGCGCCGGTGATGTTGATGGTCATGGTGCCCCAGGGAAAGGTCTCGCCCAGCCGCCGCGCGATCGCGCCCGAGACGAAATAGCGCGCGCAGCCGCCGAGAACGCTGCCGACCACGATTGCGATCACTCCGCTCAACACGACGAACACCCCTCCATCATCATTTGTCCTCCGTTGCCAGACCATCGCCGACGGCGAGCAGCCCTACGAGCGCGACCAGCGCGAAGCCGAGCCCCGCCAAAAACGTGCCCGCCGGACCGTAGGCATCCCACAGCGCGCCGGCGATCACGCTTGCGGCCAGCAAGGCAAGCCCGGTGAACAGGTTGAAATAACCGAATGCGGTGCCGCGCAGGCTTGGCGGCGCGGCGTCGGCGACGAGGGCCGACAGCAGGCCTTGGGTCAATCCCATGTGCAGCCCCCACAGCACGACGCCGAGCGCGAGGCCCGCAAGGCTCGGCAGCAGCGCGAGCGCGAGGTCGGCGGCCGCGAGGAAGACGAGGCCGAGCGCGAGCAGCCCGGTCCGGTTGATCCGGTCCGACAGCACGCCGGCCGGATAGGCCGACAGGGCGTAGACCACGTTCATCAGCACCAGCACCGCCGGCACCCACATCGCCGAGAGACCGATGTTCTGCGCGCGCAGGATCAAAAAAGCCTCGCTGAAGCGCGCGAGCGTGAACACCACGCCGACCGCGACGACGCGCCAGTACACGGATCCGAGCTGCCGCATGGCGGAGGTGTTCAGCGGATTCTTCGTAGGCTGCCGGCTGGGGTCCGGCTCCGGCTCGCTCACCGCGAATGCGATCAGGCCGAAAGACAGGAAGGCCGGCAGCACGGCTACCCAGAAGACGAGGGCAAAATTATCTGCCGTCCACCACATCAGGCCGATCGCCACGAGCGGTCCGACGAATGCGCCGATGGTGTCGAGCGACTGCCGCAGGCCGAAGCTCGCGCCGCGCAGGCCCGCAGGTGCGATATCGGCGATCAACGCATCGCGCGGTGCGCCGCGAATACCCTTGCCGACGCGGTCGATGAAGCGCGCGGCAATCAGCCAACCGACGCTGGGCGCAAGCGGGAACAGCGGTTTTGTCAGCGCGGCCAGCCCGTAGCCGAGCGCCGCGAGAAGCTTGCGCCGGCCGAGCCAGTCGGACAATGCGCCGGAGAAGATCTTCGTGATCGAGGCGGTCGCCTCCGCAATGCCCTCGATGAAGCCGACCGTGAGCGTGGAGGCCCCGAGCACGGTGACGAGATAGACCGGCAGCAGCGCGTGGATCATCTCGGAGGAGACGTCCATCAGCATCGAGACGAAGCCGAGCACCCAGATCCCCCTGGGCAGCCCCGCACGCGCAGCATTCGGTGTCGTCGTCGTCACGCCCTGACCTTCGCCTTCAGGCAACAAAAAACCCGCCATCGGCGGGTTTGTCCATGCTCCCGCCAAAGGCCGAGGCTTTGAGATTGCCCCTCCTCGAGCAGGAGTCATCAGCCCACTACGGTCACAGGCCGACGGGCGGTTGTCGGGGGACTCCATCCCCATCTATATGGTCAGCGTAGCATGGAAATCGCACCGGACAAGTGGGCGGGGAAGGTCTGTCCTCGGCTCGATGCTGCGGGACGCCCCGGAATGATGGTGTGAGCGATCGCGCATGTCCCCGTGGCGCAAGCGCGGCAACACGGCGGCAGCTTTGCGTGACGTGCGCATTCCCAACTCGCGAATTCCTAACCGGAATGTGAAGCGCAAGCGATCTTCGGACTTTGCGGCAAGGCGATTGCATGTCACCATCGCGTCATACGACGGGAGACTGCGATGCGCATGCTGTTCTCGATCGGGGCTGTGTTGGTGGCCGGCGTGCTCGCCGGAGGGGACGTCGCGGGCATCGCGGCACCAGGGCCCAAATTTGAACCGAGCAGGAATTCGCCACAACGGCTAGCGGCCGACCGGGACGCGCAGACGGTCGATGTCGAGCTGGTCCTCGCGGTCGACGTCTCCTACTCCATGGACATGGACGAGCTCGCGATCCAGCGCGAAGGCTATGCGCAGGCGATCCAGTCGAAGGAATTCCTCCAGGCGCTGAAGCTCGGGCCGAATGGCCGGATCGCGGTGACCTACTTCGAATGGGCCGCTTCCAGCGATCAGAAGATCATCATCCCGTGGCGGCTGGTTGACGGACCGGAGACGGCGGACGCGGTCGCCGCCGAGATCCTGAAGACGCCGATCCGGCGCGCCTCGCGCACCTCGATCTCCGGCGCGATCACGTTCGCGATGCCGTTGTTCGACGAGGATCCCTATCGCGGCTTGCGCCGCGTGATCGACATTTCCGGTGACGGCCCCAACAACAATGGCGGCCCGGTCACGACGGCGCGCGACGCCGCGCTCGAGAAGGGCATCGTCATCAACGGCCTGCCGATCATGGTCAAGGAGCCGTCCTATTCGACCATGGATATCGACAATCTCGACTATTACTACGAGGACTGCGTCATCGGCGGTCCCGGCTCCTTCGTCATCACGATCAAGGATCGCGACAAGTTCAAGGAAGCCATCCGCACCAAACTCCTAATGGAGGTCGCCGGCCGTATGCCGGAGCGCCCCGTGAGGCGCGTTGCCGACAAGGAGCCACGGGTCAGCTGCTTGATCGGCGAGAAGATCTGGTCGGACCGCTGGGGGCGCTGATCCGCTACCCCGAATGAGACCTTTTGCCCTGTCCCGCACGCGGTCGAATTTAACCACGTGTTAACTGCTGCGTGGCCCTAATCGGTTCGTTTCCCGTTGTTTCCGGATAAAGTTCTGACATCGCCGTCCGGCGCGCGAACAGAAGCGGGTCTGTCAGACAAATCCGCAGAGCGATCCAATGGCCATCGTCACATCGAGCACCAGCCAGATTTCGCCCGCCAACGAGCGGGTGTATCACCAGAGCGGTCTGATAGGTGACTGGAAGGGCAATTGGGCAGGCAACAACCAGGCCGTCGGTTTCAAGGTCGTGAACATCCGCGGGCCCAAGGCCCAGATCGAGTACACCCATAACGGGCACACCGAGCGCGGCATCGGCGAGGTCAATGGTGCAACCATAAGCTATGGCAACGTCACGGTCGGCACCAAGGACGGCAAGAATCTGGTGCTCCTGTACTCCTCGGCCGTTGGCAAGCAGAGCGCGACTTTGCAAAAACAGGCGCCGCCAGGTTCCGACAGCATCCTCATGGGAAGCTGGGGCGGCTATTCTGCCGACATCGGCAAGAGCGCGAGCTTTCGCGTGCTGGCCATCAACGGCAAAGAGGCGACGGTCAGCGTCACCACCGACGGTATCACCCGCCAGGGCACCGGCTACGTCTACAGGAACGTCATCATGTTCGGGCAGTCGCAGATCTCGACCGACAACGGACAAAACGGCAAGATCATCTACCAGGTCGGCTCCAAATCCTTCACTGTGCCGGTGACGAAATATCCGCCCGCGGATTCGTCGTCCTCCGTGGACAAGACGGCCTGAACCTCAGCCGCCCTGGGCGGCCTGCGGCCCCCTCACCATTTCGGCGCCCGCTTCTCCACGAACGCCCTCAAACCCTCCTGCGCTTCGTCCGACGTCGCGACATTGCAGAAATCGTCCACGGCACTTGCGATGCTGCGCCGGTAGTCGAGATCGATCTGGCGCATGAAGGCGGCGCGGCCCATCCGCAGCACGGCGGCCGACTTGCCGGCGAATTGCGCCGCGAGCTTCAGCACCTCGGCGTTGAGTTCGGCATCGTCGACGACGCGGTTCACCACGCCGAGCTCGCGCGCCTCCGCGGCGGTGAAGACGCGGCCGGTGAACAGCAGCTCGAAAGCGCGGTGACGTCCGACGATGCGCGGCAGATGCGCGTAGTGGATCGCGGGAATGACGCCGACGTCGATCTCGGGATAGCCGAACGTCGCGCTCTCGGCTGCCAGCACCACGTCGCAGGACACCGCCATGGTCATGCCGCCGCCGCGCGCCGCGCCTCCGACCGCGGCGATCGACGGCTTTCCGAGCCCATACTGGGCGTCGTAAAGGTCGATATAGAGCGCCTGGAGGAATTCGCGGATCTCGGCGCCGGATTTGCCAAGCAGAATGTCGAGGTCGAGGCCGGCCGAAAAGCGCTTGGCGATCGCGCTTGCCAGCACGACAACGCGCGCTTCCGGATCGTTCGCCGCGCGACGCAGGGCCGCGACCACCGCACGGATGACCTCGAGGCTCAGTGCATTGACGGGCGGGCGGCACAACGTGATGCGGGCGATGTTGCCTGCGCGTTCGTAGGCGACGGGATTGTCAGATGTCACCGGGTTCTCCATGCTTTCGGGAAACGTGCGGCATCGATCGCGGTGGTGGCGCGGTTATTTCGCGGCGAGCGGCGGCAACAGCGGCGGGACGCTGTCGTTCGGCGCTTCCACCTTGTCCCGGCGACAGCTTACGGTGCGGCTTGGGCCGTGCAAGACCTCCAGCGCGCATGCTAGACTGCGTGCAGGAGATTGCTTGCCGGATGGAGGAACCAATGACCGACGAACACCCGATGATGGCCGGTTCTGCCACCGTCTTCGTCGTGTCCGACATCACAGCCAGCCTCGCCTATTACCGCGATGTGCTCGGCTTCGAGGTCACCTTCGAATACGGTCAGCCTCCGTCCTACGCCTGCCTCTGCCGTGACGAGGTCGGCCTGCATCTGCTTGCGGCGGCGGCCCGGGCACGGCGGCATCTGCATCTTCGTCAGGGACGTCGATCAGATCTATGCCGAACTATCGGGACGCGGTGCCAGGCTCCTCAACCGTCCGGAGGACCGCGACTATCGTATGCGCGATTTCGACGTCGTCGATGCCGACGGCAATCAGCTCACGTTCGGTATGGGAACGGACGACGCGGCCTGACATCGCGGGCCGCGCGTCCGCAGTTGGATCAGATCCGGGCCTCCAGGATCAGGTTGAAGGGTGTTTCGGCGGCGCGGCGGAAGCGCGACAGGCCGCCTTCGCTGGCGACCTTGCGCAGCCTTGCCTCGCCGGCTTGGGCGCCGAGCGCGAGGCCGACCTCCTGATCGAGCGAGGCCGGCGTGCAGATCATGGTGGACGCCGCATAGTAGACGCGCCCGACCGGGTTGAGATTGTCTTCGAGGCGGTCGCCTGCGAACGGCTCGACCAGCATGCAGGTGCCGTCCTTGGCCATGGTCTCGCGCACGTGGCTGATGGCGCCGACGGGATCGCCCATGTCGTGCAGGCAATCAAAGAAGCAGACGAGATCATAGCCCTCCGCCGGATAGGTCTTGGCCGAGTGAACCGCGAAGCTGACACGATCGCCCAGCTTCGCTTCGGTGGCCGCCTTTCGTGCGGCTGCGATCGAGCCTTCGTGATAGTCGAAGCCGTAGAAGCGGGAGTTCGGGAAGGCCTCCGCCATCAGCCGGGTCGAGACGCCGTGCCCGCAGCCGACATCGGCGACCTTGGCGCCGCGCTTCAGCTTGTCCACGACGCCTTCGAGCGCGGGCAGCCACTCCTGCACCAGATGATGCATGTAGCCGGTGCGGAAGAACCGGGCGGTGCCGCAGAACAGACACTCGCTGCGACGATTCCAGCCGACGCCCTTGCCGGACTTGAATGCGTCCGTAATTTTCGGCTCGTCGAGGAACGCCGCGGCAATGACATTGCCGACCGCGCCGAGGAAGACCGGGCTGTCATCATCGGCAAGCGCCATCGCCTGCTCCGGCAGCATCGAGAACTTGCCGGACGTGGAGTCGTATTCGACGTAACCAGAAGCCGCCTGGCTCGCCAGCCACTCGCGGACGTAGCGTTCGTTCGTTCCGGTGGCGCTTGCGAGTTCGGCAGAGTTCATGGGTCCCTTGGCGGCGAGGGCGCGGTAGAGGCCGAGCTTGTCGCCCAGCAGGACCAGCGATGCGTTCATCGCGGCCCCGACCTCGGTGATCATCTTGCCCATAAAGGCATTCAACCTGTCGGAATTGACCTCCATGACAGCCTCCATGCAATGTCAGGCATTTTCAAAGGTCTGCGCAATTTTGCGTTGCCGAACCGGACCGGCCGATCACGATCGAAGTGACGGCTCGCGTTGCGCGTCCTCTATGTGGGTCAGCCCGGCGCGCGGGAGGTTCAACACGTCAGGATAACGTCATTCTGGAACTCGATGGCGCGACCAGTCACTGGTATTCGCGTGATCCCCGGCGTATAATTTTCACACTTCTTTGACGGTCACCTGAATGTCCAGCCTTGCACGTTCCTGCGGTCTCGCAACTCTCGTCGTGGTGTTCTGCCTCGGCGGAGCGCCGGCTCACGCGCAGGTCGCGCCCCTGCAATATTGGATCCCGGGCGGGCCTTTCGGCTTTGGCGGCAGCGCCGGCCAGAGCTCCGGTGGCTACGGCAATTTTCCGAGCTTCAAGGGTGGCGATGCCAACGCAGGCTATGATTTTCGTCCCGGTTTCTTCGTCGGAAGCGAACGCGGCAATCTAGGCCTCGGCGGCCTCAGCCAGCCTGCGCCGGCCGGCAATTTCAGCGCGCTCTCCTACGACGGTACGCAGTTCGGTTACAACACCAAGACCGCGGGCGGCATGCCCGTCACGTTCTTTGCCGGTTTCGACACGCTGAAATACAATGGCGGCATCGGCAGCTCGCTCGCCCCGCTCACCTCCAGCGCCTCGCCCGGCTACGGCGCTTTCGCGGGTGTCGAGTTCAAGCCGACCTCCAACCTCAGCCTGTCGTTCGGCGCCGGTTTCACCCAGCAGCAATCGGGACGCATGGACAGCGACATCAATTCGTCGATGCTGCCCGGCGAGTCGCCGGCGTTGGGCGGCTTGCGTCGTTGAGTGCTCACGCGTGCGTTTCGCCGCCCGCTTGACCGCGGCCGCGTTGGCCTACGACAAGCCAGCCACCAGCGGGCGTTGCAGGTGCTTCGCCATCAGCTCCGCCGCTTCGGCGTAACGCCGCGTTTCCAGAACCTCGAGCAGGCGCAAATGCTCGCGCACGTGCCGCCGCATGCCGTCGCGGTCGGCGAAGCTGCGATAGGCGAACAGGCGTCTGATCGAATTCACGCGCCGGAGCGATTCAAGAAAGAAGGGATTGCCGGCGCCGCGGATGATCTCCTCATGGAATTCGCAACCGGAAAGAAAGACCTCGCCGATCGTCATCTTCTCGAGCTCGCCTTCGAACACGCGCAGCTGGCGCTCGCGCAAGCGTGCGATCACCTCCTGCGGCAGCGCAAAGCCGGGCAGCGCGATCGCCGCAGGCTCGATCACCGCGCGAAACGCCATGGCCTTGGCCTGAGCTTCGGGGCTCGAGACCGTCTCCGCGAAGCGCCAGCCATAACCCGGCAGGCGTGCAATCCAGCCCTCGGCGGCGATCCGGTCAAGCAGCCGCTGCAACTCGGCCCGGCTGAGGCCATAGCGGCGCATCAGCTCCGCCTCGGTGACGTCAGCCGGCAGCCGGCTTGCGAGCACGTCGCCTGCGATGGACGTATAGACCTGTTCGCTGCGCCTGACTGCCGCGAGGGCTGGCTGGGCTGCGCCGCTGGTCGGATGCTTGGCCAGCACGAACCCGCGATGCGGCTCGCCGCGCGCGAGCCCCGCCGCTTCCAGAGCCTTGAGGCCGAGCCGGATTGGTGCGCGTGAGAGATCGAGCGCATCGGCAAGCCGTTGTTCGATCAAGCGATCGCCAGCCTTCATGCCTTCGCGTCGGGCGAGCGCCATGATCAGCCCGGCGAGGTGCTCAGCGCGCTCGGAACCGCCTTTGCTTGAAGCGGGCTGTCGGGAATTGTCGGAGGCGGTCATTGCAATGCACGCAGATTTTGAGCTTGACAGACTGTCCCACGGATTGTTCTTTTACGCAATAATATACAATCGAGCCAGGGAGAGCCTGATGGCGCATGCGCCGGATGTCCTGATTTGCGAGGTCGGCCCCCGCGATGGGCTGCAAAACCTGGACGTGTTCGTTCCCACCGAAGCCAAATGCGCGCTGATCGATACGATCGCCACTGCCGGCATGCGCGAGATCGACGCGGGATCCTTCGTGCCGCCGAAGGTCGTGCCGCAATTCGCCGATGTCGATGCGGTGATGGCGCACGCACTTGAGCACAAGACCGCGACCATCGGTGCACTTGTGCCGAACGTGAAGGGCGCCGAGCGCGCCATCGCCGCCGGTGTCGACGCCATATATTTCGTCATCTCCGCCAGCGAGACGCACAACCGCGCCAATGTGCGCCGCTCGATTGAAGAGCAGCTCGACGGATTTCGCGCGGTCCGCGCCGCGATCGACGCCAGTCCGACGGACCGGCGGCCGCATCTGATGGGCGCGATCGCCACCTCCTTCGGCTGCTCGCTGGAAGGCGAGGTGAGTGAAGCGGCCGTGTGCCGCGTCGCGCGCGCCTTTGCCGAGGCCGGTGCCGACGAGATCGGACTCGCCGACACCGTCGGCTATGCCACCCCGAAACTGATCAGGCAGATCGTCGAAGCTGTCACACGCGAAGTCGGATCGCAGATGACGCTGCGGCTGCATCTGCACGACACGCTCGGTGCTGGCCTCGCCAATGCCGTCGCCGGCCTCGACGCCGGGATCCGGCGTTTCGACGCCGCGGTATCAGGACTTGGCGGCTGTCCATTCGCGCCTGGTGCCCGCGGCAACATCGTCACCGAGGATCTCGTGTTCATGCTGGAACGGATGGGACTTTCGACCGGCATCGACCTCGATCGCCTGATGCAAACGCGCGAGATTCTGGCCCGCCATATCCCGGCACAACATCTCACCGGGCACCTGCACGAGGCCGGAATTCCCAAGGTGCTGCGGAGGGCGGCATGACGGCGACGGCGCCCGTGGCGGCAACGGAGCTGCGTCCGCTCGCCGGCCTTCGGGTCATCGAGTTCAGCCAGATGGTGATGGGGCCGAGCTGCGGCTTGATCCTCGCCGATCTCGGCGCCGACGTGATCAAGGTCGAGCCGCCCAAGGGCGACCGCACCCGCTATTTCAAGGGGCCGGCTGCCGGCTTCTTCGCCACCTACAGCCGCAACAAGCGCAGCATCGCGCTGGATACGTCGACGGCGGAAGGCCAGAACGTCGCGCGGCGGCTGATCGAGAGCAGCGACGTCCTGATCGAGAATTTCCGACCCGGCCTGCTGAAGCGGATCGGTCTCGACTACGAGTCGGTTTCCGCTTTTGCGCCACGCCTGATCTACTGCTCGCTCAAAGGCTATTTGCCCGGCCCTTACGAGAATCGCCTCGCGCTCGACGAGGCCGTGCAAATGATGGGCGGCCTTGCCTACATGACCGGCCTGCCGGACCGGCCGATGCGCGCCGGCGCCTCGGTCAACGACATCATGGGCGGCATGTTCGGCGTGATCGCGATCCAGGCCGCGCTGGCCGAGCGGCAGCGCACCGGGCGCGGCCGCTACATCCAGAGCGCGCTCTACGAGAACAACGTGTTCCTGATGGCGCAGGCCATGATGTGCGAGGTGGTCAGCGGCCAGCCCTCGATTCCCTATTCGATCAAGGACAGCCCCTGGCCGGTCTACGATCTCTTCGACACCAGGGACGGCTCGAAGCTGTTCGTCACCATCGTCGGTGAAGAGCAGTGGGAAGCGTTCTGCCGCGCCTTCGATCGCGAATCCTGGCTTGCCGATCCGCGCTTTGCGACGAGCAACGACCGCGTCGACCATCGCGGCTGGCTGATCCCGGAGATCGCGAAGATCTTCAAGCAATGGGACAAGGCCGATCTCGCGGCACGCCTCGAGCAGCTCGATCTGCCCTACGCGCCGGTCAACAAGCCCGGCGATCTCTTCGACGACCCGCATCTGAACCAGTCGGGCGGGCTGACCAACATTCACCTGCCTGACGGCGGCGAGGCAAAAACGCCGCTGCTGCCGATCTCCATGGACGGCCGCCGCCTGCCCAACCGCTACGATCCGCCGCAGATCGGCGAGCAGACGCGCGAGATCCTGGGCGAGATCGGCATTTCGTCGAGCGAAATCGAAACGCTGCGAAAGGCAGGAACCATCCGGATCGCGCCCGGGCCGTCCTGACGACCGGATCGATCAAACAAGAATCAAGGGAGGAGCACATGAACATTACCAGGCGCCAGGCGCTGATCGCGGGCTCCACATTGGCCGGCGCATCGCTGCTGCCCGGGCAGCTCCGCGCCGAGACCAAGCAGGTATCGCTCGCCTTCGGGCCGGTGTCGCCGGTCTACGCCATCGGCATGATTGCCGAGCTGAAGGGTTACTTCAGGGACGAAGGTCTCGACTCCAAGCTCGTCACCGGCAACGCCGGCACGTTCGGCCGTCAGACGCTGGCGGCGGGACAAGCCCTGTTCGCGCATGGCGATGCCAGCCATCCGCTCCAGCTCACTGCGCGCGGCAAGCCCTGCAAGATCCTGCTCGCGACCGAGATGGTGTGCTCCTACGCCAATATCGTGGTCCGGCAGGATCTTTACGACGGCGGTATCAATTCGGTCGAGAAGCTCGCCGAGCACAAACGGCCTGACGGCGCCAAGCCGATCGTCGCGGCCACCGCGATCGGGTCGGGCACCTGGGTGTTCGGCACCTATGTGTTCGAAACGCGCGGGCTCGGCGACAGGGTGAACTGGGTCGCCGGCGGCGGACCCAACACGATGTTTCCGTCGCTGCAGACCAAGCAGTTCGACGCCATCATGGCGCCGCCAAGCTGGATCGTCGAGGTCGAGAAGAAGGGCTTTGGCCGAACGATCTACGACACCTCCAAGCCCGGCGTATTCGAGAAGGATTTCGGCGGGACGCTGCCCGTGCTCGTGATCTACACGCTCCAGGACACGATCGAGCAGGACAAGGCGATGGTGCAGGCCTATGTGAACGCGATCCACCGCGCGATGGCCTTCGTGAAGGCGACGCCGCTCGCGGACGTGCAGGCACTGGTCACGCCGAAATATTTCTCGGGCATCGACCCCGATGCGATCAGCGCCGAGCTCGGCTTCGACAAGTCGACCTGGGCCTATGACGGCGTCATCGACAAGTCATCGTTCGAACGCGGCGCCAAGCCCTGGTACCGCAAGGGAACGGATATTCCCGAGACGAAATACGAGGATGTCGTCGACATGAGCTTCCTCCAGGCGGCGAGGGCGACATACAAATGATCGCTGCGCCAGGCCCGGGATTCGCGCTCGCGCGAGACGAGGTTGAGAGAGCGGAGGCGCGAACCCGCATCGCGGTGCGAGGTCTCGCCAAGCGCTTCAACGCGTCCGGCCGCGAGTTCGTGGCGGTCGATGACGTTTCCTTCGAGGTCAAGCAGGGCGAGTTCGTCGCGCTGCTCGGTCCGTCCGGCTGCGGCAAGAGCACCATCCTCAACATGGTCGCGGGGCTCTTGCCGCGCTCGGGCGGACGCATCCTGATCGATGAGGACATGGTGGAGACCGGCAAGGTCAATCGCAGGGTCGGCTATGTCTTCCAGCGCGACACGCTGTTTCCCTGGCGAACCGTGGAGCAGAACATCGGCTATGGGCTGGAGATTGCGGGGCTGCGAAAGACCGCGCGCGCCGGGCGCGTCGCTTCGGCGGTCGAGAAGGCCGGGCTCTCCGGCTTTGCACAGAGCTTCCCCAGCATGCTGTCCGGCGGCATGCGCCAGCGCGTCGCCTTGATGCGCACGCTGATCATGGAGCCCGAGATCCTGCTGATGGACGAGCCGTTCGGCGCGCTCGACACCCACACCAAGCTCGAGATGCACAAGACGCTGCTGGAGATCTGGGAACGCGAGCGGCAGACCGTGCTGTTCGTGACCCACGATCTCGGCGAAGCCTTGACGCTGGCGAGCCGCATCATCCTGCTCTCGGCCCGGCCCGGAAGGCTCAAGGAGGATTTCGACGTCGCCATCCCGCAGCCGCGCGACCCCGTGGCCATCCGCGAGACCGCCGAATTCGGCCGCCTCTACTCTCACATCTGGCATTCCCTCGGCGAAGAATTCCGCCGCACCAGGGCCGAATGATCATGTCCAACAGCCGTAGCGCCGTCCTGTTCTGGCAAGTGGCCATTCTCGTGGTGGTTCTCGTCGTCTGGCAGTGGGGCTTTGAATGGAGCAAGGCGCTGTTGCCGAAGGCCTATGTGCCGAAAATCCTCGATCCGTATTTCGTCGCCAAGCCGTCGTTGATCTGGCAGAGCTTCCTGCGGCTTGGCTGCTTTGCCGATCCCGCCGGCTTTGCCGCCTGCATCAACGGCAACGACAACAATTTGTGGCTCGCCACGCTCGTCACGCTGAAGAACACCTGGTGGGGGTTTCTTTTCGGCTCAGCGAGCGGAGTAGCGGCCGGCCTGGTTCTCGGACGTTCGGACTTCCTGGCCCGCGTGTTCGGGCCCTATGTCGTGGCGCTCAACTCGATACCGCGCATCGCGCTGGTGCCGCTCGTCATCCTGATCTTCGGCCTCGGCGATCTCTCCAAGATCGCCACTGCCTGGCTCGTCGTGTTCTTCGTGGTGTTCTTCAACACCTTCGAGGGAACGCGTGCGGTCGACCGCGACCAGATCGCCGCCGCTCGTCTGCTCGGCGCCAGCGAATTCATCGTGCTGCGCACGGTGGTGATCCCTTCCGCACTGGCCTGGGTGTTCGCTTCGCTGTTGCCGGCGGTGTCTTTCGCGTTGATCGGCGTCATCGTCGGCGAGTTCATCGGCGCCGAGCGCGGGCTCGGCAAGCTCATCATCGAAGCCGAGGCGCGCGCCAACGCCAGCGAGATGATGGTCGCCATCTTCGTCATGATGTTCGTCGGAATCCTGCTGGCGATCGCGGTGCGCTCGCTGCAGTCCTACCTGCTGCGATGGCAGCCGCAATTCGAGCCGTCGGCATAGCAGTCTGGAAGCAATCGGACGGTGAGCGGCAGGTACTGCATCAGCGCGCGAACCGCGCCACCAATTCCACATGCGGCGTGTGGCGGAACTGGTCGACCGGGACCACGGTCTCGATCCTGTAGCCGCCGTCGATGAGGAGCCGGGCGTCGCGGCCGAAGGTTGCCGCGTTGCAGGACACCGCGATCACCACGGGTACCTTGCTCGCAGCGAGCTTCAACGCCTGCGCCTGCGCGCCCTGGCGCGGCGGATCGAACACCACGGCGTCGAAGTCGCGCAGCTCCGGCGGCACCAGCGGGCGGCGGAACAGGTCGCGCGGTTCGGCCTTGATCGGCTTCAGCCCAGGTGTGCGCGCAGCCTTCACGAGCGCCGCGACGGCGCCGGCGTCGTTGTCATAGGCGGTGACGCGCGCCTTCTCGGCGAGCCTCAAGGCAAACGGGCCGACGCCGCAGAAGAGGTCGAGAACCTCCTTGGCCTTGCCGACACGCTCGGCGACGAGCGACGCCAGCGTCTCCTCGCCCGCGATCGTTGCCTGCAGAAACGAGCCGGGCGGCAGTGTCACTTCAGTGCGGCCCATTCGCACCGTCGGTGGCAGGCGTTGCAGCACCAGCTCGCCGTGCCGCGTCAGCCGCGCCAGCCGATGCTGCTCGGCGACGCGCGAAAGCGCCGTGACCAGCGCCGTCGGCAGCGGGCCGGAGCCGCGCACGTCGACATCGAGGCCGTTGGCGGTCGCGGTGACCTGGATGTCCAGCGGCTTCGTCACCGCCATTTTGGACGTCAGGGATTCGGCAAACGCCCAGGCGGCATCGAGCGCGCCCTCGAGCCCGGGATCGAGGATCGGGCAGCGATGGATCGGGATCACGTCGTGCGAGCTCGCCGCCGAGAAGCCGACCTTGAGGACGTCATGCGTGCCGAACCGGCCGTGCAGCGTGACGCGCCTGCGGCCGGCCCCATGGGCATCGACCAGCGGCGCCACCTCGCAATCGATGCCGGCCTGCGCCAGCGTCTCGACCACGATGCCGCGCTTCCACGCGTGATAGGGCTCAGCCGCCCAGTGCTGGATGGCGCAGCCGCCGCAGACACCGAAATGCGGGCAGAACGGTGCGATGCGATCGGGGCTGGCGACGTCGACCGCGAGCAGCTTGCGGCGGTCGGGATGGTTGCCGGCGACGTGGTCGACCTCGACGGTCTCGCCGCCAAGCGCGTAGGGCACATAGACGGCATCGCCCGCAGCGAGCGAGACGCCGTCGCCGCGATGGCCGACGTGATCGATCCTCACGCGCTCAACCACGGCGCGCGCCCAGGAAGAATTCGATATTGCCGTCACCGCCCGTGATCGGGGAGGGGAACACCTCGATGTCGGTGCAGCCGAGCGAAGCGGCGAAGACCGCGATGTCGTCGCAGATCTCCTGATGCACGGCGGCGTCGCGGATGAGGCCCTTCTTGTTGTGCTTCCGATCCGCCTCGAACTGCGGCTTGATCAGCGCCAGCAGGCTCATCGGCGCCGCTGCCAGTAACAGCGCCACGGGCAGCACCGTCTTGAGCGAGATGAAGCTGACGTCGATGACGACGACGTCGGGCCGCGCCGGCAGCCGTTTGCCGTCATAGCTGCGGATGTCGGTCTCCTCCATCGACACGATCTTGGGATGATCGCGCAGCGAAGGATGCAGCTGGCTGGTGCCGACATCGATGGCGAACACCAGGCTGGCGCCGTTCGCCAGCAGCACCTCGGTGAAACCGCCGGTGGAGGCGCCGACATCGAGGCAGACATGGTCCTCGATCTCGATGGGGTAGCGCTCCAGCGCGCCGGCCAGCTTGACGCCGCCGCGCGACACATAAGGATGCGCAGGCTCGGCCTGGATCACCGCGTCCTCGGCGATCGTCTCCGAGGGTTTTGCGACCTGCTTGTCGTCGGCGGTGACGAGCCCGGCTTCGATCGCCGCGCGCGCCCGCGCCCGGCTCTCGAACAAACCGCGCTCGACCAGCAGAACATCCGCACGCTTGCGGGCAGGGGACATCGGATCTCCGAAAGGCGACTGAAACGTTTATGTAGCGATCAATCGCGCGGCCGCCATCCGGACGCAAGCCTCGAACGCGGCCAGATCGTGCCAGACGTCGATCGGCATCTGCGCCGGCGTCACCAGCGGGCAGCCATGCAGCTCCAGCGCATGGATCATCATGAGGTTGTCGACGAGGCCAAAATCCTCGACCGTCAGCCCCTGTGCATCGACCAGCCGACCGTCCTCGGTGGTCAGGTCCATGAAGCGGCCGACGCGGTCGGCATAGACGGCGCCGTCGTTGGAATAGGCCAGGCAAAACTTGCGGCGGCCGGCCATGTAGCCGAGCTCGTAGACGGTGCCGGGGTCGGCGCCGGCACCGCGGAACGGCGTGAGGTTGGCGATGATGGCATCGGCCTCGTCCATCATCGCCTCGTTGCCGGCAAAGATTTGCCGCGAGGCGTCGGGCGAGGTGAGATCGATGGCGTTGTCGAGGGGATAGAGGCCGGTGAGCCCGTAGCGACCGCAGATCGCGGCCTTCTGCCGGCCGATCTCAACCGCATCCGGCAGGAACACGTCGGGCCCTGCCAGATAGATTTTCATGAAGGTCGCGCTGGTTCGCGAAGGTCAAGCTCGCCGTCAGGCGAGCTTGACCGTCTCGGCCTTGACGTCCTTGCCCAGCGCCTCGAACACCTTGGCGACGATGCCCTTGGCGTCGAGACCGGCGCGGCCGTACATCGCGGCCGGCGTGTCGTGGTCCTGGAACACGTCGGGCAGCACCATCGAGCGGAACTTGACCATGCCGCCGTCGAGCGCGCCCTGATCGGTCAGGTACTGCGCGACATGCGAGCCGAAGCCGCCGACCGAGCCTTCCTCGATCGTGATCAGGATCTCGTGGTCGCGGGCGAGCTTGAGAACCAGCTCGGTGTCGAGCGGCTTCATGAAGCGCGCATCGGCGATCGAGGTGGAGAGGCCGTGGGCGGCGAGCTCGTCGGCCGCCTTCTCGCATTCGGCGAGGCGCGTACCGAAGGAGAGCAGGGCGATCTTGCTGCCCTGGCGAATCATCCGGCCCTTGCCGACCTCGAGCGGAACGCCGACTTCGGGCATCTCGATGCCGCGGCCTTCGCCGCGCGGATAGCGCAGCGAGCTCGGACGGTCGTCGATCGCGACCTGGGTCGCCACCATGTGCACGAGCTCGGCTTCGTCGGCCGCCGCCATGATCACCATGTTCGGCAGGCAGCCGAGATAGGCGTTGTCGAACGAACCGGCATGCGTCGCGCCGTCGGCGCCGACGAGGCCGGCGCGGTCGATGGCGAAGCGGACGGGCAGGTTCTGGATCGCGACGTCATGCACGATCTGGTCGTAGCCGCGTTGCAGGAAGGTCGAGTAGATCGCGCAGAACGGCTTGTAGCCTTCGCTCGCCAGACCGGCGGCGAACGTCACCGCGTGCTGCTCGGCGATGCCGACGTCGAAGGTGCGGTCGGGGAAGGCCTTGTTGAAGATGTCGACGCCGGTGCCGGACGGCATCGCCGCGGTGATGGCGACGACCTTGTCGTCCTTCTGCGCTTCCTTGACGAGGCTCTGGCCGAACACGTTCTGGTAGGCCGGCGCATTCGGCTTGGCCTTGGCCTGGGTGCCGGTCGCGACGTCGAACTTGACGACCGCGTGGTACTTGTCGGCGGAAGCTTCCGCCGGGCCGTAGCCCTTGCCCTTCTGCGTCACGACGTGGACCAGGATCGGGCCGGTTTCCATGTCGCGCACGTTCTTCAGCACGGGCAGCAGATGGTCGAGGTTATGACCGTCGATCGGGCCGACGTAATAGAAGCCGAGCTCCTCGAACAGGGTGCCGCCGTCCATCATGAAGCCGCGCGAATATTCCTCGACGCGGTTGGCGCGGTTGGCGATGATCTTGGGCAGGCGCTTGTTGATCTGCTTGGCCGCATCGCGCAGCGTGCGATAGGTCTTGCCGGAGTAGAGGCGCGACAGATAGGCGCTCATGGCGCCGACCGGCGGCGCGATCGACATGTCGTTGTCGTTGAGGATCACGATCAGGCGCGAGTTCATGGCGCCGGCGTTGTTCATGGCTTCATAGGCCATGCCGGCTGACATCGCACCGTCACCGATGACCGCGATAACGTTGTTCTTGCCGCCGGAGAGGTCGCGCGCGACCGCCATGCCGAGGCCGGCGGAAATCGAGGTCGAGGAATGCGCTGCGCCGAACGGATCGTAATCGCTCTCGCTGCGCTTGGTGAAGCCGGACAGGCCGCCGCCGGTGCGCAGCGTGCGGATGCGGTCGCGCCGGCCGGTGAGGATCTTGTGCGGATAGGCCTGATGGCCGACGTCCCAGATCAGCCGGTCGCGCGGCGTGTCGAAGACGTAATGGATCGCGGTGGTGAGCTCGACCACGCCGAGGCCCGCGCCGAAGTGACCCCCGGTCACCGAGACGGCATCGATGGTCTCTTGCCGCAGCTCGTCGGCGACCTGGCGAACCTGCTCGATCTTGAGCTTGCGCAGGTCATCCGGCGTATGGATGGTGTCGAGAAGCGGCGTCTTACTGTATGCGTTCACGGCGATTTCCAATTTGTCAGCGCCGGAAGATCGTTCCGGTGCGCGATGGGTTTGCACAATATCGGCGCAGCGCGAGTCCTTAAACCGTCGGAGCCACCTGCATGGGGCAGGGCCCCGTCTTCAAGCTTAGGTGAGCTTAGATGCGCTCCGGTTCAGTCTCTGTGATCCCTGTCACTTAGATCGGCTTCGTCCGTCCCAGCCAATTTCATTAGCAGTTTGAAGCGCTTGTCGTCGGAATTCTCTGCCCACGCAAGGCTTGCAAAAAGCCACACTCCGCGCAGCTTTACACCAAAGCTTGGGCCAAAGCCAACCCACAGGGCCGATTACGGGCATGCACCTGCAACCCGCGGGCCAGAGTGGTTAATCGTGGCGCCGGCGGATGGGTTCCAGACTTGCCCGGTTCCTCGGCGGTATTTTTTGGCCGTTTTGGCCAGATTCGCGAGCCCGAGAGGCCTTGGCCGGGGAACTCGTCGATATCCGTGCCTGGCCGCCGAGGGGCCTAAGCCCAAACAAGGGCGTGCGATCATGAAAAATTGCGGATGGCCGATGCTTGAGGCGGGCGGCTTGAAAAGAGGACCTTACTGCACGTCGAGCGGTGCGGTGCCGGTGGCCTGGCCGCTGGCATCGGTGGTGATCTTGTCGACGCGCGCCTCGGCCTGACGCAGCAATTCCTCGCAGCGGCGCTTCAGCGCCTCGCCGCGCTCGTAGATCGTCACGGATTCCTCGAGCGGCACCTTGCCGTCCTCGAGCCGCTTCACGATGGTTTCGAGCTCCTCGATGGCGCGTTCGAAGGTGAGCCTGGAGACGTCGACTTGGGTATTTTCGGCCATATCCGTTTCCGATTGCCCGCTTCACGTGAGAAAAAGCGCAGTTTTGCGGGCGTAATGAGGCGGGTCTGTCTAAGCGCCCATCAGGGCACCGACATGCGCCGTAACAGATTCTTTCAATCCTTGCAGGTCATAGCCGCCCTCGAGCACCGAAACAATGCGGCCCTCTGCGGACTTGTCGGCAAGGTCCATCAGCTTGCGCGTGACCCAGGTGTAGTCCTCCGCGCGCAAATTCAGCGAGGCCAGCGGATCGCGGTAATGCGCATCGAAGCCCGCGGAGATGACGAGAAGCTCGGGGCTGAATTTTTCGAGCCGCGGCAGGATCAGCTGCTCGAACGCGGCGCGGAATTCGGGTCCGCCGTCTTCGGAAGCGAGCGGCGCATTGACGATGGTGTCGTGGTCGCCGCGCTCGCCCTTCGCGCCGGTGCCCGGAAACAGCGGCATTTGATGCGTCGAGCAGTACATCACGGTCGGGTCGGACCAGAAGATGTCCTGTGTGCCGTTGCCGTGATGCACGTCGAAATCGACGATGGCGGCGCGCTGGATGCCGTATTTGCGCTGCGCATGACGCGCCGCGATCGCGGCATTGTCGAAGAAGCAGAAGCCCATCGGCTTGCCGATCTCGGCGTGATGTCCGGGCGGGCGCACCGCGACGAAGGCGTTGCGATGCTCGCCATTCATCACGGCTTCGGTCGCAGCCACTGCGCCGCCGACGCCGCGCATCACCGCCTCCCACGTGCCTGGAGACATCGAGGTGTCGCCGTCGATATAGACCTGACCGCTGGTCGGCGCGATGTGGCGCAACTCGGTGACGTAATGCTCGTTGTGGCAGAGCGTCACGAGATCGAGATCGCCTTCCGGTGCCAGGTCGCGCGCCAGGAACTGGAAGCGCTCCTGCGACAGCGCTTCCTCAACCGCCCGCATGCGGTCAGGCCTTTCAGGGTGTCCCGGCGGCGTGACGTGGTCGAGGCAGGCCTTGTGGGAGAGGAGAAGCGTGCTCATCAGGTCGGCCTCACAGGGAACGGGCTCTTGACGTCGCTTGGCGCATCCCGAGCCAAAACGCAAATGCAAAACGCAATCTAAGCGCTTGGGCGGGGATGGCAAAGGGTGGTTCCGGACAAGTCCGTTTGATCCGGATCAATTCACGCGCAGGATGCGGGTGGGCGGCAGCGGACCGATCGGTCCGTGTGCCCTGAAGAAGGCGAACAGCGCGTCCGCGTCGTAGCCGCCATATTGCTGCGCTGTGCCTTGTTTGGCGGCGGTAAAACCGTCGCCGCCGACGGCGAGGTAATCGTTGAGTGTGACGCGGTAGCCGCTTCCAGGCTCGATCGGCTTGCCGTTGAGCGTGATCTTCTCAACGCTGATTCGCTCGCCGAACGGTTTCGTCGCATCCCAGGTGTAGCTGAACCCGTTCGAGACCTGGAGGATCCGCGGGCGCTTCGGATCGAGCCATTGCTGCTCCAGCATGTCCTTGAGCTGGCTGCCCGTGAGCGTCATCGTAACGAGGCGATTGCGGAACGGCTGGCTCGCGAAAAGTTCGCCGAACGACACCGCGCCGTTCTCCTTCGGGACAATGTCGGTGCGGATGCCGCCGGGATTGGTGAGCGCGATGACAGCGCTGCCATCCTTGGCGTCCTTCGTCGCGGCGAGTTGCGCGTCCGCGATGACGTCGCCGAGCGCGCTCTCGCCGGCCTCGTTCGGCACGCGCGACAGCGTCTGCGTCACCGATCCGGCCGGGCGATTCGCAATCGGTGCCGACAGCTTGTCATAGGCTTCGATCAGGGCGGTCTGTTCCGGGTCCTTCGCCAGCGAGGCATTGGCGACGATGACGTTGTCGGCTTTGGCGCTGACGATGTCGCGGGTTGCAGGATCGAGCTTGAGGTCGATCGCGGTGACCAGCGTGCCGTATTTGTCACCGCTGGTGACGAGCCGCCCGTCGATATCGCAGACATAGGCGCGGTGGGTGTGGCCGCTGACGACGACGTCGACCGCGCGGTCGAATTTCTTGACGATGTCGACGATCGGCCCCGTAATGGCAGGGCATTCATTGTAGTCGCCCGAGGGCTCACCGCCCTGGTGGATCAGCACCACGATCGCCTCGACGCCACGCGCCTTCAGCTGCGGCACCAGCGCATTCACCGTCTCGGCCTCGTCGCGGAATTCGAGCCCGGCAATGCCCGAGGGCGAGACGATGCCCGCGGTCTCTTTCAAGGTGAGGCCGATGAAGGCGACGGGGATGCCCTCGAATTCCCTGATCTCGTAGGGCGGCAGCACGCTTTTGCCGGTCGCGGTCTCGATGGTGGAGGCGGCGAGATAATGGAATTTGGCGCCCGTGAAGGGATGCGGCCCCTGGCAGCCGTCGACCGGATGGCAGCCGCCGTTCTGCATCCGCAAGAGCTCGGTCTTGCCCTCGTCGAACTCGTGATTGCCGACCGAGGTGATCGCAAGTCCCATCATCGAGAGCGCCTCGACCGAGGGCTCGTCGTGAAACATTGCCGACAGGAACGGGCTCGCGCCGATCAAATCGCCGGCGGCGACGAAGATCGTGTTTGGGTGCCCCTCGCGCAGCTGCTTGACCAGCGTCGCCATATACTCGGCGCCGCCGGTGGCCACCGCTACCTTCTTGGTCTTGTCTTCAGGATCATTGATCCGGATGCCGCCCGGCGGCGTCCGCAGATTGCCGTGGAAATCGTTGATGGCAAGAATGCGCAGCTCGACCGGCGCCGCGGTCTGGGCGGAGGCGGGGAGGGTGGCGAGAGTCAGTGTAAGGACGGTCAGGCGGAGAAGATGTCGCATGGAACCAGACTAGTCGTTCCGCGCGAAGATTTCACGAAGCTTTCTTCCTTCTCCCCTTGTTGTGGGAGAAGGTGGCATAGGCGGCCTTCGGCCGCCGTCCTTAAGAACGCCGAAGCGAAGCTTCGGCTATGGCGCCGGATGAGGGGTTGTCTCCGCGAGGTTAGAAGTGAGTTCTAGGAGAGAGGAAGAACGCTCTACCGCTTCTTCCGGTTTGCAAATGCCTCGAACGCGGCAATCGCCTCATCCGACTTCAGCCGCTCGCCGAACAGATGGGCCTCCTGGTCGATGCGGCGGGTGAGCTCCTCGGGTGCGGCGCGCAGCAGCTTGCGCGAGGCCGCGACCGCCTCTGCCGGCAGCCGGCAGATATCGCGCGCCACCTTGCGCGCCTCGACCTCGGTATGTCCCGGCGAGACCACGGTGTTGACGAAGCCTGCCGCGTGCGCCTCCGCGGCGGTGAAAGTCCGCCCCATCACCAGCATCGCGAAGGCGCGCTGGTAGCCCATCGTGTTCGGCATCAGGAGGCTGGCCGCGCCGACCGGTACGAGCCCGAGATGGATGTAGGGTGCGGAGAAGGTCGCGGCGTTCGAGGCGAGCACATAGTCGCAATGGAACAGCATCACCGTGCCCATGCCGATCGAGGCGCCGTCGACGGCCGCGATGATCGGCTTGACGTTGAGGGCGAGCGAATAGAGAAATTTTGCACCGTCCGACAGCGTCTCGGAATTCGATTCGGCTTGCATGAAATCGTCGATGTCGTCGCCGGCGGTGAACACGCCGGAGCCGCCGGTGATGATCATGCAGCGGATGTCGGGATTGTTCTGCGCGGTGTCGATCGCGCGGCTCATCTCGCGATACATGTCCTGCGTGATCGCGTTCTTCTTGCTTGGGCGGCGCAGGGTGATGACGCGCGTTCCGCGCTCCTCGGTGACGACGATATTGCCATTCGGCATGAGAGCCCCCTGCGGTCGCCGCGACGCTTGCCTTGGCGAGTCTCGCAAGCCTCAGCCTACATCATCTTGCAGGCGTGCCAATCCGCCCGCTCGACCTTTTCGAGAACGTCCCCGTGAGTCCGCCGCATGGCGCGCTGTCGTTTTTCTGATCGGGAACCGCACCGCACCGGATCATGCCGGTTGTATTGCTTCGCACATGCAGTTGCGCATTGCAACAAATGGCTACAATGTTTCATTTGAAAAACCGGGGGTTGTGGGGCACGATTGCCCAATGCCGTTCCATTTGGCCGATTGCTCGATCGATGATTGCCGCAACGGGCGTTGACGAATCCTCGCTGCGCTATCGCGGCTGGCGCGTCGTGCTGGCCTGTTTCCTGATGGCCTTCTTCATGTTCGGCTTCGGCCTCTATGGCCAGGGCGTCTATCTCGCCGAGCTCCAGCGCGCCCATGGCTGGCCGGGCACGCTGGTCTCCGCGGCCAGCACCTTCTCGTTTCTCCTCACCTCCGTGCTCGTCATCTTCACCGACGATCTGCTCGCCCGCATCGGGCTGCGCGCGCTGATCCTGTGCGGGCTGTCGGCGCTCGGCGCTTCGACCGTGCTGCTGGCGCTGATGCAGACGCCCTGGCAGCTTTATCTTGCCTATGCGCTGATGTCGGTCGGCTGGACCGGCATGGGCACCGTGGTGATCGCCACCGTGCTGAACGCCTGGTTCGAGCGGCGCCGCGGGCTCGCGCTCAGCCTCGCCTTCAACGGCGCGACCTGCGGCGGCATCGTCCTCGTTCCGCTGTTGCTGTCGCTGACCGGCAGCATCGGCTTCCAGTCCGCCATGCTTGCCGCCACGATGGCGATGGTGGTGCTGGTGTTGCCGGTGGTCGTCATCTTCATCGGCTGGCCGACGCAGATGTCCCTGGCATCGGGCGGCCGTTCGTCCGCTGGCATCGCCGCGCCGGCCCATTCCCGCAAGACGCTGCTCGCCAACGCGGCGTTCTGGACCATGGTGCTGCCGATCGCGATCGCGCTGCTGGCGCAGATGGGATTCATCATCCACCAGGTGTCGTTCCTCGAGCCGCTGATCGGCCGCGCCAGTGCGGGCCTTGCGGTCACGATCATGGCGGCGATGGCGGTGGTCGGCCGCCTGACGCTCGGCCTGTTCGTCGACCGGCTCGATCCGCGGCTCGCCTGCGCGGCGTCGATGACGAGCCAGGCGGCGGCGCTGTTCGTGCTTCTCCAAAGCACGAGCCCGACCGTGCTGCTCGTCTGCTGCGCCGTCTATGGCTTTTCGATCGGCAACATGATCACGTTCCCGCCCTTGATCATCCAGCGCGAGATCGGTGCTGCCGCCTTTGCCGCCGCAATGGGATTGGGCACGTCGATCAGCGGCGTCGTCAGCGCCTTCGGCCCCGGCATCGTCGGCCTCGCGCGGAGTTTCACCGGCAACTACACGAGCGCGTTTGCGATGTGCGTGATGCTCGATCTCGTGGCGGCGGGAATCGTGCTGTGGCGGCCGGGCCGACGCGCGAAGCTTGCGGCTTCTTAGGATTAGGCGTCGTAGCCCGGATGGAGCGCAGCGTAATCCGGGATTCGTGCCGCGAGCGACGACGACCCCGGATTGCGCTTCGCTCCATCCGGGCTACGCAGGCCACCCTTACCCCAACAACACCGCATCCGCCGCCGCGACCGACTCCGCGCTCTCCGTCACCGTGCGCTCCAGCGCGCCGGCCTGCACCGTGATGTTCTCGGCGAAGAAGCGCGCGAGCGAGACGTAGCGCGCGGCGTCGGTGTTGCCATCGGCCTTCGCGGCGAGCGCCTCGGAGGCCAGCATGCAGCCGCCGAGGGTGGCGCCGAACTGCTGCAGATACGGCGTCGCGCCGGCGAGCGCCTCGTTCGGTGCGGAGGTCACGCGCTCCAGCAGCCACTTGCTGGTGCGCGTCAGCGCCTCCAGCGCCTCGCGCAGCTTGGTACCTGTGGTGCCGAAAGCGGGATCGTTGGAGGCTTCGACCTGCTTCACGGTGGCCGAGAGCTCGTCGAGCAGCGCCCACACCGCAGCGCCGCCATTGGCCGCGAGCTTTCGCGTGACGAGATCGATCGCCTGGATGCCGTTGGTGCCCTCGTAGATCGCGGTGATGCGCGCATCGCGATAGTGCTGCGCGGCGCCGGTCTCCTCGATGAAGCCCATGCCGCCATGCACCTGCACGCCGAGATAGGCGACCTCGTTGCCGATATCGGTGGAATAGCCCTTCGCCATCGGCGTCAGCAGCGCCGCGCGTGCGGCGGCGTCCGCACGGACCTTTGGATCCGTGGCGCGCGTGGAGACGTCGATCGCGACCGCGGTCGCATAGCAGATGGTGCGTGCGGCCGCGGTCTGCGCCCGCATCCGCATCAGCATGCGCTTGACGTCGGGATGCACGAAGATCGCGTCCGAACCGTCGCCCGCCTTGCCGATGGCGCGGCCCTGCTTGCGCTCCTGCGCATAGGCCAGCGCCTGCTGGTAGGCGCGATCGGCGACGCCGACGCCCTCCAGCCCGACGCCGAGGCGGGCCTGGTTCATCATCGTGAACATGCAGCGCATGCCCTGGTTCTCTTCGCCGACGAGGAAGCCGATCGCGCCGCCATGATCGCCCATGGTCATGGTGCAGGTGGGGGAGGCATGCATGCCGAGCTTGTGCTCGACGCCGCTCGCAAAGATGTCATTGCGCGCGCCGAGCGAGCCGTCGGCATTGACCATGAACTTCGGCACGAGGAACAGCGAGATCCCCTTGGTGCCGGCGGGCGCATCGGGCAGGCGCGCCAGCACGAAATGCACGATGTTGTCGGTCATGTCGTGCTCGCCATAGGTGATGAAGATCTTCGTCCCCTTGATGCGATAGGTGCCGTCGGCCTGCCGCTCGGCGCGGGTGCGCAGCGCGCCGACGTCGGAGCCGGCCTGCGACTCGGTCAGCTGCATCGTGCCGGTCCATTCGCCGGAGACGAGCTTTTCGAGATAGATCTTCTTCAACTCGTCGCTGCCATGCGCATCCAGCGCCTCCATCGCCGAGGCCGTGAGCAGCGGGCAGAGGCCGAAGGCGACGTTCGAGGCGCTCCAGATCTCGGTGCAGGCGGCGTTGATGGCGAGCGGCAGGCCCTGGCCGCCGAAATCCTCGGGGCCGGAGACCGCGTTCCAGCCGCCCTCGGTCCAGCGCTTGTAGGCGTCCGGCCAGCCCGGCGCAGTCGTGACCTTGCCGTCGCCAAGCTTGATGCCGTGCTCGTCGCCGACCTTGTTGAGCGGCGCCAGCACGTCGGTTGCGAACTTGCCGGCTTCCTCCAGCACGGCGCTCACGATGTCGCCGTCGAAATCGCCGTAATGGCCGGCCTCCACGGCAGCCTTCAGGCCGGCGCCATGGTTGAGCGACAGCAGCATGTCAGAGATCGGCGCGCGGTAGGTCATGGCTCACTCCCGTGGACAGGTTTGGCGCCGTATTCCCATGAAACGGGGGAGGTCTCAATGGCCGGAACGCCGGGATAGCGCCGGCCCGGAACGGCGCCGCCGCCGGGCCTATAATAAAGGGTGGCATGGCGAGCGCCGGGCCCGGTCCTGGACCTCAGGTATTTTGCCCCTCCAGGCGGTTGAAATGCCGCGCCGCTCCCTATAGACCGGCTGCGACCAGCGGGAATCTGCGGTAGCCAGTTCTTCCGCCCGTTCCCTGGTCGCCTGTTGGGGCGTAGCCAAGCGGTAAGGCAGCGGATTTTGATTCCGCCATTCGGAGGTTCGATCCCTCCCGCCCCAGCCAGCGCCAACGTTCTGATTTTGTTGCAAAAACTGTCATGCTCAAGGCAGATTTTCCTGCTCATTTGGAAATTCCGTTTGCCGCGCATTTGGAAATTCTGTGCTGGTTTCGTTTTTGCGACGGCAGATGAAGGTCGTCGCGCGTTGAACGTCGCTCGCCTCATTAAAATACGAACTCAGCAAATCAACGCCGTCTGTGCGTTGCAAGCTTCCGACCGCAGCCGCTGACGTCGCGTGCGGATCGAAGTTGCAGAACCCCGCCGCCTTTTGCAGCGTTCAACGAATCGCGAAATCTATCCTTGAGATCGGACGCTAGTCTTCGAAATTGGCGAGTTCTGCGTTTCGTCTCGAGGTGATGCTGCTCCATCAGCATTGTGCTGATCGAGCTCCTTCTGTGCCAAGAGATGTGCATGTCTCTTGCGCGTCGCAGCCAACGCTCGCATCATCGTTTCCTTGGCATAGCCGCGATAGGCCTGTGCGGTCTTGTGGCCCGAGAGCGCACGACCCTGGCCGTCGGTCAGTTCGGCTTCCTCGAGTTCGGTCATGCCGCCGTGTCGACAGGCATCAAGCGTGAACAGCTTTGACACGCCGTCGATCTTCTTGCGCATCTGCTGCACCACTTTTTCCATGCCAGGGTAGGACCACACTTTGGCATCGCCCTTGCGTTCACCCTTTTGGATCCGACGCATGATCATCGGGACGCCGAGCTTGGGCAGATGGCTCAAAACGTCCTCCGCTTCTGCGTAAAACTTGATGGTCTCTCCGTCGAGAGTCTCGTCGAGCGGATGCCAGACCAACGCCTTGTTCTTGTGGTGCTCGATGCGCACGGCGTGTGGCCAGTTCTTGCTGCGATAGTCGGGCCAAGTCAAAAACCCGGCTACTACGTTCTCCGGTCGTTGTAGCCATTCAAAGCAGATCACCGCGACGGCCGCGGGTTCAGGCCGCCCTTCTTTGATGCAGCCCCATGCAAACTTATAGACCTCTTCTCGAGTGACCGCGTGCTTCTTGGTCTTGGTGCGGCTCTTGAGGGTGAAATCGTCCCAGGGGTTCGGGTGTTTCTTATCGAACAACTCTGGGTGCAGCCGACGCATGATCCGCCACACCTTTCGGCAGAGCCCGACCACTTTTTCTCCCTGCCGCAGTCTGATGCCGTTCGGGCCGTTGATGATTTTGTCGTAGATCTTATCGGCGGCACGTGGCGTAACTTCCATGATCTGCCGTTCGCCGATCCGCCGTCCGCTCTTTCCGACGGTGTCGCAGGTCATATGCATGATCCGTTCGTAGTCGGGGCGCGACCGAGCTGAGACCTTCTCAGTATACGCCTTCTCCGTCTTGTATTGTCGGAACAGCCAATCGATCGTGCCATAGCGCGCGATCTTTCCCTGCTCGCCCGGCTGCCCTCTGCGCTGGTTGTTCCATTCATCGAACAAGGCATTGAGTGTGGCGGCGCGTCCGCCTTTTCCGTCGTCGCCGCATGCAGTTTCGTAGCTCGTCCCAAGTGGCTCATTCGCTATCTCGCAGCCGAGTTTCCTGTAATGAGTGGGGATGCGGAAGTAGAAAGCGGTCGCCCGGCGGGCAAGCCGCCGTACCTCGACGAAGCGTGGAAGTGGACGCTCCAGCGTCACAAATCCTCGGCGAGGTCGCCCGGCACGATGTCCGGCGCAATAACTCGGTCCAGATCGTCTCTCAACCACAGCTGACGCCTCCCTTCTTTCACACGTGGTCGAGGATACTCCTCACCGACTCGTTTGAGAAAGGCTTCAACGGTCGATTCTCCGCAATACCCTGCTGCGATTCCAGCAGTCATACGGCGCGGCCAAGAACCCGCTGGAATGATGGCAGGACGTGTCATCGCATAAGCGTGAGCTGCTGAAACTCGTTCTTTGCTCGTCCTGCCCATCATGATGATCACCAGCAGGATTGAAACTGCGAGGGCAACTGGATCGCGCAGGAGCGTAGTGCAGCGCCTGAAAAGGACACTTTGGACTTACTTGCCTCGGCCGGGAGAGCGCGCCGCGGAAGGCCAGGGAGAAGGACGTGACCTGCTGCCTCAGCAGAGGACGATGCGCCTCAATTGGAGACGGCGGCTACCGTAGAGGCGCGAGGAGTCGGCAGAGAGCCCAGTGGACTGGAACCCGACGCAGCGGAGGCAGTCCGCCCAGGAAGCCTGGACGTATTCACTGGCGCAGCTCGCAAACCTCCGGCGAACAAGACAGCAGGAGGCGACACACACCACCAGTCGATTTCATAGTTCCTCTGGTTCATCGGCCATCCCCGCCGATATTGCCAAGTCCTCGCAGGGGTGTAGAGTTCTTCTGATTTTTTAACACGCTTAGATTTGACGCCGCCGCCATTGCGTTATGGTAATTTTTCTTGTGGGGGTTCGCCATGTTCGATTCCGCGACCACCGCGCTTCTGCGCGCGGTCCTAGATGAGGTCTGCGAAAATGTTTCCCGGACCGAGACCGGCGCCCGTACCCACGTGGCCTCGAAAATCCTGGAAGCCGCGACCAAAGGGGACACCTCTCCGGATCACCTCAAGCAGATCGGGCGCCATGCGCTCTCGCAGGCGCCTACCATGTGGCGCTGACCGGAGGCGGGGGTGAATTTCCAAGTCACGGTGCTGAAGATCCTGGTGAGCTATCCGGATGGATTTGCCACGATGGCCGATCTCAAGCGCGATATGGCGATCCTGGCGACCAGCGGCCGGGACTGGGCCGACCGCACAAACCGGCTGGCTGCGCGTGTCCCAGACCTCGACATCTTTTCGCAAGGTCTCGTCGAGCGCGAAAACGGCGGCTGGAAGATCACCGTCAAGGGACGGACAGTGCTAGAGTTCATGGAGGCGCGCCCCGCCGTCGAGCAACCGACAGAGACAGGGCCAGCCGAGAGCAGGGATGCGCCCATACCACCGCTTCCGCAGCCGGCGGAGCGCGCTAGGCGGCGACGCGAACGTCGCGAGCGCGTCGTGAAGCTCGAGAACGGGCGCGGGCTAACGCTTCCTAATCCTGCGGACGCGGGGCCTCCTTCGAAGGAGGGTGCCGGACCGGGGCGTAGTTCATAGAAGCGGCGAGGCAGAGCAGCAGCTCCAAGCCGCCAAAGATCGCGATGGTCCTGAACTCTTAATCAGCGGGTCCCAGGTTCGAGCCCTGGTGCGCCCACCATAGCGAAATCAAGCACTTATAGACGATTGTTAATTTCTTCATTCCGACAAGCTAGGTCAGCGGCTGTTACAACAAAATGGTCCGCCATGCGCGGGTGCGCACGCCAGAGATCCAAACCACAGTTGTAGAATCCGTCATCCAATCATTGACCGGGAAGCGCTTGAGGATGGCAAGCATGACGATGTGCTCGTGCGGGCATCTCCATCCCACCAGATATCCGCTCACGCCCGCTCCGCAAAGCTCGCGAGGACCAAAAGCCGGACAGCCTCGGCGAACTGACGCACGCGCAGCCGGTCCATCATACGTGAGCGGTGAACCTCGACCGTGCGCACACTGATACCAAGATCGAATGCGATCACCTTGTTTTGCTGCCCGGCCACGAGCGCCTCAAGAACCTGCCGCTCCCGTGGGCTGAGCGTATCGATTAATGCCGCCGCCATAGCAATATCATCGGTCCGTCCCTCCGCGGCGCTGGTCTTCAGCGCGGACTCAATCGCCGCTATCAGGGCGTCGTCGCTGTAGGGCTTTTCGATGAAGTCCACAGCTCCCGCCTTCATCGCTCGGACCGCGGTCTGCACGTCGCCTTGAGCCGTCACCACAATGACCGGCAAGTTCGGGTTTATCAGCCGAAGGCGAGCATGAACCTCGAAGCCGTCCATCTCCGGCATACGAAGATCCAGCAGGACGCAGCCCCCGAGTAAGCTGCCCGCGACGTCGAGGAACGCATTTGGCGTTGCATACGACGCCACCTGGAAACCGACCGCATCAAGCAGCCGCTCCAACGATCGGCGGATCGCCGGGTCGTCATCAATTACGTAAATGTACCGTTCGGCTGCCATCGATCGACTCATCGTTCCAGCGGGACGGGCAGCGTCACACGAAAGATTGCTCCGCCGCCGCAATTGGGCTCATACCCCAGCTTTCCGCGATGGGCCTCGACGATCGAGCGGCAGATCGAAAGTCCCAGTCCCATGCCATCGATTTTTGTGGTGTGGAATGGCTCGAAGAGGTGTTCGACAATATTGTCCGGCAGGCCCGAGCCACGATCTGCTACAGCGATCTCAATCGACTTGTCATCGAGACGGGCAGTGACCACTTCCAAGTCGCGCCGCTCGCTCTGCGCCATCGCCTCGTGCGCATTGCGTATCAGGTTAAGCATGACCTGCTGCAGTTGAATTCGGTTCGCAAATACTGCCTCGGCGCGCGGATCGAAGCTCAGCCGGACCTGCACGCCGTGTGGTCCGGTTCCCGCTGAGGCAAGATCATTGGCTTCACGGATCAGGGCAGGCAGGTTTTCGATCCGCATTTCCGTCTCGCCGCGCGTAACGAACTCTCGCAGCCTCCGAATGATCTCGCCGGCGCGAAGCGCCTGATCGGCGGCTTCGCCAAGGACATCGCGTACAGTAGCGACCCTTTGGGGAGCGGGAGGCCCGTTGGCCATCATCCGGTGCACAGCGTTGACCGAATTGGTGAACGCGGTCAGCGGTTGGTTCAATTCATGCGCCAACGCGCCGGCCATCTGACCCGCTGTGCTGAGCCGCGACGCATGATGGAGCTCCGCCTGTAGCTGCTGCGCGCGGACATCCGCGCACAGCCGCTCCTCGGCTTCGAGCGTCAGTCGCTCGAGCGCTTCCGCCAATTCCGATGTCCGTTCCGCCACCCGCTGCTCCAACGACTCGTTGAGGCGTCGAAGATCACTCTCGAGCTTTTTCTGATGCCTCAGATCGCGGCTGACGGTCGCCATGTTCGTAGGCCGGTCCGTGCGCGAGTCGTCGATGCGGAACCAATCTACCAGGAAGGGAATGACTTCTCCAGTTTGGAAGTGGCGGAAGTTGAGCTCGCCGAGCCAGCGTCCGGTTCCCATCACCATCGGAAGCAACTCGCAATGCGCCCGAGTCCGCTCATCGGGAGCCATGAAATCGAAGATATTAAGCCGCTGCACTTCCTCAGTGCCGGAAAGCCCGAGCAGGTCGATGGCCGCCTTATTGAGATATTGCGGCGTGCCGTCTAGATCGGCGAAACCAATGAACTCGGACGACCGCTCGATCACGGTCGCCAGACGCCGTTGCTCGGCCTCCGCGTGCCAGCGTTGGATAGCGAGCGTTACATGGTTCGCCGCAATTCCTAGAAGGAGCCGGTCCGTCTCGCTTGGAAATTGCGGATTGACGGAACCTGCGACCATCCCGGCGTCTCCGCCAAAGCCCATCGGCGCCGCCACGATCCGTAACGTTCCCTTCCCTAGCGGGTTGTCGATCGCGGATATCTGCTCGCGTCTTCCGCGCGATGCACCGCGGAGGATGCGTTCAATGTGACCAGACGATCCGATGGATACCGCTTGGCTCGTGCGCATCACGTCGGCCACCGGTTCGTCGCGCAGCCCCGGCACAGTCACGTAAATGACGTCGGCATTGAGCATCGAAAGCAAAGCGGCCGCCGCGCTGTCGGCGATCTGCCGCGAATTGTAATCTTTCCAGATTGCCGGCAGCGTCGAAAGCGCGACGAGATCGCGGATGCAGCGCCTGAGCTCTTGCGGCTCGGTAAGCTTATCGACCCAAGGCATGTCGCCCGATCCAGTCCACAACACGACCGCTGAAGGGGAAGTACACTTGTGCTATCGACTGATCGGTTCCGGCGACCACCTCTGCAAAGGACAGCTTCACGGGCTGGAGGTGCGGCTTAATGCCGGCAAAGACCTCTTGCGGGAGTACGTTGAAAATGCGATTGGCGCACTGGAACATGACGAGGCTCCCCGTTCGGCGGGAGCGCAGGAGCGTCTCTCAGCCACTGAAGCCATCAGCTACTCAGTGATGAGAAATATTAGCTCTGCTAATCCGGATTAGCGAGCCTTAGTTCCTAACGGACAGGCAAATCTCTTCTTAGAAAACCTCACTGGACGGGAATGGGGCGGTCACGGGGGACTGACCAGCAAGGTGTCGCAAAAACGCGCTTTGATTACCGTCGGATTTCGCTGGCAGGCGTAGCAAAATGATTACGTAGAATTACTTAATCTGCTTGGCCACTATCTACCCTTACATTTCCGCATCGTTTGGCCGCGACAATGTTGCCGCGGCACGGCCAGCGGAGCAAAGGCGATGGCAAACCTCGAGGAGCCGCTCGACGCTGCAACTGGGCAACAAATCGCCGTCCTGCAGCGGCTGAGAAATTCCAAGGATGTCGGTGCGGACCTGCTGCGGGTCCTCGATATCGCGATCGGCATAGCGGGTGCCGACATGGGCACCCTTCAGCGCTTCGACGAAAGAGCCGACTGCCTGACAATTGTTGCCAGCCGCGGATTCTCGACCGAAGCCCTGACTTTTTTCGGCGTTGTGCGCCGCGACACTAACACCACGTGCGCTGTCGCGCTCATGCGGCGCATGCGTGTGTTTGTCGAGGACGTCTCAACGAGTTACCTGTTTATAGGCACGCGCGAACTCGATATGCTGCGTGCCGGCGGCATTGCTGCCGTACAATCGACGCCGCTCATCAGCAGTAACGGCCACCTCTGGGGCGTATTCACAACACACTTTCGCGAACCGCAGATAGAGAGCGAGTTCGATCATGCTCGGCTGGATCGGCTCGCCGTCCAGGTCGCGGATAGCCTGGAGCAGCGAGAGGGCCTGGTGCCGAGCCAGCATTTTCACGGCAAGCAGGTCCCGGAGCACTCTCAACCGGGAGGCTGACATGAATTCAACTGCCGAGCCTATTCCTTTTGGACGATCCATGCTTCGCGAGCACCGGCATGTCTGCGCGTTCTTCAGCTCGGCAGTGGAGGAATACGACGCGTTGCTGCCGTTCATTTGCGACGGCATCAACTGCGGCCAGCGCGCGTTTCATGTCCTCCCTTCTCAGCACAGGGAGGATCACCTCAATTGGATGCGCACCGCCGGCGTCGACGTGGAGAAGACGATGAAAAGCCGTCAGCTCGAAGTCGCGCTGCCGGAGGACACCTATCTCAAGACCGGACGTTTCGACAAGGACGCCATGCTCGTCCTGATCCAGGAGGCCCTGAAAGCCGGCACCGGGCTCGGCTTCCCGTTGACGCGGATGATCGCGCACGCCGAGATGGCCGTGGACGATTGGAAGAGCGGCATCGAATGGGCCGAATACGAGATGCGGCTCAATAGCGTTCTGCCAAATTACGACGACCCGGTGATTTGCACCTTCGACGTCAATCTGCTGACGGCGCCCCATGCCATCGATATTTTGCGAACGCACCCTATGGTCCTCATCGGCGGCGTCTTGATCGAGAACTCGTTCTTCACGAGCCCGCAGGATTTTATCCGCGAGGTGCAGTCGCGAACCGGACCAAGCCAGTCCTATCGGGCCTAGCCCGACGAAGCTTCAAGCCCATGTTTGTCGCAGAGCTGCCGTCGCTTCTTGACCATCGTCAATGACAAGAGGGCTCGCCGGATCAACACTCCTTTGCATTCCTGGCGGCACGGCGGAGGTGGTGATGATCAAGAACGTGATGGTACGCCTGGACGGCACGCGGGCCGACGACGCGGACTGGTCACCCCGTCGTTGGCCTGTTTCTGCCGCCGGATCCCTGCCGAAGGCCACAGCGTGTCCGCAGCCGAAGCGGCCCGGCTCGTTGATAAGGCGCGCCGTGAGCGACGAACTCGAAGCCGAGCCCCGGCAGCAACTGGCGCGGCTGCAGAAGCCAGTCGAGTTGCGGTGGTTCGAGGCGCTCGGCGACACGATGGGCGAGATCTTCGCATGCGAAACCCGCACCGCCGATATTTTCGTCGCAATGCGGCCGAATGGCTCGTCACAGGAGCCCGAGCATCTGGTCGAGTGCGTCCTGTTTGGGACGGAACTCCACTCGGCCGTCAAGCGTTTTCCTCGGATCGGCTCGTGTAGATGTTAGAAATCAACAAGCCTCCTTCTCTAAGCGCCGCGGGAGAGGATCTGCGCGGCTTCGTCCGCGTGCGTGGAGCACGCGAGCATAATTTGAAGAATATCGATCTCGAAATTCCCCGCGATGCCCTGGTGGTGTTTACCGGCGTCTCCGGCTCGGGCAAATCGTCACTGGCCTTTGGAACGCTCTACGCGGAGGCGCAGCGGCGGTATCTCGAATCCGTCTCGCCTTATGCGCGGCGTTTGTTTCATCAGATGGCGGTTCCAGAGGTTGATGAAATCGATGGCTTGCCGCCGGCCGTGGCCCTGCAGCAGCAGCGCGGGTCGCCCACCACGCGCTCTTCCGTCGGCAGCGTGACGACGTTGTCCAACCTGCTTCGAATGCTATACTCGCGCGCCGGTGATTATTCACGGCACCAGGCGCATCTCGATGCCGAGGCTTTTTCGCCCAATACGCCGGCTGGAGCCTGTCCTCGATGCCATGGGCTCGGTCGGGTCTACGAGGTGACCGAACGCTCCATGGTGCCGGATAATTCCAAAAGCATTCGCGAGCGCGCGATTGCAGCCTGGCCGCCCGCCTGGCATGGCGGCAACCTGCGCGACATGCTGATTTCGCTCGGTTATGACGTCGATCGTCCGTGGCGCGAATTACCGAAAAAGGCCCGCGACTGGATCCTATATACCGACGAGCAACCGGTGGTCCCGGTTTACATCGGGTATGACGCGAACGAGGTGCGAAGGGCCATCAAACGCAGGGAGGAGCCCAGTTACCGGGGCAATTTCTCCAGCGCCAGGCGATATGTGCTGAACACCTTTGCTACCACTGAAAGCGCGTCAATCAAAAAGCGAGTATCGCGCCACATGGTAAGTACCGAATGCCCGCTCTGTCATGGCAAGCGGCTTCGCCGCGAATCGCTGTCCGTCAAATTCGCCGGCTTGGACATTGCCGATATCTCCAGGATCCCGTTGGCCAAGCTCGCTGACCTCTTGCGTCCCTATGCGGAGGCCACCGCCCCTGCACTGACCAAGCTTAAGGCGCAGCATCCGGAGAAGGCTTTGGTGGTGCAGCGGATCGCCGAGGACTTCGGTGGCCGCCTCACGGTTCTGCTTGACCTCGGACTGGGCTATCTTTCGCTGGAGCGGAGTACCCCGACGCTCTCTCCGGGCGAACTGCAGCGCCTGCGACTGGCAACCCAAGTGCGTTCCAATCTGTTCGGCGTCGTCTATGTGCTCGACGAGCCGTCCGCCGGACTTCATCCCGCGGACACCGAGGCGCTGTTGACGGCGCTCGCACGGTTGAAAGCCTCCGGCAACTCGCTTTTCGTGGTCGAACACGAGATCGATGTGATCCGGTATGCGGATTGGGTTGTCGACGTCGGGCCTGGCGCCGGCGAACTCGGCGGCCATGTCCTCTACAGCGGTCCTCTACAAGGGTTCAAGCAGGTAGAGGAATCGCAAACCCGCCGTTACCTGTTCGGCGACCACATCGTGTCAAACCGTACGCCGCGCTTGCCCAAGGGCTGGCTGCGAGTGCGTGGCGCCAGTCGCAACAACCTCCATGAACTCGATGTCGATTTTCCGTTGGGAGTATTCACCACCGTGACTGGCGTTTCCGGCTCGGGCAAGTCGAGCCTGGTGAGCCAAGTCCTGGTGGAATTGATTGCAAGTAAGCTAGGCCATCCCTTACCGTCGATCGACGATGAAGGCGACGAACTCGAGCGGACCGTCGTGACCACACTCGGCGGCCGGATCGCAAGCGAAATGGAGGGTGTCAAGCGATTGGTGGTCGTCGATCAGAAGGCGATCGGACGCACGCCACGGTCCAACCTCGCGACGTACACAGGGCTGTTCGATTACGTTCGCAAGATCTTCGCGGCCACCAAGTCGGCGCGCGCCCGTCACTATGACACTGGACGCTTTTCCTTCAATGTTGCCAAAGGCCGCTGCGAGACCTGCGAGGGCGAAGGCTTTGTTTGCGTTGAATTGCTGTTCCTGCCCAGTGTGTATGCACCGTGCCCAAGCTGTCATGGCGCTCGCTACAACGCTAAAACCCTTGAAATAGAATACCGCGGCAAGAACATCGCCGCCGTACTGGGAATGACGGTCGATGCCGCCTTCGCGTTCTTTGCTGAGGAGGCGCAGGTACGCCGGTCCCTCGATGTGCTGCGGCAGGTTGGCCTCGGCTATCTGCGACTTGGCCAGCCGGCGACGGAGCTTTCCGGCGGCGAGGCCCAGCGAATCAAGCTTGCCACCGAGTTGCAGCGGACGCAACGTGGCCAAACGCTCTACGTCCTTGACGAGCCCACCACGGGACTACACCCGGCTGACGTCGAGAAGCTCATCGCACAACTCGACGGGCTGGTCGAATCCGGCAACACCGTCATCGTGGTGGAGCATGACATGCGCGTTGCCGCCGGCAGCGACTGGGTCATGGATATCGGCCCGGGTGCAGGTGACGAAGGCGGTCATGTGGTGGCGTTTGGCACGCCTGCCGAGGTCGCTGGATCGTCCATAAGCCGCACTGCGCCATGCCTGTCGCGGTTCAGGGCTCGGCTCGCGGCCGACGCGTCAACGTCCAGTCGCCTTGCGGCACCACAGTAAGATTGCGGAATGGGCGCCAAAGGCGGTGTCTGTCGGCCCGAAAGATCAAACGTCACTTCGTCGACATACCACCAGCCCCACCCTTCCGGTGGATCAAAGGCTTCGATGATCGGGTGTCTTGTCGCGTGAAAGTGTTTTTGTTGCGTGCCGATCTGTCGACTGGTCGCAGCAACCGACATGGTCCCAGGGTCCCAGGTGCAGAAAATCCGAGGATGCAACCAGGGTCGCCCGACTTCAGGCATATTCTTCGCACCCCAAAGGCGCTCGGAATAAAGTCAGGGATTGCCGAGAGATGCTTGCAAAGTATCGCCATCTTTAACTGACGCGCAATGGCGCGCCGCTCTCCGTTTCTCTCAGTGTTAATCCAATTGCAAAGCTTAAGCAGCTTCAGCTCGACGGCCGCCGCGCGACGGGCGTGGTGGTTTCGGCGATATTGAGCGTCAACTGTCGCAGTAGGCGCCAGCGTCGGCGATGAAAGCCGCTTGGCGAGTTGACGAATGTCAGTGCGAGCTTGCCGAAACCCAAAGAACATGCGGTATGCGTGCCTTTGCGCATAATTCGCTAAGCGGCGTGCGGTTGGCGAGCAGATCGTGGATCTTCAATACTTTGATCGCGATCGAACGAAAAACCGGTACCCTCCTTTTTGCTGACCGCACTTCGGGGGCGGAGCGGCACGCCGAAGGAAGACGACGATGAATATTGAGCACTATACCGAGCGCTCGCGCGGCTTCATCCAATCCGCGCAGTCGCTGGCGATGCGCGAAGGTCATCAGCAGTTTTCGACCCTGCATCTGCTGAAGGTCCTGCTTGATGACAGCGAGGGCCTTGCTGGCGGTCTGATCGACCGCGCCGGCGGCAATTCCCGTGCAATCCTGAAGGCGACCGAGGATGCCCTGAACAAGGTGCCAAAGGTCTCCGGGGGCGGTGCCGGGCAGGTTTATCTTGCACCCGAACTGGCGCGAGCGTTCGACGCGGCTGAAAAGGCAGCCGAGAAGGCCGGTGACAGCTTTGTCACGGTTGAGCGGCTTTTGCTCGGGCTCGCCATCGACAAGAATAGCGAGGCCGGCCGGCTACTGGCGAATGGCGGCGTTACTGCGCAGAACCTAAATGCTGCGATCGAATCCTTGCGAAAGGGCCGCACTGCGGATTCCGCGACGGCCGAGAATGCCTATGACGCGCTGAAGAAATATGCCCGCGACCTGACCCAGGCCGCGCGCGACGGCAAGCTCGACCCGGTCATCGGCCGCGATGAGGAAATTCGCCGCACGATTCAAGTGCTCTCGCGCCGGACGAAGAATAATCCCGTCCTGATTGGCGAGCCCGGCGTTGGCAAGACGGCGATCGCCGAAGGCCTCGCGCTACGCATCATCAACGGCGACGTGCCGGAGAGCCTTCACGACAAGAAGCTGCTGTCGCTCGACCTCGGTGCGCTGATCGCCGGTGCAAAATACCGCGGTGAGTTCGAGGAGCGGCTGAAGGCCCTGCTCCAGGAGGTCACCGCGAGCAACGGCAATTTCATCCTGTTCATCGACGAGATGCACACGCTGATCGGCGCCGGCAAGGCCGACGGCGCAATGGATGCCTCCAACCTGCTCAAGCCCGCGCTCGCCCGCGGCGAGTTGCACTGCATCGGCGCGACTACGCTCGACGAATACCGCAAGCATGTCGAGAAGGATGCGGCACTTGCACGGCGCTTCCAGCCGATCTTCGTCAGCGAGCCCAGCGTCGAGGACACCATCTCGATCCTGCGCGGGTTGAAGGACAAGTACGAACAGCACCATGGCGTTCGGATCACCGATTCCGCGCTTGTTGCGGCCACGACCCTGTCCAACCGCTACATCACCGACCGTTTCCTGCCCGACAAGGCTATCGACCTGATGGACGAGGCGGCTGCGCGGCTAAAGATGCAGGTCGATTCCAAGCCTGAAGAGCTGGATACGCTCGACCGCGAGATCATCCGGCTCAAGATCGAGCAGGAAGCGCTGAAGAAGGAGAGCGATCTTGGCTCCAAGACGCGGCTTCAGGCGCTGGAGAAGGAGCTTGCCGATATCGAGGAGAAATCTGCGGCGCTGACCGCGCGCTGGAGCGCGGAGAAGAACAAGCTCTCCAACGCCCAGAAGCTCAAGAGCGAACTCGATGCGCTTCGGGTCGAGCTTGCCAATGCGCAGCGGCGCGGCGAATTCCAGAAGGCCGGCGAGCTTGCCTATGGCAAGATTCCGGCGCTGGAAAAGCAGCTCGCCGAGATCGAGGCCAACGAGAATGCGGGCGCCACGGTGGAGGAGGCTGTGACCGCCAACCACATCGCGCAGGTGGTGTCGCGCTGGACCGGCGTGCCCGTGGACAAGATGCTCGAGGGTGAGAAGGAGAAGCTCCTCAGGATGGAGGAGCAACTCAGCCAGCGCGTGGTGGGCCAGGCCGAGGCCGTGCATGTGGTAGCGACCGCCGTGCGCCGCTCGCGCGCGGGCTTGCAGGATCCGAACCGGCCGATGGGCTCGTTCATGTTTTTGGGCCCCACCGGCGTCGGAAAAACCGAGCTGACCAAGGCGCTCGCGGAGTACCTGTTCAACGACGAGACCGCGATGGTCCGCCTCGACATGTCCGAGTACATGGAGAAGCACTCGGTCTCGCGGCTGATCGGTGCGCCCCCCGGCTATGTCGGCTATGACGAGGGCGGCGCGCTCACCGAAGCGGTGCGGCGCCGGCCTTACCAGGTGGTGCTGTTCGACGAGATCGAGAAGGCGCATCCTGACGTCTTCAACGTCCTGTTGCAGGTGCTCGACGACGGCCGCCTGACCGATGGTCAGGGCCGCACGGTCGATTTCCGCAACACGCTGATCATCATGACCTCGAACCTCGGTTCGGAGTTTCTGGTGAATCAACCGGAGGGCGAAGACACCTCGGCCGTGCGCGAGCAGGTGATGGGAATGGTGCGGGGACATTTCCGCCCCGAATTCCTCAACCGGGTCGACGAGATCATCCTGTTCCACCGGCTGCAGCGAAGTGAGATGGGCCGGATTGTCGAGATCCAGTTCGCCAGGCTTCAAAAGCTGCTGGACGATCGCAAGATCACGCTCACCCTCGACGCGGACGCGAGGGATTGGCTCGCTGCGAAGGGCTGGGACCCCGCCTACGGCGCGCGGCCGCTGAAGCGGGTGATCCAAAAGTATCTGCAGGACCCCCTGGCCGAGATGATCCTCGCAGGCGAGGTGAAGGACGGCGACAAGGTTGCGATCTCGGCGGAAGGCAATGTGCTGACATTCAACGGCAAGGCGCCGCAGACGGCGGAAATAGCGCAGTTCAACGCGCCATCTCCGAAACGGAGATTGCACTGAACGGCCTGCCTGGACGCTGGCATAGCGTTCTGCGCCGGGAGAGTATCAGACCTGGTAGGACGAGGACGGTTCGCTCTGCAACGGGCGGAGATCGAAGTCAGACAGAACGCAGCAAACAGATATCGAGCAGGATAACATGGCACAGCGTTGCAGGCACTTGGCAGAAATTCATGACGTCGTCCCCAGTTCTCTTGGTTGTGAAGAATGCCTGCAACTGGGCGACCCATGGCTGCACCTGCGCGTCTGCCGAACCTGCGGTCATGTCGGTTGCTGTGATCAGTCGCCCAATCGGCACGCGACGAAGCATTTTCATGCAACCGGTCACCCAATCATCGAAGCTTATGATCCGCCCGAAGGCTGGGGCTGGTGTTATGTTGACGAAATGATCTTTGACTTGTCGGACAGGCCGACGCCGCAACTAGGTCCGATCCCAAGATTTTATTGATGCGCCGCACCGCGCTGCACGATCAGAGGCCCCGGACGCGTGGGAAACCGTAAAAAACAGTTGATGTTGCACGATGCTTTCCGGCGTTTGCGTTGACGGCTGTCAAGGTGGAGCGTCGCTCTACGCGTCATCGTCAGCTGCGATAGCCAACTTGCTAAGGAGATGGACATGGTCGCGCGCAGTGCCAACCGTAGTTCCGATCGACAAGAAGCCATAGTACCGGATGGCACCAAAGTTCAAACGAGACATCCGCAACCTTATGATCAGTTCGAGCTGCTGCCGATCGCCGGGAACTGGCGCCATGGCCAGGCAGAGCAGAGGCTGGTCGACACGAATCCTTTTACCGGCGATGACCTCCTCGAAATCAAGCAGGCCGATCGTCACGATCTTGATGCGGCGTTTGCAGCGGGTGCCAAGGCTCAGGTGGAGTGGGCCCTCTCAGCACCAGCAGCGCGGGCGCAGGTATTTCGTCGCGCGGCAGACGTGATGGAAGCGCGCCGTGGCGAAATCGTCGACTGGCTGATCAAGGAATCAGGCAGCACGCGACTGAAGGCGAACCTTGAGTGGGAAGTAACCCATACGGTCATGCTGTGGGCGACCTCGGTGCCCCATGCGGTCGAAAGCCGCTGCATTCCGTCCGACATTCCGGGCAAGGAAAATCAGGTGCGGCGCAAGCCGGTCGGAGTGGTCGGGGCGATCAGTCCTTGGAACTGGCCGCTCCATCTAAGCAATCGCACCATCGCGCCGGCGCTCGCGGTAGGAAATGCTGTTGTGGTGAAACCGGCAAGTGATACGCCCGTAACAGGCGGATTGTTGTTGGCGAAAATCTTCGAGGAGGCCGGCCTGCCGGCGGGGCTGCTCAGCGTCGTTGTCGGCACGGGCAGCGAAATCGGCGACGCTTTCGTCAGTCATCCCGTTCCACGAGTAATTTCGTTTACCGGCTCGACGCCGGTCGGCCGCAGGATCGCGGAACTTGCGGCGAAGGCGCCGATCATCAAGCGCGTCGATCTGGAACTCGGTGGCAATGCTCCCTTCGTTGTGCTCGCGGACGCCGATCTGGATCAGGCCGTCGAGGCCGCAGTGTTCGGCAAGTTTCTGCACCAGGGCCAGATCTGCATCGCCATTAACCGTCTCATTGTCGAGGAGCCCGTCTATCACACGTTCGTTGAGCGCTTTACGGAGCGGGTGGCGAGATTGAAAGCCGGCAATCCCAGCGATGGCGATACCGTGATTGGTCCGATCATCAACAACTCGCAGCTTCAGAAGCTGGTGGCACGCGTTCGCCGCGCCCGCGACGACGGCTGCAAACAGGTGCTCGGAGGCGAGCCGGACGGTTTCGTGTTGCCGCCGCATGTTTTCGTGAACGTCACTAACCAGATGGAACTTGCAGCAGAAGAAATATTCGGCCCGGTGGCGCCGATCCTCCGGGTCGGCAGTGCCGAAGAAGCCTTGGCTGTGGCCAATGAAACAAGTTTTGGACTAAGCGGCGCCGTATTCACGCGCGACGTGCACCGGGGCGTGCACTTTGCCGAACGAATGCAGGTCGGTATGGCCCATGTCAATGATCAACCCGTCATCGACTTGCCGACCTGTCCGTTTGGCGGCGAGAAGAATTCCGGCATTGGCCGCTTCAACGGCTCTTGGGCGATCGAGGCCTTCACGACGGACCAGTGGCTGACCGCGCAGCACGCGCCGCGAGGCTTTCCCTGGAGCGCTTCCGCCGTGCAGGGGCCGTGGTCATGAAAGGCGCATACGATGGACGAGCTATCCAACACAGTTGTCGCTGGTTTCCAGACGAGCAGCAACAGCATGCTTGAGTCCCGCCGCGAGCACATGTTTCCCAAGTTCGCGCCGGACGAGATCGACCGCATGCGCCGATTCGGCGAGATCCAACACTATGCCGTAAATCAATATCTGTTCCGGACGAGTGAGACTCCGCCGGGCATGTTCGTCATCATTGCCGGTCGGGTATCCATCGAAGGTCGCGATCTAGCTGGACGGGCGGAGAAAATCGTGGAACTGGGTGCTGGCGAATTTGTCGCCGAGGTCGCGCAACTCTCCGGCGGACCCGCCCTGGTTGATGCGCGCGCAATCGAGCCCGTTGAATCGCTGGTCTTTCTGCCAGCCAGACTTCGCGCTCTGCTGATCGCCGACGTTCAACTCGGCGAGCGCATTATGCGCGCCCTTGTTTTGCGACGAGTGTTCCTGATCGAGGCCGGCGCCGGCGGCCCTTGTCTCATCGGGCACGACGGCCATCCCGGAATGGTGCGTCTGCTGGAATTTTTGGCGCGCAACGCCTATCCGCATCAGGTGCTCGACCCCACCAAGGATCCGGATGCGCAAGTATTCTTGAAGCACTATCCCTGCAAGTCGGAAGAAATGCCGCTGGTGGTCTGTCCGAACGGGGCAATCCTGAAAAATCCGAGTGAGACCGATTTGGCGCGGGCCCTGGGGATGGTGCCTCCGGATCTCGAAGGGCGTCGATACGACGTAGCAATTGTCGGTGCTGGCCCAGGAGGACTTGCGGCTGCCGTGTATGCGGCATCCGAGGGTTTGTCAGTCGGCGTCTTCGACGCACGGGCGTTCGGGGGGCAGGCCGGTGCCAGCAGCTGCATCGAGAACTACCTGGGATTTCCGACGGGAATTTCAGGCCAGGCGCTGGCTGGGCGTGCCTATGTGCAGGCCCAGAAATTCGGCGTAGAGATGATCATCCCCGAAAGAGTCACTAACCTTCGTTGTGAACACTATCCATTCGCGATCGAGCTCTCCGACGGTCGGAGCATCACCGCGCTGAGCGTGGTGATCGCGAGTGGAGCGCGCTATCGCAGGCCAAATATACCGAATTTGGAGCAGTTCGAAGGGCGTGGAGTTTGGTATTGGGCCTCCCCGATCGAGGCTCGTCTATGTCGAAACGAGGAAGTGGTGCTAGTCGGCGGAGGCAACTCCGCAGGGCAAGCGGCGGTGTTTCTAAGCCGCTTTGCCAAGAAGTTATGGATGCTTGTGCGAGGATCCAGCCTCTCCGAAACTATGTCGCAATATCTGATCGACAGGATCGCGGCGACAGAGAGTATCGAGTTACTCACCTGCACGCAGATCGTAGGGTTGTCGGGTAACGAGCAGGGCCAACTCGAACGGGTCCGCTGGCGTGACAGGACCGGTGCGGAAGTCGAGAAAACGATCCGCAACGTCTTTGTGTTCATCGGTGCGGAGCCCGCAACAGAGTGGCTGAAAGATTGCAATGTCAGCCGCGACAGCAAGGGGTTTGTGCGAACAGGCATGAACATCCCCCCTGACGACCTTTTATCGGCTGACGGCGCGAGCGTGCCATCGCTCGAGTCGAACGTGGCGGGTGTGTTTGCCGTGGGTGATGTTCGTTTCGGATCCGTCAAGCGCGTTGGCGCGGCGATCGGCGAGGGAGCCACCGTTGTGCAGCAGATTCACGCGTTTCTTGAGACCGCTCGGACCAGCGGAAGCGAAGAGCCGGTGCAGGCCGCCGCGGCGTGATAGAGATGAGATGGCAGCCGAGATGGCCTATCCGCTCGCGAGAGCCTCCCAATGTCATGCCTCCCCCGCATCTGTCCGGCCGCTGAACTGGTAGCCGGCCATCCCCGATCGTGTGGATCTCGTCGTCGTAGCTGGAGACGTCTGCGAGCAGAGGCCGCAACGGCACCGCGCCGCGCTATCCCAATAGGGAGCGATGTCTATGGCGTAGCAGCGTTGACGGTCACTAAGCGGCCCGAGACGAAAGGACTCCGCGCATATGACGCCTGTCAATGCGGCTGGCGGCGAAAAATGGCAAACGTGCCTGATGATCGCGCAACTTCCTCCTGACAAGTCGCCGCCGCCGCGCCCAGAGGGCGTGCGGCAGTTCCAGCGACTATTTCGCGAGGCGGCTGGTCTCAACTTGGACAAGGCTGACCTTAAGCGCTACGAGGAGTTCATCGATCACAGGATTTATCGGCTGCTAATGCGCGCCGAGGCCGACGCCAAAGCTGGCGGCGGCGTCCTGATCGAGCCCTGGAATCTCCCGATCACGGCCGGGCTGCAGGAATGCATCGAGCAATTCAGGAAAATGGATGAAACGATAGAGCTGGCGCCGATTCTCGACCGTCTTGCTCATCGGCCGCCGCTGCAATTCAGCTATAGCGACGAGACCGAAGCAATGCTGCCGGACCTTGCCGGGGGACTTGGCGTCGCGGTCGCACGCGCATTGAAGATTATCGAGCCGGATTTGAAAAATCCGCAGACCAAACACTGGGAACTCGCCTCGCGGATCTTCGAACTGCTGCTGTAGCCTGTCGCACCCAATCCTGCCGGAGTTCGCACACCGATATCGGGTTCATCTGGCGGTGATCTCGTTTATCGATCTCGGCAGGGTCATGCGTTAAAATGTGAAAGACCAGGGAGTGCCCCATATGACTCTGATGGAGACCACCCGGACAGTCGTGCTTCCTTCAGGTGAACATATTCCGCGGCTCGGCCAAGGGACTTGGCACATGGCCGAGAATCCGCTGAATCGAACGGAGGAGATCAAGGCGCTACGTCTCGGCATCGACCTCGGCATGAGCCTGATCGATACGGCCGAAATGTATGCCGCGGTGGTGCCGAGCGTGTCGTCGGCGAGGCGATCAAGGGACGGCGTGATCAGATTTTTCTGGTGAGCAAGGTGCTGCCTCAGAACGCCACGCAGCATGGCACGATGGCGGCCTGCAACCGGAGTCTGGCTCGGCTTGGGGTGGATGAGATCGACCTCTATCTGCTGCATTGGCGGGGGTCGGTTCCGCTGGAAGAGACCGTCGATGCCTTCGAAACCCTGGTGGGTGCGGGTAAGATCCGAAATTGGGGCGTCAGCAATTTCGACTTCGCCGACATACAGGAACTCGTCGACTTGCCCAATGGTGCAAACGTCGCGACCGATCAGGTGCTCTACAATCTCGCGCGCCGCGGCATCGAGTTCGATCTCATGCCGTTGTGCCAGCGCAGCGGCCTGCCGATCATGGCCTATTCGCCGATCGAGCAGGGTCGTGTGTTGCATCACGTCACGGTCAAGGCGATTGCAGCGCGTCTCGGCGCGACAGCGGCACAAGTGGCGCTGGCCTGGGTGCTGCGCCAGGATGGCGTATGTGCGATACCGCAATCAGGCAAGCCGGAGCATGTGCGCGAGAACCGCGGTGCGCTCGACGTTCGGCTGACGCCTCAGGATCTGGCCGAACTCGATGAAACCTTTCCGCCGCCGGATCGCAAGCAACCTCTGGCATCTCACTGATTCAGGAGACATTGAGCCATGAGCGATGAGGACCGCCACATCGTTTGCCCGCATTGCACGAGCACTAACCGCATCCCGGCCCGGAGGGATGCGCGCCAAGCGAAATGCGGACACTGTCGACAGCACCTCTTTACGGGACATCCGATGCCGGTTTCCGCCCGCAGCTTCGCCACTAATATCCAGCGCAACGATATTCCGGTTGTGGTCGATTTTTGGGCGGCATGGTGCGGGCCTTGCAAAGCGATGGCGCCGGCCTTCGAGCGCGCCGCCGGCGAGTTCGAACCCGAGCTTCGCTTCCTGAAGGTTGACACCGAGGCGGAAGCGGAGCTGTCGGCCCGCTACCACATTCAAAGCATTCCGACCCTGGTGCTATTCCACAGAGGTAACGTCGTCGCTCAACGCGCCGGCGCAGTGGGCGTCGAGGCCTTGCGCCACTGGTTGCGCCAGCATGCGCCTTCTGCCGCGCCGGCAGCCTCATGAATTGTAGGCAAAGGGTGTCGCGCAAATCATATCGGCGCAAGGGGTCCGTGTGTCGTGTGCTTGCGCCATGACAGACGTCAACGTCAACCGGGCCTCTGGCGAATAAGGTGGAAGGGCATATGGGCTAACGACCATGCAGGCTAACGACACAATCACCCTGATTGAGGCTTACGATGCGATGAGGATCTTCGTGGAGACCGTCTGGCGTCGCATGGACAAACCTCAGGAGGAGGTCGCATTTTTGCTCGCAGGTTTGAAATGGGCCGATGGCTCTCCGGTCGATCCGGCGATGTGGCAGAACTGGCTGACGGCGGCACATAGCGTGAAAGAGGAAGGAGCCAGCCCACCTTGACCTCTGCGCCCGCTGAGCGGAACCGTCAGAAGCAAGATGACCGAGGCGACATACGTGATCGCGCCCACAGCATTGAAACGAACTTGCAGGAGCGAGCGATGAGCGGCTATGCCCCCAATGAACAACGATCAACGTTTGGCACGGCACCGGAAGCCCGGATCGAAGCCGGTCTCCGTCAGCACATGCAACGCATCTATGGCTATATGTCAGCGGGGCTGATGTTGACCGCCCTCGTCGCCTATGCTGCCGCTGCTTCCGGCTTCTATCAGGCGATCGCCGGAACACCGCTGCTCTGGATTGTCATGCTGGCGCCCCTCGGCTTTGTGCTCGTTCTAAGCTTCGGGCTTGAACGCATCAGCGCCGGCACCGCGATCCTGTTGTTCTGGCTCTACGCCGCCGTCATGGGGCTGTCGCTGGGCGGCATCTTCCTGGTCTTCACCGGGAGTTCGATTGCGCGCGTCTTCTTGATCACGGCCGCAACCTATGACGCAATGAGCTTCTACGGGTTTACAACCGGTGCCGATCTCTCAAAGTTTGGGTCCTTTCTGTCCATGGGACTGATCGGCATTGTGATCGCCTCACTAGTGAACATCTTCGTCAGGTCAGACACCGTCCAGTTCGTGATCTCGATCGTCGGTGTGTTCCTGTTTGTGGGACTTACCGCCTACGATACGCAACGCATCAAAGCCATGTATCTGGAATCGGACATGGAGGAGTTGGCCGGCAAGAAGGCCGTGCTGGGGGCGCTGGCGCTCTACCTCGACTTCATAAATCTCTTTATGATGCTGCTGCAATTGTTCGGCCAGCGGCGTCAGAACTGATTCGAGAGCCGGCCTAGATGACGCGCCTTCTCATCGTGCTCGGGCGCGCAGCTACGTCGTCACAAGTGCTCTAGCTTGTTGCAGAATTGATCGCGCGCCTGAAGCTGATCATCTGAGGCGTTTTCTGGTCCGGGAAAACGATGTCAAACCTCGTGATCGCCACATGGATCGCAATCCCTACCTCCGCCGTTCGTATAACGATACTCTCTTTCCGCCGACTATTGCCGGTCCGATCGAGGATCGTGCCATGCGCGAGCCAGTGACCAACGCTCTCGACGCGCGCTGAACGGGCTTCCGACGCGGGCAGGGCGGCATTGTCGATAGCCGGCAGCATTCCGTAGGCAGCGGCGGCCAAGGTCGCGGCGCACTCGAAATCGCCGCGATGGAAATGGTCCATGGCTGCGTGTATCTGGCGCATTGAGGCGTATCTGACTGAGGTTTCGATAAATGGCACGCTGATTATTGTGATCTCCCGCTCTCGGTCGGTGTCCAAGGGAGCTCACGTGGCGGCTGCAATTCGCTGTTAAGGAGATTCGAAATATCCCGCCGCTGCATCGGATCACTGCAAGTGACGCCTATGCGCTTGGCATCGGCGGCTCGCTTGCGAAGCATGCACAGCATCTTCGCGCATTCCGGACAATGATATGACCTGAAGCTTCTGCCCATCGATGGTGCTCGCGCCCTGTTTGAACTCTTGGTATTCTTTTACAATGCGCAAATTGCGACCATGATACCCGTCAATGGATAAGGAGAAATCGCGGAAGAAGAAGTCGCGGAAGGAGGGATCGCTGACGATCCGGACCGGATGGCGGAGCGACCGGAAGAGCTCAGTGTTACCTGGGCCCACCATGAGCTCGCTTGCCGCTGGCGCGACTAATTCGCAACCGTTCGACCAGCGCGTTGGCCACGGCGTCCGACGACGCGGGATTCTGTCCTGTGATGAGGTCGCCATCAGATACGGCGTAAGGCTGCCACTTGTCGTGCTTGGAATAGTTGCCGCCGTTATTCCTCAGGATGTCCTCGACCAGGAAGGGAACGACCTCAGTCAGCTCCATCGCGGCCTCCTCGGCGTTGGAAAAGCCGGTGACAGATTTGCCGGCCACGAGGGGCCGCCCATTCGCGGCCCTGGTGTAGCGCAAGGCGCCGGCCCCGTGGCAGACCAGTGCGACGGGACGCCCCGTGTAAAATAAGGTCTCGATCATTGTGATCGAATGCGGGTCATTGGCCAGATCCCACAACAGACCATGACCGCCAGGATAGAAGACAGCATCATAATCGCTGACTGAAATGCTCGACAATGTTCTGGTATTCGCGAGCTCGGCCTGTGCGTAACGATCTGCCAGGAACCGAATGGCCGCCTCGGTCTGCATCTCGGGTCGTTCACTCCTGGGATCAACCGGAGGCAAGCCGCCATTAGGAGACGCAAGCGTCAGCTCGGCCCCGGAGTTCCTGAAAATGTAGTATGGTGCAGCGAACTCCTCAAACCAGAAGCCGGTCTTCTTTCCGGTGTTTCCGAGCTGGCTGTGCGACGTGAGGACGATCAATATTCTCATGCGGACAGGCTCCTCTGCTGCATCATCGCCAACGCTGGTCGACACAGGCCTTCGCCTTTTCGCCGCGGTCCTGTTCCAGTGAAGGATAGTCCGTGTAACCTTTCTCGCCGCCACCATAGTATGTCGTCGGGTCGTCCACATTCAGTGGTGCATCGACGCGCAGTCGTTCGGGCAGGTCGGGATTGGCGATGAACTTGCGGCCGAAGGCGATCAAGTCGGCTTGGCCATCTCGCAGCCATTGCGTGGCGCTATCGGCGTTGAAGCCTCCGGCAACGATGAGTGTTCCCTGATACTTGTTCCGAATCAGTCGGGCCATATTGAGGGCGTACGGCTCCGGCTTCTCGCCATTCTGCATCTGCTCGAGCGCCGGATTGACGATGTGAAGATAGGCCAAACCATAGCCGGAGAGCTGCTCGGCGAGGTAACCGAACGTCGATTCCGGATCGTCGTCGCTGATGTCGTTCATCTTGCCAAGAGGTGAGAGCCGGACGCCGATCCTGTCCGCCCCGAGAATGGGAATCAGGGCTTCCGTGATTTCAAGCAGAAGCCGCACCCGATTTTGAACTGTGCCGCCGTAGGCGTCGCTGCGTTGGTTGGTGCTGCTCTCGATGAACTGATCGATCAGGTAGCCGTTGGCCGCATGAATCTCGATGCCGTCGAACCCGGCGGCCTCCGCATTCCTCGCAGCGCGCTCATACTGTTTGATAAGGTATGGCATCTCCTCAAAAGCCAGCGCGCGTGGACGCACAAATGGAACCAGTTCTCCCTCGCCACGCTCGTTTTCGATGAAGGCTTTGCCCGCGGGCGTGATCGCCGAGGGCGCTACGGGTAGCATGTTGTCCGGCTGCAGGGCCGGATGTGAAATGCGACCGACGTGCCAAAGTTGGTTGAAGATCAGTCCATCAGCCTCGTGCACAGCCTTCGTGACCTGCCGCCAGGCTTCTACCTGTTCGCGGCTATGGATACCTGGCGTCCATGCATAACCCTGGCCCTGCATCGAGATCTGAGTAGCCTCGCTTATGATCAGGGCGGCAGACGCACGTTGCGCATAATAACAGGCCGCGAGTTGAGACGGCACATTGCCGGGCTGTCGTGCTCTTGAACGGGTCAATGGCGCCATGACCACTCGATGGGGCAGGTTGAACGGCCCGAGCCGGCATTCTTGGAAGAGGGGGGTCGCATCCCCGTTTTGGACCGCGTGGAGCAGGCGGCTGTGCGTGGTAGCGGTGACCATATGGCCTCAAGTCGAAGGAGTTAACTGATTCAAGCCTTCGGTAAGTAAGCGTCCGAGACCTTTCGATCTCTACACCACAATATAACGGAGAATCGGTATATCGCGCTGACAATCGTCAATGCTCTAACCTTCAAGAATGGAGGTGCGGTCGCGCAGGCGACAGAGACCATCGACGTGGAGGAGGAGGCTTGAGATGGCAACATGGTTCGCCGGCTCCCCCACGATCAGGGAGAATGACCGGCAGCAGTGCAGGAAGGGTGTCACAGACGCGAGATCTGATCTTGCGGGGCGCCAGCGCGGTCAATGAAGCTCATTTCAACAAACGCTGGCCGGGTCATTTCCTCGACATGACGCCTGTCAGCGTTTCATAAGTGTTTCCTGTTTGCTTCGAATGCGATGCTCAGCTTGCGGTCAAGATTCTATTGGTACGCGCGTGATCGTTCGTCCCCGTTCATCGGTGACAACGACAGAAAAGCCAGACCAGTCGCCATCCTGCGCCAGCTCACGAGCGATGGTCAGTCCACGTTCCGCAGCGTCGCCGGGCGAGAGGAAAACGCCACCGCATTCGTCAGGATAGTTCACTCCGTTCTCAATATGAAAGAAGAAGCGGCCCTCTTCTGCGGGTTTCGTCTTTTGCGGAGTCCCAACTTGCTGTTCCCCGTTCAGGCGATCGAGATGGCAGCGCGCCGCATACCTCAGGGGTTCCGTGATCGCGGCGATCAGGGGCTCGACATCTTGAGAAAAATGACGTCCGATCCGCTGGTGTACGCCAAGGATGACGGAATGACCCGCAGTGTCCGTGAGCCGCGTTCCGAGGATGTCCCGAACGCCGCAGCTCAGCACAAACTCATTGTACCACTCGCTTCTCCGCAACAGTGCCTCTGGAAGACATGTGGAGAGCATGATCCAGCGTGCATCCAGAAGTGGCGAGTATGGATCGAGCGCGGCGTAGTGCTCGACGTAGCGGGATTTGAATTCGGCACTGAGACCGCAAAAGACGGCTTCGTCGACCGTACCCGTCGTCTTGTTCGTGACAATCAGCGCCGCACCCGCCACGCTCGCCTCATCCATCAGCCTTCGAAGCACTTTTGGCCAAGCATCCGCGGACTGCGTCGTGAAGTGTCGAGAGAAGTGACTGCATGATCCGTGGCCTTCAAAGAGATCAGCGAAGCCCGAACGCGCAAGCTCATGATAGCCGATCAATCGCAAACGCATCAATGCGGGCGTTCAGAAGCTGTGATCCGCATCGCCTGGATGTCTCGAAGCAGGCAACGCAGCCCATATAATTGATCCAGCAAATACAGGACCAGCGCAATACCGTCGTCGTTGACACCCAGGTCGCCCTTGAGATCCTGAATGAGGTGCGCACGGGCGAGATCCTGCTCGGAAAACTGAAGCCCTGGTCGATGCGCTACCAGCCATTCCGCATTCAACCACGCTTCAATCGTGGAGGAATCGAGGTGAGATCGATCGGCGAATTCCTGGAGCTGCATTGTCACACTCGCATCGACTGTCTTGGGCTATCAGAAGGCTGCCACTCACTCACAAAGCGTTCGAGATCCGAATCTGGCTTTTTCGGCAGAACCAGTTTCAGCGTGACGTACTGGTCCCCGCTGCCGCCATCGGCGCGCGGCACGCCGCGTCCTTTGATCCGAAGAACCCGGCCAGAGCTTGACCATTTTGGCACAGAGACCGCGACAGCGCCGCTCACGGTTGGTACCTTGAGTTTCGCGCCCAGCACGCCTTCTTTCAGTGAGATCGGCAGGTCCAGATGAATGTCGTCGCCTTTGCGGACGAAGTAGGGATGTGGCAGGACGCTGATCTCGATCAGGGCGTCGCCTGGCGGACTGTCTCCGGCTCCCCGACGACCCTTCTCCTTCAGGCGCAGAATCTGGCCGTCGCGGGTGCCGGGAGGGATGTTGACCTCGAGCGTAGTCCCGTCCGGCAGAACAATGGATTGCTTGCCGCCGTTGACGGCGTCGAGAAAGTTGAGCTCAAGATGATATCGGACGTCAGCCCCGCGTCCGCGCCGGGTGGTGCGGCCGGCACGTCCAAAGATCTCGGAGAGAATATCATTGCTGCCGGCGAAGTCACTGAAATCGGCAAAGCCGGCCGCACTGGTGTAGCCCGACGAGCCTTCACGATCGGCGAAATCCCGGTAGTATCGCCGGGGCTGCTGCTCGGTGCCTGATGCATCGATCTCACCGCGGTCGAAACGGGCGCGCTTTTCCGGATCGCTCAGAAGCATGTAGGCGGCAGATAGCTCCTTGAATTTGTCCTCTGCCGCCTTGTTGCCGGGATTGAGATCAGGATGCAGCTTCTTCGCGAGCCGCCGGTAGGCCTTTTGAATGTCGGCCTGTGTCGCGTCTCGCTTTACGCCCAGCGTTGCATATGGGTCTGCAGCCAACACCAGCTCCTGTTTTCGCGTCGGCCGGACCGAGCGGACCGCCGTTCATTGTTGCGGGGGTGGCGACGATTGTGGTCTAGGCGGTTTGGCTACAACGACCCGGGCCGGCCGCAAGAGACGGTCGTGAAGCATGTAGCCATTCTCCAAAACGTCCGCGACGTTCCCGGGAGACTGATCGGACCGATCGGTTTCCATTACTGCTTCGTGCTTCATCGGGTCGAATGGCCGATTCAGAGCGTCGATTTCTTCGACACCGAAGCGTTTCAGGATCTGTGTCAGGATACGATCGGTGGCGACGACTCCGGCCAGCAGGCCGTCGTCGTCCTTAGCTCCCTGGTCCGGCGAGCCGGCGTCGATGGCTCGTCGCAGATTATCCGTCACCTGTAGCAGTTCGCGGGCAAAGTCGGCGATCGCATATTGCCGCGCGTCTTGGACCCGACGCTCGGCGATGCGCCTCGTGTTCTCGGCGTCCGCAAGTGCGCGCATCAGGCGGTCGCGCTCGGCGGTCGTGTCCTGCGGCTGGTCGCTTTCCTTGTGCTCACCCGCGGGAAGCTCGCCGAGCCCATCATCCATGGTGTTGGTAGCCATGTCGTGCTCCATCTTTTGCGTTCGGCCGGATTGGGGCTTCAAGAAGCCTTCCGATCGCCGGGGTCGACTTCTTCGAATTCCGCGTCGACGACGTCCTCACCGCTGCCAGACGATCCCGCCTGTCCGCCGCTGGGAGCGCCGCCTTGGGACGCCGCTCGGTTCAAGGCTTCGCCGATCTTGGATGCCGACTGCTGCAGCCGCTGGGTTGCCTGCTGGATTGCTGTCACGTCCTCTGCGCTCAGCCGTTGCTTTGCCTCGGCGATCGCCTGCTCGATCTCCCTCTTGACGTCGGCAGGGATCTTTCCTTCGGAGTCCTTCAGGGCCTTCTCGGTGCTGTAGATCACCGCGTCGGCCTGGTTGCGGGTTTCGATGAGCTCCTTGCGCCGCTTGTCCTCGTCGGCATGGGCTTCGGCCTCCCTGACCATCCGCTGGATGTCTGCTTCGGTCAGACCGCCGGACGCCTGGATCCGGATACTCTGCTCCTTGCCACTCGCCTTGTCCTTGGCCGATACGTTGACGATGCCATTGGCATCAATATCGAAGGTCACCTCGATCTGCGGTACGCCCCGCGGCGCCGGCGGGATCCCGACTAGATCGAACTGTCCGAGCAGCTTGTTGTCCGTTGCCATCTCGCGTTCACCCTGGAAGACCCGGATCGTGACCGCGGTTTGATTGTCCTCCGCTGTCGAGAACACCTGGCTCTTCTTGGTCGGGATGGTGGTGTTGCGATCGATCAGCTTCGTCATGACGCCGCCAAGCGTCTCGATGCCCAACGACAAGGGTGTCACGTCGAGGAGCAGGACGTCCTTGACATCGCCTTGGAGCACGCCGGCCTGGATCGCGGCACCGACCGCGACCACTTCATCGGGATTGACGCCCTTGTGAGGTTCGCGTCCGAAAAGCTTCTGCACGGTCTCCTGAACCTTTGGCATGCGGGTCTGGCCGCCGACCAGCACGACTTCGTTGATGTCCGATGGCTGCAGGCCGGCGTCCTTCAACGCTGCCTTGCAGGGATCGATGGTGCGCTGGATCAGATCGTCGACGAGCGCCTCAAGCTTGGCGCGCGACAGCTTGATGTTGAGATGTTTCGGTCCGGCCTGATCTGCGGTGATGAAGGGCAGATTGACGTCGGTCTGGGTGGCGCTGGAGAGTTCGATCTTGGCCTTCTCGGCGGCATCCTTGAGCCGTTGCAGGGCAAGGCGATCTTTGCGGAGGTCGATTCCGTTTTCCTTGCGAAACTCGTCCGCCAGATAGTCAATGATTCGCTTGTCGAAATCCTCTCCACCGAGAAAGGTGTCGCCATTGGTCGATTTCACCTCGAACACGCCGTCGCCGACCTCCAGGATCGAGACATCGAACGTGCCGCCACCGAGGTCATAGACCACGATCTTGCCGCTGCCTCTCTTGTCGAGGCCGTAGGCCAGGGCGGCCGCAGTCGGCTCATTGATGATGCGCAGGACTTCCAATCCGGCGATCCGGCCGGCGTCCTTGGTTGCCTGGCGTTGCGCGTCGTTGAAATAGGCGGGTACGGTGATGACTGCCTGTGTGACGGCGCTGCCAAGCGTGGCTTCAGCGGTTTCCTTCATCTTGGTGAGGATGAACGCGCTGATCTGGCTCGGACTGTACTTCTTACCCCGGACGTCGACCCAGGCGTCGCCGTTGTCGCCCGACACGATGTGATAGGGCACCATGGTCTTGTCTTTTGCTGTGATCGGGTCGTCGTAACGCCGGCCGATCAGTCGCTTGATGGCATAGATCGTATTCTCGGGGTTGGTGATGCTTTGCCGCTTGGCCGGCTGCCCGACCAGGACTTCGCCGTCGTCCGTGAAGGCAACCATGGACGGCGTGGTGCGCCCGCCTTCGGCATTCTCAATGACCCTGGCTTTGCTGCCTTCCATTACAGCAACGCAAGAGTTGGTGGTTCCGAGATCGATGCCGATTGCTTTTGCCATGATCAGGTTCCTTCGGGTTTGAATCCTGGGACAGCTGCGGCCGTCCTAAAGTCTGTGGGTGTCTCGCCCTATTCGCGATAAGAGGCGAGACGCACCGAGCTGGGCTGTGAGGAGACAAACGGCTCGGGCGTCTCGCCGCGCCGACGGTCAAGCAGCTTCCTTGACTTCGATCTTCTTCGGTTCCGGCTTTGCGGGCTTTGGAATCGTGATCTTCAGGACGCCGTTGGTCATCGTCGCCTGGACGGAGGAGGGATCGATCCCGGGCGGCAGCTGCAGCACGCGAAGAAACACGCCGTAGCTGCGTTCGCTGTGCTGGACATTCTTGTCGTTCTTGCCGCCGTCCGTGCCCTGCTCCACCTTCTTCTCGCCGCGAATAGTAAGCGTGTCATCCTCGAGGGAAATGTCGACGTCCTTGCGCTCGAGGCCCGGCATTTCGGCGGTGACTTCGATCGCTTTGTCTGTTTCCGCGATCTCAATGTTCGGCACGAGCTGCTGTCCGTTGGGGCCCAAGCCCTGCGAGAACTCGCTGAACAGGCGGTCGATTTCCCGGTGCAGGCCGAACAGGCCGAAGTCGGGCCGCATCAGCATTCCTGCATCACGAGACGGGACGAGTGATCGTAACCTCATTGGATTCTCCTTTTTTACCTTGCGATGCAACTCTCGGTTCTAGGGGCTCACAACGATGCGATCGTCGACCCTGCTCACGCCGGGCGCCGACCAGGCGACGCGCTCGGCCTCCTCGCGTTCGATCCAGGAGCGTACCGTGCCCTTAAGGACCACTTCGCTGCCGTTAGCCTCGACCTGGATCCGGTTGGCGTCGACTTCCGCGTTTCGCTTGAAGGCGTCCTGAATCTTCTGCTTGAGCTCGGAGGGCTGGACTTTCGGCTTGACCAGGATCACGTTGATGACGCCCTTGACGCCTTTGACCTTGCGAACCGCGTTCTCAGCTGCGGTTCTTTGATATTGCCATTCGGCGGAACCTTCGAGCGTGATCCAGCCGTCCCTGACGGTTGCCTTGATCTTGTCGTGAGAGATCGGAAGCTCCGAGATAAGCGTCGCGACCGCTTCGCGTGCGATATCAGGATCCGGGCGCTGATCGATCGATGGCAGCCGAACCTCGATGTCATTGGCTATGGCGCGAACACCCGCTACGCGCTTCGCCGCGGACTCGGCCTCAAGTCGATCGGCGTAGCGGTGCGTGAAACCTGCAAGCGTGACAACGCCGTCCTTGACCGAAACGGCAATGTCGCTGGCATCGAGGTCAGGATCCCATTTCAGTTCGTCACGGACATCACGTTCGATCTCACTGTCTGACTTCATGATTGGGTCTGACTTCATGATTGGCTCCTGGCATTTGCGAGTGGCATTATCGGCGCGGCTCCGTCATCGCCGGTAGGGGGCAATTTACGCGTGGCGAGCAAGCGAGCCATGACGACCGTCAACTTCCGTCTCAAGTTTCTCGCTTGAGCTTGTGAAGCCGAACTGAGTGAAGATCGCCAAAGATGATCTTTGTGGAAGGAGTGAGAACGGCTGGGAGAAATGACGCGGGCGCAGCATTTGTCGCGGCCTCGTTACGGTCGCCCGAGGCGTTCGTCACCCAGCCAGGGATCCGGACGAAGTGAGTGCAGCGGCAGATCTTCCGGCCGCTTTTCCAGATCGATTTCATGAACGTGCACGGCCTGCCCGCCATGCCGCATCAGAATCTCCTGGGCCTGAGCTTCCTTCTCAGGTGCGCGAACTCGAACCCAGATCAAGAGGCCATCCCATTCTGCTACCGGCTCCAAGCCTCTGGCGCGCTCGCGGCGCAGTAGTCGGTATATGGGCACTATGATGACGGCACCCGTAAAGACCCCGATAAGAATTGACCACATCGCGACGGCCAGAGCGTCATATCCTTTGAGGATCAGGAAAAGAGCGGAGCCAACCGCCGCGATGCAGCCGAGAACGCTGCTGGCGACGGCTTCGGCGCCAAGCAAATCGTCGTCGCCGAAGAAGGGCTGTCTCGGCGTGGTCGGCATGTCGGCGAGATCGGCCGGAGGAATCACAGCGTAATTCAGCCGTCGCTGCACTTCGTCGGGAGACGCGCTGATGTCGATGTCCGAGCGATCGAATCCCGACAGAAGAAGATCCTGGGCCGCGTCATCGAGCGTACGTCGCGAGTGAAAGACGCCGGTCACTTCGCGAGTGCGGGTACGGTCCAGGATCGCGTCGGTTGATCTTGGCATCGACATATGATGCGGCCGTCAAGAGGATCGGTAGTGGAATTCCGATAGCTTCTTCAGCTCTTCCTTGGACGCGCCAGGAAGAGTGATCTTGTTGCCGGTATCATCGATGACGAGGCTATCAAACGGGACGGCTACGAGGTGGCCCCCGACGCCGAGAAAGCCGCCGACCTGCAGGACCCCGAAGTCGAGCTGCTTCTTATCCTTGCTGGCAATCACGTCGTCCAGACTTCCGATCTTCTCGTTCTTGTCGTTGATGACGCTGCTGCCAATCAGCTTGCTCATGCGATAGCCCTGAGCGACGACGCTCAAGTCAACCTTGACCAGCGCTACGCCGGCCTGAGGTAGTGCGGGATTGCTGCTGAGGACAGCCAAGAGTCCGGCCAGCGCCGCGAGGCCAGAAAATCGTGTCCACTTCGCCGCGTTCCGCCGGCATGACGACGTGGCCGTGCTGATGATGAGTTTCGAAAGGGGACGGGGGATGGTTGCTTCCATGTCTCTCTCCTGTGACTGTCAGTGGGTTAGCGAGTACCCCCTTTGAACCAGGAGTGCGCTGACCATTGTCAATTCGCAGATCGCTTAATCGACACCGCGGCTGAATGCCTTGACTGCCCAACCGTCATGGCTGCGCATTTGCGGCATCGACGCGTCCGGGAGGTGCTGATTGTGGAATAGCGCCTCGTGCATCTGCCGGAACATGCCGGCTCCGGCTGCGCAATGAAATGTCGTTGGTAGTGAATTGCAATCAACGTTCGAGCGCCGTAAGTCTCCCCTCGATATGGCTCAAGCGCCGTTACGTGTTTTTACGTATGAAAATTTCCCAGGTTTACGCCGTTGTATTGCTGATAGTTGATTGCCTGTGAGCGGATCGTTCCTCCCGCCGAGAGTGCGCTGAAGAAGGAAGGACAGGGAATGAAGCCGATAATCCACCCAGCGGACTATTATCGAAAAATGCTCGCCGCACAGCCGCACGCGCTGAAGCGGCTCGATGGGTCGGAGGCAATTGTCAAATTGAACCGCGACCAGCAGGTTCCGGAAGACGACGGCGCCACTGGACATTGGTACTACGTGATTGCCGGCGCCGTACGATGGTCGACTATCCGCACCGATGGACGGCGGCAGATCCTGGACCTGATGCTGCTACGGGATTTCTTCTTTGTCGGAAACATCCAGAGAGAGGAAACGATCGAGGCCATGACGGAAGAGACCGTGCTCGCGGGCTATTCCGGAGCGCGGCTCGAGAATCTCGGCGAGCGCGATCGCCAGTTCGCGAGAGAACTGAGAGAGATCACCTTTCAATCGTTAGAACGGACCCGACAGCAGCTCGTAGTCCTCGGGGGTGTCACGACGGCGGACAAGGTGAGTGCGTTCCTGCTGCTACTTGAAAAGCGCTACGGAGACCAGCGGGGAGACATACGGGTTCCGATCACGCGGTATGATCTCGCCGAGTACCTCGCTGTGTCCGTAGAGACTGTGTGTCGCGCGTTTTCAGATCTGCAGCAGCGCGGTATAATTGCTCTGATTGGGATTCGAACAGTCCGGATTGTGGATCGCGATGCACTGGAGCACCAAATCGGTAGAAAGTATCCGAACGCTGGTTCTGATGCGATCGCTGCCTAATTGCGCTCGACCCAGAGCGGACTTGGGCGGACACGGGCATAGGGCCGGCCGTGAGCCCAGCGGAGCGGTTGGCCCCCCGCAAGGCCACCTCAGTGGGATGCTGACGTTCGAACGCGGCCTAGAAAGAGCAGCGCCAAAAGCGCAAACGTTCCGAAGATTAAAGCTCTCGAAAGCCAAGCCCTTGTAGCTCGGCCCCGGTCGCGCGCCATGTCATAGGCTGCCGGCATACAAGCCATCGCGAAGAGCTGGAAAATCGGGTGCGTCGGCATAGCCCGTTGGCCCGGTATCATCCACCTCCGTTCCGGGAAGCTTGGCGGCGAGTACGTCGATCTTTTCGAGCGTCGGTGGCCTTGTCAGGAGCGCGGCAGTCTCATCTGACATCAGCGCCGCTGCCACTTTCCCCGAAAGGTGGGCGTTGCGTCCAGCGTCGTTCGGAAAGGCATCGAAGATACCGAAGGTTGACGGTCCTAGCCGTAGCCCGAACCAGGCGATGGTTGCCGGCTCGTTTTCAATAATCGGCAGCCCGCTCTTCAGGAACTTCTCGACGGCGGCTTCACTTCCGGGCTTTGCCTCGACACGAACAAACAGTGCTGCGGTGACCATAGCTTCTTTCTTTCAGTGCGGTGCCGCCTGTCGGCAGGGTCTAGAGCATCGGCAACCCACGCTGACGCGGATCTCGGGGAAACGCGGCATCGATCCGATCAATCTCGACATCCGACAGATGCACAACGGCTGCTTCGGCATTCTCGTCAACACGGACGGCGGTGAACGCCTTAGGAATCGCGAAGATACCAGCTCCCCTGGCCAATCACCGCGACCGCGCGTCGGACGGAACCAAAACGCCGGCGCGCGAGGCCAATCAGCTCGCTGCGTGTGGCGTCAAGCAGCATGACGGCGTCCTCGCGCTTCGGAAAGAGCTTGATCATCTCTTTGTTGAATGCCGTCGGGATATCATCGGGCTTGCGGCTCGTGACCAGGCCTCGGTCCACAACCGCTTCCTGATCCACCCAATCCGCGCCGGCATTTTTCAGGTCGGTCCTGAGTGAAGGCCACGATGTCATGCGGCGCCCCCGTGCTGCGCCGGTCTCGATAATGGTCCATGGCCCGTGGCAGATCGAGGCGACCGGTTTGCCGGCATCGAAGAAGGCTTTTGCGAAGGCAACCGCCGTAGGCTCGATGCGAAGCGCGTCGGGATTGATGACACCACCCGGCAGCAACAGCGCGCCGAAGTCCTCTGCTTGGCTTGATTGAGGGGAACGTCTACCGGGAACTCGTCGCCCCACTCCGTGAACTTCCAAGCACGGATCCGCTGGTCTTTCGGCGACACGATGCTGGTTTTGGCGCCGGCTTGGTCGAGCGCCTTGCGCGGCTCCACCATTTCGACTTGCTCGAATCCATCCGCGATCAGAATCGCAACCTTCAGGCCATCGAGTGTCTCACTTGCCATGATCCCAACTCCCATTGTGCAGAGGCGTAGCGCTCGGCGCGCGTTCAGGCAGCCTTTTTCAGCATGTTGTGCGGATCGATGACGAACTTCTTGGGCGAACCGTCGCTGAAGGTCTTGTAGGCCGCCGGAGCGTCTTCCAGCGAAATAATCTTGGTGTTTGCCACTTTGCGCAGATAGGGCATGCGGTCCCACAGGATCGCCATCATGAGATCGCGATTGTAGTGCATCACCGGCGCTTGGCCGCCGGTGAGTTTCGGTGACTTGATCCAGGCCTTGCTGAAGGCGAGCGGAAGCTCGCCTTTCTTCGCCATAGCGGTCTTCGGTGCGCCGGGATCCAAATTGGTATAAATGCCCGGGATACCCATCGCGCCGCCGGCGCGGACGATGTCGAACAAGACATTGATGATGGCTTCCGAGTGCTCGTCCCGGTCTTCCTCGCCGTAACCGTGAGCTTCCAGGCCGACGCAGTCGACGCCCGCATCAACTTCACGCTCCCCGAGGATCGCCTCGATCTGATCGGGAACCGGCGTGGCGCTGGTGGTGTCGACGGTCTCGTATCCGCATTCCTTCACGAGGTTCAGCCGCTCCCGGAACCTGTCCGCTACGATGATGCACGACGCTCCGAGAAGACGGGCGCTGGCAGCCGCACAACGGCCGACCGGCCCGGCACCCGCGATGTAGACTGTCGAGCCGGTCCTAACGCCGGCCTCAATGCAGCCATGATATCCGGTCGGCAGGATGTCGGAGAGCAAAGTGAGATCCAGGATCTTCGCCATCGCTTGGTCTCTGTCGGGGAATCTCAGCAAATTCCAGTCGGCATAGGGGACCAGCATGTAATCGGCCTGTCCGCCTTGCCAACCGCCGAGATTGAACCCATAGGCGCCGCAATCGACGATGTCGTTGACGTACGCATTTTCACAAACATCGGTATGCCGCTCCTTGCAATTGCGGCAGCGGCCGCAGGAGACGTTGAAGGGAACTGATACCAGGTCTCCTTTCTTGATGAGTTCCACGTCGCGGCCGACCTCGACGACTTCACCGGTATTCTCATGGCCCATGACCATGCCTTTCGGGGCCTCAAAGCGACCGTGATAGATGTGCTGGTCGCTTCCGCAGATATTGGTCGACACCAGCTTGACGATCACGCCGTGTTCGATCTTTCTGCCGTGCGGATCCTCGAGCTTCGGATAGTCAATGGTTTTGACCTCGAGCTTCATGGGCCCCTGAAATGTCAGAACGCGATTGCCGGCCATGGTTTGAGTCCTTTGCGTTGAATGGTAGCTTTGCAACATGTCTGTCGCTTTTGCTCGCTCTAGGCGGGCAACCAATCTTTGCGGGTCGTTCCGTGCGATCTCCTGGATTCTTGGAGCGTTGGTTCCAAACAGCATACGGAAGTTTTTTTTGCGCGCCCTGACGTTCGTCAACAATCGCGAAAACGAATTGGGAGGAACTGTTTCGGGTTGCCGCCCAGCCCGTAGCGAGATGGAGACATCGTTCACTTTTGAACAAACCGCTCTACGGCTCGTTGACGTTTGAATGGAGAAAGGAGGCCCCAATGCCTCGTTACTTCTTTCATCAGCATGTGCGCGGCCAAAAGACTGAAGACCCGCGTGGAAAACTATTCGCGACCGAAGGGGCAGCGTGTCACCGAGCCGTGCAGCGGATGCCGGCCTTCCTGAAGAGAGCTGGGGAGCGCTCCCGAAACACCTATGTCGCCACCGAAGTAACTAATGGCGACCGGACTCTGTTCGTGGTGAGGGGAACAGTCATTGTCGATCGGCGGTAAAGCCGCCTCGGCGGGCGCGAACGCTCTCGGCGTCACAGCGTCGCCCGCGCTGCTCGCCCGCGCCGATGAGGTTGTCGAAAAGTAATACCGCCCTTGCTGCGGTGCATGGGTCCGGAAGTGGCCCATCGCGCTCACGAAGAAACGGTCACTCTCAGTCGCCGAGCGTCGACCTTCGAGGTGGCCGTTCGCTCGCCTAGAGATAGTTAGGCAGGATGGCTCACGCCGCCGCGGCGAGGGAGCCAGTCTGCTCGTTCTGGCGGGTCCGCAACTTGAAGGACAGAACGACCAGCGCGATACCAAAGGCCATCGCGTAAGCTCCCATCCACCACGTAAGGACCACTGCCCCGATCAGCGGCATAGCGACCAGCAGCGCGCCATAAACGAGGGACAACACCCCGCCCAGAACCATCCACCAGCGGCCATGATCAAGCTTGAGGCGGAAGCCGGCAGTCATCATCAGCGCGCCTGAGACGATCGCCCAGGCGGCGACCATGAAGACAAAGGCAAGCACCGTCAGGCCAGGCCAGATAAAGGCGGCAACGCCGACGGCGATATTGAGGAGGCCTTCAAATATCAACAGTCCCCATTCATCCTTCCGTCGCATCGCACGAACGGCGGAAATGATTCCTGCTATGCCGTCGACCAACATGTAGGCCGAGAACAGCAACACCAGCGAGAGCATGGTGGGACCCGGGAAGAGAAAAGCAAGCAACCCGAAGACAATTCCGAAGATGCCCCGCAGCAGGAACAGCCACCAATTCTTGGCAAGCATCGCGGAGGCAGATTCGATGTTGAAGTCAGCATTGCTGTTGAAGGTCGTGCTGGTCATGTCTAGCTCCAAAATAGCCGTCGGTTTCCAAGTTCGGCCATAGTAGCGACTTGTCGCTACGACGTGCCTTGACAGCTATCAAGCTTTGCTCGCTGCGAGACAATTCGAATGGCAGAGGCGCCTTACGTAGTATTCCTAAATCGCAGCACCGCCGCTTCGCGAGCAGTATGATCAACAAATTCGCTGAGCACTTTGTGCCGAGACAAAGGAGAAGACAGAGTGCCAAAAGAGCGTCCCATGAACGGGGTTGAACCCGAGAAGTCCGAAGATGACATTCAGCGCGAGCTGTTGGGACCGCGCGGCGTTCCCGGAGCGCCCGACCCAGCCAAGATGACGCCGCAGCGCGCGAAGAAGACGCCGCTCTACCATTTGGATCCAGGCCACCCCTCGTAGGGGAGGAACGGGTTCTCGCAATCATGCGCCGTGAACTGTCAGCACGATTTTTCCAAAGACCTCGCCCGCCTCTAAACGTAAATGCGCCTTGTGGGCTTCAGCCAGCGAATAACGCGCTGCGATCGGGATCTTGAGCTTCGCCGCCTGTACTGCGTCATTGAGGTGCTCGAATTCGCGAACCCCGGCAACGGCGTCATATCGAGTCAATGTAATACCGCGTCGCTTCCTTGGCGCTGGTTTGATGCCGTTCGGGTGAGCCACCCTTCCGTTCGGTCGAAGCGCATCGAGGCATTGCCCGAGTGCGTCGCCACCCGCAAGAGCGAGCACAGTATCAACTCCCTCGGGCGCAAAGGCGCGCGCACGATCGTCGATGTCGACCACCCGCTTGCCATCGACGACCGCATCGGCACCCATCTCTCGCACCAGTTCCACGCCCTCCATCCCGGAAGCCGTAGCAAATACGCGAGCGCCACGCAGCTTGGCAAATTGAACGGCCAGAGTGCCGACGCCGCCCGAGGCGCCATGAATGATGATTGTCTCACCCCTCCTTAAAGTCAGGGCATCGTCGATGCCTTGCAGAGCCGTCAGACCCGTTGTCGCAATAGCTCCTGCGTGCTGGAGGTCCAGCCGTTTCGGGATCGGCGCGACATTGTGGGCGGGGACTGCCACATACTCGGCGTAGAAGCCGCCCTTGGGGTTCTGCCAGCTGTACGAATAGACCTCGTCGCCAACTTTCAGTCGGCGCACGCGCGAGCCGACAGCGACGACAATACCGGCGCCATCGACGCCAGGAACCATCGGGAAGTGCGGCTTGCGGTTCGCAAAGCGTCCGAGGCGCACGTCGATATCCCATGGTCCGGCTCCTGATGTGTCGACCGCAATCAAAACCTCGCCAGAATCAATCGTCGGAACCGGCAGCGCGTGCCCGGTGAGTACGGCAGGTTCGCCGAAGCGATCCATGGCCGCGGCATACATCGTGCGGGGGACGGGAATTGCGTGAGTTCCGGGAAGAGCGGAACGACGGGGGCGGTCAAGCATGGGTTGGCTCCTCAATGGGCAACGACGAGCGGGATCGGCGAACGACGAAGCAGGCGGCTCGTCGTACTGCCGGGTAGCAGTTCATGCAGGGCGGAATGGCCGTAGCTGCCCATCACCAGCAAATTGGCGTCCAGCTTGCGGCATTCCTCGATCACCACGCCGGCGGTCTCGTCTTCTTCACCAAACGCTCGGTACTTGACGGCATTGATGCCGTGATGCCGAAGATGTTGTACGGCATCGTTTCCCATGAGGAGGTCTGCCTCCGTCGGGTTCGCACCTTGGACGACGAGGAGGCCGACTTTCTCAGCCCGATGCAAATAAGGCATGCCCTCGGCCAAGGCGCGGGCCGCCTCCCGACTGCCGCTCCATGCGACGATTACGTGCTTCCAGAAAGAAACTGCTCTGAGGTCGTTCGGCACGAGGAAGAGGTGGCGGCCGCCTCCGAAAAGGAGGCGCTCGATCAAGCGCTCTGGGTTGCTCGATCGGCTATCGGGGCGGAGCTCCACGAACGTGTCGGCAGCGCGCGCTGGCAGCATGGCCGTATCAGGGACGTCCTCCTCGCCCACGACATCAAAGCGACGCAGGTCCGTCTCCCGCTGAAGGCGTCTCAAACGCGCCATCGCGGCTGCTTCGACCGAGTCGCCTTCTTTCCTTGCGGCTTCGCTGGAGGTGAGAGGTGACTGCAGACTGAAGTAGAGACCGGTGACGTGAGATGCAAATATCGTGGCAATCTGTTCGACGGCTGCCAGACGAATGTCGTCCTGCGGCGTTCCGTCGAGGCGAACGAGTATATCCTTGATCATGGCAGTCCTCTTCCAGTAGTTCGGCCGGCCTCCATTGATCAAATGGTAACTTCCAGCCCTCTTGATCTTACAGCCAAGTACCGTGGAACGGCCGGCAGATGCCTTGATGGTTGTCAAGCAAAGCTGGGCCAAAGTCTCAGGCGGAGCTGTTTTGACGCGGTGCGGCTTATCGGTGGAGCTATCGAAAACCACGGTCGGGCTGACGGTCATCAACGCCGGAACCGACTGATTGCCGGATCTTGTCGTTAACTTGGGCGCACGCATCGTGTGGGATTCCAAGCTCGATCTTACAGGCAGAAAGTCATGCTGATCGGCGAAGAAAACGTCTCCAGGCACGCGCATCCACGAATTGCGTCAATTGATGACGGGGTGCAGGCCGCGGGTCGTGTCGCGATCGGGGCCGTCGTGGTGGCTGCGGCGGCCTGGATCGCGTGGGAGTTTCTGGCAGCGTTGGTTTGGGCCGCCATCATCGCCATCGCAACTTGGCCGCTTTACAACCGTCTGGCGGCTATCGGAGGCAAGCGATCACAAGTCCTAGCTCCGTTATGCTTCACCCTTGTTATGGCATGCTTCGCGATCGTGCCGACCATGTTGTTGGCACGGCAGATTGCCGAGGGAAGCGGTGCGTTGCTGGCTTCGCTCAATACGCTCGGACTCAACGGGATTGCCGCTCCACCTTGGCTGTCGCGATTGCCGCATGCCGGTCAGCTACTTGACCAATGGTGGCAGGAGAATCTCAGCGACCCCAACGCTCTCGTCGTATGGCTTCGGCGCGTCAATCTCGAAAGCCTCGCGACCTGGGCAGGTTCTCTTGGCGGCGCGTTGCTTCGACGAGTCCTCGAGTTGCTGACGATGTTGCTTGCCCTGTTCATCGCGCTCCGCGATGGCGCTTGGCTCGCACTTCGATTTCGGGCGCTTGTGCGCAATCTGCTCGGGATGCCAGGAGAAAATCTGTTGATCACCTTCGCTGACGCCATCCGTGCAACTGCGAACGGTACTGTGGCGGCCTCGCTCGTCAAGGGCGGTGTTTTTTGGCTGGCGTTTGTCATAACCGGCGTGCCGCATCCATTGCTGTTTGGCGCGACCATGACTCTTTTTTCGATCATACCATTCGGAGCCTGGATTATCCTGATTGCTTCCACCGCTTCCTTGCTTGTTGTGAACGATGCCCCATTAGCGAGCGCTGGACTAGGGGTCTTCGGCAGCGCCGTATTGTTGATCATCGATCATCTCATTCAGCCGGTACTGATCGGAGGTGCCGCACGACTGCCTTTCCTGCTCGTGCTGATCGGTATTATCGGTGGGATGCGATCCCTCGGGCTGCTCGGCCTGTTCATCGGGCCGGCGATCATGGCCGCCCTGCTGACCATAGGGCGTGAGTGGATCCGCGCCGGCGACAACTGATCTTTCATTCGTGTGGGGAAAGAAAGGACCGCGCAGCTGTGTGCAGGCGGTCCAAGTCAAGGGAGGACGCCCGGGAACGGGCTGCGATGGTGGGACACCTCGCATTTGGATCGTCGCAAACGCCAAGGGGCGGTGCATTGATAGTTCCCAATTGGATCGCGGTAAAAATCATGAGCGCGGTGCCGTGAGCGCCCGACATCAGCTGACATCAGTCAAGGCGGAAGAATATCCTTTATGGTCCCTTGCGATCCCGGCTGACAGCGAGGCCCGACAATGCGCGTCAGGCCAGCGAGAGGAAGAGGGCGAAGGCGATCATGTCGATTAAGGATGAAATCCAGGAGACAAAGAGCGAGTTCAGGTTGACGTCCCTTTATCAGTGGTTTGAGCACGCTGTCGTGCTCTTCCTGACGTTCCTGATTGCAATCGTGGTGGTCGCAGCGGTCTGGACACTGAGCCTGAAGATATTGTTCGGGCTGGTGTTGGCGGGCAGTCTGGATCCGTCTGATTTCAGGGTGTTCCAGGCCGTTTTTGGCATGATCTTTACCGTGATCATTGCGTTGGAGTTCAAGAAGTCGCTGTTGGTGGTGGCTGAGCGTCGAGAGGCAGTTGTGCAGATCCGGTCCGTGATCGTGATCGCGCTGCTTGCTATCTGCCGAAAAGTCATCATTCTAGATCTGAACGAAACGGACGCCTTGCACACGCTGGCATTTGCGACCCTTATTCTCGCGCTAGGTGTGGTGTATTGGCTGGTACGCGACAGCGATTGCCGACAGGAAGAAATAGCCTAGAGGAAGGAGCCACACTGGCGTTATGGGCTGCTGAGATAGACTGGCAGTTTTCCAAGAGCTGCCTGGCTGGCGCCTGGAAGCACGATCTCCCCGCGTTGATCGTCGAGCTTGAGGCCACGGAAGGGTATCGCGACGAGATGACCACCGGAGCCAACGAGATCGCTGACCGCGAGGACGGCGTAGATGTTGCCATCCTTGCCAAAGATGAAGTCGCTGATTCTTCCGATCATCTCACTCTTGTCGCTGATCACAGGCTTTAGCTTGAGGGCTTCAGCCCGATAGCCTCTGGCGACCTCCTTTGACTCCATGGGCGTCAGGGCGATTTCTTGACCTGCGGCTCGGCCGACTCCTTGAACAAGGGTCGTCAGAACCAGGGCAATCGCGGCGAGAAAGGGACGAGTGCGGTTCATGAAGATCGGCTCCTGGTTGGACAGAGCAGAGATGCTTGTTGCCGAGCAGCCCTCGGCGGATCTCGAGGGGCTTTCGTACAAATGTCCCTGTTCGATGCGGCGTCGCCGCCGGGCCTCGATTCCCCTAGGGAGCGCCAGCAAAAACAATCACTTAGCTGGAAAACTCATCTCCGCACAAATAGCCGACCAAGTACAAACCGGGTATCGGTTGGCGCGGTGCCGAACAAAAACACCCAACCTTGGCTGTGCCGACCACATTGCCACCCCCTGTGGATTGAAAGTTGTGGCTCTTGCGGCCCACCCGTGACCCTACCAAATTGAGTCCCAGCAGTTGGGGTTCGGGGTTTGCGATGATCAAAGAGGAAGACTTCGCTGCGGCGGCTGATTGTCCGCCGGACATGGCCTTCGTGCGCCTGGAACGAAAATTCCGCGAAATCTTGGAGCGGGATTTGGAAGATACTCAAAGTGGCGGCGCGTCGAACCACTACATCATCGAATACATGAACCACACCTTGGCCACCGCCGAGGCGCTGGGACTTGATTTCTTGGATTTCTTTACCGTCCCGAATGATGGGGCAACCGACGTCTACGAAGACTACAAGCGCTTCAGGCAGACCGTCGACGCCTACACAGTTCGCATCCAGATCAGCCACATTCGCGTGGGACCGGCGTATGCATTGCCGCTTGATGCCGATGAGAAGAAGCATCTGCGAGCCTATGTGAGCAAAATTAAAGAAATCATCGACGCATCGTCGCTCGTCATAGCGAAGAAGGAGCGCCTGCTAGACAAACTCAATGCGTTCTTGGCCGAGCTCGACCGCGATCGCACAGCCCTGCAAAAATTCAATGATTTAGTTTTATCGTTGGCGAATACTGGTGGCGAGGCTGCCAAGGAAATGGAGCCCGCATGGAAGTGGGCCAAACTTGCCGCCGCGATCCTTGGGGTCCGTCAAGAGACAGAACAGACCAAACAGCTACCACCACCGAGCAAGAAGCCGGAGGAACCAAAGCGTCTTCCCCCGCCAGCAAGTAAAAGAGCCAAAGCCATTGCGGAAATGGACGATGACATACCGTTCTGAGCACAAACGCGAATTCGCCCGCACCTAGCAAGCACACCGCGCTACGCTTCGGCCTGCCGGTAAGCAAGCTCTCGCCAAATGCTTATCCGAGAGGAACATCGGTGACTACCGACATTGAAGAACGCAAAAGGCTCTCCTTTGAGCAGGCGGAGGGCGTTGCGCCGTTGCCGTCACAACTTCAGTTGCGCGAAATATCGGCCAAGTTGCGGGCGCTGTTGTGGGAGCGCATCCACAAATTTCTGAGCGATGTAGAGCGGCACAACGACTATGCCTCGAACTCGTTCGACAAGCCGTGGTCGACCATTCTGAGGGACGAGTTCGTTTGGCGACAGGACGGGATGGTCGATGATTTCGAAAACGACGCGAAGAAGCTCACGAAGAAGGTGCGGGCAGTTTTTGAGAAGGGCGATTACATTGCTGTCTTTGGCTGGCTGGAGTTCGTGCTTAAGCATCCAGCGTCCCCACCGGCATTTGCAGACCACATTGAGCGGGTTTTGAAGTATTGCCGTGTGGCCTATCGCGTAGTCGACAAAAAGGTGATCTGCCCAGTTGCCTCAGATGCCGAACACCAAACCATTGAAAAGCGTTCGCTGACCTCACTGCCAGTCAGTTCAACGGTGCGCGCGCCCACCTCCGCAATGCTGCAAGTCATCTGACCGCTGGGACATATGCCGACAGCATCCGCGAAAGCATTCACGCTGTCGAAGCAGCTGGCAAGACGCTGGATCCTTCCGCCGACATTCTCACCAAGGCGCTCAAGAAACTGGAGCAGAAGATTGCGATCCATCCGGCGATGAAGAACGGGTTCAACTCTCTGTATAACTACACCAGCGATGAAAAAGGTATACGTCACGCGCTGTTGGATGACAGCGCGGCAAAGGTGGACGAAACCGACGCCCTGTTCATGTTCGGGGCCTGCGCGGCGTTTGTGTCATATCTTATCGGCAAAGCGCGAGCGAATGGCCTGCTCACCTAATCGGCTCAGAAACGCTAATGCCTCGAACATCGCGAACGAGCAACAGGATGCGTGGTGCACCCAAATGCTACGTCATTTGACAGCGGGAGCTTCGGTCCTAGCCTGCCTGATAGCGAGTGCGGCTTTTGCTCAACCATTTGACCAGGCCGCAATATGCGAAGCGATCAAAAACGAATGGGTCGTTCGCCTTGTCTACCGTGCGGACGAAGGTGAGAGAACATTTGTGCCTCGGTATCTCGGTTATACCAAGCGCGGCGACGTCATCCTTAACGGGCATCAACTGGCCGGATTTAGCAAGTCCGGAAATTTGCCGGGGGCGCGCTCATTCAGACTAGATCGCACTTCAAAGATTACCTTTACGAAGGAAGTGATGCCCGGCCCACCGGGTTTGGATCGACCACACAGTGGAATCGAGCGCATGATTTGCAGTAAGCCTGTAGGCTAATCAACCTAAGAGCCTTCGATGCCGTCGAACGTGCAGGGAGAGAAGAAGGGCACAAGGAATGTCGAGCAAATGGATCGTACCGGTTTGTCTAGTCATCTCGCTGCTGAATTCAGGGGTTCTCATCTATCAATATGTCAACCCAGCGATAAACGTTAAGGGCATGACTGCAAAAAGCTGGCTTACTGACAAGCAATTCAAGAAAGCGGTCGAAAATATCGCCGCGGATGAGGTTTCAAGCAAAGGGTTTTTAGACGAAGATGAGGTGAAGGAGTTGGTCGAAAAGCTTGGATATTTGGATGAAGATGAAGTGAGGGAATTGGTTAGAAAGTGCGTCGCTACACGTGGGAGAATTGAATGCTAGTGCCTGTCCACTGAACGTGAAGATGCAGGACTAGCGAGTTACAGCCCGCGACACGGAGAGATCAAATGGCTTCCAACAAGAATTGGGACCAAGTTGAACTGTGGGTGCGAAATGGCTGGCAGGCCATCTCTCTGGATGAAGCACTCAGACTGGACAAAGACCGAAAGAAGCGATGCCCTGAATGTCACGGGCAGGTTAGAGTGCACGCGGCGGGTACGAACGGCCAAGCTGCTCATTTTGAGCACTACGAAAACAATCCTGGCTGTCGGTTCGGCCACAATTTTGACGGGACGAAACGCATGCACCGCAAGCGTTTGTCGTAACCCAATAGATCACCGACATCGAGGAGCCCCACGAGAGGTTTCACCGTCAAGGTGTCCGCCGCCCGCTCTCACAAGTTGGTCAGCATGAACAACGCGCTATTAGTGAAAGCTAAGCCCTATCTCATATGGGCAATCGTTATTGCTTTAGGCTACCTCGCGCTTGAAGTGGCCAGCTATTGGTTCGCTGTACCGAATGGCTGTGTGTGTCTGGCAGAAATCAAGCCCGAACTGGCAAATATGTCGTTGATCCATAATTCAGTCGGTGACGCGTCAAAGATCATCATCAAGACTTATGGGTTTGGTGAGGATGGGGGGATTACGCTCTGCTATCGACAGAAGCCGCGGCGTGGAAATATCGATGGTGATTTTGGTTTGCCAGAAAAAGGCTGCGAGTTTTCGAGCACATATTCAATGGATCAAGTTGACGATGCAAAAACGGATACTAAAAACTCGATCCGGTACAAAGTAATCGAGAGCACTTTGCCCGAGGTGCCACCCGGCATTGATGATAAGAGCTTGAAAGAGACTATCAAAAGACGAGAGCAGGCCGAAGCAACCGCAACAGGAGCTAGGTTGGATCTGGACCGCACTACAAACATGTGCACGTTTCAAGCAACGGAGTGGAACGGAACGGTTGCTGTCGGCAATATGAATTGCTCAGACCAGACGTTCCACTTCAATATCAAGGCATGGCAGAATTACACCCAACTGTTCTACACGAGAATCTTCTACTACCTGAACGCGTCAAAATGAATGTGAAAAGCGATCTGCTCATCGCTTCAGCGGCGCCAGCGGATCCGGGTGAAACCTCGAGATGCCCTTGGCCAGCATCTTCTTCGTCAGCAGCGCCGCATTGTAGTTCACGTCATCCTTGCCGACTGCGTCGGGGTCGTCGATCCAGACCGGCGGACTTTGCCACGGCATGAGATGTAGATTTTTGCTTTGCAGAACGTAGCAGGCGAAGTGCGCGACCGCCTCGGGTTCTTCATGAGCCAGCTTGACCTTCATCTGTTCACGGCGCTCGCGGTCGTTCAGGAGCGTCTCAAGACACAGTTGTAGGCAATCATGATCCTCAGTGCGATCCACCATTTTGCAGTTGCTCCACGAATTCGTCCAGCGGGCTCTGTTGCCGGTCGTACTGCGCACGGCCGAGCACCTTGGCATCGGCCAATGCCTGCGGTGTCAAGCGCAATCGCGTAGCGCAACTGTATTGGAGCCGCGCGAGTTCGACGAACTTTGGGTCGTCGGAAGACATCTGCTCCAGTCGCACAGTCGCCCGCGCATATGTGCAGATGAGGATTTTCTGATGTGGCGCAAAGTGCTTGCTGCTCACACTGTCCACGACCTGTTTGAAGACTTCACGCTCACGTTTTGTGAGATCAGCGGGTGCGGTCGAGCGTTGACCGTTCATATTCGCTTGCGTAGCGAGTTGCTTGTTTCCCTTGCGGCCAGTCTGCATGAACTTTTTCTCTGGTCGGTTTAATCTAAGGTCAGAAAACTCAAAACGCCCTGCGGGCCGGGAAGAGCGCGATCCGATCGCTAGGTTCCGGCAGTCCCCCCCCCGGCCGTTTACAGTCACGTCGAACACTTCCCCCGCACTCATCGCTGCTGTGTGGTGAGCTATCTTCGTTGCGTGGTAGCGCATCGCGTTTGTAGCTCGACATGCACTCGTCGAGCAGGATGCTGCTGCCGCGCACCAACTGTTGTTCACTCCATGCTTCGTAGCTCGCGGCAACTTCGTCGGCCAATCTGCGGAGCTGAACAATCCAGCTACGCACAAGGAGGTCCCTCGCTTCTGCCTGGATGAGGAGGGTCCGTTGCCTGTTCATTGCACTGCTCGCAGGCTAGGGAGGCCAACCTTGCGCTCTATGAGCGCTTCGCGCATCTCGATATTCTTCATTTCTGCGGAGGCCAATCGGGCTTCTAGATTGGTTTGCCGCTGTTCTAACTCGACGACCCTTCCGCATAGAACCTTCACGTCGTTCTGTAACCGCTCGATGGTGTCCGCCGCATTGTTCGCCATCCGCGTCATCGCCTGTAGTGCTGCTACCAAGCCTTCTTCATTCCGCTCCACTCTTGCTGCAAGCGCAGTGATGGCCTCCCGGCGAAGATCACGTTGCTGTTCACGCCGATCCCTTGCACGTTTTCGCTCAAAGCGCGCCTCTTGCTCGTCTGCTTCACGCTTCCAGCGCTCAACTGGATCAATGCTGACATCCTCCCCGGCGCACACGGAGGTTACAGGTTGATGTTCCGGGGAAGACGCCAACATCGCCGTGCGGGCAGCCGCTGCGCGACGTCCTTCCAGAGCGCGGTGACGCCATACAGTCGAACGGCATCGGCGGTCTGGATTTCCACGGTCCGCTCGAAGCGGCGGCAGGAGACGCGCAGCACGTGGCGCTGAATTTCGGAGAGACGTCGCTGCCGCATCTGGGCCCCGGTCTTGCCAGCGCGAGGGTCTCTGAGGACGGATTCCCAGTATTCGGCCGGAAGCGGCGCATCCGTGCCGCAGTGGAGGGACTTGGCCTACGGGCGGCTTCGGCTGCCAGCTTTTCCATCTGCTTCGGGGTGGGCATGCGCCAGCTTGCGGGTCGGTCAGTCATTTCTCGATTAGAACATAACATGAACAAAAGTCCGTCCAAGGACCTGGATGAGAAAAATCAGCCTGTTGGACGAGGCCCGATGTCGGAACCAAGGCGGGCCGTTCGTCTTGAATCCGACCTCAGTAATGGAGTTCCCCCGCGATGGCCCCCGCGCCAACTGGAAAGGCTTCCTGCGTCTCTCCCTCGTCGCCTGTCCGGTCGCGCTCTATCCGGCCACCTCGGAATCCGAAAAGGTCTCTTTCAACCAGTTGAACCGAAAGACCGGCCATCGGATCAAGTACGCCAAGGTCGACGCCGACACCGGCGAGGAGGTCGACAACGAGGACATCGTCAAGGGCTACAAGGTCGATACCGATACCTTCATCGAGGTGACCAAGGAGGAGCTTGAGAACGTCGCGCTGGAATCGACGCGAACCATCGAGATCGACGAGTTCGTCGACCGCAGCGAGATCGATCCGCGATATCTCATTCGCGTCCGGACGGTAAAGTTGGGCACGATGCCTTCGCCGTCATTCGGGAAACCATCCGCGAGATGAACAAGGTCGCAATCGGCCGTGTGGTGCTGACCAATCGCGAGCACATCATCGCGCTCGAGCCTCTCGACAAGGGACTGATGGGCACGCTGCTGCGCTACCCCTACGAAGTACGTCCCGCTGATGAGTATTTCGACGACATTCAGGATGTCAAAGTTGCCAAGGACATGCTTGATCTCGCCAAGCACATCGTCAATCAGAAGGCGGGCCATTTCGAGCCGGACAAATTCGAAGACCAGTACGAAACCGCCCTCATCGATCTCATCAATCAGAAGCGCGCCGGCAAACCCATCACCGCGAAAGCGCGTCCTCGAGGCGAGAACGTCGTCGACCTGATGGATGCGCTGCGCAAGAGCATCGGACGAGAGGCGACGAGCCCGACAGAGGCTCCGAAGAAGACGGCCAAGAAGCCGCGCAAGGCGGTGGCCGGGCAGAAGGAAATGCTGATGCCAATCGCCGGCAAAAAAACGGCGAAGGAGGGCGCAGCGAAAAAGCCGGCCGCAAAGCCGCAGCGAAAGTCGGCCTAGCCCGTCGTGAAGCATCCGGTGTCGCCGGGGAAGCTACTTTTACCGACTGCGCTGGTGCGCTCGCTTCGAAGAACCCCTGCTCGCGAGGTAGACTGAATGACGGATCAAATGATCGCGTCGGTAGGCGGGAAGTGTCATGGCGAGAAAACTGAAGACCTACCAGACTTCGCTCGGCTTCTACGATCTGGCGATCGCCGCTCCCTCTATGAAGGCGGCCCTCGAAGCCTGGGGCGCCAACAGCAATCTATTCCACCAGGGCGCGGCGAAGGAAAGCGACGATCCGGACGTCATCGCTGCGGCCATGAAGAAGCCTGGCGTCGTTCTCAGGCGCCCGGTCGGATCCGACGGAGCCTTCAGCGAGCAAGCCGAACTGCCCGCCGATCTCGGCGGGGACAGAAGATCGACGAAAGCCGCCCGCAAATCGAAGAGCGCTATGGCGAAGAAGCCTTCCTCGCGTCCCCTCGACAAGGCGGCGGAGCGGAAGGCCGCGCTTGCCTACGAACGGGAGGAGAGGCGCCGGGAAAGTGAGTCGGCAAGGGAAGAGGCCGCCAGGCAGAAAGAGCGTGAGCGCCGTCAGCAGGCGGTCGACAAGGCGCAGGCCGCGCTGGACAAGGCGGAGCAGGAGCACCTGAAGCGGGCCGCCGCCATCCAGGCCCAGGTTGAGGCTCTCGAGAAGAGATCGCAAACCGAAGACGATCGCTGGAATAAGGAGAGGGAGCGATTGGAAGCTGAGCTGCGGCGTGCCCGGAGTTAGTTTCTTGGCGGGTTCTTGCTCAGCGGCATCGAGAAGGCAGAGGCCGCCGTCAAGCGTTCATCGTTCGGGATCTGGTACACGCTCTGCGGCTTGGTTCACTGCGGTGCGATCGCGTCGATCCTCCGGAGCGAGATCCATGACCGCTCGATGCAACTCGGCCGGGATCGTCAGCGGACTTTCCAGCGGCTTGTTCGCCCACTGCCAGAAGCGATCGAACGCATCCATCACAAGTCCTCCCGCAGGCCTCGGAAGAAAGGGTGGCGCACCTTTCCCTCGGCCGACTTCGCGCGATACTCGATCTCGGCCAGAAGCTTGGGTTCGACCCAGATGCCCTTGTGACCGATGCGCTTGGTATAAGGCTGGGTCTTTCGGATGAGGGGTTTAAGCCGCTTCTGCAGATCGGCGGCCGAGACCTTGTCGAAGCCGTGGTCGACTTTGCCGGCGTAGAGCAGATCATCGCCCTTGCGCCGGCCGACGTAGATGCCGTCCCACTTCGTCCCATCGAGCGCGAAACCGGCAATGGTCAGGGTCTCACGCTGTAGGCAGGTCTTCTTGACCCAATCATTCGTGCGTCCCGTCGGATAAGCGCTGCCCCGGACCTTCGAAACGACGCCCTCGAGGCCGAGCTTGCAGGCGTGCGCGAACATCTCGCGGCCGTTTATCTCGAAGCTTTCGCTGAACTGGATATCGGTGCCGCCCAGGATCTTCTTGAGTTCGGCCTTGCGCTGAAAGAGCGGCAGCTTCCGGATATCTCGGCCGTTCAGATAGAGCAGATCGAACGCTACGAGCACGATGCTCGTCGACCTGCCCTTGAGTTCGTTCTGCAGGACCGAGAAGTCGGTCGTGCCGTCCGCGGCCGGTACCACGATCTCGCCGTCCACCACCGCCGAGTTCGCCTTGATCCGCCAGGCGTCATGGGCGACTTTCTTGAAGCGATGCGTCCAATCGTGGCCACGCCGGGTGAAGATCTTCGCCGTCTCGTTGGCCAGATGGACCTGAACACGGTAACCGTCGAACTTGATTTCGTGAATCCAGCGCTCTCCGGACGGCACCTTCTCGATCGAGGTGGCAAGGGCCGGTTCGATGAAGCCGGGGAAGGGCGCCTTGACGCCGATAGCCGCCGGCATTTTACGCTGAGACGCCACTGAAGAACTCCACGCTACAGCCGATTCAAATTGGCACAGTTTGAATCGTTCCGGAACCTGGGAATCCTTGTCGCGTTGCTTCGATGTCACAACAGGAGGCACAGATGGCGGTAGCGAAGAATAGCAAGACAGCGCGCGGGCGAAAACAGGACCGGGCTCGGGTGGCAGGCGGGCAGGACTACGAGGTGCAATACGAGGCGAAGAAGACGCGAAAGTCGGCGCCGGCGGTGAAAAAAGCCGTCAAAAAGGTCGGCAATGCGCGCAAGCGCGTGGAGAAACGGCTAGGCCGCTGAGGTGGAGACGGGCTGGCGTCGCTGCTCAGCGCCAGTCCTGCTCGTCAGGGGCGCATTCCGGGCAGGTATCGCCAATCGAACCCAGCGCGTCGCGAACCGCGGTCTCGGCCGCGTGAGGGGAGACGTCTGCTGGCGGGTAAAGACGGGCGATATCGAAGGCGCGCTCTCGTGCATGCGGATCGGCGCGGGCCTGCATCCAACCGTGCTCCTCGCACTCGCGGATAGCGCCCGCTTCCTGGAGCACGTGGATCGCCCATCCCGGCAGCGTCCGTGTTGTCGGCCTTCGCTTAATGGTCATCAGCATTGAAATAGACTCCGAATACGACGAATCCTGTGGCCCGTCGTTTGTTCCGGCTGCTAGCACAAGCCTGGGAATCCCAGTCAGCGGAGCGTCAAGGTTACTCCCAATTCTGAGATCACCGTGAAGATGCCATGCGGTTCTCGCAGGATTGCCTGCATCGCCTTCGCTGAGGTTTTCACTGTATCTGCGCGTGCGGCCGGGGCCGCACCGGGCTCTCGTGTTGGGGTGGACGGCCCCCTTCCGCCGGTCTGCGTGGCAGGATGGGGTCGTCGATGACCTCAAACGAAGGAGCCGCCAGTGGAGAAAATTGTTCGTATCGGTTTGGACACGTCAAAGAGCGTATTTCAGTTGCATGGCGTTGACGGGATGGAGCAGCCGGTCTTGCGACGCAAGTTGAGACGCGGCCAGGTTCTGGCGTTCTTCGGCCGTTTGCCGCCTATGCTTGTCGCGATGGAGGCTTGCGGAGCATCGCACTATTGGGCGAGGGAGCTGCGTTCGCTGGGGCATGAGGTGGCGATGATCCCGCCGCAATATGTCAAACCGTACGTGCAGCGTGGGAAATCCGATGCGGCGGACGCCGAGGCAATTTGCGAAGCTGCGAGTCGACCGAAATTGCGGAAGAACTTTGTGCCAATCAAAAGTGCCGAGCAGCAGGGCGCACAGATGCTGACTCGTGTGCGCAACCAGTTCATTGGCAGGCGCACCCAGCTCGCCAATTCGATCCGCGGCTACGCCGCAGAGTTCGGCTTCACCGCGCCCAAGGGGCTATCAAGGCTTCCGCAATTGCTGATCGATATTAGGGCTGATGCCACAGTCCCGGACTTGGCGATGGAGTTGATAGAGGCGTTGGCCGCAGAAATGGCGCGCGTCGATGATCAGATCGTTACGCTCGACAAGAAGCTCATGCAACTCCACCGGAGCAGCGAGATGAGCCGAAGACTTGCGACCATTCCAGGAATTGGTCCGATCGGCGCGACGCTGCTGTCAATCAAGGTCGTGGATGCGCGCGGATTCAAGTCGGCAAGAAACTTTGCCGCGTGGCTTGGCCTGACGCCAAAGAATCACTCGACGGCCGGCAAGAATCGGCTCGGGGTCATCACCCGCGCCGGCGACGGCATGTTGCGAACCGTTTTGGTAGCTGGCGCGACAGCAGTGATCGCGGATATGCGACGACGCGGGAGTCGCCCTTGGTCTTGGCTGAAAGACATGATCGCGCGCAAGCCGCCGAAACTGGTGGCGATAGCGTTAGCAAACAAGCTGGCGCGGATTGCTTGGAAACTGATGGTTAGCGGCGAACGGTACCGGCCTGCGAGCGCCATCCCGATGCCAACGCCGAAATAGACTTGAACGACAAATAGAGCTTGGCGTCAGACGAGCAGATCTGGCGCTGGGGCCGGAACTTGCAGGAAAGGAAGAGGTGGTACGTTCGGCGCGAGCCGGTCATGTGAGACACTCCGCTCGGTTTACCGGCAGCAAATGCCGCTCTCGTGTTTGGAGCTCACTGTCCGCGAAGCCCATCTTGGCCAGTGGTCGCAAGACCCGAAAATAGGCCGGACATATGAGCGCAAGCGATCCGAGCATGCTGCCCGAGCCAATCCTTGCAAGTCGGGGGCCGTCCACATATGAACCGAGCCGCGCGGCGTCTCGGCCTTGCGGCTTCGATCCCTCGCGCTAAAGCTTTGGTGCTCCTCGCCGGGGGCACTCGGGAAAGGGGCTCGCCTGCGGCGATCGCTATCACTGCCCCGTTCCCGGGTGCCCTCTTATGTGGGTTCGCAAGCCTTGGCGTGCTTCATCGAGCAAGTGGCACGTGCTGAGGGTGTACGGGCGATGCCTTCGGCACGCGCTCTACTCGTCGCTTCGCTCCTCACCGAGCCACCCTGCGGGTGTCTCGGCCCTTCGGGTAACGATCGCTATCGCAAGCGCTCGCAAGCAGTTGGGGGCGCCCGGGGGACCACGACGGCAGGACGGCGAGATAAAAGGGGCTCGCCGGTCGAACCGCAAGCCATTGGCATGGCTTGGGTTCTCGCGTGCCGGCCGGTCGGGGCGCGTGCCGCGCTTTGCATTTTAGCGAATGCAATCAATAGCGTTTTTGGCACCGTGCGCGCTTTTGATCGTTTGGAAGTCCTGCCGTGAGCGTGCGCGACAGCGACCTGCGTGTTCGGCCCGGGCGCATCCGCAGTACCCGCGCGCCGAAGCAAAAGAGCTTTATCAACCAGGTGCTGCGTGCCGCGAAGAAAGCTGGACACACCTCGGGTCAGGCAGTGGCCGGCAGGCGTTCCGCAGCCTATGGGCGCTCGGCGTTTGGCCGCGGTAGGCTCGCGTTTAGCCGCAGCCGATTGTTCAGCCCGACGCGGCGCGCCGTGGTAAAAGCGCGCGTTGTTCGTCACAAGGGGCGAGCATTCCGCTCGGCGCCGCTGACGGCCCATCTTTCGTACTTGAAGCGCGACGGCGTCACTCAGAGCGGTGAGAGAGCCGAGATGTTCGACGCCGGCAGCGACCGAGCCGATGCCCGGGCGTTTGCGGAACGGTGCCAGGACGATCGGCATCATTTTCGGTTCATCATCTCGCCCGAGGATGCCGGCGAGATGACCGACCTCAGGGCTTTCACCCGCGATCTCGCCCGGCAAATGGAGATCGACCTCGGCACGCGGCTCGATTGGGGCGCTGTTGATCACTGGAATACGGACAATCCTCACGTCCATCTTCTGGTTCGGGGAGTCGTTGAGGGCGGCACTGATCTCGTGATCTCCCGCGACTACATCAGCCGAGGCCTGCGCTCACGCGCCGAGGAATTGGTCGCGATCGAACTGGGTCCGAAACCAGAGCACGAGATCCGTAAATCGCTGGAGAGGGAAGTCACGGCAGAGCGATGGACGCGGCTTGATCACGAGATCCGGCGGGCGGCCGACGAAACCGGCTATATCGATCTTCGTCCCGATAGTGCCGGCAGATCGGATCCCGAGATCCGGCGCCTGATGGTAGGCCGCCTCCAGCACCTGGATAAGATGGGCCTTGCGGCGTCAGCGGCACCTGGCGAATGGATGGTCGGGCTCGAGGCCGAACGCAGCTTGCGCGACCTCGGGATGCGCGGCGACATCATCAAGACGATGCACCGCGCCTTTACCGAGCGTGGTGAGGTGCGCGGTATTGCCGACTACGTCATCGAAGGTGGAAGGCCGACATCTCAGATCGTCGGACGCTTGATTGATCGAGGATTGCATGACGAACTGACCGGAGAGGCTTATGCGTTGATCGACGGAACAGACGGACGTGCGCACCACGTCCGCCTCCCGGGGATTGAAGCCTTCGAGCATGCTCCGCCGGCGGGTGGAATCGTCGAAGTCCGACGCTTTGGTCAAAACGGCGATCCGCAACCCACCGTGGTGCTCGCGCCCCGTTCCGATCTCGATCTTGGTGAGCAGGTCACCGCGAGAGGAGCAACCTGGCTTGACCACCGGTTGGTCGAACGCGATCCGATGCCGCTCGCCATGGGTGGATTCGGCCGCGAGGCCCGTGACGCCATGGAAGCCCGGACCGAGCATCTGATTGAGGACGGCCTGGCACGGCGGCAGGGCCAGCGTGTCATCCTGCAACGCGATCTGCTGAACACGCTGCGTCGACGCGAACTGGACGAGGTCGGAGCCAAGGTCTCGGTAGACTCCGGCCTGCCTCACGTAAAGGCGGCGTCCGGCGAGCATGTGGCAGGCACGTATCGCCAGCGGCTGACGCTCGCCTCGGTCCGGTTCGCCATGATCGATGACGGGCTTGGCTTTCAGCTCGTGCCCTGGTCTCGCGAGCTCGAGAAGAAGTTCGGCCAACACGTGACCGGCGTCGTGAAGGACGGCGGTGGCATCGAATGGGGCTTTGGTCGGAAGCGAGACCTCGGCCTCTAGCAGGTTACGGAAGGACCGTCGGGATGTCAGGAACCAAGATCCTCTGGGGACAAGTGATCGTTGTCGGCCTGATCGTTTTAACGGCCATCTGGGGAGCAACCGAGTGGACCGCTTGGAGGCTTGCCTACCAGCCGGAACTTGGGCGGCCGTGGTTCGAGTTGAGGGGCTGGAAGATCTACTATCCGCCGATCTTCTTCTGGTGGTGGTTCGTCTACGATGCCTATGCGCCTCAGGTGTTTGTCGAGGGGGCCTTCATTGCGGCGTCGGGGACCTTCGTTTCGATCGCGGCGGCGATCGGCATGTCGGTGTGGCGGGCCCGCGAGGCCAAGAATGTTGAGACCTATGGCTCGGCGCGCTGGGCCGGTCTGGAAGAGGTGAGAGCGGCCGGTCTTCTCGGTCCAGATGGCGTGGTGCTGGGCAAGCTCGACGATGATTACGTGCGCCATGATGGACCCGAACACGTGTTGTGTTTTGCTCCCACCCGCTCCGGCAAAGGTGTCGGTCTCGTCGTCCCCTCGCTGCTAACTTGGCCCGGCTCGGCCATCGTTCACGACATCAAGGGCGAGAACTGGCAACTGACGGCCGGTTTCCGCTCGCGGCACGGCCGCGTCCTGTTATTCGACCCGACCAATGCAAATTCGTCTGCCTACAATCCGCTGATCGAGGTCCGGCGCGGGGAGTGGGAGGTCCGCGACGTCCAGAATGTCGCCGACGTCCTGGTTGACCCCGAAGGCTCACTCGACAAGCGAAACCATTGGGAGAAGACCAGTCATTCGCTCCTGGTGGGTGCCATCCTTCACGTCCTCTACGCCGAGGCCGACAAAACCTTGGCCGGTGTGGCCGCCTTCCTGTCCGACCCGAAGCGGCCGATCGAGGCGACGCTGAAGGCTATGATGACCACCTCGCACCTCGGCGAGCAGGGCGCACATCCCGTGGTCGCCTCGACCGCGCGCGAACTGCTCAACAAGTCCGAGAATGAACGCTCCGGTGTCCTGTCCACGGCGATGTCATTCCTCGGTCTTTACCGCGATCCCGTGGTGGCCCGGGTGACCCGCCGCTGCGACTGGCGGATTGCCGACTTGATCGCGGATACTCGTCCGACGACGCTTTATCTCGTGGTGCCGCCTTCCGACATCTCGCGGACCAAGCCCCTAATTCGTCTCGTGCTGAATCAGATCGGGCGGCGCCTGACCGAGGACTTGCACGCCAGCAACCGCCGGCACCGTGTCTTGATGATGCTCGACGAGTTCCCGGCGCTCGGGCGGCTCGATTTCTTCGAGTCCGCGCTGGCCTTCATGGCGGGTTACGGCATCAAGAGCTTTTTGATCGCGCAATCGCTCAATCAGATCGAGAAGGCCTATGGGCCGAACAACGCCATTCTCGACAACTGCCACGTCCGGGTCAGCTTCGCGACCAACGACGAGCGGACGGCCAAACGGGTATCCGACGCGCTGGGCACGGCGACCGAAATGCGCGCGATGAAGAATTATGCTGGTCATAGATTGAACCCCTGGCTGGGACACCTCATGGTATCCCGACAGGAGACGGCAAGACCACTCTTGACCCCCGGCGAGGTCATGCAGCTTCCGCCGCGAGACGAAATTGTCATGCTCGCGGGCACGCCGCCGATCCGGGCAATGAAGGCTCGCTATTACGAGGATCGCCGGTTGACCGAGCGGGTGTTACCGCCGCCCGATCCGGCGGCCTCCGGCCGATCATCACGAACGGACGGATGGTCGATGCTCGGACCGCTCAAGCCGACGACGGATGCGTCCGGCGCGGCAGGGCAGGGGGAGGACGCGGCCAATGGTGGACTCCGCCGTGAGCCCGAGCTCCCCGATCATGTCGCGATCGTCAAGGAGACCACCGATTCAACGCCGGCGGAAGAATTTGCCGTTGTTCTTGACGACGACGAGGATGCGGTCCGCCAATCTCGGCTGCTCCGTCAGCAGATGCGTGGCGTCGCCCGTCAAGTCGCGATGGACCCGGATGACGGCATGGAGCTGTGAGCCAACATGCGCGATCGCATGAATGTGTACTTTCCGCCGGAGCTTCTGAAGCAGATCGCGGATCTTGCGGATCGGAAGAATCTTTCCAGGTCTGCGATCGTGGAAGCGGCAGTTGCGTCCTTTCTGTCACCAGACGGAGCAGACAGGAAGGAGGCGGCGTTCACCCGTCGATTGGATCGCCTATCGCGTCAGATGCAGAGGCTGGAGCGTGACGTCGGCCTGACCGCCGAAACCCTGGCCCTCTTCATCCGCTTCTGGCTGACGATCACGCCGCCGTTGCCCAACGACGCGCAGGCCGCCGCACAGCTCAAGGGGCGAGAGCGCTTTGAAGGGTTTGTCGAAGCGCTCGGACGTCGCTTGCAGAAGGGTCAGAGTTTTCTGCGCGAAATTCCGGAAGACATCGTTCGTCAGGAAACGAGCAGCGATACCTGATTGAACGACGCCGGCCCTCCTTTTTCTACGCCAGCCCACGACCGCAGCAATTTAGCCAAGCCGACAAGGAGTTCGACGCGCTATCGGCCCGAATGAGCTTAGGAGCAAGGGGGCCAGATGCAGAGTTCAGCGGCATGGCGTCTTATCGCGCGCGTTTTTCTCCCGTTCGCCGCTGGATACTATCTTTCATACCTGTTTCGAACGATCAACGCTCTGATCTCCGGCCATCTGATCTCGGATATCGGACTCAGGACCTCTGACCTCGGGTTGCTTACGTCGGTCTACTTCTTCGTCTTCGCGGCGGCTCAGATCCCCATCGGTATATTGCTGGACCGCTTTGGCCCGCGTCGCGTGCAAAGTGCATTGCTCTTGGTCGCCGCCGCGGGTGCCGGCCTGTTCGCGACGTCGACGGGATTGCCGTCGCTCTTGATTTCGCGAGCAATGATCGGCCTTGGGGTGGCGGCCGCGCTGACGGCCGGGTTGAAATCCATCGTTCTTTGGTTTCCCAAGGAACGAGCGGCCTTGCTGAACGGCTACATGATCATGCTGGGTTCGTTCGGAGCGGTGACTGCCACGACCCCTGCCGAACATCTGCTCGTCTGGATCGGCTGGCGACAGCTCTTTGAAATCCTGGCGACCGCGACCGGTGCCACGGCCGTGCTCGTCTACATCGTGGTCCCTGAACGTGTCACCACCCCATCAATAGGATTAACTCCCGCCACGCTTGGTTCCGTTTTTAGCGACAAGCGCTTCTGGCGAATTGCCCCGTTGTCGGCGACTTGCGTGGGATCAGCCTGGTCTCTGCAGGGATTGTGGGCGGCACCGTGGCTGACGGACGTAGAGGGACTTGGTCGTGAGAGCCTCGTCGGACAGCTATTCATCATGTCGATCGTACTTTGCGGCGGTGCTTGGTTGTTCGGCACAACGGTCCACTGCATCCGACGAAGAGGGGGCGGTGCGGAAACAATATTGGCAGTGGTCGCGATGCTCTTCATCGCAGCCGAGCTTGCCTTGATCCTGCGCGCGCCTTTGCCCTCCATATTGCCGTGGTCTGTTGTCGCCATTGTCGGAACGGCGACCGTGGTCAGTTTTGCAGTCATAGCTGATTACTTTCCGCCAGAGCTTGCCGGACGTGCCAACGGTGCCTTGAACGTACTGCACTTCGGATGGGCATTTTTGGCTCAATACGGGACAGGCTTGATTTTGGAGCAATGGCGCACGGATGGTAGCCATGGGCCCATCCTGGCATATCAGATCGCATTTGGTGTCAACGCTGCACTGCAGATCGGGGCGTTGGTTTGGTTCGCGCTACCGTCGCTCCGATCCTTCACTAGGTGGATGGGTTCAATTGCCTTCTTCGCGCCGGCTAGCGTTTCCGAGTCAGTTGAATCGGCAATTTCATACGAGCAAGCGATCGTACTAATACCGATCGATGGCGATGCGGAGTGGTGAGCCGCGATCTGCAGCGTTGCGCGCAAACCCTTCCCGACGAACACTGATCAAAATCCATCGCTATTGAACTTGTTCATTCGAGCAGGCGTCAAATATCTGTTCCCGGTCTTTCTTTTTCTACGCCAGCCTACGATCACCGTAAGCGCTTGTTGCCCCAAATCGCTCAGTGGCTTTTCTAATCAACCCATCTGAGGACGCTCTCTAAACGTCCTCATTCGGTGGGGGCGACGGTGGTGATCCAATCCTTTCAATCGGAGGCAAATTCGCGTGGTGCGCGAATCATCGAGGTGATGCTCAATCCGGATGGACGGTTGTGGGTTGATCGGCTGTCTAGTGGCCTCACTGATACCGGCGAAACTTTGTCTGCGGCGGACGGCGAGCGTATCGTTCGTCTGGTGGCACACCACGTAGGCGCTGAGGTGCATGCTGGCTCGCCACGCGTCTCTGCCGAGCTACCTGTGACCGGCGAGCGCTTTGAAGGGTTGTTACCTCCAGTCGTTGCGGCTCCCGCCTTCGCTATCCGTAAGCCCGCGGTCGCGGTCTTCACACTCGACGACTATGTGGCCGCGGGAACGATGACATCAGATCAGGCCTGCGCCTTAAGGGCCGCGGTCGCCGCGCGCAAGAACATCCTCGTCGCAGGCGGTACGTCGACCGGCAAGACAACCTTGACCAACGCGCTCTTGGCCGAGGTTGCAAAGACCTCCGATCGCGTCGTTCTGATCGAAGATACACGCGAACTCCAATGCAAGGCGCCCAACCTCGTGGCGCTGCGGACCAAGGACGGCGTGGCCACCTTATCTGACCTTGTCCGCTCCTCGCTTCGATTGCGTCCTGACCGCATCCCGATCGGCGAAGTCCGGGGCGCCGAAGCGCTCGACTTGCTCAAGGCCTGGGGCACCGGTCATCCCGGTGGCATCGGCACCATTCACGCCGGCACCGCACTGGGCGCTCCGACGGCTCGAGCAGCTCATTCAGGAAGCCGTCATCACGGTTCCGCGCGCGCTGATCGCCGAGACCATCAACCTTGTCGCCGTGCTCGCCGGTCGCGGCACTGATCGTCGCCTTGCCGAACTCGCCCTCGTCGCGGGGCTTGGGACGACTACAGCCTTTCACCAGCAGGAGACTGACATGCGTCCGCAATTTCGCTTTCTTCGAGAAGCCGCTTCACTCGCAGCCTTCGGTACCGTTCTTCTAACGACGGCGCCGGCATGGGCGGCTGGCTCGAACATGCCGTGGGAACAGCCACTCAATCAAATCCTGCAGTCGGTTGAAGGTCCGGTCGCCAAGATCATCGCCGTCATCATCATCGTTATTACAGGACTCACGCTCGCCTTCGGCGATTCGTCCGGTGGCTTTCGGCGACTGATCCAGATCGTGTTCGGTCTGTCGATCGCGTTCGCGGCCTCGAGCTTCTTCCTGTCGTTCTTCTCCTTTGGCGGCGGCGTGGTGATCTGATGGATGAGCCAGTCGCAGGTTTCGTGGTGCCCGTTCATCGCGCGCTCACCGAACCCATCCTGATGGGCGGGGCGCCGCGATCGGTCGCAATCGTCAACGGTACATTGGCCGCCTGCGTACCCGTTCCAGACGGGTACCAAGACCGATGAGCATTGACCGAACGGTTGAAAACGACGGCCGGTTCCTTAGCCACAGGAAGCGTCTGATGGATTCAGCACGAGGCGAGAGCCGGGTTTCTTCGGATGATTCGCGGGCGGTTGCCCCATGGCGGCCCAGACCGCGATGGCGATCCCGAAGGCCGACAGTACGGCGAACGCGATCGGATATCTTTGAGTATCACTTATGGGTCAGTGCGAGATATCAAGCTTCCGCATCTCCCGCAGCCGGGGCAGGCAATAATCGCGGTAAAGGGTTTCGATGAATGTCCGCATCACCGCATCCCCATCTGGTCCAATGGCGGCAGCTTGATCCTGTTCGGTTTCAGGAATGTGTCGCGGCTTCGAAAAATGGTTTCGACGTCTACGGCGTTTCCCGGCCCGGACCAGCCGGCTACGCGCGGACTGAGATCGTAATTGCGGTGTGCTATACTGAAGCGGATAGCAGCTGGAGGGGACGGTGTCTGATCTTTCCCATTGGCAACTCGACGGCAGCGCGCCGGAGCTCTCGGCGAACGTCCGGGGAAATTTCTGCCGACAATTAAAAGGCTAGCCTCGGCACCAAGCATCACTCTGGCTGGCGCATTCGCGAAAAATTTCCGCGGCGCCCTTGATGTCCGAAAATGTTCAAATCGCCGCCAATGTGCGCTCTCTTACGCGATCGCCCTCGGGTGTTCGCATTGACGTTGCCCGTCGCACAATCGACTCTTGTCCTGTCGAGCTTTGTGTGAAGAGGAGGCCACGTGGGATACAATCGACGAGAGAAAACTAGCGGCCAACAGTCACAAGTGAGTCTATCCCCTCCGAAAACCGCAGAGCCGTGCACAGTGCCATTCGCTCAGCGGCTCTCCTGCACGATTGACGATGCATGCCAAGTGACCGGCTTAGGACGCACGAAGCTTTACGAGTTGATAGGAGCTGGGTGTATCGTCACGACCACGATCGGACGACGGCGACTGGTAGTGGTGCGCTCACTTCTGGCGCTTCTTGACTCCAACATGTCGAATTAATGGACGTACGACTTAAGGGAAAAACCTCGCTTTGAATGCGCTGTTCTTCGGCCCCTCATTTCGAAACGACCGCGCTCCCTTAGCCCCCCTGAACTCGTCCGCCCACCACCTTAATGGCGCTCCGGTCAGAACTCGGCGGCATGGGTGGATAGGCTGCTAAGAGAGAGGCACACATCGGACACAGGCTGGCTCGCCAACCCTTTCACCGAGGGATAGCGCGACTGCATGCTGGGCACGTGACGGGCGACCGTCGAAGCGATGCGGCCCATCAGTTCATCACTTCCGTGAGCAGACCCTCATGGAAAGTCTTGCTTTGAACGAGCCTTTCTTTGCTGTCTTCACCCGGTGTTGCTTGCCAAGCCATCGGATTAGGGGCCGGGTGCTGTCGTCCGACTTACTCGAACGCCCGGCCGAGCCGAGTTCCAAGTTCCATTTCGCCCTCCGGGGACGCCGGATCGGCTGAGGCCAGAAGCCCAAATAGGGTCGTGCATGAAAGCCAATGAAGCATAGGAGGCAAGCAAGTGACTAAATGCATTGATCACACCAGCGCGGCAGGAACGTACCGAAGTCGCGGGTGTTCGATCCTCTGCTCCATTCCGCACTGGCATTTTCATCGGGCAGACCATTCCGAGGCACCACACATGGCTCTATCGCGCACAAGTTCTTCATCGTTTAGGCCGGCTGTCGCGGTGGTCGCCGGCGGCGCCGTCCTGCTGGCGGCGACGGCCCTGGTAAACCGACAGCTTGCGCGGAAGGCGGAACGCGCAAATCCACATCGAGGCAAATTCATCGATGTCGATGGCGTTCGGCTCCACTACGTGGAGCGCGGCAGCGGCCGTCCGCTGCTTCTGCTCCACGGCAACGGCACAATGATCGAGGATCTGCAGTCGAGCGGCCTGATCGACCGCGCGGCTGAGAAGTACAGGGTAATCGCGTTCGATCGCCCGGGCTTCGGCCACAGCTCGAGGCCCCGGGGCGGTGTTTGGGGGCCGAACGAACAGGCGGACTTGTTCCGGAAGGCCCTCGAACGGTTGGGCATTCAGCGTGCGATCGTGCTTGGGCATTCGTGGGCGGCTTTGATCGCCGTCGCACTGGCCACAAGGCACCCCGCTCTCGTTGAAGGGCTGGTGCTCGCGTCGGGATACTATTTTCCGACTTCTCGCCTCGATCTGGCGGCGCCGTCCGTTCCGGCGATCCCCGTACTGGGAGACGTTATCAGCAACACCATCTCGCCGGTCCTTGCCCGGTTGATGTGGCCAACCCTCTTGCGCAAGGTCTTCGGACCGCAGCCGGTCCCGGGAAAGTTCGCCGGCTTCCCGGTCGAAATGGCTGTGAGACCGTCGCAGCTCCACGCTAGTGCAGAGGAGTCCGCGATGATGGTTCCGATGGCTGGGGCGGCTTCGAAGACCTACCGCGAAATCAAGATGCCAATGGTCATAATTGCGGGCGAGGACGACCGCTTGATCGACGTCGAGCAATCCGCGCGATTGCATCGCATGATCAGTCACAGCAGGCTGCGACGCATCGCTGGGGCGGGGCATATGATCCAGCAGACTAACACTTCGGAGTTGATGGCGGCCGTCGATGAGGTGGCCTCCATTTCAGTCCAAGGCGCTCGCGATCCGGCACGCGTCATCACGGCCGATCGTTAGTCGGCGGGCACTCCGGGCAAGTGTCGCCCATCGAGTCCAGGACGTCCCAGACTTCTGCGTTCGCTTCGTCTGGAGAGATGCCATCGAGCGGATCCTGACGGGCGAGACGGAGGGCGCGTGGGCGCGCGTGCGGATCGGCTGGTCTCTCGCCTCACTGTGCTCCTCGCATTCGTGGATGGCGCCGGCCACCAGCAATACGTCGATCGCCCAGCCGCGTAGCGTCCTGATCCGTAGCTTTTGCTCCTGCAGAAACGAGTCCTTCTGCCGAGCGGGTCGCCCGAAACTTACCGCTGCTTGGAACCCCGATCGGTGACGACTGCACGGCCCGAGATGATCGTATGAACCCTATGGCGACAGAAGACTTATCCTGCGTCCGTCCATGCTCAGAGGGAGATCCGCAGATGACATCTGCAAATCCACCGAACAGGAAATGTGAAGGCGAGGCGTCTTGGTGGGCGGGACGGCCATGATCGGGCTAGGTTCGGGCGGGGAAGCGCCAGCGACCAGTTCCGATGCCGCACGGCGGGGCTTCGATGTCTCGTTCGAGGTGAATGGCGAGCCGCTCAATTTTCGTCTCGACACTCGCACCACGCTACTCGATGCGCTGCGCGAGCATGCTCACCTCACCGGCACGAAGAAGGGGTGCGATCACGGTCAGTGCGGCGCCTGCACGGTCATCGTCAACGGCGTGCGCATCAATTCGTGTCTCACGCTTGCCGTCATGCACGAAGGTGACAAGATCACGACGATCGAAGGACTGGGGGAGCCGGACCACCTTCATCCGATGCAGGCTGCCTTCGTCGAGCACGACGGCTATCAGTGCGGATACTGCACGCCCGGGCAAATCTGCTCGGCGGTCGCGGTGCTCGAGGAGATCAAAGCGGGCATCCCGAGCCACGCCAGCGTTGATCTGACGTCTCATCCCGAGCTCACGAATGCCGAACTCCGGGAACGAATGAGCGGGAATATCTGCCGCTGCGGCGCCTACTCCAACATCGCCGACGCAATAGCCCAGGTCGCGGAGAGCAGCACATGAAGGAGTTTACCTACGAACGTGCCACGTCGGCCCAGGAAGCCGCCGCCAAGGCGCAGAGAATCGAAGGCGCGAAGTTTATCGCAGGTGGTACCAATCTGCTCGATCTGATGAAGTTGGAGATCGAGACGCCGGACCACCTCATCGACGTCAACGGACTGGGCCTCGATATGATCGAGACAACCCCAGAGGGCGGACTGCGCATTGGCGCGTTGGTCCGGAATACCAGTCTTGCCGCTGACCTGCGCGTCCGGCGGGACTACGCCGTCCTCAGCCGAGCGCTTCTCGCCGGCGCTTCCGGTCAGCTCCGCAACAAGGCGACGACCGCGGGAAATCTCCTGCAGCGGACCCGCTGTCCCTACTTCTACGACACGAACCAACCATGCAATAAGCGAAGCCCGGGTGCGGGCTGTGCCGCGATCGACGGCGTCAGCCGACAACTCGGGATAATCGGCGTCAGCGAGGCATGCATAGCCACCCATCCGTCAGACATGGCGGTCGCCATGCGGGTGCTGGACGCCGAGGTCGAGACCGTGGATCCGGCGGGGCAGGCGCGAAAGATTCCCGTTGCTGATTTTCACCGGCTTCCCGGAGACTCTCCGCACATCGAGACTTCGCTTTACTCCGGCGAACTCATCACGGCGGTGACGTTGCCGCCTCCGGTCAGCGGTAATCACATCTACCGAAAGGTTCGTGATCGCGCCTCCTATGCGTTCGCCCTTGTCTCTGTCGCCGCCATTCTTCAGCGCGATGGGACGGGTCGTGTGGCAGTTGGCGGCGTGGCCCACAAGCCGTGGCGGGTTGAGGAAGCCGAGGCCGAGTTGCCGAAAGGCGCCAAGCCCTTCGCCGCTGGGCTGCTGGCCGATGCAAAACCCACCCAGGACAACGCGTTCAAGCTACCTCTCGTCGAACGGACGGTGGCGGCCGCCATAAACGAAGCGAGACAGTGATGAAGTTCGATAAACCCGCTGGAGCCAACCCGATCGACCGCATGCGGGTCGTGGGACGCGCGCACCCCCGCATCGACGGTCCATTGAAGACGTCGGGAAGGGCAACGTACGCCTATGAGCATAAGGACGTGGTGGCCAACCCGGCCTACGGCGTCATCGTGGCATCGGCGATAAGCAAGGGTCGCATTGAGCACATGGATGTGCAGGCCGCGGAGCGCGCCGCGGGGGTCATCGCCGTCGTGACGGCTGATAATGCCGGAAAGCTCGGCAAGGGAAAATTCAACACGGCCAAGCTGCTCGGCGGCCCTGAAGTGGATCATTATCATCAGGCAATCGCGGTCGTGGTGGCGGAGACGTTCGAGCAGGCGCGGGCGGCCGCGGCACTGGTCGGGATAAAGTATTCACGCAAAGAAGGCAGCTTCGATCTCGTCGAAGCGTTGAAGGAGGCGCCGCTTGCAAAGGACCCTAACAGTCCCGACAAGGACGCACCTCCCGAAAGCCGCACTGGCGACTTTCAGCAGGCTTTCTCTCGAGCTCCCGTCAAGCTTGACGAACTCTATACGACCCCCGACCAGAGCCATTCGATGATGGAGCCCCATGCATCCATCGCCGAATGGAAAGGAGACAAGTTGACCGTTTGGACATCCAACCAGATGATCGACTGGGGCCGGTCGGATCTGGCGACTACGCTCGGAATCCCGAAGGAAAACGTTCGCTTCGTATCGCCTTATGTCGGCGGCGGCTTCGGCGGCAAGCTGTTCCTGCGCTCCGACGCTGTGATGGCGGCCCTTGGAGCAAAGGCGGCGGGCCGACCAGTGAAAGTCACGCTGCCGCGTCCGCTGATTCCCAACAACACGACGCATCGTCCGGCCACCCGGCAGCGCATCCGGATCGGCGCGGCCCACGACGGGCACATCATGGCAATTGCCCACGAAAGCGGCTCGGGCGATCTTCCTGAGGGCCAGCCCGAGACTGCGATCAATCAGACGAGGCTGCTGTACGCGGGGCCCAGTCGTCTGACCTCGATGCGACTGGCCGTCCTGGACTTGCCCGAGGGAAATTCGATGCGCGCGCCTGGCGAGGCGCCGGGAATGATGGCGCTCGAGATCGCGATGGACGAATTGGCGGAGAAACTCGGGATGGATCCTGTCGAACTGCGCATCGTCAACGACACCCAGGTCGACCCGGAGAAACCGGACCGGCCGTTCTCTCAGCGAAACCTGGTGCAGTGTCTGCGCGAGGGCGCAGAGCGCTTTGGCTGGCGAAACCGCAATTCGAATCCTGCGAATAGGCGCGAGGGAAGCTGGTTGATTGGAACGGGTGTGGCAGCCGCCTTCCGGAACAACTTGCTTGTTCCGTCCGGCGCGCGCGTCTATCTGGGGCAGGACGGGCTCGTCACCGTCGAGACCGATATGACGGACATCGGCACCGGCAGTTACACGATCATCGCGCAGACCGCTGCCGAGATGATGGGTATCGACATGGAAAAGGTCGTGGTTCGGCTCGGCGACTCCTCCTTCCCGGTCTCTTCCGGATCCGGAGGGCAGTTCGGTGCCAACAGTTCGACTTCGGGCGTCTACGCGGCGTGCGTCAAGCTGCGGGAAGCCGTGGCGCAGCGGCTCGGCTTCAACTCAGCGGAGGCGACGTTCGAGGATGGTCAAGTGCGCGCCGGCAATCGATCGGCGAAGCTGGTTGACGCCGTCCACGCCGGCGAGCTCGTCGCCGAAGACACGATGGAATGGGGAGCTCTCGGCAAGACCTTTCAGCAATCGACGTTCGGTGCTCACTTCGTCGAAGTCGCCGTCGACGCCTTCACGGGCGAAATTCGGGTACGGCGCATGCTCGCCGTCTGTGCTGCGGGCCGCATCCTGAATCCGACGACCGCGCGAAGTCAGGTGATCGGAGCCATGACCATGGGCGTTGGCGCGGCGCTTATGGAGGAATTGGCGGTAGACAAACGCCGTGGCTTCTTCGTCAACCACGACCTTGCCGGTTATGAAGTACCGGTCCATGCCGACATACCGCATCAGGAAGTGATCTTTCTCGAGGAGGCCGATGACAAGGTCTCGCCGATGAAGGCGAAGGGCGTGGCCGAGCTCGGCATATGCGGGGTAGCCGCTGCGGTCGCAAATGCCGTCTATAATGCGACTGGCGTTCGGGTGCGAAACTACCCGGTGACCCTCGACAAGCAAATCGCTGCGTTACCCGTGGTGGCCTAGCGCAAGGCGGTGCAGAGTAGATAACCCATGGGACGACCCACCTGCCGCCGCGTTGTCGAGTAGCATTAAGTCAGGACCGCTGGCCTGACCATCACGGCTGCCTCCGAAAGGCGGTGGTATGATCTGGTTCTCGACATTAATTTGCAAGGACACACGTGGAGCCTGTGCTGGAGTAGCTACCGCCGACGGACGACGTTTTTTTTCTGAGCGGATACGGCTCCGGCGGTGTGCCTGAATGCTCTTGGGCACCCGCCTTAAAATAGCCCTGCATAGGTGAACCGCTCAAGCGCATGATCGACATTGTGCTGACAGCGCGACTGTTCGTTAACGATCAAGACAAGCGCACTGAACCGTTGTAAAGCTCCCAGGTCCAAAGAGTTTGCCGACCATGCTCTGCGGATACGAAGCTCGGCGTGTTCGCATGCCGGGCTTCGTTTTACCCTTTAACTGCGCAATCTTCGGGTGATTGCTTTTCTTGCACCGAGATTGCTTTGTCGGGAATAAAGAACCCAGTGAGCGATGGTGGTGAGCCGCCAACTTTGCAGCCTGCATCCGTAGCGGCTCATGTACTGGCCATTAAAATGCTGGTTTTGATGATCAGTCGGCCGGCGCCGATCGAGTAGGCGCCCTATGTCACGTTATCAATGGGAATGTCAGGGTTGTGGTCGTGCCCGCGCTGGTACTGCTCTGATCGATGGCGCCGCCTATTTGCCTCGCGAGGGAGGCGATCAGTTTGAGGCCCGAGCCGTTTTGGTTTGGGTTTGCCATGCCACGTCCATTGTCGGACACCGTCAGACGGGCTTGGCTATAATCGACACCCCCGATTAATTTGACTCTGATTTTTCCTCCGCCCGAGCCGAAGGCGTGCTTTATACTGTTCATTGCGGTCTCATTGAGAATGAGTCCCACCGGGAGCGCTCGGTCGATCGTCAGTTCGAGCTCGTCACACTCAACTTCTACTTCCACCTCTTCGACCTGGTTACGGATAGCACTACAAAGCGCTCGGATATAATGGGATAGTCTGACGACCTGTCCTTCTGCCCGAGGAGCAAGTTGATCATGCGCGAGTGAAATCGCATTGATGCGGCTAGCGACGTGATCAAGGGCTCGATGCGACTCCGGGTCGCTGTACCTGCGCTTTTGTATTGAGATTGAGGATAAGACGAGCTGGAAGTTATTTTTGACGCGGTGTTGCATCTCCCGAAGCAAGATCTGCCCTCTTTGCGCTTCGGCCACGGCGGCCATTAGACGCGCTTGCTCATCAGGACGCGCATTGTGGCGCAGCACGGTACCTATCATGGCCGCCACAGCGGTCAAAAACTCCGTGGTGTCCTGCGAGAAGTCTCTTGGTGCCGTACTGTCCACCTCTAAAACCCCCCACGCAGCGCCGTTTATCAGTACAGGTACGTTGCTGACGGCCACGATGCCATGCTCGGCTAAAAATTCGGAGCGAATGAAGTCGTTTTGCTCGGCGAAGTTTCTGATGCTTACTGGCTCCCCTGCTTGAAAAGCCCGGCCGGGGGGCGAGCGCAAGTCAACGGAGAACGTCGCGGTGCGCACGACACCGTCTTTCCAGCCGACGCCTGCGACTAACAGAAGATCTGACGTCTCAGGACGATATCGAAGGATTTTTACGTGGTGAATCTCGATAGCTCTCGCGATCTGGATAACAGTCTTATCCAGGAAACGGTCCAGGTCTGCGTCTTCAACTGAAAGACGACCAATATCGACAAGGATGCGAATGTGTCGCCGGACTTTGTCGAGCACGTCGCCTTCGGTTTTACGCTCTTCCATCGGCTTCCAGCCTTCGCCAGGCCCAGGCAGCTAGGTCACTTCTGCGGATCGTCCCGGCGCTGAGCCGCTTCGGTATTCCGGGTCAAGCTGCGCGCGCTCGCCCCGGCTCAACCTTCCGGTCTGAAGCAGGCCATATAGAATGGCCCCACCGAGGACAAAGGCGCCGATAAAGAGCATCCAAACTCCGATTACCGAAGTATTGCCGAGCAGCATGCCGACGCCAGTATTTCCCATCTTCGTTCTCGCCGTTTGTCTTCGAGAACCAAACCCGGATTAGAGGGGAGGTTCCTCGACCTGATACCTGGAGGTGCACTACCGAGCTCGTTGGTGCCAGGTAGGGTGACGTCAACCGCGTCGCAGGTGAGGGTGGCAACGGGCTGCAATAGGAACGAAATAACGTGAAGCCGCTTGGTCGCTAAAGGTCTTGCGGTATGAAAGTCTCTGGGTTTGCGCTTGTCCTGGCAATTATCCTTCCCTGCGCCGCGTTCGCTCAAGGTGGCGGAGGCGGCGGAGGCGGTGGCTCCGCCGGTGGAGGAGCGGGTGGCACAGCCTCGTCCGGAGCGGCAACGGGCACAACGTCACCATCAAGCGCTGGTGCGGCCCGTGCAGGGTCAACCGCAAACCCGGGCGGAGCATCGCCGGGTGTGAACGACACTTCCAGAGCCAATCCCACTGATGCTGCGGGCTCAACCCAATCTGGCTCAAATCAGGGAACGGGAGAAACTAACGGCTCCGCAGGTGGCCGACAGGCACCCGGTACGAATGCCGCCGGTACGGCCGTGCCGTCAGGATCTTCAGGAGCCAGCGCGCAGGGTGCAGCGCCCGGAGGAATCGGGAAGCCGACGACGACGAGCGAGCAGGATAGCTATGCCAAAATCGATCAAGAGAATAACAAGCCAGACAGAACGGTAGGGAAGATTTGCAAAAATTGCTAAAGCTCATGCTTTGTTCGATCCTCATTTCGGGATTTGCGATCGTTCAAGCGACTGACGCAAAGAGCCTGCGACATGATCGCCACGCGCGGCTATCGGCCGCGGCGGATCAGCGAACCCCTGCCAGATCAGCCCAAGACCTCCGCGAGCCCGCGGACAAAGCATTGGACAAAAAAATCAAGAGTATATGCAGGGGATGTTAGGGCGGCTCATACGCGCCGTTTAGCCTTAGCAGACAGCAAGACAGTGAATAGCAATACGTAAGAACATCGCACCGCGTATCAGAAAGGACCTGGAAATGGACGACGAACGAAAATCATCGAAAGCGGGGGGACGGGCCGCTAAAGGCTTGCGCGAGGCAACGGCCAAGGAAGAGGCGAAAACCGAGAGCAAGACGGGGCACGATCTTGCCAAGAGCGCGGATCGCTTCGAAGAACGCTCGAAAAGCTCCGATGGAAAAAGCGCCCAAGAAAAACAAAAGGGCAAAATGTAGAGCCTGCGCTCTCCTGCGGAGCTTATGCTGATTTTTTGGTCTTCGCAGCTTTTCTCGCTCTGCCCCGCTCAGCCGGCGTGGGCGAAGCTTTCCCTTGTTGGCCAATGCTTGCGCGCAGCGCATCCATAAGGCTGACGACGTTGCTTGGAGGCTGTTTCTTCGCTGCCGGCAACGGGACGCCCTTCCTTTTTGGCGAGAAGTTCGGTTAAAGCCGCCTCGTAACGGTCTTCGAATTTTTCGGCCTCGAAAGGCCCGGATTTCTGTTCAACGATATGTTTTGCGAGATCGAGCATGTCCTTCGTGATCTTAACATCCTGAATGTCGCCAAAATATTCCGCTGCGTTGCGCACTTCGTAAGGATAACGCAGCAGCATCCCCATGTGGCCTTTGTCGCGGGCTTCAAGGGCTATGATATGCTCGCGGTTTGTCAGGACGACGCGGGCGATGCGCCCAGGCTTCGGACCTGGCTCTCGCCCATGCGTCGGGGTCCGAGCGGTCTTTCCTATGCCCGTGATGGTCGCACTCGGTCACGGCTCCCTGATCGATAAGCGTTCCGAGGGCCCAGCCCTGCAGGGTGAGAAACGCCTGCCGGGTGCTGCCACCTGACGATGATCGCTTGAGATTGGTCTTCATGGGAAAGCCCCGAATCAATTTGTTCCTCTTTCTTATAGCACCGGCGTCAAGAGCCTCTGCGAAGCCAGACGATATCCCCGCTCTCCCGCATGCGCGAAGTCGTTCCCATCGCTGGAACTTCGTGGAATCGCTGGCATTAATGTGCGGGAAACTTGCTGACGGAGGATGCATGGCGGTAAATAAGCCGACGGGAGACAACGCCCGCAAAGGCGCTGTGAAAAAGCGCTCTCAGACGAAGAGCACGATTGGCGGCGCAAGCGCCTGGACCAAGCGCGACAGGAAGTCGGGGGAGTTCATGGCAGTGAAGCGCCCAGGCAAGAAGAAAAAGACGGCCAAGAAGTTTAAGGGCGTACGCGTCGAGAAAAAGAAGGCCGCGAAAAAACGTACGGCGAAGAAGACCGCTAAAAGGAAGACCGCCCGGCGCTAGGCCGCGTACGGGGAACGGTGAAAAGGTTCGGGGTGGATCGGCGCTTCGTAAATCTCGGCGCCACTCTCGTCCCGTACCCGGATATAGTTCCCGCGCTTCGAGAGTTCCGGATGCGATGCGCGATAAACTTCGCGTGCTCCTGCGCCTCGCGTCGGGATACGCATGGATGTCCGACCCTGTCATGGGCGGAAACAGAGCCGGCAAGATCGAAGAAGAACTGTTTCATAGAAGCTGAAACGCCGCTTCCCCGGCAGCGTTCCTAACGCCCCGCCGACAGCCGCCGGGCATTCGCCGCGACTATTTTCCTGTAATGATCGAGGACGTGGCCGCAGTCGCCGCCGTGGATGAAGATCGTTCCGGCCGCTGAGGCGGCGTCGAGCTTCTCCGTCACCATGAGAAACATCTCGTCAGAGGTGCCGTTTCCCGCGGCCAACTGCCGGAGCCGCAAATCCATGACCTCTAGCGCATCGGCCATGAGTGTCAGCGCTGAAAACCAAAAAAGCATGTCCGCTCCGCACTGACTTTGGAAATTTCCAAGGTGCCGCAATTAGGGCGCCGAGGGTAAGCGCCCGCTGCGGCCGGGGTTCCTAAGCGGTGCGGGGTCTCCGCTGTTTCGGACGGAGAGGCGCCAGCATGCGATGCAGGGTTTTCGCGTTGGCCGGCGCATGGGCGTCGTAGTCGTTGTTAAAATAGATCCAGGCCCGCTTCGCGCCGCTCTCCCTGATCCGGTCCGCCCATTTCAAAAGCTCCTCATCCGAATAGTTATGGCGGTACCAGCGCTCGGGTCCATGGAGGCGGACGTAAACCTCATCTGCCGTCCGGACGAGTTCGTCAGGAAGGCGCGGGCCGCTGCACGAGCAGAAGATGATCCCGGCCTCGCGGAAGGCACGATAGACTTCCTCATTCCACCAGCTCTTGTGCCTGAACTCGACCGCGTTGCGCCGCGCAGGATCGAGCTGACTCACGATCGAAGTGAGGCGGGCCTTTGTGTACCGGTAGCTCGGCGGGAGCTGGAACAGGAAGCAGCCCATCTGCTCGCCGAGAATATCGGCGATGACTCCAAAATCACGGATCAGCGTCTTCGTGCCTTTGAACGTTTTGACGTGGGTGATGATTTCGCAGACTTTGACGGTGTAGACGACGTCCTTGCCGCCCGGCTGGCGGCGCCAGGCTTGAACGTTCGCGACGGTAGGCCATGAGTAAAATGACGCGTTGATCTCGACGGTATCGAATGCTGAAGAGTAATGCGGGAACCAGTTCGCCTGCGGCACCGACGCGTAAAAAGAATCCCGCCATTTCCAGTAACGCCAGCCGGAACAGCCGACGAAGATTGTCTTCTTCAAGTCAGGCGGTGGCGGAAGGCCCTCGCTCTCCATCTTGAGCCTCACGCGGTGCATCTTAGCCGCGCGCAGGATGTTATTCTCGCGCTGCTTTTCGCGGCGAAGCCGGCGCCGTTCGCGTCTTTCCTCCAGCGTCAGTTGTTTGATGGGGGCAGGAGATGAGGAAGGCACCGGTCAGTCCTTCGCCTTCCGCAAATTGCCTTCGAGGCGCTTTCTAAGCTCGCGCCAGCGCTCGTCTTCTGCCTCGGCGCGGCTCTGCGCGGCCTCCAGATCCTTCGCTATGGCGTCAGCTCTTTCCTCGTGATCGGCTTCTGACTCAAGAAGCGCCGCTTGGGCCTTCTCAATTGCTTGGTTGCGTTTCTCGCGGGCCCTGGCAGCTTCGGCCTCTTCCTTCGCGCGGCGCGCTTTCTGTGCGCGCTCCTCATTCTCGTATCTCACCGCGGCCTTGCGTTCCGCTTTCTCGTCGTGCGTTCTCGGCGAAGCTTTCCTCCCGGGTCTTTCCTTCTTGCGCGGCTGTGCGTCGAGCGATGCGGCGGATGGCAACTCCGCGTGCTCTCTGAAGGCGGAGCTTGATCCGACCGGCCGCTGCAGCACGACACCGGGCTTTGCCATGGCGGCGGCGATCACCGTCTCGTCCTCCGCTTCTCTCGCGAAGCCCTGGTGGAAGAGGTTGCTGGCCGCGCCCCATGCTTCGAGCGCAGCCTTCATCGAGGGGGCCGCAATGGCGAGATCGAAAAATCCCTGGGAAGTCTGATAGACCTTGAGCTTGCGCGGCATTCCGGTCCAATGGATCGCACCACGGGTTTGTTCCGGCGCCGGAACGTTTTGGTTCCGAAATTGGAACCGGCGGGCGACATCGGGGTTGGTCGCCGACCGCGTCCTTCGACGCAGGGAGAGCGCCATGATTCTCGGAAGCTTTGATCGCCACACACTCGCAAATATGGAAGCTGCTCTCGACCGCATATGCGATGGCCGGCCCGATTGCCAGGACCACGAGCTCCGGTCGTTTATTGCGGACAGCCTCGTGCGCTGCGCCAAGAAGGGTAAGACGACCATCGGCGCTTTGACGGAAGCAGGCGAGGCCGCTCTCGCCGGCCGGTCGATCGCGGAAGTAAGCAGGCGTGAGGGACGGTACGCGACGCCTTAGCTGCTCGGGCTTCCTAGCCGGCGCGCGGCAGCCAACGCCATACGCCGAGGATGTTGATCACAAGCAGGACCGTGTTCTGGACCACCAGTTCGCCTCAAGCACACCATCCGCTATCCAGGCAAGGACGCCGCTATGAAGATTGCGAACCCCCACACGGTAATCCGTGCGTTGAGGTTCGCTGCGACCATGGCGGCCGCGATAATCGTTATGGCCGCTGCCGCCGCCCTCAGTATTTCAAGATCCATAATGTCCTGCAGTAAATAAGGGACCGCACGCGGGGAGCGCGCGGCCCGGGACCGCCAACGGCTCAGGCGGCTTTCTGGTTGACGCTGCGCAGCGCCATCGTGTTCAGCTTCTCGTCGGTCGCCTTCTCCTCATCGAGGTTCTGCTGGAGGACGGAAGCGCAATCCGCGCGGCCCAGCATCTTGGCCCAGGCGATCAGAGTGCCGTAGCGGGTGATCTCGTAGTGCTCGACGGCCTGGGCCGCCGCGATCAGGGCGGCGTCCATGACCTGCTTGTCGTCGATATCGCCCGCGACTTCGCTCGCTTCTTTCAGAATGCCGTCGATAGCCGGGCAGTCGACGCCCTTCGCCGCAACGCCGTGCATCTCGAACATTTTCTCCAGGCGGGTGATCTGCCCTTTGGTCTCGGAAAGATGCGTCTGGAAGCCGTTCTTGAGGCCGGGATCTGTTGCCTTCTCGATCATGTCGGGCAGGTTCTTCGCGATCTGCTGCTCGGCGTAATAGATGTCCTGCAGGGTGTGCACGAACAGGTCGTTGAGTGTTTTGATTTCCTTGGTGAAAAAGCCCATGGGGTCCTCCGGGTTTGGTTTCGGACAGCAAACATTCCGCCGGGAGGACCGTTCCTAAACGTTCACAGGACAATGATTTCCTGGGCGCGAATAACGATCTCCTCCTGTGAAAGCTCCCGCTCAAAGCGCTCATGCAGGACCCGCCAGTACTCCGGTGCGAGTTTTGCTGCCATGACTTCTGTAACGGCGACATTGTCCCGTAGGGTCTCCCCGCCGCTGCGCCACAGGCCCTGGCCCGGCGCCCGGACAAAGCTCGTCGCGCCGCCGAACTTTCCGCTTAGCTCTTCGAGAAGTTCTTCAAACCAGCGCTGTGAAACCGGCTTGCCATCGCCTTTCTCCTTGGGCAGGAGAATCTGGATCAGGTAGGAGTTGTTCACGACACAAGCCTCGCCAGCGCGCTTCCGGGCCAGCTGTTCAGAAGCGTCTCGGTCGTGACGCACTCGACCTGCTGCCCGAAGCGGTTCATGTAGATATTCATCATGGAATCATGCGTCTCGTCGGCTGAACCGCACAGAGCATCGGTCACCAGAATGACGCGGAAGCCCCAGTCGATCGCGCCGAGCACGGTGGCGAGCACGCAGACATCGGTTTCGCCGCCGGTGATGATGACTGTATCGACACCGGCGCCGCGCAGCTGTTCGTGCAGGTCGCTTCCGGTCCAGGGCGAGTAGACGTGCTTGTCGAAGGTGCGCGCCGGGGGAACGAACTGCGCAAGGTCCGGAACGAGACCGATCATCTCGGTGCCGAGGCGATCGATCGTCATCGCTTCCCAGCGCTCATAATAATGCCGCCACATGCCGACGCCCTGGCCGGGCTTTTTCGCGGGGATAAAGCGGGTGAAAATGGTCCGCTCGGGATGCCCGCCCGCGATCAAAACGATATTCGGCAGCACGCGCCGCAGCCACGGCATCTTCCATTCAGTGGTTTCCGAGAACATCCTCTGCATATCGACGCAGATATGAACCGCATTCTCGCCGGGATTTCCCCAGCGCAGGTCGTCGTTCTTTGCCATGGCACTATCCTCAAACGCCAGCTCCAACGGAGCGGCGCAGATGCTGGTTCCTGTCCTTAAAAAGGGTTGCGGCCTGCAACCCGGCTAGCCATGCGGCAATGAGCGGGGGGCGGCGGAAGGGTGCGCTTCGCACGAGCGCGAGCGAGCTCGCCCTTGACGGCTGCAGGGGGGCGCGAGCCCCGGCTTCCAAGGGCGAAGGATCGGATCTGCCTCTGCATGACCGTGCAAAAGTGTACACAGCCCTCGCTTTCACGAAGCGTAGTTAGGCCTGCGTTGTCACTGGTCCGTTGAGGATTGAAGAGCGTCCTCCAGGCGGTCGAGAAAGACCAGCTGACCTTTCAGGATGCGATCCCGCGCATCGTGCACCGCGAACCAGGAAGCGCGGTCCAATTCAGGAAAATCCTGGTATTCGCCCGAATGCGGCGGCCATTCCATCTGGAAGGCATTACTCTTCAGTTTCTGGGGATCCCAGTCATCGTCGCTGGCCCAGACATGTACGGTTTTGCCGCCCGACTGTTTCGAGGCGCCAAGCGCTATAAACGCTCCCCGCGGCCTGTGCCCCGTTTCCTCGAAGAACTCCCGCTGAGCCGCCTCTAACGGCTCTTCCCCGAACGCGATCAGCCCCTTCGGGATACTCCAGGCGCCGGCATCCTTTTTCTTCCAGAAAGGCCCGCCCGGATGCCCGAGAAGCACTTCGATGATGTCCCGTGTGCGCCGGAAGAGCAGGATTCCGGCGCTTGTCTTGGGCAACGATACTGCGCGCGCGGTGCTCATCTATCGCACGGACGCGTCCCGCGCGGGCGCGCGCCGACTTTTGCCTTTCGCTATGGCCCGCTTTCGTTTCGTGAGATGCGCAAGCAGCTTGGGCAGAGGCATTGCGTTTAATACTCGATCTGCGGGCACGCCGCCCTTGCGGGCCATTTCGACGCCCCAGTGCATATGGTCGAGTTCGCGGATAGAGTGCGCGTCCGGATTGATGCTGAAGATGCAGCCGTAATCGAGCGCCTTCTGATGCCAGCGCCAGTCGAGATCGAGCCGCCAGGGATGCGCGTTGATCTCGACGGCCACGCCGTGTTTCGCGCAGCCCTTGAGAATCCTGTCAATGTCGATCTCATATCCGGGGCGGCGCTGCAGCTGGCGTCCGGTCATATGGCCGATGATCGTCGTATGCGGGTTTCTGATCGCGGCGAGAATGCGCTCCGTCTGCTCTTTTTTCGGCAGCTTGAAGCGGCTGTGAACGCTTGCGACGACGAAATCGAAATCTTCGAGAACCGAATGTGGATAATCGAGCGCGCCGTCCGCGAGAATATCCGCTTCGATGCCCTTCAGAATACGGAATCTGTCGCCATAGCGCTTGTTCAGGCGGTCGGCTTCGCGATGCTGCTCGGCTATTTCTTCAAGCGAGAGGCCGCCGGCATAATGCGCCGACTGCGAATGATCGGCCACACCGTAATACTGGAAACCGCGCTTGCGGGTGGCGTCCGCCATTGCCTCCAGAGTTTCCGTGCCATCCGATGCCGTTGTGTGGGAATGCAGAGTTCCGCGCAGGTCCTTGTCGGAGACGAGTTCAGGAATCTTATTCTTCGCCGCGCGCCCGATCTCGCCGCGTCCCTCGCGCAGTTCCGGCGCTATGAACTGAAGGCCAAGCGCCTCGTAAATATCTTCTTCCCGCGCTGACACCATCAGCTTCCTGCCCCGGTAAAGCCCGTCCGCTTTGAGATCGAAACCTTTTCCTTCCGCATATGCCTTGAGCTGATCAAGATGCGTTTGCGAGCCGGTTGCGTGAAGAAGTTCTGCGCCAAAGTGCTTCTTGTCGCTAACAAAAAGCTTGAGGCTCGAATTCCCGGTCTTGGCCGTATCTTTTCCTTGCGCGACAATAGCCAGATCGGAGACGAGTTCGCAGCCGCGCCGGAAGTCTCCTGCGATTTCGACGCGCGAATATTCCGGGTGATCTGCCTTGAGCGCGGTCACGGCATGCTCAAGGAGGGCGGCCGCTTTATGCAGATGCAGCTGTGTCTCGCCGCTGCGTGCGATGGAAAGGTTCTGCAGGATCTTTGTCTGAAGGGATGCGCCGAGCCCCTTGACCGGGCGGATGCGATCTTCTTTCGCCGCCGCTTCCAGCTCCGCGAGGGAGGTCACGCCGAGCGCCTCGTGAAGTTTCAGAATCTTGTCGGGACGGAGCCCGGGGAGCGCAAATAGCTGAAGCACTCCCGCGGGGACTTCCTTGCGCAGTTTTTCAAGGTTCGGATGCGTGCCGGTCTCAAATAGCTTCGTGACGATATCGGCGATGGCATCTCCAATGCCCGGCACGCTGGTGAGTGCGCCTGCCGAGATGATCCGGCCGATCGGCTGAGACAATGCGCTGAGGCTGTCGGCCGCGCGCGCGTAAGCTTTCGCCCGGTAAGGGTTGCCGCCGCGCAGCGACGTTCGCTGGGCGTACTCCCGTAGAAGGCTGGCGATTGTTCGCGCGTCTGCTTTGGCCATGGCTACGAAGTCAAACGAGACGATCCTTCCCAAGTTCCCGCTCGACCAGCTTCCTGACGCCGGCAGTACTGGAAAGATCAGCGGCAGGGCGGCGGGGCTAGTCCTGGCGGGGCAAGTAGCGCGAGTTGCACGCGGGAGGGACGCGCTGCAGTGACGAACGTGCGCGAAAGGCGACTTACAAGGCGCATAGAACTGCAGCGATGCAGCGCTTTTTGCGAGACGGCAGGCGTCTCTTAACCGGTCAGCGCAATGCGGTGCGCCGCTCGACTGATGATTGATTTAGACGGCCCGCCTGCCCAAGGTTAATCACGGATGGCGTCAACCGGCCTTATCCGACAAGCGCGCAATGCCGGCAATTGCGTCCGCAAGATCCTGTTCGAAGAATGGCTTTGCGAGGCGTGGAACGGAGCGGGCAGGTCCCTCCGGCAATTCCGCGTAGCCGGTCGCAATGATGACGGGGAGGTTTGGCCACTGACGGTAGACCTCTGCAACCAGTTCTGAGCCGGTCATCCCGGGCATCGCCTGATCGGTGATAAGGAGATCAATACCGCCTTTTTCGCTGATAAGGCTGAGCGCTTCCGCTCCGCTCCCCGCTGAAAAGACTGTATGGCCGAGATCCTCAAGCATTGCGAGAGTATTGAATGCGACGAGCGGGTCGTCATCCGCACTGACGATCCTGAGGGGGCGCGTAACGCGGGCAGCGGCCGGAGTGACCTGCCGATCTTCATCCTCGCGCTCCTCGGCGAGCGCGACCGGCAGGCAGATTTCAGCGATGGTGCCTTCTCCCGGTTTGCTTTTCAGATACAGCCTGCCGCCTGATTGCTCGGCCATGCCGAGCACCATCGGCAGCCCGAGCCCTGTGCCCTTGCCGACGCCTTTGGTCGTGTAGAACGGCTCGATCGCGCGTCGTAAGGTCTGTTCATCCATCCCTACCCCGGTATCCTTCACGGACAGACATAAATAGCTTCCGGGCTTGAGCCCGGCCTCGTCCGTCACCTTTCTCTCCCGCGCGGAAATGATGATGGAGCCGCCTTTCGGCATTGCATCGCGCGCGTTCATGGACAGATTGAGGATCGCAAGTTCGAGCTGGTTCGCATCGGCAGCCACTTTCGGCAAGCCAAGCGAAAAACGTGTTTCAATCTGGATGCCCGCGCCCAGAGAACTTTGCAACAGGTCGGCCATGCCATGGATAAGCTCGGTGACGTCGACGGTCTGGAGCGTGAGATCCTGGCGGCGGGCGAAGGCGAGCATGCGCTGCGTGAGCGCGGCGCCGCGCTGGGCCCCCTGCATCGCGTTGTCGAGAAACTGGTGCAACTGCACGTCGCTGACGGGGAGCCGGCGCTTCAAAAGCTCAAGGCTACCCTGGATCGCCATCAGCAGATTGTTAAAATCATGCGCGACGCCGCCGGTGAGGTGGCCAATCGCCTCCATCTTCTGCGATTGCACGAGAGCTTCCCTGGTGCGTTCGAGCTTCTCCTCCGCCGTCTTGCGCTCCGTGATATCGCGCGTGATCTTGGCAAAGCCGATCAGAGCGCCTTCCGTATCGTGAATGGCGTCGAGGACGACATGCGCCCAGAATGTCGTGCCGTCCTTTCGTACGCGCTGGGCTTCTCTTTCATATCGCCACTCGCGCCGCGCCGTTTCCAGTGCGACGCCTGGAAGGCCGGCCTCCCGGTCTCCGTCGGTATAGAAGAGGGAGAAGTGCCGCCCGATGATTTCTTCAGGAAAATAGCCTTTGATCCTTTCCGCGCCGGCGTTCCAGCTGGATACAAGCCCTTCAGGATTAAGGAGGTAGATCGCGTAATCCGTCACGCCCTGAACGAGTAGCCGGAATTGCTCCTGATTGCGGCGCAGTTCGGCCTCCGCTTCACGTCGCTCGGTCAGGTCGCGCGTAACCTTAGCAAATCCGACGAGCTTGCCGGCATTGTCGCGGATAGGGTCTATGATGACAAAGGCCCAGAAGCGCGAGCCGTCCTTGTGGACGCGCCAGCCTTCGCTCTCAAACTTGCCTTCGCGCTCCGCGGTCTCAAGCGCGCGGCGCGGGAGCTCCGTCGCGCGATCCTCATCCGTGTAGAACCGCGAAAAATGCTGGCCGATAATCTCCGCTTCCTCGTAGCCCTTGAAGCGGCGCGCACCGGGATTCCAGCTCGACACGATGCCGGTTGGATCGAGCATATAAATAGCGTAATCGGTCACCGCATCGACGAGCATGCGGTACCGGCCGTCAGCCGACTGTGAGTCGTCGAATGTCTGCTGGCGGTCCAAAACAACCCTCGATGCTTAGAATTTGCGCGGCATTACAAGAGCATACGCCGGGGTTGGGGCGAAAGTTCCTTTACACCGGGTGAGGCTTTCAGGCTTAGCTCGTCGCGCGCTCCGCGGAGGGCTCCGAGCTGTCACTTCGGCGGCTGGAGACTGGGCGAACGTAGCCAGTCTTGTATGCGCGCTGCCATATCGACATCCCGCACTTTCTTCAAAAGCTGGTCTCGCTCCTCGCCCGGCGGAAGGCTGTCCGACTTCAGGCGGATTCGCTTCGACTGATGCCGCAGGCGCTCTCCGAGAGATTCGGTCTGTTTGAAACGTCGACGATTCATGGTCATCTCCACGATTTGTCGAACGCCCTAACTTTGATTTTTAAGTTTTGTTCCGGGTAGGGTGGGAGCCTCCGTCTCCACAGGAACCCCAGACCGGTCAGGAGCTTATCCGCTACTGGCAGGAGGCTATGGCAGATGTTTCCAGGTTTCATTTTTGATGTGGAAGGGACGCTTGTTGACAGCGTCCCGCAGAATTTGCGCAGTCTGCAGGACGCGCTTGAACAGCACGGCTACCGGGTGCCGTACCAGACGCTACAGCTCTATTCAGGCCTTGACGGAGATCAGACGCTACAGCTCGCCATTCCGGAGGCGACCGAGGCTGAGCGGCATGAAATCCTGCAATTGCAGGCGGCGATCTATGAGCGGGACTATCTTCCAAGCGTACGGGCTTTCGATGGTGTGCGCGACCTCTTCCGGACAATCACCGAGCATGGCGGGCGGGTTGCTCTTGCGACCGACTGCAAAGGCGTGCCTTTCAAACGGTACCAGTCGCTTCTGAAGGCCAACGAGTACATTACCGCTACTGCGTGCGGCGATGACGTCGAACATGGTAAGCCCGACCCACGTCTCGTCGGTGTCGCGCTTCGTAAGCTCGCTTTACCTGGCTCGCAGGCAGTCATGGTCGGCGATACGCCATATGACGCCGAGGCGGGAATTGAAGCTGGCGCAAGAGCGGCCGGCGTTCTGACAGGCGCCTTCGGTAAGGACACGCTTTTGAAGGCAGGGTGCTTCGCGGTCGCAGCTGATGTCCGCGGACTGATTTCGAGCCTTCTACGGGGTGAAGCCGATCCTGAGCCGCACCAAACGGACTGGCTCCGAAGCGCCTGAGCGGCGCGGCGTTCTGGTTAAGGCTATCGCGTTGCACCCTTAAAGAATATTTGCTCGGCATTAGGAAATGTCGCCTCGAGAGTTGTCAGGCACTTAAACCGGGGAGGACAGATCATGCGGATTTCAACCTTGATGTTTTCGGCTCTGCTTGCGGTGACGGCTGTGCCCGCCTTCGCGCAGCAAACTTCCCCGGCCCAGGTGCAGGAGGAAGCGGATAAAGGCATCAAGACCAAGAATTCAGGAGCGTCCGGCGTTGTCGGTGACCAGAAGGCTGGATCTGATAACATGCCTGGTCAGATGGGCGGCAACACAGCCGGACAGCCGAGCGTGCAAAATTCGGGAACAGGTGTAAGCGGCGCCCCGGGCGGGAAGAACGGACCTCCCGCGAACGCCACGACGACGGGAGCAATCAGGCTGTGCAGCAGCAGGACAGCTCGGGCGTGAAGGGACTCCCGGGAAACAAGAGCGGCCCTCCCGCTAAGAAGTAGCGCAACTAAAGCAACTCTTCCATCGCTCAAAGGGCAGCCGGCAAAGACCGGCGCAGGTATCTTGCGGAAGGCGCGCACGAACTGAGGATGGCTCATTACATTCTGTATAACATCCGTTAATCGCGCGGCCAGAGCTCAGGCCGCGTTAGGCGCTGCCTCAACCGCTCAGTGCGGCCGGAAATCTCGGCCGCACTGAGCTCGATTTCAAAGCAATGCCGGCGGTTTTAGCAACTGCATCGGCCGCGGAATTTATCCCTCACCTCAATAGGAGGATCAGAATGATGAGCGGGATCGGGATTCCAAGTAACCATAAGAGAATGGGCATGATCTTTCCTTTCAGTTAGCGACGGAGTTTCCAGGTGCCGTCGCGAAGGCCGCCGCCTTCGGTGGCTGCAAGACTTGCGCAGAATGCGCCGAGAAGTAGCGAAGCCGTAATCCAGAAGGCGAGGGCAGCCGTAGCCTTGCGCGCGGCGTCGGCGTCCGCCTTGATCTGAGTAACCACATCATTGACGCGCTTCTCCGCATCCGCCTGGCTGAGTCCGGTTCGCGTGGCCACGACCTTTGCCGCGTACTCACGATCCGGACCCTTGAGATCGCCGCCGTTGCGGAAACTGCGGGTGAACAGGCGCGTCACCTCGCTGCGCGTGTCGGCGGGATTTGCGTTCTGGCCCTGTGCCGCGGGGTCGCCGCGCAAAAGCGTGTCGACATAGCCGTCCATCGGACCCGCGGACTGGGCGGCGTTTGATGCTGCGCCCTGGCTTGCGCCTGTCACCGCGCTGCTGACAAGGCTCGTCGCCGGGGTGGCCAAAAGCGCAGCGCCAAGGACTGACGCAAGCGCCCAGGCGACAAAACCATGGGCCGTATCCCGAAAGTAGACTTCGTCACGCTCGACGCCGTCCCAGCCCGACCTCAGCCGGCCCGCAATATAGCCCCCGAGCGACGAGGAAATCATGGCGATGACGATTAGATAAAGCCCGGTCGTGATCTTGAAGGTCGTTGCCGATATGCCGGACCCCGCCCACGGCGAGACGACGCTAAGGCCAAGCCCTGTCCCGAACGCGATGAGGACGAGCGTCATCGCGCAGGCGACGACGGCGCCAGCGACGATTGAAGGCCAGGAAACGCCTGACAGAGAAGATGCTCCCGAGTCGCCGGGCGCGACTACGACGGTATCAATCATTTTTATCCCCTGAATGGGATGACGCAAATTTCGCCATCTGCCGGGGCAATGAGCAGACAAGGCTAAGGTTCCTGTGGGATGGAACCCTAATGCGCGGTGCCGGTTAAGAAAGCGGCTGATGAGGGCGCTATGACCGGCAAGGACAAGGGCGAGCCTTCGGGCGTATCGAAGTTCTTCGGCGATCTCGCCAACCGGACATCGCTTGCGGCGGGGAGGGCATCGACCTTCATCCTTGCCGCAGGGATTGTAATTGTCTGGGCCGTCAGCGGCCCGCTCTTTGGCTATTCTGATACCTGGCAGCTCGTTATCAACACGGGGACGACCATCGTGACGTTCCTGATGGTCTTTCTCATTCAGAATTCTCAGAACCGCGACAGCGCCGCGATCCAGGTCAAGCTTGATGAGCTGATCCGGGTCAGCGAGGCCAGGAATTCTCTTGTCGGCATCGAACACCTGACGGATGACGAGCTGGAAGACATTCGCTCGAAATGCGAGGCGAGGGCGGCCGCGGAAAAGGTTGGTGACGAAGCCGTTGACAAAACGGGCAAAGCGGCGCGGCGCGCGGCAGACCGGGTCTCAGGGTAATGACGCCCGCCGGAACGGAAAAGAGCCGATCGCCGGCGGAAAATATCGACGCCATACTGCGCCTCGAAAAGGAGGAAGAGAAGGATCTCGCCGCTCACCACCGGCTTTTTCACTGGATCGGCTGGTTTGTCGGCACGACACAGTTCATCGTACTGCAGTTCGTAGGTGTCGCCGTTTGGATGGCATTCAACGTCTGGCTCCCGCACCACGCCATCGACGAATACCCGTTTCCGCTTCTTGCACTGATCCTCGCGCTCGAAGCGGTCCTCCTGGCGTCCTGCGTGCTGATCCGGCAGGGCACCATCGACCGCAGCCTTGAGCGCCGCGACCATCTCGAACTGCAGATCAATCTCCTTGCGGAACGCGAGGCGACCAGATCGCTGCGCATATTGCAACGCATCGCGAAACGCCTCGAATGCGACGATGACGACGACTGCGCGCCGGACGAACTCGCACGCGAAACGTCGATCGATGAGATCGCGAGGGATCTGAGGCAGCGGGAGAAGGAGAAGCCGGAGGCAGCGGATGACGATTGCTTCGCAAAAACACTCCGCTAAATTTCAGAGGTCCTAGGACTCTTCAAAATTGAAGCCCCTTCGGACGCTTTTGTGCGGCGAAGAAGATCGCCTTTCGAGGCGATTAAGGCCATGCGGAACCCGATTTCAGACATTCGCCACAAAGCTTGGCGACACATCCGCAGCTCCCCATACCGAGGCTGCCGTGACCCGCTACTCTCTCGAAGAACTTCGCCAGCGTTATGTCGTCGAGGCCAGGCCGCTTGAGGCGAGCCTCGAAGAAATTCTGCGCGCAGACACCCGGGCGGGAGCGCGTTCCATCCTCGCCGCGATTGAAAAGAGGCGCTTTGAAAACCGCTCCGAAGGGCAGCGGCTTCGCAAGATGCTGCGCTTTGAAACACTTCTCTGGGACCAAGGGCAGGAAGCTATCGCGGGCGTCGATGAGGCCGGGATGAGTCCGCTTGCGGGGCCGGTCGCGGCGGCGGCAGTAATTCTGAAGCCCGGCACGCGCATAGTCGGTATCGACGATTCGAAAAAGCTCCACGCGGACTCCCGCGAGGAACTCGCGATCGAGATCAAGGAAAAAGCAGCTTCCTGGTCCGTCGCGTTCGTCGAGGTCGAGGAGATCGACACCATCAACATCTACTGGGCCGGCATCCTAGCCATGCGGCGGGCGGTTGAAGGGCTGGGAATAACGCCGCAGCATCTCCTGATCGACGCGAAGCGCCTGAAAGAAATCGCCATCCCGCAGCAGGCGATTATCAAAGGCGACGCCAAATCCGCGAGCATAGCGGCCGCCTCCATTTTGGCTAAGGTCTCGCGCGATGCGCTAATGCGAACGCTCGACACGCGTCATCCCGGGTACGGGTTCGCCGATCACAAGGGCTACCCTGTGCGTGCTCACTACGCCGCCCTGGCTCAGCTGGGCGCATGCGCTGCCCATAGACGTTCGTTCGGCCCTGTGCGCGAAGTCCTTGGCTTGCCGCCGTTACCGCCCTGGCCTTCGCCATCGGAGCGCATCAGCTGAACTGCCACGCTCTGTTTTAGGTGATGCGCGTCTAGAGCGCGGGGGCGCCGGTGGCTGTTTCGCTGGCGGGGGCAGTTACAGTTACGTCATGGCCCTGCCGGAGCGCGATCGAGGCGGCTGCTATCGCGGCTTCGAAGGCGGCTTCCTTGGTGGCGTATTCATTTTCTGCCTTGCCATCGTGGCGCACCCGCCATGTGCCTTCCGTCCCGAAGATTTCGTATTTTGCGATGCCCATGAGGTGGACTTTCTGATTTTTGTGGGACAGCAACGCGCGGCGGCTGGCCGAGTTCCTGGCCGCGCCGAAAGGCCAGAGCGCGATTTCGTTCGCGCTCCTGGCAAACTTCTCACATGCATGTAGGGCGCTTAAAGCTGGCGATCATCTCGACCACGTTACCGTGACCATGCTCTCGGTGGCGACTTCCATATCCCACGACAGTTGAAGCTGGAGGAACGTGGGACACCGCCACAACTTACTATTCTCGCGTTTTACAGACGTGAAGTTCGCTTCCCATTCGCCGATAATGTGCTGACTGCTGTTTACTCTGACGGCGGACAACGCTGCAACGACCGCCCGGCTCGCCGGCATTGGGAAAGGGGCGGCCGCTTAAAAAGGGCCGCACCTCCCTGATCAAAAAAGTGCATGCAAGAAAAGGGCGGCCCCCTCTTGAGGTGGGCCGCCGACTGATTTACCGCACGCCGGTGCCGTAGAGTTGGCGCTCCCTGCGCACATCGTCCGCGCCATAAGGTTGAGCCGAGGGGTCGTAGTTCTTCCACCCAGCTTTCTGCCAAGCCGCGCTCCGGTCGCGCAAATTGACGGCTGACTGGTTCAAGATCGCTTCGTACCGCGCACGATCGGCATCGGGCACGCGGGCCGAAACCAGCGTGCCGCCCCTTCTCACGCCCTCGGCGTAGAGCGGAGCTTCCTCGTTGGACACCCCACCCTGTGTCAATGCTCCGACCACACCACCCGTGGCACCGCCGGCTGCGACGCCCAGCGCCGTCGACGCGAGCCATCCAGCGGCGACCACCGGACCCAAGCCCGGGATCGCCAACAGCCCGAGGCCTGCGAGCAAGCCTGCGGCGCCACCGAGACCTGCACCGACGCCGGCTCCCGTAGCCGCCCCCTCGGCACGATCGTCAACCCCATCGCGATCGCGATCGACCTTCTTGTCAGTGCTGTACCAGTTGTCGGAGTTGTTGGCGACTATGCTCAAATCTGAATGCGGCACGCCGGCCGCCTCCAGGCTTGTCACCGCGCGTTGCGCGTCAGAATAGTTGTCGTAAAGACGTGAAATTGTAACGGTCATCTTGAATCCCTCTTGTCTTCGCTGCTGCGCGGACAGTTACTTGGCTGCGTTCACGTTGCCCTGGAAATCAAGGCTAACATCGGTCGAGGCGCCGCCCTTGCTGGCCTTCCCGCGCCATACGCCGCTGTCGTCCTTCTTCAGAGAGGTGACATTGGTGTAGCCCGCTTGCTCGATCTTCGATTTGGCCTGCCCCTCGGTGAAGCTGTTTGCGCCTGATACCGGCTTGTTGGAATTGTTTTGGCCAGAGCTGTTGACCGCGTTGTTGTTCGGCCGATCAGTGGCCGGCGGATTCTGCGCAAACGACGGACCTGCCAAAAGCGAAGCAGCCGTCAGCAAAAGAAGAAACTTCCTGTTCATTATCGTCCTCCAGTAGTGGACCGACACAACATGTCCAGACCTACGAAGTTCCAAGTTTTCCCGTTTCTGATAGAGCCTGTCGGCCTCTCGACAGCGGGTCGTGTCGGGCCGCGGCATATCAACTTGCGCAGCCCTGGGGGCTATCCATTCGGTCTCCGCACCACGGCCATGCCGCTGCGCTTCTTCAGGTCAAATTGTCCGCTAAGGGGTCGTAAGCCGGATAGCCGGGCGGTGAATCAATGGGCCGGGGCGTAACGCCTGCACTTCCAGTGCCTCGTTGACAGCTTGGTTCGCCAGGCTGCGGTCGTCCTCAGGCGGAATGCAACAGCGGCCCCGCGATGTCGCGGAGCCGCTGAAGTCATGGCGTAAGACGTTAGGCCGCGGTCGAAGCCTTGGCATTGACGCCCTTGCGAAGCGCCACGGTGTTCAGTTTGGTGTTCGCCGCCTTCTCCTCGTTCAGATTGGTCGTGAGGAATCGGACGATCTCGTCGTGACCTAGCTCCTCAGCCCACGCGATGAGCGTCCCGTAGCGGCACATCTCGTAGTGCTCGACGGCTTGTGCGTTGGCCACGATGGCGGCGTCTAGAACTGCCTTGTCTTCGATCTCGCCAGCGGTCTCGTCGGCTTCCTTGATAATGCCGTCGATCGCGGGGCACTTCGTGCCGCTAGGCTCCTTGCCCAGCTTCGCGAACCCCTTCTCGAGCCGCTCGACTTGTCTGTTGGTTTCCTCGAGATGTTTCTTAAGTCCGGTGACCAGATCGCGATTGGTCGCCTTCTCGATCATCTTCGGCAGCGACTTAAGGATCTGCTGCTCGGCGTAGTAGATGTCCTGAAGGCCGTGGATCAGCAGGTCGTCCATGGTTTTGATGTCTTTGGTGAAGAAGCCCATAACCGATTTCTCCTCTCGCAATGATTTCAAAGGAACGCCGGAGGGCTGCCGCGGTTCCGCCCTGCGACGGGGGAAGCCCATGGCTGGCAGAACCGATGCCTTCGCCGCGCTACTCGGAAGCGTGGCCATGGACGTATGGGGCCGATTTTCCAGTGACATTCAGGAGGCCCTATTCGAGACTCCGATCAAGGACAGGGACGTCCAGCGCGAAGAGCTCGCTTGCTGCACGCCGTCACCCGCTCGCTACATCCCCGCAAGCCCTGCGCAAGACCGGCAAGGATCCCTTCGGAAATGGGCCGCCCGAATCATCAGCACAAAAATGCTCGACGCCATCCTGGTCGGGAGCGACAGCGAAGCCTCGGCTGAAACCGCCGACGTAATTGCCAGTTCTCGAAATAACATAAGCGAATCGCTGCCTTTGAAGAGATGCGAGAATGGTCGCTCACCAGACCCGAGAACCGAGTTGGCTGGCGATCAGGCGACGCGGTGATGTTTGCGCACTGACGAGCCCCGCAGCGCTGAGATCGGTATGGGTCAAATCCGCCGGGATGTGATCACTCAGCACCGTGCCGAGAACGGCCAGAGTGAGCATCATGGCGACCCCGCCAGACAGGCAGCGGATGGCCGCCGCCGTCGCATGGCAGCGCCGCCCGGGCGAGGCGGATCGTCGTCTTCACCGTCAAGGCGCCGCAGCGTTGCGAGGATGTCGGCGAGCCGAATGGGATGTCCCATGCCCGGGATCTCGCGTAGCGCCGGACAGGATTCAACCGCAAACATGTCGGACGCCCAGGACGACAAGATAATCCGTTTCTCGGGGGCGGAGAGTTTCTGGTCGTTCAGCACGTCGTCCGGAGACGTATAGTGCGCGGTGGGGTGGAAGAGGTGGTTGATGTTGCCGGAATTGGTCCTGGCCTTTGTCATCGGTCGTCTCCCTACGCTCCTTTCCAGGGGATGGTGATGGACGTCGGGCAAAAGCCCGCCGCCTTGTTCGTTCGAGAAAGCGATCAGGCAGCCTTCTGCTCGATCTGCGCCGAGGCACGGCCGCTGCCTGCGATCTGAATCCTGCGCGGTTTCATAGCCTCCGGCACCTTGCGGACGAGGTCGATGATCAGCAGTCCGTGCTGGAACGAGGCCTGCTTCACCTGAACGTAGTCGGCCAGGTTGAATACGCGCCGGAAGGGGCGCGCGGCGATGCCCTGATAGAGGTATTCGCCGGCGGCCGTCTCGGGCTTTCTGGCCTCTATGGTCAGCGCGTTCTGCTCAGCAGTCACGGAGATGTCGTCGGCGCCGAAGCCGGCCACGGCCAGCGTGATCCGGTAACGGTCTTCGCCTGATCGTTCGATGTTGTAGGGTGGGTAATTGTCTTCCGTTGCCTGGCGCAGCGCGCTGTCGACGAGCCCGGCCAGGTGATCGAAGCCGATGGTGGAGCGCCAGAGGGGCGCAAAGTCGAAGGTGGTCCTCATATCCAAGTCCTCCTAGGAGCAAGATGGTTACGGGGGAGCGCTGGACGGGGTCCGAAGACCTCTTGGCCGGCGCCCGTGTCGGGCCCGTAAAGGCACCCGGCACACCGCTCTTGCGGCGAAGGACGAATTAGAAGGACACGAGGGCGATTCAAGAGGCGGCTGAAAAATTTTGGCGCCATATTTTTCAGTACCTAGGGGCGGGGACTTCGGCGTTGCACGGCTGCCGTCTTGACAAGTTTTCTGCGCTCAATATTTTTTGCCGCGGGAGGCTCGCTTCCCGTTCTCAAACCGCAAAGGACATGGAAGACCGTCAGGAGTGGCGACGATGCTCGACGAAGATTTTGCCCGTATCCGGGCGCACCGCAGCAACATCCATCGTTATCGCAGCCTGTTGAAGACGCAGCTTTCGGACCTCGAGCGCCAGTTCATCGAACGGCGTCTGTCCGAGGAGGATGCGGCGCTAAAGGCCTTGACCTCCAAAGTATTTCCCGTCGCTTTTACTCCGCCCGAACAGGTGGCGTCGCAGGCTGGCGCGGGAGCGGCGTCATGACAGACGTCAAAGATCAGGAGCGCGAACTCTACCGGAGTCGGATCGAGCGCGAGCAGCGGCTGATGGACCAACTCCGAGGTGGTTTGCCGGGACGCTTCGCGGCATGAACCCCTGTACCGACGAAGATGATGACGTTCGTTTCGACGTCGTGGCCCAGAGCCGCGGAGGCGCAGTGGTCGTCCGCGTGGCCGGAACCCGGCCGGGCGCCAGCGAATCCAAAGCCGAGCGCGCTGTTCTGGTGCTGTGCGCAGCGCGTCCCGCGCGGTCTTAGGAGAGGGCGGGCAGCGTGCTGGGTGCCATCGCACCATCGCGGGGCGCCAGGAACCTTGGACGACGTCAGCAGGTTGTCGGGTCTCGACCCGCGGAGATCGATCTGAAATGCAGGAGTATCCGAAACCGCCCTACCCCAGCCAGGGCCAGCCGATGCCTGGTTCGACCGCGAAGATGGACCCGCGTCCTGATCACGGCGAAATCAGCTACAAGGGTTCGGGTCGCCTGCATGGCAAACGAGCCATCATCACCGGAGGTGACAGCGGAATAGGGAGAGCCGTTGCTATCGCCTTCGCCCGCGAGGGCGCCGACCTCCTGATTGCCTACCTCGAGGAGCACGACGATGCCAAGGAAGTGGCAGGCCTCGTCGAGGCGGAAGGGCGCAAGGTCGTTTTGATCGAAGGCGACCTGAGGTCCGCGGACCACTGCCGGAAGGTTGTTGATCGGGCGGTCCAAGACCTCGGCGGCGTGGACATTCTCGTCAACAACGCCGCGCATCAGGCGACGTTCGCGGATATTACCGAGATCAGCGACGAGGAATGGCGGATGACTTTCGATGTGAACATCCATGCCATGTTCTTCCTCGCCAAGGCCGCTGTGCCGCACATGCCCCCGGGCTCAGCCATCATCAACACGGCCTCGGTGAACTCGGACATGCCGAATCCTACGCTTCTGGCCTACGCGACGACCAAGGGTGCAATTCAAAATTTCACCGGGGGGCTGGCGCAAATGCTGGCTGAAAAGGGTATCCGCGTGAATGCCGTGGCGCCGGGCCCCATCTGGACGCCCTTGATTCCGTCGACCATGCCGGAAGATACCGTGAAAAACTTTGGCAAGCAGGTGCCCATGAAGCGCGCGGGGCAACCAGCGGAGCTGGCGACGGCATACGTGATGCTTGCTGATCCGATGTCTAGTTACACGTCTGGCACGACGGTCGCCGTAACCGGAGGCAGGCCCTTCATCTGATGCCAGGTCTCAAGTATCCTGTTACGCCGGATCGGCGATATTTCGTCGTCCGCGATAGACTTTGGCAGATGAGCAATCCCCATCTTGCTCCACACGATAAGGCGCGGTTGGTGAAGGAACTGATGACCGCGCGGCGTGCGGTGAAAGCGGCTAAGGCGACCCAAGACCCGGAGTCCGAAGCCATCGCCCACGGCCTCGTCAATGAGGCAAAGCGCGGTCTTGGGGAACGGGAACAGTCTGGTGGACGGACGGTGCGTGCGACTTCAACAGACACGCAGTCAAGAACACGCCCTATGCCGATTGGTAGTTCGGGTTAAGCGGCAGCTTTCAGAGCATCCAGTCGCTTGTGGAGAAACGCCAGAACGGCGCCCGTCCACGCGCTGACACTCGTGGACGCCGCTTGCCGATCGATCAATTATTTTCAGTCCTCTCGATCAACACCTTCACGGTGACCTGCGCGACTTTGACGTCGTCGGAGCGGACCTCTAAAACAACGTCGGCCGGTGGGAGAATCAATTGATCTCGCGCCATCAGAATCGCCGCATCGGCAGCTTCGAGTAGCGCTGCCTCGATGTCGGGAAATTCAATACTGCTGTCGGCAATTTCACCGGGCGCAGAAACATAGTATCGCTTTGGGCCTGATTGGGTCATTCGGTGCGTCCGCCCGGTGTAAGCTGATGTAGATACGCAGGATCGAACCCGCTGGTGACTTCCACCTTTGCAAAGTCCAAGAATACAACGTGGTTCCTGCGGATGTCCAAAAGCCCTTCGCTGCGAAATTTCTGAATGATGCGGTTTGCGTGAACCGCGCTAATTCCCAACGCCTCCGCAAGCTCGGACTGCGTCACTGGAAACTCAAACTGATCCTCGTCAACCAACCCGACAGCTGCCAATCGACGGTGTAGTTCGGCGAAAAGGTGAGCCATCCGCGCGGGAGCGTCCCGAGCACCGAGATTGACGATCCACTCTCTGAAGACCGCCGCGTCGATCAGCGTTCTCTCCACAAGGCGCGAGCAACGGATGGCCGGTCGTCGATGAGCCTCAAAATGTCGGAATGCGCGATGAAGCCCAAGGTGGCGTTGGATAGCGAAATCAGGTCGTGATCCATAGTTCTCAGAAAGAGGCTCTGGAGATCCGGAACGTCACCAGGGACATGGAAGGACAGGATTTGCCGTTTACCGGTGTCAGTGATTTTCGACCTGCATGCGAAACCTTTCACGAGTAGGCAGCAGGCATTTGGACGCTCGCCGACACGCACGATCGATGTTTGAGCTGCGACCTCACGGACAGTAACTGGCAGGTGCTCAATTGCCTTGGCGTCGTCGCCAGTGATGTGGGTGTCACTCCGCAGTTTGCGGATCAAAATGTCGATATGTGGCACATCGGGCCTTGTGGTTGTGCAGCGCAGTTCGGCTAGTTGGTAGGGACCGCTGCCAACCGAGCAGAGAGGCAGTGGTTCCTCATGCTGCCCGTGCGGATGGTTGGAACCCCCGGCGGAAATGATCTGGTTTCGCGCTCCTCAAGCTGGCCGGCGATCCTTCTTTGAGGGGGCAGGTGGCGAACTAAAGCCCCGGCTCGCCACGAACCAGTTTAGGGCATTGAGCTACGCCCGAAGTAAATGGCCATCGAAGGAGCAGGCGTACAGTCAATTTCATTGATGACGATTGCGAGCAAAAAGTTGAGATATGAGTAATTTACTCAGGCGGGAAGAATGACCGCGCCTCTAACCTTTGTTGTATCTGACCTGTGGAGGCAGGAGTAGCCTTCGGCCATCACCGCGCGGACACTTGGCAGCTATCGGTGATGAGATCGCCCCATCACAGCGCTCCCGCCTTCCTCAAACGGAAAGGAGCAGCGCATGCAAAAGCGGCGTCGTTTCAAACAGACCCAAACGTTGGAAGAACGTCTTTCAGCCGCAGCGCAATCGCTCAGGCAAAGGGCGAAAGAACTAGCGCCCGGAAAGGAGCGTGAGCATCTTTTACGCCAAGCTCGTCAAACGGAGACCGCCTCCCATATCGAGGAGTGGTTGAGATCGCCGGGCTTGCGTCCTCCCCAGTGATAGCAACAAGTCGCGTTCTGATCGATTTTGTCGTGATGGCAGAGTCGTTTGGAAACTCTTTCACGTTCGTTGAAGTTACGCCTGATGACGGGTCGGAAAAGCAGCTTTGGATAGCCTACGCCAAACCGTCACAGGCAGTGACACTTGTGCTTGCGGAAGTGTCTGAGGGATGGACGGCAGAGATCCTGCCAGCAGAGATTACGGACGACCAGCAGGATACTTTCGAAGAGTTGGAGCTTATGCCGGGAGACGTCTATCGGCTGACCCCCAAATATTAGCACCACGCGTTCCCAGCCGCCGTTCGACAACCGGAGTAGTCCAATGAACAACCGTATTGACGAAGCTGTTGCCACCCGCGCCTACGAGCTTTGGGAGAAGGCCGGGAAACCGGAAGGGCGAGACGAGGACTTCTGGCGCCTGGCAGAGCAGGAGTTGCTCAACGAGGATAGAGGCTCGCCCATGCGGACGCCCGACACGTTATAGGATAAGTACGTGGAAATACATGGCGAGGATTATCGCCATGCTGAGGATAATGATGCCGATAAAGAATCGGCCCATCAATTCTCCTCCCGGACGCCCTTGAACTTCTTCGCGCTGGTCTTGACGGCAAAGAACTTGAGAAACCAGCGAGGTCGGCGGAAAGGCCTATTGGGAGGCCACCAACGATGTGGCGCTGATCAACAGGCTGGCGGGTGAATTTCCAGGTTACACTTCTGAAGATCTTGGTGAGCTACCCCAACGGGTTTGCCACGATTGTCGATGTGAAGCGTGACATGGCGATCCTGGCGACCAGTGGACGAGAATGGACAGAGCGGACGAAGCGCCTTGGAGCGCGGGTGCCCGATCTAGACATCTTTTCGCAGCGCCTCGTCATACGCGATAACGGTGGCTGGAGGATCACTGACGAGGGCCGCTCCGTGTTGTCTTTCATGGAGGGCCGCGAGCCGGCCGCAAAGCCAGTATTAGAAGTTCTCGCTCGCGAAGACGCTCCCGCCCCAATGCCGCCATTCCCGCGGCTCGCCGACAGGGCCTTGCGCCGACGTCAACGCCGGGAACGACGACGAGAGGCGCAGCAGCGTGCTCGTGCGAACGCCTCGTAGATAGCTCGTCATGGCGCGCTCGCTCGACGACAAGTTGGTGAAGATCGTCAGATGTGCCTGGCAGACGGCCGGCAACGCGTCTGCGGCGGTGAAGCACGAGATAGCGAATGCACTGGAAAAACTTTGGAGAGCAGGGCGCCTTGAGCGGCAAACCCAGGAAATAAGAGTCGGTGCGAAGGAGGAGGCGGGGTCTGCGTCGTATCCGATGTCGCCTGAATCAGCGCTCGCTGTGAGGCTTATGCGAAAGCCCTTTCGGGGCCGCATGTAGTGCAATTAGTCAGAGGTGCTTTGCTCTTCAGGCCGAAAAATCCACCCTCGCCAGACCGTCAACAGCACGGCCATGATGACGGGTCCTAAAAACAAGCCGAGTAGACCGAAGGCAGCCAGCCCCCCGAATATGCCGACGAACGCAAAGAGGAAAGGGAGCCGTGCCGCGCCCCCGACCAGAGTTGGCCATACAAAGTGGTCCCCCGCGAGCATGACGATTCCGCCCCAGACAAAGACGCATGCGGCCGCGATCCCGCTGCCACCGCTGGACAAGAGCATTGCGGCAGCGGCCGTGAACACTGCCCAAGCACCGAACGGAAGCATCGCAAAAGCCGTGGTTATAATGGTAAACATTATGGCATTTGGTACGCCTGCAGCAACGTATCCAACGCCGATCAACAGGCCCTCGCCGATGGCGACGATCACAGTACCGTTCACCGTCCCTCGAATTGAATCCACGATCTTCTGCACCACGCCCTCGCCGGGGTGCCCCAGGATACGATCGCACGTCTCGACGGTGCGGTTAGCGACCGAGCGGCCGTTGTTGAGTAGCACGAACAAGGCAAACAATGAGAAGAAGAGCATGAACAGGCGACGCATCAGCTGACCGCCGAGCGTGTTAAACAGACCAGACGCATCATCCGCATTGACGGTCTTAAGCCAAGCCGTCGCGGCTTTCGGATTCGATAGGTTATCGCGCCACCATTGCTGCACGATTTCTGCTACGACCGGCAGGCGAGCGATCCAGTCGGGCACTTCGATTCCGCTCTCCCTGGCCTTCTTCAGCCAGTTCGCGATATCACCGCCTTGCTCGGCAACCTGGTAGACGGCAAGCGCCATAGGCGTAAATAGGATAAGCGCGACGATCGCCGTGAAGGCGACGGCTGCCAGCCTTGTTGGGCCTGAGGTGAGCCGTGCCGCAAACTTAATGTAGAGAGGCCACAAGGTGACGGCTAGAATGGTCGCCCAGATCAAAGGTGGCAGAAATCCCCCGGCGGTCCACAACGAGAGCGCTACCACCGCTACTGCAAAGATCACCCGGGCATTCATGCGCGCGCCCGAACCAAGGGGCAGTGGCTTTTGCTGTGCCGAGTTGCGAGACGCTTCGCGATCCGATGCTGTCGGTGTGCCGGGCTTGGCTATCCGCTTGCTAACCGCGTTCGGGTGACCCACTTAGTACCTCGCTTGGCGGCCCGGCGCTCATCGATCCTACCGGTGTCGCAAATCTGATGGCGGCAAGCAGGCACCGCTCGCCGGAAAACACCCGAGGCTTGCTCGGGGTTCCATTCAAGGTGCGGCCTTCGCTCTTGCAGGCAGCCGAAGACCATTCTTCACGAAAAGGGCTGGCGTCGGTCTTACAGGTCGGGCTGCCGATATGGGATGTCCGGTTTTTCGGAATCTGCGTAAGCCCATATAATTGCGGTTCTTGTTGACGCCATTCCGAGATGATGCCGCAGAACGGCCAGGTCTTGCTCGCCAATCTTTCAGTTTCGGATCGGCCCCGCCTTCAGCGTAACGTTCAGCGCAACGTTGAAAAAAGGATTCGGCGCCGAAGTGCTGCAGTTGATCGAAGCCAAGTCAGGCCACCTCAAGAAATGGATGCTGTCCGCGAGGTCGGCGCTCCCGACAAAGGCGTGGATCGGCAGAAGCTCGGCAGTCGTAATCCCAAGCGAGCGCAAATAGGCGGGAACGTCGGCATGGGCGAAAGCCCTTCACGTGCATCTCATAAACGATCTAAACCGGCCGCAATCGTTGAAGGTCGAAGGCTCCGACGAGCTGATCGTCAACGGCAAGATCGATCTGGCCGACCGCCGGCTCCGTGGCTGGCGGCCCCTAGCTCAATCGCTACAGCATCTCTCGCAAAGCCTGCGCGTCGGCCGGCGCCGCGCTTTTCTGGTCGTTGTCGAAATAGACATAGACGTCACAGCCTTGGCGCTTCCAGGACTTGAGTCGCTTGGCCCATTGGGCGAGCGCTGCCTGCGAATAGTGGCCGTGATAGCGTCCGCTCGGGCCATGGCCACGGACATAGACGAAGTCCGCCGTACGTTTCCAAGGCGCCGGCGCATCGTGATGGTCGGACAGGCAGAGCGAAATGTTCTCGTCGGACAGCATTCTGAGAATGCGCGGCTGATACCAGCTCGGGTGGCGAAATTCGAAACTGTAGCGGCGTTTCCGGGACAGCAGCTTGAAGAACGAGCCGAGCCGCTCGGCGTCCACCTCGAACTGAGGCGGAAGCTGAAACAGGATCGGCCCCGCCTTGCCGCGCAACAGCGACATGCGGTCCTCCAGCAGCTCGAGGCTGTTTTCGGAGCGATCTGAAAGACGCTTCCAGTGCGTGATGAACTTCGACGCCTTCCAGGCAAAGACAAAATCGCGGCCAGTCTGCTGCCGCCATGCCGTCACTGCCTCCGGCGTCGGCGTGCGGTAGAACACCCCGTTCAGCTCCGTGGTGTCGAACTGATCGGCATAGTAGCTGAGCTGGTCTTTGATCCGAAGCTCCCGGGGAAAGAACGGACCTCGCCAGGATGCGTAGTGCCAGCCCGAGGTGCCGATAAGAATGCGTGCCATTCGGACGTCGTCCAATTTAATCGGCGTTGCCAATAGGCCGTGCATGACGCCTCCAACGATCTATCGACGCTCCGACCAGAGCAATGTTCCTGATCCCGAGGAACTGGCGATGATCTCTCAGGTTTTCCCCTAACAGACTTGATGTTGAGGAACCCGGCATGCGGCAAAAGGCAAAGATTGAAAGTTACGACGCGCCCGCTGGCGGTTGGGGCTCGCTCAGTGCGGTGGCTCACATCCTCACGCAAGAAGAAGTTGCACTTCTCGGCAGCGAGATATTGCTGAAGCAGAACAAGACTGGCGGCTTCATGTGCGTAAGCTGCTCCTGGGCCAAGCCCGCAGAGCCGCGCATGTTCGAGTTCTGCGAGAACGGCGCCAAGGCGACTGCCTGGGAGATAACAGGCAAGACCGTCACGCCGGATTTTTTCGCGCAGCACACGCTCACCGAGCTACGAACCTGGTCTGACCATCAACTGGAGGAGCAGGGGCGCCTGACGACGCCAATGCGCTACGATCCCAGCAGCGACAAATATCTGCCCGTCGACTGGAACGAAGCTTTCCGGCAAATCGGCACAGAATTGAACGCGCTCGATCCGCGCTCGGTCATCATGTACACCTCCGGCCGTGCCTCGCTGGAAGCGAGCTATATGTACCAGCTGTTCGGCCGGATGTACGGCACCAACAATTTCCCTGACAGCTCGAACATGTGCCACGAAACGACATCGGTGGCGTTGCCGGAAGTGATCGGCGTCCCGGTCGGAACGGTGCTGCTGAAGGATTTCGACGAGACCGATTGCATCTTCTTCTTCGGTCACAACACCACGACGAACGCGCCGCGCATGCTGCATCCGCTCCAGGAAGCCGCCCAACGCGGGGTGCCGATCGTCACGTTCAACCCGCTCCGGGAGCGCGGACTGGAGCGCTTCGTCAATCCGCAAAGTCCCGTTCAGATGATTGCGGGCGGCACACGCATCAGCTCGCAATACTATCAGGTGCGGATCGGGGGCGACGCCGCGGCCATCGCCGGCATCTGCAAATGGATTATCGAGTCGGATGATATCGCGCGAACGAACGGTGGTCCACGCGTGATCGACGTCGCGTTCGTCGAACAGCATACCGCCGGCTTCGAGGAATTTGCCGCGTTTTGTCGCGCCCAGGATTGGGACCAGATCGAAAGGGCATCGGGACTTTCGCGAACCGCCATGCTGGACGCGGCCAACACCTATATGGCGGCCAATGCCGTCATCGCCAATTACGGCATGGGCATCACCCAGCACAAGCACGGCGTCGAAACGGCTAAGATGATCGTCAATCTACTGCTATTGGGCGGCAATATCGGCAAGCCCGGCTCGGGGATTTCGCCGATCCGCGGACATTCCAACGTGCAGGGCCAGCGTACCGTCGGCATCTCCGAAAAGTCCAAGCTCGTGCCGCTCGACAAGCTCGCCGACCTCTACGACTTCGAGCCGCCGCGATGGGACGGCCTTTCGACCGTGGATGCCTGCGAAGGCATTTTGAATGGAGACGTGCGCGGCTTCGTCAGCCTTGGCGGCAATTTTGTGCGCGCAATCCCGGAGCGATCGCTGATGGAGCCCGCATGGTCGGGCCTGCGCCTCTCGGTCCAGATCGCGACAAAGCTCAATCGCAGCCACATCGTCCCGGGCGAGGTGACGTATCTGCTGCCGTGTCTCGGTCGGATCGAGATCGACCAGCAGGCAAGCGGCCCGCAGGCCGTGTCGATGGAGGATTCGACAACCTGCGTTCATGGCTCGCGCGGTCAGCGCCAGCCGGTGGCGGACAATCTCTTGTCAGAGCCGGCGATCGTCGCCGCGCTGGCCAAAGCCACGCTGGGGCCTAATCCCGCGGTCGACTGGGATGCCTGGGTCGCTGATTACGCGCAGGTGCGGGACGCCATTGAACGTACCTATCCGGAGCAGTTCAAGGATTTCAACAAACGCATGTTCGAACCCGGCGGCTTCCCTCGGCCGTTGCCGGCCCGAGAGCGCAAGTGGAAGACGCCCAACGGTAAGGCGAACTTCACCGTGCCCAAGGCGGCATTTGCGTCGCCGCGAGAAGGCGACGGCATCTATGAGCTGATGACGATGCGTGCGGATGGCCAATTCAACACGACGATCTACACGGAAGACGATCGATTCAGGGGCATCCAGGGCAGTCGGTATGTCGTCCTGATGAATCCAGCCGATATGGAGGACGGTGGGCTGAAGTCCGGAGATACCGTCACGCTGGTCACCGAAGCGGGCGATGGTGTCGAACGCAGCCTGAGCGAGCTCCAAGTCGTGCCTTACGATATCCCGCGCAGGAGCCTTGCGGGCTACTACCCGGAATGCAATGGGCTGATCCCGCTGTGGCACTATGCCGAAGGCAGCAAGGTGCCCGCGGCGAAGTCCGTCCCGGTGCGCCTGTTCAAGGATATCATTCCGGAGATCATCGAAGGCGGCGAGATTCCGATCTCGACCGACTGAGCCCAACTGCAGAGCGTGGGCCTTTCGTGTTGTCGATAGGCCCGAGCTCTCCATTGGCGCCACAGGTGAATAGAAACTTCGACGGTCCTTCCGAATTGAACCGTCATCGACTTGATGATTGGAGTTTGAGATGAAGAAGATCGGATTAGTTGGAGCCGCTGTCGCCGTGATCGCAACAGTCGCGGTCACCCCCGCGGACGCACATTGGCGCGGCGGCGGATGGGGCGGCCCGGGCATTGGCTTCGGAATCGCAGCCGGAGCACTCGCGGCAGGAGCTTACGGGGCCTACGGTCCTTACGGATTTGGTCCGGGCTATGGCCCCGGCTACGCATATGGCCCCGCTTACGCCTATGGCCCCGGCTATGCTTATGGCGGACCTTACTACGGTCATCGTCGGTACTATCGGCATTATCGACACTGGTGATCTGACCACGGACTTGGCGTCGGCGGCGAACGAGGAGAAAAATGCGCAGACGCCTCTGGGTGATCTCAGCAGCCTCCGCGATCGTGGCCGCCGCTGCGGGGATCTGGTTCCTGACTGCGCCCGTGCGTTTCACTTCGGCAGAGGTAGGCCGTGTCTCTGACACCGCCGGCGATGCCGCACGCGGGAAGCTCATTTTTGCAGCCGGCGACTGCGCCTCCTGCCACGCCTCGCCGGGACAAGCTGATCGCTTGCATCTCGGCGGCGGATTAGCGCTCACCTCGCCCTTTGGCACGTTTCGCGCACCCAATATTTCGATGGATCCGGTAGACGGCATCGCACGCTGGACTGCGAAGGATCTCGCCAACGCGCTGCTGCGCGGTGTTTCTCCCGACGGTCGCCACTACTATCCCGTGTTTCCGTATTCGAGCTTCACGCACATGCGTTCCGAGGACGTCCAAGATCTCATGGCCTATCTGCGCACGCTCCCCGCCGTGAAGGGGCGTGCGCCTGATCACGAGCTCAATCTGGTTTTTGGCATTCGCCGCTTTGTGGGGTTCTGGAAGCTTCTCTACTTCAAGCCTGGACCGATCGTGGTCGATGCCGGACATGACGAGTCCTGGAATCGGGGGCGGTATCTGACCGAGGCGGTGGCTCACTGCGCGGAATGCCATTCATCACGAGATCTGTTCGGCGGCATTAAACCAGGGACCCGCTATGCCGGGGGGCAAGATCCTGAAGGCACCGGCTTCTATCCCAACATCACGCCGGCACGGATCGGTGACTGGTCGGAGCAGCAGGTGGCGGCGATGTTGCAGACCGGAAATACGCCCAATCATGGCCGCGTCGGCTCGTCGATGGCCGATGTCGTCACGAATACGGCGATGTTGCCGGACAGCGATCGCAAGGCGATCGCCGTCTATGTGAAGTCGCTGCCGCCCCGGCCGACGCCTCGTCCCTGATCCTCACTGCGCATAGAGATAGGCCGCGACATCGCGAGCCTCCGCCTCGCTGATCCCCGTGGCCGGCATCGCTGTCCTCGGCGAGAAAGCCTGCGGCGTTACGATCCATCCTATGAGATTGTCGGGCGAGTTGGTCACCACACCAGCGATATAGACGCGTTGACGCAGATCGGCGAGAGAGCTTCCGACCTGACCGTCGCCGCCGGGGATGCCGGAAATGGTATGACATCCGGCGCAGCCATAGCGGCGGATCAGGGCAGGCGCCCGGGCTGGATCGCCGGCGGTCATGGCCCGGGCGGTATTCTCGGTCTGCTTGCGGTAACTTTGGGCGAGCCCGCCTGCCACGGCGGAGGCAGTCAGTACGCCGGCTGCGACGATCAGGGCGATAAGCATTCTACTGCGCGTGAAGGGCATCGGTTCGCTCCGTTTGCTTGGCGGCACGCGTGATCCAAAGCGCAATCAGGGTCAGGGCCGCACCGGCGTAGATCGTTCCCGCCGGCACCCACATGATGATGCCGGCCAGCTGCTGGTCCTCCAGCGGAGTGAGCCCCCACGCCCCCGCAGCCTCCTGTTGCTCCCGGTAGAGCAGATGCGGCGCAAGCGCCATCAAGGCGCCGAGCACGCTGGTGTGCAGCATGGTGATGAAGACATGCCAGGCGGCGGCCCCGGTTTCACTACGCCTGAACACCGACCACCAGAACAGGACGGCCGTCAGGAAGAAGCTGAGATGCTGCGCCCGGTGCAGGAGGAGGTTGGAAACGGCTGCGTCGAACAGGAGCGGCGCGTGCCAGCCCCAGATCGCCATTCCGTGCAGGATCGTTGCGGTGCGACCGGCGCTGAAAAAGCCCCACACGGCGTCGGTGGCAGGCAGCCGCATCCAGCGGCCGATCGACAGGCGAACGCGGCGGGGCAGGGACCACAATAGCGTTCCAACCGGTCGCGCGATCACCAGCAACGGCGCGGCTACGGCCATCAGGATCTCGTGCTCGATCATGTGAAAGCTGAGCAGCCGTTCGCCAAGCCAGTGCAGCGGCGACACCAGCGCTGCGATCAGCGAGAGCCAGCCGGCGGCGCAGGCAACGACTTGCCAGAGTCCGGCACCAGGAACACGAGCCCGTCGCCGGAGCAGAACAAGCGCGCCGACGCCGTACATGAGACCAAAAACCATGAGAGGGAGGACGATCCAGGGATCGAGCGTCCAACGCGCGCCGCTCACGTCCGGGGTCAGCTCGTGGGCATGTGCCGCACCACCCGCCAGCAGGCCAGCCGTGATTGCCGCTATCTTTCGCATCCCGTCAGCACCAGAGAGGCCCCGCCCTGCATCGCAAGAGCAAAGGTGAAGAGGCAGGCGGAAAGGGCGCTGACCGCTCTGGCGAAATCGATCGTATGAGCGGGCGCGCTCGCGACCCCCAGCCTTCTTGCGCAAGACCACGACGCGACGCCCGACAGAGCCGTCAAGATTGCGCCTGCAAGGGAGATGATGGCGGAGACATGCAGCGTTGATCGGCAATCGACATCGGGCGGGATTTGTCCAAGCTGCATATTGACGGCCCAGATCACGGCGGCGAACCAGAGGCCGGCCCAGATCGTGAGATGGGTCAGGAATTTTGATGCGCTCATAGCCGTGCCAGCCAATAGATGCAGCCATAGATCGGAAGCCACGCCGCAACGACAAAGTTCCAATACATGGCGTTGTCCTGGACGTCGCCGAAGCGGCGGGCATTTTGCGCGTGGCGCGTAAACATCAGCGCGGCGAGGACCAGGGTGTCGGCGAGGTCGGTGATGATGTGCGTGGTGTGGAGGCCCAGCAGGAGCCAAACCACGGAGCCGTAGGCATTGGTGTCCCAACTGATCCGCAACGCAGGAAATTCGAAGACGCGCACGATCAGCGGCGCGATTCCCAGGATCGACATGACGACAAGGCCGATCCTGACCTTGCGCAGGTCTTGCTGCTCCGCCCAGCGCGAGATCAGGATGTTGGGCACCAGGCTGACGAGCAGAATGAGCGTCACCAATGTGCCGGGAAGCAGATCGGGTGGGGGAGCGTCGATCGGCCAAGTGGTCGCCAGGCTCATCAGATAGAGGTAGACGGCGATCGCCAGGGCAAAGCCGGTGCCCTCGATCAGCATGAAGGCGAGCGTGCCCCACCAGGTGGCACTCTGTGTCCCCATCCCGTGTAGCGGCAGCTTGCGGAGATCGAGCACGATCCTTTCCCTCATGCCTCGTCCTCCGGCGTTCCCTTGGGCCAGAACCAGCCGATCAGGGCGATCGCGATCGGGATCGAGCCCCACACCACCGCCCAGGGCGTGAATATCGACCAGATCAGCATGATGCTGGTTGCGATCGCCGTCAGCAGTGGCCAGATCGAATTCCGCGGCGAGGCCTCGCGCGCCTGTGGTTCGGCAGTATTGAGCGACGTCACCACCAGCTCGCGCCGATCGGTACGCAGGCCCTTTGCCACAGCAAGCGCATCGCGGCAATCCCAGAGCGGATGCAAACTATTGACGACGGGGATCATCGCAAAATTGAAGCTGGGCGGAGGCGACGAGGTGGCCCACTCCAAAGTGGCTGCATCCCAGGGATTGTCGGAAGCGACGTCGCCGGCCCACGCGCTCCGGATGACATTAATGAAGAACACCAAGAACCCGGCGGTGAGCACGATGGAGCTGAGGCTCGCGAACACATTAAGAGCGTGCCAAGGCAGGTCGGGCTGATAGGTGTAGATTCGCCGCGGCATGCCCTCCAATCCGAGGATATGCATTGGAAAGAAGGTGGCGTTAAAGCCGGTGATGATCAGCCAGAACGACCACTGCCCAAGCGTCTCGCTCATCATCCGTCCGGTGAGCTTGGGAAACCAATAGTGGATGGCGCCCAGTAGCGGGAAAACGGCGCCGCCGACCAGCACATAATGGAAATGCGCGACGACGAAATACGTGTCGTGCACCTGGGTGTCGAACGGGACGGAGGCAACCATCACCCCGGTAAGGCCGCCGATGACAAAGGTGACGAAGAAACCGATGATGAAGAGGAGCGGCGTCTTGAACACCGGCCTGCCGTCCCACAGCGTCGCCAGCCAGCAGAAGATCTGAATGCCGGCAGGGATCGCGATGGCCATGCTGGACGCCGTGAAAAAGCTCTCACCTAGTCGTGGCAGACCCGCCACGAACATGTGGTGCACCCACAGGCCGAAGGCGAGGATGCCGGTTGCAATCAGCGCCATCACCAGACCGAGATAGCCGAAGGCCGGTCGCCTCGCGAACGGTTCGATCATGGTCGAGACCATGCCGGCCGCCGGCAGGAAGATGATGTAGACCTCGGGATGGCCGAAGAACCAGAATAAATGCTGCCAGAGCAGCACGTCACCGCCCTCGGCCGGATTGAAGAAGTGCGTGCCGACGAGGCGGTCGAGGATCAGGCTGGTGCTGGCGACCATGATCGCCGGCATCGCCATGATGATCAGGAAGGACGTCACCAGCATCGCCCACACGAACACGGGGATGCGGTCGAGCGTCATGCCCGGCGCGCGTTGCTTGAAGACGGTGACCACCATCTCCACAGCGACTGCGAGCGCGGAGACTTCGGTAAAGGTGATCATCTGTGCCCAGATGTCGGCGCGCTTGCCGGCGGCATATTGCGGCCCGGATAGCGGCACATAGGCGAACCAGCCGACGTCCGGTCCCATGTCGAGCGCAAAGGCAATCCAGAGCAGCGCGCCGCCGGCAAGATAGATCCAGTAGGAGAATGCGTTGAGGCGAGGGAAGGCGATGTTGCGGGTGCCGACCATCAGCGGCACCAGATAGACCGCCACGGCCTCCATTACAGGCACGGCAAACAGGAACATCATGTTGGCGCCGTGCATGGTGAAGATCTGATTATAGCGGTCGGGACCAAGCAGGCGCGCCTCTGGCTGCGCGAGCTGGATCCGCATCAGCACGGCGAGGACTCCTCCGAGCACGAGGAAGACAAAGGCCGTGAAGATGTAGCGGCGGCCGATGATCTTGTGATCGACGGTGGTGAGCGCGCCCCAGATGCCGGGCGGCGTCTTCCATGTCTCAGTCAACGCCTCTGTCAGGCACGAGCCTTGGATGTCGATGTCGCGCGTGTCGGACGCTTTGGCGGGCATGTTCATTTCAGGCTCGCCAGATAAGCAGAGACATCGCGCAACTCTTCCGGTGCGAGCGGCACCATCGGCATGTTATTGCCCGGCTTGATGGTCTGTGGATCGGCGATCCAGGCTGCGAGCGAGCCGCGCGTGGTTTCGAACAGCCCCGCCGCGATGGTCCGGCGGCTGCCGACATGGGTGAGATCGGGCCCCGTGGTGCCGGCTGCAATGGTGCCACGGATGGTGTGGCAGGCCGCGCACGGCTTCGTCAGGAACGTCTGCATTCCCGCAGCCGCCTCCTCTTCGACAGGCTGGGCCGCCGCATTCCGCTCCGCGTTCGCCCATTTGTCGAAATCGTCCTGCGACTCCGCGATCACCAGCAGCGCCATGTGCGCGTGCTGCATGCCGCAATATTCCGCGCACTGACCGCGATACACGCCAGGCTGCTCCGCCCGGATCGTGAGCTCATTGGAGCGGCCCGGGATCAGGTCTTGCTTGCCGGCGAGGCTCGGGACCCAGAATGAATGGATCACGTCGAGGCCCTCAAGCTTGAGGTGCACGCTGCGGCCAACCGGAATGTGGATCTCGTTGGCGGTCTCGAATCGCCGGGATGGATCCGGGCCGAGATACTCGATGCCCCACCACCATTGCAGGCCGCGCACCCGGATCGTCAGTTCGTCCTGGCCGGCGACGCTGAGACTGCGCGTGGCAAAGAAGCTCATGATGGTGAAGGTGCCGATGATGACGGCGGTGACGATGACGGCGCCGATGACCGCGATGGTCATGCGCCGTTCGCGGCCAGGCTGAGGTGGTGTCGACAGGCCTTCCCGCCGGTGCCACAAAGCCCAGATCAGCGCGACCATTACCAGCATCCAGACGACGGAGCAGACTGCGACGATCAGAAGGATGAGATGCTTCAGGCTGATTGCCGAGGTGCCGTGAACGTCGAGCGCGGATTGCCAATTGCTGCCGCACGCGGCCAGCGGCACGGCGAGCATCGCGCTCAAACAGATCTTGCTCAGGGCGCGGATCACGGCGTCGGTCCCTGATCCAAATGGACCGGCGAGGGGCCCTGATCAAATCGCAGTTTGGCCGGTGCGCGATTTTCGGCAGGTCGCGTCTGCTTCTCGTCGTTCCGGCTCGGCGCAGCGGTCTTGCCTTCATAGGAGCCGATGGTCTGTACATAGCCCGCAAGCTGCCAGATCTGATCCGTCGTCATCTTGTCTCGAAACGACGGCATGCCGTGGGGCCGCCCATCCCGGATCGAGGCGAAGATGGAGACCATCTCGGGGCCGTAGTACCACCAGCCGTCAAGGAAGCTCGGCCCGCTCCCACCCTGACCGTCGCCGTGACAGCTCTTGCAGCCGAACCACGAATACAGTCGTTTGCCTTGGCTCAGATTGTAGGCATTGGCCTCGTAAGGCTTGCCCAGTGCGAAATAGACCCGCGGTGGGGCGCCGGCGATGCCATTCGGCATCAACGCGATCTTGTCGAGCGCATCGGCTGTCGGCGGGTCGAGCCGCAACTGCCGCTGCTCCCGCTGGCAGCCCGCCAGGGCCGCCACAACTGCGAGGAGAATGCTGGTCATCCGCTTCATCTGACCCGTCAGCTCAAGGGAACTATAAATCGATGCGCTTCGGCTTGGTTCCTGCGAGTTCGGATTCCTTACCGTAAGCTTCCGGGCTGGCTGAAGACTTGGAACTCGCTGCCGCGCGCGACGCCGACCAGCGTGATTCCCGACGCGGTCGCAGTTCGGACGGCGAGTGCGGTCGGGGCAGAGACCGCGATCAGAATGCCGATGCCGATGGCTGCAGCCTTTTGCACCAGTTCGATCGACACGCGGCTGGTGAGAATGAGCGCGCCAGAGGACCCGGTCACGCCCTCTGCTTCCATCGCTCCCGCGAGCTTATCGAGGGCATTATGCCGGCCGACATCTTCACGCAGCAGCAACAACCCTAAGCCAGGCCGATATAGCCCGGCTGCGTGCGTTGCTCGGGTCGCACGATTGATATCCTGCGCCGCTGTCAGCGCATGCACGGCAGACGAAATGTCCTCGGCGGTAAGCGACAGGTGGTTTGTAATGTGGGGAACGGGCGGACAGGCGTCGGCCAGGCTTTCGATACCACAGAGGCCGCAACCCGTTGGGCCTACCAGACGCCGCCGCCGCGTTGCAAGGCGATCACTCCGGTCGGATGTGAGCCACATCCGCAGCTCCACGCTGTCCCCGTGCCGGACGATGTCCAAATCCTCGATCTCGGAAGGCCCGGCAATAATTCCCTCCGTCAGGCTAAACCCTATGGCGAGATCGGTGAGATCGGCGGGTGTCGCCATCACAACCGCAAGCGTCGTTCCGTTGTACGCCAGGGCTACGGGGGTCTCTTCAGCAAGCGTGCGGGCAGCAAGTCGCCCGTCCTGGTCGCGACAATCGACGCCGACGACCGCGTGCGGCAGGTTCGCTTGGCGCCTGAACTGCGAGCCGTGCAACGCGTCCTCCCTCAAAAAGAAGCGACGCCGCAAAGGGAGGATGGTTCCTAAGCCGAGGCCACCCAGGTCCGCGCTGCTGTCGCATGAGACACCGTCGACTGTCGGTTCGAGAGCCGGTCATCACAGCGGTAGATTGTCCGTCATTCCTTGCGGGACCTCACCCTGTTCGGATCGCTCGGCCAACAACTCGGCCTCCGCCTTGTACCAGAGGTCGTCCATCGCCCCTGCGGGTTCGCCAGCCTGCTTCCAAAGAAAATAGGCCCTGCTGCGAATGTCTTCCTCACTCAAGCCCATTTCATGCTCCGTTCGTTCGTCCTTGGCAAAGCAGAGCGGATCGACAGGTTCCAAAGACGCGCAGTTCTTGGCAATGGTGCATTGTCGCATGACCATCGTTGGTGGAACGGGCTGTGCTGGATCACGTTGGCTGACATGTCATCCGCGGATCTCAAGGGCTGGCTTACCAAAATTGGCGTAGCGACCTCGCGGCCGGCGGCATTCGTCGTCTTCCTGGCCTACGGATCTTGCTGGCTCGTCCTGGGCAACGGATTGGAATGGCATTCGTTCGCAACGCTCGCGACCTGGGGGATGACACTCCTCATCCAGCGCGCCGAGCATCGCGACACTCAGGCCATTCATGCCAAGCTCGACGAACTCCTGAAGGCAGTCGGGAATGCCGATGACGACCTCATGGACGTCGACAAGAAGGACGCCGAGGAAGTCGAGCAAGAGCGCGCACAGGTCCAGGCATCCTGATGGCTGCGCGTTGATACGCCGACCCGAGCAACCTCCGATGAGGTACGGAATTGAATCGCACCAAGCAAATCAGCAAAGTTAATATGAGGGCGTTTACAATGGTCGTCGCGGCCGCCGCAACCGTTCCGAACGGTCCCTGCTCGGGGCAGCTTCCAAAGTGGAGCTCGGTGGGATTGTGAGGGGCGTATTGGATTGTCTGATCGTGGGCGGCGGTCCCGCCGGCCTCACCGTCGCAATCTATCTGGCGCGATACCGGAGGCGCGTAGCCGTCTTCGACGAGGGAAAAAGCCGGGCAGCCTGGATCCCCAAGAGCCATAATTATCCCGGATTTCCTTCCGGCGTCTCGGGCCGAGAGCTGCTCGATCTGCTGCGATGTCAAGCCAAGTCTTACGATGTCGAGCTTGTGCGGGAACGGATTTCCTTCCTGGAAAAATCCGACATCGGTTTTCGAGCCGTCTATCGCGATCTCGAGATTCGCGCACGTCGTGTGCTGTTTGCAACGGGCATCGTGGATGAGGCTCCGGATATCGACGGCGTGGAAAAGGCGGTCCTTGCAGGTATAGTCCGCTATTGTCCAGTATGCGACGCCTACGAAGCCATCGATCGGCGTATAGCCGTGATGGGCCAGGGAGCAGGCGCTCTCGCAAAGGCGAGATTTCTGCGGCACTATTCCGACCGAGTCACCTTGGTCGTTACCGGAGCCCCCACCGCCGAGCATTTGGCGGAAGCCGAAGAGGCAGGAATCTCGGTCCAGCTCGCTGATAGCCAATTGGAGATCAAGGCCGGGTCGATCCACGTTTCCAGTGGATCGAACGGTGCGGGGACGTTCGATGTGCTCTACCCCGCTCTGGGCTGCTCTGTCGGATCGGAGCTCGCCGTCCGACTGGGCGCCGCTGCAAACGAGGTCGGTTGTCTGGTGGTGGATGGGCACCAACAGACGACGGTCGAGGGAGTCTACGCGGCGGGAGATGTCGTTTCAGATCTTCACCAGATATCCGTTGCGACGGGGCACGCCGCGGTTGCTGCCACGGCGGTTCACAAATCGCTAGGCTAAGCACGGGCGACAACGAAGGCCAACTGGCCGCCCCGGCTTCCTGGGAGCTCGTCATGCCCCGTCTTTCGGCCGCCGCAGAAGCGGCGTCTATCCGTGGCCACACGAAGGAAGCAAGTAGGAACGAATCAACATAGCGTGAGTTCGTCTCGCAGCCATTCAGAAAATCGAGCGAGGCGATGCGATGACACGATCCGTAGAGGAGCTCCGGCGCGAATCCGAGCGCAGCCGTGCCGAGCTGGCGGCGACGGTCGACCGGTTGAAGGACAGCATCACCGAGACGGCGCAAGACATTCGCCACGCGGTTTCGCCGGAGCATATCAAGTCCGAAGTTTCCGACTTCGTCGGTCGGAAGACTCATACGTGGATCAGCGATCTCAAGGACAAGGCGCTGGAGAATCCCATTCAGAGCCTTGCGGCCGGTGCTGCTGTGGCGCTGCCGCTCATGCGGATGGCGCGCGGCGTGCCCCTGCCTCTGCTCATGATAGGCGCTGGACTCGCTCTCACCTCCAAGACGGTGCGTGCCCGCGTCCAGGACGCGGTCGATCCCCTCAAGGATCAGGCGGGGCAGGTTCTGGATCAATCCAGGACAGCCGCGCAGGGATTTCAGGACAATGTTCAGCAGACTGCGTCTTCAGTCCGCGGCGGAGCTGCGGGACTGGCCGATACCGCCGCTGACGCCGCCGGCGTTCTCAAGGACAAGGCGACCCATACCTTCGACACTCTTGCTGGCAAGGCGTCGGACGGCGCCGACGCAGCCAGGGATGCGGCCAAGGACGCGTTCGAACGCCTGCGTAGCGGCGCAAAAGAGACGGCCGATGCGGCCAGGGATACCGCCCAACAGGCCCCCGCAGAGGCGCGCGAGGTCATCGGTGACAACGCCGCATTGATCGGCGGTCTGGGTATCGCGATCGGCGCGATTATTGCCGCGGCACTCCCGCCAACCGATGCCGAGACCAAGGTTATGGGGCAGGCGAGTGGCAACGTCAGACAGGCCGCGAACGATGCCACGGCGTCAGGTTTCGAGGCCGCAAAGGACGCGGCGCTGTCGGCCGCAGATGCCGTCGCTTCCAGCATCGCCGACGCGGATCTCGGAAGACACGCCAGTCGCATGACGGAAGGCGTCGCAGAGAGACTGAAAGAAGCGGCAGACGGCATCGTCGCGGCCGCCTTTGATCAAACCCGTAAGCCCAATACCACGAACTCGAATACCTGAAGAGGCACCCGATGAGCGATCTCGACCTGAACCAGAGAAATGCCGCCCAAACGCCGGATGCCCCTCTGTCGGAGCGGTTGAAGGACCAGATGCAGGACGCGGGAGCCGAAATGAAGGAGCGCGCCGGCGAGGCCCTTCGGGCTTCCACCGATACAGCGCGAGAGAAATTCGCGGAAGCGGCGGATGCGGCGAAGGACGTGGCGTCCGGGGCCGTCGATCAGTTTCAGGACCGTGCGCGCGGCAAACAGCAATCCAGTGCTGATTTCATCGAGCGTTTCGCCGGCAACATCCGGGAGGCCGCACGCGCGTTCGAAAACGATGCACCTTTCGCGGCAAAGGGGATCAACTCGGCGGCGGAATACGTCGAAGGTGCTGGCGAGAAGATTCGCAACGGCAGCTTCCGAGATCTCGTCGACAACGCCACCGGTTTCGCCAAGCGTCAGCCGGCTGCCTTCCTCGGCCTATCGGTTCTCGCGGGCTTTGCCGCCGTGCGTTTTCTGCGGGCCTCAGACGGCGGTTCTTCATCGCAGGGACACGATCGATCGGCGTCTTCAGGGAACGACAATGCGCGGTCCGGCGGATCCGGCGGATGAGCCATCGCGAGATCATCGCACCGGCAGATCAATCAGAGAGCGGCGAGTTGACATGACCATTCAAGACGACGTCAAGACCGGACGAGACGATCTGCGAGCGGTATCAGGCCTTTTCGGCGATGCGCTTTCACAGGCCGCGAAGCTTTTCCAGAACGAACTCGATCTCGCCAAGGCGGAATTGACCGAAAAGACGCGGACCATGGCTGGCGCAATCTGCTTTCTGGCCGGTGGCGCCATCCTCGTCATCCCCGCCCTGGTGATGGCGCTGCTTGCCCTCTCGGCCGCTTTGATTTCCGCCGGCTGGTCGCAGCCGCTGTCCTATTTGACGTCAGCCGTGGTGGCCGCGGCCCTCGCGGGACTTCTGATCGCGATCGGGATGAATCGGTTGGATCCGAAAAAGCTGATACCCGGTGAGACGATGCGGCAACTCGAGAAAGACAAGAATACCGTGAAGGGAATGGCGCGATGAGCAGCGAAAAGCCCGGTTTTGTCGATAGTCTGTTGGCAGCTGCGAAGGATAATCCCCTGGCGGCGGCCTTGGTCGGAGGTGGCCTGCTTTGGCTGATAACCGGTGACGAGAAGATGCGGACGGCTGCCAAATCGTTCACGGCCGCGATGGCGCCGGCCAAGGATCTCGGTGCCAAGGCCGCGCAATCCGCCGCATCGGTCTTTGAGACATCTCCGCCGACCGCCCCGGATCTGGACGACGAAGCACACGAGACGGCCGGTGCCATGCGCAAGGCCGCGGGCGCCGCGTCCGACGCAGTGTCAAACACGGCGGAGAAGGTGAAAGGGCGTCTAAACGATGGCATCGCCTCTGCGCAGGAGACCCTGAGCGGGATCGCCGATTCATCGGCCGGGAAGCAAACTTACGAAAAGGCGCGATCCTCGCTGGCCGGCGCATTCGAACGGCAGCCTCTGCTGCTCGGAGCCGTTGGCATAGCGATCGGCTCGGCGGTTGCGGGAGCATTCCGGGTGACGGCGCTTGAATCCGAGACGATGGGGAGGCTGAGCGACGATGTGAAGAATGACTTCGGCAGGCGCACGCAGGCCCTGGCACAGAGCCTTCGCGAAGCCTCGGATACCGTGAGGGCGGAATTCACCGATCTTGGCGACGAGGCGCTGGACCGCGTCAGGCAGACGGGGATGGACGCCGTGGACGCGGCGAAAGGGGCGGCCAAACTATAAATGGATGTCTGTTTCAAAGATCATTAGCGGCATGCCTAGCGAGCCCGCCGACACCATCATCGGAAATCTTAGCCAGGCAACCGCGCCCGTCGAATTTAGGTCGGATCGGGTCTAAATCAGAAGTCCGGCGAGATTGACCGACTATTATATTGCGAGGTGGAGGGAGGCCTTGAGGCGCACCGATCAAGACCGCAGGTTATCCCTTACCCCCGTTTTCCCATCGGCTCTCCGCAGCACCAGGGGCACGACCGCCGCCCTGGCGAGGTCTTCCAGGGCGGTCGCAATGTATTTCGCGTAGTGCCGCTCGATCATTTTGACTGAGGTGTTGTGCAGTTTGGCGACCTGCTGGATAGGCAAGCCCTTTCGGAGACCGCGCACGATGCTTGAGTGCCGCAAAGCATAGGGAATCACCTCCGGCATACCGGCGCGCTCGCGAATGGCCTTCCAGGGACGTGCAAGTTCGCCTCTTTTCCACGGACCGCGTTCAGACTTCTTCCAGGCGATACCTCCCGGCTGCTGTTCATGGATCCACCGCTCGAAAAGAGGTGCATCGTTTGGCCGTCCGGCGATTGCGGGCAAAAGCACCTCAATCACATCGTCGCCCACCGGGACCGGGTCTGAGCCGCTATTGCCGCCGCGCCCCTTGTAGGAGCCCGGCACCATCAGACGCCGTGCCGAAACCTGTACGTCGCCAACGCGCATTCGCCTGACTTGGGCATACCGCGCGCCGGTCGCGGCCAGACACACGACGATCCGATATAGATCGCCATCGAATCCTTGCTCCTGATCGACTTCACACGCAGCTTGAAGGACGGACCCAACTTCCTCATCCGTGAGGATCTGGTTATCCCGAGCAACCGAGACATCATCCTCATCATCGATCCGCTCGGCTTTGAAGCCGGCCTTCACAATGGCCAGGAACGTCGGATTTAGTTTCTTCCGATCTGCGGAAAGCCGTGGCCACGCGGCATTTAGTGCGGCCTTGAGGTCATTCACGAACCGCTGCTTGGTCGTGATCTTTAAGTCCTCCGGCAAACCCTCGCGCCACGTTATCAGGTCATCTTCTGTCAAGGAATGCAGATGCACCGCTGCGAGAGGAGCAGCTTCCGCAGCTTAGGATGCGCGGTCCGTCCTGACTGCGCACGCGGAACGAGAGGTAGACTTTGCCCTTTACGGCGTTGGCCTCGACGTGCTGGGGCAGCCGGCGGCGCTTTCTCATGTCCAGCCCTCATCGGAGGCGGCGAGCTCGCCTTGATGGGGCAACCTATGGACGGCGATGTCAAGTTCCCTGACGTCCCAAGCCTGCCGCCGATCGGCCAGCACGCGAGGGCGCGGCATGCGACCCTCCTCCATCATCTTGTCGAAGGTGTTCGGGCTGACGGAGATATAGGCCGCCGCCGCCTCGCGCCTGATCAAGCGCGGCGGCAATGTGGAGGAAGAGCGGTCTGCTTACGCATCTTGGACTAGCCGCCGCCTCCGCCGCCGCTCTTGCCCTTGCCACCGCGATTCTTCTTGCGGGCCAGGGCTGCAGTCCGCGATTGTCTACGGGCACCCTTGGCGCGGGCGACCTTCTTGGCCACAACTGGCCGTTTTCCTTCCTTCAAGGCGGCGTTGGGCGCCAAGCCAAGCTCGACGCATGCTTGATAGACGTCGAGGCGCAGGTTCAGCCATTCAGACGCTTGGCGGCAGAGTTCTTCGCTTAGGTGTTCATCGAACAGATCACGGATCATCTCCTCGATCTCGTCATCGTTCAAAGTGCTGGCATCGCCAGTGTTGGTCTCGCCGTAAAGAGGCTCCTTCGTTGTCTCGCTCATCGCGCTGCCTCTTTCTGCTGCTCGCGCTCGGCTCGCTCGCGCACAGCGCGAACGAGCTCGCACGTCATGCTGCTGACGTTGTGCGCGGCCCACGCCTTCAACAACGTACGAACGTCGTCGGGGATCTTCAGCGACAAAGTCGCCATTTCGTTGGACTGATTCACAAGCGTGCTCCCGTGTAGATTACGCACGCCTAAAATATTGCACGGGTGCAGCCAATTTCCAGCAAATGTCATGTCGCCGCAACAAGGGTCCCTACGCACACCCAACGTTGATGTTGCTGATTAATTTCGGTCGATAATCTTGGGAAGGCGCTGGCGCAGTCTTGGTAAGGAATTATACGCAAACGTGATTGAAAAACGGAAAAGCCCGCCGGGTTAGCGGCGGGCCTTTGCTGCTGTGAAGCGAGCGGCGCGATCAGCGCGCGGCGATGCGCTCGGCGTCGGCCGGCCGGTTGAACATAGGCTCCATCGCCACGATCTCCCTGAGCCTCTCTCGCTCTTTGTCTGTAAGTCCGTCCAGAAATGCCGCCGCGGTCAATATCGAAAAGGCCGTCTCCACCGCCTGATAGTGAGACATCTCACCTTTAACGCCATACACGCACAAACCTTCGGCTCCGGCCCAGACATTGAAGCGGAACGGCCGATCATTGCCGAAATAGTAGCCGCAGAAATCGACGCTCGCCCACGTCGCGGGGTTGGTAGTATACGCCTTATAGGTGGAGCGGATTCGCTTCGAAGGTCGTTTGCTCATTCTGAGCCTCCCTTTGAGAAGATTAAGACAGCACAGAGCGACTGGTGTTGCGCTGACTGGTGATCGGCACGCGGCCTGTTGCGGTCTTGACCGCCAAGACCCTCGCCATTGGATCTGGGCTGGGCTCTTCGCCGATACGCTCGCGGGCCTCATCGATGGTCAGCACGCCGGAGTCGACATACGATGTCAAAATCTCGGCTTGCCGCTTCTGGTCGACCTCGTCTTTCTCGATCCAGGCAAACTCGACGTCATCGAAGCCGGTCTCGCTACGGATGACGTCGTTCGCGAGATCGCTGAACCACTGCTTGGTCGGCTCCACGCCTTCTTCCTCGGCGGTGCGCTCGGCCTGCTGGGCAGTCGCGTGATTGACTTGTTGATCCAGCGCTGAGACGGGGTAGGAGAAGGCCAGGCAAATGACGCGTGCCAACCACGCGTCCATTTCGTTGGTAAGCGCTGATTCCTTGATCGGAATGTATGAGTTGCTTCCGTTATCAGTGGCCAAGAATTTCATCCGGCGACGCGTCGCGAGGTTTCCGCTGTGCAGGTTGTCCTAGTAATCTTGAAATCTCTGCACTTGGTACGGTCCAGCTCGCAGGTAAGGAAAACAACGCCTCCGGCTGATTACCGCTTTCGTAATATTCGCACTGATACTGTGCCCGCCGGATTGCGATGTTGACCGTGCGGAGTATCTGCTCCGTCGGGGAGAAGCCGAAGACGTGACCTGGTCGCAGGTTCATCGGCCGGTAGACCAAGTCCCGCACCGTGAGATTCGCTGCCGGCAAGCCGTGAAGTAATTGCTGATAGGCTGCAGGAAACGCGACATTCCCTTGGATGACATACCTCTGCGAGGACGCGTCCGCGCCATCATCCCAGAGGCGCGGCTCCGGTGTCCGTCCGTGGGGATCGATGATCCTCTTTATGGTAGCACCATCGGTGATTTGAAGTCTGACGAGACGTCCGAGCCCATCGCGTTTGCAGAACAGCGACGGCGCATCGATGACGAGGAGATCCTCAAGCAAGCTCCGCAACCAGGTGCTGAAGGACAAAAGGTAGTCCGGCTCCCTGAAAAACGCTGTCAACGATCGAATGCGCTCACGCTGTGCCGCCGGTAACGCTGATAGTTTCGGTCTCCGGTGTGCTGGACCATCGTGTCGGGCGCGAATGGTCCACGGCAGACGGCAAATTTGATCCTTTTTGCGCTCCAGAACGATCCTGAGCAAATCGCAGTTCTCGGCGAGCGAGCGGAGCATCTCGAAGGTAAGCCCAAAGCTGATATTCGTCGAGGTCGCCCCCGCCTTTGCGCGCCAAAGCCCGTCCAATGTAGATTTTCGATTTTGAATGAAGCGCTTCGTCGTTAATCGCAATGAAGACGTTTTCAGGCATCGATAAGAATCCTCGCAAGGCGCCGGCCAGAGCCGTGGTCTGGCGCCGCAGTTCGGCACTGTCCTCGCCGCGTGCCTCGGCTCGCTCGGCTAGAAACACCAACGCGGCCGTATTCGCGGCCCAAATTCGGTCGCGCATTGACGGCGCGCGATCGGAGATCGGCAAGGAGGCCCTCGGCAATCTCGCGTCGGCGGGCGTCAGCGGCCTTCAACGCGCGGCCGAGAGATGTTCGCCCATCGATCTTCAAACGTGCGGCTATGTCAGCCATTTTGCGTCCTACCCGGCCCGCAATTTCGTTCTATCTCCGTTCTATATAGGCGATCTCATGAACAAATCAATAAGCCATTGATTTTGCACGTGTTTTGTACGTAACTCGTGCATCTTCGCAGGAGAGAGCGCTAGCCGGGGCGGTCGTCAGCGGCGCGTGCGGAGGCCGTCCAGCCGCCGTCCATTCGGCGGGTCCTGGAGGCCGGCCGACTCACGCCACGCGCTGGAAGCGTGCAACTGAATGTCGACCCGAAGCTACGGCAACGAGGCCGGACCCATCAGCGCCAGGGAATAGATCGCGTGTGATCCCGTTCACATGCGGCGCGGCGAGGCTGTGGTACCGCACGCCATTCAACGGAGGGCTCGGTCTTGCCGCCCGCCATTTTCGATTTTCTATACCGGGAATATTGCCGCGCGCGCCTCGTCGAGATGCGCAGACAGCTTCTCCTGAATCGGACGAACAGCCCCGAGTCCACGGAAGCGGATGGCAACATCAGCTCTGACGGCGCGAATGACCGGGGTAGCAACGTAGGCGACTCGCAGCGTGACGACGACCAAGCCGGGCCAGGTTAGCCGCGCTTCCAAATGCAACGGGTCGCGATGAGCAACCCACCGGAAAACATAGCCCGCCAGTCGAATATCGCCGATGCCAATAGTGGTCCTGCCGCGCCTTCTGAGCAGCCCTTTCTGAGACCGAACTTCCGGGCCCGCGGAGGCGCACCAACGCACGGGCGTGGCGCGCTGGCGGGTGGAGTATGGGTTTCGAGTATCTAGCTTTGGCTATCGCGCATCGATCTCTCGCTCTGCCGCCAGCCAAAAATCTAGGTCGCGCCCCGTCATAGGCCGGCCGCCTTGCTCCCAGAGCTCGTAAGCGCGGTCACTGATCTGTCTATGCCGCAAGCGGTTAAATAGTCCCGTCCTAATTTCTTTCACAAACTCCAATGGAGTTGCGGTGATCTCACCGCGGATGTAGCCAGCTGCCCGGGTAGGCAAGATCTGATCTGCTTTTCGAAGTTTTTCCATCGCAGTCGGGTCCGTCCAAACTATCCAGGAAATTATGCCTGTCGTCGTCCGATCATCGCAATAGATTTTGCGAGTTTTCCTCCAGCGGTTGGGGCTAACCTATCGGCTGGGGGCCCCAAACAGACGCGTTGCCAAGTCTGTTGTTCCCCGGAAACCAGCAAAAAGACCATTCTCCACGCGAGCGCGCAAAGGCGGTATGGCCTCATGCGGCCTTCTGACCGCGCTTGGCTATCTTGGCGATTGTCGCTCGCGAGCAGCCCGTGGCGGCCTGGATCGTGCTCCACGACTGGCCGGCGGCGAGCATGTGGCCGATAGCGGCGTTGCGCTGTTAACGATCCGTAGACTTTCGGCTCAGCCGCGAAATCATCGATACGTTGACCGCGTAGGTGTTAGCGATCTCGGCCAGCGTCTCGCCGGCCGCACGGCGCTTCAGGGCTTCCTTCCGCTGAAAGTCGGTCAGCTTGGGCTTCCGGCCAAACCGTTTTCCCTCCGCCATGGCGCGCTTACGGCCCTCGGTGGTGCGCTCGCGGATTAGGTCGCGCTCAAACGACGCGATCGCGGCCAGCACGGCCAGGAGAAGCCGGCCCTGCGACGACGTGGTGTCAAACAACGGGTCGCCGAGGCTCCGGAACGCCGCGCCGGCCGAGCCGATCTGCTCGATCAGGTCCAACAACTCACGGGTCGAGCGGCCGAGCCGATCCAACTTCGTCACCACGACGACGTCACCGGCCTGAAGGGCCAACATGAGCTTCGCGAGCTGGGGCCGATCTGCTCGGACGCCGCTAACCTTCTCGCGGTATATCGTGGTAGCGCCGGCCTCCTTTAGAGCCTCGATCTGCCCGGTGAGATGCTGGTCGCGGGTTGAAACTCTGGCGTAGCCGAGGACAGCCATTTGCGCGCTCCACTTTTGCAAATAAGTTTCGCAAACTGTAACGCGTTGATTTTCTACGTCCATAACTTTTTTGCAAAACTTAGAAAGTTTCGCAAATCGCCAAGGTGCGCTCAAAGATAGGCATTCCGATCAGGAACGGCACCGGCCCGGCGGCCGTTAGATGCGGGAGGGCCGGACTGCAACCGCGCCCCCGGCGCCGCCGCCCTAAACCGCTTTGCCCCGTTGCGGCAGCGGCGGCGCCTCCCGCTGCCCATCGCGGTCGAGCTGATGCGCTAAGGCGGCATCGTAAAAAAAATCTGAAGACGGGCACGTCCCGCGTGCGGAGATGAGTGTTCAAAATCTGCACAATGCAGAAAATGAACACCGTCCCAGCAATCGTGCCGCTGCCGATGTCGATCAGCACGCTCGAATCGATGGCGGTCTCTCCGCGGAATTTCCGCAAGTAGACCACTCCGCTCTGACTGATGCGACAGTCTCGCCACCTGACACCTGAGCAGAGCCGATGGCAGATCAAGCAGGCGATCTTGCGTGATCCGAAGGCGAATGACTCGGAGATCGCGCTGCAGACCAATACTAGCGATAAAACGGTTGCTGACGTCCGTCGGGAGATGGGCGTTCGAGATCCGGAAGCTCCGAAAAACGAACACCGTCCGATCGATCGGCGAAGGCAGCTGTGACGTCAGATCCATCACTGTCCGTGAGGAAGGTCGCAGCAAAGGCCGGGGTTAGTGTCGATACCGCGCACCAGGCAACCGGAACGTCTCGCTGGTCAACGCGCGCCAGAGAGCGCGCCCTGGGACATTTGGGACAAGGTTGGACATTGTTCCCGGCATGTCCCACTTGTCCCGTATTCTGTGACCGGTGGACCCGCGCGGGCGCTTCAGGCGCCGCGCGTCCACGTCCGCAGGACATCAGATCCCTGCATCACGCGGATCGCGACGATACCGAACTTCCTGAAATCGATCGCGGGTAGCTCGATCCTGCTGCGGAGTGGTAAGACCACGTGACGCAAGTCCGTGCCCACCAGTGAATCCCCTATCTTTGCTGGACACGGACTTGCATCAATCTCAGTGCCGGCCCTACGACGACGACGACGCTCCCATGTGCTTCGGGATATGCCATCGGCTTCCCAGGGCTTCGTCCGGCTTAAAGACTTGGCCTCATACTCGGCACGTGAGACGGATCTAGATCGGCGGCGATGTCCTCGTTGCAGGAAATCAGATCGGCGTTCGGGAACGGGCCCTTCAGCAGCTTGCGGGCGTGATCTCTAGTAACGCGAAATACGAACTTGGCGCCATCGAGCTCGACGAGGTAGGAGGTGCCCTCGACTTCGAGATGGGACGGCACCTGCTGCTCCTTGGGCCAGGCAATGCGCACCGTATCGGCGACCGGCGGCGGCGTTGTCGCCGCCTCGCTGGCGCGGCGGTAATGCTCGAAGATGCCCCAGCCAGGTATCTGCTCCTGCTTCACCGCGGCGAGGCTTGCCATCGCGAGCGAGACAACAACATCGATTTTGTGTTTCTGCTTCTCCTTGGCGATCCGCCATCCCCGCGGCGTCTCCACCGCGATCGCCTGCGAGATCGAGGTGCGCAGCGGCTCGTCGGCATAGGCCTGCAAATTATTGGCCTTGACCAGCTCGTAGAGGTTAGAGCTGGCGTCGGTGAGGTTGCTGGTCGTCTGAGGAAATTCCACCATCGGCGCGCCGCGCTTGATCATCCGTTGTGCGACGCTGGCAAGCTGCCATGGATCGTACCGAATCTCCTGCACCGCGAAGTTGTTGCAGAGATCGATGAACTCAGCCTCGATCGTGCCCTCGAAGTCGAGCGGCGCATCCGGTGACGGCTGAAACACGCGATGCCGCACCAGCCTGACACGCTCGCCGTCGGTGGTGACCACTACGATCGCGGTCGAGTCCCGCTTCAGCGAGGCGTCGACGCCGACGAATACGTGCAGATTACGATCGGATTGGACCGGCTGGAGACCGTGATCGACGCACTGGTCCCAAAGTTGGATTTCGATGAACGCCGACTCTGATGTCGTCCACCGGCATTCGATCATGCGCGCATATTGGTTCGGCCGCAGCGACCGCCGCATCTGCGCCAGCCAGGCGTCGGTCTGCCATGGTGCGACCGGTCGGTGGCTCCAGAACATGAGTAAGCCCTCGCCGGCATAGAGATCGGGCGCGATCTGGGGCTGCGCAGTACCGCGCTTGTATAGCTCCTCCAGCAGGATCGATTCGTTTGAGAAGCCGGCGTAGGTGACGGTTACTCGTCACGTTCTTGACTGATGTCCTCAGCGGTCTGCTCGCCCGTCATGAACGCGCGGCACTTGCAAGCGGGACAGACATCCATCCAGATCTCATCGTACCGGCCCTTGAAAAGGCCGGCTTATCAACCCAGTCGACGGCAGTGTTCCCCCTTCTTCACGGAGGACGAAATGGGGGCGATCCTCGACGCCAAAAACGGACTAATTGAAGGTTTGCTTCCGGACTACATTGATTATCTTGGCGATGAGGGGCCCGGATCGCTTAGTAATCTTTACGTCGAAGCGGCGTTCGCATGCCTCATATCGACGGTCTCCGCCGGGAGCTTCATTAGCTCAGCTCCTACTCCTTAGCCCTTGGGCCGGTCGAGCAGTTCGCCCAAACTTGGACACCGGCAACGAAGGAAAGTGGTGTACCATCAATCTTCTCCAGTCCGGTTTCGGCTATCCAGCATCATGGATCTCGCGCAGTTGGAGTTCGTCGTCGCGCCACCAGTCGAGGAGACGCCGCTTCGAGATGATGGGTCGTATGGAGGAATCCGCGAATTCAGCTTCCAATGAAGCCGGCTTGCTTGAGACCGGCTAGTGCAGAAATATCATAACATTCGATGGACGAATTGAAGCGGTCGTCCGCCAAGTTAGACCCATCCGTGCCGGTAGGACATTTCCGCGGACCTTCCTCTGACAAGTGCAATTCACCTCAGTGAAACGGTGATGACCCCCGGCCTAGCAATTCGCTCAGCCACGCTCGAGCAGGTCGACATCGAATGCGTCCGTCCCAAGCTAAGTGGGAGTCAACGGAACCGCTCGAATTCAACGAAAAAGCGGTGCGCCAACAGCACCGTCCCTGCCGCACCGCTTTTCAGAGCGCGCTAGCTTAGCGTTTCCGCCTCCCAACGGCTTGAGACGACGACGACGATAGCGCGCGACTGAACGTGCTAGTTTCTCGGTCTCGCACCGGATGATGCGGCCAAGTGCGTCGCGTGCGACGCTCCAGTCTCCGTCGCGGTTGATGTAGTGCCCAGCCCAATAGCCGACGCTAGGCATAGCTCGCGTTGATACTTGCCTATAGCGTGCAAAGCGGCGCGATCTGGACCTGCCGAGGATCGGTCGCTCGCCCCTTGAATGAGCTAATGACCGCAAACCGCGGCGTCCAGGATTCGCGTGGCTCCCCGTTACGTTTCAATGACTTTTTGTCACGCGTCAAACCCGTCCGTTGACCGGCAGTAGCGCGCCGGTGACGGCACTGGCGGCGTCGCTTGCCAGGAAAAGGATAACATCGGCGAGTTCCTCCGGCGCGACCCATTTGGCGGGATCGGCCTGCGGCATGCTGGCGCGGTTTGCCGCGGTATCGATGATCGAGGGCAGCACTGCGTTCACTGTGATCTTGCCTTTCAATTCGGCAGCGAGTGACTCTGTCAGCTTGTGCACGCCGGCCTTCGACGCCGCATAAGGACCCATGCCGGAGCTGGCCTGCAGTGCGCCCATCGTGCCGATATTGACGATGCGGGCTGCGTGCGAATTGAGAAGATGCGGGATCGCGGCGCGGGTAGCGTTCAGCGCCGTCTCGACATTGAGAGCGTACATGCGCTGCCAGGCTTTGGGATCGCCGTCGGCAATGGTCTCGAAGGTAAACCCGCCGGCAATATTGATCAGCGCATCGATTGCGCCGAAATGCGTCGCCGCGGCATCGACCGCCTTTTTCGCCTGGGCGGCGTCGGTCAAGTCAACGCCGCCGAGTTCGATCCGCTCGGCGGTTGCCGCGAACTGCGGCGCCGCATGATCGATGCCCGCGACGCGCGCGCCCCGCGAATGTGCTTCCTCGGCGACCACCTTGCCCAGCGCGCCCAGCGCGCCGGTGATAACAACGACTTTACCCTTCATGATGGTCTCCGCGCGAATGAGAATGAAGCCGGGCCGCAGCCAATTGGTTAGGAGGATCAAGCGCGCACATCACGTCTTCCACTTGATCATCGTCCGCAAGATGCTCATTGGGCGGCCGGAGTAGGGCGGCTGAAATAGCATTTGGATCGGCGAGAGAGGGCCTTGGTAGAAGATCGGGCGCAATTTTGAAAAGGTGTTGAACCCCTCGCGCGCGTGGTAATGGCCCATGCCGCTCGCCCCGACCCCACCGAATGGCAGGTCGTGCTGGCCGACGTGCAGCAGAGCTTCATTGACCGATACGCCACCCGACATGACCCGCGAGATGTAGAAGTCGCGCAGCTCGGCATTGTGAGTGAATGGATAGATTGCCAACGGGCGGTCGTGACTATTGATATAATCGGCGACCTCCTGCCGATCTGCATAGGTCTTGATCGGCAAGATCGGACCAAAGATCTCGCGCTGCATGACAATCATGTCTTCGGTCGGATTTAGCACGAGATGCGGCGCAAATTTGCGACGCTTCGCGTCTGGCTCCTGCTGTTCCGCAAGATTTATCAGGACTGCGCCCTTTGTGCGGGCATCCTCCAGCGTCGCCTGCAGCCGCGCGAAAGACCGTTCATCGATGATCGACGTGTAGTCCTGGCCGTTGATATCAGGGAAGCGGTCGGCAAACAGTCGACGGCAATGGCGGACGAACTCGTCCTCACTTCCCTTGGGCAGAAACATGTAGTCGACATTCGTACAGATCTGACCGGCATTGAACATCTTCACCCAGAGAATGCGCTCCGCCGCTGTTTTGACCGGGAAGTCAGGCCCAACAATCGCAGGTGCCTTGCCGCCCAGTTCAAGCGTGACAGGGGTGAGGTTGCGGGCCGCGTTGGCCATGACCGAGCGACCGGTAGCACCGGATCCCGTGAACAGTAGATGGTCGAAGGGCAATGATGAGAATCCCGGTCCTCGTCCGCCGCCATCCTCGAAAAAGGCAAGCTTCTCGATCGGAAAATACTTCGGCGAAACGCGCATCAGAGCCTGGGCGAGCGCCTTTGAGTTTTCCGACATCTTGACCATCGCCCGATTGCCGGCCGCCAGAATCGCTGCGAGCGGACAGAAGCTGAGATTGAGCGGAAAATTCCAGGGAACGATGACCCCGACGACGCCGAGCGGCTGCGGGATGACACGATTGCGCGCGAGCGGATAGGACATGAAATCGACGTGTCTGCGCTGCGGCTTCATCCACTTCTTCAAATTTTTGGCGGCATCGGCGATCGTTTCGAGGACGACGAAGTATTCGGCGAACAGGGTCTCGAATTCAGACCGGTTGCCGTAGTCGGCGTTGATCGCCGCGACCAACTCGTCCTTGTTGTCCTTCAGGAGCTGAGCGAGCGCTTTCAAATCGGCCTTGCGCTGAGCGTAGGACGGCTCCGGCGCCGCCAGATAGGCCGCACGCTGCTTGTCAAAGCAGGACTGAAATTCAGTGGCAATGGCGATCGAGCGGAAATTGACAGGCACGTTCATGATGTATCAACTCCAGGTTAGTGCACGCTTGCGTCCGCATGAACGGAGCGGGGTCTTTCATCCATGATCCGCTTGATGGCGTGAGTGCAGCGGCCGCACTGGGCGCTGCATCCGAGGCAGGCATACACCTCGCTCATACGAGGCCGTCGCTCCTCTTTTGCGACCACTGACCGCACCTGATGGTCGCTGAACACGTTGCAAGAACAGACAATCATCGCCTTCTCCCAACCAATACCAACGCGGCGCTCCACCCAGCCGCAAGCATGATAGTTTCCATTCGGGTCACCTCGGCGTAGTCAAGAGGCCGCTCGCGGGCCAGATGGTGTCGCATTTCGGCTCCTTCCGAGGCACCGCGAACGCCTGCTGCAGTGCCTCGAATGCGCTACCCACGGGGGCAAGTCGAACCTGGCTCGGTCGTTCAGGCTGCCTCCCGTTTAGCTTCGGTCTTTAGGTCGGCTTCGGTGAAGCCATAGCCGCCGGGGCGCAGCGCCGAATGCTCGCGCTTGGAATGGACCAGCGGGTAGAACATCTGCGTCGTCCAGCGCTCCGGGCCAAACAGGATGTCGTCCTGCAGGCCGACCTTGGCCGGATATTTGCGCGTGATATGCGCGGTGCCGAACAGCACGTCCCAGAAGAACAGCAGGTTGCCGAAGTTGCCCTTGTAGTGGCCGATGCCATCTTCGTTGGTGAGAGCGTGGTGCGCCTGGTGCGTGGCCGGCGTGGAGATGGTGCGCTCCAGCACCCACATCAGCGGATGCAGCGCGCGGATGCGGTACAACGGCGCGTCCCACGCCCAGGCGCAGTGCGCGCCCAGGATGACCGCCAGCTTGATCACCAGGTACGCCGCATAGACCGGACCGAAACCGAGATACACCGCCACGCCGCCGATCCACAGGCCCGGCATCATCAGGTAGTAGAAGAAGTTGTTGCGGTAGGTAATGCGCACGCTCATGTAGGCCGCGCTGTGATGCGCGCGGTGCAGCGGCCATAGCAGCGGCGAGTGCGAGGCGCGGTGCCAGAGATACTGCGTGAGGTCATCGCCGATCAGCAGCAGGCCGGCCATGGCCCACCACGGCAAATTGGCCCAGGCGTTGTGCTGAGCGGGGATGAGCCAGTTGCACAGCGCGTTGCTGCCCAGGAGTGCGATGGGCTGGGTGATGGCGATCAGGCTGACGAACATCAGCACTTCCAGCCAGGTGTCGTTGGCTGTCGCGTGGTCTCGTACGGTGGTCTGATACCGCCGAGTGATAAACTCCATGGCGGCAAAGCCCAGAATGCAGGCGCCGATTAGCAGGTATTGCAGTTGCGAGCTCATGTGGGTGTCTCCTCTCGCTCACGTGTTTTTATCGTGAGACGATTTTTAGGAGTGCAATCAACATGCGTCCAATGCATAGTTCTCATCATCTTGATGCATGGAGCGCAACACATGGATTTGCACCGTCTGAGCCACGTCGTCGCCCTTGCCGACACCCTGCACTTCGCCCGCGCCGCCGAAGCCGTCCACCGAAGCCAGCCGGCCTTCAGCCGCAGTATCCAGGCGATCGAGAGCGACCTGGGTATTCGCCTGTTCGACCGCGACGTTGGTGATGTCCGCCCCACCCCGGCGGGCGAATTCGTCATCGAGCGGGCGCGCAAGCTGCTGTTCGAGGCACGTTGCCTGCAGCGCGACGTGGATCTTTACCGCGACAGCCAGCTCGGCGACGTGGCCTTCGGTGTCGGGCCGCTGTTGACGGCCACCCTGATGCCACGCGCGCTCGTGGCGCTGCGCCGCCAGCACCCGCAGGTGGCGCTGCGCATGGAGGTCGGCAACTCGGTGCAATTGCTGGAGAGCCTGCGTACCGAGAACATTGAGTTCTTTGCCGCCGATGTGAGCGACATGCCCAGGGAGGCCGCGCTGGACATCCAGCTGATCGGCGGGCAACCGGGCAACCTGTATGTGCGGGCAGGCCATCCGCTGGCTGGGCGTGAGCATACGCCGCAGGAAGTCTGGGCGTACGGTCTTGCGGCACCTACGCTGCTGAGCCGCGCAGCGGTTGAACTGGCCGCCCTGCTGGGTCTGCCTGAGGGCCAGCAGGCCACCATTGCGCTCGAGTGCGACAATTACGGCTTGCTCAAGACCGTCGCGCTCACCACGGATACCGTTCTGGCTGCGACGGACGCGGCGGTATGGGAGGAGCTGGAATCCGGGGCGCTCGTTCGGCTTGTCGTGCAGGGCTGGCTGTCGCCGCCGTCGAGCACGGGCATCGTGCGTTTACGAGGGAGAACCTCGTCGCCGGCAGCCAAGGCAGCCATTGCAGCGATTGTGCGGGCCGCCGGCGAGATCAACGTGTAGACGCCTTTTATCACCCGACGCATGGTCCGGTGCGGAATACCGCCCCCTTGAAGCGGTCAAATAAGCAACGGTGCTCGGAGCCCGGCAAACTTCCGGTTTGGGTCTTGGTCGTGTCAAAACGGCGGGACGGCAGCTTCTGCGCAAAGCGGACATGTATGTCGGCGACAGAGTCGAGTGAACGGTGCGTGCGATCATCGTACAAACTGAACCCGCGCTTTCCTGATCGTTGACGGTACTGGAAGCTATGCAGTGCGAGTACGAGCCGTAGCCGTCCCGGCTAGGCACTTGCGGCCACTCAGGCGATTGATTCCGATACTTGCCGAAGTCGCCATTCTTCCGACCAGAACGAATTTTCCCGTGAATTCGGCATCAAAAGTTAGAGCGGGCATACCGTCGGGATCTGTCTCCCAGCCTTGAAAGTTTGTGCTTGCAAATCAACGCCGTAATGTCGTCCTAAATGACTGAGTGGGAGTAGTGCGGCCTGTTGGTATCGCGTAGTTTAGCGTGGTCTGGTCGAGTTGTTCTCGCTTCCTTCGCGTTGAGAATTCTGACCGAAGTAGTGAGCTTGGCGTATCCCGGTAGAATTCCAAAATCCATTGCATCTTGACTAATGGAGTATCGCAACGCGTTGGATCGTACAGAAGGGCCGGGTCCCAAAGCGTAGCTTCGAGCACCGGCAGTTTTGACGCAAAGCGGCTCAATTTGATTGGCATGCGGTCGATCAGCCAACGCAGACTGACGTCGGCGAGATCGTCGTTTACGACAATTTCGTGCGCGGCGCTTATGAGAACCTTGCCGGCGCACTGCGCGACCACGCTGTTCTAGCCGTTGTTAGCTGAAACTGGCCCATGATGGATTGGACCGAGAGTTTAAGAGTTTCAATTAGTTAGAGGGACGCGTGTGCATGACGTGTGCACCGGGAGATCAAGAAAAATCTCATCACGGCCAATGTGAGATTGTAAGCAGGTCAGGCCGAATGGATTGGGCAGACGCTGGGGAATTATTCGATCGTTGCCGAAGGAGGGGACGATCTCCGGTCTGAGAAAAGTCTCTGGATCGACCGACACGCCGCCGTCAGCCGCGCTCAGGCCACCAAAGCAACGTGCCCCCATTGAGCGCGTTTCGAGCTTCGTCGTGGCTGCGCTCAACGACGGCAATTGCCTGTCGCTGCCGAGAAGCGCTGGTAGCGTTAGTGTCCTGGGCTCGCTAAGATATCGCCGCACGCCGTTGTTGCAGCCGGTTCTTCACACGCATCGCGGCGGCACGCCCGAAGCGCCGCAGCGGCGGCTGAAACGAACGAGGCATTCTCGGCGAAATATGCTCCGTCGGCTACAGAATTTCCGTCGCGCAAAACACCGCAAACATGTCAATCCCATCGTACAAAATATTCCACGCTACCGAAATTCAGAAAATGGCGTATGTGTCGCCCATCCAGGTTCATCCTTGAGGGATGATCATGTGGTCGTCAGTGTCGCGAGCCGGGCTTGCGGTGGACGCGGCAGCGTCGGGTGCGAATGGCAAAAGGCGGGCCGGATTGCTCTGCGTGAGCCCGAGGCTTCGTGCGGACGAACGGCGCTGACAGGCCCGTCTCGCCAGTAGTTTTCGGGCTACGTCGACAGGGCTGAAAATCTGCGGCGAACATGGCGAGCCGCGCGTACGGCAAAACCGTGTGGTCCTGGCGTCCAGCGCTTTTTCGGGCCCGTTGAGAACGACGGAAGTGTCTGAAAATGAAGGCATTATTCGAGTTTTGCCCGGCGAACGAAAGCGCCGCCCGAACCCTCCGGGCCCCGATAGGCCCTAGTTTCACATGGCGCTGGCGCGGCCCGATTTGGCGTTCGGTCGCGACCTCGGGTGGGTCCCTTTCTGCGCTGCCCCGTCGCTGCGACCCGGTCTGGTCTGCCAGTACCCCCCTGCGCTCCTGACGCGGCTGCATGGCCTTCCTGAGGGCCGCTTGGCGCGCTCGTCGTAGCGATGGCGGCCGATGGTGGCGTGCCGACCTATTCGCCGCTTCCGCCAGCATCTTCTATCGAGCCGAGCCGCCCCGTCGAACTCACCTCTGCTTTCGGCACAGCTGACTACGGCGCTCGATCCGCATTCGTCCGTGGCACGATCTGTTTTTCGCATGTCATGTACAGCAGCGAAAACAAGGTGAAGCACATTCGGGAATAGGGTCCGCGAATAATAAAAATGGTGAGGCCAAAGACTATCCAAGGGATAGGCAAGATGATTGCGGCCGCCGCGACGAGGCCGAAAATGTTCGAGACAAGTACCGCTTCAATGGCGAGTAGCCACAGAGCCATCGCGATTGCGCGTGCCGTTCGCCAGAGCGAGTATTGATCAGCCATCAAGGTCAGCTGCGCAGATCCAGACTGGCCAATGTAAGATGTGAAGAAGCTCAATAGACGCTCATATTCGGAGGCTATGCCAAATCCCCACGCGACCTTCGTTGCTTCGAAATCGCGGCGCAATTTCTCAGGCTTCCAAAACTTAAACTCCTCGGGCTTCCAAAACTTAGATGTGAAGATCTGCCCTGCGCGGGGGGTGGGCAGTTCACGGATTACGCGCCGGAAGGTTTCGTAGTCGGCCCCGCAATAAGCTTTGTGGGCTTCAATAAACGAGGTCATCCACTCGCTGTTATGGTCGAGGTGACGTGCGAATATCTTCATTTCCTCGCCGCGAAAAACAGAAGCGGACAGGTCAAGTATCAGTCCAACGACGAACACGGCGATCACAGCGAGAGCGCCGGCAAAGCCTGTGACGATAGGGGTGAGTAGAGTGTTGGGTTCTAACCCCAAACCTTGAAGTCCATCGCGGATGGTTGGCCAATATCCTGCAGCCCAAAGCATGCCCATATGGCCAATTAGGAAGAAGCCACCAGTCAAAGCGTAATCTGCGAACCGGCGATCTATTTGCATGGCTACGATCCTTGCGCCTCCGGACCCGCCGATCACCGGTTGTATCAAAAGCCTCTGTCGCGCGATAGCGTTGCGGATTTCCTACGAGAATTTTGATTGTCCAATCGCGACAAGGGTTTGGGGTCCTTTGCGAGACGTGAAGAGGTGGGGGACCGCGCGACCGCAGCTGCTGAGGAAATCTGGTGCGAGAAACTCCGTGGTTGCAGTTGCAATTCGCACTGCCGCACGTTTCATTCGGGCAACCCCGTTTTCCGAAGCCCCTCAATTAACAGCTTCGAGTTTGATTGCCCGCCCCGAGCGATGTACGCCGATATCGTAAAGCTGGGGTCGACCTCAAGCAGACGTGCCGCCGCCTCACGCGCCTCCGCGTCACGTCCTAGATGGGCGAAGGCGGACGCGAGACAGCGATAAGATGTTGGAAAGGAGGGGTTCTGACGTAGGGCTTTCTTCCCTGCGGCGATAGCCTCGTCAAACCGACCAAGTTCGATGAAGGCACACCCCATCCCAGTAAACGACCGGTGCAGCAGCGGGTCTACCGGGCTCATGCGAATGGCGCGTTCGAAGTTCCGGATCGCATCCTCCGGTAGCCCCGCAACTTTGTAGACCCAGCCTCTGCAGTGCCATGCCCAAAATGAATTCGGATTGAGGACGACCGCCCGGTCTGCCATCTCGATCTCACTTTCACAATCGCCGACCATGAACGCCAAGATTACCGCAGCTCTTGCTAACGTGTCCGGATCACTATCGTCGATGCTCAATGCCAAGTGAGCAAGCCGAACTGCTTCCTTGCGCTCGAATTGAGGATCGACAGCGTAGCCTTGAAGGACGTTCTGCATGTGACAGTTACCTGCTAGAGCTGCGACTGGGCCAAACCGAGGGTCCAGCTCCAAGGCGCGACGGGCCAGCCTCATCGCCTCGGTATTCCCTTCGCGGGTCGCTAGGTTAAACTGCGGTAAGCCGCGGAGAAAAAAATCATAGGCGGTGAGGTTCTCCGGTCGCTGCCGTGTCGCCAGCGCAATTTCTGTTAGAAGCAGTTTGGGCTGAATGGCGGAGACAACAGCGACCGTTACCTCGTCCTGCAGAGCGAAAACGTCGGTCAGGTCACGCTCGAACCTGTCCGCCCAAATGTGCGCCCCCGTAACCGCATCGATCAACTGCCCTGTGATGCGAACCTTCCCTGCCGCCTTGCGCACGGACCCTTCAAGCACATAGCGCACGCCCAGCTCGCGTCCGACCTGCTTCACGTTCACCACCTTGCCCTTGTAGGTAAAGCTGGAATTGCGAGCGATAACGAAGAGCCATTTGAACCGCGACAGCGCCGTAGTAATCTCTTCAACCATTCCATCGGCGAAGTATTCCTGCTCGGGATCGCCGCTCATGTTCTCGAACGGCAGCACGGCGATGGAGGGCTTGTCGGGGAGCGTGAGAGCGCTCTCGGGCGCATCGCTCGGACTTGGGTCCGCAACTTCTCGCGTCTCCCGCACCTGTCCGACGAAACGGAAGCCCTTGCGCGGAAGCGTCTTGATGAAGCGCTGCTCCTCGCCGGTATCGCCGATGGCAGCGCGGACAGCATTCAGGCGGGTCGTAAGCGCAGCATCGGACACAATGCGACCATTCCAAACGGCCTTGATAAGGTCGTCCTTGCTGACGACGCGCTCCCTGTTTCGGATCAGGTATTCGAGCAGATCGAACACCTGTGGCGCAATGGAAACGACCTCTGCCCGGCGATGGAGTTCGCGCCGGTCGATGTCAAATGCGAATTCCTCGAAGCAATAGCGCAAGTTGCCAACCCTCACGGTGTCCTCCCTTCGCAGGAAGGCATCTTCGCACACCCAAAGAATAAGCCGCTGGTATAAAGAATGTAAACCGAAGGTGGAGCGGGTTTTGAGCTGTGCCATCTCATCTGACGCAGCGGAGCCCAACTCGGTTTGGGTCATAAGCGGCAGTCGAAGCAAAGGCGGCCCCGCGTCAGGTTCGCAGCCGATAGCCGACATCCGAATTGGCTCAGCGTTGTTCAGCTAAGGGCCAGAAGCGGTAAAGCTCGGAACGAACATATGTCTTCCGGTTCACCTCCGATTGCGACCGGTCGAGCGGGCATCTCTATCGGCAGCGTGCTTACCACCCGACGTTCGCCCAGCCGCAACTCGGCACGCTGGACGGCTTGAGCGGGCGAACGGCCATCGAAGGTCGGCCGCCGGTGGTCGCCCTCGGCTTGCGCCGCGCTGTTCTGTGTCGCCAGCGCTCCGCGGCTGCCGCTTTACCCGCAGGGTGGATTGGGACAGACTGATGCCGCAAATGGGTGACTGGCGGTGCGAGTCAGCGGCTTTGCTCCATCGCTCTGGAGATGGGAGCGTCAGGTTGCCCGATTGGCCGAATGAAAGGGACCGACCCAGTGGCGGCACTGGGAGCCCCCGCATGTCCGTGGCGGGGCCTAACGCGCGGTCGGAGCAAGAGCAAACCAATCTAAATTCGGCGACGATACCGACGTCGCGTTTTCTCCCGGTTATTTGCGCTGCCATCGCTATCGGGATCTTCGTCGCTGACACAGTTACCCCCGCAGAGTTCGCCTTCGGCGTGCTGTACGTCAGCGTGGTGCTGCTAGCGGCCAAGTTTCTTCAGTGGCGCGGTGTTGTACTCGCGACATTGGCATGCATGGCGCTGACGGTGCTAAGCCATGTTCTGTCGCCGCACCAGGTATCGCTAAGCATCGCCGTTGCAAACGGCCTTCTCAGCCTTGCGACGATCGGCGTTGCGAGTTTCCTCGCCGTGCAAAGCCAATCGAGAGAACTGGTGCTGCGCGAGCAGGCCGGCCTCCTCGACCTCACCCACGACACCATCTTCGTGCGCGACATGAACGACACCATCGTCTACTGGAATCGTGGTGCCGAGGAGCTGTATGGATGGAAGAAAGCGGAAGCCGTCGGCAAGGTCACTCACCAACTCCTGCAGACGGTCTTCCCCGTGCCGCTCGAAGAGATCACGGCAGGGTTGCTCCGCACGGGTCGCTGGCAAGGGGAACTCATCCACACGAAGAAAGACGGCACGCCGGCAATCGTGGCGAGCAGGTGGTCTCTTCAACGGGACGCGCGCGGCCATCCGGTTGCGACCTTGGAGACCAATAACGACATCACCGAACGCAAGCGGGTGGAGGATCTGACCGGCCAGGTGTTCGAGAATTCACCCGATGGGATCTGTGTCATTGGACGCGATTGTCGGTTCCAACGCGTCAACCCGGTGTACGAGCGGATTTGGCAAATACCGGCCGACAGATTCGTCGGCCAGTACGTTGGGGATCTGCTGGGTACAAAGTTTTTTGAGGAGATCAAACCGTATCTAGACCGCTGCTTCGCGGGAGAAGGCGTCGGCTTCGAAGGGTGGTTTGCCTATCCCATCGGCCGGCGCTACCGGGTCGTGACCTATTCGCCTCTGCGGCTGCATTCAGAGGGGGTCGAGGCTGCGCTCTCGATCGTTCACGACCTCACGGACCACATGCTGGCCTCCGAAGCCTTGCGCGCGGCGCAGGCGGAGCTCGCGCATGTCAATCGCGTCACGGCGATGGGCCAACTGACGGCCTCGATCGCCCATGAGGTCAGTCAGCCGATCGCCGCGGTGGTCACCAACGCCGACGCCGCCTTGAACTGGCTCGCCGCTGAGCCGCCCAACCTGGATCGGGTCCGGGAGATCCTCGGCCAAATCGCTGATGACGGCAACCGAGCCGGCCAGGTCATCGGCCGGATCCGCGTCCTCATCAAGAAGGCGCCGCCGCGCAAGAGTCGGTTCGACCTCAACGAAGCCATCCTCGAGGTCATCGCGCTGGCCCGCAGCGAATTTCTAAAGCATGGCGTCTCGCTGCAGAGCGGGCTCACGGCCGGCCTTCCGGCCGTGGACGGCGACCGCATCCAACTCCAGCAGGTTATCCTCAACCTGATCCTCAATGCGGTCGACGCCGTGAGAGACACCGACGAGGGAGCACGGGAGGTGCTGATCAGCACGGAGGCGGATGCCGCGGGCGGCGTGCTCGTCACCGTGCGCGATTCCGGCATGGGGCTGGATCCGAACGATGCGGAGCGCGTGTTCGAAGCCTTCTTCACGACCAAGCCGGAGGGTATGGGCATGGGCCTCGCCATCTGCCGGTCGATCATCGCCGCTCACGAGGGACGGATGTGGGCGAGCGCCAATAAACCTCGCGGCGCGGTGTTTCAGTTCACCCTACCTCCAGAGTCGGACGAGACCGCTCGCGCAAAGCCCGCCGGCCAGATGCCGGCGGTCTGAGGTTACAAGTTTTGCGGGCGAAACCGGTCCGTGCTCGGCGGCGGCTGTCCTTACTGTGCTCGCCATCTGGTCGAAACGTCGGCTTCGGGTCATAAGCCGCCGATGGCGGCCGCTCTGCACGAAGTCCGCTCATCGCCGGCCAGCCGACGTGTCAGTGGGCCATAGAGACCTTCCGCTAAGGGGCCAGAAGGAGACTTAAGGCGACGATTTCAAAATCCAGCAGTTTGATCGTTTTGTTGTTTAGAGCCTCGGTTGGCCCGTAGCATGGCATCGTCGGCATTGGTCGTCTGCCCGCTGTCGGTAGCCAATTGGCCTTCGATCTGGTGTCTTGGGTCCAACATAAATCGTTACGCTGCCATCGTCGTTAGGATTCATTTTGTCGATATCGTAAGGATGACAGCGTGGTCCGGTTGGAATTGCTGTAGATGATCCAGGTGGTCGCGTAGCCGTTCTGGCGCGGAAACCATGCCGGTGCGCTTCGATATGATTGTGGTGTAGCCATCGTAACCGGTTGCGGCGTCAGCGATGCATGGTGATCGCGGCCGGTAAGCAACGCTGCCCGGGTCGGCGAGCATATTGCCGTGGTATGGGACCGGTTGAACCGAACTCCGACGTGGGGTCCGCGGGCGAACCGGGCTCTGGTGGAAGCCGAGGCTCACCTCCAGGGTCACGCAGATCCGGCCGTGCGGCAACTCAGCGAGGCGCGATGGTGCAGCCGTAAGCGCACAGCCCGTCGATGACGACGGACTTGCCGAGCCTGGCTCCGCCGTCGTCAAACGATCTTAACCGTCGCGGCTCTTCTGTCCGCCGAAGCAAGAAAAAATCAGCCAAGACGACGGTTTCATGAGCGCAGCGTCCGTTCGGTGCGGGTCAGCATCAGTACGGGCGATATCCGCCACAGATGTAGTTGCCGTAGGCGTCGTAGCAGTTGCGTTGGTTGTAGTAGGCCGCGGAACCGACGGCGGCCGCGCCGAGCGCCGCCGCTCCGACCGCCACGCCGGGGCGATAGGCATAGGCGCCACGATAGCCGCCCCGATAACCGCCATGGTAGCCGCCCCGATAGCCGCCGCGAACCGCCACGGCCCGACCGCCTCCCGGACCGCGAACCGCGACCGCCCGGCCGCCGCCCGCGCGGTAGCCGCCGCGGGCGTCGGCGGGCTGCGGATCGAAGGTGCCTGCGATCAGCACGAGGCCCGCGATGGCAATAAGGCCTTTGGCAACGAGACCTTTACGTAGCATGCGTCTTCTCCGTGGGTTGCGGGGAACGAGATCGCACGGCGGTTCGCCAGTGTTCGAGTTTCCCTCGATGTCGCCCCCGATGCCGCGTTCTCCCGTGCCGATGCTGTCATCGCGACAGGTCAGCGCGTGAATCCATAACGATGAACCCGCGTCTTCGTTCAGTGCTGATGTTAGCTTTCCTCCTCGGTCCGACAACGGTCCGAAAGATGGTTCCCGCCGCCGGGCGCGGCTCTGATATTCGTCGGATCGACGATCTGGGCAATGCGGTGCTGGGAGCCGCACTGGAAACCGTCCAGATGGCTAGTGGCGGGTTCGTGGCAGCCTGGCATTCGCAGCGCGAATCATTGTCTTCAACAGCGGCCAGATCGACGACAAAAGGGGACGGCTTTCCAAAAATGGGAGGACCGCGAGTCTCGCGAGAGGACTCCGCAACACGGGACTTTCCGACTAATCTTGAGGTAGCTTGGATGGAATTGGAGCCGAAGCCAATGTCCGTTTTGGGTCTTGGTTGTGTGAAAACCCCAGGACGCTCGACGGCGATAGAAGAAGTTATTCGCTCAGGACCGTCTTAGCGGTCAAACTCGCAAGCGCATTCAACTTAGAGAGCTAGCCGAAGATTGGAATTCTAGCCGTGTTTCGATCTTTCGCGTTTTTACACAGCCAGGGTCACTTCCGGACTTCCACGCGGTCCAAATCGAAGTCCGCTCTTACTGCACCAGCAGACATGAGCGGCGGAAGGCCCCAGGATGGCGGTCCGCCCGCAAGTTGTCCGGGTCCTTCTGAGTTTGCTGCATGCGCGGGGACCGCGCGACGGCCCGCCCTAAACGTATTAGCATTTTCGCAATCTCATCTAAATTTGGTACCGTATCGCACACAGAGGAGCTGCCGCGCCCGGCAGCGTGGCGCTGACCGAATACGAGAAGCATCTGATGGTCGATGTCTACCTGCTGTTATGAGTGCCTTGGCGGTAAGGCCCCCTCACTGCGGCCAATCCTTGCAGAGCGTGATGCCGATCATGATCAGGGAGCCGATTGCGACTACCACCGGGCAGACAAACGGCAACTCTTCCAGCACGCAGATGACGACCGCCCGGACGCGGAGGGTTTTCTTCGTATGCGCAAAGCGCCAGCCTGCCACACCCATCGGACATCTCCGTTTGGCCCCCAGCAGCGGCGGTCTTACTCTTCAGCACGCAGCGATTTCCCGCTATCGCTCATTCGGATGTATCCCTGGATCAAGGTGAAGGAACCCTTGCACTAGCCATGGCGCCAGCGGATTGATGCGAGTAGATTGCTGCCCGTCGTGGCAAGCCACGCGGCTTTGATTGGACAACGCGAATCCCTGGTCGTTGATGTGATCGGAACCGCTTCGCGTTGCTAGGAATGTCTGCAGCATGTGGAGCTGGATGATGCTGGGGCTAGAAAGCAATCGCGTGATCGGACTGCGCCTAGCGAAGTTGATGCGCGGCGGCAAAGCAGCCCAACGTGAAGCCCAGCGCATGGTGAGTGAAAAAGTGCTGGCGGCGGCGAAGGCCGGTACAAGCCTGATGGCTGGCGCATCCGGAGACAAGATTGTAGCGCAGTATCGAAGGAAGGTGGCGGCCAACGCCAAACGGCTAAGCCGCAAACAAACACGCAAGCGAAAAACGCGGTGATCCTTCGGCAGGGCTTACTTGCGCGGGCGATCCGCTTACCGCATTTCTAGTTCTTTGATCGCCAGAGCCGATATCTCTGCGGGGTCACGGACATCGGTTTGCGCGATCTTGATGATCTTCTTGGCGATCATTTCCGTTAGCGGGTCGTCCCGATCCTTCACGCAGAGCGTATGCAGCGCTTGCTCGTAGGCTGCGGTGATCGAGCTAATCTCTTCCGGCCTCATGCCAGAGTTTTGTAGTAGCCGGTAAATAGCCATGTCACTGCTCCTCGACCTTCGCAATGAGCAAGATGGCAACGGCCGCCATGTCATCCTCGTCTCGCTCAGGCAGCGAAAGCATCGCGTAATGCTGGCGACCAAGGAAGGTGTCGGGCGCTGGCGTCTTTAGTATTTCCCGCGAGTTTGCCACTGTCTCACGCATACGCGCGCAGATTTACGTCATCTCGAAAGAGCCAGCTCTGATAGTGCTGATATCGCTGTGTGCCAGCATGCGATCCCCTCTTTGTGCAGGCGGGAGCGCAATCGGTCTCTCAGCCACCGACGCCTACGGGCAGTGCCTCGGCCGGTGATGCGAATAGGACCGAACCGAGTAGGTTCCTAGAAGAAAGATCAGTCTGTTTTACCGAATTGTGCGGACGCGGATTGTGTCGCAACGCCCATGCAGATTTACCTATGATAAAAAATCGCGATCTCGCCGGACCTGAGCAAGCCCGATGCGCGTTGTGAGCGCAGCAGCGCGGAAGTTGCCGGGCAACGAAGCCCAAGCCGAGGGTGGCCGCCATGGTTGAGGTCCCTGCAACCCACTTCACCCCTGACCATTCCCCAGACCCTGAGCAATGCCGGGCGATCCGCAAGGAGATTGGCGAGCGGCTTCGTGGTGCCCTCGCGGACGATGCCGAGCCGCTACCGTTGCGACTGGAAGGTTTGGTCGAGCGGCTTGCCGAGTTGGAGGGCGGCGCGCCCTCCATCGCTCCTAACGGCGGGGACGCGTCTGCATCCCGGCCAGTCTGGAAGCTTCTGCGGCGTCTAGTGGCCTTTTGGCGCTTCCCCTAGGCCGCCACACCGGATGCGGGCTCAGAGCTGATCTTGCACGCGCTGATATGCCGGATGCCCACTCAAAGGATAGTAGGGCGAACGGCTCACGCTGAACGGCGGGAATTTCCATGCGGATGGTGCTTGAAGAAGAAATCAAGCTTCACAGGTTCGCCGGTATCTCGCCAGAACAATCTTTTGCCGATGCTGCCCGCCACCGCCAGGCGATGGTGGCCCCCGAGCAGAATATAATCATTCGTTGCTATGGCGATGACCTCGCCGGTTTCATCAACGATGATTTTCATGCAGCGCCTCCAATGCAGCGCGCGTCCGTCGGCGCAGCGCGATGATGCGCAAAAAGCAAACCTTATGTCGGTCCCCGCGTTCCAACCCTGAATATGGCTTGCGCAAGCCACTCCGCGCACCACATTTCTGTGCGAGTTGGTACAAAACGAAAGCGCGAAATCAAAGAAACAGCAAATATCCTCAGACGGCGCGGTCGCGCGTACCCCGCGAAGGGGGCGTTCCTTGGGGGACCCGGCAAGGCCGCGCGGAGGGTGGTCACTTTCGACGGTCCAGCTCCGTTCTCTTTGGAGCGCGATCGTGCTCCGTCCACGCTGGTGCGCGTCGCGTCGTCGCGCATCGAGCGCGGCATCACACTGGGCAAATCCGTCACAGTGACGTTGGGATCTGCGTCACATCGCGGCAGGCGGCGCGCACCGAGAGCAGACGGCATTACGTCGTCACTGATGCGTTCGCTTGTGACGCACTGCGGGCTTCCTGCCTTTCCCGGCATAGTAAGGATTGACCACGCATGATGCCCTGCGCCCCGATGCGGAGGCCTGACACTGGGCCATATTGGTGTAGGCGCACTCGAAATAGTAATCCATGAAGCCGCCCGTGTAGACTTGGAGGCAAACCGGGTAAGCGGGATCGTAGGTCTGCGCCTGCACGGATGTGGCGGCGTAGAGTGCGCCGCTCACGATAAAGGACTGGAAGGCGCATCGGAACAGTCCTCAATCAGGCCAGGACGTTAACTGTGCTCGGGGAAGAGGTGACACCGTTTCGATCTCAGGCGCAAAGGCTATTCCATGAGGACGAATATGAATCGACCATAACGCTGGCTTTGGCGGCCGAGAGCCAAATGCCTAATGTTGACGTGCCTTGCCTCGCCCTCTCTTCGGATCGCGCTCATCATTGTCGTTGATAGCGGTCTGCCACGCGACGACTTGATCGCGAAGCCAAAGTCGTCGGTTGGGCTGACCTAGACCAGGCGCGGGAACTTTGGGCTCGTCACCATCTGGCGCGGCGTGGGCATGGCATTCTCCCGGCCTTCTGACGTTCAGCTCACGATGCAATGCTTTGCCGCCGTCGCCCCTTGCCGCGTCCTCGCTTCGGGTTGCGCTCATCATTGTCGTTGATAGCGGTCTGCCACGCGACGACTTGATCGCGAAACCAGAACCGCCTGTTCGGGCTGACGTAGACCGAGCGCGGAAATTTGCCGGCGCGCTCGAGGCGAAAAAGAGTGGTGCGAGAGATCGGGACAAGCTCGAGAACCATTTGCTCAGTTAGCATGGGCCGCAGGTCGTGCCGGTCGCTTCGCCTGGAGGTGGTCGTCATGCTTCACCTCGATATTCCTTGAAACAGCATGCGGCCACGATAGCGCGAGGCCAGATTCAGTCGAGTGTCTGTTCGATCACGAGTTTGGGACTAACTAAAAGAAAGCTGTTTAAGAAGTACCTGTGTTGCAGGGGTTTTTTAGATTTTGAGATTCTTGAGCTAACCAAAAGTAAGCTCTCGTTTTTCAGAAAAATTCTTTTCACGTTCGAAGGTCGAGCGCACACTGTTCGTCAACAAGGTGAGTGAAGGCACTCGGCATCCTAAAGAGGAGAAGCATCATGGCGTGTCGATCGCGCGAGGAGAATAGTCTGCGCAATCCGGTGCCGCGTGCGTCCTGGACCGTCGATGAGTTCTGCTCCTCAGTCGGCATCTCGAGATCCACGTACGAACGAGCAAAGCGCGAGGGCTGGGGGCCCCGCGAAATGGTGCTTGGCCGCACCGGCATCCGCATCGCGGACGAGGCCGTGGCCGCGTGGATTGCTGAGCGAGAAGAGAAGGCCGCGAGCATCGCTGCCAATAAACGAGATAGGCAGCGCCAGGCCGAAGAGGCCGCCTAAGCAAGACGCCGCCCCGGAGAGTGGGGCGGCGTTTCTAAATCCCGACCGGAGAACGATCGGCGTTTCCAACGCCCTTCCAATACGCCGGTCGGATCTCTCGCGCAAGAGGGGTGACCGGTATGACAAAAGGCAAACTGTCGTGGCGTGACGCGCTGCCGATCCATCCAGCTGCCGAGCTGCTGACGCTCATGTCCGAGCAGGAGCTGCAAGAGCTCGGCGACGACATCCAGAAGAACCGCCTGCATGAGGGCGTCGCAGTGTTCGAGGGCCAGTTGCTGGATGGCCGCAATCGGCTTGACGCGATGGAAATGGCTGGCGCAACGCTGGTCACCGCCAATGGAAAACCTGACTGGGAGAACATCCCGCATCGCAACGCAGCGGGCCGGGACCCGATCAGCTACGTGCTCTCCAAGAACTTCCTGCGACGACATCTCTCCACGGAGCAAAAACAGGAACTGATCGCCAAGCTTTTGATCTTGGCGCCAGACAAGTCGAACCGCCAGATCGCCGCGATCGTGAAGGTCGATCACAAGACGGTCGCTTCGGTCCGCGCAAAGGAACAATCAAGTGGGGAAATTCCCCAGTTGAGGGAGACGATCGGCAGGGACGGCAGGCGCAGGCGAGACGGCAGAGGATCCACTGCCAACTTAAAAGGGGCGCTGCAGCTTGATGTGGCTCAGGGTGACGTGGTCGTCGCGAACCACGGCACCTCGGTCTACGGCGAGTTGACCGAGGCGTGGCGCAGGGCATCCTGCAAAGAGAGGGAGCAGTTCCTGGGGTTCACCGGCCCGGCGTACGTCAGAGACGTCGAGTCCGTACCATGACCGATCCTCACGGCAAATACGCAGGGGCGTTCGACCACTACGATGAGACGTTTGAGAGCGCGATGTCGGCGGCGATCACCAAGGCCATCATAGAGACCTCAAGGGTGGACGACTCCGGCGTGGTTATCTTCAGAACTGCGGAGACGGCGTCTGCCCTGACCACCGCGCTTGCCGGGATGCTCTCCATGTCTCTGGCAGCAACGCACTCCAAGGCCGTCACCTCCAAGACGCTGAGAGAGCTCCGGAAGCGGCTGCACCGTCGTATCGAGCTGATCCGGTCTGATGCGGCGTTCCACGACTTCATGAGCCGGGTCGTCCATGGTGGCGGTGCAGGGGGAAATGCATGACGCCGATGGACGTGCGCCAGATCTTGTTGCGTGGTGGCTATGAGCCGCTGCCGCTGGTCGGCAAGCGCCCGATCATCGAGGGCTGGCAGAAGCGGGACCAGACGTCAGCAGGCGACATTGAAATCTGGAGTAAACTCTACCCCCACGCAACGAACACGGGCTGCCTGACGCGGCGAATGCCCTCGCTGGACATCGACATCCTCAACGCGGATGCGGCTCAGGCAGTTGAAGACCTGATCAAGGACCGTTACGGGCATGTCCTGGTTCGGATCGGGAAGCCGCCCAAGCGGGCAATATTGTTCCGCACTGATCAAGTCTTCAAAAAGATCACTGCGAACCTCACGGCACCGAATGGTGTAAGTGAAAAGATCGAGTTCCTGTGCGACGGGCAACAACTCGTTGTCAATGGCGTCCACCCGGACACCGGCCAGAGCTATTGCTGGCACGGCGGAGAGCCCGGGCGAGTCCTTCTTGCGGAATTGCCGCACATCAGCGGCGGTGAGGCCCAGCAGCTCGTTACGGATATTGTCGCGCTGCTGGAGGCGAACTTTGGCTACCGGCGGCCGCTCCACAAAGGCAAGGGCTCCGACGCTGACCTGGCCGGCCCGAGCGATTGGAAAGAATTGACCGCAAACGTCATCGCGGGCCATGCGTTGCACGACTCCCTGCGCGGCCTTGCCGCCAAGATGACGTCTTCCGGCACGAGCCCGGGGGCCGCGGTCAATCAATTGCGGGCGCTCATGGAGGCCTCGGCTGCACCTAGGGATGATAGGTGGCGCGAACGGTACGCGGAGATCCCGCGTCTTGTCGAAAGCGCGGAACAGAAGTTTCCGGTGTCAAATGGCGGCGCAGGACTTCAGGAGTGGAACGCTGCTCTCGATCGCGACGCGCCGCCGCCGCGCGCGTGGTTGCTCGGCAATAGCCTTTGCCGCCGATATGTGAGCTCGCTCTTGGCCGGGGGAGGCACTGGCAAGTCTGCCATGCGGATTCTCCAGGCCCTCGCACTCGCCACCGGGCGCCGACTGACTGATGAGCACGTCTTCCAACGCTGCCGCGTGCTGATTGTTAGTTTGGAGGATGACGCGGACGAGTTGCGCCGGCGCATCCTGGCTGCCTGCCTTCACTACGACATCGCCAGGTCGGAGCTGGATGGTTGGCTATTCCTCGCCGCGCCGGGCGCGAGCGCAGGTAAGCTGAAAGTTATGAACGCCGCCGGCCATATCATGGACGGGCAGCTCAGGGGCCACCTCGAGGCGGCGATCGAGAGGCACGACATCGATTGCGTTATCATCGATCCCTTGGTGAAGGCCCACCGCATCGAGGAGAACTCGAACTCGGCCGTGGATGGCGTTCTTCAAGCGTTGTCAGACATTGCCATACGCTATGATATCGCCGTCGACGTGCCCCACCATACCTCAAAGGGCCAAGACAGACCGGGCGACGCACATCGCGGTCGAGGCGCGAGCGCCCTCATCGATGCCACCCGGCTGGCCTACACCTTGACGCCAATGAGTGAGGCGGAGGCGCAACAGTACGGCATCTCTGAGGGGCAGCGCCGGCAATATGTTCGCTACGACCGCGCCAAGGTGAACCTTGCTGCCGTTGGCGGTCGCGAAACTTGGTTCAAGTTGATTGGCGTCAGGATCGGCAATGAGACGGACATGTATCCCAATGGTGACGAAGTTCAAACGGTCGAGGTCTGGAACCCTCCGCGTCTGTGGGCGGATTTGCCGGATGCTCGGCTGAACAGCATGCTGACTGAGATCGATCGAGGCTTGCCGGACGGCACCTTCTACACGGCTGCGCCGAACGCCTCCACCCGCGCGGCTTGGCAGGTCGTCAGCAAGCACGCGCCAGAAAAGCCCGAGCGAGAGGCCCGCAAGGTCATCCAGACGTGGTTGCGGAGCGGGCTCCTGGTCGAGTTCGAGTACAACAATCCAGAAACCCGAAAGACTGTGAAGGGCCTCCGGGTCGACAACGCCAAGAGGCCGGGAACAATATGCGCATTGGATTGAAGCCAATGGCGCAGCAATGGCGCAAGCCAATCTGCGCGTTATTGATCGGTGCCCTAAGGGAAAAGCTAATGCGCAAATGTGCGCGCATTAGCCTTTCCCCAACGGAGCACCAATGCGCAAATGAGCGCCACCAAATCAACTGATGAAGCCGATACTCCGCCACGAACTCACCAGAGGAATAGCGGCCATTAGGCCATTGAGGCGCCTTGTGCGGGCAAACTGAGTCTCATCCTTGTGCAAAATACATGGTGGCGCCACCTTTGTTGTAGCCAAACAAGCTAGTGACAGAGGAGCCGGGAGGATGCGTCACAAGACTGCCGGGAGCGGAAACGCGGCATGGAGAGCGTCTCGGATACAAACGGCGATTAAGCCGGGACGCGCCAACAGGCGGCTGTGCGAGGCTATCGCGCGATGCACGGGGCAGCGCTGCCGCAACATCGCCTTGAAGGGCGTTCCGACCTGCTTGAAGCACGGTGGGCGCGGGTTGCAGATCATCAAGCGAAACCGAGAGGCGAAGTACGCACTTTCCCGGAAAATGTTCAGCAAAAGTAAGCGGCCTGCCAGAGGCATCCCTGTGGAATGAGGAGAGGAAGGCGGCAGCGGTCAAGAAGCGCTCGCCGACGTCACTTCGTGGTCAACGCTTAGTCGCCACCAACTCCAAGCCTCTTCATGACGCGCATCACCGTCATTGCATTCCAACCGCCTCCACGAGGTGCGGGTATCCCACGCTCGGTCAGCTCCTGCGCGATCTCCCGGTAGGGAAGATCCCACATGGTCTTCAGGATAGGCTCTAGCCGAGCGTCCCGACTCGCTGCAGCGGCTTTGTTGATTTCGGCCTGTCTTTGATTGCCGAGCCGCTTGCCTCGATGCTTAGCCTCCGCAAGAGCTAGGCGGGTGCGTTCAGCGATGACGTTGCGTTCCTTTTCCGCCACAGCGGCATAGATGTGCAGCATGAAGGGGTCAACGCCCTTGCCCAACTCCGAAACGATGAACGGCACCCTTTTCGCCATCAAACCGGCGATGAATGCCACGTCGCGCGAAAGCCTATCCAGCTTGGCCACAACGACCGGACACTTGAGCTGTTTAGCTTTCCGCAAGGCAGCGGCGAGCTGCGGGCGCCTGTCGAGCGCATCTGCACCTTTGCCGGTCTCGACCTCTGTAAACTCGCCTGCGATCTCCATGTCCTCGTTGCTGGCGAAGACCGAGACGAGGCGCCGCTGGCCGTCGAGGCCGAGGCCTGAGCGGCCCTGCTTCTCTCGGGAAACGCGATAGTAGGCGACGATAGGCTGCAAATCATCAATCTCGTAACAAGCAAACGAGCGTCAGTATGTTACAAGGCGCGAATCTGCGCAAGAGCCGCGCGTGGAAGAGGACGGAAGCATTTGAATAGAGCTCAACGCCCGAAGCCGTGACGGTGTGGGGCAGCGGCTGGTACCCTGGCGACCGCCCCCCTGGCGTCCCCCAACAGTCGCATCTCAAACGTTCGCAACACCGCGCGCCAAAATTTTTCGGCCTCCGACTAGGCGAGGCATTTCGCTCAGCATCGTGCTGCGATACTGTGCTTGAGAGTCGGGCGCAAAAGCACAGTTTTCCTACCCGCCAAGGAATCTATAGGAGAGCCGAAGATGTCGCCTTCTGCCACGCACGTCCTCTTAGAGATGCCAAGAGAGCGACCCGAGTTTGAAGCGGCTTGGCTCGCCAAGGCGAGTGAAGCCGAAGCCTTATGGTCGGCCGCGCAGGAGGATCGGGAGTTCCACGATCAGGCCTATCTGCTTCACGCCGATGGCATTCCAGATTTATCGGCCTTCGCTCGTGAAACGCTCGATGAGCTGAGGCAACAGAATTGTGCCGCCGCATTCGAGCTGTACGCGGATGGCTATGGCATGTTCAGCCGCGAATTCGCGCTCATGGTCCGGCTCGGCTTCTTTGTCCACGATGGTGTTTGCTACCGGTTAGTGTTGCCAAGATTGCTGGCGCCGCGACTTATGCGTCAGGCCGCAGTCAGCCTCTGCGCGGTTGGCGAAGATTGGGGAGATGATGTTTTCGTACTGACGCCGGAGCGTCATCTTCATATGCACTACCAGTCCGACGCAGAGGTGTGGCAGTCCAAGCGGCGTGCGATGGGGAGGTTCGCGGTGATCGGCTCCTAGCCTTTGGGTCAGGTCCGCCTCATCGGTCGCAACGGGGTAAGGCACAAGGCACGGTATGGCGAGGTGGGGGTGGGTGCACTCCCCACTCGCTACCGGGGCCGTTCGCACGACTGGGATCGCGCTAGCTGCCGCCATCTGCTGTTGACCTTCGATTGGCCAGTATCGCCAGCACGCTCCAGTTCAGAGATGCGTCCAGCAGCGTTTCTCGGCTAACTGCTCGAGTGCGAGCGAAAACTAGGTGTCCAGCATATCCCAGTCGTCGCCGAGGACCCAACGGAGAGCGGAGAGCTTTCCGTTTATCATGCCCCACTCAAAATCATCCCAGGGGCCGAGATTTTCCGAGATGCTTGCTAGCAAGAGTAAGGCAGTCGCAAAGGCGGCAGAAGTGGCAATTAATAAAGTTAATATCGACGCCACTATAGCCAGTGAGCCGCTTGAGCAGAATCCTTCTCCGGATCAATCAGCTACAAACCCATCAAAGAATCCAGAAAAATCGGGGCCTGACAAGATCATCGACTTTTATAACGCTGAGCAAGCAGCAAAGAAGGCAGTCTACGCTGCAGCCAACACAATGCTGAATAGTCTGGACGGTTGCAGGATAACACCCGAGAAACCAGCTGCCCAACCGCTCTACGATCCAATTGATGTCATTCAGGAGACCATCAATTTTTATATCACTACTTCGGGCAATCTCACGCCCTCCTGGAAGCTTGTTCGCATAACAGCGCCCACCGCTTCTCCATTTTTGTCTGGGACAATCAAAAATACAGACACCATCATTATAACGATGGGCAGACCGCTGATCCAGGATGGAACAGTGGTCGCGTCGGCACCGATGAATAACAGCCAACAGGCCGCTTTGCTCGGTCAGGCAATCAACTCGCGCCTCGTTCCCTAGGCAGCCGTGTTCGCTTTGACCATCGCTTGTTACGCATTTCGATAAATCCGCGGACTGGCCAAGTCGACCTCGGCTCAGCGGTCGGTGCAGATGGCCCGTACTTGGCGTTCTCATCCCGTTCGCTTTTGGAAAATCCTTCTCCCGAGCGACACTGGGTTTTGCGGGGTGGACCACGAACAATTTGTGGCGGTGGGAAATAATCGTCTACGGCATGGGCCCCCTGGGCTGGTAGCCTGGGCCTAGCTGGAGCGGCAATCGTCCCTGATGTTCGGAGCACTTGATAATGTCAAAGAACATTCCTCGCTTGAGCATCTCAGTTTCGAGTTTTCCAGGAGATGTTCCGACCAAGTTGAAGCAGCCCGCCAAGATCGGCTTGTGACCCAAAGCCGATCTCCGAAAGACCCCGACTGAGGTAGGCTGCGGAGGCGTCAGCCAACAAGGGCAATCTGAGGCTCCCGCCACGCGGCCATGAGCTTATCCTGATCGATTGCACTGCTTGGCCGTTAGTCCTAGGCTACTTCTTTCAGTCCGGCGGAAGCCAATGGTTGTCGAGACGCGGTACGTGACCAGCGGCGAGGTCTTCGTCGCCTACCAAATATCCGGACAGGATGGTCCGGACTTGCTCATGACGCCGGGCTTTGTATCGCACCTGGAACTGTCGTGGGAGAATCCCCACGCCGCTCGTTCCTTAACGGCCTCGGCTCGTTCTCCCGACTGATCCGATTCGACAAACGTGGCACGGGTCTCAGCGATCGGGGCGTCGGTGTCCCGCATCTCGATGAAAGGATCGACGATATCCGCGCTGTCCTCGACGCCGCGGATTCTAAGAGGGCCTACTTGTTCGGTGTCTCGGAAGGTGGGCCGATGTCGATCCTGTTCGCGGCGACCTATCCTGAACGGGTGGCCGGTCTCATCCTGTTCGGCACATATGCGCGCACGGTCGGCGCCTCCGTTCCGTTTGACGATTTTGTGGGATTTGAGCGCGATATCCGGTCCAACTGGGGCACCGGCAAAAGTCTGCCTAGTTTCTCGCCGTCAGCAGCCGCCGTTCCCGGGGCCATAGAGCGCTTCGCCAAGTTCGAGCGCTCGGCGGCCAGCCCGTCTGATGTTATCAACCTAATGCGTATGAACCGCGAGATCGACGTAAGGGCCGTCCTGTCGTCGATCCGCGTTCCTACGCTAGTCATGCATCGGCGCGACGACATACGCATTCGTGCACTCGCCGGCCGCGAGCTTGGAGAGAAAATTTCTCAGGCGCGCTACGTCGAACTACCAGGGAACGATCACCTCGCATGGTCAGGAGATCAGGACCGGCTCGTCGAGGAAATCAGAAAATTCATGGGCGTTTCCGCTACTGCCGTTGACGTTGATCGCGTCCTCTCGACCGTGCTGTTCACCGATATCGTCGATTCGACAAGGAAAGCGTCGTTGGTGGGCGACAAGCAGTGGCGTTCAACTCTGGAAGCGCATCATGCAGCGGTGCGTTCGGAACTGGAGCGGCACCGCGGACGTGAAGTTAAAACGACAGGCGACGGATTTCTGGCCCTGTTCGACGGCCCGGCGCGCGCTGTCCGCTGCGCCCAGGGTATCGTCAGCGCGGTGCGGACACTCGATCTCGAAGTGCGGGCCGGCGTCCATACCGGTGAAGTTGAGATAATGGGCGACGACGTGGGCGGCATCGCTGTTCACATCGCCGCACGGGTAGTTCAGCATGCGAAAGCGAGCGAAGTTCTGGCTTCGAGCACGGTAAGAGACCTTGTCGCTGGTGCTGGCCTCAAGTTCGTCGATCAGGGGCCGGCCGAGCTTAAGGGCCTTGCAGAGCCGTTGCGCCTGTTTGCGGCCGTCATCTAGTTTCGGGGTCGCCAATTGCGCCTTAAAAAGCCGAGACGCTATCACGCGATGTCCCCTTATGGCCTATTCCTGCCATGTTCCACGGCCGAGGATATGTCGGCTGTGAGGGGTAGAGCAGACATAATCTAAAATCGCGCCAAACCGTCGCCATTGCCCCAAGCGGATCGTCGCGCTGCGCGGCGACAGTACTGCCCCCAATGGTAGTCAATGCCATTCAAGCTGTACCTCGCGCAGCTGCCATGTGTCGCGCCGCTTTCTCTTGTGCGAGAGCTGCTTCCAGCCGCGAGATGCTTTCCTGGAGCCGCTGGTTGTGTTCTAGGAGACGCTGGCTGGTCAGGAGGAGGATATGGTAGCCGAATTGCTGATCACTCTGAAAATAGATTTCAAGCAGCCTTTCATAAGTTATGGTCAGGACTTGGGCGTCCTCTATGCACTCGACCGTCGCGGTTCGCCGGTTATCGGGTGTGAGGAAGCCAAGTTCTCCCATGAAGCGCCCTGGCGGAAGCTCGACGCCGGTTTCTATGACGAGAAACTTCCCGGTGCCGATGAGGAACATTTCCGTAGCGGAATCACCTTTCCTGAAGAGTATGTCGCCTCGGCGATATCTACGTTCGGTCATGAATGGTTTGAGCCATTCCATCGACCTGTCACCCCGCGTCGCGTTACGTGCTTTTTTAACGAGCTTGAGCAGTTGGCGGAGGCGAACGACATTGACTGGCAACAGCAGCAGATAAAGCAGAAAGGTGGCGACGCTCCCGGAAAGCGCGCAAGAAATTGCGAAGAATGTACAGCCGACCATGTTCGCAACGCGCAGCGGCACCATTCTCTGCATCAGCAAGGTAGCGACAAAGAATATGGCGCCAACCAAGGCAAACATGTTGGCGAGCGTGATATTAGCCAACAAAATTTCAAACAGCCGATTGAACAGTGCGTCGTAGGTGATGTTGTCGGGATCAAGTCCCATTTGAACGAGGATTTTTGCGATCCTGAAATTGTCGGCCGCTGTATCAAGTATGCGGTCTAGAATTGTCGAAAAATCTGCATTGGAATTCATCGGATCTCCCCTATGCAAACAATTCGGTTATGTGGGAGTTCGCAGATACATGACAGTCGAGGTCGGACAGCACAAGCGGTAGTGATCCACGTTCAATATTACCTGGTTGTTTTTGGTGATCACAGGCGCGTGGCCGGTGGCGTGTCAACGCTCAGACCAGGCGGGGCTCCGGGGGCTTCGTCCTGCGATGCATAAAAGCCGTTCTTAGCCCGTAGCCGGACTCCTTTGAGCCGCCGAGAAGGCCATTCTCAGGGACGGAGCCCGACCTGACGACTGAGCGGCCGGAGCGCCGCTTGTGACCAAGAGCAGTAGCCGGCCTCCACATAGATCAATTATCGAACCAACACCTAATCGGCTCGTTTCCTACAATTAGCTCGGACAGAGCGGATGGAAAGGAGCGTTGAAATGCAAGCACTCTTTGGCACTTCCGTTCAAGCAAGTACGCAAAGGATATCGCTAAAATGATCGATGCAATGCCGGCAAAGTAAGGCCACCGTTCGCCGCTCATTGAGCACTCCGTAGCAGGGGGTTGGCAATCGTTCCCCCCGGCCTTGGGTTCTAAAAATATCCGCTTTCATAATGCCCCCGGCGGCCTCGTCAGATGTGAATTGGTTCACGTCCCGCCAAACATTTTGGCTCGCCTGTTCGCTCCACACTGAGCGGTCCCCTCTGCGACGGCCGCAAGCGGCCCATCGTGCCGCTTGGCGGGAAGATCGCGCAGCGGCTCGATGATGGGGCGGAAACGCTCCGCATGCAGGTACGCTTCCGCTTTGCGAGCTTCTCCGATTCCAGCATTGCCGAGCATCTGCCCGCGAGCGCTGGCGGCTGCGAGGGCCTCCCTGGTGTGCTGAGCGATCCTCTCGCGGGCCGTACCTCTCTGGCCGAGGCACCGGGATTGGAAAATTCGGCCGGGCAAGCATGCTTATTTCGACATCCCCTCGCCGTCACCGCCAAGTTTCAAAACTCTCGCTTGGGGTCAGCGCCTCTGGTCAGCGCAAATTTAAGAAAGATCGGAGGGCGGAGAGCGAGAGCTGTTGCAACAGCCTTTAGCGAGCTTCTCCCCTGTCCCCATAGTGGGGTGTGCTGAAGGGAGACTCACCGCTATCGTTTACTCGACACTTGATGTGGATCAACGGCACCGAGTGTGACGGAAAACTATTCCCGGTCGGTGGACGGTAACTCGGGGCCCTCCGGTGATGATTGAAGAGATCCTTTTTTACACGATGGTCCTCACCGCCATTGGTTTTTTGTGGTTGTGGTACATCGAGCAGAGAAAAAAGCGAATAGCGCTTCGGCACAAGGAAATTGACACCTCCGTAACCCGTAACCCTGCGCTTTGGTTCGCGGTCGATCTACGTGATGCCTCGATAGCGCGGCCAGCTCGCCCACCGCTCTGCTGCATCGGCGATCTCGTCGGGCGAATTGATCTGCAATCGCGCGAGCAACCGGGCTTTCTGCTCTGAGATTTGCTTGGCGGTACCGCCCAGTCGCACCGCGATCTCCGCGTCAGTCTTCCCCGCAGCTAGGCGCCTCAATAGTCGCTTCTCACGCGGACTAAGCAGGTCGCGCATCGGAACATCTCCACTGCCGATAACCACGCGCATTTGTCGCGCCGTTTCGCGGCACTTAAATATTCAACGCGCGACGGCCCCAAACGTCTCCGGGGGCTTGGGACAAAGGAGCCGGGAGGCCGGGGCCGCGAGCGCGCGGCTTACCCAGCGCACTAAAGCCATCCTCGGCTGTCGGTGCATCCGCGCTCTCTCAAATGTTATGTTGCTACATTAAATTTGGAGGTAGCTCGCCTTCCAACACGTCTTCAGTAGGAACGCTGGCGCGCGACCAACATTTGCCTCACGCTTCGGGTCCGTGTCACAGCTTTGCTCGAAGTGCGGCTCCAGCTAGCAGCAGGCACCGTAGACGGGAGCCGCCCTTTTAGCAGGTGAAACTCGGAAGACAGAGATGACGTACACCATCGGGTTTCGAAAGCGAAGCAATGTCGCAGTTTTAACGACTGAAGTCCCGACGGCCAATCATGCGCTTGCAGTCATCGCAACCGTCGAACAGTCCGTGGGCAAGCTCGACTTCATCAGGTCGCCGCAGGAAGGCGACATCGGCATTGAAATGCTTAAGGTGTTGGCAAAAGAAGAGGCCGAGGAAATGTCTCAGACAGCCGTCTAAAGCCGCCGCCCGCGCTCTGTTTAAGCGGGCGGCGTTTCCGGCATGCGTTTTTTGCCACGCGCCGCTTCGCCTTGCGCGTCTTGGTGTCTAGTAAAAGAACCACAGCGCGATGATGATCAGCGATCCCAAAAACATCACCGACACCACCGCCGCTCCGAGGCAACCACTCTGGTTCAATGCCGACCTGCCTTATACCCTCAGCCTCAACCGCCTCTTTCAGCTGTTCACTTGTACACCCCAGGCGTCCTGCACCGGGTCTATTCTCGTCCCGCGAGGGCCGCCGTGAACGAGCGAATTTTCATCGTGCTAATTATCCTGCTAGGCATGATTGCACCGGCTTTGATGGTCCTCGCACTGCTCTATCGCTGATGCAGCGCGCGACGGCCCCAGCGTCCGGAGGCTGGGACAGGAGCCGAAACGCCGGGGCCGCGAGCGCGCCGAGATAGGCCCAGCGCACCGAAGCGAGCATGTCCCACCCCCGCCTGTTCGATCTGTTCACTTGTATACCCTAGGCGTCCCGCTTATTCGCGGGACGGTTGATCCAAATCAACGTCCTAGATGCCAGTTCGCCGCGAATTCGTTGTGGGCTGGACAGCATCCAAAGGAAACTGGAGATGACCGCAGAAATCCAATCAGGACCGATTTCGCGTCGTACAGCGGCCCTTCGCACTGGCTGTTGTGAAACGCGGCCGGCTCTGTAGGATTCTGACGCATGCCGCGCTATTTCTTCCACGTCACCCACAAACGCCGCGAACTCGACCGCGAAGGCTATGAGCTACCTGACGAGCACGCCTCTTGGTCTGAGGCCACGGTAACGGCTGGGCAGATGCTCCAATGCCTCGGCGGGAAGCTCACACCCCACCGCGAATGGCGGATGGAAGTCGTGGACGAGTCCCAAAACACGCTCTATGTCCTGCGTATTAATGCCGAGAAGCGAACGTAAGCCTTGGCTCAGTTGGCGGATTCATCGTGCTGTTCTAGTAAAAGAACCACAGCGCGATGATGATGAGCGATCCCAGAAACATCACCGACACCACCGCCGCTCCGAGGCAACCACCACTCTGGTTCAATGCCGACCTGCCTTCACGGGAGCAAGCAGGTCGGAGACAAGGAAAACGGCGAGCGAAGCGCCGCTGATTTCAGGCCCCAAGCCTGGCTCGGTATGGCACCGCCGGTCGGGCCAGCTCATTTGCGTTCGAGCAGTTTGGTGAAGGTCAGCCCCGGATTGATCGCCAGCATATTGATGATGTCGGGCAGCGGCATCTCGGGCGCATCCACCATCACCTCGAAATGACAGCCGGGATGCGCGACGTCGAAGTCGCGCAGATGTTGCAGCCACGCCTGTTGCAGGGATTCCGGGACGTGGGCGATGGTGAGGATCTTGACGTCAGCGGGGGCATAGTCGCGCGCTTCGGCATCCTCCGGTGACAGACCTTGCTGGCGATGGACTTCAGCGCCTCGCTTCACTTTCTCCATCCAGCCATCGACCCACGCTTTGAGATCGGGATTCTCCATATGGTCGCCTCCGTTTCATGAAGTGGTCTTCGGGGCCGGGCGCACAGAGCGAAACCAGATTGATAAGACGGGCACGCCCTTGAGCGCACCCGTCCCTCCAACGGCGCCGGAACCTTGGGCAAGGCGGCCGTGGAGACGCGACCCTAACGGATTACGCCGGGTTCTGGTTTCAAATGGGTCGGGGCGGACGTGCCACTACGGGACGCTTGCCCCTAGAGCCGCAGGGTTGCCTTCGGCAAGGCCGGGGCGGCGGTGGCCGTCGAAGCCATGACGTGAGCGCAGAGCTTTTCGAGCGCGCGGCACCTGCGCGAAGCTGACGCAGCGGGCCGAGCGCCTCGTCGGGAAGTGGCCCCTCTCTTAGGAACGACCGTCCGGTTGCCGGGTTTTCCCGAGCCCCCCACAAGGGGTGGCCCGTCGTGACTAGCCTCAGTGCACTGTCCGGCAACAGCGCGCTGGGGCCGTTTCGCCGGTCACCCGATAACGCACTCGTATTCGCTCACTTTAGGCAGATTGCGACTGACCGAGGCCAAGGTGAACAATCTGAACAAAAATCCCGATTGCGACAGTGACAAGTGCCGCTACTCCCGAGGCGAGGTCAGGACCTACCCCGGCGCCCATCCACCGCTGACCCTGTGCGCAACCTGCTGGGCTCATGAGAGCGCGCGACGGCGATTTAAGTCCGGCCTGCCGGTGCTGAAGTGGGCAGAGGGGAAACCTATCAGCGCTCTGTCCTCATATACGGACTGAACTCAGGCGCCGGCTGCGGAGCGGCATTCAAGGAGAATGCTGCGCCAACACGCGGCTGCGCGGGTCTCGGTGGCGAATTTCCAAAGACGCTCCAGATAAATACGCTCAACACCATCGAAACGGCGACGAGGAGCAAAAGGTCACGGACCATGGTGTCCTCCCTTTCGCTGTATTCAATGGTGGAATAAGCCCGACGTTCCTAGATGGAGCCGTTCGCGGCCAAGCTGCAACAGCTACGAATTCGAGGGCTCGCAGTCTGGGGGCGGCGGGGCTTATCTTTGCTGGACGGCTATGAAATCACCCAGTTGATCAGGCACCAACTGGTCCATCCGATGGCGCCGATCCACACGACCGAGGCCGCTCCGCCGACACATAAGAATACGACTGGGAAGAGATAGCCATCAGTCCATCGACGGCCGTTGACCGGCGAGGTTTGCTCAGTCCTACTAAGCAAATCGTCCCGTCTCGGAAAGACGGACATATCGGCTGAAGAATGACGTAGAAAATTGCTCATTAATGAATTTCCCGTTTAGGGGCGCGATTGCCGAGATCTCGCTACAGTTTCTCGATCACGACAGCGGCTGACACGCGCAGAAAAGGCCCGTTCTGATCTCGCAATTCGACCTTGGTTACGCCCGCAATGCCACGGCGCGATCCATCCAAAATCGCCTGACCTAGCAATTCCAAAGCCAGCTGTGGGGCCTCGGAGGTGTTCGGCAATTCGACGCCCTCGTCGTCGATGATCGTGTCGGCGTCACTGAGAATGTCGAAATAGATGGTGGGCATGCGGCGGGAAGAACCCGCGTAACTAAGCGAGGTTCCTATTTTTCCCGACTGCCGGTTGTCTGCACGGTTGGAGCAGACGTGGTGCTGATCTGGACGAGCTGTTCATGAGGAACGCAGCTCAATTCCCCTCGTTTGCAGTTTGCACCAAAAACGAGATGCCTGAAGGCAATGCCTCGAGCTAAAGCGCATGCCACCGTTATCCTGCGGGAGTATCACAAAGCCGAGTCAGAATTGATCGGCAAGGCCGTGGTGCTTACGGACGGCAAGGCGGGGACCGTCGAAGGATTACACTTGGACGAAGCCCACGGTTTGCGTCTTTCCGTAGCTGGGCATCCCGGGAAATGGCCCGTCTCAACCATCAAGCTGGCGCAGAAGTGACAAACGCCGTGTTGCGCGCATGCGCGGCGCAGACCTGGTTACGGAACCGCCGTGCAAGCACATGAAGGAAACTCAGAAAGAAATTATCAGCCTGATCGCCAAGACGGTCGTAAATGCGCCAAGGGCGATGACAGCAATTTTGAGATGAAGATCATTATCCAAGCCCATTTGCCTTTACTCACACAGCGCCGTCAGTCCCTCGCCACTGGCAAACCGGAAAACCCGGCGGCCCTGGAGGAGACCGCCGGGCTGATCCGCCGATCACACCACTGCAACCGCTGACAGGCTGAATAAATGGCGCTGACGCGTCTGTGCGAATCCCGACACTCCGTCTCGGTTTAGTCGGACGTGTGGCCGACAAGCCACGTCCTCTAGCGTGCAAGAATTCCTTCGCTGGATTTTACCGCGATCTCACCGGCATAATCGTACATTTCAAGACGTCCGCTGCGCACTGCATGCGCCATGTCATCACCGAGGTCGGCAAGATCGTGAAGGTGTCGATGGCGACGGCTAAGAAGGGCATCCTGACCAAAGACGCCGTCCCTCGTGTGCTGCAATCGGCATCTGGGCGGCAATCCAGAGCGCAGAACCTAGTTGTCGCTACCTGCTCCGACGACAAGGGCGACCGCGACGTCCGCGGAGAACTCAAGTGCGTCTATCTGTAAACACTGGTGAAATCTACCGACAGAAAGCGCAATTCGGAATCCCCTTCTTCGGAAAGGGCAATGGCGACCGAAGCTTTTAAGTAGACGTTTCAGCGGGTATTCGATCGAGTCGCAATCGATGCCTTTGATCGGTGAGCAGGCGAGCGCCTCCCATAACGGCAGCGAGAGTTCCTAATCCCGTCCCCCCGGCGATCAGGAACATGACCAAGAGCTGATATTTGACCGCGTCTATCGGTTCGACGCCCGCGAGGATTTGACCGGTCATCATCCCCGGCAAGGAGACAAGGCCGATTGCGGCCATCGAATTGATGGTCGGCATTAGCCCGCTCCGCATTGCATCCCTTAGAACCGGCAGCAGCGCCTGATACCGGGTACCGCCAAGGGCAAGGCAAGCTTCTACGGCAGCCCGTTCGCGCACCAGGCCATTGGTCAGCACGTCCAAGCCCAAGCTTATCCCAGTCATGGTGTTGCCCAGGATCATGCCCAACAGAGGCAGCGCGTAGCGCGGGTGATACCAGGGATCCGGACGTAGCTCGGTCAGGAGCGCAAACATCGTGACGGTACCGGCGGCGAGCAGCGTGCATCCTGCGCCCAAGCCGTAGCTCCAAGTGCCTGGTAGGCGCCGCTTCTGCCGCGCCACGATCTCCCGTGAGGCGAAGAGAACCATGATGAAGGCCGCGAGGGCGGTCCAGAGCGGCGAGACTGCGGCGAACAGGAACGTCAGTGCGTATCCAACGAGCACCAGCTGAAGCACCATCCGCACGGTCGCGATGGCCAGTTGTTTTTCGAGCTTGAGACGAAGAACAAGCGAGAGAACGCCGTCCATGACGACAAGGAGCGCGGGCAGGAACAAGTCACCGTACGCCAGCTGGATGTAAGTCACGGCCCATTTTCCTCGATTCTGCCGTCGGCACTCATCACGAAGATCCTCGACCCGACGCGGCGGGCCTGGGCGTCATCGTGCGTGCTCCAGACGACGCTCGTTCCATTGGAAATGCGTTCGGCGATCAAGGATTCGACGGCCGCAGCTGATGCCGAGTCGAGGGCCGAGGTCGGCTCGTCCAACAGAAGCACCCGCGATCGCAGCATCAGCGCCCGCGCAAGCCCCAACCGTTGTCTCTCTCCAGTGGAAAGCCTTTGGATCGGCCACGGTCCGCAGCCGGGTGGCAATCCCAATCGTGTGACCAGCGGTAAGGCATCGTCCCATTCGCCGAAGTGCTCCTGCACGGTGTCCGACCACCAGCCAGGCTCGGCAGCGAGGTAGGTCACTTGCTTTCGCCAGACGGGGGCGGGCATCGCCTCCCTTAGCGTTCCGTCCAATTTGACCGTTCCGTCGTTGGGGTCGAGATCCGCGATGGAGCGAAGCAGCAGGGTCTTCCCGGCGCCGGAGGGTCCTTGCAGGGCGACGCATTCTCCGTCCTGCAAGTCGAATGAAACGGAGATATGCAAGCGCTTGAGCACGCTGACCGTCAGCATGGTGTCAAAGCTTAAGCTGCAGCCGATCGGCAACACGCCGAGCGATCTCCGCCGGCGCCTCGTTCGGGTAGGGATGCACCGAGCTGACGTTGATCTCGCCGAGCACATAGCTGTCGCTCCCATCGGCCCGGACGGAGCCGAGCATGAAGTCGGCGTCCCAGATCGCGGGCAGGTCACCTGGCGCAATATCTAGCAGCGACGTTAGCTGGGGCGTCCACTCGTCCTCCATCAACCGCCGCAGCCGCTGGAAGCAGGGGTCTGCGTTCGACGTGTAGAGCCGCGGCCCGGCCTCGGAACGCGCGGCCGGCGAATCGACCAGGGCTCTGACCTTGTGATGGCCGAAGCCGGCACAGCGGTCGCCTGCCATGTAGCAGCGGACGACGCCTTCGCTCAAGCGAGACTGATATGGCTGGTCGACGACGCTGCCGTTCTCGAAATACTCCGCGCAGCGACTGAGAAAATCATCCAGCGTGAGCTCCTCGGGCGCGTCCTTGGTCGCGTCCATCACCCTTATCATGGAGGAGGTCGGCAACCTCTCGACCTTCCAGACACCCTGGCCGCCGTTGCCCCGGCTGCGTTTGATCACCCGCGGCCCGGCGGCGAGCCTCGCGGGCAACTCGGCACGCATGGCTGCTGCGGTTTGATACAGCGCCGTGTCGCTTCCCCAGCCCATCGAGCGGGTGCGATAGAGGACCTCTTTGGTGCCCATCTTGAGGATGACGTCCGGATGAGCGCTCACCCACACGCCCTGCGTGGCGACGTCGCGCAGCAGGCCATCGAGACCGGCGCGGTTTCGGCCGTCTTGAATTGGGTTGACCCAGACGAGCACACCGTCGACCCCGAGCAATTGTTCGCGGACCTCGTCGGCGAAGCTTTCGTCGTAGATCGCTGGGTGCCCGTCGACGCCGACGGCTGCGAGCGCTTCGAAGACGTCGACGAAGCGGCCGCTTTTCGAGGTCGCATCGCGACGCGCGGCGGCATCTCCTCGCGAGAGGATGGCGACGGTACGTCTGGGAGAGGGTTGTCGTTCGGTATCCATGCGCAAGCTCCACGTGTTGCGTGCTGCGCAGAACTTGGACCGAAGTCTCACGGGGAGTCTGCTTGTCCCCTCGGCGACACCTTATGCGAACTCCTCGGCCCTTTTCAAGGCGGGAGCCGAGGCCAAGAAGTAGGGATCCAGCGATGGACTCTCGGTCCGCCGTGCTCACGCTTCCGACCCTGCTATTGCAGGCGCATCGCTGGCAGGACTTCGAAGACGAACATGGCGACGGCGAGCGCCGCTATGACGTAGCCGAGGAAGGTGTTGAGTGCAGCGTATCGATCGTGCGGAGGTTCAGTCATGAGCGAAGCTCTTACGGTTATCCCGGCCCGATCGGAGCAACCAACGTCTGTTGCGAGCGATTTGATGCAGATCGCCTTTTGAAGAAAATGTACAACAAGCAGCCGTCGATCAGCAAGGTGAGGATAAGGACGGCGTAGGCCCAGGGGCTGCCCAGCAGATTCACCTCGATCAATACCCGGGAAAAGCCGAAGCCCACGACCCACGCATCGAAGCTCATGCAGATCCGGCGGAAGGTCTCGGCATCAAGTCGGCTGATGGCGTAGGAGCCGAGCGGAACTCCGATCGCGATGCAGGGAAAGAAGACCCACAGAAGCTGGCCGCTTTCGGCGGTGAAGAGGCCAAGCTGATAATAGACAATGGCTGTCACGCTGGACTCGGCCACGCGCACCAATGCGAGGCCAGCTCGAAATTCAGTTTTGACCAGACCTTGGTTGTTGAACAGGATCGCGAGCGGCGGTCCCGAGATCGTTGTGACGGAGTACAGGACGCCCAGAGTGGTTCCGAAGGGCAGGCCGACCAGCCAGCTGGAGCGGATCGGCCTGCGCCACCCCGCTGCCTGCAGTAGGATGAGGGGCAGAATGATCGAGTAGGTCACCAGCTTGATCCAACCCGGCTGCACGGAAGTAAGGATCAGAGCGCCGATTCCGATCCCCGGGAGGAGGCCGAGGACGATTGGAAGAACCCTTCTCCACACGGCCGCGACGCCACTCAAATTGATAAACAGAACGTAGAAATTGGTGACGACCTCAATCAGCACGATCGCGGGATTTAGGATGCGGTTCGTGTAGAAAACGAGCGCCATCGGCACCGTAAGGGATGAAAAGCCGTAGCCGAGCGCTCCGTTGACGAAGGCCGCGAACAGCGCGATGCCGGCGACGACGATCACCGCAGTATCAACGGGAGGCATTGCGGCTTCTCCAACAAACCGGTCGCTGAGAGCTCATCCTACCACGACGATCCGTTTGCCGGTGAACAGAGCCGGGACCTCTGTAACGCGGCCGACTACTCGGACTGGACGAGTTCCGAATGGTGAAGTCTTCGTGACGTTCTGGCGCTCTCGCCAACGGCGTGCGGGTTGACAGGTTCGCCTGGGAGAGTTTTATTCGGGGCTCGGGGAATTGCGATCTCCCCGCGAGGCGTCATGCCCAAGAATCGCGTCCTGATCACCAAGGGCGCAGCATGCCAGCTTCATACACTTCTATTTCTCCCGATAAATTGGCTCGATTGATAGGCACGGCCGCTGCGCCGACGCTCATCGACGTGCGCATCGACGAGGACTTTTCGGCCGACCCGCGCCTGATTCCTGGCGCCGTGCGGCGCTCGCATCTTGACGTCCAGGATTGGGCGTCCCGCCTGACGGGGCAGTCCGTGGTCGTGGTCTGTCACAAGGGCAAGAAGCTCAGCAAGGGTACCGCAGCCTGGCTGCGGTGCGGCAAGGTCGCCGCTGAGGTCCTCGAGGGCGGCCAAGTGGGCTGGAAAGAGGCGAACCACCCGACCGTGCCGGCCGACAAGATCCCCAAGCGCGACGGGCGTGGTTGCACGGTATGGGTCACGCGCGCGCGCCCCAAGATCGATCGGATTGCGTGCCCATGGCTGATCCGCCGGTTCGTCGATCCCACAGCGGTATTCCTGTTCGTCGCGCCGTCCGAGGTCGAGGCCGTCGCCGAGCGGTTCGAGGCCACGCCGTTCGACATCGAAAACGTGTTCTGGAGCCATCGCGGTGAGCTCTGCACCTTCGATGTCATGGTCAAAGAATTCGGCCTTTCGTCGCCTGCGTTGGAGCGGCTGGCGACGATGGTCCGCGCGGCCGATACGGCGCGCCTCGATCTGTCCCCTGAGGCGCCGGGCCTGCTTGCGGCATCACTCGGTCTGTCGCGCATGTTCGATGACGACCTTGAGCAGTTGAACGCCGGTCTCCAGCTCTACGACGCGTTCTACCGATGGTGCCGCGACGCGACCAAGGAGCTGCACAACTGGCCAACCAACAAGGGCAAGTGACGCCAAAGGCCTGATGACTTCTGGGGCAGGGACAACCAGGAGATCAGACATGCGAACATCCACGATCTATCGGGCAGTGCTCTTCGTGGCGCTGGCGGCGGGACTCTCGCCCGCTCACGCCCTGACCCAGGACGAGCTGATCGCCAAGATCCAGGCGGCCGGCTACTCGCAGGTGCAAGACGTCAAATCGACGGCCGAAGGCATCACCGCCAATGCAATCAAGGACGGCAAACCCGTGAAGCTGCTCGTCGACAGCAGTGGCCAGATCAAAGAGCGGAATTGAGGCAAGGAGCAACACCATGAAAAGGACCATCTTGGCTCTGGTCGGCCTCGCCGTCTGCTTTTTCGCAATCCGCTTCGTGCCCTTCTTCCCGGCGTATGCTCAAGACGCAGCATGGCAGAAGGTAGACGAGGTGCTTGGCCGCAAGCCGGCGGTTTCGGATGACGTACGCCGCTACGGCTTTCCCCGCAGCGACCTCTCCGTGACTTTGGATGGGGTCGCGATCAAACCGGCGCTGGCATTGGGCGGCTGGGTCGCCTTCAAGCCCGCGCACGGCGGCGCCATGGTCATGGGCGACCTTGTGCTGCTCGAGACCGAGATCAACCCCGTCATGGCGAAGATGATCGCGAACGGTCTCGAGATCACCGCCGTGCATAACCACCTCCTGCGCGCGAGCCCGGCGACCTTCTACATGCACGTCGCCGGCCACGGCGATCCCGTCAAGCTGGCCTCGGCGATCCACGACGCACTCGCCGAAAGCAAGACCCCGCTGACGGCCGCAGCACCGTCCAGCCCGCCGCCGGCCGTCGATCTCGACACGGCAAAGCTCGACCAGATCATCGGCGTGAAGGGCCAGGCCAACGGCGGCGTCTACCAGTTCAACGTCAAGCGGCGAGACCCGATCACGCAGGAGGGCATGCTGTTGACCCCCGTCGGCCCGATGGGCGTCGCGATCGGCATCAATTTCCAGCCGACCGGAGGCGGGAAGGCCGCCATCACGGGCGATTTTGTGCTGACCGGCGACGAGGTCAACCCAGTCATCCTGGCGCTGCGGGCACACGGCATCGAGGTGACAGCGCTCCACAGCCACATGCTCGACGAGCAGCCGAGACTGTTCTTCATGCACTTCTGGGCGAACGACGACGCCGTGAAGCTCGCCGAGGGCCTGCGTGCGGCGCTGGACAAGACTGCCAGTACGAAGAGTTGAGCCAAAGATTGAGCGAAGGAGCCGCCTGATGCCCTACGAAACCAAGCCGCTGCCGTTCGACCCGAAATCGATCCGCGGCATCTCTGAAAAGGTGCTCGTCAGCCACTATGAGAACAACTACGGCGGCGCGGTGAAGCGGCTCAACGCGATCAGCGCGCAACTCGCCGAACTGGACTTCGCCAAGGCGCCGAACTTCGTCATCAACGGCCTGAAACGCGAAGAGCTGATCGCCGCGAACTCGATGATCCTGCATGAGATCTACTTCGATGGTCTCGGCGGCGCCAACCAGCCCGGCGGCGCTCTTGCCGAGGCGATCGCACGCGACTTCGGCAGCATCGAGCGGTGGCGCACGGAGTTCGCGGCGATGGGCAAGGCGGAGGGCGGTGGATCGGGTTGGGTGATTCTTTCCTACTCCCCCCGCAACAAGCGGCTCGTCAACCAATGGGCCGCCGATCATACGACGACGCTCGCCGGGCGTCCCGTGCTGGTGCTCGACATGTACGAGCATGCCTATCACATGGACTTCGGCGCAGCCGCAGCGCGTTATGTCGACATCTACATGGAGGCTATCCGCTGGGACAACGCCTCCGCACTCTACGATCAATACGCGAAGGAAATCTAAAGGAGATGAGAAGGATGAGAAACCTTGCCGTCGCCGTGTTCGCGCTGGCCGGCCTGCTTGCTGCCCCACAGGCGGCTCGCGCGCAAACTTGTAAGGTCTGCGGCGACCAGCGGGCCGCTTGCATGAAGAACTACGCCGGCCCCGCCTGCAAGACCGAGTATGAGATCTGTCGGAAGGCGTGCAAAAAGTGAGGGTGGCGGAATCGAAGAGCCGACTTGCGGGGTGTCTCATCGCGGCCCTCGCTACCGGCATCGGGGGACTGGTCACCTTCGATGCCGGCTTTGTCGCGGCCGAGAGCGTTCGGACGTTGACCGGCGCGCAGATTCGAGCGGCTTTCACGGGGAAGCAACTGACCGACGAGGTCCACTATCGATTTGTTTATGACGGCGACGGGACGCTGCGAACTTATTCGATGGGTGTGAAGCAGGTCGGAAATTGGCGCATCCGGATGGATGAAATTTGTCTCTACATCAAGGACATGGGCGACGACTGCTACCGCGTGACACAAAGCGGTAAACGGTTCGAGCTGATGCCGACGGGGCCCGGCGGTCCGATCGACGGCATATTGGAGTCCGCATATCACGGGGATGGGGAAAAGCGATGACGACAACGACGAACGCCGAGCGCGGAAACATGGGCGAGCTGGTGCGCTATTTCCTGCGCCTTGGCTTTCTCGGCTTTGGGGGTCCGGTCGCGCTAGTCGGCCAAATGGAGCGCGAGCTCGTCAACGACAAGAAATGGCTCACCAAGGAGCAGATGCGCGAGACAATCGCCATTTGCCAATCGCTTCCTGGGCCGCTCGCGATCCAGGTCGGGATCTTTATAGCCTATTTGCGCTGCGGCTTCTGGGGTGCGTGGGCCGGTGGTTGGTCCTTCATCCTGCCGAATTTCGTCATCGTCGCAGCCCTCGGCGCGCTCTATGTCCATCTAGGGGATCTCAAGGCTGTCACCGGCATCTTCTATGGCGTTAGTCCGGCCGTGATCGCGCTGATCCTGCACTCCTGCTACCGCCTCGCCAAGCTCGGCATGGAGGACTGGCTGCAATGGGCGATTGCCGCGGTCTGCCTCGCCGTGACTGTGATCCTGCAGGCGGAGGTCGCCCTGCTGTTCATCGGTGCCGGAATCGTCGGGATCGTCTACTACGGCCACATCAAGCGCCCTGCGGTCGCTCTCCAACTCGCGCTGATTCCGGCGGCGGCACCCGCAGTCGCGCCCGTTGCGACCGGATCGACATTGGGCAAGCTACTGCTGTTCTTCCTCAAGGCAGGCTCCCTGACCTTCGGGAGCGGCCTTGTGATCGTTCCCTTCCTCGAGCAGGGGCTGGTGCAGCAGTACGGCTGGCTCAACGAGCGCGAATTCCTGGTGGCCGTGGCCATCGGCATGATGAGCCCGGGACCGGTCGTGATCACTGCGACGTTCGTCGGCTATCTTGTGGCGGGCTTCTGGGGATCGCTGGTCTCGACGGTCGGCATCTTCCTTCCGTCCTTCCTGCTCGTCCTGATCGTGGCTCCGTTGCTGGCGCGCCACCGCAAGAATCCGAATGTGCAGGGCTTCGTGAAGGGGGCCTACGCCGCCGCGATCGGAACCATCGTTGGTGCGAGCTTCCTGCTGGGCAAGATCGCGATCGGAGACTGGCTGACCGCGCTGATCGGCATCGTGTCGCTGGCCGTGCTGTTCCGTTGGAAGGTCAGCAATCCTTTGCTGATTGCGGTCACGGCCGTCGTCGGGCTGGTCGCCTATCCGATCCTGCAGCCGGCATGGGTGCTCACCGGGCTCAAGTGAGGAGTGACGATGCGCACGGCGCTCGAGAATGGCCTGGCGGTGGAGCGACGTGTGGCGATCGTTCCTGTCGCCGCACGTCCGCCATCTCGGGTCTGGCCAGGAAGCCTATTGGCGATTCTTGTCTGCAGGACGAGCGCGCCAGTCGCGGCCGACGGTCTGATGGTCGTCGTTCGGCGCGGCCTGGCTGGCGTGATCGGCCTCGCCGCCCTGAGCCTTCCAGTCGCGTCCGATCGTGACGTCCTCGGCGCGGCTGCGATCCTGCTCGCGAGATTGTTCCGACTGCTGCGGCGACTGAGGCTGTTGGACCGAAGTGGACTGTGCTTGGGCCGCGCCTCCGCCAATGGCGAAGGCGGCCAACAGGGCAGCCAATGCAGAATTTCTCATGATGGTCTTCCTTCCTCGCTGGAGGTGTCCATCAACTCGCCCAGGCGAGCTTTGTTCGTAAAGCGCCCGCGTAAAACACAGGACGTTGATCATGCGAAAATGGATGATCGGCTCGGCCATCCTACCGTCCAGACCTTCTGCGCGGGTGAGCCTCGCCTTGACGTTCATGCTGATTTTGATGATGGGAGGGAACGCCGTGGCCAAGACCTTGGACTTTGACAACAGCCCTGTCGGAATGCCGCCGGAAGGATGGACTTTGACGAAGACCGGTCAGGGGCAATCGAAATGGACCGTTGAGGCCGACGCGACGGCGCCGAGCAAGCCGAACGTGCTCAAGCAATCCGGACGGGCGACCTTCCCCGTGGCCATCAAGAGCGATACCAGCATCGGTGACGGCTTCGTGGAGGTCAAATTCAAGGCCGTCGCGGGCTCGGAAGATCGCGCCGCGGGCATTATCTGGCGCGCGAAAGACGCGGACAATTACTACGTCGTCCGGGCCAACGCGCTGGAGGACAACGTGGTGCTCTATAAGACCATCAAAGGCGTTCGAACCTCGCTGGATATCGTCGGACGCAAGGGCGGCTATGGCGTCAGCACGTCGGTTGCGGCCGGGCAATGGCACTCGCTGCGTTGCGACTTCACGGGAAGTCGATTCAAGGTGGCCTATGACGGAAAGCCACTATTTGAGGTGGAGGACACCACGATCGCGGAGGCGGGCATGATTGGCTTGTGGACCAAGGCGGATAGCGTGACCCTGTTCGACGACCTGGCATATGGTGAGGTCAAATAGCTCTCTGTCCAGCTCTGCCGGAGATAGCCATGAACGTTCGAGCTCTGTCGGTCGCGACCGCACTGCTGACCCTGCTCATCAGTCCAACCCGGGCGGAAGACGCTCTCGTCGCTTACAAATCGCTTAGCCCAGAGGTGGCGCTCGATCTGGCGCGTGCTGCGTTGGATAGCTGCCGCGGCCGCGGCTACCAGGTTGCGGTCGCTGTCGTCGACCGCTTCGGCGTCGCGCAGGTGATGCTCCGTGATCGCTTTGCAGGGCCCCACACACCCTCAACTGCTTCCGGCAAGGCGTGGACGGCTGCGTCGTTCAAGACGAGCACGACCGAGCTGAATGCGGTCAGCCAGCCGGGCATGATGCAGGCCGGGATTCGCAGTTTGCCGGGAGCAGTCATCATCGGAGGAGGACTGATCGTCGAAGCTGGCGGCTCTCTGGTCGGCGCGGTCGGGGTGTCCGGCGCCCCCGTCGGTGATGCGGACGAAGCATGCGCGAAAGCGGGGAGCGACGCAGTACGCGACAAGCTGGAGTTCTGACGGGTGGGTAGGCGAACTAGTATTTCGGGCGGTGTGATGTCGCCCACTCTCGCGCGTGCTGAATAGGTTCGCGTGGTGGGAGGATTGCGCGAAGCTTTTGTGTCGTCGGAAGGCCTTCCATGCGCTCGCGCCATCGGCAGAAGGCTGGATACTTCGGGTACATGCGCCGTCCTTCCTCGGTCAAGCTGAACGCAAATGTACTGGGCAGGAGGAAAAAGTCGGCAATCGATACTTCGGAGCCGATCAGATAGTTCCGGCCATCAGCGAGTTCGCGCTCAAGGACTGCGAGCACGGTCTCAACTTTCGGCAGGGCATGCGCCACGACTGCTTCATCGGAAGGGATCCCAAGTTCCGGAAAGACCAGCCGCTCATGGGTCACGTGATGGATCATGTATGGGTAGACATAGGAATTGACGACGCCGATCCATTGGTTCATGCGCGCCCGCGCCTTGACGTCTTTCGGTGTCAGCGACACCCCGACGAAGGCCTCGTCGACATAGGCTGCGATTGCGCTCGTTTCATAGATGGTGAGGTCGCCGTGTCTGAGGATCGGGACGCGGTTGAACGGGTGGAGCACCAGATGATCGGGCTTACCCATGACCGGCTCGATGTCCTGGAATTGGTAGGCCACGTCCTTGTGCGTCAGGATCAGGCGGACGATGTTGACGAAGGTGCTGCGTGGGAAGCCGTAAACGATCGGATCGGACATCTATTTTCTCCCTCTGAATTGTTCTCAGCGTCAGAACGGTTTGGCGGCTTCGCGCAGCGCCTGCTCGCGCGTCAGGCCGATATCGCGAAGCAGATGCGGGTCATCGGCGATCTCGCGCAGCGCCAGGCGCTGGAACGGCCGGTCAAGCAAGCTCCACCATCCGGGGCGCGGGGCGCCTGGTGACACTCCTGAGCTGGATTGATGAAGTGGGGTGGCCGGGTCCGCGGCGTGCACCCGCGGGATCGACCACGTATCGGTCAAAAGGACGGACATAAGGGGCTCCAAATTGCTTGAAATGCTGCACTGGAGCTGTTCAATAATGCGGCGGGATGCTTCCCCGCAAAGCATCGTTTCTCGCGCCTGCCCTAGTTTTTCTCATGAAGTAGGTACGATGCGCCCACGCCTGCCGCCGCTCAATGCCCTGAAGGCCTTCGAAGCCGCCGCGCGGCACGAAAGTTTTACGCGCGCGGCTGAAGAGCTTTGTGTCACCCAGGGCGCGGTAAGCCATCAGGTGAAAACACTGGAGACAGAGCTTGCGTTAAAGTTGTTCAACCGAGAGCGGCAGCGGCTGATCATCACCGAGGCCGGTCGCGACTATCTTGCAGTCGTCCGCGACGCGCTTGATCGCATTGCCATAGGCACCGAGCGGTTGTTGCAGCGGCAGAATGCCGGCGTGCTCACGGTCTCGACCTCACCAGACTTCGCCGCCAAGTGGCTCGTGCATCGGCTCGGCCATTTCGCGGAGACGCAATCGGGCATCGACCTCCGCGTCTCGGCCACGATGCATCACGTCGATTTTGCCCGCGAGGAGGTCGATCTTGCTGTACGTCACGGTGACGGCAATTGGCCGGGTCTGGATGCCGTTAGACTTTGCTCGGAGCGGCTCTTTGCCGTGTGCAGTCCAAAGTTGCTGGTGGGGCGCCGCCGCATCAACGGGGCAGCCGACATTCTGAAGTTTCCTCTGATCCACCTGGACAGCCGGTCAGACTGGGCGAATTGGCTGCGGGGCGTCGGCATCGATGACGCCGACGTCACGCACGGCCCGGTCCTAAATCGTGCGAGCATGGTCATCGATGCGGCAATCAATGGGCAGGGTATAGCTCTTGCTCGAACGACTCTGGCGGCTTGGGATCTGATCAACGGTCGGCTGGCGCTGGCTTTTCCGGAGTCGTTGCCACTGTCGAAGAGTTATTGGATCGTTTGCCCCAAGGCGACCACGTCGCTGCCAAAGATTGGCACCTTTCGCGAGTGGCTGCTCACGGAGGCGTCGAACGATCTACGCCAGCTCAAATCGGTTGCCGGGGCTTCGAAGACGAAGCGGCGGTAATACCCAAGCGCTCCCACCTTGCCCCAACTATCGTTGCTCGGGAGGCCGGTGCGTCTCGGCCGCGCGTCAATGCCGCCGCGATCGGAACAGAAGGCCCATGCCTTTGTTCAATTGTCTGGAGCCTAACTAAGGAAAAGGGCCATGATTGCTTACAGACTTATGACCTTGGGAGCGGTGCTCGCCTTCAGCGCCACGTCCGTGTATGCCGGCCCCTGCAACACGGCGAGCCGCGATGCAGGATCAGGGAATGTCCCGGGGTATACCGGGCAGACCACTGGTGCCACTGCAGCTGATTCCAAGCAGCATCCGCCGACATCTTCGATGGGCAAAGCCATAGAGCATACCGCGACGTCGTCGGAAGACGCGCAGCGCCAGATGCAGAGCCAGCCGACCGCTTCCGAGCAATCGACGGCGACCAAGCCTGCCCCTTCCGCACAGCAACCGGATAAGACGGCAGGCACGGTCGAGCAGACACGTCCCGCGCCCACTGAACAGTCAAAGAAGGCGACGGCTGGTGCAGCCGAGCCCGCACCGTCCGAGAAAAAGGCAACGGACTGCTAGAGGCGCGCAGTCGGTTCAGATGGAACGTATTGAGGGCCGGCCGACCGCCTTGGCCCTTGAGCAGCCCCGCTGCGATCGTCGGCGCTGCTCTATTTGTCTATTCCGTGCAGTGAGGTCGCGAACGGCCGCCTGGCTAAGAGCCTCGATTTCAGTTTTATTCTGGCGTCGCTCCGGTCCAGGGTGCATAGTGGTTCCATCACCGCACGGCACCGTGGCTTTGATCGGTGACGAGAACGCCGGTTGCGCTCCCGCCCAATTCGCTAGGGGAAGGAGAGTGCTATGAGACGACGCCCACAACCCTACATTTTTGACGAGAATCTGCACGCGGAGAGAGCCAGCATCATAGCGGAACTGAAAAACACGCAGCCAGGACCGCAGCATGATCTTCTAGAAAGCAAACTGCGCCAGCTCGAAACCGCTTCTCATGTAGACGGGTGGCTGACGTCGCCAGGCCTGCAACCTCCTGAAGAATAACGCCGCTTCAGTTGGTGGCCTCTCGTTTGCGAAAAGGGTCAGCAGATGGAAGAGTACCGCGCACATATCATGGGTTTTGACGGGCACATCGCGCGCAGCATCCAACTGATCTGCGCGGACGAAACTGAAGCTAAGAAGCGCGCTAGATTGTTGGCTGACGGATATGACGTGGAGCTATGGCGTCAAGATCGAAAGGTCGCAGAATTTAAAAGCGAGTAAGGCCGCCTCGATTGGCGGTCTCTTTCGTACTCGACATTGCACACGGTCAAGTCTCCAAAGCGGCGTGGCGTGGCCACTGCGCGAGTTGGAGCAGTAGCGCCGCAAGATCGATCCCGCGCAGTCTTGCAGCGGGAGCATCGGATTTCCGGCCACGGGTAACTGCCATTAATCGCTTGATCGATTGTGGGCGAGGGATCGATTGGCTCGCCGTTCGCCCACATGCGTTCATTCCAGCTCTCGCACAGGAGGCGATCAGCCTGTTTGATCAGCGCTTTACCTTCGGCGCGAGCCGGGGAGGACTTCGCTGCCAGAATAGTGGTCATTGCGCGTGACTTGCCGAGCTCTTTGCCAAGGGCTTTGCGGTCGCCGCCGGATAGCGGCGTCGGGTGGTGCTTCGGGGCCATTCGGGCGAGTGTTCGATCAAACGGGCGCGAAGGCCGGCCAGCAACCGTCCTCCTCATGGCGGCCGGTTCGGTTTTGACACGTGTTGTCCAGCAATCGTTGTGCTACCTCCTTCCAACTGGCCTGCTGCCCGTAGAGACGGACCGCGTCCACCTTCTGGATCTCGACGATGCGCTCGCACCTGCGGCAGGAAACGCGCAGGACATGCTGCGGGATCTCGCGCAGGCGCAGGCTAGGTCCCATATGTCCCCCCTCCGCCGTTTGGACAGAGGCATCGTCGAGGAGAGCGCGCCAGTATTCATCCGGCATCTCGTCCTGCGGCCCCAACTGACGCTGCCTCGCTGTCTCTCTACCCATTGATGTAGCAAGCTTTTCCATCTGTTTTTGGGTGGGCATGCGCCAACTCGCAGGTCGATCGGTCATGGCCCCAATAAGAACAGAAAGAGAACAAAAGTCGAGTCCGGCCAAACGAGGTGGGCCCGAATTTTTTGACGCCGACCTTGTCGGAACTGGCGGCGTTCAATCGTCTTGAGTCCGAGCCGCCCGAATGGAGTTCTGCGTACATGGCCCCTCGCGCCAACTGGAAAGGCTTCCTGCGCCTGTCCCTTGTGACCTGTCCCGTGGCCCTATACCCGGCGACCTCAGAGTCCGAGAAGATCTCCTTCAATCAGCGTTGATGCTGACACAGGGCGATGAGGTGCCCAATGAGGACATCGTGAAGGGCTATGAGCTGGAGAAGGGCCAGTTCATCGAGGTCACCAAGGAAGAACTGGAAGAGCTCGCGCTGGAGTCCACTCGAACGATTGAGATCGACGAGTTTGTCGATAAGTCAGACATCGATCCACGCTATCTGATCCGCCCCTATTATTTGCGTCCCGACGGCAAGGTTGGGCACGACGCATTCGAGGTGGTCCGTGAAACCATACGCGAGATGAACAAGGTCGCCATCGGTCGCGTGGTCCTGACCAATCGCGAGCACATCATCGCGCTGGAGCCAATGGACAAAGGGCTCGTAGGCACGCTGCTGCGATACCCTTATGAGGTCCGCGGCGAGCAGGAGTACTTCGACGAGATCCAGGACGTCAAAGTCACCAAGGACATGCTCGACCTCGCCAAGCACATTGTAAATCAGAAGGCAGGCACGTTTGATCCCGAGAAGTTCGAAGACCACTACGAGAGCGCACTGGTCGAACTGATCAACGAGAAGCGGGCAGGCAAAGTGATCCGGCCGAAGGAGCGGCCGAAGGGCGAGAACGTCGTCGATCTGATGGATGCATTGCGCAAGAGCGTGGGCGGTGCGGCAGCCGATGCAGCCGCGCAAAAGAAGCCCGCCAAGAAATCGAAGAAGGCTTCCGCCGGCCAGAAGGAAATGCTGATGCCGATCAGCGGCAAGAAACCCGCGAAGGAAGCATCGGGGAAGAAGCCGGCGGCCAGGGCCCAGCGGAAGTCTGCTTGAGAGAGGAGAGGGCCATGGACATGAAAGACGCCTCGGCGATGACGGAGGCATCCGGCCTGGTGAACGATCACGATGGCACAGAACTGGCTGCCGGCGCCAGGCCGGCCGGGACTGAGGCGAGTGCTCGCCCGCTTGCTATGTCCTCGCAAGACGAGCTCATACGTTGGACCGATCGCTTGCGGGAGGTGACGGTGAAGGCGCCGCTGCGGTCGCTGTTCGCGGCGTTCCTGGTCGGCCTCTGGGTCGCCCGCCGTCGCTAGATCCGTGAGTTCTGCTGAGCATGCCGCGGAAGCTCAGGACGTTCCAGTCTTGGCTGCTACGACCTCGCCGTGTACCCCCGATGAAGGCGGCTCTGGAGGCCTGGGGCGGCGACAATCTCTTTCTGCGCAGGCCGAGGACGAGCGGTGGAAAGAAAGGGAGCGGCTGCGCGCCGCTCTCAGAAAGGCCCGAGAATGGCCCCGACGCCCGCGTTAACCATCGCGCTTCCTTGCGCAAAAATTTTGTCCGGGGGTCTTGAAACTTTTTCCTGGCTTCCAAATTTTTTCGGCGTCGTCGTACGACGATCGGGATGCCGTTCGGGTCCCGCCATTGAGACGGGCACCGGTCGTGTCCGGTGCCGCTCGTAACCATTTTGCTCCCAGGAGGATCTGGCTATGCGCACTGTTGATTTTTCGCCCCTCTTCCGGTCGGCCATCGGCTTCGACCGTCTGTTTGACCTCGCCGAAGCCGCCCAGCGCGCGGGCGAGGAGACCTATCCCCCCTACAACATCGAGCGCCTCGACGAGAACCGCTTCCAAATCTCGGTCGCGCTCGCCGGTTTTAGCCCGGAGGAGGTCGTCCTGACCGTCGAGCAGAACGTCCTGACGCTGGAAGGCCACAAGAGCGAGAAGGAGGGTAAGACTTTCCTGCATCGCGGCATCTCGACCCGCAATTTCAAGCGCCAGTTCACGCTCGCCGACCACGTCGAGGTCAAGGGCGCCAACTTCGAGAACGGCCTGCTGGTCATCGACCTGCAGCGGGAGATCCCCGAGACGATGAAGCCGCGTCGCATTGCGATCAACGGCGCCGTGCCGAGCAACATCACGCAGATCGAATCCAAGGCGGCCTAAGGCCATCCTATAGAACAGCGACCAAACCGCGCGGGTTGTCCCGCGCGGCTATCCTCAACTCGTCTTGGAAATGGAGGAAGTTATGCGGCCGACGACCGCTCTTCACGACAATATTATCGATCTCAACGCCATCATCCATCCCGGTACGGTTTTCGAGCATCCCCGGGATGTGGTCTCCCATCCTTCTCTCGGCCTGTCCGAGAAGCGCGCCATCCTGGCTTCGTGGGCATCGGACGCTTCTGCAATCGCATCGTGCCCGTCGCTGCGGGCGCCCGCGGGACTAAAGGCGCCTGTCACGATCGACGAGATTTTGGAGGCGCTTTGCGCGCTGGACGAAGGCCCACGGGCACCCGCCTGGCGGCAAGCCGATACGACTGCGGTCGGTCGAGCGGGCAGCAGCCTAGGACGGGAGTGACGAAGATGCTCGATGAGAACCTTGCCCGCATCCGGGTCCATCGCAACAACATTCACCGCTATCGCAGCCTGCTTGCGACGCGGCTGTCGGACCTCGAGCGACAGTTCATCGAACGGCGCCTGTCGGAGGAGAGCTCGGCCCTGGAGGCCTTGACGTCCCAGACCTTTCCCATCGCGCTCACCATGTCCCCGAGACCGGTCTTGCCCGCGACAACGGGGGCCGCGCCATGATCGATGTGCGGGACGTGCTGATCCGCGGCAGCGAGAAGGTCATCGCTCACTACCGGCTGCTGCTCGCCGGCGCCAAGACCGAGAGGGAGCGAGAACTTTATCTGAGTCGGATCGAGCGCGAGCAGCGGCTGCTTGACCAGCTTCAGGACGGCCTGCCGGAAAGGTTCGCTGCATGAACTTCGAGACCGATGGGGAGCGCTTCCCCGGCTACGACATCGTTTTGAAACAGCGCGGGCGCGGCCGCTGGAAGTGGGCCGTCTGCGGGGCTGGTGGCGAAGCCCTGATGTCCGGGTCGGAATGCAGTCGCGCGGCAGCAAGGTACAGGGCGGAACGGGCGCTGTTTCTCCTCCTTTGCGCAAATGCGTCCCGCGCCACGTCCGCCGCGGGACGGCATACAGACGGATTGTAGGAACTCTGGACGTCGCTGGCCGGTTATCCCAACTGAGGACGAGCATTTCGCTGGGAAGCAGCTTGATGAGAAGGAGCTACAATGGAAGACGAACGAAAGTCATCGAATGCGGGAGAACGGGCCGCTGAAGGCTTACGCGAAGCAGCTTCCAACGACGAAGCAAAAAACGAAAGCAAGATGAGGCACGATCTAGCAAAGGGCGCTGATCGTTTCGAAGAGCGCTCTAAGAGCTCGGATGGAAAAAGCGCAGGCGAGAAACAAAAAACCTAAATCCACCCGCAGACCCGTTGCGGCCTCCGGCAAAAGACCCAGCGGACGCTATTCCGCTCACGTAGAGGTTCGCGCGCCGCGTCTTCGCCTTAGGCACGGCGGGATGCCCATCGCGCCCGCTTTGGTGCTCGCTTCCAAGTGCCAAAATAGAGGAACTGTCCGCTCTTAAACAAGTTACAAAGCCGCCGACAGAAAGAATGAGAGGTCGTGTGCGCGGTAGCGCCCGGCATTCTCTTTTATCGCATCGTTCGGCAGCACTTGAACAGAGAGAGGCGACAATGAAAGCACCACTTCTTCTTGCTGGCGCATTAATCATCGGATGCACCGCCCCAGCACTGGCCGATGAGTACTATGTCGTGCAAGGTCCGAGCCGCCAATGCACGGTTACCACCACACGCCCGGCGGACAAGGAGGTCGTAACACAGATCGGTCCGATGGCTTTCAAGAGCCGCGTGGAAGCCGAAGATCGCATTAAGCAGACCAAAGTCTGCGAGGAAGGGACAGTCGGTAGTAGCAGCAGCACGACCGTTATCAAAGAGAAGTAAGTAATCAACAGCTCGTTTCCGACCGAGTTTGTCGTCGAGAAAAGTCGCGCCCATTTTCTGACGGCGCGACTTTTTGTGTTTTCCAGATCAACTGACCAGCGGGGTTCATTCCGGCGGCCTTTACCGAATTACAACCGCGTGAGCAGGTGCGGGGATGCTCAAGATCCAACGCCGCTGCGATCACTGCAGTTCGCGCCAGAAGAGCTAACCGTTCTTGCGCCACCGGCAGGGACGGTGGTTGAACAAGTCCGTGCCATCCGCCGCAATTAAAGGAAACACCTTGTTCAAATCTGGCCCGCTGGGTCGGTGACGAAACACGATCACGCCCGCTGGATCAATCTTCTTACCCAACAGCAGGTCGTTTAATTCCATGTGCTCCGCTCTATCTCGGCTTTGGCCGCCTCACTGGTCGCCGATCTACTCAACTTCGACCACCAACTCTCTTGTGGGTACTCCCGCAAGAGGTGGCGCAAGAGCAGAAGAAGAATTCTGAAGGTGAGCTGCCCCCCATGTATTGCCCATTCTCTACCGGGAATAGCCATGATTCGAGGCTGCTACCTAGGTGGTGGGAGGCAGCGGCAGGCGTTTTCAACCGATAAATGAACGGCGTTCAGCGAAGACGCTGAGGAACTTGTTCCTGCTTCATTTCGCCGGGCGTCATCACCACCCGACCGTCCCGGCCGGTTCGTGTGCGCCATCGCCTCGAACGCATCGCCAACAGTTCCGCCCGATCAGGCGCAGGGTGAGCATGCCGCCCAGATTTGAAATTGTGTGCAATCTTCGCCGTCCGCGAACCCCTGCGCAGGGGAATGCAAGCACAGGTCGGCTGAGGGATCTGATCGAGATCCAATGGGCGACGCATTCAGGCCGCGAGCCTCGGCTGGTGCTTTTCTGGATCTATGCCAGGTGCAGGCGCGCCGACGATCCGCCGCAACTCGGCTGCCAGGCCATCCAGCACCGCGCGCTTCTCCTTCATGCGCTTGGAATGGTTATAGACCTTTCCGGTGACGGTCGGCACGACAACCTCGGACTTCTTGCTGGGGGCATGGTCGAGGCATTTCGCGATCCAGGCATCGTCGAAGCCGAGATCGCCCGCCAAGGTGGCGGCCGTCCGGCGCAGGTCGTGGGGGGTGAACGGCTTCAGGCCAAGCAGCGCGCAGATGCCGCGCGTCCTCACTTTGCCCTTGCGCTTGTCGCCACGCAGCGCATCGGCCATGGCCTTCCGATGCAGCGGCTGATCGCCGAGCGGGGAGGCGAAGACGAATTGCTTGTTCGATCCCCGCAGAGCTTCCTTGACGATCTCGACGGCCAAATCGGACAAGGGCTGCTGGATGACGCGTCGCTTTTTGACCCGCTTCAGCGGAACGTCAAAGCGCGGATTGTCGCCATCGAGGTCGGCCAGTTCGTCGCGGCGCGCGCCGAGCAGTTCGCTCGACCGCAGCATGGTCACAAGCTCGAACTTCAAGGCAAGCCGCGTGCGGCGATCCCATGACGCCAGCAGAACGTCATCATCGAGACCATGCCAGAACACCCTGATCTCGTCCTCGGACAGGACCCGGGTGCGGGGGTGCTCCGGATCGAGCTTCGGCAGATTGATGCAAGGCGACGCGCTGACGTAGTCGCGGCCCGCCTCGGCGGCCCAATTGAACAGGGAGCTGGCCGCCTTTCGCATATGCCTCGCGTTGCTGACCGAGGGCTTGCCGAACGCCCCAGCGACGATGTCGTTCGAAAGCGTCGCGATGTCGTTTTTGGTGACCTCGCGGGCGAGCTTCTTGCCTAGCCGGGCACCGAGGAGGCGACGCAGTTGGCTGGCGGTGTTCTCCCACGCCTCCAGCCGGGGCCGCATCTCGCCGTCCGGCTTGCGGACGGGCGTCTTCATCCAGTCGATCCGCTCCTCGATGATCTCGGCGACGGTCTTGCCGTTCTGCGCGGCCTTCGCCTTCTGGTCGCGAAAGGTCTCGCCAAGCGCGGCGCCGCCCATGCCCTTCAGACCATAGACCTTGCTACGGGCGTCCTCGACCGTGAAGGTCTCGGGATTGTAGACGCCGAGCCATCCGGTGCGCTGCTTGCCCGTGGTCCGATCGGTGAACTTGAACGAGAAGGTCGCCGGGCCGGCCGTGGTGATGCTGACGTAGAGGCCGGGGCATTTACGGTCGTAGATTTTGGTGCGCTCGGTCACCCGCTTCTCACACAGGCGGTCGGTCAGGATGACGCTGCTCTTGCGGCCCCTCTTGCCTAAGGGGGCGGCGGCAATGGTAGTCTCCATGTGGTTTCGGCTCCTAAAGGCTTGAGACCAAAGGGCCGGGACTTGAGCTTTCAGTTTGTCGTGCGGACGCTGAAGCGTTTAGGTCCCGGCCCTAGATTTGGCGAACTCCGCAGGAACAGCCCGAAACAAGCCTACGCATAAAGTGCTTATTTCAAAGGGTTTTCTTAGTTTCACGGTGTTTCACCGAACGCCAAAATATAGACGTGTGGTCCTGGCCGTCGTTGCAAGCTCTTGCGGAGGCGACAATCGCGTCAACCGGCGCGATGCCGGTGAATTTCGCTGGGGCGAGGGAGGCCAGAAGGAACTCGGCTCCCGGGAGAGCGCGGCATAAGCCGTCCGACCACTGCGCAGGGAAGGCTGTGTGTTGGGCTTCACCTGTATGCTGCTGTGCGGTTCTTCCTGCGTGTCCTTTCGCGCAGCGGACCGCGGGTGCCAGCCGGCACCGACCTTCCCTGCGCCCTCTTGACTGAGAGGGCAGGCGGAGATGCAAAGCTCGGGGGAAATCCGCCGCGAGAACGCGGGGGTGTGTCTCATTCGCGCCAGGATACAGCTAGCCTGCTTCCCTGTGGTCATACGTGCGGCTACCCTCGGTCGGCCGGTTGCCAAGCACGTTCTCGTGGCGGATCCCCAAAAAAGCTGCCAGGTGTCGATGCAAGGCTAGCGACAGAGCGCGGACTAGCCGCCGTTCGTCTGAAGCTAGCTCAAACTTGCCCATGATGGATTGGAGCGAGAGTTCAAGTGTTTCTATCGGTTAGAAGGCGGCGTGTGCACGACGTTTGCACCGGAGGTCAAGAATAATCTTTTCACAGCCAACGTGAGCAGGCTTGTGGAGCATGTGCGGGGTCTGAATTTCCGCCCACGCGCCGATCGCGAAGCGCGCTGGTCTTAGCGACGAGAAGATCGAGACTCTCAAACAGGATGGCATCGCGGCAGCGTTCGCTTCCCGCGAAGCGCTGTGCTCGAGCTTACCGATGCGATGACGCGCGATATCATAGTGTCGGACGCACTCTTTGGGAGGCTCAGGGAAACGTTCGACGACGACGGGATCGTGGAAGTCGTGGCGACCATCGCTGCGTACAACATGGTCTCACGCTTTCTCGTCGCGCTCAACGTTTCTCATTGACACGCGGCCAAGACGAACGGCCGCAGAGATTGTAAGCGACGTTGGTGGTCGTCTTTGGCTCTAGGGTCGGGGGCGCGGCCTACCGCGAATAGTCGTCCGGGAAGGCGAGCGCCATGCCTCGAGGAGCATCTTGAGAAATTGGCTGGCATGAGGGGATAGCGTCGACCCGTGCCTGCGCACGATTCCGATCGTCCGCGACACCTCCGGCTCGGTCAACCTGATGGTGTGAATGATCGGATGGCCGGCGGCCGGCGTCGCAAGCCTCGGCAGTACGGCGATGCCCAGTCCCGCTTCGACGAGACCGAGTGAACCGGAGAGGTGAGCAACTTCATAGGACCAGTTCAGCTGCAGGCCGTGTCGGGCCAGCGCATTGTCGATCAACGCGCGGTTACCACTATTGCGACCGACGGTAATAACACGGTGCGACACGATCTCCGACCAGCTTACCTGTTTGCGCGATGCCAACGGATGGTCGTGGCGGCAGGCCAGGACGAAAGGATCTTCAACCAGTTTCTCGAATTCGATTTCGGCATGCGAAGCGCCGATGAAATTGATGCCGAAGTCGGCTTCTCCGCGCGCGACCGCTTCCAATCCCTCATTGGCCCCGATATCCAGAATCCGGATGCGAATGCGCGGATACGCCTCGGCAAAACGGCCGATCGCACGCGGCAGGAAATAAAACACCGCTGTCGGCACCGCAGCCACCGAGACCAAGCCCGAACTGCGCGCGCCGATATCATGGATGGCGAGCACCGAGGTCTCGAACTCGTCGATGAGACGGCGCACCTTCGGCAGGAAGTCGCGGCCGGTCATGGTGAGATTGACGTGACGCGTCGAGCGTTCCAGCAACGGCGCGCCGAGGCTTTCTTCCAGCTTCTGAATGCGTCGGCTGAGCGCCGGCTGCGACAGGTTCAGCGCCTTGGCGGTGCGGACAAAGCTTCCAGTCTCCGCGACAGTAATGAACGCCTTGAGGTCGAGCAATTCTGCGTTCATGGCTGGTTCCTATTATACCGAATGACGCATTAATACTTCAGATATTTGCATTTTACAGAAGAGTTGCAAGACCCCATGCTCTGTTCGTGCGAAGATGTCGCCGAACGGAACAGCTCCAATGAACGATCAGATTGCCATTCCCTGTGTGGTCATGCGCGGCGGAACCTCGCGCGGGCCGTTTTTCCTGGCCAGCGATCTCCCGGCCGATCCCGGGGCGCGCGATGCGATCCTCCTGTCGGTCATGGGGGGCGGGCACGATCTGGGCATCGATGGAATCGGCGGCGGCAATGCCGTCATCAACAAGGTCGCGATCATCGGACCGGCATCGGTGCCCGGCGCCGATGTCGATTATTTGTTTGCCCAGGTGCGGGTTCGCGAGGGGATGGTCGATACCTCACCCAATTGCGGAAACATGCTGGCAGCGGTGGGACCGTTCGCAATCGAAGCCGGTCTGGTCGCCGCTGCCGCAGATCGCACCCAGGTGCGCATCCATAATGTCAACACCGGCAAGCTGATCGATGCGACGGTTTCCACCCCGGGCGGGCGGGTGACCTATGAAGGCGAGGCGCGGATTGACGGGGTGCCGGGAACGGCCGCGCCCATCGAACTGTCGTTCCCTAACGCGGCCGGCGCGCGCACCGGTCGCCTCCTGCCGACAGGACGGCCGGTCGACCGCATCGAAGGGATCGAAGTCAGCTGCATCGACGCAGCCATGCCCGTCATGCTGGTCCGCGCGGCGGATCTGGGATGGACCGGTCGTGAGGCACCTTCGGAGTTCGTCGACAGCGGCTTCCGCGCGCGGCTCGAGAGCTTGCGCGTCGAGGCCGGACGCCGGATGGGGTTTCCAAACTCGGCGTCGATGGTGATTCCGAAACCGGTCCTGATTGCTCCCGCGACGGAAGCGACGTTGAACACGCGGTATTTCATGCCGCACGACTGCCATAGCGCTCTGGCGGTGACCGGCGCGGTGGCGATTGCGACGGCGTGCGTGACGTCAGGGACGATCGCCGCAGAGATGGTCGGGCCGCTCGCGCCGCCGGTGCCGATCACGCTCACCCATCCCTCCGGCCAGCTCGTGGTTCGGCTGGAGCCCGGCCCGGTTGCGCGGGTGCAGCGGACGGCCCGTCGAATTTTCCAAGGTCACGTCTTCGCCCGGCGAGCGCACGTGCCTCATTCGATCCTGGCGGCCTGAACTCGGTCCGCCTTGAGAAAAATCAGAGCCGAAAAAGCGGAATTTTGGGAGAAACGAGAATGCACACGCAAGCGCTGGCTGCATCTGCGCGCATCGACATGAGAAAGCCATTCTACCGGGTCCTCTACGTCCAGGTGCTGATTGGCCTCGTCTTGGGCGTCCTCACCGGCCACCTCTGGCCCGAATTTGGTGCCGCGCTGAAGCCCCTGGGGGATGGTTTCGTCAAGCTGGTCAAGATGATGATCGCGCCGATCGTGTTCTGCACCATCGTCAGCGGCATCAACAGCATCAGCGATTCCCGCGAGGTCGGCCGCACGCTGGTGAAATCCATGGCGCTGTTCTACCTGCTGACCGTGCTCGCGCTGCTGGCCGGGCTGGTTGCCGTATTGCTGATCCAGCCGGGCGTCGGCATGCATGTGTCCGTCAGTACGCTGGATCCGTCGGTTGCTGCGAAATTCGCCAAGCAGGCAGGTGCGAGCGGATTTGCGGACTTCATGCTGCACATCATCCCGCATTCGTTCTTTGGCGCATTCGCCGATGGCGAAGTGCTGCCAGTCCTGCTGGTCTCCATTCTCATCGCCTTTGGGCTGAGCCGGGTCGGCGACGACGGTATGGTAGTGACCAAGGCCGTCACCTCGTTCTCTCATGTGCTGTTTGTGGCCTTCGGTTTCGTCATGAAGCTTGCCCCGCTCGGCGCCTTTGGCGCCATGGCGTTCACGGTGGGCCGCTATGGCATTCGTTCGATTGGCTCACTCGGACTGCTGATCCTGACATTCTATATCGCCTGCTCCATCTTCGTGGTTGTCGTGCTTGGAACGCTGGCGCGGCTGAACGGCTTCAGCCTGTGGAAGACCATCCGCTACTTCAGGGAAGAACTGCTGATCGTGCTCGGCACGTCGTAGTCGGAGCCGGCGCTGCCTGGCGCGCTGCGCAAGCTGGAGCAGCTCGGATGCCGGAAAGGCGTATCAGGACTCGTGCTGCCGATGGGTTACTCTTTCAATCTGGACGGCAGCGCCATCTATCTCACTCTGGCGTCCATCTTCATCGCGCAGGCCTGCGACATCCATCTGTCTTGGGGACAGATTGCGGCAATGCTCGGACTGATGCTGCTGACGTCAAAAGGGGCGGCCGGCGTCACTGGCAGCGGGTTCGTCGCGCTTGTCGCAACTCTCACTGTCATGCCGGACTTGCCCGTAACCGGCGTGGCGCTGCTCGTCGGTATCGATCGTTTCATGTCGGAAGCGAGGGCGCTGACCAGCATGATCAGCAACTGCGTGGCGGCGATCATCGTGTCGCTGTGGGAGAATGCCTGTGACCGTCAAGTGTTGGCCCGTGAGCTGGGACTGAGAGACACTCTCAAGGAGGCGGCCCGACCGAATACCAGCGAGGTAACGGCGGCGCGCGAGGACACGTGCTGGACATCGACAACGCAATCGGCTGCTTGACGGGATGATATTTGGCCGTGTGAGCTTTTGCGGATGCAGAAGCTTGGCCGGTTGATCGAAACTGGGGCGATCCAGATTGTCCGCTGGTTCAGCTGTCATACATCGCCGATACCTGCCCCGAGTGTCCGCCCAACTGACGGCCATCAGCCGGCCTCCTCGGACTCGGAGAGCAGTGCACTCGCCGAACTCCGGGTTCGGATCGGTGAGCCAAGAACGTTGACCCATTGTTTCCGACAACTGGCGAGCCGAAAAGGTGGCCAAGGCTTGGGTTGGAACGATGTCGATCGCCGCATGTTCATCCTGCTCCGAAACATTTTCGGACGCCGTGCGGATTGCCGGCCACTGCAGAAAGCTTCCGATGAAAGTCGTCCAAGCGGCCTACGCGCGCCGACCCCGTTCGGCCGCGCCCAGCGGCTTCCTGATCGCGTCCGCGTCCATCATCGTTGCCTCCATGGTGGCAATCGCAGCAGTCAATCGGTACCTCGCGAAACGGGCGGAAGCAAAAAATCCGCCCAAGGGCCGCTTCGTCGAAGCGAACGGCGTCCGGCTGCACTACATGGAGCGCGGCGATGGCGATCCGATCGTCCTTCTGCATGGCAACGGCAGCGTGGTTCAGGATTTTGAGTGCAGCGGGCTCTTCGACATTGCGGCCAGGCAATACCGCGTCGTCGCATTCGACCGCCCAGGGTTCGGACACAGCAGGCGCCCGCGTAGTGTCGTATGGACACCGGATGCTCAAGCTAAGCTATTGAAGCTTGCGCTGGAAAAGATCGGCGTTTCCACAGCGATCGTTCTGGGTCACTCGTGGGGCGCACCGGTCGCCGTCGCAATGGCCCACCAGTATCCCGCCTTCGTCCGGGGACTGGTTCTCGCCTCGGGATACTACTATCCTTCTGTCCGGTCCGACACCTTCATATCCCTGCCGGCCTCGCTGCCCCTGGTCGGCGACATTCTCAGCCATACCCTTTCGCCTCTGGTCGAGCGGCTCGCCTGGCCGATGATGATGGCGAAGATGTTCGGACCGCGACTTGTGCCCGCAAAGTTCAATGGTTTTCCGAAGGAAATGGCGCTCCGGCCGTCCCAACTGAGGGCGGCCGCGGCGGAAGCCACGCTGATGGTACCGGACGCGCTGAGGGAGCGCGGGTACTACGGCGATCTCAAAATGCCGGTGGCCATCATCGCGGGCGCGCAGGACAAACTCGTCGATACCGAGGCCCAGTCGGCCAGGCTACATTCCGACATACCGCACAGCAGTTTTCACCGGATCGCGGGAAACGGCCACATGATCCATCAGACCGCGACGGAGGAGGTCATGTCGGCCCTACGCGAAAGTTACGAACGGGTCGACGGCCGCCGCGTCGTAGCCGATCGGGATTTTCTTCAGTGCGGCCTTGCGCTCGAATAGCGGCACCTTCCGGATGTCCCTGCCGTTGAGATAAAGCAGGTCGAAGGCCACGAGTACCATCTTGGTCGAGGTGCCCTTTAGCTCGGTCTGCAAGACGGAGAAATCGGTGCTGCCATCGGCGGCCGGCACCACGACCTCGCCGTCGATGATGGCCGAGCTCGCCTTGATGTGCCAGGACGAGGGAACTTTGCGCGCGCTTAACATAGGTTAGTCTTGCGATTGCAAAGCAAACTCTTCGATCAACGGGCTTGAATTGAAGCCGATCACATGGCCCGATGTGCGGGCGTCCCGCCGTTCAGGATCGAAACTGTGAGCCGTACCAAAAGACGACTTGGCCGATTGCTTCTTGCCGCCACTCTCTTTGCGGCGGGAACGGCGGCCGCCCAGGAAAACAAGAAGACCGACGACGATAAACCCGCCGATCCCGACACAGGCGAAAGCACCGTGGAGGAAAAGACGCTTGGTCTTCTGCCCAATCCCTTGCAAAAGTACGGCGTCAAATTCGCAGCCACCTATATCGGCGAAGTGTTGGACAACCCTTCCGGCGGACTGAAACAGGGTTCTGTCTACGAAGGTCGGTTGAACCTCGCCGTGGACCTAGACCTGCAAAAGCTCGCCGGCCTCGACCAGCTGACATTCCATGCCAACATGTTCCAGATCCATGGCGGCGGGTTGTCGCGCGGAAGTCTACAGAATTATCTTGTGGTCAGCGGGATCGAGGCGTTGCCCTCCACGCGTCTTTACGAGGCGTATTTTGAAAAGCAGTGGGGCAACAAGAAAGTCTCGCTCAAGGTGGGGCAACTCGCTGCCGACAGCGAGTTCTTCAATACCAAATACACCGACGTCTTGACCAACGCCTCCATGGGCTGGCCAGCCATTACCTCGCTTGATCTGCCGAGCGGCGGTCCGTCGCCTCCCTTGGCTGCCATGGGAGCCCGGCTTCTGGTGAATGTCACTGAGCAGTTGTCCGTTCTTGGCGGCATCTTCGATGGCGATCAGGCTGGGCCCGGCCCCGGGGATCCGCAGGAGCGTAACCGCTATGGCGTCAACTTCCGCGTCAACGATCCGCCCCTCCTGCTCGGCCAGATCCAGTATGCCTGGAATAACACGAAGGGCGATCCGAACCCGGCCGGCCAGATCAAGTTTGGCGGCTGGCGACATTTTGGGTCTTTCGCCGATCAGAGATTGGCGTCCAATGGCGTCTCACTCGCTTCACCCGTTAGCAGCGGCGAACCTCTGCTCTTGTCCGGTGATGTCGGCGGCTGGATGGTATTCGAGCAGAAGCTCTATCGTGTGCCGAAAAGCGATGATCGCGGCATCGGCATCTTTGCGCGCGTCTCGGGTGCGCCCGCCGACCGCAATCTCATCGATCGCTACGCCGATGCTGGCATCGAGTTCATCGGACTCAACGACCGCCGTCCGGACGACAAGTTCGGAATCGCGGCCGGCTACGCGCATGTGTCGAAACGCGCGCAGACGCTCGATGCGGACTATCGCACATTCGTCGATCCAACCTGGCCGATGCGAAGTTTCGAAGGCCTTCTGACAGCCGTGTATCAATATCAGATCAGAGACGGGTGGACGTTACAGCCCAATCTTCAATACATCATCCATCCGGGCGGAGGCGCCACCAGCCCTTCCAGTGCAATGCCCGGTAAGGTTCTTCACAATGCGACCGTGCTTGGCCTGCGAACGACTCTGAAGTTCTAGTTTGCGTGCGGTTCAGCGGGCCAGCCGTTTGATGGCCTTGGTCGCACGGTTCGGCCCATGCCATCCGAGAAACTTCAGCTCCTTGTTCTCCAGGGCATTCGTTGCCCGGAAGAACTGTTCGAGATCATCGCGCGCATGCGATGGAAGACTGCGGATATCCTTAAGATTCGTTTCGAGCGGGGACCGGTCCGGCACCGCAAAAATGCGGTCGTTTCGCTCGCTCTTGCCCTTTTTCTTCTGCTCGACTTCGAGAATGCCGATCGGCCGGCAGCGTAGCACAACACCGGGATAGGTTTGCGCGTCGTGCAGGATCAGCACATCCAGTGGATCGCCATCCTCGGCCTTGGTCGAGGGAATGAAACCCCAATCGTAGGGATAGGTCAGGCCCGCCATCAACGGCTTCGCAAGAGCAAAAGCACCGAGCTTAGGATCGAATTCGAGCTTGCACGAACTGCCGCGCGGCGTCTCGACCACGGCGAAGATGTTGTTCACGTCGGCCCAACTCGGCAGTTTTGTGAGATTAGTCATGACGGATGACTTGGCCTCGAAAGGAGTAGCAGGCCCGCTGGAAAACGATCCGTCGGGCCCTGCCGGATCATGCGGCGGTGGAGGCCTTCTTGTTGACGCCCTTGCGCAACGCGACTGTGTTGAGCTTGGTGTTCGCCGCCTTCTCTTCGTTGAGGTTCGTCGCCAGGAAGCGCACGATGTCGTCGTGGCCGAGCTCTTCCGCCCAAGCGATCAAGGTGCCATAGCGGCAAATCTCGTAGTGCTCGACGGCCTGCGCGTTGGCTACGATCGCCGCATCCAGCACCGTCTTGTCTTCGATCTCGCCGGCCGTTTCATCGGCTTCCTTGATGATGCCGTCGATGGCCGGGCATTGCGTGCCGCTTGGCGATTGGCCGAGTTTCTCGAAGACCTTCTCAAGCCGTTCGATCTGCTTGTTGGTCTCCTCAAGATGGTTCTTGAGGCCCGTGGCCAGATCACGGTTGGTGGCCTTGTCGATCATTTTCGGCAAGGCCTTGGTGATCTGCCGTTCGGCATAATAGATGTCCTGCAAGCCATGCAGCAGCAGGTCGTCCATCGTCTTGATGTCTTTGGTGAATAGTCCCATGGCTTACTCCTTGCTCCAAAGCGGGGGAAACGCACGCTCAGCGTGACAGTTCCTATGCGACAACGCCGCAGCCGGCCGGGAAGATGATGACGTGGCGTATCGCGCGTCCGCCGGAACCCGCGCGAACAGGCCGCGTTTTGCCTCTTTGGGTGGAGTTCAACATGGTCAGCACATCGCTCTGGATGGAGACCGAGATCCTGCCGGAAGCGGGAGCGCTCAAAGGCGATGTGCACTGCGATGTCGCCGTGGTCGGCTCCGGCATCGCCGGGCTCTCGACGGCGTACGAACTCATGAAACGCGGCCTGTCGGTCATTGTCATTGATCGCAAAGGCATCGCAAGCGGTATGACGGCGCGCACGTCGGCGCACCTTGCGCCGCTTTGTGATGATCTGATGTGCGAATTCAAGAAGATGCGCGGCGCCGATGCCGCCAAGCTGTTCTACGAAAGTCAGGCTGCCGCCGTCGACCGGATCGAGGACATCCAGGCCGGCGAGAATATAGCCTGCGATTTCCTCCGTACTGACGGCTATCTTTTTCAAGGCAACGGCATGCCGGCCGATATATTCGATGAGGAGCTGGAAGCGGTGCGCGAGGTCGGCGCTCCCGTTCACCGGCTGGTCGGCGTGCCGCTCAACGGCTGCGAGAACCGGCATGTCCTTCGATATCCACGCCAAGCAAAATTCCACCCCCTTAAATATCTCGCCGGACTTGCGGCCGTTTGCGAGAGCGGCGGCGTTCGTTTCTTTGCCAACAGTCCAGTGGAAGAAGTTGCCGAGCAGGACGGCGCCGTCACGCTGCGAACATCGCAAGGGCAGGTCACGGCCAGCCACGCCGTGATCGCGACCAACGCATCCATCGCCGATCGCTTTCAACTGCACACGAAGGTGGCTCCCTATCGCACGTATGTCCTCGCTTTCGCCATTGAACGGGGCGAACTTCCCGATGCGCTCTATTGGGACACCGAAGATCCCTACCACTATGTACGGCTGCAAACCGGCCCAGACGATCATGATTTCGTTCTTGTCGGCGGCGAAGACCATAAAAGCGGCGAAGCCAACGACGCCGACAAACGCTTTGCCGGGCTGGAAAGCTGGGCACGCGAATTGATTCCGGCTTTGGGCCGCATCACCCATCGCTGGTCGGGTCAGGTTCTCGACACGATCGACTATGCCGGCTTCATCGGCCGCGAGCCCGGCAGCGAGCGTATCTACCTCGCGATGGGAGATTCAGGCCAGGGTCTAACCCATGGCGTGATGGGCGCGATGCTGAACACGGCGCTCATTCTGGGCGAAGATCATCCCTGGAAGCCCGTCTATGCGCCGGATCGCAAGCCGCTCGCAGCGGCGCGGAACTTCCTACGCGAGAACATGACGATCCTGCAAAATCTCGCGGAATACGTGGCACCGGGTGAAATCGCTTCCCTCGAAGAGCTTGAGCCGGGTGAGGGCGCTATCCTGCGCCGAGGTCTCGAAAAGATCGCCGCCTACAAGGACAAGGCCGGCGAACTGCATCTTCATTCGGCCAGTTGCACCCATATCGGCTGTCATCTGCACTGGAACAGCTTTGAGAGCTGCTGGGACTGCCCGTGCCACGGTTCGATCTTTGCCCCCAACGGACAGCCGATCAATGCACCGGCCGTGTCGGCTTTGCGCGCGGTGAAGGTCTAGCGGATCAAGGCACTTGGGAGCGTTCCATCTTCAAGGGCGATGACATCGAGCAGGATGATCTGCGCAGCCCGCGTACACCGTGGGCCGTCCTGCCGCCGCGGCCGATTGAACCGATCGCTGAAAGCTCTCGTTGCGGGATTCTGATCATTGGCGCCGGTATTACCGGCGCACTGGTGGCCGAGCGCCTGACCCGGCAAGGCCACCAGGTTGTTGTTATCGACCGCGAACTTCCCAGTCTCGGCAGCACGGCGGCCAGCACCGCCATGCTGCTCTGGGAAATCGACCGGCCATTGTTTGAGCTCGCGCAGCTCTACGGCTTCGAGAAAGCCGTGCGCTGCTATCGGGCCAGCCACCATGCCGCGCAAGGCCTGCTGTCTCTCGTTGCCCATCATGGAATAGCCTGCCAGATGCGGCCTCGTCTTTCGCTCTATCTCGCTGTCGATGACAGTCCGAAGCTTGTTCAGGATGAATATGCGCTGCGAAACCGCGCCGATCAGCCATCCCGCTTTCTCGATCATGCCTCGCTGCTGAAGCGCTTTGGCATCGCGCGGGCGGGCGCCCTTTTGTCAAGGGACGCGGCTGATGCCGATCCCGTGCTGCTCACGCATGGCCTGCTCGATATCTCCGTCCAGCGCGGTGCACGCCTTCTCAAGGCCAATGCGGTTGCCTTTGATAGCGCGGCTTAAAGCGTAACCGTCGGCCTCGAAAGCGGGCTTTCGATCGAGGCGCGCCATGTCGTGCTCGCGACCGGCTATGTGGTACCCGACATCGTGAAGCTCACAGCCCGACCAGCCTCCAGTTGGGCTATCGCGACCCGGCGGCAGCCAGGCAATCTTTGGCCCGAACAGGCGATGATCTGGGAAGCGAGCCGGAACTATCATTATGCGCGGACCACAGCTGATGGCCGCGTCATCCTTGGTGGCGAGGATGATCATGCGCTGATCGAGCCCGAGGCTCGCAATGACGCCACACCGGCAAAGGTTGCGGCGCTCAAGGATTGTCTGAAGGCCCTTTGGCCGCAGGCATCGGACCGGGTCGACTTCACCTGGTCGGGCGCTTTCGATACCACCCATGACGGCCTGCCGTTGATCGGCGCGGTGCCCGGCTGCAAGAATATCTTTGCCGCCTTTGGCTATGGCGGCAACGGCATTACCTTCAGCTTTCTTGCGGCGGAACTTCTGGCCGCGTTGCTTGCCGGAGGCTCTTCACCCCTGCTCGATGATCTTGCGATTGACCGCGATATTGCTGGCTAACGACGCGCGATCAGGCAGCCCAGCATGAAGGCGACGAGCAGCGAGGGCAGCGGGGCCTCTCGCACCACGTCGCGCAGAAAGGCGAGCGCCTGGCCCGGCGGCTGCCCTTCTTCCAGGCTTTGCCGCACCGTGCGGGCGGTCTCACGTACGCCTTCCGAAACGTCCTTCACTTTTGCCAAGGCGTCTTCGCTGTCCATTTGATCCTCCTACGGAAGGCCTCCCGCACAATGAATGTGCTGGGCAACCATCCGTTCCTGCAAGCATGAGGTCCGGATCGTTTTGGCCCATGAATCGGGAAGCCGAAATCTGATCAGCGAATTGGCGCGACCACCTTGGACCGCCACAGAGACACTTCCGCCTCGATAGGAACAACCGCAGCGCCTGGCTGTTCGGGACTCATCTCCCTTCAAGCCCGAGGCTCTTCCATGTATCACCACGTCAAGAAGTTGATGTTCACCGTCCGCGTCGATGAGCCGGACCCGCGCTTTGGCAATATGCTTCTTGAACAGTTCGGCGGCGCTAACGGCGAACTTGCAGCCGCGATGCAGTATTCGATCCAGGGCCTCAATTGCGAGGACCCCGATCGCAAGGACCTCCTGATGGATATCGGCACCGAAGAGCTGAGTCATCTGGAAGTCGTCGGTACGCTGGCCCGCATGCATCTCAAGCCGGCGAAGTTTGATCGCCAGGCGGCCGAGGCCGATCCGCTGATCGCGATCGCGGGTGGGGGCGGCGTGAACCTCTTCAATTCGCAAGGCAATGCCTGGACCGCCGATTACCTGAAGATCACGGGCGAACTGGACGTGGATCTGCGCAGCAATATCGCCGCCGAAGCGCGGGCGAAGATCGTCTACGAACGCCTGATCAACTTTACTGACGACGCCGGCACTAAGGACGCCTTGCAGTTCCTCATGACCCGCGAAATCACCCATATGAAGGCATTCTCGCTCGCCCTCGAGAGCATGAGCAAGCCGGCCTTCAGCATTGGCCGCATCGCGCCCACACCGGGTCTCGTCGACCAGTTCTTCAACGACTCCACGGGCACCGGCGATCATGGTGAGATCGACACCCGCGGGCCCTGGAACGAGGGCGGCGAATGGGTCTTTACGGAATCGCCGGCCATTCAGGCCGGGGAACCAGGACCCGCGTCGGCTATCGTCACCGAAAGCTCACCGCCGGTCGACGAGACCGGTCTTGGCGACCTGCTGATCGACGAGCTCCGCGACATCCTTCACGCCGAGAAGCAGTTGACGAAGGCGCTTCCCAAGATGGCGGAAGCGGCGCGGTTCGACCAGTTGCGCGAGCTGTTCGAGCTGCATCTCGGCGAGACCGAAACCCAGATCGAGCGCATCAATGAATGCTTTGAGTTGCTCGGCAAGTCCGCGCGCGCCAAGCCCTGCAAGGGCATGATGGGTCTTGTCGAAGAAGGTCAGGAAGTCATGACCGAGGGCGAGGAGAAGGAAGACGCCGCGGCCGACCTCGCCCTGATCGGCGCGGCGCAGCGGGTCGAGCATTATGAGATTGCCGGCTACACGACAGCGCGCAACCTCGCCCAGCAGCTACGCCATAGCGCCGTGGTCAGCCTCCTATCGAAGTCACTGGCAGAGGAGGAAAACGCTGACCAATTGCTCAACCAAGTCGCGCGGTCTCTGATGTCGGTCGCCAAGATGCCGGCGGCCGTCGAACAGACCGAACAGTAGGCGGATGAGGGCGGTGCCACAGCAACTGCGCAGCTTTGCTTCTGCGTCGGTCACCATGCGCTGTAATCGGAGGCGTTTCTGATGTCGTCCATCGTCCCTCAGCATGGCGAGCAGGACATCGATCTCGTTGAGGACGATCATGGCGCCTCGGCCCCTGTCTGGTGCGAGGCGCCGGTCCTTGGCAGCGACTTCGAAGCCGTTGTGATGGATTTGCTGGAGGGGAAATGCAAATGTCGGCGCCGGGTCGCAGTCTTCAATCTCGCTCAAGGCTGGGTGCGCGATGCGTCGGCTGAAGTGGTTCACGAATTGCGGCGACGCTGCGACCTCCAGCTCCGCGATATACCGGAGGCCCTGCATGCCTTTACCGACCGCTATGAAGGATGCTTCGCGGACATGCAATTGCCGTTGCCAATACCAATAGGCATTTAGGCCTTCCATACATGCCATGACACATCCGGTCACCCCGCCACCTTTCTGGGCCTCCCTGCGGCGGCGCCCGACACATTCTCAAGCGCGGATGTCGTGATCTTTGGTGCGCCGGACGCGACGCCGCATGTGCCAGGCGTTAACAGCCATGCCGCCTGTGCTCCTTCAGCCCTTCGCGAAAGTACCCAGCAAATTGCGCGTGATCCCTTGCGGTGGGATTTCGATCAGAATGGCCCCTTGGTGGCCGAGGGGCTGCGGGCCGTTGATCTTGGCGATCTTCCGACCAATCCGGCGACACCCCAGGAGAACCGGTCGCTTGTCGCATCGACAACAGCCAGCATTCTGAAGGCGGGTGCCGTGCCACTGCTGCTTGGCGGCGATGACTCGGTCCCCATTCCATTCTTCGCGGGATTCGAGCAGTTTGGTCCGCTCACCATCCTGCAGATCGATGCGCATCTCGACTGGCGTGACGAGCGCGCTGGTCTCAAGCACACATTCTCGAGCACGATGCGGCGGGCCAGCGAGATGCCATGGGTGGAGTGCATCATTCAGGTGGGGCAACGCGGGATTGGTGGCTCGCGGGCGGTCGATCTCGCCGATGCCCGTGCTTGGGGCGCGACACTGTTCAGTGCGGCGACAGTGCGACAGAACGGCGTGCAACCCATCCTCGATCACATCCCGCCGGGCAGCCGTTGCATCACAACGCTCGATTGCGATGGCCTTGATCCCAGCGTGATCCCTGCTGTTCTCGTTCCTCAACCGGGCGGGTTAGGCTATCTCGACGTGGTCGAGCTGTTACATGGCGTGACAAGGCGGGCGCGGATCGTTGGTTTTGATCTCGTGGAGCTGGTGCCGGATGCGGACGTACGAGGCTTAGGCGTGCTCGCCGCCTCGCGCATCGTCTGCGTTGCCCTCGGATGCATGGCGCGACAGCGATCCGCTAAGGGGCCAACGGATCAATGACAGCTTGAGGAGCCCTCAGGATTTTGCGGTGCCGGGCTCCGCCTGTTTGCGATGCTGCTTGGCGAGATTCGGCCGGCATCACATTGGCGACCGCCGACTGGATCTTGTTCTTGAGACCGGTCACGACGTCGCCTTCGCCCGACATCATCGCCTCGAAACCCTTGCGGGCGACCATCGCGGCATCGTCCTTGTCCTCGGAGCCGACCTTGGTATCGAGCATATCTGCCCGTGCGAAGAACTCGGTCTCGGTGGCACCCGGCATCAGGCAGGTGACCGTCACCTTCGTGTCGCGCAGTTCCTCGCGTAGCGCAAAAGAGAGGGAGTTCAGGTACGACTTAGAGGCATTGTAGACGGCCTGAAAGCTGCCGGGGATAAAGCCGGCGATCGACCCGGTAATAAGGATCCGTCCCTCATTGCGCCGGCGCATGTCCTGGCCCACGCGATGGAGCAGATAGGTCGTGCCCATGACGTTGGTGTCGATCACCTGCCGGATACGCGCCCACTCCTGATCCAGGAAAGCATGGCCCAGACCGCGGCCTGCATTGGCCATCAGCACGTCGACCTTGCGGCCTTGTGCCACCTCGTAGAGTTTGTCGACGCCTTCAATGGTAGCGAGATCGGCTTTCAGCGCCACAACGGCGATGCTGTTGACTTCCTTGCGCAGCGCCTCTGCCGCCGTCTCGATCTCGGGCTCATCCGCGGCGATGAGAAGGTCATATCCTTTGGAGGCGCAGAGCCGGGCGAGCTCAAAGCCGATGCCGGTCGAGGCGCCCGTTAAGATTGCAAACTGTCCGGCCATAGGCATTCCCTCTCGGTTTTTTGCGTGGCTTTGAGCCTAATGGGGCACAGGCGAGAGCGTTCCTAAGCGGCTAGGAACCAGCCGCAAGATTGAGGCTTGGTCTGGTCGCGCAACCCTTGGAGCGGTCCATGAAAGCCCTCACCTGGCACGGCAAAAGCGACATTCGCTGCGAAACGGTTCCTGATCCGAAGATCCAGGACGGACGAGACGCGATCATCAAGGTGACAGCCTGCGCGATCTGCGGCTCGGATCTGCATCTGTTTGACGGGATCATGCCGACCATGGAAAGGGGCGACGTGCTCGGCCATGAGACCATGGGTGAGGTCGTCGAGGTCGGCAAGGACAACAGCAAGCTCAAGGTTGGCGATCGCGTCGTGGTGCCGTTCACCATCGCCTGTGGCGAGTGTTTCTTCTGCAAGAACGGCTTTTATTCCGGCTGCGAACGCTCCAACCCCAATGCCAAGCAGGCCGAGAAGATGTGGGGTCATTCGCCCGCCGGCCTCTTTGGGTATTCGCACATGTTGGGCGGCTTTGCCGGTGGCCAGGCCGAATATATGCGCGTCCCATATGCTGACGTCGGGCCGTATAAGATCCCCGAGGGGCTGACCGACGAGCAGGTGCTGTTTCTCTCCGATATTTTCCCGACCGGCTATATGGCGGCAGAATTCTGCAACCTCAAAGGCGGCGAGACGGTCGCCGTCTGGGGCTGCGGGCCGGTCGGCCAGTTTGCGATCAAGAGCGCGTTTCTGCTAGGCGCCGAACGCGTGATCGCGATTGATACAGTGCCCGAACGGCTAACGCTCGCCATGCAGTCGGGCGCGCTCACGCTGGATTTCATGAAAGAAGATGTCTACGAGCGCATCCAGCAGCTGACGCAAGGCCGCGGAGCTGATGCCTGCATCGATGCGGTTGGCACCGAGCCGGAGACCATGGCGAGCAAGGAGTCCGTGATGGATCGCATCAAGGTAGCGACTTTCATGGGAACCGATCGGCCGCATGTGCTGCGGCAGGCGATCCAATGCTGCCGCAACTTCGGCACCGTCTCGATCGTCGGTGTATATGGCGGCATGCTCGACAACATTCCGATGGGCAGCGCCATCAATCGCGGGCTGACCTTCCGCATGGCCCAGACCCCCGTCCAGCACTATCTGCCCAAGCTGATGCAACGCATCGAAAAGGGCGAGATCGATCCAAGTTTTGTCGTCACCCATCGCGCGACGCTCGAGGAAGGCCCGGATCTCTATAAGACGTTCCGCGCTAAGCAGGATGGATGCATCAAGGTCGTGATGAAGCCGTTCGGCTGATGGGAGAGGGCGACGCTAAAGAGGCAAAGTCAAATTGGCTGGCGGCCGCGCAGCTCGGCCTCGTCAGCAGCACATTTTCGACGCTCATCAGCCAGCTTGCGGCAGCGCAGTTGGGCCGGGACGCGGCGGTCGACTGGATGACGGTCGCTGCTATTCCCGGCCGCGACGTCATGTTGAGCGCTGCGCCCTCATATCAGGCCATCGCCCTTGGCATCGCCTTTCATCAATGGGCGGATTTCTCCTGGGCGCTGGTATTTTTTGGCCTGTTCGGGCGCTGGACGAGCCGTCTCGCGCCCGGCACTCTCTTTTGGCTGGCCATTCCTTGGGCTGTCTTTACCTCGGCGACCGAGTGGTTCGTGCTTGTGCCGCTGTTCCCGTTCTTTCAGCCGATCTTTACCTTGCAACAACCCTATTGGATCGGCTTTCTCGTCCACCTTTCGTCCGCCTCGATCTACCCCCTGTTCGCTTGGCTGCGCTGGCCGCTGGGGCGTGCGCCGCCGACGCCTGCCGTACGCTTTGCCAAACGCTGGGCGGCCGGAGCACTCCTCGTGCTTGCAACGTTAGGCCTGGTTGCCATGGTCGAAAGGTTGGGTTGGCCACCGCCGATCCTGAGCCGGGATGTGGCCAGCGATCAGCGCTACATGCGCCATATGGTAACGCATCATGAGCAAGGTATTGAGCTTGCAAGGGTTGGCCAACAGCGCGCGCAAGATCCGCGTTTGCGTGCGCTCGCGGCCCTGATGGCGGCCAGTCAGGTAGGCGAAAACCGTATCTTCGAGCATTGGTGGCGCGGATGGTTTAGCGAGCCGATGGCGGTCTGCACCGGCGAGGAGCGGGCGGCTATGCCCGGCTATCTGACGCCGGCACAAATGGCGGATGTGCGCAACGCGGTCGATGGGGAGTTCGATGCTGTCTTCATTCGCCTGATGAGCCTGCATCATGCAGGGGCCGTCCAGATGGCGGATAGCCAATGGCATTCTTCCGGCGATCCGCGCCTGCGCTTGATGGCGCATGCCATACGACATGAACAACAAGGCGAGATCGCTTTGATGAAAAATGTGAGTGGCATCGAAGCCGTGCGGCAAGCGACCCGCAGTATGCTGGCGAATAATCTCTGACCAACCTTCGTCGTTTGTCTAAGGAACGAGCCGGGGATCTCGCCACTAGCCTTCCATGGGCCGGGCAACCAAGAAGGAGAAGACAGATGGCAGATGAACAACGCGGTGGCTCAGGAAACTTCGCCAACGATCCGCAGCGCGCATCGGAAGCCGGCAAGAAGGGTGGCGAGCAGAGCCACGGCCAGCAGGGTCAACAGACACAAGGCGGAAGCAAGCCCGGCCAGCAGGGCGGCAGTTCGTCGGACAATCCCGGCAACTTCGCCAATGATCGCGAAAAGGCCAGCGAAGCCGGACGCAAGGGCGGCCAGTCCTGAGACTCTACTGACCCTGCAGGCCAGGACCTCGACGAGATGTCCTGGCCTGCATTCTTTTGGAAACGTCCGTGGGCCTTCCACAACCCCCGCTATGCCCTGGCTTTCAACGGTCGCGTGGCTGCCTTCTGACGAAGCTGATCCATGCGGCATTGTGAGGGCTTCTTGTCGGGTCGCCAGCGGATGATCTTCGTGCCGTGCCGAAACCGATCGCCGGTTACGTGATCGTACGACACTTCAATAACGTAAGTCGGGCGCACGGCCTTCCACTCGGCTGATCGCTTCGTCGACCAGCGACTTGGGCCGCCGGGTGTATTGCCGCTGAAGCTCTGCGATTTGATAATCTTCTCCAGACGGTCCGTGAAAGCCAGCCGATCGGATGACCGGATGCCGGAGCTAAACCCGACATGGTGCAGAAGGCCTTCCTCGTCGTAGAGACCGAGCAGCAACGAGCCGACCACCTTGCGATTGCCCTGCTTCTTCTCTGCATAACGAAACCCACCGACAACGCAATCGGCCGATCGCAGCAGCTTGATCTTCTGCATGCCATCCCGGGTACCGCCTCGATAGGGCAGGTCGAGGCGCTTGGCGACCACGCCGTCATGATCCTCATTTACGCTGTTGAGCCAAGCGTCGGCATCCGCATAGTTGCGGCTCGCCGGTGATAGACGAAAGAGGCCGTCGGTACGGAAAGCTTTTCGCGAAAACGCTTCGAGGGCGGCGCGTCGCTTCATGAGCGGTAGAACCGAAAAATCTATCGTGCCCGATCGCAGCAGGTCGAAAACCATGAAGTTTGCGGGCCTTTCTTCGGCAAGACGCTTGACCCGGCTGGCCGCCGGATGAATGCGCTGAAGCAGCGCGTCGAATGAATATCCCTCCGCGAGCTGGACAATCAACTCACCGTCCAGGGTGAGCACTTTCGGCGATAAGGCGGCAGCGGCCGCGGCAACCTCCGGGAAGTAGCGAACGAGATCGCGGCCGCTTTTGGATTGCATGCTTATCTGGTTGCCGTCGCGGATCAAAAGACACCGGAAGCCGTCCCACTTCGGCTCATACTGCCACTGGGCTCCGCGCGGCAATTGGTCGACAGATTCGGCTTCCATCGGATTCATGCGCGGCTCAACCTCTCGAAGCGCGTTGCACGACCCGCCGTCAAGTCCTTTGATCTCCACGGCATCAAGCGAAGCTGCTCAGAAATGTTCCTCCGCCACGGTTATGTGGCGACCGCAAGGCTGATGCGACCAAATGCCGGTTGAGGGCAAGGGGCGGCCCGCATGGTTTACGCGAACCCAGCCGATTGTCCCAAGCTCGCGAGCTCAAGTATCCGCAAGACATCAAGTCCAGTGGACCCCGTACCGGCCGTAGACATTTCAAGGCCGCGAGGAGTGGTTGGTAAGTCAGTCTGAGTTGGGGGAAGGTTATTCAAATCTTTTTCGAGCTCGTTGCGAGCAAGCGCAAAAAATATACTCAGGCGGTCCACCGCTAACCGGATCTTCGTCCGCCTTCCCCTGTCGTTGACCGGGAAAGGAATGCCCTGATTGCATCGTAAACCTCCAGCAGAGGTGGCGTTAGGGAAAAGAAGGCGCCGAGCGCAATCGCGATGAGAGCGTGGCGTAGCGAGAAGCGGTCGTCGTCTTGGTCTGGAGAGTGGATACTTCGATTGATCAATGCAGGCCAGAGGCCGCTCGGCCCGCTCTCACCGTTCGACCTCCGAGGCTTCCGCGGCGGAAGCATGATCACGACGAAGAGGGCATTTATCAGCAGCCAAATGCCCAAGATGATGAATAAGGTCCGCATGAGAATTTTCAAAAAAGAGAGCTGACTAGCATCCGGTAGCCGTCAGCCTTGATCCCGTGAATCCAATCCGGTCCATCGGAGATCTGCCTGCCGACGGTCGCAGACAGAGTTTATATACGATACGCATCCGCCGTCGACGTACAATTAAGGACACGGGAACTTTCGGCAACGCGCGCACCTTTGAAGTCAACACCAGGCCTAAAAGGCCGCGCGAAATTGCGTTGCGACGCCCGGCTGGCGGCTCCCCAAGCTTTCAGCCCCGTATTCTTACGGGTACAGCAAACAACAACGCTGCCCGCTTGAGATGACCGCAAGGAGCGTTTCCCATGCAGGCGTGCGCTTCATCAACGATGACAAGGGATGCGCAGGCCCGGGCAAATTCGTCGGGGCGACTGTCGGCCTTGATATAGTCGAAGCTGACGACAGTGTGCGGATCTGTTCGCTCGCGGCAACTGACCGCACCGCGCGGAAATCGGGAACCAATCGGCTAGCTACCGTTCACGTCCGTTGTGCGTCTAACGCTCTTCCTGCAGGGCGTTCACCCGCCTTCATTTTCGGCAGCAACTAAACGGGCTCTGCATTGTTGCAGTCTTTAGCGAGCGTCGGGAAAATCCAGCAATTGATCGCTAGTTAAGCGCTTTTTAGGGCACGTCCAACCGAGAGAATGCTGATGATTGATAGATCCAAAACCGGCAGCCCTGTCCGGGGGCATCCCGCATTATTGAGAATATTCACCATAGGCGTGGCGGGCATTCTGTCTGTACTGATGCTGACAGCGGTAGCGCCGCCGATCGTCGCAGATCAATCCGACCGCGCGGTGGTTAACGCCCCTGTCACTCTTCTGACCGCGCCAATCAGCGGCGAAATTGGTTTGTTGACAGTACTTCCCGGGCGGGACGTCCGCGATGGCGACACGCTGGCGCAGATTAGGAATCCAAGACTTGATCGGGGGACGCTCATCTCGCTGCAGGAGAAGGCGTCTGATGCGCGTCAAAAGCTCGACGCTACGCGCGCAAAGCACGAGTCCGATCTCAACTATGTTTCGTCCCTCGACGACGAACTCGCTAACCAGACCAGCCAACTTAAGGGTCAGTTCCAGTCGCAGATCGAGGAGCTTCGCGCCCGCGTTGCTCAATCCAACGCTACGAGCGGTGAAAAGAAGGCCTTGGTGGACCGGCAGAGCAATATGGTGACACGCAATGCCGCAAGTATCGAGATGCTTAGGCCGACGACCCAGCAATATGCTGCTGCCATGCATGGTGCGGAAGCAGAGGTCGCCAAGCTGAATCAAAAGATCTCACAGCTCAATGCCCTGAGCAGGGGGATCTATGTTGGAGACGAACTGGTTGCTCTCAATAATCTGGCTCAGAAGCGCAGGGACATCGATCTGGACGCCAGGCGGATGAAAATCGAAGAAAGGCAGCAATCTGCGGTACTCGCCGACCTGGAGTACTTGATCGACGCCGAACAAGGAAGGCTAGCAACTTTGGCGGATGCCAATGTCCTTTCGCACGGCCAGGGGAAGGTGTTGACCGTCGGGGCCGCGATGGGACGGCATGTGAACGCCGGCGATACCATCAGTTCCATCATCGACTGCGACAAGCGCTTTGTTGTTGCCATCTTCTCCTACCGGCAGGGTCAGAGCATGATGCCCGGCACCCGCGTTCGCATCGACGGAAGTTCGTTGCAGTCCGGCGTCGTCAGCGCGGTGCTACCGAAGACCAGCGACAAGGTCGACGAGCGCTTTGCGGTTCCGTTTCCGCAAACCGAACGGCGTGAGCTCTACGCCATCATCACGCCGGATGGTGCCGGCGGAGACCGCACATCAGCGCAGCAAACGGGGACTGCAGACCAATCCTCTTGTCCGGTCGGCCAATGGGTGACGGTGACGCGCGAGAATGGTGTGGTCCCCTCAATGTCGGTCACCTGGCACCGGTTAGGCCATTCTGTCGCTTCGTGGATTCGGGACGACGCAGACAACACCGACACCGCGAAAAATGTGTCTTTGGATGCGGATACCCGCCGAGCCGGAGTCGCTCGTCTGCATGATGCTTTCCGCGCCTCGAAGCCGCAGGAACCAATGGCCGACGATGACGGAGCGCCCGGAATTCGCAACCTCGTATCACGATGAAGCCTCTCATCCTTATGGCACTGTGCGCGGCAGTCGTGGGCTCGCCGGCGGCCGCAGGCCAAACGGCGCAAACCGCAAGCACTTTCTGCGCCGGGTTGGACAAGGCGGTCGCGCCGCACACACGCGCAGCCGACGCGGCTTTCATCCGGAGTTATGAACCCGGCACGGATGAAGCGAACCTTCCGGCTGGTCTCGCCACAACAGCGTTCGTCTACGATAATGCGCTCGCCGCCATTGCGCTGATTGCTTGCGGCAATGTGTCGGATGCAAGATCCATCGGCAATGCGCTGAGCCGCGCCGCACGCAAGGACCGAAGCTTTGATGACGGCCGCGTGCGCAATGCCTATCGTGCCGGTGCGGTGAAGCAGGATGCTCCCAATCTACCCGGCTGGTGGGATGGACATGCCAAGATCTGGGCGGAGGATGCGGCACAGGACGGCACTTCGACGGGAAACGTTGCCTGGGCCGCATTGGCACTGCTGACGCTCCATCAGGCGACCGACGATCCTCAGTATCTCGTCGACGCGAGACGTCTGATCGATTGGGTCATCGAGGCGACCGCTTCCTCGGATGGCTTTTACGGCGGCTTTCACGGCTACGACCCGAAGCAGGTCAGGCTCACCTGGATGTCGACCGAGCACAATGCCGATGTTCACGCGGCCGCGCGCTGGCTGTTTCGTTTGACTGGCGAACGAAAATACGACGGCGCGGCGGGGCAGGCCAGGCGACTGCTCGATCGTGCCTTTCGCGGAGACCATTTCCTGCTTGGGACGAAGCTTGACGGCAATCTTGCGGACGAAGGTCTGCTCGCGCTCGACGCTCAGCTTTGGCCCTGGATGGCCATTCCTGAATCGCCCGAGGTCTGGAAGAGCGCGCTCGGCTTCGCGAAAGCTCAACTGGCAGTCGCTGGCGGCTTCGATTTCAACGGCGATCGCGACGGCCTCTGGGTTGAGGGCACGGCGCAGGCGGCACTGGCCTACCGGATCAGCGGCAACGCACAGGAGAGCGATCGGCTACTGGCAAACCTAAATGAGGACCGGACACCAACCGGCCTGCTCAATGCCTCACGCCCGGCGCGACTGACAACGGGTTTATCGATCGACCCCACCGGTAGCGGCGATCCCGACTTCTTCTACTACCGCCGCCCGCATCTCGGCGCGACCGCGTGGGCCGTACTGGCCGAAACAGGTTGGAACCCGTTCACCGGGAAAAGGATACGTTGATGGCACCAACCGCCGCCGATAATTCATCCATCTTGACCATCGACATCGGAATTCTGCTTGGACTTTTGGTTATGGCGCGACTGCTGGATCCGTTGCGTGCCAGAGACCGCTTTCTGTTCGGGGCGACGACCGCAGCCCTTCTCGTCCTTTATGCGCTGTGGCGGTGGAACGATACGCTGCCGCCGTTTGAGCCGTCAGCGCAAAGCCTTTGGCCGCGGCTCTTCATTGCGTTCGAATTGCTCGCAATCCTGTACACGCTGATCTCGATCGTCATCCTGTTCCGCAGTACCGACCGCACCGCGGAGGCCGACGCGGCACAACAGCTTTTGTCCGGGGAGGATGGTCATCCCGCCGTCGACATCTTCATCTGCACCTATGACGAACCTCTCGAAGTCCTCGAGCGGTCGATTCTGAGCGCACTGGCGCTCGACTATACCAATGCGACAGTCTGGGTGCTTGATGACACGCGGCGCGACTGGCTGCGGGAATATTGCGAGCGGGTCGGCGCGCGTCATCTGACGCGGCCCGACAATAAGGGCGCCAAGGCCGGCAACCTCAATAATGGGTTGGCCATAACCGCCCGCGCGACCAACGCACCCGTCATTCTGGTGCTCGATGCGGATTTCGCGCCACGGCGGGACTTTCTAAAACGTACCGTTGGCCTATTGCTGTCCGATCCGGAGGTCGCGATCGTGCAGACCCCGCAATTTTACTACAACGCCGATCCGATCCAACACAATCTGCTGGCCGCGAAGAGCTGGATCGACGATCAACGCTTCTTCTTCGACATCTTTCAACCGGCCAAGGATGCGTGGGGCTGCGCGTTCTGCGTCGGCACCTCCTTTGTCGTTCGCCGCGACCGGCTTGACGAGATCGGCGGCTTTCCCGACCAGGCAATATCGGAGGATATCAACCTCACCTACACCATGCTGGCGCACGGCTATCGCACGTCCTGGTTGAACGAGCCGCTCAGTTTCGGACTTTCAGCCGAAGGAATTCCGGAATACGTTACCCAGCGCGCTCGCTGGTGCCTCGGCACCATACAGGTTGCCCTGCTGCGTGGCGGTCCGCTGCTCGGCGGCGGCTTCAGCTTCACCCAGCGCTGGCATTATCTGCACGGTGTGCTGAACTGGTTCTCTAAACCCTTCATGGTGCTGCTGTTGATCGCGCCGACGATTTATTGGTTCGGCGGGCTGCCGGCATTCGAAGCCGATTATCATTCCTTCCTGCGCTATGGCGTGCCGGCGCTGCTCGGGCAGATTATCTATATGGGCTGGATATCGCGCGCGCGGACGCTGCCTTTGTTCATGGAGGCCACCCATGCCGTCACCTGCTTTGCGGTGACAGCAACGCTGCTGAGCGCCATCGTTAAGCCGTTCGGCCGTCCCTTCAAAATCACGGACAAGGGCGGTGACCGATCAGCGCCGCGCATCCACTGGAAGCTCGCCGCCATCTTTGGGTTGATCACAGCAAGTTCCGCCGCAAGCATCATTTGGGCGTTCATTTCCCCCTACGCGGCCAGCGAGATTTCCGCGCTCGATTTCTTCAACCTCCTGTGGGCGGCCATCGCGATGCTGATCGCCTTCATCGCGTTTGTGGTCTGCTTTGAATTGCCTCGCCCCGGCCACATGTTCGAAACGGACGAGCCTGTATGGCTCTCAGGCGAAGGAAAACTCATGTCGTGCCGCCTGCTTGCAATATCGCCGACCTCCGTGCGGTTCGCGGGCGCGGGAGGCGAGGCGCTCGAGCTTGCCGGTTGGCGCTACAAAATTCACCTGGAAGGGGTGGGATGGACCGATATTTCGATGGTCTCGCGATCCTGCAACACGATACTGGCACGCCTTGAGCTCAGCGCCGAACAGTATCAGCGTCTGGTGGTACAGCTCTTCAGCGCGTCCCACGGTAACATCGCTGGCGTCGCCAGTTTTCGCGGCGCGCTGGCCGGCTTGCTACGCCGCGGATTTATCGGCGCGTAGCGCAAGGCACGGTGACAATCAGCGTCCACCACAGAAAACATGAAGGTCAGGCGCATTCCGAGAGCCGCATCCTCGAACTCGACGATGGCTCGCACTGGCAGACTCGACATGGGCTTCGCCGGGACCATGTATTGGCAAATTGGCTCAGATGGAAGTGCGGACCGGCCCTTAGCGGGCCTTGAGACCGCCACGCCAAGTCGCTTAGCGGCCTCGGCCGGAATTCCTCAAACCAGCGTTGCGAAACCGGCTCTCCGTCTCCTCGCTTTTTGGGCAGGAGAATCTGCATGAGGTAAGATTTACTCATGATACAAGCCTTGACCTGGCGCTGCCGGCCCAGCTGCCGAGAAGCGTTTCGGTCGTGACGCACTCCACCTGCTGCCCGAAGCGGTTCAAGTAGATATTCATCATGGAGTCGTGCGTTTCGTCAGCCGAGCTGCACAGGGCGTCGGTGACAAGAATGACGCGGTAACCCCAGTCGACGGCGCCGAGCACGGTCGCCAGCACGCAGACATCGGTCTCGCCGCCGGTGATGATGATCGTATCGACATGAGCCGCGCGAAGCTGCTCGTGGAAATCGCTCCCTGTCCAGGGCGAGTAAACGTGCCTGTCGAAGATGCGTGCGGGCGGAACGAACTGCGCGAGATCCTGGACCAGACCGATCATCTCCGGGCCAAGCTCGTCGATGGTCATCGATCCCCAGCGCTCATAATAGCGCCGCCACATGGCCGGCACCCTGGCCGGGCTTCTGGGCCGGAACGAACCGGGGGTGCGCTCGGGATGGGCAGCGGTGACCGAAACGACATTGGGCAGGACGCGCGGCAGCCACGGCATTTTCCACTCCGTGCTTTCCGCGAACATCCTCTGCATGTCGACGCAGATATGAATCGCATTTTCTCCGGGTGCCCCGTAGCGGAGCTCATCGTTCTTTGACATCGGCGGCGTCCTCGAAAGTGAGCTCAAACGGAGCGGCCCGGTCTTGGTTCCTACCTAGAAGGTTGCGGCCAGCAACCAGGCTAGCCACGCGGCAATGAGCAGGGAAGGCAGTCAAGGGTACGGCGATGCACCCGCGCTCGCGCGGGCTTGCCCTTGACGGCTAAAGCGGCGGCATCCCCGTGGACGCGCGGGGGATCGTGACCGTTTGGCCGGACGAAGACCCGGGCGCCGGACTGCTAAGGAACGCGCTAGAGCCCGGTCGGCTGCGCAGCAGGAGGACGCGCCCGAAACGGAACCGTGCGCCTTTGCGGAAAGTTGGGATACCACCAGACCAAAAGCGGGCAGATCACATGAAGCGAATTACGAAATGGCGGGCGGCAGCGAAGCGTGAGCTGATCGCGCCTCGAGGCGACAAGCGATATGTTCGCCGTGATGCGCAAGGCAGTATCAAGGAAAGCGATGATGTGAGCCGGTCGCTTTCTCAGGATCGCCGCATAACAGCGAAGAAAAAAGTGAAAGCGGGACAGGGTGACCGGGGCGACCCCAAGCCCGTCAACTCCAAGGCGTGGAAAAAATCGAGTGCCCGTAAGTAACGTGACACTCGATCTCTTCGGAGCCGGTCTCCTTCCAGAAGGTATGAAGTATCAGCCGGAGTTTCTCTCTGCTGATGAAGAGCGTGCGCTTCTGACTGATATCGAGACGCTTCCATTCAGGGAATTTGAATTCCGCGGCTTCACCGGGAAGCGCCGTACCGTTTCTTTTGGCTGGCGCTACGATTTCAATGGCGGTGGTCTCACCAGAACTGAGGACATGCCTGAATTTCTGACCCCGGTTCGGGCCCGTGCCGAGGCATTCGCCGGCATTGCGCCCGGCTGCTTCCAGCAGGTTCTCGTGACCGAGTACGCGCCCGGCACCGGGATCGGCTGGCATAAGGATCGCTCCGTTTTTGGCGATGTTGCCAGCATTTCGCTGCTGTCTTCCTGTATCTTCAGGCTTCGCAGGCGAACGGTTAAGTCGTTCGAGAGGAACACCCTCGTTGCCGAGCCGCGCTCCGTCTACCTTCTCCGCGGTCCGTCGCGCACCGAATGGCAGCACAGCATTCCCGGCATCGAAAGCCTGCGCTACTCGGTCACGTTTCGTAACGTGCTCGAAGAAGGTGAATACTAGTGGCGCGCGTATCTACATTGCCGAAGCGCCTCCAGCCCATGCTCGCGACGCTGACCGACGCGCCGTTCGACGATAAGTGCTGGATATTCGAGGATAAGTATGACGGATTCCGCATGGTCGCTAGAATCGACGGTGGCAAGGTCACTCTCTACAGCCGCAACGGCAAGATCATCAGCCACAGCTATATCGAAGTCGCCCAGGCGCTCGGAAGGTATCAAAGGCGATGCCATCATAGATGGAGAACTCGTAGCGATCGGCAAGGACAGCGTGTCGCATTTCCAGCTGCTTCAGAACGCGCTTCGCCATGAAGCAAAACTGCAATACGTCGCCTTCGACCTGATGTTTCAGGATGGCGAAGACCTTCGTGGCCTACCCCTCACGGAGCGTAAAAAACGCCTTAAGGCTATCCTGCCGAAACACAAGCTCATCGGGTTCAGCCGCGACCGAAAGACCTTCGGCGTGAAATTTTCTGAGGAGGCCGAGCGCAAAGGTCTTGAAGGCATCATGGCAAAACGCGCCGACAGCAAGTACCTGTCAGGCGCGCGAACCGACGACTGGCTGAAGATCAAAACCTCGAAACGCCAGGAAGTGGTGATCGCAGGTTTTACGGCACCGCGGAGGACGAGACCGTTTTTCGGAGCGCTAACACTTGCGCTGCGAGAAGGGAATGGCTGGCGTTCTATCGGCCATGTCGGGGCCGGCTTCAGCCGCGAAACGCTCGGAGAGCTCCACGAAAAGCTCATCAAGCTCAAAGCCGCCAAATCTTTTTTCGGCAAAAAGGTGAAGGACGAAGCGGTCACCACCTGGGTGAAGCCGCAACTCGTCGCCGAGGTGAAATTCACTGAGTGGACGAGCTCCGGCGAGATGCGGCACCCCGTTTATCTCGCCCTGAGAAAAGACAAGCAGGCAAAAAACGTCGTCATGGAACGCGAAAAGCCACGCGGATGACGCGGCATGTCAGCCCGGCTGACCGCCGAGCACCCTGGTCTCGTTAAGCCCAATGAATAGGAACGAGCACCTTCGCGCATGATTGTCATCATCCACGAAGTGAAAGAACGTTCACATGGCAGACGAGCAGAATCCCAACAAGCAGCAGACCCCTGGACAGCGGCGCGCGAAGTTGCCGCGCTGCATATTTCTGACGCCGTGCTCGCTGCTTGCTCGGCCAATCAGATGAGAAGATTTTCCTGATCGGCCACAGTCATGGCGGAAGTGCAATTGCTTACTTCCTCAAGAACCATCGAGAAGCCGCCATCGTGGAGGGATGCGCATTCCTATCGACCCCTTCGTTGCAATTCGTCCAACAGCAAATGCGATGGCTCTTACCTCTTAACGCTTTTTGTTGCGTTAAATTTCGCTACGCTTTGCCAGGTGACGTTCGCCTACTTCGAATATCCACGCTTAGGCCTTACGGTCGGCGTTGCGATAATCGTTACGGAGTTTCTGGCGGGTAGAAGACTCAGCAAATCCGATTGGCGAAGCGCGATGGTCGAAGAGACCATAAACCAGCAAACGGCCGACATGCCCAGCGGGAACTATCTATTCCTGCGCTGCTCAGGCGATGAGGCGGCGGCTGCATTGTCCGCGGTCCAGTTTATCGCGTGGCTCGGCGTAAAGGTATCTAAGCTCTTAGGCTGTCCGACCCCTCTCAAGCAAGAGTGGTATTCTCGTGGGACTGTTCACTTGCTTAGCCTCAATTCTTCTCTCTTTATTGATTCAGACGGCGTTGATCTTTCTTTCCAATAGTTGGTATCTGTGTCTTTCTTGCAGGCGTCTTTGACGTGCACAACGTCTCTGATTTCCTTTTCTGGTTTGGGTTTCGTTTTGTAATGTTCGTGCTTCCGTGTGTTGTTTTTCTATTTTTAGGGGCGTCGGTCGGTGTTTACGTCACACAAGCCATCGCTTCCTGGTCCTTTGGTTGGACCGGGCTATCGACGGGGTTTCTAGTCGAGTTGGCTGTTGAACCCCTTCCGTTCGGCGGGCATTCGCTAACGCATATCGACTGGACCGAAGGCAGCGGGCTTGGGGGAATTGTTCATAGCTGGACGTACGCCCATCCAGTAGCGGTAGAGCGAGTTCGAAACTGGGTAGAAGCGTCCCTTAAAGCTTCGCCGGAGCCGGCGCGGTAGGATAAGTTGTCGCGCCGGCGCTGCGTGCAGTTAGCCAATTGCGCCAGACCCTTACAATTTAGGTGTTCGCTGACAGGTGCCGGCGCGACTCCGTACAAATCCTTTGCTGCGGCGAGACAACTCGAGATGTCGCCGGATACACAGTCCGGACCGTGCGCCGTCGATCGTTGCGTGACAATATTCCATCGGCGGCGATCGCCGATGTGGAAGTGGCGGCGACGGCGATTCCTGGAAGGATGGCCTTGAGGCTTCACGGATGGATGGCGCGAGGCGCGCGCGTGACGATGTGTTGCCCCAAAACCCGCATAATGAGAACCCGTGGGTCAACTCGGAGCAGAGTGGCGGCTTTGAAGCGGGAAGGGTCCGTTATCGCACTCAATTTGGTCGACGCAGAAAACGAACCTAGCAACGGGCAAGCGCTTATGACGGCGTGACGTGAGATCGCCACGCCGCCTTAGCGGCGCGGTCGAGAAGTGGACCAGATAGGAGCCTTAGCTTAATTCATGTTACCGGGCGCCACTTTCGTGCCGCCCTGGTCGCTGCCGGGACCGGAGCCTCCTTGGCCGGACGCGTCGGGTTTCACCATTCCGCCTTTGGCCATGCCGTCCTTGCTCATGCCGGTGGTGCCCTTGGTCATCGAACCCTTCTCCGTGTTGTGCACGCCGGGTTTTTGCATGTTGCCGGATTTCGGAGCGGGACCGGAAGTCTGAGCGAAGGCGTAGCCGCACATTAGACCGAGGGCGGCGGTAGCGATAATGATCTTCTTCATCGAAAACTCCTGTTGGCTTCCTAGGCGCCAACGAGAGCGCGGAAATCATGTTCCTATTGCTGAGTTCTTATTTTGTTCTCGTGGGCGATGCCCGCGCCTGGCCTCAGCTTCCACTCCGAATTAGAGCGCATGCGTATGCAAATCGGCCGCCAGCACGCCGGCATCTCGACTGCCTCGGCTGAAACCCTTCTTCAGCGGATGCAGGTTAAGGTCGAGGGCTTGTGTACTGAGCGGGATCGGCTTGTGCAGGAGGAATGCCCGGAAGGCCGGTCCTACATCTCCGGGATGCCCATCAAGGGCACGCCAGCGCACCGCGGGATGTGATGGATAACCTCCGGCGATTTGCGGCGGGTAGGTGATCGTGGAAGAAGAGGAGTGCTATCTATTGGTTCACGTCGACGCCGTCCTGGATGTCACTAAATCGCTCTTCACTCCTTTCCGGGTAGTATGGATTCCAGGACCTGCCTTGCCGCTCCCTTAATCACCCGGTCTCGTTGGGGGCGCCTTTCACTAAGGCCAGTGAGAAATTCTTCGCCTGCTGCAAGGTGATGTGCGGCGGCAGCGGCGGCACCTCAGGATCAGTCTTCACGTCCAGTACCACGGGCATCTCGCTCGCCAGCGCCTGCTCCCAGGCCGAGCCGAGCAATTGCGGGCTATCGACATAGATGCCGGTCAGGCGGATCATCTCGGCAAAGCGCGAATAGGGTACGTCGGGAATACGCTGCGAGGCCTCGAAGTTTGGGTCGCCATTGATGATCCGCTGTTCCCAAGTAACCTGGTTGAGGTCTTCGTTATTAAAAACACAGACGACGAAGCGCGGATCGCGCCAGGATCGCCAGTATTTCGCGACGGTGATCAGCTCGGCCATGTTGTTCATTTGCATGGCGCCGTCGCCGACCAGCGCGATCACAGGCCGGTCCGGATGGGCATATTTCGCCGCGAGTGCGTAAGGGACCGCGGCGCCCATCGAAGCGAGGCCCCCGGAGAGCGAAGCCGTCATGCCCCGCCGGATCTTGAGGTCTCGCGCAAACCAGTTAGCACAGGAGCCGGAATCGCTGGTGATGATGGCGCGTTCCGGCAGACGCGGCGACAGTTCCCAGGCGACGAGCTGGGGATTGATCGG
>NZ_JAPRAQ010000006.1 GCF_029989365.1 Bradyrhizobium sp. Arg816 | reverse complement strand
GCATCTTGTCGGCGTTGGTGACGAAGTAGGGCGAGATGTAGCCGCGGTCGAACTGCATGCCCTCGACGACGTCGAGCTCGGTCTCGAGCGACTTGGCTTCCTCGACGGTGATGACACCCTCGTTGCCTACCTTCTTCATGGCGTCGGAGAGGAACTTGCCGATCTCCGCATCGCCGTTGGCCGAGATGGTGCCGACCTGGGCGATCTCGTCGTTCGAGGTGACCTTCTTGGAGTTCTTGACGAGGTCGGCGACCACGGCTTCCACGGCCAGGTCGATACCACGCTTCAGGTCCATCGGGTTCATGCCGGCGGCAACCGACTTTGCGCCTTCACGAACGATCGCAGCCGCGAGCACGGTTGCGGTGGTGGTGCCGTCGCCGGCCGCGTCCGCGGACTTCGAAGCGACTTCGCGCACCATCTGTGCGCCCATGTTCTCGAACTTGTCGTCGAGCTCGATCTCCTTGGCGACGGTGACGCCGTCCTTGGTGATGCGGGGAGCGCCGAACGACTTGTCGAGGACGACGTTGCGGCCCTTGGGGCCGAGCGTCACCTTGACGGCGTTGGCGAGGATGTCGACGCCACGCAGCATCTTGTCGCGTGCATCGACGCCGAATTTGACTTCTTTAGCTGACATCTGGATTTTTCCTTAGGTGTTTAGCTGGTGGGGAGAGGGGGCTCTTAGGCCGCCTTCTTCTTGGAAGCGGGGACGTCGAGGACGCCCATGATGTCGCTTTCCTTCATGATCAGCAGGTCGACGTTGTCGATCTTGACTTCAGTGCCGGACCACTTGCCGAACAGCACGCGGTCGCCGACCTTCAGGTCGATCGGGATCAGCTTGCCAGCTTCGTCGCGGCCACCGGGGCCGACGGCGACGACTTCGCCCTGCGAGGGCTTTTCCTTGGCAGTGTCGGGAATGATGATGCCGCCGGCGGTCTTCTCTTCTGCGTCGATACGCTTGACCACGACGCGGTCGTGAAGCGGACGGAATTTCATGCAGTCCTCCTAAGTAGTTGCACGGTATGGGAATTTTTTGGCGTTAGCAGTCTGTGCCAGCGAGTGCTAGCACAGGCGAGGCTGAAATAGGACAGGAATTTTGCGGGGGCAAGGGCTTCTAGCAGAAAATTCGGCACTCTGAAGGCCCGGGTGCCAGAATCTCTTTACCATCGTTAACCCGCCCGGTGACCGTATTAGCACGGAGCCGTCTCTGCTGCTAAAGCATTGAATTTCAACAGCTTGTTAAACTTTTGGGCTTGAGATGGATTGTCAGTTTGCGTCACATTTCTCTCATGTGAGCGCATCAGTACCGGGTGGCTCGTAAGGCGCACACCGACCAAGCCGCCCCTTGAATGCGCTCCTGCAAAGGAGGTTGGCATGGGCTTGCGGAGTGGGGGCGTTTCCGAAGATTTCCGGAAACAGCTTTTGGGTTACGGGCTGACGACGGCGCAAATTCTCTATCGGATGCCCGATCATCCCTCGCTTCTCCAGACCTACGTCTGGCAGAACTACGACATGTTTCCGAAATTTCCGGCGCTGAAGGATTTCCTGGCGTTCTGGCAGGAGAAGCTCGACGGTCCGCTCCATTCGGTGACCGTCGCGCATTCCAAGCTGATCAAGCCGGCCGAGCTGCGCGCCGTGGATGGCGTGTTCCGGCTGCATTGAACAGCGCGCCGGCATCGTAGAGTGGGCAAAGGCGCGCTCGCGCCGTGCCTACCATCTCTCCACGATTGCATCTGGCAATGGTGGGCACGCTTTCGCTTTGCCCACCCTACGATATCTCGTTCTGTGCTAGCCTCCGCCCATAACAACAGGGAGGCGGCCCATGGCCAAGAAAACAAAATCGCGCAGCGCGGCCCAGGCCGCGGTGAAGAAGCGGAGCGGAGCCAAGGCCGTGGCACGATCCTCGGCGCGCAAGGCGGTGAAGGCAAAGGCGCGCACGACACCGGCGAAGGCCGCTCCGAAAAAGCCCGCGCGTCCCAAGCAGCGCATCGCCATCAGCCATCACCGCGAGGAAGACTTCAAGGCCGATGGCCTGCGCGCCTACGCCAAGTACCGCGACCTCGGCATCGCCGAAGCCAGTCACGGCCTCGCGCAAGCCCACGTGATCCGCCTGCAAGGACCCTGCGATCCGAACGAGGTGTCGAAGCTGCACTTCCACGACGTCGAATTCCAGATGGTCTACGTGCTCAAGGGCTGGGTGAAGACCTACATGGACGGTCAGGGCGAGACCTTGATGAAGGAAGGCAGCGCCTGGACCCAGCCGCCGAAGATCAAGCACATGATCCTGGATTATTCGGATGACGTGGAGCTGCTGGAGGTGATCCTGCCGGCGGAGTTCAGGACGGTGGAGTTGAAGGCGTAGCCTCGCTCTTTCCGCCGTCATTGCCCGCAATGACGGCTCTCCTGTAGCCCGGATGGAGCGAAGCGAAATCCGGGGCGACTGTCTGCGACGGAGATACTGTCCCGGATTGCGCTGCGCTCCATCCGGGCTACGGCCACTCAGCTCAACACCCCCACCACAGCGCCCATCAGGCACGTCGTCAGCGTTCCCGACACGATCGATTTCAGCCCGAGCGCGTTGATCTCCTCGCGCCGCTCCGGCGCCATCACCCCTAAGCCGCCGATCATGATGCCGAGGCTGGCGAAATTGGCGAAGCCGCACATTGCGTAGAGCATGATCAGGCGCGAGCGCGGATCGAGCGTATCGGGCGGCAGTTTCGAGAAGTCGACATAGGCGATCAGTTCGTTGAGCACGGTCTTGGTGCCCATCAGGCTGCCGGCGGTCACCGCCTGGTCCCAGGGCAATCCCATCAGCCAGCACACCGGCGCCATCACGAGGCCGAGCAGCCGTTGCAGCGAGATCGCGCCGCCGCCGATATTAGGCAGCAGGCCGAGGATGGCATTGACGAGATAGACCAGCGCCACCAGCACCAGCAGCATGGCGACGATGTTGATCAGCAGTTCGATCCCCGCGCTCGTCCCCTTCACGATTGCATCCATCGGGCCGGAGACATCCATGTCAGGATCCTCCAGCGCGCCGCCGGTGCGCTTGTCTGAAGTCTCCGGCACCATGATCAGGCTGACGAGGATCGCGGCCGGCGCACCCAGCACGGAGGCGATCACGAAATGGGCGGCGGCATCGGGAATGAGCGGCGCCAGCAGCGTCGCGTAGAGCACCAGCACCGTGCCGGCGATGCCGGCCATGCCGCCGGTCATCACCAGGAACAATTCGCTGCGCGTCATCTGCGCCAGATACGGCCGCACGAACAGCGGTGCCTCGACCATGCCGAGGAAGATGTTGGCCGCGGTCGAGAGCCCGACCGCGCCACCGACGCCCAGCGTCCGCTCCAGCAGCCAGGCCATGCCGCGCACGATTGGCGGCAGCACGCGCCAGTAGAACAAGAGCGTCGTCAGCACGCTCATGACCAGCACGATCGGCAGCGCCTGGAACGCCAGGATGAAATCGGCGCCCGGCACCTTCAGATCGAAGGGCAGGGGACCGCCCCCGACATAGCCGAACACGAAGGAGGAGCCGGCGCGCGAGGCCGCGGAGATCGCGCCGACCGCGTCGTTGATGGCGCCGAAGGCGCGCGCGACGACGGGCACCTTTAGGAGCACGACCGCGGTGACGAAGGTTGCGACAAGCCCGATCGCTGCTTGGCGAGCCGAGGCCGCGCGGCGATTCTCGCTCAGCACCCAAGCGATCAATAGCAATGCGAAAACGCCGAGTGCCGATTGCAGCCGAAGCATGATGTCCCCAAACCCTCAATGATTATGGCCGCGCGTGCGTTGCAAACGCAATGCCGGAAGGCCGCCGAAGCCGCTCGCTGTTGACAAGCAGGCCTGCGTCAGCCACGCGGGGCAGGTCGAAATCAGGGGGCGGACGGTCCAAGCGTGACCCAAGAGGCGATGACAGAGCAGCCGATATCCTCGAATCCGCCGGTCACCGCCCGCGCACTTCTCGCCCACCGCGCCTTCCTGTTCTTCCTGCTCTCGCGCAGCCTGTCGCGCTTTTCCAGCCAGATCGCGGCGGTCGCGATCGGCTGGCAGATTTATGATCTCACCGGCTCGGCCTTCGACCTCGGCATGGTCGGCCTCGTGCAGTTCCTGCCCACCGCGCTTCTGGTGTTCGTCGCCGGCCATGCCGCCGACCGTTTCGAGCGCAAGCGCGTGGTTCAGCTCTGCCAGCTCGTGGAAGCCGCGACCGCGCTCTATCTCGCAATCATCACCTATCTCGGCCTGGTCAGCGAGGTGCAGATATTCATCGCGACCTTCGTGCTCGGCATTGCCGGCGCCTTCGAGAGCCCGACCACCGCGGCTCTCTTGCCGCTGATCGCGCCGCAGGGATCGCTCCAGCGCGCAACTGCAGTCGCGAGCGGCGCGGGGCAGGTCGCGACCATCACGGGTCCGGCGCTCGGCGGCTTTGCCTACGCGGTCGCGCCGCACCTCGCCTATGCCGTGATGCTGCTGTTCTGGATTCTCGGGATGATTTTGACCGGCTTCATCCGGCCGCGCCCGCAGGCGGTCTCCAAGGAGGGGACGGACGCCGACAATATCTTCGCCGGCGTCCGCTTCATCCGCAGTAACCCGGCGATCCTCGGCACCATCTCGCTCGATCTGTTCGCGGTGCTGTTCGGCGGCGTCACCGCGCTGTTGCCGATCTATGCCCGCGACATCCTCCAGACCGGCCCGATGGGGCTCGGGATCTTGCGCGCCGCGCCCGCGGTCGGCGCGCTGCTGATGACCATGGTGCTGGCGCGTCACGCCATCTCGCGGCATGTGGGCCTGCGCATGTTCCAGGCCGTGATCGTGTTCGGCGTCGCCACGGTCGTGTTCGCGCTGTCGTCGTGGATGTGGCTGTCGGTGCTGTCGCTGGCCATTCTCGGCGCGGCAGACACGATCAGCGTCGTGATCCGCTTCTCGCTGGTGCAGCTCTCAACCCCCGACGAGATGCGCGGCCGCGTCGGCGCGGTGAACTTTCTCTTCATCAACGCCTCCAACCAGCTCGGCCAGTTCGAGAGCGGAGTAGCAGCCGCGCTGCTCGGCGCGATGCCTGCGGCCGTGCTCGGCGGCGTCTGCACGGTCGCGGTGGCGCTGCTGTGGATGAAGCTGTTTCCGAGCCTGCGGCAGGTGGAGAGCTTGGAGTAGGGGCTCCGCTCTCTCCCTCCCGTCATTGCGAGCGCAGCGAAGCAATCCAGAATCTTGCCGTGGAGGCGTGGTCTCTCACCAGGAGACCACGACGAGACTGCGTTGGTCGTCCCAGTTGTCGAGAAAGCTGGTTCGGAAATCCTGCTGTGCCTCAGCGATCGTTAATTCGAATATTCTCTGCGCGTACGATTTTTCAACGAACATCCCGTCCGGGAGGAATTCATTGAAAAAGGCGTCAGCGACGGCGTTTCTTTGATACCCGATCTGTTTGGTGTAGACGACATCCTCCAATCGATCGACCATCGGATACTGCTTGATCTTGAAGGCCTTCAATCTCTTCAAGACATTTGGCGGCAGTTGCGGCTTCGGCGCGAAAAAGCTTCTCTTGTCGGTAAAGTATAGACCCGTCTGGGTCGGGTTCATCGGATCCGATTCGCCCGTGGGGCAGAAATAAAAGCTGTCGGAGAATTTTCCGATCCCCGACAGCTCCCGTTGATGAAGGGCTTGATAGTAATCTTGCGCGGAGAATCCGTGATCGGAAAGAAGCCGCTCAAAGTCGATATACTGATTTGTTTTCTTGCGACTGAATTGAACGATCTTTTGAAGTTGAGCCTGCTCGACGTCGATGATGACAGGAAAATCAGTGACGTCATCGTCGATGTGAAGATGATATATGTCCAAACCCATTTGTACCGTTCCGAACGATTTGCGGAGCCGCCGGGCAATGGCCGGGATTGTGGCTCTACCCCAGATGGCTCATACCTTAGTTCGGGATTGTGACATGCTTTCTCGCCCTTTCCCGCCTCTGCGCGCGTGTAAGGACGATTGTCGAGGCCGGGCCAGGACTTATTCCGTCTCACCCCGCTTGCGGGGAGACTTCGCGGCGCCTTGACGCCTACTGTGCATGGGGTTGTTTTTCAGTTTTTTGAGTCAGGCCCTCTCCCCGCAAGCGAGGAGAGGGAGAGGTCTTCAGCCCCGTCCGACGAACGGCATCTTGGTGGCCATGACGGTCATGGTCAGCACGTTGGCATCGAGCGGCAGGCCGGCCATGTAGGCGACGGCGTCGCCGACCGCCTTGGCGTCCATGCGCGGCTCGTGCTTGGTGGTGCCGTCGGGCTGCAGCACGCCGGGGCCGTTGACCATGCGATCGGTCATGGGCGTCGCGGCATTGCCGATGTCGACCTGGCCGACCGCGATGTCGTACATGCGGCCGTCGAGGTTGGAGGCCTTGGTGAGGCCCGTGATGGCGTGCTTGGTCGAGGTATAGGCCGCCGAGAACGGACGCGGCGCGTGCGCCGAGATCGAGCCGTTGTTGATGATGCGGCCGCCGCGCGGGCTCTGGTCCTTCATGATGCGGAAGGCGTGCTGGGTGCACAGGAACGGGCCGGTGAGGTTGGTGTTCACCACCGCCTGCCACTGCTCGAGGCTGAGATCCTCGAAGTTCACCGCCGGCGCGCCCATGCCGGCATTGTTGAACAGCACGTCGAGCCGGCCGTAGGTCGCCTTCACCTTGTCGAACAGCGCGGCAATGGAGTCCGGCTTGGTCATGTCGGCGGTGACGCACAGGCTCTTGCCTGCAGGGCCGAGCTTCGCGGTCTCCTCGAGCATGTCGAGCCGGCGCCCGACCAGCACCACGGTGAAGCCGATGTTCATCAGCGCCAGCGACGCCGCGCGCCCGACACCGGTGCCGGCGCCCGTCACCACTGCGATCTTGTTTGCTTCACTCATCGTTTCCTGCCTTTTCTCTCTTCAAGTTGGCTGTCAGGTTTTTGGTTCTTTTTCGTTCTTGTAGGGCGGCCGCGGAATGTTCTGATGCGCCGCGCGCAAGGCCGCCGACCAGCGCGAGCGGAGGTCGTGGAAATAGGGCTCGCCCGCCTCGATGCGGTGGTTGAGATCGGCATCGCAGGCATCCGCGCGCACCACCAGCACGTCGATCGGAAGACCGACGCCGAGATTGGAGCGCATGGTCGAGTCCATCGAGATCAGGCCGGTCTTGAGCGCCTCGTAGAGCTCGACGTCGTAATGCATGGCGCGGTCGAGCACCGGCTTGCCGTATTTGTGCTCGCCGATCTGCAGGTAGGGCGTGTCCGTGGTGCACTCGATGAAATTGCCGGCGGTGTAGACCATGAACAGGCGCATGCGCGCGCCCTTGATCTGGCCGCCGAACAGGAAGGAGACGTCGAAGGAAACGTCTTCGGATCGCAGCGCCGGTCCTTCGGTCGCGTGCACCGCCCGGATCGCCCGGCCGATGCGCTGGGCGGCCTGGAACATGGTCGGTGCGTTCATCAGCGTCTCGACCTCGCCCGTGGTGGGGTCCTCCAGGCCTTCGGTCAGCGTCGACAGCACCGACTGGCTGATGGCGAGGTTACCGGCGCTGGCGATCGCCATGATGCGGTCGCCGGGTTTCGAGAAGATGTGGAGCTTGCGGAAGGTCGAGACATTGTCGAGCCCGGCATTGGTGCGGGTGTCGGCGATCATCACCAGACCGTCCCGAACCAGGATTCCGCAACAATAGGTCATTTCCAGTCCCCGAACGCGTTTGCGCGGAATTACTAGCCAATTTCGGGGAGGCATGAAACCCCCGATTCCCCGGGGGAGGCCGGCATTCTCCGGCGAAACGGCTATCTCTGCCGCTCAGTCCGCAGCATCGACGAGAAACGCCGCATCGACGGGGACGCCGAGCGCCGTGACCAGCCGGTTGGTCTCCGCGGCCATGCCGACGATGGCGAGCATCTCGCCGTATTCGGCCTCGGTCATGCCCTTGGCCCGTGCGCCCGCGGTGTGCGAATGGATGCAGTAGCTGCAGCCGTGCGCGATCGAGACCGCGACATAGAGCATCTCCTTGATCTTGGGATCGAGCGCACCCGGGGCCATCACCTCCTTGATGCTCTCCCAGGTCCGCCGCAGCGTCTTCGGATCATGCGCGAGCGCGCGCCAGAAATTGTTGACGAAGTCCGATTTCCGCACCTTGCGGATATCGTCGAAAACGGCGCGCGCCTCGGCTGAGAGCTCATCGTCCGAAAGCAGCTTTACGGTCGCCATGGGATACCTCGCGGGGTCAGGTCTGATCCCGCGAGTGTAGCACGGCTCGAGCCCTCAGCCGGCATGTCCGGCCGAGCGACGCAAGGCCAGCTTGCCGATTTCGACATATTGCCGCTGCTGCGCGTGCGCGTGCTGTGCTGCGACGTGAAGGTCGCGCAGGCGCCGCTGCAGCGGCGAGCTGTCGTAGACAGCGCCGGCGCCGGCCAGCGCAAAGCAGGCATCCGCGATGCCGACGCAGGTCGCGGCGAGCCAGGTCGCGGATCGGGCCCCCTCGATCATGAGGTCTTCGTCGTTCAGCGTTCCCGCCAGCGCGTGACGCCAGTGGCTGGCGGCCTGGACCTCGTGAAACGCTTGCGCGGCTCCGAGGTCGGCGGAAATCCGGCCGAGATCGTATTGGAAGATCTCGGACTCCCGCATCGGCACGGCCGCGTACAATTGCTGCCTTCCGGTGCTGGCCAGCGCGAGCAGGTCATCGACGGTGCCTTCGGCCATCCCCACCGAGAATGCGCCGTGCACCAATGGCAGCCATTGCCGCAACGCCTGATAGAGCGGACCCGACTGGCGCGGGGCGGCATCGAGATCGAAGAAATGGGCTTCGGAAACCAGCGTCTCCCGCAGCGTGACGTGATGGCTGCCGGTGCCCTTGAGCCCTGCCGCGTGCCAGGTGTCCTCGATCTCCCAGTCCCGCGCCGGCAGCGCAACGACGCGAAGCAACGGCTTGCCCTGCGGGCCGGGGACCGGTTTGCCGTTCTCGGTGACGATGCAGAACCCGCCGATCCAGTCGGCATGCGTGCAACCGCTGGCGAACGGCCAGCGGCCTTTGACGCGATAACCGTCGGCCACGCGCTCTGCTGTTCCACCCGGTTGGGACGAGCCGCAAATCGCCGTATCCGGTCCGTCCTGATAGATGCGCTGGTACAATTCCGGAGGTGACGCGGCGACGAAGAGGCTGCTCGCTCCGGCGACAGTCGCGATCCAGCCGATCGAGCCGTCGAGACGGGCCAGTGCCTTGATGACCTCCAGTCCGGCCGGAAAATCCAGCTCCAGCCCGCCATGACTGCGCGCAACGAACATCCGGAAGAGCCCGATCGACCGCAGTCGTTCCAAGAGGTCGGACGGGACGCGGCGTGCGGCTTCGATCTCGGCGGCGTGTGCCTTGATCTCGGGAGCCAACTCCCGGATCCCCGCAAGCATGTCTTGGTGGGGATCGCGCAGGGGCACGGAATGCTTCTTGTTCTTTTCGTGAAGCCGCATCTGTCTCAACCTCTGTTGCGGAAACGGATCACAACGGAGGTTGAAGAGATGGCGCTACGGGACGGTTTCAGCGCGGCGGTCGTCGATTACAGCTGTAACGCTGCGACGTGATTGCGCCGCAGATCCCTCGGACGAGATACCGCCGCGCCTAGCTCTGCCGCTGTGACTGGGACTGCGATTGCCCGCCGCGGCCGGCCTGCTCGACCTTCACGGCCACCGTCAGCGTCTCCGCGCCGCCGCCATAGCGGGTGCCGCGAACGGGGGCTGCGCCGAGATAGTCGAGCCCGATCGCAACGCGGACATGGGCGTCGGTGGTGCAGATGCAGTTGGCGGGATCGAAGCCGACCCAGCCGAGACCGTCGACGTAAGCTTCCGCCCAGGCATGGCCGGCATCCTGGTGCACCGTGCCGTCCGAGCGCAGGAAATGGCCGGAGACGAAGCGCGCCGGCACGCCGCCGCTGCGGGCGCAGGCGATGAAGATATGCGCGTAGTCCTGGCAGACGCCGCGCTTGAGGGTGAACGCTTCCGCCGCCGAAGTGCCGCTGTTGGTCGGATCCTCGTCGAAGGTCATGTGATCGCTGATTTGGGTCATCAGCGTGTGCAGGAAGCCGAGCGTGTCGCTCTCGGCCTCGCTGCGCAACTGCCGCGCGACTGCCGTCATCGCCGGATTGACGGCGGTGAGGTCGGTGGCGCGCAAGAACATGCCGGCCGGAAAACGCTCGTCGGCGCCGCGCAGCACGCCGCCGGTGTCGTGGGTCTCGATCAGGCCCTCGGCGGTGATCTTGATGTCACCGACGGGTCCGCAGGACAGCACATGGGTGACGTTGCCGAAGGCGTCCTCATGGGTGTCGAGCTTGGTGTCGGTCGAGACGTCGATCTGCCACTCCGCCACATATTGCCCGTCATGGCTGCCGGGCGTCATGCGCAGGATCTGGATCACGCTGGTGGCCGGCGGCTCGTAGCGATAGGTCGTGGTGTGCTGGATTCGCAGGCGCATGGTGGACCGTTGTTCTGGCGTCGTCATTCCCCAGGCTCGCCCTGCGGGCGCACCGGAATGACGGCAGTATCAGATCAAATACTGCTTCGTGATGATTTCGCCCAGCCTGGAATTGTCCGTGATGAATTCCTGAATGAATTCATGCACGCCGTGCTGGAAGATGTCGTTCATATTGCTGTGTTCCAGCCGGTTGCGGATGCCGCGGGCATGGCGCTGGGCGGGGCCCTGGCGGCCATAGGCGACGCCGATCTGGTCGAGATTGCGCACGAGATTGCCGTAGCAGCTCGCCAGCGAGCGCGGCAGCGTGTCGTTGAGGATGAGCAGGTCCGCAATCAGCCACGGCTTCAGCGTCTCGCGATAGACCCAGTGATAGGCCGTCAGCGCCGAGACCGAGCGCAGGATCGAGCTCCACTGATAGAAGTCGAGCGGGCCGCCGACATGCTCCTCCTCGGGCAGCAGCACGTGGTACTTCACGTCGAGGATGCGCGCGGTGTTGTCGGCGCGCTCCAGATGCACGCCCATCCGCGAGAACCAGTAGGCGTCGTTGCGCAGCATGGTCCGGTAGGCCGAGCCGTCGAAGCGCAGCGAAGTCTCCTGCACGAAGCGCAGGAATTTGGCGAGATCCTCGCGCGTGGAGGTGCCCTTGCTCCAGACCTCCTGGAGTTCGATCCAGGCCGAGTTGATGGTGTCCCACATCTCGCTGGTCAGCGCGGTGCGCACCGAGCGCGAGTTCAGCCGCGCCGCCTCGATGCAGTTCCTGATCGATGATGGATTGCTTGCCGAGAACGAGAGGTAGTCGACGACGTTGTGCTCGTTGGCGACTTCGTATTGCTGATAGAAGCTCGCGGCGACGCCGGCGGTGAGAAGCGCCGAGTCCCATTCATTGGTCTTGCCGATATAGGCGGCGGGAAGCGCGGTGACGCGCAGCGTCGCATCGATGGTGCGCGCGAGATATTCGGCCCGTTCGACATAGCGGGCGAGCCAATAGAGGTTTTCGGCGGTACGCGACAGCATCTGACTACTCGTCCAGGATCCAGGTGTCTTTGGTGCCGCCGCCCTGGCTCGAATTCACCACCAGGGAGCCTTCCTTGAGCGCGACCCGTGTCAGCCCGCCGGGCACGATCGTGGTGCTCTTGCTGCCGGTGAGCACGAAGGGCCGCAGGTCGACGTGGCGCGGCGCGAGGCCGCTTGCCGTACAGGTCGGGCAGGTCGAGAGCGCCAGCGTCGGCTGCGCGATAAAACCTTCCGGCTCGCGCTTGAGCTTTTCGCGGAAGGCCTCGATCGTCGCTTTCGTCGCGGCGGGGCCGATCAGCATGCCATAGCCGCCGGAGCCGTGGACTTCCTTGACGACGAGCTCGCCGAGATTGTCGAGCACGTAGGCGAGATCCTTCGGCTCGCGGCAACGCCAGGTCGGCACGTTCTTCAGGATCGGCTCCTCGCCGAGATAGAATTTCACGATGTCCGGCATGTAGGAGTAGATCGCCTTGTCGTCGGCGATGCCGGTGCCGACCGCGTTGGCGAGCGTGATGTTGCCGGCCGCATAGGCCGACATCAGCCCGGGCACGCCGAGCACGGAGTCGGGGCGGAAGGTGAGGGGGTCGATGAAATCGTCGTCGACGCGGCGATAGATCACGTCGATCCGCTTCACTCCCTCGGTTGTCCGCATGAACACTTCGTTGTTCTTGATGATGAGGTCGCGGCCTTCGACCAGTTCGATGCCGAGCTTGTCGGCAAGGAAGGAGTGCTCGTAGTAGGCCGAGTTGTAGACGCCGGGCGTGAGCAGGGCGACCGTCGGCTCGCCGGAGGCGCCTTGCGGCGCCACCGATCGCAGGGCGGAGAGCAGCTCGTCCGGATAGCGTTCGACCGGCGCCACCCTGTGGCGGGCGAACAGGTCCGGAAACAACCGCATCATGATCTCGCGATTTTCCAGCATGTAGGACACACCCGACGGCGTACGGGCATTGTCCTCCAGCACGATGAAGTCCTCGGCATCGACCCGGACGATGTCGATGCCGGCGATGTGCACGTAGACGTCGTGCGGCACCTGCTGGCCGTTCATCTCGGGGCGGAACACCGGGTTCTGGAAGATCAGGTCGTCGGGCACGATCTCGGCGCGCAGGATGTCGCGGCCATGATAGATGTCGCGCAGGAACATGTTGAGCGCGCGCACGCGCTGCTTCAGGCCCTTCTCCAGCAGCGCCCATTCCTTGCCGGACATGATTCGCGGGATCACGTCGAAGGGGATCAGGCGCTCGGTGGATTCGGAGTCGCCATAGACGGCAAAGGTGATGCCGATGCGGCGGAACAGGAGCTCGGCCTCCTGGCGGCGATATTCGAGCGCCTCGGGAGGGGTCTCCTTGAGCCAGCGCGCCAGCTCCTGATAGGCGGGGCGAAGGTCCCCACCGGGAATGTTCATTTCATCAAACGCGACTGCCATAGATCCCGACTTGTCTCCGCAAGGCGTTGCGCCATTCGACAGGTCGCCAGGCCTTGGTGAAGACCGCAACGTCCTGGCCATGCGGCAAGAGTGCATGACTCTGAGGAGGTAGCAAGGGCTGGGCCAGCGCGATAAGCATGGAGTTGTGGCATTTGCCGGGGACAGCCGGGAGGGTGCCTCAAAAAATGGCTGAGGACTGCTTATTTCGGCAGCAAAACCGCGTGACTTCAACGCGTTACCTCGGCAAAGTCTGGCCGACAGGTGAGGGACTTAAGGTATGAGCGACATCGTCACGGCGGGCATTCTGGTCATCGGGGATGAAATCCTGTCCGGCCGCACCAAGGACAAGAATATCGGCTTCATCGCCGAATACCTGACCAATATCGGCATCGACCTGAAGGAAGTCCGGGTCGTCTCAGACGACGAGGACGACATCATCGCCGCGTTGGATGCACTGCGGAAACGCTACACCTATGTCTTCACCACCGGCGGCATCGGGCCGACCCATGACGACATCACCGCCGACAGCGTCGCCAAGGCATTCGGCGTCGGCATCGACCACCATCCGGAAGTCGTCGCCCGCTTCCGCGAGCGCTGGAGCGAGCAGGACCTCAACGAGGCCCGCCTGCGCATGGCCCGCATCCCCGACGGCGCCGAGCTGATCCAGAGCGCCACCATCCTCGCCCCCGGCTTCAAGCTCGGCAACGTCATCGTCATGGCCGGCGTGCCCTCGATCATGCAGGCGATGATGGACATCGTCTCGCCCAAGCTGAAATCGGGCGTGCGCATGCTCTCCGAATCGGTCCGCGCCAATGCGCGGGAGGGTGACATCGGCAGCCCGCTGCGTGCGATCGCCGCCGCCCATCCCGACACCATCATCGGCAGCTATCCGTTCATGGACGAAGAGCAGAAGCCGAACACCAATCTGGTGGTGCGCTCGCGCGACGCGGACAAGCTGGCAGCGGCGATGGCAGCGGTGAAGGAAATGCTGGCGGGATTGAACATCACCCGGTAGCAGAAAGGCGGCCGGATGAAGATTGGCAGGAGACAACAATGGCTGGTGAAGCACCGGAGCTGAGCGCGCAGGAGCGGGCCGGCAAGGCCTTTCCCGTTTCGTGGGACCAGTTCCACCGCGACTGCCGGGCGCTGACCTGGCGGCTCAACGAGGTTGGCCCGTTCCACGCCGTCATCGCGATCACCCGCGGCGGGCTGGTGCCGGCCGCGATCGTGGCGCGCGAGCTCGGTGTCCGCATCATCGATACGGTCTGCATCGCCAGCTACGATCACGACAAGCAGGGCGAGCTCCAGGTCCTCAAGGGCATGTCCGAAGCGGCGATGAAGCTCGGCGGCGGCACCGGCAAGGGGCTTCTGATCGTCGACGACCTCGTCGACACCGGCAAGACCGGCAGGCTGGTGCGCGACATGCTGCCCGATGCGCATTTCGCCACCGTCTACGCCAAGCCGAAGGGACGCCCGCTGGTCGACACCTTCATCACGGAAGTCTCGCAGGACACCTGGATCTTCTTCCCCTGGGACACCGCGCTGTCCTACCACCCGCCGCTGCGCGACGGCGCGGCGTAGCTTTTCTTCGCCTCTCCCCGCGTGCGGGGAGAGGCCGCGCCGAAGGCGCGGGTGAGGGGGACTCCCCGCGAGTCCAAGTCTCACCGAACTTGCTGAGGCTACCCCTCATCCCGACCTTCTCCCCGCACGCGGGGAGAAGGAGAAGAGCCGCACCATGCCCCTGCAAAACCGTGTCACGCCGACCGGCGACATCATCGCCACGCCGCACCGCGGCCTGTTCACCGGCAATCGCGGCATCATCCATGATCCCGCGACCAGGACGCTGTTGAAGAGGCGCTGGTCGTCGCCGGCCTGGCTCACCTGCACCTGCGAATTCCGCGGCCGCCGCCGCGAGGTGATGGCGACGCATAGCTGGACCGAGCTGTTCTTCCTCGACGAGGCCACCGCGCTCGCCGCCGGCCATCGCCCCTGCTTCTACTGCCGTCGTGACGATGCCAATCGCTTCCGGGCTGCGTGGGAGAAGGGCAACCGCGTCCGTGACGTCCGCATGCACGATATCGACACGGTGCTGCACCACGAGCGGCTCGATCACGGCAAGAAGCGGCTTCATGCGCTGCTGGTGCCGCTCGAGCAGCTTCCAGATGGCGCGATGCTGCAGCAGGGCGAGGAAAGCTTTCTGCTGATGCAGGGCGGGACGCTGTTGTGGTCGGCGGCGGGCTATGTTGAAGGCGCGCGAGAGCTTGACGATGCGCAGTTGCTGACCCCGCCATCGACGTTGCGCGCGATGAGCGCCGGCTATGAGGTCACATTGCACCCCAGCGCGCACCGCGCCTGACCGTCCCCCGCAAGGGGGAGGGAACGCAGCGAGCGTGTGGCTATTTCAGCGGCCGCCCTTGCTCATCCACTGTCGTCCGCGCATCGCGCAGCTCCCATTCGCGGATGATCTGGCGGCAGCGGGTGAGCTCAGCCTCGGTTGCCGTACCCGTATCCTTCGACGCACGCTCGACCATGGCCTTGCAATTCAGCAGCACGGAGCGATCCTCCGCGCGCGCGGCGAATGTGATCCCCGCAAGAGCTGTGACGACGAGCGCCGTTCGGAGCACCATCACCCCAGCTTCTCACGCGCCAGCGCGGCACCGGCGCCGAGCGCCATCAGCTTGGCTTCGGCGATCTCCCGCCGCATCGGCGCCATGCCGCAATTGGTGGTGGCGATGATGTTGCTCTTGGGAACGAACTTCGACACCGCGTCGATCACCTGCACGACGTCCTCGGCCGTCTCCACCGTGTCGCTGGCGACGTCGATCACGCCGGCCTGCACGATCTTGGTCTTGAGCAGCGCGAGTAAATCGAGCGGCACCTTCGAATTCCGGCACTCGATCGCGACCTGCTGGATCGGGCTCGCGTCGATCGCCGGAAAGATCTGCTCGTACTGCCGCCACTGCGCGCCGAGCGTTTCCTTCCAGTCGGTGTTGGCCTTGATGCCGTAGCCGTAGCAGATGTGCACGGCGGTGGCGCAGGTCAGCCCCTGTGCGGCACGCTCCAGCGCCTTGATGCCCCAGTCGTTTACCTCGTCCATGTAGACGTTGAAGGCGGGCTCGTCGAACTGCACGAGATCGACGCCGTCGGCCTGCAATGCCTTGGCTTCCTCGTTGAGGAGATCGGCGAAGGCAAAGGCCATCTTGACGCGATCACCGTAGTAGCGGTCCGCAATCGTGTCGATGATGGTCATCGGGCCGGGCAGGGTGAACTTCAGCTTCTTCTTCGTATGCGTGCGCGCCACGCGCGCCTCGTCGGCATGAACACGCCCCTTGAGCTGAAGCGGCGCGACCACCTGTGGCACCATCGCCTTGTAGCGGTCCTTGCGGATGCCCATCTCGACCTTGTGGGCGAAGTCGATGCCGTCGATCTTCTCCAGGAAGCCGTGCACGAAATGCTGGCGGGCCTGCTCGCCCTCCGTGACGATATCGATGCCGGCATCCTCCTGGACCTTGACGGCAAGCATGGTCGCGTCGCGCTTGGCGCGGACAAGCTCCGCGCCTTGCGACTTCCAGGGTGCCCAGAGCATGTTCGGCTCGGCGAGCCATTCCGGCTTCGGCAAGGAGCCGGCGATTGTGGTTGGAAACAGCATGGCGGCTCTCCCGGCAGGTTGTGTTGCGCCCCTTCCTGCCATGTCTTAACGTCAAGGTACAGAACAACAAAAGTCGCTCTCTATTCCATCGGCGATGACAGGGAAGGCCAAAGGAAAGGCCAGGGAAAGGCTAAGGGAAAGGTCATGATCGACCTCTATTACGCGCCGACGCCGAACGGCTGGAAAATCTCGATCATGCTGGAGGAACTCGGGCTCCCCTATAACGTAAAGCCCGTCAATATCCGCGCCGGCGAGCAGTTCAGCCCCGAGTTTCTGGCGATCTCCCCGAACAACCGCATTCCCGCGATCGTTGATCGCGAACCTGCCGACGGCGGCGCACCGTTCTCGGCGTTCGAGACCGGCGCGATCCTGATTTATCTGGCGGAGAAGACCGGCCGCTTTCTGGCCAGCGATCTGCGCGGCCGCTCCACCACCATCCAGTGGGTGATGTGGCAGATGGCGGGCCTCGGGCCAATGCTCGGCCAGCACGGCCATTTCGCGCTCTATGCTGCCGAGAAGATCCCTTATGCGATTGAGCGCTACCGCGACGAGGCTGCGCGGCTCTATGGCGTGCTCGACCGGCAGTTGGCCAAGACCGGTGCCTATGTCGCCGGCGACTATTCCATCGCGGACATCGCCTGCTTCCCCTGGACCATGACCCACAAGGCGCAGGGCTTTACGCTCGACGACTATCCGAACGTGAAACGCTGGTACGCCGAGGTGCGGGCAAGGCCGCCCGTGCAGGCGGGGCTTTCGATCGGCAAGTTCGTGAAGGAGCCGTTCGACGAGGAATCACGCAAGATCATGTTCGGCCAGCGTGCCAAGGAAGTGCTGGGAAGGAAATAGAACTCCGCTGCCTCCTCGTCATTGCGAGGAGCGACTTGTCCGCCGTAGCTCGAAGAGCGAAGGCGGAAGCGACGAAGCAATCCAGACTGGTTCCGCGGAAAGACTCTGGATTGCTTCGCTGCGCTCGCAATGACGGGGATAGAGCACGACAAACAAGATAAAAAGGAAACGCCATGATTGAATTCTTCTTCGACTGTTCCAGCCCCTGGACCTACCTCGCCTTCCACAACATCCAGCCGCTGGTAAAGGAGCTGGGGGCCGAGATCATCTGGCGGCCGATCCTGGTGGGCGGCATCTTCAACACGGTCAATCCGAGCGTCTACGCGCAGCGCGAGACGCCGGTGCCGCTGAAGGCGCGCTACATGAAAAAAGACCTCGCCGACTGGTCGCGCTCGGCCGGCCTTGCGATCAAGATGCCGCCGACGGTGTTTCCGGTGAACAGCGTGAAGGTCATGCGCGGCTGCATCTGGCTGGGGAAAGACATGGTGCCGTTCGCCACTGCCGTGTTCGAAACCTATTGGGGCGGCGACAAGGACATCTCGCAGGACGTCGTGCTCGCCGAGATCTGCAGGAAGGTCGGTGTCGACGAGCAGAAGTTCTTTGCCGGCATCTCCGAGCAGGCAATCAAGGACCAGCTCAAGGCCAACACGGAAGAGGTCGTCGCGCGCGGCGGTTTCGGTTCGCCGACGATCTTCGTGGGCAAGACCGACATGTACTTCGGCAACGACCGCCTGCCGCTGATCCGCGAGGCGCTCGAACGCAACAAGGCGAGTGCGGCCTGATGGTGCGGGCTGTCGTCTGCCGCGCGCTCGGCGCGCCCGAGACGTTGCGGCTGGAGGAGTTTCCGTCGCGCGCCGTCAAACCGGGTGAGGTGCGCGTTGCGATCCGCGCCGCCGGATTGAACTTTCCGGACGTGCTGATGGCGGCCGGCGAATATCAGCTCAAGCCGGAGCTGCCGTTCACGCCCGGCATGGAGGCCGCCGGCGACGTCACCGAGGTGGGCGCAGAGGCGAGCGGCGTGTCCGTCGGCGACAAGGTCATCGTGAAGATGCGTCATGGCGCCTTCACCGATGAAGCGGTGGTGACGCCGACGCAGCTCACGCCGATGCCGTCGACGTTCGACTATGCGGAAGCCGCGACCTATCTCGCCGGTCACGGCACCGCCTATCACGCGCTGATCGATCGCGGCCGGGTCGAGCCCGGCGAGGTGTTGCTGGTGCATGGCGCCGGCGGCGGCGTCGGGCTTGCCGCCGTCGAGATCGGCAAGATGCTGGGCGCGACCGTGATCGCGACGGCCTCCAGCGACGAGAAGCTCGCCATTGCGAAATCGCGCGGCGCCGACCATCTCGTGCGCTACGATCGCGAACCGTTTCGCGATGCCGTCAAGCGCATCACCGACGGCCGGGGCGCCGACGTCGTGTTCGATCCCGTCGGCGGCGAGGTGTTCGAGAACTCGATGCGCTGCATCGCCTGGGGCGCGCGGCTGCTGGTGATCGGTTTTACGGGTGGCATCGGATCAGCGAAGACAAATCTTTTGCTGATCAAGGGCGCGAGCGTACTCGGCGTTCGTGCGGGCGAAGCCGTGCGGAAAAATCCGGCGCTCGGCGACGTGCGGCTTAAGGCTCTGCTGCAATGGGCGGAGGAGGGCAAGCTCCGACCCAACGTCTCGCACCGTCTGCCGCTGCAGGATTATGCCAAGGCGATGCGGCTGTTGATCGACCGCAAGGCGATCGGGCGCGTGGCGCTGGTGATGGAGTGACGGTGCCGTAGGGTGGGCAAAGCGGAGCGTGCCCACCATCTGGCTGTTGTCGCAACAGATCGTGGGCACGGCGCAAGAGCGCCTTTGCCCACCCTACGAGAGCGCTATTTGTAGTCCCGCTCGGTCCACCACGGAAAATAATCCGGCATATCGCTCGACACTTTGTTCTTGAACTGCGCGGGGCGCTTCTCCAGGAACGACACCACGCCTTCCCTAACGTCGTCCGAGCGGCCGCGGGTATAGATGCCACGGCTGTCGACCTTGTGGGCTTCCATGGGATCGTCGGCACCCATCATGCGCCACATCATCTGGCGGATCAGGGCGACCGACACCGGCGCGGTCTTGGCGGCGAATTCCTTGGCGAGCGCACGGGCGGTCGGCAGGAGATCATCGGGGGCTACGACCTTGCTGACGAGACGGCCGGCGAGCGCTTCCTGGGCCGGGAAGACGCGGCCGGAATAGCACCATTCCAGCGCCTGCGAGATGCCGACGATGCGCGGCAGGAACCAGCTCGAGGCGGCCTCCGGCACGATGCCACGCTGGGAGAACACGAAGCCGAAGCGCGCTGCATCCGAGGCGATGCGAATGTCCATCGCGAGTTGCATGGTGACGCCGATGCCGACGGCAGGGCCGTTCACGGCGGCGATGACGGGCTTCAGGCACTTGAAGATGCGCAAGGTCACCTGGCCGCCGCCGTCGCGCACCTGCGGATCGCTGTAATCGACCTTGCCGTCCGCGAAGCGCTTGACCGGGCCGCGCCGCGCATCGCGATCGAAGGTATCTGCACCCGAGGAGAGATCGGCGCCCGCGCAAAAACCGCGGCCGGCGCCGGTGACGATGATGGCGCGGACGTCGTCGTCCTTGTCGGCGGCGTCGAACGCGTCGATCAACTCGGCCTGCATCTGCGCATTGAAAGCGTTGAGCTTGTCGGGCCGGTTCAGCGTGATGGTGAGGATCTGCTCGGCGACCTCGTATTTGATGGTCTCATACGCCATGGTGGTTTCCTTCCTTTGTTCTTTTCACTGCGGGAGTGGCCGAGGCTCTGACCCTCCCCTGGAGGGGGAGGGTCGATCGCGCGCAGCGCGAGCGGGGTGGGGTGATCTCTCCACACGCGCACTGTGTCCGCGGAGAGACTGTCACCCCACCCCGTCTCACATTTCGCTGCGCTCCATGTGAGCCGACCCTCCCCCTCCAGGGGAGGGTGAAGCAATAAGCTCGGCATACTCTCTCAAGCAAGTCATCCGGGCTTGCGCCCAAAGGGCGCATCCCGGAATGATCGAGCGTTGCTATCGTGCCGGCGGGCTCGGCCAGGGCCGTTGTGCGCTACGCAGGCCTTCGAACGCCTTGGCCATGCCGAGCACGCCGATATCGTCGAAGCGGCGGCCGACGATCTGCACACCGATCGGAAAACCATTGGCGTCGAAGCCGCCATTGATGGAGACGGCAGGGTTCTCCGACATATTCCACGGCACGGTATAGGCGATGTGCTCAAACGGCCTCATGGGATCGTTGGTGGGCGCGGCCCAGTCCGCAGGGTAGTTCACGTTCGGCGCGGTCGGCGAGATCACGTAGTCGAGCTCGCAAAACAGCTTTGACGCAGCGGCGCGGATCGCCATGGTCTGGTTGAATCCGCGGATAACATCCACACCCGAGAGCTTTGCGCCGGATGCGCCCCATTTGAAGATGTAGGGCAGCACCTTTGCCTGTTCGGCCGGCGTCAGCTTGGACAGATCATCCCACATCCGCGCGCGCCAGAAATTGTCGAGGCCATCGAGCATCTCGCGGGTCAAAATGCCGTCGACCTCGGTGACGACGCTCCCTGCGGATTCGAACGCCTTTGCGGCTTTCACCGCGACATCGCGGACCGGCCTCTCTGCCGGCAGACCAACGCCGGCATCGAGCATCAGGCCGATGCGGAGCTTGCGCGGCGACTTCTCCAGCCCCTTCCAGTTGAGAGGCTCGGCGGGCAGGCTCATGCCGTCGCGCCGATCGGGCTTTGCAATGACGCTCATCATCAGCGCGCAATCGTCGACCGTGCGGGTCATGGGACCGGCAACACGGCCGACATAGGTCGGGTCGATCGGCACGCGGCCAAAGCTGGGTTTCAGGCCGACGAGGCCGCACCAGCCCGCAGGCAGGCGGACCGAGCCGCCGATATCGGTGCCGAGATGCAAGGGGCCGTAGCCAGCCGCAGCAGCGGCGCCCGCGCCCGCGCTGGAGCCGCCGGGATTCTTGGAGAGGTCCCAGGGATTGCGCGCCAGCGCGTGGAAGCTGGAGAGCCCCGAGGACAGCATGCCGTAATCGGGCATGGTGGTCTTCGCGAAGATGATCGCACCGGCCTCGCGCAGTCGCGCAGCGGGCGGGGCGTCCTTCTCGGCCGGCACGAGCTTCACGCTCGCAGCGCCGAGCGGGACGGGCACGCCCTTGGTCGCGATGTTGTCCTTCACTGTCACAGGCACGCCGTCGAGCGCGCCGGAGGGTTCGCCCCCGCTCCAGCGCGCGGTCGAGGCCTTTGCGGCCTCGCGCGCGCTGTCGGGATCGAATGCATAGAGCGCCTTGAGGTGAGGTTCCCACGCAGCGACGTGCGCAAGCACGTCCTCCAGCACCTCGCTCGGCGAGAATTGCTTGGCCCGATAGCCCGCGATCAGATCGACCGCGGAGAGATCGTGCAGCGAGGTGACGGCCTCTTCGACGCTCTTTTTGTGCATTGCTAACCTACCGGCATGCGCGTTTCGATGATCCGGGCGAACATGCTGGCGCCGATCGGCAGGATCTTGTCGTCGAGCACAAAGCCGGGATTGTGGACGGGCACCGAGCCGTCGTGGCCGACCCAGAAATAGGCACCGGGAATGGTTTGCAGCATGTCGGCGAAATCCTCGCTGCCCATCTTCGGCTGGGTGCGGGTGATGACGTTGGCGGGATCGACGATCGTGCGCGCGACGTCCTCGACCACCTTGGACTGCTCGACCTGGTTGACCAGCACGTCGAAAGTGTCGCGGATGTCGACGTCGATCACACACTGATAGGCGCTCGCGATGCCGGCGCTGATCGTGCGGATGCGTTCGGCGATCAGGGTGCGGACTTCTTTCGAGAAGGTGCGGATGGTGCCGCAGAGATGCGCGTCGCCGGGGATGACGTTATAGGCGGAACCGGCGTGAATCTGCGTGATCGAGATGACGGCGGCCTGCAGCGGCTCGACGTTGCGGCTGACGATGGTCTGGATCGCCTGCGCCAGCGTGGTCGCGATGATCACCGCGTCCTTGGAGCGCTCGGGCATCGCGCCATGCGCGCCGTAGCCGGTGATGCGGAGGTCGAAGAAGTCGGCACTGGCCATCGCGGGGCCGGGCAGGATCGCGATCTCGCCGAGATTGAGGTCGGGCGCGTTGTGCAGGCCGTAGAGCTCGTCGCAGGGGAATTTCTCGAACAGCCCGTCCTTGATCATCGCGCGGGCGCCACCAAGGCCTTCCTCGGCGGGCTGGAAGATCAGGTGCACGGTGCCGTCGAAATTTTTGGTCTCGGCGAGGTAGCGCGCAGTGCCGAGCAGCATGGTCGTGTGGCCGTCATGGCCGCAGCCGTGGAAGCGGCCGGGGATTTTCGAGCTCCATTTCAGGTTGGTGTTCTCTTCCATCGGCAGCGCGTCCATGTCGGCGCGCAGGCCGATGCGCTTGGCGCTCGAACCCTTGCCCTTGATGACGCCGATCACGCCGGTGCCGCCGAGACCGCGATGCACCTCGATGCCCCAGCTCTTCAGCTTGTCGGCGACGATGCCGGAGGTGCGCACTTCCTCGAAGCCGATCTCGGGATGGGCGTGGAGGTCGCGCCTGATAGCAGTGAGTTCGTCGGCATAGCCGTCGATGCGGTCGATCGTGGGCATGTGTCCTGTCCGGTTAGCGTGATGGGGGCGTGAAAACGGGGCCGTTCGGCTTGATGCGGATGCCCGGCCGCAGGCGCGTCCAGGGCAGGGTGGCAGTGTCGGCCGGCATCGCGCCGGGCGCGGCGCAGATCATCAGCTTTTCCGCGATCGGCTCGAAATCGGCGCGAAAGTGCACCGAGCTCTTGTTGACCAAAATCTTCTCTTCGGTCGGCTCGATGCCGACATAGCGGTACATCGCCTGATCGGCGAGCTGCGCCTTGTGCGATGAGACCACGACGCGGACATCACCGATGCGCAAGGCTGCGGACGGGCCCATCTCCATCTCGCGGCCGCCGTAATACGGGCCGGGCGCGATGAAGCGGCCGTCGGAGAGTTTTTCGACGATGAAGGTCTCGCGATAGGGCTCGTCGCCGGGGATGCCGGACTTGCCGCCGAGCGACAGCGTCACGGTCGCGCCGACGCCGGCGTCATGTGCGGCCTTGGCCGATGCCGGATCGTAGATCGCGCCGGTCGCCGCGCTCGCCTTGTTGCGCACCAGTGCGCGCAGCATGCCGGTGGTGTCGGAATCACCGCCGGCGCCGGGATTGTCCTGGGTGTCGGCGATGATGATCGGCTTGCTCGCGCCCTTGGCGAGTTCCATCGCATGGCGCACGCCGTCGTCGGGCGACCAGATCTTGCCGTCGAAATCGTCCTCGTGGCTTTCGATCAGTTTGACGATCGCATCGGCCGCGCGGTCGGCGTCGGCCTGCGTCTTGCCATAGGCGAACACGCTCGGGCCGCAGTCGCGGAAGTCTGCGGCGGGGAAGCCGGGCGCGAAGGACAGCGTCGGAACGGCTTCGCTCTCCAGCGCGGCCAGTTTTTCGTAGATGCCCTTGGTGGGAAAGTCATTGGTGCATTGCCAGCTGATCGCGATCAAGAACGGCAATTGGCGAAACGACTTTGCAAAGCGCTGCTTGGTCTTCAGCAGCAGGGCGAGGTGCCTTGCGGCGGCGCGGCCGGTCTCGGCCATGTCGACGTGCGGATAGGTGCGGTAGGCGATCAGCGCGTCCGCGTGTTCCATCATCTCGGGCGTGACGTTGGCGTGCAGGTCGAGGCTGGCAACGAGCGGAACCTCCTTGCCGATGACGCGGCGCACGCGCGCCAAGATTTCGCCTTCGCCGTCGTCGAGATGCTCGGTCACCATCGCGCCATGCAGATCGAGATAGACCGCATCGAGCGGGCCGGCGGCGGCGATACCGTCGACCATCACCTTTACGATACGCTCGAAGGCGTCCCTGGTGACATGCGCCGACGGACTTGCGCCACAGGCGATCGTCGGAATGAGGTCCCAGCCGTTGGCTTCGGCGCTGTCGACGAAACCGGCAAGGCCGACATTGATGCGGCGCATCACCTTCAGCACGTCGGCGCCTTCCGTCATGGCCGGCCAGCCGCCGCCATGCTGGAAATCCGCGAAAGTCGCCTTGGTCGGGGCGAACGTGTTGGTCTCGTGCAGGAAGCCGCCGACGGCGATGCGTGTCATTAATTCTGGTCCGGTCAATAAAGAGTTCGGGACGTTAGCCTTGTGCCTGCGGCGAGAGCAAGGTGGGACGCACTCGCGCTATGCATGGCCTCAAGCTGTTTTGGGAATACTTGCCGCGATCACCGTCATTGCGAGCGAAGCGAAGCGAAGCAATCCAGACCGTCTCCGCAGAGGGACTCTGGATTGCTTCGCTCCGCTCGCAATGACGAGTGGACAAACCTACAGCGTCGCCGCGACGCCTTCCGATACCGGTCGGAAGTTCGCAAAATCCCAGCCGCGGCCCGGTGCGGCCTCCAGCAGGGCCCTGGTGTAGGCTTCCTTCGGATGCGTCAGCACCTCGGCGGCCAGGCCCTGTTCGACCACACGGCCGTGCTGCATCACCACGACCTCGTCGCAGATTTGCGCTGCGACGCGCAGATCGTGGGTGATGAACAGGATGGCGATGCCGAGCCGATTCTGAATCTCGTCGAGCAGTTCCAGCACCTGCGCTTGCACCGAGACGTCGAGCGCGGAGACCGCTTCGTCCGCGACCAGCACGTCCGGATCGAGCGCGAGCGCACGCGCAATGGCGATGCGCTGGCGCTGACCGCCGGAGAACTGGTGCGGATAGCGCGTCACTGCGTCCGCAGGCAGGCCGACGAGCTCGAGCAGCTCGCGCGCCCGCTTCATCGCATCGGCATGCGGGGTGCCGTAATTGATCGGGCCTTCCGCGATGCTCTCGCCGACGGTAATGCGCGGGTTGAGCGAGCGATAGGGATCCTGGAACACGATCTGGATCTTCTGCCGGTGCGGCTGAAGCAGTCGGCGCGAGATGTCGGCGATCTCGCGGCCGGCAAGGCGCACGCCGCCCGAGGTCGGATCGATCAGGCGCACGATGCACCGCGCGACCGTCGACTTGCCCGAGCCGCTCTCGCCGACGATGCCGAGCGTGCGGCCCTTGCGCAGCGTCAGCGTCACCTTGTCGGCGGCGACGACCTCGCGGCCTTTGCCGAAGAAGGCACGCTCCTTATAGACCTTGCCGAGCTCGTTGGCTTCCAGCACCACCGGCTCTTTGGTCTCGGGCCGCGCCGCGCGCGGCACCAGGCTCGGCACCGCTGAAAGCAGGTTGCGGGTGTACTCCATGGTCGGGTTGCGCAGCACGGTCTCGAGCGGACCGGTCTCGACCAGCCGGCCCTGCCGCATCACAGCGACGCGGTCGGCGATCTCGGCGACGACGCCCATGTCGTGGGTGATGAAAAGGACGGCCGTGCCGTGATCGCGCTGGAGGTCGCGGATCAGCGTCAGGATCTGCTTCTGCGTGGTGACGTCGAGCGCGGTGGTCGGCTCGTCGGCGATCAGCAGCTTCGGCTCCAGCACCAGCGCCATCGCGATCATGATGCGCTGGCGCTGGCCGCCGGACAGGCGATGCGGATAGGAGGCGAAGATGCGCTCGACCTGGGGCAGGCGGACCTGCTCCATCATGTCGAGAATGCGCTTCTTCCGCGCCTTGGCGTCGAGATCGGTGTGGGCGCGCAGCACTTCGTCGATCTGGCGGCCGACCGGCACCACCGGATTGAGCGCGGTCATCGGCTCCTGGAAGATCATCGCCATCTGCGTGGCGCGGAGCTGGCGCAGCCGGCGATCGGTCGCGGTGAGAATCTCTTCGCCGACCAGCTTGACGCTGCCGCCGGTCGGAACCAGCGTGCCCTTCGGCAGCAGGCCCATCGTGGTGAGCGAGGTCACCGACTTGCCCGAGCCGCTTTCGCCGACGAGACACAGTGTCTCGCCCTTGTGCACCTGGATCGAGATGCCGTCGATGATGTTGGCGCCCTTCGGCTTCTTGCCGACGGAGACGACGAGGTTGTTGATGTCGAGGACTGGGTTGGTCATCACTTGATCCGTCATCACTTGCCCTCCCGCTGCTTCATGCGGGGATCGAGTGCGTCGCGGGCGGCGTCGCCGATCAAATTGATGCTGAGGATGGCAATCGAAAGCAGCAGGCCCGGCCAGAAGATCAGCGTCGGCTTGAGCTGAAAATACTGACGGCCCTCGGCCATGATGTTGCCCCAGGTCGGCGTCTCCGGCGAGATGCCGGCGCCGAGGAAGGAGAGGATGGCCTCGGTCAGGATCGCGGAGGCACAGACATAGGTGCCCTGGACGATCAGCGGCGCGATCGTGTTCGGCATCAGATGGCGCCACATGATCTTCGGCAGGCTGGAGCCGACCGAGATCGCGGCTTCCACATAGGGCTCCTCGCGCGCGGACAGCACGACCGAGCGCACCAGGCGCGCCACGCGCGGAATTTCGGGGATGGTGATCGCGACCAGCACGGTCCAGATGCTGGCGCCGGACAGCGACACCACAGCGATCGCGAGCAGGATGCTCGGCATCGCCATGAGGCCGTCCATGACGCGCATCAGGACGGCATCGACCAGCTTGAAGAAGCCTGAGACGAGGCCAATCGCAAGGCCGATGGCGATCGCCAGGATCGCCGAGCCGATGCCGATCAGGAGCGAGATGCGGCCGCCATAGATGACGCGCGACAAGAGGTCACGGCCATAGGCGTCGGTGCCGAGCAGGAACTGCGCCGAGGCCGGCTTCAGCCGCTGCGAGGGCGCAAGCTGGACCGGATCGTGCGGCGCGATCAGCGGCGCCAGGATCGAGACCAGCACGATCAGCGCGAGCAAGATCGTGGCCGCCGCGATGATCGGCGTCGAGGTGAGGAATCCGAAACGCGGCCGCAGCGGCGACGTGATCGGAATGGACGACTGGGGAAGGCTATCGACGGACATTTTTGTTGGTATCCTTAGCCCTAGTACCGGATCCGGGGATCGAGCAGCGTGTAGGCGACGTCGATCAGGAGATTGACGACGACATAGATCAGCGACGTCAGCAGGATCATCGCCTGGATGACCGGATAGTCGCGCGCCAGCACCGCGTCCACCGTGAGGCGGCCGATGCCGGGGATGTTGAACACGCTCTCGGTGACGACGACGCCGGAGATCAGCAGCGCAAAGCCGGTGCCGATCACGGTGATCACGGGCACGGCCGCGTTGCGCAGCGCATGGCGCATCATCACGGCGACCTCGTTGATGCCCTTGGCGCGGGCGGTGCGGACGTAGTCCTCACCGAGCACGTCGAGCATCGCCGCGCGCGTCATGCGCGCGATCAGCGCGATGTAGATGAAGGAGAGCGCGCAGGTCGGCAGGATGATGCGCTCGAAGAACGGTCCAAAGCCGTTGAAGATGCTGCGGAAGCCCTGCACCGGCACCCAGCGCAGGTCGATCGCGAAGACCTCGATCAGCAGATAGCCGACCACGAACACCGGCACGGAGAAGCCGAGCACGGAGAGGCCCATCACGAAACGGTCGATCCAGGTGCCGTGCTTCCACGCCGCGATGACGCCCAGCGGCACGGCGACGATCACCGCGAGGATGATTGTCGAGAGCGCAATCGAGATCGACGGCTCGACGCGCTGGCTGATCATCTTCATGACTGGCAAATTGGAGATCAGCGACGTCCCGAGATCGCCGTGCAGCAGCTTGTTCATCCAGGTGATGAACTGCACGATCAGCGGCTCGTTGAGGCCGAGCGAGTCGCGGATGCGTTCCAGCCGTTCCGGCGTCGCGTTATCGCCGGCGAGAATTGCGGCGGGATCGCCCGGCGTCAGCCGCAGCAGCAGGAAGACGAACAGCGCGACGACGCCCATCACGGGCACCGCGGCCAGAACGCGGCGAATGAGATAACCTAGCATGCACCTATCTCCGGCTGCGGAACTTGTGGGGCCCGGAGGCCCCCGTGGAATCGGTTCTTTCTATCATGCACGCCTGTCACTCGGGCTGGAAAGCCGGCCGGAGAAGCCGACGTTTCGGGGCAAATTGTGTGCCAAGGGCAGGGCGGTCGCAAGAGGCCGCCGAGCCTCCGATATCGACCACTCAGGATGCATGGCGGAACTCGCGCTCAACCCTGAGTGACGGTGCGGCCGGCGGTGCGTTGAGCCCGCGCCAGCCGTCGATGGTTCCGGCAATCATCTGCGCGGTCGCGGCCGACAAGGTCCAGCCGAGATGGCCGTGGCCGGTGTTGAAGAACACGCCCGGCATCCGTCCTGCGCGCACCACCGGCATCATGTTCGGCATCATCGGCCGCAGCCCGGCCCAGGGCACGACCCTGGACGTTTCGACGGCGGGGAAATTGTTGCGCACCCAGTCGACCAGCGGCTGCACCCGGTCGGCGCGGATGTCGCGGTTGAAGTCGTTGAATTCGGCGGTGCCTGCGACGCGGAAGCGATCGGCGCCGAGCCGGCTGGTGACGATCTTGGCGGCTTCGTCGAGCAGGCTGACGGTCGGCGTCGCATTGCGGCTCGCCGCAGTGTCGAGCTGCACGGTGATCGAATAGCCCTTCACCGGATAGACGTTGACGCGCTCGTCGAGGAGGGCGGCGAAGTGACGGCTGGCCACACCGGCGCAGACCACGACACCGTCCACCTTCAGCATGCCGCGCGCGGACGCGACAGCGTCGGTTGCGGAAAGATCAGCCCAGCCGATGACAAAGCCGCCACCTGCCTGGGCAATGGAATCGATGTTGGCTTCGTGGATAAAGGTCGCGCCGCGCCGCTTGCAGGCTTCCGCAAGTCCGCGCGTGAATTTGTGGATATCGCCGGTCGCATCCGACGGCGTGTAGAAGCCGCCATAATAGTCCTTGCGCAGCGTCGGCTCGATGGCGCGGATCTCCTCCGGTGTCACCGGACGGCGATCGAGCCCGCCTTCCTTCAGCAGCGCGTTGACCTGCAGACCGGATTCAAAACCTTTCTTGTCGTGACAGATGTGCAGGATGCCGCGGCGTTCGAGATCGAAGTCGATGCCTTCGCGCTCCGCGATCTCGAACAGATGCTTGCGGGCTTCGATCGCGAGCCGTGTGGTCTGAACCGTGTTGGCGCGGTAGTTGCCGATATTGGCGACGAACTCGCTCATCCACGAATATTTGTGCCAGTTCGGCCGCGGGTTCATCAGCAGCGGCGCATCGCGCCGGAACATCCAGCGCAGACCCTTCAGGATCGTTGCGGTGCTATTCCACACCTCGGCATTGCTGGCGGAGAGCTGTCCGCCATTGGCGAAGGAGGTCTCCATCGCGGCGTAGCGGTGCTTGTCGAGCACCGTCACCTTGTATCCGCGTTCGAGCAGGGCATGGGCGGTCGTTACGCCGGTGATGCCGGCGCCGATGATGGCGATATGGGTCATGATAGTTCGGGGCTCCCGTGAGTTAGGATAGGCTAACCGCCGGCCAAAGGCCGTTGGCGGCGCCCCATCTGTCACGGTTACCTGAGAGCTTGATCCGTTGCGGACCCTGTGAGGTCAGCTCCGGACTATCCCCTTCGGTGGACGTCACGATCCCAAGATCGTGCCATCTCTCTCCAGATCGTCCTGACGATACGGTCCTTTTGCCTGAGAGTTTCCGGGGCGGTTGCTCCGTCGGCGCCGCAACGAAAGCTTGAACTCTCGTCGCGATCTCTCCCGCATCGTCGCGTGGACAATCGAGCAGTACGATGCGCCTCATTTTTAGACAAGGCTAAATTTCAACCGCGACTGCCAACGCATTGTGCAGTGCGAAGTTGATTCAATTACTCCAGCGTCGCCAGCAAACCGGCCATCAGGCGGCCGCGCTCGACCAGGCTGTCGACCTCGATGAATTCTTCCAGCGTGTGACCGTTGCCGCCGCGCACGCCGAGGCCGTCGAGCGTCGGGATGCCCATCGCGCCGGTAAAGTTGCCGTCGGAGCCGCCGCCGGAGCTCGCATGCGGCAGCTCAGTGCCGAGCGATTTGGCGATGTCGCGCGCCTTCTCATAAAGCGCCATGGTGCCGGCATCCGGCTCCCAAACCGGCCGTGTCACGCCGCGCGTCACCTTGAACGTGACATCATTGGTCGTGCCCGACAGCGCCAGCATCCGCTCGACGCCGCGGTCGAGATCGGCCTGGCGCTTGGCCATGGACAGCGCCTCGCCGGTGGCGGTCGTGGCAACGCAATTGACCCATTGTCCGCCATGTACGACGCCGACCGAGAAGGTGCAGTCCTCCGTCGTCATCGCGTCGATGGCGAGGATCTGCCGCGCCATCTCGCGGATCGCCGAGCGTCCGGCCGACAATGTCGCGCCGGCATGGCTCGGCCGGCCCGTCGCTTCCAGATTGAAACGCGCGATGGCATAACGTCCGGTGGTGACGCCGTTGTCGGCGCGGCCCGGTTCGGGCACCAGCACATATTTGTTGCGCGCGGCTTCCGCCTCGATGATGTCTCGCGTCGAGGGCGTGCCGACTTCCTCGTCGGGCGTAAACAGCACGGTGATCGGCAGCGGCGTGGTGAAGGAAGCGCGTGCCAGCTGCCGGATCGCTTCCAGCGAGAGATAGTTGCCGCCCTTCATGTCGTAGATGCCGGGGCCGTAGCACTTGTTGCCCTCGCGCCGCCATTTCAGCTTCTCGATGGTGCCGACCGGGTGGACGGTATCCATGTGGCCGGCGATCAGGATGCCCGGCTCGCCCTGTTTCGGATGCGGGAAGCGCGCGCGGATCACGCCGCCAAAGCCCTGTCGGCCGCCGATGCGTTCGATCGTCGCACCCATGATCGCCATATCCCGCGCTGCGATATCCAGCATGCGGTTGACGGTACCCGCATCCCAGGTCGGGCTCTCGCATTCCACCCAGGCGCGCAGGCCCTGGAGCATCGCCTCGGAATCGAAGGGAAGATTGGCTGGATTCATCTTAATGTCTCTCAAGCTTCGAAAGATGGAACGCGCATTGCATTGGCGCGGACAGGACTGGCGGAAAGCGTTGTAGAGCCAAACCGATCTTTGTGGAGCCCGTGAGCGCGCCGCTTGGGGCTGCAGCGAAACCGGATTGACGCGCTCGGCACTGTCTGCAAGTCTCGAAAGACAAAGGCATCGCATGAGGTTAGTTCGCCTAAAGAACGAACCGAATGCTCAACCAATAACCTGCCTTTGAACAGTTTCACGTCAGGAGAAACTTTTATGTTGAGCTTGATGCGCCGGGGGCGTCGCGCGTTCGCCTCCACACTTGCGCTATCGGTCGTTGCGCTTTCGACGGCGATGGCCTCGCCGGTACTTGCCGCCGCCAGCAAGACCATCACCGCGGTGATGCATTCGGATCTGCGCATCATCGATCCGATTTTCACCACCGCCTACATCACGCGTGACCATGGCTACATGGTCTACGACACGCTGATCGCGACGGACTCGAACTTCAAGATCCAGCCGCAGATGGCGGACTGGAAGATCTCCGACGACAAGCTCACCTACACCTTCACGCTGCGCGACGGCCTGAAGTGGCACGACGGTACGCCGGTGACGGCGGAAGACTGCGCCGCTTCACTGAAGCGCTGGGCCGCGGTCGACGGCATGGGCCAGCAGATGATGCAGTTTACTGCGAGCATCGAGGCGACCGACCCAAAGACGATCACGCTGAAGCTGAAGGAGCCCTACGGCCTCGTGCTCGAATCCATCGGCAAGCCGTCCTCGCGCGTCGCCTTCATGATGCCGAAGCGTCTCGCCGAAACGCCGCCGGACAAGCAGATCCCCGAGCAGATCGGCTCGGGCCCGTTCAAGTTCGTGCAGGGCGAATTCCAGCCCGGCGTCAAGGCGGTGTACGTCAAGAATACCGACTACGTGCCGCGCAAGGAGGCGTCGAGCTGGACTGCCGGAGGCAAGTTGGTCAAGGTCGATCGCGTCGAATGGATCACCATGCCGGATGCGCAGACCGCAGTGAACGCGCTGCAATCGGGCGACATCGACTTCATGGAAGTGCCGCCGTGGGATCTGCTGCCCGTGCTTGAAGGCAATGCCGACCTCAAGGTCGAGACGCTGAACAAGTTCGGCTACCAGACCCTTGGGCGCATGAACTTCCTCTATCCGCCCTTCGACAATCCGAAGATCCGCCGTGCCGCACTTCTGGCGATGAACCAGAAGGACGTGCTCGACGCGCTCGTCGGCAATCCCAAATACTACAAGATCTGCGGTGCGTTCTTCATCTGCGATACGCCGTTCGCGACCGACGTCGGCTCGGAATCGCTGGTCAAGGGCAACGGCATGGCGGAAGCCAAGAAGGCGCTCGCCGAGTCCGGCTATGACGGCACGCCCGTCGTGGTCATGGTGCCCGGCGACGTCGTGACGCTGAAGGCGCAGCCGACGGTCGCGGTGCAGTTGCTCCGCGAGGCCGGCTTCAAGGTCGACGCGCAGGCGACCGACTGGCAGACGGTGGTCAGCCGGCGCGCCAGCCAGAAGCCTCCGAAGGAGGGCGGCTGGAACATGTTCTTCACCAACTGGGTCAGCGCCGACGTGTCCAACCCGATCGCCAATCTGTCGATCGGCGGGCAGGGCAAGAAGGGCTGGTTCGGCTGGGCGGAGAACGCCAAGATCGAGAAGCTCAAGGACGACTTCGTCCGCGCCGCCTCGCTCGACGATCAGAAGAAGATCGCGACCGAGATCCAGAAGGAAGCCTACGACCAGGTGATCTACGTGCCGCTCGGCCAATATCTGGCGCCGAGCGCATGGCGGAAGTCGCTGACCGGCGTGCTCGACGGCCCGGCGACGCCGGTGTTCTGGAACATCGACAAGACCGAGTAAAGCGAGGGCGCGCCAGCGCGCCTTTCTCGACCGTTACGCGGCGTCGCTGTCATCAGCGGCGCCGTTTTCGTTTGTCAGCCTGGCGTCAGCTTTTAACTCTTCCAGTGTCCAATCATTGCTATTTGTTTCTGACTTGAAATAGATGTGCGCAGTTTGCCCATCACTTCCTTCCTGCATTCGAGTCCCGTGGCGATTGATTTTTCATTTCGAGCAATGGCAGAGCGGTCCGATCGCGCGCCGGCGCGATGGCGGCGGCCTTTCCTGCGCTGGCTCGACGGCGTCGAGACGGGCTGGGCCGTACCGCTTCTCATTGTGTGCTTCGTCGCGCTCTGGACGATCTATCTGGCCGTCGCCTATGCCGGCAGCGGCCTGCACCCCGATACCCTCGAGGCCTGGACGCTCGGGCGCCGTTTCGCGTGGGGCTATCACAAGCATCCGCCGTTGATGGGCTGGGTTACGGCGGTGTGGACCGCCGTCTTCCCGCTCACCGACTGGTCGTTGCAATTGATGGCGATGGCCAATGCCGGGCTCGCCCTGTTTTTCGTCGACCGGATCGCACGGCAGTTCGTGACCGGGGACAAACGCATCCTGGTGCTGCTGCTCTTGATGCTGACGCCGGCCTATCAATTCCACGCCCAGCGCTTCAACGCCAATGCGGTGCTGCTTGCGCTCTGGCCGCTCGCGACCTGGTGTTTTCTGCGCGCGTTCGAGACCCGCAGCGCGGCCTGGGCGGTCGCCGTAGGATGCACGACGGCGCTGGCGATGGTCGGCAAATATTATTCGGTCTTCCTCGTGGCAAGCTTTGCATTTGCCGCGCTGGCCCATCCCGCGCGCCGCGCCTATTTCACGTCCGCTTCGCCGTGGATATCGGTCGTGATCGGGCTCGCGGTATTGTCGCCGCACATCTACTGGCTCGCGACGACGGGCGCGTCGGCCTTCACCTACGCGATGGCGCACGCCAACGGCAACTTCGTGAGCTCACTCGGCGAGGTGCAGAACTTCCTGCTCGGACTCCTTGCGGCCATCAGCGTATCGGCCGTCATCTGGGTGATCATCGCAGGCACACGGCTGAAGCAATTTGCGGCCGACTTCGCCGCGATGAGTTCCGGCCTGCGGCTTCTTTTCTATGTTGCGATCGGCACGATCGTGCTGCCGGTCCTGACGTCGCTGGCGATGGGCACCGATCTGCCGTCGCTATGGGCGCTGCAAGGGCTGTTCCTGTTCGCTGTGCTGATCGTTTGCGGCACGCGCTACCCGATCGAAAGATTCTACACCGTCAATGTCACGGTCATGACCGCAATCGTTGGGCTCGCCGCTGTCTTCGTCGCCGCCCCGATTCACGCCGTCTATCGCAACAATCACGGCTACGAAGAGGGCCGGAATTTCTACGCGCAGGTAGCCAACGAGCTCACCCGGGAATGGCACGAGCTGACCGAGGAACCCCTCAGCGCCGTCAGTGGCGACGATTCGCTGGCCTTTGCGACCGCGTTCTACAGTCCGGACCATCCGTATTACGCGCGGCCGTTCGAATTTCAGTACATGTGGGGCCTGCCGCGAAAGACGACATTGGATCGTGGTTGGGCCGCGCTCTGTTTCAGCGGCCAGGACTATTGCGGCAGGTGGATGGAGTCGGTGTCCGCGCGCGCCGGGCATTTCGTCAAGCGGCAGTTCACCGTGCAGGCGACGCTATGGGGCAAGCCCGGCCTGACGCGAGACGTGGTCGTGCTGATCGTGCCACCGCGAACGAGCAGCGCGACGCCCGAGAGCGCCGCGCAGGACTTCAGCGCCAGCAGGCGCCCGCCGGACCAGGCTTTGCGCTCAGCAATGGCTGTCGCGGATTCGCTCGAGGCCTTCGCTCGCGAAGGGGGGAGTGAACGGAGCTTGGTCGGCGCCCGACGTCGGGCGTTCCGTTTCCGCCCGATCCGGGGTGGTGTTGTCTTCGCGATGTTCCGGTTCCATGAGGCGGCCTTTCGAATTGCTGCAGTACAACATCGACCCGGCCGGGAAGTTCCTCATGCGATGGGACGATGATGCGGCTTGAACAGCCGTCCCTTTTCCACCACCAGCACGATCGCAAGCGCCGCCAGCGTCGACAGGAAGAAGCCGACCGAGAACGGCAGCAGCGTGCCGTCGAAACTCTGCCCGATCGCCATGCCGACGACGATGCCGATCAGCGTCGTGATCGAGCCGTAGAGCGAGGAGGCGGTGCCGGCGATGTGGCCCTGCGGCTCCATGGCCAGTGCGGTGAAGTTCGCGACCATCATGCCGAACGAGAACATCATCAGAGCGGACAGCACCATGAACAAGGAAAGCGGCAGCATGCCGAGGCTTTCCGTCAGCAGCATCACGCCCGCAACCGCGGTGTAGAGCGTCAGCGCGCCGTGCGAGATCACGCGCATGCCGAGCCGTCCGACCAGCTTCGCATTGAGGAAGCCGGCGATCGCGGTGCCGGCCGCGATCGCGGCGAAAGCAATCGGGAAATAGTGGCCGAGATGATAGATGCCGGTGAAGACCTGCTGCGCCGAGAAGACATAGGCAAAGAGTGCGCCTATCACGCTGCCGGCGGCCGTCGCATAGCCGATGGTCTGGCGGTTGGTCACGGTCTGCCGGAATGCCGAGAGCACGTCTGCGGGCGCCAGCGACCTGCGTTCGGACTCGGGAAGGGTTTCAGGCAGCCGCAGCACGCTCCATGCGAGCGCGAGCAATCCGTAGAGCATCAGTACGACGAAGATGCCGCGCCAATGCGTGACCAGCAGCACCGCCTGCCCGAACGAGGGCGCGATCACCGGTACCGCGATGAACACCATCATGGCGAGCGACATCACGCTCGCCATCCGGCGGCCGACATAACAGTCGCGCACAATCGAGGTCGCGATCACGCGCGTTGCCGACGTGCCGAGCCCTTGCAGCGCGCGCGCCAGCAGCAGCGTCTCGAACGAGGGCGCGGCGACCGCCAGCACGCTCGCCACCGCATAGACGGCCATGCCGCCGAGCAGCACCGGGCGGCGGCCGAAGCGGTCCGACAACGGGCCCATGACGAACTGGCCGGCGCCGAAGCCGATCAGGAAGGTCGAGAGCACCAGCTGAAGATGGTTGGCGTTGGGAATGGCGAAGGCTGCCCCTATGTTGGGCAGCGCCGGCAGCATCATGTCCATCGCAAGCGGATTCAGCGCCATGATGGACGCGATCACGATGACGAATTCTGGAAAACCCATAGGCCGGTGTCCCGAGGACACCCAATCGTCGGCATTGACGTCGGACAAAGCTCACCTCTGAAAAAGAGGCTTTTTGATCGGTTATGCTGCGTCGCACAACCCATGTTTCGGGATGGCTGACAGGCGGGGCGGCGGCGCACACGAGTTTGTGAGGTCGCGGGCCGCGCGGAACTCCTGGGTCAATCAATCGAGCGATCAGCTCGTAACTTTCGCAATCCAAAGTTCTAAGATTCCCGGCTTAACAAGCGGCTCTTTGCTAAGGGAGATATCCGGACTCAAGTCGCCCCTGATCTTGTCGTAGACCTTTCTCTCAATCTCTTCCGAATTGGCTTTCTTGATTGCTTCGATGACTTGGTCGTCCGTTAAAGGCATGATCAATCCTGATATTCAGAAATCAGTTTTGCGGCCCTATATGGCTGCGGAAAAACGCCGTCGCGTTGTTTTGGGGCTGGCTCTCTCCGACAGCGAAACCCCACTCAACCACGAGATTCAATCCGTCCCATCATCAGATTATCTCAAGGCGATTTTGTGTAAAGTATCAATCATAGAATGTGATTGCGTGAGGCATCTTGTCGTCGCGAGCGAGCGCGCGAGCTTCGCCAAGCCCGAGATCGCGATCGGCATCACGCCGACCTTCGGCGGCAAACAGCGCCTGCCGTGGCTCGCGGGCCGCAAGCCGCATCACACGGCATTCGCGCCTCGCCGTCGCGCGGGTCATCACCGCCGCCACGCGGGGCCTCAACGTCTCGATCTCGGAAGGCCTCGCCATCGAGAGCGAGCAGTTCGCACGCATGGCGGCGGCTCGGGACACGCGCGAAGCGCTCGATGCCTGGCTTGCCGTCCGCTCGTCGCGGTAGGGGTGGCGCGGCGGATCTGGCGGTCGCGGCGACAGGGAACCGGTTCCCCGCCGTCCAGGCGGAGCGCTGGCAACCAGGGATTCACCATAAGCGCGAGCGCAACGCACAGGGGAGATGAATCCGCAACCCATCCTGTCCATGGTGGCACGGCTGGCGCCGCGTTGGCGCCGGGAGAAACCTGGCCAAACAAGGTATCCGATTGTGTCCGATGTCACCGGTGCAGCACGATGGTTGGAGCCCTCGGCCGACACGGCTTCGCGGCGGAACTTCTGGCTTGCCTGCCTGATCGCACTGACCACACTGCTGGTGCTCGGCAATCTCGCCAACGACGCCGTGCTCGACATGAAATATGGCTGGGACACCCGCGTCAATTGCGCGGCGGTCGATGCATATGCCGGCGGGCTCGATCCTTATTTCGTCAAGAACCTGAAGGGCACCAAGCTCTCTTATCCCTATCTCCCGGTGACGCTGGACGTCTTCCGCCCCTTCTGCGCGGGTGGATTCATGGTTGATCACTACAAGGGCATCTTTCCTGTCCTCGCCGTGCTTTGCGGGCTCCTCTTGCCCGGTCTTGGCCGAACGCGCCCGAGCGCGCGCGATGTTGCGCTGAGGGTGCTCTGCGCGCTCGGCGCGTTCGTCGGTTTCGAATGGGTGCAGGCGTCCGGCAACTTCGCGATCCTGAGCGGCGTGCTGACCGCGATGGCGCTGAGGTTTCTGCTCTCTCTGTCCGCATCCGATGCGCCTGAGGACAGCAACTTTCCGCGGCGGCTCGCCGGCGCCGCGCTGCTCGGCCTCGTGACGTCGTTCAAGCTGGTGTTCTTTCCCGTGCTGGCCGCTCTCTATTTCCTGCCGCTGCCGCGCGGCCGCAAGCTCGCGCTGATCGCGGTCGCGGCGTTCAGCTTCGCATTGCCGATCCTGATATCGCGGCTGATGTACCCCGAGCTGTTCGCGAGCTGGCAACTGGCGATGGGCGGAAAGATCCCTGACCAGCATCTCGTCGATCTCTTCGAGATCAATCCGTCGCTGCTGCTGGCGGCGCGCGACCTCATGGATTTTGCCGGCCTCGGTGACAGCAAGGCGGCGACGTTCGCGACCTATGCATTCGCAGCACTCGCGCTCGTGCTGCTGCCGTTCGCCTTGTCCATCCTGCGTGTCGTCAAGAGCCCGCCGCCGCAGGAAGGCGGATCACTTCTTGCGCGACTGGATCGCTGGCTGATGGATCATCCCCGCGTCGCCATGCGCATCACGGTGTTCGCGATGTTTGCGCTCTATCTCAGCTCGCCGCGCCTCAAGGAATATGCCTTTTTCGAGCTCGCGCTTTATGCCGCGATCCTCGTCGTCGATCTTCCGGCCCTGTCACTTGCCGCGTTCCTCGCCGTCGGTCTCGCCTTTCCGGCACTGATCTCGATTCTGGGGACGGCATTCGAGGGCAGCTTCATCCTGCTCATCATTGCGCTGACAAGTTTCTGGATCCTGCTGCTCGACTTTCGCGCCGAGCCGATGCGGCTGGAGACGGAAGGTGCGCAGTCATAACGCATGCCGCCGCGTCCGCCGGAAAAGGACGGCGCCTTGCCCCCGCGCAGGCTCCATCCGGTTCGCGACTGCATCGTTCTGCCGCCCGCCTTTGGGCGGAGGCTCGCCCCGTCAGCTCCGATGGTGCGGGCAGCCGGGGTCGAACCGGCACAGCGCTTGCGCGCCGAGGGATTTTAAGTCCCTTGCGTCTACCAATTCCGCCATGCCCGCTTGATCCAACGAGATCAAATAGTTAAGTCCACCTCCGGCCGTCTGGAATTGGTGCGTTTCGTGGGCCGGATGAGCGGTTCTTCCTTAAGCGAGCCGGCCGCGCAAGGCAAAGCCTCAATCCGGACATCTGTTGTTGCTTTAGGCATTCTCAATCCACGGGGACTATTCATCCGGCATGGCTGCTTCGCTTTCCTCTCCGCTGCGCTTCTGCGGCGCGCTCGTTGTGCTGCTTGCGGGCGGCGCACTGTCCGGCTGCGCCAGCATGAGCGAGACGGTCGCTCCGGCCTTTGCCGACCCTGGCAAATACGAATTGTACGACTGCAAGCAGCTCGAGGGTGAGCGCAAGGCGCTTGCCGCCCGCACCGCCGATTTGCAGAAGCTGATGGACAAGGCCGAGACCGGGGCCGGAGGCGCCGTCGTGTCCGAGCTCGCCTATCGCAACGACTACATTGCGGTGCGCGGGCAGTCGCAACTTGCCGAGGAGGCATGGCGCCGCAACAGGTGCCGGGAAACGCCGCCCGGTGTGACGCCGGCGGCCTCTGCTCCGCAGCGGCCGGACATCAAGCCCGCCCCGAAATCCGGTAGCGCCGTTCGCTGAGCTGACACGATTGCGTCCGCCTCAGGGGCGCCAGCCGTAGATCCAGTCCTGCCGCGCCAGCATGCGCTCCGGGCCGAGCGCGCGGATCGCAACATCGCGCGCGATCGCGAACGGCCCACCGAGATGATAGATGCGGCCCTGCTGCCGCGCTGTCCGCTGCACCCGCCGCACCCGTGCCTGCCGCGCGCGGCCATATTGCTTCAGCGCCGCCGCGATGCCGGCCGCGCTCTCGGCAGCCTCGAGGCTCAGATGCCGGGCGAGCACGGCGGCGTCCTCGATCGCCATGCCGGCGCCCTGGGCCGCGAATGGCAGCATCGCATGCACGGCGTCACCGAGCAGGCCGACCGGTCCTTCGCTCCAGGGGCAGCCGTCCGGCACGCCGAACAGCGCCCATTTGCGCCAATTGTCGACGGCAGTGAGCATCATCCTGGCCGCCGACGGCCAGCGCGGTGCCGCGAAGGCGTCCATCACCTCGAACGGATCGCCCGGCGTGCTCCAGCCGGGCCTGTTCCAGGTCCCCGGCAGCACCGCGACCACGTTGATCTGGCGCCCGCCGGCGATCGGATAAGCGACGAGATGGGCATTCGGACCCATCCAGAGTTGCACCCGCCGCGCGGTAAAATCCTTCGGCAGTTGCGTGGCATCGAGCGTGCCGCGCCAGGCGATCAGGCCGGAGAAGCGCGGCTGCACCTCGGGAAACAGATGCTGGCGTACCGTCGACCAGATGCCGTCGGCGCCGATCAGTGCGCTGGCCAGATCGCTGCGGCGTATCGTGCCGCTGCGATGGACGACCGTCAGCCCCTTGGCGTGGGGCGCCACATCCTCGAAGGTCGCACCTAACTTCAGGTCGATATCGGGATGGTCGGAGACCGCGCCGGCCAGCGCGGATTGCAGGTCGGCGCGGTGCACCACCCAATAGGGCGCGCCGGCCCGCGCGGAAGCGGCTTCGCCGAGCGGCATGCGCAGCAGCTCGCCGCCGGCCCGCGCACTCATGACGCAGAGTGCCTCAGGCGTGACGGCGCTTCGCTTGAGCCGCTCGGTGAGGCCGAGCTCGACCAGCACGCGGCTGGCGTTGGGGGAGAGTTGCAGGCCGGCACCGACTTCCTCGAGCCGCTCGGCCTTTTCCAGCACGACGATGCGGAAGCCCCGGGCTGCGAGCGCAAGCGCGGCGGTCAGTCCACCGATGCCGGCACCGGCGATGACAATCGTTCGGGAGAGCGCCACCCCTGACCGTGAGAGGCGGTCAGGCCACCTTGTCCTTCAGCACGCATTCCGGCGGACGGGCCTCGCCGGCCTTCAGGTCGGCGGCGAAACGGTACAGCGTCGAGCAATAGGGGCAGATGATCTCGTTGTCGTTGCCGAGGTCCAGGAAGACGTGCGGATGATCGAACGGAGGGTTGGCGCCGACGCACATGAACTCTTGCGAGCCGATCTCGATGACGGGGACACCGGCATCGTTATGGAAGTGCGGGACGACATGGTCGGACATCGTAGTTCATCCTGGAGTGGCAATGGCGGCAGACACAATCAAACACTGACGCGGCATCTTTGAGGCGCCGCGGACCATACTGGTGGGTGCAGATGATTGCTAGTCCAGCGGAACCGAAAGGTTCGCAATTGCCCCATGCTCATTTGCTCATGCAAATTCGACACAATCTTGCGGCCTGAGAGAAGCCCTTCTTTCGTCGGGGACGTTGTGTCGCAATTTTGGCATACTATGTCTGTGGACGAGCGGAATTGCGACGAAAGACAACCATCAGGCGCAATGATCTCGGGGATCGTCCAGGCTCTTGGTATGACTCTTGGCATGAAGTGGCTGCGAATCAGCACGGCGTTGACCGGTATTGCGGCGTGCAGCTTCATGCTCGCGCAGGTAGCGCCGCATGCCCGCGAGGCCGGCGCGCTCCTCTCCGCCCAGGACGATCCGGCGGCGCTCTCCGAGCTCAAGCTCGATGCGCTGCTGCGGCAGAACGACCGCCTGGTTCAGGACAATATCGAGGCCGCGTTCGCCGCCGGCGACGCCGATCTCGCCGACAGTTTTGTCGCGCTGGCGCGTGAACGCAACATCGCGCTGCCCGACGACCTCCTCAACCGCGTGAGCGATGCGGTCAAGGAAGAAAATTCCACGGGGCATTTCGCCAAACGGTTCGCCACCGGCCTCGTCACCGGCAACGCCGACGATGTCGCGAGCCTGTCCGGAACCGTCGCCGGCGATCTCTTCGTGATCGGCGACATCAGGGACGTCGTGCGCGAGGGCAAGCACCTTGCCATGGGCGAGGACACCGATCGCCTGGTGCTGGGGCTTGCGGCCGCGGGCCTTGCCGTGACGGCCGTGACCTACGTCTCCGTTGGCGGTGCTGCGCCTGTTCGCGCTGGACTGACGCTGGTGAAGGATGCCCGCAAGGTCGGGCGGCTCGGCGAGGGACTTGCCGCATGGGCCGGCCGGTCGGCGCGCGAGGTGGTCGATACGCCGATGCTCCAGAACGCCGTCGCCAAGGGCTCGGTGTTCCGCCCCGGCGAGACCGCGAGCGCGATCAAGGCCGCGTTCCGCGCCGAGAAGGCCGGCGCGCTGGTCCGGCTCGGCAAGGACGTCACCCGCGTTGCCGAAAAGACCGGCACGCGCGGCGCCATGGATACGCTGCGCATCGCCGAAGGCCCGAAGGACGTCGCGCGCGCGGCCCGGCTGGCGGAAGCGCAGGGCGGCAAGACCCGCGCGATCATGAAGCTGCTCGGCCGCGGCGCGCTGCTGCTCGTCGGCGGCATGTTCGATCTGGCGCTCTGGCTGTTCGGCGCGGCACTGACGCTGTTCGGCCTGCTGTCCTCGATCAAGGCGACGACGGAGCGCCTGACCCAGGCCTGGTGTGATCGCAGACGGGCGCGGCGCCTTCGCCGTGCCAAGATCGCCGCCGAAGCTGCACTGGTGAATGCGGCCGTCACGGCCTAAGATCAAGCCTCTCCCCCTCAAGACCGCGGAACTGCTGATGCCGAGCTTTCACAACGGCGCCGTTGAAATTGCCTATCTCGACGAAGGCGAGGGCGATCCGATCATCCTGGTGCACGGCTTTGCCTCGAGCAAGAACGTGAACTGGGTCTATCCGACCTGGGTCTCGGAACTGCGCAAGAACGGCCGCCGTGTCATCGCGCTCGACAATCGCGGTCATGGCGAAAGCGCAAAGCTCTACGAGCCCACGCAGTACTCGATCCCGACCATGGCCGGCGACGTGCTCGCGCTGATGGATCATCTCGCGATTCCGCAGGCCGACATGATGGGCTATTCGATGGGCGGGCGGATGACGGCCTGGCTCTCCCTCAACGAGTCGCAGCGCCTGCGCTCGGCGATCCTCGGCGGCATCGGCATCGGCGGCCTGATCGAGGGCACCGGACCCGGCGAGAACGTCGCGAAGGCGCTGGAGGCGCCCTCGCTCGACGACGTCACCGATCCGGTCGGCCGCACGTTTCGCGCCTTCGCCGATCAGACCCGTTCCGACCGTCGTGCGCTCGCCGCCTGCCTGCGCGGCACCCGCGACCTCATGACGAAGGAAGAGGCCGCGCGCATCGACGTGCCCGTGCTGATCGCGGTCGGCAGCACCGACGACGTCGCAGGATCCGCCAGCGCGCTCGGCGCCATCATCCCGGGATCGGAAGTGCTCGATATCCCCAACCGCGACCACATGCGCGCGGTCGGCGACAAGGTCTACAAGACCGGCGTGCTCGACTTCCTGTCACGCCGCGGCTGAGGTCTCGTCGTCAGGCTGGTCGTCACCGAAACGACGCGCCAGCGCCATCAGCACCACGAAGGTCGCGACCCACACCATCCGTGCGCCGTAGCGGTCGTGCGGGCCCGAGATCACACCGCAGATGAAGGCGTTGCCGAGCAGCGCCAGCGTCACGGTTGCCGCCAGCAGCGTCAGATCGTCGAGCCGGCGGTTCGCGAGCGCATGCGCGAGCAGCCCGACCAGCGCCAGCATCGAGGCCAGCGCGACGGGAACGTGCAGCCAGTTGACGTGGTCGAAATCGAGGCCGTGATTCTGTTGCCGCGCCGCGCGCATCGGCGCGACCTGGGCCGGGATGTAGCGCTCGATGATGCCGTAGGTGTGTCCGATCCAGACACTGGTGCCTTCGCCGGTGGCCACATGCAGCAATTGCTGGCCCATCGCCCGCAACGCCGCGCCGGCCTGCCACGCCGGATAGTCGGCGAGCGATTGCACGACGATATAGCCCATCTCGTCGTTCATGCCTTCGAAGCGGCCGAGCGTGTTGAACATGCTCTTGCCCCACAGGAACTCGTCGGCGGTTGCCGGCAATTGGTCGCGATAGGGACAGAGCTTGTAGCGCTCGCGCGGGCAATGATCGTCGAGGAAGCGCGCGACGATACCGTCCTGCATCATGCGTCCGAAAGCGACGCCATAGCCGCCGGGCGTCCAGGCCCATTTGCCCGACAGCGCGTGGTTTGCCGACACCAGCATCAGGCCGCCGACGACGATGGTGAGGCTTGCCTGCGCCAATCCGGCGAGCGGCAGGCGGCTCCCCAGGAACGGCCGCACCATCCAGCCGGCGGCGCAGAGCCCGAACAGCACGCCGAGTGTGGCGCTGTGGGTAGCGGCGGCAAAGGCGGTGAAGACGAACAGCGAGATCTTTTCGAGGCCCGATGTCCGGCTCGCGCCGATGACCAGCAAGAACAGGGACAGGATCGAGAGCCCTGCAAAGATGTCCGTGAGCAGCATGCTCGCGAGCCAGGGCAGCGCGGTCGACAGGATCAGGCAGAGGCTGATCGCGACGAAGCGAGACGTCTGCATCAACCCGAGTACGCGCAGCGTCAGTTGCAACAGCCATAGCGTCGCCAGCGACTGGACCGCGAGATTGATCCAGAAGCCGAAATTCTCGCCGTAGTGCAGATAAAGGCCGAACACGGTGGAGCGGCTCGGGACCAGATAGCCTTCGTACCAGCGCGCCAGATAGCCGCCGGTATCCCATTGCAACAGCGGATAGCCGTTCCAGAACGCCGGCGCGATCAAGAGGAGGGGCAGTCCCACCGCCGCCAGCCGCAGCCAATACGAGCCCGCGGCGCCCGCGCGCAATTGATCGGTGGTGATGCTCAAATCTGCTCCGTCGTGTTCCCCGACCATGCCCGCAATAGCTGTCGAGGCGGAATTCACCAATAGTTTGACGCTGCCCGGCTTGAATTTGGCAAAACCCTGACCATTTTGAGCCGAACCTCGCCGCCTGGGGGCGTCAGAAGAAACTGTTGTGTTTCAAGGCGTTGGCGTGCTTTCGCGGAGCAACTCACTGTTCACTCTCAGGCAAGCCCGTCGGGACTTCGTCGGCTAGACTGTGTTATAGAGCCAGCAAAATGAGCCAATTCGAAAGAGCAGATCCTATGGCAGTGCATCAGGTCAGTCCGGGAGGAAAGCTCGCAACGCTCGATCCGATCTGGGATCGGATCCGCGGCGAGGCGGAGGACATCGTCCATCGCGAGCCGGAGCTTGCGACCTTCATCTACTCGACGGTGCTGCATCACAGTCGCCTGGAAGATTCGGTGATCCATCGTCTCGCCGACCGGCTCGATCATTCCGCGCTGTCGGGTGATCTCGTGCGCCAGACCTATGACGAGGCGCTACGCGAGGCTCCCGATCTCGGCAACGCCTTCCGCGCCGATCTCGTCGCCGTCTACGACCGCGATCCCGCGACGTCCCGCTTCATCGACCCCTTGCTCTACTTCAAGGGCTTTCACGCCATTCAGACCCATCGCCTCGCGCACTGGCTCTGGCTGAAGGGCCGCAAGGACTTTGCGTATTATCTCCAGAGCCGCGCGTCTGCAGTATTCCAGACCGACATCAATCCCGCCGCGCGCATCGGCCGCGGCATCTTCCTCGACCACGCCACCGGCTTCGTCTGCGGTGAGACCGCGGTGATCGAGGATGACGTCTCGATCCTGCACGGCGTCACGCTCGGCGGCACCGGCAAGGAGAACGAGGACCGCCATCCGAAGATCCGTCACGGCGTCCTGATCGGCGCCGGCGCAAAGATCCTCGGCAACATCGAGATCGGTCATTGCGCGCGCATCGCCGCCGGCTCGGTCGTGGTCAAGCCGGTGCCGCACAACGTCACGGTTGCCGGCGTGCCCGCCAAGATCGTTGGCGAGGCCGGCTGCGCCGAGCCGTCGCGCACCATGGATCAGATGATCAACGCGATGGGACTTTGAGCTCGAGAAAAGGGCCGGATTCTCCGGCCCAGCTCGTCCCCAAGTTCTTTGGCAATTCATGCTGGCGGTTCGTCGCGTCTCGTCCTAAAACCCCGCCAACCCAGATTTCGATTGGAGACTTGCCGTGGACGTCAAGGAAGTAAGGAAGCTCGACGCGTACCTGAAGCGCGTATTCGGCAATCCCAAGATCCGCGTCGTGCCGCGGCCGAAGAAGGATGATTCCGCCGAGGTCTATATCGGCGAGGAGTTCATCGGCGTGCTCTTCGTCGATGACGAGGATGATGATCGCTCGTTCCAGTTCCAGATGGCGATCCTCGAGGACGATCTCGTCGATCAGGAATAGTCTCGCGCCCGACGGCGTCGCGCGCGTCGCGACGCCGTATCTATTTCTTTGGCAGAATGCGCAGCCGCGCCGTGGCATCAGCGACAACGATGCTGTCCGCATCGACAAGCTCGGCTTGCACGACCATATCGCGATCCGTCCGTTCGATGACCCGCGCCCTTGCCGTGATCGGTCCAACTGCTGCGGGCTTCAGGAAGCGCGTGTCCAAGCTTCTTGTGACCACGGTCAGGTCGGGAGAAAGCGCGGCCAACGCACAAATCCCGGTGGCGGAGTCCAGCATCGCCGCCAGGAAGCCGCCCTGGACCGTACCATGCCTGTTGGTGAACGCGGGCTGAGCCTGGAAGCGGATCAGGGCCTGCCCGCCCTCGTCAAAGCCGAGCCATTCGCGCCCAACAATTGGGCGCCGGGAGGCAGATGGGTTGCCGCATCATTCAAGTCGATCGCCCATGCTGACATCATACCCCTGTTTTGCCCGACGGGTCAAGTTGGCTTCGTAAAATACGAAGTGATGACAGGCGCTTGGCTACTGTGCATGGGGTTGTTTTCGACATTTTTTGCCGGGAGGCTCCAGCCCGTTGCTGCGAGCCGATCCCGCAGCGGGGAAGAAATCCGCGCTCAGCCCTTTGGCCCGCGCAGCTGCGCTGACAGCCGGTCCAGTGCTTCCGCGACATCGCGCCATTGCGACAGCCAGCTCCGCGGAAAGCGGAAGGTGAGATCGGCGCCGCCGACACGGCGTTCGGAGAGGCACATGCCGGGCGTGGCGGCATCGCGCGTGCAGCGTGCGGTCAGCGCCGGGCTTGCGGCGGAATAGAAGTCTTCGCTGCCATAGGGCGTGTCGGCGCGGAACATCCGCATCGTCAGCCCGTCCGCCGCATTGGTCGCGGCCTGGTCGAGATAGCGCGGATAGATCGTGGCTGTTCGCTGCTCCGGGGCCAGCGCATCGTGATGCGCCGATATCGACAGGAAGACACGGTCGATCGGTTGCATCGCCTCTTCCACGGTGTCGGCGGTGACATGTTTCGGCGCGCCCGGCGGCTCAAGCGAAGGGTAGAGGAAGTCGAGATCAATGCGCTCCTGCGGCCCGGAGTGCCGCTGGATCTTCATTCGGATCGCGGTCGTGGGAACGTTGAACAGCGTGCCGCCGACACTCACCGGCAGCCGGTCCGGAGCATTCGCGCCGCCCGAGCCCCAGGTCGGCCACAGCAAATAGGCGACGAGTGCCACCGCGCCCAGCGCCGCAGTGCCGCCGAGCACGATCGGGACGACATGCGCCCGAGGGTGCGTCCTGGAGGACCGAAGGGGAGCTGCCGAAAACATCGTCATGAGCTTGCGCAAGTCGAACCGGGAAGTCGGCCGGTGGCCGACGAATCAGCGGCGAATATGCCATGCGGCGGCGAATTCGCGCAGCGTTCCCGGCCGCCGGGACGGGGGGAGGGCCCTGCGCGGATCGGCCACCGACGTTAACCTTCCCTTAAGGATAATGTAGCGTTAACCGGCACTCTTTGTCACAGGAAGGCTCCGGCGTTGCGTAAGGGCGGACCGTTCCGATGACACCTGAAGCCTTCAATTCTCTGTTCTCGATCTGCATCGGTTTCGCGCTCGCGGGCGCGCTCGTGAACGGATACCAGGCGTTTGCGCAACGGCCGGCAGGCTTCGGCCTGTTGCAGGACGGCGTGGCGCCGAAGACGTTTGCCGCGGTTCCGTTCCTGGTGTTCGCGGCGCCCTTCATCATCATGCGCAACACGTTGCGCGGCATGCGGGTGGAAAGCCGCCGCGTCGAATTCGTGATGATGGCGACCGTCATCGCCGGCTTCTGGAGCATGATGAGCGGCACCTTCTTCCTGATGACGCTGCGCGCCGCCGGCGTTCTGGTCTGACAGGGCTGCGTGGCGCGGCGGCCCTTTGCCTCCGCGTCGCCGTTTCGCTATGGCTGGGGTCGACGCGACAGGAGAACCCCATGGCGATCTACGAGCTCGACGGACAGGCACCCGATCTTCCCGCCGACGGGAATTACTTCATCGCCGAGACCGCAACCGTGATCGGCCGCGTGCGCCTGAAGCCGGGCGCGAGCGTCTGGTTCGGCGCCGTGCTGCGCGGCGACAATGAATGGATCGAGATCGGCGAGGGCGCCAATGTGCAGGATGGCTCGACCTGCCACACCGACCTCGGCTTTCCCCTGGTCATCGGCAACAACTGCACCGTCGGCCACAACGTCATCCTGCACGGCTGCACGATCGAGGAGGGCGCGCTGATCGGGATGGGCTCGATCGTGATGAACGGCGCAAAGATCGGCCGCAACAGCATCGTCGGTGCGGGCTCGGTCATCACCGAGGGCAAGGAATTTCCCGAACGCGCCCTGATCATCGGCTCGCCCGCGCGCGTGATCCGCACGCTCGACGACGCCCAGGTGCAGAAGATGGGGAGTGCCGCGAGGTTCTACGTGGCCAACGGCCCGCGCTTCCAGAAAGGCCTGAAGCGGATCGGCTAGCTGCCTTCGGACTCGCGGGCTTCCATGGCGCCCGCAATCTTCTCGTGGCCAGCCGACCACAGCGCATGCTCATCGCTGCCGTCCGAGTAGGGATTGGCTTCGGCCGGGATGTTTTCGCGCGCGGCGCGTTCGCCCTCTGCAAAAGGATCGCGATCGGTCATCGTGATTTGGCCTTTCTGGCTCTGGAACGCGCAGCCCGCTGGCAGGGTCCTTGTTTGCGCTGATCGCGCCTCCATCCTCGCTTTCAAGCTGATGTGACGCGATTTGTTCCGGAACGCGTCCTGGGCGGGACCGTTGACAGCCAAAGGAGCATTCCCCGATGGCCACGTCGCCTGCAAACACTTCAATCAAGACCTTGATCGTGATCCTCAGTCTCGCCGCGATGCCGGCGGTGTCGTTCGCGCAAACGACCGGCGGCGCGACCGGGTCCAGCGGATCGGCGGGAGGTGTCGCCAACTCCCCGGCGTCGCCGCCCGGCACCAACAGCCTCGGTACGGCGCAATCATCCGGCGCCTCCCGCGGGGGCACCACCGGCGCGGCCACAGGCGGGTCTACAGATGCCGCCGTCAATGCCGAGAACAAGCTGCTCGACAAGAAGATGAAGGGCATCTGCCGCGGCTGCTGATGCTCGCGCGGAAGTGAGACAGTGAGGCTGTCAGGAAGGCGCGGGTGACGTTAGCTTGGTCCCGCTTTGAGCGTGGAACGTCTCCACGCGGAGGATCGAGTGATGTTACGGAAGATGATGATGGCGGCGCTGGCCGTCGCGGCAGTCGGCTTGTCGGCGCCGCAGGCAGCCGAGGCGCGGGGCGGTTTCGATCATGGGGGCGGCGGCTGGGGCCACGGCGGCGGCGGCTGGGGCCATGGTGGCGGCTGGGGCCATGGCGGTCACTGGCATGGCGGCGGCTTCTGGCCCGGAGTGGCGATCGGGGCAGGTCTCGCCGGCGCCGGCTACTATGGCGGCTATTACGGCTACGGCTATGGTTACGGCGATCCCTATTACTATGGTACCGGCTACGACGACGGCGGCTACGGCGGCTGTTACGTGGTGCGGAAGCGCGTCATGACGCCGGCAGGCTGGCGTGTCCGCAGCGTGGATGTCTGCGAATAGCGTTCTGACAGCTGCAAAAATCTTGAGCCCCGCTCCGATTCCATCGGAACGGGGCTCAAGCTAACCCATCAAAGAACAAGGCCGTTGACGCAGTATACCGTCAACGACCTTGCCAGCCCCGGACATTGAAATCGGCTCACGCCATCCGGTAACCGGGAGCATGGCGCGGAATCATACGGGGGAATGTGATCCAGTTCACATGTGGAAAAATTTAAGTCGCAGACCCTGACCCGGCTAGCCGCGCGAGCGCTTGCGGGCACTGGCGTGGACACGGCGCGACGGTTTCCTGCGGGTAACCGAGGGCGTCTCCGCCTCCGCGGCCCGGGCGCTGGCAAAGGACTGCCGAAGGCCGTCGATGGACTCGTTCAGCGTCGTGACCTGCTCGGACAGGCGCTTGGTGTCGGCCTGCTGGAATGCGAGCAGCTTCTTCACCGTCTGGAGCTGGTCCTGAACGACCTGGAGCTGGTCGATCGATTCCTGCTGGGTCGCCTCGAGACCCTTGGTCTTCTCGACAAGTTGCTCGGATGCCTGGGCCGTGCGGGCCTGGAGCTGCCGCGACGCCACCACCCGGTCGGTCTCAGGAAATGCCCCAGTATAGGCGCGCCAGATCGCGATCGAGGTCACGCCGGCGAAGAGGAGCAGGAGGGCAGCGGCGGTCAGCGCAATCGGCTGGGCGCCAAGGCGAAGGAGGGGGTTGGACGGCCTGTCCTGGGCGAGATCGATCATCGCTGACAAAACCCAAATTGAAACTTGGTGAGTGGCGAAGTGCGGCAACCAGAGGTCGCCGGGACGTCCCGAAAGTGTTACCATTCAGCAACAAATGGGACCAAAAAGAGGCCGTGGGCCGAAAAACGTAATTGTCCCAAGCCCGAAGGCTTCCTTGTTTCGGGATAAGCGCATCCGAAGCAGAGGTAGGGGTATCGGGTCGCGAGGTGACGGGCCGCACTAGCGCCGAGCCAGCAGGGCGCCGAGCATGAAAGCCACGAGGAGCGACGGAAGCGGGGCCTCGCGCGCCACATCGCGCAGGAAGGCGAGCGCTTGGCCCGACGGCTGACCTTCTTCGAGTTTCTGTCGCATGTTGCGTGCGGTCTCGCGCACGTCTTCTGACACGTCCTTCACTTTTGCCAAGGCGTCTTCGCTGTCCATCTGATCGTCCTTTTGCACGTCGCAGCACGCTAAGCTTGCCGCGGGTCAGTCGTTCCTACGGCGTCTCTCAATTTGCGACGCGTCAGCAGCAGCGCGTCGCGGCCTCGGGTAACTCGATGCGACGCCAACTCTGCAGCATTAGGAACAAGCGCAATGCGGGCTCGTTCGGAAGTCATCTTCCTTCAAGCCCGAGGCATCCATGTATCACCACGTCAAGAAGCTGATGTTCACCGTTCGCGTCGACGAGCCGGATCCCCGGTTCGGCAATATGCTGCTCGAGCAATTCGGTGGCGCGAACGGCGAACTCGCAGCCGCCATGCAATATTCGATTCAGGGTCTCAACTGCGAAGATCCGGATCGCAAGGACCTTCTGATGGACATCGGCACCGAAGAGCTGAGTCATCTGGAAATCGTCGGCACCTTGGCGCGAATGCACCTCAAGCCTTCGAAATTCGACCGGCAGGCGGCCGAGGCCGACCCGCTGATCGCAATCGCGGGCGGCGGTGGCGTCAATCTGTTCAATTCCCAGGGCAACGCCTGGACCGCCGACTACCTGAAGATCACGGGCGAGCTGGATGTCGACCTGCGCAGCAACATCGCGGCGGAAGCGCGCGCCAAGATCGTCTACGAGCGGCTGATCAACTTCTGTGACGACGCCGGCACCAAGGACGCGCTGCAATTCCTGATGACGCGCGAGATCACCCATATGAAGGCCTTCTCGCTGGCGCTGGAGAGCATGGGCAAGCCGGCCTTCAGTATTGGCCGTGTCGCGCCGACGCCGGGTCTCGTGGATCAGTTCTTCAACGACTCCACGGGGGCCGGCGATCACGGCGAGATCGACACCCGCGGGCCCTGGAACGAGGGCGGCGACTGGGTCTTCACGGAATCGCCCGCCATTCAGGCCGGAGAACCCGGTCCGGCAACGGCCATCGTGACCGAAAGCTCGCCACCGGCTGACGAGGCAGGCCTCGGCGATCTGCTGCTCAACGAGCTCCGCGATATCCTGCACGCCGAGAAACAATTGACTAAGGCGCTTCCAAAAATGGCGGAAGCGGCGCGCTTCGATCAATTGCGCGAATTGTTCGAGCTGCATCTTGAAGAAACCGAGACCCAGATCGAGCGCATCAATGAATGCTTCGAGCTGCTCGGCAAATCCGCCCGGGCCAAGCCGTGCAAGGGGATGATGGGTCTGGTCGAGGAAGGCCAGGAAATCATGGCCGAAGGCGAGGACAAGGAAGACGCCGCCGCCGACCTCGCATTGATCGGCGCGGCGCAGAGGGTCGAACACTACGAGATTGCCGGCTACGGCACGGCGCGCAACCTCGCTCAACAGCTACGTCATAGCGCCATCGTCAGCCTGCTGTCGAAGTCGCTGGCGGAAGAGGAAAATGCGGATCAGTTGCTCAACCAGGTCGCTCGCTCCCTGATGTCGGTCGCCAAGATGCCAGCTGCGGTCGAGCAAACGGAATAGGATCGATGTTGTGATCGGCAGTCTTCGCTCGAGAAGACTGCCGATGACGGCCGCCTGCCCGAAGTGGTTGCGTGTTCAGCCTTCCGGCTGGAACGGCGAAAACGGTCCTGAATAGGTCTTCGGGCGCGGCGGCGCGTAGGGCCCGAGCCGCGAGGTCTTTAGTCCCACCCGCACCAGTGATTCTGCCAGCGTGACCGCCGCGGCGACGCCGTCGACCACGGGCAGGCCATGTGTGGCGGCGAGCTCGGCGGCGAGGTCAGCCATGCCGGCGCAGCCGAGCACGATGGCCTCCGCTCGATCGTCGCGGACCGCGGCGGTGATCTCCGCGGAGATCTTGCCGAGCGCATCAGTATTGCGCTCCTCGAGCGCGAGCACCGGGACCTCGGCGGCGCGGACGCGCGCGCAGCGCTCGGCGAGACCGTATTTCCGCAAATTATGCTCGATCGGCACGATCGAGACACCGAGCGTCGTCACCACGGCAAAGCGCGCCGCGATCAGGCTCGCCATATGGAAGCCGGCTTCCCCGATGCCGATCACCGGCGCTTTCGCGGCGGCACGCGCGGCGTCGAGGCCGGTGTCGTCGAAGCAGGCGATGATGTGCGCATCCGCGCCGTCGCGGTCGGCCTCCCGGATGCAGCCGAGCATGCCGGGCACGGCGAAGGCTTCGTCGTAAAAGCCCTCGATCGAGACCGGGCCCATCGCGGGCTGGCGCGCATCGATCAATGTGTCGGGCAGGGCGACGCTGCGCGCTGCAGCGGCGATCTTCGCCGTCATCGACGCGGTGGTGTTGGGATTGACGACGTGCAGTCGCATCAGATCAGACTAGTCCCTTGTCAGACAAGCACTCTATCAGACAAGCCCTTGGCCGGCATCCGAGCCCTTGGCCGCCTGCCGCTTGTTGAGCATGTGGATGGTGCCGAGTGCAAGGGCGATCACGGTGAACGACACCGCCGAGATCACGGTGCCGAGCGCGTAGATGTCGGGATTCGTCACGGTGGTGGTGAGGCCCTGGAGATCGAGCGGCAAGGTATTGACCGCCCCGATCGCCTGGCTGGAGCGGGCGAGCTCGTCCCAGGACAGCGTGAAGCCGAACAGGCCGATGCCGATGACGGAGGGCAGGATGATCGGCAGCACGACATGACGGAAGGCCTGCCACGGCGTCGCGCCGAGATCGCGCGCGGCTTCCTCGAGCCTGGGATCAAAGCGGTTGAAGATCGCGAACATGATCAAAAGGCCGAACGGCAGCGTCCAGGTCAGGTGCGCACCTAAGCCCGAGGTCAGCAGGCCCATCGAGGTCTCGAAATTCTCGTTCCAGTGCGCCTTGATCAAATCGTCGATGATGCGGAATTCAAGCGAGATGCCGAGCGAGGTGATGATCGAGGGCACGATCAGGCTCGCGATCGCCGAGTAAAACAGAATGCCCTGCGCTTTGAACTTGCGGCGGAAGGCCATGCCGGCGGCGACCGACAGCACGACGGTGACGATCATCACGATGACGCCAAGCAGCAGCGAGCGGCGGAAGGCCGCGCCGAGATCGACGATGCCGGTGCCCTGGAACAGTTTTGCGATCCAGAAGGTCGACACGCCGTTCATCGGGAAGGTGAGGCCGCCCTGCGGCCCCTGGAACGAGAGGACGTAGATCGCGATCATCGGGCCGTAGAGAAACAGCACATAGGCCGCGAAGAAGATCGCGAGCACGTAGAACGAGCGCGGGCGTCCCTCCTTCATGCTCTAGAGCTCCTTCTTGATGTCGACGATGCGCGACATCATGGTGATGATCAGAAAGGTGATGATGAGCAGGATCACGGCGTTCGCTGCCGCAGCCGGGAATTGCAGCGCGTTGACCCGCGTCTCGATGATCTTCCCGGCAGCCGCGATCTGCTGGCCGCCCATCACGCCGATGGTGATGAAATCGCCCATCACGATGGTGATGACGAAGATCGAGCCGATCACGATGCCTGGCTTGGCGAGCGGAATGATGACGTTGACCAGCGTCTGGAAACCGGTGGCGCCGGCGTCATAGGCCGCCTCGATCAGCGACTTGTCGATGCGGATCATCGAATTGAAGATCGGCACCACCATGAAGAAGGTGAAGAGGTGGACCAGCGCCAGCACCACGGAGAATTCGGAGAACAGCAGCCATTCCAGCGGATGGTTGATCAATCCGCTCTTGACCAGTCCGGAGTTCACCAGGCCGTTGCGTCCGAGCAGCGGGATCCAGGCGATCATGCGGATCACGTTGGAGGTCCAGAACGGGATCGTGCAGAGCAGCGACAATCCCATCTGCCAGGTCTTGGACTTGACGTGGAAGGCGAGGAAGTAGGCGACCCAGAAGCCGATGAAGAGCGTGATGACCCAGACCAGGAAGCACAGCTTCAGCGTCTTCAGATAGGTCTTGGCGATGGTGCAGAGATCGGGGAGCTGCGCGATGCAGCCCTCGAACGTATCGGTATAGCCGCGGCCGGAGAACGCCGGCAGCAGCTGGTATTCGTTGTAGTCCCAGAACGAGACGATGACGACGAAGACCAGAGGGATCAGGAAGAAGGCGAGAAACACCAGCATCATCGGCCCGGCCTGGAGCCAGGAGATGAAGGAGGGCGACAGGCGCGTCACTTTCGCGGCGCGCGCCGTGCCCGACCCCGGGATCAAGCCCGGGGACGCCTGCTGCAGGATGTCCTCTGACGTGTCCATCACGTTAGGCCGCGATGAACTCGTTCCACTTGCGGACCATGTAGTCGTTCTCGTCCATCACGGCGTTCCAGCAGGCGACGCCGCCCATGCGGTCCTCGTAGGAGCCGCCGTCGCGCACGGAGCCTGCCTTCTCAAGCAGCGAGCCGTCGGGCGCCTTGATGTCCTTCTCGGCCGGCTTGCCTTCCATCCAGTACGCCCACTCGTACGGCTCCATGTGCGCCTTCGCGGTGGAGAGCACGGCGGAGTAGTAGCCCTGGCGGTTGAGATAGGCACCGGCATAGCCGGACAGGAACCAGTTCACGAACTCATAGGCCCATTCGAGCTTCGCACCCGACACGCCCTTGGAGACGCAGAAGCCCGAGGCCCAGGAGCGATAGCCTTCCTTGAGCGGCTGGAAGGTGCAGGCGATGCCCATCGAGCGCACTTTCGTCACCGCCGGCGACCACATCGACTGGATCACCGTTTCGCCCGAGGCCATCAGGTTGACGCTTTCGTTGAAATCTTTCCAGAAGGCGCGGAACTGGCCCGCCTTCTTGGCTTCGGTCATCACTTTCATGGTGAGATCGATCTCTTCCTTGGTCATGTTGCCCTTGTCGGCATATTTGTACTTGCCGGTGGCTTCCACGACCATCGCGGCATCCATGATGCCGATCGAGGGGATGTTGAGGATCGAGGCCTTGCCCTTGAATTCGGGGTTGAGCAGCTCGGACCATGAGCTGATCGGCCGCTTGATCAGGTCGGGACGGATGCCGAGCGTGTCGGCGTTGTAGACGGTCGGGATCAGCGTGACGAACTCGGTCGCCGACGTCGCGAACTTCTTGGAGTCCTTGCCTTCGAGATAGAGCACCTTCCAGGGCGCCGTGCCCTGGCCGCCGATCTTCTTGCCGCCGGGCGTCTCGCCCTTGGTGAAGACCGGCGTGATGTTGTCGAATTCCTTGATCTTCCTGGCATCGAGGGCAAGGATGTTGCCCGACGGCACGATCTTCTTCAGCGAGAAATATTCGGTGTCCAGCACGTCGAAGGAGTTCGGCTGGGTCATCACGCGCTTGGTGACGTCGTCGGTGGTCGCGGTGATGTATTCGATCTTGATGCCGGTGTCCTTGAGGCACTGCTTGGAGATGTCGTCGCCTTCGTTCACGGCGGTGCCGAGATAGCGCAGCACCTTGGTCTCGGCCGACTTCACATAGGGAAAGCCGGTGATGGCGCCGGAGCCGGCGGCGAGGCCCGCGAGACCCGCGGTGCCCTTGAGCAGCGTGCGGCGGCTGACGCCCTTCGTCCTGGTGGTCTCGGTCATATCAGTCACTCCTCTGTTGCGCATTCCAGTGGTCAATCGGCGCTATTGCAGGCGTTGCGCCTTGGCGGGATCCCAGGTGGCCAGCACGCGATCGCCCGGACGGAACGGGTGGACGTCGAAGGCGGCCTCGGGAAGGTGGGAGAACAGGGCGGTGCCGTCGTCGAGCGTGAGCGAGACGGCGATGTAGGAGCCCTGGTACTCGGTCTGGGTCAGCAGTGCCGGCGCGCCGAACGCGCCTTCAGCGAACGGCGCGATGCCGAGCTGATCGGCGCGCACGGCGATGAGGTTTCCGGCATCGCTGAGGACGTTGTGGCCGCCGATGAAGCGCGCCACGAATTCGGTGCGGGGGCGGTGGAAGATGTCGCGCGCGGTGCCCTGCTGCTCGATCCGCCCGTGGTTCATCACCACGATGTGGTCGGCGAGGGCCATCGCTTCTTCCTGGCCGTGGGTGACCTGGATGAAGCTGATGCCGAGCTCGCGCTGAAGGCGCTTCAACTCGCCGCGCATCCTGACCCGCAGGAACGGATCGAGCGCGGAGAGCGGCTCGTCGAGCAGCAGGATCTGCGGCTCGGTGATCAAAGCGCGAGCCAGCGCCACGCGCTGCTGCTGGCCGCCGGAGAGTTGGGCCGGGAGCCGGCCTGCATAGGGTGTCATCGCCACCAGCTCCAGCAATTCGCCGGCGCGCTTATGCCTGGTCGCGCGGTCGACGCCGCGCATTTTGAGGGCAAACGCCACGTTGTCGAGCACGGTCAGATGCGGAAACAGCGCGTAGGACTGGAACATCATCGCCGTGCCGCGCTTGGCCGGCTCGAGGTCGGTCACGTTCTGCGCACCGAGAATGATGTCGCCTTTGCTGACAGCCTCATGGCCCGCGATCATGCGCAAGGTCGAGGTCTTGCCGCAGCCGGAGGGGCCGAGCAGGCAGCAATAGGTCCCGGCCGGGATCTTCAAATTGACGGTGTCGACCGCCAGTGTCGTGTCGTAGCGCTTGGTGACGGCGACCAGTTCGAGAGCGGCGGGAGTGGCCATGGCGTGTCCAGGGGAGGGGCGATGCTCCCGTCTCTCCGCAAGGTCCGTGCCAACCGCCCTTGGCCGGCTGAATTCCAGAACTGTGCAGCAGAGTCAGATCGTTAGATCGAATCCGCCGCCTTCGGCTGTCCCAGCACCCATCTGCCTCGCTGCACACAAAACGGGCGCAGATTGTATAATCTTTCGCCTGTGATTGGATACAGCTCGTCGACTAACATTCAAGGCCGAACGTCGCCGATCGAGCCCTCACACCCAACCCTTCGAACTGATGGCCGCCAAGACTCGCACGAAATCCGACGCGCCAGATGCGAGCGATCGCGTCAGCCGTATCAGGGAGGGGGTGACCGCCGCGATCCTCGAGCATCGCCTGCTGCCCGGCACGAAGCTCGGCGAGGACGAGATCGGCGAGATCTACGGCGCGAGCCGCACGCTGGTCCGCACGGCGCTGCAGCAGCTTGCGCATGAAGGCATCGTCAACATCGAGAAGAACCGCGGCGCCTTCGTCGCGCGGCCGACGCCGGGTGACGCCCGTGAAGTGTTCGAGGCGCGCCGCCTGATCGAGCCGACCATCGTCGATCACGCGATCGATGCGGTGTCACCGGTCTGGATCGATCGCCTCCAGCAGCATCTCGCCGAGGAGCGCGAGGCGGAACTGCGCGGTGACGCGCGCGCCTCGGTCCGGCTCTCCGGCGAGTTTCATCGTCTCGTCGCCGAGATGAGCGGGCACAGCATCTATCTCGGCTTCCTGAAAGAGCTGATCGCGCGCTCCTCGCTCATCATCCTGCTCTACCGCCGCCACGACACGCCGGCCTGCGGCACCGATCATCACGCCGGCATCGTCGCCGCGATCCGCAAGCGCGACAAGCAGGCTGCGCGCGTGCAGATGCTGTCGCATCTGGACGAGATCGAGGCCGAGCTGTTCTTGAAGGATCCCGCCGCCGACGAGTTGCGGCTCGCCGACGTGCTGGGCGTGTGACCGCCTGCCGTCTGTCAAAACGGACGTTCCTGATTTCGCCTCATGATCTTGAGCACCAGCAGGACGGCTCCGAGGACCAGCAACAACACGCCGACGAAAGTCATGCCGCTGTATTCGAACGTCACGCCGACGGCCGTCAGCAGGCATCCCAAGATGATTGCGATGAGCCCGCCGAGCTTCTTCGCCAGCAGGATGCGTCCGTCACTCGTTTGCGCCACCATGTTACGCCTCGTCATTTGAATTCTGCAGACGACCGCAAGCCCTCCTGCCCAGCGGCTCAAGTCGCATAGACCGCGCAGGATCGTACTCCCGAGCGAGAAAGTTGCAATCTACCGTTGCTGGCGGGTCGAAATCGATAGTGCGTTTTAATTTGAGTTCGACGCGAGTGCGACAGGTGCACTTACCCATTCGCCTATCCAACTTGATGGGACGCTTCTCTTCGCGTCCGTATGGCTGATTTGCAAAAACTCCCCGTGGTTGCAAATTGACTCGATGCGGTTTGCAGGCATCAATCCATGGCTGCATCGCGCGGCGTCGGCTGCCTGGCGTTCGCCCGGATCTGCGTGGAGATTGGACATGTGGGGTTTGACCACGCCGGCCGGACTCTTCAGAGCCACCGCGTTGCTTATCTCGATTGGGATAGGCCTCGACAGTCCGTCCTCCGCACAAGCCCAGCAAGACACCGCCGTCCTGTTCCGCAACGTCCGGATATTCGATGGAAAAAACGCCGCGCTCTCGGCCGCGTCCAACGTCCTGATTAGGAACAAGACGATCGAGAAGATTTCGACCACCGACATCGCGGCCACCGGCCAGGTGATCGACGGCGGTGGCCGCGTGCTGATGCCGGGGCTGATCGATGCGCATTGGCATGCGATGCTGGTGCGTCCGACGCCGGCCGCGGCCCTCGGCGATGTCGGCTACAACAATCTGCTCGCCGCCAGCGAGGCGACAGCGACGCTGATGCGCGGCTTCACCACCATACGCGACATGGGCGGGCCGAGTTTCGGCCTCAAGCGGGCCATCGACGAGGGTCTCGTCGCCGGTCCGCGCATCTATCCGTCCGGCGCCATCATCACCATCACCGGCGGTCATGGCGATTTCCGGCAGCTCACCGATCTGCCGCGAACCATCGGCGGCATGCTCAGCCGCATGGAGCTGATCGGCGGCAGCCTGGTCGCCGACAGCCCGGACGAGGTGCGCGTGCGCGCGCGCGAGCAGCTCATGCAGGGCGCCTCGCAGGTCAAGCTCACGGCGGGCGGCGGAGTCGCATCGCCGTTCAGTCCGCTCGACGTTTCGACCTTCACCGAGCCCGAATTGCGCGCAGCCGTCGAAGCCGCTGACAACTGGGGCACCTATGTCGCCACGCACGCCTATACGCCGGTCGCGATCCAGCGCTCGATCGCAGCCGGTGTCAGATGCATCGAGCACGGTCATCTCATGGACGAGGCGAGCGCCAAGCTGATCGCGGAGAAGGGGGTCTGGCTCAGCACCCAGCCGTTCCTGGATATGTCCATGGCTGCCGGGCTCGGGCCTTCGGAGCAGGACAAGATGCGGCAGGTGGTTGCCGGCACCGACCGCGTCTACGCGCTGGCGAAGAAGTACAAGATCAAGACCGCGTTCGGCACTGACGTCCTGTTCTCGAAGGCATTGGCGGACAAGCAGGGCTCGATGCTGGCCGCACTGACGCGCTGGTACACGCCAGCCGAAGCGCTGGCCATGGCGACGTCGACCAATGCCGAACTCCTGAGCTTGTCGGGCCTGCGCAATCCCTATCCCGGCAAGCTCGGCGTGGTCGAGGAGGGCGCGCTCGCCGATCTCCTGCTGGTCGACGGCAATCCGCTCGACGACATCAAGCTCGTCGAAGATCCCGCGAAGAATTTTGTGGTGATCATGAAGGACGGCAGGATCTACAAGAACGGGCTCGCGCACTGACGCGCGCATGGCAGGTGGAGCCCGCGAAATTCGATCGCTTCTAGTCTCGCTGGTCAGGAACCGGCTTTCCTGGTCGGGAGCCGTTTGCGATCGCCGGGGGCGCAGGAGGCCGCGCGGGGCTTGTCACAATCTCCGGCCTGTCACCATCGGAGGCGTGACTTCTGAGCGTCTCCAAAACCAGAAAGAATTTTTCTGCTAGCATGAGTCAAGCTCGCTGACGCGTTCATCTTGATTTCGAGAACGACGAGATTCGCTATCAATTCGATCACTTACTGTACGCGGCGGCAATTTAATTCGTCACGCCAGACGAATTATGACAGTCCTGCCCGATCTTTAGCCTCGAGCATGGCGCATGTGGACGATGATGCGTTGCGACGTAACGTTGCTATTCCTTGCGGGCCTGACGAGCTATATGCTGCTCTCTGTCATCAAACTGTCATGTCACCGGAAATGTTGAAATCAGACACTACGTCGGCTCGCAAAACCATGAGCGCGCCGGATGGGAATCCTGTCTCCAAGGACAGGGACAAGAGAACGCAAGTCGTCGCCGGCTTCCTCAGGCAACGTGACGCAGCCGAGCCCGGCGCGGAACATGCGATCGTCAAGGGTGCTGTGATTGATCAGACGCCATCGCAAGACACGACGCCTGCACCGGAGCCAGCCCAGTCCGGCACTGCTGCGCGTCCCGCCGGTGAGATCGAACTCAAGCTTCTCGTCGATGCCGATCGCATGGCGCATTTCAACGCCGCGCCGGTCATCACGGCCCACGCGCGCAACAAGGGCACGCGCAAGCATCTCAAGTCGGTCTATTACGACACGGCCGAGCGCCTGCTTCGGCGCAATGGCCTGAGCCTCCGCGTTCGCCAGGGCGGCGGGCGCTTCGTGCAGACCGTGAAGACGGACGCCGCGGACGATCCGTTGCGCCGTGGCGAGTGGGAGGCGAGCGTGTCGTCGCTTGCGCCCGATCTCGCGCTGGCGATGCCCTTCATTCCGGAGAAGCTTCGTAGCCACCTCGTGACGCAGCCGCTCGAAGCCGTCTTCACCGCCGACATCCGTCGTCATGCGAGGATGATCGACTTGCCGTCCGGCACGGTCGAAATCGCCTTCGATCAAGGCGAGCTGACGGCTGGCGATCGCACGATGCCGGTGAGCGAGATCGAGCTTGAGCTGAAGAGCGGCAGCGCCAGCACGATCTACGAGGTTGCGCTGCGGCTCGCGGAGCAGGGCGCGGCGAAGCCGTCCATCCGTACCAAGTCGGCGCGCGGCTTTGATCTTGCCGCCGACAAGCCCCCCCCGGCACGTCGCCCGCGAAAACTTCGCCTCGATGCGTCGGTCACGCTCGACGAGGCCTTCGCGACGATCCTGCGCTCCTGCTTCCTCCATCTGCTTCAGTCGCTGCCGGCCGCCGAGGACGGGCGCAACCCGGAAGGCGTGCATCAACTCCGCGTCTCGCTGCGCCGGCTGCGATCGGCGCTCGACCTGATGCGATCGGTCGGTGCGCTCAGCAATCTCGACGCGCTGCGATCGGAGGTCAAATGGCTGGCGCAAGACCTGTCCGCCGCCCGTGATTGGGACGTGTTCCAGCTCGAGACCTTGCCGACGATCGCACATGCCTGTCCGTTGGTCGCCGGCTTCGATGCGTTGGGCCGGGCTGCGGCCGAGCGCCAGTCGGACGCCTACCGCAAGGCGCATGACGCGCTCGACGATCGCCGCTGCGCCGTGTTTCTGATCGGCCTCGGAAACTGGATCGAGACGCGGGGCTGGCGCAACGACGTTGCCGCCGAAGATCTCGGTCAGCTCGCCGAACCCGCCGTCGACTTCGCGCGGCGCATCTTGTCGGAGCAATACGCCAAGGTGCTCAAGCGCGGCCGCCGCTTCAAGTCGCTTCCCGCCGAAGAGCTGCACCGGGTGCGGCTCGCGACCAAGCGGCTGCGCTATCTCAGCGAGTTCCTGCTGCCGCTGTACGAGGATCGCAAGTCGGCGAGAAAATTCTCGCGCACGCTCGCCGGTTTGCAGGAGGATCTTGGCGCTTTCAACGATATGGCGGTCACGGCATCGCTGCTCGATGGGCTCGGTACTGAACCCGACAGCGCCGTCGCGGCCGCGGCGATCGCCGGCTGGCAGGCACGTGCATCGATCGGCGTGCAGCCCGCTTTGCAACGCACGTGGCGCGATTTCACCGCGGCGCGCGTGCCCTGGTCGTCGCAGGGCTGATTGCTCTCCCCAAAAAAAGTTGCGGCCAGCCATTGGGGGATGGCTGGCCGCGCGCGAACCGGTCGGGGACGGGGAGGGGTGGGGATGTGACCGGGCCGCGTAACTCGTTTTCCTGACTGCTAGTTCTTGATTGCTAGTTCTTGGCGCTGGCGGTGGAGACCGCCGGCTTGGTGTCGCCGAGCGAGACCCAGACATTGGGATCGCTCTGTGACTGGCGCTTGACGAAGCGGTAGCCGGTCTCCGTCCAGGCAACGACGTTCTCGTTCTGATTGTCGAGAACGAACTCGCCCTTGTCGGTCTTCACCGTCAGCACCGCGTGTCCTTCGCCCTTCTTGTCCCGCACGACGGTGATGAGCAGGGCCTCGCGCGGCCATCCGGCATCGATCAGCATCTTGCGCTTCAGCAGCACGTAGTCTTCACAGTCGCCGTAACCGTCGGTCGGCAGCGACCACTTCTCGATCACGCCCCAGTGCTCCTGGTCGGTCAAAGGCTTGACGGTCTCGTTGACCCAGCGATTGACCTTGACGAGGTCGCGCCATGCGGCCTGCGACATCACGATGTCGCGCGGTTGCGTCGGCGCGCCCTGGCACTGAGCGGCATTATCCGCGCAGAACTCGACCCAGCCGATCGGCGCACGCGTGGTGTCGCCGAGGCTCGCGTAGAGCAGACGGCCTTCGCCGGCCTGCGCTGCCGCGCTGATCCCGAAGAGCATGGCAGCCAGTGCCAGCCCTTTCCCCTGTCCCCTGAAGTCCAACATTGCGGCCCCCGTTTCTTGTTGGGACCACATTTGGCACGGAGCTTTTGAGTTGCCGCTAAGTCGGCCAAGTCAAGTCGAGACGAATGCAAGTAAAAGGCGCGATGAATTCGATCTATACTTGAATCGAATTCGACTAAAACTTGAAATTACTTCAATTGATTCAAATTTTATCTATTAACGCGGAAACGCTGACGGAACTGTTGTTTGCGCGCGCATGCAGCCCTCGCGTTAACCCGCGCGAGACGGCCGCCGGGCACGAAAAAGGCGGCGTCCGCATCGCGGAGGCCGCCTTCAGGGCTGGAAATACAGGCGTTTTAGCGTCGTCGCGCTTTACCGCGCGGTAACGCTCTCTTCGAGAGTCTCCAACGGCTGCTCGTGCATGAACTCCAGCGCGAAGCCGTCCTCGAGGTTTCGGACCACGCGGCCCTGGACCCGGCCGAGCAGCACGATCGATTTCAGCGGCGGGCGGTTCTCCGCGGCAATGGCGGCACCGGACAGCGAGAGGTCGATGATGCGGCAGGTCATCTTGGTGCCGTCCTCGAGCGTCAGCACCGCGATCGGGTTGCGCGGCACGATACGGTCGTGGCGGCGATCCTCCGGCAGATTGAGGATGTCGCGGTTGGCAAGCCAGGTGAGCTGTGCCGCCAGCTTGTCGCGCTTCCTGGGCGTCGCCCCGACCGTCATCGCGAAACCGTTGTCGATGATGCGGGTGATCTTGCCCTCGACCCGGCCGATATGGTCGAGATAGGCGACCACGCGGTCGCCGACATTGCCGATGCCGGGCGCCAGAAGCGCGAGCCCGCCCGGCGACATGTTGATGACCTGGCAGGGGAATTCACGGCGATCAGGCAGCATGTAGCGGCCGAGCAGGTGAACCTTCACCCGCTGGAAACGCCGACGTTCCTCGGCGGCCGGAAGAAATTTTTTGTTCGCCAACGCCATTTTCACAACCCGACCCCCCGCCTGGCGGAGTCCGGGACGACCCTAAGGTGCACAGGGTTAACGCCGCGTTAGGATTGGGCGCGTCGATTACGGACAGACACAATGCGCTCGAAAAGCCACATCATGGGCGGGCAGGCCAGCACCGTCAGCGCCCCGAGGTCGAAGGCGACCGCGGCGCTCCCGGCCGATTTGGCGAGCCGGCCCGCCGCGGCCGGACCGACCATCATCGCGGCATAAAACAGGGTGTAGAACACGCCCATGCCGATCGACCTTGTCTCCGGCGACAGCACGCGGGCCGCCAGGCTCATGATCGGGCCCGCCGGAACGCCGCCGATCAGGCCGATCAGGACGAGGATCGCGATCACCGCATCGGTCCGGGGCAGCCAGGCCAGCAGCAGGGCCACCATGAGGCCCGCCGCGATCGCGAGCGTGAGCGGCCGCTTGAAGCGGTCGGCGAGATAGCCGCCAGCTGGCACCGAGATCACCGACAGCCACATCACGAGGCTGATCGCGGAGCCTGCCGCCGCAATGCTCCAGCCACGCTCGGCGAGCAGGGAGGGGCCGAACGAGAAGATCATGGCGAAGCCGACATTAAAGAATCCCCAGATCAGGCCCGCGACGATCACAGCCAGCAGCGCGAGGGGATCGAGCCGGCCTGGGCCGGCCGCGCTGACTGTGGCTTCCGGCGGCGACTGATACAGCGTGATCAGCACAATACCGATTGCCGTGAGTGCGCCCGCCGTCAGGAACACCGCGCCCGCACCATAGGCCGTGCCGATCGCCGGCAGCACCAGCAGCGAGATCGCGACGCCGGCCGGCCAGGAGTTGACGAAGATCGCCATCGCGGTCGCGATCTCCTTCCCGGCGAACCAGTCGGTGCCCATCTTGGTGAGTTGCACCGTCAGCAGCACGCCGCCGGCGCCGGAGACGAGCCGGCCCGCCATCTGCCAGCCCCAGATGTCGGTGGTTGCCATGACCAGGCTGCCCGCGGTCATCAGCAGCAGCGCTGCGATCGTCGTCGGCTTGTCACCGAGGGTCCGGCCGATCGCGCCGCCCGGCAGCGCCAGCACGATGCCGGGGGTGAAATAGAGTCCGATCAGGATGCCGATATCGGCGAGCCCGACGCCAAAGGTCTGCTGCAGCAACGGGGCGACCGCGGCCACGCTCTGGAACTGGAACGCGATGGTGAGGCGCACGACGAACAGGATCGCAAGAATGCCCCAGCGATTGCGCAACGCCTCATCTCCTCAGGCCCATCTCGAGGGTGCGGTGGGGAGAGACGAGAGTCAACCGGCTGTCTTCCTCGTCGCGCGCCCATAGAGAAGACACAGCAGCGCCAGCAGCACCGCGGCCGAGAGCCCGAGCGACCAGTGAATGCCGATCGCCGCGCCTGATAGCCCGACGGTGATGCCGCTGAAGGCCCGCATCCCGAGCCCGGCCATGTTGTAGAGCCCGACGACGCGACCGCGGATGTCGTGCGGTGCGTTCAACTGTACCAGCGCCTGCGCCATGGTGTTGAAGGACAGCTCGAAGAAGCCGGCAAAGAACAGCAGCACGATCGCGACCGGATAGATCCGCACCGCGGCGAAGCCGAGCAGCGCCACGCTCCACAGCATCGCCAGCGTGATCGCGGTGTGCGGCGTGCCCTTCAACCGCCCCCACGATTCCAGCGCGATGCCGGCGAGCAGCGCACCGGCTGCGTCTGCCGCGAGCAGAACGCTGTAGGAGACGCCGGGATCGCCGTGGCCGAGATCGCCGGCAAAGCCCGGCATCTGGGCGTGATAGGCGTTGCCGATCATGAAGGAGGTGAGGCCGGCGAGCCACGTCATCGCTGATAGCACCGGCTGCGTGCCGATGGCGCGCATCGTCAGCACGATGTCGGCAAGCCCGCGCATGGCGAAGCGCCGCACCGCGACGCTCTTGTCGCGCACCGGGGCCCAGAACAGCCACAGCAGCATCGGCAGGTAGAACAGCGTGTTGAAGATGATGCCGTGCGAGGTGCCCAGCGTGAGCATGATGACGCCGCCGACGGCGGGGCCGACCAGGATGCCGAGATAGCGTGCCATCGCATTCAGGCGCACCGCGCTCGGAAGATCCGCGGGACCGACGAGGTCGTAGAGCAGAAGCTGGTTCGGCGTCTGCCACAGCACGCCGGCGCAGCCATGGATCACCAGCAGCAGCATCGCGTGCCACATCTGGATGGTGTCGGTGATGAAGAAGAAGCCCCATCCGGCCGAGGCCACGATGAACAGCAGCATGCCGCATTGGATGATGCGCCGCGGATCGAACCGGTCGGCGAGCCCGCCGACCGCGACCGAGAACAGCAGGAACGGCAGCCAGTGCGACAGCACGGCAAAGCCCCCCAGCGTCGGCGAATGGAATTTCTGGAACACCACCCAATAGCTGATCACATGCTCGATATTGTCCGCCATCATCGCCAGCACGTAGGCGATGAACTGGAGCCGGTACGGCACCGACTTCATCGCCGCGAACGATCCGGACGCGGCCACGGGATTTTGGGGCAGGGGGTTCAAGCGATCACCTGGGTGGGACGTTGCGGCCTTACACGTTCGTCGGCGAGTGCTCAAGACAATTGGGTGTATGGCGCATCCACCGTCTCCAGAAATGACCCGACCGCCGCCGCAAACTCATCCGGCCGGTCATACGGTAGCCCATGGCCCGCGTTCGCGATCACCTCATGGCGAAGGTGTGGATTGAGCGCCTGCAGCTCGCGCGCCGTATCGACCGAGACAACGCCATTGTCTCCGACGACAAGCAGGCTCGGGACAGCAATGGCTTTGACAAGCTCGCGATAATCCGGGTTTGGCGGCGTGAGAACCTCGAAGGCACTGATCTCGGTCCGCAGCCTCGCATCAACGATCAGGTCAAGCAGCCCGGATGAGCGGTGCGGATGCCGCCGCCGGGCCTCGGCCAGTACCTCATCCTTGTCCTGCCCCAGAAGCCGGCGATGCTGCTCGGCGACGTCGCTCCGGTAAACCTCGCGCTGGCGCTCCGGTGGCAGGAAAGTCGGATCGGCGAGGATAACGCTGCGAATGCCCGTACCCATCTCGCTCGCAACCACGGCGGCGGTCATGCCGCCCATGGAATGGCCGAGCAGGATCGGGGCAGTCAGCCCGAGCGCGTCAATGAGGCCGATGACGTCGCCTGCGAGATCGCGGTACAGATACCCGCCGGACGGCGCGCTCGACGCGCCATGTCCTCTCGCATCAGGCATGATCACGTCGTACCGATCTTCGAGCGCACGCGCCAACGGTGTCCAGCAGGCACCGCTTCCGGTCAGACCATGCAGCGCAATCAGCGCAGGCTTGTCGTCCCCGGTCCGTAAATAATGGATGTCGATGGCATTTGCCGCGCAGGTTCGGCTCGTCCAGCTTGTCATTCGCAACGACTGTCAAAGAATCAACGCCGACGTTATCTTACCCCAGCGCCTTGACGTAAACCGCATAGGGCACGCCCAGAATATCCGGCGCCTCGCGAACCCTGGTAAATCCCATCCGCTGATACATCGGCAATGCGACCGTCATGATCGGCGTCGTGTGCAGGGCAATGGCCGGAGACTGGTCGCGCTCGGCGCGGCGCAGGCATTCTTCGGTCAATTGCCGGCCGATGCCCTTGCCGCGTGCGGCCGGATCGACCACCAGCATGCGGATGACCGGCCAGGCCGGATCGAAGAAGGCCGGCTTCGGGGCTTGCGGTCCGACATAGGCGACGGCGCCGACGATCTGGCCGCCATCTTCGGCGACGATGATCTCGCCGGTTTTGGCAAGCTCCGGCATCTTCGCGACATGGATGGCAAACAACGGCCAGTCGGAATAGTGCCGCTCGAATTGCGCGAACGCCGCGAGAGCGACGCGCACGATCGCTTCCGCATCTGCTGGCTGATAGTCACGTAGCATCGACGTTGTCCTTGTCGCCCGGATGGAGCGAAGCGCAATCCGGGGCCGCCGGTCCCGCATGTCGCTTCGCTCCGTGCGGGCTGCGAGACTCACGCTTGGCACGACCGTGCATCTCACATACGCTTTGCCTCACGCCCGCACCATCAATCATAACAGACGGGCAGCGAGGAAACAGCCATGGACCAGATCCGCGTCTGCACTCACGCAGGGCCGGGCTCGGAGCCCGTGATCCGCACCGTGCCATGGCCGAAGGTCGGCCGGAAAGCTGCGCTGATCAAGGTCGGCGCCTGCGGCGTCTGCGGGACTGATCTGCACATCCTGAAAGGGCATTGGCCGAAGCCGCTGCCTTGGCCGTTCACGCTCGGCCACGAGCTCGGCGGAATCATCGTCGAATGCGGCGACCAATTCACCGAGGACTTCATGAGCAAGCCGCTCAAGGTCGGATCAAAAGTGATGATCCCGCCGCTGATGCCCTGCGGTCACTGCTATTACTGCATCCACTATCCGCAGACCGCCAACAAATGCCTGACGCCGGTCTATTACGGCCGCTATCTCGGCTTCGACAAGGCGCCGCATATGTGGGGCGGCTGGGCCGAATATGTCTATGTCGATCTCGACATGCTGCCGGGCACCAAGATCTACAAGCTGCCCGACGACATGTCGCTGCGGCTGGGCGCGCTGTCGGAGCCGCTGACCTCCTGCATCCGCGCCTTCAACCGTGCCAGCCGCGCCAGCGGTTTTTCCTGGGGCGACACGGTGGTGATCCAGGGCTCGGGTCCGATCGGCATTCTCGCGGTCGCGGCCGCCAAGGAGATGGGAGCAGGGCGCGTGATCTGCGTCGGTGCGCCGGAAGAGCCGCGGCTCAAGCTCGCGCGCGAGTTCGGCGCGGAGGCGACGGTGAACATCGAGGAGATCAAATCGCCGCAAGATCGCATCGCGCGCGTGCGTGAGATCGTAGGCCATTTCGGCGCCGATCTCGTGATGGATTGCTCGGGACATCCGACCGCCGGCCCCGAAGGCATCGAGATGCTGCGCGACGGCGGCACTTATGTCGAGATGGGTCAGTTCACTGACGCCGGTTCGATCGAGACCTCCTGGCATCGCATCTGCACCAAAGACCTCAACGTCCTGGGATCCTGGGGTTTTACCGGCAACGATCTGCCGCTTGGCGTCGACATGCTCTACCGCACCCGTGACAAGTATCCCTGGCTGAAGATGCAGACGATCTATCCGTTCACGGAAGAGGGCGTCGCGCAGGCGGTGAGGGATGCGATGGCGATGAAGACGGTGAAATCGACCATCGTGCCGTGGCCGGAACTGGTGGAGTGAGCGATGCCGTCGATCCCGGACGATCTCGCAACGTTCCTGGTCGAGGCCAAGCGGCGCACCTATGCGGGGCTGGACGATGACGCGACCGTGGCCGCGCCGCTGCTCGCCGGCTCCAAGCAGCTCGAGCATCGCGCGCCACCTTATGCCTATCGCGATATCTATTTCGGGATGGGGTTTTTCGTTGGCCAAGAGACCGTGTCACGGGATGACGTTGTCATCTGGTCGATGAGCTACAGCGGCGGCGTCCGCGCGGACATCACGGATCGGTCCACGCTGCTCGAGATCTACAAATTCCTGCGCCGGGCGCTGTTGGGCGTAAGCGTCGTGGAGCCTTATCGGGGACCGCGCCTGTTCGAGCAGGCAGGCATGACTTACCGCAACGGGGTTGAAGGCTCCCTCGATCGCTTCCACGGCATCGAGACGATCGCGCGGCATGATGGCGCACCGCTGTACGAGCTGCGCTACAGCGGTGGTTTGTTGCGATAATTCTTGAACCTTGTAGCCCGGATGGAGCGCAGCGCAATCCGGGTTCTCGCCCGTGGCTCCCCGTATTCCGCTACGCTTCATAAGGGCTACGAGCCAGAGTTTGGAATGAACGACGAGATGACAGACAAACAGACACCCGAAACAAACTGGCGCTCCCCCTTCCACGCCATTCGCGCGATCGACTACACAGTCATCTTCGTGCGCGACATGGCGGCGATGCGCCGGTTCTACGAGGACGTTCTTGCCTTAACCCTGCTGCGCGAGCTCTCGCCGAACTGGATCGAGTACGGCCTGGGCGGCAACACGCTGGCGCTGGCGCGACCGAGCCGGACCGCGGCCGACGCGCCGACACCGGCGGGCAGCGCCTCGCTGCAACTGGCCTTCAAGGTGTCCGCGACCGAGGTCGATCAATGTGCCGATGAACTGGTGCGGCAGGGCGTGGCGCTGCTGTCACCGCCGACGAACCAGTCGTTCGGACATCGGACGCTGTTCTTTCGCGATCCCGACGGCAATTTGCTGGAGGTCTATGCCGAGATCTAAGGCGCCCAAAAAGTTCCATCGGGAATTCCCGATCTATCCATGTTAAGGTGAAACTTAGGCCCAAGTTCGGGCTTTCACTTCACGGGAGAGGTATCGTGAAGCGAATTCTGAAACCCGTTACTTACATCCTGGCGGCCATCTACTTCCTGGTGGATGCCGTCTTCATGGCCGTTGCGAGGCCAATCGCGCGCTGGATCGGCCGGCATTTCGAATTCAAGCGGTTGCGCGCCTGGATCAGGTCGCTGCCCCCTTATCCCTCGCTCGCCCTGTTTTCCGTGCCCGTGATCATTCTGGAGCCGATCAAGCCGGTGGCGGCCTACCTCGCCGCAACGGGTCAGATCGTGAGCGCCGCCGTGACCTTCATCATCGGCGAACTGCTCAAGCTCGTGCTGGTCGAGCGCCTGTTCCATCTCACGCGCGACAAGCTGATGCGGATTCCCGCGTTCGCCTGGGCGTACGGCAAGTTCTCCGAGGTGAAGGCGTGGCTGCAGGCAACCGACGCCTGGCGCGCCATCCGCGCCCTGAGCCGCGCGGCGAGGGACACAGTCGCACGGGTAAGGGCGAGGCTGGTCGGCCGCTTCAGCAAGCTGGCGACCTCCAGGGATTAGACCCGCGCCAAGCGTTGTCCTCTATGCGAGCTTGCGTGCTGCGGCGGTGGCCTTGTCGCCCGTGTTCGGCGTGCCGGTCGGCTCGATGAGCATGAGGTGAACCTCCTCACGTGCCACCGGGCGATGCTCGACCCCTTTGGGCACGACATAGAGTTCGCCCGGGCCGAGCGTCACCGTGCGATCCCGCAATTCGATGTCCAGACTGCCTTTCAGGACGAGAAAGAAATCGTCGGTGTCGTCATGCTTGTGCCAGGTGAACTCGCCTTTCACCTTCACCACCATCACGTCGCAATCGTTGAAGGTCGTAACCGTGCGCGGCGACCAGAAATCCCCAAAGGTCGCGAGTTTGTCGGCAAGCGATATCTTGTCGGCCATGTTTCATCCCGTTGTTCTCTCGTGAGGCACGATTTGGGATCGAATGACCGACGTGGCAAGGGCAGCTATTTGACATGTCCTGATAACATGGCCTCCGCCCATTCCGGGCGGCCGTTGGCGAGCGCCTGCGCGGACGCGGCGTCCCAGTCGTATTCCAGGGCCAGCAGTTCGACTTGCCAGCCTCTTGTTCGTTTCGTGAGGATCGCGTAGCGGGCGTGAGGCGAGCGGTGCTCCAGGTTTGCGGCAAAAGGAATGTCCGCGAACACCGGGCAACCAACGCTGCCGGGATTGAGGACCAGGCGGTCGCCCGGGCCCTGAACAGCCGCCTGGCGGTGGCTGTGACCACACAGCACGACACGCGCCGTTGGCGCGCTCGAAAGGCGCGCGGTCAGCACGTCGCGACGCGCGGGCACGAAGCGGCCGTCCTCGAGCGCTTCTTCGAGCAGGCACGTCGTATCGTCGTCGGGTGTGCCGTGGCAGGCCAGGATCCCGTCGTCCAGCCGTATTTGGGAGGGCAGGCTGTGAAGTGCGCGGCGCTGCTCCGCGGTCAATGCACTACGCGCAAACAGACCTGCCGGCGAGAGCTTGTCGTCTGGAAACTCCTCAATCCAGCGATCATGATTACCGCGCACCGTCGGCAACGACAGAGACTGGAGAGCCTCGAAAGTTTCCTTTGGCCACAGCGGGCTGGTGACGCAATCGCCGAGGTTGACCGTACGATCGACGCCGCGCGCCTTGATGTCGGCCAGCACCGCTTCCAACGCAGCAAGGTTGCCGTGGATATCGGAAATGACTGCCAATCGCATCGCTATTCTCCCAATACAGCTCGTCCTGAGCCTCGCCTGATTGTGCCAAGGCTAATCGAGGTGGCCGCGAAAGTCCGCTGCAACCTTCAGGCGCGGTTCTTTCCGTCAAGCCATGCATCATAGGCATGGTGATTTCAGAGCACTTGGCGTAAAGAGCGCCCTGATCACATCCAGCGTGCGGCCGGGCCGTTTGCCGCGCACGCAACTCAGGTCCGCCGGTTCACCGTTCCGCGCCTGACATTAACCAAGGTTCTCCATCCCGTGTCTTTTCCGGCCCTGACCCCGCCGCTCGCCCACGCTTTGGCCGAGCGGAACTATGATTCACCCACCCCCGTCCAGCTCGCCGTGCTCGCGGACGAAGCCGCCGACCGCGACCTCCTGGTTTCGGCCCAGACCGGCTCCGGCAAGACCCTCGCTTATGGCCTCGCCATGGCCAGGGATCTGTTTGGCGATACCGAGCGGTTCGAGCAGGCCGGGGCGCCGCTCGCCCTGATCGTGGCGCCGACCCGCGAGCTCGCCTTGCAGGTTCAGCGCGAACTTGCGTGGCTGTATGAACATGCGGGCGCGCGGGTCGTCTCCTGCGTCGGCGGCATGGATCCGCGGCGCGAGCAGCGCGAGCTTGCGGCGGGCGCTCACATCGTCGTCGGCACGCCCGGCCGGCTGTGCGATCATTTGCGGCGCGGCCGTCTCGACATCTCGGGATTGAAGGTGGTCGTCCTCGACGAGGCCGACGAGATGCTCAATCTCGGCTTTCGCGAGGACATGGAATTCATCCTCAAGACCACGCCGGAGACACGCCGCACTTTGCTGTTCTCGGCGACGTTTCCGCGCGGCATCGTGGCGCTGGCCAAGCAATATCAGCAGCAGGCGTTTCGGATCGAGGTCGCCGGCGACGAGGGCGGTCATGCCGACATCGAGTACCGCGCCATCCGGGTCGCCCCCGGTGATGTCGAACATGCCGTCGTCAACGTGCTGCGCTTCTACGAGGCGCCGAGCGCTCTCGTGTTCTGCAGCACGCGCGATCACGTCAGGCATTTGCAGGCGGCGCTGCTGGAGCGCAGCTTCTCCGTGGTCGCGCTATCAGGCGAATTGACGCAGAACGAGCGTACCACGGCACTCCAGTCGCTCCGGGACGGACGCGCCCGCGTCTGCGTGGCAACCGACGTTGCCGCCCGCGGCATCGACCTGCCGAGCCTCGACCTCGTCGTCCATGCCGACCTGCCCAACGATGCCGAGGTCATGCAGCATCGCTCGGGCCGCACCGGTCGTGCGGGTCGCAAGGGGACAAGCGTCCTCTTGGTGCCGCCCGCGCGGCGGCGGCGCGCGGAACTGCTGCTCAATCTCTCGGGGATCGAGGCGGTCTGGGGCACCGCGCCGCAAGCAGAGGAAATCCGCAAGCTCGATCACGAGCGCATGAAGGACGTGTTGTTCACCGAGGAGACGACCGCGGACGATCTGGTGCTGGCGCAGGCGCTGCTGGCCGAGCGGTCGGCCGAAGATATCGCAGCCGCACTCGCGCGGCTCTATCGCGCGCGGCTGCCGTCGCCCGAAGACATCATCGATCCCGGCGAGCGAGCTGGCCGGCCGCGCGACGATCGCGAGCGCGACAATGTCCGCGCACCGCGCGACGATGCCCGCACTTCGCGCGGCGATGATCGCCCCGAAAGGCCTCGACCCAAATCAGGGAAATCGTCGTCGAAACACGGCATGGCGGACGGCAGCGTCTGGTTCCGGGCCAACATCGGACGAAGAAAGAATGCGGAAGCACGCTGGCTCTTGCCGATGATTTGCCGCCGCGGCGGCATCGACAAGGGCGACATCGGCGCCATCAAGATCATGGACACGACGACCGAGTTCGAAATTTCCGAGCGGGTCGCGGAGTCCTTCGCTGCCAAGATCAAGCGTCCGGACAAGGAAGACAATATCCGCCTCGAACCGATGACGGCTGCGCCGCCGCGGCAGGCGCCTTCGGAAGAGCGGTCAAAGCCGCCGCGGCGCGAGAGCGGCGACAGCGATCATCGCGAACGTCGCGACGAGCGCCCGCGCGATGCGGCTGGATTCAAGCCCCGCGACAAGGCCCACGGCGAGCGCAGGCCGAAATTCGACGATGCCCCTTCGTTCGGAAAGAAAAAGAAGCACAAGAACAAGCCCGGCCATGCCGAGCCGGCGGTCACGCCGTGGCCGTTGAAGGGCGCGCCTGGAAAAAAGAAGGCGAAGAAAAAGCATCGGGGCTGAACTGCGCCTGACCGTGCAGACGGCAATGTTGCCGCCGGATTGCGCCGGCGACATCATCTGAAACGCCAGCTGCGAACTCAGCGGCCACCGCCGCCACCACCTCCGCCGCCGCCACCACCACCACCACCACCACCGGCATCACGCATCGCCGAGCTGTAGCGGGGGTCGGTCTGCTTCATGTAGATGGGCGAGGTGTCGTGAGTGAGGTTGACGCGGCTTCTGCCGCCCGGGGTCGGCGTCTCGGCCAGGATACCGCAGCCCTCGAAGAAGGCGGAATCGCAGCCATAGGTCCGGACCTGCGCCGCGTTGGCACTGGTCGCGCTGAACGCGGCCGCCGCAGCGAATGCAATCAAAGCAACTTTCGACAATGTGAGTTTCATGGAAATTTTCCAGTCTCGTTTCGGCGAGACCGGAAACGGCCCGCGCACACCTTCGACGGGCGCTGATCGAAGCCGGTTCGAGGGGGCGGCTTCACGCCCGCGTGAGCCGGGGCGGTCGGGCAGGGGACGTTATGTCGCAGCGAGGTCGCGGAGCATGTAGGTCGCGCCTTCGCCGTAGGAGGCGAGCTTTGCGCGCGCTTCCGCATCCGCCGCGACGGGCCGAAAGCCGAGACGCTCCCACAACGGCCGTGTGGCGTAGACCGAGACCAGTGCGAGCGTTGTGATGTGTGATGCGCGCGCCAGCTTCTCGATCGCGGCAATATAATCGCGCGCGATGCCACCGCGGAAATCGGGCAGAACGGCAACGTCATGCACGTAGAGACAATCCGCATCATCGGGCAATTGTTGCAGGAAGCCGTTGAGCGGCGGAATGCGGTGCTGCTTCCATGGATGCGCGAGTCCGTAGCCGGCAATCTCTTCGCCGGCGATGAGCAGACGGCAGCCATCGGGATAGAGCCGCATCTTCTCCGCGAACACCTCGGGACTCTCGGGAAGATCGGGATGGATCCGCGCTGCGATCGCGCTGATCGCGACCAGGTCGGAGGCGCGCGCGGGACGCCAGTGCGGCTTGCTCATGTCGGTCCGTTGGTCGGTCTCACCCATTCCAGTTTATTCCGTCGCGACGATGCGCGCAGCGAAAAATATCTTTGCCGCGATCCCAGGAATACGAAGCGTTGCGCGGCGTCCTACCCCATGCAAGCCAATTGCATGACAGGAGATACCATGACGTCCTCGATCCGCCTCGCGCTCACGCTCGCCGTATCGCTCGCCATCATCCCCGCGGCCTTCGCCGCGCCGCCGACCAAGACCGGCAAGTCCGACAAGGGCAACGTGCTCACCGACGCCAAGGGCATGACGCTCTACACCTTCGACAAGGATGCGGACGGCAAGTCGGCCTGCAACGGACCGTGTGCGACAAACTGGCCGGTGCTGAAGGCGGAGGCGAGCGATGCCGCGGGCGACGGCTACACCGTCATCACCCGCGACGACGGTTCCAGGCAGTGGGCTTACAAAGGCAAGCCGCTCTACACCTTCGCCAAGGACCAGAAGCCCGGCGACATCACCGGCGACGGCTTTCTGAACGGCGCCTGGCATCTGGCGATGCCGTGAGCTGACAATCCGCCGCGGGAATGCGAGGTGGCGTCTGACATTGACGAGATGCCACCGGTCTTTTGCCTCGGACGCAGCGCAGCGCCGTATTGGCGATGCGACGTATCGTTCAATGCGGTGCGCTGCGGAGCGGCCCGATCAACTCGCAATCAAGCAATGACAGGGCGCCATCTGGAAACGGCCGAATCCTCGCCACGCACCCCGAGAAAGGCCACTGGCGCCGGCGTCTCCGAACCGCTTGCCGGACTGATCTCAAGTTGGCGGACGGAATCGCGACAACTTCGAGGAAGCAAAAACGCCGCCCGCGGCGCGTCGTCGCTTGAATCGAATTTATTCAAGTCGAGAGTCCGAAAGCGAACCGAAGACCCGATTTTGGTTGGTCATAGTTGGTTCCGGCAGGGGGCGAAAGCGGCATATCGGCAGCAGCATCCCTCCATTTGAGAGTAGGGGCACTGGTTTCCCGGTGCGGTCCGCACCCGGGAGCTTCTGGGAGTCTTCAATCCATTATCTGGTTTCGCGTGAGGGGATGAATGACCATGAATGATGCCAATCTGAAAGCCGAGACGAACGCCACTGCGCCGAATGGGACGGCTAATGGTGGTGCAATGCCCAGTTTCGACAAGCCACTCTTCAACTTCCAGGCGATCTTCGGCGATCTCGCCGAGCAAGGCGCCGTGCGGGCCAAGGCAAATCTAGAGCGGATGAAGGCGGCTTCCGAGGAGATCACCGAAGCTCTCCGCGAAGCCTGTTCGACCAATGCCACGCGTGCCGCCGATTACGGCACCAAGGTCATCGAAATATCCAACCTCAATACCAGCTCCGCGCTGGAATTCCTGTCCCAGCTTGCGGATGCGAGGTCGTTTGCGGATGTCGTGAGCCTCTCCACCACCCACAGCCGCAGGACCTTTGAAGCGGCTTCTCGCCAAAACCGGGAGCTTTGGGACCTCGCCCAGAAGGTCGCAACCGAGACGGCCGAGCCGATCAAGAAGAGCTTCAACCGGGTTCTGCATAGGGCTGCTTGAATCGAGGCGACCGGCCGCGTGGATCGGCTGGACGAGCGTCTTCGTCAGAAGAGACGCCGTCCGGCCGATGGCGGCGGGTGCCTTGCCGTGAGGTGATGCCGAGCTGGAGGAAATCAGGATGGGTATGGTGATGATCAAATGCCCGGAAACGGGCCGCGCCATTTCGACGGGCATCGAGATGGATCGCGAGAGATTTCGATGCAGTACAGTGTTCTTTTCGCGCACATATTGCGGGATGTGCGCGGCGACGCACGAATGGTTCGCCAGAGAGGCCTGGGTCTATGAATCGGTCTTGGCGAACGGGAAGGCCGGGGGCGGGCAGCCGTTCCGCACGGGCGCGGCGTGAAGCAGCCTGACGGCATCCTGCGAGACGATCCGATCGATCCTGCGGCTCATCACCTTGTAGCATTCGCATGCGACGACCTCGAGCCGGTGCCTGTCGATCTCGAGTTGGCCGCGTCGATTGGATTTGATCGCCCTTGACGCGCGAAGTGCGCTGACGACGTGCGTGACCGTGGTACGCCGGACGCCGAGCAATTCCGACAACGTCTCTTGCGTCAAGGGCAGGACGTCACCGCCGCCATCCGTCCGATCGTGAATGTGCAGCAGCCAGCGGGCGAGGCGCGCTTCGACGGAGTGCAGCGCATTGCAGGCCGCGACGTGCAGGAATTGCGTCATCATCGCCCTGGCGGCGATTTGAACCGCGCTTGCGAGGGCCGGACTGCGTGCGAGTGTCGCGTGAAATCGCGCGGGCGAGATCTGCAGTGCAGTCCCGGCCACGCGGACAACCGCTGTCAGGGGAGATCGTACGGGGCCGAGCGCCGTCATGAGGCCGACGACGCCGTCGTTGCCGATCACGGCGGTCGCGGCCGACTGTCCGTTCGGCAACTCCATGATGAGAGCGATCGCGCCGCTGCACGGGAAGCAAAGGTGTTCGATCCGGTCGCCCGATCGAATCAGGACTGCGTCGTGCTGGAGCGGTACTTTCCGAAGATGCGGTGCAAGCAAGGCGAAGTCGGCCGGCGGTAAAGCAGCTAACAGGCGATTACCAACTCTGGTCGCGTGCTCCATCACGGGTAACCGTCCCTCGACGGAGGCTCGGCGGTGAGCAAACGCATCGTCTCCGGCCGAGCCGCGTTGCCGTGCAGACACTTGCCCGACACACTGAAAAACGTACTGGCGCAGGTAAGGTTCCAATGATGGATCGCGAGCCCGGCTCACGCCGCCGGCGCCGGCACCAGTCCGTAGCGCAGCATCGTCTCTTTCATCTTCGCGGGATCGGGTGGTGCGCCGGCCGACAGGAGTGCGCTCATCTCCGTGAAATATTGCGGGCCCAGCACCCCGGGGCTCAGGATGCACAGGCACGTCGCCGGGCCCGTCGAACGGTTGGTGAAGCCGTGTACGATGCCGCGCTTGATGAAGACCGATTCTCCAGGGCCGAGATCGTTCTGCTTGCCGTCGATCGTCCAGGTCGATACGCCGGACAGCCCGTAGATGGTTTCGTCCCAGCGGTCGTGATAATGCGGGATCGGCATCCGCGCATTCGGCTGCAACGTCATCTCGAAGATGTCGACGCTGCCGCCGGTGTCATCCTTGCTGTGCAGGAAGCGGAGCTGAAGCGTACCGAAATCGATCATGTCGGACATGGCTGTGTCATCCGGTGAGAGGCTGCATCGAAGTCGCGTCGTTCGCCCACATCGAAGCGAAAATTACCTCAGCCCCTCATACACCATCAGCCCGCGTGCGATCTGCAATTTGCGGATCGCGCGCGGCAGCAGCTTCTCCGGCTGATGCAGATAGCGCCAGGAGGTGAGGGCGAATGCGGACAACGCGCCGCATTCGTCGTTGAACGGTGCGAGCACGCCTGTGACACTCACCGGTGTATGCGGGCGGGCGTTGAAGGGCAGCAGCAGCAGCTCGAGATGCGCCTTGCTGCCGTCCTCGCGCGCAGCGGTGACGCCGGCAATCGCACCTAACGTCTCGTCGGCGACGATCGTGGTGATCTCCTCGATCTCGCTGCGGCTGGTCTCGGTGAACAGCGCCGCAAAGCTCTGGTCCTTGAGGTCGAGCCCCGCGAGCGCGCAGACGCGCGTGCCGGCGACGCGGAACGGGAAGCCGAGGTTTTGCTCGCAGGACAGCACGAAGATATCGCCGAGCAGGCCGCGGACCGCGGCCGGGTCGATATCGGCCCGATCAGGGGCCCGCGCAGTGCCGCGCTTCTTGTCCCAATACGCGAAGAACGCGCGGCTCGACGGATGTTTCATGACTGAACGCTTACCCCGGGGCGCTAGCTCGCGGGACAAACCTGTCCCGCTTCAGTGCACCCGCGATCCCTTTCATTGTTGTGCAGGAGGGGATTTGCAGCGTCCATGCCGTGGAGGCGTTTTCGGGCCCCCGGAGGCGGTCTTTGCGTCGTTAACGTTAAATTAACTATGCGCTTTCCGTCCGGCGCCCGCCTGCTATGGTGACCGCGGTCGCAAGCCTCGCCGCTTTCATCCAGGTTTTCGGCGGGGCCTGTACACGGGCGTCAAACAGTTTGGTCACGGGCCGCGGGGAGGGGTGGGGATACACCTTATTCCTCTGGGTACCGGAAGACCGACACGGACAGGCAGGGCTTTCCCAGGGCCCTGCCTTTTCCTTTTGTGCACTTGCGCAAGGCCGGCAAAGGCGACTATCTCCAAGGCCTGTCGTTAAGCCTGTCGCTCCGATCGCGCCTGAAAGCGAAACTGCCTTGGATTCCCCGCAAGATTCTCCGCCGGAGCTACCGGCCGTTGTCGAGGAAGCTCCGCGCGAGCCGATCCTGACGCTGCCGGTCGCGCTGACCGCCTATATCCTCCTTTTGGCGGTGATTCATCTGCGGGTGCTGCTGCCGCCGGAGCTCGAGAACTGGACCATCGACGTCTTCGGCTTCATCCCGAAGCGCTACGATTCCTCGCTGCTCAATCTGCAGATCCCCGGCGGCGCCGGCGCCAAGGTCTGGACCTTCGTCACCTATTCGCTGCTGCACGCCAATCTGACCCATCTCGGCTTCAACGTGCTGTGGCTGCTGCCGTTCGGCAGCGCGCTGGCGCGGCGCTTTGGCGCGATCAGGTTCTTCCTGTTTCTCGCTGTGACGGCAGCGGCCGGCGCGCTCGCCCATCTCGTCACCCATGAGCACGCGGTGGCGCCGATGATCGGCGCCTCGGCCTCGGTGTCCGGCGCGATGGCGGCGGCGATCCGCTTTGCCTTTGTCCGCGGCAGCTTCCTGTCGTTCAGCCGATCAGACGCCGATACCGCCGCAAGGGTTCCGGCACTGCCGCTGTCGCGCGCACTGCGCGACGGGCGGGTGGTCGGCTTCCTCGCCGTCTGGTTCGGCGTCAACATCATCTTCGGCGTCGGCGCGATCGGGGTCGATTCCGAAACCACGAGCGTCGCCTGGCAGGCGCATATCGGCGGCTTCTTCGCGGGCCTTCTGCTGTTCGCGCTGTTCGATCCCGTGCCGCGCGTGCGAAACGATGCTGCGGATGCGTCATCACAGGACATTTCAAACCGCATTTGAAGCGGCGCTTGCGGCGCCGCCCGAATTCATCCATCATTCCCGAGAAGAATGTTCCGAAGCGACAAGCCGCTAGCGGCGATGCTTCGCAAAGCGCCTCAGCGTGCAACCGGCGCCTAAACTGTTAGTTGAAGACTCGACGAACAAGTCCGGCCGCGAAATGCGGACGGATCCGATTCAGGGAGGCCGACAATGACGGTACGTTCCATTCTCAACACCAAGGGCCACCAGATCATGAGCGTCGAGCCCGACGCCAAGCTGGCTGCCGCGGTCAAGCTGCTCGGTGAGAAGAAGATCGGCGCGGTGCTGGTGATGAACCAGAGCCGGCTCGAAGGCATCCTGTCCGAGCGCGACATCGTGCGCGTGATCGGCGAGCGCGGCGCCGGCGCGCTGGAGGAGCCGGTCTCCCAGGTCATGACCCGCAAGGTCGTGACCTGCAAGGAGACCGACACGGTGGCCGAGCTCATGGAGACGATGACCACCGGCAAGTTCCGCCATCTGCCCGTCGTCGACGGCGGCAAGGTGGTGGGCCTGATCTCGATCGGCGACATCGTCAAGCGCCGCGTCCAGGAATACGAGGCCGAGCAGGAAGCCCTGCGCGACTATATCAAGACGGCCTGAGCGGCCTCACTCGTCGGGCTCACTCGTCTGCCTTGGACTCGCCCGCTTTGGGCGCGTGGCCCGCGGGCGCTGGTGCGAGCACCTCGATCGCCTCCTGGATCGACTCCAGCGCGCGCTCGGCGGCACGGGTGCCGTGCGCGATCAGATCCTCGCCGCGGTGGAAGTCGAACCAGCCGAAATGACCGACCCGCGGCGTGATCAGGAGATCGGGCGGATCGCCGGCGAGGCGCGCGCGGGTAATGCGGTCCTGCATGATGTTGAAGGCGTCGACCATCACCGAGGAGATGCCGGGCCGTCCGGCGCTGCCGAAGAACTCGCGCTTCATGGTTTTCTCGGGCGAGAACAATCGCGGGAAGCGTCGCTTCGCCGTGGTCGCCTCGGCCGCCGGCGGGACCGTCTCGGGCACCGCGCCGTGCGAATAGATCGTCGTGGAATGGGTGAAGATGTCGCTGGAAAGATTTGCGGCGATGACGATTTCGGCGCCAAGCGCGCGGGCGGCCGAGACCGGCACCGGATTCACCAGTGCGCCGTCGACCAGCCAGCGGTCACCGATCAGGACGGGCGAGAAGATGCCGGGCAGGGCGTAGGAGGCGCGCATGGCGTCGACCACGCGGCCGCGCGTCAGCCAGATCTCGTGGCCGGTACGGACCTCGGTTGCGACGGCGGCGAACTTGATCGGAAGATCCTCGATCAGGGTCTGGCCAACCGCATCCTCGAGCCGGGTTGCCAGCTTCTCACCGCCGATCAGGCCGGAGCCGCTCAGTCGGATGTCGAGATAGCCGAGGATGTTGCGCATCCCCTGTAGGCTGCGTCCCCACTCCTGCAGCGTATCGAGCCGGCCGGCCGCATAGAGGCCGCCAACCACGGCGCCGATCGAGGTGCCGACCACGACGTCAGGCACGATGCCATTGGCGGCCAGGGTTCTGAGGATGCCGATATGGGCAAAGCCGCGCGCCGCGCCGCCGCCGAGCGCCAGGCCAATGACCGGCCGTCGCACGCTGCCAAGACCGACCTTCTCTCCATTGGAGCCGTTCACGCCCCGACCCTTCAAGATATCAAGCACCGAAACCCTCCTACCCCGGGCCAGCCCTCACACCAGAGTAGGCGCCGTACTTCCGCTCCGCCAGAACGAGGGCAAAGCATGGTTTATACCGTTCGGGAAGCAGGGGGCAGGAGTGTGGCGAGGACCGGCTGCCTCCCGTTTAATCACGCAGGCGTCAACCGGGTTCCAAAGAACTGTATCCGGCCGTATTCCCTGGGGATTCGGAGGCTTGAATTTGCCGCGTTTTCGGTGAAAAGCAGGTGGCATGACTCTCGGGGGTGACGGCATCATCGGATGGCGGCGCAGCACATTGCTGCTGCCGACGCTGATCCTTGCTGCCTGCCTCTATACCCTTGGTCAAAATGCTGCCCAGGCGCAGCTTTTCTCCGATCGTCCGCCCCCGGTGCCGCCCGCCTCGGTGCCCGACCCCGGCGGCGCTGTCAGCCTCGCGCCCCCCTCCGGCCCGGGCGCTGCGCCGCCGAGCTTGCCGCCGACCCTGCTCCAGCCGAACACGCCCAGCATGCCGCCGCCCGCGGTCAGCACCGTGCCGGCGGCCCCGCCGCTCAACGCGGCCGTGCCCGGCCAGGGCGTTCTGTCGCTGACCGCGAAATACGGCAAGGACACGCCCGCGATCACCAGCGGCCTGGTCTGGCGCGTGTTTGCCGACCGTCCTGACGAGAACGGCACCTTCAAGCTGATCCGCGAGGATCGGAACGCCACGCCGAACATCGTGTTGCCGCCGGGCAATTACGTCGTGCACGTCGCCTTTGGTCTCGTCAGTGCGGTGCGCACCGTCAGCCTGAAGGCCGAGACCGACCGCGAATCCTTCGTGCTGCCGGCCGGCGGCCTGCGCATCGAGGGGCGCGTCGGCACCAGCCGCATTCCGCAGAACCAGATCTCGTTCGCGATCTACAAGGGTAGCCAGTTCGAGTCTGGCGAGCGCGCCTCGCTGGTGCCGAACGTCGCCGCCGGCGACGTCGTGCTGATCCCGGAGGGCACCTACTACATCATCTCCAACTACGGCGACGCCAATTCGGTGGTGCGCTCGGACATCCGCGTCCAGGCCGGCAAGCTCACCGACGTCACCATCACCCACCGCGCCGCCGTGATCACGCTCAAGCTCGTCAGCGACAGGGGCGGCGAGGCGCTCGCCAACACCGCCTGGTCGGTGCTGACGCCCGGCGGCGACGTCATCAAGGAATCGATCGGCGCCTTCCCGCGCGTCGTGCTCTCCGAAGGCGAATACCGCGCCATCGCCAAGAACGAGGGCAAGGTCTACGAGCGCGGCTTCAACGTCGTCAACGGCGTCGACGGCGAAGTGGAAGTCGTCGCGCGCTGATCTGGCCGATATAGCGTCGGGTCTCCCCCATCGTCATTGCGAGCGCAGCGAAGCAATCCAGAGTCCCTCCGCGGAAAGATTCTGGATTGCTTCGCTGCGCTCGCGATGACGAGGAGGAGGGCCGCGCCCCTCACTTCCGATACCGCAGCGCCTCCACCAGCACGGCGAACGCCGGCGTCGGCTGCCGACGGCTCGGATAATACAGGTGATAGCCCGCAAACGGTGCGCACCAGTCGGCGAGCACGCGGATCAGCCGGCCGTCGGCGATCTCGCGCTTGACGAGATCGTCGGGGATATAGGCGAGACCAAGCCCCGCCAGCACGGCATTCATCCTGAGCAGGCCGGTGTTGAACACCAGCTGGCCGTCGACCCGCACCTTCATCGCGCGGCCGCGCTTCTCGAACTCCCAGGCATAGATCCCGCCATAGGTCGGCAGGCGGAGGTTGATGCAATTGTGCTCGGTGAGATCCTGCGGCAGCTTCGGCTTGCCCCGCGCGGCGAAATAGGCGGGCGCGCCGACCACGGCCATGCGCATCTCCGGTCCGATCCGCACCGCGATCATGTCCCTGGCGACCTGCTCGCCGAGGCGTACGCCGGCGTCGTAGCGCTCGGCGACGATGTCGGTCAGGCCGTAGTCGACGACGAGCTCGACCTTGAGATCGGGGTAGCGCGGCAGCAGCTTTGCGAGCGCCGGCCACAGCACCGTCTGTGCGGCGTGCTCGCCGGTGGTGATGCGGACGGTGCCCGCCGGCGTCTCGCGGAGCGCAGTCAGCGCCGACAGCTCTGCGTCGATCTCCACAAAGCGCGGCCCGACATTGCGGAGCAGACGTTCGCCCGCTTCCGTTGGTGCGACGCTGCGGGTGGTGCGGGTGAGCAGCCGCAGGCCGAGCCGTTCCTCCAGGCCGCGCACAGTGTGGCTGAGCGCCGACTGCGACACACCGAGCTGGGCTGCCGCGCGGGTAAAGCTGCGCTCGCGCGCAACCGCAAGGAAGGCCAGGAGGTCATTGACGTTGGTGCGGGTCATTCATGAATCCATCTCATCAGTACATACCGATTTTATCATCTAATCGCAGACCGGCGTGTGGCCTAAATTCGCCGCTGAACATGAACTCTAGGGAGAGCTGACGATGCAGATGCGAAAACTGGGCAAGAGCGGCCTCGAGGTCTCGGCCCTCGGCCTCGGCTGCATGGGCCTGAGCTACGGCTATGGCCCGGCGACCGAGACGTCGCAGGCGATCGCGCTGATCAGGACCGCCGTCGCGCGCGGTGTGACCTTCTTCGACACCGCCGAGGCCTACGGCCCGTTCGCCAACGAGGAGCTGCTCGGCGAGGCGCTTCAGCCATTCCGCGACAAGGTCGTGATCGCCACCAAGTTCGGCTTCAAGGGCGGCAAGGTCGAGGCCGGCCTCGACAGCCGGCCCGCCAACGTCAAGGCGGTGGCGGAGGCTGCGCTGAAGCGGCTGAAGACCGATCGCATCGATCTGTTCTACCAGCACCGCGTCGATCCCGACGTGCCGGTCGAGGAGACCGCGGGCGCGGTCAAGGACCTGATCCAGGCCGGCAAGGTGCTGCATTTCGGCATGTCGGAGGCGGGCGCGCAGACCATTCGCCGCGCCCATGCGGTGCAGCCCGTGACCGCATTGCAAAGCGAATATTCGCTGTGGTGGCGCGAGCCGGAGCAGGAGATACTGCCGACGCTGGAAGAGCTCGGCATCGGCTTCGTTCCGTTCAGCCCGCTCGGCAAGGGCTTTCTGACCGGCGCGATCACCGAGAGCACGACGTTCGATGCGAGCGACTTCCGCAACATCGTGCCACGCTTCTCATCCAGCGCACGCAAATCCAATCAGACCCTCGTCGATCTGCTCGGCGAGATCGCCGCAGTGAAGAAGGTGACGCCGGCGCAGATCGCGTTGGCCTGGCTGCTCGCGCAGAAGCCGTGGATCGTGCCGATCCCCGGCACAACAAAGCTGCACCGGCTCGAGGAAAATCTCGGCGCGGCCGCGGTGACGCTGTCGGACGCGGATCTCGCTGCAATTGCAGGGGTGCTGTCCAAGGTAGCCGTGCAGGGCGATCGCTATCCTGCGCATCTTCAGGCGCGAGTCGGCCGCTGAGCTGCGGCGTGAATGCCCGGTGAGCGTTCGCTTACCGGGCATACGCGTCTTGTGTTCCGACTTGAATACCTTTGTCAGGCTACCAAGCAGCGTTGAAGGAATCGATAAACACCGCCAGCACAGGCTTATTCCGCGAGCGTCGCGACTTCGTCATAGCCGGTGGAAGATACGGATTTCCGATAATCAATTTTATTCTCTTTCCGTCCTGCTGCGTTATATGTCGGGCATCCGTCTAACGGGGGAGGCCGGAGCAGGCGCATGTCTTGCGAGACCGGCAGAAGCAGGGGACCAAGCCCGTCGGCATGTTTGAAGTGATCATCACCAGGCGTAAGCGGTTTGGCTGGCGATGGCAGGTGTGCCAGTCCGGCAAGATATTTGCCGATGGCTTCGAGCGCACCCGGCCGTCCGCCAAGTATCATGGCGAGCGCGCACTGTTCTTCCTGTTGTCGCAGGCTTACTTGCGCAAGCGCTCCGCGGCAGCCAGCGAGGACTAGTTGCGCGAAGCGCCGCAGCGCCGTAGCCCGGATGGAGCGAAGCGTAATCCGGGACCTTCGCGTGTCTTGGCCGAGAACCCCGGATTGCGCTGCGCTCCGTCCGGGCTACGAGCCCCACCTCAGATGTCGACGACCAGCTTGCCCTTGGCGGCGTGATCCTGGATCAGAGCGTAGGCATCGCCTACACTCTCCAGCGTGAAGCGGCTTGCATCGACCAGCGGCGCGAGCTTGCCGGCTTCAACCAGGCGCGTCGCCTCCGCCATGATCTCACCGTGATGCGCGCGGCCTTCGCCGGATAGCAGCGGCAGCAGTGTGAACACACCGGAATAGCTGGCGGCGCGGAACGACAGCGGCGCAAGCGCATGCGCGCCCCAGCCTAGCGCGCTCACCACATGGCCAAAACGGCGCACGGATTCGAAGGAGGCATCGAGCACCTTGCCGCCGACGGTGTCGTAGACGATGTCGAAACCGCGGCCTCCGGTGTGTGCCGCGACGTAAGTCTCAACCGCGGTGTCGCGTTCGATGAACGTCGCGCCGAAGCCTCCGATGATGGCACGTTGTGCCGTGGAGCCGGTCGCGAACACGTCTGCTCCGAAGGCGCGCGCGATCTGGATTGCGACATGGCCGACGCCGCCCGCACCGCCATGAATCAAAACCTTCTGGCCGGCCTTCAACGCCGCGCGGTCGATCAGGCCTTCCCAGGCCGTGATGACGATCAGGGGCAGGGCAGCCGCTTCCCGCATGCTCAGATTAGCGGGCTTGAACGCCAGCAGGTCGGCGTCGACCGCGGCGAATTCAGCGAGCGATCCCGGCACGCCGCCGACGCCTCCGGTCATGCCATAGACTTCGTCGCCAGGCTTGAACCGCGCGACCTTGCGCCCGATCTGCTCGACCACGCCGGCGAGATCGATTCCGAGAATGGCGGGCAGCGGATGGCGCGCATGCGCCGCCGCGCCGGCATGGATCTTGGTGTCGAGCGGATTGACCCCGCTCGCGCGGACCCGCACCAACACCTCGTGCGGGCCGACCTCGGGCGTGGAGACGGTTGAGAGGCGCAGCGGCGCGTTGTGGGTCTCCAGGATCGCAGCCCGCATCGTCGATTGTCTCGTCATGATCGTCTTGCTCCGTTGTCGGCCTCCAATATGCTCATGAAATTTTGCATGGGTAGGAATAAGAGCGTACAATGATCGTGCATTTATGTATGAGGGACTCCGATGGACTGGAGTGACCTGCGCATCTTCCTGGCGATTGCGCGCGAAGGCACGCTCGGCGCTGCCGCGCGCAAGATCGGCCAGACCCAGCCGACGATGGGGCGGCGGCTTCGCGCGCTCGAAACCGCGCTGGGACAAACGCTGTTCCAGCGCACCGCCGATGGTTTCGTGCTGACCGACGAGGGCGCCGCCGTGCTGCGCCACGCCGAGCGGATCGAGGAGGAGGCGCTCGCGCTTCAGCGCCACGCCACCGGTGCGGAGACGCAGCTCGACGGCTTGCTACGCCTGTCGTCGTCGGACTGGTTCGGCGCGGTGATGCTGTCGCCGGTGATCGCCGCCTTCGGCAAGCGTCGTCCCAAGGTGACTGTCGAGCTCCTGACCGATGCGCGCCTCTATAGCCTGCCGCGGCGCGAAGCCGAGCTCGTCTTCCGCATCAAGCCGTTCAGCGAGCCCGAGGTGATCTCGAGAAAGCTGCTCCACATTCCCTATGCGCTGTATGGCAAGAAGGGCAGCAAGCTGCCGCATGCCGGCGACGGAAGCGGCGCCCGTGTCGTCACCATGAATGCCGAATTCGCCGACATGCCCGACGCGGTCTGGCTGAAGGGCACGCTGCCGAATGCGGAGATTGCCTCGCGCAGCAACAACCGGCAGGCGCAGGCTGAGCTTTGCGCAAATGGCGGCGGACTTGCGGTGCTGCCGCGTCCCCTCGGCGACCGCGACCGCCGGCTCGTCGCGCTCGACATCGGTGCGACGCCGCCCGGCCGCGACACCTATGTCGGCTATCACCGCGATCTCAGGCGCATGGCGCGCCTGCGCGCGCTGCTCGATCTGGTAATTGAAAGGTTGGCGGTGCCTTCGTAGCCCGGATGGAGCGAAGCGCAATCCGGGGCCGCTGCATCTGCGGGCGAGAACCCCGGATTACGCTTCGCTCCATCCGGGCTTCGGACAAAACACCCAGGCGGTCGGTCAATCCGCAAGGTTGAAAATATTCCACTTTACCGAAATTCGGAAAGGGCGTATCCATCGCATCAACCCGGCCCAAGGAAGAGGGGCGTATCGCGATCGTCACGAATGCGGGCCGGGCGGCGGTGGACGTGGGCCACACTGGTGCGAAGGTGATCGCAGGGCGGGCAGCCGTGAGCGAAGCACGTCGCACGCACGACCGGCGTGATCCACGTACGGCCAAATCGTGTCGTCCTGGCGCCCGGGGTCTGTGCGCCAAGTCTTGTGGTGGTGCGTGTTGCCCAACCGGGCGCGCGCATCAGCCATCTGCAAGGCGACGGGGGCAATAGTGCATCGCTCCCCGGGGAGAGCGCGACATAAGCCGTTCCAACTACTGCGCAGGGAAGGCCGGGATGTCCTGGCTACACCTGTATGCCGCTGTGCAGATTTCTCACCACAGTTTCGCACAGTGGACCGCGGGTGCCAGCCGGCTCCCGGTCTTCCCTGCGCCCTCTTTCATTCGAGGGTGAGGCGATCAGACAAAGCTCGGGCGAAATGCGCCGCGAGAATGCGCGGCTGTGCGCCATAACTTCACTCTCGCGCGCACGCATCGCATTTTAGGCAACCGTCATAGTCTCTAACGCGCACTAACCAACACCTGACTTAAAACTGTCATAATCGCCGAATGGAACCCGCGGCTGCGTCCTTTTTACACGGCATTAAGCGCGGCTGCATTGGATGCCCCAGGGAAAGTGCGTTGGGGACTGCAATGACTGCCGCGAAGAAGATGCCGGGAAAACCGGCCGCCGAAATGTTTGACGACATCCCGGTGCTTCAACGCAAATGGCGTGCCGCGTTGAAGCCGGGCGAACGGCTGCCGCGCTATGAGGACGTGATGCTTGGGAGCCTCGGACGGCTCGCCGACCACATCGCGCTGCTGAAGAACGATGGCGCGCTCGAATTGTCGCGAAGCGGCCGTTACGTGCAGGAATGGCTCGGCGAGGAGCGCTGGGATATCCCCGTTGCGGAGCTCTCGCCCGATTGCGCCACGGCGCTGTCGGAAGCTGTGGCGAGCGCGCTCGAGAACGGACGGCCGCACCAGGCAAGCGCCCATTGCGTGCGCGACGGCATGGTCCGGACCTACGATGTGCTGGCGCTGCCGACCGCCTCGCGCTGGGGCGCTACGCTGGTTGGCGCCTATATCAACGAGCGCGGTGCGCAATACAATCTTTTGGACGCGATCTTCTCGTCGACCGATGACGCCGTGGTTTCTCTGGCGACGCTGCGCGATGCCGCGGGCAAGCCGTTCGATCTCCAGATCGTGCACCACAACAAGAGCGCCGGAGCGCTGCTGAAAGCCGCGAGCGCGGGCCTGTTGTGGCGGCGGATCGGCGAGGGGAATACGCTATTGGCCTCGCCCGAAATCATGGACTTCCTGCTCAAGGTCGTCTCCGGCGGCCGCGGCGAGCAGCTGGAGATCGAAGACGACGGACGTTACCTTCGGCTCAGTGCCACCGCCTTTGCCGATCTGGTCTCGTTGACGATCTCGGACGTCACCGCGTTGAAGCGGCGCGACGCCTCGTTTCGTCTGCTGTTCGACAACAACCCGATGCCGATGTGGGTGTTCGAGGCACAGACCAAGGAATTTCTCAGCGTCAACGATGCCGCGGTCCAGCACTACGGCTACAGCCGCGCCACCTTCCTGCGGATGAAGCTGCACGAGATCTGGCCCGAGGACGAGTGGGACAGCCACGCCGAGGCGCTCGAACGCATCGGCGACACCTATCATTCCTCGCGCAACTGGCGCCATTTGTGTGCCGACGGCAGCGAGATCGAGGTGCTCACTTTCGGTCGCCGCGTCGCCTTCGACGATCGCGACGGCTATCTGGTCGCGGTGGTCGACATCACGGAGCGGCGCAAGGCCGAGGCGCGGATCGCCCACATGGCGCACCATGACGGGCTCACCGATCTGCCGAACCGCGAACATTTTCAACAATGCTTGAAGCAGGCGCTCGACCAGGCCGGCGGAAAACGGGTCGGCGTGCTCTATATCGATCTCGACCTGTTCAAGAACATCAATGATTCCTTCGGGCATCCGGTGGGGGATCGCCTGCTGAAGCAAGTTGCCGAACGCCTCACCACCGCGGTCCGCGGCGGCAATCTCGCGGCCCGGCTTGGCGGCGACGAGTTCGCCGTGATCCTGGCGGCCGACGTCTCGCCGAACGAAGCCAGCGCCTGCGCGACTTTGCTGATCGACATGCTGAAGGCGCCCTACGACCTCGACGGCCAGGAGATGGTGATCGGCGCCAGCATCGGCATCGCGCTGTCGCCCGGTGACGGCACGACGTCGGAGGAGCTGATGCGCAATGCCGACATGGCGCTGTACCGGGCGAAATCCGACGGCGGCGGCGTGCATCATTTCTTCGAGCGCGAGATGGACCTCCAGGCGCAGAAGCGCCGCGACATGGAGCTCGATCTGCGCCGCGCCTTCGCCAATGGCGAGTTCGAGCTGCACTACCAGCCGCTGGTGTCGATCGCGTCCGACCGCATCTCCGGCTTCGAGTCGCTGTTGCGCTGGCGTCATCCCGACAAGGGCATGATCTCGCCGGCGGAATTCATTCCGGTCGCCGAGGACATCGGCCTCATCACCCAGCTCGGCGAGTGGGTGCTGCGCGAGGCCTGCGCCGAGGCGGTGAAATGGCCTGTCGACGTCAAGGTCGCGGTCAATTTGTCGCCGGCGCAATTCCGCAGCCGCAACCTGGTCCAGGTCGTGATTTCCGCGCTTGCGCAATCGGGCCTGTCGCCGAAACGACTCGAGCTCGAGATCACCGAGTCGATCTTCCTGGCGGAGACCGATGCCAATCTTGCGATCCTGCATCAATTGCGCGAGCTCGGCGTCAGCATCTCCATGGATGATTTCGGCACCGGCTATTCCAGCCTCAGCTATCTCCGTAGCTTCCCGTTCGACAAGATCAAGATCGACCGTTCGTTTGTGAAGGATCTGGCGCAGCGGCCCGATTGCGGCGCGATCGTGCGCGCGATCTCCGGACTCGGCCGTAGCCTCAACATCACCACGACCGCTGAAGGCGTCGAGACCGAGGATCAGCTCGACTGGCTGCGCGCCGAAGGCTGCAACGAGGTGCAGGGGTTTCTGTTCAGCGCGGCGCGGCCCGCCGCCGAGATCGCAAAGCTGCTCGCCGATTTCGGCCAGCGCGCCTCACGGGCGGCGTAGCCCTTCGGGATAGCAGCCGTAGACCAGTTCCTTGAAAGCGGGCGTGATGCGGCTGCGCTCGTTCTGGGTCTGCTGCATCAAGAGGTAGACCATGTCGAGCTTTGGATCGACGCCGAAATAGGTGCCGCTCCCTGAGTCCCATTTCAATTCGCCGATCGATCCGGCCGGCGGCGGCTTCGCATTGCCGGGATCGGTGCGCACACCGATACCGTAGCCATAGCCAAAACCGTCGCCCGGGAAATAGAAATAGTCGCGCCCCACACCCGAGCCGGGCCCGACGTGATCGGTGGTCATCGCCTTGAACACGGCGGGGCTGAGGTAACGCTTGCCCTCGAACTCGCCGCCATTGAGCACCATCTGCGAGAAGCGCTGATAGTCGGCGATGGTCGAGAGCAGCCCGCCGCCGCCGGACTCCCATTCGGGATGGGCGAGGCGGTCGCGCTCACCGGCGAGCAGGACCGGATCGCTCGGCAGCGGCCGCGCCATCCGGGCGCGCTCCTCCGGCGTTTTCAATACGAATTTGGTGCTGTTCATTCCGAGCGGATCGAGAATGCGCTGCTTGAGGAATTCATACAGCGTCTGGCCCGAGATGATCTCGATCACGGCGCCGAGCACGTCGGTGGAATGGCCGTAGCGCCACAGCGTTCCGGGCTGGCGCGTGAGCGGCAGCTTGGCGACGCGGTCGGCGAATTGCCTGTTGTTGAAGGGGCCTTCGAAAATATTGGCGGCCTGGTAAACCTGCATCACCCATGGGGCGCCGATATAGTCGTAGCTGATGCCCGAGGTTTGCCGCAGCAGATCCTCGATGTTGACAGGACGGATCGGCGGCTCGAGTTCGACCTTCGAGGTGCCCTCCGGCTCCAAGCCCACCTTGGTGTCGGCGAAGAGCGGGACGTATTTCGACACGGGGTCTGTGAGCGCGAGCCTGCCCTCGTCAATTAGCATCATTGCGCCCAGGCAAGTGATCGGCTTGGTCATCGAGTGAATGGCGAAGATCGTATCCGGCGTCATGGCGAGGCCGGTGCGCGTGTCGCGCACGCCGAAGGTCTTGAGGTAGACCGGCTTGCCGTGCTGCTGCACCAGGACCACCGCGCCCGGCAGGCGGCCAAGCGTCACCTCGTTGTCAAAATAGGCGGTGATGCGGTCGAGCCCGTCAGCCGACGGGGCAGGGATGTCGGCGGCGCTGCCTCGCCCCATCGTGCCGGCCAGCAGCGCGGCCCCGACCAGAAATTCACGACGCTTCATCCGGGCTTCCTCCCTCGCCGGGATCAAAGCCGCAAGACGTTGGAGGCGTCAACAAGACATCGATTAAAAACGCGTCACGATTTCCGAAAGGAACGGTCGCGGACGGTCTTCGCTGGGCTTGGTCGGCGTGCCGATATGGACGAGGCCGGCGAGCTTTTCGTCCGGCTTGAGGCCGAGGCCGTCCAGCACGTCGCGATCGAAGGCGAACCAGCCGGTCAGCCAGCAGGCGCCGTAGCCGAGCGCGGTCGCGGCCGTGACAATGTTCATGACGCTGGCGCCGGCCGACAATTCCTGCTCGAACGCCGGGACCTTCGGATGCGGCTTGGTGAAGCTGACGATACCGATCACCAGCGGCGCGTCGGTGAGGCGTTTGCGCTCGGTCTCGACGTTCGCCGCCGGCGCGTCCGGATTCTTGCGGGCAAAGACCCTCGCGATGACCTCGCCGGCCCGCTCGCGCGCGTCACCCTCGAAAATGATGAAGCGCCAGGGCGCGAGCTTGCCGTGGTCGGGCACGCGCGCACCGATGGTGAGGATGGTTTCGAGCTCGGCGGGGGAGGGGCCGGGCCCGGTCATCTCGCGCGGCTTGACCGAGCGACGGGTCTTCAGGAGTTCGATGGCGTCGGGCACGAAGATCTCTTTCGTCAGATGGAGTTGGCGATCGCTAGCACCGAAATAGGGGCGCGGCGAAGCAGCTGAAAGGCCGTTTTGACAGATTGTAAGGAAACGGCCTGCCGGCCCGCGGCGGAGGTTCGACTAGCGCTTGGTGATCTTGCCGACATAATCGTAAAGGACAGGTACCCCCTCGATCGTCTTCGGCAGCACACTGTCGTCCTCCGGCGCGGTTCCAAGATTGACCTTCAGGGCCGGGTCCGTTCCCTTCAAGCCGATGCCCACCCCTACCACGTTGAGCCCCTTCGGCATCAACGAGCTGAAGCGTGCCTTGGCGCGGCGAGCCGCCGCCATCTTGGTCTCGTCCATGATCACAATCTAATCGCCGTGCAGGTCGATTGCCAGCCTCTTGAGCACGATTGCGATCGGGTTGGCATAGGTGAGACCGCGTCCGTTCGAGCCGCCGGTTTCGCTGCCGGCGAACAGCAGGGCGCAGCCGCGATTGTCCTGATCCAGAATCAGCGAACCGGAATCGCCGCCCGCGCTGAACGACGTGGCGCCGGTCGACTCGATCTCCACCTGATCGTCGAACGACTGCATTCCGAGGTCGTACTGGATCACGACGCTGTCGAGCTCGATGGCGCTGATCCGGCCGTGGGTCACGCCGGTGGTCCGGCCGACCTTGGACACCGCCATTCCGAGCGACAGGGGCTCGGTACGCGCACCCGCGAGCTTGCCGATGCCCCTATAGTCAAGGGGATCGGCGTCGATCCCCCGGGACAAAGTTGCGATGCCCGCGTCGAGCAGATTGGCCCCGTTGGGTCGCAGGCTCACCCATTTCGTAAGCTTCGCCACCACGTCCTTCGGCATCTTGCCTTTGTCGAGGGCCCCGGCTTGCAGAATAGCATCGCCGGCTTTGGCGTCGTTCTCGTTCGCCAAAACGTGGTTGTTGCTCAAGATGACGTCGTGGCCAGTCTTGCGTTGCCTGGCGATCGCGCCGATCGTCCCCGCTGTAATCTTGAAATGTCCGACGGAGCTGCCGGTTTGCAGCGGCCGCTGGCGCTGGCGATACCACGGCAGGGCGTGCTTGGCGATCCGGCCGACGAAGCGGACCTCCACCTCGTCCTTGGCGCGCTTGCGGATGTTGTCGAGCAGTGCGGTCGAGCGCTGCAACGAGTGGCGTTGCAATCTCACCGCAAGCCTGACGTCCCCCTCGGTCTTTCCCGGTGCGACGCCCAGAGCGACCAGCGGCTCTGCCTTTGTCAGCTTGCGCAACGAAAAGGTCGTTACCGAAAAGCCCCCCTCGGCGCTGATGGCAGACACCGCTGGGGGCACGACCTCGCTGGCAATCTCCAGCTTCAATGCACGCGCGGACTCGATTTTCATCCTCATCCCTCCGTGACGGCAGCGATGGGATACTACACCTTCAGGTTGCGAGATCGAGTCCCAAAGCGTCGCGGCGAGCGACCGCTAAGCGGTCGCCCGCGCCCGCCGGACATCCGGCGGGGTCGCCTCGTCCACCAGCGCGGCGATCGCCTCCGCGGTCGTCATCACCTTCTGGCCGTCGCTGCCGAGCCGGCGGACCGAGACCGACTGCGTCTCGGCCTCCTTCTTCCCGCACACGAGCAGCGCCGGAATCTTGGCCAGCGAGTGCTCGCGGACCTTGTAGTTGATCTTTTCGTTGCGCAGGTCGATCTCGGCCCGAAGCCCCGCGCGCCGGACCTGTTCCAGCACCTGCTTGGCATACTCGTCGGCCTCCGAGGTGATGGTGGTGACCACCACCTGCACCGGCGACAGCCAGAGCGGGAAATTGCCGGCATAGTGCTCGATCAGGATGCCGATGAAGCGCTCCATCGAGCCGCAGATCGCGCGGTGCACCATCACCGGCGCCTTTTTGCCGCTGTCATGGTCGATATAGAACGCGCCGAACCGCTCCGGCAGGTTGAAGTCGACCTGCGTGGTACCGCACTGCCAGTCGCGGCCGATGGCGTCGCGCAGCACATATTCGAACTTCGGCCCGTAGAAGGCGCCTTCGCCCGGATTGATCTCGGTCTTGATGTGATTGTTCTGCGACTGGATCTCGCGCAGCACCGTCGCCATCACGCGCTCGGCGTGATCCCACATCGCATCGGTGCCGACGCGCTTCTCGGGCCGGGTCGAGAGCTTCACCGTGAGATCGCCGGTGAAGCCGAAGTCGGCGTAGGTCGACAGAATGAGATCGTTGATCTTGAGGCACTCGTCGGCGAGCTGGTCTTCCATGCAGAAGACGTGCGCGTCGTCCTGGGTGAAGCCGCGCACGCGCATCAGGCCATGCATGGCGCCGGAGGGCTCATAGCGATGCACCACGCCGAACTCGGCGAGGCGGAGCGGCAGGTCGCGGTAGCTCTTCAGGCCGTGCTTGAAGATCTGCACGTGGCCGGGGCAGTTCATCGGTTTCAGCGCAAACCAGCGCTTGTCCTCGGCCTCGTCGCCTGCCGACTGCGCTGCGAACATGTTCTCGCGATACCAGCCCCAATGGCCCGAGGTCTCCCACAAGGACTTGTCGAGGATCTGCGGCGCATTGACCTCGCTGTAGTCGCCGGCGAGGCGCCGGCGCATATAGGCGATCAGCTGCTGGAAGATGGTCCAGCCCTTGGCGTGCCAGAACACGACGCCCGGACCTTCTTCCTGGAAGTGGAAGAGGTCGAGCTCGCGCCCGAGCTTGCGATGGTCGCGCTTTTCGGCCTCCTCGATCTGCTTCAGATAAGCGTCGAGGTCCTCCTGCTTCGCGAACGCCGTGCCGTAGATGCGGGTCAGCATCGGGTTGTTGCTGTCGCCGCGCCAATAGGCGCCGGCCACCTTCATCAATTTGAAGGCGTTGCCGACCTTGCCGGTCGAGGTCATGTGCGGGCCGCGGCAGAGATCGAACCAGTCGCCCTGGTAGTAGATCTTGATCGGCTCGTTGCCGGGAATGGCGTCGACCAGCTCGACCTTGAACGCCTCGCCCTTGTCGCGGAACACCTGCTTGGTCTTTTCGCGGTCCCAGACTTCCTTGGTGAAGGGTTTGTCGCGCGCGATGATCTCGCGCATCTTCTTCTCGATCGCGGCAAAGTCTTCCGGCGTGAACGGCTCGTTGCGGAAGAAATCGTAGTAGAAGCCGTTCTCGATCACGGGACCGATGGTGACTTGCGTGCCTGGCCACAGCGTCTGCACGGCTTCGGCGAGCACGTGCGCGCAGTCGTGGCGGATCAGCTCGAGCGCGCGCGGATCGTCGCGGTTGATCAGCTCGATCTTGGCATCGGCTTCGATGGGATCGTCGAGGTCGGCGACCACACCGTCGAGCGCCATCGCGACCGTGCGCTTGGCCAGCGACGGCGAAATGCCCTTTGCGATCTCGAGGCCGGTGATGCTCTTGGCGTATTCGCGCCGGGCGCCGTCGGGGAAGGTGAGGGTGATCTTTTCCGGCGGGGTCACGGGTCTCAGATTGCTGAGGCTATATTGAAAGCCGGATTCGGATTTGGGCTGGTCGGTCATGCTTTTCTCCTGAGGCTCACTCCTGCGAACGAGCGCAGGTAAGCGGGAACGAGCGATATATCAGGCGATTCGGCCTGTGCAATCCGGCATTTCCAAGAAAGTGGCGCGCAAAAGCTTGGGCGATGCTCCAACTATTTCGCACCGCGCCCTTTAACTGGTCGCAGGCCTGCTCTACATGCACTTGCATGGAAAATCCGCCCGTCGCCGGCCGTTTCACGCCGACCGCCCTGATGCTCGGCAATCTCGTCACCGGTTGCTCGGTGCTGGCGCCGGCGGGCATGCTGCCGGAATTGTCGACCGGGCTCGGCATCACCATCCATGCCGCGGGGCTCCTGATCACCTTCGGCGCGATTATTCTGTGCATCGGCTCGCCGCTGACGGCGTGGCTGACCAGCCGCATCGAGCGGCGGACGCTGCTTGTGACCACGCTTGCGGTGCTCGCCCTTGGCAATCTCGCCTCGGCATTTGCCCCTGACTACACGAGCCTGCTCATCATTCGCCTGCTGATGCTGGCGGTCGGCGCACTCTACACGCCGCAGGCTGCGGGCACGGCGGCGCTGATCGTGCCGGTGAAGCGGCGCGGCAGCACCATCGCCTACATCTTTCTCGGCTGGTCGTTAGCTGCGGCCGTCGGTCTTCCGCTGATCACTTTCATCGCCAGCCGCTATGGCTGGCGCGCGGCCCATGGCGGGATCGGCGCGCTCGGTTGCATCAGCTTCCTGTTGTTGCTGCTGCGCCTGCCGGCGGGCCTGAAGGGCACGCCTGTTGACCTGAAGACCTGGAGTGCGGTCGGCCGCAGCAGGACGATCCTGCTGCTGCTTGCGATCACGATGCTCCAAATGTCCGGGCAATTCGTGGTGTTCACCTTCATGGGTCCGCTGCTCAAGAAGCTGACCGAGGCGAGCCCGGATGCAATCGGCATGGTGTTCGGCATCTACGGCGTTTGCGGTTTCCTCGGCGTCGTCATCGCGACCCGCATCGTCGACACCTGGGGACCCTATCGGACGTCGTTGCTGTTCACCTGCCTGCTGCTTGCAGGCATCACCGGCTGGGCGCTCGGCGCGGGGAGCCTGGTGTTGATGGCGCTCGCGGTCGCGATCTGGGGCCTCGGCTTTGCCTCGACCAATTCGATGCAGCAGGTGCGGCTGGTCGCGGCTGCGCCGCCGCTCGCATCGGCGACCGTCGCGCTCAACACCTCCGTCCTCTATGTCGGCCAGGCTGTCGGCTCCGCCATCGGCGGGCTGCTGTTCGCCCGCGAACTGCTGCATCCGCTTGGTTTCGTCGCGGTCGGCTTCGTCGTCCTGGCGCTGATCCTCGTGGTCCTGACCCGGCCCAGGCCGGCCGCCGCCGCCACGGCCTGAAGTGCGTTTTCGTGTGCGCAAGGTGCTTGGCAAACCGCGCGCGGGAGCGCTAGAAGGCGAGGCATGGGGACCAAAGAGAGTTGACTGACATGAGGATGATTCTGGCGGTTGCCGCGGTGCTCTATTCAGCCTCCGCGTTTGCACAAACCGACAAGCCACCGATGGTGGGGGACAAGCAGTTGGTGCAGGTCAAGCCGAAAGGGACCAAGGAGGCCGCGGCCAAGCCGGCTGCGGCGCCGAAGGGCAAGCCGCAGTCGATCGCGGCACGGCTCCAGGCCTGCCTCGACCTCGATGACGGCACCAAGGACCGGCTCAACTGCTACGATGCGGTGATCGCGCCGGCGCCGAAGCCGAAGCCGGCGAAGGCCAAGGGATACGCCGATTGCCGGTTCTTCAAGGAAGAGGACGAGCGTCTGGCCTGCTTCAACGGTTTTGCCGAGAGCATTCCGAAGCTGCCCAAAACCTGAACGTCAAGACCTGACCATCAAGACCTGAAGATCAAGAGCCGAGATCTGGAAGCCGGACGGCTAGTCGCTGATCCGGCTCAGTACGGCCCTGAAGGCAACGCCCGGCACTTGCAGCGCGGTGCCTTCGAATTCCGCTGTGTCGCCGTCTTCCCGGCCGGCGAGCGTCAGCGTGATGCGGTCGTGCCCGAACAGCGGCTTGAACGACGGATCGTCGTTGTAGCGCTCGGTCGAGATCTTGACCTTGATGCTGTCGCCTTCGCCCGTGTAGGTGCCGATGAACGCGAAAGCGGAATTGCCGCCGCGCATCTTGCCCTCAGTCACATAGACGACGCCGCAGCCGGTTCCGTGAACCGTGTGGAAGTCGACCTTGTACAGTCCCTGACGCACGACTTGTCCCCGAAGAATTCAAAACAACTTGGCCGGCAAATTATGATCGTTGCCGGCGGAAGCAATCCGGTCGGTCCCGGGGATGTCGGCCATCAACATCACATTTTGATCAAAGCCTGCGGCAATTGCGGGCAGCGCGCTCAAATGCCGGCGCGCGCAATATCGGTTAGCGGCTCGATGCGGCTGGATTGGTTGATGCAACGCGCGTCAGCGCCAGCGCCGGCGTCGCCGACATCTTCACCAGCACGTCCTTGAGCGGGTCCCGGGTCCAGGCGCGCGTCACATAATCACGATGTGTGATGCCGTCGCCGGTTTCGACGAACACCACGCTGCCGGGCCGGAGCGGGCCGTCCATGTCCTCGGAGACGCTGATGCCCTTTTGCCGCAGCATGCTCATCAGCTCGCGGTCGCGCCGCGCGGTGTAGCGGGTGTAGGAGCTGACGAAGAAGCCGGAGCGGTGGCTCTCGATCCAGGAGGCGAACTTGTCCATTTCGCCGTAGACGGCATCGAGCAGGACGACGCCGCGGACGCGGTCGCTGATGCCGCCGACCTCGAGGCTCCAGGCCGTCGGCAGGAAGCCGCCGCTGTAGCCGACGATCACGATCGGCATGTTGGCGAAGGCGCGGGCGTTGTTGGGATCGCCGGTGAGCCGGGCCAGATGGGTCGCCGACTCTTCCATGAAGCGCTTGAGGCCGCCCGCCTGCCAGAACTTGCCGGCGCTGGAATCGGCGGCATCGACCGCCATCTGCGGCGCCAGCAGGATGGCGTTGGCGCCGGAATCGGTGACCTGCTGCGGTACGAGTTGGCGGTCGCGCACGTCGCGCTCCAGCGTTGCGCCGTTGCCGTGGAAGAACACCACGATCACGCCCGGCTTGCGCACGTCGAAATGCTCGGGCACGTGCATCAGCACGCGGCTGTCGCTGTAGGTCTCATCCTGCCAGTAGACGCGCCCGGAATAACTGCGGTGGCCGCGGCGATCGCCCTTGGAGATGTTGAGGAACGGTGCGTCGGAGGCGGGGTTGTTGCCGAAATAGGGGAAGGCCGACGATTTCAAGCTGACGAGCGTCGTCAGGTCTTCACGTGCCGGACGCTGGTAGGGGACGTGCGGTGCGAGTGAGGCGACCTTGTACGGCGCCTGCTCCGGCTGAGGCTGCTGCTGGACGGCGCGTTTGGGCGAGAAGTCCGACATCTGCCGCTGCAGAAGACTCTCGCTCGCCGACGGGAAGCGCTCCTTGAATTGCGGGGCGGGGAAGCGATCCTCGAATGTGTCGCTGCTTGCGACCTGAGGATTGGTCTTCGCTACGATTTCGACGTTGGCCTGCGAGTTCGCCGCGAGCGCCGCCGGGTTGGAGGCCTTGCCGCATTGAACCAGCGTGAGCGACAGCGGCACCAAGGCTGAGATCAGCGCGATCCGGAGCGCGCCACTGCGCGCGCCGGACAGCGTCCGATCAGCACGAATGTCAGCTCTCAATTTCGGAGCGGCCCCGACCATCCACCCATGACCCCAAGTCATGTCCACAAGCCCAGCGGCGATATTCAAGCTAATTGAGCCGACTGGCGTTTAGGCGACGTTAAGTGTCCGGAGAAACTTCCCCACATCCGGAATGCTCAAAAGGACCATGCAATCGTGTCCTGATTGTGGGGGTGCGAAACGGGATTCTCCGGTGTTCACGGGGCCTTATTACCCAGGATCGTGCACAAGAGGTGCCGCAATACCGATTGCGTACGCCTCATTTAACCCTTGTTAACCCTGCTTGAATTGACTGGACCAGACTGCACGATGCTCCTCACGAGACGTGACGCCTGAGGTTGAGGACCCCGATGACGGCATCAGATGCGGGACCCGCGCCCTGGACTGGCCGGCTGACGAGGAGCGGGCCGGGGGTCTCCGTTCTGGTCGCAACCGCCATCGTTGTTGCCGACATGATCGGGGTCGGCGTCTTCACCAGCCTCGGCTTCCAGGTCAAGGACATCCCCTCCGGCTTCTCGATCCTGTTGCTCTGGACCATCGGCGGCATCGTCGCGCTGTGCGGAGTGTTCTCCTACAGCGAGCTCGGCGCCATGTTTCCGCGCTCGAGCGGCGAGTACAATTTCCTCGGCCGCGCCTATCATCCCGCCTTCGGCTTTCTCGCCGGCTGGGTCTCGGCGACGGTTGGCTTCGCAGCGCCCGTCGCGCTTGCGGCGATGGCGTTCGGTGAATACGCGAAATCGGTCGTCCCCGATCTGCCGCCGATCCCGCTTGCCATCGGCGTGGTGTGGCTGGTCTCGATCGTGCAATTGACCGGCGTCAGGCACTCCTCGACCTTCCAGCTGATCTCGACCATCCTCAAGGTCCTGCTGATCGTCGCCTTCCTGCTCGCCGGCTTCGTCATCGGCACGCCGCAGCCGATTGTCTTCACGCCGCAGCCGGGTGATCTCGCGTATATCGTCAGTGCGCCCTTCGCGATCGGGCTCGTCTTCGTGATGTACTCGTTCTCGGGCTGGAATGCCGCGACCTACATCATCGGCGAGATGAACATGCCGCAGCGCGATCTGCCGCGCGCGCTGCTTGCGGGTACGCTGATCGTGCTGGTTCTGTACGTGGCGCTGAATGCGGTGTTCCTCTATTCCACGCCGGTCAGTGCGCTCGCCGGCCAGCTCCATGTTGCCAGCGTCGCCGGCAGCGCGATCTTCGGCAGCCTCGGCGGCCGGATCGTCGGTGCGATGATCTGCGTCGGCCTGGTCTCCTCGATCAGCGCGATGATGTGGATCGGCCCGCGCGTGATGATGACGATGGGCGAGGACATTCCGGCCCTGCGCGTGTTCTCGAAGCGATCGGTGAGCGGCGCGCCGGCCTATGCCATCCTGTTTCAGCTTGCCGTCGCCAATCTGCTGCTGTTTACGCGCAGCTTCGAGGCGGTGCTCGACTTCATCCAGTTCGCGCTGCTGTTCTGTTCGTTCTTCACGGTCGCCGGCGTCATCAAGCTGCGCATCACCGATCCCGACCTGCCGCGGCCCTATCGCGCCTGGGGATACCCGTTCACGCCGCTGGTTTTCCTGCTCGCGACCGCGTTCATGATGTACTACCTGTTCACCGAGCGGCCGGTGCAGTCGCTGGCGGGGATGCTCCTCATGCTCTCGGGTCTGTTGATCTACGCTGTTTTCCGCAGGCGGCCGGTCGCCGCTGGCAATTCATCACACCGCGAATAGACATGTTTCGACCCATGAGAATTGCGGCCGTCGCTCTTGCCCTGCTGGCCGCGGCCGTCTCGTCTGCACGCGCCGCCGACGTCACCTTCGATGATACCGCGCGCTTTCTCGCGGGCATGCAGCCTTCGCCGGACTCGCCGCTGGTGGCGCTCACCAAGGACCCGGGCTGGCAGCGCCACGCAAAATTCTTCGACGGCGCCTTCGCCCAGCTCGAGCAGCGGCAGCTCTCGAAGATCCGCGATTGGGCCGACGTCAATCTGGCCGCGCCCCGGCCGACCATGTTCTACTTGTTCAGCGGCCCCGACTTCCTCTACGCCAACGCGTTCTATTCCAAGGCCAGCACTTACGTGCTCGGTGCGCTGGAGCCGGTCGGCGCGGTGCCTGACCTGACACGGCTGCCGCGCGGCTCGGTCGGTGCCGCGCTCTACAATGTCGAGCGTTCGCTCGGCTCGATTCTGAGCTTCTCCTTCTTCATCACCAAGCACATGAAGGTCGACCTGCACGCCAACCAGGTCAACGGCACCTTGCCGATCCTCTATGTCTTCCTCGCGCGCTCCGGCAAGACCATCCGAAATGTCGAGATGATTGCGCTAGACGACAAGGGTGGGGTGCATACGGGAGGCGACAATCCGGGACGGAACGCGACGCGCGGTGTCCGCATCACCTTTGCCGGAAGCGACGGCGAGGCGCGCACGCTGTACTATTTCTCGACCGATCTCTCCAATGCCGGCGCGCGGGCCGCAGGCTTCCTGAAGTTCTGCGAGACGCTCGGCCCCGGCAACAGCCTGCTCAAGAGCGCGTCCTATCTCCTCCACAAGGGCGACTTCACCGTCGCTCGCAATTGGCTGCTTGCCAACAGCGCGACCATCATCCAGGACGATTCCGGCATTCCGCTCGCGAACTACAATGCGCAACAGTGGCGGTTCTTCCCGTTCGGCCGCTATCTCGGACCGATCGACGAATTCCCCGGCCGCCACCAGGCGCGCTACGCCGAACTGTTCACGCGCGCCCAGCCGATCGATTTCGGCGTCGGCTATCGCTGGCGGACGCATGAATCGAACTTGCTGCTGTCGGTGAGGGTGCCGGGAAGCGAGACCGCGCCGGCTGCGGAGAACACCTCGTCCGCCGAGCCGTCGCCAAGGCCGCCGCGTCCGAAGCGGCTACGTCCGCCCGAGTCGATCCCGCCGCCGCCCGGGCGCTTTTTCTGGTTTCGTTAGGTTGCCTGTTGAGGCGGGTGTCAGGGGCTCCGGGCGATGACAACCACCCGTACGAATGCGAACGCCATCTGATGGTATGTCGCCAAACCCGATGCGGGTCGGCCGGTGCTCGATCTCTAACGTCCAGTCTACCAGTGCACGCTCTGGCTCGGCACGATGAAGGCCGTGGTGCTCGGCGCCGTGGCAAGGCTCGTCGCCAGATACCAGCCGGAGCCGACCACGAGCACCAGCAGCGCGATGATGGCAATCATGTCGAGGGTTCTGGGATCATGATGACGCCCGCGGTGACCAAGATTTGGCCCAAACTTGAAGTGAAAATGAGGGCTGATTTTCCAGCGCATTCTTGTTTCCTCCCGTGGGAGCATCACAACAACGCGAGAGGGAAGTTCCCGGTTCCATTCAAGGCAGCGTTGCGCAAAGCACCGCGGCGTTCCTGGTCATATTCAGGATGCGTTGACGCCGCGCCAGCGGCCATAGCGCCAGGGCAGATACCAGCGCGCCCCTTGCGGTGCGGCGGGGGGGACGTTGTCGATGCCCGAGGTGCCGAAAGGATTGCAGCGAAGCAGTCGCGCGAGCGTCATCCAGCCGCCGGCCCACAGCCCGAACCGTTCGATCGCCTCGTCGCCATAGACGGAGCAGGTCGGCAGGTGCCGGCAATTGTAGCCGACCAGCGGCGAGAGCGTGTGGCGGTACAGCCAGATCAGTGCGCGGCCGAATCGGCGCGGGAGCCGGAGAGCGCCCTCGATGGGAGTGGAACAGTGCTCGCAGGCTGAATGCTTCATGGGCGCTGTGCTGCGATCGTGAGCGAGGTATTGCGCGGTTCCGGCGCAGGGAACTGCAAGTTGTTGTTTCTGCGCCATATTTATCGTGCTTTTTGGGAGCAGTGCAGCAAGTACCTGTGGACGATCTGTATTCCCCCGGATACCATTTTTATGACGTCCGTGTGTAGAAACATACGCCCGTATGATGGACTCAGAGGGCGCTGCCGAGGATTGTTGGGGGACCTTTGGGGCTTGGGGAAGGAACCAGATTGAGACTTCTGAACTCCCTTGATCGACGCGGTTGGTTGTTGCTTGGGGCCGCCGCACTTGGCGTCACGCTCTTCGGAGCTGTCGCCACGACCGGCACAACGGCTCATGCCGGTGCCGCCCTCGAAGAGCGCAAGCTGCCGATGAAGTTCAACTGGGTCGCCTGCGACCCGAACTGCCGCGGCTGGGTCAGCGCGGTCGGCATCATCACCGCTGATACGCCGAGGGATTTCGAGGAGTTTTCGCGCGGACGACAGCTTGGCGGCGCGACCGTGGTGCTCGATTCCAGCGGCGGTTCCGTCAACGACGCGATCACGCTCGGCCGGCGCTTCCGCAATCTCGGACTTTCGACCACCGTCGGCATCAGCGTTCAGAACCGCGGCGGGCAGTCGGCCCGTCCGGCGGTTGCGCCCGAAGCCTATTGCGAATCCATGTGCGTGTTCCTGCTGCTGGCCGGCAAGAAGCGCTACGTGCCGGAAGCTGCTCATGTCCGGGTCCACCAGATCTGGATGGGCGATCGTGCCGACGATGCCAAGGCGGCGAGCTACAGCGCGCAGGACCTGATGATCGTGGAGCGCGACATCGGCCGGCTCGCCAAATACACGTTCGATATGGGCGGGGCCGGCGACCTGCTCTCGCTCGCGCTCAGCGTGCCGCCGTGGGAAGATCTGCACGAGCTGGATACTGGCGAGCTGAAGCTCACCAATCTCGTGACCACGAACCTGGTGGCCGACGTGCTGCCGCATGTGGACGTCGCGGCGCCCGCGGTGGCGGAACTCGCGCCGAAGACGCAGGCGAGGTTCGGCGCGGAAGCGGAACAGCAACCCGTCAAGTCGACCAAGACGGCGGAAGCCATGGTGCCGACCGGCGCGGCGCCAAGCGCGGGTTCGCAGAAGTAAGATTTCCCTGATCGCCATCCCCGGCGCGTCGCAAGGTGACGACGCCGGAATTCAGATGTCGCAGCGCGAGAATCCGGGTTCGCGCCGGAATGACCTCGACCAAATCAGCCCTGCGCCGCGGCCGGCTGCTTGGCTTTCGCCTCGATCTGGCCGATGGCATCGACCACGGCATCGAAGGTCAGGAGGGTCGAGGCGTGGCGCGCCTTGTAGTCGCGGACCGGCTCGAGGAATTTGATCTCTTCCCATTTGCCTTCAGGAGGCGCGCCGTTCTCCTTGAGCATCTTGCGAACGGTTTCGCGTAACTCGCGGAGTTCGCTTGCGGTCGAGCCGACGATGCGACTTGCCATGATGGATGAAGAGGCTTGTCCGAGGGCACAGGCCTTCACGTCATGGGCGAAGTCGGTGACCTTGTCGCCCTCCATCTTGAGGTCGATCTTCACGGTCGAGCCGCACAGTTTGGAGTGGGCGGTGGCGGTGGCGTCGGGGTCCGGCAGCCGTCCGAGGCGTGGAATATTCCCGGCCAGTTCGATGATCCGCTTGTTATAGATGTCGTTCAGCATGTGATGGAGTCCAACACTTCCGCACCGGATCGGCCTTGGCGGGCGCCGTCCAGGGTCCTATATAGGGGCGGAACTGGCGGAAAAACAGTCCAGCGGTGCGGCGGCAGCGGTCCAGATCCGCGCTGCCAGCGTGATGACCCAAAGGGCCTTTTTTCGTCAAAACTGTTCTCTTCAGGCGTCCGGCGGCTTGCCGCCCCGTCTGCCGGTGACACTCCGGCCGCGAGGCCGTCGAACGGAGTAGACATGGACGCTACGATCAAATCCATCCGCCCGGGCAAGCCCTCCGAGAGCCGCCCGGCTGAGCTCGACCCTGCCGAATTCCTCGCGGCCGCCGTCCGCGCCGACCAGCCGCGCCCCGCGCGCGCAGAGGCGGAAGCGGCGGTGAAGACGCTGCTCGCCTATATTGGCGAGAACACCGCGCGCGAAGGTTTGCTCGACACGCCGCGCCGTGTGGTCGAGGCCTTCGACGAGCTCTATCAGGGCTACCACCAGTGCCCGGCCGAGGTGCTCGACCGAACCTTCGGCGAGACGGCCGGCTATGACGACTTCGTGCTGGTGCGCGACATCGAGTTCACCTCGCAGTGCGAGCATCACATGATGCCGTTCTACGGCAAGGCGCACATCGCCTATACGCCGGTGGAACGCGTCGTCGGCCTGTCGAAGCTTGCGCGCCTGACCGACATCTTCGCCCGCAGGCTCCAGACCCAGGAGCACATGACGGCGCAGATCGCGGCGGCCATCGATGAGATCCTCAAGCCCCGCGGCGTTGCCGTGCTGATCGAGGCCGAGCATACCTGCATGTCGGTGCGCGGCGTTGCCAAGCATGGTGCCTCGACCTTCACCAGCCGCTTCACCGGCATGTTCCGCGACAATCCGGCGGAGCAAGCCCGTTTCCTGTCCCTGGTGCGAGGCACGACGCGCTGACCTCGCGAAGGTCTGTTTCCGCGTCATGCTCCAAGCGAGGACGCCCGTGTCCGCTCACTCCCATGAGATCGAGGAAGGTCTCGCCTTCCTGCCCAGGTTCGACACTGCCGGCCTCGTGACAGTCGTCGCGACCGACGTCGCCACCGGCGACGTGCTGATGGTCGCGCACATGAACGACGAGGCGCTGCGCAAGACGATTGCGACCGGCGAGGCCTGGTACTTCAGCCGCTCGCGCAATGCCTTGTGGCGAAAAGGTGAGACGTCGGGTCAGACCCAGCGCGTGGTCGAGATCCGCACCGATTGCGACCAGGACGCGGTCTGGATCCGTGTCGAGCAGATTGGCGCGGCCTGCCACACCGGCCGCCGGTCCTGCTTTTACCGCAAGGTCGAGGCCGAGGGCGGCGGCGCCAAGCTCGTCTTTGTCGATGCTGACAGGTTGTTCGATCCGGACGCCGTCTACAAGAAATAGCCCGTCGTTATACGCGGGGCGGGCCGGAATGACGGCGAGGGGCCAGATTAACCCCGCATTAACCATACCTGTCCCACGGTGAGACGATAGGCGCCGAATTGCCGGCGTCGCTCAACGCCGCACGGGGCGGGCACTCCATCATGTCGGTCGACAATTCCAGTGCCTCTCAGACGACGGGTCTCGATCCGTCGCGGGCACGCGTCGCCGGCGCGATCAAGCAGGTCTCCAACCGGACGGGCGTCAGCTTCCAGTACATGCTGACGACCGCCAAGATGGAATCGGATTTCGATCCGACGGCGGAAGCCACCACGTCGTCCGCGCACGGGCTCTACCAGTTCATCGACCAGACCTGGCTGGGTACGGTGAAGGAGGCGGGCACCCAGCTCGGCTATGGCAATTATTCCGACGCCATCACCAGGACGTCGTCGGGCAGCTACGCGGTCGATGATCCCGCCATGAAGCGGTCGATCATGAAGCTGCGCGACGATCCGGAAGCCGCCTCCACCATGGCGGCAGCGCTGACGCAGTCGAACAGTTTCAAGCTCACCGGACTGCTCGGCCGCAGGCCGTCTGACAGCGAACTCTACATGGCCCATTTCATGGGTGTCGGCGGCGCCGCAAAGCTGATCGCCAATGCCGAAGACAATCCGCAAGGGGTCGGTGCGCGGCTGTTTCCGAACGCGGCCTCCGCCAACCGCTCGATCTTCTACGCCAGGGACGGCCGCGCACGCAGCGTCTCCGAGGTCTATTCGGTGCTCGACGCGCGCTACGCCAGCGCGGCGAATTCGAAGACGACCCGCAGCGCAATGGCGATGTATGGCGGCACGCCATCTACGACGCAGGTCGCAAGTGCCAATGGCGTGCAGCCCACCGCGCCTGTCATCGACAACGCCGCTTACCTGCAGACATTTCCAGAAGCGCGCGGCGTGACGCCGGTGAGTGCGATGTCGTCGTCAACGGTTGCGGACAACACGCCGATCACACCCGCATTCCGCTCGATCTATCAGCCCGGCGATACCACGCAGCCGGTTTCGACCACGGTGCAGAAATTGTGGGGCAACAACGCCTCGCTTGCCTCGATCGCATCGGCGACGCCCGACGTGCGTCCGCCGCAACCGCTCGATCTCTTCAGCGATCGCAGCGGGACGTTCTCGAGCTGATGTCGTCGCGCGAATAACCCGCTCTCGTGTCCCGGACGCGTGGCGGGCGGCTTTGTTCCCTTAACAAAACGTCAATAAAACCAGCCGGTTATGGTGAACGCTTTGTTAAGCGTCGTGGTTTATTTTGTGTTGCAGGTGACAAGCCGTCACCGCTTCGTCTTCGTTGCGTAAGCCGGAAGCACCATGATCGTTCGGCAGTTTATCAATTGGATCAGGACGGCGCCCGCCGGCGAGCGGGCCGAGGCGACGCGGGCATTGGCCCGGGCCTGGCTGATCTCAGACCTTTCCCATGACGACCGTATCGCGGCCGAAGGCGCGCTCCTGATGCTGCTCGACGATCCCTCGCCGCTGGTGCGGCAGGCGATGGCCGAGGCCTTTGCGCGCAGCACGGATGCGCCGGCGTCGATCGTGCGGGCGCTGTCGGCGGACCAGCCGACCGTCGCGCTGCCCGTGCTCGAACATTCGCCGCTGCTGATCGACGCCGATCTCGTCGACATCGTCGCAACCGGCAATGACGAGGTGCAATGCGCGGTCGCCCGCCGCATCGCGTTGCCGGTGTCGGTCTGCGCCGCCATCGCCGAAGTCGGCTGTGCTGCGGCAGCCCTCGAGCTGATCGAAAATCCGCACGCGGAGCTTGCACCGTTCTCCTGGAATCGCATCGTCGAGCGTCACGGCCATCTCGCCGCGATCCGCGAGGCGATGCTGGTGCTGGAGGATCTGCCGTCGGCCACGCGTGCCGCGCTGGTGGCCAAACTTTCCGAAACCCTGGCGCAATTCGTCGTCGCGCGGAACTGGCTGAGCGCCGACCGTGCCGAGCGCGTGACGATCGAGGCGCGCGACCGCTCCACCATCAACATCGCGGCGCGCACGCGCGGCGAAGACATGCAGGGCCTGGTGCATCATTTGCGCGTCACGGGCCAGCTCACCGCGGGCCTGATCCTGCGCGCGCTGCTGTCGAGCAATCTCGATCTGTTCGATGCGGCAATCGCCGAACTCGCCGACCTGCCGCTGGCACGCGTCTGCGCGCTGCTGCACGACCGTGGCGGCAACAGCCTGCACGCGCTGCTCCGCCGCGCCGGACTTCCCGAGGCGACCTTTGCGGCGTTCCAGGTCGCGCTCGATGCCTGCCACGAGCAAGGTTTTGTCGATACCGACGACGGCGCGGCGCGGCTGCGCCGGCGCATGGTCGAGCGCGTGCTCACCCATTGCGAAACCGACCGCGGCGCCACCGAACCGCTGATGGTCCTGCTCCGCCGCTTTGCCACGGAATCCGCGCGCGAAGAGGCAAGGCTGTTCTGCGACGAGCTCGCCGCGGATGACGCGCTTGATCCGGTGTATGACGATCTGATTGCGGCATAACGAGATGCCGTAGGGTGGGCAAAGGCGCAAAGCGCCGTGCCCACCATCCATCAATGATAGCGACAGGTGGTGGGCACGCTCCGCTTTGCCCACCCTACGATGCTGATTGTGGCGATAGAGCACCCCCACACTCCGTCATTGCGTCGCTACGCTCGCAATGACGAGAGAAGAGAGCCGGGGCGCTACTCCGCCGGCGCGATGCTCGGTGCCAAAATCACCTCGAGATGCTCGGGGCGGTCGCGGTTGACGTCGGCGAGATAGTCGTCGGCGACCTTGCGCAGGCGGCGGCTGAGCTCGGCCGAGACGCTGATGCTGTCGAGCTTGGTGTTTTCATGCACGATGGCGAGGATGGCGTTGATGTGGTGCGTGAACAGCTCGGCCGGCACCTTGTCGAGATCGGGCGCGTGCTCGATGACGCGGCACAGGCTCTCCGCAACTCCCGCCGCCGCCGGATAGCCGAACGTCGCAGCGTCGCCCTTGATGTCGTGCGCGGCGCGGAACAGCTCGTCGCGCCGCTCCTTCGTGAAGCCCTCATGGCGGATAGCAACATAAGCGGCCGACAGACGATTGACCTCGGTGGTCATCCAGTCCTTGAACTCACTGGAGAGGCCCGCGAGCGCCTGCTCGGCGCGGGCGACCGGATCGTCCAAATCCTTTTCTTCGACCCGGCGCAGAACCTTGCGCAGCGGATTGGGCTGCGTGATCACTTGGTGCGTGGCGAAGGCCGTGACCTCGATGTCCTTTGCGCCGTTCTTCGCCATGATGTCTGCCCCGATCGTGTGAGACGTTGCGCTAGATGGAGGAACGAGCCTTGTCGAGCAGCGAGGGTTGCTGGAGCACCTCGTGCTTTTCGCCGACGCGGCGCTCGGGGCCCATATAGGCGGAGTTGGTGTTGCGGCGCCGGTCCGGACCGAAATAGGTCTTGGTCTTGATGAAGGGCCGGGGATTGGCGACGACGTTGAGGATGCGCTGGTAGAGGCCCTTTGCGGAGATCGGCTTGGCCAGGAATTCGGTGACGCCGGCATCGCGCGCGACCGTGACGCGGCGCTTCTCGGAATGACCGGTCAGCATGATGATCGGCGCGTAGGGATTGCCCTTGGATTCTGGCTGCCGGATCATCTGCGCAAGCTCGAGCCCGTCGAAGATCGGCATCGCCCAGTCGGTGATGACGATGTCGGGCACGTAATGGCTGTACATTTCCAGCGCGGTGGCGCCGTCTTCGGCCTCGTAAACCTCGCGCGCGCCGAAGGAGTGCAGCAGCGTCCGCAGGATGCGGCGCATGTGCGGATTGTCGTCGCAGACGAGGAAGCGCAGCTTGTTGAAATCGATGCGGAACATGACGCCTGGGCCGGAGCGGTCAACTTTCGTTAACCATATCGCAGCGGGGGTTAAGGAAGGGTTGCCGCCGGCATTTCGCGGAGTACGCGACGAGGGAAGAAGTAAATATCGTAATTCCGCCATTTTTTATTGTAAAACGATAAAAATATGCAATTGAATGGGAGCTAATCCGATGAGCGTCGTCGCGTTTCCTTTTCCTGCGCCGGTCGAGCCGCGGTTGCGGCGCATCGGACGGATCGTGGCCGTCGGCGCGCTCCTGTGCGTCGCCGGCGCTGTGCTTGCGGTGCCGCTGCTCTGGTCGAGCGACGAGATGCTCCGGCACTGGATCGCGACCCAGTCTCCGCTGGGGGCGCGGCCCTTCACGCTCAATTTCGGCACGCGCCTCGCCGGCGCCCTGATCAGCCTGATCGGACTTGCGCCTGTCCTCTACGCCTTGTTGCAGCTCTCGATGCTGTTCTCCCGTTTCGCGCGCGGCGAGGTCTTCGTGACCGACAACGCCTGGCGCATCCGCCGGATGGGCCTCGCGCTGATCGTCAACGCGCTGATGTCGCCGCTGGTGCAGATGCTCACCACGATCAACCTGACGCGCGCCAACCAGCCCGGCCAGCTCGTGGTCATGTTCGGCATCGAGCAGTCGCATGTGCTGTCGGTGCTGAGCGGCCTCGCGCTCGTCGCGTTCGCAACCGTGATGGCCGATGCCGTTCGCATGTGGCACGAGAACAGCGAGATCATCTGACCATGCCGATCATCGTCAACCTCGACGTCATGCTCGCCAGGCGCAAGATCAGGTCGCGCGAGCTTGCCGCGCGCATCGAGCTCACGGAGGCGAACGTCTCCCTGCTGAAGTCAGGCAAGGTGCGCGGCATCCGCTTCGACACGCTGGAGCGGATCTGCGCCGTGCTCGACTGCCAGCCCGGCGATATCCTGGAATATGTCCCCGACAGCGCGGACGACGCGCTGGAGCCGCGCGGGGCCGGCCGGAAATCGGCTTAGCCAATCCTTCAAGTCCAGATTGGAGATGCCTGCGATGAACCGCCCTGCGCGCGTTCTTGCGAGCGCGGCTGCGCTCATGCTTGCCGGTTGCAGCTCGGTGCCGCTGACATCGATCCCGCCGCTTGCCCGCATCGATGCCAGGACGACGGATCTGTCGGTGCTGCGCGTCGCCGTGCAGTTGCCCGACGTGCTGCGGCCACGTTCGGGCGGCGTCAAGCTCGACGTCGTCACCAAAGTAGCCGGCGAGGCCGAGACCAAGACGAGCTTCGCCATGATGGAGATGAGCGACCCGCGAGATCGCGCCGGCCTGCCTGCGCCGCCGCAGGGCTCCTCAACCTACGCCTATCGCTTGTCGCCGGGCGATGCTGCGCGCTTCGAGGCGCTGCGTGCGTCGATGGTCGAGCAGGGGAAGCAAGGCAAACGCGGGTCGATGGGACTCGGCGTGGCAGCCAAGGAATTCTGTCGCGCCAACGCGGCGCCGCAGGCATCGCTGGCTGTCACGATCTATCTGATGACATCGGAGACGAAGAGCTTCGTTCCCGTCGTCAGGGATTTTGATCTGCTCGGTGATCCCGCCATGGCGGACGGCCTGGAATCGATTCAGTCTTGCGGCCAGTGATCCGCGCCGGCGCTCAGGAGCCGAACTGCTCGCGCAGGATGCGTTCTTCCAGGCTGTGGCCGGGGTCGAACAGCATGCGCATCGAGATAGTCTTGTCGGACAGGACCTCGACGCGGCGGACGTCGCGCACCTCGTCATGGTCGGCCACAGCAGCCACCGGGCGCTTGTCGCCCTCCAGCACCTCGATCACGACGTAAGCCGTGTTGGGCAGGAGCGCGCCGCGCCAGCGGCGCGGGCGGAAGGCGCTGATCGGCGTCAGCGCCAGCAGCGCGGCGTTGATCGGCAGGATCGGTCCCTGCGCGGACAGATTGTAGGCGGTTGAGCCGGCGGGCGTCGCGACCATGATGCCGTCGGCGATCAACTCGGGCATGCGCTCGCGCTCGTCGATCAGGATCCGGAGGCGCGCGGCCTGGTAGGTCTGCCGGAACAGGGCGACCTCGTTGATGGCGTGATGCAGGTGGACGCGGTCATTGACGTCGGTCGCGCGCATCAGGAGCGGGTTGATCTCGGATTCCTGCGCCGCCTCGAGACGGGCGCGAAGGTCGACCGTCGAGTATTCGTTCATCAGGAAGCCGACGGTGCCGCGGTGCATGCCGTAGATCGGTTTGCCCGAGTGCATGTTCTGGTGCAGCGTCTGGAGCATCAGTCCGTCGCCGCCGAGCGCGACCACGACATCGGCGTCCTTCGGGGCGCAATTGCCATAGTCCCGGGTGAGCTGGCCGAAGGCGGTTTGCGCCTCGCTGCTTGGGCTTGCGACAAAGGCGATCCGGTTGTATCGCGCTGGCTTGGTCATGGCTTCCGGGCAGGGCCGCTGGCTGGAGAAAGTTCCGCCGGGCTCGTCTATACGACCTGGGCCTCCATTGTCGAGAAGGACCGCTCTTCAAGGCAAACAGCGTCCGTCCCGATTCAGGGCAAATCCGGGTCGGTTTGTGCCCGCGCGGCTTCTTCAGGCGCCACTGGGCCGGTTATCCCCCAAACCGTCGCAATTTCTCGCTAGCCTTTCGATGCTCGCCGGCTCTCGCAGCCGGACAAGGAGAACGATCATGGTCATGCGTTTGCCGGCGCTCCGCCGCGCGGCCCTGGTACTGGCGGTGTCGACTTTCGCGCTCGCGGGATTTGCCCGCGCGGACGATCCGCCGCAGCCGCGCGCCGAGACGACGGCCCCGGCGGGACAGAAGGGTGGGCGCGGCGGCAACACGCCAGGCGCGTCACAGGGTTCATCGTCCGCCGCCGAGCCGCATCGCCTTCCGTCGGATTCGACCACGAAGCAGACGCTCGATCTGCCGGGCCGTGCACTTGACTTCACTGCGACGGCCGGCTCGGCCCGCGTGTTCGACGGCAAGGGTGAGCCGCTCGCCGACATCGCCTATACGTCCTATGAGCTCGATGGTGCCGACCGCGCGACGCGCCCCGTGACGTTCCTGTTCAACGGTGGTCCCGGCGCGTCCTCGGCATGGCTCCAGTTCGGCGCTGCGGGTCCGTGGCGGCTGCCGCTCGATGGCGAAGCCCTGTCGCCGTCCGCCTCACCCGAGGTGAAGCCGAATGCGGAGACGTGGCTCGACTTCACCGATCTCGTCTTCATCGATCCCGTCAGCACCGGTTACAGTCGCTTCGTTGCCAGCGGCGAGGACGCGCGCAAGTCCTTCTACTCCGTCGACGGCGACGTCAATTCGATCGCGCTTGTGATCCGCCGCTGGCTGGAGAAGCACGACCGGCTGACCTCGCCGAAATATGTCGCCGGCGAAAGCTATGGCGGCATTCGCGGGCCGAAGGTCGTTCGCCAGTTGCAGCTCCAGCATGGCGTCGGCGTCAGGGGATTGATCCTGGTGTCGCCGCTCCTGGACTTCCGCGAGTTCACCGGCACCAGCCTCCTGCAATATGTCGCGACGCTGCCGAGCTATGTCGCGGTGGCGCGCGAAGCCAAGGGGCCGGTCAAGCGCGCCGATCTCGCCGACGTCGAGGCTTACGCGCGGGGCGAGTTCCTGGCCGACCTCGTCAAGGGCGAGGCGGACAAGGAGGCCACCAATCGCCTTGCCGACAAGGTCGCCGAGCTCACCGGGATCGACCAGGCCGTGAGCCGTCGGCTCGCCGGCCGTTTCGACGTCGGCGAATTCCGCCGCGAGTTCGACCGCAAGAACGGCAAGGTGACGGGGCGCTACGACGCCTCGGTGCGAGGCTATGATCCCTATCCGGATTCGAGCAGCTCCCGGTTCGGCGATCCCTCGGGCGATGCGCTCCAGGCGCCGCTGACGAGTGCGGCGGTCGATGTTCTCACGCGCAAGCTCAACTGGCGGCCGGATGGCTCCTATGAAGTCCTCAACGGCGCCGTCGAGGGCAATTGGGATTTCGGTCGCGGCATCAACCCGCCGCAGTCGGTGTCGGAGCTGCGCCAGATCCTCGCCACCGACGGAAAGCTGAACGTGCTGGTCGCGCACGGCCTGTTCGATCTCGCCACGCCCTATTTCGGATCGAAGCGGGTGCTCGACCAGCTCCCGGCGTTCGCGACGCAGCGGGTCAAGTTCGTCGTCTATCCCGGCGGCCACATGTTCTATTCGCGCGACGGCTCACGGCAGGCGTTTCGGAGCGAGGTCGAGGCTCTTATCCGAGAGTAGGCCGCCGCTTGCGCGGCGGATATCGCCGCGCGATTTCGCGCGCGACGACGCGCTCCGGCTTGATATTGGCGCCGGCGATCCAGATGTCGCTGACCTTGCCGCGCTTGTCGCGGACGCGGCGCACCGGCTCGCCATGGCTCGAATAGCCCGCGGCCCAAGCGAGCTTGCCGGTGTCCCGGCCGGTGACCTCGATCTCGGCGGAATCCATGAACGGGTTGTTGAACTGCGGATTGGCGATCAGCACACGGTTGCCCACAGGCACGAAATCGGTCGCGCCCCAGATCGTCCACCAGCGGCCGGTCCAGTCGCGCACGCGGCGATCGGGCGCGCCGCGGGTCTTGAAGACACGCAGGATCTGCATCGCGCCATCCATCCAGAACGGCGCCGCGCCGTCGATCGAGTTGCTGAGGATGCTGATCGCGAGCTCGCAAGCGGGGATGGAGCAGGTCCGGGAGATGTAGCCCTGGAATCCGCCGCCATGGCCGAACCAGTCCCAGCCGTCGGTCTTGCCGGCGTTGACGCCGAGACCGTAATAGCCCTCGAAACTCTGCGGGACACGCCAATGGTTTCGCGTCATCTCGCGGCGGCTCGCGACCGACAGCACGCTCTTTCTTGCATTAGGCGCGAGCTGGGCGAAGAAGCGGGCCGTGTCGGCGGCCGTAGCGACGAAGCCCGCGGCCGATGCCATCGCATGGGCCGGATTATCGCCGGGGATCACGCATCGCTCGCCCAGCGGCAGCTTTCGCGTATGACCGCGCGCGAACAGCGCGCCCTTGGGAAGCGGCGCATTCGGTTCGGTCTCGCGCAGGCCTGCGGGCTCGATGATCTCGCGCTTGATCCAGGCGGAGTAGGGCTCCTTCGACACGGCTTCGATGACGAGGCCGAGCAGGCCAAAGCCGTGGTTGGAGTATTTGAAGCGTGTCCCCGGCTCGATCGCGGTCGGCAGCTTCAATTCCGCGAGCAACTCGCTGGCGTTGAGATAGGGGCGGTTGTCGATGAACTGCCCGGAATCGGCGCCATCGCGCGTCAGCCCCGCGCTGTGCGAGAGCACCTGCGCAATCGTCGTTTCCGCGACGCCTGGATGCAGGCCGCCGACATATTGGCCGATCGTGTCATCGAGCCGGAGCTTGCGCTGCTCGCGCAGCTTCATGATGCCCGCGGAGGTAAAGCTCTTCGAATGCGAGGCGATGCGGAAGCGGTGGCGCGGGGTGAGTTTCTCGCCGGTGTCGAGATTGGCAAGGCCGAACGCATGTTCGGCCGCGACCTCGCCGCGATGGGCGAATGCGACGATGACGCCGGGCTGTTGGAATGTCGTCTGTTGGAATTCGATCCAGGAGCCGATGTAGTCGATCGCGGATCGCAGCCACGTGTCCATTGCGCACCAATTTGCGAGGGGGATCGGTACGCGAGGCTAACCGAGAAAGCGGAACGGGCACAACCCCGAGGTTGTGCCCGTTCGCTCAGTTCAAAGACGCGATGTCTCAGTAGACGAGCGTCGCGCCGGTCGGCTTGTCGAGCGCCGCGGCAAGCGAGCGATATTCGGAGCTGTCGGTGCCGGCGAGCGAGGCGATCTTGTTCAGGTGGTACTGCGCCTGTTCGCGGTTGCCCTGCTCGAGCTGCCAGAGGCCGTAATACTGCCAGGTGCGGACGTGGTTCGGATCGTCCTTCAGCGCCAGCTCGTAATAGGCCTTGGACGACTGGTAGTCGCCGAGCTTGCGATAGGAGTAGCCGATCAGATTGGCGACGTCGGCGACGTCGTCGCGCTTGAGCGACTTCAGCTGGTCGATCGCGCTCGTGTAGTCGTGACCGTCGTAGATCGTGGTGTAGGCGGTGCGATAGGCCGCGAGGAATTTGGGATCGCTGATGGAGGAGCTCTTCTTCTTCCCCTTCTTGGCCGAGCTGTCCGACTTCGGCGGCGGCGAGGGCTCATCGCTGCCCGCGGCGTAGGCGCTGGTCAGCATCGGTCCGGCGGCCAACGCCATCGAGACAAGCCCCGGCACCAGAAGCATGGAAAGTTTGCGCATCTATCTTCTCCCGTATGGAACGTGGCGATCCTACACGATTGCCCAAAGACCGGAACACCCATCGGGCAAAAACATTCCCGCTTCGCACGATCTATTCGCCCCTTCGCAGATGACAAACTTGTCATCGAGATGAACAGAAGCCTGCGACGGGCTTCAGATTGGGTTCAGCGCGCGCCGCCTAGGCTCCCACCTACGATCGAAGAGTAGGCGAGAGGGCGCCGCCTCAAGATCCTTCCAAGAGGAGACCAACCATGTTGAAGACCATTTCCGCAGCCTTGCTCGCCGCTTCCGTAATCGCAGCCCCGGCCTTCGCCGCTGAAGCCGGCAAGACCACCACGACCGCGCCGGTGATCAAGGCGGACCAGAGCCAGACCAAGGTGTCGACCACCGCCGCGAAACCCGAGGCCGGCGTCAAGGCCGACACGAAGGCCGCCAACGTCAAGGCGGACGCCAAGGCGGATACCAAGTCGAAGGCGATGAACGCCAATGCCGCGGTCACGCCCGACGAGCACAAGGCCGTGCGCACGCATCGCCACCACCACAAGCATCTGTCGGCCAAGAAGTCGCTGAAGGCGCAGCCTGACGTGACCAAGCCGGCGGCCGTCGACAAGCGCAGCTAACGACTGATCCGGCGCGGCGGCATCCCTGGCATTGCCCGCCGCCGCGTGCGGAATTCAGGCCCGGCCCGTCGTCTCGGCGTCAGCGCGAAAGCGCAGGCGCCGGCGGCGGGGCGGTGCGTTATTTGCGCAGCCTGCGAGCAGGACCGAATTCCCTTCGTGCAACCTTGGAGCTAGAACATCCTCCGAGTCTGATCGAGCGGAGAGCGTGGCCTGTGGGGCGATTGGCGAAGCGTGCGGTGATCCTGGCGTTGGTTCTGGTCTTGCCGCTGGCGCTCGCGGCATGTTTCGGCAGCGACGGTGATCGCCCATCCCTGATGGAGGGGACCCAGGCGGGAGGGCCGCAGCCGTTTCCCGACAATTTTCGCAGTGACACGCTGGCCTTGATGCGCGCTTACCTCAACAATCCCGTCGGCGTGCGCGAGGCCGCCATGGCCGATCCGGTGCTGCGCGAGATCGGCGGACGGCAGTTCTACGTCGCCTGCCTGCACTTCACGCCACGCGAGACCGACGGCAGCTACAAGGGCGTGCGCGAACGGGCCGCCGTCTTCGTCAACGGGCGGGGCGACCGCATCGTCGATCGCGCCGGCGAACTCTGCGCCGGTGCGGTTTACGCACCCTTTCCGGAACTGGAAAAGATGGCGCGGTAGCGCAAAGCCCGCCTTCATCGGCAGGTGCTAGGACAGGGGCCGCCGGAGCCGCTGGATCACAATTTGGCGAGCTTTGAACGGGGCCGGTTTGCCTTGCGACAGATCGTTACAGCCCGCCTTGCGCAGACGACGAAAACTGTCGGTGCAGGCAGGTGTGACGGAACAAAATCGCGTTGTTGCCACTCCGTCACAGTGACGAACGATCAACGTTCCGGCATCGCCGCGAAGCAACCTAATTCACGCCACGTTGTTTCCTGAGTGTCGAATTTGAAAGAACGGGGATGATCATGAAGACGATTTTGCTGGGCGCAGCAGCCGCTCTGCTTGCGCTGGCCGCACCGGCCGCCGCGGCCGACATGCAGCAACGCCCCTATACCAAGGCGCCCGTCTATACGCCGCCGCAGGTCATCTACAACTGGACCGGTTTCTACATCGGCGGCCATGTCGGCGGTGCGTTCGCCGGTGACAGCAGCTTCCAGTCGAGCGACGCCCGCTTCCTGGGCGGCGTGCAGGGCGGCTTCGACTACCAGTTCGCGCCCAATTGGGTGGTGGGTATCGAGGCCCAGTATTCTTGGCTGCCGACCAACAACAACGGTGTCACGTTCCCGCTGGGGACGCAGGTGACGTCGAACACCGACCAGCTCGGGTCGGTGACCGGCCGCATCGGCTACACTTGGGGACCGGCGCTGGTCTATGCCAAGGGCGGTTACGCTTGGCGCAATGGCGGCCTCGGCGTCAACGTCGCCGGCGTGGCGCAGCCCTTCACCGCCACCGGCAATAACAAGGACGGCTATACTGTCGGTGCCGGCCTCGAATACATGTTCGCACCGAGCTGGTCGGCCAAGGCCGAGTACCAGTACTACAACTTTGGCAGCACGACCTTCACCTCCGGTCCGGCCGACGTCGTCGGCGTTCGGGGCCGGGAGGACGAGCATACCGTCAAGGTCGGTGTGAATTACCGCTTTGGCTGGGGCGGACCGGCAGCCTCGCGCTACTGACGCCCGACAGCGACCACGATCTGACAAGGGCCGGCTCACGCCGGCCTTTCGTTTGCCGGGTCCTTGTTTGCCTAGCTGTTGTTTGCTTTGCGTGAACCATCTGGCGCGTCATTTGCAAGTAAACGGGCTGGCGCGCACGTTCTCACGCGCGTCATGGGACGGGCGTAAAGCAAAAATAATTTTTGCCGCCTACGGAACTCGCGCTCCGGAAGGCGTTATATGAGAATTACCGGGCTGGTGGGACGACGGTCATGCGTATCTTGGTGTCGGCAGTAGTGCTCTCGTGCTTCATCTCCCTGCCGTGCGCTGCACAGACAATCCTCAAATCCGAGCCTCTGATGCTGGCACCCTATGAGGTGGCCTTCGTCAAGGACGCATCCTGCCCATCCGGCAAGGTGCTGAAGGTAACAGGCGCGATCCGCGGCCTGCACCGCCGCAAGGCCTGCGTGGTGCTGGCGGGCGAGCAGGCCTCGCTGGCGACCGCGACCCCCTGAGAGACTTCCTGAGATACCCCTGGGTCCAGATACCTTGGGCTTGCCGCCGAACCTCAGGAATTCAGCTCAAGCTCCATCCTCGACTGCTGCTCGGCCTCGGCCTTGTTCCTGGCGGGGTCCTCGCCTTGGGCGGCCCGGCAGGGCTTGATCTCGTAGTCGTTGTCCAGGACCCGGCGCGGTCCGTGGCGCTCGTCGTCGGTGCTGACATCCACGACGAGACCGCTTTGCTGCGCGAGCTGCCAGACGTCGGCCTCGCTGGGATAGGCCTTGCTGATCTGGGCGTCGTTGCAGAACAGGGCGTAGGGCATTCTTCCCGCTCCCGGAAAGCGCGTTAACGGCTGCACGGGGCAAGGGGTTCCGGGGCGATCACGGGGGCGTGATCGGAGCGGTGGCCCTGAGTCTTTAACGAGTCCTGAATCCCAAAAAAAAGAATCCCTGGGACTCATTTGCCGGAATCAGCGGATGTTTTCCGCCATGACGACCGACCTCAAGACCTGCTGCGGGCACATGCTGCTGCCACTGACGCTGGGATTGCTCAGCGCCTGTGCGGCCAATCTCTGGTTGGTCTGGTCCTGGCTGTAGGTGGCTGATCGACCGCCGGCCTTAGTTTTCGGCTGGCGGGCGGAGAGAGGGGTCACGAATGGCCGCGCGGAGCCTGGTCAGGGTCGCCGCGCAATACTCCTCCCGCTCGCGCTCGAATCGCTCCTGATGCTTGCGGAAACTGGCGATGCGGGCCTGCATCTCGGAGCGGAAGTCGCCGCTTGTCCGTGCTGGCGGGATCATGACGGGCGGGGCGTGCGGGACGACTTGCTGCGGCTTGATCTCGACCGTGAAGGTCTCGACCGCCACGGTCTCGACCGTGACGGTGGCCCCCTCCGGCACGTCCGGTGCAGCCGTCGGTGTCTCCGGCGGATGGAAGTCATCCCTTTTGCCGGTTACCGATTGAACGAAAGCCAATGTCTGCGCGATCAGTGCGTCGCGCTCCCTGATCCACTTCATGGTCCACCTCTGCTGGAGCTATTCCAGCAAAGCTGGCCGGCCGAATCAAGAAGGTGTTCGGCTGGGGATTGCATATTTTTCCCGCCCGCCCGACAGTGGGGAATGGACGTCAATTTAGACCAGTCGGACGAAGCGCAGGGCCTGAGGCTCGTCCGTGCGTTCTTGTCGCTGCCGCCCAACAAGCGGGCGGAGGTGATCGCGTTCGTGGAGGAATTGGCGCGGGCCCAAGACCGACCCGAGGCGGGCGCAGAGGCATCGCCGACGTGAGCGCTATCGCTCGCGCGGGTTGATGTTGGGCTCGAACGGCGCCCCGACCACCCGGACCGGTGTCGGAGCCGTAACGTCGATCGCCGCGCGTTCGGCGACCTGCGTTGCCGGAGCCGGCCCTGGTGCCAGCTCGAACAGCGCAACGGTGCCGGCCACAGCGACACAGCACAGCGTCACAGTCGCCAGCAGAAACATGTTTCGGTTTTCTTCCTTGATCCGCATGGGCCGATAACGGCTGTCGCGGGCGACCGGTTCCGGCCGGTCATGTCCGGGTCGCGCCCTCGAAACGGGCGGAAGCTTACGCGAAGCTTACGTCGACACCTCGAATAGTTATTTTTCCGTAAGACTACTCGGTGGATTTGGCATCAAATTTTAACGTCCGCCGGTTCCAATGCCCGTTGCTGGGATTATGCGTCGGCAGAAGCATTGAGGCGGCTGTGATGAGCTTTTTGAACAATCTGAAAATCGTGTGGAAGGTCGCGCTGATCGTGGCGGTGATGGGATGCGCGATGGTCGCCGTCGCCGCCTTCAGCACGCGCGAACTTTCGGCGACCGTCGACGGGTTTGCCGAACTCTCCGCCGCCCAATCCTCGGCTCTCAACCTCACGCGCGCCCAGCGCCGCGCCGAGACCTATCATGCGGCGCTCTACGCGACCTTCACCGAGACGACCGAGGCGGGCAATGCCGGCCGCCTCAAGACGGCAAACCAGAACCGCAACGAAATTCGTCAATTCCTGGAGGCGGCGGAGCAGGACGATCCGTCGCGTACGAGCCAGATCAAGAGCATCGGGGACCAGTTGAAAGCTGTGTTCGCCAGCTGTGATCCGGTGCTTCAGGCCGGCGCACAGGCAAGCAGCGTGGAAGAGAATGCCAAGGCGGCCGAACGTGCCCACAAGGAGTGCGATCCGGTGATGGATGCGGCCTTCGCACGCATCGCTCAATTCGTGACCGAGACCGCGCAGGCTGTCAGCAAGCGTAAGGAGGCCATCAACCGCGACGCCAGATCCGCGAGCTGGACCGTGATCGGGGTCAGCGCCGGTGGCCTGATCGTCGGCATCGCGATCGCGCTCTTCATCGGCCTCAATGCGATGTCCCGGCCGATCGCCCGCCTCAAGCTCGCCATGGAGGGTCTCGCCCGCAACGATCTCAAGACCGAGGTGCCCGAGAAGGACCGTAGCGACGAAATCGGCGACATGGCCAGGACCGTCGAAGTGTTCAAGACCAACGCGCTCGAGGTCGAACACCTCAAGGCTGCGCAGCTCGAAACCGAGAAGCAGGCCGCCGAGCAGCGCCGCCGTGACATGGTCAACCTGGCCGACGGCTTCGAACGTGCGGTCGGCGAGATCATCGAGACGGTGGGCTCGGCGTCCACCGAGCTCGAAGCGTCGTCCTCGACGCTGGCCACCACCGCGCACCGCGCGCAGGAGCTGACCTCGGTGGTCGCTGTCGCTTCGGGTGAAGCCACGGGCAACGTGCAGTCGGTTGCGACCGCCACGGAGGAGCTGTCGTCCTCGGTCAACGAGATCAGCCGGCAGGTGCAGGAGTCCGCGCGGATGGCGGGCGAGGCCGTCACCCAGGCGCGCACCACGACCGAGCGGGTCAGCGAGCTCTCGATCGCGGCGACGCGGATCGGCGATGTCGTCGAGCTGATCAACACCATTGCCGGCCAGACCAACCTGCTGGCGCTGAACGCCACGATCGAGGCGGCACGTGCCGGCGAGGCCGGCCGCGGCTTCGCGGTCGTCGCCTCCGAGGTGAAGACGCTGGCCGAGCAAACGGCGAAGGCGACCGGCGAGATCAGCCAGCAGATTTCCGGAATCCAGACCGCGACCCAGGAATCCGTCAACGCTATCCGCGACATCTCCGCGACGATCGAGCGGCTGTCGGAGGTGTCGTCGACCATTGCCGCGGCGGTCGAGGAGCAGGGCGCGGCGACCCAGGAGATCTCGCGCAACGTGCAGCAGGCCGCTCACGGCACCCAGCAGGTCTCCACCAACATCACGGACGTGCAGCGCGGTGCGGCCGAGACCGGCTCGGCGTCCTCGCAGGTGCTTTCGACCGCCAAGATGCTGGCTACCGACAGCAACCGGCTGAAGGACGAGGTCGGAAAATTCTTGCGGACCGTGCGCGCGGCGTAAGTTTGCGCGGCGGCACTCGTCCGCCGCGCTCACCGTGCCTAATGCGGAAGCAAAAGGCCGAGCGCGAACACCAAGAGCATGGCCGTCATGACGACGGCCGTCACGGCGCCGGCAACGATTTTGGCCTTCTCTTTGCTGGTGGTCGAGCGCATCGGATGCGCAAGCTACCTGATGTTGAACTCTGATCCAATCCGTGGTCAGTAGCCGCGCAGGCGCGATGCGCGTGGCCAACATCCATTCCCGAAGGTCGCCCAATGAACGAGGACGTCAGCGACGGCTGGACCGCGTCCGCGGCCGCTTGGATCGTCGAGCAGGGGGAAGACGGCGACTACGGTCGCCGCTTCGTCCTGGACGCGCCGATGCGGGCGCGGATCGAAGGGCGCGGCTTTCGCAATGCGCTCGACGTCGGCTGCGGGGAGGGGCGCTTCTGCCGTATCATGCAGTGCGTCGGCATCCGCACCACCGGCCTCGATCCGACCGAAGCGTTGCTTGCGCGCGCCAGGGAGCTGGACCCGACCGGCAACTATCGGCTCGGCCGCGCCGAGACGATGGAGCTCAGTGCGGAATTCGACCTGGTCGTCAGCTATCTCAGCCTGATCGACATGCCCGACCTCGGCGCGGCCATCACGAAGATGGTGGCGGCGCTGCGGCCGGGCGGCACGCTGCTGATCGCCAACCTGACCAGCTTCAACACCGCGGGCCAGCCCGACGGCTGGACGCGGGACGGCGAGGGTATCCCGCGCTTCTCGATCGACCACTACATGGAGGAGCGGCCGATCTGGGTGAGCTGGTGCGGCATCCGGATCCAGAACTGGCATCGTCCGCTCAGCACCTACATGACGCTGTTGCTCGATCACGGCCTTCAGCTGCGTCTGTTCGTCGAGCCGGAGCCCGCAGGCGGCGATCCCGAGAGGAATGCCGTTCATCGCCGCGTACCCTATTTCCACATCATGGAGTGGCAGAAGCCGGCCTGAGGGAAGCGGCTGGCGATTTCGCAGGCGACGCTGCGGCTGTATAGTGGGCCCGCGACGGAATTTTCATGTGAGCCTCGCCCGATGATCACCAATCGTGCACCCGTCCTCGCCCATGAGCGCTTCGTTGCGGACCGCGAGAACTTTGACGGCCTCGATCTCGCCGCGCGGTTCGAGCGGATCGAGCGGACCAACCTGTGGGGCGCCGCCACATCCGTCTCGGGCCTCGGCTCGGAGGACCCGGCGACCGCCGCGATCCGGGAGGAGCTTCCTCCCCTGCTGCGACGGCTCGGGGCGCGCTCGCTGCTCGATGCGCCCTGCGGCGATGCCGGCTGGATCGGCCGCATCAAGTTCGACCTCGACTATACCGGCATCGACGTCGTGCCGTCGCTGATCGAGACCAATCGCCGGCGTGTGGCCGGCGGCGAATTGTCCGGCCGGTTTCTCGTTGCCGACATCACGCGCGATGCGCTGCCGCGCGCGGATGTCATCCTGTGCCGAGACTGCCTGGTTCATTTGAGCTTCGACAATATCGCCCGCGCCGTTGCCCGCTTTGCCGACAGTGGCGCTGGCTTCCTGCTGGTGACAACATTTCCCGAATGGGATGCAAATCGCGATTGCGAGGATGGCGATTGGCGCGCGCTGAACATGGCGAAGGCGCCATTCAACTGGCCCTCGCCGCGCGCGCTGATCAACGAGCGTTGCGAGGAGGGCGGTGGCGGCTGGCGCGACAAGAGCCTCGCCCTATGGCGTCTGGATGAATTGCCCGATCGTGTACGCATGGCCACGGCGATGTGACAGACGCAGGCGGAACTCCATTGCGTCCGCGATCGCACTGGCGATACACTTCAGGTTGTGTGATGCGATCTTTTCACGACGATACCGGAGGACGCCATGAGGCCGAGTTTTGTCGTAGCCGCTCTGTTGATCTGGTGCTCCGCGCCCGCACTGGCGCAGCAGAACGGCGCCGCGCTCTACGCAACCCACTGCGCGCAATGTCACGATGCCGGTGATGCCCAGAGCCGCGCGCCCGCGCGCGGCGCCATGCGGGCGATGTCGTTCGATCACGTGCTGGGGACGCTGACCTCCGGCAGCATGGCCGCGATGGCGAAGGAGCGCAGCGACGACGAGCGTCGCGCGATTGCTGCTTTCGTCACCGGCAAGGCCGCGATCAGCAGCGCGTCTGACGGGCAGGGCGGCTGCACGCAGCAACTCAGCGGCTTTCCGCAACCGCTCGACGGCCCGCGCTGGAACGGGTGGGGCGTCGACCTCAACAACAGCCGCTTCCAGCCGGCCGACATGGCGGGCCTGACCGCGGCGCAGGTGCCGCGCCTGCGGCTGAAATGGGCCTACGCGTTTCCCGGCGCCTCGGTGTCCTTTGCGCCGCCGACGATCATGGGCGGCCTGCTGTTCATCGGCGGCACCGACCGCAAGGTGCATGCGCTCGACGCGCGAACCGGCTGCACGCTGTGGACGTTCGCGATCGATGCGGCGGTGCGCGCTGCGATCACGGTCGCACCGCTTCCCGGTTCCGATCAGTTCGCGATCTTCTTCGGTGATTTGCGTGCCAACGCCTATGCCGTGAACGCGCTAACGGGGGCGTTGATCTGGAAGGCGAAGGTGGAGGAGCATCCGGCCGCGCGCATCACCGGCGCACCGGTGCTGCATTCCGGCGTTCTCTACGTGCCGGTGTCCTCGCTCGAGGAAGCCGCCGGCTCGCAAGCCTCTTACGAATGTTGCACCTTCCGCGGCAGCGTGGTGGCGTTGGACGCCGCGACCGGCAAGCCGGTCTGGCAAGCCTATACGATCCCGGAAGTGCCGCATCCGACCGACAAGAACGCGAAGGGCGTGCAGCTGTTCGGCCCGTCCGGTGCCGCGATCTGGTCGGCGCCGACGATCGATGTGAAGCGCGGCGCGATCTATGTCGCGACCAGCAATTCCTATTCGAATCCGCCATCCGCAACGAGTGACGCGATTCTCGCCTTCGATCTTGCGACGGGAAAGCTGCTCTGGAGCCAGCAGGCCACGCCGAAGGACGCTTATGTCGTGGCGTGCTACGGTGCGGACAAGACCAATTGTCCCGAGGATCACGGACCCGACCACGATTTCGGTCAGTCTCCGATCCTGGTGACCCTGCGCGACGGCAGGCGCGTTCTTGCCATCGCACAGAAATCCGGCGTCGTGCACGCGCTCGATCCCGACGACGGCGGCAAGATCCTGTGGCAGACGCGGATCGGGAAGGGCGGTGCGCTCGGCGGCAGCGAATGGGGCTCGGCGGCCGATCAGGACCGCATCTATGTCGCGAACTCCGATGTGCGTTTCCTGCGTGACGGCACCAGACGTCTCGACTCCACGCAAGGCGGTGGCTTGTTCGGGCTCGATCTCGCCAGCGGGACTGTCGTGATGGAGGTGCCTCCGGTCGCCTGTGGCGATCGTCTTCAATGCAGCCCCGCGCTGTCGGCGGCGGTGAGCCTGATCCCCGGCGTCGTGTTCTCCGGCAGCGTCAGCGGCTTCCTGCGTGCCTATGCCAGCGACGGCAAGCTGATCTGGGAGTTCGACACCGCGCAGGATTACAAGGCCGTCAACGGCGTCCCCGCCCATGGCGGCGCGATCGATGGTCCCGGACCGGTCATCGCCGGCGGCATGCTCTACACCAATTCCGGCTACGGCCAATGGAGCGGCGTCGCCGGCAACGTGCTGCTGGCGTTCGAGGTGGGGACGGACTGAGCGCGAGGCAGGGAGGCGCGATGATCGATGCCAGATGCCGTTGCGGCGCCGTTGCATTGTCGCTCGCGGGGCCATCCCGCGCGGTCGTTGCTTGTCACTGCATGGACTGCCAGCGCCGAACCGGTGCGCCGTTCGGCGTCGGTGCCTTCTACGCGGCTGAGGCCGTCACGATCTCGGGGACCCCAAGCGAATACGTTCGCAAGGCCGCGAGCGGCGGCAACGTCCGCAGCTATTTTTGCACCAATTGCGGTTCGACAGTCTGCTGGAAGGCGGACAACCTGCCAGGGATGATTGGCGTTGCCGTCGGCGCGATGGCGGACCCGAATTTCCCGGCTCCGCTAAGATCGGTTTTCGAGCAGTCGAAACATGCCTGGGTCGAAATCAATGGTGCGGAGCACTTCCAGCAAAGCAGTGCGCCGAAGAATGCAAGCTGAAGCTTCCGCCTCAAGCGCTGGTGCCGGCTGAGGGGATTGAACCCCCGACCTTCGGTTTACAAAACCGCTGCTCTACCGCTGAGCTAAGCCGGCCACGCTCATGAAGCTGGGCGGGGACCGGCATGTGCTGGAGCCGTCCGCCCGTGGGCGCCGCAATATCAGACTTGGTTGGAAAGTGCCAGAACCAGAGGGTTGCGTTTCGCCGGCATGAAACAGGCGGCCCGTAGGGCGGCCTGAAACCATTCAACCCGATGGAAGAAGGCCTTATTGGCAGATGTGCTGGAGGCCGTCCGCGCCCTTGTACCAGGTCCCGGGCCGGCAAACGATGCCGTTGCGGGCCGCGTAGGTATCCCAATTGCCGTACCAGCCCATTTCGCCGCGGCCGCCGTTATATCCGCCGGAATTGTCATAGGCGTAGGAATTGTCCCAGCCGCCGAATGGCGCGGATGCGACAGCTGCCGCGGTCCCGACGGCCGCGCCAGCAACTGCGCCTGCAGTGTCGACCGGCCAGAAGCCCGATCGAGTTCCGTCATTCGGATTCACTTGGCCGCGGGCCATGTGCCGGCGCCGATAGGCGCGATCGGTGGTGGGATTTGCGGGGCCGAGATTCTGGCAATTGGGATCCTGGAAGAGCCCCGTGCAGCGGCCCGAATTGTCGAGGGTCGTTTGCGCGAAGGCCGGTGTTGCCAGCGTGGACGCGACGATCGCGGCTAGGCCAAGAAGCTTCAGGCTCGTCATGGCATTTTCTCCATGTTGTTGAGACCTGTGCTAAGCGCGCCATCCTACAGTCGTTCCGCGGATTCTCGCACGTGGGGTCACATCGACGTGAGCCCGCCCAGGATGTGCAGCTTGCGCCACGCAACCTCGTGCGATCCGCCATGTGCGGCGGGTTTGCGTCCCGTTAACGCTTCGCTAGCGCAGCTTGCGGCATTTGAGCCGCTGTCGACCCTCGCACGTTAGGCTTACCGGAAATTGGTGAGGGGGCCTTAACCCTCTCCGCGTGGCGATCGGATAGGTTGAGCGTCGGATAAACCGGGATCCTTCCATGCGCGCTCTCGCGCTCGCCGCCATTCTGATCGGATTGCCCGCGACGGCGTTTGCCGGCGGCGGCTTCGACATCGTCGTGCCCGGCCGCCCGGGCGTGCCCATCATCATCGACAACATCGACGCGTCCTACAGCGTGGTCGAGGGTGTCTGGGGCCTCGGCAAGAACGTCCAGGTGCAGCCGACGATCTATGGCGGGCGCTATATCGCCGAGCGGCAGCCCGAGGATGTCGGCCATTATTATCCGACCATGGGCCTGCGGCCCGGCTACGGCCGGCTCGAGGTCGAGCCGCCCGCCAACCGCAAATTGCCAAAGCCCGCCGAGAGCTATCACCAGAGCTGGGGTGTGGAATCGGCGCCGCTGCCGCCGCAGATGGACGTGCCCGTCAATCCGCCGCCGGTGATCTTTGCGCCTGAGATCAATGACCGTCCGCGGCGTCCTCGGCCGCGGCCGCATGCAGAGGCGCCCGGAAGGCCGCCGACTTAAGAAACGTCAAAATCCAAGAAAAAATCCAAGATCAAAAATCCAAGATACGAAAATCAACAGGAGAGAGTAATGCGTCAAATGATTTCGGGACTGGTTGCGGCGGCTGCCGTGATGTTCGTCGCCACCGCGCCCGCCGCGGCTTGCGGCTTCAGCACGTGCGCACCGGTTGCGCCGGTTTACTCCGGCTGCAACACCGGTTGCGGCGGCTATGGGTACGGCTACGGCGCCTATGAGCGTCTCGCCGAGCCGACCACGCAGTATTATTACGTCAACCAGGGCCCGACCTATACCGGCCCGGGCGCCTTCGCGCCGTATCCGACCTATCGTGAGGACGCGGTCGTTGCGCCCGCCAATTACGGCTACGGCTATGGCTACCGTGCTGCCGCCGTCGAAGCGCCGGCGGCCTATCCCTATCGCCGCCCGTACTACCGTCCGTATCGCTACGGCTATGGCCCGCGCTACGGCTATCTCCCGCGTACGCACTACGGCTACGCTCAGCGCTACGGCTACGCCCATCGCCGCGCACCGGCGCCGTACTATTACGGCGGCCATCGCGTACTGCGCCGCTATTACTGATCTCTGATCGGTTGAGCCAACGAAACGCCCGTCCGTGTGATGCGGACGGGCGTTTTGTTTTCTTCACCTCGCCCCGCTTGCGGGGAGAGGTCGGATTGCGCAGCAATCCGGGTGAGGGGGACTCTCCGCGAGTCCAACTGTCACCGTGATTGCGGAGGCGACCCCTCACCCCAACCCTCTCCCCGTAAGAACGGGGCGAGGGAGCAGAACGCCGTTGCGTCAGCAGCTACCGCTTCATCAGCCCGAGACGGCTCGCGCCGACGTAGAGCGAGAGCACGGCGGCGTTGGAGACGTTGAGGCTCTTGATCTCGCCGGGCATGTCGAGCCGCGCCACGACGCTGCATGTCTCGCGGGTCAATTGCCGCAGGCCCTTGCCTTCGGCACCAAGCACCAGCGCGAGCGGCTCGCGCAGCGTGACGTTCGAGAGGTCCTCGCTGCCTTCGCTGTCCAGTCCAACGGTCTGGAAGCCGCGCTCATTCAACGCGGTCAGCGCTCGGGCGAGGTTCTGCACGGTCACCATTGGCACCAGCTCGAGAGCACCGGAGGCGGCCTTGGCCAGCACGCCGGTTGCCTCGGGGCTGTGGCGCGCCGTGGTGACGATCGCCTTCACCGCGAACGCCGCGGCGGAGCGCAGGATGGCGCCGACGTTGTGCGGATCGGTGATCTGGTCGAGCACCAGCACCATGCCTTCCTGCTCCAGGGTCTCAATGTCGGGCGAGGGCAGGGCGTCGGCCTCGGCGAGCAGGCCCTGGTGCACGGCGTCGGGCGACAGCAGGCGGTCGATCTCCTGGGGCCGGACGATCTCGGGCGTGACGCGGGTCGCGATGTTTTCGTCCGCAAGCCGCTTTGCGGCGTTCTCGGTCAGCGTCAGCTTGCGGATCTGCCGCTGAGGGTTGGCGAGCGCCATGGTCACGGTGTGCCAGCCGTAGAGGATGACCGGTCCGCCGGACTGCGAATCGCGGTCGCGCCAGGCCGGCCGACCGGCTGATTTTCCGGGCCTGTTGAAGGGCTTAGCTCCGGCGCGGGGGCCCCTTGGGGTGAATTTTCGATCCTTCATGGGCTCGCTTGTGTCACGGGTCCCGGAATATGGCAATTTGGGTGGCTTCGGGGGCGATTTTAGCTGTTCGCCTCGGTTGACTTTGCCCCACCGCATCGCCCATAAACGCGCCCGGTCGCGCCCCCATCCGGGCTGTCGCGGCCTTCACGTTCCATGGCCGTCTTCGGTCGCCGGCAAGGTCCGGCCCGATTGTGCTGCCGTCGAGCGGGGGAGTGTCCCGAGTGGCAAAGGGAGCTGACTGTAAATCAGCCGCCTCATGGCTTCGCAGGTTCGAGTCCTGCCTCCCCCACCATCCTGCTTCGCGCTGACGCGCTTCGCAGGATTTGCGGCCCTTCACTGCGCGAAGCAGGATGCCCTCCGAAGCCTCGGCGAAGGAGGGCGGCTCCATGCACTACGTCTATCTTCTGGAGAGCGACGCTTTCGGCGGTCAGCGCTATATTGGCCTGACGGCGAACCTCAAGAAACGGCTAGCGGATCATAACGCGGGCAAGTCTCCGCATACCTCCAAATACATGCCTTGGAGGCTGGTTACCTATGTGGCCTTCTCAGATATCGAGAAGGCGAGAGCCTTCGAAGGCTATTTGAAGTCGGGTTCGGGCCACGCCTTCGCGAAGAAGAGATTCTGGTGAGCGAAAGCGAAAACGGACTATCGCATCACCCCATCATCTCCCTGACCATCGGCACCACTTTCCGCCCGTAAAGCTCGATGCTCTTCATCAGCTTCTCGTGCGGCAAAGGCCCCGCCGAATATTTCAGCTGGAAGCGCGAAATGCCGAGCGCCTTTGCGGTCTTGGCGATCTTGCGCGCGACGGTTTCCGGCGAGCCGACATAGAGCGAGCCGTGCTCGGCTTCGCTGACGAACTCGTCGCGGCCCATCGGCGGCCAGCCGCGCTCCTTGCCGATGCGGTCGCGCATCGCCTTGTAGTCGGGCCACAGTTCTTCGCGCGCCTGTTCGTCCGTCTCGGCGATGTAGCCAGGCGAGTGCACGCCGATCGGCTGTGCCGGGCGGCCGAACTCCTTGAAGGCGCGGTGATAGAGATCGACGTAAGGCGCAAAGCGCGCGGGATCGCCGCCGATGATCGCGAGCATCAGGGGCAGGTCGTAGTGTGCGGCGCGCACCACCGATTGCGGGCTGCCGCCGACGCCGATCCAGGTCTTAAGCCGGCCATTTTCGACCGGCGGATAGACCAGCTGCTCCTTCAGCGGCGGCCGCAGCTTGCCCTCCCAGGTCACCGGCTGCTGCGACAAGAGTGCCGTGAACAGATCGAGCTTCTCCTCGAACAGCGCCTCGTAAGCGCGCAGGTCGAAGCCGAACAGCGGAAAGGATTCGGTGAAGGAGCCGCGGCCGAGGATGACCTCGGCGCGGCCGTTGGAGAGCGCATCGAGCGTGGCAAAGCGCTGGAACACGCGGATCGGATCGTCCGAGCTCAGCACCGTCACGGCCGAGCCGAGATGGATGCGCCTGGTGCGCGACGCGATCGCGGCGAGCACGGTCTCGGGCGAGGAGATCGCAAAATCAGATCGGTGATGCTCGCCGAGGCCGATGAAGTCGATGCCGAGCTCGTCGGCCAGCACGGCTTCGTCGACGACATTGCGGATCACCTGCGCGTGCGCGAGCATCTTGCCTGTGCCGTCCTTGGTGACGTCGCCAAAAGTATCCAGTCCGAATTGAAGCGGTGAGGTCATCGATCAGGTCTCTGAGGGGGGGGGCGCGAGCGGCGCCCGCATGTGGGAAATTGTTTGCTGTGCAGCTAGGGCGCGGAGGCCGCTTCGACAATGCTGCTCCGGGAAAGGCTGGGTTTCCGGTTTTTCACCGCACCGGCGGATCAATCGGAGCTGGCGAACATCTCGACCAGGGTCTCGCGCAGCCAGCGCTGCGCCGGCACGGTGTCGTTGCGCTGGTGCCAGAACAGGCTGACGATGCGCGGCGGTGCCTTGAGTGGCAGCGGCATGGCGTGCAGGAACGGCGCGTGCCGGGATTGCGAGCGCAGATCGCTCGGCAGCACGGCGATCAGGTCGGACTGGCGCACGACCTCGTAGGCGGCGCTGTAATGATTGACGGTCGCGACCAGATTGCGCGACAGCCCGCGCGAGGCGAGGAAAAGATCGTAGGACGGCAAGGTCTTGCCGGCGAGGCTCACGTCCACGTGCCCCGCGTTGAGGAAGCTGCGCGTGCTCAGCCGCTTCATCGCCGCGAGCGGATGGCCGCGCCGCATGAAGCAGGCGTAGTCGACGGTCCACAGCGAGCGCGAGCGAATGGCGGCCGGCTGTTGCGCCTCGTTGACATAGACGCTCAGCACGCAATCGACCCTGTTGTCCTCGAGCTGATCGGCGATCTCCAAAATGGTGTTGGGCACGGTGTGGATGCGCGCCTTGGGTGCGACCTTGCCGAGATGACCGAGGAGGTTCGGCATCACCAGCGAGGCGACGTAGTCCGACATCGACAGGCTGAACTCGGTCTGCGCGCGGGCGGGATCGAACACCTGCTCGTCGAGCGCGCCACGGACGCTTTCCAGCGCCTCGCCGATCGGCTCCCACAGCACCACGGCGCGCTGGGTCGGACGAATCCCGGTGCCTGATCGGACGAACAGGGGGTCGCCGAGCGCGTCGCGCAGGCGCGCGAGCGCGTTGCTGACCGCGGGCTGCGTCATCGTCAGCGCGCTCGCCGCGCGGGTAACGCTGCCTTCGGTCATCAGCGCCTCGAAGACTTTCAGGAGGTTGAGGTCGAGCGCGCGGAACGACACGAACATTCACCATGGTGATATATTAGATCATGATTATAAATTATGACGATAATCTCACTTTGTCTATGGTTCCCCAAGGGACACGCGGAGCGCCGGGCCGCCTAGACTGAGGGACTTTCATGTCGATGATCTCGGCGCGCATCGAGCGCCTTCCATTCGCGCGTTTCCACACGCATCTGCTGTTGATGGGCGGGCTCGGCTACGCATTCGACGCGATGGACGCGGCGGTGCTGGCCTTCATCCTGCCGGTGCTGCGCACGGCGTGGAATCTGTCGAGCGTCCAGATCGGCGTGCTCGGCAGCAGCACCTATATCGGCTTCCTGTTCGGCGCGTTGTTCGCCGGTACGCTCGGTGACCTGATCGGGCGCCGCGCGGTGATGATGTCGGCGCTGGCGCTTTACTGCGCGGCATCGATCGTGAGTGCGATGGTCGATACCTGGCCGTCCTTCTTTGCCGCCCGCGTTGTCGCGGGCATGGGGACCGGCGCGGAGAGCGCGATCATCGCGCCCTATCTCGCGGAGTTCGTCGCGCGGCGTTATCGCGGCAGCTTTACCGGCGCACTCGCCGGCTTCTTCTCCTTCGGCTTCGTCGCCGCAGCCTTGCTCGGCTACTTCATCGTTCCCGCCTACGAGAACGGCTGGCGCATCGTGCTGGTGATCACAGCGGTGCCGGTCGTCATGCTGCTGTGGTGGCGCCGGGCGCTGCCGGAATCGCCGCGCTGGCTCGAAAGCCGGGGACGGGAGAAGGAAGCCGAAGCCGTCCTCGACAGGATCGAGGCAGGCTTTGCACGCGCGGGCCATGTCCTGCCGCAGCCGGTCGTCGAAGCGACGGCGCCGGCCGGAGCTACCGGAACGCTGCTCGCCAATTTCGCGGCGCTGCTCGCCGGCCGCCAGGCGCGCATCACCATCATGACCTGGATCATGTGGCTGGCGATCACCTTCAGCTATTATTCCTTCTTCGTCTGGATCCCCGGCCTGCTGGTCCAGAATGGGATGAGCATTACCAAGAGCTTCGCCTATTCGATCGCGATCTATTGCGCGCAGATCCCCGGCTATTTCAGCGCCGCGTATTTCAACGAGCGCATCGGCCGGCAGGCGACGATCGCGACCTACATGGTGCTCGGCGGCGCCAGCGCGCTCGGGCTCGCCTTCGCGCAAAGCGACCAGCAGATCATGGCGGCGGGAATCTTCCTGTCCCTGTTCATGAACGGCACCTATGCGGGCGTCTATGCCTATACCGCCGAAGTATTCCCGACGCCCGTCAGGACCACGGGTGCCGGGCTCGCCTCCGCAATCGGTCGCATCGGCGCGATCGTCTCGCCGATCCTGGTCGGCTATCTCTATCCGAATTTCGGCTTTGCCGGCGTATTCGGGGTCACCACCACTGTCCTGCTGCTCGGGGCAGTCACCGTCGTGCTGATGGGCGTGCCGACGCGCGGCCGCTCGCTGGAAGAGATCGCGGCGGGTGAAGTTGCATGACGCGGACGAAGGTTACCGCTGATCCCTTGCTCTGCGCCGTGGCGGCGGCGCAGGGCAGGGCGGATCAGCCGGATGCGCTGTTCGCGGCACTCGACGAAGCCGTGAAGTCGGCGATCGGGCACAAGCTGTTCACGATCCTGACCTACGACGGCGACAGCGGCGAAGCCGCGCGAGTCTATTCCAATCTTCCCGGTCCGTATCCGACCGGCGGACGCAAGCGCCTCGCGCCGGGCCCGTGGACCGAGGCCGTGCTCGACCGCGGCGAGGCCTATATCGGCCGAACGCCGGATGATCTGCGCAAGGTGTTCTCCGACCACGAGCTGATCGCCTCGCTCGGCTGCGCGAGCGTGCTCAACATGCCCGTGCGCTGGCGCGGCCGTACACTCGGCTCGCTCAATCTGCTTCACGAGGCGGGCTGGTACGGCGAGGACGATGTCGCCGCGTGCCTTCCCTTTGCCCAGCTCACCTTGCCGGCGCTGCTTGCGCCGGCCGACTTCTGACAGGATTCCGCGATGCCCAGCATCCTCTTCAAGAACGCCGCGCTGCTCGATCCGCTCCAGGCGGAATTGCTGGCAGGCCATGATGTGCTGGTCGAAGACAGCCTGATCAAGGAGGTCTCGGACCGGCCGATCCAGGCCACCGCCGATCGCACCATCGATCTCAAGGGCAAGACGCTGATGCCCGGCCTGATCGACCTGCATGTGCACGCGATCGCCGTGGAGCTCAACCTGGCGCAGCAGGTCCACATGCCGAACGTGCTGGTGACGCTGCGCTCGACGCTGCTGCTGCGCGGCATGCTGCGACGTGGCTTTACCACCGTCCGCGACGCCGGCGGCGCCGGCCATGCGCTGAAGCAGGCGATCGAGACCGGCCTGACCGACGGCCCGCGGCTGTTCGTCTCCGGCCGCGCGCTCAGCCAGACCGGCGGCCACGGCGACATGCGGGCACGCTCGGATTACCTCGCGAGCGATGCGCCATGTCCCTGCTGCGTGCGGGTCGGCGCGCTGGCGCGCGTTGCCGATGGCGTCGATGGGGTGCGTAGGGCGGCACGCGAGGAGCTCCAGATGGGCGCCGACCAGATCAAGATCATGGCGTCCGGCGGCGTCGCTTCACCGACCGATCCGGTCGGCGCCTTCGGCTATTCCGAGGACGAGATCCGCGCCATCGTCGAGGAGGCGCGCGGGCGCCAGACCTACGTGCTCGCCCACGCCTACACCGCGGCCGCCATCGAACGCGCGGTTCGCTGCGGCGTGCGCACCATCGAGCATGGCAATCTGGTCGATCCTCCGACCGCGCGCCTGATGGCCGAAAAGGGCGCCTATGTGGTGCCGACCCTCGTCACCTACGAGGCGCTGGCCAATGAGGGCGCCCAATACGGCCTGCCGCCGGAGAGCGTGGCCAAGATCGCCGATGTCCGCGACGCCGGTCTGCGTTCGCTCGCGATCTATCGCGACGCCGGGGTGAAGATGGGATTTGGCAGCGACCTGCTTGGAGCCTCTCAACGCCTCCAGAGCGAGGAATTCCGGATTCGCGCCGAAATTCTCGGGCCGCATGCCGTCATCGCCAGCGCGACATTGATCGGTGCCGAAGTGCTTGGCATGGAGGGCAAGCTCGGCCGGATTGCGCCCGACGCTATTGCGGACCTGCTCGTGGTCGACGGCAACCCGCTGCGCGATGTCGCCTGCCTGCTCGGCCAGGGTGAGCACATCCCGATGGTGATGAAGGCGGGCAAGGTCCAGTTCGACCGGCTGAACGCCTAACTACCGCCACATCCCGCGCATCCGCGCGCCGATGTCGATCTTCGGGCCTTGGGCCGCGGTGCGGGCCGCGCCGGCGGCGGCCTTCGGCCAGGCGGTGCGCTCGAACAGATAGACGAGGGATTCCGGGATGAAGCGGGTGCGCGAGGCGTAGACGTGGCGGTCGCCCTTGGCTTGCTGGCCGTGGGTGAAGAAGCGCTGCGGCACGACGAGGTGCAGATCGTCCTTGGCGCGCGTCATCGCGACATAGAGCAGCCGGCGCTCCTCCTCGAGCTCGGCCGTAGTGCCAGCGCCGAGATCCGACGGCATGCAGCCGTCGACGACGTTGAGCACGAACACCGACTTCCATTCCTGGCCCTTGGCCGAATGGACGGTGGAGAGGATCAGATAGTCCTCGTCGCGGAGCGGAGGGCCTGATTTGTCGCTGGTCGCATCCGGCGGGTCGAGCGTGAGCTCGGTCAGGAATTTTTCGCGCGAGGCATAGCCGCTCGCGATCTGCTCGAGCTGCATGAGATCGGCGCGGCGCGTCTCGGAATCCTCGTGGACGCGATCGAGATGCGGCTCATACCAGAGCCGCACGCGTTCGAGATCGGCTGGCCATTCCGAGTAGCGCAGATTTCCGACCGTGCGGACGAAGTCGGTCCACTCGGCGCCGCTGCGTGGCGGCACCGCAAGCTGGCCGAGCGCGGTGAGCGGATCGGTGCTCTCCGCCATCTGGTCGAGCACGCGCTGCGCGGTGGCGGGGCCGATGCCCGGCAACAGGTGCAGGATGCGGAAACCGGCGACGCGGTCGCGCGGATTTTCGGCAAAGCGCAGCAGCGCCAGCACGTCCTTGACGTGCGCAGCATCGAGAAATTTCAGGCCGCCGAATTTGACGAAGGGGATGTTGCGGCGGGTCAGCTCGATCTCCAGCGGCCCGGAATGCGAGGACGTCCGGAACAGCACCGCCTGGTGCTTGAGCAGCGCGCCTTGCTCGCGGTTGGCCAGCACCTGCTCGACGATGTAGCGCGCCTGGTCGGCCTCGTCGTGGACGGTGACGAGCTGCGGCTTCTGCGACGAGGTGCGGTCGGTCCACAGATTCTTGGTGAAGCGTTCGCGCGCCAGGCCAATGACGCCGTTCGCCGCCGCCAGCACGGGTTGCGTCGAGCGGTAGTTGCGGTCGAGCGTGATCATCTCGGCGCGGGGGGAGAAGCTTTGCGGAAAATCTAGGATGTTGCGGACAGTGGCGGCGCGGAACGAATAGATCGACTGCGCGTCGTCGCCGACCACGGTGAGCCCGCGTCCATCCGGCTTCAGCGCCAGCAGGATCGAGGATTGCAGGCGGTTGGTGTCCTGATATTCGTCGACCAGCACGTGATCGAAGCGGCCGCCGATCTCGTCGGCGATCAGCGCATCGCTCATCATCTGCGACCAGTAGAGCAGGAGGTCGTCGTAATCCAGCACGTGCTGGGTCTGCTTGGCCTCGACATAGGCCGCGAACAGGCCCTTCAGCTCGGCGGCCCAGCCCGCGCACCAGGGATAGTGCTGGCCGAGCACTTTTTCGATCTCCATCTCGGCATTGACGCAGCGCGAGTAGATCGACAGGCACGTGCCCTTGGCCGGAAAGCGACTCTCGGTCCTCGACAGGCCGCGCTCGTGCCGGACCAGGTTCATCAGGTCGGCGGAATCCTCGCGGTCGTGGATGGTGAAGGCCGGATCGACGCCGATCCGCTCGGCATATTCGCGCAGGAGCCGCGCGCCGATGCCATGGAACGTGCCGGCCCAGGTGAGGGCGTCGCGCATGATCGCGGCATTGTTCTCGCCCAGCACCTTGCGGGCGATGCGCTCGACCCGGCCGGCCATCTCGGCCGCGGCGCGGCGGGAGAACGTCATCAGGAGGATGCGTCGTGGATCGGCGCCTGCGACGATCAGGTGCGCGACGCGATGGGCGAGCGTATTGGTCTTGCCGGAGCCTGCGCCGGCAATGACGAGCAGGGGGGCGCCCACGGTCGCGCCATCGGCGACGCCATGCTCCACGGCACGGCGCTGCTCCGCATTGAGCGTGTCCAGATATGTCGCCACGAATCGCCCCGGTGAAAGGGCGAGAGTCGGCGATCCCGGCGCGAATCGCAATGCGGCTGGACGGAACCAATGTTAAGACCTAGGGACAACACGGCCCGAAGTTCCAGCCTGAGAAGTGCGCAACCGGCATGACCGACCTCAAGCCCGACCAGTTCGAGATGCGGCGGCTGGAGTCGCTCAGCAATACCATCTTTGGTGTCGCCATGACGCTGCTCGCCTACGACCTGCCCAAGGCCGCGGTGTTTACCAGTGCCCCGAGCTGGAGCGATCTCGCCCATGTCTATTCCGGCAAGCTCGCCGGTCTCGCGCTCAGCTTCATCATTGCCGGCGTGTTCTGGATCAGCCACCACCGCCGGCTCGCGCGCCAGCCCGTGGGCAGCCGCGGCATGGTGATCCTCAACCTGTTCTTCCTGCTGTCGATCGTGCTGCTGCCGGTGACCAACGGCCTCTACACCAATTACAGCATGAGCAGCGCGGTGGCCGTGCTCTACGGCCTGCATCTGACTGCGATCGCCGGCCTCAATGCCTGGCTGTGGTGGACGATTTTGGGCGGCTGGCGCCACGAGATCATGGCCTCGATGTTTCCGCTGCTGGTGTTCATTCCGGGCACGATCGTTGCGGCCTTCGCGCCGCACGTCGCGCCCTTCGTGTGGTTCATCGCCTTTGGCGGGCTGTTGATCCAGCGCTTCTATGCCGCACCGACCGGGCCAGGTGCGTGAGGCGGCGGCTCACCCTTTTGTCGCGCCGAACCCGTCGGCCGGCACGTAAAGCTTGACCGGGCGGATTTCGTAGACCGCCGACGGGTTGACCTCGCGCAGCTTCCGCGCCGCCGCGATCGCTTCCTCATCGGTATCGTAGTCGACGAGATGGAAGCCGAGAAGCTGCTCCTTGGTCTCGGCAAACGGGCCGTCCAGCACCATGCCCGCGCCGGGGCCGCGCAAGGTGTGTGCCTTTCGGGTCTCATCCAGACGGGCGGCCGGCCCAAGGTGTCCGCTTGCCCTCAAGGGCGCCTGAACCTCGATCACTTTGGCCACGACCGCGGCGTCCTGCTCCGGCGCCCAGGACAAAATCTCGTCTTCCACGTGGTAGGCCAGGATGGCGTAAAGCATCGTCACCTCGTTTGTTTTTCAAGCTCGCAGTCGGAAGGATGTATGAGCGCCGCCGATACCGACAATCCCTAACATATTGCGTCGCGCAAGTTGCGACGAAACCGTCCTGAAACCCGATTGCCGCCCTCGGAGGTGAACGCTGTCCAAAGCCGAGGCGACTGATGGCCACCAAGAACACTTCGGAGGCGGCCATGTCGACCATAAAGATCATCTGCGACGCGCGTCGGGCGGGAAAATCGGAAGCCGCGGATTTGCACGACCAGTCCGGCCACCACCGCTATTACGGCAGCTCGGCCGAGAACGGCGGCGAGCGGATCGTCGAGAGCCGCCGCGGAAAACGCCCGCGCGGGCTCAATGTGTGTGGCTTCTGAAGCCTTCGGAGACACCGTCTTTCAACATGGACGTCCTGCAAATATCGATCGCGACGATGCCGTTCCTGCTTGCGCTGATGAGCCGGACGGCGAAGGCAATCGCGCCGTGCCTGCTGACGAGCATCATCACGGTGCTGCTCGGCGACGAGCCTCATCGGACGGTCATGGCCTGGTGCGTCGGCGTGCTGATTGGCGCCGTTGCCCTGCGTGAGCGGCTTCGCGCGAGCTGACCCGGCGCCGTCACGGCGCGCTCAGGACCTGTTTGACCAGCGCCTCGCGCAGCGTTGCCAGCTCGCCGCTCGCTTCCATCTGCGCGATCACCTTGCCGACCTCCGGCACCAGATCGCGATGGCGTTCGTGCAAATAGTGGTAGATGTTGATGCGCTCCAGCGGTGGCGAGAGCGGAACAATCCTGGCCTGCAGATTGAGTTTCTTCACCGCGACGAGCCCGCTGAAGAGGTCGGTGACCATCAGCTCGAAACGGTCGGCGTCGAGCATCCTGATCATGTTCTCGAGGCTGGTGGTCGCGGTGACGCGGGCCATGCCGCGCGTCCCGGCCTCTGAGGAGCCGACGCCGCGGACGATTCCGATGCTGTACTCCCTGATCGAATTCCAGCCGGCGACGTCGAAACGGAGTTTCGTCGCGAAGACCGCCGGCTCGATGTAGTTGATCGCCGGCGTGACCTGAATCAGCGTCGGGTACTCGCTGGAGAGCGTTCCGATCCGCTGGATCTCGCCATCGACCTCGCCCGCGCTCGACAGCGCCAGCGCGCGCTTGCCGGGGACGTCCTCGAACGCCAGCTTGATATTCAGCTTGGCGTAGACGGCCCGCAGCATCTCGCCGCCGACATATTGATCGGGGATATCGGCGATCCGCGCCAGCCGGATCAGCTCCTGCGCGTGCGACGGACCGGCGGCGAGCAATGACAGGCAGGCGACGATGATCCGCCACATGACGCGTCTCCTTTGCCCTGCATGGCTACCATTGGATTCGGATGGCCGCGAGCCACCGACGTGGCGCCCGTGTGGCGGCCGCACCGCTCGCCCGTCTTGCAGGTGACTGCGGACTTTAACCAATGTCATTCCAGTACGCGAAGTGATAGTTTGCGCGAGAATCCTGCTGCTGGGTGCAAGATCAGACCCCGCCAAGCCGCCCATGGGCCGGCAGGATCGCCATGCAAGTCGCGTGATGAGAGAATTTCAACTGTCGAATTGCTCGCGGCTGCGACCCGCCGTCCGGAGCAGGGTGCCGCCATTCCGGGGAGGTGGTGCATGGGCAACGCAGGCGACGAGGACTCCAAGCGCAGCAGCCGCGCCGGTGCCCCGGCGGCCGCGAAGCAGGATTTGAGCGGGATCGGCCCTGCATTTGCGCCAGGGATGATCGGAGCGCTGCTGTCGCGGATCTTCAACTGGTCGCGCAGCGGCGTCGGGCCGCGCCTGCTGGCCGCCGTGCTGCTGTTCTCCTCGATCGTCACGCTGATGCTGACCGCCCTTCAGCTCTATCTCGACTACGACCGCGAGGTCGGCGTCATCGAGACGCGGCTCGACGAGATCGGCCGCAGCACGACCGGCAGCCTCGGCGAGAGCCTGTGGAATCTCGACCAGAACCAGCTCAAGCTCCAGCTCGACGGCATCCTGCGGCTGCCCGACATCCGCGCCGCCGAGGTGCGCGAGATCGCCGATCGTCCCAATCCGATCCGTGTTGCTGTCGGCGAGCCGAGCACCCGCTCAGCCGTGACACGCGACTATCCGCTGAATTACAGTGTCCAGGGGACGGTACGCCCGATCGGCGTGCTTCATGTCGAGGCGACGCTGGCCGAGGTCTATCAGCAATTGCTGAACCGGGCCCTCATCATCCTGGCAAGCCAGGCAGCGAAGACCTTTATCGTCTCGCTGTTCATCATCTACATGTTCCATCTGCTGGTGACGCGGCATCTGGCCGCCATCGCCGAGTACGTCGGCCAATACAGCCTGTCGCGGCCGCCGCCGCCTTTGCGCCTCGAGCGCCGGCCGCCCCGCGATCCCGACGAGCTGGACAAGGTGATCGACGCCTTCAACGCGATGTGCGCGAACCTCGAGCGCGCCTATGGCGAGCTGCGCGAGGCCAACGCAAATCTCGAGCGCGACCTGAATATTCGCCGGCGCGCCGAAGAGGACGCGCGTGCCAGTGAAGAGCGTTTCCGCGACTATGCCGAGACCGCGTCCGACTGGTTCTGGGAGACCGGACCGGATCATCGGTTCACCTACGTATCCGAGCGGGCCGGCGCCTTCGGCATGGACAACAAGGCGCTGGTCGGCAAGCACCGCACAGATGCCGCCTCCGACCGCGACGCCGAGCCCGAGAAATGGCGGGCGCACGTGGCGGCGCTGGACCGCCACGAGCCGTTCCGGAAGTTCGAATATCGCGGGCGCGACGTGGCCGGCCGCATGCATCATTTCAACGTCAACGGCCAGCCGATCTTCGCGGCGGACGGACGCTTCATGGGTTATCGCGGGTCGGCCACCGACCTCACGGCGCAGCACGAGGCCGAGGAGCGGCTGCGCCAATCCCAGAAGATGGACGCGATCGGTCAGCTCACCGGCGGCGTCGCTCACGACTTCAACAACGTGCTCACGGTCATCACCGGCACCATCGAGATCATCCAGGAAGGGCTTGCCGACAAGCCCGAGTTCGCCGCGATCGCACAGCTGATCGACGATGCGGCGGCGCGCGGCGCCGAGATCACCTCGCAGCTCCTGACCTTCGCGCGCCGCCAGCCGCTGGAGCCCCGCGACATCGACGTCAACGCACTCGTGGTCGAAACGGCGAAGCTGCTCAAGCCGATCCTCGGCGAGCATATCGAGATCGTGACCCGGCTCGCGGACGACGCCTGGTCCGCGATGGCAGATCCGTCGCAGCTCTCGTCGGCGATCGTCAATCTCGCCGTCAATGCGCGTGACGCGATGCCGGGCGGCGGCCGGCTCACGCTGGAGACCGCGAACCGCGAGCTCGACGGCGCCAGCGGTGCCGGCGACGGCGATGTCATGCGCGGCGCCTTCGTGATGATCGCGGTGGCCGACACTGGTCACGGCATTCCGGCCGACATCCGCGAGCGCGTGTTCGAGCCGTTCTTCACCACCAAGGGCGTCGGCCGTGGCACCGGACTTGGGCTCAGCATGGTCTACGGCTTTGCCCGCCAGACCGGCGGCACCGTCGTCATCGAGAGCGAGGAGGGGCGCGGCACGGTGATGCGGCTGTTCCTGCCGCGGTCGAAGGGCGAGACGCCGGCCAAGACGGCGTCGGTTCAGCCGCCCGCGGCGGCACGAGGGCAGGAGACGATCCTCGTGGTCGAGGACGATCCGCTGGTGCAGGGCTATGTCATCGCCCAGCTCGGCACCCTCGGCTATCGCACGCTTGCCGCCAGCGACGGCGCAGCCGCGCTTGCGCTGGTCGACCAGGGCGTCAAATTCGATCTCCTGTTCACGGACATCATCATGCCCGGCGGCATGAACGGACGGGAATTGGCCGAAGCCGTCCGGCTCCGCCGGCCGGGGGCGAACGTGCTCTACACCTCCGGCTATACCGACGACACCATCGTCCACGAAGGACATCTCGATCCCGGCCTGGCGCTGCTCAGGAAGCCGTACCGGAAATCGGAGCTGTCGGAGAAGATCCGCGAGGTGCTTGCAGGCGAGCCGCCGGCCTGAGCGGAGCTCATCCATGCGGGCGCCACCCACGAAAAAGGCGCGGCGGGGAGACCCCGTCGCGCCCGATTTCTTGCTCGCTGGTCCAGGGCTGAGAGCGCCCCGATGCCAGGCCTTTCGTCAAAGCCTAGCGGGCGATCCCAGCGAGGTGACAGCGCTTGAGATAAGACACTGGATCACCTCCTTTCGTTGGTTTCGGGACTCTGAATATAGGACGAAATCCCGCCGCCGTTAAGGGGCGCCCCGGGGGCGGGAACTAGCCTGTCCGCGAGGCGGGAAAGACCGGTCCGGAGCAGTTGAGACTGCCGCCCGGTCGTGTTAGGGAGCCAGTGATGCGGGTGTAGCTCAATGGTAGAGCAGCAGCCTTCCAAGCTGAATACGAGGGTTCGATTCCCTTCACCCGCTCCAAATTTTTCGAAGATTTAGCGAGAGGGGTCAGATTTCATTCTGACAAATCGGCTGCTTTGCGCGTTCCGATGCTCGCTTTCCGATCGACTGTTTCGCGACTCTCTTGATAGCTTTCGTATTCCCGCGCTGGATAAGAACCGCGAAAGGCAACCAGTTAGAATCCCAGTTGGCGCCCCCTCCTGGCCTTCGCTGTATGCGACCGGCTGAAGCGAGGCAAATTGGACCGCGCCACGCCGAACGCCTGAAATCCTGGGCATGGTCGCCCGGATCGTGTTCGCCGCCACGATGCTTGCGTTGCTACCGCGACAGAGCGCTGTAAGGCCATGATGTTGCGCCGCCCGGGAATTTTTTCAAACCTGGCCCAAGGATTCCGGCGTCTCGTTCGTCTCAATTCATGAATGCCCGGAAAATCTCCTCCCGGCGCCCCGGCCTATGGGTGGAACTACTATGGTAAAGCGCATCCGATCGCGGTCCTGGACGGGACTGGCCGAGGGACCAGGTAACGGTCCCAATTATCTTGCTCAATCCTGTCGGCCTTGAGGAAAGGGCATGGGGGGCGCCATTCAGCTTATGACCGCAGAGGCGACTGAGCCGCCGGATGGCGGCGCCACGGATGACGACCTCGTCAGTCTGGCCACGCAGGGCAACCGTGCCGCATTCGAAGCCTTGTTGCGGCGTCACTACGACCTCATGCACCGCGTCGCGTGGCGCATGACCGGCTCCCGGACAGACGCGCAGGACATCTGCCAGGATGTCTGCTGCGCGCTGGTGGAACGGATCGCTTCTTTCAGGGGTGAGGCGAAGTTCACAACCTGGCTGGTCGGTATCGTGCGCAACGCCTGCCATGACCACCATCGGCGCCATTCGACGTTGACGCGGCTGAAAGGCCATCTCGCCGTTCTTGCCGAAATGGCGGCGCCGCCGGATGGCCGGGATCTGTTTCGTCGCAGCTGGCTCGCGAGCGAGCTGGCGCGGCTTTCGCCGTTGCTGCGCGAGACGGTCGTGCTTGTGGTCGGCGAAGGCATGACGCACGCGGAGGCGGCCACAGCCCTGGGCGTCTCCGAGTCGACCATCTCCGGCCGCATGCACGAGGTGAGGCGACAGGCGGGTCTCGCGAAGGACATTGGCGATGAGTACTGATCACGACATCATGCGTTTGCCCGACCCTCCGCCGCCTGCGCCGGACGCGCGTGCCTCGGCTGTGCAAGAGGCGCTGCTGCGCTTCGATCAAAAAAGCGCCGAGGAAAAAAACGCCGACGACAGCCAAGGAATGCCGACCGACATCCGTCTCATCGAGCGAACCGCCGCGTCCTTGCGGCCGTCGCGCGAGAGGTTTGTCATGAAGCGTACGCGTTATCTCCTGGCCGCCAGCCTGGCCTGCATTGTTGCCGGATCGGGCGCCTATCTCCATCTCATGCGGTCGCCGCAATCGCAGGACGTCGCTGCGCCCGTCGAACAAAAGGTGGCTAGCAACGACGTCGCTCAAGCTCCTTCGACAGTGCAAGCCAAGAAGGAAAGCGAAAGCCAGGCCCAGCCGCAACCGCAAATCCAAACCGCCACGCAGGCCGGAAAGCCCAGCCAGGAAGCCGCCGCGCCTTCGGTTGCCGCGCCGCCGCCTCCCGCCAAGCCGCACGTGGAAGATCAGATCGCCGGCCGGTTCGCTCCTCAGGCATCTTCCACGGCGGCGCCCGGCCGGGTGCAGGGTCTCATGCCGGGGGCACCCTCAGAAATGTACGCTCTTAGAGGCCAGAACGATCAAATGCACGCGCGCGCGCCGTCTGTGCAACTGCTGGCGCAGGCCGAAGTCTTTCGGGACCAGCGCGAACACGCTCCTGCTGCGTCCGAGCCTGTCGGCCGTGACAAGTTTGCGAATGCGCCGGAAAACGCCTTCAAGGTTGCGCGCGATGCACCCGTCTCGACATTCTCCATCGATGTCGATACGGCGTCGTATGCGTTCGTCCGCGCACAGCTCAACCGCAATGTCCTGCCGCCGGCCGCGTCCGTTCGGACCGAGGAGCTGATCAATTACTTTCCCTATGCCTATGAAGCCCCCGCATCGGCGAGCGAACCGTTCCGGGCCAATGTTGCCGTGTTTCCAAACCCCTGGGCGGAAGGCCGCAAGCTCATTCGCATTGGCGTCAAAGGTTATGCGCTGCAACAGACGAGCCGACCGCGCGCGAATCTCGTTTTCCTGATCGATACATCGGGCTCGATGGAGCCGCAGAACCGGTTGCCGCTCGTGAAGCAGTCGCTCGCCATGCTCGTTACCCAGCTGAAACCCGAGGACCGCATCGCGATCGTGACCTATGCCGGAAATGCCGGCACGGCGCTCGAGCCCACTTCCGTGTCCGAGAAAGCGAAAATCCTGGCGACGATCGATCGGCTCGATGCGGGCGGCAGTACGGCGGGTGCCGAAGGCATCAGGCAAGCCTATGTGCTTGCAGAGCAGAACTTTGACGCCAGCGGCGTCAATCGTGTCATCCTCGCCACCGACGGCGACTTCAATGTCGGAATTACGAACAAGGATGAATTGAAAGGTTTCGTCGAGCGTCAACGCGAAAAAGGCATTTTCCTGTCCGTGCTCGGCGTTGGTGCCGGCAATTACAACGACGCGCTGGCGCAGACGCTGGCGCAGAACGGCAACGGCGTCGCCGCCTACATTGATACGATCAACGAGGCACGCAAGGTGCTGGTCGAAGAGGCAAGTTCGACGCTGTTTCCGATCGGCAAGGATGTGAAGATCCAGGTCGAGTTCAATCCGGCAACCGTCGCCGAATATCGGCTCATCGGCTACGAGACGCGACTTCTCAATCGCGACGATTTCTCAAATGACAAAGTCGATGCCGGCGACGTCGGCTCGGGGCAAACCGTGACGGCGCTCTACGACATCGTGCCTGTCGGCGGGCCTCGCGTGGTCGACGATCTTCGATACGGTGCGCAAGCCCCGGCGAGCGACTCACCGTCGCCAGCCGAATATGCCTTCGTCAAGATCCGCTACAAGCTGCCGCGATCCGATCAAAGCGTGCTGGTGAGCACTGCCGTCGATCGCGCATCGGAACATGGCCGCTTCGAGGATGCGCCACTCGATGCCCGCTTTGCAACCAGTGTAGCCGCGTTCGGCGAGATTCTACGTGGCGGAAAGCACACTGGCCGGTTCGGCTATGACGACGTGCTCCGTATCGCCTCGGCCGCGCGCGGCGACGATCCTTACGGCTATCGCTCCGAATTCCTTCAGTTGGTGCGCGCGGCCAAAACTGCGAGCGCAATGCAGCCGCTGCGACCGTGATCACTTTTCGATTTGGGCCAGCGCGCCCATTCCGGCATCGACAGGGAGCGGAGGAACAGCAACGGTGCTGCACTCAACACAGGAGTGCCAACAAAAGCGATACGAGCCAGCTATGAGAAACACCATCGCCGAGTTCACGCGGGTCGTGGCCGACATCGTCGGTGACTGCGGCGAGATCAATTTCGATAGCTCGCGTCCCGATGGAACACCGCGCAAGCTGCTCGACGTCAGCCGTCTCGACAAGCTCGGCTGGCGTGCCACGACGTCGCTTCACGATGGCTTGAGGCGCGCCTATGCGGCGTATCACGCCTCGCCGGTGGCGGTGCGAGAGTAGGAACCTTCACTGCAAGCAAGAGTTGGCCGGTCGGGCAGGGCGAAAAGCCACATGAGGCCGACCGTGCAAGAAGCCGTGCGCGTGCGCTCCACCGCGCAAATCGCGGGTCATCCAATTCATCCGATGCTGGTGCCGATACCGATCGCGTGCTTCATCGGGGCATTGCTGACCGACATTGCCTATGTCGTCAGCGCAGAGATCATGTGGGCGGATTTCTCCGCCTGGCTCCTGGTGGTCGGCGTCATCTTCGGCGTGCTGGCGGCGATCGCCGGCCTGACTGATTTTCTCGGCAATCGCCTGGTGCGGGCGCAGGCTCCGGCCTGGCCGCATCTGATCGGCAACGCCGTGGCGCTGATCCTGGCGACCGTCAATGTGCTGATCCACACGCGCGATGCGTGGACCTCGGTGTGGCCGACCGGGCTCATTCTTTCGGTGATCACCGTCCTGATCCTGCCGGTCACCGGCTGGCTCGGCTGGGCGATGGTGTACCGCCACGGCGTGGGAGTTGCACGATGACGTCCTTGCTTGTCCGCACATTGCTGTGCTCCTCGCTTCTGTGTCTCGCCGGTTGCGATGACGGCAGCGGTGATCCCAAAGCGCAGATCGGCGCCAATCCAAAGCTACCTGAAATTCAGCAATATCTGCTGCCGCCGATGCACATCGCGCGCATCGTCGGCTGGAAGAAGGACGAGACGCCGACGGTTGCGCAGGGGTTGCAGGCCAAGGCCTTTGCGACGGGCCTGCAGCATCCGCGCTTCCTCTACGTCCTCCCCAACGGCGATGTGCTGGTCGTGGAATCCAAGGCGCCGAAGGGCGCCGCGATCAAGCGACCCAAGGAGATCGTGATGGGCTATGTCGAGTCCTGGGCGACCTCCGGCGGCGATACGGGCCCGAGCAACCGCATCACGTTGCTGCGCGACACCAACGGCGATGGCGTGCCGGACACGCAAAGCGTCTTCCTCGACCATCTCAACTCGCCGTTCGGCGTCGCGCTGGTCGGCAACGACCTCTATGTCGCCAACACCGACGCGATCGTCAAATATCCCTACACGGAGGGCGATACGAAAATCACCGCGCCGGGCACCGTGCTGACGCCGCTACCAGGCGGCCCGATCGACCATCACTGGACCAAGAGCCTGGTCGCGAGCCCCGATGGCTCGAAACTCTTTGTCGGCGTCGGCTCCAACAGCAACATCACCGAGAACGGCATGGAGGCCGAGCACAATCGCGCCAACATTCTCGAAGTCGATCGCGCCAGCGGCCGCTGGCGCATCTTTGCGAGCGGCCTGCGCAATCCGAACGGCCTGAGCTTCGAGCCGCAGACCGGCGCGTTGTGGACGGTGGTGAACGAGCGTGACGAACTCGGTCCCGATCTCGTCCCCGATTACATGACGTCGGTGAAGGACGGCGGCTTCTACGGCTGGCCCTACAGCTATTACGGCCAGCACCTCGATCCCCGCGTCAAGCCGCAGCGGCCCGACCTCGTCGCCAAGGCCATCGTGCCGGACTACGCGCTGAGTTCGCATGTCGCGCCGCTCGGGATGGCTTTCAACACCAGCACGAATCTGCCGGCCACTTACCGCGGCGGCGCCTTCCTCGGCGAGCACGGCAGCTGGAACCGGCAGGTGTTGAACGGCTACAAGGTCGTGTTCGTGCCGTTTGCGGACGGCAAGCCGAGTGGCCCTGCGCAGGACGTCGTCACCGGCTTCCTCAACAATGACAATCAGGCACGCGGCCGTCCCGTCGGTGTCGCCATCGACAAGACCGGCGCACTGCTGGTCGCCGACGACAGCGGCAACACCGTGTGGCGGGTGACGGCAGCCCATCCGCAGCTCACGCAACGCTAGATATCGAGGAGTTGCACCATGGGCCTTGCTCAATACGCGATCGTGCCGGTCGAGGACGAATGGGGCGTGCTGCACGACGGCGACGTCAAAAGCAAATACGCGACCAAGGAAGCCGCGTTCGAATCTGCGGTGGCCGCGGCCTCGCTGGCGCTTCGCCAGGGACATGAGGTTCACGTCAGCGTCCCCGGGCGCGAGCCAGGAGAGACCGCGCTGGGAAGCTAACTTCGGCCAACTTCGTCACTCAGCCGCCTGCGCCCGCGGGCGATCGACGACACGCGCTATTTGCGCGACCCTTCAATCCGCGTGGTTGATTTCCCGTGACGGCATGTCGACCAGGTCCGCGCGCGTGACTGCCGGGCGGAGGCGAGCGCCCGGCGCGAAAATAACATCATGTTAGGTTTATCGCATAACTGGGTAATTGTGTTAGCCCGGCGAAAGCCTATTGTCGCGACCAATCGGATACCCATCGGCAGTGACAAGCGCTCGCGGAAGTCGGCAGAGCGCCCGGAGAATGCTGCCCAATTTCCAGCGAAGCCCGACAACGGGACGTCAAAAAAACCCAGTGGAGGAATTTTGAAATGACCGCGATCCATCACATGAGTCAGTCCAGGAAGGCTGCTGCGAGCGGCTGGATCGGTTCGGCTCTCGAATATTATGACTTCTTCATCTACGCGACCGCCGCGTCGCTGATCTTCCCGCAAATCTTCTTCCCGTCGGAAAATCCCACCGTCGCCATCGTCGCATCGCTGGCGACCTATGGCGTGGGATATGTGGCCCGGCCGATCGGTGCCTTCGTCCTCGGACATTGGGGCGACACCCATGGCCGCAAGACCGTTCTCATCGTCTGCATGTTCCTGATGGGCATCTCGACGATGGCGGTGGGTATCCTGCCGACCTATCAGCAGGTCGGCATCCTGGCGCCGATCCTGCTCGTCATCCTGCGCCTCGTGCAGGGATTTGCCGTCGCCGGTGAAATCTCCGGCGCGAGCTCGATGATCCTGGAGCATGCGCCGTTCGGCCGGCGCGGCTTCTATGCGAGCTTCGCCCTTCAGGGCGTGCAGGCCGGACAGATCCTCGCGGCAGCCGTCTTCCTGCCGCTGGCGGCCTATATGCCGACCGACGCATTCAACAGCTGGGGATGGCGGATTCCATTCCTGCTCAGCTTCTTCGTCATCGTAGCAGGCTACATCATTCGTCGCGAAGTCGACGAGACCCCTGCGTTCGCCCGCGAGGGCGAGCGGGGAGAGACGCCGCGGGCGCCAATCGTCCAGGCCATCAAGCTGAGCTGGCGCGACATGCTCAGGGTCATCTGCATGGCCCTGATGAACGTCATTCCGGTTGTTGCGACCATCTTCGGTGCGGCCTACGCGGTCCAGCCGGCCTATGGCATCGGTTTTGCCAAGGACGTCTATCTGTGGATCCCGGTGCTTGGAAACATGCTGGCCGTGTTCGTCATTCCCTTCGTCGGCAATCTCTCCGACAAGGTCGGCCGCAGGCCTCCGATCATCGTGGGCGCGCTTCTCTCCGGCTTGCTCGCCTTCGGCTATCTCTATGCCATCAGCATCAGGAATGTGCCGCTCGCGATCCTGCTGTCGCTCCTGATGTGGGGTGTGGTCTACCAGGGCTACAACGCCATCTTCCCGAGCTTCTACCCGGAGCTGTTTCCGACCCGCACCCGGGTGTCGGCGATGGCGATCTCGCAGAACATCGGAACGACCATCACCGCGTTGCTTCCGGCCCTGTTTGCGACCGTGGCGCCTCCCGGCTCGGACAATATCCCCTTGACGGTGGGGGCGATCGCCTTCGGTATCACTGTCATCGCGGCGCTGGCAGCCGTCACGGCCCGGGAGACCTATCGGGTCAGTATCGACGATCTCGGCAATCCCAAGGCCGTTCCGATGCCGCGGGCCGACTATGAGCGGCAGCGTGCGGAGGCGGCGAGCGGTGCGGCCGCAATTCCGACCTGAAGGGCACGCAAGGAGCCTGCCGCTGCGATCGATGATGTTTGCAGCGGCAGGGCTTGATGCGTTACGAGATTGCCGATTCGAATTTTGTGCGCGCGAGCGCGATCATCATGAGGTTGCAGGATGAACCCCGTTGTTGTTGCTGTCGCCATCACCGGCTCCGTTCCGCGCAAGAAGGACAATCCCGCGGTGCCGATCTTGCCGTCCGAGCAGATCGAGTCGACGCAGGAGGCCTTCGAGGCCGGCGCCACGCTTGCCCATATCCATGTTCGAAACGATGACGAGACGCCGTCTTCCGACCCCGCGCGTTTCGCGCAGGTGCAGGAGGGGATCAAAAAGCATTGTCCGGGGATGATCGTTCAGTTCTCGACCGGCGGGCGGGGCCGCGATCCGTCGGCGCGGGGATCATCGCTTTATCTGAAGCCGGACATGGCCTCGCTGTCGACAGGGTCGGTGAACTTTCCGACCATCGTCTACGAGAACAGCGCCGCCCTGGTCGACACCCTCGCCACCGGCATGAAGGCGGGTGGCATCCGGCCGGAAATCGAGATCTTCGATCTGTCGCATCTGCATGGCGCCCGTCGCCTGATCGAGGCGGGGCTGATCGACGCGCGCCCGCACGTGCAATTCGTCATGGGCGTCAAGAATGCGATGCCGGCCGACGAGCATGTCCTCGACATCCTCCTCGGAGAGCTGAAGCGGCTGATCCCGACAGCGACGTGGACGGCGGCCGGGATCGGACGGCATCAGGCCGAGGTCATGGGCTGGGCGCTTGCGCGCGGCGCCGACGCGGTTCGTACCGGGCTCGAGGACAATATCAGGATCGACAAGGCGCGCCTCGCCGCCAGCAATGCAGAGCTCGTGACCGTCGCCTGCGAGGCCGTCGCACGCCACGGCCGGCGCGTCGCGACCGCGGCGGAGGCGCGATCCTTGCTCGGGCTCGCGGGGTAGGGGCTACTGCCTCCTGCTGACATGCTCCCGGCCGCCTTCTGCCATTCGGCGGCCGGCGTTCCGCTGCGCTGAGTCTCCGGGTAAGACGGGTGTCACAGGCGTGATCGGCGCCTGCCGGGCAGGCGACGAGTGGAATGCGGTTCTTGAAATCTGACAGCAGGCTCGTTGGGGTCCTGCTGGTGCTTGCAATCACCCAGCTCGTTGGATGGGGCACGATCGGTCTTCCGGCCGTCATCGGCCGCGACCTTGCGGCCGATCTCGGCATGAGCCTGTCGGCGGTGTTCGCGGGCAGCTCGGTCCTTTACGTCACCATGGGGCTGTGCGCGCCCTGGCTCGCCAGGGCGTTTGCACGGCACGGTGCGCGCAAGGTGATGATGGTGGGCACGGTCGTGACCCTGCCGGGCTTCGTCGTCATGTCCTTTGCCCACGAGCCGATGCTCTATTTTATCGGTTGGGTCATTCTCGGCATGGGCGGCAGCGCCACGCTCTCGACCGGCGCCTATATCATGCTCAACGAAGTGGCCGGGCGGGGCGCCAAGAATGCCATCGGCGGGCTCATGCTGGTGACGGGCCTCTCCAGCAGCATCTTCTGGCCGACCACGTCGTTCCTGAGCGGGCATTTCGGCTGGCGCGGGACCTGTCTCGTCTACGCGGCGATGATGCTCCTCATCAACCTTCCGCTCTACGCGTTCCTGGCTCCGCGCCGGAAAATTGCGACTGACGACGGCGGTGGCCCGATCAAGGCCGCGACGCCGCCTGCGATTCCGAGAAGCACCTTCGGTCTCGTCGTCTGCGTGATCACGATGAACGCCTTCGTCAATTTCGGCATCGGCGCCATCATGATCGAATTGCTGCGGGCGGAAGGGCTGGCGCCCGCGCAGGCGCTCGCATTCGGTTCGATGCTGGGCGTGATCCAGGTCAGCGCCCGCGGGCTGGATTTCCTCGGCGGCGGGCGATGGGACGGGATCACGACCGGGCTCGTTGCGGGCACGGCGTTGCCGGTGGCAATGCTGCTGCTGATGACGAGCGAGGGCGCGACCTGGGCGGTTGCGGTCTTCATCCTGCTCTATGGCGCCGGCAGCGGTGCGATGGCGGTGGCGCGGGCGACGATCCCGCTGGTGTTCTACGACCAGGCCGAGTTCGCCAAGGCGATGTCGATGATCGCGCTGCCGCTCAATCTGGCATCCGCGATCTCGCCGCCGCTCCTTGTCGGCCTGCTCACCCAGTTCGGCAGCCGCGGTGCGCTCGGTCTCACCTTTGTCTTCTCCTGCGCCACAGTGCTGATCCTGGTCCTGCTTGGCCGTCGGCGGCCGCAGGCGGCCGCGGTTGCCACGACCTGACAAATATTCGCAGAACGGAAATTCGCCGCCGCGGGCTGCCTCAGCTGCGGGGCAGGGGATGGCCGTATGCCCAGCGTGCAGTGCTCAGCGCCCGAAAATAGTGTATCCGCAGGAAGCGCAGGCCCGCTTCGAGCGCCGCGCCAAGATCCAGTTCCCGGAGGAAATCGACATGTCGGCTCTGCCGCTCTCAGGCATCAAGATCCTTGACCTCACCCGCGTGCTGGCCGGGCCCCTGTCGGCCCAGATGCTGGGCGATCTCGGCGCGGAGGTGATCAAGATCGAGCGGCCGGGCACGGGCGACGACGCGCGCGCCTTCGGCCCGCCTTACCTGACCGATCCCGAGGGCAAGGCCAACAACAACAACTCGTTCTACCTCTGCGCCAACCGCAACAAGAAGTCGGTCACGGTCAACATCGCCAAACCCGAGGGGCAGGCGATCATCCGCGCGCTCGCCAAGGATGTCGACGTCTTCATGGAGAACTACAAGGTCGGCGATCTCAAGCGCTACGGCCTCGACTACGAGACGATCAAGGCGATCAACCCCGGCATCATCTATTGCTCGGTGACCGGCTTCGGCCAGACCGGCCCGTACGCGCCGCGCGCCGGCTATGACGCGATCCTGCAGGCGATGGGCGGCCTGATGAGCGTGACCGGCCATATCGACGGCGAGCCCGGCGAGGGTCCGATGAAGGTCGGCCCGTCGATCGTCGACTACATGACCGGCATGAACACCTCGATCGGGATTCTCTCGGCGCTCTACCATCGCGACGCCAATGACGGGCAGGGACAGCATATCGACGTCTGCCTGTTCGACACCGTCATCGCATCGCTGTCGCACTGGCTCCAGATCTACCTCGTCAACGGCAAGATGCCGCCGCGCCGCGGCACCTGGGGCAATGGCGGCATGCCGGCCGGCGTGTTCCGCTGCACCGACGGCGAGCTGATGCTGGTGGTCGGCAATGACGGCCAGTTCCAGCGCACCTGCGCCGTGCTCGGCGAGCCCGAGCTTGCGAACGACAAGCGCTTCATCAAGAACAACGACCGCGTCGTGCACGGCAAGGAGATCATGGCGATCTTCGCCGGCTTGTTCCTGAAGCAGCCGGTGGCCTATTGGCTCGAAAAGCTGGAGGAGGCCGGCGTGCCGTCGGGGCCGATCAACAATTTCGAGCAGGTGTTTTCCGATCCGCACGTCCAGTCGCGCGGCATGCGGGTGAAGGTCGATCATCCCTTCCAGCCCGATCTCGCGCTGATCCGCAACGCGCTGACCCTCTCGGAGACGCCGATCGAGAATTACCGCGCCCCGCCGCTGCTGGGCGAGCACACCCAGGAGGTGCTCGGCGGCACGCTCGGCTATGATGCCGGCAAGATCGAACAGCTGAAGCAGCAGGGGATCATCTAGCTTCGCTTCCTGATCCTCCCGGCGTGGGCAAGATAGGCTTGCGCACCACTGGTCGCGCATGCGGCAGGGAGCCTGACGGATCTCGGCGCGACCGTTGCGAGCGCCGCCGATGCGCGCGCCATGCTCGGCCTTGCCCGAGGCTTGCGCGCAATCCCCAGATAAACCCGGTCCGTACTCGCACAGGCTTCCGCTTTGCGCCCGACTCTGGTGCGATGCTCCCGACGCAAATCCGGGAGGGAACGAATGTCCTACACGATCGGGTTTCAGGCTAAGGACCAGAAGGCAATTCTGGCGACCGAGGCAGCAACGGCCAATCAGGCCGTCGCCATCATTGCCGCGCTGCGGCAAAGCGCCGACGAGATCAAGTTCATCCGCTCGCCCCAGGAAGGCGAGATGGGTATCGAGATGCTGCTGCTGCTCGCCAAGGAAGAGGCCGAGGAGATCCCGCAGCGGGTGTAGAGCACGATCCGGAAAACTGCGCAGCGGTTTTCCCTCGCGACAAACGCGGAACGCGTTTGCGCGGAGATCATGCTCAAACAAAAAACTAAAGCGCGATCGCATCGCGCTTTAGGCCCCACGGCCACACTTCGAGCTTTAGCGAAGCATGCCGGCTGCAGAATGATGTAGCAAGGCGCCAGTCTCGCTCGAACCGAAGGTGGCCGCCGATGAAACGCGAAGCGCTCCGCGTCGAACCGATTTCGACATTCCTCGACCGCTGGAAGGCGCCGACCTCGCCGGTGACGCGCGCCGGCAACATGATCTTCGTTGCCGGCCTGCCGCCATTCGACCCCGAGACGGGCGAGATCGCGGAAGTACCGATCGAGCGCCAGAGCGAACTCATCATGGAGCAGATGAAGCTCTGCCTTCAGACGGCCGGCGCCTCCCTCGACAACGTCATGAAGTGCAACGTCTACTGCACCTCGACAAAACACTTCGCCGCCTTCAACGCGGTCTATGCGCGCTATTTCCCGATTGATCCGCCGGCGCGCATCTTCGTCTGCACCCCGGAATGGTTCGGCCCCTTCGACGTCGAGATCGACTGCATCGCGATGATGTGAGCGCTAACGCGCTACAACCCGTGACGGCGCCTTCGTCTCGGTCCGCCCCGCCGTCAGCGCCGTCGTCGCGACGCTGACGACGCGCGCGACGACGTCCTCGACGTCGTCGAGATCGCATTTGCCTTCCGACAGCTTCGTCAACCGCTCGCTCTCGCGGATGGTGTGGTGCGCCATGGCCAGCGCGAAGTTCAGGCCCCAATAGATATCGACGTCGCTGCGGTCGGGCAGGGACCGTCGCATGGCGCCGGCGAATTTCCGCAAATGGTCGATCTCGCGGTTCTTGATGCGGCGGATCGGCGGCACGGATTCGATCGAGGCGCGGATCATGAAGCGCGCGGCGGTGGAGCGCTGGTTTTCCGGACCCAGGCAGCCGCGCAAGGTCGGGCCGACGAGGGCGCGCAAGATCACCTCGATTGGCGCGCGACCACCGCCTTGCTCTTCCGCGGCCTTCAATTCGCGCAGGCGTTCGCGGTTGGTGGCGATCGAGCGCGAGACGAACAGCTCTGCGATCAATTCGTCCTTCGAGCCGAAATGATAATTCACCGCCGCGAGGTTGACGTTGGCCTCCGCGACGATGTCGCGCAGCGTCACGTCGCCAAAGCCGCGATCGGCATAGAGCCGTTCGGCGGCGGCGAGAATGGCAGACCTCGTATGATCGCTGGCCATGGATGCCCCTCAGGGAGGGAGTTGCAATTCAAACACTTGTATGAAACTATCGTTTGAAGGCCGGAGAAAGTCAATCCGCAAATCGAGACTCGTTCGCAGCACGCGAACCGGTTCCGAGGCGTCCGCAGGCATTCGTGCTTGCGGGCAGCGTGCGGCGGGAGGACAGTCCGGCGCAAAACAGCTTTGCAAAGAGAGACCTAGGAGCGTCCCATGGATTTCGATCTGTCCCCCAAGCAGAAGGAATGGCTCGACCGCGTGCAGTCGTTCATGACCAAGCACGTGCGTCCGGCGGTGCCGATCTATAACGAGCAGGATCACAGCGGCGAGCGCTGGAAGGTCATCCCGGTTCTGGAGGACCTCAAGAAGAAGGCGAAGGCCGAAGGCCTCTGGAACATGTTCATGCCGCCGAACGAGCATGAGGACGACGAATTCCGTGGCGCGGGATTGACCAATCTCGAATACGCGCTGCTGTCGGAGCAGATGGGCCACATCTCCTGGGCTTCGGAAGTGTTCAATTGCTCGGCGCCCGACACCGGCAACATGGAAGTGTTCATGCGCTACGGCTCCAAGGAGCAGAAGCGTAAATGGCTGCGTCCGCTGATGGACGGCGAGATCCGCTCGGCGTTCCTGATGACGGAACCGGCGGTCGCTTCGTCCGACGCCACCAACATCGAGACCCGCATCGAGAAGGATGGCGATCACTACGTCATCAACGGCCGCAAATGGTGGTCGTCCGGCGTCGGCGATCCCCGCTGCAAGATCGCGATCCTGATGGGCAAGACCGATTTCAAGGCGGCCAAGCACCAGCAGCAGTCGCAGATCCTGGTTCCGCTCGACACATCAGGCATCAAGGTCGAGAAGATGCTGCCGGTGTTCGGCTTCGACGATGCGCCGCACGGCCACGCCCAGGTGCTGCTCGAGAACGTGCGCGTGCCCAAGGAGAACATCCTGCTGGGCGAAGGCCGCGGCTTCGAGATCGCGCAGGGCCGCCTCGGTCCCGGCCGTATCCACCACTGCATGCGCACCATCGGCAAGGCCGAGGAGGCGCTGGAGAAGATGGTGAAGCGTCTGATGTCGCGCACCGCCTTCGGCAAGAAGATCGTCGAGCACAGCGTGTGGGAGCAGCGCATTGGCGAAGCCCGCACCAACATCGAGATGACGCGTCTGCTCTGCCTCAAGGCCGCCGACATGATGGACAAGGTCGGCAACAAGACCGCGCAGGCCGAGATCGCCATGATCAAGGTTGCAGCACCCAACATGGCGCTGAAGATCATCGACGAGGCGATCCAGGCCTTTGGTGGCGCAGGCGTTTCGGACGAAGCGGGTCTTGCCAAGGACTACGCCGGCATCCGCACGCTGCGGCTCGCCGACGGTCCGGACGAGGTGCACAATCGCGCCATTGCCAGGCTCGAAGTTCGGAAGTATGCCAACTCTCCCAAGCATTAAGAGGGAGAGCCCTGCGGCGCTCCCGACTTGAAAAAGACGACAGGGCTGATCCGCATTCGGTGACCGCTTGACGCAAGTGCGTCAGCGGTTACCGATTAGGATCATGTTCGGACTGAAGAGGGAGCGTCATCGTGGCTGACGGCGTCAGGAAAGACGAAGAGTTCTCGGGCACCAAGCCGGTCGAGGAGCGTCATCGCTTCGACGAGATGCGGCTCGAGGCCTGGATGCGCGACAACGTCGAAGGCTATGAAGGCCCGCTGGTCGTCCTCCAGTTCAAGGGCGGCCAGTCCAATCCGACCTACCGGCTCAACACGCCGAACCGCTCTTACGTGATGCGTCGCAAGCCGTTCGGCAAATTGCTGCCGTCGGCGCACGCGGTCGATCGCGAATATCGCGTCATCGCAGCCCTCGGAAAGCAGGGTTTTCCGGTCGCGCGGGCTTATGCGCTGTGCCAGGACGACAGCATCATCGGCGCCGCCTTCTACATCATGTCGATGGAGGACGGCCGGGTGTTCTGGGATCCGACGCTGCCGAGCCAGACGCCGGAAGATCGCCGAAAAATCTTCACCAGCAAAATCGAAACGCTGGCAAAACTCCACATGTTCGATCCCGTCGCGATCGGCCTCGGCGAGTTCGGCAAGCCCGGCAATTATTTCGCGCGTCAGATCGACCGCTGGACCAAGCAGTATCGGGCGTCCGAGACCCAGCACATTCCGGAGTTCGAGAAGGTCGCCGAATGGCTGCCCAAAACCGTGCCGGAGCAGGCGCGCGTCTCGATCGTCCACGGCGACTATCGCCTCGACAACATGATTTTCCACGCGACGGAACCACGCGTGCAGGCCGTGCTCGATTGGGAGCTGTCGACGCTCGGCGATCCCATGGCCGACTTCACCTATCTCCTGATGCAGTGGATCATGCCGGGCCTGGAGGGCGCCGACCTCGAGGCGCTCAACATCCCGAGCGTCGACGAGGCCGCGCAGATCTATTGCAACGTCACCAAGATGACGGTGCCCGATCTCAACTGGTATTTTGCCTACAACCTGTTCCGCCTCGCCGGCATCACCCAAGGCATCGCCGGCCGCGTCCGCGACGGCACCGCCGCCAATGCCAAGGCGCTGGAGTCAGCCAAGCGCACCGTGCCGCTGTCGAAGGCGTCATGGGAATACGCGCAGAAGGCGGGCGCGGTTTAGGGACGACGAAGGCGCGGCCGATGGCCGCGCCCTTTTTCGTTGTGGTCCTCGCTGCTCGCACACACTCCGCGTCATTGCCCGCGAAAGCGGGCAATCCAGTATTCCAGAGGCAGTGCGATGATACGGAGAAGCCGCGGCGTACTGGATGCCCCGCCTTCGCGGGGCATGACAGCGATGTTGGACTGACCCTAGCGCGAAAAGAGCCCGCCACATGATCGATCACGCCACCCTCATCGCCTATATCCTCATCGTGCTCGGTTTTGTCTTCATTCCGGGCCCCGCGACGCTGCTCACCATGGCACGGGCCGTCAGCTCGGGAACGAAGGTCGGCATCGCGACCGGCGCTGGGATTGCGGCCGGTGACTTGATCCACACTTCGATGGCGATCGTTGGCCTCTCGGCGATCATCGCGACCTCTGCGCTGCTGTTCAGCATCGTCAAATATGCGGGTGCAGCGTTCCTGATCTATCTCGGCATTCGCGCGATGCTCGACAAGGCGCCGATCGAGCTGAACGGCGGCGCGCCCGCGATCGGCGCGGGTCGCGCTTTCCGGCAGGCCGTATTGACCGAAGTGCTCAATCCCAAGACCGCGCTGTTCTTTCTCGCCTTCCTGCCGCAATTCGTGAGGCCGGAGCACGGTTCGATCGCACTTCAGCTTGCGATCCTCGGCATCGTCTTCGTGCTGCTTGGCCTGCTCAGCACCGTGGTATTCGCCGTCGGGGCCGGTCGCCTCGGCACCCTGCTGCGCCGCCATCCAGCCGTCGTGAAGTGGCAGGGCAAAGTGGTCGGGACCATCTATTGCGCCGTTGGTGTGCGGCTGGCCTTGCAGGAGCGATGAGGCGCGGTGAGCTCCCGTAGCCCGGATGAGCGAAGCGATATCCGGGGCAGGTGGTCCCGCCAGTCGCTTCGCTCATGCGGGTTACGCACTGCTCCCACGCACTCCCGTCATTGCGAGGAGCTCTTGCGACGAAGCAATCCAGACCGCCCCGGCGGAACGATTCTGGATTGCTTCGCTTCGCTCGCAACGACGAGGAGAAGCCTTACCCCTTCGCGCAATGCGCGATCAGCCTTTCGACAAACCCCGCGCACTTCTCCAGCTCCGCCATCTCCACGAACTCATCCGGCGTGTGTGCCTGCGCGATCGCGCCGGGCCCGATCACGACCGAGGGGATGTCGGCCATGCTGGCGAAAAGGCTCGCCTCGGTGCCGAAAGCGACCTTGGCGTGGTCGTTGCGACCCGCAAGGCTCTTGGCGAGCGTGACGATCGCGGCATCGGCGTCGGTGTCGAGCGCGGGATAATCGAGGATCTCCTCGAAATCGATGCCGCACTCCGGGTGCCTCGCCTTCATCGCGGGCTCGATCTCGGCCTTGGCCCAGGCGACGATCGCATCGGTCACCTCCCTGGACTCGGTGATGCCGATGCCGCGACATTCGAAATCCACCGTGCAGGTGTCAGGCACGATGTTCAGCGCGGCGCCGCCATGCACGATGCTGGTGAGCAGCGTCGAATGCGGAACGTCGTAGAGGCTGTCGCTTGATCGCGCGGCCGCAAGCTTCACGGCACGGCGGCGGATTTCGGTGATCAGCTCGGCCGCGTATTCGATCGCGTTGACGCCGTCGGGCGCGATCGAGGAGTGGCGGGCGAGCCCCCTGAACGTCGCGCGCACGCCGTGCTTGCCCTTATGGCCGATGATGACCTTCATCTCGGTCGGCTCGCCGATGAAGGCGCCGAGCGGTTTTATCCGTTTCTTCGCGACCTCGCGCAACATCGGCCGCACGCCGACGCAGCCGATCTCCTCGTCATAGGAGATGGCGAGATGGATCGGCGTCGTCAGCTTCGCCTCCAGCATCTCCGGCACCATGGCGAGGCACACCGCGACAAAACCCTTCATATCGGTGGTGCCGCGGCCGTAGAGCTTGCCGTCGCGCTCGACCAGCTTGAACGGGTCGTGGCTCCAGTCCTGGCCCACGACTGGCACGACGTCGGTGTGTCCCGATAGCACGAGGCCTGGCCGGTCCTCCGGTCCGATCGTGACCCAGAGCGAGGCCTTCTGCCCGGTCTCGTCGGTGATGCGCTCACCCTTGACGCCGAGGAAAGCGAGATAGCTCTCGATATGGGCGATCAAGGGCAGATTGGTGCGGTCGCTGACGGTATCGAAGCCGACGAGGTCGGCGAGGAGGTTGCGAATGCGATCGGGTCGTGAACTCGGGAAAATCGGGTTGGGCATTGTCTCGTTCATGAGATGGAGGATGGCTTCGTCGCTTGCACGAAACATACCAACGGAGTGGCGGTTCGGGCAAATCGCGATCGCCAAGGGTGCTTTCGCCGAACCTCAGCCGAGCGCGGAGAGATCTTTCGGCAGCATTCGCTTGAACAGGTCGAGCGTACGCCGCGCCTCCGCCGGCGGCAAGGCGATGACGTGACGAACCGCGGCTGCGATCTGGATCATCGCCAGTTGCGAAAAGGAGGTGAGGGCGGCCGCGGGCTGTTTCGGCGCGACACGCTTGAGTGCCTCGCGCAGGAGGCCGGCGAGAAAGGCCACATCCTCCTCGTCGATCTTCTGCAGGCTTCGGTCGGCCTGCGTGGCTTGCCAGATGTGATGCATCACGGGATGCTCGCGGAACATCTGGTCATAGCCGTCGGTGATGCGGCACAGCGCAGCATGCAGGTCGGATAGCTTCTTCATCTCGGCGAGGTCGCGCTGGACGCATTCGCGGCCGATGACATTGCAGCGCTCGGCGAGCGTCCCGATCACCGTGCTCTTGTCCGGAAAATATTGATAGAGCGAGCCGAAGGCGATGCCGGTGCGCTCGACGATGTCGCTCATCCGGAACGCGTCGCTGCCTTTCTCGGTGAGGATCTCGGCCGCGGCCGTCAGGATGCGGTCGAAGCGTTCCCGGCTTCGCTCCTGCGTCGGCACCAGCGGCGTGCGTCGCGCGGCCGCGTGCGTCGTCTTGTCCGTCCTGTTTTTCCGTTCCGGCATCCCGATTCCCGCCATCCGCGCTTGACGTTATAAATAAGAGAGTTTATCGCATTTATCAAATGCGAGAGGTTATCGTATTTGAGGGAGCTGCGGCATGCGGCAGGGTTTCACGACCGGACTGCTCTGGTTTTCGGCGATCGGCTGCGGCCTCATGGCCGGAATCTATTTCACCTTCTCGACCTTCATCATGGCCGCGCTCGGCCGGCTCGACCAGGCGGCCGGCATCGCCGTGATGAACGCGATCAATGTCGACATCGTGCGCTCGCTGTTCATGCCGCTGTTTCTCGGCACGACGGTAGCAGGTGCGGCGCTGGTGGTGATGGGGACGTTGCGCGTCAGCGAGCCGGGGGCAGTGAGCATGATCGCCGGCGGCGGCCTCTACGTCATCGGCATGTTCGTGGTGACGATGGTGTTCAACGTCCCGATGAACAACGCGCTCGCCGCGTTGCAGCCGTCTGCGCCGGAGGCAGGCGCGGTGTGGGCGGCGTATCTGAAGGACTGGACGTTCTGGAACCACGTGCGGACGGTTGCGTCGGTGGTGGGGTGTGCGCTCTTTGTTGCTGCGCTTGCTTCGTAGGCCAAATCGGCTTCGTAGCCCGGATGGAGCGAAGCGAAATCCGGGGCCGCTGTGTCCGGGGGCGCAAACCCCGGATTACGCTTCGCTCCATCCGGGCTACAAGATCTCTGGGCTACAACACCTTGCGTTGCCCGTCGGGCAAAACACCCAAAACTATCGGTCAATCGGCACCCGCAAAAATATTCTACTTTACCGAAATTCGGAGTTGGCGGATATTGCGCGCAACCCGGCCCAAGGAAGAGGGGCGTATCGCGATCGTCACGAACGCGGGCCGGGCGGCGGTGGACGTGGGCCACATCGGTGCGAAGGTGATTGCAGGGCGGAGAGCCGTGAGCGATGACGTCGCACGCACGACCGGTGTAGCTCGCGTACGGCCAAATCGTGTCGTCCTGACGTCCGGGGTCTGTGCGTCAAGTCTTGCGGTGATGTGGGCTGCCCGACCGGGCGCGCACATCAGTCATCCGCGAGGCGACGGGGGCAATAGTGCATCGCTCCCCGGGGAGAGCGCGACATAAGCCGTTCCAACCACTGCGCAGGGAAGGCCGGGATGCTCCGGTTGCCCTGTTACCCGCTGTGCATTGTAGCGCAATCTGCTCTTGGCATGGCGGTCCATGGGAGCCAACCGTCTCCCGGTCTTCCCTGCGCCCTCTTTCATGAGGGGGTGAGGCGACGAAGCAAAGCTCGGGCGAAACGCGCCGCGAGGATGCAAGCCCATGTCAGCCATTCAACAACGGTCTCGTGCCCCGGACGCATCGCAGCACGAAGTGATGCGCTGCAGAGCCGGGGCCCATGTATCAGCGAGTGCGCGGTCTGCTGGGTCCCGGCGCTGCGCAGCAACGCCAAGAGGCATTGCAGCGCGTCCGGGACGCGAGAGAGCGCGGATGTCAGACCGGCTTGCCCGTATACGGCATCGACGCCGTCAAACCACCGTCCACCGGGAACGCCTGGCCGTTCACATACGACGCCTCGTCGCTGGCCAGGAACAGCCCCATCGCCGCGAGCTCGTGCGGCTGGCCGGGGCGCTTCAGCGGATTGAGCTGGCCGATCTTGTCCTGGGTGCCGCGCTCCTTGGCGCGGTCGAAGATCGGTTTGGTCATGCCGGTCTCGATCAGGCCCGGACACACCGCGTTGATGCGCACGCCGGTGCCGGTCAGCGAATACGCCGTGGTCTGGACCAGGCTGATCACGCCGGCCTTGCTCGCCGCATAAGGATGTCCGCTGGCGCCGGCCTTGAGGCCCGCGACGGACGCCGTGAGCACGATCGCGCCGGACTGCTGCTTCACCATGTGCGGCATCGCATGTTTCACCGCGAGGAACGGGCCGATCAGGTTGATGCGCAAGACCTCCTGCCACTGTTCCACGGTCTGCTCGCCGAGCGGCACGAGCCCGCCGGAGACACCGGCGTTGGCCCAGATCACGTCGAGCCGGCCGTGCGTCTTCACCGCCTTGTCGATGACGGCCATGACGTCCTTTTCGGAGCCCGCGTCCGCGATCATAGCTTCCGCGACACCGCCGGCCTTCTTCACCTCCTCGACGGTCTCCTTCACCGCCTCGGTGCGGTCGACCGCTATCAGCTTGGCGCCTTCCCTGGTGAAGAGGAGTGCGGCGGCGCGGCCGATGCCGCTGCCGGCGCCGGTGATGATGACGGATTTGCCTTGCAGACGGCCCATGCGTTTCTCCCTTTGGTATGCTGCGCGACGCTTGCCGCGCGACGGAATTTCAAACAGAATTTGAAACAGTAAAGTGTCTTGAGACACGTTCACACCTGACGTACAGCGACATCAAACGGGATGGAAGGGTTTCGATGGCAGCCGCAGAAAAGCCCAATGTGGTCACGACACGGTGGTGGTGGGTCCGTCACGCGCCGGTGCGCAACGATGGCGGCAACATTTACGGCCAGAGCGATCTCGCCTGCGACACCAGCGACACCTACGTCTTCAATGCTGTTGCCAAGGTGCTGCCACGCAAGGCGGTCTGGTATTCGAGCAATCTGATGCGCACCCACCAGACCGCGGAAGCGATCTGGGCGGCCGGTTACCCGAAGCCTGCGTCGATGAAATGGGAAGCGGATCTCGCCGAACAGAATCTCGGTCGCTGGCAGGGCATGAACCGCGCCCAGTTCGTCGCGAGCCGCCCCGTCGGATCGAGCTGGTTCGCCGACATCAACGAGCCCGCGCCCGGCGGCGAAAGTTTTATGGATCTCTACAACCGCACGCGCCGTACCGTTGAGCGGATCAACAACGAGGCGGCCGGGCAGGACGTGATCGCGGTCGCGCATGGCGGCACCATCAAGGCGGCGATCGGCCTCGCGCTCGACGGCCAGGTGGAGCGGGCGCTGTCGTTCGACATCGACAATGTGTCGATCACGCGGCTCGATTATTTCTCGAGCCCGGAGCGCTCGGTCTGGCGTTTGCCGATGGTCAACCAGCAGCCGTGGATCGCGGATGACGCGCACGCCGAGATGCATCAGTTGGCGGGGCCGGAAGTCAAGAAGCTCGCCTGACGCCATTGTCCGCTCGTGCGGTCGCGGCGTAAGCTTCAAGCCAATCAAAACGCACTCTGGGAGAGAAACATGACCTTGTTCGACATGAAGGGGAAAGTCGCCGTCATCACGGGATCGACGCGCGGCATCGGGCTTGCGATCGCCGAGCGCATGGCCGAGCACGGCGCCAAGGTCGTGATCTCCTCGCGCAAGGCCGACGTCTGCGATGAGGTTGCGAAGGGCATCAACGACAAGTTCGGCAAGGGCACGGCGGTTGCGATCGCCGCCAACATCTCGTCGAAGGAAAATCTGCAAAACCTCATCGACGAGAGCAACCGCGCCTTCGGCAAGATCGACGTGCTGGTCTGCAACGCCGCGTCGAACCCGTATTACGGTCCGCTCGCCGGCATCTCCGACGATCAGTTCAGGAAGATTCTCGACAACAACATCGTCGCCAACAACTGGCTGATCTCGATGGTGGTGCCGCAGATGATCGAGCGCAAGGACGGCTCGATCATCATCGTCTCCTCGATCGGCGGCCTCAAAGGCTCGACCATCCTCGGCGCCTACGCGATTTCCAAGGCCGCCGACATGCAGCTCGCGCGCAACCTCGCCTGCGAGTACGGCAAGCACAACATCCGCGTGAACTGCATCGCGCCCGGCCTGATCAAGACCGATTTTGCCAAGGCACTGTGGGACAATCCAGAGAATTTGAAGGCCTCGACCTCGCGCTCGCCGCTGCTCCGCATCGGCATCCCCGACGAGATCGCCGGCGCCGCCGTGTTCCTGGGATCGAAGGCCGGCGACTTCATGACCGGCCAGACCATGGTGATCGACGGCGGCGCGACGATCAGTTGATGCGCTTGCAGGAAGGGGCAAGCAGCCCACCCCAACATTGGTGTCATCGCCCGCGAAGGCGGGCGATCCAGTATTCCAGAGACCGGCAATAGAGTGCTCGCTCTCGCAACATCCGCCGCGGCGTACTGGATGCCCCGGTCAAGCCGGGGCATGACAGCGATTGTGGAGTTGCGGCGTCGCGACTAACTAGCTTAACCGCCGCTACCTCAATCCACCGCCGCGTAAACCAGATCCCGCACCAGCGTCCGCGTGTGGTCGCGCTGCCCCGGGCCCTGCGACATAAACACGACGAACAAATCCTCCTTCGGGTCGATCCAGAAGAACGTCCCGGCAATGCCGCTCCAGAAATACTGGCCGACGCTGCCGGGGAACGGCGCGATGCCGGCCTCGCGGCGCACGGCGAAGCCGAGGCCGAAGCCGTGGCCCGGCGACAGCAATGTGCCGTTGGTCACGACGTGCGGCCCGAGGTGATCGGATGCCATCAGCTCCAGCGTCTTGCGACCGATGATCCTGTTGCCGTCGAGCGTGCCGCCGTTGCGCAGCATCAGCGCGAAGCGGGCATAGTCTGTCGTGGTCGAGACCAGGCCGCCGCCGCCGGACTCCATCACCGGCTGCTCGAGCATGTTGAACAGCGCGACCTTGTCGCCGGTCCAGGGATCGGCTTCGAACGGCTGAGCGAGCCTGTTGGCATTGGCTTCGCTGGTGGAGAAGGCGGTTTCAGTCATCTGCAACGGCGCGAGGATGCGCCCGGTGAGGAACGCGCCGAGCGATTTGCCGCTGACGACCTCAATGATACGGCCGAGGATGTCAGTGGAGCGGCTGTAGTTGAACTCGTCGCCGGGGTGGCAGAGAAGCGGGAAGCTCGCCACCAGCGCGGCATGCTCGGCATTGGTGATCTTGCGGCTGCGGACGCGGGACTCCTGGTAGAGCTTGTGCACGGGGCTGTCGCCCTGGTGCTCATAAGTTAGACCAGAGGTGTGGCGGAGCAGGTCCTGCACCGTCATCGGCCGCTTCGGCGGAACCAGTTCCAGCTTGTCGCCGCTGACGACGCCGACCTTCTGGTCCGCGAACTCCGGAATGAACTTGGCGACGGGGTCGGCGAGCAGCAAATGGCCATCCTCGACCAGCGCCATGATGCCGACCGACACGATCGGCTTGGTCATCGAGAAGATCCGGAAGATCGAATCAAGCGCCATCGGCGCAGGTCCGGCCGGGCTCTGCTTGCCGAGCGCCTCGAACCAGCCGACCTGGCCGCGCCGGGCCACCAGCACGGTCACCCCGGGAATGGTTCCCTTGTCGATCTCGCGCTTGAAGGCATCCGACATCGCCTGGAGGCGAGGGCGCGACAGACCCAGCGTTTCCGGCCTTGCCTCGGGCAAAGGCGGGGTTTTCGGCGCGGTGGCGGCTTGGGCGGCGGCTGTGGCAGTCATGGGCACTCCCGGTTGCTCTTTATTATCGGGAGTGAACTGTTGCCCAGATGGCGCGGCTTAAACAAGCGAGGCCAGCGCGCTTCACCCTTGCAATCCGTCCTTGCAATCCGGCCGTCCCCTGTGCTTGAAAGCGGCCCTGATCCGCGGCGACGCAGGGTCCGTAGGAGTGTAGCTCAATTGGTAGAGCACCGGTCTCCAAAACCGGGGGTCGCAGGTTCGAGCCCTGCCACTCCTGCCAGCTAATCCCAGACAATCAGGATCGACAGGCAGGACGGCGTCGGGCCGACAAGCTCGGACCGTGGATCATGCGGGCCGGGTAAGCCCTTGATCCGGATCGGGTCCGCTGGCCTCGGCCGCGCGTGTCCCGGGCAGCCCACACCTTGACCTTTGGCCCCATCCGCAGTATCTACCCCGCACTCGCAGCCGGCCCGTTAAACGCGGATTTCCGGCGCGGCTTTAAATCCCCGAACAATCGAGCCCGGTTTCCCGGCTCATCCTTCGAGACAGAGGGCTGGGCCAACGGCGGCTGTTCGGATCCCTGAAATTCATTCGCGTCTGTCGACGGACGTTGGACATCAAACGATGGCAGTCAGCCCGTTCAAGTTCTTGCAGGAAGTGCGCTCGGAGACCGCCAAGGTCACCTGGCCGACCCGTCGTGAGACCACGATCACCACCATCATGGTGTTCGTGATGGTCGCCGTGGCCTCGATCTTCTTCTTCGCCGCCGACCAGATCATCCGTTACCTCATCACCTTCCTTTTGGGCATTCACTGATGGCAACAGCCGCTGCAACCCAATCGACCGACAAGCGCTGGTACATCGTCCACGCCTACTCGAACTTCGAGAAGAAGGTCGCCGAATCGATCCGCGAGCAGGCCAAGCAGCGCGGGCTCGAGGAGCTGTTCGAGCTGGTGCTGGTTCCGACCGAGAAGGTCACGGAAGTGCGCCGCGGCCGCAAGATCGACGCCGAGCGCAAGTTCTTCCCGGGCTACGTGCTGGTGAAGATGAAGCTGACCGACGAGGCGTTTCATCTGATCAAGAACACCCCGAAGGTCACGGGCTTCCTCGGCGCCGAGAACAAGCCGATGCCGATCTCGGAAGCCGAGGCCATGCGCATCCTGCACCAGGTGCAGGAGGGCGTGGAACGGCCGAAGGCGTCGGTGTCGTTCGAGATCGGCGAGAACGTGCGCGTGGCCGATGGTCCGTTCGCCTCGTTCTCGGGTGTGGTCGAGGAAATCGACGAGGCGCGCTCGCGCGTGAAGGTCGCGGTGTCGATCTTCGGCCGCGCCACGCCGGTCGAACTGGAATTCGGTCAGGTCGAGAAGGTCTGATCGGACGAGGCGTGAGGCTTCGGTTTCACGCTAGCAAGAGGCCGTGGGAGGGAGAGGGCGGTTGCCAGCCGCATCCGACCCAGACCACGAACCTGAAACCGCCGGCCCTGCCGGCACAACAGGAGTGATACATGGCAAAGAAAGTGACCGGATACCTGAAGCTTCAGGTCCCGGCCGGTGCGGCGAATCCTTCGCCCCCGATCGGTCCCGCGCTTGGTCAGCGCGGTCTCAACATCATGGAGTTCTGCAAGGCGTTCAACGCCCAGACCCAGAAGGAAGAGAAGAACACCCCGATTCCCGTCGTGATCACGATCTACGCCGATCGTTCGTTCACGTTCGAGATGAAGACGCCCCCGATGTCCTTCTTCCTGAAGCAGGCCGCCAAGATCCAGTCCGGCTCGAAGGCGCCGGGACGTGACAAGGCCGGCAAGGTGACCAAAGCGCAGGTGCGCGAGATCGCCGAGAAGAAGATGAAGGATCTCAATTGCGATTCCATCGAGTCGGCCATGAAGATGGTCGAGGGCTCTGCCCGTTCGATGGGTCTGGAAGTGGCGGGGTAAGCGGTCATGGCAATCGGAAAGCGTTTGAACAAAGCCCGCGAAGGTGTTGACCGCGAAAAGCTTTACCCGCTCGCGGACGCCATCAAGATGGTCAAGGAACGCGCCAAGGCGAAGTTCGACGAGACCATTGAGGTCGCGATCAATCTCGGCGTCGATCCGCGTCACGCCGACCAGATGGTCCGCGGCGTCGTGACCCTGCCGAACGGCACTGGCCGTACGCTCCGCGTCGGCGTGTTCGCCCGCGGCGCCAAGGCCGATGAGGCCAAGGCTGCGGGCGCCGACGTCGTCGGTGCCGAAGACCTGGTCGAGAAGGTGCAGAACGGCTCGATCGATTTCGACCGCTGCATCGCCACCCCCGACATGATGCCGCTGGTCGGCCGTCTCGGTAAGGTGCTCGGCCCGCGCGGCCTGATGCCGAACCCGAAGATCGGCACCGTGACCATGGACGTCACCGGTGCGGTGAAGGGTGCCAAGGGCGGCTCGGTCGAGTTCCGCGTCGAGAAGGCCGGCATTTTGCAGGCCGGCGTCGGCAAGGCCTCGTTCTCCGAGGAGAAGCTGGTCGAGAACATCAAGGCTCTGGCCGATGCTGTCTCGAAGGCGAAGCCGGCTGGCTCCAAGGGCACCTACATCCAGCGCGTTGCGGTGTCCTCGACGATGGGCCCGGGCGTGAAGGTCGAGCCGGGCACGATTCTCGGCTAAGGCTTGCCTCGGCTGAGGTTTGGAAATTGCATGAGGCGAGGGGCGGAATTGGGCAACCGATTCCGCCCCTCGTCGTTTGTGGCGTTCATCGGAAACAAGAACCGGGAAACAAGAAAAAATGGCTGACAAGGTCCTGATCTACTCGCGCTTCCCGAAGACGATGATGGCGCGTTTCGCGGAGCGGTTCGAACTGCTCGACACCGGCGGCAAGCCGGCGCTTGAGGTGTTTTCGGCCGATGAGCTCGGCGGCATCCGCGCGATGCTCACCGCCGGCGGCTCGCCGCTTGGGGCGGACACGATGGACCTGTTCCCAAAACTGGGCGCCATCGTCTGCTACGGCACCGGTTATGACGGCGTCGACCTGACGGCGGCCGCCGCGCGCAACATCGCGGTCGGCCACAGCCCCGGCGCCAATGCGGCCTCGGTTGCCGATATCGCGATGACCCTGATGCTGGCGACGACGCGGCGGATCCTGGTCGCCGACCAATATGTCCGCAGCGGCGATTGGGCGGGCTCGAAGCAGTCGCCGATGATGCGCCCGCAAGCGGGCATGCCCGGCCGCCGCATCGGCGTCTACGGCATGGGCGAGATCGGCCGCAAGATCGCGGCGCGCTGCGCCGCCTTCGAGAGCGAGGTCGGCTATTTCAGCCGCAGCAAATACGATCTGCCCTATCAATATTTCCCGACGCTGGAGGCGCTCGCCGACTGGTGCAGCGTGCTGATGATCGCGGTCCGGGCAGGGGCCGAGACCCAGCACGTCGTCAACGCCGATATCCTCGGGCGACTCGGGGAGCACGGCTACGTCGTCAATATCTCCCGCGGCTCTGTCATCGACGAGAGGGCGCTGGTCGCGGCGCTCTCCGACAAGACCATCGCCGGCGCCGGCCTCGACGTCTACGAGAGGGAACCGCACGCCCCCGACGCGCTGACGGAGCTCCCAAATGTCGTGTTCGCCCCGCATATCGGCGGCCACACCCTCGAATCGCACGTCGCCATGCAGAACTGCGTGCTGGCGAACCTGACGGCATTCTTCGCGGGCGAGCCGCTGCCATACCGGGTCAAATCGGCCTGAATCGGCCCTTGTCGGGGCGTCTCAAGCCCCGCCGCCAGTGGATTGGAACTGGTGTGAATTTTGCTCTTGGCAAGCGGGCTCCGAGCGGTTAAAGAACCGCTTCCGGACGTGCCGGCCTCGGCTGGCGCGTTCGTGCACGCATTCCGAAAACCCGACAAGACAGGAGATCATTCCTTTTCAGGACGTCCGTGAGGATTTGCCCGAAAAGGAAGGAAAACCCGTCGGTTGGTGGAGTGCGGGCAGGGGTCGGGCGGTTCGCCGGCTGACCTTGTCCTGTCCAAGACTGCAGGCGCCCGCGGGAAATTTCGATTTCTCAACGGCTTAATCGCATGGCCTGCATAGACGGGTGAAGACCGGATTTCACTTCGCACCCAGCTTTAACGGCTGGTTCGCGAAACGGGTCTGGTTCGGACCTCGACACGCCGTGGGCCTTAAGGGCTCCCGGAGGGCAGGCTTTGAATTGTCGTCTCGCCCGGCGCGTGTCCCAGGGGTTTTGGCCCCGAGGTTCAGGTTTTGGGTGGGACGATGGGTGCAACCCGGCGGTCCCGCTTCTCGCGATGACCGCCAACCGGAAAGAGCTTGCTGTGGAACGAGCGGCAAAAAAGGAAGCGGTCGAACAGCTCAATGGGGTCTTCAAGACCACGAGCGTCGCGGTCGTTGCTCAATATTCCGGCCTGACCGTTGCCCAGATGCAGAAGCTGCGTATGCAGATGAAGCAGGCTGGCGCCTCGGTGAAGGTCTCGAAGAACCGTCTCGCCAAAATTGCTCTTGAAGGCACTGACGTCGTTGCCATCGGCCCCATGCTGAAGGGACCGACCGTGATCGCCACTTCGAACGATCCGGTAGCGGCGCCAAAGGTCGCCGTCGAATTCGCCAAGGCGAACGAAAAGTTCGTCATCATTGGCGGCTCGATGGGGAAGACCGTCCTGAATGTCGACAGCGTGAAGGCGCTTGCCTCGCTGCCGTCGCTTGATGAACTGCGCGCCAAGATCGTCGGCCTGCTTGTGGCCCCGGCGACCAAGATCGCTCAGCTCGCCAATGCGCCCGCGGGCAAGCTCGCGCGCGTCATCCAGGCTCATGCCTCAAAGGGCGAAGCGGCCTGACGCCCTTCGCAAAACTCAAACCCGAACCAGACATACACTCAAGGAAACTGAACAATGGCTGACTTGCAGAAGATCGTTGACGACCTCTCGAGCCTCACCGTGCTCGAAGCTGCCGAACTCGCGAAGCTCCTCGAAGAGAAGTGGGGCGTTTCGGCTGCCGCGGCTGTCGCCGTGGCCGGCCCGGCTGGTGGTGGCGCTGCCGCCGCTCCGGCCGAAGAGAAGACCGAGTTCACGGTCGTTCTCGCCGCCGCCGGCGAGAAGAAGATCGAGGTCATCAAGGAAGTCCGCGCCATCACCGGCCTGGGCCTGAAGGAAGCAAAGGACCTCGTCGAGGGCGCGCCGAAGCCTGTCAAGGAAGGCGTGAACAAGGACGAGGCCGAGAAGCTCAAGGTCCAGCTCGAGAAGGCTGGCGCGAAGGTCGAGCTCAAGTAAGCAACGCTTACTGGCGCAAGACCCCGGGCGAACATCAGCGAGACCGGGGTCTCGGTCCACCCATCACGGGGTGGGCAACATGCAAAAGGCGTGCGATGGAACATCCCGACGCAGGCCGAACACGAAAAAGTGTGGGGATTTGAGGGTCAACCCCTCGAATCTCCACTACTGTCGCCCCATATCGGTTCGGCAGCACGAAAGCGCGGTGGGCAGGGATGCCGGATTTCCCTGTAAGCCGTTGGGAGAGCAGGCTATTTCGGGCTTTTGCAGTCCGTGAAGACAATCGTTGTGACGGGCGGGCGTGCCTATGCGCCCCGCGCGTCGTTTTGCGTTTTGAAGGTCTGAAGAACAGATTCAGGACATGACGGCCTGAAACTGGATTTTTAGTCCCCGAAACGGGTTCGAAAAATTCAACCCGGGGAGCGGCGGCAGCCGCGTCCTGGACGGCGCGCCCAGAGCGGGCGACGAAATGAGAGGCCACGATGGCGCAGCAGACATTCACCGGTCGCAAACGCGTTCGCAAGTTCTTCGGACACATCAAGGAAGTCGCCGAGATGCCGAACCTCATCGAGGTTCAGAAGGCGTCCTATGACCAGTTCCTGATGGTCGACGAACCCGCGGGCGGGCGTCTCGACGAGGGCCTGCAGGCGGTGTTCCGCTCGGTGTTCCCGATCTCCGACTTCTCGGGCACCTCGATGCTGGAATTCGTCCGCTACGAGTTCGAGCAGCCGAAATACGACGTTGACGAGTGCCGCCAGCGCGGCATGACCTTCGCGGCCCCCCTCAAGGTGACGCTGCGCCTCATCGTGTTCGACATCGACGAGGAAACCGGCGCGAAGTCGGTGAAGGACATCAAGGAGCAGGACGTCTACATGGGCGACATTCCGCTCATGACGATGAACGGCACCTTCATCGTCAACGGCACCGAGCGCGTCATCGTCTCGCAGATGCACCGTTCGCCCGGCGTGTTCTTCGACCACGACAAGGGCAAGACCCATTCCTCGGGCAAGCTGCTGTTTGCCGCCCGCGTCATTCCGTATCGCGGCTCCTGGCTCGACATCGAGTTCGACGCCAAGGACATCGTCTATGCGCGTATCGACCGTCGCCGCAAGATTCCGGTGACGTCGCTGATGTTCGCGCTCGGCCTCGACGGCGAGGCGATCCTGTCCACGTTCTACAAGAAGATTCTCTACAAGCGGACCAAGGAAGGCTGGCGCGTTCCGTTCGACGCCAACCGTTTCCGCGGCTACTCGACCATCAACGACCTGATCGACGCCGACACCGGCAAGGTCGTGCTCGAGGCCGGCAAGAAGCTCACCGTGCGCGGTGCGCGTCAGATGCAGGAGAAGGGCCTGAAGGCGCTGCGGCTGTCCGATGAGGAGCTCGTCGGCAACTATCTCGCCGAGGACCTCGTCAACCCGAAGACCGGCGAGATCCACGCGGAAGCCGGTGAAGAGATCACCGACAAGTCGATGAAGGCCCTCAACGAGCAGGGCTACAAGGAACTGCCGCTGCTCGACATCGACCACGTCAATGTCGGCGCCTACATCCGCAACACGCTCTCGGCCGACAAGAACATGACGCGCGAGGACGCGCTGTTCGACATCTACCGCGTGATGCGTCCGGGCGAGCCGCCGACGCTGGATTCGGCGCAGGCGATGTTCCAGTCGCTGTTCTTCGACGCCGAGCGCTACGACCTGTCCGCGGTCGGCCGCGTCAAGATGAACATGCGCCTCGACCTCGATGCGCCCGACACGCAACGTACGCTGCGCAAGGAAGACATCCTCTCCGTCATCAAGACGCTGGTGGATTTGCGCGACGGCAAGGGCGAGATCGACGACATCGACCATCTCGGCAACCGCCGTGTGCGCTCGGTCGGCGAGCTCATGGAGAACCAGTACCGCATCGGTCTGCTTCGCATGGAGCGCGCGATCAAGGAGCGCATGTCCTCGGTCGACATCGACACGGTCATGCCGCAGGACCTGATCAACGCGAAGCCGGCGGCTGCCGCCGTGCGCGAGTTCTTCGGCTCCTCGCAGCTCTCGCAGTTCATGGACCAGACCAACCCGCTGTCGGAGATCACACACAAGCGCCGCCTCTCGGCGCTTGGACCGGGCGGTCTGACCCGCGAGCGCGCCGGCTTCGAGGTGCGCGACGTGCATCCGACGCATTACGGCCGCATCTGCCCGATCGAGACGCCGGAAGGTCCGAACATCGGCCTGATCAACTCGCTCGCGACCTTCGCGCGCGTGAACAAGTACGGCTTCGTCGAGACGCCGTACCGCAAGGTCAAGGACGGCCGCGTCACCGACGAGGTCGTGTACCTCTCGGCGATGGAAGAGGGCCGCTACACGGTCGCGCAGGCCAACGTGCCGCTCGACCCGAAGGGCCGCTTCACCGAAGATCTCGTGGTCTGCCGTCACGCCGGCGAAGTCTTGCCGGTGACGCCGGACAAGGTCGACTACATGGACGTGTCGCCGAAGCAGCTCGTTTCGGTCGCCGCGGCGCTGATCCCGTTCCTCGAGAACGACGACGCCAACCGCGCGCTGATGGGCTCGAACATGCAGCGCCAGGCGGTGCCGCTGGTTCGCGCCGAGGCGCCGTTCGTCGGCACCGGCATGGAAGGCGTGGTTGCGCGTGACTCGGGTGCCGCGATCGCGGCACGCCGTTCGGGCGTGATCGACCAGATCGACGCGACCCGCGTCGTCATCCGCGCCACGGAAGATCTCGATCCGACCAAGTCGGGCGTCGATATCTACCGTCTGATGAAGTACCAGCGCTCCAACCAGTCGACCTGCATCAACCAGCGTCCGCTGGTGAAGGTCGGCGACATCGTCAAGAAGGGCGACATCATCGCCGACGGTCCGTCGACCGATCTCGGTGAGCTCGCGCTCGGCCGCAACGTGCTGGTCGCGTTCATGCCGTGGAACGGCTACAACTTCGAAGACTCGATCCTGCTCTCCGAGCGGATCGTGAAGGAAGACGTCTTCACCTCGATCCACATCGAGGAGTTCGAGGTGATGGCCCGCGACACCAAGCTCGGCCCCGAGGAAATCACCCGCGACATTCCGAACGTCTCGGAAGAAGCGCTGAAGAACCTCGACGAAGCCGGCATCGTCTACATCGGCGCGGAAGTGCGCGCCGGCGACATCCTGGTCGGCAAGATCACGCCGAAGGGCGAAAGCCCGATGACGCCGGAAGAAAAGCTTCTGCGCGCCATCTTCGGCGAAAAGGCCTCCGACGTTCGTGACACCTCGCTGCGCGTGCCTCCGGGCGTGCAGGGCACGATCGTGGAAGTGCGCGTGTTCAACCGTCACGGCGTCGACAAGGACGAGCGTGCGCTGGCGATCGAGCGGGAAGAGATCGAGCGTCTGGCCAAGGACCGCGACGACGAGCAGGCGATCCTGGACCGCAACGTCTACAACCGTCTTGCCGAGCTCCTCGAGGGACGGCAGGGCATTGCGGGCCCGAAGGGCTTCAAGAAGGACACCAAGATCACCCGTGCGGTGCTCGAGGAGTACCCGAAGTCGCAGTGGTGGCTGTTCGCTTCGCCGAACGACAAGCTGATGGCCGAGATCGAGGCCATGCGGAAGCAGTACGACGAGTCGAAGAAGGGGCTGGAACAGCGCTTCCTCGACAAGGTCGAGAAGCTTCAGCGCGGTGACGAATTGCCGCCCGGCGTGATGAAGATGGTCAAGGTCTTCGTCGCGGTGAAGCGCAAGATCCAGCCCGGCGACAAGATGGCCGGCCGCCACGGCAACAAGGGCGTGGTGTCGAAGATCGTGCCGATCGAGGACATGCCGTTCCTCGAAGACGGTACGCATGCCGACATCGTGCTCAATCCGCTCGGCGTGCCCTCGCGCATGAACGTCGGACAGATCCTCGAGACCCATCTCGGCTGGGCTTGCGCCGGCCTCGGCAAGCGTATCGGCCAGACGGTCGATGCCTATCTGTCGAAGCAGGACATCAAGCCGCTGAAGGAAACCTTGAAGAAGGTCTACGGCGAGGACGAGACGATCAAGTCGCTCAACGACAACGAGTTGATCGAGCTTGGTCACAATCTGAGCCGCGGCGTGCCGATCGCGACGCCGGTGTTCGACGGCGCCAAGGAAGCCGACATCGAGGAGATGCTGAAGCTTGCCGGTCTCGACGCTTCGGGTCAGTCGACCGTCTATGACGGCCGTACCGGCGATGCCTTCGATCGCAAGGTGACGGTGGGCTACATCTACATGCTCAAGCTGCACCATCTCGTGGACGACAAGATCCACGCGCGTTCGATCGGTCCGTACTCGCTCGTCACCCAGCAGCCGCTGGGCGGCAAGGCGCAGTTCGGCGGTCAGCGCTTCGGCGAAATGGAGGTGTGGGCGCTCGAGGCTTACGGCGCGGCGTACACGCTCCAGGAGATGCTGACGGTGAAATCGGACGACGTCGCCGGCCGTACCAAGGTGTACGAGGCGATCGTCCGCGGCGACGACACGTTCGAGGCCGGTATTCCGGAATCGTTCAACGTGCTGGTCAAGGAAATGCGCTCGCTCGGCCTCAACGTCGACCTGCACAACTCCAAGGTGGGACCGGCGCCGACGTCGGAAGCAGCCGAGTAATACGACCTTTCATGCCCGGCCTTCACGGCCGGGCATCGGCGCCCCTCCCGAGGCCTTGAGGGCAGGGCGCCCCGATTGAGTGATTTTCGAATTTGCGGCCGTAGGCGACCGGCACGCGAGGAGAAGACGATGAACCAAGAAATTATGAATCTCTTCAACCCGACGACTCCGGCTCAGGTCTTCGACCAGATCCGGATTTCGATCGCGTCTCCTGAGAAGATTCTGTCCTGGTCCTACGGCGAGATCAAGAAGCCGGAGACCATCAACTACCGTACCTTCAAGCCCGAGCGCGACGGCCTGTTCTGCGCCCGCATCTTCGGGCCGATCAAGGACTACGAGTGCTTGTGCGGCAAGTACAAGCGCATGAAGTACAAGGGCATCATCTGCGAGAAGTGCTCGGTCGAGGTCACGCTGTCGCGCGTCCGGCGCGAGCGCATGGGCCATATCGAGCTCGCGGCCCCCGTCGCCCACATCTGGTTCCTGAAGTCGCTGCCCTCGCGCATCGGCCTTCTGCTGGACATGACGCTGAAGGATCTCGAGCGGATCCTCTACTTTGAATATTACGTCGTGCTCGAGCCGGGCCTCACCGCGCTCAAGGACCGTCAACTGCTGTCGGAAGACGAGTATCTGAAGGCGCAGGACGAGTACGGCCAGGATTCCTTCACCGCCATGATCGGCGCGGAAGCGATCCGCGAGCTGCTCAAGGGCATGGACCTCGAGAAGCTCGAAGCCACCTTGCGCCTCGAGATGCAGGAGACCGACTCCGACATCAAGCACAAGAAGCTCGCCAAGCGCCTGAAGATCGTGGAAGCGTTCCGCCACTCCGGCAACAAGCCGGAATGGATGATCATGACCGTGGTTCCGGTGATCCCGCCGGACCTGCGTCCGCTGGTGCCGCTGGACGGCGGCCGCTTCGCGACCTCGGACCTCAACGACCTCTACCGCCGCGTCATCAACCGCAACAACCGCTTGAAGCGGCTGATGGAGCTGCGCGCGCCGGACATCATCATCCGCAACGAGAAGCGCATGCTTCAGGAAGCGGTCGATGCGCTGTTCGACAACGGCCGCCGCGGCCGCGTCATCACGGGTGCCAACAAGCGCCCGCTGAAGTCGCTCGCCGACATGCTCAAGGGCAAGCAGGGCCGCTTCCGTCAGAACCTGCTCGGCAAGCGCGTCGACTATTCGGGCCGTTCGGTGATCGTGGTCGGTCCCGAGCTGCGCCTGCATCAGTGCGGCCTGCCGAAGAAGATGGCGCTCGAGCTGTTCAAGCCGTTCATCTACTCGCGGCTTGACGCCAAGGGCCTGTCCACCACCGTGAAGCAGGCGAAGAAGCTGGTCGAGAAGGAGCGGCCCGAGGTCTGGGACATCCTGGACGAGGTCATCCGCGAGCATCCGGTGCTGCTCAACCGCGCACCGACGCTGCATCGTCTCGGCATCCAGGCGTTCGAGCCCGTGCTGATCGAGGGCAAGGCGATCCAGCTGCATCCGCTGGTTTGCGCCGCGTTCAACGCCGACTTCGACGGCGACCAGATGGCCGTGCACGTTCCGCTGTCGCTCGAGGCGCAGCTGGAAGCGCGCGTGCTGATGATGTCGACCAACAACATCCTGCATCCGGCGAACGGCCAGCCGATCATCGTGCCGTCGCAGGACATCGTGCTCGGTCTCTACTACGTCTCGATCATGCGCGAAGGCCTGCCCGGCGAGGGCAAGATCTTCGGCGACATGGCCGAGCTCGAGCACGCACTGCACGCGAAGGTCATCCACCTCCACACCAAGATCAAGTATCGGTGGCAGGGCATGGACGAGACCGGCAAGGTCTCGACGCGCTGGATCGAGACCACCGCGGGTCGCGTCATGCTCGGCAATCTGCTGCCGAAGAACCCGCGGATTTCGTACGAGATCATCAACAAGCTGATGACCAAGCGCGAAATCTCGGGCGTGATCGACCAAGTCTACCGTCACTGCGGCCAGAAGGAGACTGTGATCTTCTGCGACCGCATCATGGCGCTCGGCTTCTACAACGCGTTCAAGGCCGGCATCTCGTTCGGCAAGGACGACATGGTCGTGCCGAACTCCAAGTGGAAGATCGTCGACACCACCCGTACCCTGGCGAAGGATTTCGAGCAGCAGTACAACGACGGTCTGATCACCCATGGCGAGAAGTACAACAAGGTCGTCGACGCCTGGTCGAAGGCCACGGAAGAAATCGCCAAGGCGATGATGAAGGAGATCTCCTCGACCAAGAAGACGGCGAGCGGGGCGGATGCCGACATCAACTCGATCTACATGATGGCTCACTCCGGTGCCCGTGGTTCGCCGGCCCAGATGCGCCAGCTCGCCGGCATGCGCGGCCTGATGGCCAAGCCGTCGGGTGAGATCATCGAGACGCCGATCATCTCGAACTTCAAGGAAGGCCTCTCGGTGCTCGAGTACTTCAACTCGACCCACGGCGCCCGTAAGGGCCTCGCGGACACCGCGTTGAAGACCGCGAACTCGGGCTACCTGACCCGTCGTCTCGTCGACGTGGCGCAGGACTGCATCATCACGCAGAATGACTGCGGCACCAAGCTCGGCATCAAGATGCGCGCCATCGTCGATGCCGGCACCGTGGTTGCCTCGCTCGGCTCGCGCATCCTGGGACGTACGGCCTGCGAAGACGTGCGTGACAGCTCGGGCAAGGTGATCATCAAGCGCGGTACGCTGATGGAAGAGAGCCATCTGGACGCCATCCACCAGGGTGGCGTGCAAGAGGTGAAGATCCGCTCGGCACTGACCTGCGAGCTCGTCAACGGCATCTGCGGCATGTGCTACGGCCGCGACCTCGCCCGCGGCACGCCTGTCAACCACGGTGAAGCCGTCGGCGTCATCGCGGCGCAGTCGATCGGCGAGCCCGGCACCCAGCTGACCATGCGCACCTTCCACATCGGTGGTGCGGCGCAGCTCAACGAGCAGTCGTTCGTCGAATCCAACTTCGACGGCAAGATCGTGATCCGGAACAAGGCCATCGCCCGCAACAGCGAAGGTCACCTGGTCGCGATGGTCCGCAACATGGTGATCGCGATCGTCGATGCCGACGGCACCGAGCGTGCAACGCACCGTATCCAGTACGGTTCGCGCCTGCATGTCGACGAGGGCGACACCGTCAAGCGCGGCCAGCGTATCGTCGAGTGGGATCCCTACACCCGTCCGCTGCTCACCGAAGTCGAAGGTACCATCGGCTTCGAGGATCTGGTCGAGGGGCAGTCGATCTCGGAAACGCTCGACGAGGCCACCGGTATTGCCAAGCGCGTGGTCATCGACTGGCGCTCGACCCGCGGCGGCGCGGACCTGCGTCCGGCCATCGTGGTCAAGGGCAAGGACGGCAAGGTGCTCAAGCTCGCCCGTGGCGGCGATGCCCGCTACATGCTGTCGGTCGATGCCATTCTCTCGGTCGACGTCGGAGCCAAGGTCAATACGGGCGACATCCTCGCCCGTGTCTCGACCGAAAGCGCCAAGACGCGTGACATCACCGGCGGTCTGCCGCGGGTGGCGGAACTGTTCGAGGCACGGCGTCCGAAGGATGCGGCGATCATCGCCGAAATCGCGGGCACCATCCGGTTCGGGCGCGACTACAAGAACAAGCGTCGCATCTCGATCGAGCCGATGGACAAGACCGACGAGGCACGCGAGTACCTGATCCCGAAGGGCAAGCACATCCACCTTCAGGACGGCGACGTCGTTGAAAAGGGCGACTTCATCGTGGAAGGCAACCCGGCGCCGCACGACATCCTGGCGGTCAAGGGCATCGAGGAGCTCGCGGCCTATCTGGTCAACGAGATCCAGGAGGTCTACCGGCTCCAGGGCGTGCTCATCAACGACAAGCACATCGAGGTGATTGTCCGTCAGATGCTCCAGAAGGTGGAAGTCACCGACCAGGGCGACACGGACATGATCTCCGGCGAGCAGGTCGACAAGATCGAGTTCGACGCGCTCAACGAGAAGGCGAAGGAAGAGGGCAAGAAGATCGCTACGGGAACGCCGGTTCTGCTCGGCATCACCAAGGCGAGCCTTCAGACCCGCTCCTTCTTCTCGGCGGCCTCGTTCCAGGAGACCACCCGCGTCCTCACGGAAGCGGCGGTCAACGGCAAGGTCGATCCGCTCGAAGGCCTCAAGGAGAACGTCATCGTCGGCCGACTGATTCCGGCGGGCACCGGCGCCTCCATGGCCAAGATCCGCGAAGTCGCGATGAAGCGCGACAAGCTGATCCTGGACGAGCGCGAGAAGCAGGCGGCCGTCGTGTCGCCGGCGCCGGAAGCGGAGCTTCCTGCGCTGCCGCCTGCGGAATAATCGCTCATCCGTAGGAATACCGAGGACAATGAAAAGGCCGGCGCAAGCCGGCCTTTTTGCTGCTTTGTTTGCCTGTTGCGGTGCAGGATCAACCTTTGTTCATCTTTCCTTCAGGCGCAAAAGCGCTTCTGCTAAGGGAAGTTAGACCGGTGGTCCCGTGACGGGGGCAGGGCCGGAGACCACGGAACGCATATGCTTGATCTCGCAATCGTAGGCGGCGGCCCCGGCGGGCTGATGAGCGCCTGGTACCTGAAGCGTAAGCTCGGCGACCTCTGCCGCATCACCATCTACGAGGCCTCCGACCGGCTCGGCGGCAAGATCGTCACGCGCAAATTCGATTCCGCGCCGGCGATGTACGAGGCCGGCGTTGCCGAGATCTACGACTACTCGATGACCGGTCCCGATCCGCTGCGCGAGCTGATCCAGCATTTCGGACTTCAGACCATTCCGATGGACGCCGAGCAGGTGCAGTTCGGCGGCGAGCTCCTCAACGACGTCGCAGGCATGCGCCGCAAATACGGCGCCAAGACCGCGGCGGCGATCGAGGCGTTCCGCAAGCGCTGCGCCGAGGCGATGACGCCGATCGAATATTACGAGGGCGTCGGCGCGCACGACAACGAGAATCCCTGGGCCTACAAGACCGCCGAGCAGGTGCTCGACGAGGAGGTCGAGGACGAAACCGCAAAGCGTTTCTTCAAGGTGATGGCGCGCTCCGACATCGCGACCGAAAGCCACAACACCAACGGGCTCAACGCGCTCAAGAACTATCTGATGGATGTCGACGGCTATATCGGCCTCTACTCCATCCAGAACGGCAACGAGCAGCTGATCGAGTGCCTGCAGTCGGAGGTCAACGCCGACATCCAGCTCAATCACCGCGTGCTCACCGTCGGCAAGGCGCCGACCGGCCGCTACCAGCTCAAGATGATGAACGGCAAGGGGCCGGAGACGCGCGACTTCGACCTCGTGCTGGTCTGCCTGCCGCATTCGTGGCTCGCGACCATGGGCTGGGAAGGCGAGCAGCTCCGCAAGTCGATGGTCAAGCACGTCTCGTATTTCGATCGTCCCGCGCACTATCTGCGCGTCTCGATCCTGTTCGACGCGCCGTTCTGGGGCGAGAAGATTTCCGGCGCCTGGTTCATGTCGGAAGCCTTCGGCGGCTGCTGCGTCTACAACGAGGGCGCGCGCCACGACGTCGGCAAGCACGGCGTGCTGAACTGGCTGATTCCCGGCTCCGACGCGCTGGCCTTCGCCAATCTGTCGGATCAGGAGCTGATCGACGCTGCACTGAAATCGCTGCCCGCCTCGCTCGGCGATGCGCGTTCGCATTTCGTGGAAGGCAAGATCCACCGCTGGCTGTCGTCGGTGAACGCCATCCCCGGCGGCCTGCCCGTGCGCGATGTCATGACCAATCACCGGCCGGAGCCGAAGGAGCATCCCGGCATCGTGGTGGTCGGCGATTATCTGTTCGACTCCACGCTGAACGGTCTGCTCGACTCCTCGGACGCGGCGACCGACATCATCCTGACCGAGATGATGCGCCTGCGCCGCGAGCGCGCACAGGAGGAGGGCGAGCCGGTCTCGGACAAGATCGACCGCGACTATTTCGAGAATTATCGCGGCCTCGGTCCCTACAGCGAAGCCTGGCGCCACTTCACCGATCCCGATTATCTCACCAAGCTGATCGGCATCGTCTGGGGCAAGGCCAAGGGCGCCAAGCTGCTGGTCGCGGGCTCGGCCAGCGGCGAACTGGTGGGTGCGCTACGCGATCGCGGCATCGACGCCTTCGGCGTCGAGAACAACCGCGCCATCCACGCCAGGACGCCGAAGGCGCTGAAGAAGTACAACAAGCTCGGCTCGATCACCGACATGCCGTTCAAGGACGGCGCCTTCGACTTCGTGTTCGAGACCAGCCTCTGCCATGTTTCCCCGAAGCAGGTGGTCCGCGCGATCCGCGAACTGAACCGCGTGGTCAAGACCGGCCTCGTGTTCGGCTCGATCACCTCGGACATGGCTTCGGTGGTGATCGACCGCTACGACCTGCTGCGCGGCGTCAAGAAGCTCGGCACCTGGTGGGAATGGTCCGAGCTGTTCTTCGGTAACGGCTTCGACCTGTCGATGCATCGCAAGGACTGCACCGATGCGCTCTGGGAGGCGACGCTTTCCGCCAACAAGGGCCCGGGCCAGTGGTACGCCGACGCCGATAGCCTGCGTTATTCCTTCTTCGACAAGGTCGAGGACGAGGACGACGACTAGAGACAGGATCGGACCGGCCTAGCCAATTGCTTTGCCGAATTCGTCATGATCGCATAGAATCGGTGCGATAGCGGTTGCCGCTATTTCCTGCTTTCTCCGCGGTCATGCCGGCCGTCAGCATCGGTTGGTTTCATGGCGTCCAAGCCCCTCCCGCCCGACAAACAGAAACTCGCCACGGAAGAGGCGGCCGAGCTCGACGACAAGCTTGTCCCCGTCAAGCCGGACCTCGAAGACGACGAGGACGACGAAGACGAGGAGGATGACGAGCTGGAGCTCGACGACGACGATGAGGACGAGGAGCTCGTCGTCTTTACCGCGCGCGAGGCCGCTGGCGCGCTCGCGACCATCCTGGGTTTCGTCAAGCCGTTCCTGTCCAACTACAAGCGGATGCTGTCATTCGTGGCGTTCGGCGTCTGCGTCGAGACGCTGTTCAACGTCATCATGCCGCTCAGCCTGAAGTACCTGATCGACGACGCGCTCGGCGAGGAGGATTTCCAGGCGCTCTACAAGATCCTCGGCGTGCTCGCGGTCGCCGGCATCTTCACCTCGATCGTGGCGGTCTGGTACGAGCGCTGGGACGCCAGGCTGGCTGCCTGCATCATCTCCGACGTCCGCAAGCGCCTGTTCGAGCATGTCCAGGACCTGCCGGCGGCCTATTTCGGCCGCACCAAGCGCGGCGAGATCCTGTCGCGCTTTTCCGTCGACCTTTCGGCTTTCGAGGGCTCGGTCAAGACCTTCGCCAACAGTGCGGCGTTGCCGTTCCTGGAATTGATCGCCGGCATCATCCTGATGGTGTTCCTGAACTGGCAGCTCGCCGCGGTGGCGCTGCTGGTGTTCCCGATCACGCTGATCGGGCCGCGCATCCTCACCCCCAAGGCGGTGCAGGCCAATTACGAGCAGAAGCAGAACGAGAGCGCGCTGCTCGGCATGGTGCAGGAGAACGTGGCCGCGCAGGCCGTGATCAAGGCGTTCAGCCTGCAGCGCAAGATGTTCGGCTTCTTCACCTTCCGCAACGACGAGACTCGCCGCAAGATCGCTTCGGCTGCGTTCCTGTCGACCATGGTGGAGCGGACGGTCACCATTTCGGTGCTGCTGCTGCACCTCGTCGTGCTCGCGATCGGCGCGTATCTGGCGACCAAGGGCCAGATCACCATCGGTACCTTCGTCACCTTCGAGAGCGCGTTCTGGGAGGTCTCCTACAACATCGCCCACGTGATGCACTTCATCCCGGTGTCGATCTCTTCGGCCGCCGCGATCCGCCACATGCAGGAGCTGCTGGACGAGCCGACGCGCGGCGCCGATCGTCCGGGCGCGCCCGATCTGCCGCGCATCACCAACGACATCACCTTCGACCACGTGACGTTCCAGTACGGAGGCAGCCAGACGCCGGTGCTGGACAATCTCAGCCTCAAGCTCAACGCCGGCAAGCGCATCGCCATCGTCGGCCCCTCGGGCTCCGGCAAGAGCACGCTGCTCAATTTGATCCTGCGGCTGTACGTGCCCAACGAGGGGCGCGTCGCCATCGACGGCGTCGACGTCCGCAAGGTGACGCTCGATTCGCTGCGCCGGAGCATGGCGGTGGTGTTCCAGGAGAACATGCTGTTCAACATGTCGATTCGCGAGAACATCCGGCTCGGCAAGGAAGGCGCGACCGACGAGGAGGTGGAGGACGCCGCCAAGAAGGCCGAGATCCACCGCTACATCATGAGCCTGCCACAGCGCTACGACACGCCGGTCGGCGAGCGCGGCGATACGCTGTCGGGCGGTCAGCGCCAGCGCATCGCGATCGCGCGCGCGGTCATCCGCAACCCTTCCGTGCTGCTGCTGGACGAAGCCACCTCGGCGCTCGACCAGACCACCGAGGCCGCGATCAACCGTACGCTGCTGAAGCTCGCGAAGGGGCGCACCATGATCTGGTCGACTCATCGCCTGACTTCCGTGGTCGAGATGGACGAGATCATCGTGATCTCAGGGGGCAGGGCGATCGAGCGCGGCTCGCATGCCGAACTGCTCGCCAAGAACGGCACCTATCGCAAGCTGTGGAACGACCAGATCCACCAGCCGCATGGCGCCGTGGCTCAGGCCGATGACGACAGCGAAGATGACGACGAGGATGAAGACGACCTCGACGAGGATGATGAGGACGAAGATGACGAGGAGGCGTGACCGAGGAAGTTCGGCTCCAGATGGACGGCTCCTCCGAGCGGGCGCAGCAGCCCCTGAACCGACCAGGCGATAAAGCGCGCCCAGCGCTGCGCAGCCCAATAGGGGCTCATGCTGATTGAAACCTCGCGGAAGTCGAACGCCTTCGCCGCCGACCATTCGTCGCAATCGCGCTTGACCGGATCGGCGTAGAAGGTGGCGATCTTGTCCGCATCCATCCCGTCGGAGGCGAGCCATCGCGGGATATGTATGCTGCAGAGCCGCTCGACGTCGGTGAAGACCTTGTCGCAGCCGGTGCCGGCGGCGGGGCAGGAGGTCGCGAACGCATCGCCCACCAGCACGAGGCCGGGCTGGCCGCTTGCGTCGTTCACATAGAGGTCGACCGGACGGATCTTGATCTCGCCGGCGATGTCGAAGGCGCCGGTGATGCGCTTGAGCCGGGGTAGGGCAGCGTTCAGCGTCTCGGCTGGCGCGCGGCGCAGCTCGCGCAGCCATGGGTCGTCGAAGCCGCGATAGACGAACAGATTGGCGCGCATCCGCGGACCGGTCGGAAACAGCGTGATGTAGGGGATTCGGTCGCTCGGCCGTTCCGAGAAATAGGTCAGCGCCGGGAAGTCGAACGAATTCCGTCCCGCCGGCACTACGTCGAACCCGATCGAGATCGAATGGCAGGCGCTGATGACTTTTCGTGCGATGCCGAGCTGGTGGCGCAGGCCGACGTTCAAGCCGTTGGCGAGCACGACCAGCCGGGCCGAGATCGTCTCCTCATTGGAGAGCGTGATCTTTTGTCGCTCCGGGCTCGTCGAGAGCGAGACCGCCTTGGCACAGATGCGCTCGACGCCGGCAGGAATCTCGTCGCGGACGGCGTTGACGAGGGAATCGTAGAGGATGTTGAACTGCCGACTCGGCGCCTTGTCGAGCAAACGGCCGAATCGGGCGACCCAGTTTTCGCCGGCAAAGGTCGCTCGGCGCAGTACCGATTCTCCGATTCCGGTCTTCAGGAATCGCTCGACTTGGACGTGGCCACTCAGTTTTTCGACTCGAAAGTCCGCCGGATAGCTCCCATGCGGGTCGATCAATACCGTCGAAATGCCGGCGCGGCCGAGCATTGCGGCGGCGGTCGAGCCGGACAATCCCCCGCCGATAATGGCAATGTCGGTGTACCGCATGGTGCAAATCTCTGCCGCAGGCGGCAGATTGACGCATCAACAGGAAAAAAAGCCTTAGCAAGGGTTATAAAAGTACATTTTGCCCGGATATAAATTGGTTTTGGGCTGGCGGAACAGACGTCTGGTCCCCATATCCGGCAGGCGCGGTGAATGCGGGCAAACAGCGATTTCGTCAGGTGGCAGAAGCGTTTTCTGACTGTCGTTTCACCTTGACTTGGCCGACTCTCACTTATAGAAAGCGCCTCACTTAACGACAGGCGGTGAGCATCGCCAGCGTCGGAACGGGCCACCCGTTGATCCCCAGGGATTAGATCTCCAGGGATCGGATCCTCAGGGATCGCTAAGACGGGCACCAACCTCGACGAATGCCGCTCAAACGCTGTCGATCATAGCTAGGCAATGCCAGTGCGATTCTAGGTCTCTTGAGCTCGTTCTCTTGAGATCGAATTCGGATGCATGACCTCAGTGTGCGGGCCGCAGCTTTATGCTGATTGGCCCGAAACTGTGGTCCTCTGTGGCGTCGTAACGCTTTCCGCTCGGTGATGGAGCGGTTGGCGCGATTTCGCTTTGTGCGGTTTGTTCCGTGCGAGGCGACCTCGTCGGGCGGGTGGCCCGAAAAGAATTGCGGTTCCGGCAACGGGCCGCGCCAAGACAGCGGACCCGGAAGGGACCGCGGCAGAACAAAGGGTAAGGCCAGGATGCCGACGATCAACCAGCTGATCGCTCAACCGCGTGAAGTGCAGAAGTCGCGCAAGAAGGTGCCGGCGCTGCAGCAGTCGCCGCAGAAGCGTGGTGTTTGCACCCGCGTCTACACCACGACCCCGAAGAAGCCGAACTCGGCGCTTCGTAAGGTCGCCAAGGTGCGCCTGACCAACGGCTTCGAGGTGATCGGCTACATCCCCGGCGAAGGTCATAACCTCCAGGAGCACTCGGTGGTCATGATCCGCGGCGGCCGCGTCAAGGACTTGCCCGGCGTGCGCTACCACATCCTTCGCGGCGTTCTGGATACCCAGGGCGTCAAGAACCGTAAGCAGCGCCGTTCGAAGTACGGCGCGAAGCGTCCGAAGTAAGCGGGAACCAGCTCAATGTCTCGTCGCCACTCAGCGGAAAAGCGCGAAGTTCTCCCGGATCCGAAGTTCGGGAACATCATCGTGACGAAGTTCATGAACTCGGTGATGTACGCCGGCAAGAAGTCGGTTGCAGAAGGCATCGTCTACGGTGCGTTCGGTATCATCGAAGCCAAGACCAAGCAGAGCCCCCTCGGCGTGTTCGAGCAGGCACTCGAGAACGTCATGCCGACGATCGAAGTGCGCTCCCGCCGCGTCGGCGGCGCGACCTACCAGGTTCCGGTCGAGGTTCGTTCGACCCGCCGTCAGGCTCTGGGTATCCGTTGGCTGATTTCGGCAGCGCGCGAGCGCAACGAGAAGACGATGACCGAGCGGCTCTCGGCTGAGCTGCTCGACGCCTCGAACAACCGCGGCAACGCCGTCAAGAAGCGCGAAGATGTGCACCGGATGGCGGAAGCCAACCGCGCCTTCTCGCACTATCGCTGGTAACGGCGAAACACGGAATCTAAGGAACAGCCCATGCCTCGCGTTCATGCCATAGAGAACTACCGCAATTTCGGTATCATGGCGCATATCGATGCCGGCAAGACCACGACCACCGAGCGCATCCTTTATTACACCGGCAAGAGCCACAAGATCGGCGAAGTGCACGAAGGTGCCGCGACGATGGACTGGATGGAGCAGGAGCAGGAGCGTGGCATCACGATCACCTCGGCTGCCACCACCGCGTTCTGGGCCGGCAAGCGCCTGAACATCATCGACACCCCCGGCCACGTCGACTTCACCATCGAAGTCGAGCGTTCGCTGCGCGTGCTCGACGGCGCCGTCTGCGTGCTCGACTCGAACCAGGGCGTCGAGCCCCAGACCGAGACCGTCTGGCGCCAGGGCGACAAGTACAAGGTTCCGCGCATCGTCTTCGCCAACAAGATGGACAAGACCGGTGCCGACTTCTTCAAGTGCCTGGCCGACATCGTTGACCGCCTCGGCGCCAAGCCGATCGCGATCCAGCTTCCGATTGGTGCCGAGAACAACTTCAAGGGTCTCGTCGACCTCGTGAAGATGCAGGGCATCATCTGGAACGATGAATCGCTCGGCGCGAAGTTCGACTATGTCGACATCCCGGAAGATATGGTCGAGCAGGCCAAGGAATACCGCGAGAAGATGGTGGAAGCCGCCGTCGAGCTCGACGACGACGCATTGGCTGCCTTCCTCGACGGCAAGGAGCCGGACGAAGAGACGCTGAAGCGGTTGATCCGCAAGGCGGTGCTGACCGGCGCGTTCTATCCCGTGCTGTGCGGCTCGGCCTTCAAGAACAAGGGTGTGCAGCCGCTGCTCGACGCCGTCGTCGACTATCTGCCGTCGCCGATCGACGTGCCCGCGATCAAGGGCACCGATGACCGCGGCAACGAGGTCGTGCGCAAGGCGGACGACAAGGAGCCGCTCGCGCTGCTCGCGTTCAAGATCATGGACGACCCGTTCGTCGGCACCATCACCTTCTGCCGCATCTACTCCGGCGTCCTGCAGAGCGGCACCGGCGTCGTGAACTCGACGCGCGAGAAGAAGGAGCGCATCGGGCGCATGCTGCTGATGCATGCGAACAACCGCGAGGACATCAAGGAAGCCTATGCCGGCGACATCGTCGCGCTGGCTGGCCTGAAGGAAGCGCGCACCGGTGACACGCTGTGCGATCCCGACAAGCAGGTGATCCTGGAGAAGATGGAATTCCCCGAGCCGGTCATCGAGATCGCGATCGAGCCGAAGTCCAAGGCCGACCAGGAAAAGCTGGGTGTGGCGCTGGCGAAGCTCGCCGCGGAGGATCCGTCCTTCCGCGTGTCGACCGACCAGGAGTCCGGCCAGACCATCCTCAAGGGCATGGGCGAACTCCATCTCGACATCAAGGTCGACATCCTCAAGCGTACCTACAAGGTCGACGCCAACATCGGCGCGCCGCAGGTTGCGTTCCGTGAGCGCGTCACCAAGAAGGCCGAGGTCAAGTACACCCACAAGAAGCAGACCGGCGGTACCGGTCAGTTCGCGGAAGTGTCGATCGTGGTCGAGCCGAACGAGCCCGGCAAGGGCTACGAGTTCGAGTCCAAGATCGTCGGCGGTGCGGTTCCGAAGGAATACATCCCCGGCGTCGAAAAGGGCCTCAACAGCGTGATGAGCTCTGGTGTCGTCGCGGGCTTTCCCGTGGTCGACGTCAAGGTTCAGCTCGTCGACGGCAAGTACCACGACGTCGACTCGTCGGCGCTCGCCTTCGAAATCGCATCGCGCGCGGCATTCCGTGAAGCGCTGCAGAAGGGCAAGTCCGTCCTGCTCGAGCCGATCATGAAGGTCGAAGTGGTGACCCCGGAAGACTACACCGGCTCGGTCATCGGCGACCTGAATTCCCGGCGCGGTCAGATCCAGGGTCAGGACATGCGCGGCAACGCCAACGTCATCAACGCGATGGTGCCGCTCATGAACATGTTCGGGTACGTGAACAACCTGCGCTCGATGAGCCAGGGTCGCGCGACCTTCACCATGCAGTTCGACCACTACGCAGAAGCGCCGGCCAACGTGTCGGCAGAAGTCCAGAAGAAGTTTGCCTGATTGTCGTCGGTCCAGAGCTGACGATTGAACGGAGAGTCAAATGGCCAAAGCAAAGTTTGAACGTAACAAGCCGCACTGCAACATCGGCACCATCGGTCACGTCGACCATGGCAAGACGTCGCTGACCGCGGCGATCACCAAGATCCTCGCCGAGACCGGCGGTGCGACGTTCACCGCGTACGACCAGATCGACAAGGCGCCGGAAGAGAAGGCGCGCGGCATCACCATCTCGACCGCGCACGTCGAGTATGAGACGCAGAACCGCCACTACGCCCACGTCGACTGCCCCGGCCACGCCGACTACGTGAAGAACATGATCACCGGCGCCGCCCAGATGGACGGTGCGATCCTGGTCGTGTCGGCCGCTGACGGCCCGATGCCGCAGACCCGCGAGCACATCCTGCTCGCCCGCCAGGTCGGCGTGCCCGCGCTCGTCGTGTTCCTCAACAAGTGCGACATGGTCGACGATCCGGAGCTCCTCGAGCTCGTCGAGCTCGAAGTCCGCGAGCTGCTCTCGAAGTACGACTTCCCGGGCGACAAGATCCCGATCATCAAGGGTTCGGCGCTCGCCGCTCTCGAAGATTCGGACAAGAAGCTCGGCCACGAGGCCATTCTCGAGCTGATGAAGAACGTCGACTCCTACATCCCGCAGCCGGAGCGTCCGGTCGACCAGCCGTTCCTGATGCCGGTTGAAGACGTGTTCTCGATCTCGGGCCGCGGCACCGTCGTGACCGGCCGTGTCGAGCGCGGCATCGTCAAGGTCGGCGAGGAAATCGAGATCGTCGGTCTGCGCGCCACGCAGAAGACCACGGTCACGGGCGTCGAAATGTTCCGCAAGCTGCTCGATCAGGGCCAGGCCGGCGACAACATCGGCGCGCTGCTCCGCGGCACCAAGCGCGAGGACGTCGAGCGCGGCCAGGTGCTGTGCAAGCCGGGTTCGGTCAAGCCGCACACCAAGTTCAAGGCTGAGGCCTACATCCTCACCAAGGAAGAGGGCGGCCGCCACACCCCGTTCTTCACCAACTACCGTCCGCAGTTCTACTTCCGCACCACCGACGTGACCGGTGTCGTGCACCTGCCGGAAGGCACCGAGATGGTGATGCCGGGCGACAACATCGCGATGGAAGTGCACCTGATCGTGCCGATCGCGATGGAAGAGAAGCTGCGCTTCGCGATCCGCGAAGGCGGCCGCACCGTCGGCGCCGGCGTCGTCGCCTCGATCATCGAGTAACAAGCGAATAGGGAATGGTGAGTGGCGAATAGGGAATTCTATTCGCTACTCGCTACTCGCCACTCACTAGAGAAAGCACGGCAATGAACGGCCAAAACATTCGTATCCGTCTCAAGGCGTTCGACCATCGTATCCTCGATACGTCGACCCGCGAGATCGTGAACACGGCGAAGCGCACCGGCGCGCAGGTCCGCGGACCCATTCCGCTGCCCACCCGCATCGAGAAGTTCACCGTCAACCGTTCGCCGCACGTCGACAAGAAGAGCCGCGAGCAGTTCGAGATGCGCACCCACAAGCGCCTGCTCGATATCGTCGATCCGACCCCGCAGACCGTCGATGCTTTGATGAAGCTCGACCTGGCCGCCGGTGTCGACGTCGAGATCAAGCTCTAAGATTTTTGGATCACGTTCGCGACTAGCGGACAGAAAGAACAGGAAGCACGCCGATGCGCTCCGGAGTGATCGCACAAAAGGTCGGGATGACGCGGGTCTTTACAGAGGCCGGCGAACATATCCCCGTGACCGTGTTGAAGCTCGGCAATTGCCAGGTCGTAGGCCACCGCACTGAAGAGAAGAACGGTTACGTCGCGCTCCAGCTTGGTTCTGGCAGCCGCAAGACCGTGTACATGCCCAAGGCGGAGCGCGGCCAGTTCGCGGTCGCCAAGGTCGAGCCGAAGCGGCAGGTCGAGGAATTCCGCGTCTCCCAGGACGCCATGATCCCCGTCGGCGCCGAGATCCTCGCGGATCACTTCGTCGTCGGCCAGTTCGTCGACGTCACCGGCACCTCGGTCGGTAAGGGCTTCGCCGGCGGTATGAAGCGCTGGAACTTCGGCGGTCTGCGCGCCACCCACGGCGTGTCGGTCTCGCATCGTTCGATCGGTTCGACCGGTGGCCGTCAGGACCCCGGCAAGACCTGGAAGAACAAGAAGATGCCCGGCCACATGGGTGTCGACCGCATCACCACGCTCAACCTTCGAGTCGTTCAGCTCGATGTCGAGCGCGGCCTGATCCTCGTCGAAGGCGCCGTTCCCGGCTCCAAGGGCGGCTGGATCCGCGTGCGCGACGCTGTCAAGAAGCCGCTGCCGAAGGAAGCTCCGAAGCCCGGCAAGTTCAAGGTTGCTGGCGAAGCGGACGCCGCTCCGGCTGCGCAGGAGGCGTGAGATGGAATTGAAGGTCACGACCCTCGAAGGTAAGGAAGCCGGCTCGGTCCAGCTTTCCGACGCCATTTTCGGCCTTGAGCCGCGCCAGGACATCATTGCGCGTTGCGTGCAGTGGCAGCTCAACAAGCGTCAGGCTGGCACGCACAAGGCCAAGGGCCGCGCCGAGATCTGGCGCACCGGCAAGAAGATGTACAAGCAGAAGGGCACCGGCGGTGCTCGACACGGCTCGGCCCGCGTGCCGCAGTTCCGCGGCGGTGGCCGTGCCTTCGGTCCGGTGGTGCGTTCGCACGCCACCGACCTGCCGAAGAAGGTCCGCGCGCTTGCCCTCAAGCATGCGCTGTCGGCGAAGGCCAAGGACGGCGATCTGCTGGTGATCGACAAGGCCGCGCTGGAAGCCGCCAAGACCAAGGCGCTGCTCGGCCATTTCTCGGGCCTCGGCTTGACCAACGCGCTGATCATCGACGGCGCCGAGCTCAACAACGGCTTTGCCGCTGCGGCCCGCAACATCCCGAACATGGACGTGCTGCCGATCCAGGGCATCAATGTCTATGACATCCTGCGCCGTCAGAAGCTCGTTCTGACCAAGGCCGCCATCGATGCGCTGGAGGCGCGCTTCAAATGACGAAGAACATCGAGCCTCGCCACTACGACGTGATCTTGTCGCCGGTCGTGACCGAAAAGGCGACGATCGCCTCGGAGCACAACAAGGTCCTGTTCAAGGTGGCCGCGAAGGCGACCAAGCCGCAGATCAAGGAAGCGATCGAGAAGCTGTTCGACGTCAAGGTCAAGAGCGTCAACACGCTGGTCCGCAAGGGCAAGACCAAGATCTTCCGCGGCAATCTCGGCTCGCAGTCGAACAGCAAGCGCGCGATCGTGACCCTCGAAGAGGGCCACCGGATCGACGTGACCACCGGTCTGTAAGGTCGTACGACGATGGCACTGAAAAAGTTCAATCCCACGACGCCGGGCCAGCGCCAGCTGGTCATGGTCGATCGTTCGGCCCTCTACAAGGGCAAGCCGGTCAAGGCGCTCACCGAAGGCAAGCACTCCTCGGGCGGTCGCAACAACACCGGTCGCATCACCGTGCGCTTCCGCGGCGGCGGTCACAAACAGACGCTGCGCATTGTCGACTTCAAGCGCGACAAGGTCGATGCGCCCGCGACGGTCGAGCGGCTGGAATACGATCCGAACCGCACTGCGTTCATCGCGCTGGTCAAGTACGAAGACGGCACCCAGGCCTATATCCTGGCGCCGCAGCGCCTTGCCGTCGGTGATTCCGTGGTTGCCGGCAACTATGTCGACGTGAAGCCGGGCAACGTCATGCCGCTCGGCAACATGCCGGTCGGCACGATCATCCACAACATCGAGGTCAAGATCGGGAAGGGCGGCCAGCTCGCTCGTTCCGCCGGCACCTACGCCCAGCTCGTCGGCCGCGACCACGACTACGTGATCATCCGCCTGAACTCGGGCGAGCAGCGCCTGGTGCACGGCCGTTGCCGCGGCACGATCGGCGCGGTGTCGAACCCGGATCACATGAACACCTCGATCGGCAAGGCCGGCCGCAACCGTTGGCTGGGCCGTAAGCCGCATAACCGCGGTGTTTCGATGAACCCGATCGACCATCCGCACGGCGGTGGTGAAGGTCGTACCTCGGGCGGTCGCCACCCGGTCACCCCGTGGGGCAAGCCGACCAAGGGCAAGAAGACCCGCAGCAACAAGTCGACCAACAAATTCATTCTCCTAAGCCGCCACAAGCGGAAGAAGTAAGGAACGCCGGACATGGTTCGTTCAGTCTGGAAAGGCCCGTTCGTCGAGGGTTCTCTGCTCAAGAAGGCAGATGCTGCCCGCGCGTCCGGCCGTCACGACGTCATCAAGATCTGGAGCCGTCGCTCGACGATCCTGCCGCAGTTCGTCGGCCTGACCTTCGGCGTCTACAACGGTCAGAAGCACGTACCGGTTGCCGTCAACGAGGAAATGGTCGGTCACAAGTTCGGCGAGTTCTCGCCGACCCGGACCTTCCATGGCCACTCCGGCGACAAGAAAGCCAAGAAGGCTTGAGGATTAAACGATGAGCAAACCTAAGCGCGAACGGAGCCTCGCCGAGAACGAGGCCAAGGCGGTCGCCCGGATGCTGCGGGTGAGCCCTCAGAAGCTCAACCTGGTCGCCCAGCTCATTCGCGGCCGGAAGGCGGCTGCTGCGCTCGCCGATCTGCAGTTTTCGCGCAAGCGGATCGCGGTCGACGTGAAGAAGTGCCTGGAATCGGCTATCGCCAATGCCGAGAACAACCACGACCTCGACGTCGACGATCTCGTCGTGGCGCAGGCCTTCGTCGGCAATGGTCTCGTGATGAAGCGCTTTGCCGCCCGCGGCCGCGGCCGCTCGGGCCGTGTCTACAAACCATTTTCGCAGCTGACGATCATTGTTCGTCAGGTCGAAGCCGAAGCAGCAGCGGCTTAAGGGTCGCAGGAGAAAACGATGGGTCAAAAGATCAATCCGATCGGTCTGCGTCTCGGCATCAACCGGACCTGGGATTCCCGCTGGTTCGCCGGCAAGCAGGAATACGGCAAGCTGCTGCACGAGGACGTCAAGATCCGCGAGATCCTGCACAAGGAGCTCAAGCAGGCGGCCGTCGCCCGCATCGTGATCGAGCGTCCGCACAAGAAGTGCCGCGTCACCATCCACTCGGCTCGTCCGGGCGTGGTGATCGGCAAGAAGGGTGCCGACATCGACAAGCTGCGCAAGAAGGTCGCGGACATCACTTCGTCCGACGTCGTCATCAACATCGTCGAAATCCGCAAGCCGGAGCTCGATGCGACGCTGGTGGCCGAGTCGATCGCGCAGCAGCTGGAGCGCCGCGTGGCGTTCCGCCGTGCCATGAAGCGCGCCGTGCAGTCGGCGATGCGTCTCGGCGCGGAAGGCATCCGCATCAACTGCTCGGGTCGTCTGGGCGGCGCGGAAATCGCGCGCATGGAGTGGTACCGCGAAGGTCGCGTGCCGCTGCACACGCTGCGCGCCGACATCGACTACGGCGTTGCGACCGCGTTCACGACCTTCGGCACCTGCGGTGTCAAGGTCTGGATCTTCAAGGGCGAGATCCTCGAGCACGATCCGATGGCCCAGGACAAGAGAATGGCCGAAGGCGAGACCAGCGGCGGTGGTGATCGCGGTGGCCGTGGACGCCGTGACAACGCTGCGGCCTGAGGCCAGCACAGAGAATTTGAGGGCTTGAAGCCATGATGCAACCTAAGAAAACGAAGTTCCGGAAGGCGCATAAGGGCCGTATCCACGGCGTTGCGTCTTCGGGTGCGACGTTGGCCTTCGGCCAGTTCGGCCTGAAGGCGACCGAGCCTGAGCGCGTCACCGCGCGCCAGATCGAAGCCGCTCGCCGCGCGCTGACCCGCCATATGAAGCGTGCCGGCCGCGTCTGGATCCGCGTGTTCCCCGACGTTCCGGTGTCGAAGAAGCCGGCCGAAGTCCGCATGGGCTCCGGCAAGGGCGCGCCGGAATTGTGGGTCGCTCGCGTCAAGCCAGGCCGGGTGCTGTTCGAGATCGACGGCGTCAACACCCAGACGGCACGTGAGGCGCTGACCCTGGCGGCCGCCAAGCTGCCGATCAAGACGCGCTTCGTCGAGCGCATTGCGGAGTAATGGCCATGGCACAGATGAAGATCGAAGACATCCGCGCGATGAGCCCCGATCAGCAGGATGATGCCATCCTGAACCTGAAGAAGGAGCGCTTCAACCTGCGCTTCCAGCGCGCCACCGGGCAGCTCGAGAATACCTCGCGCCTGCGCGAGGCTCGCCGTGACATCGCCCGGATCAAGACCGTCGCCGCGCAAAAGCGCGCGAAGAAGAAGTAAGAGGCTTACGAAGATGCCGAAACGTACTTTGCAGGGCGTGGTCGTCAGCGACAAGCAAGCCAAGACCATCGTGGTGCGCGTTGATCGCCGCTTCACGCACCCGATCTACAAGAAGACGATCCGCCGTTCGAAGAACTACCACGCGCACGACGAGAGCAACGAGTTCAAGCCGGGCGACATGGTGTGGATCGAGGAATCGAAGCCGATTTCGAAGTTGAAGCGCTGGGTCGTGATCCGGGGCGAGCACAAGAAAAGCGCCTGATCTGTTGGCTTTAGCCGACTGACTTCAGGGAAATGTTGAGCGCCGGCTGGGCTGGCGCAAAGAGAAGAGGACGAGGTGCATCAATGATTCAGATGCAGACCAACCTCGACGTGGCCGATAATTCTGGCGCACGCCGTGTCATGTGTATCAAGGTGCTCGGGGGCTCCAAGCGCCGCTACGCCACGATCGGCGACATCATCGTCGTCTCGATCAAGGAAGCGATTCCGCGTGGCAAGGTGAAGAAGGGCGACGTGATGAAGGCCGTCGTGGTGCGCGTCCGCAAGGACATCCGCCGCGCCGACGGTTCGGTCATCCGCTTCGACCGCAACGCCGCCGTCCTGATCAACAACCAGTCCGAGCCGGTCGGCACCCGTATCTTCGGGCCCGTGCCGCGCGAGCTGCGCGCCAAGAACCACATGAAGATCATCTCGCTCGCGCCGGAGGTGCTGTGATGGCTGCGAAGATCCGCAAGGGCGACAAGGTCGTCGTGCTGACCGGTCGCGACAAGGGCCGCACCGGCGAAGTGTTCGAAGTGCGCCCCGCCGCCGGCACGGCGCTCGTGCGCGGCATCAACATGGTCAAGCGTCACCAGAAGCAGACGCAGGCCCAGGAGGGCGGCATCATCTCGAAGGAGTCGCCGATCCAACTGTCCAACATCGCGTATGTCGGCAAGGACGGAAAGCCGACCCGCGTCGGATTCAAGATTCTGGCGGACGGCAAGAAGGTCCGCATCGCCAAGAGCTCGGGAGCTGAGATCGATGGCTGAGGCCGCTTACACGCCGCGCCTGCGCGCGGAATACGACGCGAAGATCCGCACCTCCATGACCGAGAAGTTCGGTTATGAGAACGTCATGCAGGTTCCGCGCCTGGACAAGGTCGTGCTGAACATGGGCGTTGGCGATTCCGTCAACGACCGCAAGAAGGCCGAGACCGCCGCTGCCGAGCTGACCCAGATCGCCGGCCAGAAGGCGATCGTGACCTATTCGCGTATCGCGATCGCGACCTTCAAGCTGCGTGAAAACCAGCCGATCGGCTGCAAGGTCACGCTGCGCAAGGCCCGCATGTACGAGTTCATCGATCGCCTGGTGACGGTCGCGCTGCCGCGCGTCCGCGACTTCCGCGGCCTGAACCCGAAGAGCTTTGACGGCCGCGGCAACTACTCGCTCGGCATCAAGGAGCACATCATTTTCCCCGAGATCGACTTCGACAAGGTCACGGAAGCCCGCGGTATGGACATCACCGTCTGCACCACGGCCAAGACCGACGAAGAGGCGAGGGCCTTGTTGACCGCTTTCAATTTCCCGTTCCGGCAGTGAGACGCTGACCTAAAGCCTCTCAAACGCGGATACCCAGGAGCCAAGCATGGCAAAGAAGAGTTCAGTCGAGAAGAACAACCGGCGCAAGCGGATGGTGAAGAACGCCGCCCCGAAGCGCGAGCGGTTGAAGGCGATCATCGCCGACAAGACGCTGCCGATGGAGGAGCGGTTCGCCGCGACCCTGAAGCTTGCGGAAATGCCGCGCAATTCGTCGGCGACCCGCATCCGTCTGCGTTGCGAGCTGTCGGGCCGCCCGCGCTCGAACTACCGCAAGAACAAGCTGTCCCGTATCGCGCTGCGCGACCTTGGCTCCAAGGGCATGGTCCCGGGCCTCGTGAAGTCCAGCTGGTAAGGAGGGTCGTTTAGATGTCTACGCACGATCCAATCAGCGATCTGATCACCCGTATCCGCAACGCGCAGATGCGTTCCAAGAGCAAGGTCTCCACGCCTGGTTCGAAGATGCGCGAGAACGTGCTCGAGGTCCTGAAGACCGAGGGCTACATCCGTGGTTACGCCACGCTCGAGCACTCCTCGGGCCGCAGCGAGATCGAGATCGAGCTGAAGTATTTCGACGGCGAGCCCGTCATCCGCGAGATCGAACGAGTCTCCAAGCCCGGGCGTCGTGTTTACGCCTCGGTGAAGGCTCTGCCGCGGGTCAACAACGGGCTCGGCATTTCGGTGTTGTCGACGCCGAAGGGGATCATGGCCGACCACAGCGCGCGCGAAGCGAATGTGGGCGGTGAAGTTCTCTTCACGGTGTTCTGAGAAGGATTGTTGATCCATGTCACGTGTTGGCAAAAGGCCTGTGGCGGTTCCGTCGGGTGTGACCGCGACCGTCGATGGGCAGACCGTCAAGATGAAGGGGCCCAAGGGCCAGCTTCAGTTCGTCGTCCATAACGACGTCGAGGTGAAGCTCGAGAACGGCCAGGTCAAGGTGAACCCGCGGGTCGAGACCAATCGCGCGCGGGCGCTGTACGGTACCGCTCGCGCCCAGGTCGCGAATCTGGTCGAAGGCGTCACCAAGGGCTTCGAGAAGAAGCTCGAAATCACCGGCGTCGGTTACCGCGCCGCGATGCAGGGCAAGAACCTGCAGCTCGCGCTCGGTTACAGCCACGACGTGGTCTACGCGATCCCGGAAGGGATCACGATCACCGTGCCGAAGCCGACTGAGATCACGGTGACCGGCAGCGACATCCAGCGTGTCGGCCAGGTCGCCGCCGAGATTCGCTCCTATCGTCCGCCGGAGCCCTACAAGGGCAAGGGCGTGAAGTATGTTGGCGAATTCATCTTCCGCAAGGAAGGCAAGAAGAAGTAACGGAGCCGGTCATGTCCAAAGCCAAGGTTACCAATGCCCGGCGCAAGCGGAGTGTGCGGCTGAAGCTGCGCCGCTCCGGTGGCGGTCGTCCGCGTCTGTCGGTGTTCCGCTCGTCCAAGCACATCTACGCCCAGGTCATCGACGACCTGAAGGGCGAGACGCTGGCCTCTGCCTCGTCGCTCGAGAAGTCGATGCGCGACGGCGGCAAGACCGGCGCCGACATCGATGCGGCGAAGGCGGTCGGCAAGCTGCTGGCCGAGCGCGCCGCCGAGAAGGGCGTCAAGGAAGTCGTGTTCGATCGCGGCAGCTACCTCTACCACGGGCGCGTCAAGGCACTGGCCGACGCTGCGCGTGAGAGCGGGCTGAGCTTCTAACAGAATTTGAGGATTGAGGCGCAAGCCTCTGAAGGATTGGAAAAATGGCAGAACGCGAACAACGTGGTGGACGCGATCAACGCGGCGGCGGCGGACGTGAACGCCGGGAGGAGCGCGACAGCGAGTTCGTCGACAAGCTCGTCCACATCAATCGCGTGGCAAAGGTCGTCAAGGGCGGCAAGCGCTTCGGTTTCGCAGCGCTGGTCGTGATCGGCGACCAGAAGGGCCGCGCCGGCTTCGGTCACGGCAAGGCGCGCGAAGTGCCCGAGGCGATCCGCAAGGCAACTGAGTCCGCCAAGCGCAACCTGACCCGCGTCTCGCTGCGCGAGGGCCGCACGCTTCATCACGACATCGCCGGCCGTCATGGCGCGGGCCGTGTCTACCTGCGTGCAGCCCCGGCCGGTACCGGCATCATCGCCGGCGGTCCGATGCGCGCCGTGTTCGAGACGCTCGGCGTCCAGGACGTGGTCGCGAAGTCGATCGGCTCGTCGAACCCCTACAACATGGTTCGCGCAACCTTCGACGCGCTGAAGCATCAGGATTCGCCGCGTTCGGTCGCAGCCCGCCGCAATATCAAGGTGTCCACCCTCCAGTCCCGCCGTATCGGCGGTGATGCCGAGGCGGCTGCCGACTAACGGAAGCTTTTCGGAGTAGACTCCCATGGCCAAGGCCGCAAAGACGATCAAGCTCGAGCAGACCGGCAGCGCGATCCGCCGCCATCACTCGCAGCGTTCGACGCTGATCGGGCTCAAGCTCAACAAGATCGGCCGCACCAGCGAACTGCCGGATACCCCGGCGGTTCGTGGCATGATCGAGAAGGTTCACCATCTCGTTCGCATCGTCGACGAGAAGTAAGCAAAGGCGCAGGATCCCGAACAGCGGGCACCCGTTTTCGGTGAAGATCATGCGCAAGAAACAAGGAGCAGGGCGATGAAGCTCAGCGATATCGCCGACAACGCCGGCTCGCGCAAGAAGCGTATGCGCGTCGGCCGTGGCATTGGTTCGGGCAAGGGCAAGCAGTCCGGCCGCGGCGGCAAGGGCCAGACCGCGCGTTCGGGCGTGCGCATCAAGGGTTTCGAAGGCGGCCAGATGCCGATGCATCGCCGTCTGCCGAAGCGCGGCTTCAACAACATCTTCCGCGTCGAGTTCGCCGAGATCAATCTCGACCGGCTCCAGGAAGCGGTCGATGCCAAGAAGATCGACGCCGGCAGCGTCGTGAACGTCGAGGCCCTGGTGAAGGGCGGCGTGCTGCGCCGCGCCAAGGCCGGCGTGCGGCTGCTCGGCCGCGGCGAGCTCAAGTCCAAGCTCAACATCGAAGTGCACGGCGCCACGAAGACCGCGATTGCGGCGGTCGAGAAGGCCGGCGGCTCGGTGAAGATCCTCGCCCCTGCCAAGGAAGAAGGCGAGGCGGCGTAACAACTGCGTCATTGGCCCGCGGCTCGCGGGCCTTTACGCGTGTGGGACGTGGACTTATCGAAGCCGAGCCCCAGATAATGTCCGGCGTCCGCTAGAGTAGCCCGGCCGCGGGCATGACGGCGCAATAGGCGGCGGGAGAAAGTCCAAGATGGCCTCTGCAGCGGAACAACTGGCAGCCAATCTCAATTTCGGTGCGTTTGCCAAGGCTGACGAACTGAAGAAGCGCATCTGGTTCACCCTGGGTGCGCTGCTCGTTTATCGGCTCGGGACCTATATCCCGTTGCCCGGCATCGATCCCAACATCTGGGAACAGGTGTTCCGCTCCCAGGCGGGCGGCATCCTCGGCATGTTCAACATGTTCGCCGGCGGCGGTATCCACCGCATGGCGATCTTCGCGCTGAACATCATGCCGTATATCTCGGCCTCGATCATCATCCAGCTCCTCACCACCGTCTCGCCGCAGCTCGAGGCGCTGAAGAAGGAAGGTGAGTCCGGCCGCAAGCTGCTGAACCAGTACACCCGCTATCTCACCGTGATCCTGGCCGCGTTCCAGTCCTACGGCATCGCGGTGGGCCTCGAAGGCGCCGGCAACGTCGTCAGCGACCCCGGCATGTTCTTCCGTCTGTCCACGGCGATCACGCTGACCGGCGGCACCATGTTCCTGATGTGGCTGGGTGAGCAGATCACCTCGCGCGGCATCGGCAACGGCATCTCGCTGATCATTCTCTCCGGTATCGTCGCCGAGCTGCCCGCGGCGCTCGCCAACATGCTCGAGCTCGGCCGTCAGGGCGCCATGTCGACCGGCCTGATCCTGGTCGTCATCATCATGGCGGTCGCCGTGATCGCCTTCATCGTGTTCATGGAGCGCGCCCAGCGCCGGCTGCTGATCCAGTATCCGAAGCGCCAGGTCGGCAACAAGATGTTCGAGGGCCAGTCCTCGCATCTGCCGCTCAAGCTCAACACCTCGGGCGTGATCCCGCCGATCTTCGCGTCCTCGCTGCTGCTGCTGCCGACCACGGTTGCCAACTTCAACGCGGGCAGCGGGCCGGAATGGTTCCAGTGGATCACGACGCAGCTCGGCCACGGCCGTCCGCTGTTCCTGATCATGTATCTCGCGCTGATCGTGTTCTTCGCGTTCTTCTACACCGCGATTGTGTTCAACCCGACCGAGACCGCGGACAATCTGAAGAAGCACGGCGGCTTCATTCCGGGCATCCGTCCGGGCGAGCGCACCGCGGAATATATCGACTATGTGCTGTCGCGCATCACCGTGCTCGGCGCTGTTTATCTGGCGATCGTCTGCTTGATCCCGGAAATCCTGATCTCCTACGCCTCGGTGCCGTTCTACTTCGGCGGCACCTCGCTGTTGATCGTCGTCAGCGTCACCATGGACACGGTGGCGCAGGTGCAGGGCTATCTGCTGGCGCATCAGTATGAAGGCCTGATCCGGAAGTCGAAGCTGCGCGGCCGCCGCCGCTAAGCGCGGGGCTCTCTAAAGGCGGCGCGACAGCGCCGCCGATTCGCCGCGCGAGCAACGCGCGGCGCCCGCCGAGGCGACCAGTCAGCCATTCCAAGACATCGGCAGAGCTGCTCTCCCTGCGACGCAATCACTGATTTCAAAGGCCTTCTTGGCGTCCTGGCATTTGCTCCCCTATGATATGGGTAGCGGTGCGGCGCCGATTATGATTTGCACTGTCATCACACTTCAAACACAGGTGCGCGACGTATCGCTCACCAATCCGGGGGGCGTACGCCGATGAGAATTATACTTCTGGGACCGCCGGGGTCGGGCAAGGGGACCCAGGCGCAGCTGCTGGTGCAGCGCTATGGCATCGTCCAGCTCTCGACCGGCGAGATGCTGCGCGCGGCCGTTGCGGCGGGAACGCCGGTCGGGCTGAAGGCCAAGGAGATCATGGCCAGCGGCGGCCTCGTGCCCGACGAGATCGTGGTGGGAATCATCTCCGACCGCATCGACCAGCCGGACGCCAAGAACGGTTTCATCCTCGACGGCTTCCCGCGCACCGTGCCGCAGGCCGAGGCGCTGGATGAGCTGCTCAAGCACAAGCATCTCAAGCTCGACGCCGTGGTCGAGCTCCGCGTCAACGAGAGCGCGCTGCTGAGTCGCGTCGAGACCCGCGTCGCCCAGATGCGGGAGCGCGGGGAGGAGGTCCGCGTCGACGACACCCCGGAGGTCCTGACCAAGCGGTTAGCCAGCTACCGCAGCCAGACGGAACCGCTGATTCACTACTATTCCGAGCGGCGGAAGCTCTCGACCATCGACGGCATGATGGCCATCGACGAGGTCACCCGCGCCATTCATCGCCAGCTCCTGGCGCTCGGCGCGGTCGAACCCAAGTCGCATGGCAAGGCCCATGCGCGCAGCGCGGCCAAGTCGGCGCCCGCCAAAAAAGGTGCCAAGAAGGCCAAGACAGCCAAAAAGCCGGCGAAAACGGCCAAAAAGGCGGCCAAATCCGCTAAGAAGGCCGCCAAGAAGGCCGTGAAGGGCACCAAGAAGGCGGCCAATAAAACGGCCAAGAAAACGGTCAAAAAGGCAGCCAAAACGAGCGCCAAGAAGGCTGTCAAAAAAGGTGCCAAAAAGGCCGCAAAAAAGGTCACGAAAAAGCGAGCTAAGCGCTAGCAGCGGTTGACGAAAGCCCCCTGAATCCCCTAATAAGCCCCGCATCCAAGTCGGATAGTTTCAAACGATGCCGGGCCCCAGGAAGACCGGGGGTGGGCGTCGTGTTCGCGTTTGTGAACACCTGCCCGAGAAACCAAGCACTTAAAGACCGGTTCCTGACGAGGGATCGGCAACAGGAGAGAGAGCCGTGGCCCGTATTGCCGGCGTGAACATTCCGACCAACAAGCGCGTGCTGATCGCGCTCCAGTACATCCATGGCATCGGCCAGAAGATCGCTGGTGAGATCCTGGAGAAGGTGAAGATCCCCGAGGATCGTCGCGTCAACCAGCTCAGCGATGCCGAAGTGCTTCAGATCCGCGAAGTGATCGACCGCGACTATCTCGTCGAGGGCGACCTGCGTCGTGAGGTCGGCATCAACATCAAGCGTCTGATGGACCTCGGCTGCTATCGCGGCCTGCGTCATCGTCGCGGTCTGCCGGTGCGCGGTCAGCGTACCCACACCAATGCGCGTACGCGCAAGGGGCCGGCCAAGGCCATCGCCGGCAAGAAGAAGTAAGTTTTCGAATCCGATCGCGGCGTGTGGCGAACAGGGGACATCCCGTTCGCCACGCGCCTTTCGTTCCACAGGTGTAGCCGCTGGCACTACGGCGGCGTTTGAGATCTTCAGGAAAGGTACTCTATGGGCAAGGAAGCCACCCGCGTTCGTCGTCGTGAGCGCAAGAACATCGCCTCCGGCGTCGCGCACGTGAACTCGTCGTTCAACAACACGACCATCACCATCACCGACGCGCAGGGCAACACGATTGCCTGGTCTTCCGCCGGCACGATGGGCTTCAAGGGTTCGCGCAAGTCGACCCCGTATGCCGCGCAGGTTGCCGCCGAGGACGTGTCGAAGAAGGCGCAAGAGCACGGCATGCGCACGCTGGAAGTCGAAGTCGCCGGTCCCGGTTCGGGCCGCGAGTCGGCGCTCCGTGCGCTCCAGGCCGCGGGCTTCACCGTCACCTCGATCCGCGACGTGACCACGATCCCGCACAACGGTTGCCGTCCCCGCAAGCGTCGGCGCGTTTGATACCAAGTTGCGGGCGCATTGGTCGCCCGCAATGACTTTTTGCAAAGCCGCGCGAATGATCCGCGGCCTTTCTCCAACGCCAGTGTCTGCACTAGCAGTTTGACTGGCCTGTATGGGTGAAACAGTGACGATCCAGAAAAATTGGCAAGAACTGATTCGGCCGAACAAGCTCCAGATCCAGCCCGGCAGCGATTCGACCCGTTTCGCGACCATCGTCGCCGAGCCGCTCGAGCGCGGCTTCGGCCAGACCCTCGGCAACGCACTGCGCCGCATCCTGCTCTCCTCGCTCCAGGGCGCGGCGGTGCAGTCGGTGCACATCGACGGCGTGCTGCACGAGTTCTCCTCGATCGCGGGCGTCCGTGAGGACGTCACCGACATCGTGCTCAACATCAAGGACATCTCGATCAAGATGCAGGGCGAAGGCCCCAAGCGCATGGTCGTGAAGAAGCAGGGCCCGGGCGTCGTCACCGCCGGCGACATCCAGACCGTGGGCGACGTCGTCGTCCTCAACCCCGACCTCCAGATCTGCACGCTCGACGAGGGCGCCGAAATCCGCATGGAGTTCACGGTCGCGACCGGCAAGGGCTACGTGCCCGCCGAGCGCAACCGTCCTGAGGACGCGCCGATCGGCCTGATCCCGGTCGACAGCCTGTATTCGCCGGTCCGCAAGGTCTCCTACAAGGTCGAGAACACCCGTGAGGGCCAGATCCTCGACTACGACAAGCTGACCATGACGATCGAGACCAACGGCGCGCTGACGCCGGATGACTCGGTGGCTTACGCCGCCCGCATCCTGCAGGATCAGCTCAACGTGTTCGTCAACTTCGAAGAGCCGCGCAAGGAAGTCGCCCAGGAGATCATCCCGGACCTCGCCTTCAACCCGGCTTTCCTCAAGAAGGTGGACGAGCTCGAGCTGTCGGTGCGTTCGGCCAACTGCTTGAAGAACGACAACATCGTCTACATCGGCGATCTCGTGCAGAAGAGCGAAGCGGAAATGCTCCGCACCCCGAACTTCGGCCGCAAGTCGCTGAACGAGATCAAGGAAGTGCTGGCCCAGATGGGTCTGCACCTCGGCATGGAAGTGCCGGGCTGGCCGCCGGAAAACATCGACGAGCTCGCCAAGCGCTTCGAGGATCATTACTGATCCGACTTCATCGTCGTGGCCGGAGATATCCGGCCACGATTTTTAATGGGCGAACGCAGGCAGCCCACCTGAGCAACATGTCCGACGAACCGTCGCGGCAGTTTCAAACTAAGGAATAGTTACATGCGTCACGGCAAGGTTCATCGGAAGCTCAACCGCACTGCCGAGCATCGCCGCGCGATGTTCGCCAATATGTGCGCCGCGCTGATCAAGCACGAGCAGATCGTCACCACGCTGCCCAAGGCCAAGGAGCTCCGTCCGATCGTCGAGAAGCTCGTCACCCTCGGCAAGAAGGGCGGCCTGTCCTTGCGTCGCCAGGCCATCTCCGAGATGCGCGACAAGGACCAGGTCAAGAAGCTGTTCGACGTGCTGGCGCCCCGCTACAAGGACCGCCAGGGCGGCTACACCCGCATCATCAAGGCCGGCTTCCGCTACGGCGACAACGCCGCGATGGCCGTGATCGAGTTCGTCGACCGCGATGTCGATGCCAAGGGCCTGGACTCCGGTCCGGTGCAGGAGAAGGAAGCCGAGGCGGCGTAAGCCGGCCGGTACCTCAGTTTTCAGAAAGCGGCGCCCCTGGGCGCCGCTTTTTTGTATGGCGCGGCGATATCTCATGCCGCGCATCGTCTGGTGAACGCGATTCCGGCCGGGGGGCTGTCGATGAGGATTGTGTTTGGGATCGCGCTGGCGCTGTTGATGTCGCCGGCCTCTGGCGAGACGCTGGTCGAACGCGGCGCCTATCTCGTCAACAGCGTGATGGTCTGCCACAACTGCCACACGCCGCGCGGGCCGCAAGGGCTCGATCTCTCGCGCGCGCTCGCGGGCGGCAGCCAGGTTTTCGATGAGCCTGCCTTCAAGGTCACCGGCTCCAACATCACGCCGGACAAGGACACCGGGATCGGCAACTGGAGCGATGCCGCGCTGAAGCGGTTTCTGGTCAGCGGTCACAGGCCGAACGGGACCAAGGTCGCGCCGATCATGCCGACTGCGTTCTACACGGTGCTCACGGCCCGGGATCTCGATGCGCTGACCGCCTACCTGCGCTCAGTCCCCGCAATGCGCCACGAAACGCCGGCGCCGGAATACAGGATCGCGCTGCAGCCGGAGGTGCCGACCTACGCCGGCAAGCAGGCGACCGAGGCTGAGCTCTCCGACAAGCTCGCGCGCGGCCGCTATCTCCTGACCATCGCCCATTGCCTGGAATGCCACACGCCGGAGGGCCCGTCCGCCGTGCATGATTTCGCGGGTGCCAGCGGCAAGGGGGGCCGGACATTCAAGGGGCCGTGGGGCGAATCCGTCTCCCCCAATATCACTGCGGATCCCGCGGCGGGCCTGGGCGGCTGGAGCGACGACGAAATCAAACGTGCGATTACGCAAGGCATCGCGCGCGACGGCCACAAGCTCAAGCCCCCGATGGCCTATGCTGCCTATGCCAGCATGACGGCGCAGGACCTCGATGCCATCGTCGCGTTTATCCGGACACTGCCGCCGAAATCGTAGGGTGGGCAAGACGCGCTCCTCGCGCGTCGTGCCCACCATTCGGTCTGCGCGTCGCGTTGACATTGGTGGGCACGCTTCCGCCTTCGCTCTTCGAGCTACGGCGGACAAGTCGTTGTCCCACCCTACGATTTCGCAGTTGTGGCGATTGAAGCGGCGTGCGCTGGACACGATATCCGCTTCAGCAACAATGGAGATGATTCATGAAGATCGACCTTTCCGGAAAGACCGCCCTTGTGACCGGCTCCACCGCCGGCATCGGCCACGCCATTGCCAAGGGCCTTGCCGGCTCGGGCGCGAGCGTGGTGATCAACGGTCGCGGCCAGGACAAGGTCGATGCCGCCGTGCGCAAGCTGGAAGGGGCGGGCGTCAAGGTCCGCGGCATCGCCGCCGACGTCTCGACCGCAGCGGGCTGCAAGGCGCTCGTCGCGGCGCTGCCGGAGGTCGACATCCTCATCAACAATGCCGGTATCTTCGAGCCAAAAGACTTCTTCGAGATCCCTGACGAGGACTGGAGCCGCTTCTTCGAGGTCAACGTCATGAGCGGCGTGCGGCTGTCGCGCGCCTATATGAAGGGCATGCTCAAGCACAACTGGGGCCGCATCGTCTTCATCTCATCGGAGTCCGGGCTCAACATTCCCGTCGAGATGATCCACTACGGCATGAGCAAGACGGCCCAGCTCTCGGTCGCCCGCGGCCTCGCGCAGCTCACCCGCGGCACCGGCGTCACCGTCAATTCCGTGCTGCCGGGTCCGACCATGTCGGAAGGCGTCGAGACCTTCGTGAAGGATCTCGCCAAGCAGAACGGCCAGTCGGTCGATGAGGCCGCGGCCAATTTCGTCAAGCAGCACCGCCCGAGCTCGCTGATCCAGCGCTTCGCCAGTGTCGACGAAATCGCTAACATGGTGGTCTATGTCGCGTCGAAGGAAGCGTCCGCGACCAACGGTGCGGCGCTGCGCGCGGAAGGCGGTATCGTCAACACGATCGCCTAGCACGAGGAATCCGTAGGGTGGGCAAAGCGAAGCGTGCCCACCACCTTGATTGCGTGTATTGGGAAGATGGTGGGCACGGCGCAAGCGCGCCTTTGCCCACCCTACGCACCTTTCGCCTACCAACCCTCCAGCACGATCTTGCCGCGCGACTTGCCGCTTTCGAGCAGCGCATGCGCGCGCTTGAGGTTGGCCGCGTTGATCGTGCCAAAGGTCTGGTCGAGCGTGGTGCGCAGCACGCCCTTGTCGATGAGGTCGGAGACGTCGTTGAGCAGATGATGCTGCGCGATCATGTCGGGCGTCCCAAACGAGGAGCGCGTGAACATCGATTCCCAGTGTACCGAGATCGCCTTGCCCTTGAATGTGCTCATGGCGAACTCCGGGGGATCGTCGATCAGGCCGAACTTGCCCTGCGGTGCCATGAACTCGGCGATCGCCTTGTAGTGCTGGTCGGTGAAGGTGAGGCTCGCCACCAGCGCGACCGGCGGCAGCTTCAGATTCTCGATCTGCTCCTTCATCGGCTTGCCATGGTCGATCACCGCATGCGCGCCGAGATCGAGGCACCATTTTTGCGATTCCGGCCGCGTCGCCGTCGCGAGCACCGTGAGGCCCGTGAGGCGGCGCGCAAGCTGGATCAGGATCGAACCGACGCCGCCGGCGCCGCCCGTGATCAGCAGTGTGCGCGGATCGACGCTTTTGCCGGGCACCGCGCCGAGCCGGTCGAACAGCAGTTCCCAGGCGGTGATGGAGGTGAGGGGAAGGGCTGCTCCTTGCGCGAACGACAGGCTCTTCGGCTTGTTGCCGACGATGCGCTCGTCGACCAAATGGAATTCTGCATTGGTGCCCTGGCGCAGGATCGAGCCGGCGTAAAACACCTCGTCGCCCGGCTTGAACAGCGTGACGTCGGAACCCACGGCATCGACAACGCCGGCTGCGTCATAGCCCAGAATCTTCGTCTCGCCCTCGGGCGGGGCGGCACGCTTGCGTACCTTGTAATCGACTGGGTTGGCCGAGATTGCCTTCACGGCGACGCGGATATCGCGCCCCTTGGGCTCGGGCTTTGCGGTCTCGAAATCGATCAGCGCGTCCTGATCCTCGATCGGAAGCGATTTCTTGTAGCCGACGGCCTTCATGGCTTGTCTCCATCAAATGGCGCGTAGCTTGTGATGTGCGCCTGGCCAGCTAACTGTCCCGCTAGCCCCGATTTGGCAAGTACTGTAAATTCGGGGATATAGTCCCTGTTTGGATACTATTGGGAAAACACGCATGAAGCGGCGAGATTTTACCCGGCGCCCCGGCTGCTCGGTCGAGGCGACGCTGGACCTGATCGACGGCAAGTGGAAGGGCGTGATCCTCTATCACCTCCAGGACGGCACCCAGCGCTTCGGCGAACTGCGCCGCAGGATGCCCGGCATCACCCAGCGCATGCTGACAAAGCAGCTTCGCGCGCTGGAGGAGGACAAGCTCGTCATCCGCAAGGTCTATGCCGAGGTGCCGCCACGCGTGGAGTATTGCCTCTCCGAACTCGGCGAGAGCCTGCGGCCGGTGATCGACATCCTGAAGGCCTGGGGCGAGAGCCATCAGCAACGGCTGTCCTGCGCGCCGCCGCCCGAAGCGGAGCCGGTCAAGAAGCCGAAGCGCGCAGCGTAACTCTCCGGGAGCGGACCGTGCCGCTCCCGGAAGAGATTGCATCAGAACGCGAACTGCGTGCGCAACGCGACCGCATCGAACTTCGAGCCGGTGTCCGCCGCCGACACCGCCGAGGCCTGCTTCGACACCGTGCCATGCAGATAGTCGAGCATGAAGCGCACATTGCCGTTGACGTACCAGTTGAGCGCCAGCGTGTAGACGGTTTGCCGCCCGCCGGCGATGCCGGCGGCGGTCGCCAACTGATCGTTCAGATCCACGGTCGAGTAGCGACCGGCGATCTCCCAGGCACCCCAGCCGCCGCCGTTGATCGAGAATGGATTGTTCGGCTTGACGCCGCCATAGGACGCACTGCCCGGATTGTACTTGCGCGATTCACCGGTCAGGACATAGGCCGCCTGTGCGTAGCCGCCCTGGAATTTCAGGCTCGACGTACCGATGGGCGCCACCGCGGTGTTCGCACCGCGATCGATGTTGAACCAGTAGTATTCGCCCTGGACCCAGAGCGGTCCATAGGTGGCCGCGGCTTCCACGCCATAGACCTGCGCGCCCGACACATTTGCAATCGCTCCGGTCGAGATCAGCGTCGTGGGATCGATGCGCAGCTCGGGACGATCGCTGAGCGTGAGCGTTTGCGTGTTCGCGACCAGATTGCGCGGCGGCTGGATCAGCCACTGGGCGTCGGCGCCGAGATGCACCGAGTAGTCGTTGCCGCTCACGACCTGGCCCGCAACGCGGGCGGTCGCGCCGTATTGCTCGCTGGTCCCGGGAGGTGACACGCTCGAGGCCGAGTGAATGGCACCCGAGGTCGGGCCGGTCACGTAAGCGCCGGCCCAGAACACGTCGTTGTACCAGCGGGCACCGGCGGCGGAACGGAAGTCGCCGGCGGCGATATTTTGCGCGATGATGCCGACCGAGGCGCGTTCCATGAAGGCAATGTCGTTGGAACTCGTGGATTCATCCAGGGTCCAGGCAAGGTCCATGACGCCGGCTTCGATTGCCATCTTGCCGCCGAACGGCTTCAGCCCCGTGTAGCTCACGAACGCGTTTTCGATGCCGGATGTGCCACCGCCAGGCAGGAAGCCGACAGGCGTAGCGCCAGCGGCGCCCGTGCCGCCAAATCCGTCGGACGAGCCCCCGAAATCGTAGATCAGCGCGAAATTCCAGTCTTCGAGGAATTTGCCGACGACACCGATGCGCGCGCGACGCACGTTTTCGCCGCTGTCCAGCTTTTGCGGCACAGTTGCCGCCGTGTTGGGACGATAGTCATAGCCGCCCATATCGTAGTGCACGCGACCGGTGATCGCGACGCAGTTTGCCCCATCGGCGGTGCAGATGGTCGGCCGGTTGTTCGGCATCGTCACGACAGCACCGGAGACCGGTACCGGTCCCTTGAGCGGGATCGCGGCGTTGGCGTTGGCGACGACGGCTTTCGCCTCCGAGCGCGCTTCGGCCTTGGCCTCCGCCTTTGCTTCGACTTTAGCCTTCGCCGTCGCCGCCGTGTTCGCGGCGGTCTGACTCTGGAGCTTATCGAGCTTCTGCTCCAGCATCTTCAACTGCTGCTTCAGGAGCGCGATCTCCTGATCGCTGCTGCTTGCCGTTTGGGCCTGGGCCTGCGAGGCCGCCAGCGCACCGGCGAGACCAATCGCGGTGGCTGCTATTCTTATCCTGCTCACGTCTGACTCCATCGTTTGACGAACGTCCCCAAGTCGTAACGGGAGAGCCTAAGAGTGATCGATGACTGCCCCGCGACGCTGCGCCCGGTTGCGCGGTTCCCACTGATGCCAATTCGCCGCAACCGAATCCGCCACCGAGTAGAATGCTGGATGACGCGCATCATGCCAATCCATTGCACCCTGCCATTTGCCATTTCGCACGTCCGGCTTGCATTTGGGACACACCGGGAAGGGGCCGAATATTGCCGCCCGGCGGCCTTCTATTGGCGGGCGAACGCGCCTATATTCCGGCGTCTTTTCCAAGAGGTAGGAATGTTTCGATCGACCCGGACCGCCGTGCTCACGGCATTGTGCATAGCGTTTTCAGCCCAGTTCAATCCGGCCGCCGCGCAGGATCGCCGTGTCCCGTCCTCGCCCGCCGAGTTGCGGCTGTCCTATGCGCCGATCGTGCAGCGGGTGCAGCCGGCGGTCGTCAACGTCTACGCCGCCAAGGTGGTGCAGAACCGCAATCCGCTGCTGGACGACCCGATCTTCCGCCGCTTCTTCGGCGTGCCGGGCCAGCAGCCCGAGCAGATGCAGCGCTCGCTCGGCTCCGGTGTCATCGTCGATGCCTCCGGCCTCGTCGTTACCAATGTCCACGTCATCGAGGGCGCGGACCAGGTGAAAGTATCGCTGTCGGACAAGCGGGAGTTCGAGGCCGAGATCCTGCTGAAGGATCCGCGCACCGATCTCGCCGTGCTGCGCCTGAAGGACACCAAAGAGAAGTTTCCGACCCTGGACTTTACCAATTCCGACGAACTGCTGGTTGGCGACGTCGTGCTGGCGATCGGCAATCCCTTCGGCGTCGGCCAGACCGTGACCCACGGCATCATCTCGGCGCTCGCGCGCACCCAGGTCGGCATCACCGACTACCAGTTCTTTATCCAGACCGATGCGGCCATCAATCCCGGCAATTCCGGCGGCGCGCTGGTCGACATGAGCGGAAAGCTCGCCGGCATCAACACCGCGATCTATTCGCGCTCCGGCGGCTCGCAAGGCATCGGCTTTGCGATCCCCGCCAACATGGTGCGCGTCGTCGTCGCCTCCGCCAAGAGCGGCGGCAAGGCGGTGAAGCGGCCGTGGCTCGGCGCGAAATTGCAGGCGGTGACGCCCGAGATCGCCGAGAGCCTCGGCCTGCGTTCGCCGACCGGCGCGCTGGTGGCAAGCGTGGTCTCGAGCGGCCCCGCGGCCAAGGCCGGCCTGAAATCCTCCGATCTCATCACCGGGATCGACGGCCAGACGGTGGATGATCCCAACGCCTTCGACTACCGTTTCGCCACCCGTCCGCTCGGCGGCACCGCGCAGATCGACGTGCAGCGCGGCGGCAAGCCGCTCAAGGTCACGATCGCGCTCGAGACCGCACCGGACTCCGGCCGCAACGAACTCGTCGTCACGGCGCGCTCGCCGTTCCAGGGCGCGAAGGTCTCGACCATCACGCCGGCAGTTGCCGACGAGCTGCATCTGGACGCCGACACCGAAGGCGTCGTGATCACTGATCTCGGCGGCGACAGCGCGGCTGCAAATGTCGGCTTCCAGAAGGGCGACATCATCCTCGCCGTCAACAACCAGAAGATCGGCAAGACCACCGACCTCGAAAAGGCGGCGGGCGAACGGCCGCGGATCTGGCGCATCACGCTGGTGCGTGGCGGCCAGCAGATCAACGTCACGCTGGGCGGATGAGCCCAAAGCGACCACAGGAGACGCCAACTCTCTTCGCCGCGGCGGGGCTCGACCACGAGGCTCCGCATCCGCTGCCGGACCGATTGCGCCCGCGCGCGCTGTCGGAGGTCGTTGGCCAGGACCATATCCTAGGTCCCGACGGTGCGCTGACGCGCATGCTGGAGACGCGCACGCTCGGCTCGCTGGTCTTCTGGGGCCCGCCCGGCACCGGCAAGACCACGGTGGCACGGCTGCTGGCGGATGCGACGGATCTGCATTTCGAGCAGATCTCCGCGGTGTTCTCCGGCGTCGCCGATCTGAAGAGAGCGTTTGAGGCCGCACGCGCCCGCCGCGAGATGGGCAAGGGCACACTGCTGTTCGTCGACGAGGTGCATCGCTTCAATCGCGCCCAGCAGGATTCGTTTCTGCCCGTCATGGAAGACGGCACCGTCGTGATGGTCGGCGCGACCACCGAAAACCCGTCCTTCGAGCTCAACGCGGCGTTGCTCTCTCGCGCGCGCGTGCTGGTATTTCGCTCGCTCGATGCCGCCGCGATCGAGAAACTGTTCGCGCATGCCGAGGAGGTCGAGGGCCGCAAGCTGCCGCTCGATGACGAGGCGCGTGCCGTGCTGGTGCGCATGGCCGACGGCGACGGAAGGGCATCGCTGACGCTTGTCGAGGAGGTCTGGCGTTCGGCGCGGGCGGACGAGATCTTCAACGCGGCGCAGTTGCAGGAGATCCTGCAGCGCCGCGCGCCGATCTACGACAAGTCGGCCGACGGTCACTACAATCTGATCTCGGCGCTGCATAAGTCGGTGCGGGGCTCCGATCCCGACGCCGCGCTGTATTACCTCGCGCGCATGCTCGATGCCGGCGAGGACCCGCTGTTCCTGGCCCGCCGCGTCGTGCGCATGGCGGTCGAGGACATCGGCCTTGCCGATCCGCAGGCGCTGGTCATCGCCAATGCCGCCAAAGACGCCTTCGACTTCCTCGGCCATCCCGAAGGCGAGCTCGCCATCGCGCAGGCCGTGGTCTATCTCGCCACCGCGCCGAAATCGAATGCGGTCTACACCGCCTTCGGCACGGCGATGCAGGTCGCCAAGCAGGCCGGCTCGCTGCTGCCGCCAAAGCACATCCTGAATTCCCCGACCAAGCTGATGAAGTCGGAGGGCTACGGCGCGGCCTACGAATACGACCACGACGCCCCCGACGCCTTCTCCGGCCAGGACTACTTTCCGGAAGCCCTGGGCCGCCAGACCTTCTACGACCCGCCCGAGCGCGGTTTTGAGCGCGAGATCCGCAAGCGGCTGGATTACTGGGCCAAGCTGCGGAAGGAGCGGGGTGGCGCGCGCTAGAAGCGGCCATTTCGCCGTGACGGGAGCCGGCTTTTAGGGTACGCAGGCAACCATGAGCCGCCGCATCAAGAGAATGAACCCAAAGCCCCGCTCGCGTGACGAGCGCGACGATTCGCGTCCGTTCAAGGCGCGCACTGCGAAGAAGGCGGGACCACGGCTGGGGGCTAAGCCAGGTGCGAAGCCGCCGCGCTTTGCGGGCGAGCGCGCTGAGCGGCGGCCGCCCAAGGCTGCGCCCGAAGCATCTGCGCCGGCAAAGCCGGTCGAGGCGCTGCTGCCGACCAAGGTGCAGACCGTCAAGGTGACGGCTGACGAGAACAACATGCGCGTCGACCGCTTTCTCGAAGCGCGGTTTCCCGGCCTGTCCTTCTCCCACATCCAGCGCGTCGTCCGCAAAGGCGAGCTGCGCGTCGACGGCAAGCGTGTCGACAGCAAGGATCGGCTGGAGGAGGGCCAGAGCGTCCGCATTCCGCCGTTGAAGCTCGACACGCCGAAGGCCGCCGGTGAGCTGTCGGAAGGCGCCCAAAAGACGCTTGCCGCGCTGAAGGAGATGACGATCTACGAGGACGACGACGTCCTGGTCCTGAACAAGCCTGCCGGCCTCGCCGTGCAGGGTGGCTCGGGCATGACGCGGCACATCGACCAGATGCTGGAGGTGATGCGCGATTCCAAGGGCCAGAAGCCGCGCCTCGTGCACCGCATCGACCGGGAGACCTCGGGCTGCCTGCTGATCGCCAAGACGCGATTTGCCGCCTCGCATCTGACGGGCGCCTTCCGCTCGCGGTCCGCGCGAAAAACCTATTGGGCGCTGGTGCCGGGTCTGCCGAAGCCGAAGCAGGGCCGCATCTCGACCTTCCTCGCGAAGGAAGAGAGCGAGGACGACACCATCATGCGCATCGCCCAGCATGGCGACGAGGGCGCGAGCCACGCGGTGACGTACTATGCGGTGGTCGAGACCGCCGGCAACAAGCTGACCTGGGTGTCGCTCAAGCCCGTGACGGGCCGCACCCATCAGCTGCGCGCCCACATGGAGCATATCGGCCACCCCATCGTCGGCGATCCCAAATATTTCAACATCGAGAATTGGCAGCTGCCGGGCGGCCTGCAAAACCGGCTGCATCTGCTCGCACGCCGCATCGTCATTCCACATCCGCGCGGCGGCGTGATCGACGCCACCGCGCCACTGCCACAGCACATGCAGCAGTCGTGGAATCTGCTCGGGCTCGATGCGAGCCGGTTTGATCCGATCGAGAACGCGCCGGAAGAGTAGGATCGGGGCCTCGTACCAGCCCCGTCATTGCGAGGAGCGAAGCGACGAAGCAATCCAGAATGCTTCTGCGGATACGGTCTGGATTGCTTCGCTGCGCTCGCAATGACGGTGTTGACGCAGTGGCGACTAGCACCGCTCACTTCCGAAACTGCTCCAGAAACATCCGCAGACTGTCGTGCGGGCTCTCGACGTCGGTGATCAGCCATCCCTCCGCGCCGTTGACCAGGACGAAGTTCAGCGTGACCTGCCGCCCGCGATTGTCGAAGTTCGCCGCGACATAGGTCTTGTCGTATTGCCTGCGAACGACCGTGATCGCGATCGGGCCGAGCTTCCAGTTCGGGCTCTGCACCAGGAAGTCGTAGGGTTCGACCCTTGGCGCGCTCCAGGCCCTGCGCAGGCTGGGGTCGAAGAATTGCCGGGCGGAGGCGGCATCGCGCGGCAGGCCTTTCGACAGTTCCGGCGCGCCATCGCCGTAATGCGCGTAGACATTGCGGACCAACGATTCCGGGGTGCGGAAACCGGCGTCCGCCGCGGCCGGCCAGAGCCCGGCGAGCAGGGCCACAATGCCCGCAAGTTCCCTCATGCCTTGCCGCTCGCTTTATCAGCCGCCGGTCTTGGCTTACAAGCCTAGCATTCAGAGACCGAGGCCGAAACGAGATGCGCGAATTGTTCGATGAGGTTGCGGGGCGGTCCCCGCTCGATCCGCAGGAGGCGGTGCGCCAGGCCGCACGTACGCCGCAGCGCAAGCGCTTCTACAAGGAGGCGGGCGTGGCCGAGGCCGAGGGCGGCTTCGCCATCACGCTGGACGGCAGGCCGATCCGGACGCCATCGGCCCGCCAGGTGGTGATCCCGTCGCGCGCGCTGGCCGATGCTGTGGCCGCGGAATGGGCGGCCCAAGGCGAGACGATTAATCCCGTGACCATGCCGCTGACGCGGATCGCCAACAGCGTCGTCGAGGGTGTCATCGATCGCGTCGAGCTCGTCAGCGACGACCTTGCAAAATACTTCGAGACCGACCTGCTGTTCTATCGCGCCGGCCACCCCGAAGGACTGGTCGCCCGCGAGGCCACGCATTGGGACCCCGTGCTGTTCTGGGCCGCGGAGACGCTGGGCGCGCACTTCATCCTGTCCGAGGGCATCATGCATGTGAAGCAGCCGGACGAGGCCGTTCGGGCTGCCCGCGCGGCGCTGCCCGGGGATCCCTGGTCGATCGCGGCGCTCCACGTGGTCACGACCCTGACCGGTTCGGCGCTGCTGGCGCTGGCGCTCGCCCATGGCGTGCGCGATGCCGGCCAGGTCTGGGCCGCCGCCCATGTCGACGAGGACTGGAACGCCGAGAAATGGGGCGTGGACGAGGAGGCGGCTGCCCGCCGCGCCGCCCGCCTGAAGGATTTTCAGGCCGCCGTGGCGGTTCTTGCGGCCGTGAAGCCGTAAGCGGCCAAAGGTCCTTAACGAGAGGTTTACGAGGGCGGCCTTAGGGTGGGGCCAGCGTTCCACGAGCCCCTGAAATGCCAACGCCGATAAGCTCGATCGTTCCGGTCAGTTCCGCCAGCCCCGTGGCTGATGCGGCGACGCCCGATCTTGTGCTCCAGGCCGGCAGCGTCGTCGACGCAAGGGTCGTCAGCGTGATGGCCGACAATCTGGTGCGGATCGCAATCGCCAATCTGTCGATGGATGTGATGTCCGAGGTGTCGCTGACACCGGGGCAAAATCTCCAGCTCGCGGTGTCGCGGAACGACGGCACCATCAGGCTCGCCATCATGAACGGGGCAGGCGAGGCGACGGCCGATCAGATCACGCTGACGCCGCGGGCGGCTTCGCTCGTGGACAGCCCGCCGCTTGCGCCAGCTGCGACGACCGCACGCAACACGCTGACGCCGTTGGAGCAGGTCGCCGTCACCGTGGCTTCCGCCGAGGCGGTGACAAAACAGGGCAGCCAGGCGCCGCTGTTCGCCAATCTCGCCTCCGTCGTCACCGGCAGCGATCTGCCCGCGGGACTGAAGCAGGCCGTGCTGGGCGTGCTGGCGCAGCAGACGCCGCTCAACACCGCCCTCGATGGCGGCGATATCGAATCCGCCTTCCAGAAGTCCGGTCTGTTTCTCGAGGCGTCATTGGCCGCAGGCGCAACGCCGTCCTCCGGCACGATGCCGGACCTGAAGGCGGCGCTGCTGGTGCTGCGCCAGACATTGGCCACGCTCGAGACCGCCACTCCACAGGCGCAAGGCGCCGCGATCGCTAGGGCGGGGACACCACAGACCGCCACCGTGCCGGCTCAGGCAGCATCGCCGTCGACCGAGCTCGATATGGCCCAACAGCCGCAGATGCCGCGCAGCGCCAATCTCGCGGCCACTGTGCTCGCCGACATCGCCGGCGGCGCGCCTCAGGCCGCGATGCCGCGAACCATGTCCGCCGGCCTTGCCGCGGCCCTCCTTCAGGAGGCCACGCAAAACCTGCCGCGCCTGACCGGCAATGTGCCGGGCTCGAACAAGGCCGTGCCGGACGGTCATCTCTTCGAGGCCGCGCGCGCGACGACTCCGCCGCCGTTCCGCGGCGCGCTGCCGGCGCCGCAGGCGATCGCCTCGCCATCGCTCGCGCCGGATACACCGCTCTCCGCAACGGTGCACCGCCTGCTCGACGACACCGATGCCGCGATCGCGCGTCAAACGCTGCTCCAGGTCGCCTCGCTCCCCGATCGCACCGACGCCAGCGGTCACCGCATCGACCCGAGCGTGCCGCAGTGGAATTTCGAGATTCCCTTTGCGACGCGACAGGGTACCGCGATGGCGGAGTTCGAGATCTCGCGCGATGGCGGCAACGAATCCGCCGATCCCGCCAAGCGCGCCTGGCGCGCGCGCTTCACGCTCAATGTCGAGCCGGCCGGCCCCGTGCATGCTCTGATCACGCTGAACGGCGACAAGACTTTCGTGCGGATGTGGGCGGAGCGGCCCGCGACCGCGCAGCAACTTCGCGCCGGCATCGGCGAGCTCAATCAGGCCCTGACGCGGGCGGAGCTCAAGCCCGGCGACATTCTGGTTCGCGACGGCGCGCCACCGCAGCCGACGCCGGCCCGCGCGGGCCACTTTCTGGATCGCGCCACATGAGCGATCCATCCAAGCTCGCAATTGCGCTGCATTACGAGAAGGGCGGCAACGCGCCCGTCGTCGTCGCCAAGGGCAAGGGCACGATCGGCGAAAAGATCGTCGAGATCGCCAAGGCCAACGACATCCCGATCGAAGAGAACGAGATTTTGGCCGGCGCGCTCTCCAAGGTCGAGCTCGGCGAGGAGATTCCGCCGGATCTCTACAAGGCCGTCGCCGAAGTGCTGGTGTTCGTGCTGCGGCTGTCGGGCCGAGGGCACTGAGAGCGCTGTCATCGTTTCACCACGATAGCGGCTGCATGGTCGCGGCCATTGTCATCGTTTGACGGACACCGCCCTTGCTCACCCGCCGTTCCACCCTCGGCCTTCTTGCCGCAGCCGCCACCGTGCCGCAGCGTGCGTTCGCCCATGTCGCGCCGCCGCGCAACGAGATCCGCGACAGCCTCGCAAAGCGATTCACCGACCTCGGCACATCAGGCACCTTCGTTGGCTATAAGGTCGAGGACTATCTGATCGTCGCGAGCGACAAGGACCGTTCCGGCGAAGCGAAGCTGCCGGCCTCGACCTTCAAGATCCCGAATTCGCTGATTGCGCTCGAGACCGGCGTCGTCGCCGATCCCGACAAGGACGTGTTCCCCTGGGACGGCGTGAAGCGCCCGATCGAGGCCTGGAACAAGGATCACACGCTGCGAAGTGCGATCGCGGTGAGTGCGGTTCCGGTCTATCAGGAGATCGCGCGCCGGATCGGGCAAGAGCGGATGCAAAAGTATGTCGACCTGTTCGACTACGGCAATCGCGATATCGGCGGCGGCATCGACCAGTTCTGGCTCACCGGCAATTTGCGCATCGGCCCGGTCGAGCAGATCGATTTCGTCGACCGGCTGCGCCGCCGCGCGCTGCCGATCAGCAAGCGCAGCCAGGATCTCGTCGCCGACATCCTGCCGGTGACCAAGGTCGGCGACAGCGTCATCCGTGCCAAGTCCGGGCTCTTGGGCGCCGAGCGTGGCGAGCCGTCGCTCGGCTGGATGGTCGGCTGGGCCGAGAAGGGCGAGGCGCACACCGTGTTCGCGCTCAACATGGATTGCAAGGAGCCGCGTCTCGTCGGCGAGCGCATGCCGCTGACGCAAGCCTGCCTTGCCGAGATCGGCGCGATCTAGCTGGCGCGTACGAACCTGCTAGCATCTTTCCGACCAAATAAAAGAAAAGGTCGGGAGGACAAAATGAATTCAACGCCACTCTGGCTGTCGTCGCTTACGCTTGCCGCCGCGGGCGGCTGGCTCGCCGCCACGATGTTTGCCGCACCCGCCACCAGCAAGGAGCCGCGCTTTCCGCAGCTCACCATGGACCAGCTCGACGCCAAGCAGAAGCCGCTCGGCGAGCAGATCATGAAGGTGTCGAGCGTCGGCATCGGGGGGCCCTATAATCCCATGATCCGCAGCCCGGTGCTGGGCCAGCGACTGTTCGACCTGTTCTACTATCTGCGCTGGGAGACGTCGGTCCCGACCAAGCTGAATGAGTTCGCGATCCTGATCATCGGGCGGCAGTGGCGCTCGCAGGTGGAATGGTTCGCGCACGCGCCGCTGGCGGCGAAGGCTGGATTGTCGACAGATATCATCGCTGAGCTGAAGGCCAACAAGCGCCCGTCGAAGATGGCCGAGGACGAGGCGGTGGTCTACGATTTCGTCACCGAGCTCACCACGACAAAGAAGGTCAGCGACGAGACCTATGCGCGCGCCAAGAAAACCTTCAATGATCAGCAGATCGTCGACCTCACCGCGCTCGCTGGCAATTACGTGATGGTCGCGATGCTGCTGGCCATGGCGGAAGAGACGGTGCCGCCGGACAAGCAGGAGCCGTTCAAGCCGGGCGAGCCGTAAACTCGTCCGCGTTGTTGGGAGCGCAACTCTCGCCAACGTCATTGCGAGGAGCCCGCGACAAAATTGCGAAGCAATTTTGCGCTGGTGCGACGAAGCAATCCAGACTGCCGCCGCGGAAAGATTCTGGATTGCTTCGCTGCGCTCGCAATGACGGAGAATGTCGCGCTGACGTCGCCTAGCCCAGCTTGAACAACGCCTGCAAGAATTCCACCACCGCCTTGCGCGACTCCGCCGCCGTCGCCGGATTGCCGCCGACATGCGGGTTCAGCTCGACGCAGGAATCCTTGTAGGTGAAGGGCGCGTTGGTGTCGCCGTTCATCAGCACGCCGCCGTTGCCCTCCTTGATACGGCAATTGCGCACGGTCTGCGCGTTGGCGGACACCGCAACGGTGCTGACGCCGAGCAGGCCGCTGTCGAAGCCGTGCGCGCTGTCGGGGTATTCGGTCAGCACCACATCACGCCCGGCTGTCTTGAGCCGTCCGACGAACGCCTTGCAGCTCGTCACGGGATTGTAGTCGTCGGGCGTGCCGTGGAAGATCCGGATCGGGCGCGCGGCGACCTCGGCGTCGCCAACGTAGGTCGTCGAGCAATCCGGATAGAACGGGATGTAGGCGGAGAACTGGACGCCGGACTTGTTCCAGAGCTTGTTGAAGCGATCGAGGCTCGCATAGAGCGTCGCCTGTCCGCCGCGCGAAAAGCCCATCAGCACGATGCGGTCGGGATCGACGCGGGGATGCTTCGCAAGAATCTCCAGTGAGCGGTAGATGTCGACGATCAGGTTGAGCCGGCCGAGCAGCGCCTGGTTCGGCCCGACCACCGTCAGCCCGCGGCCGGTGAATCCGTCGATCACGAAGGTCGAGATGCCCATGGCGTTGAAAGCGTGCACCCAGGCCTCGGTGGTGGCGCCGACGCCGCTCGAGCCGTGCATCAGCACCACGACGGGAAGTTTGCCGGTGCCCTGGGCGACGCGGAATTCGCCGGCGACGGTCACCGGCTTGCCGGCCGCCGCATCGCCGCTGAGGAATTGTTGGTCGGAAAGGGTGAGCGAGGGGATCGGGTAGATCTCGGCGCGGGTGGCGACTTCCTTCGGCAGGGATTGCGCGTTGGCGCCAATGCCGGCGAACAGTGTTGATAAACAGAACGCCATAGCGACGCGGAATGCCGTCGGCATCGTGATCCTCCCCCATGATTTTCATGGAGTAGAACAACGGGCCTGCGCGCTGTCAATTTGATGCGCGACGACTTCAGGGGTTATCGGCCGTCTTCTTCGCCGTCAGCGCCTGGTCGATCGCAAAGCCGCCGATCTCGCTCATCGCCTGTGAGATCACGTCGCCTTTCCCGGCAAAGCCGTTCGAGAGATAGTCGAACTGCGTCCGTGCCAGGCGCAGCACCTCGAGCGGCACCGAGACCACGGTCTCGTTGAAACTGTCGACGGAGGCGCGCAACGTCTCGAGCTCGGTGGTGAGCTTGCCGATATGGCTTTCCGCATCCTGCATCAGGCCGAGCAGCTTGCCGCGCTCGGCGTCGAACGCGGCGCGCTCGGCCGCCGCGGCCGCGGTCACCTCGGCGAGCTGCGTCCCCAGCGCCGCGATCTGGCTGACCATGGTGCATGAGGCGAGCGCGGTCGCCTCGCGCAGCTCTACAAGGCGCTTGTTCTCTTCCTGTTGCTCGTGAAACAGCCGTTCAGCTGACATCGCCCGTTGCTTGAGTGATTCGATCAGCGCGGCCGCGCGCAGCAGCATCTCGCCGTTGCGCCCCGACACCATGCTGGCCATCCGCCGCAGGAAGTCGGTGGTTTCGGACGATGAGTTCGGCGGCAGAGGGACGACCGTGGCGGACATGGGCAATGCTTGCAGCCAGACGTGGTGACCGCCGCCGTACCGACTGGGCTCACGCAACATCCGGCGCCTGATCGTGGAGGGAGCAAGCCTGAATCGGCCGGCCGGGTCAACCGGCGGGACCGACAAAATGGCGGCAGTCCCCTCAGGCGTCTTTCTGGCGGCCGATCTTTCCGAGATGGGTGAAGCCGAACCCGGCCGAATATTTCAGGCCATAGCCGAGCGCCCGGTCGATGCCGATATGGGCGAGCCAGATCAAGGCGACGGACAGCGTGAGCGGCGAGGCGAAGCCGAAGCCCAGCGTCAGCAGCGCCACCGGCGCCATGTAGCTGTGAGCGGCATTGTAGACCAGCGCCCCGAATCTGGCGTCGGCCAGGTACGCCAGGAAGCTCAGATCGGGGACGAAGAAGAGCAGGGCGAACACCAGCCACGAGCCGTCCCAGGAGGCGTAGAGCATCACCATCCCCGTAAACAGGGTCAGGCCTTCCAGCCGCAGCAGGATCTTGACGCCGCCGGTCGCTGCGCCCGTCTCGGCCGTTACCTCATCCATCGTCGTCTCCCAGGCAAAACTTTGTAATTCCTTGCGCTTTGGCGCTGCGGCAAGGCAGCCCTGCGACGCCGAAAGCAGCTTCCCGGCCCGCAAAATGCCGTGTTAGAACCCCCGGCAATCGCATTTAGGCTAAGAACTGGCGGGAGCAAATGAAGAATATTTTGGACGCCCTTGAAGATCGTCGCGCCGGCGCAAAGCTCGGCGGCGGGGAGAAGCGCATCGAAGCGCAGCACGCCCGCGGCAAGCTGACCGCGCGTGAGCGCATCGAGCTCCTGCTCGACAAGGGATCGTTCGAGGAGTTCGACATGTTCGTCGAGCACCGCTCCACCGAGTTCGGCATGGAGAAGACCAAGGTGCCCGGCGACGGCGTCGTCACCGGCTGGGGCACCGTCAACGGCCGCAAGACCTTCGTCTTCGCGAAAGACTTCACCGTGTTCGGCGGCTCGCTCTCCGAAACGCATGCACTGAAGATCACGAAACTCCAGGACATGGCGATGAAGGCGCGGGCGCCCATCATCGGCCTCTATGACGCGGGCGGCGCCCGCATCCAGGAGGGCGTCGCCGCGCTCGCCGGCTATTCCTATGTGTTCCGCCGCAACGTGCTCGCCTCGGGCGTGATCCCGCAGATCTCCGTCATCATGGGCCCCTGCGCCGGCGGCGACGTCTATTCGCCGGCGATGACTGACTTCATCTTCATGGTGAAGAACACCAGCTACATGTTCGTCACCGGGCCCGACGTGGTGAAGACCGTCACCAACGAGGTCGTCACGGCCGAAGAGCTCGGCGGCGCCTCGGTGCACGCCACGCGCTCCTCGATCGCCGACGGCGCCTTCGAGAACGACGTCGAGACGCTCTTGCAGATGCGGCGCCTGATCGACTTCCTGCCGTCCAACAACACCGACGGCGTGCCGGAATGGCCGAGTTTTGACGACATCGGCCGGGTCGACATGTCCTTGGACACGCTGATCCCCGACAATCCGAACAAGCCCTACGACATGAAGGAGCTGATCCTGAAGGTGGTGGACGAGGGCGATTTCTTCGAGATCGCGGATGCCTTCGCCAAGAACATCGTCACCGGTTTTGGCCGCATCGCCGGCCGCACCGTCGGCTTCGTCGCCAACCAGCCGATGGTGCTGGCCGGCGTGCTCGACAGCGACGCCTCGCGCAAGGCCGCGCGCTTCGTCCGTTTCTGCGATGCCTTCAACATCCCGATCGTCACCTTCGTGGACGTGCCGGGCTTCCTGCCGGGCACCGCGCAGGAGTATGGCGGCCTGATCAAGCACGGCGCAAAGCTGCTGTTCGCCTATTCGCAGTGCACCGTGCCCCTGGTCACCATCATCACCCGCAAGGCCTATGGCGGCGCCTTCGACGTCATGGCCTCCAAGGAAATCGGCGCCGACATGAACTACGCTTGGCCGACCGCCCAGATCGCGGTGATGGGCGCCAAGGGCGCGGTCGAGATCATCTTCCGCGCAGACATCGGCGACCCCGACAAGATCGCCGCGCGCACTAGGGAATACGAAGACCGCTTTCTGTCGCCGTTCATCGCCGCCGAGCGCGGCTACATCGACGACGTCATCATGCCGCACTCGACCCGCAAGCGGATCGCCCGGGCGCTGGCGATGCTGAAGGACAAGAAGGTGGAAACGCCGGCGAAGAAGCACGACAATTTGCCGTTGTGAGGCCTCGTAGCCCGGATGGAGCGTAGCGACATCCGGGTTCTTAACCCAAGTCCCGCATGTCGCTGATGACCGAAGACGATCCGACCGACGAGATTTCACAGATCGAAGATCGGATCGAGGCCCTTGCCGAGATCGCCGAGCGCTGCCGGAAGTACATCCTGGCATCCAAGATCGCGATTGGGGGTGGTGCGGCGCTATTGTTGATCACGATCCTCGGCTTGTTGGGGACAGGTCTGACCGCGGCGCTCGGATCGATCGCCTTGGTGCTGGGCGGGATCGTGTCGCTCGGTTCGAACATCAGCACGTTGCAGCAAACGGATGACGCCATTCGCGCCGCGGAGGCGCTTCGCGCGCAACTGATCGGGAGGATCGACCTTCGCGTGGTTGAGGACACGCCGATGAAATTGGTGTGAGGCGAAATTCGTAGGGTGGGTTAGCCTTGCGAGTGGGCAAAGCGCAGTTCGCTGGGCAGACCCCACCATCTTTGTTGAAACATGCGCTGGCGGATTACGCTTCCGCCTTCGCTCTCCGAGCTTCGGCGGACAAGCCGCTAATCCGCCCTACGAGCGTGTCTTATCCGCCGCAGCGAAATGCGCCAACTGGTCGGCGTGGGCCTTGGCGAAGGCCGGGCGAGCGGTGGCGCGCGCGACGTAGTTGCGGCAGGCCGGGTGTTCCGCCAGGCCGTCGAATTTATCGACGACGCGCAGCACGTCCGACATCAGGATGTCCGCGACAGAGAACGAGCCCGCCAGCCACTCGCGTCCCGCCAGCACCGTCTCCATGTGCTTGAGGCGGAGCTTGAGGAAGTCGTCGACGAATTTTACGGCAGGTGAGCCATCGTCACTGCCGGTGAACTTGAACATCGTCCAGGGCAGGGCCGGCATCTCCACCGAATTGAGCGCGGCGAACACCCATTCGACCGTGTCACTGCGGCCGCGCGGATCGGTGGGCATCAGCCTGTCGCTGAGCTCACCCAGATGCAGCAGGATCGCGCCGCTCTCGAAGATCGAGAGGTCGCCGTCGGTCAGCCACGGCACCTGGCCGAAGGGCTGGTGCGCGAAATGCGCGGCGTCCCGCGGGCCGAACGGTACGCTCGCGACGCCATAGGGCAGCGCGGCCTCTTCGAGCGCCCAGCGGACACGAAGGTCGCGCACGAAACCCCGCGGCATCTCGGGAACCCAGTCGAAGGTGGTGAGGGTGAGGTTGGCCATGCGGTGTCTCCGTGCTGTCTGGACATAGGACGGATGAGGGGCGGGCGTTCCGACAGCGTGAGAATTTTTTCCTCCGCAGGCAGCGACCGTAGGGTGGGCAAAGGCGCGCTTGCGCCGTGCCCACCATCTTTCGGCCGGAGACAGACGTGGTGGGCACGCTTCGCTTTGCCCACCCTACGGGGTCACTGGGTTTTGCTCACTGCCCGAGCTTCGCCAGCTTGCCTTGCTTCGCCGCTTCCACCGCGCGCTCCGCATCCTCCGGCAACAGGATCCGCTCCGCCACCTGCCGCGCCGCCTCGCGCCGGACCGCGGCCACGTACGCCCCATCATCAGCATATCGCTCCGCGATCGACAGTCTGGGATCATGCACTTCCTTGCGCGCTGCCTCCGTTGGTGCGAACGGCACCACCGCGCCTTGCAGCGGATAGAGCGCCGTCGGGCCAAAGCCCTGTGCGCGCGGATTCCAGGCGGTGTAGGTCCCGCGCGGGACCGCGAGCGCAAGCTGGCGGATGCCAGCGACGGCCATGCCGTCATTGTCCGCCTTCGGCACGAACACGGGATAGCGGCCGATCTCCTTGGGCGGCAGCACGCTCTGGTCGGAGAACGCGGCGAGCGTGTGGATGCCGGCATAGGGCAGGCCCGGGATATCCATCGGCACCGCGCCTTGCGCCGGCGCCAGCGTGCCGTGGGCGCGCATGGGGACGCGGCTCGCGGGCGGTTTGATGCCGTCGCTGATCCAGGCGTTGAGGTCGGTGAGGAGGGCGCGCATCGGCCCGCCCGCATCGGCCCGCCCGCATGCATCGGGTTTTGCGGCAGCGACATCGCGGGCAGGCCCTTCTTCATCACGTCGGCGGCTTCCGCGAAATGCGGCGTGCCTGCGATCATGTAGGCGCGGACGCTGTCGGGCAGATCAAGGTGGTTGCCGGCGAGGTCGGTGACCAGCAACGAGGCGTGCGAGGCCCACCATTCGTGCTCGCTGTCGGTCTGCATCACCTTCGGGCACGTCGCCGAGAGCGCGCAGCGGCGGAGCAGGCCGTCGGTCTTGCCGGAATAGGGATCGCTGAGGCTCGCATAGGTGAAGGGGAAGAGATCGGCCTGCCACGCCGGATCCTGCGGATGGCGCGGGTTGCGGCCGGGCTGGCCGAAGCGGACATTCGTCGCCATCCGCCGCGTGCCCGCGACATGCGGCATCAATCCGTCGAACACGGTGCGTCCCTGGAGATCCTCGTTGAAGCCGAGATAGAGAAAGTCGCGCAGGAAGCGGCCGGATTGCGACACGCCGAAGCCGATGGCGCGGCTGACGGAGGGATGCAGGCCGTTCAGCAGCGGATTCGCCTGCGTCTCGTCGTGGCGGAGGAAGCTGACGACGTCGCGCACGGCGGCATAGCCCATGCCGAGCGGCACCGGATCGCGCGCAGTGTAGGTGATCTCGTAGAGCGCGCCGGCATCAAAACCGTCGGGCCGGGTGATCTCCACCGTCACGGGATCGACGAGCTTTGCGAGGAGGCCGGAGGGCGCCTGCCGCGCATCGGCCCAGGCGGCGCGCACGGAGACCTTGAGGTCGGCGGCATCAGTCGCCGGCCAGGTCAGCGTCGCACGCGCGGGATTGGTCGTGTTGTCGAAGACGATCTCTTCGCGTGCGGGCCCGGTGACGGTCTTCAGCACCGGTGCCGTCATCGCCATCTGGCCGGGCCTGGAGGGGATGTCGCCCTGCCAGCCGACCCAGACCATCGTAAAACCCTGGCGGTGCAGGAAGCCGATGCCTGCATCCTCGGCCTTGTCGGCATTGTTGGCGCCGGGCTGGGCGGCATCGTCGAACAATTGCGGCGCCAGCTTGCGGCCGCGATTGGGCACCTCGAGCAGCAGCGTGCCGTTGCCATGGGTGGGGTCGGTGGGTCGCAGGATCACGACGTCGGCGGTGGCTGCCACCTTGCCGTCGGAGCTACGCGGCGCGAGCGCGAGGTCGGTGATGACGGCGTTGCGATCGTCGGACGGGTTGAGCGCGAAGGTCGCGCGCGCGGTGATGCGTTCATAGGTGCCGACATCGCCAAAGCTGCGCCCGGCAAAGGCGGGCTCGCGCGCGAGGATGTCGAAGCGGACGATTTCGGCGAGCGAGGCCACGGGCCACAGGCAGGTGATCGCAACGACGCCTGTGATGATCCTGCGCATGGCCATTCCTTCCCCCATCGGCGCGATCATGAAGTTCCGTCGCGCGGGTTTTTTGTTGCCGCGACTATAGCCGTCCATGCTGCGGCCAAACAACGGGAGGAAACACATGCCTGTTGCCTACTTCGTCGTTCGCGCCACCGTCGCCGACGCCAGCAAGCGCGCCGCCTTCGACACATGGTACGAGACCGAGCATGTGCCGGACGCTGTGAAGGCGTTCGGCGTGAGCAAAGCCTGGCGGTTCTGGAGCCTGGACGATCCCTCGCTGCATCAGGCGATGTATCAGTTCGATGACGAGGCCAAGCTGGCTGCGATGTTGAAGGGCGATGCGTTGAAGCAGCTCGTCGCCGATTTCAACCGCGACTGGCCCGACGTGAAGCGCACGCGCGAGACGCTGGTGCTGGCGCAGGAGTTTGCGAAGCAGGACTCTGGAGCGTAGTCCACACCGAGTCCCGTGGTCCGCTTGTCCCTGACACCCATGTCATGAATCTGAAGATGCGATTCAGCTTCCGTTCATGTCGTGACCGCGACACTCCCTCTGCATCACTTGCTCGATAGCCTAGAGGACATGTCATGGAGCGCCGGAACTTTTTGAAACTTGCATTCGGCGTCGCGGCCGGAGCCGCGACGTTGACTGCAACCGCACAAGCTGCGCCGTTGGCGCCGCAGCCGCTCGGTGATCCCGCGCGCGCGCCGCAAGGCAATCCCGACGCTCGTCCCGCTGTCACCACCAGTGAGGAAGCCGCCAAGCTGACGCCCGAACAGGTGCACTGGCATGGCCACCACCGCGGCTGGGGGCGCCGTCATTGGGGCTGGCATCGCCGGCGTTGGCACCGCCGCCATCACTGGTAAGCTCGCATCGGTCGAGTCTCGACGGGGACCGCAATTGCGGTGCCCGTTTTGATTCGCCGCGGATCCTCCACCATGGGACGTCAGGCGTTCAAACGAAAATGGCCGCGCAGGCTTTCACCGCGCGGCCACTTTGTAACGCGAAGAGACGAGATCAGATCGGGCGGCAGCGGCCACCCCACCAACGGAAGCCGTACGGGCAGACGCGGGCGCGGGGCACGACGACGACCGGCGCCGGGGCAACCACCACGGGGCCGGGCCGCACAACGACCGCGCCGCGCATCGGGCGGCAGCCGCCATAGGCGCCGCGGTACCAGCCGGGGCCGCAGCCGCCGGCGGCGCTGGCCGCCTCGCTGAAACCGACGACCGCGCTGGCAAGCATCACGGCGGCAAACAAGTATTTCATGTGATCTTCCTCTTGTCCTTGGGCAGGTTTTTGGGGCAGATTTTTAGGGGATTGGCGCTTGCGGCGCACAATGAATCAAAAGACACGATTCGACACGTTAAATCTGGGGACGTGCCGACACGTCGCGATCCAAACCTGCCAATCATGACCTGAATGCGGCATGAACATTATCCGCATGCGGCTGCAGGCGACAGCAATGGCGCTGGAGCGCCGTCCCGATGGAATCGGAACGGTGCTCCAGCTTCTTTGTTCTGACGCATTTTCTTGACGCGAACCGGTATCCACTTCGCTCGAAAACGCTCTAGCGACCGAGAAAGCCCAGCACCAATTCCTTGTACTTCTCCGGCGCCTCCAGGAAGACGAGGTGACCGGTGTCCGGGATCACCTCGGCCCGCGCGTTCGGCATCTTTGCGGCGAGCGCCCTTGCCAGCTCCGCGTTCTGGCCCATTTTCGCGCGCAATGCCTCCGGCGCGTTTGGCCGGCCCGGCGCGTTGTGATCGTCGGCGCCCATGATGAACAACGTCGGCTCGGTGATCAGCGCGACTTCGTGCGCGACCGGCTCGCGATAGATCATCTGGCCGGAGCTGACATAGGCGCGCAGCCAGCGCGGATAATCCGGGCTGCCCTTGATGTTGAAGCGGGCATCGACGAACGGCGTGATCGCGTCCGGCGGCAGCTTGATCGCATAATTGGTCTGGAGCTGCTTGCGGTAGCCGTCGGGTGTGAGCTTGTCCTCGCTCTCGATGATCTTTTCGGTCGGCGTCGGCGGCACGTAGAGGCGGTAGTCTTCCAGCCCGATCGGCGCGGTCAGCACGAGATGGGCGACACGCTCCGGATAGGCGCGGGCGATGCGCACGCCCAGCATACCGCCGAGCGAGTGTGCGATGACCTCGGCCTTGTCGATCTTGAGATGATTGAGCAGCGCAATGGTGTTGCGCGCCAGCGTGTCGAAGTGCAATTCGCCTTGCGGCTTGGAGGATTTGCCGAAGCCGATCTGGTCCGGCACGATCACGCGAAAACCGGCGTCACTGAGCATCTTGATGACGGGCGCCCAGTAGCTCGATGGAAAATTGCGTCCGTGCAGCAGCACGATTGTGCGGCCGTTCGGCCGCTCGGGCGCAACGTCCATATAGGCCATGCTGAGCTGCTCGCCGTCGTTGATGACAGGCAGAAGATGCACGGGATACGGATAGGCGAAGCCTTCGAGCGCGATGCCATAGGGCTCGCGCGGGGTGGTGTCGGCGGCGTAAGCGGACGTGAACGGGGAAGCGAGGAGGGTTGCGGCGAGAGCCGCGCGAAGGATATAGCTCATGGAGGGCTCAGAGTAATGGTTGAAGCTGGGAGACACGACCTCCGTCATGCCAGGGCCTGTCCCGGGCATCCACGTGGTTCGGCGAGAACTGCACTAAAGGCGTGGATGGCCGGGTCAAGCCCGGCCATGACGATGGTGCTCGTTCACACGCAAACGTGCGATCTCACGCACCTGGCGTGATCAATCCTTCCCAGTCCCGAACAGCGTCGCAAACTGCTTCTCGCCGGTGCGGGTGAAATTCACCACGCGGCTGCCGGGCGTGGCGTCGCGCGCAGCCCATTTCAGCTCAGCGAAACGCTGCATCATGGCGGCGCCCAGCGTGCCGGCGAGATGATGGCGCCGCTCGCTCCAGTCCAGGCAGGCCTTGCACACCGGGCGGCGCGGATGGGTGAGCATGTCGGGCGAGATCTGCAAATGCTTTGCGAGAAACCGCTCGCCCTCGGCCGTCAGCTCGATGTCCTGCTTCTTCTGCCTGACCAGGTTTCGCGTGCGTAGACTATCGAGCATCTGCACCCCGAGATCGCCGGCGAGGTGGTCGTAGCAGATCCGCGCGCGCCGCAGCGCCGGATCCTTCGGCCCGGTGCGCACGCGCATGTGGCCGGTGCGCGCGGCAAGGCCCGCAAGGCCTTCGAGCACGCCGGCCACGTCATCGTCGGTGAGGCGGTAGTAGCGGTGGCGGCCCTGCTTCTCCGGCTCGATCAGCCCGCCGGCCTCGAGCTTGGCCAGATGCGAGCTCGCGGTCTGCGGCGTGATGCCGGCCTCCTGCGCGAGCTCGCTCGCCGTCAGCGCGCGGCCGTTCATCAGCGCGGTGAGCATGTTGGCGCGGGCGGGGTCGCCGACCAGCGAGGCAATCATGGCGATGTCAGGACCTGATTTCATGCTTCGATGGTAGCCGAAGCATTGCGGTGGGGCAAGGACGTAGTCTGTCTCTGCGAACACGTCATTGCGAGCGAAGCGAAGCAATCCAGAAATGTTTCCGCGGAGGGATTCCTGGATTGCTTCGCTGCGCTCGCAATGACGATGTGGAAACACAGGAGCCAACCATGTCCGTCACCGTCTTCATCCGCTACCAGCTCGATCCCTTCAAGCGCGCGCAGTTCGCGGAATATTCGAAGCGCTGGCTCACCATCATCCCGAAATGCGGCGGCGACCTGATCGGCTATTTCATGCCGCATGAGGGCACCAACAACATCGCGTTTGCGCTGATCACCTTCGAGAGTCTGGCCGCCTATGAGGCCTATCGCGCCCGGCTGCGGCAGGACGCGGACGGCATGGCCAACTTCCATTTCGCCGAGGAGAACAAATTCATCCTCGCGGAAGAGCGCACCTTCCTGCGCAAGGTGGTATTGTAGACCGCCAACGCAAAGGAGACGCCCATGATTGCCGTGATTTTCGAAGTCTGGCCCAAGCCGGAACATCGCCAGGACTACTTCGACCTCGCGGCCGACCTGAAGCCGATCCTGCAAACCATCGATGGCTTCATCTCGGTCGAGCGCTTTGAAAGTCTGACCGAGAAGGGCAAGATCTTGTCGGTGTCGTTCTGGCGCGACGAGGCGGCGGTTCAGGCGTGGCGCAACACGATGGAGCACCGGCGCACGCAGGCGAAGGGCAGGGCAAAGATCTTTGCCGATTATCACCTGCGCATCGCCAGCGTCATCCGCGACTACGGCATGAATGATCGCGAGCAGGCACCGAAGGACAGTCGCGCCGTGCACGACGCGCACTAGCGCACTTGAAAATGCGCGCTTATGTCTGCGCGGCCAACAAGGGAGAGAAACATGCATGTGACAACCGCTGACAAGCGCGCCACGTTCAAGACAATGCACGAGAGCGGCTGCTTCATCCTGCCCAATCCGGTCGACGTCGGCAGCGCCAAGGCGTTGCAGCATCTCGGTTTCAAGGCACTGGCCTCATCGAGCGCGGGCTTTGCCTGGACCATCGGCAAGGCCGACAACCACGTCACGGTCGACGACGTCTGTCAGCATCTGGCAGCATTGTGCTCGGCCGTCGACATCCCCGTGAATGCGGATTTCGAGGGTGGCTTTGCCGTCGAGCCGGACAAGGTTGCGGACAATGTCGAGCGTGGTGTGCGTACCGGCGTCGCCGGCCTCTCGATCGAGGATTCCACCGGCGACAAGGACAAGCCGCTCTACGAGCGCGCGCTGGCGGTCGAGCGCATCAAGGCCTCGCGCAAGGCGATCGGCGACAGCGGCACGCTGCTGGTCGGCCGGTGCGAGGCGTATTTGTGGGGCGTGACCGACCTCAAGCTCGTCATCGACCGGCTCACGGCCTATGCGGACGCAGGCGCCGATTGCCTCTACGCGCCGGGCCTGAAGACGCGCGAGGACATCGCCGCGGTGGTGAAGGCTGTCGCACCAAAGCCGTTCAACCTGCTGATCGGCGCGTCCGGCCTGTCCTTGCAGGAGGCCGCCGACCTCGGCGTGCGCCGCATCAGCGTCGGCGGCTCGCTCGCCCGCGCTGCCTGGGGCGGCTTCATGCGCGCCGCGAAGGAGATGGCGGAGAAGGGGACCTTTACGGAGCTTGGCACCGGCTATTCCGGTGGCGAACTCAACAAGATGTTCAGCTGAACGAAAAGCGGCGGGATGTGAGGTCCCGCCGCTCTCTCATCCTCTCGCTGTCATGCCCCGCGAAAGCGGGGCATCCAGTACGCTGCGGCCTCTCGATTCAATCTCCGCCGCTGGTGGAATACTGGGTCGCCCGGTCAAGCCGGGCGACGACAGCTGTTGTCTTACTTCGCGCCCTCGGACGGGGCGGCCGGATCAGGCGCCGCCGGCTTGCTCGGGGCAGCACCCGTGGTCACGCCGGGGGCGGTGTTGTTGCGCGGCGTCACGTCGCGCATGCCGGGAGGCGTGGCCGGATTCGCAGGCGGAGCCTGCTGGGCGGTCTGCGTCGCCGGCGTGTTGCTCGCCTGGTTGCCGGTGCTCGTGTTGTTCAGTCCGTAGAACACGGCACCCAGTACCAAGGCGATCGCCACTGCGAACAAGGCTACCTTGCCGCTGGAGGCGGGGCCTTCGCCAAGCTCGGGATCGGCCTGAAGCTCGGCATCCCGTCGCGCCGCACGGACATATTCATCATCGGCGAGATTCGGGCGATACGGATCGTTGGGAAAACGGTCGTCAGCCATCGATTTTGTCTCCTCGATTATTGCAGCTGGACAACCCCTAGATGCGAGATTCCGTTCCGCCCTCCTTAGTGCTTTCGTCGCATGTTGCCCTTGCGCGAGGAATCGGGAACCTGTTCATTTTGGAACCGTGCGCGTCGGTTCCATCGATGGGGAAGGGAACAAGCGATGTGGAGCTTGCCGCCGAGCGATAGCGTGCTGCATCTGTTGTCGCTGGTCGCGGTCGCAGCGCAAGGCATGACCGCCGCGCTCGCCGCCGGCCGCCGGAGCATGGACTGGCTCGGCGTCTGCTTCCTCGGCTGCATCACCGCGCTCGGCGGCGGCACCTTGCGCGATCTCTTCCTCGGGCATTATCCGTTGGCCTGGGTCGCTCATCCCATCTATCTCGCGCTGGCCGGCGGCGCGGCCTTCCTCACCATCCTGATCGCGCGGCTCGTGCACCGGCTGAAGCTGGCCTTCATCGTGCTCGATGCCATCGGTCTCGTCGTCTTCACCATGACCGGCTGCGACATCGCCTGGCAGACGAATGCCGCGCTGCCGATCGTCATCGTCTCCGGCATGGTGACCGGCTGCGCGGGCGGGGTGCTGCGCGACGTGCTCTGCAACGACGTGCCGCTGCTGTTCCGCTCCGAGCTCTATGCGACCGTTTCGGTGGCGACCGGCCTGTTCTACGCCACCGCCTTCGGCCTCAATCTCAACGCCGAGCTCTGGACGATCCTGACGTTTGTCCTCGGCGTCAGCTTCCGCCTGCTCGCGGTGCGTTACAAATGGGAGATGCCGAAATTCGTGTTCACGGAAGGCGAGGAGCGGTAGGGCTCTTTCGTTCACTGCTCGCAATGATGGAGGTGAGAGCTACGGCGCCCTCCGCGCCTTCGCCACTTGCGCCGCGGTCACCAGCGGCGCGGCGTTGCCCCAGGAATTGCGGATGTAGTTCGTCACGGCGGCGATCTCTGCGTCGGACAATTGCTTGGCATAGCCCGGCATCTCGCCGGTGTTGGGCGCGCGTGGCGTCGTCACGGTGTGGGCGCCGTCGAGGATGATGCGCAAGCTGGAGGACGGATTGACCGATTGCAGAAGCGCGTTGCCGGGCAGCGGCGGATAGATGCGCGGCGCGCCGGAGCCGTCGGCTTCATGGCAGGCGATGCAGAGTTTTGCGTAGACGGCCTGGCCGGCCTTCATCTCGGCATCGTCGGGTGGCGTCACGATCGACTCGCGCCGCGACGGCGGCAGACCCTTCAGATATTCCGCGATGGCGCGCACATCGGCATCGCTCATCTTCGAGGTCGAGCCGACGACCACCTCGGCCATCAGCCCGCCGGCATGGCTTTTGGCGTTGCGGCCACTCTGCAGATACTCCGTGATGTCCTCGACGCTCCACGACTTCAGCCCGGTGCGCGCGGCGCCATCGAGCCTTGGTGCGTACCAGCCGCCGACCTCGTTGCCAGACAGCGCCTGCGCAGTTTTGTCGGCGCCGAAATAGTTCTTCGGCGTGTGGCAGGCGCCGCAATGTCCGAGCCCGGTGACGAGATAGCCGCCCCTGTTCCACGCCGCGCTCTGGCTCTGGTCCGGCTCGAACAGGGCGGGCTTGAAATACATCGCGTTCCAGACCCGCATCAGGCGGCGATAGCCGAACGGCCAGCGCAGCTCCGGCGGCTTGTTGCGGCTCGCCACGGGCGCCAGCGTTCCAAGATAGGCCCGGATCGCCAGCGTGTCGTCCTTCGTCACCTTCGTGAAATAGGGATAGGGGAAGGCCGGGTAATAGTTCGAGCCGTCGGGCGCGACGCCGGTGCGCACCGCGCGGGTGAAATCGGCGTCGGTCCAGGCGCCGATCCCGGTGTCACGATCCGGCGTCAGGTTCGGCGCGTAGATCGCGCCGAAGGGCGTATCGATGCGCTTTCCGCCCGCGAATGGCTTTGCCGGATCGGCGGTGTGGCAGCCCGCGCAGTCGCCGGCCTCGACCAGCGCCTTGCCATAGGCGATCAGCTCCGGCGATGGCTCGGCGGCGTGGGCCGTGCTCGCAATTGCACTGCACAATGCGACAACGACCAGAATCATTCGCATCGAAAGCCTCCCCTGCGACCAATCGCCCGGACAGGAGCCTCACGTCGTTTCGCGATGGCGGGGGTATGGTGACACAAATTGAAAATGCTTGATGCCTTTGCAGCCACGAAATTGCGATTTTTACCCGGCGCTTCCTTTGGTCCAGATTTGTGATGCGGAGCGTTAAATATCCGACATAGAGTGGCAGAGATGGTCGGCGCGCCCTAGCTAAAAACAACGGGCAGGCAACGGCTTAAGTGGCCAAACGCTCAAAAGGGCGGAAGAGGACAAGAATGGGTATCAACCAGGGTCCGATCAGTCTCGACCAGAAATACACCCAGGAAACCGGGCACGTCTTCACCACGGGCATCCAGGCCCTGGTCCGGTTGCCGATGGCTCAGATCCGGCGCGACCGCGCCAATGGCCTCAACACCGCGGGCTTCATCTCCGGCTACCGCGGCTCACCGCTCGGCGGCTACGACCAGCAGCTGTTCGCGGCGCGAAAGCATCTCGAGCAGTACAACATCAAGTTCCAGCCCGGCGTGAACGAGGATCTGGCGGCGACCGCGGTGTGGGGCTCGCAGCAGCTCAACCTCTCGCCCGGCGCCAAATATGATGGCGTCGTCGGCATCTGGTATGGCAAGGGCCCCGGCGTCGATCGCTGCGGCGACGTGTTCCGCCACGGCAATGCCGCCGGCTCGGCCAAGAACGGCGGCGTACTGTGTCTGGCCGGCGACGACCACGGTGCAAAGTCCTCCACCGTTCCGCATCAGTCCGACCACGCCTTCATGTCGGCGCTGATGCCGTATCTCTATCCGTCCAGCATCCACGAGATGATCGAGATGGGCCTGCTCGGCATTGCGATGTCGCGCTATTCGGGCTGCTGGGTCGGCATGAAGGTGATCACGGAGACGGTGGAGACCACCGCCGAGATCGACCTCACCGACGAGATGAAGCCGTTCATCATCCCCCCGGATTTCGAGCTGCCGCCCGGTGGCCTCAATCTGCGCTGGCCCGACGACCGCTTCGAGCAGGACCGCCGCCTCCAGGACTACAAGGGCTTTGCCGCGATCGCCTTTGCGCGCGCCAACAAGGTCAACCGCGTCACCATGGACTCGCCGAACGCCCGCTTCGGCATCATGGCGTCGGGCAAGAGCTATGAGGACGTCCGCCAGGCGCTGCGCGAGCTCGGGATTACCGAGGAGGTCGCCGCCAAGATCGGGCTTCGCCTCTACAAGATCGGCATGCCCTGGCCACTGGAGCCGGAAGGCGTACGCCAGTTCGCGGTCGGCCTCGAAGAGATCTTCATCATCGAGGAACGGCGCGAGATCGTCGAGAACCAGGTCAAGCAGGAGCTGTTCAACTGGCGCGACGACGTCCGCCCGCGCATCGTCGGCAAGATGGACGAGCACGACAAGCGCTTCCTGACCTTCGCCGCCGAGCTCAGCGTTGCCTCGCTTGCGACCTCGATCACCGAGCGACTGCTTCGACTTAATCTCAACCCCGAGATTGCGGAGATGCTCCGCGTCAAGGCCGACTGGTTCAACGGCCGCCAGGCCACGCAAATGCAGGCGACGGCGCCTGTCTCCCGCACTCCGTATTTCTGCTCCGGCTGCCCTCACAACACATCCACGAAAGTCCCCGAAGGCAGTCGCGCCATGGCCGGCATCGGCTGCCACTTCATGGCGCTGTGGATGGATCGCTCAACCGAGACGTTCACCCATATGGGCGGCGAGGGCGTGCCGTGGGTCGGCATCGCGCCCTTCACCAACGAGAACCACATCTTCGCCAATCTCGGCGACGGCACCTACTTCCACTCGGGCCTTCTCGCCATCCGGCAGGCGGTCGCCTCCAAGACCAACATCACCTACAAGATCCTGTACAACGACGCTGTCGCCATGACCGGCGGCCAGCGCCATGACGGCGATCTCTCGCCGCAGCAGATCACGTTCCAGCTCCATGCCGAAGGCATCCGCGAGATCTACCTGGTCTCGGAGGCGCCCGATGCCTATCCCGCCGACACCATCGCGCCCGGCGTGAAGAAGTATCACCGCGACGAACTCGACAACGTCATGAAAATGTGCCGCGAGTACAAGGGCACCTCGGCGATCGTCTTCGTGCAGACCTGCGCCGCCGAAAAGCGCCGCCGCCGCAAGCGCGGCCTGATGGAGGATCCGGCGCGCCGCGTCATGATCAACCCGGCGGTGTGCGAAGGCTGCGGCGACTGCTCGGTGCAGTCGAACTGCATCTCGGTCGAGCCGCTGGAGACCGAGTTCGGCCGCAAGCGCGCCATCAACCAGTCGTCCTGCAACAAGGACTATTCCTGCGTGAAGGGCTTCTGCCCGTCCTTCGTCACCGTCGACGGCGGCAAGCCGCGCCATCGTGCGCCGGCCGATCTCGGTGACATCGGCGAGCTGCCGGAGCCCGCGTCTCGGCCGACGGTGGACAAGCCCTACAACATCGCCGTCGGCGGTGTCGGCGGCACCGGTGTGCTCACGATCGGTGCGCTGCTCGGCATGGCCGCTCATATCGAGGGCAAGGCCTCGATGATCCTCGACATGTCGGGCCTGGCGCAGAAGGGCGGGGCGGTGCTCAGCCACGTCCGCCTGTCCGATCATCCGGCCGAGGTGACCTGCTCGCGCATCGTCACAGGTACGGCGGATCTCGTGCTCGCCGCCGACGAGGTGGTCGCGGTCGCCAAGGATACGATCTCGCTCTGCGACACCAGCCGCACCCGCGGCATCATCAACAGCCACGTCATTCCCACCGCCGACTTCGTCCTCAACCGCGATTTCAACTTCCAGACCCGCAAGCTGAACGGGCTGCTGGAAACGGCGCTGCACAAGGACTCGGTGTTCTTCGACTTCACCAAGCCGGCCGAGCAGCTGCTTGGCGACAGCATCGCCACCAACATGATGATGATGGGATATGCCTATCAGAAAGGCCTGTTCCCGCTGTCGGCAGAATCGATCGAGCAGGCCATCGAGGTCAACGGCGTCGCGATCAAGATGAACAAGGAGGCTTTCCGCCTCGGCCGCCTCGCGGTCGCCGATCCCCAGCGTCTCGCCGACATGCTGAAGGGGACCGACGAGGTGGTTGCGCCGAAGACGCTCGACGCAATGACGCTGGATGAGGTCGTCGCGCATCGCGCCAAGCACCTGACCGCCTACCAGAGCGGCCGCCTCGCAAAACGCTATCGCAAGCTGGTCGACCAGGTTCGCGATACCGCCAAGCAGGGCGGTTATGACGATGCGCTGCCGCGCGCGGTCGCGGTGAACTACGCCAAGCTGCTGGCCTACAAGGACGAATACGAGGTTGCGCGCCTCTACACCGACGGTGCTTTCGAGCAGCAGCTCCGCGACCAGTTCGAGGGCGACTTCAAGTTCAACTTCAACCTGGCCCCGCCGATCCTCAGCAGCGGTGTCGACGCGCTCGGCCGCCCGAAGAAGCGCGCCTTCGGCCCGTGGATGCTGAAGGTCTTCCGCGTGCTGGCGAAATTCAAGTTCCTGCGCGGCACGCCGCTCGACATTTTCGGCCGCAGCGCCGACCGCAAGCTCGAGCGCGATCTGATCGTGGGCTACGAGAAGGACGTCGCTACCGTGCTCGGCCTGTTGTCGCCGGTCACGGTCGACACCGCGGTCGAGCTCTTGTCGCTGCCCGACCGCATCCGCGGCTACGGCCCGGTCAAGGAGAAGGCCGTCGCCGACGCGAAAGCCCGCTACGCCCAGCTCGCGGCCGACCTCGCAAGCCCGCCGCCCGCGCCAAGGCAGATCGCGGCGGAGTAGGGCGGTCTCGACGCGGACGCCGCCTCGTAGGGTGGGCAAAGGCGCGTAGCGCCGTGCCCACCATCCCACCAGAATCGATCAGGACGTGGGCACGCTTCGCTTTGCCCACCCTACGATTTCCCGTTTGAAATCAACGAGCGTTCTACTGTGCATGGGGTTGTTTTCGCGAAATCGGTTGTTTCGATAAAACGAAATCGCTTGTGCCGTCGGGCAAAACACCTTTAGGATTTTGCCTGTCGCGCCCGTCATTGCGAGCGCAGCGAAGCAATCCAGAAATGCATCCGCGGAAAGACTCCTGGATTGCTTCGCTACGTTCGCAATGACGGTGAGGAGGCAGACGGACGTTCCATGACCGTCGCCACTTGCGCCAACCCGCTGCCCTCTCGCCCGACGGAATATTTCCGCGCTTGCCAAGCTGGCCCCCGCGGTTCAGAAAAACGGAGCAAGAAGAAACGCGAGCGCGGAGACCTGACGTTTTGACCATCAAGGGCAAGGCCTACATTGCCGGGATCTACGAACACCCGACCCGGCATGCGCCGGACAAATCCACCGCCCAGCTCCATGCCGAGGTCGCCAAGGGCGCGATCGAGGATGCCGGGCTCTCCAAGGACGATGTCGACGGCTATTTCTGCGCCGGCGATGCACCGGGCGGCGCCTGGCCGATGGTCGATTATCTCGGCCTGAACACCAAAAAACTCCGCCACGTCGATTCCACCGAGACCGGCGGCTGTTCCTACATCATCCATCTCGGCCATGCCGCTGAAGCCATCGCGGCCGGCAAGTGCTCGATCGCGCTGATCACGCTCGCAGGCAAGCCGCGCACCGGCGTGATGCCGCCGCGCGCAGCCGGCGCGGAAGCCGATTTCGAGTCTGCTTACGGCGCGACCACGCACAATGCCTATGGCATGTGTGCCATGCGCCACATGCACGACTATGGCACCACGAGCGAGCAGCTCGCCTGGATCAAGGTCGCGGCCTCGCACCACGCGCAATACAATCCGCATGCGATGCTCAAGGATGTCGTCACCGTCGAGGACGTCCTGAACTCGCCGATGATCTCCGATCCCCTGCACCGCATGGATTGCTGCGTCGTCTCCGACGGCGGCGGCGCGCTGATCGTGACGACGCCCGAGATTGCGAAGAGCCTGAAGAAGCCGCTGGTCAAGCTGATCGGCCATGGCGAGGCGATGAAGGGCCCGCGCGGCGGCAAGGACCTCGATCTCACTTACTCTGCCGGCATCTGGTCCGGCCCGCGCGCGTTCGAGGAAGCCGGCATCACGCCGAAGGACATCAAATACGCCTCGATCTATGACAGCTTTACCATCACGGTGCTGATGCAGCTCGAGGACCTCGGCTTCTGCAAGAAGGGCGAGGGCGGCAAGTTCGTTGCCGACGGCAATCTGATCTCCGGCGTCGGCAAGCTGCCGTTCAACACCGACGGCGGCGGCCTCTGCAGCAACCATCCCGTCAATCGCGGCGGCATGACCAAGATCATCGAGGCCGTCAGGCAGCTGCGCGGCGAGGCGCATCCGAAGGTGCAGGTCAAGAATTGCGATCTCGCCATTGCCCACGGCACCGGCGGCCTCCTCGGCGTTCGCCACGCCGCCTCGACGGCCATTCTGGAGCGCGTGTGATGGTAGATGCAAAAAAATACCCGGCCCCGGTGACCAATCCGGAGACTGCCGCGTTCTGGGACGCAGCCAAGCAGGGCAAGTTCATGATCAAGCGCTGCACCGCCTGCGGCGAGGCGCATTACTTCCCGCGCTCGATCTGCCCGTTCTGCTACTCCGACAAGACGGTGTGGGAGGAGGCTTCGGGCGAGGGCACGATCTACACCTGGAGCCTGATGCGGAAGTCGCCGACCGGCCCTTACGCCATCGGCTACGTCACCCTGAAGGAGGGGCCGTCGGTGCAGACCAATTTCGTCGACTGCGATCTCGAGAAGCTGAAGATCGGCCAGAAGGTGAAGGTGGTGTTCAAGCCGACCGACGGCGCGCCGCTGCCGTTCTTCACGCCGGCCTAAATTTCTTCCCTTCTCCCCTTGTGGGAGAAGGTGGCGCGAAGCGCCGGATGAGGGGTTCTCTCCACGGAGAGAGTGTTCGCTGCGGAGCCAACCCCTCACCCAAACGAGTTTGGTGCAAGAGCGGTGCAGCCCTCTCGCACAAGGGGAGAGGGCACATTAACGAGCGCCGGTGCTCGCTGAGAAAAATGCCGGGGAGGAAACAGCCAAAAATGTCCGCCAGATACGAAGAACTCAAAGGCCTGAAAAACCTCGGCCAGAAGTACGCCTATGGTGATCGCGAAGTCATGCTCTACGCCTATGGCATCGGCCTCGGTGCCGATCCCATGAACGAGAGCGAGCTCGCCTTCGTCAACGAAGGCACGTTCACGCCGCGGCCGCTCAAGGTGGTGCCGACCTTTGCGTCCGTCGCAGCCTGGGGTTCGGGGCCGGGCGAGATGAACCTCAACCGCGTCATGGTGGTCGATGGCGAGCGTGACATCACCTTCCATCAGCCGCTGCCGGTGGCTGCGAACATCACGGCCGACTCCTCCGTTGTCGAGGTCTACGACAAGGGCAAGGACAAGGGCGTCGTCATCAGCCACCAGACCGTGCTCAAGAACGAGAAGGGCGAGAAGCTCGCAACGCTGGTCGCCTCGCGCTTCGCGCGCGGCGATGGCGGCTTTGGCGGGCCGAACCTGACCCAGCCCGATCCGCACAAGATCCCGACCCGGAGCCCCGACAGGACCATCGACATCGTCACACGCCCCGACCAGGCGCTGGTCTATCGCCTCTGCGGCGACCGCAACCCGCTGCACAGCGATCCGGAATTTGCGAAGAAGGCCGGCTTCCCGCGCCCGATCCTGCACGGCATGTGCACCTACGGCATCACATGCCGCGGCGTGCTCCAGACCTATGCCGACTACGACGCCTCTGCTTTCCGCCAGCACGTCGCGCGGTTCTCATCGCCCGTCTATCCCGGAGAGACCGTGACCATGGATCTCTGGAAGGATGGCAGCGTGATCTCGTTCGAAGCCAAGGTGAAGTCGCGCGGCGTCACCGTGATCAAGAACGGCAAGACGGTGCTGGGATGATCGAGCCGCTTGCGCTGCTCTGAGTTATTTCGTCATGCCCGGGCTTGTCCCGGGCATCCACGTTCTTTCGTGCAGTTGGCGATCAAGTTCGTGGATGGCCGGGACAAGCCCGGCCATGACGGAGCAAGAAAAACAAGCAGGGAGAAGCCACGATGGGACTACTCGACGGCAAGGTTGCGCTGATCACCGGCGCGGGCGGGGGGCTTGGTGAGGCCTACGCAAAACTGTTCGCGCGGGAAGGGGCGTCCGTCGTCGTCAACGATCTCGGCGGTCCCCGCGACGGCTCAGGCGCCGACAAGTCGATGGCGCAGCTCGTGGTCGACGCGATCAAGGCCGAGGGCGGCAAGGCGGTCGCCAACGGCGCCGACATCTCCACCATGGAGGGCGGCCAGTCGGTGTTCGACGACGCCATCAAGCATTTCGGCCGTGCCGATATCCTCGTCAACAACGCGGGCATCCTCCGCGACCAGACCTTCGCCAAGGCGTCCGAATCCGACTGGGACAAGGTGATCAAGGTGCATCTGAAGGGCACCTTCTGTTGCACCATGCCGGTGTTTCGCTGGATGCGGGAAAACGGCGGCGGCGTCATCGTCAACACCTCCTCGACATCAGGGCTGATCGGCAATTTCGGCCAGACCAATTACGGCGCGGCCAAGGGCGGCATCTGGGGCCTGTCCAACGTGCTGGCGATCGAGGGCCGGAAGTACAACATCCGGATCTGGACGCTGGCCCCGGGCGCTCTGACCCGCATGACCGCAGACCTGCCCCGCTATAAGGAGAACCCCGGCGCGGCGCTGGGGCCGGACGGCATCGCGCCGGCCGTGCTATATATGGTCAGCGATTTGTCGGGCGACCAGACCGGCAAGGTGCTGGGCGTATCCGGGCCCCGCGGCGTGCGCGAAATGCGGATGATGGAAATGGACGGCTGGAAGCCGCCGCACACGGGCTGGAAGGCCCAGGACATCGCCGATCACGCCAAGGAGATCTTCTTCTCCGAGGAGCAGATCAAGATGGGCGCGCGGCGGTTTTAGCCACACTGTCATTCCGGGGCGCGACGACGTCGCGAGCCCGGAATGACGACAGACGATAGGACAGAGAGACCAGATGAAACTGACCGCCGACGCCAAGGGCACCTTCGCAATCGCGCCGACACCGTTCCACGATGACGGCCGGATCGACGAGCGCTCGATCGACCGCCTGACCGATTTCTACGAGGAGGTCGGCTGCGACGGCGTCACGGTGCTGGGCATCCTCGGCGAGGCGCCGAAGCTCGACGCCGCGGAGGCCGAGCAAGTCGCGGTGCGCTTCGTCAAGCGCGCCAAGAAGATGCAGGTGATCGTCGGCGTCTCAGCGCCTGGCTTTGCCACGATGCGCTCGCTGGCGAAGGCCTCGATGGATGCAGGCGCGGCCGGCGTGATGATCGCGCCGCCGCCGTCGCTCCGTACCGACGACCAGATCGTCGGCTACTATAAGCAGGCGGCGGAGGCGATCGGGCCCGATGTGCCCTGGGTGCTGCAGGACTATCCGCTGACGCTCTCGGTAATCTTCACCCCTGCGGTGATCCGCAAGATCGTCACCGACAATCCGAATTGCGTGATGCTCAAGCACGAGGACTGGCCGGGTCTGGAAAAGATCTCGACACTGCGCAACTTCCAGAAGGACGGCTCGCTCCGTCCGCTCTCGATCCTCTGCGGCAATGGCGGACTCTTCTTGGATTTCGAGATGGAGCGCGGCGCCGACGGCGCCATGACCGGCTACGCTTTCCCGGAGCTCCTGATCGACGTCGTGCGCCTCTCGAAGGAGGGCAAGCGCGACGCTGCGCATGATCTGTTCGACGCGCATCTGCCGCTGATCCGCTACGAGCAGCAGCCGGGCGCAGGCCTGGCGGTGCGTAAGCACGTGCTGCAGAAGCGTGGCATCATCGCTTCCAGCGCCCAGCGCAATCCGGGCGCGACCATCACGCCGGCAGCGAAGGCGGAGGTCGACTACCTCCTGTCGCGCGTCGCCCGCGTCGACAAGCGCGCCAATCTCGGCCCGCAATCCAGCGCCGCAGGTTAGTTGAATGCCAGAGACATCAGCATCGCGCCCGGCTTCGACCATCCTTCTGCTCCGTGACGGTGCAAAGGAAATCGAGGTCTTCATGATGGTTCGCCATCATCAGATCGAGTTCAACTCGGGCGCGCTGGTGTTTCCCGGCGGCAGCGTCGATGCCGGCGACAACGAGATCGTCGCCCGCGCTCACCTCTATTCGGGCGGCGAAGCCTTAAGTGAATCGGATCGCGGATTTCGGGTCGCCGCGATCCGCGAGACCTTCGAGGAGAGCGGCATCCTGCTGGCGCGGGCGAAGGGTTCGGGCACGCCGATCGATGCCAAGCGCGCCGGCGAGATCGCCGACAAGCATCGCGTCGCCCTCAACGAGCACAAGATCAGCTTCCTGAGTATCCTGGCCGACAACGGCCTCCAGCTCGCGCTCGATACGCTCGTGCCCTACGCGCATTGGATCACGCCGGAGGGCATGCCGAAGCGGTTCGACACCTGGTTCTTCCTCGCGGCCGCACCGCCCGATCAGCTCGGCGCCCATGACGGCCGGGAGTCGACCGACTCGATCTGGGTGTCGCCGCGCGAGGCGGTGGAGGGCGGCGAGAGCGGCCGCTTCAAGCTGCCGTTCCCGACCACGCGCAACCTGATCCGGCTCGCCAAGCAGGACAGCGTGGGCGCCGCGCTGGAGCACGCCCGCGGCCTGTCGGTCGTGACGGTGATGCCGGTGATGACCAAGACCGAGACCGGCCGCCAGCTCCGCATTCCCCGCGAAGCCGGCTATGACGGCGAGGTGTTCGAGGTCGGGGCGGTCGGCTAGGATACTTCGATACCAAACGAAGTATTGGCGGCCCCGGACGCGCTAAGGTTCCGTCCATCGCGAATGGACGGGACGTGCAAAATGGATAAGGGACGGGACCCCAACATCGCCGTCGAGCTGGCGCTGCTGGTCGCGCTCGCAACGCTCTGGGGCGGCTCCTACACCTTCATCAAGCTCGGCGTCGCCACCATTCCGCCGATCACGCTGATCGCGGCGCGCACCACGATCGCCGGTCTGCTGCTGCTCGTCGTCATGTGGGCGCGCGGCATCAGGATGCCCACGGATGCCGCGACCTGGCAGCGCTTCGCGTTCCAGGCCGTGCTCAACAGCATGATCCCCTGGACGCTGATCGCCTGGGGCGAGCGTCACGTCGATGCCGCGCTCGCCACCATCCTCAACTCGGCCGGGCCGCTCTTCACCTTCCTGCTCACAGCCGTCGTCACGCGTCACGAGGTGACGACGCCGCGAAAACTGTTCGGCGTGGTCGCCGGTATGGCCGGCATCCTGCTGATCGTCGGCGTCGACGCTTTCCACGACGTCCGCAGTGGCCTGGTCGCGGAGGCCGCCATCGTCGCCGCCACCATCTGCTACGCCTGCGCTGCGATCTTCGGCCGCGGTTTTAAAGGCCTCGATCCGATGGCACCGGCCGCGGGCTCGCTGCTGGCGGGCGCGGCGGCGCTGATCCCGGCCTCGCTGATCGTCGAACAGCCCTGGACGCTGTCGCCCTCGCTGAGTTCCGTGCTGGCGCTGCTCGCGCTGGCGACCTTCTCGACTGCGGCAGCGTTCGCGATCTACTTCCGCCTGATCCAGACGCTGGGCTCGGTCGGCACCACTGCGCAGGCCTATTTGCGCGTGCCGATCGGGGTCGCCATCAGCGTCGCCGTCCTCGGCGAAACCCTGAGCCGGACCGCCTGGATCGGGCTTGCCTGCGTCGTCCTCGGCGTCGCCGCCATGACGATCCCGGCCCGGCGGGCGGCCAGCGTCAAAACGTCATAATCGGGGAGGTGAGACGGGCGGCGGGCTCGCGATATTAAGGATATTCGGCAGCGCGAGGCATGTTCCCCCGGGGCCGCAAACCATCGTATATTGGGCCTCCAATAGCCCGGTCCTCAAAAGCCCCAATGTCCGCCGAATTGACGCCGACCCCTGAGAAAAAGCGAACATTCTCGCTCTCCATCGGCCAGCTCACCTTCGGCAGCTTTCTCCTGGTGCTGGCGGTGATCATCGTCACCTCGACCGCGAGCGTGATCGCGATCCGGCACATCGATACGACCTTCGCCGAGCTGCAGCGGCTCCAGAGCGTCGGCGACCTCGCCGAGGACATCGACCGCCGCATGAACGAGCTGCGGCTCGCCGCGCGCGACTTCGTCACCGATCCCGGCGCCGGCACCCAGTTCAAGCAGGTCGGCGAGGCGGCCTCGACGCTCAGCGACATCCTGAAGAAGACCCGCATCGAGCTCGCTCCCGAGCAGCAGGACATGATCGACGGGGTGACCGAGCGCCTTGCGACCTATCGCAATGGCCTCGAGCGAATCTCGACCCTGATCGACCGCCGCGCCCAGCTGCTCGCCGGCCTGCCGCCGCTGCGCGACCGGTTCGACGTGGCCGTTGGAGCCGCGGCGGACCGCGAGCTCGCCTCCCGCCTGTCGGAGGCGCAGAGCCAGATCGCGCTCGGGCTGCTGGCGCGCAATCCATCCGCCGCCGAGCAGGCCGCGCAGGGGATGCGGGCGATGGACATCGCGGACGCCAGGCTGAAGACGGCCGTGAACGACTATGCCGAGGCCATCATCGCGGTGGCGGTCCGGGAGCGACAGATCGCCGATATCGATCGCGAGGTGCTGGGCACCGAGGGCCGCCTGATCGGCCGCGTCACGGAACTCCTGCGCGAGGTCAGCGCTAGGCGCGGCCACGTGCTGTCGCGCGATTTCGCCCGCACGCTGACGGAGGCGCGGTGGCAGAGCATCGTGTTCGGCACCATCGGCGTCTTGATCGGCATTCTCGCGGCCGGCTTCGTGGTGCGGCGGACCGTCCGGCCGCTTGCGAAGATCGCGAGATCCATCCGCGCGCTCGCAGCGGGCGAGAAGGACGCCTCGATCCCGTCGGCCGACCTCGACAACGAGATCGGCGACATCGCGCGCGCGGCCGAAGTGTTCCGCCGCGCGCTGGAGGAGGCCGACACGGCGCGCGAGGCGGCGGTGCGGGCGCTCACCGAGCAGCGTCTCGCCGAAGAGAGCTATCGCAAGCTGTTCGAGGGCTCGGTCGACGGCATCTATGTCACGACGCCGGCCGGTGATCTGCTCAACGCCAATCCGGCGCTGGCGCGGATGATGGGCTATGACAGCCCGCAGCAGCTCATCGACAGCATCAACGACATCGCCCACACCATCTACGTCCACCCCGAGGCGCGCGCCGAATATCAGCGGCTGATGGCGCGCGACGGCATCGTGCGCGAGTTCGAGTACCAGGTGCGCCAGCGTAGCGGCAACATCCTGTGGCTTTCCGACAGCGCGACGGGCGTGCGGGACGAGGCGGGCAACATCGTCCGCTACGAGGGCACGCTGCGCGACATCACCGACCAGAAGCGGGCGGAAGACGCCATCGCCGAAGGACGGCGCCTGCTCCAGCAGGTCATCGACACCGTGCCCGCGGTCATCAACGTCAAGGACCGCGAGCTGCGCTACGTGCTGATGAACCGCTACATGGCCGGCATCTTCGGCATCGAGCCCGGCGATGCGCTCGGCCGCACCACCGCGGATCTGATGTCGCGCTATGGTGCGGCCAAGTCCGACGAGAGCGACAAGAGGGTGCTCAAGCTTCGAAGGGGCCTCGGCTTCTACGAGGAGGAGTACAAGGATTCCTCCGGCAACATGCGGCAATGGCTGGTCAACAAGCTGCCGCTGCTCGATGCCGACGGCGAGATCGAGCGGATCGTCACCGTGGCGCTCGACATCGGCGAGCGCAAGCGCGGCGAGCAGGAGATGCGCAAAGCCAAGGAATCCGCCGAGACCGCGTTGCGAAACCTGCGCGAGACCCAGGCCTCGCTGATCGAGGCGGAGAAGCTCGCCGCGCTCGGACGGCTCGTCGCCGGCGTCGCCCACGAGGTCAACAATCCCGTCGGTATCAGCCTCACCGTCGCATCCGCGCTGGAGCGCAAGACCGCGATGTTCACCGCCGAAGTCGAGCGCGGCGAGCTCCGTCGCTCCACGCTCAACGATTTCCTCAACACCAGCCGCGATGCGTCCTCGCAGCTCGTCTCCAATCTGAACCGCGCGGCCGAGCTGATCCAGTCGTTCAAGCAGGTCGCGGCCGACCGCAACTACTCCGATCAGCGCAGCTTCGATCTCGGCGACCTCACCGAGCAGGTGGTGATGAGCCTGCGGCCGGGCCTGCGCAAACACAATCTGACGCTCAACGTCGAGTGCCAGCCGAGCCTGACCATGAACAGCTATCCCGGCCCGTATGGCCAGGTGCTGACCAATCTGTTTCTCAATTCGGTGGCGCACGCCTTCCCGGACGGCCGGCCGGGGATCATCGACATCCAGGTGCGCGAGTCCGGCAAGGACAATGTCGAGATCATCTTCTCGGACAATGGCTGCGGCATGTCGCTCGACGTCCGCCGCCGCGCCTTCGATCCGTTCTTCACCACGCGGCGCGACCAGGGCGGCACCGGCCTCGGACTGCACATCGTCTACAGCATCGTCACCAATCGCCTCGGCGGGCGGCTCGATCTCGATTCCGAGCCGGGCGAGGGCACGCGGATCCAGATCATCCTGCCGCGCACCGCGCCGCTCGAGCAGGCTGCGGAATAGTCCCGCGCCTAATCGGCTTCCACGAGCTTGTGCAGCGTGGCGCCGAAAATCAGGCTGGCCTTGCCGACGAGCGCTGTGCCCGTCATCTCCGCGCGGGTGTCCGTGTAGGTCCCGCTGACGCCGATGCCGACCGGGGCAGGGCCGCCGAACAGCGGATTGTCGTCGCCCCGCGGCGAGGTGTGCCGTTGCACCAGCACCTCGCCTTTGAAGGTGTGGTCGTCCTTCACGACGTAGCTGCCGGTGTAATAGAGGTACGCATCGCCGCCAAGAATCTTGCCGTCGCGAAAAAGAATCACGCCGCTGCCCTTGCCGACTCGACCATCGAGCAGGTTCACGTGAATCGAATAGAGGCCGTTCTTCATCACGTCCCACAGGCCGGCCGCCATCGCCCAACGGCGTAACCGGTAGAGCTTTTATGCCAAAGCGCGTTCCCGCGCGCAACGCGGCAGTTTGCCGGCCGGCGGTGCGATCTTGCCGCCGCCAGCCGTAGTTGTCCCGGCTTGTCTATGACACCACCATGACGGTCTGATCATGACGCGAGGCCCGTCGTTGCGAATCAAGTTGGCCCGCGAAATGCATAACCATTGTTGCACTGGCCGCGGGGTGCTGGAGCAAGACAAACGTGAGCAACTGGATCGATTCCGGCGGCGATGAGCCGCGTCTGTACAGTGTGCGTCCCACGATTTGCGAAACACAACGGCCGACTGGCGGCGCGCCACGCTGGCGAAGCATGGTGAGCCTCACTTGCGCCTTGGCTCTGATCGCGCTCGCAGCCCCCTCGGGGCATGCGCGCGACCGTGGCCAGTTCGTCAACACCAATGCCGAATTGAAGGCGTGGTTCGACGGCCTGCGCAGCGGCAAGGGGCCTTGCTGTTCCGATGCCGACGGCTCGGCGCTCTCGGACACCGACTGGGAGAGCAAGGACGGACACTATCGTGTCCGCATCCCGCGCCTGGGCCACGTGCTCGACGGCCAGCAGCAGGAGCTCGTCTGGGTTGACGTGCCCGAGGAGGCCGTCATCTCGGAGCCGAACCGGGTCGGGCGCACCATGGTGTGGCCGATCTACGGCTACATGGGCGTCGCCATCCGCTGCTTTATGCCGGGCAGTATGAGTTAGCCGGGCGATAGCGCGCCCGGCTTCTCGTCGACCTCCGATGAGGCGCCAGATGAGGCGATGGGTCAGGTGTATTTCTTGTCGCGCTCGAGCAGCTCGATGGAGATGCCTTCCGGGCCGCGGATGAAGCAGATGCGCACGCCCGGCCGGATCGTGGTCGGCTCGCGCGTGAAGGTGACGCCCTTGGCCTTGATCTCGGCCGCGACGGCGTCGATGTCCTTCACGGTGAGACCGAAATGGTCGAGACCCTGATGCGGGTGCGGCGGCGGCGGGTTGACGGCGTTGTCGCCCTCGAGCGACGCGATGAAGATCTTTGCGCCGCCGAGATTCACGTCGATCCGTCCCGGTGCGCGCACGATCTCTCCGCCGAGGATGTCCCGCAGCCAAGCCGCTGTGGCCTCAGGATCGGGACTGCGCAGATGGACGTGATCCCAAGTGACGGCGATTGGCATTTCATGTTCTCCCAACGGGGTCTTCGATGTTGCAGCGCATGTTAGCGGCCCCGGCTGGTGATCACCACCGTCCTTGCCGACTCGGCATGAGCGCGGGAACCTTAGTTCGTCTCCCGGATTAAGGTAAGCGGTGGCCGAGTCCGTCGTCGAACGGGCTCCGGCCGCGGTCGGTGATGCAGCCATGAACGCCAGGTTTGACCGGATCGGGTGGGGACGTTTCGCCGGGAGCGGCGAGCGCTTGGCGCGAGCCGTGACGATCGCGAGCGTCTCGTTCGGGCGAAGCCTGCTCTGGCTGCTGGCGGCGATCATCGTCGGCTGCGGTGTGTGGATGCTGCTGCCGCTCTCCAGGGGCAACGGCGCCGAGCCGGTGAAGTCTGACGTGGCAACGGTCGAACCGGCACCTCCGGGCAGTACGGCGGCGGCGGTCTCGCCGATTGTCGAAGCTCAGGCTCCGGCTGCGGCAGAACTCGATCGCCTCAAAATCTCATCGCAGACCTGGCGCCGTGGCGGGCTCGGCTCGAAGGCGCTGGTGACGTTCACGCTGCGAAACGACAATGACTATGCCGTTAAGGATCTGGAGATCGTCTGCGCGTTTACGCGGCGCGATGGCAGTCATCTCACCGACCGCAGCCGCATGCTTGCCGACACGGTAACGATGAAGAGCCGCAAGACCTTTGCGCGTATTCCTGTCGGCTTCATCAACGTTAACGCCGATCAGGCGAAGTGTTCGCTGGTCGCAGCACGGCGCGCGTAACGTCCGGCAGTTCCCGGTAGCGGAAAAGTTACTGTCCGCAGGCCTTGGCCAAAAAATTGGCGTCGCCATTTGAACCGAAGGGCAGGGCCAGGAACCAATCAGAGTATCGCCTGTTTAAGGCGAAGAGCCCACGCGGGGATTGCGGGGGGCGGAGTGCGGCCAATGCCCATCTTTCGGTATTTCATGTTTGTCGGCGGAGCGTTGCTCGGACTGCTGTTCGCGGTGAACTTCGTCATGCCGGCCTCGCCCGTGGCGCCAGCCGCCGCGACCGCAAGCAACGACCAGCCGTCGATCCGGATCCGGTCCGATCGCCATCTGCCCGAGCGTGTCGTGCTCGACACCAGCCAGCCGTCGATTGCCCCGCCCGCGGTGAAGACCGCTGCCGTCGTTGCGCCTCAGCCGCCGGATACCGCGTCGGCAGCGGCCCTCGCAGAGATGTCGGCCAAGGCGCGGGTGCGCGAGACCTTTGCCCAGTTTACGCCTGGTTCGAAGGCCGACGCCGCCAAGAAGCCGCAGGCTCAGGCTCAGCCCAAGCGTAAGGTCGCCAGAGCGCATCCGGCCCCGCAATATCAATATGGTGGGCCACAGTATGGCCGGCCGATGATGGTGGCGCAGCAGCCGCATTTCGGCCTCTTCAACACGACCTGGTGACAAGCCCGCTCTGACCCGCCTCCGCGGAGGCGGGAAGGGCTTTTTATTGGCCAGCCTCTCTGCTAATTCGAACCCGTCCGAACGGCGCACGATGTCTGGCTTGCCAGCCGCGGTCCGCGCTTCTCGGTTGCGGCCCAATACCCGGGCCGGGGGCGCTCGTAGCTCAGCTGGATAGAGCATCGGATTTCGATTCCGAGGGTCGGGAGTTCGAATCTCTCCGAGCGCGCCAATAAAATCAATAGCTTGGCGTATGATCGCGATCAGGCAGCCGAGCTCGATAGGCAGGCCATCCATTGGGGTCTCGAGGCTCGCAACCGGCCGAAGGCTGTTGCTGATGCTTTCAACCAATGCGCTAGTCAGGCTCGGAAAGTCGCCGCTCTCTTGCGCGTCGGCGTTGCCTCCTGCAGTCGCGGCGGGTCAAAGGCTGCGGCGTGCTCGTCCACCGGTTTGCAACCTTGGGGAAAACGCTCCCTAGGTCAGTACGGCTGCATTTTCCGAATCGCCGCCCTGTGCTCGCTCATCCAATATTTCGGCGCGGGAGTGCAGGCTTGAGCCAATTTTTATCCCTGTTGTTATTGGTGACGGCTCTGACGTTGACCCTATGCTTTGGGGTGGCAGCTTGGCGTCAATCCGCCGGCAGAGATGTAGATATCACCGCCGCCATTCCACATCGGGGAACCGGCTGGAGGTCGGAACGGAGCAACTGAGGTCTTGCGTTCGCCTCCGGTTGCGGAATCCTGATCAAACTCAGGTCCAAGCTCCAATCACTTCGTTGACTACTTGCCCTGGATCTTCAGCCCATTGGGGCCGACATTGATCTGCAGGCCGTCGGGCTGTTTCTTCGCCTGGTAGAGGTTGTAGCCGAGCACGGCTGCCGTGACGACCAGAGCCCCGATGATCAGAAACAAGACGTTGCGGTTGATGGACATTCTCTTCCCTGAACCACTTGATTGACGGCGACAAAAACCCCGCGCGGAGGGCGCGCGGGGTTTCTCAGCGCGCGCCCGGGGCTGGCTGGCGGCGCACTGCTCGGACCTGACAACGTCGTTCGAGGGAACCTGTTCCATAGCCGCCCGACCCGTGGTCAAGGCAAGCCATCGGCGTCGCGCCTGCGGCGTCAGCTCGCAGAGAAACCGGTGTGCCGGGCCCGTGCCAGCGTGTCGGAAGGCGCCTCGTGGAAGATCGCGCGGTAGGCCGCGGCAAACTCGCCGAGGTGATGAAATCCCTGGGCGCGTGCGCATGTGGCGACCGTCGCGCCGCCGCCCTTCAGGAGCCGCGAGCGTGTGGCCCACAGCCGCTTCAGGCGGATGTATTGATGCAGGCTCATGCCGCGCACCTTGCTCACCGCGCCGCCGAGCGTTCGGACCGAAACGCCCAACTCGCCGGCTAGATTGGCCGTATAGATCGGAGCGGTCGGATAGGCCGCGACGTAATCGTCGATCTGTTGCACGAGCCTGGCTGATCGCGCGCCTGCATTCGGGGCGGTACGATCAGACAACGGGTCGATTTGAAACAAATCGTCGAAGGCGAGCAGCAGACCCTCCTGGAGATGCGCGGCGACCTCTGTGGTTTCGAACATGTGCGGCTCTACGGACGCGGTCCGCAGGATGTCGAGAACGAGCTGACGCGCGTAGAGATGCGCCGCGGGGTCCGCGATGCGAACCCACAATGCATCGGCGCGATCGAACCAGCCGCGATCCCTGAGCGCGGGGGAGAACATGATCAGCGCGTGGTAATTGGTCTGATGCTCGACGAAATGACAATGATGATTGCCGCGCAAGGCGATGAAAACGCGCGAGTCGAGTTCGATCCCGCTCGAGCTGGCCCGCAGATCGTCGGTCATCGGCAGGATCACCATGCCGCCCGGTGCGCGATAGGCGGTATCGAGAATCCGCGCAAACGACCTAGCCACGATGATCCGGCACCCCGGCAGGTTCACGATCGCACGCGCCGCAGCGAAGTTGGCGACGTCGAGCGGAATGCTACGGGCGTCTTCCATCGACTCGGCGGGTCGAAACGCGTCGACATCGGCAAACCGGATCAGCTGGAGGGCGGAGGAGGGGGCGAGAGCGTCGAAGAACATGCTTCTGGCCGAATGCTGAAATGTGACAATTAAATGAAAATCGATACATCGCAATCAATGGCGAAACAGGATGATTCAGTAAACCGGATTCCGGGCCGTAGTATTGCGGACATCATGCCACGCGGCAGGTCGATGTCACCGTCAACGGTCCCGGTTCATCGGTTGGCCTGAGGCGAGGTCGATGAAATGGAGACGCGTGCAGGCGGGACAGGCGAAGGACTCGAAGCTCCGCCCCTCGAGCCGCCGTCCCTCAAGCCTCCGCTCGCCAGGCCTCCGCTCGCCAGGCCTTGGCTGCCTCTCGAGATGCGTCTGCACATTCATGCCCGTCTGGGGGCATCGGAAAACAATGAAATCCGCCATCGACGTAGAATGACGGCACGGCGAATTTCATCTTTGATCTAGATCAGTTTTGGAATCGCTCCACGCGGACCGCGAGCACGCGAATGGACGCAACGCGCGATCTCGCAAAAGCGAAGGGGCCCGAGGGCCCCTTCAGAAATCACCAGCGGCGATAGCGTGGTCCGTAATAGCGAGGCCCATAGGCGCGTGGCCCATACCCATAATATCGGGGCCCGTAATACGGCCGCGGGCCGTAATACCCATCATAGTTCGGGCGCCAGAAACAGCGTCCCCAGGCGTCGCAGACCATGCGGACCTGCTCGACGTCGGAGACCTGCGGCGTCGCAGGTGCGGGCGCGATGGGCATGGCGGACGCCGCCGGCGATGCCATCATGGCACCGAACAGGGATGCCGCGACGAGGCCAGTCTTGAGATTCATGATGTATTCCTCTGCTTACGCAATACAGGATATCGAAGTCGTTCTGATCAAATTGTGGCGGAACCGAAATGTAATGCTGATGAACAAATCTTCAGCAAGCTCGCCGCAGGCCTGACCTTTCGCTTCGCCAGACTATCCCACGTCGCGCGCGTGACCAATACTGCGCTTGCACTGGCGCTGCATGGCAGGACATCGCGTTTATCCTTGATCCTGCGCAATTCGCCGGGACGGCTTCGTCCCTAGTCTTGCCGTAGCCAGCGCTTCGAGGAATTCGAAGAGCAGGCTCGCGAGATCGCTTGGAGCTGTGCAATGGACAAGATGAGAATAGACAAGGGTGACTGGCTGGTCGTGTGCGACGGGCGCAAGGCGCTCATTCTGGAAAACCTCGGCGACGAGATGTTTCCGAACCTCCACACCCGGGAGGTGCACGAGCAGCCCAATCCCTCGACCGGTGCGCAAGGGACCGATGCGCCGGGCCGGCTGAACGCCGCCGTCGGCGGCGCACGCAGCTCAGTCGAGCAGACTGATTGGCACGATGAGGCCGAGCGCGCCTTCCTGCGGAGCCTGGCCGGCCGGCTCGATGCCGCCGTCAGCGCTGGCGAGACCTCGGCCCTGACCATGGTGGCCTCACCACGCGCGCTCGGCATGATCCGCGCCGATTATTCGGACGTCGTGCGCAAGGCGCTTCAGGGCGAGGTCGGCAAGGACCTCGTCAAGCTGCCGGTCTACGAGATCGAGAAGCAATTGCTGCTGTCGGGCGCCGCCAAATAGCGGCACCCGCAGAGGATGCGCCAGCGCCCCTCAGAAGCAGGGGTGCCGACGGCCGTCCTGGCCGACATAGGCGGCCGAGCTCTGGTAGCAGTGGTTGGTCGACGGGCCGTCGTACAAGGCGAACGTGCCGGGGGTGATGCCGGGCCCGTAATTGTGCAGATAGCTGATCGGGTAGGGCAGCGGGTTGGTGTAGTGGCGGTGGTACCGGTGGTGTCCCCGCGCCTCCGCAAGGCTGGGGGCGAGGATTGCGGCCGACAGGGCAGCAACCGCGGCTACAAGCTTCAACGTGCTCATCTCGATTCTCCGGAACCGGCGCGAATAGGTCAGGTGTTTATAGCCATTTCGGGCCGCCGGGGCACCCATCCGGCGCCTGGAAATCGGGGCCAATCCCGCCGATTCCCGGGTGGGTGTGACAGAATTGTCGGAAGCAGGGGCGAAGGCTGCCCATTTTTGGCCTTTTCGGGATGCTTAACGAATTCCCCACACAAGTATGGCCAAAGAGAATTCGCTCAAGAATCCCGTCGCCGGCCCTTTGGGGGTCCTTCGAGGCCGGTTCATTCCTGAAGGCTTTTGCCGTCACGCACCATGCGCATCACGCTTTTGAGCCTGCTGTTGCTCTCCGTCGCCGCCGCCACGCCGGCGCGCGCCGAGCTGCACATCACCCGTGACCACGGCGGCTACGTCGAGGAGTACAAGGCCAAGTACAAGCGCGTCCGTGAGAAGGGTGAGCGCGTCATCATCGACGGCATCTGCAACTCGGCCTGCACTCTGGTGCTCGGCATGGTGCCGATGAACAAGATCTGCGTGACGCCGCGCGCCAGCCTCGGCTTCCACCAGGCCTATTACGACAAGGCCTTCACCTTCGGCATCAAGGTCACCAGCGCGGAGGGGACGTCCGACCTGATGTCCTATTACCCCAACACGGTGAAGGACTGGATCCGCCGCAATGGCGGGCTCACCACCGACATGAAGAAGATCAAGAACGGTGTCGAGCTCTGGAAGATCATCGACCCCTGTCCGGAAGAATGGTGAGCGGCTGAGCTGCGCGCCCGCGGTCCGTCGCAGCGCAGCATCGCTCGTTTGGAAATTCGCATTGCCGCATAGGTCCCGGTCGGGCAATGAGGGCGGCAATGAACCATAATCAAGAAGCCCTGACCGCTCGCGCCGCGCCGATCCTGTTCGTCGTGCTCTGGAGCACCGGATTCATCGGCACCAAATACATCATCAACAACGCCGATCCCTTGACCTATCTCGCCATTCGCATGGCGATCGTGGTTGGCCTGATGGCGATCATCGCAGGCGTTGCGCGACCGAAATGGCCGGACCGTGTCGACGTCGCGCATAGCGCCGTTGCCGGCATTCTCGTCCACGGCTTCTATCTCGGCGGCACCGCGATTGCGATTGCGCATTCGATCCCGGCCGGACTCTCGGCATTGATTCCGGGCCTTCAGCCGATCCTGACCTCGACCATCGCCAACCGCTGGCTCGGCGAACGCGTGACGCCGGTGCAATGGGCGGGGCTCGTGCTTGGCCTCGGCGGCGTGGTGCTGATCCTGCACGGACGCCCGATGACCGGCGAGGCCGGGCTCGGCTGGCTCGCCTCGGTGGTATCGCTGATCAGCATCACGCTCGGCACGCTCTATCAGCGCCGCTACTGCAACCACATCGACTGGCGCGCCGGCAACCTCGTGCAATATATCGCCGTCACCGTCTTCTTCACGGTCGGCGCCTTCTTGTTCGAGGACCGCGTGGTGCACTGGACGCAGGAGTTCGTGCTCGCGCTTGCCTGGCTCGCCGTGGCGCTCTCGATCGGATCGATCGGGCTGTTGTACTGGCTGATCCGCCACGCTGCGGCGACCTCGGTTGCGAGCCTGTTCTACCTGGTGCCCGCCGTCACGGCGCTGATGGCCTATCTGCTGTTCGGGGAGAAGCTCGATGCGCTGGCGATTGCCGGCATGGCGATGTGCGCGGCGGCAGTGTTCGTGGTCAACCGGCGTTTCTAGGCACGCAGGCCAGTACGTCGGAATACATCCCTGACGTGCGGCGCGCGCGCGTGCTAGGCTGGACTGATTTCAGCTTCCCTTTGGCAAGGTGATTTCCATGAAGAAAGCGAGACGCGCGCTGCTCGGCAGGTCCTTGAGGCCGGTCCGGATTGCCTGCATCAATTACGCCGAGGAGATGATGAGCGAGCGGATGATGGGGAGGCTCACAGCGGCGCTCCAGAAATGCTACGACGAGCATTTCCTGCCGGTCTGGGGCTATCCCATCGACCTCGACGTCACCCGCAAGCCGAAGCCGACGGACTGGCAGCTGCTCTATTTTGACGACGCCACCCACAAGAACTTCCTCGGGCGACACGAGCTGACGCACCGCGGCCAGCCGATCTCAAAGATCTTTCTGAAGGCACTCGGCGAGGACGATCCGGTCAGCCTGGCGGCCTCGCACGAACTGTTCGAGATGGTGCTCGATCCCATGGCCAATCTGTGGGCCGACAAGACCCGGCACACCCAATATGCCTACGAGGTCTGCGACGCCGTGGAAGAGGAGTCTTTTCTCGTCAACGGCTTTCCGATGTCGAACTTCGTCTATCCGTCCTGGTTCGAACCGTTCGAGCATCCCCGCGGCACCAAATTCGACCATATGGGGTCTCTCAACGCGCCGTTCTCGATGACGGAAGGCGGCTATGTCATCAAGAAGGTCAACGGCCGGAAGGTGATCAAGCAGTTCGGCTCAACCGAGAAGCGGAAGCGCTTCGCCAAGGAGGACCGGCGCGGCCATCGCAGCGAATTTCGTGATCCGCAAGGCGAGCATCACCCGGGCCGGCGCGCAGCCAAGCGGCGAGGGTAGGGGTGAGTCTCCGGGCGCGCCCGCCCCCGGAGACCTGCTCGAGCGCTGCGATCAGCGCTTGGCCTTCTTTTTCGACTTGGCAGCCTTCTTCGCAGACTTCTTGGTGGCCTTCTTTGCAGTCTTCTTGGCCGCTTTCTTCGACGACTTCTTTGCAGCCTTCTTCGCAGATTTCTTGGATGCCTTCTTGGTCGCTTTCTTCTTGGAAGCCTTCTTCGGCGCTACTTTCTTCGCGACCTTCTTGGCGGCTTTCCTGACCTGCTTGACGGCGGTGACAGCGGCGTCCTGGGTCGCTTCCACGGCGGTGGTGATCGTGTCCAGCGCCTGTTCGGTGATCGGCTTCTCGTCGTCCATATCGTCCCCCACGGTTTATGGAGCGATGACGATAGCGGGTTTCATAATTGTGTCAAAGCAACGCTCAACCTTTGCGGATCCTTGCGTAGGCGGCGAGCGCGCGCTCGCGCCCCTTCGCGTGATCGATGATCGGCTGCGGATAGGTCTTGCCGAGCGTGACGCCCGCGCTCGCAAGCTCGATTGGTGATGCCTGCCAGGGCTGGTGGATCAGCTTGGCCGGCACGTCTTTCAGCTCGGGCACCCAGCGCCGGACATAGGCTCCATCAGGATCGAACTTCTCGCCCTGGAGAGTTGGATTGAACACGCGGAAATAAGGCGCGGCGTCGGCGCCGCAGCCGGCGACCCATTGCCAGTTGGCGGGATTGCTGCCGGCATCCGCATCGACCAGCGTGTCCCAGAACCAGCGCTCGCCGTCGCGCCAGTCGATCAGGAGATGCTTGACCAGGAAGGACGCCACCACCATCCGCACCCGGTTGTGCATCACGCCGGTGTGCCAGAGCTCGCGCAGGCCGGCGTCGACGATGGGATAGCCGGTGCGTCCGCGCTGCCAAGCGGCGAGCGCTTTCTTGTCTCCCTTCCAGGGAAAGCCATCGAAATTCGTTTGCAGGTTTTCGGTGGCAAGGCTCGGGTGATCGTGGAGGAGGTGGCGGCAGAATTCGCGCCAGCCGAGCTCGCTCAGGAACTTTTCGACGCCGGGCCCGATCGCGGGATTCTCCGCTGCGGCAAACCGCGCGGCGTGCCAGACCTGGCGCGGGCTGAGCTCGCCGAACCTCAAGTGAGGCGACAGGCTTGAAGTCCCCTCGCGATCCGGGCGGTCGCGATCGCCGACATAGACGCGCGCGGTGTGCTGGAGGAAGTCGCGGAGGCGTACGCGGGCCGAGGCTTCGCCCGGCGTCCAGGTCTGGCGCAGGCCGCCAGCCCAGTCGGGCTTTGTCGGCTCGAGCGTCCAGCTCTCCAGCGCGTCGCTGGCAAGCTGCGGGGCGGGGCGTAGCTCCCGCGGTGCGGGCAGAGGCTTGGGCGGATCGCCCAGCGACAGCACCCGCCGCCAGAACGGCGTGAACACGCGAAGGCCGCGGCCCTCCTTGTTGCGGATCGCCGAGGGTGGCGCCAGCAAGTCGCCAGGGAAGCTCTGCGAGTCCACGCCGAGCTTTGCCAGCGCCGCTTCGAGCTGTTTCTCGACGGCCTGGTGTGGCGCCTGCGCGACCCCGTTCCAGTAGACCATTGCGGCTCCGCTCTCGCGCGCCACTTCGGGGATCACCTTGGCCGCCGGACCCTTGCGCAGGATCAGCGATCCGCCGCGCGTTGCGATCTCGGCGCCGAGCGCCCGCAGCGACTGCGCCAGCCACCAGCGCGTCGCGCCGCCCGGCACCCGTCCGGCCATCTCATCCATCACATAGAGGCAGATCACCGGCGAACCTGTCTTCGCGGCAGCATGGAGGGCGGGATGGTCGGACAGGCGGAGGTCATCGCGGAACCAGACGATGACAGGCGGCGCGCTTGGCGTGGTCAGGGCAGGCCTCGTTTACAATTTGGCAAGCATGCCGCGTGTGGCGGTGTGAACCGTCGTTAATTCGGTCGTAAGCCGATTGCATGAATATGCAGGAATTCCGGGGGTGGTTCCATTCATGTCCAACCGTGCGACGGCAAAGTTCTTGCCGCAACTCAAGCTGGGTACCAAGGCCGTCCTGTGCGCCGTGCTGCTGATCGCCGTGAACACGGCGCTCGTGGTCGGCGCCGGCTACTGGTCGCTCACCTCCGCCTTCAACGATCGTGCGCTGCGCGACATCGAGGTCAATTTGCGCACGCTGGCGCTGGCTTTTGCCGAGGTCGTTCCCGACGCCAAGATCACGATGCGGGATGGCGGGGTGGCGCGCGCCGAGATTCCCAGAATGCCGGAGTTCAGGGATCACGCCATCGTCGATCGCGCGGTGTCCTATGTCGGCGGCAACGCGACCCTGTTCGTGTTCGATGATGCGAGCGGGCAGTTCGTCCGCCGCTCGACCAACGTGAAGAAGGAGAACGGCGACCGCGCTGTCGGGACCCAGCTTGCCGCCGATCATCCCGGGCAGGCCGTCCTGCGCCGCGGCGAGGCGTACAAGGGCCCGGCCACGCTGTTCGGCAAAACCTTCATGACCGCCTATTTCCCGGTCGCGGATGCCACCGGCAAGGTCGTCGGCATTCTCTATGTCGGCATCCCGATGGCGCAGCTCGAGAGCATGCTGACCCAGGCCATCGAGAGCATGGCGATTGCGGCCGGTATCGCCGCGCTCCTGGTCCTGGTCCTCACCTTGCTGGTCGTCCGCCGTATCACCAGGCCGCTCACCTCGGTCACGCGCTCGCTGACGGCGCTCGCCGAAGGCCAGAGCGACGTCGAGATCGATTGCGAGGATCGCGCCGACGAGATCGGCGAAATCGCCCGCACGGTCGCCGTATTCAAGAGCAACTCGCTGGAGCGGGCGCGCCTGCGCAGCGAGCAGAGCGCGGCCACGGCTGCCGCGGCAGAGCAGCGCAAGGCGGAGCTGCGCAACTTCGTCGAGCAGTTCCGCGGCAGCGTCGGCGGCATCCTCGACAAGGTGCTGAGCTCCTCCGGTGAGTTCGAGCGGGTGGCGCGGCAACTCACCGACACCGCACGCTCCACCGCCGATCTGTCGGCGCAGTCGGCCGGCGCGTCCGAGAACGCCTCCGAGCACGTGCGCACGGCGGCCTCGGCCTCCGACGAACTGTCCCAGTCGATCTCCGAGATCACCCGCCGGGTGCAGGAATCGAACGAGATCTCCGCCGAGGCGGTACGGCAGGCCGAAGCCACCGACCAGCGCATGGCGCAGCTCTCGGAGGCGGGGGCGCGCATCGGCGACGTCGTCAAGCTGATCACCTCGATCGCCGAGCAGACCAATCTTCTGGCGCTGAACGCCACCATCGAGGCCGCGCGCGCCGGGGACGCCGGTCGCGGCTTCGCGGTGGTGGCCCAGGAGGTCAAGACGCTCGCCGGCCAGACCGCCAAGGCGACGGACGAGATCTCGAACCAGATCGCCAGCATGCAGCTTGCAACGGAGGAATCGGTCACCGCCATCAAGGCGATCGGCCAGACCATCGAGCGCATCAGCGGCATCGCGGGCTCGATCTCGGCCGCGGTCGAGCAGCAGAGGAGCGCCACCCACAACATCGCGGCCAGCGTTCGCGCGGCCGCCTCCGGTACCGCCGATGTCGCGGTCAATGTCCGTCACGCCGCCAAGGGCGCGAGCGAGACGGGAGAGACCTCGAGCCGGATGTTCGCCTCTGCCCAGGCGCTGTCAGGCGAGAGCCTGCATCTGAAAGCCGAGGTCGACAGCTTCCTCGACGGCGTGCATGCGGCTTAACTCATGCTGTCATTCCGGGGGCGGTGCGCAGCACCGCCCCCGGAATCTCGAGATCCCGGGTCTGGTCCTTCGGACCATCCCGGGATGACAGTGGCTTATTTCGGCTGCGGCACGATGCGGATGTAGGGCTTCGGTTCCTTCCAGCCCTGCGGATAGATCGTCTTCGCCTCGTCGTTGGAAACCGAGCCGGCGATGATGACGTCCTCGCCCTGCGTCCAGTCGGCCGGCGTGGCGACGCGATGCTTGGCGGTGAGCTGAAGCGAGTCGATGACGCGCAGGATCTCCTGAAAGTTCCGGCCTGTGGTCATCGGATAGACCAGCACCAGCTTGATCTTCTTGTCCGGCCCGATGATGAAGACGTTGCGGACGGTCTGGTTGTCGGCCGGCGTGCGGGTGAGGGGATCGCCCGAGGTCGAAGCCGGCAGCATCTCGTAGAGCTTCGACACGTTGAAGTCGGTGTCGCCGATCATCGGGTAGTTGGGGGCGGCGCCTTGGGTCTCCTTGATGTCCTCCGACCATTTGGAATGGCGGTCGACCGGATCGACCGAAAGGCCCATCAGCTTGACGCCGCGCTTGTCGAATTCCGGCTTCAGCTTGGCAAGCGCGCCGAGTTCGGTCGTACAAACCGGCGTGAAGTCCTTGGGGTGGGAGAACAGGAGGGCCCAGCTATTGCCGATCCAGTCGTGGAACTTGATCTTCCCTTCGGTGGTCTCGGCTTCGAAGTCGGGCGCGGTGGTGCCGATCGGAAGTGTCATGGTTCTACCTCATCTCATTGAATTTACTATAGAATTTATCTTCGGCCGTCGCGGTCAGTATAGGCTCTCCGCGACCCCAAGTGAACGTCAAGTGAACCGCTTCAAGTAAAATGTGAATTTCTTCTCTGAAGGGCCGATTTCCTAGCACCTTTCTGTTACAGCCGCGCGTGCGACGAAACATCTCGACCGGAGCCGTACGGTTTCGATTGCCCCCATAAAGCCTTTTATGACCCGCATCACGCTCGCCCCGACGCCTCCGGAACCGAAATGGTCCTCGTAGCGACTAATCGGCAACCATTGAGAAAAGTCGCGATCCCCGTATCGAATCATTAACCACCCCTTTACGCCCGCATGAAAATGCTGGTCGATCAGAAGAAATCTGGAAGTGAACTATGTCTGCCGCTGCGCATAAGTCTGTTGAGTCGCCGTCCCTCGAACCGTCCTGCCGCGATACCGCGGCTCATGCATTGACCGTCGTGCGCGACGGCGTGATCACGGGCGAAGGCCCGACCACCAAGGGCCGGGTCCACTTTTCCCGCTCGCTCGATGCCGATGACACCGCCTGGTGCGCGCGCATCCTGACCGCCACGGCCGTCAACGACCAGCCGGTCAGCCGCGCCGAAGCCGAGGCGCTGTTCGAGATCAATGAAGCCGCAACCGAGCGCACCGATGGCGGCCGGTTCGACGACCTGCTCGCCAAGGCCGTTGCCCATTACGCCGCGAGCGCCTCGGGCCTGAAGGTGCCGCCGCGCAGCGTCGCGCTGTCGGCAGAGTCCGAGATCGAGAGCTGGGCGCCGTCCTACGCCGCCAAGGTCAACAGCGAGATGCTGGAGTGGATCGCCGGACAGATGCGCGGCAAGCGCCAGAACAACCGTCGCCTGATGGCGATGGTGGCGACCTTCCTGGGCGCCACCGCGCTGCCTTTGGCGGGCCAGTTGCCGAACGTGTTCGACATCGGCATGTAAAAGATCTGGGCCTGTAAGAATTAGACGAGACTGTCGCGCCCCTTGCGAGGCGCGACAGACGGCGGCGGGGTTATTTCCCCGCCGTTTTTTGTTTGTCGGTGTTCGGCTCGAGCCCGAGCGTGCGGCCTGGGAATCCGGCGGCGTCGAAATAGCGCTGGCTGCCGACGCGCTGGAAGTTCAGCACGGTCACCAGGCCGCCCTCGGCGGGCTTGGACTTCAGCGTGCCGGTATAGGCCTTCGGCACGATGCCGTTGGGCAGGGCCTCCGACATTACGCGGCCGACCAGGCCGCCGTTCTGCGAGCTGCGCAGGCCCATGAGCTGGGCGGCCGTCATGCCGACATCGGCATTGCTCACGGGGATCTGGCTGACATAGCCGGCTTTGAAGTCCGGACCGATCGCGGCCATGAAGTTCATGGTGTCGCCGCGGCTGAAGCTGCCATGCATGCCCTGGCCCTGGCGCAGCACGGTGTCGGCGACCTGCACCGAGCAGTTGGTCGGCGCCTCACCGCAATCGCTCGCATAGGAGCGAAAATTGACGACGATCGCCGGCGTTGGCGTCGCCGACTTGCCGCGCAGATTGATGCTCGACAGCGGCAGGGTACCAGGGATGCGGCCGAGCGAGTCGTCCACGAACAGGCCGGAGACGTAATCCTGCTCGAGCAGCGCCTTGACGGTCTTGACCGCCAGCTTCTTGTCCTTGTTCGGCAGGTAGATCAGGTCCGAGCCGCCATTGGTGGCGATGACGAGGTCAGGCTTGGTCGGATCCTTGCCGAGCACGCCGTTGCCGGCCTTCGGATGGGCGTTGCCGGTGACGGCGGCGTTCTTGTCGTTGGGGTCGAACAGCGGCAGGTCGAGCGCCTTGGCGAGGTCGATTGCCAAAAAGCCCATCGGCAAAAAGTCCTTCGGCGTGTCGTCATAGCTGACCTTGGCCGAGGGGCTGGTCTTGCTCTCCTTGGAGATGGTCGAGAAGCCGTGGTCGGCCTGGATCATGATGTTGGTATTCGCGGCCAGCCCGAGCTCGTCGAGCGCCTTGCGGAGCTGGGCGAGGTTGTTGTCGGCGTTCTTGATGCTCGCCATCGTGCTCGGGCCGTTGATGCCCGGCTTGATCTGGTTGAGGCTGTCGCCCTGGTTGTGCTGGGTGCCGTCAGGGTCGCGCGACCAGAACACCAGTACGAACGGCTTGTTGCGTGCCTTGAACATCGGCAGCACGACCTTGGCGGCGACGTCGGCGAAATAAGCCTGCTGCGCGACATTGGCGACAATGGTGCCCGGCGTCTTGGCGTCGCCGGCCTTGCCGTTGTCGCCGCGGCTCGGGGTGGTGAGGGGGAGGCCGGCCTTGGTCAGCGCGTCTTTCATCTCGTCGGACAGCGCCACGCCGTTCTTGCCGCCGGTGGAATCGTCGATGACGATCGAATGCTGGCCGGGCTTCTCGGGCTTGTCAGTGTGGTCCCATTGGTAGGTCGGGCCGACCTTGCCGATCGCCGCCGTGCTGAGGCCCTTGTCGCGGGCCATCTTCAGGACGGTTTCCTCGTTGAGATAGTCGCCCTTGAAATGCTCGTCGATGTCGCCGAGCACGGCGTCGTTCTCGATGAAGGGGACCACGGTGTCGCCGGCGGGGACAGACGTATAGTTGGTCCAGATCGTGTTGGAGAACACGCCGGTGTCGCCGAGATAGTGACCGGTCGACATCGCCGAGCCGTTGGCCATGGTGAAGGTCGGGAAGAGGGAATGCGGGTTCTTGAAATTGACGCCCTTGTCGCGAACCTCGGCCATCGCCGGCGCGGTCTCCGGCGTCACCTTCAGCGCGCGCAGACCGTCCGGAATGAACAGGATCAGGTTGCGGGGCGTGTTGTTCTGGGCGGAGGCTAGTCCGGTGGACAAGACTGTCAGTCCGGCGGACAGCAACACCAGTGAACGGCGCATCGAAATCTCCTGCGGTGAGGCGGCAATGGCCGCGACCGCGGCCCCCGGCCATCGTTTAGTTTTGCTGCATGACAGTTTTGTTACAAGTCCCGGGGAGCATGCAGATGTGATGGGGGGTGACCAGGCATCCACGGATTCGTCGTTATCGGGCACGAGATCACGGTCATTGCACTCAACGCCTCAGCGCCGTCATTGCGAGCACAGCGAAGCAATCAGAATTCCTCCGCGGCAAAACCCTGGCTTGCTTCGTTGCGCTCGCAATGACGGAGGAAACGCCTTCAAGCAAAATTGCCACCGCCGATTCGGTGAGCGCGATCAACTCCGATCAACCGGTCAAGAGGACGGCATTCCCCGGAACGAAGTGTCTGAAATCAGCACAGAATTCCGGGCGTTCTGCCGCACTGGGTACCCCGTTAATCCCGTGCCTTAACCAACAATTAATTATAGGTTTGCGGGTGGGTGACGGCCCGGCCTAGCGTGCGGTGGGGAGCCGCCGAAGCCAAACGAGTTGGTGCGTATCATGATGTCCAGATCATATGGGGCGCTCTTCGCCTCGCTCAGCGCAGCCGCGCTGCTCCTTTCTGCCAATGACGGTTTTGCCAGGCCCGGCGCCACCGCCACCGCCGCGCACGGGATGGCGCCTTCCGGCGCGATCGCGCGTCCGCAGATCGGTCCTGGCGCCCGGTTCCGCGGCCGCAACACGCCCTGGGTCTATTGGCCGGGCGGCGGCGGGTTCTACGACAACGCAGGCTATAACCAGCCTTTCGTCGATGCCGGGCAGCCGGCCTCCACCGACGTGCGTTACACCTATACGTACGACGTTCCCTGGGACTGGACCCATCGCTTCCCGCCGAACGTGGTGCCGTCCGACCGGCCCTATGTGCCAAGCTGCCCGACGGAGCAGGTGACGGTGCCCGGCCGCGGCGGTGGCGAGCACACCGTCAACATCATGCGCTGCTACTGAGCAGCCTAGCCCGCTCAGCTAGCCCAGCTCAAAGCTGGTCACGCCGAAAATGCGGTCGATCCCCAGTGGCGGGATCGGCCCTGTGTACATCCGCGCCGTCTCGAACACCGGCTTGAGCCCGAGAGATTCCGCGAGCGCAATGGCCTCGCGATTGATCGCGGGGACGTCGAGGAAGACTTCGCCGCCGCCTGCGCTCGCGAGCAGCGCCTGCACGATCGCTTCCGCCGCTCCGCGGTCGTCGGCGACAAGCGGGCCGATCTTGTGTCCGGTCCGGCAGGGCCGGATCACCCCCCATGCCGCGAGCTTGCCGTCGCGCAGCAGCGCGCCGCCGAGATGGCCTGATGTGTTGATCCAGGCGCGCAGGAAGGTGCTGCGCGCGGCTGGGAACACGGTCGCGTCGTCGGCTTCAACGAGCGCGAACGGGACATTGTCGAGGGCTGCGATTTCGGCGGGCGGATTCGGCGGCGCGGCGGCGATGCCGCCGTAGCGGATATTGGCGTAGGCAAGCTGGAAGCCGGACTTCTTGTAATTGTCCTGCTGCGCGACGACGCCGTCGAGCCCGATCACGCGAGCGCCCGCATGCGCGATCGCAGCGTTCCAGATGCGCAGGCCGTGGCCCGCGCCGCGAAAGCCTGAGCGCACGATGTAGAAGCCGAGGAAGGCGAAGCGATCATCGTAATTGACGCAGGAGATTGTTGCGACCGGCTCGCCGTCGATCTCGCCGACGAAGAAGCCTTTCTCGTCCGGGATGGCGAAACAGGCGGCGTCGCCGAGGCCCGGATTCCAGCCCTCGGCCGCGGCCCAGTCGACGGCGGTGGCGATCTCCTCGGGGCGCAAATTGCGGATCTGCAGATCGCTCATGACGGATGCCTTGACGGGCCTTGGGCGGTGGACCTGGCGGCAGGTCCGGCGGTAGAAGGCCTCATGATAGGCCGGGCCCGGGGCTCGCCTCAACACAGGGATGATCGGTCATGGCAGCAGAGAAGGTCGCACTGGTCACCGCCGGCGGCAGCGGCATGGGGGCAGGGGCTGCGCGGCGGCTCGCGGCCGACGGCTTTCGCGTCGCGATCCTGTCGTCCTCCGGCAAGGGCGAGGCGCTGGCAGTCGAGCTCGGCGGCCTCGGCGTCACCGGCTCCAACCAGTCGAACGATGATCTGAAGCGGCTCGTCGACGGGGCAATGGCCAGATGGGGACGCATCGACGTGCTCGTCAACAGCGCCGGCCACGGGCCGCGCGCGGCGATCACGGAGATCACCGACGAGCAGTGGCACACCGGTCTCGACACGTATCTCCTCAACGTGATCCGGCCGACCCGGCTGGTGACGCCGGTGATGCAGGCGCAGAAGAGCGGCGCCATCATCAACATCTCGACCGCCTGGGCATTCGAGCCGAGCGCGATGTTTCCGACCTCTGCGGTGTTCCGCGCAGGCCTTGCCGCCTTCACCAAGATCTTCACCGACACCCACGCCGCCGACAACATCCGCATGAACAACGTGCTGCCGGGCTGGATCGACAGCCTGCCGCAGACCGATGCGCGGCGCGACAGCGTGCCGATGAAGCGCTACGGCAAGGTCGAGGAGGTCGCGGCGACGGTGTCGTTCCTGGCCTCCGACGGCGCGGCCTACATCACAGGCCAGAATATCCGCGTCGACGGCGGACTGACGCGCTCGGTGTGAGTCGGCGCGCGGCTTCGCTCCGCCATTTCCGTGCACTTGTCGTAACGCGACGCGTGGCTTGCGCGGTGCGCCGCTGCGGCGGGGCGACGCGTGGCGTTCGGGTCACACTCGTCGCTGGTCTTGCGCGATAAGTCACCGACTACGTCACAGTCCATACGAACTGCGCCGCAGACCGAGACGAACAGACATGCTCCGCCTATTCCCGATCTGCGCCGGATGGCTCCCACCAGCGCGTATCGAAAACGCGAGATCAAGCGCGTGGGGGAATGGAGATTGGAATGAAGAAGCTTTTGCTGGCGGTCGCTTCGATTGTGCTCGGCACCGCATCCGTGCAGGCGGCCGACCTCGCGGCGCAATACACCAAGGCGCCGGTCATGGCGCCAGCCTACAACTGGACCGGCTTTTACATCGGCGGCAATGTCGGCGGGCAGTGGGGCAACTCCGATCTGAACACCTCGACGGTGTTCTCTCCGACCGGCTATTTTGCGGCGAGCAGCGTCCCCGCCATCAACACGGTCGGCGCCCAGGGCGTCAACAGCTCCAGCGTGACCGGCGGCTTTACGGCGGGCTACAACTGGCAAGTCAACCACGCCGTGCTCGGCCTCGAAGGTGACATCAACTATTTCGGTTTCAAGGGCAGCGCGACGGGCTCTGCGCTCTATCCCTGCTGCGCCCCGACAGGCTTTAATGTGTCGTCGTCGGTCTCGGCCGATTGGCTCGCCACCATCCGTGGCCGCATCGGCTTCCTCGTGGCTCCGACCTGGCTGCTGTACGCGACGGGCGGCGCGGCGATCTCCGAGGTGAAGGGCAATTTCAACTTCACCGACACGTTCGCGGCCGCGACCGAGTCGGGCACGATCCGCGACACGCGCCTCGGCTGGACCGCGGGCGTCGGCAGCGAATATGCCGTCGGTGGCGGCTGGTCGCTCAAGGCCGAATATCTCTATGTCGATCTTGGCCGCGCCAGCGTGACCAGCACCAATCTGGTCGGCGGCGTAACGAAATATCCGAGCAACGTTTATACCCACTCGGTCGATCTCAAGTCGAACATCGTGCGCGTCGGCGTGAACTACAAGTTCGGCGGACCGGTCGTCGCCAGGTACTGAGCATCCCGTTCCGATCCTGGTGTGGAAAGCCCCGGCTCTGCCGGGGCTTTCTGTTTCTGCGAGCAAGTTCAGTGCGAAGCCACGAGCTTGGCCAGTGCAGGCAGGACCTTGTAGCGAACGATCTCATGCGGATATTCGCCGCGATTGGCGAGCAGGACCATGGCGATCCGTCGCGCCGGCACAAGACCGAGATAGCCGGAGGCGTTGTTGAGGCCGCCCGGCTTGTCGACGATGGTGACGTCGGGAAGGCGCACATTCTCCCAGGCCATCGCCTCGCCGAACTTGTCGTTAACCCGGAAGACTTCGCGCTGAGTCAGCCGCAACGCCTCGCGCAGATGCGGGTCGATCGAGCGGCCGTCGACGTTGGCGGCGACGAATGCCCCGAGATCCCGCGCGGAAGAGAACATCTGGCCCGTGCCGGGAAAATCAAAATAGCTCTGCTGGTTGCCGGGTGGGCCGATCGGCGTGCCCTGATCCGAATAGCCCTGGACCACGCGCTGCATCCACGCCGCATCCATGACGGCGCGGCTGTCTTCGCCGCGTTCGGGCACGGAGGTCGCATTCATGCCAAGTGGTTTGAGGATGCGCTGATCGAACAGCGTTGCGATCGGGGTGCCGTAGCAGCGCTCGAGCACGAGCTGAAGCAGCACGTAACAGGCGTGGCTGTAGATGCGCTGCTTGCCGGGCGCTTCGCCGGTCTGCGGCTCGAAGGCGTTGAACATGTCGATGAACTGCGCCCGCGAGAACGAGTCGTTCGGCCAAGGTGGATGGTCGGTCGACAGCAGCATGCCCGACGTGTGCGTGGCGAGCTGGCCGACGGTGACGCGGCGGACATAGTCGCCGGTCAGCTCGGGCAGATATTTTGGCAGGGCATCGTCGGGCCGCAATTCGCCGCGGAGCGAGCCCAGCGCCACCAGCGTTGCCTCGAAGGGCTTTCTCAGGGAACCGAGGTTGAACAACGTATCCGGTGTGACAGGCCTTCGCGTGGCGTCGTCAGCAAAGCCATAGTTGAAGAATTCGACATGTCCGCCGGCGCAGAGCGCGGCGGCGAGGCCGCCCGGCTGGTCCGGCGTCATGGTCGGGGTCAGCTCACCCGCAACGATGTCGCGCATCTGCGCGATCATGTCGGAATCAGCCGATGCGCGACGCGACCAGGCAAGCGCGAGGGGAACCAGCGCAGCCCGTGCGAGGGCCCGCCGGGTGAGGTGTGATGAGGTGACAACAGACGGCACGGCTCTGACGCATGATGCGATGCGCCCCCTGTCTCTTCTAACGGGGAGGGCCGGCTGCCCCAATTCACGATTGCGCGTTGTGGGTTCCGGCGGCGGGAGCTTGCGGAAAAATACTTATCTTGTGGGCTAACAATTATTGACGCCGGGCGGTGGCGGGTCTATAGTTAGCTTCATGGCTAACCAACTATCCCAGCTCGACCATGTCTTCGCAGCCCTTGCCGATCCCACGAGGCGGGCGATCGTGATGCGGCTGTGCGCCGGCGAGGCGTCGGTCGGCGAGCTCGCCGATCCGTTCGAGATGGCGCTGCCGAGCTTCATGAAACACATCCATGTGCTGGAGACGAGCGGGCTCGTTCAGTCGGAGAAATCCGGCCGCGTGCGCACCTGCCGTCTCAGCCCGGACGCGCTCGTCGGCGCGGAGGACTGGTTCCAGCAGCAGCGCGCGATCTGGGAGGCGCGGCTCGACCGGTTCGAGGCTTACGTCATGCAACTGAAGAAAGAGAAGGAGAGGGCGGCCGCCAAACGGCCGTCCCGCACAACCAAACGGAAAGGTTCTGAGTGATGACGAATTCTGCCAATCCCGTTCTGTCGCAATGGTCGATCGACCGCGAGATCGTGATGTCGCGCGTGATCGACGCGCCGCGCGACCTGGTGTTCGAGGCGTGGTCCGATCCAAAACATCTCCCGCAATGGTTCGGGCCGAAGGGCTTCAAGCTCGAGACCTTCGAGATCGACGTGCGCGTCGGCGGCGTCTGGCGCTTCAACATGATCGGCCCCGACGGCACCGTCTATCCGAACCGCATGCGCTTCCGCCGCATCGAGCGGCCGTCGCTCATGGAGATGGATCACGGCGTCGACCAGGACGAGGATCCCGGCATGTTCCGCTTCACCATCACCTTTGCCGAGCAGAGCAACGGCAAGACCGTGCTGATGATGCGGCAACTGGCCTCGAGCACCGAGCAGCGCGACGGCATGATCGGCTTCGGTGCCGTCGAATATGGCTACCAGACGCTGGATAAGCTGGCGGCGTATGTGGGTGGGATGAAGAGGTAGCGGCACCTTCAGTCGTCATGCCCGGGCTTGACCCGCCTGCGCGGCCGAAGCCGCTTCGGCGAGGCGAAGGCCCGGGCATCCACGTCTGGCGTCGTGTGCGGAGGCGCGTGGATGGCCGGGGCAAGCCCGGCCATGAGGGATGAGAGAACTGCGCCGCCTCACTCGTTCTTCACTCCCCCTTCAATCCGGCCTCGCGGATCAGCACGGTCCATCTCTGCGTCTCGTTGTCGATGAACTGGCCGAACTCTGCGGCGCTGCTCGCGCGCACTTCCAGGCCCTGGGCGGTGAGCTTGTCCTTTACGGCAGGGGTGGCGAGGACGCGCGCGACTTCGGCTTGAAGCTTGTCGACGAGCGGCCGCGGCGTCGTGGCCGGCGCCATGAAGCCGAACCAGCCGGCGGCGATCACCTTCGGAAATCCCTGTTCGCGCAAGGTCGGCGCCTGCGGATAGAGCGGGCTGCGCTCGCTGGAGGCAACGCCCAGCACTCTGAACTTGCCGCTCTGGATGTAGGGCAGCGCGGTCGGCAGCGCCGTCAGCGTCGCATCGACGCGGCCCGCAAGCAGCTCGGTGTAGGAGGCCGCGTCGCCGCGGAAGGGGATGTTGAGTCCCTTGACGCCGGCATCCCGGAACAGGAGCTCGCCGGCGAGATGCGGCTGCGAACCGGCGCCGGGCGAGGCGAAGGTCAGTCCGTCCGGCTTCGACTTGCCGTAGGCGATCAGCTCGGGAAGCGTCTTGAACGGCGCATCGGCGCTGATGATCAGGAACAGTGGCGCGATCACCGCCATCGCGACGGGCTGGAGATCCCCGCGATCGTAGGTGAGCGTGCCGAACAGCGCCTCTGCGGTGGCGTAGGGCGCCGCGACGTAGAGAAACGTGTAGCCGTCGCCCGGCGCGTGGGCGACGAGGTCATTCGCAATACGCGTGCCGGCGCCCGGCTTGTTCTCGACGATGAACTGCTGGTGCAGGCTGCGGCCGAACTCTTCGGCAAGGAGGCGCAGCGAGATGTCGTTGGAGCCGCCGGGCCCGTAGGGCGAGATCAGCCGCACCAGGCGCGACGGCCAGGCGTCAGCGCGCGCGGCGAATGGAAATCCGGACAGGGAAAGGGCGAGGGTGCCCAGCAATGTTCGGCGTGTGATGGTCATGTCGGCCTCCCGGGGGTGGAGCGCCAGTGTTCTTGTTCATCTCCTGGCCCTCTTCTTGTTTTGTTTCTGTGTCTCCGCCGGCCTTGCCGTGCCGACGATAGCGCGGATGCTATCGGCGAGTGCCGCGATGCGCGGGCCGATCTCGCCCTCCAGTTGGCCCGGCTGGAGCCGGAACGCGGGGATGCCGCAATTGATCGAGAACGACTGCCTGGTTTCGCTCGCGTGAAACAGCGGCGCCGCGACGGCGTGGATCGAGGCCATGTATTCGCCCCAGCAGATGCAGAAGCCACGGCTCGCGCATTGCACAAGGCCGGCGCGGTATCTTTCGCGGAAGGCTGACCAGAGTTCGGCGTCCTCGCTTGCGAGGCGCTCTTCGAGGAGCGCGGCATCGGTCTGCGGCAAGGTTGCAGCCGCGGCGCGGCCCATCGCCGTCATGACCACGGGAATGGGCATGCCGATGTCGGGGACGTGCGGGCCGACGTCGCCGGAGCGCGCGGTCTCGACATAGATCATGGAGGTCGCATCCAGCAGGCCGATGGAGACGGTGCCGCGCACGCTCTGCGCAAGCTCCTGCATCATGGGGCGCGCGACCTGGCGGAACTGCATGTCGGCGAGCAGCGGATGCGCCATGTGAAGTGTGCGCGCGCCGACGCGATATTTGGCGCGATCGGGATCGTAGCGAAGATAGCCAAGCTCGGCGAGCGTATGCGTCAGCCGCGCCACCGTCGGTCGCGGAATCCCCGTCAGAATCGACAGCTCCATGTTGCCGAGCAACGTCGTGCCGGCCTTGAAGGCTTCGAGCACCACGAGGCCCTTTGCGAGTGTCGTCGCGAACGCGGCATCATCGCCGCGCGACGCCAGCACCGCGGCGGCGGACGAGGAAGCTTGGGGCGCTTTGGACCGAATAGTTTGGACCATAGCCTTCTTATGGACGAACAAACCAATATTGTCGAATAGATATAGTATTTACCTGACTTTGTCCGACATGTGGACAGAACGGGCTCCGTTCTCATCGCTATCAAGGAGCGTCGTTCTGCGGCCTTGGATTGCAGATGTTCTTTTTGGGCCATCCATGAAACGTCATGATCTCCTCGCCTTGGGCCGCCTTGGGCAAAGAGGTTGTCGTTGCCGCGACTCCGTCGACGCTCCAAGTCTTCCGACGCTCCAAGTCTTCCGACGCTCCAAGTCTTCCGACGCTCCAAGTCTTCGCCAAATTCTTACGTCCATGCAGAAAAAGAGCGGCGAACTCTGGAAGGAGATCAAGGTTATTGAGTAGCGCCGAGCGCTCGCTTCGTCGTCCGCATCAGCGGGACATATTTGCGATGCCGAAAGAGTTCGTCGCGATTCATACTCATGATTAGGGCCGGTGCTTTCCATCGCGAAGTTTTTAGCAGCCTTCGCGAATATGACAGCGCGCAGGCCAATTATGACAGCGCCATAACGTAGATTTTTGTCGCGTCGTGCCGCTGATTTATGACAGAATTGCTACTGCTGGATGTCATATCGGTTACGGCGGAGCGATTCATGTTGCAGTGGCAGGCGCGGTCAAATCCCCTCGCGTGGTGGTGGGGCTCTCTGACGCTTGTCAGTGCGGCCAACATCCTCGTCTGGTTCATGCTGTACCGCGAGTTCTATCCGACGGTTGCCGGCAGCGCCGGCGGCGGTTCGGATATCGGGCTGATGTTCCTGCTCTGCGCCGGCTATGTGTTCGGCTGCGCGTTCCGATCGTTCCTGCCGCGCGCCGACGTGCAGCGCATCTGCCTGTTCGACACCTGGCTCTCCAGCGTATTCGTCGGCCGCACCGTCGCGACCGTGGCCGAGCTGTGCTTCGTCGCGCAATGGGCGATCATCCTGCATCAGCTAGGTCACATGACGGGGGCGGAGACCGCGGTGAACATCGCGCTGGTGATCGTGCCCATCATCATCATCGCGGAGTGCTTCTCCTGGTACGCGGTCGTCACCACGAACTTCCTCTACAATGCGATCGAGAATTCGTTGTGGGCGGTGACGTTTTTCCTCGCCGGCATCGCGCTGTGCCGCCTCATGCCGGAATTCCAGGGACCGGTGCGCTGGGCGCTGATGTCAGGCATCATCGGCATCGCCTGCTTCCTCGCTTTCCTCGTCACCGTCGACGTGCCGATGTATCTCAGCCGCTGGCGGGCAGGGCATGAAGAGGGCAACAAGCTCCTCGGCTTCCTCGAAGGCGTGCATGACGTCGCGACGCGCTGGGTGGTGACCCACGACATCGCGCATTGGAAGGGCGAGCTGACCTGGATGTTCCTGTATTTCACCGCCGCGGTGTGGTCGAGCCTGGCGCTCTGCGCGCTCTACGCCATGGAAGGCTATCTCACGCGTTATCTGGCCTGAGCGACCGGGCTTCGCCGAGATCGGCCTGCGTCAGCAGGCCCTGCCGGAGCGCAAGCCGGACCAACTCGATGTCGGAGCCGACGCCGAGCTTGTCCTTGATCAGCGAATGCAGGTTCGCCACCGTCTTCGGGCTGACATGCAGCGTCTCGGCGATCTCCTCCGTCGTGTTCTCGGCGAGCAGCAGCCGCAGCACCTCGAACTCGCGCGGCGTGAGCACGTCGGCGGCCGAGCTCTCGCCGCTGATACGGCTGAGCGCGAGCTCGTGGTCGATGTCGGGGCTGATGGCGATCTTGCCGGCGAGCACGTCCATCACGGCGCGCACCAGCGTCTCCGGCGGGCTGGTCTTGGTGACATAGCCCCGCGCGCCGGCGCGGATCGCCTGCACGGCGAAGCCGGCATTCTCGTGCATGGTGAAGACCAGGATCCGTGCCGCCTTGTCCCATTGCCTGATGCGCCTGACGGCCTCGATGCCGCCGATGCCGGGCATGCTCAGATCCATGATGACGAGGTCGGGCGCCTCGGATTTGAAGAGACGGTAGGCCTCGGCACCGTCGGCGGCTTCGGCGATGACGCGAAGCCCCGGCTGCTTCTGGAGCACGGAGCGATAGCCCTCGCGGACGACGGAATGGTCGTCGACCAGCAGAATGGTCGCATCGGCCGCGCTCATGCCGCGCGCTCCAGTGGCTGCCGATCGAGACCCGCAAGCGGAATGACCACGCGCAGCGCGGAGCCGCCGTTCGGCGCGGCCTCGAAGCTCAACTGGCCGCGCAAGGCCGCGACGCGCTCGCGCATGCCGAGCAGACCCATTCCGGATTTCGCGGCGGGATCGTTCGACCGTCCGTCGTCGTCGATCGCAAGTGCGATCTCGTCGGCACGCATCGCAAGCTCCAGGCTTACCCGTGTGGCGCCGGCATGCTTGGCGGCGTTGGTGAGCGCCTCCTGCACGATCCGGTAGAGGCTCGCGCTGATCGTGGCGGGCAGGGTCGCGAACGCACCGTCGAACCGGATCGAAAACCGCGTCTGGCCGCGGCTGCGCCCGTTCCAACCCGCAACCAGGCCTTCGAGGCTCGCCACGAGCCCGAGCTCCTCGACGTCGGGCGGGCGCAGCCGGAACAGCGCGCCGCGCAGCGTCTCCATCATGCCGGTTGCGGTCCGCGCGATGCCGTCGCACTCGCCAAGCAGGGAGGGGCAGTCCTGGACGGCGGTCTGGCGGGCTGAGGAAGCGAGCGCGCGGATGGCGGCCAGCGACTGGCCGAACTCGTCATGCAGCTCGCGCGCGAGATGGCGGCGCTCCTCGTCCTGGAGTGCGATCAGTTTCCGCGTCAATTCGCTGCGCTCGGCCAGCGCGGTGTCGAGGCTTTCGGCGAGATGGTTGAAGACGTCGCGGATCGCCGACAGCTCGGCGAGATCGAACGGCGGCAGCCGCGTCGAAAGGTCATTGGCGGCGATCCGTTCGAGGCCGGAGCGGATCATGCGGGTGGGGCGCAGCGCACGCGCCAGCGCGGCGTAGACCAGGACGCACAACAGCGGCAGCGCGATCGCAAGCGCGAGCATCAGGCGGCCGGCCTCGTGCCAGGCGTCGGCCGTCTGCACGGCCGGATCGACCGAGACCACGGTCTCGCCGAGCTTCGTTCCGCGCACGATCACGGGCCGGGTCGCCTCGCGGCCGGGGTCGAACAGGCTGCGATAGAAGGTCGCGAAGACCTGCGGCGGCGGGTTCGCCGGTATCGGCGCGCCGCTACAGAATCGCTGGAGGATGTCGCCGCTCACGCCGCGGAACGCCAGGCACAGGCCGGGCGTCATCACATAGGCCGAAACGGGGTCGAGGTTGGGAAAGTCCGAGCGCGGGCTCGCCACCCACTGGATCTTGCCTTGTTGCAGCTCCAGTGTCTTGGCCACGATGGCGGCGATGTCGTCGAGGCGCCCATGGGCCGCGCGGTCGGCGGTGATGAGGAAATAGGCGGAGATCGCGGCGAAGCACGCGGCCGATATGGCGGCCACGCGCAACGTCAGACGGACCTTGAGATCGAACCTCGGGCGGTTCCACATCGGCGGGCACCTGGCGCGAACGGAATTGTCGCCCAAGCATTAAACGGCAGAACGCAAGCGGGGCAAAGCGCTGCGCATACCGCGGTGCAACGTCGTGAAATTTTCCCGGTACGCGCCGGGACGGGGACGGCTGCATGGCATGAGGTTGCCGTCCAGATTGCGCCGCCGCTCCATGACACGAGGCCCGCATGCGCCGTATCAGCTTGATCCTCTCTGCTTTCCTCCTCGTCGGCCTCCTGGCGGCCTCTTCGCCGGCCGGCGCCGGGGACGCCATCGGCGTTGCCATGGACGATTTCAGCTACACCGATACGTCGGCCGAGCCGGCCAACCAGACCGCCGCCCATGAGCGGCGGCTGTCGGCGTTCATGGCCGCGCTCAGGCGGGATATCAGTGCGGACGGCCGCTACCGGCCGGTGCCGTCTGCCCAGGATGGCGCGGCATTCAAGGTCATCGGCGGCATCCAGAAAACGAGCACGCTGGTGCAATGGGCCAAGGTCGCCGTCATCGACGTCGGCGCCAAGAAGCTCGTGATGGACAAGCTCTACACCTTCCGCGGCGACAATGATGAATCATGGGAACGTGCCGAGATTTTCGTGTCTCGCGAGGTCATGGCCGCGCTCGCCACGCCTGCGCCGGTCGCGCTGGCCGTGTTCGATTTCGAACTTGAGGACAACACCGCGGCACCGACCGCCGGCCTCGCGGCCGCAGATGCATCCTATCTGGCCGAGGTTACCGGTAGCGTGCGCGAGGCTCTCGGCCAATCCGGCCGCTACCGCCTCGTTGACGTTGGCAGCGCAAGCGGCGAGGTGGTGAAGGCGCGAGGCTTGCGCGACTGCGATGGCTGCGAGGCGGCGATCGCGCAGACGCTCGGCGCGGATCAGTCGCTGATCGGCGTGGTGCGGCGGGTCAGCCGCACCGAATACACGCTCGGCTTCCAGGTCCGCGATGCCAGGACCGGTGCGGTGCTGTCGCGTGGCGACAGCGGCCTGCGCATGGGCGCGGACTATTCGTGGAAACGGGGCGCGGTCCGGCTGGTCAGCGATAAGCTGATCGGGAGCCAGTAACCGCGATACCCGCCCTAGAACGTCAGCTGCACCTTCATCGATTGCGAGCGGTCGCTGGCGAGTTCGAACGCGGCGACCGCGTTCTCGAACGGCATGGTGGCCGTGATCAGCGGTTTCACGTCGATCAGCCCTTCGCCCATCAGCCGCACCGCGAGCTCGAATTCGGGGTCGAAGCGGAAGGTGCCGCGGAGCTGCAATTCCTTGGCGACGATGGAGTTGATCGGCAGCGTCATCTCGCCGCCGAGACCGAGCTGCACCAGCGTCGCGCCCGGCCGAAGCACGTCGAGCGCCGTGCGGAGCGCGGCCTGGTTGCCCGAGGCCTCGAACAGGGTGTCGAACACGCCCTTGCCGGCGCGCCAGGGATCGAGCGCTGCGGCATCGGTCGCGACATTGATGGCGTGGGTGGCGCCGAGCTTCTTTGCGACCGCGAGCGGCGCGTCGGCGACATCGGTCACCACGATCTCGGACGCGCCGCCGAAGCGCGAGACCAAGATCATCAGCGCACCGATCGGCCCGCAACCCGTGATCAGCACGCGCTTGCCGAGGAGGGGCCCGGCCTGCTTGCCGGCATGCAGGCACACCGCGAGCGGTTCGGCCACCGCGGCTTCCGCCAGCGACAGCTTGTCCGCGATCGGCACGGCCTGGGTGGCATCGACTGTGATGAACTCGCGAAAGCCGCCCTGGACATGGGGGAAGCGCATCGCGCTGCCGAGGAAGCGCATGTCGAGGCACTGGTTGCGCATGCCTTCCTGGCAATGCAGGCAGTGGCCGCACGGTCTGCTCGGATTGACGGCGACGCGCGTGCCCGGCTTCACATTGGTGACGCCGTCACCGACGGCCGCGACCACGCCGGCGATCTCGTGGCCCAGCGCCATCGGCTGCTGGATGCGCACGACGCCGAAGCCGCCGTGATGGTAGTAGTGCAGATCGGAGCCGCAGATGCCGCCGTTCGCAATCTTGACGCGGACTTCGCCCGGGGCGGGGGCTGGATCGGGATAGCTATCGATCCGCAGGTCCTTCGGGGCGTGGATGACGACGGCGCGCATGGTCTCGTTCCCTTAGCGTTCGCGATTACATCGCGGCGATCATGCCGCCATCGACATAGATGATCTGGCCGTTGACATAGGTCGAAGCATCCGAAGCGAGGAAGATCGCAGCACCGACCAGCTCGTCCGGCTTGCCCCAGCGTTTTGAGGGGATGCGGCCCATCAGCCAATTGTTGAAGTCGGTGTTGTTGACCAGCGCCTCGTTCATGTCGGTCAGCATGTAGCCCGGGCCGATCGCATTGGCCTGGATGCCGTGCTGGGCCCACTCCACCGCCATCGAGCGGGTGAGGTTCTTGATGCCGCCCTTGGCCGCGGTGTAGGGCGCGATGGTGGGGCGTGCGAGCTCGCTGCCGAGCGAGCCGATATTGATGATCTTGCCGTGCTTGCGCGGGATCATGCGCTTGCCGGCCTCGCGGCCGATCACGAAGGCGCTGGTGAGGTCGGTCTCGATCACCTTGCGCCACTCGTCGGTGGTGAACTCCACCAGCGGCTTGCGGTGCTGGATGCCGGCATTGTTGACGAGAATGTCGACGGCAATGCCCTTCTGGTCGAAGTCGTTGAACGCCGCGACGATCGCGGGCTCGTCGGTGACGTTGAACGCAGCGCCCTCGGCCTGATGACCGGCAGCGCGAAACTCGCCGACTGCCTGTTCGACACGCTTGGGATCGACACCGTTGATGATGATCCTGGCGCCGGCCTTGGCCATGCCCTCGGCAATGGCGCGGCCCAGGCCGCGGGAGGAGCCGGTTACGAGTGCGGTGCGGCCGGAAAGGTCGAAGAGGGCGGTGCTCATCTCAAGAAATCCTCAGACGTTGGAGCGACGCACGGTCAGATCGGAGCGGTCGAATACGGCGGGCAGAAGGTCGACGCCGAGGCCGGGTCCTTCCATCGGATAGACAAAACCGTCCTTGATCGTCGGCATCGTGGTGACGAGTTCATTGTACCAGCCCTTGTAGAAGGCGCGCACCGATTCCTGGATCAGCGTGTTGGGCTGGCTGAACGACATGTGGATGGCGGCGATGAAGCCGATCGGGCCGATGCAGTCATGCGGCGCAAACGGGCGGTGATAGGTCTCGGCCATCGCCGCGATCTTGCGACCCTCGGTCAGGCCGCCGGTCCAGCACAGATCCGCCATCACCACATGCATGGCGTCGCGGTCGAGCATGTCCTTGTAGGGGAAGCGCGAGCCCAGCGTCTCGCTGGCGCAGACCCAGACATCGGTCGAGCGGGCATATTCGGCCAGCGCCTGTGGCGAGTTCATCCGGATCGGGTCTTCGTACCAGGTCGGCTTGTAGGGCTCGAGCGCGCGCGCGATCTGCTTGGCGGTCGGCAGGTTCCAGAGCGAGTGGAGCTCGACCATGATCTCCATCTTGTCGCCGACGGCCTTGCGGATCTTCTCGAACGGTTCGATCGCCCGCTTCATCTGGGCTGCGGTGATGTAGAGGCCCTTGTTCTCCTGGGCCGCCGGATCGAACGGCCAGATCTTCATCGCGGAGATGCCGCTCTCCAGCAGGCTTTCGGCCAGCGCGTCGGCGTGGTGCATGAAGCCGTCGAGGTCTTCGTAGGGGCCTTCGGAGGCGCCGAGATTCCAGTTGGCGACCGGGCTGATATTGGTCGAGCGGACATATTGCGTGCCGGCGCAGGTGTTGTAGATGCGCTGCTTGTCGCGGCAGAGGCCACCGAGCATCTGGTGCACAGGCTGATTGCAGACCTTGCCGAACAGATCCCATAGCGCGATGTCGATTGCGGAAGCTGCGCGATACTCGACGCCGGTCGAGGATTGCGCCATCGGCAGGTTCAGCATGTCGCGATGGATCGCCTCGATGTGCAGCGGATTGCGGCCGAGCAGGCGGCCGGCAAAGGTGTCGTGGATCTGCGCTTCGACCGCGCCCGCGCCATAGAAGGTTTCGCCGAGACCGATCATGCCCGTGTCGGTGTGAACGCGCACCCAGATGACGTTGGAAAATTCCTCGGTGCGCAGCGTCTCGATCGACGTGATCTTCACGGCAACAATCCTCCCATCACAGGCGCCTCGCGCCTGACGTCTCATTTCGCACTGCAACATGTTGCAGGTCGCGCGAACGTCTTACGCCTGCTTGTAATATATCACAACATGTTTTAAGGGTCCCACAACTAAGGCGCCACCCAGCAATGAGAGCGCGGCTGACAGGAGGACGACATGGCACGGCGCAAGCGCGCGCTCGAGGTGGTGAGAAACGAGGACGACGGCGAGGGCAAGCCTTCCCGGCGCAACCGGCTCAACTTCTTCGAGCTGGCTTACCAGAGGATCGAAGAGCTGCTCGTCCACTGCGAGCTCAAGCCCGGACAATTCATGACGATGCTGGAATTGCAGCACATCACCGGCTTCGGGCGCACGCCGGTGCATCACGCCGTCAATCGTCTCTCCGCCGACACGCTCATCATCATCCGTCCGCGCCACGGCCTGCACATCGCGCCGATCGACCTTGCGCGCGAGCGGATGCTGCTGGCCTTGCGCCGCGACATGGAGCGCTTTGTCGTGCGGCTCGCGGCCGATCGCGCCAGCCTGTCGCATCGCAATCAGGCGCTGCACATCGAGCGTCTGCTGCGCGAGCGCCGCGCCACCCTGACCCTCGACGAATTCAACAGCATCGATCGCCGCATCGACGCGCTGGTGCTGGAAGCCGCCGGCGAGCCCTTCCTGGTGCACACGCTGCGGCCGTTGCACACGCTGTACCGCCGCATCGGCTACATCCACCATCGCTTCATGCCGGGACAGGCCGAGCTGTCGGGCACGATCGATCGCCACCTCGCCATTCTCGTTGCGGTCGCCGGCCGCCATGTCGAGGACGCCGTGAAGGCGAGCGATGCGTTGATCAACTACATGGACCACATGTTCACGGGCATGGAGGCGGGGATCGATCCGCGCCTGCTCGATTGCAGCATCGAGCCGCTGCTCGGCACGTAAGAGAGTTTTGAAGAGAGGACCAAAGATGTTAACGACGGCGATGCCACAACCGACCGCGAGCGAAGCCGCGGTCCGCTACCTCATCACGAACTACAGTCCCAAGGGCAACAAGGTCGGCTGGCTGATGATGGCCTCGATCCTGGTCGAAGCCTGGGATCTCTATTCGATCGCCTTCGTGCTGATCTTCATCAAGGAGCAGTACAATCCCGATCCGCTGATGCTGGGTCTCGCTGCAGCCGGCACGCAGGGGGGCGCCCTGATCGGCGCGCTGCTCGGCGGCTGGCTCTCCGACAAGATCGGCCGCCGCGTCATGTTCCTGGTGACGATGGTGCTGTTCATCGTGCTCGCGCTGGCGCAGGCTTTCGTACCTAATGTCACCTGGCTCATCGTGATCCGCTTCCTGCTCGGCATTCCGCTCGGCTCGGATATCTCGACCGGCTACACCTACATCATGGAATCCATGGCCAAGGGTGAGCGCGAGGTCATGGGCAATCGCTGGCAATTCATGTTCGCCGTCGGTGAAGTTCTCACCATCGGCGTCATCGTGATCTTCCTGCTGATCGACATGCAGCACGAGATGCTGTGGCGGGTGACGCTCGGCCTCGGCGCGGTGCCGGCGCTGATCATCCTGATCATGCGTCACGACGTGCCGGAGACGGCGGTGTGGCTGGTGCAGAAGGGGCGTTACCGCGAGGCCAAGAAGGTCGCGCGCGAGATGTTCAACGACAATCTCGACATGCTTCCCGACCAGGACGTGCAGGTGCCGAAGGTCAGCACGCGAGCCTTCATCGCCGACCTCAGGAAGGACCCGATCCGCTGGCGCGCCACGATCTATGGCTGGATCGCCTGTTTCGCCCAAGGCAGCGAGTTCTCGACCTTCGCATTCTATCTGCCGGTGCTGTTCGTGATGGTTGGCGTGTCGAGCGTGCTCGGCATCAATCTGGTGACGATGGCGCTGTTTTCCTTCGCGGCTCTGTCTGGCTGGGTCGGTCCGCTGCTGACGCCGAAGATCGGCCACCGCGGCATCTCGATCGCCGGTTTCAGCATCGTGCTGGCATCGCTGCTGGTCGCGGCCTTCGCGCTCTACACCGACAACAAGATCCTGCTGCCGTTCGCGGCGGCCGCCATGTTGTGGGGCCATTATTGGGACGCGTCGAACTGCATGACGATCCCGACCATGGTTGCGAAGCCCAAGTATCGCGGCACGGCCAGCGGCTTCGCCTACATGTTCGTGAAGCTGCCGTCGTTCCTGGCGATCTTCCTGTTCCCGACGGTGTTCGCGGCGATCGGCCAGGCGAATGCCACGCTGATGGTCGCGATCTTCCCGCTGATCGGATTGCTCGCCGCAATCTTCATCCTGCCGGAAGTCTACGGCTACGAGAACGACTGATCCCGCAAGCTACCTGATCGCGGCAGCCAAGGCCGCGATCAGGGCCGGCGGCGTCACCAGCAGGCCGAGCTTGAGGAAGGGCCAGGCGCCGACCTCGATTTTCTCGCGGCGGAGCGCAACCAGCCACAGGATGGTCGCGAGCGAACCGGTGATCGAGAAGTTCGGTCCCAGGTCGACGCCGATCAGGATGGCGCTGACGACCGAGGTGGGCAGGTGATCGGCGGCCACGATCGACCCGGCGACGAGGCCGACCGGCAGGTTATTGGCAATATTGGTGGCGACGGCGGTGGCGATCCCAACGCTCCAGCCGGCCCCGGGTACGGACTGCGCGACGGCCTCGTGCAGAAGTGCGCTGAGATGGCCGATCACGCCAGTCTTCACCAGTGCTTCCACCATCACGAAAAGCCCGCCGACCAGCGGCAGCACGCTCCAGGACACGTGCTTCAGCACCGGCATGGGCGACTGACGGCTGAGCAGCAGGACGAGGCCGGTCGTCACGGCGCCGCAGATGAAGGTCGGCAGGCCAAGCTGCTTGTCGAGCGCGGAGGCCGTGATCAGCACGACGCCGATCGCGACAATGCCGATCGCGGTCAGCTTGCCGCCGCGGCTGAGCACCTTGTGCGGCACGCGGCGCTCGATGGTCTCCGCCTTCAGCGCGCGATGCTGGGTGAGGCGCAGCACGACATAGGTCAGTACGATCGAGGCGAGCGAGGGCAGGGCGAACTGACGCAGCCATTCGGTCAGATGCGGCATGCGCGAGCCGAACACCACGAGATTGGCCGGGTTCGAGATCGGCAGCACGAAGCTCGCAGCGTTGGCGATGAAGGCGCAGACGAAGAGATAGGGCAGCGGCTTGGCGCCGGCCGCGCGCGTCGCGGCGTAGACGGCGGGCGTCAGCACGATCGCGGTGGCGTCGTTGGAGAGCAGCACGGTGACGACCGTGCCGACGAGATAGATCAGCAGAAACAGCCGCTGCGGCGAGCCGGCTGCATATTCGACCGCAAGGGCGGCAAGATAGTCGAACAGGCCTTCGAGCCGGGCGAGCTCGGCGATCAGCATCATGCCGATCAGGAAGAGATAGACGTCGACGCCTTTCTCGATGCCTGTGAGCGCATCCTGCCACGACAGGAGCCCGAGCAGCACCAGGGCGCCGGCGCCGATCACGGCCCAAATCGCCTCGGGCAGGCGAAAGGGCCGAAAGATGACGCCTGCGGTCGCGGCGACGATGATGCTCCAGGCCCAGATGGCGTCAGACGGCACGTTCAGTCCTTGAGGTTTGGTCGGTTCATTCGGCAGCGATAACCGATGCTGGAGCCGCTGTCTTCCCCTGTGCTTGCCGGGTCTCGGGCAAAGCGAGGAGGCAGACGATGGCACCGATCGCGGCGACCGCGCCGAGCGTGATGAACGCCGCGCTGTAGCCGGCGCCGACCACGACAAGGCCCGCAAGCGTCGTGGACAGCGCCGCGCCGATGCTCTGGGCGGTGATGACGGCGCCCTGCGCGACGTTGAAGCGGCCGGTGTTGCGCATGAGGTCGGCGACGATCACGGGGAAGATCGCGCCAAAGATGCCGGCGCCGACGCCGTCCAGAAGCTGCACGCCGACCAGCCAGAACGGATTGTCGGAGAGCGTATAGAGCGCGCCGCGAATGGGCAGGATCAACAATGCGGCGAGGAAGAAACGCTTGTGGCCCCAGCGATCGGCCTTCGCGCCGACCAGCATCGCGAACGGCACCATCACAATTTGCGCTGCGACGATGCAGGCCGACATCAGGCTGGTGCCCATGTTCTTGTCCTGCAGCGCGAGCTTCTGCCCGACCAGCGGCAGCATGGCCGCGTTGGACAGGTGAAACAGCACGACGCAGACCGCGAAGACGAGGAGGGGGCGGCAGGTCAGGAGCACCGCGAGACCTGAGGGCTGTTCCGGCAGGTCACCGATATCGGCTTCGTGCAGTCCGCGGGCGAGGTCATGGTCGATGGCGCGAGCGGGGATCGCGAGAATGCTCACGAGGCTTGCGACCGCCATGGCCGCGAGGAGGTAGAACACCACGGTCGGACCGAACCAATAGGCGGAAAGTCCCGCCAGCCCGGCGGCGACTGCATTGCCGGCGTGATTGAAGGTCTCGTTGCGGCCGATCCGCCGGGTGAAGGCGGCATGACCGAAGATGCCGAGCGAGATGGCGGCGATCGCGGGCGGAAAGATCACCGCGGCGGCCTGTGCGATGCCTTGCGAGACCGCGACCGGCAGGAAGGTGGGAAACAGCGGCAGCGACAGTGACGCCAGCGTCACCATGATGGCGGCGATGACCATCGCCAGCCGCTTCGCCCGCGTTGCATCGATCAGCGCGCCGGCCGGCGTCTGCGCCACGATGCCGGCAATGGTCGCAATCGACATCACGAGGCCGATGCGCGCCTCGTCCCAGTGCTGCTCGGTGAGGAGATAGACGGCAAGATAGGGCCCAAGCCCGTCGCGGACGTCGGCGAGGAAGAAGTTGGCCGCATCCAGCGCGCGGCCGGCGCGTCCCGTCTGGTCGGTGGGAAGATGGGAGGCTTGGCTCGACATCGGTCTCTCGATCGAGGCTAGGAAGCGACTGGCCAGAAACCGATCTCACGCCACCTTGGTTCCGCCCCTCAAAACTTCACAGCCAGCAGCACCGCGCCGGCGCCGATCATGGCGATGCCGAGCCAGCCCTGTCCAGTCGGACGCTCGCCGAGAAAGGCAAAGGCGAAAAGGGCCACCAGCACGACGCTGAGCTTGTCGATCGGTGCCACCAGCGTCGCGGGGCCAAGCTTCAGCGCACGGAAATAGCACAGCCAGGATGCGCCGGTCGCGAGCCCCGACAACACCAGGAACAGCCAAGTCTTCGACGAGACCGCCGACGGCACCGCGAATTGTCCGGTGAAGAACAGCAGCACCGAGAAAGCGAGCAGCACCACGATTGTGCGGATGAACGTCGCCAGATCCGGATTGATGTTCTCGACGCCGACCTTGGCGAAGATCGCAGTCAGCGCCGCAAAGCAGGCCGAGAGCAGCGCCCAGGTTTGCCAGGCGGAGAGGAGGGCGGGTTTCATGTCATCGATATCCGTTGCTTGGGGACGGAGCGCTTAGCGCCGTCATTGCGAGGAGCGTAGCGACGAAGCAATCCAGACTGTCTCTGCGGAAAAATTCTGGATTGCTTCGCTACGCTCGCAATGACGGAGTGCGTAGCAGCCGCTCGTGAACGTCGCACTCACCTGGCCACCGACAGCTTCTCCGTGATCGCCTTGCGCAATATCCGCGACAGCGATTCCACCGAATATGGCTTCTGGATCAGCTCGAACCCGCGATGGGCGTTCTCGGCGAGGACGTTGCTGTAGCCGCTGGTGAGCACGACGGGCAGGCCCGGATAGCGCTCGCGGATGACGCCGGCGAGTTCGACGCCGTTCATGCCGGGCATGATGACGTCGGAGAAGACGAGGTCGACGGCGAATTCGTTCTCGCCGAGAATGGCGAGCGCCGCATTGGCGTTGGCGACCCGGCGGACGACATAGCCGAGGTCTTCCAGCAGCTCGGTCGAGAACTGGCCGACGTCGTCATTGTCCTCGACCACGAGCACGCGATAGCCGCGCCCGGTGGTGGCGCCTTCGCTGGTCAGCGCCGCAGAGTCCTTTTCCGCGGCAGGGCTGTGCGCCTGCGGCAGGTAGATGGTGAAGGTCGCGCCTTCGCCGTGCGTGCTCGTCACCGCGATGTCGCCCTCCGACTGCTTCGCGAAGCCGAAGGCCTGGCTGAGGCCGAGGCCGGTGCCCTTGCCGACCTCCTTGGTGGTGAAGAACGGCTCGAAGATGGCGTCGATGTTTTCAGGCGCGATGCCGCTGCCGGTGTCCGCGACCGAGATCGCGACATAGTCGCCGCCGCGCGCCGACTGCGCCCGCAGGCTCGGGATGCCCGCGACCTTGCGCACGGCGATGGTGAGGCGGCCTTCGCCCTCCATGGCGTCGCGGGCGTTGATGGCGAGGTTGATCAGCGCGGTCTCGAACTGCGCGACGTCGGCCACCGTGAAGCAGTCGGCATCGTTGACCTCGACGCCGATCTCGATGCGGCCGCCGACCAGCGGCCGGACCAGTTGCGCCACGCCCTCGACCTGGCTGCCGACGTTGAAGATCTGCGGCTTCAGCGGCTGCCTGCGCGCAAAGGCCAAAAGCTGCGCGGTGAGCTTGGAGGCGCGCTCCACGGTGTCGGAGATGGCGTCGACATAGCGGCGGCGGCGTTCTTCCGGCAGCTCGCGGCGGCGCAAGAAGTCGGTCGCGGAGCGGATGATGGTGAGGAGGTTGTTGAAGTCGTGGGCGACGCCGCCGGTAAGCTGGCCGATCGCCTCCATCTTCTGCGACTGCCGCAGCGCTTCCTCGCCGCGGCGGCGCTCGGTGATGTCGACGGCCTCGGGCACCGCACCGGTGATGTTGCCGTGGCGGTCGCGCACGGGACGCATGCCGAAGTCGAAATCGCGCTCCCCGATGGGCAAGCGCAGGCGCATCTCCAGCCGTACCGCTTCGCCTCTGAGCACGGTGTCGAAGGCCTTGCGCACGGTTGCGCTCATGCCGTGGGTGCCGGTGAACCAGGGCGTGTCCCAGAACGGCTTGCCGATCACGTCCGCGGCGCTCGCCCCGATGCCGTCGAGCGCGGTCTTGTTGGCATAGAGCAATTCGCCCTCGAGGTTGACCAGGCCCTGATACTGGTTGCTGGTCTCCAGGATGGCGCGCAGCCGCGCCTCGTTGGATTCGAGCTGGGCGGTGCGCTCCACGATACGCTCTTCCAGCGTTTCGTTGAGTTGCCGCAGCTCGATCTCGGCCTGCTTGGCGACGGTGATGTCGTGGGCGACGCCGATGAAGCCGATATGCTTGCCGGTCGGGTCCCAGCGCGGCTGCGATTCCGAGCGCAGCCAGCGCCATTCGCCGGATGCGTCCCTGTATCGCGCCTCCAGCACGAACGGTTTCAGCGACGCTTCGCCCTGGACCGATTGCTGCAGCACATGCGGCAGGTCGTCGGGATGCAGCACCTTGCGCCAGTCGAAGGCGATGGCCTGATCGTAGGGCAGGCCGACGAAGTCGACATAGGCCTGGTTGGCGAAGGAGCGCGTGCGGTCGAGCTTCGTGACCCAGATCGGCACCGGCGCGCTGTCGGCGATCAGCCGGAAACGCTCCTCGCTCTCGCGCAGCGTCTCGCGCGCGAGCGCCTGGGCGGTGACGTCGATATGGGCGCCGACGAGGCGAATGGCGCGGCCGTCGCTGTTGCGCTCGATCTTGGCGACAACGCGGATCCAGCGGGTCTCGCCGTCGTTGGGGCGGATGATGCGGTATTCGGCGGTGTAGTCTTCGTTCGTCCCGGCCAGCGCATCGAGGAAGTGCTCGACCGCGGCGTCGCGATCCTCGGGATGGATGCGGTTGACCCAATCCTGATGCGACTCGTCGGCGGCATCCGCCGGCAGCCCGTGGAGCATCAGATACTCCGGCGAGCGGCGGTTCTTGAAGCCTTCGCGTAAGTCGACCTCGAGGCCGCCGACCTTGCCGATGCGCTGGATACGCGCCAGCTCTGCCTCGCGCTCCTGGAGCGCGTGATAGGCGTTGTCGCGCTCGCGCGCGATCTCTTCGAGGTGCTGGCGCAGCCTTTCGGAGGCGGTGATATCGGGCAAGGGGTCGTTCAAGGTGTCGGCCGTTGTGATGCAAGAGCGCACGTGCCGGGCCGATATTCACACAGACAAAGCGTGATAGCCATTGCTCAAAAGGGAATATGGACGGAAAGGCGCCACCGATCGCAGGGGCGGGTATGAACGAACGCCGGGTCTGGCTATTTGTTCCCGAATGTTGGAACGATGAGCCCCCGTGCGCGTATTTGCGAGGCGCCGCAACTCTTAATCATAAAACTCCCTTCCCGAAGAGGCTAAATCTTGAAGCTCTTTGTCTGCCAGGACTGCGGCAACGTCCTCTATTTCGAGAACCGCGCCTGCGAACGCTGCGGCCACCGCGTCGCGTTCCTGCCGGAGAAGGAGACGATGTCGGCGATCGAGCCCGACGGCGAGGCCTGGATGACGCTCGCCGACAAGGGCAAGGGGCGGATGCTCTGCCGCAATGCCGAGTACGATGCGTGCAACTGGCTGACGGATGCGGGCGATACCACCGGCTATTGCCGCGCCTGCCGCCACAACGGCATCGTGCCCGATCTGTCCGATCCGGTTCAGCTTGCCGGCTGGCGCGAGTTGGAGGTGGCGAAACACCGGCTGTTCTATTCCCTGATCCGCTGGAAGCTGCCGCTCCAGACGCGGCAGGAAAATCCCGAACATGGGCTGATCTTCAATTTCCTCGCCGACGATCCGAACAGCGGGCAGACGATCATGACCGGCCATGACAACGGCCTGATCACGATCGCGCTGACCGAGACCGACGAGATCGAGCGCGAGCGGCGCAGGCTCGAGATGGGCGAGCCCTACCGCACGCTGCTCGGGCATTTCCGCCACGAGGTCGGCCACTACTTCTGGGACGTGCTGGTGCGCGAGGGCGGCAGGCTGGAGCAATGCCGCGCCGTGTTCGGCGACGATTCCGCCGATTACGGCCAGGCCTTGCAGCTCCATTATGCCGAAGGCGCGCCGCCGGACTGGCAGCAGACCTACGTCTCGGCCTATGCCACCATGCATCCCTGGGAGGATTTCGCCGAGACCTGGGCGCACTATCTCCACATCGTCGATACCCTGGAGATGGCCTCCGAGTTCGGCATGGAGGTGCGGCCCAGGGTCGATCGCGACGGGGAGTTGACGGCACGCATCCGTTTCAACCCCTATGAGACGAGGGACGTCGAGGCACTCGTCAATGCATGGCTGCCCTTCACCTTCGCCATCAACAGCGTCAACCGCGCCATGGGGCTGCGCGACCTCTATCCCTTCATCCTGTCGCCGGCGGTGGTCGGCAAGTTGGGCTTCATTCACGGCTTGGTCCGGGACGTGGCCAAGGCCGCGAAGCCGTAAGTCCGCGCATGGGCTCACCAGGCCCATTTCGGTCTTGCGCTGGTACGCCAGAGGGCGCGGATTTAGACCGTTGCCTCCGGCCCATTTTAATGTACCACGGGGGCCACACGGCCCGTCCCCCACAGGCCCCAACGGCCAGGGAAGGGTCCCGCCCAAGGTCGAGACTCAAGAAAAGCATGTTCAAACGCATTCTGATCGCCAATCGCGGCGAAATCGCCTGCCGGGTCATCAAGACCGCTCGCCGCATGGGAATTCAGACGGTTGCGGTCTATTCCGAGGCCGACCGCGATGCCCTCCATGTCGAGATGGCCGACGAGGCCGTGCTGATCGGCCCGCCCGCGGCCGCCGAGAGCTATCTGGTGATCGAGAAGATCGTGGAGGCCTGCCGCAAGACGGGCGCCGAGGCCGTGCATCCCGGCTACGGCTTCCTGTCCGAGCGCGAGGCGTTTCCGCGCGCGCTTGAGGCCGCCGGCATCGTCTTCATCGGCCCGAACCCGGGCGCGATCGCGGCGATGGGCGACAAGATCGAATCCAAGAAGGCCGCCGCGAAGGCCAACGTCTCGACCGTGCCGGGCTATCTCGGCGTCATCGAGGACGACAAGCATGCGGTGAGGATCGCCGACGAGATCGGCTATCCCGTGATGATCAAGGCCTCCGCCGGTGGCGGCGGCAAGGGCATGCGCATCGCGCATTCGAAGAGCGAGGTCGCCGAGGGCTTCAACCTTGCCAAGGCCGAGGCGAAAGCCTCGTTCGGCGACGACCGCGTCTTCGTCGAAAAGTTCATCGTCGATCCCCGCCACATCGAGATCCAGGTGCTGGGCGACAAGCACGGCAACGTCATCTATCTCGGCGAGCGCGAATGCTCGATCCAGCGCCGCAACCAGAAGGTCATCGAGGAGGCGCCGTCGCCGCTGCTCGATGAGGCCACCCGCCGCAAGATGGGCGAGCAGGCCGTCGCACTCGCCAAGGCGGTGAATTACGACTCCGCCGGCACCGTCGAATTCGTCGCGGGGCAGGACAAGAGCTTTTTCTTCCTGGAGATGAACACGCGCCTCCAGGTCGAGCATCCCGTCACCGAGCTCGTCACCGGCATCGACCTCGTCGAGCAGATGCTCCGCGTCGCCGCGGGCGAGAAGCTCGCGATCAGCCAGAAGGACGTGACGCTCACCGGCTGGGCGGTGGAATCCCGCCTCTACGCCGAGGATCCGTTTCGTAACTTCCTGCCCTCGATCGGACGCCTCGTGAAGTATCGCCCGCCGGCCGAAGCGAGCCAGGACGGCATCACCGTGCGCAACGACACCGGCGTGCAGGAGGGCGGCGAGATCTCGATCCATTACGATCCGATGATCGCCAAGCTCGTCACGCATGCGCCGTCGCGCGCGGCCGCGATCGAAGCGCAGGCCACCGCGCTGGATTCGTTCTATGTCGAGGGTATCAGGCACAACATCCCGTTCCTGTCGGCGCTGATGCACCATCCGCGCTGGCGCGAGGGACGGCTCTCGACCGGTTTCATCGCCGAGGAATTCCCCAAGGGCTTTGCCGTGCGCGTGCCCGAAGGCGAGGTCGCGCGGCGGATCGCCGCGGTCGGCGCCGCCATCGACCACGTGCTCGGCGAGCGCAAACGGCAGATCTCGGGCCAGATGGGCGGCCGCATCGTGCAGCGCGAGCGTCGCCGCGCGGTCTGGCTCGACCGCCAGGAGATTCTGCTCGAGGTCGGACGCGAGGGCGATGCGATCACGATCCGCTTCGTCGATGCCGAAGGCAAGGCCGGCAACGCGCATCTGCTGCAGTCGCCATGGAAGCCGGGCGATCCGGTCTGGCAGGGCACCATCGACGGCCATTTCGTCGCGGTGCAGGCGCGCCCGATCGCCAACGGCATCCGCCTTGCGCATCAGGGCGTCGAGGTGCCGGTCTATGTCTGGACCGAGGCGGAAGCAGCCTCGGCGCGGCTGATGCCGGTGACCACGGCCTCAGACTCCGGCAAGAAGCTGCTTTGCCCGATGCCGGGCCTCGTGGTCTCGATCGCGGTGACCGAAGGGCAGGAGATCAAGGCCGGCGAGACGCTCGCGGTGGTCGAAGCCATGAAGATGCAGAACGTGCTCCGCGCCGAGCAGGACGGCACGGTGAAGAAGATCCACGCCAGCGCGGGCGCGACGCTCGCGGTGGACGCGCTGATTCTGGAGTTTGCGTAAGGTCTGGGTGACGCATTTCTGGATTGCTTCCGCCTTCGCCAAGGCTTCGGCGGACAAGTCGCTGCGCTCGCAATGACGGAGTATGTTGCGGCTGCGTCGCAACAGTTGAGAGGGCACCATGGCCTTTCGTTCCCGCCGCGAAAAACTGCGTTCGATCCTGAACGGCTCGGCCTGCGTTCATCCCGGCTCGGTCTATGACGCGATCTCCATCCGCATCGCCGCGGATCTCGGCTTTCCGCTCGGCATGTTCGGCGGCTCGGTGGCCTCGCTCGCGGTGCTCGGCGACCCCGATGTCACGCTGATCACGCTCACCGAGCTGGCCGAGCAGATGCGGCGGATGTCGCGCGCGGCGACGCTGCCGGTGCTGGTCGATGCCGATCACGGCTATGGCAATGCGCTCAACGTGCGCCGCACGGTGCAGGAGCTGGAGACCGCGGGCGCCGCCGGCCTCACCATCGAGGACACGCTGTTGCCGGCCGCCTTTGGCGAGGCCAAGACGCAGCTGATCTCGCTGGAAGAAGGCGTCGGCAAGATGAAGGCGGCGCTGGACGGCCGCAGCGATCCCTCGCTCGTCATCATGGGCCGCACTGGAGCTGCCTCGGTCACCTCGATCGAGGATGCGATCCGCCGCGCCAGGGCCTATGAGGCGACCGGCGTCGACGCGCTGTTCTTCACCGGCATCAAGTCGCGCGCCGAGCTCGAGGCCATCGTATCAGCTACCCATCTGCCGATCGTGCTCGGCGGTGCGCCGGACGAACTGAACGCGATCGACTATCTCGCCGGCCAGCGCGTCCGCATCGCGCTTCAGGGCCACGCGCCGATCGCGGCTGCCACGCAGGCCGTCTACGAGACGCAGAAAGCGTTGCGCGAGGGCACGCTGCCGAAGAACCTCAAAGGCCTGCCATCGCCGGACCTGACCAACCGCGTCATGCGCGAGGCCGACGTCAAGGCGCGCAGCGCCGATCTTCTCGGGCTGAAAAAGTGAGCCAGGCGATCCTCCAAGTCATGATCCGCGGCCGCGTCCAGGGCGTCGGCTATCGGGCCTGGGTCGAGTTTCAAGCCACCACGTGCGGGCTGGAAGGCTGGGTCCGCAACCGCCGCGACGGCAGCGTGGAGGCGCTGTTCGCAGGAACACCGAAGCATGTCGCCGACATGGTCGCGCTATGCCGCCACGGCCCGCCGTCCTCGCGCGTGGACAGCGTCACCAGCGAGACGGCAAGTGTCGATGAACTGAATCTGCGCAAGGCAGGGGAGAAGTTCTCGGTTCTGCCGACTGTGTAGGTGCGCTCTCCGAAGAGGTCGTCATGCCCGGGCTTGTCCCGGGCATCCACGTTCTTTGTGCCGCGCGTGCTATCACCGCGGCAGCTTCGAGATCGCCTCGCTCAGCTCGTGGATCTCGTAGGGCTTGCGCAGGATCGGGAAGTCGCCGCGGACATCGGCGGCGGCTTCGCTATAGCCGGTGGCGAGCAGGATCGGCAGGCCAGGGTGGATCTGGCGCAGATGATGGGCGAGACCGAGCCCATCCATCTTGCCGGGCATCACGATGTCGGTGAACACGAAGTCGACGCCGTTCTTCTCGAGCTCGCGCAAGGCGGACTCGGCGTCGGCAACCCGGTGCACGCGATAGCCGAGCTGCTCCAACAAGCCGATGCTGACGATCGCGACATCGGGATTGTCCTCGACCAGCAGCACGGTGCCGTTGCCGGGAACCGGTACCGCTTCAGGGATCTCGATCGGTGCGGTCGCGGTTTCGCGCGGCAGCAGGATGGTGAAGGTCGTGCCCTTGCCGAGCTCGCTTGCGACCTTGACCGTGCCGCCCGCCTGATGGGCGAAGCCGTGCACCTGCGACAGGCCGAGGCCGGTGCCTTTTCCGACGGGTTTGGTCGTGAAGAACGGCTCAAAGATCTTGTCGACGACGTCGGAGGGGATGCCAAGCCCGGTATCGGCGACGGTGATGGCGACGAACTCGCCGCTGTGGAGCGGATCATCCAGGACGACGTTGCGTGCGCCGACCGTCACCGTACCGCCGTCGGGCATGGCATAGCGAGCGTTGATGACGAGATTGAGCAGCCCCGTCTCGAGCTCGGAGACATCAGCCTTGACCGACCAGACCTCGCGGTCGATGTCGAAGGCGAGACGAACGGCGCTCCCGACGCCGGCGTGAAGCACTTCGCGGATCGCCTCGATGCGGTCGCCGAGGCGGATCGCCTGGGGATTGACGCTCTGCCGTCGCGCGAAGGTCAGGAGCTGGCCGGTCAGTGCGGCGCCGCGCTTGGTTGCGGTCTCGATCGCGGACATCGCGCGCTGAATCTTGGCCTCGTCCTCATCGCGCTTCTTGAGGATGTGAAGGCTGCCGCTGATGATCATCAGGAGGTTGTTGAAGTCGTGCGCGACGCCGCCGGTGAGCTGTCCGAGCGCATCGAACTTCTGCGACTCGGCAAGTTGCCTCTGCATCGCTTCGAGCTTGAGCTGCGAATTGCGCCGCTCGGTGATGTCGCGGGTGATCTTGGCGAAGCCGACCAGGTTGCCGTGCTCGTAGATCGGATCGATGATGACGCTCGCCCAGAAGAACGTGCCATCCTTGCGGACGCGCCAGCCTTCCTCCTCGTAGCGGCCGTGGTCCCGCGCGATGCCGAGGGCGCGCGCGGGCTTGCCGTTGGCGCGGTCGGTCTCGGTGTAGAAGCGCGAGAAATGCTGGCCGAGGATCTCTCCGGGCGAATAGCCCTTGATCCGCTCGCCGCCGATGTTCCAGCTCGTGATGATCCCGGTGGGATCGAGCATGTAGAGCGCGTAGTCCGCGACTCCTTCCACCAACAGCCGAAAACTGCGCTCGCTTTCGAACAAGTCTCTCTGTTGACTGGACTTTGTCGTCATTCTCAACCCGCCTGGAACCGGGGCAAACGCCCGGAAGGGCGTTTGGTTCCCGTTCTCTGGGCCGCTTTTTAGGCAAATACGACGGACGGTATACAGGACGCAAGCCGCGGAGCGCGCTCTTGACAATCAGTCGCGTTCGTCAGATATTTCTGTTATGACAGAAATAACCGGAAAGAAGAAACTGCCCGCCGCCGTCGAGCGCTTCATCCTGCATTGGGGCGACATGGGGGACGGGTGGGGCGTCAACCGCTCGGTCAGCCAGATCCACGGGCTGCTCTATCTCGCCGAGGCGCCGATGACGGCCGAGGACATCGCCGACACGCTCGGCATGGCGCGCTCCAATGTCTCGAACTCGCTGAAGGAGCTGCTCGCCTGGAACCTGATCCGGCGGGTGCCGATCCTCGGCGACCGCCGCGACCATTACGAGGCCGAGACCGACATCTGGGAGGTCGCCGCGAGAATCGCGGCGCGGCGCAAGGAGCGGGAGCTCGATCCGGCGATCACGGCGCTCCGGGCCTGCGTGTCCGATGCCGCCGACGATCCCACCATCAATCCGGTCGCAGCCAAACGGCTGAAGGAGATGCTCGCCTTCACCGAGCTCGCCGACCACTGGTTCATGCAGATGCTGAAGGTGCCGCGGCCGCGGCTGGTCGCCTTGATGCGGCTTGGCGAGAAGATCGCCAACCTGCTGCCGCTGGGCAAGGCCAAATAGCGTTGAGGAGGGTGCGATGACGTCCGCTCGATTATCAGACTCCAGCGCATCTCCCTCCGCTCACGTCAAACTGCTCGACGACCGCCGCTTCCGCGGGTTGCTGTCGGACGAGGATTGGGGCCGGTTGCCGCTCGCGACCTGGCGGCGCTTTTCAAAACGCGTCGCTGACGGCGACAGCGTCGTCTATGTCGGCGTGGTCGACGAGGTCAGCTTCAGCGACATCGGCTAGTGGTTCGCGCTGGCCGCCCGCCTGATCGGCGGACCGCTGCCGACCGGCCGCGACACCGGTGTCCCTATGATCGTGACCGTCACCGAGCACGGTGCGACCGGCGGCCAGACCTGGACCCGCATCTGCGCGCGCAAGCGCGGCTTTCCGCAAGTGATCCATTCCGCCAAGCGTTTTGCCGGCCCGACCGGACTCGAAGAGTATGTTGGCTTCGGCGTCTCGATGGCGCTCCGCATCGCGGTCGAGGGACAGGCCCTGACCTTCCGCAGTGCCGGCTACGGACTCCAGCTCGGACGCTTGTGGATCCCGCTGCCGCAATGGCTCACGCCCGGCGATCTCACGGTGACCCATAGCGATCTCGGCGAAGGCGCGTTTCGTTTCACCCTCGATGTCACTCACCCGCGTTACGGCGCTCTGATCCACCAGTCCGCCGTCTTCAGGGAGGCCGTATCATGACGCCGCTGTTGTGGACCCTCATCGCCATCCAGATCGTGATGGGCGTGTTCGACACCTTCTATCACCACGAATTCACCGAGCGCCTGGCCTGGCGCCCGTCGCAGCGCTTCGAATTGAAGCTGCACGGTATCCGCAACATGCTCTATGCGCTGCTGTTCGTTGTGCTCGGCTGGCTCGAAGTCCATGGCGTGCTGGCACTGCTGATCGTGGCAGTCCTGGTCGCCGAGATCGTGATCACGCTGATGGATTTCGTCGAGGAGGATCTGAGCCGGAAGCTGCCACCGAGCGAGCGGATCAATCACACACTGCTGGCGATCAATTACGGCGCCATCCTGGTGCTGCTGTTGCCGGTGCTGATCGATTGGGGGATGCAACCGTTTGGCGTGACCGTCGTGCATCAAGGCCTGCTCAGCATTGCGGCGACCGCCTGCGCCGTCGGAGCGGCGCTCTGCGGCGTCAGGGATTTTGCGGCGATGCGCCGGCTCGGCCGCATGCGAAGCGTCCCCGCGCAGGGGCTCGTCGAAAAGCTGCCCGGTCGCAAGACCGTGCTGATCACTGGCGCGACCGGCTTCATCGGCAGCCGCCTTGCGACGAGCCTCAGCGGGGCAGGGCATCACGTCATCGCGCTGATCCGCAACCCCGCGAAGGCCGAGATGCTGCCGCCGCCGGTCACGCTGATCACGAGCCTCGATCAGCTCGCCGCGGACACGCCAATCGACGCAATCGTCAATCTCGCCGGCGAGCCGATCGGCAACGGCCTCTGGACCGAGGCGAAGCGCGCGAAGATTCTCGGCTCGCGGATCGACATGACCGGCGAGGTCGTAAAACTGATCGCGCGGCTCGAGCGCAAGCCGGAGGTGCTCGTCAGCGGCTCCGCGATCGGCTGGTACGGCCTCTGGGCCGACCAGGTGCTGACGGAATCGGCCAAGTCTCATGCCTGCTTCAGCCACGAGCTCTGCGCGGCCTGGGAGACCGCGGCGCGGCCGGCCGAGGAGCTCGGTGTCCGCGTGGTCTATTTGCGCATCGGCCTCGTGCTTGGCACCGAAGGCGGCTTCATCACGCGCATGCTGACGCCGTTCGAGTTCGGCCTCGGCGGTCCGCTCGGCACCGGGCGGCAGTGGATGTCCTGGATCGAGCGCGACGATCTGATCCGGCTGATTGCCTATGTGATGGCGACGCCCGATCTCGCTGGGCCCGTCAACGCCACCGCGCCGATCCCGGTCACCAACGCAAAGTTCACCGAGGAGCTCGGCCGCCGCCTGCACCGGCCCGCGGTGTTCCGTATTCCCGGCGGCCTGTTGCGCCGGATCGGCGGCGGCTTTGCCGACGAGCTTCTGCTCGGCGGTCAGCGCGTGCTGCCGAACAAGGCGCTGAGCCGCGGTTTTGTCTTTCGGCACGAAACGCTGCGCAGCGCGTTCGAGGCGATTTTGTGAGGTGATGTCATGTCTTGCGATAGCTGCCCGCGTGTGGTGAACGGTTGGTTTCGGGGATGCTTGACGGCAGCGACGACATTGGCGGCATTGCCGGTCATCGCGATGATCCTGTCCCTGCCGTACCGGGGTCTTGAGGAGAACCTCGGCGGTATCATCACCTTGGTCTTGTTTGTCTTGCCGCTGATCTTGATCCTGGTCTGCCTGCTCAGTGGGATGCCGGCCGCACTCGTGATCTTGTTCGGGGAAGCGCTCCGCATTCGCTCTGTGTTGTTCTACGTTCCTGCCGGTGCGGCGATCGGTGCATTCATTTGGCGGATCACCGTTGGGGCCAACCATCCGTTGGGGCTGCTCTTTGTACTGGCCGGAGCTCTCGCGGGAATCGTCTATTGGTTTGCCGCGGGCAAGTATGCGGGCGAGGAAGGGCAGCCTAAGCGCTAGGCTGCCACGCTTCGGAACGTCGCCGCCACCGCACGCAGCGCCGCGAGCTTGGCGGGATCGCTGACCTTCGAATGCAGCATTACCTTCGAGCTGCCGAGCTTCGGCAGCTTGTGCACAGGCCCGATGTCGATCAGGCCTGCCGGCGCGATCCGGCGCGCGAGCGGTGCGATTGCGAGCCCGGCAAGCGCGGCCGCGACCACCGCCGTAACGCCGCCGCCGACAAAGCGTTCGCGCCAGGCGATGCCGGCCTTGTCGAGCGCGCGCACGGCGACGGCGCGGACGCCGCAGGGCGGGGCGAGGGTTGCGAGCGGCAGCGGCTCACCCTTCGGCAGAGTGAAGCGCCGTGACGCGAACCAGCCGAACTCGTCTTCGGCCAGCTTTTCGCCGCCGCGGCGGCTGCCTTCCTGGCGGACGATCACGGCATCGAGCTGACCTGCGTCGTAGGCGTCCTGCATCTCGCGCGAGAAGCCGATGGTGACGGCGAGGGTGAGGTTCGATGACATTGCGTGCAGGCGTTCGAGCAGCGGCACCAGCTCGGGGCCCGCGGCGTGATCGGAGATGCCAAGCGAGAGCGACTGTGCGGTCGGCGCCTCGCCTGAGAGTGCGCGGTCATGCGCTTCCATCAGTGCGCGGGCGCGATCGAGGAACGCGGCGCCGTCGGCGGTGAGCCGGACCGCCCGCGGCGAGCGCTCGACGAGGCGCTTTCCCAGCAATGTCTCCAGCCGCTGCAGCTTCAGGCTGACGGCGGCCTGCGTCGTGCCGAGCGCTTCGGCGGCACGCGTAAAACTCTGGAGGTCGGCGACCAGCAGGAAGGCCTTGATGGTGGCGATGTCGAGGGTTGCTGTCATTACGTATCATTATCACTGGTATCAGTAAGGATAAGATATCGAAATGACGGGGCAAGGTCTAGCTTCTCATCAACGCCGCGCAAACTCCGCGCAGCATCTTGAGGAGAACGACCATGCCCCTGATCACCGTGTCCTACACCACCTCCCGCCAGTCGCCGTCGCTGAAGGCCGATATCGCCAACGCCGTGTCCGAGCTGACCGCAAAAATCCTGCACAAGGATCCCAGGGTGACCGCCATTATCGTGAAATCGGTCGACGCAGGCGACTGGTTCGCCGGCGGCAAGTCGCTCGCCGAGCAGAAGCTTGCCAGCTACTGGATCGACGTCCATGTCAGCGAAGGCACCAACACCAAGGACGAGAAGGCGGCCTATCTCGCCGCGATGTTCAAGCGCATGGCCGAGATTTTGGGCCCGCTGCATCCCGAGACGTATCTGCACGTCGACGAGGTCAAGAGCGATGCCTACGGTTTTGGCGGCCTGACCCAGGAGCGGCGCTACATCGCCGGCAAGCTCGAAGTTTCGCTGCAGGCGGCGTGAGGTCGCAGGCCGCGGGTGAAGAAACTCACCCGCGGCCTGAGGCCATCAGCTCGCCGCGCGGAACTGGACTTCGGCATTGTTGATGAAGCACGTCTTGTCGAACAGCTTGAGGTCCAGCGGGTTCGGCAGCCTGATATCGTCGAGGTCCGGGCAGGGCTTCACCGACGGATCATAGGACCGGTCGATCTGCGAGATGAAGACGACGATCAGCCCGGCGTCGCGCGCGAAGGATTTCAGTGCGCGCACCTGAACAGCGAGATCAGGAGTTTCCCGCCTCTGGTCGAGCAGTTGCAGATAATCGATCACCACGACCGTGCCACGAGGCGCCGCGGCCATCTGCTTGACGACGTAGTCGGCGCTGATGGCGTCGGAGCAGTCGATCTCGAACATGTCAGCGAGTTGCGCGGGGTCCACGCCAATCGCCCGCAAGCGGTCGAAGACGTCTTTCTCGGTGTATTCGAGCGAGAAGAACGCAGCGCGATGGCCCGACCTCATGGCCTCCACGGCAAGTTCGAGGCTCATCAGGGTCTTGCCCTGACCGGGGCGCGCGCCCACCAGCACCAGATCACCCGGGCGGAATTGCGGGAACAGGCGATTGGCGGGCGTGAGTGCGGCGGCCTTTGCCGCGAGCATGCTCCAGGCGGAAAACCCTTCCGCCGCAGCGATGCGGTCAAGCGCGTCGTGGAGCGGAATGCCTTCCTCGCGCGACAGGCGCTTGGCTCGTCGCTTCAGATGATAGATCGGCGCAGAGAGTCTCATCGTCAAAACCTCCCATTGCGAGCAGAAAGCGCAATCCCTCCTTATGCCTGGCGCTCGAACAGTCGGTCCGATGATCTATTCGCCCGGCATGAGGTCTGCTTTCCCGGCGGAGGGGGGAGGCGTGGGCGGCACCTGACACAAGCATAGCCGATTCCACTACAAGCGGAGAATATGCGCCGGTCAGGCTCGAACAGGAAAAGTTAGACTGCCGCTTCCGCCACCAGCGCGCGGGTTGGTCCGAACAGCTCCTCGAACGCCTGGCGCAGCGCCACGTCGACATCGGCCATGGTCACGAGCTGGCCGAGATCGACCAGCGAGGTGACGCCGTAGCGGGGATCGGCGACGCCGCAGGGCACGATGCCGGCGAAATGGGACAGCTCCGGCTCGACATTGATGGCGATGCCGTGGAATGAGACCCAGCGCTTCAGCCGCACGCCGATCGCCGCGATCTTGTCCTCGTGCTCGGGCCCCTTGTCCGGGCGCTTCACCCAGACGCCGACCCGGTCCTCGCGCCGTTCGCCGCGGACATTGAAGGCGGCGAGCGTCCGCAGGATCAATTCCTCCAGGCTCGCGACATAGGCCCGGACGTCCGGCCGGCGCCGCTTGAGGTCGAGCATGACATAGGCCACCCGCTGGCCGGGCCCGTGATAGGTGAGCTGCCCGCCGCGCCCGGTGGCGAAGGTCGGGAAGCGGGGATCGAGCAGGTCGGTGTCCTTGCCCGAGGTGCCGGAGGTGTAGAGCGGGGGGTGCTCGAGCAGCCAGACCAGCTCGGGCGCCTCGCCGGCGGCGATCTGAGCGACTCGCGCCTCCATGGCGGCCACGGCTTCCGGATAGGGCACCGGCGCGTCCGAGATTCGCCACTCCACAGGCTCGCCGGTGGAGGCGGAAAACGACGTCAAATCGAGGTCTTGGCGGGGGTTTTGAGGCGAATTAACCATTGGCTAACCATAACGTGGTGATCATCTCAGGAGCAAATGCCAAGTCCTTTGGCTTAAGTCCCAAGTTGCGGCGGTCCTGACAGTGCCCACTCTCGACAAAGTCACCGTGGATCTCATGGTCGTCCTCGGGACGACCACCATGCCAATCCATCAAGTATTACGTCTTTCCCGCGGCGCCATCATCGAGCTGGACGCAACCGAGGCCGACGAGGTCAAGGTTCTCGCCAACAACCTGCCGGTCGCCTCCGGCGTCGTGCTGGTTGACCGCAACCGGATCGCGGTCGAGGTCAAGCAGATGCTGCCGCGCACGACTGGCACGCGGTAGGGCCGGGGCACGCGGTAGCGGCCCCGGGGCATCCTGTAGGGCCGGGGCACTCGATAGGGCCGATCCGGGCAGGGGTCCGGATTTTTCCTGCCAAGCTTGTGGAATTCGGGGCCTTTGCAGGCTTGTACCCCTCTGATGGATTTGTTAGATCGGCGCCGTTGATCCGGCAGGCCTCAAGCCCTAAGCCGGCATCCCCAAAGCGCTCGTGGCGGAATTGGTAGACGCGCTGCCTTGAGGTGGCAGTGAGTAAAATCGTGGGGGTTCGAGTCCCTCCGAGCGCACCAAGGCATGTAACCAATTGAAATCTAAGTGTTGTTTCCGGGTGGCTTGAAAGCCGCCCTTTTGCGGCGCGAATTTGCGCCAACAAGCCCCCTGGAAGTTGATGCAGACGCCGGAGACGGGATACCAGGTGGCACGCCGCGCTCGTGCGGTAGAGTCTCCGCTGGCGACGCTGTAACGCCGTCAATTGGAGCTCAGAAGACTTCGAGCATAGTCGCTCCGCAGCGACTCCCAAACCTCGATATCGCGATCGCGTGCGAGCAGTGCGGGAAGCGCCTCATGCCAGGCGTCTCGATAGGGTCGCTTGATCTGAACGTTCACGACCTCGTCATGGCTCTCCCAGGTCTCGTAGAGCATGAAGCGATTTTTGGACGCCGGATCGCGATGCAGGACCGCTTGATGAAACGTCGGCTCGTTTCTCATCGCGTCGAGCACCGCCCCGAGCAGCCGCAGAAAATTCGTGCGCTGCTCGGGCACGACGTCAAACTTGATGACATAGGTGACCGGCACGGTGCTTCTCCTCGGCATGTGTTCGGGCGTGATTGCCGGCGACGGACCAGCGTTTGCACGGCGGTCGTCCCTTAGGCTGGAAAGAACTGGTAGTCGGCGACGATTTTTCCGCTGTCGTCGACGACGAGGAATTCGAGCCCGCGGGCCAGAACGGAATCTCCGCTGGCTGGAAGCATTTCCCAGTGAAAGACCACGGTGTCGTGCACCCGGCGTGCATCGCCGGCCGCTCGAAACCGGTTGCGATTGTTCCTGACGTTCTTCTCATGGGATTCGCGCACCCGTCGCTCGAGGGCTTCCCGGCCTTCGACCTTGCGGTCGCCGACATAGTGCCGTCCCTCGGGGCCCCACAGTTCCGCGATCCGGCTCTTGCGCCGCTCCGTATCGGTCTCGTTCCAGACGGCGACGTAACGGTCGGCCAGACTGCTTGGGCTCTCCATGATGATCTCCTCGGCATGATTGGTCCTGCCCCAGCGCCATGGCTCGGACCTTCGCCAGGCCCGGGAAGGGTGCTTCACGCGACCGCGCTCGGTCGATAACCTCGTAGGTCAAAAACACGCTGACGTGCGGCGCGAATATGACCTCGGAGGTCATGGTGTGGCGGACGCGGCGCTTGGTAGGATGTCGTATGTCCGGCCGCGCAGTTGAATTCGGCGTATTGCTACGGAGGTGGCGGGTCAGCCGGGGGCTGTCGCAGACGGCGCTTGCGCTGGCCGCAAACAGCTCGACCCGGCATCTGTCATATCTGGAGACGGGTCGTTCGCGTCCGAGCAGGGAGATGGTCCACCGCCTTGCTGAGCAGTTGAACCTGCCGTTGCGGGATCAAAACGTGCTTCTGCTCGCCGCAGGCTTTTCGCCCGCCTTCGCCGAGAGGTCTCTCGAAGAGATGTCATCCGCCAAATCCGCGATGGAGCAGGTCCTCCGGGTCCACCTTCCTTATCCGGCGTATGTGCTGGACCGACACTGGAACGTCGTCCTGTCGAACGCGGCGCTGCCGCAGCTTTACGAGGGGTGTTCTCCGGAACTGCTTCGCAGTCCGGTCAACGCCGTGCGCCTCATCCTGCATCCTGATGGCATGGGACCGCGCATCGAGAATTTCGTCGAGTGGCGCGCCCACACCGTCACGGTGCTGAAGCAGCAGATCGAGGCGAGGGCGGATCCCGTCATCCACGCTCTTTTGACCGAAGTATCGTCCTACCCGGTTCCCAAGGGGAGCGTGGCGCTCGCATCGCGAGATGGTCCTCAGCGATATGTTTCGCCACTTCGTGTTCAAACCCGTCTCGGCAGAGTCTCGTTCCTGAACACCACGACCGTTTTCGGTGCACCCGCAGATGTCACGCTGTCGGAGCTTGCTCTCGAAATGCTGTTTCCGGCCGACGAGGCCACGATCGCCATCGTGAACGACATGGTCGAGGAGACCAGATTGTCGGTTGCGAGCAATCCGCTCACCTCCAGGGCTGGTTGACCTTTCTGGTCGGGCTCCATGTGTGTCGTCGAGGGGCAGAGGCGGCACGCGTTCTCCGAGCAGACAATTTGACTTGCGAGATCATCGACTCTCTCCACTGCACGGCGCACCCTGGCGCAGCAGCGAGGGGCTCGCCGCGAACGATGCATGGGGCAGCTCGAGGGAGAACAGAATGAACAGGCGTAATCTTCTGATGGCATCAACGATGGCCGCGCTTGGCGCGCGACTTTCGTCAGGTGCGGTCGCAGCCGAGCGAGCAAGCGATGGGGGAGACAAGATGGTCGGCGTCAACGACATCGTCGTGCGGTATCTGGCGGCGTGGAACGAGCGGGACGCGAAGCGACGGCGCGATCTCGTCGCCGCGACATGGACCGAGGACGGCACCTATGTCGACAGAGTTCGTGATGGGCGCGGGCACGACTCCATCGACGGCATGATCGCGAAGGCCCAGGGGCAGTTTCCTGGCTACCGGCTCAATCTCGCGAGCGGTATTGAAGCCCATCATGACCATGTCCGCTTCTCCTGGGTCGCGGGCGCCACTGCGGATGCACCGCTCTACATCAAAGGCACCGACTTCGCCTTCATTGCCGACGACGGCCGCTTCAAGTCTGTCGTCGGCTTTGTCGACGCCGCTCCGGCGCCCGCGGCGCGACAGTAAGGTCGAATTGCACTTGCGGTGTTGCCGATGGCAATTCGAACTGAACACCAAGCAGGTTGCTCATCACCGCGGCAACGACACGAGTAGCCAGACGCCGGCGGCCGCGCACGCAATGCCGGCGGCGCGCGCGATCCATCGTCCGATCGGCGTAAGTTTCTCCAACAGGACGAGCAGGGCCAAAAGCGCAATCCAAAGCACGTTCATCACCCCGCCGACGAACAAAAGCGCCATCAGGACCCAGCAGCAGCCGACACAATAGCTTCCGTGCCGCAGCCCCAGCAGCAGGCAGCCTCGCAGGTCGTCGCGAAAGCCGCCGTGGCGCATCAGGAACAGGAACGGCGACTGGCATTGGGCGAGACAAACGTCCTTGAGCGGTGTCCATTGATAGACTCCCGCCGCGATCAGCACGATTGCATTGAGCAGATTGCTGGCGATCGTCATCCGGGAATCCAGCAGGACTGCCCGCTCGATTGCCCATTGGAGGAGGGTTGCTGCCAGCGAAAAGCCGCCCCAGGCGAGGAGATAACCGGCCGCAAACCAGCCGGTCGCAGCGAACGGCTTGCCCTGCGCTTTCCCCTGTCGACCCACGCGGGCGTACATGAGGATCATGGGCGCTGCCGAGGGTGCCATCATTCCGACCATCATCACCACCCACATCAGCAACACATACGCGAACTCGATCGCTCGCCATGGCTCGCTCGCCGGCAACATGATTCCGATTCCGGCCGGGATCATGCGGAACCCGGTCATGTCCATGCCGCCCATGTCCATGTCCTTGGCGAGCCAGAGCACATAGCCCCAAGCCAGCGCGACAATGATCCCGATCGCGCCGCCGACGATCCAGCGATCGCGCCGCAGCACGGTTTCCAGGGGGCCGTCGGTCATTTGCAGTAAGTGTTGCCGGCCTTCTCGCAAGGCCGGATCAGGAGTTGCATCACGCCTGGTTCGACCAGCGGATCGGCGCATAGAGGCCGTTCTTGCCGGAATTGTCCCAGCGCATGCCATGATCGCTGAACGTATTACCGGCGGCGCCGACTGCCATCACCATCCTGTCAGGGCTGACGGGATGGCCGATGTTGGCCCACATTTCCCCGCTCGGATGCATGGTCGGCAACGGGTCGACGGACATGTGCAGAATCTCAGGGATTTCCGCGGACCGCGTCTTGCCCTCGATTCGGAATGTGATCGGGACCTTGCGAACCCCCAGGTTCTTGCTGATCAGCGGTGTGAACGCAGCCATCGGACCACCGGCGGCGCCGGTGAAGATCGCAGCTAGAGCCTCGGTCTGCTCATCGTTGGCGCGCTGGTCGATATAGGCGGCCACCGACCAATCTCCATCTGCCATGATGCCCGGCGCGTGGAGGATGACCAGGACATTGAGTCCATCGAGCTCGGTGTTGCCATAGCGGCCGCTCTCGACGTGGAAGATCAGCGGTACGTTACAGAAGCCCTCGGTCGGTCGCGCGGTCAGCGGGGGAGCCGCCGACACGAGGCAGGGACACACGATGCTGCAACTGCAATTCTCGAAATAGTCACCGGAAAGGTGCCATGGGACATCCGCCATCGCTATCTCCCGCTAGGCCGAACCCGTTAGTTTACTTTCGAATGAGCTACGTGGAGTTGAAAGTTACGCCGCGTTGCGAAGTCCCGCAAGCTGAAGTCCCGCAAGCTATTGTGAGGCTCGGTCAACCTACTGGAAAAAGCTGAAGATCCACCCAGACTCTTTGCCCATTTCCGCAAGCCATTGAAATTTCAATAAATGCGATCGCCCTCCAAACGCGCCACTTTCAGCCTCACCGTTGTCTTGGTTGGCTTTCGGCGACCGCCTCGGGCGCACTTTGGCCTGAGCGATCATCCGCTGGCCCGCCGCACACGGTAACCGGCGGGAATATGCTGTCGTAGATCGCACGCGCCTCACGGATGAGGCGCTGCCGCTCGAGCTCGGATTTCGGAACGAATCGAACGACGTTGGTCATTTGCGTTCCGCAGATTCGTCCGCGCGGCGCCAGACCGGGAAGGGGTCTGCGAGCTTCGCCCATTCCGTGACGTTCATCGCCGGCTTTCCCGGGACGAGGCAGGCGTCCAGACGGGCGCAGAGCGAGCCTTCGTCCATGCCGGTGCCGATGAACACGATTTCCTGGCGGCGATCGCCGTAGATCTCGTTCCAGCTCTCACGCAACCGCTTCCGCCAGGACGGATCATCCGGCCATCGTTCCGCCGGCACGCTCGCCCACCACGCACCAAGGGCCTGCGTGCGCGTGATCGTGCCAGCCTGGCTGATCTCGCCAAGCCATTGTGGGCGCGTCGCGAGCCAAAAGTGTCCCTTGGCGCGAATGACGCCGGGCCAGGGCTCCCTGACGAACTTGTCGAACTTTTCCGGATCGAACGGCCGGCGCGCGCGATAGACGAAGTTGGTCACGCCGTATTCCTCGGTCTCCGGCACGTGATCGGCAAAGCCGTAGAGCTCTTTGAACCAGAGCGGATGCTGCTGCGCCCGCTCGAAGTCGAATTTTCCGGTGTCGAGAATGCGATCGAAAGCGACCCGGCTGTGGTTGGCTTCGATCAAATCCGCGTCCGGATTGAGTGCGCGGATGATTTTCCGTGCCGCCTCGCGCTGCTCAGGTCGGGCGTCGTCGACCTTGTTGAGAACGATCACGTCGGCAAATTCGATCTGCTCGACGAGGAGATCGACCAGCGTGCGCTTGTCGTTCGCCAGCGCTTCGCCACGTTGCTCCAGAAAATCCGTAGACGAATAATCCCTGAGCAGGTTCACGGCGTCGACCACGGTGACCATGGTGTCGAGACGCGCCACATCGGAGAGGCTTTCGCCGTCTTCGGAACGGAAATCGAAGGTCGCCGCAACCGGCAGCGGTTCGGAGATGCCGGTGGATTCGATCAGGAGATAATCGAAGCGGCCGTTCTCGGCGAGGGCGCGCACCTCCTTCAGGAGGTCGTCGCGGAGCGTGCAGCAGATGCAGCCGTTCGTCATCTCGACGAGCTTCTCGTCAGTCCGCGACAGGTTCGCACCGCCATCGCGAACCAGATCCGCATCGATGTTCACCTCGCTCATGTCGTTGACGATCACCGCCACCTTCAGGCCGTGCCGGTTGTTCAGGACGTGGTTCAGCAAAGTTGTCTTTCCAGCCCCGAGGAAGCCGGACAAGACGGTGACGGGGAGCTTTTGCATGGAGATCGAAGAGCCTTTTCAAGGGGATAGGGCGGCGACGCTTGGGATCGGGCATTGGGACCAAATATGTAATGTTATAACATTACATTCGCTGGCGGCGCCGTCGTCAAGTCGTTTCGCGGCTCAGCTCAAATTCACGCGAACATTGAGGTGGATGATCGTTGTAGCGATCGGCTGCCGCTCAGCTCCAGGCAGCAGCGCGCTCGAAGGACCGGCGCGACGCGCTCAGCCGTATTCGTCGCCGATCCCGTATTCCCGGTAGATCTCGAGCGGATCCGTGTCCGGAAACAGGCGGCATTTGGCCTGGGCGAGGTGCAGGCTCACCGCCGACGGCTCCTTGCCGTTCGCCAGCATCTTGCGGATGTCGTCCATATGCGCGCTCGGCTGGTGTTTCGGTTCGAGCTGCTCCAGCGCGACGAGCGCGGTCGCCAGGGCCTCGGTCAGAACCCAGTCGTCGTGGCCCGTGATTCCCTTCTTCGGCATCGGCAGACCCCACATGCGGTGGCTGTGCCAATGTACCGTAGCTTCCGGTGAATCTCCATCGCGCAGCTGGCAACCTCGCGTTTACGTGGAACACGCAGGCCCCGGTACTCTCGCTTGCATTATGAAGGCGCGTGGCTAAAAGGCGGCCGGCGATCGTATCTTTGTCGAAATAAAGATGGGGTAGACCGGTCGCACCGCTCAGGGCTGGAGCCAGCATGGTCTTTCTTAGCTTCGTCTACCGCTTCGTGACGAACTTCGCCTTCATGGCGATGGTCTATTTCAGCCTGAATTTCATGGAGAAATACCAGAACCGGGCGATCCTCGCGATCCTGGTGCTGGTCTATGCCGGCATGCGCGCGGCCTCGACGCTGCGTGCGTTCTATTTCTTCCAGAAGATCGAGAAGCTGGAGGCGGAGACCAAGCGCCTGCAGGCTCCGATCAATGACGGTTCGGGCGCAACGAACGCGCGCAAGCAGGTGGTGGCCGACGTTGCCCGGCTGCGCCGCGACGGCGAGCTCAAGTCCTATATGGACCTGTTCTTCCTGGCGCTGATCGTGCTGCTCTGCGTCGCCAACATCATGCGGCAATAGAGCTTACTGCGCGCGCTTCTTCAGGCTGGCGACGCGGGTCGGATGCGTCACGGCACTCTTCGGTGCCGCGCCCTTGGGGGCGGTGCTCTTGGCCGTGCTCTTGGGGACAATGCTCTTGGGGGCGGTGCCCGTAGCCTGCGCGGTGTGCTTCGCTCCCGCTGGCGCCGTGTGCGCGGTCCGATGTCCGCGCGACTTGCCGGTCTTGCCCTTGGTTGCACGGGGCGTCTCGGCTGCCATCGCCAGCCGCGCCGCGGCGCGCCGCGACAAGGTCGTCGACAGCAGGACCTCGACCGAGCCCTCGGGGATGGCAAAGAGGTCGCGGTTTGGCACGGGCAGGGTGGCCGCGACATTCGCCAGCGCCATGGTCTTGCGCGGCAGCAGCGGCTGATGCTCGATCTGCGCGTTGAGGTCGGCAAGCGACGGCGCCGGCAGCGTCTCGGTCTGCGCGAACACGAAGTTCGGCACGGACGGCCAGCGCGCGATCGGCACGGTCTCGGTCGGCGGATGCAGTAGCCATTCCACCGGCGTGGTCGGCGTCGCCGGCCGGTCGGCGGTCGCGGGCACCACATGCACGATGCGATAGCCGCGCGCCTTGAGGTCGCGGATGATTTTTGGCAGCGCTGCAACCGTCCGCGGCTGGATGTCGTGCAGCAGCAGGATGCCCTTGCCCTTGGCCTCCAGCCGCTGGATCGCGAGCTGATAGACGCGGTCGGACGACACGTGGCGCCAGTCGTCGGCGGGGAAGTCGGCGCTCCAGACCTGGATGCCGCGCGAGATCAGGAGGTTTTCGACGCCTTCGGCGCGCATCAGGCCAGGAATGCGGAAGAACGGCGCGAGCTTGGACGGATCGGTCATCGCGGCCGAGGTCCACTCGATGCCGCCGTTGATCTGCGCCTCGGCCTTGTCGAGCGGCATCCGGTCGAACGTCAGCGGATGGTTCATGCTGTGCGTGCCGACAGTGTGGCCCGCGGCAATCAGCTTGCGCACGCCTTCCGGGTTCGCCTTGGCCTGCTCGCCGATGATGAAGAAGGTCGCCTTGATGCACTCGTCATCGAGCATCTTGAGGATCTGGTTCGAATATTTCGGCAGCGGACCGTCGTCGAAGGTCAGGACGACTTCATGGTCTTTCAGCGGCAGCGTTTCGCGGTACTGCATGGTGCCGATGCGCGGATGCTCGCGCGGATCGACCACGAGGGTGCGGGAGGTCCCGAGTGCATCCGGATGGCCGGGACAGTCCGCCGCAAGGGCCGCCGGTGAACCGACGACCAACAGCCCCAGACACAGGACGATCCACGATCGCGTCCGAACAACAACGCTACTTCCGATCATGAACCTCGTCTGCCTCCTTACGCGACTGCCGCCTTAATTGGTCGGAGACGCCCAGAAACGGTTCAGGCGCAATACCCTCTACATCCTTGCATGCCGTAGCATGAACAGACTGTTAATAGGGCCCAAATCACCCCATTTTGCACCGCCGTGACATTACGGCATCAATGCGCATCGGCACTCTTCTGTGACGTGCCCGTCGGCACGACGTGAACGACGCGATAGCCGTTGTCCCTGAGGTACCGCAGGAAGGCCGGCATGATCGCGGCCGTGCGTGCCTTGGGGTCGTGGAAGAGGATGATGCCCTTGCCGGCGGCGGCGAGGCGCTCGGTGACGAGCTTCAATTCCTGCTCCGGCGTCATCTCGTTCCAGTCGCTGGCCCAGAGGTCGGCCCCGAACACGACGATGCCGCGCGACTGCAGCAGGTCGAGCTGCGCTTGCGTTCCCTCGAAATAGGGGAAACGGAAGAACGGCGTCGAGGGCGTCGTCGTCGACACGCCTTTGAGCGCCATCTCGTCGGCTGCGATGCCGCGGTCGATCTCGCTCTTCGCCTTCTCGAACGGGATCCGCGCCATGAACGGGTGCGACCAGGTGTGGTGGCCGATGGTGTGGCCCTCGCGCGCGATGCGCTTGACCATGTCAGGATGTTCGGAGGCGTGCAGGCCGATCAGGAAGAAGGTCGCGCGCACGCATTCCTGCGCCAGCGCCGCCAGCACCTTCGACGTCGTCGGCGGATGCGGGCCATCGTCGAAGGTCAGCACGACCTCGTGATCGGCGAGCGGCAGCGTCTGCGGAAAGCTCTTCAGGCCGACGCGCGGCGTGGTCTTGGCGTCGACGCTCAGAACGCGCGAGGTGCCGAGCGCGTCCTTGCGCGGGCAGTCCGCGGCCTCCGAAGCGGCGATGCCGATGAGGCCCGCGAAGACCGCGCCCACCGAGATCGACATCCATTTCAGCCGAAGCATCTTTGCCATTGCGCTCGCAGTTCGCTTGTGGGTATTGCCTGACCGTCAGCTCAGACCACTCGTTCCAACCTGTCAAACGGCGAGGCGCGCCATGGATGAACATATGGACGGTGCCCCATCCGCCGAGGCCTCGGTACTCGACCACGTTCCGATGCGCAATGAAGACGGCGAAATTCGTCACGAATTCGTCGAGGAGATTGCCCATGCGATCGAGGCCGGCGACAGCGCCGCGCTGCGCGCCTGCGTCGCCGAGCTGCACGAGGCCGATCTCGGCGATCTGATCGGAGCTCTCGCGCCCGACCACCGCGTTCGCCTGGTCGAGCTGACCGGACGCGACTTCGACTTCTCGGCACTGAACGAACTCGACGAGGGCGTGCGCGAGGAGATCCTCGAGGAGCTGCCGCCGGAGACCGTTGCGGAAGGCGTCCGCGAGCTCGAATCCGACGACGCGGTCGAGCTGCTGGAAACCCTGGACGAGGCGGAGCAGGAGGAAATCCTCGAGAAGCTGCCGTTGCAGGAGCGCGTCGCGCTCGAGCGCAGCCTGCTTTATCCCGAAAATTCCGCCGGCCGCCGGATGCAGACCGAGTTCATCGCGGTGCCGCAGGATTTCACCGTCGGCCAGGCGATCGACTACATGCGCGAGACGCCGGACCTGCCCGACCGCTTCTACGAGATCTACGTCGTGGACAAGGACCAGCACTGGCAGGGTGCGGTCTCGCTCGACGTCCTGCTCCGCGCCCGCCGCCCGGTAGCGCTTGCCGAGCTGACCGACGAGGATCGCCGCCGCGTCTCCGTCCTGGAGGACCAGGAGGAGGTGGCGCGCATGTTCGGCAAGTACAATCTCGTCGCGGCACCGGTGCTCGATACCCAGGATCGCCTGGTCGGCGTCATCACCGTCGACGACGTCGTCGACGTGATCGAGGAGGAGGCGGACGAAGACCTCAAGGCGCTCGGCGGCGTCAACAGCGACGAAGAACTCTCCGACACCGTGTTCACCATTGCGCGGGCGCGGTTCAACTGGCTGCTGGTCAATCTCGCCACCGCCTTTCTTGCATCCTCGGTGCTCGGCCTGTTCGAGGGGCAGCTCGAGAAGATGGTCGCGCTCGCCGTGCTGGCGCCGATCGTCGCGAGCCAGGGCGGCAATGCCGCGACCCAGACCATGACGGTCGCGGTGCGCGCGCTTGCGACGCGCGAGCTCGGCTCCTCCAACGCCTGGCGCGTGGTGATGCGCGAAGGCCTGGTCGGGCTCGTCAACGGCCTCGCCTTCGCCTTGATCACGGGCATCGCGGCGGTGGCCTGGTTCAAGATCCCGGGCCTCGGCATCGTCATCGGACTTGCGATCGTCTGCAACCTCGTCGCCGGTGCGCTCGGCGGCATCCTGATCCCGATGGCGCTCGAACGTGTCAGGGCCGATCCGGCGGTCGCGTCAGGCACGTTCGTCACGACAGTGACCGACGTGGTCGGCTTCTTCTCCTTCCTCGGCATCGCGACGCTGTGGTTCGGGTTGAGGTAGGGGAAGTGCGGCAACTATCTTTAATCCGAACTTAAGCGACTTGCCGCATCATTGCCCGTGCTTGGGGGAATGGACATGCGGTTGCGGCTGAAGGCGGACGGACGGGTCGTCGAGTTGCGGGATGGGCAAGAGCTTCCGGTCCAGTCGCTTCCGGTCCAGCCGTTGCCGATCCAGCCGGCGGTCGATGCCGCCGCTGGCGACGATGCCAGCTCGCTTGCGGTGCGCGCTCTGCGCCGCCGCGCCTGCCTCACCCAGATGGAATTCGCCGCCAAGCTCGGCGTGCCCGTCGAGACGATCCGCAACTGGGAGCAGGGCAAGCGCGCCCCGCGGGGACCCGCCCGCGCGCTGCTCGCGGTGATCGCGCATGCGCCGGACACCGTGTTCCAGGCGCTCGCCAAGGCCTGACTTCAAGGCCGGGCGCGAACCTGCCGTTAGCATTGCCCTGAATATCCGGTCCGGCGCCGGCGTCGTCCGTTGGCAGTGTCACGGGCCGGGTCCATAATGGCGCTCGGATGATGTTTTGAGGCGATCGCAACAGAGAGGATTCCTCATGCTGTTCGTCGAGGCCAATGGCGCAAGGATACCGGCGCTCGGGCTCGGGACCTGGGAGCTGAGCGGGCGCGCTTGCGGCCGCGTGGTCGAGCAGGCGCTGCGGCTCGGCTATCGCCACATCGACACTGCGCAGGTCTACGACAATGAGCGCGAGGTCGGCGACGGCCTGCGCGGCTCCGGCGTGCGCCGCGATGACATCTTCCTCACGACAAAGGTCTGGACCAACCATTTCGCGCCCCATGATCTCGAACGCTCGGTCAAGGAGAGCCTCGCCCGGATGCGGCTCTCCTCCGTCGATCTCCTGCTGTTGCACTGGCCCAATTCGCACGTGCCGCTGGAGGAGACGCTGGGTGCGCTATCGCATGCCAAGCGCATGGGCCTGACCCGCCACATCGGCGTTTCCAATTTCACCGTGGCGCTGATCGAGCAGGCGGTGGCGCTGTCGCCGGAGCCGCTCGTCTGCAACCAGGTCGAATATCATCCTTATCTCGACCAGACGAAGGTGAGGGCAACCTGCGACCAGCATGGCCTCGCGCTGGTCGCCTACAGCCCGATCGCCAAGGGCCGCGTCAAGGCCGACCAGACGCTCGCTGGGCTCGGCCGCGCGCATCGCAAGACGCCGGCACAAATCTGCCTGCGCTGGCTGGTGCAACAGAATGTCGCCGCGATCCCCCGCACCTCGCGCGTCGAACGTCTGTCGGAAAACATCGATATTTTCGATTTCGAGCTCTCGGACGACGAGATGGCCCAGATCGCCGCGCTGGCAAATCCCAAGGGCCGCCTGACCGATTTCGGCTTCGCGCCAAAATGGGATTGAGAGGGGGCCGCTGTATGCTAGGACCGGCGTGGCAACCCAAGATCGATCGATGGAACTGCGGAAGATCATACGGACGGACATTGCAGCGTCGGCGGTCGCGCATCTGACGCTGGTGGCGCTGATCATCCTGATCAGCGAAGTCCATCCGTTTCACGCCGCGGCGCCCGAGACTGTTTCGGTGGACATCGTCACGCCGGAGCAGGTGAAGCAGGAGGAGGCCAAGGCCGAGGAGAAGGCTCAGGAGCAGGCGAAAGAGAAGCCGCCGGAGCCGCTGCCGGACCTGAAACTGCCGAAACTGGATTTCACCGACAAGGACAAGGCGGAAGCCGCGCCGAAGCCTGCGACCAAGCAGCAGGCCGCGGCGCCGTCGCCGTCACCGTCACCGCGGGCCTCGCCTGAACCGCAGCAGAAACAGCCGCAGCCCTCTGAGGCACCGAAGCAGCGGGAGGCCAATGTGCAGCCGCAGCCTCAACAGCCGCAGCCGTCGCAACAGCCGCCTCCGCAACCCCAGCAACAACCGCCGCCCCAGACGATGCCGCAGCCGCCGTCGCAACAGCCGCTGCCACAAGCGATGCAGCAGCCACAGGCCGCGCCGCCGGCCTATCAGGCGCCGGAGCCTGACGTGACGGTCAAGTACGGCGTCATGCTGGGCCTGCCGCCGGAATTGCCGCTGGAGCTGCCGAAAGACGCCCCCAAGGACGATGGCGGCGATGCCAAGGATTCAATCGCAGCCAAGCTGCCACCCGAAGTCATCGCCGCGCTGCGTCGCCACCTGAAGAGCTGCGCCAAACTGTCGGCCGGGGTCGACCCGACCGACAACGTCAACATCAAGCTGCGCACGGTGTTCGCCACCGACGGCACGCTGGCGCGCCCGCCGATCCTGATCGAAGCTCCGCCATCCGCGAAGGGCGTGGCCATCGTGAAGTCCGCGACCGCAGCGCTCCAGGCCTGCCAGCCCTACAAGATGCTGCCGGCCGACAAGTACGACGAATGGAAGATCTTGGACCTGCCGTTCTCGCCGCGGGATTTTGGCGGAGGGTAGGCGGCTCGCTCCACTCCATCCATCCTGCGAGCTAAGGCCTCCCGGTTCGCGGCTTCAACCACGCCATGATCACGGCGTGCGGCGTTCTCCGGCTGCGTGGCAGGCTATGTCTTTCGATGGTGTGCCGTGCAAACGCGCCGGCCTGCTCGGCGGAGCGTCGCTGCGCCGGTGCGAGAGCCATCCACGCGCGAATGACGGTGCGTCGAATATTCGATTTTGGCATCGGATCAAATCCATGAGTTTCGGCGGATGTTCACGCGGCCTGCCGAAGGGCGATGGCCTCCGAACGGCGCGCCAGAAGCACGCTGCCGCAGGGATGGTCGGCGCCTTGCAGGACCACGAAGCCGCGCTTCGTCACCGCGGCACGCAATGCTTCCTTCGCGGCTGCCTTCTGCGCGTCGAGCCAGATGACCAGCACGGCGCGGGGGCTCAGGAAATCGTCGAGCCAATCCACTGTCGCATCGAGTGTGTGAAGCGTGCGTCGCCGCCAATCCACGAGCGCGACTTCATATTGACCGGCCGGGAGGCCGCAATTACCTGCCGCCGCCGCCAGCAGATATCCGCGACGGTGCAGCTCCATCATCAATTCCATGCTCTTTGCGCCGACCACGACGATGCGTTGCCGCGTCGAGCAGTTCGCGATGGCCATCATCGGATCGATGATCCTGTCGCTAACCCCTGAATTCGACATCATTTCACCAGTTCGCTACGCCGCGCGAGCTTGCGCGACGGAGCGGATATGGTGCTGGATGCCGTATGATTTCGAGATTGGCGCGATCGCGATTGCATAGGATCGGCATAGGATCGGCCTCGGCCGAGCGCTGCCGGCAACTTACGCCGCACTTATAAACAGACGATGCACTCCCCATCGCATTCAAATGCCGGCAGCGCCATTCTTCCGGCCCGCGCTTGCTATCGCGCCTTGCCTGGAGGCCAAAATGTCCGCTTACCGTGCATTGATCGTGGGACTACACGATCGTCCCATCAGAATGATCCACATGGATTGCATCGACGACGAAGCTGCGATCAGCTCCGCGGAGAGACTCGTCGACGGTCACGACGTGGAGCTCTGGCAGATGGATCGGCCTGTGGCCAGATTCGATTGCCGGTCCGGGACGATGCGCAGGAAGTGACGGAGCCAATCGTGTCGTCATCGGAAGCATAGCGAAGCAATCCAGACTGCCGCTGCGGAAAGATTTTGGATTGCTTCGCTTCCGCCGTCGCTCTTCGAGCTATGGCGGACAAGGCGCTCGCAATGACGACGTGGAGAGAGCCGGGATCAATGACCGCGCCTCGGCCCCCCATCGCCGTCCACCTCTTCCGGCGCCATCGCCGCCCAGGCACTGGACGCGAACTGCCTTCGCCAGGTCACGACCACCACCGCCGCCGTGGTCACGAACAGCACCCAGGGGCTGACGAACCAGCCGAGATAGCCGAGTGCGAAGAAGAAGGCGCGCTGGCCGCGGTTGAAGTGGCGGCCGGCGGATTCGAACAGGCGCGAGGTGCGGATGACGTGGGCCTCGGCCTCGGGCGTGTCGCGCCGGTCGGCCGGCGGCATGCCGCCGAACAGGATCGCGACATAATTGAACAGGCGATAGGCCCAGGCGAATTTGAAGAAGGCGTAGACGCAGATCAGCACCAGGCCGACGCATTTCAACTCCCACATTGCGGGCGAGGTGCTGAGGTCGATCGGGAGCTTGGCGAGGATGGTGATGGCGTCGTTGGTGGCGTGCAGCAGCGCCAGCGCGCCGCCGAGCGCGAACAGGCTGGTGGAGGCGAAGAAGGCGGTGCCGTTCTGGAGCGAGGCCATGATCTGCATGTCGACCATCCGGGTGTCGCGGTCGAGCAGGCGGCGCACCCAGACCTCGCGATAGCGGTTCATGCGCGCCGACAGGCTGTCGCGGCCATAGGCCGAGTGCTCCAGCGTGAGGGCATAGACCAGCCATTCGATGATGAAGAAGCCGACCGCCGTGATGTCGACCCAATGCCTGCTCATGTCTAACTCCTCGCGAAGATCGCAACGATTGCCATGCGCGGCCGGGTGCGGCAACGATTGATTGGCGGCAGGCGATGGCGCTAAAAGCAGCCGCATCCAGGGGACTCAGGGAAGGACCAGCGACATGGCAGCGCTCAAGCTCGCGATCGGAAACAAAAATTACTCGTCATGGTCGATGCGGCCATGGCTCGCACTGCGCGCCAATGACATCCCGTTCGTCGAGACCGTCATTCCGCTCTACACGGATAATCCCGCGGACAAGGATCAGATCCTGTCCTTCAGCCGTGCCGGCAAGGTGCCGGTGCTGGTCGACGGCGACATCACGGTGTGGGATTCGCTCAGCATCATCGAGTACATCGCCGAGCGCTACCCGGACGTGAAGCTGTGGCCCGACGATGTCGCCGCCCGCGCGCACGCCCGTTCGGTGTGCGCCGAGATGCATTCCGGCTTCATGGCCTTGCGCAACGAATGCGGCATGAACCTGCACCGCCCCGTGGGCGCCGTGACGCTGTCGGCGGATGCCAAGGCCAACGTCGCGCGTGTGCAGGAGATCTGGCGGGAGTGCCGGGCGCGCTACGGTGCCAAGGGACCGTTCCTGTTCGGCCGCTTCGGTGCGGCGGATGCGATGTACGCCCCGGTCGTGCACCGTTTCCGCACCTACGCGATCGAGGTCACGCCGGAGACCAGGGCCTACATGGACACGATGATGGCGCTGCCGGCGTTCCAGGAATGGACTCGCGACGGCATCGCCGAAACGCTCGTCATCGAGAGGTTCGAGAACGTCTAACCCGCGAATGTGATCGGGCGCCGCTTGACGGTGTGCAGGCTGGCGGCGCTCAATCGCGGTGGAAAGACCGCTTGGGAGAGGGCACGGTCATGGGAATCCTGGACTCGCTGGAAAACAACCCCGCGCTTCGGAGCGCGCTCGGTCAGCTCGGCGCCGCGGTCTTGCCCGCCGTGCTGAACGAGGTGCTCGGCAGCAACAATCAGGGCGGCCTCAGCGCAATCGTCGCCAAGCTCCAGCAGTCCGGCTTCGGTGACCAGGTCAAGTCCTGGCTCGGCAATGGCCAGAACCTGCCGATCTCGGCCGACCAGCTCCGTGCGGTGCTCGGCAACGAAACCGTTCGCCAGCTCGCGGCACGCTACAACATCCCGGTCGACCAGCTCGGCCAGATTCTGGCCCAGGAACTGCCCAAGGCCGTGGACCAGGCAAGCCCGGAGGGTCATCTGCCCCACACCGCCTGAGGGAGCGGGTTCCAGCGGTATCCTCCACTCACCGGTTCCCGCACTATCGTCCTGAAAATACTGCCGGATCGGCCTATTTGCCATGCCTGTATACCGCTGGCCAAAGCGCCGCATCGCGTGCTATATGTCACACCGGGTTTTCAGCCGGTCCGTCGCAGTGGGACCCTGGGCACGGCCGGCGCTGTTTGAGTCATGGAGATGGGCGTTGAAGCATAAATTCCCCGTGGGAACGCGCGTACTGTTCACTGCCAGCAACGTCGCGCGCCCGGCTGCGAGTGGCTCATACGAGATCATCCGCCTGCTTCCGACGGATGGCGACGACTGCCAGTACCGCATCAAGAGTTCGACTGAAGCTTTCGAGCGCGTCGCCAAGGAAAGCCAGCTCGCCCAATCCTGACGGATGACTGTGCCGCGCATTGACATCGCGGACGAATTCGCTTCGCTCGCCGTCAAAAGGCCCCCTTCGCCTCGACATGGTGAACCGGGGGCAGTTGCCGACTCGCGGGGGCTCGCTTTGACCATTCGCTCTTTGCTCGCGTGAGGGGACGTCGCGCATGAACTGGGCATGGGCCACTTCGTTCGACCAGATCGGGCGCTCGCAGGCCGTACCGATGTGGATGATCCTGGTAGCCGCCGGCTTCCTCGGACTGATCCTCCTGATCACGCTGCTGCGCGCCGAAAGGTCGGTTGCCAACGGCGCGCTGACGGTCATCGCGCTGCTTTCCATTGCCATCGCCGTGGCTGCCACCGTGCGCGTTCATGGTCCGGCGGAGGTGGCGGCTCCGGGCGAGGCGCGCGCGCAGGCAGCGGTCGTCGCCAGCCTGCCGGCGTTGTCCTGTCTCGACGATCTCGCCGGCAATGCCGTGGCGATCGGTTGCGAGAAGGCGCTGTTCGGCTCGCCTGACGCGGCGGCAGCGGCCGTCTCCTACACCGCCGCGCGGATCGACCGACTCACCGCGCTCGGCGATGCCGCGACCGCCGAGAAGAGCCTGACGCTGGACATGAAGGTGCTGCGCAAGGCGCTGGAGCGCGACCGCTACGGTCTCGTCGCGCAGGTGCTGGTCGCACGCGACGGCTGCACGCAGTTCGACTGCTCCGCCTTCCGCTCGCTGACCGATCAGCAGCGGGTCGCCGCCAACATGGATTCCCATCTCTACGACACGCTGGTCGCACGCTATGCGCCAGGCTGGAACGCGCCCGCAACGGCAACGGGACCGGCGATGCCGGCCACCGCGGCGCTTGCCGGGATGCCGCCATCGATGCCGACGGGCAGGCCGACCAATGCGGAGTTCCCGAGCGCGTCATCGACGCCGCCGGTGAGCATCATGAATCCGGAGCCGCCCACGGCGGCGGTGCGACAGGCTGCGCCTGCCGGAGGCGCAGCCTCGGCGCCGCGCCCGTCCGCTCCGACCTCGGCGCAGGCCGCTGCTCCAGCGGCGCCGGCTGCGAAGAAGCCGCCGGCACCGAAGGCCGCGCGTGCGCCGGCGGCAGCACCGGTTCCGCTCGCCCCGCCGGCCCCAGCCCCGGCTCCTGCGGCTGCGGATAAGGAATAGTTTGGCATTCCAAATGCGTGGCTGCCCGGCTAATGCTGGGGCATGCCGCTACATCTGATCAAGCTCGCCGTCGGCTGCGACTCCGTCAAGGAATTGAAGGGATGGATCGCCGAACGGATGCAGACCGCCAAGAAGAAAGGTCTGCCGCAACATCACATCCACATCACCCGCATGGTGCCCAAGCGCGACGCCGAGATCCTGGCGGGCGGATCGCTCTACTGGGTGATCAAGGGCGAGATCGCCGCGCGGGAAAAGATCATCGGCATCGAGCCGTTCCGCGACAAGGACGGCATCGGCCGTTGCCGGATCGTGATGCAGCCGAAGCTGATCTCGGTATCGCCGCGGCCGATGCGGCCGTTCCAGGGCTGGCGCTATCTCAGCGATGATTCCGTGCCGCCCGATCTCGGCAAGTCGGCCGCCGGCTCGATCGCGGCGATGCCGGAGCCGATGCGGCGCGAGCTGCGCGATCTCGGACTGCTCTGACGCGGCGCTCATGGCGACGTGACGATGTGCAGCCGCGCCCAGTCGGAGGGCGGCATCACGACCGGACGCCCGCCTTCCCCGATGGCGTCGATGATGTCGACCAGTTCGGGCTCGACGCCCATCTCGAGCAGGTACTTGCGATACTGCTCGCCAAAGATCGCCGTCAGGCTCTCGCGCTGTTCGGGCGCCACGTTGGGCGCGCGGCGATTGCGGATGGAGCGGCCGGTCAGCACCACCGTCGCCCCCTGCGGGAGGCTGCGATGCACCCCGCCCGCGAGCATGAGGACGCACGCGAAATCGCATGCCGGATCCGGCAAGGACACCTTGGCACCGAGCGGCCCGCCCGGGCGCTTCAGCGCAAAACAATCGGCTTCCGGCTTGCCGGCGCAGGCCTCGACCTCGGTCGCGCCGGCGGTGGCATCCAGGCCGCGGTCGCGCAGGATGCGGCCCATGCTGACTGCAACATTGAGGTTGGAGCTGCCCCAGCTATGGATGACGAGCGGCAGCTTGTGTCCCGCCTGGCGATCGAGAATCGCGATCCGCCGCTTGTAGCTGTCCCATTGCACCGTGCCCTCGGCGGCGATCCAGTCGGAGCAGCCCGGTCCGCAGGCCCCGGCGGGGCCATGGGCGACGTAGAAGATCATCGCATCCGGCGGCGACCCGTACAGGCCGACCGGCGGGCGCTGTTGCGCCTGGGCGGCAGTCGCGGCGACAAGCGCCAGCACGCCGTTCACGATCATCGTGCGGATGAATGACATGCCCCTGCCAGCCGGCCCGTTCCCTCGCGCCGATCATCCATCCGGGCGAGGGAACGCGCAAGATCGACCCTGGCGGTTACACCGCGATATTGTCGATCAGCCGGGTCGTGCCGAGCTTGGCCGCCACCAGGATCCGCAACGGGCCGTCCTTGCGCGAGGTGACCGGCGCGAGCGTCTCGGCATGGCGCGCCTCGAAATAGTCGAGCGCAAAGCCGGCCGCCGTGATCATCCCGGCGCCGCGCGCCATCTCGGATGCGATCGCTTCGCCGGCGCGGATGCGCCCGGCGCTGTCCTTCATGGCGCGGTAAAGCGTGGTCGCGGTCTGCCGCTCCTCCGGCGAGAGATAGACGTTGCGCGAAGACATCGCGAGCCCATCACGCTCGCGCACGGTGCGGGAGCCGGTCACCTTGACGCCGAGGTCGAGGTCGCGCGCCATCTGCGTCACCACCCGCAACTGCTGAAAATCCTTCTCGCCGAAGATCGCGACATCCGGCCGGCACTGCGTGAACAACTTGCCGACGACGGTGGCGACGCCGCCGAAGAAGTGCGGCCTGAAGCGGTCCTCCAGGCCGGCCAGCGCCGGCCCCTCCGGCACGATGCGGGTCGCAAAGCCGCCCGGATACATCGCCTCGGCGCCGGGGTGCCAGACGATGTCGACGTCCTCGGCGGCGAGCTTGGCGAGATCGGACTTCCAGGTGCGCGGATAGGCACCAAAGTCCTCGGTCGGGGCGAACTGGGTCGGGTTGACGAAGATCGACACCACGACGCGACTCGCGCGCCGCTTGGCGAGGCGCACCAGCGACACATGCCCGTCATGGAGGGCCCCCATGGTCGGGACCAGCGCGATCGTGGCCTTTCGCTTGCGAAGATTGTCGACGGCGCGTCGCAAGGCGGGGACCGTGCGGGCGATCAAGGGGCTTCGTGACATCAGGACTCGACAGGTTGGGAATGGGAGGCGGGCGCGTCCCGGCGCCCGGCCGGCTAACCTTAACAAGGGTCGATCGTGGACGCCATGCATTCGGATGCGGCACAGCATCCCGCGCGAGGCCGCGCATGATGTCGCGACATCGTGGGCTGAATCACAGGCGAGGGATGGCGCCGTGATTCATGTCGAACAACGGCGCGTGCGATTTGCATTTACTGTCACGCATTTCACTTGACCGCAGACGCGGCCAACTCGAAGATATTCATTAGGGGTGTTGAGGATCACTATGCTTGTGCAGGCTAGCCAAGGCCAATCCGGCTCGGCGCATGTTGTCGTGCTCGGCAACGAAAAAGGCGGCTCCGGCAAGTCGACCACCGCCCTGCACATCGCGGTCGCGCTGCTGAAGGCCGGCCAGCGCGTCGCCACCATCGACCTCGACTGCCGTCAGCAGAGCTTTACCCGCTACATCGGCAACCGTTCCGCCTGGGCGCGCCGCACCGGCCTCGGCCTCGAGCTGCCGGTGCATCGCTGCATCAAGCTCGGCGAGACCATGCAGATCGCCGAGAACGAGAATTCCGAGTTCCTGCAGTTCATGGAGGCGGTCTCGGCGGTCGAGAGCAATTTCGACTTCATCGTCATCGATACGCCGGGCACCGACAGCTATCTGATGCGCTTGGCGCACTCGATGGCCGACACGCTGGTCACGCCGATCAACGACAGCTTCCTCGACTTCGACGTGCTCGGCACCGTCGATCCCGCCAACTACGCAGTGACGGGCGAGAGCCACTATGCCGAGATGGTGCGGGATGTCAGGCGCAAGCGGCGCCAGCTCGACGGCTCCAGCACCGATTGGATCGTCGTGCGCAACCGCCTGTCGATGCTCGGCTCCCGCAACAAGCAGCTCGTCGCCGAGGGCCTCAAGGATTTGTCGCTACGGCTCGGCTTCCGCTACGTCGACGGCTTCGCCGAGCGCGTCGTCTATCGCGAATTTTTTCCGCGCGGCCTGACCGCGCTCGACGAGATCGACGAGGCAACGCTCGGCATGCGGCCCAACCTTGGCCATCTCACCGCGCGGGAAGAGGTGACGGGCCTGCTCCGTCAGCTCAAGCTGCCGCTCGACGAACGCGGCCGCCGCCGTGCGGCAAATCGCGCCGAGTGGTTCAGCCAGGTCGACAAGCCGCTCGAGGTCCACGACATCCTCGGCGCCTGAGGCGGCGGTATATCGCTACTTCCAGCCGATTGAAGCTGCCGGTTCCCGCCGGAACTGAGTGCGGGCTTGGCCGTTTCACCCAGTATTTACCGTGAAATTGCACCAAATCGGGACCGGTTGCATAGGATGGTGGCTGCACCTGACATAGCCGCCTGAGAACGGGATGCCCAAGAAACGCGTGCGCCGCACAATGAAAGGGCTGAAGGTTCACAATATTTAAGCTTCCTGTCACGCGGCTGTGACATATATTAGGGAATAGGCGACCAGGGGCCGAAGAGCCCCGGAAGAACACGATTTTCAACAGGGATTCAGGCCGCAAGAGCCTGAGGCTGAGGACGAAAATGAAGCGTGGAATTGCCGTTCTGGTTTCGGTTAGTGCCCTCTGCGGCGTCGCCTATGTCACGGCGAGCAAGTGGGCGATCAGGCACGAGACCATCACCTTCTACGACGCCTCGCGCGACAACCGTCCCGTGCCTGTCGATATCGCGGTCCGCCGCGACAAGGAAATGCAGGCCGATGCCGGCATGATCACGCTGCCGGTTGCAGTGATCAATCACGGCAACACCGTCAAGAATACCGAGTACGGCTTCCTCGCCAACATCTTCGCGGCGCGCGGCTACATGGTCGTAAGCCCGCAGCATGATTTGCCGACCGATCCTCCCATGGTGACCAAGCCCGGCGAGCTCTATGTCGGCCGGCTGCCGCAGATCCTGCGCGGCGTTGCCAACATCCATCTCGCCATGCAGGAGATGAAGAAGGTTCAGCCCAACGCCGATTACGACAGGGTGACGATGGTCGGCCACTCCATGGGCGGCGACATCACGATGTATTTCGCCAAGCAGTATCCGGATGAGGTCAAGAAGGTCGTCACGCTCGACAATCTGCGCGTGCCCTTCGTCACTGCCGGCAAGTTCAAGATCCTGTCGTTCCGTTCGCAGGATCCGCAGTTCAAGACCGACGCCGGTGTCATCCCGACCGACGAGGAATGCGAGAAGGCCGGCATCCAGGTCGTGAAGACTGAATTCCAGCACAACGACATGCGCGACACCGGTCCGGATGCGGCCAAGAACTCGATCCAGGGCATGCTCGACAAGTTCCTGACCGATACCGACAGCGGCGTGGCGCCTGTCGATACGCGCTCGGCCCCGCCCAATATCCTGGAGCCCGGTCCGGTTGCTCTGATGGCGCCTGCCAAGAGTTGACACCGACCTGCTGAGACCGACACCAGCGGACACCGACACCGCTCCGATCGTCTGCACGACCTGCAAAGCCTCCGCCGGCATCCGCTCGCGGAGGCTTTGCACATTGACCGGGCCGCAGGCGCTATCCACATTAGCCGCTCACGCAAGAAGCGAGCAGGGATGCCCGGCGAACCCGTCAAACCGCGTGGCCGTGATGCCGTCTCGAGCCAAACCGGCGGCACGCTGCCTCAAGCCAGCACCGCGGAGGACATCGCCGCGTTCGTCGCCAAGGCGCGGGCGCTGTCGCCGCACGCCCCCGGCGCGAAGGGGCGACTGATTTTCGCGCTGGATGCGACGATGAGCCGGCAGCCGACCTGGGACATGGCCTGCGCGCTCCAGGCGGACATGTTCCGCGAGGCCGCAGCGATCGGCAGCCTCGACATCCGGCTCGTCTACTATCGCGGCTTGAACGAGTGTCGTGCCACGGGCTGGATTTCCGACAGCGCCAAGCTCGCGACGTTGATGAGCAAGATCGACTGTCGCGGCGGCGACACCCAGATCGGCAAGGTGCTGAGCGACGTGCGGCGCGAGGCGGTCGCATCGGGCGTGCGTGCGGTCGTCTTCGTCGGCGATGCCATGGAGGAGAAGGTCGACGAGCTCTGCGCCAAGGCCGGCGAGCTCGGCATGCTCAAGGTCCCCGTGTTCGTGTTTCAGGAAGGCGCCGACGCCGTGGCCGAGCAGGCCTTTCGCGAGATCGCGCGGCTGACCGGCGGGGCCTGGTGCCGATTCGATCCCGGCGCGGCGGCGCAGCTCCGCGAACTGCTGCGCGCTGCAGCAGCTTATGCGGCCGGCGGCCGCGAGGCGCTGTTGAAACTGGCCAAGAATGCGAGCGGTGCGGCCAAGCTGATCGGGCAGATGAAGTAGCGGCCCGCGCCGGAGACGGACGCCATGCATTTTGCCGTGAGGGCGACTATATTCCGGCCATGACCCTGATCGCCGGCGCCGTCGCCGTTATCACGCTTTATCTGCTGCTCCAGATGTTCCGCTCCGCCAATCCGGCGGTGCTGGCGCGCACCATCAAGTTCGGTGGTGGCGTGGTGGCGCTCGCGGTCGCAGCGTTCACGGGCCTGCGGGGCGAGCTGGCGGTGGCGATCCCGCTCGGGATTTTCGGCGCCGGGCTCCTGGGCTGGACGCCGCTGGCGAATGCCGGCTTCGGCAATATCGGCGGGCTGTTCGGCGGTGGCGCAACGCGGCCGTCCGGACAGGCCTCGCGCGTACGTTCGCAATTCCTGGACATGCGGCTCGACCACGATTCGGGTCAGCTCGCCGGCCAGATCGTCGCCGGCCCTCACGCCGGGCGCGATCTCAACGAGTTCGATCTCGCTGGCCTGCTGGCGATGGCTCCGGCGTTCGACGCCGAGAGCGTGGCGCTACTTGAAAGCTATCTGGACCGCCGGTTTCCCGCTTGGCGTCAGAACGCGCAAGGCGATGCGGCAGGGCGGCAGCGCCGCACGGCGCCGAGCGGCAAAATGACGGCGGAGGAAGCCTATCAGATCCTTGGCCTGCAGCCGGGCGCGGGGCGCGACGACATCAGCCGGGCGCACAAGTCCCTGATGAAGAAACTCCATCCCGACCAGGGGGGCTCGACGTATCTCGCTGCCCGTGTGAACGAGGCCAAGGATACTCTGCTTCGCACGCATAACGGCTAACTCCGGCACTACGCTACAAACGCCCGTACCGCGTAGACTCTACTTGCTCTGTCTGCCGTCGCCCCGATGCCCGCCTTTGTCGGCGTGGTCGATCCCTTGAGTAAAGTTTTAACCGTAAATCCTTGACGAGAGGTTGTCGCGGAACTGGCATCGCCGCATCCCCAAACAAAAATGCCCGCGCAAGGCGCGGGCATTTTGATTGGAGTGGTACGACAGATCAGTTGCGGACGGTGATGCAGGAGATGTCGGCGCGCTTCAGGGCGCGGCAGACGGCTTCGGCCTGGTCCCGCTCGAGCCCGGCGAAACGGGCCCGGTAAAGCTTGCGATTGTCCTTGGCGAGGACCGGCTCGGTGAACGGGTCGGCCTTGCTGAGCAGGCCGCGGGCCGAGCTGCGCGCGGCGTCGATGCGCTGCTGGGCTTCGTTCTCGCTCTCGAGTGCGCCGACCTGGACGATCCAGCCGCTATGGGTGGCGACCGGCTTGGTGGTGGCGCTCATCTGGATCGGCTGCGGCACAGGATCGGCCGAAGCGAGCTTCGCAGCAGCCGGAGTGGGCGCGGCGGCCGGTGCGGCCGGCAGCACGCCGAGGATGCCATTGCCGGTGCCGAAGCCCGCCGGCTGACGGGGCATCTCGGTGCGGGTGAGCTCGGCCCTCGGCGCTTCCGGCTGGCTCGCCATCTCGGGCTTGTTGATGAGATCGGCGCGGGCGACGACGGCGCCGGAAGTCTCCGCGACGTCGGAGCGGGCTGCAATCGTGCTCGTGACCTGCGGTGCGACCTGAGCCGGCGCGGCGGAGGCGACCTTCACGGTGCCGGCCTTGACCTGAACCGTCTTGACCCGGACCGGCTTCATCGGCTCGGACGAGCCGGGGATGATGGAGAGCGGCTGGCTCGAGATCACGCCATTGGTGAGCGGCGCGGGCTCGATCCTGGATTCAGTTGGCCGAACCTCAGGCTTGCTGGTGTCCGGCCTGGCTTGAGCCGGCGGCATCGCGGCGGTCGCGGCCGCCAGCGCCGACAAGCGCGAGGCAAGACGCTGCGGGGCCGTTTCGGGGGCAGGGGTGGCCGCCGCCTGTTGGACCTGCGGAGCGGGGCGGGCCGGGGTCTCCGATGCATCGGCGACATCGGTATTGGCGTCTGCGCCGTTGCGCTCGGTGACGGCGACGACGGTGTGGGTGGTCGCGCCCTTCTCGAGGTTCTCTGCGAGCAGGTTACGCATGGTGGCGTCGCGCGAGCCGCCGCTGCGGCCGCCGAGCACCACGCCGATCAGGTGGCGGTTGCCGCGACGCATCGAGGTCACGAGGTTGAAGCCGGAGGCGCGGGTGTAGCCGGTCTTGATGCCGTCCACGCCCTCGACGCTGCCGAGCAGGTGGTTATGGTTGCGGATCGACTGTCCGCGCCAATTGAACGTCGAGGTCGCGAAATAACGGTAGTAGCGCGGGAAGCGCTCCTGGATGGCACGGCCGAGCGTGGCCTGGTCGCGTGCGGTCGTGACCTGCTCGTCGTTGGGGAGGCCGTTGGCGTTGCGGTAGACCGTCCTGGACATGCCGAGCGAGCGGGCCTTGCGCGTCATCATGGTGGCGAAGTCGTCCTCGTCGCCGGCGATGGCTTCGGCTATGACCACGGCGGCGTCGTTGGCGGAGCGGGTGACGAGACCCTTGATCGCGTCCTCGACGCGGATGGTCTGGCCGGCACGCAGGTTCAGCTTGGTCGGATCCTGATCGGCGGCGTGCTGCGACACCGGCATCTCGGTGTCGAGCTTCATCCTGCCGGACTCGAGGCGCTCGAACAGCAGATAGAGCGTCATGATCTTGGTGAGCGAGGCGGGGTGGCGGATTCCGTCTGGGCTCGTTGCCTGGAGTACGGAGCCGGAATTGCCGTCGACGATGATCGATGCGAATTTCGGGCTGGAACTGTCGGACACATCGCGCTGCACCCGGTGGTGCGCGTAATGGCGCCGGTGACGCCGTGCCTCGGCAGCATCGGTGAAGATGACTACGGCGGTGACCGTAAGAAGCCCGAAAACGCCAACCCGCGCCAAGCGCGAGGAAGACAAGTTTTTACGAAGCATGAAACCCCGTCCCCGTTTCTGACTTGATCACCGGCCCGTGAGGCGAAATTGTGCCCACTCGACCCGGGATCATTACCTGCTCAGGCTGTCTCTCCGCTGGTGTTCGCTGCGGGAAACGTTGGGCTTGAGCCGCTGTTCTGGCTAAGGTGATGTTCTCGAACGGCTTTTGACCATTCACGGAAGCTGAACACGTCCAGGGAATCAGGGTAGGGGTCCGCGGTTTCTAAAAGCTTAAGGAACCCTTGCGGGAAACCCCGGGAATCTCAGCGATTTACATCTAGTTTTGTGCGTCGCACAATATTGTTGACTTTTTTGTGCGTTGCACTATTTTTAGGCGGAGTCAGGGAGCCGGGGCTTCCGGACGAAAGCCAGGGAAAAGGATTCCGAAATGTTCAAGGTTGAAGACTTTCAGAGCTACGGGAAAGAGCAGTTCGAGCAGTGCGTTGCTTCCGCGACCTCGATGCAGCATGGCCTCCAGGCGATCGCCAGCGCGTATGGCGACTACACCAAGAAGTCGTTCGAAGACACCAAGTCCTTCGTCGAGAAGCTTTCCGGCGTGAAGTCGCTGGACAAGGCCGTGGAAGCGCAGACCGACTTCGCCCGGTCCAGCTACGAGACCTTCGTTGCGGAATCGCAGAAGATTGCCGGCCTTTACAGCGACCTCGCCAAGCAGGCGTTCAAGCCGGTCGAGACCATCGTTTCGAAGTTCACCCCGGCTGCCAACTAACGTCCTCTGGAACTCCTGGAATCGAAAAGCCCGGCTGGTTCAGCCGGGCTTTTTTGTTGTCGCGACAGAGATCCGCTTCAGCGCGCCGCGCGCGGCTTCGACAGCGACGTACCGACGTCAACCCCACACGGTCTCACTCGCCGACATCACCGGACCGAACGTGTCGATGCCGCTCGCGCAATGCTCGCCGCCTTGGCGTCGCCGCGCAGCTTCTTCCGCTGCGTGTCGATCTGCGAGGCATTGCTGTACCACCAGCGGTTCTGCGCATCGAGACCGCCGACGACGAGCACGAGGCCACTGAGCTCACCGACCAGGTTCTTCGCGGCCGTCTGCATCGCCGACATCTTGCCGTCCTGGGCCCTCAGAGCCGGCGTTGTCGAGCAGCATGGCAACGCGCATACGCACCTGGCGCCACGCGATTGAACGGCAGCTCGATTGGTCCGTAGAAAACCGGAGGTGTCCCGCGAAATCGCCGCTGCCGCTTAACGGCCGGGTTCCTGGTCAAGATGTTCTAAACGGTGACGGCCGAAACTTTTGTCAAATCGGTCCGGATTGACTAACCTTGGTTAGGATCGCCGGACCGGGAATCGGGATTGCCTCGACCATATCGGCCAGGCCGTTGCACGCTTGCGGCGAGCCGGGGGCGGGCCCATATTCCCTACAATCGAGCCGGGCTTGACCGGACCGGTTGGAAGCGACGATCCAACAAGGCGGCGCGCCCGTGCAAAGCTCCGAAGGGAGGGGCCGCGCGGCTGACCGTCACTCGCTTCCGTGGGGAATTTGAACGCCTGAGCCATGCCGCACCTGACTTTCAGACTAGACCTGTCCGCGCAAGCCGCTGCCCACGCTCCTCGTATGAGCAATGACGAGAACCGTTCGGGCGGACCGACGGGGCCGAATACGTCTGTCATCACCAAGGTCAAGCCGAAGACCAAACGGCCGAACCTGTATCGTGTGCTGATCCTGAACGACGACTACACGCCGATGGAATTCGTCGTCCATGTGCTGGAGAAGTTCTTCCAGAAGGACATCGAGGCCGCGACCAAGATCATGCTGCATGTCCATCATCACGGCATCGGCGAGTGCGGCGTATTCACCTACGAGATCGCCGAGACCAAGGTGACGCAGGTGATGGACTTCGCCCGCAAGCACCAGCATCCGCTGCAATGCGTGATGGAAAAGAAATAACTGCGCGTTCAAATCCAGAGTTATTTAGATCGGTTCTGGTCGCGCGGTATGTGACGGCAGCACATCCTGCTGCGTGATCCCGCGAAAATCAGCGGCGTCAATCCTGCCCAAATGGGTAGTTCTGCCCAAATCGGAACGGGTTTTGCATCGAGCATGCCGTGGGCGCGTAATGCCCATTTGAGTCGCGGAACCGGTCTTTCGCCGCGATCTTGTATAACTATATGTGACAAAGGTTGTTGTTGCCTGACCGGGCGATGGCGATCATGATGGTGGGGGCCATAGAGGACGCGAATGCCGACTTTTTCCCAAAGCCTTGAACAATCCCTGCATCGTGCACTGGCGATCGCAAACGAGCGTCATCACCAATACGCGACGCTCGAGCATCTTTTGCTCTCCCTGATTGACGACTCCGATGCAGCCGCCGTCATGCGCGCCTGTAGCGTCGATCTCGACAAGCTCCGTACGAGCCTCGTCAATTATCTTGAGACCGAATTCGAGAATCTGGTGACGGATGGCGCCGACGACGCCAAGCCGACCGCCGGTTTCCAGCGCGTGATCCAGCGCGCGGTGATCCACGTGCAGTCGTCCGGCCGCGAAGAGGTGACCGGCGCCAACGTGCTGATCGCGATCTTCGCCGAGCGCGAGAGCCATGCTGCGTATTTCCTGCAGGAGCAGGACATGACGCGCTATGACGCCGTCAACTACATCAGCCATGGTATCGCCAAGCGGCCGGGCGTCTCCGAGGCGCGGCCGGTGCGCGGCGTCGACGAGGAGACCGAAGCAAAGGGTACCGAGGACGCCAAGAAGAAGGGCGAGGCGCTCGAGACCTATTGCGTCAACCTCAACAAGAAGGCGCGCGACGGCAAGATCGATCCGGTGATCGGACGCAACTCCGAGATCAACCGCGCGATCCAGGTGCTGTGCCGCCGGCAGAAGAACAATCCGCTGTTCGTGGGCGAAGCCGGTGTCGGCAAGACCGCGATCGCGGAGGGCCTCGCCAAGCGCATCGTCGACAGCGAGGTGCCGGAGGTTCTTGCGGCTGCGACCGTGTTCTCGCTCGACATGGGCACGCTGCTCGCGGGCACGCGCTATCGCGGCGACTTCGAGGAGCGCCTGAAGCAGGTGCTGAAGGAGCTCGAGGCGCATCCCAACGCCATCCTGTTCATCGACGAGATCCACACCGTGATCGGTGCGGGCGCGACGTCGGGCGGCGCGATGGATGCGTCGAACCTGCTCAAGCCGGCGCTTGCCTCGGGCACGATCCGCTGCATGGGCTCGACCACCTATAAGGAATACCGCCAGCACTTCGAGAAGGACCGCGCGCTGGTGCGGCGCTTCCAGAAGATCGACATCAACGAGCCGACGGTCGAGGACGCGATCGCGATCCTCAAGGGTCTCAAGCCTTACTTCGAGGATTACCATCGGCTGAAGTACACCAACGAGGCGATCGAGGCCGCGGTGCAGCTCTCCTCGCGCTACATCCACGACCGCAAGCTGCCCGACAAGGCGATCGACGTGATCGACGAGTCAGGTGCGGCGCAGATGCTGGTGGCCGAGAACAAGCGCAAGAAGACCATCGGCATCAAGGAGATCGAGACCACGATCGCGTCGATGGCGCGGATCCCGCCGAAGAGCGTGTCGAAGGACGATGCCGAGGTGCTCAAGCATCTCGAGCAGACCCTGAAGCGCACCGTGTTCGGTCAGGACAAGGCGATCGAGTCGCTCGCCGCATCGATTAAGCTGGCGCGTGCCGGCTTGCGCGAGCCGGAGAAGCCGATCGGCTGCTATTTGTTCTCGGGTCCGACCGGCGTCGGCAAGACCGAGGTGGCGAAGCAACTCGCCGCATCGCTTGGCGTCGAGCTGTTGCGCTTCGACATGTCCGAGTACATGGAGCGGCACACCGTGTCGCGCCTGATCGGCGCGCCTCCCGGCTATGTCGGCTTCGATCAGGGCGGCCTGCTCACTGACGGCGTCGATCAGCATCCGCATTGCGTGGTTCTGCTCGACGAAATCGAGAAGGCGCATCCCGACCTCTACAACGTGCTGCTCCAGATCATGGATCACGGCCGGCTCACCGACCATAACGGCAAGCAGGTCAACTTCCGCAACGTGATCCTGATCATGACCACGAACGCGGGTGCTTCGGATCTCGCCAAGCAGGCGTTCGGCTTCACGCGCTCGAAGCGGGAAGGCGACGACCACGAGGCGATCAACCGGCAGTTCGCGCCGGAATTCCGCAACCGTCTCGATGCCATCGTCTCGTTCGGCCATCTCAGCGTCGAGGTGATCGGTACGGTCGTTGAGAAGTTCGTGCTTCAGCTCGAGGCTCAGCTCGGCGATCGCGACGTCACCATCGAACTGTCCGAGCCCGCCAAGACCTGGCTGGTCCAGCACGGCTACGACGAGCAGATGGGCGCACGGCCCATGGCCCGCGTCATCCAGGAGCACATCAAGAAGCCGCTGGCCGACGAGGTGCTGTTCGGCAAGCTCAAGGGTGGCGGTCACGTCCGCGTCGTCCTGGTCAAGGACGAGGCCGACGAGACCAAGGACAAGATCGGGTTCGAGTTCCTCGACGGTCCGATCACGCCGAAGCAGGAGAAGCTGCCCGGCGCCCGCAAGCGTCCGCCGGGCAAGTCCAAGCCGGGCGGTGGCGGCTCCGGCGGCTCGAAGGGGCCGACCTCGAAGGGCCCGCTGGTCAAGGCTTGATTGCGAGCGATATCAAATGAAAAGGCCGGCTGAAAAGCCGGCCTTTTTGTTTGCGTGGCAGTTGCGAGGGGCTAGGTGCCGGTGTCGGGCGCGGGCGCCGCCGGCGGCCGCGGCTTCTTCGGCGCGGGTGGCCGTGCGCGGGCAGGAGCTGACGGCTGCATGGTCACGATGACAGGGTTTGGCTTGTGATCGGTTGCCGCCCCGGTGGCAGCATCGACGCCCATGCCGACGACACCGCCGAGCAAAAGGTTTCCCGCGAAGCCGGCGGCCCCGGAGGTCGGTATGTCCCGGCTGAGCGGCACGATCTGCGGTTCATAGCCTTCCTTCTGGAAGGTGATCGAAATGTCCGCGTTCCGCTTGACGACCACGGAGCACGGCGTCGTGCAGGTGGTCGGCACTTCCATTCCGCTGACGACGGCTTCCACGCCCGACGGTGTCGATGAGATGCTGATGTTTTCGGTCGTGCCCCGCGTGACAGACGCGCAGCCGCCCAGCATGACGCTGAGCGCCACAATTCCAAATGAACGCATGAAATGCCCCTTATTCCCCGCGTCAATGAAGCGCAACCGGAGCGGGAGGGCAATACGTCACTGGTCCAGATAGTTAAGCCACGCACAAGTTGGGCGCGAGAACAGCCGAACCTGGACTGAGCTATTCGCCGCGCAGGCGCTGGTCGTCCTGTACCCGGACGTGCTCGGCGCCGCGCGCGCCGGCGGGCGACAGCCGCAGCATGCTCAGCACTGCACCGCACAGCGCAAATCCGACGCCGACAAGGAGCGCGATCCTGGTTCCCTCGGTCGGATAGCGGCCGAGCAGCAGTGCCACCAGCGCCGCGCCGGTGGTCTGGCCGAGCAGGCGCGCCGTGCCCAGCATGCCGCTGGCGCCGCCGGCGCGCTCGCGCGGGGCGGCCGCGATCATGGTGCGGTTGTTGGGAGTCTGGAACAGGCCGAAGCCGGCCCCCGCCAACGCCATCCGCCAGATCACGTCGAGCGGCGTCGGGCTTGCAGGCAGGAAGGCGAGTGCGCCGAGGCCGCAGGCAAACAGCGTGAGCCCGATGCCGCCGAGCAGGCCGGCCGGATAATGCTCGACCAGGCGGCCGGCGAGCGGGGCTGCGAACGCCACCGCGATCGGCCATGGCGTGATCAGGAGTCCCATATGCACCGCCGAATAGCCGAAGCGGCTCTGGAGGTAGAAGGGGATCGCGACGAAGGCCAGCATCTGTCCGCAGAACGAGGCGATCGAGGTGGCGATCGACAGTGCGAATACCGGGATGCGCAACAGATCGACCGGCAGCAGCGGCGAGGTCATGTGGGTTTCGCGGTAGATCAGCAGCGCGCCTGCGACGATGGCGATGGCGAATTGAACGAGACAGGTGATGGCGGCCTCGCCATGACCGACGCTGTCGACGGCCGCGATGCCGACGCCGAAGGTGATCGCAGATAGCCCTGCGCTCTGCCAGTCGAAGGAATGGCCGGCGGGTTTTGTGTGCGGCAGGCTGCGCAGGCCGAGCACCAGCGTCACCGCACCCAGCGGGACGTTGATGGCGAACAGCCAGGGCCAGGTTCCGACCGCCAGGATGCCCGCGGCGAGCGTCGGGCCGACCGCGGCCGAGAAGGCGACGACGAGCGCGTTGATCCCGATGCCGCGACCGAGCTGGCTGCGCGGGTAGGTGAAGCGCACCAGCGCCGCGTTGACGCTCATGATGCCGGCGGCGCCAAAACCCTGGATGATGCGCGCGATCGTCAGCAGCGGCAGCGTATGCGCCAGCGCGCAGAAGGCGGATGCGAGCGTGAACAGGACGAGCCCGGCCAGATAGACGCGGCGATAGCCGACGATCTCGCCGAGCGATGCCAGCGGCAGCAGCGAGATCGTGATCGCGAGCTGGTAGCCATTGACGATCCAGATCGAGAAGGCCGGGCTGGCATCGAGGTCGGCCGCGATCGTCGGCAGCGCCACGTTGGCGATGGCGCTGTCGACGACGGCCATGATGATGCCGAGCGCAATCGTCAGCACCGCCTGGTTGCGCTGCGGCTGCGGCAGGCCGTCGGCATGCTCGATCGGGGCAGACGACATGATGGAGGCGAGCTTGATTCGAGCCGTGTTCATCTCCGGATTAGGAAATTGCAGGATGGATCGCAACCCGGCAGGACACGGACGGTTCCTGCGCCGGAAGCAGGCCTTCCGGCACAGGAAATCGGGTCGGGACCGCTTTCGCGAGGGCTCGGGGAGCCGAGCGGTCGGGCCGTTGGCCGTCTCTACACCGCCGGCGGATTGCGGTCGGAGAAGGTGCCGCGCTGGTGCCAGTAGGGATAGGGCAGCGTCACCTTGCTCGCGGCATCGAGCTTTGCGATCTGGTCGTTGGTCAATGTCCAGCCGACCGCGCCGAGATTTTCGCGCAGCTGCGTCTCGTTACGCGCGCCGATGATCAGCGTCGAGACCGTCGGACGCTGGAGCAGCCAGTTCAGCGCGATCTGGGAGACGCTCTTGCCGGTCTCCGTGGCGACCTCGTCGATCGCCTCGACCACGCGATAGACGTGCTCATCGGGCACGGGCGGGCCGAAATCGGCGGTCTTGGGCAGGCGACTGACCTCGGGCTTCGGTTGACCCCGTCGGATTTTTCCGGTGAGGCGCCCCCATCCGAGCGGTGACCAGACCACGGCGCCGAGCCCCTGGTCGACGCCGAGCGGCATCAGCTCCCATTCGTAGTCGCGCCCGATCAGTGAATAGTAGGTCTGGTTGGCGACATAGCGCGGGAAGCCGTGCTTGTCGGCAACCGAGAGCGACTTCATCAGGTGCCAGCCCGAAAAGTTGGAGACGCCGACATAGCGGATCTTGCCGGCGCGCACGAGCACGTCGAGGGTGGCAAGCACCTCTTCGGGCGGGGTGAAGGCGTCGAAGCCGTGAAGCTGGAACAGGTCGATGTAATCGGTGCCGAGCCGGCTCAGCGAACCGTCGATGGCCGCGAGCAGATGTTGCCGCGACGAGCCGATGTCGTTGGGCCCATCGCCGAAGCGGAAGGTGGCCTTGGTCGAGATCAAAACCTTGTCGCGGCGGCCCTTGATGGCCTCGCCGAGGACGCGCTCGGATTCGCCGAGCGAATAGACGTTGGCAGTGTCGAACATCGACACCCCCGCATCGAGGCAGATATCCAGAAGGCGCCGCGCCTCGGCCGCGTCCGTCGTACCCCATGCAGCAAGGCGGCCGACGCCGCCGAAGGTGCCCGTTCCCAGGCTCAAAGCGGGCACCATGAGGCCGGATCGGCCCAAGCGTCGGTATTCCATCGATATGCTCCTCGGCTGGCCGCTGGTTGATCAATGCGGCCTTGGGGGGCGATGGTAGTGCAAGCGCGGGCCGCGTCCTATCACGCGCTCACATACCGGCCTTGCTTGGGAATGACCTAGTCGTGCAGACGCATGTCATCGAATGCGGCATCGGCAACGCGTGGGCCGGCTGTCTTCACCGATGACTGAACCTCGACCTTGGTTGCGGGCGAGGGGAAACAGGCGACTTCGCCGTCACGCGCCTGCCGTGGCAGCAGCGTCAGGCCCCAGCCCACCAGGACGAGCACCGCGAGCCGGATCGCGATCACACCCAGCAACAGCTCCGATCCGCTTATGGTGGCGTGAGTCCTCATGCACGCCAGCCTGATCCGCGCGGCCGGACAAGGCAATCTGGAATTGACGAGGCTTGCCTTCGCCTGCAGCGAAGGCTCAAGGTGATAGCTGGCTGGATGTCAGTGCCGCAACTGGCTCTGCCTGAAGTCGCGCGGCGACATTCCGAAATGCTCGCGGAAGACGCGGCCGAAATGCGAGAGATCGTTGAAGCCCCAGGCGAAGGCGATCTCGCTGACATGGCGATGGGCCAGCACGGGCGAGGCGAGGTCACGCCGGCATTGGGCGAGACGCTCGGCAAGCACATGGCGCTGGAACGAGGTATCCTCGTCGGCGAGGAGATCGTTTACATAGCGCGGCGAGATGCCGAGTGCAGCCGCGGCCTCCGACAGCGAGAGGTCGGGATCCGCGAGGTGAGCGCGGATGTGGGCCTTCAAGCGATAGAGCAAGGCGGAGCGATGGGTGGAGGACGGCAGCGATGTCTTGCCGAGCCGTTCGCTCAGCGCCATCGCGAGCAGATCGACGGCCTGCTCCGACAACGCTGCAGCGTTGTCCGGGGCAAGTCGGTCCGCGCTCTGGCAAAGCCTGAAGATGAAATCATAGGCGAGCCGTTCGAGCGGCACATCGGCGCCGAACGACATCGCGGTGAGCGTCTCGGTGGCGCCGAGCCGGCGCTGCAGCATTTCGCGGGGCACCTTGAAGATCGTCTGCGTGAAGGCGTCGTTGAACTTCAGCTCATAGGGACGCGTCGTGTCGTAGAGCGCGAACTCGCCGGGATGGATCACGGTCTCGCGGCCGTCCTGCACCACGCCTCCGTCGCCGCGATTGCCGAGCGCAACGAGGACAAAATCCTGATCCGAACGCGCGATGCGGGACGGCGTCCGGAACACGTGCTGGCGGTCGGAGCAGACCTCGGAGCACACGGCCTTGCCGAGCGCGGCCTGCGTGACCGAGCCGCGAAAGGCGCTGCCGAGGTCGGACTTGCAGTCGAGCCCGACGAAGACGTCGCAGACGATGTCCTGCCACAGCGCCAGCCGCCGGTAGCCGGGGCTGCCGTCTGTCGTGAACTGGATTGGCATCGGCAAGCCTCCCTGTCACATCCAGCAAAACCGCATGTTGGCGCAAATCCAGCCAGACCGAAGGCAAGTCCCGTACCCGTCGGCGATCCCGGCCAGTCGAGTTTTTGTTCCACTGCGGTCGAGCGCCCGACCGGGTGGCTTGGCCAAATAGACTGCATCGGACGTGGCTTCCGATCAACCGGCAATGGAGGCGGGAATGGGCATCGAACATCCGAAATACAAGGTCGCGGTGGTGCAGGCGGCGCCCGCCTGGCTGGATCTCGACGCCTCGATCGACAAGTCGATCGCGCTGATCAGGGACGCGGCCGAGAAGGGCGCCAAGCTGATCGCCTTTCCCGAGGCCTTCATTCCCGGCTACCCCTGGCATATCTGGATGGACTCGCCGGCCTGGGCGATCGGCCGCGGCTTCGTGCAGCGCTACTTCGACAACTCGCTGTCCTATGACAGTCCGCAGGCCGAGCGGCTGCGCGACGCCGTACGCAAGGCAAAGCTCACCGCCGTGCTCGGCCTGTCCGAGCGCGACGGCGGCAGTCTCTATCTGGCGCAATGGCTGATCGGGCCGGACGGCGAGACCATCGCAAAGCGCCGCAAGCTGCGGCCGACCCATGCCGAGCGCACGGTCTATGGCGAGGGTGACGGCAGCGATCTCGCCGTGCATGCAAGATCAGACATCGGCCGCATCGGCGCATTGTGTTGCTGGGAGCATCTCCAGCCACTGTCGAAATATGCGATGTACGCCCAGAACGAGCAGGTGCATGTCGCGGCCTGGCCGAGCTTCTCGCTCTACGATCCCTTTGCGCCGGCGCTCGGCGCCGAGGTCAACAATGCCGCCTCGCGCGTCTATGCGGTGGAGGGCTCCTGCTTCGTGCTCGCGCCGTGCGCGACGGTCTCGCAGGCCATGATCGATGAGCTCTGCGACCGGCCGGACAAGAATGCGTTGCTGCATGTGGGTGGCGGATTCGCCGCGATCTACGGCCCCGACGGCAGCCAGATCGGCGACAAGCTGGCGCCGGACCAGGAAGGGCTGCTGATTGCCGAGATCGATCTCGGTGCCATCGGGGTTGCCAAGAACGCTGCCGATCCCGCCGGGCATTATTCGCGGCCCGACGTGACGCGGCTCCTGCTCAACAAGAAGCGATACCAGCGCGTCGAGCAGTTCGCGCTGCCGGTCGACACCATTGAGCCCACGGACATCGCGGCCGCGGCAAGCTGATCGCCGGGATCAAGGGGAGGGTACGATCATGGAATCCGCAATTCCTCTGCATCTCGAGACCCAGCGCACGCGCCACAAGCGCGTGCCGGACGATTACCAGCCGCCATACCCGTCGTTCGTGGCGCGCCACAAACCCACCGTGAGCCGTGTCGTGATGGCCTATTTCGGTGTGCAGTATCGCGGCGCGGCGCCGGCGGCTGCGACGGCGGCACTCGCCGAGATCGCGGCGCGGTTTGCTGCCGGGGGCGGGCCTTCGCATTGGGACCGCGCCCGCTACGTCGACCGCGCCGGTTATGAGACCGTCGTGTCGGTTGCCTATTGGGACGACATCGCGCGCTTCGACGCATGGTTCGCGCCGGCACGAGAGGCGTGGACAGTGAAGGCGCGCGAGGGCATCGGCACCTTCATCGAGGTGCTGCGTCCCACGGTCGCCCGGCACGAGACGCTGTTCTCCTCGCTCGACCGGCCCGAGGGCGTGGCCGCAATCGCCGACGGCATGAGCGGCGAGGTGCAGGAGCACGCCTATTGGGGTGGCATGCGCGATCGCATTCCGTTGTCGCAGACCGATCCGATGACGCCGGGCGGCGCGCCTGAATTGATCCGCGACGGCGCGCGGCTGCGGGTGAAGGCGCACGACAATCTCTGCCTGATCCGCTCCGGGCAGGACTGGAGCGATACGGAGGCATCGGAGCGAAAGCTCTACCTCGACGATGTCGAGCCGGTGCTGCGAGAGGGCATGGATTTTCTGCGTGATGACGGGCTTGGCATCGGCTGCTATGCCAACCGCTACATGCAGGTGCTCTCCACCGACGGCAGCGTGAGCGAAAAGTCCTACGGCCAGAGCTGGTGGAAGAGCCTCGCCGCACTTGAGCGCTGGGCGGAGTCGCATCCGACCCACGTCAGGATATTCGGCGCGGCGATGAAATACCTGTCGACGCTCGGGCCGTCGGCAAAGCTGCGGCTCTATCATGAGGTTACGGTGGCGGCGGCGGATGAGCAGTTCTTCGAATATCTGAACTGCCATGCGAAGACCGGCATGCTGGCGGCGGTCGAGACCGTCAGCGGCTGACGCTTGTTGTCTTGAGCATGATCTTATCGGAAAACCGCTGCGCACTTTTCCGGATGATGCTCTACGCCACGCAGTGGCCGAGCAGCTCGGGATGCGCGGCGCAGATGTGATGCGCGCCGGCATCCCGCAGCTCGGCTTCGCTGCCATAGCCATAGAGCACGCCGATCGCGGTCATGCCGTTGGTGCGGGCGCCGATCACGCGTGGCTGCGGTCGCCGATCATGATCGCGCTGCCGGGGTCGACCTTCGCCTCGACGAGCGCGTAGCGCAGCAGGTCGCGCTTGTCGACACGCGTGCCGTCGAGCTCAGAGCCGAACACGCGCTCGAAATACGGTTTCAGGCCGAAATGATCGACGATGCGGACGGCGTAGACCGCGGGCTTGCTGGTGGCGACGAACATGCGCTGGCTGGTTGCGGCGATCGTCGTCAGCGTGTCGATGATGCCGGCATAGGCCTCGTTCTCGAACAGGCCGATATCGGCAAATCGCTCGCGATAAAGCAGTAGCGCACGGTCGGCGAGCTCTTCGCTTCCGGTGAGCTTCTTCAGGCTGGCGTGCAGGGGCGGCCCGATGCACCAGGTCAGCTCGTCCTCGCTCGGCACGGCAAGGTCGAGCCGCTCCAGCGCGTATTGGATCGAGCGGGTGATCCCGGGCTTCGGGTTGGTCAGCGTGCCATCGAGATCGAAGAAGATTGTAGCCATGCCAGTCGTGCCCGTGTTGATACCGCCGTTGTTTGACCTAAACGACGCGGCTGCTCAAGGCAACGCCGCCGCGTCGCGCGACGTTTTAAAGCTCGCTATTGGCAGGGCATAAGCGTAAAGTCCTGCGATCACCGCCCCTTCCCATGGCATCCGTCGGTGACTGAGGGTCACTAGCGCTCCCGCCGAACGAGGAGGAGCGTGCATGCCGCGATTTAATCTGGCCGACTGGATCGTGCCGCCGGTGATAGTCCCTCTGTTTCTGTTGCTCCTGGTGGCTGCTGCGGCTTTTCTGCATGGATAGGACGCCGCTCCAATATCTGGTAAGCGGACGCGATCAAAGCGGCTACGTCAGCCTGGCCCGCACCACGACGGCCGCCGCTCTGAAGAAGGCGAGGGAGCTGTTGCAGGAAGGCTATGTCGACGTGCGGATATGCACGCCGCAGGGCCGGGTTCTGCTGTCTGACGAGTTCGACCAGTTCGAGGCATGAGGAGCGCGGGGGCGTCAAACGGCGCGCCCGGATTCTCCGCGAGGAAAGATACCCGTATGAGAATGCTTATTGTCGCATTGGCGCTTGGCACATTCGTGCAAGGTGCTGTCGCGAAAGAGCCGGACTGCCGCGCGATCGAGAGCACGAGCGGACGGCTCGCCTGTTACGACGCCGCGTTTCCGCCGCAAGCGAAGAAGCCCGCCACGTCGGAAACGGACGTATCTCGAGCCCCCTATAAAGATCCGTTCCTTGATGAAGAAGCCCGCACGGCGGCCAAACTCAAGAATATCTGTCGCGGTTGCTGAGGGAGCCGTCATGGTCCGCGAAACAACCTACGTGGTGCAGGCGTTCAACGCCGGCAAGGGGGGAAATCTGAAGGCCGACTCTCCTATCGTCTGCAAGTCGGAAAGCGGCGCGCTGCGCACGGCGGAGAGACTGGCCTTGAGCAAACTCGGCGTCGTCGCGTTCTCGTCCAGCGGCGATCCCGAAATGGGTGACTATGACGATGAGCCTACGGTGTTCTTCCGAAAGGGCGAGCTTCCGGCTGGTTTCGACTGAGGCCCTGGACGTGGTCGAGCAGATATTTGGCGGAGAGGCACAGATGAACGAGCGACTGGACATATTGAAGAAGGCCCGCGATCGCATGATCGAGGACAGGGACACGCATGCGAAGGTGCTGGCCGCTCCCTTTGATCGTGACAATGCCGAGCGAGCACGGAACAAGTTCGTCGAGCTTCAAATGCTGATCGATGCCCTGGACCGCGCAATCAGCGCAGAAATGCCGGTCTCGGCATAGGACCGAAGCGAGTGAAGGGCGGGACTGGCGGACGTTTCAACGCAGCACCGCAGTGGCATGCCGGCGGCCGCCACGGTTCGCTCTATTGCTGTCTTGCCCATTCGACGATCGCCGTGGCATCGGCGCCCGCCTGCGTCTCCCAGGTGGCGATCGCGGGCGTTGCCGCTTTCCGGAGCGCGGCGACGAGGGACGCCGGCGCCGGCTCGGCGATGCGGACGCCGTTGTCGCGCATGCGCGCATAGTTTTCGATGGTGCGATGGGTCAATAGCGCGAATTGGCCTTGCTCGGTCTCGGCGGCCGCGGCCAGCACCTCGCGCTGCATCGGCTCGGACAATTCGGCAAATGCGTCGCTGCGGACGAAGGCGATCGAGAGCGGCATCGCGTAGTTGATCGCTGTAAAGTAGGGCAGGAAGTCCCAGAGCTTGCGTCCCGCGCCGCCGTCGCCGGAGGTGAGGAACGCATTCAGCCGGTGCTCCCTGAGGCCAGCGAGCGCCGCGTCCATCGGCAGGAACTGTGCATTCGCGCCGGCTGCGCGCATGACCTCGCCGGAGTTGGCGTCGTAGGCCCGCAAATTCAGTTTCGGCAGGGCGTCGGCGCCTTCCAGTGCATGGTCCGACCAGAGGCCCGTGGCCGGCCAGATCGTGACATAGAGCAGCTTGAGGCCGCGTGCCGCGAGCGCCTTCTCGTAAAGCGGGCGCGCCCGCAGATTGGCGGCGCGGGCGAGGTCGACCGACTGCACCAGGAAGGGCAGGGTGGACAATCCGAACACCGGGTCGAGGCTCGAGAGCGCGCCGGCGAAGGCGTCGCCGCCGGCGATGCGACCATCCAGCGCGGCGCGCGGCATTTCGCCCGAGTTGATCTTGAGCTCGTTGTCGAAAGCGTTAGCTACGGTCACGAAACCGTTTGTGCGCGCCGCGACGCGATCGGCGAAACTGGTGAGCCCGAGCCCGGAAATATTGTTCTGCGGATATTCCGTGGTCATCCGCCAGTTGACTTGCGCCATGGCCGGCGCGGCGGGCAGGACGAGGGCTACGAGGACGAGGATCGCGCGGATCCCTTGGGCGGGGCAGCGCATTGGGAGAAGCAGGTCAAACTGCATATATTGGCAACTCGTCGAACCATGGCACGATGCCACAACATGGCACATGATCTTGTTGCATGCCGCGCCGGAGCGCGCCACAGCGATGCTTGGGCACGGCTGACGCGAATTGCATCGCTCACCATCGCTGCACTGCTCGTCTCGGCGACACGGGTGGTGGCGTGGGACAGTTCGCCCGCGAAGACCAATATCGCCGTCCCCAGCGTCGAGGAGCTCGCGATGCCGCCGCCAAAGCCTGCGGATGCGCGCGAGAGCGATACGCGGGAGTCGATCTGCCTGATCGTCGAGGCCGCCGCACGGGATGCCAATTTGCCGCTGGAATTCTTCGCCCGCGTGATCTGGCAGGAGAGCCGCTTCCAGGCCGATGCCGTGGGGCCCATGACGCGCAGCGGCGAGCATGCGCAGGGGATCGCGCAGTTCATGCCGGGTACTGCCAGCGAGCGCGGGCTGCTCAATCCCTTCAATCCGGTGCAGGCGCTGCCGAAGTCGGCGGAGTTTCTGAACGAGCTGCGCAACCAGTTCGGCAATCTCGGTCTTGCGGCTGCTGCCTACAACGCCGGCCCGCGCCGGGTGCAGGAATGGCTCGCGGGCACCGGTCCGATGCCGGAGCAGACCCGCAACTACGTCTATGCCATCACCGGCACGAGCGTCGATGCCTGGGCCAAGGCGGGAGCGACCGGCAAGGGGCCGCCGAGTTCGCCGCCGACCAGCTGCCGCGATCTCATGGCGCTTCTGAAGCGCGCGCCGAATGCCTTCGTCGCCGAGCTCGAACAGCATGTGGAGCTCGCTGCCGCAAAGATCTGGGGCGTACAGCTCGCTGCCGGCTTCGACCGCAACCGGGCGCTGGCGATGTATTCCCGCGCCGTCACGCGGCTGACCGCGGTGATCGGCGAGCGCGATCCGAGCCTGCTGAGTTCGGTGATGCGCAGCCGCGGCACGCGTGCGTTCTATCAGGTGCGCATTGGCGCGGATACGCGTAGCGAGGCGGATGATCTGTGTAATCGGATACGGAAGGCCGGCGGTGCCTGCTTCGTGCTGAAGAACCGGGGTGTGAGCGGATAGGGGACTTCTCCCCCGCGCATGCCAGCCCCGCCGCGCGCTTCCTTGACGTCGGCCGCGGCATTGCCCGTTATGCGGGCACGATTCCGCAACCCCGACCAAAACTCCCCGTGGCGCTTCCTCCGCTCGATTCACCTCAATGGCAAAGTCCCTGGCGAGCCTTTGCGTGGGGGCTGCGCTCGATCACGCAGACGATCCTCACGCTTGTCCTGTTCGCGACCTACCTCGGCATCGGCGCACTCGCCCACGACACCCATTTCAGCCTGCTTTGGGCGCTCTGCTCGACGCTGTTCGTCTGGGCAGGTCCAGCGCAGATCATCCTGATCACGACGCTCGGCTCGGGCGCCACCATCATCCAGTCGGCGATTGCGGTGACGGTCAGCGCGATCCGGCTGTTCCCGATGGTGGTCTCGGTGCTGCCCCTGATGCGCACGCCGACCACCAAGCGGCGCGAGCTGTTCTTTGCGGCGCACCTCACCGCCGTGACGCTGTGGGTCGAATGTCATCGCTTCCTGCCGCAGGTGCCGCGCGAGCGGCGGATCGCCTTCGTGAACGGACTTGGCTTCGGCCTGGTCTCGGTATGCCTCACCGCCAACACGGTTGGCTATTTCCTTGCCGCCAACCTGACGCAGACGCTTGGCGCGGCGATCCTGATGCTGACGCCGCTGTCGTTCCTGTTCTCGACCGCGCGCAACAGCCGCGAGGTCGCCGACGTCGTCGCGCTGACGCTCGGGGTTCTGCTCTATCCGATTGCCGCGAAGATGAACTCCGGCCTCGACATCCTCGTCAGCGGCCTCGTGGCCGGCACGATCGCCTATGGCGTGCATTGGTGGCGGGAGGTGCGCGCATGAGCGCTGCGCAGCTCATCGGCGACTGGCATGCGCTTGTCGTGCTGTTCGTCGCCGGCGTTGTTCCCAACCAGATATGGCGCATGCTGGGCCTTTGGTTCGGCGGCGGCATCGACGAGGGCTCCGAGCTCCTGGTCTGGGTGAGGGCGGTTGCCACCGCGATCCTGGCCGGCGTCATCGCCCAGATCGTGGTCGAGCCGCCGGGGGCGTTGGCAAGCGTGCCTGACGTCTTGCGCTATGGCGCGGTCGGCGCAGGCCTCGTCGTCTTCCTGCTGACCCGCCGCTCGATCTTCGCGGGCGTGGTCACAGGCGAAGTCTTCATGCTGGCCGGGAAGTGGTGGTTAGGCTAAAACCACCGGCGAACAGCAAGGAACTGGAAATATGGTTCGCGAAAACGAGCTCCGCGAGGGTGAGGTCGCCATCGAGTTGCCGTCGACGGAGGATGCCGGCCTCGTCTTCATCGGCCGCATCCGCACGCCCTGGACCTCGCGGATGGAGACGCCGCGACAGGGACGTCAGGACGGCCCGGTGTGCCGGCTCGAGATCTTCGAGCCGTTCGTGCCGGCCATCAAGGGCGTCGATTTCTACAGCAATCTCGAGGTGCTCTACTGGCTCGACAAGTCGCGCCGCGACATCGTCCTGCAAAGCCCGAAGAACAACGAGAAGACCCGCGGCACGTTTTCGCTGCGCTCACCGGTTCGGCCCAATCCGATCGGGACCTCGATCGTCAAGCTCGTCGGTATCGAGGGCAATGCGATTCTGGTGCGCGGGCTCGACTGCATCGACAACACGCCGCTGATCGACATCAAGCCAGATCGTTGCGAATTCACGCCGCTGGCCGCCCCGCAAGCAGGGGATTTTCAGACGGAGTGAGGGGCGCGATCGTAGCCCGCATGGAGCGCAGCGGAATGCGGGGAGGTCCCGGATTACGCTTCGCTCCATCCGGGCTACAGCGCTGATATCTACCCCGCCTTCAGCGCCGCGATCAGCTTGGCCGCGTTCTCTTGCAGGACCTTGACGTCTTCCTTGCGGCTGGCGGGCGGCAGCATCGCCACGCCGTCGTGGCGCGGCATCACGTGCATGTGGAGATGAAACACCACCTGGCCGCCGGCGGGCTCGTTGAACTGCTGGACGGTGATGCCGTCGGCCTCGAACGCTTTCATCGCGGCCGCCGCGATCTTGTGCGCGCCGCGGGCGACGTGGGCGTAGTCATCAGGCTTGATGTCGAGGATGTTGCGGGCAGGGGCCTTCGGGATCACCAGCGTATGGCCCGATACCCGCGGCATGATGTCGAGGAAAGCCAGCACATGCTCGTCCTCATAGACCTTGTGGCAGGAAAACTCGCCGCGCAGGATCTTTGCGAAGATGTTGTTGGGGTCGTAGGCGGTCATGGCGGCTCCTCGAATTTTGCGCTTACTGTCACCAGCCACGGCAAACCGTCAAGGCGCCTCGTCGACGCCTTTCCGGAACGGGCCGAGCTCGGCCAGCTCCCGCCCGGCCTCGGCGACATAGGCACGCTCGCGCTTGAGGTAATCGTCGATGGCGCGGCGCAGGCCGGGATCGGCGATGAAGTGCGCGGAATGGGTCGTCTTCGGCAGGTAGCCGCGCGCGATCTTGTGCTCGCCCTGCGCGCCGGCCTCGACGTTGTCGAGGCCGTGTTTGATCGCGAAATCGATCGCCTGATAGTAGCAAACTTCGAAATGCAGGAACGGATGATGCTCGACCGCGCCCCAGTTGCGGCCGAACAGCGTATCCGAGCCGATGAAGTTGATCGCGCCCGCGATCCAGCGGCCGTTGCGGCGGGCCATCACCAGCAGCACGTCCTGGCTCATGCTCTCGCCGATCAGCGAGAAGAATTCGCGGGTGAGATAAGGCCGGCCCCATTTGCGCGAGCCGGTCTCCATGTAGAATTGGAAGAAGGCGTCCCAGGCATCCTCGGTGATGTCGCTGCCGGTGAGCCAGTGGATGGTGATGCCGCCGGCAAGCGCATCGCGCCGCTCGCGCTTGATCGATTTGCGGTGGCGCGAATTGAGCGTGGTGAGGAAATCGTCGAAGGTCGCAAATCCCTCGTTGCGCCAGTGGAACTGCTGATCGGTGCGCTGGAGGAAGCCGTGCCCGGCGAGCCGTTTCCACTCCCCCTCACGCGCGAAGGTCACGTGCACCGAGGAGGCCTTGCTGACGCCGCATAGCGCCACCAACCCGCTCGCCAGCGTCTCCGCGATGCGCTCGCGATCGACGCCGTCGCGGACCAGCAGCCGGGGCCCTGTGGCCGGGGTGAAGGGCACCGAGACCTGGAGTTTCGGATAGTAGCGTCCACCTGCGCGCTCATAGGCGTCCGCCCAGCCGCGGTCGAAGACGTACTCGCCTTGGGAATGCGATTTCAGATAGCAGGGCACGACCCCGGCGACGCGGCCATCGACCTTAGCCACCAGATGCCGCGGCCCCCAGCCGGTGCGGATGGTGGCCGAACCCGATTTCTCAATTGCGGATAAAAACGCGTGCGAGACGAACGGGTTATAGGCGGGTTTTGAGAGGCCGAGGGAATCGCCTGGAAGCCCGGATGAAGTTCCGGCGCCATGCCCGTTGCAAGCCTTGTCGGGATTGGCACAGGCGTCCCAATCCTCGGCAGATACCTCGCCAATCGAGGGTACAGCCTCGAGTGTGATTTCAGATGATGCCATCGTGCCCAAGATCGTGCATTGCAGCAGTGACTTCAAGAGGGCGGGAACAGCAAGCCCTACGGCACGAACCCCTCAAAGATCATCTGATCCGCATATTGCCCGACCCGCGTCCGCTGCTCCGGGGTGCGCACGGTCCAGCCGAGCAGGGCGCAGCCGAGGACGTTGCGGGCGATCCAGGGGGCGGGGGCCGGCAGATGGTCGACCTTGAAGGCGACGAAATGCGGCTGGGTCTGAAAGCCGTGGCGCAGGTACAGCATGCTGTCGCGCTGCGCCTGCGCCAGCTTCGCCCAGTACTCGTCCTCGTAGGTCCGCTGCGCGACGATGCCGCGCGGGCGGGAGGGCAACAGCTCACGCAGCGCCAGCACCTGGTCGGGATCGAACGACATGCCGACGGCGGGGCCCTGGTAGGACGACAGCACCTCGGCCATCCGCTTCACCAGCTTGCGGTCGCCGCCAAAATGGCTCTTCACCTCGATCACCAGCGGCACGCGGCCGGCGACCATGGCGCAGAGATCGCTGAGCGACATCATCCGCTCGTCCGTGTCTTTGAACTTGACCGCCTTCAGCTCGGCCGCGGTCTTCTCGACCACCTCGCCGGCGGCCTCGGTGAGGCGGCCGAGCGCGTGGTCATGATGCACCATGGCCTCGCCGTCGGCGGAGAGCTGGATGTCGACCTCGATCGAGAAATTGCCCGCGATGGCAGCCTGCACCGCGCCCGGCATGTTCTCGACGATGCCGCGCGAAATGTCATGCAGGCCGCGATGGGCGACCGGCCGGGCTGTCAGCCAATCAGGAGCGCGCAACGCCGTCAGCTCCGTGTCAGGCGACCTCGAACACGCCTTCGACCTCGACCGCCGCATCCGCGGGCAGCGAGGCGACGCCGACGGTGGTGCGGGCGTGGCGGCCCTTGTCACCGAAGGCGGCTACCATCAGGTCGGAGGCGCCGTTCAGCACCTTCGGCCCGTCCAGGAAGTCGGGTGCCGAGTTGATGAAGCCGCCGAGGCGCACCACGCGCACGACCTTGTCGAGGTCGCCGAGCGCCGCCTTGACCTGGGCCAGCAGATTGACGGCGCAGCCGCGCGCCGCCGCGGCACCGTCTTCGATCGAAACGCCGGCACCGAGCTTGCCCTTGGCGATCAGCTTGCCGGCGGGGTCGAAACAGACCTGGCCGGAGACGAATAGCAGGTTACCGGTGCGCACGAACGGCACGTAATTGGCGACAGGGGTAGGGGCCTCGTGCAGCTTGATGCCCTGTTCCGCCAGTTTTTGCTCGACCGTGCCCGCCATGTTCGACCTCGTTGTCCAAATTTCATCCGCCCGGCTGCGTCCGTTTGGGGGCCGGGCGCGCCCTGTTTCGCCCATCGAGCCGCCACATGCAAGCAACCGGGACGACTGCATTTTGTTGTGGCCAAGCAGCAGGTTCAAGGCGGGGGCCGCAACTTTACGTGAAACGGCCTCAGTTGCGACGCAATGGAACGGTCATTAAAATGTCGAATCTGCGCTTTCCCCAGGGATGACACATGGTGCACCTTTTCCGGACTTCGCTCAGTGTGATGGCGCTCGCGGCGGCTGCTTTCGGCGCAGGCGGGGGAGTGCAGGCTGCCAGCGGTCCGTTCCTCGCGCACCAGGCGCTCTATGACCTCAGCCTTGTCAAATCGCGCTCCAACTCGGTCAACAGCGCGCGCGGCCGCATCCTCTACAATTTCACGGGAAGTTCGTGCGAGGGCTACACCTCCGAATTCCGCCAGGTCTCCGAGCTCGACAGCGGCGAGGGCAAGCTCACGCTGAGCGACCTCCGCTCCAACTCCTGGGAGGACGCCGCGGGAAAAAGCTACCGCTTCAAGATCGAGACGCGGATGAACGAGGCCGATGCCGGCCGGGTCGACGGTTCGGCCGAGCGCGACGGCGACCACATCAACGTCAAGCTGAAGCTGCCGGCGCCGAAGAATTTCACGCTCGACGGCAAGATCGTGTTCCCGACCGAGCAGATCCAGCGCATCATTGCCGCGGCCAAGGACGGCAAGTCGTTGCTCGAGCTGTCGGTGTATGACGGCTCCGACGACGGCCAGAAAGTCTACAACACGCTGACCGTGATCGGTCAGCCGATTCCCGCCGAGCGCGCCACCTCGGCCGACCCGTCGACCACGGACGAGCACATGAAGTCGCTCAAGCGCTGGCCGATCACCGTCAGCTATTTCGACCGCGACGCCCAGCAGAAGGAAGGCGAGCAGACGCCGGTCTACGCGATGGCGTTCGAGCTCTACGAAAACGGCGTTTCGCGCCAGCTCGTGCTCGATTACAACGATTTCGTCATCTCCGGCGCGATGGGCAAGTTCGACGTCAAGGACAGCAAGCCCTGTAATTGAGGGGAGATCCCTCCGCGCGAGCAGGGCCGTAGGGTGGGCAAAGCGTAGCGTGCCCACCACTTTCCAGGTGAGCCGCAGGATCGTGGGCACGACGCTGTGCGCCTTTGCCCACCCTACGAGATCTCTCTTCGCCGCTTTGCTCTTCGCAGTGATAGACTAGCTCTCGTCATACTCCCCAGCTACGCTCCTCCTCCCAACCACAAACCCGGGAGGCAAGCACAATGCCCAAGCTCGACCATCTCCGCCCCAGCGGCCTGCATCACAATCCGGCCTATTCCCACGTCGTCACCGCTTCCGGTGCGCGCACCATCTACATCTCCGGCCAGGTGTCGGTGGACGAGGAAGGGCGGATCGTCGGCGAGGGCGATATTGCCGCGCAGACGACGCAGGTGATGCAGAATCTCGGCCACGCGCTGAAGGCGGCCGGCGCGACCTACGCCAACATCGTCAAGATCACGACCTTCGTGGTGAACTACAAGCCGGAGCTGCGCCGGATCATCGGCAAGGCCCGCTCGGCCTTCTTCGAGGGCATGGAGCCGCCTGCCTCGACGCTCGTCGGCGTCTCCGCGCTTGCCGCGCCGGAATGGCTGATCGAGATCGAGGCGATCGCAGTCGCGGATTGATCCCGCAGCCCGGATGGAGCGAAGCGCAATCCGGGAAACCCGTCGGACGCGCCGTCCCGGATTTCGCTGTGCTCCATGCGGGCTACAAGCGTTTCGCTTCGGACATCTCTTGCAAGACTTTCAGAGCCTCATCGGCACGCTCAACAGGTACGAAAAGATGATCGTGGTGGAAGGCCGACACCGCATTCACGCTGATGCCGGCTTCGGCCAGTCGCGCCGTGACTGCAGCCAGGAAGCCCACCGCATCGAGTGCGGAGTGAACCGTCAGGGTGATCAGGCGCGAGGCGAACGCGGAGCGTAAGCCTGACGCCTCGGCTTCTTCGCGCAGGATCACCAGCGTGGTTCCTTCCTGCTCGCGAAACGTCAGCAGCGGGTTGACCGCTGCGGGAATGGGCTCGCTGGGTGGGATCGTGCAAAACACGAAGATGCCGCCCAGCAGCTCCGGCTTCATGTTCCTCAACAGCGCGTCGAGATCGTGTTCGCCTGTCACGATGGTCAGCCTCTCAGCGCGTTCGGATCGGTGTAGCTTGCGAAACTCATCAGCGCTGGAACCTGACAGAGGGCCTCGCCAACATACCTTTGTATATCTCTTCCAATCCTTCTCATACGCTGACCTTACGCTGGTACAATTGAGCGACGGCGGGAGATTCTTACAATTTGAGTCTACTCGGGTCACTGCGAGGAAGCTCAAATGAACGTCATGATTGGAAAGCTCAACGGCCTGTGGCACCTCATCGTCGGGTCTTGTCAGATCCGAACTCCGTTCCTGGCAACTCAGGATCGGCAGTTGGTCATTCAGTATGCCCGGCGTGTCTATCCGGGTGCACGGATCTTCGAACGCGACTGAATTGGGCAGGACTCGATCACTCCTGCTGTCCTGTTTCAGGGCCATCATACGCGATGCCGCGAATGACGGCGGAGTTGCCGAACTTCTTGCGCAGACTGTCCACCGCGCGCTCGGCATGCGCAGCACGGCGGTCGAGCATGTCAGTGTCGTCGGCGGGCGAGCCTTCGCGCAGCGCGCTGACGCCGGCGCCCATCAGGCGGAAGGCAGTGCCGTCGATCTCCTTCGCGAGCATCTCGCGGCAGATCGAGAATATCTTGGCGGCAAGCTGCGTCGGGCCTGCGATCGATTGCGAGCGGGTGCGCTGGCGGAAATCGGCGGTCTTCAGCTTCAGCGTGACGGTCGAGCCGGCAAGCTCGCTGCTCTTGAGCCGCGACGAGGTCTTCTCGCAGAGCCGCCACAGGATCTTCTCCAGCGTCGCGAAATCGCGGATGTCGGTCTCGAAGGTGGTTTCGCTCGAAATCGTCTTGGCGCCCCGATCGGGCTCGACGCGGCGGTCGTCGATGCCGCGGGCGAGCCGCCACAGCCTGCGGCCGTCGCTCGGAAATTGCCGCATCATCTCGATCTCGTCGGCCCTTTGCAGGTCGGCGATGATGCGGAAGCCGCGCTGCGCCAGGCGCTCCTGCGTGGCCGGGCCGACGCCGAAGATGAAGCCGACCGGCCTCGAAGCCAGCATCAAACGGGCTTCCTCCTGATCGAGCGCGGCAAAGCCGCGCGGCTTGTCGAGATCGGAGGCGATCTTGGCCAGGAACTTGTTGCAGGACAGGCCGACCGAGACGGAGATGCCGATGTCGCGCTCGATGTTGCGCGCGAACCGCGCCAGCACCTTGGCCGGAACCATGCCGTGCACCCGCTCGGTGCCGGAGAGATCGAGGAAGGCCTCGTCGATCGAGAGCGGTTCGACCAGCGGCGTCAGCGCCTGCATGGCCTGGCGCACCTCGCGGCCGACACGGACGTATTTCGCCATGTCGGGCGGGATCACGGTCGCGTGCGGGCAGGCCTCGAGCGCCCGATACATCGGCATCGCCGAGCGCACGCCATAGGTGCGGGCGATGTAGCAGGCGGCCGACACCACGCCGCGCTTACCCCCGCCGATGATGACGGGCTTGTCGGCGATATCAGGGTTGTCGCGCTTTTCGACCGTCGCATAGAAGGCGTCGCAGTCGATATGGGCGATGGTCAGGCCTGCGAGCGCGCGGTGGCGGACGAGGCGAGGGGAACCGCAGGCGGAGCAACGCCGCACGCCCATATTCAGATCGGCCAGACAATCCCGGCAGAAGCAGCGAGGCCCGGCCGGGTCAGAGGCGGTCACGGCACGTCGCGCTCCCAGGTCCGGTCGCCGAGCGCGTCGCCCAACACCTGCCGCGCCGCAGCAACGTTGGTCGGATGCAGCTCCGCGGTCGAGGCAAAGGCCTTCACGGTGGCGTCATCGCGCATCACGAAATCGAGCACGCTGAGGAGGAAATTCGGGTCCGAGGCGGCATTGCGCAGGGTCTCCGGACCGACCCCTGTCTCAGCCAGAAACAGGCCCAGCCGCTCGGGATCGCCAGCCACGAAGGAGAGCGCCTGAATTGCAACGATTTCAGCGACTTCGCGAGGGTTGTGAACAGGCTTTTTCAAGGGGCCAGTTTGCCTTTCCATTAACTTTCGGTGTCTACTTTGCAGCCATCATGCCCGAGTCTCAAGACCGCCGACAAGCAACTGGAAACCACATCGCAGAAAGTCGGCCCTCGGGTTTAACGAAACTCAAGCGAATCTGAGGCTAGTTTGAATCCAGTTTTCGAAGCGCCGGCGAGCGGCGCCTGAGGCGTCACATGTATAGGGCTTCGTGCCAATCAGGAGGGCGGGATGGCTAAGACCGTCCTGATCGTGGAAGACAACGAGCTCAACATGAAGCTCTTCCGCGACCTGTTGGAGGCGCACGGTTACCAGACCTCCGGCACCAGCAACGGCTACGAGGCGCTCGACCTCGTTCGCAAGATGCGACCCGACCTCGTGCTGATGGATATCCAATTGCCGCAGGTCTCGGGCCTCGAGGTCACGCGCTGGATCAAGGACGATCCGGAGCTGCGTGCCATTCCCGTCGTCGCGGTCACGGCGTTCGCGATGAAGGGCGACGAAGAGCGCATCCGCGAGGGCGGCTGCGAGGCCTATTTGTCCAAGCCGATCTCGGTCGGCAAATTCATTGAGACGGTCCGGCGTTTTATCGGATAGGAAGTGAGTTCACAGTGTCCGCGCGTATCCTGGTTGTCGATGACGTTCCCGCCAACGTCAAACTCCTCGAAGCTCGCCTGTCCGCCGAATATTTCGACGTGATGACCGCCTCGAACGGCACCGAGGCGCTGGCGCTGGCCAGCCGCGCCGAATGCGACATCATCCTGCTCGACGTGATGATGCCCGACATGGACGGCTTTGAAGTGTGCCGCCGTCTCAAGACCGATCCGGCGACGCACCACATCCCCGTCGTGATGGTCACCGCGCTCGACAGCCCCGCCGACCGCAATCGCGGGCTGGAAGCGGGCGCCGACGATTTCCTGACAAAACCCGTCTCCGATGTCGTGCTGATCGCGCGCGTGCGCTCGCTGACGCGGCTGAAGATGATGACCGATGAGCTGCGCATGCGCGCCATCACCTCGCTCGAGATCGGCATGCAGGCGCCCGAGCGCAGCGCGGTGGCTGACACCGGCAGGGGCGGCCGTATTCTACTGGTCGACGACCGTCAGTCCTCCTATGAGCGGCTGGCGACGATCCTCGCCGCGGAGCACACCATCGACGTCGAGCCGAACCCGACGGAAGCGCTGTTCCACGCCGCCGAGGGCAACTACGACCTGCTGATCGTCTCGCTCGACCTCAACAATTTCGACGGGCTGCGGCTGTGCAGCCAGGCGCGCTCGCTGGAGCGCACGCGCCACGTGCCGATCCTGGCGATTGCGGACCCCGAGAACTCGACGCGGCTGCTCCGCGGCCTCGAGATCGGCGTCAACGACTACCTGCTGCGCCCCATCGACAAGACCGAGCTGCTGGCCCGCGCCCGCACGCAGATCCGCCGCCGTCGCTACACCGATCATTTGCGCGACAACGTGCAGAACTCGATCGAGATGGCGATCACCGATGCGCTCACCGGCCTGCACAATCGCCGCTACATGGAGAGCCATCTGGCGACGCTCGCTGACCAAGCCTCGACGCGCGGCAAGCCCCTGGCGCTGATGATTCTGGACATCGACTATTTCAAGTCGATCAACGACAATTACGGCCACGACGCCGGCGACGACGTGCTGCGCGAGTTCGCGGTGCGCGTGCGCAAGTCGATCCGCGGCATTGACCTTGCCTGTCGCTACGGCGGCGAGGAGTTCGTCATCGTGATGCCGGAGACTGATCTGCACGTCGCCGGCATGGTCGCCGAGCGCCTGCGCCGCTCGATCGCGGGCGAGCCGTTCGCTGTCCACAAGGGCACCAAGCGCATCGAGGTCACGATCTCGATCGGCCTCACCACGCTGGAGCAGAAGGGCGAGGCGGTCGCCGACGTCCTCAAGCGCGCCGACACCGCGCTCTACCGCGCCAAGCACGACGGCCGCAATCGCGTGGTGTCGCAGGCGGCGTGAGGCCGCCTGCAACAAGAACTGCGAAAACAACCCCATGCACAGTACCCGGCGCTAGTCGGATCAATGGCTTATGCGGGTGGCTAGGCGGGCCTATGCCGATTGCCCGGGCGTTTGACACGTCGGGCAAAACAGGAGCATTTTGGTAGGATCGGGCAGGGCGCGGTTGTTGCGCGAAGCCCTCTCCCCAAACTCCACTGTCATTCCCCGCGGAGGCGGGGAATCCAGTACGCCGCGGCCTCTCGGTTCAATCACAACCGCTTCTGGAATACTGATCACCCGCTTTCGCGGGTGATGACACCGAGTGATGCGGCAGCAGTGCTCAGTGTGGCGAGCGCTTGTCTGCCACCGCCGGCTTCTCATCACCACCCACATCCACGCCCGCATTCCGCAGCAGCACCTTGGCCGCTTCCTTCGCGGCGCGGGCCATCGCGGGGTCGTCGCGCACGAGGTCCTGCGCGATCGAGCCATCGACCAGGAGCACGAGCTGGGTGGCGAGCGTATCCGCCTCCGTGACGCCGAGCTCGTTCAACCGCTCGCGAAACCAGACGCGGCGGCTCTCCTTGAAGGCGATGGCGATCTTCTTCACGGCGCGGTCCGTCGGCCCGAGCTCAGCGACCGCATTGACGAACGGGCAGCCGCGAAAATCCTTGGCCGCAAAGCGCCGCTCCAGCGAATCGAAGGTGCCGAGAATCTGCTCGGCCGGCGGCTTGTCGGAGGGGCGCGGCTTGACGAAGCGGCGCTCCAGATAGGCCGCGATCAGCGCGTCCTTGGAGGGGAAGTGGTTGTAGAGCGTGCGCTTGGAGATGCCGATCTCGGCCGCGATGGTGTCGACGCCGATGGCGCGAATGCCTTGCAGATAGAACAGCTTGTCGGCGGTCTCGAGGATCCGCTCCTTCATCGTCTGTGGTGTGGGCGGGGGAGCCATGCAGCGGGATGCGTCCTGTTCGCTTGACAACATGGACCTTTCATAGCCTAAGTACACAGGTCTGTGTAACCAAAATCATCGAGAATTGCAGACGCCGGCGCGCGCGTCGCGCCGACGAGGGAGAAGAATATGCCCCTGTTGCAGGTCCTGCGTCCGACATTGCCCATCCTGATCGGCGCCTCGATCATGCTGACGCTGAGCATGGGGCTGCGGCAGAGCCTCGGCATCTTCATGCAGCCGCTGACGCACGACATCCATTTGTCGGTGTCCGACTTCACGCTGGCGCTGGCCGTGCAGAACCTCGCCTGGGGCTTTCTCCAGCCGCTCGCCGGCGCGATGACTGTCCGCTATGGCTTTCGTCCCATCATGATCGTCGGCTCGTTCATGTACATTGCGGGCCTGGTGCTGATGGCGACCGCGAACGGGCTCGTCAGCATCATGATCGGCGCCGGCGTGCTGATCGGGACGTCGCTGGCCTGCACCGCGGCGGCGATCGCGATGTCGGTGGCGGCGCGCGCGGTGCCCGCGACGGTGCGCTCCACCGTGCTCGGCATCGTGTCCGGCGCGGGCTCGCTTGGTGCGCTGCTGTCCGCGCCGATCGGGCAGATGCTCAACGAGGGTTTTGGCTGGCGCGCCGGGCTCGCCGGCTTCGTCATCATGTCGGTGCTGATGATTCCCGCGGCGTGGTATGCGGGTCGCGTCGACCAGGTCCCGCTGCCGAAGCCGGCCGCCGACGACATCGGCGATGCCACCGCCGCATCGGTGGCGAAGGCGGCATTCGGCAACGTCCCCTTCGTGGTGATGACCTGCGCCTATCTCGTCTGCGGCATGCAGCTCGTGTTTCTCACCACGCATCTGCCGTCCTATCTGGCGATCTGCGGCCTCGATCCGATGCTGAGCGCGCAGACGCTCGGAATGATCGGCGGTTTCAACGTGCTGGGCTCGCTGTTCTTCGGCTGGGCCGGCCAGCGCTGGAACAAGCTCGCGCTGCTCGGTGGCATCTACATCCTGCGCTCGCTCGCGCTCGCCTGGTATTTCATGCTGCCGGCGACGTCGTTCTCGACGTTGCTGTTCGGTGCCATCATGGGTTTCCTCTGGATGGGTGTCGGGCCGCTGGTCGCCGGCGCCGTCGCCGAGATGTTCGGCCTGCGCTGGCAGGCGATGATCCAGGGCCTTGCCTTCATGAGCCACCAGATCGGCAGCTTCCTTGGCGCGTACGGAGGAGGGGTGCTCTACGACGCGCTCGGCTCCTACACCATGGCCTGGCGCATCGGCGTGGCGCTGGGCTTGGCCGGCGGCATCATCCAGGTCGCGTTCGCGCTGATCCGGCCGTCGCAGCCGCCGACGCCGGTGTTGCGGACGGCGTAGGCGGGGTGGTGCTCGCGAACGTCAGCTTGGGAGCTTACAGCGGATGCCGTGCGCTAGGCATGACAGGCAAAAGCCGCTCGCGCCCGAAGCGCACATCAGGCATGCGGCTCGCGGGCATCATCCTTCGCTGTTCAATAGCCTACGCGGGGCTCAGCGCTCTACCATGTAGGATGGGGGCGCAACGGTCAGAAAGTCTTCGCGCACCGGCGCGAAGAAATCGATCAACTCTGAATCTTCCGGAAAATAGGCTTCGTGTTCGATGCCACCCGGGATCACGGCGATGTCACCGGGCTTCATTGTTCGCTTTTTGTCGTCAATTCGAAATTCCATGGTGCCGGTAATCATCCACACGAACTGCTCATGCGGATGCTTGTGAGCGGCGGCGCGCGCGCCCGCCTTAATTCTCCAGCTGACCATCGTGCCTTGTTTGCCCGATATGACTCGGCGCCGAATGTTCTCGGTAATCTGCTCTTCGGGCACTGACGCCAGTTTGTCGAAACCTGTGATGACGGGCATGTCGCTTACCTCCGCGTGAGATGTCGGACGTCACGACCATATCGAACGTGCGCGGTCCGCGTAAGGCGGCCATGGCGAAATTCATCTCAGCGTCGTTTTGCTTTGCGAAGCAACGTCGAGCTCCCATCGCGCCAATTATTGTAACAAGAACAACGGCTCTCCTGTCGACTGTTGGCCCATTAGCGAAGTGCGAACCGTCTGATTGAGGTCGGCTTCGCGGGCCGCAGCGGACCAATTTTGCTCAGGTTGAGCTATTCGCATTTTGAACCAAGACGGACATGGACCGCACGGCGTTCCTTAGCTACCGACTTGCCCAATTCGGCGTGGGGAATCGCGGTGCAGGTCCCAACCCGTCGGGCCAGACTACCGCCTGCCTTCCGTCCTGCCACTGGATCGTCACGGCCTTCTGTCCGATCTGGAAACCGCGCTGGTCGACGGCGAAGTCACCGAGGACAGACCTGGTTTTGAGTGACAGCAGCGCGTCGCGGAGCTTTTCAGATTCGGTGGTCCCTGCCTGCCGCACCGCCTCGGCAAAAATCTGGCAGCCCGCATACGAGTTGGCCGATTGAACAGCCGGCGCGCGGTTGAATTCCTTTTGGTACGCCGCGACGAATTCCGGATTGCCGGGATTTGGCAAGCTGCCGTCCCAGAATGTTGCGCTGTAGACAAACTCGGCATCCTTTCCGAGCAACTGGTAAAATTCCGGCAGCAAGCCATAGGGCAGACTGCTCACCATCTTGGTATCGAAGTTCAGGACCCGCATCTGGCGAATCATCGCCATCAGATCATCGATCCGGACGGCTGCCGTAACCAACAGATCCGGAGCAGACTGCTGCACCTTCAGGAAGACCCCGGAGAAATCGCTTGTGCCAGTGGGATAGCTTTCGAGGGACACCACATTCAAACCCATGCTCCTGGCAAGTTCGTTGGTGGTTTTCGCCACTGCCTTCGGCAACAGCGCATCCTGATAGACGATTGCCACATTCTTCAGTCCATTGCGCGCTGCGAGGTCAAGCGCACCGACTGCTGCTGAGTCAACTGGTGCGAGTACCATGATCAGGTACTTGCGCCCCTTTTCCCAGATCGAGCTCGTCGCGGCGTTCGCCGCAATCATCACCTTGCGATACTTGTCCGGGATGTCAGCAACGGCTTCCGTAATTGCGGTGCCGTAAGGTCCGAGAATCGCGTCGACCTTGTCCTCGGTGATCAGCTTCTCGTACAGGCGCGCCGCAGTCTTTTCGTCAGATTCATCGTCGTAGATCAGGAACTCGACGGTCTTGCCGAGCAGACCGCCTTGCGCGTTCAGGTGCTTCTGACACAGCAGGTAGCCCTCCCGGCCATATCTGCCTTGAACGGAGTATGCCTTCCCGGTGATTGACATAGTGGCGCCGACCCGAAGCCGTTCGCGATCGGGATCCTGAGAGAGCGCGGATCCGCAAATCCCGAGCGTAACCAGAGCGGCGAGAACGATAACGACGAAGGACCTGGCCACGGGAATTCTCCCAAGCCTGACGATCCCACCCACTCGAGCATTTTAGCACAATGCGAACCAGATCGAAACGTACGCACTTGTGTCTTCTGACGTTCAGCGAGGAGAGGGAACTCTGTCCGAGCCTCGCCTTTCGCCTTCATTGCGCGATCTAACATAGGAACGGACCGCAAAGTCCGCTCGTGGCCCTCAGCTGAACAACGAACGGGCCGCCGCCATGTCGGCTGTCTGCGGGAGACCGGACGTTGTACGACGATTGCCTTGACGGGCGCTCCTGACCTATTTCGGACATCAATTTTCCAGCCCGAGACTGACCAGAGGTCGGTTGCCTCGACGACAGCGGCTCGCACACTCAGGCCTTCCAAATCAATGATCACCTCGCGGGGGAAATGGTCGGCGGGGCCGCCGGGTTAACGACGCCATAGTGGTCAGCCAGGAAATTGCTCGAGTTGGCATAATTCGCCGGCCGAGACCTTTCCGGTAGCATCGTGGCGTCCCAAGCCTCCCAGTCGCTTTTCAGCCGTTCGAATACGTCTTTCTCCCGATCCTTGAGGTTGGCCCGCTCACGCGGGTCTCTCGCAAGATCGAAGAGGAATTCGTTCCCAGCAACCCGCAAATATTTCCGATCGCCGTCGCGGATAGCACGCTGCGATCCCGCCTTATAGCGCCAGCACAATTTCCGAGGATGCGCCTCCATCCGGGTAGTCAAGACTTGTCCAAGATCCTCTCCATCGGATGGATACGCCGCGTCCGGCGATGTGCCGGCAGCAGCCAGTAAGGTCGGCATCCAGTCCATCGTGATCATGACCTGCTCGGACACCGCTCCAGGCGCGATCCGTCCAGGCCAGCGCACGATCGCGGGAATGCGAATGCCACCTTCGAGCAGCTCGTGCTTCATGCCGGTAAACGGCCATACGTTGGAGAATCGTTCGCCGCCATTGTCACTGGTGAGAACGACAATGGTGTTGCCGGCGAGACCGCTGGCTTCGAGCGCTTGCAGCACGCGACCGATATTGGCGTCCAGGCTCTGCACCATCGCCGCATAAGTTTTCTGCGAGCCGCCATCGCGGTCAAAAATATCCCTGATCCGCTTCGACTCTGCCTCATCATCCGGCCCTTCCCATGGCCAATGCGGAGCGGTGAAATGCAGGCTCAGCAGAAACGGCTCTTTTGACTTGGCGTAGCCTTCAATAGTTTGCACGGCTCGATCGCCGAGTAAGTTTGTCATGTAACCGTGACGCTCAACCGGTACCTCCTGCTCGTAAAGTTGATGCGCAAGTCCGGGGAACGGTAATACATACGTCCGGGAAGCCTCCGCTCCATGATTGAAATAGTCGGCGCAGCAGCCGAGTATCCCGAAAAACTGATCATAGCCGCTCTTCATCGGACTGAAATCCGGCAGATCACCAAGATGCCACTTTCCAACTAGCGTCGTGCCATACCCAACATTCTTCAGCAGCGACGGCAAAGTGGGGTGACTTGGCGCCAAGCCAGTCCCTTTGGGACTTAAAGAAATAAGCGGCTCTTCGAGCCCAACCGGCAAGCGAGCCTGATAGCGCCCCGTGATCAAAGCCGTGCGCGTCGCAGAGCAGTCAGGCGAATTGGAGTACGCCTGCGCGAATCTCAATCCCTCGGCAGCCAGCCGGTCTATGTTCGGTGTCGTATAGTCCCGCTGACCGTAGCAGCCCACATCGGCGTAGCCGAGATCATCCGCCAGGATGAAGACCAATGTTCGGCTTTGTCGATTGAGCCCGAGCCGGGCGACGATGGCCCATCCCCGCGAGTGCCAATGAACTCGCGGCAGTCGTTTGGACAAAACGACGACGAGAAATTGCGCTCTGCTGAACCACGAGTGCTCTCCCTCTTAAGTTGATTGGTGACTGAGAACAAACCTTAACATCCTAGTCGCTTTCGCGATAGCGGATGGGTTGCCCGCGAGAGCTGAACCGAAGGCACTGCAGCAACCAGGATGTCCACTTCTGGCCCACTGCTGGCCAATCGGAGCATCGTTCGAGACGGCAGCTTTTGACCCTTATCGGAAGTCGGTGGGCCCAATCTCGCCGTCTACCGTTGGCAGGTATCGGAGCCATTCGCCGGATCGGATGCCTCGCGGGTCAACACCTTGGTGCGAAGCGGTGTAGTCGATCTCTCCGCACGTGGCGCCGATGTCCATCAGCTCCGTGTCGCTCAACTTGGACAGGGTGGCGCGCAATTTTTGGCATTCGCGGCGCTCCCGAAAGGCATCCCAATATTTCCAGATGAAGCTGGAGACATGCCGGGTTGATACGGATGTTCGTTCCAGCAACGTTGTGACGTGCGTCAAGTTCATTGCGAAGTCCCCCTGGGACGGAGTTTCTTCCACGGCCTTAGCGTTCCCCTGTTGCCATCATGGTGTCAGGAGCCGTCGCAGCCGGCACGAGGGTGCCGCGAGGGCGGCGGGTACGCTTGACCGGCATCTTACATTTTCCTCACCGGCAGCTTATTCTTGCGATTTCCGGCCAGGCCAAAGCGCTACCCGGTTTTCGGGGCTCTCATCCAAGGGGATTCGCATCTTGCGCTATCTCTTCGAGGATTACGTATTCGACCCTGACCGGCGCGAGTTGTATCGAGGGGCAGACGTTGTCCGTATCGCACCGCAGGTGTTCGATCTGCTCGATTATCTGATCCGCAACAGGGAGCGCGTCGTCGGTAAAGACGACCTCATCAAAGCCATCTGGAATGGGCGCAGCGTATCCGACGCGGCGCTGACAACCCGCCTGAATGCCGCCCGGACTGCAATCGGCGATTCCGGCGAGGAACAGCGCTTCATCAAGACACTACCGCGCAAGGGCCTCCGTTTCGTCGGAGCTGTCCGGGAAGCGAAGGAACCGGCAGGCGCAGCAGTTGCCGACGACCAGCTAGAACTTCAAAAACCCGACCTTGCACTCCCCGACAAACCCTCCATCGCCGTGCTGCCGTTTGAGAACATGAGCGGCGATCCCGAGCAGGAATATTTCGCCGACGGCATGGTGGAAGAAATCATCACTGCGCTATCGCGCTTTAAGTCTCTGTTCGTTATCGCGCGTCACTCGAGTTTTACCTTCAAAGGCAAAGCTGTCGATATCAAGGAGGTCCGACGCAGGCTTGGCGTGCGCTATGTGCTTGAGGGGGCTGTGCGCAAGGCATCTGGGAAAGTTCGCATCACAGGGCAATTGATTGATGCGGTGACAGGCGCGCATCTATGGGCGGACAGATTCGAGCGTGATCTGACGGATATTTTCGCTCTCCAGGACGAAGTAACGCTCGCCGTCGTCTCGGCCGTTCAGCCAAAGATGCTTCAAACAGAAATCGAAATGGCGACGCGGCGGCGACCAGAGAACCTCACTGCCTATGACTTTTTTCTCCGATCCATGCAACAGTATTACCTGACGACCCGCGAAAGTTTAGCCGAGGCGATCAGGCTGGCTCATCGCGCATTGGAGCTAGACCCCAGGTTCGGCTCCGCAGCGGCTCTGGCAGGTGACTGTCATGCGAGCAACGTCGCTTTAGGCTATGCCAACGATCCCCAGTTCGACTGCAAGGAAGCAGTTCGGCTTGCTCGTTTGGCATTGAGGATCGATGATGGTGATCCGGACACCTTGTCAAGAGTTGCCGTAATCTTGGCGGGCATGGTCGGCGATAGTGAAGCCGAGATCGAAATGGCTGACCGGGCGGTCGCGCTCAACCCAAATTCTTGGCGCACTTGGAACAACAGAGGCTGGGTCTATATAATGGCGGGGCAGCCGGAGGAAGCGATCCGAAGCTTTGAACGTGCCATTCGCATGAGCCCGGTAGACCCGCTGCTGCACATGACGTTTCTTGGCATTGGGCATGCCCTTATGGGGCTTCGCCGCTTTGACGAGGCGATCGTCGTATTGAAGAAAGCCCTTCGTCAGAATCCCTTCTTTATGCCAGCTTGCCGCGGCCTCGCGTCCGCCTTCGCCCATCTCGGACGCGACGCTGAGGCGCACGCGGCGGCGGCGCGCGTGCTTGAGATCGATCCCGCCTTTACAATATCGGCGCATATCGCCCGGGTCCCCAAAAACTCGAAGCTGTTTATCGAGGGTCTTCGGAAAGCGGGGTTGCCCGAATAAGCTTCCTGCGCTGTGCGGACGATGTGATCGAATGACGGCTTATGGCCCATCAGCGAAGTGGCGACACCTTTCGTTGAGGTCCGCTTGGTGGGGTAGAGCGGACTGACTTTGCTCACTCCGCGTTCTTCGCATTTTGACCCAACTGAGACATTGGCGGTCCACTGCGCAACGGCTTTGGAGCCGGTTTCAGCCCGATCCGAATATTCGTTTTCGCCGCCAAGGCTGGTGGAAGGGCTGCGCGCTCAACGTTTCGCGGTGCGCCCGCGGATGTGGTCAAAGCCTTGCTTGATTGCGGCGAAGCGCGCTTCGATCATCGGCTCAAATTCGAGGTCGGTGAAGATGTATGGCAAGTCCTTTTCGACGCCTTCGCGGACGAGTTCACCGACATAGTTGGGTTCTATGCCCTGAGAAATGCGTTCCCGGAGGATATTGATCCACTCGGCACGTGGGCCCGAAGTCGGCAGGGCAGGGAGCGCCCCCTCGAAGCGCTTGGGGAGGTTGCGTCGTGAGTTCATGATTTGAGTGCGGATGATCCCTGGACACAGCACCGATACGCCAATCCCTCGGGGCGCGAGTTCACGCCGCAGGCCCTCGGACAGCGCGACAACGCCATACTTGGAGACGTTGTATGCATTGCTCTCCCCTGAAATGAGGCCGGCGATCGAGGCTGTGGAGACGATGTGTCCACCCTCGCCATGCTGCTCGATCAACGGCCCGAAAATCTCGATCCCCCAAATGGTCGCCATCAGGTTGACGCCCAGGGTCCAGTTCCACGACGCCTCGGTCCAGGCGCCATAGGCCCCACCGCCGCCGACGCCCGCGTTGTTGACGAGGATATGCACCTTGCCATAGCGGGCAGTCGTGGCTTCGGCGGCCGCCACGAGTTCGGCTTTGAGTGAAACGTCCGCTTTCACGCCGTCGACATCGACGTTGGTGAGCCTCAGTTGCTCGAGCGCCGCGGACAGAGCCGCTTCTTCAATGTCGCAAAGCATGACTTTCGCCCCCGCTTGGGCGAAGGCGGTTGCGATCCCCAGTCCAATGCCTGACGCTGCACCGGTCACGAACGCAGTTTTTCCAGCGAGTTCCTTCACGCGCATTCTCCCCGTGCAAGCGGATACCCTTGCCCCAAAACGCCAAAGTGTCCCCGGACGCCATATGACCGCGTTTTCGAGCGATCGGGAAGCGTGCCGGATCCCCGTTCGTGGCTGCCCATGGCTGACATGGAGGCGCCTTGGCGCTGGTTGTGTTGTCTGCTATCATACATCCTGGGATAGCATGGCGGCTATCCTCCATTCGGGGGAAGATGATGAAAGCTTCATTTTTTCTACTTGCGGGTTTGACCATTCTGTCGATCAGTGCAGCCAGCGCCGCCCCCAAAGCCGCTGCTGCCCCGATCTCGGAAACGAAGGTTAGCCCGGTCGCATGTTCGACGTCGGGTGGCGGTTTCGGGACCTATCCGGCAGGTTGCCGAAACGGAGCGAACTTCAAGACCTACGATGAATGCAAGCAATCAGGCGTCAAGCGCGGCTGGAGACACGAAGACATGGCGTGGTATTGCAGCGGGTTGGGACTGCAATAACGAGCGGACGCTAAAGTGGTGATGACGATTCATTCCGATCTCATTGCGCTTTAGGACGCCACGACGTTCACCTTGGCCGATGCGGGCAGCGGAAGGCGCAGCCCGTGGGCCAGCGCCGGCCGTTTCGATGCCGGCTGCCTTCGCGCTGCGGCTTTGCGTTACCTGCAAATATGGCGGTTGCCATCCCACCCGAGGTAGGTGCTCGTTGCCGGATCGTAGGATCGATAACGCTCCGCGCAGGAACGTGAAGCCGTGCCATCCGCGCGAGCCATGGCGCTGTCCGCGCCTTGCGCAGGAGCTGCGCCATCCGGCAATTCGAGGCCCAGCCGACCTGCCGGCGTCAGCGTGCCGTTCAGGTTGCGATTGGGGTTTTCGGCCTCGTACGTATCCGGATGACTGCTCGCAAAGCCGGATTGCGCGTAGGCGGCGCTTGCGGTCAGGCCCGACAACAAAGCCACGGCAGCGAGAATTTTAAGTCCAGTCATCGTCCATCTCCATCATTGCCCGGTGCAATTGTGCTGCCGGTGCGAGAGGAGTTGGATCGACATCTGCGCTGAACAAGCGCGTTTGATCGCATGCGCGCGACCTGGCGCGATCTCGTCGTTCAAATGCAGAAAGAATCGTTTGCTTGCGGAACGGGAAGAATGGTCCACCGCGCGCCGGGCGCACGCCTGCCTTTGCTCTCGTTCCCCGGACGCAGCGCAGCGTCACCTCGACGGTGCGCTTGCGCGCGACCGGCGGGCGACGCTGGGCTGGCTGCGGCCAGCGCTGGCTGACATCGGGTCCAGGTTCAACTGAAACAGAAGGCCGCCGGGCGGTATGGACTAGCGACGTCCTGATCGCTTGAGTTCGGCGACCTTAAACCTGTTGCCGGCCTGCAGGCTGCTGCAAAACCAGTGGGCCCTGTTTCGGTTTTCGCCCAGGAACACCTTGGTTTCGACGCAACCCTCGTAGGATGTATGGGTGATGGTGTCTCGGCACGTTGGCGAGAAAGGTCCATAGTTCAGACCGCCGCCCGACTCGCTGCATCCAACCCAGGGATCTTTGCCGCTTGGGAAGCTTGATGCACAGCCACCGTTGCAGCTGCTGGCGACTTTCTCCAGGCTGGCAAGCCTCCCCATCGCCGAACCCGGCGCATACGAAGGCGTGCTCGTGGTTGACGTTCGAGTGGTTGACGCAGTCCGACGCGGCGCCGTTGTGTTTGCTCCCCGCTCCGACACGTGCGGCTTTGCCACCTGTTTCGGCGCGTCGACCGTGACAGGAGGAAGCGTGGCGGCGGAGCCAGTCGGGATTTGCGACGCTGCCGGAGCGCACAGCAAGGCAGTTGACAAGACAGCGATGGCTGAGGGCACGACAAAGCTTGACGATAATTTCATGAGCATGTCCTTCCCAAATCCGGGACGGAGATGCCGCCCCGGTAAATGCACGGTAACATACATTCCGGATTGGGCAACCGAGGGTTGAGGGGGGGTATCTGCCTATAAGCTCGCCATCCGCACCAAGCGTGGCCCTCTGCGAAACGGCTCTGGATTGCTTCGTCGCAACAGCTCCTCGCAACGACGGCGTGGAGAAAGAGCAGGGCGTCAGCTTCGGTCTCGCGCCCCGACATGAGAGGGCACAAATAAAAACGGGGCCGTGAGGCCCCGTCAAAAGTCCGTAGCTTAATCCGCGATCTTACTTGATCTTCTTACTTGATCTTGGCTTCGCGGAATTCGACGTGCTTGCGCGCGACCGGATCGTACTTCTTCTTGACCAGCTTGTCGGTCATGGTGCGCGAATTCTTCTTGGCGACGTAGTAGAAGCCGGTGTCAGCCGAGGACACGAGCTTGACCTTGATGGTGACCGCTTTGGCCATGTTCAGAACCTCAGGAATGAAGGGAATCTGGAGCCGGCCAAACGGCCCGCGTTGGCCGGCAACCTAGCCAGAAACCGCCTGATGTCAAGGTTTCGAAGCGTTTTCGAGCGAAGTGGGCACCGGTTCGCGTCAAGAAAACGCGTCAAAAACAACAACCTAGAGCCCCGAACGGGGCTCTAGTGCGGAAAACCACCCAAAACGGTCCCATTACGCCTCGAAGAACCGGTTTTTCGGCCGCGGCAGGCCCAGATTCTCCCTCAAAGTGGCCCCTTCATACTCTTTGCGGAAAATCCCGCGCCGCTGCAGCTCCGGCACCACCTTGTCGACGAAATCGTCGAGGCCGGCGGGCAGGAACGGGAACATGATGTTGAAGCCGTCGGAGCCGCGCCCGACCAGCCATTCCTCCATCTGGTCGGCGATGGTCTTGGCGGTGCCGACGAAGGACAACCCGCCATAGCCGCCGACGCGCTGGGCGAGCTGGCGCACCGTGAGCTTGTCGCGCTTGGCGACGTCGATCATGCGCTGTCGGCCGCTCTTGCTGGCGTTGGTCTCCGGAATCTCCGGCAGTTGCCCGTCCGGATCGAAGCCTGAGGCGTCCGTGCCGAGGATGACCGAGAGCGAGGCGATGGCGCTGTCGTAATGCACGCGGCTGTCGAGGAGGGCGCGCTTCTCCTTGGCCTCATCGACGCTGTCGCCGACCACGACGAAGGCGCCGGGAAGAATCTTGAGATGTTCGGGGTCGCGGCCGATCTTCTCCATGCGGCCCTTGATGTCGGCATAGAGCTTCTGGCCGTCGGCGAGGGGGCCGCCGCCGGTGAACACGGCTTCCGCCGTCTCCGCCGCAAGCTGCCTGCCGTCCTCCGATGCGCCGGCCTGCACGATCACCGGCCAGCCCTGCACGGGGCGGGCGATGTTGAGGGGGCCGCGCACCTTCAGATATTTGCCGTTGTGGTCGAGCACGTGCATCTTCGCGGGATCGACGAACACGCCGCTTTCGACGTCGCGCACGAAGGCGTCGTCGGTGAAGGAATCCCAGAGGCCGGTGACCACGTCGTAGAACTCGCGGGCGCGCTTGTAGCGCTCGGCATGCTCCATGTGGTCGTCGAGGCCGAAATTCAGCGCCGCGTCCGGATTCGAGGTGGTGACGATGTTCCAGCCCGCGCGCCCGCCGCTGAGATGGTCGAGCGAGGCGAAGCGCCGTGCCACGTGGTAGGGCTCGTCAAAGGTCGTCGAGCCCGTCGCGATCAGGCCGATGCGCTCGGTGACGGCGGACAGCGCCGACAGCAGCGTGAACGGCTCGAACGAGGTCACGGTGTGGCTGCGCTTGAGCGCGTTGACCGGCATGTTCAGCACGGCGAGGTGATCGGCCATGAAGAAGGCGTCGAACTTGCCGGCCTCGAGCTTCTGGATCAGCGTCTTGATGTGGCCGAAGTTGAAATTGGCGTCCGGCCAGGCCCCCGGATAGCGCCAGGCGCCGGTATGGATGCTGATCGGGCGCATGAACGCGCCAAGCTTGAGTTGCCGTTGTGCCATCGCCCCGTATCCGTTCTGGGTGTCGTTGGGGAAGACATAGGGACGCCTGGGAACTCCGCCATCGGGGGAGGCGGGAAGATTTTTTCGTTTTTCGCGACATGCTCAGCACAATCGCGTCATTCCGGGCTCGCGCTGCGCACGCCCCGGAATGACAAGGGGGAGCCATCGAACCGATCCGCCGCTCGCCCCGACCAAGCCAAGACCCGTGAGGAGACCTTCAATGGCAGGTGCAATGACCGTGGACGGCGGCACCGTCCGCATCGACCGGCCCATGCCATGGGTCGGCCGCCTGCTGTCGCTGCCGCTGCTGGCCGCGAGCGGTTATCTCTTGTGGAACGTCGCGCTCGGCCTGCGCCAGGATTTTTCCGGTTTTGGCCGGCTCGCCGATGATCTCGTGCCGGTGCTGGTGTTCACGGGGTTGGGACTGCTCGTCGGCATCCCCGGAATCATCCTGCTGACGTTCCGCACCTTCGTCGTACTCAACGAGACGCTGCGCCAGATCGTCATCACCAGGCAGTTCGGCCCGCTCAATATCCGCAGTCAGCGCGATCTCGCCGACTATCACTTCGTCAGCATCACCGACGACTACGATGCGGATCTGACGACCTACGACGTCAATCTCTGCGGCAACAGGGGCACCGAGCCGATCACGCTTCAGAGCTTCACGAAGCGCGAGGAGGCGGACAAGCTCGCAAGCGAGATCGGCCGCGTCCTGAAACTGCCGGCGCGCGACTATGTTGGCACCGAGCCCGATGATTCCTGATTGAGGTCCAGCCACGGCCTGTTGCTACCCGTTGCGGAAATTGCCATCCTCGCGGCCGAAACCGCAATGGAAGGCCATGACCTCAGCGAATAACTCCATTCCCGCGATTCTGCCGCGCGGCAAGGGCCACCAATTCCTGTTGTATGGCGACTCCTGTTCGGGCGTGCCGGATGGCTTGCACGAGAAGACCTTCGCCTCGGTCAATGCGGTCGTTCAACGCCTGAGACCGCAGCCTGAATTCGTTCTCTTCCCGGGCGATGAAATCATCGGATTGACGCCGGATCCGGGCGCGCTGCACGCGCAGTGGCGCTGTTGGCTGGATACGGAAATGGCATGGCTCGACCGTGCGGCCATTCCGATGTGGCACACAACCGGCAATCACACGACCTATGATGTGATGAGCGAGGCGGTGTTTCGCGCAGTGCTCGCGCTGCCGAAGAACGGGCCGCCGGGGCAAGCGGGTCTCTCCTACTTCGTGCGGCGCGGCGACCTCCTGATGGTGTTCGTCAACACGCTCTGGAGCGGCCTTGGAGGTGAGGGCCATCTCGAGCTCGGGTGGCTGGAAGCGACGCTCAGAGAAAATAGTGACGCCCGGCACAAGCTCGTCCTTGGTCATCACCCGGTGTTTCCCGTCAACGGCTTTACGGGGACGTATCAGCGCGAGATCGGCCACGAATATGCCCGCCCGTTCTGGGACATCCTGGTGAACGAAAACGTGCTTGCCTATCTGTGCAGCCACATCCTCGCCTTCGACGTCCAGGCGCATCGCGGTGTCCTGCAGATATGCACTGCGGGCGCGGGAACGGCGCACAGGATGCCGGAAGGCGTCGAGTATCTGCATTGCGTTCAAGCCGCGCTGGACGAGGAAGGCCTGCGTTATCAGGTGCTCGATACCGACGGCGTTGTCAGGGAGAGGATGGAATGACCGCTACGGGATACTGATCCCGCCAAATGGAGGGAGCTGCCGCCCGGGGAAGCCGAAGCGCCGTTCAGCGGATGTGTGGAGAGCGGACACAGGATCGAGCTGAGACTGGTCGGACGAAGTGCCGCGACCGATGTCGCATCAGCTCAGACGATTTTCACGGCCTTCGCGCCTGGTTCGATCGCGCCGTTCTGGCTTGGTCTCAGGGGACCGAAGCAAACTCTGACAGCCATCGTAGGGCGCCAACCGGGACGCAGTCCATCCTATTGGTTCGGACCTGATTTTCCGGCAGGCGGCGATTTCGATATTCACGTCGCTTTCTATCCGGATATGGGCCCCGGCGGTCTCCTATACCGCGATCACGGCTCCCCGCGTTGGTCGTCCTTCACCTCTGCGACGGCGCGAGGGTTGGAGCAGCTTGTGTGGCCGCAGTACTGGGCGATCGGTCACGGACAAGGTGGCAGCGAAGACCGCGCCTTCAGAGGTGCCGCGCTGAGTTTGCTGATCGCGTGAACGAGCCTGGAGAGCTCGGTGGCTGGATCAGCTCAAGATATCCTTCTGCATCTTGCCGCCGTAGAAATGGAAGAACGGCACCGGCGCATCGTGGCGGAGCGGGCCGGTGGCAAGGCGCGCATCGAGCTCGTTGAGCACGTTGCGTGTCATCGGATGCAGATCGGCGAGCGGCCTCGAGCCGAGCTCGACCCAGACCAGCTCGACCAGCTCGGCATCCGCATGGATCACGCCCTCGACGCGGTGGGTGATCGCGGACGCATCCGCGGTGAAGAAGCGGGTATCGAAGCGCTTGACGCGGCCGGGCGGGGTGATGGCGCGCGCGATCAGGAACAGGCTTGAGGGGTCGGGCAGCAGGCCCGCATCCGCGAACGGCTTCCAGGCGCCCTCGAGTTTTGCTTTCCCCTCGGTCTTGCGTCCGAGGCAGAGGCCGGTCTCTTCGCAGGCCTCGCGGATTGCGGCAATCGCCAGCGACTTGGCGCGCGAGGCCGGAGTCTTCGGGCTGCCCTTGGCGAGATTGGCTTCCAGCTCGGCGGTGATGGATGCAGCACACGGCACGCGATAGTCGTCCTTGTCGACACGACCGCCGGGGAAGACGAACTTTCCGGGCATGAACACCACCTTGTCGTGGCGCTTGCCGACCAGGACTTTTGGGATGTTGCCGCTACGGTCGACCAGGATCAGCGTCGCCGCATCGCGGGGACGGAAATAGGGATGGTGGTCGGCTTCCTTGCCCTCGTGGATCTTGGCCTTCTCGGCTGCCTGCGACGTGTCCGTCATGTCCTCACCCAAACCGCTTTTTGATTATTTGCTTAGACCGGCGGAATACCATCCGGAGGGTTGTCGTCAAAGCCGTGCATGCGCAGAGCCCATTGCAGACCGACCACAGCTCCCTTGACCGGCTGGAGCAACGCGAGCGAGGCGACGAAGGTGAAGGGCAGATAGGCCGCGAAGCTGAGCCAGACCGGCGTGGTGTAGTTGGTCTCGATCCAGAGGATCGTGGGCACCACGATGTGGCCGACGATGACGATGACGAGATAGGCCGGCAGATCGTCGGCGCGGTGCGGCGTGAAGTCGAGGCCGCAAACCGCACAATTGTCCGCGGTTTTGAGGAAAGCACGGAACAGCTTGCCCTCGCCGCAGCGCGGGCATCGGCCGCGGAAGCCTCGCTTCATGGCCGTCCAGACGTCGCGCTTCTCGACGAGGCCGGTCTCGCGCGTCCAGATCTTCGGGGCCGTGCTCGTCGTCACCATGCCTTGCCCTTCTGGCCCTTGCCTTTCCCTTTGTTCTTGCCTTGGTTCTTACCTTGGTTCTTACCTTGGGCCTTCTTGCCCTTGCCGGGCTTCTTCTGTTTCGCCGGCTTGTGTTTCTTCGCCGGGCTGCGTCCGGGATGCGCCTTGAACGAGGGGCGGCGTTGCGGACCGGATGGCCTGCGGCCGCGCGGCGCGGTCTCGCCGGTCGACGACAGCAGCTCGAAGCGCAGCGCGCCTGCGATGGGAGCTGCTTCTATCAGACGGACGTCAACGACGTCACCCAGCTGATGCATGGTGCCGCTGCGCGTGCCGACGAGCGCGTGCCGGCTCTCGTCATAGTTGAAATATTCCGTGCCAAGGGATCGGATCGGGATCAGGCCGTCGGCGCCGGTCTCTGCGAGCTTGACGAACAGGCCGGCGCGGGTGACGCCGGAGACGCGGCTCTGGAAACTCGCGCCGATGCGGTCGGCGAGGTGATGGGCGATCAGCCGGTCGACGGTCTCGCGCTCCGCCTTCATCGCGCGCCGTTCGGTTACCGAGATGTGGGCTGCGACCTCGCCAAGGCTTTCCGGCGTCTCGCTGTCGGGCAGGGCGCCTTCGCCGAGGCCGAGCGCGCGGACCAGCGCGCGGTGCACGACGAGGTCGGCATAGCGGCGGATCGGCGAGGTGAAATGCGCGTAGCGGCGCACGTTCAGGCCGAAATGACCGTAATTCTCGGCGGAATATTCGGCCTGGGCCTGGGCGCGCAGCACGACCTCGCTCACCAGCGGGAAGTGGTCATGGCCTTCGAGCTGCGCCAGCACGCGGTTGAACAAAGCGGGCCGCAGCGCGCCGCCTTTCGCGAACGGAACGTCCAGCGTCTCCAGAAACTCCGCGAGTGCGTGGACCTTCTCCAGCGTCGGCTCGTCGTGCACGCGGTAGATCAGCGGGAGAGACTTCTTCTCCAGCATCTCGGCTGCCGCGACGTTGGCGAGGATCATGAACTCCTCGATCAGCTTGTGCGCATCGAGACGTTCGGGCACGACGACGCGATCGACCGTGCCGTCGCTCTTCAACAGGATCTTGCGCTCGGGCAGATCGAGATTGAGCGGATCACGCTCGTCGCGGGCGCGTTTGGCGCAGGCATAAGCGGCGTAAAGCGGCCTCAGGATCGGATCGAGCAGCGGGCCGGTGGTATCGTCGGGCCGGCCGTCGATCGCGGCCTGCGCCTGCGCATAGTTCAGTTTCGCCGCCGAGCGCATCAGGATGCGGTGGAAGCTGTGCGAGCGCTTGCGCCCGTCGGGGCCCAGCACCATCCGCACTGCGAGCGCGCCGCGCGGCTCGCCCGGCACCAGCGAGCAGAGATTGTTCGAGATGCGCTCGGGCAGCATCGGCACGACGCGGTCCGGGAAATAAACCGAGTTGCCGCGATCGAGCGCATCGCGGTCGAGCGCGGTGCCCGGCCGCACGTAGAAGCTCACGTCCGCGATGGCGACGTCGACGATGAAGCCGCCTCTGTTGTTCGGATCAGGGTCGGGTTGCGCATGCACCGCGTCGTCGTGATCCTTCGCATCCGGCGGATCGATGGTGACGAGCGGCACGTCGCGCCAGTCTTCACGTCCCTTCAGATTGGCGGGCTCCGCCGCTTCGGCTTCACGCTCTGCCGCGGGCCGGAACTGCAGGGGGATGTCGTGCGCGTAGATCGCGATCAGGCTGATCGCCTTCTCCGACTTGACCGAGCCGAGCTTCTCCTTGACCCGGCCCGAGGCCAGCCCAAACGCGCGCGAGCGGATGATGTCGACGCTGACGAGGTCGCCGTCCTGCGCGCCGTGTGCGTCGGCCGCGGCGATGTTCAGCTCGCGGTCGGCAGACTTCTTGTCGACCGGGACCAGCCGTCCGCCGCCTTCGGGCAGACTGCGGAACACGCCGAGGATGCGGCTCTTCGTCTTGTCGAAGACCTTGATGATGTGGCCGCGATAGGCCGGGCCTTCGTTCTCGTCCGAGCGCTCGACGCGCAGCAGCGCGCGATCGCCGATTCCGGCCGCGGTGCCCGGCTTTGGCCGGCGCGGCATGACGATGAGGATTTTTGGCGGTTCGCCGCTTTCGACCTCGTCCCATTCGGTGGGGGAGGCGATCAGCTCGCCGTCACTGTCACGGCCGGTGATGTCGGCAACCAGCGTCGGCGGCAGGCTGTCCGGCTCGGAAACCTTGTGGCGCTTTTTCTTGATGGTGCCGTCGTCGGCGAGCTCGCGCAGCATGCGCTTGAGCTCGATGCGATCGGCGTTCTTCAGGCCGAACTCGCGCGCAATTTCGCGGGTCCCGACCTTTCCGGGATTTGCCTTGATGAAGGCGACGATGGCGCTCCGGTCGGGAAAGCCATGGTCATTCTTGCGTTTCACTTAACCTCTAATTCTTGATCTAGGTCTTGCCGGCACTCTTCTTGGCCGGAGCCTTGGGGGCGGCGGTCTTGGTCGGCGACGTTTTTGCGATCGTCGACACGGCGGCGCGCGCCTTGCTGGTGGATTCGGATTTGGGTTTGGCCGCCTTCTTCGCGGCCGGTTTCTTCGGCTTCGGCGCGGCGTCATCGCCGGCCTTCTCCGCAGCCTTCTTGGCCTTGGCCGGCTTCGCGGCTTTCTTCGCCTTGGTCTTGCCGCCGCCCTTGGCCGCGCGCTCGTCGATCAGCGCGATCGCCTGCGGCAGCGTGACGGTGTCCTTTTCGAACTCGGCCGGGATCGTCGCGTTGACGCCGCCTGCCGTGACATAGGCGCCGTAGCGGCCGCTCTTCACCGTGACGGTGCCGAGGGTCGGATGATCGCCGATCGCCTTGCCGGGGTCGGCGCCGAAGCGGCGGCTCGGGCCCTTGGCGACCTTCTCCGCGATCAGCGTCACCGCGCGGTTGAGGCCGATATCGAAGACCTCGTCGCCGCTCTCCAGGCTGGCGTAGGTCTTCTCGTGCTTCACGAACGGCCCGAAACGGCCGAGACCTGCCGTGATCGGCTGGCCGGTCTCCGGATGCTTGCCGATCTCGCGCGGCAGCGACAACAGCTTCAGCGCAAGCTCGAGCTCGACATCGCCCGGCGAGGTGCCCTTCGGGATGCCCGCGCGCTTCGGCTTCTCGCCTTCCTCATAATCCTTCTGCTCGCCGAGCTGGATATACGGCCCGAAGCGGCCGGCCTTGACCCAGACATCGCGACCCGTATCAGGGGCCTGGCCGAGCGAACGGTCGGCGGTGGTCTCGCTGTCGGCGGCGAGCTGGCGGGTGTAGCGGCATTCCGGATAGTTCGAGCAGCCGACGAAGGCGCCGAACTTGCCGGCCTTGAGATTGAGCCGGCCGTTGCCGCAGCTCGGGCACTGCCTGATATCGCCGCCATCGGCACGGGGCGGATAGATGTGCTGGCCCAACATGTCGTCGAGCACGTCGAGCACCTGGGCTACGCGCAGATCCTTGATCTCGTCGACGGCGCCGATGAAGCCGGTCCAGAAATCCTTCAGCACCTGCTGCCAGGAGATCTCGTTGTTGGAGATGCGGTCGAGCTGCTCCTCCAGATTGGCGGTGAAGTCATATTCGACGTAGCGGCTGAAGAAGCTTTCGAGGAAGGCGACCACAACGCGGCCCTTGTCCTCGCCGTGCAGGCGCTTCTTCTCCAGCTTGACGTAGCCGCGGTCCTTCAGGACCTGGAGGATCGAGGCATAGGTCGAGGGACGGCCGATGCCGAGCTCTTCCATGCGCTTGACCAGCGAGGCTTCCGAGAAGCGCGGCGGCGGCTCGGTGAAGTGCTGGGTGACGGCGAGCGACTGCCGCTTGAGCGCGTCGTTCGGGCTCATCGCGGGCAGGCGGCGGGAGTCCTCGTCCTCCTCGTCGTCGCGGCCTTCCTGATAGAGCGCCAGAAAACCGTCGAACTTGACGACCTGGCCCGTCGCCCGCAGCTCCAGCGTGCGGGAGCCTGCCTTCGCAGTGATGTCGACGGTGGTGCGCTCGAGCTCGGCCGATTCCATCTGGCTCGCGATGGTGCGCTTCCAGATCAGCTCATAGAGTCGCGCCTGGTCGGCATCGAGCTTGCGGCTCATGCTGTCGGGGCGGCGCGACATGTCGGTCGGGCGGATCGCTTCGTGCGCTTCCTGGGCGTTCTTGGCCTTGGCCTGGTACTGGCGCGGGGCCTCCGGCACATAGGCGTTGCCGTAATCCTCGCCGATCACCTTGCGCGCCTGGGTGATCGCGGACGGATCGATCTGCACGCCGTCGGTACGCATATAAGTAATGAGTCCGGTGGTCTCGCCGCCGATGTCGATGCCCTCATAGAGGCGTTGGGCGATGCGCATCGTGTGCGCCGGCGCAAAGCCGTATTTGCGGCTGGCTTCCTGCTGCAGCGTCGAGGTGGTGAAAGGGGCCTGCGGATTGCGCCGGGCCGGCTTCGCATCGACCGAGGTCACGGCATAGGCGGCTGCTTCCAGCGCCTTCTTGAAGTCTTCCGCTTCCGCGCCGCTGCCGACGTCGAGCCGCTGGATCTTCTTGCCGTCGGCGCCGACGAGGCGCGCCTCGAAGGCGTCGCCGCGCGGCGTCAGCAAGGTCGCGATCAGCGACCAGTACTCGCGCGGCACGAACTTTTCGATCTCGAGCTCGCGGTCGCAGACCAGCCGCAGTGCCACCGACTGCACGCGGCCGGCCGAGCGGGCGCCCGGCAGCTTGCGCCACAGCACGGGGGAGAGGGTGAAGCCGACCAGATAGTCCAGCGCCCGGCGCGCCATATAGGCGTCGACCAGCGCGCCGTCGATCTGGCGCGGATTCTTCATCGCATCCGTGACGGCCTGCTTGGTGATGGCGTTGAACACCACGCGCTCGATCTTCTGATCCTTCAGCGCGCGCTTTTCCTTCAGCACCTCCAGCACGTGCCAGGAGATGGCCTCGCCCTCGCGATCAGGGTCGGTCGCCAGAATCAAGCGGTCGGCGTTCTTCAGGGACTTGGCGATATCGTTGAGCCGGCCGGCCGCCTTGGGGTCGACCTCCCAGATCATCTTGAAATTTTCGTCCGGATCGACGGAACCGTTCTTCGCCGGGAGGTCGCGGACATGGCCGAACGAGGCCAGAACCTCGTAGGACGAGCCCAGATATTTGTTGATCGTCTTGGCTTTCGCCGGCGACTCCACAATGACGATATTCATGTAGTTCCAGTAACTTACGGGGAAATTACGAGCCGCTTCCGATGAGATTCGGATCGGCCGTTTCGACCCGAACATGGGTGGTGAGGCCCTCGCTGTCAAATCGAGGGGTGTTGAAATCACCCTGAATGGGAAAAGTTTCATATCGAGAAAGTTGCAAAATACCACCTTGGAGTTGCGGTCAATGTCAGCGTAGAGTCCTCCCGGGGCATGGATTCGGGTGGGGTCTGGTGACTAAGCCAGGAAAGAAACGGGCGCGCGCCGCATCAGGCGCGCCGGGGGGCTCGCGCGGCGAGGAACCAGGGGAGGGCGGCGTCGATGAGGCCGTCGCCTTCATTGCCGAGCAGGTCGCGGCGTTGCGCAAGCTCGCCGAGCGCCACAAGCTCGACGTGCTGCATTATCTCTTGGGCATGACCAAGCTAGAGGCCGACGAGCACCTGCGGCTGCGGAGCAAGCGCAAGCTGTCGTAGCGGCGCGCAATTCCATCAATTCCGTCATCCTGAGGCGCGAGTGGCGCGATGCAAAGGCATCGCGCCGGGAGCCTCGAAGGATGGGCGGCCCTGCTGATGCAGCCGGGCCGCCCATCCTTCGAGGCTCGCCGAAGAGGCGAGCACCTCAGGGTGACGGCGAGAGAATTGAGCGCGCTGCTCGGGCGCGGTCAGCCGCTGCGGCTTGCCATTCTAGCCAATCGCTGGCCGAGATATTCGGCCGTGCCGAGGTCGCTGTGTGGCAAGGCGCCTTCGACCAGATGCGTCGCCAGTCCAAGCTGGCTGCCTAATCGATTGCGGCCGTTCGGATCCTCGCCTCCGGGAATATCGAGCCCGCACCAGAGCATGCCGTGCTGAGCAGCCAGGATCGTAAAGTAGGTCAGCGTGTGCAGTTGATCGCCGCCTGCGCAGGCACCCGTCGTGAATCCGGCCGCGATCTTGTTGGCCCATCTTTGCTGGGTCCATCGGTCGCTTGAAGCGTCTGCAAAAGCTTTGAATTGCGCCGCCGGCCCGCCCATGTAGGTTGGGCTGCCAAATGCGACCGCGTCGGCGCGGTCAATTGTCTCCAGCAATCGCTCATTCTGGAAACGGCCCGACACGATGTCGTCGCCGGTGATCCGACAAAGCGCGATCTCCGCCATCCCGGCCGCGCCGCGCGCCACCGCATGCGCCAGCTCCTCGGTGGTGCCGGTGATGGAAAAATAGACGATGGCCAGCAGGTGCATGGTGGGCATCTAGCCATCTTTGACGCCGTCGATCTTTTGTACAAGTCCCTCTGCGTCGTCATTGAAGCAATCCAGGGTCTTTCCGCGGGTAGCAGTCTGGATTGCTTCGCTTCCGCCTTCGCTCTTCGACGGATAAGCCGCTCGCCATGACGGCGTGAAGGCAGTTCAATCCTGTAGGTAGCCTGCCGCATTCCGCTGGAAGGATTGGTCTCGAAACACCGGCAAGCTGAAGGGGACCATAACCGCGCGCCGTCTGAACACTCGTCCATTAACATAGGTTATTTCGCCGACGTTTTGGCGACCCCGCTTTCGGAACCGCGCAATTGTCAGGACGGTTGAAGATTCCATTCGTGCGGAATTCCAAGCCGGGATGAGAACATGAAACGAAGACGAGTGAAACAGGTGGACGCACTTGATGTGCGACTTGCCAGTGAAGCCCGAGAGTTGCGCGAACAGGCCAAACAACTCCCCCCAGGTCCCAAGAGAGAATCTCTGCTCCGTAGGGCACGTTTCGACGAAATCGCGGTTCACATGACGGAGTGGCTGACGTCGCCGGGGTTGCAGCCGCCGAGACGGTAATGGGTCTGTCGACTGTTGAAAAACTGCCGGCTGAAACCCGATAGGGGGCAATCGCATTTCGGCGGCTTGGGCCGGGGCTTTTCAGTGACCCACTAAACCGGCAGCAGGGCTTGTTGCGGCGCCGCAGCGCACAAAAACCGTTCGGGTACCGGAATCAAACCGAATACCTGGACTCCTTACCAAGGAGGCTGGTTTTGGAGGTTGCCCGGCCAGGAAAGCTTATCCCAAGCGGACAGACTAAGGTCGCGTCGCCGGCTCATCGACAGTCCGCAGCGGACAAGAGCACAAGACAGATCGATGCCCCATAACTTCGCGCCGTTTGTGACCAAATTATCGTTTCGGATGGCGTTGCCGATATCAGATCAGCAGGCGCTTTTTCGAACGGCTTCTGCGCCGCGGCGCGCGCTGAAAGGCGAATGCTTGATCGAAGAGGGCGCAGAATTGTCGTCGCTACTCATTCTTTGTAGCGGTATGGCGCGAGCGGTACGCACCTTCTCGGACGGCAATCAGCAAATTGTCGCGGTGTTCGTGGAAGGAGATTCGCTGAATGCCGGCGAGATCGTGTTTCGTCAATCCCGCAGATCGGTCTATGCGCTCACCGATGCGATCTGTCTTTCAATTCCCCTGCGCCAGTTGAACGAGCTGATGAATAATCGTCCGGCGATCGCGCGCGCGCTGTGGTTCGAGACCGCCGCGCAGGCCGCGATTCAGCAGGAATGGATGGTCTGGCTTGGACAGCGCACAGCCCAAACCAGACTAGCGCATTTTCTGTGCGAAGTTTCGCACCGCTTGCAGCTCAGTGGACGCGGCGCCCGCGCAACCTTCGAGTTTCCGCTGACCCAGCGCGATCTTGCAGACACTCTCGGGTTGTCGTCGGTGCACATCAACCGGACGATGCAGACCTTGCGGAGCCAGGGTCTGATTGAGCTTACCCGCACCCACCTTACGATTTTGGACAGAGAGGGTCTTTACGCAATCGCGGAATTCGACCCGCAATATCTCGACGGAGTGAAACTTTTCGACGAAGGAGCAATCTGATGCCCCGTTTCTTTATCAACCACACCTCACTAGGCGAGATTTGCGTTGACGACATCGGGGTGGAGTTCTCCTCGCTCGAGGCCGCCTATCTCGATACCTGTGAGGCTGCCTTGACTATCGCTTTTGAAAAGCTGCGTGAGCGGCAGGATCCGACAAGCGATGCGTTCGAGATCATCGACGATAAGAAAAATGTACTGATGCAGGTACCGTTTTCCGAAGTCCTGCGACCGTCGGCAGTGAGACACATTTCTAGCATCAAGCGAGAAAACGCCTTGGCGCTCGAAAATTGCCGGCGCCAAGCCGCGCGGAGCGAAAGGCTGAAGGACGAAATTCGGGCGGAGTTCACACGGACCAGAAGAATATTCGATGCCATTCGTGCCAATCTTTCCGCTTTCCATGCTGCGTAATCGGCATTTGCTGCTTTGCCCGCTAACGACCTCGAAGGGCAGTTGTGCGGACTTTCGCGCTCTTTTTTGCGAACGAAGCCGCCCTTCGGTAGCCTCTCCGCCGCGGACCAACCGACAAGCAGACCGACCCAAGCCGCGCGCTGCCGCATGAGCGAAGGCAGGCGATTGAGAAGGCAGGCGATTGATACGGGACCTATGCCCGTCCCTCAGCAGCCCCCCGAGATCAGGGTAGATACTGGCGCGAATTAGCGATTACCGACGTCACATATGTTAAGGTCATGAAAATTTTGAGGGCTCTCCATCAGCTGAGGACGAGCCTATCTTCTAACGCGCGCCTCGCTCGCGGGCATTCGCGCCTCCCATCGCAACCCATCCGGCGCGAGGTCAACCTGGACTGTGGCGTCGAGAGAACGTGTGACCATCTGGTCGATGACAAAATGGCCAAAACCCTTATGAGTCGACGGTTTGACCGGAGGTCCACCTAACTCTTGCCATTCCAATCTAAAGAACTCCGGAGCGCCATTTCCGCCGCCGAAACTCCAATTAAGCGTGACCTTTCCATTCGGCGTTGACAGCGCGCCATATTTCGATGCGTTGGTCGCGAGTTCATGCAGGGCCAGCCCAATCGTCTGGATGGTCTCGGCGGCCATCGTAGCCGGCGGCCCTGCCATCTCGATCCGCCCGGCATCAATGCCAATGAAAGGAGCGAGCTGAGCTTCGATCAGTTTGTCCAGCGAGACGCCTTTCCATTGTTGATCGATGAGCAGCGCGTTGGATTGGGCCAACGACTGTACCCGCGCCCCAAACTGCTGCTCGAAGTCAGCCAATGAGTCGCTGGTTCGCACTGCTTGGCGGGCCATTGCCTGAATGACCGCGAAAAGATTGTTGGTGCGGTGCTGCAGTTCCTTCATCAGTAACTGCAGATGATCGTGGTGCTGCTTTTGCTCGCTGATGTTGTTAAAGGTTATCACGACACCGGAGATGACGTTGGCGACGGTGCGATAGGGCCGTATCCGCATCATGTAGGTCGCGCTCTCGTCCTTGAGGTCGAGCTGGCTCTCGACGACCCCCAGCGTGCGCTGAACCTTGCTAACGTCCTCGCGAAGTTGGTCGTAGGAAAGCAGGGACACGATATCGGTCATTGGTCGGCCGCGATCGCCGTCACGCAGGGAAAACACCTCCCTCGCCGCCGGCGTGAAATTCCTGATGCAGAGCTCGTCGTCGAGAAAGATGGTCGCGATTTGCGTGCTGTCGAGAAGATTCTGTAGGTCGTTGTTCGCTTGCATCAGCAGGTCGTTCTTGCCGTGCAGCTCGTTATTGATGGTTTGGAGTTCCTCATTGACAGACTGCATTTCCTCCTTGGCCGTTTCCAGTTCCTCATTAGAAGACTGCAGTTCCTCGTTCACCGACTGGAATTCCTCGGTGACCGACTTCATGTTTTCGATCTGGCTTTCCAATTCGTCGCTAGTCGCCTGATAGCTGATTTGCAGCGCATGAAATTCCTGTTGGAGCGCCTCAACATCCGGCTGGGAGGCCGGCCACGCATCGCTCTGTGGCGTTGGTTCGTCTCGGGGCCGGCTCGGGCGAAACCCTACTACGACAAGGCCGGGCGGCCTTCCGGATTCGACGATCGGTTCGATGAGGAGGTCGACCGGTTGGCCCCCTTCGACCTTCAAAATCTCTTCTTCAATCGCATGGCCGGATGAAAAGGCACGCTCTACGGCGTGGCGCACATGCGTCCGCATGCTCTTCGCCAAATTCGCAAACAAATCCAGGCTCGCATTACCTTCCGAAGGCTCGAGATAGCGGCCGGTCTCGCCACCCGAATACCGCACGATGCTGTGGTGGCGGTCGATGACGAAATAGGCTGGAGAATGCTTCGCCATGACGCGGCGCGCGCTCTTGTCGATCTGATCCTCGGTGCGGGTAGTAGCAGCGTGGATGGCTAAACCGCTGCCTGCTTGGGGCAGAAATTCCGGCAACGCTGCTCGCACGCTGTCGTGTCGTTGCAAAATACGATGCTTCTTGTCGGCGGCGCTAAACAGTCGCGATTCTCGGCTAATGCTTTCCGACGGCCCGATGAAGAGATAGCCGCCGGGCCGTAGCGCATAATGGAACGTCTGCATGACGCGGTGCTGAAAGTCGTTGTCCATGTAGATCAGCACGTTGCGGCAGGAGATCAGGTCAATTCTCGAGAATGGAGGATCCCGTACCAGATTATGCTCCGAGAAAACGCACATCTCGCGAATAGCATGGACCGGAATGTAATCTTCCCCATCCCTCACAAACCAGCGCTGGAGCCGCTCCGGTGATAAGCCATCCATCCGCCGGAATCGCGCCGTACGTGCGAACGTGATAGCCTGTGGATCGATATCGGTTGCAAAGATGGTGACTGCGGCCCCGGTCCGACGCGAGCCGAGAACTTCCTGCAGCAGGATGGCGATCGAATAGACCTCTTCGCCGGTGGCACAACCGGCAACCCAGACCCGGATCGGATCGTCGGCATCCCTCGCTGCGAGCAGCGACGGCAGCATATTCGCCTTGAGCGCCTCAAACGGCTCTTCGTCGCGGAAAAATTGCGTGACACCGATCAGCAACTCGCGAAACAGCGCGTCGCCCTCCGACGGCTCGCGTCGCAGATGCTCAGCATATGCGGGAACGGCTTCGATCTGCAGTACTTGCATTCGCCGCTGGATTCGCCGGATCAGGGTATTTTGCTTGTAACCGCTGAAGTCATGCTTGAGGCGCTTGCGCAGCAGCGCAGTAATCGCGGTCAGGCTTTCCCGGATATCCTCGCGGGCCCCATCAGCACCCTTCTGCTCCTCGACCTTGGCCAGATGGGCCTGGTGCTCAAGAAGCTTCGTCGGAAGGCTCTCGACCGAGGCCACGCGATCGACAAGTCCTGTTGCCGCGGCGCTACTCGGCATCCCCGTCATGGCGGTTTCGTCGAATTCCGCCTGGGCGAGGGTGAAACCGCCATATTCCTTGATCGCCTTGACTCCCAGCGACCCGTCGCTGCCGACACCCGACAAGATGATGCCGACCGCGCAATCCTCCTGACTTTCCGCCAGCGAAGCAAAAAACGTATCGATCGGGCGGCGGTATTCCCTAGGGGGTACTGGCGTCGAAACTCGCAGCACATCGCCTTCAAGGGTCAGGGTCGCATTCGGCGGAATTACATGAATCTGGTTCGGCACCAGGATCGCCTGATCCTGCGCCTCCACCACTTCCATAGCGGTGTGCGGCCGCAGCAATTCTACCAGCAGGCTGTCGTGGTCGGGATCGAGGTGCTGAACGAGGACAAAAGCCATGCCGGTGTCAGCAGGCATATGATCGAAAAAGCTCCTGAACGCGGCAAGTCCGCCGGCCGATGCCCCGATACCCACGACGAGGGACGGCGGTCGTCTTCGTGTGGCGCCTGCCTTATCGCCGACACTGTTCGATCGCTTCTTTTCCATGTCTTCCTCGGCCGGAGCTGGGGAACTCGCACGGTGCAGGCCGCGGGAGATTCTGGACTTTGCCCGCCATGACCGCCCAGATTCGCACACTAAGCCTTTGCGAAACGCCATAAAACAGAAAAGGGAGAGAGCGCGCGCGGAGTTTCCGCCAGAGCAGTCCGGGCAGGCACCGGGCACGAAGGCAGGGGCAGCCCAATGTCGGTTAACGCGAGATTTGCTAAAGAGGTTGAGGTGATCGGGATGTCGGCTGCAGCAGATCGACCGTCTTCTCGTCGCTAATGCGCTACGCCCCGGATCCTAGTGCTCGATCTTAGCGTCGACGCGATGATCTTCGAGTTTCAGCGCCAAAAGGCGTTGGCGAGGCGCTCAGAGATTTCGGTCTGACCCAACTGAGATTGCCAAGATGGGTGCTCCACCCCGCGGAATGGGGTGGGTCTTTTCCAGGACCATGCTCCGTTCGGCATGATCGCAAATCGGGGAACGGGTGCGCGCATCAGCGGCAGTTGAATCCTCTCAGGCCGTCCGCCGTCGCGGCGCCGGCCGGGGCTTCACCATCGTATCCGCGGGACTGAGCAACCGCCCATCCTCGGCGCGCATTTCGAGCTTCCGGATCGGGCGGCCTTTCTCGCGATCGACCAGAATGGTTGCGATCTCGTCAGGCGTGTCGTCGAACTCCTCGCTCCATTGCCGCAGCGCCACCAGGATCGGAAAGGTGCCGCGGCCTTTCGGCGTCAGCACATACTCTTGATAGGCGCTGCCGTCGGAGGCGGGGGCGGTTGAGAGAATGCCGTGGTCGACCAGCGCGCGCAGCCGGGCCGACAAGATGTTCTTGGCCATGCCGAGCTTGCTCTGAAACTCGCCGAAGCGGCGCAGGCCGAACAGCGCCTCGCGAATGATCAACAGCGACCACCAGTCGCCAATCGCTTCCAGCGACCGCGCGATCGGGCAGGAATCGCCCTCGAAGCTCGTTCGTTTCACCATCGCCCTGGTCCTGTCGCGTTCGCACGGTTTCGGTGCCGATCACGCGCTTGTGTGGTTGCATCATAAAACCATCTGCTCTAGATGGCAACATAGTTTTATGATGCAACCACTGGAGACGAGCGTGAGACTGAAGAACAAGACGGCATTGATTACGGGCGGCAATAGCGGCATTGGCCTGGCGACGGCAAAGCTGTTTGTGGCCGAGGGCGCGAAGGTGATCATCACCGGGCGCAACAAGGAGACGCTGGAGGTCGCGGCGAAGGAGCTTGGCCCGAACGGGTTCGCGGTCGCGGCCGACGCCACCGACATTGCCGCGACCGAAGCTGCGATCAAGAAGGGCGCCGAAAAATTCGGCAAGCTCGACATCGTGTTTGCCAATGCCGGCATTCCCGGCGGCACGCCGCTCGGTTCGGCGACGCTGGAGGTTTTCGAGAAGGTCATCAGCACCAACCTCACCGGCGTGTTCTTCACGGTCCAGTCGGCGCTGCCTTATCTCAACGACAATGCCTCGATCATCCTCAACGGCTCGGTGATCTCCGTGCTCGGCATTCCCGGCTATTCGGCCTATGGCGCCGCCAAGGCCGGCGTGCGCGCGATGGCGCGGATCATGGCGTCGGAACTGTCGCCGCGCGGAATTCGCGTCAACGTCGTCGCGCCCGGTGCGATCCGCACGCCGATCTGGGGCGCCGCGGTCGCAACGCCCGAAGCGGAGAAGGAGTTCGAGAAGCGCATCGCGCTGTCGACCCCGTTGGGGCGCATTGGTGAACCAGATCACATCTCGAAGACGGTGCTGTTCCTCGCCTCGGATGATTCAGCGCACATTCAGGGCCAGGAGATCTTCGTCGACGGCGGCGCGGTGGCGTCTCCGAGCGGCGCACCGATCTATCGCGGCTGATCAACGTTTGCGAAAATTGAATCGGTCGGCGCGACGCCATCGGTTGCGCCGGCCGGTTCCTGCACCTCGGTGGCTGTATTGCTCTGAACCTTGCGTGAGGCGTTGAACCTTCGCTTGCGCTGCCGAGACCCTTTTGCGGGAAGGGGTCACAAGACTCATTTTCAGGGAGCCCGCGATGTCAAAGGCAGCTCGTATTTCTTCGTCGATTTCAGAACCGCGTATTTACACCGAACATTCCGTCATTCCCGCCAAGCACTCCGACACGTCCGAGTTCATCGGGGTGGCACTTTTCTCAGGCATCGGGCTTTTCATTTCGCTCGTCGCCGTCATTCTTGGCGTTCAGGGCGCCTGGTTTTAGCGCTGTTGAACTCTCAGCCGCCGCCGGAGTCCGGCAGCGGCTGGTGTCGGCGTAGGTTTTACGCCGCCTGCAGGCTGGTGGCAGCCTGAAGCGCTCCGGCCAGCGCTTTCTCACGATGCTCAGGGCCAACCTGGATGCCGTCGGCGATGATGAATTCGGGGCTCGTGATGCCCATGAACGCGAACACGCCGCGCAAATAGGTTTCGAGGTGCTCAAGCGAGGCGGCCGGTGTGCCCGGGCCGTAATAGCCGCCACGCGAGATCGCCACGATCACGCGCTTGTTGCCGGCAAGGCCCTGGGGGCCGTTCGCGTCGTATTTGAACGTTTTCCCCACCACGAGGACGCGGTCGATCCAGGCCTTGAGCTGGCTCGGGATCGTAAAATTGTACATGGGCGCGCCGATCACGACGATATCGGCATCGAGGAACTCGTTCAGCACCGCCGCGCTCGCGGCAAGGTCGGGTCCGAGTTCCGCCGGAGCCGGGGCGCCTTGCGCGGCCGCGAGGTGTGAGCCGGAGAGGTGGGCGAGCGGGATTTGCGTCAAATCGCGATAGACGAGGTCGAGCGACGGCGTCGCCTGCCGGAGACGGTCGACGATGGCGGCGGAAACCTGCCTGGAGACGGAGTGGGGGCCGAGCACGCTGGAGTCGATATGGAGGAGTTTCATGGGGGTTCACCTATGGTATAGATTTGTAACCCGCACTACATGAGTGACTGTCAAATCCCCCGCAAGAACGCACTTTTTTGAGCCATGGGCACATCATTGAAACCTGCACACACCGATTTGCCTGCACCGCGGCTGCCGGATCCCGACCATGCCGACTGCCGCGGCGTGGCCTCGGTCCTGTCGCGCGTCGGCGACAAATGGAGCGTGTTCGTCATCATGAACCTGAGCGACGGGCCCAAGCGCTTCAATGAGCTGAAGCGCATGATCAGCGGCATCTCGCAGCGGATGCTGACCTTGACGCTGCGCGGATTGGAGCGCGACGGCCTCGTCACGCGCACGATCTTTCCGACCATTCCGCCGCGTGTCGATTACGAGCTGACGGACCTCGGCCGAGGGCTGCAGCAGCCGGTGAAGGCACTCGGGCAGTGGGCGATGGACCATCTGACGAAGATCGAAGCTGCACGGACGCTATTCGATCGGCGCAGCGACAGCTAAAGCAGCGACACCAATCCACCGCCGTGCCGTTCGAGGCGGCCGGCAAGCTCCAGCTCCAGCAGCACCGTGCGGACGATCGCGGGCGAGGCGCCGGACATCCGCACGAGGTCGTCGATCGAGATGGGCGCTGGCCCGAGCAGGCCGGTGATCTGGTCGCGGTCGTGTGATTGCGGATCGCTCTCGAACGGTTCGCTGTCGGGCTCGTTCGCCGGATGCATCAGCGGCCGCTCCATGATCGGTGCGACAGCGTTGATGATGTCGGACGCTTCGGTGACGAGCGTTGCGCCCTGCTTGATCAGATCGTTGGTGCCGGCGGCGCGCGGGTCGAGCGGCGAGCCGGGCACCGCGAACACCTCGCGGCCCTGTTCGGCCGCCATGCGCGCGGTGATCAGCGAGCCCGAGCGGTGCGCGGCCTCCACCACGACCACGCCGAGCGCGGCGCCCGAGATCAGCCGGTTGCGGCGGGGGAAGTCGCGGGCGCGCGGCTCGTGGCCGAGCGGCATCTCGGAGATCGCAGCGCCCGAATGATCGAGGATCGCGGCGAGCAGGTCGCCATGCTCGGGCGGATAGATGCAGTCATGCCCGCCAGCGAGCACCGCGATCGTGCCGCTTTCGACACTTGCGCGGTGCGCGGCCTGGTCGACGCCGCGGGCGAGCCCCGAGATGACGATGAAGCCGGCTTCGCCGAGCTCGCGCGCGAGCTGGCCGGCGAATTTGAGTCCGGCGCCGGAGGCGTTGCGCGAACCGACGATCGCGATCATCGGACGCATCAGGGTCGTGGTGTCGCCGCGCACGGCGAGCAGCGGCGGCGCGTCGTCGAGCGTGGCGAGCCGCGCCGGATAACCGTCCTCACCGGGCGCGAGCCAGGCGATGCCGAACTTGCGGCTTGCGTCGAGCTCGGCCTTCGCCTCATCCGCGCTACAGATACGCCCCGATCGCGACGCGCCGCCCCGGCGAGCCAGATCGGGCAGGCGCTCCAGCGCGGCGCGCGCCGTGCCGAAATGATCGACCAGCGAACGGAAGGTGCGCGGCCCGACATTGTCGGAGCGGATCAGCCGCAGGCGGTCGATCCGTTCGGCCTCGGTCAGCTCAACGCTCGGATTGATGGCGTCCACGGCGTCTCCTTGTGGGAGCAGCATGGAACTACCTGAGGGCGTGGGCAACAGTTGCGTGCGCTTGATCGGGCTTCAAAGGCGCGGCCGGAAGACCCGACGTGGTCGACGGGTCTTCCGCAAGGTCGTCCATTCAACGCGCGTGCGCCGCCTGAGCGACAGCGACGCCGCTCCGCGAGACGCGAGCGTCAAGGCTGAGCGCACCGGCTCCGAAGGCAAAGATCTGAAGCAGACCGCCTGCCATCATCACATTCTTGAGGAAATGGATCATCTGATTCTGGTCGGCAAAGTTGTTGTGGAACGAGACGGCCGCGGCCAGCGAGAATATGGCGAGCGCCAGCGCGACCGAGCGGGCTTGATAGCCCGCGATCAGCAGGAGACCGCCACCGAGCTCGACGAGAACTGCGATCGCATATGCCAACGGGGGCACCGGCAATCCCGCAGAGGCGATGTAAGCGGTCGTCGCACCATAGGCGGTGAGCTTGCCGAAGCCACTCATTGCAAACGGGAGGCCGATCAGCAGCCGGCCAACGAGGGAAGCATAACGGGTCGTATCCATGGTCATCGCTCCTGAGCTTGGTTGAGGTCCGACGGCGGTGACGCACCAAGCGTTCGTGGTCCGTAAGAGTGCGCGCCGCAGGGCCCTGCGTTGTGACCTCAAACTGGCCCGATCTGCGATAAAAATAGAAATAATTGAAAGATACTGTTTCCATTCTTGATCTCATCGGCGCGGCGCCCACGAAGGCGAATGCTCTGGTCGAGCCGCTGGTCCCGATCGACTTCACGCATGGATCGACCGCGTCCAGGTGCGCTTGCGCGACCTCGCCCCGATGCTAAAAGCGATGGCAATAAGAAGGATATTGCCATGATCTCACTTGCCGACCTCCAGCGCCGCATCGAAGCGGGCGAGCTTTCGCCCGATGACGCCATCGCCCAGTCGCACGCGGCGATCGAGGCCAAGGAGAAGGACGTCCACGCCTTCGTCCGTCACGACAAATCCGCGAAGGCGCAAGGCACCGGTCCGCTGCGCGGCATCGCCGTCGGCATCAAGGACATCATCGACACCGCCAACATGCCGACCGAGATGGGCTCGGAGATCTATCGTGGCTGGCAGCCGCGCTCGGACGCGCCGGTCGTGATGATGCTGAAGCGGGCAGGCGCCACCATCATCGGCAAGACCACGACCACGGCGTTCGCCTCGCGCGATCCGACCCCGACGCTCAATCCGCACAATCTCGGCCATACGCCGGGCGGCTCGTCCTCGGGCTCGGCCGCGGCCGTCGGTGCCGGCATGATCCCGCTGGCGCTCGGCACCCAGACCGGCGGCTCGGTGATCCGGCCCGCCGCCTATTGCGGGGCTGCCGCGATCAAGCCGTCGTTCCGGATGCTGCCGACGGTCGGCGTGAAATGCTATTCCTGGGCGCTCGACACGGTCGGCCTGTTCGGCGCGCGCGCGGAAGATCTCGCGCGCGGACTGCTCGCGATGACCGGCCGCACCGAATTCTCCGGCATCGTCGCGGCGAAGGCGCCGCGCATCGCCGTGGTCCGGCAGGAATTTGCCGGCGCCGTGGAGCCGGCCGCCGAAGAGGGGCTGCAAGCCGCGATCAAGGCGGCCGAGCGCGCCGGCGCCAGCGTGCAGATCATCAACCTGCCCGAAGCGGTGCAGGAGGCCTGGCGCATCCATCCGATCATCCAGGACTTCGAGGCGCATCGCGCGCTCGCCTGGGAGTTTTCGGAGCGTCACGACGAGATCGCGCCGATGCTGCGTGCCAGCCTCGATGCGACTGTCGGCCTGACGCCCAAGGATTATGACGAGGCGCGCCGGATCAGCCGTCGCGGCCGCCGCGAGATCGGCGAGCTGTTCGAAGGTTTCGACGTGCTCCTGACCTATTCGGCGCCGGGCACGCCGCCGGCCAAGGAACTCGCCTCCACCGGCGACCCCCGCTACAACCGGCTCTGGACGCTGATGGGCAATCCTTGCGTCAACGTGCCGGTGCTGAAGGTCGGCGGCCTGCCGATCGGCGTGCAGGTGATCGCGCGCTTCGGCAACGATCCGGGCGCACTTGCGGCGGCATGGTTCCTGGAGGATGCGCTGGCGAAATCAGGCTAGCGCAGGCTCAGTGGCGGGCAGCGCGCGTTCGGCCTCGGTGCCAACAGCGCCTTGTCCGAGCCAACGCTCGGCGGCCTCGCGACCACTCCGGTGCAGCGTGCGAATGAAGCCGCGGCCGAGATCGGTGGATGAGCGCTGCGCCAGGCCCTCGACGGAGTCTTCGGCCGCGATCCTGGAGAGCCGCAGCGAAGGTGCGGCCGTGGCTCGCGCCCATTCCAGGGCCGCGATCTCGGCGTTGAGGGCGGCGTTGGCTGCAATCTGGTCGAGCCTGCGGTCGATCGCGGCGAGCGTGATCGGCACGTAGCTGTCGCGCGTGGGCGTGACCTGGACGAGCAGCAGATCGGACGCTGTCGACTCCTGCACCAGGCGCACCAGCGGCGGATTGCCGCCAAAGCCGCCATCCCAATAGGCCTCGCCGTCGATCTCGACGGCGCAGTGAACCAAGGGCGGGCAGGTCGAGGCCAGCGCGACGTCGGCGGTAATGCAATCGTTGCGGAAGATCTGCTGCTGCCCATCGCGGATTCGCGTCGCGGCGATCAGCAGTTTTGGGCAGGCCGCGTCGCGCAAGGCGGCAAAATCGATGTCGCGCGACAGCGCCTGCCGCAGCGGATCGAGATCGAACGGATCGAACTGGCCGGAGCGCAGCGTCGGACCGAATGCGACCGAGCTTCCCGCCGGCGAGAATCCGCCGACCAGCATCAAGGAGCGGAACGAGGCCTCGTGCATCAGGCGGGCCCAGAACCGGTTCAACCGCGAACGGGCGCCTTCGCGTCCGCCTTCGGCAAGGCCGGAGGCGAGCAGCAGCGCGTTGATGGCGCCGGCGCTGGCGCCGCTGATGGTGTCGAATTCGATCGACGGCTCTTCCAGCAGCCGCTCCAGCACACCCCAGGTGAAGGCCGCAAAGGTGCCGCCGCCCTGAAGGGCCAGCGACAGTTTTTGCGGAGGCCATTGGCCGGAGTGCGGCTGCGCGGGCGCGACCGGCGCGGCAATGGTCACGATCTCGACGCGGGCTGCGGCTTGCGCGACGGGCGCAGGCTGGGTCACCGGCGGGGGAATGGGAGCAGGCTCGGGCGTCGGCAGCGGCGAGGGCGCGTCGGACCAGACATTGGTCATCGAGAGCAGCCGGCTTGCCGCGGTGCTGGAAGCACCGTGCGAACCAGGCCCGTCATGCGCGCCGACAATCTTCCCGCTCATTCTGAGCAACCGCGTAACGCCACTTCTGTGTCAGGATGACAGGCATGGAACCTGTTCGCCACTCTCGCTGAGAGTGAGCTGAGAGTTGCGAACAGGATTTGGCATATAATGCGGAAGGGTTGCGGCGGTATCCGGACTTTTTCCGGCTTTAGGCCTTTTCGCCGATCCGGCTTTCCTTGCCCGATTGCAGGCGCTTGATGTTCTCGCGATGCGCGTAGAACAAGAGCAGCGTCAGCGCGGCGAACAGCGATGCGAGCGCGAGGTGCCCGAACCACCACAGGAAAATCGGGGTGATGAACGCTGCCACCAGCGCGGACAGCGAGGAGTAGCGGGTGGTGAAGGCGGTGGCGAGCCAAAGCAGGCAGAACACGACTGCGCCGGGCCAGAACAGGCCGAGCAGGATGCCGATATAGACGGCGACGCCCTTGCCGCCTCTAAACTTCAGCCAGACCGGGAAGAGATGGCCGAGGAAGGCGCCGAGCCCGGCGACCATGGCGGCATTGGGCCCCGCGATGTAGCCGGCGATCACCACCGCGACCGTCCCCTTGAGCGCGTCGAGCAGCAGCGTGCCCGCGGCAAGGCTCTTGCGTCCCGTGCGCAGCACGTTGGTGGCGCCGATGCTGCCGGAGCCGATCGAGCGAATATCCTGCGTGCCGGCGAGCCTGGTCAGGACCAGCCCGAACGGAATCGAGCCGAGCAGGTAGCCGATGACGAAGGCCACAGGCAGGAAGGCTTCAAGCCCCATGGCCGCAGCTCCATGCTGAACCGAGACGCCACGCATGAATTTGCCCGTCAGACATGCTCGTACACCGTCCGTCCGCCGACAATGGTGCGCACCACGCGGCCTGTAAAGCGGGCCTCGTCGAACGGGGTGTTCTTGCAGGGCGATTTGAGGTCGGCGGGATCGACGATCCAGGGCACATCGGGATCGATCACGATGACATCGGCCGGGCTGCCCGTGCGCAGGGTTCCACCCGGCAGACCCAAAATCTCGGCCGGCCGCGTCGACATGGCCCGGATCAGCGTCTTCAGGTCGAGTTCCTCGTTGTGCACGAGGCGAAGGCCCGCCGGCAGCATGGTCTCGAGCCCGATGGCGCCGGGGGCTGCTTCGGCGAACGGCAGGCGCTTGACCTCGACGTCCTGCGGATTGTGGTCGGACATGATGACGTCGACGAGGCCGGAGGCCACCGCCGCGACCAGCGCGCGGCGGTCGTCCTCGGTGCGCAGCGGCGGCGACAGCTTCAGGAACGACCGGTAGGGCCCGATGTCGTTCTCGTTGAGCGCAAGATGGTTGATCGAGACGGAGGCGCTGACGGCGAGCCCGGCGTCGCGGGCGCGCTTCAGCACGTCGAGCGAGTCGATGCAGGACAGCGAGGCCGCGTGATAGCGGCCGCCGGTCAGCGCGACGAGGCGCATGTCGCGTTCCAGCATCACGGCTTCCGCCGCGTTCGGGATGCCCATCAGGCCGAGCCGCGAGGCGAACTCGCCCTCGTTCATCACGCCTTCGCCGACGAGATCGGGATCCTCGGTGTAATGCACGATCAGCGCGTCGAAATCGCGCGCATAGGTCAGGGCCCGGCGCATCACCTGGGCGTTGGTGACGCTTCTGTCGCCGTCGCTGAAGGCGATGGCGCCTGCGGCCTTCAACAGGCCGAACTCGGTCATCTCCTCGCCGCGCATGCCCTTGGTGAGCGCGGCCATCGGCTGGATGTTGACGATCGCGGTGTCGCGGGCGCGGCGCATCACGAAGTCGACGGTCGCCGAGTTATCGATCACCGGAGACGTGTCGGGCTGGCAGATGATGGTGGTGATGCCGCCGGTCGCAGCCGCCTGGCTCGCGGAGGCAAAGGTCTCGCGGTGGCTGAAGCCGGGCTCGCCGACGAAGGCGCGCATGTCGACCAGGCCGGGGGCCACGATCTTGCCGGCGCAGTTGACGACGTCGGTGCCCTCGGGGACGCCGGCCGCTCCGATGCCGCGACGGGTCTCGCGGATGATGCCGTCGGCAATCAGGACATCGCCGGGGCCGTCGAAATCCCTGGAGGGATCGACGACGCGGGCGTTGGCAAGCAGGATGGGGCGGCGGTCAGTCAGCATGAGCATCACGCGTTCGGCAAGTTGCGGGCGAGCGCTTCGAGCACGGCCATCCGTACCGCCACGCCCATCTCGACCTGTTCGCGGATCAGCGATTGCGCGCCGTCGGCGACCGCGGTGTCGATCTCGACGCCGCGGTTCATCGGGCCGGGATGCATGACGAGAGCGTCTGGCTTGGCGTAAGCGAGCTTTTTCTGGTCCAGCCCGAAATAGTTGAAATATTCGGAGGTCGACGGCACGAAGGAGCCGTTCATGCGCTCGCGCTGGAGCCGCAGCATCATGACGATATCGGCGCCGTTGAGCCCTTCGCGCATGTCGCGCGCAACCTCGACCCCCATGCGCTCGATGCCGGGGGGCAGCAGCGTGGAAGGGCCGACGACGCGGACGCGGGCGCCCATGGTGTTGAGCAGGATGATGTTGGAACGGGCCACACGCGAATGCAGCACGTCGCCGCAGATCGCGACCACGAGGCCCTCGATCCGGCCCTTGTTGCGGCGGATGGTCAGCGCGTCGAGCAGCGCCTGCGTCGGATGCTCGTGCGCGCCATCGCCGGCATTGATCACGGAACCGTCGACCTTGCGCGCCAGCAGTTCCACCGCGCCGGAGGCGTGATGGCGCACCACCAGGATATCCGGATGCATGGCGTTGAGCGTCATCGCGGTGTCGACCAGCGTCTCGCCCTTCTTGATGGACGAGGAGGAGACCGACATGTTCATGACGTCGGCGCCCAGCCGTTTGCCGGCGAGCTCGAACGAGGACTGGGTTCGGGTGGAGGCCTCGAAGAAGAGGTTCACCTGCGTCCGTCCACGCAGGACGGTGCGCTTCTTGTCAACCTGGCGGTTGAGCTCGACATATTCTTCGGACAGGTCGAGGAGGCCGGTGATGTCGGCCGCGGAAAGGCCCTCGATGCCCAGCAAATGCCGGTGGCCGAGGACGAAGGTCGATTTCGATGTCATTAAAACGAGAGCTATAGGCGGGGATGGCGGGGGGAGCAAGGGCCAATGCCGGGGCGGGGAGTTATCCCCTGATCTGTCGGTGCGGGCTCACCCTCTCCGTCATGCCCGGGCTTGTCCCGGGCATCCACGTGCTTCATTCGCATTTGACGTAAAAGGCCGGATGGCCGGGCATAGGCGAGCGGAAGCGACGCCGTCCTTCAGACGGCTAAGCCCGGCCATGACGATGTGGGGGGCTCCAGTTGAATACAATTTTGACCGCGCTCTTGGCAGCAACCGTGATCAGCACCGCCCACGCCCAATCGCTTCCCGGCGGCTTCGTCTATCTGCGCGACATCGATCCCGGCATCATCCAGGACATCCGCTACGCCACTTCGAACAATTTCGTCGGCCGTCCGCTGGCCGGCTACGGCGCCGGCGAATGCGTGGTGCAGCGCGAGGTCGGGCTGCGGCTGAAGGCGGTTCAGCAGGAGCTGGCGGCGCAAGGCCTGTCGCTGAAGATGTTCGACTGCTACCGGCCGGCGCGGGCCTCGCTCGACATGGTGAAGTGGTCGCAGAACGGCCGCGAGACGGCGGCCGGGCGGCGCTACAATCCGAAGATCCCGAAGAGCGAGCTGTTCCGCCTCGGCTACATCGCGAGCCGCTCGCAGCATTCCACGGGCGCGGCGCTCGATCTCACGCTGGTCGATCTCAAGGCTGACAATTCCGCCAGATACGATCCATCAAAAGCCTATGCCGATTGCACGGCGCCGGTCGAGGCGCGATTGCCGGAGGGCAGCGTCGACATGGGCACGGGCTACGACTGCACGGACGCGAAGGGGCATACCGCTGTAACGTCGATCAATCCGGACCAGCGCGCCTGGCGCAAGCGGCTGGTGGCCGCGATGGCGAAGCAAGGCTTTGTGAACTATGCGAAGGAGTGGTGGCATTTTTCCCTGCCGGGGGCGGGCGGGGCGGCCTATGATTTCCCGATTCCGCCGCGAACGAAGTAGATCGTCGTGCGAACGGCCCCGGAATGATGGTGCCGTCCCAACGAAAGCGCTTGAATGGACTCCCTCAATCCCGATCTCCCGCCGATGACCGTGACGCCAGCCGCGCCGCGCGTCTGGAAATTCTGGGGCACGGCGGTGTGGGGCCTGCTCATCTTCGTCGCGATGTTCCTCGGCCAGGTCGGTGCCATCCTCTACCTGGTCTGGGACCGTGGCGATCCCCTCGACCTGATGTCGATCCAGCGTGTCGGTCGCGAGCCCGCGGCGCTCGCGCTGTCGGTGACCATGGGCCTGCCGGCGACGCTGGCCGCGGTGTGGCTCGCCATCCGCATCAAGAAGGCCTCGTTCGTCGACTACCTCGCGCTGCATTGGCCGTCCTGGAAGCAAATGCTGTTCGGCGCCATCGGGCTTGTCCTGATCGTGGTCGCCTGGGAGACGATGTCGCGGAGCCTTGGCCGCGAGGCGACGCCGGGCTTCATGACCGATCTGTTGAAATCGGGCCGCGACAAGGGCGCGGCTGTGATGCTGCTGTTCGCGTTCAGTGTCGCTGCGCCGATGTCGGAAGAGGTGTTGGCGCGCGGCTTCCTGTTTCGCGGCTGGTCGGCGAGCTTCCTGCGCGTGCCCGGCGCGATCATCCTGTCGTCACTGGTGTGGACGGTCGTGCACCTGCAGTACGACATGTACTTCCTCGCCGAGGTCTTCTCCATCGGCCTGTGGTTCGGCTACATGCGCTATCGCGCCAGCTCGCTCTGGCTCACGATCCTGCTGCATGCGCTGAACAATCTGACGGCGGTGGTGCTGACGATGTGGCTGGGGAGCTGAGGCCCCATACTCCGTCATTGCGAGCGTAGCGAAGCAATCCAGAATCGTTCCGCAGAGACAGTCTGGATTGCTTCGTCGCAAGGGCTCCTCGCAATGACGAGGTGAGGGAGGTGCGCGCCAATGACGCGTTTCTAAGCCACCAGCGCGATCGCGATCGGCATCGTGATTGCCGCCAAGATCGTCTGCAGCGTGATGATCTGCGCCAGCAGCGGCGCATCGCCGCCCATCTGGCGGGCCAGCACATAGGCGCTGGGCGAGGTCGGCACCGCCGCGCAGATTGCGACGATCGCCAGGCTGTCGCCCGAGAGCCCGAACCAGGCGGCGAGCGCCAGCGCGAGCACGGGCATCAGGACCAGCTTGAACGCGACGCCGATCGTCGCGCTGACGCTCGGGCGGAGCAGGCCGTTGAGCTGCAGGCCGGCACCGGTGACGAGCAGGCCGATGGCGAGCGAGGACCGGCTCAGCGCGTCCGCCACATCATGCCAGATCTTGGGCAGCGGCAAATGAATGACGTTGATGAAGAGGCCGATCACGCAGGCCCAGATCAGGGGATTGCGGATCACCGTCATGACGATGGCGCGCGCCGATTGCTTCTCGGGCGATGCATAATGCGCGAGCACGGCGACGCTGAACACGTTGACCAGCGGAATGATCGCGACCATCGCCACCGAGGCCAGCGCCAGTCCGACATCGCCGAACATGTTGGCGGACACCGAGAGCGCGACATAGGTCTGCCAGCGCGTCGCGCCCTGGAAGATCGAGGTGAAGGCGGGGCCGTCGATGTCGAACCGCGCGAGCGCCGGGCGGAGCGCGAGGCAGAGCAGCGACATCGCGAGCACCGACAGCAGCAGCGCGCCGCCGACGCCGGCGACCGGCACCCTGGAGAGGTCGGCCTTCACCAGCGTCTGGATCAGCAGCATCGGGAACAGCACGAAATAGGTCAGCCGCTCCAGCCCGTGCCATTGCGTGTCGAGCCGCATCAGGGTGCGCCTGAGCACCACGCCGAGCACGATGAGGATGAAGACCGGCAGCAGCCCCGCGATCACGACGGCCATGGCGTCAGCCAGTTCCGCCGCGAAGATTGGCGAGACGGTCGAGCGCGCCTTGCAGGATGAAGATCGCGGCGTGCTCGTCGATCACCTCGGCGCGCTTGGCGCGGCTGACGTCCATGCCGATCAGCTCGCGCTCGACCGCGGCGGTCGACAGACGCTCGTCCCAGAGGCCGATGGGGAGTGTGGTCAGCCCAGCAAGGTTGCGGGCGAAGGCGCGGGTCGATTGCGCGCGCGGGCCCTCGCTGCCGTCCATGTTGATGGGCAGGCCGAGCACGAAGCCGACCGCCTTGCGCTCGGCCGCGATCGCGAGCAACCGCGCCGCGTCCTGCTTGAACGCCTTGCGCTGGATGGTTTCGACGCCGGTCGCCAACCGCCGGTCCGGATTGGACACGGCAACACCAATGGTCTTGGTGCCGAGGTCAAGGCCGACCAACCCGCCGCGTTCGGGCCAGTGGGTTGCAGCATCGATCAGGGGCAGGATAAGAGCCGGCATGGGACTAGCGCTTATCACGCGTCGCGCTGCGGAGTGAACCCGGAACATGGATGCGCTGACATTATTCGGTCTGTTCGCCGTGACGGCGATGCTGGTCTGCTATGCCCTGGAGGATCGCAGCCATTGGTTCGTGCTGCTGTTCGCAGTGTCCTGCGCGCTCGGCTCGGCTTACGGCTTCCTGCAAGGCGCCTGGCCGTTTGGCCTCGTCGAGGCGATCTGGGCCTTCGTTGCATTGCGGCGCTGGCATCTCAGGCCGCGGTGACGGAGAGGCCGGGCGAGGGGCCTGCCGGGTGGCAGGCGGATCCCCGCCCGGGTCGACGTATCGGTCAGCGGATGGCGATCGGGTTGATCATCGCCTGCACGCCGCCGGTCCAGCGCGGCTGGCCGAGCACGAACAGGAATTCATAGCCCTTGTCTTTGGCGAGCGCGGCGGTGTCCATGTTCTCGAGAATGTAGGTCCCGTTCATCGCGAGCAGGATCTGGTGCACCTCGAACACGTTCTTGGACTCGAACGGCAGCACCTCGAGCGCCCAGGTGTCCGCCCCGATGGCGACCACGCCCTTGCCGGTCAGGTACTTCGCGCCTTCGACGCCGAGACCGGGCTCGCCGGCCGAGTAGCGCTTGTCGTCCTTGCCGATCAGGCTGAGCCAGCCGGTGTGGAAGATGACGACGTCGCCCTGGCGGATCTCGACGTTCTGCTGCTTGGCGGCTTCCTCGATCTCCTTGACGTTGAAGGCGGTGCCTTCCTTCACGATGTCGGTTTTGAAATAGGCGGCCATGTCGAGCAGCACGCCGCGGGTGACCATCGGCGGCACCTTTTCGATGCCGAGTTTCTTCAGCCCGTTCGGATCGGCGAAATCGGCGAGCTTGTTGCCGTTGTAATAGACGTGCTCGACGCCGAGATGGCCGAGACCGTCGAGCTGGCTGCCGATGCCGACCCACGTGTCGAGGATGTCGTCGTTATAGGTCGCCTTGTTCGGACCGAGGCCCGGGCTGCCCGCCTGTCCCGGCTGAACGATGGTGAGCTTGAACGTGCGCGGCGGATATGCGGGCGTCTGGGGCGTGACGGGAATGCCGAGGGCGTAGGTCTTGCCGGTCTTCACCAGCGATGCCGCTTTCACCACCAGCTCAGGCGTCATGTAGTTGGCGGCACCGATCTCGTCGTTCGGTCCCCATTTCGATTTGGTCCAGTCTTGTGCGCTTGCAGTTCCTGATATCGCCGACAACGCGGCGACACAGCACAACACGAGCGTATTGCGCATCGTTAGTCCTCCCGATGTTTTGGCTTCGTTATGTTTTCGCGCTGGCCAGCGACTCATCCTAACGTAGAACGGATGCGTGCTTCAAAGCTTTTCGAAGTGCTGCGCTGCGGCGGCTGAACGCAGCGCAGATTGATTCAAGCGCGATGGATTGTGACGAATTTCGTCGCGTGGAACACTGCGCCGGCGTCAGGCCGCGATGACGTCGTTGTCTTTCTTCAGGCAGGACATGAAACCGCTGAGCGCGCTGTATTGATGTCCGCCGCTGCGCTGGATGAAGAGCGTCTCGACGCGCGCATGTGACGGGCCCAGCGCGTGGATCGACACGCTGCCGGCCATCGCGCTGCGTTCGACCACGGCGCGCGGCAGCAGCGTCACGCCCATGCCGGCGGCGACACAGCCGATCATGCCGTCGAGCGTGCCGAGCTCGAAGCGTGCCGCCGACGGCCAGCCGAACTCGACAAAGATCTGTTCGAGACGCTGGCGGTAAGTGCAGCCGGTGCGGAACACCAGCGCGGTCGGACCGGACTCCGGCGTGCCGGCGCGCAGCTCGGCAAGCGAGGCCCAGCGCCGCGCGCTGACCAGCACCAGCTCTTCACGAAACGCGCTCGTCGCAGTGAGGTCGGCATGTGCGATGGGACCCGCGACGAAGGCACCGTCGAGCGTGCCTTCGAGCACGCCCGCGACGAGGTCGGCGGTGGTCGCGGTGCGCAGGCTCAGCCGCACGGCAGGGAAGTTGCGGTGGAAATCGGCGAGGAGGGACGGCAACCGCACGGCTGCGGTCGTCTCCATCGAGCCGATCGCGAGCGGTCCCTTCGGCTCGCCGTCGTCACGCGCGGCGAGCACGGCCTCGCGTGATAGCGCGGCCATCCGCTGTGCGTAGGGGAGGAGGCGTTTGCCGGCGCCGGTCAGCGTCATGCCACGGCTGTGGCGTTCGAACAGCGGTGTGCCGATCTCCGCTTCCAGCGCCTTCACGCGTTGGGTGACGTTGGATTGCACCGTGTTGAGCTCTTCGGCGGCGCGGGTGATGCCGCCGGTACGAGCGACCGCGGCAAAGGTCTGGATATCGCTGAGTTCCATGGTGGCGTCGTTTCGCTTTTGTGATGGCAGCGTTCGCAACAATTCATTTTTCGAGAATGCTAGTCGCGCCTAGTCTCCCTGTCCAGATCAGGGAGGGGCTATGCCCATTGAGACGTCGCTGACCAGGCTGCTGGAGATTGAGCATCCCATCCTGCTGGCGCCGATGGACATCGTTGCCGGCAGCCGGCTTGTGACGGTTGTGAGCCGTGCCGGCGGTTTCGGCATTCTGGGCGGCGGCTATGGCGAGAAGGTGTGGCTGGAGCAGGAGACTGCGAAGCTCGCGCGCTTGTCGGCGCCATTCGGGATCGGCTTCATCACCTGGAGCCTCGCCAAGCGGCCCGAGCTGCTCGATGTCGCTCTTGCCGCAAGACCGTCTGCGATCATGTTGTCGTTTGGCGATCCCGCGCCATTCGCGCCGAAGATCAAGTCCGCAGGCGCACGCCTGATCTGCCAGGTGCAGGACGAAGCCATGGCGCGGCAGGCGCTCGATGCCGGCGCCGACATCCTGATCGCGCAGGGCACGGAGGCGGGCGGTCACGGCGCCTCCCGCACCACCGCCGATCTCGTGCCTGCAATCGTCGACCTTGCCGCGGGCCACGTGCCTGTCGTCGCGGCCGGCGGCATCGCCGACGGGCGCGGTCTCGCCGCCATGATGATGCTGGGCGCGAGCGGCGTGCTGCTCGGCACGCGCTTCTATGCGAGCCAGGAGGCTGATGGCGCGGAGGAGGCCAAGCGGCGTATCTGCGCAGCGAACAGCGGCACGACCGTGCGCGGCATCATCTTCGATCTCTCGCGCAACAATGTCTGGCCGGCGCCGTTCACGGGAAGGTGTCTGGTCAACGACCATGCTAGGCGCTGGATCGGCCGCGAGGTCGAGCTGATGCAGAATGTTGCCGCAGTCGCGGCGGACTATGTCGCGGCAAAGGCCGCCGGCAATTTCGACGTCGCGGCGGTGATCGCGGGCGAGGCGGTCGGATTGATTCATGATATTGCACCGGCGGCCGAGATCGTGGAGCGGATTGCGATTGAAGCGGAGCAGCTTTTGGCTGGCGGTCGGAATTCCGTGACAGCGCCGCAGATTCTTTCACCCTCCCTTGGAGGGGGAGGGTCGCTACGCATGTAGCGAAGCGAAATGCGTGGCGGGGTGGGGTGATCTCTCCACTCGGGCAGCGTCTCAATGGAGAGACTGTCACCCCACCCCGCTCACGCTTCGCGCGATCGACCCTCCCCCTCCAAGGGAGGGTGAGAACGAACTAACGAGAGAGACGCACCATGTGGCCTGACCGTCGACTGATCGATCTCTTCAAGACCGAATTCCCCATCGTGCTGGCGCCGATGGCCGGTGTGATGGATGCCGAGCTGGTGATCGCCGTGGCAGAGGGCGGCGGGCTCGGCTCGCTGCCGAGCGCGTTGCTGTCGCCGGAGAAGGCGCGCGAGCAGGTCAACATCATTCGCCAGCGCGTGAAGGCGCCGGTGAACATGAACTTCTTCTGCCACACGCCGGTTGACCTCACCGCTGAAGCCGAAGCGCGCTGGAAGCAGCGGCTCGCGGGCTATTACACCGAGCACGGTCTCGATCCCGCCGCGCCCATCAACGCCGCGAACCGTGCGCCGTTCGACGCCGCCTTCTGCGAGGTCGTCGAGGAGCTGAAGCCGGAAATCGTCAGCTTTCATTTCGGTCTGCCCGAGCAGGCGCTGCTCAAGCGCGTCAAGGCGGCCGGCTGCCTCGTCATCTCGTCGGCCACGACGGTGAAGGAAGCAGTCTGGCTGGAAGAGCGCGGCGTCGATGCCGTCATTGCGCAAGGCGCCGAGGCCGGCGGCCATCGCGGCATGTTCCTGACCGACAAGATCTCCGAGCAGCCCGGCACCTTTGCGCTGGTGCCGCAGGTCGCCGACGCCGTGAAGGTGCCTGTGATCGCGGCCGGTGGTATCGCCGACGGGCGCGGCATCGCCGCAGCCTTCGCGCTCGGCGCATCCGGCGTGCAGATCGGCAGCGCCTATCTGCGCTGCCCGGAATCCAAGGTCAGCGCGGGCGGGCGCAAGGCGCTGGCTGAAGCGCGGGACGATTCCACCGTCATCACCAATGTCATGACCGGGCGTCCGGCGCGCGGCGTCCAGAACCGCCTGATGCGCGAAGCCGGCCCGATCTCGCCCGAGGCGCCGCCGTTTCCCCATGCCGCGACCGCGCTGGGGCCGCTCAAGGCGGCTGCCGAAAAACAGGGCAGGGTGGATTTCACCAATCTCTGGGCCGGCCAGGCCGTGGCCCTGGGCCGTGAGGTCCCCGCGGCCGAATTGACCCGGGATTTTGCCAAATCGGCCCTGGCCCGCATCAAGGGACTGGCTGGCTAAGGTCCCGCCGCCGGTTGCGGCGCAAAACCGGCCTCTGCTATACGGCAGTTAGATTTTGCCGTGAGAGGCCTTATATAATGTCCGTCGACGCCACTACCGTCCGCCGCATCGCGCATCTGGCGCGCATTGCGGTTTCCGAGGACGAGGTTCCGCATCTGCAGGGTGAGCTCAACGCCATGCTCGCCTTTGTCGAGCAGCTCTCGGAGGTCAATGTCGAGGGCGTGGAGCCGATGACCTCGGTCACCCCGATGCAGATGAAGAAGCGGCAGGATTTGGTCAATGACGGCGAGATCGCCGACGATATCGTTGCCAACGCGCCCGCGACCGAAGGTCACTTCTTCCTGGTGCCGAAGGTCGTCGAGTAACATCTCAATTCAGGACGCTGTCCGATGTGCATGCTTTGCGACGATGAGAAGGCCTATCAGGCCTACATGAACTATCTCGACAAGATGGAGCGGCAGGGCAAGGCTGCCGATCCCAACGTCGCCGTCAATGCCGTGCTCGACGAGATCGAGGCCGCCGCGAACGCCGCCGCCAAGAAAAAAGACGACCCGGCCAACGACAAAACCCTGTCTCCGTTCTTCTGCAGCCCGATCAATAAATGACCGATTTGACATCGCTGACGCTCGCCGAGGCCCGCAAGGGTCTCGCGGCAAAAACTTTCACGTCGCTCGAGCTGACCGACGCGCATCTGAATGCGATCGAAGCCGCACGTGTGCTCAATGCCTTCGTCATGGAGACACCCGATCGCGCGCGTGACATGGCGAAGGCCGTGGACGAGAAGATCGCCAAGGGTGAGGGCGGTCCACTCGCCGGCATCCCGCTCGGCATCAAGGACCTGTTCGCGACCAAGGGCGTGCGCACCACGGCGTGCTCGAACATCCTCGGCAATTTCGTGCCGACCTATGAGTCCACCGTCACCTCGCAGCTCTGGCGCGACGGCGCCGTGATGCTCGGCAAGCTCAACAATGACGAGTTCGCGATGGGCTCGGCGAACGAGACCTCCTGCTTCGGTCCCGTCGGCAATCCCTGGCGGCGCGAGGGAAGCAACACGACGCTGGTGCCGGGCGGCTCGTCCGGCGGCTCGGCCTCGGCCGTGGCGGCGCTGCTGTGCATGGGTGCGACCGCGACCGACACCGGCGGCTCGATCCGTCAGCCGGCCGCGTTCACCGCGACCGTCGGCATCAAGCCGACCTATGGCCGCTGCTCGCGCTGGGGCATCGTCGCCTTCGCCTCCTCGCTCGACCAGGCCGGTCCGATCGCGCGCAGCGTGCGCGATAGCGCGATGCTGCTGCGCTCGATGGCCGGGCACGATCCGAAGGACACGACGTCGGTCGACATTGCCGTGCCGGACTATGAGGCCGCGATCGGCAAGTCCGTGAAGGGCATCAGGATCGGCATCCCCAAGGAATATCGCCTCGACGGCATGCCGGCCGAGATCGAGAAGCTCTGGAGCGAGGGCGCGGCCTGGCTGAAGGCGGCCGGCGCCGAGCTCGTCGAGGTGTCGCTGCCGCACACGAAATATGCGCTGCCGGCCTATTACATCGTGGCGCCGGCGGAGGCGTCCTCCAACCTCGCGCGCTATGACGGCGTCCGCTACGGACTGCGCGAGCAGGGCAAGAACATCATCGAGCTCTACGAGAACAGCCGCGCCGAGGGTTTTGGCGCGGAGGTGAAGCGCCGCGTCATGATCGGCACCTATGTGCTCTCGGCCGGCTATTACGACGCCTATTATCTGCGTGCGCAGAAGGTGCGGACGCTGATCAAGAAGGATTTTGAGGACTGTTTTGCCAAGGGCGTCGACGCGATCCTGACGCCGGCGACGCCGTCGGCAGCCTTCGGCATCGGCGAGAAGGGTGGCGCCGATCCCGTCGAGATGTATCTCAACGACATCTTCACGGTGACCGTGAACATGGCGGGCCTGCCGGGCATCGCCGTGCCCGCCGGCAAGGACGCGCAAGGCCTGCCGCTCGGCCTGCAGCTGATCGGCCGTCCGTTCGACGAGGAGACGCTGTTCTCGCTCGGCGAGGTGATCGAGCAGGCCGCCGGCCGCTTCACGCCCGCGAGGTGGTGGTGAATGTCGCCGCGTTCATCGCGAGTCTCGACGGCGCGGCGCCCGCGCCGGATCTGAGCGCGCCGCTCGCCGGCCTCTGGTGGGCCGCGAAGGGCGACTGGGATCAGGCGCACAAGATCGTTCAGGACGAGAACAGCCGCGACGCCGCCTGGGTGCATGCCTATCTGCACCGGGTCGAAGGCGATCTCGGCAATGCCGGCTACTGGTATCGCCAGGCCGGCCAACCCGCGGCAAAGGATTCATTGGAGGCGGAGTGGGAGCGGATCGCTGCCACGCTGCTCGGGAGCAGGACATGAGCACGGCCACGCACAAGCTTCTCAAGGGCGCCACCGGCGACTGGGAGATGGTCATCGGCATGGAGATCCATGCCCAGGTGACCTCGAACTCGAAACTGTTCTCGGGCGCGTCCACCACGTTCGGCGGCGAGCCGAACAGCCATGTGTCGCTGGTCGATGCCGCGATGCCGGGCATGCTGCCCGTCATCAACGAGGAATGCGTCAGGCAGGCTGTCCGGACCGGGCTCGGCCTGAACGCGCAGATCAATCTGCGTTCGGTGTTCGACCGCAAGAACTATTTCTATCCGGACTCGCCGCAGGGCTACCAGATCAGCCAGTACAAGTCGCCGATCGTCGGCGAAGGTGAGGTCGTGGTCGAACTGGATGGCGGCAAGACCGCGACCATCGGCATCGAGCGCCTTCATCTGGAGCAGGACGCCGGCAAGTTGCTGCACGACCAGTCGCCAGCCATGTCCTATGTCGATCTCAACCGTTGCGGCGTGGCGCTGATGGAGATCGTCTCCAAGCCCGACATCCGCGACGCCGAGCAGGCCAAGGCCTATGTGACCAAGCTGCGCTCGATCCTGCGCTATCTCGGCACCTGCGACGGCGACATGGAGAAGGGATCTTTGCGCGCCGACGTCAACGTCTCCGTGCGCAAGCCGGGCGCGCCGCTCGGCACCCGCTGCGAGATCAAGAACATGAACTCGATCACCTTCATCGGCCAGGCGATCGAGTACGAGGCGCGGCGCCAGATCGAGATCCTCGAGGACGGCGGTGAGATCGACCAGGAAACGCGGCTCTACGACCCCAACAAGGGCGAGACGCGATCGATGCGGTCCAAGGAAGAGGCGCATGACTACCGCTACTTCCCTGATCCCGACCTGCTGCCGCTCGAGTTCTCACAAAGCTTCGTCGACGAGCTGAAGACAGAGCTGCCGGAGCTGCCGGACCAGAAGAAGGCGCGCTTCGTCGCTGATTTCGGCCTGTCGGCTTACGATGCGAGCGTGCTGGTCGCCGAGCGCGAGAGCGCGGTGTTCTACGAGACGGTGCTGGACACGCTCGGCAACCGCGCCCGCGACGGCAAGATGGCGGCGAACTGGGTGATCAACGAGCTGTTCGGCCGTCTCAACAAGGAAGGCCGGGGTATTACGGACTCTCCCGTCAACGCCGAGCAGTTGGCTGCGATCATCGACCTGATCGGCGAGGGCACGATCTCCGGCAAGATCGCCAAGGATCTGTTCGAGATCGTCTGGCAGGAGGGCGGCGATCCGCGTGCGCTGGTCGAAAGCCGCGGCATGAAGCAGGTCACCGATCTCTCGGCGATCGAGAAGGTGGTCGACGACATCATCGCGGCCAATCCCGACAAGGCCGCGCAGGTCAAGGACAAGCCGCAGTCGCTCGGCTGGTTCGTCGGCCAGGTGATGAAGGCGTCCGGCGGCAAGGCCAACCCGCAGAGCGTCAACGACCTCTTGAAGTCGAAGCTCGGCATCTGACGTCACACATTCGAACGAGGTGACGGATAGCTTCGTCACCTCGCTCCGGTGCGCGCTGCGACGCTCGCGCGCACCCTCGGCGGCAAACTCCATCCCGATCGATGGCGATGCGGCGGCCGAATCGCCGCCACGCGATTCGCGCAAAACGGCGGCTTCCACACGCTCTGACGAGCGCTCGCGCCGTTAAGCATGAAAATAATTTCGTTGCCAAAATCCGCGACTCAGAGTCCGCGCATCGCCTCCGCGGCGCGATCGAGCGCTTTGCTGCGTGCTACATCGCATTGATCACGCGTGATGTGCGCGCGCAGAATAATACTTGCTGCATAGGTTTTTTTGCAATCGCTGCTCTTGCCGACGTCAATGCTGCGAGAAACATTTGCAATCGCAGACGCGTGTTTCTGCGTGTCCGCAAATCAAGCGCGGCTGACGCACGCACACCGCGTCGTCAACACTTCCTTAAGTGAGAAGATGTTTTTTTCGTCGTGTTGGTGTATTCGGGGTGAGTGCATTCGATCCCCGACTGCACGCAGCGATTAAAGCCATCTCACACATCGGAGGGCAACATGGCCAAGAAAGCAAAGAAGGCGAAGAAGGCGAAGAAGGCGAAGAGCGCAGTGAAGAAGACTGCGAAGAAGACCCGCAAGGTCGCCAAGAAGAAGTAACTTCGACTTCTGAAGTTGCCGGCTCCTAGAGCCGGCACGTCATCAGCGCCTTCTAACAGGTTCTGGTCGGCGATAGAGGGTGTCGGCGAGACATCAGGCCAACGGTCGGATCGTTCTCTTTCGCGGGTTCGCTCGCCAAAGTACGGTCCGGCAGAAGAAACAAGTTTTCTTCGTTCGGTGCGGTTCTCCTTCTCAAGGGCTCCGCAATTTCACAAGCGGCCTTCGGGCCAACGTGGAATCTGGTCCTGACGTGTTCGCCGACGCCCTCGTTCTCTTGAGGCCGGGGTATTGCCGGCATTCCCTTTTCCCACATTGCTGATCTGACCGAGACGTGGCCGCGCTGCCTTGGGGCAGGCGAGGGCTGCGGCGAACCGTCGATTGCCGCGACGGCACGCCGCGCAGGCGCAATGCGAAGCCGTCGCTCCGATTCCTGAGTCGCGAGCTTCGCGCCGCACGGGCTGCCGGCCAGGGGGTGGCGCCGCCGCGCGAGGCGCCCGTGTGGCCTTGCCAGCGCGCCCCTCCCACAACGCGCCCCTCCCATGAATTCTAACCGCAGGGCGCGCGTCACCGCGCGCGATGGTTATCGTTCTCCCAAAATCCCAGGGTAAACCGAATCTGACGAATCGCAGAAGTGCCTGCAAAGCGGGGACTTCTTGCATTTGTCGCGCGCGCCCCGTGCGGGGGCGTTTACGTCTGCTTCATCGCGATACTTAAACTGCCATTCAAATTTGCCCGCCATCATCGCCTTCAACAAGCCGGCAAACGGCATGGGGATGAGTTGAACAGTTTTTTGGACGGGAGCCGCGCTCGGGGGAACGAGGCGGCAGAAAAAAAGGGGATGCGTTATGTTTCAGGGTACTTTCGATCTGGAGACGGCGACGCCGATCGACGCGAGCGCGCTGTCGGACGTGCTGTTCGAGCGCGGGATCTATTGGGCGAGCGGCCGCTCCGGCCTCGTCGACCTCGTCGCCGCGCATAAATGGTTCAACCTCGCCGCGCTGAAGGGCCGCAAGGACGCCGTGGCGCTGCGCCAGGAAGTCGCCGGGCAGATGTCGGACGCCGAGATCTCGGCCGCGCAGCGCGACGCGAGGGCGTGGGTCTCGGCTCACTGAGCCGAGAATCGCATCCGCACCCCTGTCTTCATCGGGCAGCCCGATTGCGCGCAATCAAGTTCCTTCATCGTGTCGCCACCTAGACCCGCGCGGCATGACCGAGCCACCGCCCGACGACTACGCTCTGGAACCTGGACGGCCGCACAAGACGGTCCTCTTGCCGGGGATATGAAGGTCCTGGGCCTTCCGTCCCGGCGCGGCTCCGGCGTCTGGTTCTATGTCCGGGCCGGCGAGGCGGTGCTGAACGCGCCCTCGCAGCGGTGGATCCGGCAATCCCGCCGCTGGATGCGGACATATATAGAGAGAGCGAATCGGCTGCGCGTGCCGCGCTGATCCTTGCGCCAGGCTTTCGCAGCCCTCCGGCGGTCGCTTTCAGGTGAAAGAACGCACAGACCTTAATTCTGCCGCTTGCGGCTAGCCGCCGTGTCGGGCATACCCGGCATATTGGAGACGTGGCCGAGTGGCTGAAGGCGGCGGTTTGCTAAACCGTTATAGGCTTGTAAAGGCCTATCGAGGGTTCGAATCCCTCCGTCTCCGCCAGCCGAGCTGTCTGCGCCGGTCTCAATCATCCCCACCATCGATAAAGAGCCTTCGCAGCGCGCCTCGAGCGTTGCCGCGACCATGTCTGCGCCTGGTGGAGAGTCGCGGGAAGACCTGTGTGCCTTCTCCTTGAGTCTCCTTCTGATTCCACGATTCGTGCGCGTCAAAGCCTGTTCAGGCCGGAGTTCCGTCCACAGTGCCTCAGGTGGGGAATTTTGACGGCAAACGGAACCGCCTTAGAAACATAAGTAAAAACAATATGTTGCGAGGGCGCTTCGATCACATCTGCGTGTTATTTGTGCAACACCCTTCGGAAAACAAACGTCATGGGCTCGCTACAGAGCGTTCTCTTGTTGTGTGTGCAAAGACGTTCGGTAATTGTGACTGAGCGACGGAGGGGGGCATCCCGAGGTCGTCCCGTTTTAGGTGGTTCGCTTAAGTCCCTCGCGTTCAGCGGGTGTGTCCGAAGGCGCGAAGCGACTAAGCGGTAAGTTAAGGGACAAGGGAACCAACCTTAGGGTGTCGTCACCCAGCGGATCCGGAACCTTCCCTATAGAGCAAACTTGGAGGTTTAACATGAAGTTGGTTAAGAGCCTTTTGCTCGGTTCAGCGGCAGGTCTGATTGCCGTTGGCGGAGCGCAGGCAGCCGATCTCCCCGTGAAGGCCAAAGCGGTCGAATACGTGAAGATCTGCTCCCTGTACGGTGCCGGATTCTACTACATCCCGGGCACTGACACTTGCATCAAGCTGGGTGGTTACCTGCGTGCTGAAGTCGCGGTCAACGCGACCGATTTCAACGGTAACTTCAGCAGCGTTAACGGTTCCGCGAACCGTCTGACGAACTACTACGTCACTCGTGCCCGTGAAGACTTCAACGTCGACACGCGCACCGCGACCGAATACGGCGTGGTTCGTACCTTCGCCGACGTGGTGTTCTCGTGGACGACGGATAACTACACGGGCAACGGCACCGGCAACGGCTCCACCGTTTACTCGCAGCTCGGCAGCACGGGCGTTGGCGCACCCAACAATGCCACCTCAGGCGCAATCGCCGGCGGTACGCTCGGCGTGTACTACGCCTTCATCCAGTTCGCGGGCTTCACGATGGGTAAAGCTGTTGCCCAGTTCGACGCCCCCTGGACCAACTATCCGGGTAACAACTTCGACGGTCTGACCGGCGGCGGCGGCACGGTCACTGGTGTGAACCAGTTCACCTATACTGCCGACTTCGGTCAGGGCATCACTGCCGCGATTTCGGCGGTGGATCCGACGGCCTACTATCAGAGCAACCTGTACAACACCAGCGCCGGCGTTTCGGTCGCGAATTTTGGTACCGGCGGCTACGGCATCAATGCCTTCGGCGGCACGCGGGCTCCTGACATCCAGGGTATGGTCCGTATTGATCAGGCTTGGGGTCTGTTCCAGTTGTCTGCCGCGGCGCATAACAACCACGTAGCGTACTACGCGACTCCGGGGCTTGTCGGAACCGAAGCAGCCGGTCATCCGGGCGACAAGTGGGGTTGGGCTGTCCAGGCGGCCTTGTCCATCAAGAACATTCCGACTGGTGCGGGCGACGTGATCAACGTCCAGGCGGTCTACACCGATGGTGCGACCCGCTACAACTTCCAGAGCTTGGCTTCGCAGAACTATGCAATGTTCGGCGGTACCAACCTGGCTGGTGCCTATCAGAGCATTGGCCTTGCCGGTGCGGCTGACGGTGTGTTCGCCAACGGAACCGGTATCAACACGGTTACGAGCTGGGGTATGCGCGGCGCCTACACCCACAACTGGGATGCTTACTGGAACACCGCGATCTACGGTTCGTACGCTCAGCTGACGTACAGCAACGGTGGTGCGGCTCTCATTTGCGGCCAACTCGCTACGTTGGGTGCCGCCACTGCGGGTATCACCTCTTGCAACCCGAACTTCAACCTCGGCACGATCGGTCTGATCACCCGCTGGACGCCGGTGAAGAACCTGACCTTCTCGGCGGACGTGGCTTACACCATGCTCGACCAGAAGTTCGCGGGCACGATCAGCACGCTCGCTGCTGGCCCTGCGGCAGTTGTCGCAAAGCCGGGTGCTGTGTACGAGCTGAAGGATCAGAACACGGTCAGCCTGCTGCTCCGCGCTCAGCGCAACTGGTAAGTTCGGTCTAACGACCTGACAGAGAGCCCCGGCGGGAAACCGCCGGGGCTTTTCTTTTGGTGCATGGGCTCGCGAGCCAGCCAGGGTCGGCCGGGCCGGCGCGTCGCTTCCGCGATCGGTCGCTCGCTACGCCTCGGGTCACGGCCGTTGCACAAGAGTCGGCGACTGCTCTGCACGCCATCTCCGGCCGGCGCGCATCTGGTCCCCCGTCGCTTCACTGACACAGCCAGCGAACGATCTCGCCGATTGATCTCGCGGCGGAGGCGAGGGCTTCCCTTCGTTCCGCCACACTCGAAATCGAACGGTTCCGAACTGGCGGATGAGTCCCAGAACTCACGAGGTCGGCGGGCCAATTTCAAGCTACTCAGGCTTGGGCTTCTGGACCCTTGATCTGGATCAATCCGGAGAAGAGCCGCTCCGTTTCTGTACGTCTCACCGTCCGTCAAAGGCCCCACTTTCGAAAGACGCATATCAAGCCAATCGACTCTTCGGGCGGTGTCACGAATCTAGCAACGCAGGCCGCTGATGCACGCGCCCGGGGGGGCGTCATGAATCTGGCTGATACGAAATCGTTGTCTGGCTCCGGACAATGGTCTGAGCATCCAGCAGGTGAGGGGATGCTTTATGTGCCGGGCGGCACGTTTCGCATGGGCTCGGATCGGCATTACCCGGAGGAAGCGCCGGTCCATCGCGTTGCCGTTGACGGATTCGGGATGGATCGCACGCCGGTCACCAACCGCCAATTCCGCCAATTCGTGAACGCGACCGGTTACGTCACTGTCGCCGAAATTACGCCTGATGCGAAGGACTATCCGGGCGCTCTGCCGCACATGCTCAAGGCCGGCTCGCTGGTCTTCACGCCGCCCAAGCGAGCCCTAGATTTGCGCAACTGGGCGCAATGGTGGACGTTCATATTCGGCGCCAACTGGCGCCGACCCTATGGTCCGCGCAGCAACATCAGCGGGCTCGACGACCACCCCGTCGTCCACGTCGCCTACCGCGACGTCGAAGCCTATGCCAAATGGGCCGGCAAGCAATTGCCCACCGAGGCCGAATGGGAATTCGCCGCTCGCGGCGGACTGGACGGCGCGGAATTCGCCTGGGGTGACGAGCAATTCCCCGGCGGCAGGCATATGGCAAACACCTGGCAGGGCAATTTCCCGCACCAGAATCTTGCGGCTGATGGCTTCGAACGCACTTCGCCCGTCGCCGCATTCCCGGCCAACGGTTACGGCCTGCACGACATGATCGGCAATGTCTGGGAATGGACGGCGGATTGGTATTCGCAGAAGCACGAAGCCGACGCCGCAAAAGTCTGCTGCATCCCCAAAAATCCTCGCGGTGGGCCCGAGGGCGCGAGCTACGATTCTTGTCAGCCGACCCTCAGGATTCCGCGCAAGGTGCTTAAAGGCGGCTCGCATCTTTGCGCTCCCAACTACTGCCGCCGCTATCGTCCGGCCGCGCGTCATGCCGAGCCGATCGACACCTCAGCAAGCCATGTCGGCTTCAGGTGCATCATCAGGAAGAGGATCAGATCATGAGTAACGATAGGATTCCGGAAAGGCCTGAGATGAGCACGGGACCAATCGGCGGAGGACTGAAACGCCGCGATCTCTTGTTGAGTGGTAGTTCTCTCGTTGCCGCTTCGGCGCTCTCGGCCGTCGGATTGACGAGCCCGGCACAAGCGCAGCAGCCGGCACCTGCGCCAGCAGCGGCCGGCCAGCGGCCAAACATCGTCTTCATCATGGGGGACGATATCGGCTGGTTCAATATCGGCGCCTACCACCAGGGCATCATGGCAAGCCGGACCCCGAACCTCGACAAGCTCGCCGCGGAAGGCATGCGCTTCACCGACTACTATGCCGAGGCCAGCTGCACGGCAGGCCGCGCCAACTTCATCACCGGAGAACTGCCGATCCGCACCGGGCTTACCACGGTCGGTCAGGCGGGCTCCCCGATCGGCATGCCGGCGCAGGCGCCGACGATCGCGACCGCGCTCAAATCCATGGGGTACACCACGGGGCAGTTCGGCAAGAACCACCTCGGCGACCTCAACGAGTTCCTGCCGACCATGCACGGCTTCGACGAGTTCTTCGGCTATCTGTATCACCTCGACGCCATGGAAGACCCGGCCCACCGCAACTACCCGCAAGCGCTATTGGCCACCGTCGGTCCGCGCAACATGGTTCATTCATGGGCGACCAACGTCGACGATCCGACAGTGCAGACGCGCTGGGGCAAGATCGGCAAACAAAAGATCGAGGACTCCGGACCGCTTTATCCAAAGCGGATGGAGACGGTGGATGACGAGATTCTGCAAACCGCCTTCGCCTTCATCGACAAGGCGAAGCAGGACAACAAGCCGTTCTTCGTCTGGCTCAATCCCACGCGTATGCACGTCGTCACCCATCTTTCGGAAAAATACGAGAACATGCGCAACTCGGAAAACGGCTGGTCGGTTTCTGAGGGCGGGTTCGCCCAGCTCGACGATATCGTCGGCGCCATGATGAAGAAGCTCAAGGATGAAGGCTTCGACAACAACACGATCCTCGCGTTCACAACCGACAACGGCGCGGAGAACTTTACCTGGCCCGATGGCGGCCAGACGCCGTTCGCGGGCGGCAAGGGAACAGCCCTGGAAGGCGGCTTCCGTGTGCCCTGCATGATCCGCTGGCCGGGCAAGGTGCCGGCTGGAAAGGTCGAAAACGGCATTATCTCCGGGCTCGACTGGTTCCCGACCTTCGTCGCCGCCGCCGGCAATCCGAATATCGCGGAAGAGCTGCGGAAGGGAAAGCAACTCGGCGACAAGACCTACAAGGTCTACCTCGACGGGTACAACCAGATGGACCTGATTACCGGAAAAGGCCCGTCTGCCCGCCACTCGATCTTCTATTTCACGGAGGGCACACTGAGCGCGGTGCGCATCGACGACTTCAAGTATCGCTTCACCGATCAGCCTGGTGGCTGGTTGGGCGCAACGGTGAAGGTTGATTTTCCGATAATCACCAATCTTCGGCTTGATCCGTTCGAACGCACGAACCTGCCCGCCGGCGACAAGGGATCATTATGGTTCTTCAACTGGTATGCGTACGAGTTCTGGCGCGGCGTGTATGTGCAGCAGGAGGTCGGCAAGCTCGCTCAGACGGCGATCGAGTTCCCACCGATGCAGAAGGGCGCGAGCTTCAACCTGGAAGCGGTCAAGGAGCAGATCGAGAAGGCCATGCAGTCGCACGCTGGCAAGTAGGATTGCGGTGACGGGCGCCCCAAGCCCGGGAGTGGTGCGAGCTGCCGGTCTGGCCAGCGACATCGGCAGCTCTCGGCGCGCTCCGGGAGTGGGATGGCTCGCCTTGAGGGGCGGGTCAGAGCTTGAGAATATTCCTCGAAGGCTCGAGCCGGACGATGGCGCATGTCCGGCGCTCGCCGCCGATGCTCTCGGCAGCGAATCGAGAGTAGGGCTCTCTCTATTCCACGCTGCCGGCGCCGCGGCGCAGGTCAGCCTCGATCTGCAACCGTGTGCCGCCGCCAAAGCGGGCGCGGTAGACCTGAAGATTCTCCATGATCCGCTGCACGTAGTTGCGCGTCTCGGAGAACGGAATCAGCTCGACCCAGTCGACCGCGTCGACCTTGGGATCGCGCGGGTCGCCGTAGCGGTCGACCCATTTCTTCACGCTGCCGCGGCCGGCATTGTAGGCGGCAAAGGTCATGATGTAGGAGCCGCGGTAGTCCTCGAGCAGTCCGCCGAGCTCGGCCGAGCCGAGCGTGGCGTTGTAGACCGAATCGTTCTTCAGCCGCCCCAGGTCGTAGGTCGCGCCGTGCCGCTTGCAGACGTAACGCGCGGCATCCGGCGTCACCTGCATCAGGCCGTAAGCCTGCGCCGGCGAGACCACGGAGGGGTTGAACGCGCTTTCCTGCCGCGCGATCGCATAGACGATGCTGCGCTCGACCTCGGGGCCGATCGGCGTGAACTGCGGAATGCCGTTGACGGGATAGGCGTAGAAGTCGAAGGGGAGGCCGCGGTTGAGCGCAGCCTTGCCGAGCAGCAGCATGCCGCGCGCGTCGCTGTGGCGCTGGGTGAGCTCGCCGAGGCCCGCGAGCGCCTCCGGATCGCCGTTCTCGCCCATGTCGGCGAGAACAGGTATCGCCATCTCCCGCTCGTCGAGCTCGTAGAGCAGGTGCGCGGCGCGCACGATCTCCAGCCGTTCGGCGCCGCGGCCGCGCGGCTGGCTGTTGAGCTCGATCTGCGGCAGGCCGAGTTTTGCGCGCGCAAGCTGGCCGTAATAGCTGGTGGATTGCTCGGCCGCCCGCGCGTAGGCGTTGCGCGCCTCCTGCTGGCGGCCCGCCGCTTCCGCCGCGCGGCCCTGCCAATAGCCGGCGCGCGCCAGCGTGGTCGGATTGACGCTGCCGACGCCGATGCGGGCGAAATGCTGGGTGGCGGCCGCGGGATCGTTGAGGAAGCGCAGCGCGATCCAGCCCGCGGTGAATTCCTGCTCGGTCTTGTAGATGTCGCGCGAGGGCAGGGCCGCGTCGCGCGCGATCAGATAGGCGCTGCGGAATTCCTCGGTGTCGATCATCTTGCGCGCCAGCAGGCGCCGCTCGATCCACCATTCGTCGAGATTGTAGAGCCGGTTCGGATCCTTCGGCGCCGACAGCATCAGCTGGGCGGCTTCGGCAAACTTCTCCTCGCGACGCAAGAGCTGGATCTTGCTGAAGATGAAGCCGGGATCGTTGTGCAGCTCGCGCGGCACGGCGTCGAGCAGCGCGCGCGCGTTCGGCGCTTTCTTGACGGCGGCGATGCGGGCCTTGGCCAGCGCGACATAGCCGGCGCCGAGGCGCTTCGCGGCGCGGAGCGCGGCTTCGTTCTCGCTGCCATAGAGCAGGGTGTCCATCCGCGCCTTCTGGTCGCCCGGCGTCAGCAGGGCGCCGAACTGGTCGAGCGCGTTGTTCTCGGTCTCCTCCGACATCGGATCACTGCGCCAGGCCTCGCGCACCAGCCGCTCGGCATTGGCGCGGTCGCCGCGCGCCAGCATCGCCTTGGCGAGCGTGAAGCGGCCCTTGGCGGACACAGGCGATTCATTCTCGAACCACGACCAGGCGACCGAATCGTCGCGCCTGTCGTCCCACATCGCGGCCTCGAGGCGCCGGCGCAGGAAGGTCTGTGACGGCCAGCTCGGATTGGCGGAGAGGAAGGCGCGATAGCGTTCCACGGTCGCGCCATTGTCCTCGCTGCGCAGGACGATCCATTCGGCGAGCTTTCGTGCGACCGGATCCGAGATCGAGGCAGCGTAATTGGTGGCGTCGGCCGCCTTGCGCTTGCGCACGAGCTCGATGACGTTCTCGAGCGTGTCCTTGTCGGCTTGCGACGTCGAGGAAGTCGCAGCGACCGCGGCCGGCGTGACTGGCTTGCGCGGCGCGGCGTGCTGGCGGGTCGCCGGCGCAAGCACGGGAGCCGCGACGGGTTTGGCGACGGGCGCCGGGGAAGCAGGTCTCACGGTGGCCGTCACGGCCGGGGCGGGTGCGGGTTTGGGGGGCGAGCCGTTGGCGGCCGGCTGTGATTTTGGCGCGGCGGCTGCGGGCTTGGGCTTGTCCTTGGCGGGTTCCTTGGCGGGTTCCTTGCCGGCGTTCTTGCCAGCATCCTTGGCGGCGTCCTTGCCAGGTTTCTTCGCGGCATCCTTGGGCGCGGCGGGAGCTGCTCCCTTGCTCGCGCCCTTCGGTGCTTCCTTGCCGGTTCCCTTCGCTGGTTGCTTCGGTGTTTCCTTGGCTGTTTCCTTGGCTGATCCCTTCGCGGCGTCCTTGGCCGCCGGCTTCGGGGTGTCCTTGGCCCCGTCCGCGGTCGTCTCATTGGACTTGGCCAGGGCGGCGCAGCCGACCGACAGCCCCGCCATGAGGCAGACGGCCAGGGCGGTGGATCGCCATGCGGAACGAGGGAAGGAGGTCACGGCGTTTGGTCGCCCCGAATCAGTCAGTTGGCTCAAGACCTAGCTGTATTCGCTTGAATATGCGGACAAAATACCAACAGCTGCTTACCTTTGCCCAGTTTGCACCACCACCGCGGCAAAATCGCGGCCTAAACGGTGCGTCACACGGAAGCGGGTCTTTTACCGGCGGGATAGACCCGATATGAATGCAGCTTGCTCAAGAGATAGCCGCGTACGGAGGAAGTCCATGGCAGCCAAGACGAAATTCCGGGGATCGTTCACCGCCTTGGTCACGCCGTTCAAGAACGGCTCGCTGGACGAGGCGGCGTTCCGCTCGCTGGTCAACTGGCAGATCTCGGAGGGCACCAACGGCCTGGTCCCGGTCGGCACCACCGGCGAGAGCCCGACGCTCAGCCATGACGAGCACAAGAAGGTCGTCGAATGGTGCATCGCTGAAGCCAAGGGGCGCGTGCCCGTGGTCGCGGGTGCCGGCTCCAATTCGACGAAGGAGGCGATCGAGCTCGCGCAGCACGCCGAGAAGGCGGGCGCGGACGCCGTGCTGGTCGTGACGCCCTATTACAACAAGCCGACCCAGGAAGGGATGTACCAGCACTTCAAGGCGATCAACGATGCGATCGGCATCCCGATCATCATCTACAACATTCCGCCGCGCTCGGTGATCGACATGTCGGTCGACACCATGAAGCGGCTGTGGGAGCTGAAGAACATCGCCGGCGTCAAGGACGCCACCGCCAGCATGGTCCGCGTCTCGCAGCAGCGCGCGGCGATGGGCGAGGATTTCAACCAGCTCTCCGGCGAGGACGCGACCATCCTCGGCTACATGGCGCATGGCGGCCACGGCTGCATCTCGGTGACCTCGAACGTCGCGCCGCGCCTGTGCTCGGAATTCCAGGCTGCCTGGGCGAAGGGCGACACCAAGGCGGCGCTCGCAATCCACGACAAGCTGATGCCGCTGCACAACAACCTCTTCATCGAGAGCAATCCGGCGCCGATCAAGTACGCGATGTCGCTGCTCGGTAAGCTGGACGAGACGCTGCGTCTGCCGATGGTTCCGGTCACCGAGCCGACGCGCGTTGCCGTGCGCAACGCGATGGTTCATGCTGGGCTGATCAATTGATTTAGCCAACCGGGGGGCCGTTCATGAGCGTCGACGAGAAGGGCAGGAAGATGCTCACGGAGTTTCGCGAATTTGCCATGAAGGGCAACGTCGTCGATCTCGCGGTCGGCGTCATCATCGGCGCGGCCTTCGGCGCCATCGTCACGTCGCTGGTCGGTGACATCATCATGCCGATCATCGGCGCCGCGACCGGCGGCCTCGACTTCTCGAACTACTTCGCCCCCTTGTCGAAGGCGGTGACCGCCACCAACTTAGCGGATGCGAAAAAGCAAGGTGCAGTGCTCGCTTACGGCAGCTTCCTGACGCTGACGATCAACTTCATCATCGTCGCCTTCGTGTTATTCTTGGTGATCCGCGCCATGAACACGCTGAAGCGCAAGGAGGAGGCGGCGCCTGCGGCTCCGGCAAAACCGTCGGCCGAGGTCGAGCTGCTGACCGAGATCCGCGATCTCCTCAAGAAGTGACGCGCGCGCTTCATCCGAGCTGTTAGCTTACGCGCGTATCTCGATCAGGTTTGTTGTCCGGGTTTTTTAGGTCATGGCCGATAAGAACGAACGTCCTATCAAGGTCATGGCGGAAAATCGCAAGGCCCGCTTCAACTATGCGATCGAAGACACGATCGAGGCGGGCATTGCGCTCACCGGCACCGAGGTCAAATCGATCCGCAACGGCAAGAGCACGATCGCGGAGTCCTACGCCGATTCCAAGGACGGCGAGATCTGGCTGATCAACGCCACCATTCCCGAATATCTCCAGGGCAACCGCTTCAATCACGAACCCAAGCGGCCGCGAAAACTGCTTCTGCACCGCAAGCAGATCAACAAGCTGATGGGCGCGGTCGACCGCGAAGGCATGACGCTGATCCCGCTCAAGCTCTATTTCAACGAGCGTGGGCGGGCCAAGCTGCAGCTGGCGGTTGCAAAGGGCAAGAAGCTGCACGACAAGCGCGAGTCCGAGAAGAAGCGCGATTGGAGTCGGGAGAAGGGTCGGCTGTTGCGGGCGAGGGGATAGCGGCAAGAGGACGGGATGACTCAGAAGAACCTGCTCGAGGTCGATTGGAGCCAGATTCCCGCACCCGCCGACGACGGCGGCGCAGCGCATCTCAAGGGCACGACGCTGCCGGCGATCAGCCTGCTTGCCACCGACGATACGTCCGTGAATCTGTCAGCGCTCTCCGGCCGGACCGTGGTGTTCGCCTATCCGCGCACCGGCGAGCCCGGCAAGATCGGGCTGGTCGACGATTGGGACATGATCCCTGGCGCGCGCGGTTGCACGCCGCAGACTTGCGCGTTTCGTGATCTGTTTGCCGAGCTGAAAGCCGCCGGCACCGCCCAGGTGTACGGCCTCTCGACCCAGAGCAACGCATACCAGACCGAGATGGCGTCGCGGCTGCACCTGCCGTTCCCGGTGCTGTCGGACGAGAAGCTGGCGCTGACGCGCGCCCTCAATCTACCGACCATGGAGGTCGCTGGCCTCACCTTGATCAAGCGGCTTGCGCTGATCATCGACGATGCCGAGGTCACGCATGTGTTCTATCCGGTGTTTCCGCCCGACCGGAACGCCGGCGATGTGCTGGACTGGCTGAAGGCCAATCCAGCCGAGCCCTAGTCCAGGTCGGCCTTCACCTTCGCGAACACGCTGCGGAACATGTCCGTCGTCAGCACGCCGGTGTTCGTGTTGTAGCGCGAGCAATGATAGCTGTCGTAGAGCCTGAATGCGCCGGCCTGATGCACGGCGCCGTGGCCGAAGGGAGCTTGCGAGGCCTTCAGGTTCAGCGGCTTGAGCACCGTGTCGTGCGCAATCCGTCCGAGCGCGACGATGGCGCGCAGCTTCGGCATCGTCGCGAGGGTAGCCCCGAGGAACTGGCGGCAGGTGTTGATCTCGACCGGCAGCGGCTTGTTCTGCGGCGGAACGCAATGCACGGCATTGGCGATCCGGCAGTCGACCAGCTTCAGGCCGTCGTCGGGCCGCGCCTGATAGGTGCCCTTGGCGAAGCCGTATTCGAGCAGCGTGGCGTAGAGCAGGTCGCCGGCATAGTCGCCGGTGAAGGGGCGGCCGGTGCGGTTGGCGCCCTGCATGCCTGGCGCCAGGCCGACGATGAGCAGGCGCGCCTTGATGTCGCCGAAGGGGGGGACCGGGGCGTTGTGCCACAACGGCTCGCGCGCGCGGTTCGCCTCGCGAAAGGCGACCAGGCGCGGACAAAGCGGACAGTCGCGGTCGGGAACGAGGGTGAGAGGCTGGCGGCTTGACCGGGCCGCCTCACTCCTCGAAGTCGTCATCGCCCCTCGGCGCCATCGTGGTCGCGCGCTGGAGGAACTGCGGGGCGTGATGGCGTCCCTCGCCACGCTCGCCGCGGTCACGCGGGGCGGGGCGTTCGGACGGGTCGCGGCCGAGCTTGGATTGCAGCTCGACGAGGTCGGTGAAGACGTCGGCCTGGCGGCGCAACTCGTCGGCGATCATCGGCGGCTGGCTTGCGATGGTGGAGATCACGGTGACCCGGACGCCGCGGCGCTGGACGGCTTCGACCAGGG
>NZ_JAPRAQ010000005.1 GCF_029989365.1 Bradyrhizobium sp. Arg816 | reverse complement strand
ACCGCCGAAGTCTTTCGTCCCCTCTCAGAACTCAAAAGCCGAAGCTCTTCAGTGTCCGAGAGGCGCAAGGACTCCGCCGTCCACGTTTCTCTTTCTTCATCTTCACTTGTCAAACAGCCCGAGACCGAAGAGGTCTCAACCTTCCCGAGAGGAAGGGTTCCGACACCCTTACCGACGATGAATGAACTCCAATCGACTTACGTCGACTGTTGTGTCACTCAACAAGGTGAGGAGCATCAAGAGCGTGCATGCTTCCCTTGGCATCTAGGCCAAAGAGAGCGCCCGACAGACGGGCAACGCTCGAAAACGCATAGACGCTCACTCACCTGACTTCAAGCAGAAAATGAAAAGTTTCCACTTCGCCAATCTTCTCGTGTCCGCGTAGCAGAGCAGCAAGCCTGCTCGTCCTAGTTAAGCCCAGACGTTCATCGGCTTTCCACCCGGGCACTCAGATAGTCAGAACTGTAGTCGCCCCCTTCTCTCTCATCGAAGAGGCGCTGGCGCCGTTTGTCTGCACCGAGCGCTGAGCTTCTTCCTGAAAGCCGCAGACTTCCCCCACGCTTCGACATCTGGCCGCACGAGCGCAAGTCCAGCCGGACCGGCCCCCAATTGCCGAAATTTGCCCCCCCGGGCCACGCTCGCGCAATCTGCTACGGCCAAAGGTTCTGTTAAATCGCTTCGCGTCTATGAGCCAAAAGCGGCATGACGATCCTTTGAGGACTCGTTCAGGAGGCCGACAAGTCTGAGACCTTCCAGAATGCCTTCGAGCCGTTGTTCCTGGATCGTCGAGGCAAGCATTGCAGCGGCATCTCTTAGATGGACGGTGAAGTCGACGTCAGGCGATCGCTGAGCCAAGATATCCATGAGCGTCGGCACATCAGCCTTATGATGGCGCAAAACCGAGACTGCCTCCGCCGCGAGATAGTCAGCCAGGTCTCCGTTCAGTGGCGGCTCAAACTCGAACTCGGCCCCCGCGCGTTCATTGATCGATCGTCGTATCTGATTGCTTTGCTGCTTTGCCGCCATCGAGAGCAGGAACACCGCATCCGCGAGCTTGTCCCGCGGCACGCTTCTCAACTCAGCGATAGACGCCTGGATGTCCATGCGGGAACTCTTATTGCGCTCGCGTCCTTGCTCTGCAAGTTGCGCGTCACGTGCGCGAGATTTGCTCTTCCGTGTTCGAAACATCACCATGCTCTCCAGCGGACGATATATCGCGGTGAACTGGTCAAATGAAGTACAAAGTTGCGAGGAGCTCGACCATGAACCTCGCCACGTTCTCGCGTCAGTGGTTCACTCCTGCGATGCTTCAAAACACAACGGGAGTGATCGCAACGTCGGTACCTCGCGAAGCAGCTTCGCGCCCATCGCGTGAAACGTGCACATTTGGCAGTACAACTATCTTACGTCAGCCGTGACTCGGGCTTTTCGACTTTGCGACGGCTCGACCAGTCATATCGTTGGCGGCTTTGCGGTAAAGTCGGGCGCGCCACCACGCAGCGCGCCGCAACAGACCGATCCTTTGCGATCGACTCCGTAGACCAGACACCGAGACAGCCCACACGAAGTTCGCGTAAAGAGATTGGAAGGCAGGAAGTAATTTGAGCCCGGGGTCGTTGTGCCCGGTCGCTTATTCTCCTGAAACGGACACACCGGCGAGAGCGCATGGATCAAGACGCAAATATCGCGATCCAAGTTTGGATTCGCAAATGAGATGTTATGGGAGAAGTGGGCCCGTGGCCGACTTCGAAGCGGCCGCATAGGTACCGGGCGGCTCGGTTGTCGAACAATCACATCTTGACCGCAGCCGCGAAGAGCCTGTCACCCCACTCGTACAACGGCCGCATGAAGTCAGACTGGGTGTGAATTGCTCGACCTTTGCGCTCACGCCATTTTCGTCCGTAGGTATCGAACGGAAAGTGTCGCATGTAGTAGTCGCAGGTCTCTTCCCAATGATCGACCGACAACGATTTGCCGTAGTGCTGGCAATAGAGGCCAGTCGCCACGCGTTCAACGCCACCCGGCTCGCGCGCATGGTGCTCTGCGAAGGTGACCTCCAACCGGTTTCGCCACAACATCAGAATGTCTCGCCTTTCCGGACCGAAGAAACGACGAAAGTCCAGCAGTTCGCGATCGGCCTGATAGGGTGCGTGATCTCCAGGAGTCATGTAGGCATCGAACAGTTGGACCCGCACGCCGTCGCATTCGCTAGAATGCGTTCCTTCTATGAATCCGCGTAAATCCCCGGTAACGCGCTCATCCGCATCGAAGCAAAACATCCAGTCGAACTGGAAATGCTCGCGCGCCGTCTGCAACAAGAGGCCGCGATGCCGACCCTCAGCAATCCGGCGCGCCTCGATGTCAGCTTCCCACGATCGATTTGTCACAATCAGAGCGACTTTCGGGTGTTCGCATAGTATCTCCAGCGTACGATCCGTGCTCGCGTCATCATAAGCGACAATCGCATCGACCTGCTTGGCCACGTAGTCCAGTGTGTCTCTGAGAATAAGCGCTTCGTTACGAAGGCGGGCGATGCCGATTAGACGGTGCTTGTGACCTAATAAGCCTGTGTTGCAGGCAATGATTCGTTCGCCATCGCGAAGTAGCCACCCCATGGGGCCAGGCATTTCGTGGCATCCTCTCAAAGGGGTTGTTAGATCAGCGAATGCAACGCCGTGACCGCAGCCTCGCGGGTCTCCACAGGAACGAACAGATTTATCGAATGTGATGATAGAACGTATTTGTCAACGACAATCCCGTGGGATTGCAGAATTTGTATCGCCTGAAATGGCAAGTCTGAAGAAACGCCGCCGAAGCAAGTGAGGCTCACCGAACTTAAAGTCTCACGCTCTTTGCGCAAGTCTTTGCTCCTTTCCAGCGTGCGCAGCAGAGTGTCGAGCGATTCCGACTCGCAAGTCATCATGATGCGCGTCTTTCCTGCGGTGAAAGCCGAGGCGAGGACTTGCGGCCAAGACAGGCCGTTTTGCTTGAGATGCTGCGCAAATATCTCAAAACCGCGACTGAGATTCGTCGAAGCGATCTCCACATGCTCAATACGAGCCATCGAGTTGACGGCCAAAACTTTTCCGTTTTCCATTCCGATAACCTCTTTCATCACTCGCGTGCTGTGTTCGGAATTGCCCCATTTTCGTAAAAACAAAGGGATATTTTGGCTTTGTGCCAGCTCCACGCTGCGAAAATGCAAAACCTTGGCGCCCCAAAAACACATTTCGGACAACGATGCAAAATCCAGCCGGCGCAATGGTTTTGCGTTCGCCACGATGTGCGGATCGGCCGAGCAAATTCCGTCGACCTCTTTGATAATTTCACAGCGCTCGGCCCTTAGCGCCGCAGCCATGGCGACTGCAGTGGTGTCGCTGCCGCCCCTGCCTAGGGTGGTGATTTCTTTGGTTCGCGGATTCACGCCTTGAAAGCCCGCTAAAACCACGATGCGTCCGCGACTGAGTTCTTCGAGCACGCGCGCAGGCCGCACATCTAAAATGCGCGCGGAAGAATGAGATTCGTCTGTCATTACACCGGCCTGACTTCCGGTAAAACTAATGGCTGGCGCACCGAGATCAGACAGAGCCATGCTCATCAACGACATGCTGATGCGCTCACCGGTTGTTAACAACATATCCAGTTCGCGGCGGTTGGGATGCGGGCTTACTTGATAAGCCGCCTTAATTAGTTCGTCGGTCGTCTTACCCATCGCTGAAACGATCGCCACGACGCGATGACCACGGTTGTGCAAATCGGCGAGACTCCTCGCAACCGCGCGGATTTTCTCCGGCGTTTCTAAACAGACGCCGCCGTATTTCTGCACGATGGTCGGATTGTTGCGCATTTACTTGCGACGGTGACTGTATGAGCGGTGGCTGGATGTTCGCTTCGCTCCGCCGGACGGTTTCATGCATCGAGCTCCAGAACTGCTTGCGGTCCGCGCAAAAATTGGACCGCCCCTATCGAATTTCGCGACGTTTTTTCCGCGCCGGCGCGTCTCTGAGGTTCTGAAAATAGTTGGGCCAGTGCACGTGGTTGCCCACGTACCTCTCCGCTCATCGCCGTTCACAGCTCTCCAATATTCGATACAACAATCGTTTTTCTTGGCGGAAGATTGGCGGTCACGACAAGATAGGCTGGGTAACGCTAAAAGTTCTGCCGCCCCGAAAAAAAGCCCTGAGTGAGAGTGGGGCCGGTCCGCAAGGCGAGAGGCTCTGAGGAATTGACTACCCCCACCCCTGCCAATATCAGCGACTCGACCAGTGGCTTTTAGTATTTAATTCCCGGATGTTGCGCGTGAACCAGGGAGACCGGTCCGCAGAAATCATTCGCTAGAGTTTTGACCGCCCCCACGAGCGGGATTGATGTCTCGGTTGGCCAAAAGCAGCGGCAAATGCCAACGTTGGACTGACGTCAGGTTTGCCACTGACAACCGACATGACAAGGGTTCAAGCGATGTTCGGCTAAGGTCCGGCCATCGCCGGACTCAAAAATGAGCACTCCGGCTGCCCGAAAGCGTAGCAAGTAGCGCCGCCCGCGCTCTGAGAACTCGCGCATCAGAACGGCCCGCCCTCGGGCAGCGCCTCGGTGCGTCTTCCGAGGCTGACGTCCCGTCCTGGAAAGTAGCCCTCCATAAGAGCTGCGTGCGGAGCGGGAAGGACCACAGGTTCGTGGGCGGCACACGACAAAGATAGTACCGTCCTCAACCAGTCGCCCGTGGGATTTTGCCAAGTTTTCGGCCGGATTCCGTCGGACAAATGTTCCGCCGGTCTGGCGCCGGTCGTGCGATGGACCAGACCAACAGTCCTCTCGTCGGAGGTCACGGCTCATGAGTCCCGTCACAATTGCGCTGCTCGTGCTCCTGGGCGTCGTGCTGCTGCTCGCACTCTGGCTCATGGGCATCTACAACGGACTGGTGGTCGCCGCGAACCGCTTCAAGAACGCCTTCGCCCAGATCGACGTGCAGCTCAAACGCCGCTACGAGCTGATTCCGAACCTCGTCGAAGCCGTCAAGGGCTACATGGCCCATGAGAGAGAGACGCTCGATGCTGTCATCAAGGCGCGCAACAGCGCGACGGCGGCCGAGCAAAAAGTCGCCGCCAACCCCAGCGACCCGGCGGCCATGAGGGAGCTTAACCAAGCCGAGGCCCAGCTGGGCAGCATCCTGGGCCGGCTCTTTGCCCTGTCCGAGGCGTACCCGGACCTCAAGGCCAACCAGAACATGCTCGCCCTGCAAGAGGAGCTGAGCTCGACCGAGAACAGGATCGCCTTCGCCCGGCAAGCGTTCAACGACGCCGCCGCCACCTACAACATCCGGCGCGAGGTCTTCCCGGCCAACACAGTGGCCGGCATGTTCGGCTTCAAGGAGGCGGCGCTGCTCGAAGCCCCAGAGACCGAGCGCGCAGCGCCCAAGGTGTCGTTCTAACACGGAACAATTACCGCTCCGCGCGTCCCATGCTTCCGGTTTCACGCTCTCAAATCCGCCTCTGACCATGGCCACAAATTTCTTTCAGCAGCAGGATTCGGCTCGACGCAAGACCCTCCAGCTGGTGGTCTATTTCGTCTTGGCGATCCTGATTCTGATTGCCCTGGTGTACGGGCTATTGCTGACGCTCAGCATGTCTAGCGGCCCCGAGCCGGTGTCCTGGTGGCAGCCGGAGCTGCTCCTGCTCGCGGCGCCGGGGGTGGGCCTTGTGGTCGGGGGTGCCAGCGCGTTCAAGGTGGCCCAGCTCTCGTCCGGCGGCCAAGCCGTCGCCCTGATGCTGGGTGGTGAGGAGGTGCCCGGCACGACCACCGACCCGCGCGAGAAGCGGCTGCTCAACGTCGTCGAGGAGATGGCGCTGGCCGCGGGCGTGCCGGTGCCCCCCGTCTATGTTCTGGCGGAGCCCGGCATCAATGCCTTCGCGGCCGGCTACGCGCCGGGCGATGCCGTAGTGGCCGTCTCCCAGGGCTGCCTCGACTACTTGACCCGCGACGAGCTGCAGGGCGTGGTGGCCCACGAGTTCAGCCACATTCTCAATGGCGACATGCGGCTCAACATCCGGCTGATCGGCCTGATCTTCGGGATCATGGCGCTGTCCATCATGGGCCGCATGCTCATGTTCGCGTCCGGCGGCCGCTCTTCGGGAAGGAATGATTCCCGTGGCGGCCTCGTGCTGCTGGGCCTGGGCGTGTTTGTGCTGGGCCTGGTGGGAGCGTTGTTCGGTCGGCTGATCATGGCGGCGGTGTCTCGGCAGCGCGAGTACCTGGCCGACGCTAGCGCCGTCCAGTTCACGCGTAACCCCGACGGCATTGGCGGGGCGCTCAAGAAGATCGGTGGGCTGGCCGAGGGGTCGCGCATCGACAACCCCCAGGCCGCCGAGGCCGGTCACATGTTTTTCGCCAACGCCTTCGCCGGCGAGGGGTTCGCCGGACTGCTGGCCACCCACCCGCCCCTCGTCAAGCGCATCCGCCGGCTCGATCCCCAGTTCAACGGCCAGTTCCCGGAGGTGCGGGCGGTCAGCTTCGATCGGGAAGAACCCGAAGGCCCCCGCCGCGTCCCGCCGTTCGCCAAAATGCCGAGGTTACCGGGGCTGCCGCAGGTGCCGTTACCGGCCTTGGGGTTCGCCGACGAAGCGGCGTCCCGGGTCGGCCACGTCGATCCGCGAGAAATTAGCCACGCCCAGGCGCTGCACGACGGCATGCCCGACGTGCTCCGGGTCGCCGCCCAAGAGCCGTTCAGTGCTCGCGCCCTTGTCTACGCCCTTCTCCTGGACCCGCGGCCGGACCTGCGGGACCTCCAGCTGACCCAGCTGAAGGCCGGCGCTGAGCCGCAGGACTTCGCCGAAACCTTGCGGCTGGTCGCCCCTGTCCAGGCCCTGCCGGACACGCACCGGCTGCCTCTTCTGGACCTGGCCATGCCAGCCCTGCGGCAGATGTCGCCCCGCCAGCACCGGACTTTCCGCGCGCAGGTCGAGGTCCTCATGATCGCCGACCCGCGGCTGAGCCTGTTCGAGTACACCCTCCGCTGTGTGCTGCATCGCCATCTCGACGCCCAGTTCCTGCCGCAGCGTCAGACGCGTCCAGTGCACAGCTCGCCGCAAAAACTGGCGCACCCGGTCGCGACGGTGTTGGCGCTATTGGCTTGGGAAGGCCAGCCGAAACCCAACCAGGCCGCCCGGGCTTTCGATACGGGCATGCGCGGCTACATCGGCGGCGACTACACCCAACGCTTGCCGCCCCGCGCGGAATGCTCCCTCGCCGAGTTCGACGCGGCACTGCAAACGCTCAATCAATCCGTCCCGGCCATCAAGCGCCGGATCGTCGTCGCCTGCGCGACCTGCATCCTGGCGAACCAGCAGGTCACCCTCCGCGAAACGGAGCTGCTCCGCGCCATTTGCGATACGCTCGACTGCCCGCTGCCGCCGCTCGTCGCGGGGGAAGCGGAAAGACGATGAACGACATCACAGCAAGGCTGTCTATGTCGCAGCACTCGATGACGCTCCACTCGAAATGCGTCAGCTCGTAGCACATCAAGCCCCCAGCGGAGGACTTGAACCACTCTCCACTGATTTGTGCCAGAGTCAGTTGAGTATAGAACCTAGTCCAAAGCCTTGGCGCGCATTCCAATGTGTTGGATGCGCTCAGGCGGTATCACGAAACGGCGCAGGTGGCAGCGGATGCCCTGCGAATCTTGCTGCCGTATGTCGAGCGCTATCCCGAAACCTACGGAGGGCTGACACGCTTCATCGTGAATCCATTTTGCAGCGATACAGTGATGCTGCGGGAATAGCAGCGAACAGAGCGCTTGTTGAACGGGTAGCAACTGCCTTCGACCAGAACAGCGCAACTTCAACCGTATGTTCCGGTTAAGGGTCAAAACGCGAAAAACTCAACGAGAGCAAATTCACTCCGCTAAGCCCCATTGAACGGACCTCAAGGGAGACTTCGATGATCCTCCCGTTGAAGAGATGCGCGCCAAATCGAACAGGGCATCACGGCGGGGCTAAGATGCCTCGCGTTGACCATGATTTCGAGTTTACATTTGCCCAATCTGGGCGCTGGCAGGGCAGTTGCAATGACGGCTCAGTCCCACAAGACCGCGGAAGAGGAGTACGAGGAGCAAGTTCGCATCCTCGTCCGTATCGTTTCAGCCTGCACTTTGGGGCTTCTCGCTTTCGCTGCGGGCCTGCTGATTGGGACCTTTCTGTTTTCGTGATCGAAGATGAATGACCGGTCCTCCGGGCGCGGTTCTGTTTGGTTTGGGCTTCACGAAAGTTACAAGTTTCGCTTTGCCATGGATTTCGCACGATCACATGCACGCCGCTGGACGACAGCGGCTTGATCCATGTCGTACGTCGTTAAGTATCAGCTGTCGCAACCTGCCTCCTTCGGAGGGGTCGACATCGCCGGGCTGCAATAAAAGCGGACATCGGTCTAAGGGGCTGTTCTTCAGCCAACGTAGGGGGTAGAGGCGCCGCTCAACAAATGGAGCGGCAATGGCTAAAAAATTAAAGAAGATCGTTCGTCGCGAATACACTGCGGCCGACGTCAAGGAATTGCGCGCTCATTCGAAGCTAGGACGCCTGTGGCGAAGATCGCAAAAGCGATGAAGAGAACTGAAGCGTCTCTTCGTCAAAAAGCGATGGCGCTCAGTATGCCGCTGGGGCACAGGCGCTAACTACAAAACGCGCGATACGTCAGCGGACTTTATGAATTCCGGTACGCATCGTGCGTCTTGTCCTGACTTTGGAAACCGCCTCCCGCGCCCTCTCCACGCTTCGCGGGGGTGGCGCACGATAGCACGGCCCAACGCCACGCGCTGGCGCTGGCCGCCCGAGAGCTGGCGTGGCCTGCGCTGTAGCAACTCGCCGATGCCGAGGATCTCAGCCGCCTCCAGCAGCAGCACTTGCGCAGTCGCCTCGCTGGCTGGAGCCTTGCGGAAAGCGCCAGCTGTTCGAACCTGTCGGCTTCGGTGCAAAATCCGCATTGACCGCCGCGAAGTCCAACTTCCGCTCTGCCCCTGTTAACGGACATCGTCAGACAGTCAGTCGGGTCCGCCACCAGTTGCAACTCAAAAAGACCCGCGCGCGAAGGGGAACCGAATGCGCTAGGTCGCATTTCTAGACGTACAGGCACACTTGCTACGTCAAGCTGACCCTTTCACGACAACTTCCGAAAGGATGGCGACCATGCCACGGGTGAAGCATGCTGCGAAGCACGTACGCGCAACCAAAGCCGCCGCCGTCACGGCACTCGGTACGGCCGGACTGGGTCTCTCGCTGGCGGGGAGCGCATCCGCGCACACGATACCCACTGCTCATATCCCGCATTCTGACAACATCTCGCCCAATCAGCGCTTCGTTCTTGGCGAAGAGGAAATGGCCGACGTCAGTCTCGCCACGTTCTATCTCTTCGATAAGGAAAATGCTGGAAGCGACGTGCAGCTAGCCGCCGTTGTTGTTCGCCGAGGTTGCGGTGGTTGCCGTGGCTGCCGTGGGTGCCGAGCTGTGCGTGGTTGCGGTGGCTGCGGGGGTTGCGGCGGCTGCTGCGCACGCTGGGGACGGTGCCGCTGGTGCTAAGTTCACGACCCAGCGGATGAACGATAAAACTTAGCGAACAATCGTGCGGGCATCGCCGCAGGTCGGCGATGATATCCCCCCTGTAGCCTGCTTCTCAGTATATTCGTGGAACCGAAGCGTCGACCGATGTTACAGGGTCTTCAGATTTTCAGCGCTCGTCTTTCCGCGCCTCGGATCGGTCTTCTCCTCGAAGGAGACCTTCTGCCCTTCGGCTAGTCCATGAAGGCCCGCACGCTCTACGGCGCTAATGTGAACAAATACATCCGGCCCACCATTGTCCGGCTGAATAAAGCCAAAGCCCTTCTGGCCGTTGAACCACTTCACGACACCCGTTGCCATTATCCGTCTCCAACAATACCCACGAAAGAGTTCGTTACCCACAATCCGTGCGAGCAAATTCGATCCAGCGATGTCTTGGAAAGGCCCCCTCGGGGCGCGGCCATCAAGTCATTCAATAGGTCGAACCCCTTCACCATACCACCGGTGGCATGGGTTGCCACGGGAATGAGATGAGAGGCGCCGCGGCTGGCCTTGGGTTCCGCGGCCTTCTCGAAGGGACTGTTCACGGCCCGCAAAACCTTGATTGCAATCAGCAGGTCGGCGGGCTTCTCTGTGCTGCGCACGCGCCACAAATGCTGTAAGGAACACAATGCCCTACATCTTCTCGATCAACGACGACGTTCATCATCAAGCCCAGCGACCGCAGGGCCGCGCCGACAATGGCGGACGGACCGTCTACACTATTGTTGCATGCCTCCCGATTGAGGCGGGCGGCCGCATTCGATACCGCATCAAAAGCAAAACCGAGAATTTCGAGCGTGTTGTAACTGAGGATGAACTCAGTCAGTGGCCACGGCAGTAGGCGCGACAGTGGGCCTGTCGGTTGGTCCACAGGGGAGATCCAGCTCGACCTGCTTGCGGTCCTCCTCGCGTCTCAGTGGCATTCGTACCGCGAGTGCAAACACCGCCTGTATCGGATCAAGCTCAACGCCTCTCTTCGTTGCGTGCTCAGCCCGAACTATGCAGCCCCTGTGTTCCCAATGAGCGCCAAAGGAGCCGCGACGCTAGTGGCCCGTGGCGTGCCGGTTCATTTCCTCCAGAAGCTCGCGCATTGCGTCGAACTGCGTGCCAAAGCCTTTCCAGTCGCCGGACTTCAATCGTTCAACGGCATGATTGTAGCGGTCGAGCGCCTCCCGTGCTTGACTTGCCGACGGGCGTGCGACAGGCATTTCCTCCTTCGCGCTCGAGACCGGCCGCACCGCGCCAGGCTCGATAAACAGTGCTGACAAGGCCTCGTCGAGCGTCTCCTTCATCACCACATGTTCACCATAGGCTGCGATCACGCGTTTCAGCTCCGGCAGGTGTCCGTGCTCCGCTCGCAAATAGAGCGGCGTTACATAGAGGATCGAGTTTTCGATCGGGATCACAAGCAGGTTCGCACCGCGTATCACCCGCGAGCCCATCTGATTCCACAGCGTGATCTGCTGCGATATATCGGTGCTCTGATTGATCCGCGCTTCGATCTGGAACGGCCCGTAGACGAGCTTCTCCTTTGGAAACTCGTAGACAATCAGCTTGCCGTAGTCGGGCGCGTCGCAACGCGCGGCGAGCCACGCGATCATATTGTCGCGGCGGCTTGGCACCATGGGAAGCATGAGGAAAAACTCGGCCTGGGGCTCGCCGGGCAGTCGCATGATGATGTAATATGGGGCCATCGTCGCAATGCCGCCGCCGCCCGGCTGGCGCGGGAACTGCCAGAGATCCTCGCGGTTATAGAAAACGTCAGCCGCCTCCATGTGATAGCTCTGATAGAGCTGCGCCTGAATCAGGAACAGGTCCTCCGGATAGCGAATGTGCCTCTGCATATCCGCAGGCATGGCCGAGAATGGCTTGAACAGGCTCGGAAAGATGCGCCTATAGGTCGCTGCAATCGGATCGCCGGTGTCCATCAGGTAAAAGTCGACGGTCCCGTTATAGGCATCCACGATGACCTTCACTGAATTGCGAATGTAGTTGATATCCTCGTCTTGCGCCGGCTGCGCGGAGGGGAAGTAGGAACTCACCGTGTAGGCGTCCTGCATCCAGAACATCCGCCCATTGCTGATGACCAGATAAGGATCGTGATCGAGCCTGAGGAACGGGGCGATCGTTCGTACTCTTTCCCCGATATTGCGCCGGATCATGATACGGCTGTCGGTCGTGATGTAGCTTGAGAGCAGTAGGTTCGGGTCGTTGAAGTAGTAAGCGAACAGGCCTCTCCACACCATCGCTCCTATCGGAACGCCGCCCGTACCGTCATAAGCCGCGTAGACATTGTCCTTTCCCTTCGGATAGTCGAACTCCGGCGTGCTCCCCTTGACGATGACGTAGTTGTCGCTCCGTTCGCCGTAGTAGAGGCGCGGCTCGTGGATTTTGGGGCCTCCATCCGCAACCGGAGGGATATCCCGCAAATAGAGCAGCGGTAGCCCCTCGGTGCTTTTGCGCGTGACCGGGCTCATCACCGCGCCATTGCCGTGAGTAAACAGCACGTGGCGGTTGACCCATGTCTGGGCATTCGGCGGCAGCAGGGAGGGCTGCAATTCGCGAGCCGAGAGCATTACGCTTTGGTAGGAGCCATCGAGCCAGTAGCGATCAACATCAAGATCATGGAATTTGTAGTAAGTGCGGATCTCTTGCAGCTGCGCGTAGGTGTCCGACAAGGGCAGCCAGTCCCACAGCCTGATATTGTCGATTGTCGCCTTGTTGGCGTCGAGCGTCTTGAAGCTAAGCTTCTGTTCCGCCGCAAACGGCTTGGCTGCGATCTGATCGAGATTGTATGCCTGCCGGGTGAGCGCAATGTTGCGTTCGATGTAGGGCCTTTCCAGCTCCAATTCGCTTGGTTTGACGAAGAACTCCCGGAACAGCACGGGAATCACGCTGGACAGCACGAAAGACCCGATCACGACAAGCAGGAACGCGGCGGCAGGAAGCCGGTAGGTGCGCACCCGCAAATTTGCCCACGTGGCGAACGCCGCGATGACCGAAAGTCCGATCATCAACCACAAGGCCGGTAGCCTCACGTGGACATCGGTGTAGCTTGCGCCGACGACTACACCGTTGTCGCCGTAGAGCAGCAGATAGCGATCAAGACCATAGGACCAGGCCTTCACCGCAAAGAAAAGACCGAGCAGCACCGAGCCGTGGGCAATCGCCATCGACGACATTGATCGGCGATGAAGGTCGTATTCGATATCGCCGTGCACCCAGTAGATCGCCGCGGCGAAAAGCGCGCTCAGAACGAGCGCGAGCATCATCCCGTTTTTGATGAGGATATAGGCGGGCAGCGAGAAGAGATAGAAGCCGATGTCCTTGTTGTAGAGCGGATCGTCTGCACCATATGGCACCTGATAGACAAACCGCAGGAAGACACCCCAGTTGCCGACTTCTGCGGCGGCGACGAGCAGAGCGAGCAAAGCTGCCCCACCTACGATCAACCGGGACCACGGCAGTCGATCGCGTAAAAGCGCAAGTAAATCTGGCGGCGCGTTGCCCGCGAAGTTCCACACCGAAGCGGTGACAAGCTGTGTCGACCGCCGTCGGGCAAAGCGCAGTGCGAACCATCCGTTCACCCAAAGGATGATGGCGGTTCCGGTCCAAACCGCAAGAAAGATGACGGTTTTCGCACCGATTGTCGTCCAAAAAACCTGCGGATAACTGATCGAGGAAAACCACAGCCAGTCGACGAGGAGGTCGCTCGCGAGCCAGAGCAGGATCAGGCAAACCCCAATGACAGCGGCCGCAACAGTGAGCCCGACCACGGCACTCTGCCTTGGTACCTTCCGTTCGGGTCCGGTGATCCCGATCGTCATGGCTTGATCATAGCGGAAATGAGGGACGCCCGCCGCTCGATTTCGCGGTCGGAATAGCGCCTCAAGGCGGGGGCACGGGTGCTCGAACCTGGGTCGCCAGGATCGCGGAACAGCGCAAAGTGGCGAGGTCGGTTGATGCAGCCGGCGCTAGAAGCGCCTTTGCGGCGCTCGCCTACTCTACCGCCGACAGCTCGTATCCCGACGATCTCGGGTCTATAATCAGGCTGCCGCCCATTGGCGAGAGTCCGCAGGGAAGGCCTTCACGGTGGATGGTTTGCATTTTTGCACCGGAGGTGATGTCATGGCCCATTGCTCCCACGCTCCAGAAATACCTAGCCTCTGAAAACATCCAATACGAGGTGATTCCGCGCGAACTCAGCATGACGTCCACGCGGACGGCCCGGTCCGCTTTGCGCCCAAGAGCCGCCTCTTCTCGAGGTCGCGTGGCGCCAGCGAAAGGTAGCCGGCCTGAGCCGAGGCCACGACGTCACCCATTCAACGAGTGAGGGAGTTTCCCAATGCGTGTGCAAGCAGTTTCGGAAGCCATCAACTCGGACCGGCGCCGGCTCTTGCGCTCCGCCACGATGGGAATTGCCGCGGCGGCTGCCGCGGGTCTTTTTCCCGCGCACCCGGCGCCGGCGGATACAGGTAACGAAATCCGCCCCTTCCGGATCAACGTTCCAGAAGAGGCGCTTCTCGATCTGCGCAGGCGAGGTGGCCGGAGCGAGAAACCGTGACCGATGAATCGCAGGGCGTGCAGCTTGCGACCCTTCAGGACCTCGCTCGCTATTGGGCGACGGACTACGACTGGCGGAAGATCGAGGCAAAGCTGAACGCTCTGCCGCAGTTCATCACCGAGATCGATGGGCTGGACATTTATTTCATTCACGTTCGTTCGAAATACGAAAATGCGCTGCCGCTCATCGTCACGCATGGATGGCCCGGTTCGATCATCGAGCAGTTGAAGATCATCGATCCCCTCACCAATCCCACAGCGTACGGCGCGAGCGCATCGGACGCTTTCCATGTCGTGATCCCGTCGGTTCCCGGCTACGGGTTTTCGGGCAAACCGGCCACCAGCGGCCGGGGCCCTGCCCGCGTCGCGCGCGCATGGATCGAGCTGATGAAACGCCTTGGCTACGCGCGCCTTGCCGCGCAAGGCGGCGACATCGGTGCCCTCATTTCCAATGCGATGGCTGAACAGGCGCCGCCGGAACTGCTGGGCATCCACACCAACTTCCGCGGCACGATTCCGCCGGAGATCACCAAGGCGCTGCAGAGTGGTGAGGCCCCCTCCGGTCTCTCGGCCGATGAGCAACACGCCTTCGACCAGGTGAAGGATTTTCGCGCCAAGCATTTTGCCTACGCCGCCATGATGGCGACGCGGCCGCGGTTGACGCATTGGCGAGCCAGTAGCCCGACCACTCATAACGGTCTGGTTGCAGGTTCGAGTCCTGCCGGGCCCACCAAGAATATCAGTATCTTGCTTGATCTTCGTTGCCCGCACCGCGACGGCCGCACCAGAAACGTCCACTTTTCGTTCGTGCACAGTCGTAAGGGTGTCCGGCAGCTCGCCTGCTGAACAGTGGATGCGACAGTGCACCCACGATCCTCGCCTCCCCGGCCGACGGAGAGGGACTGACGGAAGCAGTCTCTACTTTGGCGATAATGTCGGCCATCTCCGGCAAAGCGGAAGTCCGCCATAGCGTCAATCAAGTCCGCTAAGGGCCACAAGCTGCCGCCGAGGTTCACAGGGCCGCGTGTCCGCCACAGGGAACGAGGCGGCACACCGGGTTCATTCGGGCAACCCCGCTTTCCGAAGGCCCTCAGTCATCAGCTTCGCGTTTGATTGTCCGCCCCGAGCGATCCACGAAGATATTGTAAATGCAGGATCGATCTCAAGCAGACGCGCCGCCGCCTCACGGGCCTCAACGTCGCGTCCGAGATGGGCGAAGGCGGATGCGAGACAGCGGTAAGCTGGCGAATAGGAGGGGCTCTGACGTTGGGCTTTCTTCCCTGCGGCGATTGCCTCGTCAAAGCGACAAAGCTCGATAAAGGCGACGCCCATCCCAGAAAGCGCTCGGTGTAGGCGCGGGTCTACCGGGCTCACGCGAAGGGCGTGTTCAAAGCTCCGGATCGCTTCCTCCGACAGCCCCGCAATTCTATAGACATTGCCTCTGCAGTTCCATGCCCAATATGAATTGGAGTTGAGCGCGACCGCCCGGTCAGCCATTTCGATCGCGCTTTCACAGTCGCCGACGTGGTACGCCGAGATTAGGCAAGCCCATGCTAACGTTTCTGGATCGTTATCGTCGAGGCTCAATGCCAAGCGAAGAAGCCGAACTGCTTCGTTGCGGTCGCGTTGAGGATCGATGGCGTAGCCGAGAAGGACGTTGTGCCCGTGGCCGGCACCTTCCAGAGCCGCGGCAAGGCCAAACCCAGGGTCCAACTCCAGGGCGCGATGAGCCAGCCTTATCGCCTCAGCCACCCCTTCGCGGGTCGGTAGGTAATACTGTTGCAGGGCTCGGAGATAACAATCATATGCGGTGAGGTTCTCCGGTCGCCGCCGCGTCGCTATCTCAATTTCCGTTTGAAGCAACTTTGGCTGAATAGCTGAGACAACGGCGACCGTCACTTCGTCCTGAAATGCAAAAACATCCGTCAGGTCACGCTCGAACCTGTCCGCCCAAATGTGCGCACCCGTCACCGCATCAATCAACTGGCCTGCGATGCGAACCTTCCCCGCTGCCTTGCGCACTGACCCTTCAAGAACGTAGCGCACCCCAAGCTCGCGTCCGACCCGCTTTACATCGACGGCCTTACCTTCGAACGTAAAGCTCGAATTGCGAGCGATCACGAACAACCACTTGAACCGCGAGAGCGCCGTGATGATTTCCTCAACCATCCCGTCCGCGAAATACTCCTGCTCGGGGTCGCCGCTCATGTTCTGGAACGGCAATACCGCAATCGAGGGCTTGTCGGGCAGCGCCAGTGCGGGCTTTGACAACTCCACATGACTTTCCGAGGCGACGGCGGCGCTAGAAGGTCCATCCTCTTCACGCACCGCACCGACGAAGCGGAAGCCTTTCCTCGGCAATGTTTTGATTAAGCACTGCTTCTCGCCCGTGTCGCCGACTGCGCTACGAGCGGCATTCAGCCGGGTAGACAGTGCTGCATCCGAAACGCTGCGCCCATTCCAAACGGCATAGATGAGATCGTCCTTGCTGACGACGCGCTCCCTGTTTCGGATTAGGTATTCGAGCAGATCGAACACCTGTGGTGTAATGGAAACGACCTCTGCCCCGCGATGCAGTTCGCGCCGGTCGGTGTCAAATGCGAACTCCTCGAAGCGATAGCGCAAGTTGCCAGCCCCTCACGTAGCCTCCCATCGCAGAAAGGCATCTTCGCACACCCAAAGAATAAGCCGCTGGTATAAAAAATGTAAGCCAATGGTTGGGCGGGTTTTGAGCCGTGGTATCTCATCTGATGCAGTGGAGCCCGACTTCCGGTATGGGTTAAAGGGCGAAGAACTCAGCGTGAGCAAATCTCGTCCGCTACGCCCCACTAAGCTGACCTCAGTGAGGGGTGTCGCCACTTCGCTGATGGGCCACAAGCAGACATGCGCGGGGGCGACGGCACCGCGCGGTTCGTTTGTTAGCCCCCGGGGCCGTCCTTCATGATGTAGCCCATCAGGTCATCCACGTTGTGCTCCAAATCCCGGATGATGTTCTTGACTACGTCTCCGATCGAGATCACGCCCACGACCTTGCCCGCGTGCAGCACTGGCAGATGGCGAAAAGTGCGCTGAGCCATCATTGCCATGCAGCCCTCTAGCTGATCGTCCGGCTTGACCGTCACGGGGTTGCCCGTCATCACTTGGCCCACCGGCGTCTGCTTCGCATCGAGCCCGGGCAGCAGCACTTTGATGGCGCAGTCACCCTGGGTCACGATACCGACCAGCACGTCATCGTCGATGACCAGCACCGACCGAACCCGGTTGTCGCGCATCTGGCGCAAGGCTTCGATGACCATGTCGCCGGAACGAACATGGATCAGGACGCCACTCTTCTGAGCCAGAGCATTTTTTACTGTGCTCATCGATTTCCTCTCGTGGGCCCTGTCCCGCCCCCTCGATGGTGAGCATTGAAGGATAGTCTAAATATCTTGCCGCGTCAGCACCGCGCCGATGTCGCCGGCTGCTACGGCTCAAAAGCGGTCCGGTGCTAACCCGCGGCGCCAGGTCTGGTTTCAGATCGCAAGCGGACCTCTGGGCTCCCGCTTGGTGCCCGCCTCCACAGTAAGCAGCACGCTGCAGCAAATCAGCAATGGCAACCTGCTGTCGGCCAGATCAGGTCGGCATCTGCTGTCACGCCGGTGCGTGAGAATTTTTGGTAGCGAAGGTCCGACTCCGTCAAATTCCCTCCCCCAAATCCCTGCCGTTTTCAGTGTTCGCGGCCAAACCAACTTAGGATTCTGAGATAACCTGGTGACTAACCGTGACCGTCAGGGATTGCGCCGCGAGAACGAGATGGCATAGGCGCCGTTGCGGACATCGATCATCGGATCGTCGGACTGCTCGATCCCGTCGGTGAGTTGGCCCGGCAGGAACAGGAGCTTCTTCTGCGCCTCGTCACTATTCGTCACAACCTTGTCGATCGTCAGCACGCCAAGCTCGACCAGCTTGCGATCATCAGGCCAGGGCTTTGATGGATCCTTGGTGGAGTCACCGGCGGCAGCGAGTTGCGCCTTGAAGCGGAAGGTCACCGGCCCCTGCTTCAATCGTGCGGGCAGCTCCTCCATCAGGAAGTCCGGCGTCTTCTTCGCGGCCTCCGCCTTGTCCAGGTGCACGACCTTCTCGGGGATCATCTGGTAACGGACGGCCTGTCGCTCACCCGCCTTGTTGACGAACACGAACGCATTGATGCCGAAATAGGCCTCGTTGGCAAAACTGTCCGGCGTAGCGACCGTGGCGAAGGCAGCCGGGATGGTGGAGTGGCTTGCCACGAACTGCTCGAACTTCGTCGGCTTGGCCGCGTCCGGCGGGCTCTGCGCGATCGCGACGAGCAGGTCGCGAAACTCCTCGCTGGTCGAGACGGGAAAGAATTTCAGCGAATTTATAACGATGTCCATGTCGCTGCCGTCGGGCAGGTGAAACTTCACCGCCATCCCATGCGGATTAGCGTCGTCGGAGCCGTCGGGCAGATTCGGCACTCCCGTGGAGTCCGAGAACCGCACCGTCGCCGGAACCTCAGTGCCACCGAACAGCACCGCCTTGCTCAAGCCGGCGGCTTCTGGAGAGGCCTTGAACTTCCCCTCGGCCACGACGCCCTTTGCGTGATTGGCGCGGAATCCGGCGTGGACACCGAACACCTTGTTCATTTGGTTGACGATCTGCTCCTCGACCGGCGCGTCCTGCGCGCGGGTGACGGCGGGCAAGGTCAGGCCAAATGCGACCAGCACAGCAACGAGCTTGCGGTTCATCATCAGCGGCTCCTCCTGTCATGAGCATCGCAGCATAGCAGCATAAATTGACGCATGAGCGACTTTCGTGACGTTCACGGCGGACGCGCGGTAACTCCCCGCTCATGCCTGCCCCTCGACAGGTTGGCGAGTCCGCTCTCCGGAAGCGGACGGTTGCGACCGAGACCCGTAGGTCCGCAATGGGTCAGAAGCGGCCCATCACGACCAGGCAGCGCGACGTCCGCTCTAGACTCCCAAGCGGCCGCACATAAGGACAACCCCCTAGGCCACCTGCAGCACTGACGGGGCCCTCGCGACCCCGTTTTTATTTGCGGCCGATGGTCGTAGCCTCCACGTCCATGATCGCAGCCTTGGACGAGGGACATGTCGGTGGCTATTCGGTCGCTTATGGCCGCGACGATACTTATTTCCCGGTCTACGTCACGGCGGCGCTGGCCGCGATCTTCTGCACGGCCGCGCTTCTCACCGGCGCGCTCTACTGGCTTGCGCTCGCGGCGCTCGCGGCCGGGTTTACCTACTACAACATTCCGCTGCTCGAGACCGGCCGGCCCACGATCGGCGCGAACCAATACGGCATCTTCATCCAGGCCTTCGGCCTGATTCGGTGGCGCGCCATCGAGCGCATCGATCTTGTCGAGATCGCCGAGCGCGCCATGACGGTGCATGAACTCCAGATCGTGCTGAACGCACCGCTCACCAGCGCGCTGGTGGCCGACTGGCGCAAGCAGCCGTTCTGGCGCTGGTTGATGCGCCTGCCCTGGCGGATGAGCCACACCAACATGGTGCGGATCAATGTCGAGCCGTTCGATCAGCCGCCGGACATGATCCATCGCACCTTCCTGCGGATGTGGCGCTACTACCGCAGCTAGCGACCACGCATGCATCACGTCCTCAGCACGAGGTGTGCGTAGGCCTCTGCCCTCATGCCGTAGGTCCATGCGACCGCTTCGCGCGCCGTGCGCAGATTGGCCGGCACCTGGAGGAAGAAATGCCTGCGCGTGCCGTCCGGCTCGGGCGTGGCGTTGACGACCTCCACGGCCGCCCAGGCGTCCGCGGCGAGCCAGTTGCGGCGCCACAGGATTCCGGTTTCGTCCTCGGCCACACAGGTGGCGCCGCCGAGCGCGACGTAACGTTCCGGCGTCATGATCTCGATCATGCAGCGGCGGACCTGGACGTCGACTTGCTCGTCGATCGCAGCGAGCGTGATCCGGTCCCGATGTTCGATGATCCAGCGGGGCACCTCCACCCCGCGCCAGGCCCAGATCGACCAGCCGTCGGGATAACGCAGTGCCGGACCGCTGGCGTGATGCAGCCGGTCGCGCGCGTCACCGCACATGAGGTTCGGTCGCTCCGCGAGCCAGCAGGTGTGCTCGTGCGGCTGTAGCCAGCCCACGCTCGTCGCGAGCTGCATCAGGCCGCGCAGCGGCTCCGTCTCTGCGTGCAGACCAAGGACCTCGCGGAGATAGTCATAAGCGCCAAGCCACGAAAGATCGTGCGGCCCCGCTGCGCAGGTCGAAAAGCCCCGCGGAGCAGCGAGCGCCTGTAACACGCCGGAGAACGACAGGCCGGTTCGGCGCAGCTGGCCCAGCATGGACAGATTTTGCTCCGGCACGCTGCGTATCACCGCGTCGGCTGCAGCGGCGACCAGCAGGTCGGCGTGATTGACTGCGCTGTCGACCGCGGCAAGCACCTTCCGGTGAACCCGCGCTTCAACCTGCGAAGCTATGCGCCGGCGCAGGCGATCGAGGAGACGAAAGCGCACATTGCCGCCGTCGCCCTGCGACATCCGGCCGGCAAGCCCGGACAGCGCCAGCGGGCTGTCGCACCATACGATGCGGGCCGGCGGCTCCAGTCCTGCGGCCTCATAGGCAAGACGCACGCCCTGCTCCGCGGTGTCGCGATCGGCAGGCGCCGTCGAGCGTCGGATGGCTATCCACCGCGCGCGGTAATCGCCCAACGCCGCCATCTGCCCCGCAGACAGCGCCTGCTCAGTCGGCGAGGACGCGCGCATCCCGAGGCCCCAGTTCACGCTGGCGGCGCACCCGATAGGTCCCTCGCGGCAGCGTCAGCGGCGCATGCTCCTGATGCGTCACCCGCGCATAGGCCGAGGCGATCTGGAGATGCCCGAGATAGAGCCCGGCCGGAATGTCGCGCGCCAGATCGTCGTCGTGAAACAGCGTCACGCGCTCGCGGATCGCATGACAATGTCCCGTGGCCTCGCCCTCCAGCAGGACCAGAGGCGCACCTTCGGCGATTTCGGCGAGCGTTCCCGATGGCGCTACATCGGGTACCCGCTCGATCAGCAGGTCACCTTGCGCAAAAATCTCGGTCATCGTGCCTTCTCCCGTGCCGGCGCATCCGCAGGGAACGCGGATGGCCGGATTCGTTCAACATTGCCGTCGGCGATCTAGTGCACGACCTCGCCATGCAGTGCGAGGTCGAGACCGTCGCGCTCCATATCCTCCGACACCCGCAAACCGATAAACAGCTTGATCACGTACAGGATGATCAGGCTGACGACGGCATCGTAGACAAAGACCGTGGCGACGCCGATGCACTGGTTGATGAACTGGCCCGGGTTTCCCTCCAGAGCCCCCGCGGTGCCGCCATATTGCTCGACGGCGAAGACGCCGGTGAGCAATGCGCCGACGATGCCGCCGACGGCGTGGACGCCGAAGCAATCGAGCGCGTCGTCATAGCTGAACATGTTCTTGAGCCCGGTGCATCCCCAGTAGCAGAGGACGCCGGCCGCGATGCCGATCACGAAGGCGCCGATCGGGCCGACGAAACCCGACGCGGGCGTGATGGCGACGAGGCCTGCCACCGCGCCCGAGCAGATGCCGACGACCGTCGGCTTGCCCTTGAGCGACCACTCGACCAGCATCCAGGTGAAGCCGGCGACCGCGGTCGCGATCTGCGTCACCAGCATCGCCATGCCGGCCTGCATGCCTGCCGTCACCGCGGAGCCCGCGTTGAAGCCGAACCAGCCGACCCACAGCAGCGAGGCGCCGATGAAGGTCAGCACCATGTTGTGGGCCGGTCCCGCCTCCTTGCGCTTGCCGAGCATGATGGCGCACATCAGGCCTGCCACGCCGGCATTGATATGCACGACAGTCCCGCCGGCGAAGTCGAGCACCTTGACCCAGGCGGCGTCGTTGCCGGAGGCGAAGATGCCGTCAGGGCCCCACACCCAATGCGCGACCGGCGCGTAGACGAAGATCGCCCACAGGCCGATGAACCAGAGCATCGCGGAGAACTTCATCCGCTCGGCGAAGGCCCCTGCAATCAGCGCGGGCGTGATGATCGCGAACGTCATCTGGAAGCAGATGTAGACGCTTTCGGGGATCGTCGCCGCGAGCGGATTGGGGTTGCCGATCCCGCCCTTGCCGATGTCGCTGAGGATGTCCTTCAGGAACATGCGGTCCAGCCCGCCGATGAACGGCGTGCCGGCGCGGAAGGCCAGACTATAGGTCAGGATCGCGAACAGAATCGTAACTAGGCAAGTCACCGCAAAACTCGTCATCACGGTGTCGCCCACGTTCTTCTTGCGCACCATACCGCCATAGAACAGCCCGAGCCCCGGGACCGTCATCATCAGCACCAGCGCAACGGAGGTGAGCATCCAGGCGGTGTCGCCTGGATTGGGCGTGCACTTCTCGAGGATCTTGCCGCCGCAGGCTGGCGGGCCCGCATCCTCCGCGAGCGCAACGTCGCCGAGGGCGAGGTAGAGCAGTGCAATTCCCAGCAACGCGACCACCAATGTCACGAGCCTTTGGCGGGTGGATGTTTTTGATTCCATCATCGTCCTCCCAAGTCGCAAGAGATGTCTTCTGGGCCCTGTTTGAGTGGAACCGCAGAGATGATCATGCGCGCCGGCGCGACGACGCCAGCGAGATCAGCTCGGATTTTCGGGACACAATGAGCGCAGCTCGGCGCGATGAGGTCGTCGAGCGTCGATGGCTGGAGACTGGCACCGACCAGCCTCATGGCTTATCGGCCTTTCCCTTGTCGCCAGATCGGAAAGCGTCAGAGACGGTTCCAATTCTTGGTCAAAGGACGTGCAAGATTCGCACCATCGACACGATTCATTCAAGCTACTGAATGCGCTTCGATTCCAGTTTGCTGCTTTGCGGCAACCGCGCCACGCGCTGCTTCACGCAGCAGCCCATCGCCCAACGAATGAGCAGTGGCTGACGATGCCTATGCGGTTCGCATCAAGGGCGGCGCGGTCGGCTTGATCAGCGCAAACGCGATCTCGACGATGCCGGCGGCGAGCCCCACCGCCACGCCGATGCGCCAGGCCATGTTGTAGGAACCGAGCGCGTCGTAGATCAGCCCGCCGCCATAGGTGTAGTCACCGACCGCCGCTGCCGCTCCGTCGCCGGGTCGAGCGGGTCTTTGGCCGCCAGCACGTTCAATAGCATCGCCGCGTCGCGCACCGTCCGCGTCATCGGCCCTGCAGTGTCCTGGCTGTGCGCGATCGGCGCGATCCCGGCCCGGCTGACCAGCCCAACGGTAGGCTTCACGGTGACGAGGCCGTTTTGGCTCGCGGGATACAGCAGCGAGCCCGACGTCTCGATGCCGATCGAGGCTGCGCACAGGCCGGCCGCCACCGCGACAGCCGAGCCCGCGCTCGATCCGCCCGGCGGCACGACCGGGATGCCGCGATCATCCATCAGCGCCGGCGCGTACGGGTTCTTCACTTAACCGCCCATTGCGTGGCACTACGCCAACTGAAGCAATGGGCCAACTGCAGACATGCTCGAGTATGCAAGGTTGGCTAACGACTCGGGCAATCCGGCCGTCTGCAATGCCGCGCCGAGCTTCGTGGCGAGCGCCGGCGCGCAGTCAATACCGCCAAACTGCTGACTGATCCTAAAATTGGGCTGCAATTCAATTACGCGCGCAGCGGCTGCCTTCGCCTCGTCGAACCGGCGGAGCGTGACCAGGGGCCCGATCAGGATGACATAGTTGATGCTGTGCCCTGGATTGGACTGCACCGCCCGGTAAGCCGCCTTTGCCGCCTCACCCGGTCGCTCCAAAAGAAAGTGTCCGAGCGCCTGCGAGCCAAACACCGCGAACGACCAGGAATCGAACGGAGACAGCCGCAGCGCGCGCTCGCCCCGCGCAATTGCCGGTTCCGCTTCGGCGGCCCACATGAGCACATGCCTTCCGGGATATCCCTGAATGCGGACATCGCTCAGTGCAGTTGGCATGTCTCGGACGGGCCAAACCCAGACATAGCGCCTACACGGGACTTAGGACGCTCTTCACCACGCATTTATAATCAACCTCTACGGTTCTATTATAATAAAGACAACCGAAACGAAAGGCGCTAAAGTTTGCTTGCGATCCAGCGTGTAATGGGGAGAGGCGCTCATGGCTTTATCGGACCCAAGCTCGGCGATCCAAAGCATCATAGACGCTGCTGTCAGCGATTACATGGCGATGGCAGTATACGTCTTTACGGATTTTGACGGCTCCGGCGTCCCCTCTGCAAAGTTCTTCTCTCCCTCTAAGATTGAGGCTTGGGACTCAAGCCATAGTTTCGTGAGCGCTGCGAACCTGCCAAATACTCTGTTCGAAATCGGATCCATTTCAAAAGTTTTCACATCCAGAATTTTTCACGGTCTTCAAGGCACATATGATGGAAATACGGTTGGGTCCTGCATGCCCTCGATTTCCCTGCCTGCAGCAATCAGCGGGATTCCGGTTGCCGACATCGTCACTTATGCTTCGGGGTTTCCGCAGGACAATGGCCTGCCTCCCGATCCGCGTGGACAATTCTGCCCGGCCAGTAACTTGCAGACCTTCGCCAAGCTCGTCGATTGGTTCAACAGCGGACAGAACTCGGCTTGGATCTGCCCCGCGGGCCAGTGCTACACGTATTCAAACCTTGCCTGGTCCCTCCTGGCTATCGTCGGCCTCAACCCGCAGAACCCCTACGTCGACGTCTATAATGCGTACAACGGGCAACTCGCGGAGCTGTGCGCGGATCTGGGCATGGGCAACACCGCGTTGTTCAATACGAACCAAGTTCCCAGCATGGCGTGTGGATATGACGGGACGACGGCTTTCACCGTAAACCAGAGCTACCTGCCGTGCCCACCCATGGTGTTCGGGAGCGGATCGATCGTCAGTAGCGCCTCGGACATGCTTCAATGGTTGCTCTACAATATGGGCCAACTGCAGCCTTCGCCAACGGAATTCGCCATCCTGCAGACGCAGCAGCAGACCGGCTCGGCCCGTGGCCAATGCGGTACGACGGGCACCTGCAGCGTGCAGGCGCAGGGCCCCACGGTCGGAATTGGATGGTTCTTTCCGAATATCGCCGGTGCCGCGGGACGTGTCCTGTCGAAAGATGGGGGCGTACCAGGCTTCAGCTCGTGGATGGGGTTTGAGAGCTGGGTTCAGAACGGCGCAAACGCTCCGTCGTGCAATGGCGTAGTGGTTCTGTCCGCTGGCGCCCTCGCTTCGCCAGTGGGACAGAAAATTATGTCCACTCTTCTGAACGCCGAGGTCGAGGCTGGTTTGTCGTCGAGTTGACCTAAGTCCGGGCCTGTGCTTTCGACGACAGTGTGACGGACAATCCTGCGAAGGGCCTGAACGTCTATGATTTCGATGATCCGGCCTCGCTCTCAGGCAGAGCTGAATCGCCTGCCGCAACTCATCCATGACGTGCCGTGCTTCCCGTCGCATGAGGCCATTACGCGCCAACCAACCCGTCGGTCCTCCGGCGCGCCACCTCGGTACCGAACTGGGTCGCTAGAAGCACTCCTGTTTGGGCCTGAAGAGGCGAATAAAGGTGCGAAGAGGACGCACGACAGTTTGTTCCTCGATTTCGCGCAAAGTCCCCGCAAATCCGACCTGTAAGATGCACTAGGTCAGCCCTTCGACGTCGGCTGTGGGTCAAGCTCGGAAGTCGGCGGGTCCATGGTAGATGGTCCGCTCTGCCACTGTGAGCGGACATCACCGGATCCGCGGTTCAGGTCCGCGAAGGGCCAGAAGCGGAAGCACTCCACTGAGTGAGATTTTCGCTTCCAGGTGTAATCTTCAGCTTCGGGCCGAGGTTGCAGGCAATCAGGTTGAGGAGGAAGTCGGTGGCGACGCGAGCGAGGCCTCGATGTTTCGTCATTGCTCGCCTCGTGCTAGACTTTGCCTGCCCGATCAGGGAGAACAGCCATGACCGCCGAGTTCGATGAAGACCGCTTCAATATGGCTATCCGTAAATTTCCGAAGCATGTCGGAGTTACATCGCAGCGTGAAATTGAGAACCTAGTGCGTAGCGGAGAGGTGAAGGGTGGCAAGCTCAAACTGCGAATGACCTTGTCCGCGGAGGGGACGCCGCTGAACCATGTGGTCGAGGAAACAGTCGCGCTCTGACGATTGTCCCGGCTGTGGGAAGCCATGGCCCTGATCCTCACGAAGGGGCTACCATTGCGGTCGCCGGCCGAACGTCGCCTTCGGATCAAGCTCGGAAGTCGGCGGGTCCATGGTAGATGGTCTGCTCTGCCACTGTGAGCGGACATCACCGGATCCGCGGTTCAGGTCCGCGAAGGGTCACATCCGGACTCATCCAGAGCAACAAGATACGCACTCAGCCCATCACTTTATCAGTGCGCGCGAGTACGATCGGGAGTCGAACCTTGCAATTCGATTCGAATTGCGCGGCGCTTCATTCGGCTAACTTTGTGCGTCGGCGCCAAGTTCGAGGCTATGTCCTGCGATTGGGCTGAGTCTTGGCCTCCAGGCTCTGCGCATCACCGGCTCCAACGGTCCGATCTCAGGCGCCAATACTAGTTCAACACTCTCACCAGATCATCAGCCTCGCGCAGATCGCGGGAAGTTTCCGCGGATGCGAATTTCGCCCGGGTCGATATTAGCAGGTCTCGTGCCTCAGTGCGTCCGGATGCGCTCTCGCCTGCGCTGACCAGGCGCGCGATGCTGATCGCCGTGCGCAATTCCCAACCGACCGCCCCGAATTTCCTGGCAGAGGCAAGCGAGCGCTTGAACAAGCGCATGGCGGCCCGGTCGTCCCGCGATGGATCGCGACACAGCAGCGAGCCGTGGATCCGGTAGATCTCGGGAGCTGCCCAGCGCTCGCCGGTTTGCTTCACCAGGGCCTCAGCCGAGGCAGCGAAGTTTCGAGCCCTGCCCATCTGCCCGATCCGTCCGAATTCCGTGGCAAGCAGAATTCGATAGAGCGGCATCTGGATGCACCGGTTCTCGGCGGGCAGTTTATCGAGCAGGCCGCATAGCTTCTCGAGCACGTCCGGCGCGGGGCCTCGTGCCGCCAACGCTGCGGTTGCCCACAATGGACCGATGACCCGGTACATCGGATAGCCATACTCGTCAGCGACCTTCAGACCACGCTTCACGCTGGCAAGGTTCTCCGCAAGGTCACCCTCATACCAGTGATCGGCGACGCCGAGAATGGAGGCAAAAGCCACCATGAACGGATGTCCGATCTCGTTCGCAAGCTGCCGCGCCGTCACGCAGCACTCTCTGGCCCGGGCGGGCCGGCCCAACAGCCATTCAATGTGTCCGGAATAGACGAGCGATACAATTAATGGATCATGCTGATAGATCTGGACCAGCTTGCCGTGCTCGCGCGGATTGTAGCGAGCGCTGACCAGAGCCGCGAGCTCACTCGCCTGCTGCAAACGACCTAGGAAGAAATTGGCGATCACGGCGGCGGTGTAGGCCATGAGGGCGGCCTCGTCGTTGCGCCACTCTTCTGCCCGCCGGACGAAATTTTCCGCGTGTTCGAGGCCCTTGGTGAGCTCGCAGTTGACCAGCTTGGCTATGGTACCTCCCCACAGCACCGTCGCCTTCTCGCGAATGGTGCCATGGCTCGCGCAAAGCTCGAGTGCACGACTGTAGGGGTCATAGACGTTCGGGTCGGACCATCCGGCGTTGGCCGTGTACGCCATCGCCAGATTGGATTGCAGTCCGATTTCAGCCTCGAAGCGCCGTGGCGTCGCCGGCATCTTGGATATCAGCGAGAGGCCTTCGCGAAGGTGAGCCACGGCTTCCTTGGTGGCAGATCTGCGCAGCGCGGATTTTCCAGCCTGGAGCCAGGCCTCGATCGCCTCCGGAATGTTGCCTGCGCGCGCATAATGATAGCCTAATACCGCCGGCTGGCCGCTTTCTTCAATGGAGGCCTCCTGGAGCAGCCACGATGCCACGCGCGCATGGAGTTCACGCCTTTCCTCCATGAGCAACGAGGAGTAGGCGACTTCCTGTATCATCGCATGTTTGAACGTGAAGACCTCGCCTTGAGGTTCCTTGCTGCGATACACGATCCCCGCTCTCTCGAGAGCTCGCAACGCCTGTGGCAGCGTTTGGCTCTTATCCGGAAACACGTTGAAAATGCCTTCATAGTCGAAACGCCTTCCGAAAACGGAGGCGATCTGGGCGACGCGCTTGGCAGGACCGAGACGATCAAGGCGCTCCATCAGGGAATCGTGAATACTTGACGGCACCAGGGGTTCCGGCAACTTCGGCACAGGGCTTTCGGCGGCCGGCGGGACCGCACCGGCATCGACGACGGCCCGCGTGAACTCCTCGACAAAGAGTGGCACGCCGTCGGTCCTTTCCACGATCTGGCTGGTAATCTGGCGCGGCACGAAATCGCTGCCCGCGACGGCTGCGACCATCTGCTCGCATTCATGCGCTGCCAGCTTCCGGAGGGGGTACTCGGCGACGAGTGTCGCCCTTGAAGTGAGCATTGCGTTCGCAAAAGTATCGGTCGATACCTTGATGCCGACCTGCGTCATCCGCCGTACGATGAAAAGGGCCGCCCGGTCGGGGCGTGGTTCAATCTTCAGGAAGCCTCGGACTTTTCAGACAAACGGAAGTCGGAAATCGAGGCGGCGCGCCGTGCCGGCAAGCTGCCAAAGAAAATGACGATCCGGAAGCGTTCTACAATCGAGGATCTTCTCGACGATTGGAGCAAGTCGGTTGAGTTCAAGGCGTTAGCCTCCGCCTCACAGGCTTCGTATCGTAAATGCATTTCTGCCATTCTGTACCGACCGCATTCGCGCGAATCCGCAGCGAAGTTACGTGCCGAAATCCGCGCCGCCAAGCTGCTCGGCGTAGCCGAGCCGGCACGAGAACTTGAGGCGATTGCGACTGCTACGCCGACATCGATCGGCAAACCCGAGTTCCGAGCCTTCTATAATTATGCGAAATCGGCTCGCGGTCATCATATGGCGCTTTCGATGATAGCGACGCTCTCGGCGGCGTTCACTTGGGGGCAGGAAAGCATCCTGTGGCGTCTAGGGCCCAACCCGCGGGAAGGCATGGAGTTCGATCATCCGGACGGGCGGATCGTCCAGGTTGCGATGCCCGAATTTGCCGCTTGGGTCGCTGCAGCTGATGCAATTGATCGGCCTTCGATCGGCGACAGCTTTCATCTGGCGTTGTTCACTGGGCAGCGCCAGACTGACCGTCTGATCATGCGGAATGAGAGCGACATCGAAGACCGCCACATGTTCTGCCAGAGCAAGACAGGCGAGCTCGTCGACATCAAAGAGGCGCCCCAACTCAGCGCACGGCTGAATGCCTCGCGTGCACGCGTAAAGGAGCTCAAGCTCCGGCTTCAATTGGATAAGGTGCCTCTTGAGCTCGTGGTCAACGAGGACAATGGTGAGCCTTATGACGAGAGCACTTATCGGCATTGGGTGTCGACCGCCCGAGCCGTCGCCGTCTTCGGCTTTCTCGCGCGCGACAGCGCGCGCCAAACGATTGTCCGCGCGGAGCGACTGAATGCCGAACTGATCAAGATCTCCGACAAGCTATTCGCTCCATTTCCTCTCGATGAAGAGAACAAGGCACAGCGCGCTCGGGCGGTTGATCAGCGTAAGCGCGTCTTGTCAGAATGGCTGGATGCGCAGGCCGCACGGGACAGCAATGGCGATGAGACCGCATGGCGTCTAAAGCCCTGCCCCGCTCTGATGTTCGTCAACGGCGCCGGCGACCTCGACCAGAAGCACGACCAAGACCTGCGGGATACCTGTGTCATGCTGCTCGATCGGGCTGGCTGCGACTTACTGACGATCTGCGACATCACTGGGCATTCATATCGAAGTGCGCAGACCATCGTGAAGCACTACCGGGCCCGAAATGCGGCTCGCGCTGACTCCGGCATCGACAGGCTCGAACTGCAGGTTCGAAAGGAAGGGATGAAGGGCTGAACGGACAGCGGCACAATTTCGTTTGCCCGGTTGCGCCTTACGCTCGCAGGTCGCCAGGAGGCGGTGTGTCGCGCAATCAATCCCGCCACGCTTTCCGCCTTCCTACGGTGAGGCGTACGCTCCATCTCTGCCCGCGCCGTCCGCAAACAATGACCGTCTGCGCCCGGTGCGATGAATAACGCCCCAAATATCTGACACGTCGCACGGCGTGCGACGTGCGACTACCAAAGGCGTCGCACGAGACTCGATTTGTTCTGTCGGGTAAATGAAAAAAAGCCCTTTCGGGCCAATCTCTTAAGGGTGGTGGGCGCACCAGGGCTCGAACCTGGGACCCGCTGATTAAGAGACACGATACGATCATTGATTTTACAAGAGAATTTTTCCAACTGAGCCAAAATCCGATCATTAGAGATCAATGGCTTACAATGAGAAATCCAACTGTAAAAGTGCGTCGAGGTTGGCAGCCCTGTTTTCTTACCGGAGAGCAGCCTAACTCGGAACGTCGGATCTCGATACCGCGCCACAAACCGCCGTTCGTGCACCATCCGTCGCCGCCAAAAATGGTCGCGAATGGGATCAAATCGGGGACTCGCAACAATGCCCACTCCTGCTTCACTCGGTTGTCTCGGGGAATTGGCGCGTCCAAGTCCGCCGCAAGAAGACCATTGCCTCGAAGATGTATTGGAAGTCGGCCCTCCTGCCCGCCGCTCCGAGGCAGCCAAGCTCTCGGCAATCGACGCAATCCATCATTTCATCAATGTACGGATGCGGCTTCGACGCTGGCAAGTCTCGCCATTTTGCTCACGGGGAAGCCGAAGCCCACACAGGTGGAGCCGGCGGCCATTAACATCTCCAGGGACGCACCTCCGAACCTGATGCGTCTTGGCAAGCGTCAGGGTCGAGCAAACCTCCTTCCGGCCCTCGCACGTCTTGTCAGTGCAGTCGCCCCCCTTGCGGACGTAGTCTTCAAGGCGAGCACCATAAACCCTTCGTATCGTTCCCTGAGCCCTATGGATGCCTGCTGACGACCTATGTCCGATTGAGCTGCTGATCGCGATCGTCTTAGGCTGCGTGCGTTGAAAAAGCGCACAAGTTCATGAAGTGCGACGGTAAAAAGGGGCGATCGACAGAGGAGACTGCAATGCCCAATTGCCGCGAAAATCTCAAGTCAGGCGAAGCCGCCCGATGCGCAGTTTGCGATGGCAAGTTTGGTCTCGTCCGACACTACTCGTGGCGAACCCAGCTTTGTTCCAGGACGTGCGTCGATCGCTTCAGAGCTCGCAGGGAAAGCGACCGCAGTTGGATGGGCTGGCTCCCGAGTGCCTTCAACCCGCTGCCCGAGAACCGTGGGAGGGCTTCATGACGCTCCAGATATCTCAACGGGGCAAGGCCTATATCGAGACAGCGCGGACTTTGCTCCGCGCCGCCCAAACCATGACGGACTCGGTGGTCGCGAGTCGCCTTCAGGCCCTCGCCGAAGACTATCAACGGCGAGCTGAGAAAGTTTCGCATGCCGATGCGGCCAAGGCACTCGCGCGATCGACTGCCGGCGCTGAACACGAATGGCTTGCATGACCCCGATGGGCCGCTTCACGGTCCATCCTGCGAATGCCGGGTGACGTCGGTGCGCTATTCATGCGGTCACGCGCTTTTTATTCCCTTGTTAGAGCTTGCACGGCTTCAAAATTGGAGCCGAGGCACCAAATCGACATCGAATGATTGCGGTCATCTCAAACCGGAGTCGTTCGCTGGCCGCGCGAACATGATTTCCGCCAATGCGGGACGTTCCGAGCAAATTTGAACAAGCCGTACGCTTTGCGCTCCATAAGATCAGACCGCCACGCCGAAACCTCTTGGAGGACCGACCATGAACAAGCTCGGGCTTTGCCTGACTGCAACAATCTGCTTGATTGCCGCAGCGCCTGCCGCGCAGGCGCGATCCGCGTATGACGGCTCCTGGGATCTCGTCTTTGTGACGCAGAACGGCGCATGCGACCCCAGCTACAATTTCACCGTCAATGTCTCGGACGGCGTCGTAAGCCATCCCAATCTCGTGAGGTTCACCGGGTACGTCGCGAAATCCGGTGCCGTCCGTGCGTCTGTCACGGTCCATGACAAATACGCGGCAGGCTCGGGTCGGCTATCCATGACGACGGGCCGAGGCAGATGGAGCGGGCATTCAGGCAATGCACGGTGCTCGGGCTACTGGACCGCGCAACGAAACTGATCTCACGACCGTAAGTGAGCGGCGTCGCGGTCAACCTTGGTGCTGCTCTGCGGCCCGCTCTTCGCGATCCTTTTCCCAAACAATTTCTCCCGCCTCTCGAAATCAAACAGCTGCTTTTGCGCCGCCTGGAGAAAGCGATCACGTGCGTGTTGAGCTTGCTCTGTCAGTGCCAGCTCCCCGGCCAGACGATTCAATGGCCCGCCGGTCAATGGTCCGCCGAAACGAGCACACCCCCTACCCGATGCGCTTGCCAGCCGACATTCAAGCCGAGTTCGCCAGCCGCCATGACGGCGGCACGAACCAGGATCGCTGCGTAAGTCGGATAGGCCAGTGGGATCTGCGCCAGATCATCGACACGCATGCCCGCAGCAATCGCGATTGCTGCCACCTCAACGATATCGACTGCACGCTCTCCGATGACATGGCAACCAAGGATCTTGCAGCTTTTGCGATCGGCAACGAGTTTGCAGAAGCCGAACTTGCGTCCGTCGATGATCGTCCGCGTGGTCACGTCAAAATGCACGATCGACGTCACGATGTCATTGGTTTCGCGCGCCTTGGCTTCGGTGAGGCCCGCCTGCGCATATTCCGGCTCCGTGAAACTGCCCATTGGGCTGACCTGGTCGACGAGCGGCATGCCTGGCCCCTTTACTGCGTTGGTGGCCGCCACGAAGCCTGCCTGTATCGCCTGGGGTACCAGCATGGCATGGCCCGTCACGTCGCCGGCAGCGAAAATATGCGGCGCTGAGGTTCGCAAGTATTCATCGACCTTCACGAACTTTCGCTGATTGAGCTCGACGCCCGCCTCGGCAAGGTTCAGGCTGCTGGTATCGGCCGCCCATCCTGCCGCCACCACCGCAAGCGCGCCCTCTACGTCGAACTGACGGCCGTCCTTCGTGAACAGCATGCGCACACCGGTCGCCGTCTTCTCGAAGGCCGTGATAGTGCCAAAGCTCTCATGAACAGCAATCCCTGACTGGCGCAGCGCGACTGCGGCCGCCGCGGATATGTCGGCATCCTCGGTCGCCAGAATCCGCGGCCCCGCCTCGAACAGCTCGATGCGGGAGCCGAACGCGTTGAAGATGGAGGCGACCTGCACCCCCGTGGCTCCGGCGCCAACGACAAGCATCGAGGGCGGCACCGACGTCAGCGCCCAGGCATCGCTGTGGGTACTGGTCAACTCGAAGCCGGGGATCGGGAGACGCCGGCTGGTACCACCGGTACAGATAATCACCTTGTCGGCGCACAGGCGAAGACCACCCTGTGTCTCGATCGTATGCGGGTCGACGAAGCGTGCCATCCCTGTCTGCTCGTGGACGGCTACTCCCAGCGCGCCGATCTGCAGGCGGAGCGAGGAATGTGCTCGGACGTCCCTGACGACCTCGCGAACGCGCGCGAGGAGCCGAGAATAATCCAGCACCGGCTCACCGACAGTTACGCCATATTGCCCCAGTTGCCGCGCATCGCGCAGCAGCCGGCCGGCATGGGCCAGGGTGCGAACCGGGACAGGCCCGTCATTGGCCGCCATGCCACCGAATTCGCTGCCGGCAACAAGCGCAGTCTTCGCGCCGAGGTCGGCTGCACGAAGTGTCGCCATGACACCGGCAGGCCCAGCTCCAACAACAAGCACGTCGGTCATCCTACTCTCCCTCAATGATCAGACGGCGGCTTCGACAAGTCTGGCAATTCGCCGACGGATATCCTGCGAGACCGGGACTCGGATTGCGTCGTTCGACTGGTCGCGCATCGCATTATGCAGGCGCGGCGAGCCTCAGCATCGTGCAAGCACCAGACTTTCTCTTGTACTGGGTTGTCGCCCCGAGAACCCTCTTGCACATTCCGGCTCTGCCAGAATGCGGTTTCGCGTCGCTCTCTCCGCGCCCGATGATTCGTGCAATCCATAGGTCGGCAAGGTTCGCGCAACCTCGTTCAAAATCCGGCAACGCCATTCGCGAAGGCAGCTCCGCGGGAAGATAGAGATCGTCACACCGGTTCATGTGCGGAGTTGCACTCATGACGAGAATTGCCGTTCTACTCGCCTCTGCCGCGATCAACGCTTCTACGATTTCCGCAGTTGCAAGCGAGTGCACGTCCACCCGTGACTTTGCTGCCTCTCACGCGCGATGGACCACGGTACGCAGCCATCCAGCCGGCGGTACCGACAAGGATACGGCCTGTCGCGCCTACGCCGCTTCGTTCTATGAATCGGTGACGATGCGTCAGGCGGCGGCGACGTGTGTGCGGGATACCGAGCAAGATCGGGCTCTGGCGGCGCTCGATTTGGAGATCGATGCCTTGAACAACCTGCTGGCAACGAAGTGCGGCGGGTGACAAAAAAGGCCGGTGACGTGGTTGTCACCGGCCCAATGACCCGGCGCCGCATTTGCTCGATCGGCGGCGCAGGAGCGTCTCGGGAGGAAAAGGCGCTCGATTGCGGGTCTTATCTTGCGTCTGCACCCGGGAGCATGGACACCGCGGGTGCAGACCGCCCGGTTGGAAATCGAATCTCCGTCCATAGGGCGGCTCACGGCATCGACCATCGATAATCCCGCGGCGACATCCCCACGTGCTGGCGAAAGCGGCGCGCGCAGTGGCTCTGGTCGGCAAAGCCCGCCGCCAGCGCGATCTCCGAAAGCGGCATCTCCGTGCGCGACAAGAGCTCCATCGTCCGTTCGACCCGACGCCGTATCAGATAGTCGTGCGGCGTAACACCCACCGACTGTTTGAACGCACGCACGAAGTAGCAGACCGACAGGCTGGCCAGCTTTGCCAACGCTTCGACACTGATGCGCTGGTCGATATTGCTGTCGATGTGCTCTCGCACCCGTCGCACGACCCTCGGTGGCAGCCCACCCCGGAGCACGATCACGGGTCCACCCTCGCTCGACTTGTCGATCGCATCTTGGCCGATCAATTGGCCTTTGACCGATAGGTCAGAATTGCCTTCGAGACAGAATGATTGAAATGCTTGCACCGATTGCTCGCACGGCTCGTCGTTCGATGTCCTGAACATGACGGAATTGATTCCCTGTTGAGTGATCCAGATTGCAGTCGCTAGCCGGAGAGTCTCTGAACTGAAGAGCCTTGAGCCGAGAGTCTTCCGGCGGTGTCTGTTCTTGCAACGCTCATTGCCATCACGCCGGCAAGGATGGGGGACTCGTTGCCGTGCGACAATCGTGCATGGGTCTGGGTCAACTCACACCTTGTGGTGAGTGTGTGGTCGCGGTGCTCCGCCGACGACACCAATCGATGATCGCCATGTACAAATCCCGCATGTTTCGTACAAAAACGACCGCGCTTCGGATCGGGGGCATAACGCCTTACCACCCACGCCCGCATGGGGCGGTCGACCATTTCACAGAGGCGGCGGGCTTTCCCGACCCTCGATAATACTTTCGTGTGATAATGACGCTGCCCGCGTCGTGGTATGGACACTGATCCTGCTGGTGGAATTTGAGGAATGCCCCAGGCCTCCGACGCGCTCCCTGTCGTTCACATCGTCGATGACGATGACTCGCTGCGCTTGGGGCTTGCCAGCCTGCTCCGGACGGTCGGGCTGGCCGCACGGACCTATGGCTCAACCCAGGAGTTTCTTAACGCCGAGCAATCGCTCAGTCCCGGCTGCATTGTGCTCGATATTCGCCTCCCGGGCGCAAACGGACTGGATTTTCAGGAAGAGCTAGTGGCACTCGGAATACACTTGCCGGTGGTCTTGATGACCGGCCATGGCGACATACCGATGTCCGTTCGTGCGATGAAGGCCGGCGCGGTCGACTTCCTGGCAAAACCGTTCCGCGACCAGGACATGATCGACGCGGTCACTGCGGCCATCAAGCGCGACCATCTGCGGCGGGCCAACGAAAACCATGCCGGTGCGGTTTCCGATCGGTATGCGGCGCTTTCGCCGCGGGAGCGCGAGGTGATGGCGTTGGTGACCGCGGGCAAGATGAACAAGCAGATCGCCGCAGAGCTCCATTTGAGCGAAGTGACGGTCAAAATTCACCGGGGAGCGGCCATGAGGAAAATGGGCGCCCACTCGCTGGCCGACCTGGTTCGGATGGCGGATGCACTGAAGGACAAATCGCGTTGAACGGACGCTTGCATTGCGACGGGCGCAGCAGTCAGCAAGGGCTGGCTGAGCCGAGCCGATAGGAACTGCAGTATGACGAACGAACATCTGATTTCGATCGTCGACGATGACCCCTCGATGCGCGATGCGCTGGTTGGGCTCGTCCGCTCGCTCGGCTACAATGTTCGCGCATTTCCCTCGGCTGAGGAATTTCTCGCATCCTGTGAGCTCGAGCAGTTTACTTGCGCAATTACCGACATCCAGATGCCCGGGATGAACGGCTTCGAACTCCAGCAGCAGCTCAGCCAGCGCGCAGGCGACATGCTGGTGATCATGATCACTGCGCGCACGGAGCCCGATCTCGAAGAGCGGGCCATCTCGAGCGGGGTGACGTGCTTCCTTCGCAAGCCTTTTGAAGCGGAAACGCTCGTCGGTTGCCTGGAGAAAGCTCTTGGAGCCTAGTCCGGGTGCTGAGGTCACGTCGGCTGTGACGATGTGTCCGCCGTCGACCTTGCTTCACGCAGCCTCCGGTCAAGCGAGGGTGGCCGGCGGTAACATTTTGCTGGGTTCTTGAAAATCATGGTTGAATTTGACAATCCGCCGCAAAGGTTCGCATGCCACGGTCCTCCGGAGGGTCTAGATGCCCGGGTTGGCAGCGATAGCGTCGACTTACAGCCATTGAGCTGAACAGTGCCGTCGCGAGGCTTAGCCGCTCCCAACGGGACTGCATGGGGTGTGAATTCAGTGACGGCTTACCCATTGCCCGGGCTGGTTGACGTCGAGGTGCTGTTGGAGGACGGAGGGCGTATCCTCTGCAGGGGACGGCGCGACGATGCTGACCATCCTCAAGATGCAGTGCTGGCGATCGCCCTGACCTCAGATCATCCGGCGCCTGCGCTCGTTGATCGATTGATTCGTGAATTTGAACTCCAAGATGAGCTGGGCTGTCGGTCGGTCGTACGCCCCCGTGCGCTGGTGCGAGAGAACGGCCGCACCGTGCTTTTGCTCGATGACCCCGGCGGCCAACCGCTCGACCGGCAACTAGGCCAGCCCATGGAGCTGGGGTCGTTCCTACAGCTCGCAATCGGCTTATCGGCCGCCCTTGGCGAGATACACGATCGAGGCATCATTCATAAGGATATCAAGCCAGCCAACGTGCTCGTCAATCCTGCGACCAAGCAGATCTGGCTGACCGGTTTCGGGATCGCCTCGCGCCTGCCACGCGAACGTCAAGCACCCTCGCCGCCGGAAGTGATTGCCGGGACGCTCGCCTACATGGCGCCCGAACAGACCGGACGGATGAACCGTTCGATCGACGCCCGCAGCGACCTCTACGCCCTTGGCGTAACGCTCTACCAGATGCTCACGGGCGCGCTGCCGTTCACGGCGAGCGCCCCCCTGGAGTGGGTTCATTGCCATATCGCAAGAAAGCCCGCGCCGCCAAGCGCCCGGTTGACGGCTCTTCCGGCACCCATCTCCCAGATCATCATGAAGCTGCTCGCCAAGACAGCCGAGGAGCGCTACCAGACAGCAGCGGGGCTGGAGCGCGATCTTCGGCGTTGCCTTTCCGAGTGGGATTCACAGGATCGCATCGATCAATTTTCGCTCGGCGAACACGACATACCAGACCGGCTCCTGATTCCCGAGAAGCTTTACGGACGTCAACGCGAGGTGGCGGCCTTGCTCGCCTCCTTCGATCGCATCGTGGGCGGCGGCGTTCCGGAACTGGTTCTGGTCTCCGGCTATTCCGGAATCGGCAAGTCCTCGGTGGTCAACGAGCTGCACAAAGTGCTCGTGCCGCCGCGCGGGCTTCTCGGCGCGGGCAAGTTCGATCAGCACAAGCGCGACATCCCCTATGCGACGCTGGCGCAGGCCTTTCAGAACCTTACGCGTCCCCTCCTGAGCAAGAGCGAGAAGGAGCTGGGCAAATGGCGCGAGGCACTTCATGAGGCGCTGGGCCCGAACGGCAGGCTCATCGTCAACCTTGTTCCTGATTTGCAACTCATCATCGGAGAAACGGCGCCCGTTCCTGACCTTCCACCGCAGGATGCCCAACGTCGATTCAAGCTCGTCTTTCGGCGATTTATCGGAGTGTTCGCGAGACCTGAGCATCCGCTTGCATTGTTCCTCGACGACCTGCAATGGCTCGATTCGGCAACGCTCGGTCTGATCGAGGATCTTCTGACCCAGGCGGATATGCGCCACTTGATGTTGATCGGGGCGTACCGGGACAACGAAGTCGGTTCTTCGCATCCGCTAGCGCGCAAGCTCGATGCGATCCGGAAATCCGGAGCGCCCGTGCAGGAGATCAACCTTGCGCCGCTTCGCCACGAGGATCTCGCAGGGTTGATCGAGGACGCTCTTCGCTGCGAAGCGGAACGGGGCGCCGCACTTGCAGATCTTGTCTACGAGAAGACGGAGGGCAATCCATTCTTCGCCATTCAATTCATCGGTTCGCTCGTAGAGGAGGATCTGCTCACATTCGATTATGGTGCCGGTCGATGGTCCTGGGACCTCGACAGGATCCGCGCCAAGGGTCACACCGATAATGTGGTGGACCTCATGGTCGGCAAGTTGCACCGCCTGCCGGTCGAGACCCAGCAGGCATTGCAGCTGCTCGCGTGCATGGGCAACAGCGCCGGGCTCGACCTCCTCGAGTTGGTTTCCGAGCATTCGAGCGAGGAAATGCATCGCAGGCTCTGGGACGCGCTTCGGGCGGGTCTCATCTTACGCACCGACCAAACCTACGCCTTCCTTCACGACCGTGTACAGGAGGCGGCGTACTCCCTGATCCCGGAAAACCTGCGCGCCGAGACGCATCTGAGAATCGGAAACCTGCTTGCAGAACGCATCACACCGGAAAAGCGAGAGGAGGCAGCATTCGAAATCGTCAATCAGCTGAACCGCGGGTCCAACTTGATCACGTCAGACGAGCAGCGCAAGCGCCTCGCCGCATTGAACCTCATGGCGGGCAAACGGGCCAAGAGCTCGACAGCGTATGCCTCGGCGCTTTCGTATCTCGCCGCAGCCCGAGCATTGCTGACCGAACGGAGTTGGGACGAGGATTACGAGCTCATTTTTTCCGTTGAATGCGATACGGCCGAGTGCGAACTACTGACCGCTAACATGACGTCGGCCGAAAACCGGCTTTTGATGCTCGCGCAACACACCAAGCGCGCGCACGATATCGCGGTCGTCACGCGCTTGCGTATCGCGCTCTATACCACGCTGGCCCTGACCGATCGCGCTGTCGAAGTCGGGGTGGAGCAGCTTCGAAGGTTTGGAATCGAATGGTCGACACGTCCCGGCGAGGTCGACGTTCGCGCGGAATACGATGGCCTGTGTCAGCGCGTCGGAGAGCGTCCAATTGAGGCGCTCGCCGATCTGCCGGCAATGAAAGACCCTGACTTGCTGGCGCTCATGGAGATCTTGCACGCCATCCTCCCGCCCACGGCGCTCACCGATAAGCACCTTTGCGACCTTATTGCGCTACGCATGGCCAACCTCAGCCTGGACCACGGTTATTCCGATGGATCGCCCCAGGCGTTCGTCGAATTGAGCCGTGTGATTGGTCCTCGTTTCGGCCGCCACCGCGACGGCCTCCGATTTGGCCACCTCGGCGCTGCGCTCGCCGAGCGAGACGAATTCGCGCGTTTTCGCGGTAAGGTCTACTGCGTCGCCGGCTACCACGTGTTGCCCTGGACCCATCCCATCCAAGCCGCGTCCTCGATGATGCAGCGCGGGCTTGATCTGGCTGAGGAGGCCAGCGACCTGCTGTTCGCTGGTTTTTGTCAGGTTCACTTGATCTCGTTGGGCCTGGCATCAGGAGCCCGGTTGGACGACCTGGAGGCGGAAGCTGAACGTAATCTTGAATCCACCCGCCGTGCGAAGTTCGGTCTCATGTCAGACATGCTAACGGCCCAGGTCGCATTCATGCGGACGCTCCGCGGTGTGACGCCAAGCTTCGGCTGCCTCGACGATGGGCGCCTGGACGAGCTTCAGATGGAGCAGCATTTATTGAACCCGGCTCTGGATTTGGCCGCGTGGTGGTACTGGATACGAAAGATGCAGGCGCGGTATCTTGCGGGAGACCATGCGGCAGCCGCAGATGCCTTTTCGCACGCGCAGCTTTGGAGACCGCGTTCATATTGGGATACGGCAGAATCCTGCTTCTATGGCGCGCTTTCATGTGCGGCGTTCTGGGACTTTGCACCTTCCGACAGGAAACAGCAATATTTCGAGGCACTGATAGCCCAACACAGGCAGCTCGACGTGTGGGCGCAAGACTGTCCTGAGACCTTCGAAAGCCGTGCGGCACTCGTGGCTGCGGAGATCGCGCGCATCGAAGGTCGCGAATTTGACGCGATGCGCTATTACGAACAGGCCATCCGCGCAGCGCGCGACAACGGGTTCGTCCAGAACGAGGCGATCGCCAACGAACTGGCCGCGCGCTTCTGCGCTGCGCGGGGACTCGAGACCAGCGCGCTTGCCCATTTGCGCAACGCGCGGCAGGGCTATCTACGCTGGGGAGCGGACGGCAAGGTACGGCAACTTGACGAGCTACATCCGCACCTCGGCGAACGGCAACCAGCGCTTGCTCCGACGAGCACGATCGGCGCGTCCGTCGAGTACCTCGACCTCGCGACAGTGGTCAAAGTTTCGCAAGCCATCTCGAGCGAGATCGTTTTGCAGAAACTGATCGATACCCTCATGCGCACGGCCATCGAGCAGGCCGGCGCCGAGCGGGGCCTCTTGATTGTTCCGCACGGGGCCGAGCCGCGGATCGAGGCGGAAGCCGCAAGCGACAGCGGCACGGTCATTGTGCATCTGCGCGACCAGCCCGTGACTGCGATCGCGCTGCCGGAGTCCGTCCTCCATTATGTCCTGCGCAGCCACGCGAGCGTCATTCTCGGCGATGCCGCAGCCGACCCCTCGTCTGCCAATGATCCCTACGTCCGCCAGCGGCAGGCGCGGTCAGTTCTCTGCCTGCCCCTGGTCACCCAGACCAAGCTCATCGGCGTGCTCTATCTCGAGAACAATCTCGCGCCCCACGTTTTTGCGCCGGCCCGAATCGCCGTGCTGAAGTTGCTGGCGTCACAGGCGGCCATCTCCCTCGAGAATTCGCGACTTTACAGCGATCTCCAGGAGCGGGAGGCAAAGATCCGGCGCCTCGTCGACGCAAACATCATTGGCATCTTCATCTGGGATTTTGAAGGCCGAATTATCGAGGCAAACGATACGTTTCTCGGCATGGTCGGATACGATCGCGAGGATCTCCTCGGCCATCGGATGCGTTGGACGGAGCTCACTCCGTCCGAATGGCGCGAACACGACCCAAAGTTCGTTGCAGAGGTGAAATCAACCGGCACCGCGCGTCCCCATGAGAAGGAATATCTTCGCAAGGACGGCAGCCGTGTGCCCGTGCTGATCGGTTCGGCGACCTTCGAACAAGCCGGAAACCAGGGCGTCGCGTTCGTGCTCGATTTGACCGAACGCAAACTCGTGGAAGCCGAGGCGAGAGAGAACGAGCGGCGGTACCGCGAGGTACAAATAGAGCTGGCGCACGCAAATCGCGTTGCGACCATGGGACAGCTCACCGCTTCGATCGCCCATGAGGTCAAGCAGCCGATCGGCGCGGCGGTGCTCCATGCGGAGGCGGCGCGCCGCTGGCTGGATCGTCGTCCGCCGAATCTGGATGAAGTGCGCGAGCTGCTCGCCATGATCGCCAGAGATGGCCATCGCGCGAGCACAATCATTGACCGGATCCGCGGGCTTGTCAGGAACGCGCCGCCCCGGATTGAGAAGCTGGAGATCGGCGAAGCGATCCGCGAGGTGATTGAGCTGACGCGAGGAGAAGCCGTGAAGAACGGCGTCTCGGTCCAGACGCAGTTCGCCGAGCGCTTGCCTATCGTGCACGCGGACCGGACTCAAATACAGCAAGTGATACTTAATTTGATTATGAATGCGGTGCAGGCATCAGGTGGGTGCGGCCTCACCTCGTGTGACGTAAGCATCAGCACTTCGGCAAACGGGTCGGACGGCGTGCTTGTCTCGGTAAGGGATTCCGGGCCGGGCATCCCCCTGGAAAACGTCAAGCGTCTCTTCGATCCGTTTTATACGACCAAGTCAGCAGGCATGGGAATGGGATTGGCCATCTGCCGTTCAATCGTGGAAGGATACGGCGGGCAAATATGGGCAACGGCGAACCTCCCGCGAGGCGCTGCCTTTCATTTCACGCTCCCTGCCGACCGTGCGACAGTTGCGGAGCAACACAGCAACCGGTCCGAACCGGTTTAGATCGCCCCCGCTTCCCGCGCCATCGCTGCGGCTTGGGTCCGCTTTCGCGTGCCGAGCTTCCTGTAGATGCGTCGCAAATGCGTCTCGATGGTGTTTTCGGTCAGAAACAAGAGGCGAGCAATTTCCTTGTTCGGGCTCCCTTTCCAGACCAGCCGCAGGATTTGCACCTCCCTGGTGGTCAGGCGAAGCGCGCTCGCCGCGACATCGCTGGATCCATCCGAATGTGCATTTGGCTCCGCAGTGGCAGGGAAGTCCTTCAAGTCACGCAGCAAGCTGACTGCGCGCGGCTCTTTCGCGATCGCAGAACGGCTCACAAGCGGCTCCGTTGCCCAGCTTTCATCAGCGAGGACGCGCACCATTCCGCCTTCTGCAGCCCGCATCACGGCCTGGTCGAATGCAACCCCGGCTTCGCGCCTGTGGCCTGAGGCTTCCAGCGCCTGCGCCTCCAGGAACAGCAATCGCAGCGCCCGTCGTCGCCGACCTGCATTTTCTGCAAGCTGCCGTTCGGAACAGATCTCCGGCAGCGCGTGGCGTGCCTCTCCGGTGACGAGTTGCAATCGCAATGCGGCGATTGAGATATCATCAATCTCGGAGGCATGCGGCTTGAACGCGCCAAAGCTGTCCCAGACGAACGCAACATTGCCGGTGGCAAAGGCCCGCCGCGCCTCTTCGACATTCTTGCCGCGCAGGGACGCATGTGAACGTTCGAGCCACGCAGCTGCCGATAACCGGCGAAGCCCGCGCCGAGCACCTATCTCACCGAGTTGAACGAGCAACGCATGGCCAGAACCGCTTCGGCCACGTAGAAATTGCAATCGAGATGCGATGCGGTGCAGGACAACCAGGTGATCCGGCAGGCCGGTCTCCGTTACAATCGGCAGGTAGTCGTCGACGAGCGCCTGGCAGGCATCGAGCTCATTGGCCTCGTACAGGCATTCGGCGAGGTAGGTCGCGATGACCGCGCCGCTGCTGCCGTATCTCTGGCCGGCGGCGATGGCGCGATTGAAGGCGCCCTCGAGGGTGGCGCGAGCAGCCGCGACTTGTCCAAGGTTGAGCTCGATCGCAGCGGTAAAGCACGCGCTGTAGCTCAAAACATAAAACGCATCGAGCGGTTCGCACGCCTCGCGCGCCTGTGCTAGGTCGCGTTCCGCCTCGACGTAGTTGCCAAGCGCAATATTGCAGAACGCCCGCGCGTTGCTCGCCAGCCCTGCGGTAAAACCGCCGAATGGCGCGCCACCGGCCCGCAGTTCTTCAACTGCCCGCAGCAGGTCGGGAATGCTGTCGGTCCAGCCGAGCAGCATCAGGTGCATCGCAACGATCTCTTCGTCGGCCCCCTCGCCGGCTGCGTCCGCACGCCTGATCTGCTCGATATATCTCCGGGCAGCGTCATAGCGGTGCGCAAAGATTGCGGAGAAAGCGGCTGCGCGCAGCAAGGCGGGGCGGGCGTAGACCTCATCGTCGGGTAACAGGGCGATCGCGTGCGCAGTATCGGCCACGCGGCCCGAATGCAGGCTATCCATCGCCGACGCCGTGAGCAAATCGGCCGCGAGCGCCTGATCCCTGGCCGCGAGCGCATGCGTGATCGCCTCATTCATCAATCCGTGGGCCGCCGCCCAGTCGGCGGCCCGCCGGTGAAGCGGCTGCAGGGCGTCCCTGCGCTCGCGCGCCATCCGAACGCGCAGGAAATCGGCGAAAAGCGGGTGATAGCGATACCAACTCTCTTCTGCGTCAATCGGCGTGATCAGGAGATTGTCGCGAACGATCTCGCTGATCATCGCGCTGCTGTCGTTTCGCTCCAATGCGGCATCGCATAGCTCGGCGCAAAACTGCCCAAGTTCGGCCGAACGCAGCAGGAAATCGCGCTGCGAAGCCGGCCGGCTGTCGAGCACCTCCTGGGCGAGATAATCGGCAACGGCCGCGCTACCGCCGGAGACAGACTGCAGTACGTCCATATGCTTGACGCTCGAGGCCGCCACTGCAAGCTGCAGCGCTGCGGGCCATCCTTCCGTATGTTGTTGCAGTGCACGGATCGACGATGCTCCGACATTCTGCCGCTCAAGATACTTCGTGGTCTCCTCGGGCGTGAAGCGAAGGTCGGTCTGACCAAGCTCCAGCAACTGGCCGTAGGCACGTATCCGGCCGAGGGCCAGTTGCGGTCTAGTTCGGCTCCCGAAGACAACGCGATGGTGCAGGTCCAGCTCAACCAGCAACCGCTCAAGGAACGCCCAGACGGCGGCATCCACGATCAGTTCGAGATCATCGAGCAACAGCACGATAGGGGTCTCGGAGACCGATAGACTTGCGAGGACATCGGCTGCCTGGCCCTGTGTCCGGCTCGCTTCTGTTGCGTGGACTTCACGAGAGGAATTCGCTCCGGGCTGGCCGAGCGCGGCCTGCACGGCTCCAGCGAGCGACTGCACAAAATGGTCGAAGCGATTGTCCGCCTGCTCGACCTGGAGCCAGATGGTCACAACGCCTTGGGCCTGAAGGCGTCTGCGCAATTGCTGCATCAGCGTCGTCTTGCCGAATCCGGCAGGCGCGCAAATCAGCGTCACCTGCGGTGAGCCTTCGTCGAACCGGGCCACCAGGCGCACCCGTTCGACCATATTGGCGGGCGCTCTCGGGGCCGCAAAGCGGGCGCCTCGCAGGCCTGTCGTCTGACGTACCTGGAGTAACGGCATCCGGCGCTCCCGATGGGGGTGGACCGAATGCTGCGATGGCATTTTTTCTCTGTCAATACAGAGCCTTGCGTCCGTGATCGCGCAATTCACGGTTCTCCGTGATGCCGTCGCCGCACACCGGCGCCTACCTCCCCGCTCGTGATCTGCCCTGGAGCGAGGAGACGACAATGCCAATCCGTGACGACAAGACGCCCCCGTCGCGGACCCTCGATGATCGGCGGCTCCGGCGCGTCATGCAATTCATCGCGGCCAATCTCCAAAACGATATTCGACTCAAGGATTTGGCAGAGGTGGCGAATCTCAGCCTGTTTCACTTCGCACGGGCCTTTCGGAAGGCGACGGGAGAGTCACCCCATCGCTTCGTCCGCGAATGTCGCCTGGAAAAGGCAAAGGACTTGCTCGCCGAGGGAAACGCCACCCTCGCCGACATCGCCCTGACTTGCAACTTCTCTTCGCAGTCGAGCTTCACCCGCGCCTTCACGCGGGCCTTTGGAATGGCACCAGGACAATTTCGCAAGAATCGCGGTCCTCACTCGCGGAAGTAGTGCTACCTCTCAATCGTGCTTTTTGAAAAACCAGAGCAAGATCGGTAAAGAAGTGGGGGTACGGAGGTGGGTAAGATAGACCTGCCGTCGCGCATCCGCGCCGGGCGACAAGGACGTCGACGGGGCAAGCTACTATGCACGAGAGCAGCGCCTACGGTCAGGAATTCGGCGATCGCCTGAAGGCCCATGCTGTCTCCTTTGTTCGCACGTTGCGCAACAGCAGTATTGCGGTAACCGAAGTTCGCGCCGACGCCCCCCCACTCGGCGACCTGTCCGGCTCGCTGGAGTGCGAAGATGCCTTCCTGGTGGCCGTCATGCGACGGGACTTTCCCGTGCATGAGTACTTCGAGGATAGCCGAATTGCGGGTGTCACAGCGCTCAAGACCGGGCAAACCGTTTTATACGACTTGAAGCGCAACCCACAATTTCACATCAACAATCCGTTTCACAGCGTTCACTTCTATCTTCCGCGCGCGGCCTTGAATCAGGTCGCTGAAGGCAACGAGGCACGAAGGATCGAAGAGCTGAGATACCAGCCGGGCGTGGGCGTCGACGATGCTGTGACGCACGCGCTCGTCAGCACGCTGGCGCCGGCTTTCGAGTCCCCCGAACAGGCGAGCCGTCTGTTTGTCGAGCATGTGACGTTGGCGGTCGCCATTCATGTCGCCAAGACGTATGGCGGCATGGTGCCCACGACGACGCACCCGCGCGGTGGACTGGCGGCCTGGCAGGTCCGGCGCGCCGAGGAGACGCTTGCGGCGAACCTGGAAGGCGACGTCTCCCTCGCAGATCTCGCGAACGACTGCGGCCTGTCTGCAAGCCACTTTTCTCGTGCGTTTCGACAATCGACGGGCCTGTCACCGCATCAGTGGCTCCAGCGCCGGCGCATCGAGCTCGCCAAGAGCCTGCTGCGCGATCAGAACCTGTCGCTTTCGGCAATAGCCTTGGCCTGTGGCTTCGCCGACCAGAGCCATTTCACACGCGTATTTGCCAATCTCGTTGGCCTAAGCCCCGGGGCTTGGCGCAGAAATCGCGACTAACGTCTATCCCTCGCACCGTGGCTCGATGGTCGGAATCGACAATCCACGCAACATTTTTCAATCCTGCGGTTCAATGGTCGACAACAATGGGCGCGTGTCGGGCACCATCGAGGCTCAGCCCGGGTACATGACACCGAATTCGGATTGATGGTGACGATCCGTTTCGTGGCCGAAACCGGCAAAACGCGCACAAATTTGCCAATCATCTTTTGGGAAGAGAGTGCAAATAAACGCATCGCACCCTTACGGAGAGTCTCAGGTGACTGATCAGGGCGCTTATGGCCAGCAGCTTGCAGATGTATTCCAGTTGGAGCGCGCGCCGGCGTTCGTCACGCGCAACCTGCAGAAATCGAAGATCGCGGTTACCGAGATCAAATGCGATATTGCCAATCACGGCCTGACCGCACCGATCCCGCGTGAAGACGCTTTCCTGATTACACTGCAGCTTCGCGACTGCCCGAGGCACGACCTGTTCATAGACGACCGGCAAGTGCCGAGCGGACATCTGCGACCCGGCACCGTATGCATCTATGATTTGCGTTCCAGTCCGGTCGCAAACAGCGTCAGTCCCTTTCATTCGTTGCACTTCTATGTGCCGCGGGCCGCGCTGGACGTTGTCGCCGACATGGAAGGTTGCGGCCGGGTCGACGAATTCACGAACAAGCCGGGCCTCGGGGACGAGGATATGGCCCTCGGCGGATTGGGCGCCGCGCTCCTGCCGGCATTTCGTCGCCCCGACGAAGCTGATCAGGTTTTCGTCGATCATCTCGCCATTGCCACCGTTGGGCATGCGCTGAAGACCTATGGTGTCGGGAGCCGTGCGATCTCCTTCGCCGTTTCAGGCCTCGCGCCGTGGCAGGAGCGGCGGGCCAAGGAGATCCTGAGTTCTCGCCTGAACGGGCAGATCTTCGTGTCCGACCTCGCTTCCGAATGCGGGCTTCCCACCAGCGCGTTTTTGAGGGCCTTCCGTCAGACGACGGGTCTTACGCCCCATGGCTGGCTGTTGCGCCATCGGATCGACCACGTCTGTTTTCTCTTGCGACGGCACATGCAAAGCAGCCTGACCGAAATTGCGCGGATGTGCGGATTTGCCAGTGAGGATCACCTCATCCGCGTCTTCAAACGCGTGACGGGCGGACACCCTGAGACGTGGAGGCGGGGATAAAGCACGAGCGGGTTCGTCCTATTGCCGGACCTGCCGGCCAGATCCCCGCCTCGCACCGACGAGCAACAGCCATGAAACATCTCAGCCGGACTGATACGACCGTCGAATCATCGACACCTGCCGGCGTGAAGCCCATGCCGACGACCTTTGTCTCGGATTTTGTCGCCGCCCTTCTCAGCACGAAGGCGATACCCGACTTCGTTGTTCCAGCAGTAAAGCCATCGCTCAATGAGCACATACGTTATTTGGCCAGACTCTGGAGCTTCGGCATCGTGCTCATGGCCTCCGTGACCTGGGGAATGGTCAGGCTCCAGATCTTCGATCGTCCAGGCACAGCAGTCCTTGTCTATCTGCTGGTCATCGTCCTGCTCTCATTGATGGACGGCCTTATCACGTCCGCTCTGTTCTCGGTCATCGGGGTTGGCTGCCTCGACTATTTCTTCACCCTGCCCCTCCACTCGTTTGAGGTTGGCAGCGCGCAGGACATGGTGGCACTCTCCACATTCCTGGTGACATCGTTTGTGATCACGACGTTCGTGCGCAGAGCCCGCCGGTTCGGCGAGGCCCAGCATGAGCAAGCCAATCTTCTCGACCTGACGCCCGACGCGGTGCTGGTTCTAGATGCCAGCCGCGTCATCATCTATTGGAACCGCGGTGCCGAGAACCTGTTCGGATGGACGCGGGATGAAGCGGTCGGAAAGGTCGTCCATCTGTTGCTGAAGACGGTCTATCCCGCGCCTCTCGAAGAAATTCTCGAAACATCGAGGCGCCATGGGCACTGGGAAGGCGAACTCATTCAGACCACCCGGAATGGCGCTCAGGTCTTTGTCGCAAGCAAATGGATCCTGCGGCGGGACGCGCGGGGCAAACCGATCGGCACGCTTCAGAGCAACACCGACATCACGGCTCGCAAGCGGGCCGAAGAGGCTCTCTTGACGAGCCAGGCCGCCTATCTGTCCGAGGCGCAGCGATTGAGCCGCACAGGAAGCTTCGGCTGGAATGTCATGACCGGCGAACTGAACTGGTCCGAGGAGACATTCCGGATTTATGGCTATGACAGAGCCGTAACGCCCACCCTGGACATGGCACTTCAACGCGTTCATCCGGAGGACCGCGAATCGGTGCGGCGCGCTTTGGACGCTGCAATCACCCACCGCGAGCCGCTCGACATCGAACATCGGCTGAAAATGCCAGACGGCACCATCAAGAACCTTCACATCGTCGGCCGTCCGTTGGCCGAAGACTCGGGTGGCCTCAAGCTTTTCGGGGCGGTCAACGACGTGACCCAGCACAAGGTGGCTTACACCGCGCTGCAAGACAGCGAGATGCGCTACCGCCATCTCTTCAAATTCATGCCCATCTCGCTCTGGAAGCTCGATGTCCGTGGGCTCGTAGACATGTTCAAGGACGTCAAGGCGGCCGGCGTGACGGACTTTCCCGCTTATCTGCGGGCGCACCCGGAATTTGTCGCGCAGGCAATGCAAGTCATCATCACAGAGGAGGTGAACGAGGCGAGCGTGCGTATGTTCGGCGCGAAGGGGCATGCCGAGTTGCTAGGACCGATCGCGCCACGTTTTCGAACGAGACCGGACACCATGGCACGGATCCTGGAAAGCCGATTCCGGAATGAGGCCATCTTCGAGGAGAAATCTCAACTCAACACCGCCGACGGCCGCCTGATCGACGTGCTGGTCACGGCGGCTCGCACCGATGCAGGCATTACGCTCGCGGGCGTCGTCGAATTGACGGACCTGGTTCGCACGCAGGAGACGCTGGAAAAGCTGCAGATCGAGTTTGCACATGCTGCGCGCGTTTCGACGCTTGGCGAATTAACCGCCTCGATTGCTCACGAGCTCAATCAGCCTCTCGGCGCGATCGCGACCAATTGTCAGGCCAACCTCAGATGGCTCAACCGCGCGGAGCCGGACCTGGATGAAGTTCGTGCTCTGACGCAGAGAAGCCTTGCCGATGCACGGCGGGCTGCCGATATCATCGCCCGCGTGCGCGAAATGGCGGCGCGACGGGCTCCAGAGCGCGTTCTCGTGTCGCCTCACGATGTCATCCTTGAGGCTCTGCAGTTCCTCCGTCATGAGGTCGAATGGCGAGGCGTCAAGGTCTCGCACATCTTCTCGCCCGCGGCGCCGCCCGTTTTAGGGGATCGCACCTTGCTGCATCAGGTTATCGTCAATCTCGCCGTGAACGCGATGCAGGCGATGGCGCAGACTGGCGTGGCAGAACGCAAGATCACCGTGCGGACCACCTCGATCGACGGCACTGTGTTGCGTTGCAGCGTCGAGGACAGCGGCAAGGGAATTGAACCCGAGCATCTGCCGCGGCTGTTCGAAAGCTTCTTCACGACGAAGGAGGGCGGGATGGGAATGGGATTATCGATCTGCCGCTCGATCATCGAATCCCATGGCGGTCGAATCGAGGCAGACAACGGCAGCACCCACGGTGGCGCCCGGTTCTCCTTCAGCCTGCCGGCAGCGAACGTCACCTTGCAGTGAGGTTCCGGCGAAGCAGGTCTTCGGAACACCGGGCTTCGATTTGAGAAAAGACAAAACCATTCCGGTGGCGGCAATCTCATCCAATAGGGCCCGCACGGTTTAGATCACTATCGCTGGCGATCGCGCCGCTCCCCTGCCGGCGCATGAGCCAGACAGGTGAGAGATGCCCGAAGCCACCTTGACGTCAGCGACGCCCGCCAAAGCGTCGACCGTTACCCCTCGCCTGTTCGTCCTCGAATTGAACGCCGGTTGCATCCATTCGATGAATGTCGACGGGTCGGGCAAGAAGACCATCGTGACCGGCTGCCGGCACCCCGACGGGATCGTCGTCGATGCCGAAGCTGGCCATATCTACTGGACCAACATGGGAGTTCCGAACCTGAACGACGGCTCGATCGAGCGCGCCGGTCTCGATGGGGGGAATCGAGAGACCATCGTCGCGGAGGGCAAGACCTTCACACCCAAGCAGATCATCCTCGATAAGAAGGCCGGCAAGCTCTATTGGTGCGACCGTGAAGGCATGCGTGTGATGCGCGCCAATCTCGACGGCTCGCTGCTGGAAACGCTGATCGAATCCGGCCACGGTGACACGGACCGCCGCGACCAGACCAGATGGTGCGTCGGCCTCACGATCGATCCCAAACACAACAAAATCTATTGGACGCAGAAGGGACCTGACAACGCCGGCCTCGGCCGCATCTTCCGCGCCAATCTCGAAATTCCAAAGGGCGAGACTTCGGCCAATCGCTCCGACATCGAGGTGTTCTTCGACAAACTTCCGGAGCCGATCGACCTCGAGCTCGATCTCAAAAACCGCGTTCTCTACTGGACCGATCGCGGCGATGCACCACGCGGCAACACCGTCAGCCGGGCCTCGATCGACAACAAGCCGGCGGATCCGGAGATCGTGCTTAACCATTTGATGGAAGCAATCGGCATCGCACTCGACGTCGCCGGCGACCGAATGTTCGTGACCGATTTCGCAGGATCGATCTACTCCGCACGGCTCGACGGCTCAGCCGAGCGGAACTTCCTCTACGCCCAGGGCAACCTCACCGGCATCGCCTATGCCGAAATCGCGAAGGAGAATTGATATGTCGCAGCCGAAACCCATTCGTCGGGTCGCCATCATCGGAACGGGCGTCATCGGCGCAAGCTGGGCCGCCCTCTTCCTGGCGAAAGGTCTCGAGGTTGTGGCGACCGACGTTGCGCCGGACGCGGAAGCGGCCCTCAGGCGCTTTGTTGCAGCAGCGTGGCCCGCGCTGCAACGACTAGGCCTCGCGCCCGGTGCAACACAGAGCAAGTTGACCTTCACTGCGGCTCTCGTTGATGCGGTGAAGGGTGCAGATCTGGTCCAGGAGAACGGACCTGAGAAGATCGATTTCAAGCGGACTCTGTATCGGCAACTCGACGACCTCCTGCCGCCCGACGTGATCGTCGCATCCAGTTCGTCCGGCCTGACCATGAGCGAAATCCAGGGAGCCTGCGAACGGCACCCGGAACGCTGCGTCATCGGGCATCCCTTCAACCCTCCGCATCTGGTCCCGCTCGTCGAGATCGTCGGCGGCGCCAAGACCTCGGAGGACACGATCCGGCGCGCCGCAGAGTTCTATACCGCCATGGGCAAGCGGACGATCCGCCTCAACAAGGAAGTTCCCGGCCACGTCGCAAACCGGTTGCAGGCGGCGTTGGCGCGCGAGGTCTATCACCTCGTCGCAGAGGGCGTCGTGAGCGTCGCCGACGTCGACACCGCGCTGAGCTGGGGACCTGGCCTGCGCTGGGGCATTATGGGCCAGGTCATGCTCAATCACCTGGGCGGCGGCCAGGGCGGCATCGAGCACTTTTTCAAGCAGTTCACCGGACCGATGACAGCTTGGTGGAAGGTCTTGGGCTCGCCACAGCTCACACCGGAACTCCAGCAAAAGCTGATCGACGGCGCTCACGCCGAGGCCGGCACGCGTTCGATCGAGGAGTTGGCCGCCGAGCGCGACGAGATCCTGATTGGGTTGATCGAAATGCGCAACAAGGTCGGCAAAACCGGCCAGGCCAAAGTCGCCTGAGCGTCATCCATCGACCACCACCGACGCACGCCTCCGGGGGGCATACCCCCGGAGGCGAATTCATGTGGAGCGTAACCCCGCGATCAGCGGTGTTGGCTGCCGCCTACATCAAGGCAAAAACGTCCCTGGAACGGCAAGCAGCTTCAAGAATGCGGATCGCCCTCACGGCAAGTTCGGCCTCGAGACCAACAACGCCTGCAACGCGTCGCTCACCCCTTTAGCTTCCAACGATCCAAGGAGACCCGATATGGCCACAGCCACTGCAGCCCGCAAGCCGGACGCCAAGGCACTGCCGGTGCCGAACGGTGACTTCTACCAGCTTGTCGAGCTCTTGAGTCCCGACGAATTGGCGCTCGTGAAAAAGGTGCGGGGCTATATGGATGCGAAGGTCAAGCCCATCATCAACAAGTACTGGTCGGATGACGCCTTCCCCTTCGAACTACTGCCCTCATTCAAGGAGCTCGGCATCGGTGGCCTCGGCTACGAGGGCTATGGATGCGCCGGCGGCAGCCAGAAGCAGTTCGGTTACGTCGCAATGGAACTCGCACGCGTCGATCCGTCGATCTGCACATTCTTTGGTGTCCACTGCGGTCTTGCGATGGGATCGATCTACCTCGATGGCTCGGAGGAGCAAAAGCAGAAATGGCTGCCGCAAATGGCGCGATTCGAGAAGATCGGCTGCTTCGGCTTGACGGAGCCGCTGATCGGCTCCGGCGCGAGCGGCGGGCTGACCACGACCGCCAAACGCGACGGCGATTCCTGGATCCTGAATGGCCAGAAGCGCTGGATCGGCAACGCGCCCTGGTGCGACCTCTCCATCATCTGGGCGCGCGACCTCGCCGACAACCAGGTCAAGGGCTTCATCGTCGAGAACAAGACGACGCCCGGCTTCAGCGTTGAGAAGATCGAGCACAAGGTTGCGCTGAAGGTCGTGCAGAACGGCCAGATCACGCTGAAGGACGTGCGCGTGTCCGAAGCCAACCGCCTCCAGGCCGGCAATTCATTCCGTGACACGGCGCGTGTCCTGCGGATGACGCGCTACATGGTTGGCTGGGCCTCGACCGGCGCGCAGATGGGCGCGTTCGAGAACACGCTTGCCTATACCCAGACCCGCATGCAGTTCGGCAAGCCGATCGCCTCGTTCCAGCTCGTGCAGGATCTGCTCGCCAAGATGCTTGGCAACCTCACGGCCTGCCAGTGCATGATGCTGCGGCTGGCGCAGCTCGACGATGAAGGCAAGCTCGGCGATCACCATGCAGCACTGGCCAAGGCGTTCTGCACGGCGAAGGCGCGCGAAACCGTCGCCTGGGGCCGCGAACTGCTCGGCGGCAACGGCATCGTCGCCGACTACGACGTCGCCCGCTTCTTCTGTGACGTCGAGGCGCTCTATTCCTATGAGGGCACCTACCAGATGCAGAACCTGATCGTCGGCAAGGCGATCACCGGCATCGGCGCCTTCGTGTAACCAGCCCCCGAGGACTGGCGGAAACGGACTTCCGCCACCTCGCTTCCGAGCTAGGAGACTGCAATGGCTGATCAGCTGACGCTGGATAACGTCCGTTACGAGAAGAAGGACGGCATAGCCTACGTGACCCTCAATCGACCAAAGGTCTTGAACGCGCTCAACACGCCGACCTGGATCGACCTGCAAAAGGCGTTTGAGGATGCCAAGGCCGATGCGTCTGTGCGCGGCGTGATCCTCACTGGAGCCGGCGACAAAGCCTTCATCGCCGGTGCCGACATCAGCGAGCTCGCCCATGTGGACGCCTACGAGGCCGAGGAGTCCAGCCGCTTCGGGCAGGACGTGCTCAACCTGATCGAAAATCTCGGCAAGCCGGTGATTGCAGCGATCAACGGTTTTGCCCTCGGTGGCGGCTGCGAAACCGCGATGGCTTGCACGATCCGGATCGCCGCCGAGCACGCCAAATTCGGTCAGCCCGAGGTCAAGCTGGGCCTGCTGCCAGGCGGCGGAGGCACGCAACGTCTGCCGCGCCTGGTCGGCAAGGGGCGCGCGCTTCAGCTCATCCTCACCGGCGAAACGATCTCCGCCCAGGAGGCTCATCGTATCGGCCTCGTCAATGAGATTGTTCCCGCTGTCGATCTGATCGCGCGTGCGGAGGCGATCCTGAAACAGATTTCCGCCAATGCTCCGATCGCCGTGAAATTCTCGCTGGAGGCGGCCAACAAGGGCCTCGACACCAGCCAGAGCGAAGGATTTGCGCTCGAAGCCTCCTATTTCGGGATCTGCGCCGCGACCGAGGACAAGAAAGAAGGCACGTCCGCCTTCCTCGAGAAACGCGCGCCGCAGTTTCACGGGCGGTGATGCGCGAGCGAATGGGAGAGCGCCGATGGCAGCCGAGACCAACTCCACGATTCCCAGTGCCCAATTCCGGATCACGAGCGATGACGGCCTGTGCGTCGCCTGCGCGCGCTGGGACAGCCGCGGACCGACCCGCGGCGTGATCCAGATTGCGCATGGCATGGGCGAGCACCTGAGGCGCTATGTTGATACCATCAATGTCCTGACATCGATGGGACTAACGGTCTATGGCAACGACCATCGCGGCCATGGCATCACCGCCCGCTCGGCCGCGCAGTTCGGAGATTTCGGTGCAGGCGGCTTTGACCTCCTCGTATCAGACATGGTGCGCCTCACCGGGGTCGCCCGGGACGACTTCCCGGATGTGCCTCTGTTTCTGCTCGGCCACAGCATGGGTTCGTTCGCGGCCCAGTCCTTTGTGATAGATCACAGCCATGAGATCGACGGCCTGATCCTGTCCGGCTCCGGATCTCTCGACGGGTTAGCGCGCCTGGCGAACGCGGCGCCGGCTGGGACGAATCTTCTCAATGCGGCCTTCGAGCCCGCGCGCACGCCGTTCGACTGGCTGAGCCGTAACGAGCAAGTGGTCGATGCATTCATCAACGACCCACTGTGCTTCGCGACCCTTCAGCCGCAATCGCTTGCGTCTTTTCTCGGCGCGGCCCGGAGCCTCAAGGATCCGATCGCGCTCGCCAGGATCCGCAGCGATCTGCCTGTGTATCTGTTTTCCGGCAGCGAAGACCCTGTCGGTCAGCATCTGGCCGGCGTCCGGCTTTTGAAGGAGCGCTATCGCGCCGCCGGGCTGCGCGACATTGCGTTCGATTTCTATCCCGGCGGGCGGCACGAAATGCTCAACGAAACCAACCGCCGCGACGTGCAGACCCGCCTGCTCGGATGGATAACCGGCGTGCTGGACCGCCTGGATGTCAATAAGAGCCAGCCTTCCCTTGCACACGAACTGCAACGCTGAGGAGACAGCAAATGTCCGACGAGAATATCTTTTCAGGCCTGAAGGTCGTCGATCTCGCGAGCTTCATCGCCGGTCCCGGAGCCGCGGTCATCCTCTCCGACTTCGGTGCCGACGTTATCAAGGTCGAACCGCCGAGCGGCGACACCTGGCGGATCGGCTACAAGATTCCGCCGCAGCCGCGCGCCAAGGACAATTATCCCTGGCACCTGAACAACCGCAACAAGCGCAGCCTGACGCTCGACCTGAAGTCGCCGCATGCGCCCGAGATCCTCGAGCGGCTGGTCAAATGGGCCGACGTGCTGATCGTCAACACCCCTCACCCCGCTCGCAAACGGCTCAAGCTCAACTATGAGGATGTCGCTGTCTGGAACCCCCGCCTGATCTACGCCGACGTTACCGGCTATGGCGACAAGGGACCCGACGCCGATCTTCCCGGTTTCGATATCACGTCCTATTGGGCGCGGAGCGGCCTGCTCTCCCTCACCCGGGACGCTGGCGCACCGCCGACGCTGCCGGTCTCCGGCAGCGGCGATCATGCCACGGCGGTTAGCCTCTACTCGGCCATCGTGACCGCGCTGTATCGGCGCGAGCGGACGGGACAAGGCTCCTACGTGACGACCTCGCTGCTCGCCTCGGGTGTCTGGGCGTGCGGCGTCTCGGTGCAGGCTGCGCTCTGCGACGCGCAATTCTATCCGTTGCATGATCGAAAGAGCCCCCCGAACGCCATCTTCAACGTCTACCAGGCCGCCGACGAAACCTGGTTCCTCATTGTGCTGACGCCGGATCACTGGCCCGCCTTCGCGACCGGCATCGGTCGACCGGACCTGCTGTCCGATGCCCGTTTCTCGGATGCAGCAAAGCTGGTGGCGAACGCCCCACAGCTCACGGCGATCCTCGACCACGTCTTCCGCGCACAGCCAATGTCGCATTGGCACGATGTTTTCGACCATAGCCACGTCACCTTCGGTGTGGTCCGGGCGCCCTACGAGGTCGTCAAGGACCCGCAGTTGCACGAGAACGACATCGTGGTCCCGCTCGAAGGCGCCGGCGGCAACCTGACGTTCACGATCAGCAGTCCGCTCCAGGTCCATGGCGTGACCAAGGTCGCCGCCAAACGCGCGCCGGAACTCGGCGAGCACAACACGGAGATCCTGAAGCAGCTGGGCTTTGACGACGGCCGGATCGAGGGATTGCTCGTCAGCGGCGCCGTGCCGCGCGCCAAGGAGCATAAGTCCTCCGCGGCTTGACCGCCGTCCAGGCTGTTGTTCAGAAATCTCCCGCGCCGGCCAATGACGGCCGGCGCAGCGCATCATGCGGAGATCCTTCATGATCTATGATGATTTCTTCAGCGACGCCCTCAGGCGCCTGCACGATGAGCAACGCTATCGCATCTTCATCGAGATCGAGCGGATCGCGGGCCAATGTCCGTTCGCAGTCTGGAAAACACCCTCCGGACCACGCAGGATCGTGATGTGGTGCTCGAACGACTATCTCGGCATGAGCCAGCATCCGAGGGTGGTCCAGGCGCTGACCGAGACTGCAACGAGGACCGGTATCGGCGCCGGCGGCACCCGCAATATCGCGGGCACCAACTCTCCCCTGGTCGAGCTCGAGCACGAGCTCGCCGATCTGCACGGCAAGCAGGCGGCATTGCTGTTCACCTCTGGCTATGTTTCGAACCAGACCGGTATTTCCACGATCGCGAAACTCGTTCCCGACTGCCTGATCCTGTCGGACGAGCTCAACCACAACTCCATGATCGAGGGGATCAGGCAGTCCGGTGTCGAGCGGAAGATCTGGCGCCACAATGACATGGCTGTACTCGAGCGGCTGCTGGCGGCCGAGCCGTCACGTCCAAAGCTCATTCTGTTCGAGAGCCTTTACTCCATGGATGGCGACACCGCGCCAGTCAACCGGATCTGCGACCTCGCCCAGCGCTACGGAGCCATGACCTATTGCGACGAGGTCCATGCGGTCGGCATGTACGGGCCAAGGGGCGCAGGCATCGCGGCGCGGGACGGTGCGATGCACCGCGTCGACGTGATCGAAGGCACGCTCGCCAAGGCGTTCGGATGCCTCGGCGGGTATATTGCCGGCAGCCACAATCTAGTTGATGCAGTGCGCTCCCACGCCGCAGGCTTCATCTTCACCACCGCCCTGCCCCCTCCCCTCTGCGCGGCGGCGACTGCCGCCATTCGTCATCTCAAGAGCTCGGACAGTGAACGTCAGCGGCAGCAGAGCAATGCCGCGCGAGTGAAGCAGGTCCTGGCCGAGGCCGGCCTTCCGATCATGCCGACCAGCACGCATATCGTGCCGCTGATGGTCGGCGACGCCCGCCTGTGCAAGGAGGCGAGCGACCTGCTGCTCAACGAGCATGGGATCTACCTCCAGCCCATCAACTATCCCACTGTCGCCAGGGGATCCGAGCGGCTCCGCATCACGCCGACGCCGTACCACGATGGAATGCTGATTGACCGGCTCAGGGATGCATTGGTCGACGTCTGGGGGAAGCTGCGTCTGCCCTTCGTTCCGGCAGCGGCCGCCGCCGAATGAACCGTTTCGCGGACAGGCTAGGTTTCAGAGTCGCCCGTGGTCCAGTTGCTCGAACTCGATCCGGCAGGCCAGGCTGAACTCGCGCAGCAGGTCGATCGTACCGTTGTTCGCCATATCGCGAAGCTCGACGAATGTCTTGTCGGGCTCGAGGTAGACGTCAAGGATTTTCCTTGTGATGTGGTCGGCGCTATCGATGACGGGCTGACTCGACAGCACCCGCATCCGGTTGAGCTTGGCGTAGACCCCAACGAGATCGGGGATATCGGCCTCGTCATGCTGGAGGGCGTCGATATAGCACTTCGAGGCCTGCTCTATGAACTCGCGATACAGGTTCTGCCGGCGGTTCTTCTCGTGTGACAACCATTGGGCGCGGGTCTGGAGCCGGTGGCTGAGCCAGTTCGCAAGCACGCTGGTCAATCCGCCAACAGCGGTTCCTGTGAGAGCGGCCAAGGCCGAAATGATCGAGGCATCCATTGCGGTGATCCCTAAGCGAGTGCGGTATCCGGCGCGCGGTGCCTTTTGCTGAACTCGATCATCACGGCAATGGCGGCATAGCCGGCCGCGAGTAGCCAGAGGCCAAGAAACTCGCTGCGGACATCGGACAGGCTGGCGCCGAGCTGGGCGACATCGACCAGGCCGTCGATCGCGAGCGTGCTCGGCAACAGGTGCGCCAGCCACCTCACAGCGATGGGCATTGCCTCGGCGGGCCAGGCGAAACCCGCGAGAAAGAAGAACGGCAAACCGATCGCCGCAAACACGAGCTGAACGGCTAGCGGCTTGCGGAAGATGGCAGCGACGACGAGCCCAAGAGCACCTACAGCCAGTGAAAACGGCACGGCAATGGCCAAAACGGTCGCGACCGAGCCGAGCCGCGGAAGGCCGTAGAGATATGGCAGACCAATCAAATAAACCGAGACGATCACGACATGGACAACGAGGTAAGCAAGCAGCTTGCCGGCGACCGTTCCAATCGAGTCGAAGATCCGATCGCTCAACCGCAGGCGCGCGCCTCCAGCCATCGCCACCATGCCGCCCGGCATCGTGCCGAGCAGTCCCACTCCGATCAACAGGGTCTGCTGGAGGATAAGGACGAAGGCGGCCGGAAGGATATAGGTCGCGTAGCCGCCCTGCGGGTTGAACAAGGGCACCGGAACGAACGGCATCGGATCGGTCGCCGCGGCCGCCACGGGCGGGTCGACGCCAAGATTGACCAGGCGCGCGATCTCGAAATTCGTCCCGAGCGTGCGGGAGACGGCTGTCACCGCGCCATTCATGCGCTGATACATGAGAAAGTAGCTGGCATCCGCATAGAGCGCGATCGGAGAAGCGCGGCCGTGCAGCAGATCCCGCTCGAAATGCTGCGGGATCAGCAGGATCCCGAAGATCCTGCGCGTGTAGACCTCGCGCTGCGCGGTCGGCATGTCCGGCAGCACCTCGGCGACAGAGACATCCGGCGTCGCATCGATCAGCCGGGCCAACAGGCGGCTGGTCTGGGTGCGGTCCTGGTCGACGATCGCAATCGGAACCTTGCGCAGCGCTTCGTTGAGATACGGTTGTGGGTAGAACACCGCATAGACGCCGGCGGCAACCACGATCACCGATAACACCGGACGCAGAGAGAACAGCCGGCTGATTTCGTTGCGGAAGACAGCCAGCAACATCTTCATGGCCCATCTCCCTGGATGTGGCGGCGCATCGCCAGAACCCGCAGCGCCGTCAGGATGACAAGCACGATGACGAATCCGGTCAGCACGAGCACCGGCTTCCAGGACAAATCTATCGGTGTTCCCCGGATGGTCTGGTCGATCCGGGCCATCAGGTACCAGGTGCCCGGCAATAGCTCGCCATAGCCGTAGGCGAAATGGTTCATGCCGAGCCTGGGAAAGCCGATGCCCATGAAGCCGAACGCTGGCGCCGTAAGCAGCGTCGCAATGCTCACCGCCGCGGCGACCGGCCGGAGCAACAGTGCCAGCAGCGCGCCGATGAATTGGCACGCTAGGACGAACATGAAGCCGGCAAGCACGAGCACGACCGGTTCGCCCCGCAACGGCAGCTCAAGGACCTTGAACAGCACGGCATCGGCGACACCGAGCATCGACAGGAACAGGATGGTATAGGGAAGCATCTTTCCGAACATCGCGGGCAACAGACCTCCGCCGAGGCGCCGCAACACCGCGAAGCGATGACGGGTCTCGACATCGAGGCCGACGGCATAGGCCATCGTCGTCACCACGACGGTCTGCAGCACCGCCGGGAGCAGGGCAGCCAGCAGGAAGTGCACATAATTGAGCGTCGAATTGAACAGCGCATGCGTCTGCAACGGGATCGGAGTGATCGCAGCCTGCGCCTCTTCCACCGGCTGCCCTTCGGCGGTCCGTAGCGATATCCGGATTCCGGCAGCGACCGTTGGTATGGCCGCGTTGGCCCCGCGCAGCACCAGATTGCCGACGGTGAAAGTCTGCGTGTTGTAGAAGAAGACGACTTCCGGGCGCCGGCCGGCAAAGACATCGCGCTCGAGATTGCGTGGCAGCAGCAACAAACCGCGGATTTTTCGCGCCACGATCAGATGCCGCCCTTCGGACAGTTCGGCGACGTGCAGCACCGCGGCAGTATCCGGGGTAGCGTCGACCGCGCGGATGACGGAGCGGGACAACTCGGAACCGTCGAGATCAAGGACAGCAATCGGTAGCCGGGTGGCAAGGCCCGCGCTCAAAATCGCTGTCAGGAGCAGCATTAGGACCAGCGGCAGTGCGACGGTCAGCATCAGCAGCAATGGACGCCGCCGCAACCAGGCGAGCTCGCGCCAGAACACTAGCGAAAAGCCCGGGCGCTCGCGGTCACGGCGTTGCATGTCAGCGCACCCGCGCCGACCAGGCGGCGATGGCACTCATGCCAGGCCGCAGCCCGTCGACCGGCTGCAGCGGCTTTGCGCGCACCTCGAACGTCCGCAGGTCGAAGTCGCCGGTCGCACGCGTCGCACGCCAGGTCGCGTACTGCCCCTGAACATTGATCATGGTGACGCGGACAGGAACGGTCTTCGACTTGAGTGCCGGGACCATCACGTCGAACTGATCGTCGATCTTCAAGCCGGCGAGCAGATCCTCCCGCAGGTTGAAGGTAAACCAGAGATCGTCCATGTCGATCAGCGAGAACAGGGGCGCGCCTGCGCTGAAGTTCTCACCGAGTTCGGCGACGCGGCTGGTGATCTGGCCGGAGATGGGTGCCAGTACGGTCAGTTCTGAAACGTCGACTTCGCGCTGATTCAGACTCGCTTCAGCCTGTTTCACCTGCGCCCCTGCAAGCGCCTTCTCCTCATCGCTGGCTCCCTTTACCGCCAGGTCCAGGGCAGCTTGGGCCGCATCGCGTTTGCGGGTCGCCATCTCCAGATTCCGGGTTGCCTCGTCGACCTTCTGCTGCGGCGTAAAACCCGTAGTGATAAGATGTGCCTGCCGGTCGTAGGTCTCCTTGTTAAGAACCACGTCGGCTTCGGCCGCCGCCAAGTCGGCCTTTCGTGACGCGATCACTTCCGGCCGCGTGCTGTGAACGCGGTCATAGTCCGCCTTCGCGACGGCGAGGGCCGCACGCGTCGCCAGCAGCGAAGCTGAAAGCTGCGGACTTTGCAGCTCTGCGAGCTGTGCGCCACGCGTGACGGTATCGCCGACATTGGCGCCGAGCTTAGCCACCCGTCCGTTGACGCGCGGGCTGATATCCACGCGGTTCGCCGATATCTCCCCCTGTATCGTCAAAGGAGGCGGTCGAGTTGCAAACCAAAGGAATGTGCCGAGGCCAAGCAATGCTCCGGCAAGAGCGATCCAGCGGACGGTTTTCAAGGCTGCGGATGATGCGGTCATGGTGCAGGTTTCTGTTTGCCGGGGTCGATGGGACGAGGCGCTTCCGCAATCAACCGCGAGCTGCGCTGGCCGGTCAGATAGGACCAGAACCATTGCGTCTGCACCCGGTACCGGTTCTGGAGCTGGGGCAGCGCCAGCACGTGGAGGACAGCCCAGACGATCCAGGTCACGAAGCCGCAGGTGCGCAGGCGGCCGGCCTCCAGAATCGCGAAATTCTTCCCGACCACCGCCATGTTGCCTTTGCTGCGGTAGCGGAACGGACGACCATCGCTGCGCCCGTTGATACGCTTGGCGACCAGCCGCCCGACGTACCTCCCCTGCTGGACTGCAGCCTGGGCCACGCCAGGAACGGGATGTCCATCCTGGCTGAACGATGTGGCGTCGCCGGCCACGAACACATTGGGCGCTTCGGCGATATCCATGAAGGGGCCAACCAGCGCGCGACCCGCGCGGTCCATCTGGGTGCCGAGCATTTTTACGACCGGCGACGCTGTAACGCCCGCCGTCCACAGCACCGTCGCGCTGTCAATGCGCTCACCGCTCGCGACAACTCCTTGCTCGTCGACCTTTTCGACCTTCAAGCCGGTCTTGACCTCGACCCCGAGCCGTTCCAGCCGCCGCGCAGCCTTCTTGGACAGGGACTCGGCGAAACTCGGCAGAATGCGGCTTCCACCGTCGACGAGGACAATCCGGCTCCTGGCTGGGTCGATGCTGCGAAAGTTCTTGCGCAATGTGATCGACACCATCTGCGCGATCGAGGCCGCCAGCTCGACGCCGGTCGGACCGGCGCCTACCAGCACAAAAGTCATCTGGCGGGCACGCTCGGCCTCGTCCTCAGTGGACTCGGCCAACTCGAAGGCACCCAGGATCTTGGTTCGAATGGTCTCTGCATCATTAAGGCTCTTGAGGCCAGGGGCATGCACGGCGAACTCGTCATGGCCGAAATAGCTCGGCCGCATCCCGGTGGCGACGATGAGGTAGTCGAATTCGAGCTTACGGACGCCAAGTCCGGGATAAATCGCCTCGACCAAGCGCAAGCGCAGATTGATGCCGGTGACCTCGGCGAGCACCACGCTGAGATTCTTCTGCTTCGCCTCGAGTTGGCGGATCGGCGTTGCGATCTCCGCAGGCGCGAGGACCGCGGTCGCCACCTGATAGAGGAGTGGCTGAAAGATGTGGTGGTTGCGTCGGTCCATCAGAACGACCTCGACGTCGGACTTCTTCAGTGCCTGCGCTGCTGCGATACCGGCGAATCCTCCGCCGATGATCAAGACACGCTGCCGCCTCTGTTGAGAGGATGTGGTCGGCGCCCCCGCCCCTTGCGGAAGATTTTCGGAAAAAACGGTGCTCATCGACCTACCTGACGATTTCTTGCTGAAGCCGCCTGCCCATTGCGGGACGAGACCTACTTCGACCCCCCAAATCGTTCTTGAACGCGGTTGCCAGGCCTAGAACGTCCTTGCGGTGTTCGCTGCCCGCCCCTTGCCCTTGAGCAGTTTGTGCGATCCGCGCGGAGCACTGCGGCGACCGGCGGCATCGGAGCGGAATGCGGCAAGATCGTCCTGCGACCGTCAAACCCATGCCAGCCTCGACCGGGCAGTTCGACATATCAGCATGCAACGGTCGAAAGCCGCTCGGAGAGGGCAGCTTCACCCCACGTTCACCCGACCATGTGAGGTCCGCGATGTCGTTCGATCCTGTGCTGTTGTCGCGAATACAGTTTGCTTGGGTCATCGGCTGGCACATCCTGTTGCCAGCATTTACGGTCGGGGCGGCGTCGTTTATCGCGGTCGTCGAAGGCCTGAGCCTCAAGACCGGGCGTGAGGTCTACGCCCGCGTCTCCACTTTCTGGACAAAGATCTTTGCCATCGCATTCGGCATGGGCGTCGTCACCGGCATCATCATGCCGTTCCAGTTCGGCACCAATTGGAGCCGCTTCACGTCCGCCGGCGCAAACGTGCTCTCTCCCTTGTTCGCCTATGAAGGATTGACGGCCTTCTTCCTGGAAGCGGCTTTTCTCGGCGTCTTGTTATTCGGCCGCAAGTTGGTGCCGCCCTGGGCCCACTTCGTTGCGGCACTCATGGTGGCATTGGGGACGCTGTTCTCGTCCTTCTGGATTCTCTCGGCCAACAGCTGGATGCAGACGCCGGCGGGATATGAGATCGTCAACGGACAGTTCTTCCCGGCAAACTGGATCGAAGTGATCTTCAATCCGTCCTTCCCATACCGGCTGGCACATACGGTCATCGCCTTCTTCACCACCACCGGCTTCGTCGTCCTCGGCGTCGGAGCCTATCTCATCCGCCGCGACCGTGCGCCGGCGGAATCGCGCACCATGTTGTCGATGGCACTCTGGATGTTGACCGTGCTGGTACCGGTGCAGATTGTTGTGGGTGATCTTCACGGCCTCAATACGCGCGAACATCAGCCGGCGAAACTGGCGGCAATCGAGGCGCGCTGGGAGACGGCGAGCCGCGTGCCGCTGACGCTCTTCGCCATTCCGGATGACAAGGCCGAACAGAACAGATATGCGATCGAAATCCCCTATCTGGGCAGCCTGATCCTGACGCACGACCTCGACGGTCAGGTGAAGGGGTTGAAGGACTTCCCCGCCGACCGGCGACCACCCGTTGCGATTCCGTTCTTCGCATTCCGCGTCATGGTCGGCTGCGCCGGGCTGATGTTGATGCTGGTTGCAGTCGGCGGGTGGTTGCGCTGGCGCGAACGCCTTTACGACACGCCGCTTTTCCTGCGGCTCTGCCAATACGGCCTTCCACTGGGGTTCATCGCCGTTATCGCCGGCTGGTTCGTCACCGAAGTCGGCCGCCAGCCTTGGACGATCTACGGGCTCTTGCGCACTACCGCCTCGGTGTCCCCCTCATTGACGACCTCCGACGTGACGTTGTCGTTGCTGGGCTACATGGCCGTGTATCTGCTGATCTACCCCTGGGGCCTCGTCCTGATGCTCCGGCTGGTGCGAAAGGGACCCATGGAGGTAGCGGACTCCGACGCCGCGATCGCAGCGGGCCGGCCGGCTGCACCGGTTCTTGCACCCGCGATTGCAACCGTGAAGGGAGACGCGCGATGACCCCGGTTCTCGACCTCGTACCGATCTGGACGCTCATTCTGGGGCTCGCGGTGTTCTTCTATGTGCTGCTCGACGGCTTCGACCTCGGCGTCGGCATGCTCTATGGCCTCGCGCCTGAAGCGCACGCGCGAAACACCATCATGAATTCGATCGCCCCGATCTGGGACGGCAACGAAACGTGGCTTCTGCTCGGCGGCATTGGCCTCATGGCTGCGTTTCCTGTCGCCTTCGCCGTCATCATTCCCGCGGTCTATTTTCCGATCTTGGTGATGCTGCTCGCCCTCGTATTCCGCGGCCTGGCGTTTGAATTCCGCTTTCGAGATGCAGAAAACCGGACGTTCTGGGATCACGCGTTCTGCTACGGATCCGGCATTGCGACCTTCGCGCAAGGCACCGTGCTCGGCGCCTTCATCCAGGGCTTTCCGGTCGTTGATGGTCAGTTCGGCGGTACGTCGTTCGCGTTTCTCACCCCCTTTTCCGTCCTGACCGGCATCGCCCTGATGTTCGGCTACGGCCTTCTTGGCGCCGGCTGGCTGATTCTGAAGACTGAGGGCGAGGTGCAGGCCGCGGCCCGCCGACACGGACGAGTCTGCCTCGTCGGCGTCGGCGTCGCGATCGGCATCGTCTCCATCTGGACGCCAATGATAAGCCCGAGCGTCGCCGCGCGCTGGTTCACCTGGCCCAACATGTTGTTCTTCGCCCCGGTGCCGGCACTCACGGCGCTGGTTGCGCATGCCGCCTGGCGCGCGCTCGGCAGCAGAGCCGAAGCGACGCCCTTCCTTGCCGCCATCGGCCTGTTCCTGCTTTCCTATCTCGGCATTGCGATCAGCCTCTATCCGATGATCGTGCCGTACCAGCTGACGCTTTGGGACGCAGCCTCGTCGCCGCGCACGCAGGCTTTCCTGCTGGTCGGCACGCTATTCCTGCTTCCGGTGATCCTTACCTATTCAGGTTGGTCCTATTGGGTATTTCGCGGAAAGGTGCGCTCCGATGCCGGGTACAACTAGATCGTTGGACGGCTCACAGCCAAAGAATTCCGCAAATACGCCATATGGAAGGTCGAGCCAACCGCTGGAGCTCCTCTTCGCGGTCAGGCCGGAGGCCGGCCGGCCGCGCGAGATCAACTCACTCGACGCCGCCTTGAAGGAAATTTTTCCGGCCAGTGACGTCGTCGCGATGACCCGGGGAGAAGATTGATCGACGCGCCCCTGGAGCTGAACGCCGTGCATCGAATAACCTACTCCCATGGAACGACGATCGAGGCGGCCGATGGCCAGACCTTGCTTGAGGCGTCCATCCAGAACCGGCTTCCGCACCACCACCAATGTGGCGGCCACGCACGTTGCACGACCTGTCGCGTCCAGATCCTCGACGGCCTCTCGCATGTCTCTCCCCGGACGCCGCTCGAAGAGAACGTCGCATCGGAGCGCGGGTGGGACGATTTCACCCGCCTCGCCTGCCAGACTAGGGTCCACGGGAATGTCGTGGCCCGCCGGCTGCTGCAAAGTCCACAGGACGTTGTCGTTCTCGATCTTGACGAGCTAGGCGCACCCTCCGCCGTCGAAGAACGAGAACTCGACGTCGCCGTCCTCTTCTGTGACATCCGCAACTTCACGGGTCAGACCGAGAAGAGCCTGCCCTACGACGTCGTCTACTTCCTGAACGGCCACTTCGCGGCTGCGGCCGAAGTCGTGCTGAACAACAACGGGTTCGTCGACAAATATATCGGCGATGGCCTCCTGGCGGTCTTTGGTATCAGAGGCGAGTCTCCGGCCGTTGCATGCCGAAATGCGGTACGTGCGGCGCTCGGGATGCAGGACGCTGCACAACGGCTCTCGCCGATCTTCGAGCGCGATCTCAACATTTCGCTTCGACTTGCCATCGGCGTCCATTGCGGCCCCGTGATCCTGGGTCGCATCGGTCACCCCGGGAAACGGCAGGTGACGGTCATCGGCAATACGGTGAACGTCGCCAGCCGCATCGAGCGCATGACAAGACAACTCGACGCCCCAATCCTGCTCAGCGAGAGCGTTTTGGCTCATCTGCCTGGCGACCTTCGTACCGGCCCCTGCAACAAGCTCCAACTCAAGGGCATGTCGGAAACTGCCGGCCTCTACCGCTGCGACGGATTCAACAAGCCGGATTCGATTCTTTTGGTCCAATCATCCTTCCATCGGATCGCGCCACGCCTGATCGCGTTCGGCGAACGTTTCTACGCTATCCTCTTCGAATCCAATCCGGAGCTTCGGCCGCTGTTCAAGAACGATCTGGCGGTCCAGTACAACATGCTGGTGTCCATGCTGAGCTCACTGGTCAAGGGACTGAACCGGATCATGGACCTCAGGGGCGGTGTGCAGGCGCTGGGACAGCGTCATTGCCGGTATGGGGCACTTACCAACCACTACGACAAGGTCGCCGCCGCCCTGGTGCTCACCCTCGCCGAATTCCTCGGCGACGAATTCACCCCGGAGATCCGCGCGGCCTGGATTTCCGTATTTGACACGATCTCGAACCTCATGATCGAGGGCGCGCAGGCTAGCGAAGCCGTTCCTGCTGTTTGATCAAGATGCGCGCGCCGACTATTCAAGGTGTCCAAAGCAACGCCTCGCCCCACAAGCGGAGCGAGGCTGATCAAGCTCAAGTGCCTTCGAACTTGAAGGAGACGTTCAGCTTGGCGCGATAGGACTCGACCTTGCCCTTGGCGTCCAGTTGCATGTCGAGTTTGATGACTTCGGCAACGCGGAGATCCCGGAGAGTTTTTGCGGCCTGCTCGACCGCATTGGCCGCAGCCTTCTCCCAGGAGTCGCTGCTGGTCCCGACCAGTTCGATGATCTTGTAGACGCTCTCAGACATGTCGTCCTCCCGTTCGGTATGAAACGAGGAGCAGGTACTCCCCGCCGGCATCGAGCCTAGCACCACGATATCGGCGCTGAAAGGACGCGGTGTGGTCCGGCTAAGAACGCCGCAAGGACGTCCTCGAATTGGCAAGCGCCTTCGCGAAAGCCGCCTACTCACGGGCCACACTGACGCGGTCATATTTCGAACTGCGCAGAGGCAGCCAAAATGATCGCCCAACTTACAGTTATCGAGAGGCAGCGCGCGATTCTGATCAGCGTGGCTGTCGCCATTTGTGGCGGGCTCATCGTCATCGTCGGCCGCGGCGATCCGATGGGCATTCATGGCGCGCTGATCTTCCTCGTCGCCTTCCTGATGATCTTCCGGATCGGCGCAAACTACTATACGCCGGCGCCGTCCGAAGACCGTCTTGCCTCCTACTACGACGATCCCAGCAAGGTCGGCATCGTCCTCTCCATGGCGTGGGCCGTGATCGGTCTTGCCGTCGGCGACTGGGTTGCCTGGCAGCTCGCCTATCCGGACCTGACCTTCGGCCAGGCCTGGTCGAGCTTCGGCCGGTTGCGGCCGGTGCACACCACGTCGGTGATCTTCGGCTTTGGCGGCAACGCGCTGATCGCCACCTCGTTCTACGTGATGCAGCGGACATCCCGCGCCCGCCTGCCCGACCAGGTGACCCCGTGGTTCGTGGTGTTCGGCTACAACTTGTTCTGCCTGCTTGCGGTCACCGGCTACCTGATGGGCGTGACCCAGTCCAAGGAGTACGCCGAGCCGGAATGGTACACCGATCTGTGGCTGGTCGTGGTGTGGGTGACCTATTTCGTCCTCTACCTGCGCACCCTGGCGCGGCGCAAGGAGCCGCACATCTACGTCTCGAACTGGTACTACATGGCGTTCATCCTGGTCGTGGCGATCCTTCACATCGTCAACAACCTCGCCGTCCCGGTGTCGCTCGGCCATGCCAAGAGTTATTCGGCCTTCTCGGGCGTGCAGGACGCGATGACGCAGTGGTGGTACGGGCACAACGCCGTCGCGTTCTTCCTCACCGCCGGCTTCCTCGGCATGATGTACTACTTCCTGCCGATGCGCGCGGGACGGCCGATCTACTCCTACCGGATGTCCATCATCAGCTTCTGGGGCATCACCTTTTTCTACATGTGGGCCGGCTCGCATCACCTACACTTTACGGCGCTGCCGCAATGGGTGCAGACGCTCGGCATGACCTTCTCGCTAATGCTGCTGATCCCGTCATGGGCGTCCGCCGGCAATGTGCTGCTGACGCTGAATGGCGCCTGGGACAAGGTGCGCGACGACGCCACGCTACGCTTCATGATGGTCGCGGGCGTGTTCTACGGTTTGACCACCTTCGAAGGATCGTTCATGGCGATCCGTTCGGTGAATTCGCTCTCGCACTATACTGACTGGACGATCGGCCATGTCCATGCCGGCGCGCTCGGCTGGGTCGCGATGATCACGTTCGGGTCGATCTATGCCTGTGTGCCGTGGCTGTGGAAGCGCGAGCGCATGTACTCGCCAAGGCTTGTCGAGGCGCATTTCTGGCTCGCCCTGTCCGGCAGCGTCATCTACGTCTTCGCGATGTGGAATTCCGGCATCGTCCAGGGGCTGATGTGGCGGACCTACAATGAGAGCGGCACCCTCGCGTATTCCTTTGTCGACACGCTGATCGCGATGCATCCCTATTACATCGCGCGTGCCGTCGGTGGACTGCTGTTCCTGATCGGCGGGTGTCTCGGTGCCTACAACATCTGGATGACGATCAGAGTGCCGGGAGCATCGGCAAGCCGGACGAGCGATGTCCCCGAGCCAGCTGTGGTCGGTGCCGGCGCGCTCCAGGCAGCGGAGTAATGTGCCATGTCATTCTTCGGATTTCACTATCGGCTGGAGCGCAAGGCGATCGGCCTGACGCTTGGGATCATTTGCGCCGCAAGCATCGGCGGCCTGGTCGAGATCGCGCCGCTCTTCACGATCCACCAGACCGTGGAAGATGCACCGGATATGCGGGTCTACACCCCGCTCGAGCTCGCCGGCCGCAACATCTATATCCGCGAGGGTTGCTATGCCTGTCACTCCCAGATGATCCGCACCCTGCGCGACGAGGTCGACCGTTACGGCCCCTACTCGCTCGCGGTCGAATCCAAATACGACCATCCAATGCTGTGGGGCTCGAAGCGCACCGGACCGGACCTCGCCCGGATCGGCGAGAAATATTCCGATCCGTGGCACGTCGAGCACCTGAACAATCCCCGCGACGTCGTGCCGGTCTCGGTCATGCCGGCCTATGGCTGGCTGCTGACCACGGAATTGCGCACCGACGATCTCGGCCTGCATCTGAAGGCCCAGCGTGCAGTCGGCGTGCCCTACACCGACGACATGATCGCCAATGCCGCCGCGGACGCCTATGCGCAGTCCAATCCGGACTCGCCGCTGGCTGATGGCGTGACCAAGCGCTACGGCAAAGCCACTACGATGCGAGCGTTCGACGGCAACCCCAGCCATCTCACCGAGATGGATGCACTGGTCGCCTACCTCCAGATCCTGGGCCGCCTCACCGACGCCGCGCACAAGACAATTGCACAAGGCGGGGCAGAACAATGATCGAGCATGCGTTCCTCGTCGGGCTCTCGAAGTCGTTCGGCCTGTTTTACCTGATCGCACTGTCGGTCGCCGTGGTGATCTACGCCATGCGGCCGTCGAACAGGAAACAGTTTGATGACGCCGCCCAATCCATCTTTCGCGATGAGGCAGGACCATGGGAGTAGAGCAACAGGATCGCGACAGCTATACCGGTTATCTCACGACCGGCCATGAATGGGGCGGCGGCCTGAAGGAATTGAACACGCCGGTTCCGCGCGTGCTCTATTTCTTCCTGACCTTGGCATTCCTGTTCTCGGTCGGGTACTGGGTTCTGATGCCGGCGTGGCCGCTGGGCGTCACCTACACCAAGGGGCTACTTGGCATCGACCAGCGGAAACTCGTCGCGGCCTCGCTCCACGAGGCCGCGTTGGAACGTAGCGTCTGGTCCAGGCGCATCGAGACCGAAGATTTTGCGGAGATCCAATCCGATCCGGGGCTGATGAACGTTGTGCGCGAGACCGGCCGCACCCTGTTCGGCAACAATTGCGCGGCATGTCACGGCGTCGATGCCAAAGGCGGCCCTGGATTCCCCAACCTGACGACGACGTCATGGCTGTGGGGCGGCAAGCCAGAGGAGATCTTCAACACCATCCGCGTCGGCGTCAACTCCGCGCACCCTGACACGCACGTCTCGCAAATGCCGGCATTCGGCCACGACCAGATGCTGGCGCGGCAGGACGTCCTCAAGGTGGCGAGCTTTGTCTATTCCCTGTCGCATCCGGACGCCAAGGACATCGATCCCGCGCGAGTCGAACCCGGCAAGGCACTGTTCGCCGCCAATTGCGTCGCATGCCACGGCTCAGATGCGAAAGGCAATCCGGAAGTCGGCGCCCCCAACCTGACCGATCGCTACTGGATCTATGGCGGCGACTTCGACACCATCGACACCACCGTCTGGGGCGGGCGTCAGGGTCACATGCCGACCTGGGAAGATCGGCTGTCCAAGCTCGACCGCAAGATCCTGACGCTCTACGTCGTCGACAAGAGGATGGTCGGCCCATGAACGCATTTGCTGTCAGTCAACAGAGGAAAGGCAGGGCAGCGATCTGGCTCTGGCTCCTGGTCGCGTGCGGGCTGGCCTTCGTCGTGGTTGCCAACGCGCATCTCGTGTACGTCGCCGTGACGTCGCAACCGGAATGCGTCAGCCATCTCCGCCGGGACGAAACCGGCCACACGACCGGCCCTTACCGGGCAGCCCAATCATCCTGCTCGCCTCCCGCGACCTCAGTTTCTGCAGAAGGACACGAGCAATGACAATGCTTCCTTCCGTGGCGCCGCCGCTCGCGACAGTCAACAGATGGGCTCGCCCATTGACCGCGCGCGACCCGTTCAAATGGTTGGAACAGGGCTGGCGCGATTTCGCGACGCAGATACAGATGAGCCTCTCCTACGGCGCGCTGATCTTCGCCATCTCGATCGGCTTGGTCGCCGGCCTGATTGCGCTGAAACGCGACTACATCCTGTTTCCGCTCTTCGCGGGCTTCATGGTGATCGGCCCGATCCTGGCTGTTGGGCTCTATGAGAAGAGCCGGCGGATCGAAAGCGGAAAACCGATACGCTGGGAAAATCTTTATCTCGTTAGACCGAGCTCTGGCGGCCAGATTCTGTTCACCGGCGTCCTGCTCTCCCTGCTCATGATCGTCTGGATCCGGGCGGCTGTACTAATCTACGCTCTGTTCTTCGGTATGGTCGCGTTTCCGGGGCTCGATCGCGTCGCACCGATGCTGTTCACCACCGCGACCGGCTGGGCCATGCTTATCGTTGGCACGGTCGTGGGCGGGCTATTTGCGGCGTTCTCCTTTGCGATCAGTGTCTTCTCCATTCCGATGCTGCTCGACCGGCGCACGGACGCGCTGACCGCGATGGCATCCAGCATGGCCCTCGTCTGCAACAATCTGCGCGTGATGCTGATTTGGGCGACAATCGTGCTCGTCTTGTTCCTGATAAGTCTCGCGACCGGCATGCTCGGACTGATCGTGACCTATCCGCTGCTGGGCCACGCCACCTGGCACGCCTATCGCGCCGTCGAGCCGGACACGGAGTGACTGCGCTGGAGCGGATGGAGCTGAGCCATGAGTTGTTGCGCACCCGGCGCCGAACTCTGTCTTCATCAGGCCGGAAACCTGAATGACGAGATCCTGCTTGCGAGCAGGATCGTGGACGCAGGCCTGCGGCAGACTGATCTGTCGGTGCCCGACATCCATTGCGGCGGCTGCCTGCAACGGATCGAGGCGGCGCTCACCAAGCTTGATGGCGTTGTTCGTGCCCGCGCCAATCTCTCGACCCGCCGCGTGACAATTGTCTGGCGCGGCGAAATTCCACCGCAGTTCATGCCGAAACTCGAGAGCATCGGCTATCGGGCTCACCTGCACGATATCGGCGCAAATGGCAAAGACACGGTGCTGACGGAACTGTTGCGTGCGCTTGCGGTCGCAGGATTTGCGTCCACCAACATCATGCTTTTGTCTGCTTCAGTGTGGGCAGGCGCTGAAGCTGCAACACGCGACCTGTTCCACTGGATTTCTGCGCTGATCGCGCTCGCGACGCTCGCCTATTCCGGTCAGATCTTCTTCCGCTCCGCGTGGCGCAGCGTGAGACACGGGCAGACCAACATGGACGTGCCGATCTCAATCGGCGTCCTGCTCACTTTCGCAATGAGCCTTTACGAGACCATCCATCACGGGCCCTACGCCTATTTCGACGCGGCCGTGTCGCTGCTGTTCTTTCTTCTCGTCGGCCGCACGCTGGATCATGTGATGCGCGAAAGGGCGCGACAGGCCGTGAGCGGACTGGCACGGCTGAGCGCTCGGGGCGCCCTCGTTCTTCACGCGGATGGCACGCAGACCTATGTGGCGGTCGATGAGATCGCGCCGGGGATGGCGATCCTGCTCGCTGCCGGCGAACGCGTCCCGGTCAATGGACGGGTGGTCAAGGGAACTTCCGAGCTCGACTATTCCCTGGTCTCAGGCGAGAGCGCGCCCGTTCAGGCCGAGGAAGGGACCGAACTCGAGGCCGGCATCCTCAACCTGACGGGGCCCCTGACGATTGTGGCGACCGCAGCTGCGACCGATTCCTTCCTCGCTGAGATGACCCGCATGATGGAAGCCGCCGAAGCCGGGCGGGCATCCTATCGCCGGATCGCGGACCGCGCCGCACGGCTCTACGCGCCAGCCGTTCACTCCTTGGCGTTCCTGGCCTTCCTCGGCTGGATGATCGTCTCCGGCGATGCCCATCGTGCCATCACCATTGCGATCGCCGTTCTGATCATCACCTGCCCCTGCGCACTCGGGCTCGCCGTTCCAATGGTTCATGTCGCCGCCGCCCGGCGGCTGTTCGAACAGGGCATCATGCTCAGGGATGGCGCCGCATTGGAAAGGCTTGCCGAGATCGACACCGTGATCTTCGACAAGACGGGGACGCTCACTTCTGGACAACCGCGGGTTAGCGCAAGGGGCGATACCAGCGCCGACATGCTTGCTTTGGCAGCCGGCATGGCGATGCATTCGCGCCATCCCTATTCGGAAGCGCTGGCTAGTCTCGACAACAAGGCCCGCCGCATGGCGTTCGATGTGATGGCAGAACATCCGGGCAAAGGCCTCGAAGCGAGTCTCGGCAGCAACGTCTATCGATTGGGACGCCCCGGTTGGGCAATAGCTGACGGACGAGCCGCCGACAGCGATCACGATATAGCCGTTGCGCTCTCGACCAACGGCGAAATGGTAACCTGTTTCACCTTCGACGATGCCCTCCGCGACGGCGCGCAAAAAGCCACTGCCGAGCTGACAAAGGCAGGCATCACTGCGGAAATCCTATCCGGCGACGGCGACCGCCGGGTGCGAGAAATTGCCGGACATCTAGGCCTGCCCTGGGTCTCGGAGGCCCAACCCGCCAAAAAAATCCGGCATGTCTCCGCCTTGAGACAGGCCGGCCACAAGGTGCTGATGGTGGGCGACGGATTGAACGACGCGCCGGCGCTGACGGCGGCCGACGTCTCGATGGCCCCGGCCTCGGCCTCGGATATCGGCCGCAACGCCGCCGACCTCGTGTTCCTCCGTGACAGCCTCGAGGCGGTGCCTCGGGCGATCGAAATCTCTCGCGCGGCTCGTGTGCTGGTCCGCCAGAATTTCGCGCTGGCAGTCATCTACAACGTCGTGGCGATCCCCTTCGCCGCACTCGGCCACGTCACGCCTCTTCTTGCGGCGATTGCGATGTCGCTCTCATCCGTCACGGTCGTGGCCAATGCGCTGCGCCTCGATGTCCGGACGATGCAGCAGAATGGGCAGGAGGACACCGCCGAAACCAAAGCCCTTGTGGCGTGTGAGGCAGGCAAATGATCGACTTCTTCTTTCTTGTGCCGATCGCGATCGGCCTGGGTCTCGCAGGCCTCGCTTCCTTCATGTGGACACTGAAAAACGATCAGTATGACGACCTCGAAGGCGCAGCCCAGCGCATCCTGTTCGAAGGCAATGAAAGGCCCGAGCTCTAGCTGTCGGGCTGCGGCGTCTCGAAGCGCGGCAACTTCGCGAAGCAGATGCTGCTCAGCGCTAGAAACACGGACGCCCAGACGAAGCCCGGCCAGTAACTTCCGATCGTCTCTCGAAACCCCGCATAGACCAGCGGTGAAAATGCCACCGTCACCAAAAATGCCGAGTACAGGAACCCATAGGCGCGGCCGAAACAGCGCGCCGGAAAATACCGGGAAGCAAGATAGACGATGAGATCCACCTCAGCTCCCAGCGACATGCCCAGGAATATCGCGGCATAGGGCGTGGAGCCGGGGCCGCCGAAGGCGAGCACCATGAAGCCCGCCGAGCTTATTGCCATCAGAAGCGTGGCCGCCAGAGGCGCGAAGACGAAGTCGATCGCAACGCCGACGAGCAACCGGGCAGAAACCAGCGACAGGCCGACAAGACCGGCCATTGGCCCGGCGGTTGCGGGACTGAACCCGGCATCGATCAGCATCGGCACAAAGTGCACGACCACCCCGCCGGTTCCGATCGCAACCAGTACGAACGGCACGAGAAGGCGAAAGAACACAGGATGCCCGAGCACCTCCGCGACGGTTACGGATTCCTCTGCCCGCGCATGCGATGATCGCGGTCGCGGTCCGCCGACCCCGTTGAGCGCCAGGAGACCGACAACGATCGGAAGCCCAGCCAGCATCACCCATGCGAGCGTGCGGTAACCCCCGCGCCAGCCCGACGAAACGATGATCGGCGACAGGAAAATCGGAGCGACGACGCTCGCCAGACCCGTACCGATCAGGACGATGCCGAGAGCGGCACCGCGGTTGCGGTCGAACAGCCCAACGATGATCCGGGACAACGGCACCGGCGAGCAGCCCGCCCCGAGCAGAGCGATCAAGGCCATGATCGCCCAATATTGGAGGATCGAGCCGCTCATGAGGCTCAGGGCAAAATAGCCGGCAGCCAGCATGAGCATTCCGGTCCCGATCAGAATTCGTTCGCCGACCCGGTCGACCACAATGCCGATCAGAGGCGCGGTGAGCGCCGTGCCGATCGTGATGATCGTGATGCCGAGCGAGATCGAAGTCCTGGTCCAGCCAAGCTCCTGCTGCAAGGGCGTGATGAACAATCCGATCGTGAAGGGTGGAAGCGTGTGCAGTCCGATCGCATGGCCAATCAGGCACGCCATCATGGCCGGCCAACCGCGTCGGAATTCGGTAGCCCTCGAACCCAAAGTCGAAATAGTCTCACCCCTGTGGACCGATCGGCAGAGGCCTCTTTGGTCTGCCTGGTTCTGCTCGGATTGTAGGGTGAAGGCGCTCGAGGACGCCACCCTGGAATGGCCCGGGAGCGGCCGCCACCGGCCGTTTTCTGATCGGTTTTGCAAAACGATGACAAATTCAGACAATCCCGGGTAGCTCCGGCATCCCTATGATCGGGTGCAACGGCATGAACAGACACGAGAATTGGGAAGCTCTCGGATGGAAAAAGTCGCTTACGGCCAACACCTGGTGAAGGCGCTGCACGTCAGCGAAGCCCAAACGCTGGTCACGCGGCCGCTTCTGCAGAAGTCGGAAATCGCCGTGACGGAAGTCCGGCGCGACATTCCCGAGAACGACTACACCTCGGCGGTCCCCCAGGAGAACGCATTCCTCATCACCCTGAATATGCGTGACTGGCCCCAACGCGTTCTCTGGATCGATGACAAGCCCGTCGATGCGCTTCCGCTCCAAGCCGGTTCGTCCAACATCTTCGACTTGCGGCGGAAGTACATAGGCTACGGCGTTTCGTCCTTCCATATGATGTCATTTTACTTGCCACGAGGCGTTCTCCGCACCATTGCCGAACTCGACGAGGCGCGCGACATCGACGAATTTGCGCACGATCCCTGCAGCGGCATAGACGACGCGGTGATCCGCGATCTCGGCTGTTCCCTTTATCCGGCCTTCCGGCGCCCCGACGAAGCCAACATGCTCTTTGTCGACCACATCACCACGGCGATCGCCGCGCATGTTCTGCACGCTTATGGCGCCACGACCGGCAAGTCCGATGCCGGGGCCGTTGAGCTGGCGAAATGGCAAGAAGTGCGGGTGAAGGAAATCATTTGCGCCCATCTCGATGGCAATTTGACGGTCGCCCAACTCGCGCAGGAGTGCGGCCTGCCGCCCAGGACCTTTGCCGCCGCATTCACGAACTCGGTCGGAATGCCCCCTCACAAATGGTTGCTCGAGCGACGGTTGGAGAAGGCGATGGCCATCATGAAGCAAACGACAATATCGATCGATCACATCGCCAGGCAGTGCGGATTTACCGGAGAGCGTCATCTGGTGCGCGTCTTCAACCGGGTGATCGGAGCCAACCCGCAAGCATGGCGACGCGCCCTCGTCTCCTGAAAGGCCGATTTGAAGGACCTGCCGACAACCACGAGCGAGAACCATAGAGATGGCGAGCCTCAAGGGATATGGTCAGACGGTGGCACAGCTTCTTCGGATCGATGAAGCTCCCTCCGTCGTCCGGCAAAAGGGTTATCGCAAGGAGTATGCGGCGACATTGGTCAGGTCCGAGCAGCCATCTCGGGAAAAATCCGACTCATTGCCGACCGAAGAATCGATCATCGCCTCGGTATCCCTTTCGGAGAGCCTGGATCGCGAAATCTGGTTGAACGAGCGTCCATTGCCACCGCAGGGGCCGCAGGCGGCGGGCGGAGCAACGCTACTCGATCTCAGGCACGACAACCGGGTCCGGTTCAAGAGCGGCTTCCAGCTGGTGCACTTCTATTTCACGCGTAGCGCCCTCAACGGAATGCTCGAGCACCAGGGCGCAAGACGCGTGGACGAGCTGCATGCCCCTACCGGGGTCTTGTCCCCCGATCGCACGCTGGCACAATTGGCCAGTGCGCTGCTGCCGTCGCTTGCGCAGCCGCAGGAAGCGAGCCGCATTTTTGTCGACCACGTTTTGCATGCCGCCGCTGCGCATCTTCTGAAGGAATATGCCGGCATCGATCAGCCGGCCGTGAGGCTTCGCGGCGGGCTTGCTCCCTGGCAGCAGAAACGAGCGACCGAATTGTTGAGCGAGCATCTCGACGGCGATCTTTCGCTGGCCGACATCGCCGCCGAGTGCGGGTTGTCGCCGGGACATTTCTCCAGAGCCTTCGCGCAATCGATGGGCATGCCGCCGCACCGCTGGCTGCGTGAGCAGAGGGTCGAGAAAGCCAAGTCGCTGCTATCGACCTCGCGACTTTCCCTTCTTGAAATTGCCAAAGCAACCGGCTTTGGCGATCAAAGCCACTTCACGCGCGTGTTCTCGGAGTCGACCGGGAGCAGTCCCGGCGCATGGCGACGATTCCGAAGTCAATAAGCCAACGTCGTGCCTTAGCCATCGAAGATGAGTCGACGGACAGCGGTCCCGTCGCGTGGAGGCGGTTCGGAGTTGGTGAGGCCGGACCCGTTCAGCGCTTGCTTGAAGGTCGAGGTTCACTCCTGAGCTCTCGCGAATCTTGTCGCTCGAGTCGACCGACCTCGTCCGGTCCCGAGAATAGGCGAACCAGATCGTCCGTAGCGGGAAGACATAGCGGGGAAGTGACTCGAACCCCCAAACTTCGCATTCTGGCTCAGCACGGAATATCCAGTCACAACGTGCGAACCGTCCCCTTACGCCTGCGAGCGATGGATCGAACAAGCGATCGATACGCTCCAAATTGCGAAATCAATCTCTCGAACGTCCGTTTTTTCCGCTGGAGTGTCCCATTCTACGATGGGTCATGTAATCGGCCTGTACCAGGCGATGTTCGTGCTCTATCTCATGCTGCGAAGTGCAGAGACAAAGAGCGGGATAAGGTATGTGAGTTAGTTCTCGACCAAAGATCAGGATGGATCAACCTAGTTTTCCAACCGAAAGGTCCGTTCTGAGCCACAAACCTCTTAAGTGACTGATTTTATTTGGTGGGCGCACCAGGGCTCGAACCTGGGACCCGCTGATTAAGAGTCTGATGTTTTCTAAATAACTACAGGCACTTAGACGTAAAAGGCGGTTATGGCAGACCTATATAGATCAATGCGTTACAGCTGAGTTGTAAATCATGAGCCGACGCCTTCTTTGACCTGCGAGGCCTGCGTCCCGAACGTAAGTAGCAAGCGAAAAGATCAACAAAAACAGTGGAGTTCGCTTGTGATTGACCACCTTTACTGTTTGTCCACGATGTTTGGTCAATCGGTGGTCAGCCTCCGGCGCGATTCGACGGTTGGGCCACACAGGCGCCCAAAGCTTTCTGACTAACTATCGAACTCGGCTCGGGACAATGAGTGAGGCCGAGTCCACGGCCCAAGCCGTTCGCGAGGTCTACAGCGCTTATTACAATGAGATGGGAGGCGTAGGCGCAGCGCCGGAACCACAGGCTCGGAGGCCAACGAGAGAGGACAAGGTCGTGCGGTCTCAGGGAGCGCCTAGACCTCAACCCAGTCAATCAGCTGCGCGCCATTCGACAAGGCCAATGACCCGAAAACCCCTCCCCGCACTGCTGATTTTCGCGAGCATGGTGGCACTGATTGTCGCATTCAGATTTTTAGCACAATAAGACCGCTTGCGGATTGGGTGCGACGTCTGCTTTCCTCCCGAAGCGACTAAATAGCGTACATCGCGCACTTCGCATTTGGGCCATCGGCGGACATCGCGTCGCCGCCGGAGACGCAGCTTGGTGAGCACCCGGCGACCGTCACGACTTTTGTACGCGACGTCTTGGCAAAGGCGGGCGTCGCCACAGCCAGATCCAGGGCGCAAAGGACGGCAAGCAAAGCAAACAAGTCTTACTCATGGGCGACGCTCCCGGGTTGGTCGACGCAACCGCTGAGACAACAGCGGCAAGCAAACGGTCAGCCGTTCAGCAGTTGGGCGGATACGGATCCTAGCTGCGCCGTCAGCGAGCCATGATCTCGCGGGGGGCGGCTTGGAGCCCTGATCAAGGGAGCATCGGCGTCCTCCATCATGCCCCTCACATCATCTCCGAAAGCGGACGCCTCGAGCCGATCCGAAACATGCGGTTCAGGCCGAATGCCCTCTTCGAACCACCTCCCCGCGAGGTCGCGCTTTGACCAGCAGCAGCCCTTGGCGAACGAACGATGACCTCAACTGGTGCAGCAGCACGGCCCACCGAATGGTTCGACTCGCGCTCAAGACGAAAAGAAACCCGAAAACCATCAGCAGCGCGCCAAGCCAGGTCCAGCCCTGCCCGTCATCGCCGGCGTCGGCGATGGAAAAGGCGAGCGGCGTTGCCGAAGCGGCGACCGCGTCGCTGACGGCCGGCGTGGCGGCCAGCATTGCCTCCACGTCGACTTGGACGTCAGCTTGGACGCCGACCTGGCGCGGCGTGATCCCGTCGGCCGTGAGGCGGTCGTGCTTGGAAAGGGGAACCGGCGACACGCGGGTCGCGCTCCCGGTCGCAAGGACGGGACCGGCATCGACCACCTGCACGGGCGCGGACGGGCTCGGCCGAGACGTATCCTCGGGTGCGGAGCGCTGCAGCTCCGCGCGCGCATCCACCGCCTTCCGCTTGCGCGCGGTGGTCTTGTTCTCTTCGGCCTTGGCGGCACGATCTTTGGCGGCACGATCGCGAACCGACTGCTTCACCGTCCCGGTCGCTTCGGCGACCTGGAACCAGCATCTGCGCCGGCCTTCCACCCTATAGACCCAGTGCTGGCCGTCGGCGGTCGACTTGCCGGGCCGCGACAAGCACTCCACTTCCGCGGAACTGGGCGCGGGGGCTGGCGCGGGATCGGCATTGAGGAATGCGGAAAATGTGTTCGACGACGCAGACGTCGTCGACAGACCGGCAAGACATACAAAAGCGGCAAAACAAATTCGCAAATGACCGGACATGGAAACCCCCGGTGTTGCGCCCCTGCCCGACCACGAGCGTTGGCCGTGATCTGGGTCGCAATGCGACTTGAATCCGGCAACGCCGTGGATTCATTTTGGCCGCAGGCGAGATGATTGCGCAGACAAGGGGGAGTGCACTCAATAGCTCCGGCCGCTTTCGCGTGGCCTGTAGCTCAATGGTTAGAGGCGGCCGCTCATAACGGTCTGTTGCCGGTTCGAGTCCTGCCGGGCCCACTAACGTGATCAGTCGCTTACGTCGTTCTTGTTGCCTGCACCGCGGCCGCCGCACCAGAAACAGCACCAGATACGTCCGCTTTTGGTTCGTGAGGGCGTTCGCGCTCCACTTCCTCGGCTGTGATCTCCCTCTCAGTAAGTGCCATGTCTGCTAAGGATCCCATTTCGGAAATGCAGTCTCGGATCTTGGTGGTCCGCAAAGGGCCAACAAGAGACTCGTGCATTGCAGCAAACAGCATCTCTATTCGATCACCTCATCGGCGCGAAGGAGCAATAAGGTCGGCACGCTGAGACCGAGTGCCTTGGCAGTTTTCATGTTGATCACGAAGTCGAATTTGACCGGCTGCTCTACCGGCAGATCAGACGGCTTGGCGCCTTTGAGGATCTTATCGACGTAGCTTGCTGCACGGCGGAACAGATCGGCTATATCGGGGCCGTAGACGATCAATCCATCACTAGCGAATTGTCGGGAGAAATGAATCGCAGGCAGATGATGTTTCGCCGCGAGCGCGACAACTCGGGGGGCCTCGACAACGGTGAGAGTATCGCCAAAAACAATGATTGCATCGGCGCGCTGGGCTGCGGCCGAGGCAAAGGCAACATCAAGTTCCTCGGCCGTGGTCGCCTGAACTATCGGCAGAGCCACGCCGAGGTTTCGCGCCGTACTTGGTACCTCATCGGCTAACAACAGCCTGTGCATTGGGTTGCCGGGATTGACCAAGATCGCAATTTGCGAGGCGCCGGGCACCAGTTCCCGCAGGATTTCTATTCGTTTTGCGACGAAACTTCCTGGCACGTAGGTCGCAAGCCCCGTTATGTTGCCGCCCGGACGCGCTAGGCTTTGTACGAGGCCGAGTCCCACGGGATCGGCCACAGCTACGAATACAATGGGAATGGTCGCGGTCGCCGATTTCAGGGCTTCGGCTGCCTGTGGTGCAGCGACGACGAGAACATCCGGACGGAGAGCAATCAGATCGGAAATTGAAACTGGCAGTCGGTCCGGGGGTTGGGAAAAACGATAGTCAACAATGAGGTTTCTTCCGTCTATCCAGCCGTGGTTTCGCAACCCATCAAACAACGCGAGCTCGGCTTGGTTGAGCGCCCGCCCGCCGCCATCACCCACAGCAAGAAAGCCAAGTCGATGGCGTCTACCCTGCGCCCACAAACGCCGCGACGAAACGAGTAACGCCGCAGTGGCCGCTATGAACTCCCGCCGCTTCATTCGATCCTCATCACAACTTGAGGACGACGGGTTGCATAGTATCAGTTCTCGACGGTCGTCGCACGCGGTGAGGTATAATGCTGTCGCAAAGCGGTGCGAGGGCGCTTGCCTGTGAATCGGCGCCGAACAGTGGCCCCACACATGCGAGACCAATCAAGGACTTGCGATGTCGATCGGCGCCCTAACCCCACGCCGATTAACAGTTAGGGCTCTCGCGCGCACTCTTGCTACGGCAGATATTTCCAGCGTGAGCGATTTGGCCGACTTAAGCGACTACCATATTTGCGTCGCGGAGGGTCCCAACCCCTTGATTGGACGTAATGGCTGGACCGGCGATGGTCTCATCGTTGCGCACGAGCGACGTTCCAGCGCTTGGTCTCTGGTTGCGAAAGTTGCCTCGTGGGCGATCGAACGGCGAAAATGTGAACCTGGATCTTAAGAGCCAGAAGGTTGTCGGCGCGCATCCGGCCTAGATGTTGGTCGGACCTCGAACTTCAGAAGTGTGGCTTGCTCGCCGACGAAGGACGGTCCATGTTCATCCGGGCCCTGGCGCGCGAAAATCCTCGCGCGCCGGCGGAGCCGCTCGATAATCGCCGTCTCCCGCAGCAGCCAAGCGCCAAACGCGTAGTTGACTTCCTACTTCGGAAAAATTGGCGATCCCGACATGACTCGCAATCGAGAGGAAATTCGTCAGTTCCGCTGGGCGGTCCAGTACCCCGAGCAACGCGCGCCTCCCGAATAGCCGCTCCATGTGACCCATGTCGACGCGCACTGCCGATCACTCTGCCGCGAGCGCGCGTGATGTCGCAGCGGCAATCCGATCCGTCCCCACACATCCACCAGCGCTTCGGCGAGCGCATCAATCAGCTTGTCACCGTGATAGGGCGTCGGCGTGATGCGCAGCCGCTCGGTCCCGCGCGATAGTTGATCGGCTGGACATAGATGCCGTGCTCGGCGAGCAGGAGATCGCTCGCTTCCTTGCATTTCTCCGGATTACCCACCATCAACGGCACAATGTGCGTCTCACTGGGCATTATCGACTTCATGGCCGGACTTCTAGAACCGGAAGAAGGATCCTTCGTCGTGCTGGCGGGCCGGGCTCCCTCTCTGAACCGGAATTCGCTGGCTTGAGCCTTCAAGACGCCCAACCGATATCTTGTAGCGCGAAGCCCAAGGCATGGAGAGCAAGGTCGGCGTCCTCCTCGATTGGTTCGCGATCGATTACGCGGCGATCGAGGAGTACGTCGACCGCGGCGCCGTTTGCGTGCTCGAAGGATGGAAACTCGCGCAACGCGGTAATCAGGGCTCTTTGGCACGGTGATTGCATCTGGATTCGATGTAAATTTCAGCACATTGCGATGATTGCGTCGGACTGGATTACGCGAATGCCCACTAACGGATTTGTAGTCTGGTTCAACAAGTTCAAGGGTTACGGCTTCATAAGGCCCGACGGCGGAGGTAAAGACATATTCGTCCATATGTCTGCCGTCGAAGAAGCTGGTTTGCCAACGCTCATCCAAGGCCAGAGTGTGAGCTATGAACTCGTCTCCGTTGAAGGCAAGGTCACGGCCGGTCAGCTGCGCGTCGCAACCCGCGAGTCCAAGTCTGCAGAATGAACGCAACCTGGTGCCATCGACGGTTCGGATTCGTCTTACATCCGTCGATGCTGATGTTGAAGGTTGTCGATCAGGTCGTTGTAGCGACCGATAAGGTCCAGCAGCTCGCCCCCATGGTTCGACAGGAAACCGGCAATGCCGGAACTGACGATATCGACGGTGGCGTCCAATTGCGCCAATAATTCGCGCCGGGCATTGTCACAGTACTCCGCGACGTCTGCATCAGCGATCGACAACTCGCCCGGAACCCTCATCCTCTCGAACCTCGGCACTCCATGTCGTGGCATAATTGCGAACCATCGATCGGCCGGCGCCTCTCGTTCGCTCAACCTCGTTCGGGGAGCGTCACCCACAGCTGCCGTTTCGACGTCGATAGAGAGCAGTTCAAGCGTTTCGTTGTGAAGCCGATCAAGCTCGCTCATGGAGTGATCGAACATGTTTCCCAACTGCTTGAGCTGCAGCCAGGCGAGCCGCAAATGCTGATATGGTGACACCTGATCATGGCCCCGCGAATAGTCGCGGGCAACAACACGACAAACCATCAGATCGCCATACACGGTCCGCAGCTCGACAAGCGAAGCAAGCTCAGCCTTCAGGCGCTGATGAATAATCAATATCCCTCCTCTCATCCGCTCCGTCACGAACTCGAATGACGGATCGGACAAGCGCATCAACCTTTCTCCGGCGAGTTCGATGATCGAAACGATCCGCTCGTCGATCTCGCTGGTCGTCAGCACACCCACCACGCTGCTCATTCTCAGATCATCCGGCAACGCCGCCCGGCGCCTCGACACCTGGCTGGCCATCGGGCCTACGAATCCCCAGCCCGGAGCCTCTCAGGGTTCAACCGATTTCGAAAGCCCAATCTTATGCCTGGTACCCGGACAACGGGGCAAATCCGGCTTTGTGCCGGCGGTTGGGCGATACAGGATCCGGCCGCAAAAAACCGCGGTTCACCAGGATTTCGATTGAAGGCTGAAGACTTTAGCGGCCAAGCCCATGTCGGGCCGGCGTTATCGCCACACCAACGTCCCGGGGCAACTAGCCGAGTTGAGATCTCAACACCAAGAACATTCGGGGCCCGATCTGAACCGGACTCCGGGTTCCCATAATCCGCTGCGTCACCGGCCGGCGCGCGACGTCAGACTGGCGCGATCAACGACTAGGGCGCGTCGCGCATGTTGCCAGACTGTGCGTCGGGCCATGCCTCAGTTGTTGGCGGGCGTGCCGTAAGGCGAAGATGGCGACCCTGCGGCCCAGCCTGCGTGCGACAGATTGCCCTGCTGCTGGCGGCCGAGCAGGTCATCATAAATGTCCAGCGTTCGCAGCGCGATGTCGGACCAATCGTACCGCATGGCGCACTCGCGGCGCATCGCTTCGCGCTCGACCTTGCTCAAACGTGTCTTCGTCAGCGCCGACAGCTTTGCACCCAACTCCTCACAGTCACCGACATGGAAAATGTGCTCGGGATCGGTCACCACCTCCAGGTTCGGGACGATATCGCTGACCAGCACGGGCAATCCGTAACTGAGCGCCTCTAGCAGAACGATCGGCAACCCTTCATGAGATGACGGCAGAACGAACAGCGCAGCATGTGCGTAGAGTTGCCGCAAGCCGTCGCCGGTCTGAAAACCGGCCATGACGACGTTCTGGTGGCCGACCGCCTCTTGAACCAGTTGATCGGCGTATTCATTCTGGTGGTCGATCTTTCCGACGATGGCAAGCTTCCACCCCGGCAGTTCCGCGGCCAGAAACGCGCGTAGCAGATCGAGCTGCCGCTTCTCCGGCACAAGCCGGCCGACGGTCAACACGTATCTTCCCGGCTCGAGGCCCAACTCGACCACCTTTTCGCTCTGCTGCGGCAAATCCGAGAATACCACGCCATTCGGCACGACCTCGCAGGGTTTACCGTACTTGGACGTGATCAGTTCCCCGATGCTGCGGCTGACCGCGATGCGCTTGCTCGCATAACGCATTCCGAGAGCCTCGCCGGTCCTAAGCACCATGCGCGCGGCCCAGCCCCACTTCTCGCGATTATAATCCTCACCATGATGCGTGACGACGACCCGAAGGCCGACAGCACGAAGCAATGGCGTCACGATTGCAGGGCCGATGCCATGAATATGGACCAACCCCGGCCGCCGCACCATCGCGACAATTGCGCAGACCACGGAATGGAGTAGCGTTTCGAGATATTTGTTGCTGAGAGTCCACAGCCGCAGCACCCGAACGCCCCGCCAAACTTTTGGGACATCCGGCGTCACATAGGGAGATCGCATGCAGACGGTCACCCGCCTGCCGAGCTCGACCACCCTTGGTGCGAGATTCTCGGCATGCGTCTCGATGCCACCCTGGATCTGAGGGAAGCCACGGAAGCCGAACATGTAAATCTCTCGCCTGCTCATCTGGACTTCCTCCAAATCTAATTGTTCATGAATGTTCGCAACGGGTAATGTTCGTCTGCCGTCATGCGTCCCTTGACCAGCCTGGCCTTGACAGTCTTGTTCAGGAACGACGTTCGCTCGACGTGCGGCGACGGGCGCACGTCGGAATAATTGATGTAACTGTCAAAACAGATGCTCTTGCCCATCGAGACCTTGAGCTTGTTCTTGAGAACCCAGAGCAGCGGATCGGTTTTCGGGAGCTGAGGCACCAGATTGGACCGCATCGCCGTTCGCGCGGTGGTCACCATCCAGCAGTTCTGTCCGCAATTCGCGACCTTCTTCCGCGTCTGCTGGGCGAGCTCGCTGTCCATGATCTCGACCCATGATTCCCGCGCGAGATTTCCCATGGGAAGATCAGAACGGACGTTGCAGGCCCACACGTCCGACCAGGGATCGATGAAGGCGAAATCCTTGCCTGCGCTGCAAGGGATCAGCCGGTCATGACCAAGAATCTTTTCGATCAGGCCGAGGTTCAGATAGGCACGAAACCAGTTCTTGGGCTTCTTGCTGCGCAGCATCGCCGAGATGAGCCCCTCGACCTTCCGCGCGACTGCCTTCCGATCGTAGAAGTAATTGTCGTTCTTGTAGAACTGCCAGGCATTGTGAAGCGTGGAAGTTGCGAGCTCAAAGCCCTCCTTGCGAGCGAACTCGTAGACATTGACGAGCTGGTCGACGTTTTCGTCCTGGATGACCATGGCGAAGCCAAGGTCGGTGCCGCCAGCTTCGCGCAGCATACGCAGCCCCGCGACCTTGGTGTAATAGCCATCCTTCTCGCCGCGAATTCTGTCGCTCGTTTCCTGATCGCCCTCGAGCGAGAACCGCACCTTGATGTTGGGGTGCTTCTTAATGATCGGAACGAGGCGCTCCGGATGCAGCCCGTTCGACGAGATCTCCACCACCCTCGCCTTAGGATAGAGAAGGTCGATCATCTCGCCGAGGTCTTTGCGAAGCGTCGGTTCGCCGCCCGACACGTTCAGATTGTCGAAGCCGGACGGCAGCTTCGACAATGTTGCCAGCGACACTTCCTCCTTCGGCTCGGTCGGATTCTGCCAGATGTAGCACATCTGACACTTGGAGTTGCAGCGGAACGTGGAAATGACGGTGAGGTCCATTTTATGATCCAACTTTCCTGTAAGAGCCAGCTGATGCAATCAGTTCCTCGTATAACGAGAACAGCGCCGCGCCGTGCTTCTCGAGCGTGTACTCGGTCTCGACGATTGCCCGCGCATTGCGACCGAGCGCTTCGCGACGACTACGGTCGGCGAGAAGATTTCCGACTTTTTCGGAGATTTGAGCCGTATTGCCGGGCTCGAACAGCAGACCTGTCGTCCCGTCCCTGACCAACTCGGGAATTCCGCCGATGCGCGAAGCAACGATCGGCTTGCCGTACGCCATCGCTTCGAGGATCGAGAGCGGACTGTTCTCGTGCCATACGGAGGGCACCACAATCAGCGCGGCCCCCTTGATGGTTCGCGCGAGGTCGGTGCCTGTGAGATGCCCCCTGAACTCCGCAGCGGGGTATTTGCGCTGAAGCTCAACGAAGAGCGGACCGGTGCCGGCGATCACCAACCGCCAGGCTCCCTCGGCTTTCGCGTGGGCCTTGAGAAGATCCTCAACGCCTTTTTCGGGCGACAGGCGGCCAAGATACAGCGCGTATCCGTCATCGCCCGCCGAAGCGTCGATGCGCGACGCGTCGATACCGTTCGGAATATGAACGACCTTGTCGGCACCGAACCGTCGAACCGCGGCATCGTACATGAACTTGCTCGGCGCAATGAACTTTCCGACACGATGGTAGCTTCCGAGCAGCGCGTGATAGCGAGCCTCAGCCCAAAGCAGGGCGCTACGTCCCAAAGAGCCGTCTGCGCAACGGCGTGCGAGAATCGTCTCAAAGGCGCCGTCGCCGCATCTTGAACACACCTCTCCGTTGCTGAGTTGCGTATAGACCGGACAGACCGGCTTGTAGTCGTGAAGCGTGAGAACGACGGGAACGCCCATCTCCGCTGCTGCGGTGACGATCGAGGGAGTGAGCTGGTGGTAGATGTTGTGACAGTGCAGGATGCTGGGCTTCTCATCCCGGATCAGACGCGTAATGTTCGAGACTGCTTCGGGCGAATGAATGAAGGATATGGCCGACTTCAGCTTTTCGCGCCTGGATGAGGCGCGGTACGACTTCTGCGAAACGAAGTACGACTGGAAGCGCGACGGCATGTTTCGATCGTCGTTCATGGAGAATTCGACGATGTCGACTTTCCATTTCCGCATCAGATCCATCTCGTCGAACATGACGACTTCGGATCCGCCATTGCGAAAGAAGAACTTGTTCGCAAACAGGACTTTCTCGACGTGCTTTGCCGGATCACCGAGCCGCTTCAATTTGCGTGCCTGGGCATCTTGCTCGATGATGAGCCTTGAACGAGCGGCCGAAACGGCGACCTCCTCGCTGAAATCGATCGAAGGCTCCGTCATCGCGGCGGCCCTTCCCTGGTGACCGGGACAGGCCGCACCGCTGGGCAAACACCAAAGCCTGGGGCCTGGTATTCGGTCGGGCGGTGCACTGCCGATCTCGTCGCAATTACAACCATCTCCGGGATGATAGGCGACCGCTCCGCGCCGAAATTGACGGCCGTCAACTCGGCGTCGTCGCCCGAGCTAAAATGGCATGCTGGCGCTCTTCAAGTCGCAAGGCTGCCCCATTCGACGGGTACGGGGGCTCCTACGGCCCGCTCGGGCGCCAACGCGAAATAGCCTCATAATCGGCGAGAAACTGCACGGGGTTGCCGGGTCATAACTGCTTGATGCCGCGCGGAGAGAGCATGCCCGAGCAACTTGAGCCAATCGGCGCAGCCCCCGATCAAGGGTTGATTGCATTGGTCATGATGCTCCGCTTCAACGGGCTCGCGATAGATCCTGAGCGCATCCGTCACCAGTTCGGGACCATCATCAGGGCCGCCGAGATCCTCCGCTGCGCCAAGCAGCTTGGGTTGAAGGCCCGAATCGTCAGGACCAATTGGTCTAGGCTTTCCGGTCTACCGATGCCGGTTCTTGCGATCCTTCGGGAAGACAGATTTCTCATATTCGGAAAGGCTACCGAGGAGCGAGTCATCGCGCTCGAGCCTGGTCAACCGCAACCGGTGATGTTGTCGCGGATGGAACTTGAGGCCGTCTGGGACGGTGCGGTCATCCTGATGACGCGCCGCGCCTCACTTTCCGATCTTGCACGGCGCTTCGACATCACGTGGTTTCTTGGTGCCATTCGAAAATACCAGCGATTGCTTCTCGAGGTCCTTGCAGCATCGTTCTGCCTTCAGCTGTTCGGCCTGATATCGCCCCTCTTCTTCCAGGTCGTCATCGACAAGGTGCTCGTGCACCGCAGCATGAGCACCTTGGACGTGCTTGCGTTCGGCCTCCTGGCAACGGCGTTGTTCGAAGTGATCCTCGGAGTTCTACGGACGTATCTGTTTTCTCACACCACCAACCGGATCGATGTCGAGCTCGGCGCCCGGCTGTTCCGTCACCTCTTGGCGCTGCCGATCGGCTACTTCCAGGCGCGACGGGTGGGTGATTCTGTCGCAAGGGTCCGAGAGCTCGAAAATATTCGCAACTTCCTGACGAGCTCGGCCCTGACCCTGGTCATCGACCTGTTTTTTTCGGTCGTCTTTATTGCCGTGCTGTTCTTCTACTCGCCAACCCTCTCCTGGATCGTTCTCGCCTCGCTTCCGATCTACGTCGCGATTTCCGCCGGAGCAACGCCTCTCTTTCAACAACGTCTCGACGACAAATTTCAGCGGGGCGCAGAGAACCAGGCGTTTCTCGTGGAAACGGTGACGGCCATGGAAACGCTCAAAGCGATGGCTGTGGAACCTCAGATGCAACGTCGCTGGGAGCAGCAGCTTGCCGGGTATGTCGCGGCAAGCTTCCGCGTCATCAGCCTCGCGAACGTATCGAGCCAATCAGTCCAGTTCATCAACAAGCTGGTCAGCGTGGCCATCCTCTATTTCGGCGCACGGTTCGTCATGACAGGGTACCTTACCGTTGGCGAGCTGGTTGCCTTCAATCTGATCTCCGGTCGCGTCAGCGCCCCAGTGCTCCGGTTGGCCCAAACCTGGCAGGATTTTCATCAGGCCAGGCTATCGATCGCGCGTCTCGGCGACATCCTGAATACGGAACCCGAGCCCGTTTACAGTCCCGGCAAGATGTCGATGGCCACGATCCGAGGCGACATCGCATTCGAGCAGGTGACTTTTCGCTACCGCATCGATGGACCCGAGATCCTTCGAGACGTCCAACTACGCGTTCCGGCAAAGCAGGTCATTGGAATCGTGGGCTCCTCGGGATCAGGAAAGAGCACTTTGGCAAAATTGGTTCAGCGCTTGTATATCCCGGAGCGCGGCCGCGTTCTGGTCGACGGGATTGACGTGACGCAGGTTGACCCTGCCTGGCTGCGACGACAGATCGGCGTGGTTCTCCAGGATAGCGTGCTCTTCAATTGTTCGATCAGGGACAATATCGCCTTCGCCGATCCTGCGACATCGACGGACCGCGTGGTCCAGGCAGCCACGATGGCCGGCGCGCATCATTTCATCCTGCAGCTACCGAACGGGTACGACACCATCGTTGGGGAGCGCGGGAGCAGTCTATCCGGTGGACAGCGTCAGCGCATTGCGATAGCACGCGCGCTGGTCACCGACCCCCGAATCCTGATCTTCGACGAGGCGACCAGCGCACTCGACTACGAGAGTGAGCACGTCGTCCAACAGAACATGGCGAAAATCGTGCAGGACCGTACTGTGCTGATCATTGCGCATCGGCTATCGGCGCTACGAATGGCCGACCGGATCATCACGATCGAAGATGGCCGCCTGGTCGAGGACGGCACGCATCAGGAGTTGATCAAGCGCGGGGGGCGCTATTCAAAGCTCTTCCGCCTACAATCGGGTTTCCATGACCTTCCATAGTTTCCCCATCGCTCACCGCGGCACCAACCGACGAAACGGTCGAGCTCACGCCAGCGTCGACGAGATCGCATGAAACAGACAAGAGCGGAGATGCGCGACGATCCAGGGCTGTTCGTGCTCGACCTGCTCCTCCGCTTGCGCGGCGTCGATAGCAGCCTCGATCACATTCTTCAGCGGTTCGGTTACCGGCCGATCGGCGTTCCGGAGATGCTCGCCTATGCGAAGGAGCTCAATCTCTCTGCGAGCTGTGTGACGACCGATTGGGATGGATTGTCCGGATCGGCCCTGCCCGGCATCCTGCCATTTCGCGGCGGAGGCTTTCTTCTGCTCGGGAAGGTCCATGGCCATGAGGCCGTCGTGATGACATCGGGCGCCGAGAGGCCGTCCATCATCTCGAGATACGACCTCGAGACCAATTGGGACGGGCGATTGGTCGTGATCGTACCACGACGCGCCGCCACCGCGTTGCTCTCGCGCATGCTGCGAAGCTGTCTCGGATTTGTTCGGCAGTCAAAGGAGCGCTACGGGGTCGTGCGGACACGACTGGCTGGACTGTTTTCATCCCTCGTTGGTCGCGCGTCCGCGGTTTCCAAGCCGCAGCCGGCTGCGCCGGCGGAGCCGCCCCAGAGGACGAACGGCGGGAATGCCGTCATCGTTTTCGCTGACCATGCCCGCAAGCTCGGTCGGGCGGTTGCGGGGCTGACACCATCTCGCGGCGCTCACCCGAACGAAGCACTCGCCTTCCTCCCGGCGGCGCTGGAAATCGTAGAGACCCCTCCTTCGCCGGTGGGACGTACGATCGTCATCAGCATCACGGCGGGCTTCCTTGTCGCGCTGATCTGGGCCTGCCTTGGAACCATCGACATTGTTGCAACCGCTCCCGGCAAGGTCATCCCGAGCGATCGAACCAAGACCATCCAGCCGTTCGAGACAGCCGTCGTCCGCGCAATTTACGTTGAAGACGGCCAATCCGTCAGAACCGGCGAACGCCTGATCGATCTGGATGCGACCATTTCGACTGCAGAGCTGAACCACCTCAAGAGCGATCTGATGAGTGCGCAGCTCGACGCTGCTCGCCTGAAGGCATTACTGTCGAAGACTGACCCCGCCTCAGCTTTCGTCCCACCGCCAGCCGCCCCGCCTGCCCTGATCGAGATGCATCGTCGCTTTCTCGCCAGCCAAACCGCAGAGCAGGCCTCGAAACTGGCTGCAATTGACCGCCAGATCTCGCAAAAGGAAGCCGAACGAGCCACCTCGAAAGCGTCGATCGACAAGCTGAAGGCCACGATCGGCCCACTCCAGCAGCGCGTCGAGATACGCGAGCAGCTGTACCAGAAGGAACTCGGATCTAAGCTACAGTATTTGACCGAATACCAGGAGCTACTTGGCCAACGCCAGGAAATACTCGTTCAGCAAAGCCGCTTTGGCGAAGCGGACGCAGCCATCGCGGTCCTGGTGGAGACCCGCAACAAGACCATCGCCGAGTACGAACGCAATCTGTTCGAGGAGTTCGCGAAGGCCGAACAGAAGGCTGCCGGCCTGAGCCAGGATGTCATCAAGGCCGAGCGGCACACGGGCCTGCAGACCCTGACGGCACCAATCGATGGTGTCGTACAGCAACTCGCCGTTCACACGGTTGGGGGTGTCGTGACACCCGCGCAACCCACCATGATGATCGTCCCGCGCGATAGCAATCTCGAAGTTGAAGCCATGATCTCCAATCAGGATATCGGCTTCGTCGAGGCAGGTCAGGACGCCGCAATCAAGATCGATACCTTCAATTTTACCCGGTATGGACTGATCACAGGCAAGGTCATCAGCATCTCCCAGGATGCAATTCCCCGCAACAAGCCGCCGGAAAACGGCAACGCCAAATCGTTCGGTGCCGGGACGACCAGCAGCGAACCAACTGGGCAAGAGCTGGTCTATGCGGCACGGGTGTCACTCGATCGCAACTACATGAACATCGAGAACAAGCGCGTCAGCCTTTCCCCCGGCATGGCCACCACGGTCGAGATCAAGTCCGGCTCGCGCAGCATCATCAGTTATCTCTTGTCGCCGATCATGCGGTACAAGCAGGAAAGCTTGCGGGAGCGCTAGAGCGACAGCACTTCGCCCGAACATTGGCCGTGCTACTGCTGTTGACGTTTCGCGGATGACGATGTGCTGAGTTCGAAACCTGCCGCCAGCTCAGAGCGAGACGGCCGGCGCCGACCCCGCAGACGCCGCCAAGGACCTTCACGGCAGCGTCGAGAAGCCGACCATGCCGATCCGGCGTCAGCAACTGAGCACTCTCGAGGACAAGCGCGCTGAGGATCGTCAGCGCAAGAACGCCCGATGTGCGACGCGGTAGGCCGAGTGCAAACGCAAAGCCCGTGACAGCGAAGGCTGCAAAGTGTTCCGTCTTGAGGCCAGCCAGCGTCGGGCGATCTTGAATCGGTGATAGTGTCCCGAACGTGATGAACGCAAGCGCCGCCCACCCGGCAATGAGAGCCAGCCTTTGGATCATCGCCTCATACTATTCTGCTGAAATCGGCGCGGCTTGCCTGATGAGACCAGCTCCGCTCAATGCGGCGGCGGCTTCCTTGACCACGGCCCAAGGCAGCATAGATCGTTCTGCTATGTCGAGGAGTGAATGGTCGCCGTCCGACATGTTCAAGACCCAGAGCAGCCCCATTTGGAAATTTCCAGCTGCGAGCCCGCCCAATCCGCGATAAAGGCCATAATTGCCCAATTTCGGTTCGCAGAACGGCTTTTCGTTCCGAAAGCAGGCGTCGTTTTCGATGACGTCGATAGCTGCAATCGCTTTCGTCAGAGTATCGTACAGCGCGTCGGGGCGAACAAAATCCAGATTGTCGGCCGAGCTGTGATACTCCGCGAACTTGCCGAAGGGCGTTCGCATCACGGTCCCGATTGGCAGGTTGAAGCCAGGCGAGCAATATTGCCGCTCGTCGTAGCCGTAGGGCGAGAACTCCTGAATTTCGTGAGCCTCGCCGCTCTGCTTGAGCACATAGCACCAGGCCCGATCGATCTCCGCATTGCCGCGGCGGCTCTTCTTGTAGGTCATCGACCCCGGATCGCCTGCGCAGGTCAGCACAAACCCATGCTTCACGCGACCGACATGCCCCTCGTTGAGCGCCAGCCAGGTAATCGCTCCGATCGTACCGGGGATGAAGACGAAGCGATAGGTGTACTTGTGCTCCATCTTCCGCAGGTGTTGCGCGAGCGCGGTCGCGACCGCGATTCCGGACAAATTGTCATTACAGAGCGAGGGATGACAGATATGGCACGAGATCAGCACCTCGTCCGAGGTGCGACCGAGCAGCCTCAGGTCCCCATAGGTCAGATGGCCCGGAGCGAGGCTGGTATCGATGCAAACCTCATATTCGTCCTCCTGCATCGCCAACAATTGATTGTCCGACAGACAGAAGCCCCAGGCCTCCTTGTAGTAGCTCGTCCGATAGGGAATCCAGTCCGGTTTATCGGGGTCCGAGTAGAGATGAGGCTTGAGCTGTTCGAGCGTCATAAGCGCTCTGACCGGTATGCTGTAACCAAGAAGATGCAGGTTCGACTTCCTGAAATCGATTACCCGTTCGCCTGCGCTGTTCTTGATGTAGGCGTCGCGCACGTTCCACTCGGGTGGCACGGTCCAGTCGAATACCTGGAGGCCGGACGGCACTTCGCACGTCGTCAGCGGGATATGGTTTCGGATGAGATCGATCGTTCTTCGGACCCCATCTCCCGTGATGCTGCGAGAGATGGGGTACATCTCCGCAACAAATTCGTGGAGTGCGCGTCCGGTCTTGTCCGCCGACAGGTCGACGGCCGCGTCACTCTCCCGGAGGCCCGCGAGGTCCGCATGTCTTGCTATATCGTCCATGCTCAACGTCCTCCGGGATCCTGCTGACTCAATCGACGATCCTGGGCTCGGGAATCGGCACCACAAACTGAGCTCCCCAGCTGCGGGCGAAGGACAGTTGGCTGACGATCTCCCGCTTCAGGTTCCAAGGCAGGATGAGGATGTAGTCCGGCTTCGTCACATTGATGCGTTCGGGCTCGTAGATCGGGATGTGAGATCCCGGCAACAGCGATCCCTGCTTGTGAGGGTTTCGATCGACCGTATACTCGATGAGGTCCGCCGTGATGCCGCAGTAATTAAGGAGAGTGTTGCCCTTGGCCGGCGCACCGTATCCGACCACGCGCTTGCCCTGGCGTTTTGCTTCCTCGAGAAAGGAAAGAAGCTTCTTCCTCGTCTCCATGGCGCGCTCCTCGAACGCATCATAGTGATCGAGATTGGCATATCCGGCGTCGATTTCGCGTCGCCTGAGATCCAGCACCCGATGGGAGATCGGATGCCACCCCTCGTTGGCGTGCTGAGCGTAGATTCGAAGCGAACCGCCATGGGTCGGCAACTCTTCGACGTCAAACAACCTCAAGCCGTGGGCCGCAAGGATCTTCTCGACGGCGATGAACGAGAAGTACGAGAAATGTTCATGATAGATCGTGTCGATCTGGCACTCGTCGAACAGACGCATCAGATGGGGGAACTCCATCGTGATGACACCCGAGTCGGCGAGAAGCAGGCTCATTCCCTTGACGAAATCGTTCAGGTTCGGCACGTGCGCCAGGACGTTGTTTCCGATCAGCAGATCGGCGCGCAACCCCTCGCGTCGCAGGGTACGGGCCGCACGTTCACCGAAGAACTCCACGCGAGTGGGAATGCCTTTCGTCCGCGCCACCGCGGCGACGTTCTGGGCCGGCTCGATGCCCAGGACCGGCACATCGGCTTCGACGAAGTACTGCAGCAGATAACCATCGTTGCTTGCGATCTCGACGACCTTGCTGCCCGCCCCGATTCCGAACCGTTCGATGACCCGGCTGACGTAGGACTTCACATGCTGCAGCCATGAATCGCTGTAGGATGAGAAATACGCGTAGTCGCCAAAGATGTTCTCCGGCGCCTCCCATTCCTCAAGCTGGACAAGGAAACACTCTCCGCAGACGTAAGCACGCAACGGAAAGAACCGTTCGTCTTGCTTGGCCTTCTCGTCACGAAGATAGGAATTGGCCAGCGGAGACAGCCCCAGATCGATGAACACGCGTTCGAGAGGCGCGTTACAGAAACGGCAACAGCTCAACTCTGTCGCGTGCCCGATTGGTGCTTTGAGATTGATGGGTGACGCCGCTTCTTTCAGCATTCTAGGTCTCCTGCAGGGCAATCTGTGATTGTCGCCGACAGGCTAGCGTCGGGGAGGGACAGAGCTATTGACGGTCGTCAAGTCACGTTTGCTTTTGACGCCTGCGGATCGCGTCCGCGCTCGATCTACGATCCCCTGGCCGCAGCGAAGTTCATGCGGGCCTTCAATTCGTCCCCGATATTGCCATAGGGCTTCCAGACCCGGTCGCGATCCGAGAGCACGCGCACTTCTGTCGGCCAGGAAATTGCCAGCGCAGGATCGTCGTGCGGCAACCCGCCTTCCGCGCCTGGCGTGTAATAGTTGCCGATGAGATAGATCAGCTCCGTATCGTCGGTTAGCGTGATGAACCCGTGCGCGAAGCGCTCCGGTATGTAGAGCCCGCGGCCATTGTCCGCCGAGAGGTTAACGATGACGTGCCGTAGATATGTTGCCGATTCCGGCCTCAGGTCGACGATCACGTCCGCCACCGCCCCCTTTGTGCAACGGACGTACTTGACCTCCGCTGCGGGGGGGTACTGGAAATGCAGGCCGCGCAGAGTGCCGCGTTTTGCATTGTAGCTGATGCTCGCCTGCGCAACTGCAGGCTTCAGATTGTGCGCAAGAAACGTGTCAGCACAAAATACCCGAGCGAAGTATCCCCGGCTGTCTTGATGCCGGTCTATTTCCACGGTGTAGGCGCCCGCGAGGATTGTTTCGGAAAATATCATACGACAGACGCGTTGGCTCGATTCTGGCTACTGGAGAAAGACGATCCGGCAGAGTTTGAAGGCAAGCCACGCCAAGGCTAGATCCCACGCAACGAGGCTGACCAGCGCAACCCCGATACCCAGAGCCGGCCAGTTTAAGGCTTTCGCGATCCTGAGCTGCGGTGCGTAGGTTGTGGTCCTGAGTTGATCGAATTCAGACATTGGGCCGCTCAATCTGTGACGAGACCTCGCGACAGGCTAGCCAGGGAAAGGCTCGCCAATCTGACAAAGCTCAATAACGCGGGCCATGGGACAGCAGCGCCCGAACGACGCTGTGGGTAGCAGGATAATGGATCCCGCCAGTCCGACCGCATCCGCGCCGGACATCGTCTGGAGGTCGATGACCTCCTGGTCTCGCCTGAACTGGGTTGCGGCCTGGACAATGCCTTCCGGAATCGTGGCCGGAGTCGGTTCCAAGTTGAGAACCGTCAAATTCGCCTAGTTCGGGCTTCGTCAAATGCTCCCCAGGGCGGCATGCAATTGCGGTTTTTCATGAGTCACGCATTGTGAGGGGCTTTGACAATGAACATCAGGTCACGGTTTTTCTCGGAAGTAGACGCGCAGAAGTATGCCAAGTCTGGAGCGCTGCGGTTGCAAGCGCGCGCCGCGATTCCGGGCGGAGCACATACTTACGCGAAGGGTGACGATCAGTATCCGCTCGTGTCGCCCGGTTTCATCTCGAGAGGCGCGGGCTGCCATGTCTGGGACGTCGATGGCAACGAGTTCATCGAGTATGGAATGGGCCTGCGCGCAGTGTCGCTGGGACACGGCTTTCCGGCTGCCGCGCAGGCCGCAGTCGAGCAGTTGCTGCGAGGCACAAACTTCACGCGGCCTTCGTCGCTCGAGGTCGAATGTGCGGAACGTCTGATCGAACTCGTTCCAGGCGCCGAAATGGCGAAGTTCACGAAGGACGGATCGACGGCCACGACGGCCGCAATCCGGCTTGCCCGGGCTTACACGGGACGCGACATGATCGCGCTTTGCTTCGACCACCCCTTCTTCTCTTACGACGACTGGGCAATCTGCACGACACCTATGAGCAGCGGCATTCCCAGCGCCGTGGCGAACCTGACACAGGGATTCCGATACAACGACTTGTCCTCGGCGGAGGCGCTTTTCGCCCGGTACCCGGGTCGGCTGGCGGCATTGATCCTGGAGGCCGAAAAGGACGTGCCGCCGACGCCAGGATATCTAGCCGGCTTGCGAGAGGTGTGTCATCGGAACGGTGCCCTCTTGATCCTGGACGAAATGATCACTGGCTTTCGATGGCCAGGGTGCTCCGCCCAACGCCACCATGGAATTGAGGGCGACCTATCGACCTTCGGCAAGGCGATGGGCAACGGCATCGCGATTTCGGCGCTGGTCGGCAGGCGCGAAATCATGGAGCTGGGCGGCCGTGATCATGATCGCGATCGCGTCTTCCTGCTCTCGACGACCCATGGAGCCGAGACCCACGCTTTGGCTGCGGCCCTGGCCGTCATGAATACCTATCGTGACGAGCCAGTCGTCGAAACGCTTCACCGCCAGGGAGATCGCTTGAAGGCAGGCATCGAAGCCGCGACGCAGCGCCGCGGCCTTACCCGCAATTTCAGGCTCGCCGGCCGAACTGCGAATTTGGTCTATGCCTGTTGTGATCGCGACGGAGTGCCATCACAGATCTTCCGCACGTTGTTTCTCCAGGAGACAATTCGTCGCGGCGTGCTGGCGCCCTCGCTGGTCACAAGCTATTCGCACAGCGACGATGACATCGACCGGACCATCGAGGCGATCGACGGCGCATTCGCGGTATATCAGAGGGCGCTGGAAGACGGGCCGCAAACCCATCTGATTGGCCGACCGGTCGCGCCGGTGTTTCGTCGACGAGCCACTTCGACTTCGACCGCGGCGCCTGCAACGAAAGCTCGCCGTTCAAGGCGCGCCAAGCCTGGTTGATTCATCGGGGCCGGCGCGGCGTCTCGTATTGCAAGGCCCGCCGATCCGATCACGTTCGACATCCAAAAACAACTCGCCGCGAGCTCAAGGAGCAATTCGCGGCGAGAAGCTTGAAACACATGGATCGGTTTAGTCGGCGGCGCGCCCGTTGGAGATCCTCGCGAGCCCCTCGATATCAGTGAATTTGATCGTCTTACGATTGGGAAGGTCGATGACCCCCTTCGCCTTGAACTCCGCCAGCGTACGGCAGACCGTTTCGAGCGACGTGCCAACGTGATCGGCGATATCGGCCCGGGGGAGCTGAAGTCGAAACGCGCCAGCGCGTTTGGGGTCTGGAGGCAGGCGCGGCCGAATGCGCAACAACAACCAGGCGATGCGTGCCACACAGTTTTTCTGGCTCATGGTCATCACGAGGGTAAGGGTATCTGCCAGAACCTGGTGCGCCCCACAGGGCTCATCGCTTCGGCACACTCCGGAGGTCCTCGATCGGATAACGCGACAATCCGTCACGGCCTCCGCAGTAAATTGCTGATGGGTTGAGTGGGTCGGCATGACTACATCGCCAGGCCAGTAGAAAGCGAGGATCTGGCGATTTCCGTTCTCGAGAAGGCGGACTGCCCGCACGACCCCCTCAACGATCTCGATCTTCTGCGCGTCTTCCTCTCCTTCCCAAAAGAGGGCCCGGCAGCGAGGGACAAAGGACGTGGACGGGCGCCGAAAATTAGCAACGTTCGATCTGAGACCTTGTGAAAGGGATTCACCATTCGGAAGAAACGCGGATTCGGTAAGCATTTGAAAACACCTCAGCACGTATTCCAATACGCTGAAGTTTAGGCTGACTAAATCCGAAGGATATTCAGGCTAATGCGTTAGGATTTTTCCGGTTCCGGCTAAGCCGGTTGGACTAGTCCGGTCAGGCGATAAAACTATTCGCTGCCCGTCCGGCGCTCAGTGGCGCAAAAGACTCTTGCAGATTGGCAGCAGCGATGCTCACGCAGTTGGCACATTTGCCCAATCTGAGAGCTTCATCTTCCGTGCCATTTTCGAGGAAAGTTGCGCTCTCGAACAGGCTATTGCCCCTTGGCATGACGTCATCCGAAGCTGCTCGCCTGTCCGAGAAGCCGCGAGCTCCTCGAAGAGGCCCTGACAGTCGCTTGAGCCGGAAAGCTCAGCTTAAGGTTGATACAGCGCTGCCAAAGGGCGTCAGAACCTTGACCTCCGGTACCGGTGGTGGCATCGCGTGAGCCATGTCGAACTCCTGCCGACCGGCCGTCGCCGTTGACGATGATCACCGCGACGGGACGACGCGACCCTCGACGGCTTTCACCCAATCGCCGCGGCCCCACAGCCGCCGCCCGTCGTATTTGACCGGACTGCAACGGTTCGGCCTTGCTGGTCCGCAGCGTGGCGGAGCTTCATGATATCGTGGATTATCGGCGGCTCTGCGGTTGCGGTCGCGTATCGCGACCCCACCGGCATCCCTCCGGCTGCCGCCGCACGGCAGCCGGTTCAGAAGGACAAGATCTCGCGCATGGGGGCTTATTCAGCCGAACCGGCACGACCGCCGGCGAACACGGTCGCCGAGAGGCCATCTCAAACAGCTTGAGCCAATGAAGCGATCACCCGTTTGTTCGCCTAAAGACGAACCTCTCCGCAGGCCGCGCCCATCGATCGCCAACAATCAAATCCGAGCCTGGGCCCGAGCCATTGCTCCGATCCAATGAGAAGCGCCTGGTTCTCGTCTTTCTCGCCAGCTTGTCCCTGGGGCCGACCAATTTCGCGGCGATAAACGCCGCCTCCGTCCGATTGCGGGCACAAAGCGCACGCAGGAGCGCCGCCGTATGGATCTTGCTGGTGCCTTCCGCGATGCTCAGCTCGCGTGCAATCTCCTTGTTCGACATTCCCTGGGCTAGCAGTGGAAGAATTTCGTTCTGCCGGCGAGTCAATCGCAGAGATTCCAGATTGAAGTTGACCGTCTGTTGGGGCTCGGGTCGGCTGACATCATCATCCACCAACCATCGCGGAACGTAGATGCGTCCGGAGAGCAAGTCGCCGATCGCGGACAGCAATTCCTCGTCCGACTGGAGCTTGGGCAAAAACCCATGAAAGCCAGCCGAAAGACACTTCAGTACATCCGCCCGACTGCTCGACGCCGACATGACCGCAATACGGGTCGCCGGCCTCAAATCGACAACTTCGGATAGGACCGCAAGCGCGTGATGGTTAAGACAATCCAGATCAATCAGGATTAGGTCGACATTTGTCTCCAGCTCAAAATTCTCGAGCTGCGAAGCGTCTATGACGCGCGACTTCTTGAACCGGGCCTCAATAACACCTTGGAGGCCGCTCCGATAAACACCGTGCTCATCAACAATCAGAATGACAGGCACTGCTCAAACTCCGAGCAATCCCGTACTCTTACCCGGGACTCTCACATAGATGGCAGTTCGAACGAAGAATAATTACGATGGCAAAACAGGCACGAAAATAGGCGCTTAGCTCTTGGTGTCCCCTACCTCCACTCTAACGACGACATGATCGATTGCCGCATTGCAAAAATATTATGAGGAGTTAGGGAAAAGTCAACGCATTATAGCAATGCGTTCCGAAGTCGACGCGCCAAAGGGCTGGCGTCGCCTGGAGAACACGTCAAAATTGTGTGATCATTCACACACAATCGTCGGAACGGTTTCGGGAATTGGCGTCCACCGCAGATGAGGATCCACCTGCTCGGTGTGCTGCAGGTGCCGGAGCTCGGAAAGGCGCGTAAACGGCGCGGCATTGAAGGTCGCTTCGTCGAGCTGGATGCGCTGGAACACCCCCCTCAATTGTTGCGCGCCGCGCTGCGCATTCCATTGGCAGCGAAAATTCGGCATATGCGCCTTGATCTTCGCAAAAGAGACGCGATAGCTGCGATTGTCCGGGCCGCTAGGACCAAACGAAAGATCGCAACCTGTGAACGTGTCGTTCACGATCTCCGCGATCTCCCGCACCGTGTAGTTCTGACTTTCATCGCCGACATTGAACGCCTCGGCACAAACCGCTTCGCGCGGCGCCTCCAACGCGCACAGGATGGCCTGGCAGATGTCCTCGATGTGGACCAGCGGACGACAGGGAGTGCCGTCGCTCATGACGCGGATTTTTCCCGTTGTGAACGCCCACCCCGAAAGATTGTTCAGGACGAGATCGAAGCGCTGTCGGGGAGACGCGCCAAACGCGGTAGCGTTACGCAGAAACACGGGCGTGAAACGGGAATCGGTCAGCTCGACAAGATCGCGCTCGACGAGAACCTTGCATCGCGCATACGCAGTCTGAGGCTCGCAAGAGGACGTCTCGGATTTCGTCTCGACGCCGGCGGCACCATAGATGCTGCAGGAGGACGCATAGATGAACCGTTCGACACCCGCCGCCTTGCACTTGCGGGCAAATTCCACGGAGCCGCGATGATTGATCTCCATCGTGATGGCAGGATCGTTCTCTCCCAGCGGATCATTGGAAAGCTCCGCGAGGTGGACCACGGCGTCAAAGCCTTCCAGATCGGACGGTGACAGCTGCCGCGTATCGCGCGACATGACCATCGGACGCGTCCTGCCGTCATCAAACAGCCAGCCGCGGCGATAGAGGCCAGTGTCGATGCCTGTCGCATCGTAACCGCGCTCAAGCAGTCGCGGACCAAGCACAGCACCGATATATCCGTCAGCCCCAGTGAAGAGAACTCGCATCTGATTCATCTCCTCAATGAGTCGCCTGATCGGCGGTTGCGGGTTGCGATACCTTGGCGCTTCCATTCGCGGCGGAGCCCTTATTCCAGACGCACCAGGGTGGATCCCCGGCATCCCAGAGGCCCTGCAAAATGGCCTTGTCGCGCAAGGTGTCCATGTTCTGCCAGTAACCGCGGTGCCTGTAGACGGCCAGTTGATCCTGCTCGGTCAGACGGGCAAGCGGCTCGTTCTCCCAGCTCGTGCTGTCGTCGTCGATGAGATCGAGGGCCTGCGGCTCGATAACGAAAAAGCCGCCGTTGATGACCTGACCGTCGGTCGCGTCCTTCTCGCGGAAGCCGGCCGCGCGGGGACGATCAGACGAGAGATTGATGGCGCCAAATCGGCCTGGCAGCTGAACCGCGGTGACCGTCGCCAGTGCGCCCTGCTGATGGTGGAATTTGATGAGGCCGCCGATGTCGACGTCGCTGACGCCATCGCCATACGTCATGCAGAAGGTGGAGTCCCCGAGATGCTCGCGCACCCGTTTGACCCGCCCGCCGGTCATCGTCTTCTCTCCGGTATCAACCAGCGTCACTTTCCAGGGTTCCGTTCCGCTCCGATGCATCTCAATGCGGTCGCGCTGGAGATCGATCGTGAAGTCCCCCTGATGGGACAAATAGCTCGTGAAGTAGTCCTTGATCACGGTGCCCTTGTAGCCGCAGCAGAGCACGAAGTCGTTCAGGCCGTGATGGGAATACAGCTTCATGATGTGCCACAGGATCGGACGACCGCCGATCTCGACCAGAGGCTTCGGTACCACCGAAGTATGCTCGCTCAATCGCGTGCCGTAGCCACCGGCGAGGATAACAACCTTCATAGGGATCTCCTGTGCTGGGTTCCCCACCGAAACATGCATCGCTGCAGTTTCGGATGGCGCAGCCTGGACCGTAGGTCGCTGGGGCACGATCAAGTTGATGATCGTCAACTCGGGAGGGCGACATCGATCGACGCCGTGCGCTGCCCTGTCGCGACGCGTTCACCAGTGCGACGATTTGACGTTCATCAACTTGCCGATCGGCGCCACCGATATTCGAGGATCGAGGCGGACGCCCGCCACCCAAGCGGAAAGCGCGATGACATCGGTCGGCGACAAGTGGGAAGCGGCGAAGGGCAGGCCCGCGGGCTTCGATCTCTTGCGTATCTCGCTATCGGTCGCCGTCATCCTCTGGCACTCGGTCGCGGTCTGCTACGGCTTGCCCGCCGAACAATGGTTCTACGGCGGCCCATTGAAGCCAGTGGTCTGGGTTATCGTTCCCGCCTTTTTTGCTCTCAGCGGATTCCTCGTTGCCGGAAGCCTCGAGCGAAACAGCCTTCCGGCATTCGTCACTTTGCGGGTCATCAGGATATTCCCCGCCTTGACGGCGGAAGTCCTGATCTCTGCCGTTCTGATCGGCCCGCTCTTCACGGATCTCACTTTGTCGCAATATTTCACCGACACGGACTTCTTCCGTTACTTTCTCAATACGATCGGTGACATTCACTTCTATCTGCCGGGTGTCTTTTCCGACCTGCCCGTACCAAACATGGTGAACAGCCAGCTTTGGACCGTCCCGCACGAACTCGAATGCTATGTTGTCATCAGCGTGGCCGCGCTGATCGGCCTGACGAAACGGCACCGGCTCTTCCTGTTCGCAGTCCTGTTCGTCGTCATCGCGATGGCGTTGCGAGACATTGTGGGGGCGAAGCCCGCCTCGCCCGCCGCGCCGCCGGGCCGGATGCTGGTTCTCGCCTTCCTGTGCGGAGTGGCGCTGTTCCTGAATCGAACTCGGATTGTGTATTCGCGCTGGCGGCTATTGATCAGCCTGGTTGGCTTCGCTGCTTCCGTGCTCGCCTCCAGCCGCGCCGGGGAGGATCTCGCCGCACTCTTCGTCAGTTATTTCACGGTGTATCTCGGACTGCTCAATTTCAAGATTGGACCTGTCACCCGAGTGGCCGACTACTCGTACGGCATCTATCTCTACGGATTTCCCGTCCAACAAACGGTGGCCGAGCTGCTGCCGAACCACCGCATCTGGTACGTCAATTTTGGCCTCAGCCTTGCCGTGACTTCGATATTCGCGATTGCATCCTGGCACCTGCTCGAATCCAGGGTTATGGCGGAGAAAAAACCGATCCTGGCGTTCGTTTCCGTACTCGCGGATCGCTCGCGGTACATCCTCCTCACCGCGTGGAGCTCGCTGTTTCGCCGGCCCGCGTGAGTCCGCATAGCACCTTCCAAGCCGCCGGCTCCGTCTGCCCATCCAGCCGGCGTCGGGCAACCGGAAACCATGAGGACCAGGAGCCCCGCTGCCTCAGGACCTCGAGATACGGCGGCTTAGTCGGCGAAGCAGGCCAATGCGACCGTAAGCTGCCGGATCGGGGCCGATCCTTCCATCATGCCGGTCGAGCCTCGAAATGACGGCGTGATCATCGCTGGTCAACTCGAACCCGAACAAGTCGATGTTCTCGGCCATACGGGCCACATTCGCTGACTTCGGTATCGCAATTGTGCCATTTTCGAGGTGCCAGCGAAGCACGATCTGCGCAGGCGAACGGCCGCACCGTTCCGCAATGGCCGATATCCTCGGGTCGGCGAGAGCCGCGCCCTGCCCGAGCGGACTCCACGCCTGCGTCACGATGCCATAGCGCTCGTGGATGTTCCGCAGCTCGCGCTGCTGGAACGCTGGATGCAGCTCAATCTGGTTCACCGCCGGTACGACGCCACTCTCGTGGATGATACGCTCCAGATGATCGGCCATGAAGTTCGATACGCCGATCGACCGGACGCATCCCTGTTTCTGGAGCTCGACGAGCGCGCGCCAGGTCTCGAGATAAGCGCCCTGTTGTGGGCATGGCCAATGGATCAGATAGAGATCGACGATGTCGACCTGCAATCTCGCTGCGCTCGCCTCGAACGCCCGCATCGTCCGGTCGTATCCCTGATTCTCGTTGCGAAGCTTTGTCGTGATGTAGAACTGGTTTCTTGCCCGTCTGAGGGCCGTGCCAACGCCGCTCTCGTTCCCATAACCCGCAGCCGTGTCGATCAAACGATAGCCAGCGTTGATCGCGGATGTGACGACCTCCGGCGCGATCGCGTTGTCGATCTGCCAGACCCCGAGGCCGAGTTGAGGCAGTGCCTGGCCGTCGTTCAACAGAACCATCGGGACTTGCGCTGCAGCTGCAGCGAGGTGCTCCTGCGGCGGCTCTGCTTGCCTCGGCGCCATTCCAAAAGCAGTAGTAGCCGGCCCAGCCACGCCACGATCGGACGCCAAGGCGTATGGCATGGAGGCAATCACTGCCGATTGGAAAGCGCGCCCACCTGCCCAACTGCGAACCATCACGGCCTTCAGCCAGTCACGGACGGCCAGCGTACGGCTTTCGAACATAAAATAGAAGATGGTCGCGGTGAGCAGGCACGACAGGATGAAACTTGCGTTGAGTCCGACCGAAGCGAAGGTGAATTCCTGGCGATCACTGGCGACTGTGGCGTTCAGGAGCAGCAGGATCGGATAGTGAATCGCATAAAGGGAAAAGCTGAACTTTGCGAACTCCCTGCCGGCGCGAAGAAATGAGGGCAGCGATACCTTCAGATGGTCTATGGCGACAATGACTGCGGTTGTGCCCAATCCGACCGCCATGCTGAACGCGGCCCATTGCGGGAAGAGGCCCTTCATTGTGAGAAGATACAGTCCCGTTGCACTCAACAGGAAGCCGCAGCACCACGCCCAGGCCGGCGCAACCAACGCGTAGGCGATCACGCCGAGGCACCAGATGAAAAAGAAAAAGATGAACTTCAGACCCACATGCGTGCCGCTGTCGTCGTGATGCTCTGCGAGCGCAAACAGCCCGAAGACGACGACGATCATTGTGACGTAAGCTGGCTTCTTGCGCACCGAGATCAGCGCAAAAAACAGCACATAGTACCAGAATTCGTTCGACAGGCTCCAGAGGGCGGCATTTCCCGCGAATTCCGAACAGGCTATCGACTGGAGAAACAGGCCGTTGCAGATCGCGGCCGCCGCACTGACAGGCGCGCGGAAAATGAGCGCACTGTTATAGACATCCTGGTGCGAGGACACGTAGGTCTGCCACCCCGTCGACTGCCGTGCCGAGATGTACAGGCAAAAGGATATCGTCAGCGCCGGCAGGAGAACGAGGTAGAGACGCGATAGGCGCGCGGAGAAATAATCGACGGCGTTCAGCCGTCCTTGCGAGCTTCTGACCAAGGCAGGCCCACCGACGAGATACCCGCTCAGGACGAAGAACACGAGGACGGCCGCGGGGCCATTCGCGCTGATTGCCCACAGCATGGAATAGACCGCTCTGATTTCCGGACCGTAACTCTCGTCCGGCAGCTTCTCCATGAACATCAGCTGATAGGAATGAAATGCCAGGACTTCGACTGCCGCAAGGCCGCGTGCGAGATCGAGCCAATCCGACACGACATTCGAAATTCCGGTCTGTGCGCGAAAGCCGATCACGTGATGCCTTCCGTCTCGAACCACTTCGAACCACCGAAGAGACGCCAGCCTTCCCGCTTAATCCCGAGCTTTCCAGTCGAGTTGACGATGCTCAATAATGAGCGGTGCAGCGGCGGCAGACGCGAATACCTCTCGTCGCAGGGATGGCGAGGATCGCATTCGTCAGGAAATGCCGATGCGCGAAGTTTCAAATGTCAGAGGAGCCATGCGGCACACCGAGGCAGGACAATTCGACGCGATGCGCCCAACATGCGACCAGCCCACGACGCACGAAAGACGAAAACAAGCGGTATTTCCTCGCGATAGCGGCGGTGGCAATTAAACAGGCCCTGCTGCCTCTTGAGGCAGATATCGCGATGATCCAGCAATGATGGAGGAGTGCCTCAGTGCTACCCCATTCCGCAACAAATCAATCACATTGACGACAGATTCTGTTGCAAGCGTTAACCCTGTTGCAGGTCGCTGCTTGTGACAGTCGCTGCTCGAAATGAGTGCAATCACGTGGAGCTACGTGGATTTCATTGCGCCTCGTGATTGAACTTTATCGCAGCTTAGTTCATCCTTTCGGGAAAGGCTCAGAGTGATTCGGCAAGTCCGATTTCGTAATGCGAGTTAATGGCCGCAGGGCGTCAGGCCGATTCTTGCACCTGTCGAGTATCAGCAGAAACAGCGTTTGGTAGGCGCGAACGACGTGACGTCGGCGCTCCTTCTGGCCTCGCAATCCGCGGTCAGCCTTGAGTGCTGTCTCACATCCAAAAAATCGAAAGACTGGGAAGGTGAAATGGGGATTTCGTTATCAGAGCTGATCAAACAGAACACGCTCGGGCAGAGCGAGGCGTTTCCTGCGGGTGTTCCGCACAGCTACAGTTGGTACAAGGGTTGGAATCCCGGCGGTCAGATGACACCGCCGGCCGGCTTCACCGCGGTGGAAGGCTGGGGCCAGGTCTATACGGAAGAAGGTGCTCCTGCGTCTCCAAGCGCTGACGTCGAAGTCGCCAAGGCAGTCACCTACGTGCACATCAAGGAGACCGGTCAGTGGGTGCTGGTCCAGGACCAGTCGAAGCTTGGCATCGGCGGCGGCCATTTCGTCTCTGACTTCGCGGGTAATTCGGCATACCCGATGACGGTGACCCGCCTGTCGAACGGAGCGGCGAGCTTTGATGCGCCGACGACCGGATACAACGATCATTTCTGGTATGGATCGCGCGGCACCTACGCGGCCGGTACGGTCGACGGCGTCTACGTCCAGATGGACATGAGAACGACCGACGCCAACGCGAAGCTGGTGGGCATGGTCGGCGTGGACTGGTGGCGCAACGGCACGGCACCATTTCTTGCCGACCACAGCAACAATCCAGGTGTCGGAGGCAGCAACTGGGTTGAGCTTTCGACCCAGTGGAAGACGATCGGCTACTATTCCCTGAGCACTACGGCGTTCCAGGCAGACTTGCCGCCGCCGCTGCTTGGATCTCCTCAAACGCCCCCGGTCACGTCTCCCGACACGTTGGCTCCGGCAGCGCCCACGATAGCGACGATTTCGCCGGACACAGGTACCACCGGAGACAAGATCACCAACGCCAAGCAATTGACGTTGAGCGGAACGGCTGAGGCGGGCAGCACCATCAAGGTGCTTGAAGGCTCCACCGTGGTCGGCACGACCAAAGCCGGTACAAGTGGCAGCTGGAGCCTGACCACGGCCCAATTGTCGGACGGCAATCACGCCTTCACCGCAACCGCCACGGACGCGGCGGGCAACGTCAGTCGCACATCCGCTTCGCTCAGCATGCGCGTGGATACGCTGGCGCCGGCGGCCCCCACGATCACGGCACCGGGTGCTGTTACCGCCGCGGCCAAGACGACGAACACCGGGCAGTTGACGTTGAGCGGCGCGGCGGAAGCCGGCAGCACGGTCAGGGTCGTCGAGGGAACGATCGTGATTGGCACGGCCACTTCTGACGCGAGCGGCGCCTGGAGCCTGACAACGGGCCAATTGGCGGCCGGCAGCCACGCTTTTGCAGCGATGGCCACTGACGCCGCGGGTAACGTCAGCACGAAATCTGCTGCCCTGAACGTGACCGTGGGCGGCCCCGTCACTTCGCCACCGGCAGATGGCAAGAACCTGCTCGTCAACGGATCGTTCGAGGCAACGACTCTCGCGCCCTTCGCCGACGGCCGTTGGGGTGCGTTCCAGTCGGTGGCGGGCTGGACTGCGATCTCCGGCGGAACGATCGAACTCTGGAACAACCTCGGTGGCGTCCAGGCGACCGACGGCGGCAATTTTGGTGAGCTCGACTATGCCGGTGCGCGAGATGGCTTCTACCAGGACGTGAAGACCGTCGCCGGACAAACTTACCAACTGTCTTTCGATGCTCGCTCGCGACCCGGCTTCACCGGCGCGACCTGCTCGATCGAGATATTGTGGAATAACTCGGTCATTGCGACCGTCCCGCCCGGTAGCACCTGGGACACCTACGACTTCAACGTCGTAGGCACCGGCGGCAATGATCGCCTGACCTTCCGCGAAGTCGTCAGCCAGGGCAGCGACGGCCTCGGTGCCATGTACGACAACATCCAGCTCACCGCCACGGCGAAGCCGGTCGATCCACCGCCACAGTCAGCGGACAAGAACCTTCTGGTGAACGGATCGTTCGAATCCTCTTCGCTGGCGCCCCTCCTCGACGGCCGCTGGGGTGCCTTCGATGCCATTCCGGGCTGGCACGCCATCAGTGGCGGAACCATCGAGCTCTGGAACAATCTGAATGGCGTGAAGGCAACCGACGGCGTCAATTTCGGCGAACTGGACTACGCTGGAGCCCGCGACGGACTTTACCAGGATGTGAAAACCGTGGCCGGGCAGCAGTACGTTCTTTCCCTCGACGCGCGTTCGCGGCCGGGGTTCACAAGCTCGACCTGCTCGATCGAAGTGCTCTGGAACGGATCGGTCGTCGGAGTGGTACCGCCGGACGGCACGTGGAAGAATTATGATTTCACGGTGACCGGCACGGGCGGACAGGACCGCGTGACGTTCCGCGAAGTTGCGGGCCAGAGCAGTGACGGGCTCGGTGCGCTCTACGACAACGTGTCTTTGGTTGCGAAGCCGGCAGGCTCTGCCTCGGCGTCGCTGCTGAACACTGCAAACCAGGCGGTCGCGTTGATGAGCCAATATAGTGCGACCGATGCGACCAAAACCAGCGCAGTGACGAACGGGCCGCTTGTAACCGACCCGAACGCTTCACTCGCGCAGACGCTCTCCTTGCCCGCCCAACACTAGCTTTCCGGCGACGGGATAGAACCAAGTTCGCGGGCGCCGTTTTTCACGGCGCCCCGTTTTTGCTTCGAGAGACGGAATTGATAGCCGTCAACTCGGCCCGGCCTGCCGCAGTTTAGATGACCCCGGGCGCGCCCAGAATGATGCTGTTCGCCGTCCATGACGCCGTTGCGCGATCTCACACGTGGAAGGAGCCGGCCGTGCATCCGAGCAATTCTACTTCCGATCGGAAACTAGGTCGGGCGAGATCAAGCGCCTCATGGCGATTGACGCGGCGACACGTCGGATGATCCCACATCCCACGGCAAATTCGGCAAACATCGTGGAGTTTCCCCCGCACAATCATGCCGGTGCGGCCGCCGATCGCGCGCTTCCAACCGCGACAGGCCATCCTTACGTGACGATCGCAATTCCCACGTATAACCGGGCCGCACTCCTGAAGGGATGCATCGCATCGGCGCTGGCGCAGACCTACCCTCATTTCGAGGTTCTCGTTTCGAACAATGCGTCGCCGGACGATACCGCACGGATCCCGGGCGAATTCAGCGATCCGCGGCTGCGCGTCATCACCCAGGAAACGAACATCGGCCTGCTTCCGAACTGGAATGCATGTGTCGCGAATGCCCGCGGCGATTACATCATTCTCGTCTCCGATGACGACAGAATCATGCCTTCTCTGCTCGAGCGATGCGTCGCCCTCATCGAACAACAGCCGCAACTTCCAGTCGTCATCACGCTGAGCAATCTGCATGCGGCCTCGCTCGGCCAGACGCGCCCTCCGCGCGCCAGCCGGACTCTCGATACCGGCGTCCGGGACGGAGCCACGATTCTGAATGCATTCCTGACCGACCAGATCACCGTCAATGTATGCGGCGTGATGATGAACACCGACCTCCTGCGCGAGCGTGGCGGCATCCCGCTGGATCTGCCACACACCGCCGACGTTGCCGCATGGGCACCGCTGCTTCTTCTCGGCAAGGCCGGTCTCGTCAACGAAGCTTGCGCGACCTACACCTATCACGACGATTCCGAGACGGCTCGACTGGGAGTGGAACAGCTGCTGGAGGACGGTCGCAAGGTCGCCGATCTGATCGCGCACACCGCGGGATCCTGTGTGCAGGACATGCAGCTGCGCAAGACCATCCAGCTCCAGGCCAGGCGCTGCTTTGCACGTCGGGGACTGATCACGTTGACCGATTTCCGCAAGGGCGGGGCGAGCATCGCGGAGATGGCGAGCGTGGCTTGGCAGTTCCGCCGGGATTTTCGCGGCGTAAGCCTGCAGGCCATCCTTCGCTTCGTTGCTGTCGCCCTTTGTCCTCCGCTTCTCGCCGCCCGCCTGCGTCGCTTGAGGCGAGGCACCACCGAACAACTCGCTTGACAGCACGAACCTGGCCGGCCGCCAGCGAATTCTGCACCGGCACAGTCGGCCACGATTGACCGGCCTAAACCGTTATTGATGCCTCTCAAATTCGTCCGGCTCTCGCGCCCTAGGCTGCCCGGGAGTCGTTGATTGCCCGATCGAGCGGACAGGACGCGAAAGAGCGCGATGGTGGTTTTTATGCCTGATTCACTGCCCGCATCATGAGCACAACAGCCTTGCCTGCTTCATCCAGACGCCTTCTCGTCGATCTCATGGTCATGGCCATGCGGGCGAGCGTCATGGGTTGCAAATTCGGCCTCGCGCTGTTCATCGCCCGCTATCTCGACCTGTCGTCGCTGGGTCTCTATGGCCTCGCCGCCGGCGCGATCGCAGCCGTCCCGATCGTGGTCAATCTTGGTATGAACCACCTGCTCATGCGCGACGCCGTCACGGCCTCTACCGACGATATGATCGACAGCATGCGCCACTATTGGGGCTTCGTGGGCTTCTCGTACACGGCTCTTCTGACGATCGCGGCGCTGGTAACCGTCCTCCTCGGCACCACGTCTCTCTGGATCCTCATCGTCGCCGTGATCGCGTTCGAGCACGTGGGCAACGACATTTTCTACCTCCTTTCCAGCTTGCAGCGCCACATCTGGGCAAACGCCATCGGCTTCATTCGTGGCGGGGCCTGGATTCTCGTCTTTGTCCCGCTCGCCATCTGGGACACAAGCTTCAGATCGCTTCCGTATCTGTTCGGCTTCTGGCTGGTGGGAGGCGCCGCCTCAGTGGGACTGTTCGCCTTCCTGAGCCGGTCATGGCCATGGCTGGCTTCCTTTTCCCGTCCGTTCCGGGTTGCCGTGATCACCGACGCGATCCGCAGGTCCTATCTGATGCTGTTGAGCGACCTCGGATTCATTACGAGCCAATATATCGACCGTTACCTGATCACACTGTTCCTGGGCCTGAAAGTCGCCGGCGTCTACTTCCTTTTCTGGACGGTCGGCAGTTCCGCAACCACCTTTCTGGGTCTGGTTCTGCAACAGAAGCAGCGCCCATCGCTGATCAGCGCATATCGGACCAGCGGCCCCTCGGCGCATCGTCAGCTGGCCTGGCGTTTCCTGCAGACGACGACGCTCGCGACCGTTGCGCTCAGCACGGCGGTTGGGTTCACATTCCAGGTGCTTCTGCCTTGGGTTGCCCCACAGCCAGCCCTCATCGCCCAACTGTCGGCATTCTGGCTGATCGTGGCGGGACTGGCCGTTCGTTACATGGCCGATTTCGGGGCCTTGGCCTTGTTTACGGCGCATCTTGACCGCCTGACGACGGTCACGAACCTCGCCTCGGTCGGCGTACTTGTGCTGGCGCAATTGGCGCTGTTGCCCATCGCTGGGCTCCATGGCGCCGGAGCGGCGATCCTCCTGGCCTCGCTCATCATGACCTTGTGGCGCTACTGGCTGCTGTTCGGCTTCCCTGTCTCAAACGTCTATTCCCGCCGGGCGGGCGTCTAGTTCAGAGGTTCAGAGCGTTCCCGTGAATGTCCAGCCGTCAGGGACGGCTGACACCGCCGGCATATTTGGTCCGCCTGAATACGCAGTCGACCTCGAGCAACGATGCGGGATCCCGGGAGTAATACGTCACCGGGCGCAACTGGCTCAGCGTAAAGCCAGCCTCTCGCATGAAGCGGAGTGCTTCATCGAACTTCCAGGTGTCCTCATAGAGATGGATCAGGGGCAATTCGAGCTGAACGCCAAGCAGGTTATGAAGCGAGTTTGCGCCTCCACGCAGGACGCTCTGCTCGAACCCCTGCGTGTCGACCTTCAGGAACACGCGCTCGCCGGCGAATTCCGCGAACATCGAGTCAAGCGTGGCGATCGGGACTTGGTCGACGCGAACCACTTGGGATTCGTAGATGCTGGCGCGACCGATCTCCGTCTGGCTGACGATCGAGCTCATCGCGGTGTTCTTGCTCACGTTGATCTGGATAATGCCATTGGCGTCACCAAGCGCAGTATTCCGGCACTCCCATTTCTGGTCGGCGGCGCACCCTTTCTCGAGACTCTTGAACACGTCAACCACAGGCTCAAAGGAGACGATCTTGCCCGAATAACCCTGCGCTCTGAGATCCTGCCCGAACTGGCCTTCGTTCGCACCGACGTCGAGAACAAGGTTTACAGAGCGGGATTGGAGAAACTCCGTCAAATTCGGATGATGACGGCGAATCTCGTATCCAGCTGATCTGACGAACGATTTCAGTCGATCCTTCACCATCATGTCTCTGCTCCTGTTGGGTTCAGTCAAGTTCGACCAGGTGGTCGATATCGCGTGTGGGTGGGACAGACGGCTCACCGCCAGCCGAATTGGCTTCGTCGCCATCTCAGGAGCGGCGACACAATTGCCCTGCCCAGTTGGGTCCGCCGCAGCCCAACCTTCACCAGGTCCAGGGCCGGCGACGGAAGGGGGGGCATCAGATCGTCGCGCGTGAAGAAGACTCCATCGCCCTGATCGAGATCACATTCGGCAGCCTCTCTCACGCGATCGCGCCAGAAGGCGAGCTCATGCTGCGGCGTTGGAGCGCTGTCCGCCCAGTCAGGCTGAAGACCCTTCGCAAGCACCCGATTTGCCTCGTGCTTGAACAGCCCCGGCTGCTGTTGGCGGATCGCAAGCCGCTTGGATATCTGGGCCGGCGAGCGGTATGGAAAGTGCTTCAACCGTATCCGTGACGGATATGTGCGTCCGCGATTATGTGGCCAGATCAGTCCGCCCCAGCGGAGATCGCGCCGATGACGGACGAAACGCGGCTCGCTCCAATTGTTCTGATAGTATCTGAGGCGCTCCTGCACGGGGCGGGCGAGCCATTCTGCCGGGTTTTCCTCGTAATTCCTCAAATCGGCATCTGTGAAGTAGAAATTCATCGTCGCCGAGAGAACGAAGCCGTAGTTCTGGGGCACGTCCTTGAGGAATCGGGCCGGATGATCGATGAAGAACTCGTCGGAATCGAGCCTGCACCACCAGTCTCCCGGAGAAGCAACGTGGCGTCGCGTTTCAAATATGTCTCCACGGAGTTCGTCGGTAAACGTCCTGTCGTCGTGGCCAACGAGCTCGATTCTGGGGTGGCAATTGGCGAGATCCTGGAGCGTCTCCCAGGTCCCATCGACACTTCCGTTGTCAAAGATAAAGATCCGATCGCTCCACCCAAGAGCCGCCTTCAACGTCTCCTCGACAATGTCATTCTCGTCTCGAACGCAGCAAATGCTGAATATCTTCATGTCGCGGATCACCCTTTGTACCGGCGACGGCTACCAACGCATCAGGTGGCACTCACCCGCACGGCACACTGCGTTCATCCCTTGAGCGGCGGCATTCTGAACGATCGCGCAGTGCCGGCGCCGTTGTCCTCATACTCAGCCCACCCGGCTGGATAGAGCCCCCTCACCCGATCTCCTCTTTGGGCGGCCATCAACAGATTCGTGACATGATCCTGATCCGCAACCGCGGTGGCCTGGTTTGACGCTGGAGACATGGTGCTCTTGGCAATCTCTGGACCGAAAATGCCGCCCAGGCCGAGCAGAATTCCGCCAGCAATCGCCAGTGCGACGAGTTGCGAGACTTGCGGGAACACCGGGGCCGTCGGCGTTATCGCCTTCTGCACCACTCTAAGAGAGGAGAGCTGGCTCTTCTTGGCGACCTCAGAGCTGATCTGCTCTTCGAGAATACGAGTCGCGTACTGAGCGGCAGCCGACGATGCGGTTGTGAGAACCCGCTTCAATCTTCCGTATTCCGCCTCTTTCGCAGAGAGCGACGCCAGCTCCTTGTTCACTTTCTCGAGCTCTGTGCCGAGCTGATTGAGGAGTTCGGTCTGACCATTGAGTTCGGCATTCAGCTTCATCAGTGATGCCATGTTGTCCTGGTAGACCTTGATCAGAAGCAACGGCGGCTGTTCCTCAAACTGATCCGGCGGCTTTGTGACCGGATCGAGCGGTTTGCGTGTATCTTGCCCTCCGAGCGTGGTCACCATCCGGCTGACGGTCTTGTTCTGTGCAACTGGCCGCAAGATCGACAGCTGATCGGCGATCGACAATTTCTGTCCCTTCTTGTCCTCGATCGTTCCTCGCGTCGTGGCAATCTGCGCAGAAAGGTCGCTGGCTCGTTTGAGAAGCAACTGCCGCTGGTCGTCGACGGCATAAATCGAGGCCTCGACGGAAAAGCGCTTCAGGTCCGCAGCCGCGACCTCGGCTTCCTCCTCCAGCCGTTTCGTTTGTGCCTGGAAAAACTCCTGAGCGCCCGGCATTTGCACGTCGAGGCTTTGCACGGTGACCAACGCGTTGGCGAGCTCGTTCAGATAGCTCGCGGCGATCACCGGATCCTTGTGGCGAAACGTTATCTTCAGCAGATCCGAGCGCCCTTCCTGTTTCGCATTCACCCGGTCCCGCAAGCTGAGAATGCCCGCCTGGTTGCGCTCGATGTCCTCTTCCGTTTCGTCGACCGGCTTCGCCTGTGCCTTCTGGTCTGCAGACTCCCTGGTGAAGACGTCCCGAAGATCGATCTCCCTTCCCCATGCCATGAATCTGGCCAGAAGCGTCGGATTCGAGTCGGCCGATAGCCTCTCGTAGCCGACGTTCTTCGCCGCTTCGAGGATGACCTGATCGATCTTGGCGATGCGCGACAGGGATTCCATTCGGCTTTGGAGGTCGACGCCCTCTCCGAATGGTGAGGTCGCCGCATTCGTGGCAGATCGCTCCTTGATGCCCTGCCCGGCACGAAGCAGGACATAGGCTTCATAGCGGTCGCCAACCGCCGCGTAGTACAGAAAGGCCGCGCCGGACGTCAGCAACAGGCACAGATAGATGACCCATTGCCGACGCCACAACAGACCGAATGCACTGGCCAATACACTGCTCGTGCCACGTTCCACGGTTGCCCCCAATTCTTGTGACAGCCCACGGTCCACCCAAGCGCTCGGGCGGGTATTGACGACCGTCAACTCAGACCCGGCAATTGCCGACATGTTGATCCGACAGATCGGTGCCGGATAGGGCGCTCCCGTTCGAAGGGACGACGCGGAACCGAAAGGTCAGAAGCGCGGAGTACGCCTGCCGTGAACGATCTAGCTCTGGGAAGGGAGGGAACGCCGCACCTCGCTTCCGGTTTAACGACCATGCAGGGCCGCTTCTTCGTGGTCACCTGCTTTGGCCTGGTGTTCCTGAATTGCCTAACTTTCCTCTATCATCTCACCGGCTCGACGGTATTTAACGTCCTGAGCAACTCGACGAGCCTGCTCCTGATCCTGTGGTCTGCGCACCACGTCTTGATCACGAACGAAAAGAACTACTTCTATAATGCGCTGTTGACGCTGGCCTGCATCTTCACGGGAACGAGCTATCTAGTGAACTTCGGCTCATTCGAACTATCCGATGGTTTGAAGCTCGTCTCGATCTATTCGTTCTATGTCGCCGGCCGCGGCATGTCCGAGCGGATGCAACTCCCGGAAAAGCGCGGCATCTACATGCTTGCGGCTTTGCCGCTCATTTTCAGGGTGGTTGGTCAGACCCACGTCTACACCAGCATCGAATATCCTGACGTGTTCTCCTACTTTCCCAACACGAATACCGCAGCGCTTTACTTCTCGGCGTTGTTCTTCGCTCTGTCCCCCTGGTTCGGAAATCGGGTCCTGGTCGCGCAGTTCATCAATGCCGCGATCATGAATCGTGTCGGTCCGGCCCTGGCGACCATCGTCTCCATCGGCCTCTGGTCCTTCTTCCCATTGCGGCCGCAGGTCTTCGTCGTGCTCATCCTGCTGGCGTGCGCCAGCATTGCGGTCCACGCTTTCGGGGCACTCGATCGACTTCTGACCGGACTGAACGCAATCGCGCTGATCTGGAGCCTTGACCCGAGCACGGTCGCTCGGATGACGACGAAGCAGCTGATCGATTTGACTGGAACGACGGACATGTCCGCGTTCTTTCGCATCACCCATTGGACCAATATCTGGCAGATCTATTCGTCGCTGGGGCCCGGCGGAATACTGTTCGGATACGGCGCGAGCCGGACCGGCGTCCTTACCGTGCTGCCACTCCCGCCGCACAACGACTACCTTCGTGTCCTGGCGGAATATGGCCTGCTCAATTTCCTGGTCTTCGTCGTCTTCGTCTTCAGCATCGTTTTCTCGCTGAAGGATCGGGCGGCAAAGACAATGTACACGGTGCTTCTGATCTACTTCCTGTCCGAAAACCTGATCGACAATTTCACGTCGATGACACTGTTCTTTTCCTACGCAGGCCGGTTCACGTCCCCGAAATGGCGGGCACGTGACCTGCCCAAGGCATGAGCAAGGAAGCACAGTTGATGGATTTCTCGATCTCTGCGCTCATCAAGCAGAATACCCCCGGGAACAGCGAAGGCTTTCCGGCAGGTGTGCCCCCGAGTTACAACTGGTATCAGGGCTGGAATGACGGTGGGCTATGGTCGCCGCCCAAGGATTTCACCGCGGTCGAGGGCTGGGGACAGGTCTATCCCAAGGTGGGAGAGGCGCCGTATTCCAATCCGGGTGCGACGGTCGAGGTCGCCAACGCCAAGACCTATGTCCGCATCAAGCATGCGGGCGAATGGACGCTGGTGCAGGACCAGGCCAATACCCAATTGACGGGAGGACATTTCGTCCCCGACTTCGTCGGCAACGTTGCCATTCCCATGAAGGCCACTCCCCTGGCCGGGGCGACGATCGCGTTCGATGCGCCCCCAGCCGGCTACAACAACCATTTTTGGTACAAGGCGCGCGGAACTTACCCAGCCGGCGCCGTGGATGCCGTTTATATCCAGATGGAGATGCGGGTCACCGATCCGAACCTGCGTCTTGTGGCCATGGTCGGCGCCGACTGGTGGCGCGACGCACGAGCCCCATATCTCGACGACCACAGCAATAATCCGGGCGTCGGCGGCACCAACTGGATCGAGCTCTCGACGCAGTGGAAGGTGATCGGCTTCTATTCCATGAGCGCCGATGATTTTTTCGCAAGCCCGGCTCCGCCGCTGCGCGGCTTGGCGAGGGAGACGCCGCCCGCAAGCCCTCCGGCACCTGCCCGAAGCGGCGAGAATGTCATCCAGGAGGGGCCGATTCAACCTGCGCCGCTTTCCGGGGAGCAGAAACACACCGGCCTGAACGCGACCGGCGAGCAGGCTCCAGCTCAACAGGCCTCGCAGCAATCCATCAACTCCGGCTCGCACATCATTCTCGCCGATCCGATCACAACCGTCCATGTGATGGCGAACGACTGCATATTGGGTTTCGCCCTGACGCTGGGAGCACTGGTCAAAGTCCGCCGGACCAGAACTGCCAAGCTGCAGACGAGCAAACTGGATGTGAAAGCATGACGGTCAACGCGTGGAAACTTCCCACTCTGCAGGCCGCATCCGATGAGATGCTGCATCTGGACCTGCTCCGGTTCATCGCGTCTGTCGGCATTGTCGTCCGGCATTCGTTCGAGTTCTTTTATCCGGCTGCCATTCGGCCGACGCTCCCGAGCGGCCTCGCCCTGTTCGTCGATCTCTTCTTCGCGATCTCAGGATTCGTGATCGCACATGTCTACCAGGGAAAAGTGGGCACCCTTTCCGAGTACGGGATGTTCCTCCAACGACGTGTCGGCCGGCTGATGCCGCTGCACTGGCTGACGCTAGTCGCGTCGATTATCGTCTGGTCCGGATTCGTCGCGCTGGGCAAGGCAGGAAATCACCAGCCATCCTTCGAAGCGAGATGCATCACTGAAACCGCCGTTCTGCTCAATTCGATGTTCTCCTGCGGCAACGGAATCTCATTCAGCAGCGTATCATGGTCCATCGGCGCAGAGATGGTCATGTATCTGATGTTTCCGCTGTTCGCCTGGGCGGTGGTCAGGTCAAAGCTCCGGTTCCTTGCGATAACCTCCCTTGCGCTCGTTGCAATGATCATCGTCGATCTCGTGCAGAACCCGGTCGATCGCTCCTGGGTCGACGTTTGGCCACCCCTCCGGGCGCTTCCCTCCTTCATGATCGGCGTTTGCCTGTTCTACTTCCGCGACAAGGTTCGGATCCCAGCACCGCGACGCGTCCTGCTATTATCTTTGACGATGTTGACGATCTCGATGGTCACCCACACCCATCATCTCATCTCGCTTGGGCTCGTCTATGTCGTTGCAATCGCGGCAATCGCGGCGGATCAAGCGACTGCGCCGGCGCTGGTGAAGCGCTTCGCTCCTCTCGGTCAACTGACCTACTCGATCTATATGTGGCACTCCCTCGTCATCCTGATCGTCATGAATGCGATCGCCGACAAGCTCTTCCAGGCATCGTCCGGACTGATGGTCGTGTTCTGCGCAATCTCATGGGTGATCATATTCGCGATCTCCTATTTCTCCTACGTCGTGATCGAAACGCCGGCGCGGCACTATATCGACGGTCTCGGGCGAGGCAGCAGGCGCCGGATCGCGGACGTCGTGGCGCCCGACAACAAAGGGCTTCGGCGTCAAACGGGCTGACGCGGCAGCACGCCGACAGTCATCACGGCTGTTCCGGAGCGGAACCAACAGCTCTGTCGATACGGAATGCTTCGCAACGCCGATCTTCCGAGCCGCATCGCCAATCGCAGAGCCATTCTTGACGTTCGTCAAGTCCGGAGCACCGCCGGTGCCTACGATCCAAAAGACGCTTAACTGGTTATGGGTCGGTCTATGTCTGACACTTGCCATTCTATCCTGTCCTGTTCGCCACCTACCGCTAAGGCTCGTACGATTTGCGCCTGCGAGCGGTCTATCTCAGGTTGGCTCCTGGCACTTGTCATCATTGGCATTCTAACCTTCCCTACGAAGAGTGCCGATGCCGCGAACGAAAGGCCGAACGTCGTCCCGAGCGTCGTCGAGCAAAACACCACCGGGTATAGCCAAGCATATCCTGCCGGAGCGCCAAAGACGGCCTCCTGGTGCAATGGCGCCTCCAAACCCGAGAACGGCGAACCTCCCGTCGACTTCACCGCCGTCACGGGAATAGCGTCTGTATTTCCAAAGTTCGGGGCGACAACGCCGGGCAAGGACGGCAAGATCGTCGTCGCCAACGGAAAGACATGGGTTCGCCTCCGCACCACGAAGGAATGGGTTCTGGTGCAAGACCAGTCGGAGAACGAGATCGTCGGAGCCCATTTCGACGCGATTGTCGCGAAGAACATGGCCGTCCAGTTGAAGGTCGAAGTTCAGACGGATGGAGGCACCCTTGTCGACGGCCCTCCTTCCGGCCGCAATGACCTGATGTGGCTCGTGAGGCGCGGCAGCTACGCCGCCGGCGCCGTCGATGCCGTTTACGTCCAGATCGACATGAAGACGACGGATCCCGAGATGAAAGTGGTCGCTAATGTCGGAGCCGATTGGTGGCGCTCTCCGGACGCGCTGCACAACGGTGCCAACAATCGAGGAGCCGGAAATAGCAACTGGGTCGAGCTCTCTACCAATTGGTCAACACTCTATTTCTTTTCGGGTAGCACGGCCCAGTTCGTCGCGGACCCACCCCCACCCCTGGCCGAGTCTTCGCTCCCCTCCACTGTCGCCAGCACCCAGCGCACTGCGAGCGGACCCTCGCCGTGTCTGCGCACCCTGGCGCCGCGATAGGAGCCATACGCAATTCATCCTCGCGATAGTCGAGACGTCGCGAGGAGCTACGCCGATCGCATCGGGGCCGTCGCCTCTCGACGCAGATTTTTGAAAGCACCTTTGCTCTCGCTAATATGATTTCCGCGTGAAGTCTTTGATATGAGGCCATTCATGTCATTAACCACATACGGTTCGAAGTCCTCATCCCCGATGTCGGCAAGGCGGGGCGTCTCACTCCAGAGGCCGCTCCAATTCTTCATCGTGGCTGGCGATTTTCTGCTCATTCTGCTCAGCTACGCCGCGGCCGACCTGATCTACCGCAGATTCATGGCGACACTTGCCGAGCGGGAACCTCCCGTCGGTGTTGCGTTCCTTGTGGCGACAGCATTCGTCGCCATCGCCTTCTTCAGAGGCTATTACGACAACCACAACCTGGCCAACACGAGCTTGCAGTTGCGCAATACCTCGACCGTATGGCTTCTCTCACTCGCAATTCTCGTCCTTTCCGCCTTCCTGCTGAGATCGACCGCCGAGTTATCCCGCATCACCATCGTGCTATTTACCGCGACCGGCTTCGTTGGTCTGGTCGCACACCGCGTGATTTGGCGACTTGCCTTGTCTTCTTCTTTCGCGCGCAAGCACTCCCCCAAACGAAGAGTCGTGTTGATCAGCGGCGAGCCGCTTGACTTCACCTCAGCCCGTTTCAAGGATCTGCGCAGAAACGGCTTTCAGGTCGTAGGTCACTTCGTCCTTGATCCTGCGCTGAAGTCTGACGCAGCCGCAATGAAGCGCGAGCTCGCGAGTGTCGTTCAAAGCTCGGGTCGCGCAGGCGCCGACGAATTTCTGCTGGCCTTCACCTGGCGAGACCTGCCGCTATTTCAACATCTGAGCCAATGTTTGCGTCAGGCGCCGAATCCAGTCCGCCTGCTGCCGGATTCCGAGATCGCCGACCTTGTATCTCGGCCATTTGCACCCATCGGCGGATCTGTCACGATCGAAATCCAGCGAGCGCCTCTTTCGGTCGGCGAGCGAGCCTTGAAACGCGCCACCGATATTGGCCTTGCTTCGATCGGCTTTTTGTTTCTTGCGCCCTTGCTCATCATCACGGCGATCGTCGTCAAGCTGGATTCGCCAGGCAGCATCATTTTCCGTCAGACCCGCCGTGGTTTCAACGGCGAGTTGTTCGATATCTGGAAGTTCCGCAGCATGACGGTCTCGGAGAATGGTCCCGAGATCAAGCAGGCAAGCAAGGAGGACGCGCGCGTTACCAGGGCCGGCCGGATCTTGCGCAAGACCAGTATCGATGAGTTGCCCCAGCTGTGGAATGTGCTGCGCGGAGAAATGTCGCTAGTAGGTCCGCGGCCCCATGCTCTCGCGCACGACAACTATTATGATCAGATGATCGGCAATTACGCCTGTCGTCGTCACGTCAAACCAGGCCTGACCGGCTGGGCTCAGGTAAACGGCTTGCGCGGCGAGACACCCACCATCGATCTGATGAATAAGCGCGTCGAGTATGACGTATGGTACGTCTCAAATTGGAGCATTTGGCTGGACATCCGCATCATGATGCGGACTGTGGTGGCACTTTCGGGTCAGGACGTTTATTGAGCGATTCTTATCGTAGGCTCAGCATATCGCGGATCAGCGTTGCGCGATCAGCGCTTTTCGACGTCGGTCTCGTGCCATGCGCCACCGAGCTGACCGCCAAAGTCGTCTATTGTGAGGTAAGTGTCTCGCTCGACATCGTCCGGGCCTAATGGATGGGTACGTATGACAAGACCCGCCCTTGACCTCCCGATATTGGGTTAGCTCGATCCCGCGGCAATTTCGATCCGAGCCGGGTTCGATTCAAGTTGGGACGATTGTGGAGACCGGAGCGGCATGGGCGTTCCCTGCTGCAAGGAGCCTGCTGTTTTATTGTTGGTATCGGCAATAATGCCGGCACTCTGGGTCGGTACTGCGGCGCAAATCTTATCCCTTCGATGGCTCCAGTCCATTACCCCAAGGATAGCGAACTGCTCAGTTCACAGGATCACCCGACGGCCGGCCAGCCAGAATCGCAAAGCTGACCGCTGCGAGATTTAAGGCAACCGCGCTCGTGCGTCGTGCGACGTCCTGAACGGCAGTCACGTCCAACGGATTTGAGCCGAGCAAGTCATCAAGCTCGGCCTGGAGAATTTGGAGCTCCGCCTTGCACCCATCCAGCACGATGTTCAGCATCCCCGGGTCACTCAAAGGCCTGCCTCGCATCTACTGAGCGTGTTGTTCTGGTCGTTATGTCAATTCGTAAATAGCCGCAGCGGAGAGCTAGCGCCGGTGGCGGGATATTCCGGGGCCGCGCGAACGTTGCGAGGGACAAAATGATAGGGAAAGTTGAGCGCAACTTGTGGCACACCAAGGCTGGTCGGGCCCTCGGTCCCGATCGGAAGACCGCTAGGAGTGTGACCAGCTCCTGCATCGCGTAGCGCCTGCTCCATTGGTCCGCAGGACGTGCCCAAGTTGTCGGATCTTGCCGAAACATCGTCCAGCGCAGCAATACAAAGGATTGAAAACCCCACAACTGTTCTTGCCCACATGAAGAAAATTTAGATGGGAGGGGCCACGTCGATTTGACGCATCTCAAGTTTCAGCAATTTTCACTCCCTCCGGGCGCTAGTCCACTCCCTTCAGCAGTCTGACTTACTCCCTCAGGGGGTGCGAACGGGCGGTTGACGTGCCCTTGTAAGCCCTACCTTTCGAGGGTTGGTGATGCTTGAAGGCATTAAAATCGGTTGGGATGCGGAGCGAGATATCCGCGACCGCCCTGAAGAACAATCTAACGAACTTTCTTGAAGCCCTGCACGACACGTTCGACGGCATTCCGAACGCGTTGGCCGGCTACCACCTTGAGGAAATGGAAATTGAGGTCGAGGTGAGCACGGAAGGAGAGGGCGGCCTGCTGGGTACAGGAGGCAAAGTGGGCGGAAAGGGCAGCCTTACGTTTAAGCTGAAGCGGGATATCGCGGCTACCTGAGAAGACCAAAGCCATGGAGCTGTGGTCCAGCGCGTTGCTAGAAGCATTTCACGATGCCGGGGGGCTCTACCCTGTTTAGCAGCAAGCCGACTTCAATCGTGTGAATAAGCGCCGAACTTTGGCTCTGACTCACTTTTGATGCAGTTCGAGGGATGTCTGGCGTTTTGATTGGAGGAGAATCAGCGCCATGCAGCAAGCACTCCACCGCTCCAGTCTGGTGCCGCGTGGGTTTGTTGTAGAGAGTGCGTACTACGAGGGTGATAAGGCCATTGTTGTGGTCCGGGCGTCCGGAAGCATTGGTCTGTGCCCATCGTGCGGAACGGTTTCGCGACGTGTCCATAGCCGCTATCGACGCCGCGTGACCGATCTTCCACTCGCGGGGCGGATCGTACAGCTCCTGGTAATCGCCCGCCGCTTCCGCTGCGATGCCGTCCTGTGCGGGCGCCAAATCTTCACTGAGCGCTTCGCCGAGGGGATGCTGGCTCCATCAGCGCGACGCACGGCGAGGCTGGACTCTATCGTTCATCACCTTGGTCTGGCGCTTGGTGGTCGACCAGCGGCAGGCTTCGCAAAACGGCTGATGCTGCCGGTGAGCAAAGACACGCTCCTGCGCGTGGTCCGACGCCGTAGCCGTCCGCCGACCGACCCGCTCAGGGTTATCGGCATCGATGATTGGGCCTGGCGGCGCAATCACCGGTACGCCAGCATCATCTGCAACCTGGAAAAGCGCCGGATTGTCACGCTGCTGCCGGATCGGGAGCCCGCAACCGCCCAAGCGTGGCTCGCTGCTCATCCCACGATCGCGATCGTCGCCCGTGACCGTGGTGGAGGATATGGCGAAGCCGCAGCAAAGGCTTTGCCGCACGCGGTACAGGTGGCAGATCGTTGGCATCTGATGGAGAACGCCAGCCGAGCCTTCCTCGACGCCGTCCGCAAATCGATGCGACAGATCCGCACCGTCATTGGCGCGACCACGATCGATCCCAAGCTGCTCACCGCCGCCGAGCGCCTCCAATATGAGGGCTACCTGCGCCGCGAGGAGAGCAATGCGGCCATACTGGCCCTGTCGAAGAACGGCATACCCATCAAGCAGATCGTGCGCCGGACTGGCCATAGCAGGAAGCTGGTGCGACAGGTGATCCGCGGCGAACGCCATGATGTCTTCCGGACCCGGCAGAGCTCACTCGATCAGCATCTGCCATGGCTTGATGATCAGTGGGCGGCCGGCTGCCGAAACGGGGCTGAACTTTGGCGCCGCTTGGCGGCCCGTGGCTTCCGAGGCTCGCTCCGCGTCATCAGCGAGTGGGCGACTCGTAGACGACGGGCTGAAAAGGCCGACGTAGAAAACCTGCAGCGGATACCGTCAGCCAGAACGATCGCACGTCTCATGACGATCGGCCGAGACTTACTTACGAAAGCGGAGACCGTCACGGTCGCGGCGATCGAGACTGGCGTATCAACCTTGGTCGAGGCGCGCGAGATCATCGCTGAATTCCACTTGATGATCCGGCGCAAAACTGAGGAGGGACTCATCCCGTGGATCGAGCGGGCCCGCGCCAGTCTCGTCGCCTCTTTCGCCAGTGGCGTTGCGAAAGATGAAGCGGCGGTTAGGGCCGCAATCATTTCGCTTTGGTCCAATGGACAGACTGAAGGTCAGATCACGCGCCTCAAGCTCGTCAAACGTCAAATGTACGGTCGCGGGAAAATCGATCTGCTTCAAGCCAGACTAATCGGCGCAGAATAATCGGAGCCGCATCAAAATTGCGTCAGAGCCCCCTTTGGACGCCGATCGGGGGTCCCAGTCCAACGCCGATTGACAGCGTAACGGTATCTGGGCCGCACCAAGGTTTCCCATTCGGAGGCTCAGGTGCGGCCTTTCCGTGTGGTACGTCCGCTTAGAACGAAGGGCGGACATAGGTGCGGCTTGGCCGAGATGCCGCTATGGGCCATGACCGCACATCGCCCGCGATCAGACCTTTGCCAGTACTGGAGCGGGGCATCCGCAGACCGCAATTACGTGTATAAGGAGGCTGGAGGTCAGCGCCATGGCTGCGTCGGGGCAGGACCGCATCGAACGGCGACTTGCTGCAATACTGGCGGCCGATGTGGCTGGCTACAGCCGGCTGACCGGTGTGGACGAAGAGGGCACGCACGTCCAGCTTCAGGCCCACCTGCGCGCTCTTGTGGATCCCAAGGTTGCCGAACACCGTGGCCGGGTTGTCAAGAACACCGGAGACGGGATGTTGGCTGAATTCAGTAGCGTAGTGGACGCAATGCGCTGCGCTCTTGATATCCAGCGCGAAATGGCCGAGCGCAACGCTGAGGTGCCAGTCGAGAAGCGCATCGAGTTCCGCATCGGTATCAATGTCGGCGACATCATCATAGACCGAAATGACATTTTCGGCGATGGAGTGAATGTTGCAGCGCGGCTGGAGGGATTGGCAAAGCCCGGCGGCATCTGCGTCTCGGATGACGTGTACCGGCAGGTTCGGGGCAAATTCGATGTCACCTTCGAGGATACAGGCGAACGGCAACTGAAGAACATCGCGCGGCCAGTGCGGGTCTTCCAAGTCGCTCTTGATGATGCGCGACCCGCCAAGCCAATCTCGCAGCACAATGTGCCGTCGGCTGTGCGTCGTCGTTGGAGCACATTCGCCCGGCCGATGGGAGCTGCAGTCCTGCTGATCGTCGGCGTCGTGGGCATAGCATTGTACTTCCATCTTGGCCGCACGCCCGTGCAGCTGCCGGACCAGCTGGCAAAGCCTCATGAGGGCTTCTCCATCGTGGTGCTGCCCTTCGCCAACCTATCTGGCGATGCGAGCCAGGACTATCTGGCAGACGTCATCAGCGACGAACTGACCACCGGGTTCTCGCGTTTTCGGAACAGCTTTGTCATCTCCCGGTCAACCGCTTTCACTTATAAGGGCAAGCCAATCAATGTGCGGCAGATCGGCAAGGATCTCGGCGTGCACTATGCCCTGGAAGGCAGCGTTCAGCCGAGTGGCGACCGGCTACGGGTGAATGCCCAGCTTATCGATACCGAGAGCAATGCGCATGTCTGGGCTGACCGGTTTGATGAAAACCGCTCCGACCTCTTGCAGATGCAAGATGCCATTGTTCACCGCATCGCGTTTGCGATCGGTATCAAGCTAACTGACGTAAGAGCGCGAGAGGCACAAACTCGCGCTGCCAATCCCAATGCGGAAGACCTCGCTTTCCGCTGCTCCGCGGCGCTCATGCGAACGGTTTGGACATCAGAACGTGACTCTGCCTTCGGCCTCTGCGAGCAAGCGTTGGAGATCGACCCTCAGAATGTTCGCGCGCTCTCCCATCTGACATTCAAGTTCACTCAACGCTATTTTCTTCTTGCGGCTCCCGATATTCAAGCCGCCGCTCGGCGTGCGGACGAACTTGCTTCCTTAGCCGTAAAGATCGATCCGGGTTACCACATGGCTCACGTGGCCAAAGGCGATGCTCTATTGGTAGCGGGGCGCTATCGGGAGGCGATTGATTCTTATGAGCGCGCCCTGATGTTAGTCCCAAGCACCATTCTGATTGGATTGCCTCTGGCCTACAATTTTATCGGCGAGCCGGAACAGGCCATGGCCTATGCCGACAAAGCGATACGCCTCACTTCTCACGCCTCCTTGCTGCCGACCTTATATCTCGCCAAGGCCATCGCCTTCAGCATGTTGAACGACGCTGAGCAGGCGCTTGTATGGATTGAGCGGGCCGAAGCTGCTGCTCCAGATATTCTGTTAATCGGATTAATGCGGTCTGCATTGCTTGCCCTGGCAGGCAAAAGGGAAGAGGCGCGCGCAGCAATGCAGCGCTATCTGGCGAACGATAAATCCCCTATCCGGACCTTGTCTCAATGGCACGCTCGGCAGTCAGAAAAACCGTTGCCGTCCTATAATCCGCTTGTTCTTGCGCGTCTTCTTATTTTGAAGAATAAATTTGATGACGGCCTCCGAACAGCCGGACTGCCGGAGTGAGCAACCGCGGTCGCCTGCCGACGAGGCTGATGTCTCGTATGGGTCAAAATGCGAAGAAGTCAAACACCGAGCGCCATCGGCTCACCGTCTTCGGAGCCGGTTTGACTGCAAGCACGAACGCCTCGAACAATTCCCAACAGCTCACGCCGGAGGGCCGCGTGGGACCATCTTTGAACTCTGGGAAAGTGCCGGGGTTGTCATCCCGAGAGTAGTCGCCATTGGCGCGCTTCTCCAGCACCGAAAACGCGGGCAAGAGGTTGTCGCTGACAGAGTCCACAAAGAGCGCATACGCGGTAGCGTTCAGGGCGATGCCTTCGCTGGCCAGAAATGTAGCGACCCGCGCTTGCTCGGCGACCCGTGGCCGCACCGCTTCGCGAACTTCAGGCTCCTTGGCCCAATCCCAGTGAGGATCGGACCTTGGGTCCTCCTCGTAACTGTCAGGAGCCTCGGGGCGGATCACTTCCCACACGAAAAGGTCGCTCAATTCGCGCCAGACCTTCGCAGGTCCGGGATCATTCTCGTACTGCGCGACAAACCAGCTGTACCATCGGCCAGCGAGCGCGATTGCGTTTATGCGGGTAAGGGGCTGACCTTCGCCATTCCTCTGGGCTCGTAGCGTCGCAAGGCGCGTTTCAACTTCGGCTTCCCACTCTCCGAGGCGCACCTTTGCCTCGTGCCGAGGAGTGTCCGCTGGCAGCTTGAGGTGTGCTTCACGCCTGAGACCATAGAGGCGCTGGTACGCCATACGTACATCTTCGGGAATGACCTTGCGAGCAAACCAGCGACCATCCGCAATCCTGTTTAGTGCGACCATCCGCAATGCCATTTGTAGCGCCTTTTGTATTTTAGGCGGCGCGAATACGTCAGGTCTATCAATAAGATGCTGAGAATACGGAGTTTTCCGCAGTGGTGGTACAGTTGGGTGGGCTCGAACCACCGACCTCCTGTTCCACAGAACGAAGGTCGAGATTCGACCGCACCGGTTTCCAGAAACAACGGGAACGAAACGTCACGAACGCGATCGACCCCGAACGAAAACGCAGCAGAATCAACCACAGCGGTCGATAGTCTGCCGTTCATGACGGTCTGTGCTGATTGAAGGCACCCATCGGGAAGCGTTCGCCCTTGAGATGGGCTTCTTTTTCTGCTCAGCCATCCAGGATATCTGTTCAACCGCTAATTGCGGTTGCCCAGCTGAAGTCGTAGTGAGCGCTCAACAACTTTATTGCGACAACGGCGACGAGAACGCAGATGATTTGCAACAGCGTTCTGGTCGAGAACACTCTACTGAATAGCGTCATGATACCGCCTCTAGCGCTGGTGACCGAGCCGGATTCCAAGCTTGAGCGCCTTTTGGCGGAGTGATCCCTCGGAGCGCTTTGTGAGCTTCGAGATATTTGCAACCGGCGTCTTTGCTTTCGAATGAGCGCGCAGCTCTTTCACGTCGGCCTTTGTGTATTCACGACGCACAGTTTTCTTCTTTGTAGCCGTCTTCTTTGCGTTCTTCGCCACTTTTAACTCCTCGGTTCGAGAGTGGCGTACTAGCACAGCCGCATTGAGGCGCAACTCTCGATCAGTTGACTCTATATCCTGGTCCGGCGCGCTGTACGCAAGTGGGCCAGCTCACAGTTGGGCTCACACAATCTATGATATATATTGGCTTTTATCGCACTTTTGGGGATGGAGTGAATGCCGAAGAATATTGTGATCTTTTCCGACGGCACAGGCCAGGCCGGCGGCATCAATTTCGACGAAGCGCGGACGAACGTTTACAAGGTCTACCGCGCCTGCCGCGTCGGCCCCGACACGAGGTCGAACCATCCGAACAGGTCGCCTTCTACGATGCCGGTCTCGGTTCTGCGTCTGATGGCGGTCATTTCAAGATTGGCTGGATGCGATGGCTGTACAATCTCGCCAGCATGGCGACGGGCCTCGGGATCACTCGGAACATCGTCGATTGCTACGCCGCGATCATCGCCCTGTATGAGGAAGGCGATCGGATCTTCCTGATCGGTTTCAGCCGGGGCGCCTACACGGTCCGATCGGTTGCAGGGGTCATGACCTATTGCGGCGTCCCTCGCCATATGCCCGATGGCTCGCCCTTGCGCCGCGACCCAAAGAGCATCCACAAGCTGGCCGAGCATGCGGTCAAGGATGTCTATCAATTCTGTCCATCCTACTCGCGCAAGATTCTTGGATACCGGCGGTTCCTGCTGGAGACTCGAGATGCAATTGCCGCGCAATTTAGACAGCAGTACGGTAGTACAACCACCGTCAACGGCGCCGAGCACGCGAACGTCTTCCCCTACTTCATCGGCGTGTTCGATACGGTCGCCGCCCTTGGCCACAAATATCTGGGCGCGGCGCTCGTGACCTCCGGCATTGCGTTACTGATGGGGTTGCACTGGCTCGGTAGCTTCCTTCAGCCGGTGTTTCCATGGGCCGGATGGGTGGCATGGATTCTGAGCTACCTCGGCATCGCCATAGCGCTAATTGCTTTTCTCATGAACTATCTGAAGATCGCGCCATCCTTGCCCGACTATGGATTCTGGAAGCGCCTCCAGACCGTGCATTTCGCTCCGCCGAAGCACAAATTCTACGACACGACCCTCAATCCCAACGTGGGCTACGCCAAACATGCGATCTCGATCGACGAGAACCGCGCCGATTTCAAGCGCGTCACCTGGTCGCCCACGGCCGAGAAGCAGGACCAACGAGACGCGCACGGCAATCTTTACTTCGAACAGGTCTGGTTTCCGGGCGTGCACGCCGATGTCGGCGGCGGCTATCTCGAGAATGAGGCTCGGCTCTCGGACGTTGCGCTGAACTGGCTGCTCGCCGGAGCTTCGCTCATTCCGGACGGGCTAAAACACGACGGCAGCGTGCTACGGCTGTCGCCCAATCCCGCGGGTCCCCAGCACAATGAACAGGCGGGAGGCTTCCTCAAGGCCGGGGTTCGTGACCTGCCGATCGATCCCGAGGCGGAAGAATCGAGATCACCGATGCACAAATCGGTCTATCGGCGTTCCGAGGCGGCGTCCGTTCTTCTCTACGATCGCATGGCGGCCTACCGCCCGGACAACATGAGCGTCCACGTCGACTTCCAGCACTATTTCGATGGAAGCGCGGGTCAGCTGCCCCAATGCGTGGCCGATGACATTGAACAGAAGTGGGAGAATGCCGGCTATGTCGGGCGGCTCTGAACATTGACGAAACGGTTCTGTCGGGCAGCCTTCGAGACGGCCTTCGGCCTCCGCGGAGACGAGGCGCGCACATCACAATGCCGAGAGTGGACTCGCCACCTAACTCGCAATTCGGACCCTTTGTAGCTCGTCAAAAGCCGTCGTTCATACGCTATTTGTCGCCGGCTCGAAAAGGTCCCTACGTAGGTTTTAATCCTGGACGCAGGTGCTCCCACAGACCCCCTCCGCTCGCAATTTCCGTGAAGTAGGTATCGGCGTTCGTGAATTTGCGCGAGGTCGTTTCGGCGCGCGGGGCCTACCAGGATGCTTCAGACCCGGCAGAAGCAAGCTAATGCAGGGCTTTCTCAACTAAGACGTAGCCGGGAGCGAACTGCGGTGCGAGCGCCGGCGCCTCCGCAAGCCGAGCGATGTATGTCGCACGCGTCTCGCTGAACAGACGAGGCTCAAATGCTTGTCAAGGAGCACAGTCCTGTCCTCCAAGGATGGACCAGAAGTCCAGAATACGTGCCCGCAAATCCGCGCGCCAGATTTCCGCTTTGACGGCAACTCGCCGATGCCCCAATGGCGGAGAGAGGTCCGTGACAGAGCGTCCGATTCTGCGACGGAAGAAATATCAGGCACAACACAGATTCAACCCTCAGGAACATGGCGACACACCTTTCGCGCAAGCTCAAGGTCGGGCCGCTAAGTCGTCGTGGAAGGAAATCGGCATGGAACAGTCCCCCCAGGTCGGCGACAGGATCACCGACAAGTCAGCTTTGCCCGATGACAGCACTGTCCGCGACTGGATCGGACCGGGTGCGTTCAAGAATTGGGCCCGCCTGCAGAACTGGATTGAGGAATTCTACCCCGGTGTTTTCGCGCCGGAATGGCTCTATGGCGGCAAGAAGCGCGGCTGGTCCCTGCGCTACAAGAAGACAAAGGCGTTCTGCACCTTCCTGCCCGAATACAAGCGGTTTTCGGCCGTCGTGGTCTTGGGGGGAGCGGAACGAGAAAAATTTGAGGAGCGGCGTTATGTATGGCGCTCGCAGTTGGTCAAGCTTTACGATGAAGCCAAATCACACCCGGACGGGAAATTCCTAACAGTTGCGATCTCATCCGCAGATGATCGGCATGATGTGACGGAGCTTTTGACTATGAAGCGCCCTCCACCGTCGCGCGGTTGAATGTCGCGGAAGTCCTAAGTTTCGCGACCGAGTCGACAACGCTAGACTTTCGGAAGCGCAAGACGAAGCTATCCAGTAGCCAGAATATATAGTTCGCAGGGCAACGGAGAATGCAGCACCTTGCGCCCCAGCGGAGCGTCGTTGGCTGCATTCCTCGTTGCTATAGAAACTATACATGCCGGCTATTGGAAAGCTTCGCCTCGTGCTGCGATCAATCCGTACCACTTTCGCGGATTTCATGAGTGACGTTGATTGGCTGACCGCTCACTCCCAACGCGATCAAGAGGCATTTATGGCTTTCACATTGAAGATCAACGGATCACTCCATGAGGTCAATGTCGACGGCGACATTCCGTTGCTGTGGGTGCTGCGTGACGTGCTCGGCATGACCGGGACCAAGTTCGGTTGCGGCCAGGCGCTGTGCGGCGCCTGCACCGTGCATGTCGACGGCCAGGCGGTGCGCTCGTGCCAGACAACGATCGATAGAGTCGGCGACAGCGCGGTCACCACGATCGAGGCGATCGGACAGGCGCCGCAGGGCGCGGCCTTGCAGAAGGCGTGGCTAGAGCTGGAGGTGGTGCAGTGTGCGGCGAAGAAGGGGCTCGAGGCTGTGGCGTTGGTGAAGCTCCGACAGCCATTGTCAGTGCTGCAGTAACCAATGCTATCTTCGCCGCAACCGGCAGCCGTGTGCGCAGCCTGCCGATCGATACAAATAAATTCGCTGAAGTCGTCGTCTTAGTCGTTGCCCGTCATCCCGCGCGTCGTAGCGCGGATAGGATGACGGTCGGGAACTAAAGGCCCCGGAGCATAATGACTATGGGAACGTTCGCGTTCTTCGCGGGTCCCAATTTCGTCTAATGGCGAGAGACGAGGTTTAGTGGTACGAACGAGCATGGCGACGCCCCCGCTGATCCTTGGAGAACAGGTTCGGAGCACTATCGGTGCCGGTAGCCGGCAGTAAAGGCCACCACAGTCATGCCCACTTCGAAGCCGGTTCCAAAGCAGGTTCTCGTCGGGCAGAACGTTTCGCCGCCCGCGGGCGGCACTGTCAAATTGTCTACAACAGACCTCAACAACTTGATGCATGCGCTCGACATCGATGTCATCGCGTTGACTGAGATTTTGGTGCCGCACGGCCATCGAGTCGAATTTGGGACGATTGACGTACCCGGGATCCACTACAACTTAAGCGGCGTGGGGCGCATATCGATCAACGGCGGACCGACGATACCGTTGAGCCCTCATTTGCTCATCATCGTGCCGCCAAACACTCCGTTCATGATCGAGGTCGACGGCGGAAGTGGCCCACCGAAGCTCATTTCGAGAGACTGCTGGACTCGTGAAGACGGCATCCTCCGCGTCGCAGTGCCGAACGAGCCGCCCGAAATCGTCCAGATATGCGGCTTTTTCAACGCATCCTTTGGTCAGTCTGTGAGGCTGTTCGGAGAACTCCGCGAGCCGGTGATCGAGCAATTCGAGCCGGCCGACAGGATCGATCTGAAGCTTCGCGAGGCTATGGACGAGTTGCTGCAGCAAGAGGTCGGCGTTGGAGCCATGACCGCGTCTCTGCTCAAGCAGATCATTGTCTCGTTGGTACGACGGTCCCTCAAGTCATCCCAGCGGTGGACTGAACGATTTTCGATACTTGCCGATAGGCAGGTCACGCGTGCTTTTGCAGATATGGTGGCGCGGCCGGGAGCCGCCCATTCCGTTCAGAGTTTGGCGCACAGTGCAGGGTTGAGCCGTTCGGCGATCATGGCGCGTTTCTCGGACATCTTTGGACAACCCCCGATGGCCATCCTGCGAGACTTGAGAATGCGCCAGGCTGCGATCGATCTGACGACAACGACGATGTCGATCGACGTCGTTGCTCTTAATGCGGGGTACGAAAGCCGTTCAAGTTTTGTGCGAGCTTTTCGAAAGGCGTACAATCGAGATCCGAGTGACTATCGGCGGATAGCCAAGGATGGCAAAGCCCAGAAGGTTAATTGAGAACAAGGTGCGATCCCAAAGCAAGAAGGGGGCCGCCCACCACGGCGCCTTCCGCTTTGCGTCATGCAGAGCAGCGCTCAGACTCAGGTGCTTCTCAGCCCGTAATTCATCTTAAGCCCCTTAAATATCAGCTGCCCGATCCGGCGAAGGCTTGCGCCGTATTTAGCCCTCCACCATCGGCGCTATCAAGAATGCTCCCGGCCCCAGCCCCAAGCGCGCGGGTTCGTGACGGACGGCTGCAGACGAGCATCGGCGACGTCTCGCCCCTCGACGACGCCATCGCCGCTTTCAACCAGCTGCGCGCCTGCCCAATTCCGGACGCATCGCGACTGGCTCCTCAGGCGCGTTCAGGACTGACGTCGTGAGCAGGACAGCCGCAGCGAGAACCCAGTAGTACCAGGCGTCGAGCCCGGCGAATTTAAAGGCAAAAGGTGCGATGATAAAGACTACGCCGACGGCGCGATCGACCCAAAGGTGCAGCCAGTAGGGAATGATACGGACGAGCCCGGTGGGATGGTCGGTCAGCGCGGCCAAGAGCAGCGCGGCCACACCGGCGACAACCGAAAGCCACATGGCTGCCGGTCCGCTCTGACCGAGCTTCAGCACGAACGGCGCTGCGATCAAGGCGATCGCGACAGGATAGTCGATCAAGTAGGCGTGCATAGACTTGGTGACGAAGCGAAACGGCATCGGAGACCCCTCTGCTTGGTTCACTCGAGCGGGTCCTTGCGACTGTGGAAAGTGCATCCACCCAAGAGGGCGATACGCCATCCTGTGCCGGCAAGCACTCCGTCACGGGCCAACCCGGTTAGACGAGCAGTAAGGGTACGCCGGCACGCCAACCATTAGAAATGCCGGGTCGTTATCGTTTCCATTCCACCCGCCGCGCCATGGAAGCGGGTTAGTTTGGCGGGTCGACCGCCGGTCCAAGGGCGGTGCTTCAGTGTCCGGCTGTCGAGGTCAGGGAAGGCTTAGGAGGACAGCATTGTTCGCTTCATGCGTAGCGCATTTGGGTGGTTTTTGAACCTGCCGCAGTGAACGCATGCGCCGCATGCTCTCCCCCGACGCTTACGATTGGCTCGGGAGACGCGCGAACTGATGTACGATCTGAAGTCATCTCCGGTGGCAAGGAAGGCCGTGGTTCGACCGGTTACTCGATTGGGCAAGGATCCTTCTGCAGTCCGGCGCGTTGGGCAACTCGGCTTCTGGGCGTGCGTATGAATCGGCCCAATCCACCATGAGCAAGTTTGAGCTAGTTCCAGCAGCCAATGTCAAGCTGGAGACAGTGTCACCCAACCAATGACAAAACAGAAGACCGCCCCTTCCTCCCTGCCCTCGACCGATGGTACCGCCGCAGGTTCAAATCATGGAGGCGCAACCATCGATACGATATTCGATTCAAGTTGCGATCTGACCAAGGGAAGCCGCGCCGCCCAACGCAACGAACATGCTATAACTCATTGATATTTTAGCTGCAGCGCGAGCTTTGCACCACGGAACCGATGACCCGTCATCGCCGTTTTTGCCCCCTATGGACGACACTGTTAACATCACGGGCTTCAGCACCCGCTTACTAGAGAGCAAACGTGGAGGGATTTTCGTGCGCGAAGGTGGCGCCGGACCGGCCGTACTTCTCTTGCATGGCATTTCCAGAGACGGGCTTGATGAGGCGCGACAAGTTGGGAGCTAGTAGGCCGCAACAACTACTGATCGACCTGCGCTCGCGATCAGCCCATGCTGCCCGGCATAAAGCAGCGCGCCTTCGGGTGACCATTTAGGTTGTAAGGCCAGACCATCGTGCGGCCAGCGCGGTTCGGTCCATCCACGACAGCGTCGTTCGGAACATCAACCCACTCACCATCAACGCGTACGCGATAGTGACCATCCTTAGTTTTCCAATCGGCGTCATCAACGCGCTTCGCATCGCTGCCATCGCAGCAGGGCCCTTTGCCGCTGCGCAAGCTCTCATACCAACCGTTCAACTCAGGGTGCTGATAATCGTGGGCGTGGGCGCGGCCGAGTGCCATGACAGCGAGTACAACAAGCGTTGCATGCCACATGTGATTACTCATCTTACACCAAATCTCGGATTCTCTCTCTGCAGTCAGGAAATCCGCATCAACATGCGAAGCTTTCTCAGCTCGCCGCAGGTGGTCGTCGGCAAGGGCCTTGAGCTGATACGCAATCGCCGAGTCCGCCATGGTTCGCGCAGCGCGGAGCAAAGTCTGTGCCGTTTCAAGATATTGCTTTCTTCGTCGTGAAATCTGCAATGTCATGAATCCCTCGCGCGGTTTTCGGACGGCTGATTGAAGGCGATCTGGAGCCAGCCCACCCAATCGCGGTCGCCTTTCCTACGAGACCTGAAGCGATCGACGCACTTCTTGGAACAAAGAGGCGTTCGCCACGAGTAGTGCCGGATGAGACCAAACTTGACATCACAAACTGCGCATCGCGCGGCTCTGCCAGATTTAAGACTTTCGGAGCAGCCCGGCATTGGAGTCTCCTCTTGGTAAGATGCTCACTTTCCTCGATCGTCGTCTTTTGTACTGTAGCACTTCACGGGCTTTGCGCTTTCCAAACGCATACAAGACGACCGGGATCGACGGCTCAATTGAACGTAGGTAACCGTCGGACATCTAAAGGGGCCACGGAACGATACGAAAGGTTTATGGCGCTCGCACCTAAAGCCACACTTCCACATCGGGTCAAAAGCGCAGGTTTGATTGCTGACCCGTCATTCGAAAACCGACCCTGTCCCTCGTTATTCCTCGTTATCCAGCCGATTTCCAATGTGCTAGTTTGAACTAGCGATCGGTCATTTCTAGGCTTTGCGCGGGGGCGCGGTACATCGGACGACGCGCGTTCATCGCGGCACTCTGCTGCGCAGCCTGGCGGGCGAATTTTGAGTGAAAGCAAGGTGGAAAGCGCATGAGAGACCTGGCCGGACAGACCGCATTCGTGACAGGCGCTGCCTCGGGGATTGGACTGGGGATCGCGACCGCGCTGTCACAGGCGGGGGTGAAGGTCATGCTCTGCGATATCGAGGATGAGGCGCTGAAAACGGCGGTCGCGGACCTGAAGACACGGACCAACGTCGATGTCGATGGCGTGAAAGCTGACGTCTCGCTCAAAGGCGAACTTCAGGCGGCGGCGGACGCGACCGTCGCGCGGTATGGCAGAATCCACATATTGGTCAGCAATGCGGGCGTGGGTGGCGGCGGCACCTATGGTGAGTGGACTGATGCAGGCTGGAATTGGGTCCTCGGCGTCAACCTGATGTCGGTGATCTGGGGCTTCGAGATTTTCCGTCCGCTGATCGAAGCGCACGGCGAAGGAGGGCAGATTGTTTCGACGGCGTCCGTCGCCGGACTGATAGCGGGCCCAAGTCTGGCGTACGATGTTAGCAAATATGGAGTGGTGGCGCTGTCCGAGGGGATGCGTAACGTGCTCGCGCCGAGGAAGATTGGGGTATCCGTTCTGTGTCCGGGCGTCATCCGCACGCAGATAATGAACTCTCGGCGCAACGTGCCGCAGCGATTTGCTGGGGCTGTCGGCAACCCTCCGCCGACAGAGGGACCCCGCGCCGAGTTCATCAAGGCATTGCTGGAACGGATCAACAACGGCATTGATCCGCTCTATGTGGGCGAACTGGTTCGCGAGGCCATCGAAAACGACTGGCCCTATATTTTCACCGATACTGAGCACGAACCGTTCATCGATGAGCGCTTCGCAGCGATCAAGCAGGGCTTCGACCGCATACGCGGACGAACGCCGCGACGCTAGCTCTCGCATCTGCTCACAGCCGCTTGTGGCCCGCCACCGATCTGAGCGCGGAGCGCCGTGGAGGACTGTTTCCGGAGGATGAAGCGACGAAGATCATGCCAGCTGTCGAGGTCAGCCTTTGACCGACCGACATTGCATTGGACACGCAGAGGCCATCATACTTAAAGCTGGATGGAATGATAGGAGGCAGGGAATGAGGTGCCTGCGCATATATGCAACGCCTGACGGGGAGTCCCATTTTGGAGAGGTCGACATCGCGATGACGATGACGCCGGCGTTTCCTAACGAAGCGCCGTTTGAACTTTCGGCTTACTACCCAGCGTCACGCATCCGTTTTGCTCATGTCCCCGCCGGTGTGCGCGAAGCGGGCTTTCACACGCCGCCGGATCGACTCCTCGCAATATGGCTCGATGGCCACGTGAATTTGAAACAAGCGATGGAGAGGTGAGACGCCTTCCGGCCGGAAAAGCTGTTCTCGTCGAGGACACGCACGGGAAAGGACACATCTCGCGGCACCCCGAGGAAGGACAGAACGTTATCACGGTCATACTGCCGGGCGGCCTTGGCGCACCGCTTGATTAGTCACCTTCTGGCCTTCAGCGACCTCGGACGACGTCCGCTTTTCCGCCGCTGTTGGGGTTTGAGCGGACATCGGGCGCCGCTTAATGAGTACGCGACCTTCTGTAATGGGCCCGATGGTGTCAAGCCTCCCGAGTGAACGCCACGCCGCCGAGCTCATGCTTCTGTCCGTGGTCAACGCCTGGTCGCCACATCATGCTGTCAGAGGGAGCGGTGAGCCTATCTAGATACGCGTGGTTCGTCGGATGACGGCCACTGGCCGTGTAACGGCTTCACCGGATCCACCGTCCCGGCGACGGGACTTCGGGCACCGGACTTCAGTTCAGCCCGGTTGCGTTCTTGATCTCCTCCTGCTGTTCTAGGCCGCGATCGGCCCGGCTTCAGCCCATCGGTAAGTTGTGCCGTCGACCCAAATCCGATGCAGCATCACTGCGAGCTTACGTGCCAGGGCGACTTTTGCGCGCTTCGAGCCTCGCCGTTTGGCGACGTCCATCCCCCAGCGTTTGATTTTTGAGAACCGCGTGATGCGCGACAGCAGCACGTTGGCGGCTTCATACAACACCGTACGCACCGTTTCGTCGCCAGCCAGCGTGATTCCGCCCGTGACGTCCTTTTCTCCCGATTGATATTTTTTTGGCGTGAGCCCGAACAGCGCGCCTGCTGCCTTTGACTTTGTAATGCGATGAGGATCATCAATCGCCGATTTGTAGGTAACAGCCACCAGAGGACCGACGCCCGGCACTGTCATAAGCCGGTGACAGACTGCATCGTCACGCACAATTGCCAGCACAGCCTTGTGCAGCCGTCCGTACTCTGCCTTCAAGGCCGACCGTGCCGAAAGCATCGCACCGGTAATGCGCTCCAATGTCGCTTGCCCCGAAACCAACTCTCGGATTCGCGCTTCGAAATTTCTTCGCGTCACCGGGCCGACCTTAAGCCCGAAGCCGCGCAAAATCCCTCGGATACTTAATTCCACATCGATAAGTCGTCCGAGAAGCTGTTTACGTGCGGCCAGGAGTGCTCGGATCTCTTGCGCGCCGACCGACTTGGCATGTACCGGCCGGAACCATCCCATCCGGATCAATTGGGCGATCCCGCGGGCATCCTTGCGATCCGTCTTCACCGTCATTGCAGACAATGCGGCCTTCACATGTCGCGTCTCAAGCAGGACTGTCTCGAATCCTGCGCCTTTCAGGCCCGCATACAGCCATTGTGACAGCGGCCCAGCCTCAAGCCCGATCCGCTTCATTGCAAAGCCGAGCGTCTCAAAAAACTCAACCAAGGCGTCGGGTTCGCTCGCGACCTTCGCTTCCTTCAGGATCTTACCCTGGGCATCCACAACGCACACGCTCGACAGTTCCAATGACACGTCGATTCCGGCATAATACTCCACGGCTGTCCTCCGTCTCTAGATGCTTGGGGCCGACTCAAGTCGTGACCCCGTTTCATCATCTATCGGGGGACAGCCACCATCCATGACCCTTGCTCCGAGCAGGGCCCATTACGGCATCTAGTCAGACTCCATGTTACTTTTCAACTCGCCGGGAATGCTGCAATCGTCGTGAATAGCCTTCGTGTCAGATACAGGCCTATCTAGACAGAGACATCACCAGGCGAATACTTGCACAAGCAACGCCGACTGCGTCTGGTGTCGGCGATGCCGAGCTTCCCCGGGATCGCCATAGAGATGGGATCCAGATCGCCGACAATTTTGGGCCGTGTCGGTGCAAAATCGTTCGAAGTCGCCGTGACCTGAGGGTCTCGGCAACGCGCTCTTCGCACGAGCGCCTTCAGACGCTCGGTGCGCTCTGACCCCGATGATATGTTGCGCGCTACAGCAACTATATCTGCTCGACTTGTCAAAATGGGACGAACTCAGGGTGAGCATTTTTGTCCACTAGTCCCCCGCTCAGCGGACCTCAATCAGAGGAGTCACCACTACGCTGATGGGCTATCGCCGGAGTCGGCAACCCTATTTCAATCACCTCGTCTGCGCGGCCGAGCAACCTCGCAGGGATATCGATGCCAGCTGGAAATGCCTTGGGATTAAGCCGATGTCTCGTTGACTTATACCGTTTCACTAGCCCGAGCCTACCTCAGTACGATCACATCATACCCGCGCGCAATGGCGTCAATCAGGTGCTCAGTGCTACCTGCTGAATGCAGCGAAAAGCAACGGAACTGGCCCACGAGCAGGCAGTTGCAGGACAAGATCGGCGGCGTAGCGCCCGCTGGCTTTCCCCCTGATCGGGCCATCCGTTGCCGCTCCGGTGTCTATCGCAATAGTTAGCCGCGGAGAGTATGCTATGAAAAACATCGCCTATCTCCTCGTGCGGTTTTGGCAAGGGAGCCAGCCCGCGTCCAACACTCAGGTTGCGGCTATGGCCGAAAACCGGGATCGATCCAGCATGGCCGATTTTGTCCGGATCCTGCAGGCCTACGATCAAGATCAGTACGGCGGTAGTTAGTGGCGACCGCACTGGTCCAGTTTTCTTCTAGATCCGCGGCGTCCTTCGAGGGCACTCTCGGTCCTGGCTGGGCAAGTAGGGTCCGGTGTTCCTTCAACAGCCGACCTGAATGCCGAGCAAGTCGATCAGCAGCTTTGGGGCCAAAGGCGACGCAGCTCGATGTCTCGCCCTCTCTTACTCGGTCCGGCACCCGGTCGCCACCGTGCGCCCGCCAAATCCTCCTAGGAGCGGCGTCATGGTCAAGGACGGCGGCGCCGCCGGCACGCGCAACCTCGATTGGTCCAAGGACAGCAACGGGGATCTCTGCAGCTGCGGCTGGTGGCAATCCCCGAGACGGCGCCAAGCAGGGGGCGGCGATAACGACCGTCTATCGACTCTATGGCGAGAGGTGATTTCCCTCTCCGGCGTAGCAAGGTCATCCTGCATCGCGGCGCGCGGTACCAGTGCATAGACCCCATCCAGATGACGAAGGTGACGAAGCCATACATCATCAGGTGCGAGTTCCCCTACGGTGTAATTGGTGAGATGCCCAGAGCTCTGCGGCGAGCGGAATGCTTCGTAGCGCTGGATCGAGAGGCCAGGAGGCCAGGCCCGATATGAAGCGCAAATGCCAGCGTTCGCCGATCAATTGCCCGATCAGCAGATCGCCGATATCATCATCGAGCACAAGCGCTCCTCGTGAGGCAATCGTGGTGCCCGGATCAGTGCGGTTGATGTCGTCACCGCGCGCCGACGAGCCACTGCAGCAGCAGGCAGCGCCGCCGGCACAGGCCCCGCCGGTAGTGGCTCAGGCGCAGACATTTGATGCCGCGGAAGGATCACGCTATTTGCCGATAAGTACGCCGCCGTCACGGTGTTCAGGACAGAGGTGTGCCTGGCACATTTCCGCTGCTTGCCGGCGATCAGGTCGCTAATGCCACTCACCCTGCCGAACACATCATTGCCATGCTGCGCTGGCTAAGTGGCAAGGCGATCAACGGCCCGAAATACAAGGTCGAGAGGCCGCCGTTCGCTGACAAACTCTCTGATCGGCAGATCGCCAATATCATCAATCGCGAGCGCACCTCATGGCGCAACCACGGACCGTTGAGTGACGCCTGCCGACATTGCGAAGATCCGCGCCAAGAAACCGGGGGCGACGATAACCCATACGATGACCGCCTGGATTCTCTCGGCGCCTGGCTATCTCTGCACTGCGCCGCGACGGCTGATGGCCCCGGCGATCATCGCCTTTCCGGACCAATACTTGGCAACGTGCTGGTGGTGAGTGGTCTGGGCTCGTGACCCTCAGCTGCATCGTGGCGGTGCTGTTTTGTCGGGTCAAACTAGCAGGCGCAGCTTTATCGCTACTTGCGCAGCACTAGAAGTCGTTCAACTACTCAAGAAGCAAGGAGTTTTATCGTGGAAATTCGGCTCGGTACCAGGCGAAGTGATTTGGCCCGCTGGCAAGCCAATCACGTCGCCGGCCTGATTCGTAGCGTCGAGCCGGCTGCCGAGGTACGAATAGTCTTCGTTAGTTCCGTTGGCGATAAAGATCGACGGTCGGTGTTTCAGCAGATTGGCGCAATCGGAGCATTCACGAAGGAGAGCGAAGACACTCTTCTGCGCAACGAAGTTGACCTGGTCGTTCATTCCCTCAAAGATCTTCCGACAAAATTGCAGCCCGGCTTGGTATTGGCGGCCGTTCCCAAAAGAGAGGATCCTCGCGACGCGATTTGTGGCGCTACACTAGATCAGCTACGCCCGGGGCTGCGCGTTGCCACTGGATCAATTCGTCGCAAAGCTCAACTTCTCTCTCTATGCAGTGGTTTGGATATTCGATCTATCCGAGGGAACGTTTCTCCAAGGTTGCGCAAGGCAAAAACCCGAGAGGGAATAGACGCGACTCTGTTGGCGGCAGCGGGGTTGTCCCGGCTAGGATTGCTACATGAGGCCTCACAACTTTTGGACCCCCATGTTTTCCCGTATGCAGTCGGCCAAGGGGCTCTCGCGGCCGAAGCTCGCGAAGAGGATACCGCACTCGTTGCGCTGCTTCAAAAGATTGAAGACCGGAAATCGCGCATCGAAGTCGATGCAGAGCGCGCATTGATGAGAAGTCTCGATGCTGGCTGCAGCCTACCGGTCGGGGTCTCTGCCACATGGCTCGCTGGGACCTTAACACTTCGCGGACAGGTGACTCATCCGGATGGCCAAACGAAGATTGCCGATGAAAGCGTGGGTCTGGCTAATCAAGCCGACGCAATAGGCAGAAGTCTCGGGCACAAACTTCTCCAGCAAGGTGCAGATGAGTTGTTGAAGGCTGCGCTCCGTACAGTGGAAGAGCAACGGCCAACCTGAATTCGCTACCCGGCATGACGACTTTATGTTCTCGGGACGCCAGCACAGCCGGCAAACCGCCAGAACGCTTCATGCGACTTCAGCAAAGCCAGTCGTAAAGCCCGAAACCTATCCCATCCGACTCAACGCCCGCCGTTGCCTACAAGGCCTGCGAGGAGGCGGCCGGCCTCGGACCGAAAAGCACCGACCGCGAGAATCACTGCGAAGAGAGCGGAGTGCCAGGCGCCAGGCACCTAGGAGTGTCGTCTGCCTCCGATAAGGGCAAATTGATATGCGACAAGGAGCAGAGTGCGAGCGAAACATCCAAATTTCGGCAAATCGCCGCGAATGCTTATGCCAGTGCGTGGACCACATCCGCCGCGAGAAGCGATCCGCTTTTCCACCTACGCTCCCTCGCGATCCTGATTGCCGATGACGCAGCGCCATGCCGCGAGACGCTCCGCTGGATGCAGCTTCATCCATTCGGCAAGTTGTGGTGCGCCGACCAAGCAGGACTGCATCGAGATGTCAGCGAAGAAGGAGGTGGTGACGGTCTGCTCGTGGCAATTCGCCGGAGAAGACAGACTACAGAGCACGGCAATGATCTTGATCACGAGAACGCCTCGCGGCATTGGGCATTCGCGCCACTGGGCCCCATAAGTTGTGGCCCCTCGTCCCGCCGCGCGATGACGGGATCGACCGGCGGGAACACGCTGTCATATATCGCGCGCGCTTCCCGAATGAGCAGGATGCGCTCGCGCTCGGATCTTGAGACAAATCGGATAATTTCGCCCATAGTCTCTCCTATTGAATTTACGCTGACGTAGGATTGTTGACGCCGACCTTGAGCTCCCGCAGGTGGTCACGACGGAATAAAAAGCGCGTGACGGTGCGCATGTTGGAGGGGCAGGCTTCTCACCTCGGTCGGCCGAGATCTCTTGAAGAATTCTCACTTGCACCGCTGCCAGCCATCTCCTGTACACGGCCAACCCGGTTTCTGCCGATCAGCGTACGGGCTTTTCAGCGACCTTGCGGAGCGGACGCTGAAGACAGTCTCGAGGCTCCAGCCGCGTCTGTTTTCTAGCTGGAACATGTGCGCCCTAGCCCAAAAGGATCGCCAGGAGCATTGCGATCTTCAATGCGATTTGCCAAGCACGAAAGTGAAGGGGACAACGAAGAGCTCATCACCTTGGTCGTCGCTGACATGCAAGACCCAGTCACGCCAATCCTCGGGACTGCCCTCGTGGATGAGGGATTGCACGACACGTGTCGCATGATCGCGGGCCTCAGCAAGGTCGTCCACCACGGCGCCGCGGCGATCCACGAAAACCTTCTTCGTGTTCGAGCAATGGAAATATACCTGGGTCACGTTCAACCTCCTCAAATGCGACGGTTCGCCACGATATCTCAGCGTTGCCGGCGTCCTCGCCGTCAGCGACTGCTACCGTCGTACTGGCAGGTAGGATCATCACTAGACCTCCTCCTCACGGTCCGGCATAAACACCGGCCGGCTATGATGCTTGCATGCGCGCCCTGCGGCGCCTCATCGAAGAGCTTCTGACGCGAAGCAGTCCAGAGTACAGCGGTCCCGACCACGCCCGAGAGAATCGACGCGGCGAACACGGCAATCTTGGCGGCCGCGAAGTCGGCGGAGGTCAGAAAGGCCTGCCCGGCGATGAAGAGCGACATCGTGAAGCCGATGCCAGCGAGAGCTCCCGACCCGACCAACTGCCGCCAGGTGTACGCTGCCGGCTTGACGGCCATGCCTGTGCGCACGGCTGCTGCGGCCGCGAGGAAGACGCCAACCGGCTTTCCTATGGCGAGGCCAGCGACGATTGCGGCCATGAGCCAGCCATGCCCAACGAAGGCGCCGGCGTTGATCGTCACGCCCGCATTAGCCAGTGCGAAGATCGGAAGGACAGCGTAGCTCGACCTCGCGCCGGCGTGCCGTAGCAGCCGGTCGGCCGGCGATTCGATTCTGTCGTAGATCGCGTCGAGAGCGTGCAGTGCCGGCGTGGAGGGGCTGTGCCTGAGCACCTCGCCCTCGCGCCGGGCCTCGGAGGCTATTAAAGTGCTGACCTGCGCCATCAAGGCTGCCAAATTGGCGGGCGGCCGCGTCGGAATGAACAGCGCAAGGATTACGCCGGCCAGCGTAGCGTGGAGGCCGCTCGCGTGGACGAATGCCCACAACGTGACGCCCAACAGGATGTACGGCGACAGCAGGTAAACCCTCCACCGGCTCAGTAGCGCCAGCGCAACCACAACCGTCGCGGCCGCGGCAAGGTAGGCCGGATCAATCTCGCGTGAGTAGAACACAGCGACGACCGCGATCGCACCGATGTCGTCGACGATAGCCGTCGCGGTGAGATAGATGCGCAGCTCCACGGGGACGCGCGACCCCATCACAGCGATCAAGGCGATCGCGAACGCCGTGTCGGTCGCCATCGGGACGCCCCAACCATGCGACCACGGCCCCGCTGGGATGACCAGCACATACAGAATTGCCGGCACGACCATGCCGCCGATCGCGGACGCAATCGGAAGCGCGGCGGAGCGGCGGCTTGCGAGATGTCCGACTGTCATCTCGCGCTTCACTTCCAATCCCACGACAAGGAAGAACACCGTCAGCAGGCCGTCGTTGACCCAATGGAGGATGGACATCCGGAAGGTCGCCTCGCCGAAGGTCACGCCGAGTTCCTGGCGCCAGAACGCGTCGAACGCCGGTCCGATCGGAGAGTTCGTCACGACGATCGCCACCACGGTCGCCAGGACCAGCAGAATGCCGGCGGATGGGCCCCAGCTCGCGAAGTCGAGGGCTACCGTGCGGACGCGGTGGCCGAGTGTGCCAAGCATCGCGTCGACGAGAGAGCTCTCGTCCCAAGGTCCGTCGTAGCGCCGGCGGTTGATGTAGAAGGTCGGCGTGAACCTCACGCCACTCGCGCGGGAGCTTGCGATATCCGCCTCCACTCTCGCCCTTGCGAGTCGCACGACGTCGCTGTCGCCGAGCGCGAAGTCGGCGTTCACGCCGAGGTCCTTGGCCACCGCCACGAGGTCGTTCTCCGTGAGCTCCATCGACCTCGTCATCAGTTTGACGTGCGCGGACCAGAACGCTTCAGGCGTCTGGGCAAGCTCAGCGAGTTCGGCGGCCCGAAACGCAAGAGGGTTGTCCATGAGCGGATTGTGCCGAAAGGCGTAGCAGACGCGGTCGCCGAGTTGGTCGCGCGCTTGCGCGATGCGCTCGTTGGCAGCCCTGCAATGCGGACACGCGTAGCTGCCGTACTCGACGAGCGTGATCTCGGCATCGGCAGGGCCGAGCACGTGGTCCGTCCCGCGGTCGACCGGACGGTCGAGGCGACCGGATGGGATTATGAGTTCCATCGCTGGACCCGTCTCCAGGTGTTCGCGCCAGCTACGTCGTCGACGCAGCCGCCGTTGGGCGGACGACGTGGAATACGCGGTCGTTGGATGGCGGCGTGTACGCGATCTCGACGATACTGCAAGGCATCAAAGCTGCGTGCACGCGCGGGAGGAAGAGGCGCACCAGCGCGCCCGCACCCCGCTTGCTCTCTATACTAGCCGCGCCGCCTCGCTCTTCGAGGTGCTGGACCGGGGCGAGCCCGAGGCCCGAGCCGCTGCCCGTGGCCTTTGTCGAAAAGTACGGTGTGGGGGCCTGCGAGAGGACCTCCTTGGCCATGCACTCCCCGTCGTCGTCGATGATGATCTCGACGAATTCCCGGACCGCGGCAGAGGAAGGTTCGACGTTCCGCGCGGTGACGATGATCACGGCGCCGTCCGGCATAGCATCGGCCGAATTTCGGCAGAGGTTCAGTAAAGCGAAGTACAGTTCAACCGGGTCGACATTGAAGGCCCATAAGTCAGGGACGATCTCGGTGCGGAGCGTGATGTTCGGACGCAACGCCCAGTCAAGCGTGCCCGCTATCGTTGCGAGGCAAATGCTTGCGACAAACCTTTCGATCGGCGTGGCGCGCGGTCGCGTGGCGTCGAGGAGCTGACGCCGAAGCGACACGCCCCGCGTGTCGGACCGCGGGCTGGTGAGGCACAAAATCCCCGAGACCTCGCCGTCGGACCCGGCGAGCGGGATCTCCAGGCTCGTGGACGCGACGAGGCCGCTAACGCCAGCCCGTAAGCCACTCACCCTTGCCCTGAACGCACGCTGCACGCCAAGCGCGACGCCGGCACTGTCCACGAGAACGACGACATCCTCGAGCAGCGGGCGTTCGACAAAGCTTTGGAATGAAACATCCATTGTCTCTTCGATCTGCATGTCGGACCTCCTGGCCTGTGATCGTTCAACGGGACACTGGCTTCTGCCCGTATACGAGGGCGCTCGACGATGGCTCGAAGATTGAGTGCATGACGGTCAAAAATAAAATCACCTCTCGCCATGGAGTCGATAGCCGACCGTTATCGGAGTGGCTGTGAGACGCTTAGCGGGCTGCGGCGGGAGTGCGCGGTTCCCTCTGCGCCGCCTCGCCGGCGCAAACTCTCGGCGACCGCGAAGAGATGTTCACGTGCCTGTCCTCCAAGCAGACGCGGATCAGTTGATTCCATGGCAGTAACGCCGCGAGCGCGGTCGTGAGGCCGAAGCGCCGGCGTACACGCGGTCGCAATCACAATTGCGAGTATAGCCATGCCCCAGAAGACTGCGGGATAGCCTGCCCCTGTACTCGCGGTCCCCTACCGGGTCGGAAGGAACGCCTCTCACTCTGAAGGAGCTTGGCGTACGCACAAGCCTTCACTCTTTCTACAAGCATTGGTGCGGTCGCTACCGCTCGCATAGATTTCCAACTCTCCGGACATTGCTTCAAAATCCCCGCACCACGAATGTCGCACGCGCGACCTCGATTGGTCCAAAGGCGACAACGGGTTTAGGAGTCTCTGCAGATGCAGCTGGTGGAATTCCTCGCTATGGCATCAGGCGGCGCGGCGACAATAATGATTGTCTATCGACTCTATGGCGGAAGGTGATTTCCCTCGTCGACGTTGCAAGGTCATTCTCGCGTGGTGGTTTTAACCGAACAGGAGCTACCATGAAGATTCAAGTCCGCAGCCTCGCGGTTGCGCTCGCAATTGCTGTTCCTATCGCAGTGACCGCCACGGCCAAATCGTCTGCTGCGCCGATCAATGGCACGTCGATCAAGGCAGCGGTACCAGCCGTGACGACGGACGTGCGCTATCGTCCGGCGGGGTCATCCCTACCCTTCGTACTATCCCACCTATGATTCGTTCTGGGGCTATCCCGCCCATAGATCGTATTGGGGCGATCCGACCTATAGTTCTTATTATGGAGCCTACGGCTACGGACAATACAGCTCAGCTTGCGTGCCCGGACCGCGTGTCGGCGCCTTTGCGACAGCGCCCTGGACCGACACGCCGACGTGTCCGCCGTATTGGTAAAATCCTCTGCGCTCCCGAAGGCTGCCGCATGCATCTCAGGAAGTCGGCGCCGGCCTCCGGGGTGACCCGCGAGCAGATCACCACCTTCGACGACATCCAATGGATTTGACGATGATTTGGCCGGTGGTGACGCCACAGCTTGGCAGCGTGCGGCTCCCTCAAGCCGCCGCTATCCAACATGTATTCGAGAGATTTTGACGTTCCTCGATCACGCGCGCGTCACTTTTGGAACATTGAGCCGTCACCCAGTTGATGTCCGCCAATAACAAGGAGAGCTATCATGACGAAGCGTTCCCTTCTGATCGCGACAGTGAGCTGCTTCATTGTCTTTGCAACGGCAGCATACGGCCGCTCGACCTTCGACGGCTCCTGAGACCTCGTCTTCGTGACGCAAAGAGGGGCCTGCGATTCGAGTTTCACCTTTACTGTCGATGTGACCAACGGAATTGTCACGCATCCCAATCTCGTGAGATTTCGAGGTAACGTCACAAACTCCGGCGCGGATCGCGCCTCGGTGACGGTCCAAGACAAATATGCCACGGGTGCGGGCAAATTGTTCGCAGCGTCCGGTCGGGGGACCTGGAGCGGTCACTCAGGAACGGCGCGATGCGCAGGCTACTGGACAGCGCAACGCAATTGAAGGACGCAACGGCAGCACGCGACCGGGTGCGACTTTAGCTCGAACTCTGGCGGCGCAAGCCATCTTACGGAGAGGAGCGTTTCCTCGGCGCCTGGAGACCGCAATGAAATGACAGTTCCCAGAATACTGGTCGGCGTTGCAGTCCTGCTCGGCTTGCTCTCAACCGGCTCCGACGGGACTGCGCGGTTGGAGAAGCCTCGGCCCATGAGCGCGCCTATCTGGTCGGATGTATCCGCACCCCTCGATCCTCATCGGCTGGCTCTGGTGATTGGCAATTCAACCTACCCCGATGCCGGCTCTCCTCTTTCCCAAATGACACGAGATGCGGAAGCTTTGACAAATGCTTTTCGCAAAGGCGGTTTTCTGGTCGACACCGTTGACAACGCGACGCGCTCCGACATGATCCGCGCAATCGACCATTTCAGGGCAAGAGCACATTTGGACTCAATTGTGTTGGTCTATTTCGGAGGTTACGGCGTCCAATCTGACGGGCGCAATTATTTAATCCCAGTCGATGCGAAGATCTGGAGTGAAGAAGATGTCCGTCGACAAGGCGTAAGCATCGACCTCCTCCTTTCGCAACTCGAGACTTCCGGAGCACGCGTCAGGCTCGTAGTCATTGAGGCCTCACGCCGCAATCCTTACGAGCGGCGCTTCAGGACTTACTCACACGGACTTGCACCTATTCAAACGAGTGAGAACGCGCTCATCCTGAGCTCAGCAGCGCCTGGGCAGGTCGTCGAAGACGCGAGTGAACCACATAGTCAGCTGATTGCCACCCTTCTTGCGCAGATGGATTTCTCTAAGGGGATCGAGGACATCTTCAACAACACCCGAAACGCAGTGATGACTGCTACCCAGGGCCAACAGATTCCAGCTGTATCATCTACGCTAACAGAGAGCGTTAATCTTTGGCCGGAACGGAGCGGCGCTCCCGTTTCCTCTGCCGGCTCCGCAGCCAACCGTCGCCGCGAGTGATCAAACAGTCCTGGCGCCGTCCATATCGATGACGCATCACTGAGGGTCTTTTTCGCGTTTCATGATCGTCTGTTCCTGCAATGTCCTCAGCGACCACGATGTTCGTCACGCCGTTAACACGGTGGACGACGCGCTGCGCAATGCCAAGCAGATCTATGACTGCCTTGGCTGCAGCACCGAATGCGGCCGCTGCGCGCGCACCATCAAGACGATCATCGACGAGGCCAAGAGGGAATGTGCGCTAGCTTGTCGGGCCGGATGCCAGCATCGCCGGATCATCGATGACGCGCAGGGTGAACCCAAATTCGCGCCCACAGCGCGTTAACTTCCCTGGATTGGCTGGCGCGACGACGGTCGACGGCGACGCGCCGCGGCAGCCGAGCGAGAACGAGCTCGCTGGCGCTCTGTACCAAGATGCGCCATCGCGGAGACCGCCGCGATTCTTCACGGCTAACCCACGCGATCGGAACGCGACAGGCTGGCCGCGTCGGCGCCGCTATCGAGCGGAACGCGTGCTGCCATCGTGGAAAAGTAGGCGGGAGACCCTAGAAGCAGGGAGGCGACCGAACACGATCTGCTCGTCGAACTCAGACGAGCGCACCGCTTCCTTCGGCTTCAGGACACGTGATGAGCCCGCGGCGGTTGCGCGCTTGACGCCGAGGCATAGGATAGCGGACGCGGGCGCCACCGTCATGGGATCGTGGAGCTTCATTATCGTTTAGAGCGCAATCCTGTTTGTCTGGATAACGGCAAACCTGGCGGGCGTGATTAAAGGCTGGGTTCCCTCACCCGTTCATTCTTCTCAATCTCGCTCTTTCATTCGGTCGGCCTACGCCGCGCCAGCCATCATGATCAGCCAGAACCGGCGACAGGACATCGATCGTAGGGCTGCGGAGAATAACTACCGGATCAACGTAAAGGCGGAGCTTGAGATAGAGTTGCTGCATCAGCAGATCGACCAACCGCGCGAGCGCGAAATCCTCAAGCTAACGGAGGCCGTCAGGATGCTGACCGAGTTGCTGGGGCAGTTGGCGTCGGATGCACGCGAGTCCCATACGGAGAGCGGACGGCCGTCATAACGCGCGATTATCGACTTCATGGCATGACGTTATTTTCTATTCGCCGCGCGAAGTTGCATGCTTTAGCGGTGCCTTGCTCATCCGGCGCAGAACCGTTCAGCGTGTTGCGCGGGACGACGCTCCTTTCACCCGCGGAAGGAAAGCCGCCATGATCGCTCGCGGTTTCATAGGCCGCCAAACCGGATCAGAACTATCGGACCGGATTCCTCGGGGACAGCACCTCGTCTACAATTTGCCGGTGCACTCGGCCGGACCCACGCCTCGGATCGATCCCCGGGACTGGACTTTCATGTTGAAGGTCGGGCCTTGCCCGGTCAAAGCTTGGAGCTGGTCTGACTTCATCGCACTCCCACGAACCGGGATCACACGAGACATCCACGGCGTGACCTCGTTGTCTAAACCCAACATCGCTTGGGAGGGCGTAGCCGTCAACGACGTCCTCGCCGACGCTGGCATTAACCGCGCCGCTAGCGCTCACACTTGCCGACGACGGATGCTCCACCAACGTGCCACTCGCGGACCTCACGACTGGGAGGGCAATGGTCCCGGTCCGCCGCGCGACCACCGGGGCCGGCGCCCTGCTCGTCGTGCAGCATCTCTACTGACTGAAGCGATTGCCGCGGCGGCACGCTGGCAGAGCTACGCGACTGTCGAGGTGGCGACGAGGACGCCGGCTATTAAGAGCTGTTTCTTGCCTTTCCAAAACGTTCGACTACACGGCAGCAGAGCACGTTGACATGCTGCTGATTGTGCGCCCCAGCGGCTACACTGCCATTCGAGCTACTCGATCGCCGGGGCCCTTCGACATCGAGACGACTGCGTCACAGCACTCTAGGAGGGAAAACGAGCATGTTTTCAGTGATTTTCGAGATCTTCCCCAACAAAGAAAGCTGGGATGACGACTTCGACAACGCCGAGATGCTGCGCCCCGAGCTGGAGCAGGTCGAGGGCTTCGTCGACAACATCCGATACAAGAGCCTGATTCGCTCGGGCTGGATCCTTTCACTTTCGAACTGGCGGGACGAGAAGTCGCTCGTCCGCTGGCGTTCCCGCAGGCGCCATCACGAGGTTCAGCAGAAGGGCCGCGATGAAATCCTTGTAGACTACCACCTGCGCATCGGCCAGATCACCGCCGACAATCAGGTGCCGATGGGGTACGCCCTCACGGAGCAGAGGCTCGACGAGACCGAATTCGGGGATGGAACGACGGTCACATTGATCAATGCGACGCGCCCCGCGGAGTGGAAACAAACCAACAACCCGTACGATTGCGCCGAGTGGCTTGGCCTGAACCCGTGGGCCGCCGACAGCACGTCCTGGGACATCTTCGACGCCGTACTTACGCCCGGCGACCTGATGCTGCTCATATCCTGGAAGGACGCCGCGGCTGCGCAGGCCTACGAGGACGCTTCCGCGCCGAATGACAAGGTAAGGGTCCGGACAGTACGGATCGTACGCGACTACGGGAAATACGACCGTCGCGAGGCGCCTCAGTACTACGCAGACGCAAAGGGCGGCCAGACCCTCCACGCCTGACACCGCTCCGTCGGGAAGCGCCGGCCTGCTGCGAGTTCGACCGGCGTTCGCCAAGTCGCGAGCCTTGGAGGAGCGAGGGTCGCTCTCGCGAGGTGATAGCGTCGAACACGATCAAGGAGACCCGCCGAAATGACGAGCACAGTGGCCGATGCATCGCGGAATTTCTGGGTTCTGCTAACGGAGTCGCTCGTCTCGTCCCTCTTCGTGCTCGGCTCAAACATCATAGCGGTCTCGCTGCCTCGGATTGGACGGTCGCTCGAAGCGTCCTTCGCTGTCGTCCAGTGGGTGATCAGCTATTGCGTTCTCATCCTATCAGCGAGCGTGAGACTGCGCCGATGCGCGCGGAGACCCCCCAAAGATGCCGTGTCAACTGATCGACTGCCATGACTTCCTCTGACGGGCCAGCCAAGAGCCCTGTCAAACTTTGAAAGGAAAGCACGATGACGAATTCGAAAAATGATGGAGCTTTCCGCCCACAGGCTGTGGTGGCCGGCGACCTTGACGACGCTGGCACGCTTAACGGCCGTGCCGGCGCATCGGTGTTCTCGATCGGCAGCCCCGACGGCCGGGCCGGCATCGCGGGGGCGACCCCCTACGAATTGCTAAGCGCGTCGCTCGCCGCGTGCACGGCGATGACGATACGGCTGCAGGCGCGAAGGCGGAAGATCCCACTTTCCCACCTCGAGGTGGCCGTGTCGTATCACCATGGCGGGGATGGCGGCCGCGACTCCTTCGAGCGCTCCATTAGACTCGAAGGAAACCTTGGTGACGAGGAGCGCGCCCAACTGATGCAGGTCGCGAGCATGTGTCCCGTCGGGCGAACGCTCGGCCTCAGCGCCGACATCCGCACGACCGATAACGTCGGCGTCGTGCCGGCGGCAAGCTATTACGACGACCTGAGCGAGCTTCCGATCCTGAACATCGACCCGGACTAGTACCCGCATGGACACGTCCGTCACTGAAATGCGCAAAAGGAGGACCAGGGCCTGGTTCGAGTCGCTGCGCGACGACATTTGCGCGGCGTTCGAGCGGCTGGAGGACGAGGCGCCCGCCTCGCTTTACCCCGGTCGCGCTGGCCGCTTTGTGCGCACGCCCTGGCTGCGCACCGACCATAGCGGGGCCGCCGGTGGCGGTGGGGTGATGTCGATGCTGCGCGGAAGGCTGTTCGAGAAGGTCGGCGTGCATTGCTCGACGGTGCATGGCGCGCTCTCGCCCGAACTCCGCGCGCAGATAGAGGGCACGGCCGAAGACCCGCGCTTCTGGACCTCCGGCATTTCCCTGATCGCACATATGCGCAACCCACATATGCCGGCGGTGCATATGAACACCCGCTTCGTCGTCACGACAAAATCCTGGTTCGGCGGCGGCTCGGATCTGACGCCGGTGCTGGATCGCCGCCGCACCCAGGTCGATCCGGATGCGATCGCCTTTCACGCGGCAATGAAATCGGCCTGCGACGCGCATGCGGCGGTTGGGTCCTACGACAAATATAAGAAATGGTGCGACGACTATTTCTACCTGCCGCACCAGAAGGAAGCGCGCGGCATCGGCGGCATCTTCTACGACTACTACGATTCCAGCGATTGGGACGCCGACTTCGCCTTCACGCAGGACGTCGGCCGCGCATTCCTGAAGATCTTTCCGGAACTGGTCCGGCGCAACCTTGCTACCCCCTGGACGGCGGCGGACCGCGAGGAGCAACTGATTCGGCGCGGGCGCTATGTCGAGTTCAACCTGCTGCATGACCGCGGTACGCTGTTTGGGTTAAAAACCGGCGGCAATATCGATTCGATCCTGTCGTCGATGCCGCCCGAGGTGAAATGGCCTTGAACCCGACGACCAGACTGCCGCACGCGATGCTGACCGATCTGGAGGACACCATCCTGTCGGCCCATGGCCGGCCGAGATGGCCTAGGGTCGCGAGCGAATTTGCGCCCGAGCTGGCACCGTCTTCGTCGCGAGAGGTCGCATCCGCAATTCTCGCCTTTACGCGAAACTTCTGGTCGATGGCCGAACGTGTGTGGCGGCTCAAGCTTGGCGAGGCGCGGCGTCCCTCCGTCAAAGGCGGCTTTGCCGCGCTCGCGGCAAGCGGCCTCGCCGCACTGTCCGACGATCGTGCGATCGTGCACGGCGATGACGATACGGCTGCTGGTGCGAAGGCGGAGAATCCCGCTTTCCATGTCGCGGTAGCCGCGTCGTAGCGTCATGCCCGGGATGGCGGCCGCGACTCCTTCGGGCGCCCCATAAGGCTCGAAGAAACCCTTGGGGGCGAGGAGCGCGCCCAAATACAGGCCGCGAACACGTTTCCCGTCGGGTCGACGCTCGGCCTCAGCGCCGACATCCGCACGAACGAACGTCGGCGTCGGGCCCGCGGCAAACTATGACGACGACCTGAGCGAGCTTCCGATCCCAAGCATCGACTTCGACTCGCCTGCCGCGAGATAGTCCGCGAGTGCCACGGCGTTGTTACGCTCGGCGTCGTGCGCGCCGAAGAGCAGCGTGACTTTGCCCGCCGATACAAGTTCCGTGAGGTGATCGACGGCGGCGTGATTGGAGCGGAGCTCCTCGAAGTATCGCTTCTGAAACTCACGCCAGCGGTTCGGGATATGGCCAAACCAGGTCCTGAGGCCGGCGCTCGGTGCGATGTCCTTCAGCCACACGTCGACGCTGGCTTGCTCCTTCGTGAGCCCGCGTGGCCAGATGCGGTCGACAAGCACCCTCGTGCCGTCCGAGGCCTGGGGCGGCTCGTAGACGCGCTTGACACTAGGCCGCAGGGGCCGTCGAGACATTGGGTTCTCCAGGCGCCCCTCCCCAAAGAAACGAGGGGGACCTCGCTTCAGCGTGCCTTCGCGGGACTGACCTCGGGAAAATCGATCGGGGTCTGCACCGCATTGTTCATGAAGTTGGTCAACAGGAACTGGGCAGTCAACGCGATCATCTCGACGATGTTTGCATCCGTCCACCCCGCATCCCTGACCGCCGCAAACTGGGCGTCCGAAACTTTACCGCGCGTCTCGATGAGTGCTTTCGCGAAGGCAACCGCAGCCTGGCGCTTGGGATCGCTCGAGCGGCCCTCTCTGTTCAGCTCGATTTCGTCCACGGGGACTTTGGCCAGGTTGGCCGCGGTGAAGCTGTGTGCAGCCAGGCAGTAGTCGCAACCGTCCGCCTCCGACACTGCCAGTGCGATGCCGTCTCTCGTTTTGACGTCCAGCGTCTTCGCAAGCGATCCCATTAGGGCAGCCCAGCCTGAGATCGCGTTCGGGCTGATCGACATGAGACGATGCAGGTTGGGAACGAAGCCCAGTATCTTGTCGATGTTGTCGAGGATAGGCTTGGACCCCGCGAGGGCGTCCTCGCGCTTCGGAATGGCAATACGGGGCACTTGACCTCCTGCTGCAGTTCGCAAACGTTTATCGGGTCCGTGACGATGCAGGCCGTCACCGACGCCAATCATCTCAGCCAGTGGTGGTCACTGGACTGCCTCGAAGATTAGGGCACGTCGCGCCGCGGCGATCATGTTTCTTGATCATGCAATCGATAACAGCAGGTCATAGTTTGAGCACCGACCGGCGCACTGATGTCACGTGTCCCGGACTTCGTTCCCAACTGCGCCGACTCGCCCCGCGGACCGACGTGTACCGGCAGCTCACTCATCTCGCTTTCCAGGTCTAAGAAGCGCTCCCTGTCAGGCTCGAACGTTTACTCCAATTCGGGCTCGGTGAAGCGAGGCATGTGCTGCGGGCAATTCAATCCGGAGCAAGACCACGCGCTCGACCTTCGCTTTGTAGCCAGCCGCCGCGTCAGATCGGCGTCGTCCTTCAACTCTCTCAATTCCACAAGCGCGAAAAGCTTGAGCCGCCAACGGTTCGGGTAGTTCATCAGCAAGCGCGGCACGGTCGTTGGCGCCGGCGTTGCCGATTCCGGTGCACTGCCCATTGCTTGGACGTTCGCGAAGCCGAGCTTCTTGTCGTTGAGCAAGTTGAAGTCGAATCCGGGCGGCCCACCCCTGTGGTGCACGTAAGACCAGGCACTCTTCGAGACAATGGCCGGGTAGAAGCTATCGCGTTCGGGTGGATGAACAATGCGGACTAGCGACTTGGCGGCCTCGTCTCTGTCGCTGCGCTCGGATACGCGTTCGGAAGCACGTCCGCGTCGGCCCTTGCCTCTGTTACTGTTGCCGAGGCATACCGGCACGGTGATCCGCTTCGTTCGAAAGCAGGCCCGATGACCATAACCGTGCGCAATGCATAGAAGAGCGCGAGGCGGCGACAAGAAAGCGGATTTGCATCGCCTGCCGCACGCTAGAGCTTGATACGGCATCGAGTGGAAACAGCCCGAGCGTCGAAGCTGGATCAACTACGCGTTATTATGCGGTGGTCGCCGACGCGGGCGATCTTGGCGTGGTGACCCGTCTCAAGCCGGTCGACGGCACGACGAATCCCACGATCGCCTCGAAAGCCGACGATACTCTCGGGTACAGAGATGTTGTCGACGAAGGCATCGGCATGGCGACCAGGGCAGTGCAGCGGCGCTACCGGCGTCGCTACCGCGATCGCCAATCGGCTCGCAGCTTCCGTCGGAGCAGAGTCCAGGTTGGACGGCGACCTTGTCCTTCAACGTGGCAGCATCGGTTGCGAGGGCCACCAGACGCCTACAAACAGAGAGGGCGTTGGGCTCGAGCGCGCTCATCGAACTCGCATCGACGTGGGGGAGCGTCGGTGGCTCAGAGACCGATTGCGCTCCCCCGCATGGACCGGGGAAGCGCAGTTATTCGGCCAGGAGATCATTCATTGGTGAAGCCTACGACCGGACAATTCACGAGATTCCCCGTCGTCTTCACCGGTCCCCCCGCAGGGCTCACCAGTAAGCCCGACGCACTTTTCGCTTCGAGATCGTCGCCGTCAGTGATCAGTTTCCGTTGATCCTTCGAGATAGCGTCCTTAGTCCACTCGGCCAGACGTACGTCCCACATCGGAGAGTATCCCGCGCTGATCTCCTTGAAGTTCGCGAGGATGTCGAGCGAGGGCCCCTCTCCGTTGAGAGCGCTGTTGAGCCCCTGCCGGTTCGGATCTTTCGCTCCCATCTTGCCGTTCACAATCGTATAAATCACCTCAGTCGCGCCACTCTGAAGAATGTCACTTTCTGCCGGCGCAAAGGTGGAGGACTCGAGGGTCGCCGACTCCTCGGAATTTGCGTCAAAACTAAGATAACGCAGGTGTTTGCCGCTCGCGAAGCCAAACCGGAGTTTCAAGTCAACGGTGCCCTTATCAGGACAGATGCTCGCCACGGAGTCCGTCACGACCGAGTAATCAGGACTACCGTTGCAAAACGCGATTTTCTCGGGTCCGACATTGAACGCGATGACCGGAGCATTAAAGACAAGGTCCTTATTGTTCGTAACCCGAACCAATGGGCTGTAGTGCGCATCCCCGACAGACCCGGCTCGGGCCGTTTTAGGAGGGAACAAATTGGGCGCTTCGCCCGCCACTAACGTCTGGGGCGGTGAGAAATCGATCCGGCCCGATTTGAACGTGAAGTTACCCGAGTCGTCCATCTCCGCAACCCGAGTGCTCGTCAGGTCTTTGGCCTTACTGAGACTCGGCGCCCAAGTGAGCCCCATCTTATTCGAAGTAGCAAAATCGCTCACGTCGGTGAGAACGAACCAAACAGTTTCTCCCGAAGAAAGACGCCCGCGATGGAGCGGCAGCGTCACCACCTCTCGTACGAGGTCCACTTGGCCCGACATAAGGAACTGCTTCGTGATTTTTTTTTCGGCAGTGGCCGCTAGACTCCCTTGAGGTGCCCATAACGACACTACAAAGATCATCATCGATCCACAAATACATCTGCTGAACTTTTTGCTAGGCTTCATGACCCTACCTCTTATCCGCATCTCGCCCGGTTTCACCCACGCAACATTCAAGCCTGGGTTGCCTCTGGTCGTCATTTCTTCAAACCGGGATAGCCTTGCACATAGATCCAGTCGGTCGCCTTGGCTGGGATGTGGCAGCCTAGGCAATCCGAGCGAAAATTCGTTGAGGTCGTTTTCACCGGGTCACGCGCGTCGAACCAAGACCAACCCCAACCATTGCCCCACAGCTTATTATTGGGGTGACTGTCCTTGCTGTCCTTCACCATCATGAACCAGCCTTTGAGACTGTCTTGATGGCTGACCGTCCCAGTCGTCATCTCCGAAGTGGCCGCTCCGTAAACCTCCTTCACCAGGATCGAACCTTCGGGGAATTTGCCCATCGCGCGATAGGCGACCGCAGATCCTGGCGAAGCGTAGACGGCGTGAATCTCCTTAGCACCGTTGTCACCTGCGACAGACCAACTCCCAAGGAATTCGTAGGTGGTTCGGTAGTCCTTTGGGATATGCATGTTGCCTGCCGCATCAACAAGTTGTTCCTGCGCTGGTGCGGGCTGGCTATCCACTGGCTGCGAAGCAAGGCACCCGACGGCCGCGACGATGAAGGACGCCACGGCCGTACCTCTGAGGAATTTCATCACAGTTCCTCCTACTGTTTTACAGTTTGGCCGGGCGGCACCGGCACCTGGTCGAGCAACGCGTAGAACTGTGTCCATACGTCATCCCGTTTCGCACTTGCAATGTGACAGTAGGCGCATTCCTCGATCGGCCGGACTTTGGCGGTGGCCGCCTTGGGTTCATGGTGGTTGAAGTTGTAATAGCCCCAGCCATCGGTCGCCTTATATCTCACGGTGTCCTTGACAGTCACATCCGCCCCGTTGAAGGCGCCCGGGAAGAATCCCTTCCCCGATGGTGCGGTTTTCGAACCGTCCGGATGAGTGGCGGGCTGCATGAGCTGCAGTTCTTTTACGAAGATTGTTCCTTCAGGGAAGACGCCGGTTTTCTTGTAGATCTCGTAAGAACCAGGCTCGATATATACGTTATGAAATTCAGGGAAGTTTGCTTGAGGCGGATTCAAAAAATTGGGCGTCAGTGGCGAACCGACATAAACCCACTCGTGAAAATTCTTTGGCAGAACTAGGTCGCCATCTTTCGTGTATTCGGGAAGATAGCGGCCGGTGGCGTGCCAATCGTCAGGCGGTGGAAGCTGTGGTTGCTGTGCGAAGACTGCGGTTGCCATAGCGCCAGCGCCGAGGACGGCGGCAAGTGCCAATACTGTTCGTCTCATGATCTCTCTCCTCTGACCAGCTGTATGTCACCGAATGAGGCAGTGACGACATTTGTGCGCAGGTGGTCTCGTTAACTACGCACAGGTCAGATTAAACGTGGGTGCCTGTATGCGGAAGCAACGAAGGGGCATGCAATTGATACCCGTCGGGAATGACGTCCTCTCGAACTGTCGATGTTTGGTCATAGGAGGTTCTGGCTCCTCGCGGCTATGCCCATTGAGGCGGCGTCAGTTTTACGGCCGCGATCGCCACGGACAGGCAATACCAATCTCGAGAACCGCCCTCCGATCGACGCTGCTTCGTGCGTCGCTTTGCTGGCTGCGTCACATGCTGGTTTCGATGCTTCGTTTCTGTAACGGCGCTCGATCGGTCATTCGTCCACTCGTCGGGGTCTCGCTTCTGTACGGAATCGGCGCAAGGCCGCCACCCGATGGGATTGAAAGACTATGAAGCTGACCAATCCAATCCGCGCGATTGTCACCTCATCGCGAAGTACGGGATAGCGTGATCCATCGTCCAAAGGCACTTCGTTTCGAGAAGGCCTGATGTCGTGCCCGGACCGACATGTTCTCGCCTCTCAGATTTCTGCAGCGTCGAAGGAGCTCTTTCGGTACACGGGCGCCGATGTTTGGTAACGTGACTTCCGCGCTCGAGGCTGAGAGCGGACGCCTGGGGCTGCCGTCGCTCGATCGCATGGCGGATCAACGCACCACCATCGTGACTGCTCATCGGTTCGCCACCGCGCAAGAGGCGGACCGTATCGTTGTGATGAAAATAGCCGCAGCGTCGAGAGGATTGCATTCGAACCTCACAAGGCAGCCCGATTATCAGTCCTGCAATTAAGCCACTCTCATGGAGGGGACGGCAAAGCCGCCTCGATGATAGTTCCATCGGAATCGGGCGTAGGTTTGCGGAATGGGCCTCAGACGCAGGCCAATTTGAGCTGTCTCAGACGGCGCCCGGCCATAACCGGGGGTCATGCAAATGATAGCTGAGACGCGCGCGAAGTCCTCTGCGTGATGAGCTACGGTCGAGCGATGGTCAGGAGAGATTGAGATGGATGGTCTGGACTCGGCAAGGTGGCAAGCAAGGCATCCGGGACACGGAAGCGTAGGTAATGGACATTTGTGTGTGGATGTAGTGCCGGGACAAGGTGCTTTGACATCGTCCAACCGGATGTTCGCTACGGACGAGAGCAATTGCGCGGCCGAAGTATACGAACGTCATTTTCACGACTCTCTTGAGCGCCTGCACGGGGAGCAGCGTTATCGCGTCTTCACTGACATCGAGCGCATCTCCGGCCGCTTCCCAGCCGCCAAATGGCGCCGGTCTGACGGCACCGTTACGGAGATCACGGTTTGGTGCTCGAATGACTATCTCGGCATGGGACAGCATCCAGAGGTCGTGAGCGCGCTGGCCGCAACGGCTCACCGCTGCGGCGCGGGAGCGGGCGGAACGCGCAACATCGCCGGAAATAATTCACCCTTGGTCGATTTAGAGCGCGAGCTCGCTGATCTGCATGGGAAGGAAGCGAGCCTCGTCTTCACCTCCGGCTACGTATCGAACCAGGCCAGCATCTCGACGATCGGTAAGCTGATCCCGGACTGCGTGGTCTTATCTGATGCATCCAACCACAATTCGATTATCGAAGGCGTCCGTCAATCAAATTGCGCAAAGCGGATTTTCCGCCACAACGATCTCGGTCACCTTGAGGCGCTGCTGCGCGAGGCGGGAAACCGCCCCAAGCTAATCGTGTTCGAGTCCGTGTATTCGATGGATGGCGATGTGGCACCGATCGGCGCCATCTGCGACCTTGCGGACCGGTATGGCGCGATGACCTACCTCGACGAAGTTCACGCTGTGGGCCTCTACGGCGCTCACGGGGGCGGGATCAGCGAGCGTGATGGCGTGATGCACCGCGTGACCGTGATCGAGGGTACCCTCGCCAAAGGATTCGGCTGTGTTGGCGGCTATATCTCAGCGTCGCGATCGATCTGCGACGCTGTGCGCAGCTTCGCGCCTGGATTCATCTTCACGACAGCACTCCCTCCGTCAATTGCCGCCGCAGCCCGTGCGTCAGTTCGTTACCTGAAGCACTCGTCTGCCGAGCGCGAAGCACACCAACGGCAAGCCGCTGCAACGAAGCAGGCGCTCCAAGCCGCCGGGCTTCCGGTCCTCTCGACCGAAACCCACATCGTGCCTGTGATTGTTGGCGACGCGGAATTGTGCAGGGCGGCTACCGATCGCCTTCTAGAGCGCCATGCCATCTATATCCAGCCGATCAACTATCCGACCGTTCCCCGCGGGACGGAGCGGCTTCGCATCACGCCGTCGCCATATCACGGGGATGCCCACATAGCTGAGCTCGCTGCTGCGCTCGCGGAGACCTGGGACACCCTCTCTCTTGCCTGAGAGGCGTGCTTGGGCCCCCATCGCAGCCGCCGCCCCCGGATTCTGCATCAAAAGGCGCGTCGGCTACCCCGGCGGGCGCAGACCAAGCTGGCAAGCCGTCGCGTGTCCCAGGTTACGGCCGAGGCAGCCAAGTTGGGACTATGGACCATCCGACGAAACCGTTGGGGGCATACCCGCCCCTTTTTCAACATAAGGATGTGATGCGCCTCAATCCAGTGGTTCTATCACGCGGCTAGTTTGCATGGGTCATCGCATGGCGCATCTTGCTGACGACGATCACAATCGGGCTCGCATCCTTCGAGTGGGCAGCCCCGAAGAACTGAACTGCCTCATCTTCTTGGGCGGTTCTCCCCAACGGCGCCGCCTTTCTCTCGAACATGCTGATCCACAATCGTTCATTTCGATGAGCACTCCAACCGCGCGTTCGAAAACGATCCGAACGAGACAACGGGCGAGCGAAAATGAAAATGGATATTGCGCAGCGGTGCTATCTCCTGCTCGAGAATCTGTCCGTCGCGCGCGGCGAGCGCGTGGTTTTCGGTGGGGTGTCTTTGCGACTGGGCTCGGGCGAAATCGCCGAAGTGACGGGTCCCAATGGCGTAGGCAAATCCACACTCTTGCGTGCGATCGCCGGTTTCTTGCCGCTGGGATCCGGCCGTATATCATGGGTGGAGTCCGAAGCCACGGATTCGGCGCTTCTGGCGGAGCGCATCCACTACGTAGGCCATCTCGACGGGCTGAAATCGGCGTTGACAGCCCGCGAAAACCTCGACATCGGCCGGGGACTTTTAGGGCGAGGTCGGCTAACCCCGTTAGAGGCGCTGGACCGCATGGAGTTAGCCCACGTTCTCGATCTGCCTGTCGGCTATCTCTCCGCGGGACAGCGCCGCCGCGTCGCATTGGCCCGGCTCCTGACTACCGATCGCCCTCTATGGCTGCTCGACGAACCGCTAACCGCACTCGACCGACATGCACGCGCCTTGCTGAAGGCTGTTGTCGCCGACCATATCGGAAGCGGAGGATTGATGCTCGCCGCAACCCACGAACAACTCGGTCTACCGGGGACAATCCAAGTCAGGCTCGAAGCGAGGTGAAGGTCGTCCCGTTGGGGTCCGGCGCGCACCTCCGTAGCCGCCTGTCTCAAAGTCGGGAGAGAAGAGGTCATGCCGCTCTTTCGATTTCCAAGGAGCTGTCTCGACGCGATTGCGACGCTGGATGGGGGCCATGACCCGTATTCTCCTCCTCGTTTTTCTTCGTGACCTCATGCTGGCGCGCCGCATCGGTGGAGGCGGGGTTCTCGGTCTGGTCTTCTTCCTCAGTCTCGTGACGGTCGTACCTTTCGCGATCGGACCTGACTTGCGCTTGCTGTCGCGCATCGGTCCAGCCATTCTGTGGATAGCGGCGCTCCTCGCGACTCTATTGGGCCTTGACCGTCTGTTCCAGGCGGATCACGAGGACGGTTCGCTGGACCAGATGTTGCTGTCGCCGGCGCCCCTAGAACTCATTGTTCTGTTGAAGTGCGTGGCCCACTGGTCCGTCACGGGGCTGCCCCTCGCTTTGCTCTCGCCTTTGTTTGGCCTGATGTTGGACTTGGACGGCCCGGCGCTCTGGGCGGTGCCAGCGACGTTGTTGGTGGGTACGCCGACTTTCACCTTTCTGGGAGCAATCGGTGCAGCCCTTACCGTCACGCTTCGGCGCGGCGGTCTCTTGTTGTCGATCCTCGTCGTGCCACTAGCCGTACCGGTGCTGATCTTCGGTGTCTCCGCGGCGCAGAGTGGCACAGTGCCCTTTCTGACGCCCTTCCTGATCCTTTGCGCGCTCGGACTCGCATCCGTCGCCCTCGCACCAATCGCCGCAGCCGCAGCACTCCGCGGCGCGGGAGAATGACGAGAGATGCAGAGGAAAGAGTTTGCTCAGGGGGCGCAGCCTTGGAACGACTCCGAACACCTCCGCAGCTAAGACCGCTTGACCATCAGGAAATGCCTACAGCGGAGTATCAGCGTCTAATACAGCCGCGAGCCGATCCCGCTCGGCTTGGCTTAAGGGCGTCGCCGGCGTGGACTGCAGGCGGCGCAAACCGAACAGGAGAGCGATCCCGCCCGCTACGAGCACCAAAGGCGGCATTCCCCAGAGGAAGGCGGTATCCAAATCGAGCGGTGGTTTCAGCAGGATAAAGTTCCCGTAACGCTTCACCAGAAAGGCGCCGACCTGTTCGTCGCTCTCGCCGAGATTAAGGCGTTCGCGCACTAGCAGTCGGAGATCCCGCGCGAGCTCTGCGTTCGAATCGTCGATCGACTGATTTTGGCACACCAGGCAGCGCAGCCCGGCTGAAATAGCCCGCGCGCGCGCCTCAAGTTTTGGGTCGGGCAGGACCTCGTCCGGCTGCACCGCCCTTGCCAAGCTGGGCGCGAGGCCTGCGAGTACGATCGAAAGCAGGAGAATGCGACGAAGCGAAGTCATTCGGCGGGCTCCGGCGCTGCGGGGTTGGCGATGGCGCGGACGCGAGCCGCGCGGCGCGTGAAGCCGATTCTGAAGCGTCTATCGGACAGCGACACGATCCCCCCGAACGCCATAATGACTGCGCCGATCCAGATGGCTGTCACAAGCGGCTTCCAGAACATGCGCGCGTCGATCGAACCATCCGCGTGCTGGTCCCCGAGCGAAATGTAGATCTGGCCAAAACCCAGCGTCACGATGCCTGCCTCCGTGACGGTGGTCTGTCGCGCGGGAAAGCTGCGTTTGGCGGGCTCGACGGTAGCCACGGCGCCGCCGCCCCGGCTGATGACCGTATAGGCTAGGACTTCGGAATAGTTCGGACCCTGCCGCGATCGAAGATTCTCGATGGTGGCTTGATAGGGGCCGAGATCAATCCCCTGGCCTAGCTTGACGGTCGCGATCCGCTCCACACCCCAACCGGTCGCCGCCAAGCCCATGAGTGTCACGCCAAAGCCAGCGTGAACGATCGCCGCCCCCCAGGCGGAGCGCGGTAGCCCGACCGCGCGGGCGAACATCACTCGAGCGGGCTGCCCACGTGCCCAGATACGCGACGCTACATCGGCGAACGAACCAACGATGAGGTAGACGGAGAGACCGAGACCGACCGCGGCGAGGACAGGGCCGCCTTGGATGATAGCAACGAGCACAAGGGCGACAACAAGGCCACCCAAGGCCGCGACCGTCACCCGTTGCGCCGCACCGAGCAGGTCGCCACGCTTCCAGGCGAGCGACTGACCGAGCGGTATCAGGAGCACGATCAGCGCCACTAGCGGACCGAGCGTTAAATTAAAGAACGGTGCGCCGACCGAGATCTTCTCCCCGGTCAGAGCCTCAAGCGCGAGCGGGTAGAGCGTGCCGGTCAAGACCGTAGCACAGCAGGTGGTGAGCAGCAGGTTGTTAACGGCGAGCGCGCTCTCGCGTGACACAGGAGCGAACAGACTACGCTGGCTCAGGGAAGGCGCTCGCCAGGCATAAAGCGCGAGGGAGCCGCCGATGAACACAGTCAGGATGACCAAGATGAATACGCCGCGCGCCGGGTCGCTGGCGAAGGAATGAACGGAGGTCAGCACCCCTGAGCGCACGAGGAATGTGCCGAGCAGCGATAGCGAGAATGTAACTATCGCCAGGAACAGCGTCCAGATCTTGAGGGCTTCGCGCTTCTCCATGACGGCGGCCGAATGCAGAAGCGCTGTACCCGCAAGCCAGGGCATAAGCGACGCGTTCTCGACTGGATCCCAGAACCAGAACCCGCCCCAGCCTAAAGTATAGTAGGCCCAGTACGAGCCCATGGCGATGCCAAGCGTCAGAAAGATCCAGGCAATCAGTACCCAAGGCCGAACGTAGCGAGCCCAAGTGGCGTCTAGTCGGCCGCTTATCAGCGCCGCCACCGCGAACGAGAACACGATCGAGAAACCGACATAACCGAGGTAAAGGAGCGGCGGGTGTATCGCGAGGCCCAGGTCTTGTAGCAGCGGATTGAGGTCCTGGCCTTCAAAAGGCGCCGGAAAGTGTCGCCCGAAGGGATCGGAGGTGAACAGGATGAAGCAGAGGAACGCAAGGGAGATCCAGCCCTGGACTGCTAGCGTATTAGCTCGCAATTCGTTCGCCATGCCGCGCCCGAGAATCGCCACGGTCGCTCCGAAGGCCGCGAGGATCAGAACCCAAAGCAGCATTGATCCCTCATGATTGCCCCAAACGCCCGCGATTTTGTATACAAGTGGTTTGGTCGTGAGCGAGTTCTCGGCGACTGTCACGAGACTGAAGTCGGACACCACATGGGCGTAAGTCAGTGCCGCGAAGGCATAGCCCAGCAAAAGGAACTGGGTGATTGCGGCAGGGACTGCAGTGGATGCGATTCTAGAATCATCACTGCGGGTCCCCCAGAACGGCAGAACTGACTGAAGCAGCGCGACTGCGAGAGCCAAAGCAAGCGCGTAATGTCCGGTTTCGACGATCATCCTTCGGTCCCATCGGCAGCAATGTTTCGTGGAGCGCGGCGCTATTCCGCTCGCGCGGATCTTTCGTTGCTCCAAGCGCCTTGTTGCTTGAGTTTGTCGGCTACGTCCTTGGGCATGTATCGCTCGTCGTGTTTGGCGAGCACGGTATCAGCATGAAAAAGATCCGGTCCCTCCACCGTGCCCTCGGCCACGACGCCCTGTCCTTCGCGGAAGAGATCCGGCAGCAATCCAGTGTAGCTGACCTTGATGTCGTGCTTCAGGTCGGTCACCGCGAAGACGACAGTCGACGATCCATCGCGGGTAAGTGAGCCACGTTTCACCAGGCCGCCGATACGCAGATGTGTTCCTCGCGGCGGCGCCCTTTCGGCCATCTCGGTCGGCCCGTAGAAGAAAACGATACTTTCGCGTAACGCAAACAGGATGAGCCCGACCGCGATGGCCAAAGTGAAGCCTGCTGCGTTGATGATAGCGAGCCGCGCGCCTTTTCTGGTCAAGGTCTATCCCTTCAAACCGAGCTGCCTGACGAGTTCGTCGATGCGTGCCGGCGCTTCCGCATCGTCTGCTAACTGGGAACGTGCGCTTGCGACGGCCGCCTCGGCCTTTTGGCGTTCACCCAATACGTCGTAAGACCTAATCAGTTGCAGCCATCCCTGAAGGTCATGGCCATTCTTCGAGAGATTCTCGGCTAGCCCTCCTACCATCCCGCGGATCGCGTCGCTCCGCTGCTCAGGAGCAAGCGCTGCGATGTCAGACCAAGTTTGGCCGGCGTGGATGTCAGGAACGGCGGCAGCGAGGGTGACGTCACCGCCCCTGCGCCTCGAGGCGATCGGCATGTCAGGCTGGCTGGGAGCGCCGACTTTAAGGTACGACGCGAGCCCGACGAGTGGCAGCACTAGGACGATCGCCAAGGCTGCAACGATGCGTCTTGACTGCCAGCGCCACGACAAACGCGGCCGCACCTCCGACGCCGAGTTAAGTGACACGAGCAGCCGGCGCCCGATCTCGGAACGCGTTGCCACGGCATCCTCGGGTGCTACCAGTCCACAACGGACGTCATCATCGGCCTCAGCCAGAAGGCCTCGGTAGAAGGCGACATCGACATCGTGAGCACCAAGGCCCTCGCACCGCTCAGAGAGCGACCGAGTCAGCGCCAGCACGACCGCGGACGTCATCATTGCAAAGACCGCCCAAAGCACGTTTCAAGGCCTCCGCCCGTTTTTGCCACTGCGTAACGCACCACGTCGTCGGACATTCGCCGCCCTTGACAATCGGACTGCGCCTGAGTGTGCCAATTCCATGGTCTGATCGCTCACTCTTGAATTATTTGAGTCGATGGAATTCCATGCCGCCGAGGCAATAAAACACCTTCTTGCATCCATCGGGCGGGGATGGGGAGCCTGCAAGGCAGTCGTCATGGACGCTCTGCTTCGGCAATTGCGGTCATCAAAGCAGGTCGATTTGCTTCCGAGATGCCACCTACCAGCTTGTAGGCGATTGTGCCATCGCCCTTGATCACGTAAGTCTCGGGGACGCCATAGACGCCGAAATCGATCCCCGTTCGGCCGGACCGGTCAGTGCCAACCTGTGCGAAGGGATTCCGGTTGGCTGTGAGATAGGCTAGCGCGTTTCTGGGATCGTCCTTGTAAACGATGCCAGTAAGCTCCACCCCCCGTCGCTGCAGCGTCCGGTCGCTCGCCAATGCCATCAGGGCCCCGTGTTCTTCCCGGCACTCAGCACACCATGACGCGAACACGTTCACGATGGTCACGTGTCCTCTCCGCAGATCGGCGCTCGACAAGCCTGGTGGACCGGACGTCGAAAGCCCATCGAGGGGCTCCAGCGCAAACTGCGGTGCTGGCTTGCCGATCAGAGCCGAGGGCACGAGCGATGGGTCTCCGGAGCCAAGCCGCACCAAGAGTAATGCCGCAATTCCAAAGAATACCAGAAGCGGGATTATCACTCGCAGGCGCGCCAGTGCGCGTCGAGGGACCGCAACGCTCGCTGGGAAGTGAACCGAGGCTGGGATTTTGCTCATACGCATCTGCGCCGATCCGAGAGTTCAGGTAGTAGACGACGCAAGGTGCGGAGCTGAGCGCGATGGTCGATGAAGACCGCCGCGATCATTCCGGTCAGAACGATGCCCGTCACCAGAAACGCCGCCATGATGACTCCGCCATGCTGCACCATGATCTGCTCAGGACGCTTCGGCGGGCGGCATGCTAGCCATCGCGGATTCGCCCACGGCCGCCAACGTGATTGCAAGGCGCCGGGCGCGGCGTCGCATGATCTCATTACGGATCGCCATTATGTGGAGGGTCGCGAACAAAAGCGTGTATGCGAGCGCCATAGCGATTAGCGGCCATAACATCGAGCCAGCGATCGCCGAGCCTTCCATTCGGAACACCGAAGCGGGCTGGTGGAGAGTATTCCACCAATCAACCGAGAACTTCACGATCGGGATGTTGATGAAGCCCACCAAGGTCATGATCGAGACTGCTCGTCCCGCCCTACTCGGGTCCTCGATCGTTTGCCAGAGCGCAATCAGACCGAGATAGATGAGAAACAGAACCAACACAGAGGTGAGACGAGCGTCCCAGACCCAGTATGTGCCCCACATTGGTTTGCCCCACAGGGCGCCCGTGACGAGGCAGATGAAGGTGAAAGCTGCGCCAAGCGGCGCAGCCGCCTTTTGTGCTGCATCGGCAAGTGGGTGACGCCAAACCAAGGATCCGAGCGCAGACGTCGCCATGAGCGTGTAGGCAAGCATTGCTGTCCAGGCGGCGGGGACGTGGATGTACATGATGCGCGCGGTCTCGCCTTGCTGGTAGTCGGGTGGCGCGTCGAATGTTCCAAAGAGACCAAGCGCGAAGGCGAAGGCTGTCGCCCCCCAAAGCCAAGGCAACAGCTTTGCGGCGATACGCAAGAAATTACCAGGATTGCTGTAGGCGGTGACGCTCAACTTCAACTTTCCGATCTCCTCGAAGCCAGCCCGAAAGCCGGGAATCCGCTCGCTTCCGACTGCGGCTCGAGACGAAGGACTTTGCCATTGGAGCGTCTGCAAGCCGATGAGTATTGCATCACACCAGAGACGATCTCACAAATTACTGTCGGTTATCGTTTCGATGTTCAGTGGGCGCCCAGAGTTTCGACATCTCCATCGCGTGGTGAGGCAGATGACAACACAATCATCGCGGCCGGTGCTCTCGACGACAGCTCGCCGGCGGCTCACGGAAGGTCGTCGGCAAGGCTTTCTCTCGTTGGCTCGAGCAGTTTAGCGTCCTCCACCCTGATCTGCAGGTTCCTTCTGCGTTAGCCTCAATGAGCGTGAGCAACCTCCTTCACGCGCGATGCGTACAATCCCGTAGTCCACCGAAAGAATGCATGTCCAAAGGGAGTTTCTAATTTCGTCGGCGGCGTCCGATCGTGAGGTTCATTTGGCCGCCCGAGCACGCGCGGCCGCTCGACAAGGATGGAAGCTATTGCGCCGAGCCACCGTGCCGCGCGCGGGCAGCACAGGAAGCACAGCAGCCTCAAACGCATACTGCGAATTAGTCAGAGGATCCCGTCGCCGCCGGATAGAGGAAATGTCCCGTAACTATCTATCCGACAACTATCTATCATAGTCCTGAATTCAGACGCGATTCGCATCGCGGCGGCCTTGCCTACTGCGGCTGCCGTCACCATGCGCCGTATCTTCAATCTGAGTTCTGTCCATCACCCTCGGATTTTGCTGGGCAGTATCCATGCACTTGGCGAAAGGCTCGGAGAAAGCTGCTGCGGCTCCCATAACCGACCGCCCGCGCGATTTGCTCGACAGAAGATGTCTTCGCGGCGAGCATATCGGCTGCACGCTTCATCCGAATTTGCCGGAGCGCGACCATTGGCGAACATCCTATCGCGCGCACAAAGCGCGCCATGAATGCGGATCGGCTCAAGCCGGCCTTCTGCGCCAAGGCCACGACGGAGTGATCGGCCGATGGTCGCGCCAACATATCGGCAAACGCAACAGCGATTTGACGGTCACTCAGAATAGAAAAGCGTTCGAGCCAAACGCTCGTCGACTTTAGGCTCCGACGGACCAGCGTGACGAGCACCTGCTTCAGGATGGCGGTCGTCATCGCCTGCATTCCAACCTGCCGGCCGCTGATTTCTGCCAACGCAGCCTGCAACTTTGACCCCAGTTCATCTTCGGGTTCGAAGCGCTCGACAATCGGCGTGGAAAGGCCCGCAAAGAGGTCGATCGACGAACCGAAAGTGGCGCGAAAGTACCCGCAGATCAGCATGACCATTGGGTCGACGTCCCCGGCGACAAATCGTTGAATACGCTCGCCGAAGCGCGGATCCCATTGCGCTTCAACCACATTCACTGTCGTGGCCGCTGTGCGGTCATCGACTTCGATGTGAAACGGCTTCTTGGCCGGTGTGATGACAAGTGTGTGAGGTAACAGAGGAAATGCGGAGAAGCCACCCACTACCATTCGTCCGGTCCCGGAAAGATTGTAGTGGATAGCCGGCGCGACCGCACTCCCGAATGACAGGCGCCAACCTGGACTGATCAAACACTCGATGAGCCCAATGACGTCGACATCCAAGGTTGCCATCAGCACATCGAGATCGGATCGAGGCAATGCAAGATCTGGACTATCGGACATGTGTTTCGGACCCTCGGGTTGAGCTGGTGTCCTAGTCTTGAGACAGGACAATTGCAAATCTTGGTGCTCCTTCATGGCTAGGACCGTGGGCATTTGCTCGCCATGACTGGCGGCCTGGGCGGAGGCTGGGAACCTCTTTTACAAGCGTGAGCGCGCCGCGCTTCCCACGGCCTCCATTCCAACCGTCCAGAACCGAGACGTTAGGAGATCCCTAAATGAGCAGAAAACACTTGATGAAAAGATGGCAGAGCCGATCCCGATGCGAACCCTGACATTTAACTGTCTCGCCTACAACCGCGACGTTAATAGCAAACACCATCGGTGAGAACACTCGCTGCAAGACGCGAGTCGACAATTCCGAGCGGACGCACAATATCTGCTTCCGCGGAAGCTCCGCGACAGACCGCTTGGCCATCGATGCGTACTATGGCAACGAACTGGAACGCGCCGAACCGCGGCAAATCTTTCGAGTATGAATATGCAACTCCAGCTTTATCAGGTGCGATATTTTCTAGCCCTAGCAAGGACGCTCAATTTTACGCGGGCCGCGGAGCAGTGCAATGTGACCCAGCCGGCGCTGACAAAGGCGATACAAAAGTTCGAGCAAGAACTCGGTGGCGCGTTGATTCATCGTGAACGTCACCTCACCCAGCTCACCGAGCTGGGCAAGATGATTTTGCCCACGCTGGAGAAAATATTTGCTGCCGCGGAGGCCGTACGGCTTCAGGCGCGAGGCTATCAAAAGAAAACAATCGCCCCGCTCAAGATCGGGCTGGTGCCGTCCGTCTCCGCCGCGCTCATTACGGAATTGCTCCTGGAGCTCGCCAGGATCATGCCGGACCTTCGGGTCGATCTGCGCGAGGCGGATGCCAACGGGCTCGTTGCGATGCTTTTGGATGGCGAGATCAATGCTGCACTCGTCGGTGACGCCGTGGAGCTACCTGAACGTATCGACCGCTGGCCGCTCTTCGAGGAGCGGTGCGTGCTCGTTCTATCTCGGAAACATCCGATGGCGGGGCGAACCGTTATCCCGCTCCAAGACTTGCATGAGGTGGTATTTCTCGAAAGACTCGGATGCGACGTCGCAGGCCGATTCAAGCACGCTTGTTTTGCTGACCATCCGGGCCCTAAAGTTGTGCACAGGAGCGATCAGGAAGGGCATCTTCAGCAGATGGCATCCGCTGGTTTTGGAGCCATCTTGGCGCCAGAGCACGCTCCCAGACTGCCGTCGCTCACCGCTATTCCAATTGAGGGCGACCCCGTCCGGCGAGAGGTGCGGCTTTTGGCCGTGGCGGGGAGGCAGTATTCGCCGGCGCTCGACGCCTTTATCAAAGTTGCTCGTGTTCGCGACTGGACGAGTGCGCTGGACGAACTCCGCCACTCGTCTGCCCCTGCCTCGAACAACGACAATGTTCGCAACGATGACGCACAAGGTGCAGGCTCCTTGATCCAAATCACGGGCCCCCGTCACTCGTCTCATTTCCAGTGCGACTCTAAGGGCGAGGCTTAGGCCCATCCAATTCGGACAGGGCAGCAAGCATGGTTTCGGTCTTCGCTCCCGTGATGGAGTCCGGCCCGACACACGCTCGACGGATGATCCCTCGTTGGTCGAGGACATAGGTGGCCGGCGTTGGCAACATGGAAAAGGGGAAGCCATGGGAAGCGCAGAGATCAACGCCGCGCCGCAAGAGACGGCTCTCTATCTCCGCCGGCACCACGGACACCAGGCCGAACGAAAGACTCACCCCAAGATCTAGGTCTGAAAGGATTTCCAGATCCAGTCGGCGATCGCGTTTGATATTGCGTAGCAAGTCTCCAGACTCGGGCGTTATGGCAATTGCTCTGGCGCCGGCAGCGCGGATACTAGGGGTGGCCTCATGAAGAGCGCGTAGACCAGCTGCGCACAATGGGGACCAAGTCCCGTAAACGAAGGTGACGATCAGTGGTGCAGTTTGCCGCAATTGCATAGATGAAACGAGCTTTCCATTTACCTCGGGGAGAAGGAAATCGGGGGCAAGTTCGTTCGCCTTCAGGGCGCCGTCAGGAACGCCCGCCTCTCGTAGCCACGATGAAAGCAGCCGGTCGGTTCGGATGTCTAGTATGCGAAAGCCACTCCAGGTCTCCGCGATGGGTTTGATCGGCGTATTAACTGGGCGCCCCTTCGAAACTTCGTCGTCCATTCTGGTTCTCCCCCAAGGCGCCCCTCGCGCCACCTGTCCGCTTATGTTTCTTGCATGGTGGCCGTGCGTTCTAAAAAACGATAATTCAACTTTGGAATGTTAGTCGTTGACGAATAATCGTTGGGAATAGTCGGCGGCCCCAAATATCGGGATGTGCCGCGGGCAAACGAAGCACCAGGCGCCGCTTCCGCAGAAGACGCCGCGAGCGATGCCTCTCATAGTCACCACGCCCGTGCACCCGCGTACCGAGCGACAGCATGAGGCATACGCCAACCATGGAGCGGAACGAACTGATACGAGCGGCGTGGTAGCGATCAGAATGCGCGGCATGTCGCCGCAGCATGATCATGGCGAACATCTGTTGTTGCTGATAGCGCATGCGCGCGATCTAATCGATCACGGACAATTCGCATTGCGGACCGCGCGAAGATTCCGGCTCTTCACCAGAGCAAAACACGCACACCGCCCTGTTGGGCCACTCCAGCCGTCGCTTCGACGATACCCAACGCGCGCGTCAATCGGCATTCAAAATTTGGGCGCCGACCCCAGCTTTGGGGGCAATATTGGGCTTTAACTCAGCTTTGATGCAGTTTGAATTCGCGTAGTGCATTTTCGGAGAGACTCAACGCCATACAACAATCGTTTAAGCGCTCTAGTCTGGTGCTGAGTGGTTTTGTTGTCGAAAGTACTCAACAAGATGCCGATCGGGCCATTTATCACGGTCCGCCCTTGGAGATTTCGGTCGTGCGGCACGGTTCCCTGGTGGGTGCACAACCATTACCGCCGCCATGTGACTGATCCGCCGCTGTGGGGACGAAATGTTCAGCTCGTGGTCACTGCCCGGCGCTTCCGCTGCGACGCCCCTTCGCCGACGACGTATTGGCTCCATGTACAGGCGCGGAAAACTCGATTTGCTTCAGGTCAGACTAATCGGCACGGGATAAGCGGAGCTGCACCAAAAATGCGTCAGAACCAATATTGCAGGCCGAATAACGGGCGGTGGAAGAACAGTCGTTGCGGGCAGGACTGGCAGGACCAGCCTTCCGGCCTGTCAGGCGCGTTGTAGCATGCACGCGACGTTGAGGGAGACCTCATCAAATTGGGTCCGCGCGCGTGACGTTTCAGAAATCAGAATCGGCGAAGTGACGTCCCGCGCCAACTAAGTCGAAACCGGGATATCCAAAAGTCGCAGCCCTGCTCTGCCAAAGTCTAACCCCGTTTCGCCCTTCCTGTCAGACGCGCAAATGCGAGTGCAATTGAGGACTTGCGTATCGCAGGGCAGGCTCACCACGCATCGCTTGTAGCAGCTTTCGGGCGAAGGAAGCTGCCGCTTGGCCCGACGCGGGCCCTACTAGCCCCAGCACGGGCACCACGATCGCGACAACGGAATGGATGAACGCAATCCTGTATAGGAACCCGGAGTTCGACCCCATGCGTCTAGCCGATGACGATCAGTTGACAGCACGACTCCAATTCAAGCGAACGGGAGAAGCGATGGCAGAAGGCCGCCCACTACTTTTGCCCTTCAAGCTGCGAGCCGAGCTCCGGCAAGTCCGTTTACGCAAGAATTTTTCGAAGCCACGCGATTCGCGGCATGGCCCTGAAGATCTGCAGCAACTTTCGGGATCGCAAGTGTCGCCTCCGATAACTCGATCCCCGATCATTGGAGGCGACCATGACTCCTCCGCTTTCGATCCAGCTCGCCAATTGAATGGTGACGTCGCAGCGAACGCGATCCATCCCGTCGTGGAAATCTCTCCTTCCGAGGCTGTGGCACGCCTCACCGTAACAGGGCACGGCATGGCCGCCGAATCTGTGCGATCCACCAGCCGAGGCAAAATCCAACATCATTATCGGGCTCGAATGCATATGCTCGTGATGTACGAGAAGGGGGAGCGCCGCGACGGAGAGACATTTGTGGAAGGTTTGCCGCGATCATCGCTCCGGAACCTTGAGCGGAAGCTGACATTCGTGCCGGCTGGCCGCGAATTTCACGATTGGCACGAGCCGCAGGGGTCGCACATGCGGCTCATGTACTTCTACTTCGAACCTGAGAAGCTGAATGCTCTTTCTAAGCGTGGGATCACCGACCTACCGGACGCTCCACGCCTTCTATTCGAAGACGAAACGTTGTGGCACACCGCACTCAAGCTGAAGACGTTCGTCGAGAGCCCCGCGGGAGACCCGATCTACTTCGGGAGTCTCGGTACTCTGCTCATACATGAAGTTGCGCGTTTCACTTGCGGGATGCCCAGCGTTCAACCTCAACTCCAAGGTGGCCTTGCACCGTGGCAGCAACGAATCGTCACCGCCTATATCCAGGAACATCTCAATGAGCGGATACCGATTTGCACGCTGGCGAAGCTCGCGCGTCTGAGCCCGTATCATTTCTGCCGGGTATTCAAGCGATCGCTCGGAATGCCGCCACATCGATACCAGACCAACCGTCGTGTTGAGTACGCCAAGTTACTGCTGGCAAACCGAGCAGGCTCGATGACGGAAATCGGTCGGGCGGTAGGCTTCGGCAGTCCCAACGCGTTCGCCACGGCGTTCCGGAAGGCGACGGGAATTACCCCCACGGATTACCGCCGAAGCGTGGCTCCTCTCATGACATATGAATGACCTGCGACGTCGCGACCAACTTTTGCTATTCGGAAGGTGGAGGCATCTCGGCCTCGCATTGCGATGAGGACGATCAGGCTTTCGATGCCCGCGAAGAAAGCAGCTCGCGAGCCTGAAGAAGACATCATCTACAAGTGATGGCTCTAGCGGAATCCGTTCTCGCAACCGTAGCGGTGAGCACGGTATCGCACGTAAACGGATCATTTCGGTCTTTAAACCGCCGAACCTATTAACACACGGCAAATCGGAGATCTGGCCAACTCGGTGCTCCCATCGCTCGCCGGCGACCGGCTAAGACTGATTTTGCATCTTGGCTCCGCGGGCGGCAAGGCTCTTAGCGAATAGAAGGCAGAAAGCCCGCCGCGAGTTTCGGCAACCGCGACCGAAAGCTGAAGCGGCGCAAGGCCATAGAGCGATCCTAGGGCGTTGCGCAAATCTGTCGCTGCAAATGGAGCGTGAACGGGATGAGCTGACATTTCATCGGCCGGCCTACAGCAAGGGTGCTGAGGACCACCGAAGTGGCGAACTCCTCGCCGTCACGAACCAAGGCGTTCCACGTTGGAACTTGCGCGGTGTCATGTGTTGAAGGGCCTTCGTGAAGGTGATATTTTTGCACTAAATTGTCGCGGAACAGAAGTGTATCTCGTGGCGCAGCATTCTATTCAAAAGCGTACGGTAGCCGAGGAGCCAACTATCGTCGTCGTTGACGATGACAAGGCCTTCCGCGACTCACTCGGAGATCTGTTCAACTCGGTCGGCTTCAAGGTCAAGTTGTTTGGGTCGGCCACGGAGCTGCTCGAAAGCGAAGTGTTACCCGACGTGGTTGGTTGCCTCGTACTTGACGTCAGATTACCGGGGGTGGGCGGTCTCGATTTCCAGACCGAGCTTTCGAAAGGGAACGCTTCCATTCCCATCATTTTTATGACCGGCCACGGCGACATTCCGATGTCGGTCAGGGCGATGAAAGCGGGCGCTGTGGATTTTCTGACCAAGCCGTTCCGCGATCAAGATATGCTTGACGCGGTGGCGATCGCGCTGGAGCGCGATCGGACGCGGCGGAAGGCCGAGCAGCGGCTCACGGACCTGAACTCGCGTCTCGACCGTTTGAGCCCGCGCGAGCGAGAAGTGCTGGCTCTCGTAACCACTGGCTTAAAGAACAAGCAGATCGCTTTCCAGCTGAAGGTCGCTGAGATCACTGTGAAGGCGCACCGCGGCCACGTAATGCAAAAGATGGGTGCGCAATCTCTAGCCGAGCTTGTCAAAATAGCGGAGACGCTCGGCATAAAGTCGCCGCGGTCCTGATCGCTTCGTGATGGCACGTGGATCCATCAGCGAAGACGGTTGTTGCTTGCGCAAACCAACTCATGCTTTTAATCGTTGCCGGAAGGCCCTGCTGCCGCGTCGAGCGCAACCACCTGGCAGCAGCGCAGGCGTTCGGACGTGACCCGAACCGGGTTGAACTATTCAGAAGTTCTGCATCAGCTATTCCAAAGTATAGCATCGATGCTTCCGAAGTATGGCATCGGCCGTCCACCGTATAATCGCCAGTTCAGACCCTTGTCGTTACGGTGCGATGATAGCCGCGCAGTGCCCTTCTTGAGATGGACACGGAACGCGAGATGCGGCGGACCGCATCCCCAGTAATCAAGGTGGGGATATGTCTAGTGAGATTCAAATTTCGATCGTCGATGATGATGAGCAATCTCGCGCGGCGTTAGCGGGTCTCATGGAGGCAATGGGTTTCACGATTGAGGCCTTCCCGTCCGCGGTGGATTTTTTGGCGTCTCCCAACTTCGGCCATACCTCCTGTTTGATCGTTGATGTCCACATGCCGCGCATGACTGGGACCGAGTTGCATAGCCGCTTGGTGGGATCTGGCTATGAGATACCAACAATTCTGATTACCGCTTACCCCGATGACAGCGCGCGAGCTCGGGCTCTGGGTCAGGGCGTCGTTGGCTACCTGACCAAACCCATCGACGAGAAGGTTCTGCTCGGATGCGTCGAATCGGCTCTGCGGCGCGCCAAATCGGATGAAAATCCGTCATGACCGCTCAATCAGCTGCCGGCGCCCGGCCAGGAGACTTGTGGTTCGCGTTCGGGCCCCACGATCGTGAAATATGCCGCTTTTGGACAGCTGGAATCGTATCTGCCTTCACTAGGCGGCACGAGCTTCGCAAGGACATTCGAATTGCAGCAATAATGATCAGGCAATCGAGCGATTGTCATCGACGAGGGTATCATTCTGTCGCGACAGCCGCCGAAATAGCGGAGCGCGGGTCGTGCCCCTTCAGCTCGAAGATCGTTGCTCTTTGAACGGGTCGCCGTAAATGTGATATCCGTTAAATTCCCATAAGCCTGGCGCTTCGCGATCCAACAACTCGATCCCGCGCACCCACTTCACGCTCTTATACGCATAGAGGTTTGGCACCACGAGACGCAGCGGGTAGCCATGCTCAGCCGTAAGAGGTTCGCCGTCATGTCGAAGGGCGAAAATCGTCGTCGGGCGCATAAAATCCGAAATTGGCAGATTTGCCGTGTAGTTGTTCTCGCCATGGACGATCACATGCCGCGCCTCTGGCCGCAACTTCACTCGCTTCATCAGTTCTATGGCGAGCAATCCTCCCCAATGGTTGTCGAACCGGCTCCAGGCGTTGACGCAGTGCATGTCAGCAAACACTTCGCTCTGCGGCAGATTGGAGAGCTCTTCCCACGAAAGCCGCAGCTGCTCCTCCACCAGGCCGAACACGCGAAAATCCCACGTCCTGGGACGAAAGAGCGGCACCGAGCCCACATGCAGCACCGGCCACTTGAGCGTCAGCGACTGTCCCGGGGGCAGCCGCCCAGCTGCACGCATCTCACGCTCCCGTTCGCGTCGCTCGTTCGATTGCACAAATAGCTCCACCGCAAAGTATAGCGCGCGCAAAGGTATAGCGCGGCCAAGTTGGCGCACGTAGTAATTTTCGGGCCTGAAACGCGGTCAGCCGGGTTGCGGAGGACATTACCAAACATTGGGTTCTGGTACCCCACCCCGAGAACAGACCTATCAAGACGCTAGTCCAGCCCGAAGCGACGCCGGGGAGCCTCACTGCTCCCCCTCACCGATCTTGGAGTTAGAACTACTTGCAGACTCGGAGAGTAAGCCAGGAACAGTCTTGCTCGTATTGTGACGGAAAATGTTGACGGCTCCGATCACCTCGTCCTCGTGGTCACGAATTGGAAAGACATTAACTAGCGCCAGAAGACGATTACCGTTGGGCTGCTCGCAAATCACATCAGCGTTCCGAACGGTGCCGCCGTTGTTGATCACCACGGAAGGTGGTGCAAGTTCGTGCGGCATCACTTCTCCTGAGGGGTAACGAAGAAGGTGTGACCCGCAAAACTTTTCCGAGGTTCCGAGAGAAGGCGTGCGTCCCCAACCCGCGATTGCAGCCTTATTGCACTTAACGACGGTGGCATCTTTTTCGAGAACGTATATCCCTACTGGGATAGAATCCATTGCCGCTTGGTCTGCAAGAATTCCTTTTGCGACGAGGTGCCCGTCGACGAGTTCTCCTCGGAAGTCGATTTTGTCGAAGTCGCCATCCAAAATCATCGTGCTTGTTGCGCTCGCTGCCATTTTCAACCTCCTTTGCATTGCCACATTGTTCATAAGACCTGGGCTTGCGGAATTCTATCTCGTTTTCTTCTATCTTTCTAAACTAAAACGATAGTTCGTTTTCGCTTCGTTTAAGTAGGGGTCGTCCTTACCGCGGCACATCACCTGACGTCGGCAGGGTGCGGGGCAGGACAGACAGCACCAGTAGTTTGCTGAGCTTGGCGAACCGAGCACTAAGGGAGAGAACCTTCTTAGATCGTCGAACAGGCAGCGATATTTCGGTCCGTCAAAGACAAGACCTGAGCCGCGCAACCTATCGCCTAAGAAGGGGCCCGGAAGTGTGATTTGCGCGCCGCCCACATCTCGGGCAAACCGAGATGACGAGGCAGCGATTAGACTCAACACTCTGAGCACGGTTGCAGGAGGGATTCTTGCGTTTTTCGTTCCGAGCAAAGATTTGATTTAGATGCGCAATGGTCTGATCACAGATGTTTGCTCCACAATATATGCGGTCGTCACTTGGAAGGCGCACGTCCAAACTCAGCTCGGGTGTTGCCATTCTCGCCGTGCGAGTGTGGGTAACATGAATTGAAAAACGGCTCCTTGCGGCTTGTTTGCGGTTACCCACAACCGTCCTTGATGACCCTCAACAATTGAGCGGCAGATCGAAAGTCCCATTCCCAAACCGTTAGGTTTGGTTGTGTAAAAGGCTTCGAAAAGTCGATCTGGGCCCTCGGGAGCCAAGCCGGGACCCGTATCCTGCACGGTGACGAGCACGTGATCCGAGTTATTCATTGCTGTGCTAATCAGCAATTCTCGAGCGCCCTCGCGCATTCCGCTCATTGCCTCCGTGGCGTTGACGAGTAGATTAAGAAGCACTTGTTGAAGTTGGACGCGATCTCCCTTGAGAGCCGGCAGCCTCTCCGCAAGTTGCGTCTCCACCGAAACCCCCCTATTGGCAATTTCGCCGTGAGCTAGTGCTATTACCTCTAAAATCGCTTCGTTGATTTGGACGTTCTCCATTCGGGGCGGGGCCTTCTTGACAAGCGCACGGATGCGGTCAATCACTTTTGCGGCTCGAAGGCCACTCTCCACGATGAGGTCGAGCGCCTGCCCGACCTCCTTCACATCTGGCGGTTGAGCGCGCAGCCAGACCAAAGCGGCATTGGCGTAAGTGATTGACGCACCGATCGGCTGGTTGATTTCATGGGCAATCGAGGCCGACAGTTGTCCCATTGTCGCAAGACGATTGGCATGCGCCAACTCCTGACGCACCTCTTGATACCGTCGCTCAATCTCACGAGCGGCCACTTCCGCCCTTTTGCGATCAGTCAGGTCAACCACGAACCCAACGCCTTCGTCCGTCGCGCCCTCGAACTTTGCCGCACCGACCAACACCGGCACGCGGTCGCCGCTCCTGTGTAGATATTCTTTCTCATACGGCTGGGCGATTCCTGTGACCTCCAGCTCGTGGACACGCTTCTCGTCGGCAGCACGCCATTCGGCAGCCGTCAATTTCTTCCAGTTGAGGCTGCCGGATGCGAGATCCCGGCGGGAGTATCCGACGATACTGAGAAAGGTATCATTGGCATCAATGATCCCACCGTCACTGGCCCAGATAAAGATACCAATAATATTGGCGTCGACCAAACGTCGAATCTTGGCTTGCAATCCACTTGCCATTTCGCGAACCGCCGCCTCCGCCTTCTCGCGCGCGGCGATTTCGACTTTGAGATCCTCAATGGACTGGACAGTGTGATACGCGCCAGACGCGAAACGACCCATGCTTTCGAGCAGCCTCAGATCCTCGGCATCAAACTTTCGGCTGCTCCCGTGAGAGATCACCCAAACCGTACCGACCGCTCTACCTTTTACATGAAATGGAACAAGCAATCCTTCGGTAGCAAGCGGCGTCGCTGAGCTCAAATAGGGATAACGCCGCTCCCAATGAGTGAATAACATAGGAATGTTGCGGTCGAGCACATCGCCGCATGGGCCGAAATTGCGCGGGGTGCCACCGCCGATGTGAGGCCGCCATTCGCCGGAAATAGCCGCCCAGTAAAACCTCTTTTCATCTTTCGTCAGCAGACTTAGGCCGGCGGAATCAGCTTGCAAGACCTCGAGAACCTTGTCAGCCAACGTCTGCAGTATAGTGTGCGGGGAGTCGGCGAGTGCACGAACCAGCGCCGAGAGTGCCGAATTTTCCTTCTCGTGATCAATGGGACGCGATGGGCGCCTAAGCAACTCCTCCGTACACAGTATCGAATCCAGGGGAGCAGCACCAACTAGTGTCGGCGCATCCACATCGCTTTTCGATTGAGCATGGTTGGTCAAGATTTCACCTCCACACAAGAGGTCTAAATCGAACTGAGTACTCGCCTAGTGATTACGAGTTTGACGCAGGAACTCCTCGATTTGCTAACGCCTTCTGTAAACAGGCGAAAAAGCGTCCTCCCCAGATATCGCGCCCCTTTTGCAGGAAACCGACAGCACCTGCCTTCAACGCCCGCGCCTCAATGGCATCGTCCGGATACGCCGTTAAGAAAATGATCGGCGTATCTAAGCCCAATAGCAACAAATGCTGCTGCAACTGAAGACCGTCCACGTTCGGCATTTGCACATCTGCAATTAAGCACTCGGTTTTCTTCACCAAGGGTGACCGCAAAAATGATTCAGCCGACGCGAATGTACAGGCTGTAAATCCGCGCGATCTTACGAGCGACTCAACGGCAGTCCGAGACAAATCGTCGTCGTCGACGATCGCTATGAGCGGAGTTTCTTTCAATCGTCTATTCCCACTCTGGATACAGCAAATAACCAGTGATCTAACCGCACAATGCCACCCAACGGGTTTGTCGCAAATACTACGTGTGTGCTAGTCAGTCGTCACGTCGTCCACGAACGCCGAGGCTTTCGGCCATCAGGACCAAGTCGGCCAGTGATTTGGCGCCCATTTTTCGCGTGACGTGGCCACGGTGAATCCTTACCGTCATTTCACTTATTCCGATCCGCGCAGCCACTTGCTTATTCATAAGACCGGCCGTCACCAGCGACATGACCTGGCGCTCGCGGGGCGTCAACGATTCAAATCGGGCTCGCTTGTCCAACTTGGATTTCTCGTCGCTGCGCCGTCTTCGATCTCGCTCGAGCGCCCCTGTGACCGCATCAAGGATCTCCTGGTCGCGAAGCGGTTTGGTCAGGAAGTCAACCGCGCCGTCCTTCATGGCCTTGACGGACATCGGAACATCAGCATGACCAGTAATGAAAATGATGGGTATTTCAATGCCTAAGCGGCCGAGTTCCGCTTGCAGCTCGAAACCGCTAACCTGGGGAAGTCTCACATCCAAGACGAGGCAGCTCGGAACGGCGGGTAATGGATTTTCAAGCAGCTCGGTTGCGGAAGCCAACGCTTTGACACTCAATCCGACTGAACGGAACAAGCTGCTGAGCGATCCACGAGTGAGCGGATCATCATCGATCACAAATACGATCGGGTCTTCTAAAGCTGGAACCCTGCTAAGCACGCCCTCTTTCATACGCGAGTTCCGTTTCACAATTGAGCGTTCATGCGAAGAGAAGCCATCGCGGCTCCCACCGCGCATCGGCCGTACGGTGCGCCTTTCTGCAAAATATAGCACTATCGCTACACCTGCGACATAACTGAACAAGCTAGTTTAGATGACGGGCTCCATTTTACGGACGACCCTGCCCGTTGGGACTACGTGCTTTGATAGAGGCTGCTGATAGTGGGCAAATCATGGTGCGGTAAGATGGCTCAGCTCTACTTCCATTACGTCGAGGGTTATTTGTTGCGGCGCCGCCATCGCCGACTTGGAGAATGCATGTGACCATGCCGCGCGCGCCGCGCGATCGCTCGTTTTGGCGAATTTCCCAAGGGATTGGCGCGGCTGAGTCCTGCAGGTCAGAGATGATGTCTGTGTCAAGATCTTTGTCGTTGCTCTCCCCAACGCCGTCGATACAACAATGATCCTAAGAATGACGGCTCCCAGAGCATTAGGCCGTTGCCACCCTGCTTGGCTTGTTCTCGTCAGAAAGTTTCAGTTCGTTAGAAAGATTGAACCAACTCTACGGCTGGCCATTGATACTTCGTTCCTGTGAGCATCCTTCTGGCGTCCTGTCCAAATGAATACTCCGAAGTGGTGATGCCGTGGCGACAAGAATGTCACCTATCCCGGGGCTCTCGGGGTACGTGCTGGTGCCCCTGCGGGAAAGCGCGGACTTTACCCTTTACCGCGGCCGAAAGCACGACGACCCCTCGCCCATCCTAGCGATCGCACTCTTTGAACAGCCGTCGCCTCAGAGTATCAGGCGGCTCATGCACGAATACTCGTTCGCTGCCGAACTCGATCCGGCGTGGGCTGCCAAGCCTCTGGCCATTACTCGTCACGAAGGCCGGACGATCCTTTTACTCACGGACCCTGGCGGTCAGCCGCTGGATCGGATTCTTGAGCGTGACCAGGGGCAACCGCTCAACCTGACTCGCTTCCTTAGCACGGCCATTGGGTTGGCAAGAACACTCGGTCAAGTCCATCAGCAGGGCCTCATACATAAGGATATCAAGCCTGCGAATGTACTCGTCGACGACGCAGGCAACGCGTGGCTCACCGGATTCGGGATTGCGTCCCAACTTCCACGCGAGCGCCACTCCCACGAACCTCCCGAGTTCACCGCGGGGACGCTCGCCTATATGGCACCCGAGCAGACGGGACGAATGAACCGTTCGATCGATTCTCGGAGCGACCTTTACTCACTTGGAGTGACGTTTTACGAGATGCTGACCGGGAGTCTGCCATTCGCGGCCTCCGAACCGATGGAATGGGTACACTGTCACATCGCGAAACAACCAGCCGCACCCAGTGAGCGGGTGGGAAACGTGCCGGCCTCGGTCTCCGCGATTACGATGAAGTTGCTCTCCAAGACGGCGGAGGAGAGGTATCAGACAGCAGTGGGAGTTGAGAGCGACCTTCGGCGCTGCCTGTCCGAATGGGAGTCCCAAGGGTGGATCGATGACTTCACTCCTGGCGTTCGCGACACCCCGGATCGCCTCATGATCCCCGAGAAGCTGTACGGGAGGGACCGCGAGGTTGACACTCTGCTCACCGCCTTCGACCGCATCGTTGGCGGTGGCCGGGCGGAACTGGTGCTGGTTTCCGGATACTCCGGGATCGGCAAATCCGCAGTCGTCAATGAGCTCCACAAACCACTCGTGCCGCCACGCGGCTTGTTTGCGTCAGGCAAATCCGACCAGTACAAGCGCGACATTCCGCATGCCTCGCTGGCCCAGGCGTTTCAGAGCCTCATCCGGCGGCTCCTCAGCCAGAACGAGGAAGACCTGCGCGAATGGCAGGACGCACTTCGTGAGGCGCTGGGTCCGTACGGGCTGCTCCTCGTCGATCTCGTCCCGGAATTGAGGCATGTCATTGGCGAGCAGCCGCCCGTGCCAGAATTGCCGCCGCGGGAAGCGCAGAGACGTTTTCAGATCGTATTTCGACGGTTCATCAGCGTATTTGCGCGACCTGAACATCCGCTGGCGCTCTTCCTCGATGACATGCAATGGCTGGATGTCGCCACACTCGACCTCCTCGAAGATCTGCTGACCCACAACGAATTGCAGCACTTACTGCTCATTGGTGCGTATCGGGACAATGAGGTCAATGCCACCCATCCGCTGGTACGTAAGCTGGAAGCGATCCGTCGGGCCGGCGCGGCAGTGCAGGACATCGTTCTCACACCACTTAGTCGCGACGATTTAGGTAAACTGCTTGTCGACTCCCTTCACTGCCAAGTGGAGCGCGCCGCCCCACTGGCAGACTTGATTCACGAAAAGACCACGGGCAACCCGTTCTTCGCAAACCAGTTCATTTCTACTCTGGCGGACGATCGCCTGCTGACATTCGATTACGGCGCGCGGCGTTGGGTATGGGACCTACTCCGCATTCGTGCCAAAGGCTTCACGGACAATATTGTAGAGCTGATGGTCGAGAAGTTGAAGCGCCTTCCGCCAGAAACCCGGAAGGTACTCCAGCAGTTCGCCTGCATGGGCAACGGTGCAGAGTTCGACATGCTGCGGATGGGGTATCAGGGCTCGGTCGAGGACATGCACGACCATCTCTGGGAGGCCGTGCGATCGGGCCTCATCTTCCGTGCGGACAATTCCTACAGGTTCCTGCACGATCGCGTTCAGGAAGCCGCCTACTCGCTGATCCCGACGGAGCTGCGTGCCGAGGCTCACCTGCGCATCGGATTGCTCCTCGTCGAGCGCACGCCCGCCGAAAAACGTGAGGAGGCGATATTTGAGATCGTCAATCAACTCAACCGGGGCTCCCATCTCATCACCTCTGTCGAGGATCGCGAGCGCGTCGCAGAACTGAATCTGATCGCGGGCCGGCGCGCGAAACTCTCGACAGCATACGACTCGGCGCTCACGTATCTCAGGGCCGGCAGGACCCTTCTTGCAGAAGAAACTAAGGAACGTAATCCCCAGCTCATCTTCTCGATCGAGTATCTGACAGCGGAGTGCGAGCTGCTGACCGTCACAGTTTGCCTTGCTGCCGGGGATCCACTCGCCGAAGTGCAAAAGGAATGCGAGAACGGCCTGGCATTCGCTAGACGGGTGGGTTTCGGCCTGGTCATCGAGCGCTGCGAAGCACAACTCGGTCTGATCCTAACCTTGCGCGGGCTGACTGCGACGTTCGGGTGCCTGGATCACCAGGGATACAGCGAACTTGATACCGAACACCGCTTGGCCAATAGCCCCGACCTGGTGCTCGCCGAGTTCTATTACTGGACGCGAAAGCTGCAGGCGCACTTTTTCGCCGGAGACCTTGCCTCGGCGGTCGACGCCTCGCTGCACGCAGAACCGCTCCTTTGGACGTCGGCGGCAATGTTCGAGTCAGCCGAGTATCAACTCTACGGCGCGCTGGCGCATGCGGCGGTCTGGGATCACGCTACACCCGAGCAGAGACCGACGCATTTCGATTCTGTGCTGGACCACCACCGGCAGCTCCAAGTATGGGCGGAGGTCGACCCTGAAACCTTCGAGAACCGCGCCGCCTTGGTCGGTGCCGAGATCGCCCGCATTGAGGGCCGCGTACTGAACGCTCAGGAGCTGTACGACAAGGCTATCCACGAAGCTCACAAACACGGGTTCGTGCACAACCAGGCGATTGCCAACGAGATTGCCGGGCGTTTCTACGCAGAGCGCGGTCACGAGAAGATCGCGGGGACCTATTTGCGGGCCGCGCGGGCCTGCTACCTGCGCTGGGGAGCCGACGGAAAGGTTCGCCAACTCGAGCGGCTTTATCCGCATCTCAAAGTGGACAAGTCGATCCCGGATTCCACGACGACGATAGTGACACCCATCGAGCGGCTCGATTTAGCTACCGTCATCAGAGTCTCGGAAGCAGTGTCAGGCGAGATCGTTTTCGAGAAGCTAATCAACACGCTCATGAGTTTGGCAATTGAACATGCGGGCGCCGATCGAGGTCTCTTGATTCTTCCCCGAGGCGACGAATATCTAATAGAAGCAGAGGCCACAACCAGCAGTGACAACGCGAACGTGGTCCTGAAACAGGCACCCGTCACGGCCGCAGATCTACCGAAGTCTGTGTTTCACTACGTCCTTCGGACAAAAGAAAGCGTTCTCCTGCACGATGCGTCCAGTCAGAACTCGTTTTCAGCGGATGGCTATATTCGCGACCACCGCTCACGGTCAGTGCTCTGCCTGCCGATACTTAAGCAGACCAGGTTGATCGGGATACTGTACTTGGAGAACAACCTTACGACTGGCGCGTTTACTCCAGCTCGAATGGTGGTCCTCACACTGCTCGCTTCCCAGGCGGCTATCTCAATAGAGAACGCCAGCCTGTACCGCGATCTAGCTGAGCGGGAGGCCAGGATCCGACGGCTAGTGGATGCCAACATCATCGGCATCTTCGTCTGGGATCTTGACGGTCGGATCATCGATGCCAATGAAGCTTTTCTCCGCATCGTCGGATACGGCCGCGACGATCTCGTCTCCGGTCAACTGCGCTGGCGGGATCTGACGCCCACCGAATGGCGCGATGCTGACGACCGACGTGTGGCGGATCTGGAGGCGACCGGAATCACGCAACCCTATGAGAAGGAGTACTTCCTGAAAAGCGGCGGCCGCGTGCCGGTGCTGGTCGGGGCAGCGACGTTCGGCGGGCGTCACGACCAGGGCGTGGCCTTCGTGGTCGACTTAACCGAGCGCAAGCGGGCGGAAGAGGAAATTCGCGAAAGCGAGCGGCGTTACAGCGAGGTGCAGATGGAGCTCGTGCACGCGAATCGAGTCGCAACACTGGGGCAGCTCTCGGCTTCGATTGCCCATGAAGTCAACCAGCCGATCGGGGCGACGCTCAACAACGCCTCTGCGGCGTTGCACTGGCTGAGCAAAGAACCGGCAGATCTGGAGAAAGCTCGAACGGCTCTCAACCGGATCTTTGCAAACGGCAATCGCGTCAGCGAGATCATCGACCGCATGCGCGCGCTCTTCAAAAAAGCACCTCTCCGGAAAGAAGACGTGGACATCAACGGAGCAATCCTTGAGGTTATAGCTCTGACCCGTGGCGAAGTCGTGAAGAATGGCATTTCGGTGCGGCCACACCTCGTGGAGGGCTTGCCGCTCATTCAAGGAGATCGGGTCCAGGTGCAACAGGTGATCATGAACCTGATCGTCAACGCGATCGAAGCGCTGAGCTCGGTCTGCGAGAGGTCACGAGAACTAGTCATCACCACCGCTAAAGGTGAGCCGGACGGCGTGCTTGTCGAAGTGCGGGATTCGGGTCCAGGTCTGAGCTCACTGGACCTCGACCGCATCTTTGACGCCTTCATTACATCAAAGCCCGGCGGCATGGGCATGGGGCTATCGATCTGCCGTTCGATTGTCGAAGCTCACGGGGGACGAATATGGGCCACCGCCGACCAACCTCAGGGCACAACTTTTCAATTCACGCTGCCCGCACAGTCAAATCAGGCGGCGTGAATTGAACATCCTGCAGATGGCTCCGCCAGCGGATTCAGGTGTGGCATATTGTGATGCGCTAAGATGGCCTATACGCCAGGCCGGATCGGATCGCCATAAAGGACAGCGACTTATATTCCTTCAGGAAGAACACCTGGGGCTGGTCCCACTGATTTCAAGGTCGGCGCCACCTTCGTGCTATTCATCGTCGGGGACAGCGCCATGCTCGTGGCTTGTTCCTTTGAACCACTCATAGCCATCTCCTTCCATGTTCGGCGCAGCTGACGGGAACGAAGAGTCCGAGCGCCCAGATCGCGGCGACTTCGGGTTGGTCGGGGCGTTGTAGCTAACTAGCTCATCGACCGCCGAGGACGTCTCAGTATTTGCTGCGGCGTGATCGAAGGAACCAAATGGCGCATTCCCCCTCACCGTGCATCCAAGTGAGTTCAGATGCAGTAGCGCCGCGACGGTGCACAAGATCAAGCGACCGTTGCCCGTGATGACAAGGAATGCCGATCCCGCCGTGCCCTGGCTTGATCGTTCGATGCCCGACATCGACAAAGCAAAGGCGGCGCTCAAGAGAATTGCGGATAGTTGCCGTCACGCGGGAGCGGTGATCGAAAAGCATTCGAACGAAATTCATGAGTGACGCGCGTGTAGGCTGAGACTGACTTCCGTGACCCTTCCCAATCTCGTCGCATTGTGATTTGCGCTCGTTACGAGCAGGTCAACGCGTGGGGCCGCACGTCAACTTGGCGAGCGAAGAGTACATACTACGCTTCTTGATTACAGATATGACTAGCGTGTCGGCACCCCAGCGAAACCCGTCGTAAAGGATCACTCGCGCAGTCCGAATTAGCGGAACCGATCCTCTAGACCACGGCAGATTCTGCGGGTCCACTTGGTGGACCCGGCGGTCCAGACCACTGAGGTGTTGGACACGCTACAGATGCAAGCGCCATGAAATACTCACCCAACAAACCCGCAAGAATGAGAACGCTGCAACAAGAACTGCGCTTAACGCCGCGATCAATCCGCTCTATCTGTAGTCCGGAAGAGCGTCACGGAGAACAAGGATGTGCGCCATATTCCCAGCGTTAACTGCATCGCTTGATCGGACGCGGTGTTTCCGGCTCTCGGATTGAGCTGATGTCTTGGTCCGCGACGTTAATAGGAAACAGCGTCAGTGAGAAAACTTTCCGCAAGGCGCGGGTCGACCAATTCCGAGCCGGCGCACAATACCTGTTTTCTCGGAACCTCGGCGACAAACCGCTTGACCATCGCCCCTGCCCACCATGGCAACGAACTGGAACGGTCCGCACCACGGCAAATCTTTCGAGTATGAGTATGCAGCTGCAGTTTCATCAGGTACGATATTTCTTGGCCCTAGCAAGGACGCTCAATTTTACGCGGGCTGCGGAGCAATGCAATGTGACCCAGCCGGCGCTGACAAAGGCGGTACACAAGCTAGAGCAAGAACTCGGTGGCGCGTTGATTCACCGTGAACGTCACCTCACCCAGCTCACCGAGCTGGGCAAGATGATTTTGCCCACGCTGGAGGAGATATTTGCCGCCGCGGAGGCGGTATGGCTTCAGGCGCGAGGCTATAAAAAGAAGACAATCGCCCCGCTCAAGATCGGGCTGGTGCCGTCCGTCTCCGCCGCGCTCATTACGGAATTGCTCGTGGAGCTCGCCACGATCATCCCTGACCTTCGAGTTGATCTGCGCGAGACCGATGCCAACGGGCTCGTTGCGATGCTTTTAGATGGCGAGATCAATGCCGCACTCGTCGGTGACGCCGTGGAGCTACCTGAACGTATCGACCGCTGGTCGCTCTTCGAGGAGCGGTGCGTGCTCGTTCTATCTCGGAAACATCCGATGGCGGGGCGAACCGTTATCCCGCTCCCAGACTTGCATGAGGTGGTATTTCTCGAAAGACTCGGATGCGACGTCGCAGGCCGATTCAAGCAGGCTTGTTTTGCCGACAATCCAGGGCCTAACGTTGTGCACAGGAGCGATCAGGAAGGGCATCTTCAGCAGATGGCATCCGCTGGTTTTGGAGCCATCTTGGCGCCAGAGCACGCACCCAGACTGCCGTCGCTCACCGCTATTCCAATTGAGGGCGACCCCGTCCGGCGAGAGGTGCAGCTTTTGGCCGTCGCGGGGAGGCAGTATTCGCCGGCGCTCGATGCCTTTATCAAAGTTGCTCGTGTTCGCGACTGGACGAGTGCGCTGGATAAACTCCGCCACTCGTCTGGCCCTGCCTCGAACAACGACAATGTTCGCAAGACTGACGCTCAAGGTGCAGGCTCCTTAATCTAACTCCTGGGCCCCGGTCCCGCCTCCTCATGCCCGAACTTGTCGCGTCCATCCAACCGTCGTTGCTGACGTGAAGCGAAGTCGTCATGGCTGGGACAAGCCCGGCCATGACGCAGTTGCAGTATTCCATAACGTTTGGCGCGCGCGGTGCCATGCGCGTTGCGACAGTCTATTCCGAATTCATCGTGAGGACTTGCAATGGCCCCTGCGCATCTTTTCAGTCGGCGCTCGCGCTCAGCGACCTTGAGCGGTTCTACTACGGCACACGAGCGCGTAGCTCGGGGAACCTCTTTCCGACGCGGACGCAACGATGCAGCAGATGACCGACGCGAGCCCTGCGAAGTGACACCTCGCACACACGACCTGTTTTTTTGTGACGATGGTTCTCGCCCACCCGAAGGGCTACGGACCGTTCGATGAGCGGTTCACGTTCCTGTTTAATTCCTACGAGCGCGGCAGCCGCGTCCTTGGACGAAGTCTAGGCATACCGGGCGGAGTCGACCAGGCAGTCGCCAGCTTGGCCCACGGCCAACCCTGGGAGGTCGCTGAGCTGATCGAGCTCGGAAGCCACCACGAGCAGCAGCACCAAGAGCTCCTGCTCACGGACATCCTCCGCCAGCTCGCGCAAAATCCGATCCGGCCAGCCCACCGCGACCCTGCCCCAGTGTCGGTCGAGACCTACCTGGGCACTCGTTCACCGGATTCGAGGGCGGGATAGTTGAGGTCGGTCACTGCGCAGAGGGCCTCGCGTTTGACAGCGAGGGATCGCAGCACCGCGTGCTGACCGAGCCGTTCCGGCTTGCCGACACGCATAGGCCTATTCAGCCGGCATACGCTATCAGCAGGAAGATCGCGCGTTTGGGAGAAGAACGCCGTTCTTGCAATCGAAACTGCGACCCCGATGGCAGTCGCGATCACGCGAAAGACCACCTTCTCGAGGGCCTAGCCACGATTTGGTTCGACGACAATTGCAATTGTCACAATCGCCGTCGACGGCGCTTCGCGCGAGAGCCAGAAGCTCAAATACAATGCAGCGATTGCCGCTAGCCCGATTCGGATAGCGAGAGCCCGGGAGAAATTGGGGGAAACCCAACGGAACGGAATCTCACCGGCTTAGGCAGCGTCAATAAAACTACTCCGTGATATCGAGTTGCCGCCTCGACGGAGGAAGGGGTAAAGGGTGTTGTTCGGCGGCGCCCTCGGGCATGCGCTCGTAACACTGGAGCTCCTTCAGCGCGTGGCATTTTGCCTCCTCCGGCATGTTCGCTGTCGCGATCGCCGAAGCCAGCTCCGCGACCTCCTGGGCTTGCCGTCCCCCCTCGCCCAGCTCGCGCTGGATCGTCGCCTGCTCGGAAAACTGCCTTGCGCTGCCGCTCGTCGAGCGTCGCCTTGGTTCTGGCGGCCGATCTCGTTGCTGAGGCGCAGGACCTCTATGCGCACGGCGAGAAGCCGCGCGACCTTGTCCATGCACGCGACGAGGTCGACCGACTCCAGGATCTCCTGCTTTTCCTTCAGCTACGCCGCCCGGTCCGAATTCGGCACGGCCTCGATGGTTGACCGCGGACCGCCGGGAGGCACGCGCACAGCGCTTTTGAGCGACGATGCCCCACGCTTATCGAATGCATGCCAAAACGGAATTTCAAATTTCGCCGGCTGCGTCCGATCGTGAGGTTCACTGGGTCGGCCGAACACGCGGCCGCCTCGACTTTGAATGAAGCCATTGCGCGGAGCCACGGTGCCGTGCGCGGGCAACAAAGGAGCCCCCAATGAAATCACCAGAGACCGTCGGCCCAGCTGTTGCGGTCTCGCTAGTCGCGGCCACCGTGGTGGCGCTCGCGTAGAGCAGCGAAGCGGCTCCAGTCGGTCCGACCGCGAACGTGTGTTCGCTGATGCGTCACTTGGTCAAGCCGCCGCCCTGCACCGAGCAGTTCTCGAAACGAGGTCACACTGTTCTGCCTTCGCTTTCGGAAATTACCCATGGCGTTGCCATTAGACGCCGAACGGGCCCCATCGCCGCGGCATTTTCAGCAAAAAGACGCGAAAGCACTTTCGTATCTTAACCTATCCCTTCACCCATAGGAATCATCATGACCAACGGAACCACCATCACCAACGCCGTTATAGAGTGTATCCTGAGCCGCAGCGCCGCCAAGTACTACGACCCTGCCGCCAGCTTGAGCGACGACCAAATCCGCGAGCTCGTGCGAATCGGCACCGCCGCGCCGACATCCTTCCACCTGCAGAACTGGCGCTTCATCGCCGCACGCTCGCCTGAAGCCAAGGCTCGGTTGCGTCCGATCGCTTGGGATCAGCCCGCGATCACCGAAGCAGCCGTTACCTTCATCGTCTGCGGCCAGTTGGCCGATTCCACCGTAGTACCGGAGCGTCTGGCACCGCTAGTGGAAGCGGGCATCATGCAGGCGAACATGGTGTCGGAATGGGAAATCCCTGCACGCGATCTGTACATGGAGTACCCGCAGCGCCAGCGCGACGAGGCAGTACGCACCGGCACGTTTGGCGCGGCGGCAATGATTTATGCGGCCCGCTCGCTGGGCCTGGGTTCGACGCCGATGATCGGTTTCGATGCCGAAGCGGTGCACCGCGAGTTCAGACTGGCCGAGGACGAAGTGCCGGTCATGTTGTTGTCCGTGGGGCCGGAGCGTCCGGGAAACTGGGCGCAGAAGCCGCGCCGTCCGGTCGCCGACGTGCTGGATCTCGTATAAGCATTAGTAAAGCCCGTAGCTTACGAAAGACTATGATGCCAAGAAATGCAGCTCTAAAGCCGGAACAAGTGCCGGCCGATAGTAAACCGACTCTCGATGCGTTCACCAAGAACATCGGGTTCACCCCAAATATGATAGCGACATTCGCGCAGAGCTCGATCGCGTTCAACGCGTGGGCCGCCCTGCTCGGCTCCTTGAGCAAGGCGCTCGACGTGAAGACCCGTGACAGCATCGGCCTCGCTGTCTCCGAAATGAATGGCTGCGACTACTGCCTGTCGGTTCACAGCTTTACCGCCGAGCATATGGCCAAGCTGCCGGCAGATGAAATCATTCTCGCTCGGAAGGGCCATGCCATCGACCCGAAGCGGGACGCCGCCATCCAGTTTGCGCGCAAAGTGATCGAGACCCGCGGCAAGGTCAGTGACGCCGATCTGAAAGCCGTTCGTGATGCAGGCTACACGGATGCGAATGTCATGGAGATCGTCGCGCTGGTGGCTATGTACTCCCTAACGAATTTTTTCAATAACGTGTTCGATCCTGAAAATGACTTTCCCGCCGTTACACGGGTTGGCCCGATCTGACTCTATCCGGTCGCATCGACTTTCTCCGAGAGTGCTCAGAGGGGTCGTGTGACGCGGGCTTGACGTCAAAGCCTAGATGCACCCAGGCACGATTCTCGGGAACGCGTCTGGGCTTTTCGGATGTACCGGCAAGGCTAGGGTAATTTAGCACCACATCAGGGTTCCACGATTGTCTCCGCGGTCGAGCATGTAAAACCATATGCATCTCCGGAGGATCGAATGGCAAAATCGAAGCCCCTCAATGAGATTTTTTCCAAGCCAAGGGGGCCGAGCGGTAGATCATCAATATGACGGCGGCCCTTTGGCGTGAGAAGCAGACGTTTATTCCGCACCGCTGATTTTTGCACACCGAGTTGGCGGCATCGATTCCATAGCCGAAGGTCATTGGATCATCGATCTTCACCGTTCTATTTTCGCTCATGCGCAAAAGGGAAATGACGACATCCCACACATCGGGCGGTAGATGATGAAGGCGATCGTGGTAACGGACCAAACTGCGGGAACGGTCGGGATGAAGCTGGCGGAGCGACCCGAGCCGCAGCCAGCTATAAACGACGTCCGCGTTCAGGTTCATGCGTCGGGATTCACCTGGGATGAGCTGTCATGGCCCTCGACCTGGATCGATCGCCTCGGCCGTGACCGGACGCCGGTGATTCCCGGGCAAGAGCTGGCTGGTGTGGTCACCGCCCTCGGCTATGGCACGACGGGGCTGTCGGTGGGACAGCGGGTGTTCGGCCTTACAGATTCGTATCGCGGCGGCACCCTGGCGGAGCATGTGGCCGTCGAGGCACGCAACCTCGCGCCGCTGCCGGGCGACGTCGACTTCACGGTGGGTGCGAGCGTGGCGATGCCGGGCCTGACCGCGTGGCAGGGACTGTTCGGGCACGGCCGCCTTCAGGCGGGGCAGAGCGTCCTCGTGCACGGCGCGGCCGGCGCAGTCGGTTCGGTGGTAACCCAGCTCGCACGTGAGGCCGGCGCCTACGTCATCGGTACCGGACGCGCTGCCCACCGTCAGACGGTGCTCGACTTCGGCGCGCAGGAGTTCGTCGACCTCGAGAACGACGCCCTGGAAGACGTCGGCGGAGTCCATCTGGTGTTCGATGTCTTCGGCGGCGACATCGCGAAGCGGTCCGCAGCCGTGATCCGAGCCGGAGGAACGCTGGTGACGATCGCCGGGCCGACCGAGGCACGGCCCGCCGACGGCCTGACGATCGACTTTGTTGTCGTGTCCGATCGCGCCCAATTGAGTGAGATCATCCGGCGCGTGCGGGACGGGCGATTGCGGACGAACATCGGCACCGTCTCGCCCCTCGACGATGCCGTCGCCGCCTTCAACCGGGCCGGGCGACGCAAGGGGAAGACGATCATCCGCGTTCGTCCGTGAGCGACATGCGCTCATCCAAGCAACATTTCCACCAAGAAGAACAATCACCCATGGAGACAATTCACATGAAAGCAATCGTGGTAACGGACCCGGCTGCGGGAACGACAGGGATGAAGCTGGTGGAGCGGCCTGAGCCGCAGGCGGCAATAAACGACGTCGTCGTTCAGGTTCATGCGTCGGGATTCGTGCCGACTGAGCTGGAGTGGCCCTCGACCTGGACCGATCGCCTCGACCGTGATCGAACACCGTCGATCCCCGGCCACGAGCTGGCCGGAGTGGTCGCCGCTCTCGGCTACGGCACGACGGGGCTGTCGGTGGGACAGCGCGTGTTCGGCCTCGCCGACTGGTATCGCGACGGCACCCTGGCGGAGTATGTAGCCATCGAGGCACGCAACCTCGCGCCACTCCCGGGCGACGTCGACTTCACGGTGGGCGCGAGTCTGCCAATCTCGGGCCTCACCGCGTGGCAGGGGCTGTTCCCGCATGGCCGCCTTCAGGCGGGGCAGAGCATACTCATGCACGGCGCGGCGGGCGCAGTCGGTTCTATGGTGACGCAGCTCGCACGAGAGTTCGGCGCCTACGTCATCGGCACCGGACGCGCCGCCGACCGTCAGAAGGTGCTCGAATCCGGCGCGAAGGAGTTCGTCGACCTCGACAACGACGTCCTGGAAGACGTCGGCGGTGTCGATCTGGTGATCGATGGCATCGGCGGCGACATCGGGAAGCGGTCCGCAGGCCTGGTTCGAGCCGGAGGAACGCTGGTGTCCATCGTCGGGCCGGTCGAAGCACGGCCCGACGACGGCTCCGCGGTCGACTTCGTCGTCGAGTCCGATCGTGCCCAACTGAGTGAGATCGTCCAGCGGGTGCGGGATGGACGACTGCGGACGAACATAGGCAACGTCTCGACCCTCGACGACGCCGTTGCCGCCCTAAACCCGACCGAGCGACGCAAGGGGAAGACGATCATCCGCGTTCGTTCCTGAGCGACGCACGCCCATTGATGCACGCAGCCGGCCGGCGCTGTCCAGGTCGGCCAGCCGCATCCTGTCAGCTCCCTGCCAAAAAGAGGCACCCATAGCATTCACGTTGAAGATCAACGGCAAACCTCATGATGTCGATGTCGACGGCGACACCCCCGCTTTGGGTATTGCGCGACGTGTTCGGCATGACCGAAGCCAGGTTCGGTTGCGGCCAGGCGCTGTGTCTTTGAGAAAGTGTGAGTTTATGTGGTCATCGAACAATAAAGAATCGATGCACGATCGTAACGCAATACGCGAAGGCAAGTCTTCACACCTGTCTTGGAAATCGTCTCGTACGCCGGTTTCTTTATTGTGGCTCTATAGATTTGTGATGGAAGCATTTGTTCGCCCGCAGAATCGCAGGACGCCTCTTGACAATCGCCTTGACTATTTGGCTGTGGTTCCCGCAGCGGCGGCGATTTGTTATCCATTTCTGCTCAAGGCTTTTCATGCCGTCGTCAGCACGCAGGCCGTAAGCCCGCCACCGCTCGCAATCGCCAGCGCGACCTTCATCCTGGTCGTTGCGTTCGTCGTGCCGTTTCTTGGGATCGCTCTGGCATGCCGTCTCACGTCGAATCCCGGTTCAAGACGCCTCGCCTATGCCAGCGTAATGTCACCAACACTCTATGTCTTTCTCGGGGTTGTCCAGGTCTTGATCAAAAGCCCCATTCCCGACGAGGTCGTCTGGTGTGCGATTTGGCTCGCAATCGCGATCTGGTCGCAGTCTGCCCGAGATCCGGTCGCTGCAGCTATGCCTGCAGTCGGAGATTGGCGGGTTGTCCACGGGGTAACGGCCGCCGTCCTGTGCCTATACGTGGTATTTCATCTTACCAATCATCTGTTCGGCTTGATAGGGCCGGATGCGCATGCAGCCGTTATGAAGATCGGACGCCTGGTTTATCGCTCTGCCGTAGGTGAACCGTTATTGGTGGCGGCCATGCTTTTCCAGATCGGCACTGGCCTCTTTCTGGCATGGCACTGGAGCGCTGCAGCGCATGACTTCCAGCGGACCTACCAGGTCGCTTCGGGAGCCTATCTATCACTGTTCATTCTCGGCCACATGAACTCGGTCTTCGTCTACGCGCGAAGCTTCCTCGGCAAACCGACAGATTGGAATTTCGCGATCGGAGCCCCGACTGGGCTCATTCATGACGCATGGAATATCCGTCTACTGCCTCACTACGCGCTCGGCGTCTTCTTCGTCCTGAGCCACCTTGCTTCAGGGCTGAGAGTGGTGCTGATCGCGCATGGCGTCGATCAACGTAATGCCGATCGCCTTTGGGATGTCTGCGTCGCGATGAGCGCCATCGTCGCGGCCGCGATCATCGCGGGAATGTGCGTCGTCAGGATCGGTGTTTTGGCTTCGTGACTCGCGAATGAAGAACGAAGACCAACCTAGGCAACAGGAGAAAACCCATGAAGTTCCGAACCGTTATCGCCGCCACCCGCGTCGCCCCCGCCTTCTCGATGGCCGGCCCAATCAACGTCCATGATAGCGAAGCGGAAACCGCCACGAAGAACTTCGAGGCGGCCATTCCCAATATCCCTGGCAAGTCGCTAATCGCCGTGGAAGTCGATTACGCGCCCGGCGCGGCCTCCGTGCCCCACACCCACGCGAAGTCGGCTTTCATCTACGCCTATGTGATTTCGGGCGCGATTGAGTCGAAGGTGAATGACGGTGAGACGCGAATCTATCTGGCAGGCGAGAGCTGGTCCGAACCGCCCGGCGCTATCCATTCGATCAGCCGCAACGCGAGCAAGACCGAGCCGGCAAAGCTGCTCGCTATCTTCGTCCTCGACACCAATCACAACCCTCTGACCACGTCCATCAAGTAAGCCTTCAGACGGAATGCAATTCTTCCGCGTGACCGGGTCAACCTTCAGCCCAAAGCCACGCAATATCCCGCGGATACTCAATTCCACATCGATCAGCCGCCCAAGAAGCTGTTTGCGTGCGATCAGGAGTGCCCGGATCTCCTGCGCATCGACCGACTTTGCGTGTACCGGCCGGAACCAACCCATCCGGATCAACTGGGCGAGCCCGCGCGCATCCTTGCGATCCGTCTTGACTGTCATCGCAGATAATGCGGCCTTTACATGCCGCGTTTCCAGCAGAACCGTTTCGTATCCTGCTCCTTTTAGCCCCGCATGCAGCCATTGCGACAATGGCCTAGCCTCCAGCCCGATCCGCTTCACCGCAAAGCCAAGTGTCTTAAAAAATTCAACTAAGGCGTCGGGTTCGCTCGCGACCTTCGCCTCCTCCAGCCACCATCATCACCCTTTGCTCGGAGCTGGGCCCATTACGGCATCTAGGTTGGCATCAGTTTGGATGGACAAACCGGGAGCGTTCGAATGGAAGAGATTTCTACTCGCGCGCTTGCTCTGACCTCCTGCGCGGGGGTCGTTGGCGTCTGAAAGCTTCAGACGCGCGCGCCGGAGAGAATGAAAACGATAACGATCCGCCATTTCTAACGGCGCTCAGACGCGAATACCCTCACTATACATCACATCGACACTTGGTGGCAGCACGGGTAGCCACTCGATCACAACGCGGTCGATCCACCGCTCGTGTGCGCAGGCCCTACTCTCGATGTCCAAAGAACTCGATCGAGCAGCCCAGCATGCAGGAGTTACCCCATGCCCTTTCGCTTCATCACCAACTCTATCCGCACTTACCTAATCGACTATCCCGTCGCCTTCGTTTTGATGGTCGCGCCATTTCTGCTGAAGCTAGGCAAGAGCAGTTCTGTCGCGCTGTGGCTTTCGATGGTGACCCGTGTTACGGCACTGCTGCTGCCGGCACTCACGGATCACCTGACGGGGCTCGTCTGGGTCATCAGTTACTGGCTGCATCTCTGGATGGACCGCGCATTGGGTGTGGTCTCCATCACTGCCACCTCCGCTTTCCATTTCACTGGGCTTGACGCCGGGTATCACTGGGTTCTCGTCGTTGCGGTTTTGCAGACGACCTCAGTTCTCAACACGCCCGAGGTGAGCGCCGCCCAGCGAGCGAACCTCGACACGCGGACTGCCATGTGAGGATCGGTTCCATCTTAGAGCGTGGAAAGGAGAAAACCCCTTGACCGACGATGTTCGATTCTCGATGCTGCGACTCAAGCTACTTATGGGTCTCGGAGCTGCCGAAATTGGCGGCGTGACGGAGAGTGCTGTCGGGCGGGCTGCACCCGCAGGCGCTCAAGAAAGCAAGAGCGGCGCTGTGCTGCCGTCGATCCTTGCATTCGAGGTCAATCATTCGCTGCTCAACATCCGGCACTTGGCGCCGCTATTTGATTTCTGGCGACCCGCCGCCACAGTTCATCGACCGCTGCGGCGGGCTTAAGATCGGAGTTAGGTAATCGGTTTGCGCAGCACTTCCTCTCGCTACGGCGCGGGCGCCCAGGCCCTCCATTGGCTGACCGTCGTGCTGGTTCTCGCCGCCTTTGTGCTGAGCAAGGGTGACGGCTATTCGCTCTATTCCGGCGCCGCGGATGGGCTCCGTAGGATTCACGAGACGCTCGGGGTGCTCGTCTTCATTGTCGTCGTACTGCGGCTGCTATGGCGGCTGATCGACAGCGCGCCCGCGAAGCAACCGATGCCGCGATGGATGGCTGCGGCGGCGAAGGTCGTCCACTTCGCGCTTTATGCACTCCTCATCGCGATTCCAGCAACGGCGGTGCTCGGTACCTGGTTCGAGGGGATTCCCGTCACCCTTCCCGGATTCGACATTGCCCCCCAGATAACGAAGGCGCATGGACTGGGGCAACTGATCATGGAAATACACACTACCCTCGGAAGCGCCATCCTCTGGGTTGCCGGTGTGCATGCAGCCGCGGCTCTCTTCCACCACTTCTATCTGCGCGACGAAGTCTTTCAGTCGATGGCTCCGGGCGCATGAATGATTAGTCCGAACTACTGCGGCAAGGTGTTTGCCACCAATGCCAGTCGCGTTAGCCACTGATAAGGTTTGCATGACAACGCGTAAGGTCGAAGTTGCGCTTACTGCGGCGGCCATAGCGGCTATCATTATCAAGGCAAGTCGAGATCGGTACCACGCCACGGGTCACCCATGCGCTTGCCCGGACGATCTGATGCTCAACGGTCGGGCCTGCGGCAGTAGAAGCGCTTATTCACGACCGGGAGGCGCGGCACCGTTGTACTATCCGACTGACGTGACGGCAGCGATTGTCGACGAACACCTGAAAGTGATGGCACGCTAAAGCGGAAGCGGGTGATGACCTCCTTGAATTCTAGCAAACTGGTGAGACCACATCGATGTCGCTAAAGGAAGATTTGCTGCGGATTGGTTTCTACCAGAAAATCTGCCGCCTCCCTTTCATATGGAGCAGATAGCTCGGTTTTTCGCAGAAAACTCCTTTGACTATTTGTCCGACCAGAAGCAACCCTCGCGGTCGGCGATCTACAACGCGTCAAAACGAGGTTCAGCCCGTCGAACATTTTCGGCTATCCATCCCGTTACAGCCTTTGACCTAGCGAACTTTCTAGACGCACATGCTCCGGAACTCGACAAACTGTTCTAGAGTAGTCCGTCGAGCATTTCCGTGTCTCGCCAGACGCCAAAGGGCGGGCGGGCGCTCGATCGCACAACCAGCTGGAAATCGAGCGGTTAAATCGACTGGCAGGTTATCGGTTTATCGCAAAAACTGACATCTCACGAAGCGGGACGCCGCCGTGCAGTTCGCGCGTAAAGTCATCGACACCCGCGGCAAGGTCGGCGATGCCGATGTGAAAGCCGTCCGCGATGCCGGCTACACGGATGCGAATGTTATTGAGATCGTCGCGCTAGTCGCCATGTACTCGCTGACGAACTTTTTCAACAACGTATTCGATCCCGTGAAGGACTTTCCCGCCGTGACGCCGGCCGGTTCGATCTGAGCTTTGTCCTGTCGCAACTTCTCGAAGCCATTGGGATCGATCACATGCACATTCTCCATATTGATAGCAGTCCGCGTCGAGAATCGCATAGCCGTGAGCTTTCGGCCGCGATCGTCGAAAAGCTTCTTGAGGTGGAGCCCGGGGCGAGCATTACCCGGCGTGATTTAGGGTTCGAATCCTTGCCCCATACCGTGGCTGACTATGCCGCCGCGTTGGCGTCGCCCGCCACGTTAGCCGCCCCGCCGAAGGGTTCTCTGGATGTTTCCGAAGCGCTTATCCGGGAAGTTGAAGCGGCCGATGTTGTTGTCATCGGAACGCCTATGCACAACTTCACTATTCCCTCGGTTCTCAAAGCGTGGATCGATCAAATCTAGCGCGTCGGTCGCACGATGATGTCGACGCCCACCGGAAAGGTGGGAATGCTCCAGGATCGTCCGGTGTTCATCGGCGTCGCCTCTGGCGGCGTCTTTACTGGAGACCGAGCCAACCAGCCGGACTTCCTCACGCCTTATCTGTCGCTAACACTTAGATCCATTGGGCTGAGGACCCAGCAATTTATCCCCCTAGAGGCCACCGCGTTCCTCGACCGAGAGCAAGCTCCATTGGCGAGGGAGAAAGCGCTCGCCGCTCTCGATCTGACTGTCATGGGAGAGCTTCGAGGCGCGCATGGTTGCCCTGCAATGCTCTCAGGCACCGGTAGACCGTATCGCGAGGCATACACACCCTGCTGCGGAGAGCGTCGGACCAGGAGCTCCCTAAGGGCGCGCCGCAAGCGCTTGGCACACCCGCATCACCTCCGGCCTCCGCCGGACTATAAACTCGAGGTCTTTCGATGATTTTACCTATAGGAACGAGAGTAGCAGCCGTCGATGGCGTGACGTTTCCCAGAATCGGCGACAGGATCACCGACAAATCAGCACCGCCCAGTGACGGCGCGTTCGCGAGTGGATCGGACCAGAGGCGTTCGGGTATTGGACCGAGCTGCGGAACTGGATCGTCGAATTCTACCCTGGAGTTTTCGAGCCGGACTGGCTTTACGGTGGCAGAAACCGCGGTTGGTCCTTGCGCTACAAGAAGACCAGGGCGTTCTGCACCTTGGTGCAGGAATACCGACTGTTTTGGGCCGTGGTGGTCATGGGTGGAGCTGAGCGAGAAACGTTTGAGGAGAGGCGTTATGTCTGGCGTCCGCACTTGGTCAAGCTCTATGACGAAGCCAAAACATACATCGACGGAAAGTGGCTGACAGTTGCCATCTCATCGGCGGATGATCTGCACGATGTGACGGAGCTTCTCGTTATGAAGCGCCCGCCACTGTCGCGCGACTGAAGTTCACAAATATGCTGGGTTCGCCGCGCGATGGCTCCGAGGAACGCGACCATTTCCCAAAGCAGCTGATGTTAGGCCAGCTGCTTTAAACGAGCACTCGCCGAGCTTCCGCAGAGTCTGGTCATCTCCTGAGCCACCTTCGAATGCGTTGGCGCGCCAAATGCCCCATCCGTCCAAGATGCGCTAGATCGTAAGAATGAGTTCGAGTTATTCACGCGCATCATGAATGCCCACAGTACCCGTGCGCTTTTGCCGTTCTCGTACGCCCACCACGAGCCTCCCTCGGGGTTCGCTGCGCGAATTTTTTAACGCAGAGCGACCGTCGCGAACCTGCTTAGGGTGCCCAGAAATGAAGCGGATGACGTATAGCACGGTCCGGACGATGTTCCCGAGTCGTTCCGACCTCGACATCCGGACACTAACGCATCGTCGCCGCGTGCGGTTGAAGTTCACTTTGCTCTTTGACCGGTGGTCAATTGCTCGACGCCACACCAGCCTGCATCTATGGCGCCGGGCGTGTGGAATGGAAACAATGACGACCGGGAATTTCTAATGCTTAGGGTATCGGTATAGCCTTTCTGTGCCTCTAACCGGGGCTGACCCGTCGCGGTTCTACTGAGTGCTAGCCAGCACAGGGCGGCGTGATCGTCGTCTTAGTCGGCTGCAGTCTCCGCGTCGCAAGGACCCGCTCGAGCAACCAAGCGCGTAGGAGTCGCCGATGTCGTTCCGTTTCATCAGTAAGTCTATCCACGCCTACCTAATCGATTATCCAATCGCTATCGTCTTGATTGCAGCTCCGTTCTGGCTGAAGCTCGGTCAGAGCGGGCCCGTCGCAACGTGGCTTTCGGTTGTTGTCGGTGTCGCCGCGCTACTCTTGGCCGCCCTGACCGACCATGCCACCGGGCTCGTCCGCATCATTCCTTACTGGCTGCACCTTTGGGTCGATCGCGCCGTCGGCGTGGTGTTCATCATCGCCCCGTTCGCCTTCAACTTTTTCAAGCTCGACGCCTGGTATTACTGGATCCTCGCTGCCGCTGTTCTGCTAACGACGTCAGTCTTTAACGCGCCTGAGCAGCCAATCGCGCGTGTGCGGTTGAACAGTCGCGTAGCCGGCTAAAAGCGGCGCCAGCGTCGAGAGGGCTGCTTGAGGTTGAATTGATGGGCGAGGAGTGTGCCGCGAATGGAGTTCTCGGTCCCGACGATGAACTGAACCACTTTGAGCTCCCGCTTGGTGCCGGCGGACTGACTGATGGCAAGTGAATGGCACCAACGCCACGGGCGTTTCCTCCCCCGACTACCCGGGGCTCAAAGCGAGCTCCGGGCTTTTTCCCGCGAATAGTCCGATCGGAAGGTGAAAAGTGAACGGTCGCTGTGGATCGCTGTACGCCAGCGATATACGTGCTGAAACGATAACCCCAATGGACTAAGCGCGACTTTGAAAAGGCAAAAGCCTTCGACGAGGTCTTCCCAACGTCGAGCATTTTCGGCCGCGGTTCGTCGAGGGGCTAGTTCGGCTGTGACGGAGCACTTGCGTCATCCGAGCAAACATCGTCGGGCCGAACCTCTTGCGCACCAGTGTCACTGGCATATGTTGCGACTGCCAACCTAGAGAATATTCACAAAAGGCGGGAGGACTGCTGAGATTCCGTCCACTTCGCGACCGCGTCGTGGTGTCAAGGGCATCGAAGCTCAGAAGAAGCCCAATAGCGGCATCATCATTCCCGACACGGCGAAGGAAAAGCCATCCCAGGGCGTCTTGAATCTTGCCGGCTCGCCGCCAAGCTGGCGGAGCGGCCCCCGGCCTACCTTCAAAAGCTCCCTGAAGCCGGAGCCGTCTCTTCGCCCGGTAGGTTCGCTGGAAGCATGACCGTTTGGACGTGAGATTTACCTCCCGTTAGAAGACTTCGGCGCGGGCGGGCTGCGCAAGGCGCGTATGAATTCAGAAAGCGCGCGCCCGTATGACCTCGAAAATGCGATCAAAGATCCAATCGCACAAGCTAGAAACGAATTGCATCAATCGCGTGGGCGATTAGGACGGCTACACTGACGCCGATGAGCACGACGAGCAACCAATTGAAAAACACGTTGGCTTCCCAGCTTTGGAATTGAACGCGCGCGTGGCTCGCGGTTCAAGCGGCGTGAGACCGAGCCGGCCTGCTAATACAAGGCGCGCGCGCATTTTTGTGAAACGGTGAGCGGCAGGCGCAGAGCATTCACCGACCGTCCGTCCCAGCTCGGCCGCATGCGAATCGGGGGTTTTTCTCCCTCTCGCGGCGGACGGCACGAACGCCGCGCCGCCGGCCCCCGGCCCTAGGGGAACGTCAGACCGAAAGCGGCCGGGTCGGGCTGCTCGCCTTCCCGAAGGACCAAAAAGCGTTCCAGCCCACCCGGCACGAAGCTGAGCAGCAGAGTCGCCTGGTTACCGACCACCTCGATCGTATGTGGCGCACTGCGAGGAAGAGCCGCGTAGGCGCCCGGCCCCACCTCGACGCGGGCATCGCCGACCCGCGCGATTAGCTGCCCCTGCACCACGTAGACTCGTCCTCGCGCGAGTGAGTGTGCAGCGGCGGCTCCTCCCCGGCGCGCACCGTCCCAGGACAGCGCGATAGTCGCCTCCGGGACTGACCGCTCTCCACTTTCATCTCGACGCTCGAGCCCCGCTCGAGGGCACCATCTCGCCGCCGTGGGGCGGCGTGAGAACCGGCTGCTGGACTGACATTTGTCGCCTCCTGATCGTGTCAAAGAACTATCCACCACCACACGAGAATGACCTTCCGACGCCGGTGAGGTAAATCACCTCCCGCCATAGAGTCGATAGACGATCGTTATTGCCGCCCGCGCTGCCTCACCGTAGCGAGGAATGTCACCAGCAGCACCTGCGACTCCCGTCGCCGCCATTGGACCAATCAAGGTTGCGCGCGCCAAGGCGCGCCGCCGCCATCGACTATGAAGCCGCCCCCTTCGGTGGATTTGTCGTGCGCCACGTCGCCGACCGGATGCCGGACCGAGGTAAGAGAGCGAGTCGCGCGATCCCGGCACTTTGCACTGTGCCCCAAAAGACCCGGAAAACGAGGGGGGCGCAAAGGCCCCGCGCCCTAAGGTCAGGTGTCGAAAAAAACGTATCGACTGATGATCCGTTCGTGCTTCACTGTGATCACATCCCGGCCCTTGACGACGTTGCCGTCTTTCCCCGCGAGCGCCCAAGTGTACGTAGACGTGTCCCCCGTTGTCTGGATCGGGCCAGTGACCGCGAGGTGCATTCCCGGCATCTGCGCGTGTACCGCTTTAATCGCACATTCAACGCCCGCAAAACCTGAAAACCACACTGCCGGCTCGCCGATGACTACGTCTGCTGCATACGTTGAAGGGATGCCCGTGATGCGCTCAGTGGCATGTCGAGTGTTCCAGATTTTCAGGTGACGATCGACGATCTTTGCGACGGGATTGGACATGTCTTCACTCACGCTTATGTGCAAGACGTGATCGCTCTGCGCTCGCGATCAGCCCATGCTCCCGGCATGAAGCAGATATTCGCTGTTCGTCCATCATCCATTTTCACTATAGCACTTCATGAGCCTATGCACTTTTGCAACGCATCGAGCCTAAGATGATCGCGATCAGCGGCTCAATTGAACGATCGGTACCCGTTGGCATCTAAAGGGGCACCGATACGATACGAAGGTTTATGGCGCTCGACCTCTAAAGGCGACCACCTCCCCAACGGGTCAGGAGCGTCGTCCTCGGCAATAGACGGCCGCCCGACAACTTCGCTATGCTTGTTAGCGACCAAGATCGCGCGGCCGCACAATATGTCTCGAAGGGCCAAGAGGCGACGTAACGCGTCCGGGGCAGCGCGGATCGAGTGGCGGGCCGGGGGACTCTCTTTGTGCCACCACCAGACCGGAGTGTGCTGGAACAGATTGGTCCTTACCCACGTAACCCAATTCCAACTTTCCAAAACTTTTTCTGTAGGCATCCTGTCCATCCGCAAAATTGGCGATGTCCTGCCCTTCTCTAACCTCGGTCCGGCATCTGGTCGGTGATGTGGCGCGCGACAAAACCACCGTAGGAGCCGCATCAGGGTCAAGGACCGCGGCACGTTGGCACGCGCAACCTCGATTAGTCCAAGGGCGATAACAGGTTTAGAAGTCTCTACGGATGCGGCTGTAGGGTATCCTGGCTGTGGCTTCGCGCGGCGCGCGCAATAATAATGATCGTCTATCGACTCCATGGCGAGAGGTGATTTCCCTCGCCTGCGTTGCAAGGTCATGCTTGTCGCGCGGTTTAAGACAAACAGGAGCTACCATGAAGTTTCAAGTCCGCGGCCTCGCGATTGCGCTCGCAATTGTTGTTCCTATCGCAGTGGCCGCCACGGCAAATTCATCTGCCGCACCGATCAATGGCACGTCGATCAAGGCGGCAGCGCCAGCTGTGACCCCGGACGTGCGCTATCGGGTCCGGCGGAGTGATCCCTACCCTTCGTACTGGGGCTACAATTCGTACTGGGGCTATCCCGCCCATAGATCGTATTGGGGCGATCCGACCTATAGTTCTTATTATGGAGCCTACGGCTACGGACAATACAGCTCAGCTTGCGTGCCCGGACCGCGTGTCGGCGCCTTTGCGACAGCGCCCTGGACCGACACGCCGACGTGTCCGCCGTATTGATAAAACCCTCTGCGCTCCCGAAGGCTGGCGCGTGCGTGTAATGAGTCCGCGCCGACCTCCGGGCGATCCGTGATCAGATCACCACCCTCGACGACATCGAATGGATTGACGGTCAAATTGGAGCAATCCGACATATTCCTATCCTGGCTTCTCTTACGGCTGATGGTGACCACAACTGATGGTAACGCCAAAAGCTCGGGAGCGAGCGGCTTCCTCGAGCCGCTTCTTGCGTGATGGAAGTGGTCATGTTGCAATCAAGGATGCATGCTGAAATGAACAAGCTTGCAGAGCCCCAGCCGGTCACTCCTCGGGATGTCGCATGGGCAATCTAGCAAACTGGCTTTACCTTGTTGGATCGCTGTGCTTTGTTGTTGGTACAGTGATCAACATGCTTCCGATTTGAGGAAGACATGCATCTATTTGGGGACTTTAGCATTCCTCGATTATGCGCACGTCGGGTCATTCTCGATAGCCAGGCCGTCCTGCCTGCCAATGGATGTCCGCTTTTCCTAGTGTAACCTGATTCTTGCGCGCACGCGCGCTCTGAAGAAGGGGAATTGGCCAGCCACATGCAGCGACGGGCGCCGCATGTCCTGTCAGGTCTTCTTCGGTACGCTTGTTGCGGGGCATGTCTCTCGCCGCAGCATCTGTTTGGCCGGTTCAACGGATTCGTCAAATCGGTGATCCAGCGCGTCAGCGAGGATCGCAGCTCAAGTGCTCGAGAATAGTTTCTATTGTCACGATACTCTATCGCAAATGGCGAGGGTCGAGCGCATTAAGATCGCAGTGTATGCAATACTCTACGCACTCGTTATCTTGAATAGGAGCACAGACTTGGCAACGATCGCCGTCGCTGCGCAGATTGTTTTTAGCGAACAAATCGTGTCGCGCTGGCTTGGGCTTGAATGGCTCCGTCGTGAGTGCGAGCGTACTTATGATGATGTTTACCGCCAGTTCCAATCAAAAGGTCAGATGATCCCTTCTCTATCGAGGCATTGGGCCGATACGAGATCGCGAAGGCAACCGCAACGCTCTCACTTTCGTCGCGCATTTTCGAATCCGGCTCAGAACGCGCGGATGCTGAGTGGGCAAAAATACGCGCCGCTTTTGGGGATCTAACGTTTAGATCAACATTGGCTGGTAGCATCCTATGCGACAGCCTTGTCCTCCTTGTCGGCTCCCCGCATGACGATCTTGAGCGCGTCATCCGGCAACGGCCGCTGCAAAGCCTTCGCCTCGTCCCACGGTGCGCGCATCCAAACATCGCGCTCCTCGTCCGTGGCCAGGATCACCGGCATCGCCTTCGGATGGATTGGCGCGACGACAGCGTTCGGCGCGGTCGTCAGGAAGCCGTAGACCTGATGCGGTCCCGGCACCGGCTTGGACTTGGTGCCTCGGTCGCCCTTGAACTCGGTCCAGATGCCTGCGAAGGCGAACAGCGGGCGGTCCTCATTCAGCGCCAACCAGACCACGTCTTTCTTCTTGGTCTCCGGGTTCGGCTCCGGTGCATACTCGGCGAAGCTGTTGGCGGGAACCAAGCAGCGGTTCTCGGGCTTCAGCCAGCCGCGCCAGTGCGGTGATGACATGTTGCGAATGTTGGTCACGGGCGGGCCGCCTGTGCGCGGTGGCGGCGGCATGCCCCAGCGCATCGTCAGCATCTCAGTGCCCGCCTCGGTGTTGCGGATCACCGGCGCGGGATAGTCGAGAAGCACGCCCGGCATAGGCGCGAGGTTGCCGACGTAGCGGTTGACCACGCGGAAGAGACGGATGATGGCCTCTTGGCTCGTGGTGATGCTGAAGAGGTTGCACATTACGCGCGGCGACTACCGAGAATGGCCGCAAACGCCAAGGCCGAGGCCGACTTGCAGCATGTCTTACTTCTTGAGAATGCCAATATCGGTGTTGCCCAAGTTCTTCATGGCGCGCTCAGCGGCGGGCGTATCCACCGCGTTGTCATGCGGGGGCAGAGGCTGAGTAACCGAGGAAGCATCCACGTCGCCGCCGGTCGCGGCGTGGCTGAGCGCGTTGCCCACGTTGGGACCGGAGTAGCCCGCAGTGCCGCTTACGGTATGCCCGGTCGATAGGGTGCCGCCCGCATAACCTGCGGAGCCGGTGGCCGCAGTTCCGCTCGCCGCCGAGCCGCCACTGCTCGATCCACCCGCACTCTGGCCCAAGGCGAGCGAAGAGCCGCCAACGAGTAAGATCAAAATAACGGCGATGTGGTTCAAAGAGCGGTCCTCTACTTGAATGACCGCTCAATGAGTTGCACCTCCGAAAACTCCTAGGGGCCTACCGCTCTCCAGGCCACCGCGTTGATGGTGGATCGCTCGCCGAAATCTTGATGCGCCGGAGCGCGACAAGGCGGCTTCGCTTGTACGGATAGACCCGCACCGCCGAGCAATCCTTGCAGCGCATGTGTCGCTCCAGCTCATGAACCGGCGTCGTCTTCGGCCGCCGCACGATGTCCAGCGCGAAGGTCTGGTGCGTGTCGCAGCCCAGGCACTTCACTTCGAGATAGCCAAGCCCCGCATTGAGCGCATCGCCCAGGGTGGGCGATGGCTGCGCCGGACCCTTGAAGGCAAGCATGCGCTTATTCCATGCCTCGCAGGCCAGCTTGTCGGCCTGCCTGCGCGCTTCTGCTGCCTGCTCAGCAACCGCCCGGACCGACGACCCGTAGAGGTCTCGCGTGATTTGCTACCCATGGCGAGGAGCATCGCCCGGCCAAGAGGGCCAAGGCAAGCCGCTACAGCTTGCGTGGATAACGCACCGGGCACAACGATGGCGCTCGTGCTGACGCGTCGAGGTTGAGGGCGATGCCGTGCTCGATGCTCGACGTAATGCGCAGGCAGTGACGGCCTACGCCTAGTGCGGAAGTTGTCGGCTTTGCCATACACCTTCGTATAGGTCCGTGCCCCCTTTAGGTGCCCGACGTTTACCTACGTTCAATTGAGCCGCCGATCGCAATCGTATTGTATAGGGCGTGCGATAGTGCTCCCGCTATCGCAGCCCTCCCTGGGCGTTTCCTCCCTAGACTTGGGCCGCTTGTGGCAACGCAGGCGGCCTTTCTTTTTGCCCCATCGGTTTCTCGGGTCCTTTGGGGCCCGCCCAAAACGCGGGGTACGCGCGACGCCGCCCATCGAGGATATTTGCAGTTTTTGATTTCGCGCTTTCTTTTCGTGCCATTTCGCACACAAAGGCGGTGTGCGGCTCTGCCCTTCCCGAAGTGTCGGCGCGCCTCGTCGAGGTCCGGTCAGTGGGGTAGAGCGGTCTAGATTTGCTCACGTTGAGTTCTTCGCATTTTGACCTGGCTGTGTAAAAACGCGAGGAGACGAAAGACAGCTAGAATTACGTTCTTCAGTTTGCCGTCTGGCTTGAAATCGCTTGCGCGCATGAGCGCTAGATCGACCTTGGACGAACAACTTCTTCTATCGCGCTCGACCAGGGCGTTTTCACACAGCCAAGACCCAAAGCCGACATCACGCCTCCGGCACTCCAGCCATCAGCATACCATCGCGCAGACGGTTGCTGCCGGCGCGGAATGCTCGATCGGTGCTGAGTATGAGCCCTCGCGTCCGGCGTATGGTGAAGGCAGGATCTAGCGCAAGCCCCGCGCGCACGGCGGCCCGCGCCTCTTCCAGCGAGCCCACGAGTGCAAGAGCGGCAGCAAGCTGAAAATGTACCACGGCATAGTCCGGTTGGCTTCAAGGCTGCGGCGCAGCCAATCGACCGCCTCCGCGTCGGCGCCGAGGATCAATTTGGCGACGCCAAGCCAGTGCATCCACCTATAGGCGTTGCTATCGCGCGGAGAGAGTCGGAACGCCCGCCGGATGTGGGCTTCGCTTTCCGTTCCTCGACCAATAAAGACTTCGTAAATACGATCATCACGTGGGCGGTGGCCAGATTGCGATCAAGTGCAAGCGCCTGCTCAAATTCTCCGATTGCCAGCACTGCGCGCCTTGTGAACAGCTGCGTCATGCCAAACAACATATGAGCCTGCGCATGACGCGGAGCCATGGACATACCTTGTTCAACATCACCTCCGCCGCCACAAGCGCGCATCGCGGTCATCAACCATGAAAGCGGCGGCAGTTATTAGATCGACGCTGGCCTTCCCGACCAGCGCTTCGACGTTCTCGGGATCAAGCGCCAAGGCTCGCTCAAAAAAGCCACCAGCTTGTGTCAGGTTTTCGGGCGAGCGTCCCTTGTTCAACGAATGACGGCCCTGGAAACACAAATCTATCGCATCAGGAAGAGGCGATCGCTCGGCGCGCCGCGCCTCTGCCTCGATCAGTTGAGCATTCAGTGTGTAGCGAGCCTTGATACAATCTCGTCCTGCCGTCAAACAAATCAGCCATCCGTTTGTCAAAGCGATCAGCCCACAGGTGCGCGCCGGTTTCGGGGTCCACGAGCTGGACGTTTACGCGAAGCCGATCACCGCCACGCTGCAAAGAACCTTCTAGCGCGGAACGAACATCCAGCTCGCGGCCGATTTGCTTGAGATCAACCGCTTTGCCCTTGTAGGTAAATGCGGTGTGTCGACCTATGACGAACGAGCCACCGATGCGCGATAGATCCGTGGTCAGGCTCTCGGTCACGCCGTCAACGAAATAGTCCTGCTCGGGGTTACCGCTCAGGTTGGTGAACGGCAGCACGACAATGGACAGACGCTGCGCTGAATTTGGGGTCGGCTTCATGTCGCCGCTCTGCGCCGCAGCGTTAACCGGCTCAACCGCGAGCGTCTGTGCTTCCTGCACTTTGCCTACGAAGCGGAAACCTTTGCGCCGCAATATTTTATGAGGCGCTGCTTCTCGCCCGTGTCGCCGATTGCGCTCCGAGCGGCGTTCACGCGAGCCGTCAGCGCGGCATCGGAAACGATACGTTCGCTCCAAACGGCGTTGATGAGGTAGTCTTTACTGACAACGCGCTCCCGGTTTCGGACCAGATAGTCAAGCAGATCGAACACCTGAGGTGTGACAATAATCACGTCCGTTGCGCGATACAGTTCGCGCCGGTCGGTATCCAATGCGTAGTCCTCAAAGAGATAACGCAAGCTGCCATTCCTCTTCGATGTCACCTCTGAAGCCCCAAGAGCGCAAAGAATAAGCTGCCGGTAAGGAGAATGTAAGCCACCTGTTAAGCGCGCCAGCGGATGTGCTGGCAGCTTTAGTATGGTGAAACAGCTCACCTTGGACACACCGCGATGAGCACGATCCACGAGACCACTGAGTTCGAACCGGCAACCGCAAGGCGGCAGTTACAGCCCCCTCGAAGCATATTGGGATGCGTTTTGCGAGTGGCGAAAACGCGAGATACTGCGAGCCCAGCTATGCCGGCTGACGGACGGCGAGTTGATGGACATCGGCATCACGCGTGGTGAGATCGACTACGTCGCTATAAATCGCGCTATCGACCCGCGAGGCGCTGTCATCGCGCCGTGAATAAGCCGGCGCTTTGGTCATAGCGTGTCGACAAGGATGAATGATACGCTCTTTCCTTCCGCGCATCAGTCTGCTGTTGGACCTCAGCTGCCTCTCTGTTGCTTCGCCTTGACGTCTGCTCGCGGGTGCGAGCCGATCCGATGCATGCTCGGATGAAACGCGTGCGCGATTGGGCGTCGTCTTCGTTTCACTCTCACGTCGAACTCGGTCACGACCCGATCCGCTGGGCGGCCCACCAGTCCGAAATCGGTCTTCGATATGGCGAGAGAGAGTCGGATTGGTGATGGGTTTCGCAAGGGCTCAACCCATCTTTCGGCAATTGGCGGAGCTGCAGCGTGAGCGTGGACCAACTCATGGGCCTCAAGCATTGCAGCCGCCGGGCCACGCTGCGGGATAAGCTCAAGAGCAATGGAGCGCCCTTCTGAGGTGAGAAGAATTGGCGCGCTATGTTGTCGGTCCAAGTTGTGCTCCGCAGGTATTGGTAGAGGGTATTGATTGCGAATATTCCCTTATCAACTGTGAGCTGCGCTACGGAATTCTTCAGATAGTCACGTCATATCCCCAGGAGCCCACAGTCCCTCGCCGAGACCTCTCGGCGCTCCGGGAATGCTGGTGGCGTGGGCGTTCATTCGGCACTTTGGCCGACGCGGGGACTGTCTGTTCACGGAGGGATTTTGCGGAACCTTGGCCTCAGCCACTGATAAGCTTTTGGCAGAAACCTTATCAGTGAGCCAACTGACTCCGTTTTGTTAGAAACCTCATGAGTGAGCAAACTAACTCCGTCTGCTTCATTGAATGTGCCACACAAGAACGGTGTTACGGATCTAGAACTTTCATAAAATCAATACCGCGGCAGATCGGGGAGACAGTTCAAGCCTGTTCGGCAGCGTTAGCTTTCCACTTTGTTTGCAGGGCCTTCGCAGAGTGCATGCCGTTATCGCAGAGGCTTTGATGGACGCGACGAGGAGCGCACTGAGCTGCAAGCGCTGCCGCTAAGGGCAGCACTCTGCGGATCGTGGCGACTGGGAGAAGAACGACCGCCCCGGTCGCCTAGCGTTCTGCACAGGACAACGGAACAGGTGGACAAGCCGGAGCCCTGCCGATTGCGAATCCCTGCGTGCTAACCGCCCGGAACGAGCGAGGGGGCGGAAGGATTCGTCCCGGCAGGAGTGATCTCTATGCTGATGACGAAGGAGAGACGGCCGGCAATACGGACCCTGCGTGGCTGGGCCATTTTGGCGCTGAGCGATGCCGGCACCATCCGCGAATGCGAGGAGCACGGTTGGATGCTCGATCGGGCCGATCCTCATGCCCGCGACCGCGCGTTCCAGCTCGCCTGTGAGGCACGCCGCCCGGCGTCTCGCCGGCGGCCGCCGCAGCCGCAATTGCCGAGGTGTTGGACTCAATCGGCGACACGTGCCCAGAGTGTCCAACAGACTAGCATTTTGATCTAGCGGCCTCGGTCTTTCGTCGCCGTAGTATGGGACGGCAGAGGCGATCTTGTCCGGAATGCGACTAAGCAGCCTGCACCGCTTCTGCCGAAATGCCGTCGTCGCGCTTCTTGTTTATGAGGTTCAACAGCCGGGCCGCCGCCCGAGCGTCGCATAGCGCGCGATGGTGTTCTTCGAGCTCGATGTCGTAGATCGCGCACAACTTTCCGAGTCCGTACGATTTGTGCCCGGGATATCGACGTCGCATTCCCACGCAAGTACACAGCTTCGGAAAGCGGAAGCGTCGTTCGAGCCGTTCGTACTCGTACGACAGGAAGCCGTAGTCGAAGTTCACGTTGTGGGCGACGAAGATGCCGTCCCCCATGAACGCCATAAAACTGTCGGCGACTTCGTGGAACACGGGCGCATCCCGAACGATCTGGTTGGTGATGCCGGTCAGTTCGACGATCTTCGCGGGGATCGGCCGCTGCGGATTAACAAGCGAGTGCCACTCGTCGACGACTTGATGGTTACGGACCTTGACCGCACCGATTTCGGTGATGCGATCACCAGACGACCAGGTTCCCGTGGTCTCAATGTCGACGACCACGTAGTCCTGCTCCGGGTCGAACCGGTAGTCCACGCGGCCGATCTTGGCCGGGATGCCGGCGTTCTCCAGCTGGCGCAGGCGAGTCAGTTGGTTGCGGCGTATGGCGTCGCCTTCCGCCTTGACCTCGACGAAAGACACCTTGCCGTCGCGCACTTGCATCAGATCAGGGAAACCGTCCCGCGTGCGGGGAAAGTCTTCGCACATCGCCTGAACAATCTCGGCCAAACCGTCCGCGCGGGCGCCTTCGAGCAAGGCACGCAGTGCGCCCATCTGCACGTGGTCCCAAGCGAAGACTCCATTGGGTCGGCCCCATCTAGCGGTGACGGTGCGCAAGACGATCGGAAGCGCATTACCGGATCTGATCTCCGCGAGCTTGACGTCGATCTGCGAGGCGAACCGCCGATGGAACGTCCGGTCGCGAAGGCAATGCGGAACCCAGTCGAAACCGCTGTGAAGCTGGCCGGACTCGAAAAGCTCATCCCAGAACAGCAGCCCGAACAGCATGTGCCAAAGCGTATTCTCCGCGAAGTAGACCTGCCCGCCCAGGCGCCGCAGCACGCCAGCCACCCCAGCCTCGGGATTACCGCGATGCGTGTCGTCGACGACGATCGTCCGCCCCGATCGTAGCAACTCAGTGCACAGACCTGTCCGCCGTCCGCCGAACTTGCGCGCGTAGAAATCCGTCGCGAAGAGATGCTCGTCGTCGCTTTCGGGATCATCGATCATGTCCCGCAGCAAATTCTCAGACGCTTCCTTGTCGCCCTCCGCGTACAGCAACCGGACGAGGCGCTCGCGGCAATCGGCCGAGCCGCCGAAACGATAAAGCCGTTCGGCCAGATCCTTGTCGCCTTGCTTCTCGAAGAACTGCCCGACCCGGCACGCGGCGCGGGCCGCAAGGTCGGCGGCATATTCGGTCGTCCGCGGGGGTCCGTCCAGGATCGCTGCAGCCTCCCGTGCATAGATGCCGGCAGAACGGACCTCGATGCGGTCCAGCACTTGGCTGTAGTGAAAGCATGCATGAGCTTCGTCGGCGTCGGCAAAGCGAGCGCTGAACGACGTCTCCCTGTTCGTGCGCAGGACGCCGAGATCGCGCAGAGCGAAGTTCTTGAGGTCGTCGACCGTCTTTCCGAAATAGAGGTACAGCAGGAATTCGATCGGCCGCGTGTTGTCGAGCGCTATGAAGCCGCCGGCCCCGCAATGTTTTGCCGCAAGATCGAACGGAATTGCGGCAACGAAGAAGTCGGCCAGCACCGGTTTCGACCATGAGGTGAGGACGTCGCGGCCGAACCCCGCTGCACGGGCGCCGTCGAGAAGTGCGGTCTTCGGCAGGCAAAGTACGAAGGCGGAATAGTCCTCGGCACGCAGGCCGCGCGCATGGCCACACTCGATCAAGTCACGAGCCGCGATTTCGAGGTCGGTTATCTCGCGGTACTTAAAGAGTGCGCGATTGAAGATCGCCCCTCGCCGGTTGACCATCCGGATGAGCAGACACTGCGCGTCCTTCGAGAGGATGCGAAAGCGCGCGGTGAACGAACGTTGCTCGTCGGTTAGGATCTCGCCATACGTCCTCTCGACAAAGTCGAGCATTTCGACGAAGTGGTCGAGATAGTAGTAGACCGGCAACGTGGTAGGCTTCATTTGACGCGCGCCGGGTTCCCATCGTTTCTGGTCGACGAATCTGCTCTCAACGATCCGCCAAACACAGTTTTATCGTTCCTTTTTTGTTCCGAAAGCTCTATTTGTCAAGGCGGGAGCGAAGGACGGACCGTAGAAAGCACCGGCCGAAAGCCGACTCGACACCGGCCTTTCCCACCGCAAGATCATCCACATCGACATGGATGCCTTCTATGCGTCGGTCGAGCAGAGGAACAATCCGGATCTTCAAGGCAAGCCGGCCGCGGTCGGCGGCTCGGCGGAACGTGGCGTCGTAGCTGCGGCAAGCTACGAGGCGCGCAAGTTCGGGGTCCGCTCTGCGATGGCGTGCGTCACCGCCAAGAGGCAGTGTCCGGACCTGATCTTCGTTAGACCGCGCTTCGAGGTCTACAAAGCAATCAGCCGGCAAATCCGCGACATCTTCGCGGAGCACACGCCGTTCATCGAACCGTTGTCGCTGGACGAGGCTTATCTCGACGTCACCGACAACCTGCAGGGCATACCCCTTGCCCGCGACGTCGCGCTGCGGATCCGCGAGAAGATCAAGGCCGAGACGGGCCTCAACGCTTCAGCCGGCATCAGCTACAACAAGTTTCTCGCGAAGCTCGCTTCGGATCACAGGAAGCCGAACGGCCAGTACGTCATCTCTCCCGAGATGGGCGCCGCGTTCGTGGAGTCGCTGCCGGTCGGCAAATTCCACGGCATCGGTCCGGCGACGAGCGCGAAGATGAACGGCCTCGGCATCTTCACCGGAATGGACATCCGCAACCAGACGCTCGAATTCATGAACGCCAACTTCGGCAAGTCCGGCGCCTATTACTACTGGATCTCGCGCGGCGTCGACGATCGTCCCGTCCGCGCCAACCGCATCCGCAAGTCCATCGGCGCCGAGAACACGTTCTTGGTGGACCTCACGACATTCGACGCGATGGCGGCCGAACTCCAGCCACTGATCGACAAGGTCTGGCGCCACTGTGAGATCACCGGCAACCGGGGAAGGACTGTGACGCTCAAGGTCAAGTTCTTCGATTTCGAGATCATCACGCGGAGCCGGTCGATCCCGAATTTCGTATCGAGCCGGGACAACTTGGAGAGCTTGGCGGTCGCCCTGCTGCAGGCCGAGATGCCCTTCCCGAAGTCGGTTCGCCTTCTGGGCGTGCCGCTGTCGTCGCTGCAAACGCCGGCGAACGACGATATTGGACCTCAGCTCGATCTGCCTATCTGACGCCGCCCATAGACGCGGCTTACAGCGCGGCGACCGAAACGGCGCCGAAGGTTTCGCCTGGCTGGACGTGCGCGGCGCGGCCTATCCGACTTCAAGATCGTGGATGATCGGGTTCAGTCCGTCGGGCGCGACTTCGAGGCTCGCAAGCGTGATCGGTAGCTTGAAACGTCTGCGCCCCGCGCTGCCGGGATTCACGTAGAGTACGCCATCGACGGTAGCGATATTCGGCATATGGGAGTGGCCGGAAACAATGACATCGATGCCCTCAGCTACGGGATCGACCTGCAGGACATTGCGGTCGTGCAGAACGTAGAACAACCGTCCGGCGAGCCGCACGAGCTCGGTTTCGGCAAATTCGGTGGCCCACTCGCCCGTGTCTACGTTCCCCCTGATCGCCGTGACGGGGGCAACTCTCCGTAGCGCGGTGATGATCTCGGGATCGCCGATGTCGCCGCCGTGAATGATGTGGTCGACGTGGGCCAGCAAGCGAAGAGCCTCCGGCCTAAGCAGGCCGTGCGTATCCGAGATGATGCCGATCGTGAAGGTCATCGCAGCGTCCAGTCGAAGCACCCTATCGCGCGTTGGGCCGCAGCGGACGATCGAGGAAATTCGCGCTTTCCTGAAGCGCCACCAGTGCCTGACATCAGTCGCCTAAGCCGACTTCCGCCGCTGGCCCGTCGCGGGCTTCTTCGCCGCTGCTTCCTTCGCCGGCTTCTTGCCTTGATCGACATCAACATCTCTTTCTGACCCGCCGCCGCCTTGCGCGGCTTCTTGGCGGGCTTGCTCGCCTTCGCCGGCGCGCCCTCCCGACCGACGCTCTGCCGCAGCGCCTCCATCAGATCGACGACGTTTTCGCCTTTGGGCCGCTCCTTCGGGCGGATGGTCTTGCCCGAGCGCTTCTGGTTGATCAGGTCTATCAGTGCGGTTTCATAGTGGTCTTCGAACTTCCCAGGGTCGAACGTCCCCGCCTTCTGGTTCACGATGTGCTTCGCGAGATCCAGCATGTCCTTTGTGACTTTGACGTCCTGGATTTCGTCGAAATACTCCGCCGGATCGCGGACCTCGTAGGGATAGCGCAGCAGGGTACCGATCAAGCCCTTTTCGCGCGGTTCGAGAGCGATGATGTGTTCGCGATTGGTCAGCACGACCCGCCCGATCGCAACCTTGTCCATCTCGCGTATGGTCTCGCGGATCACGGCAAAGGCGTCGTGACCAACCTTGCCGTCGGGACGCAGGTAGTAGGGACGGATCAGATACCTCGGGTCGATTTCGGATCTATTGACGAACTCGTCGATCTCAATGGTTCGCGTCGACTCCAATGCGATCTCTTCGAGCTCCTCCTTCGTCACCTCGATGAATTGGTCCTTTTCAAGCTGGTAGCCCTTGACGATGTCCTCGTTGGGTACCTCGTCGCCGGTATCCGCATCGACCTTCAGGTATTTGATCCGATGGCCCGTCGCCCGGTTGAGCTGGTTGAACGAGACCTTCTCACTCTCCGAGGTCGCCGGATACAGAGCCACCGGACAGGTGACCAGGGAGAGCCTCAAAAAGCCTTTCCAGTTGGCGCGCGGGGCCATGGTACGCAGAACTCCGGTCTAGGGCGTCTCGGATTCAAGACGAACGACCGCGACCAGTTCCGACAAACGGCCAGGCGGTCCGAAGCATTTTTCTGAGAACCAGATTCGACCATTTGTTCTTGTTATGTTCTACTCTGACCATGACCGACCGACCCGCTAGTTGGCGCTTTCCGACCATGAAACAGATCCAGAAGCTGGCCAATACCCTTGCCGTCGGCAAGAACACCCCTTCCACGCCGGCCGTCGGTCCAGCCGACGACTTGCCAGCTGCGTACTGGGCGTCGCTTCTCGGGGAAGCCCGCGCCGATGCCGTTCGCGCCGAAAAGCCGATCCAGGCACACAAACTGTCTGAGATCAGCCGTCACGTGCTGCGCGTCACCTGCAGCCGCTGCGAGCGGATCGTGGAAATTCAGAAGGCAGACGCCACTCGCTTCTACGGGGCTGGCGCAATCTGGCGAGAGGTAGGCCAGCGTCTGCTGAACAACACCTGCACGGAGCGCACCGGCCTCCATGAGGAAGACGGTTGCTGGCCTTCGTTCGAGTAGCTGTGCCGGTGCCGTCTGACGCCAGGTTATACAGATGGCTCCTCGCTATCATCCAACGCCTCTCTCCGGAGGAGACCGCAAGGCTCTTGCGAAAGAGCTGTCGAAGTCGCGAGCGATGACGACGGTCTTGGCGCGACGCTCCGAAGAGCGCCAGGGCAGAAGGCGAGGCACTGATCCGCGAGGCCGACAAGCTACTCTGCGAGTCCTGGAACGAGCGCATGTGGGCCGACGGCGGCCCGATCGACCCGTCGCCGTCCATCGACCAAGCCGTGAACGGTGGCTACTCATGGATCGAGATCGAATGCTCGCGCTGCAAGACTCGGCGGGACGTCGACTTGGCGGCGCTGCGCCATCCGCCAACCACTGCCGTACACGACCTAGCTGGGCGGCTTCGCTGCAGCAAGTGTGCTAAGGCAGGGCGCCGCCCGGCCGCTACCCTCCTGCAACTCACGGCTCGCCCCCACCAGGCTCCGGAAACCTGAGATGTGTAACCTCTACAGCATGACCAAGAACGTCGACGCGATCCGCAAGCTGTTCGGCGCGCTGAACAGCCACGTCGGCAATCTGGCGTCGATGCCCGGCATCTTCCCGGACTATCCGGCACCGATCGTCCGGAACGCGGCCGACGACCGTGAGATCGTCATGGCGCGGTGGGGCATGCCGTCCTCATCCAGGGCGCTGATGGATGCAACGAAGAAGCGGGCCGAGAAACTGGAAGCGAAGGGCAAACCGGTAGACTTCAATGAATTACTTCGGATGGAGCCGGACAGCGGGACGACCAACATCCGGAATACCAGCAGCAGCCATTGGAAGCGGTGGCTCGGGCCGGACAATCGCTGCCTTGTGCCACTTACGTCGTTCTCGGAGTACGACACGATCGACGGCAAGAAGGTGCCGGTGTGGTTCGCACTCGATGAGTCTCGGCCCCTCGCCGCTTTCGCCGGCATCTGGACAAACTGGACCAGCGTGCGAAAGGCGAAGGAAGGCGAGGTCACCACGGACATCTTCGGCTTCCTGACTTGCGAGCCGAACGTCGAGGTGAAGCGCGTGCACCCGAAAGCGATGCCGGTGATCCTCACCACGGCCGAGGAGTGCGACATCTGGATGCGCGCTCCTTGGGATGAGGCCAAGGTGCTGCAGCGTCCGCTGCCGGACGGGGCGCTCAAGATCGTCGCGACCGGCGAGAAGGAAGACCCTGCGCAAGCGGCCTAAGGGCGACCGCCAACAGACATCGCCGAAGCTGCTTGCCGAAATCAAGTACCGAACCAAATCAGCCGAAGGGAAGGTCCGCCACCCTCAAGTCTGCTGATGGGGGTAGACCGGACCTCGTTCGCGGTATCCTCGACCGGCGCTTTTGACCCTGGCTGTGTAAAAACGCGAAGGATCGAAACACAACTAGAATTACATTCTTCAGTTCGTCGTCAAAGTTGAAGGCGCTTGCGAGCTTGAGCCCCAAAACGACCTTGGACGAATAACTTCTTCTATCGCGCTCAAGCGTCTTGGCGTTTTCACACAGCCAAGTCCCGTAGCGGACATTCGCCAAGCCCGACGAAGCTCCACTGGAAGTTCGCACTGCGATCGGCGTAATCGACGGTCTCCTGCTCCTTGGTGCATTTGCGAACAGCAACCACTCTCAACACAACGGACGGGCAGAGAATTGAGGCTCACGTGCTTCGGAGTGGGGAGCGCGGTGTTCTCTATTTCGATTTGAGCAGCCGTCAAATCACGTTGTTGCCGTGGAATCTCATTTCGAAAATTAGCACTACACGATAGCGCGGAAACGCTCCGAACACACACACACACGCCCCTCCGGATTTTCGCGGGCATGCACGGGCTGAGATTTTTTTCGGTGCGAGGCCTCGGCGGCGCGGTCGGAGGATTGTCGCGGTCCCCCCGGAAGGCCTCAACGCCGACATCTTGGAGACCTCGGCCGTCAACCTAGCAAGCGCTATGCCACCGCTGTGTGACGACGCGCTACCAGTCACCAGTGGGACACACCATCACGCCTTACAGATGGGTCCACCCGGACGAGGACCGATGAATTCGCTGGAGGCGGCCTGCTCAACAGCGATGGCCGGCGCGAAGTTCTCGGCATGAATATCGGCCCCTCGGAGGCTGAGACGTTCTGGACGGCCTTCCTGCGCAAGCTCGCTCGCCGTGGCCTGCGCGGCATCAAGCTGGTCGTCTCCGACGCCCATGAGGGCATCAAGGCCACCGTCTCCAAGGTGCTCAACGCCAGCTGGCAGCGCTGCCGCGTGCACTTCATGCGCAATGCGCTGGCGCATGCCGCCAAGAGCGGGCGGCGCGTGGTCTCCGCCTTCATCGCCACCGCGTTTGCCCAGGACGATGCCGAGGCCGCACGAGCACAGTGGCGGAAGGTCGCCGACCAGCTCCGTCCCAAGCTGCCCAAGCTCTCTGGCTTCCTCGACGAAGCGGAGACCGATGTGCTCGCCTATATGGCCTTCCCGCCCCAGCATCGAACCAAGCTGCACTCGACCAACCCGATTGAGCGCCTCAACGGCGAGATCAAGCGGCGCACCGAGGTGGTCGGCATCTTCCCCAATGAAGATGCCATCATCCGCCTCATCGGTGCGATCCTGCTCGAGCAGAACGATGAATGGGCCGTCCAGCGTGCCCGCTACATGACACTGGAAACCATCGCGCCGTTGAGCGATGATCCAACCGTCAGCGCCCCGGCAAATCGCCAGCTGACCTGCCCGGCTCTTGCCGGCGAACGCGGTGACCCGCCGCCAATTACACCACGCCGGGGGACACGATCACTTTTTTAGCGCCCGGGAGGCCATGCCTGCGAGATGTGGCCCCCAACAACGACAAATTTTTTTGCAAGCAGCTACCGCGTAAGCTGTTCAGGTGACCAATAGGATCCATGGAGTGCCGATTATCAGGAACACCGCAAGGAAGCAGAGTGTCACGAGCAGGCCGAGCCGATAGAGTTCCGGCTGTGTGAGGTAGCCGCTACTTACAAAGATGACGTTCTGGCTGCCACCCTGGGGCGTAATGACTGAGAAGTAACTGCTCGCAAATAGCAGAGCAAACGCCATTAGCGGTGCGGGCACGCCTCCTCGGACGCCGACGTCAAGGAAAACGCCGAGCAAAGCCAGCACCTGTGAAGTTTGGCTGACAAACATGTAGTGAATTAGCACGTACAGTACGATCAGTACGACGTAGGTCATGTGCCATGAAAGGCCGACTATGTAGGACGCCAGGCGCTGGCCGACGTAACCCATGAACCCGAGTTCATTGAGCTGGCCGCTCAAGGCAAACAGTACTGCAAGCCACAGAAACGTTTCGAGGGCCTCTCCGTGTTCTGCGATGTCTTTCAATCCTAGGACATTTGACATGATCAACATTCCGAGGCCAGCGAAAGCGACGCTGGTCGCGTTCAACTGCAACACATCGGCAAACACCCAACCGAGGACCATGAACGCAAAAATTGCAGCCGTGATCCATTCATCGCGCTTGAGCGGACCGAGCGCCGCCAGTTCCTTACGCGCCGCAACAGGTGCCTCCGGTGTTCGGCCGATCCCCGGCGGGAAAATGCGCGCTACGAGCAAGGGAAGCAGCAAGAGCGCAGTCAGTGTAGGCACTGCGGCCACGACCAACCACTTGCCGAAGCCAATTGCCACCCCGAAGTCCCTGACCACCTGGACCCCGAGTGGGTTGGCGGAAGTGGCGGTCATCCAAAGCGCCGACGAAATCGATAGGCTCGCCATCCCGCAGAACATGAGGTAGCCGCCCAGTTTACGACCCTCGGGGTCCTCCGGCCGCGAACCAGACCCGCTGGCGACCGACAGTACAATCGGAAACAGAACTCCACCTCGCGCCGTGTTGCTGGGGAACCCCGGAGCAATGAGCGCGTCCGTTATGACGATACTGTAGGCAAGCCCTAAAGACGATCGACCGAACAGACTGACCATGAACAGACTGATGCGCCGCCCCAAGCCCGATTTCACCACAGCGATCGCGACCAGGAAGGCAATCACGACTAGCAGCACACTGGCATTGGCAAAGCCTGCGAAAGCCTTCGCCGGAGTGATGGTGCCGGTCAGGACCACCGCCGCAACAGCGAGCAGTGCGGATGGGAGCAGCGGAAAAGAGCCGATGAGCACCGACGCGATCGCCGATGCAAACACGGCAAACAGGTGCCAGGCAGGCGGGGTCAATCCGGCGGGAACGGGTGTCAGCCATATGCCGACCGCCAGCACGAACGGCAACGCCTGTTTCAGCGTCGTGAGGGGGCGTGTCATGGCTTAGACGTGCCTGGGGCGGGCTCGCTCCGTGTTTGCGGAAATCGGACTTTGCCGCTGAGCCCCATCGACTGGCCCTGCACGATCCCATCTTCGGTCTCCAGGAGGAAGCGCCAGGAGAACTCGTAGGTGCCCGTCGCGCCTTTGTACCGACCGCTGCCACCGACAAACGTCCCAACGATGCTGTTACCTGCCGGGGTTGTTTCGCCGCGAAGCTCGCTATAGACGTGGTTGTCTGTGTCGTCGGTCCAGACAGCCCTTCCTATCAGACCCGTAGCGCTGTCGTTGAGCACGACAGCCTCGGCGCGGAAGCCCAGCGCAGGACGTGAGGTCCCATACAGCATCAGTGATCCGCTGTAGTCCGCAACCGAGGCCCGGCGATCGCCACCTAGACCAATGTCCTGTCGTTTGCCAACCGCAGTCCACGTTCCATTGAACGCGTGCCACTGAGAATTGTCGGCGGCAGGATCAGCTTTTGCTGGCGAGGCAGCGCCAACTCCGGCAAGCATCATCAGCACGACGAGGAGAAGAGTTGATCTCTGCCCACCATCATTTGTGAGGTGGTGCGCTGCGCCCCTAAGGCTACGGTCGCTGACCATCCCAGCCAGACACCCGCAAAAAAGTGCTGCGAAAGGGGACACCTATCGCCTCCCCATGTACTCAGAGCAGGATACCTGCACAGAAGACCTATCGTCTCACTTTGACATGGATCAAAGTGACGCCGACCTGGCCACGCCCCTCCGGATTTTTTCCGGAGGCTGCCTCCGTTCCTAACGGACCAGCATGACCGCGATGGCGGCGGCGAAACCCACCAACAGCAGGCTGCCGGCGGTTAGCGTGACCCAGTCGACAGAGTAGTTGTGGTGGGGCAGGTGAAGGCGCATGGCGACCTCCTGCGTTTTTGGCCGACCCATCAATTCGGCAATCCCAAAGCAGTTCCTTGGGATGTCGTCGGCGGCTCGCTCTTCCTTTGCAACACAACGACGTCGCCACTAGAGCAGCACTTTTGACCTATCGCTGCACATTTGTGCAACCGTCCAATGACATAGATCAAGCCGAGGACGGGCAGAGCGAATAAACTTTTGACCTTGGGGCAATCCAGCAAGGGAGGCAGTCATGATCTCTCGACGGAAGCTTCTTTCTTCTTTGGGCTTGGCGACCGCAATAGCCGCGTTCCCGACCGTGCTGATGGTCCCTGACGCGGAGGCGCAGACCGCTGGCATGGAAAGGCGTCAAGATCGACGTGAGGGGCGACGCGAGCGCCGCGAGGATCGCCGTGACGCGCGCCAAGTGCGCCGCGAGGGTCGCCGTGAAGCGCGCCAAGTGCGGCGCGGAGTTACGCCGGGGACAGGAGTTACGACGGGGACAGCTAAGTAGCTGGCTAGAGCGTAGTGGGTCGATAGGTCATCATCTCCGCTCATCGTCCTGGTGCAGCGCCTGCAGTAGCTCGCGTGCATGAAGGGAAGAATTGATCGAGACGTGGCACGCTGCATCCTTAGCGGACTAGACTTGCTGACGTTGAGTTCTTCGCCTTTTGACCGACAGCAGTCGTTCGGGTCTCGCGTGACCGTTTGGAGGCTGTTCCTCTGTCGCGGTTGCAGGTCGCAGCAAAGCCCCGTGGGGACTTCCCGTCACGGGACTTTTGTTATTCACGGGCATGGAAGGCGCGAGCCTTGGCCAGCTAAGGCTAGTAGCATGGTCCGTAGGGGTAATACCCGCAGCGCGGCCTAGCAACCACCGCTCCCCCTACTACCGCTCCGCCCACTACCGCTCGCCGTGTGGTTCGACGTGCAACGCCAGCGACACTCACGGGGGTCAATGGTCGCCCCACGCGTGCTTGGGCGCTATCAACGGACAGTGAGAGGCCGTCATTTTTTGACCACCCAACTGAACCGGAAACCCCACATGCGACAACGGCGGCAACTAACAAAGCTCGTTTCAGGCCGGTTTGTCTCATAACAATCTCCTTTCCCTGTTAGGGAAACGACTGTCCCTGACTAACCCCGCGAATACTTGATCTGCGTCAACGTTCCCTCGTGCCAGAGCATGCAGACCGTGCCTTCCGTTGAGGAACCGAGCCGAAGGCGACTTCCGTTTCTGGCCCTTCGCGACCAACCTGGCCCTTCATCAATATGCCGGCTGTGAGTAGAAGACCGGACCTCATCAGGGGTCGGGCAAACCGTCGCCATTGACCCATAAGCGACATCGCGGAGTGTCGATTAACCACTTTAGCCACGCCTGCTGCGGCAGATCGAGCACCCGATTCACGGCGTACGCATCATCCGCCTGCCCGAACACCGCTTTTGTGCCGAACTGTCAACAAGTGAAGCCGGTCCACGACGCTGCCGCCCAAATCGACATTCAGGAAACGATGCAGGCGGTTACCACTTGATCGAGGGCTGGATCCGCGAATCCAGGTGTTGGGAAATGCGCACCTCGCAGTCCGACGTCGATTATCAGAGCCTGCATGAATACCCCCGGGGTCTACCGGTCGGCAACCAGTTGCACCGTTTGACGTCCACCGTTTAGCGCTCTGAGTTGGTTTATGTATTCTTCAGGCTTCAACAAATGGAATGGAGCCTTCAGGCCCATAAAACTCGCTATGCGACCGATGAAATTGGTGCAGTTGGTTGTTCCCGCGTTCCACACCGGCGAGGTCGCCTGAAGATGCTTGATGTAAGCAAATACCTTTTTGGCGTCAGCCTCATTCAAGTAGACTCGATAGCTGGCCGTTAAATATTGCTCATCAAGGTCACCGTAGCTTGCGCCCGTTTCAGAAGGCACAAACATGAGATGTCCCAACATGTACGGCAGCGTGTCACCTGCTGGATGCAGGCCCGCAACTTCGACCGCCCTTTGGCTCGTCTTGCCGTACCAGACAAATGCGTGTCCGTAGGATGCAGCAGTGCGGGCACGAAAATCAACATAGTAGGGTCCTTTAACTGAAGATACCCGGGCCGGCTTTGCATCCGACGTGGCTGGCGGGCTGCTTGGCGCAGCCGCGGCCGTTTTCGTAGCGGAGTTGATTGAAGTCTTGGGGGCAGTGTCCGGTTTCTGCTGAAGATTAGCGCGCGCCGCGAGTTGCTGTGCACTAGCGCTTCCCACGGAAGCCAGAAAAATTGCGACTCCGACAATAAATTGCAGATTGCGGTATTCCCAGATCGCTTTTGCCACGTTCGACCCCTCTTGGACCCAACACAGCCCAAGCTATAACTAGTCCGCATTATCGGAGGTGAACGCCTCCGGCCCCGACGGCCGAAGGCGCTCGAATCGGCGGGATTATCCCTTGGTGACTAACGGAGCCGGCGCCGGAGCCTTGCCGATCGGGTATTTGCCGACTGGAGTTTTGCCGATGGGATATTTACCAACCGGCGCGGTCTGGACGACGGGCTGCGGACGAGGCAGATCCGCGGCAACTGCCGCTCCCACCAAAGCCAAAGACGCAGCACCCGCAATTACGAATTTCAGCATCAAGTCTCCCCTGAGTTGCCCACTACCCCTTACCGATTCTGAACCTAGCCGGACGCTCAACCCACGCAACAAATAGACGCCCGTGCGGGCAGTCGCCCGATCTCTTTTTTGGCGAATGTTGCAGAAGGGGCACGTTTTCTTTCAGCGTATTGATGGGAAAATCCTACCGGTTCGCTCCATGTAGACGCGGTAGCTGTCGCGAAAAGTTTCCAACATCATTCGCTCTTCCTTGGCGACGCGACCAAAATACAAGATGCCAAACCCGATCAATCCCGCGAAACCGGCAACCCAGTTGGGCAGCAGCAATGCCTGGGCGATAGCCCACAGCCAAAATGCCGAATACATCGGGTGTCGAACTCTCCGGTAAACCCCTTCCGTCACGAGTTCATGGTTCTCTCGCACGTCGAGACTTATCGACCAGTTCCGCCCGAGTGCACGGTGAGTCAGGTGAAACATGCCCAAAGCCGCAATCGCAATGAGAGACCCCAGCCAAGCCAGCGAGGGATAAAAGCTCCGATCTGCGAAATGAGGTATTCCTATCGCTACGTAGACGAGCGGAACAAGTCCAAGTCCCGAAAGAGATATGAGCAGGAGCGTAGTTTCCAGGGGGCCGCGAGCGCTCCGCACAACCCTCGCACGGCGGGAACGCCGCGCGTACTTATAGCGTATGAGGTACCAGCCGATCGCCAACGCAACGAAGATGACTTTTGAAGTGGTGGGCGTCATTTGAATCAGGTTGCCGCGCCCGGATTTCCCAGCAGTTCGCTTTCCGACACCGGCGCGCTCGCAATCAGTCCTCCGTCGTCAGCGATCATCGATATGGCGCCATCCGGGGCGAGCGTCTGGGATTTGGCTGAAATAGGTCCGCATATGAGCATGAAGTAGTCGTACGATGTTCGCTTATCATTTCCACTGACGAACTGGCTGTGCAAGCGGAAGAAATTGAGACGGATGCGTCGATAGATGTCGTCGTCGAGCATTCGGCTAAATCTCACGACCCTGACGGTCGCTTCGTTATCCGTCGACAAGCCCATTTCGGCCATTGGCCGGCTTTTGTAAAAATTCAACGGGTCGACGAGGGCCTGATAGTCGCCCCAGAAGATCGCGCGAGAATTTGCCACACGTTCCACCGTCGCGCGAAAGCGTACTGCCTCCGGGTGCAGGCCAACCTTGAGGATGGATGATCCAACGCTCAAGAATGTGACGGGAGTTTTGGTCCGACCGAGCGCAGGGTCCAGCTTCAAGGCGCGATCGAGGAGATCGACCGCAAGTACGGCGCCAAGACTGTGTCCAATGACCAAAATTTCGTCTGCGGCGGAACTGCTCGCCGCAGCCACGAGCTCGGTGGCCAGCCTGTCCAGCCTTTGCTCGATTTCCGAATGGCCGAATCGAATATACTTGCGAGAAAAAATCCAGTCGTCGAACAAGTCGCCCAGGTGCAGCCAGCGCCACGGACCCGCCAAGACGGCTGCGACCCCGAAGAGGCCGCCACCAGCAGCAACGGGAGTTGATCCGGTGACTTTGAATGCAAGCACGCCAATCAAGACGGCGGTCGCCATGAGTAGTCCGAACATGACGAATGGATAGAGAAAGAAAAGTGCGTAACGCCAGTTGGTCAGCAAGTAACGCCAAAGAGTGCCGGCCAAAACGAAATCCAGAAAGGCAAGGAGGCCGAGCGGAATTCGTGAACCGATGCTCCGACGGCTAAAGCCTTCAATGACATCGTCCCATCGAACCAAATGGTAGTTGGTTTCGACCTGCCAATTGGGGCCGGTGGTCGTAACTTTCCACTTGGTCTGATCGGCGCTGTCGCACAAATCGTTAATGATCGCTTCCACAGTCCAGGTGCGCTGGAACCTTTCAATTTCGCGCAGAAAGCGTCGTTCCGCGCCGGCAGGTGGCGTGGTTGGATCATAGCCGCCAATATGGAAAACTAGGCGCTTCGCCACGGGCGCTCCGCATGTATTGTCAGCCGCAACAACTTCTGTCTGCGAACTTCTCATGTTACTCATCGCGCACGCGTCAATCGACCTTTAATAAGACCTAGCGAACGTCTGGCGCCAAGGGTTGTCAAGAGAGAGACGATCTGTCGTTTGATACGGCTCACCGCGCAGTCGCGCGTAGGACTATTGGGGCCAATTCCAGATGAAGGCGTTGCCCCGTCGCCAAGGTATTCTGCGTGAGAAAGCGCTCCACGCCGCCGGGAAACGAGATAGCCGCTGCGGTAACGCGCAGCCATCCCGCCAGAGCCACGAATTGCTCGAATCGCATGGCGAGTCTGTCGATCGGCGTGCGTTTGGGGCGAGCTGGCAAGCGAATTGTGTAGCCGTGGAGCGGTTTCAGGCCATTTGAGCATTGGGGAGGATGCTATGACCAAAGATGATTTCAGCGAGAGGTGCTCGGAGTTGGAGCATGTGTGGGAAGAGCTTGAACGGCATCGACATCCGAACGTCTATGCCTGCAAAAGCTGCTTGACCTATGCACGGCGCGATGGGGCGAATATGACGATGATCATGCGCGCCGAGCCCAGGTGCTCCAGCCCAGCAGAGTTGTACATGGAGCCGGAGAAAAAGTGGGTCTGCGAAACCCATTTCGTTGGGGTGATCATTCCCTGAAGCCCGTCCAGGCCGCTTCGTGCAATGGGCCACTTGTCGGGGTACATACGAAGGGAAACCATAACTGCCTTGCGTCTGGAGGCTCCCGTCGCGACCTCCTGCCGCTGCAGACATTCGTTCGCCGACGCCTGCTTTTGGCCGATTGTGTTGCAAAAGTCGAAAATCGAGGGTCGTGGAAAATCTCGCGAAAGTTGATCTTTGGACTTCTCTGCCCCTGCGTCGCTTTTCAACGCCACTACGAAGGCCCGTGGTCGATTTGGATAAAGCGATATGGTCCCTCACGTCGCCAAGCGTAAAACGCTTCAGCGGCTCCAAGAATTTTCGTTCGCCACCTCAAAAAGACTTTTGCAACAATATCGGCCCGTGGCTGACCTCGACCCAGAGCCCGGCGATGTCCGCTTCCGAGAGGTGAGCCGACCAAGGTAACGCTGCCTAACGAGGGCAGCCTTTGACCCATCTGAGACATGGGCGACCTATTTTTGCTGCGATGCACGACACACCCCTTTTTGACGATATGGTAGTCTGTGCTCCGGATAGAGGGCTCATGCGGCGCGGGAGTGGTGCGCCTGTGCACGCGTCTCGCTCAACCCCGGCCCTCTCCCGAATCCGCGCTGCGAAAGATTCCACCTGATCGCCGGATGCAAAATGCTCTCCATGACCAGCCCTTCTCAGGGCCTAAACTCTTAGTGTGTGGTGCCGAAGATGAACCTTGAAACGACGGTTCCGGCGGCGACGAACCCGACCATTACCGCTATCGCCTCGGATGGCGTCCGAAGCGTGGCGACCGAGTTTGATCTGCGTGCGTTAATCGCTGGCGGCAAATTTCTTCTGGTTAGACATGGTCGGAGGCAGCGAAGTCGGCCGCGCGAAGTTTCTTGGCGAACTTGGATTCGATCCTGCAGATATCGTTTGGGGGCAGCGCTTCGGACAAGTTGGAAGCTTGGTGATCAGTCCGCAACGGCTGCTCGCAGTGTCATGGCTGGCCGAGCGCTCCGGGAGAAGCTTCATAGAGGTCCACATCTTGGGTTCGAAAAAGTGCATTTTGACCCTATGGAACGGCGATCCTTCAGTGCTCGACGAAATTCACAAGCATTTCGCCGAGCGCGCAGCGAAACTGGAAGAAAGTCCTCTAGCTGCGGCGGCAATTCTGCTCCAATTCTTATTAAGCACGCTTCATAGTGCGATCAGCGAGATCGACGGCCGAATCTGGGAGCTGCGGACGCAAATTCAGCGCGAACCCCAGTCGATCGAGTTTTCAAGTCTTGCAGAAAAATTGCAGCGCCTTCAGGCCGTCTGGTTGGACGTTGATCGCTACAGCAGCGCGGTCCGTACGGGTATTATCGGCATCGAGGCACTGCAAGGTATTGACCAGCGCGCGGCGACCGAGCTGAACGATTATGCTGAGCAGGTCGAACATCTTGAACAGCGGCTTCAGGAACGTACGCACTGGGGCGCTGATATTGTAAATGGTTATGCGACCGCGATCGCCCAGCGACAGGCCGAGCAGATCAACCGCCTCACCGCTGTCTCTATAATTTTCTTGCCTATTACCTTTATAACTGGGTTTTTTGGAATGAACTTTGGATGGCTAACCGCATTGGAAGGAAGTAAGACAGCATTTATTGGGTTGGGGCTTGTGATCCCGACCCTGACCGTGGTGGGCACAGCACTATGGCTGAGGCGCCGTAGGTTGATGTGAGTTGATCTCTGCGTGCGCGTTTGGGCTCGACGTGCCGCCTTCGCTACCTCGCCATCGCCGACGAAGGTTATCGAGTAGGACGTGCTCTTACACTGCGCTGCACGAGTCCGGTTATGGCCCATCGCTGACCTCTGTCTCAATCGCCGTGTTGTCGGCTTCTTGGCCGTCAGCGGACCAAGGTCGGGTACGGCCGGACAGCCACTTGTGACCCTGGCTGTGTAAAAACGCGAGAGATCGAAACGCGGCTTCTACGCCATCAAGCGTTTTGGCGTTTTTACACAGCCAAGACCCAAAGCGGACATGAAGTCGGTATCTCCAAATATATTTTATTCCAAGCGGCGGGTCTGGACAGCTACACTATCGCATCCTAATCGCGAGGCGTGAGATGCGACGACGGGATTTTCTCGGGTTAATCGGCGGCGCTGCGGCGTGGTCGCGCTCGGCCCGCGCGCAGGAGCCAAGAACTTTTCGGCTCGGCTCTCTCAAATTGACCGAACCCAACGGGAAGTCGGTTCATATCAACGTGGCGCAAGTAACCTTCATCAGATCTGACACACACATTTCCGGTGCCAACACTGAACTCGGTTTGGCGAGTGGCAAAGCTCAGGGGGTGAAGGAGAATGTCGATGAGGTCATGCAGTTGGTCAAAGCATCGCACCGTGGCGAAATGTCTTGGATCAAATTGACTGAACTTAACGGCGAGCTGATCCACATTAACGTATCACAAGTAACCTCCGTTAGGTTCGACACACAAATTCCGGGTGCAAACGCTGAACTCGGCTTTGCGAGTGGGAAAGTTCAAGGCGTGCGAGAGAATGTCGATGATGTCATGCAGATGATCGCGGCCATTGCAGGAGAACAAGGGAAGCCGTGAAAATTACGGCCCTTGGCGACTTGCCGACCACTAACCCCAATTGCGCGACTTCCGCTTCTGACCCAACCCGAAGCTGAGGGTCGCGCTAATCGCAGCCAGTGATGCGCTTGACCGCCTTCGAGTACTTCTTATGAAGCGAGGTTTTAGCGTCATCCGAAGGGGCGTTACGATCCAGCACACGGTCTGAGGCTAGGCATGTTTCGAGGTCAAGCTGGATGTGCGAGCAAGACCCCAGGGCGTTCTTTTCGGCTTCTTCCTTCGACGCTCCAAATCCAACAAAAGTCTGTACGCGCCCCGCCTCGTTGTCACCCGGCGATACAAGAGTGATTTCCGAAATGTAATAGGACGAGCACGAGGAAGCGTTCACCTCGACAGGAGCAAGAAACATCCCAAGTACAAACAGCATTTGCGCGGTCGCCTTCATAGCTGCTCTCGGTTGTCCTGACTTCTCCGGGGTGAAGGGGTTTCTTCTTTCGTTTTCGGTGATAGTGGGCACTTCCTAGGTCGGCTTGTGATCCTAGCGGACATGGACGGCAGCGCCTTGGCTGATAAGCTAAGATCGAAGTGCATCAAGAGAACGCTCCAGTTCTGCCACCGTTGATCTACGTCAAGGTCAAACAACTTCTGGCGCTCAGGTTGGGCTCAGCCGCGCTTTGAAGGGGCTCCAGTCGCGTATGAGGAGGATCATCGATTTGCGGGTCAAGAGCCTTGGTACAAAAGCCGACCTCGTGATCTGCTAAAGGCATTCACCGCCAATCGCTTCACCGTACCAAATGCGCTCAAGGCGGCAGTATGAATGATGGCAATGGACGCGACTTGCACGGCAGGCCGTGCATTGGCGCACGTCACGTCGGCTTATGGCCGAAGCGCAAAGAGGTCGATGATTCGCATAGCCTCAGTCGCGCTACCGAAGTCGCCCATGAATTTTACGCAAGGCGATGAGGTCCCTCGGATCATTATACGAAGAACGCGCCAGCGGCCCTTAGAATTTTTGACATCTCCTGTAAAACGACTTTTGCAACACAATCGGCCCTTTTGAGACATGACGTAGGACTCTGACAATGTCCGTTGATCGGGGAAGACCGGAAGTGATTGGCGGCCGGTCAAATCGACGCGAATGACCCAAAGCGGAAGTGGCCCGCCGCGACTTTCGGTTTTCACCGACAGTCGCTCGCTGGTTTTGGGGTCTCCGTTTGATCTGGCGAGCCGGATAGAACTAAGCGCCCCATCGATGTTGGCCGGGGTTCATTGGCTTTGCCAAGGACCGGAGAACGCCGTTATGCGAAACTCCATTGCCATTGACTCGTCGCACAGCCGCGCAATCGCTAAAAAGATTGGCGAAAGACTGCGAAAGTCATTTGAAGAAGATCGAGAGCTACCTGAGAACTTCAGAGCGCAAATCGAACGACTCCGTCAATTAGAAGGGGAAGCGCAGCCCGCGAGCGCGAAAAACGTGAGGCAAGGCTGAAGAAATTAGATCTGCGATGCGTCGGGGGCGACCCCCGCGTTTCATATTCAAGTCGGCTGTCGGCCCCAAGCCGACCAACTTAGGCGTCTGCGGGTGGTCCGGTTATGAGGGCAGTCCGGACTTCACCTTCGTGACGTTTGACCGCCGCTTGTCCGCACCCGACGCTGTGGCGCGTCGTCCGAACGAGCGTGCACCGCGTGTCCCTGTCGAAGGAGCGGCTGGGCCGCTGCCAGGCCGAGACCGTCCCCGCTGCCGGTGATGAAAACGATTTGCCATACTGTCTCGTCTGGTTGCTCCGGAACGCACTCTAGAGCGCCCGAGCGTCTCTTCTGATAGGACAAGACTGGTTTTCCCACGCGCCGAGGAACGGCTCGTCGGTCGGCCAAAGGAGGATTAACAAAGGCATCGCCGACGTGGCTAACTCACGCCGAATGTGGTAATCATGGTCGCGCCGCGCCCCTCAAGAGTGCCACACAAAAACTATTCGCCGGACCGAAAAGCTCAATAAAATCAGCGTCCATCGGGGTTGTTGACTCAGTTCAATCCTGTCTGGCAGCGAGTCTTTTCGCACAGACTGATAAGCTTTCAGCTATTTCCTTATCAGTTTGCCAACTGACTCCGTCTCGCTGTTTTCCTTATCAGTCCCGGACTGACTCCATTTCGGCAATTCCCTTATTATTTCGCCAACTATCTCCGTCTCGAATGAAACCCTGTCAGTCTAAGACTCGCTCTCGCACCACGGGACGGAGTTGGTGCGCGTCGTAAGCTCGCAGAAGCGGTACCTGAGACAACGCGGCCTCTCCAGGTTCAATCAGCGGACGGCGCGCGTTGCGTGCTCTTCCAACATTGGCCGGATCGCTATCAATTCGCTCACTTGGCGTTTTACCGCTTAGTTGGCGTTGACAACTCAAGACTCAGATGTACTTTTGACACAACTCTTGATGGTACGCCCCCCTGGTTTGCTGAGGAGCTCAAGATGTCATCCTCCGACGAGCAAGACTCGCAAGAAAGGGTCAAACAGAAGCTTCTGGAGGCACTTAAGCACCGAACGGCTTGCAATTTCTCTCCTGACATCAATGCCGACACCATCGAAAAGAGCTCGGAATGGGATTCGCAGCGTACCGTCGATGCTCGCCTGCTCCGCGATATCCTCCTTGAGGGTGCCGATCTCGCCAATCAACCTCTAGAGATACTTGGCGCGCGCATTTCTGGCAGGGTCGACCTACGCGCTGCGAGCGTCACCAGACCCATTTCCTTCGTGAAATGCGTCTTCTCTCATGCCCTTGATTGCACCGATGCAAGGATGTCGTCGACTTCATTCCGGGAATGCAACGTTGTCGGGATAAATGCTCGTTATGCAGAGTTCGACGGAAGTCTTCTTATGCGCGAGTGTCAGCTCGACGGGCCGTTGGACCTTAGCAGCGCATCCGTCAGTCGCGATATTGACCTACGCCGATCAAAATTGAGCGCCAACAGCCGCATCCTCGCCGACCGCGTAAACGTCGGTGGTTCGATTTATCTACGTGATGGTTTTACAAGCAACGCACAAATTTCACTCGAAGGGGCGCAAATCGCGTCGGCCATCGACGGCATCGAGGGTATATTCCGCAACGATGATGGCCCGGCGCTTCGTCTGAACGCTGCGAAGATTGGGGGTTTTTGCACATTCGCGCGCGCCAAGTTCGAGGCAAAGATGGGGTTGGCCTGCACGGCTGAAGGCGCACAAATCGAGGGCTTCCTATCCTTCGACCGCGCGACGGTCGATGGCACGCTGCTACTGCGAAGTGCGATGATCGGCGCCAACCTCAACCTGAGCGGCTCGAGCCTTTCGAACTCGAATGGACCTGTTATCAATTTGGAACGAGTAAAGATTGGTGGCGATCTTTTAATGCTCCCAACCGACCAAACACGTAACACGGTGCAGGGCTCGATCGTCTTATGGAACGCATCGATCGGCGGCGCATTCCAAATACGTGAAGCATCGATCAACGCCGCCAATTTTCCCGCAGCCGAGCCCGCAGCGATTGTCGCTGACGGCATGCAGGTTGGGGGCTTTGTATCTTTCGAACGCACGACCATTGAAGGCGCATCGCTTCTGCGAAATGTGATTATAGGCGCTAATTTCAATTTGGGTGGTGCATCGCTATCGAACTCTAACGGGCCGGCGATTAACTTAGCGCGAGCAAAAATTGGGGGCGACTTTTTTATGACCCCCTCAGAGGGGACGCGTAACGCGATCACGGGCACAATCGTTCTGTGGAATGCGTCGATTGGTGGCGCGCTCCAGATCCGTGATGCGTCGGTCAAGGGCGCCAACTTCCCTATGCCCGGGCCAGTTGCTATCGCTGCCGACGGCCTGAGGGTAGCAGGCGCGTTGTCTTTCGAACGAGCGAGGGTGGAAGGCACGCTGATGCTGCGAAACGCCACTATCGGCGCAAATCTTAACCTAAGTGGTGCAGTGCTCACGACAGTTAATCTGCCAGCGCTCAACCTGGAACGCGCAAAAGTTGGTGGTGACTTTTTCATGATTCCATCTGAAGGAACGCGTAACGCGATCACGGGCACAATTGTCTTGTGGAATGCGTCGGTCGGTGGCGCGCTCCAGATCCGTGATGCGTCGGTCAAGGGCGCCAATTTTCCATCGGCCGCGCCAGCGGCCATTGCCGCGGACGGTGTGCAGGTCGGCGACTTCTTGCTCTTGGTACGCTCGCAGGTGACAGGACCGGTTCTGCTGAAAGATGCGCAAATTCGCCGCAGCGTGAACCTTTCCGGCAGCACAATCGACAACCCCACCGCGATTGCCCTTGACTTGGAGCGCTCGAAGATCGGCGGCGACCTATTCATCCGGCCAGATCGCTCCACCGGAGCATCGTCAGACGTGCGCTGCGCACAGGTCAACGGCGGAGTTATCATGACGGCAACAGCCGTTGCTGGCAGCGTCCACATCAATGAAGCACTACAAAGTGGAAACCAAGCCCTTTCATTCAACCGGCTGGCTGTGTCTGGCGCCTTTGTTCTTGAAAACTTCCAGTGTGGTGAAGGCAAGTTTTCACTCTCCAACGCTAAAGTGCTCGCCTTTAACGACGGGGGTACTGACTGGCCTGGCCGACCCGGAGCCTTGTCGCTGAACGGCTTTGAATACAGCCTGCTGAGCGGCAACGCCCCGACCAAGTGGCGCAAGCGCCTTGCGTGGCTGAGGTGCTCAGAGCCGAAAGCACCAACGTGGCAACGACGCCTAAGATGGCTATTCCGATTCCGCAATGCTGAGACAAAGGCCGAAGACGAGTTCAATCCGCAGCCCTTCATGACCTTGGTAGCGGTGTTGCGGCGCGCCGGCTACGACAGAGACGCAAGAATGATTGCGATCCATCGACATCGCGAGGCGCGCAAATTTTTGGGATTGGGCTCTCCCTCTTGGCTTGGCAATATTCTGATGGAAGTCGCATGCGGACACGGCTACCGGCCCTGGCTCGCGGCGTTATGGATTGCTGTTTTCGTCGGGTTTGGTGCGTGGATGTTCGATTTGACGGCCGACGACCTCATAAGGTCGAAGGATTCTACAGCATTTCAAGACAGTCAGAAAACCTATCCGCCGTTTGACAAGATACTCTATTCCGCCGACGTCCTCCTGCCGATTGTCAATTTGCAACAGAAAGATTATTGGACGCCAAACAGCAAGACGAACCCGGGAAAATTCGCCCGGTACTACCTTCCAATTCACATATTGGTCGGATGGTTTTTCACGACCTTGTTTGTTGTCGGCGTCACCGGGCTAATCCGCAGAGAATGAAGGAGAGGCCCTAGTCTGCGGTGCTCGGGATCATGGAGCCCGCGCCGCCCCAAATTAGTCGCCAATAGCGGAAAATCGCACAATCGTTCCCAGTCACTTTTTCAGCTGAAGCTTATCGGTAGCTTCTGCCGTAACCTTCGGACCGGCTGGAGGAAGTCCCGAGCCCGCGCTTATTTTTAGACAAATTACCTATCAAGAGCATCGCTCTGCGGCGGCCGCCGATCTCAAAAACGCGACTGGTCGCGCCCAGCTCATCGATTTTTTTCTCGCCGGATCGAGGCCGATTTTGCCGGGCTTCCCCGGGAGCGCGCGAAGGGTATACTACCTGAGATTTATTCATTCAATACGACCTATTCCTTCGTGTCATTTGAGTGGTTCCATGGCTGTTTGCTGTCAATCAAGAGATTGCGGACGAGCTGCGCCAGCCGACCTGCAATGGCGCCCGGTTCTCGCATTCAGTATCTCCGACATTGTCGATCTTTTTACCGACAAGTTCGATGCATTCGACTGTCCCCATTGCGGGGCGCAGTCATCAATCCATCCCAGCCTCGCCGGGGTCTTCACAGTCGAGGCCAAGCTGTTGTTGGTCGATCGAGGCTTCGACGCAGAGCCGGTCGTCCGCACCACGTTGGCGCCGCTCGTGGCTGCGACCAAGTCTCCCCTGGTCGCCGAGCAAGTCAGAACTCTTGACCAGTTCAAAGATGTGTTCGCCGCAAAGGTGAAGGCGACGGCGCGAACGTTCCCCTATGGCGACTTCACCGGCAACAAGGTCCCGCAGGATCTGGCCAATTGGCGAAGTCTCCAAGGCGAGATTTTGACGGCCTTTGTTGTCGGCGCATTGGACATTGTCCCGCATTTTGGCGTCCATGCCGCGACGCCAGACGGCGAGAAAGCAAGCGTTGAAGCGACCGTCAAGCAAATTGAAAACCTGACCCTGCGTCTTCTGACGAGTTGGTCGCTAGGCTTGCCGACAATAACGCGGCAAGTCAGCCTCGAAGAAGTGCTCATTCGCTTGATCGACAGCTGCGGCGTCATCGCGCTGCTTCGCGATCGAGCAATTGATAGGCTCGCCGCCAGTCGGCGTGTCATCGACGAGAAGGATTTAGACTTCTGGATAAGGTTTCATTATTGCGCCATTGAAGCCACTGTCTATGGCATGCTGGGGAAGGATAATCCGCATGCTGACGAATGGGCTGCTGCCTACCTTATGGTCCGTCGCACCTGTCGCGAAGGCGAGCTTGGCGAGGAAGATCGTTTCCTTTTGGGCGCGCGGCGGCTCGCCACCACGATTCCATACGAGCATGCGTGGAACGCCGTCGCCGCGTCGGCCAATTCGATCCTCAAGCTGCCAGATCCAGCGCAGAAGAAAAAGGAATTGCAATATCTCGAGGAGGCCGCCGACGATCTCGGATACCCGGGGCTCCTGGAAGCCGTGATCCATAGTGCGGGACAGCGGAGAAAGCCGACCGAGACAGCCGTGCCCGAACCCGAACCTGCCCCCGATCCTGATCCTGATCCCGTCGACAAGCGAACGCCAGAATGGTTCGCGGCACGCATTGTGACGGGCTACAAGGATGGAAGCCTGAGCAATCTAGGCGAGACATTGAGGCTGTTGCGGCCTCCTTGGTACTCGGATCCAGAGACCGTCGCGCGGTTTTTCGACCTGCTGGAACCTGCAACGAAAGCCAATCCAGAAGAACAGGCGGCGCTTCTGACCTGGTTTGGCGAGCGAATGAAGTTGCTGGGCGCGCCAAAACCCGTGCTTGCGCGAATGGGCGCAGAGCCAGCGCCATGGGAGGCTAGACTTAGCAATGTTGCGCAACGCCGGCTCTGGACGGAGCGTAGTAACGCGCTACGTCTTGCAGGCAATACCGCTGCCGCACTCAAGGTGGCTGAGGCTACTTTGAGAATTACGGAGGCGGATTCGGACGCGCCGCAGGGACACAAGGCCACGGCCTGGATGAACTATGGCATCCTGCTGCGAGAGAATGGCCAATTTGCCAAAGCGGAGCAATGTCTGCTGCAGGCCATCAGCCTCACCTCCGAGAGCCAGCGGTGGTCGCCGCTTCATTCTCTGTCATCGATCTTTGTTCAGACGGGCCGGCCGGCTGAAGCCGCTGACGTACTTGCCGAGGCGCGAAAGACCGCGGGCGGCCCTGATCTGGCGGATGTCCGCCTGTCGCTTCTGCTGACGGAGGTCGCCATACGGATGCAGCTCGGCCAGCGCGAGCGCGCCGAGACGCTGCTGGCCAAGGCCCCTTCCCCGGAAACGATGCCGGACCAAGCGCTTGTCAGCTACACCAACATTCTCAAGACGCTGGTCGATCGTCCTGACGGTTTTGAGAAATATCGGCCTGTGGCGCTTGCACTGCTACCGCGCCTGATGGGTATCATCGACAAGTTCGAGGCCGTTGGAAACCATGTTCAGGCGCAGGGCGCCAGTCACGGCGCGGCCGAGGTCGCGGAAGCTTTCGCGCTGCCGGAGGCCGAAGAGCTCTGGTATCGTGACGCCGCGATCAGTCTCAAGGCCGGCCGGCTGCCCGATCCGCGCACCGCCATCGAGCTCGCAATCTATAGGCTTCGTGAGAATCCGGAGACGTTTCGCGAGAGGATCTTGATGATCCCGGGTGCGATCGCGCAGCGAGCGACCGGCATATCGCTCAACGCCGAGTCGATGGACGTGCTCTCGCCACTGGACGGTCCGTTCGAACGTTTGGCCATGGCAGTCTACGAAAAGGAGCTTGGCCCGGGAGCCATCCAGCTCGTCGCCGAGCTTCGACGAAATGCCCATTCCAGAGCGATTGAGAGCGCGAGCGGAGACGGTCCCGGTTTCAGTTGCGGTCTGCAGATTGCAGCAACAATGCGGAGTGACGACACGCCCTTCATCGTGCTGGAATGGTGCGAGGTTCCGGACGGCTTGCTCGGCCTCGTCACTTTCGTCGCCGGTGGTGACGGACAGGCTCAATATATCAGCAAGTCGGAGGAACTCGATCTTATCGGCACGGCGGAGAAAATTGGCACGCGGCTCGAGAATTGGCGAAGCGGGCGCAAGGGTCAGCCCTATGACGCGCTTGATTGGGAGTTGATCAAACAGGGCCTTCGCATCATCGCCGCGACCTATCTGCCTGAAGGGGGCCACGTCGTCGTTATCGACGAAGCGACCCTGTCTGGCTTTCCATTCCATATCGCGCTCGCGCCGGAATGGACTGTTTCCTATTCATCAGACTGGCTGGCCATTGAGGCTGCGGTGAAGGCGAATGGCGACGCACCGTCGCGGCCGCGGCTTGGCGTTTTGCATGCGCCACGTTCAAACGAGACTGTTGCGGTTCGCGCGGCTCTGCTGGCTTCCGACATGGCGATGCGCGATATCGCAAAGCGCAAGGGACTTGACTGCGACCACGCGGAACCCGGTTCGGCAGACGCAGCTGCTTTCCGTCGCCTGCTCGATACCAGCGATGCCCTAAAAGTCCTCTGTCATGGGCAAGTTACAAAGGAGGACCATGAAGTCGTCCTGCTCATAGATCACGACGGCCGCCCGCCCCCGGGCTACAGCTTCGGTGTCATGCTCGAGACAGCTCAAGGACATCGCTTCGGGCGCAAGCAGTTGGGTGAACAGACGGTCGCCCCGCGTACGCTGTTTCTCGGCGCGTGCTCAGGCGGGTTTGTGTCGGTCGCCGGGCTGGACGAGCGTACCAGTTTTGCATCGATGTTGGCACGAGCCGGGACGAAATCGGTGCTGGCTCCGCGCTGGAAGATCGACGCCGAACTCGCGCTGCCGGTCCTGGACGATGTCATCGCCCGTTTCGTCGATGGCGAACCGCTCGCAAAGGCGGTCTTGGCTGCGGCGGAAGCCGCAATAAAGCGTGGCGTTCCGGAATGGCAAGCCCACGCATTTACGATTGAAGGAGCATGGATATGACTATTGCAGACCAGTTGAACGCCAAGGGTGCGACGCCGGAAACGATCCTACAGATCCTCAAGACGTCGGTGTTCGAGGCGTCCGACGATCGCTCGCCGGATGAAATGAAGGCGGTTTTGAAGCGAGCAGCAAGCGATCCTGAGAAGGTGGACCAGGCCCTCAAGGAGCTCGAGGCGAAGCCAGAGCTCGTGCGGGACATCGCGATGATGTGGATCTCCTTTGCGGCCAGCGACCCAGAATATAAGGATGCGGTTGAGGGCGCGATCGACGGCGCGGACCGCGAGATGCCTATGCTGGAGATCGGCGCGATCACGCTGATCGCCCTGTACGCGATTTACATGATGGGACCCGACAAGCCCATCAAGGAGAAGACGACAACCAAATGGAACAAGGATGGCTCGTTCCAAGAAACGACGGAAGCGGAATATTCGCGCTTTGATGCGCCGGTGAAAGCCCTGCTCGGCATCTTCACCAAAGGCGCTGGCAATGGTTGAAGTGCGATGTGCGTCGTTACTTTTCAGGTTTTAGCTTCGAGCTCGCTTCCCTTACGCGCGCTTCCTTAGTTTTATCCCGCGAAGCCAGGCTTGAGGCAGAAATTCGGGCCGCATCGCCGAGATTCGCCAAAGGGCTAGAAGCTGGTGCTGCTCAATAATTTTCGTGGCTGGTTCAGGTGCCAGCCACCACTCGGGTGCCAGGATCGCCCCATAGACTTTTCGGCAAACTGATAAGGTTTGTGTAATTTCCTTATCAGTCGGCTAACTGACTCCGTTTCGTATGGTTGCTTGTCGTTCAGCAAGCTGACTCCGTTTGTACGATAATAGAGGCTCGGTTGGTCAGTTGTGCGAGCAGCCTCAAGCAAGATTCGGCTTCGGAGCAGCACCGGACAATGACCGGGCAGCATTTAAGGGCGACCTCGGCAATTCTACGAGAATGGAGGGAAGACCATCAACAATTTCGCCCCGTCCGGAGACACATAGTGTCGCTCCCGGGTCAGCATAAAACCGGTTTTCTTCGGCAAACGACGGAGCCGCCTGGGACACCGCCATGAAAGGGCTACCAGCACCGGTATGCGCCAGCACGGCTTCCTCTGGCGGCCTAACCACTCTCGTTTGGGTTGACGATCCGTGGTACCTTGGCCTGCAGGGTGGCATCAGAGGATATGCTCGGCGGGGGTCAAACCAAGATGAGCTCTATCCGTTACGAGGCTTGGCTCAGTGCCTTGATTGCAGCCCCGCTTTTCGTTTGGTTCATAGGCGGGACTGCCCCAGCATTTTGTGCCGAGCCCGGGACCACACCTTTCGGCCGATCTCTTATGGCGGTCCTCGACGACGAAAACCCCCTAGTTCGCGCACAAGGATGGAGTTTTCTGGGGTGGCTGGGAACCTTGTCAAATCCCAACCCATTGCACACGGAGACCTTCAAGCGCGTCGTCCGAGAAGATGGCAAACCTCTTGCACATCGCGCGGACGGCTTGCTTTCGAGGCTTCGCGACAAGAATCTTTCGCCAGACGAAGCCCGGGCCGCGAGCTCTGAATTCGAGGCACTTCGCAATGCCGCGCTGGGGGTCCCCGAGATTGCGGCTTTACTCGTGACTTCAGCTCGGCTGGACCAGTCCGTTCCGGCGAGCGACTTGGATCAAATCAAGCAAGCTTCCGCTCGCGTCCGGCAGGCGTCCCGTCCGCCCCTGCTCAGGTCAGCATCCGCCAAAGAGACGGAAGCTTTGATTGCAACTTTAGCATCGCGATCGCCGAATGACCGAGATTCGCGTCTTGACTCAGCAAACACGGTCGCGACCGTTCAACTCACCGCCGCTCAAGCCGACGCACTTGAACCCCTTGCAAGAGACACCTCTGCAGACATCGACCTACGCCGTTTGCTTGTCCTTGCTTTGATCCGCAATAACCGCGCGTCGGCGGCACTGTCGTTTGTTGATGAGCAACTGTTGCGGCCGAACGTGACAAGTGAGGCCGGCACATATGCACTCGAAACCCTGACAGAGCTTGCCTTTGTCGATCCTATCGCGGCCCGAAAGGCCATATCTGACCGCGCGCAGCTGTTGCTGCCATTTCTCACTGACTTTGAGCACTTCACCAATGCGAGCGCGGTCTTAAGCCGTCTCTCTGGAGATGAGATTGCAAAGCAAACCTCGCACGCTCTGACAAAACGAATCGAGTTGGGCCTTGGCCTTGTCGGCTCCGCGTGTGCATACGCTGTTTCGCTTCCGCGATCGCCCGGAATTCCGGTGGGACTTGCGCTGTTCGGAGGTACGGAAAAAACTCGTCCCGATCCTGCGAATACCGCCGCCTGCGTCCTTCTGCTCGACCCGAATACGCCAGCTAGCAAGCATCTGCGCGACTTGCTGGTCGGCAGACAATCGGAGAGCCGGGACGACCGTTACGCACATTTCGTATATCTCGATGCGCTCTGGTCACGAAGTTCGGACCTCGACGCGAGTGCATTTCCAAACACCGTGGCCAACTTGCGGAAATCGCTCGTTTCATCCGCGGCCAACCTCTTGGACGCCGTACCGCTGTTCAGTTTCGCGGGCGTAGACGCAATTTCCGCCTGGGCAGCCCGGGCGGAGCCCCTCGGTTTGTCGGCCCAGTTCTCTAGACATTATTGGACGCGCTGGGCAATAACCCGCATCCCCGGCATAGCTTCAGCACTCGTCGTCTGGCTGGCCGCCCTCGTGGCTCTCGTCTTAATGTCACGTTCCGCCAATATACGCGCGTTCCTGTTGTTCCACCCGTTTGGACGACAGCTCGGTCTTTTCGGACAAGTCAACACGTTCATCTTCGCAGCGCCATATTTGCGACGGCTGTTCTTTCGGCCGTACCGCAGCACGATGCTTGGTGTGCTCGGCCAACAAGACGTCAGCGACTATGACGAAAAGGCCTATTTCGTGGGGTCTGGCGCCACCCCCATCCAAAGAGGCGGGATCGCAGCGCAGATCCGCGAACTAGATCGCCAGACGGTATCGCAGGACTCATCGCCCTCTGCCTCCGTTGTTGTGGCTCTGAGAGCCTGGAAAGGAAGGGTAGTGCTTGTTGGCCCTTCCGGGCGTGGCAAGACGATGTTCTTGCGACATCACATCCTTTGGGCCGGGGGCATTCGCGAACCGGCCATTTTTGCAACGGCGTCATCGCTGCGAGGTGATCTGCGAAAGGCCATGCTAGGCCGGTTAAGCGGCGCTATAACCGATGAGGGTTTTTTGGACTCGCTCGTCGCATCTGGCAAGCTCGACGTCTACATCGACGGGCTGAACGAGGTCGACGCTGAAGCTCGCTCGGCAATTACGGACTATGTCACCGCACGCCCCGGTGCCAATATTTTCCTCACGACGCAGCCACTTGAGCGTTATCCTGGAGACGCCGCACTCTTCTTTCTGTTGCCCTTAACGCGGACACAGGTTGTTGAGTTTCTGCTTACCCGCGGGTCGAACTTGCCTGAAGGCGCAAAGATACGCGGGGATTCGTTCGTAGCGCAAGCCAAGGCGTTCGTTGCCGAACGGCTTGCCGAAGCGGATGCTCAGGCGGCGACACCGGAAGACAGTACAGGCGTCGAGCGTGCCCGAGCACTTATCGACCGGCTCTCAAATCCGATGGACCTCCAAACCGTCGCTGAGCTGCTGGCTCTCGGCCAACGGCCGGACATATGGGGGCTGCAGAAGCAGCGCCACCGGCTGGTCGAAAAAAGGTATCAGGATCGTACGAACGGCGAACGGTTTCCGTTAAATGCGTTCTCACGTAGCGTCTACGAGGCACGCCGAGACGCAAGAACCGAGGTTGATGAAGTCCGCTTTCCACGAATCGCCGAGATACTGTTGGAAGAGAAGCAGATTCAACGATACGTCTCTAACGATTCGTCGTTCAAGTCTGACGGATACATCTTTCGCCACGACAAGATCCGCGACTTTTACACTTACAAGGCCTTCGTCGTGGACCCGACGTTGCGTGTGACGCACGCCGATGATGACAAGTTTTCCGGGGTCTATGATCTGCTGACTGTCGAGTTGCCTGCGAACGAGGCGATCGCATTGCGTGAATTTCTCCTGGAGAGCGCCCTCGATCGGAGCGATCACCGCCTCTCCGATCGATATCTAGAGGGAATGCGCGCAAGGCGCTTCTTGGAAAGCAAGGATCCAGATTGGTTGCCACAATATGACCGACCGGACGTTGCGGCCGAGAACGTCACCATCTCCCGCAACGAGACATTGCGGGCTGGACTCTTGGATGAGACGGCGCGGGCTGTCGCGCGTCTTGACGCGGGACGATCCGGCACGCGTGTATTGTCTTCAGCTCTTTCCGACGCACTACTGGAAGCGGCTGTCGCGCTACTGCAGGAAGCTGGTTTTTCGCGCGGCGAGCTGATCGCTGGGCAACGAACCTTGATATACCATTCGGATTGGAGCAGCTTCGGCTTGTTGACTATTGCTACCCCTACTTCGCTTACCTTGAGCTTGATCCATGCGACAAAGGCGAACCTGGACGCCTTGCCGATCGATAGCGAGCCGACTTTGCTGCTGATCAATGCCGAGGCGGACCTACCTCCGTCCGATCGGTCCTCGCAAGCGATAGAACTTGCCCGCTCCGAGATTACCCGACCAAACGTCGTTATCTTTACTGCGCTCGATCTGCTGACCCGGGTGCGCCAAGGCTTCCCAGACGACGGCCCACTAGCCAACACCTGGAGGCGAAAATGAACGTTCGGCCTTTCTTCGCAACAGCGATGATACTGGTGGCTACGCTGCAGACTTCATCAGTTTCCGGGCAGTCGGGCGTCAAAATATTTCGCAACAGCTATATCGAGTTTGAGATGCCCGCTGCGTGGGATTGTGAGCAGGATGGCGTTGCGTTTGCGTGTCAGGAAGCAAACCGCAAATCCGTAGATATGATGGCGCTCCTCGCGGCCAAAGTGGTGGATCCACAACGGGATACTCTCGAGGTCTATGCGTCCCAACTTGCCCAGCCGAAAGAATGGAAGGACTTGAGCGGTGGAATTACAGTGTCGAGCGAAGTTCGGTCAGGAACGAAGTGCTATGACGGCAAGCTTTGGCAGTGGGCGCATCACTACCAATCGGAACTTCACAATTATTACACGGACTATTTCGTTCGCATTCAAGGAGGCATCACAGCGCTGGTAACGATGTCCTATCATCGATCTGTCGAAACCGAAGGAAGTGCAATAGCTGCCACAATTGCGCGACGCTTGCGAATGATCGCGAGCCAGTTAGACCAAGACGCAACGGAGTGTTGATCTCCACCAGTGCGGAGATCTTGATCCTTAGAAGGACGCAACAGTAACTGATAAGCTTTGCGACCAACGCTTATCAGTGGAAGATCCGCTCCAACAACAACTAAGCACATCAGGCTAAAGCACCGGCTTTAAGAGCAGAAACCATCGAGCGGCTCGAAGTCGCCGAATGGCCCATCTGAGACCCTCCCCTGCACGCTAAGAGTGTCCGCTGGGCGCGGCCGACCGGAAGTCAAAGCCGCGGGAGGACGCAATTGACCCAAAGCGGCCCAGGGCTGACCGTTCGCGTTCGTAGCGGACCCAGTACAGCTCAATAAATCAGCAGATTCGGCCCGAAGCGTTCGGACTAAATCGAACCGTTCTTCGTGACGTGCAAGCGACGAACGTAATACCCCTGTCGCTGAACGGTTGACCTAATCTCGTCGCTTACTTTGAAAATTCTTTTTCTGCTCTTGCGCCACTTGCTTGCAGAGTAAGCCCCGGGTATCGCGGACCCTGTGCTTAGAACGAGCAAATCGCGCTTCCCATTGCGATAGACATCAAACACTTTTTGCCCCCGCTGAGATTGTCAAAGTAAATACGAAATATGTTTCAGTCATTCTGATCGATCAGCTTACAGCTCCGAACGGCTGCGCGGGTTGCAAATGGGCAACGCTCCGCGACTTTTGCTTGAGAACCTGCCAAACGGTGAACGCCGTCGAAGGTCCTTATGAGCGCGGTCCCGGGAGGCGTGCGTTTTGCGAATGTCCTAAAACGGACGATATGGTGTTCCTAGAGGGGAGCGCCATGAACGATATGGAAACTTCCATCCGAAGCACGCCATTGTAGCGCTCGTCGGCCTTGGTGCTGATCAGACTGACGACGCGATCTATCCGTTCAAGGTCGACGAAGCGGATGGCAGACCGGTCCTAGCGGAGAGCTTACGATGGCCGGACATCGAAGGCGTTCAGCCAATCGTTGCCATTTGACGCATTGCGAAGTGCCCTGCTCTTTGAACGCGGTGGTCGCGGCCGCAAAATCTGTAGCTTCTCACCGTGGCTACTCACGCGAATCTTAGGCCGCCTGCCGAAACATTGCAGAGTAAGCAATGCCTTCGCCGTTCCCGTTTTGGAGGAGTGGATATCCGCGGACCACGAGTTATGATAGCTACCGCCCATTCAACCTGGCCAGGAGCCGACTAGTTGGTAAGGTTCGCGTTTGAACTCTCCCGGTACTGTGGCTGGATTGCCAATTGCCTGCCCCCGCCGGGCGGATGGTGTCGATGGACAGCTTCGCGGCGGGGTTCAAACCAATCGGACCACCATGTCCTCTAGCTCCAACGCCAGTATCGCCAAGAGAGCGCGCACGAAGGCTGAGGCGGATTTTGCCACCTGGCTCATGATGGCCAAGCTGGGTGGTTTCGATGACCTGCCGTCCAGCGCCCAAAGGTTTCTGACAAATTATCAAACTCGGCTCGGGACAATGAGCGAGGCCGAGTCCACGGCTCTAGCCGTTCGCGAGGTCTACAGCGTTTATTACAGCGAGATGGGAGGCGTAGGCGCCGCGCCGGGACCAAAGGCTCGGACGCCTACAACAGAGGGCAAACTCGTGCGGTCCCAGAGACCGCCTGGACCTCAACCCGGTCAATCGGCTGCGCGCCATTCGACGAGGCCAATGACCCGAAAATCCCTCCCGGCACTGCTGATTTTCGCGAGCATGGTGGCACTGGTTGTCGCATTCGGATTTCTAGCACAGTAAGATCGCCCGCGGAATGTGTGCGACGTTCGCTTTTACCCCGATAGCGACCTAACTAGCGGAGATCGTGCACTTCGCATTTGGGCCAACTACGGACCTAGACCATGAGAAGCTGGCGCCGGTCGCCCAAACTGGCTCCCCTGCATCAGGCCAGCTCATCGAGGAGTGCTCTGCCCTCGATGAGATCGCGCGTGTCGAAACCTTCGGTGAAGCCGCCGAGCACCGGCGCCAGTAGGGCACGCGCCTCGTCGATCTTGCCAGCTTCGCGCCATAGCCGGGCAAGTCCCTTCGCCGCGCGTAGCTCCCACATCCGCGCCGACTGCGCCGTCGCAAGCGTGAGCGCTCGCCGGAATTTTACCTCGGCATTCACCTTGTCCCCTTCTGCAAGCGCAAGTTCGGCGGCAAGCCGGTGTAACTCCGCCTCATACCAGCGTTCGTCCGTGGCCCGCACTAGGCGTAGTCCCTCGCCGAGCTGCTCCTCCGCTTCCGACCACCGACCGGCTTGCAGACAAATCTCGGCCAGGATTGATCTCTTATAGGGATGCTCGACCTTCTGCTCCGTCGCGACGAGCTTAGCCAGCGCGTCACGCATCAGCTCTATCCCACCTTCGGGTGCGCCGCGACATGCCCGCGTCCAGCCTTCGAACAGGCGCATCTGCGCGCGGTACACGACCCCTTTCTTCGCCGCAAGATCGAGCAGCCTAGCAACGTTCGCCTCCACAGCCGCACAATCTCCGCACATATGATGCAGATAGCAACCGTTGCTAAGTGCCATTGCATAGTAGAAGTCTGAGCCCTTCCTTGAAGCCGCAATGGCTTCTGCGGCTAAAGCGTGCCCCTGATTCGGAAATCCAAGCACGAACATGGTCCATGCCAAGTATGTCAGTGGCCATGTGGGATACTGGCCGTGCGAGTAACGATTGACGCGCCCATGGTCTACGTTATCGACGCGCAGCGACTCTTCCAAATGTTGGCGACCGCGAACAAGATCACCCAACAAAAATGCTGTGCTGCCAATCAAATACTCTGCCACCTTCAGCGCTGATGCATTCTGGTCAATCTGCGCAACCTCCATGAACTCGCTCGCATAGAGCTCGGCATCATGAAGCTTCGGCCGATTGAACGCACCGACAAACTGACCATACATGACTTCCAACAGCCGATCGGCGTCGCCAACCTCCTCACATAGTGCGCGGGCACGCCTATAGCTGATCTCAGTCTGCAGTGAGCCCGAGCCACGGAGGGCGCGATACACCGCGCCGAGCGACATCTGCAGGTCAAGCTCAGTGCGCTTCCGCGCCTGGTCGGGCAGTTGCGGCACAAGTGCGACCGCCGCCATCAAGGCGTGCTCAGCCTCGACGTAATTGGAGCGCTCGCGCGCACGCGTGCCGGACCGCTGCCAATAGGCGATCGCGCGATCGTATATGCCGGCGGCCGCGTAGTGGTGTGCCAGCAGTTCGGGCTCCGCTTCTGCAACCTCCGGGAATTGCTGCTCAATTACGTGGGCGGTCCGCGCATGCAGTTGCTGTCTGGAGGTCAAGAGCAGGGTCCCATAGGCGGCGTCCTGCACCAGCGCGTGCTTGAAGACGTATCTGTGTTGAGGAGGCAAGCCGCGGCGGAACAGTAGTCCCGCGTGAACCAACGCATCCAAGGCCGCGGTCAGTGCGTCTCGGTTCGGTGGCAAGACAGCCGTCAGGAGGGCCTCGCTGAATTCGCGGCCCAGCACCGCCGCCACTTGCGCGACTTCCTTCGTCCCGGCTGTCCGGTCCAGACGCGCAACGAGGGCGTCCTGCAGCGTCACCGGAACCGAGAGCTGGAGTCGCCCGGCACGCCCGCAAGTAGTTTCGTCGTCGGCCAAGCCGGCCTCGAGTACCGCTTTGGTCAGCTCCTCGATGAAAAGCGGCACGCCATCCGCTTTTGCAACGATCTGTTGAATTATTTCCGCCGGCAGTGCTTCGGTTGCAGCAAACGCACCAACCATGTCAGCTGCCTGCGCTCGGCTTAGCCGATTGAGCGTAAGCATGGTTAGATGGGGGCGGCCGCTCCATGGCGGTATGTAGTCGGGTCGGTACGTAATCAGGATCAGGACCCGAGAATCCTGCACACGATCCATCGCGGCCACTATTAAGTCTGCGCTCGAAGCGTCGATCCAATGCGCGTCTTCCACCACGATCAGCACCGGCTTCCGGGTCGCCAACCCAAGCATTCGATCGACCAGTGCTGTCGCGGTTCGCTGCTTAAGGCTCTCTGCCGTCAGCTCCAGCCTCGGATAGTGCGAAGCGACAGGGATCGACAGCAAACCGGCAAACAGCGAAGCGTTCTCGGGCACTGCCTGTCCAGATTCGGTCAACATCTGCTCGAGCTTGTTCAATTTGATCGCGGGCGGATCAGTTGGCAGGAACCCGGCCGCCTGTATCAACTGGCGCGCGAAGGGATATAGCGCGCTGGTCGCGAAATATGCCGAGCATTGGCACCGCAACCGTGCATGCGGCAGGTCCGCTATTCGCTCGATGAGTGCCTCGGCAATCCGCGACTTGCCGATGCCAGGCTCCCCACAGAGCAATACGACCTGGCCGTCGCCTTGCTTCGCCTGCTCCCAGCGGCGCAGCAATAAATTGACCTCTTCCTCGCGACCGATCAGCGGGAATGGCCCGCCAGGATGCAGCGCCTCAAAACGACTCTCCGTCAGACGCTCGCCGGTCACTCGCCACGCCTGCACAGGACGGGCGACGCCTTTCAGCTGGTGGACACCAATGTCTTCGAAGGTGAAAAAGCCAGCGACCAGCCGCTGTGTGCTGGAGCTGATCACTAAGGCATTGGGGGCGGCCAGCGACTGTAGCCGCGCAGCAACATTCGGTGTTTCACCGACAATCGCCATTTCCTCGCGTGTGCCACCCGCACCCATCTCGCCTGCCACCACAAGCCCGGTGTGCACGGCAAGGCGGACACTGAGCTCGATACCGAATTTCTTGGACAAGTCTCGATTCAGCAACACGATCGCCTCGACAATATCCAGCCCAGCACTCACCGCACGTTGGGCGTCATCCTCATGCGCACGCGGAAGACCGAAATAGACCAGCAGACCGTCTCCAAGGTATTTCGCGAGATGGCCGTCGTAGCGGTCAATGGCGGCAACGCAAGCTGCTTGATAGGCAAGCAGTAATTGTCTCAGCCGTTCGGGATCGACAGTGCTGGAGAGAGCGGTAGAATCGACGAGATCGCAGAACATCACCGTCAGCTGACGACGTTCCGCCTCGGATGTGCTCGGAGCAGAAATTGCCGCTAAGTGCTTGGTCCGCATGAGCGCGGCGATCGCCCTGAGCAGACGCTTGCGGTCTCCTAGTCTTGCAATCCCGAGATCTTTCAGATCGCTGTTACTGAGATCGGGCAGCAGATCAAAATCGACGCCGCTCTCGGCGAACGTTTCGGCATATCGCCCGAGTCCGAGATGCTCAAGCCAAGCTCTTACGTCATGGCTCATTGTCCTGTCCTCAGTGCACCCAGGGCGTCTTAGAGTTTGCCAACTAGCTACTGAAGCGGACGAACCTGGCTCCGTGGGTGAGCAATCCTATCTCATACGATGCCACCTGTGGGGACAGTTTTTGGCCATAATTCTGCTCATTAGCGAGATCGGAGTACGTCCCGGCGCACGATAGGCCGACGCGGCTGGCCTGCTTCGTGTCCTCGCAATTGAGCAGCGCACAAGCAAAACCGCACGCCACGGAGGACGTTCTAAAATCCTCAGCTGCTACGGGGCAAAATGCGAAGAACTCGACGCGAGCAAATCTAGTCCGCTATATCCCCTCAAACAGACCTCGACGAGCCTTGCGGACACTTGCCGCTGGGGCGGAACGACATGGCGACCAATTTGTTCAAGCACCTCGTCGGCGCGCCGTTGCCCCCACTTGGCTCAAAAATGGTCGCGGTCGGCGGGGTACGCCGGTGGGACAATCGATTGCCATAGGATCCCAATGACCGACGTCCGCTGCAACGAGATACGTGCTCTCCGGGAAGGCCGTCAGCGCTACTTCCGGGTCAACCGATTGTCTCACGACATCGTATGGCAGAAGAAATTCCCCGAGCTTCGGGTCGAAGTGCGCCCCATCCGGCATCACCTTAGCGTCCGCAAAATCTGCAGGAGCGGGATAGGCGTAGGAGGAAAAGGCCGCAAATCCGTGCCGCCGCCGCCCGGCCAAAAACCTGCCGAATAGACTTCATGACTGTATGCCTCGCGGGTCGCTGCCCTCAGGCCAAGTCTTAGATGCTTGCGCGCGAAAGAAGCGTGACGACCGTGGTTTCCAACCGTAGCTTTCGTCGAGGCGCACGAAAATGTGAGCCGTTGCAATGAGGTTCCGCGGAGCGGTGATCCGCCAAGTCAGTCGGGACGCGTATTCGTTCACTTTCCGCTTGGACCGGCGCAGTACTGATAAGGTTTTGTTAGAAACCTTATCAGTTGAAGAACTGACTCCGGTTGCGACCAAAATTCTATAAATCGATCGACTTGCCGCCCCTTCATCCAATCTCTCAGCAGCCGATTTCGGTGCAGTCTTGATTGAGAAATATTCGTATGCACGGCCACTAATCGTGCCGGGCTGCTGTCGGGCGAAGACAAGCTTCTCAAAATCAGGTTGCTTCACCCGAAAAATGGTGTGGTTCTCGGCCCGGAGATATAGCGGTCCATTTGGGGTGCCGTCGCCATGGTGCTTTTGCCGAACGTGTACGTCCGCTCTAAAGCGTGTCCCAATCGGGTTTTCTTCGCGGAGATGCCGCGGAAATTCTACTTTCAGCCAACCTGGCAACACATCTACTGGTCGTACCCGGGGTCGGCTTACATAGCCGTCTCTGAAAGTCTCAAGGAGCACGCCCTCGAAGAAGTCTCCTTCCTTGGGATCAATATCATCCATGATTTGTCACCGGCATTATTGACGAGCTAATGCGATAGTTCTTACGCTCATATCGGCACTCCAGCTACCGGCAGCCCGAAATTGCCTGCCACGGCGCGCAGTCTAGGGCGGCAGGGGCAGCGGCTCAAAGAGGCACCTTCCGAGCGGCAAGTGCAACTTGCGGCTGACGGTGATGAGGTACAGCCCTAGCCTTCTTTTGACTTAGCATCGCGAACGATCACCACGCCCGCTATACTTGGAAACTGCCTTTGTAGATTTCTGAGCGGATCGCTGCCTCGCTTGGTTGGACGTTGTTCAGCGGCGGCTTTGGCCAAATGAAAAATCGGCGGGAGCTCATGTAATGGTTGATCAAAAAAAGGTGGGAGGGGAGCGGCCGCGCTTCGATCAGCAGGCCGCAAACGTCTGAGCGCAGCCAACGCCATCGCGGGTGACCCGCCTGCGAGTCGAACTCCCTTACCGTTTGAGCACAGCAGACAATGCAGCGGGATGGAGATCTGCTTGTGCGTATCAAACGTTTGATCATCGAGCCTTTCGCGAACAGAATGAGCATCTGCTATGGAGATGCCCCAGGCGGCGGGCATTGTGCCAAGGTCAGCCAATTGTAGCGTTCCGCAATTTTGTGGAATGCGTGTCTCATCGTTGAGGTGATTGTAGAAGGCGTAGATCGCAGGCCATCCCCACCCGGTGGCTGTATCGATTAATTGATCTATCTGACGAGTTTTTGTACGGCCGATTCTGCGCCGGATTTCAGGATATTCGGAGTCGAAGAGATCGAGGGCTTTCGCCTGAACAAGCATTGGGAGCACGTTGGAGCCGTCCGCACTCTCAAAAGCCCAGGCCCAATCAGCCCCGTGCTGAGCTTCTCTTCGCTTGTTAAATGGCAAAATGAAAACATTTCCCGGAAAACGGTCAGCCAAGTCCATGAGGATCGTTTCGGTGATCGATTCCTCTCCAAATGAAAGGTTATTGCGCTTCGCCGAGGCGCGTCGAACCCAACTGGTCCGCGCCAGGTTAAGCAGGCACATCTGCTCGGGGCTAAATGGATAGTCTGAAAATGGCATAGCTGATAATGGAATTATTTGACACCATTCTAGCTTTTGTCAATGGAGCTCTCAACTTAAGAATGCGAATTAGATAGGCGCAGGTGAACTACGTTGACCCCGCCGCCGCGTTCGCGCTGTCCGCCGCGAATTTTCCTGCATACCACGTTCGAATGACCAAGCCGTCATCCGCAAGAAAAAATTCACCTCCAAGGACCTCAGCGCCTTCCTCCACTAATCGCTTTTTCATCGCATCCTCTCCCGCTATGGCGACTGCGGCGTTGCGATAAGGCGGAGGATCGATGGTGCTTTCCGGATACCGAACCGCCCATTCAAATTGACCGAGCGGGTAAGCACTTTGAATCTGATCACGGCGTGACAGCGGGCTTCTTGAAAAACCTACTTTGATGATTGTCAATCCTTCAACTTGGCCGGCTGGCCGTCCTAGATACGCGGCGGTGTCCCCCTTCAATTCCAAAATATAAAGATACTTTGGCCCATCGGTTTCGCCAACCCAATACGGTCCCGTCGCTGGCGGCACTGCGCGACTGGGCGACAGAGCCGTTGCAAGTTCGTGAAGCGTACCGTCGATTTGGCCTGCTTGTCCGTAGACAGGCGTTTCGTAAACCTGAAGCTGAGAAAGTCTGTGCGCTTCGGCCTCTAACACTTTCACGCCATATGAACCTATAAACTCCGGATTTGAGTCGCGGTATGTAGTCGGGAACAACTCTTCGACTGGCTTCCAGTCTTCCGGAATGATTCTCCACGCCCGCGTCGCCCGAACGGCAAACAACCATTTGCCCCTATATTCCGGGTCACTCTCTTTCTCCGCCCATCTGTCGCCTGATATGAATTCGCGTGCGTGGCCCGCCTGATGTGACACCTCGAGGACGCCGACGACCTTCCCTCGCATTTCTTCAGGCCCCCGTCCCTTGGTCACATAGATTGCAACCAGCGCTCCCGGCCTTGAAAGCCTCAGATAGCGAGAGCGCCTTGGTTCGTCAGCGAAGCCAATGCAACCCCAGTCGCCGGGATCAAATCCCCAAAAAGATGTCAGCCAGACCTCCCGACCGGCGGGGACCCGCTCAACGACCGCGAACAGTTCAGGCACGCTCGACCAGTCGAACGCGAACACGCTTTCTTGGGCTTCATCGATATCGCGGTACGCGTAATCTTTTGCGACTTGTTCAATAACGTTTGACGGCGGGTACTTCTCTCCCCTCTCGACCAAGATTGCCGTTAGAGGGGGAAATCCGTTGTCCAGCGTGTAACGGACAATCACATCAAGATTTTTGCCTAGCCCTCGTCCTGTTGGATGAGACCATCCAATTGCCTCGCCTACCTCTTGATAGGTTGTTCTTGTGTGCCTCTTCGCTTTCTCAACAAGAAAGCGCGCGATGTCCAATTGAAGCGGGTCCAATGGTCGATCCCCCCAAGCACCCACGAACAGACCATCTTGGACCGTGGGAAAGTTCGCCATGTTCGATCATTTCAGGCGAAAAGTCACGAGCCAGCCCCGGGCATCGACACGCCCTACGGGTCTTCTGCATAGATACCAGCTACTCATTTCAAAAAGGAGACCCCGAAAAATACAGACCCTTGAGCTTGCCAGAACCGTAGCGAGGTTTATCAAACCAGACCTCTACGTTCTTCAAGCGACCACTCTTCAGATCAGTCTGGAGGCCCAAAACACATAAGATGGGAGATAGGCGGAGAAAAGTCGTGTGTCTCGGCTGAGCCTCACGTAGAGCAGTAATGGCTGCCCCAGAGTGCAGCTCTTGTCGCTGGCTCGATAGGTGCGCGAGCACATCAAGGAGCAAGATATTTTCTGTCCGACATGAAGGGACATTTCGGGTGTAGTGGTGACGATATCAGCTTGGAAATCAATTATAGCTTCATCGCCGCTCGCCTCGTTATCCCGTGTCGAAATGTAATAGCTCGAAGAGACGCGTGGCTTTATCTGAGCGCATAAGTGATATTCTTCGTCGCGTGACCTTTTCTTTCCCATGGCCTCTCACGTACAGCGTGCAGCGAGGATGGGCTAGCCGCCTCCGGGCGGGCTTTTGGTGGCTGGTGAAGAAGTCCCTCAAGATAATTAGCTCGCTACTTGTCGCAGTCGTTAAGTTGTTTAACAGTCTGCTCCATTCCTCGAATTGTGATGGACTGCAATGGCACGAAAAACAGGGCACTTTCAGCCAGCCACGACGCCACACCTAACCTATATGTCGGCCCTTCAGGTCATAGCTGACCAATCGCAACTCGCCATGGCGCAGTTGATGCCGCACCTCGGCGAACGCGGGCGCATCGCCGAGGAAATCATCAAGAACGTCCTCGGACGGACTCTTCCCAAAAGGTTCTCCATAGGCACGGGTGTGGTTATTTCCGCACATGGTGAAGCAAGTCGGCAAACAGACATTGTCATCTACGATAATTTCTACAACTCCCCTTTGCTATCCGAGTTCGGTTCTGGACTTTTTCCAGCAGAGATTGTTTTCGCCACCATCGAAGTGAAGTCAGTGCTGACGAAGGATGAGCTGCAAAGTTCGATGGACGCCATTATGCAAATGCGTAAGGTTGGCTCTCAGAAGAAATACATTGTGCCTGCAACCGTTTTTGAGCCCGGTAAGCCTGCACGAACTGTGATGACGAAACAGACGGAGACGACGCCACCACGTAATTACATCGTCGCGTTCTCGCAACAGGGTCTTGGCCCGACCTATCCGCACTTCTGTGACAAGCTTCGGAAATGTTTGGACGATGGTAACTCCCATGTGCACGGCGTCTGCATTCTGAAGGAGAACTGGTTTGCCGGGCGGCGCGCCTTCAAGGTACCCGCCGAGCTCTTCGGGCGAGAGGGGAACGGGTTGCTGAACCTATACAGCCACATACTCAAAGCCCAACAGAACTTCGTGGTGCATGCGATGGACTTGGATGCGTACATGCCAAAGGAATGGAGCTCAGACTAATATTGTGCGTAGCCGGTATGAGCCCACACGTCCACCGACCGGGTCCGGAATACCTCACTGCACCCTGCGATCTGGTTCGCGACAGCAACGTGAAAGAGCTATCCATCAAAATGCTGCAAAGCCTGTTAGGGATATTGGGATCGCAACAAGCCAGGCAAGTCCGCATAGGACGCCTTTGGCATGACCCAGCGAACGTTGAGCACGTGCTCCATCGGTATTGCAAACAGCTTTTTATACTTACAGGGAGCGAGCAGTTTCCTTATCAGTTCTTTGGGAGCAGTACCGCGGTAAAATTTGGTGATCGCCATCTGGTCCTTTGCTGTGGACACCAAATCGATTCAACAGAACCTGATAGGGTGGCCATTTACGTCAAAACGCAAAATTCTACTGTTACTGCGTCGTCGCTCTTGCGCCCGAAGGTCACCACCGAAAATAGCGACACAGATTGGATAGACGTTCGTGCTCTCGAATATGTCATCGAGAATTACAAGACGCCGGATCTGAGCAGGGAATTCTTTGCGGTGGAACGTGATGGCCTGTGGCCATTAAACAGTACCGGACGATTTTTGCTGTTTGGATATCCGACTGAACGTCAAGAAGTCGATTACGAAGAGCCTCGTATTGGGGCACATGTTGTGGAGGTTGGAGCAACCTATGACGGCCCGAGCAACTCGCCGCACGTGCATAGGGTAAAAATGGACCGTAAAGTTACCTTCCATGCAGATGGAATGAGTGGCGGTCCTGTTTTCTATCTTGGTCGATCTTCAGGAACGTTCTTTGTCGGATTTGCAGGAATCATTATTCGCGGAGGCGCGACGTCGGAAATCATTCATTTCATCGACGCCAACTTCTTAGGTGAGATGGCGGCCAAATAGGGTCGTGATAGCGAAGAGTTGCTTTGCTCTTGAAATACGGCAGCCAACCGGCCCTGATCATGTTTGACTTTCGGCAATGCGGTCATCCAGGCGCTGACTAATAGCAGGCTAGCTCGATACCTTTTCACCACGTGATCAACGGCGCGCTTCTGCCAACTTTCAGGTAGATGAATCGGCTGCAACCGATAAGCTTTTCATACTTTTCTTATCCACCCTCAAAGACTTACGTTCGGTGAAGCCGCAAGGTCGAGCTGGCTGGCCCTATTTCGGGAGGACCGGGCAACGCTGCGCCTTTCTCCCGCTCCTCGGATCGAGGGGCCGCACAATTATTGCCGCTGAATGGTGCATTTCGAAGGACCATGCCTCGGCGCGGGCTACGCTTCTAGATAGAACGTGTAGAATGTGCTCGGAACACGCTTATTGGGGCGCACTATGGACTGGTACCAACTTGCTGCATTTTGGGCTGCTGTCGCCGTTTGCTCACTAGGTTTCCTGGCCGCTGCCGCAGTCTGGATCTCGAACTTTCGAGCGACCTGGCAAATCGAGATATTAAGGAACCACTATGCGGCAATCATCGGTCTTCCCGCCGCAGCCGCCGGAGCGTTCGTTCTGATTACGCTCTTCCGGCAAGTGTCTGGCGATATAAAAGTGGAGCTATGGGGTCTCAAGCTTGAGGGTGCGGCCGGTCCACTGATGTTCTGGGTGATTTGCTTCTTGGTCATGGCATTGGCCATTAAGATGGTCTGGCCGATGAAGTCTTAGCCGCAGAGATCCAGACAGAAACAAGCTACGCTGTCAGTCTCAGGTACCCGAGGATCGTGATACTATGACAATACCTCTTCGCATTCTTCTTCTTTCTGTCGCCCTGGCACTGCTCGCCGTAGATGCTGCTCCTCTCGAAGCGAGCGACGCAGTTGAGGAGCCGAACTCGATAATGAGCTGTGTAAACCGGATGGTTTCGCAGAAGCCCGCTAATCAAACTCCGCGGGAAGCGACGTGGGATGCTGCTAGCCTTTGCCAAACGTTGGTCGCCGCCGAGCACACTAATCGACTCGAACGAATCCGTGCAGATAATTACCTCTTCCAAAGAACCGAGAATACAGTTCTTATGTATATGGTAGTGGCGATCACTTTAGCTGGTGTGTTACTTGCTGCAGCTCAGCTTTGGGCATCGTTCATTCTCGCACTTAAAAGGGGAGGCGGCCTTTCCGACGGAAGCACAATTGATCTTTCGAAGGATAAGATAGCAATCCAATCGTCCGTAGTGGGCGTGGTCGTTCTGGGTATCTCGTTGGCATTCTTCTCCATCTTCGTCTTATGGGTTTACACTCTGGACGAACCGTCCAGCAGTCGGAGCACTCCTCAGGTCTCTGAACCTCCCCATCAAATATCGTCGGAGCCCCCGCGCTCTGGCATCAATGGCACACAGCCAAAATAGAGAGCCGGAGGAAAATATGTATTCCAGCATCGAACTGAGCGTTGTCGCTATGGTCCTCGCGGCCAATCCTACCACGCATCAATCAAATCCCCCCAAAGCATCCCCACCACCCTGGTACGCAACATGCGTCACCCAGGCAGGCACATGCTCTGTGAAATTTACTAGCCCCGTGCCTCCGGGAACGAGTTGTACGTGCGGCGAGCAGCAGGGACTAACCAGGTAGACCTCGGTCCCCGGAGCTATTTGGGCACGGGGAACGTGACTGACTTGTCACCTGAAATGTTCTGCCATCGTTCGGCGGTAATTCGCGGCCAAGCTTGGCTGGTCCCGTACGCAATGTGCAATTCATTTTCTCGATAAAAGTAGATCGTGAAATCGACTTTCGAGGTCCCCTTCTTCTTCGTCCCAGTCCGAGGATCGGCAAGGGCCCATTCGACTTCGGTGTAGAGAATGTTCACCAGATCACTGTCCCCGTCCCCTTCGGCCAACTTGGACGAGACAACTCGGAAGTGCCGGATTGGCCACTCTTGCACAAGCTGCTTCTTAGCTCTGTAAAATCGCTCGAAGTTCTCATCTCTCTCATCGAAGTCGGTCGAGGCTCTGTAGTACGTTTTAAGTTGGGCCAATGCATCTTCTGGCGGCCCAGACCAACTTCCAAGCGCTTCGCGAACGAGGCGCGTTGCTTGATTACTGTACCACCGCTCGGCGGGGTAGTGCTTTATTTGCCTAGAGACTTTTTGAAAATACTCGGCCGCCGAACGCCACAGTTCAAGATGATAGATTAATGAGGACGCGCATTCGCCAACGTCGTCGCCTCCGGATGTATATCCTACGAAGATCCATCGGCCATCCTGGGTCCGAACAAACCTGGGGCCGCCACTATCACCAGGTTGGACCGGATTGATCTGCTGGGCGTTAAGCCCGGTACACCACACTTTAGGCAAGTCGAACGTCTTTGAGCCGATCATCACCGTCGGAATAAGTTTCAATTCTGCAAATCTGCGTCTACCGTCCCCAGAGCATTTTTCGCGTTTAGTTAGATCGGTGCAAAAGTCCCCGTAACCGATCACTAGAGCTCGGACATTGTTCAGATCGCCCAACTGTTGCTTCAGATAACCCGCGTCGTAGCGCGCCGCGCAGGACGGCGGAGGGCTATCTCTCCCTACGTCATCGGCTGAAACAAAGCAGGTCTTTGTTTGTAGAAGCTCGCTCGCCCAATGCGGAAATCCCTCAATCTCAATACCCTCGTCGGGCACGATAAACGCAAGGTCTTGGAGGGTCATCTCCATGAAATTCAATCTGTTCTTTTCGACGGAGACCTTCTCTCTTTCGTCATCCCACTTTGTGTAAGCATCGACAAACGCGCGAGGCATAAAGATCCTTCGCTGCTTTGTTGAGTGATACTTTCCATCCGCATCCCTGTAATTGATCTGAACTAGCTTCGCGAGACCAACTCCCTTCTTCCAAATGCAGTGTGCTGCTGTGCTGACCAAACCGGCCCGGCTAACCGCGCCAGAGCATGAGGCTATGGCATTGTCTGCAAATTGAACACTCAACGGGACCACGAAAGGAAATTCGTCCTTAGAGTCCAAGGTTCCTACGACCGCGAGTGCAGGCGCGGAGTTCAAAATAGCTGCAACAAGCGAAATAACAAAACGGATCTGCATGACCTGCCTTATATTCTCGCAAAGCAGATGGGCGAGCCTATCACCCAGTAGTTGTGGAGCAAAGAAAATCTCTTCACAGGAAAGCCAGCATTAGAGACTCAAAAAACAACCTACAAGCAATGCGCAATCAATGCGCCGTTGCTTAGAGCGGGGTCGTCTCTAGGTACCGCTAAAGCGGCCTCAGACTTCGGACGGGCAACAGTAGGATCCAAGCAGACCGCAATCGGGAAGCAATCCTGACACATCTGAGCGTCTCTCGCCGGGTAAAGCTCTTGCTGTCTATGGTATGGTATAATGACAAAGTGCAGGCCCGAACCGTGACGAGGTCTATCGTGGCACACCGACTCGCGCTTTACGGAGCTCAGATGGCTCTCTCCATACTTATTGCGCTTATCGCGCTGCCGAACAATGTGGATGCGCGAGAGCAACCATCGAGCGGAGACTGCGTGACAGGCAAGCCTAGATGCGGCGCCAGACCCTTCGGTGTACCACCGGGGAGCCATCGCGTTTGGGTCCAACTAGCTCAGTCAACAATACCAAGCGCAACTGCAGCGCCATCGACAAATCGACAATCCTCCGGGAACCACAAGATACAAGCGTCAGAGCTGGTCTATGCGAAGGAGACCGCACGCGCGAAGATCGTCGGGGTCGACGAGAAAAATGCCGCAGCTTTTGAGCGCACGAAAGAATTGGAGCGGCCCTATCTCGAAGAACGCGAGAGGAAAAATAATGAAGCCCGTGCCCAATGGGAGGCTGCGGAAGAACGAAAGCGCCTGAGGGAGGAGCGAATTCTGGCAGATCCAAAATGCACGAATGTGGCTGGTGGTCGCATCTGCCGAGATAATCGGCTTGAGACCTACAATTACAGGTGCCGCAATATTGACGGCGTGATTGTAGTTATTCTCAGCCCCGAATTCAGATGGGATAATCCAGATGTGAACGGTCCGGAGTGCGGATTACAGGATACTAGGCTAGTTCGATTGCCTTGGTGAGTGCCAAAAGAAGTTTCTGGGTGTAGGTATGAAATGCTCGCACAAGTATCATCTAGCATTGCTTTTTGCCTTAGTTGCCTACCTGCCTTCCGTGAGTCTTTGCGCGGGTGAGAGCGAGGACGCGGTCGAAGTGCTTGCGCTGTCGCTGCGATGTCCAAACAAGCCAATCGAAGTCAAGATTGGTGGAGAAAACGGCACTTACGGGAGCTGGTTCTATCATGACGTAAATTCTTTCCTTGGAGATAAGAAGACGCTGCGAATCAAACGAGTGAGGCGATTCGGAAGTGGCGAGGTGCTAGAGAGGACCTTTTCCACTCCGTTTTCGAAGTTGGTCAAATCTGAGCCGGCAAGCGTAGACGCCGCGTTCAAATTGGAGGATGGAAGTCGGCCAGCAATCGTCGCCGTCCACTGCAGGGATAGGTATCAGGATGATCAACTTACTTGCTTTTGGAAGGATGCCGACGGCGATGAATGGGGTTTCCTTCCGATCACAGCGTGCGATGCAGAGACCGCAACAAACATAAGTCTTGCAATTAACACGTTGATCCGGACCAACATCCCCAAAAGACCCGGCGCTGCCAAATGAGATGTTCGCTTCCGCGAATAGCCAGCCGTGGCTTCCGTCGATCCATTAGCCTCGACAGACGACTCGATAACTTATCGCTATTATGTTCAGGAGCTCTGTTGCCTTGGAATAAGCTCGAGGAAGATCTCCGCTGAGAAACTCTCGGCCAGCACTTACCATCTTCAGGATCGGAAGACGTTAGCCGCGTAGTGTCCATCCGGAAACTGATAAGCTTTCTCTCATTTTAATACTGCTACCTTCAGGCAATCGCCCCCGAATTCCAGCGAAGCATCGGATGAGATCAGGTTTTAGACTGATCATTGGACTGCCCTGAAGAGCATGTTAGATCCTTATTGAGCTAAAAAAGTCTCGACGCCGAGTTCTGCGCCGAGACAATTTTTTCTTTGTCAGTCTCTAATGGAGCGACGTTTTCTTGTCTTTTTTCGTTCGCTTGCGACGTCCTATCCCGGACTGCCGCCGAGTGTTCCGAATTTTAGCGACTTGCCGGCTGATCTCGTCAATCGAGAGCAACAAGAGAGTGACGAATTCATCCGCCTCGAGCAGCGCGGTCATCGTCTCGACATGCTGGTCGGGGTCGATAGTTTCGATATCCATCGCGCTCAGCACCGTCAGTTCTTTGGCAACATCGACGGCGAGGGCCGTCACGAGCCCCTCTAAGGCGTAGGCGCGCTGGGCGCGCAATTCGACTTCGCTCTTTCCGACACTGTCGGCGGCGACGGCGTTTTTCAGCCAATTGTCGACGTCGTCGTCTGTTGTCATCTCGTCTCCTTTGGTCGGGACTCTCGCTATAATCCTTCGATCCGTCAGTCTCGCTTTTCTCGACATTGATCTCTCTCCTGATACATTGCGGTGATGCGCAAATTGCCATCACGGCATCATTTACAAGTTTGATTTTTTGAGCCGCCAAATGCGTCCGGGTCCCAAAATGACTGACAAGCTTTCTACCAAAAAGGAGTCAGTCGACACTGATAAGAAAATTCTGATTTCCTTATCAGTCCCGATCTTGGCCTAAAGCGTCGCCCTCGTTGCTGCGAATACGGGTACACGGCAGGTCCTCCCCAGCCAGGGATGACTAGGTTTCGCGTCTCGTGATCTTCGTCAGCGCCGCTGAGGTGAGCGCAGCGCCATGATCAAATCGACCGTCGGCACGGCGGGTGATGCCGACGGCATTGTTGTGCAGACGAGATCGGAGATACCCGCCGCAGATCGCATCTGGACCGTTCGAGTTTAGTCCGGGCTTGGAAAATTGCGAACGAGCTTCCCGTCTACCAATCCGCCACCCTTCCCTTCTGCATCGACTTCTCGTGCTTCACGAGCCAACATGCCCTTCTCCACGACAAGCGGGTTGTTTTGATACGAACCCCACTGCTTATGAAACGGCGCAACACCAGAACGGCGGCAATCGGCGATGACATCACGAACCCATTGCGGGTCCATAGAACGGGCATCCGCCCCACTTTCCCCACCGCATATGAGCCAATCCGGCAGCGACCCATTGGAAGGCAATCGCAGCGGCCCAAGAGCAGGCTCGTAAGAGATGAACCGGACAACCGCTGGCACCTTCTTTAGACGTTTCCACCGGAGATCATATCGTTTCTGATCTTCGGCCGTCGTTCCGAGCCAAACGTTGGAATCCCCATCGCGCCAATCAGACGGCAACATTCTTTCTATATTTTCGGGTCTCTTCGTTAGCACCAGCCAATCCAACTTTTTGCACCTGCGCATCAGAGCGAACAAATCGTCGCGCCACGATGAATCAACCTGATTGTCGAAAACGTCCGCGAGCGATGCGCAGAATACGCGCGGTCGATGACCGTTTTCCTTTCTAAAAGCATCAGCTTGCGCGTTCCACCGGACGGGCTTCCTCCAATTTTGCTCTGACGTTCGGTGGCGCTCGCCATGTGGACCCCACTGCACTTTTCCGTACCGGCGATCCATCATTGTTTCGGCATAACAATGGTCGCATCCCCACGAAACTTTTTGGCAGCCAATCCATGGATTGAACGTATGATCGCACCATTCTATTTTTGAGTTTTCACCCATCACTAATCTCCACTGGTTCAGAGCATCGCTCTGCCCGAGACGACGATCCCGGTCCGATCCTTTACAAGTTCACTTTCCGCCTTTGCGGTAGACGACCTCTGATGAGAAGTGACTGAACTGCAATTTGCATTCGCCATAGGCAACTACGTTGCGGCGAGCAGTCTGTGCACGCCGTGCCGCACACTTTGCACATGATCTTAGGCAGGCGGAGCGCACTGCAGCTGCGGACTGATAAGGAAAACTTGAAACTCTATCAGTCAGAGACATGCTAGATTTTCCCTTGCACGCAGAGCCTGATTGTTTAGAATCTCGCTGTAACTGGTTTAAGTACGATGGCCGGCAAGCAAGCCAAGACACTTTCGACTGATCATATCGACGATCTCTTATTTTTCGCCGCGCGCTCTCGCCACCCACTACGCAACCGCCTCATCGTCTTGCTCTCGGTCAAGGCAGGTCTTCGCGCCGCCGAGATTGCCAAATTGACATGGGCCATGCTGCTCGACCCAAGCGGCGAAGTCGGCAGCACGCTTGAAGTTCGCGACGAGATCGCCAAGAAGCGCAGCGGCCGCTCGATACCAATTCATCCTGAGCTTCGACAGGCACTCGTCGAGGTGCGGCGGCTGTCTCGGGCGCATGGTCCCCTCATTCGATCTGAGCGCGGCGGCGCGATGACACCGATGAGCATCGTCGTCTGGTTCAGCCGCGCTTATGAGGAGCTCGGGTTCGAAGGATGCTCATCGCACTCCGGGCGTCGAACCTTTATCACGCGAGCGGCCCGCTCGGTTCACAAGGCCGGCGGTTCGTTGCGAGACGTCCAACTGCTCGCCGGCCACCGATCCATCCAGACGACACAGCGCTATATCGACGGCGATAGCGACGCTCAACGGAGGCTGGTATCCCTCATCTAGCCACCAGCGTTCCGAGCAGGCGCTCGGCAAAACTAGCTGTCGGCAAGAAGTCGGCCGCCACGAAATCCTCCGATCCGCTCGGCCGGGCTGAAAACTTGATACGGACTGTCTGCGCGGTCGCGGGGTCGATGTCGTTCCTTGAGGAGATCGACCACGAGGCTCGGCACGCAGGCTTGGTTTGTGCTGTCGCCCTCTCCGACACGCCGCCGATTTTCGACTGGCTGGTCACAACGTTTAGTTTCCAAGGCATCTCCGACCGCGTCGCGCGCGGCTACATCAACAAGCATGGCACGGCGTCTTGGGCGGCGATTACGGCGAGCGAGAAGAATGCGCCATCTTGCCCCAAACTGCGCAGTTACTGGCATTTTGAAGGCTGCCGATACGACAAGACTAGCTTCACCTGCGCTGAGCCCGACCACATCGATGAATGCGCCCTGCCCCGGCCGCACCTTCGCAACGGCCGACTGAATCAAACCGCGTACTCGCTCTTCTTGTTCGTCCGCGACCTCGCCGACGGCGACTTGGTGGGTTGGATCGACAGCCAGCTGAATGGCGCGAAAGGCGCGACAATGGCGAAGCTGGAGGCGGCGCGTCAGGAAGCCTTGATCGGCCCCCTGCGCAACGTTTACGGCGTCTCCGACAAGATATTGATGATGACGCTCTCGACGCTGCTGATCGGCGCGCGTGAACATCGGCCGCTCTGGCTTGAAACCGGTACCGCAATGATCGCGGTAGACACGCTCGTTCATAACTTTCTGCACCGCACGGGCATTTTACAGGACTGCGGTGGCTCTCACGCTTATGGCGCCGCTTGTTATGGCCCGGGTGGCTGCGCGGAGATCATCAGGACCGTGGCTGGCCGTATCGATACGCGCACTCTGAACCCGGCGTTCCCGCAGAGGTTCGCGCGGTTCGTCCAAAATAGCATCTGGAGATTGTGTTCTGAGAGCGGACTCAACCTCTGTAATGGCAACCGAATTGACGACCGTCGAGCCTGCCAAATCGGCTACTGCCACCTGCACCAAAGATGCGGCCGAATACCGTTAAAATCGCAAAAATATACGTAAAAACAGTTACTTATAGTTTATTTTGGCGCAGATTTCGCTTGAGGCATCAAGGCGATTCACCTATACTCGTTCTGCAAGGTCTAACAACGACTTTGCAATTTATAGTGGAGAAACTTCCGTGATTGATTTGCCTCGGCGGGCGCTTGGCCCGCCACCATGGCCAAGCCATGACATCGCTAGAACCGCAGACCACGGGGCCCTATTGGGCCCCGTCTGCTTTTGAGGAGGAGAAACATGGGAAAGCAGCCAGAAAAGAAAACGGCCAGCACATCAGACAAGCTCTTTGTCTTCGGTCTTGATGAAGAGGGAAAGCCACGGGGCGCGCGGTTTCCGGAGTTCAACGAGAAAGTCGCTAGTGCGGCGGCGCAGATGAAGCTAGCGACCGTGCACCCGGCCTCGCCAGCAGTCACTGAGATCGGCATGAAGCTGCCCGTGGGGAGGCTATATGCAAGCGGCAAGGCATTCGTGCCACCGATCCGGCGGGACCTCTTGGGCAAGCTCAAAGCCGCACTCGATATGCCTGGCGACGGAAGCAAGGTTCAACAGCCCGCCCCAGCGCCATCCCCTGAAAAGGCAAAGGCAGGCGGAGTTGTTGCGGCTGGCCTACCGCGAACGTGGGAGAGCATCGCAGTCGGCCAACTGGTGCTCGTCGAGGACGATGACCCCGGGTTTGGTTGGTGGCCTTGCCTCGTAACCAAGCGGGAGGACCAGGTGCTGACCCTCCAGCTTCGCGACTACCCGGACAAGGGCACCTACGTCCGGCATATCGCCCAGGTGGGGCTTGTAAACCCCGGTCCAAAATAACCAGCTCTCTTAGCGCCAAGCCCGGACCACGGCCCGGGCCTCGACCACCTGCCCCTGCCTGACGCTCAGCAGACGCGAGCCAGGCCCACCAACCAACAGACTTTATGGAGAACAACCATGTCCCTGCACACGGACACGGACCGGATACGCATGCTCAACGACGAGCTTCGGAAGCACCTTCTCGGCGGCGGCGCCGTCATCACAGCAGGCATCGCCGAGCTCGGTCCCGAGGCCGTAGAACGCTTGGTCAAGACCATCGCCGTCTTCGACGACTTTTGCCACGCCAACGATCCCTACGAGGAGCATGATTTTGGCGTCTTTGACTTCGACGGCACCGCCGTGATGTTCAAGATCGATTACTTTGACAAGTCGCTCAACTTCCGCTCACCCAATCCGGCGGACCCTGCTGTCACCGAGCGAATTATCACGATCATGAGGGCGGACGAATACTAGCCGCCTTCTCGATCGACCAAGCCTACCCTCACTGTTCGCTCAAGAGTTTGACGAGCGGCACCGACAAGGCCTCAGCAATTCGAGCCATCGCTAAGAGGCTGGGGTTACGCCGCCCTCGCTCGATCCCGCCGATGTAGGTCAAGTCAAGGTCAGCTTCGAACGCTAACTTTTCTTGGGTTAGCCGACGCTGCTGGCGAATACACCGGACATTCTTGCCAACAATGACGCGCCAATCCTGCATTGCTGGATGGAGCATCATCGGGCATATAGTCTCTAGGGATTATATTCCCTATTGAGCGAGAATCTGGCATCGAAGCGAGGGCAACTTCCAACACCTTCACTGGAAAGAGGAACACCAAAGTGACTGAAGAACTCTCTGCACCACCGCCGCTGCCGGATCTTGGAGCCGCCAGCCAGCCAGGGCCAAACGAGTGGCACTACGTCGTAAACGGCGCTCGGCGAGGCCCGGTGACCGCGACGACCATCAAGAATCTCCTGAACAAGAAGGAGATCGAGACCGACACTCAGGTTTGGCGAAAGGATATGCCTGAATGGAAACCCCTCCGAGAGAGCGACCTCGGGGAACTTGTAGCCTCCGAGCCACCCGCCATTTCGTCGAAGCACATCGGCAACGGCTACGTCTGGACGCTGGCCTTCTTACCAATCGTCCTGGGGGTGATCGAGGCTATGGTGAGCGCCAGCAACCAGGACGCTGCGGCCCGCGCCGTAGCTTTCGGTATTCCGTACCATGCCAGCCGGGGGCTGCCGTTCCAGGTACCCGTCGTCATTAACGGCCTGCTCGGTTGGCTCGATGATCGCAGGTTGCAGCAAGCAGGCTATGGCTCCCGGGCAACCCGCGTCACATCCGTTCTGCTTACGCCAGTTTACCTGTTCATGAGGGCGAAGCGCCTGAAGCAGCGCCCTTATTATGCGGTCGCGTGGGTCGTCTGCCTGATCATCGGCTTCTTAATCTACGCGTCGGTCGAAAGTTAAGGCCATAGAAAATGCCGGACCCAAAACAGAGCCCGGCATTTTCGCACCAACTATTCGATCTAGCCCCAAACAATCTGCGTACGCGTCGCCGACATCTCGTCGGCGGGCCGACAACCTATGGATCAAAGCATATGAAATCCATATTCCTGTTGATGTTGCTTTTTCTCTCCGCCGCTACATCCGCTGAAGAAGTCAAGATACCGTGGAAGGGTGACTACCCGCACAATTCGAACAAGCACTGGTCCAAGGACAACCCCTATGATTCTGGCTTCTCGAAAAACTTCAAGAACGGCACGCCGGAAGAGTTCGACGAAGTGCAGAAGGACGGCGAACTGAACGCCTTCATCTACTCTCCAAAAGACGTGAGGGGTCCGACACCATTTGTCATTTTGTTGCATGGCTGCGACGGCCTCGGGACACTTTCCAAGGAATGGGCGGCACACGTTGCCAACGTACTCAACCCACAAGGCGTCGGCATACTGGTGCTCGACAGCCTCACGACCCGTTATGTGGATCGGACCTGCGGGCCTGCTGACCTCCACTGGGGTCGTCGCCGAGCCGACGATGCCTATTCCGCGCTCGACTACCTCATCGAGAAGAAGCTGGCAAAGGCCAATGAAGTCTACCTCATGGGTTACAGCAACGGTGGCACAACGACGTTGGTGTCAATGACGACGCAGGAATCAGATCACCCACACCATTTTGTGGCAGCATTCGCGGTCGCTCCAGGTTGCAGCCCGTCTTTGCAGCATTCCGCAATATATACGGGTCCGATTGTCGTCTTTATGGGGGACCATGACGACGCCAATAATCCCAAATGGTGCGAAGAACTGACGAGGACGAAACGGTCTGTTCCAGTGCAGATGATCGGGTATCAAGGTGCCAATCACGGTTTTCCGGTGAATGCGCCAGCGCACGACTTTATGGGCTGGCACCTGAGCTACAATCCGGCTGCGGAAAAAGACATGATGCAGACGATCATCTCCGCGATCAGAACAAAGCACTTCGCCAAAGGCATTGAGTTTCGATAGGACGAGCTTTGCATGGGCCAGAGAGAAGAACCGTCGGGGGCAGACCAAGTCTATGTCCTCAGACTAGATGACGACGGGAATCCCCGCGGCGCTCGGTTCACAGTCCTGAGGGACGGCATCGTCTCCGCGGCTATGGACCTGAACTGCCGTATCCTGATCCGACAGCCCGCCGGGGTGTGCGCGCTGGCTAGAAAACTGCCGCTGGGCTACGTACTCGGCGCCGGGAAAACGGTCAGCCTGTTGATCCCGAGAATTGGATCGAGTCTTTACAGACAGATCTTAGAAGCGTCGCGCGCGGCCAGAATTGATGAAGAAACCAGAATGGCCGGTGCAATTTCGACGACCGCGCATTGAGTTTTTTTGACCGCCAACACGCAAGAAAACACGACTTGGGAGCGCCCCAATGGTTACAACCAGCTGCTAATGTTGAGACAGATATTAGTAGCGGGGTCCACGCGGTGATTTTCGGCGTTCTACCTCACGCGTGCCACAAGCAAACGAGCCGCTGGGTTACGGGCCCCAAAAATAAATCAACTCTTACGATGGCCCCGACCACAAAGCTCCAGCAATTCGCGCGGCGGTACGACGGGTTGGCGGGATGCGCGGGGTTAGCGGTCAAGATCAAGTGGAAGCGGAGGCGGCCACTTCGCGATTGTCCCATGGCGATTGGGACGACTGTGATGCATCCCCGAAGAAGCAAGAACCGGTGCGGAGTCCAAACGCTCCGCACCGGTCATCAACGCCGAGATTATAGCGGCGCTGTCGCTTCGGATGGAACACTACACCAAATACTTGTCCACAAAGTCGGTCTTGTTCCCAGCATCATCGACCACGTCGATGCGCTTTTCTGAACTATCGAACTGACAGAAGCCATCTTTCTTTCCCGCGGTACTCAAGCAGGCCCAGCGAGCGCATCCCGAAAAGACGAAGAACGTAGTCGGCCACCTCGTTGATCGGTTCATCGTTGATATCCAGAAGTTCGTAAAATTCATCGACAAGCGTCGAGATTGCTACTGGCGCCTCGATCCTCTCGATCTCGTCCGGTATGCCATGGTTCTTCACACCAGCGAATTTTTCGAGATGGCGCGAGGGTCGCCAGCGCCGCACTTTCCTCCCACCGTACTTTTCGCCCCTTGCGATGTCGTGACCTGCAAGGCTCCTCGTGATGAAGTGCATCCTTTGGGGTTTCGGTATCGTCGCGAACTCAGGATCCTGCATTCGTAGACTGAGATCGAGAGTTCGGGCGATCTCAGCAATAATAGCGTCGAGCTTAACGTCCATTGAATTTCTCCTTGTCGGCCGCGACGTCGCAGCTGGACAAGGATCGTTTACAAGTTCACATTAATGCCCCTGTCCTCGCGCTCTAACCGCCCCGCCACTCAGTCAAAATTTGGAATTTGGGCACCCGAAACCCGGCGAGGGCATGACGGCGGCTTTCATGCTGAGAGCTAGAAGCGGATTCAGCGCCGAACCATAATTGTCCGCTTCCTCTTTCGGCGAATTGGACCGGGGATGCAGCTTCTGAGCGTCGTAGTGTCGTCCCTCAAAGCGATGCGTTTGGCGGTCTTGAGAAGACTTGCACCGTCTCCTCCAGCCACAGCGAGCTTGTCAAGGTGAAGGTGCTTCATCGCGTGGAAAATCGCAATCCTTTCGCAATACCGGAGATTGGCCTTCCCTTGTTTGAATTGCCGCAAGACTACGCCGTCGGCATCGATGATCGGCCGCCCCGACTCATCTTCCCGATCTCGCACGGAGAGTCGATAACCTCTGCATGGCGATTTCAGCAGGTAAGCTACATACCTTGGCAGGCGACCTTGTTTGATTTTGCGGATGTGAGTAGCGCGTAGACCATCGGCGATTGCGCTGTAGTGGCCCGAGCGCACAAGCTTCCGCAGCCGCTTCTTCAGCTCCTTACGTGAAACACCCCATACGAGGGCATGCAGGTGCCAGTACATGCACCGCCTCCCGTTGTACCGCACGCCCTGCTGCAGATTGACGTAGTAGGCAGGCTCGACCATACCCAAATAAGCGAAATCTCGTAGACCGAACCTGAGCCGGTTTTTCATCATCTGCAACTCATTATCCGTCAATTTCTCTTCCGGCGACCGCGCGCAAGTTATGTCCATGAGGGACACGAAATAGACATCCCCGGCGTGCGTGGTGCCATCTCCGCCGTCGCAGAAAAAACGCGACAGCTCGCCACTCACGACTTCCCCCCATCTTCGCCGTGAGAACGAATTTACGGCCAACAGGTCATATCTGAACTTTGGTTTAGGTAACTCTCGGTCACCGCGGGACAACGTGTGGCGGTGATTAGATTTCTCAAAGGCACGGCGCTGGGCCGAATGCTGTCGCGCCTGCCAATATTCGATCCTGGTGTTGGAAAAAAAGCTCATGACCATCTCCAATGATGTGCTGGAGATGCTTTACAAGTCGTCGCGTCACGCGATTCTGACCAAAGGTGGCTCAAAGCGTCCAATTGGGGGCTGTAGAGCGTCTGTTGGTAGGTTGGTGTGTTCAAGCAGCAGCAACAGCACCAATGTGCCGACGGTAGAGACCGTGCGGTCCGTGCCAAATTCTGGACCTAGAAGGTTCGACCTTCCACAGATGCCTCGGTTAGCATCGTGCAATCCGAGCTCTCTAATAAGGGAAATTATCCGTCCAGAATCCATGTGCAATCTGTGCAACAGTGCGAGTGATCCGAATCACTGCACAAAATGCACGGTCTTTAGCACCTATGGCAAATACTCGTCGGCCACCAAAGTTCGACACTACTGACGCTGTCGCGATCATATCTGGCGAACGCAAGCAGCGATTTTCCCTGGAACGCGAATTGGCTCTCATTGGCTTAATCACTTGGATGCATTTTCCGACAAGGCCAGACCTTGTCTCCATGGGACAAGTCGTTGGGGCAGCCAATTTCTTTTTAAGCCTGAGCCAAGCAAAGCGAGCACATTTAGTCAGAGAGAACCCTCTGTTCTCGCAGGAGGTTTTTGCTAGAGCCCTGGTCGGCTTCCCGCTAGGTGACACTTTCCGCTTGGAATTCGAAAGCCTCTACAACGAGATGGTTAACATATTCGAGATCATTGATTTCTTCATGATGTGCCCTTTTGAGCGGCGGCCTTCATTGCTGAAAGCTCTGCACTTCATCGAAGAGGGAGGCTTCGTCGCCAAAGAGGTGCAAGAAAGAGAAAAAAAGGAATACAAGAGATCCGCTGCTACACTCAAGAAGAGCTGGGTAAGCCATGTTGTGGCTGGCCCATTTATTTGGTCTGCGGAATCATTGGGATTCGAAAAGCTGATCCGACGCTCCCCTGACGAAACTAAGACTATCAATGAAGTCGGTAGGTTTCTGGACACGCCAGATCGAGTCGCCGACTTTTTTGGCGTGGCGAAATTTTGCCAAGACCGTCTCATTTCGCGGCTGGACCCACGAAGTCGCTCGCGCTTCAAGTTCGTCAAATTCCCACCCAAGGTAGCCTCTGTTGAAATGGAGCTCCCAGAATTTGACGAGGGCCAAATTGCCATTTTGAAAACTTATCAGGCTCCGAAATTAATTGGTGAAGTAGGCTAGAAGGTTGTTGGCCTAGTCCAGCAAACTCCCGCCGTATTACTTCGCTCCTCAGAACTCTATAACTAAGACGCTTCCGGCGCCGTGCATTCCGTGCGCGCGAATAAGGAGGTGAATATGCCGTTTCTGAAGAAGGTCGCGCTGATCGAGGATCTCACCGACAAAGAATTCATTCAACAATATGCTTTCACACGCGAGGACGGGGCCGAAGGCATTATTGAGCTGAAGCCCGCCGAAGCAGATAGGTGGGAAGACTTCCGAGGTCGACTCAAGAACAAGAACGCTCACCCATCAATCTTGAATAGGTCTGACATTGAATCTGCCGCCGCCGGTCAGCCGCAAACTAGGTGTTCATACGCCGCTGCAGCCGGTTGGCTGCCCCGACGGAATGGCTTTGTCTTGCCGTCGCGGTCGATTGGGAAGGCCGCGTCTCATATTCGCGGCCTTTCCCACACAGTCCTGCTTCCTGCGTACCTGCGACCAACCGGTAAATCGGTCGACTGGATCAAGTTAATTGGCACCGTTGCGGCCAAGTCCTCTGGCATGATGCTGACCATCTCCTGCGCGTTCGCAGCCCCTCTCCTGCGGATGGCAAATCAGCAGTCATTTGGGATCTGCCTGTCTGGCAAAACGGGTGGCGGCAAGACGACAGCTACGCTCGCGGGCGCGTCTGTCTTTTCGGTTGGCGAGCTGGACCACCTGCTTAGCTGGAATGCAACCTTGGCCGGCCTTGAACCTGCTCTTCGGGCCCACAATGACTGCCTGCTGGTCGTGGACGATCTCAACAAGATGCCATCTGCAACAGAGAAGGAGAAGTACCGTAGTGCTAGAGACTTTGCATATAACCTGAGCACCGGTTCGACGAAGCGGCGCAGTCGAGTATTTGACGACGGCCCACAAAATGGTGGCCAGTACCGGCTCATTTCACTTACTTCCGCTGAAACCACCATTGCAGACCTTGCCGCAAGCTGCGGCGAGAAACGAACAGGCGGTGAAAGCCGCCGGTTGATCGATGTACCTGTCTACTTCGACGGCCTTGGTCACATTTTCGATCGAGCAAAGAATGCCGAAAAACTGACGCAAACAGAGCTTGACGCCATGTTTTCCTCCATACACGTCGCGTGCTCTCGGAATCATGGCCACATATTCACGAAATACGTCAGGTTTCTTATCCGAGGGAGAAACGACCTACGTAACAAGATTGACCATCACGTAAAGCGGTTTACGGCCAAGCATGCGACGCAAACGAGCCTTTTGGAGGCGGACATAATTCGGAAGTTTGGTCTCATCTACGCCGGCGGCGCACTAGCAATTGAAGGCGCTGGTCTGCCGTGGACGCAGCACGCGCTGCTGGATGCATTGTCAAAAACCTGCAACGCGGCTCTTGAAAGCCTTGCTTCAGAGGAGCGAACTCGTCGAGCCGGATGGCAATTGCTCAAGGCTCGATTAGAGAGCTTGCCACGAAGTCGCAAAATTAAGCGTAGCGAGTACTCTTCGATCGATGGATACGTTGAGCCGAGGCCAGGTCGGTACCGCTGCGTTATCAAGAACGACAAATTCAATCGGACTTTCAGCAATCCTTTGCAGCGCAGGATGGTCATGGACGAGTTGGAGCGGCGCGGCTGGATCACTCTCTCGAGGTCGCATGACAATCAGGGTCAATTCATCTGGCCAGACGGCATCCGCAGGCGGTCCCTAGAAATCAACTGGGGGCGTCGGACGAGCAGTGCGTAGGATGCAACATCGGCAGATCGGCAAGCAGCATGTTTGCCGATCCCGCCTTTGACTTCACCGCCGATCTGATGTAACCTTATGCTAACACACGGTCATCCGGTGTTTCGATCCTTCTCTCCCACTCAGTCTTAAGACGAGTCACGTGAAACAATCGCCGTTGGTACCGGCGACTGGCACGTCAAAATGGAGTCGGACTTTGCTGACAGCGCGCGCAAAGCGCGCCTAACGGACGAACATTCGCCCGCTTCTGATCGTCGCACATCTCGTGGAAGCACCGGTGCGGCTATCCACTTCTCAAACTCAACCACAACCCAGGACGTCGGCTCGACGCTCTGCCGACCGCTCACGCCTCGGTTGCTGAGCAGGCAGCAAGCATCTGCCTACTGCAACCTATCGCCGAGCGCTTTTTCCGCTTGGGTGCGAGCCGGCAGGCTACCTCCACCGCTCGCCGGTACAACGCGCTGGGATCTCAAAGCTATCGACATCGCGTTAGACGCAATGAGCGGCCTCCAACCGAAACAAGAATCATCTGCTTTAGACGAATGGAGAGAAAATCGTGCGCGTCGTTCTGAAAGGAGTTCATAAGGTCAAGGTGCCGCTCGCGAACGGCGAGATGAAAACCTACTATTATGCCTATCGCGGCGGTCCGCAGATCATGGCCATACCGGGCACCCCTGACTTTGTCCGGCAGTACCAAGACGCACACGCGAACTTGCGCAAGCCCAACGCAAGGTCGTTCATGTCGATCATCACTCAATACAAGGCGGCGCCAGAGTTCAATAGGATCGCGGCGTCTACCCGCCGTGACTACCTGAGATACATAAAGCTGATTGAAGAAGAATTCGGCGACTTGCCAATTGCTGCCCTCGCCGACCGTAGGATTCGCGGCGACTTCAAGAGCTGGCGAGACAAGTACGCAAACACGCCGCGTAAGGCTGATCTGGCATGGACGGTGTTGGCCCGCATCCTGTCTTTCGCGAAGGACCGCGGCATTGTCAGCACCAATCCATGCGAGCGCGGCGGCCGCCTCTACGTAGCGGACCGCAAGGAAAAGGTCTGGACCGAGCAAGACATTGCCGCTGTCCTCGCGGTCGCATCCAGCGAGATCCAGCTCGCGCTGATCTTGGCGTTATGGAGCGGGCAACGGCAGGGAGACATGCTGCGACTGCCTTGGTCAGCCTACGAGAGCCCTTATATTCGCCTTCGGCAGTCGAAAGGCGGCCGGCGTGTCGCAATGCCCGCCGGAGGCCCTCTGCGAGCTCTACTCGACACCACCGAGCGCCGAGGACCGCTCATCCTGACGAACACGCTCGGGCGGCCCTGGACGTCAGATGGCTTTCGGACATCGTGGGCAAAGGCATGCGAACGAGCTGGCATCAGCGGCCTCACGTTTCACGACCTGAGAGGTACCGCCGTGGTTCGGTTGGCAATTGCCGGCGCGAGCGTGCCGCAGATCGCGGCCGTGACTGGTCACTCGCTAAAGGACGTCGAGGCCATTCTCGATGCACACTATCTTGGCCGAGATATTCAGCTCGCCGAAGCCGCGGTGCTGAAGCTCGAAGCGCGAACAAAGCTGTAAAATGACCTGTAAAATGAAGCCACTTACCGTATTGCGATCAGCGCTAAGTGTTTGATTTATATGGTGGGCGCACCAGGGCTCGAACCTGGGACCCGCTGATTAAGAGTCAGCTGCTCTACCAACTGAGCTATGCGCCCGAAAGGCGGTCAATGCCTTGCGAGGCCGGTCGTTTAGCAAAGCGATCCGGATATGGCAAGCGATGTGGCGCATGTTTTCCAAGGTTCTTCCACAGGCCCGAAAATGCGAAAAGCCGCTGGATTCCAGCGGCTTCGCCAAGGCTGATCCCAGGGTTAATTCCTCGGGAAATACGGGGTGGCTCAGAGCCGGCCCTCGCGATCCCGGTCCGGGCCGCCGTCACGGTCGCCGTGGAAGCGGTCCATGCCGCGCTCCATCATGCGGTCCATGCCGCGTTCCATGAAGTGTCGGGACGGGCCGTCCCCACCGCCGCCGAACGGGCCACGGTGGCGGGTCAGCACGGCAAGGCGCCGCTTCTGGCCCTCGTCGAGCGTCTTGTAGAGCGGATCGGCGGCATCGGCGATCTTCTTCAGGGCGGCGGAGGTCGCGCCCATGTCCTCGGCGCGCTGGCGCAGGCGGGCGACCGGATCCTCGGGCTTGTCGGCGTCCTTGCCGGCGTCACCCGGGCCGGCATTCATCCGCGCGTTGGCGCGGTCAATGCGCAGCTTGGCGAAGTCGCGCACGGCAGCCTCGACCGGCGGCCACAGCTTCTCCTGGTCGGCGTTGAGCTTCAGCCCGGCATGGACGGCGGCGATGCGCGCGTCGACGAAGGCGGCGCGGTCCTCCGGGTTCATGCGGACGTGGCGGAAGTGCTCCATCCACGGGCGATGAAATTGGGCATAGACCGCGCCCGAGCCGGCGATGCTGAGCACGGCGATGGCGGCGATGGTGAACTTCCTCATACGGACCTCCTCTGGAAGGATGCTGGTGAGGATGAGCGCCGGACGGCTGACGCGCAACTTACAACTTGGACAGAGAGAGCGTTCTTACGAAGATGTAACTCCCCTGAATGTCCATTCAGATGCAGACTGAAACGATTTGCAACAAAAAGGGCCTCCGCGCAGGCTGCACGGAAGCCCCTTCATTGATGGTCGATCCGGATCAGTTCGTCGCGCTCTTGGCTTCCTTCTGGAACTCGTCGATCAGCGGCTGGCCGACGCGGCCTGCGGCGTCCTTGTAGACCGGCTCCATCGCCTTGCGCATCGCCTCGTCCTGGGCCGGCGTGAGCTTGATGATCTCGCTCTTGCCGCTCTTCTTGATCTCGGCCAGCGCGTCGTCGTTCTCCTTCTGCGACTGCGCGTTGTTGAAGTCGGTCGCTTCCTTCATCGCCTTCGACAGCTGGTCGCGGATGTCGGCCGGCAGATCGTCCCAGAACTTCTTGTTCACGATCACGACGTAGCCGATGTAGCCGTGGTTGGTCTCGGTGATGTACTTCTGCACCTCGTGCAACTTCTGGGTATAGATGTTCGACCAGGTGTTCTCCTGGCCGTCGACCACGCCGGTCTGCAGCGCCTGGTAGACCTCGCCGAAGGCCATTACTTGCGGCAGCGAACCGAGCGTCTTGAACTGGGCCTGGAGCACGCGCGAGGACTGGATGCGGAACTTGACGCCCTGATAATCGGCGGGCGCGACCAGCTTCTTGTTGGCGCTCATCTGCTTGAAGCCGTTGTCCCAATAGGCAAGGCCGGTGATGCCCTTGGCGTCCAGCAGCTTGAGCAGCCGGAGGCCGAGCGGGCCTTCCGTCACCTTCCGCAGCGTCTTTAGGTCCGGAAGGATGTAAGGCAGATCGAACACCTCGAACTCGCGGATGCCGAGCGGACCGAATTTGGAATTGGACGGCGCCAGCATCTGCACGCTGCCGAGCTGGAGCGCCTCGAGCTCTTCCTTGTCCTTGTAGAGCGTCGAGTTCGGGTAGACTTCGATCTTGACCTTCCCGCCGGTGTACTTCTCGGCGAGCTCCTTGAATTTCTCCGACGCCTTGCCCTTCGGCGTGTCGGTGGCGACGACGTGACTGAACTTGATGATGATCGGCGATTGGGCCGATGCCGGCCCGGTCAGGGCCAACGCCCCGGTCAAGACCGCAACCGATGTCGCAGCCCAAATGAGTTTCCGCATGCTTCCTCCCACACGTTTTTTGGTGGGGCACAAACCGTCGCCCCCAAGCCTTAGATTCAAGACTTGAAGGCAGGATTATAGGGAAGCGGACACAGGCGCCATTGCCCCTTAGCAGGGGGCGGCTTGCAAAAATGCGGTATCCGGAGGCGAAACCTGCCGGACTGGCTCACGCAGGGCGATGGCAGGGAAACCCCGCCATCGCCGTTGCCGCCGCTCGCAACATCAGCCGTGCAGCGCCGGCGCGAGTTGGGCCTGCTGCGCGATCGCCGGATCGGTGATCAGGGTACCGCCGTGCCCGTCCGAGGACAGCGCGAAATCGGCCGCGCTGTACTGACCGAGCAAGTGCAGCGTCGCGACGTGGGTACCGTCGGAAACCGTCAGCGTGCCGCCGGTGTTGTCGCCATTCTGCGCATAGGCCAGCGAGGTCAGGCTGTCGTTGAACAGGATGTCGCCGAGATCGAGGCTGTCATGGTCCTGCCAGCCGGAGATCGTTCCCGTGAAGGCCGACGCCTGGGCCAACACCAGCGAAGCATTGGGACCGGCGAAGATCACATCGTCGATCGTGCCACCCGCATGGACAAAGGCGAGCGCGCCCGAGCCGATCGTGGTGTCATCCGCGCTGCCGCCGGCCTGCACGTGCTGCGTGCCGGCCAGGACCGTCGTGCCGGTCGCGCTGCCATACACATATTGCACGCCGCCGTTGATGATGGTGGCGTTGGCGGCGCCCCAATCGACCTGGACTCCGCCGGCATTGATCGTGGTGCCGGTCGCAGCACCGTCGGCGTAGACGTTCTGCAGGCTGCCGGCGTTGACCGTCGTCATCGACGCGTTGCCGTGGAGACACTGGAGGGCACCATTGCTGATCGTGGTCTGGACCACCGTGCCGCCATAGACCGACTGGACACCACCATCCATCGTGGTGTTGATCGCGGTTCCACCCAAATAGACATCCTGCCTGCCGCCATGGATCGTCGTGTCCGAGGCCGTGCCGCCGCTCTCGACGGCCTGCAGGCCCGAATTGATCGTCGTGAGGCTCGCCGAGCCGAACACGTACTGACCGCCGCCGCTGATCGTCGTGATGATCGTGAAGCCCCAATCGATCTGGATGCCGCCGGCATTGATGGTGGACCCGGTCGCACTCCCGTCGATGTAGACGTTCTGCTCACCCCCGGCATTGACGATGGTGTTGAAAGCATTGTTGTGAACGTGCTGGATGCCGCCATTCGCGACCGTGGTCTGGATCGCAACGCCGAAGACGTTCTGGGTGCCGCCGTCCACGGTGGTGTTGGTCGCGATACCACCGCCGAGGATATCCTGCTCGCCGCCGGCCTCGACCGTCGTGCCGTTGGCCGAGCCGCCGATCTGGATGTACTGATTGCCCGAGATCACGGAGTTCGAGGCCAGACCGAACACCAGCTGCGCGGCGCCCGCAGCAACCACCATTCCATTGGCCGAGCCCTCCAGCACGACCGCCGCGCCGCTTTCGACCCGGATGTCAGAATAGCCGGCCGCGTCCTTGATCCGCCAGACGCCGCTCTGGACGTCGAGCTTCTCGACATTGACGACCGTGCCAAGGAGCGAACCGGAGCCACTGCCCGACAGCACCAGCGTGTCCACGCCGTCGCCGCCGTCGATCGTGCCGGTGACGATCGAAGCGGTGGCGAGATTGATGCTGTCGTCGCCTGCGCCCATCGAGACGTCACCGACGATGGAGCCGCTGTTGGTGAGCGTATCGTTGCCGCCGTCGGTGGCGACGCTGCCGAAAATGCTGCCCGTGTTGGTGACGGTGTCGCCGAAGGTGCCGACGATCGAGATCGCCTCGCCGTTGTTGCCGCGGATCGTGCCGTCGTTGATGATGGTCATGACGCCGAAGGCGCTACCGTCATTGCTGTCGTCCACGGTGATCGCGCGCTGATCGCTGATGATGAGGCCACCCACCTCGTTGTGGACGAAGCCGCCGCCGATCGCGAGCGCCTCGTTGAGGCCGTTGGCGCCGCTGGTCAGGCCGACCGCCGCGATCGTCCCGAAATTGTCGATCGAGACCAGACCGTCGACATCGACGCCGTCGGCGTCGGCACCGCCGACGGCCGTGCCGGTGATGGTGCCGCGATTGGTCACTGTCGTCGTCGAGTTCGGCGCGCTGTCCATGTTGATGCCGGAGCCGCTGCGGCCGGTGATCGTGCCGTCGTTGTTGACGGTGATCGGCTGGTCGCCGGTGATGCCGTGGCGGGCGCCGTCGATGATTCCGCCGGCGTAGTTGTTGACCACGCCGCCGGTGTTGACCGACTGGAAGTCGATCGCGTCGTTGCCGGACGAGGCCGCCGAGGCATTGTGGCTGACGATCTGGCCGTAATTGTTGATGGTGGCGTGGGCGCCGGGCCGGATCGCGTCGGCATCGGCCGCCGAGATCACGCCGGTGGCCGCGTTGTTGATGACGGTATTGGCGCCGCTCGAATTGATGTCGTCGAGATCGAGCGCCTGGCCGGCATTGCTGCCGGTCCCCGTCGATGAGATCGTGCCCTCGTTGTTGACGGTGAAGGTGCCGCTCTTGCCCGAGACCAGGTTCGAGATCTTCACCGCATCCTTGGTCGCGGTGATGGTGGCGCCGGCCTTGTTGTTGATGGTGAGGCTGCCGCTCGCCGAGCCGCTGGTGGCGATCGCGCGGCTGGTGCCGGTGATGGTGCCGGAATTGTCGACCAGCGCGCCGGGCGAGGTGCTGCCGCCGATCCAGGTGACCGGGGTCGAGCCCGACAGGGTCGCGCCGGCGAGGACGGTCAGATGATCGTTGTTCGCCAGCGTGATCGGGTTCGACGAGTTGCCGGAGACGAGAGTGCCGTCGTCATTGGCAATGGTGCCGGTCGCCGTCGCGGTGCCGATCGTGACCGCCGCGCCCGGATTGCTGGCGCTGGTGAGCGTGAGCGTAAAACTCTCGTCGGGCTCTGCGGTGGTGTCGCCGGAGATCGTGATGGTGATGGTCGCCGAGGACGCACCGTCGGCGAAGCTGCCGCTGAAGGTCGAGGCCGGCAGCGTGCCGCCGAAATCGGCCGCATCGGTGGTGCCGGCGGCGAAGCTGCCGGAGAAGCTGAGCACGCCGGTGGTGCCGCCGGTCCGCAGAACCGTGAAAGTCATGGTCTTGGTGCCGCTCTGCCCCTCGGCAACCGACACGCTCGGCGACGAGAACGAGATCGTCTGCGTGGCGGGCGCGGCCACGGTGAAGGCGGTGGTCGGGAACGGCGCGTCGGGCGTGGTGCCGTCGGTGCTCTGGTCGCCGCTGCCGTTCTGGGTGGCCCAATTGGCGGTGTTGCCGATCGCGGCGAGGTAGTCGGCGAAGCTGGCGAAGCCCGAGCGCGGACCGTTATAGCCGACGATATCGAGGCCGCCGGTGAAGCCGACCGCGGTCTGGCCGGCAACGAGGCCCGTGCCGGTCAGCGTGCCGTCGCTGGTCGCATAGCCGACATTGGAGATCGCGGCGAGGAAGGTCGGCGCCGTCGAGGTGCCGACATAGGCGTAGACGACCTCGCTGTCGTTGGACAGGCCGGTGTTGTTGGCGTTGGTGAAGGTCGCCGAGCCGGCACTGGTGCCGAACGTGCCCTTGCCGATATTGTTGATGTCGATGACGGTGCCGGCGGGAATCGCGCCGGTCGCGGTCCAGGCGATCGTGCTCTCGGCGTTGCTGCCGGTTGCGAAGGCGGAGCCGTTCCAGTTGCTGTCGGTGAAATTGATGACAGTGCCCTGCGGGATGTCGGTCAGGGCGACAAAGGACAAATTTTCGTTGCCGTCGCCGTTGAATCCGGTGAAGGCGATCGAACCAGCGGAAAGGGGCATTCCAAATTCTCCAGCAGCGAGGGCGCGCGACGCTACCGGTTAATGGGACGTTAACATGACATGTTAATAACATATTTATTGCGATGCACCCCCGCATAACGTGATCGTGTGTCAAACGAAAAACGCGACGCCGAGGGCGCCGCATTCCCGCAACTACAGCACCTTGGCCTTCCCGGCCTTAGCCATGCAGCGCCGGTGCAAGCTCAACCTGCGGTGCAAGCGCCGGATCGGTGAGCAGGGTGCCGCCATGTTCGTCCGACGCGATGGCAAAATCGGCGGCGGTGTATTGGCCGAGCAAGTGCAACGTCGCAACATGCGCGGACAGCGGCATTTCAATTCTCCAGCAGCGGGCCCGGCAGACGGGCATGCTCTGCTGCGTCAGGATACGACGGGGGACAGACCGGCACGATCGGCCAAGGCCCGGGACACTGTCGGTTAATGATATGTTAACATGACATGATAATAACAATCTTGCGGTGATGCGCCCTCGTTCCACATCTTAAAGACCCCAAACAAAAAACGCGGCGCCAAAGACGCCGCGTTTGCCGATGAACTGGAGAGGTTGGAGCGTCAGCTCGCCGCGGCCGTGGTCACCGTGTCGCGCTGGCGCTTCATGACGATCTTGTTGAGTGCGCCGAGATAGGCCTTGGCCGAGGCCACCAGCGTATCAGGATCCGCCGCGCGCGCCGTCATGGAACGGCCGTCATGCGAGAGCCGCACCGAGACTTCCGCCTGCGCGTCGGTGCCCTCGGTGACCGCGTGGACCTGGTACAGCTCGAGCTTGGCCTCGTGCGGCACCAGGCGCTTGATGCAGTTGAACACCGCGTCCACCGGACCGTTGCCCTCGGCTTCCTCGATCTTGATCTGGCCGTCGACGTCCAGCTTCATGGTCGCGCGCTGTGGGCCGTGGGTGCCGGCGATCACGGTCAGCGAGGTCAGCTTGATGCGGTCGTGCGACGCCGCCATCTCCTCGTCGACCAGCGCCTCGATGTCCTCGTCGTAGATGTCCTTCTTGCGGTCGGCGAGCGCCTTCATCCGCGTGAACGCATCTTCCAGCTGGTTCGGGCCGAGCTTGTAGCCCATCTCCTCCAGCTTGTGCACGAAGGCGTGGCGGCCGGAATGCTTGCCCAGCACCAGCGAGGACTGCTTCAGGCCGACCATCTCGGGCCGCATGATCTCGTAGGTGGAGGCGTCCTTCAGCACGCCGTCCTGATGAATGCCGCTCTCATGCGCGAAGGCGTTCCGGCCGACGATGGCCTTGTTGTACTGCACCGGGAACGAAGTCGCCGCCGACACCACCTTCGAGGCTCGGGTGAGCTGCGTGGTGTCGATCTTGTTCCAGTACGGGAATTTGTCATTGCGCACGTTGATCGCCATCACGATCTCTTCCAGCGCGGCGTTGCCGGCGCGCTCGCCGATGCCGTTGATGGTGCACTCGATCTGGCGCGCGCCGCCGATGACGCCGGCCAGCGAGTTCGCCACGGCCATGCCGAGGTCGTTATGGCAGTGCACGGAGAACACGGCCTTGTCCGAATTCGGCACGCGCTCGATCAGCGTCTTCATGAAGTGGGTGTACTCGTCGGGCGTGGTGTAGCCGACGGTGTCGGGGATGTTCACCGTGGTGGCGCCGGCCTTGATGACGGCTTCCACGATGCGGCACAGATAATCCATCTCGCTGCGGGTGCCGTCTTCGGCCGACCATTCGACGTCGTCGATCTGGTTGCGGGCGCGCGCGACCATGGCGACCGAGGTCTCAAGCACCTGCTCCGGGGTCTTGTTCAGCTTCACCCGCATATGCAGCGGCGAGGTCGCGATCACGGTGTGGACACGGCCGCGCTTTGCAAATTTCACCGCCTCGGCGCAGCGGTCGATATCGGCCGGGTGTGCGCGCGACAGGCCGGCGATGACGGCGTTCTTGGAACGGCGGGCGATCTCGCTGACCGCCTGGAAGTCGCCTTCGGAGGTGATCGGGAAGCCGGCCTCGATGACGTCGACGCCCATATCATCCAGCATCTCGGCGACCTCGAGCTTCTCCTCGAAGGTCATGGTGGCGCCGGGGCACTGCTCGCCGTCGCGCAGCGTGGTGTCGAAAATGATGACGCGGTCCTTGTCGGACTTGTTCACGGGGGCCATTGCAGAATTCCTTTTGAGCTTGTGCGCCGTCAGTGGTCTGGGCGCTAGAGGTGTCCGGTGATCTCGACCAACCCCTGAGCGCCCAGGCGCGTGGCGCCCAGCCGGCCCTCAGGGGCAAGTAAGAAGAAGGCCGCCAATCAGGAGGGTGGGCAGCAGCGCGGCCGGGATCGTGGCGGCGGCCACAGCCACCTCCCCCGAAATCCCATCGATTTGGCCGCGAATCAGCATTGCCAGACCCTTTTGAGCCCTCAAATCCTCGGTCAAAACCGTTGACGGTTGGTTGCCGGGAAGCCCGATGCGCCGTTTCTAGACGAGAAATGGCTGCAACCGCAACGCCAAAAGATGGTCAGAAGGACTGACCTGCCGCCAGATCTGCAATGTGCGACGCGGCGACCGGTGGTCATCGCACGAACCATATGGCAAATCCGAATTCACGGGATGGGAATATGACGGGGTCGTCGGACAGCGCGAGGGACCCACGAGATCGGAGCGATAGGGGGAAAGGTCGCCCGGATGTGGCTCCCCTCACCCGCGTCGCGGTCAGGCTATCCCGCGCGGCGCGCGCGCGCCCGGCTTTCCCAACGGTCCAGCATCTGGCCGAGCTCGCCGGTGGCAGCCGCGTTGGTGTTTGCGGCCTCGTTGGTATTGGCCGGCGCGGCGGCGCGGAGCCAGTCCGGCTCGCTATATTCGCGCCAGCGGCGCGCCTCCGCGCGTCGTTTGCGGGAGACGTGGCCGCGCGTGAAATAGCCGGCCGCAAACGCGATCGCGAGCAGTATGATCAGGACGACGACACCTAGCACCATAAAGCTCCGACCTTTTTCCCCTGCACGACGTTCTGCCAGCATCGCGGGCGAGGTCAAGGCTTGACAGGTCCTAAAACCGCGCCCGGTTAACTGCGCGGGACGAATTGTCGCCTTGCACAGCCGCAATGCGGCGATGTTGCGGCGTTCTCGCGGCATCGCGCGGAGGATGCGAACCAGCCCCTCGCAACCGGCCGCGGACAGGACTAACCTTCGCCCGCTCGGCCGGATCAACCGGCCAGCCGAACATAACCGGGAGGACGCGATGAAACGCCCAGAGCAGCGTGACCAGGATGCTGCGCTTTCACGACGAACACTTGTGCGGGGACTTGCGATCGGCGCTGCGGCGACCGTGGCCGGCCCCGCGCTGGCCCAGACCGGACCTGCCGCACCGCCAACGACGATCACCACCCCGCCGCGCGATTTCGGCCCCAACGGCGCGCCGACGACTTATTTCTGGGACCCCGACATCATCGCCGTCGATCCCTCCTTCAACGACCTGGCGCAGCCCAACACCGCGATCAAGCGCCTCTACACCGGCCTGTTGTGGGCCGAAGGCCCGGCCTGGAGCGCGCAGGGCCGGTATCTGTTGTGGAGCGACATTCCCAACAACCGGCAGATGCGCTGGACCGAGGACGACGGCCGCGTCAGCGTGTTCCGCGCGCCCTCCAACAATTCCAACGGCAATTCGTTCGACTTCCAGGGCCGCCAGCTCTCCTGCGAACACCTGACCCGGCGGGTGACGCGCTACGAGCACGACGGCACGGCCACGGTGCTCGCGGACTCCTATCAGGGCAAACGCCTGAACTCGCCGAACGACGTCGCCGCGCATCCCGACGGCAGCTACTGGTTCACCGACCCGCCCTATGGCGGCCAGCTCTATGAAGGCGAGCCCGACGTGGCGGGCGGCCCGAGCAATGCGGGCGGCAAGCTCAATCCGCGGATCGGACAGCCGGCCGGCTTCGTGCCGGGCAAGCGCGAGCTGCCGACCAACTGTTATCGCATCGATCCCTCGGGCCGCATCGACCTCGTCGTCACCGAGGACCAGGTGCCCGATCCCAACGGCCTGTGCTTCTCACCCGACTACAAGAAGCTATACGTCGCCTCGACCGGCAAGGGACCGGGCGACACCGGGCCCGGCGGCAAGGGCGAGATCTTCGTGTTCGACGTCGGCGCAGACAACAAGCTCTCCAACGTGAAGAAGTTCAGCGACTGCGTGATCGACGGCGTGAAGTGCGGGCCCGACGGCGTGCGCTGCGACGTCAACGGCAATGTCTGGGCCTCCAGCAACGCGGGGCGCGCCGTCGGCTATAACGGCGTGACGGTGTGGTCGCCGGAAGGCAAGCTGCTCGGCCGCATCCGCCTGCCGGAAGTGTGCGGCAACGTCTGCTTCGGTGGCCCCAAGCGCAACCGCCTGTTCATGGCCGCGAGCCAGTCGCTCTATGCGGTGTATACCGCGACGCAGGGCGCAGGACCAGGCTGACGCGGGGCGAGCAGGATCACGACGCGGCGCCGGCGTGCCTCGCCGGCGCCGAATTGTTTGGATAGTTCTTTCGATGCAAAGAGGATCGTCAGGAAACAAGCCATGCGCGTTGTGATCTGCGGCGGCGGCGTGATCGGGGCCTGCACCGCCTTGTTTCTCCGGCGCCACGGCATCGAGGTCATCGTGGTCGAACGGACCGAGGTCGCGGCCGCCGCCTCCGGCAAGGCCGGCGGCTTTCTGGCGCGTGACTGGTGCGCCGGCTCGCCGCTCGACGCACTCGCCCGGCGGAGCTTTGTGCTTCATGCGCAGCTGGCGCAGGAGATCGCCGGTGATTGGGGCTATCGCCCGATGACCGCGCATAGCGGCTTTGTTGCTTCCGACGGTGATCCGCGCCGGAATGCACCATCTGCGCTCGGCTGGCTCGCCAACGGCGTCGTCATCGCGCAGCGCATCGGTACGACGCAGACGACTGCGATCGTTCATCCCCGCAAATTCACGTCGGCCGTGATGAACGCGGCAGTCGCGCAAGGCGCCGAGCTTCGCGTTGGCCGCATCACGGGCATCGTGCGCGATGCGAATGGCACGACCGCAAAGGGTGTCGAGGTCGAAGGCAGCGTCGTTGAGGCGGACGCTGTCGTGATCGCGATGGGACCATGGTCGCTGCTCGCCGCGCAATGGATGCCCCTGCCCGCTGTCTACGGCCAGCGCAGCCCGAGCATCGTGTACGATCTCGGCCCCAACGTGCCGGCCGATGCGTTGTTCCTGGAGTATGACGAGGACGGCAGCGCCGTGTCGATCGAGGTGTTTCCACGCGCCGACGGCAGCACGCATATCACCGCACTCTCGGACATCGCGCCGCTGCCGCTCGATCCGGCGGCCGTGACGCCGGACGTCGATGCGATCGCGCGCCTGCAAATCATGTGCGAACGGCTGTCGCCACTGTTTCGTCCCGAAAAGATCATCGCGCAGCAGGCCTGCTTCCGACCGGTGACCGAGGATGGCCTGCCGTTGATCGGCAAGGTGCCGCAGAGCGAAGGCCTCTATGTTGCGACCGGGCACAATGTCTGGGGCATCCTCAACGCGCCCGCCACCGGCGAAGCGCTGGCGCAGCTCATTGCCAAAGATGCGACGCCTGTAGACTTGTCGCCATTCGATGCGGCCCGATTGAGGCCGCTCGATCCGTCGTTGCTGCAAGCGCGCTGAACCGGCATCGCTGCTCGTCTTGTAGGCTACCGCCCGCTTCGACGCTCACGCATGCCCGCCGACAGAATCTGCATGCCTGCGCGCGTCATGAGTGTCTCGCAGCTATCCTGCCCGCAATTTGCGCCGCGCTAGACTTTAGTCCGTCTCCCCAATCCTGAACGTGGTTTCACTTGCCGAGACCTCCCCCGCCGTTATAGTTGCGACATAATGGCTCACAAGAGGCCTGTTCAAAGGGAGAGAACAACATGAAAAAACGACTCTCTGTTGCATTGCGAATAGCGCTCGGTGCGGCCGCGACGGGCGCGGTGATGGCAGCGTCAGGCGCGGCACTTGCAGCCGATCCCCTCAAGATCGGCGTGATCGCGGAAGCGCAGGCGATCGCCGGCGCCTCCATTCCACAGGCGGCGCAGCTTGCCGCCGACGAGATCAACGCCAATGGCGGCGTCGACGGACGCAAGATCGAGATCATCTCCTACGACAATCACTCCTCGTCGGCGGATTCAGTGCGTGCGTTCCAGCGCGCGGTGAACGAGGACAAGGTCAACGCGGTCATTGCCAGCTATATCAGCGAGGTCGTGCTGGCGCTGGAGCCCTGGGCCTCGCGGCTGAAGACGCCGTTCGTCACGCCGGGCGCCGCCTCCAACGAGATCAGCAAGAGCGTCCACGCCGATTACGAGAAGAACAAGTACACCTTCCACGGCTATCTGACCTCGGCCGCGCTGGCGCTCTCGGTCTGCGACGGCGCCAAGGACCTGCTGGTCGACAGGATGCACATGAAGACCGCGGTCATCATGAGCGAGGACGCCGCCTGGACCAAGCCGCTCGACATCGGCTACGAGGAGTGCCTGCCCAAGATCGGGCTGAAGGTGCTCGACCACATCCGCTTCTCGCCCGATACGACCGACTTCACGCCGATCTTCAACAAGATCGAGGGCTCCAAGCCCGATGTGATCATCACCGGCATCTCCCATGTGGGCGTGCAGCCGACGGTGCAGTGGAAGAACCAGCAGGTGCCGATCCCGATGTTCGGCATCTCCTCGCAGGCAACCAACGAGACCTTCGGCAAGGACACCAACCAGGCGGCCGAAGGCGTGCTCTATCAGGGCGTCTCCGGGCCGGGCGTCGCGGTGACGCCGAAATCGGTGCCGTTCGCGGAGAACTTCAAGAAGAAGTTCGGCAATTATCCGTCCTATGCCGGCTACACCGCCTATGACGAGGTCTACTACATCGCCGACGCGGTCAAGCGCGCCGGCTCGACCGACGCCGACAAGCTCGTCGCCGCGCTCGAGAAGACCGACTGGGAAGGCACGATCGGCCGCGTCCAGTTCTACGGCAAGGACGATCCGTTCACCCACTCGATCAAATATGGCAAGGGCCTGATCACCGGGCTGATGCTGCAATGGCAGGACGGCAAGCAGAGCGCGGTCTGGCCCAAGGACGTCGCCAAGGTCGACGTCAAGTTCCCGAGCTTCATCAAGCTCAGCAACTAGCAGGACATGCTCCCGGGACCACCTCCCGGGAGCTTCCACATGCGGCTCTCCGCAGCACCTTCCCTCAAAGCGGCAGTCGCACTGCCACCTGGCCAATCATAGATGCGAGCTTTCCAAATTCTGATCGATGGCTTTGCCATCAGCGCTCTCTACGCTCTCGGTGCCACCGGCTTCACCCTGATCTTCGGCGTCTCCGGCGTGCTCAACCTCTCCCACGGTGCCATCATGGTGGCCGCAGCGGTGGCGGCCTGGGCCGCTGCGAGCATCCTCAACGTCGGCACCTATGCCGGTGCGCTGATCGGGGTCGCCGTCGCTCTCCTCACCGCCTTTGCGACCTATTTCGCGGTGGTGAAGCCCATTCAGGACTCCCGGCGCATCCCCAATGAGGAGAAGGAGATCTTCGTCCTGACGGGAACGCTGCTCTGGGGCATCATGATCCAGGAGCTGATCGCCTATTTCTTCACCAACAACGCCAAGACCGTGCTGCCGATCGTCGAGGGCGTGGTCGAGATCCTCGGCGTCCGCACGCCGCGGAACGAGATCTTCACAGCGATCGTGTGCTGCTTCGTCATCGCGCTGTTGTGGCTGCTCGTGAACCGCACCCGCACCGGCAAGGCGGTGCTGGCGGCGTCGATGAACCCGCGCGGCGTCACCCTGCTCGGGCTCGAGCTCACCAACATCTACGTCGTGGTGTGGGCGATCTACGGCATCCTCGCCGGCATCGCCGGCGTGCTGCTCGGCATGTTCCTAGGGGTCAGCTCCTACAGCGTCGGACCGCTGACGGCGAGCGCGTTCTCGATCGTCGTGCTCGGCGGTCTCGGCAGCGTCTCCGGCTCGCTGATCGCGGCCTTCGTGGTCGGCTATCTCGAGACGCTGACGGCCTATTTGGTCTCGCCGGCCTACCGCACCATTCCGGCGCTGCTGCTGCTCGTGTTCGTGATGTATATCCGGCCCCAGGGCCTTCTGGGGAGGCGCTGAGATGTCCACCTTCTTCACCTCCCGCCTGTTCTTCATCTCGGTCGCGCTCGTCATCATCGCAGCGACGCTGCCGCTCTACGTCTCCGGCTATGTGCTCGGCCTGCTCACCGTCGCGTTCTATTTCGGCGTGTTCGCGATGGCCTGGGACCTGCTGTTCGGCTTCGCGGGCGAGGTCAATTTCGGGCCCACCTTCCTGATCGGCGTCGGTGCCTACACCGCCGGCATTTTGAATTCCCAGTTCGGCTGGTCGGTCTATCTCTGCATCGTGCTGGGGGCGCTGGCCTCCGTCATCGCGGGCCTCGTTCTGGCGCTGCCGGCTTTGCGCGTGCGCGGGCCGTATTTCGGCCTGACCACGCTGGTCGCGGTGTTGATGTTGCAGAATTTCATCGTGGTGTTCGCCGATCTCACCGGCGGCGAGATCGGCCTGACCATCCCCGACGTCATCACCATCAGCGCCGGCGCCAATTACTGGATCGCGCTCGGCTTCATGACGATCTCGGCGGCGATCCTCTACGGCCTGTCGCAATCGCCGATAGGCCTCGTGCTCCAGGCCAGCGGCCAGGATCCGGTGCAGGCCGGCGCGCTCGGCTTCAACATCGTCAAGCACAAGCTCGCCGCCTTCATCGTCAGCGCATTCTTCTCTGGTTTATCCGGCGCGCTGCTGGTGTTCTATTTCGGCACCGCCTCGGTCGGCACCGTCGTCGACGTCGCGGTCGGTGTGAACGTGATCGTCTCGGCCGTGCTCGGCGGCCGGCGCACCGTGCTTGGCGCCGCGCTCGGCGCGATCTTCCTGATCGTCGCCGGCGAATTCCTGCGCCCCACCGGCGAGCTCGCGACCTTCATCGTCTCGGCGGTCGCGCTCCTCGTCGTGCTGTTCTTCCCCGGCGGCTTCCTCGGAGCAGCCCTCTCGCGTGAGGCGCGCTCGTGATGGATATGATCGCAAACCGGCCCGTGCTCGACGTCCGCGGCCTGACGAAACGCTTTGGTGGATTGACGGCGGTGAAGAACCTCGGCTTCGAGGTGAACGCCGGCGAGATCTTCGGCCTGATCGGGCCGAACGGCTCCGGCAAATCGACCGCGATGAAGAGCGTGATGGGCATCGAACGCCCGACATCGGGCGAAGTCATCTTCGAGGGCGAGAACGTTGCCGGCCTGCCCGCGCACAAGATCGCGCGCAAAGGCTTTGGCATGGTGTTCCAGCACTCGCGGCCGCTGAACCGGCAGACGGTGCTGGAGAACATCATGGTCGCGCTGCTGCCGGACAGCCTGTTCATGCTGTTCCCGGACAAGGCGCTGGTCGAGCGCGCCAAATGGATCGCCGACCGCGTTGGGCTCGGCAACGTCATGAACCGCCGTCCGCCGACGCTGCCGTTTGCCGATTTGCGTCGACTCGAGCTTGCCAAAGCGATCGCGCGTGACCCGAAAGTGGTGCTGGTGGACGAGCCCTTCGCGGGTCTGACGCGGGCGGAGGTCGACGTCTTCTCCGACCTGATCCGCAGCTTTCGCGATGAGGGCCGCGCCGTGATGCTGGTCGACCACAACGTCAAGAGCGTCGCCGCGCTGGTCGACCGCGTGCTCGCGATGTATCTCGGCGAGGAAATCGTCACCGGCAAGGCCGACGATGTCATGAAGAACGAGACGGTGCGCCGGGTCTATCTCGGCGGCGCCATCGAGACCCATGCGCGGCCCGAGACCAGCTTCAAGGACAAGGTGCCGCTGCTCCAGGTCGAGAATGTCAGCGTGTTCTACGGCAAGGCGCAGGCGCTGGAGAACGTCTCGATCCACGTCCACGAGGGCGAGTTCGTCTCAATCGTCGGCCTCAACGGCGCCGGCAAGACCACGCTGTTCAACACCATCTCCGGCTTCCTGCCCTATAGCGGCGAGATCGTGCGCGGCGGCGACAGACTGCGTGGCACGAGCCCGGCGAAAATCGCGCGCAGTGGCATCGTGCAATGCCCGGAATCGCGCGAGCTGTTCGGCGAGATGAGCGTGCGCGAAAATCTCGACCTCGGCGGCCAGCATCTCTCCGACGACAAGCGCGCGGCGCAGCTTGCCTGGCTGTTCGAGCTGTTCCCGATCCTGAAGGAGCGCCAGGGCCAGATGGCACAAACGCTCTCCGGCGGCGAGCAGCAGATGCTCGCGATCGGCCGCGCGTTGATGATGCAGCCGCAGATTCTGATCCTGGACGAGCCGACGCTGGGCCTCGCTCCCGTCATCCTCGAGCAATTGTCCAAGGCGCTGACGAAGCTGCGGCAGACCACCGCGATCACGGTGCTGCTCGGCGAGCAGAACGTCACCTTCGCGCTGCCGCATGCCGACCGCGTCTATGTGCTGGAGCATGCGCGGATCGTTTGGGAGGGCGATCCCGGCCGCTTCGCGAGCGAAGCCGGCGCCGATTTTCTCTAATTCGCGCGTATCAATAACAAAACAAGCAAAGGGAAACGACCATGCGACCATCGACGAATCTAAGCAGCCACTTCCTTCTCGCCTCCGCGCTGGCCCTGTGCCTCGCCGCGCCCGCCTACGCGCAGTCGAACGACCCGATCAAGATCGGCGTCATCGCCGAAGTGCAGTCGATCGCGGGTGCCGCGACGCCCGGCGGCGCGCAGATCGCGGCCGACGAGATCAATGCCAAGGGCGGCATTCTCGGCCGCAAGGTCGAGATCGTCACCTATGACAACAAGAGCTCGTCGGCCGACTCGGTGCGCGCGTTCCAGCGCGCGGTGAGCGAGGACAAGGTGTCGGCCGTGATCGCGAGCTATATCAGCGAGGTCGTGCTGGCGCTCGAACCCTGGGCGGCACGGCTGAAAATTCCGCTGATCACGCCGGGCGCCGCCTCGAACGAGATCACCAAGGCGATCCACAACGACTACGAGAAGAACAAGTACACTTTCCACGGCTATCTGACCTCGGCCGCCCAGGCCCAGCTCGTCTGCGACGCCGCCAAGGATCTGCTGGTCGACAAGCTCAAGTTCAAGACGGTCGCGATCATGAGCGAGGACGCGGCCTGGACCAAGCCGCTCGACGTCGGCTACGAGGCCTGCCTGCCCAAGGCGGGCCTGAAGGTCGTGGAGCATGTACGCTTCTCGCCCGATACCACCGACTTCACGCCGATCTTCAACAACATCGAGGGCAAGAAGCCTGACGTGATCGTCACCGGCATCTCGCATGTCGGCGTGCAGCCGACGGTGCAGTGGAAGAACCAGCAGGTGCCGATTCCGATGTTCGGCATCAGCGCGCAGGCGCTGAGCCCGACCTTCTGGAAGGACACCAATGGCGCCGCCGACGGCGTGCCGTCGCTGGCCGTGGCAACACCCGATGTTGCCGTGACCGCCAAGACAAAACCGTTCGCGGCCGCCTTCAAGGCCAAGTTCGGCACGCCGCCGGCCTATACCGGCTATACCGCCTATGACGAGGTCTACTTCATCACCGAAGCGATCAAGCGCGCAGGCTCGACCGATCCCGACAAGATGGTCGCAGAACTGGAGAAGACCGACTACGAGGGCACGATCGGCCGCATCCAGTTCTACGGCAAGGACGACGAGTTCACCCACGGCATCAAGTCCGGTCCCACGACCGTGTCCGGCCTCGTCTTCCAGTGGCAGGACAGCAAGCAGGTCGTGGTCTGGCCCGAGAAGATCGCGGAAGGCATGCTGAAGTTTCCCGCCTTCGTGAAGCTGTCGCAGTAACATCCGGCGCCTAGCGCTGGACCAGCCGGCACCCAAGTGCTTCACCTCGTGCAAGGCCCGTCGCGATCACCGCGACGGGCCTTCGCTTTGTGCAGAACGGAACTGGCGCACTGGCATTGGAGGACCCATCCTGCGATCTTGCGGTTAGCATGTGCCATGCGGGTCCTTGTCCGCAGGGCCGGAGGAGCGAGATGGACGACCGACCGAGACAACCCGATAGCCTGATGCAGGACGATGGCTTCGTCCGGGTTCGGGGCGCGCGCGAGCACAACCTCAGGAACGTCGACGTCAGAATTCCCCGCAACGCCCTCGTCGTGTTCACAGGCGTGTCGGGCTCCGGGAAATCCTCACTCGCCTTTGGAACGATCTACGCCGAGGCGCAACGGCGTTATCTGGAATCGGTGTCGCCCTACGCGCGGCGGCTGTTTCATCAGATGCAGATTCCTGACGTCGACGACATCGAAGGGCTGCCGCCCGCCGTTGCGCTCCAGCAGCAGCGCGGCGCGCCGACGACGCGGTCGTCCGTCGGCAGCGTGACGACCATCTCGAATTTGCTCAGAATGCTCTATTCCCGCGCCGGCGATTACCCGCGGGGACAGCCGATGCTCTACGCGGAGGCGTTCTCCCCCAACACGCCGGAGGGCGCCTGCCCGACCTGTCATGGTATCGGCAGGATGCTCGACGTCAACGAGAAGTCCATGGTGCCTGATGACACCAAAACGATCCGCGAGCGCGCGATCGCGGCATGGCCGAGCGCCTGGCAGGGCCAGAACCTCCGGGACATCCTGACGACGCTGGGCTATGACGTGGACAAGCCATGGCGCGAGCTCCCCAAAAAGGACCGCGACTGGATCCTGTTCACCGAGGAGCAGCCGACCGTTCCGGTCTATGCCGGTTACGACGCCACTGAGGTCAAACGGGCCCTGCGCCGCAAGGAGGAGCCGAGCTATCAGGGCACGTTCACGGGCGCGAAGCGCTATGTTATGCAGACCTACACCAAGTCCGAGAGCGCGATGATGAAGCGCCGCGTCGCGCAATTCATGATCACCCGGGACTGCCCGACCTGCCATGGCACGCGGCTGAAGCCCGAGGCGCTCAAGGTGAAGTTCGCCGGTCTCACTATCGCCGAGATGTCGCACCTGCCGCTCAAGCAGCTGCAGGAACTGATCAAGCCGTTCGCAAAAGCCTCAGCGGACAGGTCTGAGAAGACCATCGTCGCCAAACGCATCTGCGAGGATCTGTCGGCGCGCCTCGCCGTCCTGCTCGACCTCGGCCTGGGCTATCTCGCCTGCGAGCGTAGCACGCCGACGCTGTCACCGGGTGAATTGCAACGGCTGCGGCTCGCGACGCAGGTTCGCTCGAACCTGTTCGGCGTCGTCTACGTGCTCGACGAGCCCTCCGCCGGCCTGCATCCCGCCGACACCGAAGCGTTGCTGCGGGCGCTGGACCGGCTCAAGCACGCGGGCAATTCGATCTTCGTCGTCGAACACGAGATCGAGGTGATCAGGCATGCCGACTGGCTGGTGGACGTCGGGCCCGACGCCGGCGAGGGTGGCGGGAACATCCTCTATAGCGGACCGCCCGCTGGGCTTGGCCAAATCGAGCAATCGCGGACCGCTCATTATCTCGCCCATCCACGAAAGAAGCTGCCGACGGTTCGTCGCGAGCCGAAGGGGCATCTGAAGATCAGGGGGGTGGTCCGCAACAATCTCCGCGGCCTCGACGTCGACGTCCCGCTGGGCGTCTTCGCAAGCATCACGGGCGTGTCGGGCTCCGGCAAGTCGAGCCTGATCAGCCAATTCCTCGTCGATGCCGTGGCCGGCCATCTCGGCCACACGCTTGCCGCCGAAGGGGACGACGACAGCCTGGCGCCCACGGTCGAGACATCGGGCGGCAAGATCGTCGCCGGCCTCGACCAGGTCGATCGCCTCGTCGTGGTGGATCAGAAGCCGATCGGCCGCACGCCGCGATCCAACCTTGCGACCTATACCGGCCTGTTCGACCATGTGCGAAAGCTGTTCGCGGCGACGCCGCAGGCAAAGTCTCGCCGCTACGATGCCGGACGCTTCTCGTTCAATGTCGCGAAGGGCCGCTGCGCGACCTGCGAGGGCGAAGGTTTCGTCTGCGTCGAGCTTCTGTTCCTGCCGAGCGTCTATGCGCCCTGCCCGACCTGTAACGGCGCGCGCTACAACGACAAGACGCTCGAGGTGAAGATTCGCGGCAAATCGATCGCGGATGTTCTGGCGATGCGCGTCGACGAGGCCTTCGACTTCTTCCGCGACGATTCCACACTGAACCGGTCGCTATCGGTCGTCCGCGAGGTCGGCCTCGGCTATATCCGGCTCGGTCAGTCTGCCACCGAACTGTCCGGTGGTGAAGCCCAGCGCATCAAGCTGGCGACCGAGCTGATGCGCCCGCAACGTGGGCACACGCTCTATGTCCTGGACGAGCCGACCACCGGCCTTCACCCGCGCGATGTCGAGCGGCTGATCGCGCAGCTTGAGCGGATCGTGGATGCCGGCAACAGCGTGGTCGTGGTCGAACATGACATGGATGTCGTCTCTTGCAGCGACTGGATCATCGATCTCGGCCCCGGCGCCGGTGACGAGGGCGGCAATATCGTCGCAGCGGGGACACCGCATCAGGTCGCCAAGGCCGGCGGCAAGACCGCAGGCTATCTTGCACGCCGCTTGAAGCAGTAGCGCGGTCTCGCCGCCCATTTCGCATTTGCGTTCGGCGTCGGGAGAACAGACCCCGACTTTCGCCATGTTGACTTTCCATCGTCCCGCTCCCCATAATTCGCAAAAGAATAACAAGACCAATCAACAGACGGGTTTTGAGGGAGGATAGGATGCCGACTTCACGCAGGCAGCTGCTGAAGAGCACTGCGGCTGCCGCCGCTGCACTCAGCCTCGATTGGACCCGGGCCCAGGCGCAAGCCGAGAATTTGCGCATCGGCCTGATCTACGACCTCACCGGCCCGTTCGCGGCGGGCGGCTCGGTCGCCTCGTCAATCGGCGCGCAGATCGCGATCGATCTCGTCAACGAGAAAGGCGGTGTCGGCGGCAAGACCAAGATTGTTCCGGTCGCCGCGGATTCCCAGAGCAAACCCGACGTTGCGATCAACGAGGCCGAACGCCTGATCAGCCAGGAGAAGATCGACATCCTCAACGGCGTCTATGCGAGCTCGCATGCGGTGCCGCTCGCCGCCAAGGTCGAGCAGCAGAAGAAGATCCTCTGGATCACGACAGCGGTCTCGACCGCCGTGTTCAAGGACAAGAACCTGCAATACGTGTTTCGCGCGCAGATCCATTCCGACCAGTATGGCCAGGCCTTCGCGAGCTTCCTCGCCGAGCACGCGCAAGGCAAGCTCGGCATGGATCCGAAGGACGTCAAGGTCGCGCTGATCCACGAGGACGGCCCCTATGGCGTCGGCGTCGCGGCGGCCGACGAGGCCTACGCCAAGCAGGCCGGCATCCAGGTGGTCCTGCGCGAAGGCTACTCCGCTTCGGCGCCCGACCTCTCGGTGCTCGTCACGAAAATCAAGCGCGCCAAGGCCGACGTGATCTCGCATGCCGGTTACAACCCCGACATCACCCTGTTCCTGCGCCAGGCGCGCGAGAGCGGATTGCGCTTCAAGATGCTGTTCGGCGCCGGCGCCGGCTACAGCCAGCTCGACAAGCTGCGTGCGACCTTCGGCGCCGACATCGACAATTTCTGCAACATCGATCCGGTACCGGCGCAATTGCTCGATCCGGCGAAGCTCGCGCCGGGTATCGGCGATCTGACCAACGCCATGGTCACGCGCTACAAGGCCAAGACCGGCGCGACCGAAGTGCCGCCGCACTGCTCGATGGGCTTCAACCAGACCTGGTTGCTGCTCAACAACGTGCTGCCGGTCGCCAAGGAGAAATACGGCAGCTTCGATCCCGAGGCCATCCGCAAGGCCGCGCTCGACGTCGACATTCCCGCCGGCGGCACCATCCAGGGCTACGGCGTAAAATTCTTCCCGCCGGGCACGCCGATGTCGGGCCAGAACGAGCGCTCGACCCCGGTGGTGATGCAGAACGCCGGCGAGCACATCTCGGTGGTGTGGCCGACGAATATCCGCACGCAGGACCCGGTGTTTCCGCTGCCGAAGGGTTCGACCTACGGGGCGTGAGGTGATGCGGACGGTGCCACCCTCCCCTGGAGGGGGAGGGTCGCAACGCATGCAGCGGAGCGGAATGCGTTGCGGGGTGGGGTGATCTCTCCTCACGGACACTGCCCGATTTGAGAGATCACCCCACCCCGCTCGCGCTTCGCGCGATCGACCCTCCCCCTCCAGGGGAGGGTAACGGAGCCGTACCCTACAACACCACCCGCCGTCCCTCCTCCGCGGCCCAGTAGCCCGCGTAGTTCACCTTGATCGTCTCATACGCCAGCGCGAGGTCCGACAGCGGCTGCCGTCCGCTCGCCGCGCATTCCATGAAGTCCTGGATCTCCTGGAGATAGCCGCGTGTCCACTCCTCCTCGAGGCAGACATATTGCCAGCCGGTTTTGCGGTCGACCTTCTCGGTGATGTAGACGCTGGCGAGCTTCTCCTCGCTGGTCTGGTAGCTCATCAGATGAGTGTTCGGGGTGATGTTGGCGAACAGCGAACCGCCGGAGGTGTAGGTTTCGATCAGATTGCGCACGCCGCCCATGATCATGTCGCCGGAAAACACGGTCGCCTTGGTGCCGTCGGAGAAGGTCGCCGTCAGCGTGCCCCAATCTTCGACATCGACCGGATTGGCCTTGATGTAGGTGCGCTCCTCGGGCTTCAGGACGGCCGTGACGTTGCCGACGTCGCCGGTGACACTGGCGACGCGGATGGTTTCGCCGCGCGCTTTGGCCTCCACCTGCTTGAGATAAAGCACGGCCGAGAGCGGATGGCAGCCCATGCGGATCAGCGAGCCGCCGCCGGTCATCGCCCATTGTGCGGCATGCGCCGCATGCGAGCCGGAATGACTCTCCTCGCCCTTCATGAACAGGATCTTGTCTTTGGTCGCCCTGATGATCTCCGCGGTCTTGGTCACCGCGGGCGCGTAGACCCAATCCTCCGCATACATGAAGAGTTTTCCGGTGCGCTCGATCGCGGCGCGGGTCGCGTCCATCTCCTCCAGTACCCGCTCATACATCAGCGCCTTCGGCACATGCTTGCCGATCGGCTGCGCGTCGCCTGCACGGCCGAAATAGCCGGCGAACGGCTTTTCGCAGATCACGTGCTTGCCGGCCTGCATGCTGGCGACGATCATGTCGGCATGGAGATTGGGCGGGGTGCAGATGTCGATGACATCGAGCTCGCGGTCCGCGATCAGTTCGGCAAAGCTGCGATAGACCCGTGGAATCCCGTGGCGGCCGGCGAATTCGACGACATGATCGCCGCGCGCCGCGACCGCCGCGACCTCGACATCTATGCCGTAGACGCGGCGGAACGCATACATATGCAGCTCCGACACGAAGCCGCAGCCGACAAGTCCCACCCGAATCCTGGCCATTACGCCCCCCTTACCCTTGCGTTGGGCGGCACTATAGCGTGACGGCCAGCCTATTCCACCGAGACCCGCACCACGCCGGCGCTCATCATGCCGAGCGCTTTGGCCGCCGGCACCGAGAGATCGACGATCCGGCCGCGGATGAAGGGGCCGCGGTCATTGACGCGGCACTGGATCGACCGGCTGCCGTAGGACACCCTCAGCACGGTGCCGAACGGACGCGTGCGATGGGCGCAGGTCAGCTCGCCGCCCTTACCGGCTTTTCCGTAACCGTAGTATGAGGCAAGCCCGTTTTCGGCTTGTGCGGCGGAAAATGCAGAAAGCGAAAAAATGGCCAGACTGAAGAATAACGTCGTCTGCGTTCGCACGGCACCGCTCCCGGTTAACCTGCCTGGCGCTGCAAACGTCGATTTGTTCCGGTAAGTTCCTGGAACACTGCCGGGCGCGCCCGGCAGTGCCATCACACATTGTTACTATTTATGGAACACCAGCGTGCGGACCTCGATGCTTTCACGCGGAGCCGCATCGGCCGGCGTGGTCGGATCGACGAAGGCCGTATGCGGCCCGAACCGCGTCCGGCCGTCGGTTGCGGAATCATAGCATTTGAGCAGCAGCGCCTCGTCCGGCGTCATCTCCGGAAAATAGAACCAGCGGTGGTTCGGATTGTACTTCACCGAATAGGTCTCGCCGCGGCGATTGGGATAGATCAGATCGGAGGCGACGAGATCGTCGGGCGCCACCGTCGTGCCGTCGGCCATCGCCAGCGGTGAATCGCGCAAGGGACCACGGATCGGCCGCCAGAGATTGATCACCTGCACACGCCCCTTCAACAGCGCGTCGGCTTCGTCGGGCAGATGCTCGCGCACGCGGTTGGCGCCGGAGATCGCGGTCTGGTCTACATGGACGCGCGTCGCAGGCTGGCGCGGGCCGCCGTCGCGAATATCCGCCGCCCCCTCGACACGCCTGCGCACGGTATGATCGAAGATGACGACCCGGTCGGCCTTCAACGTCGCGCGCAAAAAGGCCTCGACGGCGGGATAATAGACGGTGCGGATTTCCTCGTCGTTGTAAAAGTCCTTCACCTGCGTCGGGCGACGCACCAGCGTAAAACCCTCGCGATCGAGCGAGATGTTGTTCGCGATCAGCCGCGCATCGAAGATCGGGACCTGATGCGGCTCCGGCAACGACGTGCTCTTGGGCTCGCCCGGCGGCGGATCGAAAGCATATGTGCGCGGCTTGCCGGAAACCGGCGCGAGGTAGTTGAGTTCAGCAGTGACGAAGGGAAGCGATTCGATTTTTGTTTCTTGCAGGCCCATGGCCGGTCTCCCGATGTGGTCGTCTGAATGATTTTTGAGGAGATGCGCAGGACTGCAAGGGAGGTGATGCAAATAGCAATGAGGGTGTTGTCGGGAGCCACGAATGCAGAAAGAACGTTTCGAGGAAGCCGATCGAGCTGGAAACCTCCTCCTTTCCTCACGAGCCCTTGAGGCGCCCGTGAGAGCGTTTCTTCCTTCTCCCCTTGTGGGAGAAGGTGGCATAGGCGGCCTTCGGCCGCCGTTCTTAAGAACGCCGAAGCATAGCTTCGGCTATGGCGCCGGATGAGGGGCCTCTATCCGCGAACTCAACAGGGAGAGATGGAGTACGCGGAGAGAGACCCCTCACCCGTCTCTCCGCTACGCGGCGAGCCACCCTCTCCCACAAGGGGAGAGGGAAAGCGCCGCGTCCGGGACATGAGAGTGTTCGCTATAGCCCCGCCTTGGCGATCGCGTCCGCAAAAGACCGATCCACGATCTCGGCCGCATCGAGCTTCTGCTTGATCAGGCCCCAGCGGAAATAGAGGTCGATCGTGCTCTGCTCGTCCGCGACAACGCCGTCGTCGATCGGCGCAATGCGGATCTTTGCGCGCGACAGCCAGTTCTGCGGCACGGCGGTCGGGATGTTCATCAGCCTGCCCCAGGTCGCGGCATAGCTGTCGACGTTGCTCAGCGACCACGCCCGCGCCGCCGTAAGGCGCCGGATGAAGTCGGTCAGCTCCGCACGCTTGTTGCGGATCGCGTCGGGCCGTGCGACCTGAAAGCTCAGCCCCGGGGTCAGGCCCTCCGAGGTGATGACGCGGCGCGATTTGAACAGCACCTCCTCCTGGCTCACATACGGCTCCCAGGTCGACCAGGCATCGACCGAGCCTTGCGTGTAGGCGATCTTGGCATCGGACGGCGCCAGGAACGCGATCTGCACGTCGGACGCACTCCAACCGTTCTTCTCCAGCGCAGCCAGGATCAACTGATGACCAATCGAGCCGCGGCCGGTTGCGATCTTCTTGCCGCGCAGATCGGCGAACGTCTTGATCGGCGAATTCTCCGGCACGAGGATCGCGAGCCCTTCGCGCGTCTGCCGGATCGCGGCGATCGCCTTCACCGGCGCACCCGAGGCGGCGGCAAAGGTGAAGGGCGCATCGCCCACGAGCCCGGTCTCGATCGCGCCGGCGCTGAGCGCTTCCAGCAGCGGTGCCGCTGCCGGAAACTCCTTCCACTCGATCTTGTACGGGACGTCCTTGAGCACGCCTGCCGCTTCCATCACGGCCTGCGAATTGCCCTTCTGATCGCCGACACGCAAGGTGGTTTGCGCTGCCGCGAGCTCGAACGAGCCGAACAGCAGCGCGCCGGCCAGCATGAGGCGGATCATTCCGCGGCCTCACCGCGAACGGCCTGTCGCTTGGCGACCAGCTCGCGCGTCAACGGGATCAGCTCACGGCCATATTCGATGGCGTCGATCAGCGGATCGAAGCCGCGGATCAGGAAGTGGCTGATACCGAGATCGTAATAGTCGCCGAACACTTCGGCGACTTGCTCGGGCGTGCCGACCAGCGCGGTGGTGTTGCTGTTGGCGCCGGTGAGCTTTGCGATCTCGGTCCAGAGCCGCTTGTCGATGCGGCTGCCCTGGTCGGCGAGCGCGAGCAGGCGCCGCGCGCCGGCCGTGGCATGGCCATCGGCAGGCTTGCGATAGCCGGTCTTGTCCTGGAGCGCGGTGGCGCGCGCCAAAATCTCTTCCGCCTTCTCCCAGGCCTGCTTCTCGGTCGGCGCGATGATCGGCCGCACCGAGAGGCTGAAACGCGGCGTCGGCCGTCCCTGACGAACCGCCGCGTTGTGGACGCGGGAGGTGACGTCGCGCACCTGCACATAGGATTCCCCCCACAGCGCAAAGGTGTCGGCATGCTTGCCGGCGACCTCGATCGCTGCGTCGGAGCCGCCGCCGACGAAGGTGTAGATGCCACCCTTCTGCAGCGGCTTGACCTGCGAAAAGCCGTTCTCGACCTTGTAGTACTTGCCGCTGTAGTTGAACGGCTTCTCGCTGGTCCATTCCAGCCGTACCACATCGAGGAATTCGCTGGTGCGGGCGTAACGCTCGTCCTTGTCGTCGAGCGTGTTGCCGTCCTGCCTGAGCTCGGTCGCATTGCCACCGGTGATGACGTGCAGTGAGACGCGGCCGCCATAGAATTGGTCAAGCGTCGCGAGTTGGCGCGCCAAGAGCGTCGGCGCGGTAAAGCCCGGCCGCTGCGCAATCATCACCTTGAGCTTCTTGGTGATGGTCAGCACGTGCTGCGCGACCTGGAGCGCGTCCGGCGTGGTCGAATGGAACGCCAGCAGCGCACGGTCGAAACCGGCAAGCTCGTGCGCCTTCGCGACGGTCTCGATATAGGGTGGATCGAGCACCGGACCCTGGCGCACGATGGTCTCGGAAGCATTGCTGTTAGCGATAAAGCCGATGAACTCGACCGACATGATCGTCTCCCTGATTGTTTGGCGGAAATCTAAAGGCCCAATGCGGCGCGGCCGAGGCCGGTGCGGGTGGCGTCGTCCTGCGGCGTGTGCACGCGGCCGCACAGGACATCGCGATAGTGCCGCTCCAGCGGATTCGTGCGGGACAGGCCGTGATTGCCGGTCAGCGACAAGGCATCCTCGACCACGGCGACGGCGTTGTTGGTCACCGTCAGCTTGATCACGTTGGATTCGCCGGTGGAGAGATCGACGCCGTCGTCGAAGTCGCGGGCGAACGTCTCGATCAGCCGCGCATTGACCGCGAGCCTGGCCTCGATGGCACCGAGGATCTCCTGCGCCCGCGGCAAGGTCGCAAGCGGCGCGCCGAGGCTGGCGGGAACGCGCTGCTTCAGGAACGAGACCAACCAGTCGCGCGCGGCACGGGCAATGCCGTCATAGATCGCCGCGACAAACACCGTGTGGACGGTCGCCTGCGCGATGTCGGGCGCACGCCACTCCTGGGGATTGCGGACATCGACCTCGGCATCCAGCGGGATCACGACGTCGTCGAAGATGACGTCGTGGCTGCCGCTGGCGCGCAAGCCGTGATGATCCCAGGTCTCGACGATGCGGGTGCCCGGCAGTCCCGCCGGTACCAGGAACTGGCCGACGCGCGGCTCGGCTTCGTCGGTCCGGGCCCAGACCAGATACCATTTCAGAATCGGCGATCCCGTCGAATAGATCTTGTGGCCGGTGAGGCGCCAGCCGGTCTCGGTGCGGCGCGCGATCGTCGCCGGCAGGCCGCCGCGCGCGGGCGAGCCGAGCTCGGGCTCGACGCGGAGCGCGTTGACGAGCGCGAGGCCCTCGACGCTCTCACGCGCAAGCTTGCGCGAGAGCTTCGCCGGCCAGGTCGGGCTGCGCCCCATCACCAGATGGTTGATGTAGTGCATCGACAGCACCAACGCGGTCGAGGAATCGGCCTTGCCGATGATGCCGATGACCCGCGCGGCGTATCGTGCGCCCGTACCGGCCCCGCCATGAACGGCCGGCACCGTCAGCGACAGCAGACCCGCCTCGGACAGCTCGCGAAAATTCGCGAAGGGAAAGCTGCCGGCGCGATCATGCTCGGCGGCGCGCGCAGCAAAACCTTCGGCCAGCGCTTCGGCGCGCGCGATGTAATCGGGTTCGCTATGGGCCGCCCGGCCCTTGGCTACGGACGTCACCATGTGGCGTCTAACCCCAGGAGACCAAGGATCTGGCGGCGAAGATCGGCCAGATATGGATCGCCGCGATGGCGCGGATAGGGTCGGTCGACACGGATGTCGGCCTTCACCCGCGCCGGACGGTCGCTGAACACGATGACGCGGTTGGCGAGCACCAGCGCCTCCTCGGCGTCGTGCGTCACCAGCAGCGTGGTAAAGCCCTTGCGCTGCCAGAGCGAGACGAGCTCGGCCTGCATGGTGATGCGGGTCAGCGAGTCGAGCTTGCCGAGCGGCTCGTCGAGGATCAGGATTTTTGGATCATTCACGAGCGCCCGCGCAAGCGCGACGCGCTGCGCCATGCCGCCGGAGAGCTGATGCGGATAAGCATTGCGGAAGGACGCAAGGCCGACGAGATCGAGCGCAGCATCGACGCGGTGACGCTGGCTTTTTAAAATGCCCTGGGCCTCGAGGCCCAGGGCGACATTGTCCCAGACCGACCGCCAGGGAAAAAGGGTCGGATCCTGGAACACGACGACGCGCGACGGATGCGGCCGGGTGATGCGCGCCTCGTCCTCGCGCAACGTTCCAGCCTTGGGCTTGTCGAGGCCGGCGACGAGCCTCAAAAACGTGGACTTGCCGCAGCCGGAGGGGCCGAGCAACGCAACGAATTCGCCCGGCTCCACGGAGATGCTGACGTCGCTGAGAACAGGCAGCTCAGTGCCATCGATGTTGAAGGCGTGGCTGACCTGCTCGATGTCGAGCGCGGCGCCGGCGGCCGGCGGGGGCGCGATTTCGGCCAGTGCGGTTGCCGCTACCATTTCACGGTCCCCTTCTGCCAGACCAGCAGGCGATCGCGGATCGCGAGCAGCAGCGTGATGGCGCCGGAGCAGAGCAGCGACATCACGATCAGCGCCGCATACATGTTGGCGTAGGCGGCCCAGCCCTGCGCCCATTGCAGGTACCAGCCGAGCCCAGCCTTCACGCCGATCATTTCGGCCACGACCAGCACGGCGAAGGACGAGCCGAGGCCCATGAACAGGCCGACGAAGACGTGCGGGAGTGCCGCGGGGATCGCGACCTTCAGCACCAGGAAGGACGGCTTTGCACCGAGCGTGCGCGCGACGTCGTAATAGGCGTTGCTGACGCTCGCGACGCCGGACCAGGTCAAGACGGTGACCGGGAAGCCGGTCGCGAGCGCGATCAGGAAGGTCGAGGCGCTCCAGCTCGACGGAAACGTGAAGAAGGCAATCGGCAGCCAGGCGGTTGCCGGCAGCGGGCCGATGAAGCGCAGCACCGGATGCACCCAATAGCCGACCGCGCGCGACCAGCCGATCGAGACGCCGGTCAGGAAGCCGACCGTGGCGCCGATCAGATAGCCGCCAAGCTGCAGCTTGACCGAGGCGAACACGCTGTCGAGCAGCTTTGGCAAATCGTCGGTATAGACCTCGATGATCGACTGCGGCGGCGGGAAGAACGGCAGCGGCAGCCACGCAAACTTTGCGGTGGCAACCTCCCATAATGTCAGGAATGCCCCGAGCGCCACGAGCCAGGGCGCGCGCTGGCGCAAGGCCTTACCCGCGGTCCCCAGATAGTCGGCGCCGACGGTGCCGAACAAGGCGATTGCGGCAACGATGAAGGCGGCGATGCCGAGCGAGTGCGTCCGCGACCAGTCGCCGACATCCTCCCACCACAGGCAGGACAGGCCGAACGCGATCCACGCGACGCTGGCGAGAATGCCGACGCCGGATTCCCGGACCCAGCTCGCAAGGACCGGCGTGCGCGAGAGGCGCGGCGCGCCGGAGGCGAGGCCGTCAGACAGCGAATACGTCGACATAGATGCGCTCCGCGAATTTGGCCGTATCGGTGCTCTGCTTGAAGACCTGGACGCTCTTCAAATCGTCGGCATAGGACTTCAGCTCGCGCTTGAGCGCTTCACCGACGGGATGATGATGGTGGGTGTGGTAGCGCACCATGCCCTCGATGTCGGCGAGCGACGCTGTCTTCGGCGCATAAGGCTGGAACGACTTCGCCGTCACGGTCGGGTTCCGCGCGGTGAACATCGCGGCATCGAGCAGCGCCTGTGTGAGGGCGCGCGCGACTTGCGGCTCCTCGCGCACCAGGCTGCCGCGCAGGCCGAGGATGCAGCAGCTCTTGTCGCGATATTCGCCGTCGAGGTTGGAAGCGACTTCCTTGTACTGGCTGTCCTTGAGCCAGAGATAGCCCAGCGGATCGGACGACAGGAAGGCCTGCACCTCGCCCTTCTCCACGGCGACGTTGAGAAGATTGCCGGGATAGGCGCGCCAGTCGACATCCTTGTTGGGATCGATACCGAGCTTGGCGAGCTGGACGGAGAAGAAGTTCTTGTCGGGGCCACCGAGGTCGCCGACCGCGACGATCTTGCCCTTGAGGTCGGCGAGCTTGCTCACGCTGGAGTCGGCGCGGGTCAGGACGCGCATGCAGCCGCCATGGGTGCCGGCGGCGATCTTGACGTCAAAGCCCTGCTCCAGCGGCTTGAGCCAACGCAGCGCCATGCCGAGCCCGGCATCGCTCTTTCCCGTCGCGATCGCCTCGAGCAGCTGATCGGTCGAGCCGGAATAGTTGATGAGCTCGATGTCGAGATTGTGCTTCTGGAAGAAGCCGTGCTCGATGGCGACGGGCACCGGGGCGAGACAGACCGCGCCCGCGTTCCACGACAATTTCAGCTTGCGCGGCGCGCCGGTGAGGACGGGGCCATCCGCGGCCGTCCGGCACAGCGGAAACTCCGACAAGTCGACACCGGGCGCGATCGCCTGGGGCGCAAAGGCCTGTGCTGCACCAAAGGCACCAAGCGGCGCGGCAAATGCCGCCGCAAGCCCCGCCTGCAGCAAATGACGCCGGTCGAGGCCCGATCCGCTGCGCTTGTTGTCGTTGCCCATCAGTCCCCACTCCTGCGCTGGCACAGCTCCGCCATTCGCAACGTCTCGCGTTGCGCATGTTCCGTACGGAGCTGCGTTGAGAGAATAATTTTCGCCGGCGCTTCCCGCGCCGCTTTGATGCGATGCGCAAATCATGCGGCGCGCCCGCCGCATCGTCAATGAAATGGAATTTCGAATGTGGCGCGAAGCGAGGTCATTCTCTCCATCAGCGCACGGGACAGCGATGCAACGATTTTCGTTGCTGCATCATCTTGCAACGATGCGTCGCGACTCCGCAGCCTGCATCATTCTTGCGCATCGCCTGCCGCGCACGCGGTGCGTTCTCGAAAGCGGCGCTACGCTGAAACGTCATTGCCCGACGCATCCGCAATACGGATAGCCTTTTCATTGACTGCGCATCGCGCCGTCATAGACTTGGTCGTCTCGCTGCATCGCTCGCTCACGCGTCGTGGGCAAAGCAACAAGACAGGCCACATGAGCATCAACTTCGACGACCATTCCATCACACGCCGGCTCGCAGCATCGCTGTTCGCCGCAGCCATCACCTTGTCGACCGCGGCCGCCTCGTTCGCGGCCGACACCGTCGTGCTGCGCGTCGGCGACCAGAAGGGCGGCAACCGCTCGCTGCTCGAAATCTCCGGCTATGCGAAGGACCTGCCCTACAGAATCGAATGGTCGGAATTCCCTGCCGCCGCTCCGATCCTGGAAGCACTGAACGCCGGCGCGCTCGACGTCGGCTACACCGGCGATCTCTCCTTCCTCTCGGTCTATGCGGCCGGCGCGCCGATCAAGGCGATCGGCGGCACCAGGTCGGATGCGAAGACGCAAGCGATCCTCGTGCGCCAGGATTCGCCGATCAAGTCGGCCGCCGATCTCAAGGGCAAACGCCTCGCCGGCACGCGCGGCGGCTGGGGCCAGTTCCTGATCGACGCGACGCTGGAGAAGGCGCAGATCAAGCTGGAGGACGCGACCTTCGCGCCGCTCGGCCCGGTCGACGCCAAAATCGCACTCGTCGCCGGCTCGATCGATGCATGGGCGGTGTGGGAGCCCTACGTCTCGTTCGCGACGCTGAAGGACAAGGCCCGCGTGATCGCCGACGGCGAAGGCCTGACGCCGACCATCACCTTCATCGTGGCCTCCGACAACGCCATCGCCACCAAGCGCGCGGCGGTGCAGGACCTCGTGCAGCGGCTGAACAAGGCGCGGCTATGGTCGCTGGATCATCTTGGCGAATACGCCAAGAGCACGGCCGAACTGACCAAACTGCCGGAGGACGTGCTGCTGTCGGCCTACACCGCGCAGCGCACCAGCCCGATCGTGATCGACCAGAACGTGGTGAAGGAGGTGCAGGAAGCCTCCGACCGCTCGACGCGCTACGGCATCCTGCCGAAGACGCTCGACGTGAGCAAAGCCGTGGACCGCAGCTTTACAGCCGCGGCCGCGGGGTCAAACTAGCGCGGGGCGCGGCGGGATGCGCAAGTCCAGCCTCAAGGCCGGCCCGCTGCATCTCGCCGCGATCGTGCTGGCGCATCTCGCCTGCATGAGCCTGATCGTGTGGCTCTCGCTCTAGCCGCGCAGGGTCCTTACCAATATCCATAGGCCCGGTACGGCCGGTCGTAGCCGTAGCGAGGGCCGTAATATGGACGATAGCCGTAGTAGCGGGGACGCGCGTAGTAGCCGCCATACCCATAGCTCGGCCCGTAGCCGCCGTAATAGGCCGGCGCATAGCCATAGGACGGTGCGTAGCCATAGCCGTAGCCCGCTCCATAACCATAACCGCCGTAATACGGGCCGCCGCCATAGTAACCATAGGGCGCGCTGCTCGCGATGGCGCCGCCGATGATGGCTCCGGCGAGGAGGCCTCCTGCGCCCCATCCCCATCCTCCTCCACCCCAGCCTCGGCCGCGCCAATACACCGGGGTGACATCGTCACCGACGGCGGCCTTCATGGTCGCGACGTTGGTCGGCAGCGGAGCCGCTGCCGCTTGCTCGATTTGGCCGGCCATCACCGCGCCCGCCAGCGAACAGGCAATTGCGGTTTTCCAGATACTCATCGTCTTGCTCCCTGTCTGACGTTTCGTTTGGAAAAGGATCGCAAGGCCATGATCGGGCATCCTTGCGCCAAGTCAAAGCCTCCGAAAGTCACAGCCTGCATTGCGTGCACCGCACAAGAATACCCGCGCATGCCTCGATTGTGGTCCGGCCAACGCCAGTGCCCGCACGGAAATGACACTGGTGCGACAGAGCCGGAGGCCACAGCAAAGCATTAAGCTTCCCGGGCGTTCGCAACCAACAAGCACCTTCCCGATTTACTATTCGTGCCGTTACTATCGGTTCCAATGTGCGCGGCCGGGAGGCGTCTCGCGAAGCGCCAAGGTTGTGGGAGGATGACATGAGTGCCGCGAGACCCGAGCCGCTTGCCCGTCAGGCGCTGGCGTTCGTCCTGGCCGGCGGACGCGGCAGCCGGCTCCTGGAACTGACCGACCGGCGCGCCAAGCCCGCGGTCTATTTCGGCGGCAAGTCCCGCATCATCGATTTCGCGCTGTCGAACGCGGTGAATTCCGGCATCCGCCGGATCGCGGTCGCGACCCAGTACAAGGCGCACAGCCTGATCCGGCACCTTCAGATGGGCTGGAACTTCTTCCGCCCCGAACGCAACGAGAGTTTTGACATCCTCCCGGCCAGTCAGCGCGTCTCGGAGAACATGTGGTATGTCGGCACGGCGGATGCGATCTATCAGAACATCGACATCATCGAGTCGCACAACGCCCGCTTCATCGTCGTACTCGCCGGCGACCACATCTACAAGATGGACTACGAGGTGATGCTGCGCCAGCACGTCGACAGCGGCGCCGACGTCACGGTCGGCTGCCTCGAAATGCCGCGCGCGGAATCCTCCGGCTTCGGCATCATGCATGTCGACGAGAACGGCTGGATCCAGCAGTTCCTCGAGAAGCCCAAGGATCCGCCGCCGATGCCGGGCAAGCCGGACGTCTCGCTCGCCAGCATGGGCATCTACGTGTTCGATACGAAATTCCTGTTCGACCAGCTCAAGCGCGACGCCGAGGATACGAACTCCAGTCACGATTTCGGCAAGGACATCATCCCCTATATCGTCAAGAACGGCCGCGCCATCGCGCATCAATTCTCGACCTCCTGCGTACGCTCGGGCAGCGATCCCCGCGCCTACTGGCGCGATGCCGGCACGGTCGACGCCTATTGGGCCGCGAACATCGACCTCACCGACGTCGTGCCGGAGCTCGACCTGTTCGACCGCGCCTGGCCGATCTGGTCCTATGCGGAGATCACGCCACCCGCCAAGTTCGTCCATGACGAGGAGAGCCGGCGCGGCCAGGCCGTGAGCTCGCTGGTCTCGGGCGGCTGCATCATCTCCGGCGCCTCGCTGCGCCGCTCGCTGCTGTTCACCGGCGTGCGCGTCAACTCCTACGCCACTGTCGAGAACGCCGTGATCATGCCCTACGTGAACGTCGGCCGCGGCGCTCGCTTGAAGAACGTCGTGATCGACCGCGGCGTCGAAATCCCCGAAGGGCTCGTCGTCGGCGAGGACCCCGAACTCGACGCCAAGCGCTTCCGCACCACCGAGCAGGGCATTTCGCTCATCACCCAGACAATGCTCGACAGGCTCAATACATGACGCCTGTTCGCGTCCTCGCGGTCGCCTCTGAAGTCTACCCGATCGTCAAGACCGGCGGCCTCGCGGATGTCGCCGGCGCACTGCCGCTTGCGCTGAAGGCGCACGGCGTCGAGATGCGCACGCTGATGCCGGGCTATCCCGACGTGATGCGGATGCTGGCGGGAACCGGCGAAATCCGGCGCTGGCCGGATTATTTCGGCGGCCCCGGACGCCTGCTCGCCGGCTCGCATGACGGGCTCGATCTGTTCGTGCTCGACGTGCCGCATCTCTATGCGCGGCCGGGCAATCCCTACGTCACACCCGAGGGCGTCGACTGGCCCGACAATGGCCTGCGCTTCGCCGCGCTGTCACGCATCGCCGCCGACATCGGCCACGGCCTCGTCCCTGCGTTCGTGCCCGATGTCGTGCACGCCCATGACTGGCAGGCGGGGCTTGCGCCCGCTTATCTGCACTATGACAACCGTCCGCGGCCCGGCACCGTGATGACCATCCACAACATGGCCTATCAGGGCAAGTTCGCTCCTGAGCTGATCGGTTCGATCGGCCTGCCCTGGGACTCCTTCGACGTTCGCGGCCTCGAATATTTCGGCGGCATCAGCTTCCTCAAGGCCGGGCTTCAACTCGCCGATCGCATCACCACGGTGTCCCCGACCTATGCGCAGGAGATCCAGAGCGACGAAGGCGGCATGGGGCTCGGCGGCCTGCTGCGCGAACGCGCTGATGTGCTGAGCGGCATCCTCAACGGCATCGACATCGACGTGTGGAATCCGCAAACCGATCCGCACATCGCCTACCGCTTCGGCGCGGAGGATCTTACGTTCCGCGCCGCGAACAAGGCGGTGCTTCAGCAACAGTTCAATCTCGATTCCTCGGACGAGGCGCCGTTGCTCGGCGTCATCAGCCGCCTGTCCTGGCAGAAGGGGCTCGATCTCCTGCTCGAGGCCATTCCGACCATTTTGGGCGACGGCATGCAGCTCGCGCTGCTCGGCAGCGGCGATCGCGATCTCCAGGAGCGCTATCAGGCGGTCGCCCGCGCGAACCCCGGGCGGATCGGCGTCGTGATCGGCTATGACGAGATTCTGGCGCACCTGATCCAGGCCGGATCGGACGCGCTCATCGTGCCGTCGCGGTTCGAGCCGTGCGGCCTGACCCAGCTCTACGCGCTACGCTATGGCGCAGTCCCGATCGTGTCGCGCGTCGGCGGCCTCGAAGACACCATCGTCGATATCGGCGAGGCCAACACATCGGACCGCGACGCGACCGGCTTCAAGTTCGCGCCCGTCACGGCAGAGGCCCTCGCCGGAACGCTGCGCAAGGCCAGCACCGCCTTCCGCAACAAGGCGACCTGGCGCCGGCTGCAATTGAGCGGCCTTGCGACCGACGTCTCCTGGCGCAACCGCGCCGGCGACTATGCCGAGCTCTATCGCGATCTCATGGCGGCGCGCCGCACCTCATAATCACCACCGAATCCATGCTATAGAGCCGGCATGGACCCCTTCGCGATCAAGCTGATCGGCTTTGCTGCCGCCACCTGCACCACCGTCGCCTACGCGCCGCAGTTCATCAAGGTCTGGAAGACCCGCTCGGCGCGCGACATCTCGCTCGGTATGTTCCTGGTCATGGTGCTGGGCCTGGCGCTCTGGCTCATCTACGGCCTGCTCTCTGGCGACGCCCCGCTGGTCGCCGCCAACGCCATCACCATGGTGCTCGCCGGCGGCATCCTGTTCATGAAGCTGAGGTATGGGTGAGTCTGAAGCTGTGTAGGGCGGAGAAGGCGTAACCCACCACCCGCAGCGCGGTCACCACCGCCATGATCGAATTCTGCTCCTGTTTTGCCCGACGTGTCAAACGTCGCAGACACACCGCTCGATGATCCTGCCCCGCAAAGGCACTCGGCTAAGCCATTCTATTTGCTGGGCCGTTCTACTGTGCATGGGGTTGTTTTTCGAGATTTTGCGATTGGCCGGGCGCATGAGGCAAAAAAATCAGCCGCCAAACACATACGACGCCATCGCGACGCTCGCGACCTCGTCGACGAAGACGCGTTTGCCGACGTCGCGGCCGGCGGCACCTGCCGCCACCATCAGCGGCAGCAGATGGTCCTCGCGGGGATGCGCGAGACGCGCGCTCGGCGCGTTCTCCCAGTCGACCAGCATCGCGTTGCGGCGCGCCGCATCCGGGTTGCTGATCGCCTCGTTCAGATAGGCCTCGAAATCATATGAGACCGGCTTCGACTCCGGCCGGTTGAAGCCGCGCATGTTGTGATAGGTCAGCCCGCTGCCGACGATCAGAATGCCCTCGTCGCGGAGCGATGCGATCGCCTGCCCGACCTTGATGTGCTCGGCCGCATCGTAGCTCGACTTCAGCGACAGCAGCACGATCGGCATGTCCGCGTTCGGATACATCAGGCCGAGCGGCACGAAGGTGCCGTGATCGAAACCCTGGTTGGGATCCTCCCGGCAATCGAGGCCCGCGTGCTCGAGCAGCGCCCTCACGTCCGCGGCGAGCTCGGGCTTGCCCGGCGCCGGATATTTGAGGTGATAGGTATGCTCGGGGAAACCGTAATAGTCGTACACCATCGGCGGATGCGCCGAGGTCGACACGGTGAAGGCTTCGGCTTCCCAATGACCGGTGATGACGAGCACGGCCTTGGGCTTCTCGGGGAGAAGCTGCGGCAGCCGGCCGAACTCCGCGGCCGTCTTGGCATATTGCACCCGCCGGTCCTCCATGAAGGGCCAGGGGCCGCCGCCATGCGACAGGAAGAGGGTTGGAAATCGCGTCATGGATGCCGGCTCGTCTCGTTGACAACATGCGCGTGCGAGCTGCCCGCGCGAACGGCGGCGAGCATAGGCAAACCGGTATGGTTAGCAAGTCGTTAACGATTTGCCGCCCACAATCCGGCCGTGGCCGAAGGAGTCGGCCTGAAGACAAGCGAGACGTGAGATGAAGAAGTTTGCGCTGGGGGACGTCGTCAACAGTGACAAGGGCCGCCGCGGCGTCGTGCGCGCCGCCTACAGGTCCAAGGACGGCCAGCAGTTCTACGCCGTCGAGAAGGACGGCGCGATGGACCATCTGGAAGAACACCGGCTGAGCCCGGCGCCGCGCGTCGAGCTCGCGGCCTAAGCCCAACTCATTTTCTGCTCTCACTTGCAAGCCGGTCGAGACGCTCCGTCGAGGGGTCGTCGCCGCTCGCGATGCGATCGTTCGTGATCAGCAGCAGGCGATCGCGGTCTGCGGCCGCGTCCCAATGCGGCAGATCCGGGCCGTTGGGATCGCCACTCCTTGCAAAGTTGATCCAGTAAGCGCGCATGCGGTTCGCGACCTCGCGATCTCCCCATGTGAGCGGTCCCGCACCGGGCACGCCTTCCGCGCCGAAGATGAACTGCAACTCGCGCCCGTGCCCTTCGTCGGGATTTGTGCGCCGGGCCTCGGTCACGTAAGCGAAGCGATAGCGAAACGTAGGCGCACCGGTTGCCGCATGGAGGCGGGCAAGCAGCCTGGCCGGCTCGGAGAAGACCTTGTCGGTGTAGAATTTGGCTGCGCGCTCCGATGGCCTGGCGATGTCAGGGTAGAGCTGGCGCAGCTCATCGCTGCTCTCGCCCGAGGCCGCCAGCGTCTCCTTGATCTCCCGCTCGCCATCGAAACGCGTCTCGTCGTCATTCGAGCCGATGATGAGTGGGATGCGGCTTTCATGTCCCGCCGCAAATCCAGTGGCCACGTCCTCGCGCACCAGGATTCCATCCATCGCGGGCGCGAAGCTGCGTTCGGATTTGGCGAGCAGTTTTTGTTCGGCAGCAAGCAGCCGCGCCGGCGCGGCGACGCGCAAATCCGCCTGCTGCCCAAGCGCCGCCACGAATTGCCGGCCCATGGCCTCCGCCTCCTGCACCGGGCGCAGGCGCGCGCGGCCGGGCGGCGATTGCAGAATCGCTTTCTGGAAGAGATCGCGCGATTGCGCACATAGCATCAGCAGCGCGATCGACGTCGCGCCTGCACCGCCGCCGAACAAGGTGACGTTGTTCGGATCGCCGCCGAAGGCCGCGATGTTGTCGTGCACCCAATGCAGCGCCGCGATCTGGTCCATCAGGCCGTAATTGCCGGAGTCACCTTCCGACAGCGCGGGATGAGTGAGCCAGCCGAGCGCGCCGAGACGATAATTCACGGTGACCACGATGAGGCCGGCTTGCGCGAGCTTTGCACCGTCGAACAGCGGATCGTTCGCGGTGCCGCTGACGAAGCCGCCGTCATGGATGAAGACCATCACCGGCAGCGGGCCGTCGACGCCGAAGGGACGGAATACGTTGAGCGTGAGGCAGTCCTCGCTCGTATCAGGCAGCGAGGGCTGAAGACACGGCGCGCCGTACTCATAGGCGGTGCGCATCTCGGGGTTCTCGGCCGTTGTCTGCGGTGGGCGCCAGCGCAGCGCGCCGACCGGAGCCGCCGCATAAGCCAGCCCCTTGAACGACGCCACCTCGCCCTCGACGGCGCCGAGCATCTGTCCTTCACGCGTCAGCGCGAACGGAAACTGCCCGACCGCCTGAGCGACGGCCGCACCGTCCCAGCAAAGGAGTGAAGACGCCACAACGAGCGCAAACTGGAGTCGCATCCTGGGGGATCTCGACGCGCCAATAGGTTCCCCGACAGGTTACGTCTGCGGCCCGCGACGAGGCAAGCTCGGCGGCGCCGGCTAGCCGCCCTTGGCGACGATCTCCGCCAGCGCGCGGCGCGCGACGATGCCGAGCTCACCAAGCGTGGAATGGCCTGATTGCGCCGCCTCGATCAGGCGCTCGGCGATGAACCTGCGGCTGTCGTGATCGCCGCCGTGCGGCAATTGGCGGCACGTCTGCTCCAGGACGACGTCCATGTTGGCTTTCGTCCGCTCGCTCAACTCTGTCATGACGTCCTGGGTACGCGTGGCTTGTAACCGCAAGCATACACAGAAGGATGTGGTCTGATTAGCCCGGACAATCCCGGCGGTTGTGCATCGCGATGCGTGTATCGCCGCAACCTTCGCGCGGCCATGATGGTGCCGCAAACGACTACCGAAGATTGTACCTGTCCTGATGACAAGCCAAGCCTGCGGCGATAGCCTGCCGGCAAACCAAAAAACACGGGAGGAATACCATGCCAGACGCAATGGTCGCCGCACGTGAGTCCAAGGCGGCGAATGGAACAGCCCAACAGGTCGACGTTGCCGTGGTCGGCGCCGGATTTGCCGGCCTTTATCTTCTCCATCGCCTGCGCAAGTCCGGTCTCACGGCGGTCGCCCTCGACGAAGCCGGCGATGTCGGCGGCACCTGGTACTGGAACCGCTATCCCGGCGCCCGTTGCGATATCCAGACCATCGACTACAGCTACACTTTCGATCCCGAGCTCGATAACGCGTGGACCTGGTCGGAGAAATACGCGACCCAGCCCGAGATCCTGCGCTATCTCGGCTTCGTCGCCGACCGCTACGATCTGCGCCGCGACATCCGCTTCAAGACCAAGGTCACCGAAGCAAAATGGGATGAAGCGACTGAGCGCTGGCAGCTCACCACGAGCAGCGGCACGCCGGTCTCCTGCCGCCACTATATCATGGCCACAGGCTGCCTCTCCGCGCCGAAGCCGCCGGAGATCGACGGCGTCAAGGATTTCGAGGGCAAAGTCTATTTCACCGGGCGCTGGCCGCATGACGGCGTCGATCTCGCCGGCAAGCGCGTCGCCGTGATCGGCACGGGCTCGTCAGCCATCCAGTCGATCCCGCTGATCGCTGAGCAGGCCGCGCATCTGACCGTATTCCAGCGCACGCCAAACTTCGCGCTGCCGGCGGGCAACGGTCCGGCGCCGGAGGATCGCAAGACCTTCTTCGAGGGTGACCGCGCCGCATACCGCGATCAAGCGCGCTGGTCCATGACGGGCGTACCGTATCCGCAGCAGACGGTGGTAAGCTGGCAATTGAGCGATGCCGAGCGCCGCGAGCGCTTCGAACGTGCCTGGGCGGCCGGCGACCTCGTCCACATCCTGACCCAGCTCTGGGCCGACCAGGGCGTCGACGTCGAGGGCAATGCGCTGATCGGCGAGCTGATCCGCGAGAAGATCGGCGCTGCCGTGAAGGATCCGGAGACGGCGGCGGCGCTGATGCCGCACGATCATCCTTTCGGCGCAAAGCGCCCTTGCCTCGATACCAACTACTACGCGACCTACAACCGGCCGAACGTCACGCTGGTCAATCTGCGCCAGGAACCGATCAAGGCGATCACCGCGAGCGGCATCACCACCGGCAAACGTAACTTCGACGTCGACGTCATCGTGTTCGCGACCGGCTTCGACGCCATGACCGGCGCGATCCGCGCCGTGCATCCGATCACCGGACGCGGCGGCAAGTCGCTGACCGACGTCTGGGCGCAGGGGCCGCAGACCTATCTCGGGCTGACGGTCGAGGGCTTCCCCAACTTCTTCATGATCACCGGGCCCGGCAGCCCGTCGGTGCTGTCGAACATGGCGGTGTCGATCGAGCAGCATGTCGACTGGGTCGTCGACCGCATCGCTGCTTTGCGCGACGCCGGCTTCACCACGATCGAGCCGACCGAGACGGCGCAGGCCGGCTGGGGCCGGCATATGACGGACTGTTCGATGGTGACCCTGCACCGGCTCGCCAACACCTGGTACACGGGCGCCAACGTGCCCGGCAAGGTGCAGGGCCTGATGCCTTACACCGGCGGCGTCGGCCCCTATCGCAGCATTTGCGACGAGGTCACGGCCCGCGGCATGCTCGGCTTCAAGCTGACCGGCCCCAACGGCGCCGCGCAATGCAACGACGGCGAGGTGGTATGCCTGCAGCCGGATGTGCGGCTGGTGCTGAACCTGCTCGCATCGCTGAACCTGCCGCCGATCGAGTCGATGGGTGCGCTCGGCGCACGCGCCTTCGTCAACGAGTTCAACAAGGGCCGGCCCGCGGGACGGCCGATCGGGGAGATCGTCGACGGCACGCTGCCCGGCACGGACGGCCCGCTGCCTTACCGGATCTACAAGCCTGCAACGCCAGGGCCGCATCCGGTCGTGGTGTATTTCCATGGTGGCGGCTGGGTGCTCGGCGACGAGCAATCGGACGAGCCGCTCTGCCGCGATCTGGTGCGGCGAACCGGCATGATGTTCGTCAGCGTCGGCTATCGCCACGCGCCCGAGCATCGTTTCCCGACCGCGGCCGAGGACGGCTATGCGGCAACGCGCTGGATCGCCGAGCACGCGGCCGAGCTTGGCGGCAGGCCGGGCCCGGTGCTGGTCGCGGGCTGGAGCGCCGGCGGCAACATCGCCGCCGTCACCTGCCAGCTTGCGCGCGATCGCGGTGGGCCTGAGATCGCCGGCCAGGTTCTGGTCTGCCCGGTCACCGACTGCACCTTCGACCGGCCCTCCTACAACGACAATGCGACCGGCTATTTCCTGACGCGCTCGCTGATGTACTGGTTCTGGGACCTCTACTGCTCACCGGCCGACCGCACCGATCCGCGCGTCTCGCCGCTGCGCGGCAACGTCGCCGGCCTGCCGCCGGCCTTGGTCGTCACCTGTGAATTCGACCCGTTGCGCGACGAGGGCATCGCCTATGCCGAGGCAATGGCGGCCGCCGGCGTTCCGGTCGAGCAGCTCAGGGCGCGCGGCCATTTCCACTCGTCCTTTGCGATGGTCGACGTGGTGATCACCGGTGTAGCAGGTCGGGTGCAGATGGCCGAAGCGCTGCGGCGCTTCGCAGGGCTTCCCCCGGAAGTCAGCCGCCGCGATGAGGATAGCCACGATCATGCCAGCCCCGGCCACAGAATCGCGGCGGCCGCGAGCTGATTTGCAAGGCGGCCGGGAACCTTTTCCCGGTTGCTGCGTTAAGCGCTCGGCATTGAGATGCAGCGATAGGTGTGGGCCCCGGCACGCAGATCCGCGTGTCGGGGCAATTTTTGTTGCGTGAGGCGGACGATGGGAGACGTGGTTGCGGATTCAAAGGTCGATTTCGGAGCGCCTGCAACGCTGCATAAATGGCCGTCGCTTGCGAACCAGCGCCGACCGGACAGGGATTCCTATCCGATAAGCGAAGGTACGCTCGACCAGTGCATCTCGGCCTTCATGGAGAAGCCGGCCACGACCAGGCATCTCTATGAGATTCACACGATTGCGCAGCCGCCGCTGGTCACCGATATCCTCTCGCCCGAGCACGTCATCGAGCTATCGCGGTTGAGAGAATTTCTCTGATTGCGTGCAGACGCGGAAGCTGCACGCGCGCGACAAGCTTTTCATGAGGCAGGAACCTTCTACCGGATTTTCCCGTTAACCGGGATCGGAAGTCGAGACGAGAGCCCCAAGATGCTTGAAGCCGGCGTACCATCCGCGGTCGTGCCCTATGGCGCAGACCAGACCCTGTTCGTGGTGATTGATCGCCGCGACAAGGCGACTGAAATTCGCATCGAACGAAGCGATCTTGAAGCCACGATCGGCGAGCTCGTCGCCGGCTGCTTCAACGATCCGATCAAGGTGATCTCGTTCAACACGCTCGAGCACTGGATGAAGGACATCTCGACCGAAATCGCCGGCGAGATCAAGGCGCGCTGCGACATCGATGGCGTCCGGCTTCCCGACTATCTCAGCGACTTCGTCGAGGGCCATAGCTGACCGCGCGTCGTTCTCATTGATACGCTTCAAATCGCGGACAAGAAAAAAGCGCCGCTTCCGCGGCGCGTCCGGTGCATGGTTGACGGAGTTACGCGCGCCGATATTTGCCGGCGATGACCTCGATTTCGCGGCGGCGTTCGCCGGCGAAGGTCAGGAGCCTTTCGATCGTCAGCGTATCCGTGATCCGTTTGGCGAGCCGCTCGGCGCGCGCGGCCTGATCTTCGAGATACTGGATCGTGTTCAAACGCCGCCTCCCCCGAGGACCCCAAATTGGAGCCCCGACTTGCTTGGGCACTGATGATGCGCCAGGGCGACTAACAGCCGGTTAAGCGTAGCGTCTCAATGTCCATGAAAGACGAATTATCGGACCACGTCGAGCCGGACATTGGTGATGCCCTTGTCGACCATGCCCAGCGCCTCGGCTGCGGACGGCGAGATGTCGACCACGCGTCCGCGAACATAGGGCCCGCGATCATTGACCCTGACGGTCACGAAGCGTCCTGAGGAGACGTCGGTGACTCGCAGCTTCGTGCCGAACGGCAGGCTGGGATGCGCCGCGGTCAATTCGTTCTTGTCGAACCTCTCGCCGCTCGCGGTCTCCGTGTCCGAATAGAAGCTGGCAACGCCGTGCGAAGCGGTTTGCTTTGCGTCACGGTCGGGGACGCGTACCCGGCTGATCGGCCGCGGATGCAGGGCCGCTACCCTATGGGGCCGCTGGACCGCAGCCTGCCGATTGGTGCCAAGATCGGCCTTCTGGCGGCCGACCGGCGATTGCGCGCAGGCGGCGAGCGATGCGGCGCCGACGATGGCGAGTAGCAACCGGCAAGAGGTTGCGAGGGAAATTCGGGCAGTTTCGGCACGTGCAAATCGAGACATGATACGCCCCTCCGAACTGCCCGGAGTTTCGGTGGGCAATGAGGGCAGAACCTTGGCTGAAGGAAAGCAGGCTTAGGGCCACGACCGTTTCGCGCCGGCTGTGGCGATTCCACCACAGTGGCGTGTCGTGAATCGACACAGACTCGCGGAAAACTAGCCCGACGCAACGCGCCAGACGATCGGGTGCGTCTCCAGCTGCGCTTCGTTCGCCTCGGTGTCACCCTTCAGCAGCCGCATCAGCTCGCGCCGATAGAGCCGCCGCCAGCCGGTTTTCAGGCTGGCGAGAAAGTCGAGTTCCCGTTGCGTCAGTGTGCACATCATGGACCCGATCCGGTTGCGAAGGCCGCGCCGTCAGCCGACGAGGCCTCCCATCGGCTTGACGTCCGCGCTGGCGGGGAAGACCGCATCCGCCAGCACCTTCTCCTCGACGCGCAGATGATCCCTGAGCAGGCCCTTCAGCACGGCGCGGAGATCGGTGGTCGGCTTGAGGTCGCGATCCTCGAACAGTTGCGCGGACTTCAGTCCCGGCCAGTCCGCGATCACGCGGCCGCCGGCGAGCGCGCCGCCAATGAGGAAGGCGACCGTGCCCGTGCCGTGATCCGTGCCCTGCGTGCCATTGATGCGCGCGGTGCGCCCGAACTCGGTGACGACGGCGACGACCGTCTCCCGCCAGGCTTCGCCCATGTTGCTCTCGATCGCCGCAAAGGCGCCATCGAGCGCACCGAGCAGATTGTAGAGCTGGCCCGAGGCCGCGCCTTCGGCGATATGCGTGTCCCAGCCGACGAAGCCCATCGCGCCGACGCGCGGGCCATCGGCCTTGGCGAGATAGCGCGCGGCGGTGCCGGCTGCTTCGGCGAAGTAGGCGCGCACGCGCGCGATGCCGGGCGGCATCAATGTCGGATCGTCCGACATCGGATCGCCCGTGCCGGGCGCGCCGCCGAGCGAGGCGAGCTTCATGCGCGCCTGGAGCACGGTCGCAAGCTTCGGATCGGTGTGCTGGTAGAGATCGAGCAGGCGGTTCTGCGTGTCCTCGCTCGCCGGCAACAGTTTTTGCGGCACCCATGTCATGACGGGCGCCGAGCCGCGCACCACCAGCGGCGTCACCGAGCCGATACCGAGCGCACGGCTGCCGCGCGGATCGACGCGCCCACCCGACTCCATCGCGAGCAGCGCGCGGTTGAGCCATCCCGATGCGGTGGCACCGGGCTTGGTGAACCCGCTCTCCAGCACGTCCTGGCCGTCGAAATGCGAGCGCTCGCGGTAGGGCGTCGCGGCGGCATGGACGATTGCGGCCTTGCCGGTCTTGTAGAGCCGGTGCAGGTTCGGCATCGCCGGGTTGAGCGCGAAGAAGGAACCGAGCGGCAGCGCTGGCGGCTTGCCGTCCAGCACCAGCGCGCGATCGCCGCGCAAGCCGACCCAATCGGGATCGCCGACCGGTGCGACCGCGCCGAGACCATCGAGCGCGCCACGCAGGACGATCACGAGCAGGCGCGGATCGCGTCCTTCGGCGCGTGCGATCCGCGGCATCTGGCTCCACGCGAACAGCGCACCGGAGCCGACCAGAAGCTCGCGCCGCGTGGGCAAATGATTGACGAAGCCCATGCTCACCTCCTCTGAAAATCCGCCGACATGAACAACAATGCCAGCGCCTGCTGCCGGCTCTCGGCGCGTCCGACCGCCTGCTTCACCTCGGGCGCGATCTGCGATGCGAAGACGTCCTCGATGATCCCCTGCGGATCAGCAGTGGCCGCCACGCGCTCGGCAAAATTGTTGGCGATGTCGAGCCGTCGGCCAATGCCGTCGATCCAGCTTGCCTCGTCATCCGGATAGCCCTTGGGCGCCGACGGCCGCCACAGCCCTTCGCCGAGCAGCTCCTGGCCCGCCGTGAAACGCGTGGGGTCGACGACCTTAATCCCGGTCGCGCGCACCATGCCAACGCCCCATTCGCTCGGACGCTTCAGTTTTGACGGCGGCCCGCGCCACGCCTCGTCCGACGAAACCATCGTAATCGCGACCTGCTTGAGATCGCCCTCGGTGTCGCGGAACGTCTTCGCCATTTGTTCGACGAGTGGCGGAGGCGGCTCGTCGGCCACGAAATGCCGTGCGAGCTTGGTTGCGACATGGGTCGCGGTCGCCGGATGTGCAGCGAGGTCGCGCAGCACGGCGCGGCCCTGCTCGGCATCCTCCTGCTCGTAACGTTTGCCAAGCACGGTCTGCCCGCCGGGCTCGTGCAGCCGCGGATTGAAGGTGAATTCGCCGCCATGCTCCGGATTGTCTCCAGGAGGAACAAGCGTCCATCCCGTCATGACATTGGCAAAGCTGATCACGTCGTCCTGGGTGTAGCCGGTGCGCACACCTAGCGTGTGCAGTTCCATGATCTCGCGGGCGATGTTCTCGTTGAGGCCGCGGCTGCGGTTGATGCCGGCGATCGAGTTCGCGCCCATCGACCCCAGATTGTCGAGATAGAACAGCATCGCCGGGTGGCCTTCGACCGCCAGCAGAAGATCGACGAAGTGGCCGAGCGCATTTGCGCGAATGGCCTCGCGCTCGTAAGCACCCGACATGCTCTGGATCTTGTAGGCCGAGATGCAGAAATGATTGGACCAGAACCACACCAGCCGCTCGGCGAAGCCGATGTCGGCGTCGAGCGCGGCCTCCATGCGCAGCTTGGCTTCCTGCAAGTAGATCGGACGGCCGGGATCGGGAACGGCGTCAGCCGCCTGCTTGGCCGCCATCTCGGCAGCATCCTTCTCCTGGCCCTGTGCTGGCGCTTGCCCCTCGGTCTGCGCCTGAGCCTGAGCCTGAGCCTGAGCCTGAGCCTGACCCTGGTCCCCCGGAGCAGTTGGCACCGCAGCCATCTGCTGCTTCTTGGCCTGTTGCTGCGCCTGCTTGGCGCGCGCGGCTCGCCGTGCATTGGCATCGGCCACTGTGCGATAGGCCTTCGCACTGCTGGGAAGGCTGGCGGCGGCGCTCAATGAGAGCGGCCGATCGAGCTCTGCGATCAACGCGCCGCGCGGGTCGGTCCCGACGGCCGCAATTGATCCCGGTCGCGGCCCCATCCCGAAGCGATGAAGCGCCAGCACGGCCTCGGCCTTTGCGGAATTGCTCATGGCGAACGCCCAACTCTTTCGAGCCTGCCGACCGGTGTCGCGCTAGGCTACTAACCGTAATGCTACAAACCGTAGCATTACGGAAATGCGCCCGCAAGCGGAGATTGAAACGCCAGGGTCAAGAAATCGGGAGCCGCGACAGACGGGCAGCCGCGGCAGTCCTAGAAATTGGGCCCAAGCGCGCTCTTCGCCGCATGCTGCTCCCAAGGCCCAGGATTCAGGATGAGCCCCGAGACTTTGCCTGCCGCGTCCCTGACGAAAGCGATCCGGGTACGATCTTCGTCGGCTGCGGTGAATTCGTTGCTTGATGTCGCCACAAGCGGCGTCGCCTTGCCCTTCTCGAATTCAAGGATCGGCCAGACCCCCGTCGCTTCGGCGACGAGCTTGCCTTCCGCGACGCGAACCTGAAGCCGGACGGAATTGAGACGGCGGTCGGCTCTCTCGACGCTGAGGTCGCTCACGCTGTCTTGCCCCTTGCGGACGATTTTCATCTTGATCGTCGAGTTGGCTGGCCCTCGGAGCTTGGCCAGGACATCGGCGAGCGCGAGGCCTCTGAGCGGCACGCCGTCAATTTCGGTAATGAGGTCGCCCGCCGTCACACCGGCCTTGGCTGCGGGGCTGCTGCCGAGGTTCGGCTTGTTGATCCTCAGCCCCTCCTGCTCCATGGCGACGAAATTCCCGATTCCAAGCCATCCGGTCTTGCCATCGGCGAGGCCCTGCCGGTCACGCGAGCTCACCGTGGCGCCGAAGTCATAGCTCCCGGCATAATCGGCAAGCGCTTCCGTGCTCAGGGGCACCCGCACAGCCGGCGGGACGGCGGACGACTCGGGAATCGTCAATGCGCCATAGACGAGATGATTGATCCCCGAGTACAGCACCGCTTGGCGCCCGTTGCTGCCGGGAGTCGCCTGGACCATCTGCAGGCCGATCAATTGCTCCGCCGGATCGATCCAGAAATACGTGCTCCAATGTCCAGCCCAGGAAAAACTTCCAACCGCTCCCGGTATCCAGCTTTGGACCGGATCGGCGCGGATGGCGAAGCCAAGCCCGAAGGTTGTTCCGGCGCGGGCGCCAACCTCGTCACCTCCGAAGATGCTGACACCCGATGGCAGTGCGTTCGTCGTCATCTGCTTCACCGCACGCGGGCTGAGCACGCGCACGCCATCGAGCTCACCACCATTGAGCAGCATCTGGCAAAAGCGGAGATAGTCGGGCGCGGTCGATACGAGTCCGCCGTCGCCGGAAAACAGCTTTGACGGCATCGTGACATCCCAGATCGGCGGCCGTTCCGGCATGGGAGAATCGACGAGCCGATCGAGCTTCTCCTTCGGCACAAAGAAACCGGTGTCGACCATATGCAGCGGCCCAAAGATGCGGCTCTCCAGGAACTGATCGAAGGGCTGACCGGACGCCACTTCAACGACCCGGCTCAGCACCTCGACGCTCCAGCCATATTCATGGACCTCGCCGGGCTCGTGCGCGAGCGGCAGGCGGGCGAGGCTCGACACGAAATCCGCCAACGTCGTGTCGCGTCTCCGCACGGCCCTCAAGCCATAGAGCCCATGGATCATCCGGATCCCGAAGTCGGCGCTTGCGTCGGCAAGGCCCCGTTCCGGATAGGCAAAATCGAGCTCCGGATAGATCAGGCCGGACGTATGGCGCAACAGATCGAGAACGATCATCGGACGTTTTGGCGGTTTTGGCAGACCGAGCCCGTAATCCATTTCTCCTGTCGCCGGATCCATCTTCTGGAAAGCGACCCGCATGTTCGCAAGCTCCGGCAGATATTGCGAGACTGATGCGTCGAGGTCGAGCTTGCCCTCGCCCACCAGAATCATGGCGGCGACGCTGGCCACCGGCTTGGACATCGAGGCGATCCAGAAGATGGAATTCGTCTTCATCGGGACGGTCTTGGCGCGGTCCTGAAATCCGATGGCCTGCAAATAGGCGAGCTTGCCGCCTTTCGCGATGGCGACGACGGCGCCGGGGAGAAGGCCGTCCGACGGCGAGAAGGAATCGAAGCGCGCCTGATACCACGGCGCGATACGCGCCAGACGCGCGGCCGAGAATCCCAGGCTTCTTGCATCGCCCGGCGTCGCGAGGTCATCGGCGAACGCGGTCCCCAATAGGCAAAGCCCAACTGGAATCGCCCACATCGATGCGACGAGTCTCATTCCGCAGTCTCCGCAGGAGCACCACAAATCCGAGCAGGCACTCCTGCGGCAGATGTGAACCGCTAGAAATTGGGTCCGAGCGCGATCTTCGTGATCGTGCCGTTCCTGACGCCGATGCGCCATTCCGCCGAGCCGTTGGCGAACTGGGCGACATAGATATCGCTGTCGAGCGCGGTGACGCCACGGAACGAAACCGCGCGCAATGCGCCGAGCCGCGCCAGGATGGCCTGGTCGAACGGAAGCTGCTGACGCGTGATGTCGGCCACCTCCGACGTCATGCGCTCGTAGTCCGGCTGCCCCTTGCCGACGCCTTCGATATAGCGGCGCAGCATCTCCTCGCCATTGGCGATCGGAACGGCGCGGCGCGCCGCGCGCCCCGGCCGCGCGCCGATGTTCGACGCTTCGACATTGTGGAATCGGGTCTGCCGCCCCGGCACCAGGACCTCGAGGCACCGCCCGGACTTGTCGGCAATCACCCAGGGATTGTTCACGGTGGTCGTGGACGCCCAGGACACGTTGGGCCTGACGGTGCTCTGCATCCTGCGATTGCCATCGGCGTCGAGATTGAAGACCTGGATGTCGTCGCCCATCTCGTTATAGATCATGATCCTGATCGGCGAAGTGCCGGCGCGGCCGCGCACATTCGCCTCCTCGGCGCAGGAGACGATGCCGCCGAGCTCGTCATTGCCGTCGGGTCGGAAGATGACGTCGCCGGCCTTGCCGTCGGGCTCGATCATCAGGCGGAATTCGGCCGTGCCGTTCTCGAATTTCGCGCCATAGATGTCATAGCCGCCGGGGCCGACGCCGCGGAAGAAGATCGACTCAACCGCGCCGAGCGCCACGAACGTCGCCTGCGATTCACCGAGCTGCCGGTGAACCTTGGCGGCCAGCGGCGCACTCATCCGATCGTAGTTCGGCGTGCCGCGACGCAGATCTTCGATCCCGCGCAGAATCATCTCCTTGCCGCCGGCAACCGGGACCTGCTCCCTGAACCTGTCAGGAACCTCCGCAAGGCGGCGCGCGAAATCCGCCTCGATCGCCTGAGCCACCGATGCATCGATCCGCGGCGCCAGGCGAGCGCCAAAGACCGAATTCTGCACCAGAACCCGCGAGACCTTTGATTGCTCGTCACGCAGGAAGATCAGGAGATTCTCGCCACGGATCGAGAAGACGTCAGCACCTTCGGCGAGGAGCGTGGCCCGGCCCTGCACGGTTTCCTGTACGTGGAGACGATCGCCCTCACGCCGCACCATCAGCACGCGGTTCGGCGCAATCCTGTACCAGCCGACATACTGGTCGAGCGATGCCGGATCGGCGGCCGCCGTCGGCATCTCGGCGATGCGGACCGCGCGGATATCGCGGCCGTTCATGCGCAGCATCAGCTCGGAGGACCGGCGCTCGGCATCGAGCGGGAACGTGATCTCGCCGGACGAGGCTGCGTAGGCCGCGGTGCCGTCGCTGCCGACCGTCAGGCGCAGCCTGCGCTGTCCGGTGAGCTGGCCGTAGAGGTCGTCGCCCTCGCGGAAGATGGCGAACACCGAGGCGGGACCCATGGCGTAGAAATTGACGAAGGGGCGGTAATGCTGGGCCGGCACCTCGCCGGTATCCGCAGCGACGGGTGCGGGATCCGGGGTGCGATAGGCAATCATGCCGGCGGACACGATCACAGCCGGAATGATCGCGGCCGCGATCCACAGCCGCTTCCGCCAGCCGACCGCGACGGGCATGGCGGCGGCCGCGATGATGCGCTCGACGCGTGCGCGCACGGTCGATACCCGCGCCATCGCGAGCTCCACCGGCCGCGGATTTACGCTGGTTGCGACATCGAGCAGGATTTCGGCATAGGACCACCGGTCGTCGATGACTTCGATCGCCTCGGCGTCGCTGATGATCTCGGCGAGCTCGGCGAGACGCGCGAGCTGCCACCACGAGAACGGACTGAACCAGAACACTGCACGGTTGAGCGAGGCGAGCAGCAGGACGTAGAAATCGCGATTGGCGACGTGCGCGCCCTCATGCGCGAGCACCGCGAGGCGCTTCTTCGCATCCCAGCCGGAGAACTGCGGCGGCACCAGAATGGTCGAGCCGAACGTGACGGGACCGCCGACCTCGCGGCTGACGCGCACGTCGGCGTCGATCAGCTGCGGGCCGCTCATCGGCCTTGCCGCGCGTGCCAGACGCCAGGTCAGGCAGAGACCGATGGCCAGCCGCAGCAGCAACGCGCCGGCGACGCCGGCATAGACGATGGAGGCGACCAGCCACCAATTGATCGATACAGCAGCTTCTGCCGGCGCCACGACAGCAGCGCCCGGCGGAATCGGCAGCGCGGGTTGCGCGGCCTCCAGCATCGAGACGTCGGCCGGCAGGACATCATCCGGCACGGATACCGGCAAAGGCATCCGGGTGATCGTCAGCGTCGGCCAATGCATAACGAAGGGCATCGCCAGCGATGCCAGCAGCACGACGACCCACGCCGTCATGTGGACGTGCGGATTGCGCACGCGAAACAGGTTGAGACCGAACCAGACGACGCCTCCCAGCACGAAGGAGCGTAGCGCCGCCTCAGCCAGAGTTGCGATCATTCTTTCTTCACTCCCCTCGCCTTCTTCGCCTTGGCCACCTGGTCGGCCAGTGTACGCAGCTGCTGCTGGTCGAGCATCGCATTGTCCACCATGCCGACGAGGACTTCCTCCATCGAGCCGTTGCAGAACCAGTCGACGATACGCTGCACCGCCTTGGCCGCGACCCGCGCGCGCTCTTCCGCAGCGTGGTAGACATAGGTGCGTCCGTCCACGGTGTGCCGAGCATAACCCTTTTCTTCCAGCCGGCGCAGCACCGTGCGGACGGTGGATTCCTTCAGACGCCGCGACAGCCGCTCGCGCACGACCTCGGCCGTAACGGGACCATGGGCCCAAACCAATTGCATGACCTCGTGCTCGAGGTCGCCCAGTTCGGGCAAACGATCGTCCATGGCATCTGACCTTGCGGATTGAGTTTTCTTGTAACGCTACAGATCGTCGCATAAGCGACCGCGCCGCGCAACGGCGATTCCACTTGAAATGGCGCCGCCGTGCTGACCTAGGTGCAGCCGAGGCGGAGCCCGTGGCTCAGTACTGCGGCTCGTACATCTGGGACTGGACCAGGCCCTTCACGTCGTTGGGAGCGGGTCCCTCGGCGAGACCGCGCTGGTAGGCGACGTCTGCCACCGCAACGGCGATGCGGGCCGAAACCTCGCGAATGCGAGGGAGTGCCGGATAAAGGCTGCCCTGCGCGAGGTCCTCCTTGCCAACGCAATCGGCGAGCGTATGGGCGGCCGCCATGAACATCTCGTCCGTCACCAGGCGCGAGCCGCTGGCGATGACGCCGAGGCCGACGCCGGGGAAGATGTAGGAGTTGTTACCCTGGCGCGGCACGAAGCTGCGGCCGTTGAGCGTCACCGGATCATAGGGACTGCCGCAGGCGAACAGTGCGCGGCCCTCGGTATAGCGGTAGGCATCCTCGGCCGAGCATTCGGCCTTCGAAGTCGGGTTGGAGAGCGCGAACACGATCGGCTGCTCGTTGAGCGCGGCCATCGCCTTGAGCACCTCGGGCGTGAAGGCGCCGCCGACCGCGGCGACACCGATGATCGCCGTCGGCTTCAGCGTCTTGATCGCGGTGAGGAAATCGGCGATCGGCGCCTGGCCGGCATGGGCATAGCGCAGCTTATGGCCAGAAAGGCCGTCACGGCCGCCGACGACGAGGCCGCGCGAATCCACCAGCCAGTTGCGCCGCAGAGCTTCCGCCTCGGAAATCCCCTCCGCCATCATGGCGGAGACGACGAGATCGGCGATGCCGGTTGCCGCCTCGCCCGCACCGAGGAACAGGATGCGCTGATCCCTGAGCTTGCCGCCATTGACGCGCAACGCCGAGAACAGGCCAGCGAGCGCCACGGCCGCGGTGCCCTGGATGTCGTCGTTGAAGACGCAGGCCTCGTCCCGATATTTGTGCAGCAGCTTGAACGCCGAGTGATTGGCGAAATCCTCGAACTGGATCAGCACGCCCGGAAACGTCGTTCGCGCAGCCTGCATGAACTCGTCGACGAAGCTGTCATAGACCTCGCCGGTGAGCCGCCGCTCGCGCAAGCCGATATAATAGGGATCGTTCAAGAGCTCTTCGTTGTTGGTGCCGACGTCGAGCACGATCGGCAGGCAATGCTCGGGATGCACGCCGGCGCAGGCGGAATAGAGTGAGAGCTTTCCGACCGGGATGCCCATGCCGTTGGCGCCGAGATCGCCCAGCCCGAGGATGCGTTCGCCATCGGTCACGACGATCAGCTTGGCCGGATAGGGCCAGTTCTCCAGGATCTCGGCGATCTGGCCGCGATCGCGCGATGAGATGAACATGCCGCGCGGCCGCTGGAAGATCAGGCCGTATTTCTGGCAGGCGAGCCCGACCGTCGGCGTGTAGATGATCGGCTGGATCTCGTCGATATTGTCGACGACGACACGGAAGAACAGCGCCTCGTTGCGGTCATGCAGCGCATTCAGCGCGACGTATTTTTCAAGATCCGTCGGCAGCGTGCGCAGATTGGTCAGCACGCGCTCGACCTGGGTCTCCATCGTCAGCACGCAGGGCGGCAGCAGGCCGCGCAGGCCGAGCGAATCGCGCTCCGCTTCCGTGAAGGCGGTGCCCTTGTTGAGCAAGGGATCGCGCAGCAGCGTCATGCCGTGCGCGGGGTCGGATGATGTCGAATGGGCGCTGACCCGAGCAGGTCTATTCACGAATTCCCCCAGGGAGTTTCTTATTGAAGGGCAAGCATTGTCGGCCAGCGCTCACCCGAGATCAAGGACGTAGAGACTCAAGGCACGATTGTGATCTCGCACCGCAGCGAGATTTCGCGAAAAGCCCGCATTTGCGCGCGAGACGAGGGTAACGCAGCAGGACTATTCGGGCTTGATGTCGGCGGCCTTCACGATCGGCCACCATTTCTCGGTCTCCGCCTTCTGGAATGCGCCGAGCGCCGTAGGCGATTGCTGGTCGGCAGGTGGAATCTCCTGCCCCAATTCGGCGAAACGCTGCTTGACAAAGGGATCGGCAAGCACGGCGACGATGGCCGCGTTAAGCCGTGTGACGATCTCCTGCGGCGTGTTCTTCGGTGCCCAGATGCCGTGCCAGTAGGAGATGTAGAGGCCGGGCAGGCCCGCCTCGTCGACGGTCGGGATGTCGGGCGCGGAGGCGAGCCGCGTCGGCGAAGTCACCGCAAACGCCTTGATCGCGCCGTTCTTGTATTGCGGCAGCGAGTTCGAGGCCTGGTCGAACATGATGTCGATCTGGCCTGCGACGAGATCGATCATGGCGGGTCCGGCGCCGCGATATGGCACGAACTGGAAATCGGTGCCCGTCTTCTCCTTAAAGAAGACTCCTGCAACATGCGCGCCCGTGCCGGCACCAGCCGTGCCGGCAGTCGCCTTGCCGGGGCTGGCCTTCAGCCACGCAATCATCTCTTTCAGATTGTTGGCCTCGAGCGACTTCCGGCCGACGATGAGCTGCGTTCCCATCGCGATCGTCGCGACCGGCTCGAAATCGGCGATCACATCATAGGGCAGCTTCAAGATCGCGCCGTTCAGCACATGCGTGCCCCAATGGCCGATCGTGATCGTCGTGCCGTCAGGCGTCGCGCGCGCGACGCGGGCGCCCGCAATGCTGCCGGAGGCACCGGCCACGTTCTCGACCACGACGGTCGCGTGTAGCTGACCGGCGATCCGCTCGGACAGGATCCGCGCCAGCGTGTCGGTCGGGCCGCCGGCCGCGAACGGCACCACGAGGGTGATGGGGCGCGACGGGAACGGCTGGGCGCCGCCCGGCGCGGTCCACGCCGCGCATCCGATCAACGCGCAAATGATGATCACATGACCGCGTAGTCCGGCCCACAGCCCCTGCATTCCATCCACCTTTTTCATCGCCCGCATGTTGTCAGCGGGCTGGGGCCGGAGTGAACGCTGCCGTGCGGGCAGAGGCAAGCTGGAAATGATGCCGAGCGCTAACCAGCCGCCCGCCGCGGGGCCAGATTGGCGGCGCCATCAGCCGGCGGCGCGATCTGCATCAGGATGGTCTGGACCGGGGATGCGACCTCGATGCCGTTCTGCTGGAAGCGCAGCTTCATGCGGCGGTTGAATTCGCGCTGCACCGGCCAGCGGCCCGCCTCCGTGCAGCGGATCTGGCCGACGATCGACACCATGGCACCATCGACCTTGTCGATGCCCCACAGTTCGAGGTCGCCGCGAATGGCAGCGCGAAACTCCGGCTCGCGGCGCATCTCCTCGACGATGTCCTTGAGGATCTGACCGGCGCGGTCGGTGTCTTCCTTATAGGAGACATTGACGCTGACGGACGCATTGCCGGCGCCGCGGCTGGCATTGGTGATGGTCGTCACCGCGCTGAAGGGCACGATGTGCACCGCGCCGTCGCCTGCGCGCAGACGGATGGTGCGGATCGAGACGTTCTCGACCACGCCGGAGAGCCCCGAGACGCTGACGTTATCGCCGACCTGGACCGTATTTTCCAGCAGCAGGAACAGGCCGGTGATGAGATCCTGCACCAGTTTCTGTGAGCCGAAACCGATGGCAATGCCGACGATGCCGGCGCCGGCCAGCAGCGGCGCGACGTTGACGCCGATCTCGCTCAACGCGGTGAGGCCGACGACGGTGGCGATCAGGCAGAGCAGCGCCGTTCGCAGCATCGGCTGGAAGGTGCGCAGGCGCGCCGCGCGGGCGTAGTGCCCGTCGCGTGACAGCGTATTGATCTGGCGGTCCAGCAGCGCGTTGCTGGCTTCCCAGATGGCGGCAGCAATGAACACAGCGATGCCGATGGTCGCCACCGCCGAAATCAGCCGGCTGCCGATCTGACCGCCATAGAACCAGACGATGGCGTCGACGCCCCAGACTTCGAGCACGGCCACGAAGCCGATGAACGCGATCACGCTGGATACGATCTTGCGCAGCAGCGGTAGATAGCGGTTGGCGCGGATCTCGAGGCCCGGAAAGCGCTGGAGGATCTCCGGCTTGATGCGGAAGCCGCGGTCGATCAGGCTCAGCGTCACCATGATGGCGACGCGCGTGATCAGCGCCACCACGACGGTGCCGACGAAATATTGCAGCAGCAGCGAATAGCCATTGCGAATGTTGAGCGCCCACACCGCCCACAGCGCGAGGTCGAGCGCGATGGCGAGATAGTGCCAGCCGCCGGCAATGCGGTTGCGCAGGCGCGCCGCGATCCCCTGCCGCTCCGCCGGCGCGCGGATGGCCTCGGCGACCTGGCGGCGGCATTGCAGGATGATGACGACGACGAAGAGATGCACGACCAGCAACACCATGCGCAGCAGCGCCGCATAGCCGGCACGATGCAGGCCGAGCAGCAGCGCAACATTGGCGAAGGCGATGCCGGAGACGCCGACGCCCACGATGCGCCGCGCCCAGATCTCGATATAGGCCGCGGTTTCTGCCCGAACCGGAACGAGGCCAAACGGCCCCGCCAGCGCCCGGACGACGCAGATGAGCCCGCGCGAGAAGGCGTAGGCATTGACGACGGCGAGGATCACGAGGCGGACGGTTGCGGGATCGCCGATCTCCGTGCCGAGCAGTGCGGTTGCGACACCGATGAAAACGAACACGGGGAGCAGCTCGAGCAGGAGACGCCCGAGCACGAAGGGCAGCCGCAACAGCAATTGCCAGACACGTGCGAGACTGTGGCGGCGCTTGTGCAGTTCGGGCGCGGGCGTGACATCGGCGACCGATGACGGCGGATCGGCGATGGGCAGCACCTGCGCCGGCAGGCGCGCGGTTTGGGGTACGCGTCCTTCCAGGAAGGCGACCGGACGCCGGATCGCGCGGAAGATCACCCACTCTGCCGCAATGGCGCAGCCGAGCACCAGCGCGAGCTTCCACGCGATCTCGATCAGGAGGTTGTAGGCGGCGGGATCGTTGGCGGTCCGTACGATCCAGTAATAGAAGGCGGGGAAATGCGTCAGCGTCCGCGCCACGTCGGCGATCTGGCGCGAGATCTCGCCGATCTCTTCCGACACCGTGAGCAGGAGCTGTGCGCCAAGGCCGTCGGCCGAGAGCGGGATCGGCGATTTCTGCTCGGGCGCGGCGGGCACGGGCTGCTGCTGACCGGGCGCATTCGCGATCACGCGCAGCGTATCGATCATCTGCGCGCGTTTTTTGTCGTCCTGGAGCGTCTCCAGCGCACGCTTGGCTTGCTCCGGCGACAGGGCGGCAGCACTGTTGGCGGCCGGCGGCTCGGCGCGGACGGTGGAAAGAGACGAGATCGCGATGAAGAGAGCGGCGAGGAGCGCCGGGGCAAGCTTGTGCGACACGAGGATTCCCTGGAAAAGTGCATGCGCCGGCGGAGTCGGGACTGTCGCCGCCGAAGCACTGCATCATGTCGGATCGACGCTATTCGCCCCGGCGCTGTGTCGGAAGTTGGCCAACGAGGCGACATTCTCTTGGCATTTGCCGCAGTGCAGGAACGGGAACCGTCGGCTCCGCGCGTCCGAACATCAGCCGATGTGCGATGCGCACAACAAAACCCTCCCGTCATTCCGGGAGTCGGCCCGGAATGACGGCGAGGAGGAGGAGAAAGCAGGATGTCAAAGCGCCTGTCATGGCGGCCGCATCACGGCCATCCGACACGATCGGTGTGATGCAAAATACAGGCGCCGGGAAGGTAGGGGCTTTGCCTCACTGATGCAGCCCGCTAAACCTTGACCCGGCGTGCCGTTCGCGGTTTCTGCCGCTATGCGATAATCCGAACGAGCTCCATCGCACTTAACGCGGCTGGATCTGCGGAGGTGGACTCATAGACCTCCCCTTGCTCTGAGGTGGACGCGTCGCTTGTTTGCGACCAACACCATGCTCCTCCCGTGACATAAGACTGTCAAGCAGGATCAATGGTGCCGGTATCACATTTGCGGACGTGTTCCCTCCCACCGAGACAGATTGGTCGCAATGGATCAGGGAATAAATTCCCTCCTGCCGCGTTTGTGTCAGAGAGTCCATTCGCCTTTCGCATTCCATCCTTTTCCAGAAAGCCAGACATGAAAGCATTACTTTGCATCGCCGCTGTCGCGGCCCTCCTGACTGGATCAGCCTTCGCGCAGACCCCGCCGCAGACCTCGACCAAGAAGGTCGACGGCACCGAGAACGTCTACGTCTTCCGCTATGGCGGTCATCAGTCGATGTTCATCGTGACGCCGCAGGGCGTGATCGCGACCGACCCGATCTCGTATTTGCGTCCGGCAAAGCCCTATATCGACGCCATCAAGGCCGTCACCGACAAGCCGATCAAATACGTCATTTACAGCCACCACCATTACGACCACATCGCCGGCGGCCAGCCTTTCAAGGATCTCGGCGCGACCTTCATCGCGCATCGGCGGACCAAGGAGCGCCTGCTCGAGCTGAAGAAGCAGAATGCGCTGCTCGCCGATGTCGTGATGCCGGACCAGGTGATCGACGACAAAAAGAGCATCACCCTCGGCGGCACCACGCTGGAGCTGAACTATGTCGGCCGCAACCATTCCGACAATTCGCTGGTGATGCGGCTGCCGAAGGAGAAGATCGTCTTCGTCGTCGACTTCGCGCCGATCGAGTCGGTGCAGTTCCGCAACATCCCCGACAATGCGTCGCCGTTGGAATATATCGCCTCGCTGAAGAAGCTGGCGTCGCTCGACTGGGACCGGATGATCCCCGGCCATCCCTATGCCGGCGGGCGCCTCGGCACCAAGAAGGACGTCGAGGACGACATCGCCTACATGGAAGATCTGTCCGCAGAGGTAAAGAAGGCCGCCGATGCCGGCAAATGCTTCGACACCGCGATGAAGGAAGTGAAGCTGCCGAAATACGAGAAATGGGCGAATTACGAGACCGCCCTTCCCGCCAATGTCGAGCGCTTCTGCTACTGGTGGGGCCGCGGGTATTGAGACCGATTCTTCCCCTCTCCCCGTTCTTACGGGGAGAGGGTCAGGGTGAGGGGCTGCTTCCGCAAAAATAGTGACGGTCGAACTCGCGGAGACTCCCCCTCACCCGGAATCCGCGCTGCGCGCGCATTCCGGCTTCTCTCCGCAAGCGGGGAGAGGCGAAGAAAATTCACCGCTTCCCGCTCCCCTTCCCCTCCCGCTCCAGCGCCTTGCGCACCTCGTCGAATTCGCCAAGCGAGGCCTTGTCGGCGCGGGGAAAGCGCAGGTCGAGCTTTTCGAGCGCCGCGACGATCGCCGAGCCGATCACGACGCGGGCAAACCATTTGTGGTCGGCCGGCACGACATACCAGGGCGCATGCGACGTCGCCGTATGCCGGACGATGTCCTGATAGACCGCCTGGTAGCGCGGCCACAGCGCGCGCTCCTTGATGTCGTCCATCGAGAATTTCCACTGCTTGGCCGGTTCCTCGAGCCGCTCAAGGAAGCGCTCGCGCTGCTCCTCCTTGGATAGATTGAGGAAGAATTTCAGAACCACCGTGCCGTTGCGGCTGAGATGGCGCTCGAAGGCGGAGATGTCCTCGAACCGCTCCTTCCAGATGTTCTTGGTGACGAGTCTTTGCGGCAGCTTCTGCCTGGCGAGAATCTCCGGGTGCACCCGCGTGACCAGGCACTCCTCGTAATGGGAGCGGTTGAAGATGCCGATATGGCCGCGCTCGGGCAGCGCGATCGCGTGGCGCCAGAGGAAATCGTGATCGAGCTCCTTGGTGCTCGGCGCCTTGAAAGCATGGACCTCGCAACCCTGCGGGTTGATGCCCTCGAAGATCGCCTTGATCGCAGAATCCTTGCCGGCGGCGTCCATGGCCTGGAGCACGATCAGCACCGACCAGCGGTCCTGAGCGTAGAGCTTCTCTTGAAACTCGATCATCCGCTTCTTGTTGGCGTCGAGAATCTCCTGCGCCTTCTCCTTGTCGAGATCGCCCTTCTCGTTGGTCTTGTAATCCTTGAGGTGAAACTTGCCCGATCCGTCGTAACGGAACGGCGTGATGTAGCGGTCAAGTTCCTGGGCGAGCGATTTGGACGGCTTCTTGCTCATGAGCGCGGGGCACCTTGCGTTGCGGCTTCAATCGGTCGAGCAGGCTACCAAGGATGCCCTTGGGAAGGAATATGATGAAAAGGACCAGCAGCACGCCATAGACGAGGTTGTCCCAGCCGACCGCCTTGGTGCCGAAGCCGATACGCAGGGTTTCCGCCAGCAGAATGGTGATGACAGCGCCAAAGGTCGGGCCGAGCGAGACGAACAGGCCGCCGACGATGGCCGCGAACACCATCTGGAGCGACACCGCGATGCCGCTGACGGTGTCTGGGGTGATGAACATCTGGTACTGGCAGTAGATTGCGCCGGCCAGCGCCGTCATCACCGCACTGAGCAGCGTGATTTTCAGCTTCTCCGCGGTGACATCGACACCGGCGGCGGCCGCGGCATCCTCGTCCTCCGAGATCGCCTCCAGCGCATAGCGAGCCATGCTGCGGTCGACCCAGTGCCAGACCACGATGCCGAAAAGCCAGACCCCGAGCGCGATCAGATACCAGGTCGTCTTGTCGTCGAATTGCAGCGCCAGCAGCTTGTTGCCCGAGGCCCGATTTGGCGTATAGCCGAGCGAGCCGCCGGTGTAGTCGCGCGTCGCCGTGATGACCTGGAGCACGATGCCTGATAGCGCCAGCGTCACCAGCACGAAATAATGTCCGGTGATGCGGAAGCGGAAGCAGGGATAGCCGACGATCAGCGCCAGCGCACCCGCCGCAACCATGCTGATGGGAATACCGATCCAGGGCGACCAGCCCAGATGATTCCACAGCAGCGCGGTGACGTAGGCGCCGATCCCCATGAAGCCGCCATGGCCGAGCGAGACGAGGCCGAACCGTCCCATCATCGACCAGGACGTGTAGGCGAACGACCAGATCAGGATCAGCACCAGAATGTGCAGATGATAGGGGTCGCGATAGAGGAAGGGCAGCGCGACCAGCGCCGCCAGCCCCACCGCCCACGCCGCAAGCCGGCCCTGCCCGATCATCGGCGCCTCGCAAGCAGGCCCGCGGGCCGGATGAACATCATGACGATGAAGAAGGCGAAGGCGAGCACGTAACCCCATTCGAGATCGGAGAACAGGCCGCCGAGCGAGATGATCTCGGCGAACACGAAGGCGGCGATGAAGCCGCCGATGAAATTGCCGAGCCCCCCGAGCACGCAGATCAGGAAGGTGATCGGTCCGAAGGAGAGGCCGACGAAGGGATGCACGTCGTATTGCAGCACCAGCAGGCAAGCGGCGAGCCCAGCCAGCGCGCCGCCGAGCGCGGAGGTGATGAGATACATTCTCTTCGTGTCGACGCCCATCAGCGCCATGATCTGCCGATCCTGGGAGATGGCGCGGATCGCGGTGCCGGTGAAGGTGCGGGTCATGAACAGGTACACTGCGACCATGCCGACCAGCGCGGCCAGAAAAGACAGCAGCCGCGCGTAGCTGAAATTCATGTCGCCGAAGGCGAGCACCGGCAGGCGGATGCCGAGATTGCGGAAGTCGATGCCGAAGGCGACGGTGGCAAAGCTCTGGAGCACGAACAGCACCCCGCCTGTCGCAAGCAGCTGGTTGATCGGCGGCGCGGTGAGCAGCGGCGCGATCACGAGGTAGTGCAGCGCGGCGCCGAGGATCGCGACGAGCAAAATGGTGAACGGCGCTGCGATGAAGTAGCTGAGGCCGTAATACTGCACGATGAAATACATGGCGTACATGCCGATCATCACCAGCTCCGCGTAGCAGATCCAGGTCACGTCGATGACGCCAAAGATCAAATTGAGCCCGAGCGCGAGCAGTGCCAGCACGCCGCCGAGCAGGATGCCGTTGATCACGGCCTCCAGCAGGTAGATGTCGAATATGTCCAGGAACGCCTGCATGCCCATCACACCCCGAGATAAGCTTCCTTGACCGTGTCACTCGCCAGCATCTCGGCCGAGGTGCCGGATGCCCGGATCGTGCCCGCCTCGATCAGATAGGCGCGATCAACCACTTTCAGCACCTGCTGCACGTTCTGCTCGACGATCAGCACCGTCAGGCCGCGGGCGCGGATCCGCTTCACCAGCTCGAACACTTGCTGCACCACGACCGGCGCCAGCCCCGCCGACGGCTCGTCGAGCAGCAGAAGTTTTGGATTCGACATCAGCGCGCGGCCGATCGCGCACATCTGCTGCTCGCCGCCGGACATGGTGCCGGCCATCTGGTGGCGGCGCTCCTTCAGGCGCGGAAACAGGTCGAACACGACATCCAGCCGCTCGGCATAGTGGCCGCGCGCCTCCTTCATGAAGGCGCCCATCTTGAGATTGTCGTCGACCGTGAGCTGCGGAAACAGCCGCCGGTTCTCCGGCACATGCGCGATGCCGAGGCTGACGATCTTGTGCGGCGGCGTCGCCACGACGTCGACGCCCTCCATCCTGATCGACCCGCGCGTGGGACGGATCAGGCCGGAGATGACGCGCATCAGGGTGGTCTTGCCGGCGCCGTTCGGACCGATGACGCCGACGGCCTCGCCCGCCCTCACGTCGAGATCGACGTCGAACAGCGCCTGGAACGTGCCGTAACCCGCGCTGACCGAACGAAGCTCCAGCATCGTCTAGCCTCCCGAGCGGCGGCGCGCTTCCGCCGCCGCGGCCTGCGTGGTCTCGGCATCAGTGCCGAGATAGACCTCGATGACGCGCGGGTCGCCGGCAACCGCGCTGGGCAACCCTTCCGAGATCTTCTCGCCGTGATCGAGCACCATCACGCGGTCGACGACGCGCATCAGCACACCCATGATGTGCTCGACCCAGATGATGGTGATGCCGAGCTCGTCGCGGATGTTGCGCAGCATGTCGGCCGCCTGGTCCATCTCGGTCTCGTCGAGACCACCGAGGCTCTCGTCGGCAAGCAGCAGTTTTGGCGCGGTGGCGAGCGCCTTCGCCAATTCGAGCTTCTTCAGGCCGGCTGCGCCCAGGCCATCGACGCTGGCATGGCGATCGGTCGGCAAGCCCACCATCGCAAGTGACCGCTCGGCCGCCTCCTCCGCCCTGGCACGACTGTGGCGGCCCTGGCCGTAGAAGCCGGCCAGGGCGACATTCTCGAAGATTGTCAGGCGTCGGAACGGCCGCGGAATCTGGAAGGTGCGGCCGATGCCGCTGTTGATGATCCGGTGCGGCGCAAGCCCTGCGATCTCGGCGCCGCCGAACAGGATCGAGCCGGATGTCGGCGCCAGCGTGCCGGAGAGCATGTTGAAGATCGTGCTCTTGCCCGAGCCGTTGGGGCCGATCAGACCGAGGATCTCGCCCTGATCGACCCGAAACGACACGTTGTTGACGGCGGTGAAGCCACCAAACCGCTTCACCAGCCCGCTGACTTCCAGCACCGCCCTGCTCCGCCGCTACTGGTTGCTGTAGGTGGTGCCCTTCGGCAGCGGCAGCACAGCCTCGCGCTGCGCCTGACTCTTGGGCCACACCACAGAGGATTTGTCGTCGATGTACTGGATCACGACTGGGAACGAGCGCTCGTTCTGCCCGGCCATCGGCGTGCCCTCGCCGTAGAACTTGACGCCGAAGCCGAGCATCGTGCCGCCTTCGGGGATGTCGGTGTCGAGCGCGGCCTTGCGCAGCGCGTCGGGATCGACGCCGCCATACTTCTTGATCGCGCGCGGCAGCACATCACTCATGAACACGTAAGTGTTGGACGCGCCGATGCCGACATGCGCCGAGCGGATGGCAACGCCGGGCCTGATCTTGTCGAACTCCTCGCCGACCATCTTGATGACGGGCGGGAGCTTCGGATCCATGGTCTTCTGGTTGGCGAGCCAGATCGAGATCGGGTCGGTGTTGAAGATGTAGGTGGCGTCAGCCCCCATCCCCTCTTTCAGCTTCTCGTAGACGCCGTAGCCGGCGCCATGGCCCATGAGCGCTCCGAACTTCAACCCCTGCTCGCGGGCCTGGCGCAGCAGCAGCGTGATATCAGGGTTGTAGCCGGTGTGGAAAATGACATCGGGCTTGGCACGCTTCAGCTTGGTCACCAGCGCGGAGAGATCGGGCGCCGTCGCCGAATAGCCCTCCTTCATCACGACGTTGAAGCCCGCCTTCTTCGCGCCGGCCTCGTTGCCCCTGGAGACGTCGACGCCATAGGCGCCATCCTCGTGGATGATGGCGACGCGCAGGTCCTTCGGCTCCTTGTCGAACTTCGCCTTGGCATTCTGCGCGATGAAATCCATCGTCATCATGCCGAACTGGTCGCCGCTCGCCTGCGGGCGGAAAACGTATTTGTAGCCCTTGTCGTTGAACACGGCCGACGAGATGCAGGTCGTCATCCACATGAACTTCTTGAGCTGCTCGACACGGGCGGCGACCGGCACGCATTGCGCCGAGGAGAAGAAGCCGAGCACCATGTCCACCTTCTCCTGCTCGAGCAGGCGGACGGATTCGTTGATGGCGATGTCGGGTTTGCTCTGCGCGTCGGCATAGACCGCCTCGATCTTGTAGCCCTCGACGCCGGTCTTGGCGAAATGGTCGAGAATAATTTTTGCGCCGATATAGCCGAGCTCAGATCCACCGCCCGCGAGAGGCCCGGTCAGGTCGAAAACAACGCCGATCTTGATCTTCTTCTCTTGAGCCTGAGCCGAAGCCATCAAGCCCGTCGCTGATATCGCGACCAACAGCCCACGTACCAAGCGGGCAGCCATGCGCAGGCGCATCAAAACCTCCCTGGACGATTGTGCATCGCATTCTTGTTGCTTTTGCTTTTTGGCCCATCACATGGGCTGGGCGCAGCGATGTCAAGCCTCGCGCTTCAGCGCGACGCGAACTGCTGCTCGACGAAGGCCGTGACAAATCGCGGCATGGACGGCGTGAGATCGCTCATCCCGCGCACGAGATGAATGGCCGACAACTCCGGATCGGCTTCGCGGGCGAGATTGGCCTCGATCCGGGCCTGGGCCACGTCGCCCGGCATGTCCAGGTTGATGATCTGAATCATTGCAATCGACGGACCGGTGACGACGCAGTGCCAGTCCGGCTGGGTCCGGTAGTCGGCCGCTGTCAAGCCGGTCTCTTCCCCGAGTTCGCGGATGACACTGCCAGGAATGTCGAGCGCGCCGTCACTGACGTCGTCCAGATCGGGCGTGCCCGAGGGGAAATAGATGCGCCCCGCATTGGCGGTGTGCTGCGCCATCTCGCCCATGATGAAGGCACCATCCGAGGCGCGCAGCGCGCCCATGCCAAAACCGTTGAACACGGCCTTGTCGGGAAAGCCCCAGTCGCGCCAGGCGAGGAAGCTCGCGAAATCCGTCTCGAAATAGGTCGCGGCGAGATGGCCGTCCGTGAACACGGCATCGCGCCCGAGCAGGACGCGGCCGTTCCACATCTTCGGCCGCTCGCGCTGCTTCTCGGCGAAATGCGCCGCAATTTCGGCGCGGCGTTCCTCCGCAAACGGCCAGGCGATCGGCCGCACGGCAAGATCAAGCGTCGTGACGCGATGAATGACCAGTGACGTCATGACACCTGATTACAATGCCTTCGCGTCAGTTATTTGGCGTTCCCCGTGGTCTTCTTGGCCTGATCGACGTATTTGTTGGTAAAGGTCTTGCTGACGTCTATCTTGGCGGCGGCCACCTCCGGCGAGCCGACGCTGAACACCGCGAGCACTGCGTCCGCGCCCTTCGGGTCCATCTTGCCGGTTTCGGAGAACATCGGGATCGTGTTCTTCAGCGCGGCGAGATAGAGCTCCTTGTTCTTGCCGACCATCTCGTCCGGCATCTTCGCCATGATCTCCTCGGGCGAATGCGAATGGATCCAGCCGATCGTGGCCAGCATTGCGTTGGTGAGCGCCTGCGTTTCCTTCTCGTGGCCGTTGATCCAGGCCACGGTCGAGTACAGCGCGCCGCCCGGATATTCGCCGCCGAACGTCTCGAGCGTGTCCTTCTGGGTGCGGGTGTCGCTGAGGATGCGCAGATCCTTGTGGCTGCCCTGGAGCACGGTGACCGAGGGATCGAGCATCACGGCGGCGTCAATCTGCCCCTGCTCCATCGCGGCCACGGCGGTGGCGCCGAGGCCGACGCCGATCACGGCGGTGCCGGCGGGATCGAGCCCGTTCTTTTTCAGGAGATATTTGAGGAAGAAGTCGGTGGAGGAGCCGGGCGCGCTGACGCCGACCTTCTTGCCGGCGAGATCCTTGACCGACTTGATGTCATTGGTGCGCGAGGGCGCGACCACCAGCACGAGGCCGGGATAGCGGTCATAGACCACGAAGGCCTGAAGCTCCTGCTTCTTGGCGGCGAGGTTGACGCAATGGTCGAAATAGCCGGAGACCACGTCGGCGCTGCCTCCGAGCACGGCCTTGAGCGCGTCCGAGCCGCCCTTGAGGTCCACCAGCTCGACATTGAGGCCCGCCTTCTCGTATTCGCCGAGCTGCTTGGCCAGCACCGTCGGCAGATAGCACAGGCAGGCGCCGCCGCCGACCGCGATGGTCACCTTGCTTTGCGCAGCGGCAAGACCGGTGGTGAGCGTCAGCGCGAGCAGCGCGCCGGCGAGCCTGGCAATCGTGTTCTTCATTGGTTTCCTCCGTTCGGCTGGCGGCACCATAGAGCAGCGGGACTGGCTTGAGAAGCACCGCTTAAGTGGCACTGGCCATTGGCCTTTCGGCGCAATAACATGCTCAGACAAGAACAATTCTTGATGGGGAGGATCATCCATGAATCGCCTTGCAATCGGCCTGTCGATCGCCGCCGCCTTTGCCGCCGGATGCGGCGCGAACCAGCTGCTCCGGCCGGCGCTGGCAGCCGAGAACGTCACCGCACAGATCATCCACACCGGCGAGATGGAAGGCGACGCACTCGGCCCCGCCAACAATGTCGGCTACCGTTCCAAGATGTTCGCCAGCGCCGACGGCGCCACCATCTCGATCCAGGTCGGCAATGTGCCCAAGCACTTGCATCCCAACACCAACGAGATCCAGTACATCCTGGACGGGACCGGGACGATCTGGCTCGGCGACAAGGAGGTGACGGTGAAAGCCGGCGACCTCGTCATCATCCCGAAGGGCACCCCGCATGGCGGCACCAAGCCGATCAGCGGACAGGTCAAGGCGATCGCGATCAAGACGCCGCCGCAGGCACCCGACGACACCAAGCTGCTGGACTGAGATCGCTCGACCGGGCTGCGATTGACTATTCGGGCTCGCGCCGATGCGCGGGCCCGTTTTCGTTAATCCCGGCGTTAGATCGGGCGCGTCTGCTTCCGGATCTCGTTCGCGATCGGCTTGAGGGTGTCTCCCGGAAGCTGGCCGACGAGCGTGTAACCCATGCCGCCATCCGCCCACACGAAGCCCGCGACATCGCCGGTCGATTGCGGCATCATCGGCGTATCCAGATTGCGGTTGCTCATCGGACGCGTCAGCACGACAAGCCGGTCGCCGTGATCGTCATCGTACATGAACATCGCGGCCGGGCCGTGCGACGTCGCAACCAGGCGACCGCCCATCAGCCGATAGCCTGAGACAGAGAGGTCCGGCACCTTGACCGGCTGTTTCAGCCGATTAGAGACCCATCGCGTAAGCTCTGCACTTTCGGACGCGCGTATCTCGACCGGCCGCACGCGGTCCGGTGCGTAAACGCCATACGAATAGGCCGCCTCCTGTGCCAGTGCAGACAGTCCGCTCGAGCCCTCCTGCAAGACGCTACGCATGGTCCATCCGCCGAGACCGCCGATGCCGAGAAGCAACATCGCAGCGATCGCCCACCACGCCCGCATGGGAGACCGCCTCCGGCTCTCGATGATGTGCGACAGATTCAACTCGGCCGGCAACGGCTCGTCGGCGATCGACGCAAACGTCCCGCGCAGCTGCTCGCGCTGGGTGGCGAAGGCCGCAACGCGCGCGGCGACATCCTGATGATCGTCCAGATAGGATGCGACCTCCGCGCGCCGCTCAGGCTCGAGCGCCTGGTCGACATAGGCGTGGAGATCATCCTCGGTGATCGGCCGCCGGTTCATTTCACGCCCCGCAATGCCACGACGTTCCCTGGAGCCACGCCCTCCATCTCCTGCAATAGCCTCTCCCGCGCGCGCGACAGCCGCGACATCACGGTCCCGACCGGGATCTTCAGCACTCCCGCGGCGTCCGCGTAGGATAGATCCTCAACTGCAACAAGCAACAACACGGCACGCTGCTCTTCCGGCAATCTCGTAATCTTTTTCAGGACGTCCTGATAGATCAGCCTGTGCTCCTGCGCGGCGGCACTGACAAGCTCACGCTCGCCCGCATCGTCGATCGGCATGTGCCTGCCTCGCGCCGTTGCCTGGCGGAATTGCGTGACCGCCAGATTGTGGAGGATGCTGAACAGCCAGGCGCGTACACTGCCGTCGCGCCGCTGATGCCAATGGCTGACCGCACGTTCCAGGCAATCCTGAACCAGATCATCGGCAGCCGCGCGATCGCGCAAAAGCGCGCGCGCGTAGCGGCGGAGCGCGGGGATAAGCGGCTCGACCTGAACCAGCATGTCCTTCACGAGGCGCTCCACCTGCCCTTTGCCGACGTCGGACGGCGCGTCATTGCGCCTCGATCTGGACCGCCTCACCGGGCATCGCCGCGTCACCGGCCGCAATCACCAGGTACCGCCTTGCTTCGGCTGCAGACTTGTCGACGATCTGCCGGATCGGACCGACCACATTGACTATGGCAGATCCAGCCGGGTTGGTCATGAACGCCGCCAGCGGTTGCAACGGGCCACTTCCGTCGCCATGCTCCGCCAGAGCCAGCACATATTTCTGTGTGGGCTGAAGTCCCGTCACCGAAGCCTGCAAGATCTGAATCAGACCCTGATCGAACAGCGACACGCTGGTCGGCGCCGTGCCGTCCTTTGCGCGGTCCTTCGACGCAAGCGTGAGATGAGCGACCTGCCCGGCGACGCCGAGTGCCTGCAAATTCCGGCGGTCATCGGGGTCAGGCGCGGCATTTGGAACATACGCGATCGCCTGCGGTGCCTGGCCGATCGGAACGTTCCCGACCACTTTATTGGTCGCCGTGTCGATGGCCGCGAGCGCGTCGCCGTTCTCCAGCCCCACATAGATGCGCGTGCCGTCGCCGGACGGCCAGACGCCGTGCGGCAGATTGCCGACCGGGATCGTCGCGACCTGCGAGAAATCGTCGGTGCGGAACACTTTTACCTCGTTCAGGCCACCGATGGTGACGTAGGCGAACGTGCCCCTGGCGGTGTGCGCGAAGTTGACGTGGTTGGTGATCGGCCCGGTATCGATCGTCTTGATCGCGTTGAACGGAGGCCTGGCGTTGAACACCTGTGTCCGGCCAGTGTCCTTCAGGGTGAACCATACCTGGTCCCCATCCGGCGATGCCGCGATGTTTGGGCAGAATGGGCTCTCCTGCTTCACCGTGGCGATGATCTTGTGCTCGGCCACCGCGACGACGTCGGTCTCGGGATTGAACGACGAGCAGATGTAGCCGTATTTGCCGTCGGGTGAGAAAATCTGCATGCCCGGCCCGTTCGGGGTCGTGATGCGGGTCTTCTCCTTGAAGCTGATCGGATCGATGACGGAGATGTAGTTCTCGCCGCGAACGGTGACCCACACTTCCTTGCCGTCCGGCGTAAAGAACGCCTCGTGCGGCGATCGTCCGACGTAAGTGATATGCTTGACCGCGTTGGTCGCGGTGTCGATGAAGCTCACCGAATTCGAGCCGATCGATACCACGGCGAGCGTCTTGTGATCGGGCGAGAAGCCCATGCCGTGCACGAGCACCTGCCCCTTGTAGAGCGGGCTGAAATTGCCGGGCTGCGGGTCGCCCAGCCGGATCACGCCAAGCAGCTTGTTGTCGACGGGATCGGTGACCGAGACCGTATTCGAGAACTGCTCTGCGGCGTAGACGCGGTCGTGATGGCTCACCGGAATATCGCGGGCGGACAGCGCGCCCGGCGCCTGCCCTGCCCACGCGACCGAACCCGTCGCAAGCATGGTGGCCGCCAGGAAAATGCTCTTCATCATGGTGCTTTGTGACGTGGTCATCTGCGACTCCTACTTCTTCATTCCCGTGGACATATCCATCTGCATGCCCGGGTGATGATGAACGGTTGTGTTGGGAGCAGTGGGCGGTTGGGTCGGGGCGGGCGTGGTGTCTGTCGCCGGTTCGCCGATCGCGAGCTTCATGGCCGCGATCTCCTGCATCTGGTCGACGATGATTTCCTGGGCGATGCGCCGCAGCTGCTCGTTCTTGCCGTAACGCAACTCGATCACCGCCATGTCGATCGCGCCCTGATGATGCGGGCTCATCATCGCGACGAAGTCGCGATCGATGTCGCCGGTCGGCTTGGCCGCCATGTCGTTCATCATCTTGGTCATCGCCGCTTCGTTTTCTTCCAGAAACGCACGCTCCTCCGTGCTCACCGTGGCCGGCGGGGCGGCCGGATGGGCTTCATGCGCGAACACGAGCGGCGGGAGTGCGAACGCGACCAGAATGCGCGCGGCAAGGAACGCCGTGCCGAGGCCGGGTCTGGGCCATCGGCATCTGCTTGCAAGCGCCGCTACGGCGCGGCGAAACCGTGAGGGGGGCATCCTGAACTCCCATGCAGGTGGTTGCATGGGGGTATGACGCGTGGCCGCACGTTCTATTCCGCGCGGTCAATCACATAAACGTCAGCAGGCAAACGAGGCGGCCTACCCGCGCCCGTCCACGGTCGGCCGCCAGACCAGCAGCCTGCGCTCAACCAGCGTCACCCCGAAGTCGATCAGGATGACGAAGGCCGACAACACGAACATGCCGGCGAACACGCCGGCGACGTCGAAGATGCCTTCGGCCTGCTGGATCAGATAGCCGAGCCCCGCCGCCGAGCCCAGATATTCGCCGACGACCGCGCCGACCACGGCGAAGCCGACCGAGGTGTGCAGCGACGAGAACATCCACGACAGCGCCGACGGCCAATAGACGTGCCGCATCAATTGCCCCTCGCTCATGCCGAGCATGCGGCCATTGTCGAGCACGGTGCGGCTGACTTCCTTGACGCCCTGATAGACGTTGAAGAACACGATGAAGAACACCAGCGTCACGCCGAGCGCGACCTTGGACCAGATGCCGAGGCCCAGCCACAGCGCGAAGATCGGCGCGAGCACGACGCGGGGCAGCGCGTTGACCATCTTGACGTAAGGATCGAACACCGCGGCAACCAATGGCTGGCGCGCGAACCAGAAGCCGACCAGCACGCCGCCGAGCGATCCGATCACGAACGCCAGGATAGATTCCGTCAACGTGATTCCGAGATGCTTCCAGATCACGCCGGACGAGAACCATTTGACGATCTGGCTGAACACATCGACCGGGTTGGAGAAGAAGAACGGCGGCAACAGGATTTTTCCGAACACCGGCACGGTCGCAAAGAGCTGCCACAGTGCGAGGCAGACGACGGCGACCAGGACCTGCAGCGCCAGCAGCGTCACGCGCGACATCAGATCGCCTCCGCCGCTTGGGTCGATTGCGCGTAGCCCTTCATCACCTCGTCCTTGAGCACGCTCCAGATCTCGCGGTGGAGCGCATGGAACTCCTTGTCCAGCCGCACCTCGAAAATATCGCGCGGGCGCGGCAAGCTCACGCGCCAGTCGCCGATGATGCGCGAGGACGGCCCCGCCGACATGATCACGACGCGATCGGCGAGCGCGATCGCCTCTTCGAGATCATGGGTCACGAACAGCACGGCCTTGCGGTCGGCATTCCAGAGGTCGAGCAGCAGATTGCCCATGACCTGGCGGGTCTGCGCATCGAGCGGCCCGAACGGCTCGTCCATCAGGAGTATCTTTGGGTCGCGGATCAGCACCTGCGCCAACGCCACGCGCTTGCGCTGGCCGCCGGAGAGCATATGCGGATAGCGGTTGGCGAAAGCCCCGAGGCCGACGGAGGTCAGCCATTTTTGCGCGCGTTGCAGCGCTTCGGCGCGGGGCGTGCCCGCGATCTCGAGCCCGATCGCGACATTGTCGAGCGCGGTCTTCCAGGGGAACAGCGCATCGGCCTGGAACAGGTAGCCGGCGTCCCGGTTCAGCCCCGCGAGCGGCCGGCCGAATATCTTGATGCTGCCGGCGGCGGGCTTGAGCAGGCCGGCCGCGACATTGAGCAGCGTCGATTTCCCGCAGCCGGTCGGCCCGACGATGGCGACGAACTCGCCCTGCGCGACCGAAAGGTGCGCCTTCTCCACCGCCGTATAGACCCGGTCGTCCCCCAGCCGGAACGCGACCTTGGCGTCTTCCAGCGCCACTGCCGTGGGCGTCGTCATGTGTTCCCTCCGAACTTGGCCCGATGCCTTAGCCGCTCACGCGACCAAGTTCAATCGAGCCGCCAAGCGTGCTACGCATGGGCTCCGTCGCCTCCTTCACCCTCCCCTGGAGGGGGAGGGTCGGTGCGCATGAAGCGAAGCGGAATGCGGACCGGGGTGGGGTGACGGTCCCTCCACGTCCAACACCGCCCGTGTTGAGAGATCACCCCACCCCGCCCGCGCTTCGCGCGAGCGACCCTCCCCCTCCAGGGGAGGGTAAGGAAGAGTGAGCCCGCCCGATGCCTTCCAGGCCGATGATTGGCTATTCCCACGTCAGCAAGAACTTCGGCGCCCTCAAGGCCGTCGACGACGTGTCGCTCGACATCGCCGAGGGCGAATTTCTGGCCATCGTCGGCGGCTCCGGCTCGGGCAAGACCACGCTGCTGCGGCTCGCCAACCGGCTGATCGAGGCCGATGGCGGCACGATCACGGTCGAGGGCGAGGACGTGCAAACCGTCGATCCGGTCGCGCTGCGGCGTCGGATCGGCTACGTCTTCCAGAGCGGCGGACTGTTTCCGCATCTGAGCGTCGCCGACAATATCGGAATCACGCCAAGGCTGCTGGGCGCACCGGCAGCGGACATCACCGCGCGGGTCGACGAGCTGCTCGAGCTCGTGCAACTCGACCGTCGCGCGCATCGCGACCGCCTGCCCGAGGCGCTCTCCGGCGGCCAGCGCCAGCGCGTCGGGGTGGCGCGGGCGCTCGCGGCACGGCCCCGCATCGTGCTGATGGACGAGCCGTTCGGCGCGCTCGATCCCCTCACCCGCGATGCGCTCGGCGAGGATTTTCGCGAGCTGCATCGCAAGCTCGGCCTGACCACGGTCATGATCACCCATGACATGACGGAGGCGATCCTGCTCGCCGACCGCATCGCGGTGATGCGCGGCGGACAGCTGCTGGCGCAAGGCACGCCCGCGGAACTCTCCACGAGCGGCGACGCCTATGTGCTGGAGCTGCTGCGCACGCCGCGGCGCCAGGTCGAGCGGCTGAACGCGCTGCTGCCACAGAGCGGTGCGGCATGAGCCTGTTCGCCGATCCACGCTGGGGCGAGGCGCTGTCGCATCTGCCCGACTATCTCGGCAACCATGTGCGGGTCAGCCTCGCCGCGCTCGCGCTTGGCCTCGCCATCAGCCTGCCGCTGGCGATCCTGACGCGCAACCGCCCGGCGCCGCGCGCTGTCCTGCTCGCGCTCGCAAGCATCGTGCAGACGGTGCCCGGCTTGGCGCTGCTCGCGCTGTTCTATCCACTGCTGCTGCTAGCTGCCTCGGTCACGCTGGCCTGGTTCGGAATCTCCTTCTCCGCTTTCGGCTTCCTGCCGGCGATGCTGGCGCTCGCGCTCTACTCGATGCTGCCGGTACTGCGCAACGGCATCACGGGCCTCAACGGCATCGATCCCGCGCTGATCGAAGCCGCCAAAGGCGTCGGCATGACCGCGCGGCAGTCGCTCATCATGGTCGAGCTGCCGCTGGCGCTTCCGGTGATGATGGCCGGCATCCGGACCGCGGCGGTGTGGGTGATCGGCACCGCGACCCTGTCAACGCCGATCGGGCAGACCAGCCTCGGCAATTACATTTTTGCCGGGCTTCAGACCCAGAACTGGGTGTTCGTGCTGTTCGGCTGCTTTGCCTCGGCCCTGCTCGCGCTCGCCGTCGATCAGCTGCTCGGCCTGATCGAGAGCGGCTTGCGCCAGCGGAGCCGCCTGCCTGCCGCGCTCGGCGGCATCGGGATCGCGGCGCTGGTCCTCGCAACGCTGGTGCCGACGATGGGGCGCTCGTCGCAGAGCTATGTCGTCGGGGCCAAGACATTCGCCGAGCAATATGTGCTGTCCGCCCTGCTGAGGGACCGCCTCCAGGCCGCCGGCCTCTCCGCGACCGCGCGGTCGGGTCTCGGCTCCAGCGTGATCTTCGAGGCGCTCAAGGCCGGCGACATCGATCTCTATGTCGATTATTCCGGTACGCTGTGGGCCAACCAGCTGCATCGCACCGACATCAAGCCGCGCGCGGAGTTGTTGGCGGAGCTCAAGACAGCGCTCGCGAAGGACCATATCACCCTGCTTGGCGAGCTCGGCTTCGAGAACGCCTATGCGCTGGTGATGCCGAAGAAGCGCGCCGAAGCGCTCGGCATCCGCTCCATCGCCGATCTCGCCGCGCATGCACCGACGCTGTCCATCGCCGGCGACTACGAGTTCTTCTCGCGCCCCGAATGGGCGGCGCTGCAAAAATCCTATGGCCTCTCGTTCCGCGCCCAGCGCCAGATGCAGCCGGATTTCATGTACGCGGCCGTCGCCAGCGGCGAGGTCGACGTGATCGCCGGCTACACCAGCGACGGGCTGATTGCAAAATACGATCTCCTCGTGCTCGACGATCCCAGGCACGCGATCCCGCCCTACGACGCGATCCTGCTGCTGGCGCCGAAGCGGGCCGGCGATGAGCGGCTCAAGACGGCGCTGCTACCGCTGCTCGGCAAGGTCGATATCGCCACGATGCGGGAAGCGAATTTACGTGCTGCCGGCAATGATGCGAATTCGTCGCCGGATGCGGTTGCGAAGTGGCTGTGGGAGAAGGTGGGCAAGCGGTAGGCCCGGATTTCGTAGGGTGGGCAAAGGCGCGTAAGCGCCGTGCCCACCGTCTCTCAACACGCGCAACGGGATGGTGGGCACGCTTCGCTTTGCCCACCCTACGATCTGGGTCTGCGTTGCGATCAGCGCTACAGCCCCCGGATGATCCCGGCATTGATCAGCAGCCGGTTGAGCCGCCGCGCCTCGGCGCCGTCCTTGCAACCGTAGAAGATGCCTTTGCAGCGGAGCATGATCTCCTTCTGCGCTGCAAAGGAGGGATCGAGCGGAATGCCGGCGGCCTCCTGAATCACCAGCGGGAGATAGGGGCCGTCGACCGTGTCCATCACGGCCTCGCTCTTCACCGGCTCGAAATTGATGACGTCGATCGCGTAATAGGTCGCATAGAGACGCGGATCGTAAGCGTCGAGCTTCTTGCCGAGCGCGCCCTCGTCAAGCCCGGGCTCGAGGAGGTTCGGCGCAAACTCGGGCTGGTGATCGCCGTAGCGCACGATCAGGAAGGGCTCACCGGGAAAATTCTTCTTCAGGCCCGCGACAAACGCTCTGTACTGCTCGGCGCTCATCGCCTGCCGGCGCAGATATTCGTCGATGGATGCCACATCATTGCCCGGCGCGCGCCAGTTCGGCAGCAGATCGGGGCGGAAGCGCGTCTCCCAGGGGAAATGATTGGCGCCGAGATAGATGAAGGTGAACAGCGGCTTGTTCGGCGGCTGCTGGCCTATCAGCTGGAGCGCCTTGTCGTAGAAAAAAGAGTCCGGCTCGACGTCCTTGGCGCCGAGATCCTTCGAGTCGAGGAAGCGTTCGACGCCGGTCGTCACCTGAAAGCTGCGCGCGCCCATGAAGCCGCCATAGGCGGGATAGAGCGATAGCGTGTCATAGCCGCAGCGGCGCAGCGCCAGCGGCAGGCCGCGCTCGACGCGGTTTGAGGCGATGCGCGTCACGAAATAGGCGAAGCGGCCGAACGAGCGCGAGGAGAGGCCAGCGAGCACGTTGTATTCGGTGAACCAGCTCGGCCCGCCATTGCTCTCGGCCAGGAACGTGCGCTGCTTGCCGTCCCAGGATTTGAAATGATCGCCATAGCGCGGTGGCACCTTGATGCCCTGGGCGGCGCGAATGTCGAAGCTCGATTCATCATGGACCATGATGATGTTCGGCCGCCGGCCGGCGGGGTGGCAGGCATCCACCAGCGGCATGTTGAGCCGCTCGTTGGTCGATGCCGCCGACTCCATGAAACCGTATTGCGCGAAGTCGGAAACCGCGCTGACGCCGGAGCGGAAGAATTTCGAGAGATAGCCGTCGTCGTAATAGCCGCGCCAGGCTTCATCAGGATGATAGAGCGAATAGCCGACCAGCACAGAGAGGCAGGCAAGCATAAAGGCGAGCGCCGGCAGGCGGCGGATGCGAAACGGATCGAGCCACCACAGCGCATACATCAGCGGCAGCGTGACGAGGCCAGTCCCGATCACCGACCAGCGCAAATTCGGGAAGATCGTGAACAGGAACGCCACGGTGTCGCGGTCGATCATCATCAGGTCGATGAAGTTGACCGTCATCTGCACGACGTCGTGCTTGAGCCGCGACAGCAGCACCAGCACGACGACCATGGTCAGCGACAGCGCGCCCGACAGTGCCGGCCGCCGCAAGAGCGTGATCCAGAAGAAATTGAGGATGCCCCAGGCGAGAGCGAAGGACAGCCGCGACCCGAAATCCGTCTCGGTCTCGTACATCAGCGCGAGGGCGGCAAGATGCGGCGCGGCAACCGCAAGCAGGCGCCAGATGCCGAGCGCAGCAACGCTCGCCAGCACGGCGGTGGTGGCAGAAGGACCTGGATTGGGCACGGACGCCATTACGGCACGCAACAGCTGGTCCGGCGCAATGAATACCCAGCTGTCGGCCAGCCTGCGGCGTTCGGCGCAGCCGGAAGCCTGCACCGTGTCATAAAACTGTAATTGAATGGTCACGGACAAGCAACGCATGTCGCGGTCCGACCTTCGCTTAATGTTAGCAGGCGGCGAACAGCCGCACGGCCAACTCGATCCCCTCACCCTGAGGAGCCTGCGAAGCAGGCGTCTCGAAGGGCGAGGCCCGAGTGCGCCTGCATGGTTCTCGCGGCGAAGCGAAGCATCGTCCGCAGACGGCGCTACGCGCCTCCTCACCACGAGGGTCCGGCAGATCAGGCGCCGCGCGTCGGCTTGGCAATCCCCGCGATGAACAGGTCGATCACCCCTTCCGCCATCCGCTCGGTTTCGCCCTCCTCCACCCCCCAGCGCGGAAAGTGGCCGTCGAGATTCATCCGGGCAAAGCCGTAGACCAGGGCGCGGCCGGCGATCTGGATGCGCTTGAGGTCGGCCGACCGCAACAGGCCCTGCTCCGCCGCGTCAGCCAGCATCCGTTCGGTCAGAGCGATCAGCTCGGCATTGTCGCGCGTCAGCTCCGCGGAGCTGCCATGAGCAAAATAGCGTCCAGTCGAGATGATCTCGAAATGAGCGGGGTTGCGCATCGCCCAGCGCAGGTAAGCGAGGCCAAAGGCGCGGAAGCGGGCCAGTGGGTCGGCGGCCGGCGCCTGGTTCAGCGCCACCTCGATCTCGGCACGAAAGCGCCGCTGCGCCTCCCCGGCCACCGCCGCCATCAGCGCGTCGCGGTTGGGGAAGTGCCGGAACGGCGCCCCCGGCGAAACCGCGGCCCGGCGCGCGGCCTCGCGCACCGAGACTTCGGCACCCTCTGCCGCCAGTTGCAACGCAGCATCGATCAGCACGCGGCGGAGGTCGCCGTGATGATAGGGGCGGGCCTCGGAAGTTTGGCGACGCGCGCGCGGCTTGGACGGCTGTCGGGCAGGCATGGCGCTTCCTAGCATCACTCGAACGTGAATGTAAGCATCGATTACACCGTTGACGATTTCGCTAGCCTGAAATGTAATCGATGATTACATAAGGGAGGAGATCGCCATGTCACAACGTCAAAGCTGGTTCGAGGGCTGGCGGCTGCTCGCCGTTCTCTTCCTGAGTCTGATCGCGCTCAGCCTGTGGATCGCGTCGATGCGGCAGTTCGAGGTCGAGGGTGTGCGGATGGTGATCCGTTTCACGGCGCGAAGCTCGCTGCTGCTGTTCTGTCTTGCCTTCAGTGCCGCGGCGCTCGCACGGCTGTGGCCGAACGCCTGGACCCGCTGGCAGCGCCGCAACCGCCGCTATCTGGGCCTGAGCTTTGCGGCCTCCCACGCCATCCACGCGGTCGCGATCGTTGCCTTCGCCAAAATGGACCCGGCCGGCTTTGCGGAGACCACCTCGGCCGCCTCCTACATCTTCGGCGGCATCGGCTATGCGTTCATCATCGCCATGAGCGCGACCTCGTTCGACCGCACCGCCGCGCTGCTCGGGCCGCAGGCCTGGCGCGTGCTGCACCTCGTGGGCGGCTACTATCTCTGGTTCCAGTTCATGGTGTCGTTCGGCAAGCGCGTGCCGGCGATGCCGCTCCATGCCGCCTTCCTCATTCCGCTGCTCGCCGTGATGGCGCTGCGGCTGATTGCGATGGCCGCCCAACCCCGCCGACGGACGGCCGAAGCGAGCTGAACGTCAATCAGCCCTGCGGCAGGAACCCAAGGCGCTTGGCGATGATGCGATCGACCATCCGTTTCGGCAGCAATGCGCCGACCAGATGGCGCAGCGGGTCCGGCGTGATCTGGTAGCGCACCTTGGGGCTCGCAGCGGTCAGCGCCTCGAACACGATTTGGGCGATGCGCTCGGCCGGCAAACCCTTCGCACCGAGGTCCATCATGAACGCCATGACCTTGTTCAGCGCCGGCAGATAGGGGGAGTTCTTGTAGACGGAGAGATCGATCTCTTCGGCCTTGCTCCAGATCGGCGTCTTCACTGCGCCCGGGGCGACGATGATAACGTCGATCCCGAACAGCATCAGCTCACGCCGCAGGCTCTCGGACAGGCCCTCGATGGCGTGCTTGGAGGTGCAGTAAGGCGCCGACAGCGGATTGCCGTTCTTGCCGGCGACGGAGCTGATCATCACGATCCGCCCCTTCGGCCCCTTCAGCGACGGGTCCGCGCCGAGCAGCGGCCCGAAGGCTTGCGTCGCGATGACCGGCCCGATGACGTTGATGTCGATCTGGCGGCGGAAATCATCCGCCGACAATTCGAGGACCGGCCCCGCGACCGCAATGCCGGCATTGTTGACGAGACCCGCCAGCGTCTCGCCAGCCAGCGCCTCGCGAACCTGGCGCGCAGCGGCGAGCACGGCGGCCTCGTCGGTAACGTCGAACAGGAGCGGTGTGAAGTTCGCGCCGAACTCACCCCTGAGCCGGTCGGCGTCGGCCTGCTTGCGGACGCTGCCGAAGACGCGGTAGCCGCGTCCGATCAGAAATTTCGCAATGGCCCAGCCGATGCCGGTGGACGCGCCGGTGACGACGACAGATCGCATAGACCCCTCCCCCTCAAGTTCCCGCGATCATGGAGAGAAGGATGTGTCAGCGCAATGCCACCCAACGCTCAAAGGGACGTCGCGGGTGTCGATTCTTAAGATGAAGCGGCGCGCGAGCTTCGCGACATCAGATTGATTGCGCCCTGAAGATGCAGATGAAGATCCGAATCTTCGACCCTGAAGACGCTGGGCTTTTGGCGATCGCGAGGTTCTGGAAGAGTTCTGAAAACGACGCGAGACCAAGAATGTGGTTTAAGCGTCAGTTCTTCGTGCTCGGGGGGCATGTCAGCTCGCGAAGAATTTGAATGAAGCAGCAATGCTTCGCGCGAGATGAAAGGAGCGAGACCGCCGTTTGCGATCTCGCTCCGATGTAGTCGAGAAGGTTTAAGATTTGGTTCGGCGAGCGAAGCTTGTTGTTTCGCGCGTCATTCCGGGGCGCGACGAAGTCGCGAACCCGGAATGACGGCTAGCCGTCAGTTCTTGCTCTTGTCGACCAGCGCGCCCTTCTTGATCCAGGGCATCATGTCGCGCAGCTTCGCGCCGACTTCCTCGATCGGGTGCTGGGCGAGCTTGGCGCGGGTCGCCTTGAACGAGGTCTGGTTGACCTTGTTCTCGAGCATCCAGTCGCGGGCGAACTTGCCGCCCTGGATGTCGGCGAGAACGCGCTTCATCTCGGCCTTGGTCTCCGCGGTGACGATGCGCGGACCGGTGACGTATTCGCCGTACTCCGCGGTGTTGGAGATCGAGTAGTTCATGTTGGCGATGCCGCCTTCATAGATCAGGTCGACGATCAGCTTCACTTCGTGCAGGCACTCGAAATAGGCCATCTCCGGGGCGTAACCGGCTTCGACCAGGGTCTCGTAGCCGCCCTTGATCAGCTCGACCAGGCCGCCGCAGAGCACGACCTGCTCGCCGAACAGGTCGGTCTCGCACTCTTCCTTGAAAGTGGTCTCGATGATGCCGGCGCGGCCACCGCCGACAGCCGAAGCGTAGGACAGGCCGAGGTCATGGGCGTTGCCCGAGACGTCCTTGGCGATCGCGATCAGGCAGGGCACGCCGCCGCCGCGCTGATACTCGGAGCGCACGGTGTGGCCGGGACCCTTCGGCGCGATCATCAGCACGTCGAGGTCGGCGCGCGGGTCGAGCAGGTTGAAGTGGACGTTGAGGCCGTGGGCGAACACGAGGGCGGCGCCCTTCTTCATGTTGTCGTGCAGGTGCTCGCGATAGATGTCGCCCTGGAGCTCGTCCGGGGTCAGCATCATGACGAGGTCGGCCCATTTGGCGGCTTCGGCGACTTCCATCACCTTGAAGCCGGCGGCTTCCGCCTTCTTGACCGAGCCCGAGTCCTTGCGCAGCGCAATGGCGACTTCCTTGACGCCGGAGTCCTTGAGGTTGAGCGCATGGGCGTGGCCCTGGCTGCCATAGCCGACGATGGCGACCTTCTTGCCCTTGATCAGGTTCAGGTCGGCGTCGCGATCGTAATAAACACGCATAGTCGTTTCCTCGTTCAGGGCCAGAAGCGGCCGATAGTCAGTGTCCGAAGGGTGAAATTTGCGGATTTCGGGGGCTGTCTAGAGCATTTTCAGCCCCTAGGGAAACCCGTTTCTGCATGGAAATCCGCGACATCATGCATCCATGAAAACGGGGTAGAGGGAGGCGAGCAGCAGCAGCGCCATCACGATATTGAAGGCGCGGACCAGCCGCTCCGAGGTCAGTACCGGTCGTAGTGCAGTGCCGAACAGGGCCCAGACCACCGTCGAGACCGTGCCCACGAGCAGGCTGATCAGGGTCTGGATCGCGATGTTGAGGGGGAATTGGGCGATGGCCGCATAGGCGGTGATGGTGCCGATCACGATCACCCAGCCCTTGGCGTTGATCCACTGGAACATCGCCGCGCCCCAGAAGGTCATCGGGCCACGGCCGTCCTCCTTGCCCGGCTTGGCCGGCCCCGAGAAGGCGATCACCGCGGCGAGGTAGATCAAGTAGGCGGCGCCGGCATATTTCAGGATGGTCTGGAGGATCGGATAGGCCAGAAACACGGTGCCGAGCCCGAGGCCGACGGCGCCGACCATGAAGGCGAAGCCGATCGTGATGCCGGCGATATGCGGGATGGTGCGGCGGAAGCCGTAAGTCAGTCCCGACGACAGCAGCATGATGTTGTTCGGCCCCGGCGTGAAGAACATCACGAGGGCGAAGATGATGAAGGCATAGAGCAGCGACTGGGACATGCTCACCTCACGCGATCTTGGGCAGCGGCTGCGGGCGTCTCGCCAGCACCATGACCGCGATGCCGCCGATGACCGTCAGCATCCCGGCCAGCCGCAACGGGCCGAACTTCTCGCCAAACACGATGCTGGAAGCGGCCGAGCCGACGAACGGCACCAGCAGCGCGAACGGCACCACTTGAGCGGCTGGATAATCACGCAGCAGCCGGCCCCACAGCCAATAGGCGATGCTGGTCGAGATGGCGCCGATCGCCAGCAGGCAGCCGAGGCCAGTCGGCGACATATGGATCAGCGACTGGAAGGTCGGCGCCGGCCCGTTGACGACCAGCGCCAGCGCGAACAGCGGCACGGCGGCGGTGAGGCAGAGCCAGGCGAACAGGTCGAACATCGGCGCGCCGCGGGCGCCGCGCAGCAGGAGATTGCCGACAGCGAAGCAAATCGGGGCGATCATCAGCACCGCGAAGGCACCAACGCTGAAATCGTAACCGACGGTACCGCAGATCATGAGCAGGCCGACTGCGGCAATGACAATGCCAAGCGTCTGCACTGGCGTCGGCCGCTCGCCGAATGCGATCGCGGCAAAACCGATGGTGAACAACGCCTGGCTCTGCACGACGACGCTGGTGAGCCCCACCGGCACACCGTGGGCGATGCCATAGGCCTGGCTCAGGAACTGGCCGAGGAACAGCGTGAAGCTGATCGCGATCAGCAGCGACCAGGCGATCTTCGGCTTGGGAATGAACAGGCACGGCACCGCGGCAATGGTGAAGCGCATCGCCGTCATCAGCTCCGGCGAAAATTCGTCGAGCGCGATCCGGCTCGCCACGAAGGCAAGCCCCCAGATGACCGCCACCAGAATGGCGATGAGGATATCGGCCGGCTTCATTGTTGTTCTCGGCTCTGCTTTGTCGTGCAGCCCTGTTTGTTGTTCTGTTCTAGCCTTGCTCGCCGGCTTTCGATTTCCGCAGCAGATAAGTGCCGTGCATGGGCGCGTGGTAGTCGGCCGAGACCAGCGTGAAGCCGACATCGGTCAGCATCCGCTCCATCACCCAGCCGAAGGTGGAATATTCGTCGCGCATGTGCGTGACGACGCTTTCGCGCGAAAAATCGTGGTTCTTGATATGGAAGTCGGCCCATTGCTCGACGTCGCGCTCGATGGCGTCGGGCATCGAGGCGTAGACGATGTCGCGCAGATAGAAGCTCGCGCCCGGCTTCAGTGCACGGTAGATCCGCGACATCGCCACCGCCTTCCAGAAATCCGGCAGATGGTGCAGCGTGAACTCGCTGACGATCAGATCGTAGGATTCCGGCCGGTAGGCGAAGCTGAGCAAGCCGGCGGACTGCGTGCGCACCGGCGCCTTGCGGTCGCGGGCGTAGATCTCGGCGAGCGCCAGCATCGCCGGCGAGATGTCGATGGCATCCACCTCGGCACCCATCAGCGCCGCTTCGGTCGCGAGCACGCCGTTGCCGCAGCCGATATCCGCGATGCGCCAACCGCGCTGCACCCCGAGCATTTTCAGCGCGGCGCGCGCCCGCAGATCGGCATCGTCATGGGCGTCGTAGATCGAGGCCACTGCGGGCTCGATCCCCATCCGGTTGCGCTCGTTGTAGTACCAGTCGCGCGCCAGCATGGCTCACATCCCTTCAGGCCCGCGGCCAATCGCGGCAACGCCGGTGCGCGACACCTCGACGAGGCCGAGCGGGCGCATCAGGTCGATAAACTGATTGATCTTGTCCGTATTGCCCGTGATCTCGAACACAAAGCTCTCGGTGGTGGCGTCGATCACGCGGGCGCGGAACGCATCCGCCAGCCGCAGCGCCTCGACGCGATGCTCGCCCTCGCCGCGCACCTTCACCATCGCAAGCTCGCGCTCGATCGAGCGTTTGGTCAGGGTCATGTCGACGACGCGATAGACCGGGATCATGCGGTCGAGCTGGTGCTTGATCTGCTCGATCACCATCGGCGTGCCCGTGGTGACGATGGTGATGCGCGACAGATGCTTCTGGCTCTCGGTCTCCGAGACGGTGAGACTCTCGATGTTGTAGCCGCGTCCGGAGAACAGCCCGATGACGCGCGCGAGCACGCCCGGCTCGTTCTGCACGAGCACCGAGAGCGTATGCGTCTCGTTGGGATCGTGGCGGTCCTCGATGAAGTAGGCGGATGCCGGCTGGTTCATGGTCGTCCCCTCTTGTCTCTCCGTCACGCCATCGCTGGCGCCTCTGCCCCGACCCAACTGCGGAACAGATCGAAATCGATATTGCCGCCGGACAGCACGAGACCGACGCGCTTGCCTGACAGCTTGGTCTTCTCCTGAAGCGCCGCGGCGAGCGCGGCGGCGCCGGCGCCTTCCGCGAGATTGTGCGTGTCGGTCCAGTAGGCGCGGATCGCGGCGGCGACTTCGTCGTCGGAGACCTGCACGATGCGCGCGGCACCCTTGCGGATCAGCGCGAACGCGTCTGCGTCGGGAATGCGCGTCGCCATGCCGTCGGCCAGCGTGTTGCTGGTCTTCGTCGTCACGACCTTGCCGGCCGCGAACGACAGCGCGTAGGACGGCGCTTCGGTGGACTGCACGCCGACGATCTCGGTCTTCAGGCCAAGGAGGTCGCGGGCCATGATGCAGCCGGTGATTCCAGAGCCCTGCCCGATCGGCACATAGAGGACATCGAGATCCGGCGCCGTCCGGAACAGTTCGAGCGCATAGGTGGCGACGCCGAGCACGAGATCCGGATGGAACGACGGCACCATGTGCAGGCCGGTAAATTGGGCGCGCCGCTGTGCCTCTTCGGCGGCCGCCTGAAAGTCCTCGCCATGCTCGACCAGCTCGGCGCCAAACGCCTTCATCGCCCGGTTCTTCTCGACCGAGTTGCCGCGGGGCACGTAAATCACTGCCGGCACGCCGTGGCGGCTCGCGGCAAAGGCCAGGCTCTGGCCGTGATTGCCGCGCGTCGCCGAGATGATGCCCGGAATGTTCGGCCGCTCGCGCTTCAGCCTTTCGAGATAGACGAGACCGCCGCGCACCTTGAAGGCGCCGATCGGCGTGTGGTTCTCGTGCTTGACGATGACCTGCGTCCCGAGGCGCTCGGCGAGCAGCGGCCAGCCGCGTGCCGGCGTCGCCGGCACCGCCTGCCCCACGATCGCATGTGCGCGCTCGAGCTCCGTCAGGTCGAACATGACGTCACACCAGCGCCTTGCCGCCGGCGAACGCCTTTGCCGTGGCCTCGTCGTTCGCCTGCTCGGGCAACAGCATCTCGTTGTGCGCCTTGCCGGAGGGGATCATCGGGAAGCAGTTTTCCAATGCGGCGACACGACAGTCGAACAGCACGGGGCGCTTGACCGAGATCATCTCCTGGATGGCACCGTCGAGATCGCCTGGCTTGTGCACCTGGATGCCGACGCCGCCATAGGCTTCCGCGAGCTTGACGAAATCCGGCAGCGCCTCCGAATAGGAGTGCGACAACCGGTTGCCGTGCAGCAGCTGCTGCCATTGCCGCACCATGCCCATGTACTGGTTGTTCAGGATGAAGATCTTGATCGGCAATTCGTACTGAACCGCCGTCGACATCTCCTGCATCGTCATCTGCACCGAGGCATCGCCCGCGATGTCGATGACGAGGCTGTCGGGATGGGCAACCTGCACGCCGATCGCGGCCGGCAAGCCGTAGCCCATGGTGCCGAGACCGCCCGACGTCATCCAGCGATGCGGCTCCTCGAAGCCGAAGAACTGCGCCGCCCACATCTGGTGCTGGCCGACTTCCGTCGTGATGTAAGTGTCCTTGCCGCGCGTCGCCTCGAACAGGCTCTGGATCGCGTGTTGCGGCAGGATCACGTCGTTGCTCTTCTTGTAATAGAGCGAGTTGCGGGCGCGCCACTGCGCGATCTGCTGCCACCAGGCCTTGATGTCGGGCTTCTTCGCTTCCGCCTTGAACACCTGGAGGATGTCGCCGAGGATGTTGCCGCAGTCGCCGATGATCGGGACGTCGACACGGATGTTCTTGTTGATCGAGGACGGATCGATGTCGATGTGGATCTTCTTCGAGCCCGGCGAGAACGCATCGACGCGGCCGGTGATGCGGTCGTCGAAGCGCGCGCCGACGCACAGCATGACGTCGCAATCATGCATGGTCATGTTGGCTTCATAGGTGCCGTGCATGCCGAGCATGCCGAGCCAGTTCTTGCCCGACGCCGGATAGGCACCCAGGCCCATCAGCGTCGAGGTGATCGGGATGCCGGTGACCTCGACCAGCTCGCGCAAGAGCTTGGTCGCCTCGGGGCCGGAATTGATGACGCCGCCACCGCTGTAGATCACCGGGCGCTTCGCATTAGCGAGCAGCGACACGGCCTTGCGGATCTGCGTCGCGTCGCCCTTCACGCGCGGCGCGTAGGAGCGGTGCACGTCCGACTTGCGCGGCGGATGATAGGTGCCGGTCGCGAACTGCACGTCCTTGGGCACATCGACGAGCACCGGGCCGGGACGGCCGGAGGTCGCGACATAGAAGGCCTCGTGCAGCACCTTGGCGAGATCGTTGACGTCGCGCACCAGCCAATTGTGCTTGGTGCAGGGCCGCGTGATGCCGACCGTGTCGCACTCCTGGAACGCGTCGTTGCCGATCAGATGCGTCGGCACCTGGCCGGAGATGCAGACCAGCGGGATCGAGTCCATCAGCGCGTCGGTCAGCGGCGTCACCATGTTGGTGGCGCCGGGACCGGAGGTCACCAGCGCAACGCCCGGCTTGCCGGTCGAGCGCGCATAGCCCTCGGCGGCGTGGCCCGCGCCCTGCTCGTGGCGGACCAGGATGTGCTGGACCTCGCTCTGCTGGAAGATCTCGTCATAGATCGGAAGCACGGCGCCGCCGGGATAGCCGAAAATGTCGGTCACGCCATGATCGATGAGCGCACGGACGATCATCGCGGCGCCGGTCATCTGGTTCGGATCGTGGCTCTTGTCGCTCATTGTCTTGCTCCGGATGCGCTGTTGTCAGCGGCTTCGTTCGTGTCGGGTTCGGGAAATAAAAAAGGCCCCGAAGAGGGACCCTGCACACCGCCTGTCATGTGGATGGCAGCTAGCCACCCCCGGCGGTGTGCCTGGGTACGACGGCGATAAGGAGTTTGGTAATAATGTTACGCATGGCAGGCGCCCGGCTTCCCAAAGGTTGCGCGAAACATAACGGCCAAAGCCCGGATGTCAAGGCAATGCGGCCGTTCCCGCGCGATTTTGCCAGTGTAGCGGTGTTCCCGGGGTTCGGCGAGAGGTAAATTCGGGAACCCGGGTACAAAAGCGCGTCAACCGGGGTCCCGCTCCGCATTCACGATGGCGGCGAGCCATCCCCTCGCCTCCTCCGGCCTGACCCATTCGAATTCGGGCAATTGGTGCCGGAACCAGGTGAATTGCCGCTTGGCGTAGTGGCGGGTGTCGGCGCGACCGATCATGGCGGCATCGTCCAGGCCGATCTCACCGCGCAGATGCCGGATCAGGGCCGGCACGCCATGGGCTTTCATCGCCGGCAGCAGCGGATCGAGATGTCTGGCGGCGAGCCGCTCAACCTCCCTCAACGCGCCGGCACCGAGCATGGCATCGAAACGGGCATCGATGCGGGCATAGAGCTCGTCGCGCTCGGGGGCGAGAAACACCGCGTGAAAACTGTCCTTGGGCAGCAGCGGCGGCTGGCCTTCATGGTGCCAGTCGAGCAGCGAACGGCCCGTCGCCTCGACCACCTCGAGCGCGCGCGCGATCCGGGTGCGGTCGCGCAGGTTCAATCGTTCGGCGGCGCGCGGATCACGGCGTGCAAGTTCCTCGTGCAGCGCCTCGACGCCGTTCCGCTCCAGCCGCGCGCGCACACCCTCACGTATTTCGGCTGGTATCGGCGGCACTACGGAGAGGCCCGCCGTCAGTGCCTTGAAATAAAGGCCCGTGCCGCCGATGAAGATCGGCAGGCGGCCTTCGGCTTGCGCCTCTTCCAGCGCCTTCGTCGCGTCGACCACCCAGGCGCCGGCCGAGAAATTCACGGCCGCATCGACGTGACCGTAGAGACGGTGCGGCGCGCGCCCTTCCTCGCCATGTGTGGGACGCGCGGTGATGATGCGGAGGTCACGATAGACCTGCATGGAATCGGCATTGATGACGATTCCGCCCGTACTCAGGGCAAGCTCCAGCGCCAGCGCCGACTTGCCGCTGGCGGTCGGGCCTGCGATAAGCACGGCCTTGCCAACATGGCTTCTGCTGACTTGCCCCTCGCTCACGAAAACCTCAAATGTCCCTCGTCGCCACGCTGATCTGCAATCCCGACAATCCCGCGCTCGACAGCACCATCGTCGACGGCGCCCGCGCCGTGCTGCCCCAGGCGCAACCCGCGCACTGGCTGTTCGACGGGGTTGCGGTCGACATCCCCTTCGGCGCGCAGGATAACCTCCAAGGCGACCGTCACGCCATCGAACAGCGGTTGCGCGAGCTTCGCGGCGACCTTCCCATCGACATCGTGGTGCAGCCAGTCGGCTTCCGGCGCAAGAAGCTTTTTCTCGCCGACATGGATTCCACCATGATCGGCCAGGAATGCATCGACGAGCTCGCCGATCTGGTCGGGATGAAGGCCCACGTGGCCGCCATCACCGAACGCGCGATGCGCGGCGAGATCGAGTTCGAGCCGGCGCTGCGCGAGCGCGTCGCGCTGCTGAAGGACCTTCCCGCCGGCGTGGTCGACGAGGTGCTGGCCAAGCGCATCACGTTGACACCGGGCGGCCGCGAACTGGTCGCGACCATGCGCGCCAACGGCGCCTATACCTGTCTCGTCTCCGGCGGCTTCACGCTGTTCACGCGCGCGGTCGCCGCCAAGATCGGCTTCCAGGAGAACCGCGCCAACGAGCTCGTCGTCCGCGACGGCAAGTTCACCGGCGAGGTCAAGGAGCCGATTTTGGGCCGTGCGGCAAAGCTTGCGACGCTGGTGGATCTGATGGAGTCGTTCGATCTCGACGACATCGACTCCGTCGTGGTCGGCGATGGCGCCAACGATCTCGCGATGATCCAGGCGGCGGGACTGGGCGTGGCGTATCACGCCAAGCCAGCGGTCGCGGCTGCGGCCGCCGCGCGGATCGACCATGGCGATCTCACCGCGCTGCTCTATGCGCAGGGGTATCGGCGGGACGAGTTCGTGGAGGCTTAGCCTCCTCTCCGCAGTCATGCCCCGCGAAGGCGAGGCATCCAGTACGCCGCGGCGTCTCCGTATCCTCGCACTGTCTCTGGAATACTGGATCACCCGCTTTCGCGGGTGATGACAGTGATGATGTGCCTCAGAGCGCCCTACTGCACGCTCAGCGCCACAAACCGCAACTCGCCGTCGGCGTTGGAGACGAGCAGCAGCACGGACTTCTTGCCGTCCTTCTTGAGCTGGTCGACCCGCTTCTGGACGTCGGCGCCGCTCGACACCGCTTCCTGCGCAACTTCGACGATGACGTCGCCGGCGGAGAGGCGCTTCTCGGCAGCGTCCGAATTGGCCTCGACATTGGTGACGACCACGCCCTTGACGCTGTCCTTGATCTTGTAGCGCGTGCGCAAATCCTTGCTGAGCGCCGCAAGATCGAGACCGAGCGCCTTCTGCGTCACCAGCTTCTCGGGCGCGGGCTCGTCGGTCTTCACCGCGGCCTGCACCTTATCGGGATCCTGGAGACGGCCAAGCGTGACCTTCTTGGTCTCCTCCTGGCCCTTGCGGATGATGACGACATCGACTTCCTTGCCGACCGCCGTGTCGGCGACGACGCGGGAGAGATCCTTGGGGTCCTTGACGTCCTTGCCGTCGAATTTGACGACGACGTCGCCGGGCTCGATGCCGGCGGGCTTGGCCGGGCCCTTGTCATCGACGCCGGCGACCAGCGCGCCGCGCGCGGGCTTGATGTTGAGGCTCTCGGCGATCTCGTCGGTGACGCTCTGGATGCGCACGCCGAGCCAGCCGCGGCGGAGTTCGCCGAACTGGCGGAGCTGGTCGACCACGGCGACAACCGTCTTCGAGGGCACGGCAAAGCCGATGCCGATCGAGCCGCCGGACGGTGAGATGATCAGCGTGTTGACGCCGATGACGTCGCCATCGAGGTTAAACAGCGGACCGCCGGAATTGCCGCGGTTGATGGAGGCGTCGGTCTGGATATAGCTGTCATACGGTCCCGAGGAGATGTCGCGGTTCTTGGCCGAGACGATACCGGCCGTCACCGTGCCGCCGAGGCTGAACGGATTGCCGATCGCGATCACCCAGTCGCCGAGGCGCAGCTTGTCGGAGTCGCCGAACTTGACGGCGACCAGCGGCTTCGGCGGCTTGAACTTCAGCACGGCGAGGTCGGTCTTCTTGTCGACGCCAACCAGGTCAGCCTTGATCTTGGTGCCGTCGTTGAGGATGACGTTGATCTCGTCGGCGTCCGCGATGACGTGGTTGTTGGTGACGACGACGCCGGCGGTGTCGATGATGAAGCCGGAGCCGAGCGAATTGGTCTTGCGGGGCGGATTGTCACCGCGCTCGCCGCCCTTGCTGCCGCCGCCGGGGCCGCGGCGGTTCTTGAAGAAGTCGTCGAAGAACTCCTCGAAGGGCGAACCGGGCGGCAGTTGCGGCATGGTGTTGCTGCCGCCGCCCTTGGCTTCGACGGTCTGCGAGGTCGAGATGTTGACGACCGCGTCGATCACCTTCTCGGCGACGTCGGCGATCCCGTCCGGGCCGCGCGCAAGGGCCGGCGTGCCGAACGCGCTGAATGCACTGACGGCGAGCGCGGCCAGCCCTAAGCGCAAGCGGGTCGGGGCAATGGTGGCAGCGGTCATTGGTATCTCCAGAGAAAAGGATCAGGCGCCAGGGATTCGCCTCCAAGGCTTCAACGCCAAGACTGCGCTCGAACGGGGGGACGGCGCAAGCGCGGAGCTTAACGGGCCTCAAGAGCCGGATAATACGGCGAAAACCAGTCTCTCGCCTTCACTTTGGCGTTGGCGTGAAGCCTAAATCGGACGGCGCATAACCCAGATCAAGACCAGGCCGGCCACGGCCGAACCGATCCCAACCGCCCGCAGGATATTGTCCGGCGTGGCGATGGCGCTTTTCATGGCCTTGCGCATCCAGTTGGGACTTGCCGCGAACATCAAGCCTTCCAGCACGAACAGGATGCCTAAGCCGATGAGGAAGTCGGCGAACGCAATGGACCTCATCGGAATGGAACCTCCCGTTATGCTGTTCTTGTCTGGACGAAGGGCGGCAGAGAACTGCCGCCCTCTGTCTAGCTCACGGCTTCGCCGGCGTCTCGGTCGCCGTCTTGCCGGACGGGTTACCAAAGAACCGGAAGAAATCCGAGTCCGGCCGCAGCAGGAAGCGGGTGTCGTTCGACTTCAGCCCGTTCTCATAAGCCGTCATCGACCGGTAGAAGGCGAAGAAGTCGGCGTCCTTGCCGTAGGCTTCCGCGAACAGGCGGTTGCGCTCGGCGTCGCCGACGCCGCGGGTCTGCTCGGCCTGCGATCTGGCTTCCGCCTCGATCACGGTCGCCTCGCGGTCGGCCTTGGAGCGGATCTCCTGTGCCTTCTGGCCGCCCTGCGCGCGGAACTCGGCGGCTTCGCGCTCGCGCTCGGTCTTCATGCGCTGGTAGACCGCCTGGCTGTTCTGTTCCGGCAGGTCGGCGCGGCGGATCCGGACGTCGACGACCTGGATACCGTAGCCGTCGGCCTCGCGATCGAGCTGGTCGCGGATGCGCTGCATCAGCTTCTCGCGGTCGTCGCGCACCACGTTGATGAAGGTGACCTCGCCGAGCACGCGGCGCAGCGCCGCGTTCAGGAGCGTGGTGAGCTGGATGTTGGCGGCCTGGATCGAGCCGACGCTCTGGTAGAAGCGCAGCGCGTCCTTGATGCGGTAACGTGCGAAGGCGTCGACCACGAGCCGCTTCTGGTCGGACGCGATCGCTTCCTGCGACGGGTTCTCCAGATCGAGGATCCGCTTGTCGATGTTGATCACCGAATTCCACGGCGCCTTGAAGTGGAGGCCGGGCGCGGTGACGACGTCGACGGGACGGCCGAACTGCAGCACGATGGTCTGCTCGGTCTGTTGCACCGTGAACAGCGACATGTAGCCGACGATCACGACGAGCAGGAGCGCGAGCAGCGTGACGATACCTGTGACCGGAGACCTCATCGGTTGCCTCCGCTCGACTGCTGACCGGTGGTAGGCGGCCGCTTGGTCGTCAACTCACTGAGCGGCAGATAGGGCACGACGCCCTGGCCCGAGGGGCCGCCGTCATAGACGAGCTTGTCGGCGCCGCCGAGGACGCGCTCCATCGTCTCCAGATAGATCCGTTCACGCGTCACGTCGGGCGCCTTCTTGTATTCCTCGTAAACCTTCAGGAAGCGCGAGCTCTGGCCCTTGGCCTCGGCGACCGTCTGCTCCCTGTAGCCTTCGGCGGCCTGCATGATCTGCGCCGCACGTCCGCGTGCCTGCGGCACGACCTGGTTGGCGTAGGTCTGCGCCTCGTTCTGCAGCTGCTCGAGATTGGCGCGCGCCGCCTGGACGTCGCGGAACGCGTCGATCACCTGCGCCGGCGGGTCGACCTTCTGCATCTGCACCTGGCTGATGAGAATACCGGCGCCGTAGCTGTCCAGGGTCCTCTGGATCAGCTCCTGCACGCCCTGTTCGGTGACGTTGCGCGCACCGGTCAGGATCGGCTGGATCTGCGAGCGGCCGATCACCTCGCGCATTGCGCTCTCGGAGACCGCCTTCACCGTGCCTTCGGGATTCTGGATGTTGAAGAGGAAGTCGCCGACGCCGTCCGGCTTGATGCGCCAGAGCACGGTGAAGTCGACGTCGACGATGTTTTCGTCGCCGGTCAGCATCAGGCTCTCTTCCGGCACGTCACGAATGGAGCGGCCGCGTCGCGCCGGATCGTCGATCAGCGTCATGCCGATGGAGATCGTGTTGACGCGCAACGCCTTCGGCAGCAGCACGGTTTCGATCGGATAGGGCAGATGATAGTTCAGGCCCGGCTGCACGGTGCGGACATGCTTGCCGAAGCGCAGCACGACGCCGAGCTCTTCGGACTGCACCCGGAAGAAGCCCGACAGCAGCCAGAACGCGATGATGAGCAGGATGATCAGCGTAATGCCGATGCCGGAGAAATAGCCGCCCGGCATGATCTGCTGAAGGCGGTCCTGGCCGCGCCGCAGAAGGTCTTCCAGATCCGGCGGCCTTGGCCCGACCGGTTGCGGGCCGTTGCCCCATGGTCCCTTGGGACCCGAGCCCCATGGGCCACCGCCCTGATTCTTCCACGGCATTCGACGCTCTCCTCGGCAGGGTGAAATCGCCCCCGCCCGCTTTGTCCGGTCCGGCTTTATAGGGGACAGGCAAGTCCCTTACAACGCGGCCCGGGCCGTCTTTCGAGCTATGCTCGGGCACGAAAAAGTCAATGTAAACATTGACGAATGCGGTTAATTGCCCGCCCGCCGACGATATGTCACATAGGAGTAGTCGGCGCTGTTGTCGGGGTCGGCAGGATGACGGATGCGCTCAACCTCGTCCCATTCCGCCTTGTCGATGTCGAAATGCGTGTCGCCTTCGGGCCGTGCATGAACTTCGGTGATTTCGAGGCGATCGGCACGATCGAGCCATTGCCGATAGATCTCGGCACCACCGATCACCGCGATCTCGGTGACCGAACGCCGCAGGGCATCGCCGCGTGCGACCGCATCTGCATCCGCGGCCGATGTCGTGACGACGGCGCCGGCGGCGCGATAAGCCGCATCACGCGTGATCACGATATTGGTGCGGCCCGGAAGCGGACGGCGCAGGGATTCGAAGGTCTTGCGGCCCATGATCACGGGCTTGCCGATCGTGAGCGCCTTGAGGCGCGCCATGTCGGATTTCAATCGCCACGGAATGGCATTGCCGGCGCCGATGACGCCGTTCTCGGCAATCGCCACGACGAAAACGATCTCCATCAAGTCGCACTCCCAGCCAGCCGTGTCAGCGCAGGACCGGTGACGCGGCACAGCGTCCAGTCGTCCATCATCACGGCGCCGAGCGACTTGTAGAACGCGATCGACTGCGCATTCCAGTCGAGCACCGCCCATTGCAGGCGCGACCAGCCGTGGTCGACGCATTCCCTGGCGAGATGGACCAGCAGCGCCTTGCCGAGGCCCCTGCCCCGATGCGACGGCCGCACATACAAATCTTCGAGATAGATGCCGTGGCGGCCGCTGAAGGTGGAGAAATTGAGAAACCACACCGCAAAGCCGACCGGCTCGCCGTTCCATTCGGCGATCGCGCAAAAGAGCCGCGGATCGTTGCCGAACAGCGCCTCCGCAATCATCGCCTCGGTCGCCTCGACCTCGTGCGAGAGTTTTTCGTATTCGGCAAGCTCGCAGATGAAGGCAAGAACGAGCCCGGTCTCACCGGGACGCGCGCGGCGGATGTTCAACGACATCGGCGCTAGACCGCGACCGCCGCCTTGATGTGCGGATGCGGGTCGTAGCCGACGAGCTCAAAATCCTCGTAGCGGAAGGAGAAGATGTCCTTCACCTCGGGATTGATCCGCATCATCGGCAGCGCCCGCGGCGCGCGCGTGAGCTGGAGCTTCGCCTGCTCCAGGTGGTTGGAATAGAGATGGGTGTCGCCGAGCGAGTGCACGAAGTCGCCGGGCTTCAATCCCGTGACCTGCGCGACCATCATCGTCAGCAGCGCATAGGACGCAATATTGAAGGGCACGCCGAGGAACACGTCGGCCGAGCGCTGATAGAGCTGGCACGACAATTTGCCGTTCGCGACATAGAACTGGAACAGCAGGTGGCAGGGCGGCAGCGCCATCTTCTCGACGTCGGCCGGATTCCAGGCGGTCACGATCAGCCGGCGCGAGTCCGGAGTGCGCTTGATCATGTCGACCACATTCGCGATCTGGTCGATACTGCGCCCGTCGGCCGTGGGCCAGGAGCGCCATTGATGGCCGTAGACCGGGCCGAGATCGCCATTGGCGTCGGCCCACTCGTCCCAGATGGTGACGCCGTTGTCGCGCAGATATTTGATGTTGGTGTCGCCCTTCAGGAACCACAACAGCTCATGCACGATCGCCTTCAGCGGCAGCCGCTTGGTGGTCAGCATCGGGAAGCCGGCAGACAGGTTGAAGCGCATCTGATGGCCGAACACCGACAGCGTGCCGGTGCCGGTCCGGTCGGTCTTCTCGGTGCCGTCTGAAAGAATCCGCTCGAGCAGGTCCTGATACTGGTGCATGTGCGATAGAGCCTTTGGGGAGGCGGCGAACTTAACGGCGCGCCCCGCGCTACGACAGCAGCGATTCGCTGTTTAAGCCCATTATACCCCGAAAAGTGACTGTTCCCGGTGCAAACAACAAGGGGCGGAACTTGCGTCCCGCCCCTCGCCTATCGGCTTGAAAGTGCTGGCTAAGTTGCCGGCTTGAGCACCGGGGTCCACTTCGCGATCTCGTTCTTGACGAGGGTCGCCAGCGCCTCCGGCGTCCGGTCCTTGGGGCCCGGAATGACGCTGCCGAGCTCGAGCAGGCGCTTCTTCACGGTCTCGTCCTCGAGCGCCTTGATGGCGGCGGCATTCAGGCTCGCGATGATCGCGGGCGAAGTTCCCTTCGGCGCGAACATCGCGTTCCAGGCCTGGGCCTGGAATGCAGGCAGGCCGGCCTCCGCCGTCGTCGGCACGTTCGGCAGCGACGGATTGCGCTCGGCCGTCGCGATCGCATAGGCCTTGATGGTGCCGGCATTGATCTGCGGCACCGCATTGACGATCTGGTCGCACATGTAATCGACCTGTCCGGCCACCAGCGCATTCATCGCGGGGCCCGTGCCGTTGAAGGGCACGCCGACCGGCTTGACGTCGAGGATCGAGTGCAGGAGCTCGCAGGAGACGTGCGAGACCGAGCCGACGCCGGCATGCGCGGCGTTGACCTTCTCCGCGTTCGCTTTCACGTAGGCGACGAACTCCTTGAGGTCTTTCGGCGGAAAGTCCTTGCGCGCCAGGATCAGAATCGGCGTGCCCGCGAGCAGCGCGACCGGCTCAAAATCCTTTTCCGGGTGGTAGGCGAGTTTCGGATAGAGCGGCACCGAGGCGGCGTGCGTGCCCATATGCCCGGTAATGAGCGTATAGCCGTCATTGGCCGCGCGCGCAGCGCGCGTGGTCGCGGTGGTGCCGCCGGCACCGACCACGTTCTCGATGATGATGCTCTGTCCGAGCGTCTGCGCCATGTGCCCGGTGACGATGCGCGAAATCACGTCGGTCGGTCCGCCGGCCGCGAACGGCACGATCATGGTGATGCTGCGCGTCGGATAGGTCTGCGCCTCCGCCGGTGCGACAAAGCCGCACAACGATGCGAACGTCGCGACACATGCGCCCGCAAGCGCGCGAATGGAAGTCATCTCGATCCCCTCGGACGTAAAACAAAAATGCCGGCCACAGGGCCGGCATTTTCATTTCACGAAGCGGTCACACAAGTCGATTCGACTTCCGAATGCGGCGTGCGGACGCAGGGCGCCGCGACGACGCAGGCGCGGTCAGTTCTCGGATTCGGTGAACACCTCGTCGCGCTTGGCACGCAGCACGGGCAGGACCGTGAGGATCAGCAGAAACGCCGCGATCGCCAGCAGCACCGCCGACAACGGACGCGTCAGGAACACGCTCCAGTCGCCGCGCGAGATCAGAAGCGCACGACGCAGGTTCTCTTCCATCAGCGGTCCGAGCACCATGCCGAGCAGCAGCGGCGCCGGCTCGAAATCGTGCTTGATCAGCCAGTAGCCGACCAGACCGAAAACGCCCGCGAGAATGACGTCGACCGGTGCGTTGTTCACCGAGTAGATGCCGATCGCGCAGAAGATCACGATCGAGGGGAACATCAGCCGGTAAGGCACGCGCAGCAGCCGCACCCAGATTCCAACGAGCGGCAGGTTGATGATGATCAGCATCAGATTGCCGATCCACATCGAGGCAATCATGCCCCAGACCAGATCCGGCTGCTTCTGCATGACCTGCGGGCCCGGCACGATGCCGTGGATGGTCATCGCGCCGACCATCAGCGCCATCACCGCGTTCGGCGGGATGCCGAGCGTCAGCAGCGGAATGAACGAGGTCTGCGCCGCAGCGTTGTTGGCGCTTTCCGGCCCTGCCACGCCCTCGATCGCGCCGCGGCCGAACCGCGACGGGTTCTTGGCGAGCTTCTTCTCGAGCGTATAGGCCGCAAACGACGCGATGACCGCGCCGCCGCCCGGCAGAATGCCGAGGATCGAGCCGAGCACCGTGCCGCGCAGGATCGCAGGCGCCGAGTCGGTCAGGTCTTTCCTGGTCGGCATCAGGCCGGTGATCTTCTGCTGCACCAGATCGCGATTCATCTCGGCGCCGGCGTCGAGATTGCGGATGATCTCGGCGAAGCCGAATACACCCATCGCCACCGTCGCGAAGCCGAGGCCGTCGGCGAGCTCCGGAATGTTGAAGGCCATGCGCGAGGCGCCGGTCTCGATGTCCGAGCCGACGATCGAGAGCAGCAGGCCGAACACGATCATCGCGATCGCCTTCAGCACCGAGCCTTTGGCCAGCACCACCGCGAAGATCAGGCCGAGCACCATCAGTGAGAAATACTCGGCCGGACCGAACGCCAGCGCGAGCTTCGTGAGCGGCGCGCCGAGGACGGCGATCAAAACGGTCGCAACGCAGCCGGCGAAGAACGAGCCGATCGCGGCGATCGCCAGCGCCGGGCCGGCGCGGCCCTGCTTGGCCATCTGGTGGCCGTCGATGGCGGTGACGACCGATGTCGCCTCACCGGGTATGTTGACCAGGATCGACGTGGTCGAACCGCCGTACTGGGCGCCATAATAGATGCCGGCGAGCATGATCAGCGCGCCGACCGGCGGCAGGCCGAAAGTGATCGGCAGCAGCATCGCGACCGTCGCGATGGTGCCGATGCCCGGCAACACGCCGACCAGCGTGCCCACGAGGGCGCCGATCAGGCACATCAGCAGGTTGATCGGAGAGAACGCGACGGCAAAACCGTGAGCGAGGTTGGCAAAGAGCTCCATTACACCCTCACTGAACCAGGAAACGCGGGAACATCGGCATCGGCAATCCGAGCACGTACGGGAACAGGATTGCGCAACCGAGCGTCAGGCAGGCGCCGACGATGGCGGCCTCCAGCCAGCGCGTCTCATGCGAGCCCAGCGCTGCAATCATGAAGCTCACGAAGGCCGTGACCACGAGGCCGAGCGGCCGGATCGCCAGCGCGAAAAACAGGATCGCGACCATCACGAACAGAGGCCCGCGCCAGGAATAATGGGCCATCGCCGGCCCATCGGTCAGAAGGCCGGTCAAGGCGATGCCGGCCGACAAGGCCACCAGCAATCCACCGAACATCCGCGGTGCCGTGCCGGCGCCGAAGGAGAAGCCGCGCATGCCCTGCAGATCGCTCGACGCCCACAGCGCGAACAGGGCGAGCGCCATCAGGATGACGCCGCCGATATAGTCCTGCGCCGACCGGATCGTCATGAACAGCGTGAGGATCGCCACTGCAAACAGCGGATAGGAATAGATCAGCGCCAGCAGCACGTCGGATGACGCCTTCTTGGTGCCGCCACCGAACGATCCGAATATGGCACTGGGCGCGCCGGCGAGCAGCGCTGTCGCATGGCTGGTTACGACCTGCAATGGGCCGCGCCCGGCACCCCAGCCGAAGATCGTCCCGATCGACCAGATGAATTCGAAAATCTGCGGCGCTATCGCCAGCAGGCAGAAGCCAATCGCCACCGCCGTGTTTCGGGTGGCAGTCGCCGAGTGGCCCATCGTGTCGGCCATGCTTGTCTCCTCCGCGACTCCTAAGTCACGAGCACTGTTGTTCTAATCGGCTGGAAAAGGATCCCCCGCCCGGATCACTGCCTAGCGATTTTCATTACACAATGCCAGCAAAACCAAACAGGCCTCCGGCGAGCAGAAGCCAGAGTGGATTGATGCGCGAGACGGACGCGAGCACCGCAACCGCCGCGGTCAGAAGCAGCGCAGCAAAGGTGCGATCGGTCGACTGGGCCAGGATCAGGGCGCTGGCTGCCATCAATCCAATCGATAGCGGAACCAGTGCAGTCTGAATCAAGGCGGGCCAACGCGATTGGCTGGGCCGGCTCAGCAGACGGCTGACATAATAGGCAAGCAGCGCCGTCGGCAGGCACATCGCCAGCGTTGCCGCCAGCGCGCCAGGGATGCCGGCGACGGCATAGCCGATTAACGTGACGATAAGCACGTTCGGACCTGGCGAGAGCTGCGCGATCGCATAGGCGTCGGCGAACTGCTTCTCGGTCATCCAGTGATGCACGTCGACCGCGATGCGGTGCATCTCCGGCACCGCCGCCGCAGCGCCGCCGACTGCGAACAGCGACATTAGACCAAAGGTGGAGATCAGCGCCCAGATCGGGTTTTCGCTGTTCATGCTGCTACCTTCCGCCGCACCCAATATGTGACGCCGATACTGATGGGAATCGCGACCAGCAGCACCGCCTGGAGCGGCAGGCGAAGCACGCCGATCGCAACGAACACGCCGAGCATGAGAGTGAGCACGACGACGTCCATCCGCTTGAGCAATGGCATCATCATGCGAAAGACCACCGCGATCAGCAGCCCGACCGCCGCGCAGGAGATGCCCGCAAGGATGCGGCGCAGCACCTCCACATCGCCGAACCGGGCGTAGATGATCGCAAGCACGGTCATGATCACCGTCGGCGGCAGCAACAGCCCGGTAAAGGCGGCAACGCCGCCGGCGATGCCGCGCAGCCGCGACCCGAACACCATCGACAGGTTGACGATGTTGGGCCCGGGCAGGAAATGGCAGAGCGCAAAGGTCTCGTTGAACTCGTCCGCCGTCATCCAGCGGTGCTGATCGACGATGGCGTGGCGGGCAAACACCAGGACCCCGCCGAAGCCGGCCAGCGACATCCGGGCGAAGGCCAGGAACAGCGCGACGAGGCCGGGCGGAGGAGCGTGGGTGGCTGGATGGTCCGGCTCTTGATCTGGCTCTTGATCTGGCTCTTGGGCGGCCGGTGCTGAATCCGTGGACATGTCAGGAGCTTAGAACGCTGGCCGTCCCAGGGCCAAGATCATACGGAGGGCCGGCCGGAACCTATCCAAAGGGAACCTCGCCATAGCCGCTCGAAACACCTGTCATTTGAAACCTTTGCCCCCTATATTGGGGGTGCCGGTTCGCCGGCTATGGAAATAAACGGTCGTCGCAATAAACCATTCGGACCCGGGGGCGGTACCCGGCGCCTCCACCAAAGCCCACCAGCGGGCTCACCCACAGCGGGTTTTGGCGGGGGCGAAATAGGATCGACGAGGGCGTAAAGGGCGTGCTTTTTCCCGGTATTGTTCCGCCGTTATCGGGCTACTGCAATAGTTGCCAACGACAACTTTGCTCCGGTTGCTCAGGCTGCGTAACGCAGTTTGAAAGACCATCTTAAAGTCCTAACGGGTTAAGCTCCGTTAGGCGGGGTTCGGAGGCACCTGGCAACAGAAGCCTCCACTTACCTCTTATTTCCTTCCCGGCGGGGACTCCTGCTGACCCGTCAGGCGCGGTACTATTGCGGCTTGGCGAGTCGGGCCGGCAGGGCCCAACTCCTGGAATGCAACAGGACCACCATGGCGACCGATCATATCCGATACGATGTGCTGGCCCGCGACGCGCTGCGCGGCGTGCTGCGGAAGGTGCTGACCGATGCCGCGTCCCATGGACTGCCGGGCGAGCACCATTTCTTCATCACCTTCGTGTCGAAGGCCGAGGGCGTGAAGCTGTCGTCGCGGCTCCTGGCGCAATACCCGGAAGAGATGACGATCATCCTCCAGCACCAGTTCTGGGATCTGACCGTGCTCGAGGACCGCTTCGAGGTCGGCCTGTCTTTCGGCGGCATTCCGGAGCGGCTGATCGTGCCGTTCAGCGCGATCAAGAGCTTCCTCGATCCGTCCGTGAAGTTCGGCCTCCAGTTCGACACCTCCGACGTCGCCGAGGTCTCGCCCGAGACATTGCCGGCCGCTCCCGCGCCGTCGGCCGTCGCAGTGCCGGCGCCTGCCAGCGAGCCGGCGGAAAGCGCCGAGGAGCCGACCGCCCCGAACCAGGGCGGCGCCGAGGTGGTGCGGCTCGATCGTTTCCGCAAGAAATGATCTAGGTTGGGCGCGAAACGGTCGCGCCCGGCCAAACTGCCGATATAGAAGAGCACATGAAGAGGCTGCGCGGAATTCCGTGCCGCAGAATGGATGTGCTCATGGCCAAGACTGCTCGCTCGAAGACTGCTCGCTCGAACACTGCCCGCCCCGCCAGCCGCACCGAGACCGACAGTTTCGGTCCCATCGAGGTCCCCGCCGATCGCTATTGGGGGGCGCAGACCGAACGTTCGCGCCAGAATTTCCGCATCGGCATCGACCGCATGCCGATCGCGCTGGTGCATGCGCTCGGCATCGTCAAGCTCGCCGCCGCACAATCCAACCTCGCGCTCGGCCTGCTCGACCAGCGCCGGGCCAACGCCATCATCCGCGCCGCGCGCGAGGTGATCGAGGGCAAGCTGGACGATCATTTCCCGCTTGTCGTGTGGCAAACCGGCTCAGGTACGCAGAGCAACATGAACCTCAACGAGGTCATCGCCAACCGCGCCAATGAGCTGCTCGGCGGCGAGCTCGGCGCCAAGAAGCCGGTGCATCCCAACGATCACGTCAACATGAGCCAGTCGTCGAACGACTCGTTCCCGACCGCGATGCACATTGCGGCCGCAAGCCGCATCAATGCCGATCTCGTCCCTGCCCTCGGCGAGATGCAGCGCGCGCTCCGCAAGAAGGAGAAGGAGTTCGCAAAGATCGTCAAGATCGGGCGGACACACACCCAGGACGCGACGCCGCTGACGCTCGGCCAGGAATTCTCCGGCTACGCCGCGCAGGTCGAAAGCGGCATCGCCCGCCTCAAGGTGGCGGTGAAGGACCTCTATCCGCTGGCGCAAGGCGGCACCGCCGTCGGCACCGGCCTCAACTCCAAGCCGCGCTTCGCAAGACTGTTCGCAAAGCACGTTGCCGGTATCACGAAGCTCCCCTTCACCAGCGCCGCCAACAAATTCGAGGCGCTGGCCTCGAACGACGCCTATGTGCTGGCGCACGGCGCCATCAATTCCGTCGCGACCGGCCTGTTCAAGATCGCCAATGACATCCGCCTGCTCGGATCGGGCCCGCGCTCGGGCCTCGGCGAACTGATCCTGCCGGAGAACGAGCCGGGCTCCTCGATCATGCCCGGCAAGGTCAACCCGACCCAGTGCGAGGCGATGACGATGGTGTGCTGCCAGGTGTTCGGCAATCACACAGCGATCACGGTCGCCGGCAGCCAGGGCCATTTCGAGCTCAACGTCTACAAGCCCGTGCTCGCCTACAACATGCTGCATTCGATACGGCTGATGGCGGACGCCGCGCGCTCCTTCACCGATCATTGCGTCAGCGGCATCCGTGCCGACGAAAAGCGCATCAAGGAGCTGATGCAGCGCTCGCTGATGCTGGTGACCGCGCTCGCCCCGAAGATCGGCTACGACAACGCCGCCAAGGTGGCGAAGACCGCGCATGCCAACGGCACCACGCTGAAGGAGGAGGCGCTGCGGCTCGGCTTCGTCTCGGCCGACGAGTTCGACCGTCTGGTGCAGCCGGAGAAAATGACGCGGCCTGGATGAATTCCGAATTCCGATAGTCATCCGTAATCATACGGTGCCCCTGGGGCTCATAAATATAAGGCTTAAGGGACGGGATTTGATTACCGTCAATGTTGTGGCGAGGCGGCGTGCTACGCAGGCCTCTCTGCCCTTTGACGGGGCGAATTCATCGTTTGATGGCCCAAGGGGCCAATTGACGAGGACGAGCGAATGGCGATCAAGTCTCATGGGGCGCGACACGGCACCCAGTTTCTGAATGTTTCATCCTGCCAGAAGAGGAGCGGATGATGGAGACGCGGCATGGGGAACGTCATCAACCTGAATCGTTTCAGGAAGCGCGCCGAGCGGGAAGCCACGGCGAAGCAGGCGGACGTCAACCGGGCGAAGTTCGGCCGCACGAAGGCGGAGCGGTCGGCGGAGGAGACGCGCGCGGACAAGGCGAAGGCGCATCTGGACCAGCATCAGATCGATCGCGAGGATCAGTCATGAAGTCGCCCGTGGTGAAACGGTCGATCGTGGTTGCCGGCCACAAGACCAGCGTCAGCCTGGAAGAGGCGTTCTGGAACGGCATGAAGGAGATCTCGGGCCTGCGCAACATGACGCTGTCCGAGCTGGTCGGCGAGATCGACGGCAACCGCCAGCAGGGCAATCTGTCCTCGGCGATCCGCCTGTTCGTCCTCGACTACTTCAAGAGCCGCGCCATGGCCGCGATCCAGGCGGACAAGGTCCCGGCCCAGTAGGCGTTGGGCGTCCTCCAACGGCGCCTCACGGTTCTGCACTTTAAAATCACTCTAAGGTGCAGTTTCAGCCGACCCGCGCGCTTGACCTCAATGCCCTGCGTTGAAAATACAGGGCATGACCGACACCAATGACACGCGTTCGCGAATCCCGCTGGGCCTGGCCCAGCGCGGCTATATCGGCGTCATCCAACATCTTTCCGCTGGGGATGCGGGCTCGGCGCTCTCGGACATCGAGCTCGAGAGCCGGCTGATCGAGCTCGGCTTCGTCGAGGGCGCCCGGGTCGAGGTCCTGCACGAGGGCCTGGTCGGGCGTGACCCGATCGCCGTCCGTGTCGACAACATCACGATCGCGATCCGCCGTCGTGAAGCCATGGCCATCATTGTCGCCTAGACAGCGACCGGAAATCTGATCCCAAGGCCTTTGATCACATGGAAGCTCCTCTGCTGCATCTCGCCCTGGTGGGCACGCCGAACAGCGGCAAGACGTCGCTGTTCAACGCGCTGACCGGCAGTCGACAGAAAGTCGCGAACTATCCCGGCGTCACCGTCGAGCGCAAGGAAGGCTTCTTCGTCACGCCCCTGGGACGCCAGGTCTCGGTGGTCGACCTGCCCGGCACCTACTCGCTGCGCGGCCGCAGCCCCGACGAGGAGATCACCCGTGACTTCGTGCTCGGCAAGGCGTCCGGCGAGACCGTGCCCGACCTCGTGCTGTGCGTGGCCGACTCGACCAATCTGCGCCTGACCATCCGCCTGCTGCTGGAGCTGAAGCGCACCGGGCGGCCGATGATCCTCGTGCTCAACATGTTCGACATCGCGAGCCGCCGCGGCATCACCGTCGACGTGGAGCGGCTCGCCAAGGAGCTCGGCGTGCCCGTGGTCACCTCGATCGCGGTGCGCAAGAGCGGCACGGCCGACCTGTTGGCGCTGACGGACGAGATCTCGGCGAAACTCGCCGCGGAGCCGCGGGAGAACAGCTGGCGCGCGCTCAGCGTCGCCGAGCTGCGCGCCACCCAGCGCGAGGCCGACCGCATCATCGCCGACTGCGTCAGCCTGCCTGCTAGGCCCGACACCTGGACCGCGCGGATCGATGCCGTGGTGCTGCATCCGGTCGGCGGCCTGATCGTGCTCGCCGCTATCCTGTTCGTGATGTTCCAGGCGGTGTTTGCCTGGGCGCAGCCGCTGATGGACTTGCTCAACAACGGCTTCGACGCGCTCGGCGAGTTCGTGCACGCCACCCTGCCCGCTGGCCTCTTGCAGAGCTTCCTTCAGAACGGCGTGATCTCAGGCGTCGGCAGCGTCATCGTGTTCCTGCCGCAGATCATCATCATCTTCCTGTTCATCCTGCTGCTGGAAGACTTCGGCTACATGGCGCGCGCCGCGTTCCTGATGGACCGCATCATGGGCGGCGCCGGCCTGCACGGCCGCGCCTTCATTCCGCTGCTGTCGAGCTTTGCCTGCGCCATTCCCGGCATCATGGCGACGCGCGTGATCGACAACAAGCGCGACCGGCTGACCACGATCCTGATCGCGCCGCTGATGACCTGCTCGGCGCGCATTCCGGTCTACACGCTGATCATCTCCGCCTTCATTCCGGCCAGGGACGTCTGGGGCTTCATCAACCTCCAGGGCCTCGTGATGTTCGGCCTCTACGCCGCCGGCATCACCAGCGCGCTGCTGGTCTCGTTCCTGATCAAATTCTTCATGCTGCGCGACTATGCGCCGGCGCCGTTCATGCTGGAGCTGCCGGACTACAAGATGCCGCGGCTGAAATCGATCGCGATCGGCGTCTACACGCGGGCGAAAATGTTTCTGCACCGCGCCGGCACCACGATCTTCTCGATGATGGTGCTGATCTGGTTTCTGGCCTCGTTCCCGCAGCCGCCCGCGGGCGCCACCGAACCCGCGATCGACTTCAGCCTCGCCGCGATCATCGGCAAGGCGCTCGAGCCCCTGCTCGCGCCGGTCGGCTTCAACTGGCAGATCGCGGTCGCGCTGATCCCGGGCATGGCGGCGCGCGAGGTCGCGGTCGCAGCCCTCGGCACCGTCTACGCGATCGAAGGCGGCAAGGAAGCGGCCGAGCAGATCGGCCAGGTGCTGGCGACGAAATGGTCGCTCGCGACCGCGATGTCGATGCTGGCCTGGTACATCTTCGCCCCGCAATGCGCCTCCACGCTCGCCGTGATCCGGCGCGAGACCGGAAGCTGGACCTGGATGGCCGTGACCTTCTTCTACATGCTGGTGCTGGCCTATGCCGCGAGCCTCCTGACCTACAACGTCGCGGTCGCGTTGGGGGCGGGATAAGGCCCCTCTCAAACCAAAACTGCGAAAACAACCCCATGCACAGTAGACGAGGGTTGTGAAATCAATGGCTTACGCATGTGCAAAAACCACCCGGGCCAAGGACTAATGCGCGCCGGTTGCACCGTCGGGCAAAACACTGGCACAATGGTATCATCGAAGAATTGCCAAGACCGGGATCAGGCCGGGATCGAGATCCGCTAGCGCGGATACCACTGACCGCGAGGGTCGCGCTGACGCGCGAACGCGTAGCTCGGATTGACGCCGCAATAGGCATTGATCCCTGAGGCGGTTGCCATGCACTGCTCATAGGTCGCGAATTGGCAATTGCCTGGGTATCCCCAAATCCGCCCCTGCAAGCAGTAGCTATCAGGAACACCCGGGGCGACGTTGCCATGGCGATACTGGCGTTCGGCCGCAGACGAGATCGAGGCCGCCGATACCAGAATTGAGCTAACCGATAGAATTGCGAAAAGCAGGCGGGTCATCTTCATCTCCTGATTCAAGTTCTGTCGGTTGCTGCGCGCCAACCTGCCTTCCGGCTGCGAACATCAACACAATCGGGCGCGCGCGGTCCCAACCAAAATCAACGGATCTAAGGCAGGGTGCACGAGGCCGCACACGCGAATGCGGCTGCTGCCGCAGTAAGTCGTCCTGCATCCATAGTTGCCTCCGTGAGCTGGTGAAGTCCAGCCATCGAAGCATGGAAAGCCTACGAGGCCTCAAGTTGCGCTAGATCAAGGCGGCGTATCGCGACATGCCAAAACTCGTCCTGTCCGTTGGTACAATGAACCTTAGGACGATAGTCACTCGTCCTGCTTTCGAACAAGCTCGATATCAGGAACAAGAGCCGCGCGACACTGCCCCCGTGTCAGCACATGCTCCGCGACTGACAAACCCGATCGCCATGAGATTGAGGAGTTGGTCCAATGCTGATGCACGCGACCCCGGTCTCCCTTCCCCGCCCGCATTCTCTTAGCGAACTCGGAATGAGCGCCGCCTCGAATCCGATGGTCAGCCTGAGGGAATTCACCTACAGGCGCGGCAGCGAGATCTATGGCGAGAAGGAGCCCGCCGAATACATCTACCAGGTCAAGTCAGGCACAGTACGAAGCTACAAGCTGCTGTCGGACGGGCGCCGGCAGATCAATGCGTTTCATATTCCCGGCGACACCTTCGGGCTGACGAATGGCGGTGTCCATCGTTTCACGACGGAAGCGGTGACGGACACGACCGTGCGGCTGATCAGGCGGGAGAGCCTCGACGCTGTTGCCGGGAGCGACGGCACCTTGACCGGAAGCCTGCTCCATATGACCATGACGAACCTCCGGCATGCCGAAGACCACATGCTGCTGCTTGGACGCAAGACGTCGCTGGAGCGGGTTGCCGCCTTTCTGATCGAGATGGACAGGCGACTCACCGCCGCAGGCGTCCTCGCGCTGCCGATGTCGAGGCGCGACATCGCGGATTATCTCGGTCTGACGCTCGAGACCGTCTCGCGATCTCTCTCGCATTTGCGCGAGCTTGGGGTCCTCGCATTCATCGACAACAACCAGCGTCACATCGTGCTCATGGACAGGCAACAACTCGCCGGGTTCGACCGTCGGAACTGACGCTGGAAGCGACGGACATCCTCGCGGTTTCGCGCTTCCCATGAAAAAGGCCCCGGTCCATGCCGGGGCCTGAAGTCACTGGGAAGACACCAGCTCAGTAGCGAGCACCATAACCAGCACCATAACCGCCGAAGCGATAGTTCAACCGAAGCGTGACCATGTCCACATCCTGGCTGACCCCGGTGCCGAGGAGGGTGCGCCCTCCGGGCGTGACCACGCCTGCGAAGGAGGTGTTGTCATTCCCCATCCAGAGATGGTCGTATTCAACACCGACGGTCCAGTTCGGTGAGAAGCCGTATTCCCAGCCGACACCCAAGGCGCCGCCCCAGCGCGTGTGACCTGCCGAGGCCAGGCCGACTCCGGTGATGTTGTTGAATACATCAAAGCGATTGCGAGTGACGGCCGCGCCACCCTTCACGTAGAGCAGTGACGCGTTCCATGCCCATCCGAGTTGGGCCGTGAACAGGCCGATGCCATCGGTTTTCCCCGTGGTCGAAATCAGCGGATCAATCAGGCTCACGCGCGTGTTCTTGATCTCCGCCCAATCGCCCTGTGCTTCCAACCCAAGCACAAACTGATTGGTTTGCCAGCGATATCCGATCTGGCCGCCGACGAGACCCCCGGAGCGATCAGCGCAACCGCCTCCCACTGTTCCTGCGAGCGTGACGAAATCCACGCAATTATGGCTCTGCCCCCAACCTCCGTTGGCGCCAATATAGAATCCGCTCCAATTATAGACCGCCACCATCGGTGCCGGCGGCGGTGCCTTAACGGCCATGTCGGCCGCCATGGCCGGAGCCGCCATGCTCAGCGCCGCGAAGCCGATCGCAGCCATCGAGAGCCTTTTCATCATCCTATCCCCTTTGCTCGAATCTTCTTGGTTCAGAAAGCGGGCCCTTATGCGGGTTAACGTGCTTAAGCGCCGCGAACATCCAGAAGTTTACGTGCAAGGGGATTTTCGACCCGTACCAAAATGGCAACACCCAAGCGCCATCGCTGTGCACGGCAATGTGCTTAGTCGGTATCCGTAGCTCCGGGCGGTGCAGCGCTTTCCTGTCCTTCGGCAAGCCACGCGTTGATGCCGGACGCTGGAATGAGCCGCCGGGGAAGGTGGGGATTGATCGTGCCCGCAAAGACAGCGAGGCCTTCGTCGAGTTTTGCGCGCGCGAACAGCTTTGCCTCGTGCTCCGTCACAAACGTCCTCGTCTCGCGAGGACTCCGCTGTCTCGGCAGGATGCCCCGCTTTTGCACTTCAAAGGTGACGTACCAGGTCGGGATCATCGCACGCACCAGCTTCTCACAAACCGCACAGAGGCGGTTGTCGTGCGGCCCTGATCGCGGCGCTTGATTCAGATCAAGTCGCTACTTGACGACTTGATGCGGCGATTGAAACGTTGGGCAGAGCTGCGGCAGAAGCCTATCGTCGGCGTCATCATCGAGGCCGATGTGGCGGAGGACACTGCGCGATGGATGAGCGGCGCGCGGTTCATCCGGGCTGCGGGGCCAGTTGACCCGCCTGGCAAGACACGATCACGATGGCATCATCGGCTTCAGCGACATCCAGCTCGCGACCTGCTCCATCCTGCGAGTGGCGGTACGATACCGTCTTTGGCCTCGATCAGCATCGCGATGCAGAGCCGACCATCCCGATGAGCAAGGAACCCGGCGCCGAGCTGAGAGTTCCTTCCCTGAGAGTTCCTTCCCAAGGCCTTCGGCTCGACCAAGCGCGAGCCCTGTCAACAAGCGCGCCTTGGAACTCGCGTAGGGGCGGTGGCGCCCCTTTTCGAAGCGTCAGGGGGTTCAATGAGCAGTCCATCCGACACTGTTGCAGACAGTGCGCCCCAAGAGGTGTCCAGAATATCGACCGGTAGCGCCGGCCTGGACGACATCCTGGGGGGCGGGTTCGACTCCAACCGGATGTATCTCTACGAGGGGCGGCCCGGCACGGGCAAGACCACGATCGCACTCCAGTTCCTGCTGAGGGGGGTGCGGGACGGAGAGCGCGTGCTCTACGTTTCGCTGTCCGAAACCAAGCACGAGCTGGACCTCGTGGCGCAGCGGCACGGCTGGTCGCTGGACGGCATCGACATCTTCGAACTGGTCCCGCCGGAGACGACGCTCGATCCGGAACGCGAGCTCACGGTGTTTCATCCCGCCGAGATGGAGCTGAGCGAAACGACAAACCTTGTTTTCAAGGAGGTCGAGCGGATCAATCCTACCCGCGTGGTGCTCGACAGCCTGTCCGAGTTGCGCCTGCTTGCCCAGAACCCGCTTCGCTACAGGCGGCAGGTGCTGGCGCTGAAACATTTCTTCACCAACCGCAATTGCACGGTGGTCCTGCTCGACGATCTCTCGTCATCTCAGGACGATCTGCAGCTCCATTCCATTGCGCATGGCGTGGTGATGCTCGAACAGCTCGCGATCGACTACGGCGCCGAGCGGCGCCGGCTCCGCGTGATCAAGATGCGCGGCATCCGGTTTCGCGGCGGGTACCACGATTTCACGATCGAGCAAGGCGGCTTGCGGATATTCCCTCGCCTGGTGGCGGCCGAGCATCACAAGACCTTCGTCGGCGAGTTCACCCCCAGCGGCAACGCCGAGCTCGACCAGCTCCTGGGAGGCGGTCTCGAGCGCGGCACCAATGCGCTGCTCATCGGCGCCGCCGGCGTGGGGAAATCATCGGTTGCGCTCACCTATGCGATCGCGGCGGCCGAACGTGGCGAGCACGCGGTGTTCTTCGCGTTCGATGAAGGCCGCGGCACGGTCGAAGCGCGCGCCCGGACACTTGGCCTGCCCCTGCAAGAACACGTCGATTCCGGCCATGTCCGGTTTCAGCAGATCGATCCCGCCGAGCTGTCACCGGGTGAGTTCGCCGCGAACGTGCGAAAGAGCGTCGAGGTCGACAAGGCCCGCCTCGTCATCATCGACAGCCTCAACGGCTATCTGGCCGCGATGCCCGACGAGCGATTTCTCATCCTGCAGATGCACGAACTCCTGAGCTATTTGGGGCAGCAGGGTGTGCTGACCATCCTGGTCCTCGCCCAGCATGGCCTCGTCGGTCCGATGGATACGCCTCTCGACATCAGCTATCTCAGCGATTCGGTGCTCATGCTGCGCTATTTCGAGGTCAGCGGAACGGTGCGGCGCGCCCTGTCTGTCGTCAAGAAGCGCAGCGGCCAACACGAGCACACCATCCGCGAATTTCGGCTCAGCCGCGCCGGCATCACGCTCGGCCCGCCGCTGAGGGAGTTCAGCGGCATCTTCTCCGGCAATCCGCGTTACACCGGGTCACCCAAGCCCGAAGGGTCGGTTGAATGAGCGTTGAGCGAGATCACCATGTTCTCGTCTTTGCTCCGATCGGGCGCGACGGGCTTGCCTCCGTCGAGCTGTTCCGGAGTTCGCACCTGGAAGCGAGCAGCTGCCGCAGTCTGCCCGAACTCGTCAGCGAGATGGCAGCCGGCGTCGGCGCCGTTTTCCTTGCCGAGGAAGCGCTGTTCGGGAAAGACACGTCGCCGCTGGCGCAATGGATCGAGAGCCAGCCGCCCTGGTCCGACCTGCCCTTCGTCGTCCTGACCAGCCATCGCGAGCAGCCGGCCGTCCTCGCCTGGCGCCGCAGCATTGTCGCGCTTCTCCGCAACGTTTCGCTGCTCGAGCGGCCGGTTCAGCCGATGACGCTGACCAGCACCATTCAATCGGCACTGCGCGCACGGCGGCGCCAATATGAAATCCGGGCCCTGCTCGCGGCGCGCGAACAGGCGGCTCAGGAGCTCGAAACGCTGGTGGTCGAGCGCACGCGGGCCCTCGCGGAAGCCAATAAGCAATTGCGCCTGGAGATGAACGAGCGCGCGCGGGTCGAGGAGACGCTTCGGCAAGCCCAGAAGATCGAAGCCATCGGACAGCTGACCGGCGGGGTGGCGCACGACTTCAACAATCTGCTGATGGTGATCTCCGGCGGCCTCGACATGCTCGACCGCCAGACCGATCCCGCCCGTCGCCGCCGGCTCATGGACGGGATGGTCCAGGCCGCCCAGCGCGGGGCCAGCCTGACCAGGCAGCTTCTTGCGTTCTCCCGCCGCCAGACGCTCCGGCCGGAGCCCGTCGACGTCGCCTCGCAGATGGGCGGCATGCGCGAATTGCTCGACCGCAGCCTGAGAGGCGACGTCCATGTCGAGTTCGATTTTCCGGACACGCTCTGGCCGGTGGAGGTCGATCCCGGCGAGCTCGAGCTCGTGATCCTCAACCTCGCCGTCAACGCCCGCGACGCCATGCCCAATGGCGGCACGATTCGCGTGCGCGGGGAAAATCTGCCCGATCTGAATGACGAGCAGATCGCCGGAGACTACGTGCGCCTGTCCGTGGTCGATACGGGTGTCGGCATGAGTCCGGAGATCCTGTCACGCGTTTTCGAACCATTCTTCACGACCAAGGAGGTCGGAAAGGGCTCGGGGCTCGGGCTTGCCCAGGTCCATGGATTCGCGACGCAGTCACGGGGGACGGTCCGCATTCGATCGGAAGTCGGCCAAGGCACCAGCATCGAGCTCTATTTGCCGCGATCGCTCAGCATTCCTTCCAGGGAGCGACACCTCATCGATCTCAACATGGCGCGGCCGAAAAAGAGCAATCACGGCCGCATCCTTCTGGTCGAAGACGATGACGAGGTGGCCGCATTGGTGAGCGAGATGCTGGGCCAGCTCGGTTACGAGGTCACGCACGCGGCGAGTGGCGCCGCCGCGCTCGGTGCCCTCGCCGACGGCCGCGCCGTCGACCTCGTCTTTTCCGATATCATGATGCCCGGCGGCATGAATGGGGTCGAGCTGGCGCGGGAAATCAAACGAAGGCGAAGCGACATACCCGTGCTTCTGACCAGCGGATACTCCGACGCCGCAGTTCACGACGCCGAATTGGCGGGTCTGCAGATCCTGCCGAAACCCTACCATATCGACGAGCTGGCCGCGGCGCTCGGCGCGGCAAAGTCAGAACCCGGGCGCGACACGGAGTCCAAGCGGTCCAGCCGGCGCTGATGTCGCGCGGTGTCGCATCGCGAAAGCGATCGACGACCGGCCTCCAAAGCGGCTATCAGTCTCCATGGACCGCTTCAGCACCGACAGATTGACCGCCGAAAAGCTGCGCGAGGATCACCTTGCCGATCTCGTCGCGCTGCATCTCGATGCCGAGGTGTCCCGCTATCTCGGCGGCGTGCGTGCACCCGAGGTCACCAAGACGTATCTCGAGACCAACATGGCGCATTGGGACCAGCACGGTTTTGGGCTGTGGGTGCTGCGAACGAAGGACGGCGCCTTCGCCGGGCGAGCGGGCATCCGGCACATCCTCGTCGATGGCGTGGACGAGGTCGAGATTGCCTACACGTTCAAGCGCGAATTCTGGGGTCAGGGCCTTGCGAGCGAGATCGCGACGGCGCTGACCGAGATCGGGCTGTCGCAACTCGAGCTGCCGTCCCTCATCGGCCTCGTCTTTGTCGGGCATGGCGCATCCCGCCGCGTGCTGGAGAAGTCGAACTATATCCTCGAGAAGAGCACGACGCATCACGGCGAAGCCGTCGTGATCTACCGCATCCGGTGGTGAGAGGCGGAACGCTCAGCCGGTGCGGAGCCGGACAACCGATTGAGGCAAGGAGGCCAGAAACAACACCGCGCAGACACACAGCAGGACGATGTCCTTGAACAGGAACTCGCCGGCCAGATTCCACGCCATCGGATCGGTCGAAAGGCTCCATGTGACGACGCCCGGCGTCGTGAAGAAGAACGACCACGTGACCGCGAACGTCACCACGCCCATGAATGAACCGAGCGCGGACAAGACCGGATTGAACGCACCGGCCACGAGCAGCGCCGCAATCACGAATTCGGCGACACCGAGAACATAGGCCTCTCCCCTCAGGCCGAATACCGACAGCCAGGAGATGAACGGGCTGTTGCTGATGAACTGGGCGATGCCCTGTGCGGATTGCAGTGTGAATTTCTGCATTCCAAACGATACGAATATGACCACCATGACCCAGCGGAGAATGGCGAGCGGACGATAAGAGCCTCCACCATTTTCCGCGACGTTGAATCCCATCATGCGACGATTTCTCCCCGGATTGCGCATCCATCTGTTGGCGAACGAAGCGTCCGCTACGAGCTATTCGGAGGGGAGCGCCTGTCGTTACATGCGCGGCGGGTTCCACGGATCACAGCTGCGTGCAACGCGCGTGTTCGCGCCGCGATCGAGACTCGCGCATTTCGGATCGACAGGCTCTAGCCGTCGCCGCAATTGCGGTGACAGTGCATTCAATTGATGCACACGGGGGTCCGCTGCTTCGAGTTGAGTGCACTGTCACCGGCTACCCGGGTGCCGGGCCGACAAGGCCTGACCGGCAGGTAAGGCCCGCAGATGACGAAAAGCAGACAAGCCGGTTTATGCGGCCGTTGAGTTTTCTAGTCCTCGCGGCGAGCGAGAACTCTGTCAGCAGGTCCGCACATTCACGGACAAATCAGTACGGGAGTTTTCGCCTGCGCCAGCACCTTGTTTGTCACGCTACCGATGAGAAGCATGGAGAGTCCGCTGCGGCCATGGGATGACATCACGATGAGATCGCAACCTTTATTCTCGGCTGCTGCGATGATGGCTTGATGGGGTTGCCCGTTCTCCACTTGAATCGGTTCGCAGGAAACGCCGGCCTCCTTGGCCGCATTTGCCGCGCGATCCAATGTGCTCGTGGCCTGTTCCTTGCGCAGCTCGGCATATGTTGCGACTGCTTCACGGAACCGCCCTGTCATTTCTGAAAACGGCTCCACAACGAAGATTAGAGATACCTTGGCTCCAAGGGATTTCGCCAGCGCCAACCCATGCGCCACGCCGTGCTCCGCTAGCTCCGACCCATCTGTCGGAATGAGAATGTGCCGGTACATGCTTCACCTCCCGCCTGTCTGGACGTATCGCTGCCTTCCGAATGTAAGCTGGGCTCGCGTTTCGGATGCGGTCTTGAGATAGATCAATCTCTCGGCCCAGCTCGTAGGATGGATAGAGCGGAGCGAAACCCATGCTACAGGCCGCGAGCTACCGCTCGCCCGGCCACATCGCCATGGCCGCCTTCGCTACGCCTCTCAACTCCTCAGGCGTCGCGCCGTCCTTGGCCTGGATGGCCATGCCCTGAAACACACTCAGGTAGAACCGGCTCAGCGCATCGATGTCGGTTGCGGCAGGCAGCTCGCCGCTGCCGACCGCGCCTTCGATCCGCGCACGCAGATTGCCCAGCATGTCGAGGCGGACCTTCCTGATCGCGCGGGCAATGGTGGCCGGCCATTCGTCGCTGACGGCGCCGAGCACGGCCATGCAGCCGGCCGGCGCGGTCCGGGATTTCGGCAGGGTCTCGGTCGCCCCGATCAGCAGGTGCTCGATGCCCTCGCGCGCGGTTTTTCCGTCCGCGAGCTTGTCCCACACCGGAGGTCCCTGGGTCTGGACGTAATGCTCGATCGCGGCGAGATAGAGCGCCTCCTTGCTTTCGAAGGCCGCATAGAGGCTCGGCGAGCGGACGCCCATGGCGTCGCAGAGGTCGTGCATCGAGGCCGCCTCGAAACCCTTGCGCCAAAACAGGAACATGGCGGCTTCGAGGGCTGCCTCTCGATCGAATTCCCGGGGTCGTCCGGCCATCTCGCCCTTTCTGTAATGATCAACACATAATTGACTTGACGCGCCCGTTCAAGACTCCACATATTCTGTGTCGATCGTTACAGAATTGGAGAGATGAAATGAATCTGGCTGGAAAACGGGCCCTGGTGACGGGCGCAAGCAGGGGAATCGGAGCAGGCATTGCAAAAGCGCTGGCCGCGGAAGGCGCCGATGTTGCAATCACTTACGAGAAGTCCGCAGACAGTGCCGCGAAGATCGTGGACGCCATCAAGGCAGGCGGGCGCAAAGCCGTTGCGATCCAGGCCGACAGCGCCGATGTCGCTGCCGTTCAGGCCTCGGTCGAGAAGACCGTCAAGGAGTTGGGCGGGCTTGATATCCTGGTCAATAACGCCGGCATTTTGCGCCTGGGCGGCCTCAACGATATCTCGCTCGCCGACATCGATGCGCTGCTGGACGTCAACGTGCGCTCGCCGATGATCGCGAGCAAGGCCGCGCTGCCCCATCTCGGCAAAGGCGGCCGCATCATCACCATCGGCAGCTATTTCGCCGACCGCGTGCCCGCGCCGGTGCTCGGCGTGTATGCGGCGTCGAAGTCGGCGCTTGCAGCGTTCACGAAGGCGCTCGCGCGGGAGCTCGGTCCCAGGGACGTCACGGTCAATCTGGTGCAGCCGGGATCGATCGACACCGACATGAACCCCGCGAGCGGCCCGACCGCGGAGACGCTGAAACAGTTCATGGCACTGGGCCGGTATGGTGCGACGGATGACATCGCGAATGCCGTGGCATTCCTGGCGAGCGCGAAGGCAAAATACATCACCGGCTCGACCTTGACCGTCGACGGCGGCGCGAACGCCTAGACATTCTGGCTCTTCGTGTTCGTCCAACAGGAGGTTGAGAAGCTGGCCGTGACTGCGATCGCGTTTCCGCAGACGCAGAAGGGCGCGAGCTTCAAACTCGATGCCGCCAAGGCGAAGATCGAGTCGGCCAGGATGGCGATGGCAAAATAGGATGATGTTCGCGATCATCATGGCGGGCGGCCGATGCCTGGGCCGCCCGAGCGTTAGATGGAACGTGTCGCATGCTTCGTCCCTCCTCCAGCTTCGGAGCATGACAGCACAACTGTCACTTTGGCTTGAACGTCAAAATGCCGTTTGCACTCATCGTTCGCACCCGTCATTGTTTTGCAACGCCGCCCGGATGTTGAGCGGGTTCCGGTGATCAAGCGGGAGGCTTTGCGATGCAAGACGTCGAGAAGCGTGTCATTGGCAAGGTGATGTGGCGGCTCATACCGTTCCTGATCGTCTGCTATTTCGTGGCCTATCTTGACCGCGTCAATGTCGGCTTTGCCAAGCTGCACATGAACCAGGCGCTGGGTTTAAGTGAAGCAGCGTTCGGACTGGGCGCGGGCTTGTTCTTCGTCGGGTATTTCCTGTTTGAAGTCCCCTCCAACATCTTCCTGGAAAGAGTCGGCGCGCGCGTCTGGATCGCCCGCATCATGATTACGTGGGGGATCGTCTCGGCGGCCTTCGCATTCATCCCATCGATATCGGCAGCGACGGGAATACCGACGACGGGCGTCTTCTACTCTCTTCGGTTGCTGCTCGGCGCCTGCGAGGCAGGATTCTTTCCGGGCATCATCTTCTATCTGACGCTGTGGTTCCCGGCGGTTTACCGGGCTCGGGTCATCAGCCTGTTCATGCTGGCGATCCCGATCTCGTCCATCATCGGATCGCCCATCTCCGGGCTTCTGCTCGGCGTGACCGGTTTGGGATTGGAAGGCTGGCAGTGGCTGTTCATTCTCGAGGCGCTGCCGTCGGTCGTGGTAGGCATCTGCGTCCTGCTCTATCTGACTGATTTTCCGCGCCAGGCCCGCTGGCTGCAACAAGACGAGATTGCCTGGCTGGAAGACGTGCAGGCCACCGAGAAGCGAAACAAAGAGAAGGTCGAACACCTGTCATTGGGTCAGGCGCTCACCGATTACCGCATTTTGTTGTGCGCTCTGGTGTACTTCTGCCTGAATGCTGCAAGTTACGGCGTAGCGTTCTTCCTGCCAACCATCATCAAGGGTTTTGGCGTCAGTGATACCCAGACCGGCTTGCTGGCGGCGCTGCCCTTTATTTTCGGGGCCGCGGGCATGGTGCTGCTTGGTCGTCATTCCGATCGGACCATGGAACGAAAGGGTCACGTCGCTGCGGCACTGTTGATGGCAGCGGTGGGGATCGGAGTGGCAGGTCTCGTTTCCAACTCCGTCCTTGTCATGGCATTGCTTTGCTTCGCACAGATCGGCGTTTCCGCGGTCCCCCCGATGTTTTGGCCGCTGCCGGCGAGCTTTTTAACGGGAGCATCGGCTGCCGCCGGCATCGCCGCGATCAACTCGCTTGGAAATCTTTCCGGTTTCGCCGGTCCTTACGCAATGGGCTACCTGAAGGATTTAACTGGCAGTTTTACCGCGGGTCTTCTTTTGCTCGCGGGCTGCGCGCTGGTGGGCGCAGTCGTTGTCGTGCTGCTACGCATCGATGCAAGACGCGAGCAAGTGTCCGGCGACATCGCGATGGCGCACTAGACGTTGGTGATCGTCGCTACCTGAAATAGCCGAGCACGAGATCGATATCCGCGCTGCCCGCCACCGTACCGTTCAGCTCGGCGTCGATGACCCGGCGGCAGGCTGCGATCGCGGCGTGGTCGCCGAGATCGTTGGCGGCTTCGAGCACGAGCCAGGCGGCGTCGACGGAAGCCTTCTCGGGGGCCGAACCGCCGGCATCGACGGGAAGGCTCTTGTTGAGGATCTTGTTCTTGCGAACCGCAGTGCCGAATTGAGGCAACATTGCAATACTCCCCTCTTGCTCAGTGCACCTGGAGCTCGGGCTGACGGCCCGTATCGGCACCCGCGCCGGTCTTGCGCGACTGGTAGAACTTCAGAATGCTGCGCGACGTCTCGATCTTGAGCTTGCCGAACTCGCGCTCGCTGTCATGAAGCTCGCGCGCCGTGATCAGATGATCCTTGGCGCCGAGGAACAGCAGCGACATGGTCGTGTCCCACGAGAAGTCGAGCGCCTTGCACAGCACCAGAAGTATCTCGCGATTGCGGTCCATCATCGCGCGCTCGATCACGTCGACCGGAAGCGACGACAACAGCGACAGGCCGATCTGCACCTCGTCGAAACGGTGCTGGCGCGCATAGTTCGAGATCGAGTCCTGGTTGAGGTTGCCCTGGCGGTACTGCGTCGTCACCACGCGCTTGGCGACGAAATAGCTGCGCGAGGACGGGCCGAACTTGGACTGGAGATCGCCGGTGACGTCGGTCACCGAGCTCTGGATCTGCGACATCATCTCGGGCCGCTCGCTCTCGAGGCGGCGGCGGACGTCTTCCGACGCCTTGGAAATGAGCTGCTGGAAGATGTGGCGCGGCACGTCCTTGCGCAGGCCGAGCTGCTCGGCGAGGATCGAGTCACCCTCGGCGCGCCGGACCATGTGCAGCAGGCCCGAACCGGAGAAGCGCGCGCCCTCGTTTTTGGCGACGGAGGTCACGACCGCCTGGTCGCCGCGCTTGACCAGCACGTCGGTGACGGCTTCGCCGATCGACTTGCGCTGGGCGATCGCAAGCAGATGCGCCTGGCCCTTGGTCATGGCACTCTCGACCAGCATCTTCTCGTTGATCCGACTGGAGTCGCGCAGCACCGGACCGGCCACGTCGATCTCGTCGTCGAGGGCGAGCTTTGCGATGACGTTGAGCGGCGCGTGATCACACGCCGACATCACGTCCGAGAGCTGCGCCCGCGCGGCGACCTCGATCTCGTCGGCAAGCCGCCCGATGACCTCGCCGAACATGCTGATCTCGTCGTCGCTGTAGCGGCCGGTGATCAGGATGTCGGTCGCATGCCACAACGCCTTCGCCCGGCTCTCGTCGGTGCCGCGCGCGATGGCGTCGTCCAGATCTTGCAGAAGCGATTTTGCCCCGTTCATCTCGATACCCCAGTTCTTGGCTAGCCATCCCGCTCGTGCTGGCGGGACGCCGAATTCCTCTGGGAACAGAGACTAGGGAACAAACGCGAGAATCCGGTAAAGTCGGCAGATCAGTTTTGCCGGGCAAAATTCGTTAAAATGCGCGGGAATGGGTTTACCGGCGGGCAAGGCGTCCGCGGCGGCAAAGGATGATGGGGACTGCGAAGCTGCTCGGCCTTATGGTTCGAGACGCGCTGTAAACGGCGCTCCTCACCATGAAAGTCTAGGATTTCACGGCGAAACGAGACCTCATCCTGAGGAGCCCGCCAACGGCGGGCGTCTCGAAGGATGGCCACGACAACATTGCCCGCCGCCTCACGGATTCGACGGCGTCAGCACCAGCGGCGGCTTCGGCTTGGGTTTTGCGGGCGGCGGGCCTGGTGCCGGCCTCACTTCGATCGGCGGCGGCAGCGGCGCGATCTGCTGGCTCGCGAGCGGCGGGCTTGTCAGTGGAGGACTTGCGATTGAAGGACTTGGCACCGCGGGGGCGGCCTGCGGCGCCTTCGGCATCGGCGCGGCCTTTGGCTTCGGCGGCGCGCGGCGCGGATCGCGGCCGGGCAACGGCACGTCGGTCAGCGACGGCTCGGGCACCGGGTCGGGCGAGACCAGCGTCGGCAGCGCCGCAGTCGCCGGCGGCGGCTCGCCACGCTCGATCGCGTCGAGCCGCCGCGTCTCGCGATCGATCGTGCGCACCGCGAGCCAGGACGACAGCGGCGCGACATCGACGGTGCGGTTGAGCCTGTCGGGAGGACCTGCCGCGAACAGCTGGATCTCCGGTGGCGCGCCGGAAAGTCCGGTCATGATCGGCGTCAGGCTGGCGCGGATGTCGGCCTGGTCGGCGGGGATGTCGTAGCCGCCGGAGACGATCGCCCGGGCGTTCTTTGCTTCCAGCGGTGTCGCGCCGACGCGCAGGCGCCCGTCGCGGATCGTGAACGGGATCTGCGCCGAGGCGACCGCGATCGGACCTGCCGACAGCGCGGGTTCGACGAGCTGCCGCAGCCTGTTGTCGTCGGCAACCTGGCCGCCGTCGCTGGCGCGGATGGCGATCTCGAAGGCGCGCGGATTGAGGCCGCTGATTTCCGCGGCCTCGAGCGTCACCGTGCCATTGCCGGCGAGCGCGCCGGTCAACGCCGCAACGCTGCGGCCCTGGCTGGTCAAGGCCATCTGCACCGAGGCACGTCCCTTGGGCAAGGCGAGATCGCGGTAGCGCAGCGCCGCCGCATTGACGTTTCTGAGCTCGATACGCGCGTTCAGCGCAATGCCATTGGCGCCATTGCGCGCGTCGAAGCTCGCCGACATCTCACCGCCGCCGACACCACCCTTGAGCGCGTCGAGCGCGAGCGACTGGCCGTCGCTCCGGATCGTGCCGCCGACGGGGCGCAGCTCGATGCCGTCGGGCAAGGTGCCTTGCAAGGCCTGGAAGGCGATGCGGCCGCGCCAGCCGCCGAGCAGCCCCGCACTCAGGGGATCACCGGCATCACGTCCGGCGGCGCCGATGGCCATTGCGAACGCGGGCGCAAGATCGAGCGCGTCGAGGCCGATTTCGCCATCGACGCTCTTCTCCTGATCGAGCGTCACCGCGAGATGCCCGCGCAGATGCGAGCCGGCCGCGCTGCTGTCGAGATCGTCGAAGGTCAGGCGGTTGCCGGAGAGGCCGACGCGCGAGGACAGGTTGACGCTCTGCACCGATCTGTCGGTTGGACTGGTCCCGAACAGCGGCGCCAGATTGGCATTGCGTACGCGCAAATTCACGCTGGCCTTCGGCTGGGACGAATTGAAGTCCGGCAATTCGATGCTGCCTTGCGCATCCGCATCCAGCCCGCCGCCACTGAGCTTTGCGTTCAATTGCAACGGCCGGCGCCACGCGCCGCTCAACCGGCCTTCGAACTGCGAGGCGCCCTCGCCCGCGGCGGCGACGCGATCGAGGCCGAGCAGCGCCAGCAATGTGCCGGCCTTCGGCGTCGAGATTTTCGAGTCCAGCGTGAAGTCGCTGTTGCGCAAGCGGTCGATGTCGATGCCGTTGACCGCCGCCACCGGCGTCTGCCCGGCCAGCGTCGCGGTGGCCTTGAGCTGCGGCGCATCGAGATCGAGCACGGCGCGCGCGTCGTTGCGATCGGCATGGTCGGCGTTCTTGTCGAGGCTGAGGTCGAGCTTCAACCGCGTCGCGCCGGGCAATGACGGCATGGCGTCGAACCGCGCGCGCACCGAAGGCGCAATCGGCTCGAGCAGCGCGGTGAGCTCACGCAGCGAATTGGCCGAGGATTTCAGCGCGAGCTTGCCGGTGGCATGAACGCGGTCGAAGCTGCCGCTCGCTTCGGTGGTCACCCCGCTCGCCTGGCCGAACCGCAACTGCTCCAGCGACAGCGCCGCCGGACCGTAGCCGAGCTTCGCCGTGAACGGCCGCAGCTCCTGTCCGGCCGACATCGCGCGGCCGACGTCGAGCGCGAGCTTGGCTTCCTCGGGCCATTCGCCCTGCGGCCCCGCGAGCGCGCGCACGAAGCTTGCGGCGGCATCGAGGTCGAGACGGTCGGCCTTGAGCTCGGCGTCGATCCGCGAGCCCTTGCTCGCGCCGGTCTGGACGAAGCCGATGCGGCCCTCCACCGCGCCGCCCTCGATCTCGGCCTTCAGCCTGTCGACGGCGAGATGGTTGGCGGCGATGGTCACGTCGCCGGCAAGGCGTAGCGGGCGCGTGCTGCGGCGGTTGATCTCGCTGCGGCCCTGGAGCCAGGCCACCAGCGTATCGGGATCGGACGACTCGACGCTGAGACGGCCGCTAAAGCTGTCGGCGCCGGGCGTTGCGCCGTTGAGCGAGAGCTGCGTCATGCCGGGCGCGCGCAGCTCGAGCCGCTGGAACGTCCAGGACCTTCCGTCGGTCTGAAGCTCCGCCGTGATGTTCTGGAGCGGACGCCCGCCCAGCATGATCTGATCGGAGTTGAACTCGATCTGCGCCGGCATCGGCGCCTGCGGGATCGCCGCAAGGCCCGCGCGCAGCGCCGGCAGGACGCGCTGCGGCTCGGCATCATCCTTGCCCGCCAGCTTGTCGGCATCGACCTGGCGCGCCGACAGCACCGCGCGCAGCAGCGGCGAAGCGCCGAACCTGACATCGCCGACACCGCCAAACTTGAGCGCGTTGTCCTCGGCGCCGAAGCTCGCGTCGATCTGATCGAATTTGGCGCCGGCCGGATCGGCCTTGAGCTTTGCCGTGAGCTTCCAGGGTGTCGGCCCCGCCGTGCCCGCCTTCTTGACCGGAGGCACAGCGAGCGTCAGCGCGCCGTCGAATTTCGGCAGGCGGTTGTCGAAGGCGAGCACGCCTTCGAGATCGGCCAAGATCGCGCGCTCGCCGGGATCGATGTTGAGGTGGAGACGGGTGGCGCTGCCGTCGGCGCTTGGGCCGGAGGAGACGCGGAACGGATAGCGCACCCCGGTGGCGGTGAAACTGCCATCGCCGCGGACCGAGCCGGCCAGCGAGCGCACGTCGCCGGAAAAGGTGATGTCGTTCAATTCCAGCGTCGAGCGGCTGGCGGCATCATGCAGGGCGATGCGGCCGGTGAGGTTCAGCCGTTCGATCGCAAGCGAGGCCAGATTGAAGGTGCCGCTCGCGGTGGACGGCAAATCGACCCGTCCTTTGGCATCCAGGCCGAGATCCACCGCCATGCCGTTGACGGTCAGCTCGGTAGCGCGCCATTCACCGCGCATCAGCGAGCTCAGGCTGAACTCGACGTCGAGCTTGTCGGCGCGCAGACGGCCGAGGTCATTGTTGCCGCCGAAGGTGACCGAGCGCAGCCGCAGCGTCGGCGCCGGCAGCAGCCGCGCATCCAGCTCGCCCGCCACCCGCACCGGCACGCCCATGATCGTGCCCGCCTCCGCCTCGAACTGGGGCCTGAACTGGTTCCAGTCGATGAAGTAAGGCCCGATCAGCGCGGTCAGCAGCGCAATGATGAAGGCAATCGCCAATCCGAGCAGCGTCGTCTGCACGGGTCTCCCCTCGGCCAAACCGGCCCGGGCCGAACCTGAGGGCCTCAGGCGCGCCGGAACAGCCCCTTATATAAGGGGAAGTGTGGCGAAGTCACAGCGACTGTTGCGCGCGGAGGTTAACGGGGCCGGCCATCACCAGCTCGCCGGCAGGCGTTTCAGGCCGCGCAGCACGAAGGTCGGGCGCCATTCCGGGTTCTCGACGTCGTCGATGCGCAGATCCGGCAGCCGCCGCAGCAGCGTCGCGAGGGCGATTTCGGCCTCGATGCGCGCCAATTGGGCGCCCAGGCAGAAATGGATGCCGCCGCCGAACGACAGCGGCTTGACATTGGGCCTGGTGACGTCGAGCCGGTCGGGGCGATCAGGGTAGACCGCCGGATCGCGGTTGGCCGAGCCGAGCAGGCAGAGCACGGTCTCGCCCTTGGGGATGCTCTTGCCGCCGAGATCCTCGATGTCCTCCAGCGTCACGCGTCCGGTCATCTGCACCGAGGAATCGTAGCGCAAGAATTCCTCGATCGCGTTGACCATCAACTCGGGCCGCGCCTTCAGGAGCGCGAGCTGATCCGGATTGCGATGCAGCGCGAGCAGGCCGTTTCCGATCAGATTGACGGTGGTCTCGTGGCCGGCGCCGAACAGCAGGATGATGTTGGCGGTCAATTCCTCGTTGGTGAGCTTGTTGCCGTCTTCCTCGGCCTGCACCAGCTGGGTGATGAGATCGTCGCCAGGATTGCGGCGGCGCAGCTCGAACAGCTGCTGGAAATACATCTGCGCCATCATGTTGCCGGCGTTGCCCTTCGCGATCTCCTCCGGCGTGAGCGGCACGGGATCGAGCAGGCGGCCGCCATCGCGCGAGCTGTTGTAGAAGGTCTCGCGATGGTCCTCGGGGATTCCGAGCATGTCGCAGATGATGGTGACCGGCAGGCGGAAGGCGAAATCCTCGATCAGGTCCATGTGGCCGCGCTCGATCACGGCATCGATGGCCTGGTCGACGATCGCCTGGATCCGCGGCCGCATGTCCTCGACGCGGCGGGCGGTGAAGGCCTTCACGACGAGGCCGCGCAAGCGGGTGTGGTCGGGCGGATCGGATTGCAGCATCCAGTGGCTCATGCTGCGGAACACCGGCTCGTCCATGATGGCAGGGCTATAGCGGCGCTTGGAGCGCTCGACAAAGTCCTTGCCGAAGCGCTTGTCGCGCATCACGAAGCTGACGTCGGCATGGCGGCTGGCGACGAACTGGCCGAACGGCGTCACATGGATCGGCTCGACCGTGCGCAGCCGGTCGTAGTGTGGATAGGGATCGCGGATGAAGTCCGGCGACAGCGGATTGAACAGCGGTCCGCCTGCGGGTTGCACTTGCTCGTTCATGGTGACCTCAATCGGTTGCCGCATGACACGAATACGCCGGCAGCCCCCTTGCTTGCGCGGCGTAACCATCCCCAAGATTATAAACTCGATACATTATTGTATCGAGTTGCATTCTGCCCTAACCTGCGCCGATGTCAAGGGTGAGAACCAGGCCGACCAGGGACGACACGCGCGACAAACTGTTCGAGGCGGCCGCGCGCGTGTTCGAGGCGGACGGCATCGGCGGCGCCAGCATCGAGGCGATCGCGGCCGCCGCGGGCTTCACCCGCGGCGCGTTCTATTCCAACTTCAAGAGCAAGGACGAATTGATCATCGCCATGCTCGAGGATCATGTCGAGCAGTCGATCCGGCGCAACCTCGACATCCTCGCGCAGCACGACAATCTCGACGATTTCATCGCGGCGCTGAAGACGATGGATCGCAGCCGGCAAGACCCGCTCGCCCGCTCGCCCCTCCTGCACATGGAGATGATCCTGTTCGTCGCGCGCGCCGAGAAGCGCCGCCCGGAGCTTGCCAAGCGGCTACGCGCGCGGCGCAAGCTGGTCGCCGACATCGTCGAGGCCACGTTGAAGAGCAGTGGCAGGAACGACACGCTGAATCCGCCGTGGATGGCCTCCGTCGTGCTGGCGCTGGAAGACGGCTTTCGCCTGCACCGCCTGATCGATCCGGAGACGACGCCGGCCGACAGTTTTCTGCGCGCGATCACCGATTTGAGGCGCAGGACGGGACTGTCGTCGAACTAGCCTGGATCGCCGATATCAATCGCACGACCGGACCGTCATCCGGCCGGTGTTCGCTTCTCCGACAACTCGTCATCCGCCCCCATCGTGCGTTTGTGAAAACGCATGCCTGCTTGCGGCAGAATCGGACAAGGCATGGCCGCTTCGGGAAATACGCCGGGCTTCCCGCGACGCATACGAGCGAGACACCGAGCGATTGGCGCAGGCGCCTGCGTTAGCAGCAATCTCTCGACAGGGACGGCAATCGCTCTGGCGCAGTCGACGATCCGGTTGGCTAAACATCGCAACGTCACATCATGGGGACGGAGACAAACGATGGACAGGAAACGGCTTGCAATCGCGCCACGACGGAAGGCCGTCTCGACGGCGCTCATGTACGGGCTTTCGCTGACGGTGCGTTTCACCTCGCCGACGGCCGAAGAGGCGCCGCCACAAGCCGCGCAGAACGCCAAGGTCTCGACGTCGATCCTGATCAATCGGGGCTGGACCAACAAACCTGCGCTGCCGGTCGCCCTGCGCGGCTGGCCATCGGGCCCGCGAAGCTGCCGCGCAGGATGTGAAGGTCCTGCGCTGCTGTCCTCGCTGCCGAACTGCACCGCGCCGTAAGGGCCCGGCGGTCTCCGTCTCACCTCTTCGCGTCATCATCGCTCGCAAAAGGCTCTGCTCGCATCGAGCGGCGGCGATGGCGCGCGTTTCGAACCAACAAACCCAGAACCAAATCAAGGAGTGAACCACATGCGACTGCTCATCATTGGCGCCGGCTTCGCCGGCATGTACGCCGCCCTCTCCGCCGCCCGCCTGCGCGACATTCAGGGCGTCTCGCCGGAAGAGCTCGAGATCGCGCTCATCGCACCCGAGCCGACGCTGGTGGTCCGCCCTCGGCTCTATGAGCCGAAGCCGGAAACCCTGACGGCGCCGCTGCTCGATGTCCTCAAGGCGATCGACGTCGACTACATCCAGGGGAGCGCCGAGACCGTCAACACCGAGGCGCTGACGGTGCAGATCTCGACTCCCAAAGGCACCCGCAAGACCCTGTCCTACGACCGCCTGGTGATCGCCACCGGCAGCCGCCTCTTCCGACCCAACATTCCCGGCCTTGCCGAGCACGGCTTCAGCGTCGACTCGCTCGACGATGCGGTTGCCCTCGACAGGCATCTGCATGGCCTCGCCGACCGGCCGGCCGTCAATGGACGTGACACGGTCGTGGTCGCCGGCGGCGGCTTCACCGGCATCGAGGCGGCGACCGAGCTGCCCGCGCGCCTGCGCGCCATCTTCGGCCAAAACGCCAGGACGCGCGTCATCATCGTCGAGCGCAACGGCGTGATCGCTCCCGACATGGGCGAAGGCTCCCGCCCGGTCATCGAGCAAGCGCTTCGCAAGCTCGGTGTGGAGACAAGGCTCGGCGCCGGCGTTGCCTCGCTCGACAAGTCCGGCGTGACGCTGTCGACAGGCGAACACATCGAAACCGAAACGGTGATCTGGGCAGCCGGCATTCGCGCCGCGCCCCTGACAGCGCAGATTCCCGCCGAGCGCGACAATTTCGGCCGGCTGCTGGTGGACCGCGATCTGCGCGTGCCCGGCATCGCCGGCGTCTTCGCCACCGGTGATGCCGCGCGGGCCGCATGTGACGACGCGGGCAATTACGCGCTGATGTCGTGCCAGCACGCCACGCGGATGGGCGCGTTTGCCGGCAACAATGCGGCCGCCGAACTCCTGCGCGTCCCGACCAGGCCGTATCACCAGAAGGCCTACGTCACCTGCCTCGATCTCGGCGAAGCCGGCGCGCTGTTCACGCGCGGCTGGGAGCGCAAGGTCGAGATGGTCGGCGACGTCGCCAAGAAGACCAAGCAGGAGATCAACACGGTCTGGATCTATCCGCCCCGTGCCGAGCGTGCCGCAGCGCTCGCCTCGGCCGATCCGGAACGTGTGACGAGCCTCTAGAGGCACGAAACGATGACGGCCGCACCTCCCTGGCTGCGCGGCCTGCTCAACCAAGACCAGCCGGGAGCCCTACCTTGAAACAGGAGACCAACATGAACCTGCACAACACCTCATACCCCGCGACATCGAAGCCGGAAGAGCTCGTTCCATCGCGCTACGCGCTGAAGGTCGGCGAGATCGACGTGCTGGTGGTCAGCGACGGCGTGCTGCCGTTGCCGACCACGATGCTGGCGCACAATGCCGACCCGGCCGTCCGGGCGACCTGGCTGCACGACATGTTCCTGCCGCAGGACGCTTTCGACTGGGCGTTGAATGCGGTCGTGGTCCGCAGCGGCGACAAGACCATCCTGATCGACGCCGGACTGGGGTCAGACCCGGATCTGCACTTGCCGCGCGCCGGCCAGTTGATCAAGCGACTGGAGGCCGCCGGCATCGATCTTTCGACCGTGACCGATCTGGTGCTGACCCACTTGCACATGGACCACATTGGCGGACTGCTCGTCGACGGGGTGAAGCAGCGGCTGCGTAAAGACCTGCGGATCCACGTGGCGGCCGCCGAGGTCAAATTCTGGGAGGCGCCCGATTTCTCCCACACCGCCATGCCGCCGGGCTTCCCGGACGCGCTTCGGGCGACCGCCAAGCGGTTCGTCAAGGAGTACGGCAGTCAGCTGCGGCAGTTCGATGAGCAGCACGAGGTTGCGCCGGGCGTCGTCGTTCGTCGCACCGGCGGTCACACCCCCGGACACAGCGTGGTTCGCGTGGCGTCCGGCGGGGACGGGCTGACGTTCGCCGGCGACGCCGTGTTTGCCGTCGGGTTCGATCAACCCGACTGGCACAACGGTTTCGAACACGACCCCGAGGAGGCGGCGCGCGTTCGGGTCCGTCTGTTGCGAGAGATTGCCGCGAGCGGCGAGATGCTGGTGGCCACCCACATGCCGTTCCCGTCCGTCGGCCATGTCGCGGTCGCCGGCGACGCCTTTCGCTGGGTGCCGGTGTTCTGGGACTACTGACGGCTTGTTGCGTTGAGGCCCAACCAGGGCGCGTGCTCTTGGCGTAACGAGTTCGCGCCCTGGTTTCCACACTGCCGTCGAGCCAGCCGCATGAGACCACGAGCGAGCCGGCGACAGAGGCAACTACGCCGACCGCTTTACCGCGTGGCGACCGGCCGGCGCGATGTCGAGGCGGCCCAGCATCGCCCTCGCCTGCTCGGCGCAATGCTCGATCAGCCAGCGCTCGAACGCGACCGGCGGCAGCGCGGGCGCGTAGAGGAAGCCCTGCACGACGTCGCAGCCGAGCTCGGCCAGCGTCTTGCGCTGGCCTTCGGTCTCGACGCCTTCGGCGACGACGGTCATGCCGAGGCCCTGTCCGACGCGCACCACGGCGGTGGCAACCGCGAGCGCGCCCGCATCTCTCTCGATGTCGCGCATGAAACTGCGGTCGATCTTCAACTCGCGGATCGGCAGATGCGCGAGCCGGCTGAGGCTGGAATAGCCGGTGCCGAAATCGTCCACGGAGAGCCCGACGCCGAGCTCGCGGATCGCGTTCATCGTCTCCAGCGCGGCTACGCTGTCCCGCATGAACGTGCCCTCGGTGATCTCGAGCATCAGCGCGTCCGGCGGCAGATCGTATTCGGCGAGGATGTCCTTGAGCCGCGCCGCCAGCGTGACGTTGCGGAAATTGATCGGCGACAGGTTCACTGACACGCTGGGAATGTTGAGCCCGGCGCGGCGCCAGTCCGCCATCTGCCGGCAGGCCTCACGCACCGACCACAGGCCGATCTGCTCGATCAGGCCGCACTCCTCGGCGAGCGGGATGAACTTCGCCGGCGAGACGTCGCCGAGCACGGCATCATGCCAGCGCGCCAATGCCTCGACGCCGTGGACGGCACCGTCGCAACTGCGGATCTGCGGCTGGTAGCTGAGGGTCAGCGCGCCCTCGGCGATGGCGCGGCGCAGCGCTGCGATCAGCGCCAGGCGCTGCTCGGTGAGCCCGTTCATTTCGGCGCTGAAGATGCGATGGGTGGAGCGGCCGGCCTGCTTGGCCATGTACATGGCCGCATCCGCCTGCTGCATCAAGGTGTCGATGTCGGTCGCATGGTCGGGATAGAGGCTGATGCCGATGCTCGCCGACATCTGCAGCTGCCTGGAGCCAAGCCGCAGCGGCGCAGCGAGCGCCTCGGTGACCCCGGCCGCGACGCGCTGGGCGCTCTCGGCGTTGCGCTGCGGCAGCAGGATGACGAACTCGTCGCCGCCGAGCCGTCCCAGCATGTCCTCAGGGCCAATCTGCTCGCGCAGGCGCTGCGCGAGCTGGATCAGCAGCTCATCGCCGGCGGCGTGCCCGAACGTGTCGTTGACGTCCTTGAAATGATCGACGTCGAGGAAGGCCAGCGCGACGTGGCTGCCGGTCGGGCAGGCATCGATGGCCGTGGTGATCAGGTGCCGCAGCTGCGCACGGTTCGGCAGCCCGGTGAGAATGTCGTGATAGGCGAGCCGCGCGATCTCGGCCCGCGCTTCCTTGCGCTCGATCGCGAAGGCGCCGAGGTTGACGCAGGCCTCGACGATGCGCCGGTGCCAATTGCTCGGCGCGCGCGGTTCGCGATAGTAAAAGGCGAAGGTCGCGATGACGCGGCCGTCCTTGGCCTTGACCGGGGTCGACCAGCACGCGCGCAGGCCGATCGCGAGCGGCATGGCCTTATAGGGCTGCCAGCGCGGATCGGTCTCCAGATCGGTTGCCAGCACCGGTTCACCGTAGAAGGCCGCGGTGCCGCAGGATCCGACATTCGGACCGATCGCGATGCCGTCCAGCGCACGCGAATAGTCCTCGGGCAGGCTGGGGCCGCCGAGCGGATGGACGAGGCCTGCGGCATCGACGTGGAGCAGCGAGCAAACCACGTCAGGCGCGATCTCTTCGACCCTTCGGCACAGCCTGTCGGCGATATCGGTGATCGGAACCTCGTCGGCCAGCGCACTCATGATGAGCTGCTGGAGCGAGCGCAGCTGCCTGGTCTCGGTGATGTCCTCGAGCAGCGCGAAGATGTGCCTGGCCCTGCCCTTCTTGTCGCGGAAGACGTCGATACGGGCGCAGACCCAGATCTCCTCGCCGTCCTTGTTGTAGACCAGCGTCTCGATTTCGCCGCGGCGGCCGCCGCTCATCAGGCGCTTGACCAGCTTCGCGACGGCCTTCCGATCGGTGTGGCGGCCGGCGATCAGCGCGCCGGCGCGGCGGCCCTCGGCCTCCTCGCTGGTGTAGCCAAACAGCGTCGCGAAGGTGGAATTGACGTAGACGATGTTCTGCTCCGTGTCGGTGATGAGCACCGCGCGGTTGGTCTGGTCGGAGACAGCGTGGAGGAGCCCGATTCTGACGCGGCGCTCGGCCTCCGCGGTGACGTCACGCGCGAACACGACGTGATGGGTGACGCCGCCACTCGTGAAGGATGAAAGCGAGATGGCCGCCCGGATCCGGGTGCCGTCGCGCCGCACGAGGCTGATCTCGTCGCGGAACGCCGCGACCGGATCGGCCTGAAGGCATTTGAGCGTGAGAAGTTCGGCGTCGCGGCCGAGCGCCTCGGCGCGCGCGAATTTCCAGATCCGCTCTGCGCCGGCATTGAAATGCATGATGCGACGCGCGCCGTCGACGATGACGATACCGCCGTCGGCGCATTCGAGCGCAGCCAACAGCACGTCCGGAATTTCTGTCATGGGACAATCGGCGGCAGACATAGTTGGACCCGGAGGCATCGGCAAGATGCGGCAAGCAGGGCCGAGGCTAGCGCCGCGATGGTGTCCAGAACGTTTTTGCGACCGGGTTGCGTCCGGCCAGGACACGACATGCTTAACGGCTCGCGAAAGATGCGAAGGCAATCCGATGCGTTCGGAACCTGGACTCTCGTTTTGACGCGTTTTCTTTACGCGAACCGGTATCCACTTCGCTCGAAAACGCTAGTTCGCACTTGTGGCCTTGAGCTTGTGCAGCCGGCCGGCCACCGCCCGCACCTTGCGGGGAGCGGCCTGCCAGACCGCGAGCGCCGACAGTCCGCTCACGACCATGGCGATGGCGAAGGCGAGCGTGTAGTCGCCGGTGCGATCATAGAGGAAACCAGTGAGCCAGGGACCCGCCGCGCCGCCGGCCAGGGCCGCCAGCATGATCGTTCCAAAAATACTGCCCTGGTGCCTGCCCTGGAAGATCTCGAACACCACCGCGCCCATGATCGACGTGAGGCCGTAGCCGAGCGCGCCTTGCGCGAACACCATGACATAGACCAGCCACAGCGACGGCTGGAATTTCAGCGCCATCAGCGCCGCGAAGCAGATCGCGAAGCCCGCACAGCTGATCGCCCATACCCATTCCCGTCCGATCCGGTCGGAGACGTGGCCGAGCAGGATCTGGCCGGGAATGCCGAGCAGGCTGACGATGCCGAGCGCCCACACCGCGACACCGGAGCTGAAGCCGATGTCGAGCAGGAATTTGGTCTGGTGCACCTGCACCGCGTACCAGATGTACAAGCCGCAGAAATAGCCGAGCGCGATCCACCAGAAGCGCGCGGTCGCAACCGCCCGCTTGAGCGTCCAGTCGGTGCCGACCCAGACGGGATCGACGATGTTGGAGACCGGTGTCGCCGCGCCCGCCGCCGGCGTGGCATCGCCGTCCGGCTGAAGGCCGATGTCTTCGGGCCGCTTGTGCAGGAACAGATTAATCGGCGCCAGCACGACGAGGATGAGCAGCCCCATCGCGGTACAGGCGGTGCGCCAGCCGGTTTCTTCGATCATGTGCTGCACCCAGGGCAGCAGCGTCACCGAGCCGATGCCGACGCCGGCAAAGGCAATCCCGATGGCGAAGCCGCGCTTGCGGATGAACCAGTTCGGCAGGAACAGCGACTGGCCGGAATAGCCGAGACACACCGAGCCGGCACCGACCATGACGCCGATGGTCACATAGAGATGCCAGGGCGCACTGGTGAGTGGCGCGAGCAGCAGCCCGCCGCCCATCAGCACGACGCCGAGCTCCATCACCGCGCGCGGGCCGGCGCGATCCATCAGGCGGCCGATCAGTGGGCTGACGATGCCCGACACGACGAAGCCGAAGGAGAACGCGCCGGCCGTGACGCCGCGTTCCCAGCCGAATTCGGAGATGATGGGAGGAAAGAACAGCGAAAACGCGGTGCGCGCGTTGACGCCGATCGCCATGGTCACGAAGGTCACCGCGACCACGACCCAGCCGTAGAAGAACGGAAGCCGCATGTTGTGCTTATTTCATCCCTAGATGGTGCTACCGACCATCCAGGGCCGTCCGGGTCAAGCGATTTTCGCGAAATGCCCCTTTGCGCGGGGCGCTCAGGCCGCGTTGCGCTGCGAAGGCTGAGCGATCTCGTCGAACTCGATCTGGTCGACCGGCTGCGGGCGTCCGAACAGATAACCTTGCGCAAAATTGACGCCGAGCGCCGTCAGCCGCTCGAACTCTTCGCGTGTCTCGACGCCTTCGGCGGTAACTGACATATCGAGTCCGCGTGCGAGCGTCACGATCGAGGCGATGATCGCGGAGCTGCGCGGCTGATGCGTGAGGTTGCGGATGAAGGACTTGTCGATCTTGATCTTGTCGAACGGGAACGTGGTCAGATAGCTCAGCGAGGAATAGCCGGTGCCGAAATCGTCGAGCGCCAGCTCGATGCCGATGTGCTTCAGCCGCTCCATGAAGGCAAGGTTCTCGACGCCGCGTTCCAGCAGCACGGATTCGGTGATCTCGATCTCCAGCCGCTGCGGCGCCAGGCCGGAATCTGCCAGCGCCGCGCAGATCGTCTCGAACAGCTCGGCTTCCTTGAACTGGATCGGCGACAGATTCACCGCAACCATGAGATCGCATGGCCAGGCCGCGGCGTCCGCACAGGCGCGCCGCAGCACGAGTTCGCCGAGCGGCACGATCAGCCCGGTTTCCTCGGCAAGCGCGATGAACTGGTCCGGCGGGATCAGGCCGCGGCTCGGATGCCGCCAGCGCACCAGCGCCTCGAAGCCGCGACGGCCACCGCTGGCGACGTCCATAAAGGGCTGATAGTGCACCTCCAGCTGGCACTGCGCGATGGCATCGCGCAAATCGCCTTCCAGCGTATTGCGAGCCTCGAGCTCGGCCGACATCGCCTCGTCGTAGATGGTGAAGCAATTGCGGCCGGCCGATTTCGAGCGGTAGAGCGCGAGGTCCGCCTTCTTCAGCAGCTGCTCCTGATCGCTGCCGTGGTCCGGTGCGATCGCGATGCCGATGCTGGTGCCGATCTCGACGCGATGGCCGGGCAGCAGGAACGGTTCGGCGACCAGCTTCGTGATCCGCGCGGCGAGCTCGGTCGCGCACGCCCGCTGATCGTCGCAAGCCTCCTGGATGATAGCGAACTCGTCGCCGCCGAGCCGCGCCAGCACGTCGGTGGCGCGCAAGGCAGATCTCAGCCTTAGCGCCACCTGGCGCAGCAGCACATCGCCCGCACCGTGGCCGAGCGAGTCGTTGACGTTCTTGAAGCGGTCGAGATCGAGCATCAGGATCGCGAACGGCAGGCCCCGCACGCTCAACTGGCTGTTCATCAGGTCGAGCCGGGTCAGGAAGAAGGCGCGGTTCGGCAGCCCGGTCAGGATGTCGGTCTGGGCGAGCTCCAGCACCTGCCGGTTCGCCAGCGACAGCCGCCGCGAGTTGCGGCTTGCGAGCATGAGATAGGTTGCGAGCGACAGCGTCAGCAGCATGCCGACGACGATGACGGCAACCGCGCGGTCGTAGGCCGTCTCCAGCGAACCGCCGGCCGTCGGCATGGCGCGCACCTGCCAGTCGGTATCCCCGATCTTGAGGCTGCCCGACCAGTGCAGCGCCCGGGCGACGTCCCGCATCGATTGCGGCGACGTGGCGGCCGACGAATAGTCCGGCAAGGTTTGTTCCAGGCTGACGATCTGCCCCGTGAAGGGCGGATAGACGTTCACGCTGACCGCGGGGCTTGCTCCCGTGGTCACGCGAATGGACTGGATCAGCAGCGGCAGGTCGAAGACGCCGACGACGAAGCCCGCCAGATTGCGGCGCCGGTCCACCACCGCCTCGCGCGAGGTTCCCTTGGCGTAGACGGGAATGGCAACGAGCACGTCGGGCTGCCGGCCGCCCTCCTTCGGCTCGTAGAGGCGCGTGCGAATGGCGGCGACGCGATCGTTGTCGCGCGCGCGCTCGAGGATTGCGCGGCGCTCCGGAACGGTCGCGTAATCCATGCCGTAGACCGGCGACGTCTTCGGCTGGGTCGAGTAGAACACCGGGAAATATTCATCGGCCTGCGGCGCGGTCGCGAAGGTCTCGCCCTGGAGCGACTTGATGCGATAGCCGGACACGCCGTCCGTGATCGCGGCAGCCTCGTATTCGGCGCGCTCCTTGCGGTTGACGCGCGGCAGCCAGGCGATGCGCAGCATGCCGGGATGACGCTCGAACAGCCGGGAGCTGAAGGTCTCGAATTCGCTGCGGGTGATTTCCTCGTTGGTCGATTCGAACAGCGTACGCAGCGCGACGAGCCTGGAAATGTACTCGCTCATGCCGTTCTGCATGACGATGGCTTCGGTTTCGGCGGCGTTCTCGAACTCGATCCTGTTGACGCGGTCTTCCCATCGCGCCACGGCGGCGGCGCCGACGAGCGAGAACAGAAGACCGACGCCGACTGCGACGAGCGCAGGGCGATAGAGTCCGAGCAGCGGCGCGGCGCGCCACCATCCGGTCCTACGTTCCCGATCCTGATGGTTCTGACCCCGACCGCCCATCTTGATTCCGCAAGTCCCCCTCGGCGCGGCAACCCACTTCTGGTTGAGCTGCCGGAACCGCTATCGGACAAGGATCGGGGTTAAGAACCGCACAATTTCGCAACCGGGTCGTCGCAGATTGCGCGGCTTAGTTAACGATTGGCCTGCAAGCAGCGAGCAATTTGCCGCTTTTCCCCGGAGTCTTACGGAGCACCGTTACGTCAGGGGTTAGCGAGCTGTTCAGGGCGACCGGACTATCGTTTCCGGCAGGTATTCCCTTATCCGGCAAGCATCCTCATGACACGATCGCGATCAGCGGCCTGCGTCGCATTGGCCATCGCGCTACTCGCCGCGGCCATTCCTGCAGCGAAAGGCGACGAGGTCGGCGTCAGCGACGACGCGATCCTGTTCGGCCAGGCCGCCGCGCTCGAAGGCCCCTCCTCGGCGCTCGGACAGCGGATGCGGCAAGGCATCGTCGCGGCATTCACCGAGATCAACGAAAAGGGCGGCGTCCACGGCCGCAGGCTCCAGCTCATCAGCCGCGACGACGGCTACGATCCCGACCGCTCGGTGGCGCAAACGCTGCGGCTGATCGAGGACGACAAGGTGTTCGCGCTGATCGGCGCGGTGGGCACGCCGACCGCGATGGCGACGATACCAATCACCAGTAGCAGGAACATTCCCTTCTTCGGTCCGTTCAGCGGCGCCGAATTCCTGCGCGATCTCGAGCTTGCGAACGTCGTCAACATCCGCGCGAGCTATGGCGCTGAGGCGGAGGCCTGGGTCAAGCACCTCACCGAGGATCGCCACTTCACCCGCATCGGCATCTTCTACCAGGACGATTCCTTCGGATGCGACGGTCTCGCCGGCGTGAAGCGCGCGCTCGCCAGGCGCGGCCTCGAGCTCGCCGCCGAAGGCACCTTCGAGCGCAACACCCGCGCGGTCGGCTCGGCCTGGCGCATGATCAAGCGCGCCGAGCCCGAGGCCATCGTCATGGTCGGGACCTACGGCCCCTGCGCGGAGTTCATCAAGCTCGCACATCGCAGCGGCTTCCGTCCGACCTTCGTCAACATTTCCTTCGTCGGCGCCAATGCGCTCGCCCGAGAGCTCGGCCCCGACGGCGAAGGCGTCATCGTCTCGCAGGTCGTGCCGTTTCCCTGGGATCGCTCGCAACAGCTCGTCGCCGATTACCAGGCGGCGCAGCAGGCGTTCGACCCGACGCTGACACCGGACTTCGTGTCGCTCGAAGGCTACCTCTCCGGCCGCCTCGCGGCCGCGGCGCTGGAACAGGCCGGGCCGCAGCCGACCCGCGCGAGCCTCCTGCGCGCCATCAACGACGTCGGCCGCTTCGACATCAGCGGCAGCATCGTCACCGTCGGCGCGCGCATGACCGACGCGCCGCCGAAGGTGTTCTTGACCGTGATCCAGAAGGACGGGACGTTCAGGGCGGTGGATCGGCTTTAGGGCCGCCGCGTCCAGCGGTCGGCGTTCACTGCGCCTTGCGGGACCTCGCCTTTGACGATCGCCTCGACCTGCCGCACCGTTTCCAGCGACTGGTATTCGATCGCCTGTGGTGTCAGCCCGCCGACATGTGGCGTGGCGATAACGTTGGGAAGCCTCGCCAGCTCCGGGCTCGGCATCTGGTCGGGCGCGCGGCCGACGTCCATCGCCGCGGCGGCAATGCGGTTCTCGCGCAGCGCGCGCGCCAGCGCGGCCTCGTCGACGAGATTGCCGCGCGAGAGATTGATGAACACGGCATGCTTCTGCATGCGCGCCAGCGCCGCCTCGCCGATCAGATTCTCGGTCTGCTCGTTGGCGATCGCGAGGCAGACGACGTAGTCGGAGGCCCCAAGAAGCTCGTCGAGACTGACCTGCCGGATCGCGCTGTCGCTGACATCCGCGAAGGGATCGGAGACCAGCACCTCCATGCGCATCACCTTGGCGATTTCGGCGAGATAGCGCCCGATGCTGCCATAGCCGATGATGCCGATCTTGCTGCCGGCGAGCTGGCGGCCCATCCGCGCCTCGACCTTGCGGCCGGCCTGGTAGTCCGCCGTCGCCCGCGACACGCCGCGGGAGAGATCGACCATGAAACCGAGCGCGAGCTCGGCCACCGCCTGCACGAAGCCGGGCCCGGCGCGGGTCACGAGCACGCCGGCTTGCGAGGCCGCATCGACATTGACGTTGCGGATGTCAACGGCGCAGCGGACGAAGGCGCGCAGGCGCGGCAGTTGCGCGAAGATCTCGCCGCGTCCTTCGGTCATGCGATCGGCGACGATGATGTCGGCATCTTTCGCCGCACGCACGAGGGTAACCGCGTCCAGCGTATCGTCGCTCTCGTGCAGGATCACCTCGGCGGCTGCGCGCAGGCCGTTCAGGCTGCGGTCGCCGTAGTAATTGCGACGCATCTCCGGCGTGTGAGCCAGCAACACTTTCACGACAAGACTCCTTCAGTAGCCGAATGCCCGCGGCAGCGCAGTCGAGAGCCATGGCACGAAGGCGATGACGAGCAGGCAGAGGAACAACAGCCCGAGATAGCCCATGATCGGCTTCACCGTCTGCTCGATCGGCACATTGCCGATCAGGCAGGCGCCGTAGAGTCCGAGCCCGAGCGGCGGTGCGAACAGGCCGATGCCCATCGCGATCACCAGCACGACGCCGAAATGCAGGGGATCGACGCCGAGCTGCACGGCGACCGGCAGCAGCAGCGGCCCGAAGATGATCAGCGCGGCCGCGCCTTCCAGCACCGAGCCCATCACGATCAGCACGGCGATCGCGAGCAGGATGAACAGCCAGACGCCTGAGGTCTTGGACAATCCAAGCATGAAATCACCGACCGCATGCGGCACCTGCTGCAAGGTCAGCGTGAACGCCAGCGACTGCGCCGCTGCGACGATGAACAGCACGAGCCCCGCGCGCGTCGCAGCCTGGACAAAACTGTGCGCGGCCGATTTGAAGCCGAGCTCGCGGAACACGAGACTGCCGACGACGAGCGCATACGCCACGGCGAAAGCGGAGATCTCGGTGGCTGTGGCAAAGCCGCTCTTGAAGCCGAAGAAGATCATGAAGATCAGGCCGAACGAGGCGATCGCACCGCTCCACAAGCCCGACACCGGCATCTGCGGCGCGACGTCCTCGGTATCCGCCGGCCGCTTGCCGAAGATGATGGAGACCGCGATCAGGACCAGCGCCATCAGCGCCGCCGGCAAGAGGCCCGCGACGAACAGGCCGCCGATCGACAGGTTCGCGACGAAACCCAGGATGATCAGGTTGATGCAGGGCGGAATGGTTTCCGCCATCACCGCGGACGCGGCAAGCAGCGCCACCGCGCCGCCCGGGTTCTGCTTCGAGCGTCGGGCCGCCGGGATCAGCACTGAGCCGACCGCGGCGACGTCCGCCATCTTCGAGCCCGAGATGCCGGAGAACAGCACCATCGAGGCCACCATCACGACGTTCAGGCCGCCGCGCATGCGGCCGACACCGCGCTGTAGCAGCTCGATCAGCCGCACCGACATGCCGTTGGCTTCCATGAGGTAGCCGACGAGGATGAAGAAGGGAATCGCGAGCAGCACGAAATTGTCGATGCCGCGCGCCATCTGCTGGGCGAAGATGACGCCGGGCAGCGCGCCCTCGACCCAGATGAAGATCAGCGCGGCCAGCGCCAGCGCGAACCCGATCGGCAAGCCACCGAACAGGGTTGCGAAGAAGCCGATCAGCATCAGCGTACCCGCCGACGGCACGGTGGACGGCGACAGATAATCCCAGGCGAGATAGAGGCCGCTGACGATGACGACCGCAACGAGGCCCCTGACGATGTCAGGCAGCGGCCGCGCGCAGAGCTGGTCGATCGCGAACACCGTCATGAACAGCGCGCCGACGCCCATCGGATAGAAGGTCAGCTCCAGCGGCAGGCCCGAGCCGGTGGTCTGGCCTGAAGTCAATGAGCCCAGCTTGATCGCGTTGTAGGCGACATAGCCGGAGATCAACACGACCAGAAGCGCGCTCGCGGCATCCACCAGCGCGCGCAGCCGCACCGGCAGTAGATCGCGGAAGAAGGACACGCCGACATTCTCGCCGCGCGCGAGCGCGCTCGCCGCGCCGAAGAAGGCCGAGCCGACCATCAGTCCGCGCGCGACGTCGTCGGACCATTCGACCGGCGCATTGAAGCAGAAGCGCAGCAGCACCGACGCGCAGACGACCACGAGATCGGCGGCCAGGAGGATGGCCGCAATCGCGTCGCTGAGGCGGAGCAGCAGCGAGATGCTCCCGTGACGGCCGCCCGAGAGAGGCACGGCGGCTGTCATCGCCATCTCAGACTTGGTCATCTCAAGCTTGCGTCGCGCGGATGATGTCGATGACGGCCTTGGACTCCGGCCGCGCCTTGATGAAGTTCTCGTGCTGCGGGGCGACGCGCTTCTTGAAGGCTTCGCGGTCGCATTCGGCCACCGTCACGCCCTTCTCCGTCAAGGCCGTCAGCGCCTCCTTCTCGACCGCGAGCCCGTGGGCGCGGGTGTCAACCGCGGCCTTCTTGGCGGCATCGAGGAAGCCCTCGCGCAGCTTCGGATCCATGCGGTTGTAGGTCACGTCGCTGAAGTAGATCGCGAGCGGCGAGAAATTGTGCTGCGTCAGCGCATAGAATTTTGCCGTTTCGAAGAACTTGCTGGCCAGGATCGTCGGCGGATCGTGCTCCAGCCCATCGAGCACGCCGGCCTGCAGCGCCGTGTAGATTTCGCCAAATGCCAGCGGCGTCGCGGCGGCGCCCATCAGGCGCAGGCATTCCGTGATCACCGGATTCGGCAGCGTCCTGATCTTGAGGCCGGCGAGATCCTCCGGCGTCTTCACCGGCTTCTTCGCGAGCACGCTGCGTGAGCCGAAATTATAGGCCCAGGCGATGATGCGGATGTTGCCGCCCTTGAGCAGCGCGTCCTCGATCGGCTTGGCGGCGCCGGAATCGAACGCCTTGGTCTGCTGCGGGAAGCTCGAGAACAGAAAGCCGAGGTCGAAGGTGCCGACCAACGGCACCAGGTTGGCCGAGATCGACGAGCCCGACACCATGAGGTCGATGACGCCGAGCTTCACCGAATTGATGACGTCGATCTCCTGCCCGAGCTGGTTGTCAGGGAAGAAGGCGACCTCGACCTGCTCGCCGAGCCCGTTGCCCTTCAGGTTCTTGACCAGGTTGTCATAGTAGACGCGGCCATTGGCGTATTTCGGATCGTTCGGCAGCGAGGAGGAGCATTTCAGCTTCAGCGTCGCCGCTTCGGCGCGACCGATGATGGCAGGAGAGAGAACGAGGCCGGCGGTGACCGCCGTCGACGACTTGATGAACGTGCGACGGCTCACGGGCACGATGGTCATGGCGCGGTCTCTCCCCGAATATTCTTGTTGACGGCCGAGATCGCTGCCACGGCCTGTTGCGCGGACTGTATGGCCAAAGCGACGGAGCAGGCAAGGGTTGCGGCCGGGGGAGCCGCGACGGCACAAGCAGCAGGCGCACCGGCAGAGACCGAGCGGGACGCCTGTGTTTATGGGTGTTTTCGATGATGCCGCGCGGCAGCGACAAGACCCGCCATGCAAGATTGGCGTGGATCGATCCAATTCAGGTATGGATCAATGCCGAACGCAGATTGATCGGTGCGAAGCAGAACAAGCCGCGGGATCGTGATCCCGCGGCTCTCAGATTTAAGCAGATGCCGTGATGTCAGCGCGAATGTGCGCCGCTCAACTGCCCGCTCGCCGCCTCGACATCGCGCGAGGGCCGCAGCGCATAGGCGCCGTCGCCGAGCAGCGCCTGCGCCGCCAGTGCGATCGCCCAGAACGCGGGGTATTCCCAGCCGCCCTTCGGATTGGTGAAGAAGAAACCGGCAGCGCCGTGCACCGTGAAGATCGCGCCGAGCAGGATCGGAATGCCCGCGAGCGCCGCATAGCGGGTCCAGACGCCGAGGATCAGCGCGACGCCGCTCAGCACCTCAACCGTCATGATGAGATAAGCGAGCTCAGGCGGGAAGCCGAGGCTGCCGAAGAATTTTGCGGTGCCGGCGGGCGTGAACACGAACAGCTTCAGGCCTGCATGGGCCAGAAAGAGCGCGCCCAGGGTCACGCGCAGCACCAGCGCGGCGTAGGGGGCGGTACGGGAATCGATCATGGCGGTCTCCTTTGCGCCGCAAACTGATCTATTCTCATTCCGATGATAATCCGCTATTCTGGAAATATACTTCACACCAATAGAGTGAGATTGTTTGCTCGACCGCCTGACCAGCCTTGAGGTCTTCGCCAAGGTCGCCGCGACCGGCAGCCTCTCCGGCGCGGCCCGGGCCATGAGCCTGTCGCAGACCATGGTGACCAAGCACGTTGCGTCGTTGGAGGCGCGGCTCGGCACAAAACTGTTTCACCGGACCACGCGGCGGCTCTCCATCACCGAGGCCGGACGGAGCTATCTTGAATCCTCCGAGCGCATCCTCGCCGACATGGAGGCCGCCGATGCCGCGGTGGCGCGCGAACGCGTCGAGCCGCGCGGCCTGCTGCGTGTCAACGTGCCCGTCGTGTTCGGCAACAGGCAGATTGCGCCCCTGATTGCGGAGTTCTCCGCACGCTATCCCGAGGTCACGGTCGAACTCGGCCTCAACGACCGCCTCGTCGATCTCGCCGAGGAAGGCTGGGACCTCGCGATCCGCATCGGCAAGCTGCGCGAATCCAGCATGGTGGCGCGGCGGCTCGCGCCGAACCGCCTCGTGGTCTGCGCCGCGCCGTCCTATCTGGCGAAACACGGCACGCCACGCAGCGTTGCCGACCTCGCTACTCATAATTGCCTCGGTTACACGCTTGCGCAGCAGGCGAGCGCGGCGGAATGGCTGTTCGGCGCGGATGGCGAGATTCGCGTCCAGGTCAGTGGCACCCTGCGTGCCAACAATGGCGATGCACTGCGCGCGGCGACGCTGGCAGGCCTTGGCCTGTCGCGGCAGCCCACCTTCATCATCGCCGACGATTTGCGAGCCGGCTCGCTCGTTGCTCTTCCGCTCGACCAGCCGGAGATCCAGACCTCGGCGGTGCACGCGGTCTATCTGCCCGACCGCCGGCCGCCGGCCAAGGTGCGCGCCTTCATCGATTTTCTTGCCGCGCGCTTCGCGCCGGACCCGCCCTGGGACCGCGAACTGTTCTGACCGCGCGCTAGCCCGGCAGACTCCTGCCCGATTTTGTCGCACCGCTGCGTGAGCCAGCGCACAGACAGACGCGTGGCGGCGACCTAGAAAGGTGACATCATCGTGCGCATTGCCGATGGAGGTGACACCATGCGCCGTCCAGTCCTTCGCAATTTGTTTCTTGCATCCAGCCTCGTCGCGCTCGCGCAATTGATGACGCCGACCGACGCCGACGCCGAGGCGCGGCTCGCACTCGTGATCGGTCAATCCGCCTATCGCACCGTGCCGGAGCTGCCCAACGCCGCCAACGACGCCAGGGGCATGACGGAGCTGCTCGGCAATGCCGGCTTCACCGTCACCACGGCGGCCAATTTGGCGCAGAACGAGATGCGCGCTGCGATCTCCGATTTCGCCGGCAAGGTCAGCGCCAGCGGCGCCGACACCGTCGCTCTGGTGTTCTATGCCGGCCACGGCCTCCAGATCGACGGCGAGAACTATCTGGTGCCGGTCGATCTCGATCCCAAGCGCGAGGCCGACATTCCGCTCCAGGGCGTGCGGCTGAACGATCTGCTCAACACGCTCGGTGCGCTGCCGACGCGCGCACGCATCTTCATGCTCGACGCCTGCCGCAACAATCCGTTCCCGGCGCTCAGCGGCGCCGGCCACGGGCTTGCAATCGTCGACACCAAGGCCGGCGCGCCCGGCTCCTTCATCTCCTACTCGACCTCGCCCGGCGCCGAAGCCGAGGACGGCTCCGGCATCGACAGCCCCTACACCACGGCCGCGCTGACCGTCGCCAAGCAGCCGAACCTGCCGATCGAGGAAGTGTTCAAGCGCATCCGCATCGCCGTGGCGCAATCGACCGACGGGCGGCAGATCCCGTGGGAAAGCTCGTCGCTGACGACCGACTTCAAGTTCTTCGGCGGCGAGAGCAGCGGCGGACAGCCTGCTCTCCCGGGCGCATCCGCCATGGCACTCGCCAGCGGCACGCGCAGCGTCGCGGACTGGCGCAAGGATTTGCAGGGCAAGGAGCCGAAGGCTGCCTATGAGCTGGTGATCGCCGACGACACCGTCGAGGCGTATCAGGCCTATATCGAGCTCTACGCACAGGCCTCCTACACGCCGCGTCTGCGCACGATCCTGGAGCGCCGGCGTCAGATGCTGGCCTGGGAGCGGGCCACCGCAATCAACACCCGCGCTTCGTTCGAGGCTTATCTGGCGAATTGGGACAACAGCGACCTCGCCGCAACTGCGCGCCGGCTGCTGCTTCGCGTGCAGAACCGCAACTATGCCTTGCCCGTCGCGGCCGCAGCGGCCCCTGCTCCGGTCGCGGTCGCAATGGCCCCGACCTGCCCGTGCTCGGCGCCGGCAACGCCGGTCAATCCGGCGGTGGCGCCGGTCATCAAGAAACGCGTCGACGACACCCCGCCGAAGCGAAAGGTGGTCGAGACGCCGCCAAAGCCGCGCCGGCCGCCGCCCGACGAAGTGGTCTACGAGCGCGCGCCGCCCCCAGGCCCGCCACCTGAAGCCGTGGGCGTCGGAATTGGTGTCGGGATTGGTCTCGGCATGGGCATGGGCGGTCGTGGCGGAGGCGGCTACGGACGCGGCGACTACAACCGCGGCAGGTACTGAGACTGCTCGCGCAATGCGGAGGACAAATGTGCCCTCCGTCATTGCGAGGAGCCCTTGCGACGAAGCAATCCAGACTCCCTCCGTGGTGGGATTCTGGATTGCTTCGCTTCGCTCGCAATGACGACGGAGAGGCTGACCATCAACGACTCTGCCCCCTTCCCGAAAATGCTGTAGTCTGATCGCCGCCAGCCTTTCCGGGGATTCCACATCGATGCCGCACGACGCGTCCACCAAGAACTCATGGCCGCTGTTCCGGTCACTCGCGTCCTATTCCCTGCCCGGCGACCTCATGGCGGGCCTGACGCTGGCGGCGATTGCGATCCCCGAGCAGATGGCGACGGCACGGCTCGGCGGTTTTGCGCCGCAGATCGGCTTCTTCGCGTTCATGGCGGGCTCGCTCGGTTTCGCGCTGCTCGGCGGCAACCGCTTCCTGTCCTGCGGCGCGGATTCCACGATCACGCCGATCTTCGCCGGCGGACTTGCCGCGCTCGCGGCCACCGGCTCGCCAGAGTATCAGGGGTTGGCAATCGCACTGGCGCTGATGGTCGGCGCGATGATGCTGGCCGGCGGCGCCTTCCGCCTCGGCGGCATCGCCAATCTGTTGTCGGTGCCGGTGACGGTCGGCTTCCTCGCCGGCATCTCCGTCCACATCATCGTCTCGCAACTGCCGGGCGTGCTCGGGCTCCAGTCACCAAGCGGGCCGACACTCGACCGCATCGGCGTGCTCGCGACCGAACTCGGCCGCACCAACCCCTTCACGCTCTGCATCGGGCTCGGTGTGCTCGCCGTGGTCTTCATCGCCGAGAGGATCAGCCCGAAAATTCCGGGTGCGCTGATCGGGCTCGTGGCCGCTACATTGGCCGTGATCGGGCTCGGCCTCGAAAGCAAGGGCGTCAGCGTCGTCGGCGCTGTGCCGGGCGCGCTGCCGCGACCGACCTTGCCTGACCTTGCGCCGGAGCTGTGGGTGCGCCTGGTGCCGCTCGCCTTCGTCATCACCGTCGTCGTGATGGTGCAGACCGCCGCGACGACGCGGTCGTTCCCGTCCGATCCCGACAAGCCCGCCGACGTCGATCGCGATTTCCTCGGCGCGGGCGCCGGCAGCGTGCTGTCCGGCCTGTTCGGCGCGTTTCCAGTCAATGCCAGCCCGCCGCGAACCGGGATCGTTGCCGAGACCGGCGGACAATCGCAGCTCGCGGGCCTCGCGGCCGGGGCAATCGTGCTGGCGCTGCTCGCGTTCGGCACGGGGCTGCTGCAGCACGTTCCGGACGCCGCGCTCGGCGGCATCCTGCTGTTCGTGGCGCTGCGGATCATCCGGGTGAAGCAGATCGCCATGATCTACCGGCAATCGTTCAGCGAGTTCCTGCTGATCGTCGCCACTGCCGCGCTGATCATCGTGCTGCCGATCGAGCAGGGCGCTTTCCTCGGCATCGTGCTGTCGCTGCTGCACGGCATCTGGAGCACCACGCGCGCCAAGCTGGTTGAGTTCGAGCGCGTACCGGGCACCACAATCTGGTGGCCGGCACATCCGCACATCACCGGCGAGCACGTCGCCGGCGTCGCCGTGATCGGGCTCCAGGCGCCGCTGTCCTTCCTCAACGCGCCGGGTTTTCGCAGCGATGTGGCCAAAGTGCTCGGCACGTCGACACCGCAATTGCTGGTGCTGGAGGCGAGCGGCATGGTCGAGATCGACTTCACCGCCGCGCAGATCCTGCTCGACGTCTTCAAGGCGTGCAGCGAACAGGGCGTCACCGTCGCGCTGGCGCGGCTGGAATCGGTGCGCGCGCAGAACGCGTTCGAACGTTTCAGACTGTTCGACGCCCTGCCCCGCGACCACGTCTTCCACAGCGTCGACGAGGCCGTGCGCAAGCTGGCGAAATAATCCTGCTTACGCCCTCGATCCTCATCCTGAGGAGCCCGCGAAAAGCGGGCGTCTCGAAGGATGGCCACGGGCGAGATCCGGGCCTTCATGGTTCGAGACGCGCGAAGACGCGCTCCTCACCATGAGGGTCTGGGTGCAACGAGGATAACGAGAGCCGCCCTCACTGCGCCAGGATGGGGTGATCATGCTGCACGGCCTCGCGGATCCAGCTGGCATGGATCGCGCGAAACAGGATCTGCGCGGTCTTGAGGTCGTTCGCCTTCATGCAGAGATCGACGATGCGCTGGACGGCGGCGTCGCGCATCAATCCATCCGAGATCTTCATCGCGATTTCCATGGCGACCTTGGCCGCGCGTTCATAGCGCTCAGCTTCGCGCTTGTCGTTGCGCGCCGAACCGGTCGCGCTCGCGGCTGCGGCGTCACAGATCGCGCGGATGCGCTCGGCGGCCTCGATGTCGCCGAGCGGTCCTTCGATCGTCTCGTCCCATATGTGCATCGGCTTCTGCTTCGCGAACCACTTCATCGCCCCGCCACAATGGTCTTCCAGTATTTCCGCGCTCCCGCCCCGCCCAGCATAGAGAGGCCGATCGGGATCGGCGAGGCGATTTTTCCGCCACGCATTATCGATCTGCAGTCAGGACGTCCGACGTGGTCCGATGGCCTCGAACTGCGCCTTCTGCTCGTCATTCAGTGTGGCGTAGAAATCCTCCAGCGCCGCGCGAACCGACTTGACGCCGTCGAGCATCGTGTCGAGCCGCTTGCGAACCGCCGCCATTCGCGCCGGCGGCGTCATCACGTCGCTGGGCTGGCAGGCCGCCTTGAGCGATGCGCTGACCTTGGCGCTGGTATCCTGGAGCACCTGCAGCGCAGCGCGCTGGGTGTCGTTGGGATGAAGCCTCGCCTCGATATCGGCGCTTGGCCAGTCGAGCGCAGCAGGCGTCGCGCAATTCTGGACCAGCGATCCCCCGGTGTTGGTGGAAGCTGTCGCACGACGCTGATCCTCGGCCAGCGCATTGAAGCGCGCCTTCTGCTCGTCGGTGAGCGAGCCGTAGAATCGATCGAGGGCGGGCTGAACGAGATCGACGGCTTTCTCCATCGCCTCGATGCGCTGCTGCATCGCCGTCAGCCGACCTGGCGCTGTCGCCGCGACCTGCGACGGGCAGGACGCGCGGATCATCTCGGACGCCTGGATCGAGGCGTTGCCGAGTTCGTCGAGGCTTGCGCCTTGCGCCTCGCTCGGCTGCACCGCGGCGGCGATCTGGTCGATCGGCAGACCGGCGATCTCGCGGCGGTCGCTGCCGCAAAGCTGATCCAGCGCAACACCGCGCGCCTGGCGCCGTCCCAGCGGCCGCTGCGGCAGATAGGCGGAAAGTCCATCGTAGCCGTAGGGTCCGAAGATGCCGGCATAGATGTCCGGATAGCCGTAGCCCCAGAAGCCGAGACCGTCGCCCCAGATCGTGTAGTCGTAGAGATCGTTGTAGGCGAACGGCCAGAACAGCGGTCCGACCCAGCCATAACCACCGCCCGCATGTTGCCACCACCCGCTGCTGGCGCCGTGCCAGCCGGCCAGTGCGGCCGCCGCCGCGATCTGAGCTCGTGCGGCCGGATTGCTGATCAGACGGCCGTTGCGGAAGGCGCTGGAATGCGCGTTGAGGGCGTTGCGAAAATTCGCAGGACGGACGGCCGCATTGCGGATCTGGCCGAAGTTCGGGCCACGATGTCGCGCGCCAGTTGCGAAGCGGGGCCCGCCATGATGTCCGCCGCCATGCGCGTGTCCGAAGCCATGACCACCAAAATGGCCGCCTCCATGATGACCACCACCATGATGACCGCCGCCGTGATGGCCACCGCCATGCCCGCCGCCATGACCGCCTCCGTGCCCACCACCATGGCCGCCACCGTGCCCGCCCTTGCCCAGCGCCGTGCCCGCCAGCACGCAGGCAAGCGCCATCACGGCAATTCCAATGACAGGTCGCAACATCGCATCCTCCCGCAGAGCCGCGCCATACAGGCATCGGAAACTGACGGGATTGGAACCGGCCTGACTGCCGAAAGTTCCGCGACCGAGCCCTAGGCCTCCGGCACGATCTTGCCGGGGTTGAAGATGTTGAGCGGATCGAGTGCCTTTTTCAGCGCCCGCATCGCATCAATCGCCTCGGGGCCGAGTTCCGCCCTAAGATATTTCTGCTTGCCCTGGCCGATGCCGTGCTCACCGGTGCAGGTGCCGTCCATCGCCTGCGCGCGCTCGACCAGGCGATGCATGAACTCCTCGCCGCGCGCCATCTCGTCGGCATCGTTGGTGTCGCAGACCAGCGAGCAGTGGAAATTGCCGTCACCGACATGGCCGACGATCGGCGACAACAGGTTGAGGCGCTTGAGATCTTCCTCGGTCTCGCCGACGCAATCGGCAAGCCGCGAGATCGGCACGCAAACGTCGGTTGCAACCACGCCGATGCTTTCGCCGGGCCGCAGCGCCTTCACCGACCAATAGGCGTCGTGCCGCGCCTGCCACAGCTTGGTGCGATCCTCCGGCTTGGTGGTCCAGGAGAAATCGCCGCCGCCGCAATCCCTTGCGATCTCGCCGAAGGCCTTGGACTGCTCGCCGACCTCGACCTCGCTGCCGTGGAATTCCATCAGCAACAGCGGCGTTTCCGGCAGCGTCAGCTTCGAATAGGCGTTGCAGGCCTTCACCTGCGCGGCGTTGAGCAGCTCGATACGCGCCACGGGAATGCCGGTCTGGATCGCCAGGATCACGGCCTGACATGCCCCGTGCACGGTCTCGAACGACACCGCGCCGGCCGCGATCGTGTCAGGGATGCCGCGCAGGCGAATGGTCAGCTCGGAGATGATGCCGAGCGTGCCTTCGGCGCCGACGAACAGATGCGTCAGGTCGTAGCCGGCGGATGATTTCTTGGCGCGCGTGCCAGTGGTGATGATCTCGCCGTCGCCGCGCACGACCTTCAGCGCCAGCACGCTGTCGCGCATGGTGCCGTAGCGCACCGCGTTGGTGCCGGAGGCCCGGGTCGAGGCCATGCCGCCGAGCGAAGCATCCGCGCCGGGGTCGATGGGGAAGAACAGGCCCTGGTCGCGCAGATGCTCGTTCAGCGCCTTGCGGGTGACGCCGGGCTGGATCACGCAGTCGAGGTCCTCGGCATGCACCGCGAGCACCTTGTTCATGTCGCGCAGGTCGATCGAGATGCCGCCGGCGGGCGCGTTGACCTGGCCCTCCAGCGAGGTGCCGGTGCCGAAGGCGATGACGGGGACGCGGTTGTTGGCGCAGATCCGCACCACGTCCTGGATGTCGGCGGTCTCCTGCGCCATCACCACGCCGTCCGGCGGCTGGTTGACGATCCACGTGGTGGTATGGCCGTGCTGCTCGCGAACGGCCTGCGAGGTGATGAGGCGGTTGCCGAACCGTGCGGCAAGCTGCTCCAGCGCGCTTGCGAGGGCTTTCGGCTCGACCCGCGGCGGATTATTGGTGATGGTCGTACCCACGGATAGTCCTCCCGACAGAAGAACCGTGGCAAAGGACATCTAACCGGTCAAGTCAAGCGACCGCGCGCATAGCAGGAAAGACACATGCCGGAGACCGCCGCTGCCGAGCCGTTCCGCTCGTCGATCATGCAGATCGAGCCGCAATGGATCGACTATAACGGCCATCTCAACATGGCCTATTACAACGTGATGTTCGACCGCGCGATCGACCAGATGTGGTTACAGCTCGGGATCGGGCCGGGCTACATGAAGGAGCGAGGCGGCTCGACCTTCACTGCCGAATGCCATGTGCGGTATCTGCGCGAAATCCACCTCGGCGATCCCGTGCAGGTGTCGGTCTGGCTGCTCGAAGCCGACGACAAGCGGCTGCACACGTTCCAGGAGTTGCGGCACGCGACGGAAGGCTGGCTGTCGGCGACCTCCGAAAACATGTCGCTCCACATCGACATGGGCTCGCGAAAGGTGGCGGCCTTTCCGCCCGATATCCGGCAGCGCATTGCAGCCGTCGTCGGCGCCCACGGCGCCGTGCCGCAGCCCGAGGGCATCGGCCGGAACGTGGCGATGCCCTCGAAGCGGTAGTGCATGGTCCGGACCCGAAGGGCCGCGTTCGCGCAAAGCGTGAAGCGGATTTCCGGTAAGATCATGCACCAATCAGACCGCGCTATATCCTGTTGCGGCCGCGGGCAAGGCCCACCACGGCCGAGACCAGGAACAGCACGACGGCGATGAAGAAGATGATCTTGGCGATCTCGATCGAGGCGCCGGCGATACCGCCGAAGCCCAGGATGCCGGCGATCAGTGCGATAACAAGAAACGTCACAACCCAGCCTAGCATGGTCAAACCCTCGTCTTGATGTCTGTCTGCGTCGGCGCGGCTGGCCGCGCCACCTGTCCAGACAATCTCGACGCGGGAACGATGGTTCCGGCCCACGCAAGCTGGAAATTCGCCCTCGCCGAGGGAACAAATCGGCCCGCCGCGCACGTGGAAAACCTCGCCCCGGCGCCCCATATAGGCAGCAATCCCTGTTAAGAAGGCTCCCTTCCACCACCCTGCGGTGCCATCGTGGGGCCAATGATTCGCATGACCGAACCGAGCAAGATCACCAGCGTACCCGACCACCAGCCCGCAGCCGGCGGCATCGCCGCGCGTGCGCGCGCCTCCGTGGGCCCGAAATATTTGTCCGGGCTCAATCCCGAGCAGCGCGACGCCGTGGAGACGCTGGACGGCCCGGTCCTGGTGCTGGCCGGCGCCGGCACCGGCAAGACGCGCGTGCTGACCACGCGCATCGCCCACATCCTCAGTCAGGGCCGCGCCCGCCCCGCCGAGATCCTGTCGGTGACCTTCACCAACAAGGCTGCGCGCGAGATGAAGCATCGGCTCGGCCAGATGCTCGGCCACGCGGTCGAAGGCATGCCGTGGCTCGGCACCTTCCACTCCATCGGCGGCCGCATCCTGCGCACCCATGCCGAGCTGGCGCAGCTCAAGTCGAACTTCACGGTGCTCGACACCGATGACCAGGTGCGGCTGCTCAAGCAGCTGCTGCAGGCCGACAACATCGACGACAAGCGCTGGCCGGCACGCATGCTGGCCGGCCTGATCGACGGCTGGAAGAACCGCGGCCTGACGCCGTCGCAGGTGCCGTCAGGCGAAGCCGCCGTGTTCGCCAACGGCAAGGGCGGCAAGCTCTATGCGAGCTACCAGGAGCGGCTGAAGATCTTGAACGCCGCCGATTTCGGCGATCTGCTGCTCGAGGACATCCGGATCTTCCGCGAGCACCCGGACATCCTGCGGCAATACCAGCAGCGCTTCAAATTCATCCTGGTCGACGAATATCAGGACACCAACGTCGCGCAATATCTGTGGCTGCGGCTGCTGTCGCAGGCGCCGGCGAAGCAAACCACGCCCGCCGTCATTCCGGGACGGCTCGAAGAGCCGAACCCGGAATCTGGAGATGAGTCCACAGCTCGAGATTCCGGAGGCGATGCCGCGCATCGCCCCGGAATGACCGAGCATGCGGTCGGCGCGCCGATGGCCATGCCGCACGTCAAAAACATCTGCTGCGTCGGCGACGACGACCAGTCGATCTATGGCTGGCGCGGCGCCGAAGTCGACAACATCCTGCGCTTCGACCACGATTTCCCCGGCGCCAAGGTCATTCGCCTCGAGCGCAATTACCGCTCGACCGGCCACATCCTCGCCGCCGCCTCGCACCTGATCGCGCACAACGAAGGCCGGCTCGGCAAGACGTTGCGCACCGAGGACCATGACGGCGAGAAGGTCACGGTGACGGGCTCGTGGGATTCGGAAGAAGAAGCCCGCGGCATCGGCGAGGAGATCGAACAGCTCCAGCGCCAGGGCGAGAAGCTCAACGAGATCGCGATCCTGGTGCGCGCCTCCTACCAGATGCGCGAATTCGAAGACCGTTTCGTCACGCTCGGCCTGCCTTACCGCGTGATCGGCGGCCCGCGCTTCTACGAGCGCGCTGAAATCCGCGACGCGCTGGCTTATCTGCGCGTCATCAATTCACCGGCCGACGATCTCGCCTTCGAGCGCATCGTCAACGTGCCCAAGCGGGGCCTCGGCGACGCCACCGTGCAGATGCTGCACGACCACGCCCGCAAGCGCCGCATTCCGCTGTTCGAGGCGGCGCGCGCGGTGGTCGAGACCGACGAGCTGAAGCCGAAGGCGCGCGGAAGCTTGCGCGACGTCGTCGCCCAGTTCGACCGCTGGCGTGCCCAGCGCGAGGTCACCGCGCACACCGATCTCGCCCAGATCGTGCTCGACGAGAGCGGCTATACCGAGATGTGGCAGAAGGACCGCTCGGCGGATGCCGCGGGCCGGCTGGAGAACCTGAAAGAGCTGGTGCGCTCGATGGAGGAGTTCGAGAACCTGCAAGGGTTTTTGGAGCACATCTCGCTGGTGATGGACCGCGACGGCGGCGCCGAGGAAGACGCGGTGTCGCTGATGACGCTGCATTCGGCCAAGGGCCTCGAATTCGACAACGTGTTCCTGCCCGGCTGGGAGGAAGGCCTGTTCCCGAGCCAGCGTACGCTGGACGAACAGGGCCGCGCCGGCCTCGAGGAAGAGCGCCGGCTCGGCCATGTCGGCCTGACCCGCGCGAGGCGCCGCGCCAAGATCTACTTTGCGACCAACCGCCGGATCCATGGCACCTGGTCGACCACGATCCCGTCGCGCTTCCTCGACGAATTGCCGTCCGCCAATGTCGAGATCACGGAATCCAAGGGCGGCTCGGCCTGGGGCGGCCCCGGCGGCTACGGCGCCTCGCGTTTCGACGACATGGAGGCGTTCGGCTCGACCTATTCGACCCCGGGCTGGCAGCGCGCCCAAGCCAACCGTAATCGGGGGGGCGGCGGTCGCGGCGGCTTCGAGGAACAAGCCTCGTCGTTTTCTTCATCGTCGTCCTCGCCCGATTTCGGCAGCTTCTCCTCACGCCGCCGCGGGCCGATGACGATCGAGGGCGAGCTGGTCGCCAAATCCACCGGCACCACCTCGGAATTTTCCCTCTCCGACCGCGTCTTCCACCAGAAATTCGGCTACGGCCGCGTCACCAAGATCGACGGCAACAAGCTCACCATCGCCTTCGACAAGGCCGGCGAGAAGAAGGTCGTGGACAGCTTTGTGCAGCGGGCGTGAGGCCTGATATGCCTCAGTACGTCGCCATCATCGAAGATGCCGGTCCGGACGAAGCCGTTGGCTTGTGGTTTCCCGACTTGCCCGGCTGCATTTCCGGCGGCGACGACGTCGACGAGGCCCTGGAGAGCGCGCCCGAGGCGCTCGCATTTTATGCGCAGGAGCTGAGCGCGGACGGCCGCCAGCTTCCCCCGCCGCGGACATTGGACGAGCTCAAGGCCGATCCTGATGTGGCCGACGACCTCAGGAAACACACGGTCGCCCTGATCGAATGGCCGCCCCTCCCCGACGCCGAGTGAGGACTGTTCGCCGCACTGGCCGGACGTTCGACGGTTCTCGCCCGAACAGCCCTTGACCATCGCGAACTTCCCCGTATCAGATGCGCCCATGGTCCGGGGCTCCATCACACTGATCTTGCTGGCATTGGTTATGCCGTCGCTTGCGGCGGCGGAGACCATGAGCTTTGGCGATTCGATCGGGCTCCTGGCCAAGAGCTGCGGTGCGGAAATCGTCGCCAATTGCCGCGGCGTCAACCCGGACTCGACCCGGCTGAAAGAGTGCCTGTCGCGCAACCGCGACGTGCTCTCCCAGCAATGCCAGAGCGACTATCTCGGCGCCTTCGATGCCATCCAGAAGCGCGTCGCCGCGCGCGTCACGGTCGCGAACGCCTGCCAGCGCGAGATCGTCAAGGTCTGCGGCGGCTCGACCAAGGAGACCAGCAAGTCGATCCCCTGCCTGGTCACGACGCCCAAGGGCATCAGCAACAACTGCCTGAAGGCCGTCGACGACGCGGGGTATCGGTGATGCGCGCGTCCAGAATTGCCATCACGCTTGGCCTTGGCATGCTCGCGGGCGCAGCAAGCGCGCAGACCGCGGCGCCGACCCGTGACGACATCGTCGGCAAGCTGAACCATTTCGAACAGGCCGCCGAGGTCGACCTTCCCGCGCTGAAGCAGCAGGTGATGGAGCGCGCCAAGACCAGGATCAAGAACGATCCGGGTCCGGTGAACCGGCCGCTGATCGCGCCTGATCTGGCCAACCTGCCGGCCTTCAACGCGCAGATCCAGTTCGACGCCGACACGCCGATCATCCAGCCAGCGTCCTACCAGACCGTTGGCCGCATCGCGGACGCGCTGGTCCATTCCTCGCTGCTGCCTTACACGTTCCTGATCGTCGGCCATGTCGAATCCAATGCGAAGACGCGCGAGGCCAATGCGATCCTGAGCCAGCGACGCGCCGACGCGATCCGCGACGTCCTGGTCAACACCTTCAAGATCTCGACCAAGCGACTGCATCCGGTCGGCCTCGGCGAGGAGCAGTTTCTCGACCGGGCCAAGCCGACCTCGGCCGTCAACGGCCAGTTGCAGATCCTGACCTATGCCAAGGTGCCGGAGGACGCGCCTGCGCATCCGGCTGCGGCGCCTGGGCCTGCGGCGAAAAAGTCCGCCAAGAAGCGTTGAGCGAGAGCGCTTCACCTGACGGAACCCATTGAAGTCCCGACCGTTTTGTGGCCTGTCGAAAGCGCAACAGCCATGCTTTGCGCGACACGCGGGCCGGTTTGTGCACTGCCCTATCAGGTGCTATAGCCTGTTCTCGCCCTTCCCCGACCCCATGCTGCACGAGACCGAGATGGCTGGTTATTTTCAACGCCAACTGGCCGACTACGTCGAATATCATCGCGATCCCTGGAACTGCGCGATGCACGTGGTCGGAATCCTCCTGCTCTTCACCGGCGCCGTGCTGCCGCTCACCCTCGTGCGTTTTCCCATCTTCGGGATCGAGGTAAGCCTGGCCGTGGTTGCGGCCCTGCCGGTACTGGTCTACTGGCTGATGCTGGACGCCGGGATCGGACTCGGCATCCTCGCCGCGATGATCGTGCTGCTTTCGGTCGCAACCGCAATCGGCAATCAGGCCTCGATCGTCATGATGTGGTCGATTTTTGCGGTGCTGATCGGATTTGGCGTCGCAGCGCAGATCGTGGGCCACAGGGTTTTCGAGGAACGGCAGCCGTCGATGGTCGACCACCCCGCGCATTTCCTGCTTGGACCGATGTTTGTCATGGCGAAATTATTCATTGCATTGGGCTTCCGTCGCGACCTTGCCGCGATTCTGGCGCCTGTTCCGACCAATTCCCTTTCAACCCGATAGCTCTAGAAGCGAAACAGTAAACCTTCTGCATGGCTCTCGTACTGGTTACCGGTGGCAGTGGCTTCATCGGACATCATCTCGTAGAAGCGCTCCGCGCCCGTGGGCAGCGGGTACGCGTTCTCGATGTCCGTGCGCCGGCCGCGGCGAACGCGGACGTTGAACACGTCCACGGCTCGGTGCTGGACGGTGCCGCGGTCGAGGCCGCGATCGCCGGCGTCGATCAGGTCTATCACCTCGCCGGCCTGCCCGGCATGTGGGTCGCCAACAAGCAGGACTTCCACGACGTCAATTGCCGCGGCACCGAAATCGTGCTGGCCGCGGCGATGAAGCGCGGCGTGTCGCGCTTCCTGCACTGCTCGACGGAATCGATCCTGTTCCCCTATTCCGACCTCAACGGCGTTGCCGCCGAAGAGGCGCTGCAGCCGGCCGACGCGATGCCCGGCGCCTATACGCGGTCGAAGTCGCTCGCCGAGCACCACGCCGCGAAGGCCGCAGCCGCAGGCTTCCCGCTCGTGATCGGCACGCCGACCATGCCGATCGGTGCCGCCGACCACAATCTGACGCCGCCGACGGCGATGCTGTGGTACTTCCTCCAGAAGAAGGTGCAGCCGCATCTCAACTTCCTGGTCAATCTCGTCGATGTCCGCGACGTCGCGATGGGACTCGTGCTGACCATGGAGCGCGGCCGCATCGGCCAGCGCTACATCCTCGGCGGCGACTGCGTCCCGCTCGGCAATATCCTGCGGATGATGTCGGCGATGAGCGGCCGCCGGCAGTTTCCAGTCGTCGTGCCCGGCAAGATCGCCGAGCTCTCCGCGATCATGCTCGAATCCATCTCCGATCACATCACGCGCCGGCCGCCTAACGGCACCGCCGAGGGCGTGCGCATCGCGCTTGCCGCAAGCGACCTCTCGATCGGCAAGGCGCGCACCGAGCTCGGCTACGCACCGCGCCCGATCGAGCCGGTCTTGCGCGAAACCATCACCCATCTGCTCGCCCGCAACGGCCAGCGGCCCTCCGGCGCCATCGAGCATCACGCGCTGTCCTCGCGCGCGAGCTAAAGCCGCCGCCCTAACGCAAAGAACCTTCATGTCCTTCGATTTCAGCAAGCTTCTCTCCGTGGCCTGGGGTGGCTGGACCACGACCTGGCCGACCGAACTCCTGGCCTTGATCTGGCTCGCCTTTCTCGCCAGCTGGGTCGGCGCCTCGTTCTGGCAGGGCCGCACCCAGAAGCAGGTCATGACGCTGGAGTCGCAGCGCTATCGCCTGCCGATCCTGGTCGGCGGAATCCTGTACACGCCGTGGGTTGCACAGGTCCTGGGCTGGAAGCCGCTCTGGGTGCTCGGCAACACGGGCATCTACATCGCCGCGGTCCTCTCGGCCGCCGGCATCGCCTTCGCCTGGTGGGGCCGGCTGCATCTCGGAAAATTCTGGTCCAACACCATCACCCACAAGGAAGACCACCGCGTTATCGACACTGGCCCCTACGGCATCGTGCGTCACCCGATCTACACGGGACTGATTGCAGGCATGCTCGTCACCGGCATCGCGATCGGCCTCGTAACGACGATCCTCGGCGCCATCCTGATCTCGCTCGGCATGTGGCAGAAGGGCCGGATGGAAGAGGTGTTTCTGTCCAAGGAGCTCGGCGAAGACGCCTACGGCGCCTATTGCCGTCGCGTGCCGATGATCATTCCGTTCCTGTCGCCGCGGTGAAGCGTCCTGAAGGCGCGGTCGCTGCGTTCCGCTTTCTCTGCACGACGTTACTGCTAGTGTCGGACTTGCGCTCGATCCAAGCTTTACCATCAGTCGCTTGCTTGTCAGCCAAGCAAGCGACGATACGAAATATCTCGCAGGACGAGAGCGGGTCTGCGAGGGCATGCGGCCTAGCCCTAGCCGGGGTGCCAGAGGAGTGATGTCCGTAAACTGACAACGCTACGGAGAAGCCTATTATGCAGTTGTCAAAGGTCGCCGCGTTGGCGCTCATCGCTAGCTGTCCAAGCCTACTGTCTGTATCTCGGGCGGCGGCCGTTTCTGAATGCTCAATCTCAGGCACACTAGCGGATTGGGGCGAGAACTCGACGGCCGACATTGACCTCACGTCCGGAGGAAGTTGCCAATTTCCAATCAAGATGCGCGGCACGGTGAGTGGCTCGGACATCTCTCAAAAGCCGACACACGGCAAGCTGAAAAGGCTCAACCTGTCTACGTTCGAATACAAGGCAAAGGCCAAATATAAGGGTAGCGATACCTTTGCCATCAAAGCGACGGGTCAGGGACCGACAGCTTCTGGCACGTCGGTAATCACTGTGCACGCGACGATCAAATAGCGTTCCTCGCTCGATTGCATGGTGAACGCGGAAGCACCAGCCGCCCGATGTCTCGCGCCAATGGCACCACAATGAAAAGGGACCATCGGAGTTACCGATGGTCCCAAAAGCCTCAAAGGCTCTTCGCTGGCAAAGGCCTTGCCGTGTCTTGCCAAGTTGGGCTGCGAGCAGACTTGGCGGGCTGCTTGCAGGGTTGATGCTCGCTCTACGCTGGCCTTCTGGACCCTGGCCTCTTTGACGCTGGCCTTATGGACGCTGGTCCCGTCGGACACTGGTTGCCATCGGCTCTGGTCACGTCGGCGCTCGTCGCTCTCGGCGCTGGATGGTGCGAGAAACCGACTCGATCAACCAATGCCAATTGAACTGCCGACCCGACGAATAGTCTAGGTGTTGTTGTCTGTTCCTCTCGAAGAAATTTGGGTTAGCGAGGCTGCCAATTCCCGCATCGTTGGATGTCATTTCTAACGAAAACCGGCAGCCTGCCGACCGAATTGCGAATGGCGCACGTCCTCGCGCTCGACCCGTCAGCGCGAGTTTTGCTTTTTCGGGAATCGCACCCTTCTGGCGGGTTTTGTCACTGCAATGTCAGCCGCGGCAGGGCTTGCGACCGACGTCGCGAGAATTTCGCATTGCGCATGCATCCAATGGACTTCCGCCTTTCCGTCGGGTTGACCATCGGCGACCCAGAGGTGGTAGGCGCGCTCGCGAATTGCCTCTTCCAGATTTGGCATGGGATTTTCCTTGCGAATGATCCGCCCGGCCCCAGCCAAAAGACTTGCTCTCGTAAGGTTAATGAAATCTTAACGGGCAGCGGAAGCCAAGCGTCGCGCGGGTGCCGCTCAAGGGCGGTCGGCGCTCATTGCGAGATATCTCGGCAACGCTCGCGGACGCAGGTCGCAACGAACGGTAATCCGCATGCGGCGACCGGCATCAAACTCGTGCTTACCGAGGGTCGACGAGGCCGTGCACGGGCCGCCTCTTTGGGGGCTCGGGGCTCGATTGACACCAGCACAGCAAAACTAGTCAGTCGATTGGCGCGAGCCGTGCGTTCCACCGCGCCGCAAGGTTTTTGATCTGCTCGAAATGCAGGATCGCCGGTTCACCCTCGCGGACGATTGTCGTCCGCTTGCGTTCCTTGGGTGGCAACGTCATCGCGCGCGATACCGCCGCGCGCAGTTTCATCGAGCCGTGATCTGTCAGGGTGACGAGTTCTTCCGGGTCAAAGGCCATGGGTCCACGCCTACGCTACCGGCTGGCTCGCAAGCCAGCACACGCGCCCCGAATGCCCAATTCTCCAGATAGCCCAACATGGTTAATAGTTCGTTATCGTTTGGCTCTGTCATTTGGATTGGCGCGCGGGTCACGCGGCGTCTTGTCCCGCAAGTAAAATGAGCCTCTCAGGCTGCACCAGCCCCTATTTGGATCGAACCCAATCCCAGCCGATTTCAAATGCTCAAGGAGGTGGCTACCGCCAGGCTTGCAGCAGGGGTAGTTCGCCCGTGCCGCGCCGGTCCGCGCGGTAGCCCCCAGTGAGCCATTGCAGTCGCAATTGATCAGGCTACCGCTGCCAACCTGCCATCGGCATGCGGATTTGCGCAAAGCAGACGCTTGCGAATGGCCTCTTCAACGAGCGCGAGCGCTTCCTTGGCTTGTCGCGCTTCGGCTTCCGCAACTTCGGCGCGAAGCTCTATGGCCGTCAACTTATCCTTATGAGCTTCAATGCAGCACTGGGCTTGCTCCAGCGCTCGGCAAGCATCTTGCAGCTTACGTTGGGTGGTTACGGTGAGTTCACGCTGTGCGCGCTCGGCGGCCTCGGCTCGCCCTTCGGCCAGTTGCAATCTTTCTAAGGCGCTCGTGCAAAGCGATTGGGCACGGGCTTCGGTCTCGCGGGCGTGCTTCTCCATATCGCGGAAGACATCGGCCGCTTGATATACCAGATCGAGGGCTGTTGCTCCCTTGTCTGGTGCCAGCGGTGAGGGAAAGCTCAAGATGCCTTCATCCCCTCCAACTGGCGCTCTGGAACCACGCTGCGCCATGCAGTTCAAGCTCGTCGCGAACACACATACACGGGCAGTATCATGAATAGCTGTGGTTAACGGATGGTTAACCAGTTGCATGCCTGGAGATGTCGTAACGGCGCGCGGCGGGCAATGGCACCGAAAATCAGTCAGTTCTTTGGGCGTGCCTAGCGTAGCAGCAGAGGCCCGCGCCGGCGGCTGGACCGGCAGATCGGCCGCTGATCTTCCTCTCTCCATGCAAATTTGGTCGGCTGCCATTCCACGGGAATAGGCGCTGGTCGAGTTCCGCAACGGTTGACCTTTGTCCCACGACCCAGTTGGATGCGCGCGCAACTGGGCATGACGACATTCATCGTGGATCTGGAGAGGTCGACGATCAGGCCTGAGCCCGCGCGGGGCTTGGTGCGATCCGGTGTTGGACTGTGCACTGTGCCTAGGGTTCGACAGGGGTTCTCATGACATTTTCCAGCATCTTCGCGCAGTTCGTTGCGCTCCTCGGTGGCATCGCGCTGCAATGGCGGAAGTTATCGGGCACCATGCCTGCGCCGGCCTGGGGCCAGACGCCCTCCATTCCCGAAGCCAAGCCGCAAGGCGCAATCCCGACGCTGAAGATGCCGACGGCCAGGGGTTGGAGCGAGGGGCAGAAGCCGACGGTCGCCCCCGGGCTCAAGGTCAATGCGTTCGCGACCGCGCTCGACCATCCGCGCTGGATCGAGGTGCTGCCGAATGGCGACGTGCTGATCGCGGAGGCGACGCAGATTGCGGGCGCGCCGAGGTCGGTGTTTCACTATGCGATGCAGGCGACGATGCGGCGCGCCGCAGCGCTCGGCGTCAGCGCCAACCGCATCACGCTGCTGCGCGACAAGGACGGCGACGGCGTCGCGGAAGTGCGCGGCGCCTTCATGGAGAACCTCAGCCAGCCGTTCGGCATGGCGCTGGTCGGCAACACATTCTATGTCGGCAACACCGACGGCGTGATGGCCTTCCCCTATGTCGCCAATGCCGACCGCATCACCGCGCCGGGCAAGCGGCTCACGACGTTCAAGCCGAGCGGCCACTGGACGCGCAGCCTGCTCGCAAGCCCCGACGGCAAGAAGCTCTATGCCGGCGTCGGCTCGCTCAGCAACATTGCCGAGATGGGCATGGAGGTCGAGCAAGGCCGCGCCGCGGTCTATGAGCTCGATCTCGCCGCCGGCACGCATCGCATTTTTGGTGCGGGCCTGCGCAATCCGGTTGGACTCGCGTGGGAGCCCAATACGAACGTGCTCTGGACCGTCGTCAACGAGCGCGACGGGCTCGGCGACGAGACGCCGCCGGACTATCTCACTTCCGTGCGCGACGGCGGCTTCTACGGCTGGCCCTATTGCTACTGGGGCAAGACGGTGGACGATCGCGTGCCGCAGGATCCCGCGATGGTCGCCAAGGCGCTGACGCCGGACTACGCGCTCGGCGGCCACACCGCCTCGCTCGGCCTGTGCTGGATGCCGGCGGGCACGCTGCCCGGCTTCCCCGACGGCATGGTGATCGGTCAGCACGGCTCGTGGAATCGCAGCACTCTCTCGGGCTACAAGCTGGTGTTCATCCCGTTCGAGAACGGCCGCCCGTCCGGCCCGGGTCGCGACATCCTGTCGGGCTTCCTGTCCCCGGACGAGAAGGAATCCTACGGCCGTCCGGTTGGCGTCGTGATCGGCCCGGACAAGAAGTCGCTGCTGATGGCCGACGACGTCGGCAATGTGATCTGGCGCGTGACGGGGGCGTAGAGGTTACGTTCCGACACAAAGCGTGGCGCGCTGCTTGCGCAGCAGCGCGATCACGGAGAGCGCCGTGATCAGGCCCGTCTTGGGATTCTCCGACGGGATGTTCTCGATCGACATCGAGAAGCGCGCCGAATCCGCCTCGACCTCGATGCGGTGAACGTTGCGCGACACGGTCGGATCGGCCCAGATCTGCACCGAGGTGCGGTCGGGCCCGACGCCCGCGAGCGACAGCGCGACCGCTACGTTGAGATTGGCCGGAAAGCCCTTTGCGGCTTCACGCGCGGTACCCTCGAACAGCTTGAGCGGCTCGCGCAGATTGTCGATATCGATGTTGTTCTCGACGATGAAGGGCGCGCCCTTCAGGCCGTCGATCGGCTTGCGCGTCACCATCTTCACCGAATGAATGGTGCCGATTGCGGCGGCGTTGACGGCGTCCAGCCCGATCAACGCGCCGGTCGGCACGATGATGCGGCCACCATTGGCGCGGGCGAGATCGACGAGATCGAAATTATCGAGCAGCCCGCCGACGCTGACGACGACCGCGGCCTTGCCGCGTTTCACCGCGGGCTCGACGATCGCGCGCAATTGGCTGCTCGGAGCGCACTCGACCACGATGTCGGCGACTTCGCCGAGCTGCTCGATCGGCACGATTTGCGGCGGACGGCGCAGACCGCCGATAAAGGCCTGATGCTTTGCGGGATTGCGGACCGCGACGGCCGACAGGGTCAAGCCCTCGATACCCTGATCGAGCGCCGACGCGATCTTGGTGCCGATCGAGCCCAGGCCTGCGATGGCAACCCGCAATTCGTTCGAATCTTTCTGTCCAGTCATCGCGTCCCACCTTCTCGCCAAGCCAATGTCATAGCCGCTCACGCCTCCCGCGCATAGCTGCGCAGGCGCGCCTCCAGCACCGCCAGCATGGCATCGCGGGCCGGGTCGCGCGAACCGCGCAGCCATGCGGCGGCAAGCGGCAGCCGGCCGATGGGTCCGCTCTGCTTCGGCCGCAGCGGCACGAAGCGCACGCCTGATACCGCCATCCGCGTGGTCCAGCGCGGCACGATCGCAACGCCGAGCTTCGTTGCCACCAGATGGATGATGGTCTGCTTCTCGTCGGCGACCTGCACGATGCGCGGCGTCAGCCCCGCCTGCTCGAACAGCTTGATCGTGAGGTCATGGCTGTGCGGCCGCGAGCGGCGGTCCGGCACCAGCATCGCCTCGTCGGCGATCTGCGCCAGCGTGATCGACTTGCGCGCGGCGAGCGCATGGCGCTGCGGGAACGCCACGATGGCAGTCTCCTGGAGCAGATCGCGGAATTCGAGCCGCTTGTCCGCGCTGTCGGGCGGGCGGACGAAGGCGAGATCCAGCGCGCCGGTCAAAATCTTCGGCAGCAACCGAACGGTCTTGTCTTCGAGCAGCTGCACCGCGATCTCAGGATGCTTGTCGCGGAAATCGCGCAAGAGCGGCGGCAGCAATCCCGCCGCCGCGCTGTCGATGGCGCCGACCCGCAGCCGCCGCGCAGCGCCCGCGCGCGAGCGGTTGCGCAGATTGCTCTCGACCGCCTCGACCCGGGCGAGGATGGCGCGGGCATCGCGCAGCAGCGTCGAACCATCTTCCGTCAGCGACACCGCGCGCGTGGTCCGTGCGAACAGCCGCGTTCCCAGATCTTCTTCCAACAGCCTGATCTGCCGGCCGAGCGCGGAGGGCAGCATCTGGAGCTGCTGCGCCGCATGGCCGAAATGCAGCTGCTCGGCCGCTGCCACGAAGCATCGCAACTGATGCAATTCCATTCAAGGTCCTCTCGTCTCGCCAGGCGAGGATTATATCATTTTTTTGTATAAACCAGCGCCAATTGAGTATGCCTCCTTCCCCCGCCTAGGCTCGTTGCCGGCGTGGACCTCCGGGTCCGCCGATACAACAACAAACCGGAACTCGAGGAGGCCAGGGTGGCGAGCGAGATTCAGACGCGCGTGCTGCGCAAGATCACCTGGCGCATCGTTCCCTTCATCATGCTGCTCTACTTCGTGGCCTTCATCGACCGCGTCAATATCGGCTTCGCCTCGCTGACCATGAACAAGGACATCGGCCTGTCGCCCACCGTCTACGGTTTCGGCGCCGGCATCTTCTTCTGGGGCTACTTCCTGTTCGAGGTGCCCTCCAACATCATCCTGCACAAGGTCGGCGCGCGGATCTGGATCGCGCGGGTGATGATCACCTGGGGCCTCGTCTCGGCCGCGATGGCGTTCGTGCAGGGCGCGACCAGCTTCTACGTGCTGCGCTTCCTGCTTGGCGTCGCCGAGGCCGGCTTCTTCCCCGGCATCATCCTCTATCTCTCCTACTGGTTCCCAGCGCGCCAGCGTGCCGCGGTGACCGCGCTGTTCATGGCGGCCGCGCCACTCTCGACCGTGCTGGGCTCGCCGATATCAGGCGCGCTGCTGGAGATGGACGGCCATCTCGGCTTCAAGGGCTGGCAATGGCTGTTCGTGCTCGAAGCGGTGCCGGCCGTGCTGCTCGGCTTCGTCGTGCTGGGCTTCCTGACCGATCGCCCCGAGAAGGCGAAATGGCTCGCGGAGGACGAGCGGCGCTGGCTGGTCGAGACCATGAACGCGGAGACCACCAGCAAAGCCGCGACCGCGAGCCACAGCATCTGGCGCGGACTTGCGGACCCGCGGGTGCTGGCGCTGTCGCTGATCTATTTCGGCACCTCGGCCGGCCTCTACACGCTCGGCGTCTGGGCGCCACAGATCATCAAGCAGTTCGGCCTGTCCACGCTCCAGGTCGGCTTCCTCAATGCGCTGCCGGCAACCGCCGCCGTCGTCGCCATGGTTCTGTGGGCGCGGCATTCGGACCGCACCGGCGAGCGCACCTGGCACGTCGTGCTCGCCTGCCTGCTCGCGGCCGTGGGGCTCGCCTATGCCGGTCTTGCGGCCGGCGTCGTCGCCGTGCTGGTCGCGCTCGCTCTCGTGAACATCGGCATCTCTTCCGCAAAACCGCCGCTGTGGAGCATGCCGACGCTGTTCCTCTCCGGCCCCGCGGCCGCGGCCGGGATCGCCACCATCAACTCGATCGGCAATCTCGGCGGCTTCGTCGGTCCGGCCATGATCGGCTGGATCAAGGACCAGACCGGCAGTTTTGTCGGCGGACTCTATTTCGTCAGCGGCCTGCTCGTTCTCTCGGCGGTCCTGACCCTGCTATTGTCGCGCGCGCAGACCGCGCCCGTCGAACCCGTCCCGCAATCCCACTGACATCTCAAACGGAGCATCTTCATGCGCACTCATTCGATCGCAGCAATTCCGGCCGACGGCATCGGCCCCGAGGTCATCTCGGCCGGCGTCCGCGTGCTGGAGGCGCTGGCAAAACGCAGCGGCGACCTCGCCTTCAACGTCAAGACGTTCGACTGGGGCTCGGACTATTACAAGAAGCACGGCGTGATGATGCCGGCGGATGGCCTCACTGAACTGAAGAAGTTCGACGCGATCTACTTTGGTGCGGTCGGCGCGCCCGACGTGCCCGACCACATCACGCTGTGGGGCCTGCGCCTGCCGATCTGCCAGGGCTTTGACCAATACGCCAATGTGCGGCCGACCAAGATCCTGCCCGGCGTCGCCTCGCCGCTGCGCAATGTCGGCGTCGGCGATCTCGACTGGGTGATCGTGCGCGAGAACTCGGAAGGCGAATATGCCGGCATGGGCGGCCGTGCCCACAAGGGCCTTCCGGAAGAAGTCGGCACCGAGGTCGCGGTGTTCACCCGCGTCGGCGTCACCCGCATCATGCGCTACGCCTTCCAGCTCGCGCAGTCGCGGCCGCGCAAGTTCCTGACCGTCGTCACCAAGTCGAACGCGCAGCGCCACGGCATGGTGATGTGGGACGAGATCGCAGCCGAAGTCGCGACCGAATTCCCCGATGTCACCTGGGACAAGATGCTGGTCGACGCCATGACGGTGCGAATGACGCTGCATCCGAAGAGCCTCGACACGATCGTTGCGACCAACCTCCACGCCGACATCCTCTCCGATCTTGCCGGCGCACTCGCCGGCAGCCTCGGGGTGGCGCCGACCGGCAACATCGACCCGCAGCGCCGCTTCCCCTCGATGTTCGAGCCGATCCACGGCTCGGCGTTCGACATCACCGGCAAGGGCATCGCCAACCCGGTCGCGACCTTCTGGACCGGTGCCCAGATGCTCGAGCATCTCGGCGAGAAGGACGCGGCAATACGGCTGATGTCGGCGGTCGAGCGCGTCTGCGCGGCCGGCGTGCTGACGCCCGACGTCGGCGGCAAGGCGACGACGAAGGAAGTCACGGACGCCGTGATCGACGCGATCCACGGGACGAACGTCTGAGGCCAAGCTAGCGCCGCGAACGCAAGTGCGCCCCCTCGCCCCGTTCTTACGGGGAGAGGGTTGGGGTGAGGGGCTGCCTCAGCAAGGATGGTGACAGTTAGATTCGCGGAGAGTCCCCCTCACCCGGATCGCATCTGCGATGCGATCCGGCTTCTCCCCGCACGCGGGGAGAGGCGAAGAGCCCTACTTCCGCCCTTGCGGCGGCGGCGCCGGCGCCGCCATCGCGGCCATAGGCTCGGGCGGCGTCAGATGGCGCGGGACGATGATGGACTGGCCGGGGGTGAGGGTCGCGTTCTCCGCCAGCGAGTTGCTCTGCGCCAGCGTCCACAGCGGCACGCGGCGGGCGGCGGCGATGCTCTCCATGGTGTCGCCGGCGCGCACGGGCACCCGCACGCCGCTGTCCCACAATTCGACCGGCGTGTTCGCCGGAACGAGATAGCGCAGCGGCACCGCATCGGCCTGGCTCTGCGCGGGGATGCGTGGCAGCTGCGTCACCATCTCGATGATCTGGCGATGGATGTCGTCCGACTTCTCGATGTTGATGTGCGAGACGCGGCTGTTCTCCTTGAGGTCGTAGCTCGCATAATGGCCCCGATAGCCGGGCACGGCCACGACGTCGCCGCCGCCGAGCACGCTGTCGGAGAGGAAGATGTTGATGAAGCGCTCGACATTGAGCGGCACGTCGCCGGTCGCATGCGCGGAATCGATGGCGATGACGAGGCTGATCCGGATGTTCTCCTTGGCCGCCATCTCGGAGATCACGACCGAGCACAGCCCGCCCATGGAATGGCCGATCAGCACGATCGGCGCCGGTGTTTCCTTGTAGCTGGAGATGACACGATCGCCGACCCATCGGCAGATGGTGAATTCATAGACGTCGGCCGAGAAGCCGGCCTTCGTCAGCTTTTCGCCGAGCCGGTCCATGCCGGTCGAGAAGATCGGCCCCATGGCGCCACGGAACAGGTAGATTTTTGGCGGCGGCAGCGGTTCGGCGGGCGGGGCAGGAGGCGGCGGCGCAGCGGTCGCGACCGCGGGGCGCTTCGGCTTCGCAGGTGAGGCAACGGCCATGCCGGTGCCCAGGGCGAGCAGCGCAACCGCCGCCAGCACGACCAGCCGTCTCAGATCGATCATCAGTCCAGCAGTCCCACCATGGGAGGCAAAGGCCCCCTCCGGGGGCTTAGTGACCACCGATTGGGTGGATTTTGGGGCACGGAACCGGGCCCGTGACGCCCGTCGGTCGAGGTTCTCATTCTGCCCCCTTGCATCCCCGGCATCAATTGAACGGAGCCCATGGCTGGGCTTCGCAGGTATCGAGGATCACCGAGCTCTGAATTCCCTTGTAGGCGTCATCGTCGAAAAAGACCGAATAGGCCGGGTGTCTGTCAGACGGACCACCGCGCTGCCTCAGGCAGACGAAATACGACCCCGGCCCGTGGTCGGTAGGACGGACGCCGGATGTCTCGAGTCCCCCGGTCAGCTTGACTTCGGCGGCTGCCTTCCTGACGCCCTCCTGCACCGCCTCGGCACCAGGCGGACGCGGAGGATGATAGACAGGAGGCAAATTCCCGCTCGACGCGCATCCCGCCAGTAGCAGCGTCAAGACGGCGGACAAGGCCGCCAGCGATCTGCGACGGCCGAAGACGGAGCTTCGCTGGCCGCACCGCGCCAACTCATATCGTGGATGCATCGCTTGTCCCCGGTGCCGCGCTCGCTGCGCGCCTCATCCCCGGGTCAGGACGAGATAGAGGCAGCCGGCGACCGTGGGCAGGAACGCGACCAGGGCCGTCATCCAGAAGCCGGGCTCGAGCATCGAGTCCTGGTCATCCCTCTCATCCACTGCACGCCGATCTGCGTTCGTCCGGCTCCAAGCTTCATCGGCCGTGAACAGGGGAACGCTGCTCGCCCGCGCATCATCGCGCGCTGTGCTTTGACGCAAAGCGTGTTGGGAAGGGCGAGTTATTCCGGATGTCAGCATGTCATTGACTCTGATCGGCGACCAATATGTCGAGCTCGGATGTTGCGGGGCGCGCAGCCGCATCACTGTGTCAGCGCCTGCTCTGAATTCGCTCCTGACACAGGCGGCGGGGCCGCATTGTTGGCCGGGCTCTCCTTGGCGCCGGAATCGGTCCAGGCCGGCGGCAGGCCGAGCCCCTGCCCCGCGAAGCCGGTGATGCCGGGAAACCGTCCGAACGCTTCGCAGGCGACATATTTGGGCGCACCGCCGAAGCGCACGGGAATGCTGTCCATCGGCGGCAGCGCAGGGATGCCGCCGAACGGCGATTCTCCGGTCGTAACCAGTTTTGCGAAGTCCGTGCCGAAATCGGCGGCGAGATCGTAGGCATCGCCCTCATTGGCGACCCGCGGAGAGTTGGTAAGCGAGTTGGCGCCACGCGCCCAGACCATGGCCGCCTTCTGAAATCCTGCAAAGTCGCGCGCTTCCGCCTCGACCGACAGGCTGCCGAGCCCGACCGGGAGCCTCGGCACCGGTACAGGCACGCCGGGAAGCGCAACGGTCTTGGCAATCGACAGGGCTTTCGATGCGCCGGAGGCGGTCGGGCTGGTCGGCGCGGCATGCGTCACCGTCGCCTGCACCGTGAGATCGGCGTCGTCATCGGATGAGACGATACGGAAGCGCTCGCTCAGGCGGAGACACAGCTCGCGGCTGATGGCGTTTGCAACCAGGCGACGTTCCTTTTCGTTCAACACGACATCGGTGCGCGCGGGAAAGACGGTCGATGCAATCCGGATCGTCTTCGCCGCCAGCACATCCTGCTTGTTCACGCGGATTTTCGATCGCGTCACCAGCCCGTTCGCTTCCGACATCCGGTCGTAGCTCCTGAGCGAGCCGGCCTGTTCGAGCGGCGCGGTCGCACACCCTCCGAGCGCAAGCGCGGCACCCATCAGGGCCGTCCGTGGAAAGCGCATGGTCCCATTCCCGCATCGGCAGCTTATTAGAGAGATCGCTCTAATAATCACTTCTCACGCCCCGCAACATCCGTCAACGTAAATAGATGGAACTCTCTAATTTTGATTTTCTCGTGGCGGACCGTCGTGCTAAACGGGGCGAGTGTGAATGGAGATGTCCCATTTGAGGAAAGTCGATCCCGTCAAGCATGAGCAGAAGCGCGGGGAAATCCTCGGCGCGGCGATCCGCTGCTTCATCAGGGACGGCTTCCGCGGCGCCAGCACGACAGATATCTGCACCGAAGCCGGCATCAGTCCGGGCCACCTCTATCACTACTTTCCGAGCAAGGTGGCGATCATCGAGGCGATGATCGACCTCGGTCTCGCGCGGTCGACCGAAAAGTTCGAAAAAATTCTAGCTGCCCCCGACGTGATCGAGGCGCTGCTCGTCGATATCGAGGAAACCAGCCTGCGATTTCGTCCCGCCCAGATCCTCAATCTGGATGGCCTCGCGGAGGCCGCCCGCAATCCGGAATTCGCCGAGATCATCGAACGCCACACCAGGGCGGTTCGCCGCATGTGGAGCGATTTCCTGCGCCAGGCGCAAGACCGGGGACGGGTGGATCCGGGACTCGATCCGGACGCGACGGCAAACATCCTGATCGCCCTCATCGACGGGTCACGCGCCATGCCGATCCGCAATCCGAAGCTGGATATCAAGCAGAGCGTAGAGCATCTGAGAACGATGCTCGTCCGCTTCCTGAACCCGCCCGACGCACAGAGCGTTGCGATCAAGCCCCGCATTCAGAAGGCCGGTCGTCCCCTGAAGCTGGTCAGGAAGCGATAGAGCCCGACCCTAGAGCGGCAGGAGGCGGTTCAGCAATTCCAGCAGCGCGCGCTGCTCGGCCGCGCTGAGCGGGGCCAGCATCTTTTCGTTGTAGGGCTCGGTCAGCCTTGCCCCCTCGGCAATGAGCTTTGCGCCCTTCGGCGTCAGCATCAGCTCGACGGCACGGCGATCCGCCTTCGAGCGATTGCGCTTGATGAAGCCGGACGATTCGAGCTCGTTCAGGATCTTGATCAGGTTCGGCAGGCGCAGCCGAAGCAGGCTGGCGAGGCTGCTCGGCGGCACGCCGGGATTGTCACGAATGACGGCGAAGATCGCATAGGTCGCTGGCGTCAGGCCCAACGCGGCGAACTCCTCGTAAAAGCCTTCGAAGAACTTCAATTGCGCGAGACGCAGCATGAAGCCGGGCGTCCGCCGGAGCGCGCGCAGGTCCAGCGATTTCTCCGGCTGCTGGTCGGACTTCAACCCGGGTCTTACGGTTTTCAAGCTCATGATCCTCAATCCGCGGCGGCCACCGGCTCAGCCGAATTGACACTCTCAAAAATAGCTATAAAATATAACTATTATTTAGCGGCACCAAGACCGCCCATGGGAGGGACACAATGAACAGCAAATTCCTGCACAAATTGTGCATTTTGGCTTCGACGCTGGTTGCCGCGCCGGGCTTCGCCCAGGATGCCGTGAAGATCGGCATCCTGAACGACCAATCCGGTCCGTTCGCGAGCTATCAGGGGATCGGCTCGGTCGTCGCCGCAAAAATGGCCGTCGAGGATTATGGCGGCAAGGCTGCCGGCAAGCCCGTCGAGGTCGTCGCGGCGGATCACCAGAACAAGACCGACATCGGGATCGGCATCGCCAGGCGCTGGTACGAGAATGACGGCGTGGACGCGATCTTCGACATCCCCAACTCCTCGATCGCGCTCGCTGTCGCCGGCATGAGCGCCGAGAAGAACAAGGTCTTCGTCGGATCGGGGGCCGGCACGGTGCTGTTGACCGGCGAGAAATGCACGCCGAACACCGTACACTGGACCTACGACACCTATGCTTACGGGCGCGGCCTCGGCAAGGCGATCGTGCAGCAGGGCGGCAAGAAGTGGTTCTTCATCACCGCCGACTATGCGTTCGGTCACGATCTGGAGAAGCAGGCCGCGGAGGCCGTGAAAGCGTCCGGCGGCGAAGTGCTCGGCAGCGTGCGGCATCCGCTGGGAACGGCCGACTATGCCTCCTTCCTGCTCCAGGCCCAGGCTTCGGGCGCGAACGTCGTCGGCTTCGCCAATGCCGGCGACGATACCATCACCTCGATGAAGCAGGCCGCCGAGTTCGGGCTGACCAAGGACCACAAGCTGGTCGGATTGATCCTAGGGATGAATGGCCTTCCCTCACTCGGACTGAAGTTTGCGCAGGGTGCGCAGATCATGAACCCGTTCTACTGGGATCTGAACGACGGCACGCGGGCTTTCGCCAAACGCTTCGCCGAGCGCATTCCCTCGAAGGCCTATCCCAACGACATGCAGGCCGGCGTCTATGCCTCGGTCATTCACTACCTCAAGGCGGTCGACAAGGCCGGCGGCGCCAAGGACGGCAAGGCCGTCGTTGCCGCGATGAAGGAGATGCCGACGGACGATCCGCTGTTCGGCAAAGGTTACATCCGGAGGGACGGACGCAAAATCCATCCGCTCTATTTGCTCCAGGTCAAGGCGCCCGAGGAGTCGAGTTCGGCCTGGGACCTGCTGAAGGTCGTCGCCACGATCAAGGGCGAGGACGCATTCCGCTCGGAGCGCGAAGGCAAGTGTCCACTCTCCAGTCAATAAGCAGCATCAGGAGTTCACGATGACCGGCATCGCGTGTAGCCAGGCCGACCCGTTTGCACCTGATTTCCTGATCGATCCGTATCCTGCCTACGAAACCTTGCGTGCGCTGGGGCCCGTGTTCACTCTCGCGCGTTACGACGTGTGGGCCATGGCGGGCTATGCTGGGGTCGAGGCGGCGCTGAAGGACTGGAAGACCTTCATCAGCGGCGAGGGCGTCGGGCTTCACGGGATGAATCCTGCCCTGCCGAAGCCGCTGACACTCCAGATCGATCCTCCCGATCACGACAAGGGCCGCCGCGTCCTCGGCCGCACCCTGTCTCCGGGCGTCGCAAGGAAGCTGCGCGAGACGTTTCAGCAGGAGGCGGAGAGGAAGGTCTCGGAGCTGATCGACAAAGGCACCTTCGATGCCGTGGCCGATCTTGCGGAGGCCTATCCCATGAAAGTGTTTCCGGATGCGATCGGCATCCGGCCGGATGGCCGCGAGAAATTGCTGGCCTGGAGCACGTTCGTGTTCGACAGCTTTGGCCCGGAGAACGAGATGCTGGCCACATCGCGCAAGGCGGGCCTCGCCGCACAGAGCTGGATCATGGAATGCTGCGCTCGGGACGCGCTGCAGCCCGACGGGCTCGGCATGATGATCTACCAGGCGGCCGACGACGGCGAGATCACCGAGCACGAAGCAACGCACCTGGTGCGGCCGTTCCTCACCGCGGGGATCGACACCACCGTCAATGGCATCGGCAATACCCTGCTGGCACTCGCCACACACCCGGATGAATATCGCAAGCTACACCACAAGCCGGAGCTGGCGCGCAACGCTTTCGAGGAAGGCCTGCGCTACGACTCACCGGTGCAGACGTTCTTCCGAACCACTTCGCGCGAGGTCGAGACGCGTGGCGGCGTGATCCCAGCGCACCGCAAGGTGCTGCTGTTCATGGCCTCAGCCAACCGCGATCCCGCGCGCTGGGACAACGCGGACCGCTTCGAGGTCGAACGGAGTGCGACCGGACATGTCGGCTTCGGCGCCGGCATTCACGCCTGTGTCGGGCAGATGATCGCACGTCTGGAAGGCGAATTGATCTTCGGCGAGCTCGCACGGCGCGTGAAGACCATCGAGCTCACGGCAGAGCCCAGACGCAGGCTCAACAATTCCCTGCGTGGGCTGGAGAGCATGCCGGTCCGCGTGACGGCTGCCTAGGCTGCGCCGCATATGGCGCTGCCCTCGGTCAATGTCTGCTCTTGAGCCGGTCGCGGTGTGCGGCCTGCTTGGCGCGGTTGCCGCAGATCGCCATCGCGCACCATCGCCGCGCCCGCCTGCGGGTGTGGTCCGCGAACAGCATCGTGCAGTTATGACCCTCGCACGCCTTCACGTCGGAAAAGTCTTCATCGCAGACGAATTTCGCCATTGCCTCGCCGAGCGGCAGCAGCAGGGATTCAGGTGATTCCCAGCGCCGCGTCATCCGTAGCGCGAGGGACTGATTGCCGTCGTCGTCCCGTGCTTCGATACGACTGAAGGCTTCGTCGCGCTCCAGCAGGCTGTTCAGCGGACCGAGCTCGCGCAACGCATCTACCGCGAGCGGCCGGCCTGCATGCTTGCGAACGAAAGCCCTGAACCACTCGCGCAAGGCCCTGGCCTCATCGGCGACTTTGTCCAACTCGCCCGGCATCGCACGCGCCCTCAGCGCCTCCAACTCGTTTGTCGGCACCAGCCCCGCCTGCGCCAGCCAGTCGAACAGACCATCACCATCGTTGAGCCAATCGACGGGCGTATCGACCGGCGTCGCGACTGAATTCAGGAAATCGAGGCCGAGCGCGTCGGCGATGAACACGGCAGGCGGTCTGTTCATGGAGCGGTCCCAGCCGATCTGAAGGTGGCCGAACATGCGTAACCTCTTATATGGCGTTTGACAAGTTACTCGTAGTATGTAACCTTTTCATTGGCGTTATACAGGTTACTAATCTCACGGAGAACGGTCATGTCCCCGACCACGTATCGCACCGCGGACGTCGATGGCTTCAAGGTTTTCTATCGCCAGGCGGGTCCTTCGGATGGGCCAAAGCTGCTGTTGCTGCACGGATTCCCGAGTGCCGGCCACATGTTCCGTGATCTGATCCCGTTGCTCGCGGACAAGTTTCACATCGTGGCGCCGGACCTGCCCGGCTTCGGCCAGTCCGATATGCCCTCACGCGAAACCTTCGCCTATACTTTCGACAATATCGCGCGCGTCATCGAGCGCTTCACCGAAGTGATCGGCTTCGATCGCTTTGCGGTCTACGTCTTCGACTATGGCGCGCCGACCGGTTTCCGGCTGGCGCTGCGCCACCCCGAGCGGATCACGGCCATCATCTCGCAGAATGGCAACGCCTATGAGGACGGCCTCAGCGACGGCTGGACCCCGATCAAGGCCTATTGGCAGGATCCCTCGCCGGCGAACCGCGACGCGCTCCGCGCCTTCCTCACGCCGGAGACGACACGCTGGCAGTACACGCATGGCGTTCCAGATCCGACCATGGTGTCGCCTGACGGCCAGAACCTCGACAATTTCTATCTGGCGCGACCGGGTTCTGACGAGGTGCAGCTCGACCTGTTCGGCGACTACAAGAGCAACGTCGCGCTCTATCCGTCATTCCAAAACTATTTCCGCACCCACAAGCCGCCGTTCCTCGCAGTCTGGGGCAAGAACGATCCGTTCTTCATCCCGCCCGGCGCCGAAGCCTTCAAGCGCGACAATCCCAACGCCGAGGTGCGGTTCTTCGACACCGGCCATTTCGCGCTGGAAACGCATTCAAGTGAGATCGCGGACACCATTCGCGCCTTCATGAGATGACGAGGGAGCGCGGGGATGACGCGCACACGCTCACTCCCGCCCCTCGCGATCTCTGCGCTTGCCGGCCAATACGGAAAGATCGCTGCGCGACGGACAGCAGCCGGTCGCGCAAACCGCCTCAGTTCCTGGCCGGAGCCGCCGCCGCCGCCGAGCGCGCCCGCCGCGGTGTGGCGGGCTCGGCGACCGGAGCTGCCGGTGCGCGCGAGCGCATGATGGCGGCGTCGATCTCGCCGATGACGCGGCGCTGGATCGCCTCGTTCTTGTCGATCGAGATGTGGCCGACGCCGGTGCCGCGCACGTCGACATTGTCGAGCTTGCCGCGCAGGCCAGACGCGGCCCGCACTGGCTCACCGGGACCGTCGCCGATATAGATGTTGATGTAGCGTTCGGCTCCGGTCGACAGCCTGGTCTTGAACACGGAATCGAGGCCGATCGCGAGCTTCACGGGAACGCCGAGCTGGTTGAGCTTGGCGATCATGTCCGGCAGCGCGGTCGCGCCGGAGGAATGGCCGACCAGGACGATGGTCTTGACGCGACCGGCCCTGTAGTTGGCCGCGGCCTCATCGGCGAGCGAGGACCAGGACACGAAGTTCGCGACGGTCACCTGGATGCCCTGCGCCTGGAGGCGGGAGCCGATCGTGTCGAGGCCGAGCGAGAAGATGTTGAGCACGCCGCGGAGCAGGTAGACATGCGTCGTGGCGGCGGCCTGGCTGGGCGCGGCCCTGGCGGTGGTCGGGCTGATGGCAACAGCTGACAGCAGGAGCAGGCAGATCGCCCACACACGGTGGGCGGACAATTGGCTGGCGCCGGCGGTGTGACGGCCGTTCGGTCTCATCGATCTTTTCCCTGGGGACAATACGCTTTGCGATTGGCCGGAATCGTAGCCACGGCGCGCTCGCAGACGCAACAAAGAGGCGCGTGAGCGGCAATCTTAGCCGCAGCCCGTGACCATCGCGCAACACTTTCCCGAAACCCACCACCGAAGGGCCTGTTTTGAGACCATTTTTCCCCAGCCAATTGCGGCCGGGCAAGTGCATTCCTATTTCAGGGCTCCGCTGACCTCCTCCCGGGACGGTTCCAGCCTCCCCTCCCCAGTCCTTACCTTTCAGCCTGCGGCCATCATGTCCTCCATCATTTCCGTCGCCAATTTGTCGAAGACCTATGGGTCCGGCTTCAAGGCGCTCAAGAACGTCAATCTCGACATCAAGCGCGGCGAGATTTTTGCGCTGCTCGGCCCCAACGGCGCCGGCAAGACCACGCTGATCTCGATCATCTGCGGCATCGCCAACCCAAGCGAAGGCACGGTCCTCGTCGGCGGCGAGAACATCCAGACCTCGTACCGCAAGGCCCGCTCGCTGATCGGCCTCGTGCCCCAGGAATTGCACACCGACGCCTTCGAGAGCGTGTGGGCGACGGTGAGCTTCTCCCGCGGCCTGTTCGGCAAGCCGAAGAACCCCGCCCATATCGAGAAGGTGCTGAAGGACCTCTCGCTCTGGGACAAGAAGGACAACAAGATCATCACGCTCTCCGGCGGCATGAAGCGCCGCGTGATGATCGCAAAAGCGCTGTCGCACGAGCCGCAGATCCTGTTCCTGGACGAGCCGACCGCCGGCGTCGACGTCGAGCTGCGCAAGGGCATGTGGGAGGTGGTGCGCACGCTGCAGCAATCCGGCGTCACCATCATCCTGACCACGCACTACATCGAGGAAGCCGAGGAGATGGCCGACCGCATCGGCGTCATCAACAAGGGCGAGATCGTGCTGGTCGAGGACAAGGCGACGTTGATGGAGAAGCTCGGCAAGAAGCGGCTGACGCTGCATCTGCAGGGCAAGGTCACGACGCTGCCGGACAGCCTCAGCCATTACGAGCTCGACCTCTGCGACGGCGGCGCGACGCTCGTCTACGACTACGACACCAAGGGCGAGCGCACCGGCATCACCAGCCTGCTCAGCGACCTCCGCAATGCCGGCATCCGCTTCAACGATCTCGACACGACGCAATCGTCGCTCGAGGACATCTTCGTCGACCTCGTGAGGACGTCATGAATCATCGCGCCATCCGCGCCATCTATCTGTTCGAAATGGCGCGCACCTGGCGTACGCTGCTGCAAAGCATCGTCTCGCCTGTCGTCTCGACCTCGCTCTATTTCGTGGTGTTCGGTGCTGCGATCGGCTCGCGCATCAGCGAGGTCGAGGGCGTCAGCTACGGCACCTTCATCGTGCCGGGGCTGATCATGCTCTCGGTGCTGACGCAGAGCATCGCCAACGCCTCGTTCGGCATCTACTTTCCGAAATTCACCGGCACGATCTACGAAATTCTCTCCGCGCCGATCTCTTATGTCGAGATCGTGCTGGGCTATGTCGGCGCAGCCGCGACCAAGTCGATCATTTTGGGCCTCATCATCCTGGCGACAGCCGGCCTGTTCGTGCCGCTCCATATCCACCATCCAATCTGGATGCTGACCTTCCTGGTGCTGACGGCGGTGACGTTCAGCCTGTTCGGCTTCATCATCGGCATCTGGGCCGACGGCTTCGAAAAGCTGCAGATGATCCCGATGCTGGTGGTGACGCCGCTGACCTTCCTCGGCGGCAGCTTCTATTCCATCGACATGCTGCCGGCAGGCTGGCGCTCGGTGGCGCTGCTGAACCCGGTCGTCTATCTGATCTCCGGCTTCCGCTGGAGCTTTTACGAGATCGCGGATGTCAGCGTGTCCGTCAGCATCTGCATGACGACGGCGTTCCTGTTGATCTGCCTCGCCGTGATCTGGTGGATTTTCCGCACCGGTTACCGGCTGAAGAACTGAGCTGTCATTCCGGGGCGCGCGTAGCGCGAGCCCGGAATCCATCAGGCGGCAGAGTTGGTGGATGAATGGATTCCGGGCTCGCCCTTCGGGCGCGCCGGAATGACGACGGTGGACTCACCGGTAGCAGTGGAAGCGATGGTAGCCGTCATAGTAGCCGCGGCAGCGGTAATGGCGGTGATGCGGAATGCCGAACACGCCCTCCACCGCACCCACGGCCCCGCCAACACCGGCGCCGACCGCGCCGCCAACGACGCCACCGACAGGCCCGGCGATCCGGTTGCCTTCGTAGGAGCCTTCCTGGGCGCCGCGCACGATGCCCTGGGCGTGGCCGGCTTGCGGCAGCGACAACAGCGCGAGCAGGATGGCGGCGGCTGCGAACAGCAGGCGGACGGGCAAACCGGCCGGCAATTGCGCGGCGGCGATACGGGCTTTGTTCATCTTCGGTCCCAAGGGAATTAAAGGGGAAAGGGCAGCGGAAGCCGCCCGTCGAGGGCAGCCAGGATCAACGCCTGAAGCGGCCGAATGGTTGCGCCTTTGTGACGAATTGTCGGCGTTGTGACTGCTTGGCACGCTCGCGAAAATGTCAGCGCCGCCGCCAGCCGCGCGGCACAAAGCGGCCTTGCTTACGCCCGGCATCGCGTTAACGATGGACGGCCAGTCCGCTGGAACGAAAGCCGGATTGCAGGCATATTGCACGCCGGGGGACGGAGAGCCGCGGCGCCTAGCGTGAACAGGCCGGAGGCCAGAACTCAAATGCGTTTCCCTCAAATGCGTTTCCAGATGCGTTCCTTTTTCATCGCTTTTTCCTCGTTGATGTTTTTGAGCGCGGGCGCCGCGCAGGCCAAGGTCGAGATCACCGTCGACAAGGACAATCAGCAGATGACCGTCGCCGTCGACGGCGTCGCGCGCTATCACTGGCCGGTGTCGACCGGCATCCCCTCGCGCGAAACGCCGGGCGGCGCCTTCCGGGCCTTCCGGATGGAAGAGGATCACTACTCCAAGGAATTCGACGACGCGCCGATGCCGCACGCGATCTTCTTCACCAAGGTCGGGCACGCCATCCACGGCACCGACTCGGTCGGCCGGCTCGGCTCGCCGGCGTCGCACGGCTGCGTACGGCTGTCGCGCCAGAATGCCTCGACGCTGTACGCGCTGGTGCAGCAGCAGGGCGTGCTCAACACCACGGTGACGCTGACCGGCTCGGCCCAGGTGGCTCTGGCCCGCAATCCGCGCGGCCGCGCCAATACTGCGGTGGCCCGCGCTCCGCAGCCGGCCGAAGAGCAGTACGCCACCTCGGGCGATCCCGTGAATCTCGCACCGCCGGCGCAGCCCGCCCGCCGCTACATGCCGCAGGACGACAATTACATCTATCCGGCCGACGGCAGTGACAACGGCACGCGCTATCCCGCGCCGCGCTCGGCCAGCCGCCCGCTGTATGACGCGCAGGTCTATCAACAGCAGCAGCCGCAGCAGTACTACAATCAAGGCTACGGCCAGCAGGGCTACTATCAGCCACAGCCCCGGCAATACTATCAGCCGCGCGGTTACTATCAGAACTGACGCTACCGGAACGCGGCGTTGCCGCGTTCGACGATCTTTCGCGCAGCATCGACGAAGGCGCGCGCGACCGGCTCGAGGATCTCGGGCCCGGTCGCGGCGAGATCGTCGGACGGCGTATGAAACGTCCGATGGCGCCCAGCCATGCCGAGGAAATTGGCGTAACCCGCCGCATGCACGTCGCGCAGCTCACCGACCGCCTGCTTCTCCGTCACCAGGCGTTTGGCCTCGACTTTTGCAAAAGCCTCGTCGGTCAGCGCGACGGCGGATTTGCTCAGCACGAGATAACGCTCTTGCTCGGGCCGATTGGTGCGGGCGCCTTCCGCGAAGGCATAGCAGGCGTTCGACGATCCGAAATGAATCCACGCCAGCGTGTCCTTCGGTGACGGCGCTCCGTGCTTCAAGAACAGCTCCATGCCGCCATGGCCGATCTCGTGGCCGGCGGTGGCGATGAAAACAAGATGCGCCGGCCATTTCTCGGCGGCGACGGTGCGCGCCAGCGCGAGAAAGTTGGCGATGCCGGGGCCGCGCTCGCAGACGCACGAGTACCAGCCGGTCATCGGCGTGGAGACGACGATGACCGGCCCACGGCCGGCTCCGATCTCGGCGATGACATTGCGGCCGACTACATCGCGCTCGTAATGGCCCTTGACGTCGAAGGTCACAGGCGCGCCTGAGGCGAGCGCGCGCTCGAACACCGCTCGCGATGCCGCACCGACCACGATCACCGGCACCGGCCAGGGCGCATCCTCCTGCGTGACGTTATAGGCGAAGCGGTCGTCGGCGGGATTGCCGATCATCAGCAGGATGGCCGCCGGCTTCCTTGCCGCGGCTTCCGCGATCGCCGCACGATGGGTCGGCCCCAGATACGCGCCGCGATCGAACGGCAGATCGAGCAGAAGGATCTTGCCGGTGACATCGCCATCGCGCGCGAGCGGCGCGGCGAGATGGAAGCTGGCCTTGTCTTCCGGCGGCCACCAGAAGGGCGTCGCCTCGACAGAGATGCCGGCAGCTTCGGCGCTGGCCCGCTCGACGACATATTGCCGCCCGAGCACGACGGGCTGGAAGCTGATTTCGAAACCCGCCTGCTTCATCTCGCCGGCGATCCAGTCGGCCGTCGCGCGATCGCCCGCGGAGCCGAAGCGGTGCAGACCGAAGGATGCATAGCGCGCCACATCTTCATAGAGGCTCGCACCCGAAAGCACATCCTTGGCCATCGCCTGTCCGACCATGAGAACCGCCATCGTTGCGATGAAGATAAGCCGCATAGGAATGGCTCCCTGAACCGTTGTTTTTTGAGAGCCAGTTTCCGCCTTCCCCGGCTGCCGTCAAGCACAAGTCGACCGCGACGCTGGACGAACCGGGCGAAGATTTCATAAGCTCCTCCTTTCACCCGGGCTGCGAACCCTGATGTCGTCACGTGCCGCAACAATCCTGATCGTGCTCTCGGTTCTCACTGCGGGACAAGCCATGGCCTTTGATCTCGAAGCGCATCGCGGCGGGCGCGCGCTGTTGCCGGAAAACACCCTGCCGGCTTTCGCGAACGCGCTGTCGATGGGCGTGGATACGCTGGAGCTCGACGTCGGCGTCACCGCCGATGGCGAGGTCGTCATCTCGCATGAACGCGGGCTCAATCCCGACCTCGCGCGCGATGCAGGTGGCGCCTATGTCGCCGCGCCCGGCACGCCGTTCGTGAAGCTGCGGTTGGCCAACGTCAGGACCTATGACGTCGGCCAGATCCGCCCCGACAGTTCTTACGCGAAGCAATTCCCCGACCAGCGGGCCGTGCCGGGAACACGCATTCCCACCCTGGGCGAGCTGTTCGCGCTGGTGCGCAAGGCCGGCAACACGCGCGTGCGTTTCAATATCGAGACCAAGATCGATCCAAACCATCCGGACGAATCGCTCGATCCGCGAGGCTTTGTCGTAAAGCTGCTCGGATTGATCGAGGCCGAGGGGTTTTCCGATCGCGTCATGATCCAGTCGTTCGACTGGCGGACCCTGCTGTTCGTCCAGCAACAGGCGCCCAACATTCCGACGGTGTATTTGACGCTCCAGCGCGGCTCGGGCCAGACGGTGTCGTTGGACAAGGCGACGAACTGGACGGCGGGTTTCAGCCCGGCCGATCACGGCGGCTCGCTGCCGCGGACGATCAAGGCTGCGGGCGGCACGGTCTGGTCGCCCTATTTCGGCGACGTGACCGAGGCGGTCGTCTCGGAGGCACACACGCTCGGACTGCACATCGTGGTCTGGACCGTCAACAAGCGTGAGGACATGGCGCGCATGATCGAGCTCGGCGTCGACGGCATCATCTCGGACAGGCCGGACCTGCTGCGGCAAGTCGCGGGCGAGAAGGGAATTGCGCTGCCGGCGGGAACGCCGGTCGTGCCGTAGAAGCCTTCCCCTTGTAGCCCGGATGGAGCGCAGCGAAATCCGGGAGCAGTGTCGCCACGCGGAAACGCCCCCGGATTGCGCTTCGCTCCATCCGGGCTACGAAGACGTCCCTACTCCCCGTCCCTCAACCGCCGGTACAGCGCGCCCAGAATATTGGAATAGTCGTCGGTCCAGACCCGCACCCGGTCGTCGGCTTCGGTCTGCTCCCATGACTTGGAGGAGGCGAGCCGGCCGACATCGGCGTCCTCGCGCGCGGAGATGACGACGTCGGTCGAGAAGATATAGTCGCCATCGCGGCCCGAGTCCTCGTTGAAGACCCAGCTCTTCAGATCGTTGGCATCGGCGATACTGACCACGACGGTCTCGAGATCGAGGTGCCGGTTGGAGACATGCATCACCACAGCGCCGTGCGGCGCCAGCTTGTCCTTGTAGATACTCATCGCCTCTTCGGTGGCGAGATGAATCGGGATCGCATCCGACGAATAGGCGTCGACGATGATCAGGTCATAAGCGCCGTCGGGCTCTTTCGCGAAGGTGAGGCGCGCATCGCCGATCACCGGCTTCAGGCCCGGCATGCAGCTCGATATGTAGCGAAAGTTCTTCGGGTCGCTCGCCGCGTCGACCATGGACTGGTCGATCTCGAAGAAGGTCCAGGTTTCGCCGGGCTCGGCGGCGCAGGCGAGCGTGCCCGATCCGACGCCGATTGCGGCGACCTTCAGCGGCGCGCCCTTGCGCTCGCGGATCGCGGTGATGGCTTGCCCGATGCCGCCGTCCTTGTGATAGTAGGTGATCGGCTCGGGCCGGCCAACGACCGGCGTGCCGTCATTGTTGCGGAAGCGCTCGGCGCCGTGGATCGTGGTGCCGTGCATCAGCACATGGAAATAGCCGCCAGGCGTCACCACGATCTTGTGCACGCCGAAAAAGCTGCGCACCGTCGTGACGCGGCCTTCGTCCGCCGGATAGGCCCGGATCAACGCCAGCGCGAGCGCGGCGGTGGCGAAGATCTTCCAGCGGCTGGCGTTGAGCGCGAGCGCCAGAAGTGCTGCGAGCACGCCTACGGCTCCCGCGACCCAGACGCGATGATCCTCGAACCAGGTCGAGAGATCGCCGGTCGTGTAAGACGGCGCCACCAGCGCCACTGCGAGCACGGCGAGTGCCAGCCAGTACCATCTGACGATGCCCGCCAGCCGCTCGTTTGCCGGCGGCCGGCACAGCGCGGCCAGCGCGACCAGGATCGGATATTCGGCGATCCAGGAGAAGGTGAATGGAGCAACGAGGCCGGCAAAGAGTCCGCCGACCATGCCGCCGAACGACAGCGCGACATAGAAACCCGTGAGATATTTGGCGGCCGGGCGTGTCCGCGCCAGCTCGCCATGGCAGGCCATGGCGATGACGAAGAAGCACAATTGGTGGCCGCCGAGGGTCAGCAGCAGATTCTGTTCGCCGCCGAAGGCCAGCAGGACGATGACGCCCGCGATCGCGACCGGCTGAAGCATCAGCATCCATTTGTGCGGCAGCAGCGGCCGCGACTGGAACACCACGACCCAGGTGAGCAGATACAGCGACAGCGGCAGCACCCAGAGCAACGGCGCCGCCGCGACGTCGGTCGAGATGTGCGCTGTGACGGCGATCAGCAGGCCGGACGGCACCGCGGCGAGGAAGATCCAGCGCAGCCGCGTCACCAGGTCCGGCGCGGGCGCATTGACGTCCTCGACTTTTGCGTCGACCACGGCCAGCTTCGGCGAACGCAGCAGCAGCGCGCCGCAGGCGGCAATCAGGAGGATCAGGAGGCCATAGCCAAGGGTCCAGAACCGGTTCTGCGTGTGCAGCGTGAACATCGGCTCCAGCAGGAACGGATAGGACAACAGCGCGAGGAAGCTGCCGATGTTGGAGGAGGCATAGAGGAAATAGGGATCGTGTCCGGCAGGATGGCCGGTGCGGACGAACCAGGCCTGCAGCAGCGGATTGTTGGCGGCGAGCGCGAAGAACGGCAGGCCGATCGAAACCACGAACAGGCCGAGCAGCCAGAATGCATAGCCGGAGGCCGGTGGATCGCCGTAGGCGGTGGCGATGCCGAGCGGCAGCGTGGCGAAGGCTGCGATCAGCAAGACCAGATGCACCGCGACCGGAACGATGCGATTCCTGATTTGCATCAAGAGATGCGCATAGGCATAGCCCGCCAGCAGCAGCGACTGGAAGAACACCATCGCCACCGACCACACCGCCGGCGAGCCGCCGAGCCGCGGCAGCACCATCTTGGCGAACAAGGGCTGCACCGAGAACAGCAGCAGCGCGCTGACGAAGATCGCGGCGGTGTAGACCGTCAGCAGCAGCCGATTGCGCGACGAGGACGGCTGCTCCGTGGCGGCGGGTTGCACGATCGAATCCATGGAAGCTCCGGCTGAACTCCGGCGGGCGCCGGACGCGCGCAATGGAGCACAAGGCGCATGAACGGGCAATAAAGGGTCTCGTGATGTTGCAGCGACGATTGCTTGATATACAGATGTCATTCCGGGTCTGGTCCTTCGGACCATCCCGGAATGACCGTGGAACATTTTGAATCCTTCATGACCGAAACCGACGTCATCATCATCGGCGCTGGCCATAACGGCCTTACCTGCGCGGCCTATCTCGCGATGGCCGGCCTGCGCGTGCGCGTCGTCGAGCGCCGCAAGGTGGTCGGCGGGGCCGCGGTCACGGAGGAGTTTCACCCCGGATTCCGCAACTCGGTCGCCGCCTACACGGTGAGCCTGCTCAATCCGCAGGTGATCCGCGACTTGGGCCTCGCTGAACAGGGCCTGCGGATCGTCGAGCGGCGCGCCCAGAATTTTCTGCCCGCGCCCGACGGCAGCTATCTGCTCACCGGCGAGGGGCGGACCAAGGAGTCCGTCGCGCGGCTGAGCACGCATGACGCAAGCGCGCTCGAAGGGTTCTCGCGCGAGCTGGAAGACATCGCCGACGTGCTCAGGCAGTTCGTGCTGCGTGCGCCGCCGAACCTGCTCGACGGTTTTGGCACGAACGCGATCCGCGAAGCGGTGAACGCGTTCCAGAGCGCCAACATCCTGCGTGGGTTGACGCTGGAGCAAAGCCGCAGCCTGCTCGACCTCTTCACCCGCTCGGCCGGCGAGATGCTGGACGAGCGCTTCGAGCACGATCTGGTCAAGGCGCTGTTCGGCTTCGATGCCATCGTCGGCAATTATGCCAGCCCGTACGCGGCGGGCTCGGCCTATGTGATGCTGCACCACGCCTTCGGCGAGGTGAACGGCAAGAAGGGCGTCTGGGGCCACGCCATCGGCGGCATGGGCGCGATCACGCAGGCGATGGCGCGCGCCGCGCAGGGCCGCGGCGTCACGATCGACACGGATGCGGGTGTGCGCGAGATCATCGTCGAGCGCGACCGCGCCGTGGGCGTGGTGCTGGACAACGGCTCGATCATTCGCGCGAAATATGTCGCGGCCAACGTCAATCCAAAGCTGCTCTATACGCGGCTGATCGCGGCCGACGCGCTGCCCGCCGACTTTCTCGCCCGCATCCGGCACTGGAAGAACGGCTCCGGCACCTTCCGCATGAATGTGGCGCTCGACCGCCTGCCCTCCTTCACCGCGCTCCCGGGCGACGGCGATCACCTCACCTCCGGCATCATCCTGGCGCCGAGCCTCGGCTACATGGACCGCGCCTATCTCGACGCGCGCGCGCTAGGCTGGAGCCGGGAGCCTGTCGTCGAAATGCTGATCCCCTCCACGCTCGACGACACGCTCGCACCGGCGGGCAAACACGTCGCGAGCCTGTTCTGCCAACACGTCGCGCCCGAACTGCCCGACGGACAATCCTGGGACGACCATCGCGAGGAGGTCGCCGATCTCATGATCGCGACAGTGGACAAATACGCACCTGGCTTCGCGGCAAGCGTGCTCGGCCGCCAGATGCTCTCCCCGCTCGACCTCGAACGGCAATTCGGCCTGTTGGGAGGCGACATCTTCCACGGCGCGCTGACGCTGAACCAGTTGTTCTCGGCCCGGCCGATGCTGGGCCATGCCGACTATCGCGGTCCGCTGAAGGGCCTCTATCATTGCGGCTCCGGCGCCCACCCCGGCGGCGGCGTCACCGGCGCCCCCGGCCATAACGCTGCGCAGGCGATCTTGAGGGATCACCGCTCGCCGTTCGGAAGCCGTGGATAGGTCTGTGGAAAGAGCTGTGGACAGGCTGTTGGCAAGTCTGTTGGCAACGCTGTGAGAAAGCAGTGGGCTGCCTGCGCGCGGCAGGCCCGGCGAGCCGCGTAAAAGGCGGTGGAAAAGCTGGGGATGAGTGGCGGGATAAAGCCGTGGACAACTTTGGGGAAACGAGTGGAGGGCCTGTGGGCATTCCGGGCCCCCAAAACGACCTCGCCCGCCGGGGGGCAATTCCCCGTGCGGGCAATCGTCAGGTAACAGCCTCTAAAGAAAAACAGCCCCCGCCGGAAAATGGGAGGCGGAAATTACTTCAAGGAACTGCTAATCGAACCGAACTTGTCGTTCATGCTGGTGCCCAGGCTGTTCACCACGGTGATGATCGCCAGCGCGATGCCCGCTGCGATCAGACCGTATTCGATCGCGGTTGCACCGGATTCGTCCGACCAGAACTTCAAAACCATGCTCTTCAAGACTCGCCTCCGTTTCAATTCCAAGATGCGTTGGCTGAATCCAACACCCGGAAATGTACGGGATACAACCTGCAGTCAGGTTAAATCGGAACCTGCAAGTTATGTGGAAAATTGGGAACAAAAGTCCCAAAAATTGAACTGACGGAACCCTAGGATGCAGCTTTCTCCCACTCATCGCGCCTGCTTTTCGATCGGCACCGAGGCCGCGGCCAAGCGCGTCGTCGACGTGCTCACGGAGGTCTTTTTCGACGGCGATGCGGCGGTCGCCGCCTTCGAGCGGCCGGACGGACAGTGGGACGTCACGCTCCATTTCGCCGCGGCGCCCGATCAGGCATGGCTGCGCGAACTCGTTGCAACGACTGCAGGAAACGACATCGCCGAAACGCTCATCTTCGACATTGTCGAAGCCAAGGACTGGGTCAAGGCGAGCCTCGAAGATCTCGTCCCGGTGCCGGCCGGGCGTTTCGTCGTGCACGGCAGCCACGACCGCGACCGCGTGGCGCCGAACAAGCTTGCCATCGAGATCGAGGCAGCGCTCGCCTTCGGCACCGGCCACCACGGCACCACGCGGGGCTGTTTACTGTTGCTTGACCACGTCCTGAAGAGTTCCCGGCCGAGGAGCCTGCTCGACCTCGGCACCGGCACCGGCGTGTTGGCCATCGCGGCAGCGAAAGCGCTGCATCGCGAGGTGCTCGCCTCCGACATCGACCCGCCGTCGGTGCGGGTGGCGGCCGAGAACGCGACGCTGAACCACGCCGGCGACCAGGTGCGGGTGATCCGCGCGACCGGATTTGCCGCGCCGGACTTTGCCAGATGCGGCCCGTTCGACCTGGTCCTGGCCAACATCCTTGCCAACCCGTTAAGGCAATTGGCCGGCCCGATGGCGCGGCACCTCGCGCCCGGCGCGCGCGTCATCCTCTCCGGCCTCTTGACCCACCAGGCCCCCGCCGTGATCGCCGCCTACCGCGCACGCGGCCTCGTGCCGGTGCGGCACCTGCGGATCGAGGGGTGGAGCAGCTTGTTGCTGCGGAAGGTGGGGTGAACCGCGTCCGCGGCGGTACTGCGCCCCCTCGCCCCGTTCTTACGCGGAGAGGGTTGGGGTGAGGGGCTGCCTCCGCAGCGACGGTGAGAGTTGGACTCGCGGAGAGTCCCCCTCACCCGGATTGCTTCGCAATCCGACCTCTCCCCGCAAGCGGGGCGAGGCGAACGAACACCGCCGCTACTCCGCCGGCTTCTCGTCCCGACGTGTCGCGCGCTTGCCCTGCAGGGCACGCCTGGCGCGGCGCTCGGCGAAACGGTCGATCATCTGGCTGATGAGGCCGCGCGGCTTCTTCGGTGTCGTTGCGGCCGGGGCGCGGTGGGCCGGCGGCGAAATCTTCTCAAACATGAACGCTGGCATCGTGTGTCCCCTCGCCGTTGAGATGAACCACCTGCTCGAATTTCCTTGTTATCCGGACGAAGCGCAACTGCTGCATCCTGTACTCCACTCAATTCGAATGGAACATTTTCAAGCACAGTCCGTGCCAAATGCCGCCCCCAAATGCGTCTACATTGCGGACCAGTCCTCATGATCCTAAACTGAGCCAATGTTCGAAGCACACTTCCAGACATTCGAAGAACCCGAGGCCGGCGTCGCATTGACGGCGCGCCTTGCCGCGCTCCGCGAGGAACTCGCCCGCCGCAAGCTGACCGGCTTCGTCGTTCCACGCGCCGACCAGCAGCAGAACGAATATGTGCCCCCCTCGGAAGAGCGGCTGGCCTGGCTGACCGGCTTTACCGGCTCGGCGGGATTGGCGGTGGTGCTGACGCATGAGGCCGCGATCTTCGTCGACGGCCGCTACACGATCCAGGCGGCCAAGCAGGTCGACGCAAAGGCCTGGGCGGTGGAATCGCTGATCGATCCGCCGCCGGAGAGCTGGGTGTCGACGCACCTGAAGGCCGGCGACCGCCTAGGATTTGATCCGTGGCTGCACACTTCTTCGGCAGCCGAGCGCCTCGCCGCAGCCTGCGCCAAGGCCGGCGCCGAGCTGGTCGCGGTCGACAACAACCCGGTGGACGCGATCTGGCAGGACCGGCCGCAGCCGCCGCTGGCCCCGGTCGCGGTGCACAGCCTGCAAAATGCCGGGATCGCCGAGGCCGAGAAGATCACGCAAATCAAAAGCGAGATCGCCAAGCTCGGCGTCGACGCGCTGGTGCTCTCCGACAGCCACGCCGTGGCCTGGACCTTCAACATCCGCGGCGCCGACGTCGCCCATACGCCGTTGCCGCTGTCCTACGCGCTGGTGCCGAAGGATGGCCGGCCGACCGTGTTCATCGACCACCGAAAACTCTCCAATTTGACGCGGGACCATCTTGAGCAGTCCGCCGACGTGCGCCAGCCCGATGCGATGGCGCCGACGCTGATGGCGCTGGCCAAGAGCGGCGCCGCGATCGCACTCGACAATGCCACCGCGGCCGACGCGCTCAGCCGGCTGATCGCAAGCGCCGGCGGCAAGCCGGTGCGCGGCAGCGATCCGATTGCACTGCTCAAGGCCGTCAAGAACGCGACCGAGATCAAGGGCACACGGACGGCGCACCGCCGCGATGCCGCGGCGCTGGCGCGCTTCCTCGGCTTCATCGACCGCGAGGCACCGAGCGGCAAGCTGACCGAGATCGATGCGGTCGAGGCGCTTGAGACGTTCCGCCGTGACACCGGCGCGCTGAAGGACGTCTCGTTCCCGACCATATCAGGCACCGGTCCGAACGGCGCCATCGTGCACTACCGCGTCACCCGCAAGAGCAACCGGCGCATCGCGCCGGGCGATCTGCTGCTGATCGATTCCGGTGCGCAATATGAAGACGGCACCACCGACGTCACCCGCACCATGGCCGTTGGCGAACCGACCGGCGAGATGCGCGACCGCTTCACCCGCGTGCTGCGCGGCCACATCGCGATCGCGCGCGCGGTGTTTCCCGACGGCACCACCGGCGCGCAGCTCGACACGCTGGCGCGGCAATATCTCTGGGCCGCCGGCATCGATTTCGAGCACGGCACCGGCCACGGCGTCGGCAGCTATCTCAGTGTGCACGAAGGACCGGCGCGGATCTCGAAGCTCGGCACGACGCCGCTGAAGCGCGGCATGATCCTCTCCAACGAGCCCGGCTATTACAAGACCGACGGCTTCGGCATCCGCATCGAGAACCTCGAGCTGGTGGTCGCCGCCGACATCGAGGGCGCGGAAAAACCGATGAACGCGTTCGAGACGCTGACCCTGGCGCCGATCGACCGCCGGCTGATCGATGTCGCGATGCTGGGCAAGGACGAGCTCGACTGGCTCAATGCCTACCACGCGCGCGTTCGCGCCGAGGTGCGGCCGGCGCTGGACGAGACGACGAAGGCCTGGCTCGATCAGGCCACGGCGGAGCTGAAGGCGTAGCGCGCATAGCGCCACGCGATTTGCGCACGGCTCCTTCGCCACCATGATTGTCATGCTCCGCGAAAGCGGGGCATCCAGTATTCCCGAGGCAGCAAACGTATGCGGAGAAGCCGCGGCGTACTGGATTCCCCGCTTTCGCGGGGAATGACACCTGTGATGTGGCACCAGCAACGCGCCCAATCGGTCGCCATCGTGCCCTCATCCTAACCGTCCCGAAATCCGAATAGCCGCATTCCGAAACGCCGATATCCGTCTTGTGCGAGCACGCTACAGTCGATTCGACTTCGAAAGACGGACGACTATGCACGGCATGATCAGCAGGCCGCCGGACGCGGCGACGAAAAACATCGCGACCTCGCGCGTGGTGTTGCTGCTGCTGGTCGTCATGACCGGGATCGCGCCGATCTCGCTCTACATCCTGGTTCCGGCGCTGCCCGTGCTGGCGACGACGTTCGGCCGCGACATCTCGATCGCGCAGATGACGGTATCGCTGTACATGGTCGGCATCGCACTGTCGCAGCTCATCATGGGACCGCTGTCGGACAAGTTCGGCCGGCGTCCGGTGCTGCTTGGCGGTCTCGCGCTGATGGTCGCGGCGAGCATCGCCTGCATCTTCGCCGAAACCCTGCCGCAACTGATCGCAGCGCGCTTCTTCCAGGCGCTCGGCGGCGCCTCCGGCATGGTGGTGAGCCGCGCCATCATCCGCGATATCTACGAGCGCGACCGCGTCGCCTCCATGATCAGCCTCGTAATCGCAGCACTCATGATCGGCCAAATGGTCTCACCGCTCACCGGCGGCCTGATCGAGACCGCATTCGGCTGGCGGGCGATCTTCTACGCCGTCACGATCGGCGCGATCGCGGTCGCAATCGGCATCGCGATCGCGCTGCCCGAGACCCGCCGCGATCGCGCCGTCGGCAGCGGCGGCTTTCGCAGCGACGTCGGCACCCTGATCAAGAGTCGCGCCTTCATCGGCTATGTGATGTGCCAGGTGCTGGCGTCGCAGATCATCTTCACCTTCGCCGGCGGCGGCCCCTACATCGTCGTGACGCAGATGGGCCGGACCAGCGCCGAATACGGCGCCTGGTTCGCAACCACCGGCTTTGCATATCTCGTCGGCAATCTGCTCTGCGTGCGCTTCGCGCCCAGGCACTCGCTGGAGAAGCTGATCTGGTTCGGGCTGGCCTTGCAACTCTGCGGCAGCCTGTTGAACCTGCTCTGGAGCTTCACCGGCTGGAACGAGGCACCGGCGTGGCTATTCGGCACGCAGATGATCGTGATGGTCGGCAATGCCTTCGTGATGGCGAATTCCGCCGCCGGCGCCATCAGCATCCGCCCTGAAGCCGCCGGCACCGCGTCAGGCGCGATGGGCTTCCTCCAGCAGGGCATCGGCGCGCTGATGTCGCAGTTCGGCGCCTATCTCGGCGGCCACTCCGCGACCACGCTGCCGCTGACCTCTGCGGTACTGGCGATCTCGCTGCTCTGCGCCTGCATGATGATCTTCGTCGTCCCCCGCCGCGAATTGGTGGTGAGCGAGGAGTTGATCGAGCAGGCGGAAGAGGAAGAGAGCGGGATGATGTGAGGAGCGCGCTGGGCGACGCTTTCTTCCTTCTCCCCTTGTGGGAGAAGGTGGCGCGAAGCGCCGGACGAGGGGTTCTATCCCCGAGTTCAAGCGTTGAGAGGGGTACGCGCTGAGAGAGACCCCTCATCCGACGCGCTACGCGCGCCACCTTCTCCCACAAGGGGCCTGTTGCGTTATCGGCTCTTGAGGCTGAAGACGTCAGGAGAGAAGGCCTTGGTCCCGGTAATTTCCTGCCAAGATCTGTAGTTGTCGCCCTCGGCGGGCGGC
>NZ_JAPRAQ010000004.1 GCF_029989365.1 Bradyrhizobium sp. Arg816 | reverse complement strand
ACCGCCGAAGTCTTTCGTCCCCTCTCAGAACTCAAAAGCCGAAGCTCTTCAGTGTCCGAGAGGCGCAAGGACTCCGCCGTCCACGTTTCTCTTTCTTCATCTTCACTTGTCAAACAGCCCGAGACCGGAGAGGTCTCAACCTTCCCGAGAGGAAGGGTTCCGACACCCTTACCGACGATGAATGAACTCCAATCGACTTACGTCGACTGTTGTGTCACTCAACAAGGTGAGGAGCATCAGTGGCGCGTTCGCTCGCCTTGGTCAGTGACCCGGCGGCGCCGCGCTCAGTGGTCGGGTTATAGGCCCCCCCGCCCGGGATTGTCAACGCCCATTGTCAACAAATCGTCGCACGGTGGATCATCGAAAAAAAATCCAGCAATTCCAGCCAATTAGAGGGGCAGCCAACGGCCGGAGCGAAGCTGCACCGCAAAAAAATCTCAAAAAAAGTTTGCTCGCCGGCGGGCTCCGGAGGGGGCTTTGGACGCCTCTCCGGGCACCCTCCCCCTGCGTCCTTCCAGACGCCCCCGATGTCCTGGCAGGCGAAGGCCCCTCCAGGCCGGACCCAGTCCTCGTCCATGGCAGACGAGCCCATCCCCCAGGCCGGACCGAGCTCTACCCAGGCCAGACCTGGTCCCGCGGCCCCGGCCAGACGGGGCTTCTTGCGCCCGGCCGTTCAGGAAACTTTTTCCATATTAGGCGCCGTACTAGAGCCACAATCCCGCGGCGTTCTGGTACAGACAAGCTTGAATCGCAGGATGCCAGTGGGGGCTGCCGGCGATTTTCATGGGGTCAGAGGAAGGCGATCTTGCAGATGACGCAGCCTTCCTCCGACATTCGAGAGACATCGAGAGACCTTTACCCGTCCAGCTGTTCGTAATTTCGGCCGGCCCCATCGAGGGCTTTCTGAGCGCGGGCGCCTGTGCGGCTTGCCTTTTCCGGCGATCCCCCTTCAAGAGGGCGGCCGGGAGAGGTTCGAAAGCGGGCATCTCGGGTCGTTGATTGGGGGACTTAGGTTGAACCACAGGACGTCACGCGGCGCTTACGGGCGTGAGACCGGGATCATCGATCTCGGCCACGAGCCGCCGCTGTCCGTCGATGGTTCCGAGGCCGCCGTCATCGATCGCCGCCGCGTTTCGGTGCAATGGTTCAGCGGGACAATTCTGACCGGACTCTGCGGCGCAGCCCTGATCGGCGGCGCCGTTTTCGCTTCTCTCGACGGTGAGATGACCTTCGCCAAGGTGCCTGAGCGCGTCGAAGGCGCGCTGCGCGGCGCATTCGGCGCGGCCGATCGCGCCGCCACGCTGCACAAAAGCGACCGCCTGCCGCCGCCGAACGAATCCACGGCCTCGCGCAACATCGTGCGCGTCTCCACCGTCGCCCGCGTCGGCAACCGCGACGTGATGCGGGTGCGCCCGTTCGTCCGGATCGCCGGCAATCTGTCGATGACGACGAGCGATCTGTCGGCAAAGATCCCGCCGTTCAACGCCCAGCGCCTGCTCACCGATGTCGGCTCCGATCCGAAGACCGCGGCGGAAGATCCGAACAATCCCGAAGCCGTCGAGCCCGATGCCGAAGTCTCCTTCGTCACTAAAGACCTGTCACCGGTGCTGCCGAAGGCCAAGATTTCCGCCGTGGTGGCGCTCGACGACATCCTGATGCGGGTGCGCGACGCCGCCAACTGGCGCGGCAATGGCGGGGTGCGCTACGCCTCGCTCGCCAAGGCCACCGCCGACGTCTCCGGGGCGACCGGCCCCTCCGACATGAAGATGGCCTACGCCAGCGAAGTGTCGCCGTCCGATCCCTATGCCGGCTTCGAGACGCGCGTGGTGCCGGAAAACGTCACGCTGCTGCCGAAGACCAAGGAGCAGATCACCGGCGGCAATCCCAACGGCGAACGCGTCCACATGGTCAAGAAGGGCGACAGCGTCGGCTCGGTCCTGCGCGATCTCGGCGCGACGGCCGAGGAGATCAAGGCGATCACCGCGACGCTCGGCCCGCGCGGCCGCGACGGCGGCCTGAAGGAAGGCGAAAAACTCCGCATCCTGATGGCGCCCGCAAGCCCCGGCGCCCGCCTCCAACCCTATCGCGTCGTGGTTGCAAACGACACCATGGTCGAGGCGATCGCGGCGCTGTCCGATCTCGGCAAATACGTCGCGGTCGACGTCTCCAGCATGAACACCGTCGCCGATGCCGCGGCCAGCGCCAACAGCGACGACGATGACGACGATGACGGCACCGGCGTGCGGCTCTACCAGAGCATCTACGAGACCGCGATGCGCAACAAAGTGCCAATGCCGGTCATCGAGGACATGATCAAGATCTACTCCTACGACGTCGATTTCCAGCGCAAGGTGCAGCCGGGCGACTCGTTCGACGTGTTCTATGCCGGCGAAGACGAGGGCGTGACGTCGAGCGAAAAGAACGACGTGCTGTTCGCTTCCCTCACGGTCGGCGGCGAGACCAAGAAATACTACCGCTACCAGAGCCCCGACGACGGCGTCGTCGACTACTATGACGAGACCGGCAAGAGCGCGAAGAAATTCCTGGTCAGGAAGCCCGTCAACAACGCCATCATGCGCTCGGGCTTCGGCGGTCGCCGCCACCCGATCCTGGGCTATGTGAAGATGCACACCGGCGTCGACTGGGCTACCGCCTACGGCACGCCGATCTTCGCCTCCGGCAACGGCGTGATCGAGAAGGCCGGCCCTGAAGGCGGCTACGGAAAGTATATCCGGATCAAGCATTCCAACGGCTATGAGACGGCCTACGGCCACATGTCGGCCTTCGCCAAGGGCATGGAGATCGGCAAGAAGGTGCGGCAGGGTCAGGTGATCGGCTTCGTCGGTTCGACCGGCCAGTCGACCGGCCCTCACGTCCACTACGAAATCCTGGTCAACGGCCGCTTCGTCGATCCGCTGCGCGTGAAATTGCCGCGCGGCCGTTCGCTGGAAGGCACGGTGCTGGCGGGCTTCGAGAAGGAACGCGACCGGCTCGACGCCATGATGAGCGGCCGCAACGGCGCCATCGCCCGCATTTCGGACGCAACCGGCGGCCCGTTGCAGGTCACCAACCGCTGATCCCCTAACCGGCCGAAATCGACCGGACATCTCTGGAAAACATGATCTGGATGCGACGTCGTCAAGCGACGTCGTTTCACCGCGTTACAACGTCAAGTTTCGTTTGCCAAAGCGGCACCAGGGGCGAATACTTTCCAAAAAAGGGAGGTCTCGCCATGAAGAACAGGCTCGCCTGCGCAAGCTTCGTTGCTGCGATTTTCGCCACCACGAGCGTATTTGGCGAGAGCTGGGAGGTCAGCAAGCTCGTCCCCGGCTCGGCGTTCCACGGCGTGCACGGGCTCGGAATCGACAAAGCCGGCCATCTGTTTGCCGGCAGCGTCGCGGGCGCGGCGCTCTACGAGGTCGACATTGCAGGCGGTACCGCCAAGGTTGCAATCCCGTCTCCCGTGGGCATGGCCGACGACATCGCATTCGCGCCCGATGGCACCATGGCCTGGACCGGCTTCCTGACCGGCGATCTCTATTCGCGCAAGGGCGACGGCCCGATCAAGAAGCTGGCTAGCGGCCTTCCCGGCATCAACTCGCTCGCCTTCCGCAAGGACGGCAGGCTTTACGCGACCACCGTCTTCCTCGGCGACACGCTCTATGAGATCGACGTCGAGGGCGTCAAACCGCCCCGCCAGATCATGGAGAAGATGGGCGGCCTCAACGGCTTCGAGTTCGGCCCCGACGACAAGCTCTACGGTCCGCTCTGGTTCAAGGGGCAGGTCGCAAAAGTCGACGTCGACAAGGCCGAGCTGACCGTCGTCGCCGACGGATTCAAGGTCCCGGCCGCGGTGAACTTCGATTCCAAGGGCAATCTCTGGGTGGTCGACACCGCGCTCGGCCAGCTCGTTCGGGTCGATCCCAAGTCGGGCGCCAAGACCATGGTCGCGCAGCTGAAGCCGTCGCTGGACAATCTCGCGATCGATGACAAGGACCGCATCTACGTCTCCAACATGGCCGACAACGGCATCCAGGAGGTCGATCCCGCGACCGGCCAGGCCCGGCAGGTCATCATCGGCAAGCTCGCTTTGCCCGGCGGCATCGGCGTCACCTCGGACAACGGCAAGGATACGATCCACGTCGCCGACGTGTTCGCCTATCGCACGGTGGACGGTGCGACCGGCGAGGTCACCGAGAGGGCGCGCATGCACGCCGCCGGAGCCACGCTCGAATATCCGATGAGCGCGACGGCGAAAGGCAACGACGTGGTCCTGTCGAGCTGGTTCACCGGCACGGTGCAGGTGATCGACGCCAAGACCGGCGCCACCCGCGACATGCTGCACGACTTCAAGGCGCCGCATGACGCAATCGTGCTCGAGGACGGTAGCATCCTGGTGGCCGAGCTCGGCACCAAATCGCTGGTCCGCGTCAGCGGCGAGCACGGCAGGGACCGCACCACGCTGATTGGCGGCCTCGAAGGTCCGGTCGGGCTCGTCGGCGGATCGCGCGGCGAGGTCTACCTCACCGAAGCCTTCGCAGGCGTCGTTTCCAGGATCGAGACAAACGGCGAAAAGACCGTGCTCGCCAAGGAGTTGAAAATGCCCGAAGGCATCGCGCGCGGGAGCGATGGCAGGCTGATCGTGGCGGAAGTAGGCGCCAGGCGGCTGATCGAGATCGCGCCGGACAGCGGCAAGGTCACCGAGGTCGCTGCCAATCTTCCGATCGGGCTGATGGGCGCCCCCGGGGGCCTGCCCAGCAACATCCCGACCGGCGTCGCCATCGGCGCCTCCGGAATCATCTACTTCTCGTCCGATATCGAGAACGCGATCTACAAGGTCGTGAAGAAGTAGCGAGCTCGCTCGAGCGAGCCGCACCCTGCCAAAAAAGATCGCCCCGGAGAGGACGACCCCTCCGGGGCGGATTTATTTAGCGGTGCGCATCAGCGCTCAGTTCAGCTTCCGCTTCGACACCGGCGCCTCGAACTGGGCGATCTCCGCGGTCTGCGGCGCCTTGCCGTTGAAGGTGAGCACGTTGCCTTCGGACGAGATCGCAACCGTATCCCCGTCCCTGACGTCGCCGGCCAGGATCATCTCGGCGAGCGGATCCTGGAGGTAGCGCTGGACCACGCGCTTCAGCGGCCTTGCGCCGTAGGCGGGATCCCAGCCCTTCGCAGCAAGCCAGTCGCGGCCCGCGGCATCGAGCGTCAGCACGATCTTGCGATCGGTCAACAGCTTCTGCAGCCGGGCGAACTGGATCTCGACGATCCGGCCCATCTCGCTCCTCTGCAGGCGGTGGAACAGGATGATCTCGTCGACACGGTTCAGGAACTCGGGCCGGAAATGCCCGCGCACCATTCCCATCACCTGCTCACGCACGGCTGAGGTGTCTTCGCCCTCCGGTTGATTCACCAAATACTCCGAACCGAGGTTCGAGGTCATGATGATCAGCGTGTTGCGGAAATCGACCGTGCGGCCCTGACCATCGGTCAGGCGGCCGTCGTCGAGCACCTGCAACAGGACGTTGAAGACGTCAGGATGCGCCTTCTCGATCTCGTCGAACAGCACCACCTGGTAAGGCCGGCGCCGCACCGCTTCGGTGAGCGCGCCGCCCTCGTCATAGCCGACATAGCCGGGGGGCGCACCGATCAGCCGCGAGACCGAGTGCTTCTCCATGTACTCGGACATGTCGAGGCGGACCATCGCGGTCTCGTCGTTGAACAGGTACTCCGCGAGCGCCTTGGTCAGCTCGGTCTTGCCGACGCCGGTCGGCCCCAGGAACATGAACGAGCCGGTCGGCCGGTTCGGGTCCTGCAGGCCCGCGCGCGAGCGGCGCACGGCGGTCGCGACCGCACGCACGGCCTCGGCCTGGCCGACGACGCGCTTGCCGAGCTGCTCCTCCATCTTCAGGAGCTTCTCCTTCTCGCCTTCCAGCATCTTGTCAACGGGCACGCCGGTCCAGCGCGAGACCACCTGCGCGATGTGGTTGGCGGTGACAGCCTCCTCCATCATCTCGCCGGAGCCCTCACGCGCCTCGATCTCCGCGAGCTGCTTCTCAAGCTGCGGGATCCGGCCATAGGCCAGCTCGCCGGCCTTCTGGAATTCGCCGCGCCGCTGTGCGTCGGCGAGATCGACGCGCAGCGCGTCCAGCTCCGACTTCAGCTTCTGGGCGTTGGAGAGCTTGTTCTTCTCCGCGCTCCAGCGCGACGTCAGGGCCGCGGACTTCTCTTCGAGCTCGCTGAGCTCCTTCTGAAGCCCCTCGAGACGGGTCTTGGAGCCGAGATCGCTCTCCTTCTTGAGAGCTTCCTGCTCGATCTTGAGCCGGATGATCTCGCGGTCGAGCGAATCCAGCTCTTCCGGCTTGGAATCGACCTGCATCTTCAGCCGCGCAGCCGCCTCGTCCATGAGGTCAATCGCCTTGTCCGGCAGGAAGCGGTCGGTGATGTAGCGGTTGGACAGCGTCGTCGCCGCCACGAGCGCGGAATCGGTGATCCGGACGCCGTGGTGCTGCTCGTACTTGTCTTTCAAGCCGCGGAGGATCGAGATGGTGTCCTCGACGGAGGGCTCGCTCACGAAGATCGGCTGGAAGCGCCGCGCCAGCGCCGCATCCTTCTCGACGTGCTTGCGGTACTCGTCGAGCGTGGTGGCGCCGATGCAGTGCAACTCGCCGCGCGCGAGCGCGGGCTTGAGCAGGTTGGACGCGTCCATCGCGCCGTCGCCCTTGCCGGCGCCGATCAGCGTATGCATCTCGTCGATGAAAAGGATGAAATTGCCCTCGCTCGCGGTGACTTCCTGGAGCACGGCCTTCAGCCGCTCCTCGAACTCGCCGCGGTACTTCGCACCCGCAATCAGCGCGCCGAGATCGAGCGAGAGCAGCTTCTTGTCCTGGAGGCTCTCGGGCACGTCGCCGTTGACGATGCGCAACGCGAGGCCCTCGGCGATGGCGGTCTTGCCGACGCCGGGTTCACCGATCAGAACGGGATTGTTCTTGGTCCGGCGCGAGAGCACCTGGATGGTGCGGCGGATCTCCTCGTCGCGGCCGATGACCGGGTCGAGCTTGCCGTCGCGCGCAGCCTGGGTCAGGTCGCGGGCATATTTCTTCAGGGCGTCATAGGCGTTCTCGGCGGTCGCCGAGTCCGCCGTGCGGCCCTTGCGCAGCGCCTCGATCGCGGCATTGAGGTTTTGGGGGGTGACGCCGCCCTTGGCCAGGATCGCGCCGGCCTCGCTGGTCTTTTCCAGCGCGAGGCCGAGCAGCAGCCGCTCGACGGTGACAAAGCTGTCGCCGGCCTTCTCGCCGGCCTTTTCGGCGGCATCAAAAGTGCGGGCGAGTTCGGGCGCCAGATAGATCTGGCCGGCGCCGCCGCCGGAGACCTTCGGCACCTTGTTGAGGGCGTCCTCGGTCGCCTTCAGGATTGCGCGGGAATTGCCGCCGGCGCGGTCGATCAGACCGGCGGCGAGGCCCTCATTGTCGTCCAGCAGAACTTTCAGGACGTGCAGGGTCGAAAACTGCTGATGCCCCTCGCGCACCGCAAGCGATTGCGCGGACTGGACGAAGCCCCTGGAGCGTTCGGTATATTTGTCGATGTTCATGTCTTTTCTTTCCCTCGGCCTGCCCCTGGAGCCCTCTAAGGCACTCCAAACGGCATCTTCATTGGGTTTCCGGTGCCTGCGTTGATGGTCGTCAACCGGCAACGGTCGTTAGCAGCCGGCGCTGGCGCCGGCCTGACCCAGATGTGGGAAGCTTGGCCTCGGATCGGAAGAGGCGCGTTCACAATTTCGTGCACGGGTCCGCCTGCTTGGCGCCGGCAGGTCGAATCCCTTAAGTAGCGACATGACAGCCAGCCAGACCGCCGAAATCACCGGCCTTTACCGTTACCCGATCAAGGGCCTGACGCCGGAATCCCTGCCCCGGGTCCCCTTGCGGATCGGCCAGACCCTGCCGGCCGACCGCCGCTACGCCATCGAGAATGGCCCGAGCGGCTTCGATCCGGAGGCGCCGGCCTGGAAGCCGAAGATCCAGTTCCTGATGCTGGCGCGCAATGAGCGGCTGGCGTCCCTCGACAGCCGGTTCGAGGACGCGACCAACCGCCTGACCATCCGCAAGGACGGCCAGATCGTCGCCAGCGGGGACCTCGAGAGCACTGCCGGGCGCGCCGCCATCGAGGATTATTTCACGGAGAATTTTCAGCCGGAGCTGAAGGGCCCGCCAAAAGTTCTGTCCGGCCGCGACCACAGCTTTTCCGACGTCGCCCGCAAGGTCGTGTCGATCATCAATCTCGACAGCGTCCGCGCGATCGAGACCATGCTCGGCGGCGCCGCAGTGAATCCGCTGCGCTTCCGCGCCAATCTCTACGTGAAGGGCTGGCCGGCCTGGTCCGAGCTCGACCTCGTCGGCGAGACGTTGGCGATCGGTCAGGTCCGGCTCAAGGTGGTCAAGCGCATCGTCCGTTGCCCGGCGGTCAACGTCGATCCCGAGACCGCGCAGCGCGATCTCGAGATACCACCGACGCTCTCGCGCAATCTCGGGCACATGGATTGCGGCATCTATGCCGAGGTCATCGCCGACGGCGACATCGGCGTCGGTGACGCGATCGCGGTGGAAGCGCCGAAGCTGGTGTGACGGCACGCCGCCTCAACACCCTCCGTCATTGCGAGGAGCAAAGCGACGAAGCAATCCAGACTGTCTCCGCGGTGGGATTCTGGATTGCTTCGCTTCGCTCGCAATGACGAGCCTCAGTTCGGCATCACATACGCATAGATCCGGCCGCGCGAGACCGGCGCCTCGCGAACACGATTGCCGTTGTTGCCGGAGATCATGATCGGATTGCCCTGCGCGTCCACGCCGGTGATGATGCCGACATGGCCGCCCCGGCGACCGCGCGACATGACAGCGATGGCGCCGACCTGCGGACCGGAGACACGCGTGCCGTAGCGCGCGAACGAGCTCGCCATGTCGGAGCCGGTGCCCTGATGGCCGGTGTGCTGCAGCACCATGTTCATGAAGCGCGCGCACCACAGGCTGCCGCGCCCGGTCGGATTGCCGCCGACATAGCGGCGCGCCTCGGACACGAGGCCCGATCCGCCGCCGAAGCCGCCACCGCTATTGGCCATTCCAGGATTGGTCATTCCGTTGTTGGCCATGCCGCCGACATTGGCGTTGGGATTGTAGCTGGCCTGGGTGTCGGCGAAGCCGCTCGCCTGCAACTGCGCCGCGCCGCGCTCGAAGCGCGAGCTACGGGCATGGTGGCGATAATGACGGTCATGATGATGTCTGGCGTGGTGCACGTAAGCGTGCCGCTCTGCGCTATGACGATGATGCGGCCGCGCTGAGGCCGGAGAAACGAACGCGGCAACCGCCGCGGAGAAAATCGCCAGCGCGACAACACAACGCGACAGGCGAGACGCAAACAACTCGAACATACTTCATCCTTCTTGACACCCCCACTTCCCCAATCGGCCGTGCGATGGCCGACATCCGTCTGGCCGTTAAGCCGCCGGATGTGGCGAGAAAAAGACGCCACGCCCGCGAATAGCTGCGATGATTTTGTGCAGGTGCTGGCGTGAGGCTGCCGCATTGCGGACAACAGCATTAACTGCAACTCTCCAAAGGCGGCTTGAAGAGAGGGAAATAGTTAATGCCCCACGCCACGACCAGCGATGACGTCCGCATCTATTTCGAAGAAGCGGGCCAGGGAACGCCGATTATTTTTCTGCACGAGTTCGCGGCCGACTACACCAATTGGGAGCCGCAGATGCGCTACTTCTCGCGCGGCCATCGCTGCATCACCTATTCCGCGCGCGGCTACACGCCGTCGGACGTGCCTGACGGCGAGGTCTACACCTACAAGCACTTCTACACCGACGCGCTCGCGGTGCTCGATCATCTCAAGATCGAGCGCGCGCATCTCGTCGGCCTGTCGATGGGCGCCTATTCGTCGCTCCAGATCGGATTGAACGCGCCGCAGCGCGCGCTGTCGATGACGCTGGCCGGCGTGGGCTCAGGATCGGAGATCGAGAATCTCGACAACTGGCGCAAGCAGTGCCGCGCCAATGCCGAGCAGTTCGAGACATCAGGCTCCGCCGAGGTCGCAAAGGTCACGCGCGAGGCGGCGAGCCGGATTCCGTTCCTTGTGAAGGACCCGCGCGGCCATGCCGATTTCTACGCCGCGCTGGCGCGCCACGATGCCAAGGGTTCGGCCAACACGATGCGCGGCTTCCAGGGCGGCAGGCCATCGATTTACACGATGCCGGATGCCATTCGAGGTGTGGCAACGCCCGCGCTGATCATCTGCGGCGACGAAGACGATCCCTGCGTCGGGGCAAGCCTGTTCTTGAAGAAGCACCTGCCCGCGGCGGGCCTGTCGATGTTTCCGAAATCAGGCCACGTGCTCAATCTCGAAGAACCCGCGCTGTTCAACGAGAGCGTGGAGCGGTTCGTGACTTTGGTGGAAGCCGGGCGCTGGCCGGTGCGCGATCCGCGGTCGCTCGCAGCGCATTAAGCACAGTCGCGGCCAAGTACTCCGTCATTGCGAGCGCAGCGAAGCAATCCAGAATCCCTCCGCGGAAAGACTCTGGATTGCTTCACTACGCTCGCAATGACAAAGGATAGACCTCAGCTCCTCATTTTGAGGAGCGCGGGCGAGTAACTATTTCCTTCCGCCCCGGCTCAGCAGAAACACGCCCTGCTCGCCGAACATGTTCCACACCCACCACGGCAATCGCAGCCGCAATGGACGGCCGTAGAGATCCAGCGCCTCGGCGCGCTCCATCTTGACGTGGATCGCGTCGCAGAGCTCGACGAAATCCTTGATGGTGCAGAAATGGATGTTGGCGGTGTCGTACCAGGTCGCGGGCAGATTCTCGGTGCGCGGCATGTGGCCGCCGACCAGGAGCTGAAGCCGCATCTTCCAGAAGCCGAAATTCGGGAACGACACGATGGCGCGGCGGCCGATGCGCAACAGATTCTCCAGCACGACCCGCGGCTGCCGCGTCGCTTGAAGCGTCTGCGACAGGATGACGTAATCGAAGGCGTCGTCGGGATAATTGACGAGATCGGTGTCGGCATCACCCTGCACCACCGCGAGGCCCTTGGCGACACAGCGGTTGACGCCCTCGCGCGACAGCTCGATGCCGCGCCCGTCGATGCCGCGGGTCTCCAGAAGCTGAAGCAGGTCGCCCTCGCCGCAGCCGACGTCGAGCACTTTCGAGCCGGGCTTGACCATCTCGGCGACCAGCAGATGATCGGCGCGAAACGGGCCGGACTGCTCCGTCGCAACGCCGCCCAGCGGCAGCACTTCCTGCACAGACATCGCTAGCCGTCCTTGTCAGTCATTCCTGGCGGTGAGCCCGCGCGCCTTCCCTGCCGATTGCAGGAAGGCACGGGCGATATCGAAGAATTCGGGCACGTCGAGCAGGAAGGCGTCATGGCCGCGATCGGTCTCGATCTCGGCGAACGACACTCGCGCGCTCGACGCGTTCAGCGCGTGCACCAGTGCGCGCGATTCCGAGGTCGGGAACAGCCAGTCGCTGGTGAAGGAGACCACGCAGAAGCGCGTCTCGATGCCCGCGAACGCTTTCGCCAGCACGCCGCCGTGGTCGCCGGCGATGTCGAAATAATCCATCGCACGGGTCAGATAGAGATAGGAGTTGGCGTCGAACCGCTCAACGAAGGACGAGCCCTGGTAGCGCAGATAGCTCTCGACCTGGAAATCGGCGTCGAACGAGAAGGTCGGCAGCTCGCGGTCCTGCATGCGGCGGCCGAACTTGCGATGCAGCGCGGCGTCGGAGAGATAGGTGATGTGCGCGGCCATCCGTGCCACCGCAAGTCCGCGATGCGGATGGATGCCCTGATCCGTGTAGCGGCCGTTGTGCCAGTCGGGATCGGCCATCACCGCCTGGCGGCCGAGCTCGTGGAAGGCGATGTTCTGCGCCGAGTGCCGCGTCGCGCAGGCAATCGCCAGCGCGGAGTACACGCGCCTTGGATAGGCCGAGGTCCATTGCAGCACCTGCATGCCACCCATCGAGCCGCCGACCACCGCGAACAACGTGTCGATGCCGAGCCGGTCGATCAGCATCGCCTGCGCGCGCACCATGTCGGGAATGGTGATGACGGGGAAATCCAGGCCCCACACCTTGCCGGTCGCGGGGTTGATCGAGGCCGGCCCGGTCGAGCCCATGCAGCCGCCGATCACGTTGGCGCAAATGATGAAGTAGTGCTGAGGATCAAGAGGTCGGCCGGGACCGACCAGCGTCTCCCACCAGCCCGACTTGCCGGTGACGGGATGCACGTTGGCGACATGCTGATCGCCCGTCAGCGCATGGCAGATCAGCACCGCGTTGGAGCGATCGGCGTTGAGCTCGCCATAGGTCTGGTAGGCGATCTGGAACGGGGTGAGATCGATGCCGCAATCGAGCCGCAGCGGCTGCTCGGCGCCGAACTGCGCGAGCTGCGAATTCGGATGATCCGCCTCATGCGACCGGTCGTCGGCACTGATCGCGGGGCTCGGCACAGACTTGACGCCACCCATCTCTGACATCGACCTCGTTTGCGATCAGACGTTCGATCGCAGTGACATCAGGCCATGAAAAACCCGGCCTGAACGATAGGTTCGGCCGGGATCGAAAGGGTCCCCGGCCTGTTTAGCGAGTTTTTTAACGTGGCTGCAAGCCGGCCGGCTCAAATGACCACGGAACAGGCAAAACCTACTGTCTTGGGCGGTTTTCGTCAAGTCGCGGTCCGGATTAGCCAAATTCGTCTCTGTCACATCAGCCCAAAAGGACGTCATTTCTCTTTGCTTTCGCCGCCCCGACTGCCTAATCAGGATATCGATCGCAGCGGATCCGAACCTACCAGCTTGCCTGGTCGATCCGCATTGGAACGCCTCTCAACAGTCCAGTCAGATATGTCCCAACGTCCGCCCGCGCCACCATCACTCCAGGAATTGCGCAAGGAGATCGACGCGATCGACGAGGGCATGCATCGTCTCCTGATGCAGCGCGGCGACATCATCGACCGCCTGATCCAGGTGAAGCAGACCCAGGAGGTCGGCTCGGCGTTCCGCCCGGCGCGCGAGGCCGCCATGATGCGTGACATCGTGCAACGCCATCGCGGCATCCTGCCGCTCGACACGGTCGAGAGCATCTGGCGCGTCATCATCTCGACCTTCACCTATGTCCAGGCGCCGTTCTCGGTGCATGCCGACATCTCGGTGAGCGAGCCGGCGATGCGCGATTCCGTGCGCTTTCATTTCGGCTTCACGGTGCCTTACGTCGCGCATTTCAGCGCGCAGGCGGCGGTCGAGGCGGTGGCAAAATCCAAGGGCGACCTGGCGCTGGTCTCGGCAACCTCGAGCCGCACGCCGTGGTGGCTGGAGCTGGAGGCGGACGGCGCGCCGAAGATCATCGCGCGGCTGCCCTTCGTCGAGCGCGCCGACCATCCGGCCTCGCTGCCGGTGTTCGCGATCTCGCGCGTCGCCGACAGCGCCGTGGTGACGGAGGTCGAGACCTTCAGCGTGCGCGTGTCCGGCTGGAACGCCGAGGTCGCCCGCGCCCTGTCGCCGCTCGCCGAGATCGTGGCGGTGCCCGATACCGCCTTCGACGGCGCGGCGCTGCTGGTCTCGGTCACGAGCGCGACCAGCATCGACAAGATCAAGGCTGCCCTGATCGAAGCGGGGGCCTCGGTGCGCTCCACGGCCCTCGTCGGCAGCCACGCAACGCGCTATACGGTGCCCTCGACCGGGTCGAAATCGTAGATCGCGAACCGCCTAAAGCTACTTCCGGAGTTGAAGATGTCCCGCCCCGTGCCGAATCCCGGCATTCTCGATATTGCGCCCTACACGCCCGGCAAGAGCCCGGTGGCCGAGCCGGGCCGCAAGGTGTTCAAGCTCTCGGCCAACGAGACGCCGTTCGGGCCCTCGCCCAAGGCGATCGAGGCCTTCAAGAACGTGGCGGCGCATCTGGAAGACTATCCGGAAGGAACCTCGCGCGTGCTGCGCGAAGCGATCGGCCGTTCTTTCGGGCTCGACCCCAACCGCATCATCTGCGGCGCGGGCTCGGACGAGATCCTCAATCTGCTCGCCCACACCTATCTCAGCCAGGGCGACGAGGCGATCTCGACCACGCACGGCTTCCTGGTCTACCCGATCGCGACCATGGCGGTCGGCGCCAAGAACGTGGTCGCGCAGGAGACCAACCTCACCTGCAATGTCGATGCCATCCTCAACGCGGTGACGCCGAAGACAAAGCTGGTCTGGCTCGCCAACCCGAACAATCCGACCGGCACCTATGTGCCGTTCGACGAGGTCAAGCGGCTGCGCGCCGGCCTGCCGTCGCACGTGCTGCTGGTGCTCGATGCCGCCTATTCCGATTACGTCTCGCGCAACGACTACGAGATGGGGATCGAGCTGGTCGCCACCACCGAGAACACCGTGGTGACGCACACCTTCTCCAAGATCCACGGCCTCGCCGCGCTGCGCGTCGGCTGGATGTTCGGTCCCGAGCACATCATCGACGCGGTCAACCGCATCCGCGGTCCCTTCAACGTGTCGACGCCGGCGATGTATGCCGCGGTCGCTGCGATCGAGGACACAGCGCACCAGGCGATGTCGAAGCAGTTCACCGAGACCTGGCGCAACTGGCTGTCCGAGGAGATCGGCAAGCTCGGTCTGAAGGTGACGCCCGGCGTCGCCAATTTCGTGCTGATCCACTTCCCGGAAAATGGCAAGACCGCGGACGAGGCCGACGCGTATCTGACCAAGCGCGGGCTGGTGTTGCGCGCGCTAAAGAACTACCGCCTGCCGCATTCGCTGCGCATGACCATCGGCACCGAGGAGGCGAACCGCCTCGTCGTCGAGGGCCTGCGCGACTTCATGGCCGGCAAATGAGCACCACACCGCACTTCCAGCGCGTTGCGCTGATCGGCTTCGGCCTGATCGGCGGCTCGATCGCGCGCGCTGCGAAGCTCCAGGGCTTGGCCTCCGAGATCGTCACCACCGCGCGCTCGGAGAAGACGCGCGCGCGGGTGCTGGAGCTCGGCATCGTCGACCAGGTCGTGGCGACCAATGCGGAAGCGGTGAAGGATGCCGATCTCGTCATCCTCTGCATTCCCGTCGGTGCCTGCGGGCCGGTGGCGCAGGAAATCGCTGAACATCTGAAGCCGGGCGCGATCGTCTCAGACGTCGGCTCGGTCAAGGGCGCGATCGTCAGGGACATGACGCCGCATCTGCCGAAGACCATTCATTTCGTGCCGGCGCATCCCGTCGCGGGCACCGAGCATTCGGGCCCCGATTCCGGTTTCGCCGAGCTCTTCATCAACCGCTGGTGCATCCTGACGCCGCCGGAAGGCGTCGATGCGGCGGCCACCGATCGGCTGCGCGCGTTCTGGGCGGCGATGGGCGCGAAGGTCGAGATCATGACGCCGGATCATCATGATCTCGTGCTCGCGATCACCAGCCATCTGCCGCATCTGATCGCCTACACCATCGTCGGCACCGCCGACGAGCTGGCGCAAGTGACGGAGTCCGAGGTGATCAAGTTCTCGGCCGGCGGTTTTCGCGACTTCACCCGCATCGCGGCGTCCGACCCGACGATGTGGCGCGACGTCTTCCTCGCCAACAAGGAAGCAGTGCTGGAGATGCTCGGCACCTTCACCGAGGATCTCGCCAAGCTCACCCGCGCGATCCGGCGCGGCGACGGCGAGGCGCTGTTCGACCACTTCACGCGCACGCGCGCCATCCGCCGCGGCATCGTCGAGATCGGCCAGGATTCGGCTGCGCCGGATTTCGGCCGGCCGCATGCGCAGCTCGGCAAGAAGCCGTAGCGTTCAAGTAGCCCGGATGGAGCGCAAGCGTAATCCGGGATCTCTTTCAGCGCGGCGCGACCTGCCCCGGATTGCGCTTCGCTCCATCCGGGCTACGGAGACACCTAATACAGCGGTGGGATCTGCCCGACCTTGACCGGGCCGAGCAGCACGGCGCCGTCGACGAATTTCAGCGGGAAGCTACGAGCCTTCTTGCCCTCAAGCGTGCTCTCGGTGCCGATCGAATTGATGCCGGCCGCAACGCCGGCATTGGCATTCTGCTTGATGACCTTGCCGAGGCCGGGAACGGCGCGGTCGAGTGCGCCGAACAGATTGTTGAGGTCCTGCGACTTCACGCCGGGCGCAACGCGGTCGAGCGTTGCCTGCGGCACACCCTCCTCCAGCATCTTCTCGATGCCGAGCGCCGGGATCACGCGCTCGAGGCCGGTCACGGTCATCTGCAATTCGCCGTCGAGTCGGCCATTGGCCGAGAGGCCGAGCGTGCCGGCCGCAACCGCGATCATCTCGCCCTGCTGGACGCGCGACTGCACGATCTCGATGTGACCGCCGGCGGCCTGGATCTCGCGGAAGCGTTGCGGCCACGGCTTTGGCGTGAGGTCGGAGAGGCCCGTGATCTTCGCGCGCGTGTCCGCCTCGAACGGCTCGGCGAGCAAGGGATGAACGCCCTGGATGCTGCCCTGCGCGACGTGCAGCACGGTCTCGATCACAGGATGATCCGACGGCGACCCATCCGCGAGGCGACCGTGCAGCTCGACCTGCTTGGCGCGCGCGAGCGGCACCTGCACGCTGCCGTCGAGACGATTGATGACGGGATCGTCGAACACGATGGAGGCGCGATCCGGCACCGCCGGCAGGCCGACCACGCTGCTGCGGCCCTTGCTCCAATTCACCACGAAGGTGTTTTGCGTGACGCCGTCGGTGAGCGTCGCCGGCGCCGAGAATTCGGCGATGACGCGCTTGGGATCGTAGACCTGGGCGACGACCAGGATGTTGTCGAGTCTGGCCGTGAACGGCGTCTTGCTGGCGTTCTGCGACACCAGGGCGACGCTGGCGCCGGAACACTGGACCTCGAAACGGAACGGGAAGCCGGCGATCGAGCGCTTGGCGCAATCATAGATGCGGCCGGACTTGGCCTCCTGCGCCCGCCAGGCGTCCGCGGCGATTTCGGCCTGCGAGGCCGCATAGAACCAGAAACAGCTCCACGCGACGGCGAGGATCAGGAGGATAATGGGGGCGATGAAAAGGCCCCAACGGGGGCGGCGGCCTGTGGCAACGGTCATATCTGACATGCGGCGACCCTTTGACCCCAGATTTTGTCAAATGTAAGCGGGGTTCGGCCGCGCCGAAAGGCCGAGAATTCGCTTCGCTTGGGGGCGTCGTTCTGGTAGCCGTGCCCGAAATGTCGGAAATCACCCTCCCCTCCGTCACCGCAGCCAAGGGCGACCTCTGGGTGTTCGGCTATGGCTCGCTGATGTGGCGGCCGGGCTTCGAATTCAGGGAACGCGTCCCGGCGCGGCTGGTCGGCGAGCACCGCGCGCTCTGCGTCTATTCCTTCGTGCATCGTGGCACGCCGGAGCAGCCGGGCCTGGTGCTCGGGCTCGACCGCGGCGGCGCCTGCCGCGGCATTGCTTTTCGCGTCGCCGAGAAGGACCGCGCCGACGTCGTCGCCTATTTGCGGGCGCGCGAGCAGGTCACCTCCGTCTATCGCGAGGTGATGCGCTCGGTGTGGCTGGAGAACGATGCGCGACAGCGCGTCTCTGCGCTCGCCTATGTGGTCGACCGGGGGCATGTGCAATATGCCGGCCGGCTGTCGCTCGCCGACCAGCATCGCCATGTTGTCCAGGGCCATGGCCAATCCGGGGCCAACCGCGACTACGTGACGGCAACGGTGAAGGCGATCGAGGCCGAAGGTTTTCGCGACACGCAATTGCATCAGCTCGCGACCATGCTGCATGGCGATGCGCATTCCCTGCACGCGCCGGCTCCCGCGGAAGATCGAGAGAACCGCTAGCTCTGCGACGGCGCGTAGCTCGGCGACGAGCCGATCAACTGCTCCTGCTCTCTCCGGCCCGCTTCGACGAGGCGAGCGGTCGCGTCCTCGATGGCGGTTTGCACGCGCGCGAGAAACTCGTCTTTCGGCAGGCCTGATGGCAGCGGATCGAGGAACTCGACCACCAGCGTGCCGGGATAGCGCATGAAGGTGCGGCGCGGCCAGAACAGGCCGGAATTGAGCGCGATCGGCAGGCACCGCACGCCGCATGACGCGTAGATCTGCGCAAAGCCGGTCTTGTAATCGGGCGCAGCGCCGGGCGCCCGGCGTGTGCCTTCCGGAAAGATCACGAGCTGCCCGCCTGCGCGCACCGCCTCGCGTGCCCGCCGCGTCATGTCCAGCAGCGCCTTCACGCCGGCCTTGCGGTCGATCGCGATCATTCCGGTCTTGACCAGGAACTGGCCGAACACCGGGATCTGCATGAGCTGCCGCTTGAGGATGAAGATCGGGCGGTTGAAGAAGCCCGGCAGCACGAACGTCTCCCAGAACGACTGATGCTTCGCCGCGATCACCAGCGGCCCTGCCGGGATCTTCTCCAGCCCACGGAATTCGACCTTGATGTTGCAGATCACGCGCATCAGGAACAGCGTCGCCTTCGCCCACCATTGCGCGACCGTCAGCATCGCGCGCGGCGGCAATGCGAAGGTCGGCAGCGCCACGATCGCGAGACACACCAGCACGGCGTAGAACAGCACGTTGAACAGGAGCGAGCGCAGGAAAATCAAAAACATCGATGATCCGATCAATTGGCCTGGGCCGTGGCGGGCCGCTTCGGCGCCACGCCTGCAGGCTGCTCCGACATCTCGGGTGAAAGGTCAATCCCGAAATCCTCCAGCCGCACCCTCAGCTCGGCGGCGATGTACTTGACGTACTCGGACAGGAGCAGCCGCAAGGTGGAAGGCGAGGTCCACCACGGCTCCTCGCGCCATTTTTCGCCGACCACTGCGAACGGGATCAGCGTGGTCTCCGGCATCGCATGCGAGAACTCCACCAGCGCGCGCGGCATGTGATAGTTCGAGGTGACGACGATCAGCGATCTGAAGCCGCGCCCCTCGGCCCAGCGCCGCGCTTCCGCCGCGTTGCCGCGGGTCGAGACCGCGGTGCGGTCGAGATCGACACAGCAATGCATGAAGGACTGGTTCTCCGGCAGCGTCCGGGAGATGTCGCTCGCCGTCGAGGTCGGGTGCACGCCGGAGATCAGGAGCCGCTTGCCGTAGCCGGCCGCCAGGAGCTCCATCGCATCCGACACCCGCGAGGAGCCACCGGTCAGGACCACGATGCCGTCCGCCTTGCGGTCCGGCGCGATCTCGGCGCCGCGCAATTGCGACAGGAAGGCGATGAAGCCCGCCGCCGCGCCGACGAAGACGAACGCGATCGTCGATACCAATGCCGCGCGCAGCCAGCCACGCGGCAATTTCGGCGATCGATCGTCGGTCGGCGAGGTCATATGATGTCGGTGATCCCTTCCCCGGATGATTTTAGGACGTTTTGAGGCGAAGTGGAGTCCGGTTTATCGGGCTGCTTCCCCTCTCCCCTTGTGGGAGAGGGTGGCTCGCCGCGAAAGCGGCGAGACGGGTGAGGGGTCTGTCTCCGCGAATACGCCTCGACGTTCGTGCGCGCGGACAGAGCCCCCTCATCCGGCGCTTCGCGCCACCTTCTCCCACAAGGGGAGAAGGAAGAAACCATCTCAATCCACGTCATTCAGCGTCGCGAACAGCGTCTGGCGCGAGGCTACCGCGGTGATGGCGCCGATCAGCACCGCTTGCACGGCGAGCACGATGTAGCCCGACGGCCGCAGCGAGAAGGTGCCGAGCAGGGCTGCGAACTGGTCGCCGACGGGGGTCCCGGAAAACCAGCCGGCGATCGACTCGGAGAAGCCGAACACCAGCATGGCGGCGCCCCCGCCGATCACGCCGCCCTCCAGGCCCAGCCTGAGGAAGTGGCGCAGGAAGCGGTTGGCGATGTACCGGTCGCCGGCGCCGACGAAATGCAGGACCTCGACGATCGGGCGGTTCGCCGCCATGGCGCCGCGGGTCGCGAACGAGACCGAGATGATGGTCGCGATGATGACGAGGGCGAGGATGCCGATGCCGGCGAGCACGGTGGCGTTGGTCATCGAGCGCATCCGCTCGATCCAGGCGCGGTGATCGTCGACGCTGGCGCTTGGGGCGGCCTGGGTCACGCGCGCGCGCAAGGCGCCGAGATCGAGCTGCGTGCCGGGCTGCACGCGCGCGATGATCATGCGCGGCACCGGCAAATCATCCATCGACAGGCCGGTGCCGAGCCAGGGCTCGAGCAGCTTGCCGCTCTCGTCCTTGGTGAACGGCTTGACCTCGATGATGCCGGCCTGCGCGCGGATGGCCTCCGTCACTGCCGCGGTGTCGCGATCGAGATCGCGGCCGGTCTGCGGGCGGACCTGGATGGTGATTTCGCTTGCAACGTCCGACTGCCATTCCGCGGCGGAGGCGCTGACGAGCAGCACCGTGCCCGTGGTCATCGAGGCGAGGAAGGTCATGATGGCGACGACGGCAACCAGCGCGCGGCCGTGGATCGAGGCGCGCGGCACGATCGGCGACATGTTGCGCGCCTTGGGCGGAAGCTGCGGACGCTCCTGTCCGAGATCTACCAGCACGCCGCGGTCGTCGGACCTACTCATAGACGTGCAGCCGCCCTTGGTGCAGCACGAAGCGTCGCGCCTCGTACTGGTCCATCAGGCCGATGTCGTGGGTGGCGATGATGACGGCGGTACCCGATTTGTTGAGCTCGATGAACAGCCGCAGCAGCCGGCGGCCGAGCGTCGGATCGACGCTGCCGGTCGGCTCGTCGGCGAGCAGGAGTTGCGGCCGCGAGATCACGGCGCGCGCGATCGCCGCGCGCTGCTTCTCGCCGCCAGACAGGATCGGCGGCAGCGCGTCCATGCGGTCACCGAGGCCGACCCAGCGCAACAGATCGATCACCTCCTTGCGATAGCTCGACTCGCTGCGGCCCATGACGCGGAATGGCAAGGCGACGTTCTCATAGGTCGTCATGTGGTCGAGCAGGCGGAAGTCCTGGAGCACGATGCCGATGCGCTTGCGCAAATCCGCGATCTCGTCCTTGCCGAGCTGCGAGATGTCGTGGCCGAACAGGTTGACGAGGCCGCGCGTCGGCCGGTGCGACAGGAACAACAGACGCAGCAGCGAGGTCTTGCCGGCGCCGGACGGGCCGGTGAGGAACTGGAAGGAATGCGCCGGAATCTCGAAACTGAGGTCGCGCAGGATCTCCGGCCCCAGTCCGTAACGCAATCCGACATTTTCGAACCGAACCAAGCTCAGCTCCGTTCGAGAGGGGGCGCGGGCCGCGCTGCTGCGCTCCGCCACACGCGATCAACGGGTTTTGCGGCCGTTATGGTTTCCGGTTCGTTAACGGTCGCTCTGTAGCATCTGGGATGCCCGGTTCTCCGCGACCGAAGCATCGTCAAGACCAGTCCGTGCATCAAGGCTCGTGTCCATGCATATCGTCTGCCCCCATTGTACGACATCCTACGCCATCAAGCCCGCGAGCCTGGGGGCGAACGGGCGGACGGTCCGCTGCTCCCGCTGCAAGGAGACCTGGGTCGCCTATGCCGAGGATGCCATCGAGGGGGCGTCCGTCCCGGCCATGGCGGCAGCCAGCCAGGCCGACGACCAGTCCGACCTCGCCGAGCAGTGGAACTCTTACGCCAGGGACGACGGCGCCGCCGACACGCCTGTCGTCGACAGCCCCTCGATCGCCAGCGACTGGCCGGCCGAGGACGCCCAGGAGACCGAGGACGAATGGTCAGCGGCGGCCCGCGCCGCCGAGGATGACGTCGCCGGCGCGCAGCACCAGTCCTGGTTCCGCGGCCTGTTCAGCCGCCGCGGGGCACGGGTGAGGCGCCAGGCCCCCACCGAGGCTCCACGAAAATCCCATTTCGGCCTGCCGACCGCCTGCGCCGCCATGGGCGCGCTGGTGCTGGCGCTGATCATCTGGCGCGGCGACATGGTCCGGCTGCTGCCGCAGACGGCGGCGTTCTACAAGATGGTCGGACTCGAAGTTAATTTGCGCGGGCTGGCGTTCAAGGACGTCAAGCTCTCCAGCGAGACCGTGGACGGTAAGCAGGTGCTGGTGATCGAGGGCGTGATCGTCGGTCAAAGCAAGAAGCCGCTCGATATCCCGCGGCTGCGCTTTGCGGTGCGCGACGCGCAGGGAGCGGAAATCTACGCCTGGAACACCGTGCTGGAGCAGACGGTGCTGCAGCCGGGTGAGCGCGCCTTCTTCCGCTCGCGCCTGGCCTCGCCGCCGCCGGAGGGCCGCAATATCGACGTTCGGTTCTTCAACCGGCGCGACATCGCCGGCGGCAGCGTGTAATCGATTCTGCAGGTCTCGCGAGGAAGGTTGGCCGCGAGGTTGGTCCCAAGGTTGGTCTCATGCCCAAAATCCTGATCGCCGACGACGAGGATTCGATGCGCCAGCTGGTGGCGCGCGCCATCGCCATGGACGGCCACGAGATCGTCACCGCGGAGGACGGCGCCGAGGCACTGGAAATCCTGACCCGCGAGAACGGCGCGTTCGATCTCCTGCTCACCGACATCCAGATGCCGGTGATGGACGGCATCGCGCTGGCGCTCTCCGCCGCGCGCGACTTCCCCGACCTGACCATTTTGCTGATGACCGGCTTTGCCGACCAGCGCGAGCGCGCCTCGAATTTGAACGCGCTGGTGCATGACGTCGTGACCAAGCCGTTCTCGGTCGCCGACATCCGTACCGCGGTTGCCGACGCGCTGGCAGCGAAGAAGACGTAGGGCGCCGCGTACTCCGCTGTCATGCCTCGGCTTGACCGGGGCATCCAGTACGCCGCGGCCTTTCGATTCAATCACTGCCGTCTCTGGAAGACTGCATCGCCCGCCTGCGCGGGCGATGACACGTATCTTGGAGTGGCACCAGCGAGCTCCAGGGCTAGCTGTCAAACACAATCACGCTGCGCAGCGTCTTGCCGGCCTTCATGTTGGCAAAACCCTCGTTGATCTCGCTCAGTTTCAGCTTGGCCGAGATCCAGTCCTCGAGGTGCAGCCTGCCGCGCAGGTAGAAATCGACCAGCCTCGGCATGTCCACGCGAAAATGGTTGGAGCCCATCGAGGAGCCCTGGATCCTGCGCTCGCGCAGGAAGTCGAAGCCGTGCAGCTCGATCTTCTGGCCGAACGGGATCATGCCGACGATGGTGGCCGTGCCGCCGGACGCCAGCATGCCAAAAGCCTGCTCCGCGGTTTCCTTGCGGCCGAGCACCTCGAAGGAATAATGCACGCCGCCATTGGTGAGGTCGCGCACCTGCTTCACGACGTCGCCGTCGGCGGGATTGATGATGTCGGTGGCGCCCAGCTTGGTCGCGAGCTGGAGCTTTGCCGGATTGGTGTCGATGGCGATGATGCGTCCGGCCCCTGCGATCTGCGCGCCGTTGATCGCGGCCATGCCGACACCGCCACAGCCGATCACAGCCACGGTCTCGCCCGCCGTCACCTTGGCCGTGTTCACCACCGCGCCGTAGCCGGTGATGACGCCGCAGCCGATCAGCGCGGCGAGATCGAGCGGCATTTCTTTCCTGATTTTGACGATCGCATTCTCGTGCACCAGCATCTGCTCGGCGAAGGAAGAGAGGTTGAGGAACTGATGCAGCTTCTCCGGCTTCGACCATTGCATCCGGTTGGAAGCGCCCGGCAGCAGCTTCACGGTGGTGTCGGTGCAGAGCACCGTGCGGCCGGTGGTGCAGTTGTCGCAGGTACCGCAGAACACCGACAGGCAGGTGACGACGTGATCGCCCGGCTTCACATAGGTGACGTCGGAGCCGACCTGCTCGACGACGCCGGCGGACTCATGCCCGAGCACCGCGGGCAGCGGATGCGGATACAGGCCTTCCATGAAATGCAGGTCGGAGTGGCAGAGCCCGGCAACCGAAGTTCGGATCAGGACTTCGCGCGGGCCCGGCTTCGGCAGGCTGATGTCCTCGATGACCAGCGGCTGATTGACTTCATAGAGAACGGCGGCCTTCATCGAGAACTCCCTATCGCGTTTTTTGTTTGAGCGTGGCGTGCAGCCTACGCTGCCAGAACCAGTTCGCCAACCTCGCTCATGCCGGCATCGCGATCGCCGAGCAGCAGCGCGCCGATCTTCGCTTGCGCGGCATTTTCCGTCAGCCGGAACGGATCGCTCGGCGACACACGATGATCGATGACGAGGCGCGACAGCAGCAGCCGGCGCGCATCGCCGCGCATCTCGTGGATGCGATGCGCTTCCCAGGCGAGCGCGACCGCGCTTGCGACGTGATAGAGCAGGCTGGTCGCACGCCGCGCATCGGCCTCGTTCTCGGAATTGCCCGCGACCTCGCGCGCGAAGCCGACGGCGCGATCGACGAGACCGCGCAAATTGTCGCGCCAGGCCTGCGGGACCGACGCGCTATCATCGAGCCGCGCGTGCAGATCGGCTGAGAGCGCGGATTCGGCGCCGTGGCGGCCGACCGCGCGCCGGAGCGCATCGATCGCGACGATGTTGCCGGTGCCCTCCCAGACCGAGCCGAGATGCGCATCGCGCAGCAGGCGGGGCGTGGCGAATTCCTCGATATAGCCGATGCCGCCGCGCATCTCGAGCGCGTCGCCGCAAACCTTGCGCGCATCGCGCGTCGCACGGAATTTCAGCGTCGGGGTCAGGATACGCAGCAGCGCCGCCGCCTCCTGGCTGCCAGCCTCGGCGCGGTCGAGTGCGTCGGCGGTCAGAAAACTCATCGACAGCGCCTGCTCGACCGGCAGCATGATCTTCAGCATCTGCCGCCGTCCCAGCGGCAGGTCGATGATGCGCTTGCCGAACACGACGCGGTTCTTCGCCACCGTCATCGCATCATGATAGGCGCGGCGCATCAGCGCGGTGGATTTGACGCCGTTGGAGAGCCGCGACGAGTTCACCATCTCGGCCATCTGGACGAAACCGCGGTCGAGCTTGCCGACCACATAGGCGATCGCGCCTTCGAGCTTGATCTCGCCTGACGCCATCGAGCGCGTGCCGAGCTTGTCCTTCAGGCGCACGATCCGGTAGTGGTTCTGCGAACCGTCGTCGAGGAAGCGCGGCATCAGGAACAGGCCGACGCCGCGCGTGCCGGGGCCGGCGCCTTCGGGACGCGCCAGCAGCATAACGACCTTGGCATCGGCATTCGAGCAGAACCATTTCTCGCCATGGAGGCGCCAATGGTCGCCCTCCTGCACCGCGCGCGTGGTCAGCGTACCGACATCGGAGCCGCCCTCCTTCTCGGTCATGAATTGGCCGCCCTGGGTCAGCTTGCTCATGTCGGTCTGGGTGAGACCGTCGAGATATTTCGCCTTCAGCGCCTCGCTGCCGAAATTCGCCAAGAGCTTTGCGCAGCCGTCGGTGACGTTGATCGGGCAGCCCATACCGAATTCGGTCTGGTTGAACAGGAAGGTGAAGGCGTGTTTTGCCACGACGGGATATTTGTCGGGCCAGCCCATGATGCCCCTGCGGATCGAAAGCGCATGGATGCCGAACTCGCCGAACGCTGCGTTCTCCAATTCGCGATAGGCCGGATGATATTCGATCCACTGCACGTCGCGGCCGAACTTGTCGCGCTGGTGCAGCACCGGCGTGTGCCGGTCGGCGAGCCGCGCGCATTCGTCGAGATGGCCGCCGGCCAATTCGCCGAGGCGATCGAGATGCGGCTCGATGTGACGGAACAGTGTCTCCGGCAGATGAATGCGCAGGAGATCCGTCAGCGCCTGATCGGCGCGATAAAAGTTCATGCCGGACGTATCGGGCGCCAGCAGGCCCGGCTGCTCGGCCGCGACATGTTTCGGCTGCGCTGTGACCGGCTTGTGCATGATCGTCCTCTTCGTTCCCGCCCTGCGAACATTTTGCGCTGTTTTGGCGCTTGCCGCGTTGATTGATGTCGATCATGCTCCAGTCGCGGATAGCGATAAAGCCGCAAATTGTCAGGGAGGCATGATCGCCGTGAAGGAGCAATTCGCTCTGCGGAATTAAGATCGACCCGGCTGGTTGTCCGCGCGGCGGATGCATAGATCAGCGGCTTCCCGTCTCCGAGAGATCACGCCATGGAACATCCGAAATACAAGATCGCCCTCATCGTCGGCGCCGGCGAAGGCCTGAGCGCTTCGCTGGCGCGCCTGCTCTCCACGCAAGGCATCCGCGTCGCGCTGGCCGCGCGCAAGATCGAGAAACTAGGTGCGCTTTGTCGCGAGACCGGCGCCAAGGCCTATGCCTGCAACGCCACCGAGCCTGAGGAGGTCGAGCGGCTGTTCGGCCTGGTCGAACGCGAGATCGGCACGCCCGACCTCGTCGTCTACAACGCCAGCGGCCGCACACGCGGGCCGTTCGTCGATCTCGTTCCGGCCGACGTCGCGCAGGCGATTGCGATCAGCGCCTATGGCGGCTTCCTGGTGGCGCAGCAGGCGGCCAAGCGCATGCTGCCGAACAAGCACGGCGCGATCCTGTTCACCGGCGCCTCGGCGAGCGTCAAGGGCTATGCGCAGTCGGCGTCGTTCGCGATGGGCAAGTTCGCGCTGCGCGGGCTGGCGCAGAGCCTGGCGCGCGAGTTGTCGCCGCAGGGTATCCACATCGCGCACTTCGTGATCGACGGCGGCATTCGCAGCGCGGCGCACGCGGAGCCGGCCGACAAGCCGGATTCGATGCTCGATCCCGACGCGATCGCGCAGAGCTATTGGAACGTGCTGCAGCAGCCGCGCAGCGCCTGGAGCTGGGAGTTGGAGCTGCGGCCCTGGGTGGAGAAGTTTTGAGGCAAGCCGATAACCACACCCGTCATTGCGAGGAGCGAAGCGACGAAGCAATCCAGACTGTCTCGCGGAAAGCTTCTGGATTGCTTCGTTTCGCTCGCAATGACGAAAGAAAAAGGGAGCGACATGTCCACGGAAACCACCATCGATACCGGCACCAATGAACTCCTCTGCGTCATCCGCGACCGCGTCGCGGTGATCACGCTGAACCGGCCGGAGGCGCGCAACGCGCTGTCGGACACCTTGACGCCGGCGCTGCGGACGATGATCCGCACCTGCGGCGAGAGCCCCGATATCGGCGCGCTGCTGATCACCGGCGCGGGGGCGGCCTTCTGTGCCGGCGGCAATGTCAAGGGCATGGGCGCGCATCGCGACCAAGCCAAGCTCGATATGTCCTTTGACGACAAGGTCGCCGATCTCCAGGAACGGCAGCGGCTGCTCACCGGCGCGCTGGTGTCGGTGCGCAAGCCGACCATCGCCGCCCTGCCCGGTCCCGCGGTCGGCGCCGGGCTCGCCATCGCGATGGCCTGCGACATCCGCATCGCCGCGCAATCGGCCTTCGTCGCCACCGGCTACGCCCGCATCGCGCTGAGCGGCGACTACGGCATCGCCTGGCTGCTCACGCGGCTGGTCGGCACCGCGCGGGCCCGCGAGCTGCTGTTCACCGGCGATCGCGTCGACGCCGCGCGTGCCGAGGCCATCGGCCTCGTCAACCGCGTCGTGCCCGACGACAAATTGCAGGCTGAAGCCTTTGCGTTGGCCAAGTCGCTCGCGGAAGGCCCACGCCTGGCGCTGCGCTACATGAAGGACAATCTCGACGAGGCGCTGCTGTTCGATTTCGAGACCGCCCGCGACCACGAAGCCGGACGGCTGATCCGCCTGACCACGACCGCCGATCACAAGGAAGCCGTGCAGGCCTTCATCGAGAAGCGCAAGGCAGTGTTCACGGGGAAGTAGGACGTCCGATCAACATCAGGCGCCGTCATTCCGGGGCGATGCGCAGCATCGAGCCCGGAATCCATCAGGCGACAGTACACGCGGTGAAATGGATTCCGGGCTCGCGCTGCGCGCGCCCCGGAATGACGGGAGGAGAGAGCGGGGAAACCACGAAAAAAAGCCCGGCTCTGGATGACCAGGCCGGGCTCGGAGTGGTGTCAGGCCGAGGCTGAGGGGCTGTCGGCCTGACGGGAAAGGGCGGCGAGGCGCCAGCTCGCGCAGGGAATGTCTTTCGGTGCGACGGCGATCTCCTTGTCGAAGCGCACCAGCTTCCAGTCGTCGGGATGATTGACGAAAGCGAAACCGGATTTGCGGGCGAGCGAGATCATGGTCTCGTTGGAGCGCAGCGTGTCGCCGAACATGTGCTCGGCACCGAGGGCGGCCGCGCGGCATTCGAGATTCTTCATCAGCGCGGTGGCGATGCCGTGGCCGTGCCAGCGGTCGTCGACCGACAGGCCGAACTCCAGTGTGGAAGTCTCGGCATGGAAGGCGTAGCGCGCTTCGGCGACGATGGTCTCGAAGCCGTCGACCATCTTGGTCGCGACGACGGTGAAGCGTTCGCGCGCGCCGACATCGAGGAATTCGCTCAGCAGCCCCTTCGGCAGCTCGCTGATGGCGCCGAAGAAGCGGTTGTAGCGGGAGCGGGTCGCGAGCGAGCGGAAATAGTGCTGAAGCTCCTCGGTGTCGCGCGGTTCGACGAAGCGAACATTGACCGCCTCGCCGTCGCGGGTGCGCAGCGTGTCCGAATATTGCTTCAGATCTTCCAGGCGAAGAGTGCTCATGACACATGCCTAAGAGAAAGAGGGACCGCCAGCGCCCCCACAGTCAGGCGGCGCCGGCCTGGCGGCCAATCAGGCCCGCCAGAAGGGTTTGTCAGCCTCGTAGGCGATGTCGGTCCAGGACAGGCCGACGTCGTGGAGATCGCGGGCCGTCCAGTGGGTCAGCTCACGCCGGGTGCGGTAACGCTCGTGCCAGACGTGTAGCGTTTCGCCAATCTGCTGGATGAGACCAGGCGCATGATGATTTGTCATCGAATTCTGGGTCAAAGTAGACATTTTCAGCTCCTTGAGCTAACTTGACCGCTAATATCTGCTTGCCACCGCGCTGCGACAAACGACAATTTGTACCCCTTCGCATGAAATAACGTCATGCATCCTGCTGCCAGATGACTGCCAGATTGCCCTCCCTGAACGGATTGCGGGCCTTTGAGGCCGCCGCGCGCCATCTCAGCTTCACGCTGGCCGCGTCCGAGCTGAATGTGACCCAGACCGCGATCAGCCATCAGATCCGCCGGCTCGAGGAGGAGCTCGGCATTCGCCTGTTCGTCCGGCAGAACCGCGCGCTGGCGCTGACGCCGGAAGCGCGCGACTATTTGCCGGGCGTCCGCGCCGCCTTCAACGACCTCCGCCTTGCGACCGACCGGCTGCTGCGCAAGGACGACGACAAGGTGCTGACCGTCTCGACGCTGGCATCGCTCGCCGCGAAATGGCTGCTGCCGCGGCTGACCGATTTCCAGGAGCAGCACCCCGGCATCGACGTCCGCATCACCACCTCGACCAGCCTCGTCGATTTCCAGCGCGACAATGTCGATGCCGCGATTCGCTATGGCCGCGGTCAATGGCCGGGCCTGCAGGCCGACTGGCTGATGGCAGACGAGCTGTTTCCGGTGTGCAGTCCGTCGCTGCTGCGCGGCGACAAGCCGCTGCGCCAGCCTGAGGATCTCAAAGGCTATCCGCTGCTGCACACCTCCAATGCCAACAGCGATGACTGGCGGCTGTGGCTGACGGCGGCCGGCCTTCCGGGCGACATCGCCAGGCAGCCCGGCATCACCTTCGACATGATCTTCATGACCATCCAGGCCGCAATCGACGGCATCGGCGTGGCGATGGGCCGGACCTCCTATGTCCAGGACGACATCGCCAAGGGCCGGCTCGTGGTGCCCTTCAAGATCGCGCTGCCGGCCGATGCGGGCTTCTACCTGGTCGCGCCGGAGGGTCGGCGCGAGGCGCCGAAGCTGGCCGCGTTCCGCGAGTGGATGATCGCTGCAACGCAGAATAAAGCCTGAAAAATCATCGGCTTCCGCGGTAAAATCGATTGACTCGCCGCCCCCCGCGCGAGAGGGGTAGGACAGATTGTCGCAGCAGGCAATCTGCTGCCCTGCCGTGAAATGAGTTCCGGTCCGGCCGCGCCTTCCAGGGGAGTAACGTCATGGCTGGACCAGCAACCAATCCGCCCGAGATCAAGTCGCGCGTCGGCGCGATCCTGCGCGCCACCTCCGGCAATTTTCTCGAGCAGTTCGATTTCTTCCTGTTCGGCTTCTATGCCGCCGCGATCGGCAAGGCGTTCTTCCCCTCCACCAACGAGACCGCGTCGCTGCTCAACACTTTCGGCGTGTTCTGGCTCGGCGCCTTGATGCGCCCCGTCGGCGCGATCGTGCTCGGCGCCTACATCGACCGCATCGGCCGCCGCCAGGGCCTGATCGTCACGCTCGGCATCATGGCCATCGGCACCGTCGTGATCGCGTTCTGCCCGAGCTATGCGACCATCGGCATCGCCGCGCCAATCATCGTGCTGATCGGCCGCCTGCTGCAGGGCTTCTCCGCCGGCGTCGAGCTCGGCGGCGTCTCGGTCTATCTCGCGGAAATCTCCACGCCCGGCAATCGCGGCTTCTACACCTCGTTCCAGTCGTCGAGCCAGCAGGTCGCGATCTTCGTGGCCTCGATCCTCGGCTTCATCCTCTCCGAGGTGATGCCGGCCGACACCGTTGCCGCCTGGGGCTGGCGCATTCCCTTCTTCGTCGGCTGCCTGATCATTCCCTTGATCTTCTTCCTGCGGCGGACGCTCGAGGAGACACCGGCCTTCCTCGCCATGAAGAAGCATCCGACCGCGAGCGAGGTGTTCGCCTCCGCGTTCGCGAATTGGCGCATCGTCATCCTCGGCATGATGATCGCGGTCCTGACCACGACGACGTTCTACTTCGTCACCGTGTACACGCCGACCTTCGGCAAGACGGTGCTGAAGCTCTCGACGCAGGACGCACTGCTCGTGACGCTGCTCGTCGCCGTGACCAACTTCTTCTGGAATCCGGTCGGCGGCGCGTTGTCCGACCGCATCGGCCGCAAGCCGGTGCTGCTCGGCATCGCCACATTGGCGCTACTCACCGCCTACCCGGCGCTGTCCTGGCTGGTGGCCGCGCCGACATTCGGCAAGCTGCTCGCCGTCGAGATGATGTTCTCATTCTATTTCGGCATGTACAGCGGCACCATGCTTGGTGCGCTGGTCGAGATCGTGCCCGCGCATGTGCGGACCACCTGCTTCTCGCTCGCCTTCGCGCTCGCCGCCGCGCTGTTCGGCACGTTCACGCCGTTCGCCTCGACCTTGCTGATCGACTACACCGGCAACAAGGCCGCACCCGGTCTTTGGCTGATGTTCGCGGCAGCGCTCGGCATCATCGCCGCGCTGGTCGTGTATCGCGGCGGCGGCAAGGCGGTGCCGACATATGATGCGGTGGCGGAGCCGGTCGCGGGGCATTGATTGTCACTTCGATCATCGTCGCCTCTTACCCTCCCCTGGAGGGGGAGGGTCGGCTCACATTGAGCGCAGCGAAAATGTGAGACGGGGTGGGGCGAAGGTCCCTCCGCGTCGAACGCTGCCCGTGGGGAGAGATCACCCCACCCCGCTCGCGCTGCGCGCGATCGACCCTCCCCCTCCAGGGAGGGTGAAGGGTGCAGCTACAGCTCCACCACCACGTAGTCGCTCTCAATCCGCACCAGAACAGTCTCGGCGACATAGGGCCCCTTCACAACGGCCCCACCCGGCTCGACATGCGCCGGATAGGCCTTCACGCGGAAGCGGCGAGGGTCGCAATAGGACTGGCCGGTGCGGATGTCGAACTCCCAACCGTGCCAGGGGCAGCGGATGATCTCGCCGAGCTTGGTGTATTCGATCTCGCCGGGATCCTTTGATTGCGCGAGCCCGATCAGCGGGCCCTCGCACAGCGCCGCGCCCTGATGCGGGCAGCGGTTCATCAGGCCGAAATACTCGCCCTTGATGTTGAAGACCGCGATCGGCCGTCCGTCGATCTCCAGAAATTTTCGCGTGCCCGGCGGAAGCTCATCCACCGCCGCAATCACGTGCCGCGCCATGCTTATGTCTTCCGCATGATCTGATCGGAAAACCGCTTCACACTTTTCCGGATCATGCGGCAATCCCATAGAGCTTGCGCGCATTGCCGAGATAGAACGCTTCGCGGTTGGCGTCGTTGACGCCCGCCGGCAGCACGCGCGACGGCTCGTCATAGTCCCAATGTGGATAGTCGGTCGCGAACAGCAGTCGGTCCCAGCCGATCCATTTGATGACGTCGAACAGGTCCTCGCGCCGCTCCGGGTCCTCCATCGGCTGCGTGGTCCACCACACCTGCTCGCGGATATATTCCGACGGCGGCCGCTTCACATGCGGCACTTCGCTGCGCAGCCGGTGCCAGACCTTGTCGAGCCGCCAGGCGAGCGACGGGGCCCAGCCGAAGCCGGCCTCGATCATCACCATCTTCAGCTTCGGAAAGCGCTCGAACACGCCTTCCAAGACAAGGCTCGCCAGCGCCGATTGCTGGCACTGCGAGTGGCCCACCATCTCCTCGATGTAATAGGACGGCCAGCCGGACGGCGTGATCGGATTGCCGCCGAAGCCGAAAGCGTGCACGCCGACGGGAAGCCCCGCCTCTTCCGCGGCCTGGTAGATCGGCCAGTAACGGCGCTGGCCGAGCGGCTCGACGTTGCGGCTGAGCAGCAGCACCTGCACGAAATTCTTGTCGCCGGCGCGCTCGCGGATTTCGGCGGCGGCCGACAGGCCGTCCTCATTGCCGACGACAATGGACGCCTTCAGACGCTTGTCCTTGCTGGTCCATTTGTCGATCTGCCAGTCGTTGATCGCCGAGCACAGCGCCGCCGAGAGCTCGTGATTGCGGATGCCCTGCCCGGTGTTGAGCGGATTGAGCACGCCGAGTTCCACGTTGTTGGGATCGAGCAGCTGCTTCTGCATGAAGGACAACGAAGAGCCCTGCGGCCCGCCTTCCGGCGGATAGGCGTCGCGGCGCGATGCGTTGGGCTGGGCCTTCGGATAGGGCGGGCCTTCCATCATGCCTTGATAGGCATGGACGCCGTAGACTTCGAGATGATGCTGCCAGCGTTTGGCCAGATAAGGATAAAGCTCGGTGCGGGTGGCGCGTGCCGGATGGATGTCGCAGTCCGCGATCGCGGCCTTGACGGTCTGTGGGGAAGCGGCTTCTAGGCTCTCGCGGAATTGGACATTCATCGCCTTGCCTCCTTTGGCAGCGGGCTAAGTCAGGCGGGGATAGGTCGCATGCGGGTTTTCGATCATGATCTTGCGCACGAGATCGGGGGAAAGACCTTCGGGCAACGCGTCCTGGCCGTCGAACTGCCAGTGCGGATAGTCGGTGGAGAATAGAACCAATTCGTCGGACTGCATATGATCAAACAGGCGAATTAATGTCTCAGGTTCCGGCGGCACATCAAATGGCTGTAAAGAGAACCGGATGTTGCTGCGCACAATGTCAAGCGGCGCGCGATCGACCCATGGCGTCTCCATCCGCACCCCGCGCCAGAATTTGTGCAGGCGCCAGAGAAAAGGCGAGATCCAGGAGACGCCGGATTCGAGCATCACCATTTTCAGTCGCGGATATTTGACGAACACGCCCTCGACGATCACGCTGGTGAGCTGGGTCTGGAACGCTTGAGCCTGACCGACATAATCCTCGATGTGATAGGAACCCCACCCCACGGCAGTCGGCGGATTGTGATAGGCGGAACCGGCGTGTATCCCGACGGGCAGCTGGAGCCGTTCCGCCGCCTCATAGATCGGCCATAGCGCGCGCTTGCCGAGCGGCGTGTCGCCCATGACCAGCATCAGCACCTGCACGAAGCGGCGATCCTGCGCGCAACGCTCGATCTCGGCGACGGCTTTCTCGACACTTTGCGTGGGGATCACGATCGAACCACGCAGTCGTGAATCGCGATCGAGCCATTCCTTCACCAGCCACTCGTTCAACGCGCGGCAGAAGGCGGCCTGCAAATCTTCCGAAAACACCATCTGCACGCCGTAGAGTGGATTGCAGACGGCGTACGTAAGCTGGAAGGGATCGAGCAGATGGCGCTGCATGTCCTCCAGGCTTGCGCCGGGCTTGCCGGTTTCCGGCCGCCAATCGGGACGCGCCACGATCGGCGAGTTCTGCGGATAGGATTGCGAGACAAGGTCGACCATGCCGCGCGTCGTCACCTGATCGCGCCAATAGTCGTTGAGATACGGCAGCAGGCTGGTCAGATGCGGCACGGCCGGATGCACGTCGCAATCCACCCCGCCGGCGATCAGGGACGCCATCACGTCTCCTTCACGTTTCCTCGTCACGTTTTGTCTTGCCCACCATTCAAGCAGGCCTGCCCGTCGCCCGCAACTCGGCCAAGGCCGCTGTCATATGCTAGGAAGGCACAGCTCCGTTGCTAGGACTGAGAGGTTAGAAGGATGAAAGAGCTCGTTGGCATTGCGGAACAGGTCGCGGCCCGACTAATCGCGCGCAAACAGACCATTGCAGTGGCTGAATCCTCGACCGGCGGCCTGATCTCGGCCAGCTTGCTCGCGGTGCCCGGCGCCTCCGCCTATTTCCTCGGTGGCGCGGTGGTCTACACCCGCGATGCCAGGCGCGTGCTGATGGATATTTCGGACGAAGGAATGAAGGGCTTTCGCTCTTCGTCGGAGCCTTATGCAAAGCTGCTGGCCGAACAGATGCGCAGCCGCTTCGGCTGCGACTGGGGCCTGTCTGAGACCGGCGCCGCCGGCCCCACCGGCAACCGCTACGGCGATGCCGCCGGGCACAGTTGCATGGCGGTCTCGGGACCTGCGGCAGAGGTGATCACGCTGGAGACCGGCAACAACGACCGGTTTGCGAACATGCAGGTGTTTGCTGCCACGGCGCTGAAGCTGTTGCTGAGGAAGCTGGAGGGGTGAACTGCTGCCCTAGCTCGCGTGAGTCGGAACATTCGCCACAAACACTGTTGTCGTCGCCCGGCTTGACCGGGCGATCCAGTATTCCGAGAAAGTCATAGTTGAATCGACAGGCCGCGGCGTACTGGATGCCCCGCCTTCGCGGGGCATGACAGCGGGAGGCTTGTCGACACTACCTCCCCAGATGCCGCATGAAGATCCGCACCACATATCCCTGGACCCGCGGTGCCTCGTCATAGATATCCGACGCGAGCCGCTCGATGGTCTCACGCAGGGACAGGAACTGCACCTGGCGCGCGCTGCTCTCGGTGCCCTGCATGCCCGCGAGCTCGTCCATCGCGGCATCGCTGATCTGGCAATGCACGACCTCATCCTCACGCATCATCGTGAAGCGGAAGGCCAACCGTTCGAGGTCGTGGCCGATGATCCTGTCGCGCGACAGCGGCATCCAATTGTCCCGTTCGCGCCCCCGAACGGGACAATGCTGAAAATCTGACGCTTTGTCACCATCCGCGCCAGGAGGCATCGCTGTCATGCGATGTTCATCAACAGCGCGCTTCCATCGGTCGGCCCGGCGCCAACGTCAGTAGGCGAGCGCCGTGCCGGTCGGCTTGTCGAGTGCCGCGGCCAGCGATCGATACTCCTCACAATCCGTCCCGCAGATGGCGGCAATCCGGCTGAGATGATAGAGCGCCTGCTCACGGTTACCCCGCTCGAGCTGCCACAGTCCATAGTACTGCCACGTCAATACGTGGTTCGGATCTACCTTCAACGCGCGCTCGTACCAGACCTGCGACTGCTCGTAGTCGCCGAGCTTGCGGTAGGAATAGCCGATCAGGTTGGCGACGTTCGGATGGTCGTCATGGCCGAGCGATTTTAATTGCGCGATCGCGGTCGCATAGTCGTTGCGCTCGTAGATGGTGTCATAAGCCACGCGGTAGCCGGCCGCGAAAGCGGGATCGCCGATACTGGACTGGTTATTCGGCTTCCTGCCCTTGTGTGTTGCCTTGGTGCCCCAGCGCTTCGGGTAGACTGGCTGCGGCTGCAGCCTCTGATCCGCGTAGGCTCCGGCATAGGGATCAGTGGAGCTGATGCCGCCTCCACCGCCCCCGCCGCCCCCGCCGGCGGCAAAGGCCGGCGAACTCAACAGCACTGCCGCAAATGTACCGAGCGTGACGAGCCTGATCATCGCTGTGATCATGTCTGCCTCCTGTCCTGTTCAAGCGGCCCCGGACGAATTGATAACCCTGCCTCGGCAGCGATATTCCGGGACGCTGCGCTCACAGAGACGTCAGCGTTCGTACGACAGTCCCGTTGTCCTTTACTGGAACGCGACCTCGGCGAAGCTTCGCAGCTTTCGCGAATGCAGCCGTTCCGATTCCTGCTGCTTGAGCCGCTCCAGCGCCTTCAGGCCGATCTCGAGATGCTGGCCGACGCGGCGGCGGTAGAATTCGCTGGCCATGCCCGCGAGCTTGATCTCGCCATGCAGCGGCTTGTCGGAGACGCACAGCAGAGTGCCGTAGGGAACGCGGAAGCGGTAGCCGTTGGCGGCGATCGCGGCCGATTCCATGTCGAGCGCGACCGCGCGCGACTGCGACATGCGGCGGATCACCTCGGGCCCCGAGATCTCCCAGTTGCGGTTGTCGACGCTCGCGACGGTGCCCGTGCGCATCAGGCGCTTCAGCTCGAAACCTTCGAGGCCGGTGACGTCCTCGACCGCCTGTTCGAGCGCGACCTGCATCTCGGCCAGTGCCGGGATCGGCACCCAGAGCGGCAGCTCGCGGTCGAGCACGTGGTCCTCGCGCACATAGCCGTGGGCCAGCACGTAGTCGCCGAGCCGCTGCGTGTTGCGCAGGCCTGCGCAATGGCCGAGCATCAGCCAGGCATGCGGGCGCAGCACCGCGACGTGGTCGGTGACGTTGCGCGCGTTCGACGGGCCGGTGCCGATGTTGATCAGGGTGATGCCGCGATAGCCAGGCGCGACCAGATGGAAAGCCGGCATCTGCGGCGCGCGGGCAGGTGCCACCCCGCTGGTTGCGCCGCCGCTGCGCGTGATCACATTGCCGGGCGCGACGAAGGCTTCGAGGCCGGCTTCGCCGGATTGCAGCCGCTGCTGGCAGAGCTGTGCGAAGGCATCGACATAGAACTGGTAGTTGGTGAAAATGACAAAGTTCTGGAAATGCTCGGGGTCGGTGCCGGTGTAGTGATAGAGCCGCCGCAGCGAATAATCGACACGAGCAGCCCGGAACAGGGACAGCGGCTCGGGCGCGCCCGCTTGGAGCTCGAAAGTGCCGTCGGCGATCGCATCATCCATGGTGGCGAGATCAGGCACGTCGAACGCATCGCGCAGTGATCGCGTCACCGGCGAGTTCTCGCTGGTGGTGATGGCTGCCTCGATGTTGATGTCCCGCCGGTAGGCGAAGTGGACGGGGATCGGCTCGCTGGACTCGCCGACCTCGACGGGCACACCGTGGTTCTGGATCAACAATCCGATCTGCTCGGTGAGATAAGTCCGGAACAGATCCGGCCTGGTCACGCTGGTCTCATGCACGCCGGGCCTTGCGACAAAGCCGTAGGAGAGACGCGAATCCAGCCGCGCATACGTCGCAGTGGTGACGCGGACGAAGGGATAGAAGGCCCGCACGCGCGTGGTGATCGCCTCGCCGTTGACATAGGCCTCGAACCGGTCACGCAAGAATTTCGTGTTGCGCTCGTAGATCTCCTCGAGGCGGGCGACAGCCGCGGCCGCGTCGGAAAAGGCTTCGGTGGCGATGGAGGGTGGGGATTGCATTGTTCGACCGCCGGGTTGCTGGGCTTGAGTCGAACTATAGCAAAGAACGATGAGCCGTAGGGTGGGCAAAGCGAAGCGTGCCCACCATCGTGACCATCACACGAAGAGCGGTGGGCACGGCGCGTTGCGCCTTTGCCCACCCTACGAGATCGCGTATGTCGCCCGAGTTCCCGGATGCGCGCTAAGCGCGCTCCGGGATGACGCGCTTTCGCGCGTCACTTCTCGCGGAAGGCCCGCATCAGCTGGTCGTGCAGCGGCTTCATCAGATAGGACAGCATGGTGCGGTCGCCGGTCTGGACGAAGGCTTCCGCCGGCATACCGGGGATCAGCTTGGAGTCGCCGAGCTTGGCGACCTCTTCCGGGGACATCGACACGCGGATGGTATAGTAGCTCTGGCCGGTGCGCTGGTCGGTGGTGACGTCGGGCGAAACCCGGCTGACGACGCCGTTGAGCTCTGGCGTAGTACGCTGGTTGAATGCGGACAGGCGCAGCAGCGTCTTCTGGCCGATCTGGAGCTTGTCAATATCGACAGGATTAACCTTGGCCTCGACCTGGAGGTCGTCCGCCTGCGGCACGATCAGCATCAGGGCATCGCCGGCGGTGACGACGCCGCCGACGGTATGCACCGTCGATTGCAGCACCATGCCGTCCTGCGGCGCACGGATGTCGACGCGGCGGAGCTGGTCTTCGGCGGCGACCTTGCGCTCGATCATTTCACCGATCTTGTCGTTGGTCTCGCGCAGATCCTTCGAGACCTCGCTCACCATGTCCTTGTCGACCTGGATGATCTGGAGCTCGGTCTCGGTGATCTTGCCCTTGGCCTGCGCGCGCGAGGCGATGTATTGCGCGCGCTCGCCGTTGAGGCGGGCGCTGTCGCGCTCCAGCGTGGTCAGGCGCGAGATTTGCACCAGGTGCTTCTCATAGAGATCGCGGACACCGACCAGCTCCTGCTGCACCAGGACGATCTCCCTGTCCTTGGCCTTTTCCTGAGCGGACAGTCCTTCGATCTCCTCGTTGAGCTGTTGGACACGCTCGCGGAGCTGCGCCTTCTGCCCGGCGCGGCCGTTGACGCGGACGTCGAACAGCTTGGTTTCGGCGGAGAGCAGGTTCTTGACGTCGGGATCGCTGCCGCGATCGAGCAGCGATTGCGGAAACTCGATCTTGTCGACACCGCGCTGCTCGGCCTGCAGCCGCGCCGTGCGCGCCTGCGCGGCGTCGAGATTCTTGGTGACGATGGCGAGGTTCGCCTTGGTGACGGTGTCGTCGAGCCGTACCACGATGTCGCCGGACTTGACCACGTCGCCGTCGCGGGCGCGCAGCTCGCCGACCACGCCACCGGTCGGATGCTGCACCTTCTTGACGTTGGATTCGACCACGACCTGGCCCGGCGCGATCAGGGCCCCCGAGATCTGCACCGTCGAGGCCCAGCCACCGAGGCCGACGACGAGGGCCGCCACGATGGCCAGTCCGAGCATCAGGTGAAACCTGATGGAATCCCGCACGGTCCTCTTCGCGGCGGGCTTTCCGCCGCCGATAGCCATCGTGCTCATGATTTGGGCACTCCGCCTTCGCTGACGATCTTGATCGGTGCCGGCGGCGTCACGCGCGGCTGAAGCACCTGCGCAAGCACCTGCTCCTTCGGCCCAAAGGCCTGCATGCGGCCGTCGCGCAGCACCAGGATCTGGTCGACCGCTTCGACGCCGATCGGGCGGTGCGCCACCACGATGACGATGGCGCCGCGCTCGCGCGCCGCGCGGATGGCGCGGGTCAGCGCCTCGTCGCCCTCGGTGTCGAGATTGGAATTGGGCTCGTCGAGCACGATCAGGAACGGGTTGCCGTAGAGCGCGCGCGCCAGCGCCACGCGCTGCGCCTGGCCCGCGGAGAGCGCGGTGCCCTGTTCGCCGACCTGCGTGTTGTAGCCCTCGCGCATCTTGATGATCATCTCGTGCACGCCGGCTTCCTTCGCCGCGGAAATGATGCTGTCAGAGGTGGCCTCGGGATCGAAACGGCCGATGTTCTGCGCGATGGTGCCGCCGAACAATTCGACGTCCTGCGGCAGATAGCCGATGTGGCGGCCGAGCATGTCGGAGGCCCACTGGTCGAGCGCCGCGCCGTCGAGCCGCACCTTGCCACGGACCGGGTGCCAGACGCCGACCAGCGCGCGGATCAGCGACGATTTGCCGGAGCCGCTCGGTCCGATCACGCCGAGGCCATTGCCGGCGGCAAGCGCGAAGGTGACGTCCTGCACGATGAGGCGCTGATCGCCCGGCGGCACCATGGCGATGCCCTCGACCGAGAGCCGGCTGGTGGGCGCCTGCAACTGGGTCGGCATCGCCTGCGCCGGCATCTGCTCCAGCAGACGCGTGAGGCGCTGCCAGCTCTGACGTGCCGCGACAAAGGATTTCCAATGCGCGATGGCGAGATCGACCGGCGCGAGCGCGCGGGCGGAGAGGATCGAGCCGGCGATGATGATGCCGGCGGTCGCCTCCTGGTGGATGACGAGATAGGCGCCGACCGCGAGCACGGCCGATTGCAGCATCATGCGCAGCACTTTTGCGACCGCGCCGAGACCGCCGGCGACGTCGCTCGCACGCTGATTGCCGTCGAGGTATTTTTCGTTGGCCTCGCTCCAGCGCTGGTTCATCCGGCCGGTCATGCCCATCGACACCATGACTTCGGCGTTGCGCCGGCTGGAGGCGGCGAGATCGTTGCGCTGAGCGGCAAGGCCCATCGCCTCCTTCGCCGGCTGGCGGGACATGAATTCGGTGACCAGCGTCAGCCCGACCAGGATGATGGCGCCGACCAGAGCGGTGAGGCCGATCATGACGTGGAAGGCGAAGCAGATGGCGAGATAGAGCGGCAGCCAGGGCAGGTCGAAGAACGCGCTCGGGCCCATGCCGCCGAGGAAGGAGCGGACATTGTCGAGGTCGCGCAGCGGCTGCAGGCCCTCGTTGCGACTGCCGACCAGGAGCGGCAGGCGCACGACCGTGTCGAACACGCGCTTGTTGAGGGCTTCATCGAGCGCCGTGCCGATCCGCCCCAGGATCCGGTTTCGGATCATGTCGAGCACGCCCTGCGCCATATAGAGGAAGCTGGCGATGATGATCAGGCCGACGAGAGTCGGAACGCTGCGGCTCGGCAGAACCCGGTCGTAGACCTCCAGCATGAAGATCGACCCGGTCAGATAGAGCAGGTTGATCATGCAGCTCATCAAGCCCACGCCGACGAACGCCGTGCGACAAGCACGCAGGGCGTCACCGAGCTCTGAACGGCGGACGCCAGGTACGGCTGCCATCAGTCTGATCTCTTTCGGGTAAGGGGCAACGCCCCTGATTTCCTAGGTCGTTCTGGGGTACGCGACCCGGATTAACATCGTATTCCTCCGCGACGAACGCGGTCGAATTAATCCAGGTCCCTGATAGGCCACCTCTACCCCTGACGACCTCGCACGCAAGTCCGGTATTTCACAGTCTTTGCGGCTTTTTATAGCAGACATCGCGGCCTCTCCCCAGCGGGGGAGAGGCGAAAAGTGCCGGCTCGCTGAGCCAATGTGACGCTAGAACCGGCCGCCGCCACGCACCAGCCGCACCACCAGGAGCAGGATGATGGCGCCGATGGCGGAATAGATGATCTCGGACACGAGCCCGGTGCCGAGATGGATGCCGAGCTTCGGGAACAGGAAGCTTGCGACAAACGCGCCGGCGATGCCGATCACGATGTCGCCAATGATGCCGAACCCGCTGCCGCGCACCACCTTGCCGGCGAGCCAGCCGGCGACGAGGCCGACGAACAGGATGACGATGAGGCCTTGGCCAGAAATGTACATAAGTCGAAGTCCCTCTCCATGAACGGGGGCATGGAACCGGAACCGGGATGAATGGGGTCTGAATGCTGTTCCCCAAGATCCGGTTGCGGCTATGGAAACAAAAATGTCGAAAACAACCCCATGCACAGTAGGGGTGCAGTTGGCGGGTGGTGCGAGGTGAACTGTGACAAGTCGGTGTTGTCGTAGAGGGATTCTGAAGTCGCGCGCGATTTGAAGTGAGGGACGCACCGCTCTCTCATTCCCTCCTCCCTTGCGGGGGAGGGGCAGCCACGGGCGAGGTCTGAGTTCGTGGCCACCCCTCTCCCCCGCCCTCCCCCGCAAGGGGGGAGGGAGCGCAGTTGTGCGCGGGGCTGCACCTCAGCTCGCACCGGCAGGGTTAAATCGACGCCACGCTCGCTTCGAAGAGAACCGTTGGTGCTATGACGCCGTCACCGGCTCCGCCAGCACGCACCTCGCCGCTCGGCCCGGTCCGACCTCCACATTCGCGGGCAATTGCTCCAGACACCGCGGCTGGGCGACCGCACAACGGGGGGCGAAGGAGCAGTTGTTCGGCTTTTCGGCCAGCGGGGGCGGGGTGCCGGGGATGGTCTCCAGCCGGGCGCCCCGCTTGGCGCCGTGGATGGTGGAGGCGAGCAGGCCCTTGGCGTACGGGTGCACCGGCGTGCGGACGATGTCGCGGAGCGTCCCCTGCTCGACGATCTGGCCGGCATACATCACCGCGACACGGTCGCAGATCTCGATCGCAACGCCGATGTCGTGGGTGACGAAGATGACGGACATGCCGAACTCGCGCTGAAGCTCGCGCAGCAGCAGCAGGATCTGGATCTGCACGGTGGCATCGAGCGCGGTGGTCGGCTCGTCCGCCAGCAAAATCTTCGGACGGCAGGCGAGCGCCAGGGCAATCATCGCGCGCTGGCGCATGCCGCCGGACATCTCGTGCGGATAGGCATCGAGCCTGCGTTTTGCGGAGGGAATGCGCACGACCTCGAGCATTTCGAGCGCCCTCGCCCGCCCTTCCGCAAGGCTCTTGCCTTCGTGGCGCACGACGCTTTCGGCGATCTGCGCGCCGATGGTGTAGACCGGATCGAGCGCGAGCGCGGGCTCCTGAAAGATCATCGACACGGTCTGGCCGCGAAACGACGACAGCTCCTCGTCGTTCATGGCGAGCACGTCGCGGCCCATCACGTTGACCTTGCCCGTGATCTGCGTGCGCTTCTTCGGCAGCAGCCGCATCAGCGCACGCAGGGTCACGCTCTTGCCGGAACCGGACTCGCCGAGCAGGCCCAGCACCTCGCCGTCACCGAGCGAGAGACTGAGATCGTTCACGGCATAGACCGTGCGCTCCCCGGTGAAGCGGATGTTGAGGCCTGAGATGTCGACGAGCTTTGTCATGACGGCAGTTTGGGTACCCGGTCGTGGTAGTCGGTGACGCACTGGAAGGCGGCGCCGATGGTGAGCAAGGTCGCTTCATCGAAGGAGCGGCCGATCAGCTGCATGCCAACCGGCAGGCCGCTTTTGGTGAAGCCGGAGGGAATGGTGAGCGACGGCAGGCCGAGGAAATTCACCGGGCGGGTGAACAGCGTCAGTCGCTGCACCATCGCCGGCGCGTTCGGGCCGCCGCCGACGTCGCTCTCCTCGATCGTCGGCGCCGGCACCGGCGATGCCGGCGCGATGATCGCGTCAACACCAGCCGTGGCTGCATTGTGGGCGGCGAGTGCCGGACCACGCCAGCGCATGGCTTCGAGATAGGTGATGGCGGGAACGGCGAGACCGTTCTGAAGCCGCATCAGGACCTGCGGGCCGTAGTCCTGCGGACGCTCGATCATCCAGCGCTTGTGGAAGGCGGCCGCTTCGGCCGCGAGCACGAGCTGGCTTGCCGCAGACAATTGCCGCTGGTCCGGCAGCTCGACCGTGACGATGTCGGCGCCCTCGCGCTTGAGCACCGCGATGGTCTCGTCCAGCACGCGCGCGACCTCGCCGTCGAGATCGTCGACATAGAAGGAGGCGGGCACGCCGATTTTCAGGCCCTTGAGCGAACCCTTGGTGGCGCCGACATAGTCGGACAGCGGCTCGTGGCTGCAGGTCGAATCCGCGGGATCGGGACCGGCCATCAGCGCCAGCAGCAGTGCACAATCCTCGGCGGTGCGGGCGAGCGGACCGACCGTGTCGAGCGATTGCGACAGCGGCATCGCGCCGGCGCGGCTGACGCGGCCGACGGTGGTTTTCAATCCGGTGACGCCGCAGAAATGCGCGGGCATGCGGATCGAACCGCCGGTGTCGGAGCCGAGCGCCGCGAAAGTCAGGCGCGCCGCGACCGACGAGCCGGAGCCCGACGAGGAGCCGCCGGTGATATGCGCGACGTTCCAGGGATTGCGCACCGGACCGTAATGGGCGTTGTGGCCGGTCGGGCCATAGGCGAATTCGGCCAGATGCAGCGTGCCGAGGCGGACCTGCCCGGCGTCCTTCAGCCGCTGCAAGGCCGTGGACGTGACGGTCGGCACGAAATCGCGGCGGATCAGCGAGCCGCAAGTCGAGACGTGGCCTGCGTCGTAATACATGTCCTTGTGCGCGAGCGGCACGCCGTGCAGCGGACCGCGGACATTGCCCTTGGCAAGCTCGGCATCGGCTGCCTCGGCAGCCTTCAACGCGGACTCGGCTTCAACCGACATGAAAGCGTTCAGATGCGGCTGCCACTGTGCGATGCGGTGCAACAGCGCGCGCGTTACCTCATGCGAGGACACCTGCTTCATCGCGATCGCGCGCGCGACCTCGGTGAGCGTCATCAATGCAGGCTCACGGCTCATTTCGACACCTTCTGCGTCTGCGCGATCGGATAGAGCGCGGGCTCGAGGTCGAACGGCAGCGTGCCGGCGATGGCCGCAAAGCCTTCGAAGGCCGGTCCGATGGAATTGGAGATACGCGTCGCGATTTCATCGTCGACCGGGACGCCGGCGACTTGCGCGATCGGCTTGATCTCTTTCGGTGTCGGTCTCGTCATGCGGTTTCCTCCCTGGGCGCGCGGCTATGGCCTGATCCCGGTATCGCCATGTAGCACGCGGCCTCGTGGCCCATTCTATCGAGCGCGGTGAGCTTTGGTGCTGCATTTGCGCAGAGCGGCTCCGCGAACGGGCAACGGGTGTGGAAGCGGCAGCCCGGCGGCGGGTCGATCGGATTGGGCGGGTCGCCGGTGATCGGCGGCTTCTCGGTGCGACGATCGGGATCCGAGGACGGCATCGCAGCAAGGAGCGCACGCGTATAAGGATGCGCAGGATTGTCCCAGACCTGATCCACCGGTCCGAGCTCGACGACCTCGCCGAGATACATCACCAGCACGCGGTCGCTGATATAGCGCACGACGTTGAGATCATGGCTGATGAAGAGATAGGTCAGACCAAACTCGCGCTTGAGATCGGCGAGTAGATTCAGCACCTGCGCCTCGACGGATTTGTCGAGCGCAGAGACGGCTTCATCGAGAATTACGAGCCGCGGCGACAGCGCCAGCGCACGCGCGATGTTGACGCGCTGGCGCTGGCCACCGGAAATCTCGTGCGGATAGCGGTTGGCGAAGTTTTCCGGCCGCAGGCCGACCTTGCCGAGCAACTCGCGCGCCAGCGCCCGCGCCGTACCATCGGCCATGCCGTGCACTTTCGGGCCGAACGCGATCGATTCCTCGATCGTCAGGCGCGGATTGAGCGAGGCGTAGGAGTCCTGGAACACCATCTGCATGCCGCGGCGCAGCTCGCGCAACGACAGCGACTGGCCGACGGTCATGCCGTCATAGATGATGTCGCCGGTATCGCGCGGCATCAGATGCATCAGCAACCGCGCGGTGGTCGACTTGCCGCAACCGGATTCGCCGACGATGCCGACCGTCTCCCCCTTCGCGACCGAGAAGGAGACGTCGTCCACCGCGCGCACCGTGCGTTTCGCGGCGAACAATCCGCCGCGAACGGGGAAATGCTTGGTCAGGCCGTTGACCTGGAGCAGCGGCTGCGCGACGCCGCCGCGGTCTTCGACCGGCTCCAGCATTTCAACGGATGTGTTGCTCTCGCTCATGGCCTAGTTCCTGATGTCCATGGCGCTGCGCAGGCCGTCCGAGAGCAGGTTGAAGCAGATCGAGACCGCGAAGATCATCGCGCCCGGCAATGCCGCGACCCACGGATTGACGTAGATCGCGGTGCGGAGCGTGTTCAGCATCAGTCCCCATTCCGGCTCCGGCGGTTTTGTGCCGAGGCCGAGGAAGGAAAGACCGGCGGCCAAAATCATCGAAACCGAAATGAGACTGGTCGCATAGACGAAGATCGCGCCCAGCACGTTGCCGAGGATGTGCACCCGCATGATGGTGAAGGGCCCCGCGCCGGAGGCGCGCGCGGCCTCGACGAAATCCATGTTGCGCACGCCGGTGGTGACGCTCTCGGCGACGCGGGTGATCTGCGGCACGAACACGACGGTCAGCGACACGATGGAGTTGAGGATGCCGGCACCGAGCGCGCCGGAGATCGCGATCGCGAGCAGCACGGAGGGAAAGGCGTAGAACACGTCGATCGTGCGCATGATCGCGGTGTTGAGCTTGCCGCCGACATAGCCGGCGACGAGGCCGAGCGAGGTGCCGATGCAGAAGGCGAGGATCACGGGGAGGATGCCGATGACCAGCGACAGCCGCCCGCCGTAGATCAGCCGCGCCAGCATGTCGCGGCCGAGCTCGTCGGTGCCGAGCGGGTAGCCGACCGTGCCGATGTGGCGCAGGCGGCGGATCATCGAGCCCTTGTAGGGATCTTCAAGTCCGAGCCACGGCGCGAGCACCGCGGACAGGAAGATCAGCAGCAGCACCAGCGCGCAGGCCATGCTGACCTTGTCACGCCGGATGCGGCGGCCGACAGTCGCCCAATAGCCGCGCGCCTTGGTCGCGGGCGCGGCCTGCAGCGCGGCATCGGCGGTCGCGGACAACGGAAGCTCGCTCATCGGCTAGCCCCGCTTGATGCGCGGGTCGATCGCGGCTTGCGCGATGTCGACCAGCAGATTGAGGAAGACGAAGAACAGCGCCAGGATCAGGATCGTGCCCTGCAGCAGCGGCAGGTCGCGCTGGAAGATCGCCGAATTGAGCAGGAAGCCCGAACCAGGCCAGGAGAACACGGTCTCGATCAGGATCGAGCCGCCGAGCATGTAGCCGAGCTGAAGCCCCATCACCGCGAGCGCGGTGGGCGCGGCATTCTTGATGACGTGGCGAAACACGCCGGTTTCGTGCAGGCCTTTTGCACGCAGCGCCTCGACAAAGTCCTGGCTGAGGATGTCACCGGTGAGTGCACGCACCGTGCGGGTGACGATGCCCATCGGGATCACCGATGTCGTGATCGCCGGCAACACCAGATATTTCAGGTGCGCCCAGTCCCAGGCCCAGGAGTTGGAGCCGTTCGGCCCGGCGCCGACCGCGGGCAGCCAGTTCAGCTGCACCGAGAAGATGATGACGAGCACCATGCCGAGCCAGTAATGCGGCACGGAGACGCCGGCGATGGCGAAGGAGGTCGCGACCTTGTCGATCCAGGTCTCGCGGAAATAGCCGGCGATCAGGCCGAGCAGGATGCCCATCGTGAAGCCGATGATGGCGGCCGCGATCGCGAGCGTGACGGTGTTGCTGACCGCGCGCATGACCTCGGCGAGCACCGGGCGCCCCGTGGCAATGGAATTGCCGAGATCGCCGTGAAGGGCGCGAAGCAGCCACAGGCCGAACTGCACCGGCAGCGGGCGGTCGAAGCCGTAGGCAGCGCGGAGCTGCGCCGCGAGTTCCTGCGAGGCGTCGGCCGGCAGCACGGCAACCAGCGGATCGCCCGGCGTGATGTGCACGAGCAGAAAGCACACCAGCGCCACGCTGATGACGATCGGGATGACATAGACGATGCGGCGAGCGATATAGGCGAGCACTGGTCTTCTTTCTTCCTTCTCCCCTTGTGGGAGAAGGTGGCATAGGCCGCCTTCGGCGGCCGTTTCTAAGTACGACGCCGAAGCGAAGCTTCGGCTACGGCGCCGGATGAGGGGTATCTATCCGCGGATAAAGCATTATCGAATAAGAGAGAGGGTCACTCGCGGAGAGAGACCCCTCACCCGGCTTCGCTAAAGCGAAGCCACCCTCTCCCACAAGGGGAGAGGGTGCAGCGAGTACGCTGCTAGCAGCTCACTACTGCATCGACACCAGCGAGAAGTCGATGAACCAGCTCTTCGGCTGCACGACGCCCGTTACCTTCGGGCTGATGGCGCGGGGGCCGACGTCGTGGGCGACGTAGAGGAAGGCTGCATCGTCGACGGAGGCCGCGTGCAGTTCGGCGAGGGCTGCGTCACGCGCGGCGGGGTCGAAGGTCTGGCGTGCCTTCTTCACGAGATCGTCGAACTTGGGCTCGTTGATGAAGCCCCAATTGTTCGAGACCGGCGGCGCCATGCCCGACTGCAGGAAGCGCACCAGCGCGAAGAACGGGTCCATCGCCGCATAGGTGACGTTGGTCGCGTTCGAGCCGTTGGCGCTGGGATCCTTGGCGCCGCGGCGCCAGTTGGTGAACAGCGTGTTCCACTCGATGACGTCGAGCTTCACATCAAAGTAGCACTCGGCGAGCGCCTGCTGGAGATATTCGTTCATCGGCAGCGGCTGCATCTGGCCCGAGCCCGACGCAGACGTCTGGATCTTCACCGTCAGCTTCTTTGACGGACCGAAGCCGGCCTCCTGCATCAGCTTTTGCGCAGCCGCCTTGTCGTACTTGATCTCGAAGGTCGGCTTGCCCCGCCAGGGATGGCCGGGCTCGAATGTGCCGGTCGCCGGCACCATCAGGCCCGCGAGCAGGCCGTCCTTGAGACCTTCGCGATCGACGCAGAGGTTAGCGGCCTTGCGGACGCGAATGTCGTTCCAGGGCGAGCCCTCGACGCGCGAGAACTGCCACGGCCAGACATGCGGCTGCTCATTGGCATAGAGCTTGAAGCCGCGCTGCTTGAGCTCGGGCAGCGCGTCCGGCGCCGGCGCCTCGACCCAATCGACCTGCCCCGAGAGCAGCGCCGCGGTGCGCGCGTTCGCCTCCGGCATCGGCAACAGCACCATCTTGTCGACCTTGGGCACGCGATCCTTGTTCCAGTAGCTTGCGTTCTTCACCAGCTCGAGCCGCTCGCGCGGGGTGAAGCTCGCCATCTTCCACGGGCCGGTGCCCGCGGCGTCCTTGGCGAACGCGGTCCATGCAGCCTGCGACTTCGCCTTGGCGTCGGCGCCTTCCGCCTTGTCGTAGAAATGCTGCCACTTCGCCGGGCTCGCCATGAACAAATTGGTGAGGTTGATCGGCAGGAAGCTGTCGGGCTCCTTGGTGGTGAGCTCGACCGTCATGTCGTCGATCTTCTTGGCGGAGGCCAGCGTCGGCATGCGCGACGCGGTGACGCCGACCTGGCTGGCGTCGAACTGCGGCGCGTCCTGCTTCAGCACCTTCTCGACGTTCCACACCACGGCATCGGCATTGAACGGCGAGCCGTCATGGAAGGTGACGCCGGGGCGCAGCTTGAAGACCCACTTGGTCTTGTCGGCATCGTCGACCTTCCACTCGGTCGCAAGGCCCGGAATCACCACGCTCGCCTTGTCGGCCGAGGACAGGTCCCAGCCCGTGAGCGCGTCGTACATGGTGAGGCCGGTGAAGCGGTTGCCTTCAAAACCCTGATCGGGCTGGCCCAATGTGCGCGGAATATCGGCAGCGGTCATGCCGATGCGCAGCACGGTGTCGGCACTGGCCACGTGCGGCCACACGGCCGCACTCGTCAGAGCCAGCGCAGCAATCAGCGCCGCGCGGGTGGTTGTCTTCATAAGCATCGTCTCAGTCCTCTTCCGGCTTTCAATGACTAATTTTGATGCAAACGTATGCAATGGCTATGCCAATGGGGAAACTTTTTCTGCAAATTGCCCCTGCGACGACAAGTCTGTGTGATCACGTGTCGGCAAAGGCACCGTTCTGCCTATTCTGGCATCAAGATTGCAGGTTTGGCCCTGAAATCTCCTGGGAGCCTTGGGCCATGCGTATCCGACTATCGACCTGTCTCGCCGTGCTTGCGCTGGCGTTATCCGCGATCCCGGCGCGCGCCGAAACGGTGGTGCGCTACGGCATCTCGATGGCGGACATCCCGCTGACGACGGGCCAGCCCGATCGCGGCGCCGGCGCCTATCAGTTCACGGCGTACACGATCTACGATCCGCTGGTCGCCTGGGAGATGGACGTCGCCGACCGCCCCGGCAAGCTGGTGCCGGGCCTCGCCACCGAGTGGAAGGTCGACGATGCCGACAAGACCAAATGGCGGTTTGCTTTGCGCAAAGGCGTGACGTTTCACGACGGCAGCGAGTTCAATGCCGACGCGGTGATCTGGAATCTGGACAAGGTGCTCAACGACAAGGCGCCGCAATTCGACAAGCGGCAGAGCGCGCAGGTGAAGACCCGCCTGCCTTCGGTCGCGAGCTACGCCAAGATCGACGATTTCACGGTGGAGATCACGACCAAGACGGTCGATTCCTTCTTTCCCTATCAGATGCTGTGGTTCCTGGTCTCGAGCCCGGCGCAATACGAGAAGCTCGGCAAGGATTGGGACAAGTTCGCGAGCCAGCCCTCCGGCACCGGTCCGTTCAAATTGACCAAGCTCGTGCCGCGCGAGCTCGCCGAGCTCACGAAAAATCCGGACTACTGGAACAAGAAGCGCATTCCGAAGGCCGACAAGATCGTGCTGGTGCCGATGCCGGAAGCGCTGACGCGCACCAATGCACTGCTCGCAGGCCAAGTGGACCTGATCGAGACGCCGGCGCCGGATGCCGTGCCGCAGCTGAAGGCGGCCGGCATGAAGATCGTCGACAACGTCACGCCGCATCTCTGGAATTATCATCTCAGCGTGCTGCCGGGCTCGCCCTGGACCGACATCCGCCTGCGCAAGGCGCTGAACCTCGCGATCAATCGTGACGAAGTCGTCGGCCTGATGAACGGTCTGGCAAAGCCCGCCAAGGGCCAGGTCGACCCGTCGAGCCCGTGGTTCGGCAAACCGAGCTTCGAGCTGAAATACGATCTGGCTGCGGCCAGGAAACTGGTCGAAGAGGCCGGCTACTCCAAGGCAAAGCCGCTCAAGGCCACCTTCATCATCGCCCAGGGCGGCACCGGCCAGATGCTGTCGCTGCCGATGAACGAATTCCTGCAGCAGAGTTTCAAGGAGATCGGCATCGACATCGACTTCAAGGTGGTCGAGCTCGAGACATTATATACGCATTGGCGCAAGGGCGCGGCCGACGAGATGAACGCCGGCATCACCGCCAACAACATCGCCTATGTCACCTCGGACCCGCTCTACGCCATCGTCCGCTTCTTCGCCTCCGACCAGATCGCGCCGGTCGGCGTGAACTGGGGCGGCTACAAGAACCCGAAGGTGGACGCGCTGATCAACGAGGCCAAGCAGACGTTCGACACCGCCAAGCAGGACGATCTGATCGCGCAGGCGCACGCGCTGATCGTCGACGATGCCGTGCTGGTCTGGGTCGTCCACGACACCAACCCGCACGCGCTGTCGCCGAAGATCAAGCAGTTCGTGCAGGCGCAGCACTGGTTCCAGGATCTGACGACGATCGGGACGGAGTAAGGCGCGGCGCCTAAGCACCCGCCTCAATGAACGCGGTCGTCACGGCCATCGCCGGGACGACCGCCCCGAGTTATTGCGCGCAATCGCCTCAACAAACTCGTCATTGCGAGCGGAGCGAAGCAATCCAGAATCTTTCCGCAGCGGCAGTCTGGATTGCTTCGCTCCGCTCGCAATGACGGAGTGCGGGCGACGGCGGGATCCCACTCACTCCCAGCCCTACTTCGTCAGCAGCGCATACGCCCCGGTCCATCCCTCCGCCGGCGGATTGATCTGGAATTCCTTGATCCGCGCCTCGTAGAGCTTGAACAGCTTTTCCAGCGTGTCGGCATCCTCGCTGTGGCGGCCGCGCTCGATCGCATCCAGCGCGCCCTGCCAGTCGCGGCCGCGGTAGCAGCCGAGCATCTCGATGGTGACGTTGCGCAGGCGCTGGAAGGCGCCCGAATGCAGCACATCCTCGCGGCCGGCGATGGCGTAGATCACCTCGGGCTCGGTCTTGCCCTTGACCATGATGAAGTCGAGCTCGAGGATCGCGAACTTGTCCTTGGCGGCGAGCGCGGTCCTGGAGCCGACGATGATGGGAAAGCCGTATTCCTTCGACTGTCCCTCCAGGCGCGAGGCGAGGTTCACGCTGTCGCCGAGCACCGAATAGTTCTTCTTCAGGTCGGAGCCCATGTTGCCGACGACGCCGATGCCGGTGTTGAGGCCGATGCCGACATTGAGCGGGATGTAGACGTGACCGCCGTCGGCGGCCTCCTGCTCGCGCTCCTTGTTGACGGCGTCGATCTGCTCCAGCATCTGGATCGCGGCCTCGCAGGCGTTGACCTCGTGATCGGCATCGTCGAGCGGCGCGTTCCAGAACGCCATGATGGCGTCGCCCATGTACTTGTCGATGTAGCCCTTCTGGTCGATGATGACGTCGGTCAGCGGCGTCAGGAAGCGGTTCATCAGCGCGATCAGGCCTTGCGGATCTTGCTTGTAGCTCTCCGAGATCGTGGTGAAGCCGCGCACGTCGGAGAACATGATCGTCATCTCGCGCTCCTCGCCGCCGAGCACGAGCTTTTCGGGCGACTGCGCGAGCTGCTCGACCAGGACGGGCGACATGTATTGCGCGAACATGCCGCGGATCTGCACGCGCTGACGCTGCTCGCGCACGAAGCTGGCGAAGATCAGTGTCAGATAGATCGCGGTGGTCGAGAGCAAGGGATAGGTGAAGTCGATGAGGTAGCGGGACTGCGCGTAGTAGAACCAGGACACACCGACCAGGATGGCGGCGAACAGGGCGCCCGCGAGCACCAGGCGGACAGGGCCGAGATTCGGCGTGAAGATGATGACGAGCAGGCCGATCACGAGTGCGGCGATCAGCTCGACGCCGAGCGCATAGTTCGGCTGCGAGATCACCGCGCCACTGAGCACGCTCTCCAGCACCTGGGCATGGATCTCGACACCCGGCATGGTCGATGACACCGGCGTGGTCTTGATATCGTTCAACCCGACCGCGGAAGTGCCGACCAGCACCAGCTTGCCGGCGATCTTGTTCGGCGGCACGGTGTTGTCGAGCACGTCGGCCGCCGAGATGTAGATCGAGGGATCCTGGCGGGCATAGTGCACCCAGAGCTGGCCATTTCTGTCGGTCGGGATCTCGACGCCCTTGAGGCGCACGGCCCTGATGCCGGTCTTGTCGGTCCGGACCAGCAGCGTCGGCGTTCCCGTGACGACGCGCAAAATCTCGAGGCTGAGCGAGGGCATGATGTTGCCCTGGGCGCGCATGATCAGCGGCACGCGGCGGATCAGGCCGTCGCGCTCGGTCTTGATCGAGAACAGGCCCCGGCCGGCCGCGACCTTCTCGATGACGGGCACGTTGCGCAGCAGGCCCGGAAATTCAAACAGGAAGCGTTCGGCGCCCTCTTCGCCGACCGTCGCGATGCCGGTGAAGGGCAGCGACTTGTCGATCTCGGACGAGATCGGCTGCTGTCCGGTCTCGCCCAGCACCACGCGCGAGCGCTTGATCGCCTCGGCGAGGATCTGGTCGTTGGTCGGCAACTCGCGCAACCTGGCGCGGGTGGCATCGTCCAGATCGCGCATCTGGCTCGCGACCAGATCGGGGTTGAGCCGGTCGGCTTCGGAGAACACCATGTCGAAGCCGATCGTCACCGCGCCGTTATTGGTGAGGTTCTGGATCAGGTCCGCGATCCGCGTGCGCGGCCACGGCCACTGGCCGAGCTTGGCGAGGCTCTTGTCGTCGATGTCGACGATGGTGACCGGCCGCGCCGCCTTGTGGCGCGGATCGATCAACTGAAACATGTCGAAGGTGCGCAGCCGCAATTCCTGGATCGGCGGCGGGTCCCAGACCCGCGCGCCGGCAAACAAGACCAGCAGCGCAAGGCACATCAGCCGCGCGAAGCCGAGCTTCCGCGCAAACCACCGCCGCAGGATCTTGAGACGTTTCATTCGGCTTGGATATCACGCTTTCGCGGCGAACGGCAGCACCGATCGGACGTGCTGACGATCAGCGTCGTCCGAGCGATCATCCGGAATGGACGATGAAGTCGCTCGCGTGGAGATTAGCGGCCTTGACGCCCTTCAAAAGGATGGTGTCAGCGGTATCGATCGTGATCAGGGTATCCGCGCAATTTGTCGGCGAGGCGGCGGCGTGCTGCCTGACCCACGCCTCGTCAATATTGGGTACCACGGCCGACAGGTTGATGGTGTCGTCGCCAAGCGTGAAATTTACGATCGTGTCGTGGTTCGAATTGGCCGCGAACACGAACTGATCCTGGCAGCCGGTCCCGAACAACACGTCCTTGCCGGTCGTTCCGGCGAGAGTGACCTGGCCTTGTTCGGTCAGGTTGAAGATCAAGTTGACCGTATCGGTCGTATTGTGGCTGTCGGTCACGGTGACCGCGATCTTGTCGGTGGCTGGGCCGTCGCTCGGCTCGGTGTAGGACACACACAAAGCACCGGATTGCAATGAGGCGCTCGCGTTGCTGTTCGATTCGGCGACAGCGCCGACGGTGAATGTCTCATTGGCATCGGCGTCCGTGACGGACAAGCCGCTGACCGTCACCTGGCTCTCGACCTGCGTGACATCCATCGTGCCGACGTTGATCACCGGTGCGTCGTTCACGCCGGTCACGTCGACCGTGAGGGTCGCCGTGCCGGTGGCATGATGCGCGTCCGTGGTCTGGACAGTGAACGTATCGGTATGAGGTCCGTCCGACAACGCGTTGATCGCAGCGGCGTTCGGAACGTAAGTATAGCTGCCGTTGGCATTGACCGTCAGTGACCCGTAGTAACCGGCCACGGTCCCATGACTATCTGCATTCAGCACAGCATAGGTCAGCGTGTCGCCGGTGTCGGCATCAGCCCCGGTCAGATGCCCCGTAAGGCTCGCGAAGCTGTCGGCAGCAGCCGTGTCCGTGAGCTTGCCGATGTTGAGATCGGAGAGTATCGGCGTGTCGTTGGCACCAGTCAGGTCCACTGTGTATGTCGCCGCGGTGACGGCGCCGTGCGCATCCGAGACCTGGACCGTGAAACTATCCGAATAGGGGCCTTCTGGCAGCGCATTGATCGACGCCGCGTCGGGAACGTAGGTATAGCTGCCGTTGGAATTGACCGTCAGCGCACCATAGTGACCCGCAACCGTCGCTACCGCGTGGTGAGCTGAGTTCAGCAGGGCGTAGCCCACCGTGTCGCCAGTGTCGACATCGGTCGCGGCCAGTTGGCCGGTGAGATCAAGGAAGTGGTCCGCAATGGCTGTGTCGGTGACCTTCCCTAAACTGCCGTCAGACAAAGTCGGCGCGTCGTTCTTGCCGGTGATGGTGACCGTGACGTCGGCCTTGGTGGTCTTGCCGTACTCGTCAGCGAGCGTGATGGTGGACACGACCTTCGCGGTCTGGTCCTGACCGAGGAAATCGAGCGCGTTGTCGGCGATCGAATAGTGCCAGGTGACGGTACCGTTGTTCTTGCCGGTCAGCTGATACGTCAGCGCACTCTTCAACGCGGCGGTCTCGTCGGGCGTGAGCGACGCGGTGAGGTCGGTGGCGCCGTCGAGCCAGGTCACGTGCTGGTCGACCTTCGTCACCGTCGGACGGTCGGTCAGGTCGATGTCCTTGAAGTCGATCGAGCCGGTCGCAGCCGGCGACGGGTCGATCGTCGAGGACGAGCCGGTGGTATCAGGCTGTTCGGAGAAGCTTGCGGTCAGCTGCGCCACATCCGTGGTGGTGAATGTCGGCGCATCGTCGTCCGCATGGATCGTGATCAGCGTGTGGCCGCCCTCATCGCTACCCGCGAAATGCGCGTTGCGATAGTCTCCGACCAGGGTCAGGCTGATGCTCTTGCCGTCGTCGCCGGTGACCGTCAGCACGCCGCCGCTCGCGGGATCAGCAGCATTGGCGACATAGACCGCGCTGGTGCCGAGCCCCCACTTGATCATCGTCAGATCGATCTTGTCGTTCGCGGACAGCTCCGCGATCGATCCACCGAAGGTCGACGTGTCGATCTGAAGCTCGGCGCCATCGCCGTGAAGCGTGACCGTTTGCGAGACCGCATCCTCGACCTTCAGCGTCGCGCCGGCATCCACAGTGACCGAGCCCGAGCCGGACAGCGAGCCGACCAGCGTCAGCGCTCCCGTGTGGACCTCGATGTTGCCAGTATTGGTGATGGTGCCCGAGATCGACGCCGTGCCCCAGCTGTCGATGGTCGTATAGTTTTTGATGCTCAGCCCCGCCCCGAAAATCGAGGCCCCGTTCAGATCGATGTCGCCGTGGTTGACGATCGACGACGCATCGCCGAACACGCTCGTGCCGGCGACCGTCCAGGTGCCGCCTGCGTTGTTATTGAACGTGGCGGTGGCGACCGAGATGTTGCCGTTGATGTGGCCGGTGTTGTTGATCGTGATCTCGCCGCCAGTCTCGACGATGGCGTAGATCGATGAGGTCACGCTGCCGGCATCGGCTGGCCCGATGGTGCCGGAGTTGGTGATAAACGCAGCGCCGGTGTCGTGTTCCTGGATGGAGATCGCAGCAAAACTGCCGGCGCCGACCACGGAGCCGGTATTGGTGATGTGCGTCGCGCCGGTCGCGCCCGCATCGTCCTGGTCGACATTGATGCCGAACGAGGTCGTGCCGGTGATGTGCCCGTTGTTGGTGACGGTGACTGCGCCGTTGCCATGGGAGACGATGTCGAGACCGACCGCGCCGGAAACGCCGCCGCCGATGGTCGCCGTGATATCGCCTGCACCGTTCGCACCGTCGTGCAGCACGATGCCGTTGCCGTTCTGGCCGGTGACGACGCCTGACGTCGTCAGCGAGATATTGCCGACGCCATTCTGGGTGACCACGATGCCATTGTCGTGGCCGGTCAGCGTGCCGGCCGGCGTCAACACGATGTTGCCACCATTTCCGCTCGTGCCGCCCGATGCGGTGAAATCGAGCGCGTCGCCGCTTGATGTCGTGACGTTGGCCGCGCCCGTGATCGTAAACGTGCCGCCCTTCGAGGCCTGACCGGCGATCGTGCCGGTAAAGCCATGGCTCGTCTTGTCGAGCTCGAGCCTATTGGTGCCGCCGGCGAAGGTGACGGTCTGCGCGTCCGCACCACCGAGCTCCAGCGTCGTGTTATCGTCGATGATCAGCGTGCCGGCGCCGGTGATGCCGCCGGACAGGTTGAGCGTGCCGCTCTGGACTTCGATGGTGCCGGTGTTGGTGACGCCGCCTGTGATCGTGTTGAGGCCGGCGACGCTGTAGAGATTGCCGGCGTTGCTCAGGCTGCCGCCGTTGATCGAGACGTCGGACAGATAGAGTTTTGACGCGCCGTCGACCGAGATCATGCCGCCGGCATTGGCGACGGTGGCGGTCGTGAGCTCCAGCGTGCCGCCGGTCACGGCCTCGATCAGACCGTGATTGGTGATGGCGTGAAGGATGCCGGGATCGATCGTCAGCGTGCCGCTGGTGACGGAGATCGTGCCGGTGTTGCCGACGTCGGCGTTGTCGATGGCGCTCGCGCCGGTCGATTCCAGCGTGCCGGCGATGGTGAGCGTGCCGCCGGCCAGGCTCGCACCGTTCAACGTCGTGGTCTTGCTGGCATCGACCTTGACGGTGCCGTGGTTGGCGATCGCGGTGCCCGAAACGGTCGCGTCGTCCAGCGTCAGCGTGACGCCGCTCTCGACCGTGAGGGCGTTGATCCTAAGCGTAGTCCCGTTGTCGATCTTGCTGGCGCCGGTGACGTCGATCGTGCCGGCGCCCTTGATGGCGCCGCCGCTGATCGTGGCATGGTCCAGCGTCAGCGCCGCATTGCCGTCGACGATGACGTCGCCGCTCGAATTGTCGACGGTCGAGCCCTGATCGATCGCGAGCGCACCGTTGGCGAGCACCTCGATGATGCCGGCATTGGTGACGGTCTCATCGCTGAGGGCATTGCGCGCACCGCTCGCCTTGAGGACGGCATTGTTTTTCAGAATGCCGCCGCTCAGGACTGCATCGCCGGTCAGATCGATCTCACCGTTGTTGGCAATCGTGCCTGCGCCGCGAATGCCGGCGTTGAGGACGGAGCCTCCCTCGTCATCACCGCCGACGGTGTCGATCACCGCACCAGCTCCGTCGATGGTCGCATTGCTGACGATCAGCTTGCCGCTGGCATCGACCGTGATCTGGCCGTCGTTGATAACGCTGGAGCCCTGATGGATCGTCAGCCAGCCGTTGGCAAGCACCTCGATCACACCGGCCGCGGTGTTGGACACGGTCTCGTGGGCGAACTCGACCGTGCCCTTGACGTTGATGGTGCCGGAATTGTTCAGCGTGCCGTTCTCGATCAGGCTGGCGCCGTCGAGCTCCAGCGTGCCCAAAATGCTGACGGTGCCGCCATCGACCGTCGCGGTATCGACGATCAGCGTCGCGCCGGCATCGGCCTTCAGCAAGCCGCCGGCATTGTGGATGGTGGCCAGCGTCTTCAGCGTGCCGCCGGACAGCTCGATCGTGCCGGAATTGGTGATCTTGGTGCCGCTGGCGAAATCGCCGCCGCCCGCGAGCGTCAGATAACCGGCATTGGTGAGCACGCTCGTGCCCAAAATCTCGGCCTTGCCGCCGACCGACATCGTTCCGGTCGCGGCGGTCGTGAGGATCGAATCGGCGCCCATGTTGAGCGCACCTGATATCGTCAGCGAGCTCTGGACGATCACCTTCGGCGGCGGGCCACCGAAATCGTTCATCGTCAGCGACTTGGCGTAGGCCGCGGTGTCGATCGTCACCGGATAGGACGGCGTCAGGCCGTGCAGCTGATCGGTGATGACGATGACGTCGTCATTGATGGTCGGGACCGTGCCGGTTGCCCAGTTCGCCGCGTCCTTCCAGAAGCCGCCGGGGGGAGCGCCGGCCTTGTCGGTCGCGATCCACACCACCGCGGGCGCGTCGGTGCCGGTGATGGTGACGGTGATGGTCTGCTGCGAGGTGGCGCCGTGCGAATCCGTCAGCGTCACGGTGTAGACCAGCGTCAGCACCTCACCCTTCGGTATGAAGTCGGCGAGATAGACCGGCAGATCGGCCAGCGACCAGTTGATGGTGCCGGTGCCGTCCCCGGTGCTGTCGGCGCCCGCCGCGATCGCGACCGACATCGCGCTCTGGAACGCCGCGAGCGGGCCCGGCGGAACGGTGCCGTCAGGCAGGGTCGCGCTGGTCAGCGCCACCGACACCGTATGCTTATCGGTGAGATCGACGTCGTCGAAGTTCAGCGTGCCCGTCGTCGGCACATCGCTGGTGAGCGGGCCACCCGGCACGCTGGTGCCGCCTTCGAAGGTGATGACCGGAACGCTGGTGGTGATCACCGGCTTGTCGTTGGTGCCGGTGATCGTGATCGTGATCGGGATGACGGTGGTCTCGGGGCTGACGGAGAAATTGTTGTCGACGCGGACCATGTAGGTCAGCGTCAGCGTTTCGCCGGCCGCGAGGAAGTCGAAGACGTGGTCGGGGATCGTGTAGGTCCAGACCGCCGAGCCGTTGTTGTTGTTGGCACCGTCGGCGACGACGCTGATCTGGATCTGCGTCGCCGCGATGTCCTGCTTCTGAAGTGCAGAGAGCGTGCCGGTGACATCCTGGCCGGCGCTCTTGTAGACGTAGTTCGGCGCTTCGGCGAGGTTCACGCTCACCGTGGGCCTGTCGCCCAGGTTCTGGTCGATGAAGGTGATGCGGCCGGAGATCGTGTCGGAATGCGTCGTGTCGCCGGTCGTGTCCGCGCGCTCGGTCAGCGCAAACGCCGTCTTCACATTGCCGTTGAGATCAAGGCTTTGAGACAGAGGCTTGCCGGGGTAACGGTTGAAAGGCGTCGTGTGATCGCTGGGCCCCTGCGGTCCCTGCTGACCGAGGTTGGTGAAGAGCGCGGTCGCGATGTAGCCGGCCGGAGTCTTGATCACCAGGCCGTCGCTGGTCTGCGTGATCGTGTCGGTGAAGTTCGTGGTCAGCTTGGTGTTGGTGTTGTTGTCGGTGAACTTCAGCGTGAACACGTCCGTGATCAGCTTCTGGACGTCCGGCGACAGCAGCCCGTTGGTGATCGAGACATTGCCGCCGCTGATCTGGATCATCTGGCCGGCCTGGTTGACCGTCGCGATCGGCAGCAGCGTGACCTTGTCGAACAGGATGTAGGAGCCGGTCGTGCCGTTCGGCTCGACCAGCACCTGGAAGCTCGCCTGCGGCTGCGGATCGCCGCCGCCGGCGGGAACGACGAAGTTGATCTGGGTCAGCACCGCCGTGCCGCGGATGCCCATGGTGGCGACCGGCGTGTCGATCTTCATGTCGCCGTGCTTGGCGGTCTCGCCCGCGACGAAGGTGATGGTGCCCGCAACCAGGCTCAGCAGCGAGGAATTGCTCGACCCGTTGGGGTCGTAGACCATCTCGTTCAGCACCATCCGCGCATTGGAGGACAGGCCGAACACGGTGCCGTCGATGAAGGTGATGCCGAGCGTCGAATCCGCGCCGGTCGAGACCACATCGCCCTTCTCGACGTTGTCGCCGTTGTTCAGCGTGACCGAGACGCCGTTGCGAACCGCGGTCGCGCTGCCGGAGAGTTTTGTGACGTGGCCGATGACCTGCGCGGCGGCGATGCCGGGCGCGGCCTGCGCAACCTGCACATGGCCCGTGAGCGCGTTGACGACGTCGCCGGTGAGATGGGCGCCATCGGGCGAGGCGATCGCTGCGCGCTTGTCGCCCTTGAAATAATCGTGAACGACGAACTCATGCCCCTCGTGGGACAGCACGAGGTCGAGACCTGCGCGCTTGAACTCGCCATTGAAGATCAGGTTAGCATCGGGAACAACGAACGTGCCGTCGGGCACGTGACCGTGCGCCTTCGCGATAACGGGCTTGGCGATAAAATGCTTGGCCGCAAAGGAATCGACATGAACGTCCGCGGCCGAGCGGGAACCCTCGCCATCAAGGGGAATCGTGGCGTCAAATTTGCCAGCGTAATTCAACCGGGGGGCACCGCAAAAAGAGTTAAAATCTAAGTAAGTAACGACCGCCTAAGCTTGAATAGCATTACCAAGTCCTTAGCGAAACCATCTATTGCTTGTGTGATTCCCATCACTTGGCTGGAGGAGTCTCCAATAGCGGCGCCTTCACAGTGAAGCCGAAGTAATTCTTTAAATATTCCGAGGTCGGTTTTCGGCTTATTTTCACGCATTCCCAGTCATCCAAAGTAATCAGCCGCCCATATCGAACGACGGATACTTGTGTCATCTTTTGTTCGTAGTTCCCCGCAGCATCCTGCGGCAAATACGGGGCAGAATCTGTGACCCAACTAACAGAACCCGTGAAATAGCGGGCTGTTAGCCATAAGCGGTAGAATCAGCCCTCCCGCAGCTTCAGCCCGCAATTGGTTCCATTTCGCGGCGACGGAGCCCTCCTAGCCGGCGAATCGTAAAATTTTACGCAATTTGCACAGGCCCGTTTCAGCCTGTCCCACGGTTTTGGGAGCCCTGCCGGGCGCATTAAGCAGAACAAAACGGCCCGTCTCGCACTATCTCCGCGAAAGCAACAAAGCCCGGCACGACCAGGTCGAGGGGGACCTGGCGAAGCTGGAAGGGGATGTCAGATGGAGACCGCTGCTCGCTCGCGCGCTTGGCGCGCTGTCATTGTGCTGTGCGGATTGATCCTGCTTGGATCGGCCGCCGAGCTCCGCGCCGGCACGCTGCTGTCGCCTGGAGCCGGCGTCCTCGTGCGCAAATCCGCCGAGCCGTTCGGCGTGTTTGCCTTCGCCATCTCGTCCGGCAGCCTCCAGCAGAAATGGTTCGCGCTGAAGCAGAAGCTCGACGACGACATGGTGCAGCTCGCGCTGTGCGACGGCGACCGGGACAATTGCGCGTCGCCGGCGGCGCTCAAACTGATCGCCATCGTCGACCAGGCCCGCAGCCGCGACGGCCGCGCGAAGCTGGGCGAGACCAATCGCGCCATCAATCTTGCCATCCGGGCCACCAATGACGGCGCCGACGACGTCTGGAGCTCGCCGCTCGCGACCTTCGCGCGGGGCGCTGGCGATTGCGAAGACTATGCCATCGCCAAGCTGGCCGCGCTGCGGCTCGCCGGCGTTGCCAATGAGGACCTCCGCATCGTCGTGGTGCGTGATGTCAGGGCCGGCGAAGAGCATGCGGTCGCCGCAGCAAGGCTCGACGGCCACTGGCTCATGCTCGACAACCGCCGCATGGCGATGGTCGAGGACGACGCGGCCCAGACCTACCAGCCGCTGTTCGTGCTCTACCAGTCCGCCGTGATGAAATATGTCGACGAACCCGTGCGGTTGTCGATGGCCGCGCCCGAGGCGCGTTGATCTGTCTCTCGTAGCCCGGATGGAGCGAAGCGAAATCCGGGACTTTCACCACGCGCACCGCTCCCGGATTACGCTTCGCTCCATCCGGGCTACGGGTCTCACGTAAACCGTCACGCCACAAAGCCGTTTCGCCGCGCGATCCGGGGCGCTAGCATGGCGCCTTTGCGGGGGCGTCTGGAATGCGGTTCATCCTGCTGTCTGTGCTTGCGCTGCTGGTATTGCCGGCGGCACCAGGCTCCGCGCAATCGGGCCCGTCCGACCGCTCCATCGCCGACAGGCTGCCGCTATTTGCCCGAAACAACTGCCAGCAGATCCGCGATCCCGGCAATCAATTGTTCTGCGGTGACGCCGAGCTGGCCGCCGCCGCCGAGAAGCTCGGCACGGCGATCGAGGCGCGGCTCGCCCGCCTGCCCGATCGCCTGCCCGCGATCGAGGAGAATGCGATCTGGATCCGACAGCGCAACCTCGGCTGCGGCATCGTCGGCCAGACCGCGATCCGCACCGACGATTTCGACCGCGTGAAGGCGTGCCTTCTCAAGGTCACCGAAGAGCGCGCCGCAATCGTGCGTGATCCCGATTTCGACTGTCTCGCGGCCAACACCGCCGCGGGCGCGCTGATCTGCGCGGACCCGTCGCTGGCGCTCGCCGAAACCGAGCTCAACAGCCAGGTGCTGGGCCTGATCGGCAGGCTGGACCCGACCGCAGCCCGCTTTGCCTTCGCCGAATACGGCCGATGGACAAGGAAGCGCGATCGCAAGTGCAATCTCGTCGGCAAGGAGAACGTGCCGCTTGCCGAGCTTGCGTCCGCGGAAGATTGTCTCGCCGAGCATCTGAAGCGCAAGACCGAGGAGATCGCCGCCGCCAAGGGCGATCCGAAGAAAGTGTTCGGCCGGCAGGTCGCGGCCCGCTCGCCCGACACCGATGCCGTCGATTTCTGCGCCGCGCGGATTCACGCCGCCAATTCGTGCGGCAATTTCCTCCGCATCAACCGCGTCTACGCGCTCGACAGCCAGGTGACCGACGAGGAGGCGCAGGTCACGGGCGAGATCGAGATGGTCGTGCTGGCGCCCTTCACCATGTGCAGCAAGGTCGCTTCCACCTGCACCGGCACCTGCTGGGACCCCAGGACGGGCCGTCCGCAGCCCGGCGTCGGCAACAAGGAGCGATCCGGCGAGGCCTTCAACGTCACGCGCCGCCTGAGAATCCAGCGGACCTTCGCCTTCGTGAAAGCCGCCGACGGCTGGCGCTGCCGGGAAGACGAGCTCGCGCCGGTGAATTCGGGCACGGCGGGCGGGGGATCGTAGGTTCTTGCCCTCCCCTGGAGGGGGAGGGTCGTTACGCATGTAGCGAAGCGGAATGCGTAGCGGGGTGGGGTGACGGTCTCTCCACATCGAGCGCTGCCCGTGTTGAGAGATCACCCCACCCCGCTCGCGCTTTGCGCGATCGACCCTCCCCCTCCAGGGGAGGGTAAGCCAGATCAAAACATCAGATTGTCCTTCACCAACACCCAGCGGCCGCCCTTGACCTGCTGCACCTGGGTGATGGTGTTGGCGAGGTGGTCGGTCTTGGAGAACTTCGTCGGGGGTGAGTTGAAGATGTCGAGGAATTTCTCGCCCGACTCCAGCGAGTCCAGCATCTTCTGTCCGGTCAGGTCCTTGCCCGCCTTGTCAGCATAGAAGGCGAAGGTCATCATCGCGTTGTAGCCGATGATCGCCTGCGTGTTGGCGTCGGAGTTGAACATCTTCTTGTAGTTGACCAGCCAGTCCTTCACCTTGCCCTTGGCGCTCTCCTCGTAGGGAATCTCGAAGAGGCTCGCTGCATAGAGTCCTTCAACAGAGTCCTTGCCCAACGTTGGAACTTCCTGCACGTTGGTCGGCGAGGCGCCCAGGAAGGTTACGTCCCAACCGAGCTTCCTGGCCTCCGTCATCGCGCCGATCGTCTCGCGGAGGATGGTGCCGAGCAAGACGAGATCGCAGCCGTCGGACTTCATCTTGGCGACCTGCGCGCTGAAATCGGAAGCGCCGCGCTTGTAGCTCGTGATCGAGGCCGGCTGCACCTTCATGGCGGCGAGCTGCTGGTTGAAGCCGTCGAGCACGTTCTTACCGTACTCGTCATCCTGATGCATGATGCAGGGCTTCTGGAACTTCTTCCACTCCATCATGTATTTCAGCGCCGCCCGCGTGCTTTCGACATAGGGCAGCAAATTGTTGAACTTCAGCCGCTCCTGCGGCTTGGCCGGATCGAACTTGAAGGTGAACTCGGCCGCCGTCAGCGGGAAGAGCTGCAGCACGCCGGCGTCGAACAGGATGTCCTGCGCGGCGAGCACGGTCGGCGATCCCATCGGCCCCACCATCGCGAAGATCTTGTCACGCTCGATCAGCTTTTGCGAAGCCAGCACAGCTCTTTTCGGGTCATACCCGCTGTCCTCGACGACCAGTCGAATCTTGCGGCCGTTGATGCCACCCGCCGCATTGATCTCCTCCGTCGCCATCTTCATCCCGTTTGCGACCGGCACGCCCCAGCCCTTGATCGGCCCCGACAGGTCCTGATGGGTGCCGATGACGATCTCGGATGCCGAGATGCCTTCGTTGGTGACCTTGGTTTGCGCCGCGGCCGGCAGACAGGTGAGCACCACGGCACTCACAGCAAGGCCGAACGTGCTGAACGATTTCGACATTGACGTCTCCTCTCCTTTGGGCCCGTATGGCGCGAAGGGCGGGGGCCACAGCTCCTTCGCTTTCTCGAACTGGCAGGCTCGTCACGCCACCGCGCGCTGGCGATACATCGTCTCGATCTCGGCGGCGTAGCGCTTGTTCACGAAGCCGCGCTTCAGCTTCATGGTCGGCGTCAGCTCCTCGTCCTCCGGGGTGAGCTGGCGCTCGATCAGGTAAAATCTCTTGATGGTCTCGACGCGGGCGAAATTGCCGTTGACGCCTTCGATCTCGCGCCAGATCAGGTCCTGGATCTCGGCCGCGCGGCACAGGCTCGCATAATTGGTGAAGGGGATGTCGTGGTCCTGGGCGAATTTCTCGACATTCTCCTGGTCGATCATCACGAGGCAGGTCAGATAGGGCCGCTTGTCGCCGATCACCACGGCATCCGAGATGTAGGGCGAGAATTTGAGCTGGTTCTCGATCTCGGACGGCGTGACGTTCTTTCCGCCGGAGGTGATGATGATGTCCTTCATCCGGTCGGTGATGCGGACGAAGCCCTCGTTGTCGATGGTGCCGACGTCGCCGGTGTGCAGCCAGCCGCGTTGGTCGATGGTCTCGGCGGTCTTCTCGGGCTGATTCAGATAGCCCATGAACAGGAAGTCTCCCTTGATCAGGATCTCGCCATCGGGCGACAGCGCGACCTCGCCCCAGGACACGGCGGTGCCGACCGAGCCGAGCTTGATGCGCTCCGCCGGCATCATGGTCGCGACGCCGCAATTCTCGGTCTGGCCATAGACCTCGTGCATGTCGATGCCGAGCGCGAGATACCAGCGGATTAAATCCGGCGCGATCGGTGCCGCACCGGTGAACGCGATGCGGCACCGATCGAGCCCGAGCACGCGGCGGATGTTGCGGAACACCAGCCGATACGCGAGGCGGTTGGCGATCCGAAGCGGAAGCGGCGGCGTCTTTCCCTCGAGCCGGCAATCCGTCATGCGGAGACCGACGCCGATGGCGCGGCGGTAGACCCATTGCTGGAACGGCGTCGCGTCCTTCAGCGCGATCGTGACGGAGGAATAGAACTTCTCCCAGATGCGGGGCACCGCAAAGAAGACGGTCGGCTGCACCTCGCGCAGATTGTCCGGCACCGTCTCCGGGCTCTCGGCGAAATTCATCACCGAGCCGAGTGCGACCGAGATGTAGTAGCCGGCGACCCGCTCGGCCACGTGGCACAGCGGAAGGAAGATCAGCCGGTCTTCGTCCTCCCGCGCCGAGATGAAATCGTTGGCATGCCGCATCTGGTGCGTGACGCTGCGGTTGGCGTGCATCGCGCCCTTGGGCGGACCGGTGGTACCCGAGGTGTAGACCAGCACCGCGAGGTCGCCGGCGCTGCGGCTGTCGATCATCTCCTGCCACAGCGCCTCGCGGCCGACCATGTGGTTGCGGCCGAGCGCACGGAATTCGTCGAGCGACATCACCATGTCGTCGAAGAAGCCGCTGAGGCCCTCCATGTCGAACACGATGATCTTTTGCAGGGACGGACAGCGCGCGCGGCAGGCGAGCACCTTGTCGAGCTGCTCCTCGTCCTCGGCGAAGATCACCTTGGTCCGGGAATCGTTGACCAGGTATTCGACCTGGGACGATGCGTCGGTCGGATAGATTCCAGAGGAAACACCGCCGGCGCACAAAATCCCCATGTCGGCATGAACCCATTCCGGCACGGCATTGGCGATGACGGAGGCGACGTCGCCGGGCAGGAAGCCGGAGGCGTGAAGCGCGTAGGCGATCTCCTTCGAAATCTCCAGCCACTCGCGCCAGCTGGTCGGCTGCCAGATGCCGAATTTCTTCTCGCGGATGGCCGGCCTGTCGCCCCGCGTCTCGGCGGCGCGCAAGAAGCTCTTCGCGATCGTATCAGCGACCGTCAGCACCGCCGGTCGGGCCATACGCGTCTCCTCCTTGTCGCTCTCCCCTCCGCTGCCTGCCTTGCCGGCGGTCTGTCGTTGCGGATGGGCCAATCCATTTAACGCCTTCCTCTAGCGCCAAGTCTTCTTCTTTTTCCAGCGCCGCTCGCCTCGTGCGCCCGCCTCCTTGGCGCCAAGGTAGAATTCCTGGATGTCCTGGGAATGCATCAAGCGATCGCAGGTGTCGTTCATCACGACGCGGCCGATCTCCAGCACGTAGCCGTAATGCGCCGTCTCCAGCGCCACCTTGGCGTTCTGCTCGACCAGCAGGATCGACATGCCCTGCTCCTCATTGACGCGGCGGATGATGGTGAAAATCTCCTTCACCAGCAGCGGCGACAGGCCGAGCGAGGGCTCGTCGAGCAGCAGCAAGGTCGGCCGGTTCATCAGCGCGCGCCCGATCGCGAGCATCTGCTGCTCGCCGCCGGAAAGCTGGCCGGCCGGCTGGCTGATGCGCTCCTTCAGCCGCGGGAAATAGCCGTAGACGCGCTCCAGATCCTCGGCGACGCCATCACGATCCCGGCGTGGATAGGCCCCCATCATCAGGTTCTCGCGCACCGAGAGGAACGGGAACACCTCGCGCCCCTCCGGCACATGGCTGAGGCCGAGCCGCACGATCCGGTCCGCCTCCATGCGCTGGATCGACTTGCCCATGAATTCGATCGTGCCCTTCTGCGGATCCAGAATGCCCGAGATCGTCTTCAGCACCGTGGTCTTGCCGGCGCCGTTGGCGCCGAGCAGGGTGACGATGCGGCCGCGCGGCACCTCCAGCGAGATGCCGCGGATCGCCATGATCGGCCCGTAATAGCTCTCGATGTTGGAGAGTTTCAGGATGATGTCGGGCGCGACGGCGGCGTCCATGCGTCAGGCTCCCAGATACGCGGCGACGACATCGGGATGCTGCTGCACCTCGGCGGGCGAGCCCATCGCCAGCACCCGGCCATAGTTCAGCGCGATGACGCGATCGGAGACGCGGTTGACCAGCGACATGTCGTGTTCGACCATCAGCACGGTGACGCCGAGCTCGCTCTTCATGTCGCGGATCCAGAAAGACATGTCGCCGGTCTCCTCGACATTCAGGCCGGAGGACGGCTCGTCGAGCAGGATCAGTTTCGGCTCCGAGCACAGCGCGCGCGCCAGCTCGATCACCTTGCGCACGCCGTAGGGCAGGCCAGAGATCAGCTTATCGCGATAGGGTTCGAGATCGAGGAACTCGATCACCTGCTCGACCCTGCGGCGATGCACCTTCTCGTTCGCCCGCACGCTCGGCAGGAACAGCAGTTCCTGCCAGAGCTGGGTGGTCGAATGACGGTGGCGGCCGACCAGGAGGTTGGAGAGCACGGTCGCGTTCTCGAACAGCTCGATGTTCTGGAAGGTGCGCGCGATGCCGAGCCTTGCGATGTCGTAGGGTGGCTGCTCGGTGATGTCCTGGTCTTCGAAGAAGATGCGGCCCGTGGTCGGCCGGTAGATCCGCGAGATCAGGTTGAAGATCGAGCTCTTGCCGGCACCGTTCGGCCCGATGATCGAGAGGATCTCGCCCTTCTCGACCGCGAAGGATACCGCATCGACCGCCTTCAGCCCTCCGAAATGCAGCGACAGGTTCTCCGCGCGAAAATAGCTCATCGGTTGCGCTCCGACTTCACGTAGATCTTCTGCCGCTTGAAGGTGGCGCGCTTGTAGAGCGGAAACAGCTGGAAGAAGAGCTTGATCTTGAGCCAGCGGCCGTAGAGCCCGAGCGGCTCGAACAGCACGAACAGTACGATGATGATGCCGTAGATCGCGCCCTTCAGCCCGTTCAGCGAAGCGAAGGCCGCGACTTTCGACTGGATATTGCCCGCAGTCGCCGCGCCCGCCCCGAACGTCGCGGCAATGCCGGCGATGATGCCGGGCAAATCGTCCTTCAGATAGGTCAGGAACGGGTCGATCATCACGATGAAGATCGCGCCCAGCACCGCGCCGTGCAGGCTGAAGGTGCCGCCGATCAGGATCACGATGATGAACTCGATCGAGAGCTGGAGCGTGAACATCTCCGGCGAGATGAAGGAGAGCTTGTGCGCGAACAGCACGCCGGCAAAGCCGGTGATCGCCGCCGAGATCGCAAAGGACTTCACCTTGTACAGCGCAACGTTGACGCCCATGCTGCGCGCCGCGGTCTCGCTGTCGCGGATCGCGACGAAGGCGCGCCCCGTCGGCGAGCGCAGCAGATTGAGCGTGCCGACGATGGTCAACACCAGCACGGCCAGGCAGAGGAAATAGAAGGTCGGGCTGTCGCGCGGGACCGTGACGCCGAGCAGCGACAGAGTCTTGACCCGCATGCCCTCGTTGCCGTTGGTGACGCTCTCCCAGCGCGCCAGGATCTCCTCGACGATCAGGGCAAAGGAGATGGTGGCGATGACGAGGTAGATGCCGGTCAGGCGCAGGGCGGGAAAGCCGACCATCGCGCCGATCAACCCGGTCAGGGCACCGGCAGCGAGGAAATAGACCGGGAACGGCACGTTATATTTCTGCAGATAGGCCGCCGTGTAAGCGCCGATCGCGAGGAACGCGGCGTGGCCGAGCGAAGCTTGTCCGGTAAAACCGGTCAGGATCAGAAGGCCGACGCCAACCGTCGCGTAGATGCAGACGAAGACGAGCTGGCTCATCAGATAGCTGGAGAGCACATAGGGTGCGATCAGCAGCAGCGCGAGCAGGATGCCGTAGGAGACGACATAGCCCGAATGCGGGAACAGCTTGATGTCGTCCTCATAGTCGGTCTTGAACAGGAAGCGCATGGCGTTCAGACCTTCTTGCGGACGTGGAGGCCGAACAGGCCTTCGGGCTTCAGAAGCAGCACGGCCAGCAGCACGATGTAGGGCGCGACATCCTTCCAGCCCTCCGCCAGATAGAAGCCGGCCATGCTCTCGATCACGCCGATCAGGACGCCGCCGACGACTGCGCCGGGGATCGAGCCGAAGCCGCCGAGCACCGCGGCGGGAAACGCCTTGAGGCCGAGCACGAGGCCGACATTGGAATGGATGAAGGTGATCGGCGCCAGCAACACGCCGGCGCAGGTCGCGACGGCCGCGCTGATCGCCCAGACGACCGACACCACGCGCTTGACCGGGATGCCCATGTAATAGGCCGCCAGCATGTTCTCGGAGCTGGCGCGCATCGCGGTGCCGAGCGTGGTCTTGTTGAAGAACAGCCAGAGCAGCGCGCACAGGATCATCGTCGCGGCGATCACCGAGAGCTTGTCGTAGGCCAGCACCAGCGAGCCGACGCGCAGCACGCCGTGGCTGAACGGCGTCTCGATCTTCAAATCGTCGGTGCCCCAGATCATCCCGGCGACCGAGCGCAGGAAATAGCCGAGGCCGATGGTGGCCATGATAATGGAGAATTGCGGATAGCCGAGGATCGGCCGCACCACCACGCGCTCCGCCAGCATGCCGAACAACGCCATGGCAGCCACCGCACCGGCAAAGCCGATCCAGTAGTTCAGTCCCATCATGCCGATGAAGGTGAACGCGAAGAAGCCGCCCAGCATCATCAAATCGCCCTGGGCGAAATTGACGACCTCGGTGGCCTTGTAGACGAGCACGAAGCCGAGCGCGATCAGGCCGTAGACGCAGCCTAGCGCAACACCGCTGACCAGCTGCTGAACGAAATCCAGCATCGCCGCGCTTCCTCCCGATACATCCGGCGGTTCTTCGCGACCGCCTTGCTGCATCTTGTGTCCAGTCGCTACGCGGTCGTTTCGCCGCGTTAGCGCCATTTGTCCCGGCGGCAATTCAGCCTGAACCGTCCAGCGCTGTCAACAAACGGTGACTTGCCATTAGTAGCAACCGGATGGCGGAATTTGTGGGCCGTAGATTCACGGTGCCGAAACATCTTGGGATCATGGTCGCGAGCGATGCAAAACCGGATGGTGGGGCCGTCATGAAGCCGGACAGATCGGCGCTGGAAGTCCTGGGGTTAACGAAGCGTTTTGACCGTCTGGCGGTCGACAGCCTCGATCTCACCATTCACGCCGGCGAATTCTATGCGTTGGTCGGCCCCAACGGCGCCGGCAAGACCACCACTTTGCGCATGGTTGCGGGCCTGTTGCGGCCCGACGCCGGCGCAGTCTCGATCTTCGGCATCGATGCGCTTGCAAATCCCGTCGCCGCCAAGCAGGTGATGGCGTGGGTCTCCGATGAGCCCATGATCTACGACAAGCTGACGCCGCTTGAGTATCTCGAATTCGTCGCCGGGCTCTGGGGCATCGCGCCGTCGGTCTCGGAACCGGTCGCCGAGGGGCTCCTCACCTCGCTCGGGCTCGAGCCGCACCGGCATGAACGCTGCGAAGGCTTTTCCAAGGGCATGCGCCAGAAGGTCGCTCTCGCCGGCGCGCTGGTGCACGATCCCCGCCTCATCATCCTCGACGAACCGCTGACCGGCCTCGACGCCGTCTCCGCCCGCCACGTGAAGGGGCTGCTGAGCGAGCGCGTCCGCGCCGGCTGCACCGTCATCATGACCACGCATATTCTCGAGGTTGCCGAACGCATGGCCGATCGCATCGGCGTGATCGCCTCCGGCCGTCTGGTCGCCGAGGGCACACTGACGGAGCTGCGCCAGCAGAACGGCCATGCCGATACCAGCCTGGAAGATCTCTTCATCGCGCTGGTGACGCTTCCGGAAGCCGCATGAGTTCGGCAACCGCACTGTCCTGGTTTGCCCGCCACGAGCTCCGGCTCGCCTGGCGCGAATGGTTCGCCATGATGACCGGCGGCCGCCGCAAGCGGGCGCGCGCCGCGGTGATCGGCCTGCTGTTCTTCGCGGCACTGCTGCACGTGCCGGCCTGGGCGGTGATCGGCCGCTTCGCCGACCTGCAGCTGCCGCTCGACAAATCCTCGCTGATCGTGATCTCGGCGACGATCTTTCTGGCCTGGACGCTGATGCTGTCGCAGGCGATCGAATCGGTGACACGGGTGTTTTACGCCCGCGCCGATCTCGACCTGATCATGTCCTCGCCCGCGACGCTGGCCAATCTGTTCTCGGTGCGCATCGCCGCGATCGCGCTGGCCGTCACCGCGATGGCGCTACTGTTCTCGACGCCGTTCATCGACGTGCTGGTGATCGGCGGCGGCGCGCGCTGGCTCGCAGCGTTCGGCGTCGTCGTCGCCATGGGCCTCTCCGCCGCGGCGATCGCGATCGCCATCACTATCCTGCTGTTCCGCCTGATCGGCCCGGCGCGCACGCGCTTCGTCGCCCAGGTCCTCGCCGCGATGATCGGCGCCGGCTTCGTGATCGCGCTCCAGGTCGCCGCGATCATGTCCTATGGCACGCTGTCGCGCTTCACCATCCTGACCTCGGGCAGCTTCGCCGCCTACGCGCCCGACGTCGACAGCATCTGGTGGTGGCCGGCGCGGGCGACCATGGGCGACAGCGAGGCGCTGTTGCTGCTCCTGGCGCTCGGGCTCGTGCTGCTCGGCAGCGTGATGGCGGTCTTCTCGCGCCGCTTTGCCGACACCGCGATCGATGCCGCCGCTTACGGCGCCTCCGGCAGCAAGCGCACGAAGCAGCGCCCGTTCCGCGGCGGATCGCGGCAACAGGCGCTGCGGCGCAAGGAATTTTCGCTGCTCTGGCGCGATCCCTGGCTGATCTCGCAGACGCTGATGCAGCTGCTCTATCTGGTGCCGCCGGCGCTGCTGCTCTGGCGCAACTTTGCCGACAACTCCGCGGCGCTGACGCTGATCACACCTGTCATCGTGATGGCGGCGGGACAGCTCGCGGGCGGGCTCGCCTGGTTGACGATCTCGGGCGAGGACGCCCCCGACCTGGTTGCGACCGCGCCGCTGACGCCGTCCAGCGTCATCCGCGCCAAGATCGAGGTGGTGCTGATCGCCATCGCCGCCATCTTCTGCCCGCTGGTCGCAGCACTCGCTTTCGCCTCGCCGTTCCAGGCCGCGGTCAGTGCCGGCGCTGTCATCATCAGCGCGGCGTCCGCGACTGCGATCCAGCTCTGGTTCCGGGTGCAGGCCCGGCGCAGCCAATTCCGCCGCCGCCAGACCTCGTCGCGGCTCGCGACCTTCGCCGAAGCCTTCTCCTCGATCGGCTGGGCCGCCAGCGCAGCGCTGCTGCTCGCCCTTCCAATCGCCGGCCTCGTCAGCGGGTTGATCACCGCGGGCCTCGTCGCCATCACCTGGAAGTTCAGCCCAAAGCGCAACTAAAAGCCGGGAGTGAGGCTGCGACACTGACGCGCTGTTGATCGCGGTCTATTGGCCACGCGCTGCATTGCACGCTAGACTTCTTCCGAAGTCATCGGGGACGGATTCATGCGGCGACTGGTTTCAGCGGCTCTGGCGCTGTTCGGCGCATTCCTCTCTCCTGCTCTCGCCCAGCAGCCACCTCAGCGGAGCGAATGCCTGGCGATGGCGAACGCCATGCCCCGCGCAATGCCAGCAGCCTTCCGGCAGGCCGCAGGCTCGGCTGAAGTCCAGATCACCTATGCCGGCCATTCCACCTATTTCATCGACACGCCCGGCGGCCTGCGCATCGCGACCGACTACAGCGGCGCCTACCAGGTCGGACGTCTGCCCGATGTCGTCACCATGAACCGGGCGCACAGCACCCACTACTCTTTATTTCCCGACAAGCGCATTCCCCATGTGCTGCATGGCTGGGGTGAGGACGGCAAGCCGGCCGTCGTGTCGGAGCGCATCGGCGACACCTTCATCCGCAACGTCACGACCGACATCCGGCGCTATTTCGGTGACGATTCCGGCACCGACATGATCCGCGACGGCAACTCGATCTTCATCTTCGAGGTCGCCGGCCTCTGCATCGGCCATCTCGGCCATCTCCACCACAAGCTCGACGAAACGCATTTCGCCCAGATCGGGCGGCTCGACATCGTGATGGTGCCGATCGACGGCACCTACACCATGTCGCTCGACGGCGTCTCCGAGATCACCAAGCGGCTGCGCGCCTCTGTGGTGCTGCCGATGCACCGCTTCGCCACCCCGCTCGACGAGTTCATGCACCTCATCGGCCGGCAGTTCGAGATCGACCGGCGCAGCGAGCGCTCCTTCCGGATGTCGCGGGACGCGCTGCCGACGACGCCGACGGTCATCATCCTCGACGGCGTCTGACGCGCAACTTTCTCCAAGTCGCTTGCCGGTCGGTCGTGCTGATCTCCTCACGACAGGAGATCGACATGACCGACTTTGCCAGACTTTTGCACGCGGACGGACCGAACCCCGAACACGCGGCGGCGCTCCAGCTCTACGGCCGCTTCGTCGGCGACTGGGATGCCGGGATCACCGCTCATGGGCCCGATGGAACCAGGCACACCGCGCCCGGCGAAATCCATTTCGGCTGGGTGCTGGAAGGACGCGCCATTCAGGATGTCTGGATCATTCCCCGTCCCGCGGGTGCGCCGGCGTTTCCGATCGCCGGCAATTGGTATGGCACCACGCTGCGGGTCTACGATCCCTCCATATCCGCGTGGCGGATTTCCTGGTTCGATCCCGGTCGTAGCGTTTTCCGCCAGCAGATCGGCCGTCCGCGCGGAGCTGACATCGTGCAGGAAGGTACGACCGATGCGGGCGACCTGACACGCTGGAGTTTCACGGAGATTACCGATGATTTCTTCCATTGGCTCGGCGAAGTGAGGCCGGCCGATGCCGCCGATTGGCGGCTTGTGGTCGATGTGAGGGCGAAGCGGCGCAAGGGCTAACGACGGCGCCGCCGTGCTCGCGATGACGGGTGCGGTTGCGCAGCACGCGCAGCTGGATGCGAAGACGAGATGCTAGGCTCCCCCCACAAAAAACCAAGGGAGCGAACGCCGATGGCTGCAAGCGGTGCGCCCGCCAACACGAGCGGGCTATTCGTCGAGCCGCGCGAGGACTGGCTCGCGCAATATCAGGAGGAGATCATCGATCCGTTACGGCCGATCGTCGATCCTCATCACCATCTCTGGAATCGCGGGCAGCGCTATCTGATCGAGGAGATGGCGGCCGATATCGCCTCCGGCCACAACATCATCGCCACCGTCTATGTCGACTGCCGTTCGATGTATCGCGCGCACGGGCCCGAGGCATTCCGGCCGGTCGGCGAAGTCGAGTTCGCCAACGGCGTCGCCGCCATGAGCGCAAGCGGCGGCTACGGCACGGCCGCGATCTGCGCCGGCATCGTCAGCCACGTGAACCTGCTGCTGGGCGATGCGGCCAAGGCGGTGCTGGAAGCCGAGATCGCAGCAGGCAACGGCCGCTTCCGCGGCATCAGGCATTCCTCGGCCTGGGACGAGGACCCTGTCGTCGCAGGCATGTATGCCAACCGGCCGAAGGGATTGTTGCAGGATTCAGCCTTCCGCAAGGGCTTTGCCTGCCTTGCGCCGTTGAACCTGAGCTTCGATGCCTGGCTGTTTCACCCGCAGATCGGCGAGCTGACCGAGCTCGCGCGCGCCTTTCCCGACACCAGGATCGTGCTCGACCATTGCGGCGGCCCGGCCGGCGTCGGTCGCTTTGCAGGGCGGCGCGAAGAGGTGTTTCCGCAATGGCGCGCCTCGATCCAGGAGATCGCGACGTGCGAGAACGTCTCGGTGAAACTCGGCGGGCTCGCGATGTGCCTGCTCGGCTATGACTTCCATCTGCGCCCGAAGCCCCCGTCATCCGAAGAGCTTGCCGCGGCCTGGCGGCCCTATGTCGAGACCTGCATCGAGGCGTTCGGCCCTGAGCGAGCGATGTTCGAGAGCAATTTCCCGCCGGACAAGGGCCAGTGCAGCTACCAGGTGATCTTCAATGCCTTCAAGCGTATCGCTGCGCCCCTGAGCGAGGCCGAGAAGACGGCGCTGTTCTCGCAGACGGCGAGCGATGTCTACCGGCTCGAACTGCCGTCATGACGAGAAGAGGGGCTGGGATGTTGGTCTCGGCCCCTCTTCCGTCGTGGCCGCTGGGAAGCGTCCTTGAAAATGCTTGAACTCTAGCCAGCCCCCAACAGCGAGGCGGGGCGGCGCTCGCCGGTGGAGACGAACATCCGCTTGAGCTTGTTGACGGCGCGGATCAGGAATCCGATCATCACGGGATTGGTCTTGCGGCAGAAGGCGATCTTCTTGACGTGGCCTTCGACGTGCCATTTGGCATGCGCGCCGTCGCGGAAGAAAATGACGTCGCCCGGGCCGTAGCGCTTCGGCGGCATGCCGTCGCTTTCGAGCACGATCGATCCTTCCATGATCATGATCGTCTCGTCGATGTCGTAGTACCAGTTGAAGCGCCCTTCGGTGCAGTGCCAGATGATGGTCGAGGCAGTGCCGTCGGCGCTGGTCGACAGGATGTGCGAGCGCGACACCGGATTGCCTTCGATGATCCAGGACGGCTCGATCGGCCGCAGCTCCAGATCCACGTTGCAACTACTGATTTCAATCAATGACGGCGACATCTGCTTCCCCAGGGAATAAAATATGTATGGCCGGGTCTGGGCCCGGATTGTTTCCAAAGATGTCGGAACGCTAGTAGCCGGTTTTTAATTCTTTCTTACGCAGGCGCCGACAATCAGCCGCAAGTTGCAGGTGCGAAGAGGTTAACGTCGGGATTTGCCTGCAAATTCGCGCACATGAACCCATCTTTTCCGGGGTGCGACAAAGTGCGCGAAAGTGACCAGCGAAGGAGCCCGCACCGATGCCCCTCACCCCGGAGGTTCTGACAGCCCAAGGCGAAGTCGTCGCCTGGCTCGGCAGCCTCGATGTTTCCTTCGCAACCGAAGAGGAGCACTGGTTCACCATCGACGGCGTCGAATACCCCCGGCAGATCGGCAGTGACAGCTGCGGCGGCACCTTCGTGCTGCTGCCGTCGCGGAATGTGCTCTACGTCTCATCGGAGGGCCGCGCTGGAATTATCGCCGGTACGTTCGAGGCGTTGGTGCAGCTCGTTGTTGCCCGCCCCTACTGGCTGGACATCCTCAAATTCTCCGCCGGCGGCGATCTCACGGAGATGCGGCGCGCGGCGGATGCGCTGGAGGCGACACTCGACCAGGAGGACGACGTCAACGAAGCTCGCGAGGAAATTCGCGGCGGCCTCGACCTGCCCGAGGCGGACGATCCCATCGGTGCGCTTTACGAGGCGGTCGCCACGTCCGACGCCATCGTACGGGCCACCGACGGCAGCCCGTTCACGACGCTGTTCAACCGCTTCAGCATCGACAACAACCCGATGCTGCGCAACGCGGCGGCGTGAGAGAACGAACGGACTACTTCGCCCACTCGCCCTTGCGAAACACCGGCACCTTGCTGCCATCGCTGAGAATGCCGTCGATGTCGGTCTCGGCAGAGCCGATCATCCAGTCGATATGGATCAGGCTCTGGTTGCCGCCTTGCGCGGCGATCTGCTGCGGCGTCAGCTGCGCGCCGTTGACGAAGCATTTCGAATAGCACTGGCCGAGCGCGATGTGCGAGGCCGCGTTCTCGTCGAACAGCGTGTTGTAGAACAACAGCCCGCTCTGCGAGATTGGCGAGGAATGCGGCACCAGCGCCACCTCGCCGAGACGCCGTGCGCCTTCGTCGGTGTCGAGCACCTTGTTCAGCACCTCCGCGCCGCGCGAGGCCTTTGCGTCGACGATCTTGCCGTCCTCGAAGCGTACCGCGATGTTGTCGATCAGCGTGCCCTGGTAGGACAGCGGCTTCGAGCTCACGACATGGCCAAAGACGCGTCGGCAATGCGGCGTGGTGAAAACCTCTTCGGTCGGGATATTGGCGTTGCAACTGATGCCGTTCTTGGACAGCGAGGCGCCGCCCTCCCATTCGTGCCCGTCGGCAAGCCCGATGGAGAGGTCGATGCCCGGACCTGAATATTGCAGCGCGCGAAAACGCTGGCCGTTGAGCCAGTTGGTGCGCTCGCGCAGCACCGCGTTGTGGCTCGCCCAATTGCCCATCGCATCCTCGCGGTCGACGCGGGAGGCCGCGAAGATCGCGTCTGCCAGCTTGCCGATCGCAACGTCCTCGGGATCATCAGGGAAGACCTGCTTCGCCCATGACGGGCTCGGATAGGCGATGATGTTCCAGTTGGTGTCGAAATTGACGATTTTTTCCAGCGCCGGCTGATAGGCCATCGAATTGGCCTTGCTGGCGCGCGCCACCTTGGAAGGGTCTTCGCCGGACAGCAGCATCGGATTGTCGCCGACGATGGCAAGCCGCGCGGTGTTGTCGGAAAACGCCTTGGCCATGCCCTCATAGAGCCAGTTGGCGGCACGATCGAAGCTGTTGTCCTGGCCGTGACGGTAGCGTGCCAGCGTCATCTCCTCGTCCGACAGGATCGGCGTCACGATACCGGCGCCGGCCTTGTAGGCGTGCACGGCGATCCGCCGCACCAGCGGCAGCGCGATCGCGGGCGCCGTCAAGAGCAGATCCTGTCCCGGCCGCAAGCCCAGGCCCACCTTCACCGCCACCTCGGCCAGCCGGTCGAGTTTCACGGGATCGATGGGAGTGGGCGTATCGCGGTGATCAGTCATGCGGGGTCCTCTGCCGAAGGTCTCTCGTTCAATCTAAGTCTAGCATCGCAGGGCGCAAGTGCGCGAGCGCCTTGCGACACGGAGAAGATACGCAGTTTCACTCATTTTGGTTTTCAACGCGTTGCCGATTTCAGCACCCGGTCGACCATGGCGGGCGCAAGGCCGAGGTAATTTTTCGGTGAAGTCAGCGCTTCGATCGTGGCACGGTCGATTCTGCTCGATACGCGGGCGTCGGACGAGAGCGCGTCCGCCAAGGTCATGCCCTTCTCATTGGCGAGCCGGCAGGCATCATAGACCACGTCATGCGCCTCCTGCCGCCCGATCTGCGGCGCCAGCCCCATCATGACCGCTTCGGCCACGATCAGGCCGCGGCTGATGGCGAGATTGTCGTTCATCTTCCTTTCATCGACGATGAGGCCTGCGAGCGCGAACTTCGCTTGGTGCAGCGCGCCGGCGGTTAGCACGAAGCTTTCCGGGATCGCCATCCATTCGGCATGCCAGGGCCCGGTGGCGCGCTCGAGATCCTGCACCATCGCGTCCAGCATCAGACCGGCATGCTGGCGCACCGCCTTGGACGCCGCGAGCATCAGCTCCGAGGAGATCGGGTTGCGCTTCTGCGGCATGGTCGAGGAGGCGCCGCGGCCCTTGACGAAGGGCTCGTAGACCTCCGCGAACTCGGTCGAGGCCATGATCATGATGTCGAGCGCGATCTTGCCGAGCGAGCCTGTGACGAGCGCGAGGAAGTTCACGGCCTCGGCAAAGCCGTCGCGCGCGACGTGCCAGGTCGAGGCCGGAACGCCGAGCTCGAGCTCGGCGCAAAGCGCCTCCTGTACCTCGAACCCCTTGCCGCCGAGCGAGGCCAGCGTTCCGGCGGCGCCGGCGAACTGTCCGACCAGCACGCGCGGCTCCAATTGCACGAGCCGCTCGGCGTGGCGGTCGAACATCGCGAGCCAGATCGCGGTCTTGTAGCCGAACGTCACCGGCAGCGCCTGCTGGAGATGGGTGCGCCCGGCCATCGGCGTGTCGCGGTAGCGCTTCGAGAGGTCCGCGAGGATGTTTCGCAGCTCGGCGATGTCGCGCTCGACGATCCCGAGCGCGGCGCGCAATTGCAGCACCACCGCGGTATCCATGATGTCCTGCGTGGTCGCGCCCCAATGCACGTAGCGGCCGGCCTCGCCGCACTGCTTCACCATCTGATGCACCAGCGGCAGGATCGGATAGCCGACGATGTCGGTCTCCTGTCGCAGCAGATCGAAATCGAATGCGGCGACGTCGGTCCGCGCCGCGATCTGGGCGGCGGCTTCCTGGGGGATCACGCCGCACTTCGCCTCCGCCTTCGCCAGCGCCACCTCGACCTCGGCATAGCGCGCCACCAGCGCGACATCGGAAAACACCTCGCGCATCTCGGACGTGCCGAAGGCGTCGCGGAACAGCATTGAATCGAGCACGGTCGTCGAGGCGGGAAAAGCGGGCATGGGCGTTTCTTTATGGTTGGCGTTTGTGTGGGGAGCAGCTTACGCGGGTGCAAATGTTCGGCAATGGACATTCGGGCGCGGCCCCACAACCAATGCCGTCATTGCGAGGAGCTCGCGACGGAATTGCGAAGTAATTTTGCGCGGATGCGACGAAGCAATCCAGACTGCTTCCGCGGAGAGATTCCGGTGCTTCGCTGCGCGCGCAATGTCGAGGAAGCTCCAGCAATCAACCCGAACCCGCCACATTCGATTTCAAGTTGCATTCCTCCCCGAAAACGGCATAGCAGCCATCACGCGATCGTGGTGAACCCCGCAGGCCTCTCAGTGGACTCACAGACTTCGAGTCGAAATCCATTCTGATTTCATCATTGCCTGATGTCATTGCGAGGGTTGAGTTTTCGACGTGCAGTTTATGTTCCGGGACCACCTTCTCGACACCGATCTGCGCGAGTTGAGCCGCGAGCAGGTTCCCGTGGCCGTGGAGCCGCAGGTCTTCGACCTCGTCGTCCACCTCATGGAGAACCGTGACCGGGTGGTCAGTAAGGATGAGCTGATCGACAAGATCTGGCACGGGCGCAGCGTCTCCGAATCCACCCTGACCAGCCGGATCAACGCGGCGCGCAAAGCGATCGGCGACAGCGGCGCCAACCAGGCGCTGATCCGCACCATCGCGCGCAAGGGATTTCGTTTCGTCGGCGCCGTCCAGACGCAGCGCGGCGCGGCCGCGCCGGAGCCGGGCCGTGTCGCCCGGGCGCCGCAGGCGGCGCTCGCACTGCCCGACCGTCCCGCGATCGCCGTGCTGCCCTTCACCAATATGAGCGGCGACCGCGAGCAGGACTATTTCTCAGACGGCATCAGCGAGGACATCATCACGGCGCTGTCGAAGCTGCGCTGGTTCTTCGTCGTCGCCCGCAACTCTTCCTTCGTCTACAAGGGCCGCGCCGTGCACATGCACGAAGTCGCGCGCGAGCTCGGCGTACGCTATGTGCTCGAAGGAAGCGTGCGGCGTAGCGGCGATCGGCTGCGCATCTCGGCGCAGCTCAACGACGTCTCGACCGGCAGCCATCTCTGGGCCGAGCGTTACGACCGCGAGCTTGCCGACATCTTCGCCGTGCAGGACGAGATCACCGAGGCGATCGTCGCCGCGATCGAGCCGCAGCTCTATACCGCTGAAAGCTTTCGCGCCCAGCAGAAGCCGCCGGGCAGCCTCGACGCCTGGGACCTCGTGATGCGTGCGCTGTCGCATTACTGGCGCATCACGCGCGAGGACAACGCCGCCGCGCAAGGACTGCTGGAACAGGCGACCGCGATCGATCCTGCTTATGGCAAGGCGCTGGGCCTGCTCGCGACCAGCCATATCTTTGGCGCCCATATGGGCTGGGCCGACATGGCCATGACCGTGCCGGTCGCCGAACGCGCGGCGCTCGCGGCGGTGGAAGCCGATCGCGAGGACGCCTGGGCCCATCACGGCCTGGCTTACACTTATTTGTTCCGCCGCCGCTTCGACGACGCGCTGGCGGAGTTCGAGCTGGTGCTGCAACTCAATCCGAATTTTGCGATGGCGCACGCCTTCTACGGCGTGACGCTATGCTACGCCGGGAGATGGCAAGACGGAGATGCCGCCGCACGCCGCGCGCTGCGGCTGAGCCCGCGCGATCCGCTCGCGGCGATCTATTGCGGCGTTGCCGCCTATGCCCAGTTCATCGGCCGCAACTATGAGGGCGCCGTGCAGATGGCGCGGGAATCGATGCGGCAGCGCGCCGATTTCGTCGGCGCCCATCGCGTGCTGACGGCCGCCGCCGGCATGTTGGGTGATCCTCAACTTGCGGCGTCGGCGCTGCGGGGCCTGCAACGCACCCAGCCCGGCATCTCGCTGGCCTGGCTCACGCGCGAGCTGCCGATGCGGCGGGCAGAGGATCGCGAACACTATCTGCAGGGGTTTCGGCGCGCGGGGATGAGGTAGGCTGCTCTGCTCACCCTCCCCTGGAGGGGGAGGGTCGGCTCGCATCTGAGCGCAGCGAAGATGAGAGACGGGGTGGGGTGACGGTCTCTCCACAACGAAGACTGCCCGTGTGGACAGATCACCCCACCCCGCTCGCGCTTTGCGCGATCGACCCTCCCCCTCCAGGGGAGGGTAAGAACGCCCCTACTCCTGCATCATCTCGCCGCTTCCGCCGAACTCGGCGGGAAAGTCCTTCAGCTTGGGCAGGCCGTCGCGCATCGGCAGCACCGTCTCGGCATAGTTGACGTGGACGCCGGGGGTGAAGGCGAGCGTGGGGATGGTGGCGGTGAAGACGTCGATCAGGTCGAGCGGCGGGTGGTTGGTCATGAGATGACCGCCGCACTTCTTGCAATATTTACGCTGGCTGAGCGGCGTCTTGGCGAAGATCTCGACATTCTGGGCGCCTTCGGTGATGCGCACGGCTTCCGGCTTCCACAGGCTGAAGGCGTTCACCGGTCCGCCCGACCACGAGCGGCAGGAGCGGCAATGGCAATAGCCCATCGCCGCCGGCTCGCCCGTGACCTCGATCGTGACCGCGCCACAGAAGCAGTTTCCGACATGTTTCATTGGGTCGTCTCCGTTGATGAAGGTTGAAATTCCTCTCCCCGCTCCGGCTCGCCGATAAACCGGCAAAGGCGGATGCGGGGAGAGGCGTCGGAGTGGAGGGTATCACCCCGAGGGACGCTGAAGGCTGGAGGCCGGCAAGGTCAGTTACGCGCTTCGGTTCCACCGCGCGTCCTCCTTTCGGCGGACGCGGCGGAAAGATGCTACGGCTATACCGATCTGCGCCAGGGAATAAGCATCGACACCCGTTGTTTGTACTGCCGGTATTCGTCGCCGAAGAGATCGACGAGGTCGTGCTCCTCCAGCGCGATGCCGACGAAGATGTAGAGCGTGGTCACGGCCGCGAACAGCAGATGGCCCGCGGTCATGACCGGCGCCGCCCAGAACGCGATGATGAAGCCGAGATAGATCGGATGACGAACGAACTTGTAGAACAACGGCGTCTTGAAGCGCGGCGGCGCCGCCTCATTGCCCACGAGATGGTTGGCCACCTGGTGCAAGCCGAACAATTCGAAGTGATTGATGATGAAGGTCGAGGCGAACACCAGCACCCAGCCCGCGAGGGACAGCGTGACCAGCGTCACGGCGAGATCCGGGTTTCCGACATCCCATACGACCGCAGGCAGCGGACGCCACTGCCAGAACAGGAGCAGCAATGACAGGCTCGCGAACAGCACGTAGGTCGAGCGCTCGACCGGCTTGGGGACGAACTGCGTCCACCACGCCTTGAACTGCTTGCGCGCCATCACGCTGTGCTGAAGGGCGAATAGCGTCATCAGGAGTAGATTGATGATGACGGCTTCGGCCGTCGGCGTGTCGGTTCCGGTGTCGATGGTCTTCGGCACCACCAGCCCCATGACGAAGCCGATGGCGTAGAGAATGGTGACGAAAAACACGAGATATGCCGCAATTCCGTACAGAAAGCCGATGAACTTGAAAATGCGTGAGCCCGCAACCTCCGGGCCGATGGAATGAAGCTGGTGATCAAGTTGGGTCATAGAACGCTCCGTTGTGCCGAGGCATCGGCACTGTTTAGTGTTCGCACCATGCCGGATCGGACGCCCCCTGGCTTTCGCGGATGGTTGATTTTCGCCTGAGACGACTTTGATTTTTGCTTGAGACGATAGAAACGTGCGATTTCTCTTTGAAAACAACGTGCTCGACGGCGACCTGCGGGAACTGACGTGCAGCGGCGCGGCCGTGCCGCTGCAGCCGCAGGTGTTCGATCTGCTGCTTTATCTGGTCGCGCAACGCGCCCGTGTGGTCAGCAAGGATGACCTGATCAGCCAGATCTGGAGCGACCGCATCGTCTCGGATTCCGCCCTGAACAGCCGAATCAATGCCGCGCGCAAGGCGCTTGGCGACGACGGTGCGACGCAGCGGCTGATCAAGACGATCCCGCGCAAGGGCTTTCGCTTCGTCGGCGAAGTCCGGGAAGATGTGGCAGCGACGCTTGCGCCGGTGGAACCCGGCCCTGCCCCGGTGCGCGCCGTGACGGATCGCCCGGCGATTGCGGTGCTCGCCTTCGAGAACATGAGCGGCGATCCCGCGCAGGAATATTTCGGCGACGGGATCAGCGAGGACATTCTCACCGCGCTGTCGAAGCAGCGCTGGTTCATGGTGATCGCCCGCAATTCGTCCTTCACCTACAAGGGGCGCTCGGTTCATATCAGGCAGATCGCCGAGGAGCTCGGCGTCCGCTATATCGTCGAAGGCAGCGTGCGCAAGGTCGACAACCGTGTCCGCATCACCGCGCAGCTCAACGACGCCACCACCGGCAGCCATCTCTGGGCCGAGCGCTACGACCGCGAGCTTGTCGACGTCTTCGCCGTGCAGGACGACATCACCAACGCGATCGTCGCGGCGATCGAGCCGCAGATCCATGCGGCCGAGAATTTTCGCGCCGACCGCAAGCCGCCCGCGAGCCTGGATGCCTGGGACCTGCTGATGCGCGCGCTGTCGCATTACTGGCGGGTGACGCAGCAGGACCACAAGGCTGCGCAGGCATTGCTCGAACGCGCCATCTCGATCGACTCGAACTACGGCCAGGCGCTGTCGGTGCTGGCGGCGAGCCACATGTTCGGCGTCCATCTCGGCTGGGCGGAGCTCGCCACGACGGTGCCGATCGCGGAGGCCGCCGCGCTCGCCGCGGTGCGCCATGACCACGAGGATGCCTGGGCGCATGCCGCGCTCGGCAGCGTCTTCTTCTCGACGCGCAGGCTTTCCGACGCGCTGTCCGAGTTCGAGCAGGCGCTCGCCCTCAACCCGAACTTCTCGCTGGCGCAGGGCTATTACGCCCTGGCGCTGTCCTACGCCGGTCGTTCCAGGGAATCGTTCGATGCGGCGCAGAGGGCGATCCGGCTTTCGCCGCGCGATCCGTCGCTGGCGATCTATTACGGCATTGCCGGCTATGCGCGCTTCACCGAACGGCATTACGACGAAGCGATCGCGCTGGCGCGCGAGGCGATCCGCCATCGCGGCGACCTCACCGGCGCCTACCGCGTGCTCGCGGTGTCCGCCGGCATGACCGGCGACAGCGCGCTGGCCGGGATGGCGCTGGGCGAACTCCGCCGCACCCAGCCCAACATCTCGCTGCACTGGATCGCGACGCAGCTGCCATGGGCCAGTGACGCCGATCGCGAGCACTATCTGGAAGGGTTCCGGCGCGCGGGGCTGCAGTAGACAATCGTAAGCTGCTCCTACGTCGTGATTGCGAGCGCAGCGAAGCAATCCAGAATCTTTCCGCGGTGGCAGCCTGGATTGCTTCGCTACGCTCGCAATGACGGAGCTGGCGGTGGCGGCCACCGAAAAAGCCCCAGCCGAGCGGGCGGACGAAAGAGCAATCCGCTACTTTGCTTTGGCCTGTATCGGCTTCGGTGCGGGCACGGCGGCCCATTCCTTGTCGGCGCGGGGGCCGTTGAGATCGCCGGTCAGGCCGACGAGCTGGCCGGACAACACGTCGAGGGTCTGCTGCCAGGTCTGGGTCTGGCACAGGAACTTGATCAGGCAACCCCTGAGCTTGAGGCGGTCGGCGGAGTCGCGCCACAGCGAGACCGAATAGGATTTGCCGTCCTCGGCATTATAGATCTCGCCGGCAAACCGTCCCTCCGGCGTCGCCTGCAAACCCATGATGAGCTGATGGCCGAGCAGCGCGCGGGCGCGCTTGTCGGGATCGGGATTCTCCTTGTCGCGATAAGGCTGGCCGCGCTTGTCGGCCGGCTCCTTCATCCAGACGATGAAGCCGCAGATGCGCTCACGCGACGGCCCGCAGCGCTCGAGCCTGATGCGCGCGCGGCCGTCCTCGACGAGCCAGGTGCCGCTGGGGTCGGGCGGCGCCGCGGCGCCGACGCGGCCGCCGAAGGCCATCATCAGGATCGTGATCGCAACGCGCAGCACGAAGCGAAGGACAATATTCATCAGCGGCACCTCTCGTTGGATGGGTCGCGGCGTCAGTTCAGTTGCGCCATCAGCGCGTCGGCGCCCTTGTCGAGGCCGGCGGTGGCGGCGGCGAGCGCGCCGGCGGTGGCCTTGATGTCGTAGGCGGCCGGGAATTGCTTGGTGACGTAGGCGGAGAGCAGGCGCGCGGTGACGGCGTCGAAGATCTCGACGCCGTAGATGACCGAGCCGGTCATGGTGCCTTCGCCGTCGCGCGCGGCCTGCACACCGTTGTAGACGGCGCCGGCGACGTCGAAGCGGGAGAGCGTGCCGAGGACTGGCGTGTTGGCGACGGCGCCGGTGAGTGTCAGCCTGATCCGCAGCGTCTCCGGCCCACGCTCGCGCACCAGCGCGAAGCGGCCGCGCAGACCCTCGGCGAAACGGGTCTGCATGTAGGCGGCAAGCGTCGCCTTGTCCTTGTCGGACATGTCGCCGAACTGGTGCTCCCTGCCGCGATAGACCACGACCGGTTCGAGGATGGCTCTATTGTAAGCGCGCCAGTCGACCTGCGTGGAATAGCGGTAGGGTACGCGGCCGGAGGCGTCCGACTTATCCGGCGCCATGTAGGCTGAGGACGCCATCCCGGAATACGGCACGGGCGCGACGGTGGCGCAGCCGGCGACGGCTGCGCCAAGCAGCAGCGTTCCCAGACCGCGCAGGGCGATCGAGCGATTCATTCCAGACTCCTCCAGCGGCTTGCTGCCCACGCAGTGGCGACCGCAGCCGCGTACGGGACCAGACGCGGCTGCGGCGCTCACCAGTGCCAACCCAAGGCTTCGTCCGGGGCCATCTCGGAAGCCTTGGGCTGTCTCAGTGTTTCGATTTATAAAACCGACTGGGCGGTTTGTAAAGTTCGAAAGCGCGGGCTTGGCACATTTGGCCGCAGGCGCGGCTTTGGGCAGTGATCGGCGAGAAATCGTTAACGATGAATCAGGCGCGCTTGCGCGGCGTTGCGGCCTTCGCCGCCGAAGGCGCGCCGGATTTGGCGGTGCGCTTGGCGCCCGGCCGTTCGAGGCCGGTCCACTGCGCGTCGTCGAGCAGACGCGCGAACAGGCGCTGGTGCTCGTCCTTGCTGAGCGGCGACATGCCGAACAACGAGCTCAGCAGCAGTCCCATCGCGCCGGCCCAGCGCAGCATCGCGAGATCAGGATCAGTGGCCTCTTCCCTGATCGCCGCCATCCTCTCCATCTCGCGCTCGCGCGGCAGCGCCATCAGGCTGGGATTCTCGACCATGGCCGCAACCAGCGCCAGCGCGGCAGAATTCGGCGAGGTGGCCGCTTCGCGCACGGTCGCGAGCTGGGTCGCCAGGTTGGGATTCGCCGAGGTCGCGCTCACCTTTGCCATCGTGCTGGTGGCGAACTCCTCGAAATGCGCCATCTGCCGGTCGAGCAACGCCTTCAGCACCGCTTCCTTGGTGCGGAACTGATGCATCACTCCGCCCTTGCTGAGTCCACTCTCGCGCGCGATCGCATCCAGCGTCAGCCGGCCCGGCCCGTCGCGCGCGATGATCGCGATGGCCGCTTCGAGTGCGGCGTTACGGGATCGTTCGGAGCGGCTGGCATTGTCCATGGCCGACTTGTCTCCGTGACAAGACCATGAATCAAGTGAAAACAGGACGCGCTGTACATTTTTTGTGCGAACACTGTCGAGACTTTCATCTTGCGGCTCCGAATGAGACTGTGTGAGCCTCGATATCGGATGGGGACTGGGATGGGCCGGCCGGAGCTTTGCGCGCCATGACGTGCGAAGCGTTTTCGGCCGGTCTCGCTTGAGAAAGATACGACATGCCAAAACGAGTGTTGCTTGGTGCCCTCCTGGCTTGCGGCCTCACGGCCTCGACGCTGGCGCAAGAGCCGAGGACGGGGGGCGTGATCAACGCCGTGATCCAGCCCGAGCCGCCCGGCCTGATGCTTGCGCAGGTCCAGAACGGCCCGACCCAGATGGTGTCGGGCAACATCTTCGAGGGCCTGCTGCGCTACAGCCCCAAGCTCGAGCCGCTGCCGGAGCTTGCCGAAAGCTGGAGCGTCAGCGAGGACGCAAAAACCTACACGTTCAAGCTCAGGAAGGGCGTCACCTGGCATGACGGCAAGCCCTTCACCGCCGCCGACGTGCTGTTCTCGATGGAGATGCTGAAGCAGACGCATGCGCGTGCCCGCACCAATCTGGCGCAGGTCGACAAGATCGAGACGCCGGACGACTACACGGTGGTCTTCACCCTCAAGCAGCCGTTCGGCCCCTTCCTCGGCATCTTCGAGGTCGGCTCGATGCCGATGGTGCCGAAGCATCTCTATGAAGGCACCGACTGGAAGACCAACCCCTACAACAACGCGCCGGTCGGCACCGGCCCCTTTATGTTCAAGGAGTGGCAGAAGGGCTCGTTCATCCGCCTGGTCAAGAACCCGAACTACCACGAAAAGGGCAAGCCCTATCTCGACGAGATCTACTGGCAGATCATTCCCGACGCGGCCGCGCGCTCGGTGGCGTATGAGACCGGCAAGGTCGACGTGCTGCCCGGCGGCTCGGTCGAGAACTTCGACGTGCCGCGGCTGTCCAAGCTGAAGGACACCTGCGTCACCGGCGCCGGCTGGGAGTTCTTCTCGCCGCTGGCCTGGCTATGGCTGAACAACCGCCAGGGGCCACTCGCCGACAAGCGGGTGCGGCAGGCGATCATGTACGCGATCGACCGCGATTTCGCCAAGGACGTGATCTGGAACGGGCTCGGCAAGGTGGCGACAGGCCCGTCCGCCTCGACCATCAAGTACTACACCGACGACGTGCCGAAGTACCCTTACGATCCGGCCAAGGCCAAGGCGCTCTTGAAGGAAGCCGGCTACAAGGGCGAGAAGATCCGCCTGCTGCCGCTCGCCTATGGCGAGACCTGGCAGCGCTGGGGTGAAGCCGTGAAGCAGAACCTCCAGGACGTCGGCATGAACATCGAGACCATCGCCACCGACGTTGCCGGCGGCAACCAGAAGATCGGCGACTGGGACTACGACATCGCCTTCACCTATCTCTACCAATATGGCGATCCCGCGCTCGGCGTCGGCCGCAATTATATCTCCAGCAACATCGCCAAGGGGCAGGTCTTCAACAACGTCGAGGGCTACTCCAACCCGGAGATCGACAAGCTGTTCGCCGACGGCGCGACCGCGACGCCGGACTCGAAGCGCAAGGAGATCTACGAGAAGGCGCAAAAAATCCTGGTCGAGGACGCGCCGGTGGCCTGGATGCTGGAGCTGCAATTCCCGACCATCACCCGCTGCAAGGTCAAGAACCTGATCACCACGGGGATCGGGGTCAATGACGGCTTCAAGGACGCATGGCTGGACAAGTGAGCTTTGCCCTTTTCACCTCTCCCCGCTCTTGTCCGCCGAAGCTTCGGCGAAGGCGGATGCGGGGAGAGGTCGACGCGCCCCGAGCGATGCGAAGCATCGTCTCGTGCGCGGCGGGTGAGGGGGTACAGGTCCGTCAGCATTCTCCCGCGTGGAGAGAAGCCCCTCACCCCAACGCTCTCAGAGCGAGTAAAGCTCGTCTCGCCCCCGCAAGAGCGGGGCGAGGGAGCGCACTGCCCCAGTGGCTCCAGGTCACGCTACAAGATATGACTCTCTAATATGCTCTCCTTCGTCACTCAGCGTATCGTGAAGGGCGTGATCGTCCTGCTCGCGATCGTCGTCCTCAATTTCTTCCTGATCCGGCTTGCGCCCGGCGACCCCGCGGTCGTGATGGCGGGCGAGGCCGGCGCCAGTGACCAGGTCTTCGTCAAGCAACTCCGGGAAAAGTTCGGCCTCGACAAGCCGCTGCCCGAGCAGCTCTTTATCTACGTCAAGGGCGTCGTCACGCTCGACCTCGGCTTCTCCTTCCGCCAGCAGGCGCCGGTCGCGAAGCTGATCGGCGAGCGGCTGCCGGCGACGCTGCTGCTGACGCTGACGGCATTCGCGATATCGCTCATGCTCGGCGTTCTCTTCGGCACGTTTGCCGCGCGCTTTGCCGGAACATTTCTCGACACGGCCATCACCGTGTTCGCCCTCATCTTCTACGCCATGCCGATCTTCTGGGTGGCGCTGATGGGGATCCTCCTGTTCTCGGTCACCATGGATTGGCTGCCGAGTTTTGGTTACGAGACGGTCGGCGCCAACCTCACCGGCCTTGCCCACGCAGTCGACGTCGCAAAGCACCTGATCATGCCGGCGATGACGCTCGGCCTGTTCTTCATGGCGACCTATACCCGCATGACGCGCGCGTCGATGCTGGAAGTGAAACGCCTCGACTTCGTCAAGACCGCGCGCGCGAAAGGCCTCTCCGACGCCGTGATCCAGCGCCGCCACGTGCTGCGCAACGCGCTGCTGCCGGTCGTGACGCTGGCCGGTGTGCATTCCGGCACGCTGATCGGCGGCGCCGTCATCACCGAGACCGTGTTCGCCTGGCCCGGCATCGGGCGCCTGATGTACGACGCACTGCTCCAGCGCGACTACAACCTCCTGCTCGGCGTCTTCGTGATCTGCTCCGCCATGGTGCTGATCTTCAATCTCATCACCGACCTCGTCTACCGCCTGGTCGACCCGCGCATCGAATTCGCCTCATGAAACAGTTCTGGAAATCGATGCTGAGGAGCCCGAGCGGCGTCGTCGGGCTCGTCATTCTTCTCCTTGCGATCTCGATCGCGGTGTTCGGGCCGATGCTGTTCCCGAATTCGCCCTGGCGGATGGTGCAGCGGCCGTTCCTGCCGCCGTTCACGCTCTCGACCGTGCCGCTCGGCACCGACGCACTCGGCCGCGACGTGTTCGCCGGCATGATCTTTGGCGCTCGCGTCTCGCTGCTGGTCGGCCTCGTCTCCACGCTGGTCGCGCTGGTCGTCGGCGTTCCCATCGGCGCCATGGCCGGCTATTTCGGCGGCAAGGTCGACGACGCCCTGATGCGTTTCACCGAATTCTTCCAGACCATTCCGAGCTTCGCGCTCGCGATCGTGCTGGTCGCGATCCTGCAGCCCTCGATCTATTCGATCGTGGCCTCGATCGCGGTGGTGAGCTGGCCGCCGGTCGCCCGCCTCGTGCGCGGCGAGGTGCTGTCGCTGCGCACGCGCGAATATGTCCAGGCCGCCGTCGTCACCGGCCAAAGCAACACCTGGATCATCCTGCGCGAGATCCTGCCCAACGCGCTGTCGCCGGTGATCGTGCTGGCCTCGCTGATGGTGGCGACCGCGATCCTGCTGGAATCCTCGCTGGCGTTCCTCGGGCTCGGCGATCCCAATCTGATCTCCTGGGGCTACATGGTCGGCGCCGGCCGCACCGTGATCCGCCAGGCCTGGTGGATCACCGTGTTTCCCGGTGTCGCCATCCTGATCTCGGTTCTCGGCCTCAATTTGATCGGCGAAGGCCTCAACGACGCGCTCAATCCGCGACTGTCGCGGGAGGGGCGCTGATGATGACCGCCCCGCCCGCCGTCTCGATCAAGAATCTGCGGATCGCGCTGCCCAAGGGCGCCGAGCGTCCGTTCGCCGTCGACGGCGTTTCGCTCGACTTGCGGCCCGGCAAGATCGTCTGCGTCGTCGGCGAATCCGGCTCCGGCAAGTCGATGTGCGCGCATGCGCTGATGGGCCTGTTGCCTGATACGGTCGCCGTCACCTCCGGTGAGATCCAGTTCGAAGGCCGCGACCTGCTCAAGCTCGACGACGACGGCTGGCGCGATTTGCGCGGCCGCCGGCTCGCGATGATTTTTCAGGAGCCGATGACCGCGCTCAATCCGTTGATGCGGATCGGCGACCAGATGGCGGAGATGTTCGAGGCCCACGGTCTGCTGACGCCGAAGGAGCGGCGCGCGAAGGCGCTGTCGCTGGCGCGCGAGGTCGGCCTGCCCGACCCCGAGCGCATTGTCCGCGCCTATCCACACCAGCTCTCCGGCGGCCAGCGCCAGCGCGCCATGATCGCGATGGCGCTCGCGCTCGAGCCCGCAGTGCTGGTCGCGGACGAGCCGACCACCGCGCTCGACGTCACCACGCAGGCGCAGATCCTGAAGCTGATCCGCAACCTCCAGCGCAACCGCAACATGGCGGTGATGTTCATCACCCATGATTTCGGCGTGGTCGCCGACATCGCCGACCAGGTCGTGGTGCTCAGGCACGGCAAGGTCGTCGAGGAAGGCCCCGCTAGCTCCGTCTTCAACAATCCGCAGCACGACTACACCAAGGCGCTGCTCGCCGCCGTGCCGTCGATGGACCCGCCTGCGCGCAGCCCGCTCGACGACCAGGCCAGGGCCGTTGAGGTGATCGGGCTGGACAAGACCTACGTCACCTCAGGCGGCTGGTTTCGCGATGACCGCCGCGTCGATGCCGCGCGCGAGGTCAACTTCAACATTCTCAAGGGCGAGACGCTCGGCCTCGTCGGCGAATCCGGCTCCGGCAAATCGTCGGTGGCGCGGCTGGTGATGCGACTGATCGAAGCCGACCGCGGCACGGTGCGGATCGGCGAGACCGATCTCACTTCGCTGTCGGGCAAGGCGTTGCGCGCCGAGCGCCATCGCATCCAGATGATCTTTCAGGATCCGTTCGCTTCGCTCAATCCGCGCCGCAAGGTCGGCCACATCATCGCCGACGGTCCGATCGCCGCCGGGACCGATCCGAAGGTGGCGTTCGACCGCGCCCGCGATCTGCTCAAGATGGTCGGCCTCGACGCTGGCGCGCTCGACCGCTACCCGCACGAATTCTCCGGCGGCCAGCGTCAGCGCATCGGCATCGCGCGCGCGCTCGCGCTCGAACCCGAGATCATCGTCGCCGACGAAGCCGTCTCCGCGCTCGACGTCTCCGTGCAGGCGCAGGTGCTGCGACTGCTCGAAGACCTCAAGGCGCGCCTCGGCCTCTCGATGCTGTTCATCACCCACGATCTGCGCGTCGCAGCGCAGATCTGCGACCGCATCGCGGTGATGCAGCGGGGCGCCATCGTCGAGTTGAAGCCGACCGCGCAACTGTTCGCCGCGCCGGAGCACGCCTATACGCGCGAATTGCTTGCGGCGGTGCCCGGGCGGAAAGAGCGCGCGCCGGCGGCGTGAGCAATCATCGGTCGCACGCTCGTCCCGCTAAACCTGGCTCAGTGCCGTTTGGATGAAGCTCTCCACCTTCGGCAAGGTGTACCGGCGACCGGGATAGACGAAGTGGTAAGTCCAATTCTGGTGCTTCTTGGGCCGCCATTGCGGCAGGACGGGCACGAGCTTCCCGACTGCCACCGCGTCCCTGACCAGGAAGTCGGGCAGCCATGCGATGCCGTCTCCCAGCAAGATCAGGCTCGTGACGACCTCCAGGTCGTCAACGAAGATCCGCCCGTTCAACTGAAGCTCGAAATCCGACTTCCCGTTCGTGAGCAAGACTGTCTTCAGAACGGGATGGGCCAAGAACGCCGCATTTGCGAGGTCGCGCGGGTGAATGGGCTTCCCTAGCCCCTTCAAATATTTCGGCGACGCCCACAGGTTGGAGTTTGTTTCGATGAAGCGTCGAGCGATGAGCGAGGAGTCCTTCAACGCGCCTGCCCAGCGAATGGCAAGGTCGACACCTTCCTCCACCAGATCAACGACCCGGTTCGTGAGCAAGAGTTCGAGCGACACGTCCGGATGTTTCACCGTGTAGGCCCGTGCGATGCGCGGGAGAAGAGCATGTCCCAGGTCGACCGGCGCCGTCACCTTGAGAACTCCGGAGGGCTTCACCTTTGCCGACTGGAGTGCGGCTTCGCCCAGCTCGATTTCGCGAGCCGCGACAGCGCAGTGATGGAAGTAGATCTCGCCTGCGTCGGTCATGCGCAGTTTGCGGGTCGTGCGCTGGATCAGGTTGACACCGAGGCGCTTTTCCAGTCCCGCGACCTTGGCGCTCACCGTCGTCTTGGGCATGCCCAAGCGTCTCGCGGCGGCCGCGAAACTTCCAGCTTCCACGACTTTCACGAAGACCGTGACTGCGTCCATGTCGGCATTGACCAAAATCTTGGACAGTATTTCCCGATTTTGCCAGCTAGTGGACGGTTTGGCGAGGTCTCAGATTGCGACGTGCAAGCGGCGTGAGGTCGCTCCGCCGCTCGATTGATCCAGCCGCATGCCATGTCGCGCGCGGCGTGACCCTTCCGGCCAGTTCGCAAACTGATCCGAAGGACTGCGGTCCTGAACTCGTCAAAGGAGACTTTGCCATGCCTCTCATCAAAACGCTTGCGGCCGGCGCGGTTGCGGCTGGTGTCGTGCTTGCCACGAGCGCCTTCGCCCAGACCGCCCGGGAGATCCGCGGCGCCTCGCCCTATATCGCGATCGAAAACGAACCCGCGCCCAAGCTGATCGTGGATCCCCCGGTGCCAGAGGCGCTGGCGCAGGGTGTCTTCTGGGCGCAGTACCGCGTGGAAAACCTGCGCATCATGCAAGTGTTCGGCGCAGGTGCCCGCCAGGTCTCGCCTCGCGTCGGGCATCTGCACATAACCGTCGACGACCTGCCCTGGTGGTGGGCGGATGCGAGCGACAACAATACGGTGGACATTGCCGGGCTGCCTGCCGGCCCGCACAAGGTGAAGATCGCGCTGGTCGACGCTGACCACAATGTCTTCCCCGGGCAGGTCGTGACGCTGACATTCACCGTGCCCAAACACGACGCAATGAGTCACGGCGGTCACGACAAGCAGAGCCGCGCCGAAAAGAGCAACAACTAGCCAGATGCCGCTCATGCCAGATCGATTGGACCTGACCGACAAGGAGGACTCCATGCTTCATGGAAAGACGGCGCTCATTACCGGCGGAACTTCGGGCATCGGCCTCGCGACCGCGAAGCTGCTGCACGACAACGGCGCGCGAATCGCTATTTCGGGACGCGAGCCGGATGCTCTCGATCGGGCACGCCGGATCATCGGGGACGACGTGGTGACATTTCAGACCGACGTGCGTTCGCGCGAGGCTCTCCGGAAGATGGCTTCGGATGTGCGACAGGCGTTCGGCACGCTCGACATCTTCTTCGCCAACGCGGGTGTCGCCTATGTCACGCCGCTGGCGACGACCGACGAAGCACAATACGACGGGCTCATGAATACGAACGTCAAATCCGTGTTCTTCTCGATCCAGGCAATCGAACCGGTCATGCGTGAGGGCGGCTCCATCATCGTGAATACGGCCTGGTTGAATCAGGTTGGCGTGCCGGGGCGCGCCATCCTTTCGGCCTCGAAGGCCGCGGTCCGCTCGTTCGCTCGTACCCTGTCGGCGGAGCTGCTTGGCCGACGCATTCGCGTCAACGCGGTCAGTCCGGGTCTCATCGAGACGCCCATCCTTCGCGGCGTCGGTCAATCCGAACATCCCGGGCAGACCGAAGCCGAGTTTCGCGACTATCTCGCAGGCGTCAGCAAACTGATTCCGATCGGCCGACTCGGGAGGGCCGACGAAATTGCCGCTGCGGTGCTGTTCCTTGCCAGCGATGCCTCGAGCTACATGCTCGGATCGGAATTGGTGGTCGATGGTGGGTTCGCCGAACTTTGAGGCGGCCCCGATCGAACGACGCAATACGTGTTCGAAACGGCACGATTTGCGCGTCGCCGCGCAAATCTGCGACCGCATCGCGGTCATGCAGCGCGGCGCCATTGTCGAGTTGAAGCCGACCGCGCAGCTGTTCGCCGCGCCGGAGCACGCCTATACGCGCGAATTGCTGGCGGCGGTGCCCGGGCGGAAAGAGCGCGCGCGCCGGCGGCGTGGGTCGGCCGATCGCGGTCGCTACTTGGCCGGAGGGTTGGTGTTCTTCCAGGTCGGGACCGAGTTGGTCACGCCGACCGAAGGTTGGTTAGACGTTCCGACCGACGGCGCCGTAACGGTCCCGACTGTCTGTCCGGAGCTTCCATAAGTCGCACCCTGCTGTGCCGGTGCTCCGGAGCTTCCGCTCGTGCGGCCTTGTGTGCTCGTCCCCGACGTCTGCGCGCTGACAGCGAATGGCGCTGCCGCCAATCCGAGAGCGATAAGTGTAGCAAGGGAGCGTCTCATCCTTGTCATGGGTGATCCTTTCGATCGCGGTCGCTCAGTCGCGTCAGCCATTCGGTTGTCGAACCGCTGCACTGAGCAACCTTACAACTCCGCGTGCGCGAAAACGTGCCGCAACAGGGCATGCAGTGGATCTCAACACTCTGTCACGATGCCACCACAAGCGGCTCCAGCCGGACAGGGACGCACGCGCGGCAACCTCAACTCGCCGGGGGCGAACTCCTGCTGCCCCAAGCTTGCACGCATGAATTGCGTGCGCCGATGGCGTCAGTCACGGGAGCGCGGGTCGGTGGCGCGAGGTCGGCACATCGGTCCGGTATTCCGTTCCGCGCAGGAACGGAACGGTCACGGGCTTTTTATCCTTCGTGACCGCCTGCACAGCTGCAAAGCCGAAGTCGGCACCCCAGATTCGCATGGAATGATTTCCATCATCTGATGATGGATTTCCGATCCATTGGAGCCGATATGGGCCAGGTTATTCAGTTTGTCTCGAAATCCGAGCGCGAGCGCGCTCGCCTCATTCAGGAGGCACGCGCGATCTACGACAGCATTTTTCCGCCTGCTGATCCGAGCGAGCAGCAGGACAAGGCGACGATCGGCCGCGCGGCCAACGGAGACGTGGGAAATCTGGCGTGATCAAGATCATCGCGGTGCTCTGCAGCCTCTCCTCTCCGGGGAATTGTCACGAGCAGATCGTCACCACCTCGGACTTCGCCAACGTCTCGATGCAGTCCTGCCTGATGGGCGCGCCGCAGCTCGCTGAATGGATGAACCAGCATCCGGCCGAACGCCTGGCTGGATGGCGCTGCGTGTTCGGTCAACAGACCGGCAGAGGCGCCTGAGGCCACAGGCCGCCTGATCGAGGACGGCGCCATCCAGTTGAACCGTGACGAGCGTGCATCGCCAGGCTAGAGTGGCGTCGCTGCTTGGCAGAGGGGGACGCCGGATGGAGGTCGCCAGCCTCGTTCTTCCCGTGTTCGCAATCATCGTCACCGGCTGGCTTGCCGGTGTATCAGGTTATCTCTCCCGCTCGCTTGCGGACGCGCTGGTGCATTTTGCCTACAACGTGGCGATGCCGGCGCTGCTGATCGTCACGATCGCCCAGGAGCCGGCGCGCAACCTGCTGGAATGGCGCTTCCTGCTCGCGTTCGGAGGCGGCTCCCTCCTCTGCTTCGCACTGGTGTTCCTGGCCGTCCGCGCGGGCGGCAAGCACGACCTCGCCAGCAGCACGATCCATGGCATGGCGGCGGCCATGACCAATACCGGCTTCGTGGCGCTCCCGATCCTGCACGCGATCTACGGCCAGCCCGCCGTCTTGCCCGCCGCGGTGGCGACGGTGTTCGTCGCCGGCGTGATGTTTCCGCTCACGGTCATCCTGCTGGAAAGGGACGTGCGCGGCCCTGTGCATGCCAGCGGGCTGGTGAAGCAGATCCTGCTCAATCCGATGGTTCTGTCGACGCTCATCGGTCTCGTCTGGGCGATCACGGGCTTGCCGATTCCGGCGCCGGTCGCGGCCTATCTGAACATCATTGCCGCCGCACTCACGCCCTGCGCGCTGTTTGCCATCGGGCTTGGCCTGTCGGTCGACGGTCTGCGATCCAACCTGAAGGCATCGTTCGCGCTCGCGACCGTGAAGCTGGTGGTGATGCCGCTGATCGTCTACGGGCTTTGCGTGCTGACTGGCCTCAATCCGCTCTACACGATCGCCGCCGTCATATGCGCGGCCGTGCCGACGGCGAAGACCGTCTATGTGCTGGCACACGAGCACAAGGTCGAGGAGAAGCTGGTCGCGGCCACCGTCTCGGTCACGACGATGCTGTCGGTCGCGACATTGCTGGTCGCGCTCTACCTGCTCTCCGGCCTCGCGCCCGGCATGCGTTGACGGTCACCGGCGCGCCCTGGCGACGTGCCCTCTATCTCGTGGTGTTGCTCCAGGTCGGCACCGCATTGGTCACGCCGACCGACGGCCAATTGTACGATCCGATCGAGGGCGCCGTGACCGTCCCGACCGTCTGTCCGGACGACCCGTAGGAGGTCCTGGGCTGCGCGACCGGCAATGCGGCGGCGCCATAGGTCGGGGCCACCACGCCCGTGCTGTAGTGATGCCGGCTCGGCCGGGCCTTCTTCGCTTCGGCTGCGAAGGGCGCGGCAAGCAGTCCGACAGTGATAAGTGCGGCAATGGCGGGTTTGATGCTTGTCATGTGGGTTCCCTTCATTGGCTGCGAGCCCACTGTGCCATGTGTTCATTCAACGCGGAATTTCCACGGGCACCCGTTCATAACTTCGTGCACGCCCGAATGTGCCTGACCCAGACACCGCTGCCGTGGTCATCGTCGCTTCGGGCGACACGCCTTGCGGCCATGTCGCTCCTTAACTGTCGCGACTGAGTGCATCAGCTCCTTGAAGGCGGCGATCGCCGGATCGTCAGCGAGCGCGTGGTCGGGCCGCGACTCCAGATGCTCGACCACGGCCAGCAGCGCGTCCGCGATCTGTCCGATCTGCTTGCCGTAACCGGCGACATCCGACAGCACGTCCTTCTCGACATCTGGCGCCGAGGATTGTCCCACCGTGATGTTGACGAGGCCGAACTGGCCGCCGGTGGGACTGAAGAACGACGGATAAATGGACTGGACGACATCCCCCGACAGGGGCAGCTTGAACACAGGCATGCGATTTCGCCTCGCTGATGCTCGACCGGCACGGACACACTATCACGACCACCCGCCTTCGGATGGACCCGAATCAGCGCTAGTGCATTGGCTTCGGTGACTTCCTGGACGCAAACAGCATGACCGGCCCCGAACTGAAGCGGCTCCGCAACGACCTTTCCGACGCGCTCGAGCGCAAGCTCACCGCGGCCGACATGGCCAAGCTTTGCGGACTGCCGGAGAAGGGCGGCGCCGATACCATCCGGCGCTGGGAGGTAAGCGGGCCGACGCCGTCCGCGACCAAGGTGCTGCGCGTGCTCGCGATGGCGAGCGAGCGCTATCCGATCATGGAGAAGTTCGACGTCTTCGATCGCCACGACGTCCGCGAGGAGGACCGGCCCGCAAGGCGCGCGGCCTTCCGCGAGCAGATGCGCGACGAGGCGCGGCGGCGACTTGGTTAACGAGAGACGCGCGCAAGTTACCCGACACCTGCGAAGTTAAGCCTTCCTTCACCACTTCTTAAGCCGGCATTAAGCACGAAAATCATTTGTAGCCCAATAAGTTAGGTTGGCTGTCGTTGTGCCATGCATGTGACAGCATTTTCGTCAAAAGCGAGCTATCTGCAAAACCAACGACGGCGCGGACAGCGCGCCTGCCGGGGACCAAAGTGCTGGAGTTCAAGACGATGAAGAAGATTTTGTTTGCGACCGTTGCCCTGCTCGTGGTGGGCGCTGCCGCGCCGGCCATCGGCGCCGATCTCGGCAACCGCAACTATTACAAGGCGCCCGCGCCGGCCTATGCCGCGCCGATCTACAATTGGACAGGCTTCTATATCGGCGGCCATGTCGGCGGCGCGTTCTCCAGCGACAACAATTTCAATGGCCTCTCGACCGGCAACAACGGCAACGGCCGTTTCCTCGGCGGCGTGCAGGTCGGTGCGGACTGGCAGTTCAACCCGAGCTTCGTGGTCGGCGTCGAAGGCCAGTATTCCTGGCTTTCCGGCAGCGTCGGCGCTGTGTTTCCGGGCGGCATCGCCTACACCAACGACCAGCGTGGTCTCGGTTCTATCACCGGCCGCGTTGGCTACACCTGGGGTCCGGGCCTGCTCTACGTGAAGGGCGGCTACGCCTTCTCCGACAACAACGAGAAGGTGACCGTCGGCGGCGTGCCGACCGCCTTCCTCATCACCGGCGATCACCGCAACGGCTACACCGTCGGCGCCGGCCTCGAATACATGTTCGCCCCGAACTGGTCGGCCAAGGCCGAGTACCAGTACTACAATTTCGGCGACGCGAGCTTCACCGGCGGTCCGCTGGCGGGCACCGGCAGCTTCACCACCGACGACCACACCATCAAGGCCGGCGTCAACTACCGCTTCAACTGGGCCAATTCGGCGGTCGCGCGCTACTGATCGCGCCTCAAAAATCTCTTCATGATCAAGGGCCGGCAACTCTGCCGGCCCTTTCTTTTTTCGCTGTGCGGAACAGCGCAACCAATTGTGCAACTTGCGATTTTTTAACCCGGCCGAAGGATACTCCGCGGCGAAAATATAAAGATCACGCGTGGGGGAAGTTCGATGGCGATCCGTCTGGGTGCTGGCCGTGTCCTTGGCCGTCTCAAGCCTCGTTTCAAGATGCCAAGGTGGGGCGTGCGCGGCAGCCTGTTCGCCGCTTTCGCATTGATCGCGGGCATGGGTCTCGTGATCGCAGCCGGCGCCGGCTTCGTCTTCAATCACCTCGGCGCGACCATGATGGATCTGAGCGGCCGCGACATCCCGCGCCTCTCCGCCAGCCTGCAGCTCGCCTCGCAAAGCGCGACGCTCGCGGCGCAAGGCCCGGGCCTGCTGGCATCGCCCTCCGACGAGGCGCTGAAGGAACGCACCAAGAGCGTGAAGGACATCCAGCAGCTCGCCATGGCCAAGCTCGGCGAGATCATCGAGCTCGGCGCCGACAAGCAGATCGCAACGGCGCTGCGCGACACCGCCAAGAGCATCGACGAGGCGACCCAGAGCCTGGTGTCGGCCGCGCGCGAGCGGCTCGAGACCGGCGCGCTGCATGACAAGCAGTATGAGGCGTTGCGCAAGGCCCAGCTCACCTTCGTCGGCGCGGCCGGTCCTGCGATGCTGGACGCACAGACGCGCCTGAACGCGATCCTCGGCGCGGCGGAAGTTTCCGCAGATGATGCGACTGAGGCTGCCCGCACCGTCTCCCAGGTCGCGACAATCTCCACCAACGGCAATCTGATGGCCGCCGACATGATGGCGGCGCTGTCGGCCAACAACAGCGACACGCTGGAGGCGATCGAGAAGGAGTTCAAGGCGACGCGCGACCGCGTCAAGTCGAACCTCGAAGACCTCCCGAACATGCCCTCGATGCAGACGGTGCGCGACGCTGTGCAGAAGCTGTTCGGCTTCGGCGAGGGCAAGACCGGCGTGTTCAAGATCCGCCAGAAGGAGCTCGACGCCATCGACTACGGCCAGACCATTCTGGACGAGACCCGCAAGCTCAATGTCGGTCTCGGCATCAGCGTGCAGCAGCTCGTCGACGGCGTGCAGAAGGAGACCAACGCGTCGACCTTCCAGGCGCGCCAGGAGATCTCGCTCGCCACCACCGCGATGCTGGCGCTGGGGGCGCTGATGCTGGTCGGCTCGGCGCTGTTCGTCTGGCTCTATGTCGGCCGCAACATCCTGCGCCGGATCGGCGCCCTGCAACAGTCGATGCAGCTGCTCGCGAACCGCGACCTCGAGACCGAGATCTACCGCTCGAAGCACCACAATGACGAAATCTCGGTGATGGCGAACACGCTGCAGGTGTTCCGCGAGAGCATGATCGAGGCCCGCGCGATGTCGAGCGAGCAGGACAAGGATCGCGTCGCCAAGGCCGAGCGTGCCGCGCGCATGGAAGCGAAGATCGCCGAGTTCGAGGGCGCGGTACGCAGCGCGCTCGACAATCTCGCGCAGTCGGCCAATTCGATGCAGTCCACCGCGCAGAGCATGTCGAACACCGCCGACCAGTCCAACGCGCTGGTGAACGCGGTCGCCTCCGCTGCCGAGGAGACCTCGGTCAACGTGCAGACCGTGTCATCAGGCACCGAGCAGCTGTCGTCCTCGATCGAGGAGATCAGCAAGCAGGTCGTGACCTCGGCCGCGATCGCCAGGAAGGCGGTCGACGAGGCCGGCGCCACCGACACCACGGTGCAGAGCCTTGCCGACAGCGCCAGCCGCATCAGCGTCGTGGTCGACCTGATTCAGACCATCGCCTCGCAAACCAACCTGCTCGCGCTCAACGCCACCATCGAGGCGGCGCGCGCGGGCGAAGCCGGCCGCGGCTTCGCGGTGGTCGCCTCCGAGGTGAAGAGCCTCGCGAGCCAGACCGCCAAGGCGACGGAAGAGATCCGCACCCAGATCGCCAGCATGCAGCAAGTCACCACCTCGGCGGTGGGCGCCATCCAGGGCATCGGCCGCATCATCGGCGAGATCAACGACGTGACGACGACGATCGCCGCCGCGGTCGAGGAACAGGGCGCAGCCACCCGTGAAATCGCCCGCAACATCCAGCATGCCGCCGGCGGCACCAGCGAGGTCTCCAGCAACATCATCGGCGTCTCCACGGCTTCGGCCGAAGCCGGCGCGGCGGCGAGCGAAGTGCTGGGCGCCTCCGACGCGCTCCGCCGCGAAGCCGACATGCTGCGCGGAGAGATCGACGCATTCCTCAACAATATGCGGGCGGCGTAAGCCGCCGGCCCGTATCCCCGTAGCCCGGATGGAGCGAAGCGTAATCCGGGGATCGTGCCACAAGCGCGAAGGCCCCGGATTTCGCTTCGCTCCATCCGGGCTACGGAAAACTGCGGGTATGACCGCCATGCGGAGACCACGGCCCGGCCTTTTTCGGCTGGCGCCCCGCGCGCGGCGGGTTTAAGCCGGTAGCATGAACCCGAAAACCGACACCGTGCAGTCCTCGGCCGAGGCCCTGCGCTATCCCTGGGAACAGCATCCCGGCCCCGAAGAGATCGTCGAGGTGCGTCCCGGCGTGTTGTGGGCGCGCCTGAAACTGCCGTTCCGCCTCAACCACGTGAACATCTACCTGCTCGCCGACGGCGACGGCTATGCCATGGTCGATGCCGGCTTCGGCAACGAGGAAACGATCGAGGCCTGGACCAGACTGTTCGAGGGGCCGCTGAAGGGCGTCAACATCACGCGCCTGATCGTGACGCATTCGCACCCCGATCACGTCGGCCTCGCGGGCTGGATCGTCGAGCGGTTCAACTGCCCGCTGGTGATGTCGCAGGTCGAATATCTGCAATCGGTCTACCACCAGAACCGCGGCACCGAGGAGCGGCGCGAAGCCCAGCGGCTGTTCTTCCGCCGCCACGGCATGGACGAATCGCTCACCGAAAAGCTGCTCGGCCGCGGCCAGGATTATCTCAAGCGCGTCTCGGTGCTGCCGCCGTCCTACCGCCGCATCTCGCATGGCGACGAGGTCGTGATCGGCGCCCGCCGCTTCAAGGTGATCACCGGCGGCGGGCATGCGCTCGACCAGGTGATGCTGTATTGCGCCGACGACAAGCTGTTCCTCTCCGCCGACCAGGTGCTGAGCAGGATCTCGCCCAATGTCAGCGTCTGGGCTGTCGAACCCGACCAGAACTCGCTCGGGGAATATCTGGCCTCGCTCGCGAGCCTGACCACCACCCTGCCCTACGATCTGCTGGTGCTCCCCGGCCACGGCGTGCCGTTCTACGGTCTGAAGACCCGCATCAAGCAGCTCGCCGACCACCACGAGGAGCGCTGCAGCCTGATCGCGGAAGCCTGCCGCGAGGTGCCGCAGACCTCGCGCGCCCTGGTACCTGTCGTGTTCAACAAGCACGTGCTGGACGAGCACCAGATGGGCTTTGCCGCCGGCGAACTCGTTGCCCACGTCAATTACATGATCGTCGAGGGCCGGCTGACGGCGGAGACGAAGGACGGCGTGCTCCAGTTCCGGACGACGTGAGTTTTTCGCCTCTCCCCGCCTGCGGGGAGAGGGAGCAGACCTCCGCCGCGACTACCAGCTCACTTCATATTCGCGATCGCGTGCAGCGCCGCGACGTAGCCGAACGGGCCGAGCCCGCAGATCACACCGGTCGCCACGAACGAGATCTTCGAATGCCGGTGATATTCGTCGCGGGCGTGGATGTTGGAGATGTGGACCTCTAGCACCGGGCCTTCGAACGTCTTGATCGCGTCCATGATCGAGACCGAGGTGAAGGAGAGGCCGGCCGGATTGATGACGATGGCATCGGCATCCTGTCGCGCCGACTGGATCAGATCGACCAGCACGCCTTCATGGTTGGACTGGTGGAAGGCGAGCTTGAGCCCGAGCTTGGCGGCCGCTTCCTCGCAGCTCGCATTGACCTCCGCGAGCGTCGTGGTGCCGTAGATGTGCGGCTCGCGGATGCCGAGCATGTTGAGGTTGGGACCGTTGAGGATCATCACGCGCTTCATGGAGGGTCCTTTCAAAAGCTATCGACCGAACCGTTTGTCGGCCCGGGGCCGGCCGAGGTCCCGCAGCCGGGCCGAGGCGGTCACACCGGCCCCTCGCGGTGCCTACCGCACAGCAACATTACACAAGACCGTGAGCGGCTTGATCGGGATCAAGTTTCAAATCGCACGATAGGGCATTTTGCCCAAATGCCCCTCACACCCAAATGTGGGATAGCGCATAGACTCTAGAGCTGGAAAAGCTCTAAGAAGATGCGGCCCTTTTGGTCAGTTCCGTCTTAGGTTTTGCCGATGGATTACGCCCAGTTCTTCAATACCGCCCTCGATCGTCTCCACACCGAGCGGCGCTACCGCGTGTTCGCCGATCTCGAACGCATCGCCGGCCGGTTCCCGCATGCGCTCTGGCACTCGCCCAAGGGCAAGCGCGACGTCGTGATCTGGTGCTCCAACGATTATCTCGGCATGGGCCAGCACCCGAAGGTGGTCGGCGCCATGGTCGAAACCGCAACCCGCGTCGGCACCGGCGCGGGCGGCACCCGCAACATCGCCGGCACGCATCATCCGCTGGTGCAGCTCGAGGCCGAGCTCGCCGATCTCCACGGCAAGGAAGCGTCGCTGCTGTTCACCTCGGGCTATGTCTCGAACCAGACCGGCATCGCGACCATCGCCAAGCTCATTCCGAACTGCCTGATCCTGTCGGACGAGCTCAACCACAATTCGATGATCGAGGGCATCCGCCAGTCCGGCTGCGAGCGCGTCGTGTTCCGCCACAACGACCTCGCCGACCTCGAAGAGAAGTTGCAGGCCGCAGGTCCGAACCGGCCGAAACTGATCGCGTGCGAGAGCCTCTATTCGATGGACGGCGACGTCGCCCCGCTCGCCAAGATCTGCGATCTCGCCGAGAAATATGGCGCGATGACCTATGTCGACGAGGTCCATGCCGTCGGCATGTACGGCCCGCGTGGCGGCGGCATCGCCGAGCGTGACGGCGTCATGCATCGCATCGACATTCTCGAAGGCACGCTGGCCAAGGCGTTCGGCTGCCTCGGCGGCTACATCGCCGCCAACGGCCAGATCATCGACGCCGTGCGCTCCTACGCGCCGGGCTTCATCTTCACCACCGCGCTGCCGCCGGCGATCTGCTCGGCCGCGACCGCCGCGATCAAGCATCTGAAGACGTCGAGCTGGGAGCGCGAGCGCCACCAGGACCGCGCCGCCCGCGTCAAGGCGATCCTCAACGCCGCCGGCCTGCCGGTGATGTCGAGCGACACCCATATCGTGCCGCTGTTCATCGGCGATGCCGAGAAGTGCAAGCAGGCGTCCGACCTGCTGCTGGAACAGCACGGCATCTACATTCAGCCGATCAACTATCCGACGGTGGCCAAGGGCACCGAACGCCTGCGCATCACGCCCTCGCCTTATCACGACGACGGCTTGATCGATCAGCTCGCCGAAGCGCTCTTGCAGGTGTGGGACCGCCTGGGTCTGCCGCTCAAGCAAAAGTCGCTGGCGGCGGAGTAGGCTTCCCCTCTTCCCGACTAATTCTCGTCGAGCCCGGGGCTACCCCTCTCCCCAGCCCTCCCCCGCAAGGGGGGAGGGAGCGAGACAGCTGTGCGCGCCTCACGTTGATCTCCCACCCAACTCTGTTTCGTCCTTGTCGCGACAATCGACGCTCTCTCCGTTCCCTCCCCCCTTGCGGGGAGGGCCAGGGAGGGGGGTGCCACACGGGGACTCTCTCGGTGAGCCACAACGCACCTTAACGACAACCCCAGTTCCCGCCCCGGCACGGCATTTCGCTGTCGCTTGCGCCCGCCCAACGCGCTAGATTTGCAGGGAAAATGAGTTCGGGCGCCCTCGCGCCCAGGGAGAAGCGCGCTCGCCATGCTGCACGACTGGGGCGTGATCGCTGCCGCCTTCGGCTATATCGGCTTTCTGTTCCTGGTGGCGAGCCACGGCGACCGCCGCTCGCCGGCCGGGCGCGGCCGTGCGTCCGGGCTGATCTATCCGCTGTCGCTGGCGATCTACTGCACCTCCTGGACCTTCTTCGGCTCGGTCGGCTTCGCCACGCGCACCTCGACCGACTTCCTCGCGATCTATGTCGGTCCGATCCTGATGATCGGGCTCGGCACGGGCGTGTTGCGCCGCGTGATCCAGCTGGCCAAAGCCCACAACATCACCTCGACCGCCGACTTCATCGGCGCGCGTTACGGCAAGAGCCAGGCAGTGGCGGCCACCGTTGCTCTGATCGCGATCATCGGTTCGGTGCCCTACATCGCACTCCAGCTCAAGGCGGTCGCCTCCTCGCTGGAAGTCATTCTGAGCGAAGACCAGGCGTTCTCCCACATCCCGATCCTCGGCGACATGGCGCTGATGGTGACGCTGGCGATGGCGGCCTTCGCCGTGCTGTTCGGCACACGGCAGACCGACGCCACCGAGCACCAGCACGGCCTGATGCTGGCAGTCGCGACCGAATCCATCATCAAGCTGATCGCCTTCCTCGCCGCCGGCATCTTCGTCACCTTCTGGATGTTCTCGCCGCACGAATTGATCGAGCGCGCCATGAAGACGCCGGAGGCGGTGCGCGCCATCAACTATTCGCCGTCGATCGGCAACTTCCTCACCATGACGCTGCTGTCACTCTGCGCGATCATGCTGCTGCCGCGCCAGTTTCACGTCAGCGTGGTCGAAAACTCCTCGGATGCCGAGGTCGGCCGCGCGCGCTGGCTGTTTCCGCTCTATCTCGTCGCCATCAATCTGTTCGTGATCCCGATCGCACTCGCCGGCCTCGTTACCTTTCCGTTCGGCGCGGCCGATCCCGACATGTACGTGCTGGCGCTGCCGATGGAGGGCGGCGGGGAGCTGCTCAGCGTCGCCATTTTCGTCGGCGGCCTGTCGGCGGCGACCGCGATGGTGATCGTCGAATGCGTCGCGCTCTCCATCATGGTCTCGAACGACCTCGTGGTGCCCCTGGTGCTGCAGCGGCGACCGGAGGGGCGCACCGGCGGCGCCGATTTCAGCGACTTCCTGCTGCGCTCGCGGCGCCTTGCGATCTTCGCCATCATGGTGATGGCCTATTTCTACTACCGCGCGCTCGGCAACACCCAGCTCGCGGCGATCGGCCTGCTCTCCTTTGCCGCCATCGCCCAGCTCGCGCCAAGCTTCTTCGGCGGGCTGTTGTGGCGGCGCGCCACCGCACGCGGCGCCATCGGCGGCATGCTGGTCGGCTTCGCGGTGTGGCTCTACACGCTGTTCATCCCGAGCTTCATGGATTCCTCGACGGCGGGCATCCTGCTGCTCCAGCACGGCCCGTTCGGGATCGAGGCGCTGCGGCCGCAGGCGCTGTTCGGCGCCGACCTGCCGCCGCTGATGCACGGCGTGATCTGGTCGCTGTCGCTGAACATCCTGACCTATGTGCTGCTGTCGCTGGCGCGGCGGCCATCCTCGATCGAGCTGGTGCAAGCCGATCTGTTCGTACCCAACACGCTCGCGCCGATCTCCCCGAACTTCCGCCGCTGGCGCACCACCGTCACGGTGCAGGACATCCAGACCACGGTCGCGCAATATCTCGGGCCCGACCGCGCCCGGCATTCGTTCGAGGCATTTTCGGTACGGCGCAATATGCGCCTGGAATCAGGTGCGCCCGCCGATTTCGAGCTGCTGCAACACGCCGAGCACCTGATCGCCTCTTCGATCGGCGCGGCCTCCTCGCGGCTCGTGATGTCGCTGCTGCTGCGCAAGCGGACGGTCTCGGCGAAAGCGGCGCTGAAACTGCTCGACGATTCCCACGCCGCGCTGCATTTCAATCGCGAGATCCTCCAGACCGCGCTCAACCATGTCCGCCAGGGCATCGCCGTGTTCGACGCCGACCTGCAGCTGATCTGCTCCAACCGGCAGTTCGGCGATCTCCTGAACGTGCCGCCGCATTTCATCCAGTTCGGCACGCCATTGCGTGAAATCCTGGAATTCATGGGTGTGAGCGAGCCGGACAATCCGGTCGAGCGCGAAGCCATGCTGGAGCGGCGGCTCGCGGCTTACACCACCGACAGCGAGCCTTATCTCGAGCGCCTCCCCGACCGCCACATGGTGATCGAGATCTTGACCAACCGCATGCCCGGCGGCGGCTTCGTCATCACCTTCACCGATGTCACCCCCACGTTCGAGGCCGCCGAAGCGCTGGAGCGCGCCAACGCGACGCTCGAAAAGCGGGTGCGCGACCGCACCGAGGAGCTGACCCGGCTGAATTCCGAGCTGGCGCTGGCCAAGAGCGCGGCCGAGGATGCCAGCATCTCCAAGACGCGTTTCCTGGCGGCAGCCAGCCACGACATCCTCCAACCCCTGAACGCGGCGCGGCTCTATGTCACCAGCCTGGTCGAGCGCCAGCACAGCGGCGAGGAGACGCGGCTGGTCGAGAACATCGACGAATCGCTCCAGGCGATCGAGGAGATCCTCGGCGCACTGCTCGACATATCGCGGCTGGATGCCGGCGCGATGACGACCTCGACATCGAGCTTCAAGATGGCCGATTTGATGCGCTCGCTGGAGATCGAGTTTGCACCGATCGCACGCGCCAAGAACCTCGAGCTCGCCTTCGTGCCCTGCTCGCTGCCGGTCGAGTCCGATCGGCTGTTGCTGCGGCGCCTGCTCCAAAACCTGATCTCCAACGCGATCAAATACACCCCGCGCGGACGCGTGCTGGTCGGCTGCCGCCGCCGCGGCGCCTCGCTCAAGATCTGCGTCTACGACACCGGCGTCGGCATTCCGCCGGTGAAGCGCGGCGAGATCTTCAAGGAATTCCACCGCCTCGAGCAGGGCGCGCGGATCGCCCGCGGCCTCGGCCTCGGCCTGTCGATCGTCGAGCGGCTCGCGCGCGTGCTCAACCACGGCATCGCCATCGACGCCAATGTCGGCGGCGGCTCGGTCTTCTCCGTGACGGTGCCGACGGCGAAGGCGGTCACCCACACCGCGGCCGTGACCAGCGCGACGCCGTTGGCGCGCACGCCGATCTCGGGCGCCCTCATCGTCTGCATCGAGAACGACGCGGCGATCCTCGACGGCATGCGCACGCTGCTGAAGGCCTGGGACGCCGAGGTGATCGCGGTCGCCGACCCCGAGGGCGCGATCGCCGCGATCGAAGGCGCGGGACGCCGTGTCACCGGCCTGCTGGTCGATTATCACCTCGACCGCGGCAACGGCATTGCCGCCATCCGCGACATTCGCCGCCGCTTCGGCGACGGCATCCCTGCGATCCTGATCACCGCCGACCGCAGCCCCGCGGTGCAGGTCGCTGCGCGCGAGGAAAAAATCGCGGTGCTCAACAAGCCGGTGAAGCCGGCCTCGCTCCGCGCCCTGCTGGGACAGTGGCGCACGCAGCAAATGGTGGCGGCGGAGTAAGACGCGGTCAGTAGTCGGTCGAGATGCTGAGCGCGCGCCACCTCTCGAGCTCGTCGAGGCGTTGCCGGTCCGTCGCCGCGATGGCGTTCACGGCGTCGCTGCCGAGCGCGATCCGCAGCGGCGGGCTGTCCATGTCGACGAGCTTCAGCACAAGTGCGGCGGCCTTCGCCGGATCGCCCGGCTGGCGGCCATCATAATCGCGCTGCATCCTGACGGCCGCTCCAACGACGGCATCGTACTCCCCCCGCCCTTCGCCGGTCGCATGCGCTGACTGCGCAAAGCCCGTACGAAAGCCGCCGGGTTCGACGATCGTCACGTGCACGCCGATCAACGCCATCTCGCGCGCCAGCGATTCCGAAAAGCCCTCGATACCCCATTTCGCGGCCGAATAGGCCGCGCGTGCCGGGGCTCCGATCCGTCCGCCGACGGATGAGAATTGCACGATATGCCCGCGGCGCTGCCGGCGCAGCACGGGGATCGCCGCCTTCGTGACGATGATGGTGCCGAGCAGATTGACCTCGATCTGCTGACGGAACGAGGCCAGGCTCGTGTCCTCGACCGATCCGAGATCGCCATAGCCGGCATTGTTCACGACCACATCGACGCCGCCGAATGCCGCCACGGCGAGGCCGATGGCCGCTTGCGCGGCCGCCTCGTCGGTCACGTCGAGCGTTGCGAGCCGCAGTCTTTCTCCAAAGCGCTCACGCAACGGTTCGAGCGGATTCGTGTCCCGGGCCGTAGCCGCCACACGATCTCCCACCGCAAGTGCGGCTTCCGTGATGGCGCGTCCGAGCCCGCGTGAGCTGCCGCTGATGAACCAGATCTTTGACACGGCGGGCTCCTGACCGCTCAAGGCGCAAGCCGGGTGAAGACGTAGTCACGGCTCTTGGCGCGGGCGTCGTGACAGGCGAAGCAGGTGCGATGCTGGGCCTCGTCGACCGGCTTGCCATTGATGAAGCGGCCGAACCCCCAGCCGCCGGTGGACGCATATTTCCTGGAATCCTTGACCATCACCTGAACCGTGGTGGCCGCGCCGGGGATCGTCGCGGATGCGAATTCCGGCGACTGTTTCCGTTTCCAGGCGCGCTTGACCAGAATGGTGCCGTCGGGGAACGGAAGCTTTCCGTCTTGATAAGCATCGATTGCGGTCTGGTTGCCGACAACGGCGCGAAGCTCGTCGAGCGGTGCCGCCTCTTCGGCCGGCGCGATCAGCTCCCACTGCTTGTAGCCGGCAGGGATCGTGACGCCGAAGATCGGCGAGGCGTCTGCCGTGTTGCCTTGTGCCGGTCCCTCGGCGAGAGCGATCGAGACCAGATAGGGCACGCAAGTCAGGAGAACGACGAGAAGGAGCGCGGCAAGCGTGATAGCCGTCGCATGAGAGCGCTTGTTCTTTTCAGGTTCGATGGACGTCATGACGTTCCTTCGTGCTGGGATGGCGGCATAGCCTCGGTCCAGCCGCGCTGGACCGAGGCATCGAATGAACGCTCAGGCGCCGTCGGCGTCGATGACGGCCTTGGCGAACGCTTGCGGCGCCTCCTGCGGCAGATTGTGGCCGATGCCGCCGGTGATCAGGCGGAAATCGTACCGGCCTGAGAACCTCTTGGCATAGGCGCTGGGGTCGGGATGCGGCGCACCGTTGGCGTCGCCCTCCATCGTGATCGTCGGGACGCTGATCACCGGAGCTGCAGCGAGCTTCTTTTCGAGCTCCTCGTATTTCGCTTCGCCCTGGGCGAGGCCGAGCCGCCAGCGGTAATTGTGGATCGTGATCGCGACATGATCCTTGTTGTCCAGCGCCGCCGCACTCCGGTTAAAGGTCGCGTCGTCGAACTTCCATTGCGGCGAGGCCAGCTTCCAGATCAGTTTTGCGAAATCATGCGTGTATTTCTCGTAACCGGCGCGGCCGCGCTCGGTCGCGAAATAGAACTGGTACCACCATTGCAGCTCGGCCGACGGCGGCAGCGGCGCGTTGCCCGCGGCCTGACTGGAGATCAGATAGCCGCTGACCGACACCAGCGCTCGGCAGCGATCCGGCCACAACGCAGCGATGATATCGGCGGTGCGCGCGCCCCAGTCGAAGCCGGCGATGACCGCCTTCTTGATGTCGAGCTTGTCCATCAGCGCGATGATGTCGACGGCCATGGCCGCGGGCTCGCCGTTGCGCGGCGTCTCGCTGGAAAGAAAATGCGTCGAACCGTAGCCGCGCAAGTGCGGGATGATCACGCGATAGCCCGCCTTTGCCAGGATCGGCGCGACGTCGACGAAGGCGTGAATGTCATAGGGCCAGCCGTGCAGCAGGATCGCCACGGGACCGTTCGAGGGACCTGCCTCGGCATAACCGACATTGAGGACGCCGGCGTCGATCTGCTTGATCGGACCGAAGGACGCGTTCGATGCCGGGGATCGCGGCGCGTCCGTTTCGGCACGGGCGAGGTCGATCACGCCGAGACCGACGGCGACGGTTCCCGCGGCGACGCCAAGAAACTTGCGGCGGTGCTGGTCGATGATCTGTTTCATGGTGGTGCTACCTTGTTGATGGTTGGTGATGTCCGTCAGATCAGCGCGACCGTGACGTCGATATTGCCGCGGACGGCCTTGGAATAGGGGCAGGTCTGGTGCGCCTCATCGACGATGCCGCGCGCGATCTCGCGATCGAGGCCCGGCAGGCTGACGTTGAGGCGCGCGCTGAGCGAATAGGCGCCCTCGTCGAGCACGAGATCGATCTCCGCATCGATCGCGCATTTCCGGGGAAGCTCGATCTTGCGCTTGCGGGCCGCGATCTCCATCGCGCCTTCGAAGCAGGCCGACCAGCCGGCCGCGAACAATTGCTCGGGATTGGTGCCGATGCCTGTGCCGCCCGGCGGCGACAGCTTGACGTCGAGGCGGCCGTCGGAGCTGCGCGATATGCCGTCCTGTCGTCCGCCGCCGGTGTGGGTCCTGGCCGTGTAGAGCAGTTTTGCCGCTTGCGTCATGAAGGTCTCCTTGCCGTCGCGCAACTGACTAGCAGCGGCGTCGGCGGGACACCCGTTTGGACTTGTGAGAAGTTGTGAGGCCCCGGCTCGCAGTCCCGCCACGAGGCCTGCATCAGCGGTCTGATGCCGATGCAGGTGCGGCCTTGCCGGATTGCGATCATCTGGCTATCCGGTCCGTTTGAAAGGATCACGATTTCGCCATGACCGAGCCGGCCGGCACTGCAACGGGAACCCTATCGTTCGGGCCATTCACCGTGACATCGCACGAAAGGCTCGTGATACGCGGCGGCGTCGCGCTGCCGCTCGGCGCGAAGGCCTTCGACACGCTGATCGCGCTGATGTCGCGGCCGAACGAGGTCGTCAGCAAATGGGATCTGATGGCGCTGGTGTGGCCCGGCCTGGCCGTCGAGGAAACCAACCTGCGCTTTCACGTCGCAGCCCTGCGCAAGGCGCTCGGCGACGGCAAGGACGGCGCTCGCTACATCACCACGCTCTCCGGCCGCGGCTATTGCTTCGTCGCGCCGATCTCGCGAACGGACGTTGCAGCGAAGCCGCATCCCGCACCGCGGGTGAACCCGCCGCCCGTAAAACTACCTAACCGGCTGCAACGGATGGTCGGGCGCGACGATGCGGTCGCCGCCGTCTCCGACAAGCTCATCGGCTCGCGGTTCGTCACGATCGTCGGCCCGGGCGGCGTCGGCAAGACCGCCGTTGCGGTGGCGATCGCGCACGACCTGCTCGAGACTTTTTCCGACGCCGCGCATTTCGTCGACCTTGCCGCGCTCAGCGATCCCGACCTCGTGATCACCTCGATCCTGCTGATGCTGGGCTTGCCGGCACAGACCGACGATCCCCTGCCTGCACTGCTCGCGCATCTCGGCGACAAACGGATGCTGCTGATCCTCGACAATTGCGAGCACGTCATCGCCGCCGCAGCGCCGCTGGCAGCCGAAATCTTTCACGCCGCGCCGCATGTCCATATCCTCGCCACGAGCCGCGAAGCCCTGCGCGTCGAGGGCGAGCAGGTCTACCGGTTAGCGCCGCTCGCCGTTCCACCTGATAGCCCCGGGCTGACCGCGGCTGCCGCGCAAACCTATCCCGCGCTTCAGCTCTTCCTCGAACGCGCCATGGCCGGCGGCGCGCAGATCGCGCTCGACGATGCCAATGCCGCGATCGTCGCCGGGATCTGCCGCAAGCTCGACGGCATGGCGCTGGCGATCGAGCTCGCCGCCGGCCGGGTCGAGGCCTACGGCCTGGAGCAGACGGCCGCACTGCTCGACGAACGCCTCAATCTGCTCTGGCAGGGCCAGCGCACTGCGCCGCAGCGGCAGAAGACGTTGCAGGCGACGCTGGACTGGAGCTACGGGCTCCTGTCCGACGCCGAGCGCCTCGTGCTGCGCCGGCTTGCCGTCTTCGCCGGTCACTTCACCATCGACGCCGCGCTCGAAATCGTGCCGGACGAGCGCGTCGACCGCTCGCGCCTGTTCGATGCTATCGACAGCCTGGTTGCCAAGTCGATGGTCGCGCCGCGACCGATCGGCGCCATGATGCGCTACCGTCTGCTCGACACGACGCGCGCCTATCTGCTCGAGATCGAGCCGAACGAGACCGCGCTGGCCGCCCGCCACGCAACCTACTACCGGCGATGGCTGGAGCAGGCCGGCACGACATGGGCGACGGTGCCGAGCGCCGACGAACGCGCGATCCATTTCTCCGCGCTTCACAACGTGCGCGCCGCGCTGGACTGGTGCTTCGGCACGGGCGGCGATATCGGCATCGGCATTGCGCTGGCCGCCGCGGCGGCTCCGATCTTTCTCGCGATGTCGCTGCTGATCGAATGCCGGCGCTGGTCGGAACGGGCGCTGCTTGCGATCGATCCGCCCTCGCGCGGCAGCGCCGAGGAAATGCACATCCAGGCCGCCCTCGGATTGACCTTGATGTTCACGCGTGGCGGCAGCGAAGCTGCGCGTGCCGCCCTGAGCCGGAGCCTGGCGATCGCCGAGGCGCGCGGCGACGCGCCGAACCAGCTCCAGCTGCTCGGCCGCATGCACATCTTCCACGAGCGGATGGGACAGTTCGACGCCGCGCTCGGTTATGCGCAGCAGAGCCTCGCGGTCGCCGAGACGCTCGGCGATGCCGCCTCCATCGCCCTCGCCCGTTCGCTGCTGGGTGTCTCCTTGCATCTGGCCGGCGAGCATCGCGACGCACTGCGCATGCTGGAGGCCGCCTGGCACGGGCCGGGCACGGAACGGATCAGCACGGTCCACGGCTTCGACCACCGCAACCGGGCCGGCATCGCGCTCGCGCGCGAGCTTTGGTTGCAGGGCCGTCCGACGGATGCGCGGCAACTGGCGCTGCAGACGGTCACCGAGGCCGCGCAGATGGACCATCCGATCACGCTCTGCATCGCGCTGATCTGGGCGGTCTCGATCGATCTCTGGAGCGGGGATCTCGACGGCGCGGAAGAGAACATCGACCGCTTCATCGCACATGCCGAAACGCGCTCGATGGGCCCTTATCTCGCGGTCGGCCGTGGCGTCAAAGGCGAGCTGGCGATCCGACGCGGCGACGCCGCCCGCGGCGTCGAGACGATACGGGCCTGTCTGCGCGAGCTCCACGACGCCGGCTACGAGCTGCTCACCACGACGTTCAACATCGCACTCGTGCATGGCTTGTTGGCGCTCGGGCAGACCGAGCGGAGTGCGCGCCTGATCGACGGCGCGATCGGCCTCGTCAAGCAAGGCGGCGATCATCTCTACATGCCCGAGTTGCTGCGCATGAAGGGCAAGGTGTTGCTGTCACTGCCGCAGCCGAACCGTGGAGAGGCCGAAAACCACCTGATGCGATCGTTGGAACTGAGCCGTCGCAACGGTGCAAAAGCCTGGGGGCTGCGGGCTGCGATCGATCTTGCCGAGTTCCTTGCTGAACGTGGCCAGTGCGAGGAAGCGAAGCGGTTGCTTCAATCGGCGCTCGAAGGCTTTGCCGAGGGCTCCGAGACTGCGGATATCAGGGCCGCCAACGAGCTACTAGGGACATCATCGGCTCCGTCATCCTGAGGTGCGAGTGGCGCGATGCAAAGGCATCGCGGCCGGAGCCTCGAAGGATGAAACGGCCGAGGTGCCAGCCGGGGCCGTTCATCCTTCGAGGCTCGCTTCGCGAGCACCTCAGGATGACGGAGACGGAGCTGATTGTACCGTGAGGCTCACCCCGTCGGGCTGCCCTGCTTCCACTGGCCGCCGGCGATCTTCGCCGCGGCAATCACCGCCTGCGTGCGGCTCTCGACGCCGAGCTTTTGCAGGATCGCCGAGACATGCGCCTTGATGGTGGCTTCGGAGACGCCGAGCTCATAGGCGATCTGCTTGTTGAGCAGCCCTTCCGACAGCATCATCAAGACCCGGACCTGCTGCGGCGTCAGCGTCACCAGGCGGTCGCGCAGGCGCGTCATGTCGGGATCGGCGGCGGCCGATAGATCGGTGTCGGTGGGAACCCAGACGTCCCCCTCCATCACTTTGAGGATCGCGTCGCGCAAGGTCTCGACGCCGAATCGCTTCGGGATGAAGCCGGAGGCGCCGAAATCGAGCGAACGGCGAATCGTGGCGCTGTCGTCAGAGGCCGAGACGATCACCACTGGGATGGCCGGGTATTGCGCGCGCAGATAGATCAGCCCGGAAAAGCCGGAGATTCCGGGCATCGAGAGGTCGAGCAGGACCAGATCGACGTCGGATGTCTGTTCCAGCAGCTTGGTGAGATCCTCGAATGATCCGGCCTCGTCGATCCTGGCCGAGGTCAGGACGCCCGCCACCGCTTGCCGCAACGCGTCGCGGAACAGGGGATGGTCATCGGCAATGACGAGATGGGTCGAAGGAGCGCTCATCGTTCTCTTGCTGGCATTCACACCAGGCCAGTAGGCCGGCCCGGGGGCCTTGGTCAATTCTTTCCCGACCGGCCGTGGCATGCAAGTGGGCAATATCCCTTTGCGGGAACGGGGTTAACCCACGGCGAGCGCGATCGTGCCGGATTGAAGGGTCCGCGGCGTCAGGTGCGCGTCAGTGCGCAAGGCCGAAAGTCGTATTGGGGCCGGTTTCACGCCGATGTTACCTTTGGGGCAAGACCTAGGTTGATCCGGCCCGTCCGGACATCTGGGGCGCGAGGAAACGAAATTCGGGGAGCCAACTCAATATGTCCACAATAGCTGCAACCTCGGCACGATCCGGCGGCATGACGAAGGATGAGCGGTTCGTCATCCTCGCATCGTCGCTCGGCACCGTCTTCGAGTGGTACGATTTCTACCTTTACGGATCGCTGGCCGGCATCATCGGCACGCAGTTCTTCACGATCGCCGGTGCCGACGGCAAGCCGATGTTCGATCAGGCCACGCGCGACATCTTCGCGCTGTTGGCCTTTGCTGCGGGCTTCCTCGTCCGTCCGTTCGGCGCAATCGTGTTCGGCCGCGTCGGCGACATCGTCGGCCGCAAATACACCTTCCTCGTCACCATTCTCATCATGGGTCTTTCGACCTTCATCGTCGGCCTGTTGCCGGGCGCGGCACAGATCGGCATCGCGGCGCCGATCATCCTGATCGGCCTGCGGCTGCTGCAGGGCCTCGCGCTCGGTGGTGAATATGGCGGTGCTGCAACCTACGTCGCGGAACACGCGCCGCAGGGCAAGCGTGGCTATTACACCTCCTTTATCCAGACCACCGCGACGCTTGGTCTATTCCTGTCGCTGCTGGTGATCCTGTTCACCCGCTCCGCGACCGGCGAGGCTGCCTTTGCCGGTGCACCCGGCGCTTATTGGGGCGGCTGGCGTATTCCGTTCCTGGTGTCGGTCGCCTTGCTCGGCATCTCGGTCTGGATCCGTCTGCGCCTGAACGAATCGCCGGTTTTCCAGAAGATGAAGGACGAGGGCAAGGGCTCCAAGGCGCCTCTGACCGAAGCTTTCGGCACCTGGAGCAACGCCAAGATCGTGATCCTGGCGCTGGTCGGCCTGACCATGGGCCAGGCGGTGATCTGGTACACGGGCCAGTTCTACGCGCTGTTCTTCCTGCAATCGATCCTGAAGGTCGACGGCTACACCGCCAACCTCCTGATCGCCTGGTCGCTGCTGCTCGGCACAGGCTTCTTCCTGGTGTTCGGCGCGCTGTCCGACAAGATCGGCCGCAAGCCGATCATCCTGGCGGGCTGCCTGATCGGCGCGCTGACCCTGTTCCCGATCTTCAAAATGATCTCGAGCAACGCCAACCCGGCGCTGGAGAAGGCCTACGAGAACGTGAAGGTCCAGGTGGTGGCGGATCCCGCGAGCTGCGGCGATCTGTTCAACCCGGTCGGCACGCGCGTCTTCACGACGCCTTGCGACACGGCGCGCGCCTTCCTCGCCCAGTCGTCGGTGAAGTACTCCACCGTTCCGGGACCGGCGGGCGCGGTGAAGATCGTAGTCAACGACAAGGACGTGCCGTACACGGATGCCAAGACGTCGAACCCCGCGGTCACCGCGGCGGTGCAGGCGGCCGGCTATCCGAAGCCGGGTGATGCCGGCATCGTCAAGATGTCGCATCCGTTCGACATCTTCCGTCCGCAGGTGTCGGCCGTCATCGGGCTGCTGTTCATCCTCGTGGTCTACGTCACCATGGTGTACGGCCCGATCGCGGCAATGCTGGTCGAACTGTTCCCGACCCGTATCCGCTACACCTCGATGTCGCTGCCGTATCACATCGGCAACGGCTGGTTCGGCGGCCTGCTGCCCGCGACCGCCTTCGCGATCGTCGCCTCGACCGGCGATATCTACTCCGGCCTGTGGTACCCGGTCATCTTCGCGACGATCACCGCCGTGGTCGGTTTCTTCTTCGTCCCGGAGACGAAAGACGTCGACATCAGCAAGACCTAATAACGTCGCAAGACGTCGATAGACCCGGCCGCGGAGCGATCCGCGGCCGGTTTTGTTTTTGGGGTTTACTGATTGCTGCCGATGAATTGCAGCACCACCTCGCGCTGGTGCGGGCGCTTGCGGTGCTCGATCAGGTAGATCGCCTGCCAGGTGCCGAGCGCGAGCTTGCCGTTCAGGACCGGGACCTGAAGCGAAGTCTGCGTCAGCATGGTCTTGACGTGCGCCGGCATGTCGTCCGGCCCCTCGGTGTCGTGCGTCCAGCCGGCGTTCTCGGGCGCGAGCCGCGACAGTGCCGTGGTGAGATCGACGAGCACGGACGGATCGGCGTTCTCCTGGATCGTCAGCGAGGCCGAGGTGTGCCGGATAAACAGCGTCAGCGCGCCATCGCGCGCCTGAACCTCATTGATGAACTTCGCGGCTTCGCTGGTGAGATCGGTGAAGCCGCGGCCGGGCGTCTGCACGGTCAGCAGTGACGATGCGACGGTGGTGGCTTGCACCGACGATGGCGCCGAGCGCGTGACGGATTTGCCTGATGTCATCAAATGTCTCGATTGATCGAACACTGCCGCAGGGTGGGCAAAGGCGCGTAGCGACGTGCCCACGTCTTCTTACGTCATGGAAACATGGTGGGCACGGCGTAAGAACGCCCTTGCCCACCCTACGGCAGGTCAACGCGTGGATAGCGCGAAGGGGTCCTCAGATCTTCCCCGAGACGTCCTTCTGCACGCGATTGGCCATGTCGATCAGCCGGCGCCAGGCCTTTTCCAGGAACGACATCACCCGATCGACATCCTGGTCGCTGGGCAGCGGAATCTCGATCTTGCGGTCCCCCTCGGCGAACTTCGGGTCCTTCTTGAGCGGATCGGATTTCGGCAGCGCCTCGTCGATCTTGCCTGATACGGTCGGTCCCGCCGCGATCTGCCCCTTCAGCTTCTCGACTTCGGCCTGGAGCCGGCCGATCTCGGCGTCGAGCGCGGTGCGTTCGTCGGGCACCGCGTAGCAGGCCCAGCCGGCGCCATTCTTGGTGCAGGTCGACACCGTGCCGGTGCGGGTGTCGAGCCGCAGCACGCCTTCGGGGATGGGCGTCATGCTGTAGCGGCCGTTTTCGCTGTCGGGTGCGGACTGTGCGGCAACGAGGCCGCCGCCGATGGTCATCACCGCGGCGAATACCGCCACGGCAAGCCATGATGCTGTGGATGAATTTGCTGGTCTCATCGCGCTCTCCGCCATGGCGCTTCTGCGGCTTCCCTTCAATTCTACACCCCGACGAGGCGATCCGCCGCCCAAAACGCGCCACCGATATCAACGATCGCAACAATCCCTTTGATCCCGCCAGCAGGACGAAATGGCGGTCGCATTCGCCGATCATGAAGAGAGCTGCTGCGGTGCGGCGTCACGCTGTGTGCAGCGTTGCCGAGCGTGCCAATATCATCAGGTAAATCAGATACATAATAGAACGCGACGCAATCGTGACTTGGCTTGACTTGATTATGGGCCATCAGTATGGTCCGCGCGGCTTTTGAGGGTGGCGGGCGTAATTTCCATTCAGCCGTGGCGTTTCGGGTCTTCGTTGCATGACACAGGGCACGGGACACGGCGAGAATGGGGATCGCGATAAATCGTCCGAGGAAGCTGCGCTTTCCGAACGGCTCGGAAATCTTGATCAGCGGTTGTCCGAATTCCGGGACCGACGAATCAAGACCGAGCAACCCGCAGGTGACGGTGAAGACAGAGCGGCCAGAGCTTCGGCGATGGCGCTTGGTTTCCGGTTATCCTCCGAGTTGGTCGCCGGGGTCGTTGTCGGAGCGGGGATTGGCTGGGGTTTCGACCGCTTGCTGTCGACGTCGCCTTTCGGATTTATCGTGTTCCTGCTGCTGGGCTTCGTGGCCGGCGTCGTGAATGTGGTGAGATCGGCAGGCGCGGGTCAAAGCAGGCGCGGTGGTTCTTAAGCTATCCGCACAACAGAGGAATGATCGTACCGGTCCTGCCGGTACGGGCCGGCCCGGCCGGCAGACCGAGACCCGCCGGCATTGCCCGGCAGACCAAGAGATGCCGCGCTGATGAAAATCGATCCGATCCACCAGTTCAACATCGAGCCTCTCTTTACCCTGGGCCATATCGGCAATCAGACGATCGCCTTCACCAATTCGTCGCTCTACATGCTGGTGGCGGTCGCGATCATCTCGATCCTGATGCTCGCCAGCGGCACGCAGCTGGTTCCCGGACGCTTCCAGTCGGTCGCTGAGATCTCCTACGAATTCGTGGCCTCGACCATCCGTTCGACGGCCGGCGCGGAAGGCATGAAGTTCTTCCCGCTGATTTTCTCGCTGTTCATGTTCATCTGCGTCTCGAACCTGGTCGGCATCATCCCCTATACCTTCACGGTATCGAGCCATTTGATCGTCACCGCAGGGCTGGCGCTGCTGGTCTTCTTCACCGTGCTGATCTACGGCGTCGCCAAGAACGGCCTGAAATTCTTCTCGATTTTCGTTCCCCATGGCGTCCCCGGCTACGTCCTGCCGCTGGTCATGTTCATCGAGATCCTGTCGTTCTTCCTGCGGCCGGTCTCCCACAGCATTCGTCTCTTCGCCAACATGCTGGCCGGCCACATCGCGCTGAAGGTGTTCGCGGGCTTCGTCGCCATGCTGGGCTTCTCGCTCGGCGCCATCGGCTGGGTCGGCGGTGTGCTGCCGCTGGCGCTCACGGTCGCGCTGTATGCGCTCGAGATTCTGGTCGCGTTCCTGCAAGCCTATGTGTTTGCGATCCTGACCTGCATCTACCTCAACGACGCCATTCATCCGGGACACTGAGCGGTCCGGGGAATTTCCACCCAAAACCCAATCTTTCTTCCAAGGAGTCTAAAATGGATCCGACAGCAGCAAAACTTATCGGCGCGGGCATCGCATGCATCGGCATGGGCGGCGCGGGCGTCGGCGTCGGCGTGATCTTCGGCAACTACCTTGCTGCAGCCGTCCGCAATCCGTCGGCCGCTCAGGGCCAGTTCGGCAACCTGATCTTCGGCTTCGCCGTGACCGAAGCGCTCGGCATCTTCTCGCTGCTGATCGCGCTGCTTCTGCTGTTCGTTTTCTGAGAACGACTTCTTTCGCGCCGCTTCATCCGAAGCGGCGCGTGACAGCAACAGGAGTACTCCATGGCCGAGAGTCATGGCGGGGCGAAAGGTCCAGCGACCAACGCCCACACTGAAGCCGATGGCGGTCATCACAGCGGCGGCTTTCCGCCGTTCGAGAGCAGCACCTTTGCTTCGCAGCTGGTGTCGCTCGCGATCTTCTTCGTCCTGCTTTACGTGATCGTGTCCAAGCTCGCCCTGCCCCGCGTCGGCGGTGCGATCGAGGCGCGGCAGAACAGGATCGAGGGTGACCTCGCCGAAGCCCAGACGCTGAAGGACCAGTCCGACGCGGCGCTGAAGGCCTATGAAAGCGAGCTCGCTTCGGCGCGCACGCGGGCACAGGCGATCGGCAACGAATCCCGCGACAAGGCGAATGCGCAGGCGGAAGCCGAGCGCAAGACGCTGGAAGAGCAGCTGGCGGCCAAGCTCGCCGAGGCGGAAAAGACCATCGCCTCGACCCGCACGGCCGCCATGAGCAACGTCCGCGGCATCGCGGCCGATGCGGCAGGCCAGATCGTGCAGCAGCTCGCCGGCGTCGTTCCGGATGCGGCGTCGGTCAATGCCGCCGTTGATGCGTCCTTGAAGGGTTAGTCGATATGTTCTTCGATCCTGAAACCTGGGTCGCCGTCGCCTTCGTGGTCCTGATGGTCGTGTTCGGCTATCTTGGGGTCTTCAAGTCGGCGATGACGGCGCTGGATCATCGCGCCGCCCGCATCAAGGCCGAACTCGACGACGCGACGCGCCTCAAGCAGGAAGCGGCCAAGGTGCTCGCCGACTACAAGGCGCGCAGTGCCACCGCCGAGCGCGAGGCTGCCGACATCATCGCCAACGCCAAGTCCGAAGCCGAGCGCATCGCGACCGAAGCCAAGGCGAAGATGGAAGACTTCGTCGCCCGCCGCACCAAGACCGCGGAGAGCAAGATCGCGCTCGCCGAGGCCCAGGCCGTCGCAGACGTCCGCGCCGCAGCCGCGGAAGCCGCCGTCCAGGCCGCCTCCACGATCCTGTCGCAGTCGGTCAAGGGCCAGGTCGCCGACGACCTGCTCGCCAAGGGCATCACCGAGGTTCGGCAGAAGCTGAACTGAGGACGAACGCCTCACCAATCAAAAAGCCGGCGCGATGAGCGCCGGCTTTTTTGTTTGGCGGTCTGTAGCCAGAAATTGGATGTCATCACCCGCGAAAGCGGGTGATCCAGTATTCCAGAGACAGCAATGGCATACGGAGAAGCCGCGGTGTACTGGATGCCCGGCCCCCCGTGCGCAATTGCGCACTAGGCGGGGCATGACAGCGGAGCCTGAAGCGCTATTTCTTCTTCCCTCGCGCCTTCGGCTCGGGCGCGAGCGCCTGCGGGTCGAAGCCGACATAGAAGACGTAGGAATCGGCGACCTTGGCCGAAGGCATCGGATAGGCCAGATCCTCGGCGACGAAGGTGAAGGGCACGCTGCCGCCCTCCGACATCTCGACCGTGGTCCGGTAGGCCTTCGAGGCGATCACCTTCTCCCCGACGCCGCCCTGCACCACGGCGATGCGCAAGGGCACCTCGACGGTCGCAGGCGCACCGGCGGGACCGGCGATGACACGGCCCTGGATGCCGATCCGGGCGGTGATATCGCCGCCGCTCCGGGCACATTCACGCGCCATCTTGGTGATCGTGGCCTGGAAGCGGATCTCATTGCCGACGGCCGGCTTGCCAGCGGCGCCGACCGCGTAGGTCGAGGCCCCGGCGCGCACCGTAACCTGCGGGCAATCGACGTCGTCATCGGCCGCCGGCTGGCCGGGCGCGGGCGCCGGCTTGGGCGGGGCCGGCTCGTCGGACTTGCCGCCGAACAGGCTCTTGAAGCGGTCAGTCAAGGACTGGGCCGCCACCGGCGAGACGGAGGCGAGCGCAACCGACAACGCCAACGCGATCCCCGTCCCCCGCTGCAACGCATTCCGCGATGACCGAAGCTTCTTCACCATCAACGCCCATACTCCATGACAATTGTCCGAACGATTGCCGGCCGGCCAGCGGTTTATATCGCCAAAATCGGCGAACCCAAGGCAGCAAACAAGGAGACTTTGGCAGCACGAGGGGCAGCTCAGCCGCGGAAATCCTCGTGCAGCAGGCCGAACAGCAGGTGGTCCTGCCAGACCCCGTTGATGCAGAGATAGCGGCGCGCCAAGCCTTCGCGGGAGAAGCCGCACTTCTCGAGCACCCGGATCGACGGCGCATTGGTGGGGATGCAGGCGGCCTCGACCCGGTGCAGATTGAGCTCGCCGAACAGCGTCGGCAGCAGCACCCGCAGCGCCGCCGTCATGTAGCCCCGATGGGCATGGGGCTTGCCGACCCAATAGCCGATGGTGCCGGCCTGGACGATGCCGCGGCGGACATTGGCGAGCGTGATGCCGCCGACCATGGCGCCGTCGAGCTCACGGAAGATCAGGAAGGGATAGGAGCGGTCCGCGGCGATGTCTTCGGAATAGCGGCGCAGGCGCCGGCGGAAGCCGGACCGGGTCAGATCATCCGACGGCCAGATCGGCTCCCAGGGCGTCAGGTAATCGCGGCTGGACTCGCGCAAATGCGCCCACTGCAAGAAGTCCGACATCTGCGGCGCGCGCAGCAATAGCCCGTTGCCGCGCGGCGCGAGGGCGGCGGGTCCACTGGATGGCAGGCGAAACAGGGCCATGGTGATGCTTCCCGGGGCAGATCAGCCCGTGCGCCGCTCCTAATGCAGCCGCGCCTTGGCACGTGCCCTGGTCAATCCTTCCGCAAAAGATACCGCCGTGTCCAGACCCCTGCCACTGCCTAATGCGACAACTGCAGGGCGGCTCCGCGAAAGCAGCGCACGCGCGGCGTCCCGGGTTGATTCGACGCTGACGGCGTCGATCCGGGCCACCAGCTCCTCGACCGTCTGCGGCCGGCCATAGGCCAGCACATGCCGGGCGAGCTGCTCGGCGCGGGAGGAGCAGCTCTCCAGCGCCATCAGGAGGCCCGCCTTCATCTGCGCCTTGGCCCGCGCGATCTCGGCTTCGGTCAGCGTCTCCACCGAATCATTCATGATGTCGACCACGACCTCCATCATCTCCGGCGCGTCGGCCGGATCGGTGCCGGTGTAGAGGCCGAAGAAGCCCGTGTCGGTGTAGGGCGCGTGGAACGAGTAGATGGAGTAGCAGAGGCCGCGCTTCTCGCGCACCTCCTGGAACAGCCGTGACGACATGCCGCCGCCGAGGATGTTGGTGAAGACCTGGAGCGAGAACAACGACAGATCGCTCTGCGGCACGCCTTCCAGCGCCAGCGTCAGATGCGCCTGCTCGAGCTCGCGATGCACCACCTTGGCGCCGCCCTTGCCGAACTGGGCGGCTTGCGGCTTCGGACCCGGCGTCCCCTCGAAGCTCGCAAAGCGCTTCTCGACCTCGGCGACGACCTGCTTGTGATTGACCGCGCCGGCTGCCGCCACCACCATGTCGGGGCCGCGATAATGCGTCGACAGATAGCCGCGCAGCATGTCGCGGTTGAAGGCGCGCAGGGTCTTGGCGGTGCCGAGCAGCGAGCGGCCCATCGGCTGGTCGGGATAGCAGAGCTCGTTGAGATGCTCGAACACGACGTCGTCGGGCGTGTCCTGCGCGGCACCGATCTCCTGCACGATGACGTTCTTCTCGCGCTCGAGCTCGTCGGGCTCGAAAGCGGGATTGGCGAGGATGTCGGCGAGCACGTCGAGCGCGAGCGGCACATCGGCCTTCAGCACCCGCGCATAATAGGACGTGGTCTCGGTCGAGGTGCCGGCATTGAGGTCGCCGCCGACCGCCTCGATCTCCTCGACGATCTCGCGCGAGGAGCGCTTGGTCGTGCCCTTGAAGGCCATGTGCTCGAGCAGATGCGAGATGCCGTGCTCGTTCGGCTTCTCGTCGCGCCCACCAACGCCGGCCCAGACGCCGAGCGCCGCGGTCTCGAGATGGGGCATCTCGTCGGTGACGACGGTCAGGCCGGAGGCAAGCTTGGACATCTCGACACTCATCCGGCAACTCCCTGTTTTGCGGCACGGCTGACCGACAGCACGAACCGCTCGACCTCGGCCTGATCGTTCTTCATCACCTTCATGTGTTCGGATTTGGTCATGAGACCGTCGAGCCAGGCGGGCAATTGCGGCCGCTGGCCGCAGGCTGCCTCGACCGCATCGGGGAATTTGGCCGGATGGGCGGTGGAGAGCACGATGCTGGGCACCGTCGTGTCGGTGGTGTCGCGGTCGGCGACCGCGAGCGCGACCGCCGTATGGGGATCGACCAGCTCGCCCGCCTCGCGCCAGGCGGCGCGGATCGCGGCTGCGGTTTCGGTCTCGTCGGCCCGGCCGGCGTCGAATTCTTCACGGATTGCGGCCAGCGTCGCGTCAGGCAACACGAAGCGCCCCGACTGCTTCAGCGAGTCCATCAGACGGCGCACGCCGGCCGCATCGCGCCGGCCGGCCTCGAACAGCAGCCGCTCGAAATTCGAGGAGATCTGGATGTCCATCGATGGCGACGCGGTGGCGTGCACCTCGCGCACCTCGTAGATCCCGGTCTTGAGCGTGCGCGCCAGGATGTCGTTGACGTTGGCGGCGATGCGCAGCGTGCGCACCGGCAGCCCCATGCGCTTGGCGACATAACCGGCAAAGATGTCGCCGAAATTTCCGGTCGGCACGACGAAATCCACCGTGCGCGCCGGCGCGCCGGCGGCGACGGCGGAGGTGAAGTAGTAGACCACCTGGGCGACGATGCGCGCCCAGTTGATGGAGTTGACGCCGGACAGCGAGGTCGCATCGCGGAAGCGATGGTTGTTGAACATCCCCTTCACGAGCGCCTGGCAGTCGTCGAAATTACCCTCGATGGCGAGCGCATGAACGTTGGCCGCGCCCGTCGTCGTCATCATCCGCCGCTGCACATCGGAGATGCGGCCGTGCGGAAACAGCACGATGAGATCGACATTCTCGAGTCCCGCAAACGCATCGACCGCGGCGCCGCCGGTGTCGCCGGAGGTCGCGACCACAATGGTGGTGCGCTGGCCGCGCTTGGCGAGCACATGGTCCATCAGCCGCGAGATCAGCTGCATCGCCACGTCCTTGAAGGCGAGCGTCGGGCCGTGGAACAGCTCCAGCACGAATTGATGCGGCGTCATCTGGCGCAGCGGCACCACCGCCGGATGGCGGAAGGTGGCATAGGCCTCGTTCGCCATGCGGCCGAGCTCGGCATCCGAAATCTCGCCGCCGACGAACGGACGGATCACGTCGACCGCGACCTCCCAATAGGGGCGGCCGAAGAAGCCAGCGATAGCCTCGGTCGAGAGCTGCGGCCAGGTCGCTGGCACGTACAGGCCGCCGTCGCGGGCGAGCCCAGTCAGCATCACGTCGCAGAAGCCGAGTTCTGGGGCCTCGCCCCGGGTCGAGATATAGCGAGTCAAACTGCCCTCCAAAGGCCGGCCGGCCCTGAGCCAGATCCATAAGCCTTTGATTTTATGAAACTACTTGTTAACGGCCAGAGGCGTTGAGCCACCATAAAGTGTTTTGCGGCATCGGGAAACCGCTTCCCGTCCGTGCCCCGCTCAACGAAAAAGGGCTGCGGCGATGCCGCAGCCCTTCTCTTGGAAGGTCTGTCGTTGATTTGTGCAGACCGGTTTGCCTCGTGCGGGTTGCTGGCCCGCCAAAACTGTCGGCCAAGTTCTCGGCGCCCGTCACGAAATCGTCAAGAGCCAAAACGGCGAGAGCAAGAAAATGTTCCTATTTTTCCCGGCACGTTTCGGGTTTCGCAAAGGCATCCCTGCGAGGGCTCGCGCACCATTGCCGCTTTTTCCCGAATTTGTGGGCGATTCAGGAACGAATATCACTCCGGCCCATTGTGTCGGCGGATGGTGTCGGCGCTGTCCATGCATTGCCCGGCTACGCGCCGAGACCCGATCCGCCCGGCCGGACCGGCTGCATCCTGGAGCAGCCGGTTCGGCGCCGGGCCGCCAGTGTCCGGGCCGCCAGTGCCCCGCGCGTCAGCTCATCCCGATTTCCACCGCGATCCTGATCAGGTCGGAATGGTTCTTGGCGCCGAGCTTCTGCTTGAGCAGGGACGTGGTGTTGGCGACCGTCTTGTAGGAGATGCCGAGCGCCTCGGCGACCTCGACGATCTTGTCGCCACGGCCGAGCAGGCGGAGAATCTCGAGCTCCCGCGGCGTCATCTGCGAGGCCGGATTGGCCTTGATCGCTGCACCGGAGAACGTGACCGCCTCCGCGAGCTGCGGCGAGATGAAATTGTCGCCGGCGACCACCTTGCGCACCGCCTTGAGCAGAATCCGGGGATCGTCGCCCTTGGAGACATAGCCCTGCGCGCCAAGCTCGACCGCCCGCACCACGAAGGCCGGATCGTCGTTCATGCTGAACATGATGATCTTGGCATCAGGGTCGTCCTTGCGGATCCGCCGCATCAGCTCGAAGCCGGAGACGTCGGGCAGGCTGATGTCGATGACAGTGACGTCGGGCCGCTTGCTGATATAGGCGCGGTGCCCGGATTTGGCGTCGGTCGCCTCGTCGATACGGATCGAGTGGTCGGACGCGAAAAGGGTGCGGCATCCTGACAGCACCACAGGGTGGTCGTCGACGATCAGAACTCGGGTCGCCGGCTTGGCGGTATCTTGCATCGCGCGCTCTCTCGTTTTTCGACTCATAGACCGGCGGGAACAAATGGAAAGAGCAAATCCCGCCAATGCGCGTTAGAATTGACCTAATGTGGCAGCGGCTCTCATTCAGAACACAATTGTTTCTTCCGCTCGGCTTGAGCTTCCTTGCCGCGCTGGTCATGGGCGGGGTGCTGCTCCAGACGTTCGCGACAGGGCAGCTCGCCGACGAGAATGAGCCGGGCCGACGCTCGACCCGGACGGTCGCCGAGGCGCTCAACAACAGCCTGAGGGCCTCGGACGACCCGCGGAAGATACTCGATGCATTTGTCCATTCTTTGGACAGCTCCTCGGATATTCAATTCCGTCCAGCGGAAGCAGGTCCCGCGCCCTCTCCAAAGGACAGCCTGCGAGATCTGCATGGCGTGCCGCATTGGTTCGTGGACCTGATCGCCATCCCGGAGATGGACGCGGCATCTCCCGTCATCATCGACGGCAGGCGCATCGGCGACATCGTGTTCATGCCGGACCTGTCAGCCGATCTGTTCGAGAAATGGGTCGGCTTCCTGGCGCTGACGAGCCTCATCGCCGTGCTGATGATCCTGACTGGGACCATTGCCTATCTCTTTGCGGGATCGGCGCTGCGTCCCCTCCAAGATCTCGGCGCAGGCCTCACGCGAATCCGGCGCGGCGATTATGCAACGCCTATTCCGGTCACAGGACCGCAGGAGATCCGGCAGAGCTGCGAGGAAGCCAATGCGCTGGCGATGACGCTCGCACAATTGAGTCAGGATAATCGCGACCTGTTGCACCGCCTGGTGTCGCTCCAGGACGACGAGCGGCGCGATCTCGCGCGCGAGCTGCACGACGAGCTCGGGCCGCTGCTGTTCGGCATCCGCGCCGGCACGATCGCGCTGAGCGAGGCCTCGCCGGCGGGAAATCTCGGCAACCGGGCGCAGGAGGTGATGCGATCGGTCGAGGCGCTCCAGCAGACCAACCGCCGCATCCTCGACCGACTGCGGCCGCTCTACATCGAGGAATTGGGGCTCGAGACCAGCGTGCAGACGCTGCTCCAGAACTTTCGCAGACAGGCGCCGCATATCAGCCTGACGGCCACGATCGATCCTGGACTGAACGAGATCGACCGACCGCTGGCCCAGACCGTCTATCGCCTGATCCAGGAGGCGCTGACCAACGTGCTGCGCCACGCCGGGGCGAACAATGCCCATGTGCTGGCGAGCATTGCCGGCGAGCTGCTCACGATTGAGATCTCCGACGACGGTGGCGGCTTTCCCGCCGACAACGTCTTCGGCCGCGGCCTGACGGGCATGCACGAGCGCGTGCGCGCGCTCAGCGGATCGCTGTCGCTGCTGCGCGCGGACGAGCGAACCTATGTGCGCTGCCGCCTGCCGGTCGAGACGGCGCGAGACGAGCCGAGGGCCGGCTAGCACGCGCAGCCGTCGTGCGGCGTCTGCTCCGCCGGCTCGCAAAGGGTGCTGTAGATCTTGCCTTCGGGACTGAAGCGAAACGAGGCGTGGATACGCAGCGAACCCGCGACGGAATATTCGAGATCGATGCCATGCGGCACCGGATTGATCTCCTCCAGGCCGAAGCCTGCCGACGAGAAGGTGCTGAGCCGCGGTCCCCAATAGGTTTCGAGCTCGCGCCGTCCGCGATAATGCCGCTTGCCGTTGCACATGCATTCGACGCGGGCGTCGTCCGCATAGAGATCGAGTAGCGTCGCGAGGTCGCCCTTCCGGCAGGCGTCCACCCAGTCGACGACAATTCCCATCTGGTCGAAATCGCTCACACCAAAATCCTGTCTGCCGCGAAAATTTGCGCGCGGCTTAGGACCACCCTCGTGAATATGTCCTGAATAATAAACCCCGGGCGATACCGGGTTCCCTCCGGGAACCTACGGAAATTTTCAGGCCGGACGCCGTCCCCTCGCCCAGACGCCGAATGCGATCAGCACCGCGCCGGCGAGCGCGAACCAGGTGATGGCGTATTGCAGATGATCGTCCTTCAGATGCACGTCGAGCGGGCCGGGACGCGGAATGCCGTTCTCGGGCACCGGCCGCTCCAGGTCGATGTAGAACGGCGCGACCGTGCCCCAGCCGAGCGCCCGGGACATGGCGAGATGATCGCGGGTGAACCACAGCCGTTTGTCACGCTCAGCGTCAGGCATCAGCACGCTGGCTATTTCGGGGAAACGGACGTAGCCGGTCAACATCGCCGGCTTGTTGGTAATAAGTCGCGCGACCGCCCGATCCTGCAGGGCGCGGTCCTGTTGGGTGTTCGGCACGAAGCCCGCGTTGACCGCGACCATATCGCCGCCAGGCAGCCGTGCGGGAAGGAAAGCCCAGGTGCCGGGGCCGGAAATGTCGGAGCGGATGGCGGAGCCGGAACTGTAGACCATCGCATCCAGACGGGACTCGTAGGTCGCCGTAAATGTGACCCGACGGAATTCGTCCCGCTCCGGCGTCAGCGTGCTCCATTGCGACGGCGGCGGCAACGCAACAGGTGCCGCCGCGAGACGCTCGGTCAATGCGGCGATCAACTGATGTTTCGCGACGCGGCGCTGCAATTGCCAGACGCCGAGCGCGACCAAGACGGCGGCCAGGAAAAGCGTGAACAGCGCGAAGCCGGCCACGCGGGGCTTGCGCGCGGTCTCGTTCATTTCGCGCGGTCGACCAGCCGGCCCGGCGCCGCCTTGTGGTGGAATTGCAGCGCGATCAGCAGCGACTTCATCGCGCGCAGCGGCAAGAGCGTGGTGGCGAGGATCATCGGCAGCCACAGCGCGGCATGCAGCCAGTACGGCGGCTGGTATTTGATCTCGACGATCAGCGCGCACGCAACGACGATCCCGCCGGCCAGCATGATGATGAAGATCGCAGGACCGTCGCCGGTATCGATGAAGGCATAGTCGAGGCCGCAGCGGTCGCAGCTGGGCGCGAGCGTCAGGAAGACCGCATAGAGTTTGCCCTGGCCGCAGCGCGGGCACTTGCAGGCAAGGCCGCGCAGCGCGCTTTGCAGGACGGTCGTCTCGGGCTCGGATGGGCCGGCGGTATCGTTCATGATGACGCACTCTAGAGCATTATCGGTTCTGATTGAATCAGAACCGAAGCTCTGGATTCTTGTTTTGACGCGTTTTCTTCACGCGAACCGGTATCCACTTCGCTCGAAAACGCTCAATCACAGTTTCCGCCAAGGCTTCCGGCGGCCCAAAAGCGAAAGGGCGGCCCTGCGGCCGCCCTTTCTGATCGGTCCAAGGCGGCTCAGTGCGCGCCGTGGGCCATGGTCTCGGCGCCGTGTCCCCACACATAGATGCAGAGGAACAGGAACAGCCAGACCACGTCGACGAAGTGCCAGTACCAGGCGGCGAACTCGAAGCCGAGGTGCTGTGTCGGGGTGAAGTGGCCGGCATAGGCGCGGAACAGGCAGACCAGCAGGAAGATGGTGCCGACCAGCACATGGAAACCATGGAAGCCGGTCGCCATGAAGAAGGTCGCGCCATAGACGTTGCCGCCGAACGAGAACGCCGCGTGGCTGTACTCATAGGCCTGCACGCAGGTGAAGAGCGCGCCGAGCACGACGGTGAGGATCAGGCCGTATTTCAGGCCCTGGCGATCGTTCTCGAGCAACGCGTGGTGCGCCCAGGTCACGGTGGTGCCTGATGTCAGCAGGATCAGCGTGTTCAGGAGCGGCAGATGCCAGGGATCGAAGGTCTCGATGCCATGCGGCGGCCAGGTGCCGGGCACGGCGCAGGCGCCAGCCGCGGTGCCGAGACCGCAGCCGAACACGGCGTCGCGCGTGGCGTGGACGGCGTCGGCCGGGAACAGCGCCGCGTTGAAATAGGCCCAGAACCAGGCGACGAAGAACATCACCTCGGAGGCGATGAACAGGATCATGCCGTAGCGGTGATGCAGCTGCACGACGCGGGTGTGATCGCCCTTGTACTGGGCTTCCTTGATCACATCGCCCCACCAGCTCGCCATGGTGTAGATCACGCCGACGGTGCCGGCACCGAAGATGATCGGCGCGGCCGAGAACATGTGGTGCATCCAGGTGATCGCACCGACCGCCATGACAAAGGCCGAGATGGAGCCGACGACGGGCCACGGGGAGGGATCGACCAGGTGGTAGTCGTGATGCTTGGTGTGCGCCGTTGCCATTTGCGGTCTCTCTCCTCAATCCCGTGCCTGTCCGGCACTTATCCCCTTGTGTCCAACCCCCGCGGCATGAGCCCGGCGGTCAGAGATTTCCCTTGCGTTTGTCGCCTTCGCCCGACGCCAGCGGCTTCACCACGGGATCGCGCACCGGATAGAACGTGTAGGACAACGTGATCGTGTTCAGCCCGTCGTTCTCGTGATCGTCGGCAATCGACGGATCGACGTAGAACACGACCGGCATCTCGCGCTTCTCGCCGGGTGCCATGGTCTGCTCGGTGAAGCAGAAGCAGTTGATCTTCTGGAAGTAGGAGCCGACCGTCAGGGGCGCGACGTTGTAGGCCGCCTGGCCCGCGGTGGTGCGCGCAGCCTGGTTGGTCACGGTGTAGAAGACGGTCACGACCTGGCCGATATTGACCTCGATCTCGCTCTGCTCCGGCTCGAACTTCCAGGGCAGGCCGGGCGCGACGTTGGAATCGAAGCGCACCGCGATCTTGCGCGCGATCGGGCCGGTGGCGGGCGCGGACGTCGCGACCTGCGTCGTGCCGTTGAAGCCGGTGGCGCGGCAGAACCAGTTGTAGAACGGCACCGCCGCGTAGGAGGCACCGACCATCAGCGCCACCACGCCGCCGCAGATCGAGGCGACCAGCACGTCGCGGCCAAGACCCTTGGCAAGCCCCTTGGAAGGCCCGCGCTCCTGCTTGGCTGTCCGGCTCTGATCCCGCGATATGGTGGGCTCTCGATCCATGTTTCCTACATCGGCCGGACGAGGACTGCCGGTCCCTTGACGATGGTGACGGCGAAGAACAACACCACGAGCACGCCGAGCGCCAAAGCAATGGCAATCGAGCGCTGGCGGCGGCTCTTCTTCTGCGCCTCCGTGAGGACGATTCCATTCATCTCAGGTTTGTCGGCCATTCCAGCGATCATGCGCCCCCTACCATCGGAGCAAGCGCCCGGAACACGACTTCGGCCAGCAGGGTCGCAAACAGCGCGAACAGATACAGGATGGAGAAGGCGAACAGCTTGCGGGTCGCGCGCAGCGATTGGCTGCGCTCGCGGCGCATATAGACGTTGATCGCGAGCACAAGCATGCCGGCGCCGAGGATCAGCGAGACGATGCCGTAGATGGCGTCGAAATAGCCGAGCACCCACGGGGCGGCGGCGACCGCGATCAGCACGATGGTGTAGAGCAGGATCTGAAGCCGCGTCGCGTCGGGACCGGCGACGTTGGGCAGCATCGGAATGCCGGCACGCGCGTAGTCGTCGGAGCGGAACAGCGCCAGCGCCCAGAAGTGCGGCGGCGTCCAGAAGAAGATGATGGCGAACAGCAGCAGCGGCTCGACGTCGACCGTGCCCGTGACCGCGGCCCACGCCACCACCGGCGGCAGCGCACCGGCGGCGCCGCCGATCACGATGTTCTGTGCGGTCCGGCGCTTCAGGATCATCGTGTAGATGACGACGTAGAAGAAGATGGTGAAGGCGAGCAGCGCGCCCGCGATCCAGTTGACGAGGATGCCGAGCGTCATCACCGAGAAGAAGGCGAGCGTCATGCCGAACGCCATCGCCTCGGGACGGGTGATGCGGCCGCGCGGTATCGGCCGGTTTGCCGTGCGCGACATCTTGGCGTCGATATCGCCTTCGAGCGCCATGTTGAGCGCCCCGGAAGCGCCGGCACCGACTGCGATGCAGAGCAGCGAGGTGATGGCCAGCACCGGGTGGAAATGCCCGGGCGCCATCGCCAGTCCGACCAGCGCGGTGAAGATCACCAGCGACATCACCCGCGGCTTGAGCAGCGCAATGTAGTCGCCCACCTCCGCTTCGGAGATGCGGGGATCGATGTCGATGGCGTTATGGTCGAGGACGGACACTAGTTTTGACTCGCTTCGGTAAAGAGCCGCGGCGCCCGTCACGGGCGCCGCGAGCGTTGGCTTACTGCACGCGGGGCAGCACTTCGAACTGATGGAAGGGCGGCGGCGAAGGCAGCGTCCATTCCAGCGTGGTCGCACCCACACCCCACGGATTGTCGCCAGCCGGCACCTTTTTCGCGAAGGCGTCGAACACGCAATAGAGGAAGATCAGCACGCCGAAACCGGAGATGTAGGAGCCGACCGAGGAGACCAGGTTCCAGCCGGCGAACGCGTCGGGATAGTCGACGTAGCGGCGCGGCATGCCCGACAGGCCGAGGAAGTGCTGCGGGAAGAACACAAGGTTCACACCGATGAAGGTGACCCAGAAGTGCGCCTTGGCCAGCGTCTCATTGTACATGTAGCCCGACATCTTCGGGAACCAATAGTACCAGCCGGCAAAGATCCCGAACACCGCACCGAGCGACAGCACGTAATGGAAGTGCGCAACGACGTAGTAGGTCTCCTGGAGCACGCGGTCGACGCCGGCATTCGCCAGCACGACGCCGGTGACGCCACCGACCGTGAACAGGAAGATGAAGCCGACCGCCCAGATCATCGGGGCACGGAACTCGATCGAGCCGCCCCACATCGTGGCGATCCACGAGAAGATCTTCACGCCGGTCGGAACCGCGATGACCATGGTCGCGGCGACGAAATAGGCCTGCGTCGCCGAGGACATGCCGACCGTGTACATGTGGTGCGCCCACACCACGAAGCCGATGCCGCCGATCGCGACCATGGCGTAGGCCATGCCGAGATAGCCGAACACGGGCTTGCGCGAGAAGGTCGAGACGATCTGGCTGACCATGCCGAAGGCGGGCAGGATCAGGATGTACACCTCGGGGTGGCCGAAGAACCAGAACAGATGCTGGAACAGCACGGGATCGCCGCCGCCGTCGGGCGCGAAGAACGTCGTGCCGAAATTGCGGTCGGTGAGCAGCATGGTGATCGCACCAGCAAGCACCGGCAGCGACAACAGCAGCAGGAACACAGTCACCAGGATCGACCACACGAACAGCGGCATCTTGTGCAGGGTCATGCCCGGTGCGCGCATGTTGAAGATCGTGGTGATGAAGTTGATGGCGCCGAGGATCGACGAGGCGCCCGCCAGATGCAGCGACAGGATCGCGAAGTCGACGGCCGGGCCCGGATGGCCGGAGCTCGACAGCGGCACATACATGGTCCAGCCGGCGCCGACGCCGTTGGCACCCGGCTCGCCCTCGACGAAGGTCGACATCAGCAGCAGCGCGAAAGAGGCCGGCAGCAGCCAGAACGAGATGTTGTTCATGCGCGGGAACGCCATGTCCGGCGCGCCGATCATCAGCGGCACGAACCAGTTGCCGAAGCCGCCGATCATCGCGGGCATGACCATGAAGAAGATCATGATCAGGCCGTGAGAGGTCACGAACACATTATAGGTGTGCGTTTCGTGGAAGATCTGCACGCCCGGATACATCAGCTCGGCACGGATCGCGATCGACATCGCGGCACCGATGACACCGGCGATGACCGCGAAGATCAGGTACATCGTACCGATGTCCTTGTGGTTGGTCGAATAGACATAGCGCCGCCATCCGGTCGGATGGGCGTGCTCGTCATGTCCGTGGTCTTGCGCGTGATCGCCGTGTGCCGCTGCGCTCGTTGCCATTTTCAAATCCTGCCTTGCGTCCCGTTCGGACCTTGTGCGGTCCCGCCCTTTATGTCGCTTTCAGTCCCCTCGAGCCGTCGCCCGGCGCTTACTGCGTCGGGCCGGCCGCGGAGGCGAAAGTGCTGGTGCCGCCGCTCGCATATTTCTTCTTTGCCGTTTCGACCCAGGAGGCGAAGTCCTTGTCCTCCACGACGCGAATCGCGATCGGCATGAAGGCGTGGTCCTTGCCGCAGAGCTCCGAGCACTGGCCGTAGAACATGCCGGTCTTGGTGGCCTTGAACCAGGTCTCGTTCAGCCGCCCCGGAATGGCGTCGATCTTGACGCCGAAAGCCGGCAGCGCAAAGGCGTGGATGACGTCCGCGCCGGTGACCTGGACACGAACCACCTTGTTGACCGGCACCACCATCTCGTTGTCGACGCCGAGCAGACGGGGCTGCTTGTCCTGGGCCATAAGCGAGTCGAACTCGAACTTGCCGTTATCAGGATAGGCATAGGACCAGTACCACTGCTTGCCGGTGGCCTTGATGGTCAAATCCGCCTTCGGCACGTCGAGCTCGAGGAACAGCAGGCGGAACGACGGCACCGAGATACCGACCAGGATCAGCACCGGAACGAGCGTCCAGGCCACCTCGATCAGCGTGTTGTGCGTGGTCCGCGACGGCACCGGATTGGCCTTCGCGTTGAACTTCATGACCACGATCACCAGCAACGCCAGAACGAACAGCGTGATCAGCGTGATCAGCACGAACAGGAAATTGTGGAACCAGACGATGTTGTCCATCACCGGGGAGGCGGATTGCTGAAGCGTCCATTCCCACGGCGCCGGTTGCCCGAGTTCAGCGGCGAATGTCGCACCGCCCGTCGCCAGCGTCAGACCCGCCACGCCCAATCCCAGCAAGTGCCGGCCCACCTGGCCCATCGACATCCTCATGCCGTTCGCGCTCCCCTAACGAAATCACCCCAAGTGCATCCCCCTATTTCCGGGAAACGCTTATTCGATCCGCCCGTCTGACAAACCGCCGCGCAAGAATACCTCTAAGAGGAATTGGGGCCAGATCGCTAGAACGCCGAAATCAAGCCTCTCAAACCATAATTCTTGATCTATCGCAATGCAGTCTTGAGCCCCGTCTGTCAGCCATCACCCGCAAGATATTTCCTAGTAACATCAGAGAAAAATACCGTTTCCCGGGATGCCGCGGCTTGACAGCGGCATTGCCCGCGGTAGGCACTGGCAGAGAGCCGCGCAGGAACCTGATTCGTGCGGGCGATGGCGGTGTGGGCGGCGCGGAATTTGCTTGCGAATCGCCTTCAAGACGCCGTCATTCCCGTATCAGTCCGCCAGGCGCGAGCGACCCAGGCGAGCAGAGGGACCGACCCGATGGGGTTTTCGAGAAGCATGGCAAGGCGGGCTAGCGGCCTCACGATGCTGGCCGCCCTCTTGGCCGCGGTCGTCGTCATGGCGCTGCCGGGCCTCGCCCATGCGCAGGGCGCGGTGCGCTCCGTCCATGGCGACTGGCAGATCCGCTGCGACACCCCGCCGGGCGCCCAGGCCGAGCAATGCGCTCTGATCCAGAGCGTGGTGGCCGAAGACCGCTCCAATGCCGGCCTCACCGTGATCGTGCTCAAGACCGCCGACCAGAAGAGCCGGCTGATGCGGGTGGTCGCCCCGCTCGGCGTGCTGCTGCCCTCCGGCCTCGGGCTGAAGCTCGACAATCAGGACGTCGGCCGCGCCGGCTTCGTCCGCTGCCTGCCCAATGGCTGCGTCGCCGAGGTCGTCATGGACGACAAGCTGCTCGGCCAGCTCCGCACCGCCAAGACCGCGACCTTCATCATCTTCGAGACCCCGGAAGAAGGCATCGGCTTCCCGCTCAGCCTGAACGGGCTCGGCGAGGGCTATGACAAGCTGCCGTAGGGCGGCAGGCGCGTCCGCACGCGGCGAATCCTATCGTTTCGTAATGTGGCACCTGGCACCCTCGCGGAACCGCCGGGAAACCATTATCTTGCCCTACATCTTCCGATAATGGACGGACGCATGACCAATCCAGCCACAACTTCCCTGCTCGACCGCGCCAATCTCGACCGCGACCAGGTCCGCAACGAGGTCGCACGCGGGCTTGCCGGTGCCGACGACGGCGAACTGTTCCTGGAATACAGCCAGACCGAAGCGCTGATGTTCGACAATGGGCGGCTGAAGCAGGCGACCTATGACACATCGCAGGGCTTTGGCCTGCGCGCCGTTAAGGACGACGCGGTCGGCTATGCCCATTCCTCCGACGTGTCGCTGCCGGCGCTGATTCGCGCCGCCGACGCAGTCGCCGCCGTGCGCGGCGGCTATTCGGGCAGCTTTGCGGCCCCGCCCCCGCGCACCAATGTGCGGCTCTACGCCGACGACAATCCGCTGGATGCGCCGGGCTTCGAGACCAAGGTGAAGCTGCTCGCCGAGATCGACGCCTACTTACGCGACAAGGATCCGCGGGTGCGGCAGGTCAGCGTCAGCCTGGGCGCGACCTGGCAGGTGGTCGAGATCCTGCGGCCCGACGGCGAGAGCTATCGCGACATCCGCCCGCTGGTGCGCGTCAACGTCTCCGTTGTCGCCGGACAGGGCGACCGCCAGGAGAGCGGCAGCAAGGGCTATGGCGGCCGCGCCGGCTATGCCGAATTCATCGAGAGCAAGAACTGGCGCGATGCCGCCGACGGCGCGCTGCGCGAGGCCCTGGTCAATCTGGAATCGATCCCCGCCCCCGCCGGCGAGATGGACGTCGTGCTTGGTGCCGGCTGGCCCGGCGTGATGCTGCATGAGGCGGTCGGCCATGGCCTCGAAGGCGATTTCAACCGCAAGAAGACGTCCGCGTTCGCCGGCCTGATGGGCCAGCAGGTCGCGGCCAAGGGCGTCACCGTGGTCGACGACGGCACCATTGCCTCTCGCCGCGGCTCGCTGTCGATCGACGACGAGGGCACGCCGACCAACCGCACCGTGCTGATCGAGGACGGCATTCTGGTCGGCTACATGCAGGACCGCCAGAACGCGCGCCTGATGAACATGAAGCCGACCGGCAACGGCCGCCGCCAGGGCTATGCCCATGTGCCGATGCCGCGCATGACCAACACCTACATGCTCGCGGGCGACCGCGATCCGGCCGAGATCCTGGCGTCCGTGAAGAACGGCGTGTTCGCCGCGAATTTCGGCGGCGGCCAGGTCGACATCACCTCGGGCAAATACGTGTTCCAGTGCACCGAGGCCTACAAGATCGAGAATGGCAAGATTGGCGCGCCGCTGAAGGGCGCCATGCTGATCGGCAACGGGCCGACCGATTTGCATCGCATCCGCATGATCGGCAACGATCTCGCGCTGGATACCGGCATCGGCACCTGCGGCAAGAACGGTCAGGGCGTGCCCGTCGGCGTCGGCCAGCCGTCGCTTCTGATGGAACGTATTACTGTAGGTGGAACGGGCGCATGAGCGTTGAGAAGGTAACTGTCACCGCCAAGCGGAAGAGCAGCGGCTGGGCTGGTCAGCTGATGCAGCTCGCCGGCATCGTCGCCGCCGTGTTCATCGCCAAGGGCGCGCTCGCCGAGCCGTTCTACGTGCCGTCGGGTTCGATGGAGCCGACGCTCCTGATCGGCGACGCGCTGCTCGCCTCGAAATTCCCCTATGGCTACGGCACCTCGTCGCTGCCGATCCAGATCAACCTGCCCGAAAGCGGCCGCGTCTTCGCGGAGACGCCGAAGCAGGGCGACGTCGTCGTGTTCCGCTGGCCCGGCGATCGCTCACAGGCCTGGGTCAAGCGCGTCGTGGGTCTGCCCGGCGACCGCATCCAGATGCGGCAGGGCCAGCTCTTCATCAACGACCGTCCCGCCGAGCTGAAGCCGGATGGCGTTGGCGCCGCCGAAGACGACAATGGCGGCAGCGAGCCCGCCTACCGCTACATCGAGACGCTGCCGAACGGCGTGTCGCATCTGATCTTCAAGATGCGCGACAACGGTCCGCTCGACAACACGCCTGAAGTGACGGTGCCGCCCGGCCACCTCTTCGTGCTCGGCGATAACCGCGACAATTCCGCCGACAGCCGCGTGCCCCTCCGCTCCGGCGGCGTCGGCCTGTTGCCGATCGACAATCTGGTCGGACGCGCGGATGCCGTGCTCGGATCCTGGGATCTCGGCATGCGCGGCCAGCCGGTGTGGACCTGGCTCTCCGGCTTCCGGCTCGCGCGGTTCTTCACCGCGGTGCACTGACGAAGGCCCTCATGGTGAGGAGGCGCGAAGCGCCATCTCGAACCATGAAGCCCCGATCTCTCGAGCAGCCATCCTTCGAGACGCCCGCTTCGCGGGCTCCTCAGGATGAGGGCGTCAATTGCGGAGACGGCAGATGACCTTCGACGACGTCAGAAAATTTGCGCTGACGTGGCCGGAGGTCGAGGACGGCACCTCCTACGGCACGCCCGCGCTGAAAGTGCGCAAGAAGATGCTGGCGCGGCTGAAGGAGGACGGCGACACCCTTGTCATGCCCGACGTTCCCATCGACGAGCGCGCGATGCTGGTCGAGAGCCAGCCAAAGATCTTCTATTTCACCGATCACTACGCCGACTATCCGATCGTGCTGATCCGCCTGTCCAAGGCGAAGCGCGCGATCGTCGAGCTGTTCCTGCGGCGGCGCTGGCGCGGCCTCGCCTCGAAGACGGCACGCGCCACGTTCGATGCCAGCGCGTGAATGATGGCTGCGATGGATCGCGACCGCTTCCTCACGCTGGCGCTGAAGAACCCGGTCAATGTTGCAATCATCGGCGAGCTCGCCTCGCTCGCGCTGCCCGATGCGTGGCTCGTGTCAGGGTGTCTGGTGCAGACGGCGTGGAACGTACTCACGGACCGCGCGGTCGATCATGGCATCGCCGATTACGACGTGTTCTATTTCGATCCTGACACCTCATGGGAGGCGGAGGACACGGTGATCCGCACGCTGCACGCGCGGCTCTCGCATCTCGGCGTCAAGATCGAGACCCGCAACCAGGCGCGCGTGCACCTTTGGTATCCCGGCAAGCACGGCCTGCCCTACCCGCCCCTGACATGCTCGACCGGCGGCATCGACCGCTTCCTCACCCAGAACACGCAGGTCGGCGTGAGGCGCGCAGGCGACGGCTTTGAGGTCTACGCGCCGCACGGCTTCGACGACATTGCAGGATTGATCGCGCGGCCCAATCCGGGTCCGAATTTTTCAGCGGCGAGCTACGCGGTGAAGGCCGTGCGATGGAAGGCGCTGTGGCCGGAGCTCACGGTGATTGCCGCGGAGTGATCACGCCGCCTTCGCCTGTACATTGTCGCAGAACTCCGCGAGCCGATCGGCAAGCCGCAGCGTTGCGGGGCTGGCACCGGGCGAAGCCATCAGCGCCACTTCGGTCCGGTTGATCGGCTCAAAACCGTCCTTCGCGGTCAGCACGCGATGGTCGGACTGGATCGACATCTCCGACAAAATGCTTAAGCCCATGCCGGCGGCGACCGCAGCCTGGATGCCCGCGAGACTCGATGACGAGTAAGACATGTGCCAGGCGCGGCCCGCGCTTTCCAGCGCGTGGATGGCGCCGGCGCGGTAGAGGCAGCCGAGCGGAAATCCGATCAGCGGCACGGACGAGGCGTTGACGTCGACCGGATGGCTCTTGCTGGTGACCCAGTGCACCCGCTCCGGCCAAACCGCGATGGCGCCTTTCGCGCCGGCCTCGCGCTTGAACAGCGCCAGGTCGAGCTCGCCGCGTTCGAGGTCGCGGGACAGGTTCTTGCTCTGGTCGGCGCGCACATCCATTCGCAGACCCGGATGTGAGCGCGAGAAGGCGCCGAGCAGTTTTGCCAGCCGGTACGCCGCAAAATCCTCGGGGATGCCAAGCCGAATCGCGCCTTCACTGTCGGGCTCGCGCAGCACGTCGCGCGCCTCCTCGGCGAGCGTGAGCAGCCGCCGGGCATAGGACAGCAGCCGTTCGCCGGCCTCAGTGGGGCGCACGTCCTTGCCGTCACGGTGCAAGAGGACCTGGCCGACGTCCTCCTCCAGCCGCTTGATCTGCTGGCTGACGGTCGATTGCGTGCGGTGGACCCGCTCGCCGGCGCGGGTGAAGCCGCCGGCCTCGACCACCGAGACGAAGCTGCGCAGGAGCTCCAGGTCGAGCATGGCCGCCTCCATTCGAAAATCCACTGATTGGAAGTTAATCATTTAATTTCCAAATGACAAGCCGGCTCCCTAGATCGAAGGCTCAGGAGAATGCCCTCATGTCCCTCGCCCCCTCGATGTCCGTCCCCCGCAGCCGGTTCAACACGCTGCCGCTCGCCATCGGGCTGTTTTGCCTGCTCTGGAGCTATGCCTTCGTCGCCGGCAAGATCGGCGTCACCCATTGCCCGCCGCTGATCCTGCTCGCCGCGCGCTTCTCGCTCGCCGGCATTTTGATCCTCGGTGCGACGCTGATCCGCGGTGATGGCTGGTCATTGTCCTGGCGCGATGCCACGATCTTCGCCGTGCTCGGCATCGCCAACAACGCACTCTATCTCGGGCTCGGCTACACCGGCCTGCAATCAGTCTCCGCCGGCCTCGGCGGCCTGATCGTCTCGGCAAATCCGGTATTCACGGCGGCGCTCGCCGCATTGCTGCTTGGCGAAGGCATGAGCTGGCGCAAGGCGGGCGGTCTCCTGCTCGGCATCATCGGCGTGACCCTGATCGTCTGGCATCGCCTGTCGGTCGGTACCGACTCCCTGCACGGCATCGTCTTCACGCTGGCCTCGCTCGCCTCCATCGTCGCCGGCACGATTCTGTTCAAGCTGCTCGCGCCGAAGGGAAGCCTGTGGATCGGCAATGGCGTGCAGAACCTCGCCGCCGGCATCGTGCTGACGCCGGTCGCGTTCACCTTCGCCGACGTGCACGCGATCGATTTCACCCCGGGCCTGGTCGGCGCCTTCGCCTTCCTCGTGCTCGGCGGCTCGATCCTCGCCTACTGGCCTGAAAGTGTGTGGCGCAACGGCTGCGAGCGCCTATCATTTCCTGATGCCGCCGCTCGGCATGCTGTTCGCCTACATCGTGCTCGGCGAGCATGTCGAGGCCCGCGACCTGCTCGGCATCATCCCGGTCGCGCTCGGAATTTACCTGGTGACGCGCCCCGCAAAGCCCGTCGCGTAAGAGGAGCTTTCTGATGCCCATTTCCATCACCCTGATCGGCGGCCCTACCGCGCTGATCGAGATCGACGGCTTTCGCCTGCTCACTGATCCGACCTTCGATGCGCCCGGCGCCTACCAGCTGCCGCATGTGACGCTGGAGAAGACCATTGGTCCCGCGATGAAGGCCGACGCGATCGGCCCGATCGATGCCGTCCTGCTCAGCCACGACCAGCACTCGGACAATCTCGACAATTCCGGCCGCGCGTATCTCAAGCACGCAAAGCGCGTGCTGACGACCGAGGCCGGCGCAAAACGTCTCGGCGGCCATGTCGAGGGCCTCGCGCCCTGGGCGACCTCGCATCTGAAGGACCGTGACGGCAACACGCTGACGATCACCGCGACACCGGCGCGCCACGGCCCGGCCGGCATCGAGCCGCTGTCGGGCGACGTCATCGGCTTCGTGGTGTCCTCGAGCCGGACGGACACGAGCGACGTCTATATCAGCGGCGACACCACCTGGTTCGACGGCGTCGCCGAGGTCGCGCGCCGCTTCAAATGCGGCGTCGTGCTGCCGTTCGCCGGCGCCGCGCAAACGCGCGGACCGTTCCACCTCACCATGGACACCAACGACACCATCGAGACCGCGCGCGCCTTTCCGGATGCGATGATCGTGCCGGTGCATACCGAGGGCTGGGCGCATTTCCGCCAGAACAGCGAGGATCTGCGCAAGACCTTTGATGTGCTCGGCTTCGGGACCCGGTTGCGATTGCTGGTGCCGGGCGTGCCGACGGTGGTTGAGGCGCCGTGAGGCTCAGCTGTCATGCCCCGGCTTGACCGGGGCATCCAGTACGCCGCGGCGGTCGTTGCGAGAGCGAGCTATTCGACGAAGGCCTCTGGAATACTGGATCGCCCGGTCGAGCCGGGCGATGACGGGAGGAGAGAGCGGTGCTCCTCGCAATGACGGACGCTAATCCTTCCGAAACACGATCGACGCCATCCACCCCGTCATCAGCGCCATCGCGGCGGTCGCGAGGCCATAGATCAGCCCGTGCTGCCGCGCGCTCGTCGCGACGAACTGCTCGAAGCCCACCTTGACGATCTCGAACGCGGTCTCGGTCTTGGTGACCAACGCGCCGTTCGCGAACAGCTTGATTTCCACCTCATAGGTGCCGATCGGCACCTCCTCCGGCAGGGGAATGCCGGTACGGAACAGCGTCGGGGTCAGGAACGTCACCGCGCTCGGGTCCTCGCGGTAGAGACCTTTCTGGGTTCGCAGGCGGATGAAGGCCGAGCGGAACGCATCGTTCGGCACCACGTCGGCATAGTCGCCGCTGACCCGTTGGGTTAGCAGCACGTTGTTGAGCCCGATCTGCTGCCGCCGCGCGATCTCGGGCGAGGTGATGACATCGAAGGGGCGGTTGGCGAACAGCGCGAGATAGCTCGGCACCGCCAGGAACTGCCGGTAGTCGGTGTTGATCCAGATCCCGAAGGTGCGCTCCTTGCGCCGCGTCACCATGTCGGCGCGCGGGCCCATCACGGTGACGACGAGATCGTAGCTCTTGCGGTCCGCGGGCGTGGAGGCGTCCTTCTCGACCGAGCCGAACAGCACCAGTTCCTCGCCGGAATAGTTCGGCGTCACCGTGACGCGATGGTTGGAGACCGACACGATCAGTCGCTCGGCACGCGCGGCCGAGCCGAGCAGCAGGACGAGAAGGATCGCGAGAGCTGCGCGCATCATCCGCTCACTCCCAATTCACGGATGGTGAAGAGATCCTCGGGCCGGATCACCAGCTCGATGGCGAAGCGGACGCCGACTGAAAGGATCAGCAGGCCCAGCAACAGCCGCAGCTGCTCGCCGCGGATCTTCTGGCCGGCGCGGGCGCCGAACTGCGCGCCGGTGACGCCGCCGACCATCAGGATCAGCGCCAGCACCGCGTCGACGAGGTGATTGGTCACCGCATGCAGCAAGGTCGCGAACAGCATCGTGACCAGCGTCAGAACCATCGAGGTCCCGATCACCGTCGAGGTCGGCACCCGCAGCAGATAGATCATGATCGGCACCAGGATGAAGCCGCCGCCGATGCCCATGATGGCGCCGATGAAACCGATCACGATGCCGACGATCACGACGGGAATGACCGAGAGGTAGATCTTCGAGCGCTTGAACCGCATTTTCAGCGGCAGGCCGTGAATCCAGCTGTGCGTGCGCCGTGGCGGCACCGCGCCGCGACGGGTCCGCATCAGGGCGCGCAGGCCCTCGGAGAACATCAGGCTGCCGACCGTGGTGAGCAGCACCACGTAGGACAACGCGATCATCAGATCGAGCTGGCCGAGCGCGCGAAGCTGCGTGAAGGTCCACACCCCGAGCGCCGTGCCGGTGACGCCGCCGCATAACAGCACACTCGCCAGCGCCGGGTCGATCGCACGCCGCCGCCAATAAGAGAGCGCGCCGGAAAAGGAGGAAGCCGCGATGTGGCTCGCAACGGAGGCGACCGCGACCGCCGGCGTGATTCCGATGAAGATCAGAAGCGGCGTCATCAGGAAGCCGCCGCCGATCCCGAACATGCCGGAGACGAAGCCGACCGCCGCGCCCATCGCCAGCACCAGGAAGATGTTGACCGGCAGATCGGCGATCGGGAGATAGAGCTGCATCGAAGGACCACACTCCGGCGAAATGGATCGATTGCGCGGAAATGCTCGCCGGACGGTCGGAACGATTGCCGCGCCCCTCAATAGCGGAATTCGCGGGGACGCGGATCAGGAATTTTGATGCGTGGTGAACGGCCTAAGATGGATCAGGTCGCTGTTTCTCTGCGAGCCTGGGATTTCGCCACTTGCTTCGCTGTCATGCCCCGGCTTGACCGGGGCATCCAGTACGCCGCAGCCTCTCCGCATCAAACCGGCGTCTCTGGAATACTGGGTCGCCCGGTCAAGCCGGGCGACGACAAGAGGAAAGTCCGTACCAAAACTGTTTAGTGCGCCGCCGAGGCCGAGCGCTTGGTCGCGACCGGCTTCGGCGCGGGCTTTGCGTTTGCCTGCGGCGCACTGTCCCAGCCGCCGGCGGGCGCCGTGACATTGACGGCGTCGTCGGGCTGCGGCTCCGCGCTGAACGTCTGGATCGCGAGCTTGGCGGCGGCGAGCGACTGCGGATCGAGTCGCTTGGCGACGTCGTCGCGCTTGCCGGACGCATCCGCGTCACCCTGGCCGGCCGCAAGCGTGAACCATTTGTAGGATTCGGCGAGGTTCTGTTCGACGCCGATGCCGCGGGCATAGAGGATGCCGAGGTTGAACTGGCTGTCGGCGACGCCGCGATCGGCGGCCTTGCGGAACCACTGCGCCGCGCTCTTGTAATTGGCGCCGCGTCCGCCGCCGTCGGCGTCGAGCACGGCGAGATTGTGCATCGCCTTGGCGTTGCCGCGCTCGGCGGCCTGCGTGTAGTAGCGGCGGGCGATGTCGGCGTCCTTCTTCACCCCGAGGCCCTTCTCGTAGAGCGTGCCGAGGCGGAAGGTCGCGGGCACCACGCCGGCCTGCGCCGCGCGGTCGTACCATTTGGCGGCTTCATCGTAATTCGCAGCGACGCCCTTGCCCTCGGCAAAGCGCACGCCGATCTCGTAGGCCGCGGTCGCATCGCCCTTCATCGCGGCGGTGCGCAGCACCGGACCGCCGATGCCGTCAGGAAGCTTCTCGCTCGGCGGCACCTGGATCATGCCGAGCTTCGCGCGGCTCGTGCCCGACAGCGCGCCAGTGATGTCGTTGCTCGCCGCAGGCGGTGGTGGCGTCGCGGGGACCGGCGGGATTTCGACCGAAGCCGAGCCACCCGCCCCTGCCACGGGAGCCGGCGCGGGATTATTCAGCGACTGCTTCCCGATCGGCGTCGGCGAGGTCATCGACGGCGTAACCTGCTCGGGCGTGGCGGGCTTGGTCTCGACCGGCGGCGGAGCCTGCGGCATGGGCGCGGGCGACGAATTCTCCATCGCCTGCGGTGACGGCGGCGGACCGCCCCCATCGAGCAGATTCATCGCCATCTTGAACGTGCCGAGCACGATCACGACCACGCTCGCGCCGACCAGCAGCGAACGGATCTTCGAGGTGATGGTCGAGCCGCCTTCCTGGCCCTTGTCCTTGGCGCGGCCTGCGATGGCCGCCTTGGCGGCTGCCTTCGCACTTGCCTTGGCGCCGCGGGCCGGCTTTTCCGGCTGCGCGACGGCGGCCTGCGCGGCGCGGCGCGCGGCCGCGATGAAGCTCGACGACGACACCGGCTCTTTCGGCGCGGCGGGGATTTCGCTGATCGCGCTTTCGGACGCGGCGATGCGCTCCGACGGCGTGGCGACGCGGCCGCCCGGCCGTGTGCCCGGCTCGAGCGGATGGTCCGGCGGCAATTCCGGTGCGAGCGCGGCGCGCGCGGGCGCCGTGTGCGGCTCGAGGATCTCGCTGATCGCACGCGGCGGAACGGGCGGTGCCGCTGGCACCGGCGGCGGCGCGGCCGGTGCGGCGGCATGGAATTCGCGCGGCGCGGCAACGAAAGCGCCCTGTGGCGGCTGTTGCGCGGCGGCCGGGTTCTGCAGCTCCGGCTTCGGATCGTATTTCGGCTGCTGCTGTGGCTGCTGCCACGGCTCGCGCGCGACAGGCGCGGGCTCCATGGGCGCGGCCATCGGCATCGACATGGACGTCGACATGGGCATCGGCTGCGGTGCGGGTGCCGCCGGCGCCGTGCGCACCGCGCGCAGATCACCCTCGATCATTGAGAGGCGATCGACGACATGGCCGAGCGCGCTGTGCACGGCCTCGAGCGAATCCTGGGTGCTGCGGTTGGTCTCGGCCTGGCTGAAGCGGATGTCGGAGAGCTCGCGCTTGACCAGATCGACCATGCCGGAATCGGCAGACGGTGCCGAATTGCGGCTTTCGGCGAGGGCGGAATAGGTCGCCTGCTGCCGCTCCAGATGCCGCAGGATGTCGTGCAGTCCATCCTCGACGCGGCTTAGATTGCCGTTGCGCGGATCGGAGGCGGCCTCGATCCGCTCCAGCAGATACGAGACCCGCTGTTCGAGATGCGCAAAGGTCGAGGCGGAATCGTTGCCGACCTGCATGCGGTCGAAACGGTCCGACAGCGCACGGATCGCGGCTTCGAGATGCTCGCTGCTCTCGGTGGGCGCCGGCCGCTCGCGCGTTTCCAGCGCGGCGGTGAGCGCCGCGATGCGCTGCTCCAGCACCGCAAAGCTGTCGCTGGGGCCGGACGAGCGGGTGACCTGGTCGACCTTGGACGACAGCAGCTGCACGTCTTCGGAAAGACGCGCCAGGGCTTCGTTGGAGGCGACGTTGGAGACGATGCCGCGCAGCGCCGAGATCGCGCCTTCGAGCTGCCGCACCGTCGACGGGTCGTCATTGGCGCGCAGGATCAGATCGAGCTTGGCGCCGAGGTTGCGGATCGCCTCGTCATAGCCGGTGAGCTGCTCGGCCGGCGTCAGCGTGCGCAGCACCTGCTTGATCTCGGACAGCGCGTGCTCGATGCCCGACAGGACCTGGCCGTCCGTCCCGGACGAGCGGGTCTCGTCGATGCGACGGTGCAGCGAGCGGATCTCGTTCTCGATCGATTCGATCGCGCGGCGCGGCATCGCCTCGGTGATGGCGTGGCGGATCTCGGCGAGCTCGCTGCGGAACGCGTTGATCGCCTGCTCGGTGTTGTCAGGTCGCTGGAGCGACTCGATCTGGCTCGTGATCTTGAGCAAATGGCGCTCGAGCGACGTGAAATCCGGCCCCGGCTGCGGGGGCGGCGGGGCGTAGGCAGGCGCGGGCGGCGCCATCGGGGGCGCGAAAGGAGCTGCCGCCGGTGCAATCGACGGCGCGGCACGGGGCGGCATCTGTCGCGGCGCAAAGCCGTCGAGCTCGCTCTGCCGGGCCGTGATCTCGGCGACGGCAACGTCGAACGACGCCGGGCTCAACGGAGGTGAATTGCGATAGACTTGTGCGGCCGCGCGCTCGACCATATCGGCCTGGCGCTGGCGCGTCTCGACGGGTGCCGGAGCCGGTGCCGGCCGCTGAGGCTGCTGCGGCTTTGAGATTTGCGACAGCCGGGCATCAAGCCGCGAGATCGCGTCGTTGAGCTGGCGCGCGACGCCCTGCTCGCGCGAGACGTCTGGCCGCGACGCGTCCTGTCGTGAAGCATCTTGGCGCGGCGCGGGCTTTGAAATCCGTTCGATCTGCTGGGTGATCGCGTCGAGCCGCTGGTGGATGTCGGCGACGTCGCGGCTCTCCTGGCTCGGCATCTGTTGCGGGCGCTGCTCTTGACGCTGTTCTTGGCGTTGTTCTTGGCGTTGATCGTAAGGTCCGCGAAAATTCGGCGGGGCGGTCTCGCCGAGTGTGGAGTTCAGCCAATCGTTGAGTGACATGCCGGCGCGACGCGCAGCAGCTTCGGCCCGCTCCCTGACGGATGGATCGATGCCGTCAACACTCCACGATACGCGCGAATTCATGACTCTGTCCGGTTCCGACTCCGGCGCCCCACCCGGCGCCTCCAGCCTCCCCACGCGTGCCGGTTGTAAAGACAATCGGATTTGGCGCGGGTCGTCTGCCTCGAAAACCGACTTTTGTCTGTTACGGTAAATAACGGGTTAAGGAACCCGTTGACGGTGTCTTAAAGTTGGGCGCCGGGAACCTGCTTGCCGCCAGGCACCGGCCCCAAAGCCGCGCCCCGACAAAGATTTCGCCACTCGCCCGATCCGCACGTCTCAATGGATAGAGAACGGCCCGATCCACGGGCAGGTTCTTGCCTGACTGGATTGTTGGCTGACATGAAAAGGTTGCTCGTGGCCGCGATGGCGGCCGGACTGGCATCGCATGCTGTTGCCGCCGATGCCCCGGCGGCGGCGCCTGCGGTGAAGGCGCCGGCGCCCGCGGGATACAATTGGACCAGCTGCTATGTCGGCATCCAGGGCGGCGGCAACTGGGGCAAGAGCGAGCATGTCCGGCGCGTCGGCGACGCCTCAGGGCCGACGATCACAGGGACTTTCAATCTCAGCGGCGCTGCCGTCGCGGGCGGAGTCTTCGGCTGCGATTTCCAGATCGAAAAGACCGTGCTCGGCTTCGAGAACGACGCGTCATGGACCAACCAGCACGGCAAGGTGCAGGATCTGCCGCCCTTCAATGTCGGGGTGACGAGCGGCACGCGGGAAAAATGGATCGATATGTTCCGCGGCCGTGTCGGTTACGCGCTCGATCAGTTTCTGATCTATGGCACGGCCGGTATCGCCTTCGCCGGCACCGAGGTCACCGTGTCCAACCAAGTGGTGCAGGTCACCAGCTCCCAGACCCGCACCGGCCTGGCGGCCGGGCTCGGTGGTGAATGGGCGGCCTATGTCGATACCTGGGGCGCCGTGACCCTCAAGCTCGAATATGTGCACGTCGATTTTGGCAGCAAACGATATGTCGATCCGCCGATCAGCGGCGCCGTCACGCGCGACGTCAGGCTGACGGACGACATCGTCCGCGCCGGCGTCAATGTCCGGTTCAACTGGGATAAGCCTGTCGTCACGAAGTACTAGGGCCGCTGACGAGCTAGCCTTTCCCCTCGCGCTTGCCGTCCTCCAGCGGCACGACCGTGCCCTTGCCGCTCATCGCCGATAGCGCCTGGAGCGCCTCTTCGCAGAAATCGGCCACCATCTGCTCGTGGCGGGCACCGAGCTGAAGCAGCAGCAAATTGCCGAGGTCGAGCACGCCCGACGCCGAGCCGTCCGGGAATCGTTTCTTGAGAATCCGTTCGTAGTTCTCGTGCCGGTCGCGGTGGTGCTCCAGCCGGGCCATCAGATCGGTGCGCATGGGCTCGATGTCGATGCTGTCGAGCGCGTGCAGCCGCACCAGCAGGTCGTCCTTGATCGAGGGCGGTGTGCTCGGCCGCGCGGCCCAGTGCCGCAGCGCTGTTCGGCCCTCGGGAGTCAGCGTATAAATCAGTTTGTTGGGCTTGCCCGATTGCACGACCTCGCGCCCCTGGATGAAGCCGCGGTCGCGCAGCTTCGAGAGCTCGCGGTAGATTTGCTGGTGGTCGGCTTTCCAGAAGAAGCCGATCGAGGAATCGAATGTCTTGGCGAGCTCGTAGCCCGTCATCGGACGTTCCGTCAGGCATGCGAGGATTGCGTCGCCGAGCGCCATGACACCAGCTCCCTTTCGAGGTCCCGACCAATTGACTTGACTTTATGCGCATCGGTGCATATGCGTCAATGTGCATATGAGGCGGGCTTCAGACCCGCCCTTATCGGCCATCGCGCTACTGTGCATGGGGTTGTTTTCGCGTTTTTGCCAAGGCCTTTCGATCAGGAAGGCCTTTGATCAAGGGAGGCACCTGAGAATGACCGGCCTCGATTCCTGGTACGCCTTTATGAAGTCCCACGACCGCGCCGCGCTCTGGGACCTGCTCCATCCTGACGCCGTGTTCGAAAGCCCCGTGGTGCATTCGCCACAGCGCGGCCGCGACATCACCTTCAAATATCTCACCAGTGCCGAGAAGGTGCTCGGCGGTCCCGGCTTCACCTATGTCGGCGAGTGGAAAAGCGCTGACGGCGCAGTGCTCGAATTCAAGAATGTCATCGACGGCATCGAGATCAACGGTGTCGACATCATCACCTTCGATGCCGAAGGACGCATCACCCATTTCAAGGTGATGGTGCGTCCGCTCAAGGCGATCAACATGCTGCACCGCCTGATGGCGGAGCAGTTGGCCGCCGCGCAATCCTAAGCCAACATCATCACTTCAGACCGCCTGCCGGGAGACCACCATGCCGATCTATAAAGCCCCCGTCGAAGACGTGAACTTCCTGCTCAACGACGTCTTCCAGATCGATCGCTACGACAATCTGGCCGGCTTCTCCGATGCGTCGAGCGACGTGCGCGAAGCCATTCTCGGCGAAGCCGCGAAGCTCGCGGAAGAAGTGCTGCAGCCGCTCAACCGCGTCGGCGATCTCGAAGGCTGCAAGCGCGCCGATGACGGCAGCGTCACCACGCCGACGGGCTTCAAGGACGCTTTCAAGCAAGTGGCAGAGGGTGGCTGGCTTGGCCTGTCGGCGCCGACCGAGTTCGGCGGCCAGGGCCTGCCGGTGACGCTGAGCCAGGCGGTCAACGAATTCCAGATCTCCGCCAACATGGCGTTCTCGATGTATGGCGGCCTCACCATGGGCGCGACCGCGGCGCTGATCGTGCACGGCTCGCCCGAGCAGAAGCAGACCTACGTGCCGAAGATGGTGGCGGGTGAGTGGACCGGCACCATGAACCTGACCGAGCCGCATTGCGGCACCGATCTCGGCATGCTCCGCACCAAGGCGATCCGCCAGCCCGACGGCAGCTTCAAGATCACGGGCACGAAGATCTTCATCTCGGCAGGTGAGCATGACCTCGCCCCCAACATCATCCACCTCGTGCTCGCCCGCATCGAGGGCGCACCGGCCGGCATCAAGGGCGTGTCGCTGTTCGTGGTGCCGAAATTCCTGGTCAATGCCGATGGTTCGGTCGGCGCACGCAACGGCGTGGTGTGCGGCTCGATCGAGCACAAGATGGGCATTCACGGCAATTCCACCTGCGTGATGAACTACGACAGCGCCACCGGCTGGCTGATCGGCGAAGAGAACAAGGGCATGCAAGGCATGTTCGTGATGATGAACGAGGCCCGCCTCGGCGTCGCCGTTCAAGGTCTCGCGCAGTCCGAGGTCGCCTATCAGAACGCGGTCGCCTATGCCCGCGACCGCATCCAGGGCCGCTCGCTGACCGGCGTCAAGGCGCCGGACAAGCAGGCCGACCCGATCATCGTGCATCCCGACGTGCGCCGCACCCTGCTCTCGATCCGCGCCTTCAACGAGGCCGCGCGCGCCTTCGTGATGTGGACCGCGCTGAAGAGCGACGTCGCCCATCGCTCCGAGGATCCCAAGGACCGGCAGGCCGCCGACGATCACATGGGCCTGATGACGCCGGTACTGAAAGGCTTCCTCACCGACTACGGCTTTGCCAACGCGGTGCAGGCGCAGCAGATGTATGGCGGCCACGGCTACATCGCCGAGCAGGGCATGGAGCAGTTCGTGCGCGATGCGCGTATTGCGATGATCTATGAAGGCGCCAACGGCATCCAGGCGCTCGACCTGGTCGGCCGCAAGCTGCCGCGCGACGGCGGCCGTGCCATCATGGCCTTCTTCGGCGAGGTCATGGCCTTCGCCAAGGAGAACGGCGGCGACGAGGCACTAAAACCCTTCATCGCGCCGCTCTCGGCTTCGCTCGGCCATCTCCAGCAGGCCACCACGTGGCTGATGCAGAATGCCATGGCGAAGCCGGACAATGCCGGTGCTGCCGCAACCGATTACCTGCATCTCTTCGGCTTCGTCGCGCTCGGCTACATGTGGGCGAAGATGGCCAAGGTGACGCAGGCGAAGATTGCCGCGAGCGGAGCGACGCCCTATCTCTCGACCAAGCTCGTCACCGGCCGCTTCTTCATGGAGCGCATGCTGCCGGAGACCGCCGCCAATCTCGCGCGCATCCAGGCCGGCTGCGCCACCATCATGGAACTGCCGGCGGAAGCTTTCTGAGGCTTCCCGCTTCGCCAATGATCCGACCGCGCCGCGGTCGTAACCAATAACTGCAATCAGGAGGCTCCCATGGCAGATGCCTATATCTACGACCACGTCCGAACCCCTCGCGGCCGCGGCAAGGCGGACGGCGCGCTGCACGAGGTGACGGCGCTCGCGCTCGCTACCGTGCCGCTGAAGGCGCTGAAGGACCGCAACAATTTGCCGGAAGATTCCGTCGACGACGTCGTGCTCGGCGTGGTCGACCCCGTCGGCGAAGCCGGCTCCGACATCGCGCGCTTCGCCGCGCTCAAGGCCGGCCTCGGTGAAGCCGTGCCCGGCGTGCAGATCAGCCGCTTCTGCGCTTCCGGCCTCGACGCCGTGAATTTTGCCGCAGCCCAGGTGATGAGCGGCCAGCATGAGCTCGTGATCGGCGGCGGCGCCGAATCCATGAGCCGCGTCGGCATCGGCGCCTCCGGTGGCGCCTGGCCGATGGACCCGTCGATGGCGGTGCCGGCCTACTTCATGCCGCAGGGCGTCTCGGCCGATCTGATCGCCACGAAATATGGCTTCTCGCGCGACGACGTCGACGCCTATGCCGTGCAGAGCCAGCAGCGCGCCGGCAAGGCCTGGGATGAGGGCCGGTTCAACAAGTCCATCGTGCCCGTGAAGGACATCAACGGCCTCACCATCCTCGCCAAGGACGAGCACATGCGTCCCTCGACGACGATGCAGTCGCTGGCACAGCTCCAGCCGTCGTTCACGATGATGGCGCAGATGGGCGGCTTTGACGGCGTCGCGGTGCAGTCGCACCCGGAAATCGAGCGCGTCAATTACGTGCACCACGCCGGCAACTCGTCGGGCATCGTCGACGGCGCCGGCGCCGTGCTGCTCGGCAGCAAGGAAGCGGGTGCGAAATACGGCCTGAAGCCGCGCGCAAAAATCCGCGCCTTCGCCAACGTCGGCTCCGAGCCCGCGATGATGCTGACCGGTCCGGTCGACGTCACCGAAAAGCTGTTCGCGCGTTCGGGCATGAAGAAGTCGGACATCGACCTGTTCGAGCTCAACGAAGCCTTTGCCTCGGTGGTGCTGCGCTACATCCAGGCGTTCGACATCGACAACGCCAGGATCAACGTCAATGGCGGCGCGATCGCGCTCGGCCATCCGCTTGGCGCCACCGGCGCGATGATTTTGGGCACCGTGCTCGACGAGCTCGAGCGCACCAACAAGTCCACCGCCCTTGTGACGCTGTGCATCGGCGGCGGCATGGGCACCGCGACCATCATCGAGCGGGTCTGATTTCTTACCCTCTCCCCTTGTGGGAGAGGGTGGCGCGAACACGCGGAGCGGGTTCGAGCCGGGTGAGGGGTCTGTCTCCGCGGATGCAGACCCCTCACCCCCTCGCTTCGCTCGGACCCTCTCCCACAAGGGGAGAGGGTAAGACGAGATCTCAAGTCAACCGCCGCGCCTGAGATCGGCTGCGGCACCGAGGAGCAACCAACATGGCTTACAAGAACTTCAAGGTTGAAACCGATTCCGACGGCATCGCGCTCGTCACCTGGGACATCCCGGGTCGTTCGATGAACGTGCTCGACGAGACCTCGACCAGTGAGCTCGATGCGATCGTCAAGGAAACCACGGCCGACGCCGCGGTGAAGGGCGTCGTCATCACCTCCGCCAAGGAAGCGTTCTGCGCCGGCGCCGATTTGTCGATGCTCGAGGGCATGAACCAGGCCTACGCCAAGGTCCTGAAGGAGCAGGACGAGACCGCCGCGAACCAGATGCTGTTCGACCAGAGCCGGCGCTTCTCGCAGGTGCTGCGCTCGATCGAGACCTCCGGCAAGCCGTGGGCGGCCGCGATCAACGGCCTCGCGCTCGGCGGCGGTTTCGAGATCACGCTGTGCTGCCACTACCGCGTGGCGGCGGAAAATCCCAAGACGCGCCTCGGCCTGCCCGAGGTCAAGGTCGGCCTGTTCCCCGGCGCCGGCGGCACGCAGCGCGTGCCGCGCCTGGTACCGCCGCAGGACGCGATGACGATCCTGCTCAAGGGCGATCCGGTCACGGTCGAGAAAGCCAAGGCGCTGAATCTCATTCACGCCATCGTCCCTGCGGCTGATCTCGTCAAGGCAGCGAAAGACTGGATCAAGGGCGGCGGCAAGGCCGTCGCGCCCTGGGACGAGAAGGGCTTCAAGCCGCCGGGCGGTCCGGTGTTCTCCAAGGCCGGCATGATGATGTTCCCGGCGGGCAACGCGATCTATCGCCGCGAGACCTACGACAATTATCCCGCCGCGCGTGCGATCATGAGCTGCGTCTATGAAGGCCTGCAGCTGCCGATCGACGCGGCACTGCGCGTCGAGTCGCGCTACTTCACCTCGGTGCTGCGTTCGAAGGAAGCGGCCGCGATGATCCGCAGCCTGTTCCTGTCGATGCAGGAGCTGAACAAGGGCGCGCGCCGTCCGAAGGACGTAGCCCCGACCCAGGTGAAGAAGATCGCGGTGATCGGCGCCGGCTTCATGGGTGCGAGCGTCGGCTACGTCTCGGCCCGTGCCGGCCTCGACGTCGTCCTGATCGACCGCGACCAGGAGAGTGCCGACAAGGGCAAGGCGCATGCGCAGAAGGTGATCGAGGAGCAGATCAAGAAGGGCCGCGCCAAGCCCGGTGACGCCGATGCGCTGCTCGCGCGCATTACGCCGACTGCGGACTACGCTGCGCTGAAGGACGTCGACCTCGTTATCGAGGCCGTGTTCGAGGACCGCAAGGTCAAGGCCGAGACCTTCGCCAAGGCGCAGGAATATCTGAAGCCGGACGTGATCTTCGCGTCGAACACGTCGACGCTGCCGATCACCTCGCTGGCCGAAGGTTTCAAGGACCAGGGCAAATTCGTCGGCATCCACTTCTTCTCGCCGGTCGAGAAGATGATGCTGGTCGAGATCATCAAAGGCAGAAACACCGGCGATGTCGCACTCGCGACCGCGCTCGACTACGTCCGGCAGATCGGCAAGACGCCGATCGTCGTCAACGACAGCCGCGGCTTCTTCGCCAACCGCTGCGTCGGCCGCTACGTCGCCGAAGGCAACGAGATGTTCCTGGAAGGCGTGCCGCCTGCGATGATCGAGAACTGCGCCAAGATGGCCGGCATGCCGGTCGGCCCGCTCTCGCTCTCGGACGAAGTCGCACTCGACCTCGGCCTCAAGATCATGAAGGCGACGGAAGCCGATCTCGGACCGAACGCCATCAATCCCGATCAGAAGAAGCTGATGGTGGAGATGGTCGAGAAGCAGGGCCGTCTCGGCCGCAAGAACAGCAAGGGCTTCTACGACTACCCCGAGAAGGGCAAGGGCCAGAAGAGCCTGTGGCCGGGGCTGTCGGCGCTCCAGCCGAAGCAGCTCGACCCCGATACGCTCGACATCGAAGAGCTGAAGCAGCGTTTCCTGGTGGTGCAGGCGGTGGAAGCCGCGCGCACGGTCGAAGACCACGTCATCACCGACCCGCGCGAGGCGGATGTCGGCTCGATCCTCGGCTTCGGCTTCGCGCCGTTCACCGGCGGCACGCTGTCCTACATCGACTTCATGGGAACGAAGAAATTCGTCGAGCTCTGCCACAAGCTGGAGGCGAAGTACGGCTCGCGCTTCACCCCGCCGAAGCTTCTCGAGGAGATGGCTGCCAAGGGAGAAACCTTCTACGGCCGATTCGCGCCGAAGAAGGCTGCGGCCTGACCGCTTTCTTCGTAGCCCGGATGGAGCGCAGCGAAATCCGGGACGATCTCACCAGATGCAAAGACCCCGGATTACGCTTCGCTCCATCCGGGCTACGCATCCAGGAACCGAAAGGCCGGATCGTCGATCCGGCCTTTTTGTTTGGGGAGACATCATCACGGTTGCGTCAGATTTGTTCCCGGCTTGTGGAACCAGTCACAGAATTCGCGTAGGAACCGTGCCAGAGTCCCTGCTGCCGCAGCGTCGCGCAATTGTCATAGGCGTGTCAAAGCTGCGCCGTTCTTTTGCTCGGCCCTGGCACTAGTCTTGCTCTGGGTCAGGGCCACGAACCCGGTCGGGACACTTGCCGAGCCATCGGCAGGTTGAAGACAAAATAAGAAAGTATCCTTGATGAACTCTTTGGTGCTGCGGAAGACCGCGCTCGGTCGCGATCTCACCGCGAAGTATGCTGTTGAACCCGCCACTCCCCGCCTCTCCCCGCAACAGAAGCCGGCGCGCCTGCGCCGCAAGGGACCGATGCTTTGGGCCGCTTTGGCGTTACTTGTGCTGGCGGCGGATTTTATGCTGGCTTCCCTCGCCTGGCTCGCCGTCGACTTCGTCATGGGCTGAGACCCCCCGCGCGTGCAGCAGGTAGGCCGCCGCGAAGTAGGCGAGCTGGCAGGCGGCAAGACAGATGGCGATGACGGTCACACCCGCCATCATTCCGAATTCGTAAACGCGAAGAATGATTGCCGAGAAAACTGCGATCGCCGGCGCAATCAATATCAGCGCCCAGATCCTGAAAACATAACCTGTCGCTATTCCCACCAAAGCACTTGCGACGATCAGGACCAAGGCAATCGTCAAGTTCAACTCCGATGAAAGTACAAACAATCCTCTAACAATTCCGCCAAGCTCGCGCGCTTTACGGGTACTGACAAGACAGCACTACTTACATTTGGCGAACAGTAGTTCATAAGTCTAATGATAGGTACGATGATCCGGCGAGATGGGTTCGCACCCACCCCGCTCGGGGCAGAATACGAAGGGGCCGGATCGTCGATCCGGCCTATCGCGTGTTGCACGTTGCGATGCGCTTACCTCGCCTGCGCAAGGCCTTCCTTCTTCAGCGCCTCCTGCACCTGCGGCCGCGCTGCGACGCGAGCCTTGTAGGCGGTCAGGTTCGGCATGGCCGAGAGGTCGAACTTCATCCGGTCGCCCCAGGTCAGCATCGTGAAGAGATAGCCATCGGCCACCGTGAACTGCTTTCCCATGAGGTAGTCGCGGCCGGCGAGCTGGCTGTCGATGTATGTCAGCTTGCCCATGACGCGGTCCTTGAAGAAGGCCTTGGCCTCGTCGTTCAGCGCCGGCGCGAACAGCGGGCCGAAGCTCTTGTGCACCTCCGAGGTGAGGAAGTTCAGCCACTCCAGCAGCTTGTAGCGCTCGGAACTGCCGTGGGCGGGCGCCAGCGCCTTTGCGGCGGCCTGGTCCGCGATCATCTGGACAATGACCGGGCCTTCGGTCACGATCTCGCCGCTGTCGAGGCCGAGCGCAGGGACCTGGCCCTTCGGGTTCAGCTTCAGATAATCCTCACCATTTTCGAGCTTCTTGGCCCGGATATCGACCTTGACCAGCTCATAGGGCAGGCCGGCTTCCAGGAGCGCGATGTGGGGAGACAGGGAGCAGGCGCCGGGCGTGTAATAGAGTTTCATGGAATTTCCTCCTCTTGACGCTTGGTTAGGGCGAAAGAACGACTACATGCGCCTGCATCCAATAGTCAAGATTGATGCAGGTGCATCGAGTAGGGTAAGAGACGGGCGACGAGCTTGAGCGGGACCATGAAACGCAAACCATCGACCGAGGCTACTTCCGCCTGGATCCGCCTGATGCGGGTGCAGAGCCGCGTGCTCGATTGCGTCGAGCAGGACTTGAAGAAGGCGGGATTCCCGCCGCTGGCATGGTACGACGCGCTGCTCGAATTGTCGCGAGCGCCCTCGGGTGAGCTGCGGCCGGTGGAACTCGAGCGGCAGATGCTGATCCCGCAATACTCCACCTCGCGCCTGATCGACCGCCTGGTCGACGAGGGACTCGCCTCCCGGCGCGAATGCAAGATCGACAAGCGCGGCCAGTTCGTGGAGATCACGGAAGCCGGCCGCGAGTTGCAGAAGCGGATGTGGGGCGCCTATTCGGCCGCGATCGAAAAGTATGTCGGCTCGAAACTGTCCGATGCGGATGCCGTCAAGCTCAGCGGTCTGCTCGACCGTCTCGGCTGCTCGTGCGGCGAGATGAAACTGCCGCCCGTCCACGTCAACGAAACCACGCCGTCGCGATGATCGTGCGGCACACCAGCTCGTCCGTGCACCCCCTGGGTTCGCGGACCACCCCGTCACCCGCGCGCCTTCGATCGAAGCGCCCTTTTTGATTAGAGTTTGATATGGCGCGAGACCAGATCGATATGACGCCGCTGCAATCGCGCGACGAACTCGTCGCGTGGTTCGAGGCCGGCTGCAAGGACCCGTCCGAATTCCGCATGGGCACTGAGCACGAGAAGACGCCGTTCACGCTCGAAGGCCACCGTCCGGTGCCTTACGAGGGTGCGCGGGGCATCGGCGCGCTGCTCGAAGGCATGAAGCTCCTGCTCGGCTGGGAGCCGATCATGGAGAAGGGCAACATCATTGGCCTCTACGACGTCACCGGCGGCGGCGCCATCTCGCTCGAGCCCGGCGGACAGTTCGAACTCTCCGGCGCGCCGGTCGAGAACGTGCATCAGACCCAGAGCGAGCTGATGGCGCATCTGGCGCAGGTGCGCGAGATCGCGACTCCGCTCGGCATCGGCTTCCTCGGGCTCGGCATGACGCCGTCCTGGTCGCGCGCCGACATCCCGGTGATGCCCAAGGGCCGCTACAAGATCATGACCAATTACATGCCGAAGGTCGGCCAATACGGCCTCGACATGATGTACCGGACCTGCACGGTGCAGACCAATCTCGACTTCTCCTCCGAAGCCGACATGGTCAAGAAGCTGCGCGTCTCGCTCGCGCTGCAGCCGGTCGCGACCGCGCTGTTTGCCAATTCGCCGTTCACCGAGGGCAAGCCGAACGGCTTCCTGTCGTTCCGCTCCGAGATCTGGCGCGACACCGACAATGCGCGTTCGGGCATGATGCCGTGGGCATTCGAGGACGGCATGGGTTTCGAGCGCTATGTCGACTACGCGCTCGACGTGCCGATGTATTTCGTCAAGCGCGACGAGGATTACATCGACGTCTCGGGCTCCTCGTTCCGCGCCTTCTTCGACGGCCGCAACAACAATCTGCCCGGCGAACGTCCGACGCTGTCGGACTGGGCCAATCATCTTTCGACGATCTTCCCGGAAGTGCGCCTCAAGCGCTATCTCGAGATGCGCGGCTCCGATGGTGGCCCGTGGGGCCGCCTGCCGGCGCTGTCGGCGTTCTGGGCCGGGCTGCTCTACGACGATGTGTCGCTCGATGCCGCCTGGGACCTCGTGAAGCACTGGACCGCGCATGAGCGCCAGGCCCTGCGCGACGACGTGCCGCGGTTCGGCTTCAAGGCGCGGATCAAGGACCGCTATCTGTTCGAGATCGCCAAGGAATGCCTCGTTCTGGCCCATGCCGGCCTGCGCCGCCGCGGCCGGATCGACCAGCTCGGCCGCGACGAGACCCGGCATCTGGAGCCGCTCGATCGCATCATCGATTCCGGCCGGACGCCGGCCGAGGAGATGCTGGAGAAGTTCAACGGCGCCTGGAACGGCTCCGTGGAACCGGCCTACGCGGAATACGCGTTCTAGGCCAGAGGCCGACGACCAGGACCGGAGCCGTTCATCGCCCATACAGGTTTGCGGCGATCAAATGACCGGCTGAAAAAACCTGAGCGCCGTCAATAACTCGAAAGCTGTTCCGATGGGGAAGGGCCGCCTGCGTGGGGCCGTCATGGCAAACGTCGTGGCCTGCGCCACGTTGCTTTTGCTCGTGTTTGCGAGCGTGCCTGCGCGCGCCCAGACGGCGTTCGACCGGCCCGGCGGCGACTATTTCAGCTCGCCGGTGACGTCAGGTGACCCCGAGGATTGTGCGCTGCTCTGCGAGCGCGACCGCCGCTGCCGCTCCTGGAGCTTCAATTATCCCGACGTCGAAGGCGGCTCGGCAGTGTGCTGGCTCAAGAACACGGTGCCGCCGCGCGTCCCGGGCAGCTGCTGCATCTCCGGCGTGCGTGGCGCCGGCGTGATCGAGCCGCGGATCGAAGGCGTTGAAACGTCGATCGACCGCCCCGGCGGCGACTTGCGCAATTTCGAGATCAAGGACGGCGAAGGCGAAGAGGCCTGCAAGGCCGCCTGCACCGCCGACAACAAGTGCCGCGCCTTCACCTATTCCCGTCCCGGCTACACCGGGCGTGAAGCGCGCTGCTTCCTGAAAAAGGAAATCAAACCGCCGCGCCGCAAGGCGGGCTTCACGTCGGGCGTGGTCAGATAGCGCACAGCGAAGCCAGCGGCCCGCTCCTCAATTCGCCGCCGACACCAGCCTGTCCCCGCACGCATTCGCGTAGAACTTGCCGCCGCACTAGCGCTTGATGGCGGCGCAGCGCACCGCGGGAGACACACTTTCCGGAACGCTGAAGCGGCAGCTCAGGCCGTCGGCACTGCGGTCCGGCTTGCCGGCGGCAAAGGCGGCGCTGGAAGCGGTGATGCAGATGACGAGGAAGGCCGCGGCGGCGATTTCGATCAGCAGTCTCATGGACGTTTCCTCCACACTGAGGGCTGAATCTGCCCTCAATCTAGCACCGAATCCGCATCTCCCCGTACGCTTCCGGGTTCCCAAATCGGCCCGTTCCTTGCATAAATTTACGCCAGCGCAGTGCACAGCCGCGCCAGCGATGGTTCCGGTGCCGTGGCAAGACGCGTAGAGTTAGTGGTGTTCTCGCGACCAGGAAGTGACGGCCTTGCAAGATCAATCGTTCCAGCCAAGTTTGCCGGCCTCCAGCCAGCCCATCGACGAGCTCGCGCTGGCTGACGTCAAGGGCGCGATCCTGGCGAAGCTGCGCCTTGCCATCGGCAAGGATGCGGGCATGGCGACCAAGCACGACTGGTACCAGGCCGCAGCGCTCGCGCTGCGCGACCGCATCGTGCATCGCTGGCTCACGGCCGAGAAGCACAGCTACGATGCGGGACGCAAGCGCGTCTATTATCTCTCGCTCGAATTCCTGATCGGCCGTCTCTTCACCGACGCGCTGAACAACATGGGGCTGCTCAAGATCTTCGAGGTCGCGCTCGGCGATCTCGGCGTGTCGCTGCCTGAGCTCCGCAAATGCGAGCCGGATGCCGCGCTCGGCAATGGCGGCCTGGGACGGCTCGCCGCCTGCTTCATGGAGAGCATGGCCACGCTCTCGATCCCCGCGATCGGCTACGGCATCCGCTACGATTACGGCCTGTTCCGCCAGATCATCAATCAGGGCTGGCAGCAGGAATATCCGGACGAATGGCTGAGCTTCGGCAATCCCTGGGAATTGCAGCGGCCCGAGGTGATCTATCACGTCCATTTCGGCGGTGGCGTCGAGCATGTCGACGACAAGGGCCGCGACCGCGCAATCTGGCATCCGGCCGAGACCGTGCAGGCGATCGCCTATGACACGCCGATCGTCGGCTGGCGCGGCCAGCACGTCAACGCGCTCCGCCTGTGGTCGGCACGCTCGCCCGATCCGTTGAAGCTCGACGCCTTCAACAAGGGCGACTATGTCAGCGCCAGCGCCGAGCAGTCGCGCGCGGAAGCGATCTGCAAATTCCTCTATCCGAACGACGAGAGCCCGGCGGGACGCGAGCTGCGGCTGCGCCAGGAGTATTTCTTCGTCTCCGCCTCGCTGCAGGACCTGGTCAATCGCCACCTGACCTCCGACGGCCAGCTTCGCAGCCTCGCGATGAAGGTCGCGGTCCAGCTCAACGACACGCATCCGAGCCTCGCCGTCACCGAGCTGATGCGCATCCTGGTCGACCTGCACAATTTCCGCTGGGACGAGGCCTGGAAGATCACGGTCGCGACGCTGTCCTACACCAACCACACGCTGTTGCCCGAGGCGCTGGAGACCTGGCCGGTCGAACTGTTCGAACGGCTGTTGCCGCGCCATCTCGAGATCATCTACCGCATCAACGTGCAGCATCTCGCGCTGGCCGAAGCGCGCGCGCCCGGCGACATCGATTTCCGTGCCTCGGTTTCGCTGATCGACGAGAGGAGCGGACGCCGCGTGCGCATGGGCCAGCTCGCCTTCGTCGGCTCGCACCGCATCAACGGCGTCTCGGCGATGCATTCGGACCTGATGCGCGAGACCGTGTTCCACGATCTCAACCATCTCTATCCCGGCCGCATCACCAACAAGACCAACGGCATCACCTTCCGCCGCTGGCTGATGCTGGCGAATCCGAAGCTGACCGACCTCTTGCGCGAGACCTGCGGCGAAGCCGTGCTCGACGATCCGACCCAGCTCAGCCTGATCGAAGCCCGCGCCAGTGACGTCGAATTCCAGAAGAAGTTCCGCAGCGTCAAGCTTCACAACAAGACCGCGCTGGCACGCCTGATCGGCGAGCGGCTCGGCATCAAGGTCGATCCGACCGCGCTGTTCGACGTGCAGATCAAGCGCATTCACGAATACAAGCGCCAGCTCCTCAACGTCATCGAGACGGTCGCGCTGTACCAGTCGATCAAGGACGATCCGAACGGCAATTGGGTGCCGCGGGTGAAGATCTTCGCCGGCAAGGCGGCGGCGAGCTACCGCTACGCAAAATTGATCATCAAGCTGATCAACGACGTCGCGGAGGTCGTCAACAACGATCCCGCGATCGGCGGCAAGCTCAAGGTCGTCTTCCTGCCCGACTACAATGTCAGCCTCGCGGAGGTGATCATTCCCGCGGCCGACCTGTCCGAGCAGATCTCGACCGCCGGCATGGAGGCCTCCGGCACCGGCAACATGAAGCTGTCGCTGAACGGCGCCCTCACCATCGGCACGCTCGACGGCGCCAACATCGAGATCCGCGACCATGTCGGCGCGGAGAACATCGCGATCTTCGGCATGGAGGCCGGCGACGTGATGATCCGCCGCAAGCAGGGGCTGGACGCCTCCGACGTGATCCGCAATTCGCCAAAGCTCCAGCGCGCCATCAATGCGATCGGCACCGGCGAGTTCTCGCCCGGCGATCCCGGCCGCTTCGAATCCATCGCGCACGCGCTGCGCTATCTCGACCACTACATGGTCAGCGCCGATTTCGATTCCTATTACGAAGCGCAGCGCAGCGTCGACGCACGCTGGCAGGTGGCGCCGGCCTGGACGCGCGCCTCCATCCTCAATGTCGCGCGCATGGCCTGGTTCTCCTCGGACCGCACCATCCGCGAATATGCCGAGGAAATCTGGAACGTGCCGGTCAATCCGACCACGCCGTTGCTGCCGGATCTGCGCGACGTCGCGGGTTGATTTTTCCGTAGCGCGGACTTCCATTATCTGCGACGTCATTGAACAAGACGGTGCCGACTGTCATATGATGACCGTCAGCGCACACCGCTCGTCATTGCGAGGAGCGCAGCGACGAAGCAATCCAGACTTTTTCTGCGGAAGGACTCTGGATTGCTTCCGCCTTCGCCAAGGCTTCGGCGGACAAGTCGCTTCGCTCGCAATGACGAACGGGGAGACACCGAGGACCAACAATGCACGCCAAGCTCCCGCACCCGTTCGACGACGCCACCCGCATCAGCGCCGGTAACTCCAGCTGGCAGGGGCATACCAGCGACGACTACTGGGCCTTTGTCGGCCCGTTCGGCGGCGCCACGGCCGCGACCATCCTGCGTGCGCTGATCGACCATCCACAGCGTGCCGGCGATCCGCTGGCGCTGACCGTCAATTACTGCGCGCCGATCGCCAAGGGGCCGTTCGATCTGGACGTGCGGCTGGTGAAGGCCAATCGCTCCAGCCAGCACTGGAGCGTCGAACTGTCGCAGGGCGGCGGAGAGGTCGCAACGCTCGCCACCGCCGTGTTCGCCGAGCGCCGGCCCTCCTGGGAGCACAGGGTGGCGCAATATCCGGACGCCACGGCGTTCGAGGCAACGCTGCCCTTCCCCAAGATCGCGGCGTCCTGGGCCAACCAGTATGAATTCCGCTTCGTCGAGGGCGAGATGCGGATTGGCCCACCGCAGACCGAGCTCGCTGGCACCTATTCCAAGCTCTGGATTGGCGACCGCACGCCGCGCAAGCTCGACATGCTGTCGCTGATGTCGATGTCGGACGCCTTCTTCGGCCGCATCTTCCACGTCAGGCGCGAGCTGGTGCCGTTCGGCACGGTGTCGCTGACGACGTATTTTCATACCGACAGCGAGGAGCTCGCGGCCGAAGACATCACGCGCGTGCTCGCGACGGCCGATTCGAAAATCATGCACAAGAGCTATGCCGATCAGAATGCGGAGCTGTGGTCGCCGAACGGCAGGCTGCTCGCGACCACCACGCAAATCGCGTATTTCAAGGCGTGACTCTCTTCTCCCTCTCCCCGTTCTTACGGGGAGAGGGTTGGGGTGAGGGGCCGCTTCCGCGGGCCCGGTGAGAGACGGATTCGCGGAGAGTCCCCTCACCCGCCGCGCTACGCGCGTCGGCCTCTCCCCGCACGCGGGGAGAGGCGGAGATCCACAAACAAAAAGGGCGGCCTCGCGGCCGCCCTTTTGCATTTCGAATGATGCGAGCGATTACTCCGCCGCGAGCTTCACGTCCGGCGCGGCTGCGCGCACCTCGGCGTCGACCTGGGCTTCGAACTTGGCAAAGTTCTTCTGGAACATGCCGACCAGCGCGCGGGCGGTCTTGTCGAACTCGTCCTTGTCCTTCCAGGTGTTGACCGGGTTGAGGATCTCGGCCGGCACGCCTGGCAGCGCGGTCGGGACCGCGAAGCCGAAATATTTGTCGGTGCGGAATTCGACGTTGCGAAGCGAGCCGTCGAGCGCGGCGGTGAGCAGCGCGCGCGTCACCTTGATCGGCATGCGCGAGCCTGTGCCATACTTGCCGCCGGTCCAGCCGGTGTTGACCAGCCAGCAATCGACATTGTGCTGGGCGATCAGGTCGCGCAGCATGTTGCCGTAGACGCTCGGATCGAGCGGCAGGAACGGCGAGCCGAAGCAGGTCGAGAATTCCGGCTGCGGCTCGTTGCCGAGACCGCGCTCGGTGCCGGCGACCTTGGCGGTGTAGCCGGACAGGAAGTGATACATCGCCTGCGCCGGCGAGAGTTTTGCGATCGGCGGCAGTACGCCGAAGGCGTCGGCGGCGAGCATCACCACGTTCTTCGGCTGCGGCGCGCGGCCGGTGCGCGAAGCATTCGGGATGAAGTCGAGCGGATACGCGGAGCGCGTGTTCTCGGTCTTGGAGCCGTCGTCGAAATCGACTACGCGGGTATCCTCGTCGAGCACGCAGTTCTCGAGCACCGCGCCGAAGCGCGTCGATGCCGCGTAGATCTGGGGCTCGGCTTCCTGCGAGAGCTTGATGCACTTGGCGTAGCAGCCGCCTTCGAAGTTGAAGACGCCGTTCGGGCCCCAGCCATGCTCGTCGTCACCGATCAGCGTGCGGTTTGGATCGGCCGACAGCGTGGTCTTGCCGGTGCCTGATAGCCCGAAGAAGATCGCGGTGTCGCCATTGGCACCGACATTGGCCGAGCAGTGCATCGGCATCACGCCGCGCTCGGGCAGATAATAGTTCAGCGTGGTGAAGACCGACTTCTTCATCTCGCCGGCATAATAAGACCCGCCGATCAGGACGATCTTGCGGGCGAAATCGATCGCGACGACGTTCTCCGACTTGCAGCCGTGGCGTTTCGGATCGGCGCGGAAGCTCGGCATATCGATGATGGTGAGCTCCGGCGTGAAGCTCGGCAGCTCGACCGCCTCGGGGCGGATCAGCAGCGTACGGATGAACAGCGAGTGCCAGGCGAGCTCGGTGAAGACGCGGGTCTTGATCCGGTAGGCCGGATCGGCGCCGCCATAGAGATCCTGCGCGAACAGGCTCTTGCCTTCAGCGTGCTTGAGGAAGTCCTGGTAGAGCGTCTCGAACTGTTCGGCGGTGATCGACTGGTTGCCCGCCCACCACATCTTCTTGTCGGTGGTGGCGTCACGCACCGTGAACTTGTCCTTCGGGCTGCGACCGGTGAACTCACCGGTGTCGGCGCAAAGCGAACCGTCTGCCGACAGCACCGCCTCGCCCGCGGAAAGCGAGTATTGATAGAGTTGCGGCGCGCCGAGGTTCCAGTGAACCCGTTTGAGATTCTTTAAGCCGAATTTGTCGGCACCGAAGGCACCGTTGCGCACGCCCGTCTCTTGCACGAAAAATCCTCCTAGAACCCGCGACACTCAGCGCGACCAAGCTTTGGCGCCATCGCGGTCACCGTGAATTATAGGCCGTCCGGCCTCGGTTGAACGACGTAATAATGGTGAACGCTGGCGTTGCCAAGCCGATCCCGCAGGATTTGGTTTATTCAAGGACCGCGCCAAACGTCGCGCATGTCAGCTCTGAGCGAGCGCATCAAAAAAATACGAATGATCGCGCAACCAAATGCGCAATTCGGCGTTTCCTGTGGTTATTGCGACGCACAATCGCAGGGCCGTCCTATCGTACCTCGCCTTCGCCGATGAGCGCGAACGGGCCCCACATCGCGGGATAGGCGTTGCGCGGTGACGAGGTGTCATCGACGTACGTTAACATCGCGCGGCGCAAGGCTTCGGCACGGCCGATTTTTGGTTCGTTCTTGAGCAGTTCGAAAGTCGAAATGGTCAAGCGGGTGGCAGCTTCCGAATCCACGGCCCAATGCGAAACCAGCAGCGCGCGTGCACCCGCGTAGAAGAACGAGCGCGCCAGTCCCGACAGGGCCTCGGCGCCGGGCTTGTCGCCGGCGATGGTGTTACAGGCCGACAGCACAACCCAATCCGCGTTGAGCTTGAGCTGAGCGACTTCACTTGCCGTGAGCAAGCCGTCATCCAGCTCGGTCGGCCGATCGGGAATGGAGAGCGCAAGCGAGGGCTCGCCCAATCCCTTGATATCGCCGGCGACGAGACCGTGGGTGGCAAAGTAGATGATGCTGTATTGAGCAAGCGCTGCACGCTTCAGCGTCGTTTCGCTGGCATCGCGGCCGAGATGGATGTCGGCCTCGGCCGCGCCGACATCCTTGGCCACGGCGTTCAACTCGTCCGCGGTATCCGGCAGTTGCGGCAGCGCCTGCGCAAGCCGCGCGCGGTCGACGCCGGCACCGCGCCAAAAATCGCTATAGGCAATTGTTGCAATGTTGCGTGCGGCGACCTTGCCGCCTGCCGCGCGACGATCGGCCGGCCCTTCCAGCGCGGGATTGAACACGGGATCGCCAAAGCCGGTCATCGGCTTCACGCCCTGCTCCCGACGCGCGACGGCACGCAGCGATTTCAGGCTGACCACCGAGGGCAGCACCGACACCGCCTGACGCCGCAACAGCCAGGCGGCGCTGCGATAGCCTTCGAGCGTGTCCGGGATCGCGGCTTGCGGCGTCTCCGTGACGAGCAGATGAAACGGCAACGCCGTCAGCGCGGCCGACGGCACCACCAGCAGGTTGCGCTTGTCCTTCGTCAGCGCTTCGACCGGGCCGAGCAGCGCGACATAGAGCTCGTTGGCGAGCCCGAGATCGAACAATCCTGATTTGCCGGAGGCATCGCGCGCCTTGCCGACATCGAGCCCCTTGCGGAAGGCAGTCACCTTCTGCGTCAGCGCATCCGCGCCGAGAGGAATCTCCTTCCATTCGACGCCTTCGCGCGTGATCGCGACGACATAGCTCTGCTTGTCGACGACGGAGTAGAGCACCATCGCCTCGTCGGGCGACAGCAAGGGCTGGATATCCTTGACCGCCAGCGGCAGGGGGTTGGAGAGCGACGCGTAGTCGGGAAACTCGACCGCGAGCGTCTTCTGCAAGCCCGTGCGCTCGTTCGCTATCGCCGCGATCCGCACCCGGCTGCGCTGCTCGGCCGCGACGTCGCGCTGGGCCGATTGCTTCGACACCGCGGCGATGATCGCCTTGTCGAGCGCCTCGGACTCGGCCGCAAGATCCTGGTCCCGGCGCACGAGCTCGGCGAGCCGGTCGCTGCCGGCAGCAAGGCGCACGGCCAGCTTGTTCACGGCGGACGCGGCGGAGGATTGCGTGCCGCGCTGGATCGCGGCGAGCGCCTCGTCCAGCGCCTTGTCGTCAGCCAGCAGATATTGCTCTCGCGCGGCGAACAGAACCGGCAGCACGACGCGCAGCTGCGCGCGATTGCTCGCAAGCGTCTTTTCCGCGAGCGGCAGCGCGTCGGCGTTCCGCCCGGAGACGTAGAGGAAATAAGCGAGATTGCTGGTCGAGGTCGCGACATCAGGATGATCGGGACCGAGCGCACGTTCGCGGATCGACAGCGCACGGCGATACAGCGGCTCCGCATCGGCATAGCGCCGCTGGTGCTCGTAGAGACCGGCGAGATTGTTCAGCGAGCGCGCGACGTCGGGATGGTCCGGTCCCAGCACCTTTTCGCGGATCGCGAGCGAGCGCCTGATCGGCGCCTCGGCATCCGCATCGCGGTTGAGGTCGCGATCGAGCTGGCCGAGATTGTTCAGGAGCGTCGCGACCGCCGGATGCTCGGGGCCACCGGCCTTCTGGTAGATCGCAAGCGCGCGCTGAAACAACGGCTCGGCTTCGACCTGACGCTGCTGCTTGACATAGTATGTGGCGAGATTGTTGAGGGACTGACCGACGTCGGGATGCTCGCGCGACAGCGCCTTCTCACGAACGGCGAGCGCACGCTTGAACAGCGGCTCGGCCTCTGCAAAGCGGCTCTGCCTCTGATAAAGCGCGGCGAGATTGTTCAGCACCGGTGCGATCTCGACGCTGTCGAGACCGGTCCCCTTCTCCATCAGTGCAATGGCGCGCTTGTAGAGCGGCTCGGCCTGGTCGTCGTGACCCTGATCGGCGTAGATCTGCGCGAGGTTGTTGAGCGCGCCCGCGAGATCACGATTGTTGGTGGTCTTCTCGAGAGACGCCACCATGGCCTGCGCCAGCGGCAGCGCCTCCGAATATTTGCCGGCGCTTCGGAGTGCGTTGATCCGCGCGCTCTCCGCGGCGAGACCCTTCTGGGCAAAGCTGGGCGTGGCAAGCGATGCGGTGATCGCGAGCGCCAAACCCGCAACCAGCGTCAAACGACGGCGTCTCATGAACCCTCTCGCTGCCGACTTCGAACCATTACGGTCTTGGGTCGCAGCGATGGGGGGCGGCGTTCAAATTGTTGCGCGCTAGTCCACCTTCGCGCGCGCTTCGCCAGCAAGACGGACCAGCATCTTGCGCAGCGCCGTGCCGTCAGTTACCCGCTCCGGGAAGTCCAGCCGCAGCGCAGTCTGGCCATCCTGCATGTCGAGGCCTTCGGGGTCGCAGCCGGTGCAGCGCCAGTCGCCCTCCGCCGCGCCGAGGAGTTTTGTTGCATAGAGGCCCATGGCGTCGCGGTGGTCGGCATTCATGTGCGCGACCGCCCCCTCCTCGGCCGCCAGCAGATCCTCGGCGCCGGTAAGGTCCGTCAGGAACTGCTCGGGCTTGAGATCGACGATGCGGCCGAAGCCGGCCACCAGATGGGTTCCCGTGGGCCGAATTCTGAAGAAAGAGAAATCCTTAAACGAAACAAAGGCCTCGGCCGATGGATGGGCATTGAGATACCGCCGCTGGAGCAGATCCTTGTCGGCATCGGCCTGTTCCGCCCGGCCGGACAGCATGATTCGGGCGCCCTCCAGCGGATCGCCGGCCGCGCGTTCGTCCAGCATCAGGGAGACCCGGTGATCTGCCAGGATGTTCCTGGTGTGCACGGCGAGGCCCGAGATCAGCAGGATCGGCGAGCCGTCGGGGTGGCTCGCCAGATTGACCAGGGAGCAATAGGGATCGCCACTGCCGGCCATCAGCGTTGCCAGCGCCCCCTGGCGCGAGCGCCTGAGCAGCGATTTGGCGAGCGTTCCGGGGTCGAAATCGGGGGTCGGTTGCATCGGCTTTCTCGGGTCAGGTGGTTGCAAGGGAGGTCTTTTTTCGGGTAAACGGGGGTCAGGTTATGGGTCGAAACGCGGCGAATCTGCCGCGCTTCGTGGAACTTGGTCACACTTCAGCCCAGCTTGCATTGCTCGGTGACAAGGTTCGACCGCCGACTTCGGCACCCATGTATGCGGCGCATCAGTGGATTGCTCGCCGTTTCAAGCCACGACCCAAACGGAAAGCAGAAAGCAGAGGCTCATGCCCACAATCGCTTTGGTCGACGACGACCGCAACATTCTCACATCCGTCTCGATCGCGCTGGAGGCCGAAGGCTACCGCATCATGACTTACACCGACGGCGCCTCCGCGCTCGACGGCTTCCGCACCACCCAGCCCGATCTTGCCATTCTCGACATCAAGATGCCGCGCATGGACGGCATGGAAACGCTGCGCCGTCTCAGGCAGAAGTCCGACCTGCCGGTGATCTTCCTGACCTCCAAGGACGAAGAGATCGACGAACTGTTCGGCCTCAAGATGGGCGCCGACGACTTCATCCGCAAACCGTTCTCGCAGCGCCTGCTGGTCGAGCGTGTCAAGGCCGTGCTGCGCCGCTCGGCGCCGAAGGACCCGACCGTCGCGCCGAAGGAGAACGATGCCAAGGCGCTCGACCGCGGCCTGCTGCGCATGGACCCCGAACGGCACACCTGCACCTGGAAGAACGAGCCGGTGACGCTGACCGTCACCGAATTCCTGATCCTCCAGGCGCTGGCGACGCGGCCCGGCGTGGTGAAGAGCCGCAACGCGCTGATGGACGCCGCCTATGACGACCAGGTCTATGTCGACGACCGCACCATCGACAGCCACATCAAGCGGCTGCGCAAGAAGTTCAAGGTGACCGACAACGAGTTCGAGATGATCGAGACGCTCTACGGCGTCGGCTACCGCTTCAAGGAAGCCTGAGGCTCACGCGCCTTCACGAAAGACTGAGAGCATCGCCGGTTCTCGTTCCATCGGGACCGGGATGGCTCTAGGATGCGGGGACCCTTCGCACGAGATGTCCTAACGCGGGCGTAAGCATTGCTTGACCGAACGCAGCCTGACGAGAACCAGAACGCCGGGGATGTCGCATCCGACGGCGTTTCGGAGCACGTCGCCGACGACAAGCCGTCCGCGCAAGGCTGGCGACCGTTCTCCTGGCTGACGCGCGCCGGTCAGTATTTCTTCGCGCTCTCCTTCTCGAGCCTGACCCGCCGCATCGTCTCGCTCAACCTCGCCGGCCTCGTCGCGCTGGTCGCGAGCATTCTCTATCTCTCGCAGTTCCGCGCCGGCCTGATCGACGCGCGTGCGCAGAGTCTGCTGGTGCAGGCCGAGATCATCGCCGGTGCCATCGGAGCCTCGGCGACCGTGCAGACCAACGCGATCACGGTCGATCCTGACCGCCTGCTCGATCTGAAGCTCGGCGACAGCTATGGCGAATCCGACGATTATTCGGCGCTGAACTTCCCGATCAGCCCAGAGCGCGTCGCCCCCGTGCTGCGCACGCTGATCTCGCCGACCAAGACCCGCGCGCGGATATTCGATCCGAACGGGACGGTGCTGCTCGACAGCCGCGACCTCGAGAACGTGCTGATCTTCCCGTTGCCGCCGCCATCGCAGAAGCCCGGCGTGATCGAGCGCGGCCTGACCTCGGTGCGCCTCTGGATCAACCGCGGTGACCTGCCGCTGTATCGCGAGCTCGGGCGCGAGAACGGCAATGGCTACGCGGAAGTGGGCGACGCGCTCCAGGGCCAGAAACGTTCGATGGTGCGGGTCAATTCGCGCGGCGAGGTGATTGTATCGGTCGCAGTCCCCGTGCTGCGCTCGCGCGCCATCCACGGCGCCCTGATGCTGTCGACGCAGGGCGACGACATCGACCAGATGGTCACCGCCGAGCGCCTGGCGATCCTGAAGGTCGGCGGCGTCGCTGCCGCGGTCATGATCATGCTGTCGCTGCTGCTCGCCAGCACGATCGCAGGTCCGGTGCGCCGGCTCGCCGACAGCGCCGAGCGTGTCCGCCGCCGTATCAAGGCGCGCATCGAGATTCCCGACTTCACCCGGCGCCGCGACGAAATCGGTCACCTTTCCGGCGCCCTGCGCGACATGACCAGCGCGCTCTACAGCCGCATCGAGGCGATCGAGATGTTCGCCGCCGATGTCGCGCATGAACTGAAGAACCCGCTGACCTCGCTGCGCTCCGCGGTCGAGACGCTGCCGCTGGCGCGCAACGAGACCAGCCGCGCGCGCCTGCTCGAGGTGATCGAGCATGACGTCAAGCGGCTCGACCGCCTCATCTCCGACATCTCCGACGCCAGCCGGCTCGACGCCGAATTGCAGCGCCAGGATGCGGTCCGGGTCGACCTGCGCCGCCTGCTGACGACGCTCGTATCGGTCGCCAATGAAACCAAGCTCGGCCATGACGTCGCGGTCGAGACCCGCTACGAGGGCCGCAGCGCGACCGACGCGTTCTCCGTGACGGGCCACGATTCACGGCTCGGGCAGGTGGTCTCCAACCTGCTCTCCAACGCGCAGTCGTTCTCCGAGCCCGGCAGCAAGGTGCGCCTCACCTGCCGCCGCGTCCGCTCCGAGATCGAGATCGTGGTCGACGACGACGGCCCCGGCATCCGCGACGACGCGCTGGAGCGCATCTTCGAGCGCTTCTACACCGACCGTCCGCACCAGGGCTTTGGCCAGAACTCCGGCCTCGGCCTGTCGATCTCCAAGCAGATCGTCGATGCCCATGGCGGACGCATCTGGGCCGAGAACCGCCCGGGCCCGGCGGACGAGGACGGCGCGCCTACGGTTGTCGGCGCGCGTTTCGTGGTGCGGCTGCCGGCGCTATGAGCGGCGGTGGCCCCAGCGTTCACGCCTCCGCAGTCAAGGTCGGGACTCTGGCGGTGCTGATCCGCGGACCCTCAGGCTCCGGCAAGTCGCGCCTTGCCTTCGATTTGATCATGGCGGGGCGCGCCGGCGTGGTCGAAAGAGCCGTTCTGGTCGGCGATGACCGTGTCCATCTGGCGACAGTCGGCGATGAAATTGAAGTCCGCCCCGCGCCGCTGTTGGCCGGCCTGATCGAGATTCGGGGACTGGGAATCCGCCGCTGCGACTTCGTGGAGCATGCGACCGTCGGTCTCGTGGTCGATCTGGACGCCGCCGACGCGGAACGCCTGCCTGCGGCGGAATCGCTGAAAACAAGCATTTCTGGTGTCGAAATACCGCGAATCCCCGTCGGGCGCGACTATTCGCCCCTCCCTTTGGTTGTTGCGGCCTTGACCACTACCAAGAGTTCATCTTCCGTTAACCCTTCAGGCGATTGTTTGAAGGGAAATGGTAACCATATGAACCCCACTATCGCGACCGAATAGACCGGCGCAGCTCCCCTCATCCATCCGTCTAGATTCAGGGAGATACGCAACATCCCCTCTTGCGCGGGGGCTCTGGATGGTCAAAGTGGCGCGTTCGTGCGGTGCACCAAAAGCGCCCGCGAGGAGTTTTCCGATGATTGGTCTAGTACTTGTGACCCACGGGCGCCTTGCCGACGAATTCAAGGCAGCGCTTGAACATGTCATGGGCCCACAAAAGCAAATCGAAGCGATCACGATCGGTGCCGAAGATGATTCCGATCTCTGCCGAAGCGACATCATCGAGGCGGTCAACCGCGTCGATTCCGGCGACGGCGTTGCGATCCTCACCGACATGTTCGGCGGCACGCCGTCCAACCTTGCAATATCCTGCATGAGCCGGCCGAAGGTCGAGGTGCTCGCGGGCATCAACCTCCCCATGCTGGTGAAGCTTGCCAAGGTGCGCGAGGAGCGTCCGCTGCCCGACGCGATCGCGATGGCCCAGGAAGCGGGCCGCAAATACGTCACCATTGCCAGCCGCGTGCTCGCCGGCAAATGAGCGACGACGCGCCGCAAGCCGGGACGGGCGTGCCCGCGGGCGCGATCTCCAAGGAGCTCCTGATCATCAACAAGCGCGGCCTGCATGCGCGGGCTTCCGCGAAGTTCGTGCAGGCGGTCGAGCGCTTCGACGCGCAGGTGTGGGTGACGCGCGGCGGCGAGACCGTCGGCGGCACCTCGATCATGGGCCTGATGATGCTCGCCGCGGGTCCCGGCACGACGATCACGGTCGCCGCCGCCGGCACCGAAGCGGAAGCCGCGCTTGCGGCGATCACCGAGCTCGTTGAAAGCAAGTTCAACGAGGAAGGGATTTAATCCTCGGTCACTTCGCCGGCGGCGCGATGTAGATGTTCCAGCTCATCGCCGGGCCGGCCTTGCCGTGGGTGAAGCGGCGCGTCGTCATCACGATGCGCTCAGCGTTCGGCGCGATCTCCGCGACCCATTTCTCGAACGCCGGCAGGCGGCCATCGGTTGGATCGAACACGCCGATGAAGCCGTATTTCCTGGCATCGTCGCGCGACGTCAGCCCGGAATCCCAGGCTTCGAGCGGCATCAGCGCGGCCGGATGATCCGGGCTGTAGAACACCATCGGCTGGATCGACTCCATGGTGCCGGCGACGACCGCCCAACGCGAGCCGAAACGCGTGTGCCAGGCCTGCGTCAATTCATGCGCCAGCTCCGAGCGCGCGCCGTAGGTCGCCGTGTTGCCGGCATTGGCCGCCATCTCGCGCGCGGCGATCCAGGGCGAGGCGGCGAGCGTGGCGACACTGAGCACGAGCCAGATCGCGGCGATGTTGAACAGGGCCGCACTCTGCACCCGCAGCGCCGGAATCGCGACCAGCGCCAAGGGCACCAGGAAGAACAGCGAGATGCCCCAATCGGTCTTCATGTAGATGCTGAAGGCCAGCGCGCCGAGCGGCGGGCCGATCGCGACGATGATCTGGATGATCCAGACGTTCAACGCCTGCGCAACATTGACGCTCGCGTTGGCGCCGCGCCCCCAGGCGCGCGTGACGATGCGTATCGGTGCGCGCAGCAGCAGGGTGAACCAATGCGGCACCAGCGCCATTGCGAGCGCGGCCAGCGCCACCGGCAGCGCCAGCAGCGCGAAATTATGCAGGGCGTAGCCAGCCACGAGTTGATGGACCTGGCGGCTGTCATCGAGGCTGTAGGTATCGCCGGCATAGGTCAGCGGCACGAAATGCACGCCCGCAAGCCAGACGATGTGCGGGATCATCGCCACGGCCATCGTCGCAATCGCCACCCACGGCGCCGGCGACAGCAGGAATCGCAGCCGGTCGGGATGGATCAGCGCGGCAAGGCCGATGGCGCCGATCATGGTCAGCACCCAGTATTTGGTCATCAGCGCCAGCGCGCCGGCGAGCCCGAACCAGATGCCGGATTGCCAGGTCCGCTTCTCGAAGGCGTTGAGATAGGCGAGCACGAGCAGCGGCAGCGTGACGAGCTGGAGCAGGTCGGGGTTGTACTTGAAACCCTTGAAATTGAAGATCGGGTAGAGCGCGACCATCACCACGACCAGGAACGCGCGCCGCGCGTCCACGACGCGCAAGCTCAGCAGCCAGCAGATCACCATGCCGACGCCGACGGTCGCCATCGCCAGCGCATAGGTCGCCCAGTCCGCCGCCGGGAACACCTTGAACCAGAGGCCGGCGACCCAGCCCGACAGCGGCGGGTGCTTGCCGTAGCCCCAGAGGAATTGCTGGCCCCAGCCATAGGCTTCTGCGACGTCCATGTGAACGTCCTGCGCTGCCTTGAGATTGATCAGGATGAAGGTCCAGATCACCGCATGCAGGATGGCGAGCTGGATCACCAGCCAGAGCCGCGCTTCGGGGCGGATCGCGCAGGCGACCAGCCAGGCCCGGAAGCGGTTAAAGCTCACCCGGGCTTTTACGCGTGTTCGGGCGGAGGGGATCGAGGTCGTGGACATGAGCCTGGACATGGGCCGTTGCGTAGCGCGTTTTGGGCCCTCGTGGAATCAGCTTGGCGTGAAGAAAGGCCCTGAAAATACAGCAATATGGTTGCCGCACGGGGATGTGAGTGGTATCCCGCGCCCATGACGACCGTCCCCATTTCCAACATCCGCAATTTCTCCATCGTCGCCCATATCGACCATGGCAAGTCGACGCTGGCCGACCGCCTGATCCAGATGACCGGCGGCCTCACCGACCGCGAAATGGCGGGCAAGGAGCAGGTGCTCGATTCCATGGACATCGAGCGCGAGCGCGGCATCACCATCAAGGCGCAGACGGTGCGCCTCGCCTACCACGCCAAGGACGGCAAGGACTACATCTTCAACCTGATGGACACGCCCGGCCATGTCGACTTCGCCTACGAAGTCTCGCGGTCGCTGGCGGCCTGCGAGGGTTCCCTGCTGGTGGTCGACGCCAGCCAGGGCGTCGAAGCGCAGACGCTCGCCAACGTCTACCAGGCGCTCGACAACAATCACGAGATCGTCCCGGTCCTGAACAAGGTCGACCTTCCCGCGGCCGAACCCGAGAAGATCAAGCAGCAGATCGAGGACGTCATCGGCATCGATGCCTCCGACGCCGTGATGATCTCGGCCAAGACCGGCCTCGGCGTCCCCGACGTGCTGGAAGCCATCGTCACCCGCCTGCCGCCGCCGAAGGGCGACCGCGACGCGACCTTGAAGGCGCTGCTGGTCGACAGCTGGTACGACGTCTATCTCGGCGTGGTCGTGCTGATCCGCGTGGTCGACGGCGTCATGAAGAAGAACCAGCGCATCCGCATGATGGGCACGGGCGCGGCCTATGACGTCGAGCGCGTCGGCTTCTTCACCCCGAAGATGGAGCAGGTCGACGAACTCGGCCCCGGCGAGATCGGCTTCATCACCGCGGCGATCAAGGAAGTCGCCGACACCCGCGTCGGCGACACCATCACCGACGACAGGAAGCCCGTCACCGAAATGCTGCCGGGCTTCAAGCCGGCGATCCCGGTGGTGTTCTGCGGCCTGTTCCCGGCCGACGCCAATGACTTCGAAACGCTGCGCGGGGCGATGGGCAAGTTGCGCCTCAACGACGCGAGCTTCTCCTACGAGATGGAAACCTCGGCGGCGCTGGGCTTCGGCTTCCGCTGCGGCTTCCTCGGGCTGTTGCACCTCGAGATCATCCAGGAGCGGCTGTCGCGCGAATTCGACCTCAACCTGATCGCGACCGCGCCAAGCGTGATCTACAAGATGCACCTGACCGACGGCCAGGAGATCTCGATCCACAATCCCGTCGACATGCCCGACGTGGTCAAGATCGCCGATATCGAGGAGCCCTGGATCGAGGCCACCATCCTCACTCCAGACGAATATCTCGGCAGCGTTTTGAAGCTGTGCCAGGACCGCCGCGGCGCGCAGAAGGAGCTGACCTATGTCGGCTCCCGCGCCATGGTGAAGTACGATCTGCCGCTCAACGAAGTCGTGTTCGACTTCTACGACCGCCTGAAATCAGTCTCGAAAGGCTACGCCTCGTTCGACTATCACTTGACCGACTACAAGGTGGCCGATCTCGTCAAGATGCAGATCCTGGTCAACAACGAGCCGGTCGATGCGCTGTCGATGCTGGTGCATCGCACCCGCGCGGAGGGGCGCGGCCGCGCCATGGTCGAGAAGATGAAGGAGCTGATCCCGCCGCACATGTTCCAGATCCCGATCCAGGCGGCGATCGGCGGCAAGGTGATCGCGCGCGAGACGGTGCGCGCCCTGCGCAAGGACGTCACCGCCAAGTGCTACGGCGGCGACATCACGCGTAAGCGGAAACTTCTGGAGAAGCAGAAGGAAGGCAAGAAGAAGATGCGGCAGTTCGGCAAGGTCGACATCCCGCAGGAAGCCTTCATTGCCGCGCTGAAGGTGGACAGCTGAGGCGAATGCTCAGGCCACTCCGGACCCGACGAGATCGGGGGCCCGGCCCGGATATCCGGGGCCGACAAACAAGATTCGCGAAAACAACCCCATGCACAGTAGCCGGGCCCTTGTCGGCATTGGGCTTTTCCGATTTTACGAAATCTATTTGACCCGTCGGGCAAAACACCGGCAGAATGTCATCATGGCAGCGGGTGTGCAGCAGGCGTCCATCAAGACGCACCATCTCGACCGCCGACCGGTTGGCAACCTCTGAATTCGATATCCAGGCGCCATGTCGGTGACGGCTTGCGTCGGCTTCTGGCCCGTCAACCGACCTGCCAAGCACTGCTCCTCGAAGTCCGCTTTTGGCCGATTGTGTTGCAAAAGTCGAAAGTTGCAGGGCTCAAGAATTTTCGCGAAAATACTAAGCAGCGAGCGATCGCTGATTCGTATGACCTCAATCGCGTTACCGAAGTCGCCTGTGAATTTTGCGTTGGGCCGTGAGGTCCCTCGCATCTTGTACGCGAAACTCGCGCCCACGGCCCGTAGAATATTGGTCATCGGCGAAAATCGACTTTTGCAACAATATCGGCCCTTCGCGGACCTGAACCGCGGATCCGGTGATGTCCGCTCACAGTGGCAGAGCAGACCATCTACCATGGACCCGCCGACTTCCGAGCTTGACCCATCTGGGACATCACCCCTTGGGCACCCCGGCCATGCGCAGGCCCTCATAGGTACGCTCGCGCCCGGCGAGGTAAGTCGGATGGTCACCCAATGCGCCGGCGCGGAAGCGGCGGATGGTGAAATTTGGATTAAGCGTAAGCCCCGCTTGGACCGCGGACCGCGCCTCATCAAGCCGACCGAGATGCGCCAGCGCGGCGGCGAGAAAGAAATGCGTACGTGGATGATTTCGGTTGATCTCGACCGAGCGAAGAAACCGCACGACCGCCTCGTCGTCGGCCCCTATCTGCAGCTTGGCGAGGCCCGCGAACATCATCCAAACAAAGGCGTCCGTATCGCGAGGACTGAGGCGGAGTGCCTCTTGGACATGAGCCTCGGTCTCCGCGCCGCGACCAAGAAAATACTTAGCGTGACCGATCTCCCCGTGCGCGTTGGCCAAGTTTCGATCCAGCGCCAATGCCTGCTCGCAGTCAGCAATGCCTTGGACCGCGCGGTTGGTGAACATCTTGACGCGTCCCAGGAGCCAGTGGGCCCGCGCGTGCTGTGGAGCCAGCGACAGAGCCTTGATCAAGGCCGTCTCAGCCGCCGCGAAGCGTGCGGCCCGGTCATCGGCCAAAAAACTGGTACCAGTTGCTTCATCAACCTCCGCCATGGTGACCAGCGCCTCGACATTTTTGGGATCGAGCGCCAAGGCACGTTCAAAAAAGCCACGCGCCCGTGTCGTGTATTCGGCGGTCCTTCCCTTGTTAAAGCAAGCCATGCCTTGGAAATACAACTCCATCGCGTCGGGATGTAGCGAACGTTCCGCCCGTCTTGCCTCAGCCTCAACGAGTTGGGCGTCCAGCGAATTGGCGAGCCGCGACACGATTTCGTCTTGCATATCGAATAGATCGGCGATCGGCTTATCGAAGCGTTCGGCCCAAAGGTGATTACCGCTTTCGGTATCAACAAGTTGGACGTTGACCCGAAGCCGATTGCTGCTGCGCTGTACAGAGCCTTCCAGCACGTAGCGAACGTTCAATTCGCGACCGATTTGTTTGAGGTCAGCCGCCTTGCCCTTGTAGGTGAACGCGGTGTGTCGGCCAATGACGAACGAGCCGCTGATACGGGAGAGGTCCGTGGTCAGGCTCTCGGTCACACCATCGACGAAGTAGTCTTGCCCTTGATCGCCACTCAGGTTGGAGAACGGCAAGACAACGATGGAAAGGCGAGGCGGTGAAGTTAACGTGGGCGGGTTGTGGCTGTGCTCACTCAGGACGCCGAAGTGGGTTGCAGGCCCCCGCATTTCTTGGACCGAACCAATGAAGCGGAAGCCCTTGCGCGGCAAAGTTTTGATCAGGCGCTGCTCCTCGCCCGTGTCGCCAATGGCGCTGCGAGCGGCATTCAGACGGGTTGTCAGCGCGGAATCGGAAACGATACGTCCGTTCCAAACGGCGTTGATGAGGTCGTCTTTGCTAACGACGCGCTCCCTGTTGCGGATCAGGTAATCGAGCACGTCGAATACCTGCGGCGCGACGAAGACGACCTCGGCCCCGCGACGCAGCTCGCGCAGGCTGGTGTCGAATGTGTACTCCTCAAACAGATACCGCAAGCTGCCAATTCCTTGGGTGGCCGCCGACCGTCCAGCGTTTGAAACATCCTAGATGATCGGGTGCTGTAAGGCGATGTCGCCTGTTGGGCCCTTCGCGGACCTGAACCGCGGATCCGGTGATGTCCGCTCACAGTGGCAGAGCAGACCATCTACCATGGACCCGCCGACTTCCGAGCTTGACCCGAAGCTGACGATGGGCAGTGCACCGGCTGAGGGCAGCTTTTGGGTAGTGGGTCGGTTTGATTATGGCAGCCGGACGGGCTGGAAACGGGGCGACTCCAAGCGCATATTGATAGGATATGACGCGGAGCAACCCCGTGGCCTTGATCAGATGGGTGTTAGGCGCAGCCTTGGTTGGAATTACATTCGGTGGCTACCCCGCTAAATGGTGGTCCGCCTCCATTGCCGTCGCGCTCTGTGTCGCGGCTGCCTTTGCCCTTCACTTCGTCGCGCCCTAGTCCCCGCAACAAACTTGTTTCAGTTGACTTGAGCCGGACGTCCGCTGTTAGAATCTGCAGACATGCATTCCTGCCGCCTAGCCGGGCGAACTTCCTGTGCAAGACGCTGCCGAAGGTCGCCACGGAGATGGCGCGGTGTGCGCTGACCTACAATCTGACGCGCGTGCTCAACATCGTCGGCGTCGAGCCTCTGGTCCGTTATTTGCGCAATGATCGGAAGGCTGCGCATACCTCATCTGAAAACAGCTTCGGCTCCTCCCAGGCGGCGAAATGTCCGCCACGTTCGACCTCGCTGAAGTAGGCGAGGCCGGGATACATAATCTCGACCCAACTTCGGGGCGCAGCAAAGATTTCGCCGGGGAACGTCGTAAATCCCACGGGAACCGCGACCGCTGGAGGAGACTTGCCGGCCGCACGAATTGCGGCCTGTCCGGCCTCCCAGTACCACCGTGCGGCCGAGGCCCCAGTGCCCATCAGCCAGTACAGCGTGATGTTGTCGAGGATGCTGTCCCGGGTGAGACTGCCCGCGGGCATACCCTCCACGAACGCTCGGGAAATCTTGTAGTAGCTGTCCGTGTCATGGTCGAGCATCCAGCTCGCGAGCCCGAGGGGTGAATCCAGCAGGGAGTAGCCGATCGTCTGTGGCCGCGTCGACTGCTCCAGGAAGTAGCCAAAGCCACTCGCCCTAAACGTCGCGGCTGCCTTCTGCGCCGCGCGTTCCTTCTCGGATTCTGCGGGCAGCTTGTCGGACATTGCCGCCACACCCGCGAGCAAGTTGACGTGGATGCCGAGAAGTCCCTTGGGTGCCTGGCGCCCCATCGCATCCGTTACTGCGGCTCCTACGTCGCCACCCTGGGCGACGTAGCGCGTGTAGCCGAGGCGATCCATCAGCATCGCCCACGCACGCGCGATGCGGGCGGTTTCCCAGCCAAGTTCGGTCGGCTCACCCGAGAAGCCGTAGCCAGGCAAGGACGGCAGCACCAGGTGAAATGCATCGTCGGGAGTGCCACCATACTTGGTCGGGTCAGTCAGGGGACCGACGGTATCGAGGAGTTCGATGACCGAGCCAGGCCAGCCGTGCGTCGTGATCAGCGGCAGCGCGTTCTCATGCCGGGACTTGACGTGGATGAAATGGATCTTCACCCCGTCGATCACGGTCGTGAACTGTGGCAGCGCGTTCAGCCGTGCCTCGCACTTGCGCCAGTCATACTCAGTCGACCAGTAGCGGGCGAGCGCTCGCAGCGTCGCCAGCTGCACACCCTGCGACCGATCCTCAACGAGCTCTTTGGTGGGCCAGCGCGTGGACGCGAGGCGCCGGCGGAGATTAGCGAGGTCTTCACCCCGGACATTGATGCGGAAGGGAAGAATTGCGTCGGCTTTGGTCGTACCAAGCGGGGACCCTCCTTGCTTCGATTGCGCGCGTGCGGCGACGAAATGTATTGGAAGCAAGCTGACGGCACCAGTTGCTGCTGACCCTGCGAGGAGGCTTCGCCGGGTGGGTGAGGAGGAGATTGCAGTCATGTTCGGCCTCCTTGTCTACAAGCCCGCTCCTAGACCAGTGAACTGCGATGCGTCGGCCAGCTTCGAACTTTAAAAATGATTGCAGCTGTGCCTAGGGCCAAGCGTATGAGCGACTATTCGGATGATACTGCCCAGTGACCGTGCTACGAACGGTATATAACAGGGACCGTGCTACAAGCAGTATATAGTAGAATCCATCCACCATCTGATGACGTTGGGGGCAATATCTTTCGAAGAGATTGCCGCCTTGGGCTGCGCTGGGCCACCCAAGCGTTACGCATGGTCGCCTCAAATAAATGACGTCGAGTATTTGGAGACTCAATAGTCACCCGCTTTCCTAAGCGGCAGTGTCGCTTCGGGACTGATCTCAAGTATCGTGCAACGCGTTTTCGGTTCTGGCCCAAGCGGACCCAGCATGGGGCGCGCGGGAAGTCCGGTTCTGGCCCATCAGCGAAGTGGCGACACCTTTCATTGAGGTCCGCTTGGTGGGGCGGAGCGGACTGACTTTGCTCACTCTGAGTTCTTCGCCTTTTGCCTCATCGCCGGCATCACCCCTCCGGTACTCCGGCGATGTACAATCCCCTAACCAAGCGCCTGGCTCCTGCAACGAAATTCGCGTCGCCGCGCACTGGAACGTTTCTGACGCGACGGATCGTAAATGTTGGATCAAGTGCAAGTCCGGTTTTGGCGGCCACTTGCGCCTCGTCCGGCCTCCCAAGAAGCGCGAGCGCTGCAGCGTACCCGAAATGCAGCAGCGGATAGTTTCGGTTGGCCTCGATTCCTCGGGCACACCAAGCGGCCGCTTCAGCGTCTGCTGCGATCTGGAGCTTGGCAAAGCCCGCCGTATTCATCCATCGGAAGGCGGAGATATCGCGAGGGGAAAGGCGCAGTGCTTCGTTGACGTGGAACTCGGTATCCGCACCGCAACCCATATAAAATTTGGCCTGACCCATCATCTCGTGAGCGTCAGCCAAATTGCGATCCAGGGCCAAGGCTCGCTCGCACTCAGCCACGCCTTGGGCCGTCCGGTTCGTATAGATGAGCACCGTGGCCAAGGTGAAATGAGCCCAGGCATGGTCCGGAGCGAGGCGGAGCGCCTCCAGCACCATGGTCTCTGCCGCTGCCAAATACGGAGGCCCGTTGTCTTTCAAGAACGCCGCGACAAGCACTGTCTCGACCAACGCTCTCCAACTCATGGCGTCAACATTTTGCGGATCAGTCGCCAGAGCCCGTTCAAAAGAATTGCGGGCTTCTGTCAAATTCTCGAGTGTCACCCCCCTATTGCAAGAATGGCGGCCTTGGAAATAGAGATCCATGGCATCGGGATTCAACGTTCTCGCCGCGCGACGCGCCTCGGCCACGATGAGCTGGTTGTCTAAGGTCCGCGCAATCCTGGCTACGATTTCGTCCTGCATATCGAGCAGATCGGCGAACGGCTTGTCGAAGCGGTCGGCCCACAGATGATTGCCCGTCGTCGCGTCGATCAATTGAACATTCACCCGGAGACGATTATCACAACGCTGCACCGAGCCTTCAAGCGCGTAGCGAACATTCAACTCACGACCAATCTGCCTGACATCGACCGATTTGCCTTTGTAGGTGAACGCGGTGTGTTGGCCGATAACAAATGAGCCACTGATGCGTGACAAATCCGTGGTGAGGCTCCCGGTTACACCATCGACAAAGTAGTCCTGCTCGGGGGCGCTGCTGAGATTGACGAAGGGCAACACAACGATGGAAAGGCGAGGTGGTGAAAGCGACCTCTGTGCTGCATCATCGTTCTGCGCCACATCGCCAAGGGGGACGGTTATGGGCCTTTGCGCCTCCTGCACCGCGCCAACGAAGCGGAAACCCTTGCGGGGCATCGTCTTGATCAGGCGCTGTTTCTCGCCCGTGTCGCCAATTGCGCTGCGAGCTGCATTCATGCGCGTCGTGAGCGCGGCATCCGAGACGATGCGACCACTCCAGACAGCACCGAGGAGGTCGTCCTTGCTGACAACCCGCTCCCTGTTGCGAATGAGGTATAGGAGCAAGTCAAACGTTTGTGGCGCAGTCGCAATCAGCTCGGTTCCGCAGCGCAGCTCGCGCTGGTCCGTGTCCAATGCGTAATCCTCGAAGAGATAGCGCACGGCCGTCTTCTCCGCCCGATAGACCTCATTTCATCGCAAACACGCTCATCGCAGAACGACGCCAAGAATAGGCCGGAGACGAGAGAAAAGTAAGCTGTTCGTTCAGAGATGACCGACGGCGGCCGATATGGAGCGGCTAGGCACTTCCGCTCGTGCCCCATCGCTTCCGTTGACGCGGTGCAGCTATATCGGGTGATGGCGGCAGAGCGGAAGTTTGCCCCTGAGCGCCAAACCGACGCTTTTGACCCAACCCGGACATCGCAGAGCCACCTTTGATTTTCAGTATCGCCTCTTAGACGCTAAGATGCGTTGACCTAGACTCTAGCTAGGGGGCGAACATGAGGCGGCGTGCTTTTCTCGGTGCCGTTTGTGGTGCGGTAGCATTGCCGCGGCTGGCTGCGGCGGCGGAGAGCGCCAAGAAGAAACGTCTTGCTATTTTCGTGCCGTCAGAGCCGAGCGCGGACTGGCACGAGCTTAGCGGGAAAAGGTATCCTCGAGCCCTCTTCGCCGAGCTGCGACGGTTGGGACAGATCGAGGGACAAAACCTCAAAGTCGAAAGTTATGGACGAGAGCAAAACACGTCCGGCCTCGAGGCCTTGGCGATGGAAATCGTTAGCAGCAACCCGGACGTCATTCTCCTCGGTGGTCCTGGCGCACTCATCTTCAAAAAACTGACATCGCGTATTCCAATCGTAACAATAACTGCCGACCCCGTTCGACTGGGGATTGCCGAAAGTCTGGCTCGCCCGGGCGGAAATTTCACGGGAGCCAGCATCGACGCCGGTCCATCAATTCATGGAAAGCGGATTGCACTGCTGCGCGAAATCTTTCCTTCAATATCAAAACTTGGCTTGCTCGCTCTTCACATCCAATACAGCGGGCTCGTCAAGGGTTCGCCTATCCCCGCAGCGGCCCAGGAGGCTGGCCTACCTATCGCGGTGTCGCTACTGGATGTTGGTGCTCAAGAAAATGACTGGCGGGCAGCGATAGAGAGCCTTTCCGGCGAAGGCGCAAATGCAGTCATGGTGGTCGACTCCCCTGAAACTTTTCAAAACAGCGCTTTGATCGCCAAGTTGCTGACCGACGCGAGACTTCCGGCGATTTTCGCGTTCACCGAATCCGTCGAAGCCGGGGGCCTAATGGCCTACTCCTTTGATCTAGTCGAATTGTATAAGCGCGCTGCCAACAACATCGACGCAATTTTCCGCGGAGCAAAAGCTGGCGATATTCCATTCTACCAAGTGACCAAATTCGATCTGTCCATCAACTTGAAGACGGCCAGGCAGCTGGGCCTTTCCGTCTCTCCTGCACTCTCGGCCAGTGCCGACAAGGTCATCGAGTGAACAGGTCCGGTTATGGCCCGCGGGTGACATGCCGGTGCAGTCTGACGATTTCCGTTCACAGGGGTAGACCGGAAGAAAGCAGCACGCGGCCATAGCATACGCGATTGACCCGAAGGCGACATACGGCAAGCTTCAACTTCGGGACGTCAACCCCTATTGGCCAATGGTAGTTCGACCGCGAAGATTACTGAACCTGCCTCAAGTAGGCTTCAACCTCGCGCAGGTCGTTCTGCGGAGGAAATGACAGGAGAGCCTGGGACGGACTGCACCACGGATAGGGAAGCGAAGATAGCCAGCGCATCACGCCATCGAGTTCGGCGCCCGATAAGACTTTCATGACTTCAATGGTGATCACCAGCCTCACCACTTTTCCGTGCTCGTTGAAATGCCAGTCGTAACGCCCGCACCCAACGCGCAGCGGTTGCCCGCTGGCCTTAGCGGACATCCCCACCAACCAATGGCACTGAAAGCGCGCTCGGTCAGTCTCGGAAGGCTGCGACAGGCAGAACGTGTAGATGTTCTCGTATTCGATCCCAAAACGACGCACCAGAATTTCTTCCACGGCGTTCAAGCCGGAAGCCGTGTTGGGGAACGAAATGGCGTCGGTCTTGACCACCATTTCGAGTGCAACGTCTTCAGAGAACGCCTGCCTCATCAAGAACGGTCGGTTGCCGTCCTTGGCCAAGATGTAGGTTCTTACGGCTTCGGCAGGTGTGGGCATGGTGCCTCAGGCTAGCACACTCAGGCTACGAACGGGAATGTCCGCTTCTGACCCATCAGCGAAGTGGCGACACCTTTCATTGAGGTCCGCTTGCTGGGGTAGAGCGGACTGACTTTGCTCACTCTGAGTTCTTCGCATTTTGACCCAGACCGGACCACCCGTTCGCCGCGCAGGCATTGGGCTTAGGCTCGACTGGTCCTCGCGCTAGTTTGAAGGACCTCGTATTGCCAGACGGAGCGGTCGTCCCCATCGTATAGTGATCAGAAACCGCCAGCCACGAAAAGACCAGACTACTGGCGATTGCCGCGCTTGCGCCGCCTGCTTGGGCGGAAGGGCGCAATGGTCAAACGCGAGCCAGGGCGAGCCCCTGGTACGGTATTGCAATCATCCCTCGACCATGGCCGATGAGTGCCGGTCATGCCAGTCCCGTGGATTATCGAAGAGCTGATCTATGGCCAAAGGCATTCTTGTCATCGTTGCTATTCTCGCAATTTCTACTTCTGGCGCTTTGGCCGCACAGAGGACCCATCATGGCCACGCGTCGCCTGCGCCGTCGCCGAGCGAGGGGTCGAGGGGGCTGAGCCCATATGCTGTGGGCCCAGGTAATTCCAACGACCGCGACATGTACATCAAGAACCTGCGCGACTCCGGGTATAATCCGGAGAACAACTTCAACAGGTTCGGGAACGTGCAGGCAGTACCTTATGGGGGCGGCTAAACCTCGAATCCCCTTAACCCGGCCCGGCTGCCGTTGCTAGGCCCGCCAAAACGGCTTTTCGAACTCGTGCGCGATGTCGCTCCGGGAGACGCGGATATCGTGCAGGTCGGGCTCGGTCCAGCGTGCGAGTTCCCGGCGATCGCGATAACGCTGCCGCCAGAGATGAAGGGTCGCGCCAACGCTGGCCCAAACCTCGTAGAGGTTGACGAGAGCCTCGATATCAGCGGAGATCAGGCGTGTTGAAGCAAACTTCACAGCTTTATCTCCCCCTATAAGTTCGGGAGGACTGTATCGCTGTGCTACTGACAGCATACTGTCAGCAGCGGGTAGCATCTCTGGCCCGAGGAACGGAGATGCCCCGGCTTCGGCTGGCAATCACTTTGCGTCATGTCTTCTTGGGAAGTCCGATGTTGGCCCATCGCGACAATTGTGGGAGGCTTGCCGAGGTCCCCTGTCAGAGGCGGAGCGGACTTGATTTGCTCACGGCAGTATTACTGCTCGACACCCATACTTTGAGGAGCACTCCGAGTTCTTCGCATTTTGACCGAAAACGGAAGTCGGCCGGCCAGGTTTTCTCAAGCGCGCGCCCGCCACAGCGTAACCGCAAGCAGCATATAGGCGGCACAAGTCCACAGCGACTGCCAATTGGCCGGTCCTTCGCTCAGCGCCGCATAGATGGCTGCCACCAGGAATACGCCGGCAAATATCGCTTCCGCCATGGGGCGGATTCCTTTCTTCGGGCGATTGAGCTGCGTCATAGCCGCAAAAGGGACCGCCGCCATAGTGAGGGCCGCAAAGGGAAAATCCCTTTCGCGCGGGTCGAACATAAAGCCCAGCGCGGTCGCCGTGCCGATCACGATGGTTACGATCAGGATCAATCCGTGCATGATCGCCAGCCCCGATGGGGTCCGGTAGTCCTTCGGACCCAGCAATTCCAGAAATGTGGGCGGTGCGCGCCCGGACATCAAGGCGTTGGCGCCGAACAGCGGCGAGGCAGTTGCCGCCACCAGAAGTGCGCCCCACAGAAGCCAGCTGCCCGCGTCGTTGCTTTCATAGAACATCTTTTGAGCGGCCACTCCAAACAGGACTCCGGCGGTGGTTGCCGATATTCCGACCGCAAGCCATGAGACGAGCCGGGGCGGCGAGAGCTTCCGGCGCGAGGTCAGCCATGCAGCGCCGAACACCAGGATCGCGAGCGCCATTCCGCCGCTCATTTGCAGTTTCCAGAGCGGATAATTGCTGACGGGGATGCCGGGCGGATATTTCAGCGCGCGCTGCGCGGAATCGAATAAGCCCCACGATCCGCCGACGGTGCCCTCGAACTGATGCTTCCACAATTCATCATACGCCTCGAACAGGTTGACGCGGAAATGCTCGCGCCGGGCAAGATCGAGGACCTCAGAGATCACTCGCGCCTGATTGGTGCGCGATGGCAGCGCCGAATCGCGCATCCGCCCTTCGCTCGGCCAACCTGTTTCTCCAATCAGGATTTCCTTGCCCGGAAACGCCGACGCTACCTGCTTTCGGACGGCGTCGACGTGAGCAGCGGCAGATTTCGCCGGGACCGGGACATTTTCCCAATATGGCAGGATATGAACGGTGACGAAATCGACCGCGTCATCGAGCTCCCGATAGCGCAGCCAGTACTCCCAGACGTCGGAATAGGTGACGGGGACCGGCACTTGTGCCTTGACCGAGCGGATCAAGGCAGCAAGGTCGGAAGGCGTCATCTTCCGATGCAACAGAACCTCATTGCCGACCACGAGTGCGGTGATGGTTTCCGGATATTGCCGGGCGAGGCGTATGCCCGTGGATATCTGCGTCGCGTTCTTCTGTCGGTCCCTATCGAGCCAAATTCCCTGAATGACTTTCAGCCCCACCGTGGACGCAAGTTCGGGGATCTGATCGAGACCAAGATCCGTCGCATAGGTACGGATACAGTGGGTTATCCTGGCAAGTTGGGCGAGATCTTCCGCGATCTGGTCCCGCGGCACCGGTGTCGGCGACTCCGACGTTTGGTTGTTGCGGAAGGGCGCGTAGGATATGCATTGCAGTTTGGCATTCGGATCGATCGGTGCGCGCGCCAAGTTGATCGGTATGGCCAGCCACCACCACACCGCGGCGATCGCACCCAGGGATATGATGAGAAGCGCCAGAGGCGTGCGAGGCGAAATAGTTCGACCCTCCAACGTAGAGATCGTCGGTCCACCGGCATGTTGTCGTGACCCGACAACAACAGAAATCATCGTCCGCCGGTACCTGCCTGACCTGTGAAAGCTGGTGCCGGAGCGTCCGTGCCGCAAGAGGCGAGCCAACATCCAACGAGGGCCTTAGGGCTACCGCAGGGCGGGTAGAAATAATCTTCCCCATCTCCCGAGATGGCCTTCCGGGACCGGCAGCAGAGCGGCCTTGCTCTGGCGGTCGCCGTGCCGGCCAACGAACGTCGCCTGTCGGCCCGAATACGAAGTCCAGGTCGGTCACGGGTGGTCCGTTAGTAAGGGCACACCGACAGCGGGCTCACCCAGCGCGTAGCAGACGCGTTGCCTCGAAGGCGACAAATCCCGATTGCGGCCTGCTCGTGTACAGCCCGCCAATTGTGGGCTAGGTTCCGGCGCTGTCGTGTGCCGCACATAGCTGATCCTCCAGCAGGCCTGGGAGTTGGTCATGCAGCCGATGAACGAGGTCCCCTTCGAGACGTCCCTGGCTGAATATGCCGGAAACATGCTCGACGCCTGTACGCGATGCGGGAAATGCGTCGAGGCTTGTCCGAGTGTCGAGCCGGCCGGCATCTCGAGGACGACAAAGTCCGAAGACATCATCGGCGGCATTCTCGAACTGGTCCGTACCGGCAACGGCCCGGAAGCGTCGCGCAAATGGGCGCAGTCCTGCATGCGGAGCGGGGCATGCATCAAGGCGTGCGCCTATGGCGTCAATCCGCGCTTCCTGCTGAGCATGGCGCGGCTTGGCATCGCAAAGTCGGACAATGAGCTTGCCGAACGGCGCCGGCGGGGTGTCGAGAAGTACCGCGACGGCAGTCGTGGTGTGAACGTGCTTTCGCGCCTGCAACTCGACGCGGACGTGCTCGAACGACTGGGTCAGAGTTCGGCGTCGGTCGCCACGCCCGTTGAGACGCCGGATTTCGTGTTTTACACCGGCTGCAATGTGCTCAAGACGCCGCACATCGCCTTGCTTGCCCTCGATATCATGGACGCGCTCGGCGTCAGTTACCAGGTGATGGGCGGACCGAGCCATTGTTGCGGCATTCTCCAGCTCAAGTCTGGCGACGCAGAGATGGCCGGTCGCATGGGATCGAGTACGATGGAAAAGCTGTCGCACTCGAACTCGGGGCATGTGATCTCCTGGTGCCCGTCGTGCTACGTCCAGTACACGGAGACCATCCTGCCAACGGTGGAGCGACAGCAGGGGTCGCGCCCGTTCGAGATGAGCCCATTCATGCGCTTTCTCGACGACCGGCTGGCGCAGCTCAAGCCGCACCTTCAGCGCAGGGTCGAAATGCGGGTCGCGCTGCACAAGCATCCCGGCGTGGCCGGCGTCGTGGAAGCCGCCGCTGAAATCTTGACGGCGGTACCCGGTATCGAACTGATCGATCTGAACCAGCCGGCGGTGGGTTTGCAGAGCGTGGATGTCGGCGTGCTTCCAAACTTCAAGCGCGAATTGCAACTCATGGAGCTTGAGGCGGCGCGCGATGCAGGTGTCGATGCACTGGTCGCGGTCTATCATTCCGACCATCGCGAACTGTGCGCGCACGAGCGCGACTGGCCATTCCGTATCGTAAATATCCTTGAAGTGGTCGGCGAAAGCATGGGCCTGCATCGGCACGATCGCTACAAAGAGCTCAAGATCCTGCAGGACGCCGACCAGATCGTCGCCGACTGTAGCGACCTGATCGCAAAGCACTCGCTTGATCCCGGCAATGCGCGTGACATGGTGGTGAGGGTGTTGCTTGGCGACCAGCCGCTTCCCCTAAAGCGTGGCGCGCCCCCAGAGACGCGCGCGGGGGGTGTGGCGCCGTCGTAGCAGCTTGACGTCGCCTGTTGGCCCGTTGCGTCGGTGAGCGCAACGCAGCGGCATGTCCGGATCCCGGTGTAAACCGGAGGTCGCCGGCTGAGGGGTCTCACCCGAAGCCGGCTATTCCTTGACTGTTCAGTTTCCGTCAGATGCTCCGCGCGGAAAGCCGACGACGCCCGCCGGGGACATCCATCTCCTGCCCCCGCACGGCTTCACGACGTCTTCTGCTTCGCCTGCACGTGTTGTGCGAACTTGTCGAGGATGGCCTGCCAGCCGCCCTGCTGCTGCTCGACCGAGTGCGTCGTTTCAGCATCGAAGACGACGCGGACGACGACGCCCTTCGCCCCGGGCACGAACTCGACTTCGGCCTTGCGATCGCCGAATGCATATTCGATCAGCTTGTGTTCGACGATCGTCGTGTAAGTCCCGGCGAAGTCAAAGCCCATGCTGCCGTCCTTGGCCTCCATGCGCGACGAGAAGAGCCCGCCTTCGCGCAGGTCAACCGTCGCCTTGGTCGTATGCCAGTCGTCGGACGGGGCGTTCCACTCCACGATGTCAGCAGGTGTCGTATAGGCACGCCAGACCTGATCGATGGGGGCTGCGACGGTGGTTTCGACGGTAATCCTCATGAACATGAGCTCCTGGTTCGATTTTCGAGGTGACGGCATCACTGACGTGTGCGGGGTCGATCCAAGGACGATCGAGACTGGTCCATGCCGACACGGTCGAGCCGTCAAAGCGTTGAAAACACAAAAAAGTCAAAACGTCTGTTGGCCACCCACCAGCGGCCGCGAACAAATCGGGGATGAGGGTCACATTTGTCGGCTGGATCTAGAGCCCGCTGTTTCGATTGAACCCGACCCGGGCTCGACGACACTATCTCCCTGCGTCCTGAACCGCCCCGCCCATCCGTGGGCGATAAGGGGGAGTGTCTGTCATGCGAAAGCGAAACTGGCGATTGATTGCCGCGGGCTCGGTGCTGCTGGTGCTCGCCGTCCTGTTCTTCCTCTCGATGCGGGACATGACGCCGTGGTCCAATGATCCTGCCGCCCTGATGCGCACGGTCGGAGAGATCTCGGGCGCTGTCGGCGGCATCAGCCTCGTCATGATCGTCTTCGGTCTGATCGGCAGGAAAGCGCCGGTCTGACCAACGTCGTCCCGGAAGGCCCGACCACGGCGGTATCACGCCTGCGCGATGACAGGGAATAGCAGGTCCTCGATGCAAATCTGAATGTCTGAACCGCACATGCAGGGCGGGATGCATTTGGAGACACCTATGATCACCTCAAGGATGCTGATTGTGGTTACGATCGTATCGACGATGGGCGCAGCTTCGGCGCAACCCTTCCACCCGTCGCTGCCTGGAAAGGAAACGACCACCAGGCCGTGGACGGCCCCGGTCGGTCACCGCCAGCCCCACGCCTCCGACGTGCCTTCGGCAGGTTTGGGATCGCTGGAATTCCTCGACCAAGAGGATGCCAACGTCGATCGCAAGATCTCCGGCGTCTGCCGGGGCTGCTGATCGAAGCAGCGCCAAGGCCTGATGGGATCAGATTCGACTGCCGTCCCAACGGACGGCAGTCAGTGTCCGACCTTTCGGAATTCGACCAGGCTGAACGAGCCGATACCGCTGGTCCAGACAAAGGCGAAGCCGGCCAGGACGCCAAGCCTGCGGTACTCGGCTTCCGTCCGCTCGCGGCCGCCAGCTCCCCTCAGCATATTGAGGTCGCTCATGACGCAGGACCGGTCCTGAGTCTCGGTCGTCGCGGGTTCCGGCATGATCCGTTCGATCACGATCAACGTTCCGCTGGCCGGCAGCGCGTCCCGGCAGTTGCGCAGAATGAGCTCGCAACGATCGTCTTTCCAATTGTGCAGGATGCTCTTCATCAGGATCGTGTCGGCGCCGCCCGGGATCTTCTCGAAGAAACTGCCGGCGACGAACCGGCAGCGATCGGCGATGCCAAGCCGATCAAAATGCGCATACGCTCCTGCCTCGCAGCGCGCGAGGTCGAAGGCGATGCCCTCGAGATGCGGGTTGTGCTGGAGCACGCCGCCGATCAATTCGCCGGTACCGCCACCGAGATCCATGACAACGCGCGCGGTCGCGAAGTCGTGGGCCGCGACGATCCTTGGAACGATGCTCCGCGTCAGGCTGACCATCGCGGCGTTGAAGCGGCGGGTGAATTCCGGCGCATTGCTCGTCGCCGCATAGCGATCGTCGCCATCGCCGCGCAGCTCGCCCGCGCTCTTGCCCGAGCGAACCGACTCGACCAGTCCGATCCAGGATTGCGCGAGCATCTCGCCCTCGAAGAGAACCCAATCCTTGAAGGAGGGGTCGGCGGTCTCGTCGAGCTGCCGGCCGAGCTCGGTCATGGCAAAGCGGTCGCGGTCGGGCTGCCTGCACAGGCCAAGTGTCGTCAGGCCAACCAGCAATCTGCGCAGCGCGCTTTCATCGGCGGACACCAGCCGGGCGAGCTCGGCCACCGATTTCGCCTCATCGCCGATGGTCTCGGCGAGATTGAGCTTCGCCGCCGCATAGATCACCGCGGTGATGCGATGCGACTGCACGAGATCATGCACGGATGCCGGCCCGCTCATGTGTTGCCTCCTGTCAATGCTACTTCAATCGGTCGGGACGAACCCCGTTGCCTGCACGATCGCCTTCCACCGGTCGGATTCGGATGCGATCAGCCGGGCGAAGTCTTCCATGGCGATCGCGTCGGGCTCGACGGCCAGCTTTGCCATGCCGGCCTTGACCTCGTCAGTGCGCAAGGCCGCCTGGATCGCGGTGTTGAGCTTATCGACGATCGGCGCCGGCGTCTTCGCCGGAACGTAGAACGCAAACCATGTGAGGTCCTCGAGCGACGGATATCCGGCCTCCCGCACCGTCGGCACCGCCGGAACAAACGGGCTGCGGCGCGGTCCGGTGGTCGCCAGCGCGCGAAGATCGCCGGACTGGACGAGTCCGAGCGAGCTGCCGATCGGCATGACGGTCGCGGCAATCACGCCCTTGACCAGATCCTGAATCGCACCACCGCCCTGATAGGACACGTGAAGAAAATCGAAGCCAGCGGTGCGGCCCAGCATCGCACCGAGAAAATGCAGCGTGGTTCCGGCGCCCGGCGAGCCAAAGGTGGCTTGCTTCGGATTGGCGCGGCACCAGGCCACGAAGTCCGCCAGCGTCTTGACGTCGGCCGGTACCCTGGGACCGACCGTCAGCAAGGTCGGGGTCGAGGCGACAGTCGATACAGGTGTGAAATCCCGCGGATGGTATCTCAGCGTCTTGTAGACGTGCGGAAAGAACATCATGAAGCCGAGCGGCGCGAACAGCATGACCGACCCGTCGGCGTCGGCGCTCTTCACCGCCTCCACCGCGATGCGCCCGCCCGCGCCCGGCCGGGTCTCGACCACGATGGTTTCGGCATAGCCGCTCATCTGGCCGGCCACGAGCCGCGCCAACCCATCCTGCAGCCCGGGCGTGAAGCCGGTCAGGATATGCGCGGTTCTCGCGATCGGCTGCGCGAGAGCCCGCGGTGAAATATGCGTAGCGGCGAACGCGGCAGCGGCCGCCGAAAACACATCACGACGCGTGATCATCACCCGTCTCCCTGATCGAGCCCAGACCAAATGAGATCGCGGCATGCTACCTGGCCATCGCTGCGGTCTCCGGAGCCATGGATGTCTTGGGCCGCACGAACACGAAACGGGATATCGCAGATATCTGCGCGTCCTCACGGCCATCCTGGCCGATCAGGATGAGGCCTGCTCCGCCGTTCGCTACCGTCAGGACGACCGCTTCACCCGCCCACGTCCCGATGGGCTCCATCCCGATGGTGAGAAATTCACCGATCGGCTGGTCCAAATACTGGAGCCTCAGCTGGGGCGCGATTTCGGCGGGCGCCAGCGCAAGACCGAGCTGTTGCGCACGCAGATAGATCGACCGCAGCGAAGCCTCGCCTTGAAAGCCGAGCTCGGCAACCGACACGGCAACAAGCTCAACCTCCGCCCTCTTGCGACTTAGGGTAAAGGCCGGTCGAGCGAGTATCTCATCGGCCGCGTTTCCGAGGCCGCATCCCATTGCACTCATCGCGCTGCGAAGAGCGAAAGTATCCGTGAATGTTCCTATCCGGATCGTCTTCCACACCAGGATATCTGCAGCGGAGCTGACCGGAATCTCCGATCTGGGAGCCGGCGGATCGACCTTGACCGCCAGCTGTCTCCGCAAAACATCCTGCGCCGTGCATTGAGCCTCGGTGCGATTGACCGAAATCAAGCTGAAGAGGTTGACGAGCAACCAGATCGCAAGCGCACTAGCAATGCGCCAGGGTGCCGGACGATCGGGCTTTGCGCGGCCCTGCTGCAAGGCAATGTAATCAATCTCGGCGCGCGTCGCGCCGATATCCATCAGCTCCCGATCGCTGAGGGCACAGAGAGCGGTTTGTACCTTCAGCCGTCTTCGGCGCTTCTGCCATGCGCTCCAGACCCGCAGGAAAAGGCTGGTGGCTTGCTGCAGGGATGTGGCAGTCCGTCGCATCTGCGTAGAGCCGTAGATGATGCTCATCGGCGATTTCCCTTCCCTCTCCTGGTGGCAGGCTGTCAGGACTTCGCCGCGCACGCTTGACGTGCGGCTTACATTTTCCTTACCGACGGCTTATTTTTTTGGCCCAACCCGTGCAGAGGCAGCGTCATCCGGCGGATGTGTGTCTGCAGGAGTGGCAAGTTGCGCCATCTCATTGATGACTACATGCTCGACACAGATCGGGGAGCCATGGCTGATGCGCATTTTCTGGCGGGCCGCTATGACGCGGTAGCATCATGCGCTGCGAGAGCGGGCCTTCCGGAAAAGCACGGCTCTGCCACCCCCTGACGGGGTGGATCGATGTTCGCGGCTTACATTTTCGCGACCGAAGGCTTATTGTCTACGGATAATTGCCCCCGCGCCCTCGGAGGATAGAGGGCAGGCTTGGAGAATGGTGCCATGCGCTATTTCTTCGAGGACTGTGCGTTGGACACCGAGCGGCGCGAATTGCGGCGCGGGCTCGATGTGGTGCCCACGACACCCCAGGTTCTCGATCTGCTCGAACATCTGATCCGCAGCAGGGATCGCGTCGTCAGCAAGGACGATCTCGTCAACGCGATTTGGAATGGCCGGATCGTATCCGATGCGGCGCTGACGACCCGGCTGAACGCCGTCCGGCGCGCGATCGGTGACTCCGGTCAGCAACAACGTCTTATCAAGACATTTCCACGAAAGGGCTTTCGTTTCGTGGGCGCCGTGCACGATGAGGATCGGCAACCAGGAACCGCGGCAGCAGTTGCGGTCCCGGTTGCCGCTTCAAACGCTGTTGGCGAACGGCGATCCGCCGGCCGGCTGGAGGACCTCAGAGGCCGTTTCAGGCTCGTCGGCAGCGTGCTGGCGTCGGTCGCCGCCATCGGCGCAATTGCCGGTGGCGTTGCCGGATACTGGAATGCCTGGAAGACGGTCCGTACCGACGCACAACGGGAAGCTCAAAATATCCAGGCACAGCCGACAGTCAGGCCCGAGATCGCGCCTCGCCTCTCTCTCGTGGTGTTGCCTTTCGCCAGCCTCAACGACGGTCCGGCGCAGGACTCCTTTGCCGACTCCGTCTCGACAAGCTTGACGACTGACCTCGCGCGAACGCCCGCCACTCTCGTTGTTGGACGCGACACCGCCTTGACCTACAAGAAGAAGGTGATCGATTTGCAGCAGCTCGGGACGGATCTCCGCGTCCGCTGGGCCGTGCGGGGCGCGGTGAGACGCAACGGAGACCAGGTGCGGGTCAACGTATCTCTGACCGACCTTCAGACCGCCCGCGACATCTGGTCGGATCGGTTCGACGGCGACCTCGCAAACCTGGCCGTCCTGCAAGATACCATCGCGGCGCGGCTTCTCTGCGTCGCACACTTGCACCTCCGTCAATATGAGGAAGCCCTCCAACAGTGCAGCCGCTCCCTCAATATGACCGGCACGGATGTTGACGCCTATATGAGCCTGATCTCGGCTTACGGGTGGCCGGGGCAAATGGACCTGGCACGCGGGGGCAGCGAAACTGCGGCACAAAACACCTCCTAAGTCGACGTTGCGGCGGCCCATGGCGCGCGCCAATGCTCAAGGCGCCGCAAGGTAACGAGCTCTGTACCCGCGCATTGCGCGTAACCTTGCCCTCCGCCGACAGATGGGCCACCATCCCCGCGCGCACCATCAACAAGAGCAAAAGCGCAGAGGAAACGCATGAGCAAGCCGTCAGGGTTCGACTATGGCTGGGTCGTGGTCGCCGCGGGAGCGCTGATGACCTGCGTCGGCTTCGGCACGATGCTGTCGCTTGCGGTCTTCCTGCAGCCGATCTCCGAAGCGATGGGCTGGTCGCGCGCCGGCGTGTCGGCGGCGGCGACGCTGGATTTCCTCTGCATGGGCGTTGCCGCGTTCTTCTGGGGCACGCTGTCGGATCGATTTGGCACCCGCATCGTGGTGCTTGCCGGAAGCCTGCTGCTGGGCCTCGGTCTCGTCACCGCGAGCCAGGCGACCAGCCTGTGGCAATTCCAGCTGTTCTTCGGCGTGCTGATCGGCGTCGCCGCCGGCAGCTTCTACGCGCCGATGATGGCACTCGCGAGCGCCTGGATCGAAAAGAACCGCAGCCTCGCGGTGGCACTGGTCTCCGCCGGCATGGGCGTGTCGCCGGTGACGATCGCGCCGACCGCAAGCTGGCTGATCACGGCCTATGACTGGCGCACCGCGATGCTGGTGATCGGCATCGCCGCATGGGCGCTGCTGATCCCGGCCTGCTTCCTGGTGCGGCCGGCGCCGCAAGCGACTGGCCCGGCAAGCACCGACGCGGCACCGGCGATCGAGCTGACCGCGGCGCAGGCGCTGCGCACGCCGCAATTCATCGCGCTCGCAGCCGCGCATTTCGCCTGCTGCGCGGCGCATTCCGGTCCGATCTTCCACATGGTGTCCTATGCGATGGTGTGCGGCATCGCCCCGCTCACCGCGGTGACGGTCTACAGCGTCGCCGGCGTCTCAGGGCTCGGCGGACGGCTGCTGCTGGGCGCGGCTGCCGATCGCATCGGCGCCAAGCCCGTGCTGGTCGGCGGCCTGTTCGTGCAGGCGATGTGCATCGCGACCTATCTCGCGGTGGCGCAACTCGGCGAATTCTACGCGCTCTCGGTCGTGTTCGGCCTCGCCTATGGCGGGGTGATGCCGCTCTATGCGGTGCTGGTCCGCGAGTACTTCGGCGCGCGCATCATGGGCACCGTGTTCGGCGCGGTGTCGGCCTTTGCCAGCCTCGGCATGGCGCTCGGTCCATGGGCCGGCGGGCTCGTGTTCGACAATTTCCAGCAATACACATGGCTGCACGCCGGCTCCTTCGCGATCGGGCTCGCCGCCGTCGCGGTGGCGCTGAGTTTTCCGACAAGACGCAGGCAGCCGTTCGACCTTGGCCGCGCTGCGGCCTGACGAGGTCACGCAGGAACACACTGCAACGCTCAGGCCGCGACGCTCGAGCTGCTTCCGATGCAGGACGTCTGATGCCGCCGGTCCAAAATTCGTAGGATGGGCAGAGCGAAGCGAAGCCTATCCTGCGAACTGCCATCAGCCGCTTCGCGCAAGGAAAACCGCAGAAGGCTCCACCTCGATGAGGAACTCGTCCCTGGCGAGGCTTGGCACTCCAATCCAGGTGGTACACGGCGGGTTATCGCCGAACGCCGCTTTGAGAGCATCGCCGATGGCCTTGCCCTCGTGCATGTGGCTTTGCCTGATGTAGAGCCGCAATGCACCGACCTGATCGAGTTTCGCACCAACCGACGCCAGCGCAACGCCAAGATTTTCGAGGCTCTTGCCGAGTTGAAGACCGACGTCGCCGGCGCCAACGACGTTCTGATCTGCGTCCCAAGCAACCTGGCCGGACACATACACGATGTCACCGAACGGTGTGGGGACGGTAGCAACCTGCGCGAAACCGTAGCGCAAGCTATCGAAGATTCCGCTAGGAACATGCATCGTTCGGCTCATGAGAGCTCCCTTGGCCAGCCCGTCAGTCAGCGGACGCTGACACCAATAGAGCAGAAAGCCGGCAGGGAGAAAATCGACCTGTCGAGCGTCCGCCGGGACCACCCTCACCCGATCGCGAAATCGGCCGCCGTCTCCGCATGGATCGCCGTCGTGTCGAACGTCTCGACCGACGTGTCGTGCGCGCCGACCAGCATCGTGATCTCGGTGCAGCCGAGGATGATGCATTCGGCGCCCGCGGCGACGAGTGCGGCCATCACCTCCTGATAGCGGCGGCGCGAGGAAGCGGTGACGTTGCCGAGGCATAGCTCGTCGTAGATGATGCGGTTCACGTCAGCCCGCGCATCCGCCGGCGGAACGAGGACATCGAGGCCGTGGGCGCGCAGCCGGTCGATGTAGAAATCTTCCTCCATCGTGAATTTCGTGCCGAGAAGCCCGACTCGCCGGTATCCCCTTGACCGGATGCGTTCCGCCGTTGCGTCGCCGATGTGAATGAAGGGAATGGTCAGCTTCGCAACGATGTCGGGCGCAAGCTTGTGCATCGTGTTCGTGCACAGCACGATCGCGCGCGCACCGCCGCTTTCGAGCCGCCGCGCGACTTCGGCAAGGCTGGCCGCGGCCTCGTCCCAGCGGCCGGCATATTGCATCTCCTTGATCGCCTGGAAGTCGTAGGAATACATCAGCAACGGGGCCGAATGCAGCTTGCCGACGCGATCGCGGACGCGCTCGTTGATGAGCTTGTAGTAGAGCGCGGTGCTCTCCCAGCTCATGCCTCCGATCAGGCCAATCGTCTGCATTCCGGCATCTCCACAAATTGCGCGCGCAAATCGTAGACGAAGACGCCGACGCCCGCCATCGCGATCGAAGCGCAATCCGGGTTCGTCGCCACGGACATAAAGGCCCCGGATTTCGCGTCGCTCCATCCGGGCTACGAGGAATTGCAGGACCGGGATGCGGATCGCGCCCGCATGCGATCTTGATCCTCTCCGCCAAATGGCCCACCATCGCCTCTCTGACCGCTCACGACAGAAGGGGCGAGGAAACGCGCATGGACGCAACTCCCGGAGTTGACCTCGTCGAACGTGCCCGCGCCATCGCGCCGCTCATCGCGCGCGAGGCGGATGAGATCGAGCGCACCCGTCGACTGACGCCGGCTGTCGTCTCAGCACTGATTGAAAATGGGTTCTATCGCGCGCTGCTGCCGCAAAGCCTCGGCGGTGCGGAAGCCCCCATCGAAACCTTCATGCAGATGCTGGAGGAGATCGCGAAGGCAGATGCCTCGACGGCCTGGTGTCTCGGCCAATGCAGTGTCTGCGCCATGATCGCAGCCTCGCTCGACCACCACACCGCGCATGAGATCTTCAACACCGCGCCCGGCATTCTCGCCTGGGGCGCGATCGCGCATGAGGCGCGGGCAGTCGAGGGCGGCTATCGCGTCACGGCGCGCTGGGATTTCGCCTCGGGCTCGCGGCAGGCGAGCTGGCTGGGGGCGCATGTTCGCATCGTCGGAGCCGACGGGACGCCGCGGAAAAATGCCGACGGTTCGCCGGAGGTTCGCACTATCCTGTTTCCCGTTGCGAGCGCGGTGCTGCATGACGTCTGGCAGGCCATCGGCCTCGCCGGCACCGGCACGGATTCCTATGAGGTGAGCGACCTCTTCATCCCCGAGCGTTTCACAGCGTTTCGTGACGTGCCGTCCGCGCTACGCGAGACGGGCCCGCTCTACAGGATCGGCACCGGCTCGACCTTCAGTCTTGGCTTCGCCGCGGTCTCGTTGGGCGTCGCGCGCGCGACGCTGGATGCCGCCATCGCCTTGTCGCGGTCAAAGCACCAGTCGCTGGCAGCGAGCGCCATGCGCGACAACCAGGCGGTCCAGGGCCTGATCGGCCGCACCGAGGGGGACTTACGCGCTGCGCGCGCCTATCTCTATGCGACGGCGCATGCGATGTGGCACGACCTCTGCGCGACCGGCCAATTCAGCGCCGCACATCGCAGCGCCGTTCGCCTCGCCGCGACCTGGACCATCCATCAATCGGCCAAGGTGGTCGACACCGCCTATCACATGGCCGGCGCGACCGCCGTATTCCGCAACAATCCGTTCGAGCGGCGGTTTCGCGACATGCACGCCATCGCGCAGCAGATCCAGGCGCGGGATACGCATTATGAGGATGTGGGGAAGGCGATTTTGGCGGGCAACTGACACGGAGCGCCGATGCGCTCCCTCGCCCCGCCCTTCGCGGGGCCGCGACGAGCTTCGCTCGCGCTGAGAGGGTTAGGGTGAGGGCCTCTCTCCACAGATGAGATCATCGAGGGACCTGTACCCCCTCACCCGGAATCCGCGCTACGTGCGCATTCCGACCTCTCCCCGCAAGCGGGGCGAGGTAAGGGGCAGCCCGCCTTACGCCACCATCGCGGTCTCGCCGTCGATCCCGCGCTGGGCAGCGAGCAGGCTGATGATCTCGGCGTTGGGCCGGGCCTTGCTGAACAGAAAGCCCTGGCCCTCGTCGCAGCCCTCAGCGCGGAGGCAGCTCAATTCGGCTTCGGTCTCGACGCCCTCGGCGGTGATGGTGACGCCAAGGCCTTTGCCGAGGCTAACGATGGAGCGGATGATCGCCTGGGCCTCGCGGTTGGCGGCGAGATCGCGCACGAAGGACTGGTCGATCTTGATCTTGTCGAAGGGGAAGCTGCGCAGATAGCTGAGGCTGGAATAGCCGGTGCCGAAATCGTCCATCGAGATACGGACGCCGAGCGTGCGCAGCGCATGCAGCGTCGCCAGCACCTGCGCGCTTTTCTCCAGCAGCAGCGTCTCGGTGATTTCGAGCTCGAGCCGCCGCGGCGGCAGGCCGGAATGCTTCAGCGCGTCCGTGACCACCGAGAGCAGGTTGCCGCTGCGGAACTGAAGCGGCGACAGGTTCACGGCGACGCGGACATCGTCGGGCCAGGTCGCGGCGTCCAGGCACGCCCGGCGCAGCATCAGGCCGCCGAGCGGATTGATCAGGCCGGTTTCCTCGGCGACCGGAATGAACTCGGCCGGCGAGACCATGCCGCGCTCGGCATGCGGCCAGCGCACCAGCGCCTCGAAGCCGGTGATGCGGCCGCTCTGGAGGTCGACCAGCGGCTGGTAGTACGGCCGCAGCACGTCGTTCTGGATCGCGTCGCGCAGCTCGACCTCGATCTTGCGCCGGCTCTGTGCCTTGGCATCGAGCGCGGCCTCGAAGAACGCAAAAGTGCCACGCGCATCAGACTTGGCGCGCGACAGCGCCATGTCGGCGTTCTTGAGCAGCTTTTCGGAATCATCGCCGTCGCCGGGCGCCATCGCGATGCCGATGGAGGCGCCGATCACCACCGAATGGCCGTCGAGCAGATAGGGATCGGAGATGGCTTCCAGCAAGCGTTTTGCCAGCATCACCGCGTCCTCGGGCCGTGTCAGGCCGCTCTGGACGATGGCGAACTCGTCGGAGTTGAGCCGCGCCAGCGCGTCTTCCTCGCGCAAGGTCGAGCGCAGCCGCTTGGCGACGCCGCGCAGCAGCTTGTCGCCGACCGCGTGTCCCAGCGTGTCGTTGACCGCCTTGAAATTGTCCAGCCCCAGCATCAGCAGCGCGACCTTGTCGGAACTGCGCCGCATATGCAGCAGCATCTCGTCGACCTGCTGGCGCAGCAGATTGCGGTTCGGCAGGCCGGTCAGCCCGTCATGCTGGGCCATGAAGGCGAGCCGCGCCTCGGCGCGCTTGCGCTCGGTGATGTCCATCAGCGCGAGCAGCATCGCGGGCCGATCGGCATAGGTCAATTCGCGCGAATAGATCGCAAGGTCGATCAGCGCGCCGTCGGCCTTGACGTGCTTCCAGGTGCGCGCGGCCTGCTCCTCGCTGGACCGATCGGTGGTCCAGGGCGGCTCGCTGTCGAAAGCCTGCAACGAGCGGATCTTCAGCTTCTCGAACTCGGCGCGGCTATAGCCGTAATGGGAAATCGCGGCATCGTTGACGCCGAGGATGCGCTCGTCGTCGAGCGCACAGACGATCATGGGGACCGGATTGCCGTCGAACAGCAGGCGGAACGAGGCCTCGCGCTGCTTCAATTCGGTGATGTCGACGCGCAGGCCGACCACGCCGCCATCGTCGGTCAGCCGCTCGTCGATCAGGATGACGCGGCCGTCCGCGAGCATCTGCTCGTGGCGCGCGCCGGGCTGATAGAGCTTTTGCAGCCGCTCGGCGATCCACTCGTCCTCGTGGCCGGCCGCCTCGGGATAGTCGCCACGCGCGACGCCGATGCGCAGCGTGTCCTCGAGGCGCGCGCCTTCCGCGAACAGATCGGCGGTCTTGCTGTAGATCTCGGCGTATTTCCTGTTCCAGAGCACGTAACGGCCTTCGGCATCGAGAAACACGATGCCCTGCGGCAGGAGGTCGATGGCCTGGCGCAGGCGCTCATGGGATTTGCGGGCCTCGGCAATCGCGGCTTCCGCCTCGGCGCGGCTGCGCAGGAGTTCGTCGCGTTCGGAAACGGGTCGAGGCGCGCGCGCGAAGCGCGGCTTGCGCGGCTGTCGGCCAGCCCGGGCGAGCACGCCTGCCTTTCGCTTTGTTGTTTTTCGAGACCCCAAACTCAACTTGATCCGTCCCAGTCGCGCCAGTGGCCGCAAGTTTTGGGACAAGTGTCTGAAAAAAAAGTAATCTTGGGCGGCTTGTCGGTCGGTCGCACGGTCTGGTGGCCACAGGAAAACAGCCCTTATTGCCAATTTGCGAGGCGCGGCAGCGCCGCCGGGCGCGCCAAGCGCATCACGTCGTCGTCATCGAAGAACGCGATGGCGCAAAATTGCGCGCTGCCTTGAATCATTTCCGAGATCGCGCGCGAATGCATGCAGAAGGCAGCGAACACGCTTCCCACGCACGATTTTTGGTCAATGCACGAGAGGGTTATCGCGTCGTTAAAAATCGGCCGGCCGCGCGTAGGGAACTGCGACTTTCGCACAATATTTCGGCCGAAGGACTGTTTCTTAACCCTGACGCCGCGTTGGGCTATAAGAATGACAGCATGAGTCCCCGCCGCCTCGCCCCCCTCCTGCTTGTCATGACGTTCCTGACCGCCGGCGCCGCGCTGGCCCAGGACAAGGGCAGCGTCAACCCAAAACCGCTGCCGCCGCTCGCCAACCCAAACGATCCCAGCATCGGCGCCAAGGAGCTGTTCGCGCGAAAGCTGCTGCCGTCGAAGGGAACGGCTCATGTCATCGGCTCCTACACCAAGGGCTGTATCGGCGGCGCCCTGCAGATGCCGCTCAACGGCGACAATTGGCAGGTGATGCGGCTGTCGCGTAACCGCAATTACGGTCACCCCGACATGATCGCGCTGATCAAGCGGCTCGCGGCCAGGGCGCACAAGGACGCGGGATGGCCGGGCATTCTGGTCGGCGACATCGCCCAGCCGCGCGGCGGGCCCGCACTGTCAGGCCATGCCAGCCATCAAATTGGCCTGGATGCCGACATCTGGCTGACGCCGATGCCGGACCGCCGTTTGTCGCGCGAGGAGCGCGAGGACATGTCGGCGGTGATGATGGTGCGCCAGGACCGACTCGACATCGACCCCAAGGTGTTCACGCCTGCTCATGTGCTGGTGCTGCGCGACGCAGCGCAGGAGCCGGCAGTGCAGCGCATCTTCGTCAATCCCGCGATCAAGAAGGCGCTGTGCCGCGAGGCCAAGGGCGACCGCTCGTGGCTGTCGAAGATCCGGCCGTGGTGGGGACACGACTATCACTTCCACATCCGCATGCGCTGCCCGGCGGGCTCGGGCGAATGCGAAGGCCAGTCGTCGCAATCCGAGGACGAAGGCTGCAAGCCGTCCGACCTCGCCTATTGGTTCAGCGACGCCGTGCTGCATCCGAAGCCTCCGCCGGAGCCGCCGAAGCCAAAGCCGCCGATGACGCTGGCGCAGATGCCGGCGGCCTGCAAGGCGGTGCTGCATGCGGCGGATGCGAAGCCGTAGGGCGCGTTGGCGCAACCGTTGTCGTCCCGGGCTCGCGCTGCGCGCGCCCCGGGATGACGAACTAGTTGGTTGGTTCGCGCCGCCCAAATGCGCTAGGATTGGCCTGCCGCTCCGCCGTAAGCTGAGCGGCCCTGTCGGGATGCGCATCCCGCCGTTCGACAAGCCTGACCGCAAGCCCCGCATCTTTCGCGTGGCCAACGATGAGATTTGACATGCGCGTCCTCACCTTCCTCGCTGCGCTCACGCTCGGCGCGACCTCCGCTCTCGCTGCCGAGGAGCCCAGTGGCTGCGACAAGTTCAAATGGCCGATCGAGCGCGAGCGCGCCGCGCTCACCGCGCCGGTCCGCGCGAAGCTCGCCTCGGGGAGCGAGCAGACGGCGTTGCCCGCATCGGCCATCACGCTGGGGCTGGTGGCGCCCGCGGAGGCAAAACTGCCGACGCCGCCGGAGCGGGCGCCGAAGGACGGCACCTTTGCGGGCTTCACCAGCATCAAGGCGCCGAAGGCCGGGCTCTACACGATCAGCCTGTCCTCCGGAGCCTGGGTCGACGTGGTCCAGGACGGCCACTTCCTCAAGCCGGTGGCCTTCAGCGGCGCGACCGATTGCGACGGCATCCGCAAGACCATGAAATACGAGCTGTCGGCGCAACCCTTCGTGGTCCAGATCAGCGGCGCCAAGGACAATTCGCTCTCGATCGCGATCCTGCCGGCTCAATAGGCCGGATGCTATTGTTTGCACATGATCTTTTCGGAAAACCGCTGCACACTTTTCCGGATCATGCGTTAGACAAACGGTCGCCTTTGCCCTAAAGCCTCGGCCTGCTATCTTCGCAGCTGCGATATCCCCGCCGGCCGTAAGCCGTTGCGGGGCCACGTGGAACAGCGCTTCCGCCCGTCGCACGGCCTGACCCACCCAACGCAGTTGCGCGTGCGATTTTGCGCGCGAGCTCGCACGGAGCGCATCCATGATTCGTATTGCCGGACTTTTCACCGCTTTCGTCATCCTCGCGGGCGCGAGCCTCTCGCCTGCCGCCGCCGAGGACAAGACCATCACCGTGTTCGCCGCGGCGTCGATGAAGAACGCGCTGGACGAGATCGACGCCGCCTATACCGCCAAGACCGGCGTCAAGTTCAGCGTCAGCTATGCCGCAAGCTCGGTGCTCGCCAAGCAGATCGAGCAGGGCGCACCGGCCGACGTGTTCGTCTCCGCCGACACCGACTGGATGGACTACGCCATCTCCAAGAAGACCATCAACGAGCCGACCCGCGTCAATTTGCTCGGCAACAGCATCGTGCTGATCGCGCCGAAGGACTCCAAGATCGACAACGTCACGATCGCGCAGGGTTTTGACCTCGCCAAGCTCGCCGGCGACGGCAAGATCGCGACCGGCGACGTCAAGTCGGTGCCGGTCGGCAAATACGCCAAGGCCGCGCTCGAGAAGCTCGGTGCCTGGCAGGCCGCCGAGCCGAAATTCGCCATGGCCGAGAGCGTGCGCGCCGCGCTGACGCTGGTGGCCCGCGGCGAAGCCAATCTCGGCATCGTCTATTCCACCGACGCCAAGGTCGAGCCGGGCGTGAAGATCGTCGGCACCTTTCCGGCGGATTCGCATCCCGCGATCATCTATCCGGTTGCAGCAACGACCACCGCGAAGCCTGAGACCAACGACTATCTCGCCTTCCTGCGCTCCACCGCAGCCAAGACCATTCTTGAAAAGTACGGCTTCAAGTTCCTGGTTAGCCCCACGACTTAGTTTTGCAACCTGATTTTCCGTGCTCGAGATCTCTCCCGCCGAATGGACGGCGATCCTGCTTTCGCTCAGGGTCGCCGTCATCGCCACACTGGTCGCAACGCCATTCGGCATTGCGCTGGCATGGCTGCTTGCCCGCCATGACTTCTGGGGCAAGTCGTTTCTCGACGCGGTGGTGCATCTGCCGCTGGTGCTGCCGCCTGTCGTCACCGGCTACCTCCTGCTCCTCACCTTCGGTCGCAAGGGACTCGTCGGCGGCTTCCTGGCCGAATACCTCGGCATCGTCTTCGCGTTCCGCTGGACCGGCGCTGCGCTCGCATGCGGCGTGATGTCGTTTCCGCTGCTGGTGCGCCCGATGCGGCTGTCGATCGAGGCGATCGACCGCAGGCTCGAACAGGCCGCGGAAACGCTGGGCGCCGCGCCCTGGAAAGTCTTTTTTACGGTGACGCTGCCGCTGGCGCTGCCGGGCGTGCTCGCCGGCATGGTGCTCGGCTTCGCCAAGGCGATCGGCGAGTTCGGCGCGACCATCACCTTCGTCTCCAACATTCCCGGCGAGACCCAGACGATTTCCTCGGCGATCTATTCGCTGATCCAGACGCCCGATGGCGACGCGGCCGCGGGACGACTCGTGATCATCTCGATCGTGCTCGCAATGGGCGCGCTGATCGCCGCCGAATGGTTCGCCCGCCGCGCCACAAAACGCCTGCACGGGAACTGACCATGCTGCGCGTCGACATCGAAAAACAGCTCGGCGAATTCTCGCTCCAGGCAACCTTCACCAGCGAAGGCCGCGTCATCGGCCTGTTCGGCGCGTCGGGCGCCGGCAAGAGCTCGCTGGTCAACATGATCGCGGGCCTGCTGCGGCCCGACCGCGGCACCATCGTGATCGACGGCGAGACCGTCGACGATACCGCGGCCGGCATCCATGTGCCCACTTATCGCCGCCGCATTGGCTATGTATTCCAGGACGCGCGGCTGTTTCCGCATCTCAACGTGGCGCAGAATCTCGACTACGGCCGGCGCATGAACGGCCTCGCGCCTGATCCGGCCCAGCACAAGCGCATCATCGACCTGCTCGACATCGGCGCCCTGCTCGACCGCCGCCCCGGAAAACTCTCCGGCGGCGAACGCCAGCGCGTCGCGCTTGGGCGCGCGCTGCTGTCGAAGCCGCGCCTGCTGCTGCTCGACGAACCGCTCGGCGCGCTCGACGAGGGTCGCAAGCTCGAGATCCTGCCCTATCTGGTGCGGCTACGCGACGAGGCCAATGTCCCCATGGTCTATGTCAGCCACGACGTCGCCGAACTGCGCCAGCTCGCGACGCAGATCGTGATGCTGAAGCAGGGCCGCGTGACGTCGTTCGGCGGGGTGAAGGTGTTGACGTGAGCGGCTGAGGCCCTCCCCGTCATTGCGAGCGTAGCGAAGCAATCCAGAGTCTTTTCGCGGAGGCAGACTGGATTGCTTCGCTGCGCTCGCAATGACGAGCTTGCGGCCGCTCCGTCCCGCCAAACTGAAAACCGAGAGCGCGGCGCTAAACCCCCGCCACCGACGTCCACAAATCCGCGAGCTTGCGCCGCAGCGCCTGCCGGCGCGTCAGCGGCGCGGGCGTTTCCTCGTCCTCCGGCAGACGCAAGCCGACGACGTTGACGCGGCCGCCGGAGATCGAGCGTGCGACCAGCACGATCTCGTCCAGCGGCAGCTCGGCGCCCTCCTTCGGCGCGCGGTCGAGATGGACGTCGAAATAGTCGGCGAGGGTCAGCTTGCCGTCATCCTCGCCGACCTTCACGCCATAGATCTCGGCAAGCTCGGCCAGCGTGTGCTCGCCGGAGACCATGAAGTCGCCGAGCAGATGCGGATCCGGCGCCGAGCTCGGCTGCATGTCGACGAAGAAGCGGTCGAGCGACTCGGCCTTCTCCGGCGGGGCCAGCAGATAGATGTAGTCGCCGGGCGCGACCGGATCGGCTTCCGCCGGGGTCAAGATGTTCTCGTTGCGGATCACCAGCGTCGGCTTGGACCAGGACGGGATCAGACCGCGGCGGAAGTACAGGCTCTTGGGCCGCACCGGATAGCCGACGAGCTGCTGCTCGAGCTGGCCGGGCAGATCCAGCTCGACACGGCGCGGACCACGCTCGGCGCGCGGCAGCGCCACGTGCAGCTTGCGCGCGGCGGGCGCCAGCGTCCAGCCCTGCAGCAGCAGCGAGATGATGACGACGACGAAGGCGACGTCGAAATAGAGATAGGCCTTCGACAGGCCGACCAGCATCGGGATCGACGCCAGGAAGATCGCGACCGCGCCGCGCAGGCCGGTCCAGGCGATGAAGATCTTCTCGCGCCAGTTGAAGCGGAACGGCGCCAGGCACACGAACACCGCGACCGGCCGCGCGACCAGCATCAGGACGAAGGCGACGGCGACCGCCGGCAACGCGCTCGCGCCGAGCCGGCTCGGTGAAACCAGCAGGCCCAGCAGCACGAACATCACGATCTGCGCCAGCCAGGTCGCAGCATCCAGGAACGCCACCACGGAATTATGCGCGCGGGTCGGGCGGTTGCCGATGATGATGCCGGCGAGATAGACCGCGAGGAATCCGGAGGCGTGCATGATCTGCGAGCCGCCGAAGATCACCAGCGCGCCCGTGGTCACGAACGGCGCATGCAGGCCCTGCGGCAGCGCAACATGATTGAGCGCGACGACGACGAGGCGTCCCCCGACCACGCCGACGACGGCGCCCAGCACCGCCTCCTGGATGAACTCCATCGCCACGTGGCCCGCCGAGCTCGATCCCAGCGAGATGTATTCGACCAGCATCAAGGTGAGGAAGATCGCGAAGGGATCGTTGGTGCCGGATTCGGCCTCCAGCGTCGCGCCGACGCGCGGGCGCAGGCGCAGGCCCTGGGTGTGCACCAGCAGGAACACCGCGGCGGCGTCGGTCGAGGCCACGACGGCGCCGACCAGCAGCGATTCCGTCCAGTTGAGGTCGAGCGCGTATTTGGCGAACGGCGCCGTGATCAGCGCGGTCAGAAGCACTCCGACGGTCGCGAGCACAACGGAGGGCGCAAGCACGGTGCGGATGCTGGCAAAGCGCGTCTTCAGGCCGCCGTCGAACAGGATCAGGGCGAGCGCCACCGAGCCGACCAGATAGGTGGTGCGGACGTCGTCGAACTGAAGCTGCCCGGGGCCGGAATCGCCCGCGAGCATGCCGATGGCGAGGAAGACGAGCAGCAAGGGCGCGCCGAAGCGCAGAGCAAGCAGGCTCGACAGGATACCGGCCATGACGAGGACGGCGCCGAGCAATATGGCGAGGCTGACAGAGTCGAGGGAAGCCATCCACCTTCCGGGTACAAATCGCTGGAATTGCATCCTTATCGTCGGCAGACTCCCACGCCAACCCATTTTCTCCCGCTCGCGGCAATCTGCCCGTATTTTGCGGCCTTAACGCGCTTCACTTAGCGGTGTATCGATGGCCCGGCGGCGCCCGTTGTGGGATTCTGCGCTGCCCTCGAATCAACCCTCCCGCCTGCTTGCCGACGAGACCGATGGACATGGACCTCAAAGACTTCATGGAGTTCGTGCAGACCACCGCGCGCAGCGTCGGGGCGGAAATCTCCTCACCCTGGTTCTACCTGCAATTCGGCCTGATCCTGGCCGCGGCCGGCATCGCCTATGCCGCGGAAGCCGGGGTTCGCAACCGCATCGACATGACATCGCTGGCGATACACTGGCCGCTGCCGCTCCGGCACTTCGCCCGGGTGATGGTCTCCAGCGCCTCGACGGCGGTGTTCACCCTGATGGTGATCATCTCCCGCGTGGTGATGTATCACGCGACCTGGCCGAGCCGCAGCTATCTCCTGATGGTCGCAGCCAAGCTGGGACTGGCCTGGCTTGCGATCCGGCTCGTGACCTCGGTGCTGCGCAACGCCTTCATCGTCCAGCTGGTGTCGATCTCGGCGTGGTTCGTCGCGGCGCTGTCCATCATCGGACAGCTCGACACGACGGTCGACCTGCTCGATTCCTTTGCGATCGTGCTCGGCGGCCTGCGGCTGACGCCACTGCTGGTGATCAAGGCCGGCGCGCTCCTGCTCATCGCGCTCTGGGCCACCAACATTGCCAGCAATTTCGCCGAGAGCCGGATCAACTCGACCACCGATCTGACCCCCTCGGTGCAGGTGCTGCTGGTCAAGATCATCCGCATCGGGCTGCTGGCCATCGCAATCGTCATCGCGCTCGGCGCGGTCGGCATCGATCTCTCGGCGCTCGCGGTGTTCTCCGGCGCGGTCGGCGTCGGCATCGGTATCGGCCTCCAGAAGATCGTCGCCAACTTCATCTCGGGCATCATCCTGCTCGCGGACAAGTCGGTGAAGCCGGGCGACCTCGTCACCATCGGCGACAACACCGGGCGCATCAGCGCGATGAAGACGCGCTATATCTCCGTCGCCGCCGGCGACGGCCGCGAATTCCTGGTGCCGAACGAGGACCTGGTGACGCAGAAGGTCGTCAACTGGACCTATACCGACAAGAACACGCTGGTGAAGATCGCCTTCGGCACCAATTACGACGCCGACCCGCGGCTGGTTTGCAAGCTCGCCGCGGAGACCGCGGCCGCCCATCCCCGCGCGCAGAAGGGCAAGCCGCCGAACAGCATCCTGACCGAGTTCGCGGAAGCCGGGATGAAGTTCTCGCTGACCTTCTGGATCGCGGACCCCGACGGCATGGATGGCGTCAAGAGCGACGTGATGCTGGCGCTGTGGGAGGCCTTCAAGCGCGAGGGCATCCGGGTTCCCTATCCCGTCCGCGAGATTCGCGTCCGGGGCGGCGCCCTGCCGGTGGAAACCACCGTAGAAGTCCCGAATTAGGCCCTGTTTCGGGCGCAAGAGCCACGGCTGACTTGCATGAAGGCCCGTGATCATTAGATTATGGCCCTGAAATCAAGCCCTTCCGTCGACATCGAGACCAGCCCCGCATGAGCTACGTCGAAGCCTCCGATACCTCCCTGCGCAAGACCGGACAGATCAAGCTGCACGGGCCGAGCGCCTTTGCCGGCATGCACAAGGCGGGCGCGCTGGTGGCGAAGTGCCTCGACGAACTCACCGACATCGTCGGGCCCGGCGTGCCGACCGAGCGCATCGACCAGTTCGTCCGCGACTTCGCCTTCAGCCACGGCGCCTATCCGGCGACGCTGATGTATCGCGGCTATCGCTACTCGACCTGCACTTCGCTCAACCACGTGGTCTGCCACGGCATGCCCGGCGATCGTCCTTTGAAGGAAGGCGACATCGTCAACATCGACGTCACCTTCATCGTCGACGGCTGGTACGGCGATTCCAGCCGGATGTATGCGGTCGGCCCGATCGCGCGCAAGGCCGAGCGGCTGATCGAGGTGACGTATGAGGCGATGATGCGCGGCATCGCCGCGGTCAAGCCGGGCGCCACCACCGGCGACATCGGCCATGCCATCCAGAGCTTCGTCGAGCCGCAGGGCATGAGCGTGGTGCGCGATTTCTGCGGCCATGGCCTGGGGCGCATGTTCCACGACGAGCCGAACATCATCCATATCGGCCGGCCCGGCGAAGGCGTTCAGCTCAAGCCCGGCATGTTCTTCACCATCGAGCCGATGATCAATCTCGGCAAGCCGCACGTGAAGATCCTCTCCGACGGCTGGACCGCGGTGACCCGCGACCGCTCGCTGTCGGCGCAGTTCGAGCACTCCGTCGGCGTGACCGCGACGGGCGTCGAGATCTTCACGCTGTCGAAGCGGCACGGCGAGAAGCAGATCGGGTGACGGCCTGACTCGGCGTCCTAGTGGCGGCGCCGGAATGACGACGGCGGCCGCGTGTAGGTCGCGACAAATGCATCGTTGAATCTGCGAACGCTGCCGAAACCGGCGGCGAAGGCGATCTCCGCCAATGTCATGCTGGTCTGGTCGATCAGACGCTTGGCTTCCTGCACACGGCGGGTGGCGGCGATCTCGCTGGGGCTCGCACCGGCGTGGCGCATGAACAGGCGGAGCAGATGGCGCGGTCCGACTCCCAGGACTTCCGCAAGATCCATCATCGACGCGCGATCCAGGAATCCGTCATTGATCAGGCGCATCCCGCGCGCGACGGTGGTGGCCGTTCCCATCCAGGCCGGCGATCCCGGCGCAGTCTCGGGCCGGCAGCGCAGGCACGGGCGAAAGCCGGCGCGCTCGGCGGCAGCAGCGGTCGGGTAGAAGGTGACGTTCTCTGAGCGCGCCGGGCGAACCGGGCAGACCGGCCGGCAGTAAATCCTCGTCGAGCGAACACCTGAAAAGAACAGCCCGTCGAACGCGCGTGCCCGCGCCAGCCGCGCCCGGTCGCAGGTCTCCCAATCGAGATGCGGCGGCAGCGTCGGCTGCTGCGCGGAAACCTTGGCCAGGATTTTCGTCATGGCGGAATCATAGTTTCATCTGAACTCACCGAGTAGCTGGAATCGGACTCGATCGGGCGATGAGGTCCGAATTCAGCCAGCCTGCGCCGCCACGCCGGATCATGGTCCGGGTCCATCCCGGAGCAGATTCGCAATGCACACGCAGGCGCAACCAACGACGTCAGGACAAACCACGCACACGTTCGAGATCGGGCTTCTGCTGCTGCTCTCACTGATCTGGGGCAGCTCGTTCACGCTGATCAAGGTCGCAATCCCGACAATCCCGCCATGCACGATGGTCGCCGCGCGCGTGACGATCGCGGCCATTCTCCTGATCGCGATCGCTCGCGCTCAGGGGAACGCTTTTCCCGGTCGGGGACCGGTGTGGGCGGCTTTCTTCGTGCAGGGGCTGCTGCAAAGCGCGCTGCCGTTCACCCTGATCAGCTGGGGCGAGATGCACATCGCAAGCGGTCTCGCCGGCGTGCTCAATGCGACCCCGCCGATGTTCGTGCTCGCGATCGCGATGATGACCGGACGTGGGAGGCAGGCGATCACTGGCCGGAAGATCATCGGCGTCGCGCTTGGTCTTGCGGGCGTCGCGGTCACGATCGGCATCGATGCGCTGTCCGGATTGGGCACGACGGCCCCGCTGGCGCAGGCCGCCGTGCTCGGCGCAAGCCTCTGCTACGCGCTCGCACCGATATGGGGGCAGCGCTTCTCCGGCTTTCCCGCCACCGTCGCGGCGGCCGGCGCCATGAGCTGTGCCGCGATCCTCATGGTCCCTGCCGCACTCGTCCTCGAGCGACCCTGGACGCTGGCACCGACTTCGCACGCGGTCGCGGCCGTCATCAGCCTCGCGGTGGTCTGCACGGCCCTCGCGATGGTGATCTATTTCCGCTTGATCCGCACGCTCGGCCCACTCGGCACGACCAGCGGCAGCTATCTGCGCGCCGGCTTCGCGGTGGCGCTCGGCACGGCATGGCTCGGCGAACGCTTCACCTGGTCGGCCCTTGCAGGCATGACGCTCATTCTCGCCGGGGTCATCGCAATCACGATGCCCCTGCTGGCGCAGCAGCGTGGTCTCGAACCGTAAGAGCGTCCGCGGGGCGATCTTTGGGATCGCCCCCGAGTCGCCGTTGCAGATCAGGCGTGATTGACCTCGACGACCTCGCACAGGATCGTCTCGGCCTTCGACAGCGCCGCAAGGCTCTGGATGTACGGCGCAAATCGCGGATCCCGGCGAAAATTCTCGATGTCCCCTGCGCTTGCCCATTGCGAGTAGTTGATCGCACGCCGGCCCTCCTTGCTGGCGTGGACGCTGGACGAGATGAACCCGGGCTGCTTGCTGAAGAAGGTCTCGGTGCCTTCCTTCAGGAGTTGCACCAGCTTGTGCTGGTTGTCCGGCTCGACCGTGAAGACGTTGACGAGGGTCGTGACGTCGCTGCCGGTGCGAATGGTCGCTTCCATTTTTGCGCTCCTGGTCTGGCTGTGGGACGGCGCCGCCTGCGCGGCGAGCAAGACGCCGGCTCCGAGGCCGGTGGCAACGAAGGCACGACGCGACGGCTCAGGTCTGGTCCGGGACATTGATGTTCTCCTGTTGCGGAAGATCGGCTGGCCACTCGACCGGCCAACAGCGCTGAGACGAACGAGGCAGGAGGACGAAGACAGCTGGCGTGAATTTTTTTCCGACGGCTCATTCGCCCCGACCGTGGACGGCGCCGGGAATCTGGGCCGGCAACATCCTGACCGGCTCCCGGCGTTGCCGATGCGCGAACTCTGTTAGCCAGAGCGCGCCGAAAAACGCATGGCGAAAAAGGCATGGCCGGATTGGTAAGCCCGGGGCCAGACACTTCGTGGTTGCAAAACGCGCGCCGTACGGCATGGTTAGGCCTGATGCCCGCCAAGACCGACCACGACAAGGCCAAGCCCGAGGACGCGCCGCACTATCTCGGCCATCGCGAGCGGCTGCGCGAGCGCTTCTACAGCGCCGGCGCCGACGCCCTCAGCGACTATGAGCTGCTGGAGATGGCGCTGTTTCCGGCGCTGCCGCGGCGCGACACCAAGCCGCTGGCGAAGGCGCTGATCAAGACCTTTGGCTCGTTCGCCGAGGTCGTCCATGCCCCGGTGGCGCGCCTGCGCGAGGTCGACGGCATCGGCGAAGCCGCGATCCACCAGCTCAAGCTGATCGCCGCGGCAACGCACCGCGTCGCCAAGGGCGAGGTCAACAGCCGCAACGCGCTGTCGTCCTGGAACGAGGTGATCGATTATTGCCGCTCCAGCATGGCCTTTGCCGACAAGGAGCAATTCCGCCTGCTCTTCCTCGACAAGCGCAACCAGCTCATCGCCGACGAAGTGCAGCAGACCGGCACGGTCGACCACACCCCGGTCTATCCGCGCGAGGTCATCAAGCGCGCGCTCGAGCTTTCCGCGACCGCGCTGATCCTGGTGCACAACCACCCCTCAGGCGATCCCTCGCCCTCGCAGGCCGACATCCAGATGACGAAAGCGATCATCGACATCGCCAAGCCGCTGGGAATTGCCGTGCACGATCACATCATCGTGGGCAGAAGCGGGCATGCCAGCCTGAGGGGACTGAAGCTGATCTAAACGACGTCGCCTCTTGGGGGCTAAAGCGGACCTTACCAATCGCCTCGGCTAGGCAAGATGACAGGCCAGTCTCTCAGCGAGCTCGGCAGGGCGGGCCGATGATCACTTCCTTACGGCAGCGACCCTCTAAGGTCCGCGACACCAAAATCTACCGTGGCTCCGCCACCGTTCTCAGAAGTCGTCTGGGTGCGGGCCTCGCTGTGTGCTGGCACAGCGATGACCCGGTTGCCTTTCTTCTCCGCCAGTCCGACATTTCGAGCGAGGATCGCGCCAAGCAAAAGCATCGTGACCATCAGTCCGCTCACGGACGCAGTCACATAAACATTGGACCAATTGCGCATCACTACACCACCCATGCGCATCGCCCCGGCCCGATGCAACATGCGTCGTTGAGTCGTTAGGCGATTTGGTGGCGCGGCAGTGGCGTTCTGGAGTTCACCTCACTTGTTACGCGGTGGCGGCCACTCGTTGCAGGTTCGTGGCGAGCGGATTGCTTTGAGCAGCCTTTCCTGTGGACCGCCGCACTTCCATCACAGGAGGCAGCATCGACTCAGGCATACTCCGAAATTGCGCGGCTTGCTCTCCCGGCCGCGCGGATCTGGCCTGGAGCCCCGGCTGGTACGGTCGGGGCTCTCTTTGGAGCGGCTCTCTGAGACCGTTCAGCTTGGCCTCGGGCGGCGGTCTTCGTGCTGCCAGTCGCCTAAGCCACTGACCCGATCACTAGCTCCGTCAGAACTGCTGACGTTGCTATCCGCTTCCGGGATTTCAGCGCTGTTCGTCTGGATCAGAAATAGCTGTTTCTGCATCTCGACGAGGCGCGCGCGGCTATATTGCCAAGACCAAGGCCCACACCATTATTCCGCAGAATCCGCCAGCACCCAAAGAAGCAAGGAACTAGCATCGTTGTAATGGAAGACGGCGCCCGTTTACGAAATGAGCAAGCGGGCGCTATTTCCACTTACGGCGTCGCGAACGCCTCCAACAACGCCTTTGCTCCACTCAGGTCACGAGTGTCGAAGCCCTCGGTAAACCAGCCGTAGACCGGAGCGAGAAATTCTCAAAGGTCCTCATTCCGTCTCCCTTGATCGCGCCGCAGCCGCGCCGTGCCAATTGTTGCGCGCAGCTCAAATGACGACAATTCCGGGCTGTATCGTGGTTCGTCGTCGGCAAGAGCGGCCACGCCGGCCTGCGCGGATGCGGTTGATCTAAGGCTTCGAATCAAGTGACAACAGCGGCATGAGCGACTGGCTGCACAATCTGCCCGTGCCCGTGATGGCGCTGGTGATCTTCGGATTCACCTATCTCCTGGCCGCGGCCATCTTCGCGGGTATCGCGCTTGTCGCGACGGAGGAGCGCGCGAAGTCGCTGAAGGCGATCTCGCCGGGCATGCTGCCGGTGCTCGGCATCATCTTCGGCCTGTTCGTGGCCTTCATCGCGGCGCAGGTCTGGGGCGACAGCGACCGCGCCAGCGCCGCGGTGAGCCGCGAGGCCAGCGCGCTGCGCAGCGCCGTGCTGCTGGCGGCCGGCCTGCCGGCGGAGCAGGATGCGAGGCTGCGCGGTCTCGTCCGCGACTATGTCGGGCAGGCCGTCGCGGTGGAATGGCCGATGATGGCGCATCAGGAGGCCTCGCTGAAGGTGACGCCGCCGCCGCTCGCCGAAGCCCTGCAGATCGTCGTCGCGATGACGCCGCAAGGCCCGGGGCAGGCGAATGTCCAGCGCGAGCTCATCGCCGCGCTGGAGCAGGCGCTGGATGCGCGGCGGCAGCGGATCATCGTCAGCCTCGCCGCGGTGAACCCGGTCAAATGGTGGTGCCTGTATCTTCAGGCGGCCTGCGCGCTGCTGGTGATCGGCCTCGTTCATTGCGACAACCGGCTGGGATCGGCGATCGCGATGGGCCTGTTCGCCACCGGCGTCGCCACCTCCGTCCTGCTCATCGCCGCGCACGACCGGCCGTTCGCCGGCCAGATCTCGATCCAACCGGAGCCGCTGCTCCAGATCATGCCGGGGGAAGCCGGCAAGAGTTGAGCAGAGCGGCCGCCCGAGAGAGCACCTCACCGGACGAGCTGCCACCCCTTCGGCGTCCAGCGCAGCAGCGTGCCGGACAGCGGCTTCGGCGCGCGCGCCATGAGGTTCTTCGTCAGCGTCCGCAGCGCGTCGAGCGCGGCGCTACTGTCTTCGCTTGCATAGAGCACGAGATCGGCCGACGGCGCCGCGACGATCAGGACACCGCCCTGGGCTTGCGCGAGCGGCGCCCAGCTGTCGACCAGCGCGAGCCGGCTGGTCTGATAATAATCCCCCGTCAGCGTGCCGAATTGTCCTGACGGGACCGCTTTTGCGACCGTCGTGAGCGGCTTCACGCTGCTGCGCAGATTGGCGATGGCGACGTCGAAGACCTGGTCCTGCGTCAAGGCGAGCGCGGCACGATCCCTGTCGTTGAACACCCTGACCGCGCGCGGCGAATCCAGCACCGGGACGATCACCAGCCCCTCCGCCAGGGGCCGCGTCAGCGCCGGGCCGCGCGCGTCGACCTCCCGAAGCGCCTGCCGCATGTAATCCGCCGAGCGCACGACCACGCGAAGGGCTGCTCGGGTCGGCGGATCGTTCCGGCTGCTCGCCGTTGCCTTGACGCCGCTGACATAGGCGCCGATCTCCCTGGCGCAGCCGCCGGTATTGGCCTTGCAGAAGGCGTAGATGCGGTCGAGGTTGGTTTGCAGAGGGCCGACCGACAGCGTCAGCGGTCCCTTGATCACGACCGGGGTGTCACGAATCTCGGCGCGGATGCGCTCGGCCACGAAAGCGGTAAACGCGGGTTCGTCGGCTGGAATCTGCTGCGCCCGGGCAGCCCCGGCTCCGACGAGATCGCCGGCCACGATCGCGGCGATCAGCCACCGGCATATGCGAGATCGGATGCTCATGCGAACCACCGGCTCGGGAGAGCGGCTCGCCGGCCGATACTCACCCCTCCGCGTCCAATCGAATGCCGGCCGCCATCGATCCTGCGACGCCAGCGGCTGATCGATCAATAGCAATAGCGTTGGCTGACCCGGACGTAATAGCCGTCGGGACGCTGCATGTAGCAGCCGCGCTGATAGGCGTAGTAGCCGGAGCGGCGGCGCTCGCCCTCGGAGGCGATCGCAGCGCCCGTGCCGGCACCGACGACCGCGCCGATTGCGGCGCCGCGTCCGCCGCCGATCGCGCCGCCGAGAATCGCCCCGCCGACACCGCCGATGATCGCGCCGCCGATGGCATCCTGAGCCGCGACCTCATGCGCCGGCATCGCCATCGCGACCGTCAGACATGCAGCGATTCCAGCGGCTCGAAGCATCTGTGATTCTCCTATCCGAGGACCGGTCATCATAGCCGCCGCGGGCCATTCAAACCAGAACAATCGCCAATGGACGGGTGAGCCGCCTTTGCCCGCGGAAGAATGCCGCCTAACCACATGGGGTCAGATGCTGCTCCAACGTCCTCATGTAGCGAAGGGCGAGGCTACGCGTATGCGCGATCTCCACGACGAAGCCTCGATCTCTGCAGGCGGCCTTGTCGTTCATCAGATCGACAAGCTCGGGAGAACGAAAGACCGTTTCGTCGTACCAGGAGAAGAACTCGGTATTTGCAAGCTGGTCGGCTTCACCCAAGCCCAGCGTCCGGGCGTGATTTCGCGCCGTATTGGCTGCATAGGCGAAGCAACATTCGACGAAGTTGGCTTCATCCTGGGTGATGAGGAAGGATCTGGTTTGCAAGTCGGGCAGCAGCCATTCCGTCATCTCCACGGAACCGGCCTCAATCGCCGCGCATCGCTTGCGCAGCCCCTTGGGGCCAGTGACGAACTCCGCAAGCGTCGGCCGTGGGGGTGCCATTCGGGCCAAACGTCCCGGCTCGCGCTCGCAGATGTATTTTCGCCACGCCCAGCGCTTGAGCGGCGGCGCGGCGAGATATATAGCCTCGGTGAAAACACCGAGATGAACCACGAAGACCGGCCGATGCAGAACCGCAACCGGCGGCTTGTAGGGTCCTTCGACAATGCGCAGCTCGAAATCGACCGCTCGCGCGTTGCAGATGTCGGTCCATCTTTCGCGCAGCTCGGCAAGGGGCTGACCGGCAGCGCGATTCATCTCCGCGACGAAAACAAAGGCGTCGAAATCCACCATCAATCCGGGCGTCGATGGATATTGACCGCTGGTGTTTCCGATGAAGGCGACATCGATGCACGCCGGATGCATCGCATAGGCACGAAACGAGTCCTTGAGATCGGCGATGATGCCAACGAGATCATTCCGTGCCGACCCGGACATCACCATCTCCGCTGGTTGGCAACGCCATCGTCATCCCCGGCGCGACGTCCCTCGCTGCCGATCGAGACCGCAATCAGATCCTCGATCTGATTGACGAGGATATTGTCGACATGGGCCGGCAATGCCGCGGGGCCGACCGCATCGAGCTCCTCGTTGACTTTCCGGACCAGGCTGGCCACCTTTGGATCGGAATACGTCACTCCCAGGTTGGCCATCATCTTCGCTTTGCATTGCGCGGCGATTCCACCCGCTTGCTTGAGAATGACGACCGGGATCGACCGCTCCAGCGCCATGTTGATCTCGATCTCCGTCCCGGATGGTCCTCCGTCGCGTGACGACCCGCCCATGGCGACGAGTATGTCGAGCTCGCTGATAAATCGCTCCCGCATACGACCGAAATCAGCGTCAGCACGGCCGGCACCTTCGTCAGACACCACCACCGCCGGGGCGGTGCGACTGAATTGGGTGCTGCCGCGTCTGCGCAGATAGAATCGCGCGGCGTTCGCATTTCCCTCGAAGGCCGCCTCGACCACGGGAACCCCCACGCCGGGGCCATGTCCGGACGTCACCCGGAAGTCGCGCTGCACCAGAGCCCGTCCCATCCGTAAACATAGCGCCTCGATGTCTGACGTCTTGATTGTTCCGCCATCGAGCACACCATCCGGCACCAGCACACCCTTCTCCTGCTTGGCGGTGCCGCTGAACCCCACAATCGGCCTGATTGCGATCACGGCAATCTGCCGCACCCAGCGCTCGATGTCGGAATACTCCTTGAACAGGTGCGTCTCGATGCGCATGCGCTTCATGTTCTCGACATACATGGCCTCGACGATCCGATCAGCAGGATGCTCGGCGGCCTTCACCAGAAGGTGGTGCCAGAAACGGGTGCGTGGGACCGCCTTGGCGGCGCTGGACAGTAGGCGGCGCAAGGCCGGATCGGTGAACGAGGTGCCGACGAACACGATGGCGCTGCTGCGATAGTCGTCCTCGAACAGGCGCCATATCTCGCGCCGGTGGCGTTCAGCCAGATCGAACTGCTCCTCCAGAAAAACGAGATCCCATTCGAGATCAATCGCGTATTTGGCGTGCTCGAAGTCTCCGTTCATCTTGACGATCAGATGGCTGTTGGCAAAGTTCTCCATCAGGGTGCCGTCGTCCCTCACGACGGAGTGCGGGAAGTTGCCGCTTGCCAGCGCGGCTTCGAACAATTGATCGTAGTTGGTGGTCCAGATCCGGGACGCACCCGACCGCATCATCGCATAATGATAGGCGTTCGGCCGTTTTTGCTTGCGCTGCATAAAGCTCTGCTTGAAGCGGTCATAGACATCTTGCGCCCGCGCCGATTCGGCGGCGACCAGTTGAAGCAGCTGCGGCAGGCTGTATGTCGTTTGACCTGCCCACAGGCTCATTTTCAACTGTTGCAGGATTGGAAAGTAATGATCATCCCAGCCACCGATGCCGGATTGCACGGACACCCCGGCGCCCGCGTAGAATACCAGGCGATCGACACGGATAGCGCCCTTCAGAGTGGATGGCATATTCCGATGCGACGCGAGTTGCGAGGCAGGCGTGTCGCGCAGAACAGCCTCAAGGTCGGCAACGTTGCGTAGCAAGGCACGACAGCCGGTGTAGGCCCGACTGCTCGGCTCGCCTGTCCAGGCGGCGTGGTAGTATGTGACGCCCGTGCCCGCGGTGACGTCAAAGTCGCGGTCCGAATCGCCAACGTAGACCAGTTCATTCGGCGCCACGCTCAACTTTCCGGCCAGGGCCCGAACCGCCGCAGGATCCGGCTTTTGGCCCAACGGCGCATCTTTTCCCCAGATCTCGTCCATGAAGCCGTGCAGACCGAGATGGGTTACCAGTTCGACGAGTTCGGCCGTCGCGCGCGACGAGAGTATTGCACATTTGATGTCGCGCGCCTTGAGATCCTGAAGCAGCAGTTGAATCCCGCTGACGACCTTTCCCTGACGCTCACCGGCCTTGAGCGTCTCGCGATAGAAATCGCAGATGTCCGCAAGGTTCGCGGTCGCGGCGGGAATGTCGGCGTACGCAAGCGCGATCAACGCATTGGGACCGTAAAGCGGCAAAGTATTGGCCGAAATGTCGGGCCGCCCGGTCGAAGCCTCAAACCGATCGAAAGTCCTTGCAAGCGCTTTTTGGCTTGCATCGCGGCCGTCGAAGATCGGCCCGTCGAAATCAAAGATGACACCCCGCAACGATATCGGCATGTGACACGCGACCTTCGCGAATGACTATGTACAAAATGCTATGGCCTCTCTCTCGGCAAGATCATGCCTGGATTACACTGGCCAGGAGTTTCCCGACGATCGGATTGGTGACGTTGTTGTGGGCGTCCGATTGAGCGGTCTTCATGATGTATTGGTCGGCCAGGAACGTGTTGATCTTGCCTCGCTTGGGCGCGAACTGCTGGGTGGCGTTATCGGGCTCGCTCACGCCCGGCTCGAGTTTCTGCGGCCCGTTTGCCCCCATCGCGCCGAACTCGTCGCTGGCATCGCCGACGCCTTGCGTGGTGTCACGGGAAAAGCGCGAAGCGATCGCATAGGCAAGCGTACACGCAAGGTCGTTGTGGGTGTGCGTGAACACGATGGGACCTGTGGGCTTGCCGACCACTTTCGGAAATGCTCCGGCGACCTGATGGGACAGGGCATTGTGGGAATAGGCCCCCTGCAGGATCGTGAGCGAAAATAGCTCCAGATTCGGAACCGCATCCCAGCGATTGGCCGCCGCCGTGACCAAACGTCCGCCAAAGCTGTGGCCGACCAGATGCAGCCGAACCGCATGCGAAGGCGTGAGCTTTCGAAGAACATTATCGGTGAGGCTGACGCCGACGACGCCAGCACGCTTTTTCATCTCATAATAGGTGAGCTGGTTGAGGAAGCGGCCGACAGCGGCGCGCGCGCCGGTGAACAAGCCATGCACGGCACTGCTGAGACCCATGGCACCGCCGACCTTCGGAGCGAGCTTCAGCACGGGAGGCGTGGTAAGGCTGCCGAGCAAAAACTGTGCTTCGGTGCGATCTGCGGCGGCGCGCGCAACCCGGGTTGCGTCAACCCGGAGTTCCTTGTCGGGCGAGTGTGCATCCACCTGCACCGCTGCTGCGGCATGCTTGGCGAGATCGTGCGAGGCGTCGGGATTCAAGTGCTGGGCAGCGGTGCGCGCCGCGGCGATGGTCTGCGCCGCGGACGGGCCCAGGAAACTGGCGAAGTCCGCCAATACCGCGTCGAACTCCTGCTGAGGCAGGTCTGAGACCGAAGCACCTCCGGAAGCGGAAAGCGTGCCTTGCGTGCCCACATCCGTGATCGCGGCGGCATCGAAGTCGGTTTGAAACGCCTTGGCAGGCCACAGCACGCCGGCGACGACGATCTTGTCCGCGCGGCCAGCCGGCATATTGCCGACGGCGTTGGCCCAGAGCGTCCCGTACAGCTTCGCCGCATCGTTCCTGTCGTTCTTCCAGCCATGGGACATCACCACCAGGTCCTCGATTCCTGGCTTGCTGAGCAATGCCGTGAGCTGCGCTACGACGCCCGCGTCAATTGCACCATTCTCGTCAAACTCCAGCCAAATCGACGGAACATCGCTCATAGGCGTCCTCCCTAAACGGATTGCAAAGCGCGCAGCAGATCGAGCAAGCCGGCCCCCTGGAATTCTGGTCGACGCTTTATATTGGTCGCAGCCGCGACGAAGATTTCCTTCACCTGTTCGGGCTGCCCCAGGAATTCGCTGCGGACCGACAGGAAGGCCGCGATCGCGCCAGAGACGTGGGGAGCGGCCATGCTGGTTCCGGAATCCTCTCGGAACAAGGCTTCGGTCGCAGCAACATTGTTCATCAAAGCGCAGGAGACGATGCGCTCGCCCGGCGCGACCAGATCGGGCTTCATCCGGCCATCCGAGGTCGGGCCCTTGGCCGAGAAGAACGAAACACCGAACGTGTGGGGCATGTCGCGATGGGTCGACCCCACCGTAATGGCAAGACTCGCATTGCCGGGATCTGCGATCGTCCCCATGTGTGCCGCGCGCTCGGCCGCCCCGTAATAGCCGCTGACGACACCGTACCCACCATTGCCAGCCGCGACGACCACGCAGACCCCCGAGTGCACAAGGCGGTCGACCTCGACGCAAAGAGGGCTCTGCCCGGCTGCAAACCATTCGGGATCGAACGGATAGCCGAGGCTGAGATTCACGCCGTGAATCTTCAGGCTTCGTCCGTTGTCGTTGCAGCGCTGAATATATCCGAGCGCGGCCAGCAGGCTGCTGAGATCGCCCGATTGACCATCGGTGAGCACTTTCAGACTGACGAGCTTGCAGTCGCGCGCCAATCCCGCGATCGGCTGCTTATGCTCGGTAGGGACCGGGCTGACGTTCCCTTTGCTGTCCCGCACCTCTGCCTTGATGCTTATCTTGATAATTGCTGTCTCGATCCCGGGCAGGTTGTCCTGCGTGCGGCATGTCAGACCGGCAATGATGCCGGCGACATGTGTACCATGCCCGTCCTGATCGGTCAGGGCTGCGGCCTGCGACGCATCGGAATCCGGATATTGCTTCGTGAAATCCTTGTGCAGGAGTCCATCCGGGAGCTTGGTGGTTTCGAGCGATCGAAAGTGTGGATGAGTTGCGTCGATGCCCGTATCGGCGACCGCCCAGACGATCCCCTTCCCGCTCGCTTGAAAGGTGTTGAACGCCGCGTCGCATTTGATCGTTCGTACCGAATCGTAGACGCAACGCTTAATCTCGTGATCTCGCCAGATCTTGTAGATCAGGGCAATCGGCTTCGCAGCCACTGGCGACGATTCGGGACTGCTCACATCCGCCGGCTTGCAATCCGATAGCTTGCCGATCGTCTTGCTGGTCAGCATTGCGAAAACGTAGTTATCCGTCCACATCGACTTCTCGATGTCAATATTGTCGGCCGGATCGAACATGGCGATCAGCGACGCATCGAAGCGGGCCGCCGCAGGCGCGAGCGCGGGAACAAGCTTCATCTGGACCGAGGGGTCCGCCAGGCCGCGCGCCTTGCTGTAGGCCCACAGCAAGACAAGCCGGGCGCCGCCGATCCCGCCCGAGAAGCTCCGGTTGAATTCGATGATCACCTTGAACGTGGGCTCCGCAGCAGCGGCCTTTGCTGCGGTCCTCCTCTTCGCACCGCCGTCCATGACCGCCAGCAGATCGGGCGCGATCGAAGTCTTGGTCAAGACCCGTCCTACATCGCCCGCACTGGCCTTTGTCTCGCTAGCTTGTGTCTCGCTCGCCGGCTTCTTGCGCACCATACGGAAACTGCTCCCGCATCCAGACACGTGCTCGGATCACATCGAAACGCACGGGTTAAAATACATTGGGCTTCCGGCTTCGGCGACCGAAAGCAACCACCGCTAATATCAATTCAAATATCGGCATGTCGCTGGGCTCAACATCCCGTCACGACACACGTTACAATTGCACGGACGTCAGATCCATTCAATCCCGTTTTCGAGAACGAACGCCCTGGCGACAGGCAATTTGAATTCAGGACGGAGCCGTCCAGCGTCAAGCTTCGATCCAGCGCTGCACGGCCTCGGCGGTGTCCGCCGGCGTGGAGTTGAAGCAGATCGCGGCGTCGGGCGCCAGGCAATGGACGAGGTTGAGCACCTTCTCGAACAGCAGCAGGCGCTCTTTCGGCTCGCGCAGCCCCGCGCCGATCACGATGCAGTCGAAGCGCTCGTCACGCAATGCGGCCGTGACGCCGGCTTCGGCGGTCGCGTCCAGATCGATCAGGCAGCTCGTGACCTCGTAGCCGAGATCACGCAGGCGCAGCAATTGCGCTTCGATATAATGGCGCACGAGCTCCGGCGTGAGTTGCGGAAATGCGCTGTAATCCGCATTGCCGGGTTCGATGCCGATCGCGAGGACGCGCTTGGCCATGCAGGGCTCCCTACCGCATCGTCTAAAATGCTAACGGACGAACGACCATGCCGGTTCCCTCACTGGCAGTTGGCGCCGCCGGCGATGGCGCGGGTCTGGTCCTGCGGCGCATTTTCCCGCCCAAGCTGTAAGCCATTTCACATGCGCCGGGCCGGCAACCTGCCACATTTGCCGAAGATCACGTTGGAGTCACCCCCGATCACGGCATCTGGTCCATATCTGACTTGCACGAAATTTCGATAATTCATCAATTTTCGGGAGCGGAAGATGGTCTCATTCGAGAGTTTGAAAAGCGAGTACGAGCGGAATTGGGCCAGTCTCGAGATCCGGCCTTCGCGCCTCGCCGACGCGAATGGAGTCGCGCGCAAGGCGATCAACGGCAAGGCGACCTATCAGCAGATCGAGCGGTTGACCGGAGTGCCCTGGTACTTTGTTGCGCTCTGCCATTACCGCGAATCCAACTTCGATTTCGACACCTATCTCGGCAACGGCGAAACGCTTCATCGCGTGACGACCATCGTTCCGAAAGGGCGCGGCCCCTTTGCCACGTTCGTGGACGGCGCCGTGGACGCGTTCAGAATCGAGAACTTCATCGGCGCCCACGACTGGAGTATCGCGCGGATCCTGTTCCGGCTCGAGGCGTTCAACGGCTTCGGTTATCACGCCAAGGGCTGCAATTCGCCCTACCTCTATGGCGGTTCGACACTGTACGGCCCGCCCGAGGCGAGGGCGGGCAAATTCGTCCGCGACCACGTGTTCGACCCGAACCACGTCGATTCCCAGCTCGGCACGGCGGTGATCCTGCATGCGATGATGTCGCTCGATTCCTCGATCACCCTCGACGGTAGCCCGCAATTCGCCGACCGCACCGAGCCCGAGGACGATGCGGCGTCGACGATTGCTCTGATGCAACAGGCGTTGAACAAGCTCGGCGCCAATCCGCCGCTCGCCGAGGACGGCATCAGCGGACCGAAGACCGGGGCCGCGGTCTCGCAGTTTCAGCAGCAGAACGGCCTGAGGGATACCGGGCTTCTCGACGCGGCCACGGTCGCGGCGCTCACGCGTGCAACGCAGGCGGGAGGCTCCGTGCCGAGCGGCGATATTTCCAAGATCCTGAAGCGGCTGGAAGACCTCGCACAGCTGCTGCGACCGGCAGCCGGCGGCGTAACACCGGGACCGACGACACCGGGCAACACGCTGCCCGCCACCAACGATCCGATCAGCCTGTTCGAACGGCTCTTCTCCCTCATCAACAAGACGGCGCCCGTGCCAGGACAGGTCACCCCGACCAACCCGGCCCCCGTCGATCAGTTGAAGCAGGTCGTCGACCTGCTCAGCACCCTGCTCAACAAGGACGGCAAGCCGGTGCTCGGCCAGGTCAACGGCGCGCTCGGCGAGACCATCGGCAAGCTGCTCGACGGCAAGAAGACGGCACTCGGCATCGGCGGCTCGGTGCTCACTGCGCTGCTCTCTTCGGTGACCGCGAGCCCGAATGCAGGCGGTATTGCCGGACTGCTCGGAACGATCGTATCGGCGGTGCCGGGCCTCGGCCAGTTCGCGATGCCGATCTCGCTCGCGCTCACGGCCTGGGGCGTGCTCGGCAAGTTCGAGAAGTGGGCGCAAGGCACCGCGCCGCCGCCCAAGGCTACGACGTAGCGCCGTTTGCGTCTTCAGCCGTCGGCATCGGCAATAGCTGCCGCACGCCGCTCCATCAACACGCGCTCGCGCGCATTGTTCGCGAGACGTGCAGCGGTCTCGAACGATAGTCGCGCCTCGGCGAAGCGGCCGAGCTTCTCCAGGAGGTCGCCGCGGACAGAATGGAGATGGTGGTAAGCCGCGAGCGCCGGTTCGTCCGCGATCATGTCCACGAGATCGAGACCGGCCTGCGGCCCATCGGCCATGCCAAGCGCGACCGCCCGGTTGAGCTCGATCACCGGCGAGCGCACCAGCGCCGCAAGCTGGCCATAGAGCTCGGCGATGCGGCGCCAGTCGGTGGCAGCGGCCGTCTCCGCCGTCGCGTGACATGCGACGATCGCGGCCTGCAGCGTGTAGAACCGGCCGGCACCACCGAGCTCGCGCGCGCGATCGAGCGCGCGAAGGCCGCCGCCAATCTGGCGCCGGTCCCAGAGCCTGCGGTCCTGGTCCATGAGCAGGATGGGCTCGCCATCGATGCCCGTGCGCGCCTGCTTCCGCGCGGCGTTCAGCTCCATCAGCGCCATCAGGCCGTGGACCTCGGGCTCGAGAGGCGCGAGCCCGACCAGCACCCGCCCCATGCGCAGGGCCTCGTCGCAGAGCTGCGGCCGCAGCCACTCCTCGCCGCCTGAGGCCAAATACCCCTCGTTAAAGATGAGATAGACGACCTCGAGCACCGAGGCGAGACGCTCCGAAAGCGCCTCGCCGCTCGGGATCTCGTAGCTCAGGCCCGACCGCGACAGCGTGCGCTTGGCGCGGACGATGCGCTGGGCGATGGTTGTCTCCGTGACCAGGAAGGCGCGCGCGATCTCGTCGGTGGTCAGGCCGCAGATCATACGCAATGCCAGCGCCGCGCGGGCGTGCCGCGGCAGCAGCGGGTGACAGGCCGTGAAGATCAGCCGCAACCATTCGTCACCGATATCGTCGTCGAGGGCGGCGTCGAAATCCGGCATCGCGTCCTGCTCCTGCATCAGCTCGTGCATCAGCAGGTCCTGCTTGCGGGTGAGCATTTTTGCCCGGCGCAGATGATCGAGCCCGCGGCGCTTGGCCGTCGCAACCAGCCAGGCGCCGGGATTGTCCGGCACCCCGCTGAGCGGCCACGCTTCCAGCGCTGCGACCAGTGCGTCCTGGGTCAATTCCTCGGCCAGCGGCACGTCCCGCAGCATGCGCGACAGCGTGGCGATCAGCCGCGGCTGCGCGACGCGCCAGGTTGCGCGGATGACGCGATCGATGTCGGCGGTCGTCATTGCCGCCGACGGAGACGAGCGGCCTCAGCCATCAGGCGTGAGCTGCCGCCCCTGAACGCGCGTCGACCTCGCAGGCCACGTCTACGCCCGGCGTAGCGAATGCCCGCAATTCGCACGTCCCTTCCCAGCCCGGCATGTGGTCGAGGTGCAACTGCATGAATTCCCTGGCCATCGCCAGGGCCTCGTCCTTGTCGCGCAATTCGAAAATGGCATAACCGCCGATCACCTCCTTGGCCTCCACGAACGGGCCGTCGATGACGCTGAGCTCGCCGTCCGCGACATACACCCGCGCACCGGTCGCAAGCGGCATCAGGCCCCCAGTGTCGAGCATCCGACCGGCCTTGATCTCCCGTTCGGAAATCCTCTGCATCGCCTCCGCCAGCGCCGGGGACGGGGCCGGGGACGCGGCCGAAACGTGCTTCGGGGAGGTGACGATGTACATGAAGCGCATGCAAAACTCCTGTTGAGGCGAGACGCGGCCAGTTTGGCCCCGAAATCAGCTCGCTATTGGGATGACGATCCAGCCCACGCCGGATCGACATGAAAAATTATGGGCGACGGAAAAATTGCGAGGCCGGACGGACGCCTACTGCCGCAGCATGATCAGGGGATCGGCGGTATCGGGGACGCGCCGCCATTGCGCGTTGTCGTCGGCCTCGAACTGCCAGGCCTCGCCTGATTTCGACATCAGGACGATCTGGCCGCGATCGAGCCGCCATTGCGCCGGATTGAACTGAGCAATCGCCGGATCGCATTTCGGCTTGACGAAGACCTGGAAATTGTCCGGGCCGGCTTCCGTGTTGGTCAGCGTCAGCCCGCACACCGGCTGGCCGTTGCCGCGCACCATCGACCAGTCGCCGATCATCTGGTCCATCGACTTGGCCATCGAGCGGGCTGCGGCGAGGTCCTGGAGGATGTAGACGCCCTCGCCCTGCCGCAGGCCTTCGAAGATGCCGGCCTCGACCTCGGTGAAGTCGATCACGGCTTCACCGGTCGCGTCCTGCAAACGAACGATGTCGAGGCCCCTGACGCTCCAGGCGACGATGTCCTTCGTAAAGGGCAGCGTGGTCTTGCAGGCCGGCTCCAGCTCCAGCTTGAACCCCTGCGCCGCGGCATCGCCTTTCATCGTGACGACGCAGGTCTTGCTGCGCTCGGTGGTCGAGAGCTCCCACTGCCCGGGCATCGTCTTCTTCAGGGTCGTCGCATCCTGCGCATGCGCGATGCCGATCGCGGCCACGCAGGCCGCGACGGCGAATGCAACGACCCGAAGACCTCTCATCAGCGCCCCTTGAACGGCGTTTCCGCAACCGGCGTCAACGGCGCCTTGCCGGCGAACCAGGACTTGAGGTTGTCGACCACGAGCTGATCCATCGCGTTGCGCGTCACCACCGACGCCGAGCCGATATGCGGCAGCAGCACGACGTTCTGCATGGACTTGAGCTCGTCCGGCACGCTCGGCTCGGCCGCGAACACGTCGAGACCGGCGGCGAGGATGGTGCCGGACTTGAGCGCCTGGACCAGCGCCGCCTCGTCGACCACCGAACCGCGGGCCACGTTGACCAGCACGCCGCGCGGACCGAGCGCCTTCAGCACCTCGGCATTGATCATCTTGTTGGTCGAGGCGCCGCCGGGCACGATCACCATCAGCGTGTCCACCGCCTTCGCCATCTCGATCAGATCGGGATAGTGCTTGTAGGAGACGTCCTTCGACGGATTGCGGGAGTGGTAGACCACCGGCACCAGCGAGGCATCGAGCCGGCGCGCGATGGCCTGGCCGATTCGGCCCATGCCGACGATGCCGACCTTGCGGTCGCGCAGCGAGCCGACGCTGAGCGGATAGTTCTGCGTCTGCCAGAGGCCGGAGCGGACGTAGCGGTCGGCCTTGATGAACTCACGCACGGTGGAGATCAGAAGGCCCATCGCGACGTCGGCGACCTCCTCGGTCAGCACGTCGGGCGTGTTGGTGACGATGATGTTGTGCTCGGCCGCGTATTTGGCGTCGACGTGGTCGTAGCCGACGCCGAAGCTCGCCACCATCTCCAGCTTGGGCAGCTGCGACAGCGAATCCTTGTCGGCGCGCACCGTGTGATAGGTCACCGCCACGCCGCGGATTTTTTCGCGGATCGCCGGCGTCAGCCGCTCGAGATCGCCCCGTGTCTCCGCCTTGTGCACGACGAAATGATCGGAAAAACCGTTGTCGAGAATTGGCCGCACCGGCCCATAGATCAGAAGGTCGATCTTTTCGGACGAAATCGAACCGGCAGTCATCAGTTTTCCTTTCCAAGCGCGCTCTCGTGCCAGCGCCGTAAAACGAGATGGGAAACTAGCGCCAGCACCCCATAGATGACAATCCCGGCCAGCGACAACAGCAGCAGCGCTGCGAACATGCGGGGTATGTTCAATCGATAGCCGGATTCGGCGATCCTGTAGGCGAGCCCGGAGCCGGCGCCGGCCGTTCCGGCCGCAATCTCAGCCACGACCGCGCCGATCAGCGACAGGCCGCCGGCAATGCGCAGGCCGCCGAGGATATAGGGCAGCGCCGCTGGCAGCTTCAGGAAGCGCAGGGTTTGCGGCGGCGAGGCGCCATAGAGCTGGAACAGGCCGGCGAGGTTGCGATCGACCGAATTCAGCCCGAGCGTGGTGTTGGACAGCACCGGGAAAAAGGCAACGATGAAGGCGCAGACGACGACCGCGGTCTGCTGCTCCAGATAGATCAGAAGCAGCGGTGCAATCGCGATGACAGGAGTCACCTGGAGGACGATTGCATAGGGGAATAGCGAATATTCTACCCATTTCGACTGGTTGAACAGCAGTGCCAGCGCGATGCCGCCGATGCTGGCGGCGACAAAACCTTCGAGCGTGGTCAGCAGCGTGGTCGCGAGCGATTGTGACAGCACCGCCCAGTCCTTGATCAGCGTCAGGAAGATGACGGAGGGCGCCGGCAGAACGTAAGGCGGGATGTCCTTGATGCGGACGACCAGTTCCCAGGCCGCGAGTCCGGCTGCGAACACGATGACGGGAAGCACGAAGCGCATCGCGCGTTGCGCGCCGGATGGTTTTGCGGTGACGGCAGCTTGCGCGTTCATAGCGTCGACCGCCCAGAATAGGACGGCGCCAGCGCGGCCGACACGTTCCGGCAATAATTGGAATAGGCGGCCGAGGTCCGAAACGCCTCACCGCGCGGCTCGACCGTCTCGATGCGGATATCGGCCTGGATGCGGCCGGGCCGCGCGGTCATGACCACGACCCGCTGCGACAGATAGACGGATTCGAACACCGAATGGGTGACGAAGATGACGGTCTTGCCCAGGGCTCGCCACAGCGCAAGCAGGTCGTTGTTGAGGCGAAAGCGCGTGATCTCGTCGAGCGCGGCGAACGGCTCATCCATCAGGAGGATATCAGGGTCGGTGACCAGCGCACGCGCCAGCGACACCCGCATCTTCATGCCGCCGGAGAGCTCGCGCGGGAAAGCATCGGCGAAATCGGCAAGACCCACGCTGGCCAACGCCTCATCGGCCCGCGCGCGCGCCTCCGGCTTCGGAACGCCTGCGAGCCTCAAGGGCAGCCGCACATTCTCGCGCACGCTGGTCCACGGCATCAGCGTCGGCTCCTGGAACACGAAGCCGATGCCATGACCCGGCAGCACATCGCCCTCGTGGCGCGCCACCCGCACGATGCCGGACGATGGCGCGCTGAGCTCTGCGATCAGGCGCAGCGCAGTGGACTTGCCGCAACCGGACGGGCCCAGCAGCGAGATGAACTCGCCCTTGCGAACGGCAAGGTCGAGCGGGCCGAGCGCCATGACGCCATTGTCATACGCCTTCGTCACGCCGCGCAGGCTGACGGCGAGAGCCGTCAGGCCGGCCTCGACCCCGGACGAGCTTTTGGCGGATGACATGAATCTTGCGCTACGGCTTGCTCGGGCGCAGCTCGACGCCGACGCCCTTGTTGACGAAGCGCAGCGTATAGGACTTGCGGAAGTCGAGATCCGCCTTCACGACGCCGGCCTTCACCATCTTGTTGAAGAACGACGTGTAGCGCTCGTCGCTCATCGCGCCGATGCCGTTCTTCAAGGACTCGCCGGAATCGACGATGCCGTATTCCTTCATCTTGGCGACGGAATAGGCGAGCAGCTCGTCGGTCATCTCCGGGTTGAGCTGCTTGATCATGGCATTGCCCGCGGAATTGTCGCGGTAGATGTAATTGTACCAGCCGACCATGGAGGCATCGACGAAGCGCTGCACCAGGTCCGGCTTCTTCTCGATCATGTCGCGGCGCGTCTCGATCAGGGTCGAATAGGTGTTGAAGCCGTAATCGGCAAGCAGCAGCACATTCGGCTTGAAGCCGGCGGCCTTCTCCACCGCGAAGGGCTCGGAGGTGACGTAGCCCTGCATCGCGCTCTTGGGGTTGGCGATGAAAGGCTGCGGATTGAAATTGTAGGGACGAACGTTCTTCTCGTTGAAGCCGTATTCGGACTTCAGCCACTGGAAGTAGCTGGTCATGCCCTCCTTGGAGACGAACAAGGTCAGCGGCTTGAGATCCTCGACCTTGGCGACCTTGGCGTCCGGCTGCGTCAGCATCACCTGCGGATCCTTCTGGAAGACCGCTGCGATGGTGACGACGGGGACGCCATTCGCCACCGCATCGAACGACATCAGCGTGTTCGCGGCCATGAAGAAATCGATCTTGCCGGCGATCAGCAGCATTCGGTTGTTTTCGTTCGGACCGCCGGGAACGATGGTGACGTCGAGCCCGTATTTCTTGTAGGTGCCGTCGGCGACCGCCTGGAAGAAACCGCCATGCTCGGCCTCGGCGACCCAGTTGGTGCCGAAGGTGACCTTGTCCAGCGTCTCGGCACGCGCCGGCGCAAGAGAGACGCAAGCGGCCATCAAGCCCGCCGTTAACGCTCGCCGCAAATGAGAGGGGGTCATGATGGCACTCCGTCGATCGTGGCTGGCCGATGTGAAGGCAACGCGATAAAACCGCATGACATTCGGGGACGCGAGCCGGCCAGGCCCGCGTCCCCTGATACCCCAAATTACGTGACAAATTCGGGCAAAGAAACCTTGATGACGCCGTCCCGCGACTGGATCGACATCAACTGGGCCAATACAGGTCCTGCAGGCGTGTCGCGCTGGATCGCGGTGCTGCCGCTGGCGGCGACCGAGCAGCACGGCCCGCATTTGCCGCTCGAGACCGACGTGCTGATCGCGGACGCGTATCTCGCGCGCGTGCGCGAGCTGTTGCCCGCAAATGTTCCGGCGACGTTCCTGCCCGTTGAACCGGTCGGGATTTCCACCGAGCATATCGACTTTCCGGGCACACAGACGCTGCCGAACGAGGTGGCGCTGAAGAGATGGACCGCAATCGGCGAGGACGTCGCGCGGCGCGGCGTGAAGAAGCTCGTCATCATCACCAGCCATGGCGGCAACAGCGCGGCAATGATGCTGGTCGCACAGGATCTGCGCGCGCATCACAAGCTCTTTGTGGTGACGACGTCATGGTCGCGGCTGTCGGGCGCGGACAAACTGTTCCCGGCCGACGAGGTGCGCCACGGCATCCATGGCGGCGCCGTCGAGACGTCGATCATGCTGGCACGCTATCCAGGTCAGGTGCGCAAGGATGCGATCGCGGATTTTCCCGCGAGCAGCATCGCGATGGAGAAGCAATATCGCTGGCTGTCGACGCAGCGGCCCGCGCCGTTCGCCTGGCAGGCGCAGGATCTCCACACGAGCGGCGCGATCGGCAATGCGACGCTGGCTGTCCCCGAGAAGGGTGAGCAGCTGATTGATCAGGGCGCGCGCGCCTTTTGCGAGCTGCTGGCCGAGGTCGATAACTTCGACGTGAACAGGCTCGCCAAAGGGCCTCTCGGTTAGCTCGCATCCGACTGAAATCATTCAGGAAACAGCCGGCCTGCACGCCCGCTCTTGCGGGATTCGAACCGGACGCGACAAGCCTCCGTCCAACTGGGCACGCGGGCCACAACGGACCGCCTCAACCCGGATGGAGTTTCACATGTCGATCAAGACCAGGATTGCCGCCGTCGCGCTCGCTGCCCTCGCCGTCACCGGCAGCATCGTGTCCACCACCTCTTCGGCCGAAGCCAAGCAGCCCGGCTGGGTCTGGGGTGTGGGTGCCGGCATCGCCACCGCCGCCGTCGTCGGCTCCGCGATCGCCGCCAGCAACGACCCCTATTACTACGGCTATCACCGCTGCGGCTGGGTCGCCCAGTACAACGCCTTCGGCCAGTACGTCGGCCGCGTTCGTACTTGCTACTGATTTGAGGACCTGAGGCCGATCTCACGTGGATCCTGCGTCCGACACGGGCGCCTCATCCACCCCGTGTCGTGCCCCCGACCCGCCCGGCTGTCCCCCCGGGCGGGTCACCCATTTCTGCCATCGGGAATTTGTTGCAGCTCCGTCACACAAGAGTGCGAACCATCGCCTGCGGCATTCCGTGCCAGTTGCTATTGCGAATTAATCGCAATAAGGTTCGCAACAAGCACAGGGGCTTGGGAAGAAATCGCGTCGAATCGGGATCGCCTGGTCCGATCGCGCGAACAACCAAGACTTGGTGACAGGGTCGCCGCGAATCTGCAGGGATATCGCGGCGAATGGGACACATTCGCGTTTGGGGGCGTGCGTTTTGACGTTGAGAGGTCACCGTTACAGGTATTTGCGAACGGCCGCGGCGATTGCCTCGGGCGTGCTGATGCTTCCCGATGCAGGCTTTGCCGCCGATCTGCCGCTGAAGGCACCGGCGCTGAAAGCGGTCTATGACTGGACTGGTCTCTATATCGGCGCGCATGCCGGCTACAGCCGTGGCTCGTCCAGCTTCACGCTGAACGACGGCACCGCGATCAACGGCAACGGCGTCTTCAGCGGCATGATCGGCGGCGTGCAGGCCGGCTACAACTACCGGCTCAACTCCGGCTGGCTCGTCGGCGTCGAAGGCGATTTTTCGTTTCCCAATTACATCACCTCCAACTCGATCGTTTCCTTCCTCGCGACACCTGCCAACACGGTCATCCAGCAGTGGGACTATACCGCGAGCCTGCGCGGCCGCGTCGGCTACACCAGCGGGCCGTGGCTCGTCTATGCCACCGGCGGCTTTGCGTGGATGGGCGAGCGCTATTTCGACAAGCCGGTCGCGGGCGACGTACCGAAAATCCTGAACACGCGGCCCGGCTGGATCGCCGGCGCTGGCATCGAATACGGCTTCGCGCCGCACTGGAGCGCGCGGCTCGAATATCTCTACAGCCGCTTCGACGGCGCCCACGTCGCCTTCTCCACGGGCGCCCAATACACGTCTTCATCGCTCGACTTCCAGTCGGTCAGGCTCGGCCTCAACCGCAAGGTCGATTGGCCGGGCATGCCGAGCTACGACCCGAAGAGCTCTTTGATCGACACGGAATCGGATCGCTGGGAGATTCACGGCCAGAGCACCTATCTGCCGCAGGGCTATCCGTCGTTCCCCGCTCTCTACAGCGGAACGAACTCGCTCTCGCCTTCAACCCAGGCCAAGGCGACGTGGAGCAACAGCCTGTTCCTGAACGCACGGCTATGGGACGGCGGCGAGGTCTACTACAATCCCGAACTGCTCCAGGGATTTGGGCTGAACGACACGGTGGGCGCGGCAGGCTTCCCCAACGGCGAAGCGCAGAAATCGAACTTCCCCTATCCGCATTACAACACCTCGCGGCTGTTCGTGCGCCAGACGTTCGGCTTTGGCGGCGAGCAGGAAGAGCTCGCGAGCGGCCAGTTGCAGCTTGCGCAGAAGGTCGACGTGTCCAGGCTCACGGTGCAGGCCGGCAAGTTCGCGGTGATCGACGTGTTCGATGGAAACGCCTATGCCAAGGATACCCGCAAGGACTTCATGAACTGGTCGCTGTGGGCGCCGGGCGCCTTCGACTATTCCGCCGACAAGGTCGGTCTCACCTATGGCGTCACCGCCGAGCTCAACCAGAAGCAATGGGCGCTGCGCGGCGGCTATTTCCTGATGGTCGCGGAGTCCAATTCGAATCATTTCGACACCAGGGTCGGGGAACGCGGTCAGTACGCGATCGAGCTGGAGACGCGGTTTTCGCTGCTCGGCCAACCCGGCAAGCTCAGGACCATGGGCTGGGTCGACAGCGCCAACATGGGCAGCTTCCGCGAGACGCTGGACAATCCTGCGCTCAATCTCGACATCGCGCAGACGCGCCGCGGTCGCCTCAAGGTCGGCTACGTCGTCAACCTCGAGCAGGCGATCACAGAGGATATCGGGCTGTTCGGCCGCTGGAGCTGGAACGACGGCAAGACCGAAACGCTCGCCTTCACCGACATCAACAGCAGCCTGGCCGGCGGACTGTCGATCAAGGGCACGAAATGGGGCCGGCCTGACGACGTCGTCGGCATCGGCGGCGCGGTCAATGCCATCTCGCAGGATTATCGCGACTTCCTGGCCGCCGGCGGCCTCGGTGTTCTCATCGGCGACGGCGCTCTCAACTACCGCAAGGAGCGCATCCTTGAGGCCTATTATGCCTATTCGGTGAACAAGAACGTCACGCTGACCGCGGACTATCAATTGATCACAAACCCGGCCTATAACGCCGACCGCGGGCCGGTCTCGATCTTCTCGGGCCGCCTGCACGCAGAGTTCTAGCCCAAAATTCCAGCCCAAGGGCGGGCCGATGAAGCCGAGAGATATCCGCACGGGCGCGATCGGCCGGGCGCTACTTCCCAATGTCTGGGACGTCGCGGCGCTGATCCTCGTCATCGGCGCCATGGTGCTGATCGTCTATGGCGGCAAGCAGACCGTCGGGCCGCTGTCCGAGCTGGAGCGCACGCCGGTCTCGCTCGATCCGGCAAACCTGCCGCTCTACGCCTTGCGCACCACGTTGCGGATGCTGCTTGCGATGGTGTGCTCGACGGTCTTCACCTTCGTCTACGCTGCAATTGCCGCCAAGAGCCGGCGTGCGGAGCTGGTCATGATCCCGCTGCTGGATATCCTCCAGTCGGTGCCGATCCTCGGCTTCCTCACCTTCACTGTCGTCTTCTTCATGAATCTGTTTCCGGGCCAGGTGCTGGGCGCCGAGCTCGCCTCCGTGTTTGCGATCTTCACCAGCCAGGCCTGGAACATGACGTTCAGCATGTACCAGTCGATGCGCAACGTGCCGAAGGACCTCGAGGAGGCCACGCAAAGCTTCCATTTGTCCGGCTGGCAGCGCTTCTGGCGCCTCGACGTGCCGTTCGCGATGCCGGGACTGATCTGGAATGCGATGATGTCGATGTCGGGTGGCTGGTTCTTCGTGGTCGCCTCGGAAGCGATCACCGTCGGCACGACCACGGTGACGCTGCCGGGGATCGGCTCCTATGTCGCGCTGGCGATCCAGCAGCAGGATTTGCCGGCGATCCTTTACGCCCTCCTGGCGATGCTGCTCGTGATCATCGCCTATGATCAGCTGCTGTTCCGCCCCATCGTCGCCTGGGCCGACAAATTCCGCTTCGAGCAGACCGCCTCAGGCGAGACGCCGGCCTCCTGGATGCTCGACCTGTTCCGCCGAACCCGGGCGCTGCGTGCGCTGACCCTTCCTTTCGCGGCGCTGAGCCGCGCCATCTCGAACCTGCGCATTCCGCTGCCGAAGCTGCCGCCCGCGGCAGCAAGCAACGGCCAGACCTCACGTCTCGTCGATACGGTCTGGATCGCATTGATCCTCGCCGGCACGGCCTATGCCGCTTGGCTGACCTATCGCTACCTCTCGGCCAGTCTCGGAATGTCCGACGTTCTCGTCGTCATCAGGGACGGGCTCATCACGTTGTTGCGCGTCGCCGTCCTGATCAGCCTCGCCACGCTGGTCTGGGTGCCGGTCGGAGTCTGGATCGGCCTTCGCCCGAAACTGGCCGAACGGATTCAGCCGCTGGCGCAGTTTCTGGCGGCCTTCCCGGCCAATCTCGCCTTCCCCGTCTTTGTCGTCGCCATTGTCAGCTTCAAGCTCAATCCAGACATCTGGCTGAGCCCGCTGATGATCCTGGGCACACAATGGTACATCCTGTTCAACGTGATCGCGGGCGCCAGCGCCTTTCCGACCGATCTGCGCGAAGCAGCCGGCAGCTTCCATCTCCGGGGATGGCGGTGGTGGTTCAAGGCGATCCTGCCCGGCATCTTTCCTTATTACATCACCGGCGCGATCACCGCGTCCGGCGGCTCCTGGAATGCGTCGATCGTCGCGGAGGTCGCAAGCTGGGGTGATACGCATCTGAAGGCCACCGGGCTCGGCGCCTATATTGCTTCCGCAACGGAAGCCGGCGATTTCCCGCGCGTAGTGCTCGGAATTGCCACGATGTGCATCCTGGTGACGTTGTTCAATCGTCTGGTCTGGCGGCCGCTCTATGCCTTCGGCGAGCGTCGCCTGCGGCTCGGCTGACGAGGAGACCATCATGCTCGATCAACCCTCTGCGCTCATCGACATCCGCGGCGTCTGCCGATCCTTCCCGAAAGGCAGTGGCGAACAGCTCCTGGTGCTGGACAAGGTCGACCTGACGATCCGCTCGGGCGAGATCGTCGGCCTGCTCGGCCGATCCGGCTCCGGCAAGTCCACCTTGCTGCGGATCATCGCCGGCCTGGTCAGCCCGTCTGCGGGACAGGCGACCTGTCGCGGCGAGACCATCGTCGGGCCACCGAACGGCGTCGCCATGGTGTTCCAGTCATTCGCGTTGTTTCCCTGGCTGACCGTGCTCCAGAACGTCGAGCTCGGACTCGAAGCGCTGGGCGTCGATGCCACCGAGCGCCACAAGCGCGCCCTTGCTGCGATCGACTTGATCGGCCTTGACGGATTTGAGTCCGCCTTCCCGAAGGAACTGTCGGGTGGCATGCGCCAGCGCGTCGGCTTCGCCCGCGCGCTGGTGGTGCATCCGGACCTCCTGCTGATGGACGAGCCGTTCTCGGCACTCGACGTCCTCACGGCCGAGACGCTGCGCACAGATCTGATCGACCTCTGGATCGAGGGCCGGTTGCCGATCAAATCAATCCTGATGGTGACGCACAATATCGAGGAGGCGGTCCTGATGTGCGATCGCATCCTGGTGTTCTCATCCAATCCAGGGCGTGTCGCCGCCGAGATCAAGGTCGACATGCCGCATCCGCGCAACCGGCTCGATCCCCATTTCCGGCAGCTCGTCGACAACATCTACGCGCGCATGACCCAACGCGCCGAACCGAAGGCGCCCCCCGTCGAAGGCATCCTGGGCTCCGGTGTCGGCATGACCCTGCACCACGTATCGTCCAACGTGCTGTCGGGCCTGATCGAGACGCTGGCGGGGCCGCCCTATCACGGACATGCCGACCTGCCCGTGCTCGCAAGCCAGCTCCAGCTCGAGGCCGACGAGATCCTCCACCTCGGTGAGTCCCTGCAACTTCTGCGCTTCGCCCAGCTGAGCGAAGGCGACCTGATGCTCACCGACACGGGCAAGCGATTTGCCCATCTCGAAACCGACGCACGCAAGAAGCTGTTCGCCGAACATCTCGTCACTTACGTGCCGGTGATGGGATTGATTCGCCGCGTGCTCGACGAACGTCCCTCCCATACCGCTCCCGCGGCACGGTTCCGCAACGAGCTCGAAGACTACATGTCCGAGGACTATGCGGACGAGACGCTCAGGACCGTGGTGTCCTGGGGACGTTATGGCGAGCTGTTCGCGTATGATGAGCAGTCGGAGACGTTTAGCCTCGAAAACCCGGGCGAGAGCGCTTGATCCTGCCTGCGGCAATTTGGTCGGGAACCGGACAAATTGTGCATCGAGTTCATATATAAGGGGCTTGGTCCGGCGCTCGCCGGGTCAAGTATCCCTTTTCCTTGCGCACAATGTTGTCCGTCGAAATCATCATCGTCGTCGTCCTGATCGTCATTAACGGCCTGTTGTCCATGTCCGAGCTGGCCGTGGTCTCGTCCCGCCCGGCCAGGCTATCGCTGCTCGCGGCAAAGGGTGTGCGCGGCGCCGAGCGGGCGCTGACGCTGGCGGCCGATCCCGGAAAGTTCCTCTCGACGGTGCAGATCGGCATTACGCTGGTCGGCGTGCTCTCCGGCGCGTTCTCCGGCGCGACGCTCGGACAGCGGCTGACGCAATGGCTGGTCGAGCTCGGCCTGTCCTCAGGGATCGCCGACATCGTCGGCGTCGGCATCGTCGTCACGCTCATCACCTACGCCACCCTGATCGTCGGCGAGCTGGTGCCGAAGCAGGTGGCGCTGCGCGATCCCGAGAGCATCGCGGTCAAGGTTGCGCCCGCGATGCACGTTCTGGCGCGGATCTCGCTGCCGCTCGTCTTCCTGCTCGATCTCTCCGGCAGGCTGATCCTCACGCTGCTCGGCCGTGGCGGCAAGGCCGAGGAGAAGGTCTCGGAGGACGAGATCCATCACCTCGTCAGCGAAGCCGAGAACGCGGGCGTGCTGGAGTCGGGCGAAAAGGAGATGATCGCGGGCGTCATGCGGCTCGGCGACCGGCCGGTCGGCGCGATCATGACGCCGCGCACGGAGGTCAACGAGATCGATCTGAACGATGCGCCGGAGGCCATTCAAGCAATCATCGCGAAGAGCCCGCATTCGCGCTTTCCCGTCTCGGACGGCGATCGCGACAAGCCGATCGGGGTGCTCCAGGCCAAGGACCTGCTGGTCGCCTACATGAACGAGCGCACGCCGGATCTGCGAGCGCTGGTGCGCGAGGCGCCCGGCATTCCGGCATCAGCCGACGCCCGCGACGTGCTGGCGATCCTGAAAGCCGCTCCGGTTCATGTCGGCCTGGTCTACGACGAATACGGCGCCTTCGAGGGTATCGTGACGACGGCTGACATTCTGGAATCGATCGTCGGCGCGTTCCATTCCGAGGAGGGACCGCCGGAGCCGGCCTATGTCAGGCGCGATGACGGCTCGCTGCTGGTCTCCGGCTGGATGCCGGTCGACGAGTTCGGCGAGTTGCTCGGCATCGAGCTGCCGCCGCACCGCTACAACACGGTGGCGGGCCTCGTGCTGCAACAGTTCAGCGTGCTGCCCAATGTCGGCGATGCCTTCGACTTCGCCGGCTGGCATATCGAGGTGGTCGATCTCGACGGCCGGAGGATCGACAAAATTCTGGCGGGCCGGTTGAGTGAGGTCGAGACGGGGTGATTGCGCACCCAACCCTCCACCCGTCGTCCCGGACAAGCGCGCGCCGATCAAGCGCAGACCGCTCACCCGAACCGCACCCCGATCCGCTTCTCCTTGCGCCAGACGACCGTGCAGGCGAGATGCGTTCCGTCGGCCTGGATGACCAGAGTGAACCGCTCGGGGATACCGACCGGACTGGTGACATCGAGCGCGGCGCCGGTGTCGGAGAAATTGCGGACGGTGCAGTCGATCGCGCCGCCGCCGAACTCGATGGTTCCGGCTTTCAGCACGCGGTGCCTGGCTTTGTCGCGTCGCTCGTCCATGGGGCTAATCTACACCCCAAGCTGACACAGACGTTAAAACACAACCACGATCCCCGATGAATTTTCACCGCCGCAGGATGCGGCGGCGTCATGCGGTGGCCCCTACGGGGCCGGCTGGAACGTCTCCGCCCGCGCCATCTGCCAGGCTTGACGGAAGCGCGGATCTTCGGTGCCTTCGAGCAGCTCGCGCGGACGCAGCGACGGATAGAGCTGCGCAAAAGATCGCACCTGGGTGGTCGATGTCCGCTGGCTGAAATGGATCGGGCGCAGCTGCTGCGGATGTTCGAGACCAGCCGCGGCGATCAGCTCGGTGAGCGAGTGCAGCGTGGCGTGGTGATAATTATGCACGCGGTCGATCTTGAGCGGCACGTAGAGCGCGCGCGCACGCGTCGGGTCCTGGGTCGCAACGCCGGTCGGGCAGCGGTCGGTGTGGCAGCTCAGCGACTGGATGCAGCCGAGCGAGAACATGAAGCCGCGCGCCGAGTTGCAATAGTCGGCGCCAATCGCCATCGCGCGCGCCATGTCGAAGGCGGTCGCGATCTTGCCGGACGCGCCGATCCTGATGCGGTCGCGCGCATTGATGCCGACCAGCGCGTTGTGGACGAAATTGACGCCCTCGCGCATCGGCATGCCCAGATGGTCCATGAACTCCAGCGGCGCGGCGCCGGTGCCGCCTTCATTGCCGTCGACGACGATGAAATCAGGATAGATGCCGGTCTCCAGCATCGCCTTGCAGATCGCCAGGAATTCCCAGGGGTGGCCGATGCACAGCTTGAAGCCGGCCGGCTTGCCGCCGGACAAGCGTCGCATCTCGGCGAGGAACTGCATCATGCCAACGGGCGTGGAGAAAGCGCGGTGCGAGGCCGGCGAGATGCAGTCCTCGCCCATCGTGACGCCGCGGATTTTTGAGATCTCCTCCGACACCTTCGCAGCCGGCAGCACGCCGCCATGGCCGGGCTTGGCGCCCTGGCTGATCTTGAGCTCGACCATCTTGATCTGGTCCTGGCTCGCGACGCGCGCGAACGCCTCCGGATCGAACGTGCCGTCGAGATGACGGCAACCGAAATAGCCGGAGCCGATCTCCCAGATGATGTCGCCGCCCATCTCGCGGTGGTAGGGGCTGAAGCCGCCCTCGCCCGTGTCATGCGCGAAGCCGCCCTTCCTGGCGCCGGCATTGAGTGCGCGCACGGCGTTCGGGCTGAGCGCGCCGAAGCTCATCGCCGAGATGTTGAACACCGATGCCGAATATGGCTTTGCGCAATCGGGGCCGCCGATGGTGACGCGAAACTTCTCCTCGGCGTGCGTCTTCGGCGAAACCGAGTGATGCATCCACTCATAGCCCTCGCGGTAGACGTCCTCCTGGGTGCCGAACGGACGCTTGTCGAGCTCCATCTTGGCGCGCTGATAGACCACCGCGCGGATGTCGCGCGAGAACGGCATGCCGTCCTTCTCGCTCTCGAAGAAGTACTGCCGCATCTCCGGGCGGATTTCTTCCAGCAGGAAGCGGATGTGCGCCGAGATCGGGTAGTTGCGCAGAACCGCATGGCCCTTCTGCATGAGGTCGCGGACGCCGAGCAGCGTCAGCGCGCCAAAGATCAGGATCGGGATCAGCAGGATATCGAAGATCTTGCCATCGGCGAGGCCGATGCCGATCAGCAGCGCGGTGACGACCGCGCAGATGGTCAGCACGATGAAGCGCGGCGAGAACGGCAGCAGCAGGGTTTCCATCAGCCCTTCGGCCGAAGCTTGCGTCTTGTTATCGTTGGCCACGACCACATCCCTCTCGTCAGTCTGACGGGGCATGATACGCCCGCGCCACGTCCACAGATATGACGCGGACCCTGCCTTGAGGCTACCGAATCCGGATGCCGCAAATCAATCCATCCCGCGGCGGGCTTCGCAGTGCAATAGATTCAAATGAAATGACAAATCAGTGACCATGAGGCTGCGCCTCGTGCGGAATGACGCCGTGCTGCTCGAGGCCGCCTCGCGCCAGCCAGGCATCGGTGCTCGCGACCGCGCGCTCGATATGGTCGTCGGTCCGCGAAAAATCGTAGGGCGATCCCACCAGCGGACAGAGCGGCGGCACCACGACATATTCGATGTCGGACGCCAACCCCTCGAGCTCCGCCACCAATTGCCGGGCGATGAGCAGCGTCAGCGCATGCAGGGCATTGGCAACCGCGCCCACCGGCGGATCCTTCACCGCGCAGGCGTGCCCGGTCGGCAGCACGACCAGCCGTTTTGCGCCTTTCTGGATCGCGACCCGGACCGGGGTGTTCGAGGAGAGCGCACCGTCGGCCAGGAAGCGATTGCGGTAATAGACCGGCGAGAAGGCGCCCGGGATTGCGGTGGACGCCAGGATCGCATCCACCGCCGAGCCCTCCGACAGCACGACGCTCTCGCCGGAGACGAAATCGGTGGTGACGATGTGCACAGGCAGCACTGCATCCTCGAGGTTGCGGTAGGGCAGATGATCCTCGACCAGCTTGCGGATGCCGTCATGGGGAATCAGGAAATCGCGCCGCCACATGAAGCCGGCGAGGCTTCGCCAGGTGACCGGAAAGACGTCGTGGCGCTTGAGGCCGCGCCAGAGCGCTTCAAGCCAGAGCAAGCCCTTGAGGGTGGGGTCGCCGGCATAATAGGCGCCGTTGATGGCGCCGACGCTGGAGCCGACCACGAGATCGGGGACGACCCCGTGGCTCGCCAGAGAATGCATCATCCCGACCTGGATCGCCCCGAAGCTGCCGCCGCCCGCCAGCACGAAGGCGGTCGGTTTCGGCGGACCATGGTCGATCACGGACAAGATTTGCGCAGCTCCCCGAGCTCTCGCATTGCAACATCGCGGCGAGATTTTGGCGCGAGCCTATAACAAGGGGCGCGCGAGACGCGCCAATAACAAAGTCGGGGGAGGATGGTGAGGGACGTGCGTGGCTGGCGAGTGTGTGAGAGGCGAGATGGCAGCCCCACACTCAACTGTCGTCCCCGCAAACGCAGGGGACCCATAACCACAGGGAGAAGTTGTCGCGCGAAGCTCTCAACCACGAGTCGTCGCCAAACCACTTCCTGTGGTTATGGGTCCCGGGTTCGCGCTTCCGCCTTCGCTCTTCGAGCTACGGCGGACAAGTCGCGCACCCCAGGACGACACCTGTGGTGTGGCAAAAGCCGAACGGCGCTTACCGCTCGACGAACGCCTTCTCGATCACGAAATGGCCGGGCCTGTTGCCGGAGCCCTCGATGAAATCGCGGCCTTCGAACATCACCTTCAGCTCTTCCAGCATCGCCGGGCTGCCGCACATCATGATGCGGTCGGTTTCGATGTCGAGCGGGCCCTGTCCGATATCGTTGAAGATCTGCTCGGAGCTGATGAGGTCGGTGATGCGGCCGCGGTTCTTGAACGGCTCGCGGGTCACGGTCGGATAGTAGATCAGCTTGTCCGCCAGCAGCTCCCCGAACAGCTCGTCCTCGCGCAAGGAGGCAACCAGCTTCTCGCCATAGGCAAGCTCGGAGACCTGACGGCAGCCATGCACCAGCACGATGCTGTCGAACTGGTCGTAGACCTCGGGGTCCTTGATCAGGCTGGCGAAGGGCGCGAGACCGGTGCCGGTCGAGAGCAGCATCAGCCGCTTGCCGGGAATGAGGTTGTCGGTGATCAGCGTGCCGGTCGCCTTGCGGCCGACCAGGATGGTGTCGCCTTCCTTGATCTTCTGCAGGCGCGAGGTCAGCGGACCGTCCTGAACCTTGATCGAGAAGAACTCGAGCTCTTCCTCGTGGTTGGCGCTCGCCATGCTGTAGGCGCGCAGCAGCGGACGGCCGTCGACCTCGAGGCCGATCATCGCGAACTGGCCGTTCTGGAAGCGGAAGCCGGTGTCGCGCGTGGCGCGGAAGCTGAACAGCGTGTCGGTCCAGTGCTGGACGGAAAGAACCTTCTCTCGGTAAAACGCGCTCATGATTTTCGATATTCCGAATAATTGCGGTTTTAGGGCAAAAGCGTTGCCCGGCCCCTGAAAGCGGGGCGGACACCATTGCCATGGCGGAGGATTTCGCGTGTGTGATCTACGCCATTGAGGCCAATAATCAACCTCGTTCCGGATGCAATTGATGCCGCTCAGACCGGCATTTGCGGCGGAAATGGTCACATCATTAATGAATCTGCTGCCGGGCATGCGCGGCGGGCAATTTCTTTTCCCTTCAGGGCCTGATTGCAGCACTTAATTTCCGTCGCGCTCGCGAGAATTTCATTAAGAATAGCTCTGACTTTCACCCCGGTTTGGCGCCGTTTCCCGCATTTTTGCGGCTTTTTGCGACAGGAACGACTGAACACATGGCAAGCGGCGAGCGGATCTTCGTCCAGGCGATCAGGCGCTATTGCGCGACCCATGGCATCGCGCTCGATGTCCGCGCCGGCGGCTGGCTGCTCGCGATGCGCCGCCGCGCGAAGCGCCACTTCGCGTTCGGCTACGACATCGGCCTCAACAGCGCCATCGCGCACCGCCTCGCCAACGACAAATCGGCCACTGCCGAGGTGCTGGCGCTTGAGGGCGTACCATGCGTTCCGCATCGCCTCTTCCTCAACCCTAGCATGGGCGCGCACGTTGCAGGGCCCGATTGGCAGCAGGCGATGCTGGCGCTGCTCAGGCAGAATCCGCAAGGCGTCGTGGTGAAGCCGAACGAGGGCACGTCCGGACGCGGGGTGTTCAAGGTGACGGGCCGCGACGCGCTCGATCGTGCCGTGACCGAGGTGTTTTCTTCGAGCCTCGGTCTCGTGATCGCGCCCTATGTCGAGATCGAGGACGAGGTCCGCGTCATCCTGCTCGATGGCCAGCCGATGTTCGTCTACCGCAAGGAGCGCCCGCAGGTCGTCGGCGACGGCGTGCACACCTTGCGTGAGCTGGCGACCGCGGCGGGACATGACGGGGCGCTCTCCGAGCTCGGTACGCGCGAGGTGAACGCCATTGTCCCGAAGGGCGAGCAGCGCATCCTGAACTGGCGGCACAATCTCGATGCGGGTGCTCGGCCGGTGCTGATGGAGGACGGCGAGGTCCGGGCGGCCTGCGCAAAACTCGCCGGAGAAGCCGCCGACGCCATCGGCATCACCTTCGCATCGATCGACGTGGTCCGTGTCGATGGCGCCTGGCGGGTGCTGGAAATCAATTCCGGCGTGATGATGGAAGCGCTGGCGAAGCTGCATCCGGAGCTGGTGCAGGCGACGTACGACGCGGCGCTGGATCGGGTGTTTGGGAACGAAGCGCAATAGCCGCGGCGAAGATCCCCACCCTCCCCTGGAGGGGTCCGGGACGAGCGTAGCTCGCCCGTGGGTCGCTGTGCATGGAGCGAAGCGGAATGCGCAGCGGGGTGGGGTGACAGTCTCTCCATCGAAGCAGTGCCCGCGTGGAGAGATCACCCCACCCCGCTCGCGCTACGCGCGATCGACCCTCCCCCTCCAGGGCAGGGTAAGAGAAACCGCCGCTAATTATTCGCGCTCGCGGAATCGTCCATCGCCTTGAAGGCTTCCTCCAGTTGCAGCGAGATCGGCACGTTCAGGCGTTCGCCGGTGGGCAGCCGCGCGGTGAACCATTTGTTGTAGAGCGGAACGAGATCGCGATTGGAGCCGAGCTTGCGGAAGGTGCGGTCGACCACCGCCGACAGTTGCGGCTCGCCCTTCCTGAACATGATGCCGTAGGGATCGTAGGACAAGTAGTCGCCGGTGACGCGGAACTTGTCCTGCGCCTTGTGCCGCGCGATCAGCCCCGAAAGCAGGATGTCGTCGGTCGCGAACGCATCGGCCTTGCCGTCGACGAGCATCTGGTACGACTGCTCGTGATCCGGCGACGTGACGATGTTCAGCCCCAACGAGGACTTCTTGTCGGCCGCCTGGATCGCCTGCTCGTTGGTGGTGCCCTTCGTCACCACGATGGTCTTGCCCTTCAAGTCGGTCAGCGACTGGACCTTTGATGCCTTCGGCACCATCAGCTTGGTGCCGGCGACGAACATCAAAGGCGAGAACGCGACGCGCTTGCCGCGCTCGGCATTGGCGGTGGTCGAGCCGCATTCCAGGTCGATCTTGTTCTGGAGCACGGCATCGATGCGGTCGTCCGAGGTGACCTTGACGTAATCGATCTTCAGATCGGGATCGTCGACCTCGACGCCGATCTCCTCGACGATGGCCTCGCAGAGCTCGAGGCTGTAGCCGATCGGGCGGCCGGACTGGTCGAGGAAGGAGAACGGCGGCGAGCTCTCGCGATAGCCGAGCCGCACGGTATGCCTGTTCTTGATGGCCGACAGCGTCGGGCTAAGCCCTTCGCTGCCGCCGGTCTGGGCGGAGGCGCCGGTTGCCAGCAGGCACGCCGCCAGCAACAGGCCACCCGATATCGCCGTTGAAAGGCGCATGACGCACTCCCGTCAATGGCCGGCCATCGCGGGCAGTTCGCCCGGAACCATGTCCGGCGTCGTCGCTTCGCCGGGTCCGAGTTCGTGCTCGGGCCCGAGCTCACCTTCCCACTTCGCGACCACGGCAGTCGCGAGCGAATTGCCGATGACATTGGTGGCGCTGCGTCCCATGTCGAGGAACGTGTCGATGCCCATGATCATCAGCAGGCCTGCCTCGGGGATGCCGAACTGCGACAGCGTCGAGGCGATCACCACGAGGGATGCGCGCGGCACGCCGGCAACGCCCTTGGAGGTGATCATCAACGTCGCGAGCATCGCCAGCTGCGTCGCGAGCGACATCTCGATGTGGTAGGTCTGCGCGATGAAGATGCTCGCGAAGGTGCAGTACATCATCGTGCCGTCGAGATTGAAGGAGTAACCGAGCGGCAGCACGAAGCTCGAGATCCGCGACGACGCGCCGAACTTGGTCAACCCCTCCAGCGTCTTCGGATAGGCCGCTTCCGAGCTCGCGGTGGAGAACGCGATCATTAGGGGTTCGCGGATCAGCTTCAGCAGATGGCTGTATCGCGGCCCGATCACGATGAAGCCGACGATCATCAGGATGCCCCACAGGATCCCAAGCGCGAGATAGAAGCCGCCCATGAAGACGACGAGCTTCCACAGCACGCCGAGGCCGTTCTTGGCGACGGTGGCCGTGATGGCGGCCCATACCGCGAGCGGGGCGAACAGCATCACATAGCTCGTCACCTTGAGCATGATGTGAGCGACGTCGTCGATCATTGCCAGGATCGGCTTCGATCGTTCGGGCATCGAGCCCATCGCCACCGAGAAGAACACGGCGAAGATCACGATCTGCAGGATCTCGTTCTGCGCCATGGCGTCGGCGATCGAGGTCGGGATCAGATGGGTCAGGAATTTTTCGATCGAGAAGGCCGAGACCGGCAAGCCGGTCGATTGCCCCGCCTGCGGCAGCGTGCCGGGGAAGTTCGCGCCGGGCTGGAGCAGATTGACCATGACGAGGCCGAGCAGCAGCGACACGAAGGACGCGCTGATGAACCAGCCCATGGTCTTGGCGAAGATGCGCCCGAGCCGCGCGCCGCTGCCCATATGCGCGATGCCACCGACCAGGGTCGCGAACACCAGCGGCGCGATGATCATCTTGATCAGGCGCAGGAACATCATGGCGATCAGGTTGATGGAGGAAGCCCATTCGGCTCTGGTGTCGGGCAGGAAGTTGAAGATCGCCGCCCCCATGACGATGCCCAGCACCATCGCGGCCAGAATGTATTGCGTAAACCTGTTCGACATCGCTTACCCCCACCTACACCGGCGCTTCATGATGTCGCAGATATGACGACGACGCAACACGCTTGGCGTGCGCGCGCGATGGCCGGATGTTCCCGTTGCGAAACGGGGCGGCGCGATCTAGCCTTCATGCAGCGCACAACGAATGCGGCTTGCACGTTTTCTTTGCGGCGGCTGCATCAATAATCGTCAAGCAAACGAAGAGGAAACGCCATGAGCAGCAGCATCAATCGCCAGATTCTTCTGGTCGAAAAGCCCAGCGGCAAGCTCGGTGCCGAGCACTTCAAGATGGTCGAGGGTGCGATGCCGGAGCCGAAGGACGGCGAGGCCTTGCTGCAGGTGCGTTACATCTCGCTCGACGCCGCCAACCGCGCCTGGATGCATGGCGCGACCTATCGCTCCGCGGTCGAGGCCAACAGCGTGATGGCCGGCGGCGGCATCGCCGAGGTCGTCAGCTCGAAGGCGCCGGGGCTAGCTGCCGGCGACATCGTGTTCGGCGACACCGGCTGGCAGGAGTTTGCCGCGGTGCCGGCAAAGCATCTCACGAAAATGCCGAAGCTGGAGCCGATGACGCATCTGCTCAGCGTGTTCGGCATCGCCGGCCTCACCGCCTATTTCGGCCTGCTGGAGGTCGGCAAGCCGAAAGAGGGCGAGACCGTCGTGGTGTCCGCGGCGGCGGGCTCGGTCGGCTCGATCGTCGGGCAGATCGCCAAGATCAGGGGATGTCGCGTGATCGGCATCGCCGGCGGTGCGGACAAGTGCAACTGGCTGACCTCCGAGCTCGGCTTCGATGCCGCCGTCGACTACAAGGACGGCGCGGTGTTCAAGGCCCTGCGCGCGGCCGCGCCAAAAGGCATCGACGTCTATTTCGACAATGTCGGCGGCGACATTCTGGAAGCCTGCCTGCCGCAGATGAACAATTACGGCCGCATCGCCTGCTGCGGCGCGATCTCGCAATATGACGGCGCCCCCGCAGCGCACGGCCCGCGCGGCGTGCCCGGCCTGATCGTGGTGAAGCGGCTGGTCATGCAGGGCTTCATCGTGATGGACTACATGAAGGAGAGCCAGCGCGCGCTCGCCGACCTCCAGGGCTGGGTCGCATCCGGCAAGCTGAAGGTGCAGGAGGACATCATCGACGGATTGGAGAACACGCCGAAGGCGCTGATCGGGTTGCTCGCGGGAGAGAACCGCGGCAAGCGCATGGTCAAGCTCTGACGACGCATTGTTTGAGCATGATCTCCGCGTAAACGCATTCCGCGTTTATCGCGAGGGAAAATCGCTGCACACTTTTTCGGATCATGCTCTAGTTGCGTCGCAATCGCGCCGGTATAATCTACTTGCGGTAGAGGTCGAAGCGGCCAATGATGCTGCACGCGGCATCACCCGCAATGATTGCTTGCATTACATTTGAAAATCGTCGGCGTTACCGACAGGGCAGGGAATTTACCCAAATGTTCAACACGTTGAAACATGCATCAACGCGTCGCGCGCTGCTGGCGGCAACGCTGTTCGCAACTGCAACAGGCGCATTCGCGCAAGCGCCGACCGAGGCTCAGAAGAGCGCCATCCGCTCCGCATGCCGCTCAGACTTCATGGCGCACTGCGCGAGCGTCACGCCCGGCGGCGTGGAAGCGTATCAATGTCTCCAGAAGAACATGTCCAGCCTGTCATCGGGATGCCAGACCGCCGTTCGCGCGGTCGAGCCCGCTGCGGCGCCGAAGACTGAAGCTGCGCCCGCCAAGTCTGAACCGGCAAAGACCGAAGCGGCCCCCGCCGCCGGGGCGAAGCCCGCCGCCGCAGCCGCTCCGAAAGCGGCGGCGTCAAAGCAGCCGAGCAGCACGCAGATTGCCGCGGTCAAGAGCGCGTGCCGCGCCGATTATCCCAAGGTGTGCGCCAGCGTGCCGCCGGGCGGCGCCCCCGCCCTCGAATGCCTCGAGAAGAACAAGGCCAAGGTTTCGCCGGCCTGCGAGAAGGCGGTGAGCGCCGCAACCGGTGGCGGCGGCGCCGCTGCGACGGCAGCGCCTGCGGGCGCAGCTCCAGCGGCGGCGGCTCCGGCGGCGGCGCCGGCCGTGATCGCTCTGCGCCCGCTGCGGCCGCGCGAAGAGCTGTTCATCGTGCGCTCGGCCTGCGGTTCCGACATCCGCACGCTCTGCGCCGGCGTCGCGCCGGGCGGGGGCCGCATCGTGCAATGCATCTCCAGCAATGCCGCGTCACTGTCGCCCGCCTGCAAGGACGTGCTGGCGCCATTCGCGGCGCGATAAGCGACGCGCGATTGCGCGCCAAGGGCGCGACCACGATCGGCCGCGCGAATGAATTTTCGCGCGCCTGCCGCGACAAATCCTTTGCCAGTAACCGATTTCGATCACGACAAGACCGGGAGGAAGACATGCGTTCATTTCTGCTTAGTGCTTCCGCGCTCCTCGCCTTCGGCGCGAGCATGACCTTTGAGTCGACCGATGCCAACGCGGTGGTGTGCGCCCGCGGCGTCTACCGCGCCGGCTGTGCCGGGCCGAATGCGGCCGTCGTGGTGCGTAAGCCGGTTCCCGCGGTCCGCTGTACCAGGGTGCTGGTGAACGGCGTCTACGTGAAGCGCTGCGTCTGACCCCGGATGGCCAAGCCCGCGCGGTTTGGCTATGGTTCGCAACGCCACTGCTTCGGACACGCGCCAGGTGCGTGTCCGGGAGTAAGCTTCGACGCGCCTCGCCTTCGATAATTCCGCTGGCGTGGACGGCCGGAGCACATTAGTCTACCCCTAGATAGTAAGTATACTGTCAATTAGGGAGGCAGACGTTGCGGATCGCCGTGATTGGCGGGGGGCCCGGTGGGCTCTATTTCGCCTATCTCTGGAAGAAGCGTCACCCCGAGGATCAAGTCGACCTGTTCGAACAGAACCCGGCCGACGCGACCTGGGGCTTTGGCGTCGTGTTCTCCGATCAGGCTCTGGAATTCCTGCGCGCCGACGACCCCGAAACGGTCGACGCAATCGCGCCGCACATGGAGAGCTGGGAGAACATCACGCTCAACCTTCACGGCGACAGCGTCGCCATCGACGGCGTCGGCTTCTCCTCGATCGGCAGGCTGGAGCTGTTGCAGTTCCTCCAGCAGCGCGCGCTCGACGCCGGCGTCACGCCGCGCTTCGACACGCCGGTCCACGCCATCGACCAGCTCAACGGCCACGACCTGATCGTCGCGGCCGACGGGCTGAACTCGCTGGTGCGGCGCGCCTATGAGGGCGATTTCGGCACGTCGCTGTCCTACTCCTCCAACAAGTTCGTCTGGTACGGGACCTCGAAGCGCTTCGACACGCTGTCGCAGACCTTCGTGAAGACCGATCGCGGCGCCTTCAATGCCCATCACTATCGCTACTCCCCGACCATGAGCACCTTCCTGGTCGAATGCGACCACGCGACATGGCAGGCCTATGGCTTCGCCTACAAGGATGCCGAGCAGTCCAAGGGCGTCTGCGAGGAGGTCTTTGCCGACACGCTGGGCGGCCACTGCCTGGTCTCCAACAAATCGGTCTGGCGCAACTTTCCCTGGGTCTGGAACGAGCACTGGTCGTTCAAGAACATGGTGCTGCTCGGCGACGCCCTGCACTCGGCGCATTTCTCCATCGGCTCGGGGACGCGGCTCGCGATCGAGGACGCCATTGCGCTGGTCAAGGCGCTGGAATCGGATGCGCATCTGTCGACCGCGCTGCATCGTTACCAGGCGGCGCGAAAGCCGGTGGTGCAGAAGCTCGTCAATGCTGCGCGCACCTCGGCCTTCTGGTACGAGCACTTCGCCCAGCACATGCAGCTCGGCCTGATGGACTTCGCCTACAGCTACATCACCCGCTCCGGCCGCATCGACGACCCCCGGCTGCGCGCGATGTCGCCCGCCTTCATGACGCTCTACGAGGCCGAGAAGAACGGCGGAGATGCCGCATGAGCAGCGAGATTCGCGACCAGGTGCCCGCCGACAGCCCGGGCGCTCGCGAAATCGGCTTTGCCATTCCGCAAACCTACAATGCCAGCCGCGTGCTGTTCGACCAGCTCGCCAAGGGCCGCGGCGACAAGCCCGCGCTGATCGGGCCCGCGGGGACGCGCAGCTATGCCGAGCTTTGCGCGGAAGCTTGCCGCTGGGGCAACGGTTTCGCCTCGCTCGGCCTGAAGCGCGGCGACCGCGTGCTGCTGTTCCTCGACGATACCCCGGCCTATCCCGCCGCATTCTTCGGCGCGGTGCGCGCCGGCTTCGTGCCGCTCCTGATCAACACGCTGACGCCGCCGGACCTGCTGCAATTCTATCTCGCCGATTCCGGCGCGGCGGTCGCGGTGGCGGATGCCGAATTCGCGACGCGCTTCGATGCGGAGGCCTGCAAGGCGACCTGCCTGCGCACGCTGATCGTCGTCAACGGGCAAGCGCGCGACCACGCCGCGCCTGCGGCGATCGCGGCGCCCGGCTGGCTCGCGCAGTTCCCGGCCGAGCTCGCGGAAGCGGATACCCATCGCGACGAGATGGCGTTCTGGATGTACTCCTCCGGCTCGACCGGCCGGCCCAAGGGCATCGTGCATCTCCAGCACGACATGGCCTACAGCGATGCCGCCTTTGCGCAGAGCGTGTTGAAGCTGACGCCCGGCGACATCTGCTTCTCGGTGCCGAAGATCTTCTTCGCCTACGGTTTCGGCAACTCCGTCACCTTCCCGTTCTCCGCAGGTGCCGCGACGCTGCTGCTGCCGGGCCAGCCGAAGCCTGCATCGATCTTTGCCGCGATCGAGCAATACAAGCCGACGGTCTTCTTCGGCCTGCCGACGCTGTACACCTCACTGACCAAGGCGGAGGGAGCAGACAAGACCAACTTCTCGTCGCTGCGCATGTCGCTTTCGGCGGCCGAGGTTTTGTCTGCGGACGTTTTCAACGGCTGGAAGACTCTCACCGGCCTCGAGATCGTCGAAGGCCTCGGCTCGACCGAGGTGCTGCACATTTATCTTTCCAATCGCCCCGAGCAGAAGAAGCTCGGCGCCGCCGGCCTGCGCGTGCCTGGCTACGAGGTCGCACTGCGCGACAAGGGCGGCCGCGACGTCGCCGACGACGAGGAAGGCATTTTGTGGGTGCGCGGCGATTCCAACACGCCGCTGTACTGGAACCGGCCGGACAAATCCGCCGAGACCATCCGCGAGGGCGGTTGGATCTACACCGGTGACCGTTTCGTCCGCGATGCCGACGGCTTCCACTTCTTCCGCGGCCGTGCCGACGACCTCATCAAGATCTCAGGCCAGTGGGTCTACCCGCTGGAGGTCGAGCTGTGCCTCGCCGACCACCCCGACATCCGCGAATGCGCGGTGTTCGCCGCCGAGCTGCCGGACCGGCGCATGACGCTGAAGGCCGTGGTGGTGATGAACGACCGCGCGACCGATCAGAATGAGGCGACGCGGCGGCTACAGGATTACGTCAAGGGCAAGCTGCTTCCTTACAAATATCCGCGCGAGGTGATTTTTATCGACGAGCTGCCGAAGACGGGAACGGGGAAGATCGACCGGCAGGCGCTATTGCGGATGTAGCAATCCCAAACTCGCTGTCATCGCCCGCGGAGGCGGGCGATCCAGTATTCCAGAGGCGGTTGTGATTGAGCCGGGAGGCCGCGGCGTACTGGATTCCCCGCCTTCGCGGGGAATGACAGTTGAGACTGGGGCAACGGCGTCACTACACACGAGAGACGCCACACCCCCTCACCCACCCTTCCCCAGATGCTCCAGCGCATCCTCGGCGCGCAGCGGCACGCGCGAGGCCTCGTTGTTGAGGTCGACGAGCTGGACCAAAAGCCCCATCAGCGTCTTGCGGTCGGCGGGTTTCAGCGGCTCCAGCATCCGCGCCTGGGCCCGCTCGACGGCGGGGATGATCTCGCGCAGGATCGCCGCGCCTGATTTCGTCAGATAGAGCAGCTTGATCCGCTTGTCTTCGGGGGCCGGCTTGCGCTCGATGAAATCCTTGGCCTGCAGCCGCTCGATCACGCTGCCGAGCGTGGAGCGGTCGAAGGCGATCACCGCCGACAGCCGTGTCGCGTCGATGCCGGGATGGGTGTGGATCGCGATCAGTGCGGCATATTGCACCGGCGTGAGATCGAACGCCTTGCACTCCTCCATGAAGATCGAGACAGCGATCTGCTGCATGCGCCGGAACAGATAGCCCGGCGCGGCGTAGACCGCGTCGATCGTGATCGGAGGGGCGGGCTTACTCGGCATCGGGCTGCTGCTCCGGCGCGGCGTTTGCGAAGGCCGGCAACCCCTTTGCCGCAGCTTCCGCCTTCAGCAGCCGCGGATAGGCAGCGACATCGACCCCGAAACGGCGGGCATTGGCGAGCTGCGGCACCAGGCAGAGATCGGCGAGCGTCGGCGCATCGCCGAAGCAGAACGGCCCCGGCTCGTCCTTGATCAGCGTCTCGCAGGCCGACAGCCCCTCGCGGTTGACCCAGGCCGCCCAGTCCTGGACCTTCTCCTCGGCCAGGCCGAGCTCGCGCAGCCGCGCCAGCACCTTCAGGTTCTGCACCGGGTGGGTGTCGCAGGCGATCGCCAGCGCGAACGCCCTCACCTTCGCGCGCCGCAACGGATCCTTCGGCAGCAGCGGCGGATTGGGATGCGTCTCGTCGAGCCATTCGATGATGGCGACCGATTGGGTCAGCGCCACTCCCGCATCGTTCTCCAGCGTCGGCACCAACCCTTGCGGATTGATGGCGAGATAGGCGGGCGCACATTGCTCGCCCTTGCGAAGATGATGCGGCAGGTGCTGGGCGCCGAGGCCCTTGAGGTTCAGCGCGATCCGCACCCGATAGGCGGCGCTGGAGCGGAAATAGCCGTGCAGCTTCATCGGAACCCTCCCTTTCATTTTCCGTCATTCCGGGGCTCGCAAAGCGAGAGCCGGAATGACGACCTTGTATGTCGTTCGTCACGTTGACGCTACCTAGATCGTCAGTATACTGTCAATTAACAAAACGATCGGGAGCAGCAACCATGGAAGCCGTGACCAAGACGCCGGAACGCGAGGCGTTCTACCGGAAGATCGACGGCGAAAATCTCACCGCGCTGTGGACGGTGATGAGCGATTTGATCACGCCGGAGCCGAAGAGCGGCTGCCGCCCGCATCTATGGAAATTCGAAATCATCCGCGACTACATGACGGAGGCCGGCAAGCTGATCACGGCCAAGGAAGCCGAGCGGCGCGTGCTGGTGCTGGAGAACCCCGGCCTGCGCGGCCAGTCGAAAATCACGACCTCGCTCTATGCCGGCGTGCAGATGGTGGTGCCCGGCGACGTCGCGCCCGCCCACCGGCACAGCCAGTCGGCGCTGCGCTTCGTGCTCGAAGGCAAGGGCGCCCACACCGCGGTGGACGGTGAGCGCACCGCGATGGAGCCCGGCGATTTCATCATCACGCCGTCGATGACCTGGCACGATCATTCCAACGAGACCACTGAGCCGATGTTCTGGCTCGACGGCCTCGACATCCCGCTGGTGCAGTTCTTCGACTGCTCCTTTGCGGAAGGCTCCAAGGAAGACCAGCAGAAGATCACCAGGCCCGCCGGCGATAGCTTTGCGCGCTACGGCCACAATCTGCTGCCGGTCGACGCGAAGCGATCGTCCAAGACCTCACCGATCTTCAGCTATCCCTATGCCTACACCCGCGAGGCGCTGGAGAAAGCCCGCGCGAGCCAGGAGTGGGACGCCTGCCACGGATTGAAGCTGAAATTCAGCAACCCCGAGACCGGCGATTTCGCAATGCCGACCATCGGCACCTTCATCCAGTTGCTGCCGAAGGGTTTCAAGACCGCACGCTACCGCGCGACCGATGCGACCGTGTTCTGTCCGATCGAGGGCAAGGGACGCAGCCGTATTGGCGATGCCGTTTTCGAATGGGGCCCGCGTGATCTGTTCGTGGTGCCGAGCTGGCAATGGGTGACGCACGAGGCCGAAGACGACGCCGTGCTGTTCAGCTTCTCGGATCGCCCGGTGCAGCAGAAGCTGGATCTGTTTCGCGAGGATCGCGGCAACGCGTGAGGCTCTCGTAGGGTGGGCAAAGGCGCAACGCGCCGTGCCCACGTCTTCTCATGAAGGAATGGTGGGCACGCTTACGCTTTGCCCACCCTACGGCTGCGGTGATTGTGGCTACCGCCAGTGCAACAACCGCGTCTCCAGCCAGCCAATCACCTTCCCGACCACAAGCCCGAACACCGACAGGATCACCACGCCCGCGAGCAGCTGATCCGTCTGCATCAGATTGCCGGCCTGAAGCACAAAGGCGCCGATGCCGTACTGGGCGCCGATCATCTCGGCGCTGACGACGAGCAGCAGCGCGACGGACGCGGTGATGCGGAAGCCGGCGAGGATGGCGGGCAGCGCGCCGGGCCAGATCACCTTGCGCACGATGGTGGCGAAGGGAACGTTGAAACTCTGCGCCATGCGGATGAGGTTGCGCGGCACCGCATCGACGCCGCTATAGACCGAGATCGCGGTCGAGAAGAACACGCCGAGCGCAATGGTGGCGATCTTCGGCTCTTCGCCGATGCCGAGCCAGAGAATGAGCAATGGCAGCAGCGCGATCTTCGGGATCGGGAACAGCGCCGAGATGAAGGTGATGCCGACGCTGCGCGCAAGCCGCGACAAGCCGATGGCAAAGCCGACCGCGACGCCGGCCGCTGTTCCCAGCACCCAGCCGACGCCGATGCGCAGCAGCGAGGCCGAGAGATGCTGCCAGAGCGCGCCTGACATCGCGAGCTGGTAGATCGCGCGCGCGATCGCAGCCGGCGCCGGCAGGAACAGCGGATTGACGAGCCCGGCGCTGCCGGCCGCCTGCCAGATCGCAATGACGAGGGCGAGCGCGATCCAGCCGCCGAAACGGCTGCTCGCGGGCACGAAGCCGGCGCCGCGAAAACGGACGCGCCGCGTCGTGTCGTCCTTCGCAGACGTCCCCGCGCGATCAAGCATGCTGGACCTCGCGCTCGGCGTCGATCGCCTCGTTGCGGATCAGCGACCAGATCTGGTTCTGAAGCGCCAGCAGCTTTTCACGCGCAGCGATCTCGCCGCGCTCGGTGCGCGTCATCGGTACGGTCACGACCTCTCGAATGCGGCCCGGCCGCCGCGACAGGACCACGATGCGGTCGGCGAGCCGTGCGGCCTCCTCGAGATTGTGGGTGACATAGACCGCGCCCATGCCGCCATCGGCGAGCAGGCGGACAAAGTCTTCCATCAGCAATTCGCGGGTCTGCGAATCCAGCGCCGAGAGCGGTTCGTCCATCAGCAGGATGGCGGGCTTGACCGCAAGCGCGCGCGAAATGCCGACGCGCTGGCGCATACCGCCGGAAAGCTGCTTCGGATAGGTTGTGCGGAAGTCGGTCAGGCCGGTGCGGCGCAAGGCGTCGTCGACCAGCGCGCGGCGCTGGGCCGCCGAAAGCTGCGTGTGCAGCAACGGGAATTCGACATTCTCCTCCACCGTCGCCCAGGGCAGCAGCGCGAAATCCTGGAACACGAAGGTCAGCGGATTGAGGCTGTCCGCCGGCGGGGCCCCGCGCAGCTCGGGCGCGCCGGACGTCGGCTGCAACAGCCCGCCGAGGATCGACAGCAGCGTGCTCTTGCCGCAGCCGGACGGACCGACGATCGCCACCACCTCGCCGGCACCGACGGTGAAGGAAACGTCGTCGAGCACGGCGAGGTCGCCGAAGCGATGGCTGATGTGGTTGGCGATCAGGTCCATGCGACGAGCCCGCTTTTTTCACCCTCCCCTGGAGGGGGAGGGTCGGTTCGTATTGAGCGAAGCGAAATGCGGGCCGGGGTGGGGTGACGGACTATCCGCAATGATACTGACAGTGGATAGGCGCGAACCCTTCGCGAGTGGTTAGAGCGAACGACGGAGAGATCGCCGCTGTGGCTCACCCCGCCCCGCTCGCTCCGGACGATGCTGCGCATCGCCGGTACGATCGACCCTCCCCCTCCAGGGGAGGGTGGCAGATCGCCTGCCGCACCAATCCACATTGTTAGCATCAATCCGCCTTCACAAAATCCTTGGCGATGATCGTGTTCGCATCAAAGCCCTTGTCGGCAAAGCCCTGCTCCTGCAGCCATTTGATCTGGTTGTCGACGTTCTTGACGTCGAGCTTGCCGTCGGGATCGATATAGGCGCAATTGCCGACCACCTGCTCGACCGGCAAATTGGTGTATTTGGCGATGATCTCCAGCAGCGGCTTTGTCTTGTCGTTGATGGGCGCGACGCCGTCCTTCATTGCGGCGAGGATGACGTCGTGATATTCGCGGTCGGCTTTCGCGAGCACGCCGAGAAATTTCGTCACCAGCACCTTGTTGGTCAGCGTCTTGGGCGAAGCGAACACCGCACCCAATTGCCAGGGCGTCTCGTCGCCGACCCATCCCAAAAACTTCGCGCCGCCCTCGTCCATCAGCTTTCGCGCGGTGGAGATCGGCAGCAGCGCCGCATCCACGGTTTCGCCCTTCAGGGCGGCCGCCGCGTTCGACAGCGATTGCAGCGGCACGATCTTCACGTCGGCGAGCCTGAAACCGTATTTGTCGGCGAGCAGCCCCAGCGAATAGTGAAAGGACGAGCCAACCTGCGTCATCGCCACACGCTTGCCCGCGAGGTCTTTCGGCGTCTTCAGCCCGGCGGCATAGGCGTTGTTGCTGGCGAAATAGCCGATCAGGGGATAACCGGCCTTCTCGCGGCTCATGCCGCCGATCACTTTCAGCGTGCCTTTGCCGGCGAGATTGTAGAGACCCGCCGTGAAGGCGGTGACACCGAAATCGATGTCGCCCGAGGTGGTCGCGACCGCGATCGGCTGCGCCGCATCGAAGAACTTCAGCTCGACATCGAGACCGGCCTCGCGGAAATAGCCCTTGTCCTGCGCAATGAAGACGGGCGCGGACGACGACAGGCGGAGCACGCCGACCCTGGCCTTCAGCGCGTCTTCGGCCCGGGCCGCGCCCAGCGCTGTGATCGTCATCAGGCCAGCCAGTGCGAGCCGCACAATCCCGATCATCCCGTTTCCTCCGTCGTCGTTCTCTCGGTCGTAATGTTACAACCGTCACAATCCTTCGGGCACGGGCTGGTCCCGCCCGATGAAGGCGCCCTGTTGTTTCAACGTTTCCTGCAATTTTTCAATGGGGATGTCGCGCGGGATGCGGTTTCCTGAGAGCGCGAGCGCGGCGGCGGAACCGGCGGCCTCGCCCATCACGAAACAGGCACCGGAAACCCGCGCCGCCGACTGGCCCTCATGGGTCATCGAGGCGCAGCGGCCGGCGACGAGGAGATTGTCGACGCCCTCGGGCACCAGCATCCGGTAAGGCAGCTCGTTATAGCCGCGCGATTCCGGGATTGGCGGGAACGTGAAGACGACATCGCCGGGAACATGGGCCTCGATCGGCCAGCCATTGACGCCGATCGAATCCGCGAACGAGGCGCAGCCGAGCACATCCTCGCCGCTGAGCTGGTAGCCGCCCTTGATGCGACGGGTCTCGCGGATGCCGAGCTGCGGCGGCAAATCGACGATGTAGGATTTTTCAAAACCCGGCACGCTGCTGCGCAGGAACTCGAATGCGGCCAGCGCCTGCTTGCGGCCCTCGATCTCGCCGCGGGTGAGGTCGTCGGGCTCGATGCCGTTGATGGCATGGCCGTCCTCGCGCGCCACTTGCGTGAAATTCACCCGCCATTCGATGCCTGATTTCTGCGGCCGCACGATCGCGCTCTTGCGCGGGAATGTGTGGGTGCCGGCGGCGATCGCCTTCTCCATCAATTGCGGGATGGTTCGCCAGGCATCGCCCGCCTTCTCGGGATCGATGCCGTTGAGACGAAGCATCATCGAGGGGTACATCGGATGGCCGTGCTCATCGCCGACCTCGAACGGCGCCCCGGCCCAGACCGCGAGGTCGCCGTCGCCGGAGCAATCGATGAAGATCTCGGCGCGGACCGCCTGCCGTCCGGCCTTGGTTTCGACCATCAGCGCATCGATGCGGCTGTTATCGCCCATCACGACACCGGCACCGAGCGCATGGAAGAGGATGTGCACCTTGTGGCTGGCGAGCAGCTCGTCGGCCGCGATCTTGTAGGCCGCGGTGTCATAGGCCTGGGCGAAGACCTTGCCGAGGATCAAATGCGGCGCGTTGAGGCCGTTCAAATGATCAATCCGCGCCAGCAGATCGGACGCCATGCCCTGCACCAGCCGGTGGGCCTGGCCGTAGACATTGCCATGCAGGCCGCAGAAATTGGTGACGCCGGCAGCCGTGCCCATGCCGCCGAGGAAGCCGTAGCGCTCGATCAGCAGCGTCTTTCGTCCCGCGCGCGCCGCTGACGCCGCCGCCACGATGCCGGCCGGCCCGCCGCCGAGAACGACGACTTCATATTCGCCGTAGAGCGGCACCTGGCGTGCCGGTTCTTCGATCATCATGGCCCGCATGCGCGTCCGCTCCCAAAATCTCTTGCTTGAAGCCGACTATGAATTAACGCTAGGCGAGCTACAATCCACCAAAATACGCGATCAGCTTTCTCGAATCGAGAAAGGTCGACATGGACATCCTGGTAAACCTTCAGGCGTTCCTCGCCACCGCCGACGCAGCCGGTTTCTCCGCCGCTGCGCGAAAGCTCAATGTCTCGACCTCGGTCGTGGCCAAGCGCGTCACACAACTGGAGGCGCGGATCGATACGCCGCTGTTTCACCGCTCGACCCGGCAATTGCGTCTGACCGACGCCGGCCAGCGCTACGTCCATCGCGCGCGCGGCGTCGTCACCGATGCCACCGACCTGCTCTCCCGCATGGGCGAGAAGGGACACGATCTCGTCGATCACCTCCGCATCAAGGCGCCGACCTCGCTCACCGTGGCGCGCCTTGCCGACGCCTTCAGTGCCTTCCAGACGCAGAACCCGCGATTGAAACTCGAGATCGTGCTGATCGATCGCCCGGTCGATCCCGTCACCGAAGGCTTTGACATCGCCATCGGCGCCTTCCCTCATTCCTTCGGCGGCGTGGTCGACGAGCCGCTGTGTCCGCTGAAGCGGCTGCTGTGCGCCTCACCGGCCTATTTGAAGAAGCACGGCGCGCCAAAGCACCCGCGCGACCTGGTCGACCATCGCTGTCTCAGCTTTCTGCCGACGGGACCTGAGTGGATCTTCGACGGCCCGCGCGGGCGCATCAGCATCCAGGTCAGCCCGCTGCTCTCCTCCAACGAGGGCCATGTGCTGGCGCGTAGCGCGATCGCCGGCAACGGCATCGCGCTGATCTCCCATTATCTCGTGGCGGATGCCCTGCGCGACGGTACGCTCAAGCCGGTGCTGCGCGACTTTCCAATCCCCGAGCTGTGGGTCAAGGCTGCGATCCCCGAGCGGCGGCGCAACGCCGCCGCGGTGCAGGCTCTCTTGCGCGAATTGAAGAGCGCGCTGCTACCGGTGCTGTAAGGCCGCCTCGTTCGCCCCCCGTGGCGTCGCCGGCTTCTCCGGGTTCAGGCCGCCGAGCGGATGGTGTGGAGGAAATCGTCGACGTTCGACCTCATCGAATCCGCCTGCTGCTTCAGGGCGGCTGCGACCGTAAGGGCGGCTTCGGCGCCGGCGTCGGTCTCGCCCGCCACGGCGCGCACCTGCCCGATTTCCTGCGTCACCGCCGTGGTGCCGTTGGCCGCCTCTTCGACATTGCGCGCGATTTCGCCCGTGGCCGCGCCCTGCTCTTCGACGGCCGCGGCAATCGCCGTGGCGATGTCGGCCATTTCCTTGACGGTGGAGCCGAATTGCTTGATCGCCTGAACCGATTGGCCGGTCGCACTCTGGATCGTCGCGATCTGGCTGGCGATCTGCTCGGTCGCCTGCGCCGTCTGGGTGGCGAGACTCTTGACCTCGCTGGCGACGATCGCGAAGCCCCGGCCGGCGTCGCCGGCGCGCGCCGCTTCGATGGTCGCGTTCAGCGCCAGCAAATTGGTCTGGCTGGCGATCGCCTGGATCAGCTGAATGATGGTGCCGATCTTCTCAGCCGCATCCGACAGCCCATGCATCAATTCGGAGGTACGGTTGGTCTCGTCGGTCGCCCGGCTCGAGACCGCGACGGAGCGGTGGACCTGGCTCGAGATTTCACGGATCGAGGCCGCGAGCTGCTGGGTGGCGGAGGCGACGGTCTGCACATTCATCGATGCCTGCTCGGCGCGGGTGGCGACAGCTTCGGCGAGCCCGCGTCCGCGTTCGGCGACCTTCGCCAACTCCTCGGCGCTGCGCCCCATGTCGTCGGCACGACCGCCGACACCGGAAATGACCCCCTGCATGCCCTGCTCGAAGCGGCCGGCAAGATCCGACATCATGCGGGCGCGGTCGGCCTCGCTGGCTTCGCGCTGTGCCGTCGCCTCACCTTCCATGCGGCGAACCGCCAGCGCGTTTTCGCGGAACACCTCGACGGCGCGTGCCATGCGGCCGATTTCGTCGCGCGAGTCACCGCCCGGAATCGGCTCATCGAGCTCGCCCGCCGCCAGCGATTGCATCCGGTCGGTCATGCCGCGAATCGGACCCGACACGCTGGCGCCGATCAGCCACGCCAACACCGCTCCCAGCAGCAGCGCGCCGGCCGCGGTCGCGATGACGGTCTGCTTGGTCTGATCGACCGCTGCCGCGGTCTTGTCGCCCTGCTCGGCGCGCACGGTGCCGAGCTTCGCGTTGATCTTGTTGACGTGGTCGTCGATTGCCGCACTGGCCTTCTTCAATTCGGCCTGCCTGGCGCGCAGATCGGCGGCCACCTTGATGACCTCGTCCAGCGCGGCCGCGTCGGCCGTGATCGCAGTCTTGAGCGCTGCGACCAGCGCCTTCAGTTTGGCGTCGTTCGCCCCCGCCAGCTCAGCCTCGGTGTCCGCGATCGCCAGCTGGGCGTAGGACAACGCCTGCTTGGCGTCGTCGGCATCGCCCGTCGACAAAGTGGAGCCATAGCGCATCACGGTGATCCGCAGTGCGTCAACGACGCCGGCCAGGCGCATCGGGTTGACCAGCCGTTCCGCGTCCTCGGACCGGTTGGCGAGCGCAACCTGGATGCCGCTGACATTAAGGCCGGCGGCTGCACCATGGGCGTCGGTTTTCGTGGTCGCGGCGCGCAGCCGATCCGCCGCCTCCGCTGCCGCGGTGAACGACGAACGATAGGTTTCCAGCGCGGTCTTGACCGGGCCGATGCCTTCTGAGATCGCTTGCAGCTTGCCGAACTGCCGGTCGACCTGATCGGCCAGTTTGCCGACGCCGTCGATCGCCTTGGCCGCGGCATCCTTGTCGCCGACGTTCCAGGTTCGGATGAATTTCTCGACCGCCGAGTTCGCCTCCAGAAGCGCGGCCCGCGCCTGTGACATGCCGGCGTCGCCGGCAGCGCTGGTCACGAGCTCATTGACCGTTCCGCCGATCCGCTCGACCTGGACCATGGCGAAGCCCGCGAGCAGGACCAGAAAGCTGAGAACCAGCGCGAAGCCGCCAAACACGCGCGGACGAACGCCGACCCGGGACATCATGTGCGATAATTTCATGGCAAATCCGAAATTCTTCAACGCGTGGACCGGATGGCGGCGAGCAGATCCTTGCCAAACCGCTTCTCGAATTCCTGATCGAGCGGCTTGACCGCGTCGACGAAGGGCTGGCGGTCGAATGTCTCGATCACGTCCATGCCGCCGCTACGCACCTGCTCGAGCGATGCGGCATCGAGCTTGGCCTGCCAGGTCACCTCCGCACCCTCCTTCGCCAGCGCGATCAGCATGGCCTGGTCGGCCGGCGGAAGCTGTTCGAACATGGCACGGTTGGCGACGAACGCGATCGGCGCGAAGAAGTGACCGGTCAGCGTGAGGTATTTCTGGACTTCGTAAAGCCGGGAGCCGGCGATGGTCGGCACCGGATTTTCCTGCCCATCGAGCCGGCCGTCCTTCAGCGCGGTATAGACCAGCGGAAATTCCATCGGGACCACTTCGGCGCCGAGCGCCTTGAATGTCATCTGGTAGATCTCGTTCGGAATGACGCGAATCTTGAGACCTTTGATATCCTCGGGCGTGCGAACCGGCCGTTTGGAATTGGTGACGTTGCGAAATCCCTGTCGGCCGATCGCCAGCAGCGTCAGCCCCTTGTCGGCGAATTTAGTGGCGATTGCCGCGCCGGCCGGACCTTGCGCCACGGCCTTCGCGTGGGCTGTGTCGCGGAACAGGAAGGGAATGTCGAACACGCCAAGTTCGGGGACGACCGAACTGACCACAGACCCCGACAGCACCGCCATATCGACCGAGCCGGCCCGGGTCGCCGCCAGGATGGCGTTCTCGCTGCCGAGCGCGTTGGTGGCGCGCTGGTCGATCACGATGCGCTTGCCGGCCGATGCCACCAGCTTCTGGCGAAACTCATCGGCCCCGAGCTGCTGCGGGCTCCCCAGCTGGGAATTGAACGCCAGAGAGATCAATCGCGGTGAAGCGGCAGCCGGTTGCAGAACCAGCAGCCCTGCCGCCGCGGCGACGATCGATCCGGCTTTCCAAAGTCCCAAAACTTGTCTGTGCATTCGACACCGTGGCGTGACAATTGTCGTAACCCTAATGCCCGGGAATGATTGAACCCTTAAGGAAGGCCCCGCGGTATTACGGAGATTAGCCTCGATCCGCCGCCGACGAGATTCGGGACAGAGGTCCGATGCAGATGGTATCGGATTGCTGTGGGATAATGAGTGGTTCGAGAGAATGACGATGGGATCAAGAATACAAATGGCAGCCGCCATCGCGATCGGCATCATGGGCGGCACGGTCCCGGCCCGCGCCGAGGTCGCGCAATGCCGGTTCATCCAGGCCAAGCCGGAGCGCGAAGCGTGCTACCAACGTCAGGAAGCCGCGCTGGCCGCCAAGCGCAAGCCGGAGCCCAGCGCGGAAAGCAAGACGCTCGAATCGATGCGCCAGATGCGGCAGGACGACGATGCCGTCTATCGCAGCATCAACAACATCTGCCGCGGCTGCTGAACGATAGAGGCTCAGCCTTTACCGCCACCCCAACTCGCCGCGCGCTTCTCGGCGAACGACGCCAGTCCTTCCACCGCCTCCGCGCTCTGGCGCTTGAGCGAATGCAGGTGCACGAGCCGCTTGTAGGCGGCATCGTCCACCGCCATCCCGCCAAACGAGCTCTCCAGCGCGAGCCGCTTGGTCTCGGCCATCGCCTCCGGTCCGTTGGCAAGGAGCTGCTCGACCACTTTGGCGCCGGCGGCTTCGAGGTCGGCGAGCGGGACGACCTCGTGGACGAGGCCGATGCGGCGGGCATCTTCGGCGCCGAAACGTTCGCCCGTCAGCGCGTAGCGGCGGACTTGCCGTACACTAATGGCATCGCAAAGCTGCGGGATGATGATCGCGGCGGTCAGGCCCCAGCGCACCTCCGTGATCGAGAACAGCGCATTGTCCGCCGCGATCACGACGTCGCAGGCGGCAATCACGCCGGTGCCGCCGCCAAAACAGCCGCCCTGCACCAGCGCGACGGTCGGGATCGGCAAGGTATTAAGCCGCTGCACGGCTTCGAAGGTCGCACGCGACGCCGCCTCGTTGGCCTCGGTCGATTGCGGCCGCACGCCGTTGATCCATTTGAGGTCCGCGCCGGCCTGGAAATGCTTGCCATTGCCCCGGAGCACGACGACGCGAAGGTTGGGCTTCCTGCCGAGATCGTCCATGGCCGCGAGCACGCCTGCGATCAATGCGCCGTCATAGGCATTGTTCACTTCGGGCCGGTTCAACGTGACGGTCGCAACCCCACGCTCATCGAGGGTCCACAGGACGGGGTTGGCAGTCATCGGCGATCCTCCGGTCATCTTGTTTGCCGCCCACTATGGCTGAGGCAACTCATCCCGATCCATATCTTTCCGGCGTAGGGCGGCCGCGTCCATCGCATGGCGGCTTGTGTCATGCTGCTGCCGGGCGTCATCAAGGGATCAGGGACGGGACATCACACCATGCGCATCTGCATTTTCGGCGCGGGCGCCGTCGGCAGCCATATCGCGGTCAGGCTGGCCCGCGCCGGCCATGAGGTCTCGTGCGTGATGCGCGGCGCCCATCTGGAGGCGGTCCGCGCCAATGGCCTGAAGCTGCGCGTCGGCGATTCCGAGGTCACCGCCAAGGTGAACGCCTCCGGCGATGCGGCCCAGCTCGGCCCGCAGGACGTCGTGATCAGCACGCTCAAGGCGACCGCGCTGACGGGGCTGGTCGCCAGCATCAAACCGCTGCTCCAGGACGACACCGCGATCGTCTTTGCGCAGAACGGTATTCCCTGGTGGTACGGCATCGGCCTGCCGCCACGGCATCCGACGCCGCCCGACATTTCCTTCCTCGACCCCGGCGGTCGCTTGCGCGCATGCATCCCGAAAGAGCGGATCGTCGGCGGCGTCGTCTTCTCCTCCAACGAGGTGACCGCGCCCGGCGTGGTGCAGAACCTGACGCCGGACCGTAACCGCCTGCTGATCGGCGAATGCGACGACCGCAATTGCGAGCGCATCACCAGGCTTCGCGGCGTTCTCAACGATGCACGGCTGGAATCGCCGCCGGTGGCGGAGATCCGCGAGGCGATCTGGTCAAAGCTCCTGACCAACATGTCACTGTCGGTGCTGTGCCTGCTCACCGGCCAGACCGCGCGCGGCGTGCGTGACGACCCGGCCTTTGCCGAGGTCATTCCGCGCATGCTGAACGAGGCCAACGACATCGCGCAGCACTTCATCCCCGAGGTCAAGCGCGTGACGCGCAGCGGCCCCGCCCCCAACCACAAGCCGTCGCTGCTCCAGGATTACGAGCTCGGCCGCGCCATGGAGATCGACGTGCTGGTGAAGGCGCCCGCCGCCTTCGCCCGCACCGCCGGCCTGTCGACGCCGACGCTCGACCTGATCGCCGCGCTGGCGATCCAGAAGGCGCGCGACAAGGGGCTTTATTCGGCGTGAAGCGCGATGCGCTTCACGTTATTTTTGGAGCATGATCTTTCTCGGAAAACCGCTGCGCACTTTTCCGGATCATGCTTGAGCCTCAGGTGAGCGCGTCGATCCACGCCGTCAGCGTATCGAGCACCTCTGTGAGCGCCTCTTCGTTAGTGCGGCCGGATTTCTTCAGCACCGCGAAGGAGTGATCGCCGCCGGCGACCTCGTGCAGCGTCGCTTTCGGGCCGAGTGCATCGATCACGGGCTTGAGGAGGCCGAGATCGGCAAGCCCGTCGCGCGTGCCTTGTAGGAACAGCATCGGGATCTCGACATGGGCCAGATGCTCGGCGCGCTCCGTCGACGGCTTTTTGTCGGCGTGCAGGGGAAAGCCGAGGAAGGCGAGCCCTTTGACATGAGGCAGCGGCGCCTTGGACTGCGTCTGCGAGGTCATGCGCCCGCCAAACGACTTTCCGCCGGCAACGAGCTTCAAGCCGGGGCAGAGCCGGCTTGCGTCCTCGACTGCCGCGCGGATAGTGGCGTGGGCGACCGCTGGCTGGTCAGGACGGCCCTGCTTGTTTTCCATGTAGGGAAAATTGAAGCGGAACGTCGCGATGCCACGATCCGCGAGGCCGTCCGCAATCTTGTCCATCGATGCATGCCGCATCCCTGCGCCGGCGCCGTGCGCGAGCACGTAGCAGGCGCGCGCCTTGGCCGGCTGCGTCAGGATCGCCGAGACCGTGCCGATGCGCTCGATGTCGAGCTTGAGCTCTTGAGTTTTGGTCGCCACAATCAGCCACCCTGACAGACGCGTTTCCGGCCGCCTTGGTAGCGTCACCGGCGCAGCCTGAAAACACAATAATTGCCGCCGCCGACCAGCCTACCAAGTCGGAAAGCCGAATTGACCGAGGTGACCATGTCCTACCGCTCCTCCTGGATGACCGAAGAGCTCGAGATCTTCCGCGACCAGTTCCGGAAATATCTGGCCAAGGATCTGGCACCGCATGCCGAGAAATGGCGCGAGCAGAAGATGGTCGACCGCTTCGCCTGGCGCGGGCTCGGCGAGATGGGCGCGCTGCTGGCGAGCGTGCCGGAGGAATATGGCGGCCTGGGCGCCACCTTCGCCTATGACGCCGCCGTGCTCGACGACCTCGAAAGCACGGTGCCGGAGCTCACCACCGGCGTCTCCGTGCACAGCGCCATCGTCGCGCACTACATCCTCAATTACGGCTCGGAGGAGCAGAGGAAGCGCTGGCTGCCGAAGATGGCTTCCGGCGAGATGGTCGGTGCCATCGCCATGACCGAGCCCGGCACCGGCTCGGACCTGCAGGCCGTCAAGACCACCGCGAAAAAGCAGGGCAATTCCTACGTGATCAACGGCCAGAAGACTTTCATTACCAACGGCCAGGCTGCCGATCTCGTCGTCGTGGTCGCGCGCACCGGCGATGTGGGTGCCAAGGGCATTTCGCTGATCGTGGTCGAGACATCAGGCGCGGAGGGCTACAAGCGCGGGCGCAACCTCGACAAGATCGGCCTGCACGCCTCCGACACGTCAGAACTGTTCTTCGACAATGTCACGGTGCCGCCGGAAAACCTGCTCGGCAAGGAGGAAGGCCAGGGCTTTGTGCAGCTGATGCAGCAATTGCCGCAGGAACGCCTCGCGCTCGCGGTCGGCGCCGTCGCCTCGATGGAGCGAGCCGTAAAACTCACCACCGAGTACACCAAGGAGCGGAAGGCGTTCGGCAAGCCGCTGATGGACTTCCAGAACACCGCCTTCACGCTCGCCGAGCGCAAGACCGAAGCGATGATCGCGCGCGTCTTCGTCGACTGGTGCATCGAGCGCCTCGTCGCCAAGGACCTCGACACCGTCACGGCGTCGATGGCGAAATATTGGTGCTCGGACAAGCAGGTCCAGACCGCCGATGAATGCCTCCAGCTGTTCGGCGGCTACGGTTACATGCAGGAATATCCGATCTCGCGCATCTTCATCGATTCCCGCATCCAGAAGATCTATGGCGGCACCAACGAGATCATGAAGCTGCTGATCGCCAGATCTTTATAGATCAAGACGCTGTAGCTCCGTTCATCGCGCACGCCAATCGCGTGGGCGGCAGCCGAAGCGCTGCTTGAAGCGCCGCGCGAAGTGGGAGAGATCGGAGAAACCCCAGTCGAAGGCGATGGCGCCGATCGCGCGGCCGCCCGATGCCGGATCCTTCAGGTCGGCCGCCGCGCCCACGAGGCGGCGATCCATCACATAGTCCGAAAATGTCGTGCCGGAGCGTTCGAACAGCTTGTGCACATAGCGCTCGCTGATGCCGACGGCGCCGGCGACTGCCGCGACCGTCAGTCCCGGCTCGCGCAGCCGCTCGTGAATGGCGCGGCGCAGCGCCAGCACGGTCGCGTCCGCAAAGCTTGCGGCTTCCGCCGTCTGCGCCCGCGAGCGGCGCGACAGGCTGAGCGCAACGAGATCGAGCAGCACGTCGAACAGCCGAATGCTGTCCTCTTCCGCCATCCGCAATGCGCCGGCGTTGAGGGAGCGTGCGGTCTCGACGATGAGGTGACCGACATGGGGATCGTCGGAGACGCGCTCGGCCCTGAAATCGAACGACGGCGGCAGCCGGTCGCGTAAGGCGCGCGATGGCACCCAGAACGAAGCGACCTCCAGCGTCGGACCGCGATCGTGCAGCAGCGTCACCTCGCGGTCGCTGTCGACGATGCCGACCTGGCCGCGCGACAGGCTGACCTCGCTGTCGCCCTGGAGCATGCGGCAGCGCCCGGCGAGCTTGAAGTTGAGATAGAAGCAGCTCTCGGTCGATGCCGCGATATCGGCGCACGAGCGATGCACGGTGTGCTCGGGAAAGACCACGCGATTGATGGCGCCGGTGCCGATCTTGATGGCCTCGACCTTGGCCGGAAAGCGCGAGGTCGTCGCCGATTCCGGCGTCAGGCTCATGAAGGCCCGGCAGATCGCCTCGCGATAGTAGGAGAACTGCTCCTCCGGCCGCGTTCCGCCGGTATCCCAGACCAGATGCCGGGGCCGGCTTTCGGAATTGAGCTGCTCCATCAGTTCGCTCCGAGACCAATCCGGTTCAGCGTCAGACAAGCGGAAAATGGTCCGCCGGTTCACACTTCGCACAACAAAGAATTGTCCGCCGCGCCTCGCCAGCGCCGCAAAAGACCCAATTCGTACCGATCTAACCACATCCTGCGGAGGAGCCACAACATGTCGACCTACGTTCTCGTTCACGGCGCCTGGCACACCGGTGCCGAGTTCGAGCCTGTCGCGGCCCCGATCCGCGCCCATGGCCACCAGGTCTACACGCCGACGATCAAGGGCAACCGTCCGGGCGACGCCAAGACGACCGGGCTGAAGGACGCGATCCAGTCGATCGCCGACTATCTCGCCGAAAACAATCTGAAGGACATCGTCCTGCTCGGCCATTCATATGGCGGCATGATCATCACCGGCGTCGCCGACCTCGCGCCCGAGCGCATCCGCCGCCTGGTCTATTGGAACGCCTTCGTGCCGAACAACGGCGAATGCCTCAACGACATGGTGCCGCCGCACTTTATCAGGCTGTTCGATGCCATCGCGGCCGAACGAGGCGACAGCTCTGTGGTGTTGCCCTTCCCGATCTGGCGCGAAGTCTTCATCAACGATGCCGATCTCGAGACCGCGCAGCGCGCCTATGACGTGCTCAACCCGCATCCGTTCGCGACTTTCACCGACAAGATCGCGCTCAAGACCAATCCGGCGGAGATGCCGCTGGCAAAGTCCTACATCAACTGCACCGAGGACATCGCGATGCCGCACAGCCATCCCTGGCATCCGCGGCTCTCGGAGAAGCTCGGTCTGTTCCGTCTGGTGCAGGTGCCGGGAAGCCACGAATTGTGCTTCTCCGATCCGGCGCGCCTCGCCAAGGCGATCATGGAGGCGGGGCGCGACTGACGCGCGTCCGTCAGAAGCGAGACGACTTCTGGCGATTGCTCGTACCGCCGGCCTCGGCGGCACAGCCCTTGCTTGTCCGCTAACGAATCCAGATCGGTAGAAGCAACCCCTGCTTGTCACGCGTGGCTCCCCGCCATACGCTGCCCATGTTCGGCAACCGCCATCTGGTTTCGTTTTGCGTCAAGTCAGGAGAAGCGAATGGTTCACGTCTCGCGACGGAAACTGCTTCAGCTTGCGGCTGTTGCGCCATCGACACTTCCTCTGGCCTGGACGTCGGTTGTATCTGCCGCGACCGGAAAGAAGACCCTGAGCGCGGTGATGCAATCGGACCTTCGCGTCACCGACCCTGGCTTCACGACAGCCATCATCACCCGCGACCATGGCTACATGGTCTACGATACGCTGCTCGGCATCGATTCCAGCTTCAAGGTGCAGCCGCAGATGGCCGACTGGACGGTGTCCGCGGACAAGCTGACCTACACCTTCACCTTGCGCGACGGCCTGAAGTGGCATGATGGCGCACCGGTGACGGCGGAAGACTGCGTCGCCTCGCTGAAGCGCTGGGGTACGAGCGTCGACGGCATGGCGCGCAAGCTGATGGATTTTACGGCCGCCATCGAAGCATCAGATGCCAAGACCATCGTCTTCAAGCTGAAGGAGCCCTATGGCCTCGTGCTGGAAACGATCGCCAAGCCGTCGGCCGTTGTCGCCTTCATGATGCCCAAGCGGCTTGCGGAGACCCCGATCACCAAGCAGATTCCCGAGCAGATCGGCTCCGGCCCGTTCAGATTCGTCGCGGCCGAATTCCAGCCCGGCGTGAAGGCCGTCTACGAAAAGAACACCGACTATGCGCCGCGCAAGGAGCCGGCCGAATGGACCTCGGGCGGCAAGGTGGCCAAGGTCGACCGGGTCGAGTGGATCACGATGCCGGACGCGCAGACCGCGCTCAACGCGCTGCAGTCAGGCGATGTCGATTTCGTCGAGACGCCGCCGTTCGACATGCTGCCCGCGCTCGAGTCCAATCCGGACATCAACGTATCCATCCTGAACAAGTTCGGCTTCCAGTCGTTCGGCCGGATGAATTTTCTGCATCCGCCATTCGACAATGTGAAGATCCGCCGCGCCGCGATGCTGGCGATCAACCAGAAGGACGTGCTCGACGCACAAATCGGCAATCCCAAATACTACAAGCTGTGCGGCGCGTTCTTCATCTGCGACACGCCGCTCGCGAGCGACGAGGGTGGCGAGACCCTGATCAAGGGCAATGGCCTGGCACAGGCGAAGAAGGCCCTGGCCGAGTCCGGCTATGACGGCACGCCCGTGGTGATCCTGGCGCCGACCGACCAGATCCTGCTGAAGGCGCAGCCGGTCGTGGTCGCGCAGCTGTTGCGCGACGCCGGCTTCAAGGTCGATCTGCAGGCGATGGACTGGCAGACCGTGGTCACCCGCCGGGCAATCCAGAAGCCGCCGAAGGAAGGCGGCTGGAACATGTTCTTCACCTACCAGGGCGCCGCCGACTCCTTGAACCCGCTGGTCAACGTGCCGATGGGCGGCAAGGGCACGAGTGGTGGCTGGTACGGCTGGTCCGAGGACCCCAAGCTCGAGGAGTTGCGCGATTCCTTTGCCCGCGCGACCTCGCCCGAGGAGCGCAGGAAGATCGCGCTTGAGGTGCAGAAGGAGGCCTACGACCAGGTGATCTACGTCCCGCTCGGCCAGTTCCAGGCGCCGAGCGCCTGGCGCAAATCGCTCACCGGCGTGATCGACGGCCCGGCGACGCCGATGTTCTGGAATGTGGACAAGAACGAGTAGCCTGTTCTCCCTCTCCCCGTTCTTACGGGGAGAGGGTTGGGGTGAGGGCTGCTTCCGCAAACGCGGTGACAGCGAGACTCGTGGAGAGTCCCCCTCACCCGGATCGCATCTTGCGATGCGATCCGACCTCTCCCCGCAAGCGGGGCGAGGTGAAGATTCCGGCTATTTCGGATGCCACCAGCGGCCACCGATCACGACGCCTTCGGAGACGATCTTGCGATCGCCGATCAGGTGCTCGCCGACGACGTCCTCATAGTCGAACTGGCCCTGCCTGACCGTAACAAGCGTGGCGTCGCCGACGCAGCCGGGCTTGAGGCTGCCGAGCTCGGGACGCCGCAGCGCCATCGCCGCGTTCACCGTCGAGGCCGCGATCACGTCCGACAGCTCCATGCCCATGCACAAGAACTTCGACATGGTCGTGACCTGGTCGAAGGCCGGGCCGTCGATGCAGAGCTGATGGATGTCGGAGGAGATGGTGTCGGGATAGAAGCCGTTGGCGAGCATCGCGCGCGCGGTCTTGAAGGCGAACGAGCCCTTGCCGTGGCCGATGTCGAACAGCACGCCGCGCTCGCGCGCGTCCAGCACCGCCTTCTTCACCGTGCCCTGCGCGGTCGCCGGCGTATTGGGGAAGGGGCGGAACGCATGGGTCAGCACGTCGCCCGGACGCAGGCGGCCCAGCACCTCCTCGTAGCTCGGCGGCGGATGGTCGATATGCGCCATCAGCGGCATGCCGACCTCGTTCGCGACCTCGAGCGCGATGTCGAGCGGCACGATCCCCGACGTTCCCGAGGAGTGCAGCCCCACGCGCACCTTGATGCCGACGATGAGGTCGCGGTTGGCATCGGCCACCTTGGCCGCCTCGATCGGATTCATCAGCCGCAACTCCTCGCTCTCGCCGACCATGATCCGGTGCGAGAAGCCGAAGATGCCGGCATGCGAGACGTGCAGATAGGCGAGGATGCGGACCTGGCTCGGCTCGATCACATGCTTGCGGAAGCCCGCGAAATTGCCGGGACCGGCGCTGCCGGTATCGACCGCCGTGGTGACGCCGGAGAGGCGGCAGAATTCCTCGGCGTCGATGCCGAGCGAGGTGCCGCCCCAATAGACATGGGTGTGCAGATCGATCAGCCCCGGCGTCACGATGTAACGCGAGACGTCGCGCACATCGGTGCCCGGATCGGCCTTGAGCCCGGTCCCGACGGCGGCGACCTTGCCGCCGGCAAAGGCGATGTCCGTCACGGCATCGAGCTTCTGGGACGGGTCGACCACACGGCCGCCGCGCAGGATCAAGTCGAAAGGCATTGTTATCTCCGACAACGTGGCACGCAACTGGTGGACGTCAGTCGGGCCGGTGGCTCATTGCCTATATCAGCGCGTACCCCGGCGAAGCAAACAGCTCGCGCCATGACATCGCTCAATCGCGTTTTCCGAGGGCAGCCGCAACGAAGCTGGCATGGTCGGACCGGCCAAGGCGCGTGATCCCCCTGGCGTCGCGCTGGTGGTTGCGTTCCGTGCGTGGAGCAATCATAGTGACACCTGTTTTCTTTCGCCAATTGCTCTTTTTTGCACGACATGTGCCGCATTTCGCCGGGATCGGCATCACAACAAATCACCGGTCTAAACAAGTCGCTGGCCTGAAATGAGGTGCCTGTCGCCATGACGAAGATCTCGAAGATCCTGTCGCTGCCCTTGTTTTCGATTGCACTGGTCTGGCTTGCCTCGACGGGCATGTCCCGCGCCGACGACTATTCCTGCGATGCCGTTGCCGGGCTGCTCACCGCCAGCGCCGAGCAGGAATTGTTTTACTGGAGTCCCGACAGAGCTTGGAAGGCGGTGCCGGCCGACGGTCTCGCGTTGACGACATCCGAAGCCAGGTTGATCTATGTCACAAGGGAACTGTTCTCGAACGAGCCGAGATCGGGCGCGATCGTCGTCAAGACTGGCCGGACCATTGCGAGCGGCGCGATCGATCCCGAACCCATCCGCAAGCGGATCAGCCTCAATCGCCTGAGGCAGGAGGAGTTTGAAAGGTGCCAAAGGCCGCGCGACTTGCCGTCATTCCAGGGCTCGGTCTCGGCGCTCGAATATGACTGGCATCACGATTACGGCTATGACGCGAGCGACAACAACGACGGTTACCGCCTGACCCAATTCCACACCGGTTATGCCGGCCGGCGTGACCGATGCAAGGAGACCGACAACACCACATTCGATGCACCCCTGCGCTGGGACTGGCGCAGCAACAGATCCCAATTTTCCTTCGACCCGAGCGTCGTGAGGGGCGGCTTCAACAGCCAGATCATGGCCGGGCTGCATCCCAGGGGCGCCACGGCGGTCGGATCGGTCGGGCTTGCCGATCAGCGCGTCGAAATCATCAAATACCGCACCAATGCCCAGAATGTGGCCTGCATCCCCGTCAGGGTAAAGCTCACCGGCGCCAACTTCTTCATTCGTATCAATGACTTGGAAGGAGCACCGGGCGGCACCCGACTGATCCGCGCGGACGAACTTTCGCGCCAATTGAAGCGTTAATTCGTCGTTAGCCATGCTTGCCTAGAATTCTTGCTGGCGTGGTGTACGGTGTGGCCGAGGATCGCGACGATGGCAAACGGACTGGCAATGACATCGGCGAGCCATCGCGGCTCCGAGGGAAGCCATGACACACGTGGCCTGCCGTCACCCGTTTCCGCGATGCTCAACATAGGTTTGCTGCTCGCGGGTTGCGTCGCCTTTGTCCTCGCCAAGTCCATCACCACACACGGCCGGGTCCACATCGACGACGTCGAGTACCTGCTCGTCGGCGTCATACCGCCTGCGCTTCTCTATGGACTGTCCCTCGCCGCTGACCGGCTCATTCCCGACGCCGGCAAGGATTCCATTGCGCGAAGGCTCCTCACGACATGGCTGCTTACGCTCGCCGCGTTCTGCCTCGGCAAAGAGCTTCATGTCTATGAAGCCCTGAGGAGCGTGGTCGAAGCGGCCGCCGGGATCGGCCGCGACGGGGCCGAGTTCGCCATGGCGTTCCTGCTCGCCAGCCTCGCCTCGATGACGACGATGACCGGCTTCGTGTCGAGAGCGCCTGAGAAGCGTAGTGCCATCGCAGTCAGCCTGGCGTCTCTCGTCGCGATCAGCGTGATGATGCACCTGCTGCTTTTGCCGCGCTGAGCTTCAGGTAGTTCAACCAGATCTTGTCCTGAGTCGGGAAGCCATTGGCTCCCGCGAGCTTCAGCTCTTTGATCATCAGCGCAGCGCTGCGGAAACCGAGATCACGATAGGCTTCGAACTGCGTCGGATCGAAGAATTGATCCAGCGTGGTCTGATGTGGGAAATCCGGATTGCCGGCGCGGTATCCCGAGGTCGTGAAATCGAGATCCCGGATCAACGTCGCCTTCAGATAGATGACGATGCCCGGCGGCGATCCGTCTTCGTACTCGACGCGTCCCACGACGTAGGGCGCCTGCGCGAAATGCGCGCCGGCGGGGTAGCCCACGGCCTTGTCGACCGGCACGAGACGATCGACGCCGAGGCCGGCGGGGAACGTCAAGGTCGCCTTGAAGTCCTCCTTGATGCGAACCGCAGCCGATACCAGCGCCGGCAGCGCGATGGTCGCGTCCGCTTCGCCGTCGATCAGGATGATGACGCCGAGCTTGCGCCGCACCAGTTCATAGAGCCCGAGATTCTCGAAGTTTCCGCCGTCCGAGATTTCGATGAAAGCGCTTGTCCGCGCGTGGCCGAAGCCGAACAGGCCGGCCGTCAGCGTCGGGCTCCAGTAAAGCGGCGTGCGCCGCCGCTTGCCCTTGCGCCCGGGATTGCCGACCCAGATGCCGAGCCGCATGTTGAGGATGGTCATCACTGCGGAGACGAGGCGATCGCGAGTCAAGCCGGTGCCGATATAGCCCGCGTTCGAATTGACCGCCGCGCCGGATGCAGCCATGGCCGTCGCGAGCGTGAGCGGACCGTAGCGCCTGGAATAGGATTCGGCGTCTTCCCAGCCCGTCGAGCGCGAGCCGACGTAGAAGGGAGACATGATGAAATTCTCTCCGCCCCTGCTGACGATCTTCGGGTCCTTATCTCTGACGATGCGTCCGAACGTGTTGATGATCGGATAGGGGACCGGCCCCACGGTATGGGTCGCCCTGGAAAAAGAAGTCCGGAGATCGAAGACATTGAGGCTATCGGCCACGGGCGAATAGGTGGACCAGCCCTCGGCGACAGCCACCGGTGACGGCATGAAGGCTTCCATGAGCCGATCACGGTAGAAGCGATGCAGTCCGACCTGGTTGACGTTGGCGAGAAAGCAGAGAAGAAGTGCGATCGGCAGCGAAAGCACCGCACCGTAACCAATCGCAGCCTTGGACATTTCGACGATCGGCTCCCGGCTTCCCAGGACGTCGAACACGAAGACTGCGCCCATGTAGGTGACCGTCAGCGTGCCGTAGAGAAAGATGCCCGCCCCAAGGGGCGGAAAGACGCGGCCCGCTATGCCCTCATCAACTTTCCTGGCAACAGAGAAATATCCGTAAAGCGCTGAGGCCGCGCCGCTGAGGATCGCGAATAGCGCAGCAAATGCGACCGCGGGTCCACCGGCCGCGCCGGCGGCGAGGCTTGCCGCTTTCGCACCGGAAGCCCCGTCCGGCTGCGCGCAACTGTCTGCCGCATTCGCAGAACAGGTTGCCGCCTGAGACGGTTTGGCCGCCGTTGAGGCCTGCTTTGCGCTTTCATCCGCCTTGTGGACGGCCCAGTACGGCAGCACGGGCAGCGAGCCGATGACCAGGACGACGACGCCGACCTTGAACATGAAACCAAACCATTGCTCGAGCGTCCGCCGCCACCAGTAGCTGCCGCTGATGCGACGCACCCTGGCGAACTGATCGAAGCAGAACCTGATCACGAGGAACAAGCCGATCAGCACCGACAGGACGACGAAAGGAGCTGTCGTGATGCTGATGAGATGCCGGTACAGCACCGGCGGCCCGAACATCATGACGAGGCCGAACAAAGCGAGTAAGACACTCCTGACGCTCGGCCGATTGGTCGAACGAGTCTCGCTGGGAACTCTGGTAAGAAGAGCAAAGACCAGCGACGCCAGGACGAAGCCGACGACGATAAACACGTAGAGTGCAAGCGCCGTCGCATAAAGCGGCGGCAGCGCGAACTTGCACGACATGATCTTGTCGTCACACGTCCATCTGAAATACTGACGGTAGGAAGGGTCCGGTTCGGACAACCAGGAGGGCAGTTTTTGCGCTCCCAGCAAAGCCAGTTCATTCGCGCCGTGAATGAGCAGGAACAGTCCGAGCAGCAGCGGCAGCCACACGATCAGGCTGATCAGCAACGTCCTCAGGACGACATAGATGCCGGACAAGGCGGTTATCCCGTCGCCGGGCGTCAGATAGTTGCCGTGATTTCGGAGAAACGCGAGGTTGCGCTTCTGGATCTCGCTGTCCTGGATTTTGGGATCGGAGAGGTGACTGCAACCATAGGGAAAACTGGCCGCGTCGGCGCCGTAGGTTTCAGGCGGCGCAGTCGATTTGCCCGCAAGCTGCGCCTCGGCGGCTTCATCCAAGCGGGCCTTGCTCCACCACCATTGCAACGACGAGCCGATATAGCCGCCGCCCGACACGGAGGACATGTAGTCGATCTTGGTAAGCAGCCGGTGCGCAACCAGCGCCTGCAACGCGCCGAGGCTGAAGGTCGCGGAGCGAATACCGCCGCCTGACAGACCTATGCCCTTCCAGTCGCGATTCTCGTCGTCCTCCGACCTCTGGTCGTGAGCCCAAGTGAGATTTTCCTGCTCGCGTGTCAGGACGTCCTTTTCATGCAGCTCTTCGAGCGTAGCCGCCTTTTTCTCGACGATCGCGGGCAAGGAGGCGGTACTGGAAGATGCGGTCATGGGCAAATCGGCCATGGGGCAATTCTCGAAATGCAGACGCGAAGGACAATGCACCACGCTAACCACGGCCACCCGTGATTGCAACCTAGGCAGGAAGGAATTCCACGCACCACTTCATTGCACACCCGGGATATGTCCCAGCGCACCGCGGCACTTGTCGAGCGTCACCGCGCTCGCGGCGCGACGGCTTGCTCCCGGAGATGTCTTGGGTCAGGCAGCTGGCGATCCCGGCATAACGAACATCACAGCCTGAATCAACGTCTTACGTTGTCTCAGCAGCGTAACGGCCTTGTTGAAGCGTAAAGGCTTTTAAGCGGATTGTCTCAGGTAGAGGAGCGGCCCCGAATTGTTTTCGGATTCGCGAATTGACTGATCAATCACCAGATACCGTGTGCGCTTTCGCAGAGCGCTCGACCAAACCAAGGAGACCACCGATGACCAGCAGCAAGATGCCGTCCAAACCACCGAACAACGGGAAAAACTATGTCACCGCAAATGAAAGGCGGCGGCGTCAAGAATGACGCCGCCGCCAATGTAGTCGCCGACAGCTCCTCGCCAGAAGCTACCGTCAAACCAAATAATCCGAAGAGCCGTACCCCGCAAGAGGTAGCGCAAGCACCAGCCGCACAAAATGCGGAAGTGCTGCGATGACAACGCAGAAGCTACCGCGCCGCTCGCGCGCGACCACCGCCAAGGTCGACGCCGGCAAGCTCGGCAAGCTGTTACGGCTCGCGCTGAGCTCCGACCAGCCCGGCGAGATCACCGCGGCGGTGGGCGCGCTCAGGCGCGCCATGTGCGCTGCCGGCCTGGATCTGCACCAGCTCGCCGATGCCGCGGAGCGCGGCTTGCAGCCACAGCAGCAGCCGCTACAGCAAGGCCAGCGTGGATCATGGGGTCCGCCTGCGCCGTCTCTCAACGACTGGAACAGCATGGCGTGGTGGTGCTTCCATCGCCGCTACCACCTCGCCGTTCATCAGCGCGAGCTAGTCGAGGACCTTCTCTTAGGTCGTGGGGAGGGTTTCGATGATGGCCAGATTTGCAGCTGGGCCATTAGCGAGCTGCGCGCCATGGTCGAGCGCGTGCGGGCCGAGCTGCGCTCCACCTCAGTTTCCGAGGTGGAGCGATGAAAGACTACCTACTGAGGCCGGATCGCGAGCGTCAGCCGATGCCGCGCATGCATTGGCGCTGGATCCGACGCCGCAAGGATCTCGCCGCCATCTTCGAGGAGCGCTGCGCGGGATGTTTTCCCGATGACGATGCCGGTCGCGATTATGCCGTGCAGTTGGTCAACCACATGATCAGGTTAGTCCCCAACGGGGTGGCCGCCGCGCGGGCCAACGCGCGGCTGCACGCTCCGTGGCTCACCGTGGAAGAGCTCGACGACCTCATAGCGTCGGCGCTGGAGTCTCTGGAGCATCCTCCTATCTCCGCGGCAAAGCTGGGCAAGACGCTCCGCCTCACCGCCGATGAGGTGGAGCGACGTGGCATCACCACAATCACGGCCCACGACCATGGTGCCGAGGAGACCCGTAAGCGGCAACGCGAATGGGCTGAGAAGGACAGGCGCGCGAAGGGCGCCAAGTCCCGCGAGGAGTACGAGGCTCAGTCCAAGAGCCGTACCGAGCCATGGTTAGCGCTGAACATGAGCCGCCCGACCTATTACCGGAAACTCAAGGCTAGCGAGATTCCGAATGAGACAAGTCCGTCGACGCACTATCGTGCTATGGAGGGATGCAACGTCGATGCACCTGTCTCACGGCTACCGTGCGCGATGATCCGCGCCAGCGCGATCGATCTCACGGGTATCGATCTGGCGCGGTTCGGCATCGTTGCCATCAGCGTCATGAGCAACAGCCGTGTCATCCGACATTGGCACGCCGGCAGGCCCATGAGCGCGGCGCCTCAAGCGTCCGCGCGGGCACGCCAGTCTCTCGAAGGCCCGACTGTTTGATGGACGCGCTCCGCGGGCGGCGTGGATGGTGAGACCTGCATTCGCGGCCGGTACCGTCCGACCTCATGCAGTCGGACTCGTTACGCGGCCCGCGCCTGCGGCGGGCTCTGCCGTTCCGCGTGTCACCACCGGGTCCTTACTGGGACAATTGGGACAAGCTGGGACATGTCCCGTGGATGTCCCATATGTCCCAAGCGCCTGGCGGCCCTAATTCATCTTGCGACTTAGGCGGCCTTATTCCGTAGATGGCAAGACGGCTACACGGCGATCGCGGTCCCAGACTTCAATCGCGACGCCATCCACATACTGCCTGGCTTCGGCGATGGCCGCGTCGTCATCTTCGCAACTGACGATCACGGCCGCTTCTAGGATATGGCCTTCTTTGTCCACCCGGTAGAGGCGATATTCCGCCATTGTCGACTCGTCGGCCCCGTTTCGATAGGCGATTTTTTACTCACCGCTCGCTCGTTGGCAATGACTTTTGTCAAACGGGAAGCCTGCCGAACCCGCCCGAAAGCGGCAACTATATGCGGCTGCTTGCTGCCGAGTTTTCCCAACACCGCGGGCTCTGTCATTAACCTTTGTTTTCTTATTTCGACCCATTTTAGCGGAGGAACAATTGCCCCTTTGCTTAGTTTTCCCGGTGCCCTTCGCCCCAAGGGCAGCCCGACTGAACGGCCCCAGCTCCTTCCCCTCACCCCCGCGAGCTGGGGCCTCTTCGTTCAGCCCGCTCTCCGACTGAGCCGGTCTTCCGTTCATAGCAACTTCGAGCTGAAGGGCAGCGGCAGCGAGTTCGGCCGCGGGCTCAAATACGCCGTCAATTGCGGCTGGTTATCGAAACACGAAAGCGGCACGTATGTGAAGCTGCTCGGACCTGGAGAGGACCTTCTCGCTCGATAGGAGCCGCCACAAGTGCCGTGCTGCGCGGCACAAGAATAAAAGGGCCACTGCTTTGTACAGCGGCCCTCACGCCCGGTTTAGGGGAAGGAGCGGACGGTTCAGACGCCCCTTCAAATCTACCTCGGAAGAGTTACATCGGGCACACTTTTGAGGGACTTGCCCCGGCACACACCGGACAGAATAGTAACTGCAGGATGAAGGTCGACCTCAACCGCAGGCGCGACCACAGGGCAACCAAATGAATAGGATAGTGGATGAAAGTGATGCGCCGGATGAGCGTCACGAACTCTCCCACCTAATTTTTCGCCTAGCGTTCACTGCGATGGCGGGTGTCGCCGCCTTGGTGTTTGCCTCAATCGCATGGTCGGTCTGGCACACTGTCGCGCTCTTCATTGCCTGGATGTTCGGATAAGTGGCGACAACCCGTGCCCGCACACACATCCGCGCCCCGGATTTTTTTCCTAGCGGACCAGCATGACCGCAATGGCGGCCACGAAGCCGACCACCAGCAGGCTGCCGGCGGTGACCGAGATCCAGTCGATGTGATGAAGATGAAGCCGCATGGTTTGACCCCGTGAGGCGCCGCCGCTGCCGCTCGGGGCAAAGCGGTTTAGGCGGCGGCGCGCTGGGCGCGGTTGAAGTCCGCGCTCTCCATCTAAACGTCCGCCGGGCCGGTGCCGTTCCTAGATCGGAACGCCTATCTTTAAGCGCCCCGCCGTCACCCGCGAATCGCGCCGTTTTAACCGGCGCGCGGCCATTGAGACCGCGCGTAGAAGCTTCTTGACTGCCGCGGTGATGCTGTTACGAATACCTCAACGAGCGTTGACGTGTTTGTAACGAGGCGAACCATGGCTCAAAACAACGGGAAGTTCGTCGCTTACTATCGAGTCTCAACTGGCCGCCAAGGCAAGAGCGGCCTTGGCCTGGATGCGCAACGCGAAGCCGTGAAGGCCTATCTCAACGGGGGCGACTGGCAAATCATCGACGAACACACGGAGGTCGAGTCCGGCAAACGGTCCGATCGGCCCGCGCTCGAGCAGGCGCTGGCAGCGGCGCGGCTGCACCGGGCCTCCTTGGTGGTCTCCAAGGTCGATCGCCTGACGCGATCGGTCGCCTTCCTGTCGCGCCTACTCGAGGCAGGCGTCGACGTCCGATTTGCTGATCTGCCGGCGATCGAGGGGGCCACGGGCCGATTTCTCCTCCAGCAGATGGTGGCAGTGGCTGAGCTGGAGGCCGGCATGATCTCCGCCAGAACGAAAGCCGCGCTGGCCGCCGCAAAGAAGCGCGGCAAGAAGCTCGGCGGCAACCGCGGCGTTACACCAGGCCGAAAGATGCAGGAAGCTTCCAGGAAGGCGCTGCATGCGCGCTCCGCAGCGAGGGCTGCAGATATCGGCCCGACAATCCGCCAGCTTCAGGCGGCCGGTGCAACGAGCCTGCGGGCCATTGCAGATGGGCTCAATAGCCTGGGCATTCCCACGGCCCGCGGCAACGGCGCCTGGTCCGCCGTGCAAGTTGCACGAGTGCTTGAGCGCATCTAAGCTCTGGCGCGAGTAGTCGGGGTTGGGAATCGCAATGAAAAAGGTGCTCTTGATCTTGTTCGCGGCTTTGGTCGGAGTGGCCACGCTCTCAGGGTTCATTGGAGACAGTGAGCGTCGCGAGAAGATCGACAAGGCTACCACGCCTGAGCAACTCGCGGCGGCTCTCGTGGATAGCGGCAGGCTGCAGGTGACCCTCGACAAGGGGGTGCTGGTGATCAACCGCACGGTCGATTCCGTTCTGACGGCCGGTACTGCCGTCAGCGGCTTCAACATCAATACCGCGCGGTTGGTCCCGGCGGTATTCGCCAAATTCCCGCAAGTCGATTCAATCGTTTTCCGGGAGAGCGGACCATTTCGCGACATCCGCGGCAATGAATCGACGCAGGAAATGCTGCGGATCTCGTTCATGAAGGCTGACGCCAATCAGATCCATTGGGACCGGATCAATTACGACGACCTTCCCAAGCTCGGTGAACATTACTGGATGCATCCCGGATTGCGACGCGCGCTGGAGCCCTCGCGGTGAGCTATGAAAGCCGGCGCCGGGCTCCGCTTCATTTCGAGGCGCGCGCATCTAACGCGCTGTACTGTGCTCGCGTGCTGAGCGAGACGCCCACGCCCGGTACGTACGAAGGCTTCGCGCGAGAGGCGTCGCTCGCCCTAGAGCTGATCGTCAAGGCGGTGATCGCGCAACGTCTCGAGGTCGGAGAGGATCTCGGGGACATCACCAGAGTGCCCGCCAATCACAACGTTCCTCAGCTCTGGGCCAGTGCGAAGCTGCCGCAGCTCGCGTCTGATGATTACGGCCGGCTGGTGCGCGCCCGCGTGAACCTGATGTGGGCCGGCAGATATCCAGCACCGAACAAGGATGAGCACGGCGACCGCGATGAGGCGGACCTATGGGAGCATGCCTATGCGCGCCTGCCGAACCTATCGCTGTTCCGCAAGCCAGTTTCATTCGGCTACGAGGACGTCCGTCGCATCCATTCGATCGCGCGCGAATGCTTCTGGGAACTACGACACGTCCGCGGCTTATAACTGTTGGGGCCCCAGCCGATAGGTTGGTCCCCAACCGGTGTAGGAAAACTCGCAAAATCTATTGCGATGATCGGACGACGACAGGCATAATTTCCTGGATAGTTTGGACGGACCCAACTGCGATGGAAAAACTTTCAAAAGCAGATCAGATCTTGCCTAGCCGGGCAGCTGGCTACATCCGCGGTGAGATCACCGCAACTCCATTGGAGCTTGTGAAAGAAATTAGGAGGGGACTATTTAACCGCTTGCGGCATAGACAGATCAGTGACCGCGCTTACGAGCTCTGGGAGCAAGGCGGCCGGCCTATGACGGGGCGCGACCTAGATTTTTGGCTGGCGGCAGAGCGAGAGATCGATGCGCGATAGCCAAAGCTAGATACTCGAAACCCATAATCCACCCGCCAGCGCGCCACGCCCGTGCGTTGGTGCGCCTCTACTGGGACCTGCTAGCGCGCCCTCTGGCGCGCGCCCGTGCGTTGGCGCGCCTCGGCCGGCCTTCGACAGCGGCCGGACGGAAGGCCCCTCTCCAGGGCCGCGTGGAGGCCGCCTTCGGCCACACCTGATAAACGGAACCTTCCTCCGAAGATGCACGAATTACGTGCAAAATCAATGACTTATTGACATTCCTATCGTTCGGCATATTTTAGAACGTATGACGAACGAAGCCACCATAGCCACGCCCGTCCCGAAGTCTCGCGGCTGGAGGCGTTACCAGGAACTGCGCCGGCAAGACGCCGCCGACAAGATCGAGATCATGCGCGGCTTGCTCGATGGCCTCGGTAGGCCGTCGACGATGGCCGATAGGATCGCGGCCGAGCAGATCGCCTCGCTGGTCATTTGGGCCCGCGTTCTGGAGCGGCGCGGCGCGCTGAAGGCCGCCGCAGAAGTCCGCGACCAAATCACCCGCACGCAGCGTGCCAATAACTTCAAGCCCCAACCCGCGGTACCGCAGAAGCCGAGCGGCGACGACTTCCTGGAAGAGATGCAGACCTGTGCCACGCCGCAGGAGGCCGAGTGATGTACTCGTCCCGCGAGCTCGACCTCCGTCAAACCGGTCTCACTCTGCAAGAGATCGCAGATCGTCTAGGCATCTCACGGCTCGACGTGTTCCGCGCCCTCGAGCATAGCGGCGCGATCGTTAGCTGCGCAAGCGGTCGCTTCAACCGTGCGGGACGGCCCCAATGAGTCGTCCCGATGTGATCGCCTTCATCACCTCGGTGCTGCGCGATCCGGCGACCGGTCGACCCTTCGAGCTGTTGCCCGCCGAGATCTCCTTCCTCGAGCATGCCTTCAACCTCGATGAGACCAGCCGGGCGATCTATCCGGAGTTGACATACTCGGCGCCCAAGAAATCAGGCAAAACCGCCTTCGCTGCCATCCTGACCCTGACCGCAACGCTGCTTTACGGCGGCAAGAACGCCGAGGCGATCTGCTGCGCAAACGATCTTGAGCAGTCGCAGAGCAGAGTCTTCTCGGCAATCGAGGCCATCGTGAAGGCCAGTCCCAGGCTCAAGGACCGCGCCAAGATCACCAAGAGCGAGCTCTTCTTTCCCGACGTCAGCGCCTCGATCAAGGCCATCGCAAGCGATGCGGCCGGTGCGGCCGGTGCCAACCCGGTGATCTCGGTCGGCGACGAGCTCTGGGGCTTCACGACCGAGTCTTCTCGGCGGCTTTGGGATGAATTGGTGCCACCGCCGACACGGCGGGCCGCATGGCGTCTCGTCACGACGTATGCCGGTTACAGTGGCGAGTCCTTGCTGTTGGAGGAGCTCTACAAAGCCGGCACCGCTCAGCCGCTAATCGGTCCTGATCTATATGCAGGCGAAGGTCGGTTGACGTTCTGGACCCACAAGCCGGTGGCGCCATGGCAGGATGACCGTTGGTTGGCGCAAATGCGCAGCAGCATGCGGCCGAACGCCTTCGCAAGGATCATCGAAAATCGCTGGGTTGCGTCGGAGTCGGCCTTTGTTGATCTCGCCATGTGGGACCGTTGCGTCGATCCTGGTCTCCGTCCTCTGCAATCTGATTGCGGTCTCCCGGTTTTCATTGGCGTCGACGCCTCGCTGAAAAGAGACTCCACGGCTATTATCGCCGTTACCGGCGACGGTGATCGTGTCCGCCTAGTGTCTCATAAGGTATTCCAGCCGTCGCCTGACCGACCGCTAGATTTTGAGGAGACAATCGAGGCGGAGATCGTGAATTTGTGCAGCCGCTTCGATGTGCAGGCGATCAGATACGACCCTTGGCAAATGGCATCGGTAGCGCAGCGCCTGATCAAGCGTGGCGTGCCGATGCAGGAATACCCGCAGACATCGGGCAACCTCACCGATAGCTCCAGCAACCTCTATGAACTGATCAAGGGCGAAAACCTTGCAGTCTATCCCGATGAGGCGATGCGCACCTCGATCTCGCAGGCCATCGCAATCGAAACGCCGCGTGGCTGGCGGATCGCCAAGGAAAAGCAGAAGCACAAGATCGATGTTGTTGTGGCGCTCGCGATGGCGAGTCTAGCCGCGGTCAAGCAGGAGATGATGCCGGGATTTGGCGTCTTTGAATTTTACCGACGCGCCAGCGAGACGGCGACCACGGTGCCGCTCGTCGCCGATATGATCAGGGTCGTCTGGCCGCAGGACCAGGCGGCGCCGAGTCATCTCGAAGTCGGAGGCACCCCCTATCTGGTGAAGGCCGAGAGCGGCGCGTTCGTCTTCTACGTCACGAAAGATCATGCTCGCCAGCTGCTCAAGGGTCCGTTTTCGTCCGCTGCTCTCATCGCCGCCAATACGGATGTCGCCGCCGGTCTTGAGCCACTGCCGCGCGAGACGGCTATGCTTCAGCCGATGCGACCGCCGTCGATCGATGAGTATGTCATGCAGGTTCAAGCCGCGCGGGGCTACGAAACGCGGAAGACGCTCGAAATGCTGCAACGATCTAGGAGCTGGCGATGACCACGATCGCGGAGCTTCGGAGCATCGAGACTTCGATCTTGCTCTACGACACCAAGGACCGCATCGCCCTTCGACGTGACCAGTTGGAGCGATGGTACCGCAAAGAATGCGCAGTCATTCCGAGACGGGCGCGGCTCGTTTCAGAATTGATGGGCGGGTGCGAAGCATCGCGGATGCCGATCAGCACCGAGGAGTTATTGCCGGCGAAGGCACGCGCCGCCGCAATGCTGCAACGCTACGGCGCTCCGTTGCCCGCGGCCGCGATCGAGTTACAGGACACCATCGATCTGGCGAATGACTACTACCGTTGCCAGAACGAGCTCTCCGCGCTGGAGCGACGCTCCTCCGATGCAGGCCTCCGGCCAAGACCTGCCAAGCCGGTACGGAGGGATCTGCATTGATAGACGATGTCAACAAGGCCCTGATGACGTCGCGAGGATCGGCACGCGATCTGTCACCCTACACTGTGAACGTGAGCTATGCCGGTGGCGGCGCGAATTGGTTCGGGCCGCTCCAACCGATGCGGCCCGTGGCGCCGCCGGAGGTCGCCGGCCGCGCCTTTGACTACCCAACCGGCTACAACCTCAACACGACACCGCGGCCATATGAGGCGGTGACGTTCGAAATGCTGCGCTCGCTCGCAGACAACTGCGACCTGCTTCGCGTTGTCATCGAGAGAAAAAAGGATCAAATTTGTCGGCTGCCGTGGATCATTCGCGCCCGACACGATGGGCCCGCACACCGCAGACCGAAGCCGTCAGCGTTGCCAGCCGCACAGCGTGAGCGCATCCGGGCCTTGGAGGCATTCTTCCGTGAGCCGGACTACCTCACGCCCTTCAGTACTTGGATGAGGAGCCTGCTCGAGGATCTCCTCGTCATCGATGCCCCGTCGCTGTACTGCCAGCGCGACAGCCTCGGCCGTCTGATCAGGCTTCAGGTCACCGACGGCTCGACCATCAAGAGGATCATTGATCCCCACGGACGGACACCGGAGCCGCGCCTCTGGGATGATGGCGCGGACGCGTCCTCACAGAGGTATGTCATCCAGGGGAATGTCGCGTTTCCTGCAGCCTATCAGCAATTACTTCACGGCTTGCCGGCGGCGAATCTCACGGTGCGGGACTTGGTCTACCGGCCGATGAACCTGCGACCAGGTCACGTCTTCGGCTTCTCGCCGACGGAGCAGATACTCCGCACGGTCAACATCGCAATCCGGCGCGCGCAGTATCAGTGCGAGTACTATGACAGCGGAAATCAACCAGAGTCGCTGTTTTCGTTACCGGCGAGCTGGACTCCGGACCAGGTGCAGAGATTTCAGGACTATTGGGATAACCTCTACAGCGGTAATCTAGCGATGCGTCGCCGGATGAAATTCCTCGCCGCTGACAACGGGAAGAATTCTTACATTCCGATCAAGGAGCCCGCGCTGACTAACGAGATGGACGCGTGGCTAGCGCGTGTCGTTTGCCTAGCATTCTCATACCCCGTCTCAGCGCTCGCGCAACAGGTGAATCACGCTACGGCTCAGCAGGCTGAGCGGACCGCTGAAGAGGAAGGCGTCGAGCCGACCAAGCAATGGTTCTCTGATCTTGCGAACGACGTCATCCGGAGTGAGACCGGCTTCGACGATGTTGAGTTTGCCTGGGTCGAAGAGACCGAAGTCGATCAAAAGCGGCAGGCCGAGATTCTAACCTCGTTCGTCGACAGCGGCGTTCTCACCATTGATGAAGCCCGCGAGCGCATCGGCGAAGAGCCCAGCACCGATCCGATGGCGAAGGTCTTGGCAGTCAAAACTGCGACTGGCCGCGTACCGATCACCAGTCAGCGCAACAGCAGTGCGTCAACCTGAATAGGAGGACTTCATGCACATCACACATAGAATGGTCTTCGATCGTGCGCGAGAACTCGCGAAGGCCAATGTCGTTGACAAGGTCGGCGAGGAATTTGTCGAGGGGAAGGACTTTTTCGCGCTTGCGCGTAGGCAGCTCGAGCAAGAGCTGTTCGCAAGTAAGATGGACCGCGCGGCGGAGCCGACCGAGCTGCGGAAGCGGCAAGAGGATGATCCAGGCCTGCTCAAGGCCGTGCTGGCCAGTGCATTCCGGCACAGCCCAGGGACCGGCGACATGATGCCCGCCGATGTCGCGATCAGTGATGAAGAGCTGCGGAAGCGCGGCGACGCAGCCCGCGCTGGGCGGGGCTTGAGTCGCCGCTGATGCCGAAAACCGCCAACGACCCGCTGTTCGCGACCCAGCGGGATCCGATGTCCTCGGGGCGCCATGCCAAGGCCGTTACGCCGAGCGACAGCGCGGACCTGTCCGACGTGACGTCGAATCTGATCATTACCGTCGGCACCGGTGGGACCGGAATCGCGGTGATATTTGCCGACGATCCTGACAGCGGACCGGTCACGATTCCGCTCGGGGTAGGCACCTTTCAGCTCCATATGCAGGTGCGACGCGTCATGGCGACCAACACGGTCCTCGGCGCCGCTCCCAATGGCATCGTTGCGACCTGGGGTTAGTCGCTGAAGAAAACGTCGGCGCTTTTGAAAAAGGAGATATCCTGTGACAATTCGAATGTTAGCCACCCCGGACGCTGCCAAACAAGCCAACTCGAATGGAATGGTGCTCATACCCGGTCCGCCGCTTCCCACGCAGCGAGCCTATGCTTCGACTGTAGGAGTAACGATAGATCTCCCGGGAGATATCACAAATGGATACGTCGCGAATGGAGATGCCGCGGCGCTCGCCACTCGGGGTTTCATTGTGGTTGGCACTGTCGGTCCAACCACGGCGAGGCCCCAATATCCACGCGCCGGCGACCGCCACATCGATCTTACGCTGAGTGCAGAGGTGGTCTACGACGGTGCCACCTGGAGAAATCCGGTGACGGGCGCGGCGGTGTGACTTGGATCGCGACCACGCTGTTTTCAATGGGCAGCGGTGTCGCGTCGGCGGCGGCGTCTGATCTCCCTTTCGCCGCCGCCACACAAGTTTCAAGCGAGCGCGGACTATCCACCCGCGCCGCTGGAGGGAGCCGGCGAGGCCAGCGGCGGACGTAACCGCGGCCTCGTGCGGCGACCCATTTGTGAGGTGGTGTGATGGACGCATATAGGATCGGTGTATCAATCGCTCTCGCGAACAACGTCTCGCCAGTGCTCGCGGTCATAAGTCGGGATCTGCTTGGCATTAAGGCGCCCATCAACCAGATCACCCGAGCCTTCGAGGCGTGGAAACCGGCGCTGCTCGGCGCCGTCGGCGTCATCGCCGGCGCCGAGATGATCCGCGGCCTCGCCACCATCGCCAAGCACGGCGAGAAAATCCTTGATCAGCAAGACAAGCTGATGCGCGCTGGTCTCACCACGAACGAGGTGATCGGCCTGCAGGCTTCATATTACGAACGTATCGCCAAGGTGGTGCCGACGTCGACAGCCAGCGAGTTCCTCAAGACTACCAACGAATTGCGGGCGGTCACCGGCTCGACGGAGGAGGCCGCAGCCTTGGCGCCCAAGGCCATGATGGTCGACACCCTGTTATCGAACTCGCTCGGCCGCGAGACGCATGGCGAGTACTACAAGCTCCTCCGCTCTGCTGAGATGAAAGGCATCTCCACCGACCCGGCCAAGCTGGAGCAGTTCACTGACCAGGCATTCCGGATGATCACCGCATTCGGCGGCAAGCTCACCGCCGAAGATTTCCAGACGATCGCGAGGCGTGGCGGCACGGCCTTTATGAACGCGAAGCCGGAATCGATCGGCCCGATCGGCGTGCTAGGCGCCGATCTCGGCGGGTCAGCCGCGGGCACCACGCTACAGACTTTGCAACAGCTCCAGATGGGCGCTACCACGCTCACCAAGCAGCAAGCAGCAGTGATGTCGCAGCTTGGCCTGCTCGACATGTCGAAGGCGGTCCAGACCGGCTTCGGTGGCAGTCGAATGCAGCTGGCGCCCGGCGCCATTAAGGGGTCGCTTGACTACGTCGGCGATCTGCCTGGGTGGATTAAAAACGTAGTCTATCCCGCCCTGGCGAAGGCGTCGGGCGGCGACGAGGGCGTCCTCCAGAATTTGATCGCAAAGCTCAGTCCAAACCGCAACGCCGCGAAACTCGTAGAGATGTTCGGCAACCCCAAGTTTTTGGAACAGCAGAAAAAGGACTTGGGGCTTGCGGGACAGATCGAGTCTATTCCTGATGCTTACCGGCACTTCACCGAGCGAAATCCGACCGGCGTGAAGAAGGCATTCGGTGAGCAGTATGAATCGATGCTGCAGGCGATGGGGCGCCGCTGATGCAAGCAGCGCTGCCATCGATGCGCGCCATTACTGAAATGTTCACCGCTATAGGCAACATCGCCAATCGCAACGCGGGGACGGTCGGGGCCGTCATCGGTGTCGTGGAAGAGATCGGATCGCTCCTCTACAACATCGACAGCGCCGTCGCGGGCAAAATCGCGTCGATTACGGGTATCACCGGGATGTTCGATTTGCTCGGCAAGGTGCCTTGGGAAACGATCCATACAGGCCTCGCATCGTTCAACGCAGGCCTCAACGGGCTCGCATCGACGGCCTGGCAGGGCATCGTCGAGATGTTCGACGGCATCAAGAACGCGATCTCGTCGTTCGTCAGCTGGCTCTCCACCGTCGCCGGCAAGATCGGCTGGATGTTTGGCTTCGGCGGCGAGAAGGTCCCCGGCATCGAGGATCACTCGCCGAAGCGCGATCCGACGAAGCACCCGATGATGTTTGTGCCCGGCACCAGCCAGCCAAAGGCGCAGCCGATCTCGTTCTCGCTCAATGTCGATGGCATGACCTTGGCGCAGGCCGTCGTCGACAAGCTGGAGCAACTTTACACATATCCAACCGGCGCCCCGTCGCCGGATGGCGTCGGGCGACACTTCGCCGGCGATCATAACTTCGCTGATGTTTGAGGGAGTAAACAATGGGCTTGAAACGACGCGACCGCGAACGTCGCGCGATCGTCGAGGTCGCTGATGCGCTGATCGCGGCCACTATCAACGACCGATCGACAACCGACGCCGCCGTTTTCGCGCAGAAGTATCTTGGGACATTCGCTGTCGCGCTCGGCGAGGCCTGCGAGCGGCATAGCCTTGATGCCGCCGGCGCTCAGCGCGTGTACGACGGCGTTCCCGCCGAGTTATCACGCCGCGAGCGCGCCGCCGCCGAGCTAGCGGACCACTTCGGTAGATGACTCAACGTCTCAAATCACATCCGCTCAGACCGATTTTCTCAGCACCTTCGGAAATTCATATGCACTCAAATGGTGCATATTATGAACTTGCAACTTTCTGATTGACGGCAGCCCATGTACGGGCGCACGATCGTGCGACGCTCGATGAGCGGCGGGCCAGCCAGGCGCGGCACGCCTGGCCGGCCCTAACCCAAGACACGGAGGAGACCATGTCTAAGGCTGCCACCAAGACTATCATCGCATCGAGTTGTTCCCAACAATATCAGAACGCTGACCGGGCTGAGCTTCTCAGTTACGGTCGCGCCACCGGTCGCTTTAATGACGACAATGCCCCGTGGACCTTCAAGTTCGAATTGTCAGGTGATGGTAAAAGCACCGCCGTCGACCTCACCAACGACGCCGCGATAACTCAGGCAATGATGATCATCGGTTTTGCGGCTGAGCTTCGATTGCTGAGCAAGGTGGAAATGGGCTTGCTGCAACGTATCGTCGCCCGGGGTGTGATCGACGACCGCCAACATCAGCTTATTGAAAAATACAATGCCGGAGAGATCAGCAAGCAGGACTTGAAGCGCCTGGAGCGGGAGGCCCGCCATGGATCGTGCTGGCCGACACGGACGCTCGACGACTTGGAGAGGGAGATGGTGCCGCTTTTGCAGATCGCTAAGCGACGGCAAGGCGCCGGCATCGCCGCGCGCTGATCCTCATCGGCATCGACAACCAAAGGCCCGCCACAACGGCGGGCCTTTTCCGTTTTTCATCATCACTCTTTCGAGAGAAAAATCTTGGTAATACTCGCCATCGCCTCCCCAAAACTCTCAATCGAAATTCCGCAACAGAATCAACAAAAAGCTGCACCGAAAAGGTGCATGATTTCAATTGGTTATAAGGAACGGTGCCCCTAGTTTGCCATCATCACATTTCCATATCTCTGGATGTTTTTGGATCGGTGTGGAGTTTTTAGGATGGAGAGATCTGAAACCGTCAAGATGCTGATCAGCGTCACGCCAGAAATCCGAGCGTGGATTGAGCGAGAGGCAAAGAGCGACGATCGCACGCTAAGCAGCGTGGTCAGCAGGGCTCTGCGTTCGCAAATGGCGGTGCGCTTGGACCGCGAGCAGCCGAAGGAGGTTGCGCGATGACCGCCGACGAAGCCCAACTCATCATGCTCAGCGCCGAGATAGATAGGCGCTATCAGGCAGGCGAACCGCTGCTCGATACGATCATGCCCAATGGCAAGCGGCTCGGCGACTGCACAGGCAGGGATGTCGCCATGTTCGCCGAGCAGTTCAACACGCTCGCAAAGGCATGCGCTGAGAAGGCGGTGCGGCGATGGCCGTAGCATTCGACACCTTCGGTCACACCGGCAACGGCGGCTCCTCCACCACCTCGTATTCGAGCGCCAGCGTCATCACGGTCGGCTCCGGGTCCAACCGCGCGCTGGTGGTCTTCTTGATGTTCGTCTTTGCCGGTGGCTCAGGCTTGCCGACCGGCATCAGCGTCACCTGGAACGGCGTCTCGATGACTCCGATAACAGGGGCCACATTTTCCGACGTCACGGCTGGGACGTCGATCATCGCTTATGGGCTGGTCAATCCGGCCAGCGGGGCCAATACGCTGGCGGCCTCATGGACCGGTGCCCGGTTCGCCAGCGTCGGCGCGATCTCGTTCACTGGCGTCGACCAGACCGGCGGTGCGACCTCGTTCGCCCATGGCGCCGGCAACCACGGCAACGCCGGCGGCAACGCCACCGTCACCGTCACCAGCGCCACCGGCAACATCACGGCGGCGGCCTACACCAATGACGGCGGCAGCTCCTTCACCGCCACCTCGGCGACGCAGGATTTCGTCGATGCGACTTCCGACTGCGCCATGAACCACACCGCCGGCTCGGCCAGCAACACCATGACCGCGACACAGGGCAGCACCAACTGGGTTGCCGCGGGCGTCGATGTCGTGGCGGCGGCCGCGGCCGACGTGCTGATGGGCCAGATCGTGATGTAAGGCCAGATCTATGTCTCGCGGCCGCCAGCACTTCCGCCAGTCCGACCTAGCCAAAGCCATCAAGGCTGTGGTGGCGGCCGGCCTGCCGGTCGCGCGGGTCGAGGTCTCCCCGGAAGGGCGACTCATCGTCATTGCCGGCAAGCCGGGGGAGGGGCAGGATGCCGGCACCGAGGTGAACGAGTGGGATGCGGTGAAATGATTAAGCACAGACTCCCCAAGCATGTGCAGGCCTATGTCACGCCATGGGGCAAGCAGGTCTATTACCTTCGGAAGCCGGGGTGCCCCAAGATCAGGATTAAAGTTGTCGATGATGTCCCGCCATGGTCCCCGGTGTTCATGGCCGCGCTGGAGTCGGCCGGGGAGAAATTGAGTGACGACGCGAAGCAGATTGTCAATCGCCCGCCTGTTGCCGGCACCGTCAATGCCGCGCTGGTCAGCTATTACGACAGCACCACATTCAAGGATGGCCTCGGCAAAACGACCCAACAGAACCGCCGCGCCATCCTGGAACGCCTGATCCGCGCGGAGCACGGCGACAAGCGCACACACATGATGCACGCGAAGGCTATGCAGGCGATCGTATCGAAGCTGAAGCCGAACGCGCAGCGCAATTTCTTGAGGGCGATGAGTCACTTTGTAAAATACTGCATCAGCCTCGGATTGATGACGACAGATCCATTGTCGACGTTGACGCTAACCGACAGGCCGAAGTCGAAGGGCTTCCATGCCTGGACCGATGACGAGATCGAGCAATACCGCAAGCGGCATCCCGCCGGCACCAAGGCGCGGCTTGCGCTCGAAGTGATCTTGCAGACCGGTCACGCTCGCAGCGATGTCGTCCGAATGGGCGATCAATTCGTCAAGAATGGCAGGCTCTCGATGTCGCGAAAGAAGACCGGCACCGAGTTCTCGATCCAGTTGCTTCCCGAGCTTGTTGCCGAGCTTGCGCTTCATCGTCATGACGGCGCCGTCGCCTCGATGTTGTGGCTCACCAGCGAGCACGGCACGCCGTTCGGCTCGGCTGCAGTGTTCGGCAATTGGTTTGCTGCTCAGTGCAGGCAAGCCGGTGTCCCGGGCCGAGCACACGGTTTGCGCAAGGCCAGCGCGATCAGGCACGCTTTGCACGGCGCCACCGCGCATGAACTCATGGCTTGGCACGGTTGGAAGACGATCGGAGAAGCGCAGGAATACGTCGAGCAGGCGAACAAGATGAAGCTCGCCGACAATGCCGCCGCGAAGCTCATTTCAGGAACAAAGATTGTCTCAGTGGCCGACCCGCTGAGCCAAATCGGCGAAAAACGTAAAGGATATCAATAGGGATTTGAAGATGTGGCGATCCCGGCATGACTCGAACATGCGACCTACGGTTTAGGAAACCGCCGCTCTATCCGGCTGAGCTACGGGACCGCGGAACCCGCTGGTACGGGTTCGATCCCGTCATAGCAGAGCAAAATGCGGTTCGCCAGCCGTCAGGCGGGCCGGATCATCGTCAACCTGAACAGGGCGGCAATACAATCGCTTCCAGGCCCCTCTCGGCGGAGCAGATCACATGATCGAAAGCATCAGCGCCATCACGCTGGGCACGCATGACATGGGGCGCTCCGTGCACTTCTACCGGTCGCTGGGGTTCGAGCTCCTGTATGGCGGCGAAACCGCCGCATTCACCAGCTTTCGCGCCGGCACCGGCTATCTCAACCTGACGGCGCAGCCGGACGACAAGCGCTGGTCCTGGTGGGGCCGCATCATCTTCCACGTCGCCGATGTCGACGGGATCTACGAGCGCGCACGCGCCGCCGGATGGCAGCCGTCGACCACGCCGCGCGATGCAGAATGGGGTGAGCGCTACTTCCATCTCACCGACCCCGACGGCCATGAGCTCAGTTTCGCGCGGCCGTTGTCCTGACCGAACAAGTCACACCCGCTGACGTTCCCAACACGCAAGTAGCGCTGTCTCAGCCGCCGTGGCAAGCTCTGCGCGGTTGCCTCAAGCGAGAATTGGATCTGGGTTCTAACCAGGGAGGACGACCATGGTAACCTATGTCGTGCTGGCGAACTTCACTGATCAGGGAGTCCGCAACATCAAGGACTCGCCGAAGCGGGCCGACGCCTTCAAGGAGATGGCCAAAACGTTCGGCGTGACCGTGAAAGAGATCGTCTGGACGCAGGGACGATATGACGTTGTAACCGTTCTCGAGGCTCCAGATGAGGCTGCCGCGATGTCGCTCAGCCTTAGTCTCAGCGCACTCGGCAATGTCCGCACCGAAACGCTGCGCGCGTTTTCGGCGACAGATATGACAAAGATCGTCGGCAAGATGCTCTGACGCTCAAGCCCGCGCGAGCGCACCGGACTTGGCACCGAACCTGGGATGGCAATCCCGGGCATGGGCTTTTCATGCCTTGATATTGTTGTCCTTCACCACCTTACCCCAATAGGCGACCTGCTTGTCGAAGAAGGTCTTGAATGCGGCGCCGTCCTGGAGCAGCAGCGTCATCTGCTGGGTTTCCTTGAGCTGGGCGGCGGTCGCGGGCTCGCTCAGGATCTCCCTGGACGCCGTCGCCATGGCCGCAACGACATCCGGCGGCGTGCCCGCGGGCGCAAAGATGCCCCACCAGGCGAGCGTCTCGAAGTCCGGAAAGCCCGCCTCGATCGCAGTCGGCGTATCCGGCAACGCCGGCAGGCGCTCGCGGCCGAGTTGCAGGATCGGCCGCAGCATGTTGGTGCCGAGCTGAGCCGAGACCAACGCCGCCGATCCCGCGATCAGATCGACATGGCCGCCGAGCACGTCGTTCATCGCCGGGCCGCCGCCGCGATAGGGCACGTGCATGATCTCGACGCCGGCCTTGGTGCCGAGCACCGTCATGGCGAGATGGCCGAGCGTGCCGATGCCGACGGAGGCATATTTCACCGCGCCGGGCGTCGCCTTGCAGGCGGCGACCACGTCGGCAAAGCTCTTGTAGGGACGGCCGGCGCCGGCGGCGATCACATAAGGCGCGGTGCCCACCAGCAGCACCGGCATCAGCTCGCGCTCGACATCGACCGGCGGCTTGTCGAGGATGGACGGGATCACCGCGTGGGAATCGAAGGTGACCAGGAACGTCGAGCCGTCCGGCGGGCTCTTGGCGACTTGCGCGGCCCCGAGCGCGCCGGCGGCGCCCGACTTGTTCTCGACCACGACGATGCGGTTGAGCTTTGTCTGCAGATTTGCCTGCAACAGCCGCGCCATCGCATCGGTCGATCCGCCCGGCGGAAACGGCACGACCAGAGTAATCTTGCCGGCCTGCGCGAGCGCTGGCGCGATTGCGAGAATAACGGGCGCTGCCAGCAGCGTGCGTCGCGTGATCGTCATGGTCCCCTCCCCTTTGGTTTTGCGCCCGGCCTTATGCTCTTTGGCGCCTAGGTCGTGCCGAAGCCCGACCCCGCTTTTTTGTATTCTGGCCGTGGTGGACTGAAAATGTCCAGCACGCGGGCCCCATCGGGGCCGGCGCGCATCGTGTGCGGCACGTTGCCGGGCGTGCGCCAAAAATCGCCCTTCTTCACCGGAATTTCCTCATCACCCTGGACGCGGATGGCGGAGCCGTCGAGCAGCACGCCCCATTGCTCCTCGGGATGATGATGCAGCGTGCCCTGCGCATGCGGGGCCAGCGTCACCACCGAAAGCATCGCTTGCTCGCCGGAGAAGATGCGCGTGGTGACCCCCGCCGCGAGCTCGCGAAGCAGCCCGTCGCTGGCATCGTCGATATTGTGGAATTCGTCCTTCTGGCTCACGTCACTTTCCCTTCGTTTTCTCTGATCAGGATTTGCCGTAAGCCCCCTGGTAGCGGCCCTCGCGGATCGCCTTCATGGTCTCCTCCTCGCGCGCGACCTGGGCGCGGACGGCTTCCAGCAGCGCCGCGGCGCCGGCGACGGGGAACGAGACCACGCCGTCCTCATCGCCGACCACGATGTCGCCGGGCGAGATCACGCTGCCGCCGATCGTCACGGGCACGTTGATCTCGCCGGGGCCGTTCTTGTAGGGGCCGCGATGGATCACCGCGCGGGCGTAGCAGGGAAAGTCGTCAGCGGCGAAGGCGGCGACATCGCGGATCGCGCCGTCGATGACATAGCCTTCGGCTTTGCGCCACTGCGCGATGTTCTTCATGATCTCGCCGACCAGCGCGCGGGTCTCGTCGCCACCGCCGTCGACCACGATGACGTCGCCGGGGCCGACCAGTTCAAGTGCGCGGTGGATGGCGAGATTGTCGCCGGGACGGGTGCGCACGGTGAAGGCCGTCCCCACCAGCTTGCCGCCGCGATGATAGGGTTTCAGCCCCACCGCGCCCGGCAACCGGGCGAGATTGTCTGAAATGACCGAGGTCGGCGCGCCGCGAAAACCCTCGATGATCTCGGCCGGCGGCTTCGGCACGCTGTTCGCTGCGATGGTGATCGTCATGTCTCAGTCCTTCTGTATTCTTTTTATTCGGCGTGCGCCCGCGCCTTCGCCGGCCAAATCCGGAAAGCGCGCCCTTCCTTCATCCACGCCGCGCGCTCGTCGCGCAACAGGGTGCGGCGAACTTTTCCGGAATCATCGCGCGGCGGGGCGCTGACGAGCAGCAGCATCAGGCGTTTCCACTTCTTCTTGGCGTCGTCCCAGGATGAGGACGTCGCGAGACGAAGTGTAACAGCCGGAGCCAACGCTTCAAGGGATCTGCCTTCAAGGGATCTGGCTTCAAGGCATCGGCCTTCAAGGTGCCGCCTTCAATGCATCGGCATCAGCGCTCGGCCTCGCAGCCCGGAATATCGAACAGCGCCGCGAGGCCGCATTTCGAGGTCAGCATCTTGTCGCCGTCATGGCCGACGCCGGCGACGTCCCAGACCCGGTGATTGGGCGTGCCGCGGTCGCGCCTGGCCATCGCATCCGCATAAGCGTGGCCGCGGGCGTAGCGCGTGGGACCTTGCGCCTCGGCCATGCAGCTCTTGTCCAGCGCGGAGTGCTTCGGATTGGTGTCGAGCGTGCCGAGCAGATAGATCACCTCGCGCTCGACATAGCGCTGCTCCAGCGCGGCCGGCGTTGCGTTCGCAAGATAGAGCGGACGCCCGTCCATGCCGTATTTCCAATTGTTGTAGCCCGGGCAGGATGCGGCGATCGCCGGCACGGGCCGCGTGTTGCTGAAATAAGCGTAGGAGGAGGGATTGGCGACGACGTAGCGGACATCGATATGCTGGCGCGACAGCGCCGCCTCGCCTTTGCCGGCGATGGCATAGCGTTGCGCGACCTGGCCACCGCCGGAATGGCCGGCAACGACGACCTGCTTCAGATTCGGGAAGATACGCCGGTCCGAGAGTTTGGCGAGGATCGCATCGAGCGCATCGAAGGACGAGACCGGATTCGGCGCCAGCGCGGCGTCGCCGCCCTCCCATCCCTCCAGCGACCAGCGCAGCGTATCCGCGGGCAGCTTGTGCGCGTCGATATCGATCTCCGCCAGAAACTGCGGGACGATCATCAGCGCGCTCTTGCCGTCGTCGCCCGCCGCAACCTGCGCAGTATGGGCCGACATGTAATATTCGTCGGCATTGCGCAGGCGTCCGTGCAGCACGATGATGGCACGCGAGATCGCCGGCAGCGGCAGCGACCAGTCGCTGGAGAGATAGAGCGGCAGCATTCCCTGGCCGCTGACCGAGAGCCGCGCGTCGGCGATCGCCCTCACCGGCCTGCGGTTGGGCGCTTCCTCGTCCGCTGCGAACGCATGGCTGGAAATGAACGCCAATGTGATTGCGGCGAGACGGGCCAACGCTCTCATGACGGATATTCCCCTTCGAATTCAAACCAATAAAAGTCTAAGCCGATCATGGGCTGCGCGGCTGTGACTCCCGCGCCACGTCAAGCAAAAAATGTCAGCATTCCAGCCATGAAATTCCCGAGTTCCACGGGTGACAAGCCGGCGATAAAGGGGCAAAAATCGGACCCGACTCAGTTCGGGTTGAGTTTTGTAAGGAATGCTCCTGTAGAATGTCGGACGTAGTTGCATCGCGTCGTGCGGCGCTTGTCGTTGCCGCAGCAGGATTTTTTCTGCTGACGCCGTTGCATGCCCATGCCCAATGGTGGAAGCGCGCGCCCGTCGATTTCGAGGAATGCGCCGACGCCGCCGAGAAGGCGGCGAACAAGACCGAGAAGACGGCTGCGCTTGCCGATTGCAACGCCAAGTTCGCCGGCCGCCGCAAGCCAGGCGGCGGATATTCCTATTACGATTTCCTCCAGGACCGCACCTTCGACATCGCAGGTCCCAATCCGACGCCGGAGGAGCAGAAGAGGATCGACGAATCCTACACCGCCTACCTGGCAAATCAGCGCCGCAGCAATGAAGCGGCCCAAGTCGCCGCGCGCCAGCAACGCGAGCAGCGCGAGCAGCAGGAACAGCAAGCGCGGCAGCAGCAGGTCGCGCTGCGAACCGAGGTCGAGCGCGTGCCCGTCCCGGTCGAGCGGCCCAAGGTGCAGCAGTCCGTCAGCCCGCGACCGAAGGGCCCGCCCTGCACCAAGGGCTCGTTCTCCTGCGAATGGCCGCGGCTATCGGAAAGCTTGAGCGATCTGAAGAAGCTGTTCACCCCGGCGCCAAGCAAGCCGGCAAAGAAGGGCTGAGTCGCGGCTTCAGCCGTCATTGCGAGCGTAGCGAAGCAATCCAGAGTCTTTCCGCGGAGGGATTCCGGATTGCTTCGCTGCGCTCGCAATGACGAGTTGGATGGATATTCGTGCCCCCATCCTCAGTTCGGATGCTTCTTCTTGACGCGCTTGGGTGCGGGCACCGATTGACTCCCCGGCGCCGTTGTCGTCGGCGAAGCACTCAACGCCTTGCGACTCTCCTGCAATCGCGCGTCATAGCCGGGAGAGTTCATCACCGTCGGCGGCCTGGCGTGCGTGAGCGTCGATGCGCCGCAGAGCGCGGCCAGCGCGAGACCGATCGCCAAACAACGCCTCATCGCGTTCCTCCTTAGCACTCAGGCCGCTCCGCGGATCTGCTGCGGCGTCAGCCGCGGCGGACCATTGCCTGCCGCCTCCGCCTGCTTGATCAGCGCAACAATGCGGCGCATCAGCGGCACGTCGACATTGTTCTGCTCGGCGAGTGCGATGACTGCGCCCTGGAGATAGTCGATCTCGGTCTTGCGGCCCTGCTTCAGGTCCTGCCACATCGAGGAGCGCGCCTCGGGATCGATCTTCATCGTGCGCCCCAGGATCGCATTGAAGATCACATCGGGCAGTCTCAGCAGGGTCGGCGTCCACCTCAGCGGGATCGGCGTCGCCGAGACCGGCGCGATGCCGGCGGCCTTCATCGCAGCCACGCCTTCGGCCATCTGGTCGGCGAACAGTTTTCGCCAGTCACGGTTCGCCAGTTGCGCGGCGAGCGGCATGTCGGACAACGCGCTGAGCGCATTGTTCAAATTGATGATCAGCTTGCCCCATTGCACGCCGGTGATGTCACGGCTTGCGCGCATGGCGAGGCCGGGCACCGACAGCGAGGCGGCCGTATTCGCCTCATCCTCGCCGACATGGATGTCGCCGGACGTCGAGCGGTGGAAGCGTCCCTCGCCCATCGCGATCACGTTGAACGGCACCATGCCGGCGAGCACGCGCCGGCCGCCGAGCCGCTCGCGCAGAACCGCGACATTGCCGACGCCGTTCTGCAGGGAGACGATGACGGCGTCCTGCGGCGCGTGCCGGGCAATCTGGTCCGCGACATCGGCGGTGTCGGCGCTCTTCACCGTGACCAGCACGATGCCGGCGCTGTGGAAGATCGCGGGATCCTCCGACAGCGCGAGCTGGCCCGCGCCGAGCTTCTGCTCGGAGCCGTCGAAATCGGTCAGCCGCAGGCCGAACCGCTCGATCTCGGTTTTGACCCGCGGCCGCACCAGCAGCGCGACGCGGCGCCCTCCGGCCGCCAGTTGGCCTCCGACGAAACAGCCGATGGCGCCCGCGCCGGCCACCACGATCGGTCGATCCGCAACCACCTGACCTTGCTCCCTTGAATGACGCGCCCTCGATAGCAGAGGCAACGCCGGCTGCCCATTGGTTGCGGTGCATTCGCCTTGTAACCGTCATGAGAGCCTCATATGTTTTTGCCCCGGGGGCTGTCACCGGCGAGAACTCGCCGACGAGAACGCCAAAGGAGAGCACCATGGGTCTACTCGACGTCCTCAACGGCATGCAGAACGGCCCCCGCGGCCCGAGCACGCCCAGCTCCGAGAATTCCTCCGGCGGCATGTCGCCGATGACCATGGCGCTGCTCGGCCTGATTGCCTGGAAGGCCTTCAAGCATCTGACGGCAGGCCAGCCCGAAGCAGCGCCAGCATCGCAGCAGCGCTCGCCGCTGCCGCCTCCGACGCCTGTCAATACGGGCAGTAGCGCTGTTCCCGGCGGCCCCGGTGGTAGCGGCGGCCTCAGCGATCTGCTCAAGGGCGGCCTCGGCGGCCTGCTCGCGGGCGGCGCCGCCGGCACCGTGCTGAGCGGCGGTCTCGGCGATCTCCTCAACCAGCTCCAGCAGGGCGGCCATGGCGAGACCGCGAGCACCTGGGTCGGCAAGGGCGAGAACAAGGCGATCGCGCCCGGCGATCTCGCCAATGCGCTCGGCGCCGACCAGATCGAAAGCCTGTCCTCCCAGAGCGGCCTGTCGCGCGAGGAACTGCTCTCCGGTCTCAGCCAGTATCTGCCAAAGGTGATCGACCACCTGACGCCGGACGGACGGCTGCCGACCGAGAACGAACTCTCGGGCAGACTTTAATCGAACTTTGATCGACGCATTCTCGGGAAGGGGAGCACTGACATGAGCATGGGCGGCCTGTTGTGGATCATCGTCGTCGGCTTCATCGCCGGCCTCATCGCGCGCTGGCTGGCGCCGGGACCGAACAACCCGAGCGGCTTCATCCTCACCACCATCCTGGGCATTGCGGGTGCGTTTCTCGCCACCTTCGTCGGCCAGGCGATCGGGCACTATAGCCCCGACCAGGGCGCCGGCTTCATCATGGCCACGATCGGGGCGGTGGTGGTGCTCTTCATTTGGCACCGGCTGGTCGCGAGCGGCGTGATAAAAGGATAGCGGTGCGGGACGTCGGGCACGACGCCGCCCTCGCACTCCGTCATTGCGAGGAGCCCTTGCGACGAAGCAATCCAGATTGTCCGCGCGGACGCTCTCTGGATTGCTTCGCTTCGCTCGCAATGGCGAATTAAGTTATCAAATGCATCCCCGCATCCATGCGCACGACTTCGCCGGTCATGTTGCTCGACGCCGGCGTTGCCAGGAAGCAGACCAGCTGCGCGATGTCATTGGCGGATGATGCGACCTTGAGCGGCACCTTCGCCACCACGCTGTCGCGCACCTGCTTGGCGCCGGCCTCGCCGCGGCCCTTGGTGAACCAGGGCGTGTCGATATAGCCGGGGCACACCGTGTTGACGCGGATCAGCGGCGCCAGTGCACGTGACAGCGACAACGTCATCGTGTTGAGCGCGCCCTTGCTCGCAGCATAGGCGATCGACGAGCCGACGCCGCTGATGCCGGCAACCGAGGACACGTTGACCACGGCGGACGGCCGCTCCGAAGCCTTCGCGCCGGCCTCGAGCAGGCTGCGCGCCGCGCGCACCATCTGGAACGGGCCGATGGTGTTGACGCCGTACAAGCGCTGGAAATCTTCAGCCGACAATCCATCGAGATCGGCATGCGCGACATGCTTGGTGATGCCGGCATTGTTGACGAGCACGTCGAGCCGGCCCCAGCCGCTGGCTGCCGCGACGATCTTGCGGCAATCCTCGTCGCGCGAGACGTCGCCCTGCGCGACCAGAACTTCCGGAGAGCCCGCCTTGCGGCAGAGTTCGGCGGTGGCCTCGGCTTCCTTCTGGCTCGAGGAATAGTTGATGACGAGCCGCGCCCCGCTCCGCGCGAGAATTTCCGCGGTCGCAGCACCAAGTCCGGATGCGGACCCCGTCACGATTGCGCACAGACTGTCTTTTGCCATCCGGATTTCCTTCCCCTTGATTGAATGCAAGCCTTAAGCAGCTGGCCCTATTTAGCGAGTTTGCCGCGCCCTGCAAATCGAGCAAACTCCGCTAAGCGGAATTAGTCCATAGCAGCTCTTGCGCCCATGCCGGAGCCGCAGATGGGCCTGCGATCAACGCTTGTCAGGGCCATGGCTTTTTCGGATCATCGGGCGCAAGAAGAGACCGCGCGCCGCACCGACTGGACGGAACGCGCCAATGGCAAAACACGGGGAACGCTGTGGCGGAGAGTGACAATATCGTCGTCGAGACCGCGGAGAAAATCTTCGCCGATCTCGCCGATCCGCAGACCATCAACAACGACAAGAAGGGTTCGTGGCAGGCGCCGCTGTGGCAGGCGCTGAGCGAAGCCGGCTTGCCTCTGTCCTGGGTGCCCGACGATCTCGGCGGCTCCGGCGCCAGCCTTGCCGACGGTTTTGCGCTGCTGAACGCCGCCGGCCGCTTCGCGGTCGCGGTTCCCCTGGCCGAGACCATGCTGGCGGGCTGGTTGCTTGCGCAGGCGAAAATCGCTTCACCGGAAGGCGAGATGACGGTGCTGCCGGCCTCGCCGAAGGATCGCATCACGCTCGATGCCGACGGCGCGCTCTCGGGCCGCGCCCGCGGCGTGCCCTTTGCCAAGGCGGCGAAGCACTTTGCGGTGCTGGCGCACGGCAAGGATGGGATCTCGATTGCCTTGGTCGAAGCGAGCAGGGGCCGGATCGACTCCGGACTCAACCTCGGCTACGACCACAGCGATACCGTGACGCTCGACAAGGTCCAGCCCGTCGCCGTCAAGCCCGCGAAGGGCTTCGACCAGACCACGCTCATGCTGATGGGCGGCGTCGCGCGCAGCCTTCAGATCGCGGGCGCGCTGGAAGCGATGCTCGACATCTCCGTGCGCTATTCCAACGAGCGCGTCGCATTCGAGAAGAAGATCTCGAAGTTTCAGGCCGTGCAGCACAATCTCGCCCGTCTCGCCGGCGAATCCGCTGCCGCGCTTGCGGCCGCAACATCCGCGGCCGACGCCATCGCGAACGCAAAGTCATTCGACGACGAGGTCTATCTCGAAGCCGCCTCGGCAAAGATCCGCTGCGCGGAAGCCGCGGAGAAAGGCGGCGCCATCGCGCATCAGGTGCACGGCGCCATCGGCTTCACCAGCGAGCACATCCTGCACCGCTTTTCGCTACGGGCGCTGGCCTGGCGCGACGATTTCGGCTCGGAGAGTCACTGGGCCGTCGAGCTCGGCAAGCTGGTCGCAAACCGCGGCGCCGACGAATTGTGGCCGCTCGTGGCTTCGCGCTGATCAGGGGACGAGACAACAATGACCGCTGCCCTCCGTTTCGATCCGATCCGCCTGCCCGAGAAGTGCGAGCAATTGCGCAAGGAAGTGCGCGCCTTCCTCGCCGAGGAAATCGCGGCCGGCACCTTCGATCCGCACAAGCCCAACCGCGAAGACACCGACGCGCCGGAATTTTCCCGCCGGGTCGGCGCCAAGGGCTGGCTGGGCATGACCTGGCCGAAAAAATATGGCGGCCAGGAGCGCTCCTTCCTCGAGCGCTACGTGGTGACCGAGGAAATGCGCGTCGCCAACGCGCCGACGCGGCGTTTCTTCGTCGCTGACCGCCAGAGCGGGCCGGTGCTGATCAAATACGCGCCCGAGCATATCAAGATGGATATCCTGCCGCGCATCTGCCGAGGCGAGATCTGCTTTGCCATCGGCATGAGCGAGCCGAACTCCGGCTCCGATCTGTTCGCGGCGAAGACGCGCGCGACCAAGACCGACGGCGGCTATCTCATCAACGGCACCAAGATCTGGACCTCGTCGGCGCACATTGCCGACTACATGATCGCGATCTTCCGGACCTCGCAGCCGACCAAGGAAAACCGCCGTCACGGCCTGACGCAGTTTCTGGTCAAGATGAAGCAGCCGGGTATCCGAGTGAACCCGATCGGCCAGATCACCGGCCAGTACGAGTTCAACGAGGTCGTCTTCACCGACTTCTTCGTGCCCGATGATCACGTGCTCGGCGAAGTCGACGGCGCCTGGAAGCAGGCGACGAGCGAGCTCGCCTATGAGCGTTCCGGCCCCGAGCGTTTTCTGGAGACCTATTACGTGCTGACAGAGCTGGTGCGCGCGGTCGGCCCCAACCCGGACACGCGCAGCGCCGAGGGCATCGGCCGGCTCGTGGCGCAGCTCCACACCATGCGGCGCATGTCGGTCTCGGTTGCGGGCATGCTGCAGGCCGGCAAGGAGCCGGTCGTGGAGGCGTCCATCGTCAAGGACATCGGCACGGTCTGGGAGCAGCAGCTTCCGCACCGCGTGCGCGATCTCGCCGCCTTCGTCGAGGAGACCGCGACCAACCGCGAGACGCTGGAGCGGCAACTCGACTTCGCCATCAAGACCGCACCGAAACTCACCATCCAGGGCGGCACCACCGAGGTGCTGCGCGGCATCATCGCGCGCGGACTTGGGCTCCGCTAAACTTTCGAGGACATCATGAGCACCTACAAAGATATCGGCGTCGAGAAAATTGGCCACGTCGGCACCATCGAGATCCGCCGCCCGCCGCTGAACTTCTTCGACATCTCGCTGATCAACCAGATCGCGGATGCGCTCGACGAGTTCGATCGCGACATCGAGATCCGCGCATCCGTGCTGTCGGCGCAAGGCAAGGCATTCTGTGCCGGCGCCAATTTTGGCGATCCGGCGCGGCAAGCGCAGGAAGCGCGCGAGGCCGAGAAGAAGGGCGACCCGGCCGACAACCTCGGCCCGATCAACCATCTCTACATCCAGGCCGTGCGCATCTTCCGCGCCAAGAAGCCGATCGTCGCCGCGGTGCAGGGCGCAGCCATTGGCGGCGGACTTGGTCTCGCAGTGTCGGCCGACTTCCGCGTCACCTGCCCGGAAGCGCGCTTCTCCGCGAACTTCACCCGGCTCGGTTTCCATCCCGGCTTCGGCCTGACCGTGACGCTGCCCGAGCTGATCGGCAAGAACAACGCCGAGCTGATGTTCTACACCAGCCGCCGCGTCACCGGCGAAGAGGCCGTCAAGTGGGGCCTCGCCAACGAGCTGGTGCCGCAGGACCAGGTGAAGGCAGGCGCGATGAAGCTCGCCGCCGAGATCGCCGAATGCTCCCCGCTCGGCCTCCTCTCCACCCGCGCCACGATGCGCGCCAACCTCGCCGACCGCGTGATGGCCGCGACCAACCACGAACTCGGCGAGCAGACGCGCTTGCGGGCGACGGAAGACTTCAAGGAAGGCGTCAAGGCCACCGAAGAGCGCCGCGCGGCGAATTTTAGGGGAAGGTAGTCTCTTTCTTCCTTCTCCCCTTGTTGTGGGAGAAGGAAGCACGGGCCGGCTTTCAGCTTACGCGGAACGTCACCCCGCCGAGCAAAAACTCATTGCCCGCCACCGCGAGCCCCTTTGCCTTCGCGGCATGCAGCACGCTCGCGACATCCGCCACCTGAAACTCCAGCGCGCTCATGATCTCGCTCGCGCCCCTCACGAAACGGAAGGCGGCATTGGGCATTTTCAATTCGGCATCGCCACAAGGCGCGACCCCGATGATCTTCCCCCAATGTTCTGCGAGCCCCCGCGGATCCGGGCTCTGCATCTCAACGCCCGTCAGCGCCAGCGTCACATCCTTGCGGATGAACTTTTGCCAATCCGGCCCCGCGGGCGGATACGGCCCCAGAATATCGTCGCTGCCTTTTGTATGGTTGAACTCGATGAAGGCGGCGCGGCAGTCGCGCGGGTGGAGCTGCACGCCGTGATAGGGCGCGTGGTCGATCACGTTGGCGGTGCGCACGCCCATCGCATTGGCGTTGCGGCCGCGTTCATCCGGATCGTTGCAGCAGAAGATCGCCATATAGCCGCCGCGGCCGCCGGTCTTCTCGATGAAGCGGCCGGCGGTGGTGCCGCCCTTGAACGGCGCGACCACCTCCAGCAAGATCGTGTCGACCGGAAGCAGCGCGTTCTCCAGGCCGTATTTGGCAACATTGCCATCGCGGTAGCAGACGTCGAGGCCCATGATCCCGGCGATGTCGGCGACCACAGGCGCGAGCTGCGGCGCGACGAGGCAGATCTGCCGGAGCCGCATATAGGGCGCCATCGTCATGCGCCCCTGAAGGTCGGCTTGCGCTTTTCGACAAAGGCCTTGGCGGCTTCCTTGTGGTCCTCGGTGTCGCTGCAACGGGTGTGATGGATCGCCTCGCCGTCGAAGCAATCTTCCAGCGCCAGATGCTCGGCGTTGTTGATGTTGCGCTTGATGAAGCCGAGCGCGATCGATGGGCCCTGCGCCAGCGACAGCGCGAGCTCGTGCGCGGCTGTGTCGATCTCGGCGTCGGGCACCACCTTCGTCACCATCCCGATCGCATGCGCCTCCTTCGCGGTGAGCACCGGCGACATCAGATAGAGCTCGCGCGCCCGCGCGCTGCCGAGCAGCTGCGTCAGGAAATAGGTTCCGCCATAATCGCCGGAGAAGCCGACCTTGGCGAAGGCGGTCGTGATCTTGCAGGATTCGCTCGCGATGCGCAGGTCGCAGGACAGCGCCATCGAAAGGCCGGCGCCGGCTGCAGCGCCGTCGAGCTGCGCCACCACGGGCTTCGGCATCTGGTGCAGGATGCGCGATACTTCCATGCCGCGGCGCAGGTTCGCCATTTTCACTTCGAACGGCAGCGGCGCACGGCCTGCCGCCATCGACTTGACGTCGCCGCCGACGCAGAACGAGCCGCCTGCGCCTTTGAACAACACCGCGCGCACCTCGGGATCGTCAGCCGCGCGCCGCGCGGCCTCGACCAGCCCCGCGACCATGTCGGGATTGAGCGCGTTCTTCCGCTCGGGACGATTCATCGTGATGGTGAGCAGTCCGCCTTCGAGCTTTTGCAGGACCATGTCGTTCATGGGACGCCTCCCTTGTTATTTTGCTCTGTCGATCGCCACACTCGTCATTGCGAGCGAAGCGAAGCAATCCAGGAATGCTTCGGCGGAGACGATTTGGATTGCTTCGTCACTTCGTTCCTCGCAATGACGAGGCTTATTTCTTCACCAGCGGGCAGCGCGACTGCTCCAGCGACTGGAACGCCTCGTTGCCGGGCACGGTGGCGAGCAGCTTGTAGTCGTCCCAGCGGCCCTTGGATTCCGACGGCTTCTTGACCTCGAACAGGTACATGTCGTGGATCATGCGGCCGTCCTCGCGGATCTTGCCGTTCTTGGCGAAGAAGTCGTTGATCGGTGTCTCCTTCATCACCTTGATGACCGCGGCCGAGTCGGTCGTGCCCGCGGCCTTCACGGCCTTCAAATAGTGCGTGACGGACGAATAGACGCCGGCCTGCGCCGAGGTCGGCGGCCGCTTCATGCGTTCGGTGAATCGCTTCGAAAATGCGCGCGTGTCATCGTTGAGGTCCCAGTAGAAGGCTTCCGCCAGCAGCAGGCCCTGCGCGGTCTCCAGTTCGATCGAGTCGATGTCGGTGACAAAGGCGAGCAGCGGCGAGACTTTCTGGCCGCCCTTGGTGATGCCGAATTCGGCCGCCTGCTTGATGGCGTTGACGGTATCGCCGCCGGCGTTGGCAAGGCCAATCACCTTGGCTTTGGACGCTTGAGCCTGGAGCAGGAACGACGAAAAATCCGAGGTGTTGAGCGGATGGCGCACGGCGCCGAGCACCTTGCCGCCGGTCTTGGTGACGACGGCGCTGGTGTCCTTCTCCAGGTCCTGGCCGAAGGCGTAGTCGGCGGTGAGGAAGAACCAGCTGTCGAGGCCGGACTTCACGGCGGCAAGACCGGTCACGTTGGCCTGGCCGTAAGTGTCGAACACGTAGTGAATGGTGTAGGGACCGCAGGCCTCGTTGGTGAGACGGATCGAGCCCGGGCCGTTGAACATGATGATCTTGTTGCGCGCTTCGCGATCTCGCCGGCGGCAAGCGCAGTGGCCGAGGCCGCGACATCGTAGATCATCTCGACGCCCTGGTTGTCGAGCATGTCGCGGGCGATGTTGGCGGACAGGTCAGCCTTGTTGAGATGGTCGGCTGCGAGCACCTGGATCTTGCGTCCCAGCACCTCGCCGCCAAAATCTTCGACGGCCATCTTGGCCGCGGTCTCGCTGCCGGGGCCGGTGATGTCGGCATACAGGCTCGACATGTCGAGGATGCCGCCGATCTTCAGCGGCGGCTTGTCCTGGGCCTGCGCGGCGGCGCTCGCACTCAGCGCAAACGCTGCGGCAAAAATGCCCGACAAAATATGCTTCATCGAAAAAGACCTCCCTTATCGCGCCGTACTCTGATGGCGGCTTGGTTATTGCTCTTGGTTGAAGCTGTTGCCGCAATCATGCCGCATGCGCGAAAGCACAGCAAGCGCGAGGGATGATGCGGCAGCACGATTGCCGCGCATGTTTTCCGCAAAGCGGAATGAAAATTGAACCGCACCTGCTTCCACGCGTCATTGCGAGCGCAGCGAAGCAATCCAGACTGTCGCCGTGTAAAGACGCTGGATTGCTTCGCTGCGCTCGCAATGACGGAGTGTGAGGCAGAAGCGAAGTGTCACACGTCGACTGCCCCCTTCGTCATTCGCCGCGTTTGGGTTAAAGCTAAAGCGCAACGCAACCTCTCCGGGTCATGTGACGCAACGGCTTCACCTCATCGTCGCATTTCTTCTCGCCGCGGCTCACACTGCGTTCGCCGCGCCGTGCCAATTCGAGACTCAGGGCGAAGGCCGCGTCGCGGCGATGGTCGATGCCCGCAGCGTGCGTCTCGATGACGGCCGCGAAGTCCGCCTCACCGGAATCGAGCCGACCGCGACGACGAAGCAGGCACTGACCTCGCTGCTCGTCGGCCGCGACGTGAGTCTGCGGAGCGCGGACGACACGCCCGACCGCTACGGCCGCCAAGCTGCGTTCATATTTGCCGGCGACAGCGGCATCTCCGTGCAGGCCGTGCTGCTCGCCCAGGGCGACGCCCTCGTCTCCGCCGAGATCGCGGACAAGGACTGCGCGGCAGCCCTGATGGCGGCGGAGACCGAGGCACGGCGCCAAAAAAAGGGCAACTGGGCTGACCCGTCGGCCATAAAAAACGCGGAAAGTCCGGACGATATTTTGGCGGGGATCGGGCGCTTTATGGTGGTCGAGGGCAAAGTCCTGTCGGTCCGGCAAGCTGGGACAATGACCTACCTCAACTTCGGATGGAACTGGACACGCGGCTTTGCCGTGACTATTTCAAAGCGCACGCAACCCGCGTTCGAAAACGCCGGGATTACTCTTAAGTCCCTGGAAAATCGACGCATTCGCGTCCGGGGCTGGGTCGAGGGGAATACAGGGCCGCGCATCGATGTGCGCCTTGCGGGACAGATCGAGTTGCTGGGCGCAAACGAGCCGACAGGGGTAAGGCCCTAATAAAGGGCCAGGCACGGGTTGAGCGACGTGAATGGGGTGCTAGAACGGCACGTATCGAGTGAACGCCGCCGCCTGCGGGCTGCGCCGGCCGCGCTGTGCCTCGTGCTGGGCTCAGCCCTTGCCGGTTGCGGCGACATGAACCGGTTCCAGACCGCGGCGGCCCCGCCGACCGTGGCGATGCCCAAGCCGAAACCGGCCGTCGCGCAGACCCCCGCCACCGAAAAAGAGCACGAGCGCATCCTGGCGAGCTACGGCGGCACCTACGACGACCCCAGGCTCGAATCGCTGGTCAGCAAGACCGTCGACCGGCTCGTCGCGGCGTCCGACCGCCCCGACCAGGGCTATAAGGTCACCATTCTCAATTCCGGCGCCGTGAACGCGTTCGCGCTGCCGAACGGCCAGCTCTATGTCACCCGCGGACTTCTTGCGCTTGCGAGCGATACTTCGGAATTGTCCTCCGTGCTCAGCCACGAGATGGCGCATGTGCTGTCCAAGCACGCCGCGATGCGCGAGGACCAGGCGCGCCAGGCCGCGATCGTCACCCGCGTCGTCACCGACATGAGCAACGATCCAGATCTCACCGCGCTTGCGCTGGCCAAGACCAAGCTCACCATGGCGAGCTTTTCGCGCAACCAGGAGTTCGAGGCCGACGGCATCGGCGTCGGCCTTTCCGCCAAGGCACATTTCGATCCCTATGGTGCCGCCCGCTTCCTCTCGGCGATGGAGCGCAATGCCGAGCTCAAGGTCGGCAAGACCTCGCTCGATCCACGCGCGCAGGATTTCACCTCGTCGCATCCGGCCACCCCCGAGCGCGTGCAGAATGCGCAGACCATCGCGCGGCAATATGCGGCGCCCGAGGGCGCCGAGCGCGACCGCGAGACCTACCTCGCCGCGATCGACAACCTCGTCTATGGCGAAGATCCCAGCGAAGGTTTTGTGCGCGGCCGGCGTTTCCTGCACCCGAAACTCGGCTTCACCTTCCAGGCGCCGGACAATTTCACGCTCGACAACACCGCGCAGGCGGTGATCGGCGTGCGCGACGGCGGCTCGCAGGCGATGCGCTTCGACGTCGTGAGGGTGCCGGCCGAGCAGTCGCTCGGCGATTACCTGAATTCCGGCTGGATGGAGGGCGTCGAGAAGGCCTCCATCGAAGACATCACCATCAACGGCTTTCCGGCCGCGTCCGCCACCGCCAAGGGCGATCAGTGGCAGTTCAAGGTCTATGCGTTGCGCTTCGGCAGCGACGTCTATCGCTTCATCTTCGCGACACGGCAGAAATCGACCGAGAGCGAGCGCAACGCGCGCGAGACCGTCAATTCATTCCGCCGCCTGACGCTCGACGAGATCCAGGCCGCGCGCCCGCTGCGCATCAAGGTCATCACCGTGCAGCCCGGCGACACCGTGGAATCGCTCTCCCACCGCATGGCCGGTGTCGATCATCCCGCCGAACGCTTCCGCGTGCTCAATGGGCTCGATCGCACCGCGCAGGTGAAGGTACGGGATCGCGTGAAGGTCGTAGCGGATTGATGCTGCCGTAGGGTGGGCAAAGCGAAGCGTGCCCACCATTCCCTAACGCAATCGTTGAGAGATGGTGGGCACGGCGCTACGCGCCTTTGCCCACCCTACCAGCTCCGCGCTGATTAAGCGCCCGCGTCCATGTCGCCCGCCTCGCGCTGGCCGCTGAGCCAGAGTGCGAGCAGGGTCCAGAACGCGCCTGACAGCAGATACGCACCCGACGCGATGACGCCGAGATTGGTGGCGAGCAGCAGCGCCACCAACGGCGCGAAGCCGGCACCGAACAACCAGGCCATATCCGAGGTCAGCGCGGAAGCCGTGTAGCGGTACGCCTGCCGGAAGTTCGAGGCGATCGCGCCCGAGGACTGGCCGAAGGAGAGACCCAGCAGGATGAAACCGATCACCATGTAGATGGTCTCACCGAACGCGCCGGCATCGAGCAGCTGCGGAGCAAAACCGCTGTAGATCGCGATCGCAATGGCCGATCCCATCAGCAGCGATTTGCGGCCGACGCGGTCGGCGATGATGCCGGAGGCCACGATCGCCGCGACGCCGAACACGGCGGCGACGATCTCGATGATCAGGAAGCGCACCGGGCTTTCGCGGGTGAACAGGAACACCCAGGACAGCGGAAACACCGTGACCATGTGGAACAGCGCGAAGCTCGCCAGCGGCGCGAATGCACCGAGCATGATGTTCTGGCCTTCGCGCGCGACGGTCTCGGAGATACGCGCGGGCTGCAGTTCGCGGGTCTCGAACAACGAAGAATATTCTTCCGTCGTCACCATGCGCAGGCGCGCGAACAGCGCCACGACGTTGATGGCGAAGGCGACGAAGAACGGATAGCGCCAGCCCCAGTCGAAGAAGTCGTCGGCCGAGAGGTTACCGGCGAAATAGGCGAACAGCGCGCTCGCCACGATCAACCCGAGCGGCGCGCCGAGCTGCGGAACCATCGCATACCAGCCGCGCTTGGACGGTGGCGCGTTCAGGGCCAGCAGCGAAGCCATGCCGTCCCAGGCGCCGCCCCAGGCCAGACCCTGCGCGATCCGCGCCAGCGCCAGCAGCCAGATCGCGGCAACGCCGATGTCGTGATAGCCGGGCAGGAACGCGAGCGCGACCGTGGCGGTGCCGAGCAGAAACAGCGCCGAGACCAGCTTGGCCGTTTTGCCGTATTCGCGGTCGACCGTCATGAAAATGACGGTTCCGATCGGCCGGGCCACGAAGGCCAGCGCGAAGATCATGAAGGAATAGAGGGTGCCGGTCAGCTCGCTCGTGAACGGGAACACCAGGCGCGGGAATACGATCACCGAGGCGATCGCGTAGACGAAGAAGTCGAAGAATTCCGAGGTGCGGCCGATGATGACGCCGATGGCGATCTCGCCGGGACTGGCCTGGTCGTGGCCGTGCTCGCCCGAGTGGATATCCGCCATTGCGGGGGTCTGTGCCGTCGCCATTCGTGCGCCCTTAACGTCCTGAAAACCAAAGCCGACCGCCCGGCGGGGCGCCAGGCAATCCGCCCCTGTGTGACCCAACATTTCGCACTGCAACATTGGACAAATTGTCCAATGTCCGGATTGCTGCGCCGCAGCTACCCCTTGGGCCCGCAAAGGAAACTCATTCTCATAAGGCTCGGCCCGTGTCCCGTCTCAAGATCCTGGCGCTGCTACCTCTGGCAGCTGCGCTCAGCGGCTGCAACTACGTCGTGCTGGCGCCTGCCGGCGATATCGCAGCGCAACAGCGCGACCTCGTCATCATCTCCACCGTCCTGATGCTCCTGATCGTCGTCCCCGTGATGGCGCTGACGGTGCTGTTCGCGTGGCGCTATCGCCAGTCCAACACCTCGGCCCGCTACGAGCCGGATTGGGACCACTCGACCAAGCTCGAGCTGGTGATCTGGTCGGCGCCGCTGCTGATCATCATCTGCCTGGGCGCGCTGACCTGGATGGGCACGCATCTGCTCGACCCCTACCGCACGCTCGGCCGCATCAAAGCGGAGCAGGCCGTGGACCAGTCCAAGGCCCCGCTCGAGGTCGACGTCGTCGCGCTCGACTGGAAGTGGCTCTTCATCTATCCGGACTACGGCATCGCCACCGTCAACGACCTCGCTGCTCCGGTCGATCGTCCGATCAAATTCCGCATCACCGCCTCTTCGGTGATGAACTCGTTCTATATCCCCGCGCTCGCCGGCCAGATCTACGCGATGCCGGGCATGGAGACGAAGCTCCACGCCGTGGTGAACCATCCCGGCACCTATAAGGGCTTTTCGGCGAACTACAGCGGCGCCGGCTTCTCCGGCATGCACTTCAACTTCCAGGGCCTCGACGACAAGGGCTTTGATGCCTGGATCGCCAGCGCCAAGTCCGCCGGTGGCTCGCTCGGCCGCGCCGAATATCTCCAGTTGGAGAAGCCCAGCCAGAACGAGCCGGTGCGCCGCTACGGCACCATCGATTCCGATCTCTACCGCCTGATCCTCAACATGTGCGTCGAGACGGGCAAGATGTGCCAGAGCGAGATGATGGCGATCGACGCCAAGGGCGGCAACGGCCATGAGGGCCTGAACAACACCCTGCCGCTCGCCTACGACAAGTACGCCCGCCGCGGCAGCCCGCTCGGGCCGGAGCCGACCTTCGTCGCCGGCACCTGCACGCCCGATGCGCCGCAGGGCAAGACCACCGCCTCCATCACGGCCCCCACTGACACCGCGCCGCTGCTCGGCGCCGGCCTGAGGCGGCCGACGTTCACGCCGCTGAAGTCCTCGTCCTTCTTCCTCGGACAACGTCCGAAGTCAGACTCCTAAAGAGATCCCGCATGTCTCCTGATCTTCTCAAGCTCATCTTCGGCCGGCTCGGCCTCGAATCGCTGCCGCTGCACGAGCCGATCGTCGTCGGCACCTTCGCGGTGGTCGCGCTCGGCGGCGCCACGCTGCTCGCCGGCCTCACCTATTTCCGCCTGTGGGGCTACCTCTGGCGCGAATGGTTCACCACGGTGGACCACAAGCGCATCGGCATCATGTACATGATCCTCGGCATCGTGATGCTGCTGCGCGGCTTCGCGGACGCGCTAATGATGCGTGGCCAGCAGATGCTCGCGTTCAACGGCTCCGAAGGCTATCTCAACGCCCATCACTACGACCAGGTCTTCACCGCCCACGGCGTGATCATGATCTTCTTCGTGGCGATGCCGCTGGTCACGGGCCTGATGAACTATGTCGTGCCGCTCCAGATCGGCGCACGCGACGTGTCGTTCCCGTTCCTGAACAATTTCAGCTTCTGGATGACGGTCGGCGGCGCGGTGCTGGTGATGGCCTCGCTGTTCATCGGCGAATTCGCCCGCACCGGCTGGCTGGCTTATCCGCCGTTGTCGAACATCGGCTACAGTCCTGATGTCGGCGTCGACTATTACATCTGGGCGCTGCAGGTCGCCGGCGTCGGCACGACGTTATCCGGCATCAACCTGATCTGTACCATCGTCAAGTTGCGGTGCCCCGGCATGACCATGATGAAGATGCCGGTCTTCACCTGGACCTCGCTCTGCACCAACATCCTGATCGTCGCCTCCTTCCCCGTTCTGACCGTCGTGCTCGCGCTGCTCTCGCTCGATCGCTACGTCGGCACCAACTTCTTCACGAACGATTTCGGCGGCAGCCCGATGATGTACGTGAACCTGATCTGGATCTGGGGCCATCCCGAGGTCTACATCCTGGTTCTCCCCGCCTTCGGCGTCTTCTCGGAGGTCACCTCGACCTTCTCGGGCAAGCGCCTGTTCGGCTACACCTCGATGGTCTACGCCACGGTGGTCATCACCATCCTGTCGTACCTGGTCTGGCTGCACCACTTCTTCACGATGGGCTCCGGCGCCAGCGTCAACTCGTTCTTCGGCATCACCACGATGATCATCTCGATCCCGACGGGCGCGAAGATGTTCAACTGGCTGTTCACGATGTATCGCGGCCGTATCCGCTACGAGCTGCCGATGTTGTGGACGATCGCGTTCATGCTGACCTTCGTGCTCGGCGGCATGACCGGCGTGCTGCTGGCGGTGCCGCCGGCCGACTTCGTTCTGCACAACAGCCTGTTCCTGATCGCGCATTTCCACAACGTGATCATCGGCGGCGTGGTGTTCGGCGCCTTTGCCGGCATCAATTACTGGTTCCCGAAGGCGTTCGGCTTCAAGCTCGATGTGTTCTGGGGCAAGCTGTCGTTCTGGTTCTGGGTCGTCGGCTTCTACCTCGCCTTCATGCCGCTCTACGTGCTCGGCCTGATGGGCGTGACCCGCCGCCTGCGCGTGTTCGACGATCCCAGCCTCCAGATCTGGTTCGTCATCGCCGCGATCGGCGCCTTCCTCGTCTTCCTCGGCATCCTCTGCATGCTGATGCAGTTCGCGGTCTCTTTCCTCAAGCGCGAGCAGCTCAAGGACGTCACCGGCGATCCCTGGGATGCGCGCACTCTGGAATGGGCGACCTCCTCACCCCCGCCGGACTACAACTTCGCTTTCACCCCCGTCGTTCACGACAATGACGCGTGGTGGGACATGAAGAAGCGCGGCTACCAGCGTCCGCTCACCGGGTTCAGGCCGATCCACATGCCCAGCAGCACCGGCACCGGCATCATCCTCGCCGGCTTCGCCACCGCAATGGGATTTGGCCTGATCTGGTACATCTGGTGGCTGGCGGCTGGGAGCTTCATCGCGATGCTCGTCGTCGGGATCGGTCACACCTTCAACTATCACCGCGACTTCGACATTCCGGCTGAAGACGTCATCCGGACCGAGGACGCGCGTACCAAACTGCTCGCCGGAGCCAAGTAAATGACTGTCTCTGTCAATCCCGCCCAGACCGGCGAGCCGATGTTCTACCTCGCCGACGAACACCCGCATCCCGAAGGCTACAGCACCTCGCTCGGCTTCTGGATCTACCTGATGAGCGACTGTCTCATCTTCGCGATGCTGTTCGCCGCCTTCGGCGTGCTCGGCGGCAACTACGCCGCCGGTCCCGCCCCGAAGGACCTGTTCGAGCTGCCGCTGGTCGCCGTGAACACCTCGATGCTGCTGCTGTCGTCGATCACCTATGGCTTTGCCATGCTGACGATGCAGCAGAACAAGATCGCCCAGACCCAGATGTGGCTGGCGATCACCGGCCTGTTCGGCCTCGCCTTCATCGGCATCGAGCTCTCCGAGTTCGCCCACATGATCCATGAAGGCGCGACGCCCCAGCGCAGCGCCTTCCTGTCCGCCTTCTTCACCCTGGTTGGCACCCACGGCCTGCACGTCTCCTGCGGCCTGATCTGGCTGGTGACGTTGATGGTGCAGGTCTGGAAGTTCGGCCTGATCGAAGCCAACCGCCGCCGCCTGATGTGCCTGTCGATGTTCTGGCACTTCCTCGATGTGGTCTGGATCGGCGTCTTCACCTTCGTCTATCTCCTGGGAGTTCTGCGATGAACACCGATACCCACGCCGCTCACGCGGGCGACCATCACCACGACGACGGCCACGCGCACAGCACGTTCTCGGGCTACATGCTCGGCTTCGTGCTCTCGGTCGTGCTGACCGCGATCCCGTTCTGGCTGGTGATGAGCGGCGCGCTGCCGAGCAAGCAGATCACCGCGCTGGTCATCATGGCCTTCGCGGTCGTGCAGATCGTCGTGCACATGATCTACTTCCTGCACATGAACACCAAGTCCGAGAACGGCTGGAGCATGATGGCACTGATCTTCACCATCGTCATGGTGGTGATCGCGCTGTCCGGGTCGCTGTGGGTGATGAACCACCTCAACAGCAACATGATGCCGATGCACGAGATGACGGGAATGAAGTGAGCGAGATCCGGACCGTGACGAGCAAGGCGGATGGGGCGCGCGGCAAGGCTGCGCGCTTCCCGTCTCTGTGGCTCACGGCCCTCGCGCTCACCGCCTTTGCTGTTCTGATCGCGCTCGGCGTCTGGCAGATCGAACGGCGCACCTGGAAATTGGCGCTGATCGACCGCGTCGAGCAGCGCGTCCATGCCCCGGCCCAGCCGATCCCGTCGCCCGCGGCCTGGCCGGCCGTCTCCACCGCAAGCGACGAATACAGGCACGTCAGCGTCACCGGCCGCTTCCTGCATGACCGCGAGACACTGGTTCAGGCCGTGACCGAGGAAGGCCCCGGCTATTGGGTGCTGACGCCGCTTCAGCGCGGCGACGGCGCGCTGGTCCTGGTCAATCGCGGCTTCGTGCCGTCCGAGCGGCGCGACGCATCGACGCGCCAGAGCGGCAATCCGGACGGCCAGGTCGAGATCACGGGCCTGCTCCGCATGACCGAGCCGCAAGGCGGTTTTCTCAGGAACAACGTGCCCCAGCACAACCGCTGGTATTCGCGGGATGTCGCCGCGATTGCGGCAGCGCGCGGCCTCCATGAGGTCGCGCCCTTCTTCATCGATGCAGACGCCGGATCACTTTCCGGCAGCGGCCCGATCGGCGGATTGACCGTGATCCGCTTTCCCAATAACCACCTGATCTACGCGCTGACGTGGTTTGCTCTGGCTTTCATGCTGGCGGGTAAACTTTTCGTCACATTCGGTGGCGGGCTGTTCCGCCGCAAGCGCTTCGTCCACGAACCGGCCGGCGGCTCGGATGCCTCCGCCCGCAGGACGGGATCAGATGCTGGAACGATCGTCGAATCTACCTGACGACGGAATGACGCATGACGCCGTCACACTGCAATCGCAGGCGGACGCGCGCAGCGAGCTGATCGGCGTTGCGCCGACCGACGACGAGACCAACCGCAAGAACATGGCGCTGCTGATCCAGCTGCGCTGGACCGCGGTGGTCGGCCAGATCGTGACCATCGGCGGCGTGCATTTTGGCCTGGGTATTCCCCTGCCATTGGAACGGATGGGCGCGGTGATCGGCGCGCTGGTGCTGCTCAACGTCTCCAGCCTCGTCTGGGTGCGCCATCGCGCAGCGATCACCAACAACGAGCTGCTGGTCGCCTTGATGCTCGACGTCGTCGCGCTGACCGCGCAGCTCTACCTCAGCGGCGGCGCCACCAATCCCTTCACCTCGCTGTTCCTGCTCCAGGTCACCCTGGGCGCGGTGCTGCTTAATGCCCGCTCTACCTGGTCGCTGGTCGCACTGACCTGCGCGAGTTTCATCTGGCTGACCATGGCCTACCGGCCGCTCGACCTGCCGCCTAACCCGATCAGCGAGGCCTACAGTCTCACCGTAACAGGCATGCTGCTGGGCTTCGTCCTCAACGCCGTGCTGCTGGTCGTGTTCGTCACCCGCATCAACAGGAATTTGCGCGAGCGCGATGCGCATCTGGCGGCGCTGCGCCAGCATGCGGCCGAGCAGGACCACATCGTCCGCATGGGCCTGCTCGCCTCCGGCGCGGCGCATGAGCTCGGCACGCCGCTGGCCTCGCTGTCGGTCATCCTCAGCGACTGGCGCCGCATGCCCGATCTCGCCGCCGATCAGGAACTTGCCGAGGATCTCGCGGAGATGGAAACCTCTCTGCAACGCTGCAAGACCATCGTGACGGGCATCCTGGTGTCGGCGGGCGAGGCGCGCGGCGAAGGCTCCTCGCCGACGACGGTGACGGCCTTCGTCACCGCGCTGGTGGACGAGTGGCGCGACGCGCGCTCGGCGCGCACGCTCTATTTCGTCAACACGTTCGGCGAGGACGTCGCGATCGTCTCGGACATCGCGCTGAAGCAGGTGATCTTCAACGTGCTCGACAATGCCTATGAGGTCTCGCGCGAATGGGTGGAGCTGCTGGCCGAGCGCGAGGGCGACAATCTCGTGCTGTCGATCAGCGATCGCGGCCCGGGCTTCGCGCCGGAGATGCTGGCGCAGCTCGGAAAACCCTATCACTCGAGCAAGGGCCGCGCCGGCGGCGGGCTCGGCCTGTTCCTGGTGGTGAACGTCGTGCGCAAGCTCGGCGGCAGCGTGACCGCCGAGAACCACAGGAAGCGCGGCGCCACCGTCCGCCTGACGCTGCCGCTCGCAACGCTCGCGATCGGAGGGAAGTTTGACGCCTGACCGTTCGCTCATCGTCGTCGAGGACGATGCCGGCTTCGCGCGCACGCTGAGACGCTCGTTCGAGCGCCGCGGCTACGACGTCGTCCTCGCAGCTTCGATCGAAGAGGTGCGGAAGGTGCTGGAGGAGCGATCCTTCGGACACGCAGTGGTCGATCTCAAGCTCGGCGGCGCCTCGGGCCTCGCCTGCGTCGAGCTGCTGCACACGCACGATCCGGAGATGCTGATCGTGGTGCTGACCGGCTTTGCCAGCATCTCCACGGCCGTCGAGGCGATCAAGCTTGGCGCCTGCCACTACCTGGCAAAGCCGTCGAACACCGACGATATCGAAGCCGCCTTCAACAGGGCCGAAGGCAACGCCGAAGTCGCACTCGATGCACGGCCGACATCGATCAAGACGCTGGAATGGGAGCGCATCCACCAGACGCTGATCGAGACCGATTTCAACATCTCGGAAGCGGCACGAAGGCTGGGCATGCACCGGCGCACGCTGGCAAGGAAGCTCGAGAAGCGGCCGGTGAAGTGAGCGGTTCGCTGCGCGGGTGGAAAACACTCACCCGAGCTGATGACCTCGCGGCCATGCATCACTAGACTGAAGATCGGTTGCGGCGGCTGACAGCCGTCGTCGTGCTGCAACGGCCCAAGCGAGGAGACCGCCCCGTGACAATGCTCGTCGAGCGCCGCGAATCGTCTGCCGAGCCTTCGCGCGCGCGCAGCCAGCGCGAGACCGAAACCGTCCAGTTCGCGCAGGCCGCACTCGCATCCGCCAAGCAGGAGGGCCTGCAACTGGCCGTGCGGGCGCGCTATGTCGCGCTTGCCATCATCGCTTGCCTGCTGCCGGCCATCAACCCGGCATGGGAGCAGCTCTACTACGTGGCGCTGCTGGGCCTGTTCGCACTGATCGGCTGGGCCCAGGTCAGGGTTGGGCGGGTCGGCGTGTCGCGGTCGGAATTGGCGCTTTTGTTCTGCGACCTGGCGCTGCTCACATTCGTCATCGTCGTCCCGAACCCCTTCGGCACGACGCACTGGCCGGTGGCGATGCAGTACCATTTCGGCAACTTCATCTACTTCTTCGTGCTGCTCTCGGGCGCCACGCTGGCCTATTCCTGGCGAACCGTGGTTGCGGTCGGGACATGGACCGCAGCGCTCTGGGTGATCGGCATAGCCTGGGTGTGGTGGCAACCTGATCGCGATCCCGCACTGACCGCCCGCATTGCGGACGCGGTGGGCAGCGATCACAGGCTGTTCGCGCTGATCTCGCCCGCTGCGATCGGATTCGGCATCCGCATCCAGGAAATCGTCGTCTTCATGATCGTCGCCGTGACGCTGGCGCTCGCCGTCCGCCGCAGCAACGATCTGCTGATCCGGCATGCCGCGGTGGAACGGGAGCGCGGCAATCTTGCGCGCTACTTTTCACCCAACGTCGTGACGGAATTGTCGAAGCACGACGAGCCACTGAAACAGGTGCGCACGCAGGACGTCGCGGTGCTGTTCGTGGATATCGTCGGCTTCACGGCCTTTGCCGATGCGCGCACCCCGGAGGAGGTGGTGCGGACGTTGCGCGAATTCCACGGATTGATGGAGCAGGAGGTTTTCCGTCACGACGGCACGTTGGACAAATATCTGGGTGACGGATTGATGGCGACATTCGGCACGCCCTTCGCCGGCACGCGCGACGCCAGCAACGCGCTGCGCTGTGCCCAGGCCATGATCGCGGCGGCGGACAGGTGGAGCGCGCAGCGAAGAGCATCCGGTGAGCCGCCGATGCACGTCAGCTTTGGCCTGCATTACGGGCCGGTGGTGCTCGGCGACATCGGGCACACCTGTCTGGAATTTGCCGTGATCGGCGCGACCGTCAACGCAGCAAGCCGTCTCGAAGCGCTGACGCGCACGCTCGACTGCGCGCTGGTGGCAAGCCACGATCTCGTCAGCCGCGCCATGCTGGAGCTCGGCAGCACAGCCGAGACATTTGCATCGTTGATCGCGCTGGATCCCCAAGCGATCCGCGGGCTCGAGCGGCCGATCGCGATCTGGACCCAGCCGCGCGCGGCGCCGTAGGGCAAGGCTCGACCGCCGTTGCATCAGAAACGAAAAGCCCGGCCAAGCAGCCGGGCTTTTGATCTCTTGCCTTGACGACGCGCTTAGGCGGCCTCGTCGGCGACGGTGGTGTCGTCGCCATCGGTATCGTCGGTCTCGCCCTCGGCATCCGCCTCGCCTTCAGCGGCTTCCGCCTTGGCGCCGGTACGACGCGGGCTCTTGGCGAGCTGGGCCTCGATCTCCTTGACCGCTTCGGTCTCGGTCGAGTGCTGCACAACCGCGATCTCGCGGGAGAGACGATCGAGCGCCGCTTCATAGAGTTGGCGTTCAGAGTAAGACTGCTCGGGCTGCGACTCGGAACGGTAGAGGTCGCGCACGACTTCGGCGATCGCGACGATGTCGCCCGAATTGATCTTTGCTTCGTATTCCTGGGCGCGGCGCGACCACATGGTGCGCTTGACGCGGGCGCGGCCCTTCAGCGTCTCCAGCGCCTTCTTCACCAGCGCGGGGTCGGACAGCTTGCGCATGCCGACGTTGGCGACCTTGGCGGTCGGCACGCGCAGCGTCATCTTGTCCTTGATGAAATTGATGACGAACAGCTCGAGCTTCGCACCGGCGATCTCCTGCTCCTCGATGGCCAGGATCTGGCCGACGCCGTGAGCGGGATAGACCACGAATTCGTTGGCCTTGAAGCCCTGACGCTGGGTCACGACCTTCTTTTCCTCGACCTTCGGCGCAGCAGCCGCCGGCTTCACGACCGGCTTGGCAGCGACAGGAGCCTTGGCAGGAGCAGCAGCAACGGGAGCCTTCGGCGCGGCCGGCTTGACAGCGGGAGCCTTGGCAGCAGCAGGCTTGGCAACGGTCGCTTTCGCGGCCGGTTTGGCAGTCTTGTTAGGCATTGCGCTTCTTTTGTTCTTCGAGGACTTTGCAGCCGGTGCCTTCGTCGCGGTCCGACCCTTGGATGCGCTACGGCTGGCCGCGGCGACTTTTTTGGCCTCCTTATGGGAAGCCCTCGCTGAAGTACTCTTTTTACGCGTTTTCTGTGACACAGCCTGCGCGCGGAAACTGCCACGCCCCTGTTCGACATTTGGTTTCACGGGAACCCAACGGGGCCAACGGGGCTGACGGGGTTCGGCTTAATGTGCCCAATATAGCACATTTCCCGCAAAAATCAATGATTTAGGGACTTTTGTGACTGGTTTTCGGCGCCGACGAAGGTATTAGGGTTAAGTTTGGGCGAGAATTAGTCTCCCGAGCCTGGGTTCGGAGAAAAATATTTCTCGAACTTGCCTTCCTGGCCGTCGAATTCCTTCGCGTCGGGGGGTGATTCTTTCTTCTGGGTGATGTTCGGCCAGCTTTTGGCGTAGTCGGCATTGACCTGGAGCCACTTTTCCAGGCCCGGTTCCGTGTCCGGCTTGATGGCGTCGGCTGGGCATTCCGGCTCGCACACGCCGCAGTCGATGCATTCGTCAGGATGGATGACGAGCATGTTCTCGCCCTCGTAGAAACAGTCGACCGGGCAGACCTCGACGCAGTCGGTGTACTTGCACTTGATGCAGGCTTCAGTGACGACGTAAGTCATCCAACGCTCCGAAAAGCTCTTTTAAAAGTCGCGGCTTGCGTAGCGCGGATGGCCCGGCGCCGCAAGGTCGGGAACGGCCGATCATGACGGCTTTACGCGTTTGATCGACCAAGAAATGAATTCAAAGCGCAATTAATTGCGCTGAGAACTTTGATTGCCTTCGCTCAGCTCCTCGTAGAGCACGCGGGCCGAGGCGGCATCGCCGCGGCGCTCGTTGAAAGCGGTTACTTTCAGCACGCGCACGGTGCGATCGAGCGCGATGGTGATCACGTCGCCGATCTTGATCGCATGGCCCGGCGACTTCTCGCGTGTGCCGTTGATGCGAACGTGGCCGGACTCAACGAGCTCGGCCGCGGAGGTGCGCGCCTTCACCACCCGCGCGTGCCACAGCCATTTGTCGAGACGCTGCCGCTCGGTCGTGGGATCACTCCTTGCGACCGGACAGCTGCTCTTTCAGCGCAGCAAGCTTTGCGAAGGGCGAGTTCGGATCGGCCGGACGATCGCGCTCGCGCGGGTTGGCGCTCGAGGCGTAGGGGCGCAGCGAGGGACCGCCCTGGCGGTCGCGGCCCTTGTCGCGGTCACGACCGCGATTGTCGCGGCCCTTGTCCCGATCTCCGCCGAACTTGCCCTTGTTGCGATCGCGATCCTTGTTGTCGCGATCCTTGCCCTCGAAGCGGCGGTTCCTGTCGTCGCGCCCCTCTGGACGCGGCGCGCCTTCGGCGCCACCTTCGCGCGGCTTGCGGAAATCTCTGCCGCCATCGCGGCGATGACCGCCGTGACGATGACGCTCGCCGCGCTTCTCGCCGTCAGCGGCTTGCGCTGCTTCGCCTTCCGCTGGTGCAACACCCGCCTCGGCGCCCGCCTGCGGGCGCTGATTGTGGTGACGCTGGTGGCGATGACGCTCGTGGCGCGGCTTGCGATCCTCGTGGCGGCCGCCGGGGCGCCAGACCTCGACGAGTTCGGGCTCGGCAGGCGCAGCGGCAGCCTCGACGGGCGCGGCCGCATCGGCGGATGCAGCGGCTTCCGTTGCAGCAGCCTCGGCGGGGGCGGCCTCCACAGCCTCGGTGGGTGCAGCAGCAGCCTCTTCCGCCGGCGGCGCGATGCCGGGGGCATCCTCGGGCGTGACGGGGGCATCAGGCGATGCTTCGAGCGCCGGCTCCTCGTGCGCGGGCTCGTCGTGCTGCTCCATGCCGGGCGCGTCTTCGACGGTGACTGGCTCGGCGGCAGCTTCGATCGCGGTGTCCGCGGTTGTCGCAGCATCGTCGGTCGCAGTCGGTTCCGTCGGAGCCTCCGCGCTGGCTTCGGCCGCCGGCGTCTCGACGGCAGCAGCCACCGGCTTCGGCGGCAGCGGCGCACGCTTCTCCATGCGATAGCCGAGCGCGCGCAGCACCGAGGCGAAATCCTCGCCGGCCGAGCCGGTGAGCGAGGTCATCGCCTGCGTCACCACAAAGCTGCGGCCGTCGAACGCGCCGGCAGGCTTTTCGCCGGGCGAGTTCTCGCGCCAGGCCAGCGCCGGGCGGATCAGGTCGGCGAGCCGCTCCAGGATGTCGACGCGCACGGCGCGCTCGCCGGCCTGCTTGTAGCCGAGCACGCGATAGGCATCGCGCGGCAGCTGCTTGTCGACCGGGAACGAGGTGCGGCCCGAAGATGCCAGATGCTGCGCGCCCGAGAGCGACGACAGATCGACATTGTCCTGCTTCAGCGCCCACAGCAGTGCGGCCAGCGCACGGCCGGCGGGCTTCAGCAGGCCGGGGAAATAGATGTGATAGGCCCCGAAGCGGACGCCGTATTTGCGCAACACGGCACGCGAGGGCTGGTCGAGATCCTTCAGCTCGTTGGCGATCTTGGGACGCTCGAGCACGCCGAGCGCCTCGACCAGCTGATAGGCGATGCCGCGGGCAATGCCGGTGACGTCCTCGGCCTTCGAGAGCTCGAACATCGGCCCGAGCAGCTTTTCGATATGCGTCTTGAGCCAGAGCTCGAGCCGGGCCTGCACCTTCTCACGCGGGCTACCGGTGAGGCGCTCGTCGGAGATGATGCGGATGCGCGGCTGCAGCGCCTCCTCCGCGGCAGACAGGCGCGCCACGGCATCGCCGGTCCAGCGGATGGTGCCTTCCGAGGTCAGCACGAACTGATCGTCCGGCGCATTGCCCAGTTTTTCGGCGCGCGCGTTGATCTCGCCGGCGAGCACCGCTTGCGCTGCAGCCTGCAAGGCTTTCGCATCGGAGCCTGCTTCCGCTGCATCCGGTGCAAAGGTGAAGCCATCGAGGCGGCCGATGACATGGCCTTCGACGATGACTTCGCCGGTCTTGCCGATTTCAGTATTCAAGCTCGTGTTCTCCCGCAGGCGGCGCATCAATACACTGGTCCGGCGATCAACGAAACGCTCAGTCAAGCGTTCATGGAGCGCATCCGATAATTTATTTTCGACCTCCCGCGCGATCCCCTGCCAGCGTTCGAGGTCCCGCAGCCAGTCCGGGCGGTTGGCGACGAAGGTCCAGGTGCGAATTTGCGCGATCCGGGCCGACAGCGTGTCGATGTCGCCGTCGATGCGGTCGGCCTGGTCGACCTGGGCCGCGAACCAGGAATCGGGGATGCAGCCCTTCTGCATCAGGAACCCGTACAGCGTGGTGACGAGCTCGGCATGGGCGGCCGGCGACAGTTTTCGGTAATCGGGGACCTGGCAGGCCTCCCACAGCCGTTCCACCGCCGCCTTGCCATGCGCGATATCGCGCACCTCGACGTCGCGGGCGGCGTGATCGAGCACGCGCATGTCCTCGGCGATCGGCGCGCGCGTCAGCGCCTCATGGCCGGGCGACTGGTTCAGCGACACCTGGAGCGCGCCGAGGGAGGCGAAATCCAGCTTCGCATTGCGCCATTGCAGCATCTTCACGTTGTCGAAGGTGTGGTTCTGCAGCGCGTTGACGAGCTCGGGCTCGAACGGGGCGCAGCGGCCCGTCGTCCCGAAGGTGCCGTTGCGCGTGGCGCGGCCCGCACGGCCGGCGATCTGCGCGAATTCGGCCGGCGTCAGGCGGCGGAACTGGTAGCCGTCGAATTTGCGGTCGGAGGCGAAGGCGACGTGGTCGACGTCGAGATTGAGGCCCATGCCGACGGCGTCGGTGGCGACGAGGTAGTCGACGTCGCCGTTCTGGAACATCTCCACCTGCGCATTGCGCGTGCGGGGCGAGAGCGATCCCAGCACCACGGCCGCGCCGCCATGCTGGCGGCGGATCAGCTCGGCGATGGCGTAGACCTCGTCGGCCGAGAAGGCGACGATGGCGGTGCGGCGCGGCTGGCGCGTGATCTTGCGGTCGCCGGCGAATTCCAGCTGCGACAGGCGCGGCCGCGTGATCATGGACACGCCGGGCAGCAGCCGCTCGATGATCGGGCGCATCGTGGCGGCGCCCAGCAGCAGCGTCTCGTCGCGGCCGCGGCGGTTGAGGATGCGGTCGGTGAAGACGTGGCCGCGTTCGAGATCGGAGGCGATCTGGACTTCGTCGACGGCAAGGAAAGAGACGTCGAGGTCGCGCGGCATCGCCTCGACGGTGGAGACCCAATAGCGCGGGTTCTTCGGCTTGATCTTCTCCTCGCCGGTCACGAGCGCGACGGCCTCGCTGCCGACCCTGGCTGCGATCTTGTTGTAGACCTCGCGCGCGAGCAGCCGCAGCGGCAGCCCGATCACGCCAGAGGGATGCGCGAGCATCCGCTCGATGGCGAGATGGGTCTTGCCGGTGTTGGTCGGCCCGAGCACCGCAGTGACGCCCGCGCCGGGTGCGCGCTCGGAGGCGAAGGGGGAGGAGGAGAAGGCCATGTCTGGGGATTAGGTAGTGGCGATTTGGGCGAATGTCAGTGCTGTTTTGGGGTGTGTTGAGGGCTGTGAGGTGTCAGCCATGTCTCCGAACGCTACCCTGCAGCCAGGCATTCCGCTGTCATGCCCCGGCTCGACCGGGGCATCCAGTACGCCGCGGCCTGCCCGCTCGACCACAGCCGCCTCGGCGTACTGGATCGCCCGGTCAAGCCGGGCGATGACACCAAGCGTGTGGGAGCGCGCTCCCCAAACCTCGCGCAACTGTCTCACTTTGCGACGCTTTTCCCGTTGGCCTTAAGCTTCGGAACGACTCTAGAACGAATCGCGGCCGAATCGCTGACTCCCGCTGAAGTCCTGTTCCGTTCACGCCACATGTCGCGGGACTCTTATTGGCTGTGCACTAGATGGAGTTTTGCCCTGCCGCACAAGCGGCGTTTCGATGACTGGTTCCTTAAAATTGGGGACGGCGCGGAGTCGAATCAGAATCGGAGAGGAGTCAAATGGATTCCGGACCAGAGGGCGCCAAACTCATTTTCGCGAAAACAACCCCATGCACAGTAGAAACGGGTGGCGCGGTAATGGTGGGGCGGCGATGGGTAAGGTGTTGATGCGGCGGGCTTTCTTACCCTCCCCTGGAGGGGGAGGGTCGTGACGCATGGAGCGAAGCGAAATGCGGCGCGGGGTGGGGTGATCTCTCCCCTCGAACAGTGCCCGTGGGGAGAGATCACCCCACCCCGCTCGCGCTGCGCGCGATCGACCCTCCCCCTCCAGGGGAGGGTAAGATCACTGCGTCTTGGCGACCTTTGGCGGCTGGGCTGAGGTGATGAAGCTGGTCGCTTCCAGCATGGCCGGGCCGAGCGGCGTTGGCACCTTCAGCCAGAACGGAACCAGGATGCGCGTGCCTGCCACCGGTGCGAACGCGATCTCGATGTTGCGCTGGGCGGCGAGGTATTTGATCACGGGGCGATCGGGGATGTAGCCCGCCACGGGGACGAAATAGAGCGCGCAGACCACGACCGGGCCCCTGTAGCCCTTCTCGGCCTTCACGCTCTCCATGCGCTTGAAATCGAGCTTGAGATCGTAGCGCATGCGGCCGTCGAACACCGGCGCGGCGTTGCGGCAGGCATCCGGCGTCACGGGGTCGCCGGTGCCGGGCACGCGCAGCAGCGAGGCCGTCATCGGGTCCCAGACGCCGCGGCGATGCGCGTCGGTGACGACGATGCGGTCGGCATCAACAGGCGGCTCCGGCACGATGCCGAACTCCTTCACATTCCCCTTGTCGAGCGTGATGTGGATCTGTTCGGTCTTCTTCGAGGTGGTGGTGGAGGCCTGGTAGCCGGTCGCGACCAGCGCGCCGTTGACCACCCTGCCTTGCGAGGCGCCGGTGCCGGACCCGCCCGCGAAGGATTTCAGCAGCCCCGCGGTGCCGCCGGAGGCCGCGGCCGCGAACACGTCGTCCCCGATGTCGATGTTCCAGGCGCCCTTGCCGACCGGAATGCCCGCCAGCGTCGCCTCATACTGCGCCTCGAGCTTGCCCTGCGCCGCCACGGGCTCCGCCCCCCACGCGACGACGAGCCCGCAAAGGGCCGCGAAGGCAAGCCGGCCGGCGGAGCGCGGACCGACTGAGCGCGGGCTGACCGAGCCTTGGGGCCAAAGTCGTGGTGATGCGAGCACGAAACAATCCAATCGGGGCGCGAACGGTTGTTACTTAAGCCAAAAACCGCCGCAAACAATGCGTCCGGGCGTCAAGGCTTGCGGAACTCCACCTGACGTTTCGGGGGTGAATACGCCCTTTATGTGATGGTAAGGCACTTCAATCATTGCCGTTTTGGTGATCGGGGATGGTAAGGTCGTGCCACTTATTCCCCTGTCATGCCCCGGCTTGACCGGGGCATCCAGTACGCCGCCGCCCTTCGGCTCCAGCCGCGCCGCTGGTGGAATACTGGATCGCCCGGTCAGGCCGGGCGATGACACCTGATATGAGGCCTGAGATCCCGGGTTCGCGCTCGCGCGCGCCCCGGGACGACGGGCCAAAAACGGCCCGTCGCCTTGACGTCCCGCCCCTTCCCCCCTATACGTCCGCCCGCTCCCTGCAAGGACACAGAATTAGCCCCCGTGGCGCCCAGAATGGCGGCCGCAAATCGTTGGGGGACAGAAGAGGATTTCTACCATGTCTCGCCGCTGCGAACTGACGGCCAAGGGCCCCCTCGTCGGCCACAAGGTCAGCCACTCCAACATCAAGACCAAGCGCCGCTTCCTGCCGAACCTCGTCAACGTGACGTTCATCAGCGAAGCGCTCGGCCGCAACGTGCGCCTGCGCGTCTCCACCAACGCGGTCAAGAGCGTCGACCACAATGGCGGCCTCGACCCCTTCCTGCTCAAGGCCAAGGCCGACGTCCTGTCGCCGCGCGCCCTCGAGCTGAAGCGCGCCATCCAGAAGAAGGTCGGCCCGACGGCCGCGCCGGCGAAGAAGGCCAGCTAATCCAATTTTGAAATCGGGCGGGGGCTAAGTCGCGTGGCGTAGTCTTAGCCAGTAGAGTTGCGTTGCGGCCGGATCGAAAGATCCGGCCGTTTTTGTTTTTGGTCTCAGCGCGTTTCCGATTTGCGAGCACTAGAAGAAACCTCAATCGCAAAAAGGTCACCCTGCGTGGGAGGAGCGCTGACGTGCTGAAGCTCCAGTACCCGCGACAAACCGTAGATCTCGGCTATTCGCTCCCCGTTAGACGTCAGGTGGTGATCAGTCGATGCCCAGCGCCACTTCGCGGCATTCCCTGTCGATGCGGTCCTCCTGTGAAGACCGTCTATGTAGGAGTCGCCCTGACTGTAAGCTGGACCAGCATAGAACGCCTGCGAAGTCAGTAGATCAGCCACAGGGAAAATCGCCTCATACCCATGAGGCTTCTTTACGGAAGTCCCTTTCGCAATTGCATACATCCGGGGCGTCGAATACCGGAGGTGAGCTGACGGCGTTCGTCTCTGAGGCTTTTGGATTGGTGACGTATCCAGCGCGTAGTCCCCATACATCGGGGTTCTCAAGAGCCCTTTGGGGTTGGAGATCAACTTCTCATAGAGCGACAAATCCGTCCGTGGATATTCCTTCACCTGCCCCGAGTGTAACTTAGCCGCGGCAGGAAAAGAGCTCAGAGCGATCGCAAACCCTTTCCAATGGTGGAGAAAGGGGAAGTCCGCAATCTGATCAGCGATCAACTCAACGAACTCATCTTGCATCTCACCGACGGACGTTTCGAGCGTCTTGAAGTCGAGCACTAAAAGAGAACGCGAGGCACCACAGCCGAGATCGTCCAGCATCGCTCTCAAGTCGGATTGAAAAGTCGGGCTATCCAAGTGCGTCGCTTCAACACGAACACAAATTGGAAATTCCGGATGCCATTCAACGAAGCGTCGGCAAGCCTTCCGATACGTAACTGAGTGGCTAAGAGAAATAGCAGGACAAGCTGCGACGCCTGCGAGCCTGGCTCGTTCTAAGAGCTCGGTTAGCGGATGCCGCGTCAATCCCTCTTTATGCAATTCGTCATCGATGTGGCCAGCGTCAACAAAAGCGATCTGATCACCCCAGACCTCGCGTAAACGACGTCCAAATAGCTTGATGTGTTCGGTTGGCGTTAGGGGCCGCTGCTTTTCGTGATCAAAGTCACCCGCTGGTGGCATCTCGAATAACACATGCAACCGGCTGGGACTCCGGCGATAAGTTGCCAAGGCTGCGCGCTCGCCCTGCTTCCATCGCATAATGACGAAGAGGTCGCTGTGGCGAGACACGTCACCTACGACCTGACGCCTCTCATCGAGAAGCTGCAGCCGTGGGGGGAGGAACGCATCGCCGAGAAACACGCTCGGCGCGAGCAGAAACGCAGTGTAGCTCAACAGGAGAGAGCACCCGGTTACGACAGCCTTCTTTGATTCGCGGTCTGTAGGAGGTTGACCGGGGAGGTTGCAGGTTCGAGTCCTGCCGCTGCGCCCAACTTTATTATTTGGCTCGGATACGCGCGGACTAACGCGCGTATCCGATTTCAATTGGGGCCGCCCGAATGCGCCTTATCTAGCGGCCCTCGTCGGCAAGCGTCTTGCCTGCGCAAGACGGACAAGACACAGCCCCTCGCGCGTTAACCGTCCGTTAACCAACGCAGCCTAGCCTGCGGTAATCGTCCAGCCATCATTAGCTCGAAATGCCTTCCCGGTTTGCTCCAGGAGAAGCGCCGATGTGCGTTGCGTTGTTGACGTATGCCGATCTCAGTGCCCGGCTCAATATCTCGCGCGAGGCCGCTCGTGCCCTGGCGAGACGTCGCCGCTTGCCGCGCTCGCGGGCGGAGGACGGCAAGGCCCTGGTGAGCGTTGATCTCGCCGAACTCCGCTACACGCCCCGCCCGCGACGGGCCCGCCGGGCGGACCACGTCGATGCCCCCCTGGCAAAGATCGAGACATTGGATTCCTGTTCTGACGCGTTTTCCTTGCGCGAATCGGTACCCACTTCGCTCGAAAACGCTATGGAGACCGAAGCATTCAAGGCGGAGATCGCGCGGCTCGAAGATGTCGCCGCCGCCTACAGGGCAGTGTTCGAGCGCGAGCGCGAACGTGCCGATCGCCTGGCCGTCGAGCTGCTGCAGGCGGCCGCCGAGACGGCGGCAGCCAATGCGTGGGCGGCACGACTGGAAGACGAAGTGGCGGACTTACGGACCGGTCGCCAGGCTGGCGGCACGACCGCCGGAGCCGCGCGTCGATTGGGACATCTGGCCGCGGCCATCGTGGGCGCAGACCGCGCGGCTCGCAGATAGCACTCGAACCCTTCTCCATCCCGGCCTGCCGGAGCAATCGCGAGGACAGAATGACTGGCATGACCGATATTCACGAGATGAAGGCCCGCATTGTCGTGTTCGGAGTCGGCGGCGCCGGCGGCAATGCCGTCAACAACATGATCACATCCGGGCTGCAGGGGGTCGACTTCGTCGTCGCCAATACCGACGCGCAGGCGCTTGCGATGTCGAAGGCGCCGCGCCTGATCCAGCTGGGCACCCAGGTCACCGCAGGCCTCGGCGCCGGCTCGCAGCCCGAACTCGGACGCGCCGCAGCCGAGGAGGTCATCGATACGATCCGCGATCAGTTGACCGGCGCGCACATGGTGTTCGTGACGGCCGGCATGGGCGGCGGCACTGGCACCGGGGCCGCACCCATCATCGCCAGGACCGCGCGCGAGCTCGGCATCCTCACGATCGGCGTGGTCACCAAGCCATTCTATTTCGAGGGCCAGCGCCGCATGCGCTTTGCCGAAGCCGGCATCGAGGAGCTGCTGACGACGGTCGACACCCTGCTGATCATCCCGAACCAGAACCTGTTCCGGGTGGCCAGCGCGAAGACCACATTCGCCGATGCCTTTGCCCTTGCCGACCAGGTGCTTTACTCGGGCGTGGCCTGCATCAGCGACCTCATCGTCAAGGAAGGCCTGATCAATCTCGATTTTGCCGACGTTCTCTCCGTGATGCGGGAGAAGGGCAAGGCCATGATGGGACGGGGCGAGGCTTCCGGCGAGAAACGCGTGCTCGCCGCCGCCGTGGCCGCCATTTCCAATCCGTTGATCGAGAACCCCTCGATCAAGCGCGCCAGCGGCCTCATCATCTCCATCACCGGCGGCAAGGATCTCATGCTGTACGAGGTCGACGAAGCCGCGACGCGGATTCGCGACGAGGCCGACCCGGACGCCAACATCATCGTCGGCGCGTCGTTCGACGAAAGCCTCGAAGGCATCGTCCGCGTCTCGGTGGTGGCGACCGGGATCGACAATGTCGACCCGGCACTCCTGGCGCGACCGGCGGAAACTCCGCTCACGCAACTCGCCGGCAGGCTGCGCGACGACAGCCGCCGCATCGCCGATCGCATCGAGCAGCGCAGTGCGCCGCTTCCGCAGGTGGAAAGCCCGCCGCTCCGCCCGGCGGCCGGCCGACCCGCGGGGCAACCGGCAAGGCCCGATCCGGAATATGCCCGCCGCGCAGCTCAACAGCCGCTCGATCCTTACGGCCGCACGTCTCCGCGCAATATAGCCGACGAAGACCTTCTCGACATCCCGGCCTTCCTGCGCCGCTCGGCAAACTGAGCGCGATACCGCCAGAGCGTCATGGCCGGGCGTAGCCGTCTGAAGGACGGCGTCGCTTCGCTCGCCTATGTCCCGGCCATCCACGCCTTTCCCAAGGCACGGAGAACGTGGATGCCCGGGACAAGCCCGGGCATGACGACCTCGTGTAAATCTTCATATGCGATTGCCCTCCGCTTGTGGGGGAAGGCTACGCGCCGCAAAACGCGTCCTCATCCTGAGGAGCCCGCCGAAGGCGGGCGTCTCGAAGGATGGGCCGCAAGGAACCAACCGCCGCGTTCACGCTGCCGTGCTGCGCGGGGTCTCCGCTGATTCCTTTTTCTCCGGCTCCTTGTCGCGAGACAGCCATGCCGGGAAGCGAAGCAGGCGATCGATGCTGTCTTTTGATGGCTCGATGGGCGGCACGATGGGCGCTTCATTGGCCGAACGCGGGAGGTCCAGCACGGCCTGTCCTGCCCGCACCGCATCCGCGCGCTGATCGAGTTCGCGCAACAGGGGATCAAGCACGCTGTCGATTTCGGTCGCCACCGACACGATGAAACTATTGAGATCGCGGGCCTCGGGCACGACGGCCGAGGCCGACTCGATCGCCCTGGAGAGACCATCGACGACCGGTGCAAACGCGCCGGCGGCTTGCTTGATTCGCGTTCTTATCGCGTCGATTTCGCCCAGGACGCGATCACGCTCCCGCCTGGTCTTCTCTTCCGAAAGGCGGGCTTCGATTTCGGCGATCTGAGCCGTGAGAGTCGTGGCTTCGGATGCGAGTGCGTCGCGTCGCAGGCGCGCACGATCGAGATCGCGGCTGAGATTGTCCACTAGATCGTCCTTCCCGAACATGGTTTTGCTCCGTAGGACAGCCGTAACGCGAACCGCCGGCCCGATCAGCGCATGAAAGGCTGGATCGGCCAAAACAGGCATCAATTTCGGTCGCGTCATATGGGCCGACATGGTGACCCCCCATTGTCCACATTAGGCGACGGCATGGTTAACAAGCGGTTAATGTCAACAGATGATGGAGCAATGAGGCACCATGCCACTGATGCCGACTTCGTCTCCTCGCTGCCATCCGTTTTCGCTATACTCGTCCCGGTAGCATCACCGGGAGGGGCTGACCTGTGCAGCACGACGACCAGCACAAACCCAAAACCGAGCCGAAAAACCTCGTCATCTGCTGTGACGGCACCGGCAACGAGATCTCGGAGAACATCTCCAACGTCCTGAAGCTCTATCGCTGCCTGCGCAAGACCGACAAGACGCAGCCGCGGCAGATGGTGTTTTACGATCCGGGCGTCGGCACGGTGACGGAGCCTTCGACGTGGCACCGGCTCAAGGCCAACGTCAATCTCGTGCTGGGGCTCGCCACCGGCTACGGGCTCGATGACAACGTGCTCTCAGCCTATTGCTTCCTGGTCGAGCATTACGCGCCGGGCGACCGCATCTACCTGTTCGGCTTCTCGCGCGGCGCCTATACCGTGCGGGTGCTGGCGGGGCTGATCCACAAAATTGGTCTGATCTCGCCGGAGCAGGCGAACCTCGCAGGCTCCGGCCTCGTCGCCTACAAGCAATATTCCGGCACCGGGCGCGGCAACGACATCGAGGACCTCAAGGATGTCGCCTTCGACGAGAGCGGGCCGCTGCCGAAGGACGAATTCGACCTCGCGGCACAATTCGCGCGCATCACCTCGACGCGCTGGCCGACCATCCACTTCATCGGGGTCTGGGACACGGTGGCGAGCGTGATCGTGCCGCGGCGCGACAATTTCTTCTTCGTGTTCAGCCTGGAGGAGCTCGCCTTCACGCTGCGCAATCCGAGCGTCAAAATCTTCCGGCAGGCGATCGCGATCGACGAGCGGCGCTGCATGTTCCGCCTGAAAGAGTATGAGGAGCCGCAGGAATATTGGCGCAACCGCTATGTGCCCGACGAGAAGAAGGAGCCGCAGGACATTTTGCAGGTTTGGTTCGCCGGCGTGCATTGCGACGTCGGCGGCGGCTATCCGGAAGCCGAAAGCGGCGAGTCCAAATATCCGCTGATCTGGATGATCGAGGAAGCCGCGAAGGCCGGGCTGAACTTCAACCCGCGCACCGTGAACCAGCTCGCCTGGGGCATCCAGCGCAAGAACTCGCCGTTCAGGTATGTCGAGCCTGAATACACCGGCAAGGTGGGCGAGCTGCACAATTCGATGACGGCGCTCTGGCGCGTGCTGGAATATCTGCCGAAGAGCGCGAAGTACAAGGAATGGCCGGAGCGGAAGGTTTTCCTGGGCTTCTACATCCCCGATTGCGAGCCGCGCGTGATCCCCGAAGGCGCCCATGTGCACGAGAGCGTGCTGAAGCGGATGGCGGTGGAGCCGGGCTACCGGCCGGTGAACTTGCCGAAGGATTATGTGACCGTGCCGATGCCGGTGAGGCCGCATGCTGAAGCCGCTCCGGACTCGCTGCCACCCTCCCCTGGAGGGGGAGGGTCGGCTCATATTGAGCACAGCGAAATATGAGACGGGGTGGGGTGAAGGTCTCTCCACCTCCAACACTGCCCGTGTTGAGAGATCACCCCACCCCGCTCGCGCTACGCGCGATCGACCCACGAGCGAGCTTCGCTCGTCTCGGCCCCCTCCAGGGGAGGGTGGGCACCCCGCTACCGGCGCTTTCTCCGTTCGCTGCTACTTTTCATTAAAATTCTCAGGCCGGCCTTAGTCGGATCGCATCAACTCTTTTCCATCATGTCGCTCAAGACCACCCGCGCCGTCCGCGGAATTGGAGGAGAGTGCCAATGCATCCGCGCCGACATGCCCGCGTGAAACCTTCCGGGCTGGTGTCCCGCCAGGCCAAGATCATCACCGACCCGCGCGCGCCGGTGATCCCCTGCACGCTGATCGACTATTCGCCCGGCGGCGCCTGCGTCGATCTCGGCGGGCAGGTGACTATCCCCGACAGGTTCGAGCTGCTCCACGTCAACACCAAGAAGCGCTGTCGCATCGCCTGGAAGCGCGGCTCGCGGATCGGCGTGGTGTTTTAGGGAAAATAACGAGCCGCTTGCTTACCCTCCCCTGGAGGGGGAGGGTAAGAAAGAAAGCTACGCCCGCATCCTGGCTTTCGTGCCGGCGACGATCTGCATGGCGACGCCGGCGACCCAGCCGAACAGAGCGAGCCAGGTCCACGCCAAATGCGGCTCGAGGCGCAGCACGATGACGGCGACGGAGGCGAGCGCGGTGAGCGTGGCGCAGAGCGTGCCGGCGGCGCTCAGGAATTCCGCGGCGTCGATGGCGCTGTGGGCATCGTCGAACGGCAGCTGCGGCGTGTCGATGCCGAGATAGAAGCCGACGAAGCCGAGCAGCATCATCATCAGCAGAAAACCCTGCGTGGTGAGCGGGGCGATCGCAGATCCCACATAGGCGCCGACGAACAACCCGCACGCCGCGCCTGCCATCGCGAGGCCCACGCGTTCGAACACGTGGGCAGTCTTGCGAACACGAAACCGCATGGCGGGCCTCCGTGAGGAGTTGAACGCGCAGAGGTTAGGCCAGTTTTGCGGAGCGTGGAAGGTGAGGAGAGTTACGGATGCGTGAGGGCGCGGGACTTGGGCGTGCGGCGCCGCCCTACCTCGCCCCGAACGTGGTCTTGCCGAACAGCGCCTTTTGCGTCGACGGCTGCGAGCGCCAGTATTGCGGCGGGGCTTCGACTTCGCCGCCGAGTTCGGCCGCGGCGTGCCAGCCCCAGCGGGGATCGTAGAGCAAGCTGCGGCCGAGCGCGACCATGTCGGCCTTGCCGGATGCCACGATCTCCTCGGCGTGTTTGGCTTCGGTGATCAGGCCGACGGCGATGGTGGGCAATCCGGTCTCGCGCTTGATGGCCTCGGCAAACTGCACCTGATAGCCGGGGCCGAGCGGGATCTTCTGCAGCGGCGAGACGCCGCCGGAGGAGGCATCGATCCAGTCGACGCCGCGCGCCTTCAGCGCGTTGGCGAACGTGATGGTCTGCGCCAGATCCCAGCCGCCCTCGACCCAGTCGGTCGACGACACCCGCATGCCGACCGGCTTGTCGTGCGGGAAGACCGCGCGCACCGCGTCGTAGATCTCCAGCGGAAAGCGCATGCGGTTCTCGAGCGAGCCGCCATACTCGTCGGTGCGCCTGTTCGAGATCGGCGAGAGGAACTGATGCATGAGATAGCCGTGCGCGCCGTGCAGCTCGATCGCGTCGATGCCGAGCCGGGCCGCGCGCTTCGCACTGTCGACGAAGGCGTCGCGGATGCGCTTCAGGCCCGCGGCATCGAGCGCCAGCGGCGCGGCCTCGCCCTCCTTGTGCGGCAACGCCGACGGCGCCACCGTCTGCCAGCCGCCCGCACTCTGCGGAATGAGCTGGCCGCCGTCCCAGGGCCGCGCGCTGGAGGCCTTGCGGCCGGCATGGGCGAGCTGCATCGCGATGGCCGTCGAGGAATGCTTGCGCACGGAGGTGAGGATCTGCTTCAGCGCGGCCTCGCAAGCGTCGCTGTAGAGCCCGAGACAGCCCGGCGTGATGCGCCCGATCGCCTCGACATGGGTCGCCTCGATGCAGAACATCGACGCGCCCGACAGCGCGAGGTTGTTGATGTGGGTGAAATGCCAGTCGGTGGCGACGCCGTCGTCGGCCGAATATTGGCACATCGGCGACACGACAACGCGGTTCTTCAGCGTCAGGCCGCGCAGCTTGATCGGGGAAAACAGGGCGCTCATGCGGGGAGTTCCGGGGGATGGAGGGATGGAAGCGATTGCATGAAGTTTAGTAGGCGAATCGCGAATTGCCAGTTGCGCAGGCGGCATGGCCGCAGGCCGGGCCATGCATTGCGGGCGCGCTAATCCACGTCCTGGAACTTCCCCGGCTGCGGCTTGCCCATGCGGATCTTGCCATCGGGCATCAGCTCGCCATCGGCCTCCGCCGAGAACTGGATCGTATTGCCGCCGCCGTCGCGCTTCGACGCCTTGCCGAGCGGGCCGAGTTTATCGGCGAGGACAGTGTCGTCTTCCACGAACACACGATACTCGGTGAGGTGGAAGCGGCGCGGCGACAGCCAAGTCAGCGCCGGCACGGAGGTGCGCATGTCGCCGTCATTGGCGCGATCGACGGTGCGGCTGGTCGCGTCGCGGAACAGGTCCGGCCCGTCGAGCAGCTTCGCGCGGTTGCCGTCGATAGCATAGATGTTCAGCGTGACGATGTGGCGCTCGCTGCGGAACGACACCGCGACGGTGCGCGAGTCCGGCGACCAGGCGGCGTGGAAGGCATCCGGCGCCGAGTCCAGAATGTTGTCGTCGTCAACATTGTCGAGCGTCATCAGCCGGCGATGGCCGGGCTCAGCCATCAGGTAGATGCGAAAGCCTTCGCTCCCGGACTCGCCGCCGCCATGGGCTGCGACGGACAGCTTCCCGTTCGGCGCGCGGCCGCCCTGGATGATGGCGTATTCGTTCTTTCCATACCGATGCTCGGCCGTGGCGAAGGCCGGCGAGGATGCAGCGAGCGTGAGGGCAAGGGCGAGGATGGCGCGGCGGAGGGGCATGATGTTGTGTCGCAGGACGGGCATTGCACGTTCATCCTCGGAAGGTGTGGATTGACGACCCCGGCAACGTCAAGCCGAAAGGCCAGCGCCTGTGAGGACGAGCCCTACTCCATCAGCGTGAACTGCAGCAGCAGCGTGCGCTGGAGCATCGAGAAATTGTCGTCCGACACCATCGTCAGCACCGTCTCGCCTTCGGGGGTGACGTGGGCGTCGATGCCTTCCATGTTGTCGACCTCGTGGCCGAGATCGGCGGCGAACAGCGCGGGGCCGTCGACCAGCGCGCCCGGCGCGATCGATTTCAGGGGGATCGACCGAATGCGGATGTTGATACCGGTGAACCAGGAGAATTTGCGCTCGAGGATGAGAAGCTCGCCGGACGGCAGCAGCACGGCGTCGCTGATGTCGAATTTTTCGGTGCGGCGGACGCTGAACTGGCCGGGCGACGGACCGCCGATCAGGAACGCGACCAGATTGCCGTCGGCGTCGAGCCCGCGCTCGGAGAAGGCGACCAGGGTGCCCGCCAGCGGCTGGCCTTTCGGCACGACGACCATCGCTTCGAGCCCCTTGTTGGAGGGCAGCTTCCGCAGGGCGGGCGGCGTCGGCAACACCTCGCCGCGGGCGCGCGTGCCGCCTTTCGCAAAATCAAAGCGCAGGATCTGGTTGACGCGTTCGAGTCCGACATAAACGACATTACCGTCGCGCGCGAGCGACTCGGTGTCGTACCAGAACCGCTTCTCCGTGATCGGCCGGCCCTCGGAATTGAGCATCGGGGACGCCTCGACATCGTCGAGCCCGATCATCTTGCCGCCGGAATAGCGGATGCTGCCGGTGAACCAGCCGCCCTGGTCGGAGAGCGCGAGGAAGCGCTCGCCCTTCGCATCGAGCCGGATGCCGGACAGGCCGCCGAAGCCGCGATAGGGCGAGGTCAGCACCAGGCCGCTGCGATATTGCAGCTGACCGAAGCGCACGCGCGAGCGGTCGCGCGGCTCGAAATTGGGAATCGGCCGCGCGTTCACCTCGACGCTGACAGGCTCGGTGACGGCGTGCTCGATCTGCGCGGCGCGCGGCGGCGGCTCTGTCGTCGGCTGCGCTTGCGCCAGTCGGGCGAGTGCGAGAGTGGAAAATCCCGCCGCCGCGTGGCCAAGAAAGCTGCGGCGGGACGATTGCGTGCTCACGAATGCAATTTGCGCCGCGGGCGACCGGCCTGATGCGTGGGCGCGGTGTTGGTCTCGCTGAACAGCTCGGCGAGCTTCTCGGTGATGGCACCGCCGAGCTCTTCGGCATCCACGATCGTCACCGCGCGGCGATAGTAGCGCGTCACGTCATGGCCGATGCCGATCGCGATCAGCTCGACCGGCGAGCGGGTCTCGATCTCCTCGATGATGTGGCGCAGGTGCCGCTCGAGATAGTTGCCGGGATTGACCGACAGCGTGGAATCGTCGACCGGCGCACCATCGGAGATCATCATCAGGATCTTGCGCTGCTCGGGCCGGCCGAGCAGGCGCTTGTGCGCCCAGTCCAGCGCCTCGCCGTCGATGTTCTCCTTCAGCAGCCCCTCACGCATCATCAGGCCGAGGTTCTTGCGCGCGCGGCGCCAGGGGGCATCCGCCGACTTGTAGATGATGTGGCGGAGATCGTTGAGGCGGCCGGGATTGGCCGGCTTGCCGGCGGCAAGCCACGCCTCGCGCGATTGCCCGCCCTTCCAGGCGCGCGTGGTGAAGCCGAGGATCTCGACCTTGACGCCGCAACGCTCCAGCGTGCGCGCCAGGATGTCGGCGCAGGTCGCGGCGACCGTGATCGGGCGGCCGCGCATCGAGCCGGAATTGTCGAGCAGCAGCGTCACCACGGTGTCGCGGAACGTCGCCTCCTTCTCGTGCATGAAGGAGAGCGGGTGATAGGGATCGGTCACCACGCGCGACAGCCGCGCCGGATCCAGAATGCCCTCTTCGAGGTCGAAGTCCCAGGCGCGGTTCTGCTGCGCCATCAAGCGCCTCTGAAGGCGGTTGGCGAGGCGGGCGACGATGCCCTGCAGATGCGCGAGCTGCTTGTCGAGATAGGCGCGCAGGCGCTCCAGCTCGTCATGGTCGCAGAGGTCTTCGGCCGCGATGACCTCGTCGAATTTCGGCGCGAAGGCGTGATATTCCGGCCCGCGCGGCTCGTTCTTGCCGTGCGCGTTCGGACGCGTCGCCTCGCCCGGGGTCTCGTCGTCGCCGAGCTCACCGTCGTCGAACGTGTCGGAGGTCGAGGCCTGCGCGCTTTCCATCGCGCTCTCGCTCATCTCCTCGCTGGAGGCCTGCGCCTGGTCGGCGCTCATCTCCTGCGCGGCATCGGAATCGGGCGAGCCCTCGGCGCCGGACTGATCGTTGTCGCCGTCGCGGTTCTCCTCGTCGTCGTCATTGTCTTCGCTGTCGGCGCTGCGCTCGTCGCCGAGCTCGAGCGCGGTCAACAGGTCATGCACGGCGTCGCCGAACCTGGTCTGGTCCTCGACCAGGCCATCGAGCCGGTCGAGCCGCTTGCCGATCTTGTCCTCGAGAATGGGCCGCCAGAGATCGACCATCTTCTTCGCCGCAGTGGGCGGCGCCATGCCGGTCAGGCGCTCGCGCACCAGCATCGCCAGCGCATCCGCCAGCGGCGCATCGGCACGGTCGGTGATTTCGTCGAACTTGCCGCGATGGAAATGATCGTCGAGCATCGCGCTGAGGTTTTTCGCAACGCCCGCCATGCGGCGCGCGCCGATCGCCTCGACGCGGGCCTGCTCGACAGCCTCGAACACGCCGCGCGCCTGCGGATTGCCGGGCATCAGCTTGCGATGCAGCTTTGCATCGTGGCAGGCGATCTTGAGCGCGATGGAATCGGCGTGGCCGCGCACGATCGCAGCGTCACGTTTTGTCATTTTTCGCGCCGGCTCCGGCAGCCGCGCTTTGCCCGGCGCCAGACCGGGGCGCTCGGCCGCAAAACTGACCTCGAGCTCGGGCGACTTCGCGATCGCCTTCAGGCAGGAGGCCACCGAGCGCTTGAACGGCTCGGTCGGGGCTTCCTTGGTGTTACGGAATTTGGAATTGGATGATGATGTGCTCATAGCGACTTCGTAAACGAATGGCGCGTCACGCCGCCGGGATAGCCCTTGAGGGTGCCGAACTCCTCGTACCCTTGGGAACGATAGAAGCCCGGCGCCTGGAAACTCATCGTATCGACATGGGCCTGGACCGCGCCCTGCCGTCTTGCCTCGTCCTCGATCGCTGCGATCAGCTTCGTCCCAGAACCCTTGCCGCGCTGCTTCTGGTCGATCCAAAAATACTGGATGAACAGAACCGTGCCCCAGAGGTGTCCGACGACGCCGCCGACGATCTTGCCGCGATCTTTCAGCGAGACCGCGATGCTCTTGACCTTCTGCTTCCCGAACTGCTCGTCGTTATAGGCGCCGAGCCCGGCGAGCACAGCCTTCTTGGTGGTCCCAATGGTGCGCTCGACGGTGATGTTCGGCATGGTCTAGCTGAGCGCCACGTTGACCGCCGATTCCGGCAGCTCCGCGTTGAAGCAGCGCTGGTAGAACTCGGCGACCAGGGGACGCTCGAGCTCGTCGCACTTGTTGAGGAAGGTGACCCGGAACGCGAAGCCGATATCGCCGAAGATATCGGCGTTCTCGGCCCAGGTGATCACCGTGCGCGGGCTCATCACCGTCGACAGATCGCCATTGGCGAAGGCGTTGCGGGTGAGATCGGCGAGGCGAACCATCTTGTTGACGATGTCGCGGCCCTCCTGGGTGCGATAGTGCTTGGCCTTGGCCAGCACGATCTCCACTTCCTCGTCGTGGCTGAGATAGTTCAGCGTGGTGACGATCGACCAGCGGTCCATCTGGCCCTGGTTGATCTGCTGGGTGCCGTGATAGAGGCCCGAGGTGTCGCCGAGGCCGACCGTGTTGGCGGTCGAGAACAGGCGAAACGCCGGGTGCGGCTTGATCACCTTGTTCTGGTCGAGCAGCGTCAGGCGGCCGGAGACCTCCAGCACGCGCTGGATCACGAACATCACGTCGGGGCGGCCGGCGTCGTATTCGTCGAACACCAGCGCGACGTTGTTCTGGAGCGCCCAGGGCAGGATGCCGTCGCGGAATTCGGTGACCTGCTTGCCGTCGCGGACCACGATCGAGTCCTTGCCGACGAGGTCGATACGGCTGATGTGGCTGTCGAGGTTGACGCGCACGCAGGGCCAGTTCAGGCGCGCGGCGACCTGCTCGATATGGGTGGATTTACCGGTGCCGTGATAGCCGGTGACCATCACGCGGCGATTGCGGGCAAAGCCGGCGAGAATGGCGAGCGTGGTGGCGCGGTCGAAGCGGTAGTCGGAATCGACTTCGGGCACATGAGGATCGACTTCGGAATAGGCCGGGACTTCGAGATCGCTGTCGATCCCGAACACCTGGCGCACCGACACCTTCATGTCGGGCAAACCGGAAACTTCCTCAACTTTGGACAGGGCGGCGGTCGTCATCAATCCTCCGAGGCCCCGGGCGGTCCCGAGACCAGTTATTTGCACGTTGGCTGCGGCTGGGTGCGGTTGCGAACCTATCAGAGACAACGTGCCGGCAGAAGCCCGCGCCCCAATCAAAGTTCCATTGTCTTTTCATTTAGATAGGCAAGGAACGCGATTTTTGGAGGGCTGCCTTGCGAATCACGCTCGAATTTCGGGCGGGAGGCGTGGCCTGCCCACGCGAATGGCACTTTTACCGCGTGCGACTACTTATGTAGGGTCCGAACCCCCGGTGCTCCAGCCCCCCACGAAAGACGACGTGACGTCCTTTCTCGATCCCCTCATCTCCTTCGTTTCGGCCCATGCGTGGCTGGCCTATCTGACCCTGTTCCTGGCGGCGCTGCTCGAAGCCGTCCCGGTGGTGGGGTCGGTGATCCCCGGCTCGACCATCATTCTGGCGCTGAGCGCGCTGGTTCCAGGCGGGGAATTGAAGCTCCAATGGGTGCTGCTGGCGGCGGCAATCGGCGCCGTGCTTGGCGACGGCTCGGCCTACTGGATCGGGCACCGGCAGCAGCGCGAGATCCTCAACACCTGGCCCCTGACCAAATATCCGCGCGTGGTCGCGGAGAGCGAAAGCTTCTTCCACCGCTTCGGCACCTGGGCCGTGTTCTTTGCCCGCTTCGTGCCGCCGATCCGCGCTTTCGTGCCGGTGACAGCCGGGGCGCTCGGCATGGCGCCGGCAAAATTCTATGCGGTGAACATCCCGGCGATCCTGGTCTGGGCGCCAGCACATGTGCTGCCGGGCGTGCTGGCGGTGTCGGCGTTTCACCAATATTTCGGGGTGCCGCACCACGGGCATCCGTTCAAGCACATCTGGATTTTGATGGTGGTGGCCGTGGCGATCATCGGCGGCCTTGGCATCTGGTACTACCGCCGCCGGCAGAACGGCCTCGTCGCGACGTCCAAGCCGCGGGCTTAGTTCTTACCCTCCCCTGGAGGGGGAGGGTCGATCGCGCGAAGCGCGAGCGGGGTGGGGTGATCTCTCCACTCGAACAGTGCCCGTGTGGAGAGATCACCCCTCCCCGTCGCCCGCTTCGCTGCGCTCAACGTGCGCCGACCCTCCCCCTCCAGGGGAGGGTGACAGCGCACCTCGCCGCCCCTCTCAGCTCTTCAACTCCACCGCCACCACCCTTCGCCCCGGGGCCGGCCCCACATACCTTGCGCGCGGGCGGATCAGCTTGCCGAACTGCAATTGCTCGCTGGCGTGCGCGATCCAGCCGACGCTGCGGGCCATCGCGAACAGCGCGAGCTCGCTGCCTAAGGGCAGGCGCAGCGCGTGCACGAGGACGGCGAGCGCGTAGTCGATATTGACGAGCTCGCCGGTCGCCTCGACGATCCGCTCCGGCACTTCGCGCGTGAATTTGCGCGGTGCGCCGGCACGCGCCAGCGCGTTCAGCAGCGACTGCGCGCGGGGATCGCCGCGCTTGTAGACGCCGTGGCCGAAGCCGGCAAAGCGCTCACCCAAGGCGACGCGCTCGCGAACCATCGGGGCGACATCGCGATCGACCAGTGCCTTGACGAGCTGCGAGGCCAGCACGCCGGCGCCACCATGCTTCGGCCCTTTCAACGCGGCGAGGCCGGCTATGACGGAGTCATAGAGGTTGAGGCCGGTCGATGCCGCGCAGCGCGCGGTGAAGGTCGAGGCGTTCAATTCATGATCGGCGAGCAGCACCAGCGCGCGGCGGATGAGGTCGGGCGCGTGCTTGTTGTCGGGCGCCCAGGCCTTCGCGATCTGCTGGTGCAGCGGCTCGGACGACGGCTCGGCATTGAGCATGGTCGCAACCAGGAGCCGGACAATGCGCCCGCCGACCATCGCGCGGCCGTCGGGCGCGCGGGTGAATGCACGCGCGTCCGCGCTGGTCGCAAGCGCCAGCACCGCGATGGCACGGTCGATCGGCGCGGCGCGGCGCGCGGCCTCTGCGATCGCGCGCATCTCGTCGGAGATATGGGGCTGATTGTCCGGCGTGAAGGGATCGACGTCGGAGACGTCCCACAGCAGCGTCGCCGTGTGCTCCAGCGTGTCGTTCTCGGCGAGATCGACGCAATTGACGCCGCGGTAGATCGCGCCCTCCTCGGTGATGGTCGAGATCTCCGTGTCCATGACCGGCAGGTCGGCATCGAAGCTGCGCAAGCCGCGCGGCTCCGGCGACGGCACCCGGCGCTCCTTGAGGGCGCGGACGTCCTCGGCCCGGTAGCGGTTTTTTCGCGAATCCGGCGTCGGCTCGGAGCGGATCAGGCCACGGCTGACATAGGCGTAGAGGGTGGCCGGCGAGATCGCGAGCTCGGCGGCAGCTTCCCGGGCCGACAGATAGAGCTCCTCGGAATTATTCATATTGATTTATGTAATCAAGATTGATCAATCTGTCGAGAGGCCTGATTTTCTCCTGGTGCAGTGCAAAGGAGATTGGGTCATGAACATCCACCTCACCAAAAGCCAGATCGGGCTGGACGGCGTTCCCGCGGCCGAGACCGTGCTGAGCCATGTCGATGGCGAGCGCGGCGAGCTGATCATCGCCGGCGAGCATGTCGGTACCCTCGCAAGCCAGTCGAGCTTCGAGGGCGTCACCGCCCGGCTCTGGAATGGCGCGAGCAAGACCACGCTGAGCGAAGCCAATGTGCGGGCGAGCCTCGGTGCCGCGCGCGAGCGGGCCTTCGCGCGGCTGGACGAGCTGCTGCCGGCGACGCACGGCATGGGTATCGTCGACGGGTTCCGCGCGGCGGTCGCAGGACTTCGCGCCGAGCACGGGCTCGAGCATGAAGCGACCATCGTCGGCGCCTTTCCGGTGATCGCAGGCGCGCTGGTCCGGCGCACCAAGGGGCTCGATCCGATCGCGCCCGATCCGAACGCGAGCCACGGCGCCGATACGCTTCGCATGCTGCATGGGCGCGCGCCTGCAACGCGCGAGGTCACCGCGCTGGACGCCTATCTCGTCACCGCCAGCGACCACGGCATGAACGCCTCGACCTTCACCGCGCGCGTGGTGGCCTCGACGCAGGCCGATCTGTTTGCCGCAGTGACCGCCGGCTATTGCGCGCTCACGGGCCCCTTGCACGGCGGCGCGCCGGAGCCGGTGCTGGAAATGCTCGACGCGATCGGTTCGCGCGAGCGAATCCAGCCGTGGGTGGATGCGGCGCTGGCGCGCGGCGAGCGGATGATGGGCTTTGGCCACCGCGTCTATCGCGTCCGCGATCCGCGCGCCGACGTGCTCAAGACCGCGGTCGAGGCGCTGGCGTCCAATGGCACCGATCTGCCGTTTGCCGGCGAGGTCGAGGCCTATATCCGCAGCGCGCTGCGCAAGAAAAATCCGGACCGGCCGCTGGAGACGAATGTCGAGTTCTTTACCGCGATCCTGCTCGATGCGCTCGCGATTCCACGGCAGGCTTTCACGCCGATCTTCGCGGTGGCGCGTAGCGCAGGATGGACCGCGCATGCGCGCGAGCAGCAGCGGACGGGGCGGTTGATCCGGCCGAGTTCGTCCTATGTGGGGGAAATGCCGAAGGCTTCCGGCGAATAGGGCAGAAGGGCACGACAGCCGGGCCGTTCACTGCGCTGTCGTGCCTCGCCCGGACGCACGATGAGACGGCAGAGCCGTCGCGCGAGATCGTGATTGCGGGAACGCGCGCACGGTCCGGGGCGACGACCTTGGAACATCTCAGGGTCTGGGGACTTAACCGTGTGCCCCCTCGGATCAGGATTTCCAATGCTGGACTTGTTTGGACAATCGGACGAGGCGAGGATTGGCGAGATCGCCGCCGGCTATGCCGCCAGCCGGACCCAGACCAGCACGGATTCTGAAAGACGATTCCGCGACTTGCTGCAGGCTCTGCCGGCCGCGATCTACACAACCGACGCGGAAGGCTGCATCACCTTCTTCAATCGCGCCTGCATCGATTTTGCCGGACGCACGCCGAAGATCGGCGAGATGTGGTGCGTGACCTGGAAACTCTATCTGCCCGACGGCACGGCGCTTCCCCACGCTGAATGCCCGATGGCCATCGCGCTCAAGCAGAACCGGCCAGTGCGCGACGTCGAGGCCGTGGCCGAGCGGCCGGACGGCTCCCGGATCTGCTTCATGCCCTATCCGACGCCGCTGCGCGACGAACGCGGCCGGTTGGTCGGCGCGGTGAACATGCTGGTCGACATCACGGCTCGCAAGCAGGCCGAGCAGAGGATGATGCTCCTCACCTCCGAGGTCGATCATCGTTCCAACAACCTGCTCGCAGTGGCTCAGGCGATGCTGCGGCTGACGAAGGCGGATACCGCAGAAGAGTTCCAGACCGCGTTTGCAGGCCGGCTCAGCGCGCTTGCCAACGTGCAGAGGCTGTTCTCGGCTTCGCGTTGGACCGGCGCAAATCTGAAGACCATCGTCGAGGAGGAACTCCGGCCGTACGCATGCCGGGACGGCGAGCGGATCAAAATCGCGGGAGACGACGTCCGCCTGCCGCCCACGCTGGCCCAGTCGATCGCAGTCGCGCTGCATGAGCTCGCCACCAACGCCGCCAAATATGGCGCGCTGTCGAGGCCTTCGGGCAGGTTGGAGATCAGCTGGGAGACCAATGGTGCAGAACCTCTCGTGCTGCACTGGTCGGAGAGCGGCGGTCCTCGGGTCAACGAGGCGCCGACGCGCAAGGGCTTTGGAATCGGCGCGGTCGACGGCATCATCCGGACCTTGCGCGGAACCATTACCCGGCAATGGAGGCCGGAAGGACTGGTTTGCGAACTGTCCTTCCCGGAAGGCGTAGCCTAGGCCTCGCGGACCACCGTCTTCAAATAATTATACGCCTTGATGATCTCGATCAGGCGGTCTTCGGTCGACCGGTCGCCGCCGTTGGCGTCGGGGTGGTGCTGCTTGACCAGCGCCTTGTACTTGCTCTTGACGTCGGCGAGCGTGGAATCGGGGCCGAGGCCCATGACCTGGAGCGCCTTGCGCTCGGCGTTCATCACCTTGCGCGTCTCGGCCTTGGGCTCGGCCTGCGGACCCTTCCGCCAGCCCGCGCGGCCGTTGATCTCACTGAACATGCTGAACGGATCGGACGCCATGTCGATCTCGGCTTCCGCGCCCTTCTTGCCGCCATTGGCGCCCATCTTCCAGGTCGGGCGGTGGCCGGTCAGCGCATCCTTCTGGTAGCGCGCGACGGCATCGGCATTCATGCCGGAGAAGAAATTGTAGTTCTGGTTGTACTCGCGCACGTGGTTCAAGCAGAAGTGCCAGTACTCGCGCTGGTTCTCGCGGCCCTTCGGCGCACGGTGCGCGCCCTTGTTCTGACACCCGGCCCATTCGCAGTTGACCACGGCGTCGCGCGGCTTCACTTCCGGCTGCTTGCCTTTCGGCTTGACCCGGATGGAGTCGAAGAACTTTGATGAATCGATCGGCATGACTGACTTTGACTACGCAATGCAAAAACCTTCAAGTCTTGACATTGCAATTAGCTGGGAACCCGCAGCCGAAGTTTCACTCCGGCGTCTTCGAGGTACGGCCGCCGCAGGCGGCCTATGCAATTGACGGAGTGCGGCCGCACGCTTTAATGGCACTCATGGTTATGAAAGACACTATCAGCAACAAGTTGCAGGAAGCTTTCACGCCGGAAAGCCTGCAGGTTGTCGACGAGTCACATTTGCATGAGGGCCACGCCGGCCATCGACCGAGCGGCGAGACGCACTTTCGCGTCTATATCGTGTCTCAGGCCTTCAAAGGGAAGAGCCGGGTCGATCGCCACCGCATGATAAATTCGGCGCTGGCCGCGGAACTCTCAGGCAGCGTGCACGCGCTCGCGATCCACGCGCAGGCGCCGGAGGAAGGATAACGGCTGTCATGCCCCGCGAAGGCGGGCATCCAGTAATCCGAGACGGCGCAGCTGGAATCGAACTGCCGCGGCGTACTGGATCGCCCGCCTTCGCGGGCGATGACACCTGTTGTGACGGCTAGAACGACGTCCCCGCCCTTCTCGGCTTGGCTTCCTCCATCTCCGCGTCACGCGGCACCGGTGAAATACGGAGCGCGGTGATGCGGTTGCGTTCGCGGCGGAGGACGCGGAAACGGAAACCGTGGAACGTGAAACTCTGGCCGCGGTCGGGGATCGAGCGCGCCTCGTGAATGACGAGGCCGGCGACCGTCGTTGCCTCTTCATCGGGCAGGTGCCAGTCCATGGCGCGATTGAGATCGCGGATCGGCACCGAGCCGTCGACCACGACCGAGCCGTCCGGCTGGGCGCGCACGCCGGCGACCACGACGTCGTGCTCGTCGGAGATGTCGCCGACGATCTCTTCCAAAATGTCTTCCAGCGTCACGAGACCTTCAACCTCGCCGTATTCGTCGACGACGAGGGCGAAATGGGTCTTTCGGCGCCGGAACGCCTTGAGCTGCTCGGAGACCGGGCGCATTTCCGGCACGAACCAAGGCGGCAATGCGATGGTGGAGACGTCGATGCGCGAGGTGTCACCGTCGGATGCACGGATTGCGCGCAACAAATCCTTGGCGTGAAGCACGCCGATGATGTTTTCCGGCTTCTCGCGCCACAGCGGAATGCGGGTGTACTCGGTCGCCAGCACCTCGCGCACCAGTTCCTCCGGCGGCAGGTCGGCATTGATCATCATCATCTCGGTGCGGTGGATCATGACGTCGGAAACCTGGAGTTCGCGCAGATCGAGCAGGCCGCCGAGCATGTCGCGGTCCTGCTTCTCGACCTTGCCCTCGTGGTGCAGCAGGTCGACGGCGCCGCGCAGGCGCTCGGTCGGCGACAGGATCGCCTGATGCTCGCCCGCCAAACCAAACAAGCGCATCAACAGGCGGACGATGACCTCGACGATCCGCAGCAGCGGTCCCAGCACGTACATCGTCAGCCGCATCGGGCGGGCGACCGCAAGCGCCATGCGGTCGGGCGCGTTGATGGCGATGGTCTTCGGCAGCACCTCCGCGAAGATCACGACCAGTGCCGTCATCACGCCGGTGGCATAGAGCACGCCGACATCGCCGAACCAGGCCGTGAAGATGCTGGTGGCGAGCGCGGACGCGCTGATATTGGCGATGTTGTTGCCGAGCAGCAGCGCGCCGATCAGGCGCTCGCGCATGTCGAGCAGCTGCGAGACGACATCGGCGTCGTGGTTACCCTGCTTGGAGAGCCGCAGCATGCTGGCGCGCGAGGCGCCGGTCAGCGCGGTCTCGCTCGCGGCGAAGAAGCCCGAGACGAGCAGGCAGAGAATGACGATGGTGAATCCGAGCCAGTCCATGCACCACTCTGGTTTTTTGCTTTGACGCGTTTTCGCGAACCGGTACCCACTTCGCTCGAAAACGCCTTAGCGCCGTTCAGCCGCGCATCAAGCCTTCTGCGCGAGCTTCTCTTTGAGGAAATCGCGCACAGGCGCCGGCTCGACGTCCTTCGCGATCACGGCGCGCCCGACCGCCTCCAGCAGGATGAAGGTGAGCTTGCCGCGCTTGACCTTCTTGTCCTGCGCCATCAGCGCCATCAGCGCGTCGGCGTCGGCAAGTCCTTCCTGCGCGAAACCGGCGATGTCCTGCAGTCGCGTCGGCAGGCCGGCCTCGATGAGGTGACGCTCGACGCGCGCGGCATCGGCCTCGCCGAGCACGCCAAGCTTCGCCGAGAACTGCGCCGCCAGCGTCATGCCGATCGAAACACCCTCGCCATGGAAGAGGCGATCGGAGAAACCGGTCGCGGCTTCCAGAGCGTGACCAAAGGTATGGCCGAGATTGAGCAGCGCGCGCTCGCCGGTCTCGCGCTCATCGCGCGAGACGACGCCGGCCTTGGCGCGGCACGAGGTCGCGATCGCGTGCTCGCGCGCCGAGCCGCCCTTGAAGATATCGGAATGGTTCTTCTCCAGCCAGGTGAAGAAGGCTTCGTCGCCGAGCACACCGTATTTGGCGACCTCGGCATAGCCGGCGCGAAACTGCCGCGGCGACAGCGTGTCGAGCACGGCGGTGTCGGCAATGACCAGCAGCGGTTGGTGGAAGGCGCCGAGCAGATTTTTGCCCTGCGGCGAGTTGATGCCGGTCTTGCCGCCGACGGAGGAATCGACCTGCGCCAGCAGCGAGGTCGGCACCTGCACGAAATCGACGCCGCGGCGCAGAATCGCGGCCGCAAAGCCGGCGAGATCGCCGACCACGCCGCCGCCGAGCGCGATGACGAGATCGTTGCGCTCGATCTTCGCGGCGATCAGGGCCTCGCTGACCTTTTCGAGGCCGGCATAGGTTTTGGAGATCTCGCCTTCCTCGACCACGATGCGCGAGGTCGGAATGCCGGCAGACGCGAGCGACGCTTCGGTCGGCTCGAGCCAGTGTTTTGCGACGGTGCGATCGGTGACGATCGCCGTACGCACGCCGGGCCGCAAGCGCGCGACCCGCTCGCCGAGCGAGGCCAGCACGCCGCGGCCGATGACGATGTCATAGGCGCGATCGCCGAGCGCGACGTCGACGTTGACTGGATCGGAATGTTTCAACGGCGCAGTCATCGTACGGCACTCGCAACGTCGGCAGGTGATTGGGCGGCTTGTTCGCCGCGGAGATGGGCGCGCAGCGTCTCGATGCATTCCTCGACGATCTTGTCGTGCGGCACGTCGCGCGAGGCGATGGTGAGATCGGCATGGCCGTAGATCGGCTCGCGCTCGGTGAGCAGGCGCGTCACGGTTCCTTCGGGATCGGCGGTCTGGAGCAGCGGGCGATCGGCGCGGCGGCGCACCCGGCGCATGATGACGTCAGGGTCGGCCTTGAGCCAGATCGAGACCGCCTTGGCCGCAATGCGGTTGCGCGTCTCCTCGCGCATGAAGGCACCGCCGCCGGTCGCCAGCACGATCGGCTCGCCGTCGAGCAGGCGCGCGATCACCCGCGCCTCGCCATCCCGGAAATACGGCTCGCCATGGCGCTCGAAAATCTCCGGTATGGTCATGCCGGCATGAGCGATCTCGATCTCGGTGTCGGCGTCAACGAAGGGCAGCTTGAGCCGGGCCGCCATGCGGCGGCCGATGGTGGATTTGCCCACCCCCATCATGCCGACGAGCACGATCGAGCGCGTCCCGAGCGCCGACAGGATTTCGGCCTCAGGGGCAGCTTGTATCGGCAACGCGGCGTCGGGCATAAATCTCGCTCTGGGTCTCGCTCGATCTGCCGCCGGAGGCGGCATGCTTTGGCCACCTATACGACCCCCTCGGGGCCCTCGCCAGAGGACTCTTGCCACGAAACGGCGAACATGTTGGATGATTTCATTGGTTAATTTGGACGCCTGAGACCCTCCCGAGACCTTGCCCGATGCCCAGCCTGTTCCGCTTCCTGACGGTCGTCGCCGTGCTCGCCGGCATCGTCTATGGCGTGGTCTTCGCGCTGGCGAACTTCGTGAGCCCGAAGTCGCGGGAAATGACGGTGACGATCCCGCCGGATAAATTTCTCAAGAAATAGGAGCTAGCCTCCAGGGCATGCGCGTACAGCCCTCAGACAGCAAGCTCACCGGCCTGTTCCTCGACATGCTCGCGGCGGAACAGGGCGCCGGCCCCAATACGCTCGATGCCTACCGCCGCGACCTCACCGATTTCTCGGAATTTTTGGGCCGCGGCGGGCACAGCTTTGCCGACGCCGAGACGCAGATCCTGCGCGATTACCTCGCCGATCTCGACAGCCGCGGCTTCAAATCCACCAGCGTCGCGCGGCGGCTGTCGGCGATGCGGCATCTCTACCGCTTTCTCCTGAACGAGCGCATCCGCACCGAGGATCCCGCGGCAATCCTGTCCGGCCCCAAGCGCGGCCGAGGCCTGCCGAAGGTGCTGTCGATCGCGGATGTCGACCGCATGCTCCGCCGCGCCAAGGAATTGAGCGAGGCGGCGGATGCCTCGCCCTCGAAGCAGCTGCGCGCGTTACGGCTCTATTGCCTGCTCGAGGTGCTCTACGCCACGGGCCTGCGCGTCTCCGAGCTGGTGGCGCTGCCGCGCTCCGCGGCCAAACGCGACGCCCGCATGATCGTGGTGCGCGGCAAGGGCAACAAGGAACGCCTGGTGCCGCTCAACGAGGCCTCACGGCAGGCGATGGCGGATTATCTCGCGGCGACGGAAGCGGCAAAGGCCGACAAGAAGAACAGCGTGGCCGCCTCGAAATGGCTGTTCCCATCGTTCGGCGAGAGCGGGCATCTGACGCGGCAGCATTTCGCCCGCGACCTGAAGGAGCTCGCGGTCGCCTCGGGGCTGCAGGCCCGGCTGGTCTCCCCGCACGTGCTGCGCCACGCCTTTGCCAGCCACCTCCTGCACAACGGCGCGGATCTGCGCATCGTGCAGACCCTGCTCGGCCACACCGACATCTCCACGACCCAGATCTACACCCATGTGGTCGAGGAGCGCCTGAAGAGCCTAGTGCGCGACCTGCACCCGCTGGCGGAGAAGTAGTTCTCTTGTAGCCCGGATGGAGCGCAGCGTAATCCGGGGCTCTGGCGTCACGGAAAGACTTTCCCGGATTGCGCTTCGCTCCATCCGGGCTACCGGCAACCCATGAAACCGCCTTGACTTCGGCCACATCTCCGCAGAAAGAGCCGTGGCCTCACGCATGATTTGGCGGGCTGCTTCCAAGCCCACAAGCCAACTCATTGAAGAAGCTACATTTCTTTCCACCGATCCAAACCTGCTTCGACGCCCCGCCCCGTCCCCGCTATATTGAGTTGATGCCAGATCACATGCGCAGCTATCTCGACTTCGAAAAGCCGGTCGCCGAGCTCGACTCCAAGGTCGACGAGCTGCGGACGCTTGCGGCCTCGGGCACTGACATCTCCGAGGAGATCGGGAAGATCGAGGACAAGGCGGCGCAGGCGCTGGCCGACCTCTATCTGAACCTGACGCCGTGGCAGAAGACGCTGGTCGCGCGACACCCGCAGCGGCCGCATTTCAACGACTTCATCAAGGGCCTGATCACCGAATTCACCCCGCTCGCGGGCGACCGCAAGTTCGGCGAGGACGAGGCGCTGGTTGCCGGCTTCGGCCGCTTCCGCGGTGAGGCCATCTGCGTGATGGGCCAGGAAAAGGGCGATTCCACCGAGAGTCGCATCCGGCACAATTTCGGCATGGCGCGGCCCGAGGGCTATCGCAAATGCGTGCGGCTGATGGAGATGGCCGAGCGGTTCGGCCTGCCCGTGCTGTCGCTCGCCGATTCCGCCGGCGCCTATCCCGGCATCGGCGCCGAAGAGCGCGGCCAGGCCGAGGCGATCGCGCGCTCGACCGACGCCTGCATGGCGCTGACCGTGCCCAACGTCGCCATCATCACCGGCGAAGGCATGTCGGGCGGCGCCATCGCCATCACCACCGCCAACAAGGTCTTGATGCTGGAGCACGCGATCTACAGCGTGATCTCGCCCGAGGCCGCCTCCTCGATCCTTTGGCGCGACGGCTCCAAGGCGCAGGAAGCCGCCAACAACATGAAGATCACCGCGCAGGACATGCTGCGCTTCGGGGTGATCGACAGCATCCTGAAGGAGCCGGTCGGCGGCGCCCACCGCGACCCCGCCGCCATGATCGCCACCACGGGCGATGCCATCGCCAAGGCGTTTGACGAGATGCGTGGCCTGGACGGCGACACCATCCGCAAGCAGCGGCGGCAGAAATTCCTCGATATCGGCCGGAAACTGGGCTGATTCGGCCGTTTTCGGTGCCGTAGGGTGGGCAAAGGCGCGAAGCGCCGTGCCCACCAGCCGGTCGGACGGCAGAGAATGGTGGGCACGCTTCGCTTTGCCCACCCTACGAGACCTCCAGTAACTCCCCGTTAACCCTTTTTTTGCCCAAATCAGCGATCTCTGTCCTGATTGGGCCGAAAGGCCCAAGTACGGCCCAAAGTCGCGTCCATTTAGTCTTCGTTGACCATGCCACTGGGCCAACGGGCTCGTGATCCCAGCTCGGGTTGCGACCACATGACCCAGAGGTTAGAATTTTAATCAATGGCTTCAGGGCACAAGCGCTGGAGCGTGGTTCGAAAAAGCCCGTCACGACGGGTCCGGATCTCCGGTCGGATCATGCTTCGAGATTGGGGTTCGCGCTGCTTGCCCGGCACGGTGTGGGGTCCATCTTGATTTCTCGTTCGCTTGCTCGCGCGCTTTTGGCTTCGGTCGCGCTGCTGACGGCCAGTGTTCTGCTGGCCGGCTGCGATACCGACCAGGTTTCGCTCGCGACCAACGCCAAGGCCAACCAGCCGGTGCCGCCAAAGCTTCTCGCCGCGATGGTCGAGAAGAACATGGACCTGCAATCGCCGATCCTGGTCCGTCTGTTCAAGCAGGAGGCCGAGCTCGAGGTCTGGAAGCAGGCCCGCAACGGCCAGTTCGCGCTGCTCAAGACCTATCCGATCTGCCGCTGGTCGGGCGATCTCGGTCCGAAGGTGCGCGAAGGCGACCGCCAGGCGCCGGAAGGATTCTACTCGATCAATCCGGGCCAGATGAATCCGCAGTCGGCCTATTACCTGTCGTTCAACACGGGTTACCCGAACGCCTTCGACAAGGCTTTGGGCCGCAGCGGCTCGCAGTTGATGGTGCACGGCGATTGTTCGTCGCGCGGCTGCTACGCGATGACGGACGAGCAGATCGCGGAGATCTATTCGCTTGGCCGCGAGTCGTTCTTCGGTGGCCAGAAGGCGTTCCAGCTCCAGGCCTATCCGTTCAAGATGACGCCGGTGAACATGGCCAAGCACCGGAACAACCCGAACATGCCGTTCTGGAAGATGATCAAGGAAGGCTATGATCATTTCGAGGTGACGCGGCAGGAGCCGAAGGTCGATTTCTGCGAGAAGAAGTACGTCTTCGACGCAGCCAAGACGCCCGACGCCAAGCGCGATCCGGTGTTCGACGCCTCCGCGAAGTGCCCGGCCTACGTCATCCCCGAGGACATCGCCAGCGCGGTGCGCGAGAAGGATGCGCGCGACCAGGTCGAGTACAACAAGCTCGTCGCCAAGGGCACGCCGATGGCGCGCATGAACACCGGCATCGATGGCGGCATGAACAAGATTTTTGCCTCGAAGATTCCGGAGGGATCGACCGGCCTGTCGGAGAATGCCGAAGGCTCGACCCTGGAGATGCTGGCGATGGCGAAGGCGCCGGGCACGATCCCCGGACACGTCAATCCGCCCAAGCCCAATCTCGATGCGGTCGCCGCCGCTCCCGCGAACCAGGAGCCGGTCGTCGCCGTCAGCGCGCCCGCCGCCAATACCCGCGTCGCCGCAGCCGCTCCGGCTGAAAAATCTGGCGGCTTCTTCTCCAACCTCGGTCGCAAGATGGGCATGGGCACCGCCGACACGACGGCAACCACGCCTCCGCCGCAGGCGACCGCCTCCGTGGCTCCGGCCGCTGCGCCCACAACGCCGCCCACCGCGACGTCGAGGCTGAAGGCCGCAGTGACGAGGTTCGTGCCCGGCCGCGACACGTCCAAGGACACACCGAAGCCAGCCGTCGCCGCCGCCAAGCCCGCCGAACCGGTGAAGCCGGATACGCGGCTTGCGGCGACGCGTCCGGCGCTGAAGCCGTCGGTGAGCGATGGTGCGGGTGAAGCGACGCAGATCATGGGCGCCGCGCCGGTGGTGTCGTCGAACTCGTTCGACAGCCGCTTTGGGGCGGTGAAGTAAGGCGGCGCTCAGGTCTTCCCCGACCGACAACCTCTCACCGTCACCCTGAGGCGCTCGCGCAGCGAGCCTCAAAGGGCGACGGCCCAGCTGCGGCAGCGGGGCCGCTCATCCTTCGAGGCTCGCTACGCTCGCACCTCAGGATGACGGAACCGGCAAAGCGCCGCGGTGAGATATAGCTGCAGAGCGAGTGGCGAGTCCCTACGGTGCCAGATACCGCATCAGCTCCGGATTGCCCCTCACCTCGCCCGCCTGCCCTTGCAGCGCGACTCTGCCGCGGTCCAACACATAGGCGTAATCGGCGACGCGCAGCGCGAGGTCGAGGTGCTGCTCGACGATGATGACGGCGATGCTCTTCGCGAGCTCGATCAGGCGCTCGGTGATCTCCTCGATCACGCCGATCCAGACGCCTTCGGTCGGCTCGTCCAGTAACAACAGCTTTGGATCGCCCAGCATGGCGCGGCCGATGGCGAGCATCTTGCGCTCGCCGCCGGAGAGGGTGCCGGCGGGCTGGTCGAGGCGCTGGCCGAGTTTCGGGAAGATGGTCAGCACATGGTCGACCGCGTCGGCCTTCTTGCTGGCGAGCGAGCCGACCGCGAGATTGTCGCGCACCGACAGGCGCGCGAACACCGAGTGCTCCTGCGGGACGTAGCCGATGCCGGCGCGCACGCGCTCCTGGGTCGCGCGACGGCTGATGTCGCGTCCATCGAAGGCGACCTCGCCCTTCCATGCCGGCAGCTCGCCGACGATGGTCTTCATCAGCGTGGTCTTGCCGGCGCCATTGCGGCCGAGCACGGCAACGCCGCCGCGCCAGGGAATGCCGAGGGTGACGTCGAACAGGACCTGGCTGCGGCCATAGCCCGCGTCGAGATGCTTGATGTCCAAAAATTCAGGCACGGCGCAGATAGATCTCCTGAACGGATTTGTTGGCCTGGATCTCCGACACGGTGCCCGATGCCAGCACCTTGCCCTGGTCGAGCACAGTCAACCGATCACAGATGTCGCGGATGAAATCGAGGTCGTGCTCGACGATAACGAGCGAGCAATGTTTCTTGATCGGCTGCAGCAATTCACCGGTGACGCGGCGCTCCTCCAGGCTCATGCCGCCGGTCGGCTCGTCCAGCAGCAGCAGTTTTGGCTTACCGGCGAGCGCCATCGCAATCTCCAGCCATTGCTGCTGGCCGTGCGACAATGCGGCCGCCGCGTCGAAGGCGCGATCGGCCAGCCGAAACTGTGTCAGCATGGTCATGACCTGGTCGTGCAGCGCGCCCCGCGTGCGCGAGAACACGAGATCGAACAGCGAGGACTGCGCCTGCAGCGCGAGCAGGATGTTGTCGTAGAGCGTCAGCGTCGGCAGCACGCTGGTGATCTGGAATTTCAGGCTCATGCCGGCCCGGGCCCGTTCGGTCGGCGTGAACGCGGTGATGTCGGTGTTGACGAAGGAGACTTTGCCTTGGGTCGGCACCTCGGCTCCCGCAATGCACTTCATCAGCGTGCTCTTGCCGGAGCCGTTCGGTCCGATCAGGCCGTGAAACTCGTTCTCGCCGACGGTGAGCGCGGCGCCGTCGAGCGCGGTGAGCTTGCCAAAAATCTTCTTGATATCGGCGGCTTCAAGGAGCGGCATTGCGCTTCTCCTTCTCAGTCTGCTTCTCGGTCTTCCTCTCGGTCTCCTTGGGCCTGGCACCAAAGCTGCCGACCCGTTCGCGCTCGCCGAGCACAAAACTGATCAGGCCAAGCGGCCGGAACAGGATCACGAGCAGCAGCAGCAGACCGAGGATGATCGGCCAGATCTCGCGATAATTGTCGGAGAGCCAGAAGCTGACGCCCTCGACGATCACGGTGCCGATGACGGCGCCGATCAACGTTCCGGAGCCGCCGAACAGCACATAGAGCACCACCTGCGTCGAGACGACGACGCCGACCATGTTGGGCCAGACGAAACCTTCATGGAAAGCATAAAGGCTGCCGGCAAGACCTGCGATGGCGCCGCCGATCGCGAAGATGATCGCCTTGAGATGCTGCGCCTTGTAGCCGAAGAAGGCGATGCGCTGCTCGTTCTCACGCAGGCCTGCGAGCGCCAGCCCGAATTGCGAGCGCACCAGGAATCTGCAGAGCAGATAAACGACGACGAGGATGCCGAGCACGAGATAGTAGAAAGCCGGGCCTTCAGTAAATTCGTAGCCGCCGAGCGACATCGGCGCGATCGAGGGGATGCCGTTCTGGCCTCCGAGATAGTACCAGCCGCGCGCAAGGCGATCGGCGGCGTAGGAGCCGGTCAGCGTGCCCAGCGACACGAAGATGACGCTGGAGGGATGCCGTCCGAGCAGCAGGAAGCCGCCGAGCAGCAGCGCGAAGGTGAGGCCGATGATCGTGCCGGCAGGGAGGACCAGGAGGATGTTGGTGATATCGAGGTCGCGCGCGAGCAGCGCGACGCCATAGCCGGCCGAGCCGAAGAACAGGGCCTGGCCGAAGCTCATGATGCCGGCATAGCCCCAGACCAGATCGAACGACAACGCGAACAGCGCGAGGATGATCACGCGGGTCGCGAACACCGTGAGGTAGTCCTGCAGCACCAACGGCGCGAGCAGCGCCGCGACGAGCACGACGCCCTCCACGATCGGCAGGACCTTTCGCCCTGCCTTGACCTGTTCCTTGGCCTGTCCCGCTGCCACGCGTTCAGCCATCGCATCGTCCGCTTCGTCGCCGGCGATGGCTTCTCTTACCACACTCATCGACTTCGGCATTCCGCCTCAGCATTCCTTGGGATCGACGAGCCCGTCGCTGCGTCCGACGATCTCGTAGTTCCCGCCCTTGGCGACCGCAGTGTACATCTTCATCTTGCAGTGCCGCTTGCCCGGCACCATCTCGGCCGGTCCGCCCGGGCCTTCGGCGATCTTGGCGTGATCAAGCGCGGCGGCAACCGAGTCGCGATCGACCTTGCCGGCTTCCTTCACGGCCGCTTCCCACAACTTGAGGCCGCGATAGGTGCCGGTCGCGGCACTGCCGGCCGCGAACAGGAAGTTGCCGGGAAAGTCCTTCTCGTAGGCTGCCTGGATCTTGGCGTCGAACGGGTTCTCCTTGGTCAGCACCTTGAAATAGTCGAGACAGCTTGCGAGCCCCTCGATCTCGGCGGCCTGGTTGATGTTGAGCGTGTTCTCGTCATAGTAGACGCAGGCCAGGCGCCCGCCGTTCTTGAGGAAGCCAGCTTCATAGAGCTGTTTGAAGAACGGGCCGACGCCCGGCGGAATGACCGTGTTGAAGACGACGTCGACCTTGTTGGAGACGATCCGGTTGACGGTCGCGGAGAAATCGACCTGGTCGAGCGGGTAATATTCCTCGAAGACGACCTCGCCGCCGTTCTGCTCGATCACCTTGCGGGCGTAGACGTTGAGCGTATGCGGCCAGACATAGTTGGCGCTCGGCAGCGCGAACTTCTTGCCGCCGTTCTTGATCAGCCAGGGGATGAACTCGTCACATTGCTGCGCCGGCGTCGGCCCGGTGCAGAACAGATAGGGCGTGCACTCCTTGCCTTCGTAGAGCTGCGGATAGATGTAGAGCGTCTTGCCGCGCGCCACGATCGGGTCCTTGATCGCGTTGCGCATCGATGAGGTGATGCCGCCCAGCACCATGTCGACCTTGTCGCGCTGGATCAGTTTTCGGACGTTGCCGACCGCGACGGATTCGTTCGAGGCGGTGTCCTCGATATAGAGCTCGAGCGGACGGCCGAGCAGACCACCGGCCGTATTGATCTCCTTGATCACCATCTTGGCGACATTGGCGTCGGCATTGCCGGCATAGGCGATCGGGCCGGTGAGATCGGTTGCGATGCCGACCTTGATCGGGCCTTCCGCCGCATTGGCCCACGGCGCCGGAACCACCCAGCTGCCGACGCCGGTCGCGACCGCGCCGGTGGTAAAGGCAAGATTGGAGAGGAAGCGGCGGCGCGAAAGCTCAGTACGATCGAACATGACTAAACCCCTTTTCCAGCGATGAGGCCCTGCGGCCGAAATTTGATGAAGACAATGGCGAGCACGAAGACGAGGACGTCGGCGACGACGGGCGCCATCACCCATGGCAGCGCGGCACTGAGGGTGCCGATGACGCCGGCGCCCGCCACCGGTCCGATGAAGGAGCCGACGCCGCCGACCATCACCGCGACAAAGCCCTGGATCAGGAAGCGCAGGCCGAGATCGGCGTACAGGCTGAACACCGGGACGATCAGCGCGCCGGCAAGGCCGGCGAGCGCGGAGCCGAACGCAAACGTGGCGCCGTACATCAAGGGCGTGGAAATGCCTGAGGCCCGCGCCAGCGAGGGATTTTCCAGGGTGGCGCGCATGCGCAGGCCAAAGCTCGTGCGCGACAGCAGGAGGTAGCAGCCCGCCATCACCAGGAGCGTGATGACGATGATGGTGAAGCGCCAGGCCGAGATGTGCGTGGCGCCGATATCGATCGAGCCGCCGATCGGCTCGGGCACGGTGAGATAGAAGCCGCCGATCAGGCCGCGCACCGATTCGCGGATGATCAGGCCGAGCGCATAGGTGCCGAGCATCGCCACGATCGGCGCGGCGTAGAAGCGGCGGATGATCAGCGCCTCCAGCACGAAGCCGAGCGCACCGACCACGAAGGGCGCCGCGACCATGCCGGCCCAGATCGGCAGGCCCTTGGCGTAGGCGAGATAGGTGATGTAGGCCCCGAGCAGGACGAACTCGCCCTGCGCGAAGTTGAAGATGCCCATCATGCTGGCGATGATTCCGAGCCCCAGCACGATCAGGACAATGATCGCGCCGAAGCTCAGGATCTCGAACGCCGCGACGAACGCGTTAGCCATGCGATAGATTCTTGTTTTGACGCGTTTTCTCGACGCGAACCGGTATCCACTTCGCTCGAAAACGCTCTGGTCTTCCGTCCGTCTGCATGAATTCCCCGCTCACATCTTCTTCCAGTCGCCGATCTGCTCGAAGGCATGGGCGGCGCGGTAGATGGTGGATTCCTCGAACATGCGGCCGACCAGCATCAGGCCGACGGGTAGGCCGTCGACCATGCCGCAGGGCAGCGACATCGCGGGATGATGGGTGATGTCGAACGGCGCGGTGTTGGAGATCATCTCCAGCGCGCGGGCGACATAGTCCTCGCGGCTGGCGGTGGGCTCCGGCAGCTTCGTCGCCTTCATCGGCGTGGTCGGCAGCAGCAGCAGGTCGTATGCGCCGAACGCCTTGTCATAGGCCGCGGTCAGGCGGCGCGAGATGTTGAGGGCCTTGCCGTAATAGCGGGGACCGAAGCTATTGTTGATGTAAGTCCCGAGCATCAGGAACAGTTTTGTCGTCTCCGACAGCGAATCCGCCTGCCGGCGCCAGCCGCGATGGAAGTCCATCAGCGAGGTCGAATAGAGGTCGCCGCGGCTGAGCCCGTAGCCGTCGCCATACATCATGGTCTGGGTCATGCCCTCGGTACCGATCGGGGTCCAGATCGCCGGGCCCGCGAGATGCATCGGGATCGAGACGGTCTCGACGGTGGCGCCGAGATCCTTGAAACGTTTTGCCGCCTCGCGGACGCTTTCGTTCACCGCGGCCTCCGCGTTCGCCTGCTCAAAACCTTCCTTGAGGATGCCGATCTTCATGCCCTTGACGCCCTGGCCGAGCGCCTTGGTGTAGTCCTCGACCTTCGGTGCCTTGATGCGGGGATCGTAGCCGTCGTCGCCGGCGAGCACTTCGAGCAGCAGCGCATTGTCGGCGACGGTCGCCGTCATCGGACCGGTGTGATCGACGAAGATCTCGATCGGCATGATGCCGGTGTAGGGGACGAGGCCCCAGGTCGGCTTCATGCCGTAGGTGCCGCAGAACGAGGACGGCATGCGGATCGAGCCGCCCTGGTCGCCGCCGATCGCCATGTCGACCTCGCCGAGCGCGACCACGACGCCACTGCCCGAGGACGAGCCACCGGCCGAATAGCCCATCTTGTGCGGATTATGCACGGCACCGACCGCGCCGGTGTGGCTGCCGCCGGACATGCAGAAGGATTCGCAATGCACTTTTCCGGCGATCTCGGCGCCGGCATCGAGCATGCGCGTGACGATGGTGGCGTCGAAATCGGGGACATAGCCTTCGAGCGTCGCGGAACCATTCATCATGGGCACGCCGGCGAGCATGATGTTGTCCTTCAGCGCGACGGTCTTGCCCTTCAGCTTGCCGCTCGCCGCACCCTTCACGGTCGACTTGCGGTACCAGGCGTTGCGCGGGTTCTCCTCGGGCGAGGGCCGATAGCCCGGCGTGCGGGGATATTTGACCTCCGGCACTTCATCCGGCATCGCGCCGACGAGATTATAGGCTTCGATCGACCCCTGCATCAGGCCGCGGAACGAGGCGACGTCAGCATCAGTCAGCGAAAGGCCGCACTGCTTGGCGACGTCGAGAAGTTGGGCAGGCGTGGGAAGGACAACTGTCACGGCGCTCTCCTGAAGTTTCTTGGTACGGTCCCTGCGCGCGGCCGCGATTGGCGCGACGCGCCCAGCGGCCTTGGCTGAAACATTCAAAGCGGAAATATTTTCCTTTTCAAGTATTATTTTGAAATGCGGCTGTCCGGATCGCCGCAGCAGGCTCAGACCGGCTTGATCAGCTTGAAGTCGAGGCCGTCGGCCTCGGCGAGATACATCTGCATGCGGGCGTGGCCGTTGCGAACGACAACCGGTCCGCGCGCGCCGCCGTAAACGATGTTGCGGCCCGCCGCGAGCATGGGCGCCATGGACAGCGAACCTGCCTTTTTCGCCACGGCTTCGAGGAAACGCAGGCCTTCATAGCTGGACTGGCCAAGCGAGCCGATCGGCGGGGCGTTCGGCCCGAACATCGCGCGATAGCGGATCTGGAAGTCGTCATTGGCCCGCGAGCCGATACCCGAGAAATAGCCGGAGGCGCAGAACATGTTCTCGCTGTTGTCGGCGCCGATGCCGAGCAGCACCGTCTCGTCCATGGCCCCCGCCAGCCGCAGCGTCGTGGCGCCGAGGCCGCATTCGCCGAAGGCACGATTGAAGGTGACGCTGTCGGTGCCGATCAGCGAGATCAGCACGACATCGGGCCGCGCGGCACGGATGCGCGCCAGGTGCGGCTCGTGATTGTCCTCGCCGAGGGGGACGAACTCCTCGCCGACGACGTGGCCTCCGGTTTCCCTGATGTAGTTCTTCACGGCGCGGTGCGACTGCCAGGGCCAGACGTAATCGCTGCCGATCAGATACCAGCGCGACGCCTTCTTGACGTCGGCAAGCCAGTGGATCGACGGCCGGCTCTGCCAGCGCGGCGTCTCGCCGATCGCCATCACGCCGGGCGTGCGCTCGCCGCCTTCGTAGACCGGCGTATAGATGTAGGGGATGCGATGACGCGTGGTGACGTCGCGCAAGCCGACGCGGACCGCGCTGGTGTGCAGCCCGACGATGAGATCGACTTCGTCGAACGCGATCGCCTGCTCGGCGCGGTTCAGCACCTCGTCGAGCGGGCCGCCGGCGTCGTAGATCGACAGCTCGATCTCGCGGCCGAGGATGCCGCCGCGCTTGTTGATCTCGGCAACGGCGAGCTGCGCGCTGTTGGTCGCGCAGGGGCCCCACACCCCCGGCGATCCCGTGCAGCAGATGAAGCCGCCGATGCGCAGCTTGTTCGCGCCACGCCGCCTGCGGAAGGCATGATCGCCCGGCGACAGCGAGCTATCGGCTCCCGACGACGACAGATTCCTCAGCAGCAAGGACGGCGGCATCGCCGGACTGCCGTGAGCCGGGAAGTTTACCGTCGCGCGCACGCCAACTCCTGTCTGGCACCAGACCTGAAAGCACAATGAGCAGGCGGCCGCGGCATCCGCCCTTTTGTTAGGCAAACATCCTATTTTGAAAATATTGAATATTCAACAATTGAAGTGCATATAGATGCAGCATTGATTGCAAGACATTCACTCATTTGGGTCAAGACGAAGTCTTAGCCGTGGCAAAACCGAACTCCCCGATCACCGAACACCTCGCCTACCTGCTGGCGCAAGCCAACCGGGAGATCAACCGGCAGCTGGAACTGCGCCTCAGCAAGGAAGGCGTTCCCGTCGAGCAGTGGCGCATCCTTAAGGTGTTGTCGGACGGCGATGGCCACTCGATGGGCGAACTCGCAGACGCGGTGCTGCTCAATCATCCGACGCTGACCAAGATGATCGACCGCATGGTCTCCGACACGCTGGTCTATCGCGTGCAGGACCCGAACGACCGCCGCAAGGTTTTGATGTTCATCTCCGACCGCGGCAAGGTGCTGTGCAAGAAGCTCAACTCGCTCGCAGTGGACCAGGAGGAGCACATCCTGGAGAGCTACGGCGACAAGTCGACGAGCGAATTGAAGCGGCTGCTGGAGAGTTTGATCGACAGCTCGAATTGAGTGGAATTTCACGCAAGGGAAGCGCTGAGGCGGCTGGTCCGGTCACGGACCCCGCCTTGAGGCACCATTCCATTTCCTGACTGAGGCCGCCCCGCCGAGGTAAAGCCGCCTCATGCGCTGCATCCTGGTTCAATCGCATGTGTCCTGACCGCAAGCCGCCTTGGCACTGTCGTAGAGGCGGCAGACAGGCGATTTGAACGAAGATTCCCAACCCTTGAGCTCCGCGGGCGAAGGTCGTTGCGCATAGTCATATCCTTCGGGAACGACGGTGCGGAGAGACTTCGAAAGCGAAGTGACGTTACAATCCGATTCGGAGCGACGTTCGATTTCGACCACTCCCGAGTGCTTCTGGATATAATAGAGCGGGCCACCATCCCTGGATTTGTACCCTCCCTCGACGCCCTTGTAAGTGTGGCTCCAGTTGATCGCGAAGGACGCCGCCGACGTTCGACAATCCGCTTCGATCAAGGCCACTGTATCAGCGCCGTCAGTCTTCGCTCGGATGACACGCTTTTCGTTGGCTGCGCAGCTCACTTTGTTCTCGAGCAAGCTGAAGCGATAACCATCGCCCAGTATCCCGAGGTAGAAAGTCTCGGTTGCGCATGGCGATTTGAAGTCCACCTTGCCGTTCTTGGTAAAAGTCGTGCAGCCGGTAACCGTGATTTTGGCCCACTTGCTGACTGGCGGGGCTTGGGCAGATAGCGTGGACGCAAGCAGCAAATACAGTACGCCAGCGACCGTCGCCCGGCGCCAAAGACGCCGCAGCGCAGCAATGTTGAAAACGGGATCGCGCACGGGCGCATGCTTCATACCGATCTTTCCTTTTCCAAAGCGATCAAGCATCATCAGTATCGTTAGCGGCGCATAACCCGTTGGGTTAAGCGCCGCCGAATCTATTGCAATATCGCTGGCATTTTGGCTGGGGTCACGCAGAACTGTCCAGGACCTCTTCGTGAGGGCGTCAGCGACCGGCGACCTGGATGGGTGGCACGTGAAAGGGACGTTCGAATTGAAACGATGGGTTCTGATCGCCGTCCTGGCGGTCGCCGCCGGCGCAGCACGTTCGGAGACGCTCCAGCAGAAGTTCGGACCCAACTGGTCCTGCAAGATGATCTCTGCGGAGCTCGATTCCCTGTATCGAAACTGCCTCGATTGCGAAAGGCAGCACCTGGATTTCGTCCAGACGTCCAAGAACAACGGCGTGTGCGCCACGCCGAATTCGCTGCGTGACAAAGTCGACGAGCTTCAGGGCAAGAAACCCGCGGTTCCGCCCGATATCGCCAGAGACCAGGAGCGCCAGAAGCAGATTCAGGATCAGGTCAATGCCAAGGAATCCGCGATCCTGGAAAAGATGCGCAGCGACCGCCTCAGGCAGGCACCCGAATCGGGCGTGAGCGGATCGAGCCGGGCACCGGGCGACAAGAGCGCCGACGAACTCGCCAGGCTGAACGCGGAGATGCAGGCCATCGAAGCGAGGCAGAAGGACGACGACAGGCGCCGGACCGAGCGGGAAGCCGCAAAGCTCGAGATGGAAATGCGGCAGATGGAATCAGATGCGAAGCGGCCCTCCCCGCGCCCGGCAGAAGCTGCGTCGAGCGATTTCGGTCCGAACGTCGTCGTCTTCGCTCTGAGAAGCAGCTACAAGTTCCGGATCCAGGCAAGCTTCTACTCGCAGGGCCGCAATCATGAATGGCCGGGCGGAGGCGAAGCCTACGCTTTGAACGATTCGCAGCTGCACAAGTATCGTTTGAGCTGTCAGCCCGGCGAGAAAATCTGCTTTGGGGCTTGGGCGACGGGTAGCGCCAGCCCCTACTGGGGCGTTGGTCCGGACGACAAGCATGGTTGCGAGGACTGCTGCGCCACCTGCGGTAGCACCACGGTCCACGGCCACAACCTGGTCTACACCGGCGGCGGCGAGAGCTCCTCGAGCGGCATCAGCGCCGCCGATCTGCTGGGCGCGGCGATCGGGATTGCAGGGATCGCGGCCGGGAGCAGCGGCTCGGCAAATCGGGCCACGCCCCGCTATTCACCAGGACCACCTCCACGAAATCGCGAGAGCGGCGTATCGGGCGGACGCTGAAGCCTGCCGCGAAACTGCGAGATTGAAGGCGGACGACATGAGCTTTAACCGCGTCCGGCCCATCCTTTATCTAGCTGCTTTTGCCGCGTCTGCGCTCGGATCGATCGGCCAGGCTGCGGGCAGTCCCGTCGATCCACCGATCGGCGCCCGCATTGTCGAACTCATGCAGACATACGGGCCGCCTGATCATATCACGGGGGCAAGCGGCGGCGGCCAAATCTATCAGTGGCGGCTCAAGGCCACGACCGCTTCCGAACGGCCCGACGACGATGGCGCGCGCCTCGAAGATTTCTTCTGCGACGTGACCGCGACCGTCGGGCCGGGCGGAAGGGTGAAGGGCTTTCGGGCCGAGCCCGCGAATGTCGGCGCCGGCGTTCTGGCTTCCGCCGGCGCGTTCGGCCCCCTGTGCAGGCAATCATTCGGCCTGAAGCCGAGCCGAATAAGGCATGACAACCCAAGCGTGATGCGCCGCTAACCAAATGAGTCGCTCTCGTCGTCAGCCCCCCAATCAATTGGTCGCCGATGGACAAACCGAGCCTCGTCAGCAAAGCTCCGAAATTCATATCCCGCACAGGCCGATCCACGATGTCACAGGCTCGCCAGCCACTCTCAATTGCCCTGATGGCGTTGTTCTTCCTTTTGTTGCTTTCCGCCCTCGGCCGGGCCGACGGCTGGAAGCTTGAATTCGATTCACGCAAGCTTCCCTCGCTGAGTTATGCGGAAAACGGAGCGATGATGTTCCAGCTCGGGTGCGGCCGCGCGTTCGGGCTGCACGCCAAATATCCGGGCACGGCAAAGAAGGCCGGCAAAGCTTCCATCGCCATAGGCAGGGTTCGTGCTCGCGTGACGCTGCATGGTGAGTTTGAAGAGCCTGAAGGCGCGGACCAAACGAGTTTCGTGCAATGGGACCTCGGCTTTTCCCGGCAGGATCCGGAGCTGTTCGGCAAGCGATGGCAGAAGGCGCAGTCACGCCTGCTGGACGTGATCGAGCGCGCGGACCCGTTGATCATTTCGCAGGGACCGAACAGCTATCGACTGCCGCGCATCGACGCCGCGAACTGGCGATCCGCCATCGAGAAGTGCGGCGGCGCATAGAACCCGAGACTTCACCCTCCAAGGCCGTTGCTTTCATGACATCTCACATGGTCGACAAACATCTCGTCCACATTGCGGGACTCGAGAAGAAGTTCGGCGCGGCGAGCGAGGAGGTCGCAGTGGCGCTCGACACGCTCGCCGGCCTGATCTGCCAATATGAGGAATCGGAGGACGCGGTCCCCTATTTCGAGCGCTGCCTCGCGATTCGGGAGACGCTGCGCGGACCCGCGTCGATCCTGCCCTGGATTGACGGGTGGCTCGGCCAGCGCCACCCCATGAGCTTCAAGGCGCGCGAGCCGTTCCTGCTGAAGCGGCTCGACATCATGGCGAGCACGCAGGGGGAATTCGATCGGCGCATCAGCGACCAATGCGACTCGCTTGCTTCGATCTATCTCAATCTCAATCGGCTGGCGGATGCACGAAGGCTGCTCGAACGCAGCCTCGCGATCAAGGAACGTTTGAAAGGCGCCCACAGCGCAGACGTCGTGCCGACGCTCGGAACCCTGATCGATATCTGCCTTCGCGAACGCAAGCGGGAGCAGGCCGACCGCTATCTCGAGCAACATCTCGATGCGATGGACGCCGCCTTTGGCGAGACCACCAAGGAGGCGGCCGCGGCGATGGTCCCGCTCGCGGTGACGCTGATCTCATCGAGCCAATTCGAGCGGCCGCGCTACGAGCCGGAAGGCATCCGCAGGGCACGCGTGCTGTTCGAGGCGGCTCTCACGATCTACGAGGAGCAATCCGGTCCGGACAGCGTGGAGGTCCAACGAACGTTGGAGAGGATTTCGCGCGCATGCCTGGAAAGCGGCCAGTTTCACCACGCCGCCCCTCTCCTCAAGCGCCTGCTGTCGATCTGCGAGCGCATCTACGGTGACGATGCCGCGGCTCTGCTCTGGATTCTCAGCGAGCTCGCGCATGGCTATGCCGATGCCGGATCGATGGAGGCTGAGCCATTGCTGGAGCGCAGCCACGACGTGCTGCGCCGTTTCCTCGACGCCGGCAAACCGACCGTCCGGCAAGAGATCAGGGATTTGGCAGGGGACAAGCAGGTGCTCTACCGCGGTCGCGGCAATCTCGTCGAGCGACTCGTCCGTACATCGGAGATGGTTCGCGGCATCACGAGGAAACGATGGGGCGCATAGAGGAACATTCAGGATGACCAGCTACGACACCAAGAGGCTGCGCTGCTATTGCTGCGGCAAGACGTCCGAGCAGACCATCCTGATGAGCACGAACTCGTTCGGCTCACCCGACCTCGATCAACGATCGGCCGGAATGGAGCGCTCCACAATCGACACTTGGCTGCAGGAGTGCCCGTTTTGCGGCTACGTGGCCTTCGATCTCGAGAAGGGAGACGAACGCGCAATGACCTTCGTCGAGACCGCCGAATTCCGCGCCGCCTCGACCGATCCCTCGCCCGATCCGGTGGAGCGGCGTTTTCTGGCCCGCGCCGCCTTCGACGTGCACTGCGGCGACCGGCGGGCGGCGTTCCTGAGTACGCTCTCTGCGGCCTGGGTCGCCGACGACCGGAAGGCGCTATCGGAGGCGACCGCGTTGCGCCTCAAGGCCGCTGCACATCTAGCAGGACACAGGATCAGGTCGATGGACACACGGTTGCTGCTGCTCGACGTGCTGAGGCGAGCGTCGAGCTGGGAGGCCGCGGATGCGTTGACAACCGAGCTGATCGCGGAAGAGCTCGAGCATCCTTTCGCCGAGATCGTGTCGTTTCATCGGGAGCGGATCGAGGCAAAGGACAATGGCCGCTACACGATTGCAGAGGCTCTCGCGGGTAAATCAAAAGCAGCTGGATGAGTCGTCGCCACGGCAAGCTGCTTTGTACCGCGCCGCGGATTCCCAAGGCTTGCCCTCCATTCCCATCATTCCGAAATTGGCCACCTGGCTCCGGTTATCCGGCGGTTGTCCGCCAGCATTTGCTGGTAACGGGCAAAGTACTCCTTCGTGCCGTCGCAAATGTCCCTTTTCAAAATCCCGCAGTGCCTGGAGAGAATTTCGGAGCAGCGTTCGAGTTCGCTCCTCCAGACGGCGATCAATCTCGTCTTCAGCAACATCGTAGTTTGTCCGAAACTTCCAATCGGTGCCTTGGTGGCGAACGGAAAGGGTCAGCCTGTTACCCTTCATCGCCATTCGGGTGTATCGGCCAGCCGCGTTCGCACTCACGAGAGACAACTCGTCGGCCGAGCCGGCCGGGCAACCGATCGATATGGGGAAGAATCGTTCTGCATCGACCTCGGCAGATGCTGAGACCGCCATCGCCAACAAGACAGCGAGCGCTGTCAGCGACGTCAAGGGAGTTATCCACTTAAGGCCGTCGTGACGAATCTGCATCATCACGACAGCCACCGTTCGCCAGCGCCCTTACGCGTACCGCCCGTGACAGTGCTTGTACTTCTTGCCTGAGCCACACGGGCAATCCTCGTTGCGGCCGACCTTGCCCCAGCTTGCCGGGTTCTTCGGATCGCGAAGAGCTGCATCGGAAGCCTGCGCACCGAGCGTGACGCTGGCGAGCGCCATTTCGTCCTCGCCGGTGTTCGGGTCGAACTTGTGCGCTTCCATCTGCGGCAGGACAGGAGCTTCCTGCTCCGGCGGGACGATCTCGACGCGCATCAGCTGCGCCGTGACGGCCTCGCGCAGATGCGCGCTCATCTCCTGGAAGAGATTGAAGGCCTCGGTCTTGTACTCCTGCAACGGATCGCGCTGGCCGTAGCCACGCAGGCCGATGACCTGGCGCAGATGGTCGAGCATGATCAGATGCTCGCGCCAGAGATGGTCGAGCGTCTGGAGCAAAATGGTCTTCTCGACGTAACGCATCACGTCGGGACCCCATTGCCCGACCTTGGCCGCCATGTGCTCCTCGGCTTTGGTCTCGATGCGGGTGAGCAGCTCCTCGTCGGCGATGCCCTCTTCCTTGGCCCAGTCGTCGACCGGCAGGTCGAGATCGAGCACGCGCTTCAGCTCTTCCTTCAGGCCGGCCACGTCCCACTGCTCGGCATAGGCATGCTCGGGCACGTGCTTGGCGACGAGATCGTCGATGAAGGCGTGCCGCATGTCGGAGATCGTCTCGGCGACGCTCTCGTCCTTCATCAGGTCGACGCGCTGGTCGAAGATCACCTTGCGCTGGTCGTTCTGGACGTTGTCGAACTTGAGCAGGTTCTTGCGGATGTCGAAGTTGCGCGCCTCGACCTTCTGCTGCGCCTTCTCCAGCGCCTTGTTGATCCAGGGATGGATGATCGCCTCGCCTTCCTTGAGGCCGAGACGCTGCAGCATGCTGTCGAGGCGATCCGAGCCGAAGATGCGCATCAGATCGTCTTCCAGCGACAGGAAGAACTTCGAGCGGCCGGGGTCGCCCTGACGGCCGGAACGGCCGCGCAGCTGGTTGTCGATGCGGCGGGATTCGTGACGCTCGGATCCCATGATGTAGAGGCCGCCGGGCTTCTTCACGGTCTTGGCGGGCTTGCTACCCTTCGCCGGCTCGATCTCGACCTCTTCCTCGGCCTTCAGCACGATGTCGCGGAAGTGCTCGATGTCGGCCTTGATCTGCTCGATCTTCTTCGCCTTCTCGGCCTCGTCCTCGATGCCCGCAGTCTCCTGCTGGATCCGCATCTCGAGCGAGCCGCCGAGCTTGATGTCGGTACCGCGGCCGGCCATGTTGGTGGCGATCGTGATCGCGCCGGGCACGCCGGCTTCCGCGACGATATAGGCTTCCTGCTCGTGGAAGCGCGCGTTCAGCACCGCGAACAGCTTTGCCGGCTTGCCGGCGCGGGCCGCGGCGTACAGCTTCTGCATCGAGTTCTCGTTGCCGAAATCGATCTGCCGGTAGCCGTGCTTCTTGAGGTATTCGGCGATCACTTCCGATTTTTCGATCGAGGCGGTGCCGACCAGCACCGGCTGCAGCCGCGCATTGGCGCGCTCGATCTCGGCCAGGATCGCGGCGTATTTCTCGTTCTGGGTGCGATAGACCTCGTCGTCCTCGTCCAGACGGGCGACTGCGAGGTTGGTCGGGATTTCCACGACCTCGAGCTTGTAGATGTCGAACAATTCGTCGGCTTCGGTCAGCGCCGTGCCGGTCATGCCGGCGAGCTTTTCGTACATCCGGAAATAGTTCTGGAAGGTGATCGAGGCCAGCGTCTGGTTTTCCGGCTGGACCTGGACATGCTCCTTGGCTTCAAGCGCCTGGTGCAGGCCTTCCGAATAGCGCCGGCCGGCCATCATGCGTCCGGTGAACTCGTCGATGATGACGACCTCGTCGTCGCGGACGATGTAGTCCTTGTCGCGCGTGAACAGGGTGTGGGCGCGCAGCGCCTGGTTGATGTGGTGCACGACGGAAACGTTCTCGACGTCGTAGAGCGACTCGCCCTTGAGCTGGCCGGCGTCGCGCAGCAACGTCTCGATCTTCTCCATGCCGCCTTCGGTCAGCGTCACCGTACGCTGCTTCTCGTCGACCTCGTAATCGGTCTTGTCGAGCTTGGGCAGGAAGCCGTCGATGGTATTGTAGAAGTCCGAACGGTCGTCGAGCGGGCCGGAGATGATCAGCGGCGTGCGCGCTTCGTCGATCAGGATGGAGTCGACCTCGTCGACGATGGCGTAGAAGTGCGGCCGCTGGACCATGTCCTCGAGCCGGTACTTCATGTTGTCGCGCAGATAGTCGAAGCCGTATTCGTTGTTGGTGCCGTAGGTGATGTCACAGGCATAGGCCGTCTTGCGCTCGGCATCGTCCAGGCCGTGCACGATCACGCCGGTGGTCATGCCGAGGAAGCCGTAGATCTGACCCATCCAGCCGGAGTCGCGGCGGGCGAGGTAGTCGTTGACGGTGACGACGTGGACGCCTTTGCCCGCGAGCGCGTTGAGGTACACCGCGAGCGTTGCGACCAGCGTCTTGCCTTCGCCGGTCTTCATCTCGGCGATGTCGCCCTCGTGCAGCACGATGCCGCCGATCAGCTGCACGTCGAAATGCCGCTGGCCGAGCGTGCGCTTGGCGGCTTCGCGCACGGTGGCGAAGGCCGGCACCAGCAGATCGTCGAGCGTCTTGCCCTCGGCGAGCTGCTTCTTGAATTCGGCGGTACGGGCCTTCAGCGCCTCGTCGGAGAGTTTCGAAACCTCCGGCTCCAGCGCGTTGATCGCGTTGACGCGGGACTGGTATCCCTTCACCCGCCGGTCGTTGGCGGAGCCGAAAAACTTGCGGGCGAGCGCGCCGATCATGCCTAGTTCCTGTGTTCGCGATTCAACCGCGTTGCAGCCAAGAAGTTGTCACCCCCCTGCCTATCAACTCACCGTGACGCCTGATGGCGCCAGAGCCCGGACTGCGGGGGGTCATCCGCCATATGGGTGGGAATTGGGCAAGTCTGGGTTCAACGGCCAAAAACGCAGCAAAATAAACGCCATCGCCATGGTCGCGACCGGGCAGAGATATGGCCCGGTCAGGGCCTTGTCAACGGCGGGCGCATTGCGGCTAATTCATCATTTTGACAGACTTTTCGCGTTGCCAAGGCCCCCTGAATTAGGCGAGTGTCCGCCCGCTTCGAGCAGCCCCCTGCTTCAACAAAAGGATTTTCCATGACCACCTCGTTCCCGGTAACCAAAACCGGCCTGCGCTTCGGCCTCGCCACCGCCCTCGTGGGCTGCCTTGCGCTGGCGCTGATCGCGGGTCCCGGCCGGGCCGCCGACGATCCGGTGCTGGCGAAGGTCAATGGCGCGGAAATCAAGAAGAGCGACGTCGCCATGGCCGAGGAGGAACTCGGGGCGAGCCTCGCCCAGATGGACCCGGCGACCAAGGACGAGAACGTCCTGTCCTTCCTGATCGACATGAAAATCGTCAGCAAGGCTGCCGAGGACAAGAAGGTTGCCGACAGCGAGGAGTTCAAGAAGCGCCTGGCGTTCGCCCGCAACCGCCTGCTGATGGATAGCCTGCTCGCCAACGAGGGCAAGGCCGCCAACACCCCCGACGCCATGAAGAAGGTCTATGAGGAGGCCTCCAAGCAGATCACCGGCGAGCAGGAGGTACGCGCCCGCCACATCCTGGTCGAGACCGAGGACGAGGCCAAGGCGGTGAAGGCCGAGCTCGACAAGGGCGCCGATTTCGCCGAGCTCGCCAAGAAGAAGTCCAAGGATCCGGGCTCCGCCGATGGCGGCGACCTCGGCTTCTTCACCAAGGAGCAGATGGTGCCGGAATTCTCGGCCGTGGCCTTCGCGCTGGAGCCAGGCAAGATCTCCGATCCCGTGAAGTCGCAGTTCGGCTGGCACATCATCAAGGTCGAGGAAAAGCGCAGCCGCAAGGCGCCGGACTTCGAGCAGGTCAAGGCCCAGATCGAGAGCTACGTCACCCGCAAGGCCCAGGCCGACTTCGTCGCCAAGCTCCGCACTGAAGCCAAGGTCGAGCGGCTGGACCAGCCCGCGGCGGATGCCAAGCCGGATGCCAAGCCGGCCGACCCTGCCAAGCCGTCCGACAGCAAGATGGCGCCCCCCGCGAAGAAGTAAGAATTCGCTGTCACTTCGCGGACGCCAATAGTATCTAACGTCGCAATGGCCGGGCAAATGCCCGGCCATCTGCATATCCAGACCTCACCAAGGCGCCCCGATGTCCTCCTCCGTCTCCCCGCTCGCCCCCAAAACTGTCCCCGACATGCCCGTGATCGCGGGTGTCCGTCTTGCGACGGCCGAAGCCGGCATCCGCTACAAGAACCGCACCGACGTGCTGCTGGCGGTGATGGACAAGGGCACCGCGGTCGCGGGCGTCTTCACCAGGTCGAAATGCCCCTCCGCACCGGTGGAATGGTGCCGCGCCAAGCTGAAGGGCGGCAAGGCGCGCGCGCTGGTGGTGAATTCCGGCAACGCCAATGCCTTCACCGGTAAGACCGGCCGCAGCTCCACCGCACTGACCGCGAAGATCGCGGCCAAGGCGGTCGGATGCAGCGAGGGTGAGATCTTCCTGGCCTCGACCGGCGTGATCGGCGAGCCGCTGGACGCGACCAAGTTCGACGGTGTGCTTGGCCGGCTGGCCGAGACGGCCGAGTCCGGCGACTATCTCGCCGCGGCCAAGGCGATCATGACCACCGACACCTTCCCGAAGGTCGCGACCGCGACCGTCAAGCTCGGCAAGGCCAAGGTTACCATCAACGGCATGGCCAAGGGCGCCGGCATGATCGCCCCCGACATGGCGACGATGCTGTCCTTCATCTTCACCGACGCGCCGATCGCGCCGGCCGCCCTGCAAGCGCTGCTCAAGGCCGGCGTCGAGGACACCTTCAACGCGGTGACGATCGACGGCGACACCTCGACCTCGGACACGCTGCTGGCCTTCGCCACCGGCGCCGCCGCCGAGCACGGCGCGCCAAAGATCAGCCGGGCCAGCGATCCCCGCCTGAAGGCCTTCGTCAAGGCCTTCAACCAGGTGCTCGCCAATCTCTCCGAGCAGGTCGCCCGCGACGGCGAAGGCGCGCGAAAGCTGGTCGAGATCACCGTCGAGGGCGCCAAGACCAAGGCCTCGGCGCGCAAGATCGCGATGTCGATTGCCAACTCGCCGCTGGTCAAGACCGCAATCGCCGGCGAGGACGCCAATTGGGGCCGCGTGGTGATGGCGGTCGGCAAGGCCGGCGAGCCGGCCGATCGCGACAAGCTCTCGATCTCCTTCAACGGCATCCGCGTCGCCAAGAGCGGCACGCGCGATCCGTCCTATGACGAGAAGCAGGTGTCGGAGGCGATGAAGGCGCCGGAGATCGCGATCAAGGTCTCGCTCGGCCTCGGCAAGGGCCGCGACCGCGTGCTGACCTGCGACCTCACCAAGGAATATGTCGCGATCAACGGGGACTACAGGTCTTAAGCGGACGCCGATGGCCGATCTCAAACTGACACTGGTGGTGGCCTGCGCGCTCGTCGACGCCGACAAGCGCGTCCTGATCGCGCAGCGCCCGGAGGGCAAGACGCTTGCGGGCCTCTGGGAATTCCCCGGCGGCAAGCTCGAGCCCGGCGAGCGGCCGGAGCAGAGCCTGATCCGCGAGCTGCATGAAGAGCTCGGCATCACCGTCGCCGAACCGTGCCTGGCGCCGCTGACCTTTGCGAGCTACGGCTACGAGACCTTTCACCTGCTGATGCCGCTTTACATCTGCCGGCGCTGGGAGGGGCTGGTCACCCCGCGCGAAGGCCAGACCCTGGCCTGGGTCCGCGCCAACAAGCTGCGCGACTACCCGATGCCGCCCGCGGACATCCCGCTGATCCCGCATCTCATTGATTTGCTGATGTGAGGCCGGACCTCATCCTGAGGAGCGCGGCACGCGCGTCTCGAAGGATGGCCACACGGCAACAGCAGGGCCTGCATGGTTCTCGCGGCGATGCGAAGCATCGTCCGCTAGGCGCTGACGCGCCTCCTCACCATGAGGATTACTCTTTCCCCGCCTTCTTCACCGCCTCCGCCAGGCTCGCTTTCGCCGACCCCGGCTTGAGCGGCTGCTGCTGGCTCGCATGCGGGGCCCAGCCGGAGAGCCAGATGATGTCGAATGTCGCACGGATGCGGCCGTCGGCATCGGCAAAGCGTTCGGCGTAGATTTCGGCCATGCGCAGCAGCGTCGCGCGGGGCGTCGGCGTGCGCCGCCGCTCGATCAGCACATTGGCCGCGCCCATGCGGCGGAGATCCTGCATCAGCGCAAACGCATTGGCGTAGCGCACCACGACACGGTCGACATCGGTGACCGGAAGCGCAAAGCCTGCGCGCTGCAACAGCGCGCCGATGTCGCGCAAATCCGCGAACGGGGCCACGCGCGGCGACACGCCGCCCTCGCATTCGGCCTCCGCCGCGGCAAAGGCCTGCCGCAGCTCCGTTAAACTGTCGCCTCCGATCATCGCGGCGAGCAGCAGACCATCGGGCTTCAGCGCACGGCGGATCTGCGCGAACACGCCCGGCAGGTCGTTGACGAATTGCAGCGCCAGCGCCGAGACGACGAGGTCGAGACTTTCCGGGGCAAAGGGCAGTTTTTCCGCGCCCGCTTCGTCGAGCGCGATCCGCCGAAGTGATGGCGGCCCCGTGAGCCCCTCTCCGGGCGTCCAGAGATCGGCCGCAGCATGAAACTCCCGCATCACGGCGGCCAGCCGGTCGGTCATGTCCTCTGCAACGCGATCGAGCAGGAATGTCGCCTTGCCCTGCGCATGTGCGCGCCGCTGCCGCGCATGCAGCAATGCGCGATCGAACAGAGCGGGCGGGATTTGCGGGTTCTGGGCCATGCCGCTGGTTACGCCGATCACGACCGCCATGGCAATCTCCTCTCTCGTGTCCCGGACGCGCAGCAGCGCTCTTAGCGCTGCTGCGCTGCGTCCGGGGCACGAGACTGAGTCACTTGAGTGCGCCGTTGCGTGCCGCGTGGACGGCCGGCCGCCACGTGCTGTCACGCGCCGCACGGCTCGCGCTTGACATTGCGCTGCCGACGCTGTGCGTGTCCTGCCGCGAGCCGGTCGATGGCGAGGGCGTCTGCGCGGCCTGCTGGGCGCGGCTGTCGTTCATCGAACGGCCCTATTGCCCGCGGCTCGGCATTCCCTTCGTCTATGATCCCGGCCCCGAGATGCTGTCGATGGAGGCGATCGCGAGCCCGCCGGCCTACCAGCGTGCACGCGCGGCGGTGCGCTATGACGACGTCGCGCGCACGCTGGTGCATGCGCTGAAATACCAGGACCGTACCGATCTGGCGCCGGCCATGGGCCGCTGGATGGCGCGCGCGGGCGCCGAACTGCTCACCGGAGCCGACATGCTGGTGCCCGTTCCCCTGCATTGGCGCCGGGCATGGCGCCGCCGCTACAACCAGTCCGGGGCGCTGGCGCGCATCATCGCGCGGCAGAGCGGTGTCAGGGTGCGCGGCGACGTGCTGCGCCGGGTGCGCGCGACCGAGCAGCAGATCGGCCTGTCGCGGACCCAGCGCGCCACCAATGTGCAGGGCGCATTTCAGGTATCCCCCGACCGCCAGGCGGACATCCAGGGCCGTCGCATCGTCCTGATCGACGATGTCCTGACCTCGGGGGCGACGCTGGACGCCTGTGCGCGAGCCCTGCTCCGTGCCAAGGCGGCCCAGGTGGACGTGCTGGTCTTCGCCCGGGTTGTCGAGAGCGGCCCCCGTCCCATATAATTCAATGACTTCATGACATGAGAGCGCCAGACGACATGACCGACGCTGTCGAAATCTACACCAGGCCGGGCTGTGGCTATTGTTCCGCCGCCAAATCGCTGCTGACCCGCAAGAAGGCGACCTTCACGGAGTTCGACATCGCCAAGAACCCGTCCTGGCGCGAAGAGATGTACGACCGCGCCGGCGGGGGCTCGACTTTCCCGCAGATCTGGATCGGCGGAACCCATGTCGGCGGTTGCGACGAGCTCTATGCGCTCGACCGCGAGGGCAAGCTCGACGGCCTGCTCGAAAGCGTAAAGGCGGTGTCATGAGCCAGGATCAAGCTCAAGATCGCACCTTCACCGCCGCGATGGTGCAGATGCGCACCGGCCTGATGCCGGAGCCCAGCCTCGCGCAGGCCACCAGGCTGATCCGGCAGGCTGCGGCCGATGGCGCCGACTACGTGCAGACGCCCGAAGTCAGCAATATGATGCAGCTCAACCGCACGGCGCTGTTCGAGCACCTCCAGAGCGAAGAGGACGACACCTCGCTGAGGGCCTATCGCGCGCTCGCGGCCGAGCTGAAGATCCACATCCATGTCGGATCGCTGGCGCTGCGCTTCTCGCCGGAGAAGGCGGTCAATCGGTCCTTCCTGATCGGGCCCGAGGGCAATGTGCTCGCGAGCTACGACAAGATCCACATGTTCGACATCGAGTTGCCGGACGGCGAGAGCTATCGCGAATCCGCCAACTACCAGCCGGGCGAGACCGCCGTGATCTCCGACCTGCCCTGGGGCCGCGTCGGGCTGACGATCTGCTACGACGTGCGCTTCCCCGCGCTCTACCGCGCGCTGGCCGAGAGCGGCGCGTATTTCATCACCGTGCCCTCGGCCTTCACCCGCAAGACCGGCGAGGCGCACTGGCACATCCTGCTGCGCTCACGCGCGATCGAGACCGGCTGCTTCATCTTCGCGGCGGCGCAGGCCGGCCTGCACGAGAACAAGCGCGAGACCTATGGTCACTCGCTGATCATCGACCCCTGGGGCGAGATCCTCGCCGAGGGCGATGTCGAGCCCGGCATCATCATGGCCAAGATCGACCCGGCCAAGGTCGAGACCGCCCGCCGCGCGATCCCCTCGCTCCAGCACGGCCGCCGCTTCGGCGTCGCCGATCCCAAGGCCGGGCCGGACCATCTCCACCTCGTGCGGGGATCGGCATGATCCGCTACGCGCTCCACTGCGACCAAAGCCACGCATTCGAAAGCTGGTTCCAGAGCTCGTCGGCTTATGATTCGCAGGTGAAGCGCAAGCTCGTGACTTGCCCGATCTGCGGCTCGGCCAAGGTCGAGAAGGCGATCATGGCCCCGCGGATCATCGGCAAGAAGGGCCGCGGACGGGCGACGCCGCCGCCGGAGCCGGCCTCAACGCCAGCGCCCGAGGCTGCGCCGTCGGGACCGACCTCGCTGATGATGGCGCAGGAGCGCGAGTTGCGCGCCAAGCTCAAGGAGCTGCGCGATCACATCGTCAAGCACGCCGACAATGTCGGCGAGCGCTTTGCGAACGAAGCCCGCGCGATGCATTACGGCGACAAGGAGCACCGCCCGATCTATGGCGAGGCTTCGCCCGACGAGGCCAAGTCGCTGATCGACGAAGGCATCGAGGTGTCACCGCTGCCGACGCTGCCGGAAGACCGGAACTGACGCGCGAAGCGCGTCAGACTCCCACCAGCAACGCGACTCCAACCACGATCAGCGCGATACCAAAGATCTCGCGCGGCGCGATCGGCTGCTTGAACGAGTAGTACGCCACGCCTTGCGCGAACAGCACCTCGATCAAAGCGAGCGTGCGGACATTGGCGGCGGCCGTCAGCGCGAAAGCCAGGAACCAGAACTGCGAGGCGAAGGCGCCCATGAAGCCGGCGAGCAGCGACGGCTTCCACAATCCCAGGATCGACTGGAGCACCTTTGGCGCGCGCCAGAGCAGATAGATGGTCAGGATCAGCGTCTGCACGAACAGGCCGAGCACCAGTGTGAACGACGCCGCCGTCACGAAGGAGACGTCAGGCACGTTGATGATGGCGCCGCGGAAGCCAACGGCTGAGAGCGCGAACGCCGCGGCTGCAACGAGGCCCGTGATGGTCGGCCTCAATTCCGCAAAGCTCTTCTCGCCGCCGGGCCGAAGTGCGGTGATGACGACGCCGACGGTCGCGATCACGATCGCCAATACCTTCAGCCAGGTCAGATGATCGCCGAGGAACACGAAGCCGAAAATCGCGGTCTGGATCGCCTCGGTCTTCAGGTAGGCCGTCGTCACCACGAAGGAGCGATCGTTCATCGCGAGCAGCATCAGCCCGGTGGCGACGATCTGGCTGAGCGCCCCGAGCAGCAGCCAGGGCCAGAACACGGTCGGCGGCATGCCGAGGTGATCACCGGTTGCCACCAGCACCACGCCCAGAAACAGCAGCGAGAACGGGAAGCCGAACAGGAAGCGGATATTGGTCGCGCCCCAGGTCCCCAGCGGCTTCGTCAGCGACCGCTGCATCGCATTGCGCGCGACCTGGCCGAGCGCAGCAATGACGGTAAAGGGAATCCAGAGGCTGGCGATGGTGAGCATGGGTGGAAATGAGGCGGAGGGCTGAAGACTTTGGCCAACCTGCCGTTAGCGGCGAAGCAGGTCAATCACGCCCAGATCATAGGAGCGATGCTCACGCAACAAATTCGGTGTCGTCCCTGCGAACGCAGGGACCCATACCCCCAGGGAGAAGTGTGGCGAAGACTGCCGACCCGCACGTCTACCACCGCGCCGCTACCGACAGATTCCGCGGTATGGGTCCCTGCGTTCGCAGGGACGACAGCACTTGCTTGGCAACATCACACCGTCAAACCAGCAGATCGCCCAGGTCACGCCACTCGGGATTTTCCCGCTCGATCAGTTCGATCTTCCAGTCGCGTTTCCAGCGTTTCAGCTGCTTTTCGCGGGCAATCGCCTCTTCCGCTCGCTCGAAAGCCTCGGTGTAGACGAGCCGGTACACGTCGTAACGCTTAACGAATTTCGAGCCCTTGCCGGTCCGGTGCTCTTCCAACCGCTTCTGGAGCGAGTTGGTGATGCCGATGTAGAGCGTTCCGTGGTGGCGGCTGGCGAGGATGTAGACGTAGTACATGCTCGGGGCGCCTGTCTTAATTAGATCGGCCGGTGGTTATGGGTCCCTGCGTTCGCAGGGACGACACCTGCCCGTGAGTGACCAGCTCGGAACATCACACCATCCCTTCCGCCACGACCATGTAGTTCACGTCCATGTCGGAGGAGAGGGTCCATTTGTCGGCGAAGGGTGAGTAGACGACGCCGGTCTGCTCGGTGATGACGAGACGGTTGTCCAAAAGATACTTCGCCAGCTCGTCGGGGGTGACGAACTTGTTCCATTCGTGGGTGCCGCGCGGCAGCCAGCGCAGGACATATTCGGCGCCGACGATGGCGAGCGCAAAGCTCTTCCAGTTCCGGTTCAGCGTCGAGACCACCATCAGCCCGTTCGGCTTCAGCATCGCCGCGCAGCGCTTCAGGAAAACGCCGACATCGACGACGTGCTCGACCACTTCCATCGCCAGCACGATGTCGAAGCGCTCGCGCGGGTCGATCTCCTCGACCGTGGTGCAGCGGTAATCGATCGACAGATGGCTCTTGTCGGCATGCAGCTTCGCGGCGGCAATGTTGCTGACCGAGGGATCGACGCCGATGACCTGGGCACCGAGGCGCGACAGCGGCTCGCACAACAGGCCGGCGCCGCAGCCGATGTCGAGCACGCGCAGGCCGCCGAGGCAGTTGAGGCTGCGCACATTGCGCTCGAACTTGCGGCAGGCGGCGTCGCGGATGTAGCCGAGCCGTAGCGGGTTGATCCGGTGCAGCGGCGCCATCTTGCCGTTGGGATCCCACCACTCGGCCGAAAGTTTCGAGAATTTCGCGATCTCGGCGGCGTCGACGGTCGAGCCCGGCTGCGGGCTTGCGGTTGCGGAAGTATTTTGCTGCATGCTCATGGTTAGGCGCGGTCCTACCGCGTGGTGATCGAACTACGGAAGGCGAGCGGCGAGTCGACGGTCGTGATCTTTTCGATCCCCTCGCCAACGCCGCGAATCGTCACGTCGCCGTAGTTGAGAATACGTCCAAGAATCGACTGATCGACATCGACACTCTCGACCTTGTCCAGCGCCATTTCAAAGGTCCGGCGCTTGATGAACCCCGTCTTGTGCACAACCCGCAAGTTGGTGACGTCGGTCTCGGTCGTGAAGCGATGGAACCAGCCCTTGATGGTCCAGTAAAGGGCGGCCAGAGCTACGACGCCGGCGGCTATGAGGCACAGCACCCTGAGGCCATCGGCGGTGGCCTGCGGCATCAGGACGAGAAAGGCGAGAGCCACGATCCAGGCCACGATGGCCGGAAAATAGAAGATCCAGTGCGCATTGGTCGAATACAGCACCCGCTCGCCCGGTTGCAGGATCTCGTCGATATAACGCGCCATGATCTCGGTTAACCCATACCCCCAAGCCCAACCTTAGGCCGGACCTTACCCTGCCCCCGCAGGAACCCGCTTGCCCCCGGCCCCGCCGCTATGTATACGCGCGGTCGGTGTCCGCAGGCATTGCCTCGCGCGGGTCACCATACTGATCCTTATGAGGGAATGCACGCGTCGTCATGAGCCGCCTCGTGATGAAATTCGGCGGCACGTCCGTCGCCAATATCGAACGTATCCGCAACGTCGCACGCCATGTGAAGCGTGAGGTCGACGCCGGCCATGAAGTGGCCGTGGTCGTCTCGGCGATGTCCGGCAAAACCAACGAGCTGGTGGCCTGGTGCACCGAGGCCTCGCCGATGCACGACGCGCGCGAATACGACGCCGTGGTCGCCTCCGGCGAACAGGTGACGTCGGGCCTGCTCGCCATCGTGCTTCAGAGCATGGGCATCCAGGCCCGCTCCTGGCAGGGCTGGCAGATCCCGATCAAGACCAGCGACGCCCATGCCTCGGCCCGGATCGAGGACATCGACGGCAGCGAGATCATCAAGCGCTTCCGGGATCGCAAGGAAGTCGCGGTCATCGCCGGCTTCCAGGGCATCAACCCCGAAACGAATCGCATCACCACGCTCGGCCGCGGCGGCTCCGACACCTCGGCCGTGGCGATCGCCGCCGCCGTCAAGGCCGACCGCTGCGACATCTACACCGACGTCGACGGCGTCTACACCACCGACCCGCGAATCGTGCCGAAGGCCCGCCGCCTCGACAAGATCGCGTTCGAAGACATGCTGGAACTGGCCTCCCAGGGCGCAAAAGTGCTCCAGGTCCGCTCGGTGGAACTCGGCATGGTCCACAACATGCCGATCTTCGTCCGCTCGAGCTTCGACAAGCCCGAGGATATCGACCCGCATGCCAACCAGCCGCCCGGCACGCTGATCTGCAGCGAGGAGGAGATCATGGAAAGCCACGTCGTCACCGGCATCGCCTTTTCGAAGGACGAGGCCCAGATCTCGGTACGCCAGATCGAGGACAAGCCCGGCGTGGCAGCGTCGATCTTCGGCCCGCTGGCGGATGCCAATATCAACGTCGACATGATCGTTCAGAACGTCTCCGAGGACGGCAAGACCACCGATCTCACCTTCACGGTGCCGGCGGCCGACTACACCCGCGCCAAGGACACGATCACGGCCGCCAAGGGCAAGATCGGCTATGCCCGGCTCGATACCGCCACCGATGTCGCCAAGATATCGGTAATCGGCAGCGGCATGCGCAGCCATGCCGGTGTCGCCGCCCAGGCGTTCTCGGCCCTCGCCGGACGGAATATCAACATCCGGGCCATTACAACCTCCGAGATCAAATTCTCGGTTTTGATCGACACCGCCTATACCGAGCTTGCGGTGCGCACCCTGCATACGCTTTACGGTCTCGATCAGGCCTAGACGAATTTTCTCTTAGCGGCCGCAGCAAACGCGAAGGTGTACACACCTTCGCGTTTGGCAGGCGTTTTGCTTGGCAAAACAAGCCCCAATTCGCTATAGGGCGAAGAGGGTGGGCTGCCGCAGACTGTGTCCCAGTTCAGGCGGCGCTGATTCGGTGTAAGCACTAAATCTTGAGTAGATTTGTGTTTGTGCCTGCGCCGGACGAACAATTTGGTTGTTTTTCTGGAAATTTGGGCCAGCCGCCGGCCGATACCGCCGGGCCAGGCAGACGGAGGAGATTGACGGTTCATGCGGAGCGCGTCGGGAGGTCCCCGCGTCTTGTTGAGACGGCTCCGCGAAACCATGGCGGAGCAGGTCTCGGCCCAGGAGCGGCTGGACAAGATCGTGGTGCTGATCGCCGCCAATATGGTGGCCGAAGTGTGCTCGGTCTATGTGCTGCGCATCGACAACACGCTCGAGCTCTACGCCACCGAAGGCCTCAACCGCGAGGCGGTGCACCACACCGTGCTGAGCGCCCATGAGGGCCTGGTCGGCCTCGTCGCCAGCGAGGCGACCCCGCTCAACCTCAGCGACGCGCAAAGCCACCCGGCCTTCTCGTTCCGCCCGGAGACCGGCGAAGAAATCTACCACTCCTTCCTCGGCGTGCCGATCCTGCGCGCCGGCAACACGCTCGGCGTGCTGGTGGTGCAGAACCGCGCCAAGCGCAATTATGTCGAGGAGGAGCTCGAGGCGCTCCAGACCACCGCGATGGTGCTGGCGGAGCTGATCGCCTCCGGCGAATTGTCTGCGCTGGCCCAGCCGGGCCAGGAGCCGGCCGCGCGCCATTCGGCTCAGAAGGTCGGCGCCATCCTCTCGGAAGGCATCGCGCTCGGCCATGTCGTGCTGCACGAGCCGCGCGTCGTCATCAAGGACTACATCGCCGAGGATCTGCCGAAGGAGATCAAGCGGCTCGACACCGCGCTCGCCAAGCTGCGCGCCGATCTCGACCGCATGCTGGAGCGTGGCGACGTTGCCGAGGGCGGCGAGCACCGCGAGGTGCTGGAAGCCTACCGCATGTTCGCCAACGACCAGGGCTGGTCGCACAAGCTGCATGAGGCGGTCGCCACCGGCCTCACGGCGGAAGCCGCCGTCGAACGCGTGCAGTCCGACACCCGTGCACGCATGCTGCGCTCGACCGATCCCTATTTGCGCGACCGGCTGCACGATCTCGAGGATCTCGGCTACCGCCTGATGCGGCAGCTGGTCGGCCAGGACCATGCGCCCTCACGCGAGCAATTGCCCGACAATGCCATCGTCATCGCGCGCGCGATGGGCCCCGCGGCGCTGCTCGACTACGACCGCAAGCGCCTGCGCGGCATCGTGCTGGAGGAAGGCACCGCCAACTCGCACGTCTCGATCGTGGCCCGCGCGCTCGGCATTCCCGCGGTCGGCGAAGTGCCGAACGCGCCGGGCATCGCCGATCCCGGCGACGCCATCATCGTGGACGGCACCTCGGGCTCGATCTATGTGCGCCCGTCGCAGGAGGTCGAAGCGGCTTTCGCCGAACGCGTGCGCTTCCGCGCCCGCCGCCAGGCGCAATACCTTGCGCTGCGCGACCGCCCCTGCGTCACCAGGGACGGGCAGAAGGTCGAGCTGATGATCAACGCAGGTCTTGCGATCGACCTGCCGCATATCGAGGACACCGGCAGCGCCGGCATCGGCCTGTTCCGCACCGAGCTGCAATTCATGGTGGGACAGAGCCTGCCGCGCACCAGCGACCAGCTCGCGCTCTATCGCACGGTGCTGGATGCCGCGGGCACCAAGCCCGTCACCTTCCGTACCCTCGACATCGGCGGCGACAAGGCACTGCCCTATATGGAAGCAGTGATCGAGGAGAATCCCGCCCTCGGCTGGCGCGCGATCCGGCTCGGGCTCGATCGCCCCGGCCTGCTGCGCGGCCAGATCCGCGCGCTGCTGCGCGCCGGCGGCGGCCGCGCGCTGCGCATCATGTTCCCGATGATCTCGGAGGTCGCTGAATTCGACTCGGCGAAAGCGCTGGTCGAGCGCGAACTGACCTATCTGCGCCAGCACGGCCACACCCTGCCGGAGCGCATCGACATCGGCACCATGGTCGAGGTGCCCGCCCTGCTCTACCAGCTCGACGAGCTGCTGAGGAAGGTCGACTTCATCTCGGTCGGCTCCAACGACCTGTTCCAGTTCCTGTTCGCGGTCGACCGCGGCAATGCCAAGGTGTCCGAGCGCTTCGACACCATGTCGGCGCCGATCCTGCGCGTGCTGCGCGAGATCGCGCGGAAATCCAACGTGGCGCAGAAGTCGCTCTCGCTCTGCGGCGAGATGGCCTCCAAGCCGATCGGCGCGCTGGCGCTGATCGCGATGGGCTATCGCTCGCTGTCGCTTTCGGCGACGGCCCTCGGCCCGGTCAAGGCGATGGTCATCGATCTCGACGCGAAGAAGGCCGAAGCGATGCTCGGCCCGCTGCTGGACGCGCCCTCCGGCAGCGTCTCGATCCGGCAGAAGCTGACGGAATTTGCCGAGGCCGAAGGCCTGGCGTTGTAGCGGGCCTGTCGCCCCCTCCCGCCGCCTCGCCCTCTTCCGCCATTTGAGACTGAACCGATGTCGTCACTCCCCGAAGCCAAACTGGACGTCCTGCTCGCGCATCACGCTTCGCTCGAGGCCGAATCGCTCGGCCAGCTCGCCTCCGAACGCTACGTGCAGATCACCCGCGAGCTCGCCGAGCTCACCCCGCTGATCGAGGCGGTGAAGACTTATCGTGCGGCCGTTAAAGAGCTTGCCGACACCGAGGCGCTGATCGCCGATCCCGCAACGGATGCCGAGATGCGCGGCATGGCGGAAGCCGAGCGCGACGAGCTGACGCCTAAGATCGAAGAGCTGGTCCAGAAGATTCGCGTCGCGCTGCTGCCCAAGGACGCCATGGACGACCGCAACGTGGTGCTGGAAATCCGCGCCGGCACTGGCGGCGACGAGGCCTCGCTGTTCGCCGGCGACCTGTTCCGGATGTACGAGCGCTTCGCCAGCTTGCAGGGCTGGAAGGTCGAGGTGATCTCGGCCAGCGAAGGCACCGTCGGCGGCTACAAGGAAATCATCGCGGAGGTCCAGGGCCGCGGCGCGTTCTCGAAACTGAAATTCGAATCCGGCGTGCATCGCGTGCAGCGCGTGCCCGACACCGAGACGCAGGGACGCATCCACACCTCCGCGGCGACGGTCGCAGTGTTGCCCGAGGTCGAGGAGGTCGACGTCGATATCAAGAACGACGATCTGCGGATCGAGACCATGCGTGCGCAGGGCGCCGGCGGCCAGCACGTCAACAAGACCGAATCGGCGATCCGCATCACCCACATCCCGACCGGTATCGTGGTGATGATGCAGGACAGCCGTTCGCAGCACAAGAACCGCGCCTCCGCCATGAACATCCTGCGCTCGCGCATCTACGATGCCGAGCGCCAGCGCGTCGATGCCGCCCGCTCGGCCGAGCGCAAGGAGAAGGTCGGCTCCGGCGACCGCAGCGAGCGCATCCGCACCTATAATTTCCCGCAAGGACGCGTCACCGATCATCGCATCAACCTGACGCTCTACAAGCTGCCGCAGGTGATCGCCGGCGAAGCGCTCGGCGAATTGACCGATGCCCTGACCACCGAGCACCAGGCCGCGCAGCTCGCCGCGCAAGGCGCAGCCGCCTGAACCGCGCCTCAGCGCGCTTTGGCCCGGAACGATCGCAGGATCTTGGCCAGAGCGGGTGCCGCGGCACTCAGCTCGTCCAGGTGAATGCGCGAGAGCGAGCGCAGCTTCTGCTCGCCCTTGGCCGTCAGCCTGACCAGGACGCGTCTTGCGTCCTTCGGATCGGCTTCCCGCCCGATCAGCTTCAGCTTCGCCATGCGATCCACCAGCTCCACCGCGGTATGGTGCCGGATCAGGAGGAAGCGCGCGATGTCGCCGACGCTTGCGCCGTCAGGGGCAGCCAGCCCCTTGATCGCGAGCAGCGCCTGATGCTGCTGCGGCGTCAACCCGGCACTCTGGGCCGCGGCTTCGCTGAACGCCAGGAAGGTCCGGAGCTGATAGCGGAACTGTGCAAGCGCTGCATAGTCGGCCTCGCGCATCGCGCCGCCCTTTGAGGGCGCCGCGGACGCGGGGCGTGTCGTCTTCCGCTTCGATTGAGCCATTCCTGCCTGCGACGTCAAGCCCGCCGGTGAAGCGGGCGGTCGCCGCCGAGACTAGCAAGGAAGGACAGGCGGAACCAACCGAGCGGCGCCGCGGATGCACAAATATCGGGGGCTATTCGAAACTGGAGAGCAGGATCTTCACCAGGATGACCTGAAACGCGATCGGGATGCGAACGCTCTTCCGCCTGATCGAGCGCTGGAGCGCGCTGGCGATCTCGGCGCTGGTCAGGCTGCCTGCCGACGCATTGGCAATCAACTCCGCCCACATCTGCGACAGCGAACCGCCGGGCGGGATCACCGGCTTGATGGTCACGCCGCAACCCTGCGCCCAGTCCACGATCTCCCGCATCGTGTGGGGACCGCAGTTGCGCGCGGTCGCGAGCCGCTCGGCCGTCAGCACGCGCAGCAGCTCGCGCGAGGGCGACCACGCCCCCTTCGGGGGCTGCTCGCCGGTGAGTTCGACCGCAAGCTCCTTCAGGACGTTCTGAGCGCGCACGCTCAGTCTCTTCATCGGTGCCGGCGCGCGCTTCGCCTGAACGGAGCCGACGGCCGGTCCCCGCTCGCCGGTGGGGCGATTGCGCGGCTCGGACACGCGGGAGGCATCGCCCGACTGCGGCGCCGCGCGCTGGTCGCTGCCCTCCCCCGCGGGCCACGCGGCCTCCGGCCGCTCCGCCTCCTGCGGCCAGGATCGTCGCTTCCGGGCACCCGCCACTGTCGTCTGCCGCGCCATTTCTCTCGCCGAACCCGCCAGCCTCGTACTCACAAAGACTAATATATATCGTTATCCGATATGTTTTCACGTGATAATTTTCGTCGTTCGACCAAAGACGAAATTGACAGAAGGGCTTCACAAGCAATGCTTAGGGCCAAGAGCTACACGCGGATGTGACGTGCCCGGCGCAGCAGGCCAGCGAGGTCGGCTGGCGCCGGACAGGTCGTGCTTGCGCCTGCAAACAAGAACGATGTTCGGAGGAAACGACCATGACTGACGATCTCATCCGCCGCGGCCTCTCGCGCCGTGGCCTGCTCCAGACCACAGCGAGCCTCATCGGCGGCTCGATGCTGCCCGCGATGCCGGCCTTTGCCGAGGACAAGCCGGCGATCGGCTCGTATCCCGCCGGCGTTTCGGGTTCCACGGCCTTCATCGGAATCTCGGTCCCGCGCACCGGCACCTACGCCGTGCAGGGCGAGGACGAGCTCAAGGGCTACCAGCTCGCGATCGAGCACATCAACAGCGGCCATGAGCTGATCAAGAAGATCTCGCCGAAGACCAGCAAGGGCGTGCTCGGCAAGGAGCTCAAGTTCGGCGTCGCGGATTCCGCGGCCAAGCCGAACGAGGCGGTGCAGGCGCAGCAGCGCTTCATCAGCGAGAACAAGGCGATCATGATCACCGGCGGCACGTCGAGCGCCGTTGCGGTCGCGCTCAACAAGCTCGCGCAGCGCGAACACGTGCTGTTCGTGTGCGGCATTTCCGGCTCGAACGACACCACCGGCAAGGACTGCGTTCGCTACGGCTTCCGCCAGAACTTCTTCGGCCAGACCGCCGCCGCGGCGATCGGCCCGGTGATGGTGAGGGAGTTCGGCAAGAACAAGAAGGCCGCCTACCTGACGCCCGATTATACCTACGGCCACACCGTCACCAAGTCGATGCAGGACTTCCTCGCGACCGCGGGCTGGACGACGGTGACCAACCAGGTCGCACCGCTCGGCGCGCCCGACTATTCCTCATATCTGCTGAACGTCGCGAATTCCGGCGCCGACGTGCTCATCAACGTCAACTGGGGCCACGACGCGGTGCTGTCGACCCAGCAGGCCAAGCAGTTCGGCGTGCTCGACAAGATGAAGCTGGTCGTTCCCTACCAGGTGCCTTTCATCGCGCGCGAGACCGGCGGCCTGATGCAGGGCGTCTACGCCGCCACCGACTATTGGTGGACGATCGAGGACAAGTTCCCGCTCGCCAAGATGTTCAACGAGGCCTTCGAGAAGAAGTACGGCTACAAGCCCGAATGGGGCGCCGAGAACGCCTATGTCAGCTTCGCGCACTGGGCCCACATGTGCGAGCAGGCCGGCAGCTTCAATCCGCCCGACGTGATCAAGGCCTACGAGAAGGGCGAGACGATCCCCTCCCTGGTCGGCGACGTGCATTACCGCCCCGAGGATCACCAATGCGTCCGCCCGGTGATCATCGTGAAGGGCAAGCAGCAGAAGGACATGAAGAACAAGGAAGACTGGTACGACGTCGTCGAGATCGTCCCCGGTGAAGGCCTGATGCAGAAGCCGGACGCGTTCGGCTGCCATCCCGGCGATTACAGCTGAGCCCGCACTAACCCCTGTGACGCCGCGGGCTCACTCTGGTCCTGCGGCGTCACCTTTTTCTGTCGCGTACCCTGGCGCGTCACAACGGCGATTGTCGCATGATCAGTTGGCCCAACCTCGTTTCGCAGCTTTTCAACGGGCTCGCGCTCGGCGCCCTGCTTGCGCTGATCAGCTCCGGCCTGACCATCATCTATGGCACGCTCGGCGTGCTCAATCTCGCGCATGGCGCGATGTTCATGATCGGCGGCTATGCCGGCTTCGTCGCCTACCAGTACACGGAGTCCTTCATCATCGCCGTCATCGCGGGCTCGCTGTTCGTGATGCTGCTCGGCGTCGTGATGGAACGCGTCATCATTCGCCATTTCTATCATCGCCCGCACGAGGATCAGCTGCTCGTGACCTTCGGACTCGGCATCTGTTTCGTCGAGCTCGTGCGCCTGATCTTCTCGAGCCAGTCGCAGCTGGTGCCGCCGCCGGCCCTGTTCCAGGGCATCACCAATCTCGGCTTCATGTTCTATCCGACCTACCGCCTCGCCGTCGTCGGCATCGTCGCGGTCGCGCTCGGCGCACTGTTCATCGTCCTCTACCGGACCCGGCTCGGCATGATCGTGCGCGCCGGCATCGAGGATTCGGTGATGGTCGATTCGCTCGGCATCAACGTCTACCGCGTCTTCATGGTCGTGTTCGGCATCGGCGCAATGGCCGCCGGATTTGCCGGCATCGTCAACGCGCCAGTGGTGTCGCTGACACCGGGCGTCGGTGACGACATCCTCGTCCAGACCTTCGTGGTGGTGGTGATCGGCGGCGTCGGCTCGTTTCCGGGCGCGATCCTCGGCGGCCTGATCGCCGGCGAGATCATCAGCGTCACCTCCATGTTCAACCCCGGCTACGCCTATGTGATGCTGTTTGCGGCGATGACGCTCGTGCTCGTGGTGCGACCGCATGGCCTGCTCGGCGTCCAGGGCCGCGAGTAAGCGATTTCCTGATGCTCAAGCAACGCCCGTTCCTGATCGAGACCCTGACCGCGATCGGTTTGATCGCAGCCCCGTTCGTGCTGCCTCATCTCGGCTTCGCCCCGAACACCGTGAACCGGATCCTGGTCTGGGGCCTATTCGGTCTCGGCTTCGACATCCTGTTCGGATTCACCGGCCTGCTGTCGTTCGGCCAGTCCGCCTTCTACGGCACCGGCGGCTTTGTCGCGGCCTACCTCCTGACCCGCGCGGGTTTCAGCAACGTGCTGGGCGCGCTGATCATCGGCATGATCGCGGCGGCGGCGACCGGCTACCTGATCGGCCTGATCGCGCTGCGCCGCACCGGCATCTATTTCGCCATGATCACCGTGGCGATCGCGGAGGTGTTCTTCTTCGTCGAGTTCAATCCGCTCTCGGATTTCACCGGCGGCGAGAACGGCCTGCCGGGGGTACCGACACCGAGCTTCAATCTCGGCTTCACCACCATCCACTTCACCAACGGCTGGTCGCTCTATCAGTTCATCGCACTGTGCTACTTCGTCGGCGTCATCATCGCGCTCAGGATCGTCCGCTCGCCTGTCGGCGCCATCTTCAGCGCGATCCGCGACAATCCGTTGCGCGCCACCGCCGTCGGCCACAACATCCATGGCTACAAGCTGACCGCCTTCGTGATCGCTGCGGCCTATGCGGGCTTCGCCGGCGGCCTGCTCGGCGTATTGCAGGCCTTCATGCCGCCCGACGCCTTCACCTTCGACACCTCAGGCCAGCTCGTGATGCAGACCGCCATTGGCGGCCGCGGCACGCTGTTCGGACCGCTGGTCGGCGCAACAGTTTGGCTCTTCCTTCAGGATTTCCTCCAGTCCGCACTGGGCCTCGGAGCGGCCTGGAAGCTCGTGCTGGGCGTCGTGTTCGTGGTGCTGGTCTGCTTCCTGCGCGGCGGCATTGTGGGCGGCCTCGTCGATCTCTACGGCCTCGTGTCCGGCAAGCGAGCGCGAAAGGCTGCGGAGACGGAGCAGCAGGCTGAGATCGAGACGCCGCAGCAAGCTCCGCCTGCACCGATGCAGGCCAAGGAGGTCGCGCACCCCGCCTATTCCGGGCCGATCCTGAAAGCTACCGGCCTGACCAAGCGCTATGGCGGTCTCGTCGCCAACAGCGACATCGATTTCAGCGTCAATCAGGGCGAGCTGCGCGGCATCATCGGCCCCAACGGCGCGGGCAAATCGACCTTCTTCAAGATGCTGACCTGCGAGATCGCGCCGACCTCCGGCCAGATCGTGTTCGAGGGCCGCGACATCACGGGATTGAAGGTCACCGAAGTTTGCCAGCTCGGCCTCACCAAGAGCTACCAGGTCAACCAGCTCTTCACGGGCCTCACGATACGGCAGAACCTGACGATCGCAGCACTCGCCGAACTGCGCGGCAAATTCCGGCTCGACCTGTTCCGCAAGCTCTCGGGCGTGAAGGGCCTGACGGAGCAGGTGGCGCACACGCTTGCCCTGGTCAATTTGACCCGCCGCGCCGATACGCCGGTATCCGAGCTCGCCTATGGCGAGAAGCGCCGGCTGGAGATCGGGCTTGCGCTCGCCACCTCGCCGCGTCTGCTGCTGCTCGACGAGCCGCTCGCGGGCATGAGCCCGCGCGAGCGGGTCGAGACCGTCAAGCTGCTCAAATCGATCGCGCGCGGGCGCACCATGATCATCATCGACCACGACATGGATTCGCTGTTCGAGCTGGTCGAGCGCGTGACGGTGCTCCAGGAGGGCAAGGTGCTGCTGGACGGCACACCGGAGGAAATCAGGACCAACGCCGCGGTGCAGGAAGCCTATCTCGGCGGCGTTCATGGAGAGATCGCCGCATGAGCCTGATCGAGGTCAATGGCCTGAACAGCTATTACGGCGACTCCCACATCCTGTTCGACGTCGCCATGCGCGTCGAGCGGCACGAGGTGGTGGCGCTGCTCGGGCGGAACGGCGCCGGCAAGAGCACGACGCTCAAGAGCCTGATGGGCGTCGTGACGCCCCGCAGCGGCAGCGTGAAGTTCGACGGCATCGATATCGCTGGACGCAAGAGCCACAGAATCGCGCAGGCCGGCATGCAGCTCGTGCACGAGGAGCGCCGGATCTTCGGCAGCTTGTCGGTGGAGGAGAACATCGTCCTCGCCGGGATCACCGCACCGAAGCGCTGGCCGCTCGAGCGCGTCTACGAGATGTTTCCGCGCCTCAAAGAGCGCCGCAACAACCGCGGCACCGAGCTCTCCGGCGGCGAACAGCAGATGCTCGCGATCGCCCGGGCGCTGGTGCGCGACCCCAAGATCGTCCTGTTGGACGAGCCGTTCGAGGGGCTTGCGCCCGTCATCGTCCACGATCTCGTCAAAGCCTGCCGCGAGCTCGCGGCCGCCGGCCAGACCATCGTGCTGGTCGAGCAGAATCTGGCAGCGACGCTGGCGCTGGCGACGCGGATCTACATCATCAACAACGGCCACATCGTGCACGAAGGACCGGCGCAGGAGCTCAAGGCCCAGCCGGAACTGCTGCAGCGATACCTTGGCGTCTAGCTCGAGTCCCCCTAAGCTCCGGGATATCTGCTTTCGAGGGGGTAGCATGCGGCCTCGCCCCCCGAAGGTCGCTTTGCGCCCAAAGCGGACACAGGGTCGCCTTTAGCCGAGGTGAGGTCTTGCAAAGCCGAACCGAACCTGAGGGAGGAGACGCTATGAGCGCGATCTGGCCGGAGATTCCCTTCGAGGCATGGCGCGAAACCTGTTCCGCGCTTCATCTGTATTGCCAGATTGTCGGCAAGTATCGGCTCGCGAGAACGCCATGGGTCAACCATTCCTGGCACGCGACCTTCTACGTGAATGCACGCGGGCTCACGACTTCGCTGATTCCAGACGCATCAGGTATCGAGATCGTCTTCGATCTCTCCCGTCACGTCCTGATCGGAGAAGCAGCTGATGGGTGCAGGGCGGAAATGCCGCTCGGGCGAATGTCCGTCGCCGAATTTCACGCCCGGTTCTGTGATTTGGTACGACATCTCGGCGGAACACCGGAATTTGACGGTCGGCCCAGTGAGGTCGCAGATCCGATCCCGTTCACGGAGGACCGCCAAATCAGGCCCTATGACGCAGACGCCGTGACGCGTTTCTTCCGCGCCGTCGTCGCGATCAGCGGAGTGTTTTATCGGTTTCGGACGGGGTTCACCGGGAAGGTCAGTCCGGTCCATCTCTTCTGGGGCAGCTTCGATCTCGCGGTGACGCGCTTCTCTGGGCGTTCCGCTCCGCTTCACCCGGGGGGCGTCCCGGGTTTGCCGGATGTCGTGACACGCGAGGCCTATAGCGATGAGGTCTCGTCCGCCGGCTTTTGGCCGGGCGGAGGTGGTACAGACTTTGCGGCGTTCTACTCCTATGCCTACCCCACCCCGAATGGCTTTGCTGACGGACAGGTCTTGCCGGCAGGCGCATACTTCGATCGGAAGCTCGGCGAATATCTCCTGCCCTACGACCTTGTGCGAAAATCCAGCGAGCCAGAGGCCGCGCTCATGGCGTTTCTGCAAAGCACCTATCAGGCAGCAGCTGATTGTGGACGCTGGGATCGTGCCGCGCTCGAATGTCCGATTGGCTCCCCCCTTCGACCCCGCCCCCTGAACAAGAACTGATGAAGGTTCGATGAAAGATCGCTGGCTCGCAGTTTCGGTGGAGCGAAGCTGCGCCAGTCGATTTCGAGCTTGTCTCGATGATGGGTTTCGCAACAGCTCTACCCGTCCTACGGTCTTGCTGCAGCGCTATCTCGATCAACTGCCAAGCGCCGCAATCATCCGCTTGGCGTGATCGGCGAGCACGGCCATGTCTTCCTTGCGCGTCTGCGCCGGCAGCAGCCCGATCCCGGCGCTGACCGGCATGACGTGCATGTGCAGGTGGAAGACCACCTGCCCGCTCGCCGGTTCGCTGAACTGCTGCAGGATGATGCCCTCGGCGTCGAACGCCTTCATCGCCGCAATCGCGATCCGCTTGCCGGTTCGGGCGACCGCGGCGAGATCGTCATCCGCAATGTCGAGGATGCCCCGCGCCGGCGCCCGGGGAATGACCAGCGTGTGTCCGGGCGAGCGCGGCATGATGTCGAGGAAGGCGATGCTGCGGTCGTCCCTGAAAACCTCGAAGCAGGGAATCTCGCCGCGGAGGATCTTTGCGAAGACGTTCTGATCGTCGTAAGCCGTCATGGATCCCTCCCTCGCTGCGAGGTGCGATCAGACGCGCTCCTTTCCGTTGACGCAAGCAATGCCGCCGATCTATCCACGATACCAGGCAGGATGGCTCCATTGGCGACAGGTTTCGATTCCGGACACAGCATCGAGAGTGCGCGGCGCGCGCTTGCGGCGCGGCTGCAATCGGCCGGCATCGAGGAGCCCGCCCTCGACGCGCGCCTGCTCGTCGGAGCGGCGCTGAGGCTTGATTTGACCGGCATCGTCACGCAGGCGGCGCGCCAGCTCACGCCCGAAGAGGCCGCGCGGCTCGAAGCCTATGCGCAGCGCCGGCTCGCGCATGAGCCGGTCGCCCGCATTCTCGGCGCGCGCGAATTCTGGGGCCTGCCGTTCCAACTGTCCGAGGCGACGCTGGTGCCGCGGCCGGACACCGAGACCGTGGTCGAACTGGCACTGGAGATCTTTCGGGAGGCCACGATAGCGGGGCAGCACCCGCGAATCGCGGATATCGGCACCGGATCGGGCGCGATCCTGCTCGCGCTGCTGCATGAAATTCCCGATGCCTTCGGCGTCGGAACCGATCTCAGCCTCTCCGCGCTCGACACCGCGCGGAGCAATGCCGCAGCTCTGGGCCTCGCCGGCCGTTCCGGCTTCGTCGCCTGCTCCTATGCGGCGGCGCTCCGCGGCCCGTTCGATCTCATCGTGTCGAATCCGCCCTATATTCCCTCAGGGGAAATTCCGAAACTGAGCCTCGATGTGCGCGAGCACGATCCGCATCTGGCGCTCGACGGCGGCAATGACGGCTATGACGCCTACCGCGCCCTGATACCGCAGGCGGCCGAGCGGCTCGCACCCGGCGGGGCGTTGATCGTCGAGGCCGGGCAAGGTCAGGCCCGGGATATTGAAACCTTGATGACGGCCGCCGCGTTGTCTGTGGACAGGCCGCCCAAGGCGGATTTGGCGGGCATCCCGCGGGCGGTATCGGCCCGAAAAATGCCCCCATAAAAGCCGGATTGGGCTGCAAAAAACCTCTTGGAATATCCCTTGGGAACGACTACGTTCCGGTCAACACATCGGTGCCGGCCCCGTAGACCTACGGGCGAAAGCCGGGCTCTCGGGCGAGAGCTTTACTGATTAAAGGTTCCAAGCCGCAGGTCCTGTTGAGCGCGATGGCCATTGGAGCTGCGCTGCTCTCCGACTGCAAAGTGAACGAAAGCCTGATATTGCGCTTGAAGACTTACGCAACAAAGCTGGGCTTGTTTCGGCAGGCGATATGAATGGGTTCGCTGGCAATGGCTGCTGGCGGGTGGGGAACGCGTCTTTGTTGAACGCGACGGTCGACGAACATCGGCAGGGTTCAAGCCGCTCTTGCGCGCGGTGCGCGCGGGAGAAGTGAACCGCTGTCATCAGGTCACTCCGAGCAATCAGTAATGCGTGCAACCTTTAGGGCTGGAATTAAAGGCAGGACATGAGAAACGGTCAGAACAAGCAGCGGATGCGCAACCGCAATAACAACAACAACAATAACAACAACAACCGGCGCGGCCAGAACCCGATGACCCGGGTTTACGAATCGAACGGACCCGACATCAAGATCCGCGGCACGGCTTCGCACATCGCCGAAAAATATCTTCAGCTCGCGCGCGATGCGCGCTCTTCCGGCGACCCGGTCGCCGCCGAGAACTACTACCAGCACGCCGAGCATTATTTCCGCCTGATCGCGGCGGCCCAGGAACAGTTCCGCCAGAACCAGCAGCCGCGCGGCGACGAGCCGGTGAGCAACAGCGGCGACGACAGCGAGGACGACGGCGAGAATTTCTCGAATTTCGGCCAGGAGCCGGGCTTCGTCCCGCAGCCGCAGCAGCAGCCCTTCATGCGCGACCGCGACGGCCAGCGCGATCACCAGCGTGATCATCAGCCGCGCGACGGCCAGCAGCCCTATCAGCGCGACAACCAGCAGCCGCGCGAGCATCGCGAACGCGACCATCGTGTGCAGCCGCAATATCAGCCGCAGCCGCAGCCGCTGAACCAGCCGCAGCCCGTCGTTGCCGACACCGGTAGCGTCGATCGCCTGCCCTCCTTCATCACCGGCGCACAGCCGCAAGTGAATAGTGCCGCGAATGGCGGTCAGGGCGGGCTTGAAGGCGGCGGTGGCGGCGAACGCTTTCCGCGGCGGCGCCGCCGGCCGCATGGCCCGCGCCCCGAGCGCGAGGCGGCTCCGGCGGGCTCCAGCGACGAAGTGGCCTCCGGCGAATAAGCTTCTTCCGATATTCTGATCTGCATCGTCCCGGCCTCGCGCCGGGACGATTTGTTTTCAAGTGCGCGTCACCGTCGAGGACGGTACCAGCACCGGCTTCAACGAGGGAATCAGCCGCGCGCGCTCGCGCTTGGCGGGGATCGCGCGATAGACCTGCTTGGTCGCCTCGACAATGTGCACGCCGGCAAAGGGCAACGACAGCGCCGCGCCCGCACGCTCCCACACCTGTGCCGATTTCAGCACCCAGCCGCCGGCATAAGGCGGCATGAACAGCGCCTCGCCCCAGGCGGTCGGCGTGAACCAGGTCTGGCGCAACAGGTCGGTGATCTGCGAGCGCGAATAGGGCCGGCCGTGACCGAACGGCGTGCTGTCGGTGCGGGTCCATACCCCGCGCCGGTTCGGGATCACCGCGATCACGCGGCCGGAGGGCGACAGCACCCGCCACACCTCGCGCAAGAGCGCGGCCGGGTCGTCAGACATCTCCAGCGCATGAATCAGCAGGATCCGATCGACCGCGGCGTCAGGAAGCGGCAGCGAGAATTCATCGACCAGCGAGGCCAGCGCCGGCCGCCCCGTCGGCCATTTCAAGACGCCCTGCGCCGACGGCATGAAGGCGATGCAGCGCTCCGCGTCCTCGCGGAACAGGCCGAGATAGGGTGTGGGATAGCCGATGCCAAGCACACGCTGGCCCGCGGCGGTCGGCCAGCGCTCCCTGATGCCGCGATTGATCATTTGCCGCGCCACAATCCCGAGGCGACGGGAGTAGAACTCGCGGAGGTCGACGACATCAATGGTCATGACGGCAATGTAACATGCACGAGGCGGCCCCCGCGCGCGGAATATTGCATTGCCTGCGCAACGTTAACGCCATATTTGTCTGCGGGGCTGAGCGCGATGGAGATGACATGGCCGCCGAAATTCGTACTTTCACCTGTTTAAGCGATAATTTCGGTTATCTGATCCACGATGTGGAAACCAAGGCGACGGCGTCGATCGACGCGCCGGAAGCCGGCCCCATCCTGAAAGCGCTTGAGCGCGAGGGCTGGCAGCTCACCGACATCCTGATCACCCATCATCACGGCGATCATGTCGGCGGGGTCGCCGAACTCAAACAGAAATACAATTGCCGCGTCGTCGCGCCGCATGACAAGACGACTGAGATCGCCAACGTCGACCTGCGCGTCGCCAATGCCGACATCGTCAAGGTCGGCAGCTTGCTGGGGCGCGTACTGGAGACGCCCGGCCACACGCTCGACCACATCTCCTACGTGTTCGACAACGAGAAGACGCTGTTCGCCGCAGATACGCTGTTCTCGATCGGCTGCGGCCGCGTGTTCGAAGGCGACTACCCGATGATGTGGGACTCGCTTCTGAAGCTGCGGGCGCTGCCTGACGACTTCAAGCTCTATTGCGGGCACGAATACACCGCGTCCAACGTCAAGTTCGCGCTCACCATCGACCCCGACAATGCGGCGCTGCAGGCACGCGCGGCGGAGGTGACGAAGCTGCGGGCCGAGAACAAGCCGACCATTCCATCACTGCTTGGTGACGAGAAGCGAGCAAACGTGTTCCTCCGTGCTGATGAACCGTCGGTCGCAGCCAGGTTACACATGAAGGGCGCGGACGCCGCCGTGGTGTTCGGCGAACTGCGCGAGCGCAAAAACAAATCTTGAAGAAGAAATCCTGACGGGGATCGATGCCGACCGCAGCCGAGATCATCGCACGCCTCGAACTCCGCCCGCATCCCGAGGGCGGCCACTACCGCGAGACGTTTCGCGACCAGACCACGGATACCAACGGCCGGTCGCGCTCGACCCTCATTTATTTCCTGCTCGCGCGCGGCGAACGCTCGCACTGGCATCGCATCGACGCCGTGGAGATCTGGCACTACTACGCCGGCAGCCCGCTGACGCTGCGCATCGCGCATGAAGGCTGCTTGCAACACGAGGTGCGGCTCGGCACGGATCTTGTGAGCGGCGAACGGCCGCAGGGGATCGTGCCGGCGAATGCTTGGCAGATGGCGGAGTCGACGGGCGAATGGACCTTGGTCGGCTGCACCGTCGCGCCTGCATTCGAGTTCGCGAAGTTCGAACTCGCGCCGCAAGGCTGGGAGCCGTAAGCCGCACTGTCATTCCGGGACGCCGCATGGCGGCGAACCCGACAACGACGGTCACCGCTTCCGCAGCACCATGTCCTTCGCCGCGATCAGGCCGCCGCCGGCGATCAGGACCGCGGCGATGGCGATGTTGGCGCTGGCTTTTGCAAAACCCGCGGCGATGAGGAATCCGGTCGAGAGCAGCGGCGTCGCATAGGATGCGGCGCCGAGCACGCGGATGTCGCCGCGCTTCATGCCGATGTCCCAGGCGTAGAACGCGGCACCGACGGGGCCGATGCCGAGGGCGGCCACGGAGAGCCATTGCAGCGTCGTCTCCGGCCACACCGTGGTTTCAAGCAGACCATGCATCAGCGCGGCGAGCACCGCGGTGGCAAGGCAGAAGCCCGCGACCGCATCGGTCGGCACGGCTTTCAATCGCCGCGACAGCACCGAATAGGTCGCCCAGACGAACGCCGCGATGAACGCCGCGATCAATCCCGGCAGCTGGCCCGGCGCGAAGCCGGAGGTGCTCCCGGCGAATAGCAGCACGGTGCCGACGAGGCCGAGCACGGCACCGATGATGTGATGCACCGCAAGCCGCTCGCCGGGCAGGAACGACGAGAACAGCACGATCAGAAGCGGCCACATGTAATTCAAAAGACCGGCTTCGGCCGGCGGCGCAAAGCGCAGCGCCAGGAAATACAGTGCGTGATAGCCGAACAGGCCGCCGACGCCGACGACCCATACGACCAGCGGCTGACGCAAGCTCCTCGCCGCATCGCCGCGGCCGACCCAGGTGAGGAGGCCAACGAGACCGCCGATCGCGAACGTCATGGCGGCGAGCTGGAACGCCGGAATCTTTCCGGTCGCAACCGTCATCACTGATAGCAGCGACCACATCAGGATCGCGGTCAATCCGATCAGTGTGGCTGTGCGCGGGGTCATCAATCGAAAGGCTCTGAGGACGATGATGCCCGGCACAAGGCCGGGCATGTCGTCTTCACTATCGCCTTGTCGCGCCTGAATCTACAGGCTTCACGTCCTATCAGGCGTGATACTGGCCGCCGTTGATGGTCAGCGTCGAGCCGGTGATGAAGCCGGCCTCGTCGGCGGCGAGGAACACCACGGCGCGCGCGATCTCCTCGGGCTCGCCGAGCCGGTTGACCGGGATCTGCGGGATCACGTTCTTTTCCAAGACGTCCTTCGGCACCGCCTGCACCATCTCGGTGTTGATGTAGCCCGGTGCGATCGCGTTCACGGTAATGCCGCCCTTGGCGTTCTCGATCGCGAGCGCCTTGGTGAAGCCGATGTCGCCGGCCTTTGCTGCGGAATAGTTGACCTGGCCGAATTGTCCCTTCTGGCCGTTGATCGACGAGATCGAGATGACACGTCCGAATTTGCGCGCGCGCATGCCTTCGATCACCTGGCGCGTCATGTTGAACAGCGAGCCAAGATTGGTGTTGATCACGGCGTTCCACTGCTCGAGCGTCATCTTGTGGAAGGCGGTGTCCCGGGTGATGCCGGCATTGTTGACGAGCACGTCGACCGGGCCGAGCTCGGCCTCGACCTTCTTCACGCCTTCGGCGCAGGCATCGAAATTGCTGACGTCCCATTTGTAGACGGCAATGCCGGTCTCCGCCTTGAACTTCTCCGCAGCCGCATCATTGCCGGCATAGCTCGCCGCAACCTTGTAGCCGGCCGCCTTCAGCGCCTTGCTGATCGCAGCTCCGATTCCCCGCGTACCACCCGTCACCAATGCAACACGTGCCATATCGTATTCCTTCCCTTGGACTCTTCGGACGCTTCTGAGTGATCGTTTTAGATGCGGATTATGCGGTTGGTTTGACGGACATCAAGAACAAAACGCCCGGCGTCGAGCCGGGCGTTTGTATTTAGTCGAGGCTTGCGCGGTTGCGAAGAATATTTGATTTGCAACCGCTGCCTTTTTAGTCGCGTGCAACGCACTCATCTATGTGTGCAGCGCACGCGCAAGTGACACGTAAGTTAGATGTCAGCTTCAGTCGCGCGCCAGGCACATCGCGATACCCATGCCGCCGCCGATGCACAGCGTGGCGAGGCCCTTCTTCGAATCGCGCTTCTGCATCTCGTGCAGCAGCGTCACCAACACGCGTGCGCCGGAGGCGCCGACCGGATGGCCGATCGCGATCGCACCGCCGTTGACGTTGACCTTGGCGGTGTCCCAGCCGAGATCCTTGTTGACGGCGCAGGCCTGCGCCGCGAAGGCCTCGTTGGCCTCGATCAGGTCGAGATCGCCGACGCTCCAACCGGCCTTCTTCAGCGCGGCGCGCGAGGCCGGGATCGGGCCCGAGCCCATGATCTTCGGATCGACGCCGGCCTGCGCCCAGGACACGATGCGCGCGATCGGCGTCTTGCCTTCCTTGGCCGCCTGCTTGGCGGTCATCAGCACCACGGCAGCGGCGCCGTCATTGATGCCGGAGGCCGAGCCTGCGGTGACCGTGCCGTCCTTCTCGAAGGCGGGCTTGAGCTTCGCCATCCCGTCGAGCGTTGCGCCATGACGCGGATATTCGTCGGCGCTGACGACGATGTCGCCCTTGCGGGTCTTGATGGTGACGGGAACGATCTCGTCGTTGAACTTGCCGGCCTTCTGCGCCGCCTCGGCCTTCTGCTGCGAGTGGACCGCGAACTCGTCCTGCTGGGCGCGGGTGATCTGCCACTGGCGCGCGACGTTCTCGGCCGTGTTCCCCATGTGATAGCCGTTGAAGGCATCCCACAGGCCGTCCTTGATCATGGTGTCGACGAACTCGACCGGACCCATCTTGACGCCGCCGCGCAGATACTGGGCGTGCGGAGCCATGCTCATGGATTCCTGGCCGCCGGCGACCACGATCTCGGAATCGCCGTTGAGCAGCGCCTGGTAGCCGAGCGCCACGGTGCGCAGGCCCGAGCCGCAAAGCTGGTTCACGCCCCAGGCCGGGCTCTCCACCGGAATGCCGGCGGCGATCGAGGCCTGGCGAGCCGGGTTCTGGCCCTGAGCCGCGGTCAGGATCTGGCCCATGATGACTTCCGAGACCCGGCCGGGCTCGATGCCACCACGCTCCAGCGCGGCCTTGATGGCGATCGCGCCGAGGTCGTGGGCGGGAAGGGTCGCGAACGCTCCGTTGAAGCTTCCGACCGGGGTGCGGGCGGCGCTGACGATGACGACATCGTCTGACATGGGCATCTCCTGGTGTTGATGGGGGCAGACGGGGCTGGGAAACGGCTCGCCAGTCTCGAATGGCATCCTGTTAACGTCGTTGAGGCATGTCAATGCCGCAGCGCATTCAAAATAGCGTTCTTGGTGCTTTCGCAAGCACGTTTTTGCTGCCCGATTAACCGTGGCGCACAAAACGGTAGCGTGACCCCTTTGAAAATGCTTATTTTGTTGCGTTGCGTACTCTTCCCGCCCTGCGGCATTGCCCGTCGGGTTCCCGTTCTCCGCGTTTGCAAGTGAGAGCCCATGGCGAAATCAGACCAACCCACCACCATCAAGAAATACGCGAACCGCCGGCTCTATAACACCGGAACGAGCACCTACGTGACGCTTGAAGACCTCGCCGCCATGGTCAAGGACGGGGAGGATTTCCTGGTCTACGACGCCAAGACCGGCGATGACATCACCCGCTCCGTGCTCGCCCAGATCATCTTCGAGCAGGAGAACAAGGCCGGCCAGAACCTGCTGCCGACCACCTTCCTGCGCCAGCTGATCCGCTTCTACGGCGACAGCATGCAGATGGTGGTGCCGAAATATCTGGAGCAGTCGATCGCGACGCTGACCCAGGAGCAGGAGAAGTTCCGCAAGCAGATCGCCAACTCGCTCTCCGGCACTCCTTTTGCTCCGTTGGAAGAACAGGTCCGCCGCAACATGGAACTGTTCCAGCAGACCTTCTCGATGTTCAAGCCGTTTGCCCCCAACGCGGGCCGTCCGGCGACCAGCTCCGAACCGGAGCCCGACGCAAGCGCTGCGGCGCCGACGGACAGCAGCAACATCGACGACCTGCGTCAGCAGATGAAGGACATGCAGGAACGCCTCGAGCGGATGTCGAAGAAGGACGAGTAGGGATTTCGTTCGCGCCGGCGCCTCCATCTGCGGCGGACGCGCGGGCCGCCGGTTCATAACAGCGCGACTTGCGCGCTGTCGTCCCGGCCAGGCCGGAGCCGCCATGTCCGACCGCAGCACGCATTGGGACAACGTCTACGCCACCAAGGGCGAGGCCGAGGTAAGCTGGTTCCAGGACAGCCCGGCGATCTCGCTCGAGATGATCGGCTCGGCCTGCCCTGACCATGGCGCCGCCATCATCGACATCGGCGGCGGTGCTTCGCGGCTGGTGGACGCTCTCCTGCGGGACGGATACCGCGACCTCGCCGTGCTGGATCTCTCCGCCAACGCGCTTGAAGCGGCGAAGAAACGAATCGGACGCGCGGCTTCAGCAGTCGACTGGATCGTTGCCGACGCCACGACATGGCGCCCGGGGCGGAGCTACAACGTCTGGCACGATCGCGCGGCATTTCACTTCCTGACCGATCCGCGCGACAGGGCCGCTTACGTCGAGCGCCTGCGGTCGGCGATTGCGCCCGGCGGCCAAATCATCATCGCGACATTTGCGCTTGATGGCCCGGAGAAATGCAGCGGCCTGCCGGTGCAGCGGCACGACAGCGCGAGCCTTGCTGCGGAGCTTGGGCCGGAGTTCGAGCTGGTCGAGACGCGGAGCGAGACGCATCACACGCCCTGGAAGTCGACCCAGGCGTTTCAGTTCAGCCGGTTTAAGCGACCCGGCTAGGACGCCAGAAAGCACGGATCAAGCCGCCAGCTTCACCGCATGCGCAAAGTCCCAATAGAGCTTGCGTGCTTTGGTGCAGAGCGGCCCCGGCTTCAGCTCGCGATCGTCGATGCGGATGACGGGGGCGACCTTGGCGAAATTGCCGGTCGAGAAGATCTCGTCGGCGGCGAGGAAGTCGGCATAGCGCAGCGTCTTCTCGACCACGGTGACGCCGTCGCCGCGCAGCAGGCTGATGACGCGCTGGCGCGTGATGCCGTTCAGGAACGTGCCGTTCGGGACCGGCGTGTAGACCACGCCGTCCTTGGCCATGAACACGTTGGAATTGCCGAATTCCGCGACATTGCCGAGCATGTCGAGCATCAGCGCGTTCTGGAAGCCGCGCCCGGCGGCTTCCGCGAGCGCCCGCGAATTGTTCGGATAGAGACAGGCGGCCTTGGCCTCGACCGGCGCGCATTCGGCGGTGGGCCTGCGGAACGGCGACAGCGTGATGGCGTTGCCGACGGGTTTCGGCATCGGCGCCTCGTAGATGCACAGGCACCAATTGGTTGTCTCGGGGTCGAACAGCACGCCGCCGCCCGAACCGTTCTGCGCCCAGTACATCGGACGGACGTACAGCTCGGCCTTCGCGGCGAAGCGCGCGATGCCTTCGTGTGCGAGCGAAAGCCAGGTGCCCGTGTCGACCACCGGCTTCAGGCCAAAATTGATCGCGGACTGATTGGCGCGGGCGACGTGACGATCGAGATCGGGCGCGACGCCCTCGAACGCGCGCGCACCGTCGAACACGACCGAGCCGAGCCACGCCGCATGCGTGCGCGGACCCATGATCGGCACGTTACCGTCGTGCCATTTGCCCTCGAAGAAGGTCCAGCTCGGCGAATATTCGATCGGCTTCTTGATCTCGGCCATGACCGGCCTCCCTTGGACATATCCGGGCACTATTGTCCCAATGTCTAAATCATTCCCTGCTGGGATATGGTGCGTTACCCTCTCCGACAAGGGGAGAAGGAAGGATCCATGCCGCTCGATCCGCTTGCAAGGCGTTTGTTGACCATGATGGCTGCGGCCGCTCCGCAAGGGCGGAGCCGGCCGAGCGTGGAGGCGCGGCGGCAGTCGCTGGCGAAGCTGATGCAGTTTGCGCGCACCGATGCGTCGGATGTGACCACCGCCGACGGCACGCTTCCGGGTCCCGGCGGAGAACTGCCCTATCGCCTTTATTCGCCCGCTTCTGTCGGCGACCGCGCGCCGGGCTTCGTGTTCTTTCATGGCGGCGGGCTCGTGGCCGGCAGCATTGCGACGCATGACCGCATCGCGGCGGCGCTGGCGCATGTGACCGGCTGTCGCCTCGTCTCGGTCGATTACCGGCTCGCGCCCGAGCACAAATTTCCTGCTGCCGTCGTTGATGCGATCGCGGCCACGGAATGGGTCGCGCGGCAAGCCCCGTCGCTGGGCATCGACGCCGAACGTCTGGTGGTCGGCGGCGATTCCGCCGGCGCCACGCTCGCTGCGATCGTATGCCAGGAAGCGATTCAGACCGCCGGCCTCTCCATCGTCGCGCAATGCCTGATCTGCCCGGTGCTGGATTTCGAGGAGATCTCGCCTTCGCGCGAGGCATTCGCCGAAGGCCATCTGATCGACCGCGTCACCATCGAAGCCGATCTCGCCGATTATCTGCCTGACGGCATCGACACCGCCGACCCCCGCATCTCGCCCTTGCGCGCGACGCGGCTTGCAGGCCTGCCGACCGCGATCATCCACACCGCCGAATTCGATCCGATGCGCGACGAGGGCAATGCCTATGCGCGCAAGCTGCTCGCCGCCGGCGTCGCGGTCGAGCACGTCTGCCATGACGGCATGGTCCACAATTTCCACGCCATGGGCACGATCCTGCCGCAGGCGCAGCTCGTGCTGTCGCAGATCGGCGAACAGGTCCGGCGGGCGGTGGAGAAATAGAAGCGCGCGTCACACGCGCGCGTGGAGCACAGCCCTGGCTGCCACAACATATTCAGGCCAATGCGCATCCGCATAACGTTCCGCCTGCCGCGCGCAGGTGACGTCGGGCGCATGCGCGGCTGCAATCGTGCGTGCGAAGCGCTCTTCGGCCACCGTCACGTCGTCAGGCTCGCGCGACGGTACGGCAGCGGCCACGGCAGTCGGGGCCACGGCGAGTCCCGCCAGACCAGTGAGCAGGATGCGGCGTGACGTATTCATGGCTGTGTCCTTCCAATGTCCGGCCCGCACTCCGGCCGGCGAGTGTGTCGGTGCGATCACGGCAGGGTAACCGCGCACGCCCGTGCAGTCCATCGCTGGCGGATACTGCTTGACCCTGGGCGCGATCACGTTCCATCTAGCAACGGTTCCGTCATCAAATCGCCACGCGTCGGATTGTCACGTGTCCCATCACGGCCCATGGCACCGTCAGGCTTTGCGCGCTGCTGCGATGGGGCTGTTTTGTCTGACGATGTCGGTGGGCGCTGCCTTTGGCGCTGACGAGGATGAGGACAAATCCGCAAAGCCTGATGTCCCGAACATCTATCTCGACCTCCGCACGACCTATGCGACGATTCCGGCGGGCACGCTCGGGCTCGGCTTCGGCAACACTTCGCTTTCAGCCGCGTTCGAAGCGCTTGTGGCGCGACGGGGCACGACGCTGCCGAACGGCCTGCCGGCCGCGAAATTCATTGCCGTCGACCTGCCGCTGACCGTGGACGTCAGCGACCGCGTGTCGCTCTATGGCGGCGTGTCCGGCTCGACCTCGACCGCATGGATGACAACGACAACCGCCTGTTCGGCATCACCGCGGAGATCGCCTGGATGCCGAAGCCGGCCTACCAGGTGACGTTGCGCACACCGCTCTACGCGGTACGCAACTGACTGCCGCCGCGGGCGATTTTCGATCAAGCGCAGCACCCGCAATTGACCGGATGGCTCGGTACGGAACCGGCGCCTCAAAGCTTAAGGCATCAGCCGCTTCGCATTACGCGTCAACCGGTTGTTAATCCTCATCCCAAAACATCGATTGCGTTACACCGCCGCAAGGATCCTTGCGCGAAACTGGACCGACCTTTCGCATCGCGTTTCGCCTTGGAGGTTGAGAATGTCCCGCTTGGTCCCGGAACGGACGTTCCTCGCTGGGAAGATCTTCTTCAATTTTGGCCAGTCGTCGATCGATTGCGTCGTGCGCCGGCTGTCCGAGGAATCTGCGACGCTCGAGATGGAGAGCGGCATCGGCGTGCCCGAGCGATTCCAGCTCAGGCTTGCAGGGCGCGAGAGCCTGACCTGCCGCGTGATCTGGCGATCCGACCGTCAGGTCGGGGTCGCCTTCGAGCAGCCGGGCGGCGTCGAGCGACCAGCCGGCGAGGAGCGGGAACGCTCGTCCGACGCGCTGATGCGCAGCCAGATGCTGGCGTTGCGCGCCGCGCTCGATCATGTGCCGACCGGTATCGTGCTGCTCGACTCGCGCCTCAGGGCGCGCCTGATCAACCAGTCGTTTCGCCAGATGTGGCGCCTGCCCGACGAGGTTGCCGACAGCAATCCATCCATTCTCACGCTGCTCCATCATGGACGTGACACCGGAGCCTATGAGGTGCCGGACCCCGACCTCGATGGCCTGATCACGGAGCGTGTTCGTGTGATCGAGGCGGGCGATCCGACGCCGATCGATCTGCGCCGGACCAATGGCGATGTCGTGCGCGTCCAGGTCACGCCGTTGCCCGATGGCGGACGCATGCTGACCTACACGCCCGTCACCGACATCGTGCGCTATTCCGACGAGTTGAAGCTGCTGCGCGATGCGCTGGAGAATGTTCAGGATGGCGTCCTCCTTCTCGACCCCGACCTGCGCGCCACCTTCATGAACCGGCGCATGCGGCGCTTTTGGGAGGTCAGCGAAGACGAGGCCGCGAACCGGCCGACCTATTCATCGCTGGTGCGACGCCTGCATCGCGCCAGCGCGCCCCATCTTCCAACGAGCGAACTCGCGAAATTTCCGGCGAGACGCGTCGAAGAGGTCAAGGCCGGCGATCACGTGCGCGACCTGCAGACGCCGGACGGCCGGCGCATCAGGGCTCATTGCACCACGATGTCGAATGGCGGCCGCATGCTGACCTATGTCGACATCACCGATCTGACGCAAAAGGCCGCGATGCTGGAGACGCTCGCCACCACCGATCCACTCACCGGCCTCTACAACCGCCGCCACTTCCTCGACGGCCTCGATGCGGAATGGAGCCGTTTTCAGCGCTATTATCGTTCCGTCTCCGTGCTGATGCTCGACATCGACCACTTCAAGTCGGTCAACGATCGCTACGGCCATGCGGTCGGCGACGCCGCGATCAGGGCGGTTGCGGCCGCGTGCCTCGACGGCAAGCGCAAGTCGGACATCGTCGGCCGCCTCGGCGGCGAGGAATTTGCGGTTCTCCTGCCCGAGACCAGCCTGTCCCGCGCGAGGACGGTGGCCGAACGTATCCGCAAGCGCGTGATGAGCGCGCAGGTCTTTGCCGACAAGGTTCAGTTCGGCCTCACCGTGAGCATCGGCATGGCGGAAGCCACCGTCAGCATGTCCGGCATCGACGCGCTGATGGGCGCCGCCGATCATGCGCTCTACCAGGCCAAGGCCGAAGGCCGCAATCGCTGCATCGCCTGGGCGCCCCCACCGCCTGCAAGGAAGGCGGCGGAGTGATCGAAGGACGCGGCGTCTAATCCGGCACCGGCACGTCGAACGTGTTGAGCGTGACCGAGACCATGCAGTAGACGCCGACGAGATAGGACAGCTCGGCCGCGCCGTGCTCGCCGAACTCCTTCACTGCGGCGCGCCAGGTCAATTCCGGCAGCACGCCGCCGCTGACCAATGCGGACGCCACGTCGTAGGCGATGGCCTCCTGCTTGGTGAGATCGACCGGCCGCTGCCCCGCGACGATGGTCGCGAGCTTCTCGTCGGAGAGGCCGCGCTGCTCGGCAACGAGCACATGAGCATAGAGCTCATAGCCGGAGCGGAAATGCGAACCGGTGACGAGGATCGCGACCTCGCGCACCGGCGCCGGCAGAAGCGGGTTCGACGCGATTGCCTTGACCAGCTCCCACACCGGCTTGCCGAAGCGCGGCTCGCGGATCCAGGGATTCCAGGGCCCGAGCAACGCGCCGTCGTCGCGCATGTTCACGAAGCCCTTGAAGTGGTCCTTGATGCCGGCTCGCATGTCGTCATAGAGCGGCTTCTGTTCGTCGGTCAGATCTTTCGGATCGAGAATGGGAAGGCGCACGGCAGGATCTCCTCGTTGAGAAGAGGCGAAGCTCACCCGCGTGCGCACGCATGGCAAGTGAAGTTGCCGTGACGATCGTGCCATTTTGCCAGTGCAGGGAGACGTCGGCTATGCTGCCTCGGGGCCTGGTACGATCTGTGGATTGGCGACGTCGTCGACGTCGAGCGTCAGCGGCTCGCCCGTCGTGAGGAACGACGACAGGGCCGCCTCGAACGGCGCAGGATCGAGGCCGCGCCCCTTCAGCCATTCGGGCTCGTAATAGGTCTGCCGGTAGCGCTCGCCGGAATCGCAGATCAGCGTCACCAGCGACCCTGATACGTTCGCCTGTCGCATCTCCGAGGCGAGGCGGCACAGTGCCAGGAAGTTGGTGCCGGTGGAGCCGCCGACCGCGCGGCGCAGCCGGCGCGACAGCACGTTCATCGCCGCGATCGTCGCCGCATCCGGGATCTTCATCATGCGGTCGACCACGCCCGGGACGAAAGAGGGTTCGCAGCGTGGCCGGCCGACGCCCTCGATCAGCGACGGGCGTTCGCAAATGTGAGAGCGGTCCTGCGTGCGGAAGCAGTCGAAGAAGGCAGAATGCTCGACATCGGCGACGCACAGCCGTGTCGGATACTGGCGATAGCGCAAGTACCGTCCGATGGTGGCCGAGGTGCCGCCGGTGCCCGCACCCATGACGATCCAGTCGGGAATCGGACGCGGCTCGCCCTGCAATTGCGTGAAGATCGATTCGGCGATGTTGTTGTTGCCGCGCCAGTCGGTGGCGCGCTCGGCGAAGGTGAACTGGTCCATGTAGTGGCCGTTCAGCCGGGCGGCGAGCGCGGCGGCTTCCGCGTAGAGCGCGCGGCCGTCGTCGATCAGATGGCAGTTGCCGCCATAATGCTCGATCGCGGCGATCTTCTCGGCCGAGGTCGTGCGCGGCATCACGGCATAGAACGGCACGCCGATCATCTGCGCGAAATAGGCTTCCGACACCGCCGTCGATCCCGACGAGGCCTCGACCACAGGCGTGCCTTCGCGGATGTGGCCGTTGCAGAGCGCGTAGAGGAACAGCGAGCGCGCCAGGCGGTGCTTCAGGCTGCCGGTCGGATGCGTGGACTCATCCTTGAGATAGATGTCGATGCCTGACAGCGCCGGCACGATCAGCCGGATCAGATGCGTGTCGGCCGTGCGGCACTGGTCGGCCTCGATCGCGGCGACGGCCTCGTCCACCCAACCGCGCCGATAGGCCGGCCCGGCCGGATTGGGGTGGCGGAAGGGGAATGTCTGCATGGCCTGAATCTCCCATGATGCGGATCGCGCATCAAGTGCGCCGGATTTTGTTTTGACGCGTTTTCTGACGCGAACCGGTTTCCACTTCGCTGGAAAGCGCTCCGGCTCAAAACTCCAGCGGTGCGTTGTCGACGACCTCCTTCATCACGAAGAAGGTGCGGGTCTGGCGCACGCCGGGCAGCGCGATCAGCTGTTCGCCGTGGATGCGGTTGAAATCCTCCATGTCGCCAACGCGGATCTTCAGGAAGTAATCGAAGTCGCCGGCGACGAGGTGGCAGTCGAGCACGAATTTCAGTTTTGCGATCGCCTGCTCGAAGATGGCAAAGCTTTCCGGGGTCGAGCGGTCCAGCACGACTCCGACCATCACCAGCGTGCCTTTCGCCACCTTCTTCGGCGCGACCATGGCGCGGACCGCGGCGATGAAGCCATCCTCGAACAGGCGCTGGGTGCGCCGATGGCAGGTGGCGGGGCTGATGGCGACGGTTTCGGCCAGTTCAGCGTTACTCAGCCGGCCGTTATTCTGAAGCAATCTCAATATCTTGAGATCGATACGGTCGAGCCGGGATGCCATGGAAGAAACTTCCTCTATTTGATGTTTTTCTGGAAGAAATATTAGAGATTGGAGCGAAACTCGCAAGATTGAATGCAATATCGATGCAGCATTCGAGAGCACATTCCTCGTGACGCGTGCTAGTCGCTGCGGCCAGATCAACGCCAATCGGGATGACCAATGATGCTGGACAAATTCGCGCGCTATCCGCTGACCTTCGGCCCGACGCCCATCGAGAAGCTGGAGCGGCTGTCGAAGCACCTCGGCGGCAATGTCGAGATCTATGCCAAGCGCGAGGACTGCAATTCCGGCCTCGCCTATGGCGGCAACAAGCTGCGCAAGCTCGAATACATCATCCCCGACGCGATCGCCTCGAACGCGGACACGCTGGTCTCGATCGGTGGCGTGCAGTCCAACCACACCCGCATGATCGCCGCCGTCGCCGCCAAGATCGGCATGAAGTGCCGCCTGGTGCAGGAAGCCTGGGTCCCGCACGAGGACGCCGTCTATGACCGCGTCGGCAACATCATGCTGTCGCGCATCATGGGCGCCGACGTGCGCCTGGTGGACGACGGCTTCGACATCGGCATCCGCAAGAGCTGGGAGCAGGCGATCGAGGAGGTGAAGGCGGCAGGCGGCAAGCCTTACGCGATTCCCGCCGGCGCCTCCGTGCACAAATTCGGCGGCCTCGGCTATGTCGGCTTCGCCGAGGAAGTGCGCAAGCAGGAGGCCGAACTCGGCTTCAAGTTCGACTACATCGTGGTCTGCACCGTCACCGGCTCGACTCATGCCGGCATGCTGGTTGGCTTCGCCGCCGATGGCCGCGCGCGAAAGGTGATCGGAATTGACGCCTCGTTCACGCCGGCGCAAACGAAAGCGCAGGTGCTCTCGATCGCGCAGAACACCGCCAAGCTCGTTGAGCTCGGCAAGGATATCGTCGAAGATGACGTCGTGCTGATCGAGGACTACGCCTATCCCGCCTATGGCGTGCCGTCGGAAGAGACCAAGGAAGCGATCCGCCTCACCGCACGGTTAGAGGCGATGATCACCGACCCCGTCTACGAGGGCAAATCGATGCAAGGCCTGATCGACCTGACCCAGAAGGGCCATTTCGAGAAGGGCGCAAAGATTCTCTACGCCCATCTCGGCGGCGCGCCGGCGCTCAATGGCTACGGGTATGCCTTCCGGAACGGCTGAAGCATAAGGGAGGCGGGACGACTCTCGCCTCGCCTATCTTCGTAGCCCGGATGGAGCGCAGCGTAATCCGGGACTCGTACAATACGGAAAGACTGCCCCGGATTTCGCTTCGCTCCATCCGGGCTACAAGCTACGGGTCAGGATGCCCTACCGCGTCTTGACGATCTGGAGCAGCTCGTCGCCGTAATGCTCGAGCTTCTTGTCACCGATGCCGGGCACGTTGCGGAGCTCGTCCAGCGTCGTCGGCCAGGCCCGGACGATGCCGTCGATGGTGGCATCGTGCAGCACGACATAGGCCGGCACGCCGCGTTCGCGCGCGATGTCCGAACGCCAGGACCTCAGCCGCGCCCGCAATTCGGGATCGACATCGCCCTGCGGCGCGTTGGCCGCAGGCGCGAGGTCACCACGGCGGGATTTTGTCCGGCTCGCGCGAACACGCGCGCCCGGCACTTCCTCGCGCAGCCAGACCTCGGTCTCGCCGCGTAGCACGCCGCGCGCGCTCTCCGTCAGCTTCAGCGCGCCGAACGCTTCGCTGTCGCTGTACAAATGCCCCATCGCCACCAGCTGCCGCAGCACCGTGCGCCACTGCTTCTCGTTCAGCTCGCGCCCGATGCCGAACACGGACAATTTGTCGTGGCCGAACTGCGTCACCTTTTCGGTGAGGCGGCCAATCAGGACGTCGATCAGCTGCATCGCACCGAAACGCTGCCCGGTGCGATAGGCGCAGGACAGCAGCTTCTGCGCCAGCACCTTGCCGTCGCGCATCTTGGGCGGCGTCAGGCAGTTGTCGCAATTGCTGCAATTGCTCGCCGTCTCCGCCTCGCCGAAATAGGCGAGCAGCCGCTTGCGCCGGCACTGCGCGGTCTCGGCGAGGCCGACCAGTGCGTCGAGCTTGCCGATCGACACCCGCTTGAAATCGTCAGAACCGCTGGACTCGTCGATCATGCGGCGCTGCTGCACGATGTCGGAGAGACCATAGGCCATCCAGGCCGCCGACGGCTTGCCGTCGCGCCCCGCGCGCCCCGTCTCCTGATAATAGGCCTCGATGCTCTTGGGCAGATCGAGATGGGCGACGAAGCGGACGTCGGGCTTGTCGATGCCCATACCGAAGGCGATGGTCGCGACGATGACGATGCCGTCCTCGTTGAGGAACCGGTCCTGGTTGCGCGAGCGTATGCTGCTGTCGAGCCCGGCGTGATAGGGCAGCGCCGCAATGCCGGCGTCGTCGAGCGCGGCGGCAACCTCCTCGACGCGATTGCGCGACAGGCAATAGACCACGCCGGCGTCGCCCGCATGCCGCTCCCGGATGAATTCTTTCAACTGCGACACCGCGTTGCGCTTGTCGACGATCTCGTAGCGGATGTTCGGACGGTCGAAGCTGGAGACGAATTGCGGGCTGTCGGCAAGCCGGAGGCGCTCGACGATCTCCTTGCGGGTCAGTTCGTCGGCGGTCGCGGTCAGCGCGATGCGCGGAACGTTCGGAAAACGTTCGGCGATGATGGAGAGGCCGACATATTCGGGGCGGAAATCGTGGCCCCATTGCGAGACGCAATGCGCCTCGTCGATCGCGAACAGCGCCACCTTCGCCTGCGCCAGCAGCGACAGGCAACGCGGCGTCACCAGGCGTTCCGGCGCGACATAGAGCAGGTCGAGATCGCCCGCGATCAAGCGGCGCTCGATGTCGGAAGCTTCCTGCAGCGTCAGCGACGAGTTCAGCGCGGCGGCGTTGACCCCGGCCTCGAGCAGGCCGGCGACCTGGTCGCGCATCAGCGCGATCAGCGGCGACACCACGATACCGCAACCTTCGCGCAGCAGTGACGGCAATTGATAGCACAGCGACTTGCCGCCGCCGGTCGGCATCAAGACCAGGCAATTGCCGCCATCCGTGACGTGCCGGATGATCTCGCCCTGTGCACCACGGAACCCCGGCAGGCCGAACACCGAATGCAGCACCGACAGCGCATCGCGGCCGTTGGCCGGCGCAGGCAGCGGGGCGGTGGAGGGAGCGGACATGGGCGCGTCGGGGCAAGGCCGTAGGATTCGTCACAAGGCCAGTCGCATGACCGCGCGGGCATGGCAAGACTGTTTGCGGGGGCACGACGTTATCTTCCCCTCGCCCCTTGTGGGAGAGGGTGGCTCGCCGCGGAGCGGCGAGACGGGTGAGGGGTCTGTCACTGCGAATTCGATAGGGATTGCTTTTGCGGATGCAACCCCTCATCCGGCGCCATAGCCGAAGCTTTGCTTCGGCGTTCTCAAGAACGGCGGCCGAAGGCCGCCTATGCCACCTTCTCCCACAGGGAGAAGGAAAGAAGAGCAACTACGCCCCGATCCGGCGCAGCGCTTCCGCCACCGTCACGATCGGCATGTCGCGCTTCCCGGCCGCCTCCAGCGCATGGCGCATCAGGTGCGGCGTGCAGCCATAGGGGCTTGGCGCGTTGGCGACGTCGTGGCCGTAGAAGATCAGCCATCCGCCGCTCGCGACCGCCTCGTCGAAATAGCGATCGACGCCAGCAATATCGATCTCGCGATCGACCAGGGGCGAGGCACGCAGGAACTGGAGGTCGATGACGTCGCGATTGACGCCGGGAAGGATGCCGCGCGCCGAGCGAAAGACCTTTGCGAGTTGCGGTTTGCGCCAGACCGAGGCGATTCCATAGGGATAAGCGAAGTTCTCCAGCACGATCGAGGAATCGATGGCATGGAAATGGCTGCGGTTACGCTCGATCTCGCGCGCCATGGCCGCCTCGTCGAGATCGGCCGAGCTCTGGTGCGAAAAGGTATGGCAGGCAATCTCGTGACCGGCCCGGTGAAGCCGCACGATCGCATCGTTCGACAGGCCGTGCCAATGATCCGACGGACGATCGATCAGGCTACCGGCGAGGTAATAGGTGCCGCGGCCACCATGCGTCTCCAGAAGCGTGGCGCCCTCGCCAGCGGCGCTATCGGGCGCGTCGTCAAACGTGAAGCTCACCATCGGCGCATGCGCAGGCAGCCGGTGCGGCACGGCACGGAAATGCCGGGCCAGCCGATTGCTCACGCGTCCCTGGAGTGCCGACCACACCGACTGCGTTTCCTGCGATTCCCTATTTCTCTACTGAAACATTCGTGCGCTGGTGGAGGCAAGCCTAACGCCCGGGTAATCCTAATGCGGAACCAACGCCCTTCGTCTAGCGTGCCAGGACCGAAATATCGGCTTCCGCACCGAGATATTGCAGCCAGTTGCGGAAAAGCGCCGCCGCGGCGCTGCCGGCGGCGATATCGGCGCGCAGCTTCAGCGCAGGCAGTTCGTTGGTGAGCGCCGGGTGGCGCTGTTGGGTCGCCTTCTTCTCGAAGCGGGCGAGCTTCTCTTCCGTCGCTGCGTCAAAATAACTCACGGGCAGGTGCGGATAAGCCTCGCGCTCGCGCGCGAGATAGCGGCCGATATCGCGCAGATATTCGCGCTGGAGCGACAGCGCATCGTATTCCGGATGGCCCTGGAAGAACACGAAGCGGCTGGCATATTGCCTGACGAAGATATCGACGCCGGCCTTTGCCGAACGCGTCAGCACCTGGTAACCGGCCTGCGTGAGGTCGCTCTCGGCGATCTCGTTCAGGCGGGAATGGGAGACCTTGAGGGGCGCAGGCGCGGCGCGCGTCAGCGGATCGTTCGTCGCAGCTTCGCAATCGAAAACGCCGTGACATTTGGCCGGCAGCCGCCGCCGTGCGATGCCGTCGAGATGCAGCACCGCCGCATGCGCGGCGAGGCACGACCAGATCGTCGAGCGCGTGTTGACCTTGGCCCAGTCGATCAGGTCGGTGAGGTCGCGCCAATACGGCTCCTGGTCGAGCTCGGGCGCGACCGGCTCGGCGCCTGTTACGATCAGCCCGTCGAACTTGTGATGCCTGAGCTCGCTGAGCTCCGAATATTCGCTCTCGACATGCCACTTCGCCTCGGGCGACCGCTTCACCGAGGGCAGCGAGAAACAATGGAAACGGATACGGCGCGGACCTGCGGCCGCCTGGAGCAGCCGCATGAACTGCCGCTCGGTCGCCTTCAGCGCCGGATCCGGCATGTTGTTGATCAGGCCGATCGTGAGATCGGCGAAACCGTGGTCGCGCGCGAGATCGCCTTCGGCCGGCACCAGCGCCGGGCTTGATATCCCTTGATCCCTGTCGATCAAGATCGTCATCGGCGCCGTCGCCTACTCCGCGGCCTGGAGGCGTGCCGACGGGCAGGCCTTCTCGAGCGCCTGGTCGATGTCCTCGATGATATCTGCGGAATGCTCGATGCCGATCGACAGGCGGATCGTCTCCGGCAGCACGCCGGCGACGCGCTGCTGCTCCGCCGACATCTGCCGGTGGGTGGTCGAGGCCGGATGGCACGCCAACGACTTGGCATCGCCGATATTGACGAGGCGCGTGATCAGCTTCAGCGCATCGTAGAAGGTCTTGCCGGCCTCCATGCCGCCCTTGATGCCGAAGGTGAACAGCGAGGAGGCGTTACCGTCCAGATATTTCTGCACCAGCGGATAGTACGGGCTGTCCGGGAAGCCGGTGTAGTTGACCCAGGCAACGCGCGAGTCCTTGCGCAGGAATTCGGCGACCTTGCGCGCGTTCTCGACGTGGCGCTCCATGCGCAGCGCGACGGTCTCGATGCCCTGGAGCAGCAGGAAGGCGTTGAACGGCGACAGCACCGAACCCATGGTGCGCTGATAGACGCTGCGGGCGCGCTCGATATAGGCGGTCCGGCCGAAGCGCTCGGCATAGACGAGGCCGTGATAGGAGGCGTCGGGCTTGTTGTAGGCGGGGAAGCGGTCGGCGTGCTTGGCCCAGGGGAAGTTTCCGGAATCGACGACGGCCCCGCCCAGCGTGGTGCCGTGGCCGCCCAGGAACTTGGTCAGCGAATGCACGGCGATGTCGGCGCCGTAATCGAACGGCTTGAGCAGGATCGGGGTCGCGACGGTGTTGTCCACGATCAGCGGCACGCCATGCGCGTGCGCGATCTTGGCGAGAGCCTCGATGTCGCAGACATTGCCGGCGGGATTGCCGATGGTCTCGGCGAACACGGCGCGCGTGTTCTCGTCGATCAGTTTTGCGATCGCATCCGGCTTGTCGCTCTCGGCGAAGCGGCCGGTGATACCCTGGCGCGGCAGGATGTGCGAGAGCAGCGTGTGCGTGGTGCCGTAGAGCTGCGGCACGGAAACGATGTTGCCGCCGTGATCGGCGACGTTGACGAAGGCGAAATGCAGCGCAGCCTGGCCGGTCGCGACCGCGAGCGCGCCGACGCCGCCTTCGAGCTGCGCGATACGCTTCTCCAGCACCGCGCTGGTCGGATTGGCGATGCGGCTATAGCGAAAACCTTCGGCCTCGAGATTGAAGAGCGCGGCGCCGTGATCGGCGCTGTCGAAGGCATAGGCCGCGGTCTGGTAGATCGGCACGGCAACCGCGTGCGTGGTGGCTTCGGGCTCGTAGCCGGCGTGAATAGCGATCGTCTCGTTGCGCATCGTGCCACCTCCGCGTGGAGCGGGCCGCACTTATTGGCCTGTATGAGGCATGTGCGTTGTCCGCCGTTCCTCTGTTAGAGGCGGGTGGTAAAGCGGACAATAATTCGCCTAGAGATCGAGGAAGTAACCCTAACGCTTGTTGGTGAATTGGCTAAAACTTGAATCGAATTGGATTAATGAATTCGTACGCCCTAGCCTCGCCGCGGCGCCATAGCCGATGCAAGGCATCGGCGTTCTAAGGGACGGCGGCCGAAGGCGCCTATGCCACCCTCTCCCCTCGTCGTGGGAGAGGGTGGGACCATCACCCTATTCCATCGTCTCCCAGAGCCGGCGGGCGAGCACACCGGCACGCTTCTCGATCGCGGCCGCGGCATCGAGCGCGAGGTCCTCGCGATAGCGGCCGGCGATCAGCTGCACGCCGATCGGCTTGCCGTCATGCAGGGTCACCGGCACCACCGCGCCGGGCAGGCCCAGCACGTTGATGGCGGAGATGAAGCGGATCTCGCCCCAGAAGATTTCCTTCACGCGATCGGCACTGACGGTGTCGTCGCGCGGTCCCGGCGTCGGTTTCACCGTGGTCGGCGCCAGCACGACCGGATATTCCTCGAAGAACAATTGCCAGGCGCGGATATGGCCGTTGCGTGCGGCCGTCGCCTGCATCCAGGCCTTGATATCGAGCACATTGGCCTTGGTCTTCATGCCGCCCCAGGCCTTGTGGAAGTCCTCGGACGTCACCTTCAGCATGCCGGCTTCCTGCATCACCATGGTCTCGTTGGTGATGATGTCGCACCAGGTCTGCCAGACGCCGTCGATGTCGGGGACATCGACCTCGCTGACGCGATAGCCGGAACGCTCGAGGTGATCGGCGGCCTGACGCAGCGCCGCGCGGACGGACGGATCGACGTCCATATCCCCCGGGATCCTGGCCAGTGCGACCTTGATCGGTCCCTTCGGCTTCGGCCCGGCCAGCGGCGCCGGCACCCACCAGGGATCGCGCGGATCGCGCTGGCTCATCACATCGAGCGCGAGCCTGATGTCGCCGACGTGACGGGCGAGCGGGCCCTGCGCCGACATCAGATGCGCCAGCATCGGCCGCTCCGCGGTTGCGCTTCCATTGAAGGCGGGGATGCGGCCCTGCGTCGGCTTGATGGTGGCGACGCCGTTGCAATGCGCCGGCCAGCGCAGCGAGCCGCCGATGTCGTTGCCATGGGCGATGGTGCCGATGCCGGCGGCCACCGCCGAGCCCGCGCCGCCCGAGGAACCGCCGCAGGTGATGTTGGGATCCCAGGGATTGAGCGTCAGCCCGTGCAGTGGATTGTCGGTGAAGCCGCGGAAGGAGAATTCCGGCGTGTTGGTGAGGCCGATGACGATCGCGCCGGCTTTCTTGAGATTGCGCACCACGGGCGAGTCCGACGGCGCGACAAAATCCTTGTTGGCGGGCACGCCGTTGAAATTCGGCCGGCCTTCGTAGTCGACATTCTCTTTGATGGTGATGGGCACGCCGTGCAGCAGGCCGAGCACGCCGCCCCTGCCGCGCTGCTTGTCGGCCGCATGCGCAGCCTTCAGCGCTTCCTCGCTGAGATCGACGACGACCGCGTTCAGCCGCGGATTGACGGCGCGCATCCGGTCGAGATGCGCTTCGACGGTCTCGACTGCTGAGATTGCGCCGTTGCGGATCGCGGCCGCGGTGTCGACCGCGGACCATTGCCAGACCGGCCCTTTCGGACGGCGTGCCGTGGCCGACTTGCGCGGCGCCGGCTTCTTGACCGTCTTCTTGGCCGCCTTCGCAACGGCCACCTTGCGGGCGGTGCTCGTCTTGACCGAGGTCTTCGTTACTTTCCTTGCAACACTTTTCTTCTTGGTCGCCGTCTTCTTCGCCACGCCGCATCTCCAAAAATTGCGCGGCGGAAGTTAAGGAGATCACGCGAGCGTGTACAGGTGCGTTTCTGCATGGCGCGTCGCCGCGACGCTCTGCCACGGGCCGGCGCGAGAGACGTGCATGAACCTTTGGCCCCGCTCTCCTGACCCATATACTGGTTGAATGGTGGAACAAACGACCGCCAAGATTGTGCCATATTGTGCCATGGCGATCAGGTTTTTGACGTAGCTATTCTGACCGCGACACATCGGAGCATTTGCCATGCTCGTGGAATTCGACAGCGGATACGACCAGCAGCCCTTTCGCGATCTGTGCGCCGACTATCCGGCCGCTGAAACCTACGATCCCAACGATTTCCGGATTGAATGGGGGCCGATCTTTCATCGCGGCCGGCTCGACGGATCGGCGCGTGTGCTCGTGGTCGGTCAGGATCCCGCCCAGCACGAGACGATCGTGCGCCGGATCCTGGTCGGCACCGCGGGGCGCCGCACTCAGGGCTTTCTCGCCAAGCTCGGCATCACGCGGAGCTACGTGATGGTGAACACCTTCCTGTACAGCGTCTACGGGCAGAGCGGCGGCAACAAGCACAAGAACGAGCCGGGCATCGTCGACTATCGCAACAAATGGTTCAAGGCCGTGCTCGCGCCCGGCAATATCGAGGCCGTTGTCTCGCTCGGCGGCCTCGCTGACGAGGCGTGGAAGGCCTGGCTCAAGACGTCCGATGGCGCGGCCTACAAGACCCTCGCGTATCAGCACATCACGCACCCGACCTGGCCGGAAAGCTCGGCCCATGATAACGCGACGCGGGCCGCGAACACCAAGATCATGCTGACCAAGTGGAATGCCGCGCTCGCGGCTCTCGCACCCGAGGTCCAGCATCCCGACGTGCCGACGACGCTCGTGCCCTATGGCGACGCCTTCAAACCGACCGAGCTCTTCGACATCATCGCGAAGGATCTCCCGGCGGGACTGCCGGCCTGGATGCGCGGAGACACGCCATGGGCCGTGCGCCAGGGCGCCGACGCGGCCGCCAAGCGGCGCACGATCACGATCACCATCCCCGACGGAGTGATCCCGTGAACCCGGCTATCAACCCGAAGCGATGGGCGCTGAGCGGGCGGATCGTGACGATGACCGCCGAGGGCGACGTCATCAAGAGCGGGACGATCTTCATCGAGGACGATCGCATCGCCGCGATCGTACCCAAGGGACAGCCGGCCCCGGCAGGCTTCGAGGCTGTCGTTGCAGTGGCGACCGGGGGCACCATCTATCCCGGCCTGATCGAGCTGCATAATCACCTGAGCTACAACATCCTGCCGCTCTGGCGCGTGCCGCAGCCCTACGGCAATCGCGACCAATGGCAGAACGCCAAGTCCTACAAGACGTCCGTAACCGGCCCCATGAGCGCGATTGTGCTGGCCGACGACGGCTCGCTGCTGCCGGCCCTGGTCCGCTATGTCGAAGCCAAGTGCATGGTCGCCGGCACCACGACGAGCCAGGGGATCACGCTGTCGAACTGGAGCGGCACCATCCACAAATATTACAAGGGCGCGATGCGCGCCGCCGAGATCGGCAGCCCTCCCGATCTGCCGCGAGCACACTCGAAGATTCCCGACATAGATGCCGAGGACTGGGCGAAGTTCGACAACGAGCTGAAATCGTCATCGTGCTTCCTGCTGCATCTCAGCGAAGGCATCGACACCAAGGCTCATAGCCACTTCCTCGCCTTGCGCAATTCCGAGGGAGATTGGGCGATCGAGCCGTCGCTGGCCGGCATTCATTGCACGGCACTCGATGCGACCGACTTCGGAACGATGGCCGAAAACCGCGCCAAGGTCGTCTGGTCGCCTCTGAGCAATCTGCTGCTCTACGGAAAGACGACCGATGTCGTTGCGGCGCGCACGGCCGGCCTCACCATTGCGCTCGGCTCGGACTGGTCGCCGTCCGGCAGCAAGAACCTGCTCGGCGAGTTGAAGGCGGCCAAGGTCGTGTCCGCGCATTTCAATCTCGGCTTCAGCGACTACGACATCGTCTCGATGGCGACGCGCAATCCGGCCGCGATCCTGAAGTGGGATGCGAAACTGGGAACGATCGCCAGCGGCAAGTTCGCCGACCTTCTGGTCGTGAAGGGAGTCACCGGCGATCCCTACGCTCATCTGATCAAATCGCGCGAGCAGGACATCGTTCTGGTCACCATCGGCGGACGAGCCCGTTACGGGACGAAGACAGTCATGCAAAAGGCGGGTGGAATCGGCGAGGCGCTCAAGATCGGCAGCAGCGCGCGGGTGATCGACTTCACCTCGCCCGACCAGGATCCCGGGATCGAGAAGATCACGCTGGCGGAGGCGACGAGCCGCCTCCGCGCCGCGCTCGGCAATCTCGGCACGCTGCAGCCGCACAGCCTCGCCATGAGTGACGCGATCGCCCGCGGAGCGGTGTCACGCACCGGGTGGCGCCTCGCGCTGGACGAGCAGTTCGGCAACAATGTCCAACTGCGCCCGCGGCTGGAATTTAACGGCGTCAGGACCGGTCCGGATTTGGCGGCAGTCGCAGCGGCAGCCGAGCCGCTGCATCCGATCAAGCTGGATGGCCTCACGGTATCAGGCGATCCCGTTTTCCTGGACACGCTGAAGAGCGAACCCAACCTTCCCCAGGGCATCGGCGACGCGATCGCCGCTTTCTATTAGTTGTCCGTCACACCAGCGGCGGATTGAGGCGCGCAAAGCCTTCCTGGATGCGATAGGGGTAGTAGGGATAAGGCGGTATCACGGCGCTGACCTCGTCGAGACGCGTGATCTGGTCCGGGCTCAGCGACCAGCCAACCGCGCCGAGATTGTCGCGCAGCTGCGCCTCGTCGCGGGCGCCGACGATCACGGAGGAGACCGTGGGGCGCGACAGCAGCCAGGCAATCGCGATTTGGGGCACGGTGCGGCCGGTCTCCGCGGCGATCGTATCAAGCACGTCGACGATGGCATAGAACCGCTCATCGTTTACGGGCGGGCCGAACTGCGCGGTGGCGTGCAGACGGCTGCTCGCAGGGAGCGGCTTTCCGCGCCGGATCTTGCCGGTGAGCCGGCCCCAGCCGAGCGGGCTCCAGACCAGCGCGCCGACGCCCTGATCGCGTGCGAGCGGCATCAGTTCCCATTCATAGTCGCGGCCGAGCAGCGAATAATAAACCTGATGCGCGACATGGCGCGGCCAGCCGTGCCGGTCGGCGATTGAGAGCGACTTCATCAGCTGCCAGCCGGCGAAATTGGAGACACCGACATAGCGCAGCTTGCCGGCGCGTACGAGCGTATCGAGGGTCGACAGCACCTCCTCGATCGGCGTGAACGCATCGAAGGCATGGAGCTGGAGCAGATCGAGGTAATCGGTGCCGAGCCGCCGCAGCGCAGCTTCGACCGAGGCGACCAGACGATACCGTGAAGAGCCGGCGTCGAGCGGACCATCGCCCATCGGCAGGCTCATCTTGGTGGAGATCAGCACCTTGTCGCGCCGTCCCTTGATTGCGGCGCCGAGGATTTCCTCGGATGCGCCGTTTGAATAGACATCGGCGCTGTCGAACAGATTGACGCCGGCATCGAGGCAGATGTCGACCAGCCTGCGCGCTTCGTCAGCGCCGCTGCGGCCCCAGGCCGAGAACAGCGGGCCTTGGCCGCCAAACGTGCCGGTGCCGAAGCTGAGGACGGGGACCCTGAGGCCGGAGGAGCCGAGATTGCGATATTCCATGATCATTCTCCTATTCCGCCGGGCACGCGGCGACGACGGTCTGCCTGCGGTCGAGCTGGAGGCTCCATAGCGCGAGCACGAGACCGACGGCGGTGATGCCGGCCGCGACCAGCGGCAGCGCGGAGAGACCGAGCCCGCGGTCGATGGTGACGCCGCCCGCCCAGGCGCCGAGCGCGTTGCCGAGATTGAAGGCGGCGATGTTGAGGCTGGAGGCGAGCGTGCGGCCGCTGGGGCCGGCGGCTTCCAGCACGCGAAGCTGAAGCGGTGCGACGGTCGCAAAGGCCGCGATGCCGAGCAGTAGGATCAGCGCGATGGCTGCGATCTTGACCGACAGCACGGCAGCAAGGCCAAGCAGCACGATGGCGAGCGCGGCGAGCGTGCCGATCAGGGCACGCGCAAGGCCGCGATCGGCGAGCTTGCCGCCGGCGACATTGCCGATCGCGAGACCTGCACCGAAAACCAGCAGGATCGGCGACACCGCGGCTTCCGAGAAACCGGTGAAGCGCGTCAGGATCGGCTGGATATAGGTGAAGACGACGAACAGGCCGGCAAAGCCGAACACGGTCATGGCGAGGCCGAGCAGCACCTGCGGACGGCCGAGCACCGCGATCTCCTCGGAGAGCGAGACCGGCTTGTCGCCGTTGCCGACATGGCCGGGCACGAATGTGGCCACTGCTGGCCATTCCGGCGCGGCGACCGCACCGAGGAAGCCCTGCCGCCGCCCGTCGCGCGCGCCAGCGACGGCGAAATCGCCCGCCGCCTCGCCCTCGGCGGCGTCGGCCTCGCCCGCCTCGCCCTCTTCCACATCGGCCCCGACATCGAATCGGGCCGTCTCGTCCCGGTGCTGCAAAGCTACAATCCCGGCGACCGCGAAGACATCCACGCCGTCTATGTCGGCCACACCGCGCCCCTGCCCGCGCGCGTGCGCGCGTTCATCGATTTTCTCGCCGAGCATGTGCGGGTGAACGACCCCGTGCTGAAGCGGGCGGGGGATGGGAGGTGGAAGGTGGCGTGATGGGGTCAATGGCGGAGGGAGAGAATCTATAAAAAAACTTGCTCGACTGCTGCAGCTCAGATCCTCTCGCTAGGGCGAGAGTATCCTTCTCTGGTATGCGGCTGAGGTCCTCTCGGTGTAGGGGGGATAAATTGACTTTCAGGTCCGGGGGACGGTCGCGGGTGTCGAGGGACTGAAATCCGGCGCACTTCGCGATTTTGATTGAAAGCTCCCTGACGTCGCCCGTGCGGGTCCAGCGGTCTGCACGCAATGCCATTGCCCGCGCCCGAAGCCCAGCTGAAGCTGCAATGGCCTTGCCTATGCCCCTTAAAAAGGCCCAATATCTGGTGACGAGGCCGGGTTATGGTAGCACAGATCGCCCCTCCCTGTCTGTTCCTAAGCCATTCAGGAGCTGACACTGATGCTGCGCGTGAACTGAAACGCCGCCTGCTCGATAGTCCCGACGCGCGTGCGGCCAGGCTATCTGTGTGGCTGGATAAGGACGACCTTGGCGCCGGCATTGGTTGGCAGGCCCAGATCGAAAATGCGATCAGCAAGAGAACAACGGCCTTCGCAGTCCATATCGGCGCCAAAGGCGTCGTGAACTGGGTCGATTCCGAGGTTCGGCTGGCATTGTCGCGCGCGACCGGCGCTACGGACTATCCGTTCATCCCAATTCTTTCCCGAGAATGCGCGGGAGCCGCCGCTTTGCCGCCGTTTGCGCAGCAGTACCATGGGGTCCGCGACCCGCTCAACAACGCTGAGGAGTTTGCCAAGCTGCTGCGCGCCGTACTCGGGCGCCCGCCCGGCGAAAAAGTCGTGGCTCTCGAAAACCCGTTCGTCGGACTAAAGTCGATGACGGAGGCGGATGCGGATCGGTTCTTCGGCCGAAATGAGGAAATTGCCTGCCTTGTCGATAAGCTCAAGCCGCACAGGCTGATTGCCGTCGTCGCGGACAGCGGTGCTGGCAAATCCTCTCTCGTCCAAGCCGGTCTCATCCCGGCCTTCCGCGGCGGCAAGCTCTCCGATATGGCAGGCCGGGAGCCGGATGACCGGCTGTGGCACGTCGTGGTCATGCGTCCTGGTCGCGATCCGGTCAAGGGTTTGAAGCGGGCTGTGACGGAAGCGGCGGAGCGGCTCGGCCGCTCGGCAGATGAATGCGCCGGGCTGCGCAAGCGCGTCGATCTCGCCGACCCAAGCGAGGCCGCCTATGCAATCCGCTGCGATTTGCCGGTCGGCAAGACGGAAACGTTGCTGGTCGTCGATCAATTCGAAGAGCTGCTGACCGAGACCGAAGAAGCTGCGCGCGCACCATTCGTAGATCTTATTTTGGGGCTCGGCGCCGGCGGCGGGTTCAGGATCGTGCTCACGCTGCGGGCTGATCATTTCAACCTGTGCCGGCCGCTGGCAAATCTGTTTGAGTATTTGATGCGCGACAATCAGGACGCCGTGCTGCGCCTTCGGCGGATCACCGACGCGGGAATTGCCGAAGCAGTCCGCAAGCCGCTCGCTCTGTCCGGCCATACGGACATTCGCGAACAGGACGCGGTAATCGCCTCGATCCGGCGGGACGTCAGCGATCGCCCCGGCGATCTCGCGCTGGTGCAGATGGCACTCTACGCCATGTGGCAGAAGCACAAGGCAGATGGCACCGATCTCCTCATCGCATATTCTCGGGTTGGCGGCGTTGTCGGCGCGCTGGCTCATCAGGCCGAGAACGTCCGGACGAACCGACTTGACGCGGGCGAGCGAGGGCTCCTCGCGGCCGTGTTCGCCCGGTTGGTGCGTCTCGGCGAGACTGGCGGCGCGCTGCGGCGGCTCGCCGATCAGGGCGATTTCGACCCGCGGCTCCGCGCACTCGCCGGGAAGCTGGCGAGTGAGGACTGCGGACGTCTCCTACTCGCCGGCGAGACTACGATCGAGATCGCCCACGAGGCATTGATCACGCAATGGCCGTGGCTGCAGAATACGTTGCAGCAGGCTGCCGCGGACATGCGCGTGCTGGACGGGCTGATGGACAAAACGCGTCGGTGGGCCACGACCGTATCGCGCAAGGCAGAGCATCTCGCTGCTGGCGCCGAACTTGCGGAATTTGCAGCGCTGGTCGCACGCCGGCCCGATTGGCTGTCCGGCGCCGAGCGTGATTTCGTCGCCGCGAGCAACCGTGCCCACAGAAGGGCAACGTTCGTAAATTACGCAGCTGTCGCTGCGTTGGTTGTCTTTGCGATCGGAGCCGCATCGGCGGCGTTCATCGCAAATGGTGCCCTGACACAAAGTGGTCAGGCCCGCCAGGCGCTCCTTAAGGCCAACGATGAACTGCGGGCCAAAATCGGCGAGCTACAGGTCATGCAATCCCGTTTCCTCGCCGATCGCGCGAATCAAGCGATCGCCGACGGCGATGCAGCAACAGCAATACTTCTCGCGCTCGAAGCGCTACCAGACACACAGAGCAATAAGCGGCGACCCTTCGTGCCAGAAGCGGAAGAGGTGCTTTTCAAGGCCTATCACGCGCTTCGGGAGATGGTCGTATTGAAAGACCATGCAGGTCCGCTGCGGAGCGCGAGCTTCACGCCAGACGGCAAGCGGCTGGTAACTGTGTCGGATGACGGCACGGGACGTGTATGGGAGGCGCAGACTGGCACGCCGCTGTTCGAGCTGCGCGGGCACCGGGGCCCGGTGCGATTTGTCGAATTTAGCCCGGATAGCCGATACGTGGTCACGACCTCCCCCGACACAACCGCGCGTGTGTGGGACGTCGAAACAGGCGGGGAGGTCGCAGTCCTTCAGGGGCATAGCAAGAATGTGTTGAGGGCAGCGTTCAGTCCCGACGGCCGGTACGTGGCGACGGCCTCCGTCGACAACACCGCGCGCGTGTGGGAGGCAAACAGCGGCAAGCAGATTTACAATCTTGACCAGCATACCGGACCGGTACGCGACGCCATCTTTACGCCCGACGGCAAAAACATCCTGACCATCTCGGACGATTGGACAGCGCGTCTATGGGATGCAGCGACTGGAAAATCCATTCGTGTGTACGAGGGGCATACCGGTCCAATCCGCGCGGCGACCTTCGCGATGGATGAGTCAGACACAGGCGTCCAGCGCCACCTGATGGTGACAGCCTCCGTAGATAAGAGCGTGCGTTTATGGGCTCTCGACAGGAGCGAGCCGATCGATGTTTTTTCAGGGCATGACGCAGAGGTGGGGAGCGTCGCAATAAGTTGCGACGGCCGCCACGTGGTGACGGGATCCGATGATGGGACAGCTCGCATCTGGAACGTTGGAACGAAAGTGAGCTTGCCTCTTGTGGGGCACACCGAACCCGTGCGCTTCGCCACGTTCAGCGGTGATGGCAGCAAGGTCGTGACTGCGTCCAACGATGGTACCGCTCGGATTTGGGACGCGCGAACAGGCAAATTGAAGGGGGTTCTCGGAGGACATTCGAGACCAGTGCGGACTGCTGTATTCAGCCCCGATGGCGCGCGGGTTCTGACCGCGTCGGAGGACAACACAGCGCGGTTGTGGAATGTCGAGCCGCATGCCGACACATTGAGCTTGGTCCTCGAGGGACGCGGTGAAGGACTCCGGGCTGTCGCCTTCAGCCACGATGGACACTTGGTCTTCACGGGCGCCGCTGACGGGTCTGCTATCATCTGGGATGCTCAAACAGGCGTGTCGCAAGCCGTTCTCCGCAAACACGCGGCGTGGGTGTTAAGCGCCATGTTTAGTCCGGACGGTCAACGCGTGGTCACTGGATCTCACGACGGCACGGCCCGCATTTCCGACACCCAAACGGGCAGCGAACTCGCGATCCTCCCGGAACACAATGGACCGGTCCGCAGCGTGGCGTTCAGCCCCGATGGTTCGCTGGTTGCGACGGCGGCCGACATTGCACGTCTGTGGAACGCGAAAACAGGCAACATCGTGGGGCGTCTGGTCGGTCACCAAGGAAAAATTCACGCCGCGGCATTTACTGCCGACGGCAAACATGTCGTCACGTTGGGTGCCGACCACACGTTTCGTACGTGGGAGACCGAGAAGGGCGAGGAGATCGCGCAGAGCAAGCAGATGGGCCAGGATCATGAGGCTGGAACGCACAAGATTGCCATCAGCCCGGACGGCAAGGAGGCAGTGACCGTCGGTGGCGATAACACCCCTCGGCTGTGGGATGTGAAGACCGGTAGGCTTCTAGCGATGCTTGAGGGTCATCAGGGCTCGCTTTTCGGCGTCTCCTACAGCCCGGACGGCAGAAGGATTGCAACGGCGTCCGCCGATAGCACCGTGCGCATCTGGGACCCCGACACCCGCAAATCCCTCGCTGTGTTGGAGGAAGCGGCCCCGATGTGGGACGCCGCATTTAGTGCCGACGGTGAACGACTTGTCACCGCGTCAGAAGACGGCACCGCACGCATCTGGCCCGTGTTTCCGACGACGCAAGCGCTGGTCAATCATGCAAAGAGCTTGGTGCCGCGTTGCCTCACGGTGGACCAGCGACGGCTGGCTTTCCTCGAACTGGAACCGCCGGCGTGGTGCATCGCGGAGAAAAGATGGCCCTACCACGCTGCCAAGTAGAGCCAGAGCGAGCCTTGTTTCATCAGGGAGATAGGCTTAGGCGCCCCCTTCATACCAGACTCCATAGCCGCTCACGGTCATGTATTCCCCGGCGACATCTTCACGCATGCGCAGTTCGCGTTCGTTGCAGCTTCTCTTCGACCACCCGCGGTCAGCAGACTGAGTCTGGACAGTGGGAGTGGAACGTAGGCGAGGGCTGGATAGGCCTAGGCGTGGACGGGATGACTTGCGAAGGCGTTGACGAAATAGGCCTAGGCGCGCCCCTCATACCGGGCCCGGGCCCCATACTACCGTAGGACCCACGCCAACGGCTTGGATTCCCGTACACGTAGTTGGACGGACGCTGTGGACGTTGTGGGCCGATTGAGCCGAGGGCAAGCGGTAAAATTGTAGAGATCGCTGCCGCGGCCACAACTCCCGGATCCACGCCTGGTTGCCTGGATTGGTCTTCGACCACCACCTGCGATCGTCTCGGCCTTTCTTCAACCACCCGCGATCGTTGCGGCCTTTCTTCAACCACCCGCGATCGTTGCGGCTTTTCTTCGATCACCCGCGGTCGGCTCGGTTGGATGTCGGTCCGCCTTGTCTTGGAGGCCGGCGGCTCTCGCTGCGGAGGCTCAGGCGGACTGTAGGTCAGATTTATGGTGCAGTTCCGAGCGCTCGCACTCAGGCATCGGTCGGCAAAGTCTGCCGGTTCGGGTCCCCCGCGCGCAGGTCCTTGCAGCCCATTCGCGCTCACCAGCATCACATCGCCGGCGTTGACGAGCATCCTGCACGTCGGTTGCAGGCCGTTGGTGCAGACGTTGGCACGCCCCTGTCGCAATATTACAAAGGTCCTCTGCCAGTCGACGAACAAGTCGAACACAGTGCCTAGCGGCGTCACGTCGGCGGTCGGCGTCTTGATCAAATAGGAGTTCGAGTCCCCACTGGTCCAGCGCACGGCGCCTTCGCCAGCGCTCACGATGATACCCTTGATGGATTGATCGGGATTGTGGACCATACGATCAATCCGGATCATGGTGATTGGCCCAACTGAGAGAGCCGTCCGGTCGACAAGTAGAATGCGTGCCTGACTCTCGACCGCAGTGCGGATAAATTCATTTTCGTAGACGTCGTCGCCTTCGGCTTTTGAGTCCCACGCTTGTTCGGTGGACTGTCGACCCGTGACATCGTGCACTATCTGCACGGCATCGCCGACCCGAAGGCTCGCCGCCTGCGCCCCGGTTAAGTCGACGATTCCCGCAAGGAAGAATGGCAAAGCAACGGCGTAACGGAGGCGAGGCATGTCACCCTCCTATAAGTCCCGTGCACTTCCACGAATACATTAGCAGCGCAGAAGCATGCAGCGTGTAACTTACTTCACAGATAGCGCATATTGCGGTGCAAACTAAACGCGAACCGCGATCGTGCTGGTTCGGTGGCCAATCACGCAATCGGTCTCCCGCAGGGTTCTTCGGCTACGCTTGCCACGTTGCGTAGGGTCAGGTGCCAAAAATGTCTTCAGCTCAAACCGATCAGTCCCCGAACAAGGTCGTGCTCTTCAGCGGCCACATGATAGATGCGCCCGATCGAAAGACGCCAAGGTTTCCGCGAGAAAGGGAGGCCGTGGCTGCTGCTGCGATCGAAAAGACGGTCGCCGAAATTCATGCGGAGGAAGGCGACCTTGCGATTTGTGGCGCCGCGTGCGGCGGCGATCTCTTGTTCGCCGAAGCTTGCATCGCACGACGCATGCGGCTTGAACTCTACATCCCCTTCGACGAGGAGGCTTTCCTAGCAAATTCCGTTGACTTCGCTGACGCCAATTGGCGCGACCGCTATTTTGCCGCGAAATCGAAGGCGACGCTCCATGTCATGCCCAATGAACTCGGGCCGCTTCAGCCCGAGACAAATCCCTTTCATCGCAACAATCTTTGGATGCTGGAATCGGCTGCTCGCTATGGTCACGAAAAGGTTGCCCTTATCTGTCTCTGGAATGGTGAAGGCGGCGATGCTCCTGGTGGAACGCAAGACTTCTTGGAGGAGGCGTCGCGCAGGACGATGCGCGTTTTCTGGTTAGATACACGAAAGCTTTGGTCTTGAAGGATTCCCCGGAGCCTGCGTGATTCACGATCATGCCCTATGGCCGCAAAGGCGACCCAAACCGAAGCCGGACGAGGACCGCCCCAAAAGGCCGCAGCCACCAACCTCAGCGCCGTCTGCGCGCGCTCTTCGCCACCGGAATATCCGAGCTTGCGGTAGAGCCTGGGCAGAGAGGCCCCTAAGGTCTGAAGACGTTAAGATTGAAATTCTCCAGGTTGAGCCTTTGCTCCGCGACGGCTCCGCCAATTCTTTGCAAGTCGTCCAGCGCTTCGATCGAATCCAACTTCTGCACTCGGGTGGGCTCGATGTTCCCGCAACCAAGCGCCGCGAGGCCCTCTTGGGTAAGTTCCGCGTTGTATCGAACATAACGAAACAGCTTCTTGTCCAGCGGGCCGCTCGACGGGATCAAGTTGTCCAGCTCGCGGTCGAGCAATGGGCCCGCGACACAATCGCCAAAGATCCGGCAGAGAGCATCCTGTTCATTCAAAGCGGCATACATCAGTGCCGATGGAATGGCGGTCGCGTTAAAGATCAGGTTCATCTCGTCAGGACGCAGGCTGTAATTCTCTCCGGCGCTGGTGCCTGTGCCGATCGATACGATGAGCATGTCGTCGACACCCGTTTTCCAGCCCCGACTCTTGACCGGTGCATGAACCCAATAGCGGTCGACCGTTGCCATCAGAAACATCTGAAAGGCCGGGTTGTTATACATCGTGATCCCGCCATCGACGAATACGAAGGGCTTTCCGCAGCAGTCGATCACCTCAGGAGGGAAATAGGTTGGAGCTGCGGTGCTAGCGCGCACCAATTGCCAAAGTGGGAAGCGCAAATTGCACGCTTCGTGCCTCGTGTCGTTATATTTCGCAAAGGGGTTGTTAGAAATCGCCCACGGCGAGTCGGTCGTAGCGTTGCGCATGACAAGAAGCAGAAGCGTTTCAAGCTCTGGAGCACCGAGGGTCGTGTCCTCACCAAAGACTTCCTTCAGCTTCAGTGCGAGCGGCTCGCGCTTGTACTGGTACTGCAGGCGGCGGATGATGCTCGCCTTGTCGAACATCGCGGCTCCGTTATTCAGATAGAAATCGAGGATCTTCTTCACCGGCATTCCGATGGAGATGCCGGCGGCAATGATTCCGCCGGTGCTGGTTCCGGCGACATAGTCGAAATAGTCTGCCAGACGATAGTCGGCGCGGTTGCTTGCCTTGATCAGCGACCGCTCGATTTCCTCTAGAATTTTCAACGAGAGGACGCCTCGGATTCCGCCCCCGTCGATGGCAAGAAGTTTGCGCGGCCCGCCACGCTCGAGCCGCGCTTTTAGATCAATCCGACGTTCTGGAAGACGTCCCACCATGTGCTTCTCCCGCTTCTGAAACTCCGAGGGAGTCGAAACCCGAAGATGCCTCGATCGCTTATCGCTGCGGGACATGCAAAGTGGTGACAAAATGGGGCCTAGCACATCCGTAGCACTACTCGATGCACTCTAACCTAAGCCTCAGGCCGAGGTTGTATTGTGAAGTTTCTCACAATCGCTGTTGTGGTTGGATGACGCAGCTCACCGCGGAGTGTCCTCAACGATCGACGGCGAGTTCGGCGGTCCGGCACCGTCTCACCAAATTCGCGGTTTTCGCGTATGCCTTGTTATGGAAGAACTCCGCCGGCGGCCGAGGCTGCTACTCGTGTAAGCGAAAGGTTTTGCCGAGCGTCGGGCATGTACGATTGAGAAATAACTCGGCCATTGCCGAGCTATCGCCCTGGTTGGCCTGCACTATCATTCTTTGATAGCGGATACGCTGTCAGGGTTTCGCAAGGGTGATCGCTGAAACCGCTGACTAGAGATAAGAAGCTGAAACGGCTCCAAAGGCTCAACAGTCGTAACAGACGCTAAGAGTCCAGGACTCATAATTTTTGTCGAGAGTGCATGTGGTAGATCTAGATCTGTCATCTCGCTTTCGAATCTCTTCGCGGCTTGGTAATATCCCTCACCTCCAGCAAAAACATTAATCCCAATTACTGTAACAGTAAGAGGGCCACTAACGACGTTGGCAACATCAAAAAACTCCCCCCAACCACTCATTTGGTTACAAACGATTTTAACAACATGAAAGGCCGGCAGGAATTCTTCGTCCTGGCCGTATTCTTCGTGACCCAAATCACGACAACTCCACTTCTCACAAGCCAATATGTCGACCCCCATCACAAAGTCCGACCGTACCGCAAGATAGAAATTCCCAAGGGGATGACGAAACGTCTCGTTATTAACGTCTGTGACAACATCCAGACCCTGATCCGCGAGCAACCGAGCTAGGCCTGTAACCCACCAGCTCCTCGAGGTATACGGTGCCGCTACATTGCATGCTCTTCGAACTGTTTGGCGGTATCGCGGACTACTTCCATGACCTGCTCGATTGTAAGCGCCGGCAAAGGCGCAGCGGATCGCCTGCGCTCTGCTGATCCGGTCGACCGCACTTTAGACATCAAGAAACTCCTTGGTTGGGCCTGCGATGGCCACCATAGCGAAGCTTATTTAAGAAACGGCGCGGTTGCCGAGTACGTCAACGGCTCGCGAAAGGATACTGCAATCTCCGCTACCAACAGGCGCCGCTTGAAGGCCTACTTTGCGTACCAATTGCCGTGTGTCCGAATTACTACCGAATGTGCGCGTTCTAAATCGCAAAACCATCGCGAAAACTAGCTGAGCGTGCAGCAGCCAGGGACCTAAGTGACCCATCAAAGCTTCTCGAACCGACTTTGGTGGGGCTTAAATCTCTACCTGATCAATGAACCCGCACTCATGTGCGAGGCTGAGCGCCGTCCTCAATCGATCGGCCGTCGGTTGCGGAAACGAGCCGGAGGCAACCCCAGGCGTCAATGTCCACCCACCGTCTTCGAGGACAACTTTGAGGCGCAGGATTGTCTTGCCGCGCGCTCGGGCATCTGCAAGCCCACGGCCGATCGACCAATACGTATGCTGCGCGAACACCCAGCTCTCGAGCACATGTCTCATGAACTCGAATGGCTTTGTATCAAGTCGCTGCTCGAACTCCGATCGTGCACGTTTCAACGGTAGGCGGTCGTGCCTCTCAATGACCGCACCGTCCTGAAAACCGCCCATCAGGCAAAATGCCAACCCCTGCATAACCGCGGGCGCATACTGACCTACATCACCTTGCAGCGCGCTCTCTACCTGTTGCAGAAGCCCAACTGGACCCGGACTTTCGTCATAGTGATGTCCAACCCATTTTGCCGTTGTTGCAAACTTTCTGGCGCCAGTTGTTTGATTCATAAATCTCGATACCAGCCGTTGGCTAGACATAGGCCCGTCTCTGAGCTGCAATGTGACCCAAAAGAAAACTGTTTCCAAGCAAAGCCGAAAAAGTTGCCGGCACTGCACCCTGCGCCAGTTCGCGACGGTGGCAAGCTTTGTATCCGGCACCCTAAGACGTGACGGCAGTCCTGCCATACGCCGTCGCACTGCCGCGACATTCGAAGATGTGGGTGAGGCCGCTATCGCCAGCTCCACGCCGAGCCGGCGAAGTTGTTCGCTTCTCGAACCAAACAACGCTTCTGTAAAAATCCTTTGCTCTGACTTGGTGTATTTCTCAAGGGCCCATGCCTTGCCCCACCTCAAGACCTCATCCTCCTTGACCATCACTTTCCCAAAGGAACTGAAGGCGTCATGATCGAGATCGTCGCCCAGCGCCCTGTCCAGAGCATCGAGTGCCAAGTTTGCCCAAGCGGCCGGCTCCATTACCTTTGGATTTTCTGGGTGGCGCGTCAGCCAGCCCATCGATCTCAGGCCAGGCCCGTAGTTAATGGCGGCCATTAGTGAGGTCGAGTTCTCTCTGATCTCGCGTCGCTTCTTCCAAGCTTCGCCCCCAAAGGAGTATTGGCGAGCCTTCAAGATTGGTCCGATAACCTCCCGACCCGGCAGATCGGCGTTTGGGTCTCGGAGAAGCTGCGACCAAACGTAGATAACTTCAATCCGATCGACAAAATCTCGCAGCTGAGCGTCCACTGCAACGGAGGCTCGTCCGCTACCTTGCGCAATTGCGATAGCACGACGCCAGGCCCACGTGACTACCATAAAGGGTCTAATGTGTCGGGCCACGTTATTAAGACCCGGCAGCACCTGGTCCATCAGGTCAAAATTGATCTGCCGCAATCCGAGTGGATCAACACCTCCCAGCCGAATGCTTGGAACCGGAGAGATCGAAGGCTCTTTTGCCTCCCGTGCCTGGACTCTCAACTCTTCGATAACGTTGTTTGCCATTTCAAACCTCTGCACAAACCAGCACAAGGCCACAGCAATTTTTGGCCGTCGCTACAGCTTTGGAACGGAGATTTCCGATCTGCTCTCTGGGAAGATCATATGAGCAACGAGGGCAGGCCCTCGTTCCCCTCGGGACCACTTTGAAGTCTTCTCGGCTCTCAACCTCTTCTAGCGCTCGCTCCAGTGTCGGCCACTCGTCCCGGTTGAGCGGCAAATCCGGATATCCCGACGATGGACCATTATTTTCAATAGCCTTGAGAAACTCTTGGACCTGCTCCGGCATCGTTCTGATTACTCTAATACGCTCCCACTGCTTCTCAAAATCCGCGCCCGCTCCGAGAGCCGCGCGAAAGCCGTCGACTGCACCCATATCTGGACAGGCGCCCTCAATTGCAACTTTCATGCGAAGCAGTCGCAGACGAGCGGCCCGCGCTCCGTCGTCGGATGCATCATCGGCGTGAAGCAGCAGTGTTGCCGCGGCAATGGTATCCCGTCTTTCAACGTCGACGACGCCTTCATCATACATTCTGACGAGCGTAGACAACCAGCTAGAGACTTCGGCCGGCTCCGGCTCAAGCCTACGACATACATACTGTGCCAAGTCAAAGGCGACCCAAAAGAACCGTTGAGTGTTCTCGTTGGTCAGGAGCGCTCCAAACACCTTATAAAAGATCGCCATAGAGCGTTTAATCCAGGGGTCCGTTTCACGCGCTGGTTCTTTCGTTCCACCGCCCTCATCTTCATCGTCCTCATCGTCGCCAAGGGGATTGGCTATCTGTCCCTGAAATGGCCCACGGCGCTCGCGGAGCGACGCAAGAAAAGCATCGACAAAGCGCTTCCATGACTCTTGCGAATTCTTGTTCCCCGCAGATTGACTCGGCTGGGGAGGGGCAAGCGAACTTCCGAGCAGATTGACCGGAATAGTTTCGTCTTCTGCTTGTGACTTCGTTCCTGCTGAAGCGTGCGATCCAAAAAGGTTTCGGTTGAGGACATTAGGGTTGTCGTAAATCCAGCTCATAACAGCCGCCACGTCGGCGGGCGTCTCAGTACCAGCAAGCAAGGCAAACAGTCGTGATGCGAGGGCGCCAGACCGCTTAGAGATCTCGGTGAAGGCGGCAAACGAGATAAACCCTTCGGCTCTCCCGTGCTCATTCTCGATCCTTAGAGTAAACCGATTGCCTTGGAGGATCTGCACTTCCAACCCGGTCGCCACGACCGTAAATCGTGACGCATCATCAAGTTGAACTTTCCCTAAACGGCGGCTTCCCTCCGACGTGATGAGGAAGGCGGCGGCAGATCCCTGCAAACGTGGCTGGAGTATTTGTCCGTACAGCGTATCCTCCTCGAGGGTTGCGCGGAGAATTCCAATGGTCTCCTCTTCTTCCGTGTCGTCATCGAGCGCGTCCAATTGCTCTAAGGGATACGCCGGCTTAAACGTCCATCCATCTGACCGATCCTCCTCAATCCTAACGATAGAGGTTTCGACATTGCCTCCATCTCCAAGAGCCGCCCTGGTGGCGTTCGCACTTCCAGTGATAATGAGCCTGCCCTTTCGGCAGATGATCTCGATAGCCTTAGCGTGCGACAAGCGACGATCCCCGCTAAGATCAAAGTGATCAAGGCAAACCGGCACAACTTTCCCCTTCGGAGAGACTTTCGGCCAGTTAGAACCAAATGACCCGCGCACGACACCCGAGGGATGCGCATGAACGTGCACGCGATCCACCTTTAGGGAATCGCAAAGGCTATTGATCGCGGTCGCGCCATCCCAAAACGGCGATGCTGCGACGAGTCGTGTCGCACCACCGAGATCAGCAGCCAGCTCCGAGATCTGGTCCAGGATCGACCGGCGGAGATTGTGGAACAATCGTATGCGTCCATCACCCCTTACACCTTCGACTGTTTGACGAAGCACTGCAGCGAGATCACGACATTCTGACTGAGCACCGTGGCGAGCGCGCAGACCTTCGGCAAGTCCATCGAAGAAGTCAGACGTGTCGCGAATGGCGTCCGCTGCGGATGCTGAGTGGACATGCTCAAACAGTTCAAAATTTCCGCCCCAGCCGCCAAATGTTAGATTTCCCGAACCAACCATGACATGGCATTCGCCCTCTCCCGCGAGAGCAGTGACCTTAGCGTGAAACACGCCAGTCGGCACCTTGATTGGCTCGATGTTGTATTCTTTGCCGGCCCGTCTTGCTCCCTGCTCACTCAGAGCTCCGCGCACACCGTCTACGTCGGCGAGAATGAGCGCACTTCGAGCACCACCCCTCACCAGCTGATCAAGAATGGCAGACTCAAAAAATGAGAGGCTTAGGGAGTAGGTCGTAAATACAGCCCTTTGCCAGGGATGCGCACCTACAAGCTCAAGTGGGGATCGCACTTCTACTCCCTCGCTAAACTAAGAAACCCATAACCTGACAATCAATCGAACTTTTCGGAATTTTATCCTAGCGAATTGCGAAGTGATCACACACGAGTCGGCCTAAGCAAGCCGCAGGGTCTCGAACACGCACTGCACTCACGCACTCGCCATAGTGAAACTGGGTGTGCATGGATATTCAAGCGATCCTACAATTCACTCCAAACTGGTTGCTAACTCCAAATATCTACAGAAGGCGTTTAAGAGCTGCATCTGCCGCGGCGTCCGGCACTCGGCCTGAAATACGCGCGGAGATGCGACGAGTATGCAAAGACACTTTGCCCGTGACGTCGCGACGTTTAGCCTGTTCAGACTGTACAGAAACTCCATTCCCCGCGGGGCATCGGAATGAGACGAGGTCGTCATTGAATAAATCACGATGGGCGCCTCCTGTCCCTGAAACTTGTCGACGGTACCGATGCGCGCGCCCGGCAATCGCTCCTGAAGTTCGAAGACCTGCGCGTTATAGGGAGCGATAATCAGAATGTCCTCCAGCCTGATGACAGCTTCCTTTCCCGTACCGTCGACCCAGCTAGCCTTGCTGTCGAGAATTTCGTCCACGAGCGTTTTGATCTCGTCTGCCTCTTCGGGGGACGAGTTCTGGTTACCTACATGCTGGACGGCAAGATAACGAAGGCCCACCCCGCTCACGCGGCTCGATGACCTAATCTCCTGCCGCTCCAATCCCGCGCGCGAGCAAAGTCGGCCTTCATAGAAGAGCTCTGACGTGAAGGCGCAGATGTCGGGGTGCAAGCGCCATGTTTCTCCAAGGAAAAGCCCGTGGCCGGCCTCTATCGTTGCGTGTCCACCCAGGACATGGTCAAGCGCCGATGTCGCAACGCCGTCCGGATGACTCCCCTGTATCGGCTGCTCAAGCTGCCTTGGATCGCCCAGGAGGACAATGCTCTCGGCCGCCTGCGACACGGCCAGCACATTTGCCAGTGACATCTGCGCCGCTTCGTCTACGAACAGAACATCCACAATGCCTGACGCGTCCGGACGCGCCCAAAACCAGCTGGTGGCACCGCCGACCTGGCAACCATTGCTGAGCGCGCCGATGAAATCCGGATTCCCGGTCGTCTGCTGCAGCCCCGGCAGGGAGGTCGGTTCATCCTTGACCTTTTGAATGCACTGAATTGGAAGTCGTTGCTCGGCTGCAGCCTCCCGCGATTTGTCAAGCAAATGTCGAATGACCTTATGGCTGTTGGCGGTGACGCCAACTGTCCGCTTGTCGCGCACAAGCGCGCAGATCATGCGTGCACCGGCATGAGTCTTACCGGCCCCTGGCGGCCCCTGCACCGGGAAGACGCTCTGATCAAGCGAGAGCGCAGCGCGCATTGCGGCTGCCAGCGGCGGCTCGCCAGCTTGTTCTAACACCTGCCCGCGAAGACGTGGAGCGACTTTGAGCAGCAAATCGCGAGCGGCACGATAGGCGCCCGGCCCGAGGATCCCTTGATCCGCCACATGCTCGCCGATTCGGAAGATCGATTCTGCGAGAATTTGATTGCCGACAAACTTGTGCGCGAACACAGCTTCGGGATGAAAATTTACCGTGTCCTGGCGCTTCTTAACGTCGATTGTTCTGTCATCATCGGAAATCGCAACGACGCTGCCAAACTTATCCCCGCCAACGCTTTTCAACTCGTCATCGGCGCGAATATCGGTCTCCTGAACCGTGAACCTATAGCGATGAATCGGCGCCTTCGCAGTTCCGCCAACGTGGCTGAGAAAGGTTAGCCCCCCCAACCCCGCGCGCTCATGCAAGAGATCCTCGGCCGACAAATCGCTCAGCCGGAAATACTCCCACCAGACCGCCTTGTTCTCGCGGCCGAAGAAGTCGATCAAGTGGGCCAGTAACCAGCGCGCCTGCTGCTCTGCGCTGCGTTCGGCCCCGTCGTCTGGAACGTCGCTGGTCAACCGCACCACAAGTCCGGCGACCCGGCGTTTCCAAGCACTAAGATCCTCGCCAATCTCAGGGGCCTTTGGCTGTGGCCGATCGATCGTCTTCCCCTGCGCGACTAGCCCGCCCCGCACCTCCTCAAGCCAGTCCCGCAAGGCGCGCGTCGAGGCGCAATCGTTGCGGTTGTAACCGACGATGACGGCCTGATCGCCCGGGTCAATTCCATCGGCGTCGGCCAACTCGAGGCAGGCCTGCACTCGCGCCATGGCACCGCCGACATCGATCAGCGGAACGGTACGATCAAACCGATACAGCGGCTCCAGCTTCTTGATCGAGTAACTTTCGACGCTGGCGCGGATGCTCTGCCGGACAATGGCGAACAAGTCCACGAACACGCCCGCCCGAAGTAGGTTGTCGACCTCGTCCTCTCGCGTGGCGTACCGTCCCATCAACCGCTTCAACGCGGCCGGCTCATAGGGCGCGAAGTGATAGATGTGCAAGCCGGGGTGCTTGGTCAGCCGCTCCGTGACGAAGTCGATGAAGTGCTCGAACGCCGCCCGTTCGTGCTGCCGTATTGTCACCCAATCGCCGACATAGGCGTCTGTACCGTCGTCCTCGGCATAAAGATAGCCGAACAGGAACTCGAGCCCACCACCGTCCACGAACGGATCGCCCTCGAAATCGAAAAAGATGTCGCCGGTCGAAGGCTCAGGTAGCCGGAACAAGCCAAATTCCGCCACCAGCGGCAGCACCTCGTGAATCAGCTGGCCCGCTCCGCGCCCCTCGACCTGCAGCCTCGCCTGCTCGCGCACTCTCTCGTAGCTTGGCGCAGTGCCCCGATCAGGCCGCCATTGCAGCGGGATGGGCAGCGTGGCGAGGGCGGCCATGGTGTCCACACCTCGCCGGACCAGCTCCTCAATCTGGGTCTTGGCTATCCCTGCGACAAGCGACAGGTGATCGTCGGCGCGTCGCCTCGAAGCACAGGGCTCGCGCCATCGGCAGACTTCGCAGTGCTCAATCGGGTCGGGATAGAGGCCATCATGCGAGGGCGTAGCCGCAAAGGTCTCCACACTTCGCCTGATGCGTCGGTAGAACGCCGCAAAATCGGCCACGCGGTAGGCCTCTGGCAGGTACTCCGTCCCGGGTGTCACGACGTGGGCCGTCTCCGGGACCTTCTGCTGCATGGTCGCCAGAAGGTCCGAGTAGAGGCTGAGCTGCAGGACCGTGTTGCCCTTCGTCTCATGGGCCAACTTGGTGTCGGTGACCTCGTATGACCAGGCGCCCAAACCGCTTGGTGTCTCGACCCGTCGCAGGACGTCGGCGCGACCGCTCCAATGCCCGTCCCGTAACGCCGCCTGAACGATCACCGCGTCGCCGCGCGCCATCACCTGCCGCGTTTGGGCGACTGATGCTTGATCGATGCCAACGCCGGCAATGACGGTAACGGTCCCGCCCTGCTTGGCGAGATGGTCGACAAAGCCCTGCTCGTGGGTCTTGCCCCGCTCTACCAGGGCATCGAGGGTCGGGTCATCGCGGAGCTTTGGTTTGGCCAGTTCGCCCTGCAAGACCTTGAGGTCGAGGTGCGTGAGGTAACGACAATTCAAGTGCCCAACCAGGTCGCCAGCGCTGAAGACGATCGCCGCATCGTTCTTGTGCATTCATCCCCCCGAGACTGCTGCCGGGCCCTAGGGACACGGCTTCGGCAACAACGATACCGGCCTTCAGACGCGCGCGAAAGGGCGGGGCTGGACACGCAAAGCGCGAATCGACAACGTCCAGACCCCGTCAAAGGCAGCAGCGCCGGCGAGGGTGTCGGCAGGGACAGCCGTGCGTTCGCGTATCGAGGGACCGACGTTGCCCAACGTTAGCAATGAGCTTCGTTGCAGGCCGCGGTGTAGCCAAACGGGCACATGATCGTAGCTCGTTACCGCCTCGCGCCTTTCACCGATCTTGACCGGACTGTTTGGGCTGCCATTATTTGAGGTGGGGTTAACCCCTTCATTTTTGAAGGTAATTGCGACCACGCCCGTCGGGAGATGGACGATGACCGAAGAAAGAATTGCGCGTCTACGGACCCATAGCAACAACATCGACCGGTATCGGCGCCTGCTCAAAACGAAGTTGAGTGAGATTGAACGGCAATACCTTAATAAGCGGCTTTCCGAACAACAAGCTGCAATGGAAATACATTTGAGCGCGGTTGAACTGCCATCGATTATGGTCGGCCCGAAATGACCACCTTACCTCGAATGCGATCTTACGCTAGCCACACCACGATCTGCGCCGCGGGCAACTCGTCCCGCTACACACATACGGCTCGGCAAGCCCCTCTCTAATCATGATCTGAGCCACGTCGCGCCCGGTAACCGTTAGCACTCCGCAAAGGCGCCCGTAATTGCAGAGCTTCGTGCCCTCCTGACCCGGTTTGCATGCGCAAGCGACGCGGCTTAGGCGCGCGTCGCCCGTTGCGATGAGAGCTTGCAGCCGATTGGTAGCGGCATCCGCTCGTTTCCGCTCGTCGTCGCAACGTGCCAGATCGCCCTTTTCTGGGGTGTTAAAGCCGACAAGACGATAGGTCCTACCTTCAATCCTAACGGTGTCGCCGTCGACCACCTTGATTGCTTGAGATGCTCCGCCGTAGGGCGGTGTCGCGTGAGGTGTACCTTCCAAGGCCAAGAAAGCTGAGACGGCAACAAACGCGAAAACGCTCGCGGCTAGTGCGCCTAACATTATGGGCCAGCCTGGGAATGCGCGGCGGCTTCGAAATGGGATCACGGTCATTGTTGCTATGCTGCCGCATCGGGCGGGGCGTCTGCGAAGAACTCTAGCCGACGCTTCTCCGATAGCTAGATGCGAAAAGCGCCTCTGCTTGAGTACCTCTAAATGGCACGCGCCCGACCTACCGTTTTTGCACGACGAGCGGCATGATGGCGGCACTATACGTCGTGGGGTAACGACAATTGACTGTTGACCGCCTCGTCGGGCTATCCCCGATCATCCGCAAAATCGGCATCGTCGGGACCGCGTTCCTCCTGCTCGGGCCAATCGCCGCCTCCACGGTTCTTGGAGCAGGAGCACGTGTCTCTGAAGGCTTCGAACAGTTCGAGAAATCAGCGAACGAACGCGTCGCGCAAGCCTTCGAAGACACTAAGGACCTCGCATCCACCCCTGATGAGCTGAAGACTGCGCTGGCCTCGTTGAGCAAGAGCGTTCAGAGCCGGCAGAAGCCGCCGGTTCAGGCCGAAGGCAATGAATGACTGAGTTCAGAAGGCTGCTACCGTTCGCACACCATATGTTATGGGAGAATTCGGCCGCTGGCCGACCATAACATCTGTGGCAACCATGCGACAATGGCGTCAAAGCCCGTGACGACCCAAGTATCCGATATAGAACTAACACAGTGCCGGGAGATCGCCCAGATCTAGCATTCGATGCACTCAGCTTTCCGAGGCCTCCTCCGCTTGCTCCGGCGGCGAAGGCGCGATCAAGTTTCGCACCAACTTGTCTCCCAACTTGAAAGAAGCGGCGTTCGCGTCAAGTAATGCTCCCGCTCTAACCAGGACGCGGGGATCGAAGCTGGCGAAACCGAGCGGCACAGGGAAGCCTGATGGCGCGCCGATCGGCGCGTGGACCGTCACGGCAACAAAGGCACCCGGGGCTAGTAACATCTCGAAGCTCCCGGGAAATACCTTAGCATCTGCCCCATGCTCTCGCGTGAATGCTTCACGAACCCACCGTTCCGAGCGGGTGGCGGTCAACGCGATGGTTTCGACATTTTGGCGAACAGCGAGGTCCGCGTTCGTGCGGATAACCCTCTCCCGAAATTGCTCTAACGCTTCGGCCATAACTGAGGTACTGCCCCAAAGCGGCACCTGAGGAACCACCCAGTAAACTGCCGATGCAGCATGGCGCGTGTTGCGTAGGCCGTAGCTTGCAACGTCGAATAAGCGGCGCGCGTTTTCCAAAGTGAAAAGACTGCCGACGAGCGGGACGGTTTGGCGGTCGGTTCGGACATCGCCATGGCTTGTGAATGCATGCCGGTAAAAGCGCTGCACGTTCAATCCGTCACGACGAGTCCATTCCTTGAGATATTCTGGCGCAAGTTGAAGCAGAAGCTGATAGCTCTCGCTATCGTCCTCCCGTCTCCCGACGGACAAGCGCTCAATCATCTCTGCAACTGCACGCCCCACAGCTTCTCGATCGGAGAGCTCGTAGTCGGACTTCCACTCGGAGAGGTCGATATCAGGCAGAGTCGGCTTCAAGCCGGTAGAAACGAGACGGACACGGACGAGCGTCGAGAAACGCTCTTCGGCGGCGACGCTGTCGATCGAATACAGCGTACGCCGTGCAGTCGAAGTCGGGTCAATTTTCTGCGCGAGTTCGCGGTAAAAGCGGCGGAAAGAGGATGGCACCCGCTCGGTCGCCGCACTCACTTGCACGATATCAGCAACAGGGATCTCTGGAAGGTTGCGTTCGAAATAACTCAGAAATCTACCGTCGGCAGGAGCAAGAGATATCAGATCGAAACCGACACGCGCCGTCTTACGCTCGACCTCATAAATGAGCGGCTCCTCAATGCCGGTATGAAACAGCGAAAGCCCTGTTGATGTGAGACTAATGCGACCGTCATTGCGGAGCACATAGTTGGCATCTTCGACCTCGTGCAGCACATACGCCATTTCGCGACGGCTGTAGCCGAAAAAGGACTGAGCCGCTTCCTCGGTGCAAGTTCCCATAGCTCGCAAAAAGCGAAGAAGGAACTCAGCGGTCACCGAGACCTTTCCGACATCAGCGACCTTGTGCTCCACGATGAAACGACGACAAGGGAGCGAAAGGTCGATTGTGGCCAGATGCAACGGGCCATCTTCGGCATCGTCAACCAGCCCCTCGCGGACTGGCGGGATTGCTAACTTACGACGCGGTTTGTCCGTCATTGGACTGCCTCTAAGGATTTGTCGCCAGCAACATCTAGAGAAGCCGCCTCAAGCCCGCCTTCCATCAAAGCCAAGGCATCGACGTTACTTGCGTGACCCGTCTCGATGTTGTGCGAAAATGCCCTCGCAATCCGGTCCATCGGGCCATCGTCTTGCCACCTAGTTCGACTGCCCACGAGGACCAGGCGATCCATCGCACGACTGATTGCAACGTTGATCCGATTAGGCTTTGCGAGGAACCCCGGGCGAATTGTCTTCACGCCGCTTCGCGACGGCCCGTCCCAATTATTGCGGGTGAGTGATACCACAACGATCGGATTTTCCTTGCCCTGATAGCTGTCGATCGTGTCCACCTTGAGGGAGGCACGCAGTGAAGGAGGGATGGGAGCAAGCGCAACTTTGCGTCGAACAAGATCCCTCTGCGCCGAATACGCACAGATGATGCCGATGGCATGTGCATGGGATTTCTGAAGCTCAAGCCATTCGAGGAATGGCTGACACTCGCCCCACCGCTTCAAAAGAGCCACGATTATGTCGGCCTCTACCGTGTTTGTGAGGCTTCTGCGATGATTGGGATCGGCCTGCTTGGCCCGCTCGCCGAAAGACGATGTGTCGAACCAGGTGACGGCGGCGTTCAGGTCTGGAGGGAGAGAGTTTGGATCAATAATTGGTGTCGGCCGCGCATGCTCGAGCCGGCCATCATAAAATGACCTAGATACGATCTCTCCAATTGGAGGAAGCATACGATACTGGCGGCGGAGAGTGTGTCCAGCGCCGGCGCCGTAGGGTGTCTCGAACACACGTTCGAAATCACTGCGAGCGACCTCTGCCACGCCCACCCCTAGTCGCTTGGCGACGTCCTCTACCACCGACTCTGGATGTTGCGGCTCAAGTTGCTTATGGTCGCCCACCAATACGACCCACGCGCCAGCTTGGATCGGCACCGCGAGCTCGCTGGCGGTACACCGAGCGGCTTCGTCAACAATGACTAAATCAAAGGGCGTTGAAATCAAGCCCAACGCCGAACGACCAAGGCCGACGCACGTCCCGGCGACGATCTGGCGCGTACCTGCAAGGAAAGTTTCGAAGCTACGCTGCTCGGTCGAGACCGCACCCACAAAATCAAGCGCCAGTGCAGCAGCAGCCTGGAATCTGGAGACGCGATCAGCGCTTGGACGTATTTCCTGCGGTACAGAATTGAGGCACGCACCAACGATCTCTGTGATGATTTCCTCGTTAGGAGTCTGCGCGGTTAGAACGTCACCAATGCCCAATGGTACGATCTGCTGACCGATAGTTTCGCGCAGCGCTACGACGCGCGCCGCAGCCTCTTCCTCGTCCCGAAGAGCCGCGATACGGGTTACCACTGGCCGCACTGCGAGTTCTATGTGCGTCAGCGCCTCGGCCAAGTCCTCCGTGATACCCAGCCCGCGAGCTGCGATGGCGAGGCGCTCACGCATTTCGGCCCGGAACCTATCTTTCTGAAACTGCTCGACGCGTTCAACGTGGAACGGAAGCAATCGATCGGAAACTACGCCTTCGCTGCCTACCCGCAGGATGCTGGGCACTTCGCCGGCGCGCGCGAAAAGCTTAAGTACAGCCTCAGCGGCATTGTTAACGGCTTCGTGCGCTTGACTCGCGAGGAGTACGTTACGGACCATTCCTGAGGTAAGGGCCGCATGGACAAGCGCGGCGATAAAAACAGTCTTGCCAGTTCCCGGCGGCCCCTGGACAAGAGCCAACGGCCGCGTTGCGAGAACTGCGGATAGCGTCTCCGCCTGCTGGTCATTGAGCCCATATTGCTCCTTTAACTTTTCGACGTCCCGACGATCAGGCAGCATCTGTGGCCTCGACGCGCTGCGGGGATCGAAAATTCCAATAAGATTTTTAGTGCGTGACGTTCGGCCTACAATCCGCTTGACCGCCGCTTGGCGTCTATCGAGGCTTGTTTCCTCCATGCGACTGCGGAAACGGAGCTCGTCGCCTTCATTTACAAGCGGTGCAGCCCCCTTCTGATCAATCCGCATGCTCTCTAAATACAGAGTGCTCGGTTTAGACCGCTGCAGATCAAGTTGACCCACGGGTCGCCAGTTTCCCTTTTTATCCTGACGCTCAACCAAGACTCGGTCACGCCGATTGTAGTCAAAAGAACCACTCAGCAAATCGAACTGGACCTTGTGACGATTACTGGACCTGTCGAAAACACTGTCCTCAGCGACTTGCCCAAAGGTCACGAGTTCTCGCTCGGCGTCTACCAGAAACTCCCAAAGCCTCGCCACGTCGACCTGCCCGGTTGGTCGCTGCTCTGCTGCGACTGCTTCGATTAGATCGTCATCCGGGGGCTCGCCGGGAACGGCATCGCGCTGCTCCGCGAGCGGTTGGCTCGCCTCGGTAGCTTCCGCGTCGGCTGTCTTAGCCTGTGCAGGCGCCAAAGCCGATACGACATCTTCGCGCTCGAGCAAGAATTCTAAGTCAGTCAATACGGTGGTTGGGCCATCTTCGACAACGATGGCAGCCTCGAGTGCGCCGAATTCAAACCGTTGGTTGAACTTAATCCTTGACTGCTCGAGCCCCCGCCGACCAAGCCGAAAGGGCTTTCCCTTCGCATCGATTTTGATCTCGAGCTCTTCGCACGCCCCACGGATAACGAGATCACGTCCCCATTGCGAAGGGCGCAGAAAATACCGGCCTTCGTCTGGAAGCAATGGCCCAGAATCTACATGCGGGCTGACCAGCCGGATCTCATTTATGGCAGGGTGGCCAGCTTCTTCGACAGCTATCGCGTCGATCAGCGGAAGCAAGGTGGCATTCCGCGGCTCATCAGTCCGCACCTTGCTAATCGCCTCGCGGACACGAGTTGAAGTCCTAGAGCCGCTTCCCTCCAATAGCTCTTCTGCAATAACTGTGACGGCAAAACAATCCCTCTCATAACGACCGCCGCCTTCAGGTGCATAGCGCGCGGTTACGATGTCGCCGTCGTTCGCAGATGTAAAATCGAGAAGGTCAACGATTATGGGAGCGTTAGGCGCTGTTAGATCGAAGAGGATGTTGGACGGTTTTAGGTCGCCATGCGCTACGCGGAGCGTATGCAACTGCTCCAACCGGCGGGCAAGCGCCTCGATCAGCTCCAAACGTGCATGCTCACTAAATTCGTCCGACTTTTCTGCTAGAACATGCGCGAGATCGGGCAGATCGATCCACTCCTGAACCATGACGATCGCATCGCCGAGCCACATCGCGCCAACGACCTTTGCGCAACCTTCAAATTCGGCAGCGGCGAGCTCAGCGAGCTGATCCAGGAAGTCGAGGATGCGCGGCCCTTCCTTACTTTGGTCCCCCCAAGACGCGCGCTTCCAGACTTTCACCAATAGATCGCGGCCATCTTTACTTGTCCGCCACAAGGCACGTGTCTCGTCGTCGCGTAGGATACTGGCCGGGGGATAAGCTTGGAACAACGCCATCTGGCTCTTAATGACACCTCGGTGCCGTTCGAGGCCCTGGAGCACCTCGCCAGGGGTGGGCCGGACGGAGACAGCCGTATTAAATGCGGTTAGCGCTTCGCCTGCATCCTTAAATCGGTGCGTCGGATCAAGCGCTAGTGCAGACTCAAACCAACTGTGCAATTCGAGATATTCGCATTTTTTATCGGCCGAGGCGTCCCATTCGGGAAATCCACTCGGTGACGTCGGACTGGTGTCTAGAAGAATGCGATGCACGACAGAAGCAGCGAGAAATACATCCCGTCTCTTTGGCGTCGTTTCGACACCGAAAAGGTCCTCGGGCAGCTTGCCAGTTGACAGGAATTGAAAACGTGACTCTCCAAGAGAACGAACATCTCGGTAGCTCGCTGCCATAAGGTGAGAAAGCCGCACCGTCGAAGGTCGTTGCGCCCACACGCTGTGTTGCCCCACATCAAGGTGTGCGGCTTCAGCAAGGTGAAGCGTATCCAGAGCCGCAAGCAATTGTCGGGCCAATTCGATGCGATCAATTCGGCCAAGGTCTGGTAGCTCGGTATTTGCGAAATCCGTAAAGCGGTGAAGGCGACGTCGGCGGTCGTAAACCTCCCAATATCTCACGCCAAAGTTCGGATCTCGGGTCTTTCCGTCGATGACGACGCTATCGCATCGCTCGCAACGATCTTGCAGATAGGCAATGACCTCTTGCTCGCGGCCAGCAATCTCGCTGCGCCCTTTTTCAGTTTGAAAACGTGTCTCGGCCTTTGAAAAATCCCAGAGTCTCAGAATGCCAAGTGTGGGTGATTGCCGCTCGTCGCTGGCTTCGAATTCTGCAAAGATTCCGCCGGGATGCTCGAACACCGCTGCTGCCGAAGTAGCGTAGAAGCCTCCGTAGGTACGACGCCCGGGTACAAAAACGCCTTTGCTAACATTGAAGAACTTGGAAAGCTGATCCTTCCATTCCACTGAGGTTAGTGCGCCGGCCGGAGGGGCCTTGCCAAAAATCTCTATCCGCTTGGGAACTGACTTGAGCGCCGAGGTAAATGCCGCAACGGGCATTACAGCTTGACGCTCTGTTTCCGAAATTCCGCTAAGGTCCGTGACCTTCGTCAACACCACTAGACCTTGCACTTTAGGCACGATTACCTTGGCGCCTTTTGCATGTCGCTTAAGATGAGCATCGAGCTGGATAAAAATGCTGCGCGCGTTCGCTGAGATTTTCGCCACCGGAGACGGACCATAGTCCTTCCCGACGTTGAACCAATGCCCCTCGCGGCTTTCGATAGGGCCGAACCAATCTTTGAGATCGATTACAAGGATACGATCGTCTGCAACAATTATAGCGTCTATCTCGCGGCTGGACCCTGGCGCAGTTGCCAAATCAAGGTTCGTGTAGGCAAACCAATGGGTGGGAAGCGAGGCAAGGGTTTCGATACCCTTGACTTCGCGCTCGTGTAGACCATTCCCGCAGTTTATGATTTTCAAGCCGTCCCCCTGATAAAAAGTGCCCGCGACAATATGAATCGGTTACCAGGGGCAACAAGTACTAGCAGCCGCCAAGTATCGCGTGCAGACGAAGGTTTGAACGTGACCAAGCAAAAGCAGACACTACCGCTCAACGTTCGTGCGCCCGCGACCGCAAGAGCCTAGGCCTCGTATAACCGCCGTCCGATAACCGAGACATCTCGCCGTCTTTTTCCACACGGTCCCAGTCAGAAAGAAGCCCGCTTTTGGCCTTTCATCTAATGGTTACAGCCTTCTAGCAATTATACTTTAGAGGGTATATTTGAATTGAGCGACCCACTCCATTGAAGGCGCGTTGCTCCTGCGCACAGCCCATCCTTATCCCGGCACATAAAGCGTCAGGTGCTTTTAGGCCGATGCTCGAATCGCGCTTTTGACAAATCGGCGCGATGGAGTTGAGGAGCGCATGCCGCTGAGCAAGCCGCGCGGCAGATCGGCTTAGGTGCGAGTTCGCCGGCGGGCCAAATAGCACTCCGGCCGATGGGCCCGCTCCCCCGAGCGCCGGACCATCATTCGGGTATGAGTTGTTATGGAAGAAGTCAGCCGGCGGCCGATGTCCGCTTTGGCATGTTCAACTGACCTACAAACATCTAAGTCGGACGTCAGCGTTGGGCCAAGAGGCGACATTAAAGATTCTGCTTGGACACCGCAGGGACGCATTCGGGCATGCCAATCCATCCAGGCAGCCGGACCAGAGGCGGATGTGAAGGCGCTCCATGCCGCCGATCAGATCTGGCTAGAAGGCTTCACGGCCGCCGACGGCGATGCGATGGCGAAGTTGTACGAGCGATAGATTGGTGAGTCACATAGAGAAAGGAAAGATCCCTGCCATACCTGGGAGGATACGCCCACTTTGTTTCGGTGTACAGTTCGTGCGGTTGCCCACTTTGCAGGAGGTAAACCATGAACAGGTTCTATGCTCTCGCGTCGGTTGGGTTCTGCGTAGTTTCGGCAGCGCTCATCACGTCGGCATCGGCTCTTCCAACGGAGGAAGTCCCGAAGACCGAACCAGAGTACATCGCCAAGGTGAAGACCGCCGCCCCGCAGTCGGTCGCGAATAACGCGACGATCACCATGACGCAGCCGGATGGGTCTTCGAAGACCGTCCAAACCGGATCGAACGGTTTTACGTGCTTTATCGGAAATGACGGAACGCCCGAATGCGATGATCAGAACGCCATGGAATGGCGCAAAGCTCTACAGGCCAAACAGGAGCCGCCGAATAAGATCGGCCTGATTTTCATGCTGGCCGGGGACACCGGCACGAGCAATCATGATCATGCCGAACGGCACACGCACAAGCATTGGGTCCAGACCGGGCCGCACGTGATGATTGTCGGGGGCGCAGCACGTGAGATGCTCAGTCCCTATCCGCGCGATCTGGACGTCAAGGACGCGAGCCAGCCTTACGTCATGTTCCCCGGCAAACCCAATGAGCACCTGATGATCCCGGTGCACTCGCAAGAGCTAACCACGGGCAGCGCGCGGTGACGAGCGTGGACGCCGCCGTGCCTTCGAGACCAGCAGCGGCGCGGCGGCGAACGTCAGCTTGAAGCTCCAATGGCGTAAAGTCGAGTTGATCGGCTGCACGGCGACGCACGTTGCCATGTCGGAGTCGGGTCAATATCGGCTGTGCTGCCAGTCTTAGGGTGCGTCCGGTCTAGCCCAAAGAGCAGACGCAGTGGCGATGACGCCGGAGAGCGGCTTGGGGCCACGGGCGGAAGTGACATTGCTGATTTTGAATCACATCATCGGACCCGGAATGAAGCAGCGAATATCGGTCACGCGTGCTGGCATGCCATCGATATATTCATACACGGGCCACGCAATGGTCCGTCCGATGAGGTTGGGTCCGACAATCACCGCTTCCGGTGGCACGTCCCACCATTCTCCGTACAAGCGGACGCGGTATCCGCCGCCCTTGCTCTCCCAGTCAGGGCCAGCGACTGGTATTCCGTCCGCGTTTGAGCAGCATGCCCCCTTGTCACTTTTGAGGCTGTCGAACCATTGATTGAGTTGGGGGCGGTTAGGATCGTGCGCGTGCGCTGCCAAGTGCGAGACCAGTACCAGGATCAATGTCGCCGAGTTAACGGTCATCAACGGTATTTTCGTCATGGCAATTTCTCTAAGAAAACAAGAAATTAGCGCCGCGAATCCTCAAAATGCGTTAGTTCAAACTGCGCGGCCTTTCTGATACGAACCGCATGGTGTCGGACCAACTCCAGACAATTGGACGACTTCTAAAAATCCTGCTCGTTGCTACGTCTGCGATGCGAACCCTAAGGTTCAAAGGCTGCCGATGTCACGTGGGGGTGACGAGCGGCGGTCATCGCAACCATCGTACAACGTCCGGTCTCTCGTGAGTCAGCCGACATCGCGGAGGCTGCTGTGTTGTTCGGCTTAGGGTCAAACGCTGCCCTCGGCAGGCAGCATGACTATGGTCGGGTCAACTCTTGGGAGCGGACATCGCAGCACAGTGGGCGGAGGTCAGCCACGGGCCACAAGCCGAAGTCGCCCCCGAACCGGTCACGGGGCGATGGGCGCGTGCTTGAAATCGCAAACTCCAAGCGACATATCAAGATTCGTAACGTCGGAAGCCATCTGCTCCGCTGTTGGCCCGCTGCAAGATGTTCAATTCACGCTGCCTGATTTGACTGTGCAGGCAACGTGAATTGAAAAGTCGCCCCCTGAGGTTGGGCGGCAGTGGCCCACAGTCGGCCCCCATGCGCTTCAATGATGGTGCGGCAGATCGATAGACCCATCCCCAAGCCGCCGGGCTTTGTCGTGTAGAAGGCGTCGAAGATGCGATCGAGATCCGGTGAACTTAAACCAGGACCCGAATCCCGCACTACGACGAGCACGCCACCCGGCTCTCCCTTACCAGTGGTGATCACCAATTCTCGCGCCCCGTCGCTGACCGAGCTCAACGCTTCGACGGCGTTGATGATCAGATTCATAATCACTTGTTGCAACTGGACCCGATCTCCTTGAATGAGCGGCAAGTCGTCCACGAGATGCGACTGCACCGAAATGCCATTCTTCACGACTTCGCCACGGGTCAGGGCGATGACCTCGAGGATTGCTCGGTTGATGTCCACGTCTTCTTTCCGGAGAGGTGCTTTTTTCAAAAGCGCGCGCATCCGGCCGATGACCTCGCTGGCGCGATTGCCGTTTGCAAAGATCCGGTTGAGAGCCTGCCGAGCTTTCTCTAGATCTGCCGGTTCTTTGCTCAGCCAGTGCAACGCCGCAGAGGCATTGTTGAGCGTCGCCCCGATCGGCTGGTTGACTTCATGGGCAATCGAAGCCGAGAGCTGCCCGATTGATGCGACTCGATTCGCATGCACGAGCTCCATCTGCACCTCATTGTAACGCCGCTCGCTTTCGCGAATTTCCACCTCCGCCCGCTTGCGCTCGGTTAAGTCCACCACGAAGGCCATGCCCTGGTCGTGTCGCCCGCCGAACGTCGCTGCCCCGACCAGCACCGGCACGCGCCCGCCGCTTTTCAGAAAGTACTCCTTCTCATAAGGTTGCGCGAATCCGGTCGCCTCTAGCGCCGCCACACGTCGGTCGTCGGCATCGCGCCATTCAGTGGGCGTCAGATCCCGCCAGCGCAGTCGACCGGAGACAAAATCGTCGCGATCGTATCCGACGATGCGTAGAAAAGCTTCGTTGGCATCGATGATCCGGCTGTCAAGATCCCAGACGAAGATGCCGATGATGTTGGCATCCACCAGCCGCCGTATCCTCGCCTCCCGTTCTTGGAGATCGCCGTCTGCGACTTCGTGGAGAAGAACGCTATCTTTCGTCCGCATCACGTAGTGTAGGATAGACTCCGGCAGACCTGCAGCGGTTACACTTGGTTGTCGCTGACCGACGGTCACCGTATCATCGCTGGTCGTGACTTCCGCCTCAACCCGATACTCATCATTCCGCGGATTGATCAGTGACGGTCTCCTGATGCGGGCATCGGTCATCACGATCTCTCTGCAAGAAAATTTGCAACCTCTGCCTTACTTCGATCTCAATGACTGTAGGGCCGCACATCACCGCCGTCGTCCCAGTGAGCGCCGCACGATGTCTCATTCTCCGCCGATCGGACTTCGGTTGCTGTTTAGTGGGCCATCTGGGTCTTCCTCGAACAGGAGAGTGCGGCGGCCATCTCGGCCGCCGAAACCGAGAAGCGATGGGACCACACCGCGTCGGATGACCCCTCCGACAGTGGGAGTCTCGCACCCTCGCTTTACCCATGCGATCTGTTTAAGATTGGGAACCTTGGACGTTCGGTCGGTTCCATAGGGCTCGTCATGCAAGTCTCTTTTTCCACGGAACATATAGAGCCGCGCGACCGCGTGAGGTGCTGGTGCGACTATTTCGCGAAGCAGGCCCATAGCATCACGCCGGGCGAGGTCCCGAATCCCGCCGCCTTTCGCGCGGAAGCGAGCGGATCGACTGCCGGCGAATTTGCGCTGCTAGATATCAAATCGGAACTCGAGAGGGTCCAACGCACAGCGGCCGATGTTGCCAAGGACAAGTCCGAAGCGTTCTTCGTCCGCAGATTTCGCGTGCCGGTGATCTGGAGGGCCGCCCCACGCAGCACGCCGGTCGACCTTATTCATGAAGCCGGCGATTTCTGCATAAGCTCAACCGAATGGCAATTCGACGCGGAATCGAAAGGCCCTGCCTCGTACGACATGCTGATCATCCCGCGGGCCGCGCTCTCGCCGATTATAACCGGGGGCCGACTGGAGTGTCCCTTTCGGCTGCCCGGCGCGTCGCCGCTCGGCTTGCTGCTAGGCGCAGCTATCGATGCGGCGAAGGTGCAAGCGCCGCTGCTTCCCGAGGCACTTAGTGAAGCCGTGCTGCGCAATCTCTGCGGCCTCGTGGCACTGACCTGTAATGCCTCCGACGAGGGCACCTATCGCGGGCGGGATTCGCCGCACTCGGCGCGGCTCGCGGCAGCCAAGCGCTATATCGATCTGCATCTCGCCGATCCCACCCTGACGCCCGCCAGCGCCGCCGTCGCACTCGGCATGTCGGCGCGCCAGTTGTACCGACTGTTCGAGGCGAACAATGTTAGTTTCGCCCGATACGTTTCGCGCCAGCGACTGCTCCGGTGCCGCGAGGCGATCGCCGGGGCGACGGGAACTGGCCGGTCGGTGGTCGACATCGCTTTTGGCTGGGGGTTCAACAGTATGGCAACATTTTATCGCGCGTTCGCAAGCGAGTTTGGTAGCCCGCCCACTATGCTACGCGCGGTCTCGCAAGAACGAGCGAGCGGCCTGCGCACGACAGGGCAAGAAACATCGTGAACGCTGCGCAGCAGGAACATCACGCCCCCTATCCACAAGGCGCGGACGGTCTACTACGATGAACTCGCCGGTGAAATGAGGGCGGCGGCCGGCGTTCTGACTACGATCTCCCGCTTGGCGCTTGGTGAGACGTTTCATGGCGCTAGATGAGACGACATCGCAGCCGCTTCTATGTGAATGATGCTCCGGCCCATGGAATTGGTGGGCCGAGGAGATAAGGCGTTCTGTCAGGTCACGTGACGCTTGTACGCTGTGGGATGGTCCGCCATGCCTAGTGTAGCGTTGCGTTTAGACGAGTGAGGGGCGCCGCAGGGGAGAAAAAACGCCGCAGGGGAGAAAAAACATCGTGAATACAGCGCAACGGGAACTTGTCCAGAGCACCTTCGCCGGGCTGGCAGTGATGCCGGAGGTCGCCGGGGCGTTGTTCTACGAGCGGCTACTCGCCAAGAATCCGAGTTTCCGGCCGCTGTTCAACAAAAACATGCGCATTCAGGCCCTCAAGCTGATGAGCATGCTCGCTATGGTCGTGTACAATTTGCCCGAGCCGGATCAGGTTTCGACTGCGTTGCGTGATCTCGCCGTCCGTCATGTCGAGTATGGCGTCAAGCTCGCCGACTACGACGCGGTGCGGGAAGCGCTGCTCTGGACCCTCGAACAGGCGCTTGGAGAAGATTTCACGCCCGCCGCCCGTGAGGCATGGACGGTCTGCTACAATGAACTCGCCGGTGAAATGAAGGCGGCGGCCTACGTCTGATTACGGCCTCCCTGTCCCTATTGTAAACGCAATCCGATGGCGGTTGGTCGGGCGATGCTGCTGCTCGATGTTGGATTTGTGCAAACTGATCTTGGGACGATGATCACATTGTGGTGCTGCGGCAGCGGATCAACGCGCTGCGGCGGGCGAATCCCAAGAGACTTCCATTTGGGTCGTGCTTGATCCGGTCTTGACCTGATCGCCATCCTGAAATTCGACCATCAGGCGATAGCGGACATGGATATCGTAAAAGTTCAGCCGAAAGAAGCCGACTCCAAGGATCGGTGCAGGAATATTCCAAGCGCAACCCAGACAACCCTTCATTTGGATGCCGCTCAAGCGTGACTGTTGAACCGGATTAAGGTTGCACGCCGCAATCGAACCATTAACGTCGAACGCGAATAACGGGCGTGACTTCCGGTATGGGTCAAGATGGGAAGAACTTAGGGTGAGCAAATCTAGTCCGCTATGCCCGAATAAGCGGACCTCCATCAGACGGGGCGTCACTCGCTGATGGGCCATCAGCCGACTTGGCAGCGTGAATTTATGATGTCCGCCATTCCGGCTGTCGCTATCACAGCGGAATGTCGCTGTCGGTTGACGAGTAAACGCCTCAATACTCCCGTTGCAATGGCGCTCGCTGCCTCTTACCCTTGTCGAGAAAACAACCAGGGAGGATAGACCATGGAAATCCAGGCCTTTGGTTATCTCGGCGTCGGCGCGTCGAACCTCGATGATTGGGCCGCGTTCGCCACATCAAAAGTTGGCATGCAGACCGTGGACCGCGCCAGCTCGGTGCGTGCCTTCCGTATGGACGACCGCAAACAGCGCCTGTTCATCGACCGGGCCATTGAGCCGGGCGCTCAGGTCTTCGGCTGGGAAGTCACCAATGCCGCGGCTCTCGACTCGCTCGCTGCTCGCCTCGAAGCCGCTGGCGTCGCCGTGAAGCGCGAGCCCACAGCGCTGGCGGACCAGCGCTGTGTGATGGAGCTGATCTCCTTTGCCGATCCCGCCGGCAACCGTTTGGAGGCCTTCCACGGCGCCCAGGTAGCTGACACGGTCTTTCTGCCTGGCCGCGACGTCTCCGGCTTCCGCACCGGCCCACACGGCATGGGCCACACCCTTCTGACATTCCCCGACATCGATGCCGCCCTGGCCTTCTACAAGGACCTGCTGGGGTTTCGCATCAGCGACTTCATGGTTGCCCCGCTGAGGGCCTACTTCATGCATGTCAACGCACGCCACCACAGTGTGGCTCTCGTGGCCGCGCCAGTGCGCAGCATGCATCACCTGCTCGTCGAATACTATCAGCTCGACGATGTCGGCCAGGGTTACGATTTGCTGCAGAGCACGCCGGAGCAAATCGTCGCCACACTCGGCCGCCACCCAAACGATCTCATGACGTCGTATTACATGCGCACCCCGTCGGATATCTACGTGGAATGCGGCTGGGGCGGCAGGGAGGTCGACGATGTAATGCCGCCCGTGGAAATGACCAATCTCGGCAGCTTCTGGGGCCACAAGGGCCTGTTCGAGGACATCGGCGCGCCCACCCCACCCGCCGAGACTCGCCGCGCCCCTGTCCAGGTGATGGAAGGCAACTACGAACGCATGGCCGGCACCTGTCCCTGGTGGGACGCGATACGCGGCAAAACGCGCTAACGCCGTGTCTGGCGCTGAGAGCATTCGAGGCGCTGATCGCCGACAAGGCGTTCGACAGCAACGCCATCATCGCCGAACTCGACACGCTCGGCGCCAGGATCGTCATCTCCCAGCATCCGCGCCGCGCAAGACCTCTCGCCATCGACCAAGAAATGTACAAATGGCGTCATTTGATCGAAAATTTCTTCGGCAAGCTCAAGGAGTTCAAACGCATCGCGCTACGCGCTGACAAAACCGACCAGAGCTTCGCCGCAATGATCCATCTCGCCGCAGCCGTGATAAACTCACGATGAATCCAACAGTCTCTAGACCGAGAATCCTCGTTGGGCAGAAAAAGTCCCTATCCTGAAAGTCGATTCCGGGCATCGAAGTCCGTCAGAGGAATTCCACTGCCCTACTCTCACGGCTGATCGCCCTCAGCTTTTGTCAGCTCAATCAGAAACCTTGTACGCGCAGACGGCCGTGCTCCCACCCAAGCCAGCCGCAGCATTTGAAGCTCGGCTGCCTCACCGGAAGAAGCTTGCATCCCATCCCGGATACGCTGCCTAACCTCTGGATCTGCCATCCGCTCCTTGGTGCGTTTGCTTATCTCGAAGCGGCGCGATCGCATCAGCTCCGCCATACGAGCTTTGCTTTCAGGCGAACGCTTCCAGCCACGCTTCGTCATGTTTAGACCTTTCCCAAACGTCCAGATTCTCGACTGTTGATCACAAAGAGGCTGGCTTTTGGTTATGCATTTCCGTGAGTTTGCGTATGGACCACCCACACCGGTCCCGGAGAGAATCCACCCAAACTTTTGATACCGGCCCCCTGTCAACCTCACCGTCAACCAGCGTCAACCGTGTCACCTAACTTTTCAGTGCCTTTGGCTGCCGGTGCAACACTTCGCGCACAGATGGCTTTCTGTATTTATTTCCGAGATTCGCCGCCTTAATTAAGGCCTTAACTTAAGGCTCCTTAAACACAGCGTGACTAGAGAACCCGGGCGCGAAGCTCGCCCGCATTTGCGCCGATTGAGGGGAGGACCCGCCAATCTGAAATGATCCGACCTGGCAACGTCGCGATCGCGTTGGCGACAGCAGTTCGTATTCATGCTTGCTCACAGATTTGCGCTCCTTTGGCTAATCGGACCCCGCTCATTTCCCCGCGTAGAACATCACGATCTGATTCTCATTTGTTGCTTGGTGGTGGAGGTTGGAGCGGAGGACATAGGCGAGAAATCCCGAGGCTTGCGCATCGAGACACTTCCTATGCCCTCGGCGATCTTGCTCGGCGGAGCCAGGCCGTCGCGTTCGGACCCCGCGCATGCGATGGCGCCACGCAGGTCGCGTCTACTTACGGCGATATCCATCTCGCCGGCAGCCGCCCTCACGCTTAAGGCCGGGCTTACCTAGGCTGCATCCCACGGTAGGCAGATCATGAGCGCCGCCGCCGTTAACCGACCAGCGAACATGAATGCTCAGGAGCACTTTGCTGCCATACCGATCGAATGCGCCGACGTCAGGCTTTGTACCGCGTCAAGACGGTGGGGGTATCTTGCCCGGACTGATGATTTGTTGGTTCAACGCGATAGCGGCGTCCAACAATGCCTGCTTGGCGATCTCTAGTTCCCGTTCCAGCTCAACAATCGGCGCTCCAACCTCTTGCGTGAATGCCTTCGCCCGTAAATCCTCCAATTCAGTCTCGATCTGCCCGTATCGGCGAAGGCAACGATCGTGGTGCCGAAGCGGCTTCGCTAGCTTTTTCGTCCAATGCAGAAGGGTCGAATTCTCCTCAATCTGGTCGGTCGCGTATGAGTACACTGCGTTGACGAAGGCCACGAAGGGTCCGTTCTCACTGCCAGTAGCTGTGTCTGGCCGGCAGTTTTCGAAGGCGATCCAGCACCAGCTCACCAAGTAGGCCGCAGCTGGACCAAACCACTGCTTGACTACATTCGTGTTGCCGCCTCTGTCGACAACGGGTTCGCTTACGTTCCAACTTGCAAGGCTTCTTGATCTAAGAGAAACATAGCTATCCAACTTCAGGAGCGTTTCGACAAACGGTCCATTGGTTGCTGGCGCGTCCTCCGTTTCAGGGGTGGGAAGCTTGCTTGCCGCAGCTGCCTGGTACAGCCTTTCGAGGTAAGGTCGATCAATTTCGTCGGGTTCAATGAGGTGGATTCGTGAGTAGTCGTCCAGCTCAATCAGCGCGATCGCCAAATTCCGAGCGGCGTCCGAAACCCGCTGGAAACTTTGCTGCATAGCCTTTTGACGCGGCGCGCTTTCAATGAGGAGCTTGCGCGCGTTGAACTTGGCCGCGATATCGATGATGAATTTTTCGACGCATTCTTCGCATGGGCACAAATAGAGCAGATCATCTCGATGCTCCGCTCGAAATGGACCAAGCTCCTTTTTTGCACTTTCCAAAGCATCACGGTCGCCCTTGGGAGCGCTAGATCCGGAGAGTTTGATCGTTGACCATCGTTCCCGCACCTGGATGTCCTAAGTTGGCCAAGGGAAAAGAACCCCCTCGGAAAGGTTAGGGTTTGGTGCGTGACAGCCCTGTCGCGGTTGCTCACGCTCCGCCCATGTCTGCCATCTTACCCTCCGATTCGCCCCGCCCCCCCGCAGATCTTGGGGATATCGCCGCCCTCTTGGCAGTTGGCCTCCAGCGTCTTTTGGAGCGGAAGTCCAGTCGATTTTCCCGCTGCAAGGAAGAAAATCCGCTCGACTGTGGAGCGGTCGTCGGGGGTCATGTCCGGCAGGACCGCAAGGATGTGACCCCGTGAAAACAAGCGTTTTAGCCCAGTTAGCGGCCCTGAAAGGTGCCCCTGCCCCAGCCCTGAAAGCACGCTGGCGCGAGCTCTTTGACACTGAGCCGCCCGCCTACAACCGCCGCTTTCTTGAGAGCCGGCTGGCCTACCGCATCCAGGAATTGGCCTATGGCGGCTTGAGCCGTGAAACCACGGAACGGCTCAAAGCCATCGCCAAGCAATATGCCGACCAGAAGCCGGCGGACCGCAAGGCTCGACCGCTTCTGCGGCCTGTCGCCGGGACGAAGCTGATCCGCGAGTGGGAGGGCGTGGAGCACTGCGTCACCGTTCGCTACGACGATTTCGAGTATTTCGGCCGCCCCTACAAGTCCCTGTCCTCGGTCGCCCGCCAGATCACGGGCACCAAATGGAATGGCTGGGTCTTCTTTGGCTTAAAGAACTCGCTGAGCAAATGACCTCCCGCAAATCGGCAAAGCGTCCGACCAGCCCATTCGTCAACTCCTTTGAGCGAACAGGTTTGGACCGCTCCTCAGTCCGCAAAGTCCGTTGTGCGGTCTATACCCGCAAGTCGAGCGAGGAAGGCCTCGACATGGACTTCAACTCGCTCGACGCCCAGAGAGAATCTTGTGAGGCTTACATCGTGAGCCAGCGAGCGGAGGGTTGGACTCCAGTTTCCGATCGCTACGACGATGGCGGGTTTTCGGGAGGCACACTCGAACGACCGGCACTGAAGCGGCTTTTGGCAGCTGTCAAAGCAGGCAGGATCGACGTCATCGTGGTCTACAAGATTGACCGGCTTTCGCGGTCGATGCTCGACTTCCTCAATCTTGTCGAATTGTTCGAAGGCCAGGGGGTGACCTTCGTTTCCGTCACCCAATCCTTCAACACCAAGGATGCCATGGGCCGCATGGCGCTGAACATCCTGGTGACGTTCGCCCAGTTCGAGCGCGAGCTGATCGGCGAGCGGATCCGCGACAAGGTCGCGGCCTCTCGCAAGCGCGGCAAATGGATGGGCGGCTGGACGCCGCTCGGCTATGAAGTCCGCGACCGAAAATTGCTGATTCACGAAGCCGATGCCGAAAGGGTCAGAGCTATTTTTCGGCGGTTCGTGCAGCTCAAATCCGCAACTCGGCTGGCTCGCGAACTCGTCGCAGCCAACGAACGCAACCGGTACGGACACCTCCTGGACAAGGGAGTACTGTATAGGATCCTTCATAACCGGGTCTATCTTGGCGAGGCGGTTCACAAAGGCACCTCATACCCCGGCGAGCACGAAGCGATTATCGATCGCAAACTCTGGGATCAAGTCCACACTATTTTGAAGGTGAGCCCGCGCAAGCGCGCCGGCAATGCCCGTGCGCAGACCCCCGCACTGCTAAAAGGCCTCCTCTTCGGGCCCGACGGCGCCGCGATGTCGCCAACCCACACCCGAAAGTCTGGCCGCCTTTATCGCTACTACATCAGCCAGACCGCGATGAAGCAAGGCAGATCGGACTGTCCCGTCAAGTTAGTGCCCGCCGCCGAATTAGAGCGGATCATCATCGATCAGGTTCGTTTGCTCCTGCAAACCCCAGAAGTGATCGTTCAGACCTGGCGCGCTTTACGAAAACATTCCGCTGAGATCAGCGAGGCCGAGGTTCGGAGCGCACTGCTCGGCTTTGACGAGCTCTGGGACGAGCTGTTTCCGGCAGAACAGGCGCGCATCGTCGAGCTGCTGGTCGAACGCGTCGATATCCAGGCCGAGAGGTTGGACATCACCTTGAAGATCCACGGACTGACCTCGCTCTCCTCAGAATTGCAGCCGCAACCTTTCCAGCAGGCAGCCGAATGAACCGACCGACCACCCTCACCCTCGGCCCGATTGGCCGGCCGAAGCTCAGTCGGGACGCCCGAACAATGACCGTGAGTATTCCGATCTCATTCCGCCGGCAGGGTGGTCGCAAACGCGTGGTTACCCCCGCCAATGCGGAGGCCTGGTCACCTCCTAAGCCCCAGGTCGACAACACACTGATCAAGGCCATCGTGCGGGCTCACCGCTGGCGCAACATGCTTGAATCAAACCTGTTTAGCTCGGTGCGGGAGCTCGCCAAGGCCGAGAAGATCAACGAGTCCTATTTGTGCCGGGTGCTTCGGCTCACCCTGCTCTCGCCGGCCATCACCGAAGCCATCCTGAACGGAATGCAGCCAGACGGACTTGAGCTGGCGCAGCTGTTGAAATCCATCCCAGCCGAGTGGGCCCAGCAGCAAGCTCTGTTCAGCTCATCCGCTCGGAAAGCTTGAACAGCGCTAAAAACCCCTTCCGCAACGGAAGGGGTTTATGCGCGCGGGTTCGCAAATCGAGTGTTATGGAACATCGAGTGCCGACCGAAAGGCATTTGTGCCAAAGCTCAGGAGCGCTTAAAGGGCTCCGACACTGAGATCTCCACCGGTTGCGCTAGTAGTTGACAACCGGAACTCCTACCGCTCGAACTGCAAGCAGCACGGACCGCATCCGTTTGGCTGTTTCGCCTCGGACGAACACGCCACACTCAAATGACCGTTCAAGCGCCGAACCCATAAAATTGCTAGAACCGACGTAGAACTCAGAATCATCGGCCAACACGACTTTCGCGTGAAACGTTTCGCGACCGGACGGCAGAGAAGAAGGCAACGCATACTCGACCACTGATACATTTAGGCGCCGGAAGTCGGCCGCCCGTGGCCTAAAGGCGTCCCCACAGTGCGCTTCTGCTAAGGGCCTTGAGATAAGCACACGGCGCACTTCCGGCCGGCAGAGCGAGAATAGCTCCACCAACAAGTCGGCCCCTTGTGCGTCCAAAAACGGAGAAAGGATCACCAGTTCCTGCTTGGCGCCGCGCGCCAAGTTGAAAAAGGCATCGGTCGTCTGAAAAACGATTGGCGGAAGAGCCTGCGCGCCGTCGATGGCCCGGCGAAGCGCACTTTTTAGTCCAGGCTCTGTCAGTACCAACCGGACCACATCTTGATCTCTATGGACTCGAAGATAGGCGGCGACGCCCTTAAAGCGCTCAGCTAGTGCGAAAAGCACCGAAGAATCAGAGACGAGCCTGGTGGCAAAGCTCGAACGCGCCGCAAGGCCATTCTCGATCAGCGATCGACGAACAATGGCGACATGCTCAGCAGAGACGCCTCCCAGCCGAGACGCTAGATCGCGATCCGAGCGGCCGATCGCCTCCGCGCTGTCGGCAAAATGCCCGATGATCCGCGCGGCCTGCGTCGCGAGCGGATACAGCTCGCCGACAAGCGTATCGAAACGACGATCACTGAGCAGCTCTGGCATTTTCAAGCGCGACCTGGAGGTAACCCTTGATGCGTTCCTCACCCACGATGAAGTCGGGTCGGCCGCGACCAATAAGGGTTGAGCGGCTGAGATATTTATTCGCCGTCAGGCAGATGACTTCCGGGATCATGATGCAGTCCGGACAGGCTCCGCCCTTCGTCATACAGAGATTTCCGAGATTACAGCCCAAAGAGGTCGGGAAATTTCGGAGATAGGAAAGAAACGCCTCGTGATGGTTGCGCCACAGCGCAGAAAGGTCACCCAGATCGAGGGTCATCCCGTTACGATAGACAACAAATCCCAAATCGGCCGGGAACAAATACTCTCCGATCGATCCCAAATCGAGCCCCGAAAACTGCTGAATACCCTGCATGATGTAGTGCGCGTAGGAGTGTAGGAGCGCGTAAGTCATTTTATAAATCGTGGGGTCCGACTTGCGGTCATGCTCTTCAAGATATCCGGACATAATCTGCGCCGAACTCAGCAGCGCGGCGGCAAAGTTGTCAGGATAATCGGTAAGCAAGCTGGCATCGGTGCATCCAAGTTCAGGCTGCGAGAGCCACGAGCGTACAAGGACTTCATCGAGCTGGAAGTAAAACGCTTCGTTCGATTGCTCGAGGACATACACTGGGTGGCGCGATTCTTGAGCGGTCTGCACCTTGGGAAATAGGTTCAGACGAACCGGCATCATCCGACCGTGCTTCAGTATCTTAGGTGTATTCTCTACCCGAGAGTATCCAAAACTGAACTTGCACAAATCGAACTTGCTGATCAGGCCCGCGCGCCGAACGCCCAAAAAGCGCATGGCTTCGTCGGCGTTCTCAACCATCGTGGCGCGTTGGGGTGAATTCGGCGGCACGAGCCACTCATCTGGGTTCGTGAAATCGACGTAACTCGCCCTGCCCGCAACGATCTCACCGCGAAGCTTCGTTTTGGCTAGAGCCGAATGCTCAACGAGAAGCCTGAATGGATCGTATTTTCCTGTCCATTCGTGCCGCGCTCGGAGTTTCAGGATAATATCAAGCGGCAACGCGGCATTGCGCTGGAGCCACCCCGCTTGTTGCCAGTTCGCAAGCCGCTCAGCCCTCATTTTGAGCATAAGGTCCGCCACCACTTGGTTCTTGCTGTCGGTGGCGAGCTTTAAGCCTTGCAATATCTCGTCAAACTCTTTTTCTTCCGCCTTACGTTCTTTCGATAACAGCTGAGCCGCGACCTCGGCATCGCTCAGCGGCGGCCCTTCCAATCCCACAAGCCGTTCGATCACGCCGGCAAGAAGTCGAGCCTGTCCGGGCTCCAAAGCTTCAATGCCTGACCCTTCAGGAAACGTAATGAACGTATCAGACTTCACAAAATACGCGGACGACGCGGCGTAGTTGATCTTCTCCATCGAGGCTTCGCCGACGATGTTCCCACCGGGCCCGATGTTTGATGCGATGCGACCGAGCGTCTCATCGCACTTCTCGACCCAGGGGTCCGGGTTCTTCGTCCCGCAATTCGCGCATGAGAAGGACCAATTCGAAAGCGCCACCTGGTCCTTGTTGAGAACAAACTGGCGGCTGCCGCACTTCCCACAAATCGCATAGCGCTTGATTGGGCGCCGGGTGGCTTGGTCGTAAACCGTCATATTGGGACTGGCCGGCTTCCAAGAGCCGGACCAGTGGGCGAATATGACGTCAAGCTGACCCCAAGAACAGTTCGATGGATCGTTGGGACGCTTTGGATGTGCGCAGGCCTCGCTGAGTTCGGAAAGGCGCTGTCCCATCTGCTTTGGATTTGCGGTCGCTTCGATCAGGCCACACTCGCTGCAGATGAGCGTTGTAGGTCGCGGTAGATAGCCCATCCGATCCGGCTTCAAATACACAAAAGCCGTAGGCCTGAAGCTATATTGGGTTCGCGACGTGTCCAAAAGCGAAACGTCGACACAAAATTCCGGCAGAGGCGCTGGCACGTTGGCTTCGTTCTGCCGACATGCCATCGCTTTGTCGAACCAAGCGCGCGCCGCTTCGTCGATCCGCATTTCGATCTGGACCTTTGTGGTCTGTTCCGGTCGAGCTGGCGTCGCATTCGGCGAAGGCATGGCCTGACAAGCGCCAGCAGCTCCTTCAAAGGTGAAATGTTGCCCCGGCGCGTAGCTCATCGCGATCTGCGCTTGGGATCGGCTCATGGAAGGGCCCTTAGCATCCGCTTCCCCGCGGGCGCTATCGGCGGGTTGTCTAGCCATGCTTCCTCATTCCCCGGTCTCCCCGGCCGTCCAGCTGTTATTTCCACGCATAAGCGCCGACATGACACGACCGAGGTCGGCCCTCCGAATGCTGTCCGATCCGGTTCCAAGGCCTCCTTCGATCGATCCCGCTTCATTAACGTCGCGCAAGCTCGTCATCGGACGATTTAGCGGCGCTCCCGGCTGCTTGAAGAAGCTATCGAGGTTTTCTGTTCTCCAATTGGATTGCTCCATTGCAGTCGTCGCGTCGTGAAACAGCTGATTAATACGCTTCCTGTAAAAATCCTTGTTGAGCGGCGAAGTGTCGTGTTCGAGCCCAATTCCATCCACGACAAACTGGCAGAGTTCATCGAGTAGATTGATATGATCCGTCCGCGATCTTTCGCCGATTTCGCCAACGTTGTCCGGCTCCGCCAGCGCAGCTCTTTGCGCATTAGTGCGAGTGCGACTCATTTCTCTGACGTAATCGACGCCGCAAATTTTCAGCTGCAGGAATGAGGCAAGCGTTCGCGTAATCGCGTTCTCTGCCCAACGCTCAACGGGCGCTGCGTCAATCATCCGTTCCAAGAAACGATGAAAGATATCGTGGATTTCAACGATGTACCGGTCGCGACGCTGCTGCGGTGTTGGGATGAGGATGCTCGTACCAACATGCGTTCGCCCTACGCGTGACGACGCCTGAATATATTCAGCGATGTCGGACGGCTGTCCTGCGAAAAACATCATGTTGAATTCGTCCACGTCCACACCGTGGGAAATTGCGGACGTTGCGATCACGCCTCGGAGCGAATCCCGCAAGGCTTCTGGCCTGAAAGGCGAACCAACCTTCGGCTTCTGGCCTGCCTCCGCGACAATCGCGTTGATCAAGCCAGCATCGATCGCTCCAGTGATGAGGGCCGTGCGGACACCCGGAATGTCGTCAATGCCAGCAAGCTTATGGTCACGCCGAATAACATCCTGCAACGCGGCCTTCACATTGTCGCCGCCTTTTTTGTTCGTGACGTAAAGAAGGGCAATGCGGTCTAAATCGACCGCGTACGCAATCTCGGAATGGTCCACATTTCGGTCGAGCAGCGTCGCGCGGTGACCATCCCTAAAGATGTCGGATGGTAGCCCGTCGGCGAACGCCTCGCGGAGGGCCCAGCGCCGAAAATCATCGCCTTCAACCAATCCTTTGAGAACTTGCGTAATCGTAAGATGAAATGCCGAGAGGATCGCGACGGTTGCAGCGGTATGCGTCCGCCCGTTAGTCATGAGCGACACATATCGACGGCGCGTCGGCGTTCGATGCTCCGCGTTGTCGCTGGCATCCCGCACGGGATCGCCGCTGTCCGGATCGCGGAGCCGAGCATAAAAGCTTTCGTACAGATCTGGGCCCGGTTGAGGAAATAGAACGACCTGACGTTGATAAATCTGATCGATCTGCCGCGCAGGGTCCGAAACCGTGGCCGATGCCGCGATAATCCTTGGTGGGCGCGCTACGCCGCCCTCCTTAACAACCTGGTCTCCCAGCAGTGGCGACAGGGTTCGAAGGGCGTGGAGGAACGTCGTTTCAAACAATCCTGAAAACGTCCCAAGCGATTCATCGAGCAAATGGGCTTCGTCTTGAATTTCGAGTATGGGATAGGGATCAAAGAAGAGCTTCTTCCCGTCGTTGTAAAACGGAAACACGCCTTGGCATCCGGCCGCGTCGGGCCCACGCTGAAATTGGTCTCGGAGCCAAGGGGAGACCAATCTCCCGGAATCGCGATGTTGCCACGCAGCAAAACCAAACATGCCAAGCACGCGAATAAGCGTCCGAGCGCTCTGCCCTATAAGCGCGAGCTTATCGACCGTCCCAAGGAGAACGGCGGGCGCGTAGGCATAAATGTCGGAATCCATGATATGGATCGGAAGCGGATGCGGTGCATCGACGGCACGATGGCGCAAGTTCCAAGCGCACTCCCGATTGAAGCAACAATGGGCAAGCCGTTCTTCCGGAGCCGGCCCCTCGCGAAATCGCCGTAAGCCGATCGTTGATGTTTTCTTGCCATCTGGCCCGGCGAGCTTACCCGAACAATAGGGGCAGCTCGCCAAGCGCACCCACTTCTTCAAGTAAATGCTGTAATCGCCGCGCCGCCGGGACAATTCGTCCCAGTCGTTGGCAAGCGTCGGGATTTCTGAGAAGCCGCGGACGCTTCGGTTATTCGGCGTATTTCCGCCACCGACCCAAAAGCCAATATCGAAGTCGGCGCCTCTGAGCTCCAAGCCTTGACGCTGCCATGACCATCTCACCTTGTGAGCAGCCGCCAACACCTGGGAAAGGCGTTGGGCCTGCTGGCTGGTTAGTAAGCGCAGCGGATACCGCACGAGCGCTGTGACGCCATGGTGCTTGCCGCGAAGCCGGTCAAAAGCCAGACAGAACACGAGCAGACCAAAAAAGCTCTCCGACTTCCCGCCGCCAGTTGAGAAGTAGAGGAGCGAGGCCTCCCGATCATCCTTCGCTGTGAGAGTCGGGCTGTCCTTCCAACATTCGATCCGAGAAACGATTGCCGGGATTTGCGCCAGAATGAACGCGATTTGGAACAACCGCCATCCTTCGACGCTCTTGTTCTTTTCCTTCCAGAACTCACCAAACGCCTGATTCATAAACCGCCACGCGGTTAGTGGAATCACCTCGGGATCAGTTGCGGCTTTTCCGGCCGCTTGCGCCGCGACCGCTTTCTCAAGTATTCTGACGCCACGCGCGATGGCCGCGCGCTCTCCAGCCCAACCGCGCAGATCGATCGATTCAAATTGCGATTTCTCACGCGCGTAGTCTCTCGCGTCGGCCACAGGGTCGAGCGAGCGGCCATATGGCTCGGCTTCTTCGACTTCCTTCAGCCAGTCGTCGAAAGCCGCCAGCAGACCCTTTACGATAGCGAGCCCACCGTCCCTCGATCCCAGTGCGTCAAAATTCGGCGGTGTTGGCAGATCGAATTGCCTGATTAGGGGCTGGTAGTAAACCGGCAGTGATGTGGTTTCCAGAACCGTCGGGTCCGTCAGTCCCCTGCGTCGAACGCCGCAATTAATTCCGAGGGCGTCATGAGCGAGATAGCGATTGTATCGGTACGACGGCGCGATGCGGTCGAGTCTTATAGGCCGATGTACACCTGGATCGAATCCGACCGACATCTCGACTTGGTAAAGCGTGGAATCGGTCTCACGCGCCAACGCCAGTTTTGCATCCAAAAGATCCGATTCATTTGCGAGGATGATCCGAACCGTTCGCTCATCGGGACGGAGTGGATCTTCTAGATTCTCGTATTCGAGTACGGGAATAATCGCAGGCCGCGCCAAGCGCCGGTTTGTCCGCAATCCTTCAAGAGCTTGATCCCACCCAACCACATCCGCCGGTGTTATGGTTCGCGACTGGGTTCCTCGTCCCCCTGGAAAGCCCCAGAGCAGTCCACCCGTGTTCGGGTCTGCGTCTGCTTGCCACGCGTCGATGACGGTCTCCACACGCCGCAGCATCTCAGCGTTGAAATCTGCGAGATCGCGGTCGATATCTGAGGCGCTTCGCGAAAGGTCGATCCGGAAGCTTCCCAGATCAACCGGCACGCGAAGCCATTTTTGAGGTATTTGCTCGCGCTCGATTAGAGCATCAGGCGGCGCATTCACGTCGCCGGGCGCAACGGCGAATTCGAACGCCTTCAAGGTGTCCCCGTCGCCGCCCCCCGTCGTCTGGACGGTCTTATCATCCGCATCAAGAGCTGTATCCGATAGGCCGTCGGCGGGCTGTTCGCCCGCATCCGCTGTTGTGCCCGGCTCGTCATCAACCGCCGGATCATCGGACGTCGGCTCTTCGTCACCTTCCGCAAGCATGGAGACGAGTACGTCTCGTCGCGTTGGCGACTGCAGAATTGCCCCGGTGATCCCAAGCTCTAACAGCGCGCTCGCTTCGGCTTCCTCGGTCACACGATTTTTGATCTCAAGCCACTTGGGACTCTTTCGACCTTCCTCGCCCAGGACGGCACGATCTTCGTCTTCCGCCCGCTTCAGCGCTTCACGGCGATGTCGAAGGATCACAGAGCGCGCGTTCTTGGACAGCCTAAACACAACTTTCGCGGCCGATAAATCCGCCGCCGATGGCAGCATGCGAAGGTAGATGCAGGCTTTTAACCCAACTGTGATCGCCGCATGCGTCCGATCTGCAATTTGGAATGTAAGACCTACCGTTCCAACGTGGACTGGCGAGGTGACATCGTCTTTTTCTGCATAAGTTAGAGCAACCGACGATGGTTGCCTTCGCGGGAGAAGATGTTGTGTGTGAATAACGCGCGAAGGCTTTTCCCGGTAAATGATCCGCCCGGTAGGGCCTGCACCTCTAAGCCGATCATAGGTCTGATAGAGGATGGCTGAAGCTACCGCCTCTTTCGTCGTATGGCCGACATTGTTGCTATCCGGAAAGAGAAGCTGGGTCATTGCGACGTCACCTGTAAGGAATGTTCGTTCGTATTCGCCGCATCAACTTTGTCGAAATTCTTCTCGAGAACCGGAAACACACTTCCCATGGCGGCGCGCCGAACATCCTGCAACTTAGAAAAAGACGACAACGGTCCTTGAATTACGCTGTCGGCATCAAGCAGGAGGCGATCGAACAGACTGCGGCTCGCATGGCCGTCGCGGCGAAGGTCCGTACGCACAATTCGGACGGCGTCGGTTAGCGGACGCGCAAGAACGCCGGCCCCCATCAGACGCAAGAACGCTTCAATGTGAAGTGGATTGATCGCGGCATGCGGTGTATCGACCTCTGAGCGCTCGGCCGCGCGTAGCCAATATTCCACCGCTGGCTTACTGATCGGAGGAAGGCCGGGATTCTGGTCGAAGAGCATGTCCCGAACACGGGCGGTTAAGCCTTTGGCTCCGAATTGAGCCGTCAGCGTCTCTATCCCTTTCTTCACCGTGGCCTTGTATTGATCGACCAAGGCCTGCTCGAGGGTACGACCCTTGTCGTCTTTCTCCCGCAGCGCAGCCTCTAACTCTTCACGTATCAAATCCGGCATCACGAACACCGCATCGCCGATATCAAGCGAGCGTGCTTCTTTTGGCGCCAATCGATGCGAAGCGGGATCGAGCACATAGAACTGCGATCCTGGACCGGCCGCAATCTTCCCGTAACCATCCAAAACGAGATAACCGTGCCCAACGAACGGGAGCGAGATCCGTGGGCGGTCCGAATCGAGGCCATGAGCAACCGACAAACCGCCATACTCTTTTGCGACCCAGGGAAGAGCCGCGCGCAGCAAGCTCGCTCGCTCCGCATATTTTTCGTATTCGTCGGCCGACGCAGCATCAAGAACGCGACTTAACGTCATGGCATCGTGCCCCGCAACGACAAGCCTGAACTGCGCCGGGCAAAAATCGTCTCCTATGTAACTCCGCGCGCCAATATCGGTTGAGGCTGCCCAGACGACCACTGTCGGCTTTCTACGCTGTACCTCGGCGGAATAGTGATTTGGCGTCGTGACCCGCAACTCCGGAACGCCGGCGATAAAGGAGCCAGGCGCCGTAAGAAATTCCAGAAGCTGGTCGTTGGCTTGTTGGGCATCTTCCGGATGGCGCAGTACAGCAACTACATCGTTGTCTGGATCAATCTCGGTCAGGATGCGCTTCATGTAGCGCATCAAAGGCGTTTCAGCGCGAAGGGCTTCAGCCAGACCTAAGCCTTCAGCCAAATCCGATTGGATGGCATCGCGCCACGGGCCGGCATGCCCATCGGCCACGCCCGCCATCGCTTTATTAAAATGAGGCTCAAACGAGTGCCGCTCACGCTTCACGCGGTGATAGACGTCATGAACATCGGTGTAAGGAGCAAGGATCGCATCCGCGCCCGACGCCGTAAGCGCCATCCCCTTCAACGCGATAGCGCCCTGCTCGAGCATCGATGCAAGAGGATTCCCCTCGTCGAGTTGCTTTGCATGATGCCAAAGCCGTGTCGCGATAATACATTCACTCGATCCGATCGTCTCCACGATGGGCCGCGTCGCACGTTCGCGCACACCTGGCGCTTCAAAACCACGACCACGCGTCGCCCAAATAAGCCGGTGGCCCTCACTTCGCGGCCCGAGCTCCCCACCGCCACGATAGGTTCGTAAAGACCGACGGATAAAAGAGTAGCGCAAAGGGCAATCCGCTAGGATCAGCATCTTCCTTGGTGGCTGCCTCAGCGTTTCAGACAGTTCAGAAACGAACAACCGTATCAATGCACTAGCGTCGCGTCCTCGAAGCGCGTGCTTGGTCATATCGATCACAGCGAGATCGATAGATCCCGGCAACGCACGCAAAACACGCCTGCGATCTACGTCCGGAAAATGCGATGGCAACAGAAATGCGAAGGCCGGGCTGCGCACTGCCGAACCCAAGAGACTGAGGTGCGTCCGGACGGAATCGAGACGCCCGGCGGGATACAAGCGCTTGAACCCCTTAAGCGTCTTCTCATCGAAGTCTCTCCAGTACGTGCCATCGTTAAGCGCGACAGTGTGCGCCACGATCGAGACCAGAGGAACCGACTCAATTTTGGACTGTCGATCACCGAGAAACATATAAAAGTGCGCGTCAGGACTGATCGCACCCAACACTCGTTCGCCGACCACGCCACTGCGGAAAAGACCTCTTTCGCGCAGTTTCGCTGTCCGAGCGCCGATGTCGGCAACGGCCTGCAACGCAGGCCGCCCCATATTCAAAAACACAGTCCGAATGGGCTTGTCACTGCGTCCCCGGCCGACTTCGCGCAGCATCCACGGAAGGACTGCACGAGGCGGGATATGCGGCCAAAGCAATGCAGCATGGACGCGCTGCTCGCTTGTCGTCACGTCATCAAGCAAATCCACAAAGCGGGTCAGGTCTTCGTTTGGTTCGACGGTCGCCACGGTCAGGTCGCGATCTTTCACCTCCCCATCCACCGAAGGTGGCTGAACCGGGCCTTCGGGCTCGGCGAGAGCCGGCTGATCCGCAGGTCCTTTCGTGGTCCGCGTTCTGAGGCGCTCAACGAGCCGCCTTGTACGTTCGCGCTTTGATACTACCGCCTCCGCTAACCGCTCATTCCAAGTAGGCAGCGCCATTCGAAGCTCCCTACCGTCGAGGCCGATTTGAGCAAAAAGCGTTCCAATCGCGAGCTACGTGGTTTTCAAGCAGGCTCGCTTCGCATTCGTACAGTCCGGCGATCAAATTCAGGAGCGCGCGTCCGTCCTTTTCCTTGCGCGCAAGCTTGAATTGTTTCTTCCAGTCAGAGGTCAGCTCGGTCCACCTCGGTATATGGACGGCCGCGATCTGATTTTTTTGAAATCGGTGAAATCCAGCCTTCGCCCCGGTAGACAAGCTGGCGACGAACAGGCCGAGGACTCCCGCGGAAAGAAACGTCAACAGATCAGCCAATGGCCACTGGTCGCTCTTGATCTGATAGACGCCGCTACCCGCGCAATAGCCAGCGGTATCAATACCGATCACGGGTTCCGCCGATACGTCGACAACCAGTAATTTTGGGAAGGCGTACCAATCTGGGTGAAGAACGTCGATCGTGCGCCACCAAATTTTCGATTGGCTGGCTTTCGCCCGCGACTGGAGGCTTTTCTTGTTTTTCCGCAGGTACGCCGCCATCCGTGGAAACTTCGAAAGCTTCACGACTTTCGCGTCTTTGTCGAACACGTTCACAACCTGTGTACCTGCCCAACGCACTTTGCCGTTATGGATCGAACTTGCATTCACGAATGGCAGCAAACGAGACCGCTCGATACCGAGGTCTTCCGCATCACCCAGGAACACACTGTTGCAACCGGTCGCGGAGCCCACGCGGATGGTGCAGCCTGCATCTTCCAACTTCGGGAAACGTCGGCGGGCCGCCTCGACCGCTCTCTGCGCCGCGGAATCGCGCGTGAGAAGAAGAGGCAAAGCGGAGGGCGAGAAAGTCCTGATGATCACATTGCCCGATCTTTCGATCTTATCGGAGCCGATTACAGACGAGATCTTCGTCGGACCCGCAGCATCTTTTTGAAACACGAAGAAATGCGGATACGCATCGGCCGAGGTCTCGAAACTATCGACATCGCTGAAGTCGATGATCGTCTTTAACTGCCCCTGCGACGTAAACGATTCTCGGACGGCATTGCCGTAGACGTTTCGGGTCCAAGTTCCGGGGCACAGAAAAGCGAGTTGACCGTGCGGAGCGAGCAGCCCGAGCGCATGCTCGATGAATGCAACGTAGAGATCGGCCCTTTGCTTAAACGATTTGAACCGCGTCTTGTAAACGTCGCGGAGCGCGACCGGGATCGCGTCCCAGCGAATGTAGGGGGGGTTGGAAACAACGTGCGTAAATCGCTTTCGCGGCCGCGTCTCGAGAAAGTCCTCGTTCTTGACCCATGCTTGCGCAATCGCCTTCGCGCTCGCGCGGGGGACGCCCAGCTCCTCAAGGTTTGCAACGCACCGAGTGCGAAGGATCGTGGCAACCTCGCGATCCACCTCGTAAGCGCAGATAACAGTCTTCAGGAGATCGAACGTTTTCCTCTGCGCGCGGCACGCTTCAACCAACCGCGGCAGCAAAGGCAAGAAAAACGCACCTTGGCCGGCTGCTGGATCAAGCAATCGCAGCGTGAGGATATTCTCGGGAAAAGCCACGTGGCTCAGACATACTTCCGCAACTTTGTCGCGCGTAAAGAACTGGCATAGGTCAGCTTGCCACGGCCTTTCAGCCTCAAGCTGAGCCTCAAGCTTCCCCTCCATCCACACGCCCCCCGAGCCTTCCTGCCGAAGCAGTTGGCTAAGATTTATTTCTCGCGGAAGTTGCCTCCGCAAGCAACTGAAATCTGGCCCAGCAAGCCATCTTCGGTATTCACTGCGTTCATCACGCGGCAATCCCGGGCACAGCTTCCATTCTTTGTGCCGTCAGGCGGCAGAACGGGCCCGGACAGAGTGCCATGGTTGGGCGGCAGTCACGATCGCACAGGTCTCCGCCCAATTTTCGGAATCCGGCCGGAGATTTCCTGCTGTTCCGCCCCGCCGATTATGAAACCCGGAACCTGGAGACTAAGGCCCATGCGCGAGAAGCCCATATTTCGGTGCCGGCGAGATTCAGGTTGTAAAACGTCGTCAACTGGAGACTGCGTGGTTGGGGAAGCAGGTATCGAACTCACACATCCCTGATTTTCGCGGTCGGTTGAGCGAGAGAGATTCAAACCGCGACCAAAATAAGCCCTTTGTTTTCCAGGACATCCCGTACCGGACCGATTTTGCTTGTTCTAAGATTCGGAGAAAATTCGGTTCTCCAGACCTATCCGGCACTAGGTTGGATGGGTGAGCGGACTTCTCCCTCGGCAAAAAAGCAGGAAAACGGCCGCATTTCTGGCCTCTCTCCAGATCGAAGTACGAGATCATTTTGGTGGGATGGCGGAGAGAGTGGGATTCGAACCCACGGTACGGTTTCCCGCACACACGCTTTCCAAGCGTGCGCCTTAAGCCACTCGGCCATCTCTCCGGAGCGCCCTCTCTTGAAGGGGCGCCGGTGATTTTGCAAGAGATCGCGGGGAAATCGGGTGAAATTTCCGTAAGATATTGTATTCAAAAGAGAATATCTGACTTCGATTGCCGCCTCGGAACCCCTTGCTGACTGAACCTGAGGTAGGTTTGGCGCGACGATTCACAACAGACCGCCAAACACGACCGGGGACGCCATGACCATCCGCAAGACCATCGCCGCCTTTGGCCTGATTTCGGCTCTTGGCTCCGCCTTCGCCGGGCCGGCCTTAGCGCAGGTCTGTACCCGCCAGGGCGTCGACGTGAGCTGCGACGACGGGCGACGCGGGATGCTGTCGGGCGATGCCATCATCTGGCCGGACGGGACGCGCTCGAGCTCGACACCGCATCAGAGCGTGATCATCGGCAACAAGAGCTCGGTGCATGTCGGACCCGGCGTGTTCGTCGGCCAGGGCAAGGGCATGGTGCCGCTGGACGATCCCAACGCGCCGAACAAGCGGCAATGCGCGATTTTGGATGGCGTGTCGTATTGTTATTGAGGGCGCTCGTTTTTCACCTCGCCCCGCTTGCGGGGAGAGGTCGGATCGTCCCCGGCGATGCGAAGCATCGTCCGGCGCGATCCGGGTGAGGGGGTACAGGTTCGTCGACAATCGCGTGCGTGGAGAGAGCCCCTCACCCCGACCCTCTCCCCGTAAGAACGGGGCGAGGGAGAAGAGAATTAAATCAGCCGCACACCTGATATCGCCGACTTCAGCCAGCGCAGTGCCTGTGGCGACTGGGTCTCGAGCGGTGTGACGACGACCTTCTCGGTCCGGCACTTCTCCAGCTCGGCGACGAAGTCGGCGGACCATTGCTGGATGGTGTGGCCGCGCAGCTTCTTCATCATCGCGTCCCAGCGCATCTTGCGCTCGGCGAGCGGCATTGCGGCCGCGACCGCGATCGCGCGCGCCATGCCGTCGATGTCGTGCGGATTGACCAGCAGCGCCGTTTCGAGCTCGTTGGCGGCGCCGGCGAACTTCGACAGTACCAGCACGCCGGGATCGGCCGGGTTCTGCGCAGCGACATATTCCTTGGCGACGAGGTTCATGCCGTCATGCAGCGGCGTCACCACGCCGATCTGCGCGGTGCGGTAGAGACCGGCGAGCACGGCCTGGCTGAAGCCCTTGTTGAGGTAGCGTATCGGCGTCCAGTCGACCTCGCCGTGGCGGCCGTTGACGTCGGTGACGAGACGCGCGACCTCGTTCTGGAGATTGCCATAGGCCTCGATCGCGCCGCGCGAGGGGTTGGCGATCTGGAGCAGCGAGATGCTGCGCGCGAACTGCGGATGCTCGGTCCAGAGCCGGTCGAACGCGCTGATGCGATTGACGAGACCCTTGGAATAGTCGAGCCGGTCGACGCCTATCGCGAGCCGCTCGCCGTTGAGACTGCGGCGCAGCCGCGACACGTCGGGATGCGAGGCCGACTTCGCAGCGTAAGCCGCGAACTTCTCCGCATCGATGCCGATCGGAAAGACTTCGCAACGCGTACGGCCATGCTGCGAGATCGCAACGCCGTCTTCGACGGCGAGGCCGAGCTCGCCCGCAACATAGCCGAGAAAATTCTGGCAATCCTCATTGGTCTGGAAGCCGAGCAGATCGTAGGCCAGCATCGCCGTGATCAGCTCGCGATGGTTGGGCACGCCCTGCATCACCGCGACGACCGGCCACGGCGTGTGCAGGAAGAAGCCGATCGGATCATCGACACCGAGATCGCGCAGCTCCGCGCCGAGCGCGAGGAAATGATAATCCTGCACCCAGAAAGCCGTCTTCGCTTTCCGGAAGCGCATCAAGGCGCGCGCCATGAAGGCGTTGACCTCGCGATAGCTGACATAGTCGTCGCGCGAGACGCGGATCAGATCGCTGCGCGAATGTAGCGCCGGCCACAGGGCCGAATTGGCAAAACCTTCGTAATAGCCGCCGTAATGCGCCGCCGGCAGATCCAGCGTCGCAATCGCGCCCGAGCCCAGCGCTTCGATCTCGGCGAACGGTTCCTTCTGATGGCCGTCACGCACGCGGCCTGACGAACCCACCCAGATAGCACCCGAATGTTCCACCACGGGAAGCAATGCCGCAGCCAAGCCACCCGTCATGGGTTCGTTGGGTTTGCCGCGCGCAACTCGATTTGAAACGACGACTAAGTTCACAGGTCGTCCCCTCCTGTTCATTCCACCCCGTTTAACTGCCGTTCATCAATATGGTTCCTGATCATCATTTGTACGAATTGAAACCAAAATCAGGCGCGTGCGTTGGAACCAGTTTTCCTCGAGGGAACCCGGCGGTTTCACTCAACAAAGGCGATTTTCGCGGCTGTGTTGCCCAGCGTGAATTGCGCGCGCACGCGAACGACGCGAGCGACAATGTGGCCCCGAGGTGTCGGTGCCTTATTCCAACCTTGTATCGTCGAGCAGACGCGCGAGGAACGCACGGACATCCTTCGGCTCATCGAAATGGCCGTTGACGCCGATGGCGCGGCGGCCAACGGAGAAGGAGAGGCCGTTCATGTCGGGCATGATCGCGAACACGGTCTCATCGGTAACGTCGTCGCCGATGAAGATCGGACGGCGCCCTTTGAAAGGCTCATGCTTCATCAATTCGCGCACGCCGGTCGCCTTGGTGAAGCCGGAATGCTTGATCTCGCAAACGAACTTGCCGGGCAGCACCTCGATCGGCGCATTAGGGAGATCGGCGCGGATCAGCGAGACGGATTCGTAGATCGCCTTCTCCGCATGTGGCGCGAGGCGATAATGCAGCGCCAGCGAATAGCCCTTGTCCTCGAGCAGAATGCCGGGGCTGAGTTTTGCAATCGCAGCCAGGCGCCGCTTCAGCTCCTTGTCCATCGGCGGCGCATGCACATCGTCCGCTTCATTGTCCACCGACAGGCGCATTTCCGCGCCGTGACCGGCGACCGCGCGAAACACGTCGGGTGCGAAGATCAGGTCGATGTCGTTGAGCGAGCGGCCGCTGACCATCGCCAACGCGCCGGAGGTGCGCTCCGTCAGCCGGATCAGCGTTTCCGAAAGGCCCGGCGGCACCCAGACCTCGCGCGGCGTCGGCATCAGGTCGAGCAGCGTGCCGTCGATGTCGAGCAGGATCGCAGTCTCGCCCAGATGCGGCACGAGTGCATGCGGCACCGGCACCGCGTCGGGCGCTTCATCGTCGAGCATGACGGGCTTCTGATCCAATTCAGCGAGTTCCGATTTCATAGTCTACTCCATAAAGGCAAGTGGCCGCGCGATTTCTTCGAGCGATTTTCGTTCCGCGGCGACGGCGTAGCGCCACGCCACGAACGCAGCCGCGATCATCAGGAAGGCCCCCAGCAAATAGCCCGCGAACACGCTGGTGCGTGAACCCGTGTCGATCAGCGCGCCGAACAGCGCGGGCCCGATCACGCCGCCGATGCCGGTGCCGACCGCGTAGAACACCGCAATCGCCAGCGCGCGCACTTCCAGAGGGAACGTCTCGCTGACGGTCAGGTAAGCCGCGCTCGCGGCGGGCGAGGCAAAGAAGAAGATCACCATCCAGGCAATGGTCTGCCCCTGCGCGCTCAGCGCGCCGATCGAGAACAGATAGCCCGAGAGCGCCAGCAGCACGCCCGATACGCCGTAGGTGAACGTGATCATGACGCGGCGGCCGAGCGTATCGAACAGGCGGCCGAGCAGCAGCGGCCCGAGGAAGTTGCCCGCGGCGAACGGCAGGAGATACCAGCCGACATGTTCGGCGCTGATACTGTAGAAGTCGGTCAACACCAGCGCGAAGGTGAAGAAGATCGCATTGTAGAAGAACGCCTGCGCGACCATCAGCACGAGGCCAACCATCGAGCGCTGGCGATAGACGGAGAACAACGTGTGCACGACCTCCCTGATCGGCGTGTGGTCGCGCATCTTCAGTCGGATTTTCGCGAAGCGGCCGTCGCTCGCATCCTGGTCATGCCCGATGACGGAGCGCTCGATCTCGTCCACGATGGCGTGGGCCTGGTCGGGCCGGCCGTGGACCATCAGCCAGCGCGGGCTCTCCGGAATCCACATCCGCATCAGCAGCACGACAAGGCCAAGGGTCGCGCCGATGAGATAGGCGAGGCGCCAGCCGAGATCAGGACCGATCAATGCGGGATCGAGCAGCACGATGGCCGCCACCGCGCCCATCGCCGCGCCGATCCAGAAACTGCCGTTGATGACGAGATCGGTCCAGCCGCGATAACGCGCCGGCACCAGTTCCTGGATCGTCGAGTTGATCGCAGTGTATTCGCCGCCGATGCCGGCGCCGGTGAGAAAGCGAAACAGCGCGTAGCTCGCGACATTCCACGACAAGGCGGTCGCGGCGGTTGCGGAGAGATAAAGCGCCAGTGTGATGAAGAACAGCTTCTTGCGGCCGATGCGATCGGTGAGCCAGCCGAAGCCGAGCGCGCCGAGCACCGCACCGGCAAGATAGGCGGAATTGGCGATACCGAGATCGAGATTGGAGAATTGCAGCGACGGACTCTGCTTCAGCGCGCCGGAGAGCGCGCCGGCCAGCGTCACCTCGAGCCCGTCGAGGATCCAGGTGATTCCGAGCGCCAGCACGACGCGGGTGTGAAAGCCGCTCCACGGCAGCGCGTCGAGCCGCGCGGGAATGCTGGTCTCGACGATGCGGTCGGCCGCGGCCGCCGCAGAGACAGCAGGTCCGTAATTCAGCGCTGGGCTTTGCTGCAATTCCATCGCGTTGCTGGGTCTAACCAATGGAAGCGGCCCCGGCTCACATGGTGTGGACTGGGGCGATCCGATCATCGGGGTGCGGCATTCCGCCTGCCACCTGCGACAACGCCTGCGGCAATGGCAGGTTCCCGCAGGAACGGCCCTTGGGGTCGTCCGTTTCCGATGGAGCCGCAGGGAGTTGGCGCATGGCTCACGTCAGAAAGACGACACATTCTCGAAAGACGGGCGTGCAGAAGACCAGTACGAGGCGCAGCACGACCGCGCGCAAGAGCACGAGGCGCGCCTCGCCAAAGCGCTGGTCGCAGCGCGTGACGAAGGAGAGCGATGCACTCGACCTCAAGCGGGGCGTGTTCAAACTGACCAGCGCAAAGAAGATCGCGATCTCGCTGAAGCGCTCGGCCGAGCACAGCACGCGCCGCAAGTCAGGCGCCTACCGCTCGGCGCTCTCGATGCTGACCTTCTACATCAACCGCGCCGGCAGGACCCTGCCCAAGACACAACGCGCGCGGCTGGAGCGCGCGAAGGTCGAGTTGAGGCGGGCGTTCGGGAGGGAGTGAGACTCGTCGGTCTGAGCCCTACGCCGCCCGGATATTGCCCATGAAGCGATCGAGCTCGGCGCGGAGGCGGGTGCTTTCCGACGACAGCGTCTTGGCCGAGTTCAGCACCTCTTCCGAGGCCGAGCCGGTTTCGGCGGCGCCGCGGTTGACCTGGCCGATGTCGGTGGCCGCGGTCTGGGTGCCCTGTGCAACGGTCTGGACGCTGCGCGCGATTTCCTGAGTCGCGGCGCCCTGCTGCTCGACGGCGCTCGCAATCGACGTCGAGATCGACGAGATCTGGCCGATGGTCGCGCCGATCTCCTTGATCGCCGCGACCGATTCGGCCGTCGCGCCCTGCATCCCGGTAATGTGGGAGGAGATTTCGTCGGTCGCCTTCGCCGTCTGACTCGCCAGCGACTTCACTTCACTGGCGACCACTGCGAAGCCGCGGCCGGCCTCACCCGCGCGTGCCGCCTCGATGGTGGCGTTGAGCGCAAGAAGATTGGTCTGCTCGGCGATCGCCGTGATCAGCTTGACGACTTCGCCGATCTGCTGGGCAGCGTGCGAGAGCTTGCCGATGCGGCTGTCGGTTTCCTTCGCCTGCACCACAGCAGCTTCCGCGATGCGGCTGGAATCGCGCACCTGGCGGCCGATCTCCTCGACCGAGGCCGAGAGCTCTTCGGTGGCGGTTGCAACCGACTGCATGTTGCTGGAGGCCTGCTCGGAGACACCGGCGACCTGGCTTGAGAGGCTCTGCGTGGTCTCGGCGGTGCGCGTCAGGGTGGAGGCCGCCGATTCCAGCTGCACGGCCGAGGCCGAGACGTTGGAGACGATGGCGCCGACGGCGCTCTCGAAATCGTCGGCAAAGCGAATCAGCTCGGAGCGGCGGCTGGCGGCCTGCTCGCGGTTCTGGGCTTCGCTCGCGGCGGCGTCGCGCTCGGCTTTCGCGACAGCCTGAACCTTGAATTCCTCGACTGCACCGGCCATCTCGCCGATCTCGTCCTTGCGCCCCAGACCCGGCAACACGACGTCGAAATTGCCGGACGCAAGCTCGCGCATCGCCTTGCACATCGCGATCATCGGACGCGAGATGCCGTTGCCGAGCATCAGGGCCAGCACGGCGCCAATGGCGAGGCCGCCGAGCGCCATCATCAGCATCAGCCGTTCGGTCTCGGTGATGGTGGAGTTGGCGCTCGCTTCGATGCGCTGCTGATCCGAGGTCAGATCGGACCGCAGCTCAGCCGAGAGCTTGAGAATGCCCGTCGCCGTCTTGGTCATCTCACCGTTCAACTTGACGATGATCTTCACGTTCTCGGTCAGCTTCGAGAAAGAGGTGCGGTACTGCTTCAGCAGATTGCCGATTTCGGTGACGCGGTCGGTGATCTTCTGGTCGTTGGCATAGATCGAGACCAGCAGCGTCTCCAGGAATTTGATGCGGGCGATCACGCCGTCGGCGGTCTTCGGCTCCGGCTTGGCGACGAAGGCGCTGACCGAGGTGGAGACCGCGAGATATTGCGAGGTGACGTCCTTGGCGGTGGTCTGAACCGAGTTCAGGCCTGCCAGCGCGGCCGTATCCGCGAGATCGTCGAACTTGAAGCGGATCTTGTTGCCGACGCTGTTGAGCTCGTCGGCGGCGATCTTGTTGTTCTCGCGCGTCAGCGTGATGATCTCACCGAATACCTTCGTAAATCGCTGGAATTCGGTCTCGAGCTTGCCGACCTGCTCGCGGCGCGCCGCGCCGGTGGTCGCGGCCATCGACTTGGCGATCGCGCCCTTCAGATTCTCTTCGGCCCCCTTGGCCGCGGTCTCGTCATCGGCCGCACCCGTCAGCGTATAGGCCCGCGCCAGTCCCTGATAGCTGATCAGGTCGCGATCGACGGTCCGCGCGAGGTCTGCTTCCGACACGCTGGCCCGGTAGGATGCCACGGCGGCCTGGATCCGCTCGAAGCCAAAATAGGCGAAGGCCATGCTGACGGCGAGGATGGCCAGCACCGCCACGAAGCCGAGGATGATTTTTGCGCGAAAACGCAAGGTGAGCAGCTTCGATGTGTTCGGCGTCGACTTGACGGGCATTCCCCACCCCATTCCATTCGCGGAAAACCAGGCACAGCCCGGAAGCAGCCCGCTTCCTGACTCGTGAGCACGGTAAGGGGCAAAGGATAAGCCGCGGTAAATTTATGGCGTCGCAACTTGCGGTTAGGTGACGCGGCCGAGCCTGTCGTCCCCGCGAAACGCCGGGACCCATCGCCACAGGAAGATGGTTGGCGAAGCCAGCTCGCTCCATGACCCCTCCCTGGGGTTATGGAGCCCCGCTTTCGCGGGGACGACAGCCGAGGGTGACGCGACAGCGAGGGCTTCCGGCCTGGCGACCTTACGCTGCCCGAATATTCCCCATGAACCGGTCGAGCTCGGCGCGCAGGCGGGTGCTTTCGCTGGACAGGGTTTGGGCCGAATTCAGGACCTCCTCCGAGGCCGAGCCGGTTTCGGCGGCGCCACGGTTGACCTGGCCGATGTCGGTGGCGGCGGTCTGGGTGCCCTGCGCGACGGTCTGGACGCTGCGCGCGATTTCCTGCGTCGCTGCGCCCTGCTCTTCCACGGCGCTTGCGATCGAGGTCGAGATCGACGAGATCTTGCCGATGGTGGCGCCGATCTCCTTGATCGCGGCGACCGACTCGGCCGTCGCACCCTGCATGCCCGCGATGTGCGAGGAAATCTCGTCGGTGGCCTTCGCGGTCTGGCTGGCCAGCGATTTCACTTCGCTGGCGACCACGGCGAAGCCGCGGCCGGCGTCGCCGGCGCGCGCCGCCTCGATGGTGGCGTTGAGCGCCAGAAGGTTGGTCTGCTCGGCGATCGCGGTGATCAGCTTGACCACTTCGCCGATCTGCTGGGCGGCGTGCGACAGCTTGCCGATCCGGCCGTCGGTCTCCTTGGCCTGGACCACGGCAGCTTCGGCGATGCGGCTGGAATCGCGGACCTGGCGGCCGATCTCCTCGACGGAGGCCGAAAGCTCTTCGGTGGCGGTTGCGACCGACTGCATGTTGCTCGAGGCCTGCTCGGACACGCCGGCGACCTGGCTCGACAGGGTCTGTGTGGTTTCAGCGGTTCGGGTCAGCGTGGAGGCCGCCGCTTCGAGCTGCACGGCGGAGGCCGACACGTTCGACACGATGGCACCGACCGCGCTTTCAAAGTCATCGGCGAAGCGAATCAGCTCGGAACGGCGTGCGGTGGCCAGTTCCTTGTTCTGGGCTTCGCTGGCGGCGGCGTCGCGCTCGGCCTTGGCCACGGCCTGAACCTTGAATTCCTCGACCGCGCCGGCCATCTCACCGATCTCGTCCTTGCGGCCGAGACCCGGCAGCACGACGTCGAAATTGCCCGATGCGAGCTCGCGCATCGCCTTGCACATCGCAATCATCGGACGCGAGATGCCGGTGCCGAGCAGGAAGGCGAGGATCGCACCGAGCACCGTGCCGCCGACGGCCAGCATCAGCACCAATTGCTCGGTCCGCCCGATGGTCGCTTCCGACTCCGAATCCAGCCGCTGCTGTTCGGCGACGAGGTCCGCCTTCATGGCGGTGGCGCCTTGCAGGATCGCGCCGGCCGAACCGCTCATCTCGGTGACGAGCTCATCCACCATCTTGGCATTCGCGATCAGCTTCTCCAGCGCTTCGCGATAGGCCACGAGGATGGTCTTGGCGTCCTTCAGGCCGGCGACGATCTTGTCGTCCATGGAATAGACCGCGCCGAGCGAATTCTCGACGAATTTCAGCCGCGCCAGCGCGCTGGTCGCGACCGCCTGGTCGGAGGTCAGCACGAAATTGGTGGCTGCGGCGCTCGCGGTCTGGAACTGGGCGTTGACCTGCTTGGTGCCGAACTCGATCGACTGCGCCTCGGAATCGGAGGCATTGTTGCCGATATCGTCGAGCTTGTATTTCAGGAGATTGGCTTGGCGCGTCAGCTGGTTCTGCACCAGCAGCGCGCTATCGCGCTTGGCCTGGAGGACCTTTGCGAAGGTTGCGGAGAAGTTGGAGAATTCCTTGGCGAGCTTGTTGAGGGCCTCCTGCCGCGCCAGCTTCTGGGCACTCTTGACCGCCTGATCGATGGCGTTCTTCAGGCCGGTCTCGGCGTCCAGCGCCGCCTTGGCGTCGTCCTCCTTGCCGGTGACGACGAAATATCTGACGGCCGAGCGGTAGGCGAGCAGCTCGCGGTCGATGTTGCGGGCGAGATCGGCCTCGGTGACGCTGCTGCGGTAGGACCCGACCCCGGACGAGACCCGCTCGAAGCCGAAATAAGAGAAAGCCATGCTGCCGGCGGAGATCACCAGCACTGCGGCGAAGCCGAGGATGATCTTGGCGCGGAACCGGAGGGTCGGAAATATTGTACGCTTCGACGGCGACGCGATACGCCCGGACATTCCAACCCCCATTTTCTATTCAGCCGTGATCCGGAGGCGCCCCGCCCCCGGACCCGGATGCGCAAAACTAGGGCACAATGGATAAAGGGCGGTAAATTCGGCAGGCTGGTGCAATCCGAGGCTTTGTCGGCCAAAAGCCGACCGGATGGGATGACCGCTGGCATCCCACATGGGCCGACCATTTTGCGGCGGTCGACCCGCTTGGCCCGCCCAAGTCATTCCAAGTCATTGCCCGCTCGTCAGGATCGATGACTTTTCCATGACCGGCGTGACCAAAATCCTAGTTGCAAAGTCCGGGGGCGGCGGTCTCTAATTAGAAACAATCAAAATCAATCCGGGGAGGTATGTTCCGTGTCTACAGTCAAACTGACGGTGAACGGCAAGGCCGTTGCCGTCGACGTCGAGGACCGCACGCTGCTGGTCCAGCTCCTGCGCGATCACCTCAACCTCACCGGGACCCATGTCGGCTGCGATACCAGCCAGTGCGGCGCTTGCGTCGTACACGTGGACGGCCGGGCGGTGAAATCCTGCACCATGCTGGCGGGCCAGGCCGACGGCGCCAGCGTCACCACCATCGAAGGCATCGCCAAGGGCGACGAGCTGCACCCGATGCAGGCCGCCTTCCGCGACAATCACGGCCTGCAATGCGGCTATTGCACGCCGGGCATGATCATGTCGGCGATCGACATCGTGCACCGCCATGGTGGTGAGCTCGACGAGCCCACGGTCCGCCACGAGCTCGAAGGCAATATCTGCCGCTGCACCGGCTACCACAACATCGTCAAGGCCGTGCTGGATGCAGCCGGGCGCATGAAGGTCTCGCAGGCGGCCGAGTAAAGCGGCGCGCCTCGAATAAAGAACCACCGCTGCTGCTTTCGAGGGAAAGCGCAGTCAAGACAATTCCGGTCGGGAGGACCAGACATGGGTGTTGAAGGCATTGGCGCGCGCGTCGTGCGCAAGGAAGACAAGCGTTTCATTACCGGCAAGGGCCGTTACGTCGACGACATCAAATTGCAGGGCATGACCCATGCCCATTTCATCAGAAGCCCGCATGCGCACGCCAAGGTGAAGAAGATCGATTCGTCCGCCGCGCTGAAGATGCCGGGCGTGGTCGCAGTGCTCACCGGACAAGAGATCGTCGACGACAAGGTCGGCAATCTCATCTGCGGCTGGGCCATCACCTCCAAGGACGGCAGCCCGATGAAGATGGGCGCATGGCCCGCCATGGCGCCGGAAACCGTGCGCTTCGTCGGCCAGGCCGTCGCAGTCGTGATCGCCGACAGCAAGAACCTGGCCCGCGACGCCGCCGAAGCCGTGGTCGTGGATTATGAAGAGCTGCCCGCGGTCGCCGATATCCACGCCGCGATCAAGGGCGGCGCGCCTCAGCTTCATCCCGAAGCCCCCGGCAACCAGGTCTATGACTGGGTGATCGGCGACGAGGGCGCGACGGATGCCGCCTTCGCCAAGGCCGCCAATGTGGTCAAGCTCGACGTCACCAACAACCGCCTCGCCCCGAATGCGATGGAGCCGCGCGCGGCGATCGCGGACTACGACGCGGCGGAAGAGCACTTCACTTTATATACGACCTCGCAGAACCCGCACGTCGCCCGCCTGGTGCTGTCGGCGTTCTACAACATCGCCCCCGAGCACAAGCTGCGCGTGATCGCCCCCGACGTCGGCGGCGGCTTCGGCTCAAAAATCTTCATCTATCCCGAGGAGATGGTGGCGCTGTGGGCCTCGAAGAAGGTCGGCCGCCCGGTAAAATGGACCGGCGACCGCACCGAGGCCTTCCTCACCGATGCGCATGGGCGCGACCACGTCACCCATGCCGAGATGGCGTTCGATGCCAACAACAAGATCACCGGGTTGAAGGTGAAGACCTACGCCAATTTCGGCGCCTACATGTCGCTGTTCTCCTCGTCGGTGCCGACCTATCTCTACGCGACGCTGCTGTCGGGCCAGTACAATATCCCGGCGATCCATGCCGAGGTGGTCGGGGTCTACACCAACACCACGCCGGTCGACGCCTATCGCGGCGCGGGCCGCCCCGAGGCGAGCTATTTGATCGAACGGCTGATGGAGACGGCCGCGCGGCAATTGAAGGTCGATCCGGCTCAGCTGCGCCGGACCAACTTCATCACCCAGTTCCCGCACCAGACGCCTGTCATCATGGCCTACGACACCGGTGACTTTAACGCCTCGCTCGACGCGGCGATGAAGGCGATCGACTATGCCGGCTTCGCAGCCCGCAAGGCCAAGGCGAAGGCGGACGGCAAGCTGCGCGGCATCGGCGTGTCCTGCTACATCGAGGCCTGCGGCATCGCGCCGTCGAAGGCCGTCGGCAGCCTCGGCGCCGGCGTCGGCTTATGGGAATCCGCCGAAGTGCGGGTCAACCCGGTCGGCACCATCGAGATCCTGACGGGCTCGCACAGCCACGGCCAGGGTCATGAGACGACGTTCTGCCAGCTCGTCGCGGAGCGCTTGGGCGTTCCCATCAGCCAGGTCTCGATCGTCCATGGCGACACCGACAAGGTGCAGTTCGGCATGGGCACCTACGGCTCGCGCTCCGCGGCCGTCGGTCTCACCGCGATCCTGAAGGCCATGGAGAAGATGGAATCCAAGGCCAAGAAGATCGCAGCGCATGCGCTCGAAGCGTCCGAGGGCGACATCGTCATCGAGAACGGCGAGTTCAAGGTGGCCGGTACCGACAAGGCGATCGCCTTCCCGATGGTCGCGCTCGCGGCCTACACCGCGCACAATCTGCCTGACGGGATGGAGCCGGGCCTGAAGGAAAGCGCCTTCTACGACCCCTCCAACTTCACCTTCCCGGCCGGCGCCTATATCTGCGAGCTCGAGGTCGATCCCGGCACCGGCAAGACCTCCTTCGTCAACTTCGTCGCGGCCGACGATTTCGGCCGGCTGATCAACCCGATGATCGTCGAGGGACAGGTCCATGGCGGCCTTGCCCAGGGCATCGGGCAGGCGCTGCTGGAGCACGCCATCTACGATGCCAACGGTCAGCCCGTCACGGCCTCGTTCATGGACTACTCCATGCCGCGCGCCGACGACCTGCCCTCGTTCAACCTCTCCCACACCACGACGCTGTGCCCGGGCAATCCCCTGGGCATCAAGGGCTGCGGTGAGGCCGGCGCGATCGGCGCCTCTGCGGCCGTGATCAACGCGATCACGGATGCGATCGGCAAGAACAATTTGGAAATGCCCGCAACCCCGGACCGGGTGTGGCGCACGATCCACGCGGCCTGAGAGGAGCAACAAGATGTACCAGACCACTTATCATCGCCCCTCCTCGGTCGACGAGGCCGTCGCCCTGTTCGGCAAGAGCAGCGAGGCGAAATTCCTCGCCGGCGGCCAGACCTTGCTGCCGGTCATGAAGCAGCGCCTCGCCGCACCGTCAGACGTGATCGACCTCGGCAAGATCAAGGAGCTGCAGGGCGTCGAGCTCTCGGGCGACGTGCTGACCATCAAGGCCGGCACGACCTATTTCGACATCATGCAGAATGCCGATGTGAAGAAGGCGATCCCCGCGATCGCCTATCTCACCTCGGTGCTCGGCGATCCCGCCGTGCGTTATCGCGGCACGATCGGCGGCTCGATCGCCAACAACGATCCCGCCGCGGATTATCCGGCCGCGCTGCTCGCGCTCGGCGCCACCGTCAAGACCAACAAGCGGTCGATCTCGGCCGAGGACTTCTTCCAGGGCCTGTTCACGACGGCGCTGGAAGACGGCGAGATCATCACCGCGGTGTCGTTCCCGGTGCCGGCGAAGGCGGGCTACGAAAAAATGCGGCACCCGGCCTCACGCTTCGCGCTGACCGCCGTGTTCGTCGCGCAGACGAAGTCGGGCGAGATCCGTGTTGCCGCCACCGGCGCCTCGCAGAGCGGCGTGATGCGGGTGGGAGCGATCGAAGCCGCGCTGAAGGCGAACTGGTCGCCGTCGGCGCTCGACAATGTCAGCATTCCGGCGAGCGGATTGCTGGCCGATATCCACGGCACGGCGGAATACCGCGCCAACCTCGTCAAGGTGATGGCGCAGCGCGCGGTGGCCGCCGCAGGCTGATCGAGTCGATAAAGCGCGACAGCGCGTCGCGCCTTAGCGCCTCAACACAAATCTTCCGCGGCGCGCAGCAATGCGCGCCGCTTTTATTATGCGCCCATGCATGAAAAGCGCTTGCCTCGTCCGGTGTAAGGCAGGAAAAGTTAATCAGCCAATTAACTCGTCCCGCAGAGGAACGTCCCTGGCGCTTGCCGACTATCGGCAATCCGCCTCGCGACCCGAGGAAACAACAACGTGCTCGATAAACCAGCCCAGGAAAAATCAGAAGGCTCCTCCGTCCGCGCCTCCGGCCCGCTTTCGGGCTTCCGCATCGTCGAATTCGCCGGCATCGGACCCGGCCCATTCGCCTGCATGATGCTGGCTGACATGGGCGCCGACGTCGTCACGCTCGACCGGGTCGGCGCGAAGAAGAGCATGAAGTCGGTCGCGGGTCGCGGCCGCAAGGTGATCGAGCTCGACCTCAAGGACAAGGCGGCGATCGCAGAGGTGCTCGACCTGCTTGGCAGCGCCGACGCGCTGGTCGAGGGCTTTCGTCCCGGCGTGATGGAGCGGCTCGGCCTCGGCCCGGACGTCGTGCTCGCGCGCAATCCCAAACTCGTCTACGGCCGCATGACCGGCTGGGGCCAGGAAGGCCCGCTGGCCAACGCCGCCGGCCACGACATCAATTACATCTCGATCACCGGCGCGCTCGCCGCGATCGGCACCAAGGAAGCCCCGGTGCCGCCGCTCAATTTGGTCGGCGATTTCGGCGGCGGCGCGCTCTATCTCGTCGTCGGCGTGCTCGCGGCACTTTTGGAAGCGCAGAGATCCGACAAGGGCCAGGTCGTCGATGCCGCGATGTGCGACGGCGCGGCATCGCTGATGTCGTTCTTCTTCGACATGACCACAATCGGCCGCTGGACCGAAGGCCGCGACCAGAACTTCCTCGACGGCGGCGCGCATTTCTATGGCGTGTACGAATGCGCCTGCGGCCATTTCGTCTCGATCGGCTCGATCGAGCCGCAGTTCTACGCGCTGCTCCGCGAGCACGCTGGCCTGACCGATGCCGATTTCGACGCGCAGATGGATCGCAAGGCCTGGCCCGCGCTGAAGCAGAAATTGCAGGCCGTGTTCAGGAGCAAGACCCGCGAGGACTGGTGCAGGATCATGGAGGGCACCGACATCTGCTTCGCGCCGGTGCTGACGATGTCGGAAGCGACCGAGCATCCGCACATGGTCGCCCGCAACGTGTTCATCGAGCGCCACGGCGTGAAGCAGCCCGGGCCCGCGCCGAGATTCTCGCGTACGCCATCTGCGGTGCGGGAGCCCGAGGGTGCGGAGATCGGGGCGGTGACGGCTGCGTGGAAGCGATAAGATCCAGCCCCGGCAAAGATCTCGTAGGGTGGGCAAAGGCGCAAAGCGCCGTGCCCACCATCTTTCCGTGAGAGACAAAGAAGTCGTGGGCACGCTCCCGCCTTCGCTCTTCGAGCTACGGCGGACAAGTCGCTTTGCCCACCCTACGGCAGTGTGCGTGAGGCTAAAACCTTACGCCGCGCTATCCACCTTCAACACCCCGCGCCGGATCTGATCCTCCTCGATCGACTCGAACAGGGCCTTGAAGTTGCCCTCGCCAAAACCATCGTCGCCCTTGCGCTGGATGAACTCGAAGAAGATCGGGCCGATCGCGTTGGCGGAGAAGATCTGCAGCAGCACCTTGGTCTGGCCGCCATCGACCACGCCCTCGCCATCGATCAGGATGCCGTTGGTCTGGAGCCGCGCGACGTCCTCGCCGTGCTTGGGCAGGCGCGCGTCGATCCGCTCGAAATAGGTCTCGGGCGGCGACGGCATGAAGGGCAGGCCGGCTTCGCGCAGGCCTTCGATGGTGGCGTGGATATCGCGGCAACCGCAGGCGATGTGCTGGATGCCCTCGCCGCGATAGATATTCAGATATTCCTCGATCTGGCCGGAATCGCCGGCGTCCTCGTTGATCGGAATCCGGATCTTCCCGTCGGGGCTGGTCAGCGCCCGCGAGAACAGGCCGGAGGCGCGGCCCTCGATGTCGAAGAAGCGGATCTGGCGGAAGTTGAACAGCTTTTGGTAGAAGCCCGTCCACACATCCATGCGGCCGCGATGGACGTTGTGGGTGAGATGATCGAGATAGAACAGGCCGCCGCCGACGGGCTTGGGATCGCGTGCGCCCAGCCACTCGAACTCGGCATCATAAGCCGAGCCCTTGGCGCCGTACCGATCGACGAAATAGAGCAGGCTGCCGCCGATGCCCCTAATCGCGGGCACATCGAGCGTCTTCTGCTCCGATGACACATCGGAAGGCTCAGCGCCTAGCGCGATCGCACGGTCATAGGCCGCCTTCGCATCGACCACGCGAAACGCCATCGACGGCGCGCAGGGACCATGCGCGGCGACGAAGTCGAAGCCGTGGGTGCCGGGCTCCTCGTTGACGAGATAGTTGATGTCGCCCTGACGATAGACCGTGATCTTCTTGCTCTTGTGGCGAGCGACGGGCGCATAGCCCATCAGCTTGAACAGCGCGTGCAGCTCTTCCGGATTGGGATGCGCATATTCGACGAACTCGAACCCGTCGGTACCCATCGGATTGTCGGCGGTGATGGTGGCCGGCGGTGCATCGTGCGGAAACGGACCCATGGTGCTCTCCAATTGCTGCTGCCATGAACTATCCTTCATCGGCCGCGCAATGAGCGTGCAAACGGGATGTATTTTGGCTATGATATGCACGATCCGTGCATGAAATGGACGAATGACGCATGATCTCCGTAGACGCCTTCGACCTCAAGATCCTCGGCGCGCTCCAGGACGACGGCCGCCTCACCAACCAGGAACTCGCCGATCTCGCGGGGCTCTCGGCCTCGCAATGCTCGCGGCGGCGGATGCGGCTGGAGGAGGAGAAGGTGATCTCGGGCTATCACGCCGACCTCTCCAGCGAGGCGTTGGGCTTCGGTGTGATCGCCTTTATCCAGGTGGGGCTCGCGACACACTCGCCGGACAATTCGAAACGCTTCCGCTCCTTGGTCAACCGCATCGACGAGATCCAGGAAGCCTATTCGCTGACGGGCGACGCCGATTACGTGCTCAAAGCCGTGCTGCGCGATCTCAAGGGGCTCTCCAACCTCGTCAACGACGTGCTGATGCCGCACCAGAGCGTGGCGCATGTGCGCTCCTCGATCGTGCTCGACAGGCTCAAGGAGAGCTCGCGGCTGCCGCTGAAGGATTTGAAGGCTGGCTGAAATCGAGGGAACTACGCCATTCGCGCTTCACGCGCCGTCTGCGATGATCAAGCCAATCTGCGGAGATTCAGCCATGGCCCTCCAGCTTCGACCGAACTGCGAATATTGCGACCGCGACCTGCCGCCTGATGCAACGGACGCGCGGATCTGCTCCTATGAATGCACGTTCTGTGCGGATTGCGTCGAGACGAGACTCTCCAACGTCTGCCCGAACTGCGGCGGCGGTTTTGCGCCGCGCCCGATCAGGCCGACGCAGGAATGGCGGACGGGGGTGTGCGTCGCCAAGCACGTGCCATCCGACAAGCGGGTGCATTTGAAGTACAGCCAGGAGGACGTCGCCGCGCATTGCGCGCGGGTGCGCGATGTGCCGCCGGAGAAGCGGTAGGTCTCGTAGGGTGGGCAAAGCGAAGCGTGCCCACCATGCTGCAATCGCGGAGAGGGATCGTGGGCACGGCGCTGACGCGCCTTTGCCCACCCTACGAGACCGAGTATGCGGCAATCACCCCGCCGCCAAAATCGTCCCTTCAACCTCACCAAAACCAACCCGATACCCGTCGCCCTGGCACCAGCCGCGCATCACGAGGCTGTCGCCGTCTTCCAAAAACGAGCGCTTGATGCCGCCGGGCAATTCCACCGGCTCGGTCCCGTTCCAGCTGATCTCCAGCAGGCTGCCGCGCTGGTTCTTGTCCGGGCCGGAGATCGTGCCGGACCCAAGGAGATCGCCGACATTCATGGCACAACCGCTGGAAGCGTGGTGCATGAGCTGCTGCACCGAGGACCAGTACATGTATTTGAAATTGGTGCGGCTGATGCCGGCGGGCGCATTGGCGCTGGCGGCGCGCAAGGAGACGTCGAGCTCGAGATCATAGTTCTGCGGCTTCGCCTGCTTGAGATAATCCAGCGGCACCGGCTCCTGCTGCGGCCCCTTCAGGCGGAACGGCTCCAGCGCCTCGCGCGTCACCACCCACGGGCTGATCGAAGTCGCGAACGCTTTTGCCAGGAACGGGCCGAGCGGCACATATTCCCATTGCTGGATATCGCGCGCGCTCCAGTCGTTGAGCAGCACGAAGCCGAAGATCATCTCCTCGGCCTGTTGCTCGGTCAGCATGCCGCCCATGGCTGAGGACTGGCCGACAACGACCCCCATCTCCAGCTCGAAATCCAGCCGCTTGCACGGCCCGAAGCTCGGCAGCTCGACATTCGGCGGCTTCAGTTGCCCGCGCGGACGCTTCACCTTCGTGCCTGACACTACCACGGTCGAAGCGCGGCCGTTATAGGCGATCGGCATGTGCAGCCAGTTCGGCTGCAACGCATTGTCCTTGCCGCGGAACATCACGCCGACATTGGTGGCGTGCTCCTTCGAGGAATAGAAGTCGGTGTAGCCGGAAACCGCGAACGGCAGATGCAGCTTTGCGCGCGACATCGGGACCAGGGCAAGCTTGCGCAATTCTTCATTGTCGCGCAGTTCCGGATTATCGTGCCGCAAGAGTTCACTGATACGTGCGCGAGTCGCTGACCATACCTTTGGCCCTAAATGCATGAACGCATTCAGGCAACCCGCCGCAAACACGCCAGGCTGACCGACATCCAGGCGACCGTCCTGCTCGAGCTCCCAGAGATCAAGGATGTAATCACCAATGGCGACGCCGACGCGTGGCGCCAGCCCATTCGCAGAGAACACGCCATAGGGCAGGTTCTGGATCGGGAAGTCGGAGGCGGGATCGACGTCGATGAAGGAGCGGAGGTTGGGGTCGTTGGGGTGGGGCATGTTTCCTGCCATACGAATTCTGGTGCTGAACTTCTGTCACCCTCCCCTGGAGGGGGAGGGTCGGCTCATATTGAGCGCAGCGAAATATGAGACGGGGTGGGGTGATCTCTCAACACGGGCGGTGTTCCCTGCGGAGAGACTGTCACCCCACCCCGCTACGCATTCCGCTTCGCTGCATGCGTAGCGACCCTCCCCCTCCAGGGGAGGGTAAGAGGCCTCACGGCTTGTTCGGATCGAACCGCTTCTCGAGTCCCGTCCAGCAGTCCGCGTAATTATCCTGCAGCGTGGACGACTTCGCGGCATGCGCCGTCACGCGCTGCGGGTAGCGGGTCTCGAACATGAAGGCCATGGTGCCGGTCAGCTTCACCGGCTTCAGCTCGCCGTTGCTGGCGTGCTCGAAGGCGTCGCGGTCGGGGCCGTGCGGCAGCATGCAATTGTGGAGCGAGATGCCGCCCGGGACAAAACCCTGCGGCTTGGCATCGTAGACGCCGTAGATCAGGCCCATGAACTCGCTCATGATGTTCATGTGATACCAGGGCGGGCGGAAGGTGTTGTCGGCCACCATCCAGCGCTCGGGGAAGATCACGAAGTCGATGTTCGCGGTGCCCGCCGTCTCCGACGGCGAGGTCAGCACCGTGAAGATCGAGGGATCGGGATGGTCGAAGCCGATGGCGCCGACGGGAGAGAAGGTGCGCAGATCGTATTTGTAGGGCGCGTAATTGCCGTGCCAGGCCACGACGTCGATCGGCGAATGCGGCAGCGTGGTCTTGAACAGCGCGCCGCCCCATTTCACGTAGAGCTCGGTCGGCGTGTCCTTGTCCTCGTAGTGCGCGACAGGGGTGAGGAAATCGCGCGCATTGGCGAGGCAATTGGCGCCGATCGGCCCGCGCTCGGGCAGCGTGAAGGCGCCGCCGTAGTTTTCGCAGAGATAGCCGCGCGCCGGCCCGTTCGGAATCTCAACGCGGAATTTGACGCCGCGCGGGATCACCACGATCTCGCCGGGCTCGGCGTCGATGCGGCCGAACTCGGTGACGACGCGCAAGACGCCCTGCTGCAGCACGAACACCAGCTCGCCGTCGGCATTGTAGAAATGCTGGTCCACCATCGATTTGGTGATGAGGTAGACATGCGCGGCCATGCCGGCCTGCGTGTTGACGTCGCCGGCGGTCGTCATGGTCTGCACGCCCTGAAGGAAGGTCATGTCCTCCTTCGGGATCGGCGCCGGGTCCCAGCGAAGTTGCGCGATCGGCAAATCGTATTCATGGCACGGCGCCGAGCGCCACAGGCCGGCATCGGCCTTCTCGAAGCGGCCGGAATGCTTCACCGAGGGACGGATGCGATAGAGCCAGGAGCGCTCATTGGTGCCGCGCGGCGCGGTGAATGGCGAGCCGGAAAGCTGCTCGGCGTAGAGCCCGTAGGCGCAGCGCTGCGGCGAGTTGCGTCCGATCGGCAGCGCGCCCGGCAGCGCCTCGGTCTCAAAACTATTGCCGAAGCCGGACATGTAGCCCGGCGTCACCTGCGCCGAGCTCCGGACGATCTGATCAGGCGAGGTGTTGACGTTCATGACTATCCTCCTCCTTGCAGGGCGGCCCACATTTCCTGGTCGCGCTTGTCGGTCCAGATCACGGGGTCGTCGATTCCCGACGCCTCGTCATAGGCGCGCGACACGTTGAACGGCAGGCAGTGCTCGTAGATGGCGAAGCTGTGGAATTTCGGATCCATGACTTCGCGCGTCGCCGCCATCGATTCCTTCAGCGTGCGCCCCTTCGCGACCGAGATTTCGGCAGCGCCATAGAGCGACGTGACGAAGTCGCGCGTCATCGCGATGGCTTCGCGCACCGTGCCTGTGCCCTTCAGCGCATCGCCGCGGCCCGGCGCGATCGCCTTGGGATTGAAGTTGCGGATCTCGTTCAGCGTCAGCGGCCATTCGCGCAAATGCGCATCACCGCAATAGCAGGCCGAGTGATATTCGATGAGGTCGCCGGAGAACATGACTTCGGCATCCGGCACCCAGGCGACGATGTCGCCGGAGGTGTGGCCGGCGCCGAGCTGCATCAGGCGCACTTCGCGCTTGCCGAGATAGATCGACATCTCGCCTTCGAAGGTCAGCGTCGGCCAGGTCAGGCCGGGAATGCTCGCAGCATCCTGGAACAATCGGGGAAAGCGCCCATATTCGGAATCCCAATCCTGCTGGCCGCGTTCCTCGATGAGGCGATAGGTCTCCTGCGAGGCCACGATGCCCTGCGCCTTGTAGGCGGAGGCGCCCAGCACGCGGACGGCGTGATAGTGCGACAGCACGACATATTTGATCGGCTTGTCGGTGACCGTCTTGACGCGCTCGATCACCTTGTTGGCCATCGCCGGCGTCGACTGCGCGTCGAACACCAGGCAGCCGTCGTCACCGACGATGATCGCGGTGTTTGGATCGCCCTCGGCGGTGAAGGCATAGAGATCGGCGCCGATCTCGGAGAAGGTGATCTTCTTCTCGGAGAGATCGCCGGTGGATGCGAAGTTCTTCGCCATCAATTCATCCTCAGGTCTTTGGGTTATTGTTGTTGCTGTTGCTGCTGCTGTTGCTGCTGCTGGCCGTCGGTCATGCGCCGCTTCGCGAGCACGATCGCTTCCCGCAACACGTCGATGTCGCCGATATGGTTGGCGAGAATCAGGACCAGTGCCGCGTCGAAATCGGCGCTCTGCTCGTCGGTGAAGCCGCGGTGCGCCTCGACGATGGCGCGAAACGCATCGTCGGGCCGCGCGAAGTTGGAGCTGGTTGAAAGCGGCATGCGAATCCTCAATTCAAGCCTTGGGCCCGCGACAACGCGGCCGCGATCGCCGCACGCGTCGGATGGCGGAAGCGGGCCGCAACATAGCCGTCGGGCCTGAGCAGATAGGCTGTGTCAGGCTCGGCGCCATAGCGCTTTGCGACAAGGCCCGAGGGATCGGCAAGCCCGCCCTCGCTACCGATGCGGATATCCTTGACGCCATCGGGCGCATCGATCGCCGCGCCATTGCTGAACGACAGCAAGGTGAAGTCCGTTCCACCCCGGCGAAATGCATCGGTCAGATAGGCCTGCTCGCCAACGGGCGCGTCGAGCATGGAACAGCCGGGCAACGGTCCGCCGCGCCACGCCTCCGCATCGGGCGATGACAGCGGCGAGTCGTAGCTGCACGGCACCGAGAGCCGGCCGCCATTGACCATCCGCTTGCCGAACTCGGTTTCCTTGGCCAGCGACAGCACCGCCTTGCGCAGCCGCGCCTCCTGATGCGAGTTCGGCGCCATGAAATCGGTCGAGCGGGTGGATTCGCGGATGTTCTCGTCGGCAGCGAGACTCCGCTCGACATGGTAGCTCTCGAGCAGGCTCGCGGGCGAGGTGCCGCGCAGCACGCGATCGAGCTTCCAGGACAGATTTTCCGCATCCTCGAGCCCGGAATTGGCGCCGCGCGCGCCGAAGGGCGAGACCTGATGCGCGGAATCGCCCGCAAAAATCACCCGGCCGTGGAGGAAGCGATCCATCCGCCGGCACTGGAATTTGTAGAGCGAGATCCATTCGAACTCGAACTTGTCGTGGCCGAGCATGCGCGCGATCCGCGGCCGCACGTTCTCCGGCTTCTTCTCGACGACGGGATCGGCATAGCGATTGAGCTGGAGATCGATGCGCCAGACATCGTCGGGTTGCCGGTGCAGCAGTGCAGAGCGCCCGGCATGAAACGGCGGATCGAACCAGAACCAGCGCTCGGTCGGAAATTCCGCGGTCATCTTGACGTCGGCAATCAAAAACTGGTCCTCGAACACCTGTCCCGCGAACTCGGCGCCGACCATCTGCCGCAGCGACGAGCGCGCGCCGTCGCAGGCGACGACATATTGCGCGTGCAGGCGATAGGCGCCCTCCGGCGTCTCGATCGTCAGCGCGACGGAATCGTTGCGCTGTTCAAGCGCCGTCACCTTGTTGCGCCAGCGCAGGTCGATCTCAGGCAGATCGCTGATGCGATCGACCAGATAGGCCTCGGCGTAATATTGCTGGAGGTTGATGAAGGCCGGCCGCTTATGACCGTCTTCCGGCAGCAGGTTGAACTGGTAGAGCTGCGACTCGCCGTGAAAGATTCGGCCGACGCTCCACACCACGCCCTTCTCGACCATGCGGTCGCCGACGCCGAGCCGGTCCCAATATTCGAGCGACCGCTTGGAGAAGCAGATCGCGCGCGAGCCTTCGCCGATCCGGTCGGCATCATCCAGAAGGACGACGCGCTGGCCGCGCTGGGCAAGGTCGATCGCGAGCGACAGCCCCACCGGCCCCGCGCCGACGACCACCACGGGATGCTCGGCCGCGCTGTGGCCGGGAGGATCCTGGTCGGGGTGGCGGCGATAGCCGAACTGGGTTTTGGCCTGCTGCGTATTGGCCTGCGCCATGCGCTAACCTCGGCTCTGGTCAAGAGAGGACTGATCTGCTAGATAGTCTCACGTGCAACTATTTTGGACCGGAGCCGGCCGGCCGTCAACTGGAATTCGGAGCGCTCTCCTTGGCGAGGACATCCAGCGACATCGCGCTGAAGGCACGTGAGGCCGACGAGGCTTCATTGCGGCCAAAGTCACGGCTCGATTTGTTCAAGTTCGTGCCATTCCGCCTCAACCGGCTTGCGGCGGAGGTGAGTTCCGCGCTTGCGGTCGAATATCAGGAGCGTCACGGCCTCGACATTCCGGCCTGGCGCGTGATCGCAACCCTCGGCTTCCGCAACGATGCCTGTAGCGCGCAATACATCGCGCAATGCACCCGCACGCACAAATCCACCATCAGCCGCGCCGTGACCACGCTGCTGCACCAGGAGCTGATCGAGCGGGTCGAGAACGAAGCCGACCGCCGCGAATTCCGCCTGCAACTGACGAAGAAGGGTCGCGCGCTGTACGAAGAGCTGTTCCCACAATTGCTGCGGCGGGAAGACGAGATCCTCGCCTGCCTCTCCGCGCAGGAGCGCAAGCAGCTCTCGGCCCTGCTCGGCAAGATCGAACAGAGCCTCGACCTGATCCAGACCAGCGAAGAGGCCGACGCGAAAGAGGCGTATTAGGGGACCTTCGCGTAGCGCCAGACCCTCATCCTGAGGAGCGCGGAACGCGCGTCTCGAAGGATGAAGGCCGGGGTGCAACAGCCGGGCCTGCATGGTTCGAGACGGCGCTTGCGCGCCTCCTCACCATGAGGGCCTGGCACTGCGTTACTTCGCAAACGACCGCGACGGCGGCAGATGCAGCGCCCAGGCATCGACCTTGTCGCTGGCACGCGGATAGATCTCCGTCACGATTGGATCATGGCCGGGAATGAATCTGTCGGGATGACCGGCGAGGCGTTCGATCGTCTCCCAGCCCTGCGCCATGTCGCCGATATTGTAGACGATGGGGAACGGGCTCTTGCGCTGCAGATTGGCGTAGTAATGCGCGGCATCGGACGCCAGCACCACCGGCCCGCGCGCGGTCTCGACCTTGACCACCTGCAAGCCGTCGGAATGGCCGCCGACACGGTGCACGGTGACGCCGGGCGCGATCTCGCCATCGCCGGAATAGAAATTGACGCGCTCGCCATAGACATGACGCACCATCTGCGTGACGTGCTCGACCGAGAACGGATGTCGCAGCAGTCCGTTGCACATGCAGCGCCCCGTCGCGTAAGCCATCTCGCGCTCCTGGAGATGGAAGCGCGCGTTCGGGAAGCGATCGAGATTACCGGCGTGGTCGTAATGCAGATGCGTCACGATAATGTCGCGAACGCTCGACGCCGCGACGCCAAAGCGCTCCAGCGCATCGACCGGATTGAGCGTCAGCTTGCGCGCCCGCGCACTCGCTTCCTCGGCATTGAAGCCGGTATCCACCAGGATGTCGCGGCCGCCGCCGCGGATCAGCCAGACGAAATAGTCGAGATCCTGCGCCGCGCTGTCATGCGGGTCGGGCGCCAGGAAATTCATGTTGGGGGTGCGGGGCGACATCGTCGCATAACGCAGGGCGTAGATTTCGTAGGCGTTTCCCATGGTTTTCTTTTCTGAGTTGGACCTTCGGGGACGATCAAGTGCACCAAGCCATCGTCCGCCGCAAAGGTCAAACACCGGCGGGCTGCGACAGCGTCCAGCCTGCTATGTGAGACCCCTCACGTCTTCTTTGTCGCGGCCGCTCCAACATCCTGCCGCAGAGTCGAACCAGATGGCACCGAGCACAACCGTGACAACCCGTTCATTCCCGTCCCAGCGCGCCCATGCATCGCGGTCAATTGTCGCGATAATGCCGAATCTCCAAGCGGTTGACGCCCCCCTTCCGCGGTTTGATAATGCACATTGCGTAAGTTAAGGTCGCCGCGGCGCAAGCTGGTAACGGCGCCTTTTTGGCTGGACCGCGCTGATTATGAAAATTCGCTTCCTTTTTCTTCTGCCCTTGCTCGTTTCGCTCGTCCCGGTTGCGCCATCCCTGGCCGCCGGCGACCGTTATGCGTTGGTCATCGGCAACGCCAAATATCCGGACGCGGACGCCCCGCTGAAGGAACCGCTCAACGACGCGCGCGACGTCGCCGACGAGCTCAAGCGCGACGGCTTTTCCGTTGAAATCGGCGAGAACCTGACCGGCGACGGCATGCGCCGCGCCTTCGACAAGCTCTATGGCAAGATCAAGCCGGGCTCGGTGGCGCTGATCTTCTTCAGCGGTTTCGGCATCCAGTCGGCGCGCCAGAGCTACATGCTGCCGATCGACGCGCAGATCTGGACCGAATCCGACGTCCGCCGCGACGGTTTCAGCCTGGAGACCGTGCTCGGCGAGCTCAATACCCGCGGCGCGGGCGTCAAGATCGCGCTGGTCGACGCCTCCAGGCGCAATCCCTTCGAGCGCCGGTTCCGCAGCTTCTCGGCCGGCCTGACGCCGGTCATCGCGCCGAATGGTACGCTGGTGATGTACTCGGCGGCACTGGCCTCCGTTGTCTCGGACGCGGGCGGCGAGCACAGCCTGTTCGTCCAGGAGCTCCTGAAGGAGATCCGCGTCCCCGACCTGATGGCCGAGGAGACGCTGAACCGCACCAAGATGGGCGTCACCCGCGCCTCGCGCGGCGAACAGGTGCCGTGGATCTCCTCTTCGCTCGCCGAGGATTTTTCGTTCATTCCGGGCGCCGGCGGATCGCGTCCGTCGATGACGGCACCGCCGCCATCGCCGCCGCCGGTCGTCGCCAACAACCCGCCGCCGGCTCCGCCCGCACCGCCTCCGCCGCCGAAGCCGGCGGACACGGCAGCGGCACCTGCTCCAGCACCTGCTCCTGCTCCTCCTGCTCCGGCACCGGCGCCCTCACCGAAACCGCAGGTCGAGGCCGCCTTGCCGCCGGCGCCACCGCCGGTGAAACCGGCCGAGACCACCCCCGCACCGAGCATGGATAGCGGACCGAGCGCGGCCGCGCTGGCGGAGGATCCGACCATCAAGGGCCTGACGGCCAAGATCGCCGCCAATCCTGATGACGTGAATGCGCTGTACCGGCGCGGTCAGGTCTATGCCAGCAAGGGCGCCTACAATTTGGCCATCAAGGATTTCGACGAGACGCTTCGGATCAACGCGAAGGACGTCGAGGCGCTGAACAACCGCTGCTGGACCCGCACTGTGGTCGGCGACCTCCAGGGCGCGCTGAAGGATTGCAACGAGGCGCTGCGGCTGCGGCCGAATTTCGTCGATGCGCTGGACAGCCGGGGACTCGTCAATCTGAAATCGGGAGCGGTCAAGAACGCCATCGCCGATTTCGACGCGGCCCTGAAGATCAACCCGCGCCTGACCTCCTCGCTCTTTGGCCGCGGGATTGCCAAGCAGCGCAACGGCTCGGCGCAGGAAGGCGCGCTCGACATCGCCAATGCCAAGGCGATGGACCCGAACATTGTTCAGGAGTTCGCAAGCTACGGAGTACGCTAGTATTTTTTTGAGTTGAGGCGGAAGAGGCCTCGAACCCTCGGCGGCTCAGGGAAGACTAACGGACGGATGCCGCAGGCTGCCTTTCCCGGGGGGGCCATTGCAGGAATTTGGAACCGCGCGGGTCAGCTGCGCAGGAGGGACTGGCAATGAGATTGGCTGCAAAGGGATTTACCGCGATCCTGTCCATCATCACGGTCGGCGCCGCTCTGTCGCTGACGACCCCGCTCGCATTCGCGGGCGACGACGGCAACAGCAAGAACGTCACCGAGGACGAGATCGTACGCGCGCTGGCGCCGCCGCCGAAGAAGCCGTTGACCCGCGGCCTCTCGATCGCCCCGCAGGCCGATCCTGCACCCAGTGCGGCGGAAACCAAGCTGATCCAGTCCGTGCGCGGCCGCTCGACGCGCTCGCTTTCGTCGACCGAGCGTGAAGAAATCGCCTCGGTGGCCAAGGACAAGCCGAACATCGATCTTGAGATCACGTTCGACTACAACTCCGCCAATATCAGCGCGAAGTCGCTTGCCTCGGTACAGGCGCTCGGTCGCGCGCTGACCAGCCCCGACCTGAAGGGCTCGACCTTCGTGGTCGCCGGCCACACCGACGCCGCCGGCGGCGAGGGCTATAATCAGGACCTGTCGGAGCGCCGCGCGGATTCGATCAAGCGCTACCTCGTCGACAAGTACGGCATCGCCGCGACCGATCTCGTCACCGTCGGCTACGGCAAGAGCAAGCTGAAGGACCCGGCCCAGCCGATGGCGGAGGTCAATCGTCGCGTGCAGGTCGTCAACATGGAAAACAAGACCACCGCATCGAAGTGAGAGCACGACGTAATCCTTTGAAGTGCCAAATCCTTTGAAGTGCCAAGTCGTGATGTGGTGTAAAGTCTTGCTTCAAATGCGCGTCCCGCAGCCTTGCGGGACGCCGCTTTATTTCAGGGAAACGCTCTCAGCAGGCCCCGTGCGGATGGCCGTGAGCCAGGCCAGGACAATCCGGCGATGAACGCCTCCGAATATCTCAAGCCTGCCGGAACCGTGCTGTTCGTCGTTGCGCTCGGCGTCGGCTATTATCTGTTCGAGCATCGGCATCGCCCCGAGGCGAAGGACACGCCGAGCGAGGCGCTCGTCATCGTGACGAAGGCGACCAACGCCTGCTTCTCCGACCTCGTGCGGGTGACCGGCTTCTTCGTGCCGCGCCGCGAGGCCGTGGTCGTCGCCGACCAGGAAGGCTCCAGGGTCACCGACCTCTTCGTCACCGAAGGCGCCATGGTCACCGACAATCAGGAGCTGGCGCGCCTGACGGCGCCGCCGCAGATCCCCGGCCAGCCGCAAAGACCCGGCCCGCAAGGCCCGATCTCGCTGAAGGCGCCTGCGCCAGGCCTCGTCACCGAAGTACGCACCATCGTCGGCGCGCCCGCTTCGCCGCAGGCCGGCCCGATGTTCCGCATCGCCGTCAACAACGAGATCGAGCTCGACGCCCAGGTCCCGGCGGTGCACATGCCCAAGCTCAACCCCGGCGCGACGGTGCGCATCAGCCGCGACGACGCGCCCGATTTGATCGGGCGGGTCCGACTGGTCGCGCCCGAAATCGACCGCACCACGCAGCTCGGCCGCGTCCGCATCAGCGTCACCAACAATCCATCGCTCAAGGTCGGCGTGTTTGCCCGCGCCTCGATCGACGCCAAGCGAAGCTGCGGCGTCTCGATCCCCAAGACCGCGATCGACCATCTCACCGTGCAGGTCGTCAAAGGCAACATTGTCGAGACGCGCAAGGTGCGGGTCGGGCTGTCGTCCGACAGCGCAACGGAAATCCTGGAAGGCCTCGAGGTCGGCGAAATCGTCGTAGCCGACGCCGGCTCTTCGCTCCATGACGGCGACCAGATCAAGACCATGTTCGCCGATGAACTCGATCGCACGCGGGTACGCTGATGGCTCTCAATATCTCGGCATGGTCGATCCGTCATCCGCTACCGTCGGTCGTCTTTTCGATCATCCTCCTGATCCTCGGCTGGGTGTCCTTCACCAAGCTCGCGGTGACGCGGCTGCCTTCGGCCGACATTCCCGTGATCTCGGTCGTGGTGTCGCAGTTCGGCGCAGCACCCGCTGAGCTCGAATCCCAAGTCACCAAGACGGTTGAAGATGCCGTCTCCGGCGTCGAGGGGGTCAGGCACATCACCTCCTCCATCACCGACGGCGTGTCAGTGACCACCATCCAGTTCGCGCTGGAGACCAACACCGACCGCGCGCTCAACGACGTCAAGGACGCGGTGACGCGCGTGCGCTCCAACCTGCCGCAGAACGTCACCGAGCCGCTGATCCAGCGCGTCGACGTCATCGGCCTGCCGATCGTCACCTATGCCGCGATCTCGCCCGGCAAGACGCCCGAGCAGCTCTCCTATTTCGTCGACGACGTGGTCAAGCGCGCGCTGCAGGGCGTGCGCGGCGTCGCCCAGGTCGAGCGCATCGGCGGTGTCGAGCGCGAGATTCTGGTCTCGCTCGATCCCGACCGTTTGCAGGCGATGGGCCTGACCGCGGTCAATGTCAGCCAGAGCCTGCGCGGCACCAATGTCGACGTTGCCGGCGGTCGCGCCGAGATCGGCAAGAACGACCAGGCGATCCGCACGCTCGCGGGCGCCAAGACGCTGGGCGATCTTGCCGGCACCATGATCCCGCTGTTCGGCGGCGGCGAGGTCCGGATCGACGATCTCGGCACCGTCACCGACACCATCGCGGACCGCCGCACCTTCGCCCGCTTCAACGGCGAGCCCGTGGTCGCGCTCGGGATCAAGCGCTCCAAGGGTGCCAGCGACGTGAAGGTGGCCGAGGCCGTGCAGAAGCGCATCGACGCGCTCAAGGCCGCCTATCCCGACGTCGATCTGAAGGTGATCGACACCTCGGTCGAATATACCAACGGCAATTACCACGCGGCGATCTCGACCCTGTTCGAAGGCGCCATCCTTGCCGTCATCATCGTGCTCCTGTTCCTGCGCGACCTGCGTGCCACCGTCATCGCCGCGATCTCGCTGCCATTGTCGATCTTCCCGGCGTTCTGGGCGATGGACCTGCTCGGCTTCTCGCTGAACCTCGTCAGCTTCCTCGCCATCACGCTGTCGACAGGTATTCTCGTCGACGACGCCATCGTCGAGATCGAGAACATCGTCCGGCACATGAACATGGGCAAGTCGCCCTATCGTGCCGCACTCGAAGCCGCAGACGAGATCGGCCTTGCGGTCATCGCGATCTCGCTGACGATCATCGCGATCTTCGCACCCGCGAGCTTCATGTCGGGCATCGCGGGACAGTTCTTCAAGCAGTTCGGCATCACCGTCTCGGTGCAGGTGTTCTTCTCGCTGCTCGCGGCGCGCTTCGTCACGCCGGTGCTCGCCGCCTACTTCCTCAAACATGGCAATCACGAGGAGCCGCCGCCCGGCCGTGTGCTGCGGTCCTATCACAGGATCGTGGCCTGGTCGGTGAAGCACTATTTCATCACGGTGCTGGTCGGCTTCGGCGTCTTCGCCGCCTCGATCTGGAGCATCACGCTGCTGCCGCAGGGCTTCCTGCCGGCGCAGGACAGCGCGCGCTCGCTGCTTGCTCTCGAGCTGCCGCCGGGCACCCAGCTCGCCTACACCGAAAAGGTCACCGAGGACATCGTCGCCCGCCTGCGCAAGCGGCCGGAGGTGAAGAGCATCTTCGTCGATGGCGGGCGGGTCCCGCCGGGGACCCAGGAAGTCCGGCGCGCCTCCTTGATCATCAACTACACGCCCAAGGACAGCCGCGACATCACCCAGCGCGAGCTGGAGTTCTCGATCAGCCAGGAGCTGGAGAACGTTCCCGACATCCGCTTCTGGTTCCTCGACGAGAACGGCCTGCGCGCCATCTCGCTGGTCGTGACCGGTGTCGACGCCAACATTGTCAACAACGTCGCCAGCGAGCTCGCGACGCAGATGAAGCGGATTCCGACCATCTCTAACGTGATCTCGGAAACCACGCTCGAGCGGCCCGAGCTGCGCATCGAACCGCGCGCAGATCTCGCCGCGCGCCTCGGCGTCTCCACGGAAAGCCTGTCGCAGACCATCCGCGTCGCCACCATCGGCGACGTCGGGCCTGCGCTCGCCAAGTTCGACGTCGGCGACCGCCTGGTGCCGATCCGCGTTCAGCTCGAGGACGCCGCGCGCGGCAATCTGAGGACGCTCGAACAGCTGCGCGTGCCGCTCGGCGAGCGCGGCGAGAAGGGCGGCGTGCCGCTTTCGGTCATCGCCGACGTCAAGCTCGACCAGGGTCCGACCAGCATCAACCGCTACGATCGTGAGCGGCAGGCAACCGTCGCCGCCGACCTCGTCGGCTCCGCCGCGCTCGGCGACGCGACCAAGAAGATCTACGACCTGCCGGTGATGAAGAGCCGACCGAAGGGCGTGAAGGTCTCGCCCTCCGGCGACGCCGAGAGCCTGAACGAACTCTCCGACGGCTTCGCCACCGCCATCACCGCGGGCCTGATGATGGTCTACGCCGTGCTGGTGCTGCTGTTCGGCACCTTCCTGCAGCCGATCACCATCCTGTTCTCGCTGCCGCTCTCGATCGGCGGCGCGATCGCCGCCCTGCTCGTCACCGGCAAGCAGCTCACCACGCCGGTATGGATCGGCATCCTGATGCTGATGGGCATCGTCACCAAGAACGCGATCATGCTGGTGGAGTTCGCCATCGAATCCATTCGCGCCGGCAAGCCGCGCGAGGAGGCCATGATCGATGCCGGCATGAAACGCGCCCGCCCGATCGTGATGACCACGATCGCGATGGCCGCCGGCATGATGCCGAGCGCGCTCGCGGTCGGCGCCGGCGGCGAGTTCCGCTCGCCGATGGCGCTCGCGGTGATCGGCGGCCTGATCTTCTCGACCATCCTGTCGCTGGTATTCGTGCCCGCGATGTTCATGGTGATGGACGATCTCGGCGCCCTGATCTGGCGATTTGCCAAGCGGCTGGTCGTGCACAGCGAGGATGCCGAGACCGCCGATCATCACGGCGCGGCGCCGGATAAAAAGGGCATGGTACACCCAGCGGCGGAGTAGAATTAGCTGGATCATACGAGCCGGCGACGACCGGCCGACATTCGTCACGTGTTGGGTGCTATGATGAGCGGAGCGAACAAAGAAGATCCGGCACCGGCGACACTGGATGTCGTCGCATTGCTGGCGAACCTTCCGGAGCACCGGTTGGCGCGAGGAAACGTCGGCACGATCGTCGAAGAGCTTGACGACAGCACGGTGCTCGTCGAATTCAGTGACGATGATGGGCGACCATATGCCGTCGCCCCGTGCCGACGATCAGAGCTGCTGACTTTGCACTATGTGCCGGAAGCAGCCTAGCTACCTCCCTACTCGTTCCGCGCGATCGCCGTCAGCTTGGTCATGTTCCGCAGCAGGATGCGACCGCGCTGGAGATCGAGGATCGCCTCCTTGCGCCAGGCCTGAAGCTGACGGTTGACGCTCTCGCGGGCCGCGCCGACGAAGATGCCGAGCTGCTCCTGCGAGATGTGGACCTCCGATCCGAAATCGGCGGCGAGCGCGCAGAGCCGCCGTGCGAGGCGAACCGGCAGCGGTTGCAGCATGGATTCTTCCATGCGCTCGCTCTGCCAGCGGATGCGCTGGCACAGCAGCGCGATGATCTTGATCGCGACCTTCGGCTCGCGTTCGAGGAAGCTGAGAAAATCTTCGCGCCGCAGCACGAACAGTTCACTGGCTTCGCCTGCGGTCGCATCCGCAGTGCGGCTCTGGCCGTCCAGCACCGCGACCTCGCCGAACAGGTCGCCCGGCCCCATGAAGTTCAGGGTCAGACGGCTGCCGTCGGAGGCGCCGGTCTCGATACGGACCTGGCCCCGGCGCACGCCGAACAGCGCGTCCCCCGCATCGCCCTTCTGGAACAGCAGCTCGCCATTCCCCAGATGCTGGGTGTGGCAGAGATTCGACAGCCGCTGGAGCTCGTCTGCGCCGAGATCGGCGAACATCGCGTTCATCTTCAGGATGACCGCAAATTCGGCCTGCTTGCTCATTTCAATGTCCTTGTGAATTCCCTTAGCCAGTTTCCCTGGCAAATCGCTTGGAACCATCAAATCAGGATCGCGTAAAACCGCGCCGGGGAAGTGTGTCATAAGTCACATAACTTTGCAGCACCCCCTGACTATTTTTACGTGCTTGGAGCCGCTTCCCGTCCGGGGATAAACTCAGGCGCAAAGGACGGATGCATAGGACGGTCATCTGCGGGATTCGCCGCCGATTGTCCGCCGTTGGAAAGTCGACATGAGAGCAGTGAAATTCGCCGGCGCGGCGATAGCCGCCGTCATCATCGTGATCGGGCTTCTCCTCGTGATCGGGATTCCCTCGGGATTCCTGACCACGACGATTGCCTCGCGGGTCGAGAGCGCGACCGGTTACCGCCTGTCCATCGACGGCACCACGAAGATCAGCCTGTGGCCGACGCTGAACGTCACGCTCAACGATCTCACGCTTCAGGACCCGAAGGATCGCAGCGGCATCACGCGCCTGACGGTCGACAGCGTGCAGGCCGACATGTCGCTCGCGAGCGTATGGTCGGGCAGCCCGAAGATCAGCGAACTCGTCGTCACCCATCCCGTGCTCTACCAGCCGCTGCTGCGTGAGCGACTGCCGAATGCCGGTACCGCGTCGAAGCCGCTGGCGCTCGACACCGGTGGCGCGACCATCGATCGCGTCAAGGTCGTCGACGGTGAAGTCGCATTCGCGCGCGTGCGCGACCGTGTCGAGGGCCGCATCAGCGCCATCAACGCCGACGCCGTCGTTGGCCGCGACCGCAAGGTCGACATCGCCGGCACCGCGCGCGTTGGCGATCACCCGACCAAGTTCGACATCAAGGCGTCGACGCCGGCGCCGCCGGCCGACCGGCCGACCATTCCGGTGGATTTCGCCATCGACATGCCTGATGTGCTGAAGTCCCAGCTCACCGGCCATGCCGAGATGCGGCTGAGTGGCGATGTCGTGATGATCAACGGCGTGAACGGCAGGCTCGGCGACGGCGCCTTCAACGGCTGGGCCTCGGTCGACATTGCGAGCAAGCCCCTGGTCAAGGTCGATCTCGACTTCCAGCGGCTCGCGATTCCGGTGGCGAAATCGCCGGAGGGCACGTCGGGACAGCCCTGGAGCAATGCACCGATCGACGTGTCGGGGCTCAATTATGTCGACGCACAAATCAGGATCTCCGCGAACGAGGCCGTGATCGGCGATGCGCACCTCGCGCCGCTGGCGCTCGATGCGAAGCTCGCCGGCGGCGTGCTGAAGGCCGGCACCGCCAATCTCGGCGCTTATGACGGCCAGGTCTCGGGCGAGGTGATCCTGGATGCCACAAGCGGTGCGCCGAGCTTTGCCATGCATTCCGATCTCGTCGGCGTGAGTGCACTGCCGCTGCTCCAGGGCCTTGCCGAGTTCGATCGGATCGACGGCAAGCTGCAGGCCAAGCTCGCGCTGCGCAGCGCCGGCACCAGCCAGCGCGCGCTGATGGCGAACATGCAGGGCACGGCCTTCGTCAATTTCCAGGACGGCGCCATCCGCGGCATCAATATCGCGCAGATGATCCGTTCGCTGACATCGGGCACGCTGTCCGGCTGGCAGGACAGTGAGGCCCAGAGCACGGATCTGTCGCAACTCTCGGCGTCGTTCCGCATCGACAAGGGCCAGGCGGTGACGACCGATCTCAATCTGATCGGACCGCTGGTGCGCGTGACCGGCGCCGGCACCATCGCCCTCGACACCAAGATGATGGGTTTTCGCGTCGAGCCGAAGCTCGTGATGACCACCGAAGGCCAGGGCCGCACATCGGAGCCGGTCGGCTTCGGCATCCCCGTGATGATCCAGGGCAGCTGGTCGCAGCCGCGGATCTACCCAGACATGGCCGGCATGCTGGACAATCCGGACGCCGCCTATGCCAAGCTGCGCGAGATGGGCAAGGGCCTGTTCGGCCCTGACGGCGCCGGGCTCGGCAATCTCCTGGGCAGCCTCGGATTGGGCGGCGCCACTGCGCCGGGCGGCGGCAACGCGACCGGCAATGCCAATCCGCAAACCCAGCAGCCGGGACAGAGCAACCCGCTCGGCGGTCCGCTGGGCGAGGCGATCGGCAATTTGATCCAGCAGGGGCTTTCCAGCGGCGCGGGGACCAGCACTGGCACCGGCCGCAGCCGCGGCCTGCCGGCAACACCGTCCACCCCCGCTCCGCAGGCCTCTCCCGCGCCCCCGGCCCAGGCTCCGGTTCAAGACGACCCGCCCCTGGCGCAGCAGGACAGCCAGCCGATGAACGACGTGCTGCGACAGCTCTTTAATCGATGATTGGCCGACCAACGCACTGGACTCCACGCCAATCCTTACATCGGCCTCTCCGTCCGCCGCTTCCTCCAAAGGGATGAGGCCGCGACAATTCACGACCCTTCCAGCCCAGCCCGGCGTCGACCGCGGGTAACCACGCTGGCCGGTCGACCGGCCGCAGGACCGTCCCCTGACCCGAATTGTGGTAGAAGGGCGCCTGGACCGGTACGGCCCGTAGCGCCGGCGTCGATGACGGCGCGAGAGGATCTGGATGGCGGGAGCGAAAGACAAGACACGGTTTCTGCGCGAGGGCCTGTTCGCCAAATACGTCGTCTCCCTCGTCGGCCTCGTCGTGTTTGTCCTCGCCGTCAACGGCGCGATGGAGACCTGGATCTCCTATCGCGCCACCAAGACCCAGCTGACCGACGGGCTCGACGACAAGGCGCAAGGCGCCGCCCGGCGGATCGAGCAGTCGATCTCCGAGCTCGAGCGCCAGATCAGCTGGGTGACGCGGGCAAGCCAGGACACGCTCGAGAAGCGCCGCGCCGACTACGCCTCGCTGCTGCACCAGGTCTCGGTCGTCAATCAGCTGTTCCAGCTCAACGGCGAGGGACGCGAGGTGCTGCGCGTCTCGCGCCAGTCGACCACGACCGGCGGCAATGCCGACCTCTCCCGCGACATGCGCTTCACCGACACGGTTGCCCGCGGCGTCAGCTACGCGCCGGCCTGGTTCTCCGACCGGACGCCGATGATGTCGATCTCGGTGGCGCATTCCGGCTTCAATGCCGGCGTCACCGTGGCCGAGATCGACCTCAGCTTCCTCTCCGACTTCCTGTCCGACGCCCAGGTCGGCAAGGCCGCGTTCGCCTATGTGGTCGATCCGCGCGGCCGCGTGCTGGCGACGTCGTCGAAAGGACCCGATGTCGGCAAGGACCTGTCGAAACTGCCGCAGGTGGCATCCGCGATTGCGCCCGGCCGCGAGCCCGACACCTCAGGCACCGACTTCAACGGCCATGCGGTGATGAGCGCCGCCAGCACCGTGCCGAAGCTCGGCTGGAACGTGATGTTCGAGCAGCCGGCCACGCAGGCGTTGATGCCGATCCGCGACCAGCTCGTGCGCATCGCGCTCTTGATCGGCATGGGCCTGATGGTCGCGATCCTCGCCGGCACGCTGCTCGCCCGCCGCATGATCATCCCGATCACGGCGCTGCGCGACGGCGCGCACAAGCTCGGCGAAGGCGATTTCAGCCACCGCATCGACGTCCACACCTCCGACGAGCTGGAAGACCTCGCCGGCCAGTTCAACCGCATGGCCGGCCAGCTCCAGGAAACCTATTCGGACCTGGAGACCAAGGTCGAGGAGCGCACCCGCGATCTCGCGCAGTCGATCAACGAGCTCAAGGCGCTGGAAGAGGTCGGCCGTGCGGTCGCCTCCTCGCTCGATCTCAACGCCGTGCTGCCGACCATCGCGGCGCGCGCGATCGAGATCACCCATGCCGATGCGGTGCTGATCTACGGCTTCGATGCCGAGACGCGCCGCTTCAACCTGATCGAATCCAACGGCATCGACAAATCGGCCGACGGCGCGCATGTCACGATCCAGCAAGGCGCGAACATCCTGAGCGACGCCGCCGACAGCGGCGAGCCGATCGTCATTGCCGATCTCGACCGGGCCTCCGAGCAGCCGCTGCGCGACGTCGCGGTCGATGCCGGCTTCCACTCGGTGCTGGTGGTGCCGCTGGTGGACCAGCAGGGCACGCTCGGCTCGCTGGTGGTGCTGCGCCGGGCCGGCGGCGAGTTCGCCGGAAGCCTCACCGGCCTGATGCGCACCTTCGCCAACCAGGCCGTGCTGGCGATGCGCAACGCGCGGCTGTTCACCGAGGTCGATCACAAGGGCCGCGAGCTCGCCGCTGCGCATAACACCGTGCAGCAGCAGGCGGCGAAGCTCCAGGAGCAGACCGAGCAGCTTCGCAATTGGAACCGCTCCCTGGAAGAGCGCGTCGAGAAGCAGCTCGGCGAGATCAGCCGCATCAAGCGGCTCGAACGCTTTCTCGCGCCGCAGGTCGCCCAGCTCATCGCGTCGTCGGATGGTCATGACTCGCTGCTCGACAGCCATCGCCGCGAGGTCACCGTGGTGTTCTGCGATCTGCGCGGCTTCACCGCCTTCACCGAGGCGACCGAGCCGGAAGAGGCGATGAACGTGCTGCGCGAATATCACGCAGCGCTCGGCAAGCTGATCTTCAAATACGAGGGCACGCTCGACAAATATGCCGGCGACGGCGTGATGATCCTGTTCAACGCGCCGATCCAGTTCGAGGACCACACGCGGCGCGCGGTGCAGATGGCGGTGGAGATGCGCGACACGATCGGCCCGCTGACCGAGAAGTGGCGCAACCGCGGGCACACGCTCGGCTTCGGCATCGGCATCGCGCTCGGCTATGCCACGCTCGGCCAGGTCGGCTTCGAGCAACGGCTGGAATATGCCGCGATCGGCAGCGTCACCAACCTCGCCTCGCGTCTCTGCGACGAAGCCAAGGCCAACCAGATCGTGGTCAGCCGCCGCGTCTACGGCATCGTCGAGCCCTGGGTCGAAGCCCGCGCGCTCGACGACCTCGTGCTCAAGGGGTTCAACCACCCGGTGCTGGCGATGGAGATTTTGTCCTGGCGCGAGCAGGTGGAGAACGTGGTGGATGCGTCCGCCGCGCGCCGGCGAGGGTAGCCAGCAACATAATACGCGAAAACAACCCCATGCACAGTAGACGGGGACTGTCGGATCAATGACTTACGCGGGTGCCAGTGTGGTTTGACACGTCGGGCAAAACACCGACAGAATGGCATCATCTCCCACACCCCGCCCACGAACCACATCCGTCCTCCCCGCGACTAACCATCGCCTCGGCGTCGAGGCTCGATTTTGGATGGGAGACGACCTGTGGCGTTTGCCTTGCCTTCGCGCGCGTATGATTTGCAGATGCTGGACCGTCCCGCTGATCGCGCGCGCGATCAGGGTTGGGTCTATGGCCTGCCGCCGGGCATCACATCCGAACAATGGCCGCTCGATCCCGTCACCGGCTTTCCGCTGATGCACGGTTTTACGCTTCTGCTGCCGGACGATTATCGCGTGCATGGCGAGGACATCGTTGCGGTGTCGTTCTTCGCCACCGCGCCCGATCACAATGACGGCGGGGCGCCCGATGATCCCGAGATTCGCGAGGCCGTGGCGGCGCGACCAGCGCATCCCAGGCTTTCGCGCATGACCGACATTCTCGACTACGAATATGCCGCGTTGCTGCTGACCAAAGCCGAATATGCGGGCGCATTCGCGGCGCCGCCGGCACCGCTTCCGCTTGCGACAGCAGATCGGCCGCGCTGGCTCGACGTCGGCGGCGCCAGTGCCTTCTTCGAGGCCGCGGCGCCTTACGCGAGGAAGATGTTCGCCGGCTCCCCGCGCACCGATCTCAGCGAGACCCGCGCGATCGCGCTGGTGCCACGCGCGACCGATCCCAATGCCGGCAAGGGCCCGCAGGGCGAGCACACAAGGCAAAAACCGCCGACCGGTTATCAGCCCTACTATTATTATGTCGGCGGCGTGCCGAGCCGCGACAATTTCCGCCTGCACGACTGGGGCAAGGATCACGCGCACAACCATCTCGGCGGCACCATGCGGCCGTGCCAGGCGGTGCCGGAGATGAGCCCGTTCTACATCGAGTTCGAGGAATATTTCGGCGGCTACAATTTCGGCGGCGGCAATGCGCAGCTCGACTTCAGGGACATGAAGTTCGACTGGGCATGCGGCTGATCACACCCCGCGCTTCGGCCCGATCGCCTCGAAGCCGGCCTTCTGCTCGTCGCTCAAGTCTGCCTTGAAATCGTCGAGCGCGTCGGCGACGCCGTTCACCGCCTGCAGCATCGTCTCCAGCCGCGCCTTTACGGCCGTGAGGCGGGCCTGCGGCGTGGGCTCAGCCTTGGACGGGCATGCACTCAGTGTCTCCATGGTGCGGAGCGTGGTGTCCTGCAGCACCTCAAGCCGGGCGCGAGCGGTGTCGTCGAGCCTCAGCGTGGACGCGATCTCGCCGGCGGGCCATTGCTGCTGCACGAGCTGCTCGTATTGCCGCTGCGCCTGCACATCATAGCGGGGATCGTAGCCGGCCTCGCACGCGGCTGGCGCCTGCGCGTCCTTGCGCTGGCCGGCCGCAAGCGCGGCACGGCGCTCATTGGCCAGCGCGTCGAGCTTTGCCTTCCGGCCGGCATCGAGGAGATCGACGAATTTCGCGAGCGGCGGCGCGATTGCGTCCGTCGCCTTGATCATGGCCTCGAGGCGCGCGCGCATCAGGCCGAGGCGCTCCGAGGCGGCGGTCGCGGAGGCCTGCGTCGGGCAGGCCGTGCGAATGGTGCCGCGCGCAGCGACCCAGGCGGTCGCGAGCTCATCGAGCGCTGCGCGCTGCAATTCGTTCGGCTGCACCAGGGCGGCGATACGGTCGACCGGCAGGCCGCCGGTGTCGCTGGCATCGCAAACGGCCTCGACCGAAGGGACCTTTCGCGCGCGCCTGCCTTGCGGCGCCGTGTAGGCGGCGAACTCCGTGGCTGCATAGGGGGCGAAGATCGCGGCGTAGATGTCGCCATAGCCATAGAGCGAGAGGCTGGTCGTATCCCCCAGGATGATTGCGGTGGTGAGGTCGTCATGCGCGAACGGCCAGAACACCGGGCCCGCCCAGCCATAGCTGCCATCGGGGTGGCGCCACCAGCCCTGCGGGCGGCGGCCACCGTGCCAGCCCGACAGCGCAGCTTGCGCCGTCAGCGCCGCACGCAGGATGTAGGGGTTGGCCGGCTGGCCGCGCTCGGCACCGCGCGGATCCTGCGACCTCAACGCGGCGGAGCGGTAGCGGCCGCCCCTTACCGCCATGCGCGCGTGGCGCAGGCGCGACATGCCGATCACGTGGCCGACGGCAAAGCGCGCGACACCGAGCGGGCCGCCGCGGAATCCGAACTGCGCCTCGGCTTTATTCGGCAGCAGCACTGCCGCAATCATGAGAGCAGCGCCCGCCATCGCCAATCCCATGCGTCCGGACATGAAAGCGGACCTGACCACCTCGGCCTCCTCCCAGCGCCAAGCGCGCACTGGGTCGCATCACAATGACGCGCGGGGGAACCGAATGTTCCGGAGAGACGGAGGGAAAAGCGTCGCAACGCGCACCGCGTTGCCGATGCGGTCTCACTCCGCCTTCTGCGGCACCACAAAAGTCTGGCCGGGATAGATCAGGTTGGGGTTGTGGATCTTGCCGCGGTTGGCGTTGAAGATCACCGCGTAGCGGGAGCCGTCACCGTAAGCGAGCTTGCTGAGAGCCCACAGGCTGTCGCCGCGGGAGATGATCCGGTTGGCGCCTGCTTCTGCCGGTGCACCGCTGATGATTTCCGCCGGCGAGGCCGATGCAACGGTCGTGGCCGCGGGTGCCCGCGCCATGACCCTGGGCTTCGGTGCCCCGATCGATCTCGGCTGAGCCGCGGGCCTGTCATGCGCCGATGCCTGGCGCGCCGATGCCGACGGCAGGGATGCCACGACATCAGACTTGTCGTCGGGCTTCTCGGCCTGCTTCAGCTCCTGTCTCGCGACCGGCGCCGGGCGCGCGGGCGGCGGCGCGGCTTCAGCGATGATCACCGGCATGCTGCGGCCCGACTGGGTAACAGTACCGTCGGGCGCTTTCGCCCGCAGGGTCAGCTCATAGGAGCCGGCGGGAAGCTGCGACGGGGTCATCACAAACTGGCCCGAGGCATCGGCGACCACCGTGTCGAGCGGCTTGCCGTCGCGCAGCAGCTCGACCTGTGCACCCGGCGCGGCGCGACCCGCGATCACCGCCGCCTCGCCGTGATCGTCGACGCGCGCGACGTCGAACCGCGGGCCGGCATCGGTCGTGGCCGCCGGCGGCTTGGCCGGCACGAGATCGGCCAGCGCCGTGACCTGCTTCTGCGTCTCGGCCAGCGCATCCACCTTCGGCGCGGGGGCCGGGGGCGTCGATGGCGCAGGCGGCGCGCTGGCGGCGAGCTTTGGCTCGTCCAGCTTCGACTCTGGTTTGGCTTCGGCCTTGGCTTCGGGCTTTGCCTCCAGCTTGGCGCCGACGGCGGTCTCGGTCTGCGCGCCGCCCGGCAGCAGGCGGCGCAGCTCGGTGGGACCGATCACCAGCAGGGTGCCGCCCACCGCGAGCAGGCAGAATGCAATGAAGGCCTTGGAAGCGGTGATCATCAGACAATAAACCCTTGGGTCGCAAATTAACCGAGGCCGGCAAATTGCGCCGATTTGGCTGCGTCAGCAAGTCGATCATTGGGATGATGCACCTTTCGTTCCGGCACGCCCGGCGTGAACCGGCGGGGCGCCGAGGGCGTCAAATCACCGAGGCCGCATCGCGGTCATTCTTTAAGGATTTTTCCCGTGACCGCATTTTGCCGTCCCGCGCCATGGCTGGCGTTTGTCCTGACGCTCGTCGCCTCTCCGGCGCTCGCCGCATCCGGCCCGCCGCCGGACTACATCCTCACCGACAATGCCGGCCTCGCCTTCACCTCGCCCGATGGAGCCACCAAGATCGAGCAGTACATGAAGGACGGCGGCGATTGGGAGGTCAAATGGCAGGTCTGGGCTCGCCGCGGCGAGCAGATGACGGAGCTGAAGCCCGAGCAGGGCTACGGGGCCGGCTTCCGCTTCACCAGCGACTCGCAATGGCTGGTGCGGATGCAGAAGACCGGCTCGGGCGAGCAGGACCTCTATCTCTACCATGTCGAGAAGGGCGCCTTCGCGAACGCGACGAAGAAGCCGCTCAGCGATCTCGCCTGGGCCCATTTCTACGGCCGGCCGGAGACGAAGCGGTTCGCCAAGCTCGACTTCCACATCTCGGCCAATCTCATGGAGGGTACGGAAGAGGCCTATCGCTCGCTCGGCATGGACTGGCCCAACAACCGCTACCTCGTGATCTCGCTGTCGGGCGAATATGACAATCATCCCAAGAACGTCGCCATGAAGGGACTGGGCGGCTGGAAATGCCGCTATGATCTCGAGACCGGAAAGTTCGACGTGCCGGCGACGTTCGCCAAGGCCAATGCGGAAGCCTTGAGGTGGGAAATCCGTCGGTGATCCGCCGGAAGCGCGTCAGCGTAACCCCGGCCTGCGGAACTCCCGCCGATCGAGGGAAACCAACCCTCTGATTCCGTTCCGATTCATGTTTCCCTAACCCTTACTGGTAACGGGCTCTTGTCGGTTTTGCTGCATCTTGCATCCCACGGGAGGACTGGATGGGCACATCAATCCGATGGACCACGCGCATGCGCGTGTTGCTCCGCCGTTGGCAGGGCGCGCCGCTGACGTGGCTGATCGCCGGCGGCTTCGTGCTGATGGTCGCGATGGCCATCGGCACCGCGCTCACCGTCGATCGTTTCCGGCAAAATGCAATCGAGAGCGGCCGCGACAGCCTGGAAAACTCCGTGCGCATGCTCGCCCGGCATTTCGACCGCGAATTCGCCGACTTTGCGGTGCTCCAGAAGAGCGTCATCGCCGAGCTCGAAAGCCACGGCATCGCATCCGCCGATGTCTTCCGCAGCGAGATGGGTACGCTGGCCATGCACGAGGTGCTGCGCGCCAAAGCCAGCGGCTGGTCCGACGTCGCCGGCGCCAATGTGTTCGATTCCAGGGGCGTGCTGATCAACTCGTCGCGGCGTTGGCCGGTCGCCGATATTTCGGTCGCCGACCGCGACTACTTCAATCGCCTCAGGAACGATCCGGCCTCGCAGGAAGAGATCGAAGTCGTGCCCGGCCGGCTCGGCAATGGAGCTGCAATCGTCTTCGCACGGCGCGTCTCCGGTCCCCACGGCGAATTCCTCGGCATGGTGTCGCGGGGCATTTCGCCGGAGCAGCTCGAATCCTTCTTCGCCTCGGCCGGGCTCGGCGAGGAATCCTCGATCGCGATGCACCACCAGAATGGCCAGCTGCTCGCGCGCGTTCCGCATGTCGACGCGATGATCGGACAGAACTTTCGCAACGGCACGCGCGAGCAGATGGCGGTGTTCGAGCGCACCTTCGTCACGACGCAGCTCGCCAGCCCGATCGACGGCAAGGACCGCATCGTCGCCGCGCGCCTCCTGACCGGCGAGCCGCTGGTCGTGGTCGCAACCAAATCGCTGGACGCGACGCTGGCGACCTGGCGGACGCAGACAAAATTCTTCGTCGCCGTCGCCGTGCTGTCGATCGGCCTGCTCGTGCTCACTCTGTACCTGATCTTCCGCCAGATGACGCGCAGGCTCGCCGCGGAGAAGCAGCAGCTCGACACCGCGATGAACACCATGACGCAAGGCCTGTTGATGTTCGACCGGGACGAGCGGCTGATCGTCTGCAACCGGCGCTACATCGAGATGTACGGACTGTCGGCCGACGTTGTGAAGCCCGGCGCCTATTTCCGCGACGTGATCCAGCATCGCCATGACACCGGATCGTTCCACGGTGACGTCGCGACCTATTGCGACGACATTCTGAGCAATGCCGGGCGAACCCAGAGCGCCGTCGTCGAGACCGCGGACGGCCGCCTGATCGAGATCAAGAACCAGCCCGGCGCCGCCGGCGGCTGGCTCGCAACGCACGACGACGTCACCGAACGCATCCGCGCCGACGAGCGCATCGCGCATATGGCGCATTACGACGCGCTGACCGACCTGCCCAACCGCGTGCTGATGCGCGGCCATCTGGAACGCCGCATCGCGGAGCTTGCCCATGGCCAGCCGTTCGCGATCCTCTACATCGACGTCGACGAGTTCAAGGGCGTCAACGATTCGCTTGGCCACGAGGTTGGCGACGAGCTGCTTCGCCAGGTCGCCAACCGCCTGCGCGCCTGCGTCAGCGGCAACGATCTCGTCGCGCGCCTGGGCGGCGACGAATTCGCCATCGTCAAGGCCGGCACCAGCGACCGGGCCGAGCTGACGGCGCTTGCCGAAAACATCCTGAAAGCGCTGCGCACGCCCGTGGACTGCAAGGGCCAGGAGATCCCGACCGATGCCAGCATCGGCATCGCGATCGCGCCGGATCACGGCGACAATCTCGACGATCTGCTCAAGCGCGCCGATCTCGCGATGTATGCCGCGAAGTCCGAGGGCCGCCGCACCTTCCGCCTCTTCGTGCCCGAATACGACGCCAAGGCGCGGCTGCGCCGCCAGCTCGAGCTCGACCTGCGCCAGGCCCTCGCCCGCGGCGAATTCGAGGTGCATTACCAGCCGCTGGTCGATCTCGCGGCCAATGTGGTGAACGGCTGCGAGGCGCTGCTGCGCTGGCGCCATCCCGAGCGCGGCATGATCTCGCCCGCCGATTTCATTCCGGTCGCGGAAGAAACCGGACTGATCGGCGAGATCGGCGAATGGGTGCTGAAGCAGGCCTGCACCGAGGCCGCGAGCTGGCCCGGCGATATCCACGTCGCGGTCAACGTCTCGCCGGTGCAGTTCCGCGCCAGGACGCTGGCGCTCAAGGTTGCAGCCGCGCTCGCGGAGTCAGGACTTGCACCCGGACGGCTCGAGCTCGAGGTCACCGAGACCGTCCTCATTCGCGACGACGAGGAGGCGCTGACGATTCTCCAGCAGCTGCGCGAGCTCGGCGTGCGCATCGCGCTCGACGATTTCGGCACCGGCTATTCGTCGCTGAGCTATCTGCACCGCTTCCCGTTCGACAAGATCAAGATCGACCGCAGCTTCATCAGCGACATCGGCCAGTCCGAGGATTCGTCCCCGATCGTGCAGGCGGTGGTGCACATGGCGGCCGCCCGCCACATGGCGACGACGGCCGAAGGCGTCGAGACCGAAGCCCAGCGCGAGGTGCTGCGCCAGCTCGGATGCAGCCAGATGCAGGGCTGGCTGTTCAGCCCGGCCGTGCCGGCGGCGAAGCTGAGGCAGCTGTTATCGGCGCAGGCGGTGGCGGCTTAGCGCGGCGATATCATTCGGGCGCGACACGATTTCGCAACAAATCCTGTCGTGCCTGAAGCGATGCGCCAACCCACCTCAGCCTCGACGTAACACCGAGCAAACACACCAGAGAGCGCGACGCATCAACCTCTCTCGGCTGCCCCTTGCGCACGATTGCGTGCACAAATCCTTTAAGACACAATCTAACGTTCAGTCACGAGGCAGACCAAATTGATCCTTGTCAATGTCGGCGTCAACCGACAGGCTTCTTATGCAAAGGGGGACGACAGCATAGGAGCAAAACGATGAAGCAGACAGCTTTCAGAACTTTTGCAATTGCAACGTCGACTATCGCCTTTGCAGCACTGTTCACCGTTGACTGGTCTGAGCAACGCGGGATCTCGCTGTCAGTTGAGAGTGCCCAGGCGAGGCGGCTCTATGTCAGCCCGTATCCCTATAGTCACTACGTACCCGATCAAACCGGTCTGCCCTGGTACGCGGTGCGAACCTACTACGCTGGCGGCCCCTGGTGTGGGGCCGGCGGCGGGACCGGGTACGGGTACGGCACGACGGTTGGAGTCTTTGGGCGTGCTTCCTATACCTGCTACGACGGTTGGGATAGCTATGCGAAGCTCAACGGCATTGGTTGCACGCCCGGCACATTGATCAAGGGCGGCGACGGAATCATGTACGTCTGCCAGTAAGCACGCGGACTGCAACGAGAGGCGGCGCGATCGCCGCCTCTTTCAATTTGAAGGCGCTGTCCGTTCTCGCTTCACGGGCTCGGCTGGTTCGATCCGCACCATCGAAGAAAACTCGTCGGTAGCGTCAGAGCCTCTGCCTCATCCGAGGCTCGCAAGCCCCCTCGTCCAACTTTGATCTAGCGCAATGCCGCCCCGGCGGTGAGGCAGCATCTTTTCAGCATGGGGCAAGCCAGTCATGGAGCAAGTTCATGAGCCAGATGCTTCTAACAAAACTTGCAATTGCGGGCTCAACTGTCGCATGCGCGGCACTGTTCTCGTTTAGCTGGTCTGAACAACGCGGCGTCTCCTTGTCGGTGGAGAGTGCCCAAGCACGGGTTGGTCGACCGCTAACCCCAATGAGCGTTGCAGGTGTTGCTCGCCGACAAAACCGGCGGGCTGCGTACGGGTATGGTGCCGGCGTGGTCGGCGCCGGCGTCGCCGGCGCGGCCGCCGTAGGCACGGCTGCTGCAGTGGCGGCCACATCCCCCAACTGGGGATGGGGAGGCAGCCCTTACGATACAGGTGTCGACAACTATGGAGTTACGGGCGTGAGTCCCGACAGAGGTGGGCCTTCCTACGGTGGTGGAGCCTTGGGAGCTAATGCCTACTATCCTGCGTCCACAGCCAGCGACAGCAGTGGCTGGTACATAACGCCCGCCGGCATGGCCTGCACATCGGGGACTTTGGTCACAGGCGCCAACGGCTTGCCGTTCCGCTGTCCGTAAAACACAGACGAACGCCGGTGAAGCGGACAAGGACTTCGGCCCGTCAGGGTATCAGCGACGTTATGGCATCCTGATCTAAAGGGTCGCGCTAACAAGTGATTGTGCGCAAAGCAACGGAATTGGTTGCACGCCCGGCATACTGATCAAGGGCGGCGACGGAACCATGTAGGTCGGTCCGCAAGGAAACACGCAGCGACCAGGAGGCGGTCCAAACGGCCGCCTCCAGATCAAACTCTTCCTGGTCCTGCATGTGGATTGATGTTGCCTTCGAAAGGCACCAGCCTTGCTTTGCGTGATTTCAAAAGGAGAGTGACGATGATCAGGTTATTTGCTGTTGCAGGTTTTGCGTTAGCCATCGCGTCATCGACGCAGGCAATGCCACGCGCGCCGATTCATTCGGACGATCTCATCACGCAAGTCGCTGCCGGCTGCGGGCCAGGTAGGACAATGGTTGGCGGCGCGTGCGTAGCCAGAACCACAATCCGCCAGACCCGCCGGGACGTCCGCAGGTGCGTACGATGGAATGCAGGCGTTTGCGCGCTGTACCAGTGAACCACCATCGCGCTGGCATCTGATCGGCCTCCCGCAGTTCCAACGCGCGAAAAACTAGTTCGTCGCGTCGGCAGGAGTTAACACTGGCGAAGCTACGCAGGCGTCACCCGTTACCGCAGCTTCCCTTTCGGACAATGGCGCGAGCAGCAATTTCAAGCTCCTAATGAGTGACCGACCTCTCGCGTAAGTGTGCACCCGCAGGTCGGTTCGGTGGGCTCCAGAGCAGTACAGGTCGATCATGCTTGTCCGGGGATGGCGACAATTGTGTTCCCTGCGGGGCGAGCGCCCGCGCATCAATGTGCGCGCGTGGCTCACGGCGGGCTGCAAACCTCGTTCGTCAAATGAGTATTCTTCTGATCCGCTGACATCCCCAATCGTCATGGGTTGGATGATGAGCAATTTGCATCCGCCTGAGGACGATTGGCACGGCGTCACGGCTGTTTCGCTCCTCAAACCTGCGAGCAGCCTTGATGGAGAGACGAGGCTGTAAGCCCGTCATGCCTGGACTCTGCGGGCTTAGAGTTTGACAGGCCCTGAGGCCATGCGAGCGCTAGGCGATGAGATGCTTGCCCACGAAGTTCATGAGCAACATGACGATTATCAGTACACCCATCACCACCACCGCGACGTTGGCGACGCGCCGCAAAGGTCCGCCAAGGGGGTTCAACTCGATCAAGAAGCGCAATAGCCAAATCACGAGACCAACGACAACGATGTTGATGACCAGATAGATCAGACCTTCGAGCATGGCAGGCCTTCTCAAATCTCGGGCGGCATGCGCCGTTTCACCGCCTTCTGTCGAGGACGCACCTGCCTCGGAGAAGGCTTCGCTGCGTCGTGCTCCGCGGCTCAGCATAGCTCCGAGAGCACGAAGGCTCGGGATTATATCGTGCGCTATGCAGCTTTTGCCAAACTTCCGAATGGCAACCTCGTCCAAGATAGCTTCGCGCCGTTGATGTGGATCAAGCGACGCGTTCGCCATGGGGGAAGTCTCGGCAGGCAAGGCACACACTGACCACGAGGAGGCTCATGATGAAGCGGACTGGTGGAATGCGGGTCGCATTCGTAGCAATCGGGCTGGCATGCGGATTTGGCGCGATCAATTGGTCGGAGAGCGACGGCCTGTCGCTTATACAGGGCGCAGAAGCGAGGGTCGGACGACCGGCGACGCCGGTGAGCGTCGCAGGCGTTGCGCGCAGACAGACGCGACGGGCAGTCGTAGGGGGAGCTGCGGTCGGTGCGGCGGCCGCCGGTACAGCCTGTGTGCGCGTGCTGGTGAATGGCGCCTACGTGTGTCGCTGAGACACTTCCGGACCTCGAGTTCGATGTCGTGGTCCCGAGCAGCTTCACTCAGGCCTCGCAGCTCGTTCTGATCGCAGAGCCAACCGGCGCTCCACGGGCGCTTATTTGCCTGGATAGGCAACGACGCTGACGCATTCGCATGCGCAGCGAACACGAAAGCTGCTTTCGTCTCTTCAACCGCGCGAATCGAGCAGATGCCGCGCGGTATCGGAATGACGACATCGACCTGATGGCGCGCTCGCCCAGGAGTCATTCGATCAAGCTCGGAGGTGCGATGGGCATTCTCTTCGAGATCAAGCACACCACCACCTACAGCTATGCCAAGCCGGTGACGTTTGGCATGCATCGCGCAATGTTTTTGCCGAGACCCGGAACGGGGGGCCGTTTGCTGAGCTGGTCCGCAAGCACCAATCTTGGCTCTCGAATCCGCTGGATTAGCGACAGCCTTTCCAACAGCGTAGCCGAGATCGAGATCGAGGAGCCCGGCAGGGAGCTGACCTTTACGTTTCAGTTTCGGGGCATTCATTTCGGGGCCAAGGACGTGGGGCAGTTCGTGCTGGAGCGACGAGCCGAGCGAGCCCCTGTGCAGTACACGCCGGATGAGTGGAACGACCTCGCCGGCTTCATGCGCCCGCACACAGAGGACCTTGATCTCGCCCTCGCGGAGTGGGCCAGGAGCTTTGTCGTCAACGGCAAAACGATCGGCGCTCTCCAGCAGATGCTCGACGCCTTCCGCGACGAATTCACCTACCAGGCGCGGGAGGCGGAGGGGACCCTCCCACCCGCGCAAACTTTGCACTCAAGGTCCGGAACGTGCAGGGACTATGCGTGGCTCATGATCGAGGCGTTGCGCCGGCTTGGCTTCGCGGCCCGCTTTGTCAGCGGTTACATTTATGATGCGGCGCTCGATGGGGGCGAGATCGGGATGACCGGTTCGGGCGCCACCCACGCGTGGCTGCAGGTGTTCCTGCCCGGCGCCGGCTGGATGAACTACGATCCGACCAATCACATCAACGCCGGATTCGATCTCATCCCCGTCGCGCTCGCGCGGCACCCCGCTCAGGCCGTGCCCCTTTCGGGATCATGGTTCGGAAGCTCCGAGGACAGCCTCGGCATGTCAGTGCGCGTCGAGGTCCACAAACTGGGAGACGTCGCCGATCAATCCGAGGGTTAGTTCGAACGAACGCGGCCCCCCGACAGTCGCGCATATGGCCCGGGGATGTCGACCTTGGCAAAGGGGACATCCCCAGGCTTAAAGTTAATTAGCCGCGCAGGTCCAGACCGTCGCGCGGCGGGTATGGATCGACATCCTGCTTCAGTCCTCGTCCTCGGCCTGCGCACGACGTCGTTCCACGACATCGCTCATGTCATGAAGCACAAGGACCGCGAGGGCCCCCATGCGCTGCCTCTGTTCGGGACTGAGGGTCTTGTAGAGTGGCTGCCACGCCTCGGCGAGTTTATCCAGATCGGCGGATCGTTGAGCCAATGCCTCCGAGCGTCGTTGCAAGAAGGCGATGGGGTCACGATTACGCATGGTTTCGACGGCATTTTGGTCGGCCCGTCTACCCACTGTTTCCGAGATCTTTGCAACACGGGCCTTCCGATCTTCCGCCCTGGCACGAATGGCGCTCTCGACAGGCGGCCAGAGTTTTTCCTGGTCAGGTGTCAGCTGCAACGCGGCCTTGGTCAGATCGATCCGCATGTCCATCAATGTACTCCGGTCCACTGTGTTCAGCCGTTCCGGCGTCGCAGGGGACGGAGATTGCGCGTTGGCAATCGATGGTGCGGCAAGAAGGAGCGCAGCTGTTCCGATCACTACTATTTTCATCATCGGTGAACTCCTAGGTAAGCGGCCCCCAGGCACCACGCTAACAATGGTCGGCAACGCGACGTCGCATTGATTAAAATCAAGGGATTTGGGGAAAGAAAAGAATCGTGGCGCGCAAGCCGAGCGCGACCTGCGGCGAGATCAAGATCGACCGCAGCTTCTGCAGCCAGATGCAGGGCTGGCTGTTCAGCCCGGCCGTGCCTGCGGCCAAGTTGCGGCAGCTGCTGTCGGCGCAGGCGGCGGCGGCTTAGCGCGCGCACTTTTTCTCTGCGCCCTTGTGTCGGCGCCTCGCTACTTCTTCTTCGCCGGTCCGAAATCCGGTTGCCAGGCGGCTTCCTTGCGGCTCGGGGCCGCGGCGATCACCTTGGATTTTTCCTTCTTCGGCTTCTTGGTTTCGCGATTACTGCGTTGCTGGCCCTTTGCCATGTCGCTCTCCATTGGTGGTTTGAGCTCGTCGAGCTCATCCGATTGCAGCAGCCGTCCACGAGGGGTGCAGACCTTGACGTCCATGTAGCCTTCGCGCAGCAATTTTCGCGCGAGGCGCCGCGCGACCATCGCATTGCCGCGACCGAGATTGGAACTGCCGTATTCGTTGGTTCCACTGATCAGATACGGCACAATTGTTGCCCTAGCCATTGAGGATGCCGCCCGCGCAGACGAGAAGCAGAAGAAACAGCGGAACGATGACCGGCGGCACGATCCGATCCGCGATGCGAACTCGCGCCATCGAACGCTCCTGCGAAGCCTTCGGCGGGAGCACACGTGACCCTCAGTCACCGGTCGAAGTCGTTGAGACGTGCGGTGACGACCCTACGCCCGCACCGAGCCGATAGCGAGGGTTAAAATACCGCGCAAATGACGGCTGCGCCGTAACATCGTCGCTTGCCGGCGCGGCGACGATAGTGCTGGCTATTGCCGTGGCATGCGCGCATGGTCGTGACAGCCGGCACCGGTTGGGGCTTCACTTGCGAAAGGCAGGCGTGCATGACCATCCGCTCGCGGCGAGAAACCGTCACCTTCAGGCATCCGTTCCGCATCCGCGGCGTCGAGCGCATCTTGCCGGCCGGCGCCTATGACGTCGTCACTGACGAGGAGACGATCGAGGGCCTGACCTTCGCGGCCTATCGCCGCGTTGCCACGATGATCACCGTGCCTGCCGAAGGCCCCCGCGGCGCCATGGAGATGCTGTCGATCGGCTCGGTTGATCTTGCGAACGCGCAGGCCGCAGACGCGAGCGCGACCAATGACTGACCGCACCGTCGATCTCGACAAGCACCGCGGCATGGCCGCGCAGAAGGCGACCGACCTGCGCCGCGCGCTGGCCGAGGTCGAGGCCAATGTCAGGGAGCTGCGCGAGCGCGAGGCCGATCTCGAGAACCGCATGATGACGGTGCCCGCGACGTCCTGGCCGGAGGCGGCGGTGAAAGCGCGCCATCTGCTCAACCTCTATGCTGCGAGCCTGCCCGCCGAGGACACACGACACCGCGCGCTGGTGGCAGCGCTGTTTGACGATTTCGTCCGGCTGTCGGGGGATGAGTGAGGCAAACGACGGCCGCCTGCGGTCTCGACACGCGCCATGCTGCGGCCGACCGGGGATCGGGCGGCGATCATTTGAGGGGGCGATCGTGCCAAGAAGCAATCAGGTGACGGAGTAAACCATGACATTGACCAGCGGCCGCTTCATCAGCCACGAATACGATCGGATGATCGTCAGGTTCTCGATGCATGACGGCGCCAGGGAGATTCCTTGCGCAATCTCGACATCGGCGATGGACTACCTCGAGCCCAGCCCGCAGGTCAGGCCCGAGCAACGTGAAGCCCAGTTCACTCGCCTGCGCGATCGCATCGAAGCACGTGCGGCGAGCAAATATCGCGCGACGGAGTTCGAAGGCACGCCGCCCGGCATCGTGCTGCGAGGCATCGACTTCAGGCTATAGGGACCCGAGCCTTGACCTCCGGCAGGGGCGGCTTGCGCTCAAAAGGCTTCTTCTTCGGCGGCGCGGGCAGCAATCCTTCCCGGATTGCCTGCTTTCGCGCGAGCTTGCGGGCGCGCCGAACCGCGTCGGATTTCTCGCGAGTCTTTTTCTCCGAAGGCTTTTCGTAGGAACGCCGCTGCTTCATTTCCCGGAAGACGCCTTCGCGTTGCATCTTCTTCTTGAGAACACGGAGTGCCTGTTCGATATTGTTGTCTCTGACGAGTACCTGCATCGATCCTCCTCGCTTGGGGCTGCAAATGCGACACGCCCTGCATGCAGCCAATTGCGCAGGAGCTTCATTGCGATTTTGAGGATAGCGCTGCGACTTTGGTCGCCAGCTTCGGACAAGTCGATGCGCTTGTCACAGCGATGCAACTTCCTGCTGTCACGTGACCACTCTCGCGCGGCCCTGTCAATCGATAAAGCCTTGCCTGCAAAGCCTTGGCCACACGTCGACCGGATCGCGTGAAGCCTCGCGATCGAAGCGCCGCAGCTGCCGATGTGCCGGCAAGCCCTTGAGATCAAGCCTTTGAGATCAAGCCCTGGAGATCAAGCCCTGAAGATCGGGCCTCAGGCGCGGGCGCTCACTTCGACTGCTTTGCCGCCCGGATCTCGGCGAACTCGGCGTCGGGATGGGTGACGATGGTGGTGAACATGATGCCGCTGATGATGAGCGACCAAGCGGTGTTCCAATAGATCCAAAACACGTGCCAGCCTCCGGTTCGACCTCGTCCGCTTGCGGGATCAGCATAACGGCAAGGCGAGGCTGATGTTCCCGGCGCGCGAAATACGGCGCTATTTTTGTTTGGTCGCCGGCAGCGTGCGATCGGTTTGGCCGGTGTGGCGCTTTGCCACGACGTCCTCATCGCGCGGACCCTCGCGCGGGCGCGGCGGCGGCTTGGGCTGGCCTTTCTGGCCGCCATGCTTGCCGCCCATGTCGGGCTTGCCTTCGAGGTCGTTTTCACGGGGCATATGGGTCAATGCACTTCCGCGGCATTGGTTCGCAATGCCGATGCGATGTTGTGCCTGTGAACGAGTTCATAGGATCGTCGCCGTTTGCAGTGCACGATCATGCCCGGGCCCCGGGGGCTTCAAACGACGGATGGACCTGATGCGGAAGCGATTGGTCGCCTGGACCATTTTGACCTGCGCGCTGCTCGCGGTGGCCGTGTGGGGCCTGCTCGGGGCACCCAACACTGCGTCCGGCCCGCATCTGCCCTCCCGCAGCCAGACGGCCGCAGTGCGGTAGCCACCCGCGCGACCGATACAATTTCGGCATCGATCGATCCCAACTGGAATTTGGTACCGCGGCACGGCACCCGCTATCCTGCACGGCAAAACGACAAGGCCGTAACGCTGCAAGGAGGAGCCCCATGTCGAGACCGACACGCCGCATCGCGCCACGCGCTGCGACCGCCATCACAATCGCCTTCCTCACCCTCGTTCCTGGAGTCCGCCCCGGCATGGCCGAGACCTTCGCCTATGTCGGCAACGCCGACAGCAACGACATCAGCGTGTTCAAGCTGGCCGAGAGCGGCGAGATGACACCGGTGCAGACCGCCGCCTTCACCGGCGTCGACAAGCCCGGCTCCTCGACACCGCTCGCGATCACGCCCGACCACCGCGTGCTGATTGCCGGCGTGCGCTCGCAGCCATTCCTCGCGGTGAGCTTCGCGATCGATCCCAAGACGGGCCAGCTCAGCCATATCGGCAACGGACCGCTCGCCGACAGCATGGCGAACATCGCGGCCGACCGCGGCGGCAAATTCCTGTTCAGCGCCTCCTATGGCGGCAACAAGGTCGCGCTGAATCCACTCAGCCCGAACGGCGTCGTGGCCGAGCCGAAGCAGGTGATTCCGACCGGGCTGAATGCGCACGCCTTCCTGCCCTCGCCCGACAACCGCTTCGTGTTCGCGACCAATCTCGGTTCGGATCAGGTGCTGACCTTCGCGTTCGATGCGGTGGCGGGCACGCTGACGCCGAGCGATCCGCCGGTGACCAAGGTGCCGGAGAAATCGGGACCGCGACACTTCGTGTTCCACCCCAACGGCAAATTCGTCTATCTCGTCCATGAACTGAACGGCGACGTCGCGGCGTTCAGCTATGAGGCCAATAGCGGCGCCTGGGACGAGATCCAGCGCACCACCGCGCTGCCGGAAGGCTTTTCCGGCAAGGAGCCTGATAAAAAGCCCTGGGCCGCCGACATCCACATCACCCCGGACGGCCGCTTCCTCTACGCCTCCGAGCGCACCACCAACACGCTCGCCGGCTACAAGGTCGACGCAACAAGCGGCAAGCTGACCACGATCGGCAGCGTGCCGACGGAGAAGCAGCCGCGCGGCTTCCACATCGATCCGTCGGGGCGTTACCTCGCCGCGGTCGGCGAGCTCTCCGACAGCATGACGGTCTATGCGATCGACCAGAGCAGCGGCGCGCTCGCCAAGCTGAAATCCTATCCCACCGGCAAGAAGCCGAACTGGGTGGAGTTTTTGAGTTTGCCGTGAACTCACCCTCCCCTGGAGGGGGAGGGTAAGGGGCGGCGAACCTCTTGGCTCGCGCCACGACTAATTCAACAGGCGGCATCGCGCCGCCTGCGCTGCGGCATTCTCATCCGGCCGGCCCATGGTCCGCTGCGGTTGCTTCTGCTAACGATGAGGCCGTCAAGGCCCCAACCGGAATGACCGATGCGTCCATTGCCTGCGCGTTCCTTTTCCCAAAAACTCGTTGCTCTCGCCGGACTGGTTCTGCTGTCCGCCCAGCCCGCGCGCGCCGCCGATGACGACGCGCCCAAGGGGCCCGCGGTCACGGTGCTGAAGGTCGCAAAATCCTGCTTCTCCGACATCGTCGAGGCCACCGGCACGATCATCGCGCGCGAGGAGACCTCCGTGCGGCCGGAACGTCCCGGCCTGAAGGTCACGGACGTGCTGGCGGAAGCCGGCGACACCACCACGGCCGGCCAGGTGCTGGCACGGCTGGCACTGCCCGAAGGTGGCACGCTTCAGGTCACCGCCCCCGTGGCGGGCGTGATCGCGACGTCGACCGCGCAGATCGGCAACCTCGCCTCGGCCAAGGGCGAGGCGCTGTTCACGATCGTGGCGCGCAGCGAATATGATCTCGTCGGCCTGGTCGCGACCACCGATATTCGCAAGCTCGCGGTCGGCCAGCAGGCGAGCGTGCGCATTGCCGGCGCGGGCGATCTCGACGGCAAGGTGCGCCGCATCGGACCGACCGTCGAGCCGAACATCCAGCAGGGCATGGTCTATATCGGCATCTCCTCGCAGAAGCGGTTGCTGCTGAACGCGAGCGGGCGCGCGCTGATCAAGACCGGGCAGAGCTGCAACGTCGCGGTGCCCCTGACCTCGGTGCAGTACTCCACCGCCGGCACCGTGGTGCAGGTGATCCGCCGCAACCGCGTCGAGACCAAGCGGGTCGAGATCGGGCTGATGTCGGGCGGCAATATCGAGGTTCGCGACGGCCTCAACGAAGGCGATATCGTCGTCGCCCGCGCCGGCGCGATCCTGCGCGAAGGCGATCCGGTGCGCCCGGTGATGGCCACGGAAGCTGCGAAGTAGGTCTCGCCGCACTCGTCATTGCGAGGAGCGAAGCGACGAAGCAATCCAGAGTCTTTCCGCGGAAAGATTCTGGATTGCTTCGCTTCGCTCGCAATGACGAGTGTGGGGACAGTGTGCGCATACACGCGCATATCGTAGGGTGGGCAAAGCGAAGTGTGCCCACGTCTTCCATCGAAATCCTGAAGAGATGGTGGGCACGGCGCTTTGCGCCTTTGCCCGCCCTACGATTTGCGGCTAGCCGCCAGCTGCTTCGCCGAAATGGACGTCCTCGAGCAGCGAGGAGGAGATGGTCGGGACCTGGTCGCCTTCGGAGGCGCGCGAGATGGCGACGCGGGTCTTGTTGAAGACGCTTTCGGCGCTGCCCTGCGCAGTGAGATTGGTGAGGAACTCGCTCACCAGCACGCTGTGCTCGCCCTTGCCGTCGTCGACGACCTTGCCGGGCGAAGCCGAAGACAGGATCAACGCGTTGTCGGGCGCACTGATCGGTGCGAGGCCGTGGCTGTACGAGCGGAAGCGGCGCTCGTAAGGGTTACGGCGGGAGGCGTCGACGACGACGAGCTTGGCCTTGGCGCCCTGCTCCTTCATCATGTCGAGCACGCCGTCGATGGACACGCCCTGGCGGCGGACGTCGCTTTCCTTCCAGATCACGGCATCGACCGGCAGCATGTAGCTCTCGCGGCCGGCCTGCACGCCGTAGCCGCCGAAGAACAGCATGACGACGGTGTCGCGCTTGATCCGGGACTTCAGGCGATTGACGGCGCGGACCATGTCGTCCTTGGTGGCGTCTTCCACCATGTCGACGTCAAAGCCGTTCTTGCGGAGCGACGAGGACAGCGCGCGGGCGTCGTTGATCGACTGCGTCAGCGGCGCGCTGGCGTCGGGATAATGTCCATTGCCGATGACGAGGGCGAGGCGGGACGACTGGCCGATCGAGCCGGTGACCTGGTCGGTCGACACGGCCTTGGCGGCATCGATCGCGCGCATGTTGAGGGCAGCATGGGCGCCGATCACGAGCGACACCGTGCCGATGAGGGCTGCGGCGACCGCGATCGTGCGGCGGGAGATGTCGAGCTGCCTTACATTCATCTCGGTTCGTTCCTGTGCCAAAGACCAGCCAAGCGCGCGCACAATGTTTGAGTAGCGCGATGGTGGCTTCAGGTTTGAGGGATTGGCCGGGGATGTGCCCCCGAACTGCGCGCAATTTGCGGCGCCGCACCAAACAAAGCCTTAACCGGATATCTCCTCCCCGGCAATAGATCGCCCAAAATTTGAGCTAAGCGACTGAATATATTGGTTAATCATCCGAGCAGAATTTGCACGTTTTTTCGTCGCGAGCCCCTTGTAACGGCCTTAATCACGCAGCTCCCGTGCCCGATTTTTCCGTGACCGCCATCACATTTGAATTTCCCGCGAATCCGGGTAGCTTTTTCAAAGACTTGGAGGGGGTGGCGCGCAGATGGGAGCGTGCCGGCCGGCCCCTGGCCAAGACCCCGCGACCAGGTATTTCATGAGCTTTCATTATTTTGCCGGCGCCGCCTGCCGGGCGCTGACGGCGCGAAAAGACGGCCCCTCGCTTTACGACGTCTGCGATCCCGTATTGTCGGGCCCGGCCAGCGGCGATCCGCATCTGGCCAAATTCTACAAGACCGCGCTCGGCAATCCCGCATTGCGGATCCTGCTCCGTCGCGCCGGGCTGCCCGAGTTGCGCGACGAGGCGAAGCTGAGCCGGCTTCGCACGGCGCTGGCGCGGGCGCGCGACGACGCCGAGCCCGATTGGGCGGCGGTCGGCCAGCCCGTCGCCGATCTCGTCGACAGCATCGCGCTCGATCATCCAAAACCGCCGCCGGCGATATTCACCGGATTAGCGCCGCAACAAGCGCAGATCGACGGCGTGATCCGCGACTGCGCGCAGCATCTGCTCGGCTCGTACCGCAAGAACGGTTTCCTGCCGACCTATGCCGCCTTCAACCTGATCGGCGACCCCGATGTCCGCGGCCGCGAGCTGACCATGGCGCTGACGGGGCTGAACGCGCGCGGCTACAAGAACTCCTCGCTGCTGTTCAACCTCGCCCGCGTCTTCATCGCGCGCTCGCCGGCAGCGGCCGTCGTCAATCCGCCCTGGAGCGGCGTTGCCGAGCCGATGTGGGAGCCGGTACAGATCCGACACCGCTCGGCCTATTACGACGCGTTCTTCATCGAGGCGCTGCTGAGCTATGTCGAGACCGGGCTCGCCTCGCCGGCCGACAAGATTGCAACCGAGCGTGCGATCGCCGACATGGTCGATTTCTGCGTCAACATCAGCCGCGAGGAAGTCGAGGGTATCGACGGCACACGCTTCAATGTCATCACCGCGCTCGCGCCGGCGCCGCATCCGCGCTTTTCCCGTTTCTTCGCCCAGATCAAGCAGGACCTCGGCTTCGGCGTCTACGTGCCGGATTGCGACACCACGGCGTGCTCGATCTCGGCAGCGACCCAAGCCGGCTGCACCGATCCGATCATCGACCAGCCGCTGCTGGACTTCTATTCGGGCTATCAGGTGCTCGCCGGCGTCAACGAACCGCGCGTGACCGTGCCGCTCAACGACAACATCGACTACGAGGGCGGCGTCGCGACCTGGATCGACAACCTCAAAGGCGAGCGGCCCTATGGCAACGATCTCGATCCGACGCTCAATCTCGACATTCTCGAGGTGAGCTTCCGCAACCTCGCGCGCTGGAAGGTTTTGGAGACGCCGGCGCGGCTGGCCACCGTGCACCGGATCATCGGCTTCCAGAAGCGGCTCGCCGCCAGCGGTGCCTTCGCCAATCCGCGCTCGCACATCTATTATCTGCCCGAGCTCTACAGCGCCTATTTCGGCCGCTGCTATGCGGCCTTCCTGGCGCTGCCGCTGGCGGCGCAGGCGGCGATCGACCCCGACGGCGATTTCGATTTCATCCGCCATCGCGTGCTCTCCTACGTCAAGGGCGAGCTGATGGCCGCGGAGATGAACGTGTTCGACGCAGCGCTGGCGCTGATCGCGCTCGGCCATCTCGGCGCCGACCCGCGCGCCTTTGCACCGGCGCTGAACGTGATCGTCGCGAGCCTCGGCGAAGGCGGCCGCCGCGGCCCGTTCCGCGCCTATGAATGGAACAAGATGAAGACGCCGACGCGGATTCTGGTGGGTGGTCCCGAGGTGACGTCGGCCTTCGTGCTGATGGCGCTGGCGGTAGCGAAGCGGGCGATGGCGCGGGGGTGATGAGTCCTCTTACCCTCCCCTGGAGGGGGAGGGTCGATCGCGCGCAGCGCGAGCGGGGTGGGGTGACGGTCTCTCCGCGACGAACAGTGCCCGAGTGGAGAGATCACCCCCCCCGTCACGAAATCTCGCTTCGCTCGATCGCGTGCCGACCCTCCCCCTCCAGGGGAGGGTAAGCGAAGGCCCGCCACAATGACGGGAAGTTGAAAGCTCAATCGTTAGGCATATGCTGGCCGGGCGGACAAAAGCCGACCACAATTGCGCGGCTTATCGAGATTGTCCTGAACACGCGGACCGGCATGTTGCGAAAATTCCTGATTGCGCTGTCTTTGCTCGCCATCCCCTCGCTGGCCGAGGCCGCCGACATCACCGGCACGGCAAAGGTCCGCGACGGCGATTCCGTCGTGATCGGCAATACGCGGATCCGGCTCGGCGGCATCGACGCGCCGTCGTCCGACCAGCTCTGCCTCAACACCAAGGGCGAGCGCTGGACCTGCGGCATCGCGGCGCGCGACGAACTCGCCAAATACACCGAAGGAAAGAACTGGGTCTGCCACGCCCGCGCGATCGACCGGCGCGGCCGCACCGTGGCGCGCTGCGAGGTCGGCGGCGAGGACATCCAGAAATGGCTGGTGCGCAGCGGCTGGGCACTCGCCTACACCCGCGTCTCGCACGACTACGAACCCGATGAGGCCGCCGCGCGCGAGGCCAAAGCCGGCATGTGGCAGGGCGCCTTCATCGCGCCGTGGGACTGGCGCGTCCGCAACAAGAAGACCACCATCCTGGGCGCGACCAAGCCGCCCGAGGGCGCGCATGCGGTGCTGCTCGCCTCGGCCTCCGGGCCCGTCGCGCCCTCGCCGGACTGCACCATCAAGGGCAACGTCAACACCGCCGGCGAGTGCATCTATCACCAGCCGACCAGCCGCTGGTACACCCAGATCAAGATGAAGATCAGCAAGGGCACCCGCTGGTTCTGCTCGGTGGAAGAGGCTGAAGCCGCCGGCTGCCGGGAAACCAAGAGATGAGTGCATGGTCCGGAAAAGTGTGAGGCGGTTTTCCGACAAGACCATGCTCGAACAAAAACCACCCCAGACCTGCGTTTTACGCGCTTTTCTTAGTTGCCTCCAACGCGTAAAAGCCTAAGCGAGCAACCCTCCAGACTGTCATCACGACACAAGGACCAACAGCAATGACCGTTCGCGCGGGCCGGGAATTTCTGGCCATCCCCGGGCCCACCACGATGCCCGACGAGGTGCTGCAGGCGATGCATCGTCCGGCGATCGACATCTACTCCAAAGAGATGCACGAGCTGACCGATACACTTCTCGCAGACATCTCGAAGCTGTTCGCGACCAAGGGCAAGTCCTACATCTACATCGCCAACGGCCACGGCGCCTGGGAAGCCGCGCTGAGCAACGTGCTGTCGCGCGGCGACAAGGTGCTGGTGCTGGAGAGCGGGCGCTTCGCGATCGGCTGGGGCCACGCAGCAGCGCTGATGGGCGCCGAGGTCGAGGTGCTCAAGGGCGACTGGCGCCGCGCGGTGCGGCCGCACGAGGTCGAGGAGCGCCTGCGCCGCGACAAGGAGCACACCATCAAGGCCGTCGTCGTCGTCCAGGTCGATACGGCTTCCGGCGTGCAGAACGACATCGAGGCGATCGGCAAGGCGATCAAGGCCGCCGGCCATCCCGCGCTGTACATGGTCGACACCGTCGCTTCGCTCGGCTGCATGCCGTTCGAGATGGACAAATGGGGCATCGACGTCGCGATGTCCGGCTCGCAGAAGGGCCTGATGACCCCGCCCGGCCTCGGCTTCGTCGCCGCCAACGCGCGCGCGCTCGAGGTGCACAAGAAGGCCAACATGAGCACGCCGTATTGGAGCTGGAGCGAGCGCGAGGGCACCGAGCACTATCGCAAATATGCCGGCACCGCGCCGGTGCATCTGCTGTTCGCGCTACGCCAGGCGATCGACCTGCTACACGAGGAAGGACTGGAGAACGCCTTCCGCCGCCATAGCCTGCTCGGCGAAGCCGCGCGCCGCGCCGTCTCCGCCTGGTCGGAAGGCCAGGTGCTCGGCTTCAACGTCGCGGAGGCGAGCGAGCGCTCCAACACCGTGACCACGGTGACCATGAGCAACGGCCATGATCCGGCGCTGCTGCAACGCTATTGCAAGGACAAGTGCGGCGTCGTGCTCGGCACCGGCATCGGCGATCTCTCGGGACAAGCCTTCCGCATCGCCCATATGGGCCACGTCAATGCGCCGATGCTGCTCGGCACGCTGGGGGTCATCGAGATCGGGTTGAATGCGCTGAAGATCCCGCACGGCAAGGGCGGGCTGGAAGCCGCGGTCGCTTATCTCGGCGAGCAGGTGGCGGTGTAAGGCGCCGCCGTCGTCCCTGCGAACGCAGGGCTTCTTTCTTCCTTCTCCCCTTGTTGGGAGAAGGTGGCGAAGGCGGCCTTCGGCCGCCGTTCTTAGGAACGCCGAAGCGAAGCTTCGGCTATGGCGCCGGATGAGGGGTTGTCTCAGCGAACTCAATTGCGAGATGGACTCGCGGGTAGATACCCCTCACCCGTCTCGCCGCTACGCTGCGAGCCACCCTCCCACAGGGGGAGAGGGGAAGTTCAGTGCGCGACTCGATACGCTTCGACCTGCGCCTTCAGCGCATCCAGCGACGCGAGCGGCGCCTCGGGATCGACGCGATACTCCCCACGCGCCAGCCAACTCAGCACCATCGCGTCCACCACCGGCGAATGATGGATGACGTCGCTGTAGTTATCGAGATCGTGCGTCACCGCCCTGATCGCACGGAAATCGTACAGACGCACATTCGGAAGCTGCGTCAGCCGCTCGGCGATGCGCGCGGTGAGGTCGGTGATGATCTTCAGCGTTGCAGGCGAGGCATCGCGCATCGCAACGAATTGCAGGATCGAATAGGGCGGGAGGTAGATGTCGAAAGTCACGTCCGGATGACGCGTGATCAGGCCTGCGGCGTCGCGCTCGAAATGCCGGACCATGGCGTCGTAGCCATAGCCTTCGCCGAGGAAGCGGCTGCGCACGGGGCTCGTGATGTAGGCGAACGAGGCAAGCGTCTTCTTCGCATTGTAGTCACGCGCGACGTCGAAATCGCGCGGCAGCGCGTAGATGTCGTCGACGTCGGACAGCGCGAACTTGACGGGGAGAAACGGCGCCGCCCGCGCCAGCGGCTGTTGCAGCTGCGGGATCGACCGCAGCAGCGCGAACAGGGATTCCTTCGCCATCGCGGCGCTGAACAGATAGGACGCGATGCCCTTCGTCGTTTGGCGATAGAGATCGACGGAGAGAAAGGGATCGGCCTCGATATCCGCCGCATCGACAAAGATGAAATCGTCCATCGCCCACACCACGCGCCGGGCGCCGCGCCCGATCGCCTGCTCCAGCACAAAGCCCTGCTGGCGCGAATTGGACCCGGTCATTGCCAGCTTGAGCGAGTGGACGCCGAGCGCGCGATCGATGTCGCTCTGGCGGAAATGGATCGCGAGCGAGGTGCCCATGAAGGCGGTGTCGAACGATTGGCTGCGGATTAGCCCAGCATTCTGCACGCGCGTGTCGTCGGAATAGAAGGCCAGTCGCGACGGGCGAAACAGTTGCAGGGGATCGACGAGATAGGTGAGCACCGCCGCGCCCAGCACGCAGACGATGCCGGCGAGCAGAAGACGCCTCAGATGTGTGAAATTGCCCCGCATCAGAACCGGAAATAGATGAATTCGCTGTGGCTCTGGATGCCGAGAATCCCGAGAGCGAGCACCAGCGAGGCGCCGTAAAGGACCAGCGGTCGCATCCGCCCTGCCGGCAGGGCCTCGCCGACCCTGCGATTGTCGTGATCGTATCCCATGATTGCTTGCGTGTTCGGCGCCAGCCACACCAATGCGGCGTAGATCGACACCAGAACCAATGCGGCGACCTCCTCGCGGCCGAGGACGATATTCGACGGATCGGCCATTGCGTGGAGGACGCGCAGCGCCCACGCGACGCTCTCGGCGCGGAAGAAAACCCAGGCCACGACGACGGCGAGGAACGTCAGCACGGCTCCGACGATGCGGACCGGGCTCACGAGCAACGTCGGGACGTCAGGCACCAGCGCATTGAAGGCGTGATTGACGCAGAGATAGGCGCCATGCAGCGCGCCCCAGACGACAAAAGTCCAGGCCGCGCCGTGCCAGAGGCCGCCGAGCAGCATCGTGATCATCAGATTGACATAGCGCAGCACGCGGCCGCGGCGGTTGCCGCCGAGCGAGATGTAGAGATAGTCGCGCAGGAATTGCGACAAGGTCATGTGCCAGCGGCGCCAGAACTCGACGATGCTGGTGGCCTTGTAGGGTGAGTTGAAATTCACTGGCAGGAAGATGCCGAACATCAGCGATATCCCGATCGCCATGTCGGAATAGCCGGAGAAGTCGAAATAGAGCTGGAACGTGTAGGCGAGTGCACCACACCAGGCCTGATCAAAGCTCGGCGAGCGCGCCTCGAAGGCGAGCGCCACCAGGGGCTGGATGCCGTCGGCAAGGCAGGTCTTCTTGAACAGGCCGATCGCGAAGATGATGATTCCGCACAGGATCAGATGCGCGTCCGGATGCTTGGTCTCCTTCCGCTCGAATTGCGGGATCATGTCCTTGTGGTGGAGGATCGGCCCCGCGATCAGATGCGGAAAGTATGTCACGAACAGCGCGTAGTGCGGCAAGGCGTAACGCGCGACCTGGCCACGATACGCATCCACCAGGAACGCGATCTGCGTGAAGGTGTAGAAGGAGATGCCGACCGGCAGCAGGATGTGGACCGCGACATGCGTGCCGGCCAGCGCATTGATGTTCTCGGCGACGAAGCCGGCATATTTGAAGATGCCGAGCACGAGAAGGTCGCCGACTACGCCGAGCGCGAGCGCCGCCTTTCGTTGCATTGGCGCGAGCTTCGCCGCGATCAGGAGATAGCCGACGCCGTAGTTGAAGGCGATCGAGATCAGCAGCAGGGCCACGATCTGCCAGCTGCCGATGGCGTAGAAGGCGAGCGAGGCCAGCGCCAGCCAGATCACCGGCGCCAGATTGCTGCGCCGCCCTAGCCAGAAATAGCCGGCCAGCACGGCCGGCAGGAACAGCAGGATGAACGGGTAGGAATTGAAGAGCATCAGGCTGGACCGGCGGCGGGGGTATCGCCCCTTAAGCATACAAGGGGGCGATCAACAACCCGGCGACTTGGCGCAGTGGCTGGAACAGCCGTGCTGGCAATTCGTAGAAACGGGACGATATAAGGTGGAACACGCAGTTGAATGAGGACCGAGTGACCCAAGCCAAGACACCTTCCCAGCCTCCCGTCGCCCCGCGCCGGCCGCATTCCTTCACGCGGCACGGGATCACCGTGACCGACGACTATGCCTGGCTGAAGGACGAGAAATGGCAGGAGGTGCTGCGCGATCCCGCCGTGCTCGATCCCGACATCCGCAACTATCTCGATGACGAGAACGGCTACACCGAGAGCCTGCTCGGCCACACCTCGTCGCTGCAGAAGACGCTGGTGCGCGAGATGCGCGGACGGATCAAGGAGGACGATTCCAGCGTGCCCTCGCCCGACGGCCCGTTCGCCTATTTCCGCAGGTTTCGCGAGGGCGGCCAGCACGAATTGTTCGGCCGCATGCCGCGCGACGGTGGCGAGGGCCATATCGTGCTCGACGGCGATGCGCTCGCCAAAGACCACAAATATTTCAAGTTCGGCGGCAGCCGCCACTCGAACGATCACAAGCTGCAAGCCTGGAGCGCCGACACCAAGGGCTCGGAGTATTTTTCCATCCGCGTCCGCGACTGGGCCACGGGCAAAGATCTTGACGATTTGGTCGAGGAGACCGACGGCGGCATCGTCTGGGCCGCGGACTGCAAGAGCTTCTTCTATGTGAAGCTCGACGACAATCACCGGCCGATGCAGGTGTGGCGGCACAAGCTCGGCACTGGGCAGGCCGACGACACGCTCGTCTACGAGGAGCAGGATTCCGGCTGGTTCACCCATCTGCACGAGAGCACCAGCGGCCGCTTCTGCGTGATCGCGGGCGGCGATCACGAGACCTCGGAGCAACGGCTGATCGATCTCGCCCACCCCGAAGCGCCGCCGCGCCTGGTCGCGGCGCGCGAGGACGGCGTGCAATATTCGCTGGCCGACCGCGGCGACGAGCTCTTCATCCTGACCAATGCCGACGACGCCATCGATTTCAAGATCGTCACCGCGCCGCTTGGCGCACCCGAGCGCAAGAACTGGCGCGATCTGATCCCGTATCGTCCCGGCATCTACATCATCGACCTCGATCTCTATGCCGGCCATCTGGTGCGGCTTGAGCGCGCCAATGCGCTGCCGTCGATCGTGATCCGCGACCTCACGACAAAGGACGAGCACGCCATCGCCTTCGATGAGGCCGCCTACTCATTGGATACGATGGGCTCCTATGAATTCGACACGACCAATTTGCGCTTCGCCTATTCGTCGATGACGACGCCCTCGGAAGTCTACGACTACGACATGGTCAAGCGCACGCGCACCTTGCGCAAGCGCCAGGAGATCCCGTCCGGCCACGATGCGGCCGACTATGTCACCACGCGCATCATGGCCAAGGCGCATGACGGCGCCGAGGTGCCGGTCTCGATCCTCTATCGCCGCGGGCTGAAGCTCGACGGCTCGGCGCCGCTGCTGCTCTACGGCTACGGCTCCTACGGCATGGCGATGCCGGCTTCCTTCAATGCCAACCGGCTGTCGCTGGTCGATCGTGGTTTCGTCTACGCCATCGCCCATATTCGCGGCGGCGCCGACAAGGGTTGGGGCTGGTATCTCGACGGCAAGCGCGAGAAGAAGACCAACTCGTTCGACGATTTTGCCGCCAGCGCACGGGCGCTGATCGATGCGAAATACACCAGCGCAAAACGCATCGTCGGCCATGGCGGCTCGGCCGGCGGCATGCTGATGGGCGCGGTGGCAAACCGCGCCGGCGAGCTGTTCGCGGGCATCGTCGCCGAAGTGCCGTTCGTCGACGTGCTCAACACCATGCTCGACGACACGCTGCCGCTGACGCCGCCGGAATGGCCCGAATGGGGCAACCCGATCGAGAGCGAGAAGGATTTTCGCACCATCCTGTCCTACTCGCCCTACGACAATGTCGCGGCGAAGGACTATCCGGCGATCCTGGCGATGGGCGGCCTGACCGACCCGCGCGTCACCTATTGGGAGCCCGCCAAATGGATCGCGCGCCTGCGCGCGACCATGAGCGGCGGCGGCCCGGTGTTACTCCGCACCAACATGGGCGCCGGCCACGGCGGCGCATCGGGGCGGTTTGATCGTCTCGACGAAGTCGCGATCGTCTATGCGTTCGCGCTGTGGGCGGCCGGGATGGCGGAGGCGTGACCTTGTAGCCCGGATGGAGCGCAGCGAAATCCGGGATTCGTGCAGGCGGCAAGACCGTCCCGGATTACGCTACGCTCCATCCGGGCTACGGCCTCTCCCCGCGCGCGGGGAGAGGCGAAGGAATTCGGCAGCTTTGTAGGGTGGGCAAAGGTGCGTCGCGCCGTGCCCACCATCTTTCAGCAATTGCGACGAGAGCGGTAGGCACGCTTCCGCCTTCGCTCTTCGAGCTACGGCGGACAAGTCGCTTTGCCCACCCTACCGCGGCTTAGCTGGCCACCTCTGCCTCACACCGCCCCATGCGCCTCCACATACAGCGCATACACCGAGTGGCTGCTCGCCATATAAAGCCGGTTGTTCTTCGGGCCGCCGAAGCAGAGGTTGGCGCAGCGTTCGGGCAGCTTGATGAAGGCGAGCGGCTTGCCGTCCGCGTTGAACACCATGACGCCGTCGAGATCCTCCGACTTGCCCTTGAGCTGAAACACCTTGCGGCCGCCGATGTCGGTGGGCTCGGATTGCAGCGCGCCGTTGGAGCCCCAGCCGCACCAGAGATTGCCGTCGCGATCGACGCGAAAACCGTCGAGCGAGGCCTGGTCAGCCGCGTCGATCAGCTTGGTCTTGCCGCTTAAGGCACCGTCCTCGCCGACATTGTAGCTCCAGATGCTGCGGTTGGGCGTGCCCTTCCATTCGACGATGTAGAGCTTCTTCTCGTCCGGCGAGAAGGCAAGACCGTTGGGATTGACGAGGTCGGTGAGGACGGCGCTGATCTTGCCGTCCTTGGCGATGCGATAGACGTTGGTGGTGGCCTGCTCGGCCTTCTCCTTCTTGCCTTCCCACTCGCCGTTGATGCCGAACAGCGGATCGGTGAACCAGATGCTGTCGTCCGACTTCACCACGATGTCGTTCGGCGAATTCAGCCGCTTGCCCTCGAACTTGTCGGCGAGCACGGTGATCTTGCCGTCCTTCTCGGTGCGGGTGATGCGGCGGGTGACGGAGTGCTCGCAGGTGACGAGGCGGCCCTGGCGATCGCGCGCATTGCCGTTGGCGTAGTTGGCGTTGGCGCGGAAGACGCTGGTCTGGCCGGTCTTCTCGTCAAACTTCATGATCCGGTTGTTGGGAATGTCCGAGAACAGCAGATAGCCGCCTTCGGGGAAATAGGCGGGGCCTTCGGCCCAGCGCATCCCGGTCGCGACCTGCTCGACCGTCGAGGAATAGAGCCGGTATTTTCCAAAGCTCGGATCGAGGATCTGGACGGCGGGATCGGGGTAGCGCTGGTTGGGCGCGAACGGAAACGACTGGGCACTGGCGGCGCGGGCCAGAAGTGCGGAAGCCGCAGTTGCGCCAGCACCGGCCAAGAGATTGCGTCGTGTAAAATTCATTGAAGTCCTCCCCTGCTCGACAAAAGGCCGGCGCTTGATGCGGCCGGCCTGTTTCTTGATGTGATTGGTCTTGGTCTAGCGACCGTTCTTCTTCCGCCATTCCGCGAAATCGGTGAGCGTCTGCGGATCGGTGGCGGGATAGAGACCGAAGATGCCGCGACCTTTGCCGACCTCCTCAGTGACGAAATCCTCGAACGCCGTCATCTCGAAGGTTTCGTTGGCGATCTCATCGGCGAGATGCGCGGGGATCACGATGACGCCGTCGGCATCGCCGAGGATGACGTCGCCCGGAAACACCGGCGCATCGCCGCAGCCGATCGGCACGTTGATCTCGATCGCCTGGTGCAGCGTGAGATTCGTCGGCGCCGAGGGACGATGATGGTAGGCGGGAATGCCGAGCTTCGCGATCTCGGCGGAATCGCGAAAGCCGCCGTCGGTGACGACACCGGCGACGCCGCGCTTCATCAGACGCGTCACCAGGATCGCGCCGGCGGACGCCGCGCGCGCGTCCTTGCGGCTGTCCATCACCAGCACGCTGCCGGGCGGACAATCCTCGATCGCCTTGCGCTGCGGATGCGAACGGTCCTTGAAGACGTCGATGGTATTGAGGTCCTCGCGCGCCGGCATGTAGCGCAGCGTGAAGGCCTCGCCGACCATGGTCGGCTGGTCGGCGCCGAGCGGGTGCACATCCTGGATCATCTGGATGCGCAGGCCGCGCTTGAACAGCGCAGTGGCGACGGTCGCCGTGGAGACGGATTTGAGCTTGTTGCGGGTGGCTTCGCTGAGTTTGGTCATGTCATGCTCTCTAGTAAATCGACGGCTCGCCGATCGGCGCACCGAAATCGGTCTCGAGGAAGTCGAAGTCGCAGCCGTCATTGGCCTGCTTGATGTGTTTTGTGAACATCCAGCCATAGCCGCGCTCGAAGCGGCGCTCGGGCTGCTTCCAGGCGGCGCGGCGTTTATCGAGCTCGGCTTCGGGGACATCGAGATTGATGGTGCGCGCGGCGACGTCGAGCGTGATGCGGTCGCCGTTCCGCACCAGCGCCAGCGGGCCGCCGACATAAGATTCGGGCGCGACGTGCAAAATGCAGGCGCCATAGCTGGTGCCGCTCATGCGCGCATCCGAGATCCGCACCATGTCGCGCACGCCCTGCTTCACGAGCTTGGTCGGGATCGGCAGCATGCCCCATTCCGGCATGCCCGGGCCACCTTGCGGCCCTGCATTGCGCAGGATCAGGATATGGTCCTCGGTGACGTCGAGATTGGGATCGTCGACCGCCTTCTTCATGGAGGGGTAATCGTCGAACACCAGCGCAGGCCCGGTATGCTTGAGGAAGCGCGGCGCGCAGGCGGAGGGTTTTATGACGCAGCCGTCGGGCGCGAGATTGCCCTTGAGTACGGCGAGCGCGCCTTCCTTGTAGATGGGGTTTTCGACCGAACGGATCACATCGGCATTGTGCACTTCGGCGCCGTCGATGTTCTCGCCGACCGTCTGTCCGGTAACGGTGATGCAGTCGAGATGCAGGTGCGGCTTGATCTGGCCCATCAGCGCCGGCAGGCCGCCGGCATAGAAGAAGTCTTCCATCAGATAGGCGTCGCCGCTCGGACGGACGTTGGCGATCACGGGCACCTTGCGGCTCGCCTTCTCGAAGTCGTCGAGGCCGATGTCGAGGCCGGCGCGGCGGGCCTGCGCGATCAGATGGATGATCGCGTTGGTCGAGCAGCCCATCGCCATGGCCACAGCAATTGCGTTCTCGAAGGCTTTTCGGGTCTGGATCGTCTTCGGCGTCAGATCCTCCCACACCATCTCGACGATGCGGCGGCCGCATTCCGAGGCCATCCGGATGTGGTTGGCGTCGGCAGCGGGAATCGAGGAGGCGCCCGGCAGCGTCATGCCGATCGCCTCGGCAATCGCGGTCATGGTCGAGGCCGTGCCCATGGTCATGCAGGTGCCGTAGCTCCGCGCGATGCCGGCTTCGATATCGAGCCAGTCCTTGTCGGAGATTTTTCCGGCGCGCCGCTCGTCCCAATATTTCCAACCGTCCGAGCCCGAGCCGAGCGTCTTGCCCTTCCAGTTACCGCGCAGCATCGGACCTGCCGGCAGATAGATCGCCGGGATATTCATCGAGGTCGCGCCGAGCAGCAGCGCCGGCGTGGTCTTGTCGCAGCCGCCCATCAGCACCACGCCGTCGACGGGATGGCTGCGCAGCAGCTCCTCGGCATCCATCGCCAGAAGGTTGCGATAGAGCATCGTGGTCGGCTTCAGCAGCGATTCCGACAGCGACAGCGCCGGCAGCTCGATCGGCAGGCCGCCGGCCATCAGGATGCCGCGCTTGACGTCGTCGACGCGCGACTTGAAGTGCATGTGGCAGGGCTGCGCGTCCGACCAGGTGTTGAGGATCGCGATGATCGGGCGGTCCTTCCACTCCTCCGGGGCGTAGCCCATCTGCATGGTGCGGGAGCGGTGGCCGAACGAGCGGAGGTCGTCGGGCGCGAACCAGCGCGCGCTGCGGAGCTGGTCGGGCGTGATTTTCTTCTTGGTCATGATTGGGTGCCCCATTTCTGCACGGTGTTCCGCTCGATGGCGCGGAAGATCAGGTTCTCGACAAAGAGCCCGATGATAATCACCGTCAAGAGGCCTGCGAAGACCGCAGGTATGTCGAGGAGATTGCGGTTCTCGAAGATGAACCAGCCGAGTCCGCCCTGCCCCGAGGACACGCCGAACACCAGCTCGGCCGCGATCAGCGTGCGCCAGGCAAAGGCCCAGCCGATCTTCAGGCCGGTGAGGATCGAGCCGAAGGCCGCCGGAATCAGGATTTTCGCGACATAAGGCAGCCCGCGCAGGCCGTAATTGCGCCCGACCATGCGCAGCGTGTTGGACACGCTCTTGAAGCCGGAATGGGTGTTGAGCGCGACCGGCCACAGCACCGAATGGATCAGCACGAAAACAAGACTGCCGTTGCCGAGCCCGAACCAGATCAAGGCGAGCGGCAGCAGCGCGATCGCCGGCAGCGGGTTGAACATCGCCGTGACCGTTTCCAGGAAGTCGGTGCCGATCCGCGTCGAGATGGCGAGCACGGTGAAGATCGCGGCCAGCACGATGCCGGCCGAATAGCCCATGAACAGCACCTTCAGCGAGGTCCATGCGCGCATCGGAATGGTGCCGTCCTTGACCCGGTCGTACAGTGTCACGATGGTGTCGTGCAGCGTCGGAAACAGCAGGGGATTGTCGAGATAGAGGCCGTAGGCTTCCCAGACGGCTGCCAGGAACAGGATGATGACGGTCTTGCGGACAAAGCCGTCGTTCCACAACAGCTCCGGCACGCTCAGCTTGCGCTCGACCTCGCCCGCACCGCCGGTCGCGGCAACCGACGCGTCACGCAGCAATATTCTCGCTTCGCCCATAACAGGCCCCCTCAATGCGCCACAGCTTCGGCCGCGAACAGGAGATCGTGGATCTCCTTCTCCAGCCGGCCGGCGCTGCCGTCTCCATTCGCGACCTTGTCGACATCGACCACCTCGGCCTTGACCCGGCCGGGATGCGGCGACAGCAGCAGGATGCGGTTGCCGATGCGGATCGCTTCCGCGATGGAATGGGTCACGAACAGCACCGTGAATTTGGTCTCGCTCCAGAGCTGAAGCAGCTCGTCCTGGCAGGTGCGCCGCGTCAGCGCGTCGAGCGCGGCGAACGGCTCGTCCATCAGCAGGATATCAGGCTCCATCACCATGCCGCGCGCGATCGCAACGCGCTGCTTCATGCCGCCGGACAGCGTGTGCGGATAGGCATCGACGACGCGGGTGAGGCCGACCTTCTCGATATAGGCCCGTGCCCGCGCCTCGGCGTCCTTGCGCGATAGCTTTCGCGCGGTCAGCAGCGGGAACATCACATTGGCGAGCACGCTCTTCCACGGCAGGAGCTGGTCGAACTCCTGGAAGATCATCATGCGGTCGGCGCCCGGACCATGAATCTCGCGATCGTTGATGCTCATGCGGCCCTCGCTCGGGCTCATGTAGCCGCCGACGGCCTTGAGCAGGGTCGACTTGCCGCAGCCGGACGGCCCGAGCAACACGAAGCGGTCGGACTTGTCGACGGTGAAGCTGACCCTTTCGGTGGCGGTGACGACGGCGCTGGAGGTCTTGTAGCGCAGCGTCACCCCGTTGACGTCGAGCAGCGCCATCAGTTGCCTTTCAGGTCGTGCGCGACGGGGAGATAATAGTCCGTCCAGGCCTTGGGCTGCATCTTCAGCGTGCCGGTCTTGTACAGATGGGCTGCGAATTTCATCGTGCCCTGCGGCTCGAGATTCCATTCCATCATGCCGGGCTGCTTCAGGAGATCGAGCAACTCTTCCACCGAGGTCTTGTCGCCGGTGATCTCCTTGTAGATCTCGACCGCCTGTTTGGTGTCGCTGCGGATCAGATCCTGCGCTTCCTTGGTGGCATCGCGCACCGCCTGGATGATCTTCGGATTGGCATCGGCGAATTTCGTCGTGGTGAAGAACTGGGCCTGGCTCAGCGGACCGCCCATCACGTCAGGCGAGTTCAGCACGACATGCGCGCCCGGCACGTTCTTCAGCTCGAGGAAGGTGAAAGGCGGGATCGAGAAGTGGGTGTGCACCTCGTGCTTGGGATTGGACAGCGCCGCATAGGCGTCGGGATGGCCAAGCTGCACGGTGTTGGCGTCCAGTTTCGACCATTGGTCGGCACCGAAGGCCTCGGCGGCCGCGATCTGAAGCACGATCGCCTGCGTCGAAACCTTCACCGTCGGCACCGCGATCTTGTCGCTCGGACCGAAATCCTTGATCGACTTGATGTTGGCGTCGCGGCTGATCAGCGTCATCGGCTGCGCCGAGGTCGCGACGATGCCCTTCACGCCGCCGCGGGTGCGGTCCCACAGCAACAGAAGATTGCCGGTGCCGGTGTTGAGGATGTCGACGCCGCCGGCGAGCAACGCATCGGTCTGCGCGCCGCCGCCGGAAAAGGTCACCCATTTGGTGGTGACGCCGGGTACGCCGAGCGAAGCTGCATGCTTCTCGATCAGCTTCTGCTTTTCCATGATGTGGCTCGGCATGTAGAAAATGCCGGGCTGGCGCGACAGCGAGATCTCGGATTTCTGCTGCGCATGCGCCGCGGATACCGGCAGGACGGTTGCGGCGATCAGGGCGGCAGCCGCAAGCTTGCTACGAAGATGCTTGATCATTGTTGTGTGTTTCCTCCGGGTGCGCGTCGCGCTGCGTTGACCCTGCTGATGCACTAATATATTAGTGCATCAAAGGCAAGCCCGCGGGACCCGCCATGGAAGCAACCCATACCGCGCCGCGCGCGGCAAAAACCGCTTCGAGACCTGCCGCCCGGCTCGACCGCGCCCGCCAGGCCGCGCCGCAGGTGTTCGAGCGGCTGCGCAATGCGATCATCGCCCTGGAACTGCCGCCGGGCGCGCCGCTGTCACGCGCCGAGCTTGCCGGCCAGTTCGGAATCAGCTCGACACCGGTGCGCGATGCCTTGATGCGGCTCGAGGAAGAAGGGCTCGTCGACGTCTTCCCGCAGCACGCGACTGTCGTCAGCCGGATCGACATCGGCCGCGCCGAGCAGGCGCATTTCCTGCGTCAGGCACTGGAGCTGGAGATCGTCCGCCTGCTCGCCGCCGGCAGGGACGCGGCGCTCGTGGTCCGCCTGGATCACGCCATCGCGCTACAACAGCAATTTGCCAAGGCCGGCGACTTCGAGGCCTTCATGGCCACCGACAACGACTTCCACGCCCAACTCTACGCCGCCGCCGGAAAGCAAGACCTGTGGACGCTGGTGCGCAGCCGCAGCGGACATATCGACCGGCTGCGTCGGCTGCATTTGCCTTCGCCCGGCAAGGCCCAGAACATCGTCCGCCACCACAAGCTGATCACGCGCGCGATCGAGGCCGGAGACGCCGACGCCGCGCAAGAACATCTGCGCAAGCACCTGTCGGGCACGCTCAGCGAGCTCGACAAGATCCGAAGCCACCATCCCGAATATCTGACCGATTAGGCACGACACGCCCCAGGCGTTGCGTCAGAGGTCTTATGTGCACGTAAGGATGCATATGGCCGGCGTCGCCGGAATCGCGCGAGGCTGACAATGTGCCGGCCGCGAAGTGCTTGCAGGACGGGCGCAATCCGCGCAACAATTTCGCATTTGAAGCGGTGATTTGGGGTCGCCGGGGAACATCCCTGTACGATCCGGAGGTTTTGACGTGGCTAACATCCTGATTGTGGATGACGACCCGGCCGTGCAGATCACGATCCGGCTGATCCTGGAGAGAGCGGGTCATCGCGTCACGGTTGCCGGCGATGGCTACGAGGGACTTGCCCGGTTCGAGGCGAGCCAGTTCGACCTCTTGTTCCTCGACATATTCATGCCCGGCATGGACGGACTGGAGACGATGCGCCACATCCGCGTGCTGCAGCCGGCCCTTCCGATCATCGTCATTTCCGGCCGCCGCGCCGTCACCCCGGACGCCTATGCCGAACCGGACTTTCTGAAGATGGCGACCAAGCTCGGCGCGGTCGCGAGTCTGCAGAAGCCGTTCCGGCCGGACGCCCTGCTCGCCGCTGTCGACGGCTGCCTCACATCAGCGCCGCAAGCTAATGTCGGCTCCGGCAGCCGATGACGGGGTGATCCATGTTGCAGCCTAGCAGGACATTCGGGACCGTTCGCGACGCGGCGCGAAGGCCGATATGACCCTCGCGACCCGGCTGGCCATCGCAATGATCCTGCTGGTCGCGGCTGCGGTCGCCGCCGTCGGATGGCTGAGCCATTACAGCCTGGAGCAAGCCTTCCTGCCGCGCGTGCTCGACCGTATCGAGGGCCACTCGCGGCTTCTGGCCTCGCAGCTCGAAGCGTATGCGAACGGCGCCCGCGCCGACGTTGCGACGTTCCGCTCACGTGCCGCCGCGCGCGGCATGATCGATGCCCATTTCAACGACGGGGTCGATCCGGTCGACCACCTCTCGGAGAAGACCTGGCGCGACCGGTTGCTGACGCGCCTCGTGGCCGACGTCGGCGCCAACCCGGCCTACGCAAAATTCCGCATCATCGGTGCCGACGGCGTCGAATATCTGCGCGTCGACCGCTCCGGCCCGAACGGAGCGGTGCGTGCCGTTCCCGACGATGCCCTGCAGAACAAGGGCGAGCGCTCCTTCTTCCAGGCGGCGATCAAGCTGGCAGAGGACCAGGTCAGCGTCTCACCGGTCGATCTGGACGTCGACAACGGCGAGCTTCAGGTGCCCTATGTTCCGACCTTGCGCGTCGCGGCGCCCCTGTTTGGGCCCGATCACCGGCTGTTCGGCATCGTCGTCGTCAATGTCGACATGCGCCAGGTATTCGACCGTATCAGGATATCGGGCCGGCGCGGCGAACAGGTCTATGTCGTCGGCCGCAACGGCGATTATCTCGTTCATCCGGATCGCACCCGCGAATTCGGTTCGCAACTGGGGACGCCGACGCACTGGCAGGACGACTTCCCCTATTTCGCTTCAGTCACCGGATCGACGCTGGGTGCGACGCAGGTCGTGCCGGGCAGTGACGGCAAGCCGAGCGGCACCGCGATCGCGCCTGCAATCCTGGCCGAGGACCAGTGGGTCGGTGTCATCCGCGTCGTGCCCAACGCCGTCTTCATGGCGCCGGCCGTCACCATCGAGAAAACGACCATCACGATCGGCCTCATAGCGGTGCTGGTCGCCGCCCTGCTGGCCGTGCTGCTGGCGCGGTCGTTGACCCGGCCGATCGGGCAGCTCACTGCGGCGGTCGAGTGGCTCGGTCGGGACAATTCGATTAGAATTCCAACCGACGCCCCCGGCGAGACCGGCATGCTGGCGCGGGCATTTGCCCGTCTGATCGATGAAATGCGGGCGAAGACGGCGGCGCTGGAGCATGAGGTCGAGGAGCGGCGGCGCACCGAGGCCGCGCGCGACCAGCTCGCCGTCCGCGAACGCCTGTTCAGCGCGGCGGTCGAATCCTCCGACGATTCGATCGTCATGCAGACGCTCGACGGCATCATCATCGGGTGGAATGCGGCGGCCGAGCGCCTCTACGGCTATACGGCCGAGGAAGCGGTCGGACGGCCGACCTTGATCCTCCTGCCACCCGATCGCCGCGAAGAGGGCAAGGACTATCTGCGGCGGATAGCGACGGGCGAGCGGATCGAGCATTTCGAAACGGTGCGCCTGCGCAAGGACGGCAGTCCGGTCGAAATCTCGGTGAGCCTGTCACCGATCAGGGGCAATTCGGGCGAGATCATCGGCGCGTCCGGCACGGCGCGCAGACTGACCGATGCGCGACGGACCGAGCGCGCACTGCAACAGCAGATCGAGGAACGGCGGCAGCTGTTCGACGCCTCGGAAGATCTGATCATGATCATGGATTCGCGGGGCCATATCGTGCAGGTCAGCCCGAGCAGCCAGGCCGTGCTCGGCTACCCGCCGGACGAGATGATCGGCCGCAGCGGCGTCGATTTCATCCATCCCGCGCATCTCGAACAATCCCGCGGGGAAATGCGCGCGCTCCGGCGCGGCGGGCACCCCAGGCTCGCCGACACCCGCTGCATCCACAAGGACGGACGCGAGGTCTGGCTGTCCTGGCTCGGCAACTGGTCAGATCAGGCCAAGCGCTTCTTCTTCGTCGGACGCGACATGACCGAGGCACGGCGCGCGGAGGAATCCTTGCGCGAAAGCGAGCTGCTCGCGCGCAATATCGTGGAGACCGCGCTCGACGCCTTCGTCCAGACCGATGACCGCAGCACCATCCTGAACTGGAGCTCGCGGGCCGAGGAGCTGTTCGGCTGGCGGCGCGACGAGGCGCTGGGCAGGAATGCGGTCGACCTCATCGTCGCAGAGAGTGAGCGCGAGCGGGTCAAGGCCGGCCTCGCGCGCTTCCTCGAATCCCAGGACGGCCAGACCCTCAACCGCCGCCGCGAGCTCACGGTTCGTCGTCGCGACGGCAAGGAATTCAAGGCCGAGCTGAGCGTCACGGCGCTGAGACGCCGCGAAGGCATCCTGTTCAACGTGTTCTACCGCGACCTCACCGACAAGATCGCGTCCGAGGAGCGCATGCGCCACGCCGAGAAGATGGAGGCGATCGGCCAGCTCACCGGCGGCGTGGCGCACGACTTCAACAACATCCTCACCGTGATCACCGGGACGATCGAAATTTTGGCCGACGCGGTGGCGAAGGAGCCGGAGCTTGCGGCGATCACGAAGATGATCGACGAGGCCGCCGGGCGCGGCGCCGAGCTGACCCAGCACCTGCTCGCCTTCGCGCGCAAGCAGCCGCTCCAGCCGCGCGAGGTCGACATCAACTCGCTGATCATCGACACCGCAAAGCTGTTGCGCCCGACGCTGGGCGAGCAGATCCAGATCGAATCGGTGTTCGAGGACGAGAGCTGCGTCGCGATCGTCGATCCCAACCAGCTCACCACCGCGATCCTCAACCTCGCGCTCAATGCCCGTGACGCCATGCCCGGCGGCGGCAAGCTGATCGTGGAGACGGGCACCGCCTATCTCGACGAGGTCTATGCCAGCGTCAACGACGTCAGGCCCGGACACTATGTGCTGATCGCCGTGAGCGACACCGGCACGGGCATTCCTGCGCACATGCTGGCCCGGGTGTTCGATCCGTTCTTCACCTCGAAGGGACCGGGCAAGGGCACCGGGCTCGGGCTTTCGATGGTCTACGGCTTCATCAAGCAGTCCACGGGCCACATCAAGATCTACAGCGAGGAAGGTCACGGCACCACGATCAAGATGTATCTGCCGCCCGGCAAGACGCCCGCGGCCGTGGGCGAAGGCGTGACGCCGTCGACGATCGAGGGCGGACACGAGACGATCCTCGTGGTCGAGGACGACCGGCTGGTGCGCGACTACGTGCTGGCGCAGCTGCATTCGCTCGGCTACGTCACCCTGCAGGCTGCGAACGCCGCGGAGGCGCTCGCGATCGTCGCCACCGGCAAGCCGTTCGACCTGCTGTTCACCGACGTCATCATGCCCGGCAAGTTGAACGGACGACAGCTTGCCGACGAGGTGTCGAGGACGCGTCCCGACCTCAGGGTGGTCTACACCTCGGGCTATACCGAGAACGCGATCATCCATCACGGCCGGCTGGATACAGGCGTTCTGCTGCTGGCGAAGCCGTATCGCAAATCCGATCTGGCGCGGATCATCCGCAAGGCGCTGAGCGGCTGAGGATCAATCTCCTGTAGCCCGGATGGAGCGCAGCGCAATCCGGGAGAGGTGGTGCCGCAGGCGCAGATCCCGGATTTCGCTTCGCTCATCCGGGCTACGAAACGTCACCGGCAGAACTACGACGCGCGCTGGGCCGCGGTCATCACGATGCGGATCAGATCGGCGGCGTTGCGCGCCCCGAGCTTCTTCATGATGTTGGCGCGATGGTCCTCGATGGTGCGTGGGCTGATGCCGAGCGTGCGGCCGGCTTCCTTGTTGGACGCACCGGAAGCGAACTGCTCGAGCACCTCGCGTTCACGCCGCGTCAACGGCTCGCGTCCGGGGAAATGCAGCGAAGAGAATTTCGGCGATACGCTCTCTGCCTGCCTGCGTGCATAGGCTCCGATCGCCTCGTCCAGCCGGCCAACGATCTCGCTGCCGCGGAACGGCTTTTCGATGAAATCGAGCGCGCCGCTCTTGATGGCGCCCACCGCCATCGAGATGTCGCCCTGCCCGGAAATCATGAAGATCGGCGCCGGATAATCTTCGCCGTGCAGTTCCTTCAGAATGTCGAGGCCCGACTTTCCGGGAATGTGCACGTCGAGCAGGATCGCAGCCGGCGTACGGTTCCGCGCGACGGAGAGCAGGGCTGCGCCGTCCGCAAAACAGATCACCTCATAACCCGCCGCCTTCAACACCATCGACAAGGTGTCGCGAACCGCAGGGTCGTCGTCGACCACGAAGATTTCACCACGAGAGGTTTGCTCGGCCATGTGCCACATCCAGTTGGCATTACGGACTCGCGTCCGCGCCAACCGTTATGGCGTTCGGCGCGGATTCGGCCCACCCGTATTTGTACGGGACATAGACTTAACGCACAAGTAGCGGCATTGCGCCTAATTGCAGGAGACGGAGAATATCCATGCTAAATTTGGCCGATACGCCGCCGCTGGTCGCGACATCCGAGGCCGACAGACAACGATTGATCGCCGCCGACCTGCGCTTGCTGATCGCGCAGATCGAGACCAGTATGCGCCGGATCGCCGCAGCCATGGATCGAGAACACAGCAACGATCCGGAAGGTTCCGCCGACGTCTTCATACTCGACGACGTCACGCCGCGTTATGTCAGCGCGAACGCCGCTCTCAACGCCTGCCGGGCGGGCCTCGGCCACGCCCTGCAATGCCTGTCGGAATCCGGCAACCCGGCTTGAACTGCGATCAGTGCGGCGAAACGCCCGCGTCCGATCGCATGGCAGCTCCGCGCCTCAGGTGCGGTGCCGTTCCACGATCGCGTCGGTGGCGACGCCACCCCAGGTATGCATCGCCGGCAGCCCCATTGCGGTCTTGCCGAGATTGGCGAGGCTGATGCGCAGCGCCGCGAGATCGAGCGGCTTCGGCAGGCCCTGGAGCTGGATCCCGACGGAACGGGCGAAGCTGCGGGCGGCGCTGCGGCGCTTGCCGTCCATGCCGCTGATGACGATCACGTGGCCCGCGAATTTCGCCGCCGCCATCTCGCGCAGCACGTCGATGCCGTCGCCATCCTCCAGCACGAGGTCGAGCGTCACGCAGTCGAAGCGGGCGGCGCGGAGCTTCTCGATCGCCTCCGCGACGGACGGCGCCACCGTGACTTCATGGCCGGCCTGCCTGGCGGCGACCGTGATCAGGCTGCGCTGCGTGGCGTCGTCGTCGACCACCAGAAGCTGAAGCGCACGCCGCTCGGCGACGTCGGGCAGGTTTGACGGGATGGGAGAGAGGGAGCTTCTGGGCATTACCGTATCCTGAGAATTGAGACGAGCGATCGATACACGGATCGCGCTTCAACCCCGTAAAGCCGGTGCGGCGAATTCGTCCGGATGTTTCAGCAAATATGAACCAACGTCTCGGAAAACGGCGACGGGGCGCGCGGGACGAGGCCTATTTGGCGATCACGCTGCCTCGTCACGGCCGCCGGCGGCGCCGCGCTTCTTCCGGTTCTTGCCGCGCAAGAACTGGATGTCCATTTCGGCGCCGTTGACGCGCACCAGCTCGCAACGACGATAGGCGAGCCCGGTCGACGACAGCAGCAGGAAGAATTCCTTCAGGTTCAATCCCTGGATCGAGCCATCCACCGTGAGGATGGCGTCGGTGTCGGAAATCGCATTGAGCTTGCAGTCGCGCCGCCACGTGCCGTCGATCGCCATGATGCAGACATCATAGCCTCGACTGAACGTGACGCGCTCCGCGCCCTTGCCATCCTCTGCCATCCCTATCGTCCTGCCAACACCGCCATGCGCGGCGGCGCGGCGCCGGCGATCGCCGGTTTGGCTGCCGCTGCACGCGGATCGTTCGGCTTGTAGAGGCCGCGACGATCCGGGATCGGCCTGAACGTGTCGGTCAGTCCGACCACGGTTTCGGCTGCACCGAGTACCAGGAAGCCGTCTCCCTCGATCTGGCGGGCGAGGCGGTTGAAGATGTTGATCTTGGTGTCCTGGTCGAAATAGATCAGCACGTTGCGGCAGAAGATGACGTCGAAGGTGCCGAGCTGGCCAAAATCATGCAGCAGGTTGAGCTGCCGGTGCTGGATCATCGCGCGCAGCTCGGGATTGATCTGCCACGTCTCGCCGGTCTGCTTGAAATATTTCATCAGCATCTGGATCGGCAGGCCGCGCTGCACTTCGAACTGGCTGTAGATGCCGGCCTTGGCCTTCTCGAGCACCTCCTGCGACAGGTCGGTCGCGATGATCTCGACGCGCCAGCCGGTCAGGGCCGCGCCCATCTCCTTCAGGCACATCGCCAGCGAATAGGGCTCCTGCCCGGTCGAGCCGGCGGCGCACCAGATGCGCACGCTTCGTCGGCCGGCGCGCGCCTTGATGACCTCAGGCATGATGGTGTCGCGGAAATGATCGAACGGGACCTTGTCGCGGAAGAAGAAGGTCTCGTTGGTGGTCATGGCTTCGACCACGCTGGTGACGAGCGCACTCGAGCCGCCCTGCAGCTTCTGCACGAGCTCGCCGATCCCGGAGAGCCCGGCCTTGCGGGCGAGCGGCAACAACCGGCTTTCGATCAGATATTGCTTGTCTGCGGACAGGTCGAGCCCGGAATGATCCCTCAGGAACTTACGCAGATACTCATACTCGGTCGGGGTCACGGATAGCCTCTCGGAAGCTGTACTGGGGACACTCTGGCTGAAACGGTTTCGCCAGACACTCAGACCATGGCTTGTCCGACCGGGATCAAGCCGACTTCAGCGAACTTGTCGGCGATGATGTCTTTGTCGAAGGGCTTCATGATGTACTCGTTGGCGCCGCCGCTGAGCGCCTGAGCGATATGAGCCACGTTGTTCTCGGTCGTGCAGAACACCACCTTGGGCTGGTCGCCGCCGGGCAGGCGGCGCATGTGGCCCATGAACTCGAAGCCGTCCATCACGGGCATGTTCCAGTCGAGCAGCACCGCGTCGGGCAGCTGCCGCTGGCAGATCTCCAGCGCCTTCGAGCCGTCCTCGGCCTCGGTGACTTCGAATTCCAGGCCTTCCAGGATCCGGCGCGCGATCTTTCGCACGACGCTGGAATCATCGACCACCAAACATGTCTTCATTTTGGTTCTCCGGCTTCGATGTTTCGGTTAGCTCAGGCAGCCATTTGCACTTCGGTTTTAAGCTCGAGGACACGATCGACGTCGAGGACGACCATGAGCTGGCCGTCGAGGCGGTGGACGCCGCCGGCGAGCTTGGCCATGCGGGGATCGAGGTTGACGGGGTTCTCTTCCATGCCGGCCTCGGCAA
>NZ_JAPRAQ010000003.1 GCF_029989365.1 Bradyrhizobium sp. Arg816 | reverse complement strand
TGGGCCACGATCGCCGCGTGAGCCGCCCGCCGAGGGCGACAACTACAGATCTTGGCAGGAAATTACCGGGACCAAGGCCTTCTCTCCTGACGTCTTCAGCCTCAAGAGCCGATAACGCAACAGGCCCCTTGTGGGAGAAGGTGGCGCGAAGCGCCGGATGAGGGGTTGCTTCGGCAAGCTCAATTGCAAGAGGGTCACGAGCGGAGAGACACCCCTCACCCGCCTCGCCGCTGCGCGGCGAGCCACCCTCTCCCACAGGGGGAGAGGGTGCAGCGTGCTCGCTGCACTATCTCCGCAAGCCTCAGAACGGCTCGGTCCCCAGCCCCGGCACCTCCGCCGGCCGCGGTCCCGGCGCCGGCCAGTGAAACCGGCGGTCTTTCTCCGCAATCATGATGTCGTTGATCGAGGCCTCGCGGCGCCGCATCAGCCCGTGCTCGTCGAACTCCCATTGCTCGTTGCCGTAGGAGCGATACCACTGGCCGCTGGCGTCATGCCATTCGTACTGAAAGCGCACCGCGATGTGGTTGCCGTCGAAAGCCCAGAGGTCCTTGATCAGGCGATACTCCTGCTCCTTCTCCCATTTGCGGGTGAGGAAGGCGACGATGGCTTCGCGGCCCTGGAACACCTCCGAGCGATTGCGCCAGCGGCTGTCCTCGGTGTAGGCAAGCGAGACTTTCACCGGATCGCGCGAATTCCAGGCGTCCTCGGCCATGCGCGCCTTTTGCGCGGCGGTCTCACGGGTGAAGGGTGGAAGCGGCGGGCGCGACATGGTGGCCTCATCGGTTGGTCCAGGCCGCAATCTATCGCCGCAATTGGCGGAGTCGATAGGCCATCACTTATCGCGCGATCACTTATCGGGCGATCAGGAAATCAGATCGGCCTTCATCAGGGTGCGGATCGATTTCGGGATCGACTGGGCGCGGCCGCCGCTGATGAAGGCGACGCGCACCTCGGCTTTCACCAGCAAGTCCTCGGCCCGCCGCACCTCCTGCGCCAGCATGATGGAGGCGCCTTTCACCGCAACCGGCCACGTCACGACGTCGAGCACGTCGTCCATCCGCGCGGGTTTCAGAAAATCCAGATGCATCGAGCGCACCACGAAGGCAAAGCCCGCGCCCTCCGTTTCGACCTGGTCGAACAGTGCCTGCTGCTCGGCCCCCATCAGCCGCAGATGATTGGTGCGCCCACGCTCCAAGTAGCGGAGATAATTGGCGTGATAGACGATGCCGGAGAAATCCGTGTCCTCGTAGTAGACGCGGACCTGCATGTGATGGCGGCCGTCGCGGATCTCGCCGTCGAGATGGGCTGTCACGTCGCGAGCCTCTTCGCTTTTTGCAACCGGCCCGTTTTGCGCAAAAACAGCCGGCCGCGCAAGCGCAGCTTATGCCACGGCCGGCGTCCTTCCCAGCGTCACCTCGACGATCTCAGGCGGCACGCCGACGCGGACCGGCATGATGCTGCAACCGAGGCCGCCGGAGACGATGACGTCGCATTTCAGCCGGAAGTGACCATAGGCGAGCCGCACGCCGTGCTGAGGCGGAACAGCCGGCGACCAGCCGAACAGGCGGACCTGGCCGCCATGGGTATGACCGGACAGTTGCAGCGCGACGCGCGCGGGTACGAGCGGCGCGATATTGGGCTCATGCGCGAGCAGGATGACCGGCGCATCGTCGGTGACCTTCGCCAGCGTGCCCGCGAGATCGTCGGCGCCAAGCCGGTGCACGCTTCGGCCATAGCGCTTCGCGGGATAGTAGGCGAGCTGATCGCCGAGGCCCGCGAGCCAGAAGGAGCGTCCGTCCTTGGTGAGACGCACGACGTCGTTCTCGTAAACGGGAATGCCAGCCGCCTCCAGCGCGCGATGGGCGGCTGTCGGCCCGTGCCCGGCCTGCTGCACGGCCCTGTCCACCCAATAATCGTGATTGCCCATGACGGCATGGACGCCGAGCGGTGCCTTGAGGCCCGCGAGCACCTTGGCCCATTCGCTCGACGGAATGATGCGCGTGACCTGGTGAACACCCGCGACATAGTCGCCGAGCAGCACGATGACATCGGCGTTGAGCGCATTGGTGCGATCGACGATGCCCTCGATCCGCTCCAGCGACATCCAGGGATCACAGGCATGAATGTCGGTGACGATGGCGATCTTGAGCGGAAAATCCGCCGGCCATTGCCGCGGGGTCGGGTGATAACGGGTGACGCGGAGCCGCAGCGGCTCGACGCCGACGCCATAGGCCGCGGTCGAGACGCCGAGCGCGGACAGGCCGCCGATGGAACGGATGAGATGACGACGCGTGATCATGGAAGCCCGATGGTGATGCAGCTTTGTGATGCGGTCCGATTGAAGCGGAATTTGGGTCCGCTCGTGCAGACGGTCTGCATTCGCGTGCAGACTGTCTGCACAAAGGTTACCGGGAGTTCATGACGATAGCTGCACCCGGCATTTGCGCGAGATCAGTCGTCGCTCTCGTCCGAGCCGAACAGGCCGAACTGTGCCGCGGCATCGCGCGAGGGCTCGGCGATGCCGAGATGGCGGAAGGCGTGCGAGGTGAGCAGGCGGCCGCGCGGTGTGCGCTGGAGATAGCCGCACTGAATGAGATAGGGCTCGATGATGTCCTCGATCGCATCGCGCGGCTCGGACAGCGCGGCAGCCATCGTCTCGACGCCGACCGGGCCGCCGCCATAGTTCTGCGCGATGGTGGTGAGGTAGCGGCGGTCCATGGCGTCGAGGCCCGCGGCGTCGACCTCGAGCGCGCTCAGCGCGTGGTCGGCGATCTTGCGGTCGATCGAGGCTGCATCGGCGGCGGAGGCGAAATCGCGCACGCGCCGCAGCAGGCGGCCGGCGATGCGCGGCGTGCCGCGGGCACGGCGCGCGATCTCGTTGGCACCGTCGGCGCTCATGCCGACATTGAGCACGCGCGCGCCGCGGGTGACGATGCTTTCCAGCTCTTCGATGGTGTAGAAATTGAGCCGCACCGGAATGCCGAAGCGGTCGCGCAAGGGATTGGTGAGGAGGCCTGCGCGCGTGGTGGCGCCGACGAGCGTGAATTTCGACAGCTCGATCTTCACCGAGCGTGCCGCCGGGCCCTCGCCGATGATCAGGTCGAGCTGAAAGTCCTCCATCGCGGGATAGAGCACTTCTTCCACCGCGGGGCTCAGACGATGGATCTCGTCGATGAAGAGCACGTCGCGCTCTTCGAGGTTGGTGAGGAGTGCGGCGAGATCGCCGGCCTTGGCGATCACCGGACCCGAGGTCGCGCGAAAGCCGACACCGAGCTCCTTGGCGACGATCTGCGCCAGCGTGGTCTTGCCCAGGCCGGGCGGACCTACGAACAGCACGTGATCCAGCGCCTCGCCACGCTTGCGTGCCGCCTCGATGAAGATCGAGAGGTTCTTGCGCGCCTGCTGCTGGCCGACGAAGTCGGACAGCGATTGCGGGCGCAGCGCGGTATCGCCGACATCGTCGCTGCGGCGCTCGGGCGTGACCATGCGGTTGGCCTTGGGGTCGCTCACTTCGCGAGCTCCTTCAGCCCGAGGCGAATGAGCTGCGCCGTCTCGGCATTCTCACCCGCGCTGCGCGATGCGGATGCAATCGCCGCCGCCGCCTGCGGCTGGCCGTAGCCGAGATTGACGAGCGCGGAGATCGCGTCCGCGACGGGCCGCGGCGCACGCTGGTCGTCGACGGCGCCGGCGAGATGCACGACAGCGGGATCGACATTGGCGAAGGCCGGCGCCTTGTCTTTCAATTCGGTGACGATGCGCTCGGCAACCTTGGGACCGACGCCGGGCGTACGCGCCACCGCGGCCTTGTCGCGCAGCGCGATGGCATTTGCGAGGTCGGAAGGCACGAGCGTGCCGAGCACCGCGAGCGCGACCTTGGCGCCGACGCCCTGCACGGTCTGGAGCAGGCGAAACCATTCGCGCTCCTGGTCGGTGCGGAAGCCGAACAGCTTTATTTGATCTTCGCGGACGTAGGTCTCGATCGACAGCACTGCGGCTTCACCGGGCGACGGCAGATGCTGCAGCGTGCGCGTCGAGCAGTGCACCTGATAGCCGACGCCGCCGACGTCGAGGAGCACATAATCCTCGCCATAGGAATCGATCAGGCCCTTGAGCTTGCCGATCATAAGCCCGCCACCTTCAGCCTGAGCGCCGTGCTCTGGCGGTGATGGGCGTGGGTGATAGCGATGGCGAGCGCGTCGGCGGCGTCCGCTGACGGCGGCTCGGCCTTGGGCAGCAAAATCTTCAGCATCATCGCGATCTGGTGCTTGTCGGCGTGACCGGCGCCGACCACCGTCTTCTTGACCTGGTTCGGCGCGTATTCGGCAACAGTAATGCCGAACATCGCGGGCGCCAGCATGGCGACGCCGCGGGCCTGGCCGAGCTTCAGCGTCGCGACGCCGTCCTTGTTCACAAAGGTCTGCTCGACCGCGGCTTCCATCGGCTTGTGACCGGACAGGACGGCGGCAAGCCCCTCATGGATCGCGAGCAGCCGGCTCGCCAGCGGCAAATCGTCCGGCGGTTCCACCGAGCCGCAGGCGACGCAGATCAAGCGATTGCCCTCGGCCTCGATCACGCCCCAGCCGGTGCGGCGCAGGCCGGGGTCGATGCCGATGATGCGAACGGGGCCACGAATCGGGAGCGCAGTCATGGGCCAGTGATAGCGGCTGGCTGCGGTGGGGGAAACAGAAACAGAACGGAAGTAACAGGGGAAGTGGGACTCGTCGGAGATTGCCGCGCTGCCCGCAGCACCCTCCGACGTCATACCCCGCGAAAACGGGGTATCCAGTACGCCGCGGCTTCTCCGTATCTCGCTGGCGTCTCTGGAATACTGGGTCGCCCGGTCAAGCCGGGCGACGACAGGGAAATTCGGAGCTGGCTGCCTCAGCCGCCCATCTTCGCCATCAGCGCGTCGGACACCTCGAAATTGGCGTAGACGTGCTGGACGTCGTCGTGCTCGTTGAGCAGGTCCATCAGCTTCAAGAGCTTCTCGCCGGTCTCGTCGTCGACCGCCAGCGTATTCTGCGGCTTCCAGATCAGCGCGGCCTTGCGCGGCTCGCCGAACTTGGCTTCCAGCGCCTTGGCGACGTCGCGATAGCCTTCGGTCGAGGCGTAGATCTCGTGTCCGCCTTCGCCCGAGACCACGTCATCGGCACCGGCCTCGATCGCGGCATCCAGCACCGCGTCGTCGGAGGCGACGCTGCGGTCGTATTCGATGATGCCGGTGCGGTCGAACATGAAGGAGACCGAGCCGGTTTCGCCGAGATTGCCGCCCGACTTGGTGAAGAAGGAGCGGATGTCGGAGGCGGCGCGGTTGCGGTTGTCGGTCAGCGCCTCGACGATGACGGCGACGCCGCCGGGGCCGTAACCCTCGTAGCGGATCTCGTCATAGTTCTCGCCGTCATTGCCGAGCGCCTTCTTGACGGCGCGCTCGATATTGTCCTTCGGCATGTTCTCCTGGCGCGCCGCGATGATGGCGGCACGCAGGCGCGGATTCATGTTGGGGTCGGGCGTGCCGAGCTTGGCCGCGACGGTGATTTCCCGCGCCAGCTTGCCGAACAGCTTCGACTTCTGGGCATCCTGCCGCCCCTTGCGGTGCATGATGTTCTTGAATTGGGAATGTCCGGCCATGCGTGTCTCGTCAGGAATCGTGCGCCAAAGGTGAGCGTGGGAAGCGCGGCCTTATAGGCCGCCAACCCACCGGAATGAAAGGGCCTCTCATACTTTAAGGTAGTACCGTAGTGGAACGTGCCCAGAAGTCAGGCATCGTTAACCCTGATTTCATTCCGGCCTGCGAAAATAGCGTCTACCCGTCTCCCGACAAGAGTGACCTGATGGCGTTCGCATTATTTCGGAAGCGTCAGCCGGACATGGCTGCGCCGGCGGCCGCCCCGCAGGCTCCGCCGGCGGCCAATTCCGAGCCCGTCCCGGCCGCTGATGCCGATTCGGCCAGGGAAATCCTGGAACTGCTGGAACTCGAGCTCGGCGCCATGATCCGCCAGCTCGAGCGCGCCGCCAATTCGGTCGCCGGCGGCGCGGAGGCGACCGCGGCAACGCTCGCGGATATTCGCGAGCGCACCGACGCCCTCACCGGCCGCACCAATGCCGCCCAGTCGAACGCGTCGAGCTTTGCCCATGCCGCCGACAAGTTCACCCAGTCCGCGCAAGGCATCGGCGCGCAGGTGCGCGCGGCCGGCAAGCTCGCCGACGAAGCCAGCGCCGCGGCGCAGGAAGCCCGCGCCAATGTCGACCGCCTGCGCGAATCCTCCGCCGCCATCGGCAATGTCGTCAATCTGATCGCGCAGATCGCACGGCAGACGACGCTGCTCGCGCTGAACTCCACCATCGAGGCCGCGCGTGCGGGTGCGGCCGGCAAGGGCTTTGCGGTCGTCGCCACCGAAGTGAAGGCGCTCGCGGTGCAGACCCAGGGCGCGACGGAGGAGATCACCAGGAAGATCGACGCGCTCCAGCGCGACGCCGCCGGCTCGGCCGACGCCGTGCACCGCATCGCGCAGGCAATCGAGGCGATCCGCCCGGTGTTCGACACCGTCAACGGCGCGGTCGCCGAGCAGAATGCCACCACCAGCGAGGTCTCCGGCAACGCGGCAAGCGCGTCGCAGTTCATCATCTCCGTCGGCGAGAGCGCGGCCGAGATCGACGCCGCGACCAAGGCCGCCGAGACCCACGGCGAGAACGTCGCCAGCGCCGGCAAGGCCGTCACCACCTTCGCACGGAAGCTGAAATCGCGCTGTGCGGTGCTGCTGCGCCAGAGCGAGCACGACGACCGCCGCAAGACCGAGCGGCTGCCCTGCCATCTCAAGTTCGAAACCGCGCGCGGCGTGTTGCAGGTCTACGAGATCGCGATGGACGGCGTGCTGATCGGCGGCGCGGAGGCGGCGAAGCTTGCCACGCAGGCCGTCGTCGACGGCACCCTCGAAGGCGTCGGCGCCTGCCGCCTGCGCGTGATCGAGCAGTCCAAGGCCGGCGCCCGCGCGCAATTCGTCAGCCCCGACGCCGATCTCAGCGAGAAGATCGAAGACAGGCTCTGGTCGATCCACGAGGAGAACACCGAGTTCGTCACCCGCGCCATGGAAGCCGGCACGGCGCTGACCCGGATTTTCGAGCAGGCGGTTGCACGCGGCGAGGTCAAGATCGACGACCTCTTCGACACCGACTATGCAGAGATCGCCGGCACCAATCCGCAGCAATACCGCACGAAATATCTGGACTGGGCCGACCGCGCGCTGCCGGCGTTCCAGGAAGCCTTTCTCGCCAAGGAACCGCGCATGGCATTCTGCGCCATGGTCGACCGCAACGGCTTCCTGCCGGTGCACAACAAGATCTATTCGCATCCGCAGCGGCCGGGCGACACCGCCTGGAATACCGCCAACAGCCGCAACCGGCGGATCTTCAACGACCCGGCAGGGCTCGCCGCCGCACGCAACCTGCGCTCGTACCTGGTCCAGAGCTATGCCCGCGACATGGGCAACGGCAACACCGTGATGATGCGCGAGATCGACGTTCCGATCCGCGTCCAGGGCCGGCACTGGGGCGGATTCCGCACGGCTTACAAGCTGTAGTGCACGCTCAGGCAAGACGCCGGCCGCGAATCATCCTTTAAGGCTGGAATTGGAATGGGAATGGGAATGCCGCGGAGAGCCGGCGAACGGCTCTGACTGGAGGACTCTCAAAACATGTCCGTCGCACAACTGGCAGTCCTGGACACCGGCTCCAACCGGACACTTGCCGAACGCCTGATCGACCAGCTCGCCGACCGCATCGGCGGTCTCGGCGTCGAGCTCGCCGACATCGCCGGCAACGTCCAGGAAGTCGCAAACCGCGTCGCGAACCAGTCCGAACGGTTCCATCACCTCCAGGAGACGGCCGAGACGATGGTCTCAGCCAATCACGATATCGCCAATGCGTCGCAAGCGGTGCAATCGACCGCATCGGCGGCGGTCGGCGAGATCGCGCAATCGCGCGGCGCGGTCGACACCGCGGTCAGCCACATCTCCGAGCTCGTCGCAGCCGTGGCGCGGATCGAGGCGCGCCTGAGCGCCGTCGGCTCGGCGCTGGCGCAGGTGGCGAAAGTGTCCGGCTCGATCGAGGCGATCGCCAAGCAGACCAATTTGCTCGCGCTCAATGCCACCATCGAAGCCGCCCGCGCCGGCAATGCCGGCCGCGGCTTTGCGGTGGTGGCAAGCGAGGTCAAGAATCTCGCGGAGGCTACCCGTGCGGCCACGCATCAGATCTCCGACACCGTGCGCGATCTCGACGGCCAGATCGAAGGCCTGATCGGCGAGAGCAGCGACGCCTCGCAACGCGCCAAGACCGCCGGCGAAGGCGCCCAGCAGATCTCCGGCATCATCTCGCGGGTCCAGCAGGGTTTTGCCTCCGTGGAAGCGGAGATCGACAGCGTCACGCGCGCCGCGACCTCCAATCTCGGCCATTGCGACACGGTCATCAGCGAGCTCAACGAGCTCGCCAAGGGCGTCGACCTGTCCTCGCGCGATCTCAGGAACGCCGATCAGCGCGTGACAAAACTGCTCGACACGTCCGAAGCGCTGATCGCAATGATCGCCGACAGCGGCGTCGAGACATCGGATGCGCCGCTGATCCGCGTCGTCGTCGAGACCGCAAAGCGGATCTCGGACGAGTTCGAGGCCGCAATCGACCGCGGCGAGATCACGCTCGACCAGCTCATGGACGAGAACTACCGGGACATCCCCGGCACCGATCCCAAGCAATACAACACGAACTACGTCGACTTCACCGACCGCGTGCTGCCCGCCATCCAGGACCCGATCCAGAAGTCAGACCCCCGCATCGTGTTCTGCGTCGCCTGGGCCAAGGGCGGCTATCTGCCGACTCACAACCCGAACTACCGCCTGCCGCAGGGCAAGGATCCCGTCTGGAACAACGCCAATTGCCGCAATCGCCGCCTGTTCAGCGACCGCGCGGTGAAGAAGGTTGCAGCCAACACAAAACCGTTCCTGCTCCAGACCTATCGCCGCGACATGGGCGGCGGGCAGTTCGTGCTGATGAAGGACCTGTCCTCGCCGATCGTGATCCGCGGCAAGCACTGGGGCGCCTTCCGGATGGGATTTCGGCAGAGCTGAGGGCCGCTGCTGCGGCCGCTCAATCAAAAATCTGAAAAACAACCCCATGCACAGTAGCCGGGGCGTGGAGAATCAATGGCTTGCGCCGGCGGGCCAGGACGCAGTTTGACTCGTCGGGCAAAACAGGCGCACAATGCTACTATTCCGAAATCCCCCCCCCTCTTCCCTTTTCCCCTTGTGGGAGATGGGGTTGGTTTTTAAATCTGGATCCAGCCGCACCGACCTCCATTACAGACATTTGTCGGCCGCTCAGAAGCGGATCGCCTTGGAAGAGATAGCCGAGCTTCCGTTACGCGGTTTTGTTTTTGCATCGAATAAGAAGAACATGCGCCGCCATCGAAACGAACGCGCGGAGCGCGCCCCGCGACACGGAAGCTGCGGCCGAGGCGCGAGATTTGAAATAAAAAGTGAAAAGAAGAGCGGGGATATTCCTCAAAGATGACTTGATCTCTCCCTTCGCTCGCTTCCTCAGCGCAACTAATTGATGAGTAAGCAGTGATGACTGATCAGCAATTAGCCCTGGAAGCGATTAGCGACGCGCAACTCATATTGGAAGAATTCCTTCGGCCCCATCCCAAGGATAATGCGCGTATTCTTGAAAAGTTGGTGGAAGTTCTCGAACGGCCTGCCTTGATCGTTGCTGTAAGTCGATTGCAGCGCCCATGAACAAACCACTTCAAGCGTTTTCTTTAACCGTTGGCATTGTTGCGCTCTCATCGCTCGAAATGACCAGCCTGCATGCCAAGCAACAATGCAGCGCTGCAATGCCGCCAAATCCGCAAGGGCAATGGTGGTCCTACCGTCTCATCGACGGACGGAAATGCTGGTACGCGGGCAAACCGATGCTATCGAAAGCATTGCTGGAATGGCCTACAGAGCGGCGTCCCCAACCTGGTTCTCGCGGAGAAGCTGCAGGCATTCTCATCGCCAACAAGCCCGGCAATCCTTTCGATGCACAAGCGTTGGCCCTGAAAGAGGGCCCTGACACGTTTGAAGAGCGATGGCGTGCTAGGATCTCCAGCTCCAACACTGCACACGACTGAACAATACGCGATACGAATGACTTAGCGATCCTGCATCTCGCCCATCGTTGGCGAGGACTTTCGCGCCTGTTCGCGGCAGCGCGCTTCGTTTACGTCAAGCCGGATTACGTGCTGCGACGTGCGAACCGATAAGCGGACATGCGCGGTCACGTCCGATGTCGGCCTGACAGCGTGCCAGCTTCTTGGCGTGTGTTCGAGCGCTTCGCAGGCGAGCAAGGCGACGTTTCCTCCGTGACTGTGTCCGGCCTTCTCCCACAAGGGCAGAGGGCGCAACGATGTCGGACGCGCTCGCCGCCGCCCGACTTTCCCAATCGCACGAATTTCGTCATCGCATGAATTTCCGCATTCGCACGATCATCTGCGGCGATCAACGGTGCTGCGACGAAAATGCGTCAAAACATGACGCTTATCATATCAATTAGCCCAATTCCGTTGCAGAGATCGCCGCACAAATTCGTGAACGTCATGGCCTGACGCGCCGGCAGCGCAAATATGCATCGCCAGAAATTCTGGCGCTTCATCGTTTCGCATCGGTATGATTATTGTCGCGCACGAATTCGCCGACTAGATCGCCGTAAGCGATCAAGCGAGCAAGGGGATGCTTATGGCAACAACTCTCACCATCAACGGCGAAACCAAATCGTTCGACGCGCCGCCGGAAATGCCGCTGCTGTGGGTGCTGCGCGACATCCTCGGAATGACCGGCACCAAATTCGGCTGCGGCATCGCGCAATGCGGCGCCTGCACGGTGCATGTCGACGGCAAGGCCGTGCGCTCCTGCGTGCTGCCGGTCAGCGCGGTCGCGAACCGCGCCATCACCACCATCGAGGCCGTCGGCAACACGCCGTCGGGTGCGAAGGTGCAGAAGGCCTGGCTCGATCTCGAGGTGATCCAGTGCGGCTATTGCCAGTCCGGCCAGATCATGGCGGCCGCCGCGTTGCTGGCAACCACCTCGCATCCGGATGATTCCGACATCGACGCCGCGATGGCCGGCAACATCTGCCGCTGCGGCACCTATGTGCGCATCCGCGAGGCCATCAAGCAGGCCGCCAACGGCCGTCAGTCCTGAGGTCCGCCATGAATGCACACAACAGCCTCTCCCGCCGCACGCTTATGACCGGCGGTCTCGCCACCGGTTTCGTGCTCGCCTTTCGCCTGCCGCTGCGGGCCGCGGTCAATGAGCCGGAGCAGCCGAAGGATACGACCGACGGCAAGTTCGCGCCCAACGCCTTCATCCGTATCGACGAGACCGGCCAGACCACACTGATCATGCCGCAGGTGGAGATGGGCCAGGGCATCTACACCGCGATCTCGATGGTTCTGGCCGAAGAGCTCGACGCCGATTGGGCAAAGGTTGCGGTGTTGCATGCGCCGCCGAACGACAAGTTCTACGCCAATCCCGCCTTCGGCCTGCAGGCGACGGGTGGTTCGACCTCGATCCGCGCCTGGTGGAAGCCGCTACGCGAAGCGGGTGCCGGCGCGCGGGCGATGCTGGTGCAGGCCGCCGCAACACAATGGCAGGTCGACCCTGCAAGCTGCACGGCCGCAAAGGGCGAGGTCGTGCATACGGCAAGCGGCCGCAAGCTCGGCTATGGCGCACTGGCGCTGGCCGCGCAGGGTCAGACGCCGCCGAAGGACGTCGTGCTCAAGGACCCCAAGGACTTCGTCATCATCGGCCAGCCGCTGAAGCGGCTCGACACGCCTGACAAGATCAACGGCAAGGTCGTCTACGGCATCGATGCGATCCTGCCCAACATGAAGATCGCGACGGTGGCCGTCTGCCCGGTGTTCGGCGGCAAGGTCGGCAAGGTCGACGACAGCGCGGCGACGAAAATCCCGGGCGTGCGCAAGGTCGTGGTGCTCGAGGACACCGTTGCGGTGATCGGCGACCACATGTGGGCCGCGAAGAAGGGGCTGGACGCGCTCAAGATCGAGTGGAACGAGGGACCGAACGCAAAGCTCAGCACAAAGGACATCTGGCAGGATCTGCGCGCAGCCAGCGAGAAGGATGGCGCGGTCGCGAAATCGGTCGGCGACATCGCCAAGGGTCTTGCGAGTGGCGACAAGTTCGAGGCGAGCTTCGAACTGCCGTTCCTCGCGCATGCCTCGATGGAGCCGATCAACGCCACCGTCCACGTCAGGCCGGATGCCTGCGAGATCTGGACCGGCACGCAGATCATGACGCGCGTGCAGTCGGAGGCGGCGAAAGCAGCGGGCCTTCCCGTCGACAAGGTGATCGTCAACAACCACCTGCTCGGCGGCGGCTTCGGCCGCAAGCTCGAGCCGGACATGGTGATCACGGCGGTGAAGATCGCCAAGCAGGTCGACTATCCCGTCAAGGTGATCTGGACCCGCGAGGAGGACATCCAGCACGACGTCTACCGCCCGGTCTATCGCGACCAGGTCAATGCGACCCTGGTCGACGGCAAGGTGGCGGCCTGGAAGTACAAGATTGCCGGCTCGGCGGTGATTGCGCGCTGGTTGCCGCCGGCGTTCCAGAAGGGCGTCGACATCGACGCGGTCGATGCCGCCGTTGAAACGCCCTACGATTTTCCCAACTTCCACGTCGAATATGTCCGTGCCGAGCCACCGGCGGTGCCGACCGGCTTCTGGCGCGGCGTCGGCCCGAACAACAACGTGTTCGCATTCGAATGCGCGCTGGACGAACTTGCGCGCAAGGCCGGCAAGGATCCGGTCGAGTTCCGAAGGTCGATGCTGACCAAGACTCCGCGCGCGCTCGCGGTGCTCAACCTCGCCGCGGAGAAATCCGGCTGGGGCCAACCGCTGCCGGCCCGCGTTGGCCGCGGCGTCTGCCTGCAGCCGTCGTTTGCGAGCTTCCTTGCAACTGTCGTGGAAGCGGAGATCGACGACATCGGCGAGGTCACGCTGCGCCGCATCACCTCGGTGGTCGACACCGGCATTGCGGTCAACCCCGATACGATCAAGGCGCAGATCGAGGGCGGACTGATCTTCGGCCTCACCGCTGCGCTCTATGGCGAGATCACCATCGACAAGGGCCGCGTGCAGCAGTCGAACTTCCACGACTACCGCATGATGCGCATCAACGAGACGCCGAAGATCGAGGTCATCGTGGTCAAGAGCGGCGAGGCGCCGGGCGGCATCGGCGAAGCCGGCGTCAATGGCGGACCACCGGCGCTGCGCAACGCGATTTACGCCGCAACCGGCGTGGCGCTGCGGTGCCTGCCGATCGACCGGAAACTTCTGGCTGCGGGGAAGAAGGCATGAGCGGCAAGGTGCGTATCCTCACAAGCCTGGTCGTGATCGCCATCGTGGTGGCGGCGCTCGGCGTCTGGATCATCCGCGGGCCCGGCCCGCTCGACTTCGCCGGCGGCACCAAAGTGGCGCTGGCGGATTATCGCGCAGGCAAGCCAACCGGCGTACCGGCCAAGCTGGAGAAAGCAAGCCTGGTCGAACGCGGCGAGTATCTCGCGAAGGCGGCCGACTGCATGGTCTGCCACACCAGTCCCGGCGGGAAGGAATATTCCGGCGGGCTCGGCTTCAAGCTGCCGTTCGGCACGCTCTATTCGACCAACATCACGCCGGACAAGGACACCGGCATCGGCAATTACAGCGACCAGGATTTCCTCAACGCGGTCCAGCGCGGCACGCGTCATGACGGCGCGCGGCTCTATCCGGCCATGCCCTACACGTCCTACACCTACATGACGGACGATGACGTGCTGGCGGTGAAGGCCTATCTGTTCAGCCTGCCGGCTGTGCGCGCGAAAGCGCCCGACAACACGCTGTCATTCCCGTTCAACCAGCGCTGGGCGATGATCTTCTGGTCGGCCGTGTTCAATCCGGACACGCGCTTTACGCCGGATACCTCGAAGAGCCTGGAGTGGAACAGAGGCGCGTATCTCGCCGAAGCGCTGGCGCATTGCGGCGAGTGCCACACGCCGCGCAATCTCGGCTTTGCGCTCGACAACCGCAAGAAGTTCGGCGGCGCGATCACGGCCGGCTGGCGCGCCTTCAACATCTCCTCCGACAAGGCCACCGGCCTCGGCAATTGGCGCGACGAGGACCTGATCTCGTATCTCTCGCTCGGCCACGCACCGGGCCACGGCTCGGCCTCGGGTCCGATGGGCGAAGCGGTCGACCACAGCTTCAGCCAGTTCGCTCCTGAAGACATCCGCGCGGTCGTCACCTATCTGCGCAGCGTGCCGCCGGTGGCCTCGCCCGACCTGCCTGCGACCACGGCGCCGGTCGCGCCCGCTTCGCACAAGGACGGCGTGACGGCGAACGCCCGCGGCAAGCAGGTGTTCGCGAGCGCCTGCGCCAGCTGCCACGGCTGGAGCGGCGAGAGCCCGGTCTCGCCGATGGCGACGCTGACCGGCACCTGGGCCGTCAACGACCCCGCCGCCACCAACGTCGCGCAGATCGTGCTCTCGGGCACCAAGCGGCATACGCCGGACGGCGCGCTCTCGATGCCGGCGTTCGGCGATGCGTATAGCGACGACGAGATTGCGGCGGTGGCGAACTACGTCACGGCACGGTTCGGCACCAAGGGCTCGAAGCTGACGGCAAAGGACGTCGCGGAGCTGCGGGAGCAGACGGCGGAGTAGGTCTTCTCTTACTCTCCCCTGGAGGGGTCCGGGACGAGCGTAGCTCGTCCGTGGGTCGGCTCGTATTGAGCGCAGCGAAATGTGGGCCGGGGTGGGGTGACAGTCTCTCCACCTCGAACACTGCCCGTGGGGAGAGATCACCCCACCCCGCTCGCGCTTTGCGCGATCGACCCTCCCCCTCCAGGGGAGGGTCGCATCGCGCATCCCCTTACAAGGCTGTCACGTAATCGCGATCGGACATCCATTGCTGCCCGTGGCGCCCTTGATCGGGGCCGGCGCGAAGCAATAGACGAACTGGTACTTCTTGTCGGCGATCAGATCGTCGAAGATCAGATTCTCGTGGTTGTGGATGCCATGCTTGGTCTGCAGCTCGGAGTGGACCACGAAAGCGAGCGACTTGTCGGGATTGGGCACGACCTCGACCGCCCAGGTGTCTGCGCCGGTCAGCGCAAGATCCTTTTCGACCACCCACTTCGCAGCATCGAGGCCGATGCCCGGCTCGCCGCTGTTGAAGCGATCGTTGTTCTTCATCCACAGCGAGCCCCAGCCGGTGTGGAACATGATCGCATCGCCCGGCTTGATGTCGCTCTCGGGAATGTTCTGCTTCGCCAGCGCGGCCTTGATGTCGGCCGCCGAGATTTCCTGGCCGGCGTCCATCATCCCGCCCTTCAGCGCGACCATGTCGACGAGATGCGCTCGGGTGAACAGCGGCTTCAGCTTCTCGACGCCGAGCTTCTTCAGACCATAGGCGTCGCTGATCTCCTGGGCGGTGAAACCGTTGTAGAACCGCATCTCGTTCTTGTCGCCGTCCCTGCCCAGCTGGATTCCGATATGGCCAAGGCCATCGAACTGTGTGCCGGTCTGGCCGATCTCGGTGGTCAGGAATTCGTCGTGATAGACCATCTTGTTGTCACCGAACGGGCCGCCGGTCGGGCTGCCGGGAATGCGCAGCGTGAACGCGCGCGGTCCGAACAGCGGCATGGCGCCTTCGTAGACGCGGCCAATCTTGTAGATCTTGCCGTCCTTGATCCATTTCGCGGCGTCGAGGACTTTTTCGGGCGTGATATGATTTGATGCACCGCACTCGTCGTCCTTGCCCCATTTCGATGGCCACCAGGGCTTGTCGGTGCCCTTGGGCATGGAGGTTGCAGTCTGCGCCTGGGCCTCGCTGATCGGTGCAAGCGAGAACTTGCCATGCATCGAGCCGGCGAGCGCGGCTCCAGCAACGCCGGCGATGCCCGCGGTGCGGAGCAAGGTCCGGCGATCCGTCGTGGAGCCGCCGCCGTCTTGATCTACGTCATTGATCTCGTTAGACATTGCACCCTCCCAGGTTGTGGTCAGAACAAAGTCTGACTCTGAAATTGTTTCCGCTAACCTCCTCCTCCGCTACGCTGTTGTCCAGCGACAAAAATAAGACGGTCGACGCGAGAGCTTCCCATGGGCCTGTTCGAAAGCGATAAATCCGCGCAGCGACTTCCGGTTTCGCTGATCACCGGCTTTCTCGGCAGCGGCAAGACCACGCTGCTCAATCGCCTGCTGCGCCACGACGACATGAAAGACAGCGCCGTCATCATCAACGAGTATGGCGAGGTCAGTCTCGATCATCTTCTGGTCGAGCGCGTCGATGGCGAAGTCGCCGTGCTGGCGAGCGGATGCATCTGCTGCACCATCCGCAGCGACCTGGAGCAGACGCTGCGGGACCTTCTGGTGAAGCGGGACCGTGGCGAGATTCCGCCGTTCCGCCGCATCCTGGTCGAGACCACCGGGCTCGCCGACCCAGCGCCGATCGTGCAGCTCCTGCTCAACAACCCACTCGTCTCGCACTTCTTGCGGCTCGACACGGTCGTGACCACGGTCGATGCGGTCAACGCGCCGCATCAGCTCGATCGGCAGTTTGAGGCGGTGAAACAGGTGGCGCTGGCCGACCGGCTGTTGATCACCAAGAGCGACCTGGTCGAGGACATCGCGGCGCTTGAGCTGCGCCTGCGGCGGCTCAATCCCGGCGCCAGAATCGAAAGCGTCAGTCACGGCGAGATCGATCCCGCGCAGCTATTCGGCGCCGGCCTGATCGATCCCGAGCTGAAAAGGATAGACGTTAAACGCTGGCTCAACGAGCGGGCTTTCGCGGAGCCGCATGTGCACGCCGATCATGCGTATCATGATCATCACGCGCACCATGATCATGGCCATCATGATCACGATGCGTCGATCGCGAGCTTCATGCTGGCGTTCGACGAGCCGCTCGACTGGATGGCCGTGACGCACTGGCTCGCGCATTTACGCAACGCGCGCGGCCAGGATCTGCTGCGGGTGAAGGGGATCCTCAATCTCCGTGACGAACCGGCGCCGATCGTGATCCATGGCGTGCATCACGTCTTCCATCCGCCGGTCGCGCTTGGTGGCTGGCCCGACAGCGATCGCCGCTCGCGCATCGTCTTCATCACGCGCGGGATCGCGCGTGCGGAAGTGTTGGACCTCTGGCAGGCGGTTCGCGCCGCGGCGTGAGGCTCGTTTGAAATGAGCGACGCTGCTCTTACCCTCCCCTGGAGGGGCAGGGTCGATCGCGCGAAGCGCGAGCGGGGTGGGGTGATCTCTCCACGCGGGCACTGTTCGTCGCGGAGGGACCGTCACCCCACCCCGCTACGCATTCCGCTTCGCTTCATGCGTAGCGACCCTCCCCCTCCAGGGGAGGGTGGCCAATACCGCGAGACGTCAGCTCAACCAGAATTTCGGCGTCGCCGGCTCCAGCCGCCCGCCGACGCGCACCGGCGCAATCTTTAGCGCAAGGCCCGTGGCATCGTCCGTCTCCACCGCAACGCCGCTCAGCGTCGCGACGCCGGCCGCCGGCTCGAACCGGCCTGAGGGAATCCCCGACGTGAAGCGCCGCAGCGGTTCTTCCTTCTGCATGCCGATGATGGAATCGTAATCGCCGGTCATGCCGGCGTCGGTCATGTAGGCCGTGCCGCCCGTGAGGATCTGATGGTCGGCGGTCGGCACATGGGTGTGGGTCCCGACGACGAGGCTGGCGCGGCCGTCGCAGAAGAAGCCGATGCCCTGCTTCTCGCTGGTCGCCTCGCAATGGAAGTCGACGACGATGGCGTCGGCGGCAACGCCGAGCGGACAGGCACCAAGCTCGCGCTCGAGCGCAGCAAAGGGATCGTCGAACGGGGTCATGAAGACGCGGCCGAGCGCATTGACGACGAGCGCATGCTTGCCGTTCTTGGTCTCCACCAGCGCGGCACCGCGGCCGGGCGTGCCGCGCGGGTAGTTCGCCGGCCGCACCAGGCGCTCGGCGCGCTCGATGAACACCAGGGCTTCACGCTGGTCCCAGGAGTGATTGCCGAGCGTCACCGCGTCGGCCCCGGCATCGAGAAACTCCTGATAGATCGCTTCCGTGATGCCGAAGCCGCCGGCGGAATTCTCGCCGTTGACGACGACGAAATCCAGCGACCAGTCCTTGACCATGCCGGGCAGATATTCGGCGATGGCGTTGCGGCCGCTACGGCCGACGACATCACCCACGAAGAGAATGCGCAACTTCAGAACTCCGGAAATCGAACACGTCCGATTCCGTTAGCACATAATCCAGCGCGACGTCGTGCGATAGTGCCGGAACCGCCTTGATCTCCTGCGCTGCAAAAGCAAGCCCGATGCCGACGATCTGCTTGGCCTTGCGCAGATGCGCGAAGGTGTGGTCGTAGTGCCCCGCGCCATAGCCGATGCGATGGCCGAGACGGTCGAAGGCCGCGAGCGGCGTCAGCATGACGTCGGGGATGACTTCGCTTGCTGCCGGCGACGGCTCGGGAATGCCGAGCGGGCCGAGCATCAGGCGGTCGTTCGGATGGAAGATGCGGAAGATCAGCGACTGGCCGCGGGCGGTGACGCAGGGCAGCGCGAGCCTTGCGCCCGCCTCGGCGAGGGCCTTCATCAGCGGCAGCGGATCGATCTCGCTGCGGATCGGGGAATAGCCGGAGACGATGCTGCCGGGCAGGAGCGGGAACGGCAGCCCGCGCTTGGCGAGCTTTGCGGCTGCGTCGGTGCGCTTCTTCTCGCTCAGCGCGTCGCGCGCCGCGAGGGCCTTGGCACGGAGTTCGGCTTTCGAGTTGGGCATGCGCTTTGGTCCCCCACGTCATCACCCGCCTTGTGCGCCCTTGCGCACCGGGGCGGGTGATCCAGTATTCCAGAGGCGGTGGTGATTCACACAAAGGGCGCGGCGTACTGGATGCCCCGGTCAAGCCGGGGCATGACACCTGTTGAACTGGCCGCAGTCGTTTCGACAAGCACAAACCAAGCAAACAAAAGTGCGAAGCCGCGAACGCCGTTGAAGCACTCGATCCCGGAGTTCCCTACGAAAGTAGGTGGGCACCATATGTCCGAGCCCACGGGCCCGGCCAGGGACAGTTCCCTAAAGGATCGATAAGGCCCCGGGGATATATGGCTCCTGACGCACGTCGCAGCCTCGCTTGCGCAATCTAACAACGATACTGACGAATCGCCAGCCCAACCGGCGGTCCGTCCAAAATCAGCCGATCGCGATGCCGTTGCCCACCGTTCGGTTCAGGACCTGGGTCGACTTCTCGATGCGCTCAGCGGCGGCGTTCAGCGCATTTACCACGGCGGTCTGGGTCATCCGGGCGCGCTCGACGGCGGCATTGCGGAAATCCCGCAATTCCGTCAGCTCCTGCTCCATGGTGCGGACGCGGTTGCCGACGTCGACCAGCTCGTCGCAGACGGTCAGCGCCGCCATCACGGTGAGCCTGGCATCACCGATCTCGCCGAATTTTCCGCGCAGCGACTGAATCCGCGTCTCCAGGCTTTCGGCGAGCTTGAGCAGCCGCACCTCCTGGCCCTCCTCGCAGGCCATGCGGTATTGCCGGCCGTTGATGGTGACGTTGATGTGGCTCATCCGTCCTCTCCGGTATCGAGCACCGAGCGTATCGTGACGATGGCGGAATCCAGCCGATCGGAGATTTCGCGATTGGTGCGCTCGAGCTTGCGCGCCTTCACCAGCGCGCCGTCGAGCTCATCGGCAAGCCGCGAGCGATCCGCGCCCAGTGCCTGGATTCGTGCCGCGAGTTCATTCTCGTCGCGATCGGCATCGCGCCGCCGCTCCACCGCGCTTTCGAGCGCGTCGAGCGCCGCCATGAGTCTGCGGGTCGCGATCTCGATCTCGACGGCCGAGGACTCCGTCATGGCAGAGCTGTTGGAAACCCGATCGTTCATGCAGTCAGCGGCGGAACCTGTGGCCGTTACCTTGGGACTTGCCGTCCGGTAAAAGACTCGGTTCGGCAAGTGGTTAGAAGCAGAAATTTACGTGGCAAGCTAGCGGAGCGCAACGTCGCCGCGAAACTATGCACTGCTAAGCAACTTTTACGGCCAAACCGACGTTTGATTGCCTTGGACTCCCGGAACCGAGGTGCTATCCCAGCCCAACCTTCCGTGGCCGCCAAGCTCCCCCCACGCGACCCGCACCACCGCCAAGCGCCTCATTTCAGACGGATTTCAGACATGACGCAAGTCGACCACAACCGCATGGCCAACGCGATCCGTGGCCTCTCGATGGACGCTGTCGAGAAGGCGAAATCGGGCCATCCCGGCCTGCCGATGGGCGCCGCCGACATGGCCACGGTGCTATTCACGCAATTCCTGAAATTCGACGCCGCAGTCACCGACTGGCCCGACCGCGACCGCTTCGTGCTCTCAGCCGGCCACGGTTCGATGCTGCTCTATTCGCTGCTGTATCTGACCGGCAATGCCGACATGACGCTGGATCAGCTCAAGCAGTTCCGCCAGCTCGGCGGCCTGACCCCGGGGCACCCCGAGAACTTCCACACCAAGGGCATCGAGACCACCACCGGTCCGCTCGGCCAGGGCATCTCGACCGCGGTCGGCATGGCGCTCGCCGAGAAGATGCTGGCCGCCGAGTTCGGCAAGAAGATCGTCGACCACCACACCTACGTGCTCGCCTCCGACGGCGACCTGATGGAAGGCGTGTCGCAGGAAGCGATCGCGATGGCCGGGCACTGGAAGCTCAACAAGCTGATCGTGCTCTACGACGACAACGGCATCTCGATCGACGGGCCGACCTCGATCTCCGATTCCGTCGACCAGGTGAAGCGCTTCAAGGCGTGCGGCTGGGCCGCCGAAAAGATCGACGGACATGACCAGGCCGCCATCACTGCCGCGATCACCCGCGCGCAAAAATCCAACAAGCCGACGCTGATCGCCTGCCGCACCACCATCGGCTTCGGCGCGCCGCACAAGGCCGGCACCGCTAAGGCGCATGGCGAGGCGCTCGGCGCCGACGAGCTCAAGGCCGCCAAGGAAAATCTCGGCATCTCGCTCGAGCCGTTCTCGGTGCCGGATGACGTGCTGAAGGCCTGGCGCGCAGCCGGCAGCCGCGGCGCCGCGGCACGGCAGGAATGGGAAGGACGGCTCGGTGAGCTCGGCAGCCGCAAGCGCGCCGAGTTCGAGCGCCGTCTGCGTCACGAGCGTCCGGCCTCGCTCGCGAAGGCGGTGCGCGCGTACAAGAAGGAGCTGCTGGAAAAGCCGATGACCGCGGCGACCCGCAAATCCTCGGAAGCGGTGATCGAAGTCATCGCCGGCGCGATGCCGATGGAATTCCTCGCCGGCTCGGCCGACCTCACCGGCTCCAACAACAACAAGGCGAAGTCGGCCACAGCTTTCTCGGCCAAGACGCCGAAGGGCCGCTTCATCCATTACGGCATCCGCGAGCACGGCATGGCGGCTGCGATGAACGGCATCTTCCTGCATGGCGGCTTCGCACCGAACGGTGCGACCTTCCTGGTGTTCACCGACTATGCGCGTCCCGCGATGCGCCTTGCGGCGTTGATGGGCGCCGGCGTCGTCTACGTGATGACGCACGATTCCATCGGTCTTGGCGAAGACGGCCCGACCCACCAGCCGGTCGAGCATCTCGCCGCACTTCGCGCCATTCCGAACATGCGCGTGTTCCGCCCCGCCGACTCCATCGAGGTCGCCGAGTGCTGGGAACTTGCGCTCAATCGTATCGACGGCCCGACCGTGCTGGCGCTGACGCGGCAGAACCTGCCGCAGCTCCGCACCAATGCGCCGAACGACAGTCCTTGCGCGGCCGGCGCCTACGAGCTGGTCGCAGCCCAGGGCGAAGCCAAGGCGACGCTGTTCGCTTCCGGCTCCGAGGTCGAGATCGCGGTCGCCGCCCAGAAGCAACTCGCCGAGCGCGGCATCGCGTCACGGGTGGTCTCGGTGCCCTCGCTCGAGCTTTTGTTAGCGCAACCAGAAGCCAAGCGTGCCGAGATCATCGGCAACGCGCCGGTGAAGGTCGCGATCGAGGCCGCAGTGCGCTGGGGCTGGGATGCCGTGATCGGCCAGGATGGCGATTTTATCGGCATGCATTCGTTCGGCGCGAGCGCGCCGGCGAAGGATCTTTACAAGCATTTCGGCATTACCGCCGAGGCTGCGGTTAACGCTGTGCTGAAGCGCGTTAGCTGAGAGTTGAGCTTGCCAAAAAAAAGGACTACCTAGTCTCTCATATGATCAAGCATCGCCCGGCCGAACCGGGCGTCCGCCCCTAAAAAACCCTCGCAGGCGCGTATGGCGCGTTGTGCGGGATGATTGGGCTTATCGAACCCGTCATTGAACGGTCATAAGGAGATGAAACATGGCAGTCCGCGTCGGAATTAACGGTTTTGGCCGCATCGGCCGCAACATCCTGCGGGCTATTGCCGAGTCCGGCCGCAAGGACATCGAGGTCGTCGGCATCAACGACCTCGGCCCGGTCGAGACCAACGCGCATCTCCTTCGCTTCGACAGCGTCCATGGCCGCTTCCCCGGCACCGTGACCGTCGATGGCGACTCCATCAACCTCGGCGGCGGCAAGATCAAGGTGACCGCCGAGCGCGATCCCTCGAAGCTGCCCTGGAAGGATCTCGGCGTCGACATCGCGATGGAATGCACCGGCATCTTCACCGCGAAGGACAAGGCCTCCGCGCATCTCACCGCAGGCGCCAAGCGCGTGCTGGTCTCCGCGCCCGCCGACGGCGCCGACGCCACCATCGTCTACGGCGTCAACCACGACACGCTGACCAAGGATCATCTGGTCGTCTCCAACGGCTCCTGCACCACCAATTGCCTTGCGCCGGTCGCCAAGGTGCTGAACGACCTGGTCGGCATCGAGACCGGCTTCATGACCACGATCCACGCCTACACCGGCGACCAGCCGACGCTGGACACGCTGCACAAGGATCTCTACCGCGGCCGTGCGGCGGCGATGTCGATGATCCCGACCTCGACCGGTGCCGCCAAGGCGATCGGCCTCGTGCTGCCCGAGCTGAAGGGCAAGCTCGACGGCGTCTCGATCCGCGTGCCGTCCCCGAACGTCTCGGTCATCGACCTCAAGATCGTCGCCAAGCGCGCCACCGACGCCAAGGAAATCAACGCGGCGATGAAGCGCGCCTCCGAGCAGCAGCTCAAGGGCATTCTCGGCTATACCAATCAGCCGAACGTCTCGATCGACTTCAACCACGATCCGCACTCCTCGACCTTCCACGAGGACCAGACCAAGGTGCAGAACGGCACGCTGGTGCGCGTGATGTCCTGGTACGACAACGAGTGGGGTTTCTCGAACCGCATGGCGGACACCGCCGTCGCGTTCGCGAAGGTGATCTAACTCCGCGCTCGTGTCCCGGACGCGATGCAGCGTGAAACGCTGCGTCGCAGATCCGGGACCCATGTCCCTCCAGCGTTAAGTCCCGGTTCTGCATAGCGACACTCCGCGCCGCTATGCGCCCGGGACAAGAGAGTGTCCGATGACCAACAAATTCCGCACCCTCGACGACGTCGACGTGAAGGGCAAGCGCGTGCTGCTGCGCGTCGATCTCAACGTGCCCATGGACAACGGGCGCGTCAGCGACGCGACCCGGCTCGAGCGCGTCGCGCCGACCATCACCGAAATCTCGGACAAAGGCGGCAAGGTCATCCTGCTCGCGCATTTCGGCCGGCCGAAGGGACGCGACCCCAAGGAATCGCTCAAGCCGGTTGCCGAAGCGCTGTCGAAGGTCGTGAACAGGCCCGTCGCCTTCGCCGATGACTGCGTCGGCGAGCCCGCGGCCACGGCCGTTTCCGGCTTGAAGGATGGCGACATCCTGTGCCTGGAAAATACCCGCTTCCACAAGGAAGAGGAAAAGAACGATCCCGCCATCGTCGCGGAGTTGGCAAAACTCGGCGACATCTGGGTCAACGACGCCTTCTCGGCCGCGCACCGCGCCCATGCCACAACCGAGGGCCTCGGCCACAAGCTGCCGGCCTATGCCGGCCGCACCATGCAGGCCGAGCTCGTCGCGCTGGAGAAGGCGCTGGGCTCGCCGACCAAGCCCGTCATCGCGATCATCGGCGGTGCCAAGGTCTCGACCAAGATCGATCTGCTCGAAAACCTCGTGACCAAGGTCGACGCGCTCGTGATCGGCGGCGGCATGGCCAACACCTTCCTGCACGCCCAGGGCGTCGCGGTCGGCAAGTCGCTGGCCGAGAAGGATCTCGCCGCGACCGCGATCCGCATCATGGAGAAGGCGGAAGCCGCCAATTGCGCAATCATCCTGCCAGTGGACGCCACCGTCGCCTATCATTTCGCGGCGAACGCGCCCTCGCATGCCTACGGGCTCGATGCGATCCCGGCCGACGGCATGATCCTCGACGTCGGCCCGCAATCGATCGCGCGCGTCCACGCGGCGATCGACGACGCCGCCACGCTGGTCTGGAACGGACCGCTCGGCGCCTTCGAGATGCAGCCGTTCGACCGCGGCACCGTGTCGGCCGCCAAGCATGCCGCCGAGCGCACCAAGGCGAAGAAGCTGATCTCGATCGCGGGCGGTGGCGACACGGTCGCGGCCCTCAACCAGGCCCATGTGGCCGGTCAATTCACCTATGTCTCGACCGCCGGTGGCGCATTTCTTGAATGGATGGAAGGCAAGCCCCTTCCCGGCGTCGAAGTTCTGCGCACCGAGTAATCAGTCGGCCTTTTAAGTCGGCCTTGCAGGCCCAACCGGAGAAAAAGACACATGGCTCGGATCACGTTGCGTCAATTGCTCGACCATGCGGCTGAGAACGATTACGGCGTACCGGCCTTCAACATCAACAACATGGAGCAGGCGCTGGCGATCATGGACGCGGCCAACACGGTCGACGCGCCCGTCATCATCCAGGCCTCGCGCGGTGCGCGCTCCTACGCCAACGACATCATGCTCAAGCACATGATGGACGCGGTGACCGAGATCTATCCGCACATTCCGGTCTGCGTGCATCTCGACCACGGCAACGAGGCCGCGACCTGCATGACCGCGATCCAGGCCGGCTTCACCTCAGTGATGATGGACGGCTCGCTCAAGGCCGACGGCAAGAGCCCGGCCGACTGGACCTACAATGTCGGCGTCACCAAGACCGTGACCGACATGGCCCATCTCGGCGGCATCTCGGTCGAGGGTGAGCTCGGCGTGCTCGGCTCGCTCGAAACCGGCATGGGAGACAAGGAAGACGGCCACGGCGCCGAAGGCAAGCTGAGCCACGACCAGCTCCTGACCAATCCGGACGAGGCCGTGAAGTTCGTCCAGGAGACCAAGGTCGACGCGCTCGCGATCGCGATGGGCACCTCGCACGGCGCCTACAAGTTCACCCGCAAGCCCGACGGCGACATCCTCGCCATGAAGGTGATCGAGGAGATCCACCGCAAGCTGCCGAACACGCATCTGGTGATGCACGGCTCCTCCTCGGTGCCGCAGGACCTCCAGGACATCATCAACGAGTTCGGCGGCAAGATGAAGCCGACCTGGGGCGTGCCGGTGGCCGAGATCCAGCGCGGCATCAAGAACGGCGTGCGCAAGATCAACATCGACACCGACAACCGCATGGCGATGACCGGCCAGATCCGCAAGGTGTTCAAGGAGCACCCGGAAGAGTTCGACCCGCGCAAGTACCTGAAGCCCGCGATGGAAGCGATGACCAAGCTGTGCAAGCAGCGGCTCCAGGAGTTCAATACCGCAGGCCAGGCCTCCAAGTTCAAGAAGGTTTTGACCCCCGCCGAGATGGCCAAGCGCTACGCCAAGGGCGAACTGGATCCGAAGGTGGCGTGATGTATCCCTCCCTCTCCCCGTTCTTACGGCGAGAGGGTCGGGGTGAGGGGCTCTTTCCGCGAGTTGTGCCCTATCGATAGACCTGTACCCCCTCACCCGGTCGCTTCGCGACCGACCTCTCCCCGCAAGCGGGGCGAGGTTAAGGGCAGCCAGCCCGGCCAAACGTATCCCCAACTGACCTCCCGCCCCTTTTACCCTGCGACGAACGTTAACTCGGCAATTGCCCGAGAACGGTCTATTTTCACAGGCAAGGGCAGCATCGTTTTGGGAGGACCTCTCGATGAATCTGACTGAGCTCAACAGGATCGCGACCGCCATGGTCGCGCCCGGCAAGGGCATCCTTGCCGCCGACGAATCCTCCGGCACCATCAAGAAGCGCTTTGACGCGATCGGGGTGGAATCGACGGAAGGCAATCGCCGTGACTATCGCGAGATGCTGTTCCGCTCCAGGGAGGCCATGAGCCAGTACATCTCCGGCGTGATCCTCTATGACGAGACGATCTGGCAGGATGCGAAGGACGGCACGCCGCTGGTCAAGCTGATCGAGCAGAGCGGCGCCATCCCCGGCATCAAGGTCGACGAGGGCACGCAAGCCCTGCCGATGTGCCCGGGCGAGCTCGTCACCGTCGGGCTCGACAAGCTCGCCGAGCGCCTGAAGAAATATTACGAACGCGGCGCGCGCTTCGCCAAATGGCGCGCGGTGATCGATATCGGCAGCGGCATTCCCTCGATGACCGCGATCGGCGTCAACGCCCATGCGCTGGCCCGCTACGCAGCGCTGTGCCAGGCCGCGCAGATCGTGCCGATCGTCGAGCCTGAGGTGCTGATGGACGGCGATCACGACATCGACCGCTGCTATGAAGTGACGACCCGCGTGCTCAACAAGACCTTCCAGGAATTGCGCGTGCAGCGCGTTGCGCTCGAAGGCATGGTGCTGAAGCCGAACATGGCGATCTCTGGCAAGAAATGCGCGAAGCAGGCTCCCGTCGAGGAAGTCGCGGAGAAGACAATTCGGCTGCTGAAGGCCTGCGTGCCCGCGGCCGTGCCCGGCATCGCCTTCCTCTCCGGCGGCCAGTCGGACGAAGAGGCGACGGCGCATCTCAACGCCATGCACAAGCTCGGGCCGCTGCCCTGGGGCCTGACCTTCTCCTACGGCCGCGCGCTGCAGGCCGCGCCGCAGAAGGCCTGGTCCGGCAAGGCCGAGAATGTCGCAGCCGGCCAAAGTGCATTCAGCCATCGCGCCCGGATGAATGGTCTGGCGTCCAAGGGCGAATGGCAAAGCAGCCTGGAAAAGAAAGCAGCCTAGATCTTGTCGAACAAATCGCCTCCGCCGCGCCCGGCGCCGCGTCTCTATCTCGCGACGCCCGTTGTCGATGATCCCGCTGCGCTCGCCGCCGAGCTGCCGGGTCTGCTTGCCTCCGCCGACGTCGCGGCCGTGCTGGTTCGGCTGAAGGAGACCGATCAGCGCACCATGATCACGCGCATCAAGGCGCTGGCGCCGCCGGTCCAGAAGGCGGGCGCTGCGCTGCTCGTCGACGGCCATGCTGAGCTCGTCGCACGTGGCGGTGCCGACGGCGCGCACCTCCCCGGCATCGCCGCGCTGAAAGAGGCGCTGCCATCGCTCAAGCCCGATCGCATCGCTGGCGTCGGCGGGCTGACGACGCGGCACCATGCCATGGATGCGGGCGAGATAGGCGCGGACTACGTGCTGTTCGGCGAACCTGATGCAAAGGGCCAACGCCCGTCGTCCCAGGCGATCGCCGAGCGGCTGGACTGGTGGGCCGAGCTGTTCGAGCCGCCCTGCGTCGGCTTTGCCACCTCGCTCGAAGAGGCGCACGACTTCGCCGCCAGCGGCGCCGATTTCGTGCTGGTCGGCGATTTCGTCTGGTCCGATCCGCGCGGTCCCAAGGCCGCGCTGATCGAGGTCGACGCTGCGATCAAGAAGGCCCATGCGGCTGCGCTTGCGGGTCAGGAGCACGGCTAGCGCCCGACATGAAGCTCCCGCGCATCACCATCCTGGCCACGCTGCTGCTGACGGCGCCCGCGGCCGCGCAGCTCCAGATCACGCCGCCGGTGGCCACGCCGAGCGCTGTGCCTGAGAAGCCCAAGCCGCCCCCGGCCGCCAAGAAGAAGGAGGCCGCGCCGGCGCCAAAACCTTCGGCCTCGCCCAAGCCGGCCGCCTCGCCCAAGCCGGCGCTGCCCGCAACCGTGATCCCCGCACCGGCAACCGACAATCCCAATGTCGATCTGGTGTTCGGCGCCTATCAGCGCGGCCAGTACAAGACGGCGTTCGATCTTGCCACCGCCCGCGCAGAAGCGGGCGATCCCAAGGCGATGACCATGCTCGGCGAGCTCTATTCCAACGCCATGGGCATCCGCCGCGACTACGCCAAGGCGCTGGAATGGTACAAGCGCGCCGCCGATGCCGGCGACCGCGAGGCGATGTTCGCGCTCGCCATGCTGCGAATTTCCGGCCGCGGCGGCTCGGTCGACAAGAGCGAGGCGGTGAAGCTGATGGCTTCCGCCGCCAAGCTCGGCGAGCCCAAGGCGGCCTATAACCTCGCGCTGCTTTACCTCGACGGCCAGACCCTGCCGCAGGACGTCAAGCGGTCCGCCGAGCTGCTGCGTCAGGCCGCCGATGCCGGCCTGCCCGAGGCGCAATACGCGCTGGCGACCTTCTACAAGGAAGGCACCGGCGTGCCGAAGGACCCGGAACGCGCGGTGCGGCTGCTCCAGGCGGCTTCACTGGCGGACAATGTCGATGCCGAGGTCGAATATGCCATCGCCATGTTCAACGGCACCGGCACGGTGAAGAACCAGCCGGCCGCCGTCGCGTTGCTCCGCAAGGCCTCCCGCCAGGGCAGCGCGATCGCGCAGAACCGCTTGGCCTGGGTGCTGATCAACGGCATGGGCACGTCCGTGGACAAAATCGAGGGCTTTAAATGGCACCTGGTGGCCAAGACCGTCGGCAAGGGCGATCCGGAGCTCGACAAGCAGTTCTCCGACCTGCCCGCCGACGACCGCTCCAAGGCCGAGGCCGCCGCCAGAAAATGGCTCGGGACCAAATGACTTGACGCAATGACTTGACCTTGGGCCCCTCGCAGGGCACCCCATCCTTCAAACGGGCGCGATTTCGCGCCATTTCCCCCGATCAAGACCAGAGCACATGCTGTATTCCGCAACTATCAACGTCATGGTCAAGGCCGCGCGCCGCGCTGGCCGCAGCCTCAAGCGCGATCTCGGCGAGATCGAGCATCTTCAGGTCTCGCTGAAGGGGCCGGCCAATTTCGTCTCGCTCGCCGACAAGCGCGCCGAAGAGATCCTCTACCAGGACCTCGCCAAGGCCCGTCCCGGCTACGGCTTCATCGGCGAGGAAGGCGGTACCCGCGAAGGCAGCGACAAGAGCCACACCTGGATCGTCGACCCGCTCGACGGCACCACCAACTTCCTGCACGGCATCCCGCAATTCGCGATCTCGATCGGCCTCGTGCGCGAGGGCACGATCATTGCGGGCGTGATCTACAACCCCGCCAATGACGAGCTCTACATCGCCGAGCGCGGCAAGGGCGCCTTCCTCAACGACCAGCGCCTGCGCGTGGCCGGCCGCCGCCAGCTCAACGAATGCGTGGTCGCCTGCGGCCTGCCCCATATCGGCCGTGGCGACCACGAGGAATTCCGCCGCGAGATGACCGCGATCCAGGACCGCGTCGCAGGCCTGCGCCGTTTCGGCGCCGCCTCGCTCGACCTCGCCTTCGTCGCCGCCGGCCGCCTCGACGGCTACTGGGAGCGCAATCTGCAATCCTGGGACATCGCCGCCGGCATGATCATGGTGCGCGAGGCTGGCGGCACGGTGAGCGACATCGCAACGCCCGGTGATGCGCTGGTGACCGGGCATGTCGTGTGCGGCAATGAGTTCGTGCACGGGGAGCTGGTGAAGATTTTGCGGAAGTAGGCCGCCGCATCGACGGTGCACTCCCTCGCCCCGTTCTTACGGGGAGAGGGCTGGGGTGAGGGGCTGCCTCGGCAAGCTCGGTACGGGTTGGACTCGCGGAGAGCCCCCCTCACCCGGATCGCATCTGCGATGCGATCCGACCTCTCCCCGCAAGCGGGGAGAGGCGAAGAAGGCAGCGGCCGTCGCGCCTTAGTGGCTATGCCGCACCGGCGCGGGCGGCCCGTATGTCTCGCCGTCCTTCGCCGCCTTCGGCTCCCGATCCCCCGCCAGCACGCGCTGCACCGAGACGAAGAACACCGGCACCATCAGCAGCGCCAAAATCACCACCGCGATCATGCCGCCCATCACGATGCTGCCGAGCGCCTGCTGGCTGGCGCCGCCGGCGCCGTGGGCGATGGCCATCGGCAGCACGCCGCAGATGAAGGCAAGGCCGGTCATCAGGATCGGGCGGAAGCGCAGGCGGCAGGCCTCGATGGTGGCGTCCACCAGCGGCTTGCCTTCTTTCCGCAGATCCTTGGCGAACTCGATGATCAGGATCGCGTCCTTTGCCGCGAGGCCGATGATGGTGATCAGGCCGACGGTGAAATAGACGTCGTTGGGCAGGCCGCGCAGCATCGCCGCGGCCACCGCGCCGACGATGCCGAGCGGCACCGTGAGCAGCACCGCGAGCGGAATGGTCCAGCTCTCGTAGAGCGCGGCAAGACACAGGAACACCACGAACACCGACAGCGCCAGCAGGAACGGCGCCTGCGAGCCCGAGAGTTTTTCCTGGAGCGACTGTCCGGTCCATTCATAGCCGAAGCCGCGCGGCAATTTGCCGGCAAGCCGCTCCATCTCGGCGATCGCGTCGCCCGAGGTGAAGCCGGGTTTCGCCTCGCCGGAGATGCGCACTGCGGGATAATAATTGAAGCCGGCGATCTGCGTCGGGCCGCGCGCCCATTCGACCGTGGCGAAAGAGGAGAACGGCACGAGCTGGCCACGGCTGTTCTTGACGTTGTAGTTGAGGATGTCCTCGGTCCGCATGCGGTCGCGGGCGTCCGCCTGCACCACGACGCGCTGCATGCGGCCGCGGTTCGGGAAGTCGTTGATGTAGTTCGAGCCGAGATTGGTCGAGATCGTGTTGTTGATGTCCTCGAAGGTGACGCCGAAGGCGCCGGCCTTCTCGCGGTCGATCACGAGATTGACAACGCCGGCCTCGGGCAGGCCCTCGATATAGACCTTCTGAAGCACGGGGCTCGCATTGGCCTCCGCGATCAGCTGGTCGGCGGCGCGCATCAATGCCGGATAGCCTTTCTGGCCGCGGTCCTGGAGGCGGAACGAGAAGCCCGAGGAATTGCCGAGATTGTCGATCGGCGGCGGCTGGAGCGCAGAGATCTTTGCATCGCGGATCGAGGACGACAGATCGCGGTTGATGTCGTTGACGATCGCGGCGGCTGAGTCCTTCGGCCCGCGCTCCGACCAGTCCTTCAGCGTGATGAAGGCCTGCGCAGTGTTCATGCCCTGGCCGGAGAAGCTGAAGCCGGTGAGGAAGGTGACATCCTTCACACCCGGCCGCTCGGCGAGATATTTCTCGACCTTCTCGATGACGGCCTCGGTGCGGGGATACGACGAATCCGACGGCGTCTGCACGTCGGTGGTGACGAAGCCCTGGTCATCGATCGGCAGGAAGCCGCCGGGCAGGCTGACGAAGGCCCAGGAGAGACCGACCAGCAGCGCGACATAGACCAGCATCAGGCGGCCGGTCCGCTTCAGCGAGAAGCCGACGGTGCGGGAATAGCCCTCCTTGCCGCCTTCGAGCATGCGGTTGAACCAGCCGAACACGCCCCGCTTCGCATGGCCGTGGCCGGCCGCGACGGGCTTGAGCAGGGTCGCGCACAGTGCCGGCGTCAGCGACAGCGCGAGGAAGGCGGAGAAGCCGATCGCGGCAACCATGGTCACCGAGAACTGGCGGTAGATGATGCCGACCGAGCCGGGGAAGAACGCCATCGGCACGAACACCGCCATCAGCACCAGCGTGATGCCGATGATGGCGCCCGAGATCTGCGCCATCGCCTTCCGCGTCGCTTCCTTCGGCGGCAGGCCTTCCTCGGACATGATGCGCTCGACGTTCTCGACCACGACGATGGCGTCGTCGACGAGGATGCCGACCGCGAGCACCATGCCGAACATCGAGAGCATGTTGATGGAATAGCCGGCGAGCAGCAGCGTGGTACACGCGCCCAGCAGCGCCACGGGCACCACGATGGTCGGGATGATGGTGTAGCGGATGTTCTGCAGGAACAGGAACATCACCACGAACACCAGCACCACGGCTTCGACCAGCGTCGTCAGCACCTTCTTGATCGAGGCCTCGACCACGGGCGTGATGTTGTAGGGGATCTCGTAGGAGATGTTGGCCGGGAAGAAGCGCGACAGCTCCTTCATCTTCTCCTCGACCGCGCCCGCGGTCGCCAGCGCGTTGCCGGTCGGCGACATCAGCACGGAGAGGCCCGCGGTCGGCTTGCCGTTCAGGCGCGTGTTGAACTGGTAGCTGAGGCCGCCGACCTCGATGCGTGCGACGTCGCGCAACCGCACGGTCGAACCGTCGGCATTGGCGCGCAGGATGATGGAACCGAATTCGTCCGGGGACGAGAGCTGGCCCTTGACCAGCACCAGCGAGGAGGTGCGCTGGCTCGAGGTCGACGGCTCGGCGCCGATGCTGCCCGACGCGACCTGCGCGTTCTGCGCGGCGATCGCCTTGTTGACGTCGTCCGCGGTCAGCCCGTAGCCGACGAGCTTCGCCGGATCGACCCAGACGCGCAAGCTGCGTTCGGTCGAATAGAGCGTGGCGCGGCCGACGCCGGGGATGCGGCGTATCTCGCCGAGCACGTTGCGGATCATGAAATCGCCGAGGCCGACTTCGTCGAGGCTGCCGTCGGTCGAGTTCAGCGTGATGATCTGGAGCACGGCGCTCGAGGCTTCCTCGATCAGGATGCCCTGCTGGATCACCGCGCGGGGCAGCCGCGCCTCGACGCGCTTGATGCGGTTCTGCACCTCGACGGAGGCGGCGCTGGTATCGGTGCCCGGCTGGAAATTGGCGATGATCTCGACCTGGCCGAGCGAGTCGCTGGTCGATTCAAAGTTGAGGATGCCGGAGGCGCCGTTGAGCTCCTCCTCGATCAGCCGGGTGACGCTGTTGTAGAGGTTTTCGGGCGAGGCGCCGGGATAGCTGGTCGAGATCGAGATCGAGGGCGGCGCGATGATCGGATATTGCGCGATCGGCAGCAACGGAACCGCGATCGCGCCGATCAAGCAGATGAACAGCGCGACCACCCAGGCGAAGATCGGCCTGTCGATGAAGAAACTCGCCATGGCGCGTTACCGCGTCAGCTTCTGGGCGTGCCGGTTGTCCGCGGTCGCGTCCGCCTCCGACCAGGATTGCGGCTTCACCTTGTCGCCGGCGGCGAACTTCTGGAAGCCTTCGACCACGACCTTGTCGCCGGCCTTCAGGCCCTCGGTCACGAACCAGAGTCCGTCCTGCACCGACCCCGTGCGCACCGGCTGCACGGCGATGTGGTTGTCGTCCTTGACGACGAACACCTCGCTGCCGCCGCCGCCGTTGCGCTGGATCGCCTGCTGCGGCACCGCGATCGCGTCGCTGTCGAGACCCTGGTCGATGCGGACGCGGACATACATGCCCGGCAGCAGTTCGCGCTTGGGATTGCGGAATTCGCCGCGCAAGGTCACCTGGCCGGTATGGGCATCGACCTTGGCGTCGGAGAACAGCAGCTTGCCGTCGAGCGAATAAAGGGTGTTGTCGTCGAGCACAAGGCGCACCTTGGCGGCATCGGCCGCGATGCGCTCGAGGTCGCCGCTCTCGAAGGCGCGGCGGAGCTGGTTGAGCTCGGTCACCGACTGGGTGAAGTCGGCATAGATCGGATCGAGCTGCTGGATGCTGGCGAGGTTGGTCTCGTTCTGCACCGCGAGCGCACCCTCGCTGACCAGCGCCGCACCGACGACGCCGTCGATCGGCGCGCGCACGGTGGCATAGTCGAGATTGAGTTTGGCGCGCGCGAGTTCGGCCTTGCGGCCTTCGACCTCGGCATGGGCCTGGCGCTCGGCCGCGATCGCCTTTTCGTTCTCGGCTTCCGGGGCGGCGCGATCCTTGGTGAGGGTGGCGATGCGGTGCGCCTGCTGCCTCGCCTGCATCAGCGCGGCCTCGGCCTTGGCGACGGCGGCCTCGGTGGCCATCACCTCGACCTCGAACGGACGCGGATCGATGCGATAGAGCGGATCGCCGGCCTTCACCTCGCTGCCCTGGCGGAACAGGCGTTCGACCACGATGCCGGAGATGCGCGGCCGCACGTCGGAGACGCGCGTCGGCGCGATGCGGCCCGGCAGCTCGCGCACCACGGCGCGCGGCTGCGGCTTGACGATGACGACGCTGACGTCAGGATCGGCGGGCTGGGCAGCGGACACCGCAGAGACGGATTCGTCGCAGCCCGCGAGCAGCGGCGTAAAGGCCGCGAGCATCATAGCAACGCATGCCGATCGCGCGCGAAGTCCTGACATGAAACTAAATGCCCCGATGTTGTTGAAACTGAAATCACGCTCCGCGCGAGCCCGTTCTGGGCGATTCAACGCGGCTGATGCCGTCAAAATAGAACGTACGTGCTGCGACGCAACGCATTGCGCGGGCGGCTCATTGCCACATGACCTATCATGCTGAGTTCAGTGCGCTTTTCGAGGCTCACCGGATTGTGAGTCGGGTTCCATCACCGCGGGCTGCGACAGAAGAACGCAATCACCCGGAGGCCCTCATCCTGTACTGGCTCACGCCCCATTCGGTTCCATCGGCGTGGCCGAACAGTCCTGATGTCGCGAGGAAGAACCAGCGCCAGCGTCGCATCCACACAGCGGTCTCCTCGCCATGGACGCTGCGCAGGGACGCTTCGATCGTGTCGCGACGCGCATCGAAATTGGCGAGCCAGTCGTTCGCGGTGCGCTGATAGTGCGTTCCGCTCCAGCACCATTCCTTCTCGATCCTGAAGACGTCGCCGAATTGCCTGACGAGGTGATGGCTCGGCATCAATCCATCCATGAGTACATGCTGCGCTATCCAGTCTTCGCGATTGGCGCGGTCGAACAGATGAGAGCCGGAGCGATGGGTGACGATGTGCATGAAGAAGCGCCCGTCAGGCGCGAGCCAGGATCGCACGCGCGTCATCAGCTTGCGCCAATTCATCATCTGCTCGAACATCTCGACCGAGACGATGCGGTCGAATTGCCCATCGGGCGCGAACACGTTCATGTCCGCGGCGACCACGCGCAGGTTCAACAGTCCGCGCAGCCGCGCCTGCTCCTCGACATAGACGCGCTGGGCCTGCGAGTTCGACACCGCCGTCACCTTCGCATGCGGGAACCGCCGCGCCATCCACAGCGACAGCGAGCCCCAGCCACAGCCGAGCTCGAGGATGGTCTGGCCGTCGGCGAGACCGGCGTGCTCGACGGTCTGGCGCAGCGCCTCCTCCTCCGCCTCCTGCAGCGTGCTCGCATCGGACTTGTAGAAGCAGGACGAGTAGTTGCGGTTGGGCCCGAGCACCTCCGCAAAGAACGCCGCGGGCACCTCGTCATGGCCGGCATTGACGGCATCCGCGTCCCCGGCGATCGGCCGCAGGATCATCCGCCCGGCGAAGGCGGCATCATCGGCCGCGCCCAGCGCGGCCATGCGCGTCGCCCTGCGCGAGCACAGGCGCTGGATCGCGGCGCGGATCACGACATCAGGCAGCGGCACGCGTTCGGCGGACACGATGAACGCGGAAACGACGCTCATGCAACCACTCCGTCTCTGGGCGACAGGGAGAAAATGCGACCTAAGCCTGTGGAATGCCGACGTTTTGCAAGATACGTCTCTATCAAAGCGCGGTTTCAGCTTTGGGTTCCGAGAGCTCTCCACGAAATCGGCACATCCGGCGCTTTTTTTGGGCTGCCGCTGTGCCATAGTGCGCCCCGCAAGCAAGTTCGTAACGGATGATACCGGCCATGCCGCCAGGCGCCTCGCCCCGCTCCCCCATCGATATCGAATATACCAAGCTATCCTCGCCCAGCGTTTTCCTGGTGCGGATGCTGGTCTTTCTGGTGCTGTGCACCCTGGTCGGCGTGGTGCTCTACAAGCAGATCATCCTGGCCTTCTTCGCCAATCCCGGCCTCAATGCCCTGATCGGCGGCGTGCTGTTCATCGGCATCATCCTGGCCTTCCGCCAAGTGATACGGCTCTACCCCGAAGTCTCCTGGGTCAACAATTTCCGCATCGCCGATCCCGGCCTGGCGCCGTCCCGGCACCCGAAGCTGCTGGCGCCGATGGCCATGATCCTCGGCGGCGAGCGCACCGGGCGGATGACGATCACCCAGACCACCATGCGGCACCTGCTCGATTCGATCGCGACCCGCCTGGACGAGGCCCGGGACATCTCCCGCTACATGACCGGCTTGCTGGTCTTCCTCGGCCTGCTCGGCACCTTCTGGGGCCTGATCGAGACGGTCGGCTCGGTCGGCAAGGTGATCGACGGGCTCAAGGTCGGGGGCGATTCCGGCGCCCTGTTCGACACGCTGAAGGAGGGCCTCGCCGCCCCGCTCGGCGGTATGGGCATCTCGTTCTCGAGCTCGCTGTTCGGCCTCGCCGGCTCGCTGATCCTCGGCTTCCTCGATTTGCAGTCGAGCCAGGCCCAGAACCGCTTCTACACCGACCTCGAAGACTGGCTCGCCACCACCGTGCGCGAATATGGCCACGGCGAGGTTGCGGTCGCAGCCAGCGGTGGTGGCGGCGGCGGCGTTGCCAGCGGCGAGCTCCAGGCCGCCGTCGAGCGCTTACGCTCCGTGCTCGAGGAAGGCAGCGCCAGCCGCGGCACCACGGCGGCCATGGCGAGCCTTGCCGAAGCCATCCAGGCGCTGGTCTCGCACATGCGGACCGAGCAGCAGATGATCCGCGAATGGGCCGACGGCCAGGGCGAGCAGAACCGCGAGATCCGCCGCCTGCTGGAGCGCATCGCGCGCCAGCCGGAGAAGGGTTAGCGACATGGCTCTAGCGCGCGGCCGCCGCAGCGAAGCCGGCTTCAACTACTGGCCCGGATTCGTCGACGCGCTGTCGACGCTGGTGCTGTCGATCGTGTTCCTGCTGTCGGTATTTTTGGTCGTGCAGTTCTTCCTGTCGCAGGAGGTCACCGGCAAGGACAAGGCGCTGGAGCAGCTCAACGCCAAGATCGCCCAGCTCAACGAGCTCTTGTCGCTGGAGAAGCTCGGCAAGCTCACGCTCGACGACCAGGTCTCGTCACTGAAAGCCGGCCTCGCCTCGGCCGAGACCGAGCGCGATCGCATCAAGGGACTCTATGACGGCCTCGCCGCCGCCGGCAACGACGCCCAAGGCAAGACCACCGAGCTCGGCAAGGCGCTGGACTCGGAGAAAGCGGTCTCGGCGCGGGCGCTGGCGCAGATCGAGGTGCTGAACCAGCAGATCAGCGCGCTGCGGCGGCAACTGGCGGCGTTGGAGGAGGCGCTCGACGCCAGCGAGAAGCGCGACAAGGAATCGCAGAACCGCATCGCCGATCTGGGGTCTCGCCTGAATGTCGCGCTGGCGCAGCGCGTGCAGGAATTGTCGCGCTATCGCTCGGAGTTCTTCGGCCGCCTGCGCGCCATTCTCGGCAACCGCCCTGACATCCGCATCGTCGGCGACCGCTTCGTGTTCCAGTCAGAAGTGTTCTTCGACACCGGCCAGGCGGTGCTTCTGCCCGAGGGCCGCGCGGAGCTTGACACCCTGGCAGCCGCGCTGATCGAGCTCGACAAGAAGATCCCGAGCGATATTCCCTGGGTGCTGCGCGTCGATGGCCACACCGACGTCCGCCCGGTGAGCGGCGCGAACTTCAAGTCGAACTGGGACCTGTCCGCCGCGCGCTCGATCTCGGTGGTGCAATATCTGATCTCGCTCGGCGTGCCGGCCCAGCGCCTTGTCGCCGCCGGCTTCGGCGAATTCCAGCCGCTCGACGCCGCCAACACGGAAGAGGCCTACAAGCGCAACCGCCGCATCGAGCTGAAGCTGACGGAGCGGTAGTGAGCGCCCTCCACCTCCGCCCCTACCGCCCCGAGGACGAAGCCGCCGCGATCGACCTCTGGCATCGCACCTGGCAGCAGGCCTATCCGCAGATCGATTTCGCCGCGCGGCTGGACTGGTGGCGCCAGCGCTGGCGCAAGGATCTGGTGCCGAAAGCCTCGATCGTGGTCGCGGAAGCGGAGGGCGTGCTGGCCGGCTTCGTCACCATCGACGGCGATGGCTATCTCGACCAGCTCGTGGTCGATCCCGCGCACTGGGGCTCGGATGCGGCGAGGCTGCTGGTGGATGAGGCCAAGCGCCTGTCACCGTCAGGCATCACGCTGCTCGTCAACAAGGACAATGCCCGCGCCATCCGCTTCTACGAGCGCAACGGCTTTGCGCATGCCGGCGAGGATTTGAACCCGACCTCGGGACGGCCGGTGCTGAAGATGGAATGGCGGGCGTGACGAGGTTTGCTGCCAGCCCCACCCTCCGCTGTCGTGCCCCGGGCTTGCCGCCTTCGCTGAAGCTTCGGCGGCCGAGCGAGCTTGTGGCCCCGCGTAGCCTTGGCGGAGCCGGGACCGAGGCATCATCCAGTACGCCGCGACTTCTCCGAATCTCACTATTGTCTCTGGAATACTGGATCGCCCGCTTTCGCGGGCGATGACACCGTGAATGAGGCAGCAGGCGGGACGCCTCACGCGCCCTCGAACTGCAGCCTCGCCAGCCGCGCATAAAGCCCGTTCGCAGCAACGAGCTCGGCATGCGTGCCCTGCTCGACGATCTTGCCATGGTCCATCACCAGGATGCGATCGCAGGACAGCACGGTGGCAAGACGATGTGCGATCACCAGCGTGGTGCGGTGGCGCATCAGCTCTTCCAGCGCGGTCTGCACCAGCGTCTCGCTTTCGGCATCGAGCGCGGAGGTGGCCTCATCGAGCAGCAAGAGCGGCGCATCGCGCAGGATGGCGCGGGCGATCGCGATGCGCTGGCGCTGGCCGCCGGACAGCGTGACGCCGCGCTCGCCGAGCGGAGCGTCAAAACCTTCGGGCAGGCGGCGGATGAATTCGGCGGCGTGCGCGAGCTCGGCCGCACGCTCGACCTCGGCATCGGTCGCATCGGGCCGGCCGAAACGGATGTTCTCGCGGGCGCTGGCGGCAAACACGTTGGATTCCTGCGGCACGAGTGCGATGCGCAAGCGGAAATCGCGCGGGTCGGCGGATTTGACCGGCACGCCGTCGAGGGAGATCGCGCCGCCCCGCGGGTCGTAGAAGCGCAGCAGGAGATGAAAGATGGTGCTCTTGCCGGCGCCTGACGGGCCGACGATCGCGACCTTCTCGCCGGGGCGCACGGTGAACGACACGGCATCGAGCACATTGACGTTTGGCCGCGCCGGATAAGCGAAGCTGACCTGGTCGAAGCCGACCTCGCCGCGCGCCGGCACCGGCAGCGCGCGCGGTGACGCCGGCGCGGTGATCTCGGGCTGCACATGCAGGATCTCGAACAGGCGCTCGGCGGCGCCGGAGGCGGCCGAGACTTCGCCCCAGACCTCGCTGAGCTGGCCGAGGCCCGCCGCGGCGAAGGCCGCATAGAGCACGAACTGGCCGAGCCGGCCCGGCGAGATCGTGCCGATCAGGACGTCATGCGAGCCGATCCAGAGGATCGCGACCACGCTTGCGAACACGATGAAGATGATGATGGCGGTGAGCACGGCGCGGGCCTGCGTGGACGTGCGCGCGGCCTCATAGGCCTGCTCGACCTCGCCGCCAAAACGCTTCTCGGCGAGCCCTTCGCTGGTATAGGCCTGCACGGTGCGGATGGCGCCGACCAGCTCGCCCGCATAGGCCGAAGCATCGGCCAGCGTGTCCTGCGCATTGCGCGACAGACGCCGCACCCAGCGCCCGAACGCGACCAGCGGCAGCACGATCAGGGGAATGGCGAGCAGCACGAAGCCGGAGAGGCGCGGGCTGGTGATCACCATCATCGCCGCCGCGCCGAAGAACATCATGAGATTGCGCAGCGCGATCGAGACGGAGGCGCCGACCGCGGACTTGATCTGGGTGGTGTCGGCCGTGAGCCGCGACACCAGCTCACCGCTGCGCGCGGAATCGAAGAAGGCCGGCGAGAGCGAGAGCAGATGGGCGAAGACGTCGCGCCGGAGGTCGGCGACGATGCGCTCGCCGATCGTCATCACGAGGTAGTATCGCGAGGCGCTGGCAAGCGCGAGCACGGCGACCACCGCGATCATCACCGAGAAGTAGCTGTTGATCAGCGCGATGCCTTCCGGCGTCAGGCCGAAATCGATCATCCTGCGCACAGCGACCGGCACCAGCAGCGTGGTCAGCGCCGCGACCGTGAGCGCGACGAAAGCGAGCGCCGCGCGGCCGCGATAGCGGGCCACATAGGGCGCGAGCGCCAGCAGCGGCCGCAGCTTGGCGCGGCTCTTCGCCGGCGCCTCGATCAACTCGGCTTCGATCGACGGGGCCTCAGGCCCGGCGCGCTCGTCGCGGTACTGGTCGTCAAGCCGTTCCACAGCGCTCATGAGATCGGACCCAAGGAGACAGATTAACTCCACATAGGCCGCTGCAGGGGGAGTGGCAAATCCGGGATGTCCCTTAGGGGACGGCCCGGTTCTCGTGTGCCCACAATGGCTTGTTTTAAAGGGGCCTGTGGGGTATAGACCCCGCCAAATCCGTCATTCGATAGCCACTCAAGACAGGCGCCGGGCGCCCGAGGAATTGCCATGAAAGCCGAAATTCATCCGAATTATCATACGATTAAGGTCGTGATGACCGACGGAACCGAGTACCTGACCCGCTCCACCTGGGGCAAGGAAGGCGACACGCTGAACCTCGACATCGACCCGAAGTCGCACCCGGCCTGGACCGGCGGCAACGCCCAGCTGATGGATCGCGGCGGCCGCGTCTCGCGCTTCCAGAAGAAGTTTTCGGGCTTTCTCAAAAAGGATTGATCCGGCCCACAAGGCTGGTGACGAAAACGCCCCCGGGAGACCGGGGGCGTTTTTGTTTGTGGCGAGACCTGTAGGGTGGGCAAAGCGAAGCGTGCCCACCATCCTTTCTACGATCCGGAAAGCAAAATGGTGGGCACGGCGCTTTGCGCCTTTGCCCACCCTACGAGAGCTGTGACTACGGCACCTCTGCGCTTACCGCTCGAACGCGGCCTTCAGCGCGTTGAGCTGCGGCACCAGCGGATTGCCGATCGCCACGTATTCGACCGCCGGGGTGTGGATGGTGGTGTCGAGGCGGCGCACGCGGGTCTGAAGGCTCATCGAGCGATGGATCAGGTCCTGGAGTTGCGAGGGCAGCTTCTCGACGGTGTCGGACGGGCCGGGATCGGCGGCGGTGAGCTTGACCTTGGTCTTCTCACGATTGGCCTGGCTCAGCGTCATCTCGCCTTCCTTCACCGCGCGGTGCAGCAGCAGCCACGAAGCAAGCTGCATCAGGCGGGTGGTCAGACGCATGCTCTCGGTCGCATAGGTGAGGCTGACGGCGCGGTCGAGCGCCTTGGCCTCGGTGCGGCCGGCGCCGTCGAGATAGGCGGCGGTCTCTTCCACCAGGTCCATGCCCTCCCGGAACAGGACGCCGAACGCCGCAGAATTGGTGAACCGCTCGCTGAGTTGAACGAGAGCACCTTCGGCTTGCAAACGTTCCATGGTTAACGCCCCTTACGCAACTGTTTACCCACCCGGCTTTGGCGCCGGCTTATGATGAACAAATCATTGCGCGGGCGGGACGCGGAGTCCAGCGACAAGCACGGATATGGTTTCCGCGGGTCCTTCCTCGGAATTCAACCAGAACGAGACGCAAAAATGGAAAAAAAAGAGCCGCCGGAGACCGGCGGCTTTGAAAGTTGATAACAGGGAGGCGTCAAACAGAGTGGACAGGAGCCACTCGGTGTCCAAACGAGGACAGTTCCAGTCATAAACCCGAAAGCTTAATTGGAAGTAAACGAGCTAATTTTTTGAGAGTTCGTTAGCCATGTCGGTCACTGGCCGAGTGCGCGGCGGGAACAAACTCGGCGCAGTGGGCGATTGACTCACCCCTCATGGTGAGGAGCGCGCACCGCGCGCGTCTCGAACCATGCAGGCCCCGCTATCGCCCGCGGCCATCCTTCGAGACGACCGCTACGCGGTCTCCTCAGGACGAGGATTTCGCCTAGCCCTCGAACCTGTGAGGTGGCCGTCTACTTCTTGAAGAAACTATCCGCCGCATTGCGCGAGGCGCGCTTCTTGGTGGCGGCTTCCTCGAGCCTTGCGATCTCGGTGTTGAGCAGCGCCACGCGCTCGGTCAGTTCCTCCACCGACAACAGTGAGAGATCCTGTCCGATTTCATGGCTGATCTTCTTGCGCGGGCGGTCGTCGTCTTCCGTCGCCATCGTCGTTCCTCCTGCGTTCGCGCGGGCACATGGCTGAAGCGGTTGCCAGCGTGCACCACGCTGGCTAAGCAAAGGGCCTCGTTTCATCCCGCACCTTTGCTCAAGGACACATCATGGACAAGCTGCCCGCGCAAATGACCGTGGTCGCCATCTCCAAGCCCGGTGGACCGGAGGTGCTGGTGCCGGAACAACGTGCCGTTCCGCAGCCCGGTCCCGACGAGATCCTGGTCAAGGTACAGGCCGCGGGCGTCAACCGGCCCGACGTGGCGCAGCGCTCCGGCGCCTATCCGCCGCCGCCCGGCGCCAGCGACCTGCCGGGGCTCGAGATCGCCGGCGAAGTGGTGGCGGTCGGCAGCAACGCCAAACGGCATAAGGTCGGCGACAAGGTGATGTCGCTGGTCGCCGGCGGCGGTTATGCGCAGTACTGCATCGCGCAGGACGCCCAGGCGATGAGCGTGCCGCCGGCGCTGTCGATCAAGGAAGCCGGCGCGCTGCCGGAAACCCTGATGACGGTCTGGCACAACGTGTTCGAGCGCGGCGGCCTGAAGGCCGGCGAGACGCTGCTGATCCATGGCGGCTCCTCCGGCATCGGCACCATGGCGATCCAGCTTGCGAAAGCGTTCGGCGCGAAAGTGTTCGTCACCGTGGGATCGCAGGACAAGATCGATGCCTGCCTCAAGCTCGGGGCCGACCGCGCCATCAATTACAAGACCGAAGACTTCGTCGCCGTGGTCAAGGCGGAGACGAACAATACCGGCGCCAATTTGATCCTCGACATGGTCGCCGGCGAATATGTGGACCGCAACTATGATGCCGCCGCGGTCGACGGCCGCATCGTGCAGATCGCAACCCTCAACGACCCCAAGGTCAGCGTCAACATCGCCAAGGTGATGGTGAAGCGCCTGACCCATACCGGCTCGACGCTGCGCCCCCGTAGTAATGCGGACAAGGCGGCGATGGTGGCCGCAATCGAGGCGAAAGTGATGCCGCTGTTGCGCGAAGGCCGCGTCAAGCCGCTGATGGACAGCAGTTTCCCGCTGGAAAAGGCATCCGACGCGCACCGGCGCATGGAGACCTCGGCACATATTGGCAAAATTGTGTTGGAGGTCTAGGCCAACGGCCCATGGGGCACGGCGGAAACCCTTTGATTTTCCTCGCTTTCGTGGCATCTATCGCGACGCGCCGAACCATCTTGTTCCGTTCGGAAAACGCCTTGCACTGACCATCCTGCACTGAAGAGTTTGCGTCGAACGCGGAGAACCGACCTTGCGTCTGATCAGGTGCCTCGCGCCCATAGCGCTGGGCCTCATGATTCTCGTCGCCGCGTGCCCGGCGCGCGCGCTGGATGCCGTCAGCGTCCGTGGCGACGCGCCCGCGATCGACCTCACCGGCGTGCTCGAGCATCAGCGCAGTGACGCCGATCGCATCCAAGTCTCGACCGCACCCGGCACCGACGGCATCGTCCGCCGCATCGAGGTGCGCGCCCGCGAGGGCGGGCAGAACTGGGTGGTGTTCGCGCTCGCCAACAACACCGACGACCAGCTCGACCGCCTAATCGTCGCCCCGCATTACCGCATCGTCTCGTCGGGCCTGCTGTGGCCCGACCTCGGGCTGTCGCGCATCGCGACCATCACGCCCTCGATCGGCGACCGCCCGGAGCGCCAGGAGAGCGCGACGGCCGACGTGTTCCGCATCACACTCGATCCCGGCGCCGTCGTCACCTTTGTCGCGGAGTTGCGCACCGACAAGCTGCCGCAGCTCTATCTGTGGGAGCCCGAGTCCTACAAGGACAAGGTCAACTCCTTCACGCTCTACCAGGGCATCGTGATCGGCATCTCCGGGCTTTTGGCGCTCGTGCTCACCATCCTGTTCGTGGTGAAGGGCAGCATCATGTTCCCGGCCGCCGCGGCGCTGGCCTGGGCGGTGCTGGTCTATATCGGCGTCGATTTCGGCTTCTGGGGCAAGGTGCTCGACATGTCGAACAACGCCGAGCGCATCTGGCGCGCGGCGGGTGAAGCGATCTTGGCGGCGACGCTGCTGGTGTTCCTGTTCGCCTATCTCAACCTCAGTCGATGGCATGTGCGCTATTCGCACATCACAGTCGGCTGGCTCGCATTCCTCGGCTCCCTCGTCGCGCTCGCCTTGTTCGACCCGGCCGTGGCGTCCGGCATCGCGCGCATCTCGCTGGTGCTGATCGCCTTCGCGGGCTTCGCGCTGATCGTCTATCTCTCCACCCACGGCTTCGACCGCGCCGTGCTGCTGATCCCGACCTGGTTCCTGCTGGTGATCTGGGTGGTCGCGGCCGGCATGACGGTCGCGGGCTCCGTCACCAACGACATCGTCGGCCCGGCGCTGCTCGGCGGCCTCGTGCTGATCGTGATGCTGATCGGCTTCACGGTGATGCAGCACGCCTTCGCCGGCGGCGGCGCCAGCACCGGCGTCGTCTCCGACATCGAGCGGCGCGCGCTGGCGCTGGCCGGCTCCGGCGATCTGATCTGGGACTGGGACGTCTCCGCCGACAAGGTGTTCACCAGCCCCGAGACCGAAGCCCTGCTCGGCCTCAAGCGCGGCACGCTGGAAGGCCCGGCGGCGTCGTGGCTCGAGGTGCTGCATCCGCTCGACCAGGACCGGTTCCGCGCCGCGCTCGACAGCGTGCTCGACCAGCGCCGCGGCCGCCTGGTGCAGGATTTCCGGCTGCGCACGCCGGACGGTCATTTCATGTGGTTCGCGCTGAAGGCGCGCCCGGTGGTCGGCTCGGACGGCGAGGTCTCGCGCGTGGTCGGCACGCTCACCGATGTCACCGAGCTGCGCAACGCCGAGGAGCGCCTGCTGCACGATTCCGTGCATGACAACCTCACCGGCCTGCCCAACCGCAAACTGTTCATGGACCGGCTCGGCGCGGTCGCGCATTTCGCCAAGACCATGCCGACGCTACGGCCGACGCTGATGGTCATCGACCTCGACCGCTTCAAGCAGGTCAACGATTCCGTCGGCATCGCAGTCGGCGACTCGATCCTGCTGACGCTGGCCCGCCGCCTCACCCGCATCCTGAAGCCGCAGGACACGCTGGCGCGGCTTGCCGGCGACCAGTTCGGCCTGATCCTGCTCTCGGAGCAGGACCCTGCCCGCATCACCGCCTTCGCCGAGACCATCCGCAAGACCATCCGCGCCCCGATCGCCTTCAACGACCGCGAGATTTTTCTCACGGCCTCGATCGGGCTGGCGCTCTCCGATCCGCAGACCCAATTGACGGACGAGATCATCAAGGACGCCGAGCTTGCGATGTATCATTCCAAGCGGATCGGCGGCGACCGCATCGACGTCTACAAGCCGGCGATGCGCGCGCGAAAGACCGACCGCCTGACGCTGGAGAGCGAGCTGCGCCGCGCCATCGAGCGGCAGGAGCTCACGATCCTGTACCAGCCGATCGTACGGCTGGAGGATCGTTCGATCGCCGGCTTCGAGGCGCTGGTGCGCTGGGATCATCCGAAGCTCGGACGCATGGCGCCGTCGGAATTCATCAGCATCGCGGAAGAAACCGGCCTGATCGTCGACCTCGGCATGTTCGTGCTCGATCAAACCGCAAAGCAGCTTTCGGTGTGGCAACGCGCGATGCGCTCGCGCGAGCCGATCTTCGCCTCCGTCAACGTCTCCTCGCGGCAATTGCTGCGCCACGATCTGATCCACGACATCCGCACCGTGCTGTCGCGCTCCTCGGTGGCGCGCGGCACGCTGAAGCTGGAATTGACGGAATCGCTGGTGATGGAGAACCCGGAGCACGCAGCCCAGATGCTGACGCGCATCCGCGAGCTCGGCACCGGACTGTCGCTCGACGATTTCGGCACCGGCCATTCCTCGCTGGCCTATCTGCAGCGCTTCCCGTTCGACACCATCAAGATCGACCAGTCCTTCGTTCGCACCACCAACCGCGGCACCCGTCCGGTGATCCTGAAGTCGATCATCGCGCTCGCGCATGATCTCGGCATGGACGTGGTCGCGGAAGGCGCCGAGACCGATTCCGACGCGGTCGAGCTCTACCAGATGGGCTGCGAATACGCGCAGGGCTTCGCCTTCGGCGAGCCGATGGACGCGGATGCGGCGATGCGCCTGCTCACGGAAGTGCGGCTGGAAGCGGCGAGCTAGCGCTCATCTCCTTCCGCTCTCCTCCCGGAAAGGGTCGCTCGCAAGGCGAGCGGGGTGCCGCACCGGCGCGCTGATGCCGGGCTTGATCCAGATCAATGGGCCGTGCTCGACCACCATGAAAGATGCAACGCAGCATTCGATCCAGAACGGCTTCGTCATCGTGGTCACGGGGCCCGCAGCTGTCGTTCTCGGAATGAGCAGACCACGCGTCTTTCTCAGGAGTCACGGATGACTCGGCACCTTTTCTACGCGATCACCCTGATCGGCACCGGAGTGTTCCTCGCCTCATCGGCCGAAGCAGTGACAGCCGCACGATGCGAGGATCGAGGCGCAAATTGCCTCGGCACATGTGCCAACTACACCGGCGGGGCCGGTGACGTTCGAGGGCGCCAGAACACATGCGTGCGCACCTGCGACCGGCAGACGACCAGCTGCCTGATACGAGCCCATGCCGCTGACGAACGCTGGCCCGGTAATCGCCAATGAAGGTCGTGGTTCTACACTTGGGCTAAACACTTGGGCGAAACACGTGGGCTAACGCCCCCATCTCGCGCTTGCGGCGCACCGCGTCCAGCTGGCCTACCCTGGCTTGCGTCGTAGCCCCGCGACCAGACAAAACCCCGCCACCAGCGAGATCGCGGCGCAGTCGCGCCAGCGCCAGTAGCGGGCCTCGAAGGCGAGCGCGAACAGCACGCCTGTTGCAATCAGGGCTGCGCCAAAAATCCCCCTTGGCCAGCGCAGAATCATGCGGCGTCAGCTCACCTGCGCTGCTTCTTCTTGGTGAACCGCACGCTCTGGCCGTCCGGCATCCGCGTCGCGACGAACCCCGCGGCGAGGCAGGCTTCGCGCTGGGGCATCTGGATGTCGGGGCTGCGGAGGCTGTCCCACCATGAGGCGCGATTCGCCGCACGTGGCAGGGCCGCGCCGATGATCTCCTCGATCTGCTCGAAGCTCAGCACGAATTCCATTTGCTTCTGCCGCGTCAGGTAATCCCGCAGCGCGTCGTAATCGTTCACAATCGTCCTCTCGTCCCGGCTCCGCTGCCCAAAAGCGATCCCCGCGGAAACCAATTCTTAACTCATTGCGGCAGCGCCGTCCCGGCTTAAACACTACGCAAGATTTCGGGCGCATCCACTAGCGTCGGGAGCAATCGATGCAGTCTGGATGGCGCGACGTCACGACCCGCCGGCCGTGGCGGATTTCGGCGAAGCTGCTGATCATATCGTCCGTCGTGACGGTGATCGGCTTTTCCGCCATTTGCGTCAACGTCATGCTGGACATGCGCCGCGGCGAGGAGGCCCTCGCGCGCCAGACGCTGGACAATCTGGCCACCTCCATCGAAGCAGATATCAGCCGCAACATCGAGATCTACGATCTCTCCCTGAAGGCGGTCGCCAGCAACATGCTGCTGCCGGAGATCAACGCGGTCTCGAAGCCGATCCGTCACCTGATCCTGTTCGACCACGCCACCACGGCGCGGCACTTCGGCGCCATCCAGGTGTTCGATGCCGAGGGCAGGCTGACCATCGACGCCTCCACGCTCGATCCCCTGCCGGAGAACCGGAGCGAGGAGGACTACTTCAGGGTTCATCGCGACGATCCCGACGCCGGCCTCTTCATCAGCCGTCCGATGCTGTTCCGCGGCGCCTATTCCATCGTGCTGAGCCGGCGCATCAGCGATACCGACGGCGGCTTCCTGGGGGTCGTCACCGGCTCGATCCGTTTCAGCTATTTCCACGAATTGTTCGAGCGCCTGAACCTCGATCCCGACGATACCATCACCGTGCTCAGGCGCGACCGCACCATCATGATGCGGCGGCCGTTCGATCTCGACGTCATCGGCAAGAATCTCGGGACGCGGCAGAGCTGGAAGGCCGACAATCTCAAGGCCGGCGGGTCCTATGCGGGCCAGGGCCCGGTGGACGCGACGCCGCGCCTCTACGTCCGCAGCACCGGCCCGGGTCCGCTCTTCGTGGTGGCAGGCAAGCCGCTCGCCGCCGTGTTCGAGATCTGGCAGAAGGAAGCCTACCGCATCGGCGCCGTGGTCCTGGCGCTCATCCTGTTCATGCTGGCCTCGACGCTGGTGCTCGCCCGCGAGATCAGCCGGCGCGCCGAAGCCGAGCGCAAGCTCGAGGAGATGGCGACGACGGATGCGCTCACCGGCCTGAAGAACCGCCGCAAGTTCGACCAGGTCATCGACGCCGAATGGCGCCGCGCGATGCGCCAGAAGACACCGGTCGCGCTGCTGATGATCGATGCCGATCACTTCAAGGCCTACAACGACACGTTCGGCCATCAGGCCGGCGACCAGGTGCTGGTCGGCATCGCGATCTGCATTTCCGATTCCGTGCGGCGGTCCGGTGACTGCGCCGCGCGCTATGGCGGCGAGGAATTCGCGGTGCTGCTGCCGAACACGTCGGCCGCCGAGGCCTTCAATGTCGCCGAGACGATCCGCGGCAAGGTGCAGGGCTGGTCCGACGACCAGGCGATGTCGACGGTCTCCTGCGGCATTGCGGGCTTCGTTCCCACCACCGGCATGGACTGGCCGGTCCTGGTCGCCGCCGCCGACAAGGCGCTCTATGCGGCGAAAGCCGGCGGCCGCAACCAGTCCGTGGTCGCGAGCCTTCCAAAGCTGTCGCTGGTGGCGTGAGGGCTTCTCTCCCCGTCATTGCGAGGAGCTCTTGCGACGTAGCAATCCAGACTTTCTCCGCGGAAAGATTCTGGATTGCTTCGCTTCGCTCGCAATGACGCCGGGAACTACTGCCCCAGATACTTCTTCATTTCCGCAATGAGCCCATCACGCAGTTCCGGCCGCTTCAGGCCGTAGGCGATGTTGGCGCGGAGGAAGCCGGGCTTGGAGCCGCAATCATGGCGCTCGCCCTCGAACTCGACGCCGTAGAATTTCTGCGACTTGGCGAGGCCTATCATGGCGTCGGTGAGCTGGATCTCGCCGCCGGCACCGCGCTCCTGGGTCTCCAGGATCTTGAAGATCTCCGGCTGGAGGATGTAGCGGCCGGTGATCGAGAGGTTGGAGGGCGCGGTGCCCTTGGCCGGCTTCTCGACCATGCCGTCGACCTCGAACGTCTTGCCGGTGCGCTTGCCGACGCCGCAGATGCCGTATTGATGGGTGAGATGGTCGGGTACGGCCTCGACCGCGATGACGTTGGATTTTTCGCCGAGCGTTGAAGCCGTCTCGATCATCTGCTTCAGGCAGCCGGTCGTGTTGAGCACGAGCTCATCGGGCAGCACGACCGCGAACGGCTCGTTGCCGACGATGTCGCGCGCGCACCAGACCGCGTGGCCGAGGCCGAGCGGCGCCTGCTGGCGGGTGAAGCTGACGGCGCCGGCCCCAGGCTGGTTCTGCGCCAGGATGTCCTGCTCGGCCTTCTTGCCGCGCGCGGCGAGCGTCGCGTCGAGCTCGAACATCTTGTCAAAATGATCTTCGATGACATTTTTGTTGCGGCCGGTGACGAAGATGAAATGCTCGATGCCGGCTTCCCTCGCCTCGTCATAGACGTACTGGATCAGCGGCTTGTCGACGATGGTCAGCATTTCCTTCGGCATCGCCTTGGTGGCGGGCAGGACGCGGGTGCCGAGGCCGGCGACGGGGAATACGGCTTTGCGAATTTTCATTGATCGAATACCTGAGACGTGAACGGAGCAATGGTATCTTGCTAGCTTGTTTGCAGCCGCTAACAAAGGCGGATGTGGGGCCTCGCGCTCACAGAGTTGAGAAAAAGGCCGACACCAAAATTTCACCTTTGTTAAGCTATTGGCAACCGGTACCGGGCCTCCTGAAGGCGGATTTTCGGCCGGACAGGTAGGGTATGATGCAATCAGTGGCAGGGCTGGCAAAACGTGCTGGATTTGTGACCGGCGCAATGATGCTTGCGGCCGCTGTGCTGCTGCCTGTCAGCGCGCACGCGCAGGCGCAGAACGGCTTGTCGAACCTGTTCGGCGGTATTTTCTCCGGCCCGAATCCGGCGCCTGCGCAAGCCCCGCCCGGCCCCGGCGGCGCCTTACCCTGGACCGGCGAGGACGGCGCCTCCGGCCATCCGCTGATGACGGCCGCCGCGATCCGCGAAGCCGCCTCCAACTTCAACAATTGCGTCGCGGGGATGTGGCCCGATGCCGCACGGCGCAACATCACGCAGGAGAACTTCCAGCGCTTCACAGCCGGGCTCACACCCGATCTGCGCATCATGGACCTGATGGATTCGCAGCCGGAGTTCACCAAGTCGATCTGGGACTATCTCGACATCCTCGTGAACGACAACCGCCTCGCCAAGGGCCGCGAGGTCCTCTCTAAATACAAGGCGCAGTTCGACGCCACCGAAAAGGCCACCGGCGTCGATCGCTACATCATCGCCTCGATCTGGGGTATCGAGTCCAATTACTCGACGCAGATGGGCGACCGCAGCGTGCTGCAATCGACCGCGACGCTCGCCTGCATCGGCCGCCGCCAGGCCTATTTCAAGGACGAGTTTCTCTCCGCGCTGGAGATCCTCAACCGCGGCGATCTCAGGCCTGAGCAGATGCGCGGCTCCTGGGCCGGCGCCTTCGGCCCGACGCAGTTCATGCCGACCGCGTTCAAGCGCTTTGCCGTGGATGGCGATGGCGACGGACGGCGCGACGTCGTCGACAATCCCACCGACCTGATCGCCTCGACCGCCAACAATCTGAAGAAGGACGGCTGGCAGGCCGGCCAGACCTGGGGCTTTGAGGTCGTGGTGCCCCAAGGCTTCAACTACATGCTGGCCGATCGCGCCAAGGCGATGACGATCGCGCAGTGGGAGAAGCTCGGGCTCAAGCGCCCGACCAACCAGCCCTTCCCGCATCCGGCCGAGAAAGCCTATCTGCTGGCGCCGGCCGGGGCGCAGGGCCCGGGCTTCCTGATGCTGCAGAATTACCGCGTCATCATGAAGTACAACCCGGCCGAGGCTTATGCGCTGGCGATCGGCCATTTCGCCGACCGCCTGCGCGGCGGCCAGCCCTTCGTGCAGCCCTGGCCGCGGCAGGAGCGCGAGCTGTCCCGCACCGAGCGGCTGGAGCTCCAGCAGCTCTTGGCCCAGCGCGGCTTCTACAAGGGCACCCCGGACGGCCAATTCGGCGGCCAGACCCGGGAGGCACTGCGTAATTTCCAGGCCTCGATCGGGGTCCCCGCCGACGGGTTTGCCTCCTCCGACGTGCTGGAACGGCTGCGCGGGCGGTAAACACCGCCCGCCACGGCCGATCGTTCAGGAATCGACGTAATTCACGACGTCCGATAGTTCGAACCTCGCCCCCTGGCCCGACATGTCCTTGACCGTGGGCCGCCAGTTCGGGTCCTGGACGAGATAGGACTGATTGTCCGCGACGACGAGGCCGATCAAGACCTCGGCGACGATGCGACCGCCGACGTCGCCCAGCCGGCTGCCACCCAGCACCTGGGATTTCTCCTCTCCGTCTTCCTCGAAGTCGGTCTTGACCGCGTCGGCCAGCTCCGCCTCGCGCAGGATATAGTACCAGAGCGGTGCGTTCTCGTGCAGCTGCGCTGCGTTCGTCGCGAACATGTCGCTGCGCGCCTTCGCGGCATCGTCGTCCAGATTGCCGGGATCGATCCAGAGCTGATCGTCCGTCAGGGGCTTGAGACCCATGCGCCGTGCCACCGCCTGCCCGCTCGGCAGGCCCAGCGCGATGCCGCGCTGCAGGTTCAGGCTCGGCAATGACTTGCGATCGGGTCTCTTCTCGTTGCGCAGGTCCGGCAACATCGAGAGCGGATCGACCAGCATGGTGTCGATCCGATAGGCCGGCTGCGGCCGCACGAAATCGCCGAACGGAAGCTCCTTCGTTGGCTTCGGCAGATCGCTTTTCACGTCGGGCAGGAAGAAGCTCCAGTCGATGCCCCATTCCGGCGGCAACGGACGGAAGCCGTTCAGGCTCTGCACATCGTCGCAGCTGAAGTTCGGCTTGAAGATCGGCAGCCGGTCCAGTGAATTCGTCTTCTGATGCGGTATCGCCGCGCTCAGCGAATAGCTCGGCCGGACCATGGAGTGGCCGAACCGATAGGCCGCGACCGAAAATTCGACCGGCATGAACGGATATTGCGCGGCCTCCGGGTTGTAGAAGTGGAGCTTCGGCTTGCCGCCGTTGTAGACCGCGTGGAACATCTTGTCGCCGACGATGCGCCGCACGAAGTCATGCAAGACGACCCATTGATAGTGCCAGCGTACCTTGCGCTGGGCCGTATTGAAGGCTGCGAGGCCCGTGATCCCCGGCCGCTCGTTTCCCGGCTCGGTCGACGGCCGCGCCAGGTCGAGCATGATCCTGTTGTGGAAGCGCTGCCACAGCTGGTGAATCTGCAGGACGATGTTGTTCTCGTCGTTGCGCTTGTCGCCGATGATGGCGCGCGGGCAATCCTGATGCGCATCGTCGACTTCACCGCTCTCGTCACGCGGCGCGCGTTGCACGTCGAAGAGCTTCTTCTTGCCCTTCAGATAGGCCGGCGTCTTGTCGAAGCCGAGCTTGATGGTGAGATCGGGATTGTAAAGGTAGGGTTGATCCGCCGGCCCCCGGCCGTAGATGCTGTCGAGGTCCAGCCGCGCCGTGCGGAAATCCTGGGTCGCGTTGGGATCATTGTCACGGTCGAGATCGGAGGCAGGATCGAAGGTGATGTCGTGATCGATGAACTGGCCGAAATAGGTGTAGCCTGCCTTGATCTTCGGATTCTCGTCGGCCGGTTCCTCCTCGGTAATCGGAGCGCCGGTATCTCCCCGCTTGATCATGGTGTCGGCGATCGCATTCATGATCGCCTGTTCCTGCGGTAGGGTATCGCCGAAGCGGGCCCGGGCCAGCTCCGGGAACATGCGGCCGAACCGGCCAAAGCCTTCCGGCTGGTAAGCCACGGCGTCCAGGCCGCGTTCGGATCGTCCATGGCCTTGCGGTCGCTTCGCTTTGGACTGCTCGGCCTGCGCGTCGAGCAATTTCTCGGCTTGCGCACGGGACTCGGCAACATCTTGCTTGGTGATGTCCTGCATGGGTTCAGCTCCCGAAATTGGAATTGGTCATCAATATTGAGAGAGCGCTATTTCAGCGTGAAAATACCGTGAGACCGCCATCGAAGTTGTGAGATGGATCGCAATTAGGGGTGGATCACGCCGTCGCACCCCATGATCCGGCCCGCCGGTAACCGTTCCGGCCTGTTTCGGGTCGATCGGCCTTGACCTCCGGACCCAACGGACGGTTTATGGCAACGAATTCTGCCCGTTTGGCGCCCGATTCCGCTATTATATCGAGCCTATCCCGACCCCCATTGCGCGTGCCCGAGATCGCATGTCGAAGCCCAGGCCCCAGTTCAAGTCCTTCTTCAAGGCGCTGACCGAGACCGGCCCGTTGATCGCGCTGGGGACGGCGCTCGCGATCCTGGTCTCCGTCGCAGGACCCGCCTCGGCGCAGTTCTTCAACTTCCCCGGCTTCGGCGGCCCGCCGCAGCGGCAGGCCCCGCCACCGCGGAACGGTGGAGGCGGCGGCTGGTTCGGCGGCGATTTCTTCACGCCATTCCAGCAGCAACAGCCGCAGGCGCCGCGCCAGGATTTTTCGCGCGCGCCGGCACCTAGCAAGCGCGACACGACGCCCGACAAGAACGTGCTGGTGATCGGCGACGCCATGGCGGACTGGCTCGCCTACGGCCTCGAAGACGCCTACACTGAGCAGCCCGACATGGGCGTGATCCGCAAGCACAAGACCACGTCCGGCCTGATCAAGTACCAGCCGAAGGGTGAGCCCGCGGACTGGGCAGCGGCAGCGAAGGGCATCCTCGAGACCGAGAAGCCCGACGTGATCGTCGTCATGCTCGGCCTCAACGACCGCATCTCGATCCGCGAGGTCGCGCCCGACAAGGCGACGGACAAGGACAAGAAGAACGACAAGGGCGCGCGCGCCAAGCCGCAAGGCAAGCCAGGCGAGAAGCCCGGCGACGCCAAACCTGATTCCGCCGCCAAGCCGGACGACAAGCCGGCCGACGCCGACCTGCCGCAGGACGATGCCGACAACGCCGACACGCCGGCGGTCGCAGCGCCGGAGAAGACCGCGCGCAACCCGAACGGCCTCTACGAATTCCGCGACGAGCGCTGGGTCGAGCTGTACGGCAAGAAGATCGAGGAGCTGGCCAACGTCCTCAAGTCCAAGGGCGTGCCGGTGCTCTGGGTCGGCCTGCCCGCGATCCGCGGCCCCAAGGGCACGGCGGACATGCTGTTCCTGGATTCGCTCTATCGCGAAGGCGCGGCCAAGGCCGGCATCACCTATGTCGATGTCTGGGACGGCTTTGTCGACGAAGCCGGCCGCTTCCTCCAGAAGGGCCCGGACTTCGAGGGCCAGATCCGCCAGCTCCGCAGCTATGACGGCGTCTATTTCACGAAACCCGGCGCACGCAAGCTCGCCCACTATGTCGAGCGCGAGATCACTCGGCTGCTCGCCGGACGCTCCGGCCCGATTGCGCTGCCGAGCGAACCTGCGACCCCCGACACCAGCGCCGAGCCCGGCAAGCCCGCGCCGCGGCCGCTGGCGGGACCGATCGTGCCGCTGGTTGCAGCCTCGATCTCGGCCGATCAATTGCTGGGCGGACCGGGTTCGCGTCCCGCCGCCGTCGATGCGCTCGCCGCGAAGACGATGGTGAAGGGTGAGCCGCTGGCCGCGCCCGCGGGCCGTGCCGATGATTATGCCTGGCCGCGCCGCGAAGTCGGCCGCGAGCAGGCCAAGGGCGATACGCCGATGGCGACGACGACGCCCGACGGCAGCGCCGCTCCCGGCACACCGGGTCCAGCCGCCGCGATCGCGCCGCCAAGACTCGCGCCGAAGAAGCCGCCGATGCAGCAGCAGCCGCAGCAGCCGGCCCAGGCAGCGCCGTCATTCCGCGATTTCTTCGGCTTCGGCTCTCCGCAGCCACCGCCGCGTCAATTGGCGCCGGCGCCGCGCAATCCGAATCCCAATCCCGCGATCCCGCGCCCGCCTGGTAACGTCGGGCGATCGGCGGAGATGTTCCGGTAGTTTTTCACTGATGATTTCAGCTGTCATTCCGGGGCGCGCGTAGCGCGAACCCGGAATCCATCGCGCCCCACCGACGATGCCCGATGAATGGATTCCGGGCTCGCGCCAAGAGGCGCGCCCCGGAATGACCAGTGGCGGGAAGCTCAGCCGTAATAGCGCCAGCGCGGCGGCGGGCGACGGGCGGGACGCGACATCAGAAGCGCGAGTGCGAAGCCGATCCCGCCGGCGACCAGCAGCGCACCGAGCGGATTGTCCTGCACCTTCTTGGCAATCGCCTGCGAACCGTCGCGCAAGGTCTCGGCCGGCTTGTCGTAGGCATCCTTGGCGTAGCCGGCCGCGGTCTCGCCGGCGTCGCGCACGGCGTCCTTGGCCTGGCCGTAGAGATTCTGCACGGTGCCAGCGGCTTCCCGCGCCTTGCCTGACGCCTGTGTCTGCGCATCGCCAGCGAGATCACCGACGGCGCCTTCTGCGCGCCCAGCGAATTCCTTGGCCGATCCGACGATCCGATCCTTGTCCATGTTGCTCCTCCTCGGGGGTCAGCCCAAGTAACCGATCAGGAGCAGCGCAGTTCCAAGCTTCTGCGAAAGTGTGTAGTCTGGATCCCGCCTGCACTCTTCGAGCTACGGCAGGCCAGTCGCTCCATCCTGGCTACAGGATGAGCCCGCCATCGACGACCAGCGTCTGGCCAATGATGTAGGACGACAGCGGCGAGGCCAGGAACAGGGCCGCGCCCGCCATGTCAGCCGGCGTGCCCAATCGCCGCAGCGGAATGCGCGACAACGCGCCTTCGAGCCGCTTGGGATTGTCGGTGGTTACCTTCGTCATCTTGGTGTCGACGAGGCCGGGCGCGATACCGTTGACGCGGATGCCATCCTCGGCCCAGGCCTCGCCCAGCGTCCGCGTCAATCCGACTGCGCCGGTCTTCGAGGCGTTGTAGGCGGGATTGCCCATGGTGGAATGATAGGCTGCGGTCGAGGACACCATGATCAGCGCGCCCTTGCTGTCGCGCAGCATGGAGTGAAACCGCGTCGCGCAGGCCATCAGGCTCATCAGATTGACCTCGACGACCTTGCGGAAGCCGGCCATCTCGAACTCGCCGCGGCGATAGAGCACCGCGCCCTGCGCGAGCACGAGCACATCGAGACGGTCGAAGGACGGCTTGAACGCTTCCACCGCGCCGGTGTTGCCGACGTCGAGCTGCGCATAGGAAAGACCCGTGAGATCGGAGCCTTCTTGCGTCGAATATTCCGCAGGATGAGCACGCGTGCCGCAGACCGCAACAGCGGCACCCCTCGCACGAAAGGCTTGCGCGATGCCGTTGCCGATACCGCTGGAACCGCCGACCACCAGCACCTGCTTGCCTAAGAAATCCAGCTCGTTCGCCATCGCGGCCTCCCCTTTTGTTTTGCTTGTTTGACCTGTCTGCTGATCGATGCCAGCCTTGTCCATCTCATAACAAGAAACAAGAGACGCGAGGAAACGGCATGTCCGAATTCAAGGAGCTCAGCCGGTCGGTGAAGGGCCTGACCGTTCTCGTCACGGGTGCTGCGAGCGGCATGGGGCGCGCCACAGCGCGCGTGTTCGCCGCTGAAGGCGCAAACGTCGCCGTCACCGACTTTGATGAGCAGGGCGCACTGTCCGTTGCCAAGGAGATTGCCGCGAACGCCGGATCATCGAAGGCGTGGAAGCTCGATGTCGCCGATGGCGGCGAGATCAAGCGCGTGGTTGGCGCTGTCGCGGCGCATTTCGGCGGACTCGACATCATCGTCAACAATGCCGGCATCTCCGTGCGCGTCGCGATAGACGACGAGGCTTACGAAGATGCCTGGGCCAAGGGCATCGCGGTGATGCTGACGGCGCATCCGCGCATCATCCGCGCCGCGCTGCCGCACCTGCGCAGGTCGAAGAGCCCGCGCATCGTCAACATCGCCTCGACCGAGGCCCTCGGCGCCACCGCATTGCACAGCCCCTATTCGGCGGCAAAGGGCGGCGTGGCGAGCCTCACGCGCTCGCTCGCCGTCGAGCTCGGCCGCGAGGGCATCACCGTCAACTGCATCTGCCCGGGCCCGATCCGCACCGCCATCACCGACCGCATCTCCGAAGAGCACAAGACCATCTACGCCAAGCGCCGCACTGCACTCGGCCGTTACGGCGACCCCGAGGAGGTCGCGCATATGACGCTGAGCCTGTGCCTGCCGGCTGCGTCTTTCCTCACCGGCGCGGTGATCCCGGTCGATGGAGGCTTGATGGCCCGCAACGCGTGAGAGCCATGCGCGCCGAGCGTTGACAACGCCGAGTGCCGGAGTAGCTTTTTCACCGGCAGAGCGGGACCAACCGCTCGCGGTTTGCGGGAGAAACACCATGACGATCGCCATCCGGCAGCTTCAAAAACATTTTGCCTGCGAGGTTTCCGGCCTCGACCTGCGAAAGCCTCTCACCGAGGCCGAGGCGCGCGAGGTCGAGGCCGCCATGGACAAATATGCGGTGCTGATCTTCCACGACCAGGACATCACCGACGAGCAGCAGATGGCCTTCGCGCTGAATTTCGGCCAGCGCGAGGACGCGCGCGGCGGCACCGTGACCAAGGAAAAGGACTACCGTCTCCAATCGGGCCTCAACGACGTCTCCAATCTCGGCAAGGACGGCAAGCCGCTGGCGAAGGACAGCCGCGCGCATCTGTTCAATCTCGGCAACTGCCTGTGGCATTCCGACAGCTCGTTTCGCCCGATCCCCGCAAAATTCTCGCTGCTGTCGGCGCGGGTGGTGAACCCGAAGGGCGGCAATACCGAGTTCGCCGACATGCGCGCGGCCTATGACGCGCTCGATGACGACACCAAGGCGGAGATCGAGGATCTCGTCTGCGAGCACTCGCTGATGTATTCGCGCGGATCGCTCGGCTTCACCGAGTACACCGACGACGAAAAACAGATGTTCAAGCCGGTGCTGCAACGCCTGGTGCGCACCCATCCGGTGCATCGCCGCAAGTCGCTCTATCTCTCATCGCATGCCGGCAAGATCGTCAGCATGAGCGTGCCGGAGGGCCGGCTGCTGCTGCGCGATCTGAACGAGCATGCGACGCAGGCCGAGTTTGTCTACGTCCACAAATGGAAGCTGCATGATCTCGTGATGTGGGACAACCGCCAGACCATGCATCGCGTCCGCCGCTACGACCAGTCCCAGCCCCGCGACATGCGCCGTGCGACGGTGGCGGGGACAGAGCCGACGGTACAGCAGCAGGCGGCGGAGTAGGCGGCACACCCCGCTGGACGTGGTCATCGCCCGGCTTGACCGGGCGATCCAGTACTCCGAGACGGTTGTGATGCAATCGATAGGCCGCGGCGTACTGGATGCCCCGGTCAAGCCGGGGCACGACAGCGGAGGGGGGCGCAGGACACCGCAAACCTTCGCAGCAGTTGTTACACAGCTACGCGTGTCCCGCATCGTTCGAGAGCATGCCGGGATCGATGCCGATCTTGCGCAGCGCGCGGCCGTACTTCTCGTCAACATCGTCGCCGAAGATCAAATCCGAATCCGCATCGCAATGCAGCCAGCCATTGCTCTGGATTTCGGTCTCGAGCTGGCCCGGCGCCCAGCCGGCATAACCAAGCGCTAGGATGGCGTGCTTCGGGCCGGAGCCGTTGGCGATCGCCCGCAGGATGTCGACGGTCGCGGTGAGGCAGACGCCGTCGTCGATCCGGAGCGTCGCGTTCTCGATGTAGAAATCGCTGGAATGCAGCACGAAGCCGCGGCCGGTATCGACCGGTCCGCCACGCAGCACTTTCATGCTTTCGGCGTTCTCCGGCAGCTTGATGTGCTCGCCCTTCTTGATGATGCCGAGCTGCTGCAGGAGCTCGGGGAAGTCGATGCTGCCGGCGGGATGATTGACGATGATGCCCATCGCGCCCTCGGCGGAATGCGCACAGAGATAGATCACCGAGCGCTCGAAGCGCTCATCGCCCATCACGGGCATCGCGATCAGGAGCTGGCCGTCGAGATAGCCGGCCGAGCTGGGAAGCGCGGGGGCCGCGCTGCGGGTGCTTTCGCCCGTCCTTTTGCCTGTGGGAGCCATCGGTAAAGCACTCCGGTTTCGATTCCTATCCTGATGTCGGGCCGGGCCGCTGTCAAATCAAGGCTTGCCTCGACTTGATTCAGGTGCATCCATCACAAGCAATTCAATGGTTTGCCCAGGGGCGACCCTGTAAAGACGTGCCATGCTGACAAGAGTTCCCCTGCATGCGGCGATTGGCGTCGCAACAACCCTGCTTGCGTCGTCGGTGACGCTCGCAGCCCGCGCCGACGACGCTTCGCCCTGGCAGCGCGACGGCCATTCCGCAGTGCGATTGATCGCAGGGTCGCGCAGCGGCGCCGTCCTGCTCGGCGGTATCGCCTTCCAGCTCCAGCAGGGATGGAAGACCTACTGGCGCATCCCCGGCGATTCCGGCGTTCCGCCGCGGTTCGATTTCTCGAAATCGGACAATGTCGAAGCGGTGACGGTGATGTGGCCGGCGCCGCTGAAATTCGATGACGGCGCCGGCGGGCATTCGATCGGCTATCACGGCCAGATCGTGCTGCCTCTGCGCATCGTGCCCAAGGCGCCCGACAAGCCGGTGACGCTGCGCGCCGAGATCAACTACGCCGTGTGCGAGAAGCTCTGCGTTCCCGTCGAGGCCAATGTCGAGCTCGGCTTCAACAACGTCGCCTCGACCGAGGACGCCAATCTGCGTGCCGCGCTCGACACCGTGCCGAAGCCTGCCACGATCGGTGATCCCAATCCGCTGACCATCCGCGACGTCAGACGTGACGGGCCCAAGAATGTCGTGGTCGACGTGGTCGTGCCCGATAGCCGCGGCGTCAATTTGTTCGTGGAAGGGCCGACGCCCGATTGGGCGTTGCCGATCCCGGCGCCGGTCGACCGCAGCCCACCCGGCGTGCAGCGATTTTCCTTCGAGCTCGACGGACTGCCGCCGGGCGCCAAGCCCGACGGCGCGGCGCTGAAGTTCACACTCGTCGCGCCTGAGAAGTCGTACGAGTTCAATACGAATCTGGAGTAAGCCGGAGCTGAGTTGCGCTGCCAGCGCCACATATTCAGCTGTCGTCCCGGGGCGCGCGCAGCGAAAGCCCGGGACCCATAGCCACAGGGAGTGGTTTGGCGAGGACTCGGAGTTGCCAGCCAGCGCAACAATGTCTCCCTGGGGTTATGGGTCCCCGCCCCCGTGCGCAATTGCGCACTAGGCGGGGACGACGCCGGTGGCTGGAGCGGCAGCATGCCTCACCCAACCCAATCTTAACGAATGGTTGCTAATCCCCAAGGGCTACCGCATCAGGCCTGCCGCAGCATGCGGGACGCCTGATACGGACGCCCTGGGGATCTCGAATTGGCCGTGATGGATGCAGAACCCGCAACGACCGGACCTGCCGGCCTCGTCGCGCGGCTGCGCGCGAAGCTGACGGGCGGGTCGAACGAGGCGTCGCTGACGCGGCGGTTGGCCGGCACCATCTTCATCATCCGGGTGATCAGCGCAGGCCTCGCCTATTTCTCGCAGGTTCTGCTCGCGCGCTGGATGGGGACGTCCGACTACGGCATCTACGTCTATGTCTGGACCTGGGTGCTGCTGCTCGGCAGCATGATGGATTTCGGCATCTCGGCCTCCGCGCAAAAGATCATTCCCGAGTATCGCACCAGCGGTGAGCATGCGCTGCTGCGCGGCTTTCTCTCCGGCAGCCGCTGGCTGACCTTTGCCGCGTCCACGCTGGTGTCGCTGGGGCTCGCCGGTATCGTCAAGCTGCTCTCGCCCTGGATTAATCCGGCCGAGGTGCTGCCGCTCTATATCGGCTGCATGACGCTGCCCGCCTTCGTCGTCGCCAACACCCAGGACGGCATCGCGCGCTCGCATGACTGGATGCAGCTCGGTTTGATGCCGCAATTCATCATCCGCCAGGCGCTGATCATCGGCATCACGGCCGCTGCCTTCCTGCTCGGCTATCATCTCGGCGCGGTCGCCGCGATGGTCGCGAGCGCCGGCGCGGTGTGGATCGCGATGACCGGGCAGATGGTGGTGCTGAACCGCAAGCTCGCCGATCATATCGAGCCAGGCCCCAAAACCTACGACATCGGCGGCTGGCTCGCCGTCTCGCTGCCGATCCTGCTGGTCGAGAGCTTTTACCTGCTGCTGTCCTATACCGACGTGCTGGTGCTTCAGCAGTTCCGCCCGTCGGACGAGGTCGGTGTCTATTTCGCGGTGGTGAAGACGCTCGCTTTGGTCTCGTTCATCCACTACGCGATGTCGGCGACCACCGCGCATCGCTTCGCCGAGTACAACGCGCTCGGCGACAAGGCGCGCCTGTCGGCCTATGTCGCGCATGCCATCAACTGGACGTTCTGGCCGTCGCTGGCAGCGACAATCGTGCTGCTTGCGCTTGGCAAGCCGCTGCTCTGGCTGTTCGGCCCGCAATTCACGGTTGGCTACGACATCATGTTCGTCGCCGCGATCGGCCTCGTGGTGCGCGCCGCGATTGGACCGGTCGAGCGCCTGCTTAACATGCTCGGCCAGCAGAAGATCTGCGCGCTGGCCTACGCGCTGGCCTTCGTGATGAACGTCGTGCTCTGCATCGCGCTGGTGCCGAGCTTCGGCGGTCACGGCGCCGCGGCTGCGACCTCGATCTCGCTGACATTCGAGACAGTGCTGCTGTTCTGGATCGTGCGCCAGCGGCTCGGCCTGCACGTGCTGGCGTTTGGCAAATAGGCGCTGCCACCCGGGTTGCCGGCCTGGAGAATGGCTGTTTCGCGCCTTGCGCAGCGGCGACTGAAACCCCCTCCCCGCCCACCGTCCGTAGCAAGATTATTCTTATTCAACCCAAACGGTTGCGCTTCAGGGAAATTTTATTCTACGTCATATTGCTCAACCGACGAGATAAACCTAAGATTCCCCAGACATGATTGATCCACTCTATGTCGCCTCCGGATTTGGCGTCGGCCTGCTTGTCGGGATGACCGGCGTGGGCGGCGGCTCGCTGATGACGCCGCTGCTGATCCTGCTGTTCGGCATCCACCCCTCCACCGCCGTCGGCACCGACCTGCTCTATGCCGCCGCCACCAAGACCGGCGGCAGCGTGGTGCATGGCTGGTCGCGGAGCGTGCACTGGCCCGCCGTGCTGCGGCTCGCCTGCGGCAGCATCCCGGCGAGCGCGCTGACGCTGCTCGTGCTGTGGAAGCTCGACCTCAGGAGCGATTCCGAGCGCAGCCTGGTCAATCTGGTGCTGTGCTTTGCACTGCTGCTGACCGCGACCTCGCTGATCTTCCGCAAGGCTCTCATGGAGCGCTATCGGAAGCGCCTCGAGCAGGTCAATGAGCGCACCACGGCCATCGCGACCGTCGTCACCGGCATCGTGCTCGGCGTGCTGGTGTCGATCTCGTCCGTCGGTGCCGGAGCGGTCGGCGTCACCGTGCTGCTGCTGCTCTATCCGCGCCTGCCGATGGCGACCATCGTCGGCTCGGACATCGCGCATGCGGTGCCGCTGACGCTGGTCGCGGGCATCGGACATTGGGCGCTTGGCGATGTGGATTGGGCCCTGATGGGCGTGCTGCTGCTGGGCTCGCTGCCCGGCATCATCGTCGGCAGCCTCAGTGCGACGCGCGTCCCCGAGACGGTGCTGCGCCTGACGCTTGCCTGCGTGCTGTTCGTGGTCGCCGGCAAGATCATGTTCGCGGAGCTGAACCTGTCGTCCGCGATCGTGACGGCGCTGGCCTGGACGCATTAGGCCAGCCACCCGCCCTAGCTGTCATCGCCCGGCTTGACCGGGCGATCCAGTACTCCAGAGCCTAACGTTGGCGAACTCGCTCTTGCAACTTCCGCCGCGGCGTACTGGATGCCCCGGTCAAGCCGGGGCATGACACCGGTCGTTACTCCGCCGTCCAGCCGCCGTCGATCGACAGGTTGGTGCCGGTGATCTGCGCGGCGTCGTCGCCGCACAGGAACAGCGCGAGGGCTGCGACCTGCTCGGAGGTGACGAACTCCTTGGTCGGCTGCGCGTCGAGCAGCACGTCGTTGATGACCTGCTCGCGCGTGAGGTTGCGCGCCTTCATCGTGTCGGGGATCTGCTTCTCCACCAGCGGCGTCCAGACATAGCCGGGGCTGATGCAGTTGCAGGTGATCTTGTGGGTCGCGACCTCGAGCGCCACGGTCTTGGTCAGGCCGGCGATGCCGTGCTTGGCCGACACATAGGCGGACTTGAAGGGCGAGGCGACCAGCGAGTGCGCCGACGCCGTGTTGATGATACGGCCCCAGCCCTTCTTCTTCATGCCGGGCACCGCCGCGCGGATGGCATGGAAAGCCGAGGACAGGTTGATCGCGATGATCTGGTCCCACTTCTCGACCGGGAATTCCTCGATCGGCGAGACGAACTGGATGCCGGCATTGTTGACGAGGACGTCGACGGAGCCAAACGACTTCTCGCCGAGCGCGATCATCCCGGCGATCTCGGCGGGCTTGGTCATGTCGGCCGGCGAGTACACCGCCTTCACGCCGAAGTCGGACTCGATCTTGGCGCGCTCCTTCTCGATGTCTTCCGGCGAGCCGAAGCCGTTGATGACGACATTGGCCCCAGCGGCGGCGAAGGCGCGCGCATAGGCGAGCCCGATGCCGCTGGTCGAACCGGTCACGACGGCGTTCTTGCCTGACAGACTACCCATGTTATTCGCTCCTTTTTGGCGGGGGCGCGGTGACGTCCCCCGTGAGATCGTAGGTCACCATGGTCTCGCCGGACTGCGGCCGCTCGAGCCAGTCCTTATGGCGCATCGACAGATGCACGTCGCGCACGCCGGCTTCCCAATGCTCGACCATGCCGACATGCGAGAAGTCGTAATCCTTCGACGAGGATTCGTAGTTCTTGCTGCGATAGATCAGGTGCACCACGGTGACGGTGCTTTCGCGCGACACCTTCGCGAGGAATTCGACGGACGGGTCGTTCTTCAGATAGTCCGGCAATTTGCCGATCAGGTCGCGCACGGCCCTGCGGGCGTTGTGGATCTGCTTGTTCTTGTCGGTGTTCATCCGCGTTCGGCTGGAGAAGCGGATGTCCTTCTCGCGCTCGGTCGCCTCGAGCAGCGAATTCGGCAGATCGCCGCGGGCGCTGAACAGATCGACCTGGAAGATCAGCATGTCGCGAGCGATCTCGGCATCGAGCACGTAGTCGAGCGGTGTGTTGGAGGCGATGCCGCCGTCCCAGTAGTGCTCGCCTTCGATCACGACGGACGGAAAGCCCGGCGGCAGCGCGCCGGAGGCCATGATGTGCTCGGGGCCGATGGTCTTGCCGAGCTTCTTGAACTCGTAATTGTCGAAATATTTGAAGTTGCCCGAGGTGACGCCGACGGCGCCGACCGACAGCCGCGTCTTCAGATCGTTGATGCGGTCGAAATCGACCAGGCGCTCCAGCGTCTTCTTCAGCGGCGCGGTGTCGTAATAGCTCTCGGCCTGCTTGCTGCCGGGCGGCCAGAGCGGCGCGGGCGGAATGCGCGGCGTGAAGAAACCGGGCACCCCGAAGGTCGCGATCAATGCGGCACTGGTCGAGTTGAACAGCTCGCGGCTGTGATCGCTCTTGCCGATCGGCTTCCACGGCACCGGCGCCGACACCATCTCCCAGAATTCCTTGAGCCGCTTGATGCGGGTGTGTCCGTCATTGCCGGCGATGATGGCGGCGTTGACCGCGCCGATCGAGATGCCGGCGACCCATTCCGGCTCGAAGTCGAAATGGCACAGCGCCTGATAGGCGCCGGCCTGATAGGAGCCGAGCGCCCCACCGCCCTGGAGGACCAGGACGCGCTGCGCCTTCGCGGGGACTGTTGCGACTTCCGGGCTATGATCTGTCATCTGGGAACAATAGCAAAAGGCGAGCCACCGTGGCGACAGTCCCCCGCGGCGTCAATGCATCCCGGGATCAAGTCTGGCTTATCGGGGGTCGGTCGAGGCCAGGATCATGGTCCAGAACACCTTGTATTTGGTGCCCGGAGCATAGCCCGCCGCGATGCCCAGTTTTGTGACACCGCTCTTGAGCATGTTGGCCCGGTGCGGGGGCGAGTCGCGCCAGCCGGAAAACGCTTCCGCCAGCGTATGATAGCCGGCCGAGACGTTCTCGACCGCCACCGTTGCCGGATAGCCGCCCGCGCTGAGGCGCTTGGCCAGCGGGGCGCGGACGTCATGGTCCATCTTGTTGGCCGCCGCCATGGCCTGGGACTGGGATTCGGCGAGCCGCATCAGATCGGGGTCGATCACGACGGTGCCGAGGGCGTTGTTCTGGCGGTATTGCGAGATCATGATCGCTGCCGCCTGCGCATCGAGCTTGGCGCCCGGGACCGACATGTCGGCATACATGGTCGGCTGCTGGACCGGTGCTTCGTTGCCGGCGCAGCCGGCGAGAAGCAAAGCAATTGATATCGCGGCCGCGGCGCGCATTTCCAGGAGCCCCCAATGAGGGGCCGTTGTTGCATACCAACCGTGGCTGAAAGGTGAATATTGAGGAAGATTTGAGCTTTTGGCCGCGGCGCCTAGCCCGCAAATATCCGGTAGCGGCGCGGTTTGAGGCCGATCGTATCGCCGGCGCGCAGTTCCCTGTCGCGGGGGGCGTCGATCTCGATGGTCTCGCCGCCGGACAGGGCCACCTCGGCCCGCTGCACCGGGCCGAAATTCCGGACGTGCTGCACGGCGCCCTCGAAGGCACCGCTTCCGGGCGGGCCGACCAGCATGTCATGTCGCCGCACGAACAGTTTTGACGCGCCAGACACCAAGCCGTCTACTGCAAGATTGAGCGGCCGGTCGCCGAGCCTGATGACGCCGCCTTCGACCTGGACCGGCAGCTCGATGGATTCGCCGATGAAGCCGTGGACGAAGGCGGTCGCCGGGCTTTCATAGACGTCGTCGGGCGAGCCGATCTGTTCGATCCTGCCCTTGTCCATCACCACGACGCGGTTGGCGACTTCGAGCGCCTCCTCCTGATCGTGGGTGACGAAGATCGAGGTGACGTTGATCTCCTGGTGCAGCGAGCGGAGCCATCGGCGCAACTCCTTGCGCACCTTGGCATCGAGCGCGCCGAAGGGCTCGTCGAGCAGGAGGATGCGCGGCTCGATCGCGAGCGCGCGGGCGAGTGCGATGCGCTGGCGCTGGCCCCCGGAGAGCTGGCTCGGATAGCGGTCGGCGAGCCAGTCGAGCTGCACGAGATCGAGCAACTCCTTGACGCGCGCACGAATGGTGGGCTCGTCCTTGCGGCTGGCGCGCGGCTGCACGCGCAGGCCGAAGGCGACGTTCTCGAACACCGTCATGTGGCGGAACAGCGCGTAGTGCTGGAACACGAAGCCGACGTTCCGTTCGCGCGCGCCCTGCGCCAGCGCATCCTCGCCATTGAAGGAGACCTCGCCGGAATCGGGCCAGTCGAGGCCGGCGATGATGCGCAGCAACGTGGTCTTGCCGGAGCCGGACGGACCGAGCAGCGCCAGGAGCTCGCCATTGTCGACCTTGAGATCGACGCCATCGAGGGCTTTGAAGCTGCCGAACTGCTTGACGAGATTCCTGACTTCAATGGTCACTTGCGTCGTGTCCTTCGTCGAGGTGACGTTCGAGAACGGTCTTGGCGATCAGCGTGATCAGGGCCAGCATCGCCAGCAGCGAGGCGATCGCAAACGCAGCGACGAACTGGTACTCGTTGTAGAGAATCTCGACCAGCAGCGGCATGGTGTTGGTCTCGCCGCGAATGTGTCCTGATACCACCGACACGGCGCCGAATTCGCCCATCGCGCGCGCGTTGCAGAGCAGCACGCCGTAGAGCACGCCCCATTTGATGTTGGGCAGGGTGACGCGGAAGAAGGTCTGCAGGCCGGAGGCGCCGAGCGAGATCGCGGCCTCCTCCTCCTGCGTGCCCTGCTCCTGCATCAGGGGGATCAGCGCGCGCGCCACGAACGGGAAGGTCACGAAGGTGGTGGCGAGCGCGATGCCTGGCACTGCGAACAGGATCTGGATATCGTGATCCCTAAGCCAGCTGCCGAAATAGCCCTGCGCGCCGAACAGCAGCACGAAGACGAGGCCCGAGATCACCGGGCTCACCGAGAACGGCAGGTCGATCAGCGTGATCAGGAAGGTCTTGCCGCTAAACTCGAACTTGGCGATGGCCCATGCCGCGACGAGGCCGAATACGAGATTGAGGCCGACCGAGATCGCCGCCACGATCAACGTCAGCTTGATTGCAGCCAGCGCTTCCGGCTCGGCAAGCGCAGAGAAATAGGCGAGAACGCCTCTCGAAAAGGCCTGCGCGAATACCAGAACCAGCGGCAGCACGACGAAGACGCTGAGGAAGATCACCGCCATCGCGATGATGGCGATACGTATTGCCGGCGGCTCGGTGCGGAGGCTGTCGCGTGCCGCAACGGCGTGCGCACGTGCGCGCGCATCGGTCGAAGGCAGCGAGACGGAATCTGCGATCTGCATCGTCATGATCCGCCCTCAGCGCGCCGGGATCCGGCTCTGCGCCCAGCGCTGGAGCCGGTTGACGGCGAAGATGATGACGAAGGAGACGACGAGCATGACCACGGCGATGGCGGTCGCGTCGGCATAGCGGAACTCGGATAGCCGGATCACGATCAGGAGCGGGGCGATCTCGGAGACATTCGGCAGATTGCCGGCGATGAAGATCACCGAGCCGTATTCGCCGACCGCGCGGGCGAAGGCGAGCGCGAGGCCGGTGAGCAACGCCGGCCCGAGCGAGGGCAGGATCACGCGGATGATGGTCTGCCAGCGGCTGGCGCCGAGGCTGCCGGCGGCTTCCTCGATCTCGGGGTCGAGGTCCTGGAGCACCGGCTGCACGGTGCGCACCACGAAGGGGATACCGATGAAGATCATGGCGACGAAGATGCCGATCGGCGTGAACGCCACCTTGATGCCGAGCGCGGCGAGCGGCGCGCCCAGCCAGCCCGTCTCGGCAAACAGCGCCGTCAGCGCGACGCCGGCGACCGCCGTCGGCAGCGCGAACGGCACGTCGACGATGGCGTCAAACAGCCGGCGTCCGGGGAAGCGGTAACGCACCAGCGCCCAGACGATGATGCTGCCCATGACGAGATTGACGCAGGCCGCCGCAAAGGCGAGGCCGAAGGAGACGCGCAAGGCGTTGAGGGTGCGGCGGCTGGACAGGATGTTCCAGAATTGCTCGGGGCTGAGCTCCAGCGATTTCAGGAACAGCCCGGCCAGCGGAATCAGGATGATGATGGAGAGCCAGGAAAGCGTCAGTCCCATCGTGAGACCGAAGCCCGGCAATGTCCGTCGTCGTGCTGCAAGTACGCTCACCAGGCCCCCTGCTACTCCTAAGACGGCGCCCGATCAGTTCTTGTAGATCTGATCAAAGACGCCGCCGTCGGCAAAATGTTCCTTCTGCGCCTTGGTCCAGCCGCCGAAAACGTCGTCGATCGTGAACAGTTCGACCTTGGCGAAGGAGTTTGCGTACTTCTTGGCGATCTCTGCGTCGCGCGGACGGTAGAAATTGCGCGCGGCGATTTCTTGACCTTCCTTGGTATACCAATACTGGAGGTAGGCATCGGCTGCGTTGCGGGTGCCTTTTTTATCGGCAACCTTGTCGACGATCGCGACCGGCGGCTCGGCGAGGATCGATTGCGGCGGCGCCACGATCTCGAACTTCTGCGCACCAAACTCCTTCAGGGCGAGATAGGCCTCGTTCTCCCAGGCCAGCAGCACGTCGCCGACGCCGCGCTCGACGAAGGTCACGGTGGCGCCGCGCGCACCGGTGTCGAGCACCGGCACCTGCTGGTAGAGCTTTCCGATGAAGTCCTTGGCCTTGTCGGCCGAGCCGTATTTCTTTTGGGCAAAGCCCCAGGCAGCGAGATAATTCCAGCGCGCCCCGCCGGAGGTCTTCGGGTTCGGCGTGATCACCGAGACACCGGTCTTGAGCAAATCGTCCCAGTCCTTGATGCCCTTCGGATTGCCCTTGCGCACCAGAAACACGATGGTCGAGGTATAGGGCGATGAATTCTGCGGCAGACGCTTCTGCCAGTCGGTCGCGGTGAGGCCCTTGTTCGCGACGGCGTCGATGTCATAGGCAAGCGCGAGCGTCACCACATCGGCCTGCAATCCGTCGATCACGGCACGCGCCTGCGAGCCGCTGCCGCCATGCGACTGCTTGATCTCGACACTCTTGCCGGTTTCCTTCTGATAGGCATTCGCGAACGCCTTGTTGAACTCGGCATAGAGCTCACGCGTCGGATCGTACGACACGTTCAAGAGATTGATGTCAGCGGCGAGAGCCGAGCTTGCCAACAATCCAGTCAAGAGCAGCCCTGCCGCGAGCGGAACGATACGGCGCATCATGTCCATCTCCATTCACCACGACGACGTCATCGTCATCGATGGCACGCGGGCATAACTCGGGGCGAAACGCTCTCAAGTCAACGGAACCGGATTTTCTTGTTCGTAGCCGAACAGCTCGACTGTGCTACGAAGTCTTCATCGTGTGGATGCCGCATTCTGTCTTGGCTCGGCCGCGCCAGCGACCGGCGCGTGCATCCTCGCCCTCGGCCGTTCTGCTGGTGCAAGGCATACACCCAACCGACAGGAAACCGGACTCCACCAACGGATGACGCGGCAATTTGGCGCGGACGAAAATGGCTTCGAGTTCCTCGCGCGAGACATTGGCGAAGGGGTTGAACTTCAACCGCACGCCGTCGTCCTCGACCACCGGAATGTCGGTGCGCGCATTGCCCTGAAAGCGCTTGCGGCCATTGAGCCACGCATCGAACGGCTTCAGCGCACGCGCGAGCGGCTCGACCTTGCGGATGCGGCAGCAGGCGTCCGGATCGGAGAACCAAAGGTCGCGGTCGGGGTCTTCGCGCGACAGCGTTTCCTCGGCAGGCCTGATCGAGCGGACGTCCTTCAAGCCGAGTTCCGCGATCAGCGTGTCGCGATAGGCCAACGTCTCCTCGAACAGCCAGCCGGTGTCGAGGAAGATCACGGGGATCGCCGGATCGACGTCGGCCATGACCTTCAGCAGCGTCGCCGATTCCGTGCCGAAGGACGACACCAGCGCAAGCTTCTCGCGCCCAACCGCCTTCAACGCCGCGGCGATGACTTCCGCAGGCGAAGCAGCGCGCAGCGCGCGATCGAGCTCCGCCGCCGAGGGCAGCGCGGATGTGGACACCGAAGAAACCTGAGGCGCGATTGCGTTCACGTGCCGACACCTTCGGAGTGACGCAGTTGCATCCGCCGGTGCAGCGCGGTGATGCGGCCGTCGCCGGTCGGCTGATAGAACACCGAATAGCGCTTCGCGGTCTGCATGAAGGCTTCCGCATCGGCCTGCTTCTTGACCTCGAAGGAATCGAAGCCGGCGCGCAGCATGAACACGAACTGGTCGCGCAGGATCTGGCCCGTTGCACGCAAATCGCCGCGATAATTGTAACGCTCGCGCAGCAGCCGTGCCTGGCTGTAGGCGCGTCCGTCGCGGAAGGTCGGGAACACCAGTGCGACCGTAGCGACCTTGCCGAGATAGGGCACGAGCTCGTCGATGTCGCGATTGTTCGGCCAGATCACACCGACCTTGCCGGTGCGCTTGAGCAAGGCTTCAGCCTCGCCGACGAAGCGCTCGGCAGGCACCAGGATGTCGCCGCTCTCGGGCAGCGGCGTATCGACGGCCAGTTTGACAAAACTGTCGTCGACGATTTTTCCGCCGTTAACGAGTGGCATAGACGCGCTCCTTGAAGGGTTCGACGCCGAGGCGCTTCACCGTGTCGATGAACAGCTCTTCGGGCCGCTCGCGCAGCGCAAGATAGGCTTCCACGACGTCTTCGACGACGTCGGCGACCTCGTCGAACTTGACGCCGGGGCCGATCAGATTGCCCAGCGCAGCACCCTCGTCGGCACGGCCGCCGATGGTGATCTGGTAGACCTCCTCGCCGTTCTTCTCGACGCCGAGAATGCCGATATGGCCGACATGATGATGGCCGCAGGCATTGATGCAGCCCGAGATGTTGATGTGCAGACGGCCGATCAGGTTGGCAAGCTCATGGTTGGCGAAGCGCCGCGTCAGCTCCTGCGCGATCGGGATCGAGCGCGCATTCGCCAGCGAGCAATAGTCCAGCCCCGGGCAGGCGATGATGTCGGTGATCAGATTGACGTTCGGCGTCGCCAGCCCGAGCTTGTCGAGCGCCTTCCACAAGGCCGGCAGGTCGCGCTTGGCGACGTGCGGCAGCGCGAGGTTCTGCTCGTGGCCGACGCGGATCTCGCCGAAGGAGTACCGGTCGGCGAGATCGGCGAGCGCGTCCATCTGCTCGGCGGTGGCATCGCCCGGAGGCGCGCCGATCGGCTTCAGCGAGATCGTGACGATGGAATAGCCCTGCACCTTGTGCGGGGCCACCGAGTTCTTGCGCCACGCCTCGAAATCAGGATCGGCCGCGGCCTGACGCAGCTCGTCCGGATTGTGCGGCAGCTTCTCGTAGGACGGATAGGTGAAGCGCGAGCGGATGTCCTCGATCACCTCGTCGTCGATCTGGAGCGAGGAGTTGCGGATGTGCTGCCACTCCTCCTCGACCTCGCGCGAGAATTTCTCGATCCCGAGCTCGTGCACCAGGATCTTGATGCGCGCCTTGTAGATGTTGTCGCGGCGGCCGTACTGGTTGTAGACCCGGAGGATCGCCTCGATGTAGCTCAGGATATCGCGGCCGTGGACGAAGTGCTTGATGGTCTTGCCGATGAACGGCGTGCGGCCGAGACCGCCGCCGACCAGCACCTCGAAGCCGGTCTCGCCCTTCTCGTTCTTGATCAGCCTCAAGCCGATATCGTGGATCTTGATCGCGGCGCGGTCGTGGTCCGACGCAGTGATCGCGATCTTGAACTTGCGCGGCAGGAACGAGAACTCCGGATGCAGCGTGGTGTGCTGGCGGATCAGCTCCGACCAGATCCGGGGATCCTCGATCTCGCCGGGCGCGACGCCGGCCCACTGGTCCGACGTGACGTTGCGCATGTTATTGCCGGAGGTCTGCATCGCATGGATGCCGACCTCGGCGAGATCGGCGAGAGCATCCGGCAATTCGGCGAGCTTGATCCAGTTGAACTGGATGTTCTGCCGCGTGGTGAAATGGCCGTAGCCGCGATCGTATTTGCGCGCGACATGGGCAAGCGCCCGCAACTGGTTCGACGCCAGCGTCCCATAGGGAATCGCGACGCGGAACATGTAGGCGTGCAGTTGCAGATAGACGCCGTTCTGAAGCCGCAGGATCTTGAACTCGTCCTCGGTGAGCTCGCCGGAAAGGCGCCGCTTCACCTGGTCGCGGAACTCCGAGACGCGCTCGTTGACGAGCGTGCGGTCGATTTCATCGTAAGCATACATAAGAGAGTGCCTTAAACCTGGACCGACGACCCGATAGTCACGCCGGTGCGGCGGATCTGTTCGCGCAGATTGCCGGGTTCGATCTTGCCGTCCGCGCCAACCTGCACCGGTGCGATATAGGGACCGATCGCGCCGACGTCATCGGCAACGGACTCCGCAAGCAACGCTTTGGCCTCGTCCGAGTTGCGCACGATCGCGGCTTCCGACAGGTCCGCGGACCAGCTCTTGGCGGCGGTGCGGTAAACCACGATGCCGTCCCAGGTGCGGTTGGCGGTCACGACCGACGGGCCGGCGATTTTGATCTTCTTCTGTTCAAGCGGAGAGGTCATTCGGCTGCATCCAATAGGTCAGAGATGATGTGTTGAGGTGTCTGGCGGCGAAGCGAGCCGGCATGCCGGACCACGTCGCCGATGATGAGGATGGCGGGACCGCCATGGGTCCGCCGCACGAGCTCGGGCAGGTCGCGCAGCGTGCCGATCGCGCCTTGCGCATCCGGCCGCGTGACGCGGGCGAACACGCCGACCGGCGTCTCCGGCGAACGGCCGGCCGCGAACAAGCCTTCGCGGATCGCGGGGGCAGCGGTCGTGCCCATGTAGACCACGACGGTCATTTTGGTGTCGGTCAGCGCCGACCAGTCCACGTTCTCGGCATCGCGCGCCTTGTGCGCGGTGAGGAAGGTGATGCGAGTCGCTTCATGACGATAGGTGAGCGGCACCTCGAAATCGGCGGCGCCGCCGAGCCCCGCGGTGATGCCGGGAATGATCGAATAGGCGACGCCGGCCGCGCGCAACGCTTCCACCTCTTCGCCGCCGCGGCCGAACACGAGGGGGTCGCCGCCCTTCAGCCGCACCACGCGCTGGCCGGATTGCGCGGCCTCGATCATGCGCTTGTTGATGGCGTCCTGGCCGATGCCGGGCTTGCCGACGCGGCGGCCGACGGCAACGCGCGTGGTGTCGCGGCGGATGCGGTCGAGAATTTCGCCCGAGACCAGTTCGTCATGGAAGACGATGTCGGCATCCTGGAGCGCGCGCAGCGCCTTGATGGTGAGAAGGTCGGCGTCGCCGGGCCCGGCGCCGACCAGCGCGACCGAGCCTTCCGGCTTGTCGGCACGCGCGAACGCGGACGGATCGGAGATCGCCTTGATCGCGGCGTCGGCCTCGCCCTTGCGGCCCGCGAGCACGGACGCGCCGATCGGACCGTCGATGACGCGCTCCCAGAAGCGGCGGCGCAGCGGAAACTCGGCGATGCGCTCGTTGATCGATTTGCGGAAGCCGCCGATGAACTCGGCGAGCTCGCCGATGCGGGCCGGCAACAGTGCCTCGATCTTCTCGCGCACCCGCCGCGCCACCACCGGCGAGGTGCCGCCGGTGCCGACCGCGACCACGACATCGCCACGATCGACGATCGCCGGGAAGATGAAGCTGGAATGTTCGAAATCGTCCATGACGTTGACGGGCAGGCCGAGCGCCTTGGCGCGGCCCGACATGGCCACGCCGACATCGCCCGCGCCCGCGCAAACGATGGCGATGACGCCCGAGAGATCGGCGGTGAGCGGGTCCCCCGCCGCGATTTCAATCCGCGCAGCGTCGTCGGAGCTGAGGCTCAGGTCCCGATTGCCGTCGATCGCATGCACGCGGATGCGCGCACCGGCGGCGGCGAGCACGCGCAGCTTGGCGCGCAAAAGCTCACCCGCGCCGATGAGGACCACCGGACCGGCCTTGAGATCGAGGAACACCGGCAAGAACCGCATGCGATACTCGCTTCCCCCACATCCGGGGTTGACTGGAATTATTTTCTATATATGTGTCGTTTCGAGCGCGCAAAGAGAAAATTTTTTCTTCTCTTCTGCACCGCAACTATAGAAAATTCGCCTCCAAACGCAAAGTGGCAGAGATGCATCTTCTCAGGACCGATTCCGGTGCAGATGGACGGGACTCCCGGGCTCCCGTTTCCGAGCAAATTCCAGTCGGGCTGACCGCCCCCAGCATGGACCATTTGGACCAGCTCGAGGCGCAGAGCATCTACATTTTCCGCGAGGCCTTCGGCCGCCTGAAGAAGATCGCCCTGCTGTGGTCGCTCGGCAAGGACTCCAACGTCATGATCTGGCTGGCACGCAAGGCGTTCTTCGGCCGGCTGCCGTTCCCGGCCCTCCATGTCGATACCGGCAAGAAGTTTCCGGAGATGTATCGCTTCCGCGATCACTACGGCAAGGAATGGGATCTCGATTTGCGCGTCGAGCCCTGCCCGCCGATCGATGCCGTCGATCCAACGCTGCCGCCGGCCGCCCGTTCCGCCGCGCGCAAGACCGAGGGCCTCAAGATGGCACTCGGCAAATACGGTTTTGACGGCCTGATCGCTGGCATTCGCCGCGACGAGGAAGCAACCCGCGCCAAGGAGCGCGTGTTCTCGCCCCGCGGGCTCGAAGGCAATTGGGACGTCCGCGACCAGCCGCCGGAGTTTTGGGATCATTTCAATGCGTCGCCGCCGCAAGGCGCGCATTTGCGCATCCATCCGATCCTGCATTGGACCGAGGCCGACATCTGGGCCTACACCAAGCGCGAGAATATCCCGATCATCCCGCTTTATCTATCGCAGAACGGCAAGCGCTACCGCTCGCTGGGCGATCAGGACATCACCAATCCGGTCGCGTCGACCGCGTCGAACATCGACGAGATCCTGGCCGAGCTCGAGCAGACCAAGGTGCCGGAACGCGCCGGCCGTGCGCTCGACCACGAGACCGAGGACGCTTTCGAGCGTCTGCGCGTCGCCGGCTATCTCTGATTCAAGGACGCAACGCGGCTATGAACATGATCGTCACCCCCGCTTCGCCCGCCACGCCGAACGGCACCACGCGTCCGCAGGTCCGCATCGTCATCGTCGGCCATGTCGACCACGGCAAGTCGACGCTGGTCGGGCGCCTGCTGCACGAGACAGGCAGCCTGCCCGACGGCAAGCTCGAGATGCTGAAAGCCGTCAGCGCGCGGCGCGGCATGCCGTTCGAATGGTCGTTCCTGCTCGACGCGCTCCAGACCGAGCGCGACCAGGGCATCACCATCGACACCACGCAGATCCGCTTCCGCACCAATTCGCGCGACATCGTGCTGATCGACGCGCCCGGCCATGCCGAATTCCTGCGCAACATGATCACCGGCGCCTCGCAGGCGGACGGCGCGGTGCTGATCATCGACGCGCTCGAAGGCGTGCGTGACCAGACCCGTCGGCACGGCTATCTCCTGCACCTGCTCGGTGTGAAGCAGGTCGCGATCGTCGTCAACAAGATGGACCGCGTCGATTTCAGCGCCGAGCGCTTCAAAGAAATCAGCGACGAGATCTCGGCGCATCTGAACGGCCTCGGCGTGACGCCGACGGCCGTGATCCCGATCTCGGCCCGCGACGGCGACGGCGTCGCGGAGCGCACCGACCGCATCGGCTGGTACAAGGGTCCGACCGTGGTCGGGGCGCTTGATAGGCTCGAGCCGGCGCGTCCGCTGGAAGCCCTCGCCCTGCGCCTGCCGGTGCAGGCGATCTACAAGTTCGACGACCGCCGCATCGTGGCGGGCCGCATCGAATCCGGCAGCCTCATTGCCGGCGACGAGATCGTGATCATGCCGGCCGGCAAGATCGCCAAGATCAAGACCGTCGAAAGCTGGCCGGTAACGCCGGTCGCAGGACGGCAGGGCGCGGGCCGCTCGGTCGGCATCACGCTCGACCACGAATTGTTCATCGAGCGCGGCGACATCGTCGCGCATGTCGGCTCCGCACCGCGCGAGACGCGCCGCCTGCGCGCGCGGATCTTCTGGCTGCACGACAAGCCGCTGGCCAAGGGCGACCAGCTGCTGGTCCGCTGCGGACCGAAGGAAAGCCGCGCCACCGTCGTCGCCATCGAGAAGGCGGTCGATCCCGGCGAGCTGTCGAGCGTCGAGAACAAGGCGATCGGCCGCAACCATGTCGGCGAGATCGACATTTCCCTTTCGAGCCCGATTGCCGCCGATCCCTATACTGAGAATCCGCGCACCGGCCGTCTCGTGATCGAAGTCTCGGGGCGCATCGCCGGCGGTGGTCTCGTGCTGTCGGTCGATGCCGGCCAGCGCGCCGTGCCGGTCGACATCGTGCCGGTGGAATCGGCGCTGCGGCCCGACGAACGCTCCGCGCGCTACCGCCACAACGGCGCCGTGGTCTGGCTCACCGGCCTGCCGGCGTCCGGCAAGTCGACGCTGGCGAAGGCGCTGGAACGTCGGCTGTTCACCAATGGCGGCTCGCCGATCCTGCTCGACGGCGACACGTTGCGCGCCGGGCTCAACAACGATCTCGGATTCTCCGCCGCCGACCGCAGCGAGAACATCCGCCGCCTCGCCGAGGTCGCGACCCATCTCGCCCGCAACGGCCACATCGCGATTGTCGCCGCCGTCTCGCCGGCCCGCGAGGACCGCGCGACCGCGCGCCGCATCGCCGACACCGCGTTCCGCGAGATCCATGTCGCGACGCCGGCAGAGGTCTGCGAGGATCGCGATCCCAAGGGCCATTACAAGAAGGCCCGCGCCGGCGCGCTCGCGTCGTTCACCGGCATCGGCAATGACTACGAAGCACCGCAGGCTGCCGAGCTCGTGATCGACACGTCGGCCCGCACGGTTGCGGACGCCGCTGACGAGATCGAACGGATGCTGAAGACCACCGGCGTGCTGTTCGACGAACTCGTGGACCTCGCCGCGAATATTTGAGTCTGTCCTATTCCCCGCTGTCGTCGCCCGGCTTGACCGGGCGACCCAGTATTCCAGAGACAGCGTTGGAATACGGAGAAGCCGCGGCGTACTGGATTCCCCGCCTACGCGGGGAATGACACCGGTGCGTGGAGCGTCCCACACCTCGTCTTGACATTTTGACAAACCTTTGGGGGACTTCTCAGGGCCTCTTTTTTGGGGCTAATAGGCCCTGAAAGCCGCCCCCTATGGGCGCATTTTGCTGCTGTCGGGTCAAAAGCAGCCAAAAAACAGCCATTTCCAACAAGAAAGCCCATCATGAAACGCGTCGACGCCCACGGATTGAAGATCGCTCCCGTCCTTTTCGATTTCATCGCCAAGGAAGCGGCCCCGAAAACGGGGATCGCGCCGGACGCGTTCTGGGCCGGGGTTGCAGGCATCATCAACGAGCTGGGGCCGAAGAACCGCGCGCTGCTGGCGGTGCGCGATACGCTGCAGGCCAAGATCGACGACTGGCACCGCGCCAACAAGGGCAAGGCGTTCGACCTCAATGCCTATACCGCCTTCCTGAAGGAGATCGGCTATCTCGTTCCGGAGCCGACGACGCAGAAGGTCGAGACCGCCAATGTCGATGAGGAAATCGGCAAGATCTGCGGCCCGCAACTCGTCGTCCCGCTCACCAATGCGCGCTACGCACTGAACGCGGCGAATGCGCGCTGGGGCTCGCTCTACGACGCCTTCTACGGCACCGATGCGATCCCGCACGACGCTGCCGAGAGCGGCAAGGGCTACAACAAGGCGCGCGGCGACAAGGTGATCGCCAAGGCCAAGGCGTTCCTCGATGCCGCCGCGCCGCTGGCGACCGGCAGCCACACCGACGTCACTGCCTACAGCGTGGTCGCAGGCCAGCTCGCGGTGAAGCTGAAGAGCGGCAACGCCACCGCGCTGAAGAACGCGGATCAATTCGCGGGCTTCCAGGGCGATGCGGCCGCGCCGTCCGCGGTGCTGCTCGCCAACAACGGCTTGCACGTCGAGGTCAAGATCGATCGCAGCAGCACGATCGGCAAGGACGATCCCGCTGGTGTCGCCGATATGATCATGGAGTCCGCGGTCTCGACCATCCTCGACATGGAGGACTCGGTCGCCGCGGTCGACGCCGAGGACAAGGTGCTGGTCTATCGCAACACGCTCGGCCTGATGAACGGCACGCTCTCGGCCGATTTCGAGAAGGGCGGCAAGACGCTGACCCGTTCGCTCAATGCCGACCGCAGCTACAAGACGCCTGACGGCAAGGGCGAGGTCAAGCTGCACGGCCGCAGCCTGCTGCTGATGCGCAATTGCGGTCACCACATGTTCACCGACGCGGTGCTGGACGACAAGGGCGAGGAGATTCCGGAAGGCCTGCTCGATGCCGCCGTCTCCGGCCTGCTTGCGATCCACGACATCAAGGGCAACTCCAAGACCAAGAACAGCCGCACCGGATCGGCCTATATCGTCAAGCCGAAGATGCACGGCCCGGACGAGGTCTCGCTGACCTGCGAGATCTTCGACCGCGTCGAGAAGATGCTGGGCCTGCCCGAGAACACGCTCAAGGTCGGCATCATGGACGAGGAGCGGCGTACCACCGTCAACCTCAAGGCCTGCATCCAGCGCGCCTCCAAGCGCATCATGTTCATCAACACCGGCTTCCTCGACCGCACCGGCGACGAGATCCACACCTCGATGGAAGCGGGCCCGATGATCCGCAAGAACGAGATGAAGGCGCAAGCCTGGATCAAGGCCTATGAGGACTGGAACGTCGACATGGGCCTGATCGACGGCCTGCCCGGCCACGCCCAGATCGGCAAGGGCATGTGGGCCGCGCCCGACAAGATGGCGGACATGCTGCAACAGAAGCTCGCGCATCCGCAGGCCGGCGCCACCACCGCCTGGGTGCCCTCGCCGACCGCAGCGACGCTGCACGCCCTGCACTATCACCAGGTCAACGTCACCGCGCGCCAGCAGGAGCTCACCAAGGGCGGCCCGCGCGCAAAACTCTCCGACATCCTCACCATTCCGGTGTCGAAGTCGAACTGGGCGCCCGACGACGTCAAGCAGGAGATCGACAACAACTGCCAGGGCATTCTGGGCTACGTCGTGCGCTGGATCGACCAGGGCGTCGGCTGCTCCAAGGTGCCTGACATCCACGATGTCGGCCTGATGGAAGACCGCGCCACCTTGCGCATCTCCAGCCAGCATCTCGCCAACTGGCTGCACCAGGGCGTCATCACCGAGGCACAGGTGATGGAATCGCTCAAGCGCATGGCCGTCGTGGTCGACAAGCAGAACGCGGGCGACGCGATCTACAAGCCGATGGCGCCCGCCTTCGACGGTGTCGCCTTCAAGGCCGCTTGCGACTTGATCTTCAAGGGCCGCACGCAGCCGAACGGCTACACCGAATACATCCTCACCGCCCGCCGCCGCGAGGCCAAGGCGGCAGGCTGAAGCCCGATCATTCAAACACCAAAGCCCCGGCTCGCACCGGGGCTTTTTTTGTTGCGGGCCGTAGCCCGGATGGAGCGCAGCGCAATCCGGGACCGGCGTTGCTTGGGGCAGGCCCCCGGATTTCGCTGCGCTCCATCCGGGCTACACGTCCCGCCCCGCTAAAACACCGTCAGATATTTCAGCAGCGACACCACGCCGATGATGATGACGACCACGCGCGCGATCTGTTTGGCGCGGCCGTCCATGGGCAGCATGTTGATGAGATAGAGCACGAGAATGACGACGAGAAAGGTGACGAGTACGCCGACCAGCATCGCAAGGACCCCCCTTCAGACAAATTGCTGACGGTGTACTAACGCCCATCTCCCGCCCAGGTTCCATCACGGCAACCCACTGCAACTTCTAGTAAATACGTACTTCTACGATCAGCCGGCCTGCCTAAAACTTTACCCTTTTCGTTTCAGATGCGGAAACCGTTTGGGTGATGCGGCGCAAACGGCATGCGATTGCCGATCTGCCTGCCCCTCCGTTTTGATGTTGCCGGGGCGTCTCGACCAACTTTGCAATGGGAATTTTGGGGGCTTCGATGCTGAATCGTCTGACCGTTTCCGCCCTGCTGAAGGCGGTGATCGCCATCACCTCGGTCTGTGTGGTGATCGCGCTCTCGCTCACCGCCTACGCCTCCTGGGACCGCCTCAAGACCGCCAACCGCATCTCGCAGATCGCCGATGCCTCCGCGGATCTGTTCAAGGCGATGCACAATCTGCGCACTGACCGTTCGAGCACCAACCGGCTCCTTAACGCGACCGAGCCGATGGATCCTGAGATCGAGAAATATCTGCGCGCGATCCGCGACGCCGAGATGCCGGCGATGGCACACGCGCTGGAGCTGCTGCCGAGCATGGAGTTTCCGCAGTCCGGCACGCTGGTGCCGGAGCTCGCGCGTCTCTACAAGCTGCTGACCGAGGAGCAGAAGCAGTTCTGGGAGGACGTCGCCAAGCCCAAGGATCAGCGTCGTGCCGGCCTGCCGAAGGAATACATGGAGACGACGCAGGGCCTGCTCGAGACGCTCGACAAGCTCTCGAACATCCTGGCCGCCAGCGTCAACCACCAGGACGCGGAGATCGACCAGCTGCTGTCGATCAAGCAGAACGCCTGGCTGCTCCGCAACACCGGCGGTGAAGCCTCGCTGATCATCTCGACCGGGCTCAACGCCGGCCGCATCGCGCCGGAGGCCCGCCTCGCCTACACCCAATATGTCGGCGGAACGGCTGCGGCGTGGAAGGCGCTGGAATTGTCGGCCTCGGGCATGCAATTGCCGCCGGCCCTGTCGTCTGCCATGGCAACGGCCAAGACCGCCTATTTCGATCCGCAATATCTGGCGCTTCGCGATCGCCTCGCCAATACGCTCGCCAATGGCGAAAAGGCCGAGATAACCGCGAACCAATGGACCCCGGTCACGGTGGGCCGCCTCGCCGGCGCAGTCGCCGTGGCCGAGACCGCGCTCGATGCCGCCAAGAGCCATACGCTGGACCAGCGCAGCGCGGCTCAGCGCGCACTGATTGTGCAGCTCATGCTTCTGGCGCTTGCCATCGGCCTCGCCGTCGGCGCGGTCATGCTGGTCAGCCGCCGCGTCATCCATCCCCTCAACACCATCCGCGACGCCATGCTCAAGGTCGCCGGCGGCGATCTCGCCGTCGACAGCGGCTATCTCGACCGCCAGGACGAGATCGGCGCGCTGGCCGGCGCGCTGGAGACCTTCAAGCAGCAGGCAACCGAGAAGCTCAAGATTGAAGAGCATGAGCGCGAACGCAATGTCGGCGCGACCGCGCGCCAGCGCGCGGTCGAGGCCTATGTCGGCGAGTTCGAGGGGGCGGTGCGCAAGACGCTGGGCGAACTGAGCGAAGCGTCCGGCGAGATGCGCAAGACCTCGGGCGATCTCTCCGCGGTGTCGCGCCAGACCAACGACCGCGTCCAGATCGCCGGCAAGGCCTCCAACGACGCTTCCATGAGCGTCGACAGCGTCGCCGCCGCGGCCGAGGAACTCTCCGCCTCGATCAACGACATCAGCCAGCAGGCGGCGCACGCCGCAGGCATTGCCAGCCGCGCCGTCAACCAGGCCCGCGAGACCGACGGTACCGTGCAGGGTCTTGCAAAATCCGCCGGTCGCATCGGCGAGGTCGTCGGCCTGATCAACACCATCGCGGCGCAAACCAACCTGCTCGCGCTCAACGCCACGATCGAAGCGGCGCGCGCCGGCGAAGCCGGCCGTGGCTTTGCGGTCGTCGCCTCCGAGGTGAAGTCGCTGGCGAGCCAGACCGCGAAGGCGACCGAGGAAATCTCGGAGCAAATCGCCGACATCCAGAAGGTCGCGGGCGACGCCATCAACGCGATCCAGACCATCGGCGGCATCATCGGCGAAGTGAACGAGGTCGCTACCGCGATCGCCGCCGCCGTGCAGGAGCAGGGCGCGGCGACCCAGGAGATCACCCGCAGCACGCAATTTGCGGCGCAGGGCACCAGGAACGTCTCGGACAACATCACCGGCGTGAAGGCCGACGCGGACGCTGCCGCCGGTGCGGCGGACAACGTCAAGCAGGCCTCGGAAACGCTGGAGACGCAGAGCCGCCAGCTCGGCCAGCAGGTCAGCGACTTCCTGGGGAAGATCCGCGCGGCTTAAAGCTGCTGCGGGCTGGGAAGAAAGCAACCGCTACAAATTCGGTGTCGTCCCCGCGAACGCGGGGCACCCTACTCCTTCGCGACCACCGGCACCTGGCGGAACCTGGCGCGCACCGACTCCGGCAGCGGCGAAAAATTCATCGCGACGCCGCGGCGGTCGTTGGCGTTGCGGTTGGCGACCACCAGGCCTTCACTGCCCGCGACGATGTCCCCCTTGCGCAAGGTGGGATCGTCCTCGACCTTGACCTGGGCGAGGCCGACCTGATCCTTGCCGTTGCAGGTGCAGCCCGCGACGATCTCGTTGCGGAAGCGGAACGCGTTGGGCAGGTCGGAATAGGATTTTCCCTTGTCGGTCGTGGCGTCGTCGATATTGCTGCCGTAGACCAGCGAGGTTTCGGACGTCGGGCAGAAGCTCTTGCAGGATTGCGTCTTGCTTTCGGCGTCGTTTCCTTGCGCCGGGAAGTAGCGGCCATCGCAACCGCGCACGCAATAGGCACTGCCGCCGCCATAAGAGGCCCGCTGGCGCGGCGGGTCGTAGCGCGGCATGTCATCGGTCGGGAACGGCATGCGGATCTCCGGCGCGGAGCGCGCGCGGAAGCTGCCGAACAGCGCCGAGAAGAAGTCTTCCGCATGCGCCGACGGCGTCAACGCGAGGCCGAACGAGGCGACGGCGAAGCACGTCGCCGCGCCACCGGCCAGTTTGCCGATCGAGCGTCTCTTCATATGACCTCGCTCAACTCTTAGTTCACTGCCGACGTCGCGATGTTCAGCGCCTGCCGCCCCGAAGGCAGCGTCGTCACCGGGCGCTTGCGTACGGGGTCGCCGCCCTTGTCGTACCCCTTGGCCATCAGCGGGGCGTTCTTCGGCAGCACCACCACCTTGGCGCCGACATTGACGCGGCTGAACAGGTCCGTGACATCCGCGTTGGTCATGCGAATACAACCGGAGGACACGAACTTGCCGATCGTGGTGGGATCGTTGGTGCCGTGGATGCGGTATTCGCTCGAACCGAGATACATCGCGCGTGCGCCGAGCGGATTGCCGGGACCACCGGCGACGAAGCGCGGCAGATAAGGCTGACGCGCGATCATCTCGGCCGGCGGATGCCAGTCCGGCCACTCGGCCTTGCGGCTGACGCTCTGCACGCCGGCCCAGGTGAAACCTTCGCGGCCGACGCCGACGCCGTAACGGATCGCGCGGCCATTGCCGAGCACGTAATAGAGGTAAGTGTTGCCGGTATCGATGACGATGGTCCCGGCCGGCTCGTTCCGGTCGAAGCTGACGATCTGCTTGCGCAGCCGGTCGGGCAGCGCGGCATCCTCGTCGGCGGCCTGCGGCGCCGCGGTGACATACCCCCGCGAATAGGTCGGGTCCTGCGGATATCCCTGCGGTTGCATCGGCGCGTAGCCGAGCGTCTGGGCCTGTGCCGCGAAGGGCACGGTCAGCAATGCTGTCGCGAAGGCAATAGCGGTAGCGGCGCGCGGCGAGAAGCGGCGACGGGCTGGAGAGAACCTTGTCATGTGCTGCCCCGTTGGATGTGTGCATCTGGGTGATGCGGCTTCCCAACAAACGCAGCTGGGCCGACTCAAGTTCCGCCGCCAGCTGCGGCGCCCACGTCACAGTCAAGCGAGCAAAACTTCACGAAACCGCGATGGAACCGGAACGTCCTCCCGGACGTTTTACTGCCAACACTGGGCGCGCGGAGGCTTCCGTGCGGGAGGAGATATTGTGCGCGTCCTTCCCACCGAACGTCTGATTTCCGGCAACAACGAGGGCGCCCCGCTTCCCGACAGCCATGTCGAGCTGCCGCCGGTGATCCGCCGCACCGAGTTCGTCGCCTTTGCGCTCGCCGGTCTGTTCCTGATTGCCGTGGTCGCCGTGCTCTACGTCGCCAGGGCGTTCTTCCTCCCGGTCGTGATGGCGGTCGTCGCCGGCACCATGTTGTCGCCGGCCGCAAGCTTTCTCGAGCGGCGGCATGTGCCGCGCGCCCTCGGCGCCGTGCTGATCGTGATCGCGGTGACGACGGTGGTCGCCTTCGTCGTCGCGCTGATTGCCGTGCCAGCGATGGAGTGGAGCTCGCGCCTGCCGGAATTGGGCGCGCAGTTGAAGGAGAAGATGCACGTCTTCGACCGGCCGCTGGCGCTGTGGAAGGAGTTGCAGACAATGGTGGGCGGCTCCGAGGGGCTGCCAAGCCTTCCGCTGCCGAAAGCCGAATGGGTGCAACCGACGCTGGAATTCCTGTCGCCGACCTTCGCCGAATTCCTGCTGTTCTTCGCCACGCTGATCCTGTTCATCGCGAGCTGGCGCGACCTGCGGCGGGCCCTGATCATGAATTTCGGCGATCGCGATGCGCGGCTGCGCACGCTGCGGATCGTCAACGAGATCGAGGTCCATCTCGGCAACTACCTTTTGACGGTGACGCTGATCAATCTCGGCGTGGGCATCGCAACCGGTCTCATCTGCGCCGTCACCGGCATGCCCAATCCGGCCGGGCTCGGCGCGCTTGCGGCGGCGCTCAACTTCATCCCGATCATCGGACCGGTCGCGATGTTCGTCATTCTGGTCGTGGTGGGGCTCGTCGCCTTCCCGACCATCGGCGGCGGACTGATGGCGGGGCTCGCCTTCGGCGGCATCACCTTCCTGGAAGGACACTTCGTCACGCCCACCATCATCGGGCGCAGGCTTTCCCTGAACGCGCTTGCCGTCTTCATCGCGCTGGCGTTCTGGACCTGGCTGTGGGGACCGATGGGCGCATTCCTGTCGTCGCCCCTCCTGATCGTCGGGCTGATCCTGAAGGAGCATCTGCTGCCGGAGAATTCGCCGCAGCTCCCGCAGGCATGACCGGTTTCCCCGAACGGAACTTACCCGGGCAAGAAACGTTTTCCGGCTATCTCAGCCGCCAACAGTTTTGGAGCTCCTGATGTCAATGACCAATGGCGAAACCGGGATGAGAGACTGGACCGACAAAGCCACCAGAGAACGCCTCGAAAAGGATGTAGCAGCCGTGAAAAGCGATATCGCCGCCCTCACCGATCAGATTACCGACGCGCTCAACACCTTTGCCAATTCCAGCAGCAAGCAGGCCCGCCGCGGCTATCGCCAGGCCCGCGAGAGCGTGGATTCCGCGGTCGACGACATGTCGGATCGCGGCAGCGCCATGATGGAAGCTGCGCAAGACGCCTACGGCTCGATCGAGGAAACGCTGGAAGACGCCATCACGCAGCGGCCGCTCGCGACCGTCGGGCTCGCGCTCGGCATCGGCTTCCTGATCGGCGTCGCCTGGCGCCGGTAGCGTGGACGCAAGACCTTGACGTTGTTACGGCGGCGCCGTCGCGCCGCCGCTGCCGGCTTGCGGGGATCTGAGGAGCAAGGCCATGTTACAGCGCATCATCGACGGCATCAGCGCATCGACGGGCACGACCGTCCGCCTGACATCGCTCGCCGCGGGCGCGGCACTCGCGCTCTTCATCACCACGGGCTTTCTCTGCGCGGCCGCCTTCATCTCGGTCCTCGAAAAATATGGTCCCGTGCAGGCCTGCCTCGCGGGCGCCGGCATCTTCTTCCTGCTGACGCTCGCCGCGGCAGGGAGCTATTGGGGCTACAAGCGGGAGATTCAGAAGCGCGCCCGGATCGCCGCCGAGCGCGCCGCGAAGTCGGCCGCTTCGAATATGCTCGCCGACCCCATGCTGCTCGCGACGGGCCTCCAGATCGTTCGTGCCATCGGAATCAAGCGGCTATTGCCGATCCTGGCGATCGGCGGCGTCGCCCTCGGAATCATGGCGAGTCGCGCCGGCGCGTCCGACGAGGCCGCGGCCGAACCGGCCGAATAATGGTCAAGGCGCTAAGATGATTTCGTCGGCGGCAGAACGAGCGAGCTTGCGCGAATTCCGTCCGGCGCTCATGCGCAATTTTGCGCCAGATTGGACAATTCCGGCCTCCCTCACGCAAACGCTACTCGGATAGGCGGGCGGTTGCCGCTAAAAGCAGCGGCCCTGATTCTAAAAGTCATTTTCCGCGATGAAACCGTCCGTCAAGGCGAACCTCGCCGCATTCCATCACGATGCCAGATTGTATTTGACGCTCGGCATTGCCAACTGGTCGGTGTTCGTCGACCACATCCCGAACAACGTCGTCAATCTCCTGACGCTGCGAAATTTCGGCTTCAGCGGCGCCGCGGACCTGTTCGTGTTCGTGGTGGGCTATGGCGTCGCCATCATTCACGGCAGGATGGCGCTGGAGCGCGGCTACGTCGTCGCGGCGACGCGCATCTTTCGCCGCGTCTGGCGGCTCTACGCCGCCTATGTCGTGCTCTTCGTGATCTATATCGACACCATCGCCTATGTCGCCTCGCAATCGATGGCGCCGGAGATCATCCACGAATACAACATCTCGGGCATTCTCGAGCATCCGCTGCGCATCCTGGTCCGCGGCCTCGTGCTCCAGGAAGAGCCGCTGAACCTCGACCTCCTGCAACTGATGATCCCGCTGATGGCGTTCTTTCCGTTTGCGCTGTGGGGTTTGTTGCGGCGGCCGAACCTGACGCTGGCGGCATCGGTCGCGCTGTACGTTGCGGCGCGCTGGTTCGACTGGAATTTCCGGGTCTATCCGGACCAGGACTGGACCTTCAATCCGTTGTGCTGGCAGATGCTGATGGTCCTGGGCGGCTGGTTCGCCGTGACAGGCGCCTCCGGACGCGCGTTGCACGGCATGTCCTGGCTGCGTATCCTCGCGGGTGCCTATCTCATCTTCGCGATGGCCGTCACCTTGATGCGGCATTCGCCCGCGCTGTCGGTCTATTTGCCGGACTTCCTCGTCAACAGCATCGCGCCGACAGACAAGGAAAACCTCGCGCCCTATCGCGTGGTCCATTTCCTCGCGCTCGCCTTCCTCGCGACCCATTTCATTCCGGCCGACCACCCCGGCCTCAAGTTGCGGCCGCTTCAGGCGGTGATCACATGCGGCGAGGATTGGCTCGCGGTGTTCTGCGTTGCCGTGTTCCTGTCCTTTGCCGGCCATCTCATCCTGATCACCGGACCGAACCTCGTGGTGATGCAGATCGCGGTAAGCCTCGTTGGCTTCGCGGCGATGACAGCAGTGGCCTATTACATCTCCTGGTCGAGGCGGCAGGACCTGCCGGCCGCCCTGCGGCAGCAGGCCTAGAGCTCCGTTCCGATCTAATCGGAACGGAGCTCTAGATTCCTGTTTCGACGCGTTTTCTTCACGCGAACCGGTATCCACTTCACTCGAAAACGCTCTCGCCAAATAATCGTGCGATTGTGCTAGGCCGAGACCTGTGGCTGCGCTATGCGGGAGCCTCTGCGTGAGGGGTGGCTCTGCATAAGGGGACTTGGCGTGGCGATGGCAAAGGGCGGGGGTGATGAGGCTGACAGCGCGCCCCGGCGCGGCCGGCCGCGGTCGATCGAGACCACCAACGCCATCCTCGAAAGTGCCTATGCGCTGATGGCCGCCACCGGCCTTGCCGCCACCACCATCGATGCCGTCGCACGCCACTCCAGCGTCTCCAAGATGACGATCTACAAATGGTGGCCGTCGCGGGAAGCGCTGCTGATCGACGCCTTCCTTCATCATGCCGCGCAGATGCTGCCGCTGCCGCCTGCGAGCTCCGGCAGCGCCGCGGCGCGCGCACGCCGCCATGCCGCGGCCTATGCCGAGGCGCTCCAGGGCGAGTTCGGCAAGGTGCAGCTCGCCGTCGTCTCCGAATGCATTTCCAAGACCGGCTCGGCGGAGCTGTTCTATGCCCGCTACCTGCAATTCCGCCGCGACGCCCTGGTCGAGATGATCGCCGCGGGGCAGACGGATGGCAGCATCCTGGCGGAGGGAGCGCCCGAGGATCTCTACGACGCCATCTATGGCAGCCTGTTCTACCGCTACGTCTTCGGCATTGCACCGATCACGCCGGCCTACGCGCGCAATCTGGTCGACCTGGTGCTGCGGCCAAGGGGTTAGATCATGATCCGGAAAAGGGCGAAGCGGTTCTCCGAAAAGACCATGCTCAACACAACAATCTAACGCGCGACCTCTATCGCACCGGCCTGACCGGAGCCGAGATCTTGTCCGTGCGGTCGCGCTCGGACATGTCGACCACCGTCTCCATCGGCGCCGTCAATTCATAAACGTAGGAGGCGTCGGTGAAGAAGCGCTTGGCGGTGCCCCCGAGCGCTTCGGGCGCGACACGGTCGAGCAGGATCAGACCGAAATCGGAATCCGGGCGGCGCGTCGCCTCGCTGGTGTTGAACTCCTCCCAGCGGAAATGGAAGACCTCATCGGTCCCCTCGCCCGTCACCGTCCAATTCGCGGTGATGTGCGGATGCTTTCCGACCAGCGACAGACCTTCGTCGGAGTGCGAGGCGAGCTCGAAGAACAGGAGCGACAGGCTCTGCGCGGCGCGTGCGCTGACCGCGATGTCGGGGCCGGTGACGGCGATGCGGTCGGCATGCGGGATGGCGCGCGCCTCGAACAGGCCCTTCAGCTTGACGCCCTGCCACTGGCTCTCGCTGAGCAGCGAGACCACGTTGGACATGGCGTGGATGCGGCCGATCAGCAGTTCACGCGCAACGTCGATGTCCGAGCCGTGGCGCAGCGTGCGCGTCACGATCGACTGGATCACCGCCAGGATGTTCTTGACCCGGTGGTTGAGCTCGTCGATGACGGCGGTCAGCCGGCGCTCGAAGCCGATCCGCACCTGGATTTCCCGGCTGAGCCGCAGATTGTTGTAGGCGACATAGCCGAACAGGCCGCACACCATCGCGGTGATGGCAAGACCGATCGCCGCCACGATGATCGCCGTCTGCTCGGCGCGCCGCGCCGAATTGGTCTTGGCGTAGTAGCCGAGATGCCAGTCGCGCCCGCCAAAGCTCACCGTGCGCGTCGCCGACGGCGCCGGCCCGTCCGCTGCCGTCATGCGTGACGAGACCACGCCCTGGTCGTTGGCGACGAGCTCACCACCTTCCCTGCGCGGATCCTTCAGCGCGACCGCGAACAACGACATGTCGTCATTGGTCAGCATCAGGGAGGCGAGCTCGTAGGAAAATGTGACGAAGCCGGCCGGCTCGGTCGCGCCCTCGGGAATCACGGGCGCGGCCACGATGATGCCGATGGGCCCGTCGCCCCGCAGCAACTGAACCGGGTCTGAGGCGACCGACCTCTTCTCGACACGCGCACGCGTCAGCATCGCGCTGCGCACCTGGTCCTGGTCGTAGCTGCGGCCGGGCAGCGCCTTGGTCTCGTTGCTGCGCGGCTCGAGGTCCATCAGCACGTCGATCGGCTGGGTGACCTTCGCAAGATCGATCGGCTTGTCGTCATAGGAGCGGATCTGCGGATTGGGGAAGCCGGCGCTCGCGATCGCGGCCTGCGCCGGCAGAAGCTCGTTCGGCTTCAGCCGGGCGACCCACCCGGCGACCACGAAATCGGTCTTGAAGGCGTAGATGGCCGAGCGCAGCGGCTCCAGCATGTTCGGCTTGATGACCGACGGCGCACGGAACAAGCCTGAGGCGACACGCGCGAGCAGCTCGCGCTCGGTCAACCGGTCCTGAACCAGGCTCGCGTGGACGTCGATCGCGCGCGCCAGCGCGATCCGGTCCAGTGCCAGCTCCTGGTCGTGGACACGATAGGCCGCGAGCCCGGAGAGCAGGGCTCCGAGCAGGGCGATGAAACCGATGATAAATCCCAGCCGGACCACTTCGACTACTCAGCCGAAAGCAGCAGGTCGGCAATAAATACGGAGCATATCAACGCCGCTCGAACGGCCATGTGCCGAAACAGAGTGGACCCCAGTAACGGAGATAATGAAGGAGGAGGCATCAGTACGCAACTTCGGTCGCCTGAAAAGCTTAATACGCCCGGCCGATGGTCTGGCCATGAAGGCTTTGCTCCGGGCACCGGAGGTAGTTAATCGCCGTGTCCGAAATTTGTTCCGCGGATGCGGCTTTTGCCCCAAACGTTAACGGCGGAAAACGCCTGCGCCACGTCGTCGCGCCGTCAGCTCGCCCGTTTCAGGCCGCCTTTGGCCTCGATGAAGCCGACGATCTGGTCGAGCCCATCGCTCTTTTTCAGGTTGGTCATGACGAAGGGGCGCGCGCCGCGCATGCGCCTGGCGTCCGTCTCCATCTTCTCCAGGGAGGCGCCGACATGGGGCGCGAGGTCGATCTTGTTGATGACCAAGAGGTCGGAGCGGGTGATGCCGGGGCCGCCCTTGGACGGGATCTTGTCGCCGGCCGCCACGTCGATGACGTAGATTGTGAGGTCGGCGAGCTCCGGGGAAAAAGTGGCAGCCAGATTGTCGCCGCCGGACTCGATCAGCACGAGGTCGAGCCCGGGAAATTTTGCCCGCATGTCCGCGACCGCGGCCAGGTTCATCGAAGCGTCCTCGCGGATCGCGGTGTGCGGACAACCGCCGGTCTCGACGCCGGCGATGCGGTCCGGCGTCAGCGAGCCCGAGCGCACGAGGAATTCCGCATCCCATTTGGTGTAGATGTCGTTGGTGATCGCCGCGATGTCATAGCGCTCGCGCATGGTCTTGCAGAGCAGGTCCATCAGCGCGGTCTTGCCCGATCCGACCGGGCCGCCTATTCCGACACGCAAGGGACCGTGAGATTTCGACATGTCACTCGCTCTCTCTTGATGGGTTAAAGGCCGCGCCGCTCACGAGCGAAACAGCCGCGTATATTGCGTCTCGTGCCGCAGACTAGCGAGATCGGCGCGGAAGGTCGCGCTGCCGAGGTCGTCCAATGTCGCATTCAATGCACGATTGGCGGTCGCGGCAACGGCGGCTTCCAGCTTCACCAGCACCCGCTGGCTGTCGGTCTGGCCGAGCGGAATGAGGCGGCTCGCCGCCGAAATCCAGTTCGAGACCAGCGCATGCAGGAAGGCGTGCAGCGTCGGCGCCAGCGGCACGCCGTGCACCGCTGCAACCACGCCGATGGCGACGGGATAGACCAGTGCCGTGCGACATGCCGCCACCATGGCATCCAGCCCGTCGGCATCCCACGCGGCGCGGGAAATTTCAATGAAGGCGCGGCCCTGTGAGGTCGTCTCGAGCTGCCGCTCGCGCGACGGCACGAAGGCGGCGGCGAGCTCCGCGATATCGCGCAACGTGGTATCCTCGCCCAATTCAGTGGCGCGATAGGCGTGGACCAGGAACGTCGCATCGCAAAAGCCGGACCCATCGCCCAGCATCGCGTCGAGCCAGTCGGCCAGCGTCGCGGTGTCCGTGATGTCGCCCGCCTCGACCGCCCATTCGATGCCGCTGGAATAGGAGAAGCCGCCGACCGGAAAGGCCGGCGACAGCCACGTCATCAGCCGGTACAGCGCCGCCGCCTCGCGCTCCGCGAGGTCACCGGCACTCACCGGCTCATTTGTGGTCATGAGCATGCTTGTGGCCGTGGTGGTGGTCGGGGTGGTCGCAATGCTCGTCGTGGTGATGGTCGTGGCCATGGTCATGCGCGGCATGATCATGGTGGTCGTGGTGATCGTGACCATGATCATGGTGATGATGGTCGTGATCGTGATGCCCGTGATCATCGTGACCATGCGCATGGCCGGCGTCGGCGTAAGCGCCGCCCTCAGGATCGAACGGCGCCTCGATCTCGATCACGCGCGCACCGAGGCCCTTCACCATGGCTTCGATGACATGGTCGCGGCGGATGCGCAGGCTCTTCGCCATGATCTGGGTCGGCAAATGGCGATTGCCGAGATGCCAGCCGACGCGAATGAGGTGGTGCGGATCGCGGCCGCGGATCTCCAGCAACGGCTCGGGCGCCGCGACCACTTCGACCAGCCGGCCGTCCTCCAGCACCAATGCATCACCGCCGCGCAGCGCGACGGCATTCTCCAGGTCGAGCAGGAATTCGAGGCCCCGCGTCCCCGTCATCGCCATGCGACGGCGGTGCCGGTCGTCGAAATCGAGCACCACCGTATCCGCCGGCGTCTCCGTGAAGCCGTGCTGTCCCTTAACCTGCGTCGCCCGGATCATGCTTTTACCCCGTTACCGTGTCTCGACCTTCTCGGGCGTGATCACTTCAATCTTCGGCGGCGCCGTAAAACACTTCACTGCGACGCGGCCGAACGTCTTCATGTGCTCCATGGCGCGATGCGGCACCAGCGCCTCGGCATTCTCCCACTGCTCGACGAACACCATCTTGGCGGGATCGGTGACGCTCTCGTGCAAATCATAGGCGATATTGCCGGGCTCCTTCCGCGTTTCCTTGATGCAGGCAGTGGCGGCCGCAATGAATTCGGCGCGCGTCTCGGGCTTGATGGTCAAGGTGGCAACGACGTAAATCACGAGAAATCCTCCCGGCTTTTCTTCTGAGATAAGATACCGGGCGGGACCTTAGACCAGGCGGGGTCGAACGCAAAACCGGAAACGCCGCCCCAGGACATGCAACAAGACATGCAATCGGGACATGCGCCGGGGACATGCGTCCAGACGCTATTTCAGTACATGAAATATCGCTGCGCCATCGGCAGCACCTCGGCGGGCGCGCAGGTGAGCAGCTCGCCGTCGGCGCGCACCTCGTAGGTCTCGGGATCGACCTCGATATTGGGCGTGGCGTCGTTGTGGATCATGCTCTTCTTCGAGATTTTTCCGCGGGTGTTCTGCACCGCATAGAGCTTCTTGTCGATGCCGAGCTTTCGCGCGAGGCCGCCGGTGACCGCCGCCTTCGAGGTGAACACCACCGACGACGCGGTGCGCGCCTTGCCGAAGGCACCGAACATCGGCTGATAGTGCACCGGCTGTGGCGTCGGGATCGAGGCGTTGGGATCGCCCATGGGGGCGGCGACGATCGAGCCGCCCTTTATGATGCAGTCCGGCTTGACGCCGAAGAAGGCCGGCGACCACAGCACGAGATCGGCGAGCTTGCCCTTCTCGACGGAGCCGATCAGTTTCGACACGCCATGCGCGATCGCGGGATTGATCGTGTACTTGGCGATGTAGCGCTTGACGCGGAAATTGTCGTTGTCCTTGCCTTTGTCCTGGTCGAGCGACCCGCGCTGCTTCTTCATCTTGTCCGCGGTCTGCCAGGTCCGGATGATGACTTCACCAAGGCGGCCCATGGCCTGGGAGTCCGAGGAGATCATCGAGAGCGCACCGAGATCGTGCAGGATATCCTCGGCCGCGATGGTCTCCTTGCGGATGCGGCTCTCGGCAAAGGCGAGGTCCTCGGCGATCGAGGGATCGAGGTGATGGCACACCATCAGCATGTCCAGATGCTCGTCGAGGGTGTTGCGGGTGAACGGCCGCGTCGGATTGGTCGAGGACGGCAGCACGTTCTTCAGCCCCGCGACCTTGATGATATCGGGCGCATGCCCGCCGCCGGCGCCCTCGGTGTGGAAGGCGTGGATGGTGCGGCCCTTGAATGCCTTGACCGTGTCCTCGACGAAGCCGGATTCGTTCAGCGTGTCGGTGTGGATCATCACCTGAATGTCGTAGTCGTCGGCCACCGACAGGCAGGTGTCGATCGCCGCCGGCGTCGTACCCCAATCCTCGTGCAGCTTCAGCGCACAGGCGCCGGCCTTGATCATCTCGACCAACGCGGCGGGCCGCGACGCATTGCCCTTGCCGGAGATGCCGAGATTGACCGGGAACGCATCGAACGACTGGATCATCCGCCCCATGTGCCACGGCCCCGGCGTGCAGGTGGTGGCGAACGTGCCATGCGACGGGCCGGTGCCGCCGCCGAGCATCGAGGTGACGCCGGACATAAGCGCGTGCTCGATCTGCTGCGGACAGATGAAATGGATGTGGCTGTCGAAGCCGCCGGCCGTGAGGATTTTTCCCTCGCCCGCGATCACGTCGGTGCCGGGGCCGACAATGATGGTGACGCCCGGCTGGATGTCGGGATTGCCAGCCTTGCCGATCGCGGAGATCATGCCGTCCTTGATCGCGACGTCGGCCTTCACGATGCCCCAGTGATCGACGATCAGCGCATTGGTGATGACGGTGTCGGCGGCACCCTGCTTGTTGGTGACCTGCGACTGGCCCATGCCGTCGCGGATCACCTTGCCACCGCCGAACTTCACCTCCTCGCCATAGGTGGTGAAATCCTTCTCGACCTCGATGATGAGATCGGTATCGGCGAGCCTGACCTTGTCGCCGGTGGTCGGGCCGAACATGTCGGCATAGACGGAACGCTTTATTTTGACGGACATCACAAGCCCCGTTTGCGTTTGAATTCTTGGTTGTTCACAGCGCAGCCCTCGCTGCTCTTACGGCATCGTCGAATCTTGCATCGAGCCACGAATTGCCGCCACGGCATCCGGCGACGACCTGCTCAGCCCAGCCCGTGTAGTCGGCGAGATCGTCGCGCTCCTCGGCGGACGGGTCGGAATGAATGCGCGCGCCGATATTGCTGATCTTGTCGGCGATCTTGATCAGCTTGGCGCCGGGAGATTTCTTCGGCGCGTCAATCACCTGCCGGCGCCGCCGCTCGGCCTTCGGCAGGCTCATATCGTCGGTGCACTCGACTACAAGGGAGGCGACACGGTCAGAGAATTTCTGTGAGAGCTCCTCACGCGTGGTCTCGGTGTCCTCGATCAGATCATGCAGCCAGCCAGCCGCGACAAGCTCGGCATCGGCGCCGTCTGTCGCGACGGCGAGCAGGCTTGCGACCTCGGCGAGATGATTGATGTAAGGCTCCTGGCCACGCCCCTTGCGCGCCATGCCGTTGTGCCGGCGCGCAGCCAGCTCAGCGGCTTCCGAGATAAGGCGGACGGCGGGGAGCATGACGATCACGATGCTCCTCGTTGACAACATCCGCGATCGACGCAGCGCCGCAAAATAGCTTCGGTCAGAGTTCGTGACTCACCCCTCTCCCCAACCCTCCCCCGCAAGGGGGGAGGGAGCCCGACCGGCGTGCTCACCTCACCTCGAATCACAGCTTCCCCATCACGTCGCCACGAAAACCGTAGATGGTTTTCTTCCCCGCCACGGCGACGAGCTGGACGTCGCGGGTCTGGCCGGGCTCGAAGCGGACGGCGGTGCCGGCGGCGATGTCGAGGCGCATGCCGCGGGCTTTCTTGCGGTCGAACTTCAGCGCCGGGTTGGTCTCGAAGAAATGGTAGTGCGAGCCAACCTGGATCGGGCGGTCGCCGGTGTTGGCCACCGTCAGCGTCACGGTCTTGCGGCCGGCATTGAGCTCGATCTCGCCGTCCTGGATGAAGAGTTCGCCGGGGATCATTTGCGCTCCTACCTGATCGGCTCGTGCACGGTGACGAGCTTGGTGCCGTCCGGAAACGTCGCCTCGACCTGGATGTCGTGGATCATCTCGGGGATGCCCGGCATCACCTGGTCGCGGGTGAGGACCTGCGCGCCGGACTGCATCAGCTCGGCGACGGTGCGGCCGTCGCGCGCGCCTTCGAGGATGAAGTCGGAGATGATCGCGATCGCCTCGGGATGGTTGAGCTTGACGCCGCGATCCAGCCGGCGGCGGGCGACGATGGCCGCCATCGAGATCAGGAGCTTGTCCTTTTCGCGGGGAGACAGGTTCATGCAGCATCTCTTCCGTTCAATGCATCAATTCAGCGGCCATCAACTCAGCCACAGCCGCGGCAGCGCCGCGCCGGTCCGCGCCAGCACCGCCATCATGTCGGCGCGCAAGCGCGCGGCATCTTGGGCACAGAACCGCGCCATTGCAAAGCCATTCCAGGCGGAGATTCCGACCTCGCCGGCGAACGACTCCGAGGCCTCGCGGATACGCTCGATCAGCGGCTCGTCGCCGGGGACGATCAGCGCCGTACCGATCGCGGCACCACCCTTGGCCACCGCTGATCGCCCAAGTTTCGCACCGATATTGCCGTCGAGCCTGACGGTTTCGGCGAACACCAGCTTGCCACCACGACGCAGCCGCCAGCGATCAATGAACTCGCCCTGCTCCATCCGCTCGCCCATGGCGGTGCGGCCGAACACGACGATCTCGCAAAGCAGAAGCGAGGCGGCCTCGTCGAGCTCGATGTCGAAACGACGATGGACCCGGGCGCGATCGAACAGGATCGTCTCCTGGGGTAACCAGCCAAGATGCGCGCCTGCGGCGACCTTCAAGGCGATATTGAGCTGCGCCGCCGCCCCTGGCGCGCGATAGACCTTCTCGGCCGCAGCCGTGGTCAATGTCAGGCGCGAGCCCTGGCCTGCCGCGATCTCGATGTCAAAACTGTCTCCGCCGGCAACGCCGCCGGCCGTGTTGACGAACACGCCGGAGAGCCCCTCGCCCTCCGGCGAGGGAAAGCGCGCGCGCAGGGAGCCGGACTCATGCAAGACGCCACGCCGCGTCACGCCATCGCGCGCATGGACGTCGAAGCGCACCGCGCCACGGGCGCGGTTCGCCTCGAAAACCGAAGATGTCGTTAGAGCGTCGCTGCGCATCCGTCTCCCCAGCCGGCCGCGGCAGAAATTTTCGGATTACAGCGCCATCTGGCGGCTGATTTCGGCCGGATCGAGATTGGATCGGTCGCAGGAGAACTTCACCGCGCCACGATCCATCACGGCGAAACTGTCGCCGAGTTCGCAGGCAAAGTCGAGATATTGTTCGACCAGCACGATGGCGATGTTGCCGAGGTTACGCAAGTAAGAGATGGCGCGACCGATGTCCTTGATGATCGACGGCTGGATGCCCTCGGTCGGCTCGTCGAGCAGGAGCAGCTTTGGCCGCATCACCAGCGCACGCCCGATCGCGAGCTGCTGCTGTTGGCCGCCGGAGAGGTCGCCGCCGCGCCGGCCGAGCATGGATTGCAGCACCGGGAACAGCGAGAACACGTCGTCCGGGATGTGCCTGTCCTCGCGCTTGAGCGGACCGAAGCCGGTCTTGAGGTTCTCCTCGACCGTCAGCAGCGGAAATATCTCGCGGCCCTGCGGCACGAAGCCGATGCCCTTGCGCGCCCGCTCATAGGGCTTGAGGCCCGTGATGTCGCTGCCGTCGAGCACGATCGCGCCCGAGGAGATCGGATATTGGCCGACCATGGCGCGCAACAGCGAGGTCTTGCCGACGCCGTTGCGCCCGAGCACGCACGTCACCTTGCCGGGCTCTGCGGCGATGGAGACGCCGCGCAGCGCCTGCGCCGCGCCGTAGAACAGGTTGATGTCCTTGACCTCAAGCATTGCTCAGCGTCCCAGATAGACTTCGATGACCCGCTCGTTGGACGAGACCTGGTCGATGGTCCCTTCCGCGAGCACGGTGCCTTCATGCAGGCAGGTGACCTTGACGCCAAGCTCGCGCACGAACGTCATGTCGTGCTCGACGACCATCACGGTGTGGGTCTTGTTGATCTCCTTGAGCAGCTCGGCGGTGAGATGCGTCTCGACGTCGGTCATGCCCGCGACGGGCTCGTCGACGAGCAGCAGCTTCGGATCCTGCGCCAGCAGCATGCCGATCTCGAGCCACTGCTTCTGACCGTGGCTGAGGCTGCCGGCGAGGCGGTTGCGCGCCTCGGTGAGACGGATCGTCTCCAGCACCTTGTCGATCCGCTCGGACTCCGCCCTGCTGCCGCGCCAGAACAGCGTGCCCTTGACGCTGTGGTCGACATTGAGCGCGAGCAGGAGGTTGTCCTGCACGGTCTGGCTCTCGAACACGGTCGGCTTCTGGAATTTCCGGCCGATGCCGAGCTCGGCGATACGGGTCTCGTCCAGACGCGTCAAATCGGTGACGCCGTCGAACAGCACCGTGCCCTCGTCGGGCTTGGTCTTGCCGGTGATGATGTCCATCATCGTGGTCTTGCCGGCGCCGTTCGGGCCGATGATGGCGCGCATTTCGCCGGACGCGAGCGTCAGCGACAGATTGTTGATGGCATGGAAGCCGTCGAACGAGACGTGCACGCCGTCGAGATAGAGCATCGCGGAGGTCGCGCGGGTGTCCATGACGTTCATTGCGCCTACTCCGCCATTTTGGGTTCGGTGACGCCATCTTCGGCCGCGGCGCTCGCGCTGGTCGCCGCGCGCTTTTCCTTCGACGACTCCCACCAGGCGTTGAAGGTGCCGACGATGCCCTTGGGCAGCAGCAGCGTCACCAGGATGAACAGCGCGCCTAGCATGAACAGCCAGTAGGGCGCGAGCATGCCCGAGGTGAAGAACGTTTTTGCGTAGTTGACGACGACGGCGCCGAGTGCAGCGCCGATCAGCGTACCGCGGCCGCCGACCGCGACCCAGATCACCGCCTCGATCGAGTTGCCGGGTGCGAATTCGCTCGGGTTGATGATGCCGACCTGCGGCACGTAGAGCGCACCGGCAACGCCGGCCATGCAGGCCGACAACGTGAACACGAACAGCTTGTAGGATTCGACGCGGTAGCCGAGGAACCGGCTGCGCGATTCCGCATCGCGGATTGCGATCAGAACCTTGCCGAGCTTGGAGGACACGACGGAGCGGCAGATCAGGAAGCTCAGGATCAGCGCCAGGCAGCTCAGCGCAAACAGCGCGGCGCGGGTGCCCTCGGCCTGCACGTTGAAGCCGAGGATGTCCTTGAAGTCGGTCAGGCCGTTGTTGCCGCCGAAGCCGAAATCATTGCGGAAGAAGGCGAGCAGCAGCGCATAGGTCATCGCCTGCGTGATGATCGACAGGTACACGCCGGTGACGCGAGAGCGGAAGGCGAGCCAGCCGAAGCAGAAGGCGAGCAGGCCGGGCGCGACCAGCACCATCAGCGCCGCGAACCAGAACATGTCGAAGCCGTACCAGTACCAGGGCAGTTTCGAATAGTTCAGGAACACCATGAAGTCGGGCAGGATCGGATTGCCGTAGACGCCGCGGGTGCCGATCTGCCGCATCAGGTACATGCCCATCGCGTAGCCGCCGAGCGCGAAGAAGGCGCCGTGGCCGAGCGAGAGGATGCCGCAATAGCCCCAGATCAGGTCGATCGAAAGCGCGAGGATCGCGTAGCAGACATATTTGCCCCAGAGCGCGACCAGATAGGTCGGCACCTGCAGGACCGAGCCCGCGGGCAGCAGCAGGTTGGAGAGCGGGATGAGGATGCCGCAGGCCGCGACGATGGCGAGAAAGATCGTCGCGCCGCGGTCCAGCGACTTGGTCAGCATGTGGGGGGTCATGCTTCCACCGCACGGCCCTTGAGCGCGAACAGGCCGCGCGGCCGCTTTTGAATGAACAGGATGATGAGAACGAGGATCGCGATCTTGCCGAGCACGGCGCCGGCGACTGGCTCCAGGAACTTGTTGGCGATGCCGAGCGTGAACGCGCCCACGAGGGTCCCCCAGAGATTACCGACGCCGCCGAACACCACGACCATGAAACTGTCGATGATGTAGCTCTGGCCGAGATTGGGGCTGACATTGTCGATCTGCGACAGCGCCACGCCGGCGATGCCGGCAATGCCGGAACCGAGGCCGAAGGTCAGCGCGTCGACGCGCGAGGTTGCAATGCCCATCGAGGCCGCCATGCGGCGGTTCTGCGTCACCGCGCGCATCTCGAGGCCAAGCGCGGTGTAGCGCAGCATCGCGAGCAGGATGGCGAACACGGCGAGCGTGAAGACGAGGATCCAGAGCCGGTTATAGGTGATGGTGATCTGGCCGAGCTCGAACGCGCCGCTCATCCAGGAGGGATTGCCGACCTCGCGGTTGGTCGGGCCGAACATGGTGCGCACCGCCTGCTGCAGCACCAGCGACAGGCCCCAGGTTGCGAGCAGGGTCTCCAGCGGACGGCCGTAGAGGAAGCGGATGATGCTGCGCTCGATCAGCACGCCAATGCCGCCGGCGACGAGGAAGGCGAGCGGCACGGCGATCAAGAGCGAATAATCGAAGAGTGCGGGGTAGCGCGTGCGGATCACCTCCTGTACCACGAAGGTGGTGTAGGCGCCGATCATCACCATCTCGCCATGGGCCATGTTGATGACGCCCATGACGCCGAAGGTGATGGCGAGCCCGATCGCGGCGAGCAGCAGCACCGAGCCGAGCGAGAGGCCGTACCAGGCATTCTGTACCGTGGACCAGACCGCGAGCGAAGACTGGATCGAGCCGATCGCGCTCGCGGCGGCCTTGGTTACCGAGGCCGGCTGGTCGCCCATGCCGGTGAGCAGCGCCATCGCCTCCTGGTCGCCGCGCGCCTTGAGGGTGGCGACCGCCTCGAGCTTCTCGACCTCGGTGGCATCGGACTTGAACAGCAGGATGGCCGCGCGGGCTTCGCCGAGCGCAGCCTTGACCGATTTGTTGGTTTCCTTGGCGAACGCGCCATCGACCGCCTCGAGCGCGGTCTCCTCATGCGACTTGAAAACGGATTGCGCGGCCTGCAGGCGCGTTCCGACGTCCGGCGACTGGAGCGTCAGGCTGCCGATCGCGGCATCGACGCTGCGGCGCAGGCGGTTGTTGAGGCGGACCGCGCTCGCGGTGTCGGGAACGCTGGCGACGGGCTCGCCGGTCGCGGCATCGATCGACTTGCCGTCGGCACCGGTGACGTAAACCTTCTTGCTATCAGGATCGGCCATGAGACGGCCGTCCTGGAGCGCGCTGATGATGGGGAAAGCCAGCTTGTTGCCGCTGCTCGCGACCACGCCGATCGCCTCTTCCGTGTCGGAGTAATCGTCATTGGCGAATTTGGCGACCGCCTCCTCGAATGGACCGGCAAGGGCCGGCAGTGCGAACGCGATCAGGAATAACGAGAGGACAAAGGTCGAGAGACGAGCGGATAAATTGGTTGGCACTGTGGATCACCCCGGCAGAAGTGGGGAGAAGGCGGCGGAATAGCCGTCTTCTCCCGTCGTGCAATCAAACGTCAGATCCGGATCAGGAGCCTGAGCCGAGGCACTTGTTGGTCTTGGTGTTGAAGTTGCCGCACTTCTTGCCGACCCAGTCGCCGACCAGGTCCTTGGAGCCCTCGAGCTCCTTCGACCAGGCGTCGCCGGCAACGAGGCTCGGGGTCTTCCAGACCACGTCGAACTGGCCGTTACCCTTGATCTCGCCGATGAACACCGGCTTGGTGATGTGGTGGTTCGGCAGCATCTTCGACACGCCGCCGGTCAGGTTCGGCGCCTCGATGCCGGGGAGCGCGTCGATCACCTTGTCCGGATCGGTCGACTTCACCTTCTCGACGGCCTTCACCCACATGTTGAAGCCGATCACGTGCGCTTCCATCGGATCGTTAGTCACGCGCTTCGGGTTCTTGGTGTAGGTCTGCCAGTCCTTGATGAACTTCTCGTTCGCCGGGTTCTTGATCGACTCGAAGTAGTTCCAGGCGGCGAGATGGCCGACCAGCGGCTTGGTGTCGATACCGGCGAGCTCTTCCTCACCCACCGAGAACGCGACCACCGGGATGTCCTTGGCCTTGATGCCCTGGTTGCCGAGCTCCTTGTAGAAGGGGACGTTGGCGTCGCCGTTGATGGTCGAGACCACCGCGGTCTTCTTGCCGGCCGAGCCGAACTTCTTGATGTCGGCCACGATCGTCTGCCAGTCGGAATGACCGAACGGCGTGTAGTTGATCATGATGTCTTCCTGGGCGACACCCTTCGACTTCAGGTAGGCCTCCAGGATCTTGTTGGTGGTGCGCGGATAGACGTAGTCGGTGCCCGCGAGCACCCAGCGCTTCACCTTCTCGTCCTTCATCAGATAGTCGACGGCGGGGATCGCCTGCTGGTTCGGCGCAGCACCCGTGTAGAACACGTTGCGCTCGCTCTCCTCGCCCTCGTACTGCACGGGGTAGAACAGGATGCTGTTCAGCTCCTTGAACACCGGGAGCACCGATTTGCGCGACACCGAGGTCCAGCAGCCGAATACGACCGCAACCTTGTCCTTGGTGATCAGCTCGCGCGCCTTTTCTGCGAACAGCGGCCAGTTCGAAGCGGGATCGACGACGACGGCCTCGAGCTTCTTGCCGTTCACGCCGCCCTTCTTGTTCTGCTCGTCGATCAGGAAGAGGATGGTGTCCTTCAGCGTGGTTTCGCTGATGGCCATGGTGCCGGAGAGAGAATGAAGGACGCCGACCTTGATGGTGTCGTCCGCGGCCTTGGCGCCGGTCAATGAAGCCAGACCCATCATCAGTCCGGCGGTCGCGGCGAGAACGCCACGGCGGCTAAATGACGCCGCTATATCGTGAGTGGATTTGTTAAGCATGGATGTATCATCTCCCTGACGCAGACGTGAAAAAGACGCTGCGAAACGGCCCCACGGCCGCCTGCGATTAATGGAATCGCAAGAACCATGCCATGGGCTGGGCACATGCCAACCTATTGGTCAGGCTAGATAATTTTGCTGCAATCCAACTTTCGCCGCAGTCCAATTGCTCAAATCTTGGGCAAATAAAATGTATGCTAATGCGGCAGACAGGATATTTTTTAAGCAAAACAATGACACTGTCTAAATTTCTGGCATAACTATTTCTGCACTGCAATCACGGTTTGAGGCCGCGTTGCCTTGAAACCGCCCCCTGAATGTTCCATATGGAGGTTCGAGACCTCTTGCGAATCAAGGGGTCGTAGCGAGCCGCGTGTTCTTAAGCCCTTTCCGGGCCTCTGGCTTGCCCCATCCCATCAAGCCATCCGACACCCCAAACACGCAGGTGTCTATTCGACACCCTTATTGCGCGTGCCCCGCTGATTGCGCCGGGCGCTCGCTTTCGACATGGAAAGAACCCATCTTTTGACTTCCTTTCAGGACTTCGGCCTTGCCGAACCCATCGCGCGTGCTCTCGCCGAAGAGAATTACGTCACCCCCACCCCCATCCAGGCCCAGACGATTCCCACGGCGCTGACCGGCCGCGACGTCGTCGGCATCGCCCAGACCGGCACCGGCAAGACCGCGTCCTTCGCGCTGCCGATCCTGCACCGCCTGCTCGAGAACCGCATCAAGCCGCAGCCGAAGACCTGTCGCGTGCTGGTGCTCTCACCCACCCGCGAGCTGTCCGGCCAGATCCTCGACAGCTTCAACGCCTACGGCCGCCACATCCGGCTGTCCTCGACACTCGCCATCGGCGGCGTGCCGATGGGCCGCCAGGTTCGCGCGCTGATGCCTGGCCTCGAGGTTTTGGTGGCGACCCCCGGCCGGCTGCTCGACCTCGTGCAGAGCAACGGACTGAAGCTTGGAAGCGTCGAATTCCTCGTGCTCGACGAGGCCGACCGCATGCTCGACATGGGCTTCATCAACGACATCCGCAAAATCGTCGCCAAGCTGCCGATCAAGCGGCAGACGCTGTTCTTCTCGGCCACCATGCCGAAGGACATCGCCGAGCTCGCCGACGCGATGCTGCGGGACCCCGCCCGCGTTGCGGTCACCCCGGTGTCCTCGACCGCCGAGCGGATCAACCAACGCATCATCCAGGTCGATTTCTCCGCCAAGCCCGCCTTCCTGACCAGGCTCCTGAAGGACGAGCCGGTCAATCGCGCGCTGGTCTTCACCCGCACCAAGCATGGTGCCGACAAGGTCGTGAAGACACTCGAGAAGGCTGGCATCGCCGCCAGCGCCATCCATGGCAACAAGTCGCAGAACCATCGCGAGCGGACGCTCGCCCAGTTCCGTTCCGGCGAGATCCGCACCCTGGTCGCCACCGACATCGCCGCTCGCGGTATCGATGTCGACGGCATCAGCCACGTCATCAATTTCGACCTGCCGAACGTGCCCGAGACCTATGTGCACCGCATCGGCCGCACCGCGCGTGCCGGTGCCGACGGTACCGCGATCTCGCTGGTCGCCGGCGGCGAGGAACTGAGCTATCTCCGCGACATCGAGCGATTGATCAAGGTGGCGCTGCCGCGCGAGGATCTCCGCACCGACGCCGGGCGCCGCGATGCGGGTCCGCCCCCGCCGCAGCAACGACAGGGCCGGCCGGGCCGCCCGGGCCAGCGCCCGCAAGGCGCAAGGCATGGTGAGGGACGTCACACTGACGGACGACGCACCGACGAAAGGCATGCCGACGGACGCCACCATAGCGCCGCCAAGCAGGGCGACGGACGGCCCGGCGAAGGTCGGCACGGTGACGGACGGCATGTTGACGGACGTCCCGGTGGTAGCCAGAAGGTCTCGAAGGGGTCTCGCCGCCACCGGTCCGGTGGTAAGACGCATTCTTCCCCAACCGACCGTCCGGAACAGCGTTCCGCGCATAGCGCCGGCAAGCCCGATGGGATACAAGGCGTGGCCTTTTTACGCCGCGAGAGTCGGCCGATGGGCCAACCGACCCGCAAACCCTATTCGCACTAGCCGTCCACGACCTGGAGAAATTCATGGCTAAGGAAGAGCTGATCCAGTTCGAAGGACTGGTCACCGAAATCCTCCCCGACGCGCGCTACCGCGTGCAGCTCGACGCCGGGCACGAGATCGTCGCCTACACCGCCGGCAAGATGAAGAAGAACCGCATCAAGACGCTGGCGGGTGACCGCGTGACCGTGGAAATGTCGCCCTACGACCTCGAGAAGGGCCGGCTGATTTTCCGCCACAAGGACGAACGTCCGAGTGGCGTGGGCGGGCCTCCCCGTCCCGGACAGCGCGGTGGCCAGTTCCGCCGCCGTTGATCCGCTTCCAGCATCTCGGCTGCGGAGGTAAATTCTGACCTGTATGCTGATCCGCCGTGTCGAACGCGGCGGATCAAAAAATCGTGCACGTCAGGATTGTTTTGGTGCCTTAATTCCAATAAAATCACTCATCGATTTTCGGCCGGACGACATTGGCATCCACCGGTACAGCCGGTTCAGACACGCTGACGACCCTTCCAGAAACTCGATCTAACCCGCCTGCGAAAGTAGGCTTCGACACTGCACATCTGAGAAGGAACTACCCCGTGAGCATGGGAACCGTGAAGTGGTTTAACGCGACCAAGGGCTTTGGCTTCATCCAGCCCGACGATGGCGGCCAGGATGTCTTCGTACACATCAGCGCCGTCGAGCGCGCCGGTCTCGGCACGCTGCGTGAAGGTCAGAAGGTCTCTTACGAGATCGTCGCCGACCGTCGTTCCGGCAAGTCGGCAGCGGACAACCTCCGCGCCGCCGGTTGAGCCCACGGGCCTTCGGCCCGGACGGCTCTAGCGAGCAAGCAAAAGGAAAAGGCCGTGCGCAACGCACGGCCTTTTTTCATGTCCGACAGAGCGGATGGACTCAACAGGTCGTACCGGCCGCATCCGCGCTGTCATGGACGCAACTGGACAACGCGTCGGTCTTGCTAGTTCGTTTTGGCGGCAGCGCCGGCGTTGCCGCTGGCGTTGTTGCTCAACGAACCTGCCTGGCTCATCGTGTTGTTGAAGTAGTTGTCGCTGTCGCCGAGCGTCACGCGACGCTGGCACAGCGGCATGCAGCTGTAGGACTCGCGCTCGACCCCGCGATAGACGGTGACGAGCCGGTCGCTCGGACCTTCGACCTGGATCTGACGGTCGACCAGGATCTCACCGCCCCGGTCCAGCGCGATGAAATTGGTGGCACCGTAGCCCTTCCCGGTCACGACGATCATGCCGCCTGGCTGGAGCGTGACGTCGGCGATCAGGGGATTGCCGACCACGATGGTCGCCACCTTGCCGGGCAGCCGGACCAGCTTGGCCTGGTCGACATTGACGGCGATGGTGTCGGCGGTCGCCTCGGCAAGGCTGGCGGCCGGCGATGCCAGCACCGCAGCCGCAACCAGAAGACAAACGCGCGCATGACGGCGCAGCAACTCTTTACGCATACTCTTACCCCCGGGACGTCACAAACCGGCAGAAGCGATTCGATACACAGCGGAGCCGGTGCCCGACCCGGCTAACCTGCCCTTAATTCGTGAACGTTCCGCAAACTCGCCGACTATTGTTTGAACGGACTGGGCGTTTTGCTGCCTCAGGAGGTCCGTTACTGGCGGAACGGATAGGCGAGCTGACCCCCGATCTCCTTCGGCATGGTCGCTTCGTCCTTGCCGTAGTCCTGTGGCAGTTTTCCCTCCGGCATGCGGAAGGTGCCGAACAGCACGTCCCAGATCGGAAACGTCCCGGCAAAATTGGTGTCACCGCCCTCTTCGAGCGCGGTGTGGTGCCAGCGGTGGAACACCGGCGTCGCCAGCACATATTTGAACGGTCCGAAGGTCCAGTTCAGGTTGGCGTGCACGAAGGCCGAATGGAAGGTGGTGAACGGACCGAGCCAGATCATGACGTTCGGGGAGATGCCGGCCATCAGCAACACGACGTCGACGCCGATCGTCCCGAGCATGAGATTGACGGGATGGAAGCGGGCCGCGGAAATCCACCCGATCTCCTCCGACGAATGATGAATGGCGTGGTACTTCCAGAATCCGCCGTCGTGGAACAGCCGGTGCAGCCAGTACAGCATGAAGTCAGACAGCACCAGGAACAGTATCGCCTGCACCCACAGCGGCAACTGCGCCAGCGGGCCATGGCCATTGTCGTAGAAGGCGATCAGGTCGTCGGCGTCGTGGATGTTGAAGACGGCACCGGCACCGACGATCAGGAGTCCGATCCGCATGGTGCGGGCGAACACCGGAACGAAGAACCAGTAGCAGATGTCGGTGAGGATCTCGCGCTTGCGCCACCACGGCGCGCCGGGATTGCAGGCCCAGAAATGCTCGAGCACGGTGAAGACCGCTGCGAGCACGAAGGTGACGGGGACCATCTTCTGGATGGTCTCGCCGAGCATCAAGGCGACTTGCATGGGCAGGCTCGACATCATCGCCTCTCTTCCGGACTTCTGATCCCGCTTATGCCTACTCCGCGAAATTTAAGGGAGGGTGAAGTCCACGGCGCGCTTGAGGCGCATTTGGAACAGGAAGAATTTCGATTGCGTCCTTAAGGCCAAATTCACTCTGGGCAAAAGCATCGGGCGGGAAGCGGGTTTGCCCGATCGAATTAACTCTACCGAAAGAGCTCGGCTCTCATGTTTAGCGCGTCAAGCACAGCGCCGAACGAGGCGATCACACCCCAGACGGAGTTTAGTTCATGAAGAACCTGATTGCGCGTTTCGCGAAGGATGAATCCGGCGCCACCGCCATCGAATACGGCCTGATTGCCGCCGGCATCGCACTGGCCATCATCACCGTCGTCAACAACCTCGGCAGCTCGCTGAACACCAAGTTCGGCTCGATCAGCTCCTCGCTGAAGTAAGCGACCGACCAACGACGGCAAAAGCCCCGGACCTCCGGGGCCTTTGTTTTTCTGAATGCGGCGAGTTCCAGTGGCGTTGCGCGAGTACAGAACCGAAGCCGCGGTTGCGGCGAGCGAGGCGGAGGCGGCCGAGGCCTCTTCGCCGGCGTACTGGGTTTGCCTTGCGCTGCTGCTCGCGACGGCCGTCCTCGCCGCGCGCATTGCCAGCATCTGGTGAGTGCGCCTCCGGCAGGTTCCTGCGCGCAGCGCCGCTGCCGCCGTTGTCGGTTTGTTTAGCACTGCCGGCTAGCATGCGGCGACACTCCGATCCCGCGATGAACCCAAGCTCAAGACGCCGCCCATGATCCTCGACCTTGCGCGCCTTCTGCTCTTCCCGGCCCTGATGGCCTTCGCCGCCGCGAGCGATCTCTTCACGATGACCATCTCGAACCGCGTGTCGCTGGCGCTGATCGCGGGCTTCTTCGTGCTCGCGTTCGCCGGTGGCATGGCACCTTACGAGATGCTGAGCCATGTCGGCGCCGGCGCACTGCTCCTCGTCGTGGCCTTCGGCTGCTTTGCGATGGGCTGGATGGGCGGCGGCGACGCCAAGGTCGCGGCTTCGGTCGCGCTCTGGTTCGGCTTCGCGCAATTGATGGATTTCCTGCTCTACGCTTCGCTGTTCGGCGGAGCCCTGACGCTGCTCCTGCTCCAGTTCCGGCAATGGCCATTGCCTTACGGGCTGGCGGGCCAGGCCTGGTTGGCACGGCTGCACGACAAGGAGAGCGGCATTCCTTACGGCATCGCGCTCACGCTCGGCGCGCTGATGGTCTATCCGGAGACCGAATGGGTGAAGGCGATCGACCTCGCTCACCTCGCACTGCGCTGAACGCACCGGGTAAGCCGGCGTTAAGCCGATTTAGATACGCCTCATTAACCATGCTTTGACGAATAGCTGGTCAACTGCCGATGACGGCGGCGGCTGCGTCGCGGCGTTTTGTGGAAAGTGAAGCGTATGAATAGGGCACGCATTGTCGTCCTGACGGTCGCCATCTGCGCCGGCGGTGTCGCCGCGTACCTGGCGAGCGGCTCGGACTCTGCGCCGCCACCGGCGGCTCCGGTCGCACAGCTTCCGACCGTCGACGTCCTGGTCGCCAAGAACGACATCGGCCTCGGCCAGACCGTGAAGCCGGAAGACGTGCAATGGCAGACCTGGCCGGCTGCAACCGCCAGCGCCACCTTCATCCGCCGCAACGAACGCCCCGAGGGCGCAACCCAGGTCATCGGCTCGATCGCCCGCGCGCCCTTCATCCAGGGTGAGCCGATCCGCGACCAGAAGCTGGTCAGGGCCGAGGGCTCCGGCTTCATGGCGGCGATCCTGCCGACCGGCATGCGCGCGATCTCGACCGAGATCTCGCCGGAGACCGGCGCGGGCGGCTTCATCCTGCCCAACGACCGCGTCGACGTGCTTCTGACACGCCGCCTCAAGAACGCCGACCAGAGCTCCGGCGCCCAGGACATCGTCACGTCCGAGATCATCCTGGCCAATGTCCGCGTGCTGGCCATCGACCAGGCGCCGAAGGAAAAGGACGGCCAGAACACCGTGGTGGGCAAGACCGTCACGCTCGAGCTCAATCCCGCGCAGACGGCGACGCTCTCCGCGGCCCGGCAGAGCGGCACGCTGTCGCTGGCGCTGCGCAGCATCGCCGACGTCAAGATGAGCGAGATCACGCTCGATGATTCCGCGAAGCGCGATGGCGTTTCGATCATTCGCTACGGCATCCCAAGCGCGACGGCGAAGGCACGATGAGGACTGTCGATATGAAATGCAGGGCAGATTTGGCGACGATGCGAACCTCGATGGTCCGCGCCCTGTCGTTTTCGGCCGCCTTTGCGCTGACGCTCAACCCGGTGCTCACCCCGGCGATCGCCGCCGACTACCGTCCCGTGGCGCAGGTCGGGGCCGATGGCCAGTTGAACGCGCGCTTCCTCTCGCTCGGCGTCGGCAAGTCGATCGTGATCGACCTGCCGCGCGACATCAAGGACGTGCTCGTCGCCGATCCCAAGATCGCCAATGCGGTGGTCCGCTCGTCGCAGCGCGCCTACATCATCGGTGCCTCGGTCGGCCAGACCAACATCGTGTTCTTCGATTCCGCCGGCCAGCAGATCGCGGCCTATGACATCGCGGTCAAGCGCGACCTCAACGGCCTGCGCGCCGCGCTCAAGCAGGTCCTGCCCAATTCCGACATCCAGATCGACGGCCTCGGCGACGGTGTCGTCCTGACCGGCTCGGCGGCGAACCCGCTGGAAGCGCAGCAGGCCAATGATCTCGCCGCGCGCCTCGCCGGCGGCGCCGAAAAGGTGGTGAACTCGATCGTGGTCCGCGGCCGCGACCAGGTCATGCTGAAGGTGACCGTCGCCGAAGTCGCGCGCACCATCATCAAGCAGCTTGGCATCGATCTCACCGCGAACCTGAACTACGGCACCTCGGTGGTGAGCTTCACCAACTCCAACCCCTTCACGGCTCTCGGCAAGAATCTGGTGGACGGCAACGCTCTGACCACGAAGTTCGGCGCGACGCCGTCGGTGCAGGCCACCCTGCGCGCGATGGAGAGCGCCGGCGTGATCCGGACGCTGGCCGAACCGAACCTGACCGCGATCTCCGGTGAGTCCGCGACCTTCATCGCCGGCGGCGAATTCCCGGTACCGGCGGGCTATGCGTGCGATCCCACCACGCATGTCTGTACCACCCAGATCAGCTTCAAGAAGTTCGGTATCTCGCTCAACTTCACCCCGATCGTGCTGAGCGAGGGCAAGATCAGCCTGCGCGTGATGACCGAGGTCTCGGAACTGTCGAACGAAAATTCGATCACGCTGTCGCAGGCCGTGACCTCGAACTCGGTGAACTCGCTGACCGTGCCCTCGATCAAGACCCGCCGCGCCGAAACCTCGCTGGAAATTCCCTCCGGCGGCGCGATGGCCATGGCCGGTCTGATCCAGCAGCAGACCAAGCAGGCGGTCAACGGATTGCCGGGACTGATGCAGCTCCCGATCCTCGGCACGCTGTTCCGCAGCCGTGACTTCGTCAACAACTCGACCGAGCTGGTGGTGATCGTGACACCTTATGTCGTTCGCGCGACGTCGCCAAAGGACCTGTCGCGGCCGGATGACGGCTTCGCCGCGCCCGCGGATCCGCAGGCCGAGCTGATCGGCAATATCAACCGCATCTACGGCGTGCCCGGCCGGACCGAACCGGCCAAGAACTACCGCGGCACCTACGGCTTCATTACCGACTGAGGCGGAACGGGGATTTCACGATGATCACAGCACCACCCCAGATTCGCAAACGCGCCATCCGTTTCGGTGGCGCGCTCGTCGGCATGGCGCTCGCCCTCGGCGGCTGCCAGCACAACGAAGCGGTCACGGCCTCCATCCCCGACGATTACAAGCAGCGCCACCCGATCGCGATCGAGGAGCAGAACCGCTCGATCGTCGTCTTCGTCGGCCACGCCCGCGGCGGATTGACCGCCGCCCAGCGCGCCGACGTGATGGGCGTCGCCTCGGCCTGGCTGCACGAAGGTACCGGCGCCATCCGCATCGACGTGCCGTCCGGCACGCCCAACGCACGTCCGGTCGCGGAGACGGTGCGCGAGATCCAGGCGATGCTGGCGGGCGCGGGGGTTCCGCCGCGCGGCGTCAACATTCGCCCCTACCAGCCGGAAGACAGGCGCTTCCTGCCGCCGATCCGGCTCACTTATTCCAAGATCGCCGCGGTCGCCGGTCCCTGTGGCCTGTGGCCCGACGACATCGGCCCCTCGATGAAGAACAAGAGCTGGTTCGAGAACAAGGACTATTACAATTACGGCTGCGCCTATCAGCGCAACATGGCGGCGATGATCGACAATCCGTCGGACCTCGAGCAGCCGCGGACTGAAACGCCGTCCTATACGGCGCGTCGCACCACGGCCTTCGAGAAGTATCGCAAGGGAACGACGACGACGACCATCTATCCTGAGGCCGACAAGGCCAAACTCAGCGACACCGGCAAATGATCAGCTACGCTCGCCAGACTCAAGAAGAGCAGCCCGAGGCGCCGACGCCGGTCGAGGAGCATATTGCTCCCTCGCCGCGCGTGTCGGTCCAGGCTTTCTGCGAGACCGTCGAGACCGCTGCCGCGGTGCAGTCGGCCGGCGAAGACCGTCGTCTCGGCAAGGCCCATCTGAAGATCCAGATGGGCGGCATGGCGGCCGCGATCGAAGCCTACCGCTCGGCGCCGACGCCGAACGTGATCGTGCTCGAGAGCGACGGCCGCAACGATCTTCTGACCGGCCTCGACCATCTCGCCACGGTCTGCGACGCCGGCACCCGCGTGGTCGTGATCGGCCGCATCAACGACGTCACGCTCTACCGCGAGCTGGTGCGCCGCGGCGTCAGCGACTACGTGCTCGCGCCGGTCGGCGCGATCGACGTCGTGCGCTCGATCTGCAACCTGTTCTCGGCGCCCGAAGCCAAGGCGGTCGGCCGCATCATTGCCGTGGTCGGCGCCAAGGGCGGCGTCGGCGCGTCCACCATCTCCCACAACGTCGCCTGGGCGATCGCGCGCGACCTCGCAATGGACTCGGTCGTCGCCGATCTCGACCTCGCCTTCGGCACCGCTGGGCTCGACTACAACCAGGACCCGCCGCAAGGTATTGCGGATGCCGTGTTCTCGCCGGATCGCGTCGACACCGCCTTCATCGACCGCCTGCTGTCGAAATGCACCGACCATCTCAGTCTGCTGGCGGCGCCGGCGACGCTCGACCGGGTCTATGATTTCGGCACCGACGCCTTCGATGCCGTGTTCGACACGCTGCGCTCCACCATGCCGTGCATCGTTCTCGACGTTCCGCATCAATGGTCGGGCTGGACCAAGCGCGCCCTGATCGGGGCGGACGACATCCTGATCGTGGCAGCGCCTGATCTCGCCAATCTGCGCAACACCAAGAACCTGTTCGATCTGCTGAAGGCCTCGCGGCCCAACGACCGGCCCCCGCTCTACTGCCTGAACCAGGTCGGCGTCCCGAAACGGCCCGAAATTGCCGCCGCCGAGTTCGCCAAGGCGATCGAGAGCCCGCCGGTCGTCTCGATCCCGTTCGAACCGCAGATCTTCGGCTCGGCGGCCAACAACGGCCAGATGATCGCGGAGATCTCCGCCAACCACAAGTCGATCGAGATGTTCCTTCAGATCGCCCAGCGCCTGACCGGCCGCAGCGAGACGAAGAAGCAAAAGTCGTCCCTGCTTTCACCCCTGATTGATAAGTTGCGGGGAAAATAAGCCGCCGCATGGAGTTGTTAAGTGTTCGGTAAGCGTAGCGGAACAGACACCGATACTCGGGCTCCCAAGCCCGGCGCCGTGGCGCCAGAGCCTGCCCAGGCTCCGGCGCCCGCGGTGTCGCGCGCGCCGCCCCCGCCGGCCGTCGCCTCGCCGCCGCTTGCCCCCGCCCGGCCGGCGCCGGCCATGGAATCCCGTCGCTCGGACAATTACTACGAGGTCAAGGCGACGATCTTCGGTGCGCTGATCGAGGCCATCGACCTCGCCCAGCTCGCCAAGCTCGACTCCGAGTCCGCGCGCGAGGAAATCCGCGACATCGTCAACGAGATCATCGCGATCAAGAACATCGTGATGTCGATCGCCGAGCAGGAAGAGCTGCTCGACGATATCTGCAACGACGTTCTCGGCTACGGTCCGCTGGAGCCTCTGCTGTCGCGCGACGATATCGCCGACATCATGGTCAACGGCGCCGACACCGTCTACATCGAGGTCGCCGGCAAGATCCAGCGCACCGGCATCCGCTTCCGCGACAACCAGCAGCTCCTCAACATCTGCCAGCGCATCGTCAGCCAGGTCGGCCGGCGCGTCGACGAATCCTCGCCGATCTGCGACGCGCGCCTCGCCGACGGCTCCCGCGTCAACGCCATCGTGCCGCCGCTGTCGATCGACGGGCCCACGCTCACCATCCGAAAATTCAAGAAGGACAAGCTGACGCTGGATCAGCTGGTCAGGTTCGGCGCGATCTCGCCGGAGGGCGCGGAAATCCTCCAGATCATCGGCCGCGTCCGCTGCAACGTGCTGATCTCCGGCGGCACCGGCTCCGGCAAGACCACGCTGCTCAACTGCCTGACCAACTACATCGAGCACGACGAGCGCATCATCACCTGCGAGGACGCGGCCGAGCTCCAGCTCCAGCAGCCGCACGTGGTGCGACTCGAAACCCGTCCACCCAACATCGAGGGCGAAGGCCAGGTCACCATGCGCGAACTGGTGCGCAACTGCCTGCGTATGCGCCCCGAACGCATCATCGTCGGCGAAGTCCGCGGACCCGAGGCGTTCGACCTGCTCCAGGCCATGAACACCGGCCATGACGGCTCGATGGGCACGCTCCACGCCAACAACCCGCGCGAAGCGCTGTCGCGCTGCGAATCCATGATCACGATGGGCGGCTTCTCACTGCCCTCGCGCACCATCCGCGAGATGATCTGCGCTTCGATCGACGTCATCGTCCAGGCCGCGCGCCTGCGCGACGGCTCGCGCCGCATCACGCACATCACCGAGGTGATGGGCATGGAAGGCGACACCATCATCACCCAGGACATCTTCCTCTACGACATGGTCGGCGAGGACGCCAACGGCAAGATCATCGGCCGGCACCGCTCGACCGGCATCGGCCGCCCGAAATTCTGGGAGCGTGCGCGCTATTACGGCGACGAGAAGCGCCTTGCCGCCGCGCTCGATGCGGCGGAAGTCGCGCCGAAGACATGAGCAGATCGGCGCAGCCATGAACATGCAGGTCCTTGCCCTCGCCTTCCTCGCCACTGCCGCCGTCGGCGGCATCGCCTGGGTGTTTCTTTATCCGCTCCTGTCCGGAGAGCGGAAGGCGGAAAACCGCCGCGCCTCGATCGCGCGCGCCGATGCGCCCGCGGCCAAGCAGACCGAAAAGAGCCAGCGGTCGCGCCGCGAGCAGGTCGAGACGTCGCTCAAGGATCTCGAGGCGCGGCGCCAGCAGGAGAAGAGCGTCCCGCTCGGTGTTCGCCTGTCGCAGGCAGGGCTCGACTGGACGCCACAGAAATTCTGGATCGTGTCCGCCGTCGTGGCGGGAGTGCTGTTCGCGATCGCCCTGTTCGTCGGCGGCGGCCTGCTTGGCGCCGCCGGTCTTGCCTTCGCCGGCGGCTTCGGCCTGCCACGCTGGGCGCTGGGCTTCCTGAAGAAGCGACGCGAAAACAAATTCCTGGCGGCGCTGCCCGATGCGGTCGACGTGATCGTTCGCGGCATCAAGGCGGGCCTGCCACTGTTCGAATCGATCAAGGTCGTCGCCGCCGACTCGCCTGAGCCGCTGCGCAGCGAGTTCCTGGCCATCATCGAGACCCAGGCGATCGGCATGCCGCTCGGCGAGGCCTGCTCGCGTCTCTACGAGCGCATGCCGCTGCCGGAAGCCAACTTCTTCGGCATCGTCATCTCGATCCAGCAAAAATCCGGCGGCAACCTCTCCGAAGCGCTCGGCAACCTCTCCAAGGTGCTGCGCGACCGCAAGAAGATGAAGGAAAAGATCCAGGCGATGTCGATGGAGGCCAAGGCCTCGGCCGGCATCATCGGTTCGCTGCCGCCGATCGTGATGTTCCTCGTGTATCTCACGACTCCGCACTACATCTCGCTGCTTTGGACCCATCCGACCGGCCAGCTCATGCTGGTCGGCTGCGTCGTCTGGATGTCGATCGGCATCATGGTGATGAAGAAGATGATCAATTTCGATTTCTGACGGTGCCGTATGGTCGAATTCCTCGTTTCGAAACTGCATGATGTCCGCTTCATGACCATGCTGCTGGCGGCCATCGCCGCCAGCGCCACCGTGTATACGCTGGTGATGCCGCTTTTCGCCGGCGAAGGCCTCGCCAAGCGCATGAAGGCGGTGGCGAGCGAGCGCGAACGCATCCGCCAGCGCGAGCGCGAGCGTCTCAACAAGAGCGAGAAGGTCTCGCTGCGCCAAACGCCGAAGCAGGTCGTCTCCCGAGTCGTCGAGGACTTCAACCTCACCAAATGGCTCGCGCAGGAAGCCGCGCGCGACAAGCTCATCATGGCGGGCTATCGCGGCCAGGCGCCCTACATCACCTTCCTCTTCGCCCGCATGGTGGCTCCGCTCGTGCTGTTCGTCGGCTCGATCATCTACGTGTTCCTGATCGCGCATATGCAGCAGTCGATGCCGATCAAGATCGGCATCTGCATCGGCGCGGCCTATCTCGGCCTTCAGGCGCCCATGCTGTTCCTCAAGAATGCGATTTCCAAGCGCCAGCTATCGATCAAGCGCGCCTTCCCCGACGCACTCGACCTGCTGCTGATCTGCATCGAGTCCGGCATGTCGGTCGAAATGGCGTTCCGCAAGGTCGCCACCGAAATCGTGGGCCAGTCGATCGCGCTGTCCGAGGAGTTCACCCTGACCACGGCCGAGCTGTCCTATTTGCAGGATCGCAAGGTCGCCTATGAGAACCTGGCGCGGCGCACCGGGCTCGAGGGTGTCAAGTCGGTGTGTCTCGCGCTTCAGCAGGCGGAGCGCTACGGCACCCCGCTCGGGCATTCCTTGCGCGTCATGGCGCAGGAAAACCGCGACATGCGCATGAACGAGGCCGAGAAGAAGGCCGCCGCGCTGCCGCCGAAGTTGACGGTGCCGATGATCCTGTTCTTCCTGCCGGTGCTGTTCGTCGTCATTCTCGGACCGACCGGCATCAAGATCAGCGAGCTGCACTGACGGTTAAGACGCGGACCGCGCGCGGTCCGCCGCCAGCTTCAGGATTGCAAGATCAGGTTCTGATCAGCCGGGCTGGCTGAGCGAGGCGATCGGCGTCCGCTTCGGCGCGCCGCGCGGAGCGTCGCTGCGGCTCAGCATTTCCTTCAGGTAAGCGACATTGGCCGCGGCCTGGTCCGGCGGCAGGTCGGCCTTCACGATCGTCTCGGCTTCGGCGAAGCGGCCCTGGAGACCGACGACGAGGCCGAGATTCTGCCGCACCCGGGTACTGGCACGCGGCGAGGCGTAGGCCTGCCGCAACGTCTCTTCGGCCTTCGGCAGGTCCTTCGACAACATGTAGGACAGGCCGAGATTGGAGAGCACGCCGGGATCACCCGGCGCGATCCTCAGCGCGCTCGCATAATAGGAGCGCGCTTCGTCGTGGCGGCCCATCTGATCGAGCGCGGTGCCCTGCACCGACAATAGGCGCCAGTCCGGATTGTCGGGCGAGTGCGCCTTCGACAGCACGTCGAAGGCCTGCTGAAAATTGCCATTGTCGGCGAGCGCGCGGCCATACTGCGCGAGCAGCGCCTTATTGCCGGGATTGGCGATGGTCGCCTGCTCGAGCACGGCGGCGGCCTGGGCGCGCTGGCCGTTGGCGCGCAAGGCCTGGCCGTAGCCGAGCGCCGCGTCGGCGTCCTTGGGATTGGCACGGTAGCGCTCGCCATAGACCTCGACGGTGCGCGCGGGATCGGCGGGGGCGGCTTCCGTCCGCGGTCCGACAGAGCCGGTGACGTCGGAGAGTTTCGACATGGCGGTGCAGCCGCCGAGGCCCATGGCCACTGCCGCCACCAGCGAAGTGGACGCGAGAAGCCGGGCAAGACTGAACCGTTGACGCATGACGCTTTTGACTCACGAGCCGATTGATCGAGCCGAACGCGCCAGCAATAGACTGTTAACCCTAACGGCCGGTTAACGTCAGCCTGGCTGCCCCTCACGGCGGTGTCTGCGGCGGCGGCTCGCCACCGAGGGCGAGATCGAGACCGAGCACCTTCACCGGCTCGTTCAGGTCGTGCAACAGCAATTGCAGCCGGCGCCGCGCCTGAGCAACATCGACGCCCGGGCTCGGCATCCCGGGCCATTCGCGCCGGAAGTCGTTGCGGTTGACCAGCCGCTTCGCAAGGAGCTCGTCGAGCTGAACGTCGTCAATGCCGAGCACGTCGGCGCAGTGCTCGACCAGGCGGCGCAGCAGCAACTTCACCGCGGCCAGCGCCTCGGCGTCATCCCTGCGCTCCGATCTCGCGAACTTGCCCGCGATATCGGCCCAGGCCCATGACGTGACGAGATAGGCGTGGAGCGCGCTCGGCCAGTCCACCTCGCCGTCGGCGTAGAAAGCGCGGCGCATCAGGAGCCGCCGGGCCTGTGCGGCAACTTGATCACGCTTCAACATCGCACATGAGGCGATCTCGATGGCCGACTGGACGGCGGGATCGCGGGAAAAATCCCGTCCTGCCGGCAACCTGATGACGCCGTCCGGCAGGTTCGAGTCGAGCAGCCCGAAGGTGCCGTCGTTGCGCGGCCGCGAATAGCGCGTGATCGCGAACTGGTGCTCCGTGCGGCCGGCCCGGGACGATGCGCCAAAATGAATGATGTTGAATCCGGCATCGTCACCGGCCTGCCCGGTCGAGGACGGGCAGGAGAGCACGTAGATCGTACGCCAGAAGGCTTCGCCGCTCGCGCTGCGCGTGGCCCGCGGATCCGGGATCGAGTAACGGGTGAGCCCCTCGACATGCCGGTGTCCGTGCAGGACCAGATTGACGTTGAGCGACGTCGCCGCTTCGAGGAAGGTTGCGGGCGCCGCGAGATACATCAGCGGTTCGTCGGGGACGCCGAGAAACCGCTTTCCTTCGCCGGTCGCCTGCGGCAGCGGATGATGATGCAACGCCAGCACGCGCACCAGGTTTTCCGCCGGCTCGGCATAGTCGGCGCGTCCCACGGATCCCATGCTGCCTGCGAGCTCGACGCTCAGCCGGGCGGAATCCGCGACAAGCGCGCTGTAGGCGCTCTCGTCGATATTGCCGCTCGCGAGCGTTGAGAGGCTCGCGCGGTTGGAGTCGAGCAGCACCAGATCGAGGCCAGCCTGGCGGTAATAGACGCTCTTCGAGCTCCGCGGCAGATGCAAATAATCATAGACGTCGTGGCGGCCCGCGCGCTGGCTCGGGCGCTTGACGTCGTGATTGCCCGCGACCGCCTGGATGTCGGTGAACAGTCCGGTCTGCCGGAAGGACGCGATGACGGCGAGCGCTTCGTCCAGGGCGCGCGGCGTCGGGTCGTCCACGAGATCGCCTGTGATCAGCAGAATGCGATCTGGAACGTCCGCGAAGTCCGCCATCGCCTTGCGGATTGCGGCACTGAGCGCCTCGATCGTCGCCAGCAGCCGGCCTGACCCATCCAGATGCAGGTCGGAAATCTGCGCAATAACGAACGCTCTATCCATTTTGCGCCGCTCATTTGCGAATGCTGCGCCCAAACGATGAGAAGAATGCTTTCGACGAACAGGTTTGGCCGGATATCAAGCCGAGCCGCCGCGTTGTTGCGCTCGATGCCAGCAGAACCGCACGACACAATCTAAAATATTCGTCAATAATGCCACAACCGCGGCGCTAGTAAAGCCCCGCGGCCGCGCTCTCGTGAACGGCAGTTCTCAGCATGGATACGAGATCCGCCCGGCGATGGTTTCGCTGACCCGATCAATATTCGATGGCAAGCCGCTTGCGGATTTCGTCGATGCGCTTGTCGAGCGCATCGAACCGCGCGTGGACGGAGCGGTCGTGGAGATAGAAGACGTAACCGCCGGCAAGGAACGCAAATATCCAGTGATGATGCTCGACATAACCAAAGATCGCCTCGACGGCCTGGCCGATGAATGTGACCACGCTCCACACAAATTCCATTGCAGTTTCCTCCCGGCAGGCCTCGTCTTCGGTGGCCGGTCATCTCCTGCACAGTTTTCCCAGTCGATCCGGCGGCCGTTGCCGGAACCTAGCATGGGCCCCTTGCGGCGAGTAGCGGGTCGCTGAACGGTGACAGCAAAGCCGATTGCAGCCGCGGCGAAACTCTGCGAAGTCTCGTCCGTTCGCATGACCTGCTTGATCAGACGATCCGGACCCGCCAATGCCTTCTGTCTTCGAGACATCGCCCACCGCCATCCCGATCACCTTCGTCACCAAGTCGAGCTGGGATCAGGTCGCCGAGAAATTGCCGCCGGTGCAGCGCCGGTTCGCCACCGCCAGCGCCTTTGCCGCCAAGCCGGGCGGCTATCTCGCGCTGCCCGCGCCGGACGGCGCGATCGCGCAAGTGCTGTTCGGACTGGAGGACGAGGGCGCGAGATCACGCGACCTGTTCCGGCCGGGCGCCCTGCCCAGCCTGCTGCCGCCGGGCATCTATCGATTTGCCAATGCACCGCACGATGCGCGGCTGGCATCGCTTGCCTTTGCACTCGGCAGCTACCGCTTCGCCCGCTACCGCAAGGCTGACCGCCCCGCCGTCCGGCTGGTGCCGCCCGATGGCGTCGACGCGGCCGAGATCAATCGTGTGGCGGACGCCGCGATGCTGGCGCGCGACCTCATCAACACGCCGTCCAACGACATGGGGCCGGAGGAGCTGGCCGCGGCCGCGCAAGCGCTCGCCACGGAATTCGGTGCGAGCTTTGCCTGCACCATCGGCGAGGATCTGAGGACGAAATTTCCACTGATCCACGCCGTCGGCATGGCCTCGGACCGCGCGCCGCGCCTGATCGACATCGGCTGGGGCGATCCTGATGATCCCAAGGTGACGCTGGTCGGCAAGGGCGTCTGTTTCGACACCGGCGGACTCGACCTCAAGCCGTCGAGCGGCATGTTGATCATGAAGAAGGACATGGGCGGCGCCGCCAACGTGCTGGCGCTCGCGCGCATGGTGATGGATGCGAAGCTCAAGGTCCGCCTGCGCGTGCTGATTCCGGCGGTCGAAAATGCCGTCTCCAGCAATGCCTTCCGGCCGCTCGACATCTTCACCTCGCGCAAGGGCATCACGGTCGAGATCGGCAACACTGACGCTGAGGGCCGGCTCGTGCTCGCCGACGCGCTGGCGCTGGCCGACGAGGAAAAGCCGGACCTTCTGATCGATCTGGGCACGCTGACCGGCGCGGCGCGCGTCGCGCTGGGGCCGGATTTACCGCCCTTTTACACCAATGATGAGACGCTGGCCGCCGACGTCGCGCGGTGCGCGGCGAAGGAGAACGATCCGTTGTGGCGCATGCCGCTGTGGCCGCCTTACGATGCGTGGCTGGACTCCAAGACCGCCACCATCACCAACGCACCGTCCGGCGGCTTTGCCGGCTCGATCACCTGCGCGCTGTTCCTGCAACGGTTCGTCGAGCAGGCGAAAAGCTGGCTGCATGTCGATATTTACGGCTGGACCCCGTCGGCAAAGCCGGCGCGGCCCGAAGGCGGCGAATGCCAGGCCGCGCGCGCCATCTACGCATTGCTGAGCGAGCGCTATGCATGATCCAGGACACGATCCAAGGCTAACGCCGGCGCGGGGCGACATCGCCGCGAAATACCTCGAAGGCGAGGTGCAAGCCGACCGCTTCGTCACGGGCGAGGAATTCGAGGTGTTCGAGGCGATCGCGCCCGTGCGCGAGCAGCCGTCGTCGAACGCGATGCTGATGACGGAGGCGCTGCGCGGCGAGCGCGTCACGGTCTACGACCGCAACGGCGAGGGCTGGGCCTGGGGCCAGCTTGGTGGCGATGGTTATGTCGGCTGGCTCCCCGACGCAGCGCTGATGAAGCCGGCCGCCGCGTCAACCCACACGGTGAGCGCGCTCCGGACATTCGCCTTCCCCGGTCCCTCGATCAAGCTGCCGCCGGCCGGCACACTCGTCATGGGATCGAAGGTCGCAGTCGCGCGCGAGGACCGCAGCTTCGCCGTGACGCGCGACGGACAATATCTGCCTAGTGGCCATCTCGCCCCGCTCGATCATCGCGAGCCGGACTTCGTCGCGGTCGCCGAACGCTTCGTCGGCACGCCCTATCTCTGGGGCGGCAAGAGCAGCCTCGGCATCGATTGCTCCGGCCTCGTGCAGATCTCGCTGACAGCAGCGGGCATCGGCTGCCCGCGCGACAGCGACATGCAGCAGGCAGGGCTCGGCCGCGCGCTGGAGCCGCATGAGCGGAGCAAGCTGCAACGCGGCGATCTCATTTTCTGGAAGGGCCATGTCGCCATCGTCCGCGATGGCAGCACCATGGTTCACGCCAACGCGCATCACATGGCAGCCGTGATCGAGGCGACCGAGCCGGCGATCGCACGGATCAAGGCGGCAGGCAGCGAAATCGCCGCGATCAAGCGGCTCTAGGGCGGGCACTCGTGAATTCGTCGCGTCCGCTTTGATTTCGGAAGGCCACGTTGAAACCGATATGGCCGCATGTCGATCTTGGGCCCGAAGCGGATCCGCATCTGATGCATGTCAGACGTCGCCATGTTGCTTGGGGACATTGTCGACGCTGGTCTTCGGCTTGGAAATCGGAGGGATGCAGCTGCCGAAGCGTGGATCGAGCGGATCATAACGCGACCTTGTTCTAGCGACGATATACAGCACCGCCAATGCAAAGGAGCCAAGCAGCAGCAGTAGCCACACGGGTGGCCGAATTGCGATCAAAAGCGCCGTTGTTCCGACCAGCAGCAAGGGAACAACGCCCGAAGACAGCTTCGAAGCCATCACCGCCTCCGCGGTAAGCTCTCGGTTCGGATATTATCGTGGATATCGATATATTTGAGCGAAGCCGACTGCGACACTCCAGCGCAGATAGAACCGGAAGTCTCGCACGTTCCCCAAGCTCATTTTTCCGGGGAACACACGCGCGATCATTCATGCAACCCGTCATTCGAAGGGCAGCCCGCGGCCGGCTCATAGGCACTTCGCGGTGCAGCTACGGAACAACGTTACAACTGAGAGATTCGCGGAACGAAAGACGTCGTCAGTCTTTCTCTGCCTTTGGGAGGTGCCCATGAATTCTCAGGCCCGAGAAGGCGCGTGTGCGTTCGCTTGGCGGAACTACTTGCTGCTCCACAGTGGCATCAGCGAGAATGACAACAGGCGTGCCGCCCTCGACCGCTACATCGCCAATCTTCGCGATACCGGCGAAGATGATTTCGATCTCTTGCAAATAGCCGCAGTCGCCTACTTGAAGAAAATGGATGAATTGCATGACGACCAATGTGCCCGACTCGCGGCAGATCAAATCTTGGCCGAGTGTTTGGAAGCACGCAATTCACAACCCGAGAGGTGACTTTAGGCCACAACACCAGAACGAAGGAGCGAGCACCATGGCAGACAAGACCGGTACTGCAAACCATCTCGCACACGACCCACAACGGCGCATCGCCGCAGCGACAGCAATCGGCATGAATGCCTTGAAGCCGATGATCCACTTTCAGGTCTCAATATTGAGGATGTGGGCCGATAGTATTGAGAAGCTTGCGGGCAATTACGAAAAGAGGTTGGAAGAAACAGCGACCACGGTCGAGGAACGGTCAGACAAGGAACGCGCCGCATAGATCAACGCGACTGGCAGGTGCAAGCCCGCAAGCAGAAGCGTCCCCGGGGTTCGCGCTACCGCGCGCCCCGGAATTCGCGCCCCGGAGGAATCAGGTCGCCACCGCCCCGTTCCCCGCCGTCTCCAGCCGGAATGCCGCCGCGAACAGCGCGCGCGTGTAATCGGTCTTTGGGCTCTTGAACAGTTCGGCGGCCTGTCCCTCCTCGACCACCTTGCCGCCGCGCATCACGATGAGATGGCTGGCGAGCGAAGCAACGACGCGCAAATCGTGAGAGATGAACATGTAGGTGAGATCGCGCCTGCGCTGGAGCTCCCGCAAGAGATCGACCATCTGTGCTTGAATCAGCATGTCGAGTGCGCTGGTCGGCTCGTCCAGCACGACGAAATCCGGCTCCAGCACCACCGCCCGCGCGATGCTGATGCGCTGGCGCTGGCCACCGGAGAATTCATGCGGATAGCGGTAGCGGGTGTCCGCCTTCAGCCCGACGTCCTCGAGCGCCTTGACGACGCGCGCCTCGCGCTCCTCGCGCGACAGCTCTGGCTGATGCACGGTGAGGCCCTCGGCGACGATGTCGGCGACCGACATGCGCGGGCTGAGCGAGCCGAACGGATCCTGGAACACGATCTGCATGTCGCGCCGGAACGGTCGCATCTCCTTGAAGCGCAGGCCCTGGATGTCCTTGCCGAGGAACACGATGCGGCCGTTCGAGGAGATCAGCCGCATCAGCGCCAGCCCGAGCGTGGTCTTGCCCGAGCCGGACTCGCCGACGACGCCGAGCGTCTCGCCCTTGCGCACGGCAATGCTGACGCCGTCGACCGCCTTGATGTGGCCGACCGTCTTGCGCATCAAGCCGCGCTTGATCGGAAACCAGACCTTCAAATCATCGGCGGACATCACCACCGGTGCACTCGGCTGCGGCGGCGCCGGATCGGGCTTCGGCTCCGCCGCGAGCAGGTCGCGCGTATAGGGATGGTTCGGGGTCCTGAAGACCTGCTCGACCGGCCCCTGCTCGACAATCTCGCCGCCCTTCATGACACAGACATGGTCGGCGATGCGGCGCACGATGCCGAGATCGTGGGTGATGAAGAGCAAGCTCATGCCGAGCCGCGCGCGGATCTCGGCGAGCAGCGCCAGGATCTGTGCCTGCACGGTGACGTCGAGCGCTGTGGTGGGCTCGTCCGCGATCAACAGATCCGGCTCGTTCGCGAGCGCCATGGCGATCATCACGCGCTGACGCTGGCCGCCGGAGAGCTGGTGCGGATAGCTGTTGAGCCGCGTTTCGGGCTCGGGAATGCCGACTTGCGTCAGCAGTTCCAGCGTCCGCTTGCGCGCCTCGGCATTGCTGGTCGGATTGTGGAGCTGGATGATCTCGCCGATCTGCGCCTCGATCGTGTGCAGCGGATTGAGCGAGGTCATCGGTTCCTGGAAGATGATGGAGATGTCGCTGCCGCGAATCTCCCGCATCTCACGCTCCGACTGGTCGATCAGCTCCCGCCCCTTGAAGCGGATGCTGCCCGAGGGATGCGAGGCATTCGGATAGGGCAGGAGCTTCAGGATCGAGAGCGCGCTGACCGACTTGCCGGAGCCGGACTCGCCGACAAGCGCGACGCATTCGCCGCGCTTGATCTGAAACGAGACCTTGTCGACCGCAAGCGTCGTGGCGCCGCCCTGGTGGAAGGCTACCGAGAGGTCGCGGACGGCAAGCAGGGGCTGGTTGATCGCGTCCATCACGCCCTCACTTGAACGTCTTGCGCGGATCGAAGGCATCGCGCACGGCTTCGCCGATGAAGATCAAGAGCGACAGCATGATCGCGACCGAGAAGAAGCCGGAGAAACCGAGCCAGGGCGCCTGCACGTTGGACTTACCCTGCGACAGCAATTCGCCGAGCGACGGCGAGCCGGGCGGCAGCCCGAAGCCGAGGAAATCGAGGGCCGTGAGCGTCATGACCGACGAGGAGACGATGAACGGAAGGAACGTCATCGTCGCGACCATCGCGTTCGGCAGCAAATGCTTGAACATGATCACGGCGTTCGACACGCCAAGCGCCCGCGCGGCCTGGATGTACTCGAAATTGCGCCCGCGCAGGAATTCCGCGCGCACGAGCCCGACCAGCGACACCCAGGAAAACAGGAGCAGGATACCGAGCAGCACGAAGAAGCCGGGCACGAGCACCGACGAGAGGATCAGCAGAAGGTAAAGCGAAGGGATCGCAGTCCATATCTCGATGAAGCGCTGGAACAACAGGTCGACCCAGCCGCCGAAATAGCCCTGCACCGCACCGGCGGCGATGCCGACAACCGAGGAGACAATGGTCAGGCACAGGCCGAACAGCACCGAGATGCGGAAACCGTAGATCAGGCGCGCAACCACGTCGCGGCCCTGATCGTCGGTGCCGAGCCAGTTGTATTCCAGGTCGCGGCAGCTCTTGAGGCCCTTCTTCTCGACGACAGGCTTGCACTGCGCCTCCGTCAACATCCAGGTCGGCGGTGACGGGGCTGGCGTCGGCAGATCAAGATTGTGGGTGTCGTAGGAATAGCGGATCAGCGGCCAGACGATGCTGCCGCCCTTGTCCTTGATCAGCTTCTGCAAATAGGGATCGCGGTAGTCGGCCGCCGTCTCGAAGTCGCCGCCGAAGGTCGTCTCGGAATAGGTGACGAAGGCCGGCCAGTAGAGATGGCCGTCATACTTGATCAGGAACGGCCGGTCATTGGCGATCAGCTCGGCAAACAGCGACACCACGAACAGGATCATGAAGATCCAGAACGACCAGTAACCGCGCCGGTTCGCCCTAAAGTTCTGCCAGCGCCGGCGGTTGAGCGGCGATGGCACGAACGGCTTGCGCGTGATCGGCACGGCATCGCCGAGCGGCGACTTTGCGGTGGTTTCGATCGGGGTCGGGGCGGCCAGTGTCATCAGACCTCCCGCGCCTCGAAATCGATCCGCGGATCGATCCACATGTAGGTCAGGTCAGAGATCAGGTTGATCACGAGGCCGACGAGCGAAAAGATGAAGAGCGTGCCGAACACCACGGGATAGTCGCGGTTGAGAACGCTCTCGAAACTCAGCAGTCCGAGCCCATCCAGCGAGAAGATGGTCTCGATCAGAAGCGATCCCGAGAAGAATGCGTGAATGAAGGTGCTGGGAAAGCCCGCGATCACGATCAGCATCGCGTTGCGGAAGACGTGACCATAGAGCACCCGATTCTCGCTGCAACCTTTCGCGCGCGCGGTCATCACGTATTGCTTGCGGATCTCGTCCAGGAACGAGTTCTTGGTCAGGAACGTCATGGTGGTGAACGCGCCGAGCCCCATGGCGATCAGCGGCAGCGTCAAATGCCAGAAGTAATCGATGATCTTCCAGTACCAGGGAAATTGCGACCAGCCGTCCGACGTCAGTCCGCGCAATGGGAACCAGTTGAAGAACGAGCCTCCGGCGAACAGGATGATCAGGAGGATCGCGAACAGGAAGCCGGGAATCGCGTAGCCGAGCACGAGCACGCTCGACGTCCAGGTATCGAAGCGCGTTCCGTCCTTGACCGCCTTGCGGATGCCGAGCGGAATCGAGATCAGGTAGGTCAAAAGCGTCAGCCAGATGCCGAGCGAGATCGAGACCGGCAGCTTTTCCTTGATCAGCTGGAGCACGCTGACGTCGCGGAAATAGCTGTTGCCGAAATCGAAGCGGGCGAAATTCCACACCATCAGCGCGAAGCGCTCGGGGGCCGGCTTGTCGAAGCCGAATTGCTTCTCCAGCTTCTTGATGAAGTCAGGGTCCAGCCCCTGCGCGCCGCGATATTTCGAATTGATGGCATCGCCACCAGCGCCCAGCTGACCCGGCGCGCGCTGAGCGAAATCACCGCCGCCCGAGATGCGCGAGCTGCCGCCGGTGTCGGCGCCCGAGAGCTGCGCAATCACGCGCTCGACCGGCCCGCCCGGCGCGAATTGCACGACGACGAAGGAGACGAAGAGGATCCCGAGCAGGGTCGGGATCATCAGGAGGATGCGGCGGGCGATATAGGCGCTCATGATTATTTCGCCTGCTCAAGCTTGGCCGCCTTGGCGGCATCGAACCACCAATTCTCTGGCGCGCCGACGCCTTGCGCATATTTCGCCGGCTTGTCGGGATGGCTGAACTGGTCCCAATAGGCCACGCGATGAAAGTTTGCGTACCACTGGGGCACCCAGTAGCGCCCGGCCCGGAACACGCGATCGAAGGCCCGGCATGCTGTGGTCAGTTCCGCCCTCGTCTGGGCGGCAATGATCTTCTCGATCAGCGCGTCGACGATCGGATCGGAGATGCCGGCGAGATTGTACGAGCCTTTGGTCTTGGCCGCCTGGGAGGAGAAGAACGCCCGCATGGCGTCGCCGGGCGTCGCCGACATCGAGAAGCGTTGGATCGTCATGTCGAAATCGAAATCCTCGAGCCGCGCGCGGTACTGCACGGCGTCGACCAGGCGGAACGTGGCGTCGATGCCGAGCGTTGCGAGGTTCTTCAGGTACGGCCCGTGATGCGGCTGGATCGACTGCTCGTCGTTCAGGAACTCGATCGTGAAAGGCTCGCCATTGGGCAGCACCCGCTTGCGATCCTTGATGACGTAGCCCGCCTCGTTGAGCAGCTCGCCCGCCTTGCGCAGCAAGCTACGGTCCTGTCCCGAGCCGTCAGACACCGGCGGCACGAAAGGCTGGCCGAACACTTCGTCAGGCACCTTGCCGCGGAGGGGCTCGAGCAGCGCGAGCTCTTCGGGTGAAGGCGGGCCTGATACCATCATGTCGGAGTTCTGGAATGGCGAGTGCGTGCGCGCGTAGGCGCCGTACATGATCGACTTGTTGGTCCATTCGAAGTCGAAGGCGTAGATCAGTGCCTCCCGCACGCGTGGATCCCTGAATTTGTCGCGGCGGGCGTTGATGAACCAGCCCTGCGCACCCGACGGGGTCTCGTCCGGCAGCTGCTCGCGCTTGACGCGGCCGTCCTTGATCGCCGGGAAATCATAGCGCGTGGCCCAGATGCGCGAGGTGAGCTCCTCGCGGAACAGATAGTTCTTGCCGGTGAAGCCTTCGAAGGCGACGTCGCGGTCGCGGTAGAATTCGTAGCGCACCGTGTGGAAATTGTAGCTGCCGCGGCAGACCGGCAGGTCGGCGCCCCACCAGTCTTTGACGCGCTCGTATTCGACGTAGCGGTTGACCTCGAACCTGCCGACCCTGTACGGGCCGGAGCCCAGCGGCGTATCGAGCGTCGATTCGTCGAAGGCGCGCGTGGCATAATAGGCCTTCGAGAAGATCGGCAGGCTCGCGACATAGAGCGGCACGTCGCGCGCGCGGTTCGGCGCGAAGGTGACGGCCACGGTGGCGTCGTCCAGCGCCTCGGCCTTCACGAAATCGCGGAGCTGCACGATGATCAGCGGATGGCCCTTCTCCTTCAGCGTGTTGAGCGAGAAGGCGACGTCATGCGCGGTGAGCCGGGAGCCGTCGTGGAAGCGGGCCTCGGGCCGTATCGTGAAGGTGTAGGTCAGCTTGTCCGGCGAGATTCGCACCGATTTCGCCGCAAGCCCGTACATCGCGTCGGGCTCGTCATTGGCCCGCGCCATCAACGGCGCGAAGGTCATGTCCATGCCCTGCGCACCTTCGCCCTTCAGGATGTAAGCGTTGAGCGAAGAGAACGTGAAATAGGACTGGTTGTAGGCCCGCACCGAGGGAATGAGCGAGAACGCGCCGCCCTTCGGCGCGTCGGGATTGACGTAGTCGAAATGGTGGAAATCGGCGGAATATTTGAGATCGCCGAACGCCGAGATACCGTGCGCCTCGGTCCCCGCTTCCGATGCGCGTGCGCCGGGCAACATCAGTGCGCCGAGGGACGCACCGAGAGTGCCGCCGACACCCAAGACCAGCACATGGCGGCGTGACATCTGCGTCATGCGGGGGGTGTCCTTCACGACTTCTTTGCGATCCGTGCCGCCTTGTCTGCGTCATACCACCAGATGAACGGGAAGCCGGACTGACCGTATCTGGGCAATTCCGCCGGTCGGCCGAAGCGATCCCAGCGCGCGGTGCGGATCTTCGAATAGGTCCATTGCGGAACGACGTAGTGATTCCACAGCAGCACACGGTCGAGCGCTTTGGTTGCCGCGACTAGATCGTCGCGACCCGTGGCGTAGATCAGCCTCTCGATCAGCTTGTCGATCGCCGGATTCTTGATGCCGGTAATGTTGCGCGACCCGGGGATATCGGCGGTCTTGGACGACCAGAACTCGCGCTGCTCGTTGCCCGGCGACTGCGACTCGCCCCATGAGTTGGTGACGACGTCGAAATCCCAGTCCCGAGTCCTGTTCTCGTACTGAGTCGGGTCGACCGTGCGCACGCTGACCGCGATGCCGAGCCGTTCTAGAGACGGCTTGTAGAACAGCGTGACCCGCTCGAAGCTCGGATCCTGGTTCAGCAGCTCCAGGGTGAACTGCGCACCGGTCTTGACGTCGATCAGCTTGCGGTCGCGCACCTCGTAGCCGGCCTCCTTGAACAGGCGCAGCGCCTCGCGAAGATTGTCGCGCACGGCTTCCGGACTGCCGCCGACCGGATTGGTGTAGGCCGTCGTGAACACTTCCGGCGGGACCTCGGCGCGGACGGTCTCGAGGATCTCGAGCTCTTTCCCCTGCGGTAACCCGGTCGCCATGAGCTCGTCGATACCATCGAAATAGCTGCTGACGCGCTTGTACTGACCGTAGAAGATCTGCTTGTTCATCTCCTCGAAGTCGAACGCATAGTTGAGCGCACGACGCACGCGAGGATCTCTAAACTTTGAGCGGCGCAGGTTCGGCACGAAAGCCTGCATGACGCCCGAGCTGCGATTGGCGAACTCCTCGAGGATTACCCGCTTTTCGGTCACGGCCGGGAAGTCGTAGGCGGTCGCCCAGTTCTTCGCACTGTTCTCGGTGCGCCAGTCCACCTGATCGGCCTTGAAAGCCTCGATCGCCACGGTGGCATCGCGGAAATACTCGTAGCGCATCTCGTCGAAATTGTTGCGGCCCACATTGGCGGCGAAATCGCGCCCCCAATAATCCTTGACGCGCTCCAGCGCGATCGACCGTCCCGCCACGAATTCCTTGACCTTGTAGGGGCCGGAACCGAGCGGTATTTCGAGCGTGGTCGCGGAGACATCGCGCTTGCGGCCTTGCGCGTCGGTCCCCTCCCACCAATGTTTCGGCAAAACCGTGAGCTGCCCGACGATCTGCGGCAGCTCGCGGTTGCCCGGCGCGTCGAACACGAACTTCACCTCGCGCTCGCCGACCTTCTCGGCCTTCACCACATGGCTGTAATAGGCCGAGTACATCGGGTGATGCTTCTTGAAGGCATCCAGCGAGAAGATCACGTCGTCCGCAGTGACCGGCTTGCCGTCATGCCATTTGGCCTGCGGCCGCAAACGATAGGTGACGAAGGAAAAGTCGGCCGGGTGGCTGACGGCCTCGGCCAGCGCGCCGTATTCGGTCGAGACCTCGTCGAGCGACGGCGTCGTGAGGGATTCGTAGATGAACGCGACGGCACCGGCGACCTGCCCCTTCACCCCGGCCACCACGATATTGAAATTATCGAAGGTGCCGACGGCGATCTGGCGCGCGACACCGCCTTTGGGCGCTTCCGGATTGACGTAATCGAAGCGCTTGAAGTCGGCGGGATATTTGACCTGTCCGAACAGCGACAGCGCGTGGCGCCAGGGCGCCTCGCTGGCGGATTGCGCCGCGGCCGTGCCGATGACGGGAAGGCCCCCTACGGAACCGAGGGCGGGGAGCACTACGGCGGCAGTGCCGGTGAGCAGGAGATCGCGTCGGGTAATGGCCAAATCAACATTCCTGATCTTGAAGGAGGTTACCCCTTTAAGTGCTCAATATAGGCGAGGTTTCGACGGAATATGTTGCTTTTTCCTCATGTTGGAAGCCCGCGTGGCCCGGCGAATGCGGCCAAACGCCCCGATAAACTCACCGCGAGGCCCGGATAAGCAAACGGCCAGGCTTTTCAGCCTGGCCGTTAATTCCAAGACAGGTTTTTGACGCCTTACTTCGACGCCGTCGGGATCGGCTGAGGATGCTCTGACAGCGAATTCAGATAGGCGATGACGTCGGCGCGCTCGGAGTCCTTCGGGATGCCGGCGAAGCCCATCGCGGTGCCCGGGATGAAGCCCTTCGGGCTGGCGATGAACTTGTTGAGATCGTCGAACGACCAGGTGCCGCCCTTGGCCTTCATGGCGGCCGAGAAGTTGAAGCCGTTGCGGCCCTCGCCCCTGGCTTCGCCAACGACGCCATAGAGGTTCGGACCGACGCGATTCGGGCCGCCCTTCTCGAAGGTGTGGCAGGCGCCGCACTTCTTGGCGGCCGCCGCGCCCTTCTCGACGGACGCGGTCTGGAGCAGCTTTTCGATCGGCTCGGAGGCAGCGGCAGCACCGCCGCCTTCCTTGCCGTGGCCGGCGTCTTCCTTCACGGCAATCTCGAAACCCGGCTTCTCGAGCGGCTTCGGCGTGAACAGCGCCTGGGCGGTGAAGCTCGTCACCAGCAGGATGAGACAGGTGCCCAACACGGCACCGAGAATCTTATTGAGTTCGAAAGAGTCCATTTCCGGCCAGGCCCCACACCACAGTAAGGAAATAGCGGCCTCGCGGCCGCCAGGACGAGCCTCGGGAGAATCAAACGTTCCTTATTGTTTCCCCGAGTTTTGCCATTGAGATATCGGTTTGCCCGGGGTCTGGCAACCCGTATAAGCGACCCGGCTTTCAGCCCGTCCCCACCCCATTTCTCGACGCGGAAAACCTCTCGTTTCCAGGCCCTTGACCCGATGATCGATCCCCGCATCCTGGTGCTGATCCCGGCCCGCATGGCCGCCACCCGCCTGCCCGGCAAGCCGCTCGCCGACATCGCCGGCCTGCCAATGATCGTGCATGTGATGCGGCGAGCAGAGGCCGCCGGCATCGGCCGGGTCGCGGTCGCAACCGATACGGACGAGATCGCCTCCGTGGTCACCGCCCATGGCGGCGAAGCCGTGATGACCCGCCCGGAGCACCCCTCCGGCTCGGACCGCATCCACGAGGCGATGCAGAAGCTCGATCCCTCAGGCAAGGCCGAAATCGTGGTCAATCTCCAGGGCGATTTCCCGACCATTACGATCGACAACATCCGCGAGGTGCTGCCGCCGCTGCAAGACCCGGCGGTGGACATCGCGACGCTGGCCTCGCAGATCCATACCGAGGAGGAGGACCTCGCGCCGAGCGTCGTAAAGGCGATCGGAACCTCGCTGGGCGGGAAACGCATGCGCGCACTTTATTTCACCCGCGCGACCGCTCCGACCGGCGACGGACCGCGCTACCACCATATCGGCCTCTACGCCTATCGCCGCGCCGCGTTGGAGCGCTACGTCCGGCTTCCGCCATCCCCGCTGGAATTGCAGGAGAAGCTCGAGCAGCTCCGGGCGCTGGAGGCCGGGATGCGGATCGACTTCACCATCGTCGACACCGTGCCCCGCGGGGTCGACACGCCCGCGGACCTGGAGACCGCCCGCAGCATCCTTTCCAAATCCTGAGCCGCTGTTACAAGGCCGATCATGAGCAAGCTGAAAATCGCATTCCAGGGCGAGCCTGGGGCCAATTCCCACATCGCCATCGTCGAGGCCTATCCCGACGCCGAGCCGATACCATGCGCCACCTTCGAGGACGCGCTGTCGGCGATCTCGTCGGGCGAGGCCGATCTCGGCATGATCCCGATCGAGAATTCGGTCGCGGGCCGCGTCGCCGACATCCATCATTTGCTGCCGGCCTCCGGCCTCTTCATCATCGGCGAATGGTTTCTGCCCGTCCGCCATCAGCTGATGGCGGTGAAGGGGACGAAGCTCGGGGACATCAAAAGCGTCGAGAGCCACGTGCATGCGCTCGGCCAGTGCCGGCGCATCATCCGCAAGCTCGGCATCAAGCCGATCGTGCACGCCGACACCGCCGGCAGCGCCCGCGACATCTCCGAGCGCAACGACAAGGCCGTCGCCGCGATCGCCTCGCGGCTTGCGGCAAAGATCTACGGCCTCGACATCCTGGCCGAGGACATCGAGGACGAGGCGCACAACACCACGCGCTTCGTGGTGCTGGCGCGCGAGCCGAAATGGGCGGCGCAGGGCTCCGGCCCGCTGGTCACGACTTTTGTATTTCGCGTGCGCAACTTGCCCGCCGCGCTCTACAAGGCGCTCGGCGGCTTTGCCACCAACGGCGTCAACATGACCAAGCTCGAGAGCTACATGGTCGACGGCAATTTCTTCGCCACGCAGTTTTATGCCGACGTCGACGGCCATCCTGACGACAAGGGGCTCGCCTTCGCGATCGAGGAGCTGAAGTTCTTCTCCCGCGAATTCCGCATCGTCGGCGTGTATCCGGGGCACCCCTTCCGCGCGACGTTCAGCGAGACGCAACAGGATTGATTGGCCACCCTCCCCTGGAGGGGGAGGGTCGATCGCGCGCAGCGCGAGCGGGGTGGGGTGATCTCTCCATTCGGGCAGTATTCGTCGCCGAGAGACCGTCACCCCACCCCGCTACGCATTTTGCTTCGCTCAATGCCTAGCGACCCTCCCCCTCCAGGGGAGGGTAAGCTACGCCGCGGCCGCTTTCAGCCCGAACGCCTCCGCCAGCAGCGAATACGACTTCTTCCGCGCGTCGTGGTCGTACACGGCCGTAATCACCATCAACTCGTCCGGCTTGCTCGCATCGATCAACGGCTGCAGTTTCTTCTGCACCGTCGCCGGACTGCCGACGAAGAGGCGCGAACGGTTGCGCGAGATCGAAATGCGCTCGGCGTCCGTATAGGGATAGGCCAGCGCCTCCTCGACGCTCGGCAGGGGCAGATATTGACCGCGGTCGCGGCGCAGGCGGTTGAGATCGAACGAGGTGGCGAGCTTTTCGGCCTCCTCATCCGTATCGGCCGTGATGACGGCGACGGCGAGGATCGCGTGCGGGCTCGCGCTCCAGGCCGAGGGCTGGAAACGGTTGCGGTAATGCACCATCGCATCGATCGCGTCGTGGGATGCGAAATGATGGGCGAACGCGAAGCCCATGCCGACTTGCGCGGCGAGCTCCGAGGAATAATCGCTGGAGCCGAGCAGCCAGATCGGCGGCAGCTTGGTGTCGTCGGGCATCGCGACGACGTTGTTGTAGGGATGCCCTGCGGGAAATTCGCGGGTCTCCCACAGAATCAGTTCGTGCAGCCGCTCCAGGAAATCGTCGCCCTCGCGGCGGTCGAGACGGCTGCGCAGCGCATAGGCGGTGGCGCCGTCGGTGCCGGGGGCACGGCCGAGACCGAGATCGATGCGGCCGGGAAACAGCGCCTCCAGCATCTTGAAGCGCTCGGCCACCACGAGCGGGGCGTGGTTGGGCAGCATCACCCCGCCGGAGCCGACGCGGATGCGCTTCGTCATCGCCGCGATCTGCCCGATCATCACATCGGGGGCCGGGCTCGCCACCGAGGCGAGGTTGTGATGCTCGGCGAGCCAGTAACGGACATAGCCAAGCCCGTCGACATGGCGCGCCAGATCGATGCTGTTGCGCAGCGCCGCGGCGGGTCTTGTACCTGTGGTGACGACGGAGAGGTCGAGGACTGAGAGCGGGATCATGGCGCGCTAAGGTAGTGAAGGCCGGCGCGGCGGCAATGGGCAGACTGCGCAGGTCTGGCGTGTGCAGGCCGCGAACCCGCACGGCAAGGCCGGTTGAGGCGATGGGACAAGATTTGTCGCGGCAACACCGTCTTCACACTGCCCACGCCCCTTATTTGCTCCTACTCGCCGCCAAATCCGTTACAATTTGTTGATTTATATAACATATTATCGGATCTACGCACTTCCCACTTACACCCTCATCCGTTCAATATTTCCACCGTTACCGGTGAAAGTGGGCCACTTCCCATCCCTGATGGGCTGTCGAGTGCGACCGCTTTGGCTTATCTTGGCCACATCCAATCGAGACCCGACTGCCGGCCGCCGAAAGCCGGACGAGCCCCTGGAGTGAGTGGTGCCATGACCGATCTGACGACGCCTGCCCGAGCCGAAGGGCAAGACGGGCACCTCCAAAACGGGCACCTCTCCTCGAAGCGGCCTGCGATCTCCTTCGAGTTCTTTCCGCCCAAGACGGAGGAGATGGAGCGCAATCTCTGGGAGACCATCAACCGGCTCGCCCCGCTTGACCCGAAATTCGTCTCCGTGACCTATGGGGCCGGCGGCTCGACCCGCGAGCGCACCCATTCGACCATCACCCGCATCCTCAAGGAAACCGCGCTGCTGCCGGCCGCACATTTGACCTGCGTCGGCGCCTCGCGCGGGGAGATCGACGAGATCGTCGACCGCTATCACGAGGTCGGCGTCCGCCACATCGTCGGCCTGCGCGGCGATCCCGCCGGCGGCATCGGCACGCCCTATTCCAGCCATCCCGACGGCTACCAGAGTTCTGCCGACCTCGTTGCGGGCATCAAGAAGCGGCACGGCGACATCGAAGTGTCCGTGTCCGCCTATCCCGAGAAGCACCCTGAAGCGCGCGATTTCGACGCCGACATCGACACGCTGAAGGCCAAGGTCGATGCGGGTGCGACGCGCGCGATCACGCAGGTGTTCTTCGATAACGACCTCTACTTCCGCTATCTCGACCGCGTGCGTGCCCGCGGCATCGACATCCCGATCGTGCCCGGCATCATGCCCATGCACAATTTCAAGCAGGCCCGCAATTTCGTCACCCGCGCCGGCACCTCCGTGCCGGACTGGCTGGCGGAGAAATTCGACGGCCTCGACGACGACGCCGAGACCCGCAAGCTGGTGGCCGCGACCGTTGCCGCCGGCCAGGTGCAGAAGCTGGCGAAGCGCGGCGTCGACACCTTCCATTTCTACACCATGAACCGCGCCGATCTCGTGTTCGCGATTAGCCATTTGCTCGGCATCCGCGCCAAGAGCGCGCAGAAGGCGGCTTAAGATAAAATGACCACTCCCGTTTCTCCCAAGCGAACTGCCCTGCTCAACGCCGCGCGCGAGCGCATCCTCGTGCTCGACGGCGCCATGGGCACGATGATCCAGAACCTGCAGTTCGATGAGGCCGCCTTCCGCGGCGAGCGCTTCAAGGACTTCCATCGCGACCTCCGCGGCAACAACGACCTGTTGATCCTGACCCAGCCGCAGGCAATCGAGGACATCCACGCCGCATACTTGCGCGCCGGCGCCGACATCGTCGCGACCAACACCTTCTCGACGACCTCGATCGCGCAGGCCGATTACGACCTCACCGACATCGTCTACGAGATGGCGCGCGAAGGCGCCCGCCTCGCCGGCAATGCCGCTCGTCGCGTCGAAGCCGAGGACGGCAAGCCGCGCTTCGTTGCGGGGGCCATCGGCCCGACCAACCGCACCGCCTCGATCTCGCCGGACGTTTCCAACCCCGGCTACCGGGCCGTCACCTTCGACGATTTGCGCAAATCCTATGGCGAGCAGATCAACGGCGTGCTCGACGGCGGTGTCGATCTGCTGCTGGTCGAGACCATCTTCGACACGCTGAACGCCAAGGCGGCGCTCTATGCGATCGCCGAAATCACCGAAGCGCGGGGCATCGACGTGCCCGTGATGGTATCGGGCACCATCACCGACAAATCCGGCCGCCTGCTGTCGGGCCAGATGCCGGAAGCGTTCTGGAATTCGGTGCGGCACGCAAAACCCGTCACCATCGGCTTCAACTGCGCGCTCGGCGCGGAAGATCTGCGCGCCCACATCGCCGATATCGGCCGCGTCGCCGACACGCTGGTCTGCGCCTATCCGAACGCCGGCCTGCCCAACGAATTCGGTCAATACGACGAGACCCCGGAATACATGGCGCGCCTGGTCGGCGAATTCGCGCGCGATGGCCTCGTCAACATCGTCGGCGGCTGCTGCGGTACCACGCCGGACCACATCGCGGCGATTGCGGCAGCCGTCGCCCCGCACAAGCCGCGCGTCGTGCCGGAAATCGAACCGCGGCTGCGGCTCTCCGGCCTCGAGCCGTTCATCCTGACCGACGCCATTCCCTTCGTGAATGTCGGCGAGCGCACCAACGTCACCGGCTCCGCCCGCTTCCGCAAGCTGATCACCGCCGGCGACTACACGGCCGCGCTGCAGGTCGCCCGCGACCAGGTCGAGAACGGTGCGCAGATCATCGACGTCAACATGGACGAGGGGCTTCTGGATTCGGAAGCCGCGATGGTGACCTTCCTCAACCTCGTTGCCGCCGAGCCCGACATCGCCCGCGTCCCCGTGATGGTCGATTCCTCGAAATTCTCGGTGATCGAGGCCGGCCTGAAATGCGTGCAGGGCAAGCCGGTCGTCAACTCGATCTCGATGAAGGAAGGCGAGGAGAAGTTCATTCACGAGGCCAAGATCGCCCGGCGCCATGGCGCAGCCGTGGTGGTGATGGCGTTCGACGAAGTCGGCCAGGCCGACACGTTCGCGCGCAAGACCGAGATCTGCAAGCGTGCCTATGACATCCTGGTGGACCGCGTCGGCTTCCCGCCTGAGGACATCATCTTCGATCCGAATATTTTCGCGATCGCGACCGGCATCGAGGAGCACAACAATTACGGCGTCGACTTCATCGAGGCGACGCGCTGGATCCGCCAGAACCTGCCGCACGCGCATATTTCCGGCGGCGTCTCCAATCTGTCGTTCTCGTTCCGCGGCAACGAGCCGGTGCGCGAGGCGATGCACTCGGTGTTCCTGTATCACGCCATCAAGGCGGGCATGGACATGGGCATCGTCAATGCCGGACAGATGATCGTCTATGACGACATCGATGCCGAGCTGCGCCAGGTGTGCGAGGACGTCATCCTCAACCGCGACCCCGGCGCGTCCGAGCGCCTGCTGGCACTTGCGGAGAAATTCCGCGGCAACAAGACCCAGACCAAGGAAGCCGACCTCGCCTGGCGTGAATGGCCGGTGGAGAAGCGGCTGTCGCATTCGCTGGTGCACGGGATCACCGAGTTCATCGAAGTGGACACCGAGGAGGCCCGCAAGGCATCCAAGCGTCCGCTCGACGTGATCGAAGGCCCCTTGATGGCCGGCATGAACGTGGTCGGCGACCTCTTCGGCGACGGCAAGATGTTCCTGCCGCAGGTGGTGAAATCCGCGCGCGTGATGAAGCAGGCGGTGGCGTGGCTGATGCCGTTCATGGAGGAAGAGAAGGCACGCAACCTCGCCAACGGTATCGGCACCGAAGGCTCCTCTTCCGCCGGCAAGATCGTGCTCGCGACCGTCAAGGGCGACGTCCACGACATCGGCAAGAACATCGTCGGCATCGTGCTCCAGTGCAACAATTTCGAGGTCATCGACCTCGGCGTGATGGTGCCGGCCGCTAAGATCGTCGAGACGGTGAAGGCGGAGAAGGCCGACATCGTCGGGCTATCAGGCCTGATCACGCCCTCGCTCGACGAGATGGCGTTCTTCGCCGGCGAATTGCAGCGTGAAGGTTTGAAGCTGCCGCTGCTGATCGGCGGCGCCACCACGAGCCGCGTGCACACGGCGGTCAAGATCGACCCGAGCTATCGCGCCGGTCCCGTCGTCCACGTCAATGACGCCAGCCGTGCCGTCGGCGTTGCCTCCTCGCTGCTCTCGCCCGAGAAGCGCGAGGCTTACGCCGCCGAGGTGCGCGCCGAATACGCCAAAATCTCGGACGCGCATCTGCGCGCGCAGGCCGACAAGAAGCGCCTGAAGCTCGCGGCCGCGCGCGCCAACCGCGTGCCGGTCGACTTCGCCGCGAACAAGCCGGTGAAGCCGACCTTCTTGGGCATCCGCAGCTTCGACGATTACGATCTCGCCGAGCTCGTGCCCTATATCGACTGGACGCCGTTCTTCCAGACCTGGGAGCTCGCCGGCCGCTTCCCCGCCATTCTCGACGATTCCAAGGTCGGCGAAGTCGCGCGCTCGCTCTATGACGATGCGCGCAAAATGCTCGACCTGATCGTCAAGGAAAAATGGTTCCGGGCGCGTGCGACGGTCGGCTTCTGGCCGGCGAACGCTGAAGGCGACGACATCGTGCTCTATGCCGACGAAAGCCGGACCAAGAGAATCGCGACGCTGCACACGCTGCGCCAGCAGCTCGAGAAGCGCGAGGGCCGGTTCAACGCCGCGCTCGCCGACTTCGTCGCGCCCGCCGGCGTGCCCGACTATGTCGGGGGCTTCGTCGTCACGGCCGGCATCGGTGAGGATGTGGTCGCCGACCGCTTCAAGATGGCCAATGACGACTACTCCTCGATCCTGTGCAAGGCCTTGGCCGATCGCCTTGCGGAGGCCTTCGCCGAGCGCATGCACGCCCGCGTGCGCCGCGAGTTCTGGGCTTATGCACCGGACGAAGCACTCTCCTGCGACGATCTGATCCTGGAGAAATACCAGGGCATCCGCCCTGCGCCCGGCTATCCCGCGCAGCCCGATCACACCGAGAAGGCGACGCTGTTCGAGCTGCTCGACGCGGAAGCGACCGCCGGCGTGAGGCTGACCGAGAGCTTTGCGATGTGGCCGGGCTCTTCCGTGTCGGGGCTCTATTTCGCGAACCCCGAGAGCTATTATTTCGGCGTCGGCAAGATCGAGCGTGACCAGGTCGAGGACTATGCCGCGCGCAAGGGCATGACGGTGGCCGAGACCGAGCGCTGGCTCGCGCCGGTCTTGAACTACATCCCGTCGCGAGAGGGCACCGACAAGGCTTTCGCGGCGACACCCGCGAACGACGAGACGTCGAAGGACCTCGCCTCGCATCCGCCCGGCTGCACCTGCGCGGTGCATCTCGTCTGGCAGAAGAAGCGCGCGGGGGCGGGGTAGGCCCCGCCTTCACTTCCCAAGACTAAAAAGTGAAAAACAACCCCATGCACAGTAGGGATGGGGTTGAAAGGCTTGAGGAATTTCGGTCTTACCGAAACGACTTGCTCCGTCGGGCAAAACACCGGTAATATTCCATCATCGCCTGCCGTGCCCGTCTGATACTCTTCGCCTCGCCCGTCGCCGTCATTCGGAGGCGCGCGAAGGTTGCGCCCGGAATGACGGCGACGGGCAACTCAGATCCCACACGCACGGTCCCCATCCTCCCCTGGAGGGGGAGGATCGGTTCGCATGCAGCGAAGCGGAATGCGGACCGAGGTGGGGTGACGGTCTCTCCGCGTTGAGCAATACCCGTGTTGAGAGATCACCCCACCCCGCTCGCGCTTTGCGCGATCGACCCTCCCCCTCCAGGGGAGGGTAAGGGGCATCCGGGCTACAGCAGCCGAACGTGCAACCGCTTCGAAAGCGAAGTCGCCTCACAACTCGCCTCGCCGGCAATTTCGCGCGGGAACCGGGCGGTGTGAACTCGTTCACTTGTCCGCTCAACCTTGATTCGCTACTCTATCGGTCTACTACCTTCAAACCGATGGTTTGCTTGGGATCGAACATATGACGCAGTTCATTGCACTGTTCGTCGCCGCGATCGCCCTTGTCGTGCTGCCCACGATTGCCGCGGCTGACTGCCCGAAAGGCTACGCGCCATGCGGCGAGCGAAACCAGTTGTGCTGCCCGCGAAAGTAGCAAGCCGCAAATGGCTCTGGCTTGGTAGCCTCGTCTTTGTCGCGATAGGCCTGGTGATGGTTGCAGCCTGGGTCGGATTCCCGCGAAAGAAACAGACGATCACGGCCATCCTCTCCGAGACCGGATATTTCGAGGTGGTCCCGCCAAGCACATTCGGCGGTCCCGGCACCATCAACACGATCGAATATCTGAGCGATGGCCGGCTGGAGCTGCATCCGACCTGCGATATCGACCCCACGCTGCTGGCCGACAAGATCCGGAAATCACCGACGGTGGACCGGGACCTGAAGCAATCGCTCGAGAAGAACCTCGACGTGTCCGCGCAGGTCAGGGACAAGCTGTCGGCGGTCGCCGGAATGCAGCAAGTTGATTCAATTCACCTCAAGCTCGAGAACGCCAACATTCTCCTGATTTCCGACGAATCGCTGATATCGACCCGCAATGCATTGCTGAAGGCCGAATGCGAGGACGCGATCGCCCTGAACATTTCGAGCGGCGGCGTCGTCTGCCAGACGCGCTCCGTGCTGGAAGCCGACGTCGTCTACGAGATCAAATATCACAACACGATTTCGATGGAGGAGCGGGCCAAGCTGACATCCGAGATCGCGGCGAAGCTCGAGCTGGACGCCCACCAGGGATCGGACGACAAGGTGTCCGGCTCTCAATTGTTCTTTGGCATCAGGCTGTCGCCGAATCCGATCGTCCTGAAGTCCGCGGCGGGCGAGATCAAGCCCTGCAACAGGCGATAGGACGGCGCGCTTTCACCCCTTCGGCGGGGCCAGCGGCTGCACGATCTCCCCGAACGGCGCCAGCGCCTCGCAGCGTTCGGCGTGTGCCGACAGCGCCGGATAGCGCGACGGCTCGAGCAGTTGCGGATGCGCTTCGCGGGTGAAGCGGACGACGCAGGCAACCGCAATGTCGGCGTGGCCGATCCGGCCGCCCAGCCAATACGGCGTCGTCACCCCCGCGCGTTCGGCCTCCAGTACGCCGAGTACGTCGCCGATCTGCGCCTGGCAGCGCTCGACCCACAGCGCAAGCTGCTCCTTCCGCAGCACGCGCTCATAGAGCAGGCTCACCGCCTTGTCGCCGAGGCCGGTAGCGAGTGCGCAGATGCGTAAATGCTTTCGCCGCTCGGCGCCGCCGCGCGGCAGCATCGCCTTCTCCGACCCGACGAGCTCATCGAGATAGTCCAGAATGATCGTGCTCTCGATCAGCGCCTCGCCATCGTTGAGCACCAGCGTCGGCACGCGCCGCAGTGGGTTGTACGGCGCGATCTTGTCGGCGTCGCCGAAGGTGGACCATGGCCGGTGCTCAAAGGCGAGGCCGTAGAGCCGCAGCGCGATCGCGACACGGCGGACGAAGGGAGAATCGTATTGGCCAATCAGGAACATGGTTCTCGCTCACTAGTCAGGGCCGGGGCTCGAAGCCGGCCATTCATCTTCTTCACAAGGCTATTATCGAACGACACAGCCAGCGAGCGGTGCCCAACGGCAACAGCTACACATTTTCGTCTCGGCACCGCCTCAACTCCAGCTTGCCGAACAAATTGTCGCATGGTTCATTCCGCGGACCCAGAGGGAAGCCAAATGAATCGGCGGGCATTGAGAGCGGCAGCGGTGGGCCTAGCTCTTACGGCGATCGTGCCCGACGTCACGTCAGCAGCCGATCTGCCGATGAAGGCGCCGCCCAAACCTGCCGACTTCAATCCGTTCTGGGCCGAGGCCGACTACCTTGCCTGGAGCGTGACGGGCGACAAGCTGCCGGCGCTGGTGACCACGAGCCCGGTCGGCACGCCGCTGGGAGTTGTCGGCGTGCTCGGCCAGCCCACGACGACCGTGCTGTTCGGCAATTCCAGTGTGAACAACGACTGGCGTTCGGGCGGGCGCATCACCGCCGGCTACTGGTTCGATCCGCAGCGCAGCCGCGGCATCGAAGCCTCGTTCTTCGGGCTGGAGAATCTCTCGACCGGATTTGCGACCGACACCAATGCCAATCCGATCCTGGCACGGCCCTTCACCAATGCGCTGACGGGATTTCCCGACGCGCTGATCGCGGGATTTCCGGGGCTGGCCACCGGCAGTGCCAGCGCGAGCGAAACCTCGCGCCTGCTCGGCGCCGGCGCGCTCTATCGCTGGGATCTCGGCGCGTGGAGCGGACAGCGCGTCAGCGCGCTGGTTGGCTATCGCTATCTGCGGTCGACCGACACGCTGACGATCTCCAATACCGCGGCCATTCTTGCCTTCGGCACCTTCAGCCCCACCGACAATTTCAAGGCGTCGAGCAATTTCCACGGCCTCGATCTCGGCCTTACCGGCGATTGGCGCAATGGCCCGTGGTCGCTGGAGTGGCGCGGCAAGGTGGCGCTCGGCGCCAATCTCAACAGCGCCGACATTTCGGGCTCGACCGCCTCGACCGTGGCCGGCGTCACCACGACGGCCCCGGGCGGCTTCCTCGCGCTGTCAAGCAATATAGGCCATTACGACCAGACCCGCTTCGCCGTGGTGCCGGAGCTGTCGTTGAAGGCGGGATATCAGGTTGCGCCCGGCTGGCGGCTGATCGCCGGCTACGACGTGATGTACTGGACCGGCGTACAGCGCGCCGGCGGGCTGATCGACACCACCGTCAATCCGAACCTCGCGCCACCGCCGGCCGGCGGCGGGCCGAACCGGCCCGGGCCGGTGCTCAACACGACGAACCTGCTTGCGCAGGGGGTCAGCTTTGGCGTGCGGTATAATTATTGAGGGCGCGTAGCCCGGCATTACTCAATGATCGGCACATGCCTCGCCGCCGTCGGCGACGCCGTTCCATCGAGGCGCGGATCATCGGCCACCTCGATCTGGCGACGGAACGGGCGGAAGCCGGAGCGCTGATAGAACGTAACGGCGGACGGATGATCAAAGGTGCAGGTGTGCACCCAGACGCGGCGTAGCTGGCGCGACCAGGCAGTCTCCAGCGCGCGGTTCATCAAGAAGCGAGCTGCGCCAGTCCCGATCAATCCGGCGGTGACGCCGAAATAAACCAGCTCGCACTGGCTGGCCTCGCGGAAATCCAGCTCCAGCAGGCCTTCGTCGCGGCCGTCCACGACCAGGGCATAGACCTCGACGCCCGGCGCGTGGATAATTGCGGCAAGCTCTGCGTCATTCAGGCGCGCACGCGAGAACCACAGCCACTCCTCGCCGACACGGCGATGGAGATCGCGATACCAATGAAGCGCGGGCGCGTCGACCTTGCGCAAGGACCACGTTCCTGGAGGATCATCGCGGCGCGCGGGAGGTGCGGTCATCTCCAGATGGGTGACGACCGCGGCGATCTTGCCGGCGGGGATGTCGGAATAGCCGTCGGGGATGATCATGGGGCCTCTTGGAAAGACATGGCGAACAGCTCGCTTGCGGCTCATCCTTCGAGACGCCCGCCTACGGCGGGCCCTCAGGATGAGGTCGCGTTTCGCGGCGAGATATCAGACCCTCATGGTGAGGAGCCCGCCTAAGCGGGCGTCTCAAACCATGCAGGCCGCGCTCTTCCGGCCCTCCAGCCAACAAGTCGCTCATCGCGGCGTCAAAATGATCGCTTCCGCGGTCGCGGCTTCGACGGCCGGGCGGCTGTAGAGCAGCGGGACATATTGGCCCGTTGCCCAGAGCGGAGCGAGGTCGCGGTAATGGGCGCTGAAGGGATCGCCGGATTGGCCGGGCGTGTTGATGGTGCGGCTCGCATCCCAATTGCCGACGTCGAGCACCATGCGGAACGATGCGCCGGCGAACAGCTGGTAATCGGCGCGGCGGTAGGTGGCCGCGCGCGGCACGTTGGCGGCACCGCCATAGGCGAGCGGGCCGACCGAGAGCTGCGCGGCGGTGGCCTTGTCGGCGAGCGGCATCAAGGCATGGTCGAACTTCGCGACATGCAGCCGGCCCCAGCGCCAGGTCGAGGCATCCGGCCCGAGCTTGCCCGTGACGTCGGCCACCGCGGCGCCGACGCTGTCGCGCAGGATCTGGTCGCGCGCGGCAGCGGGGTCGGCGCCGAATGACGCATCAGGAGATTCCAGATAGGCGACCAGCGCCGAAATGCTCGACGCCTCCGGCGCGATCAGATCGGCGGCCTTGGGAGCCGTGGTCTTCAGCAGCCTTGGGCCGAGATGATTGGCGATCCAGACCTCGAACACTGCAGCCGCCGCGCTGTCGGCGGCATCCCGCGCGTCCCATGGCTTGAGCAGCTCGAGCCCCTTCTTCACATTGGGATCGTCGGAGGTGAGCGGCTGCAACAGCTTGACGAGGCGCCGCCCCAGCATCGCGGTGTCGTCGTTCTGCAAATCCATGGCGTCGGCGAGCGTGACCTTGCTGTTGGCCGCGAGCACCTCGGTGATGCGCTGCCAGCGCGCGCTGTCGGACCATTCGAAGCCGACCTTGCGTTCGGCGATCGGGTAATCGGCCGGCAGGTTCATCTGGTTGGCGGTGGCGAGAAAGCCCTGCTTGGGCTGATAGGCTTTCGGCAATTCGTCGAGCGAGAGAAAGCCCTGCCACTCATAGCGACCGTCGCCGGGCACCGGCATCAGGCCGTCGAAGTTGGCGCGCCGCGGCGTCTTGCCGGCGGCGACCCAGCCGATATTGCCGCGGGTGTCGGCATAGACCTGGTTCTCCGACGGCGCGCCCCAGCGCCGCATGGCGGCGAGGAAGCCGTTCCAGTCCTTCGCGGTCATGTAGTCGGAGGACCCGAAATAGGCGGAGGTGCCGGGCTCGAACCAGATCGAGCGGACTGCAAAGGCGCGCTTGTTCGCATCGTCGACGAAGATGACGGGACCGTGCCGGGTGAATTTCAGCTCGAGGTCGCGATCGGCCTCGCCTTTGACCTGTTCGGTCTCGTGGACGATGCGCATGTCTTCCCAGCCATTGCCGTAGCGGTACTGGTTGGGGTTTTGCGGATTGAGCTCGTAGACGTAGAGGTCTTCCTGGTCGACGTTGAAGATGGTGAGGCCGAAGGCGATGGTGCCGTTGTGGCCGATCGAGATGCCGGGCAGCGCCGGCTCGCCGGCACCGATCACGGAGAGGCCCGGCGCATTGAGGCCGACGATGTAACGCAGCGAGGGCACGCTGTGCTCGCGATGCGGATCGTTGGCGAGGATCGGGCGGCCCGTCGCCGTGCGCGAGGCCGCGATCACCCAATTGTTGGAGCCGATGGTGTCGCGCTGCTGGTCGGCCTCGGTGAGGTATTTGTCGGGATCGTGCGCGAGTGCGGCCTGCTTGTCCTTCGGTGCCGCGAAGGCGACCGGGCGCGTTGCAAGATCGTAGGCCGCGAGCACGGCCTTCGGCACGCTGCAGGGGTCGAGACCATCGGGGACTTTCGTGGTCCATGCCGGCTCGAGCTTGACGCGGAACCGATCGGCATCGAGGCCGGCCGCGCAGGCGACCAGCGAGCGCTTGACCTCGGAGGCGACATTGCGCGTCAGGCCGTGGCTGCGGATGCGGACGACGTCATCCGCCGTCCACGGATCAGGCATGGTGCCGGCGATCCTGAACTCGATCGGCAGCGGACGTTTTCCTGCGCGCACATCGGCGACATAGGCATTGACGCCTGCGACAAACGCGTCCGCATAGGTCTTCGCCTTGGGGCCGTAGGCCGCCCACTCCGCATTCATGTCGCCGCGATAGAGGAACAGCCGCAGCGCCTTGTCCTGCTCGGCATAGGCCGGGCCGAAATCCTTTGCGAGCAGGCCGAGGCCGCGCTTGCGCCAGAGATCGATCTGCCAGAGCCGGTCGCGCGCGGCGTTGAAACCCTGCAGGAAGAACAGGTCGTGCTCGTTGCCGGCATAGATGTGCGGGATGCCCCAGACGTCGACCAGGATCTGGGCGGGCGCGTCGAGGCCCGCGACATCGGTCTTGAGCTGCCGCGCACTTCCGAGCGGGTTCGGCTTGTCGCGTGCGATGGCTGTCGAGGTCAGCAGCGCGGCGCAGATCGCTGCGCCGCAGAGTTTTTGGATGACCCGGTTGAGATCCGTGTTCATTGTCTTCTCCCGTTGTTGTTATTTTGTCCGTAGCCCGGATGGAGCGAAGCGTAATCCGGGAATATTGCTCGTGGAGAAAACCCCGGATTGCGCTTCGCTCCATCCGGGCTACGACATCCGCCTATCCCTCTCCCTCGTCACTCGCGAGCACGCCCTTCACCGCCCTCGCCCAGCCCGCAAGCTTCCGCTCGCGCGTCGCCTGGCTCATGTTCGGCTTGAAGCGATGCTCGAGGCGCCAATTGTCGGCGAACTTCGTCGGCTCGGGATAGACGCCGGCCTGGAGGCCGGCGAGATAGGCCGCGCCCAACGCCGTGGTCTCCTGGATCGCGGGGCGATCGACCGGTGCGTCCAAGAGATCGGCGAGGCGCTGCATGGTCCAGTCGGAGGCGGTCATGCCGCCGTCGACACGCAGCACGACGCTCGCGACTTCCGAACTCGGCCAGTCCGCGCGCATCGCGGCCCAGAGGTCGAAGGTCTGGTAACACACGCTCTCCAGCGCGGCGTGCGCGAGCTCGGCGGGGCCGGTGTTGCGGGTGAGGCCGAACAGCGCACCGCGCACGCGCGGATTCCAGTAGGGCGCGCCCATGCCGACGAAGGCCGGAACCAGATAGACGCTCTGCATGGAGTCGGATTGATCAGCGAGCGGTCCGGTCTCGGCGGCGTGCTTGATGATGCCGAGGCCGTCGCGCAGCCACTGCACCGCCGAACCCGCAACGAAGATCGAGCCTTCGAGCGCGTAGGTGCGCTTGCCCTCGAGCTGATAGGCGACGGTGGTGAGCAGCTTGTTCTTGGAGACGACGGGCGTCGTGCCGGTGTTGAGCAGCGCAAAGCAGCCGGTGCCGTAGGTCGACTTCATCATGCCCGGGCGGAAGCAGGCTTGTCCGATCGTCGCGGCCTGCTGGTCACCCGCGATGCCTGAGATCGCGATGGCGCCGCCAAAGAGGTCAGGCACGCTCTCGCCGAAGCGGGCGGAGGAATCCTTCACCTCAGGCAGCATCGAGCGCGGCACGCCGATGATCTCCAAGAGCTCGTCGTCCCACTGGCCGGTGTGGATGTTGAACAGCAGCGTGCGCGAGGCGTTGGTGGCGTCGGTGGCGTGCACCTTGCCGCCGGTGAGGCGCCAGAGCAGATAGCAGTCGATGGTGCCGAACATCAATTCGCCGCGCGCGGCACGCGCCCGCGCGCCGGGAACGTGATCGAGGATCCAGGCGACCTTGGTGCCGGAGAAATAGGGATCGATGATCAGGCCGGTCTTTTGCGAGATCACGGGCTCGCGGCCGTCGGCCTTGAGTTTCGCGCAGATGTCGGCGGTGCGGCGGTCCTGCCAGACGATGGCGCGGTGCACGGCTTGTCCCGTGGCGCGATCCCACACCACGGTGGTCTCGCGCTGGTTGGTGATGCCGATCGCGGCGATGTCCTTTGCGGTGATGCCGGCCTGCTCGATCGCGTCGCGGCAGACCGTCACGGTCGAGGTCCAGATGTCCTCCGGCTCGTGCTCGACCCAGCCCGAGGCCGGAAAATGCTGCGGAAACTCCTGCTGCGCGCGGGCGGCAATCGAGATGTCACTGCGAAAAACGATGGCGCGCGATGAGGTGGTGCCCTGGTCGATGGCGAGGACGAAAGACATGGAAGCTACCTTGGCGTTTCCCTGAGAGGGGTCATTGTGTCGCGCCAAAGGGAGCGGATTAGGGCGGGAAGGTCAAGGTTGGTCTCGCTTACCCTCCCCTGGAGGGGGAGGGTCGGCTCACATGAAGCGCAGCGGAATGTGAGACGGGGTGGGGTGACAGTCTTTCCGCATCGCGCGGTGCCCATGCGGAGAGATCACCCCACCCCGCTCGCGCTACGCGCGATCGACCCTCCCCCTCCAGGGGAGGGTAAGATAGCGAACTTCTACTTGCGTCGATGTTTCAATCGGATCGTTTCTGCCTCTCGCGATCCGTACAGCTCGGCATAGATCCGTTCGAGCACGGCGGTCAGATCGCTGTTGATCTCCGAATTCCAGAATCGGATGACGCGATAGCCTTCGTTCTCGAGCCAGCTCTGCCGCGTGCTGTCTCGCGCGGCCGTCTCATCTTCGTTGTGGTGTCCGCCGTCGAGTTCGATGATGAGGTGTTTGGCCGGGCAGAAGAAGTCGACGATGTAAGGACCGATCGGCGCTTGGCGGCGGAAGTGTGAACCTTCGATCGGAAGCTCTTTGAGGGCACGCCACAACATTCGTTCGTGCGGCGTTGTGTTCGCCCGAAGCTTCTTCGCGGCAGCGCGTCGGATTAATGTTGAGACCATTTTTGTGGCTTCACCCCACCCCGCTCGCGCTGTGCGCGAGCGACCCTCCCCCTCCAGGGGAGGGTGAAGTGAAGCGCCACTTCAATACAATTGCAAGTGAGAGCTACACCGCCGCCGTGGTGACGCCGCCGTCGATGACGATGGTCTGGCCGGTCATGAAGCTCGACGCGTCGGAGGCGAGGTAGGCGACGGCGCCGGCGATTTCGTCGGGTTCGCCGATGCGGCGAAGGGGCGTGGTGGCGGTGCGGCGCTTGAGGTTGGCTTCGTCTTCCCACAGCGCGCGGGCGAAATCGGTCTTGACGAGGCCGGGCGCGATGCAGTTGACGCGAACGCCCTTCGGGCCCCATTCGCCGGCGAGCGAGCGGCACAGCGCGAAGTCGGCGGCCTTGGAGATGCCGTAGGCGCCGATCACGGTGGAGCCGCGCAAGCCGCCGATCGAGGAGATGATGACGACGGAGCCGTTGCCGCGCTCGGCCATCTGCGGGATCGCCAGCGCGGAGAGCCAGATGTTGCTCTTGACGTTGCTGCCCATGATCTTGTCGAAGGCCTCGTCGGTGATGTCGAGCAGCGGGCCGTAATACGGATTCACGGCGGCGTTGCAGACCAGGATATCGATCTTGCCGTAGTGCTTGATCGTGCCCGCGATCAGCGCCTCGACCTCGGTCTTGCGCGCGATGTTGCAGGGAATGACGGTGGCATCGCCGCCGGCAGCAACGATGCCGTCGGCGACCTCCTTGCAGGCGTCCGCTTTCCGCGATGACACCACGACCTTGGCGCCGAGTTTTGCGAGCAGCTCCGCCGAGGAGCGGCCGATGCCGCGGCTGGAGCCGGTGACGATTGCGACCTTGCCGGTGAGATCGAACGGGGTGTTCTTCATTGTTGTTGGGCTCCGCTGATTCCATTTACTCGATGTCATCGCCCGACTCGATCGGGCGATCCAGTACTCCGCGGCTGAAGTTGCGTGAACGAACTACCGCCGCGGAGTACTGGATGCCCCGGTCAAGCCGGGGCATGACAGTCTTCGCGTGGCTTAGATCAACTCAGATCAACCCACTCCCATCCGCGACGCGGCGCTGGTGGTAATCGGTGTCGCCAAAGCTGTTCTCGATCATGGTGAGCCGCTTGAAGTAGTGGCCGATCTTCGCCTCCATGGTCATGCCGATGCCGCCGTGGAGCTGGATCGCCTGCTGTCCGACGAACTTCAGCGACTTGCCGATCTGCACCTTGGCCGCGGCGATGGCGTTGGAGCGCTCCTTGGCGTCCTCGAAATCGCCGGCCATGGTCGCGAACATCGACATCGAACGGGCCTGCTCGGCAGCGACGAACATGTCGGAGGCGCGGTGCTGCAACGACTGGAACGAGCCGATCGCAACGCCGAACTGTTTTCGCGTCTTGATGTACTCGACCGTGGTCTTGAGCGACTCATCCATCAGGCCGACCGCTTCGGCGCAGAGTGCGATGCGGGCTTCATCGACCACGCGCTCGATCAGCGCGAGGCCGTCGTCGGGATTGCCGAGGACTGCATCGGCACCGACCTCGACACCGGTGAAGGTGATGTCGGCGGCGTGCAGGCCGTCCTGAGTCGGGTACGACTTCTTGGTCACGCCCTTGGCATTCGCCGGCACCAGGAACACGCCGATGCCGGACTTGTCGCGGCGGTCACCCTTGGTGCGCGCGGTGACGATCAGGGTCTCGGCGTTCTCGCCGTTCAGCACGACGAATTTTTCGCCGTCGATGACCCAGCCGTCGCCCTTCTTCTTCGCGGTCGTCGAGACGTCGAAGAGATCGTAGCGCGAGTTCTTCTCGAGCTGGGCGAACGCCAACGTCTTGCTGCCGTCGATGATCCCGGGCAGGTGCGCGGCCTTCTGCGCATCGGAGCCGGCGTGGCGCAGGAAGCCGCCGCCGATCACGACCGTTGCGAGATACGGCTCGAGCACCAGCGCCTTGCCGAGCGCTTCCATCACGATCATGGTCTCGACGCCGCCGCCGCCGAAGCCGCCATCGGCCTCCGCGAAGGGCAGGCCGAGCAGACCCTGCTCGGCGAGCTTGCCCCAGACGGCCTGGCTCCAGCCGCCCTTCTCCTTCATGTACTTCTTGCGGCTCTCGAAATCATAGGAATCGGTCAGCAGGCCGTCGATGCTGTCCTTGAGAAGCCGCTGCTCCTCGTTCAGATCAAAATCCATGTCTCTCTCCAAATCGGCGGGAATTGCCCTACCGTCGCCTCACCCTCAGACGTCATCCCCGCGAAAGCGGGGATCCAGTAAACGCAGCCGCCTGCCGTACTCGCGACCGCCGCGGCGTACTGGGTCCCCCGCCCCAGTGCGCAACTGCGCACAAGGCGGCGGACGACACCGTCATTGTCGACTCACAGCCCCAGCACCGCCTTGGCGATGATGTTGCGCTGGATCTCGTTGGAGCCGCCGTAGATCGAGACCTTGCGGTTGTTGAAGTAGCTTGGCGCGATCTGGGCAGTCCACTCCATGGCTTCGTTCGAGCCGTCGTCGCCGTGCACGTCGTAGGGTGCCGCGAACGGACCGATCACTTCCATCAGCAATTCGGTGGTGGTCTGTTGGATCTCCGAGCCCTTGATCTTCAGCACCGAGGACGCCGGATTGGGCTTGCCCTTGCCGTGCTTGCCTTCGTCGGCGACGACACGGAGCTGCGTCAACTCGAGCGCCTTCAGCTCGATCTCGCACGCCGCCAGCTTCTCGCGGAACGCCGCATCCTGGATGATCGGCTTGCCGCCGGATTCGACCTTGGAGGCGAGATCGCGGATGCGGCGCAGCCGCTCCTTGGACACGCCGACCCGGGCGATGCCGGTGCGCTCATTGCCGAGCAGGAATTTGGCGTAATCCCAGCCCTTGTTCTCCTCGCCGATCAGGTTCTCGATGGGCACCTCGACGTCGTCGAAGAACACTTCGTTGACCTCGACGCCGCCGTCGATGGTCTGGATCGGACGCACGGTGACGCCCTTCGACTTCATGCTGAAGACGATGAAGGAGATGCCCATCTGCTTCTTGGCGGAGGGGTCGGTGCGGCAGAGGCAGAAGATCATGTCGGCGTGCTGGGCGAGCGTCGTCCAGGTCTTCTGGCCGTTGATGATCCACTTGTCACCCTTGCGCTCGGCCTTGGTCTTGAGCGAAGCGAGGTCGGAGCCGGAGCCGGGCTCGGAGAAGCCCTGGCACCACCAGTCGTCGACATTGGCGATGCGCGGCAGATACTGCTTCTTCTGCTCTTCGTTGCCGAAGGTGTAGATCACAGGGCCGACCATGCTGACGCCGAAGGCGAGCGGCTGCGGCGCCGGATAGGACTGCAGCTCCTCGTTGAAGATGTAGTGCTGCACGGAGGTCCACCCCGTCCCGCCATACTGCTTCGGCCAGTGGCTGACGCCCCAGCCCTTCTTGTTGAGGATGCGCCACCACGTCACCATCTCGTCCTTCGAGAGGTGACGGCCCTCGACCAGCTTGCGCCGCGTATCCGGCGGCACGTTGTCGCGGAAGAATGATCGCACTTCCTCGCGAAACGCCTGCTCTTCCCTAGTGAATGCGAGATCCATCGGATCCTCCTGTGAGCTTCTTTGTTTCGTCGCCGTCAGGACGACGGTGAAATTACTGCAACACCTCGAAAAGTCCCGCCGCGCCCATGCCGCCGCCGACGCACATGGTGACGACCGCGTACTTCGCCTTGCGGCGGCGGCCTTCGATCAGGGCGTGGCCGGTGAGGCGCGCGCCCGACATGCCGTAGGGATGGCCGACCGAGATCGCGCCGCCGTCGACGTTGATCTTCTCGGGATCGATGCCGAGCTTGTCGCGGCAGTACAGCACCTGCACCGCGAAGGCTTCGTTCAGCTCCCAGAGGCCGATGTCATCGACGGTGAGGCCGTGGCGCTTGAGCAGGCGCGGCACGGCGAAGACCGGGCCGATGCCCATCTCGTCCGGCTCGCAGCCGGCGGAGACGAAGCCGCGGAAGATGCCGAGCGGCTTGAGGCCGCGCTTGGAGGCTTCCTTGTCGCTCATGATGACGGAGGCGCTGGCGCCGTCGGAGAGCTGGCTGGCATTGCCGGCGGTGATCGAAAAGCCTTCGCCGCGCACGGGCTTGAGGCCGGCAAGGCCTTCAGCCGTGGTCTCGGGGCGCGGGCCCTCGTCCTGCGACAAGGTCACCTCCTTGAACGAGACGGCGCCGGTCGCCTTGTCGGTGACCGCCATCTGCGTCGTGATCGGCGCGAGCTCATCCCTGAACTTGCCGCCCTGCTGGGCCGCGGCGGTGCGGCGCTGGCTCTCCAGCGAATATTCGTCCTGCTTCTCGCGCGAGATGCCGTAGCGCTTGGCGACGATCTCGGCGGTGTCGATCATGGGCATGTAGACCTCGCCCTTGATCTTGAGCAGCGCGGGATCTTGCGCGTGGAAGCCGTTCATCTTGTCGTTCTGAACCAGCGAGATCGACTCGCCGCCGCCGCCGACCGCGATCTCGACGCCGTCGAAGATCACCGAGCGCGCGGCGAGCGCGATCGCCTGCAGGCCCGAGGCGCATTGCCGGTCGATGGTGGTGCCGGCGACGGTCACGGGGAGACCCGCGCGGAGCAGCGCCTTGCGCGCGATGTTGCCGCCGGTCGCGCCCTGCTGGAGCGCCGCGCCCATCACGACGTCCTCGACCTCCTTCGGATCGACCTTGGCGCGGGCGACGGCCTCGCCGATGGCGTGGCCGAGCAGCGTTGCGCCCTCGGTGGCGTTGAGCATGCCGCGATAGGCCTTGCCGATCGGCGTGCGGGCGGTGGAAACGATGACGGCGTCGGTCAAGAGCGACCTCCTGATACGGGTTGGGTGGATTGTGACGGTTTCTGCTGCTGGCGCAATTCGTGGCGCGACAATTTTCCGACCGGCGTGCGCGGCAGATCGTCGACGAACTCGACCGCTGCCGGCAATTCGTGCTTGCCGACCTTGCCGGCGAGCTGTGCGCGCAGCTCGTCGAGCGAGAACGGCTTGGCGTCCGGCCTGAGCTTGATGAAGGCCTTGGCGGCCTCGCCGCGATACGGGTCGGGAATCCCGAGCACGATCACCTCGTGCACGCCAGGGATGGTGTAGATCGCCTGCTCGATCATCTGCGGATAGACGTTGAAGCCGCCGGAGATGATCATGTCCTTCTTGCGGTCGACCAGGAAGAAATAGCCGTCGGTGTCGACATAGCCGATGTCGCCGGTAAGGAAGCGGCCGTCCGAAAAGGACTCCGCGGAGCCCTTCGGCTTGTTCCAGTAGCCCTTGGTGACGTTCGGGCCCTTGATGCGGATCTCGCCGACTTCACCCGGCGGCAGCACTTTTGTCGGATCGTCCAGCGAGACCACGTCCATCTCGATGCCGGGCAGCATCAGGCCGATCGACCCCGGCTTGTCTGGTCCCGTCGGCGGGTGGCCGGTGCCGGGCGAGCAGGTCTCGGTCATGCCCCAGCCGCTGCGCAGCTTCTTGCCGACCTTGCGCTCGAAGAAGCTCGCGACCTCCACCGGCAGCGGCGCGCCGCCGGAGCCGATGGTGGCGAGCGACGAGAAGTCGCGCTTGTCGAGATCAGGCAGTGCCGCGATCGCGATCCACATCGTCGGCACGCCCGGGAAATAGGTCGCGCGCTTGATCTCGATGTCGCGCATCACCGCCTCGACATCGAAGCGCTGGTGGAGCGAGATCAGATTGCCGCGGCTGAGCGAGGACAGCAGCACGACGGTGAGCGCATAGATGTGGAACAGCGGCAGCACGCAGATCACGCGCTCGACGACGTCGCCGCGCGCCTCACGCGACGGCTTGCCCCAGACATCGTAGATCGACACCGCCGAGGTGAGATTGCCGTGAGTGAGCATCGCGCCCTTGGGCAGGCCGGTCGTGCCGCCGGTATATTGCAGCAGCGCGACGTCGTCGACCGTCACGGACGGCCACTCAGCCGGCGCGGCCGCGCCCTCGACGAAGCTCTTGAAGGTGACGATGCGGGGATCGTCGGGGATCGGCGCCTGCGGCGTGCCGACCTTGCCCCAATCGTCGTCCTCGCAGACGACGAGACGATCGATCAGGCCCTTCTCCAGGAACTTCAGCGCGGTCGGCAGCAGCGCCGCGAGGTTGGAGGTCACGAGCAGGCGCGAGCCGGAATCCGAGACCTTGTGCGTCAGCGCGATCTCGCCGTCGAGCGGGGAGAGATGCGCGACGCGGCTACCTGCCTTCAGCGCGCCGAAGAAATTGACCGGATGGTCCGGGGTGTTGCCGAGGAACAGCGCCACGGAACTGTTCTTGCCGCAGCCGGCGCGCAGGAACGCAGCCGCGGCACGCTCGGCCATGGCGGCGAGGTCGGTATAGCTGATCGGACGATCGCGGAATTCCAGCGCGGTGCGCGGGCCGAAATCGGCGGCGGCTTGCGACAGCAGGTCAGGCAGCGAGCCCTGGACGATGGTGTCGTCCCAACGCACGCCCTCGGGATAGAACTGTTCGCCGGGATGGGTCATTTGGGTTCGTTACTCTGCAACGCTAACCGCGATTCCAAGTGAGGTGAGCAGACTGCCGGGCTCCCTTCCCCCTTGCGGGGAAGGGTTGGGGAAGGGGGTAGCCACAAACGCTGACCTCACCCGGGGCTACCCCCCTCCCCAACCCTCCCCCGCAAGGGGGGAGGGAACGGAGAAAGCGTTGCCCGGTGCGAGCCATCGCGGCCACAGCCAACCCGATCACGCCGCCTTCGACGCCGCCGCCAGCGACGCGAACGTCTTGCCTTCGGCCGCGAGCTTCTTCAGCAGCGGCGCGGGCTCGAGACTCGGGTCGTTGGTCTCCTTGGCGTAGAAGGAGAGACGATCGGCGATCTGCTTGAGGCCGACGGTGTCGGCCCAGAACATCGGGCCGCCGCGGTAGATCGGCCAGCCGTAGCCGTAGAGCCAGACCACGTCGATGTCGGAAGGACGCGCCGCGATGCCCTCTTCGAGGATCTTCGCGCCCTCGTTGATCATCGGGTACATCATGCGCTCGAGGATCTCCTCGTCGCTGACGACGCGCTTCTTGCGGCCGAGACGGAGCAGCGTCTCGTCGATCAGCTTCTCGACCTCCGGATCGGGCAGCGCCGAGCGACTTCCTGCTTCATACTTGTAGTAGCCCTTGCCGGTCTTCTGGCCGAAGCGGCCGGCTTCGCAGAGCGCGTCCGCGATCTCCGACTTGATGCCGCGGTCCTTGCGCGAGCGCCAGCCGATGTCGAGGCCGGCGAGATCGCCCATCGCGAACGGCCCCATCGGCATGCCGAATTTGGTGACCACGGCGTCGACCTGCTGCGGCAAGGCACCTTCGAACAGCAGCTTTTCGGACTGCTTGCCACGCTGCGCCAGCATGCGGTTGCCGACGAAGCCGTCGCAGACGCCGACCACGGCCGGCACCTTCGCGATCTTGCGCGCGATGGTCACGGCGGTGACCAGCGCATCCGGCGCGGTCTTGTCGGCGCGCACGATCTCGCACAGCTTCATGACGTTGGCAGGCGAGAAGAAGTGCATGCCGAGCACGTCCTGCGGCCGCTTGGTCGACTTCGCGATCTCGTCGATGTTGAGGTAGGAGGTGTTGGAGGCGAGCACGGCGCCGGGCTTGACGTATTGGTCGAGCTTGCCGAACACTTCCTTCTTCACCGCCATGGTCTCGAACACGGCCTCGATCACCAGGTCAGCATCGCCGACATTCTCGATGCCGACGACGCCGTTGATCAGCGCCATGCGCTTGGCGGGCGCGTCGGCCGGGATGCCGCCGCGCGCGGCGGTCGCTTCCCAGTTCTTCTGCATGATGCCCATGCCGCGCTTGAGCTGCTCCTCGCCGGTCTCGATAAGGGTGACGGGCACGCCGGCATTGGCAAAGGACATCGCGATGCCGCCGCCCATGGTGCCGGCACCGAGGATCGCGACGCGGTTCACGGGTCGCGACTTGGTGCCCTCAGGCACGCCGGCGATCTTGCTGGCCTCGCGCTCGGCGAAGAAGGCATAACGCTGCGCCTTGGACTGGTCACTGGCGACGAGCTTGAGGAAGCCCTCGCGCTCCTTCTTCAGGCCCTCGTCGAACGGCAGGTCGATGGCGTAGCCGACGGCGTCGGCGGCCGCGAACGGCGCTTCCAGGCCGCGCGACTTCTTGGTCATGGCGGCGACCGCATTGGTGAAGATCGAGCGATCGGCCTTGGCCGCCGCGAGCTTGGAATCGTCGTCGCGCAGGCGCCGCAGCGGACGCTTCTCGGCGAGCAGCTTGCGGACGAAGGCTTCGCCGCCGGAGGCCGGACCCTCGACGACCTCCTCGATCAGGCCATTCTTGAGCGCTTCGGCAGCACCGATCGGATCACCGCCGACGATCATCTTGACCGCGAGTTCCGGCCCCACCGCGCGCGGCAGGCGCTGGGTGCCGCCGGCGCCGGGCAACAGGCCGAGCTTCACCTCGGGCAGGCCGAGCTTGGCGTCCTTCACGGCCACGCGGAAATGACAGGCCAGCGCGACCTCGAGGCCGCCGCCGAGCGCGGTGCCATGGATCGCGGCGACGACCGGCTTGGCCGAGTTCTCGATCTCGGCGAGGACGTCGTTGAGGGCGGGCGGCTTCGGCGGCTTGCCGAATTCGGTGATGTCGGCACCGGCGATAAAGGTGCGGCCGGCGCAGGTCAGCACGATGCCCTTGATCGCGGGATCGGCGATCGCTTCCTTGATGCATTCGAGAATGCCGCCGCGCACTGCGGCACTCAGCGCATTGACCGGAGGACTGTTGACCGTGACGATCCCGACTTCGTCATGACGCTCAAGCTTGACCACTTCGCTCACGGCTTCCCTCCTTGGTGGGGATTTACTTTTGTTCGATTTCGCGGTGCGGAATTTAATTCCGCATCTTGACGGCAGGGTTATTTTGAAGCACGGACGTTGTCAACGACTCCGCGCAAGAAGCAGATCAGGGATGAAGCGTACAGGCAAGAAGACTGCGACCGATCGGAATTTCGTCGTCGCGCTTTCCCGCGGACTAGATGTTTTGCGCGCATTCCAACCCAGCGACGGGCTTCTCGGCAACCAGGAGATCGCTGCGCGTACGAACCTGCCCAAGCCGACCGTTTCGCGCCTGACCTACACGTTGACGAAGCTCGGTTATCTGACACCGGTTCCCCGTTTCGAGAAGTATCAGCTCGCGCCGGCCGCGATGGCGCTCGGTTATGCGGCGTTATCCAATCTCGGCGTTCGGCATTTGTCCGAGCCATTTCGCGAGGAAGTGATGCGCGCGACCGGCGGCGCCGTCGCGATCGGCGGCCGCGACCGTCACAGCATGATCTATTTCGGGCAAAGTCGCGGCAGCGAGACGGTCGGCGTTCAACTGGACGTCGGTTCCCGCGTGCCGATTGCAACCAGCGCGATGGGCCGTGCCTATTTCTGGGCGCTCGACGAAGAAGGCCGCGCCGAGGTGTCCCGCATTCTGCGCGAACATTACGGCAGCCGCTGGCCGAAGATGCGCGACGGACTGGAACGTTCAGGCGAGACGGTTGCGAAATACGGTTTCGCGATGTCCGTCGGCGACTGGCACGACGACATCGGCGCCGCCGGCGTCGCGCTCAAGCTCAACGACGGAACCGGACCTTACGCATTCAATTGCGGCGCACCCGCATTCCGCTTCACGGAAGAGCGTTTGATCAACGACATTGGACCGCGTCTGCTTGCGATGGTAAGGAACATTGAGGCGGCACTCGGGGGACTGATGCCGCAATCCAAAAAAGAAGTCAGCAAAAAGCTGAAATCAGGAGGGAAAGTTGCGCGTGTGGCCGAGGGGTTCAGATAGCCTTTGTCATCACCGGGAGCGGTTCGCATCGCCCCTTCGCCCACTGACGTGTGTGGGCGAGACGAGATGACGCAGGCACAGCTCGCGCGGGGGACATCGCCCCTGCTCGCGGTTCGCGACGTCAGCGTCGTGTTCGGCGGCATCGTCGCGCTCAACGGCGTGTCCTTTGACATGCACAAGGGCCAGATCCTCGGATTGATCGGCCCCAACGGCGCCGGCAAGACCACGCTCTTCAACTGCCTCTCGCGGCTCTATCAGCCGTCATCGGGCGACATCCTGATGGAAGGCGCGAGCATCCTGTCGCGGCCCCCGCACCGGATCGCCGAGATCGGCATCGGCCGCACCTTCCAGAACGTGGCGCTGTTTCCGAACCTCTCGGTGATGGACAACGTCCGCGTCGGCGCCCATTCGAAGACCTCCAGCGACATCATCAGCGACTCGCTTCGGCTCGCCTGGGTCCGGCGCAGCGAGACCGACGTCAACAAGAAGGTGCAGGAGATCCTCGCCTATCTCAAGCTCGAGGACGTCGCCCACACCGTCGTGTCCGGCCTGCCTTTCGGCACGCAGAAGCGTGTCGAGCTGGCGCGCGCGCTCGCGGCCGACCCGAAGATCCTGCTGCTCGACGAACCGGCCGGCGGCCTCAACCACGAGGAAGTCTACGTGCTCGGCGATCTCATCCGCCGCATCCGCGACGACCGCCACATGACCGTGCTGCTGGTCGAGCACCACATGGGCCTCGTGATGTCGATCGCCGACCACGTCGTCGCGCTGAATTTCGGCAAAAAGCTCGCGGAAGGCACGCCCGCCCAGGTGCAGGCGGACCCCGACGTCATCAAGGCCTATCTCGGGAGCAAGGACCAATGACGACGCTGCTCAACGTCAAGGACCTGCGCGCCTATTACGGCCAGGTCCAGGCGCTCCATGGCCTGTCCTTCTCGCTCAACGAAGGATCGTTGACGACGCTGCTCGGCGCCAATGGCGCCGGCAAGACCACCACCCTGCGCGCGATCTGCAACATGGTGCGTTCCACCGGTGCGATAGAGTTCGAAGGCAAGCCGCTGAGCAACCGCTCCACCGAGAGCATCGTGCGGTTCGGCATCGCCCACGTGCCGCAGGGCCGCGGCACCTTCACCACCATGACGGTCGAGGAGAACCTCCAGCTCGGAGCCATCACCCGCAAGGACAGCGCGGGCATCGTTTCCGACATCGAGCGCATGTACGCGCATTTCCCGGTGCTGAAGCAGCGCCACACCCAGCAGGCCGGCACGCTCTCGGGCGGCGAGCAGCAGATGCTCGCGGTCGCCCGCGCGCTGATGCTGCGGCCGCGCCTGATGCTGCTCGACGAGCCGTCCTTCGGATTGGCACCGCTGGTCGTGCGCGACCTGTTCGGCATCCTCGGCAAGATCAATCGCGAGGACAGGGTGTCGATCCTGGTGGTCGAGCAGAACGCCCAGCTCGCGCTCGAGCTCGCCGACCAGGCCTATGTGATCGAGACCGGACGCATCGTGATGTCGGGCAATGCCAAGGACATCGCGAACAACGAAGAAATCCGCAAATCCTATCTGGGTTACTGAGGAGCCGGCACGATGGAGCTGTTCACCAACCAAGTGCTGGCCGGCATCGCCACGGGCGCGATCTACGCCTGCATGGCGCTCGCCGTGGTCATGATCTACCAGGCGATCGACCATCTCAACTTCGCGCAGGGCGAGATGGCGATGTTCTCGACCTTCATCTCGTGGCAGCTGATGCAGTGGGGCGTGCCCTACTGGGCCGCCTTCATCCTCACGCTGGCGCTCTCCTTCGTCGCCGGCATCGCGATCGAGCGCATCCTGTTCAAGCCGCTGGCGAAAGCGCCGGTGCTGACCAACGTCGCCGGCTTCATCGCCCTGTTTGCGATCATCAACTCCTCGGCCGGCCTGATCTGGGACTTCACCATCAAGCAGTACCCGACCCCGTTCGGCTCCGCGCCGTTCCTGGGCAGCCAGCTGATCTCGACCCACCAGGCCGGCATGATCGGCGTCACGGTGCTGCTGCTGCTCGGCCTCTACTTCTTCTTCCAGTATACGCGCATCGGCCTGGCCATGCGTGCGGCCGCCTCGGTGCCTGAATCGGCCCGCCTCGTCGGCATCAACACGAGCTGGATGATCGCGCTCGGCTGGGGCATGGCGACCGCGATCGGCGCGATCGCCGGCATGCTGATCGCCCCCGTCGTGTTCCTCGAACCCAACATGATGGGCGGCGTGCTGATCTACGGCTTTGCCGCCGCGGTGCTCGGCGGTCTCACCAGCCCGTTCGGCGCCGTGGTCGGCGGCTTCCTGGTCGGCATCTTCGAGAACCTCGCCGGCACCTACATCCCCGGCGTCGGCAATGAGCTGAAGCTCCCGATCGCGCTCGCGCTGATCATCTCCGTCCTGGTCGTCAAACCCGCTGGCCTGTTCGGCCGGCACATCGTCAAGCGAGTTTGATCATGAGCGCTGCAGAAGAAGTCGTTGCAGAAGGCCACGAGGCGGTCGAGGCTGTTCCGAAGCGCGCCATGACGCTGGGCACCGGCACCTCGCTGGTGGTGCTCGCGGCGCTGCTGATCGCGCCCGTCTTCGTCAAGAACTTCATCATCTTCCAGATGACGATGCTCCTGATCTACGGGCTCGCGGTGCTGGCGCTGAACATCCTGACCGGCGGGAGCGGCCAGTTCTCGCTCGGCCAGAGCGCGTTCTACGCGGTCGGCGCCTATACGACAGCCGTGCTGATGGAGCACTTCAACGTCAATTACGCGCTGACGCTGCCGATCGCCGGCGTCGTCTGTTTCGGCTTCGGCTTCCTGTTCGGGCAGCCGGCGCTGCGGCTCTCCGGCGTCTACCTCGCGCTCGCGACCTTCGCGCTCGCCACCGCCATGCCGCAGCTCCTCAAGCTGAACTTCCTCGAGCACTGGACCGGCGGCGTGCAGGGCCTCGTCGTCACCAAGCCGGACGCGCCGTTCGGGCTGCCGATGTCGCAGGACATGTGGCTGTACTACTTCACGCTCGTGGTCGTGATTGCGATCTACATCTTCTCGGTGAACCTGCTGCGTTCCCGCTCGGGCCGCGCCTTCATGGCGATCCGCGACAACGAGATCGCGGCCTCCGCGATGGGCGTCGACGTCGCGCTGTACAAGACACTGGCCTTCGGCGTCTCCGCCGCCATCACCGGCATCGCCGGCTCGCTCGGCGCCATCGCGGTGCAGTTCGTCGCGCCCGACAGCTACACCATCACGCTCGCGATCTCGCTGTTCCTCGGCATGGTCGTCGGCGGCGTCGGCTGGCTGCCCGGCTCGATCGTCGGCGCCGCCTTCATCATCTTCGTGCCGAACATCGCGGAGGGCATCTCCAAGGGCCTCTCCGGCGCGGTGTTCGGCGTGCTCCTGTTCCTCGTCATCTACCTCGTGCCGCATGGCGCAAGGCAAGTCGCGATCATGGGCCAGCAACTCGCCGGTCGGCTCAGGAAGAACTGAAACGTCCATCCAGACTGTTGTTTTAACCAAGGAGACCCAATTGCTTTTCGGAAGAATACTGCGAACCACCGCACTCGTAACGGCGGTCGCGACCCTCACCTCCGGCGCAGCACTTGCCCAGAAGAAATACGACACCGGCGCGTCCGACACCGAGATCAAGATCGGCAACATCATGCCGTACAGCGGTCCGGCATCGGCCTATGGCATCATCGGCAAGACCGAAGAAGCCTATTTCAAGATGATCAACGACAAGGGCGGCATCAACGGCCGCAAGATCAACTTCGTCACCTATGACGACGCCTATTCGCCGCCGAAGGCCGTCGAGCAGGTCCGCAAGCTGGTCGAGAGCGACGAAGTGCTGGCCGTGTACAATCCGCTCGGGACGCCCTCGAACACCGCGATCCAGAAGTACCTGAACGCCAAGAAGATCCCGCAGCTGTTCGTCGCCACCGGCGCCACCAAGTGGAACGACCCGAAGAACTTCCCCTGGACCATCGGCTGGCAGCCCTCCTACCAGAGCGAAGCGCAGATCTACGCGAAATGGCTGATGAAGGAAAAGCCGAACGCCAAGGTCGCGATCCTCTACCAGAACGACGATTTCGGCAAAGACTACCTCAAGGGCACCAAGGACGGTCTCGGCGCCAAGGGCGCGTCCATGATCATCATGGAAGAGAGCTACGAGATCTCCGAGCCGTCGATCGACGGCCACATCGTCAAGATCAAGGCCGCCAATCCCGACGTGCTGCTGATCTACGCGACGCCGAAGTTCGCGGCCCAGACCATCAAGAAGACCGCTGAGCTCAGCTGGAAGCCGCTCCAGATCCTCACCAACGTGTCGATCTCGGTTGGCAGCGTGATGAAGCCGGCCGGCTTCGAGGCCTCGCAGGACGTGCTGTCGGCGGCCTATGCCAAGGATTCCACCGACCCGCAGTGGAACAACGATCCCGGCATGAAGAAGTGGAACGAGTTCGTCGACAAATACATGCCCGGCGCCGACAAGACCGACACCGGCATGGTCTACGGCTACGGCGCGGCGTCGACCCTGGTCAAGACGCTGGAAATGTGCGGTGACGACCTCACCCGCGCCAACCTGATGAAGCAGGCCGCTTCCTTGAAGGATTTTGCACCGGACACGCTGCTGCCCGGCGTCAAGATCAACACCAGCGCCACCGACTTCGCCCCGATTTCGCAGCTCCAGATGCAGCGCTTCAAGGGCGAGAAGTGGGAACTCTTCGGCGAGATCATCAGCGGCGACGTCGCTTCCGAGTGACGCTGACGCAATAGTCCAAATCTAGTCAAATCTGACAAAGCCCCCGCGGGCGACCGCGGGGGCTTTTTGTTGACGTCAGGCGTCAATCTTGTTCAATGCGGCGCCGATCCATTCCGGGTGGAGAAAGATGACTGTCGTTCGATTTCAGGTTGCGGCCGTTTCGGCCGCGCTCGCGTTGTGCACTGCGATGAGCAGCCCGGCACAGGCGCAAAAGAAATACGACAGCGGCGCTTCCGATAGCGAGATCAAGATCGGCAACATCATGCCCTATAGCGGGCCGGCCTCCGCCTATGCCGCGATCGGCAAGGCCGAGGAAGCCTATTTCAACAAGATCAATGCCGAGGGCGGCATCAACGGCCGCAAGATCAAGTTCATCTCCTACGACGACGGCTATTCGCCGCCGAAGACCGTGGAGCAGGCGCGCAAGCTGGTCGAGAGCGACGGTGTGCTGCTGATCTTCGGCTCGCTCGGCACCTCCACCAATGGCGCCATCCGCAAATACATGAACGAGAAGAAGGTGCCGCAGCTGTTCGTGGCGAGCGGCGCCTCCAAGTGGAACGATCCGAAGCAATATCCGTGGACCATGGGCTGGCAGCCGAGCTACGCCAGCGAGGCGCGCATCTACGCCAAATACATCATGAAGGAGAAGCCGGACGCGAAGATCGGCGTGCTCTACCAGAACGACGATTTCGGCAAGGACTATCTGAAGGGGCTGAAGGACGGCTTAGGGGCCAAGGCATCGATGATCGTGCTCGAAGACGGCTACGACACGTCGGAGCCCGCGATCGACGAGCACGTCGTGAAGCTGAAGGCCTCGGGCGCCGACGTCTTCCTCAGCGTCACCACGCCGAAATTCGCCGCGCAGTCGATCAAGAAGGCGGCCGAGATCAACTGGCATCCGGTCCACATCATCTCCAACGTCTCGGCTTCGGTCGGCGGCGTGCTCGAGCCCGCGGGCCTGGAGATCTCGCAAGGCATCCTGTCGGCGAGCTACACCAAGGACGGCTCCGACCCGCAATGGAATGCCGATGACGGCATGAAGAAGTTCTATAACTTCCTCGCGCAGTACGACCCCAAGGCCAACAAGCTCGATGCCGGCGTGGTGTTCGGCTATGCCGCGGCCCAGACCATGGTGAAGGTGCTGCAGATGTGCGGCGACGAGCTCACCCATGAGAACGTCATGAAGCAGGCCGCTTCCTTGAAGGATTTCGAGCCCGACACGCTGCTGCCCGGCATCAAGATCAACACCTCCGCCGATAATTTCGCCCCGATCGAGCAGCTCCAGATGATGCGGTTCAAGGGCAGGAAATGGGAGCTGTTCGGCGACATCATCTCGAGCGAGCTCGGCCATTGAAGCCGCGCAACTCAAAATCGCCTCCGACCGGTTAATCAACTCAAGACAGCCGCGCCGTCTCGCAATCGCACACGAGCGCGCGACGGTCCTTGACTACTAAAGGAGCAGTCCCTGTGACACCGCCGCGGGGGCTTTCTGTTGAAGGCTCGCGGTAAATCGTATTGAATTGCATCCGCGTCGCCAAAAATAATCGAGCCAAGAAAAGGAAGCGCACACACACCAAGAAAATAGGGAGATAGGAATGCCCGCTGTCACCGGCAAACTTGCGGCCGCGTCACTGGCGCTTGCGCTCATTGCGGCCTCGGCCTCCACTGCATCGGCCCAGAAGAAATACGATACCGGCGCGACCGACACCGAAATCAAGATCGGCAACATCATGCCCTACAGCGGACCGGCCTCCGCCTACGGCATCATCGGGCGGACCGAAGCCGCCTACTTCAAGAAGATCAACGACGAGGGCGGCATCAACGGCCGCAAGATCAATTACATCTCCTATGACGACGCCTACTCGCCGCCGAAGACGGTGGAGCAGGCTCGCAAGCTGGTCGAGAGCGACGAGGTGCTGTTCATCTTCAACTCGCTCGGCACGCCGCCGAACTCGGCGATCCACAAATACATGAACTCGAAGAAGGTGCCGCAGCTGTTCGTCGCGACCGGCGCCACCAAGTGGAACGATCCGCAGAACTTCCCCTGGACCATGGGCTGGCAGCCCAATTACCAGAGCGAGACGCAGATCTATGCGAAGTGGCTGCTCAAGAACAAGCCGGACGCCAAGATCGCGGTGCTTTACCAGAACGACGATTACGGCAAGGACTATCTCAAGGGCCTCAAGGACGGCCTCGGCTCGAAAGCCGCCTCGATGATCGTCATCGAAGAGAGCTACGAGACCTCCGAGCCGACCATCGACAACCACATCGTCAAGCTGAAGTCGACCGGTGCCGACGTCTTCATGAACATCACGACGCCGAAATTCGCCGCGCAAGCGATCAAGAAGAATGCCGAGATCGGCTGGAAGCCGCTGCACTTCCTCAACAACGTCTCGGCCTCCGTCGGCAGCGTGATGAAGCCGGCCGGCTTCGAGAATGGCCAGGACATCATCTCGGCCGACTATCTCAAGGACGTGTCGGATCCCGCGTGGAACAACGATCCCGGCATGAAGGAGTTTCTGGCCTTCATGACCAAATACTTCCCCGAGGGCGACAAGCTCGATAAGGGCACGATCGTCGGCTATGCCGTGGCGCAGACACTGGTCCAGGTCTTGAAGCAGTGCGGTGACAATCTCACACGCGAGAACATCATGAAGCAGGCGGCGAACGTGAAGGACTTCCGCACCGAGGCGCTGCTGCCGGGCGTCAAGATCAACACCTCGCCGACCGATTTCGCGCCGATCAGCCAGCTTCAACTCGAGAAGTTCAAGGGCGAGAAGTGGGAGCTGTTCGGAGACGTGATCAGCGCCGACGTCGGCGGCTAGCCCCAAACGACAGAGAGCCCCCTGCGCGGCCATCGCAGGGGGCTTTTGCTTGCGCGCGGATTATGATCACGCGATTGCACAATCGAATGATTGTAAAGCCCGCTTACGCTTTGGCGCCTGATGCGGTAGGCAGGGAGCCGGCGATTGTGTCGCCATCATTTCAGTTCGCTGAAGGCCTTTCGTCATGACCGACCGACGTCCCCTGCTCCGCGCGCTCTACGACGCCGCCGTTGCCGCCGCCCATCCCAGCACGATTCTGGCGCCGCATCTGCGGCCCGCGCCGAAAGGGCGCGTGATCTGCCTCGCCGCCGGCAAGGGCGCGGGTGCGATGGCCGCGGCCGCCGAACGGCATTATCTCGACACGCTCAAGCTCGCGCCGGAGCGCCTCGTCGGCATCGCCACCACGCGCCACGGCTACGGCGTGCCGACGCGCCGCATCCGCGTGGTCGAGGCCGGCCATCCCGTGCCCGATGAAGCCGGGTTGAAGGGCGCCGCCGATACGCTTGCGCTCGCGAGCGAGGCCGGACCCGACGATTTGCTGCTGGTGCTGCTCACCGGCGGCGGCTCGGCGAACTGGATCGCGCCGGTGGACGGCATCAGCTTCGCGCAGAAGCAGGCGGTCAACAAGGCGCTGCTCCGGTCGGGCGCGCCGATCGGCGAGATGAACACGGTCAGGAAACATTTGTCGCGGATCAAGGGCGGCCGGCTGGCGCGCGCCGGCAGGAATGCCGCCGAGATCGTGACGCTCGCGATTTCCGACGTGCCGCACGACGATCCGTCCGCCATTGCTTCCGGCCCCACCGTGCCCGATCCGACCACGCTGGCCGATGCGCGCGCGATCGTCGCAAAATACAAGCTCGCCATCGACGACGCCGTCCGCCGCGCACTCGACGATCCCGCCAACGAAAGCGCCAAACCTGATGATGCCGCCTTCGCGCGCGCGCATTTCGAGCTGATCGCGCGGCCCAAGCAATCGCTCGACGCCGCGGTGAAGCTCGCCAAGGAAGCGGGCTACGAGACCATCGATCTCGGCGCCGATCTCGAAGGCGAGGCCCGCGAGGTCGCCGCCGATCACGCCAGGCTCGCGCTTCAGGCCCGCGCGCAAGGCAAGCGCCTCGCGATCCTCTCCGGCGGCGAGCTCACGGTGACCGTGCGCGGCAACGGGCGCGGCGGCCCGAACCAGGAATACGCGCTGGCGCTCGCGGGCCTGCTGAAGGACACGCCTGACATTTCTGCTCTCGCCGGCGACACCGACGGCGCCGATGGCGGCGCCGGCCACCCCACCGACCCCGCCGGCGCGCTGATTGATGCTGCGACCTTCGCGAAGATGAAGGCCCTGGCGCTTCAGCCGCAGGCGTACCTGGACAACAACGACGCGACGACGTTCTTCGAGGCGACCGGCGATCTGCTGATGCCGGGACCAACGCTGACGAACGTGAACGATATCAGGGTGATTTTGGTGGATTGAGGCGCCTCGTACTCCGCTGCGTTCCCTCCCCCCTTGCGGGGGAGGGCTAGGGAGAGGGGTGCCACACGACGCGCGCTCTCGATGGAGTGCGCACCAAGAGTCCGCTGTTGTCTGCAGCGCGCAATACGTCGCGCACCTTTTGCTAGGCTACCCCCCTCCCCTACCCTCCCCCGCAAGGGGGGAGGGAGCGGAAAGAGCGCGGCCCCCTCAAAACTCGTTCGCGATCTTCGACAGCATCCCGATCAGGGCTTCGCGGTTGGCCTGCCCGAGCAGCTGGTTCAGCCGGGATTCGTGCTTGGTGGCGACGAGCTTTTTCGCCCGGGTCAGCACGGCCTTGCCCTTGTCGGTCAGCACCAGGATGTGCGAGCGGCGGTCGTTGGTGGAGCGGATCCGCGCGCAGAGGTCGCGGCTCTCCAGATTGTCGAGCATCGCCACGAAGTTCGGGCGCAGGATACCCAGGGTCGAGGCGATCTCGGTCTGGTTACGGCCCGGATTCTTCTCGACCAGCAGCAGCACGGAGAACTGCGCGGGCGTGAGCTGGAGCGAGGCCATGCAGCGCAAAAAGTTCTCGAACACCTTGAGCTGCGCCCGCTTCAGCACGTAGCCGAGCTGCTCGGAGAGCTCGCCAAGCTGGAGGGCTTCAGGGTGGGCCTCGGCCGCGTCCTTGCGGCCCTTGGCCGCGTCACCGGGCTTTTCAGAAGACTTTTCAGCGGTTTTGGAAACGGTCATCGCCTCGTGCTCGTGATCCCGCTAAATTCGGGGCGGGTCGTCCGCCCCACCCTTGAAGTTATATTTGATAATTGTTATGGATCATATCAATTATCGTCAGCGTTTCAATGGCTGTGAGCGGACCGTCCACCGCAATTGCGGAGCCCGGTCCCGATCTTTGAGGGGGAGCGTCCGGTCTTGAATACCACCATCATGCTGTTCCTGGTACAGGACGGCATCACCAATGGCGCGATCTATGCGCTGCTCGGCCTGGCGCTGGTGCTGGTGTTCGCCGTCACGCGCGTCATCCTGATTCCCCAGGGCGAATTCGTCACCTACGGCGCGCTGACCTATGCCTCGCTGGCCGCGGGGCAGATGCCGGGCACGGCAAAGCTCGCGCTGGCGCTGGGCATCGGCGCCTTCGTGTTCGACCTGTTCGTGGCGCGCAAGGCGCTGCACGGCCGCCTGGTCGTGCGCAGCCTCGTCACCAACATCGTGCTGCCGGCCATCGTGCTGGCGCTGACCATCTACTTCGCCGCCCAGAAGCCGCCGGTGGCGGTCTGCATCGCGCTGTCGCTGGTGATCGTCGCGATGATCGGCCTCTACCTCTACCGCATCGCGTTCCAGCCGCTGGCGCACACCTCCGTGCTGGTGCTGCTGATCGCATCGGTGGGCGTCCACCTCGCGCTGCAGGGCCTCGGCCTGCTGTTCTTCGGCGCCGAAGGCCAGCGCGGACCTGCCGTGCTGTCCGGCTCCTTCACCGCCGGCGCACTGCGCTTCACCGGCCAGAGCATCACCGTCTACGGCATCACCATCGCCTTCATCATCGGGCTCTGGCTGTTCTTCGGGCTGACGCTCTACGGCAAGGCGCTGCGCGCGACCGCCGTGAACCGGCTCGGCGCCCGCCTTGCCGGCATCCGCACCACGCTGTCAGGCCAGATCGCCTTCCTGCTGGCCTCCGTCATCGGCGCGCTGTCGGGCATCATGATCGTGCCGATCACGACGCTCTATTACGACTCCGGCTTCCTGATCGGCCTGAAGGGCTTCGTTGCCGCGATCATCGGCGGCCTGGTCAGCTATCCGCTCACCGCCGTCGCGGCGCTGGTCGTCGGCATCGTCGAGGCGTTCTCGTCCTTCTACGCCTCCAACTACAAGGAAGTGATCGTCTTCATGCTGCTGATCCCCGTGCTGCTGCTGCGCTCGCTCGCCGCGCCCGCGGTCGAGGAAGAGAAGGACTGACGCGCATGCAGAGCCGGCTTCCCATCCTCGTCTTCGCGCTTCTCATGGCGGCGATCCCGCATCTCCCGGGCATGCCGCCGTTCTGGATCGTGCTGCTCGACAATATCGGCCTTGCCGCCCTCGTCGCGATGGGCCTCGTGCTGCTCACCGGCGTCGGCGGCCTGACCTCGTTTGGCCAGGCAGCCTTCGTCGGCTTCGGCGCCTACACCACCGCGGTGCTGTCGACGGCCTACGGCCTGTCGCCGTGGCTGACCTTGCCGCTGTCGCTGCTGGTCAGCGGATCGTTGGCGGTGCTGCTCGGCCTCGTCACCGTCCGTCTCTCCGGGCACTATCTGCCGCTCGGCACGCTCGCCTGGGGGCTGGGGCTGTTCTATCTCTTCAGCAAGCTGGAATTCCTGGGAAGAAACGACGGCATCTCGGCGATCCCGCCGCTGTCGATCGGCTCGTTCAAGATGCTCTCGCCCGGCTCGATCTATTACGCGATCTGGGTTGCCGTGATCCTCTCGGCCCTGCTCACGATGAACCTGCTGGATTCCCGCACCGGCCGCGCCATCCGCGCGCTGCGGCGCGGACACGTCGCAGCCGAAGCGTTCGGCGTGCACACGCCGCGGGCAAAGCTCCTGGTGTTCATCCACGCCGCGGTGCTCGCCGGCCTCTCCGGCTGGCTCTACGCGCATCTCCAGCGCGCGGTGAATCCGACGCCGTTCGGCGCGCAGGCCGGCATCGAATATCTCTTCATCGCGGTGGTCGGCGGCGCCGGCTATGTCTGGGGCGGCGTGCTGGGCGCGGCGATCGTCGTGGTCCTGAAGGAGGTGCTGCAAAGCTATTTGCCGCTGATCCTGCCCGGCTCCGGGCAGGTCGAGACCATCGTGTTCGGCATCATGCTGGTGGCGCTGCTCCAGCTTGCGCCCGGCGGCGTCTGGCCCTGGCTGATGTCGTTCCTGCCCGAGCGAACCAGCGGCAAGAAGCCGGACACCTCGCTGAAACTGGAGCAGCGCACCCGCGCGGCCGGCCAGTCCGGCGTCCTGCTCCAGGTCGAGAAGGCGCGAAAGCAGTTCGGCGGCGTGATCGCGGTCAACAACGTCTCCTTCGACGTGCAGGCCCGCGAGATCGTCGCGCTGATCGGACCGAACGGCGCGGGCAAGAGCACGACGTTCAACCTGATCACCGGTGTGCTGTCGGCGACATCAGGCTCGATCTCGGTGCTCGGCAAGAAGGTCGACAGGGCGCCTCCGCAGGAGATCGTCAAGCTCGGCATCTCCCGCACCTTCCAGCATGTGAAGCTGGTCCCTGATATGACCGTGCTGGAGAATGTCGCGATCGGCGCGCATCTGCGCGGCCATTCGGGACCGATCTCCTCGATGCTGCGGCTCGACCGCGCCGATGAAGCGAGGCTGCTCGCGGAGGCCGCCCGCCAGATCGAGCGCGTGGGCCTTGCCGAGCAGATGCATCAGCTCGCAGGCTCGCTCTCGCTCGGCCAGCAGCGCATCGTCGAGATCGCGCGTGCGCTGTGCGTCGATCCGATGCTGCTGCTGCTCGACGAGCCGGCCGCCGGCCTGCGCCACATGGAGAAGCAGCGCCTTGCTGCGCTGCTGCGCGAATTGCGCGACGGCGGCATGAGCGTGCTTCTTGTCGAGCACGACATGGGCTTCGTGATGAACCTCGCCGACCGCATCGTGGTGCTCGATTTCGGCACCAAGATCGCGGAAGGCACGCCCGCCACGATCAAGACCAATCCCGAAGTGATCAAGGCCTATCTCGGAGTGGCGGCATGAGCGCGCTGTTGTCCGTCGCCGACGCACATGTCGCCTATGGCAAGGTCGAGGCCGTGCGCTCGGTCTCGCTCGAGGTCGGCGCCAACCAGATCGTCACCATCGTCGGCGCCAACGGCGCCGGCAAGACCACGCTGCTCTCCGCCATCATGGGCATTTTGCCGCTGAAAGGCCGTGTCGCCTTCGCCGGGCAGGATCTGTCACGGCTCGACATCGAGGACCGCGTCGCGATGGGGCTCGGCCTCGTCCCCGAGCACCGCGAATTGTTCGTGACCATGAATGTCGAGGACAATCTCGAACTCGGCGCCTTCCGCATCGAGCGCAGCAAGGCGAAAGCCTCGATGGAACGCGTCTACACGCTGTTTCCGCGGTTGAAGGAGCGGCGCAAGCAGCTCGCCGGCACCCTCTCCGGCGGCGAGCAGCAGATGCTCGCGATGGGCCGCGCGCTGATGGGCGAGCCGAAGCTCTTGATGCTGGACGAGCCGAGCCTCGGCCTCGCCCCGATCATCGTCGCCGACATCTTCCGCATCGTCACCGAGCTGCGCGCCAGCGGCGTCTCGGTGCTGCTGGTCGAGCAGAACGCGCAGGCCGCGCTGAAGATTGCGGACCAGGCCTATGTGATGGAGCTCGGCGAGTTCGTGCTCAGCGGCAAGGCCAGCGATATCGCCGCGAACGAGCGGGTGGCGGCCAGCTATCTCGGCTTCCAGCACGAAGGCGCGAGTGTGATCTGATTTCGCGGCTGGCTCCTCTTCCCTTCTCCCTTGTTGGAGAAGGTGGCGCGCGTAAGCGCGCCGGATGAGGGGTTCTCTCCGCGAATGACGACGTGGGACCATCGCCTGCGGAGAGACACCCCCCACCCGTCTCGCGGCTGCGCCGCGAGCCACCCCCTCTCTCAGGGGGAGAGGGTGTACCGTGCGAGCTGCACTAGCTTTCGCCTGAAGGCAGACTCGCTTTTCCCTTCAACGCCGCGACCTCTGCTTCCAGCTCCGCGATCCGCTGGTCCCTCGCCGCCAGCGCTGCCGCGACATCCGGCGCATCGAACTTCTGCGGAATGTGCTGGGGGCAGTTGGTGTCCCATGCTGCGATCTTGAACAGGATCACCTGCTCCGGCCGCGCGCGGTACCCCTTGGGCATCAGCGACGTCGTCAGCGCCTCATCGTCTTCGACGACGCGCGCCTCGCCCCAGATCTTGACGCGGCGGCGATGGGCGTAGTCCATCACGAAGATATAGGCCTTGGGATTCTCGGTCAGGTTTCCCTGCGTGATGTATTGCCGGTTGCCGGCGTAGTCCGTGAAAGCCAGCGTCTGCTTGTCCAGCACCTTCAAAAACCCCTTCGGGCCGCCGCGGTGCTGGATGTAGGGCTGGCCATCGGCCGAGGCGGTGGCGAAATAAAAGCTGTTGGCGTCAGCCAGGAACGCCGCGAGGTTCTCGTCGACCTCGGTGCGCCAGCCGCGCTGCTCGGCATGGGCATACCCCTCGCGTGATCCCTTTCGGGTCTGGATCGATTTCACCGCCGGCGTGAACGCCACGTCGCTGGCGTAGGTGTGAGTTGCCGTCATCGGAACATCTCCTGAAATCCCGGCGCATCCCTGCGTCTTTCGCGTTCTAAAATGGACCTTCCAGCGGGCAAAACAATCTGGCCACTTGACACTTCATCATTGCAATATATGCAATAATTCCATGGACCGCCTCGAAGCCATGCACGTCTTCGTCACCGTCGCCGATCTGCGCGGCTTTGCGCCGGCGGCGCGCAAGCTGCAGCTGTCGCCCTCGGCCGTGACGCGGCTGATCGCGGCGCTGGAGGAGCATCTCGGCGCGCGCCTGCTGCAGCGCACTACCCGGCAGGTGAGATTGACCGATGTCGGCACGCGCTATCTGGAGCGCGCGCGGCGCATCCTCGCCGATGTCGAGGAGGCCGACGGCTCCGCGCGGGAGGAACGCAACCGGCCGAGCGGGCGTCTGGTGGTGTCGGCGCCCCTCGGCTTCGGGCGGCTGCATGTGGCGCCGGTCATGACCGATTATCTCAAGCGCTATCCGGAGGTCACGGCCGAGCTCAGACTTTCGGACAACCTCGTCAATCTCGTCGAGGACGCGGTCGATGCCGCGGTGCGGATCGGCCATCTCGCCGATTCTTCGCTGGTCGCACGCCAGGTCGGCGAGATGCGGCGGATCACGGTGGCGACGCCGGGCTACCTGAAGCGCAACGGCGAGCCGAAGACGCCACAGGAATTGCACGCGCACCAGACCATCGCGTTCGGCCCCTACGCCAATTGGCACTTCGTCCAGGACGGCCGCGATATCGAGTGGACGCCGACGCCACGTTTTACCAGCAACAGCGCCGACGCCGCCTTGCAATATGCAGAAGCCGGCGGGGGCATCACGCGGGTGCTGGCCTATCAGGCCGCAGAGGGGTTGAAGCGCGGGCGGCTGAAAATCGTGCTGGCGAAATACGAGCAGCCGGCGCTGCCGATCCACATCGTCTATCCGACCTCACGCCTGCTCTCGGCCAAGGTGCGCGCATTCATCGATCTCGTGGTGGAGACGGCGGAGTGGAGGTTTGGGTAGGTTTCGGCACCACCCGGAACGTCCCGCTCGCCCGTGCGATCACAGTGCCGTCGGCCTTGATCAGACATTGCGCGAAGCAGATCGTCTTGCCGGTCTTGATCACGTCGCTCTCGATCGAACACCACTGCCCGATCTCGGCGGAGCCGACGAAATCGACCGAGAGTGAGACCGTCACGAACGAAGTGGTCCAGTTCGTCACCAGCGCGCAGCTATAGCCCATGGCGTTGTCGGCAAGCGCGGCGATCAGGCCGCCGTGGATCAAGCCACGGCCGTTGGTGTGCGGCCTTGCCAGCCGGAGGCCAATAATGACGGCCTTGTCGGTGTTCTTCGAGTAAAGCGGCTCCCAGGGTTCGGTGAGCGGACTCTTGCGGGAAAGCGGCTCGAAGCCGTCGGGGATGTCGGTGTCGGTCATGACTATCTCGCATCGAGGTGGGGTTGCCGCCATTGAACGCGATGTGGATGACAGTTTCACCGCCTACAAAGTTTTAAACGGGATTTGCGCGGGTGTTTGAAACGACCTCCGGCGTTGCCTCACGAAGACTGTCATCACCCGCGAAAGCGGGTGATCCAGTATTCCAGAGACGGTGACGTGATACGGAGAGGCCGCGGCGTACTGGATGCCCCGCCTTCGCGGGGCATGACAGTGACCCTCCTAAAACGGCAGCCCCACATAGTTCTCCGACAACGACGTCATCGCGGCCTGCGACTGCGTGACGTAGTCGAGCTCGGCGAGCTGGATGCGCCCGCCGATGGTGCCGGTGTCGGGGAATTTGTGCAGCATCGAGGTCATCCACCAGGAGAAGCGCACCGCTTTCCAGACCCGCGCCAGCGCCGTGGCGGAATAGGCGTCGATGCCGGCGTTGGATTTCTCGTCGTAGAATTCGCGGAGTGCGTTCGACAGATAATGCGCATCGCTGGCAGCCAGGTTCAGCCCCTTCGCGCCGGTCGGCGGCACGATATGGGCGGCGTCGCCGCACAGGAACATCTTGCCGAACCGCATCGGCTCGGCGACGAAGCTGCGCAGCGGCGCAATGCTCTTCTCGATCGAGGGGCCGGTGACGAGACTGTCGGCCGCCTCCTGGTCGAGCCGGCGCTTCAATTCGTCCCAGAAACGGTCGTCCGGCCATTGGTCGACATGGTCGTCGAGCGCGCACTGCACATAGTAGCGGCTGCGCTTGGTCGAGCGCATGGTGCAGAGCGCGAAGCCGCGGGCGTGGTTGGAATAGATCAGCTCGTGGCTGACAGGCGGCGTCTCCGAGAGGATGCCGAGCCAGCCGAACGGGTAGATCCGCTCGAACTCCTCGATCGCCGTGGCCGGGACGCTGGCGCGGCTGACGCCGTGAAAGCCATCGCAGCCGGCGATGAAGTCGCAATCGATCGTGTGGGTGACCCCGTCCTTGACATAGGTGACGCGCGGCCGACTGCCGTCGAAATCATGCGGCTGCACGTCCCTGGCCTCGTAAACCGAGGTGAGGCCCGCAGCCTTGCGCGCATTCATCAGGTCGAGCGTGACCTCGGTCTGGCCATAGATCATGACCGTCTTGCCGGTCGCGGCCTTCATGTCGATGCGGTGACGGCTCCCGGAAAAGGCGAGCTCGATGCCTTCATGCACCAGGCCCTCGGCATGCGCCCGCCCGCTGGCGCCGATCTGGTCGAGCAGCGCGACGGTTCCCTCCTCGAGGAGGCCGGCACGGATGCGGCCCAGCACGTAGTCCGGGCTCTGCCGCTCCAGAATCACATTGTCGATGCCGTATTGGTGCAGCAGTTGCCCAAGCAACAATCCGGCCGGCCCGGCCCCGATGATTGCGACTTTTGTCCGCAATACTTGCTCCTCCCGATCCTGTAGGTTTTCGCCGCGGCTCGCTTGTCGCGTCGGTCCGCGCAAGATAATTATAACATATAATCGTTGGGCAAAAGGGGAGTGCGCCCGGGCAGCGACAAATCCATGCAACATGGCTGACGTAGATGACGCGGCGGCACGCCGCGCCAGTTCCGGCTTGAACGCGCCGGCCAATTAGATAACATGTTAATTAACGAGACCGGGCCATCGAAGCCCGCCGTCGAAACAGGGAGAGACGACCAATGAGGAAAGCCTGTCTGGCTTTGCTGCTGGCAGCAAGCGTGAGCCCCGCGTTCGCGCAGGACAAGACCTTCGACCTGAAAGTCTCGCACTGGGTGCCGGCGTCGCACCCGCTGCAGAAGTCGCTGGAAGACTGGGTGGCCGCAGTGAACAAGGATTCCGGCGGCACCATCACCGGCAAGGTGTTTCCCGCCCAGCAGCTCGGCAAGGCGTTCGACCATTACGACATGGCACGCGACGGCATCGCCGACGTCACCTACGTCAATCCCGGCTATCAGCCCGGCCGCTTCCCGATCGTCGGCGCCGGCGAATTGCCGTTCCTGATCTCGGACGCCAAGGGCGGCTCGATGGGGCTGGACGCCTGGTACCGCAAATATGCCGAGAAGGAGATGAAGGACGTCAAATACTGCCTCGCCTTCGTCCACTCGCCCTCCTCCTTCCATTCCAAGACCAAAAAGATCGTGGCGCCGGAGGACGTGAAGGGCCTGAAGATCCGTCCCGCGCACGCCACCATGGCAAACTTCGTCACCTCGCTCGGCGGCACCAATGTGCAGTCCTCCGCGCCTGAGGTCCGCGACATCATTGAGCGCGGCGTCGCCGACGGCGTCACCTTCCCCTGGGGCTCCCTGGTGCTGTTCGGCATCGACAAGGTGACCAAGTACGACATGGAGGCGCCGCTCTACACCACGACCTTCGTATTCGTGATCAACAAGGACAAGTACGGCGCGATGTCCGACAAGCAGAAGGCCGCGATCGACAAGAACTGCTCGACCGAGATGGCCGGCGTGGTCGGCGAGCACTGGGGCAAGTTCGAGGACGCCGGCATCGACAAGGTCAAGGCGGAAGCCGGCCACGAGGTCTACAAGCTGACACCGGAACAGACCGCCGCCTGGAAGAAGGCCGCCGATCCCTTGGTCAAGACCTGGGGCGAAGGCGCCAAGAAGGCCGGCGCCGATCCCGACGCCGCGTTGGCGGATCTCAAGGCCTCGCTGAAGAAGTACAACGCGCTGGCGGAGTGACGCTGCGACCGGTCCGTCCTCCCCCTCTCCCCGTCCTTACGGGGAGAGGGTTGGGGTGAGGGGCTGCTTCCGCAGAGACGGTGACACTCGGACTCGCGGAGAGTCCCCCTCACCCCCATCGCATCTACGATGCGATGCGACCTCTCCCCCGCAAGCGGGGCGAGGTGAAGTCCGAGGCGAGACCGAGATCAAGAAATGACAGCACACGACGGGACACCTCCCATGAAGCGCTCCTGGATGGACCGCATCATCGACACGATCGAATGGATCGCGGCCGGCTTCGTCGGCATCGTCGCGCTCGACATCTTCCTGTCGGTGCTGCTGCGCAATACGCTGAACTACTCGATCCCCGACTCGTTCGATATCGGCCGCATGCTGCTCGGCATCCTCATCTTCTGGGGCATCGCGGCGACGTCCTATCGCGGCACCCACATCACGGTCGACCTGGTCTGGGGCAATGTCGGGCCGCGCTACCAGCGCTGGATCGACGTGTTCGCGACGCTGGTGCTGCTGTTCGTCGTCACCGTGCAGACCTGGACGCTGTTCGACAAGGTGCGCGGCACCTACAACGACAACGTCCAGACCTTCGACATGCACATGCCGACCTGGCCGTTCTTCGCGGTCGCGTGGATCGGTGATGCCGCGGCCGTGCTGCTGATCGCGATCCGCACCTACCGTCTGATCTTCCATCCCGAAGACATGCACGATCCAAAATTGAAGGCGACGGAGTAATCATGAGCACCGATGCCGTCGCCTTAATCGGCTTCGTTTCCCTGTTCGTCCTGATGCTGCTGCGCGTGCCGGTCGGCATGGCCATGGGCCTCGTCGGCGTGTCCGGCTTCGCCTATCTCGTCAACGGGACGGCGGCGCTGAAGCTGGTCGGCCAGACCTCGATGCGCACGGTCACCGACTACACCTTCGGCGTCATCCCGATGTTCCTGCTGATGGGCTCCTTCGTCAGCAATTCAGGCATGAGCCGCGAGCTGTTCCGCGCCGCCAACGGCTTTGTCGGACACCTGCGCGGCGGGCTCGGCATCGCCACCGTCGGCGCCTGCGGCGGCTTTGCCGCGATCTGCGGCTCCTCCGTCGCGACCGCCGCGACCTTCTCCGCCGTCGCCTACCCCGAGATGCGCCGCTTCGGCTATCCGCAGTCGTTCGCCACCGGCGTGATCGCCGCCGGCGGCACGCTGGGCGCGATGCTGCCGCCGTCCACCGTGCTCGCGGTCTACGGCATCATCACCGAGCAGGACATCGGGAAGCTCTTCATCGCCGGCATCATCCCGGGGCTGCTGGCGATGACCATGTACATGATCACGATCTTCCTGATCGGCCATTTCCGCCCGGACTTCCTGCCCAAGGGCAAGGTGCTGCCGTGGCGCGAGCGCTTCGCGGGCCTGAAGGACATCTGGGCGCCGGTCCTGCTGTTCGTGTTCGTGATCGGCGGCCTCTACGGCCTGCCCTTCCTGCCGCGTTTCACGCCGACGGAAGCCGGCGGCGTCGGCGCCGCGGGCGCCTTCATCATCGGCGTTGTCACCGGGCGGCTCGACCGCGAGAAGATTCTGGCGTCGCTGCTGCAGGCAACGCGCACCGCGGCCGCCGTGTTCACCGTGCTGATCGGCGCGCTGATCTTCGGCTATTTCCTCACGGTGACGCAGACGCCGCAGAAGGTCACCGAGTTCCTCACCGGTCTCGGCCTCGGCCCCTACGGCGTGCTGGCGCTGATCATGGTGATGTATCTCGTGCTCGGCTGCCTGATGGACGCCATGGCGATGATCATCCTCACCGTGCCGATCATCTTTCCCGTGATCACGCATCTCGGGTTTGATCCGATCTGGTTCGGCGTCATCATCGTGATGACGGTCGAGCTCGGCCTGATCCACCCGCCGGTCGGGATGAACGTCTTCGTCATCAAAAGCGTGGTGAAGGACGTCTCCTTCTCCACGATCTTCAAGGGCGTGATCCCGTTCGTGGCGACGGATCTGGTGCGGCTGGTGATTTTGATCGCCTTCCCGATGCTGGCGACCTGGCTGCCGACGCGGATGATGGCGCATTAGTGAACGCCTGCTGCGCGACGCGCGGTTGTCCCCTCTCCCCTTGTGGGAGAGGGTGGCTCGCCGCGATAGCGGCGAGACGGGTGAGGGGTATCTCTCCGCCCGCACATCTGCGTTTGCGGAGACAACCCCTCATCCGGCGCTTCGCGCCACCTTCTCCCACAGGGGGAGAAGGAAGAGCAGCACGTCGCTGACATAGGAAGTGATAGATGAATCCCATCCTCGAAACCAAATACGTCTTCACGATCACCGCAAAAATCGGCGACGTCGTCACCGCCGGCGAGACCGGCATTGGGGTCCGCCGCATCATCCCGATTATCGGCGGCGAGGTGACGGGTGCGATTACCGGCAAGGTGCTGCCGTTCGGCGCCGACTTCCAGACCATTCGTCCCAACGAGCTGATCGATCTCGAAGCGAAATACGCCTTCGAGACGGATGACGGCGCTATCGTCTACGTCGAGAACAAGGGCATGCGCTTTGGCCCGGTCGAGCTGCTGCAAAAGCTGAAGCGCGGCGAGCCGGTCGATCCGAAGCTGATTTACTTTCGCACGGTCCCGAAATTCGAGACGGGGCACGAAAAATATCGCTGGCTGATGGAGCACATCTTTGTCGGCTCAGCCGCACGCCATGCGGACCGCGTCGTGATCGACGTGCATCAGGTGGTGTGACCCTCGTATTGACAAATCCACACCAGTGTGTATAAATACACATGATGAATAGCCGGGAAATTATCTCGGCCCTTCAGAGGGATGGCTGGGTCCAAGTGGCTCAAAAAGGCAGCCACGTCCAATTCAAGCACCCGGCGAAAAAGGGCCGCGTCACGGTGCCTCATCCAAAGCGGGACGTCCCGCTGGGGACCCTGAAGAGCATTGAGCAGCAGCCCGGCCTGAAGCTGAGGTAAGCGCCATGCGTCATTACATTGGATTGATCCACAAGGACGCCGACAGCGATTTTGGCGTGTCGTTTCCCGACCTGCCGGGCGTCGTGACCGCGGGGACCACGCTCGACGAAGCGCGCGACATGGCCGAGGAAGCGCTGGCGTTTCATCTCGAAGGCATGGCGGAAGACGGAGAAGCGATCCCGGAGCCTTCCTCGCTCGAAGAGATCATGTCGGATCCCGAGAACCGCACGGGTGTCGCCATTTTGGTATCGGTGAAAAACGAGCAACCGAAGATCGTGCGCGTCAATGTCACTCTACCCGGTGACGTGCTGGAGCAGATCGACAAATATGCCGAAGCCCACGGCTACACGCGATCCGGTCTGCTTGCCCAGGCTGCGAAGAAGCTGATGACCGACGCCGCCTGAGGCATTTCCGGAGATTGCGCCCAATGCAGAAGGCGTCCTCCCCCAACCTACGACCGCGCCGCCCCCTCCTTGACTCCCCCAGAATTCGTTATACAACATAACTATTCTGACAAGGACGCAAATGACACAGGGAAACGCCGAGACCGCTGACGCGGGCGCCTCCGGGCTTTTGAGGATCGAGCGGGCGGACCGGGTTCTGACCGTGGGCCTGAACCGGCCGGCCAAGCGCAATGCGCTCAATGACGGCATCATCCTCGAAATCGGCGAGTGCTTTGCCTCCCTGCCCGAGGATATCGGCGCGGTCGTCATCCACGGCATCGGCGATCATTTCTCCAGCGGTCTCGACCTCTCCGAGCTTCAGGACCACGACGCGACCGGCGGCCTCCTCCATTCCCAGATGTGGCACCGGGTGTTCGACCGCATCCAGTACAGCCGCGTGCCCGTGATCGCTGCGCTCCGGGGCGCGGTGATCGGCGGCGGGCTGGAGCTTGCCTGCGCCGCCCATATCCGCGTCGCCGAGCCCTCGACCTATTTCGCCCTGCCGGAAGGCCAGCGCGGCATCTTCGTCGGCGGTGGCGGCTCGGTGCGGCTGCCGCGACTGATCGGCGTTGCCAGGATGATGGACATGATGCTGACCGGCCGCGTCTATAGCGCGACCGAAGGCGCCTCCTACGGCTTTACGCAATATGTGACGGAGGCCGGCAACGGGCTCGGCAAGGCGCTGGAGCTTGCGACCAAGGTCGCCTCCAACGCGCCGCTGACGAACTTCGCCGTGCTCCAGGCGCTGCCGATGATCGCGGAGGCCAATCCGCAGGCCGGCCTGCTGATGGAATCGCTGATGGCAACGGTTGCGCAGAGCGACAAAGAGGCGAAACGCAGGATCCGCGAATTCCTCGAACACAAGACCGCAAAGGTGAAGCCGAAGTCATGAGCGGGCAGCCGTCCTCTTCCAGCATGGAGCGCGGCGCGAGCACTTCCCCGCTGCGGCCCATTTCGTTCGGCGATCCCGCCGTCAACATCGAGCGGCGCGACGACGGCACCATTTACCTGCGGCCCAAGCAGCCGCTCGGCGACTATCCGGTCCGCCTCACCGACCGCCTGCATCATTGGGCGACGACGACGCCGGACCGAATCTTCATGGCCGAGCGTGAAGGCGGCCGCGGCTGGCGCAAGATCACTTACGCCGAGCTGCTCGCCGCCAGCCGGCACATTGCCTCCGGCCTGATTGCGCGCGGCCTGTCGGCGGAGCGGCCGGTCGTCATCCTCTCAGGCAATTCGATCGACCACGCGCTGCTCGCGTTCGGCGCGTTCTATGCGGGAATTCCGTTCTGCCCGGTGTCGCCGGCTTATTCGCTGGTGTCGAAGGATTACGGCAAGCTCTCTTACCTGATGAAGCTGCTGACGCCCGGTCTCGTCTTCGCCGAGGACGCCGGCAAGTTCGCGGACGCGCTCGCCGCCAATGTCTCTGATGGCACCGAGATCGCCGCGTCCTGGGGCAGCGTGCCGGGCCGCGACGTCACCCTGCTCGCCGACCTCATGGCGACGCCGCTGCGCAGCGATCTCGACGCGATACACGACAGGATCGGCCCCGACACGATCGCAAAGTTCTTGCTGACCTCGGGCTCGACCGGCAATCCCAAGGCCGTCATCAACACCCAGCGCATGATCTGCGCCAACCAGGTGATGCTGCGCGAGACGCTCGCCTTCCTCAAGGACGAGCCGCCGGTCATCATCGACTGGCTGCCCTGGAATCACACCTTTGGCGGCAACCACAATATCGGGCTGACGCTCTACAATGGCGGCTCGATGTATCTCGACGCCGGCAAGCCGGTGCCTGGAGGCATCGAGGAGACCGTGCGCAATCTCCAGGAGATTTCGCCGACGGTCTATTTCAACGTCCCCAAGGGCTATGAATCGCTGCTGCCCTATTTGCGCGACGACCAGGGCCTGCGCGCAAAGTTCTTCGACCGCCTGCACGCGATGTTCTTCTCGGGCGCGGCGTTGTCGCCGTTCGTCTGGAACAGCCTCGACGAGCTCGCGGTGAAGGAGAAGGGCTACCGCGTGCCGATGCTGACCGGCCTGGGCGCCACCGAAACCGCGCCATTCTTCATGTCGGTCAATCCGCGCACCAGCCGCTCCGGCCATGTCGGGCTGCCCGTGTCGGGCAATGACGCCAAGCTGGTGCCGAACAACGGCAAGATGGAAGTGCGCGCCAAGGGGCCGAACGTGATGCCCGGCTATTGGCGCCAGGGCGACATCACCGCAAAATCCTTCGACGAGGAAGGATTTTACAAGATGGGCGACGCGCTCAAGCCCGTCGATCCCGACGATCTCAGCGCGGGCTTCGATTTCGACGGCCGCGTCAGCGAAGACTTCAAGCTCGGCAGCGGCACCTGGGTCAGCGTCGGCCCGCTGCGTGCGCGCTTCGTCGCGGCCTGCGCGCCGCTGGTGCGCGACGTCGTCATCGCCGGCATCAACCGCGACGAAATCTCCGCGTTGGTGCTACTCGATCTCGACGGCTGCCGGCTGATCAACCCGACGCTGCCGGCCGACGATCTCACCGTCACCGCCCGGGACCGGCTGGTGCGCGAAGCCTTCCGCGAGCGCCTGACGCGCTTTCTGGCTTCCGCCACCGGTTCCTCGACGCGGATCACGCGCGCGATCCTGCTCGATACGCCGCTCTCGATCGACAAGGGCGAGGTCACCGACAAGGGCTCGATCAACCAGCGCGCGGTGCTCGAGCATCGCGACGCGCTAATCGAGGAGCTCTACGCTGCCAATCCATCGGACCGTGTGATATCGGTCGGGTAAGAAACCATCGCCAAAGGAGAACGCCATGTTGTTGAAGGATCAGGCAGTCATCGTTACCGGCGGTGCATCGGGACTGGGCGCTGCGACCGCGCGAAAGCTGGCGGCGCAGGGCGCCAAGGTCGCGGTGTTCGACCTCAATGCCAAGCTTGCGGAGACCGTCGCCGCCGAGCTCAAGGGCGTGGCCGTGACCTGCGACGTCTCCGATGCCGCCTCGGCCGAAGCCGCGATCACGCAGGCGACCAAGGCGCATGGACCCGCGCGCGTGCTGGTGAACTGCGCCGGCATCGGCGTCGCCAAGCGCGTGGTCGGCCGCGACGGACCGATGGCCCTTGCCGATTTCGACAAGGTGATCAAGGTCAACCTGATCGGCACCTTCAACATGCTGCGCCTCGCCGCAACCGAGATGTCCAAGCTCGAGCCGCAGGCGACCGGCGAGCGCGGCGTCATCATCAATACCGCGTCCGTTGCCGCCTATGACGGCCAGATCGGCCAGTCGGCCTATTCGGCCTCCAAGGGCGGCATCGTCGGCATGACACTGCCGATCGCGCGCGAGCTCGCGCAGTTCGGCGTCCGCGTGCTGACGATTGCGCCCGGCCTGTTCCTGACGCCGCTGCTCGCCAACCTGCCGCAGGAAGCCCAGGACTCGCTCGCCGCCGCGATCCCGTTCCCGCGCCGGCTCGGCCACGCCGACGAGTTCGCCGCGCTCGCGCTGCACATGGTCGAGAATTCGTACCTGAACGGTGAAGTGGTGCGCCTCGACGGCTCGCTGCGCATGGCGCCGAAGTAAGGCGCAACGAAAGCAGGGCCACCGCATGTTCGTGAACCGGCGCGACGTCCAGATCCAGTGGGGCGACTGCGACCCCGCCAACATCGTCTATTACCCGCGCTATTTCGCGATGTTCGACGATTCGACGTCGACCCTGTTCGAGGTCGCCGGATTCTCCAAGCAGGATTTGGTCCGCAAATACGGCCTGGTGGGCATCCCCATGGTCGACACGCGGTCCAAGTTCTACATCCCGTCGACCTATGGCGACTGGATCACCATCGAGACGAAGATCGAGAGCATCAAGCGCTCGAGCTTCGAGGTGAAGCACAACGTCTACAAGGGCGTGGCGCTGGCGATCGAGGGTTTTGAGACCCGCGTCCTGGTCGGCCGCGATCCCGTTAACCCCGACAAGCTGAAATCGGCACCGTTTCCGGCGGAAATGGTAGCCAAATTCACGGGGAATTAGGTCTGGAGCTAAATCGCCGCATCGCCAAAAGAGGGGGCTGAATTACCCCCCGATTTCTGCTTTCAAAGAAACACGTCAAGGGAGGAATAGATGAAACGCTTTTACCTGACCGCCGCCATCACTGCTGCGACGCTTGCCCTGCCGGCTCTGCCTGCGCTGGCCCAGACCAGCGAAATCACCATCGGCATCACCACCACCACGACCGGCCCGGGCGCGGCGCTCGGCATTCCCGAGCGCAACGCGCTGGAATTCGTGCCGAAGGAGATCGGCGGCGTGCCGCTGAAGGTGATCGTGCTCGACGATGGCGGCGATCCCACCACGGCGACCACCAACGCCCGCCGCTTCGTGACCGAATCCAAGGCCGACATCATCATGGGCTCGGCGCTGACGCCGCCGACCATCGCGGTCTCCAACGTCGCCAACGAGGCCGGCATTCCGCATTTCGGCCTGGCGCCGTTCCCGATCACGCCTGAGCGCATGAAGTGGTCGGTGGCGATGCCGCAGCCGATCCCGATCGTGGGCAAGGTGCTGTACGACCACATGAAGGCGAAGGGCGTGAAGACCGTCGGCTATATCGGCTATTCCGACTCCTATGGCGACCTCTGGTTCAACGACCTGAAGGCGCAGGCGGTGCCGATGGGCATCACCATCGCCGATGAGGAGCGCTTCGCCCGCCCTGATACGTCGGTGACCGGACAGGTGCTGAAGCTCGTCGCCGCCAACCCCGACGCGATCCTGGTCGGCGCTTCCGGGACCGCGGCCGCGCTGCCGCAGACCGAGCTGCGCGAGCGCGGCTATCAGGGCCTGATCTACCAGACCCATGGCGCCGCCAGCATGGACTTCATCCGCATCGCCGGCAAAGCAGCGGAAGGCGTGCTGATGGCCTCCGGTCCCGTCATGGATCCCGAGGACCAGCCCGACGAGGCCGCCACCAAGAAGCCGGGCCTCGCGCTCAACACCGCCTATGAGGCCAAGTACGGCCCGAACAGCCGCAGCCAGTTCGCCGGTCATTCCTATGATGCGTTCGAGATCCTCAAGCGCATCATTCCGACGGCACTGAAGACCGCAAAGCCCGGCACGCCGGAATTCCGCGAAGCGATCCGCCAGGCGCTGCTGTCGGAGAAGGAGCTGGCAGCGAGCCAGGGCGTCTACAACTTCACCGAAAAGGACCGCTACGGCCTCGACGAGCGCTCGCGCATCCTGCTCACCGTGAAGAACGGCAAGTACACGCTGGTGAGGTAAGGCGCGGCGCGAAAGTTTCGAGACGACGAGAGCCGGCCTGATGGGCCGGCTCTTTTGTTTTGGCTTTGAGATTGACAAGCGTGAAGTCGAATCGAGTTCAGCCAACAGCAGCGCTCTCTCCGTTCCCTCCCCCCTCTTGTCCGCCGTAGCCTTGGCGAAGGCGGATGCGGGGGAGGGGCAGGGAGAGGGGTGCCGCACGGGGATTCTTTCCGTCACGCACCCGCCCTCGATGCATCAACAACAACCGGCACCTTTTGCTGGGCTACCCCTCTCCCTAGCCCTCCCCCGCAAGGGGGGAGGGAACGCACCTCCTTCGGGGCGCGAGAGGAGTCTCATTCCATTCGGCCTCAGGCCGCCTGCCGCAGCGGGGTCCAGGCGAACTCCGGATAATAATCGTCCATCATGCGGTCGACATAGGCGGTGAGGTTCGCAAATCCCTCGGCACGCTGACGCAGGCCGGATTCGAAGAAGGGCGTCAGGATTCCGGCGAGCGCGCCGAAGGCGGTGGCATCGACACCGCAGGGCTTGTTGCCCATCAGGTAGGCCTTGTCGCCGAGCTGGACCGAGAGCGCGAACAGCGAACGCACCGCGAGATCGACATCGTCATCGGGCGCGTGGCGGCCGAGGCCGGAGAGCAGATAGTTCTCGGCGACACGGAATTGCGCATCCTCGCGCAATTTTTCGCGATTGTGCTCCGGCGCGCCGTCGAAGAAATGCGCGGGCCCCTTGGCGAAGTTGACCGAATCGACCCAGCGCGCCCCGACCAGCGCCCAGTAGACGTGATGCTCGATCATGCGCTCGAACGCCCAGGCCTGCGCCCGCTCGGCCAGCGACAGCCCGGCGTCGAAATCGAAGCCATAGCGGCGCTCGATATGGGCGCGAATGAAGGTGGAATCGGCCACCGCCTCGCCGCCATCGTCGATGAACGGCAGCTGCCCCTTGGGCGAGGCCGGCGGCATCGCCCGCTCCTTCCGGTAGGGCAGTCCCGCCATCTTGAGCTGGACCTCGGTCTTGGTGACAAAGGGGCTGATTTCCGGCAGGCCGAAGCCGGCGCCAAAGCCATAAAGCGTGATCATGCGAACTCTCTCCTGGACCTGCGAAATTTGGAGCTGCGAAATTTGGACTTGCGAAACTTTGAGGGAACCTAGTGACCGGCTGCTGCCACCATGGTGGCAGCAGCCGTGATATCTTCTGCGAAACGGGCCCCCCGCCAGGCACGGGCCATGACATGACGGGCCAGCGCGTCCGCAGCCCGGGTCAGCGAGCGTGCCATCACGCTTGCGAGTGCAAATCGGAGGTCGACGGCCATGAGATCGAACGAAACGAGGCGGCCGAGCGCCCAGGCGGACCAGACCTGTGCCCGCAACATCGGAATCGCCGGGCCAAAATGGGTTGGAATGATCATGGACAAATCCTCTTCAGTCGATGTGTTGTCCCGGTATAGACACCCCCTGCTGCCAACATCCTGTCAGCAGCAGCGCGCCATTTTCTGATCCGTCCCCCGATAAGAGAATTGTCATGAGACGCGCCGACCGGCTGTTTCAGATCATCCAGGTGCTGAGGCGCACGCGTAAGCCGCTGACCGCGGACGCGATCGCGGCCGAGCTCGAGACCTCGAAGCGCACTATCTATCGCGACATCGCAACCTTGATCGGCCAGCGCGTGCCGATCCGCGGCGAAGCCGGCATGGGCTACATCCTGGAGAAGGGTTTCGACCTGCCGCCCTTGATGCTGACACCCGACGAGATCGAGGCGGCGGTGCTGGGCGCGCAATGGGTCGCGGGCCATGCCGATTCCGCGCTGGCACGCGCCGCCGAAGATTTGATGGCCAAGATCGCCGACACTGTGCCTGAGCGCTTGCGTCCCTTCGTGCTGGAGCCGGCAAGCCGCGCGCGGCCGAGCTGGAACAGGGAGCCGGATCGCCTAGACATGGCGCGCACGCGCACTCAGATCCACGAAGGCAAGAAGATCATGCTGCGTTATCGCGACGAGCAGGGCCGCCCCAGCGAGCGCATGATCTGGCCGATCTCGGTCGGCTATCTCGAAGCCGTGCGCCTGCTTGCGGCCTGGTGCGAGCTGCGCGGCGACTTCCGCAGCTTCCGCACCGACCGCGTCGTGGATGCGAGCTATCTCGACGATAGATATCCGGAGCGGCGCGACGTGCTGCGCGCAAGATGGCGGCAGAGCCTGGTCTGGGGCCCGCCAAAGGACACGTGAGCGCGATGGAAGAGATCTCCCCCGTCGATCTGTCGAGCTTTTGCCAGAGCTGCGGCGCCTGCTGTGGTTATTCGGAGAACTGGCCGCGCTTCTCGATCGAGAGCGACGAGGAGCTTGCCGCAATCCCCGAGACGCTCGTCAACGCGCGCCAATCCGGCATGCGCTGCGAGGGCGATCGTTGTTCGGCGTTGCGGGGGGAGATCGGAAAGCAGACGGCCTGCGGCATTTACGAGGTCCGGCCGGAGGTGTGCCGCACCTGCATGCCGGGAGACGCCGAATGCGCGATGGCGCGGCGGAAATTCGGACTGCCGGTAATCGAGGTCGCTTAAGCTGGAACGGCTACAGCTGGAACGGCTTCGCTGACCTCGTCGTCGAACCCGTCCTCAAGCGGTGCAAGCACCGAGAGCGGCTTGGTCGACAGCGTGATCGGCTTGCGGCCCCCCGACAGCGACGGCGACGATTTGACCGTGCTTTCGCGCGACAGCGCGTACAGCGTCGAGCCGACGCGGCCGCCGTTGTCGATCAGGTCACGCTCGTTGCAGCTGGCTGCGATCGCGACCGCCAGCGAGTGCAGATGGCTGCGGCGATAGCAGAACAGCGCCAGCCTGGCGCGCGCGTCAGGGGAAACACTCTCAACCAGCCTCGGCAGGCCACTCTCGCTAGCGCGATACATCTCGCCAAGGAGCTCGTCGCGGACCGGGCAGAAATCGCTTTCATATGCGTCGCGGCTTGAAAACATTGCGGTTCTCCTCGTTGCCGAAGATGCAGCGCAATTCTCTAATGAAAGGTTAACCACGCCGCCCGGTAGTCACCCGGGGTCCTTGCGCCCTGGTCGCGAATCGGAGGCGCCCTGGTGGGTTGAAAGCGGGGGTAGCGACCGCCTGCGGCCATCCTTCGAGACGCCCGCCATTGGCGGGCTCCTCAGGATGAGGTCGGTTTCTGCTGAAAGATCCTACCCCCTCATGGTGAGGAGGCGCGCAGCGCCGTCTCGAACCATGCAGGCCCGGCAGCCACTCCAGAGAGCCGCCGGCCTCAGTTCGCCGCCATGAAGATGGAAAGGCCGAAACCGGTCAGGTGATGCAGGGCCTGGTCGACGCCGATCAGGGTCCAGAACCAGGGATGCGCCAGGTCGACACCGAAATTGGCGGAGACGAACCCTTTGGCGCGGTCGATGGTGATGTGGATCGCGAAGTCGATGAAGGCGACGAACCAGAATCGCGGCGCCACCAACAGGATCAGCGGCAGCGCAACCGCGAGGTGAACCAGGCAATGCACCAGAAGCGGCAAAGCCCAGCCGTGCTTCTGGTCCTTGCCGTGCGCCATCCAGGCGGTCTGGAGGACGAAATCGGCGATGATGTGCTTGAAGGTGAGCAGCAACATCCAGCCAATGAGCGCTTCGACCGGAACCGCCGATGACATGGGTGGAAACGACAAGCTGACGCCCTCATTGACGTGACAAGAAAGACCGGAGCGTTCAGCGCAACTTCTTTTTGGACCGGTCAAATCGCCGGGACGTGTGATTTATGACATCTCCCGCGACGGAATGCAGCCGGGGGGAACTGGAAAATCGCCAACTGTGGCTAACTGGTGATAGGATGACCAATCGCCGCGGCCGGCTCGAGTAAGGTTACCTCCGGCTCGAATTTTGCATTCCGGTATCGGCGCGCTATCATTGTCGGCGGAGAATATCGTTCTTTTTTCAGACGTTTAGGAATTGCAGGGCGCCCGCCGCGATCGTATCCGCGAGCCGTCCGCCACTCAGGAATAGGGCCGGAGTGCTGCCATGAGTACCGAAGGCCCGACCTCGTCACCGACCGAACCGCCGCCGCGGCGCCCCAAGGTAATCAAGACCAATCAGCAGCAGGTCTTTCTCTACGTCGTGCTGACCCTGCTGCTGTCGCTCGCCACCGTCTGGGGCGGCCGCGCCATGTTGCACAATTCGGAGACGCTGACCTTTGCCGTCGGCCCCCCCAACAGCGACGAAGCGCTGTTCGCCGCCAAGCTTGCCACGCTGCTGAAGAACAACGCCTCGCGCTTCCGGATCAAGATCGTCAACAACCCAGACAACGCCAGGGCGCTCGCACAGTTCGACCGCAAGCAGGCCGACCTCGCCGTCCTTCGCACCGACACCAAGGTGCCGCTGCGGGCGCGCACGCTCGCGATCCTCGAGCACGATCTGGTGCTGCTGCTCGGTCCCGGCAGCAAGAAGATCAAGTCGCTCGCCGAACTCAAGAAGAAGAAAGTCGCCGTCCTCGCCGAGAACGAATCCTCGCTCGCCTTCGTCCGCAGCATCCTCGACATCCCCGACGGTCCGGACGCCGCCAGGATCCAGATGGCGCCGCAGGGTGCAACGCTCGACAAGCTGTTTGCGCCGGCGAGCGGGTTTGGCGCGGTGATCGCCATCGTCCATGCCTCCAGGGCGGTGCGGGACAAGGCCTATGAGCAGGTCGCCAAGCGCGGCGGCTTCACGCTGAACGCGATCGACGAGGCCAAGGCGCTGGCGCGCAAGATTCCCGGCATTTCCAGCGAGACGCTAACCGCGGGCACGCTGTCCGCATCGCCGGAAATTCCCGACGACGACCTCGACACGATCGGGCTCGAATGGCTGCTGGTCACGCAATCCAGGATGTCGGCGAGCACGGCGGGCGAGCTCGCGCGCGTCGTCTATGAGAACAAATCCGCGCTCGGGCTCGACAACGGCTTCGCCAGCCGGATCGAGCCGGCCTCCGTCGAGAAGGATGCCTACGTGATGGCGCATCAGGGGGCGGCCGACTACATCAACGACGACACCAAGTCGTTCATGGATAAGTACAGCGACCTGATGTATCTGGGCGCCGCCGCGCTCAGCGTGATCGGCTCGATCTTCGCCGCGATCTACGCCAAGATCACCCGCATCGCGCCTGAGAAGGCTGGCGAGCTTTCAACCGCCGTCCTCGACATCGGCGAACGCATCGAGCACGCGCATTCGCTGGACCAGCTCGAATGTCTCCAGGATGAGTTGGAGGGCATTCTGCGCGGCGCCGTCATAGGTCTCAGAGACGGCACGATCAGTACCGACGGGCTCGACACCTTCAAGCTCGGCTACGAGTTCGTCCGCGACGAGATCGGCATGCGCCGTGACTATCTCAAACGCCACTGCGGCGAGGCCGACAAGATCGCGCAGGATACGGCCCCTCCCCAGCAGGACGAGAGCAATATCGTCGTGGTGAAGACAGCTCAGAGTGCCTGACCTATCGATTTGACGGTCTTGCAGTGGCGCCTTGCCGACATTTCCCGCGAATCCCCGGGCCGGATTCGGGAACCGTCCCCATTCACAACCGTTTGTTCCCGGATACAACCGGAGCACGCGTGATGCGTACACTCCTCATCATAATCCTTCTGGGCATGCTGGTGGCGGCTGGATATTTCGCCTATTCCGCAATGGCGATCGAGGGCGAGCCGATCCCGACGGAAGGCTATGTGGCATTGGCGCTGGGGGCAGGCTTCTCCCTCGTCGTCGGCATCGGCCTGATGGTGTTGCTTTTCTTCAGCAGCCGCCGCGGCTACGACGAGCCACCACATTTCAGGTAGTCCCCGGATCCACCACGGCACCGGGCTTCCGCGCCCCTATCCGACGATGCTGCGGGCAAGCCCTGCCCGTCGTTGACGGCTCCTGCCCGGGCGGGCACTTTGGCGGTGGCGTCCCAGCCGGGACCTCAAGAGACACGACCGAGCCCGCCTTCCCGCATGTCCAAGCCGCTGATCCCCGCACTGGCCCAGTTCGTGGCCGCCACGGCCGGCCGCAACATGACCAAGGCGGCCTATGCGGCGGTTGGCCTCGGCGTGCTCAGCATGGTGCTGCTGACGGTCAACCCGGCCTATGAGACGGCGCCCCGCTGGGTCGACGCCCTGCTCTGGGCCTGCCTCGTCTATTTCGTGTTCGAATGGGTGGTCCGGCTGCGCCACATGGCACAAACGGGGCGCCTGTCGCTCTACATGACCTCCTCTGCCGGAGTGGTCGATGCTCTGGGCGCGCTGGCCGTGCCGGTCGCGCTCCTGATCGGCATCGAGCCGAAGACGGCGTGGCTGCTCAGCGTGCTCTGGGTCCTCAAGGTGGTGCCGGGCATTCCCGGCCTGCGGCAGCTCCGCCGGGTGCTGGTGCTGGAATCGGGACCGCTGGTCAGCGTGCTCGTGATCTTCCTGATGGTGGTGTTCCTCGCTTCCGTCGCCGAATATTTCCTGGAGCGGGACGTGCAGCCGCAGACTTTCGGCAGCGTCCCCGCCGCGCTGTGGTGGGCTGTCGTCACGCTGACGACGACGGGCTATGGCGACGTCGTGCCGGTGACGCCGCTCGGGCGCGTGGTGGCGGCGATGGTGATGATCTCAGGCCTCGGCGTGTTCGGGCTCTGGACCGGCATCCTGGCCACCGGCTTTGCCGCTGAGACCCGCCGCGACAATTTCCTCAAGACCTGGGAATCCGTCAGCAAGGTGCCGTTCTTCGCAGCGCTCGGGCCTGCCGCCATCGCCGACGTCACCCACATGCTGCGCACCATGGAGCTGCCGGCCCGCACCATGATCATCCGGAAGGGGGCGCAGGGCGACTGCATGTATTTCATCGCCGCCGGCGAGGTCGAGGTCGACCTGCCCGGCAAGAAGGTCCAGCTCGGCGATGGCGCCTTCTTCGGCGAGATGGCCCTGCTCGGCAACAATATGCGCGGCGCCAATGTCTCGACCACGAAGGTGTCGCGGCTGCTGGTGCTCGACCTCGTCGACTTCCGCGTGCTGATGGCGCGGCATCCCGATCTCGCCGAGACCATCGACGCGGAAGCCAAACGCCGCACGCTCGAAAACAATAAATATAAATGGAGACAAGAATGTCGGACACAGCCGACGCGGCCTCAAGCCCCGTGCTCGAACGTGACGGCGCACGCGCCACCATCCGCCTCAACCGGCCCAAACATCTCAACCGGCTCCAGGCCGAGGATCTCGGCGAGCTGGTCAGGCTTTTCGACCGGATCGAGGCCGATCCTGATATCCGCGTGCTGGTGCTGACCGGCACGGGGCGGGCCTTCTCGGCGGGCTACGACCTCAACTCGGTTGCCGAGCGCGCGGTCAGCGCCAACGAGCAGCAGAGCGCGGGCTCGGCGTTCGAGGTCGTCGTCAACCGGCTGGAGGATCTCGGCGTGCCGACGATCTGCCGGCTCAATGGCGGCGTCTATGGCGGCTCGACCGACCTCGCGCTCGCCTGCGATTTCCGCATCGGCGTCGACACCGCCGAGATGTTCATGCCGGCGGCGCGGCTCGGACTGCACTACTACAGAAGCGGCATCAAGCGTTACGTGACGCGGCTCGGCGTCGACAACGCGAAGAAGCTGTTCCTCACCGCGCAGAAGATCAGCGCGCCGGAGATGCTGCGGATCGGCTATCTCACCGCCATGGTGCCGGTGGAACTCCTCGACGAGGAGGTCGACAAGCTCGCCACGGTTCTCGCCGGCAACGCGCCGCAGGCAATGGCCGGCATGAAGCGCGCCATCAACGAATTCGCCCGCGGCGAATTGGACGAAGCGGCCGCCGATCAGCGCCACCGCGACAGCATGCGCGGCGCCGAGATCAAGGAAGGTATCAAGGCGTTCGCGGAAAAACGGCCGCCAAAATACTGATCACGCCCGCTGCGACCGCATCGCGCGCACCTGCGTGAGCTTGGGATCGCGGACGAGAGCCTGGTAGCGTTTGCTGTCGACGGCGTAAATCGCGATCCGGCCCTCGCTGTCGGCATGAACGCCCCAGCCGAAGCGCTTGCCCAGGCTCGACGCCCTCATGCACGCCTGCCCCCGGGAGAAGAACGCTTCACGGGCCGCACGCTTCTCCGTCTTCGTCGCCTTCACATCGAGCTCGCGTCCCGGCGCGGACGTCGCGAAGATCACGTCGTCGGACGTGTGCTTGTAGGGTGCCTTGGCGATCATCTCGTATTGCAGGCACGCCACCGTCGGCTTTCCCGCGCGCAGCGGCGGCTCCTCGCCGGTATGCGCGGGACAGTCGTCAGCGACCCGGATGAAGGTGTTGACGCAGTTGGTCGTGTGGATCGACTTTGTCATCTGCAACCCTGGATCATTCAACCACCTGCGGCCGCGGCGTGCTGCGCCGCCATCTCATCGTCGGCGGCATTGATCCGCTGGAACGCAGGCCGGGAGGTCATGCGTTCGGCATAGCGAACGAATACATCTTTCTTCGGCACGATGCCAAACATCATCGTCCAGCTGAACGCGAGACCCCACAAGATATCGGCAGCCGTCATGCGCTCGCCGAGCAGATACTGCCCCTTCGACAATTGCGTCTCGAGGGCGCCCAGCATGGTGTCGTAATCGGCATAGGGCGACTGCATGATCGGCGCCGGCTCGCGCTGCATGAACTTGTCGATCAAGGCCGGCTCGAACGATGCGCCGTAACAGGCGATCCAGCGCAGGTAAGGACCGCGCAGCGGATCATTCAGCGCGGGCGTCAGCCCCGCCTGCGGAAACAGGTCGGCGAGATAGATGGTGATCGCGACCTGCTCGGTCACCAGCGCCTCGCCGTGGCGGACCGCCGGCACCTTGCCGAGCGGATTGATGGCGAGATAGGCGCCCTGGCGCTGCTCGCCGGCCTTCATGTTGAGGACGTGGAGATCGTAGGGCGCGCCCAGCTCCTCCAGCAGCACCCGCGCGCCGGTGGCGCGGGTTTGCGGCGAATAATACAGGGTGATGCGGTTCTGATCGGTCATAGCAGGTCTCCATCTGGCCGGCTGGCGATGGCGCTTGTAGCGGACCATACCTGACATCTTGTGTCAGGTATGGTTTAAGGGACCATGCGCGCGAGCAGAATGCTGTCGATCCTCACCACCCTCCAGGCCAGGGGGCAGGTCACTGCGCCCGAGCTTGCGGAGGCCTGCGAGGTCTCCGTGCGCACGATCTATCGCGACATCGACGCGCTCGCGGCGTCCGGCGTCCCCGTTTATGCCGACCGCGGCGCGGAGGGCGGCTATCGCCTGCTCGACGGTTATCGCGTGCGTTTGAACGGCCTGTCGCAGAACGAGGCGGAGGCCCTGTTCCTTGCGGGACTGCCGGGACCGGCCGCGGCGCTCGGGCTGGACGCGGCGATGATCGCCGCGCAGAACAAGCTGATGGCGGCACTCCCGGCCAACCTTCGCGAAGACGCCGGGCGGATGCAGGAGCGTTTTCACCTGGATGCACCCGGCTGGTTCGGCGAGACGGAAGAACCCAAACATCTGCGCACCATTGCCGGCGCCGCTCTGCGCGGGACGCTGATCAAGATCCGCTACCAGAGCTGGCGCGCGGAGAAGCAGCGCCGCGTCGCGCCGCTCGGTCTCGTGCTGAAGGGCGGCAGCTGGTATCTCGCAGGCCAAGTCGACGGCAGTGTGCGCACCTATCGTGTCGCGCGCGTGCTGGACTGCACCGCGCTCGACGACCGCTTCGATCGTCCCGCCGCGTTCGATCTCGCCGCCTATTGGCAGGCTGCGACGCTTCGCCTCGAAGCCGAGATGCATCCCAATGTCGCGATCGTGCGGCTGTCGCCATTAGGCGTCAAACTGCTCGACGCGCTGAGCCAGCCTTATGTCAGGGCACGCACGCAACTTGAAGAGACCATCGATGCGGACGGCTGGCGCATCGCGCGCGTGCCGACCGGCAAGACGTCATGGCACGCGGCATCCGAATTGTTGCGGCTGGGGTCCGAGGCCGAAGTGCTGGAGCCCGCCGATCTCCGCGAGAAGATGGCGGAGATGACGCAGGCGATGGCTGCGTGCTATCGCGCAGCGGCGCGAAAAGCCTGACGGCGGCGCATTTCGCCGAAACCCGCGAAACATTCCTGAAACACGATTCCTGCCTCGCGCCCTGAACGCGTTCGCGTCTCGGCCCGACGGAGATGCAGGGACACAACAACGGCCTTAGCGCCACACTGGAGAATGAAAATGTTTCGTAAGCTTGCTCTTGGTCTGATCGCCGCTGGTTCGCTCGGTGCTGCCGGTCTCGCGCCCACCGCGGCTTCGGCCCACGGCTTCCATCATCACTGGGGTCCCGGCTGGGGTTTTGGCGGCGTCTACGTCAACACCGGCGTCAGCAACTGCTACCAGGAGCGCGTCGTCCAGACCCGCCACGGCCTGCGCGTCCGCGTCGTGAATGTCTGCGCCTACGGGATCTACTGATATCTGACGCCCTCGACAAAACTCCGGCCGCGCTGCGGCCGGAGTTTTGCATTGGGTTAACCTATCTGCCGCTGCCGGCGAAACCAGGCCCAGGTCTCGCGCGTCGTCGCGATATAGCCGCGGCCGCGATAGACGATCTCGCCGTCCACGATCTCGTTCAGCTTCGGCAGGGCGTGGAAGGGGATCGAAGGATAGGCGTGATGCTCGACGTGGTAGGGCATATTCCACGCGAACCATTTGACGATCGCGCTGGTGTAGGTGGTGCGCGTGTTCTGGAAGGCGCTGCGGGTGCGGTCGCAGCCGGTGTGCTCGGCATAGAGATAGGGCCGCAGGAAGGACTGCCCGATCATGAGCGGGACAATCCAGACCCAGAGCAGCAACGCCGAGGAGAACCATAGCGAGAGCGCGAGCAGCAGCGCATAGAGCCCGGCATAGGCGCGCGCCTCGCGCACGATGATGGCGCGCTTGTTTTCGGGAATCCAGGGCACGGTGACCTTGCCGGTGACGGCGTGGCCGAGCATCAACCGGAGGCGGCCGGCGACCTGAAGCAGGCCGCTATAGGCGAGCGCGAGCTGCGTGTCGGATTTCGGCTTCACGCCGACGATCAGCTCCGGGTCCTTGTCCGGATCCTGGGTGTAGCGGTGATGGTCCCAGTGAAACAGGCAGTAATATTCGTAAGGTTGTCCGATGACGAAGGCCGAGGGATAGCCGACCGCAAGGTTGAGGGCACGGCTCCTGAACGCGGTCTTGTGCGCGGTCTCGTGCAGCGCCATGAACAGGAAGGCGACGAAATAGCCCTGCACCGCCATCAGCGGCAGCGCCCATAACACGCCCCAGGCTGAAGAGACCTTCCAGACCAGCGCGCCGACCAGCACGATCAGGCCGTAATGGCTCAGACTTTTCGCGGCCCCCCTGAGATTGGAGCGCACCGACAATTCACGCAGCATCGCCGGGCTCAGCGGCTTCAGGCGATGGCCGGGCTCTGAAACGGTCGCGTCAGTCATCATCGAAGGCTCGCCCTACTTGCTGAGAAGCTCTGCGACCTCGGCCTTGAGGAAGGCCTGGTCGCGCGGATTGTTGACGGGGTTGCCGGCGCGATGGCCGTGCAGCGACGGGATCGGATGCAGCACCGCCGATTTTGCGTTGATCAGCCTGCCGAGCTCGTCCTCGTTATCGCGGACGTCGAAATAGCGGTCGGTCGCACCCGGCATCAGCAGCACATGCGCCTTGATCGCGGCCAGCGCCCGATCGAGATCGCCGCCGAATGAAACGCAACGACTGATGTCACCGCGCTGCCAGATCCCGGCTTGCGCGAGGAGATCGTTGGCGTCGCGCCGGGCAAAGGTCGCGTCCCAGTTCCGGACCAGGTAATCCTCGAGCGAGGTAAATCCCGCCTCCCGCCACAGCTCGTCGCGGTAAAAGCCGTGCGACATCGCCCAGCCGGCATAGACGCGTCCCATGGCGCGATAGCCGGCAACGGGCTTCTCGACGAAGCGGCCGTCGCGGAAGGCGGGATCACCGGTCAGCGCGGCCTTCACGCTTTCGAGGAAGACGTAATTATAGGGCGCGCAGCGCGCACTGCCGCAGACCACCGCGGCCCGCGCGACCATGTCGGGATGCAGCGCCGCCCAATGATAGGTCTGCATGCCGCCCATCGACCAGCCATAGACCAGCGCGAGCTTTGTGATACCGAAACGCTCGGTCAGCAGACGGTGCTGGATCGCGATGGCGTCGTGATAGGTGATTTGCGGGAAAGGCGCCTCGCCGGAATTCGACGGTGAGGACGACAGGCCGTTGCCGAACAGGTTCGGGATGATGATGAAGTAGCGCGTAGGGTCGAGCACGCCATCGGGCCCGATCAGCCACTCCGTGTCGTAGTGTTGGGCGCTGAACGAGGTCGGGTAGAGGATAACGTTGTCCCTGGCGGGGCTGAGGGTGCCGTAAGTCTTGTAGGCGAGCTTCATCGCGGGGAAGACGGCGCCGGACTGAAGCGTGACGTCGCCGGCCTCAAAGATCTCGTAGTCGCGCTGCCCGGTCATGCGTCCAACTCCCGCTCACGCGGCCGCAGCATGCGCCCGCCGCAACCACGATGCATCGTTCGTGCCGGACCAGCAAACGCATCGTTGCGCTGCGCTTAATATCTGTACTTATAGTACAGTTATTAGATCAGGACAAGGGGGTTTTGGTCGTCGCGCGTCAGGCGATGGCCGCGATGTATCGCTGCACGGACGCTGCGAATGCGGCCTTGGCGCCGGAGGCGATGTTGCGGCCCCACCAGGCGCCGTAGATGCGGTCAAAGGCGAGCGGCTCCACAGCAGCCGCGATCCGCCGCACCGCGGAGGCGTTGAGCGGCATGTAGTTCGGATAGGAGTACATGAAGCTGACGAAGCGGCGGTCCATCGTCACCTGCGCAATGTCGCCGGTGAGCAGCGCGCCCTTGCCCTCCGCACCGCGCGCATGGTGCAGCATGGTCGCGCCCGCGAAATGACCGCCGGTGCGGAGCAGCAGCACATCGTCGGAGATGCGCTGTTGATCACCGGTCCAGTGCACGATGGCGGGATGCGGACGCGTCACCCATTGGCGATCATCGGCATGCAGATAGACCGGCACACCGCCGAACGCCTCGCTCCAGTCGGCAAGCGCGCCATAGTAATGCGGATGCGAGATCGCGATCGCCTTCAATCCGCCGAGCGACCGCACATGCGCGATCGCTTCCGACGTCGCTAGCGGAATGCAATCCCACATCACGCATCCGCCGCCGTCGGGGACCAGCAGCGCGCGCTGCCCGATGGCAAAGCTCGACTCGAGCGCAAGGCCGGTGAGGCCGAGATCATCGCGCCAGACCAGGCGGTGGCCGCCAGCCAGCTCCGCGCGTGTGAGGAAGGTTTGGCCCTTCCAGTTCACGAACTGCCGCTCGTCCTCGCAGATCGGACAGGATGCGGGCGGATTTCCGCTGTCCGAAAATTGCGCGCCGCAGGTTTCGCAGGTCCAGAGAGGCATGGCCATGATCCAGAAGAAGGAGGGGACACCCACGAGATGACGCCGTAGCCCTCCCATCGCAAGTGCGGAGGAACCAACCCGGCTAGCACATGTTACTTTCCGGTCCGCCCCGGCGCCAGTTGGCCGGTCATGTCAGCCCGTCTTGTCAGCCCTGCTTGTGCAAGACCATTTCCGCCGGCAGTCGCTCAACGTCCCGATGGCATCGCGCTCCCCTCCCCGCCTCTGGCCCCTCTACGCAGTCAACTTCTTCATGGCCGACATGCAGTCGGGCATCGGACCGTTCGTCGGCGTGTTCCTCCAGGAGCGCGGCTGGGCGACCGGATTGATCGGCACCGCGCTGACGATCGGCAATGTCGCGGGCATGCTGGCCACGACGCCGATCGGCGGTTTCATCGATTCCAGCCGCAACAAGCGCCTGTGGGTCGTCATCCCCGGCATCTGCGTGGTGCTTGCGTCCGCAATCATCCTGATCTCGCAGAATTTCTGGGCGGTCACGTTGTCGCAAGTCGCGCAATCGCTGGCGAGCGCCGCGATCGTGCCGGCGGTCACAGGCATCACCCTCGGCATCGCCAAACAAAAAGGCTTCAATGCGCTGAACGGCCGCAACCAGGCCTTCAACCATGCCGGCAACATGGTCGGCGCAGCGTTGTCGGGTTATCTCGGCTACAAGTTCGGCTATGTCTTCGTGTTCGTGCTGGCGGCCGTGTTCGGCGCCATCGCGATTGCCTGCGTGCTGATGATCCCCGCAAAGGCGATCGACGATCGCGCCTCGCGCGGCAGCAAGGAGGATGACCCTGACAGCGCGCCGGATGCGTTCACCATACTGCTCAAGCACCGGGCGCTGCTCGTGCTGGCGCTGGCGCTCGCGCTGTTTCATCTCGGCAACGCCGCGATCGTACCGCTCTATGGACTTGCGGCGGTGGCCGAAGGCCAGGCCAACGGCCCGACCTTCGTCGCGACCACCGTCGTGATCGCGCAGGGCGTGATGGTCGTGACGTCGCTGATCGCGATGAAGGCCGCGAGCAAGCGCAACTACTGGCCGGTGATCCTGGTCTCTTTCATGTTCCTGCCCATCCGCGGCGTGCTCGCCTTCTTCGTCACGGGATGGTGGGGCGTCGTGCCGATGCAGGTGCTCGACGGCATCGGCACCGGGCTGCAGACGGTGGCCGTCCCCGGCATGGTCGCGCGCTCACTCAACGGCACCGGCCGCATCAATCTCGGCCAGGGCGCCGTCATCACCGTGCAAGGCATCGGCGCGAGTCTCAGCCCCGCGCTCGGCGGCTGGATCGCGCAATGGATCGGCTACGGCTCGACCTTCCTGCTGCTCGGCGGCTTCGGGCTCGCATCGATGGTGTTGTGGCTGGCCTTCGGTGCCGCGGTGAAGAAGTATTGAGCCAAGCGGCCGCCCGGACATCACGGCGCGAATTGCTTTTACGATCCGGGCACACCGGGCTGCGGCACCAGGTCGCGGTCACAGCGCGTCACCGCGAGTGGCTTATCACGCAATCCAGCGCTTTTGCGGTTGCGGCGCACCGGCCTGACGATACAACCTGCCGTAAATCGCCAACCAACCTGCCCTTCCCGATCGATGATCCAGCCTCAACTCTCATTCGATGGCGACCCGAATGGCCAGGCCTATGAAAGATGGCGCGAGCAGTTCTGCCGCCAGGTCGCGGACGTCGATTTCGTTCCGATCGGGGAAGGACGTGTTCACCGGACCATTTCGCCGGCCATTCTTCCGCGCCTCCGACTCTCGGCCTCGTTCGGCACGCCGATCTCCTTCGTGTCGCTGGGGACGAACGACGAATTGGTGATCACGGTGTCGCCGAATTCGGCGCTGAGCGGGGCCATGGGACGACGTCCGCTGGAGGTCGCCGCCGGCGACGTCACGATCGGCGACCCCTCGATCAAGGGCGCCCATATCACCCAGACGACGCACGGCGACTTCCGGACGACGCTACTGCCGCGCAAGGCGCTGCTGCGCGCGTGCCCGAATGCCGAGGACCTGATTGCGCAGTCGATTCCCGGCGCCAATCCGATCACGGCGATGTACCTGCGATATTATGACCTTGCGCACACCTATGCCGACAAGCTCGCGCCCGCGGAGCTCGATGCAGTCTCGCAGCATCTGTTCGACCTCTCCGTGCTGATGATCGGCGCGCGCGGCGATGTCGCCGAGCAAGCTCGCATGCGCGGCCTTGCGGCGGCGCGTCTCGAAACGCTCAAATCCGACATCCTGGCCCAGCTCGACAGCCCCGCGCTGTCGCTCACCGTCCTTTCAGCCGCGCACCGGATCAGCCCGCGCACGATCCAGTTGATGTTCGAGCAGGCCGGCATCACCTATAGCGGCTTCGTTCTGGAGCAGCGGCTGCTTCGGAATCCAAACCTGCGAACGCGCAAGATCATCGAGATCGCGCACCTCGCCGGCTTTCACGACGTCTCCTACTTCCACCGCGCATTCCGCCGCCGCTTCGGACGGACGCCCGACGACGTCAGGATGCTTTCCGGCGAGATGGACTAGGCAAACTCAACCACGATCTTGCCGAATTGACCGCCCTGCTGCATCAGCCGCAACGCGTCCGGCACGGCGTCAAAGCCGAACGCACGGTCAATCACTGGCCTCATGCCGTTGCGCCCGATCGCGGCTGTCATCGCCTCGAACATCCGCCGGCTGCCGACCGACAGGCCGATGACGTGCAGGTTCTTGGAGAACAGGCTTGGAATCGCGATCTGCTGCGAAAAGCCGGTGAGCACGCCGATCACCAGAATGTTGCCACCGATCCTGACAGCCTCGAGCGACTGCGCAAAGGTATCCTTGCCGCCGACCTCGACGATGTGATCGACACCGCCGCCAGTCCAATCGGCCGCGGCCTTGCCCCACTCCGGCACCGAACGATAATTGATGGTGTGGTCGGCGCCGAGCGCCTTGGCACGTTCGAGCTTCTCGTCGCTCGACGACGTCACGATCACGCTCGCGCCGGTGAGCTTTGCGAATTGCAGCGCGAAGATCGAGACACCGCCGGTGCCCTGCACCAGCACGGTGTCACCGGGTTTCACCCTGGCCTCCTCGAACAGCGCGCGCCACGCCGTGAGGCCAGCACAGGGCAGCGTCGCCGCCTCCAGGAACGAAAGGTGCGATGGAATGCGGCTGACGCCCTCGGCATCGAGCAGCATCACCTCCTGCAACACGCCCGGCCGCGTGCCGCCGAGCGCATAGCGGCGGCTGGACGCCGACACCTTCCCGTCGATCCAGGACTGGAAGAACATCGGACAGACGCGATCGCCAACCGCAACGCGGGCAACACCGTCGCCGACCGCGATGACTTCGCCGGCACCGTCCGAGAACGGGATCAGCGGCAATCGGGAGACGCCGCCCTTACCCTGCACCGTGAGCAGATCACGGTAGTTGAGCGATGCCGCTTTCATCCGTACCGCGACCTGGCCGGGGCCAGGCGTCGGTTTCGGCAGATCGACCAGCTCCATCCCCTCGATCGACCAGTCGCGCGCGACTTGCCAGGCTTTCATGGCGACCGCTCCGTGCTTACGTCCCAAAATTCTTCTGGATCGCCTTGTCGAGTGTCTCGCCGCCGACGAAGCGCTGGCGGAGCTCGCGCTTGAGCAGCTTGCCGCTCGGGTTCTTCGGCAGGCTGTCGACGAAGATGACGCGCTTGGGCACCTTGAAATGCGCCATCTGGCCGGCGCAGTGCTTGATGACGGTGTCCTCGTCGAGCTTCTCGCCGGTCTTGACCACGACGATCGCCGTGACCGCCTCGATCCAGCGCGGATCGGGCAGGCCGACCACGGCAACCTCGGAGACCGCGGGGATGCGGTAGACCATCTCCTCGACCTCGCGGCTCGCGACATTCTCGCCGCCGGTCTTGATCATGTCCTTGACGCGGTCGACCACGGTGATGTGGCCGTCCTCATCGATGGTGGCGAGATCGCCGGAGTGAAACCAGCCGCCGCTGAATGCCGCCGCGGTCTTCACGGGATCGTTGTAGTAGCCGGAGAGAAGATGCGGCGAGCGGTGAACGATCTCCCCGACCTCGCCGACTTTCACATCTTCCATCGCCGTGTTGACCACGCGCGTCTCGACATTGAGCACGGGCTTGCCGGCCGAGCCGGCCTTGCGCAGCTGGTCCTCGGGCCGCAGCACGGTCGCGAGCGGCGCGATCTCGGTCTGGCCGTAGAAATTCCAGAACTTGACGTTGGGCAGGCGGCGCTGCAGCTCGAGCAGCACCTCCACGGGCATGATCGAGGCGCCGTAATAACCCTTCTGAAGTGTCGACAGATCGGTCTTGTCGAAATTCGGCGAGCGCAGCATCGCGATCCAGATCGTCGGCGGCGCGAAGAACGAGGTGATCTTGTGCGCCTGGACCAGCGCCAGGATGTTGTCGGCGGTCGGCTTGCCCGTGATCACGCCCGAGGCGCCGAGATAGATCTGCGGTCCCAGGAAGACGTCGAGCTGGGCGCAATGATAGAGCGGCAGCGCGTGCAGGAACTTGTCGTCCGCGCTCATGCCGCCGTCGATGATGCAGCTGACGTACTGCCACATCACGGCTTCATGGGTCAGCATCGCGCCCTTGGGCAGCGATTCCGTGCCGCTGGTATAGACAATCTGTGCGAGATCGCGGCTGTCGACCGAGGCCTCCAGGAACGCGCCGTCGGGGTTGAGGAGATCGTCGAAAGTGGTGAGGCCCGCGGGCGCCGTGGCCGGATCCTCGCCCGGCAGCCAGACCATCTTTTCGACCGCGCAGCCTTTGGCCGAAGCCGCGCGCGCGGGCTCGACGAAATCGGGACCGGTCGCGAGCAGTTTTGCGCCGGAGCTCTTCAGGATGAAATTGATCTCGTCCGGATTGAGCATGAAGTTGATCGGCACCAGCACCGCGCCGATGCGGGCCACCGCAAAACGCAGCGCGGCAAAGGCATGCGAGTTGCGCGAGAGCACGGCGAGACGGTCGCCCTTTTTCACGCCAAGACCGAGCAGGCCGCGGCCGAGCCGGTTGCAGATCGCGTCCATCTCGGCGAACGTCCAGCTGACATGGCCGCAGCTCACCGCGAGCTTGTCCGGCTCGCGGCCTGCCGAGCGGCGCAGAAGATCACCAATGGAATGCTCGCGCGCTTTCGAGATGGTGGCCGCGGTGTCGCTCGACATTTCTACTCCCCGGGATTTGCAATTTGCGCGAAGCGTAGTCGGCGCTGTCGGCCGGGTCAAATTGCCTGCATGCTGGCGTCATGACGCAAGAATTGCCGCTTCACCGAGGCAAACTTGGGCTGGTGCACCCACTAAAAATGTCGGGGGAAATGCCATGTATCGGATCGCGCTCGCCGCCTTCGCGGCCGGCCTGCTGTCTGCGTTTTTCATCAATCCATCGTCCGCCCAGCAGGCCCCGCTCAAGATCGGCGTGCTCTCCGACTTCTCCTCGGTCTATTCCGACATCGGCGGCCAGGGGAATGTCGAGGCCACCAAGATGGCGATCGAGGATTTTGGCGGCCAGACGTTCGGCAAGCCGATCGAGATGGTCGCAGCCGACGTGCTCAACAAGCCCGACGTCGCCTCCACCATCGCGCGAAAGTGGTGGGAGACCGAGGGTGTCGACATGATCATCGACCTGCCGACCTCGGCCACCGCGCTCGCGGTGATGGAGCTGTCGAAGCAGTACGAGAAGGTGATGATCGTGGCCGACGCGGCAAGCTCCGACATCACCGGAAAATCCTGCTCGCCCTACACCGCGCACTGGACTTATGACACCTATGCCAACGCCCACACCGTCGGTAGCGCCATCGTCAAGAACGGCGGCGACAGCTGGTTCTTCCTCACCGCCGACTACGTGTTCGGCCATTCGGTCGAGCGCGACACCTCCGACGTGGTCAAGGCTGCCGGCGGCAAGGTGCTCGGCAGCGTCAAGCATCCGCTCAACACGGCCGATTTCTCGTCATTCCTGCTGCAGGCCCAGGCCTCCAAGGCCAAGATCATCGGGCTCGCCAATGGCGGCGGTGACACCATCAACGCGATCAAGCAGGCCGGCGAGTTCGGCATCGTCGCCGGCGGCCAGAACCTGGCTGCGATCGTGATGTTCATCTCCGACGTGCACAGCCTGGGCTTGAAGCTCGCGCAAGGCCTGATCATCACCGAGGCCTATTACTGGGACCTCAACGACAAGACCCGCGCCTTCGGCAAGCGTTTCCAGGAGCGCGTCAAGCGCATGCCGACCATGAACCAGGCCGCGACCTACAGCGCGACGCTGCACTATCTGAAGGCCGTCCAGGCCGCCGGTACCCGGGACACCAAGACGGTGATGGCGAAGATGCGCGAGCTGCCGGTGAAGGACGCGTTCACCGACAACGGCACACTCCGCGAGGACGGCCGCATGGTGCACAGCATGTACCTGTTCCAGGTGAAGAAGCCCGAGGAATCGAAGGGCCCGTGGGACTATTACAAGCTGCTCGCGGAAGTGCCGGCCGACCAGGCGTTCCGGCCGCTAAAGGACGGCGGCTGTCCCCTGGTGAAGTGAGGCAACCGGTACGCAAGGCCTAGCCTCGCGTACCCTGCCGGTCCAAGCTCAGGGCTTGTGCCCCTTCTGGCGCAGCGCCTCGATGAGGCGCTGCTTCAGTTCGTCGGCGGCCTTCTGGTTGACGTCCTGGCCGATCTGCGCGCTCGCCTGCGCCAGCACATCCGACTTTTCCAGAAACTTCTTCCCGGCAGGCTGGGCATAGAACGCCTCGATCTGGCGCAGCTCGTCGACGGTGAAGTTTTGGGCATAAAGAGCGGCGATCTGGTCGATCATCGAGGCAAAGAACGGCGCGTAGATGTTGGAGCCCGGCGCCGTCATTGCGTCATAATCGTGCTCGATCTCAGGCCGGTCCTGTGCGACCACGGGTCTCAGCTTGAGCAGGAGCTGCGGGAGCGCCGCGCGATACTGATCTGCGATCTTCAGCGTGGCGACGAGTTTTCGCGCAGCATCCATCGCCTCGGGCGACGGCCCTTGCGCCGACGCGTTGCAGACGAGGAGCAGGAGGGCGCCGGCAATCGTCAACAAAAATCTCGACATGCATCTCTCCCGAAAAATCGTCCCGGCGACGCGATGTGTTCTCAGCGGCGAGCCTGAGCCGCGCCGATGACCGTTACCGGCACGCCATCGGCGGCGGCCTCGGTCTCGTCGTCGACATCCGTCACCTTGACGAAGAGGCTGGGCACCCGCTCGGCGCGGTCGAGCAGCCACGCCGCCCCGAACATGATGACGAAGCCGGCGAACGAGACGGCGAGTTGCTCCCAGACGCCCCTGGTGAATTGCATCAGGATCCAATGCGCCGAGAACGACAGGAAAACGCTGAGGCAAAAGATCGGCAGCGAATGCTGGCCGCAGAGGATGACCGGGTGTACCCATTTCAAATGCAACGCTTTCCAGTGGCGCGGGATGAAATAGGTCATCCAGATCGCCAGCGCCAGAAAGTGCGTGAAGCGCAGCATGTCGAGGTCGGTCTTGTCGATCGGGTAGATCGCCTTGATCATCCATTTCGGGATCAGCGCCTCGAGCGCAGGGATGTGCCAGGTCATCACGATCAGGAATGCGAAGGCGAGCCAGGCCGCCGCCAGCGTCATCGCCGCCTTCGACCACACCCATTTTGCGATCTTGTCGATCTGGCCGACGCCGCACCAGGCGGCGAACACGAACATCAGCTGCCAGCAGAACGGGTTGAAGTACCAGGTCGTGCCCGGCGGATAGGAGGCGATGTTCCAGTCGAACCGGCGCGCCAACACGTACAACACTACGGAGGCAGCCAGCGTCAGGTTTGGCCGGCGCACCAGGCCCCACACGATGAAGGGCGCGGCGAGCACCAGCGTGATGTAGAGCGGCAGCACGTCGAGATTGACCGGCTTGTAGCGCAGCGAGAGCGCCTGACCTATCAGGATGTCCGGATGGTCGAGAAAATTGTGAACGTTGAACTCGTCCGCATACATCGGGTTGTCGAACCTCCTGACCGTGCGCGCGATCTGCGCAGTGAACAGCAGGAACAGCATGATGTGGGCAACATACATCTCGCCCGCGCGCCGCCACAGCCGCTTCAGCGCGGCGAGAAACCAGCCGCCGGCGACGATCGGCCCGTAGATCCAGCCGACGAGGTAGCCGGAGATGAAGACGAAGAACTCGGCGGCGTCGCTGAAGCCGTAATTGCGCAAGGTCAGCCAGGCCACGACGTCGTGCGGGATGTGATCGAGGAAGATCATCCACAACCCGATGCCGCGGAAGAGATCGAGCCGCAAATCGCGCTCGACCGGCGCCAACAAAGCCGACTGGTCCCGTGTGACCATGACCCCGCCTCGTCCGGTAGGCGTCGCGCCGTCGCGGCGCCGAAAGATCGAATGCTAAAAAATGTAAATCAAAAGTCACCTGGCCCTGCGGCTAGTAGCAACGGTAGCCGACCTTGGCGTCCGTGCAAGGGGCTTCGTCATCGGAGCGGGCGGGGCTGCCTCTACAGCCGTCTGGCGGTGGCGCCCCATCAAAAAATGTCGAAAACAACCCCATGCACAGTAGAGACGGTCTCTTAAGTCCTTGCTTTGCCTGCGAAACTCAAATGACCCGTCGGGCAAAAAAGCAGCCCGACGGTACGATCGCACGCCAGGGAGCAGGGTCAGGTCAGCTCGCCGCCCCGGGCGAGCATCCCGGTCAGCATCGCCTCGGCCTTGTGCTGCAGCGGCAGCGCGCCGCTCTCGGAGGCGATCGCGATGGTCGCGCGCAGGGCGGCGAGGATGGCCACCTTGTTCTCCTCGCCGGAGGATGGCGTCACCACGGCCTCGCCGAACAGGGCCTCGGCCTCGAGGCCGGAGAACCCCTGCTGGCGGGCGGTGTTGCGCGCCTCGCGCAGCATGTTCTGCGCGGCCTGGACGTCGCCGAGGCGGAAGGTTGCGAGCGCAAGGTAGATCGAGCTGCGCAGCACCGCCGAGGTATAGCCGACCGCCTTCGCCTCCTCGCGCGCCTCGGCCAGCATGCCGCGCGCCCGGTCGAACAGCCCCTGCTCCAGATAGGCGATGCCGAGATGACAGGCGAGCACCGGCACGAACAGCCGGATGCCGTGCTTCTGCGCCAGCACAAAACCGTCTTCGAGAATGGCGGCGGCCGCGGCGGGCTCGTTGCGGCCGAGCATCAGCCAGCCGCCGCTATAGGCGGCGGCGACGCGATCGTAGGGGCGGCCCGTCTCCTCCGCGATCGCGGCGGCCTGCTGCTGGAGCTGGCCGGCGATATCGAGCTCTCCCATGACCGTGTGGGTGAAGCTCTTCATCATGCAGCAAAGGAGGAGCGTGTATTTTGGGGGAGTTCCGAAGGGCGCGCTTGCTTCCGGCCCCATGAGGTTAGCGCGGCCTTGCGCCAACGTCTGCTCCGCTTCGCGATATCGACCGGCGAGAAAATAGGCCTGTCCCAGATTGTATTGTGCAAGGTTGCGCCAACCCGGGTTGCCTGACTTCTCAGCGAGGCCAACGACCTCCTGGCCGAGCGCAACCGCTTCAATTGGCGTTCCGTAGAAATTCTGTCCACCCGCCATGACGGTCATGGCGGCGACCTTTCTTCCGATGTCGTCAATTCCACTAGCCCGGCGTTCGGCCTCTTTTCCGAGATCGATCCACTCGGCAACCTGACCGGACCAGATGAATGCCATTCGCGCCTCCATCCGGAGGTCGATTGCATCTGCCTCCCGCGAGAGAGTCATCGGCATCTTGTCGAGCGAACTCATCGCGATCCCGAAATAGTCGACCGCATCGGCATACGCCGAGCGCACAAGACATTTCTGCGCGGCACCTCTCCCGTACCCGAACGCTTTCAGCCAATCCTTCGCGCGCATTGCGTGGTAGCAAAGCGTGTCAGGACCGTCGCTCCATGTCTCGTCGCTTTCGAAGGCCGCAAGAATTCGCCCATGTATATTTTCGCGCACCTTTTCGACCATCGACTCGTAGGTCACTTGGCGAACCATCTCGTGCTGGAACTCGATCGAGTCCTCAAGTTCACTATCGATCCTGACGAGGATCTCGGCTCGGTCGAGCGCTCCGAGGCAATCCTGGAGAATGTCTTCGGGCAGCGCGGCGACGTTCCGCAGCATCATCACGCTTGAGCGCGGCCCCAGCGCCGCCGCTATTTGGAGAACCGAGCGTTCCTGCCTTGAGACACGATCGAGCCGCGCCGCAATCACCCCCTGAATGCTGGTGGGGATGCCGAGCTCGTCAATAGGTCGAACGAGCGCAAGGTCACCCCACTGACCGCGAAGCGTGCCACTATCTTTCAGTCCACGGCAGACTTCCTCGAGAAACAGGGGAACGTTGGCAGTATGAGAGATGATCCGGTTCTTCAAATCGGTGTTCATCGCCGACGGTCCGAGCATATCGGCCAACATGGCCAATCCCGAATCGTCGTCCAGGGGGCGCATTGCGATCACTTCCGCGTGGCAGCGCGCGATCCACTCAGGCATGCCGTTCGGCCTGCTCGTTAGAAAAACTATCAGGTTGGGGCTCTGCAACGACGCGATTGCAGCAACAACCGTATCGCTGGCTCGGTCGATCCAGTGCAGGTCCTCGATGAGAAGAACGGTGCGCTGCTGGAGGGCCAAGCTTTGAACGATGGCGCAACTTGCATCGGAAATGGCACGCGCGCGCGCGTAAGGCTCCAACTCACTCCAGCGAGGATCCTCGACCTGAATATCCAATATGGAATCGATCGCGAGCTGATCGATTGCCCGCAACTCCTTTTTGATGTCGACCAGACCATCCGAATCTCTTGCGATAACTTCGAAGATTGAAAGTATAGTGCGCTTGAGCGCGCTGAAGGGTACGCCCTGAAGGTTCGGGCTGCACTCAGCGTCGATCAACCGCCAGCCATCGGCCTTGAGCACCTGGGCGAACTCATGTGCGAGCCGCGATTTTCCGATGCCTGCATCGCCGATCAGAAGGACCGTCTGCCGGCTTGCACTAGACCTCTCCGCGGCACGTCCCAACAGGGCCCGCTCGGTCGTGCGATCGACAAACCGCGAAACGCTCCGGGCTCGTCGCACCCGCCAGCTTGAAAGGTCGCTCGCTCCGACGACACGGTAGACCGGCAGCGGCTCGTTGAATCCGCGCAGCACCTTGAGACCCAAGGATTCGAACCGGACATGTCCATCCGCGAGTTTCTGGCAGGCTTCCGACACGTAGATCTGATTGGCCTCGGCCGCTGCCTCCAGCCGCGCGGCAAGATGCTGAGCGGCTCCTCCGATCTCGTAGACCTTGGAAAACTCGCTGGCGACCATATAGGCGACGACGTGCCCCGAATGGAGGCCGACCCGAACCTGAAGTCCGGGATCGCCAAGACTGCCAACACGCCGGACAAGCTCGATGGCCGCATGGCAGGCGAGCGGCGCATGGTTGTCGTCAGCGATCGGGGCACCAAAGACAGCGGCCAAGCCGTCCCCCAATTCCTTGCTGACGATGCCGCCAAACTGGCGTACCGCGCCCCTCATGGCCGCCAGCGCGGGCTCCAGGCGTGAGACGGCCTCCTCCGGCTCCAGTTCGGCAACAAGCCCTGTGGAGTCGATGACGTCGGCTCGGAGAATTGTCACAAACCGCCGCTCGCTGTCGGGATCAGCACGCCGACGTACCGCCGCCCCACACTTGGAGCACCAGCTATCGCCCGGATCAATCGCCGACTGACACGCGAAGCAATGCATTCCTGCGCCTTCAAGGATCGCGGCATCGCTGTCGTCCAGCGCCCGCGAGCAACTCTGGTAAGAATACCTATCAAGAACCGCTTAGCAATCGGACTTGCCCATCGCCGTTTAGCGGGGCACGGTGCGGTTGGCGATCTGGACGAAACACAGTCCTGAGTGGTAGCGTACGCAAATCCCAGCAAAGATGGGGCATATTCCGGCGGAGCCAGGTTGGCAAACTAACCGGCGTCGCGGAGCTATGTATTTCGCAAAGCCAAGGACATATTGAGGGAAAAGACGATGGGGTCGAGAACCTACACCGGGGCTTCATTCAAAGATTTGATGAACGACAATTATTTCCCTCTGGAAAACATGCAGAGGAGCGTGGACATCCTCAAGGCGTCGCCGGACATCCACGTGCCGACCCTGGAGTACGGCCAGTACCATCTGATCCTGACGCAGGCGGACAAATGGCCGGACGGGAGCGCGGCGTACTGGCACAAGGAGAAGGGACGGGCTCGCGTCGACCTCACCACGCAGTTGAATACGGTCCCGCTGTCCAAGGACGAGCCCGGCGTGATCCCGCTGACACGATGCGCGCTGCTCGATGCCTGCGTGCGGAAGTGCTTCAATTCCGAGCCGCCGATCCCGATGAAGACGAACATCATCACCCACGCGGCGAGCGAGGCCTATGCCGACCGGCACGAAATCCGGCTGGAGTGGGAATACGACAACGGCGAGGACCAGGCGCCGACGCTGCTCCACCTGACGATGGTCTGTCCGTACCGACCCTGATTCCGAGCGGGAGCAGCGCGGAGGCTTCCGCACCAATCTAGGATGGTCCGTCGTCGCCACAGCATGCGTTGCACGACGGACCAATCATGCCCCGCCCGCTCCGCTCGAAGGCCGCGTTGCACTGTCTCGCGGCCGCGCACCGTCATGGGCCTGTCGCACGAAGATGATCCGCTACCTGCCAGCGCGTGCGCGAGTCGCCTCGATGAGGCGACCGCCGCGTTCGTTTGACAGGAGCGCCCGATGCCCGTTGGACTGCTGGAGGTCGTAGGCACCATCGATGTCGGCCAGTTCTGGCCGGAGGGCCGGTCGGACGCCGACACCACCAAGGTCGTGGTGAATGTCGCCCCCGATGCGATCCGCTTCCGCAAGAACGACTCGGTGCCGTTTCAGCCGACCCATGTCTTCGAGGGCGCCAAGGTCAAGGGCCGGACCGCGACGGCGCCGATCAAGAACGGCAAGCTCACCATTCGCCTCCAGGGCATCGACGCGCCGGAGCTGCATTATCAGCCCTCGCCGCTCTCGGCCGCCGAGAAGAAGGGCCTGAGCGACGCCAAGCGCCAAGCCTATCACGAGGTCACACACCCCTACCGGCAGTTTCTTGGCGCGACGACGAGCAAGGCGCTGCATGACTTCCTCAGCAGCGCCGGCGGGCCGACGCTCGCCTGCCGCGTGTTCACCCATGTCGATGCGCCGAACGAGGTGTTCGACACCTATGGCCGGCTGGTCGGCGACATCGAGATCACGGTCGCCGGCAAGACCATCGACATCAACCACTGGCTGGTCGAGCAGGGCTTTGCCTATCCGACGTTCTACTCTTCGATGAACGACGACGAGATCAAGGCCTTCCTCGCGCTCGCGAAGCCCGCACGCGCGCAGAAGCTGCCGGTCTGGAAGCATCTCACCAAGACGATTCCCGCCTTCGACTTCGACCTGCGCGAACCCAGGAAGAACGAGACCGACGTGCTCGCGACCGACAAGGGCCCGGTGATCCTGCCAAAGCTCTATCGCCGCTACACCAATTGGTCGGCGCGCAAGAAGGCGGAGGTGACGAGCCAGACCTTCCAGAAATTTCTGGGCGAAGGCTCCGGCGGCAAGCCCGACACCTGCTACGAGATCGACGACTTCCTGAGCAACGGCGTGCACTCGGCCACGCCGCACAATTTCGCCGACTTCGTCGAGGGCGGCAAGACGATCAAGTTTCAGCCGGAGGGGCTGGTGTTCGGCGAGGCGCCGTCGAGCCTCGTGGGGGCGGACGGCAAGCCGATCACGACGTTCTGAGGAGGCGCGCGCGGCCGACCAGGATCGACGGCCGGCAGCGGATTCGCGCAGGTGACCGGGCAAACTTTGCCGGCGACGCCGCCGCACCGGCAATTTTTTCAAGCCGCCGATGAGCACGAGCCCGGAAACATCGGGAAATCCAGCGAGAGGATTTGGCACGCACGTTGCTTGCCCTACGCGATCGTCTCGGGGGACCGAACATGCAAGTCACGCCAGGAGCTTCAATCTTCGGCTACCAGCCTGCAAAGGCGGGCTCATCGACCACTGCATCGAAGCCGTCGGTGACCGACAATGGCGGGCTCTCGCAAGCAAGCGAAGACGGCGCATCGGGCGACAGCAGCGTCGTGCAGGAGTTCCTGAAATACGCGAAGATGAATCCCCTCGACCGTATGCGGGCTGGCATTCTGAAGAGCATGAATCTCAGCGAGGCCGACCTCGCCAACATGAGCCCGGACCAGAGAGCGGCGGTGGAGCAGAAGATCCGGGACGCCATCGAAAAGCAGCTGGAGAAGAAGGGCCAGCAGCCCGGCAGTCTGGTCGACCAGTCCGCGTAACGACCGAGCAAACACCAGTGGAATGTGGCGCCTTGTCCGGTCTCCACCGTGAAATGGATCGTTGTAAAAGCGATCGTTCCTAGCCGGCTCCCGAACCGAACTTCACCGCCTCATGATTGATGACGACCTCTCGAACGACCAGGGCATGCAGCTTCCGGGTAAAATCCGGATCGAGCCCGCTCTGTGCGGCGAGGAAGCGAAGCCGCTTCAATTGCGCCGCTTCACGTCTGGGATCCCGGGACTCCAGTCCATGCCTGGCCTTGAGCTCTCCGATCGCATCAGTGCAGCGAAAGCGTTCCGCGAGCAGGTGCACCATCGCCGCATCCAGATTGTCGATGCTGCGGCGCAGCCTGGCGAGATCGCCGACAAACTCCCGGTCATCATCCGTCATCGATCGGCACCTCCGGACAGCGTCGCGGCGGACAACCCGCCCTTCTGCAGAATGAAGCCCGCGATCTCTTCGACACCCTGGCCACTCTTCAGATTGGAGAAGATGAACGGTCGCGCGCCTCGCATCCGCCGCGCGTCCGCTTCCATGATCTCCAGATTCGCGCCCACCATGGGAGCCAGATCGATCTTGTTGATCACCAGCAGATCGGATCGCATGATCCCCGGCCCTCCCTTGCGCGGGATCTTCTCTCCTGCGGCGACGTCGATCACGTAGACGGTCAGATCCGCAAGCTCCGGGCTGAAGGTGGCGGCGAGATTGTCGCCGCCCGACTCGACGAAGCAAAGCTCCGCGTCCGGAAACTTCCGGTTCATGTCGTGGATCGCCGCCAGGTTCATCGAGGCGTCCTCCCGTATGGCCGTATGCGGACAGCCGCCCGTCTCCACCCCCATGATGCGCTCTGCTGCCAACGCCTGCGCACGGGTCAGAATGAGCTGATCCTCCTTGGTGTAGATATCGTTGGTGATGACGTAGATCTCGTAGAAATCGCGCAGGTGCTTGCACAACGCCTCGACCAGCGCCGTCTTTCCGGAACCGACCGGGCCGCCGATGCCGACGCGTAGCGGCCCGTTGGTTGCCGCAATGCCAGGTGTGCGAAGAGACCTGCTCTCGCGTTCAATCGTCTTCATGACCGAAACAACCTCGTATATTGGAGCTCGTGTGCGATCGACGCGAGCTCAACCATCAGGCCCGCCGAACCGAGATCGTCGACCGTCTCACGCCTTGCGATGTCACTGCGCGACAGGATCGGCAGCTCGAGCGCCGCGATGGCAAGCTGACCATCGGTCTGACCGAGAGGCACCAATCGCACCCCCGCGCTCACCAGATTGGCGATGTAGCTGTGCAGGAACGCCGGCAGCGCGATGTCGACGGCAATCCGCTCGCGCGCCGCTCGCGCTCCGAGCAGGACGGCCAACACGGGCGGGCATTTCGGGTCGGAGAACATGTCCAGAATTCGATCCGGCCAAACGCTGCGAAGGGTCGTCAGGCACGCGGACGATTGCTGGGCGGATTCGAGCACGAATTCGGATGTGCCGCGGGACGCGGCTGCGAGTTCGGCCAGATCCGGGAGCTGGTCCTCGGCGCCCTCGGCCACGCATCGGTAGGCTTCGCTGAAGAAGATGGCTTCGTTTCGGCCGGAGCCGTAACAAAGGTCGGCCTCGAGCCAATCGATCAGGCTGCGCCGATCGGAGACATAGCCGGCCTCCACGGCCCACTCCAGTCCGTGCGAGTAGCTGTAGGCCCCGTTCGGGAACGACGGCGAGAGCCAGCTCTGCAGCCTCAGGAACGCCAGCGCCGTATGTCCATAACTCTGGTCTGTCATCGCACCACCATGCCGGCAACGCGTCAGTACATGAAATAGCGCTGCGCCATCGGGACCACATTCACCGGCGGACACGTGAGCAGCCGTCCGTCGGCCCGAACTTCGTAGGTTTCGGGATCGACCTCCATGAGGGGCAGCGCGTCGTTGAGGATCATGGAATGCTTGCCGATCGATCGCGTGTTCGAGACCGGCAGGAGTTGCTTGGCCAGGCCCAGCTGTCTCGTCGTCTCGAGCGAGGCCTGACTGACGAAGGTCACGGAATTTCGGCCGGGAGAACGGCCAAAGGCGCCGAACATCGGCCGGTAATATTCCGGCTGAGGCGTCGGTATCGATGCATTGGGGTCACCCATGATCGCGGCGACGATCATGCCCGACTTCAAGACCATGTCGGGCTTGATGCCGAAGAATGCGGGATCCCAGACGACAATGTCCGCGAGCTTTCCGACCTCGACCGAACCGACATGGCGTGACATTCCCTGCACGATGGCCGGATTGATGGTGTATTTCGCGACGTAGCGCCGAGCCCTGAAATTGTCGTTCTGCCCGGTCTCTTCCGGCAGCCGCCCGAACTGCTTTTTCATCTTGTCGGCGGTCTGCCACGTCCGCGTGATCACCTCGCCGACGCGCCCCATCGCCTGGCTATCCGACGACACGATCGAGAACGCGCCGAGATCGTGCAGGATGTCCTCGGCGGCGATCGTCTCCTTTCGTATGCGGCTCTCCGCGAAGGCGACGTCCTCCGGAATGCGACGGTCCAGATGGTGGGTCACCATCAGCATGTCGAGTGCTTCGTCGAGCGTGTTCGCGGTGTAGGGACGCGTCGGATTCGTCGAGGCCGGAATGACGTTGCTCTCGCCGCAGACCTTGATGATATCAGGCGCATGCCCGCCGCCGGCCCCTTCTGTATGAGCCGCATGGATCGTCCTGCCCTTGAATGCGGCGATCGTGCGCTCGACGAACCCGCCTTCGTTGAGGGAATCGGTGTGGATCATGACCTGCACGTCCAGGTCGTCGGCGACAGAGAGACAGCAGTCGATCGATGCGGGCGTCGCGCCCCAGTCTTCGTGCAGCTTCAGGCCGCACGCGCCGGCTTCGATCTGCTCGACCAGGCCTGCGGGCAGGCTCGCATTGCCCTTGCCGAAAATGCCGAAGTTCATCGGGAACCCATCCAGCGCCTCGAGCATCCGATGGATGTGCCACGGCCCCGGCGTACAGGTCGTCGCCGTCGTCCCTGCGGCCGGTCCGGTGCCGCCCCCCATCATGGTCGTCACGCCCGAGAAAAGCGCCTCGTCGATCTGCTGCGGGCAGATGAAATGAATGTGCGTATCCATTCCGCCGGCGGTGATGATCTTGCCCTCGCCCGCGATGATTTCCGTCCCCGGCCCAATGATGATCGAGACACCCGGCTGAATGTCGGGGTTTCCCGCCTTGCCGATGGCGGCAATGAGCCCGTCCCTGATCGCGATGTCGGCCTTGACGATTCCCCAGTGATCGAGGATCAGCGCGTTGGTAATGACCGTATCGACCGCCCCCTGCGCGCGCGTGAGCTGCGATTGTCCCATGCCGTCGCGAATGACCTTGCCGCCGCCGAACTTGACCTCCTCGCCATAGATCGTGAGGTCCCTCTCGGGCTCGATGAACAGGTCGGTATCCGCCAGGCGCACCCTGTCGCCGACCGTGGGGCCGAACATCTGCGCATAGGCCGCGCGGCTCATCGTGTGGGACATGTCTTCCTCACCTTATTCGTTGGCGCCGGGAGCATCGGTCCCCGATTCCAGAGGCCCCATCACGCCGCCGCTGAAGCCATAGATGCGCCGCGCTCCGGCAAACGGAATCAATGAGACCTCGCGCGACTGACCCGGCTCGAACCGCACGGCCGTCCCGGCCGGGATATCGAGGCGGCAGCCACGGGCAAGGGATCGATCGAACGCGAGTGCGGCGTTCACTTCGGCGAAATGATAATGGCTGCCCACCTGGACCGGCCGGTCGCCGGTGTTGGCGACGGCAATCGATAGTCCGGTCCTGTCCCCGTTCAGGACGATGTCGCCGTCAGCCGGAATGACCTCCCCGGGAATCATGCCACGCCTCCAAGCAGCAGCAGCCCGACAAGCCCGGCGCATACGCCCGCCGCGCGAAGCAGACTTTTTCTGGCGGCGTGTCCTCCAGAGAACCCGATGACCATGCCGGTCAACAGAAGAGCGGCGGTCGCCGTCGTGAAGCCAATCACGTAGGGAACAAGCATCGACGCGGCTTCAGTTCCGTGGGCGTGACCATGGAAGAACGCGAACAGGCCGACGGCCGCCGCGCCCAGCATGACGGGCATCCTGAATTCGAACGCAACGAACGCTCCCAGCGCCACCACCGAGAGGCTGATCGCCGCCTCCACGAAGCCCAGCTGAAGTCCGGCACTTGCCGCGGCGAAGCCGCCCAGCATCGCGATCAGAAAAGTCAGCGGCCACACGGCTCTCGCGGATCCGCCCACGAGCGCGCTCCATGTTCCCACCAACGTGATCGCAATCAGATGATCGGCGCCGCTGAACGGATGGACGAGACCGGCGTCGAACGAACTGCCCGCGCTAAGGATGGGATGAGCGAAGGCCGGCGAGGCAAGCAGGCTCAACGCGGCGACGCAGATCGGGACGATACGCATCATCAGCTCCTATCGGATCGGGTTGTGCACCGGGACAAGCTTGGTCCCGTCCGGAAACGTTGCCTCCACCTGGATCTCGCGAATCATTTCCGGGATGCCCTCCATGACCTGGTCGCGGCGCAGCAGCCGGCCGCCTTCGGACATCAGATCCGCGACCGAGCGTCCGTCGCGAGCGCCTTCCATGATGGCATCCGAAATCAATGCGATGCTTTCGGGATAATTCAGCTTGACGCCTCGCGCGAGCCGGCCGCGCGCAACGATCGCGGCGAGGGCGATCATCAGCTTGTCCCGTTCCCGTGGCGTCAGATTCAAGATGCGCCTCCCACTTGGCCGCGCTGCTAACAGGACCACATCTTCGGCACTCCGAAGGGACCGGATCCGAGCTCATCATCGAGTTGATCGAGGAAGCGGCGCAGACCTCGCCTGAGATCCACGCTTGCGATCGCGGCGACCCGGACCACGATGATCGCGCCCACGATCGTGACGCCGCACGCGCATTCCAGGGACGCACCGATCTCGCGCAATCTCTCGAGTCGGGCCTCGAGACCCGGACCGAAATAGATCATGGTCGCGATCGCCTTCCAGTTCGAGAGCAGCGCCGTCTTCCGAAGCTGCAGGAGCGCTTGGTCTGACGCGAGGAAGCCATCCGCCCACACCAGTCGGCCGTCGACCCTGACGCGCCAACTGTCCAGGATATGTCCGGCAAGAACCTCCTCGCCGCTCTCGATGCGGCCGAGAACCAGCCACTCGAGAGCGATCAATTCGGTGCCCGAGCTCACATCGATCTCGGTCTGCCGCGCGATGCGCGCCTGGTTGAAGACGATCGTCTCTTGCGGAAGCCACGCAAGCCGGGCATTTCCCTCAGCCCTTAACCGCGTCCGGATTCGCGCAGGCCGATCCAGCGCCCGATAGACCTTCTCCGCGGCCTGCGTGGTCACCGCGACCGACGCATTGCCTTGAGCGACCACCTCGATCCTGATCTCGTCGCCGCCCGCGACACCACCCGAAGTATTGATGAGGACCGCCTCCTTGCGCCGACGATCGTCGACATTCGGGAAGGCAATGGCCATCGGAAACTTCTGATAGACGTCGATGATCTCCGTGCCGTTTGCGGCGCCGCAGAACACCACGCGAGCTTCCCCGACAGCGCGCTGCAGATCGAATTTTTCCGTGGCGCCCTGCGCTTCGTCCGGATGGCCGGGATGAGCCGCGGACGTCCCGCGAGAGCGCTCGTGAATTGCTTCAAACATCCGTCTCGGGGCTCATGATTGACTGTGTGTGTCTCGCACGCCGGCGAGGGAGGGGCCGGGCGCGGAACGGCAATGCCGGCCACGCCCGGACTCGTCGCGAAACCGGGATCAGAAGCCCGCAAGACCCTGGGAGCCGTTGTACGGGATCTTGACGCTGCCGATCTCCTTCAGCGAACCGTCCGGCTGGGTGCTGTAGCTGACCAGCTTCGAGGCGTTGCCATAGATCTGATAGAGATAGGCGCCGTCCGGCGAGATCCAGCTATCGCTGGGACCGCTCGTCACGGTTCCGTTCAATCCCCTCGCGGTGCCGTCGCCGGGGACCTTCGGACAGGCCGGATCGCACGCAATCTCCAGGCCGCTACCGTTGATCCGGTAGCTGCTGATGTTGCTGTAGCCGAAGTTCGTCGCGTAGATCGTGCGATCATCGGGAGCGACGGCGAGCCAGCATAGCTCGGACGGAAGGCCCGCGCTGGTGTCGATCTTGACGAGCGAGCCGATCTTGATCGAGCCGTTCTTCTCGATGGTGCAGATGGAGCATCCGTCGCCGACGGCATAGCCGATCACGAACGTATTCGGACGCTGATTCAGGAACGCGATGTAGAACGGAGAACCGCCCTTCGCGTCGTAGAACCTGGCCGTGCCGAGCGAGCCGTCCTTTTGCAAGGCGAATACGGCGAGGCCGTCCGGATCCGGTGCATTCGACGCGATCGAGTGCAACGCGCCGCCGGCGCGCTGGACCCAGAGAATCGGCGAGCCGTCGGGATACAGGCCGGTGAGCGCGATCGGCTCATCGAAAGTGGTGCCGACAATCACAAGCTCCTCGTTGGGCGAGACCACGACCATGGTGGAGACACGGTTCCGCTTGCTGTACGTGTTCACCGTGTACCCCTCGGGCCGCGTCTTGAGCATGCCTTCGGCATCGACCGACATCAGCCGAAGATGATCCGGTCCGAACGCATGCAGCACGAAGAGCGTGCGCGTCGACGGAGCGAAAGCCAGCGATTTGGCCGTGCCGCTCCTGCCCTCGACCGGGTTGCCGGTCGACTTCACGTCGAGCAGCGTGAGACGACCGTCGCTCTCCAGGCGGAAGCTCGAAACGGAGTTGTCTCCACCATTGGTCGCAAACAAGAAGCGCCGATCGGACGTAATGATGACGCTTCCCGCACCCTCGTAGGAGTTGGGCGCGCTGTCCTGGCCGCTGATCGGCTTGAATTCACCGGAGCCGGCGCCGCCCGTCTTGATACGCGCGACCTCGGCCAGCTTGCCGTCCGCCTGCCGCGTGTAATGAATAATGGCGTTGTCGATCTCGTTGGTCTGGATATAGAGATGGCCAGTCTGCCCCTTCGACATGCCCATCTCGCTCGTCGTCGCCTCTTTAGCCATCTCTCGCTCCTTTGATGATTGGCTTTGGTAAATCGAATGACTTTCGGTGACCTGCACCATCGCTATGGCTTCAACGGAGGGTATCCATCGATGTAAACCCAGTCGGACGCCCGCACGGGCACATGGCACGCCTGGCATCGGGCCCTGTAATTCGTCGTCGTCGTTTTTGAGCGATCGCCCGCGTCGAACCAGGACCATCCCCAGCCGTCGCCCCACAGCGCGCTCTCCGGGTGACGGTTCGCGGAGTCCTTCACCATGACGAACCACCCCTTCAAAGCATCGGCGCGGCTGACAGTCCCGGTCGTCATTTCTGAGGTTGCCGCCTTGAACACTTCCTTGACCAGCACCGCACCATCCGGGAAGCGCTTGTCCTTCCGATAGGCGTCGATCACTCCAGGCGAGGCGTACACGACGTGAAGCTCCTTCGAGCCGTGTCCGTCGTCTGCCGCAATCGCCCAGCTTCCGAGGATTTGATAGGTCGTCCGATAGTCATCGGGCACGTGCGGATGCCCGTCGCGGTCGGAGACACTCGCATCGATCGAAACACCATCCGCCGCGTTCGCCCGCAGCTGTGACTGCCTGACCGCGGCCGCGATCCCAACGATCACGACGGCGGCGACACAGGCGGCTTTGAGGATTTTCATGCCGATCTTCCGCTCATTGCGCGGTCACCGCGCGTCCTTGTTGTCCAGCAGCGGATAGAACTGGGTCCAGACCTCGTCCTTCTTGGCGTTGGCGATATGGCAGTAGGCGCACTCGTCCTTCGACTTCACTTTGGCCATCGACGCCTTCGGTTCGTGGTGATTGAAGTTGAAATAGCCCCACCCGTTGGTGTCGGCGAAGCGCTTCGAGTCCTTGACGGTCACGTCGGCGCCGTTCCACTTGCCCGGGAAGTAGCCACGTCCCGACGCTTCCGTTCGCGAGCCGTCGGCGTTCTCCTGCGGCAACGTCAGCTGCAGCTCCTTGAACAGGATCGTCCCTTCGGGGAATTCGCCGGTCTTCTTGTAGATCGCGTATGAGCCCGGCTCGATATAGACGTTGTGGAATTCCGGGAAGTTCGCCTGCCCGCCGTTGAGGGCATTCGGCGTCAGCGGCGACCCGACATAGACCCACTCATGGAAATTCTTCGGCAGGAGCAACTGCCCGTCTGCGGTGTATTCCGGCAGATAGCGCGTATTGCTCTGGGCGTTGCTATCCCTAAGCGATCCGAAGAACAGGATCGTTGCGACCGCACTGCCTACGATGACTGCCGCTGCTGCCTGGACTCTCACGCGCATTGTCTTCTCCCGCGACTAGGGCCGAACGCGCGAGGCGCCGGCACGATTGACCTGTCGAGAGATGACTTAGCCAGTCGCGGAAGATCTTGCGCGCTGGGGATTGCTTCCGCTTTGGCCATCTTGATGCATTCCGTGCCGATCTTGCGATCGGTGAAGGGATTCATGCTCGAAGCAAGACACGCAGCCCTATCGGCACCGCGATCGCGGCGCGGACGGCCATGGAAACGACCGAGAGGGTGCAAGGTCAGCGGGGGAGGTCTGAAAGCGGGGTTGCTCTCAGCGGGCGCTCGCGGCAGATCCGGTAATTGTCCTGCCAGGGACGAAGCCGCTCGAAAGCCGCGCTCGCGGCCAGCACGTCGAAGTCGGCGTTTCGCCGACCTATGATTTGCATCCCGACCGGGAGACCGTCGGACAAACCCGCGGGGATCGAGGCTGCCGGATGGCCGGTGAAGTTGACGAAGTAGGTCAGGGCCCATCCGATCAGAGGATCTATCTCGACGCCGTTGATCGACTTCGGTCCAGCCGTGTTGCCGTCGCTGGCGTTGTCGACCGGCGGGCACGCGACGGTCGGCGTGACCAACAGATCGAATCTTTCAAGGACGTTCTGGAAGGCATCGTAGACCTCCGACCGGACGGCCTGGTCGCGGAAGAAATCGAGCCCCGACATGCGATTGGTCTTCTCGACCCAATCCATGTATTCAGGCGGAAAGTCGTCGCGATGCTTGCCGAACAGATCGATGCCGTCGCGCTTCATGTTCTCGATCGCCTGCAGGTTCAGAAGCATGTAGAGCCGCGACCAGACGTCGCTCAGCTCCCGTTGCGAGCGAACGATGCCGAGCTTCACCTCCTCCACGTGAGCGCCGGCTTCCTCGAACGCCAGTACCGCGCGGCGGACCGTCGCCGCGACTTTTCCGTCGACCGGAAAGACGTCCAGATTCGGACTATAGGCAATCTTGAGGCCACGGATCGAACGACGGGTCGCCGCGGTGAAGTCGACGGGCGGCTCTATCAGGCTGAAGGGATCTCGCGGATCAGGGCCGGCGAGTACGTTCAGCGCGATGGCGGCATCTTCGACCGTCCGCGTGATGGGCCCTTCGAACAGGAACGGAGAGTCGGCCACGCCGAACGCGTTGGGACGCACGAGAAACGGCACGCGTCCGAACGACGCCTTGTAGCCATACACTCCACACCAGGCGGAGGGGATTCGTATCGAGCCGCCGGCATCCGTACCTTCTGCAATGGGTAGCAGTCCATCGGCGACGGCAGCGGCGCTTCCTCCGGATGAGCCGCCCGTGTTCTTGGCAAGATTGAACGGGTTGCGCGTGGGACCAAACAGGTAGTTGTCGCAGGTGCCTCGGAATCCCATGAGGGGGCTGTTGGTCTTGCCGAGGAACACGGCGCCGCCACGCTTCTCCATGCGTTCGCAGAACACGCAGTAACCGTTCACGACGTGATGCTTGAGCGCGCGGATGCCGCCCAGGCTCGCGGGCCAGCCCGGCTTGAAGTCGAACAGATCCTTGAGCGCCGACGGGATGCCGTGCAGTGGCCCCCACTGCTCGCCGGCGACCAATGCGCGCTCGGCCTCTTTCGCTCTCGTGCGGGCGCCGTCGAAATCGAGATAGACCAGCGCATTCAGGCTCGGGTTGCGGGCTTCGATGCGCCGGATGAACGCATCGACCACGTCAACCGGCGACAGATCACGTCGCCGGATGCGAGCTGCCAGCTCGTGCGCGGTGAGGTAAGCGAGTTCGTCGGAATGCAAGGGCAGGCTCACGCTCGACATCGTTTCCTCCTTCTGAACCACTTCAGAACGAAGCCGCATTTGACATTGAAACAGTTCTTGCCTGCGCAGCCGCGATTGCCTCGTCTTTCGCAATCTTGATGCATTCACCGCGACGGCCATCGACAAGGCATCGATCAGGGTTCATGTGCGCTGACGTGGGCTGCAGGTTAAGCCGACGCGCGTCGGGACATCCTGCGCGTCACCGCACAAGGGCACGCTTCCATGGACCGACCTCCCGTTTCTCGCGGCTTCAAATCCAAGCGACAGGCACCCGAAGCCGTACGGCTGCCGCCGGGCCAGTATCTGACGACCGACTTCCCGGTGCTGTCCGCCGGCCCCACGCCGGATATCCGTGTCGCCGACTGGAAGATTGCGCTTCAACTCGGCGGGTCGTTGCTGGGGAAATGGACCTGGGACGAATTCGAGGCACTGCCCCAGACCACGATCACGGTCGACATTCACTGCGTCACGAAATGGACGAAGCTCAGCACGGTCTGGCAGGGCGTCAGCTTCGACGATCTTCTCAAGGTGGTCGGGCTGAGCGAGCCGCCGGACGCCTATGTCATGGCGCATTGCGACGGCGGATACACGACGAACCTTCCGGTGGCCGACCTGGTCGCTGGAAAGGCGATGATCGCGACCCGCTATGAGGGTCTGCCGCTCGCCCCGGCGCACGGCGGCCCCGCGCGACTCCTGGTGCCGCATCTTTACTTCTGGAAGAGCGCAAAATGGCTGCGAAGGCTCCGCTTCATGCCCAAGGACGAGCCTGGGTTCTGGGAATCGCGTGGTTATCACAACTATGGCGATCCCTGGCGGGAGCAACGTTATGACGGAGACTGATGCGCCTCTGCAGCAGCCCAGGATCGCGTGGCAGACCGGTCGCGTGCAGGCCATCGTGGCCGAGACAAGCCGGGTGAAGAGCATCATCCTGCAGCCGGCCAACTGGTCCGGGCACTGGCCCGGCCAGCACGTCGACATCCGTCTCACCGCCGATGACGGCTATCAGGCCGAACGAAGCTACTCGATCGCGTCGCCTCCGGAAGAGAAACTGCTCACGCTCACCGTGGAACGGGTCGAGGACGGTGAGGTGTCCTCCTATCTCCTCGACGAATTGCGGGTTGGTGACGCTCTTGAATTTCGTGGACCCATTGGGCGGCATTTCATCTGGAGCCAAACGCGCGGTGGACCGATTTGCCTGGTCGCGGGTGGCACCGGGATTACGCCGCTGATGGCTATGCTACGCCACCGCAGGAGGTCGCCCGCACCCATACCGGCATCATTGATCTATTCGGCACGCAGCCTTGCCGAAATCGTGTACCGGGATGAACTCGATACGATGGCTCGCGGCGATCGCGACCTGCGCTTGGTCTATGCGCTCACCCGCGAGCATCCGAGCGACTGGAACGGACATCGGGGGCGGGTCAACGAGGCTCTGCTCGCAGAGAGCAGCTTTAGGCGCGAGCAAAATCCCATTTTCTTCATTTGCGGTCCCACGGGGTTTGTCGAAGGCGTCTCGAGCATGCTCGTGAAGCTCGGCTTCGACCCTCTCGCCATAAGAACCGAGCGTTTCGGACCAACAGGAGCATGATCGCCATGGCAGACAACATCGCCGACCTCATCCTTGGCGGTGATCCCGGCACACATTTGCTTCAAGAAGCCTTTGCCTTTGACATCACCCTGACGAAGATTCGGTGTGCGGCATGCAACACGGTGTCCTGCCTTGGCTCTCTGGCCGTCGACGGCGGGCCGCTGGAGGCGCTCGTCAAGTGCGCCGATTGCGGAAGCGATCTGATGAAGGCGACGCGCACTCAGAGGGGATGTGTCCTTGAAATGCACGGTGCCCGGCACCTGTACTTCTGAAGGCCACGCCCGATCGCCCGCCAAACTCCGAAATCAAAGACCCCCATGCACGGTGAAGACATCCACCTCGCTGAAATCGAGCGCCAGATTGCCGCCACGGCGACGAAGCTTCGCGAGTTGATCGAACAGGCCGCCTCATATTCTATCGCGATGAGCGAAGAGCTCGTCGGCCAGCGAATTGACGATCAGGCCGCGCGGCTCGAGATTCTGATCAGGCGCCGCGACGAGCTCCTCAGAGCTAGAGCTCGGGAAGACTAAAAAGGCCGGCCGGCGCGAGCGCGGCGAACAGGTCCCGGAAGCGTCAGCCGTGAAATTTCAACCCGTCGACGATCTTGTCGATCACCTTGCGCTCAGCGCGCATCGAAATCCCAACCAGATTCAGGTCCGTGCGGGAAACTGCCTTCACGACTTCGCGGTTGGCGGCGTCGTGAGCAGTCCTGAACATGTCCTCGGTATAGAGCCCCGGCGTCACTCCGCGCGTCAGTGCGCGATCGAGCGCGCGTGATAGTGCCGCGCCGTCGGCGCCATAGATCAGGATGGGCTGGCCGATCAGCGGCAGATATTTCGTCCCGGAGCCGTCTTCGTAGGGATCGCCGATGCAAGCCGGAAAGGCCGCCGCGATCCCGCTGGCGAGGAAGGAGGCCACGTTCAGCTTCTGCCACGGCTCAAGGTCGGTGCGGACCACGACCGCGATCTTGGTGTCAAATTGCATGACGGCTTTGTCGCTATTCCTCAACGCTGGCGAAGAGCGAAAGGGCCCTTCCCAAGCTTGCGCGCATCGAACGCTGTTGCAGGCGGCCCATTTCCGCGGACGCCCTTCGGGTGCAGACCGATTATATCGACTTCACCTCGCCGCCGTCCATCCGCAACGCCGAGCCGGTCATCCAGCGCGCGCCGGGCGATACCAGGAACGCCATCAACTCGGCAATCTCTTCCGGCTCGCCGTAACGCGCGATCCCGGCGTCCTTGGGAAACTTCGCCGTGGCTTCCTCGACGGTCATGTTGTGCAGGGGCGCCCAGTGCTCGAGGTAGGAGCGGCGGCGGCCCGTCATCACCGGCCCCGGCAGGACGCTGTTGACCTGGACGCCATCGCTGATTCCCTTGTCGGAGAACGCCTTTGCCAAGGCAACGATTGCAGCGTTGATGGTGCCGACCGCGGCATAGGGCGCCTTGGGGAAGGAGGCCGAGTTTCCCGACATCAACACCACCGCCCCCTTCGCAGCCATGAGCGACGGCCAGGCGGCGATCGTGAGCCGCCGGGCGCCGTGCAGCTTCAACGCCAGTCCGGCCTCCCACTGCGCCTCCGTCGTCTCGAACAGATCGACCTGAGGTACCGCGCCTGCGATATTGAGCAGGGCATCGATCCGGCCGAACGCCGCCAAGGTCTGGTCGACGACAGATTGAGCAGCGCGAGGTTCGGCCAGATCGGCATCGATCACCAGCACCCCGGCGCCGGCGGCCCTGACCGCCTTTGCGGTGTCCTCGAGATTGGCGCGGTTTCGCGCGACCAGGGCAACCGCCGAGAAATCGCGCGCCAGGCGCACCGCGGTCGCCCGGCCGATCCCCTGGCTCGCCCCCGTCACGATCGCGACTGATTTAGACATATGACCCCTCCCGAATGCCAAGCTTGTAAATATCAGTCGCGAACGACGACCATCTTTCCGACTGCCTCGTTCGCCTCCATGACGCGATGCGCCTCGCGAATCTCGTCGAAGCGAAAGACTCGCGCCGGCTTGACGTCCAGCCGGCCGGCCGCTGCGTCGGCGGCGATTTCCCGCAACGGCACGTCGGAGAGCGGAAACCCGGGCGTGCCGAACACGAAGCTGCCGAAGAAGGTCAGATAGACGCCACTCGGCATCTGCAGCAGCGGATTGAAATCCGGAATCGGATCAAGCCCGCCGAGCCAGCCGGCGAGACAGGAGCGGCCGCCGCGGCGAAGTATGGCGAGGGAGTCGAGCGCGACACTGTTGCCGACAAGGTCCAGGACTGCGTCGACCTGCTTCGCCTCGGGCAGATGCTTTGACAGATCGCGCCGTTCGATTTCGCACCGCGCGGCTCCGAGCTTCTCCAGCATGGCAAAGCGCTCCCGGCTGCGCGTCGTCGCGATAACGCGCGCGCCGGCATTGACCGCGAGCTTGAGTGCGGCCTGACCGAACGAGGAGGTCGCTCCGCGAATCACGAGAACCTGACCTTTCGCGAGATCGAGATTTCGGAACAGACCGGTCCATGCCGTCGCGAAGGTTTCGGGGATCGCTGCGAGCTCGGCCCAGGGCAAGTCCGCATCGATCGATGCGACGTTCGAGACGGGCGCACGCGTATATTCGGCATAGCTGCCGTTGATGGTCCGGCCGAGACCGCCCATCAGTGCGGCCACCTTGGCGCCCACCGGAAATTCTCCGCCCGGACACGACTTCACGAGACCGACGCATTCGATGCCGCTGATCGGCGCCGCTTCGGCCCATTCACCCCGGCGCATGTGCATTTCCGCATGATTGATGCCGAATCCCTTGACCTCGATGACGACATGACCGAGCTGCGGCTCCGGTTCCGGAACGTCCCGATAGACGAGGCTGTCCAAGCCACCGAATTTATCAAGAACGATAGCGCGCATGATGGTTCTCCTGACATCTGCCGCGGCGAGGGAAGCGGCGGCTACCCATTTGAATTTGGCTAGGCAAGAAAATCACCGATCGCCGCCGCGATCTCCCGAGCATGAGTCTCGAGCGCAAAGTGCCCCGTGTCGAAGAAGCGCACTTCGGCAGCCGGCATGTCGCGCTGAAACGCCGTCGCGCCCGCCGGCAGGAAAAAGGGATCGTTCTTGCTCCAGACCGCCATGAAAGGCGGCTTGCGCTTGCGGAAGTAGGCCTGGAATTCCGGATACATGGCGACGTTGGTCCTGTAGTCGCCGAACAGATCGAGCTGGATCTCGTCCGCGCCTGGGCGCTCGAGATAATGGTTGTCCAGCGTGAAGCCATCAGGGGAGATCAGGGAGGCGTCAGGCACCCCGTGGGTGTATTGCCAGACCGTCGTCTCTGGCGAAAGGAATGATCGCAGCACCGCGCGATTCGCTTGCGATGCATCTTGCCAGTAAGCCCGGATCGGGCTCCAGCCTTCGCTCAATCCCTCCTCATAGGCGTTGCCATTCTGCGAGATGATGGAAACGATGCGCTCGGGATGTCGAAGAGCCATCCGAAAGCCCGTCGGCGCGCCATAGTCGAAAACGTAGAGCGAGAAACGGGCGAGTCCGATGACTTCCGTGAATCGTTCGATCACCTGCGCCAACGCGGCGAACGTATAGGCAAAGCTTTCGCGAGCCGGCATGTCGGACTGCCCGAACCCGGGCAAATCCGGCGCCACCAGTCGGAAGCGATCCGAGAGCGCCGGGATCAGCTCGCGGAACATGTGGCCGGCGGTCGGAAATCCGTGCAGCAGCAGCAAGGCGGGCGCGTCAGCCCGGCCAGCCTCCCGATAGAATACGTTCAGTCCGTCCACGTCCGCCTTGCGGTATCGAATGCTCGTCATCTGAGGTCCTTCCCTCGACGCCTGTTGCGCCCGGTGAAATCGATGATCTGATGGCAGCCGATTCGAGGGGGTCTCACCTGAACATTTCGTGGCTCGGGGCGATCCGGTTACAGACTCCCCGGGGATTTCTGCCCGTACGAGACTGCCTGTCCCCTGCTCTGCCCGATCTATCGCGCCTCGGAACTCTTCATTCGAACCCCCTGCGATAGTCCGTAGGAGTCCAACCCGTCGCTTTGCGAAAGGCGGAGCTGAAGGAGCTCGTTTGCGCGTAGCCCAGGCTGAGTGCGATGTCGGTAATCGATACTGCCCGATCCGCCAGCCGCAGCTTGGCGAACTCCATGCGTCGCTGCACCTGATACTGGTAGGCCGGGATCCCGAACGACTTCTTGAAAGCACGGCAGAAGTGGTGAACGCTGAGCCTGGCGAGCTCGGCGAGCTTCAGGAGGCAGACTTGTTCTCCCAGATGCGCCTCGACGTACTCGACCACGACACGCTTTTGCCAACCCGCGAGACCTCCACGACTGACCGCTGCCGGCTCGCGAACAACATCGTGATCGGACCTGGAAAGCTCGTGGGCGAGCACGCCGCAGAGCGCCTCGAGGTAGGGCGCGCAATTCGTCTCGGCGCTCTCGATCGCCTTCTTCAATTTGGAGGCGGTCTCCCAGACCAGCGGATCCTCGAAATATATTCTTGGCGCGAGCCCGGCCGCGCCGTCGTCGGACTTGTGAAGCGCGGCCGGATCGAAATAGAGGAAGGTCACCTGCGCAGACGAGGCGGCCTCATGCCATTCCTGATAAGCGCGTCCCGCCGGGACAAAGGTCAGCCTGTGCTCGGAGCCTCGCAGCTTCGACGAGCAGAGGCCATCGATGGAGGTCTCACCGCTTTTCCGCGCTCCCTCGTTGTACAACGCCAGGAGATGTCTCGATCCCTGAAAGCGAAATTCAATCCTGTTGCCGACCGGCAGGTGAACGCTCTCCGAAAACCACCAGCGCCAGCCGATCCCAAGGCGCTTCACCGGCTCGGACGGCGTTATGCTGACCGTCGGATGAAGCGCGGCGTCGGACGGCCTGGACGACAGCGTCTCGTCCACCGGCCGGATTGGCGAAGCGGAGACCGCCATCCTTGGCGTGCTCTCACTCGAATTTGATACGTACATCCCCATCGTCGTCGCCCTGTTCTGTGCTCCGGATGGCCGCGTCCAATCGTCAACGAATTTCTGCACGGAGGAGATGCCCTGATCGCCCGGATACGGGCGTTGAAGCCGCAAGCTGCACGTGGCGTTACCTCTCCGGTCAAGGCGCGCTGCCAACGCCGGCTGACAGCACCGCACAGGGGCAACATGCTTTTCATCGCGCTCGCGGACAATCTCACGCTTGTGCTGTTCCGGCCCATACTTAGGTATGGGTCGCGTGCAGGGACGGCGCCGAGATGATTCGGCACGAGATGCCAGTCCCGGAGGCGAAGCCTCAGCCCTGGAGTTGGAGCGCTTCGGCCATTCGAACGAGCATCGCCGCGGTTTTTGCCCCGAGCTTCCGCATCACGCTGCCACGATGCATCTTGACCGTCGCTTCGCTGATCGAGAGCTCGCTGGCGACCTGCTTGTTCATCAGACCGGATGCCACCAGCGTCATCACTTGCCGCTCGCGCGTGGTCAGGAGTGAAAACTTCTCCTGCAACTGCGCAAGGTGCGCGTTGTCGTCGCGCCGATCGATGTCCTTTCGGATCGCGGCAGTGATCGCGTCGAGCAGATCCTGATCCCGTATCGGCTTGGTGAGAAAATCGACCGCCCCCAGCTTCATGCCTCTTACCGACATGGGAATGTCGCCAAAGGCGGTCATCAGGATCACCGGGATTCCGACGTTGATTTTCGTCAGGTACTCCTGCAGCTCCAGGCCACTCGTGCCGGGCAATCTGACATCGAGCACCAGACACGCAGGGGCATCCGACAGTTCAACCTCCAGGAAATCCGAGGCAGATCCGTACAAGGCGACTTTGTAGTGCAGGGACTCGAGCAGATCGCCAAGGGACTCGCGAACCGCGCGGTCGTCGTCGACGATATGAACGACACCGGAAGGAGGCATGTCTACCGGCTTTCCGACGACTGAACCGCCTGGCGAAGCGGGAGAGCGAAGGTGAACTTCGCTCCGCACCTCCCGTTTTCTTCCACCCATAGCTGTCCTCCGTGGAGTTTCACTATCTTGCGGCAGATCGACAGTCCCAGACCGAGTCCCGCTCCCTTCGTCGTATAGAGCGTCTCGAAGACCCGCTCTCTATCGGCCGGGCTGATGCCGCCCCCCGTATCCGCGATTGCCACGGAAATCATACCATCGACGACCCCCGAAGAGAGGGCCAAAATGCGGTTCCCGTCCTCGACCCCGGCCATGGCCTCGATCGCGTTGCGCACGAGGTTGAGGGCGATCTGCTGGACCTGAACACGGTCTGCCTCGACACGGGGCGATGATCGATCGAAGTCGGTACGGACGACGACCCCGGCGCGCTCGATTTCCCTTTTCGACAGAAGCAGAACCTCCGCAACCGCATCGTTGATATCGAACTCGGCAAAATGGACCTGCGTGCCCCGCACCAGAGAGCGGACCCCGGTCACAACCTCCGCGGCTCGACGTGCCTGCCTGATGATGCGCGCGACCGATTTCCGGGCCTCCGCCGCTTGAACGGGATCGCGGGCGAGCCACCGGAGGCAAGCTTCCGCGCTCATGATCATGCCCGTTAGCGGCTGATCGATCTCGTGAATGATCGAGCCGGCGAGCTCGCCAAGGGACGTCAGACCCGTCGCCCGCGCAAGCTCGTTTCGCGCGTCGGCGAGAGCCTGCTCCGCCGCCTTCCGTTGCGAGACGTCCGTGATGATGCCTTCCAGCTCGAGGTCTCCCGTGGGCCCCTCATCGAATTGCCCGACGGCCACGACATGCAACGTCTTGCCGTCCCGGTGGACCACGCGGTACTCGTGGGTGAAGGGTGACTTCGTGCTGATCGCTTCGGTGAGCGCCTGCTCCAGTGCGGGATAATCCTCGGGGTGGACCCGGCTCCTGAACACCTCGAAGGGCACGGGGTTCACGTCCAGGTCGATATCCAGAATGCGGTAACATTCGCGCGATCCGCGGGAGAGCAAGGTGCGCGTGTTCCAGCGATAGCTGCCCATCCCGCCGATCTGCTGACCTCTGACCATCCACATGTTGGTCTCGCGCAACGCCTCGAACAGGCGTACCGATTCGAATGAGACGGCGGCCTGATTGGCCAGCATGGATGTCACCCAGACGCATCGCGGCGTGAAGATATCCGCATCTCCATCCGCTTCCAGATAGAGAACGCCGATCGCCCAGTGCTGGTGAATCAACGGCAGGCACAGCTGGGCTATCTTTCCAGACGGCGGGTTCGCGGGATCGATCAGTGCGGAGCTCTCCGCGCCGGCTTGCCTCACGACCGTTTGCTTTCGATCGAGCACCTCTTCGGCAAGGTCGCTCGGCAAGCGGAATTCGGCGTGCGGCGGGAAGGAGGCAAGGAAGTTCGCCCTCTCGCGCGGGAAGCTCGCATCGGCCTTGGCAAGCAACTCTCTTTGCCCGCTGAGCAGGATCGCTCCCCGACTGGCCCCGGAGTAACTCCGCGCCTCCATGAGGAGAGCCTTGGCCAATCCCTGATAGCTGATTTCTCTCGAGATGATCTGAAACGCCTTCGCGACCAGATCCAGTTCGTGCGTCTCGTTATCAAGCCTCATACCGAGATGTCTCGTCGTGACAATCATTTCCAGGCGTCTCGACGCATCACCTCGCCGCTTGCGTATCGGGGGGTGGGACGAGAGCGCGTCAGTACGCCGCAACATGTAACGGGACTTGAGAACGTTGCCAAGTTTGGTCGCGAGAGCCACGGTTCACGAGCCAGCGCCATGCACGTCGTTGCGCATTGCCCCGATTTTTTTCGAAGCAGGTGTAACCGATGCGACGGTTGCTCCGAATGTCTACGAAAGTGCGGAGCGCGGGCATTGCGCCCCGCTGGCCGCCGGCATGACCCGCTTGCTGTTCAGGCCAAATCGGGGCGTCGAGACACTGCCGCGCAGGCCTGCATCGGATCGCGAGCTCAAGGCTGGCGCCGCTGCCCGTCACCGTCTATGCCGGCGTATTCGCCCTGGTGAACGCGACCTATCTGTTGCTGTGCTGGGAAGCCGTCGACCGGCCGGCGATCGAGGAGATCCCGGGCCAGGCGCGCACGATCATGCGCATGCGATCCTTGACCACCCTGCTCGGCTTCCTCGCCGCGGCGGCCGTCTCGTTGCACTATCCCGTGCTCGCGCTGGCCATGATCTGCATCTGCCTTGCAGTGTATCTCAAGCCTCAAGTCGCAGAACACGCGCCGCGTCCTGCTTCAGAAGATACAACGACACCGCAAGCAGCACGACATCCTTCATCAGGAACGGAACGTTGCCCGTCATCGCCGGAAAGCCGCCCGCAGCAGCGTCCCAACCATCCGGCATAAACGGAATGATCGTGACTGTTGCGATGAAGGTACCGGTCGATCCAAGGGCGCCCACAATGCCGAGGCGCTTGCTCCAGAACCCCGCGAATATCAGAGCACCAAAAGTCCATTCGGAGACGCCGAGGAACCAGCTGGCACCTTGATGGCCGAAAGCGGGATAGAGCCACCAGATCAGCGGGCCGTTGCTGATGAAGGGGTCCAGGCGATCCGCCTCGTACGCCCACCATTTCTGGTAACCGAAGAAGAAGAACAGGATCACCATCGACGCCCGAACGATGTGGTAATCCAGGTCTCCCGCAAGCAGCCCCGATATCGGCAGCCTGCTTGCGAACGATGTGCGCGGGGCTCTCGCCAATGTACTCATGGTGTCGATCCTCCTGATCCTAACTGACGGGCCCTTGCGTGGTCAGCGTCTGACCGAGATCGATCAGAAGCCGGCAGACAAGACCGTCCGGTGCGAAGTCGAGATCGACCTGCGCGCCCGGCAGGGCCCTTGCGATCAGTTGCGTGCCAAAGCCCTTGCGTTCCGGCTTGGTCACAATCGGTCCGCCGCGCTCGCGCCACTGGATCGCAAGACCTTGTCCGCCGAGATAGGGCGGGCTTTCCCAGATCACCTCGACGGCTCCTGCCGTCGATGTCAGCGCGCCGTACTTGGTCGCGTTGGTCGCCAGCTCATGAATGATGACGTGCAGCGCCAAGGCGATGTGCGGCTCCAGCGTGAGGTCCGGCCCCGCGAGCAGAATGCGGCCCCTGTGAAACATCGCGTGCGGCTTGAGCGTTCGCTCCAGCATCGCCGCGAGAGACACTCGCTGATCCCCCGCGGATTCGATCATCCTGTAGGCATCGGACAGGGTCGCGATCCGTGCCGAGAGCGCCTCGCGAAAATCGGCGGTCGAATTCGCATCGGTGTTGTTCACGAAGCACAGAACGATGCTGAGGATATTGCGCATGCGATGCTGCAATTCCCTGACGACATCCTCGAGCGCGTCATCCCGGATCGGGGCGATCCGCTCGTAGTTCGCGCACCCGCTTCCGTCGCGGAATGAACCGGTGACAGTGTGCCTCATGTGCGGACCTATCGCTGTTTGTTGAAACGGATATCGATCAACACCCGCGGCAGATTTTCAGCTTCTTGTCGAGATCTGCGTCCAGACCTTCCAGTTTCCGGTTGAAGTCGGTAATGCGCTTCTGCACCGCATCCTCGGCAAGTGAATTCGGCATGAATTCATTGCCGCGCGGCTGCACCTGGACGCTCTCGGCCGGGCTCGGCGCTTTCGGCGACGGCGCCGGCAGCGGATCTGCCAGCGCGGTGAGGGGAATGGCGGCGAAGCTCAGGATGAGGGATGAACGGAGTTGCATGGTCGCGCCTCAACGCAGTTGATTGCCATGATGACGCGCACATTATGCAGCATGTGTACGGGCCTCGCTGTTCGTGGATTGCGCCGATTGAGGCGATATTGTTGGAATGTTTCCGTCTGCGCCCCGATTCAACCTAGGGTGCCGCCGGCGCGGGCCTTTGCTCCGCGAGAATGACCGAGAAGAGCCCGCTGTCGTCGGTCCAATCGGCGACGGGATTCCATCCGCCGGCCTGCAGCAGAACGAAGGCATCCCTGCGCCCGTATTTGAGGCTGTTCTCCGTGTGGATGGTCTCGCCCTTCGACAACGAGAAGACGCGACCGTCGACCTCGAAACGGACGTCGCGCGTGGCTTCCAGATGCATCTCGATACGCGCCTCCGCATCATTCCAGCGCGCCAGATGGCGAAACGCGCTCAGCGGAATCGAGCCGCCCAGCTCGCGGTTGATCCGATGCAAGAGGTTGAGATTGAATGCGGCCGTCAGCCCCTGCGTGTCGTCATATGCCGGCAGCAGAAAATCCTGATCCTTGATACGATCGATGCCGATCAGCAGCATCGATCCGGCACCCAGGGTCGCCGCCATGGCCCGCAACAGGTCGACCGCCGCAGGCACGGTCAGATTTCCGATCGTCGACCCCGGAAAGAAGCCGAGGCGCGCAGTCGAGGCAATCTCTTCCGGAAGCGCAAACGGATAGGTGAAATCGGCCTCGGTTGGATAGATCGGCAGTGCCGGGAATGCATGCGACAAGCCTGCCGCAACCTCCCGGAGGAACTCGCCCGAGATGTCGATCGGCACATAGGCGGAGGGCTCCGTCTCTGCCAGCAACAGTCGCGTCTTTGCCGACGAGCCTGAGCCGAATTCTACGACCGCGCGGCCCGGCCCCGCGAGCGCGGCGATTTCCGATACTGCGGACGCAAGAATCGATCGCTCGGTTCGTGTCGGGTAGTATTCGGGCAGCAGCGTGATGGCTTCAAACAGAGCCGATCCGCGTCGGTCATAAAGCCATCTCGCCGGAATTGCCTTTGGCGCGAGGCTCAGCCCTTCCATGATGTCATAGCGGAACGCCGCCGTCAGGTCGGCCACCGTAGATCGCATTTCGTTCTGGAGTTGAAGCAATTTCGGCTTTCCTTCGCACGACGTCTCGGTCGGCCCGGCCCGCGGCCGCAATGACGTCAGGAGACCAATGTCGACAATTTCTTCAGGCCGCGATGGATATTGATCTTGACCAGGGCCGCCGACTGTCCGGTCGCACCGGCCGCTCGCGCGATGCTCAGACCATTGAGCTTCACGAGGCGGATCACGCTCTCTTGCGCAGGCTTCAATCGGCCAAGCAGCTGGTCCAGCGCGGCAGCGCTGATCGCGGCACCTTCGTGATCCTCGATTGCGATGTCTTCGTCGAGCGCGAGCGCGCTGTAGCGAGACGCATCGCGCACGCGATCGACCCATTTATAGCGGGCAATCGCCGTGACCCAGGCGCCGAAGGGCTTCGAGGCCGCAAACGTGTGGCGTTTCGCGTGAATGGCCAGGAGCACCTCCTGCCTCGCATCGTCGGCGGCGGGATAGGGAAGCCGGCGCGCGTAGTAGGCACGGAGCCACAGATCCAGCTCCCGCAGCAATCGCTCATATGCGTCTCCGTCCCCTGCTCGCGCCGCAAGCAGGAGCCGGCCCCATCGCTCCGAACAATCGTTCCATCTCTCCCAACGGGCCATCTTCCGGCGATCATGTCGCGGCGGATCCGTACCCTCCCGGGGTCCTGCACGCCCGGGCGCGTCCCCGCCAGATGATTGCGTCGCCATAGAGGACGTGATGTCGTCACCCGAGAGCGCTTTCATCTTCGAAGGCTCCTGTCGAGACACTCCAGCAGCGCGCTCGTTTCGAACGGCTTTCTGAGAAGGCAGAATGCGCCGATCGAGGCCGCTTCGGCGTCCAGCTGCCTGTGAGGAAGCGCGGTAATGAGAATCACCGGCGCTCCGACCTTCTGCTGCTGGAGCTCGCGAACGAGGTTCAGCCCGCCCATTCCAGGCATGTGAACGTCGGCAATGATGCAGTCGAAGCTGAACCGGCCGGCGTAGCTCAGCAGCGCTTCGGCCCTGTCAAACGGCTCGGAGCGGTAGCCGATCGATCGCATCAGATCCACCAAAGACAGGCACAGGGCCTCGTCGTCATCGACGACTCCTACGAAAGGGACCTTCACCTGACTTACCCTCGCAAGACGCGATCGTCATCGAAACGCGATCGCAACACGGGCGATTGAAGCGCAAGCCGCTCCCCAGTTGACCAGGCGGCTGCTGTCGTGACGTTCGATGCTTGTTCGCGAGAGGCACATGTTCGGTCTCCCCAACTGAGGAAAATCCAGTAGCTGCGCCATGATCGGTTGCGCATGTCGGCCCCGAGGATGCGTTCGGCGGGTGGCTCCTACAATCTCGCGATTGTGATGCACAGACCCATACTTTGGTATGGGTCTGCGGTGCCAAGGGCGAGCCACCAAAGGCGACGCGATGTCAGGCCACGCCGATCCCGGTCGCCTGCGGCCGAACAGCGCAAGTTTGAGAAATGCACGATAACCCGCGCACAGCGCGCTCTTCGAAGCTTGGCTACCGTTCAGGACGCGACAGACGTCGACGCCGCCCTTGGCGCCAATCCGCGACCTCGAGGATGAGACGACATCAGATGGACCATCTCATAAAGAAGCTGTCCGAGCTCGATCTGGTCAGAGGCGATTTTGACTACCATGTCACGCGTGTGGCGATGATCGTCGTCTTCTTCGTCTTCAGCTGCCAGAAATGGTTCGACTACGAAGCGCACGCGTTGATTCCGTTCATCAGCAATGGTCCGCTGATCTTCTGGCTGTATCCGGTGTTTGGCGTGCGCGGCGCGGCCTACTTCCTGGGTTCAGCGGAACTGTTGTTTGGATTGCTCCTGCTGCTCGGCTTCTGGAGCAGAAGACTGGCGGTCCTGGGGTCGCTGGGTTCATGCGCGACCTATGTCGCCACCGTGACGATCATTCCGTTCTTCCCCGATGCCTGGGCCGCGCCGGCCGGCGGCTTTCCTGCGGCCACGTTGCCGTTCCTCTTCCTCATGAAGGATGTCGTACTGCTTGCGGCTTCCGTCTATCTGCTCAAGCGGGACCTCCTCCGGGCAGCAGCCGACGTGTCGCCGGCTCAGGACGGGATTGTTCGACAGGAAGCGATGCAATAGCGAGACGGACGCCAAGATCATTCTCCACGTGAGCGTAGGTTTGCGGCGACGGCTTGTAGATCTTACGCTGTCCACGCTGAACGACCTCTCGAAGACTCCCCGCAATTGCCCCCGCTCAAGCCAGGGAATCTGCGGCTCGCGGGAGAGTTCCCGATCCCCGGAGTTCCCGATCAAAATCAAATCTGCCTGTAACCTTTGTGGCCGCCTCTTCGAATGTTGGAGGCCAGAGGAGCGAGCAGCGTGAAGCCGGCGGGTTCGTTCTGATGAGTGCTGTTGTGGGGGACCTTTTCGGGGATTAGGCTGATGAGGGGGCGATTGGACGGTTGGCGCGCCTTGTCCACGGGGCGGCCGGTCAGTTCCGGAGTCCGGCGGATGAATGTGTCCTCGCCGATCCTCACGAACGGAGATGCCGGTCTCGAACTCCTGTGGGACGACGGGGAGCGCGTCTTTTGCCGCGAATGGCGCCGGGGCGCCAATGGCAACGTCAACAGCGTCTTGACCGTAAGAGCCGCGGCGGATCATCCGCCCGCGCTCCACGACCGGTTCGCTCACGAATATGCCTTGCGCGACGAGCTCGATCGAGCCTGGGCCGTGCGGCCGCTGCAGCTGATCCGCGATGGCGATCGTGCCTTGCTGATATTGGAAGACTCCGGCAGCGAGCCGCTCGAGCGGCTGCTCGGCGCGCCGATGAAGCTGGATCATTTCTTGCGATCGGCCCTCGCCATTTCCGGGGCGGTCGCCCAGCTCCATCATCGTGGCCTGATCCACAAGGATCTGAAACCGGCGAACATCCTGGTCGACGCAGCGGGCGCGATCAGGATCACCGGATTCGGCCTCGCCTCTCGCCTGCCACGCGAGCGACAGCAGCTCGAGCCGCCGGAGACCATCGCGGGCACGCTGGCCTATATGGCACCCGAGCAGACCGGCCGCATGAACCGGTCCGTCGATTCCCGCAGCGATCTGTACGCAATCGGCGTGACGTTCTACCGGATGCTCACGGGGGCACTGCCGTTCACCGCGGCCAGTCCGATGGAATGGGTGCACAGCCACATCGCGAGACGAGCCATTCCGCCTGCCGAACGAGTCGATGGCGTGCCTCGCGCCGTGTCGGCGATCATCATGAAGCTTCTCGCCAAGACGGCCGAGGACCGCTACCAGACCGCCGCCGGCCTCAAGAACGACCTCGGGCACTGCCTTGCCGAATGGCTGACGCAAGGCCGGATTGACGGCTTTACGCCCGGCGAGGCGGACCAACCGGACCGCCTCCGCATTCCCGAGCGGCTCTACGGCAGGGAACATGAGATCGAGGCCTTGCTCGACGCGTTCGACCGCGTCGCCCGGAGTGGAAAGCCCGAGCTCGTCTTGATCTCGGGCCATGCCGGTATCGGCAAGTCCGCCGTAGTCCACGAGTTGCACAGAGCCCTGGTCCCGCTCGGTGGCCTTTTCGCCTCGGGCAAGTTCGATCAGTACAAGCGCGACATCCCTTATGCGACGCTGGCACAGGCCTTTCAAAGCATCGTCCGTCGCCTCCTCGCCAAGAATGACGCCGAACTCGCATCGTGGCGCGACGCTATCTGCGAAGCATTGACGCCCAACGGCCAGCTCATGGTCGATCTGATTCCCGAATTGAAACTGATCATCGGCGATCAGCCGCCGGTCCCGGATGCCTCACCGCAAGACGCCCTGCGACGATTTCAACTCGTCCTGCAGCGCTTCATCGGCGTCTTCGCGCAATCGGATCGACCGCTTGTACTCTTCCTCGACGATTTGCAGTGGCTGGATGCTGCGACGCTCGATCTGCTCGAGGAGCTGCTGACCAGATCGGACCTGCAACACCTCTTGCTGATCGGCGCTTATCGCAGCAATGAGATCGATGCCAACCATCCGCTGAGGCGCAAGCTCGCCGCAATTCACGATTCGGGCGCGCGCATCCGGACGCACAGCCTGGCACCCCTCATTCGCGCCGACGTCGAGCGTTTCATCGTGGATGCGCTTCGCTCCGAGCCGATCCGCGCCGCGCCATTGGCGCAACGGATACATGAGAAGACCGGCGGCAATCCGTTCTTCCTGATCCAGTTCCTGCACGCACTCTCGGAAGAACGGTTGCTGGCCTTCGATCATGCGGCAGGCCAATGGCAGTGGGACCTCGAGCGCATCCATGCCAAAGGCTATACCGAAAACGTCGTTGACTTGATGATCCACAAGCTGAGCCGCCTGCCGGAAGAAACGCGGACGGCTTTGCAGACGCTTGCATGCCTCGGCAGCAGCGCCGAGATCGCAACGCTGTCATTGATGCTCGGCACATCGGAACAGCAGGTCGATCTGGATCTCGTCGACGCGGTGCGTCTCGAGTTGGTCGAGCGTCAGGACCGGCACCGCAGGTTCGTGCACGACCGGGTCCAGGAAGCCGCCTACGCACTGATTCCCGAGTCCGCGAGGCCTGCGTCGCACTTGCGAATCGGCCGGATCCTGGTGGCACGCACACCGCCGGAGCAGCGCGAGGTGGCGATCTTCGATATCGTCAATCAGCTCAACCGCGGCCTGTCCCTCGTCGGCTCGCCGGGCGAGCGCGAGCAACTCGCCGAGCTCAACTTGGTTGCCGGCCAGCGCGCCAAGGCATCCTCGGCCTATAGCTCGGCACTTGCCTATCTCTCCACCGGAAGCGAACTCCTGACCGCCGATTGCTGGGCGCGGCGGCACGAGCTTGCCTTCGCACTGGAAATCAATCGGGCCGCATGCGAGTTCCTGACCGGCGAACCGGCTGTCGCCGACGATCGCCTGACTGCACTGGCGACGCGCGCGACCAACCCGCTCGAACAGGCCGCCGTCGCATGCCTGCGCATGGACGTCTATACAACGCTCGGTCAATCCAGCCGCGCCGTCGAAATCGGCCTGGGGTACCTGCGGCAGCTAGGCGTGCACTGGTCTCCCAACCCGACTGAAGCGGAGGCGCGCCGCGAGTACGATCTTATCTGGACGGGCATTGGGGAGCGCAGCATCGAAGACCTCGTCAAGCTACCCTTGATGCGCGACCCAGCCTCGCTTGCGACGATGGATGTCCTGACAAAGCTGCTGCCGCCCGCCCTCTTCACGGATATGAACCTGCTTTCCCTCACGATCTGCAGGGCCGTCAATCTTGGGCTCGCGTGGGGCCACAGCGACGGGTCGTGCGTTGCTTATGTGCAGCTCGGAATGGTGGCCGGCCTGCAATTCGGCGACTACAAATCCGGCTTTCGCTTCGGAGAGCTCGGTTATGAATTGGTCGAGCAGCGTGGAATAAGCCGCTTCCAGGCTGCGACCTATCTGATATTCGGCGCCCACGTCGTGCCCTGGACCAGACACTTCAGGGTCGCGCGCGATCTCCTTCGCCGCGCCTTCGAGAGCGCGCACAGGAGCGGCGATCTTACCTATGCCGCCTACAGCTGCAGCAATCTGAATGGCAATCTTTTCCAGGCAGGCGATCCACTCGTCGAGATTCTGAACGAGGCCGAGACTGGCCTCGCCTTCGTCCGGAAGATGAGGTTCGGGTTCATCGAGGACATCATCGCCGCGCAACGCGGGCTGTTCCGGACGCTCCGCGGGTTGACCCCGACATTCGGCTCCTTCGACGACGAGCAGTTCGACGAGCTTCGGATCGAACAGCAGTTCGCCGCCAATCCGAATTTGTGGCGCGCTGAGTGCATTTACTGGATCCTCAAGCTCCGGGCGCGTTTTCTTGCCGGCGACTACGCAACGGCGGTCGGCATCCTGTCGAAGCTGCAGCGGCGGCGATGGACGCCGCTCACTCCGGCGGAGGCAGCTTCGTATCACTTCTATAGTGCGCTTTCTCTGGCTGCAGTGCCGGAAGCGATCGCCGCCGAGCAGGGGCACATCGACACGATTGTCGGGCATCATCGGCAACTCCAGGCCTGGGCGGAGAACTGCCCGGACAATTTCGCGCATTGCGCGGCGCTGGTCGGTGCCGAAATCGCCCGGCTGGAGGGCCGCGACTCCGATGCAATGCGCCTTTACGAACACGCAGTTCGCTCGGCCCGCGCAAACGGGCTCATTGCCGATGAGGGTCTCGCTTACGAACTGGCTGCGAACTTCTATGCGGCTCGCGATTATGACGCGTTCGCTAACATATACCGTCGGAACGCGCGCGACGCCTATTCGCAGTGGGGAGCCGATGGCAAGGTACGCCAGATCGACGACATGTATCCGCACCTTGCGGAGAACGCACCCATGGCCACCCCAACTGACACGATCGGTGCGCCGATCGAACATCTGGACCTCGTGGCGGCCCTGAAAGTCTCGGAGGCCGTGTCCGGCGAGATCGTCCTCGAGAAGCTGATCGACATTCTGATGCGCACGACCATCGAGCACGCCGGCGCGGAACGAGGATTGCTGATTTTGCAGCGGGACGCGGCGCTGCGGATTCGCGCGGAAGCGACGACCCGGGGGGCTTCGATCAATGTCGATCTGTGCGATCGCCCGATCTCCCAGACGGAAATCCCGGAGTCGCTCGTCCTGTACGCGGCTCGCACGCAAGGGAGCGTTATTCTCGACGAAGCTGCGGAAAGTGGAACCTTCAGAGGGGATCGGTACATTCAGCTCACGAGTGCCCGGTCGGTCCTGATCATTCCGCTCACGAAGCAAGGCGGCCTGGTCGCACTGCTGTATCTCGAGAACAATCTGGCGAAGGGCGTGTTTACGCCCGCAAAGGTCGCGCTTCTCAAATTTATCGCGTCCGAGGCCGCGACGTCGCTCGACAACGCTCGTCTGTACCGGGAGCTTCAGGAGCGCGAGCAGCGCTATCGCGAGGCTCAGATGGAGCTGGCCCACGCTAACCGCGTGGCGGTGATGGGACAGCTGACGGCGTCGATCGCCCACGAGGTCAATCAGCCGAACACCGCCGTCATCGCCAGCGCGCAAGCGGCCTTGAGCTGGCTCGATCACCAACCGCCGGCGCTGGCGCAGACGCGCAGGGCGCTGACACGCGCCATCGAAAACGGCATCCGCTCCAGCGAGGTCATCGAGCGAATTCGGGATCTCGTCAAGAAATCACCGCCCAAACGGGATTCCCTCGCGATCAACAACGTCATCGGTCAGGTGATCGAACTCACGCAAGCCGAAGCGGCGCGGCACGATGTCTCGATCCAGACGGTGTTCGCCGATCGTCTGCCCAAGGTCATCGGCGATCGCGTCGAGCTGCAGCAGGTCGCGCTCAACCTGATCCTGAACGCCATCGAGGCGATGAGCGAGACAACGGAGGGCAAGCGCGAGCTGTTGATCCAGACCGCGAGAGCAGATGCCGAGAGCATACGCGTATCGATCACGGATTCGGGACCAGGCTTGTCTGCGGAGGGCCAAGCGCGGCTGTTCGAACCTTTCTACACCACCAAGTCGGGCGGCCTCGGTGTCGGACTGTCGATATGCCACTCGATCCTCGTGGCGCATGGCGGCAGACTCTGGGCGGCTGCAAACGAGCCGCGCGGAGCCGTCTTCCAGTTCACCGTACCGATCGATGACGGCTTTGCCGTTGGTTGAACCACGCCCCGAAGTCGGAATCTGGCTCATAGCGTGGCTCCGATCCCGGCTATTGTTGGGGATTGGCGTTGGGAGTAGGTTCCCGAACGGGACAGGTGAAAACCTTTCCCTTCTTTTCAATCGACTGGCCGGCTAGTTCCGGAGTCCGGCAGATGCACGTATCCTCGCGGGTATCCACGAATGGCAATGCCGGTCTCAAGGCGTCATGGGACGACGGCGAGCGCGTCTTTTGCCGCGAATGGCGCCGGGGCGCCGATGGCGGCGTCAACAATGTCCTGACCGTAAGGGCGGCTACGGAACATCCGCCGGCCGCGGTCCTCGACCGGCTCGCCCATGAATACGCCTTGCGCGACGAGCTCGATGGGACCTGGGCCGTACGGCCGCTGGAGCTGATCCGCGACGGTGGTCGAACCTTGCTGATATTGGAAGATCCCGGCAGCGAGCCGCTCGAGCGGCTGCTCGGCGCGCCGATGAAGCTGACGCGCTTTCTGCGATTGGCTCTCGGCATCACCACCGCCGTCGACCAGCTGCATCGGCAGGGCCTGGTCCACAAGGATTTGAAGCCGGCCAATCTTCTGGTGAGCGGAGCAGACGAGGTCAGGATCACCGGATTTGGCCTTGCATCTCGCCTGCCGCGCGAGCGACAGCAGCTCGAACCACCGGAGACCATGGCGGGCACGCTGGCCTACATGGCGCCCGAGCAGACCGGCCGCATGAACCGGTCCGTCGATTCCCGCAGCGATCTGTATGCAATCGGCGTGACGTTCTACCGGATGCTGACGGGCGCACTGCCGTTCACCGCTGCCAGTCCGATGGAATGGGTGCACAGCCACATCGCCAGACAAGCCGTTGCGCCCGCCGAACGAGTCAATGGCGTGCCTCGCGCCGTGTCGGGGATCATCATGAAGCTCCTCGCCAAGACGGCAGAGGACCGCTACCAGACCGCCGCCGGTCTCAAGAGCGACCTCGAACGGTCACTCGCCGAATGGGAAGCGCGGGGACAAATCGATGATTTCGTCCTGGCCCAAACCGATATACCCGACCGCCTCCTCATTCCCGAACGGCTCTACGGCAGGGAGCACGAGATCGAGGCGTTGCTCACCTCGTTCGATCGCGTGACGCGGAGCGGCACGCCCGAGTTGATCCTGGTGTCCGGCCCCTCCGGTATCGGCAAGTCCGTTATGGTCGACGAAATGCACAAGGCCTTGGTGCCGTTGGGAGGGCTCTTCGCTTCCGGCAAGTTCGATCAGCACAAGCGCGATATGCCTTACGCGACGCTCGCGCATGCGCTTCAAGGCCTTATCCGGGGCCTCCTCGCCAAGAGCGACGCCGATCTGGCACCCTGGCGTAGCGCACTGCACGACGCGCTGGGCCCTCTCGGTCAGCTGATGGTGGATCTCGTACCGGAGCTGCGGCTGGTGATCGGGGATCAACCACCTGTCCCGGAAGCACCACCGCAAGACGCACAGCGACGCTTCCAACTCGTCGTTCGACGCTTCATTGGCATCTTCGCCAAGCCTCACCATCCCCTCGTGCTGTTCCTCGACGACCTGCAGTGGCTCGACCTGGCCACACTGGATCTGATCGAGTTTCTTCTGAACAGATCCGACCTGCAAAATCTGCTTCTCATCGTCGCCTATCGACGCAACGATGTCGACGTCAAGCATCTGCTGGCCCAACGGCTCGTCGAAATTCGGACGTCCCGCAAACGGGTGCGGGAAATCGACCTGGCACCCCTCACTTGCGATGCCGTCCTGGAATTCACCGCGGATGCACTTCATTGCGAGCCGGCATACGCCATGCCCATGGCGCAGCTGATATACGAGAAGACGAACGGGAATCCGTTCTTCCTCACGCAGTTTCTGCGGGCGCTGGCCGAAGAGGAACTACTGACCTTCGATCATGACAAGCGACAGTGGCGCTGGGATCTCGAACGCATCAAGGAAAAGAGCTACGCCGAAAACGTCGCAGATCTCATGGTCGGCAAGCTGAGCGGTTTGCGCGACGAGACACGTCAGGCCCTGCTGGAGCTGGCCTGCCTGGGCAACAGCGCCGAGATCGCAATGCTCTGCCTCGTGCACGGAGCATCGGAGCAGACGCTGCACGCGGATTTGAAAGACGCGACGCGTCTCGAGCTGGTCCGACGCCTCAAGAGCTCTTACGCGTTCGTGCACGATCGCGTGCAAGAGGCCGCTTATGCGCTTCAACCGGACCAGGACAGGCGAACGGCGCTGCACCTTCGGATCGGCCTGGTCCTGGCAGCGCAGCTGACGCCTGACGAAACCAACGAGCGCGTCTATATCGTTGCCAACCAGCTGAACCGCGGCATCGCCGCTTTGACGAACGGCGCTGAACGCGAACAGGTCATTGCCGTCAATCTCGCCGCGGGCCGGCGCGCACGAAATGCAACGGCTTACCACGCGGCAGCAACCTACCTTGAAATCGCGCGCGAACTGCTCGGGGAGGAAGGGCATCCGCGGTGCAGCCGGGACGCCTTCGCGATCGGCCTGCTCCACGCCGAGTGCAAATTCCTGCTCGGCGAGCTGAACACGGCAGAGGCGGAATTGACGGTCCTGTCGCAGAGCTGTTCGGACATTCAGGCGAGCGCCGAGGTCGCCAGACTCCAGGCGCAGCTATACACCACTGCGGGACAGCTCGAGCGGGCGGTCGCCGTTTGCCTCGCATTCTTGCGCAGAACCGGGATCGACTGGTCTCCTCATCCCAGCCGCAGCGAGGTGGATGAGGATCGGCGACGCCTGCGGAGCTTGACCGAAAAACTGTCCGACGAGCAGCTTCATGCGCTACCGCCGATGACCGATCCGGATCATCGTGCGACCATGGGCGTCCTGGCCGACCTCCTCACACCTGCGTTTCTCACCGATCGCAACCTGTCCGACACCATGCTCGTGGCGGCCACGCGACTGACGCTCGCACACGGAACCAGCCCTGAAGCGTGCTACCCGCTGACCGCCATATTCGGCGTGCTCGCGAGCAGTTCAACCGATGCCGAACTTGGATTCCGGCTATCACAATTTGGCGCAGCCCTTGCCGACAGGCAGCCGCAGACAGGGCTGAGCGGCCGGGCGCTTTTGGTATTCGGCCTCCACGTGACCCCATGGGTTCTCCCGATCCGATCGGGACGGCCGTTCATTCGGCGCGCTCTTGCAATCTGTTTGACGACTGGAGATCTGGCATTCGCGGCGTATTCGCATCGCGGGTTGATATCGGTGGATCTCTTCTGCGGCGATTCGCTCATGGACGTCTGCTCGCGTGCCGAGCGGTCCCTGGCATTCGCCGAGGGTTTGGGCGTCCGATTGGCTGCGGAGGGCCTCATAAGGCAACGAGATCTGGCGCTGAGCCTTATGGGACGCGATGGGCCGAATGACTTCGAGAGCCCCGGGGCGCTTCAGCCCCCGGACGCGAGCGAACCGATAAGCGCCTTCTTCTACTACGCGACGCAAATTCAGATCGAAGTCATTGCCGGACGTGACGAGGCCGCGATTGCCCTCGCCGCACGCGCAGAAGCACTCTCATGGTGCGTCCGCGCTTATTCGGATTTCACCGAATACCGGTTCTACACGGCACTCGCTCATGCCGGAGCTTATCACGCATCACGCCCTGAGGAACGCGAGCGGCGCCTCAGCGACCTCCGCGAACACCACCGCAAGCTGACAGTCTGGTCCGACCGCTGCCCCGCAAACTTCGCCGCCCGGCAGAAGCTCGTCACGGCGGAGCTTGCGCGCATCGAGGGTCGCGAACTCGAGGCGGAGCAGCTCTACGAAGAAACGATCCGATTGGCGCAAGAATCCGGCTTCGCGCAGATCGAGGCGATCGCTGCGGAACGTGCAGCAGGGTTCTACGAGGCGCGCGGCATTCGAACGGTCGTTCAATCCTACCTGACGAAAGCGCGCGATTGCTACGCGCGCTGGGGCGCCGAGGCGAAGGTGAGCCAGCTCGAGAAACTCCATCCGAACCTGCGGGAGCGAGGATCCGCGCTCAGCGCCGCAGGCACGATCGGAGCACCTGTCGAGCAGCTTGACCTTGCGACGGTTCTCAAGGTGTCGGAGGCTGTTTCAGGCGAGATCGTGCTGGAGAAGCTCACGGAGACCCTGCTTCGCTCGGCCATCGAGCATGCGGGTGCGGAACGTGGCGTGCTGATTTTACCGAGGGGTTCCGAGCTGAGAATTCGGGCGGACGCAGTGACCGGCGGCGGTTCTATCGCTCTCGATCTCGCCGATTCGCCGATCTCCGCCGCTGAAGTCCCGATGTCGATCGTGCTTTACACGGCTCGCGCGCAGGAAAGCGTCGTGCTCGACGATGCCTCGACGAGCAGCGCGTTCGGCGGCGACGAGTACATCCAGAAGAAGCACGTCCGATCAGCCTTGTGCGTGCCGCTCGTCAAGCAAGGCAGGGCGGTGGCATTTCTGTATCTCGAGAACAATCTCGCCTCGCGCGTCTTCACACCCGCCCGGATCGCGATCCTCAAATTTCTCGCATCCGAGGCTGCGACCTCGCTCGACAACGCTCGTTTGTACCGGGAGCTTCAGGAGCGCGAACAGCGTTACCGCGAGGCTCAGATGGAGCTGGCCCACGCCAACCGCGTGGCGGTGATGGGACAGCTGACGGCGTCGATCGCCCACGAGGTCAACCAGCCGAACACCGCCGTTATCGCCAGCGCGCAAGCGGCCTTGAGCTGGCTCGATCACCAACCGCCGGCGCTGGAGCAGACGCGCAGGGCGCTGATACGCGCCATCGAGAACGGCATCCGCTCCAGCGAGGTCATCGGGCGAATCCGGGATCTGGTCAAGAAATCACCGCCCAAACGGGATTCCCTGGCGATCAACGACGTCATCGGTCAAGTCATCGAACTCACGGAAGCTGAAGCGGCGCGGCACGATGTCGCGATCCAGACGATATTCGCCGATCGTCTGCCCAAGGTCATCGGCGATCGCGTCGAGCTGCAGCAGGTCACACTCAACCTGATCCTCAACGCCATCGAGGCCATGAGCGAGACAACGGAGGGCAAGCGCGAGCTGTTGATCCAGACCGCGAGAGCGGATGCCGAGAGCATACGCGTATCGATCACGGATTCGGGGCCGGGCTTGTCTGCGGAGGGCCAAGCGCGGCTGTTCGAACCCTTCTACACCACCAAGTCGGGCGGCCTCGGTGTCGGACTGTCGATATGCCGCTCGATCATCGTTGCGCATGGCGGCAGACTGTGGGCGGCTGCAAACGAACCGCGCGGCGCCGTCTTCCAGTTCACCGTGCCGATCGATGACGGCTTTGCGGTTGGTTGAACCATCTCGGCTGGCGTCATCACACCGCAAAATTGGTGGGATGACCTGTAACCAAGGCCGGGCCACGGACGAAATATAGCCATCGGATCGCGCCGGCGAAGCCAAGCACGGGCCGGAACAGGTCCGCCATCGACCGACGGTGTACTGCAGGGAGAGATCAGTTGGGACTGTCCTGGCAACAAGGCCCGCTTTCAACGGGAGCAATCGGCCGCTTTCTCGTCCCCGAGCCGCTGCCCAAGCGACTCCTGTACGTCGAACCGTTGCGCCGCCGCATCCGCGTGCGTTTTGGGGGAAGCTGGATCGCCGACAGCGAGCGGGTGCTCCTCCTTTTCGAACCGGGCCGTTATCCTGTGGCCTATTTCCCGGAGGCCGATGTTTCCCCACATGTGCTGGAACCTACCGAGCACATCACTCAACATGCCGATCTTGGGCCGACGTCCTGGTACGGCGTTCGGGTCGACGAGCAACACATCGCGGCACGAGGAGCATGGCGGCACACCAACCTGCCCGCCCATGCAGGCGATTTGCAGGGTCTGATCGCTTTTGCCTGGCGGGCCATGGATGCCTTCTACGAGGAAGACGAACGCATCGTGGGCCATGCCGCCGATCCCTATCACCGCATCGACATCCGCGAGACCTCTCGTAACCTCGTGGTCAACCACCAGGGCCGGGTCATCGCCGATACAAAGCGGCCGCTGGTCCTTTACGAGTCCGGCTTTGCACCGCGTTGGTATGTTCCACGTGCCGACATCGATGAGTCTGCCCTCACTCCCGTAAAGCTCCAGACCTTCTGCCCGTACAAGGGCCTCTGCAGCTACTACTCCATCGGAGACGCGCGCCAGGCGGCATGGTCGTATCCCGACGCCTATCCCGAAGTCCGCCGCATCTCCAATTTTGTATCGTTCGAGCCGGACATCGTGACGGTCCATCTCGATGGCATGCAGATGCGTCTCGAACCCGGCCAAACGGTGGTTCCACACGGCCCCGATCGCAATCTCGATATCGCCGAGGTGGTCGTTGAGCCAACGCCTGGTAGCCGGCCCGCTGAAGCTGCAGCCAGTCCCCTCTATCGACGCTCGTGAGACGAACGAGCATATCTTCGAGATCGCGCGGCATTCAGCCTTTCGCGTCCACGACTATGGTGGCCGTCAACGGAGCCGCTCATCCCGAGCCTCCACTACGGGAGCGCCACAATGTCCCATCGTTCGAACCAGACACGCTCGATCCGCTCCGCCTTTGCGGGCCTTCTCCTGATCGGCTTGCTGTCGCCCGCACATGCTTCCGACCGGAACAGCTCTCTCGACGCCCTCCCCGATCTGCCGTCGCGGGCCGCCGCGCGTTTCGCCTCGGCCGAGCCGACCTCGCGCCTGCCCTGGCTCGCGCCGGTCGGCCACCGTCAGCCGAGCCGGGCCGACGCGCCTCAATCGGATGCTCTGTCGGCCTGGGAGCGTGAGCAGCAGCAGCGCGATCAGATGCTGGATCGCAAGCTCATCATCTGCCGTGGATGCTGAGCTAGCCCGGCCGCCTCACGCGCGCCGGCCTAGGCATTCTCGCCAGCCGATGCCGTCTCTGCGCTCTTCGCCAGCTCCAGCTCGTCAATCGTCGCAGGCGTCTGCGCAGCCTTTCGCCATTGCGCGGGGGTGATGCCCATGTGGCTCTTGAACGCCCGCTGGAACGCCGCCTCGGACAGATATCCGACCGCTTCGGCCACCGCTCCGGTCGAGAGCGAGGATTTCCTCAGTTCGTTCGTTGCCAGCGTCATGCGGATGTCGGTCAGCAGCTCGCTGGGCGAACGTCCGACCTTCTCCTGGAATTGACGGGCGAGTGTCGCACGCGACATGTTGGCGAGCTGCGCGAGCTCGGGCAGTGTCCATGCGCGCGCGGGCGCATTGAACATGGCCGCGACGACCGGCGCGAGGCGTGGGTGACCTGCGAGCGCAAGCAGCCCGCGTGGCGCCTCCCCGGTCTCGCTGGCGAGGCGCAGCACGAGCGCGAACATCGCCGTCGACAACGCGTTCAGCATCGCGCGGCCGCCCAGCTGATCGTCTGCGGTCTCGCCGCGCATCAAAGCAACGAGGCCTGCGAGCTGCCCCGCCGTATCCCGCTCTCCGGCCTGCGCGCCGGCCCTCACGATCAGCACCGGTGGCAGATAGTTGCGCAGCAGCCGGTCGTGCGGCGGGGCGATCGAAAAATGTCCGCACAACAGATCGAGCCGGGCGTCCGAGCCGGGATTCTCGCTGATCGTGAAGTTGAGTGACGCGCGGTTGCGGGCCTTCAGCGGCGCAGCTCCGCTGCCGTCGTGCATGACGTGCCGGGGGTTGTGCGGCAGCAGCAGAATGTCGCCGGCCTCCAGTCGCAACGGCCGGCCTCCCGCCGGATCGTCCAGCATCGCCGAGCCAGCGAGCACCGCGTGGTACGGGATTTCGTTGGCCTCGCCCGGCCCCTGCTCGATCCGCCACGGCGCGCCGTAGGAGCAGCGCAGGTCCAGACGGCCGCGCACCGGCATCATCTCGAACAGCCGGCTGAGCCAATCCATCGTATTTCCCTCTCGATACGTTATTTGAGACGATTGAGCATATATACAAGCACATCAAGCATTCAACATCTCACATCACGACCATAGTGTCACTCCGCAATCGTTCACCACCCCAACACGGAGTGCCATCATGTCCCGCCTTTCCATCCCGAACCTCGAAACTGACGCCGGCCCCTCCGGCCAGGTCTATGCCCAGATCAAGAAGGCCATCGGCAGCGTGCCGAACACCTTTGCGGCCATCGCCGCCCATGGCCCCGCTGCGCTCAAGGCCGTGCTCGCTGCCGACACTGTGCTCGCCTCCGGCGGACTGACCAAGTCCGACAAGGAGATCATCAAGCTCGTCATCAGCGAGGCCGCCGGCTGTGACTATTGTGTCGCCGCCCACAGCCATCTCGCAAAGCTCGTCGGCCTGGCGCCGGAGGTCCTGAAGCAGATCCGCGATGGCCGGCCCACCGGTGATGCCCAGCGTGATGCGCTGGTCGCCTTCGTCGACAAGCTTGCGCGCACCAGCGGCACCGTCAGCCACAAGGATTTCGTCGCGATCAAGGCCGCCGGCTACAGCGACGCGCAGCTCGTCGACATCAGCCTCGCCTTTGCCACTACCGTGTTCACCAACGTCTTCAACCGCATCAACGACACCGAGATCGACTTCCCGGCGATCGCCTAACGCGACGGCCGCCACGTCGCTCATCTCACATCAGGGATCACGACCATGACCATGCTTGCCAACACCCACACCGCCCAAAATCCTCTCGTCCGCGCCCTGCAGGGATCCGGCCTGCTCGCGGAAGATCTCGACTACCATGTCGTCCGCGCCTCGATGGTGATCATGTTCTTCTTCTTCGGTTACCAGAAGTGGTTTCCGTACGAGTTCGAACGGCTGGTCCCGTTCATCAGCAACGGCCCATTGATCTGGTGGCTCTATCCCGTGTTCGGCCATGCCGGCGCCAGCTACCTCCTCGGCGTCTCCGAATGGACCTTCGGCGCGCTGCTGCTCGCGGGCTTCTGGAGCCACCGGCTTGGCGTGCTCGGTGCCCTCGGCTCGACCGGCACCTTCATCGCGACCGTCACCATCATTCCCTTCATGCCGGAGGGTTGGGACCTCGCCGCGGGAGGCTTCCCCGCGATGACGGGCAACGTGCCCTTCCTGATGAAGGACGTCGTGCTGCTCGCAGTCTCCTTCTATCTGCTAAGGCAGGATCTGGTTCGCCTGACGCGGTAACAGGTTGCATTCTGCCCAAGGCGACGCGTCGCCGGCGAGCTTTCCAGCTCGCCGGCGATTGCACGTCGCGACGATCACGGCAGTGTGCCCGCAAGCAGCCGTTTTCGCAGAGCATCGATGAACGCTCTTACCCGGACGGGCATTTGCGCGCGAGTCAGGAAAACCGCCCATATCCCAAGCTCGACCGGCGCGGCATCCGCCAGAACGATGCGCTTCAACTCGCCGCGTTCAATCCGCTCATAGACATCCCAATAGGTCATCATGGCGACCCCCACGCCCGCAAGACAAGCCGCTCGAACAGCGTCGACTGTGCTGGCCGACAGCGGGCCGGCGATCCGGATCTGCTCCAATTCGCCTCCACGTACGAACGGCCAGGTCTCCATCGCATGAAGCTTGATGCAGGGGTGGCTCACCAGATCGCCCAGCGTTGCCGGCTCGCCAAAGCGAGCGATATAGGCTGGCGATGCGCAGAGGATGTAAGGATTGTCGGCGAGCCTTGTCGCGATCATGTCGGAAGGCTTCATCGGCGCCACGCGGATCGCAACGTCGAGACCCATCGACGCGATGTCGACGCGATCGTCGCTCAGGACAAGATTGACCCGAAGCGCCGGATTGTCCGCGATCAGCTTGGCCACGACGGGTACGATGACGGCATGGCCGATGACGTTCGGCGCGGTGACCTTGAGCACACCTGAGAGGCCCGAGCCGGCGGACGACACGGACTCGAATGCTGAATCGCGGGCGGCTATCAGGGCAGCGGCGTGAGGCAGAAAGGCCTCGCCCTCGGGGGTGAGCGATAGCGAGCGCGTGGTCCGATGAAACAGACGCGCGCCGAGCTCGGCTTCGAGCGCTGCGAGCCTTCGACTGACCAACATCGGCGTTGTGCCCATCTCTCGCGCCGCGGCTGACAGGCTACCGGCGGTCACGATGCTGCGAAACAGCGCCACATCTGCGAAATCCATTTTATAACGATAATCGATAAAGTGCTTAGCTTCCAGCCGGACTTCTGTCGGCTCACGGCAAGCTCTAGATCGATCTCCAGCAAGGGAAGCCACTCCCGAAGGTAAAACCCTGGAGAGTCAAATGATGGACCACGAAGCGAAGGCGCTTTTCACGCCGATCGATATAAACGGCCGTACCGCGAAGAACCGTCTTGCCGTTGCGCCAATGACGCGCATCACGGCGACCCAGGACGGCCGGGCCACCGAAACCATGACGCGATACTACGAGCGGTTCGCGCGAGGCGGGTTTGGAACGGTCATCACCGAGGGCATCTACACAGACCAGGCGTTCTCGCAGGGCTACGTCCATCAGCCCGGCATGACCGACGAAGTGCAGGCCAAGGCCTGGAAGCCGGTCGTCAACGGCATCAAGTCGCACGGAGCGGTGGCCATTGCCCAGATGATGCATGCCGGAGCGATCAGTCAAGGCAATCGCTTTCGCGACAGCACGGTCGGGCCGTCTGCCATTCAGCCCAAGGGCGAGCAGATGACATTCTATCACGGAAAGGACCGCTACGTGCTGCCGGCAGCCATCACGGAAGAGCAGATCGCCGACGCCATTGCCGGCTTCGCGGACTCGGCCGCGCGAGCGATCCACGTCGCCGGGTTCGACGCCATCGAGATTCACGGCGCCAACGGCTACTTGCTCGACCAGTTCCTGACCGACTACGCCAACGGCAGAACCGACCGCTGGGGCGGCGCAACGGAGAACCGCGTGCGGCTAATCGTGGAAACCTTCAAAGCGGCGCGTGCGAAGGTCGGGAGCGCGGTGCCAGTCGGGGTCCGCATCTCGCAGGGCAAGGTGAACGACTATCATCACAAATGGGCGGGGGCGGAGCGTGACGCCGAAATCATCTTCGGCAGCCTCGGCGATGCCGGCGCCGACTTCGTCCATGTGACCGAGTTTGAGGCGTGGAAGCCCGCTTTCGTCAAGGACGGCCCGTCATTGATGCGCCTCGCCAAGCGCTACGCCGCCAAAGCGGCGATTTTCGCCAATGGCAGCCTGCACAACATCGAGCAGGCGGTGGCTGCGCTCGACGATGGCGCCGATGTCGTCACGATAGGCCGCGGGGCCTTGGCGAACCCCGATCTGCCCAAGCGCCTGTTGGACCGCAGCTCTCTGGATGAATTTGACCCTGCGATCCTCGGCCCCATCGCTGACATCAAGGACACCGAACTGATGATGTGAGCCCATCCCGCGACGTCGACGCCGCCTCGAAAGGAACGATCATGACGGACGTGATCTCCGATGCCTCGGTGGCGTTGTCGCTCATGCTGGAAGCATTGCGCATGCTCGATGAGCCCGGGCATTCGAAGGCCGCGGCCCACCTTCGAGCGGCCATCGAGGAGCTATCGCCTCACACCGCGCAACAGTTGCTTCCACCTCTCGGTGAGGCTCCGAGCGGGTCCTAAGTCGTCATCGGGCGCGTGACCGCGACGACGTCATTCATCATTTCGGCACCGCGCATCTCACCGCACGACCCATGAGGACGGCCGGGCTGCGATGGTCGAGGCCACCTGTGATTTGATCAAAAGACTTCAGATATGAAGCCTATGAATTTTCAAATCCATTCTCGATCACAGATCGCAATCGAAGATATACTTCTCATAAGCATTTGAAATTGCATATTTATATTATTCACTTCGATCACGACAAAGCGAACCAATCCCACTCTCGCATGATGTATTTTTATAAAAACGCATTTCGAATAGAGACGTCCAACAGTCGGATGCAGCCGAAAGGATCAATGGCATGGCCAAGTTCGCCTTCTTCGTCGAGTTGAAAGCCAATCGTGGCAAAGAAGCGGAAGTCGAAGCTTTCCTGAAGCAGGGCGCCGTGATGGCGAAGGCAGAGGCCGGAATAGTGGCGTGGTACGGGCTCAAGGAAGAGGAGCCGGGACGCTACGGAATCATCGACACGTTCAATGACGAAGTCGGACGAGATGCGCATTTGAACGGCGAACTTGCAAAGGCGCTGTTCGCGAAGGCGGACGAGCTGTTTTCCGAAGCTCCCAAGGTGCACCGGCTTCACGTCATCGCCCAGAAATAGAGCGTCTTACCGGGGCTCTTCGTTGCAAGGCAGATGATGAGCTTGGGCGGCGCGACTTAACGAGCTCTTCAGCGAAGCGACCTCCTCCCGAATTCTCCTGAAAAGGACTCACGATGAACCAGGAATCGCCCAAGCCCACTGTCGTCCTTGTGCACGGGGCCTTCGAAGACGCGTCGATCTGGAATGGAGTGATTGAGAGGCTCCAGCGCGACGGCTACCCGGTCGTCGCCTTCGGCAATCCGTTGCTGGGCCCGGCAATCGACACCGCGTACCTGCGCAGCCTGTTGGACAAGATCCAGGGGCCCGTGATCCTGGCGGCCCACTCCTACGGCGGGGCCGTCATCACGCAGGCCGGGGACGACCCCAAGGTCAAGGGCCTTGTCTACGCGGCCTCCATCATGCCCGCGGCCGGGGAGGCCGCAACCCATTTGCTCGAACGCTACCCCGGCAGCACATTCCCCACGTCCGTCGAGCCGACCACGTACACCCTGCCCGACGGGACCAGCGGCACGTATCTCCTCTACCAGCCCGACAAGTTCCACAGCAACGTTGCCGCCGACGTGCCCGCGAGCGTGGCCGCCCTGATGCTCGCCGGCCAACGCCCCATGAACCTGGCGGCCCTGACCGAACCGCTGTCATCCGCGGCATGGACGAGCAAGCCGAGCTGGCAAGTCAGGCCGCTGCAGGATCGCGCCATTCCGGTCGACGAATACAAGTTCGAAGCCGATCGCGCCCATTCCACCGTCATCGAGGTGAACGCTTCGCACGCCGTCCCCGTCTCCAACCCGGACGTCGTAGCCGACGCAATCAAGCAGGCCGCCCGCGCAGCAGCGAAATAACGGCGTCCGCAAAGCGCGGTCGCTTGGCGTCATTCAAACAGGAGGCCCATCCGATGACGCAGGACAGTGAGCAAGAAGCAACGCCGCCCTGGGATGCGGCTCGGGTGAACCTCACATCGAACGAACTGGCTCCCGGCGTTTTCGCGGTCATGCCCGACGACGTGTTCGAGAAAGACCACGTCGCCACCACGGCCGGTTTCGTGATCGGCGAACGCAGCGTACTCGTCGTCGAGTCGATGCTGAATGGCGATCTCGCCGCGCAGCTTATCGGGCTCGTACGTCAAGTGACGTCGAAGCCGATCCGCTTCCTCGTCAACACCAGCTATCACGGTGACCATGCCTACGGGAATTACCTGTTTCCCGACAGCACTGTCGTGATTCAGCATCCGGCGACCAAGCGCTACATGGAAGAAAGCTTCGAGGACGATCGCCGTTTCATGATCGGCCTCATGGGTAAGGGGAAGGGCATTGAACGCGTGCAGGCCCGCTCCGCTGACATCACCGTCCCCGACATGATCAGTGTCGATCTTGGCCGCCGCATCGTCGAGGTCCGCCACTTCGGGTTCGCGCAGACGCCAGGCGACCTGGTCATCTGGGCGCCAGACGCGAAGGTGCTTTGGGTTGGCAACATGATTCAAGCACCGTCTCCGGCGCTTCCGTGGCTCCTCGAAGGGCGGCACAAGGAGACGATCACGACCCTTGCCCGCGTGCGCGACTTCCTGCCGGAAGACGCGACCATCATTCCCGGCCACGGCCGGCCGATGCGTCCCGCGGACATCGAATTCCCGCTTCGCTATCTTCGCGAGCTCGACAGCGCCGTGCGCACGGCAATCGCAGAAGGTCGATCGATCGAGGCCACGCTCGAGGCGGTCGCCATGGCGCACTACGGTGAGTACAGCCTGTTCGATTGGGCGCACAACTCCGTCAACGTGCCCGCCGCCTTCCGCCACCTGCAAGAGCCGGGCGGCGGAGTGGCCTAGGGGAACACGCATCGGAGTCGACCGCGAGCCTGGAGCATCTCGCCGTGTTCGCAACCCTATCGATGTAGCTGATATTACGTCGATTCTCCCTTGCACCGCCACTTGCGGTGCGCGTCACCTCATTGCCGGCTCGCAAGGTGGCCCCTTTCGCTGATAGACACAGTGTCGGAGGCAGCTTTCGTCATGGAGCAGTTCGACTCGCTCCGAATCTTCCGGACCGCAGGACGGAAAGGGACTGCGGATTGGTCGGTGCAAGGAAGTCTACCCCCGTTGTGGTCTTCGCCCTTGGGCGATCAATTTGCGGGAGCAACCCTTGGCGAAAGGGTTACAGGAGGGGGAAATCAAGCAGGAGCTGCAAAATGGCGGACACCTGCGCAATGTCCTCATCATCACCAAGACGATTGAAGGTATGGCCGAGCACCTGGCCTATGTTCGGCCGAGCTGGCGACGCGAATTCCTGCCGCTGCGAACCTGGGGCGACAAGGAAGATCGTACCTACAAGGATTTGGACCGGCTGCTCGTGCTTCTCCGCGACGACTTCGGCTATCGGGGCTTCATTGGGCTCTACATGGATGGTGATCCCGATCTCGTGCGCTATCGCGCGCTTTCGGAAAGCGAAGAGGCCGACGGCAAACCGTAACGCTCTTATCTGACAGCGCCGCTGGTGACCCTACCGGCAGGGCGCTTCGGCGATCATCCGCGCCTGCTCGAGAAAGCTCCGCAGCGGCACGGTCGGCGGATGGCTTTCATCCTCGCGTGCAACGGTCTCGTAATTGTGCACGATCACCATTCCGGACTTCGGAATCGCGAGAATCCATTGGCCGAAATAGCCCCATGCGAAATACGAGCCCGCCAGCACCGAATCGTCGGGCACCTCCGGCATCCACCACAACAGCCCGTAGGACGCCCGGCGGCGAACTGCGTTGGGTGGATGCATCTCTGCCGAGCGCGTGACCGGCGTCGTGATCAGATGCGTCCAACCGGCCGGCACGATTTGACGGCCCTGCCATTGACCTTCCACCAGCATCAGTTCGCCAATACGCGCCATATCGCGCGCCGAAAGATAGAAAGGATAGGCCAAGTGGCTCGAACGCGAGGGCTTGCCGCTGCGGTGATGGCGCGCGCGATCGAAGTCTTCCAGGCCCAGCGGAGCGGCTATGTCCTGCGCGAAAGCATCGTAGAGGTTACGCCCCGTACGCTGCTCATAGACGTCGCCCGCGACGTTGAAATCCCAATTGTTGTAAAGGAAGTACTGCCCCGGCAATTGTGAGCCGCGGGGAGGCGCGCCCGCCGCGTCGTCGCCCGGATTGGCAGCCGGATGATAGACACCCGAGCGCGCGGCAAGCAGGTCGCGCACGCGGGCCTCTCGCTCGATCGGCAGCAGACCGCCGACATCGTCGATCCCGAGCTCGGCAAGCGTCGCATCGAGGTTGATGCGGCCGTCCTGCACGGCCTGACCGTACAACATCGCAAGCAGGCTCTTTCTCACGGAACGAACGAGCGACGGCCGCGCAATCGGTCCCTCGCTGAAGACAATCTGATCGCCCCGCACGGCCATGAAGGCTGTGGTGGCCTGATGGCGCAATTGCCCGCGAAGGCCAGCCAGCACGGCGCGGCATTCGGCACTTTGAGCAGCCTGAGCATCAGTGCGCCAATAGGTGGAAGCCGGAAGGTCAGAGTTCGCTCCGGCCGACTGGCCCGCCTCCTCAGCCGCGGCGTCGGCGGGCCTGCCCCATCCGGTCAGCAGGACGAGCACGAAGACAGCGAGACCTCGAGAAAAGCAATAAGGCATGATCGACGTTTGACCCGAAACGGACCGACAAAACAAGCGGCCGTTCACGCGCCGGTTTGCTGTCGCTTGGGCACCGGTCTACGGCATCCACGTCTGTTCCGCTGTGAGCCTGTCGGAGGAGGTGACCCTCTCACCCGCAAAACAAAAATGGCTCGCTTGATGCGAGCCATTTTCTCATCGGGACCGGTAAGGTCCGAACCTGGTTGCGGGATACACTACCACGACCATGCTGGGACGAACGCCGTTCAGCGATTCCGGGCCGCCAGGTCACGTCACGCGTCAGCGAAGGCCGCCGGTGACGTGAAGTGTCTCGCCCGTGACGTAGGACGCTTCGTCCGAAGCGAAGAAGGCCACCGCGGCAGCGATCTCCTCAACCTTGCCGATGCGGCCAAGCGGGGTGGTGGATTCGATCCAGTTGCGCATGTCGCCCTCGTGCAGGCCGGCGGACACGACGCCTTCGGTGGCGATCATGCCCGGATTGACGGCGTTGACGCGGATCTTGCGCGGCGCGAGCTCTTTCGACAGCACGGAGGAGATCGCATCCACCGATGCTTTCGTTGCGGTGTAGACGGCGGTGTTCGCCGGCGCGATGGTCGACACGCCGGAGCTGATGTTGATGATGCTTCCCCCCTTGGGATTGAAGTGCTGCACCGCTTCCCCCGAGATCAAGAGAAGGCCGAGCACATTGAGGTCGAAATGCTTGTGGAAATGCTCAGGCGTGATGGCCTCGAGCGCCGCGAACTCGTAAATGCCCGCGTTGTTGACGAGGATGTCGATCGCACCAAACGCCTTCACGGTCTCCGCGACGACGCTTTTCACGTCCTTGGCGTCGGCCAGGTTACCATGGACCGCGACGGCTTTGCCCCCCTTGGCGATGATGGCGGCGACCACGCGGTCGGCGGCCTCTTTGCTGGAGCTGTAATTGACGGCGACCGCCGCACCCTCAGCCGCAAGCCGGGCGGAGATTTCGGCACCAATGCCTTTGGATGCGCCAGTCACCAGCGCAACTTTGCCTTCGAGTCTCTTGGTCATCGCATGTCTTCCGTTGTTCGGCGGGATGCCGATATTCAATAGTTCAATACTAGTGAACTATTGAATGAGTTCAAGGGGCATGCTATATTTTGGGCATGGTGCAGTTCGTTCACCCATCGCGGGACGAGATTACACTCGCCGGGGTGCTTGGAGCTCTCGCGGATCCGATGCGGCTGCGCATCGTCAAAAGCCTGGCCGCGCAAAACGATTGCATGTCGTGCACCGAGGCGGCGCCCTGCCCCGAAATGGCGAAGTCGACCCTGTCGAACCATTTTCGGATCCTGCGGGAGGCCGGCCTGATCCGGACGTCAAAGCAAGGCGTCCAGCACCGCAACGTTTTGCGCGAAGAGGACATCAACGCGCGGTTTCCGAAACTACTGAAAATGATCCTGAGCTATCCGGACTGAGGGCATTCGCGCACGACAGATTTGTGGAGCGCGCAAGGGATCGGCTGATGTTGCCACCCGGCGTATCCCAAAACAAAGATGGCCCGCGCTTCCGTCCCGGCGCGGCATGCTGCCCGGCGTTTGCGCCATGATCGATTTTCTGGCCACAGCGCTGAAGGCCCAGGTCTGGCGCGCCGTCTCTGCGCCGACCTGCTAGGGCTGCAAGACATGTTGCTCCGCGCGCGTGACGGAGCCTCCAAGCAGGCAACCCACAGGACGGTTGTCGGCGAAGCCGAGCCGCACCCGGATCTCGGACAACGACCCCATCGCCCGGCCCTGCATGATGGTGATCCGCGCGCTGTTGCGCTCGACCAGGCCGTTCTTGAGCAGTCCGAACGCGAGCGCCGCGGCGGCAATGCCGGTGGCAGCATCTTCCGGGTAGCCTGATGATTTCGGAAACTGTCGCGCCTCGAAGCGCCGTTCGCCCTGATGTTCGATGGCGTAAGGGTAAAGTCCGGTGGACCCGATCCGCCCGCAGCACGCCTCGATCTGCGCCGGGTCCGGCACCAGGTCATTGAGCTCGCGGACGCCCTGGATCGGGATGAGCGTCTTCACGCGTGACGTGACGGCGTTCTGCACCGGCATATCAAGCAGATCGCGGCGCGACAGCTTGAGCGTCGACAGAACGTCCTCCTCTTCGGCACGCGAGAGATCGACGACCTTGCCGACAGGCTGGCTGATCTCGACGGACGGTTCGCCCGAGTCCACACGATCGACATAGCCCGTTACCGATCCGCTGCGCGTCTCGATGCGGACCTGTTCGCCCGGCAAGCGCCCCTTGGTCGCGAGGACCCAGAGCGCGCCGATCGTCGCGTGACCGCACATCTCCATCTCGTGTCGCGGAACCCAGAACCGGAAGGCATAGTCGGCGTCGCCGCCGGGAGCCGGCAGGACGAAGCCCGACTCGTGCCCGAAGTGCCGGGCCACCGACTGCATCCCCGCAGCGGTAAGGTTCGATGCATCGATGACAATTGGACAGGGGTTGCCGCCGCGCCCGGTGTGGGTGAACACGTTGACAAGCTCGACCTCGGTCATCGGATAGCTCACTTCATGGAGGGCAGGACGGTGAAGGCGCGACGGCGGCGACAACAGCGATGGTATAGCTATTGCGGTGACATCTGAGACAGCCGATTTGGCCGAGGGGCTCTGCGCGACCGAAGCGGCTCCCGCACAGGTCGCAAAACAAAAATGGCCCGCTCAACGCGGGCCATTTTCGTATCGGAACCGGTAAAAGTCCGAATTTGGTTGCGGGGATAGGATTTGAACCTATGACCTTCAGGTTATGAGCCTGACGAGCTACCGGGCTGCTCCACCCCGCGTTAAACCGTTGCTTTGCCTTGGCCAAAATGCCGGGGACGATGAATGAGGGCCGGCGCTATTCGCGTGGCTTGCTCTCGCGTCCCAAAGGCTTCCTTGGAAGGCAACCCCGGGGCAAAGCCCCTCGGGTGCGAGGCGTATGTACCAACCCGGGCCGCCTTTGGAAAGGGCCGACGGGACGTTTTTTTCGACTTTATGACAGTGAGTTGGGCCGATTTCCGACCCGTTTGGTGCGCTCTTGCCAGAAGTTCCACAAAGGCCCAGCTTGCGGGCAATAAAACCAGGGGCAAACGCCATTTTCAGGGGAGACCGCCCATGGACCACACCTTGGACCGACCCATAGACCGTCCCTCGGCGAGCGCGCCACTCCCGGCGCTGAAAGATGCCTTCGAGGCGATGGTTGCGCGGGCGCGCGCCGAGCCTGCACCTGACCTGGCTGAGCGGCTCGACCGGCTGGCGCGGCTGCGTGCCGTGGTCGCGGACAATGAGGAGCGTTTCCGGCAGGCGATCTCGGCCGATTTCGGCCACCGCTCGGCCGTCGAGACCACCATCGCCGAGACGATGCTGGTGTTCTCCGAGATCCGGCATGCGACCAAGCACCTGAAGAGCTGGATGGCGCCGCAGCGCGTGGCCACCACGCTGCAATTCCTGCCCGCGCGCAACCGGCTGATCCCGCAGCCGCTCGGCGTCGTCGGCATCATCGCGCCCTGGAATTATCCGCTCCAGCTCACGCTTGCGCCCGCGATCGGCGCGATCGCCGCCGGCAACCGTGTCATGATCAAGCCGAGCGAGCTGTCGCCGCACTTTTCAGTGCTGCTGAAGGAGACGGTGGCCGCGCGGTTCGATGCCAACGAGGTGCTCGTCACCGGCATCGAGGACGAAGTGGCAAAAGCCTTCGCACCCCTCCCCTTCGACCATCTCGTCTTCACCGGCTCGACCCGGGTCGGCCGGCTGGTCGCGGAGGCCGCCGGGCGCAATCTCACGCCCGTTACGCTCGAGCTCGGCGGCAAGTCGCCTGTTATCATCGACGCCTCCGCCGATCTCGAGGAGGCGTCCGAGCGCATCGCCTACGGAAAGTTGCTCAATGCCGGGCAGACCTGCATCGCACCGGACTACGTGCTGGTGCCCGAGCGCTCGTTGCAGGCCTTCGCCGAAAAAGTGCGCGCGCAGATGCGGCGCATGTTCGGCACCGATCCAGCCAACAAGGACTACACCTCCGTCATCTCCGACCGGCATTATGCGCGGCTTGAAGGACTCGTGGCAGATGCTGCGCAGCGCGGCGCAAAAATCCTGCAACCGGCGAAAGCGGACGATCCGAACTGGAAAGCACACCGCAAATTCCCGCCGACACTGATCGTCGGCGCGACCGAGGCGATGGCGGCGATGCAGGAGGAGATTTTCGGCCCCGTTCTGCCAGTGCTGGGCTATCGCGATCCGGCGGAGGCGATCGCTTTCGTCAACGCCCGCGACCGGCCGCTCGCGCTGTACTGGTTCGGCAAGGATCGCGCCGCCCGCGACGAGGTGCTGTCGCGCACGATCTCCGGCGGCGTCACCGTCAACGACTGCCTGTTCCACTTCGCGCAAGCCAACCAGCCGATGGGCGGCGTCGGCGCATCCGGCACCGGCGCCTATCACGGCGAATGGGGCTTTCGCACGTTCAGCAAACTGAAGCCGGTGTTTTATCGCTCCAAGTTCAACCGCCTCGCCGACCTCTATCCGCCCTATGGCGGCAAGATCGCGCGGCTGGAGAAGTTGATGCGGTTCATGTCGTAAGTTTCAACACCCATCATTGCGAGCGCAGCGAAGCAATCCAGAATCCCTCTGCGGTGACAGCCTGGATTGCTTCGCTTCGCTCGCAATGACGGCAACAAAGAAAATGCAGAGGGGGAAACATCGGTGACTGACACATTCGATTTCGTCGTCGTGGGCGCGGGCTCCGGCGGCTGCGCGGTGGCGGGGCGGCTGTCGGAGGATGCGGCGACATCCGTGGCGCTGCTCGATGCCGGCGGACGGAACGACAATTGGCGGATCACCACGCCATTCGGGCTTGCCCTGCCGTACAGCGCGGCCAATTGGGCCTTCGATACCGTGCCGCAGAAGGGATTGAACGGCCGCATCGGCTATCAACCGCGCGGCAAGGGCCTCGGCGGATCCTCGGCGATCAATGCGATGGTCTATATCCGCGGTCATCGCGCCGACTACGACCACTGGGCCGCGCTCGGCAATGCCGGCTGGTCGTATACGGACGTGCTGCCCTATTTCAAGCGCTCGGAGAACAATTCCGATTTCGACGGCGAGTATCACGGCAAGGGCGGTCCGCTGCACGTCAACAGACTGCGCTCGGAGAATCCGATCCATGACGTCTTCCACCAGGCCGCGCGCGAGGCGCAGTTCCGCATCCGCGAGGACTTCAATGGTGAGGACCAAGAAGGTCTCGGCAGCTACCAGGTGACGCAGCACCATGGCGAGCGCTGGAGCGCGGCGCGCGCCTATCTGCAGCCCCACATGGACAAGCGCGCGAATCTGCGCGTCGAGACGGGGTCGCAGGCCACGAAAATCCTGTTTGAGGGCGGGCGCGCGGTCGGCATCGAATATGTGCAGGGCAAGCAGACGAAGCAGCTGCGTGCCCGCCGCGAGGTGATCCTCGCCGGCGGCGCATTCCAGTCACCGCAGCTATTGATGCTGTCGGGCATCGGCGATGGCGAGGCGCTTCGTACGCACGGCCTCGGCGTCACGCATCATTTGCCGGGCGTCGGGCGCAATCTGCAGGACCATCCGGATTTCGTGTTCGTCTACGCCTCCGACTATCCCCACTTCGTTCACTCGTCACTGGGACGGCTGCCATCCCTGCTCCGCGCCATCCAGCGGTACCGCAGGGAGCGACGCGGCCTCATGACCACCAATTTCGCCGAGTGTGGCGGCTTTCTGAAAACCAGCCCCGACCTCGATGTGCCGGACATTCAGCTGCACTTCGTCATCGCGATGCTCGACGACCACGGCCGCAAGAAGCACAAGGAGGCGGGCTTCTCATGCCATGTCTGCCTGCTCAGACCGAAGAGCCGCGGCAGCGTTTGGCTGAAGAGCGCCGATCCGCTCGCTGCACCCATGATCGATCCGAACTTTCTGGGCGAGGCGGAGGATCTCGAGGCGATGGTCGCGGGCTTCAAGACCACGCGACGGCTGATGGAGACGCCTGCGCTGCGCGCGTTGCAGAAGAAGGACATGTTCACGTCCGACGTGAGGACCGACGAGGACATTCGCGCCATCCTGCGCAATCGCGTCGACACCGTCTATCATCCCGTCGGCACCTGCAAGATGGGCACCGATGCGATGGCCGTGGTCGATCCGAAGCTGAAGGTGCACGGCATCGAGGGCTTGCGCGTCGTCGACGCCTCGATCATGCCGACGCTGATCGGCGGCAACACCAATGCGCCGACCATCATGATCGGGGAGAAGGCGGCGGATATGATCAGGGCGGAGATGCGGACAAACTAGCGGTGCGGCACGAACGGGACTTTTCGAGCTGCAACCGGCCGGGATAGACTGCTCATCTAGCTCGGAGAAGTTGATGCGCGCCGCTGCCTCGGAGTTTTGCCTGACATGACGCGTGGACGACGAGTCGGACTTGCGGCAGCGATCGCGCTAGCGCTTTTCGTTGCCTATGAGGTGATATCGTCGTTCGTCGCCTTCACCGACGACGCCTATGTTCAGTCCGATCTGGTCGCGCTCGCGCCTCAGGTGACTGGGCGCATCATTGCCGTACATGTCGCCGACAATCAGGATGTGGCCGAGGGCAACCTGCTTGCGAGCATCGATCCCGTACCTTTCCAGTTGGCCCTGGATCAGCGGCGTGCCGATCTTGCCGAGGCCCGCGCGCAGATCGCCTCCGACCAGCACCGGATCGCGTCGGCACGGGACGCGTTGGCGGCGGCGAGCTCGGCCGCGGATTTTGCGAGCGAAAACGAAAAGCGCCTGACGACGCTCGCCTCGGCCCAGGATGTCTCCCGCGTCGCGCTCGACCAGGCGAGCGATACGCTGCGGCGCGCGAATGCGGCACGCGACGCCGCACAGGAGTCGGTCGCCGCGACGGAGGCCACGCTATCCATGCATCAGGCGACCGAAACCCGCGCCAATTCGGCGCTGGCACTCGCAGAATGGCAGCTCGCCCGCACCAAGCTGGTCGCACCAACCAGCGGCACGGTGACGTCGCTCAGCCTGCGCGTGGGCGACACTGCACAGGCCGATGTGCCGCTGATCGGCATCGTCGATGCCCGCGCCTGGCGCATCGTCGCCAACTTCAAGGAAAGCTACATCCGCGGCTTTGCCGTCGGCAGCACGGCCTGGGTGTCGCTGGACTCAAATCCCTGGCATCTACACCGTGCCAAGGTGACCGGCATTGCTCGTGGCATCAGCCGCGAACCCGTGCCCAATCGCCTGCTCAACTACGTGGCGCCGACCACTGACTGGATCCGCCTCAAGCGCCGCTTTCCGGTGACGCTGACGCTGGTCGATCCGCCACCAGACCTGAGACTCTATATGGGTGCCGACGCCAGGGTGGTCGTGCTGCCATGAGCGGGGCCGCGACGAGAGCGATCTCTGCATTGCGGCGGGAGTTGCTGGAGATCGATCTGGCCGGCCCACGCGGCCATCATTGCAGCCGCGTTGCACTGGCCGTCACGCTGGCCGTGATCGTGGCGCTTGTGCTGCGGGTGGACGCACCATGGTGGGCGGCGATCAGTGCCTTCGTCTCGACGCAGGTGACGGCGCCCTCTTCCTTGCGTCGCGGCGCCCTGCGCATCGTCGGCACCGCGATCGGTGCCGCTGCAGGCCTGCTCTTGAGCCCGTGGCTGATCGAGGACCAGGTTGCACTGAGCCTCGCACTGTTCATCGCCAGCAGCATCGGCGTGCTCGGCCTGCAAGTCAGTCGCCACGGCTATGCCTGGCTGCTCGGCGCCGTCACGGCCGACATGGTGCTGCTCGCAACGCTCGACGATCCGACCTCGGCGCTGTCAGTCGCCTGCAACCGTACTGCCGAGGTGACGATCGGCACTCTCGCCGCCATTCTGGTCTCGCACCTGCTGTCGCCGCGCGAGGATCATGCGCCGCCACGTCCGCGGGCGCCGGGCTGGTCCGACCTTCTCGGCGCGCAATGGGCCTCGACCCAGCACGCAATGCGCGCGGGCCTTGGTGTGATGCTGGTGCCGCTGGCATGGAGCTGGCTGCAATTGCCGAGCTTCTCGCAGGCCGCGATCACGGTCGCGGCCGTGATGGCCGTGCCGGCAATATCCGACGACGATGCTGCGAATCGCGAGAAGATCGCGGCCCGTGGCACGCATCGCATCCTCGGCTGCCTGATCGGCGGCCTCGCCGGCCTCGCGGTGCTGATCGCCTCGTTCGAAAACTTCCTGCCCTGGCTTGCCGCGCTTGCCATCGGGGTCTGGGTCGGTGCGCATGTCCAGGCAAGCGCGCGCGATATCGGCTATGTCGGCACACAGGGCGCGGTCGTCTTCATCATGACGATGGTGCAGGGATCAGGGCCGCCGTCCAGCATCATTCCCGGCATCGAGCGCCTTGCCGGTATCACCGGCGGGCTGCTGATCGTCGAGATCGTGGCTATCCTGCTGACGCCCTCGGCTAGGAGCGCTGAAACAAGATAATGCGTAGCTCTTCTCCCTCTCCCCGTTCTTACGGGAAGAGGGTTGGGGTGAGGGGCTATCTCGGCAAAAGCGGTGAGAGTTGGACTCGCGGAGACCCCCCTCACCCGGCTTTACGCTGCGCGCAAATCCGGCCTCTCCCCGCAGCCGGGGAGAGGCGAAGAAAGTCAATTCAACAAGAACCCGCCATCCACCGTCACGATGCTCCCCGTCATGTACCGCGACGCCTTCGAGGCCAGCAGCAAAATCGCGCCGTCGAGATCGGACTCGGCGCCGACACGGCGTTGCGGGATGCGTTTGGCCAATCGCTCGCCCGCGGGCGTCGACCAGAAGGCGTGATTCATTTCGGTATCGATATAGCCCGGCGCCAGCGCGTTGATGCGGATGTTCTGGCCTGCGAGCTCCAGCGCCATCGCCCTGGTCGCCTGGAGGATGCCGGCCTTGGAGATCGCATAGGGCGACACCGCCTTCAGCACGCCAGTGCCGAGCACGGAAGCGATGTTGACGATGTTGCCTTCCTGCTTGCGCGCGATCATGCGGCGCGCGACTTCGGTCGCGAGGAAATAGGCGCCCTTCAGATTGGCGCCGATCACGGCGTCCCAATCGGATTCGGTCTGCTCGGTCGCGAGTTTCTCGATGGCGATGCCGGCATTGTTGATCAGCACCGTGATCGGACCGAGCGCGGCTTCCGTGGCATCCACAGCCTTGGCGATCGATGACATGTCAGTGACGTCGAGCGCGACCGCAGCAGCGCGGCCGCCCTTGCCGCGGATCTCCTCCTCCAGGCTCTTCAGCTTGTCGGTCTGCCGCGCCGCGAGCGCGACGGCCGCGCCATGGTCCGCCAGAACCCGGGCAAATTGCCGCCCCAGCCCCTGGCTTGCGCCCGTCACAAGGATGGTTTCTTTACTGACGTCGAATAGATCTGACATGACGCTTGCCTTGAGCGTTTTCCCTGAGCTTTGGAGCCATCAATACAGACGATTTTAACGATCTGAAACCGGAATGATCGGTCCGGCGTTCATTCGTTCCATCGACGCAAGCGTTCCATCGAGGCAGGCCTGACGCTCATGAACAGTTTCGATCTCGCGGTCTATGCGGCACTCGCCGTCGCGATCGGCTTCGGTTTCAGGACTGGCCTGCTCGGCAGCGCCATGACCATTCTCGCCTATCTCCTGGCCGCTCCCATCGCCGTCGCGCTGATGCCGCTGATCGTGCCGCAGGTCGCGACCAATCCGAACGCGCCGCTGCTGCAAAACTGGATCTGGTTCTTCGGCATCTTCGTGGTCGTCGGCATGCTCCTTGGATATATCGGCCGCATGGCGCTGAACGACACGATACGCGAAGCCGGGATCGGCGACCGGCTCGCCGGCGCCGCACTCGGCGCCGTCAGGGTCGGCCTCGTCGCCACCACGCTGGTGCTGGTGTTCGACCAGATCGTGCCGGCCAACCGCCAGCCGCCGTTCCTCGCCGGTTCGCATCTGCGGCCGCTGTTCTCGGCGGCCGGCAAGATGGGCTTCAAGACATTGCCGCCGGAGGCCGCGGCCGCGATCGACCGCCTCAAGCAGGAACGGCGCATCTAGCTTATTGTCTGGGCATGATCTTTTCGGAAAACCGCTGCACACTTTTCCGGATCATGCCCGCACATTTGCATCGCCGCGCGACCGCGCCATGCATTTTGACGCGGCCCCCTCCCTTATCAGCGGCGCCACGATTGGCTAGAGTGCGGCCCGTCTAAAACCTGCCTGACATTACGGGAGTGAAACAGTGGATCTTGGGATCAAAGGTCGCCGCGCCATCGTCTGCGCATCCAGCAAGGGCCTCGGCCGCGCCTGCGCCATCTCGCTGGCGGAAGCCGGCGTTGACGTCACGCTGACCGCGCGCGGCGCCGAAGCCCTGAAGAAGACGGCCGACGACATCCGCAAGGCCTATCCGGGCGTGAAGGTCACCGAGATCATCGGCGACATCACGACGCCTGCCGGCCGCGAGGCCGTGCTGAAGGCCTGCCCCGAGCCGGACATCTTGATCAACAATGCCGGCGGCCCGCCGCCCGGCGATTTCCGCAACTGGACCCGCGACGACTGGATCAAGGCGATCGACGCCAACATGCTCACGCCGATCGAGCTGATCAAGTCGACCGTCGACGGCATGATGGCGCGCAAGTTCGGCCGCATCGTCAACATCACCTCGGCGGCGGTGAAGGCGCCGATCGACATCCTCGGCCTCTCCAACGGCGCGCGCGCCGGCCTCACCGGCTTCATCGCCGGCCTGTCGCGCAAGACGGTGATCAACAACGTCACCATCAACGGCCTGTTGCCGGGTCCGTTCGAGACCGACCGCTTGACGGGCACCGCAAAGGCCGAGGCCGACAAGCGCGGCACGACACCGGAGCAGATCCTGGCCGAGCGCGCCAAGCTCAACCCCGCCGGCCGCTTCGGCCAGCCCGACGAGTTCGGCTATGCCTGCGCCTTCCTCTGTGGCGCCAAGGCCGGCTTCATCACGGGCCAGAACATTTTGCTCGACGGCGGCGCGTTCCCGGGCACGCTCTAGTGCCACCGATTTGAAGTTCCTGCGGTGTATGCCGCGAGTTCTGTCAGGAACTTCAAATCGATAAGTGGCACTAGAATTTTGAATTCCTTTCTGGGGCCCGCTTTCCGAAGTTCGCGTTCGAGGTAGCAGCAATGGTTCACGAACTTCGGAAAGCGGGCCCCAGATGAGAGCGGTCTGGTACGAACAGACGGGACCGGCGGCGGACGTCCTCACCTATGGTGAGATGACGACGCCGGTCGCGGGTCCAGGCGAGGTCCGCATTCGCCTGGAAGCCTCCGGCGTCAATCCGGCCGATGTCGGCCGGCGCGGCGGCAGCTATCGTGCGATGGAATACGAGCGCGTCATTCCGAACAGCGACGGCGCGGGTTTCGTCGACCAGATCGGCGACGGCGTGACGCGCTTCAAGGTCGGCGACCGGGTCTGGTTGTTCAACGGCCAGCGCAACGGCCGCGCCTTCGGCACGGCGGCCGAATATATCGCGCTCGCCGAGCAGCTGGTGACGCCGCTGCCGGATCATCTTTCTTTTGCGGAAGGCGCAACGCTCGGCATCCCCGCGATGACCGCATGGTGCAGCCTGTTTGCGGATGGGCCGATCGTCGGCAAGACCGTGCTTGTCACCGGCGGCGCCGGCGCGGTTGGCCATTATGCCGTGCAGCTCGCCAAATGGGGCGGCGCGCAGGTGATCGCGACAGTCAGCTCGGCGATGAAGGCCGAACAGGCCCGGCGCGCGGGCGCCGATCTCGTGGTCAATTACAGGGACGAGGACGTCGTTGCCAAGGCGATGGCGTTCACCGGCGGACGTGGTGTCGATCGCGTGGTCGATGTCGATTTCGGCGGCAACATCGCGACCACCTTGAGGTTGATGGCGGTCAATTCGACGATCGCGGTCTACGCCACCAACGGCAACCGCACGCCAACGGTGCCGATGCGCGAGCTGATGGAAAAGTGCATCGCGTTGCGCACGCTGGTGCTGTTCGCGCTGCCGCCCGCGCTGCTCTCGGCGGCGCAGGCCGACATCACGAAATGGCTGGCGGCGGGACCGCGGATCCACACCATCGCGGCGCAGTTCGCACTGTCGGACACGGCGCAGGCCCATCTCGCCGTCGAGAAGGGCGACAAGCTCGGCACCGTGATCGTCGACTGCGCGCGGTAGCGACTTAGGATACCGGCGTGGTCCGCTCGTCGGTCCAGTCGATGCCGAGCTCGTCCATGCCATCGGCGAGGAGATCGCCCAGCATCGGCTCGCCCAGCAGGTATTGCACCGCCTCGCGCCGGGGCGCCTTGTATTCGGCGCGGGCCTCGGCGGCGCGGGCACGCAGATCGTCCCATTCGTCAATCGTGCCGTCGCCGCGGCCGAGCCACATCAGCGTGACGAGGTCAAGCTGCTCGTCCTCGTTCATCGCCTGGATGAAGCCGGAGAGTTCGGCTGCGACCGGATCGGAATTGGTGTCCTCCAGCACGTCGATCTCGTCATCGTCGGTCGCGTTGGACCCCGAGTCCGGATCGGACGCCGCTTCCTTGACGTCGAATTCGCGGGCCTTCTCGATGATGAAGGCGACCTTCTCGGCGGAAATGGCGAGCTCTGGCATGGGTTTCCCCTTCGCGTGTGGTTCTTTCTGGTCTCGGGTTCCTGCGATAACGCAACATCGCGACAGATGATCCATTGCCTTCGACGGCGGAAGACCGCATCTTTCGCGAAAGCAAGAAAATGAGGGGCGCGCCGCATGCAGTGGAAAGTCGGCAAGGTCAAAATCACCAAAATCGTGGAATTGGAGACGGTCGGCTCGACCCGCTTCATCCTGCCTTTGGCGAGCAGTGACGAAATCCGGAAGCTGCCCTGGCTGATCCCGCATTTCGCCACCGAAGAGGGCCGGCTAAAAATGTCGATCCATTCGCTGGTGGTGGAGACGCCGACGCGCCGCATCGTGGTCGACACGGGGCTGGGCAACGACAAGCAGGGCCGCGGCGTCCCGGTCTGGAATAACCGCAGTACGCCGTTCCTGGAGACCATGACTGCGGCAGGCTTTCCGCCTGACAGCATCGACACCGTGCTGTGCACGCATCTGCATGTCGATCACGTCGGCTGGAACACGAAGCTGGTCGACGGCAAATGGGTGCCGACGTTCTCCAATGCGCGCTATCTGTTCGGCAAGACCGAGTATGAATATTGGCGTGACTATACGGCCGAGCCGGACAAGATCGCAGTGTTCAACGATTCCGTGAAGCCGGTCGTCGATGCGGGCCTGGCCGAGTTGATCCCGAGCGATCACCGGCTCTGCGAGGAGATCAGCGTGATCCCGACCCCCGGCCACAGTCCCGGGCATATGAGCGTCCTGATCGTATCCGGCGGCGAACAGGCGCTGCTCAGCGGCGACGTCGCCCATCACCCCTGCCAAATGGCGCATCTCGACTGGTGCTCGGTCGTCGACACCGATACCGCCCAATCGGCGGAAACCCGGCACAAGGTGTTCGCGCGCTTTGCCGACACCCCGACGCTGGTGGTCGGCGGGCATTTCTCGGCCGGGCACATCAAGCGGGACGGGGATGCGTTCAGGTTTGTGGTGCTGCAATCGTAGGGTGGGCAAAGCCACCGGGTCGCGCGAATGCGCGCCCGATGACAGGCTCCGCGTGCCCACCATACCGGGCCATCAAAAAGAATTGGTGGGCACGGCGCTCCGCGGCTTTGCCCACCCTACAAAGGAAGGGCTGCAATGCGCCCCGTTTTGAGCGGTTGAATTTCCCGCCGCCCTGTTCCATGAAGCTATTTAACCGATCGGTCCATCTCCAGGGAGAAACGAGAATGAAGCTTGTTCGTTATGGCGAAAAGGGTGCGGAAAAGCCCGGCCTGATCGACAAATCCGGCCAATTGCGCGACCTGTCGGCGCATGTGAAGGACCTGACCGGCGAGGCCTATTCCCCTGATACCCTGAAGAAGCTGGCGGGCCTTGACCCGGCCTCCCTGCCCGCCGTCTCCGGCAAGCCGCGCTTCGGCGCGCCCGTCACCGGCATCTCGAAATTCGTCGCCATCGGCCTCAACTACAGCGACCACGCCAAGGAAACCGGCGCCGCGATCCCGACCGAGCCGATCATCTTCATGAAGGCCAACACTTCGCTGTCCGGCCCGAACGATGCGGTCGAGAAGCCGCGCGGCTCGACCAAGCTCGACTGGGAAGTCGAGATCGCCGCCATCATCGGCACCCGCGCAAAGTATGTCTCTGAAGCCGATGCGCTGAACTACGTCGCCGGCTATTGCGTCTGCAACGACGTCTCCGAGCGCGCCTTCCAGATCGAGCGCCTGGGTCAGTGGACCAAGGGCAAGTCGCACGACACCTTCGGCCCGGTCGGCCCGTGGCTCGCGACCAAGGACGAGATCAAGGACGTGCAGAACCTGTCGATGTGGCTCGACGTCAACGGCGAGCGCCGCCAGACCGGCTCGACCCAGACCATGATCTTCTCCATGGCCAAATGCGTCTCGTACGTGTCGCAGTTCATGACGCTGCTGCCGGGCGACATCATCACCACCGGCACCCCGCCCGGCGTCGGCCTCGGCATGAAGCCGCCGACCTTCCTCAATGTCGGCGACGTCGTCACGCTCGGCATCGAAGGCCTCGGCGAGCAGCGCCAGGAGATCGTGGCGGCGTAAGGCCTCCGCCCTCTCCCCGTCATTGCGAGGAGCGAAGCGACGAAGCAATCCAGACTATTTCCACGGAGACAGACTGGATTGCTTCGCTTCGCTCGCAATGACGAAAACAAATTGCCGGTCACCGCGTAGGACATTTTCCGATGAAACTCTCCTTCTCCGCCGCCTCGCCCTTCGCCCGCAAGGTGCGCGTCGCCGCGATCGAGCTCGGGCTGATCGACAAGATCGAGCTGACGCCCGCGACCGTCGCGCCGGGCACGGTCAATGAGGATTATTCGCGCATCACGCCGCTGAAGAAGCTGCCGGTGCTGATCACCAATGACGGCGACGTCATTCTGGATTCCTACGTCATCGTCGAATATCTCAACGAGATGGCCGGTGGCAGCCTGATCCCGGATTACGGCCCGCGGCGCTGGAAGGCCAAGACCAATCACTCCCTGATCAACGGCATGCTCGATTCCATGCTGCTGTGCCGCTACGAGAAGATGGTGCGGCCGCAGGGCCTGCAATGGCAGGCGTGGTCGGACGACCACTGGAACCGGGCCTGGACCGGCATGGCGCGCTTCGAGAACATGCCCGAAGTTTTGAACGGCCCGTTCGACATCTCGCAGATCGGGCTCGTGTGCGTGCTCGGCTATGCCGACTTCCGCTTCGCCGATTGCGGCTGGCGCAAGGCCTATCCGAAACTCGACGCCTTCCACCAGAAGATGCTGGAACGCCCCTCGGTCAAGATCTCGGTGCCTCCAGCCGCCTAAAGCGCGATGAAGAACATCGCGCTTTAGGGTTGTTGTTTGACCATGATCTTGTCGGAAAACCGCTACACACTTTTCCGGATCATGCTGTACAGCGGGAGTTCTCATGAGCCTGAAATACGCGGTCGGCGATCTCACCATCCATCGCGTCATCGAGCAGGAGACCTCGTTCGTCCCGGCGCTGGAAATGCTGCCGGGATTGACGGCCGAGGTGCTGGCCGAGAACCGGGACTGGATGCGGCAGGCCAAGGCGCTGGACGAGCAGGACGTACTGCTCCTGTGCTTCCAGTCCTATGTGGTGAAGACGCCGCACCACACCATTTTGATCGATAGCTGCATCGGCAACGACAAGCCGCGCCCCAATCGTCCGAAATGGAACATGAAGACCGACGACACCTACTTGCGCGGACTCAACGCCGCCGGGTTCGCGGTCGACGACATCGATTTCGTGATGTGCACGCATCTGCATGTCGATCACGTCGGCTGGAACACGCGGCTCGAGAACGGCCGCTGGGTGCCGACCTTCCCCAAGGCGCGCTACGTCTTCGCCAAGCAGGAATACGATCACTGGTTCGCGGAGAATGCCAAGACGGAGATCCCGCCCTTCGCCGACAGCGTGCTGCCGGTGGTCGAGGCCAGGCGCCACGAGCTGGTCGGCAATGATCACCAGATCGGCGATCACGTCCGCATCATGCCGACGCCGGGCCACACGCCTGGCCACATCGCCATCGCGATGGGCCGCGGGAAGGACGACGCTGTGTTCTCCGGCGACCTCATGCACTCGCCGCTGCAAACGCATTATCCGGAGCTGTCGATCAAGTTCGACGCCGATCAGGCCAAGGCGGCCACGACGCGCCGGAGCTTTCTCGAACGCTATTGCGACACCGACACGCTGTGCTGCACCGCGCATTTTCCGTCACCGTCGGTGGGGAAGATCCGGCGCAAGGGCAACGCGTTCGTGTGTGCAGCGGTGTGATGTAAGGCGGTTGCACCGCGAACTCCCATCCTCCCCTGGAGGGGGAGGATCGGTTCGTATGCAGCGAAGCGGAATGCGAACCGAGGTGGGGTGACGGTCTCTCCACAACGGACGCTGCCTGTGTTGAGAGATCACCCCACCCCGCTCGCGCTTCGCGCGATCGACCCTCCCCCTCCAGGGGAGGGTAAGGAGGAAATAATGACAACACTCCCAAACATCCCTCTCCCCGCCGGAATCCGCTCGCGCTATGTCGACGGCATCAACGACTTGCGCATGCACGTGCTCGAAGCCGGCTTCGAGACCAAGGGGCGGCCTTGTATCCTGTTGCTGCACGGCTTTCCCGAGCTCGCCTTCTCCTGGCGCAAGGTGATGCCGGCGCTGGCCGCGGCCGGCTATCACGTGATCGCGCCGGACCAGCGCGGCTACGGCCGCACCACGGGCTGGACCGCCGATTACGACGGCGATCTCACGCCGTTCTCGCTCCTCAACCTCGTGCGCGACGCGCTCGCCCTGGTGTCGGCGTTCGGCTACCGGCAGGTCGATCTCGCCGGGCATGATTTCGGCAGCCCGGTCGCGGCCTGGTGCGCGCTGATCCGGCCCGACGTGTTTCGCTCGGTGACACTGATGAGCGCGCCGTTCGGCGGGGCGCCACCGATGCCCTTCAACACCGTCGACAGTCCGGCAAAGCCGCCAGCGGAAGACCCCGTGCATCGCGAGCTCGCCGCGCTGCCGCGTCCGCGAATTCACTATCAATGGTATTACGCGACGCGGCCGGCCAACGCGGACATGCAGCACGCGCCGCAGGGCGTGCACGATTTCCTCCGCGCCTACTATCACCACAAGAGTGCGGACTGGACCGACAACAAGCCATATCCGCTGAAGTCGTGGTCCGCGGGCGAGCTCGCCAAGCTGCCGACCTACTACGTGATGGACGCGGGCGAGACCATGGCCGAGACGGTTGCGAAGGAGATGCCCTCGCCGGCCGCGATCGCCGCCAACCAATGGCTGCCGGACAGCGACCTCGCCTATTACAGCGCCGAATACGGCCGCACCGGATTCCAGGGGGGCTTGCAATGGTACCGCTACGGCACGTCGGGCATGCTCAACAGCGAGATGCAGCTGTTTGCGGGCCGCAGCATCGACGTGCCCTCCTGCTTCATCTCGGGCAAGCAGGATTGGGGCACCTATCAGCGCCCCGGCGGGTTCGAAGCGATGCAGGGGCGCGGCTGCACGAAGATGCTCGGCTGTCACCTCGTCGACGGCGCCGGCCATTGGGTGCAGCAGGAACAGCCGGCCGAGGTGAGCCGCCTGCTGCTCGATTTTCTGACGAAAGCCGGCGCGGCCTGATTTGACCCGGGAACCACGGCGCCCTATATAGTTTAGAATAGTTCTAAACTACTGGAACAGGGCCGCCGTGAAGAATTTTGCCGATCTGACCGAGCGCGAGGTGCTTGCGGTCGCGATCTCCTCCGAGGAGGAGGACAGCCGCATCTACATGACCTTCGCCGAGGATCTGAGGGAGCGTTATCCGGATTCGGCCAAGATCTTCGAGCAGATGGCCGAAGAAGAGCGCGGGCATCGTCACATGCTGCTGGAGACGTACGAGCAGCGTTTCGGTCCGCACCTGCCTCCCATCCGCCGCGAGGACGTCAAGGGCTTCCTGCGTCGCCGCCCGGTCTGGCTCACCAAGAACCTGTCGCTCGACACCATCCGCAGGGAAGTCGAGACGATGGAAATGCAGGCCGAGCGCTTTTATGTGAAGGCCGCCGAACAGGCGCAGGATGTCGGCGTGCGCCGTTTGCTCGGTGATCTCGCCGAAGCCGAGAAGGGCCACGAAGAGATGGCCTCAAAGCTGGCGGACCAGATCCTCAGCCCCGATGTGCGCGCGGAGGAAGATCGGACCAACCGCCGCATGTTCGTGCTGCAATATGTGCAGCCGGGCCTCGCCGGCCTGATGGACGGATCGGTCTCGACGCTGGCGCCGCTGTTCGCCGCGGCTTTCGCCACGCACCAGAACTGGCAGACGTTTCTGGTCGGTCTCGCCGCGTCGATCGGCGCCGGCATCAGCATGGGTTTTGCGGAGGCGCTGTCCGACGACGGCTCGCTGACCGGGCGCGGCTCGCCATGGCTGCGCGGCATCACCTGCGGCGCTATGACGACCCTCGGCGGGCTCGGCCACACCCTGCCTTATCTCGTCCCAGACAGCTGGCCGAACGCATTCTGGATCGCGACGGGAGTAGCCGGCGTCGTCGTGTTCTTCGAATTGTGGGCAATCGCCTTCATCCGCGCGCGCTACATGGACACGCCGTTCCTCCAGGCCGTGTTCCAGATCGTGCTCGGCGGCGCGATCGTGCTGGCGGTCGGGATATTGATCGGGGCGGCGTAGGCAGCCAGCCTCACACTCGCAGTCATCGCCCGCCTTGTGCGCAATTGCGCACCGGAGCGGGCGATCCAGTACGCCGCGGCCTATCGCTTCAATCACAACCCTCTCGGAGTACTGGATCGCCCGGTCAAGCCGGGCGATGACACCGACTTTTGGGCGTCCGCCCGACGAGCCTCACCGGCATATCAATCGCGATCAAACGGCGGTTGCGGCATTCGGCCAAACTGCGCATCATCCTTTCAGGGAAGCGCAGGAGCATGTCGTGGCGAAATCGGAATGGAGTTTCAAGAGCGCGGTCGAGCTGTCGGCCGCGTTGGCCGCAAGGAAAGTCTCCGCGGTCGAGCTCACGCGGGATGCGATCGACCGCATCGAACGGCACGACGGCAAGGTCAACGCGATCTGCGTCCGGGATTTCGAGCGCGCGCTGAGCGCTGCGCGTGACGCGGATGGAGCGTTGGCTCGCGGCGAAAGAAAGCCGCTGCTCGGCCTGCCCATGACGGTGAAGGAATCCTACAACATTGCGGGCCTGCCGACGACCTGGGGCATTCCTGCGCAAAAAGACTTCATTGCCAAGGAAGATTCTCTGCCGGTCACGCGGGTGAAGGACGCCGGCACCGTCATCGTCGGCAAGACCAACGTGCCGCTCGCGCTCGGCGACTGGCAGAGCTACAACGACATCTACGGCATCACCAACAACCCCTACGATCTCGGCCGCACGCCGGGCGGCTCGTCCGGCGGCTCCTCGGCTGCGCTCGCTGCGGGCTATGGCCCGCTGTCGATCGGCTCCGACATCGGCGGCTCGCTGCGCGTGCCCGCCTTCCATTGCGGCATCTATGCGCACAAGCCGACCTTCAACCTCGTCGCGATGCGCGGGCATGTCGCGCCACCGGCGCCTCATTTGCCGTTCGAGCGCGATCTTTCGGTGATCGGTCCGATGGCGCGCAGTGCCGTCGATCTTTCGCTCGTGCTCGATGTCATGGCCGGGCCGGACCCTATTGAAGCAGGCATCGCCTACCGGCTCGAATTGCCGGCGGCGCGTCATACTGCGTTCAGGGATTTCCGCGTGCTGGTGATCGACACCGACCCGGTGATGCCGACAGACACGGCAGTGCGCGATACCATCAACATGCTGGCCGACAATCTCGCCAAGGCCGGCGTCAGGATTGAGCGCAGCAGCCCATTGCTGCCGGATTTCGCAGCTTCCTCGCGGCTCTATATGCGGATGCTGATGTCGTTCCTCGCAGCAAGTTTTGCGCCTGACGTTTATGCCGGCGCCAGGGCAGCGGCTGCGGCGCTCCCCGAGCGCGACAACAGCCTCGCCGCGGAGCGGCTGCGCGGGATCGCGCTGAGCCATCGCGACTGGGTGGCGGCAAATGCCGGACGCACGCGGCTGCGGGCGCAATGGCGCGAGCTGTTCAAGACGTACGACGCCGTGATCTGCCCGGTGATGCCGACGGCAGCTTATCCGCACGACCATTCGCCGGAGCAGGAGCAGCGCCGCATCAAGATCGACGGCAAGGAGCACATCTATCCCGACCAGCTCGCCTGGCCCGGCATCGCGACGCTGCCTGGTCTGCCTTCCACCGCGATCCCGACGGGCTTTGCGCCTGATGGACTGCCCATCGGCGTGCAGATCGTCGGCCCGTGGCTGGAAGACCGTACGCCGCTCAAGCTCGCCGAGCTGATCGAGCGCGAGTTCGGCGGGTTCGTACCGCCGAAGATGTTTGATGATTAGTGCCGCCGCGTCATTGCGAGCGAAGCGAAGCAATCCAGTCAGTCACTGCGGACAGATTCTGGATTGCTTCGTCGCTTCAGCGCAAAATTGCTTCGCAATTTTGTCGCGAGCTCCTCGCAAATGACGGAGTAAAACAATATTGGGATTCCGGGGCCACGCTCGGCGCGCCCGGAATGACAGGGAGGGAAATGCAATGAGCCAAGACCTCGACCAGCTCACCGCGCTCAACCACGACTATGTCGCCTCCGTACAAAACTGCGACGTCAAACGCTTCGACGAAATCCTGGCGCCGGAGTTCTATTGCTCCAATCCCGACAAGACATTGGTCGATCGCGCAGGCTTCCTGGAGCAGACGGCACGGCCGATCGCGATCCGCAATCTGCATGCGCATGATGTCATCATCCGCATCATGGGCGATTTTGCCATCATCCACGCCGCCACCAGCTTCACCACCGCCGACGGCCAGCAGGCGACGGGGCGGTACACCGATTGCTGGACGAAGAAGAACGGGACGTGGCTCGCGGTATCAGCGCACGTGTCGCGGTGAGTTGAGTTAAGCCATCCTCACACTCCGCTGTCATGCCCCGGCCTTGACCGGGGCATCCAGTACGCCGCGGCCTCTCGGTTCAATCACAACCGTCTCTGGAATACTGGGCGCCCGATCCCGTCTCCGCCAAGGGGCTTCGCCGCGCGAAGAACTCACTCGGCCGCCGAAGCCTTAGCGAAGGCGACAAGAAGGCGGCGAGTCGGGCGATGACACCGAGTGTGACGTCAAAAATCCTTCAGCAGACGCTCGAGGTAATCGAGCTCGATCTGCGGACGCGCGGGATCGCTCAGGCGGCGGCGGAGCTCTTCGAGGATGCGGCGCGCGCGCTGGGCATCGATCTCGCCGGGAATCTTGACCGTGTAGTCGTCGCTGTATTCCTTGCCGCGCAGCGGCCGGCCCAGCGGATCGGTCCGTTCGCCGCCGCTCTGCTGGCGGCCGACAGCCTGACCGGGGCCGTCACCATCGCCCGGATCCTGACCTTCGCCGTTCTGCTGCCCGCCGAGCGCGTCGGCGAGATCCTGCATGCCCTTGCGCAGGGCATCGATAGCCTTGCCTTGCGATGCCGTCGCACCGTCGGCATCGCCCTCACCGATCTGATTGCCGGCATCTCCCATGGCGTTCTCGGCGGCGTCGAAGCCGTCATCGCCATCCTGGTCGCCGTCCTGACCCTGACCTTGGCCCTGCTGACCTTGTTGGCCTTGCTGCCCCGGCTGCTTCTGCCCGCGCTGGCCCTTCTGGCCATCCTGCTGCAAGCCCATCTCGGCGAGCTTCTTCTTGAGGGCCTCCAGCCGCTTCTTCAGTTGCTCCTGCCGGCCCTGCGTGTCCTGCGACCCTTCGCGCGACGCGGAGGGATCGTTCGGATCGGGATAGAGATATTTCTCCATGTCCCTGATAGCCCTGGACTGCTGGCCCACGCTCTCGTCCGAATTCTTGTCCTTCAGGCTGTCGGCGGATTGCTTCATCGACCGCTCGGCGCTGTCGAGCAGTGCATCCAAACTCTTTTGGTCGGCGCGCGACGACTGGGCGAGGCCAAGCGAAGCCGTGGAACAGGACAGCATAAGCACGAGACAGGCCGTGGCCAGCCTTCCGCGTGCGACCTTGCCATTCTGCCAGATTGAGGTGTGTTTCATGAGCTATCTCGCTCCCTGGGATTCACGCCAGGTCCTGAGCTCTTCGCGCAAGGCGTCCTGCTGCTTCGCCAGATCCTCCAGCTGATCGCTGGTCGCGCCGCGCGTCTTCTGCCGCAGCTCTCTCGATTTGCGCAGGATCTCCGCGACCTTGGGCGGCAGAGGTTTTGTGCGCTGACCGCGCTTGGAGTCCTTGCTCTGCCGGTCGGTCTCGTCGCGAAGCGCGTTCTGCTCGCGGAGCAGATCGTTCAGCTCGCGCGCGATCTCGTCCATCTCTTTCTGCTCGGCGCTGGGCGGCCCCGGAGGATTTTCCAATGCGCGGGCCAGGCGGTCCAGCTCGCGCGCCGCCGCTTCGCGGTTGCCGCGCTGGATCAGCCGCTCGATGCGCTTCATCTGGTCGTCGAGGCCGATAGCCGGCCGCGCCAGCGGATTGCTGCGCATCTGCTGCGCGTACTGGCGCATGTAATTGTCCAGCGCGGTCCGCAGATTGTCCATGAGCTTCTTGAGCTCTTCGTCGCTGGCGCCGCGCTGAAGCGCCTGCTTGAGCGCGTCCTGCGCCGCGCGCAACGCCTTCGCGACGTCGCTGATGTTGCCGTCCTCGATCGTCACCGCGAGCGCCCACAGGCTCGCCACGACCTCACGCAGGGAATCGTCGGTGCGCGCCGCCTCGAGCTGGCGTGCGACACTGTGCAGGCCGAGATACTGCCCGGCCTCCGGCGTGAACATCTCGGGCGCGATCATCAGCGCGTCGAGCGCGGCGTAGACATCGGAATTCTTGTTGGCGTCGAGCGCGAGGATGCGGCGTTGCTCGATCAGCGCGCGGGCGAGCGGCTTGGTGAACAGCCGGCCCGGCAAGCGCATGTTGAAGGGCTCGCTCTTCGCCTCGTTGCCGGCCTCGTCCTTGGCGGTGAGCGTCAGCGTCACGTCAGCACCGGAATAGGGGTCTTCGCTGAGGTCCTTCACGGTCTGGCCCACGCCATTGCGTGTCCGCGCGTTGGGCAGGGTGAGCGCGAATTGCGGCGGCTGGAACAGCGGCCGCGCGGCCTTGCCGTCCGCGTCCTTGGTTCCGTCCTTGTCTTCGGTTGCGCGCGGAACGAACTGCGCCGCGGCGCCCGTGACGCCGTAATCGTCCTCGATCTTGTAGGAGAGCTGCAACGCGCCGTAGGCCTGACGCTCGGGATCCTTGGCGAGCGCGATCGTCGGCGCGCGGTCCGGCGTCGCCGCGAAGGCCCATTGCGGCTGGCCGGAAGGCGCGCGGACATGCGCGGTGCCGTCGCCGGTGATGGTAAAATGCTTCTCGTTGGTGCCCTTCGGCGCGGCCTCGGTGGGCGCGACCTCCTTGAGGCCACCGGAGGTGACGACATCGAGGCTGCTACCGGAGGAGCGTACGATCAGGGTCGAGCCGGCCGGAACTGCGAGTGGACCGCTCGCAGGTAGCGCTGCGGCCTCCTTGTTGGCCGCCGACAGGATGACCGGCGGCTTACCGGTGTAGAGCGGCGGGGTGATCCAGGCATCGACGCGGACGTTGGTCGGCGCCAGCACGCCGTTCCAGTCGAACGCAGCACCTAACCGCATCGCGCGCTCGTCGCCGGCGGCGAAGAAGGTCGCGACCAGCATCACCATGACCAGCGCGCGCAGCGCCCAGGGATCGTGCAGGGCGAGGCGCGGATGCGGCAAGCCGGCACGGATGCGCTTGAGCGACGCCAGCGTGCGCTCGCGCTGCGCCTGCCACAGCGCCAGCGCGACCGGATCTTTCGAGCTCAGCGTGTCCGTCAGCGTCGTCGCCGGACGGTGACGGATACCGGAGCCACGGTCGAGCCGGCTCAGAGCCTCGTCGCGGCCCGGCCAGCGGAAACGAATCAGGGGGACCAAAGCAGCGATTGCAATACCGGCAAAAGCCACGAGACCGATGGCACGGATGACGGACGGCAACACCAACCAGAGGCCGGCCCACGACACCACCAGGAAGAGGCCGACGACAGTCAGCACCCGCGCCAGATGTGGCCAGGCACGTTCCCACGCGATGGCATAAATGGCCCGATCAAGGGCCTGCGCCAGCTTCAGCCGCGACAGAGCGTCGCCATCGCGGATCGGGTCTGACGGGTCGGGGGTGACGCCGTTCAATCAACTCTCCAGGTTGCCCGGTAGAGAAGCGTAGCACAACGGCAGCACTGAGGCATCCGTTCCGGTACGGGAGAGACCCCTTTTCCCGCATAACACAAGGACGTGACTGGCCGGGCGCAACCCCGTAATTTCCGCGCGCCATTCCCAAGGAAAGCGCAAGGGAAATAGAGGAAACGCCATGGACAAGAAGATGCACGACAAGGGCCTGGAAGTCCGCAAAGCGGTGCTGGGCGAGGCCTATGTCAACAATGCCCTGAAGAACGTCGACGATTTCAACCGTCCGTTCCAGGAGATGCTCAACGAATATTGCTGGGGCACCGTGTGGGGCCGCGAGGAGCTGCCGCGCAAGACCCGCAGCATGCTCAACATCGCCATGATCGCGATCCTCAACCGTCAGCACGAGTTTCGCGCGCATCTGAAGGGTGCGCTGACCAACGGCGTCTCCCGCGACGAGATCCGCGAGATCCTGATGCAGGTCGCGATCTATGGCGGCATGCCCGCCGCAGTCGACAGCTTTCGCATCGCGCGCGAGGTGTTCGCGGAGATCGACGGCAAGGCGTGAGACCGGCCTCTCCGCCGTCGTCCCGGGGCGCGTCGAGCGCGAGCCCGGGAGGACGAGCGGAGAATGATCGCCGCTTCACATCCAACAAACAACGAAGAAAAAAGAAGGAAACACCATGCACATCGGATTCATCGGCCTCGGAAACATGGGTTTCCCGATGGCACGACGATTGGTCGAGGCGGGGCACAAGCTCGTCGTGTTCGACACGCGCAAGGAGGCCGTCGACAAGCTCGTGGCGCGCGGCGCCACCGCTGCAACCTCGCCGAAGGACGTCGCCGACCAGGTCGAGACTGTCATGGCGAGCCTGCCCTCGCTGCAGGCCTCGCTCGAAGTCGCGACAGGTGCGAACGGCGTGATCGAAGGGAGCCGCGCCAGGCGCTTCATCGATCTCTCCACCGTCGGCTCGACGATGGCGTCGAAGATCCACGGCCTGCTGGCGAAACGCGACATCGTGCAGATCGACTGCCCCGTCTCCGGCGGCGTCGGCGGCGCCGAGAAGGGCACGCTGGCGGTGATGGTCTCAGGGCCCAGAGCCGAGTTCGAGCTGTTGAAGCCCGCGCTCGACGTGATCGGAAAAGTGTTCTTCATCGGCGAGAAGCCGGGCGCGGCGCAGACCATGAAGCTCGCCAACAATTTCCTGTCGGCGACCGCGATCGTGGCCACCTCGGAAGCGGTGGTGATGGGCGTCAAGGCGGGGCTCGATCCCGCCGTGATGATCGACGTCATCAATGCCGGCTCCGGTATGAACACCGCGAGCCGCGACAAGTTTCCGCGCTCAGTGCTGCCGCGGACCTTCGACTTCGGCTTCTCCACGGGGCTGATGGTGAAGGACGTGCGGCTGGCGCTGGAGGAGATGAAGCAGCTCGGCCTGTCGATGGAGGTCGCCGATGCCGTCGGCCGGTTGTGGGAGACCGTGATCAGCGCGGAAGGCGCCGAGTCCGATTTCACCGCGGCGATCAAGCCGATCGAGAAGAAGGCGGGGGTGGTGGTTGGTGGAACGAAGAGTGGATTGGCCGGGAAGTAGCGCTCCGCACTCTCCTCGTCGTCCCGGGGCGCGACTTGTCCGCCGTAGCTAAGAGCGAAGGCGGAAGCGCGAGCCCGGGACCCATAACCACAGGCGGATATGGTAACGGGGACTCGGAGTTCCAGCTTAGCCAAACAACCACTTCTTGTGGTCATGGGTCCCCGCCCCCCGTGCGCAATTGCGCACTAGGCGGGGACGACAGCGAGGATGAGGCGCGGCCTTACCGCCCCTCAATCCCTCACAACCACGGCGCCGGCGTATCCATCGCGATCAGCTGCTCGACCTCGATGCGCGGGCGCACCACGGCGTATTGATCGCCCTTCACCAGCACTTCCGGCACCAGCGGCCGCGTGTTGTAGGTGCCGGCCTGCACCGCGCCATAGGCGCCCGCGGTCATGATGGCGATGAGATCGCCGGGCTTCGGCGTCGGCAGCGTGCGATCCAGTGCGAGATAGTCGCCGGTCTCGCAGACCGGGCCGACGACGTCGGCCATGATCGTGGCGGCGCTCGTGGCCGGCTGCGTCACCGGCAAAATGTCGTGATGCGCCTCGTACAGTGTCGGGCGGATCAAATCGTTCATGGCGGCGTCGATGATGACGAAATTCTTGCCGTCGCCGTGCTTCACATAGATCACCTTGGCGACCAGGATGCCGGCGTTGCCGACGATCATGCGGCCCGGCTCGAACATCAGCGTGCAGCCGAGATTGTGGCTGACGCGCTTGACCATGGCGGCATAGGCGTCGGGCGCGGGCGGCGCCTCGCGGTCCATGTAATAGGGAATGCCGAGGCCGCCGCCGAAATCGACGTGGCTGATGTTGTGACCGTCGGCGCGCAACGTCTGCACGAATTCGGAGAGGATGCGGAACGCGGTCTCCATCTTGGAGAGATCGGTGATCTGGCTGCCGATATGCACGTCGGTGCCGGTGACCTCGATGCCCGGAAGCTTTGCGGCGCGCGCATAGACCTCGCGGGCATAGGCGATCGGAATGCCGAACTTGTTCTCGGACTTGCCGGTCGAGATCTTGGCGTGCGTGCCGGCATCGACGTCCGGATTGACGCGCACGGAGATGCGCGCGGTTTTGCCCATCTCGGTCGCGAGGCGCGACAACAGCTCGAGCTCGGGCTCGGATTCGACGTTGAGGCAGAGGATGTCGGCGGCCAGCGCGGCGCGTAATTCGGTTTCGGTCTTGCCGACGCCGGAGAACAGGATCTTGCTGGCGGGAATGCCGGCGGCAAGCGCGCGCTTCAATTCGCCGCCGGAGACCACGTCGGCGCCGGCCCCGAGCTTGGCTAGCGTGCGCAGCACCGACTGGTTGGAATTCGCCTTCATGGCGTAGCAGACCAGCACCTTCTCGCCGGCGAAGGCGTCGGCGAAGACGCGGTAGTGCCGCTCGAGCGTCGCGGTCGAATAGCAATAGAACGGCGTACCGACGGTTGCGGCCAGCTCGGACAGGTTCACGGCCTCGGCGTGCAGCACGCCGTTGCGATAGTCAAAATGGTTCATGGCGTCGGCTCAGCTATCCCGGCTCATTTTTTGCCGGGAGGTTCGTCCAGGAGCGGGTCGAGGATAAACGATTTCTTCTTGCCCTTGGCGGCCGCAGGCGCCGCGTCCGCACCGTAGGTGGGATTGAACACGCTCGGCGTCCTCTGGGCTTCGGCCTCGGTGTCGGTTGGAGGCGCGACATTGGCCGTGGATGCACTGGAGGCGGTCGGCGGCAGATCCAGCGGGCCCTTACGGCCGCAGCCGGCAAGCGCAAGCGCCGTCAGGCTCAAGACAATGATGGCCCACCCCGAGCCGGCCGGGCGAAACTTTGACGTCACGACGAAATCCCCACTACGCGGGCCGCACCATACAGAGATTGGCGCGCTCTGGCGAGAGCCGGATGACCATGAAACATAAGCGAAATTTTGCCCTCAGCCCAATTTTCGCTCTTTTTCCAGCCGCTTCGCCCAGGCCTTGGCCTGCGACGCCACGTTCTTCGGCGCGGTGCCGCCGAAGCTGGTCCGGCTCTTCACCGACGATTCGACCGAGAGCACGCCGAGCACATCCTTGGTGATCTTGGGCTCAATCGCCTGCATCTCCTTCAGCGGCAGCTCGTGCAGCGCCACCCCGCCCTCGGCGGCCTTGGCCACGATACGGCCGGTGACGTGGTGGGCGTCGCGGAACGGCATCTTCAGCGTCCGCACCAGCCAGTCGGCAAGGTCGGTCGCGGTGGCATAACCCTCGCCCGCCGCCGCCTTCATCTTCGCTTCGTCGGGCACGAGATCGCGGACCATGCCGGTCATGGCGCGGATCGCGAGCGACAGGGCAGCAAAGCCCTCCATCGCGCCCTGCTTGTCCTCCTGCATGTCCTTTTGATAGGCGAGCGGCAGGCCCTTCATCACGATCAGGAGGCCATTGAGCGCGCCGATGACGCGGCCGGTCTTGGCGCGCACGAGCTCGGCGGCATCCGGGTTGCGCTTCTGCGGCATGATCGAGGATCCCGTGGTGAACTTGTCGCTGAGGCGGATGAGACCGACCAGCGGCGAGGTCCAGATCACGATCTCCTCGGCGAAGCGCGACATGTGCACGGCGCAGATCGAGGCCGCCGACAGCGTCTCCAGCACGAAGTCGCGATCGGAGACCGCATCGAGCGAGTTCGCCATCGGGCGGTCGAAACCGAGCGCCTTCGCCGTGGCGTGGCGATCGATCGGGAACGAGGTGCCGGCGAGCGCGGCGGCGCCGAGCGGCGATTCATTGAGCCGCTTGCGGGCGTCCTGGAAACGGCCGCGGTCGCGCGCCGCCATCTCGACATAGGCGAGCAGATGATGGCCGAAGGTCACGGGCTGCGCGGTCTGCAGATGCGTGAAGCCGGGCATGACGGTCGCGGCATGCTCGAGCGCGCGATTGACCAGCGCGGCCTGGAACGCGGCGAGCGCGGCATCGGTCTCGTCGAGAACGTCGCGGACATAGAGACGGAAATCGGTCGCAACCTGGTCGTTGCGCGAGCGCGCGGTGTGCAGCCGGCCGGCGGCGGGGCCGATCAGCTCGGACAGGCGGCTCTCGACGTTCATATGGATATCTTCGAGCGCACGCTTGAACGTGAAGCCGCCCTTGCCGATCTCTGACAAAATCGTGTCTAGACCCTTGCCGATATTTTTCGCATCAGAGCCCGTGATGATGCCCTGCGCGGCAAGCATCGCGGCGTGCGCCTTGGATGCGGCAATGTCCTGGGCGAAGAGGTGACGATCGACGTCGATGGAGACGTTGATCTCTTCCATGATCTCATCGGGACGTTCCGAGAACCGGCCGCCCCACATCTTGTTGCTCATGATCCCCTGCTCACGCCTTGCTTGCCGCTGCTGCCGCACGTTTGCTGGCCGGAGCCAGCCGTATTAAGAGGCCCCTGATAGCCATATCTGCGACCGGATGACAAACGATATGCTCGACAAGACGCCCTCCGCCACGCGCCGGATCCCCCTCGTCATCGCCACCGTGGCGATCGGGGGGCTGGCCGGCTTTGCCGCGCTGTACGGGCTGGGCCTGAACCGGGCGCCCTCTGGCGATCCGGCCTGCCGGGCCGCGGTGGCAACGGCGCAGAAAATCGCCCCCCTCGCCCATGGCGAATTGGCCGCCCTGACCGTGGCGAGCGCGCCGCTAAAACTGCCCGACCTGGTCTTCGAGGACGCCGACGGCAAGCCGAAGAAGCTGTCCGATTTCCGCGGCAAGACGCTGCTGGTCAACCTCTGGGCCACCTGGTGCGTGCCCTGCCGCAAGGAAATGCCGGCGCTGGACGAGCTCCAGGGCAAGCTTTCGGGCCCGAATTTCGAGGTGGTGGCGATCAACATCGACACCCGCGACGCCGAGAAGCCCAAGACGTTCCTGAAAGAGGCCAATCTGACCCGGCTCGGCTATTTTAACGATCAGAAAGCCAAGGTTTTCCAGGATCTTAAGGCCATAGGCCGGGCCTTGGGCATGCCGACCTCGGTGCTAGTCGACCCGCAGGGCTGCGAGATCGCGACGATCGCGGGGCCGGCGGAATGGGCGAGCGAGGACGCGCTCAAGCTGCTCCGGGCAGCGACCGGCAAGGCCGCCGCGTCGCTCTAGGGTGTGTCTTAAGCGGTGACGTTGAGGTTGCTGCCGACGCCGGCGCCGACATTGGCGAGCGAGGGCTGACCGGCGCCGAGCAGCGTCAGGACGGTGGATTTCTCCATATCCGCGTTCTGCTTCATCAGCGTCGCCGAGATATTCGACTGCAGCGCGCCTTGCTGAGCAGCCAGCATGGTGCTGACCATCGCCATCATGTCCATTACGCAAACCCTCTTACCGGGCCCAGCCTAGAGGCGATGGGTTAACGCGACATGAATTGTCACGGCGCCGATGCACGGCCGAAGGGCGATAGCGCCGTAGGGTGGGCAAAGCGACCTGTCCGCCGTAGCTCAAAGAGCGAAGGCGGACGCGTGCCCACCAATTTCCACCGCATCATTGGAGAGATGGTGGGCACGGCGCTTTGCGCCTTTGCCCACCCTACGGCACCGGAAATTGGATCAGCGCGTCGGAACCGGCTTGGCGCCGCGGTAGTCGTAGAAGCCGCGCTGGGTCTTGCGACCGAGCCAGCCGGCCTCGACGTATTTCACCAGAAGCGGACACGGGCGATATTTGGAGTCGGCGAGGCCCTCGTGCAGCACCTGCATGATCGACAGGCAGGTGTCGAGGCCGATGAAATCGGCGAGCTCGAGCGGGCCCATCGGATGATGCGCGCCAAGCTTCATCGCCGCGTCGATGGCCTCGACATTACCGACGCCTTCATACAGCGTGTAGATCGCCTCGTTGATCATCGGCAGCAGGATGCGGTTGACGATGAAGGCCGGGAAATCCTCCGAGACCGCGACCTGCTTGCCGAGCTTGGAGACGAATTCCTTGGACGCCTCGAAGGTCTGGTCGTCGGTGGCGATGCCGCGGATCAGCTCGACCAGCTCCATCAGCGGCACCGGATTCATGAAGTGAATGCCGATGAAGCGCTCGGGCCGGTCGGTGGCCGCGGCAAGCCGCGTGATCGAGATCGAGGAGGTATCGGAGGCGACGATCGCCTCCGGCTTCAGCACAGCGCAGAGCTCGTGGAAGATCTTGCGCTTGACCTCTTCCTTCTCGACCGCGGTCTCGATCACGAGGTCGCAATCGGCGAGGTCGTCGAGCTTCTCGGCGAGCTTGATGCGCGCCATCGCCTTGGTCTTGTCGTCCTCGCTGACGGCCTTCTTGGAGACCTGGCGTGCCAGATTGCCATTGATGGTGGCCATGCCCGACTTGAGCCGGTCGGCCGAAACGTCGTTGAGCACCACGTCGAAACCGGCCAGCGCCGCGACATGCGCGATGCCATTGCCCATCTGACCCGCGCCGATCACGCCGACCTTCTTGATCACTGCCGCCATAATGTCATCCACCGGAACGGCGCGCAGATCGCGCCTGCCTCATCCCCCGAGCCGGGAGGTCCGATTTAATCAGAAGCCCGATTAGATCAGAATCCTGGCTCGAAACCTAGATTGGATCGCTTCCCCGGCGTGCCCCTCGCCAAAGAAAACGCCTCGAAAAAGAAAAACCGGCCGGAGTGTACCACTCCGGCCGGTGTTTTTAGCGCGTTTTTACTTGCCGAGCTTGGCGAGCGCGTCGGTGAGCTCAGGAACCGCCTGGTAGAGGTCGGCAACCAGGCCGTAATCGGCGACCTGGAAGATCGGCGCGTCCTCGTCCTTGTTGATCGCGACGATCACCTTGGAGTCCTTCATGCCGGCCAGATGCTGGATCGCGCCGGAAATGCCCACCGCGACATAGAGCTCGGGGGCCACCACCTTGCCGGTCTGGCCGACCTGCCAATCGTTCGGCGCATAGCCGGCATCCACCGCCGCGCGCGAGGCACCGACGCCGGCACCGAGCTTGTCGGCGAGCGGCTCGATGTACTTGGCGAAGTTCTCGCGGCTCTGCATGGCACGGCCACCGGAGACGATGATCTTGGCCGAGGTCAGCTCGGGGCGGTCGCTCTTGGCGACTTCCTCGCCGACGAAGGACGACAGGCCCGGATCGGCCGCCGCAGCGACGTTCTCGACGGAGGCGCTGCCGCCTTCACCCGCCGCAGCGAAGGTCGAGGTGCGCACCGTGATGACCTTCTTGGCGTCCTTCGACTTCACCGTCTGGATGGCGTTGCCGGCATAGATCGGGCGCTCATAGGTGTCGGGGGCGACCACCTTGGTGATCTCGGAGACCTGCATGACGTCGAGCAGGGCTGCGACACGCGGCATCACGTTCTTGAAGCGCGAGGTCGCGGGCGCGACGATCGCGTCATAGCCGGAAGCCAGCGAGACGATCAGCGCAGCCAGCGGCTCGGCGAGATCGTGAGCGTAAGTCTCGCCCTCCGCGAGCAGCACCTTCTTCACGCCGGCAAGCTTGGCGGCAGCATCCGCCGCAGCCCTGGCGTTCTGGCCGGCCACCAGCACGTCGACATCCGCGCCGAGCGCGGCAGCCGCGGTCAGGGCCTTGTTGGTCGCATCCTTCAGCGACGCATTGTCGTGTTCGGCAATCAGAAGCGTCGTCATCAGAGCACCCCGGCTTCGTTCTTGAGTTTCGACACCAGCTCGGCGACGTCCTTGACCTTGACGCCCGCCTTGCGGCCCGCCGGCTCCGTCGTCTTGAGAACCTCGAGACGCGCGGCGACGTCGACGCCGTAATCGGCGACGGTCTTCTCCGCGATCGGCTTCTTCTTGGCCTTCATGATGTTGGGCAGCGAGGCATAGCGCGGCTCGTTGAGACGCAGGTCGGTGGTGACGATTGCCGGCCCCTTCAGCTTCACGGTCTGCAGACCACCGTCGACTTCGCGGGTGACCTTGAAGTCAGAACCTTCGACCTCGAGCTTCGAAGCAAACGTCGCCTGAGACCAGCCGAGCAGCGCGGCCAGCATCTGACCGGTCTGGTTGCTGTCGTCGTCGATCGCCTGCTTGCCGAGGATGATCAGGCCGGGCTGCTCTTCATCCGCAACCTTCTTCAGGATCTTGGCGACCGCGAGCGGCTCGACGGTGCCCTCGACCTTCACCAGGATGCCGCGGTCGGCACCCATGGCGAGGCCGGTGCGGATCGTCTCCGAGGCCTGCGCCGGTCCAATGGAAACCACGACGACCTCGGTGGCCTTGCCGCCTTCCTTCAGGCGCAACGCTTCCTCGACCGCGATTTCGTCGAACGGGTTCATCGACATTTTGACGTTGGCGAGTTCAACGCCCGATCCATCGCCCTTGACGCGGACCTTGACGTTGTAATCAACCACCCGCTTTACCGGCACCAAGACCTTCATCGATCCTCTTTCACTCAATTTGGGAAGGGGGTTATCAACTGGCGCGGAACCTAAAGGCCTGATCCAGCCCGGTCAACGCGCGACAGGGCCAAATTTTAGACCTTAGAAATATCGACCTCAATGGGCAGAATCTTGGGGGTCAGCGATTCTGGCCCGGAACCCAGAGCACGTCGCCGGCGCCGTTGCGGTTGGCGGCGCGGCTGGCGACAAACAGGAAGTCGGACAAGCGGTTCATATACTGGATGCCAGCAGCGCCCACGGGCTCGCCGGGCCGGGCCGCCAGTTCCACCATCACGCGTTCCGCCCTGCGGCAAATCGTACGGGCAACGTGGAGGTAGGCGGCGGCCGGCGTGCCCCCCGGCAGCACGAAGGAGGTGAGCGGCGCCAGTCTGTCGTTGAGCGCGTCGATGTCGCGCTCGAGCCGCTCGACCTGGCTTGCCACCACCCGCAGCCGCTCGGCCTTGCCTTCACGCTCGGGCACTGCGAGGTCCGCGCCGAGGTCGAACAGATCATTCTGGATGCGGCCCAGCATCGCGTCGAACTCGGGCATGTCATGGGTATGGAGCCTGACAACGCCGATCGCGGCATTGGTCTCGTCCACGGTGCCGTAGGCTTCGATGCGCAGATCGTATTTCGGACGGCGCTCGCCAGTTCCGAGCGCCGTCGTGCCGTCGTCACCGGTCTTCGTATAGATGCGATTCAGCGTCACCATTTTTAACGCCCCATTGCCCAGACTGCGAGCATGGCAATGACGATCGCCACGAACTGAAGCAGCACGCGCCAGCGCATCAACTTCTGCGAGGTGTTGGGCGAGCCGCCGCGCATCATGTTGACGAGACCGAGCAGCAGCACCAACGCCACGGCGCCAGCTGCCACCGGCAGGATGAAAGTACTCAGGAGAGATGCCATCAGCGGTAGATAACACCGTGTGCGCTGGTCCGCCATGGCGTTCCCGATCTGGCTTTTAAGCCAATAATATCAGAAGCTAGCTGGATGATTTCCGATTTGCGCTCGTCGCCTGTCTTCTTCGCCTCTCCCCGCATGCGGGGAAAGGCGAATCCGGAGTAAGCTGTGAAGGCCATCCGCTACATCTACGTCGTCGTGGAAGACGCCTTCTACACCTTCCTCGCCGACGACGGCTGGGCGATCGCGAGCCATATCGCGCTGTCGACCCTGATGGCGCTCTTCCCGTTCCTGATCGTGCTGACCTCGCTCGCCGGCTTCTTCGGCTCCAAGGAACTTGCCGATCAGGCCGCAAGCCTGATGCTTCAGGTCTGGCCCAAGCAGGTCGCCGATTCGATCTCGGGGGAAGTCCACGACGTTTTGACCACGACCCGCACCGGCGTGCTGACGATCGGTGCAGCACTGTCGGTGTACTTCGCCTCCAACGGCGTCGAGGCGCTCCGCGTCGCGCTGAACCGCGCCTATGCGGTGGTGGAGATGCGGCGCTGGTACTGGCTGCGCCTTGAATCGATCGGCTACACGCTGGTCGCGGCCTTCACCGCGCTCGCCATGGCGTTCCTGATCGTGCTCGGCCCGCTCTTCATCGAGGCGGCGCGGCGCCATATCCCGCTGTTCGTCGAGTCCAACGAGAGCATCCTCACCTGGCTGCGCTACGGCATCACCGTGGGTGCGCTGGTGGTGGCGCTGATCATCCTGCATGCCTGGCTGCCGGCGGGACGGCGCGCCTTCCTCCAGATCCTGCCCGGCATCGTCTTCACCATCGTGGCGTCGCTGATCTCGGGCATCGTGTTCGGCCAATATCTGGCGCGCTTCGCCAACAACTACGTGACGATGTATGCGGGACTCGCCTCGGTGATCATCGCGCTGGTGTTCCTGTATTTCATCGCCGCGATCTTCGTCTACGGCGGGGAGCTCAACGCCGCGATCATCAAGTCGCGGCTTCCTCACGGCGTTTCGCTTCAAGCAGCGCAGTCGCTAAAGCGCGCGGAGACACAGGCTTGACCAGGAAGGCGTCGGCGCCGGCCTCGCGCGAGGCCGCCTCGTCCTCGCCGCGGCCGGACACGCCGATGATGGGGATCTGAGCCAGCGGCGCCGGCATGGTCCGGATCCGCCTGATGGCCTCGACGCCGTCGATGCCAGGCAGCACCATGTCCATCAGCACCGCATCGAACGCGCCCTGCGCGAGCCGGTTCACCGCGTCCTCGCCGCGCCCGATGAACTCGGCTTGGTGGCCGAGCTCGGTCAGGATGGTGTTGAGGACGACGCGGCCGAACGGGTTGTCCTCGACGCTGAGCACGCGCAGCGCGGCCATCGCATCCGCCTCGGCTTCGCCCTTTGACTTGCGGGATTTGCGCGCTTCCGTCGCGTCGAGCGACATAGTCAGCGTGAAGGTGGCGCCGCCGCCGCGCCGCGGTGCGACCGTGATGTCGCCGCCCATCGCGCGCGCCAGTTGCTTGACCGAGGAAAGGCCCAAGCCGGCGCCGCCGAAACGCGAGGCGATGGTGACATTGGCCTGGGTGAAGGGGCGGAACAGCCGCTTGATCTCGGCCATGGTCAGGCCGATGCCGCTGTCGGACACCGCGAAGGCGACGCCGACCCTGCCCTTCGCCTTGTCTCTGGCCTTGCCCTTGGCGGGACGCCAAGGCGCGACCGCGAGCGCGACACCGCCCTGCTCGGTGAACTTGACCGCATTGTCGATCAGATTCTCGAGCGCGGCGCGCAGGCGGACGGGATCGCCGACCACCAGCCCCGGCAGCTTCTCGGAGATATCGACCTGGGCCTGGAGCCCCTTGGCCGCGGCGCGTCCGGTGAGCGAATCGCCGGCGCTGCGGGCGAGCGCGCGCAGATCGAACAAATCCTGCCGCAAGGCACTTCCACCCTTGCCCGCCCCCTTGCCGGTCCTAGCGGCATCGACGAACAGGGTGGCGAGGCTCGCCAGATGCTCGGCACCGGCCTTGATGGTGTCGGCCCAGCGCCGCTCCCGCTCGCCGAGATCGGAGGTGGCGAGCAGGTCGCTGATCGCGAGAATGCCGGTCAGCGGGGTACGGACCTCATGGGCGAAGGCGGCGAGCGCGGCCTGGACCACGTCCGGCGCCACGGCCTTGGCGCTGCGCTTGCGCAACCGGCCGGTCGCCCCGGACCGCTTCCGAGGCGGTCGCCTGGACGTTCGCGTAGTGCGCGCTGAGCGCGTTTTCGCCGCCATGAATCCCTTCGAAGGGTCCCCTTCGATCCCCAGGCTCTCAAGCAAGCATCGCACGGCGGAACCCCTGGAGTCACGGCGGCGTTTTGCTAACCCCCAGAGAAACTTAACCTAATCCCACCAACCGGCGGATGCCGGCGGGCGTAGCGCCGGCAGCGCGCAGCTCGCGCAGGCCGGTCGAGCGGTCCGATTTCGACAACTTCCGGCCCGCCTCGTCCAGAATCAGGGCGTGGTGGCGGTAGGCGGGTTCCGGCAGATCGAGCAGGACCTGGAGCAGGCGGTGAACCGAGGTGGCGTGAAACAGGTCCTGCCCCCGCACGACCTCGCTGATGCCCTGAAGCGCGTCGTCGACGACGACGGACAAATGGTAGCTGGTCGGCGTCTCCTTCCGGGCCAGGATGACGTCGCCCCAAGCCTCGGGCCGCGCGGGGACGGTACCATGCTCGCCGTCGGGGCCCACGCCCAGCTCCGTCCACCTCAGGCCGGCGGCGCGCCGGCAGGCGGCCGCCATGTCGAGCCGGAGCGCGTAAGGCACGCCAGATGCAATGAGCCGGTCGCGCTCGCCGGCCGACAGCGATCTGGCGTCACCCGGATAAAGCGGTGCGCCATCGGGATCGCGAGGCCATGGCCCAGCGGCCTCGCGCGCGGCCACGAGCTTGGCGATCTCCGCGCGGCTTTCGAACGCGGGATAGAGGAGACCAAGCGCAGCGAGCTTTTCGAACGCGGCGCGATAAACGGCGAGATGCTCCGACTGCCGCCGCACCGGCATCTCCCAGGCAATGCCGAGCCAGGCGAGGTCGTCGTAGATCGCCGTCTCATATTCCGGCCGGCAGCGCGTTGCGTCGATGTCCTCGATCCGCAGCAACAGCCGCCCGCCGGTCTCGCGCGCACGGTCGAAATTGAGCAGCGCCGAATAGGCGTGGCCGAGATGCACGAGGCCATTCGGGCTGGGGGCAAATCGGAAAACGGGTGGCATGAGTTCTCGGTGTATTCGTCATTGCCGGGCTTGACCCGGCAATCCATCTTCCGGGACTCTGTTACGATAGGAGATCAATGCGCGGGTCCCGCCTACGCCGAAGGCTTCGGCGGGCGTCTCGGTATTGGGCCAGCGTAGCCTTAGCAGAGACGGCAAGCCCGCGCATGACAAGTTGAGCCACCATGACCATCCACCTCGAAACCCAGTCCGACCTCGAAGACGCCGTCCACGCGCTGATCAAGCGCGACCCGCGCCTCAAGCCCGTACTCGAGATCGCCGGCATGCCGGCCCTGCGGCGCCGTGAGCCGGGTTTTACGGGGCTTGCCCACATCGTTTGCGGGCAGCAGCTCTCCACGGCGAGCGCCGCGGCGATCTGGGGGCGGCTGTCGGCCGCTTTCGATCCATTCGACCATGACGCGGTGCGCCGCGCCCGTACCGACCGGCTGGGACGGCTCGGCCTCTCCGCGGCCAAGATCAAGACGCTGAAACATCTCGCGCGCGAGATCACTGCGCAGCGCCTGAACCTCGACGTGCTCGCCGAAGAAGACGCCGAGGCCGCGCACCATACGTTGATCACGCTGCCCGGCATCGGTCCGTGGACGGCCGATGTCTATCTGCTGTTCTGCCTCGGGCACGGCGATGCCTGGCCGGCCGGCGACATCGCCGTGCAGGAGGGGATCAAAGTTGGCCTGGGGCTCAAGGCGCGGCCGACGGAAAAGCAGATGGCGCCGCTCGCCGAACCCTGGCGGCCGCTGCGCGGAGCAGCGGCGCATCTGTGGTGGAGCTATTATCGCGTGATCAAGAAGCGCGAAGGTGTCATCAGCAACCAGCCTTAAAGCGCGATGAGATTGGGACGAATCGTCATCGCGCTTTAGGTTGTTGTTTGCGCATGATCTGTTCGGAAAACCGCTGCGCACTTTTCCGGATCATGCTTTAGCCTCGCAGCCGCTCGCGATCGGCGCGGGCGCATTCGGCCACGAAGTCGATGACGGCCCGCACCGCGGACAACTCGACCAGATCGGGATGGGCGAGCAGCCAGAGATCGGCGACGCTGACGAGTTTCTGCGGCGCGACGCGCACGAGATCCGGATAGCTCTCCGCGACGAAGCAGGACAGCGCGGAGATTCCGATTCCGGCACGCACCGCCGCCAGCATGTCGCCCTGCGACGAGCAGCGCATCACCATGGTTCCCTGGCGCGTGATCGCGTCGCTCCAGCGCGCCAGCTGCGCGTTCGAATCCTGATCGGCGAAGCCGATGACGCTGTGCCCCTTCCACTCGCCGCTCCGCTCCGGCAAGGACCGGCCGGTGGCATAGTCGCGCGAGGCATAGAAGCCGGTGCCGAGGCGGCCAACCCTGCGACCGACCAGGTTTTCCTCGCCGCTATCGACCGGGCGCAGCACGACGTCGGCCTCCCGCCGCCGCACGCTGGCTGGAAACGGATGGGTGATGATCTCGAGCCGGATGTGGTCATGCGCGCCGAGAAACGATCGCAGCCGCGGCATCAGCCAGTGCGAGGCCAGCGTCGCGCCGATCGACAGCTTGACCGTGCCGCGCGCCTTGCGCCCGCCGGCGCCAACGGCGGCCTCGGCCCGGAGTGCGGCAACGGCCATCGCCTCCGCGTGCTCTCGCAGCGTACGTCCATCGGCGGTGAGCACGAATCCATCCGCGGCCCGCGCCAGCAGCTTGGTGCCAAGCTGCGCCTCCAGCGCCGCGATCTTGCGGCTGACGGTCGGATGACTGGCATGCAGACGTTTTGCCGCAGCGGTGAAGCTGCCGGTGTCGGCGACCGCGACGAAGGTCTTGCAGAGATCCCAATCCACCGCCGGCTCCGTACAAATCTGAATATCCGCTTGTTCAATATTGAACGATCCTCCGCCCGCCGTCCAACCCTATAGTGGGGACAAAGCGCTGGACGGCGGACACCCCGCCGACGCGACAATCGACATGGAAGCGCTCACCCCCGGCCGGCAGGCCGTTGACGCGCGTCGTCAGGAGGATCGGATGGCACTGCCCGCTCTGCTCAAGAACAATCTGGAGCTGCCCGTGGTCGGCTCGCCCCTTTTCATCGTCTCAGGGCCGGAGCTGGTGATCGCCCAATGCAAGGCCGGTGTCGTCGGCTCGTTTCCGGCGCTCAACGCCCGTCCGGTGGAAAAGCTCGACGAGTGGCTGAGCCGCATCGAAGACGAGCTCGGCGAATACAAATCGCGCAATCCCGGCAAGAAGGTTGCGCCCTATGCGGTCAACCAGATCTGCCACGCCTCCAACGACCGGCTGATGAAGGACATGGAAACCTGTGTGAAGCACAGGGCGCCCATCATCATCACCTCGCTGCGGCCGCCCGCCGAGATCGTCGAGGCCGCGCACTCCTATGGCGGGCTGGTGTTCCATGACGTCATCAACGTCAAGCATGCGCGCAAGGCCGCGGAGCAAGGCGTCGACGGACTGATCCTGGTGTGCGCCGGCGCCGGCGGCCATGCCGGCACGCTGTCGCCGTTCGCGCTGGTGCGCGAGGTCAAGCAATGGTTCGACGGCGCGATCCTGCTATCGGGCGCAATCAGCGACGGTTTTGGCATCGCCTCCGCGCTGACGCTGGGCGCCGACCTCGCTTATATGGGCACGCGCTTCATCGCGACGCAGGAAGCCAATGCCGACGAAGCCTACAAGTCCGCGCTGACGCAGCACGCCGCGCACGACATCGTCTACACCAACCTGTTCACCGGCGTGCACGGCAACTATCTGGGTCCCTCGATCGCCGCCGCGGGGCTCGATCCGGACAATCTCCCGCTCGCCGACAAGACGAAGATGAATTTCGGCTCCGGCGGCAACACGAAATCCAAGGCGTGGCGCGACATCTGGGGTTCGGGCCAGGGCATCGGCCAGATCCTGGATGCGCCTCCGGTCGCCGAGCTGGTCGACCGGATGAAGGGCGAATTCGATCAGGCGCGTCACGACTTTATGCTGCGCGCCAGCGCCTGACGCTTGGTCCGACAAGAAAATTGGACTGACAAGACAAACGGGAGGACACCATGAAGCTGGCAGCCGCACTGATCGGCCTATCGTCGCTGACGCTTGCCGCCGGCAGCGCCGGTGCGGACGAGATCCGGATCGGGCAGACCCTGCCCTATAGCGGTCCGGCATCCGGCTTCGGCGCGATCGGACGGACGCAGGAGGCGTTCTTCGAAAAGGTCAACGCGGAAGGCGGCGTCAACGGCCGCAAGGTCAAGTTCATCACGCTGGACGACGCCTACTCGCCGCCGAAGACGGTCGAGCAGACCCGCAAGCTGGTGGAGCAGGACGAGGTGCTGATGATGTTCGGCTCGCTCGGCACCGCCACCAACAGCGCCGTGCAGCGTTACCTCAACGCCAAGAAGGTGCCGCAGCTGTTCGTGCTCTCGGGTGCCACCAAATGGGCCGATCCGCAGAAGAATCCTTGGACGATGCCGGGCATGGCGGCCTACGAATCCGAGGGCGTCGTCTATGCCAAGTATGTCTTGCAGGCCAAGCCCGACGCGAAGATCGCGATCCTGGCCCAGAACGACGATTTCGGCCGCGACTATGTCGCGGGCTTCAAACGCGCGCTCGGGTCCAAGGCCGCCGGCATGATCATCGCGGAGGCGAGCTACGAGACCAGCGCGCCGACGATCAGCTCGCAGCTCTCGACGCTGAAGGCGTCAGGCGCCAACGTGCTGTTTGGCGTCGTGCTCGGCAAGTTCACCTCGCAGATGGTCAAGGGTGTAGCCGAGATCGGCTGGAAGCCGGAGCTGTCCTTCGTACCCACCTCGGCCTCCTCGATCTCGTTCCTGGAGCCGGCGGGACTGGACAATGCGGTCGGACTGATCTCGTCGAGCAACCAGAAGGACACGATGGACCCGCAATGGGCCGACGATCCCGGCGTGAAGTCATATTTCGCGTTCATGAAGCAATACATGCCGACAGCGGATCTCTCGAACTCCAACTATGCGGCGGGCTATCACTATGCCACGCTGCTGATGACGGTGCTGAGCGCCTGCAAGGACGATGTCAGCCGCGACAACATCTTGAAGCAGGCCGCGTCGCTGAAAGAGGTGAAGCTGCCGCTGCTGTTGCCCGGAATGAGCGTGTCGACCGGTCCGGACGACTATCTGCCGTTCCAGCAGCTTCAGCTCCGCCGCTTCAACGGCAAGAGCTGGGTGCCGTTCGGCGACATTCTCGATGACCGGTAGAGGACCTCCCATGATCATCAGCGGCGAGCGCCGGATCGACTATCCAGAACTCCATGCGCGGATCAGACGGGCCGCAGGCGGGATCAGCACGCTCGGCGGGCGCGAGGGCACGCCGGTCGCCATGATGCTGCGCAATGACTTCGCCCTGTTCGAGGTGGTCGCGGCTTCCGCCGCGCTCGGCCGACCGGTGGTGCCGATCAACTGGCACCTGAAGGCCGCCGAAGTCAGCTATATTCTGGCCGACAGCGGCGCCGACATCCTGATCTGCCATGCCGACCTGCTGCCGCAGATTCGCGACGGCCTGCCGGACGGCCTGGCGCTGATGATCGTGCCGACGCCGCCGGAGATCGCCGGCGCGTTCGACATCCCCGCCGCGCTCACAAAGGTGCCGGACGGATTGACCGATTGGGACAAATGGCGGGATAGGCAGCCGGAACTCGCGCAGCCGCCGCGCCGCGGCGCGCCGATGTTCTACACCTCTGGCACCACAGGCATGCCGAAGGGCGTGCGGCGCATGCCGATGCGGCCCGAGCAGGTCGCGGCCTCGGAGCGCGTCGGGGCGATCGCCTATGGCGTGAAGCCGAACGAGGATCAGGTCGTGCTGATGAACGGCCCGATGTACCATTCCGCCCCGCACTCCTACGGCATGCTGGCCTATCGCAGCGGCTGCACCATCGTGCTGGAGCCGCGCTTCGATCCCGAGGACCTGCTGCAACTGATCGAGCGCCATCGCGTCACGCACATGCATATGGTTCCGACGATGTTCGTGCGCCTGCTGCGGCTGCCCGACGACGTGAAGCGGCGTTACGACTTGTCCTCGCTGCGCTTTGTCGTTCATGGCGCGGCGCCCTGCCCGCCCGACGTGAAGAAGGCGATGATCGATTGGTGGGGAGGCGTCATCAACGAATATTTCGGCTCGACCGAGACCGGGATTCCGGTGTGGCATTCCGCCGAAGAGGCGCTGAAGAAGCCCGGCACCGTTGGCCGCGCCATCGAGGGCGGTGTGGTCAGGATCTTCCGCCCCGACGGCAGCCCGTGCGACGCCAACGAACCCGGTGAAATCTACATGCGGCAGGCCTCGGTGCCGGATTTCGACTATCACGGCAAGGCCGAAGCGCGCGCAGAAGCCGGCCGCGACGGGCTCGTCAGCGTCGGCGACGTCGGCTATCTCGACGAGGACGGCTATCTGTTCCTGTGCGACCGCAAGCGCGACATGGTGATCTCGGGCGGGGTCAACATCTATCCCGCCGAGATCGAGAACGCGCTGATCGGAATGCCCGGCGTGCGCGACTGCGCCGTGTTCGGCATTCCCGACGCCGAATTTGGCGAGCGGCTCTGCGCCTATGTCGAGCCGGAGCCGGGCGCGGCGCTCTCGTCGGCCGCGGTCCAGTCGTTCCTGCGCGAGCGGCTTGCCAATTTCAAGGTGCCGAAGGACGTCGAATTCCGCGACGCGCTGCCGCGCGAGGCAACGGGAAAGATCTTCAAGCGCAAGCTGCGGGAGCCATATTGGGTGGCGTGAGCTGGAGCCCACCTTCGGCCCGTGAACGATACCGTCTGAGATTCCGCTCAGCCATGCGGAACGCGTCCAGAGCGCGAAGATGCCTCAACGGGAAATACTGGCAATTGTTCCTACGCGACCTGATGCCGCTGACGTTAGTGCAGCAAGCTCATACAGAGCGCACCTCGTAGTGCTCGCAGCACATCATTCACGCGCGCTTTCGATCGCAGAAGCAAAGCAACCAATCTGAATCTCGTCTGTTGTCGACCGGCACAATCAACTGTCGGAGGACAAACGATGTCACGTCTATTTTCGCTCGCTGCAGCTCTCTTGCTGCTCGGATCAGTGCCTGTAAGCGCGCAGTCGCAGCCGGCGCAGAGCGGGCCGGGCAACAACGCGGTCAACAGCTCCGATCGCAACAACTCGAACGCACCTGTCGCAGGCCGCAACAGCTTCACCGAGGGCCAGGCGAAGTCGAAAATCGAGGCGGCGGGCTATTCCAATGTTTCCGGCCTGCAAAAGGACGACAACGGCGTCTGGCGCGGCAAGGCGGACAAGGCCGGGACCAAGGCCAACGTGAGCGTGGACTTCCAGGGCAACGTGAACCCCGTCAAGTAAGCAGGAGGATGAAACATGACGACCACCATTTCTCGACTCTATGACAACTATTCGGATGCGGAACGTGCGGTCCGACGCCTCGAGGCCGCAGGCGTGCCGCACTCGGACATCAGCATCGTCGCGAACAATTCCGACAACTGGTACGGCTCATCCACCGGCAAGGTTGACCGCGACCGTGACGGCGTCGACGACCGCGCCGAAGGTGCGGGCACAGGCGCCGGCATCGGCGCGGGGCTCGGAAGCGCAGCCGGACTGCTCGCGGGACTTGGATTGCTGGCGATTCCGGGACTGGGGCCGGTCGTCGCTGCGGGTTGGCTGGCTTCGACGGCGGTTGGGGCCGCGGCGGGCGCCGCAACCGGCGGCATCGTCGGAGCATTGACCCAAGCCGGCGTTTCCAAGGAAGACGCGTCGCGCTACGCCGAGGGCGTTCGACGTGGCGGAACACTGGTATCGGCGAGGATATCCGAGCCAGACCGCTCGCGTCTTGACGCCCTTCTTCATGAGAAGTCCGTGAACCTGCAGGATCGGAGCACTGCCTGGCAAAAGTCCGGCTGGAACGGCTTCGACGCCGCCAGCCCGCCGCTATCCCCTGAGGACGTCGGTCGTGAGCGCGAGTTGTACGGCGCCGGCATGCGGGGAAGGTAAGGGGGATACCTCCTGACTGTTAGCCAGTCGCTATGCGGACGGAGCAACCGGGAGAGGCCCAGTAGATATGGGCCTCTCCTCGCGCCGTCTGGATTCATCGGCAGCAGCGAACGGCGTTTTAAACTATGTTGCTGTTGCAAAAGGATCATGGGTGAACGAATGAAATGCCGGCACGGACAAAGCCGGGATCAAAGCCATGACATCGATCGACTTCGTCGTTGCGAAGAATGACCTCGACCAGTGCAAGGTGGTCACGACCGAGCTTCCCGGCGCGGATGCGCTGCCGCCTGACGCCCTGCTCGTGAAGGTCGACCGCTTCGCCTTCACCGCCAACAACATCACCTATGCGGTGATGGGCGACGAGTTGAAATACTGGCAGCTCTTTCCCGCGCCGAACGGTTTTGGCAACATTCCGGTATGGGGCTTTGGCGAGGTGATCGCCTCCAGGCATCCGAACGTCGCCGTGGGCGAGCGCCTGTTCGGCTATTTCCCGATGGCGACGCATCTCGTCATCGAGGCGACCGACGTGAGCAAGCGCGGCCTTCGCGACGGTGCCGCACACCGGCAGGACGTGGCGCCGGTCTACAATGCCTATGCACGGGTCAGCGGCGATCCCGCTTACGCCGGCCGGAAGGGCGATTACCAGGCGCTGCTGCGGCCGCTGTTCATGCTGTCGTTCCTGGTCGACGACTTTCTGGCCGAGAATGACGACTTCGGCGCACGCACCGTGCTGCTCTCGAGCGCCTCGAGCAAGACCGCGTTCGGCCTCGCCCACCTGCTGCACACCCGCGGCCGCAAGGTGATCGGGCTGACGTCCGCCGGCAACAGCGGCTTTGTCTCGTCGCTCGGTTGCTATGACGAGGTCGTCACCTATGACCGCATTGCGTCGTTGCCATCGGATGCGCCGGTCGCCTTCGTTGACATGGCAGGCAACACCGCGCTGCGCGCCGGATTGCATCGGCACTTCGGCGACCGGATGAAATGCTCCGTACGCGTCGGATTGACGCATCGCGCCACCGAGCCCGACGAAGGCGAGCTGCCCGGTGCAAAGCCGCGCTGGTTCTTCGCGCCCGACCAGATCCGCAAGCGCGCCAAGGAATGGGGCCCGGGCGGTATCGAGCAGCGCTTTAGCGCGGCATGGTCCGGTTTTGCGCCGCTGCTGGAGAGATGCTTAACCGTCGTCGAGGGCCGCGGCCCCGACGCGGTGCGGCGGGTGTTTCTCGACACGCTGAAAGGGCGTATTCCGCCGGAGCAGGGCCACATGCTCTCGCTGCTCGGGTAAACCGCTTTCGAGGGCCATCGAACCGGTATAGCGTCAACCTCAGAGGAAACGCCGCGAAGACGGCCACGAGGTCGCGCATGCTGGGCAAGACGAAGGATATTTCCGTCTCGGCGCAAGCCTGGCTTGACGAGTTCGAGCGCTCGCTCGGCAAGCCTGATCCGGCCGCACTCGACCATCTCTTCCTCGCCGACAGTTTCTGGCGCGATGTGCTGGCGCTGAGCTGGAACCTGCAAACGATCGCTGGCCACGCCCGGATTGCCCAAGCGCTGAAGGCGCTCGCGCCACCGGCGGCGCCGACCAGCTTCACGATCGCGCCGAACCGCGCGGCGCCGCGCTGGGTCACGCGCGCCGGCACCAGCAATATCGAGATCATCTTCAATTTCGAGACCGTGATCGGTCGCGGGAGCGGTATCGTCCGGCTCGTGCCCGATACCGCCGATGGCGACCGGCTGAAGGCGTGGACGCTGCTCACCGCGCTCGATGAGCTCAAAGGCTTCGAGGAGCAGCTCGGCACGTCGCGGCCGCGGGGACAGGCCTATTCACGCGATTTCCGCGGGCCGAACTGGCTCGATTTGCGCAACGCGGCGCGCGACTACGCCGATCGCGATCCTGCCGTGCTGGTGGTCGGCGGCGGCCAGGCCGGCCTTGCGATTGCAGCACGATTGAAGCAATTGAAGATCGACACATTGATCGTCGATCGCGAGACGCGGATCGGCGACAATTGGCGCAAGCGCTATCACGCGCTGACCCTGCATAACCAGGTGCAGGTCAATCATCTGCCCTACATGCCATTCCCGCCGAACTGGCCGACCTATATCCCGAAGGACAAGCTCGCCAACTGGTTCGAAGCCTATGTCGACGCGATGGAGCTGGATTTCTGGACCGGCACCGAGTTCGAGGGCGCCACCTACGACGACGCGAAGGGCTGCTGGACCGTCACGCTGCGGGGCGCCGACGGCAGCAACCGCACCATGTGCCCGCGCCATGTCGTGATGGCGACCGGCGTCAGCGGCATCGCCAACGTGCCTGATATTCCGACGCTGAACAATTTCAAAGGCACGCTGCTGCATTCCAGCCGTTACGAGGACGGCGAGAACTGGACCGGCAAGCGCGCCATCGTGATCGGAACCGGCAACAGCGGCCACGACATCGCGCAGGATCTCTGCTCGAGCGGCGCCGAGGTGATGCTGGTGCAGCGGTCGCCGACGCTGGTCACCAATATCGAGCCGTCGGCCCAGCTCGCCTATGCGACGTACAACGAAGGCACCCTCGAGGACAACGATTTGATCGCGACCTCGATGCCGACGCCGCTCGCGAAGAAAACCCATGTGATGCTGACCGAGCAGTCGAAGGCGCTCGACAAGGAGCTGCTCGACGGCCTGCGCAACGTCGGATTCAAGCTCGACTTCGGCGAGGCCGGCACCGGCTGGCAGTTCAAATACCTCACCCGCGGCGGTGGCTATTATTTCAACGTCGGTTGCTCCAACCTGATCGTCGAGGGAGCGATCGGGTTCAGGCAGTTCGCAGACATCGAGAGCTTCACGGCCGAAGGCGCTCGGATGAAGGACGGCGCGATGATCGCGGCCGATCTCATCGTGCTGTCCACGGGCTACAAGCCCCAGGAATATCTGGTGCGAAAGCTGTTCGGCGACGGCGTCGCCGACCGCGTCGGCCCGGTCTGGGGCTTTGGCGACGGCCTCGAACTGCGCAACATGTATGCCCGCACCAGGCAGCCCGGCCTCTGGTTCATCGCCGGCAGCCTCGCGCAGTGCCGGATCAACTCGAAATATCTCGCGCTCCAGATCAAGGCGATCGAGGAAGGGATTTTGGGGCGTGAGGCGGATACGGCTTGAGCCCCTCGTCATTGCGAGCGCAGCGAAGCAATCCAGACTGTCTCCGCGGAAAGATTCTGGATTGCTTCGCTGCGCTCGCAATGACGATGCGGATGCAGACCAGACACAGCTAAAGGAAGGAAAAATCAATGCCTGCCATTCTCGGCACCGGCGAGCACCGCTATCGCGTCGTCGAAAATTTCGCAAAGCTGCCCGACGGCTGGACGCTGACCGACGTCGCCTCGGTCGCCGTCGACAGCAAGGACCGCGTCTACGTCTTCAACCGCGGGGCCCATCCGATGGTGGTGCTGGATCGCGAGGGCAATTTCCTCCGGAGCTGGGGTGAAGGGTTGTTCTCGCGCGCGCACGGCCTACACATCGATGCCGACGACAATCTCTACTGCACCGATGACGGCGACCACACCGTTCGCAAATGCACTACCGACGGCAAGGTGCTGCTGACGATCGGCATCCCCGAGAAGCCGTCGCCGTTCATGAGCGGCGAGCCCTTCCATCGCTGCACCCACACCGCGCTGTCGCCGAAGGGCGATATCTACGTCTCCGACGGCTATGGCAACGCGCGCGTGCACAAGTTCACGCCGGACGGCAAGCTGCTCAAGAGCTGGGGCGAGCCCGGTACCGATCCCGGCCAGTTCAACATCGTGCACAACATCGCCACCGATGCAGACGGCTGGGTCTATGTCGCCGACCGCGAGAACCATCGCGTGCAGGTCTTCAATGGCGAGGGAAAGTACGAGACGCAGTGGAACAATCTGCATCGGCCCTGCGCGCTATGCTGCTGCGGTGGTGCCAAGAGCCCGACCTTCGTGATCGGCGAGCTCGGACCCGGCCTCGACATCAACCGCAACGTGCCCAATCTCGGCCCGCGGCTGTCGATCGTGGACGCCAAGGGCAACCGCATCGCGCGGCTCGGCGGCGAGAACGGGCCAGGCGTTGCCAGCGGGAAGTTTTTGGCGCCGCACGGCCTCGCGCTGGACTCCAGGGGCGACATCTATGTCGGCGAAGTCGGCGTCACCAACTGGAAGGCCAGCTTCGGAGACCAGGAAATGCCGGCCGTGGTGCGCGCGACGCGGTGTTTGCAGAAGCTGGAGCGGGTGCGGGAATAGTTGGGCGGGCGAGGCCGCGATGCGCCGTCTGGTCGACCCTGCCTCGCCCGGCGTCGTCCTCGCCCCCCAAATCACGGCGGTTTTGAGCGCTTTGCCACCCCGCCGCCGCATTGCTTGCACCTGAATAAGTCGCTCAACGGGCTTCACAATCCCGTCACGCTGCATGTAGTATGTCAGTACATGCTGCTTCGCAGCGTACATTGGAGGCCGGGAGCGTTACTTGAACGCACATGTCTCGCAAGGCAGTTGGCCGGTGTTGGTGCTGAATGCGGACTTCCGGCCGCTGAGTTACTACCCGCTGTCTCTCTGGTCGTGGCAGGACGCGATCAAGGCGGTGTTCCTCGACCGCGTCAACATCGTCGCGCATTACGATCAGGCGGTTCACAGTCCCACGCTGCAAATGCAGCTGCCGAGCGTCGTTTCGCTCAAGTCCTTCGTCAAGCCGACCACGCATCCCGCGTTCACCCGGTTCAACGTCTTCCTGCGCGATCGTTTCAATTGCCAGTATTGCGGCTCGCCCGAAGACCTCACCTTCGATCACATCATTCCGCGCAGCAAGGGCGGCCAGACCACCTGGGAGAACGTGGTCGCGGCATGCTCGCCCTGTAATCTGCGCAAGGGCAATCTGACGCCGGCGCAGGCAAAGATGTTTCCGCGCCAGAGCGCGTTCGCGCCGACCGTGCACCAGCTCCACCGCAACGGCCGCCTGTTCCCGCCGAACTATCTGCACGATAGCTGGCTGGACTATCTCTACTGGGATACGGAGCTGGATCCGTAGGATTCGGAGACAGCGCCTTACATCCCGATCGCGTTCCTTGCCACCACATCCCGATAGAACGCCGCGCTCAGCTTCGGCAGCCTCGCCTGGGTCTCGAAGTCGACCCGGTAGAGGCCGAACCGCTTGCCGTAGCCAAAAATCCACTCGAAATTGTCCATCAGGCTCCACAGGAAATAGCCGCGAATCGGCACGCCCTCGGCGATCGCGCGCTGCATCTGGGTCAGGTAATTGCGCAGGAACATGATGCGGTCGAGATCGTAGACCTGGCCGTCGGCGGAAATCTTGTCCTCGGACGAGGTGCCGTTCTCGCTGATGTAGATGGTCTCGATGTTCCAGATTTTTGCGGCCAGACGCGGGGCCCAGTAGATCACCTCAGGGCCGACCCGCAGCCATTCCGAGTTCATGTGCGGGAACGAGGTCGGGAACGGCAGCACGCGGAAGCCCGGCGCACGATCGGATGCCGTGACGTAGTATTGCGGCGCGTAGATGTTGAGCCCGACGAAATCGTTCGGCGTGCCGATGATCTTCAATTCCTCAGGGGTGAATTTCGGCGCATCCGCCCCGGCATAGGCGAGGAAGTGGTCGGTGTACTTGCCCTCCAGCACCACACCAAGAAAGCCGGCGTTGAGCTCGCGCGTCGCGATCTCCGCAGCGCGGATATTTTCCGGCGTTGCGATCGCGGGCACGCAGGCCGCGATATTCTCGGCCGCGCCGACACGGGTGCCGGCCCGCGCGGAGGAGCGGATCGCCTGCACAGCAAGCCCATGCGCCAGCGCGACGTGATGGCGCGCCTGGTTGAGCTGCGCGGTCGGCAGCTTGAGGCCGGGCGCGTCGATGCCCCAGCCATAGCCAAAATTCACGAAGCGCCCGACCTCGTTCACGGTGAAGATGGTTTTGACGCGATCGGTCAGGCGCGGGGCGACGTAGGCGGCGTAATCTGCAAAAGCCTTCGACGTGTCGCTCGACTGCCAGCCGCCGACGCGATCCTGGAGCGCCTGCGGCAGGTCCCAGTGATAGAGCGTCGCATAGGGCTCGATGCCGTTCGCGAGCAGTTCGTCGACGAGCCGGTCGTAGAAATCGAGCCCCTTCGGATTGGGCTGGCCCGATCCATCCGGAAACACCCGCGGCCACGCGATCGAGAAGCGGTAGGCCTTGACGCCGAGCGCCTTAATCAACGCGACGTCGTCCTTGTAGCGGTGATAGTGCTCATTGGCGCGGTCGCCGGTCGAGCCGTCCTCGATCTTGCCTGGCGTGTGGCTGAAAATGTCCCAAATCGATTTGCCGCGGCCGTCCTCGTGGACAAAGCCCTCGATCTGGTAGGACGAGGTCGCCGTGCCCCACAAAAAGTCCTTGGGAAAGGACGCGGGCGCGTGGCGGTCGGCCGATGCGGGCGTCTCATTATCTGCAGCCTTGTTATCTGCAGCCTTGTTATCCCCAGCCTTGGCACCCGCCGCAGCGCCAAGCGCGGCGAGCCCCGCGAGCTTCGCAAGATCGCGCCGCGAGACATCAGCTGACATCGCTATCTCCGAGCTTGCTCCATGTCGATCTGATAGACGGAGATCCGGTCGATCTCGAATGCGACGGTGGGCGGCGATTCCGCATCGACCGGACCGACGCCGAGAAAGAATTTCGATCCGATCGCGAGATTGACGATCATGTACATGGGATCGTCGAAGCCGATCGGCACCTTGATGTCGGAGACCGGCTTGCGGTCGATGAAATAGACCAGGCGATCCTCCTCCCACAGCACACCATAATTGTGGAACACGCTGGAAGCGTCGCCGACCGCATAGTCGAAGCCGCAGGACTGGATCTTCTGGGTCGACGGAATCCGCCAATGCGTCGTCATCACGAGATCGCCCGGCCGCTCGCCGCGGCCTTCCAGCACGTCGACCTCGGGCGGCCAGCCGCCGTCGTCCGCCAGCATCCAGAACGCCGGCCAGACCGCATGGCCAACCGGCACCTTGGCGCGAATTTCGAAATAGCCGTGCTTCTGCGCGAACGTGCCCTGCGTGGTCAGGATCCCCGAGATGTACTCGTTGTTGAACAGAACGGACTTCAGTTCCGGCGGCGTGCGGCTGGCGACGATCGAGAGCACGCCGTCCTTCACCTTGAACGGATCTAGCCCAAGCGGCGTCCCCGCACGCCCCGAATAGCGCGGGTCGACATAGATCTGCTGCTCGCCATTGGCGCTGGTCTTGCGCTTGAAGTCGGAGCCGTCACCACCCCAATAGCGCGCTTCCGGCCACGCCGCACCGCCGGCGTAATGCGGCACCCAGCGACCTGTCGCAAGCGGATGCTCGTCAAAGTCATCGTTGAAAGTCCGGCGCAGCGGCAGGAAGGCGAGCAAGGCGGGATTGACCGTCTCAAGCTTGCGGCACTCGATCATGGAGGGATCGGTGCTCACTTGCAGCGTCATCGTGCCGGGCGCAGCATCGAGATCGTCCTGCGCGACGCCCGGCGCGGGCACGGCAGACAGGCCGATCGCAACCAGAGCGCCCTTCGTCCAACTGTCGATCATCACCGCACATCGAACTTGGCAGAAAACTTGGCAGAAAACTTGGCAGAAAACTTGGCAGGATATGCGCAGGTTAGCTCGCCTGTCTTCGAGCGGGCAAGCACGGCCGTCTGTGCGGGCGGGCGATTTCGAAAAGGTCATCTCGACATCGCATCCAGGTTCGCCCGGAAATCGTGTCATCCCGGGCGCAGGATCGGCGGTTAACCGGGCCCAGTTCCGCGCGCCCCAGCTCCGCCAGAGAAGCGCCGGCGCCAAATCCTTCCGCATTCGTTACCGTCCCTTAAGCCTCCGATGGCAGTTTGGCCGGGATCCGCGGCCCTGCCCGTCCAACCGCCGATCCATCAGGTCCAAGGTCGCCGCTCATGTTTGCCGAGACGCTGGAAGCGGTTCAGTCCTCGCCGTCGAAGCGGACTGCCTATGTCCGCTTCGTGCTGGCGGCGCTGGCGTCGATCGCCGTCTTCAAGGCCTTCTGGTTCGCACGCTTCGGCGGCTGGACGGATCGCGAGCTCGCCGATTTCGATGCCTTCCACATCGTCGCGCAGCACGTCTGGCGCGGCGATCTCGACCAGGTCTATCATTTCGATGCCCTGCTGAAGATGCAGATGGAGGCCGCCGGCGGCGCCACCGGCTTCATGCCCTGGACCTATCCGCCGCAATACGACCTCCTGGTCGCGCCGTTCGCATTCCTGCCGGTCGGCGTCGGCTATCTCCTGTTCACCGCCGCAACACTTGCGCTCTATCTCGTGACGCTCCGGGCGATCGCCGGCCGGAATTTCGCGCAGGTGCTGGTGATCCTGTTTCCGGCGATGGCGATCACCATCGGCTGCGGGCAGAACGGCTTTCTGACGGGCGCGCTGATCGGGCTGGTCTGTCTCAACGTGGAGCGGCGGCAGCTGTTGGCCGGCCTCGCGCTCGGCGCCATGGTGATCAAGCCGCACCTTGCGATTGCCGCCGGCGTCTATCTGCTGGTGACGCGGCGCTGGATTGCGCTCGGAACGGCCGCGGCCGTCGTATTGGCGAGCTCACTGCTCTGCACGCTCCTCTTCGGGTGGCAGATCTGGTTCGCGTGGCTCGGGGCGATCAGGGAGTCGGCGGGGTATCTCGAGCAGGGCTTCTACCCGCTCTTCCGCATGATCTCGACCTATGCAGCGCTGTACAAAGCCGGCCTTCCCGCAGGCGCCGCCTTCTGGGGACAGACGGCCGTTGCCGGGCTGGCCTTGTTCGCCGTCCTTCTCGGTGCAGCGCGGGGCGCTTCACCGGCCTTCACGCTCGGTGCCGCCGTGATGGTATCCGTGATGATCAGCCCTTATGCGTATGATTACGATCTGCCGATGGTCGGGATCGGTCTGGCCCTGATGCTGCCCGATCTCGCCAGGATGGCGAGCCCGCGCGAGCGGAGCGTCATATACGGGCTGATCCTGTTCGCCGGAGCCTATGGGCTGTTGCAGTCGGGGCGGCTCGCGGTGCAATTCGGGCAGAAGGCCGATCCCGACCAACATTTCGCGCCCGCCCTGGGCGGCTTCGCCCTGATGGCGCTCCTGGTCCTGCTGCTGCGGCTGCTGTGGCGCGGGACGCAGCCGGCGCCCATCCTGTCGCAGCCCGCGGAATAACGCCTCTCAGCCCGCTGCAACGCCAGCGTCACGCCGCCGAGCGTCGGACGGTGGAACCCGGAACGCCAGTACCCCGTTCAGATGGGAGCGCGGGTGGCGGTGGTGCCGCAACGCAAACGAGGGAGACGTACAATGCCCACAGCCGAGACGGATCACGTCTACAAGATCCTGGAGCTGGTCGGATCATCCGAGACCTCCATCGAGGATGCGATCAAGAACGCGATCAGCCGCGCCGCCAAGACCGTGCGCGAAATGAAATGGTTCGAGGTGGTGCAGACGCGCGGTCACATCGAGAATGGCGCTGTCCGCCACTACCAGGTGACGCTGCGCGTCGGCTTCACGCTGATGGACTGACGCGGCGGACGCCGCGCGAAACATCATGCCGCGGCGGCGTGGTTAACATCCGACGATGAGAGTCGATCAAAATATCGACGACCTCGTCCGGCGGACTGCCGACGCGCAAAATCATCGCGGAAGTTGCAACAGGCCGTTAAGACCAAAGTGAGAGGTTTGCGCCGGTTTGGAGCAAGCCCGATGGTCACGAACCGCGAACTCGGCAAGACGCGCCTTCCGCTCTGGGCGGCGGGATTCGTCTTGCTGATCTGCGTGGCGATCCTCGGCTTGAGCGTCTGGCGCGAATGGGAAACGCACAACGCCGATCTCAGGAACGCCGAGATCGACGTCGCCAATCTCGCGCATTCGCTGATCCAGCACGCCGACGACACGTTCGAGCTCGCCGATACGATCCTGGTCGGACTGGTCCATCGGCTCGAACTCGACGGAACCGGCCCGGACACGATCGCGAAGCTCCAGACTTACCTGCCGACCCGCAAATCATCGGACCGCATCCGCGGCATCTTCGTCTATGACGAAGCCGGCCGATGGCTTGCCACGACCGAGCATGTCGACTTCTCCAAGCTCAACAACAGCGATCGCGAATATTTCCGGCAGCACCGTGATTCCCCGGCGAAGGACACGCTGATCGGGCGGCCCATCAAGAGCCGCGCCGGCGGCCAGTGGATCATCACCGCGTCACGCCGGATCAACCACCCCGACGGCAGCTTTGCCGGCGTCGCGCTGCTCACGATCGACGTCGCCTATTTCGCGAAATTCTACGAGCGCTTCGACGTCGGCCCGAACGGCTCGGCATCGCTGCTCAACGACGCCGGTATCATGCTGGCGCGCAGCCACGACGAGAGCGGCGCCTTCATCGGGCGCGACCTCTCCAATGCGCCGCTGTTCAGGGAATGGAAAAGCCGTCCGGCGGCCGCAGTCTACTATTTCAAGTCGCCGCTCGATGGCGTGCACCGGCTGAGCTACTACCAGCGCAGCAGCCGCTATCCGCTGATGGTGCTGGCGAGCAAGTCGCAGGACGACGTGCTGGCACCCTGGCGACGCGTGGCAGCCGTACGCACGGCCTTCGTGCTCGGCCTCGTCGTGCTGATTGCGGTGATCGGCTTCTACCTGGTCCGCCAGCTCTGGCAGCGGCAGCGAATGGCGCAGGCCCTGGTCGCGAAGGAAGCCCATTTCCGCCTGCTCGCCGAGCAATCCAGCGATATGGTATCCCGGATCGGGCTGGATAACCGGCTGCTCTACGCCTCTCCCTCGTGCGTGCGTATCATCGGCTGGTCTCCCGAGGAACTGCTCGGCACGTCGGCGGTGGCCGGCATCCACGCGGACGACATCGAGCGGGTCGAGCAGGCCATCACCGCGCTGAAGAACGGCGAGGCCGAGGAAGCGCGGTTCGTCTATCGCCAGCGCCATCGCGACAAGGGCGATATCTGGGCCGAGGCGGCCTTGCACGTGACCCGAGCCCCCGACAGCGGCGAGGTCGACGGTGTCGTCGCGGTCGTGCGCGACATGACAGAGCAGAAGGACTTGCAGGACAAACTCGCATCGCTCGCGACCACCGATGGCCTGACCGGCCTTGCCAACCGCCGCGCGTTCGACGAACGCCTCGCTGAGGAATGGGCGCGCGCCCGGCGCGACGGCACGGAGATCTCGCTCCTGTTGATCGACGTCGATCACTTCAAGAAATTCAACGATCATTACGGACACCAGGCGGGCGACGGATGCCTGCGCGCGCTCGGCCGGATCCTGTCCGCTCAGGTCAGGCGCCCGGCCGACCTCGCGGCGCGTTACGGCGGCGAGGAGTTCGCCGTACTGTTGCCGAACACCGGCCCGGATGGTTGCACCGAAGTCGGCGAAGGGATTCGCCAGGCACTGCACGAGCTCGCGATGCTGCATGCGCAAAATCCGCCCTCCCGGCTGGTGACGGCAAGCATCGGCGCTGCGACGAGCCTTCCATCCCAAACCGCGATGGACTGCAACACGCTGGTCGCTGGCGCCGACCGCGCGCTCTACGCCGCCAAGGACAGCGGCCGTGACCGCATGGTGATGTCGGGACAGGTCGTACCCTGGCCCGCGAAGAGCGCGTGACGGGATCGACCGCTCACCAGGCGTAGCGAACGCTACCCTTGCCGGCATAGCTGCGGGTAACGTTGGAGAACTCGCCTTCGAAACTCGCCGCCGTCGACCAGCCGTTCGGCCAGCTCATCGCCACCGAGGCCGTAGTGAGCGCGGAGTCGCGGGCCTGTGCGGCGCCGTTGACGACGAAGCTCGCGCCCGGCAGCGCCTGGAAGGTGGCGGCGATCGAGCGATCGGGATTGAAATCATGTGCCCAGGCAAGGCGGCCGCGCAGGCTCAGCACGCCGTCTCGCATGGCGAAGGATTTGTCGGTTCGCAGGCCGAGCTCGCTGCGCGTATCCGTGACACTCTTTGCGGCATAGCTCAAGGCGAACGCGGCCGAGCCCGAGACGGCCTGCTCGGCATAGGCCGGCAGATCGAGCGTCGTGAACTGCGCCGCGCCATAGGGCGTGATGCCGATCCCGCCGATCCACGGCGCGACAAAACGGTAGCCGCCTTCGATGCGGCCGGAATACGCGTTCGCGTCGAACTCGGCACGCAAACGATCGGTGCCGGCGATGGTCACGGTGCGATCTGTCGTGATGTCCTGCCAGCCATAGGCCAGCGCGGCGGAGATATACGCCGGACCATTCGTGTGGCGCAGATAGGCGCCGGCCTGGAACAGGTCGGAGCGGCCGGAGCCGAGACCGTTGACATTGAAGCTGGTGCCGCCGCCGGCGAGCGCGAAGCCGAGCAACGTATTCGGCGAGAGCAGATAGTCGGCACCAACGGCCGTGCCGGCGATGCGGCTCGTCGTGTCGTTCGAGCCGGCCGCCGCATTGCCGTCGGTCGATTGCGAACCACCAAAGCCCGCGGCCCACACGCTCCAGCGCTGCGCGAAGCTCTGCGGCGGCGCCTTGCTGACCATGGCAAATGCATCGGTGCGCTTGCGTGCGGCGTAGGCGCTTGAACTGTCCTCTTCCGCAAAGCCGAACGTGCCTCCGGCCGGGTCCGCCCCACCGTTTCGCTGCGCCAGGGGATCGGTGAGCAGGCCCATGAACTGGCCCATGGCAGCAAACGTGGTCTGCTGCGAGCCCGTTCCGGATTCGCCGGAAGCCTGGGTCAGGCCTGGTGCCGTCATGCCGCCATAGACCAGCGGGATGCCGCCATTGACGTTGAAGGAATTGACCAGCGTGTTCGCCACCGCCTGCTGATTGCCGTTCAGCCCGGAATTCGACGGCGGGACGAAGGCCAGGGACAGATTCAGATAGACCTTGTTTCCGTTTGCGTCGTAGCCGAGATCGGTCTTGAAGTTCGCCGGCAGATTGCTGTTCGCGACCGCCGAAGCAAAGCTGCCGGAGATGCCGCCGCTCGCGCTGAGGATCGTGTACCTTTTCTCGATGTAACTGCCGGCCGCGAACACCGCGTTGACGGTGGCACCGCCGAGCGTCGCGCTTCCGGTGACGTTCGCATAGGACGCCGTCGGCGGATTGACCTGGACCTGATAAATGGCGCCCGATTGCAAGACGAGATTGCCGATGATGCTTGTCGAGCTGCCCGGCGTGCCGTTGCCCGGCGCGAATGTGCCACCGCTGGCAATCGCCACCGTCAGCGGATCGATGGTGCCGGCCCCCATCAGCACACCGCCGGAATTCACCGTCACCGCCGAAGTGCCGGTGATTGTTCCCTCGACGTCAAGCACGCCGCCGTTCACGGTGGTCGCACCGGTATAGCCGTTGATGCCGAGCAGCATCGTCAGGCCCGCGGTCGTCGTCAGGCTCGCGGAGCCGCCGATGCCATTGAGGATGCCGCCAGTGGACGTGATGGGCGCGTTCAGACTGCCGTTGCGGATCATACCGCCATTGAGGCCAACTGCGCTCTGGGTTTGCGTCGTGCGACCGAGGTCGAGCGTGGCACCGCTGTTGACCGTCGTCAATCCGCCGACGTCGCCCAGCGTACCGGCGCCGCTCAGGGCGAGCGTGCCGCCATTGATGAAGGTGCCGCCGGCATAGGTGTTGGCGCCCGTCAGCGTCAGCGTGCCCAGCCCGGTCTTTGTCAACGATCCCGTATTGATGATCTGGCCCGACAACGTCGCGTTGAAGCCGTTGGCGTCGATCGTGCCGCCGCCGGCCAGCAGCGAGATCGTCCGCGCGCTGTTGAAAGCACCGGTGAATTGCAGCGTGCCGCCATTGAAATTGATGTATTGCCCGAAGCCCAGCGCGGTGAGGGCCGCATCGCTGGCGACCGAAAGCGCCCCACCCGCCGCGACGATGACGTTCGGGCCGATAAACGCGGTACCGACATTGCCGCTGCCCACGATAGGAATGGATACCGAGGTTACGATCGTGTTGGTCGCGGTATCCAGCACATAGGATCCAAGCCCGGTCGTGATATAGGCGCGGCTCCCGTCGGGCGTTACAGTCACCCCGAGGCCGGAGCCTGGCAAAGCCAGAGTTGCGATTACGGTGTTCGTCGCCGCATTGATGACCGCGAGTTGATTGGACTGGGTGGTGGTCACATAGATCCGTGAACCATCGGGACTGACCGCAACACTCAAGGGGAATCCGGTGACCGGAACGGTCGCGACGACCGATTGCGATGCCGCATTGATCACCGAGACGGAGCTGCTGGTTTGATTGGCCACATAAATCTTGCTGCCGTCAGGCGACAGGGTGACGCCGGAAGGCGCGTTTCCGACCGCGATCGTGCCTATCACGGCTTTCGACGTGGCATCGATGATCGAGACGCTGTCGGAGGCTGCATTGGAGACATAGATTCGAGTCGCGTCCGGCGAGACCGCAATCCCGAGGGGATGCGAACCTACCGCAATGGGTGAGCCAACCACGTGATTGGTCGCGGTCGAGACGACGGTGACCGAATTGCTTAGGTTGGACGCCACGTAGAGGCTCGTGCCATCCGCACTGAGAGCCAACGCAGCGAGCGATCCAGCGACGATGGGAATGGTCGCGACAACATTCCGGCTGACGACGTCGATGACATCGACTTCGCCGCTTGCATATGCGGCAACGTAGGTGAAACGGCCATCGGGCGAGAACACCGCGTTCGTGGGATATGCGCCCGTCGCGATGGCCGCCCCGATCGGAGCATTGGTCAGCGTATCGAATTCAAGCACCTGCCCGGGCGTGCTGCTGCTTCCAGTCCAGATCCCGTAATTGTCGATTTGCGCCCGGCTGGCAGAGGTCGCGCCGAGGTACGACAGGACCATGACCGCAAATGTCCGCCAGGCTCGCGCTTTCCCGGTGCGCCTGCGCCAGCGCGATTTCGAACCACTCGCGCCCGTCATTCCCACTTCCAATCGCACGCGGCACCCCATTCCGAACGGCGCAGCCCCCCGCGTGGCGGCACCGGCACTCAATTGGCGAACGGACCTCTAGCAGGCCGACTCGTCGCATGATGTGCCCAACGTCTCAGGGCGATAAAATCGGTGCGGATTCCGGACGACCTGTGCCAAATCCGTCGCGGCCTCGCCCAACGTTGCTTGCACACTGATTTCCGAATAGCTACATGCCGAAATGATGTTGGTGTGCCGCCGGTCTTCGAATATCGAGTCCATGCGGTCCTGCCTCGTCGTGGGGTGATGCAGGCGGCACGGCCGTGAACGAGAATATGCTGGCGGACATCCCAGGGCGCGGGGTGCACGCGCTAAGGCAGTTGCGCGCCATGACGGCCGACATCTGCGACGTCGTTCCGCTCACCGCGGAAGACGATTTCCATGTCACCACCCTGACGACGATGACCCGCAATGCGTTGCTGGTCGATACGCGCGCGACCGACCAGGAATACGACCGGACGCCGGCACACGTCGCCCGCGGCGCGATGGATCACTTTCAGATCACCCTGTGCGTCGAAGGCGAGATGCAGTTCAGCTCCGGCCGCCGCGAGGTGACGCTGGGGCCCGGTGACATCGTTCTCATCGACATGGCGCAGCCGAACCGGACGGTGTTGCGCGCGTCTGGTAGCCGCACCCGCCTGACGGCGATCATCCTGCAACGCGCCATGCTCGCACCGCGGCTCGCGCATCCGGATTCGGCCACGGCGACCCTGCTGCCGTCAAACCATCCACACGCGCGGCTGCTCTCCAACCATTACGCCGCGCTTGCGCTGCCGCCCGAACCCGAGGCCGGCAGCCCCGAGGCCACAATCGAAGCCATCGCCGATATCGTCGCCGCAGCCGCGGGCGGGACGGCCGACATTGCCGCAGGGGTCGAACGCGCCGAGCGGCATCTTTATCTCGCACTGATCAAGCGCCACATCGCCGATAATCTCGAGACCGACGCGCTCACCGTGGCAGCGATCTGCCACCACTTCCAGATCTCGCGCGCCACCCTCTATCGGCTGTTCGAGGCGGACGGCGGGCTGGCGCACTACGTGAGGGAGCAGCGGCTCAATCTCGCTTTCCGCCAGCTGATATCGCCGTCCGCGGAGGACACGCGGCTGATCGACCTTGCCGTCGGCATGCGCTTCAGCAGCGATTCCACCTTCATTCGCGCATTCCGCCGCAAGTTCGGCTTGACGCCGGGCGAACTGAGGGAGCTGGCCGACAATTGGCTCCGCGAGACCGGTGCGGTCCCGAGCATCGACACGGTGCTGCATCAACTGGCCCGACGCACGTCACAAAACGGGTGACGGCCTTCAGGCGAGGTGGCACGCCACGAAGTGCCCGCCCGCCCCTTCCCTCAGCTCGGGTGCGCTTTCCGCGCAGCGCGGCTGGGCGATCGGGCAGCGGGTGTGGAAGTGGCAGCCGGATGGCGGCTTCATCGGGCTCGGCACGTCGCCCTTGAGGCGAATGCGTTCACGCTTGAGCTTGGGATCGGGCACCGGCACCGCCGACAACAGCGCTCTGGTGTAGGGATGCTGCGGATTGCGGTAGAGATCGCTCGCTTTCGCCAGCTCGACGATCCGGCCGAGATACATCACGGCGACGCGGTCGGAGATGTGCTCGACCACCGACAGGTCGTGCGCGACGAACAGATAGGTGAGGTTCAGCTCGGCCTGGAGATCCTCCAGCAGATTGATCACCTGCGCCTGGATCGACACGTCGAGCGCGGATACCGGCTCGTCGCAGACGATCAGCTTCGGCTCGACCGCGAGCGCCCGCGCGATCACGATGCGCTGGCGCTGGCCGCCCGAGAATTCGTGCGGGTAGCGGCGCATGTGCTCCGCCTTGAGACCGACCTTCACGAGCAGGCTGGCGACGCGCTCCTCGCGCTCCTTGGCCGAGGACCCGAGCTTATGGATAATCAGGGCCTCACCGAGGATGGCGCCGACCGTCATGCGCGGATTGAGCGAGGCGAACGGATCCTGGAACACCAGCTGCATGTTCCGCCGCATCGCGCGCAAATCATTGCCGCCGAGCTTACGCACGTCCTGGCCGTCGAACACGACCTCGCCGTCGGTCGGCTCGATCAGCCGCAGCACGCAGCGGCCGGTGGTGGATTTGCCGCAGCCGGATTCGCCGACGAGACCGAGCGTCTCGCCGCGATTGACGGAGAACGAGACCCCGTCGACCGCATAGACGCTGCCGACCTGGCGCGACAACAGGCCGCCGAGCACGGGGAAATATTTCTTCAGGCCGCTGACGCGGAGCAAGGGCTCGGTCATGCCGTGCCTCCCAACTGCGTATCTCCCAAATGACAGGCCATGCGGTGGCCGGGCGCGATCTCGCGCAGCAGCGGCTCCTTCTCGGTGCAAACGCTCATGGCGTGGCGGCAGCGCGGAGCAAAGCGGCAGCCGACCGGCGGATTGATCAGGATCGGCACCGAGCCGCCGATCGCTTCGAGCCTTGTCTTGTGCTCGCTGTCGAGATCGATGCGCGGGATCGAGCGGATCAGGCCCTGTGTATACGGATGACCGGGATTGCCGAAGAGGTCGTCGACGAGCGCTTCCTCCACCACCTTGCCGGCATACATCACGACGACGCGCTGCGCGGTCTCGGCGACGACGCCCATGGCGTGGGTGATCAGCATCACCGCCATGCCGAAGCGCTCCTTCATGTCCTGCAAGAGGTCGAGGATCTGCGCCTGGATGGTGACGTCGAGCGCGGTGGTGGGCTCGTCGGCGATGATCAGCTTCGGCCTGCAGGCGAGCGCCATCGCGATCATCACGCGCTGGCGCATGCCGCCCGAGAACTGGTGCGGATAATTGTGCACGCGGCCTTCAGCGTTGGGGATCTGCACCAGCTTCAGCATCTCGATGGTGCGCTCGAGCGCCTGCTTCTTCGTCACCGCTTCATGGCGGCGCAGGCTCTCGGCGATCTGCTCGCCGATGGTGAGCACCGGATTGAGCGAGGTCATCGGCTCCTGGAAGATGAAGCCGATCTCCTTGGCCCTGATCTCGTCGAGCTGACGGCTCGTCAGCGGCACGAGATCGCGGCCCTCGAAGATGATCTGGCCCGCCGCGATACGGCCGGGCGGCATGGCGATCAGCTTCAGGATCGACATCGCGGTCACGGTCTTGCCGCAGCCGGATTCGCCGACGACACAGAGCGTCTCGCCCTTGTTGATGGAGATGTCGACACCGTCGACGGCCTGCAGGATGCCGTCGTCGGTCGAGAAGTGGGTTTTCAGCCCTTTGATTTCCAGCAGCGGCGCCATCAGATCACCCGTCGCGCATCGAGCGCGTCACGCAGGCCGTCGCCGATGAAGTTGATGGCGACCACCGCGATGAAGATCGCGCCGCCCGGAAACAGCGCCCAATGCGGGCCGATGTCGAGGAAATCCTTGGCGTCGTACAACAGCCGGCCCCAGGTCGGCGTATCCGGCGGAAAGCCGAGGCCGAGGAAGGACAGCGTCGATTCCGCGATGATGGCGGCAGCGACGTCGATGGTGCCGGCGATGATCACCGGACCGAGCGCATTGGGCAGGATGTGCCGGACCACCTGGCGCACCGGACTTGCGCCGAGCGCACGGGCCGCCTCGACGAACTCCTTCTCGCGGATCGACAGGAACTGCGCACGCACGAGGCGTGCCACCGGCATCCAGCGCAAGCCGCCGATCACGAGCACGATCAGGATGAAGATGCCGCCCTCGGGACCGAACATCTGCTTCAGCCCGTCGCGGAAGAGATAGATCAACAGCAGCAGCAGCGGCAGCTGCGGCAGGGACAGGAAGAGGTCGGTGAGCCACATCAGGCCGTGGCCGAGCGCGCCGCGCGACATGCCGGCGAGCGCGCCGATCAGGACACCGATAAAGACCGAGACCAGCATCGCAGCAAGGCCGACTGCAAGCGAGATGCGCCCGCCATAGATCATGCGGGCCAGGATGTCCTGCCCGAGATCGTCCGTGCCGAACGGATGGGCAAGCGACAGCCCCTGCATGCCCGCAACGATATCGATGTCGTCGATCTTGACCCGCCAGACGAAGGGGCCGGCCACCACCGCGAGGATCAGAATGAGGAGCAGAAACGCACTGACCACGGCGAGCTTGTGGCGGCTGTAGCGCCGCCACATCTCGCGCCAGGGCGAGTAGACGCGCCGCTCAGCGGAGGGAGATGCGAGGGTCAAGCCAGCCATAAAGGACGTCCGCGATGAGATTGAACAGCACGACGAGGCACGCGAAGACGAAGGTGACGGCCATCACCACCGGCGTGTCGTTGGAGAGGATGGAGGAGATCAGCAGCGAGCCGATGCCGGGGATGCGGAAGATCTGCTCGGTGACGATTGCGCCGCCGAACACGGCCGGCATCTGCAACGCAATCAGGGTGACGACCGGGATCATGGCGTTGCGCATCACGTGCTTGACGATGACCTTGGCCTGCCCGAGTCCCTTGGCGCGGGCGGTGGTGACGTAGTCGAGCCGGATCACGTCGAGCATCGCCGAGCGAACGAAACGCGTCATCGACGCCGCCTGGAACAGACCGAGCACCGCCACCGGCATGATTGCCTGCCGGATCATCTCCAGCACCCAACGGATGCCGGTGCCCTTGATGTCGGTCGTATAGACGAAAGGCAGCCAGTCCAGCGTGACCGAGAAGATCAGGATGAACAGGATGCCGGTGAAGAAGGTCGGCAGCGAGAAGCCGACGAAGGCGAGCGTGTTGGCGATCTGGTCGAACAGCGAATAGGGCTTTGTCGCCGCATAGACCCCGACCGGGATCGCAATCAGGAGCGCCAGGATCTGCGCCGAACCGATCACGTAGAGTGTTGCCGGCAGACGCTGGAGGATCAGCGTGTCGACGTTCATCCGGCTGACGAAGGAGAAACCCCAGTCACCGTGCAGCATGGCGTTGAGCCAGTGCAGGTAACGAAGGTAGATCGGATCGTCGAGGCCGAACTTCGCCCGAAGCGCGAGAGCGACTTCGGGCGGCACGTTCGGATTGGTCGCCAGTTCCGAGAAGGGATCGCCGGGTGCCAGGGCAAGCACGACGAACAGCACCAGGGAGATGCCAAGCAGACTCGGAACGGCGATCAGCAGACGACGCAGGACATACTGACTCATAAAGGACGATCCCGGTTTAGGCCTGCGTGATCATTCCTCCCGGTACCAGTCGAACAGATTGTCGGTCTCGTTGGCCCAGCCGGAAACGACGGGCCGCAGATTGTTGGCGGCCGCCTCGACCTTCAGGCGGTGCTGCACCGGAATGAACACGGTGTCCTGGTACATGAGGTCATTGGCCTTGATGTAGAGCGCCGCGCGCTTGACCGGATCCATCTCGCCGTCCGCGGCCTGGATGGTCTCGTCGTACTCCTTGTTGACCCAGCGCGGGAAGTTGGTGCCCTGCCACTTGTTCTCCTTGGTGGCGACGAGGTTCGAAAGGTAGCGACGCATGTGCTGCGACGGATCGGGCTGGCTCAGCGGGATCTGGAACATCTCCATGTCGGCGTAGAACTTGGAATAGGTGTCGGGATTGCCGACGTCGGAGGAAAAGAACACGGAGGCGACGACCGATTTCAGCTCGACGTCGATCCCCGCCTTCTGGCAGGCCTGCTTGACGATCGCCTGTGTCTTCTGGCGCGGGCCGTTGATCGAGGTCTGGTAGACGAGCTTCAGCTTCTTCCCGTCCTTCTCGCGGATGCCGTCGGTGCCCGGCTTCCAGCCGGCCTCGTCGAGGACCTTCGAGGCCTTCTCCACGCTGAACTCCCACGAGGTGTTCTTGGATACGAATTTTTCCGGCCCGTTGAGGAAGTTGGCGGTGGTGCGGCCGGCGCGGCCGTAGATCGCCTTCTTGACCGATTCGCGATCGATCAACAGCGAGAGCGCCTTGCGCACCGCCGGATCTGAAAACAGCGGATGCTTGGTCTTCATCGACGAGCGTTCGCCATCGACCTCGGTGTTGGGATCAGTGAAGTTCAGTGCGATGAACTCGGTGTCTCCGCCGACCGCGTAGACGGTCTTTCCCTTGCCGCCCTTCTCCAGGCGCAGCAGCACGTCGTCCTCGACCTGGATGTTCCATCCGAAATCATATTCGCCGGTCTGGATCACCGCGCGCGCCGCCGAGACGGCATCGCCACCACCCTTCATCTCGATCGTATCGAAATAGGGACGGTTCGCCATGTGATAGTCGGGATTGATCACGCCGCGGACGAGATCGCCCGGCTTGAACTCGACGAATTTGTAGGGGCCGGTGCCGACCGGCGAGAGGTTGGTCGGAGCCTCCCGCGATTTGGACCCCATATAGTCCTTGAACAGATGTTTCGGGATGATGGTGTTGGGAGCCCCGACGAAGGCGTCGGCCCAGAACGGCGTCGGCTTGTTGAAAAGGATGCGAACCGTGAGTTCGTCCACCTTTTCGACCGTGATATCGCGGAGCGTCGCGATCGTCAGAGCCGAGGTCGCCGGATCCTTGGCATATTCCCAGTTGAACACGACGTCGTCGGCCGTGAACGGCGTGCCGTCATGCCATTTGACGCCGGGTTTGAGCTTCCAGGTCACCGACTTGCCGTCGGCTGCGAGGCCGCCGTTCTGGATCGAGGGAATTTCGGCGGCCAGAACCAGCTTCATGTTGCCGTCGGGATCCCAACAGGCGAGCGGCTCGTAGAACAGGCGCGCGCCGTCCTGGTCCTTGGTGCCGGTGGCGAAATGCGGATTGAGCAGGGTCGGACCCTGCCACCACAGCAGCTTCAATGCACCGCCGCCGCCGCGCTTGGTCGGCTTGTAGGTCGAGGCACCTTCCGCCATGGCGACGCCGCCGAGCGCGAGAATCTGGTTGGCGAGGGGTGCGGTGAGGCCGACCGCGGCCATACGCTTGATGAAGGCACGGCGATCCATCCGCCCGTCCTTCACGTCACCGATCATCGAACGCAGTTCTTTATCCAGCATGGTTGTCCCCCGTCTGGTTCCCGTATGGATGCAGGCAGCCGCACCGCGGCCGCCGGGTTTTGCTGGCGGTAGATGGCACACCGAATAGGCCGCGCGTCAACTGCGACCGTGTGTATGCAAACGGTGTTTTGGCTGCCCGTTGGGCAAAACCGCGTTCCGCAGCCCAAGCGTTCGGCAATCCGGCGTCAAAACGCGCCGAAATCCACGTTGCACTGCGAAAAATTTGTTCGCCGGATCAGACGAAGTATCGAGACGAAATTCTACGCCACGGACATGGTCAGCGGCGGCGCGACGTGGTCCGGCAGCGGACAGACATAAGGTGTCTTGGCGGTCCGCTTCTGCAAATCCGCTTTCGCGGCCTTGATCAGCTCCGGATCCGTCAACGCCTTGATGCCGATCCCGGCCATCGCCTTGGCCGCCTGCACCATGGCCTTATGAGCGTGTCCGCTCTTGCCCTGCGCCACCACCTGCCAGGTGTGGAACGGCGTGCCGATTGCAACCGTGGGTGCGTGAACCTGCACGGTCGGCACCACCCAGCTCACGTCGCCGACGTCGGTCGAGCCGACCAGCGGGTTGCGCTTGGCATCGAGCGGCACCAGGAAGTCGGCCAGCGGCCGGTCGGTCGGCTCCATACCGATCGCATAATAGACCGACGCGATGTCCTTGTCGGTCAGCGTCGCGCGGATCTGGCTGGCAAAGCCCTTGTCGGCGTCGTCGAAATGCGGCGGTCCGAGATCTTCCATCACCCGATGCAGCGCCTGCTCCAGCGGCGTGTTCGGCAGGATGTTGGAGACGGCAGAGATGATCTTCATCTCGACCTTGGTCTCGGTCATCAAGGCCGCGCCTTCTGCGATCTTGCTGACGCGTCCGACCAGCTCGTTCATGCCGGGCAGATCGCGGGCGCGGATCGAATAGCGTACGCGCGCATGCGCCTGCACCACGTTGGGGGCGATGCCGCCGGTGTCGAGCAGGGCGTAATGCACGCGCGCGTCGCTCGGCATGTGCTCGCGCATGTAGTTCACGCCGACATTCATCAGCTCCACCGCGTCGAGCGCGGAGCGGCCGAGATGCGGCGAGGCCGCCGCATGCGAGGTGCGACCGGTGAAGATGAAATCCGCGCGGGTGTTGGCGAGCGACGGCGTCACGGCGACTTCCCAGAAGCTGTGCGGATGCCAGGTGATGGCGATGTCGGCGTCTTCAAACGCGCCCGAGCGCACCATGAAGGCCTTGGCTGCGCCGCCCTCTTCCGCCGGACAACCGTAATAGCGCACGCGGCCGGGCACCTTGTTCTCGGCGAGCCAGTCCTTCATCGCGGTCGCGGCGAGCAGCGCCGCGGAACCAAGCAGATTGTGGCCGCAACCATGGCCGTGGCCGCCGGTCTCGACCGGACGGTGCTCGGCGACGCCGGCCTCCTGGCTGAGGCCCGGCAGCGCGTCATATTCACCCATGAAGGCGATGACCGGACCGCCCTCACCCCACTCGCCCATCACCGCAGTGGGGATGCCCGCGACCTTCTCGGTGATACGGAAACCCTGGTGGCGCAGCTCGGCGAGATGCTCGGCGGCGGACCGCGCCTCGGTGTAGCACACCTCGGGCATGCCCCAGACCCTGTCGCTGAGGTCGATGAAACGCGCCTTGATCGTGTCGACGCCACGCCAGATGTCGCTGCGGTTATCCATGCTTCGGTCCGTGATCTCTTGGTCAAACGAAGCGGCAATGGTTAGCAGCTTCATTGCACCCCGCCTAGCACGTCGCGGGACAGCAGCCATGCGGCCGGTGCCGGATCGCGCGGGCGCTTGCCACCTATGCGGGCGTTCCTGTGCCTGTCGAAGATTTCACGCGGCGATCTCCGGAATAGTTGGGAACGAGGCTTTCAAGACGGCCTCCTCCAGCCTAAATTATGAGTGCTTCGCGCGTCGTTCCGCCAGCCACGGCGGAGCAATGCTCTCAGCCAGGAGAACTCCATGCCCGCCCTGACCGAATGGAGAGTGCCGCCGGCCAATCAGCCGCGCGCGAGCGATTACGGTTTCGATCTCGACCGCTCGCTCGGGTCCGTCGTCGGCCTGCACGCCATCATCCCGCCCGATGCCTTCAGTGCCGAAACGCTGGGCACCGAACGCGCCGGCAACGGCGTCGTGATCGACAACGGGCTGGTGCTCACCATCGGCTACCTCATTACCGAGGCGGAATCGGTGTGGCTGCATCTCGCCGACGGGCGCGTCGTCGAGGGGCATGCGCTCGGTTTCGATTCCGTCTCCGGCTTCGGCCTCGTGCAGGCGCTCGGTCACCTCGACGTCGAACCCTTGCCGCTCGGCAACTCGGCGAAAACAAGGGTCGGCGACCGCGTCGTAGTCGGCGGCGCCGGCGGCCGCACCCGATCGGTCGCGAGCCAGATCGTAGCCAAGCAGGAATTCGCCGGCTATTGGGAATATCTGCTGGACGAAGCGGTATTCACCTATCCCGCGCATCCGAACTGGGGCGGCACAGCGCTGCTCAATGAGCGCGGGGAGCTGATCGGTATCGGCTCGCTCCAGCTGGAGCGCGAACGCGACGGCAAGGCCGAGCACGTCAACATGATTGTGCCGATCGACCTGTTGAAGCCGGTGCTCGACGATCTGCGCAAATTCGGTCGCGTCAATAAGCCGTCGCGCCCCTGGCTCGGGCTCTATTCGACCGAGATCGACAACCGCCTGGTGGTGATCGGGATCTCCGCCAACGGCCCGGCCGCACGCGCCGAGCTGAAGACCGGCGATGTCATCCTTGCGGTGGACGGCGAGGAGGTGACGAGCCAGACCGCCTTCTACAAGAAGATGTGGGCGCTGGGCGCTGCCGGCGTCGACGTGCCGCTGACCGTGCATCATGAAGGCGTCACCTTCGACGTCACGGTGACCTCAACCGATCGCTTCAAGCTGCTCAAGGCGCCGAAGCTGCACTGACACCACCGAACCGACGCAAGGAAGCGGCGATGACCGAGGCCGTCGTTGACGACATCGTGACCGTGCTGCCGCCGCTGCTCAACGCGCTGGAAGCACTCGGCTTCTTCCAGCGAAACCTGCATCCGCCGGCCTTTGCCTCGGTGATGAATGCGATCGGCACGCCCGACGAGGCGCTGCAAGCGGCATACGCTGCGATCGGCGCCTGGCCCGAGCCGTTCACCGGGCTGCGCGAGCGGCTCGACCGCGCCTGCAACGAGACGCTCGCCGCCTTTGCCGGCATACGCGAGGTCGAGCGTGGCAATGGCGATCTCGTCGCAGTCTTCCGCGCGCTGCGCCATCTGCCTCGTGCGCAGGAAGCGCTGTATCCGCTGTCGACCCAGTTTCCGCCGGTGAGCAGCTTCTTCCTCAACGCTGCCAATCGCGAGAATGACGACCTGCTGGTGCGGCTGGAAGCCGGCGCGGGCGAACACACCGGCATCTTCCACGACCACAACGAGCCCGGCAGCCGCGGCGGCTTCTCGGTCTATGTGCCAGAATATTATTCGCCGGAGCGCGCCATGCCGCTGGTGATGGCGCTGCATGGCGGCAGCGGCAACGGCCGCGGTTTTCTCTGGAGTTGGCTCCGCGACGCCCGCAGCGTTGGCGCGATCCTGGTGGCGCCGACCGCGACCGGCCCGACATGGGCGCTGATGGGCGACGATAGCGACACGCCGAACCTCATGCGCATTCTCGACACGGTGCGCAGCCGCTGGGCGATCGACGCCTCGCGCCTGCTGCTGACCGGCATGAGTGACGGCGGCACCTTCTGCTACGTCACCGGGCTCGACGGCGCCTCGCCCTTCACGCATCTCGCGCCGGTGTCGGCGACCTTCCATCCGCTGATGGCGGAGATGGCGGACGCCGCGCGCCTGCAGGGACTGCCGATCTTCATCACCCACGGCAAGCTCGACTGGATGTTTCCGGTACAGACCGCGCGTCAGACGCAGGCAGCCCTCTCCGCCGCCGGCGCCGACGTCACCTATCGCGAGATCGACGATCTCAGCCACACCTATCCGCGCGAGATCAACGCGGAGCTGCTGGAGTGGCTGAACGGCGGATGAACGAGTCGTCCTTACCTGCGCCGTACTGCCGCGGAACCATCACTCCGGGCCGACGTTATCGCCCGTCACCGGAGGTTCGCAGATGCAGACGTTTTTCGGAATGATTTTGGGCGCGCTGCTGCTCGGTTGCGGCGTGTACGTCTATGATTCCATGCAGACGTCGTCGGTCGCCAATGGCGAGGTCGCGACGACCAACCGCACCATCGTGAACTGGGACGTCGCCAAGGCCGATTGGGATGCGCTACGCGATCGCACGCACAAGGACTGGGTCCGCATCTCGTCGAAATAACGACGCCGTATCACGAACAAGGCGCCGTCGCGGGTCCGCGGCGGCGCCTTTGCGTTGACGGCGATCGATCCGGTCGCGTCAGTTCATCTTGGCCTTGCGGGCATCGGCGATGACCTGCTCGAACTCGGTCATGCTGAGCACGCCCGGTACGCGGTACTTGCCAACGATGAAGGAGGGGGTACCGCTGAAGCCGAAGGCTTCGGCCTGCTCGTTGTTGCGCTTGAGGACGGCGTCGATGTCCTTGGCGCGGTCGGTGAGATCGCGCTTCAAGCGGTCCATGTCGACGCCGGCGGCCGCGAGTAGCTCGTTGATGCGCGGCTCCGTCAGGCGCGAGCTGACACCCATCATGGCGTCATGCGCCTGATGGTATTTGTCCTGGAATTTCGCCGCGAGCGCGATCCGCGCCGCGGTGACCGAGACCGGCCCGAGGATCGGCCAATCCTTCATCACCAGCCTCACCTTGCCGTCGTCCTGGACGACCTGGCGCAGCTCCGGCTCCAGCTTGCGGCAATAGGGACAATTGTAGTCGGACCATTCGATAATGCTGATGTTGCCGTCGGGATTACCGGCAACGGGAACATCGGGGTCGCGCAGCACCTTGGCTTCGGTCAGCACCTCGTCATCGGCGGCGGCCGCGCGCGCAGAGGTGATCCGACCTGCCGCAAGGGCACCCGCCCCGATCAGCGTCAGCGCCGCACGCCGCGTCGCCACGAGGCCCTTGTTCCTGAATCCAGCCATATCTCGTCCCGTTTCGGTCCCATCGCTGCAAATACGGTTCGCGACCGGGACCTGTTACGCGTCATATAGAGCGTTGCGGGCGCGATGTCATCGCCGTGCTATGCGCGGATCGCCGCCGGCGCCGGCGAAGCCGCCGCGCGGGGCAGCATCGCCATCAGAGACCCGGTCATGGTGGCGATCAGCGTGGTGTTGCCCTCATGCTCGGCAAAGGCCCTCGCCTCGCAGAAGGTCAACGTGCGACCGGGCTTGACCACCTCGGCCTTGAAGACGAAGCGGGCGCCGCGAGCGGGTGCCAGCAGCGTGGTCTTGAACTCGACGGTCAGGATGTCGGCCTCGCGCGGCATCAGGGTGAAGGCGGCGACGCCGCAGGCATTGTCGAGGCCTGCCGTGATGATGCCGGCATGGACAAATCCGTTCTGCTGCGTGAAGGCCGCCGAATGCAGCATGGCCAATTCGACCTCGCCGGGCGCGAGGCGGACGATCACGATGCCGAGCGTGCGCATCGCCGGCTGGCCGTCGAACATGGCAATGGCGGCAGCGCGATAGCCCGGATTTTTCGGCTCGAACGTGGCCATGGCTCAGGCCCCGGCCGGCTCGGCAAGATGCTGCAGAGCGACCGCGCGGATTGCATCCGTGAACGGCGCCGACTTCCGCTGGCTGCGGTCCATGTGCACGCCGGTGATGTCGCAGAACGCGGCGATCTCGCCGGTCTCGGCATTGGTCATGTCATGCCGGAAACGGATCGACCTGTCGCGGACCTCCAGCAAATGGCTGCGGATCTCGACGATGTCGCCGGCAAGCAGCTCCCGCCTGTAGGTGATGTTCTGCTGCACGGCGGCCATGCCGCGGCCGGAAGAGCGCAGATAGCTCGGCGTCAGCCCGAGGCGGGCGAACAGATTCCAGTTTGCCTCGTCGAATTTGCCGACATACCACATGATGTTCATGTGGCCGACATGATCGCACTGCCACGGATAGACCGTGCCGCGATAGGTCGCCTCCTGCATCGCCATTCCTCCTGCCGTTTTTCCACCCTCTGATCATTGATACGGTAGCGTATCAGCGCCTCCGCGCGTTAGCAATACGGTACCGTATCAAGAACCGGTGAGGCTTTCTTCATGAGCGACGGCAAGGGCGATGTCTGGGTCGAGGCCGGGTTTACCGAGCTCGCCCGCTCGGGGGTCGAGGGTGTCAGGGTCGAGGTGCTCGCCAAGAATCTCGGCGTCACCAAGGGCGGCTTCTACCGCCGCTTCGCCGACCGTGCCGCGCTGCTCGATGCCATGCTGGAACGCTGGCGCGAGGGACGTGCGGCGTCAATCGCGCAGCAGACAAGCCTCGATGGGCAAGAGCCCCGCGAGCGGCTGAAGGCGGTGATCCAGCTCTATTCCGAGCGGCTTAATCCGGAGGGCATGGCGATCGAGCTCGCGATCCGGCAATGGGCCCGCTCGGACGAAAACGCCGCCGCGGCGGTCGCGAGCGTGGACGCGGCGCGGCTCAAGCACGTCGCCGAGCTCTATCGCGCGACCGGCCTCGAGGCCGAGGCGGCCGAGGCGCAGGCCTTCCTGTTCTATTGCTTCATCTTCGGCCAGAGTTTGCTGTTCGTCGAGCGCGGTCCGCGCAAGCGCTCGCAGCTGGTGGCGAAGTCGGCCGAGAAGCTGTTGGGCTAATGGCCGGAGCTTTGCTCCGGCCATCGCATCATGTCGAAGCTCAGGCGGCGCCCTTCAGCTTCTTGTTGCACTCGCTGTAATAGCCGCCGCCCTTCTCGATCCACTTCATGCCGCCATTGCCGTTGGTGGTCTTGTTGGCGTTGTACTGGTCGACGCAGGTGTGGAGGCGGGCCTTGCCGGCGGTCTCCTTGGCGTATTTCGGGTCGACCGCATTCGGATAGATCGCGGGTCCGGCCGGCAGGGTTGGCGCGGCAGCGGGGGCCGCCTCCTTCTTCGCCTGCTTCGGCTCGGCGGGAGCGGCGGGCGCAGCCGGAGCAGCGGCGGTCGGCGCAGCGGCAGGCGTCGCATCCGCACCGCACTGGGCCTTGCGGAAGTCATTCCACTTCGTGGCGCCAAGCGAGCCGTCCTTCTTGGCGGCCTGGTATTTCGCGCTGCACTCCTGCGAGGTCAGCGCCTGCGCCGGCGCGCTCGCGATCAGCGCCGCAAAGCCCGTCAACGCCACTGCACACAGCAATTTCGATTGAATGGTCATCCTTGGTCCTCCTCCTTGGTCTTCCCCGACGGAAGCGAAACGAGGATTGCTATCCTAGCGTGCCGCTCAGCCGCGACAAGGAAGCGATGGCTCCTGCCGCCAAAATATAGTGATCCCCCCGGCTCGGATTATTCATGTCGCGTTCAGCAAGGCGAGCCGACGTTCCCAACCCTCCGCAATCTCGCAAGAGTGCACCACCATGACCTTCACGTCTCGCCTCGCCATCGTCGCCCTGACCTCCCTGCTCGCCACCGGCACCGCCTTCGCGCAGACCGCCGCGCCGGCTGCCAAGACCGACGCCAAGACCACAACTGCCGCCGCCCCCGCCGACAAGAAGGCGTCGAAGGAGCGCTCGGCGGAGTCGCTCGAATGCTCCAAGCAAGCGGACGCCAAGGCGCTGAAGGGCAAGGAGCGCAAAAAATTTCGCCGTGAGTGCATGAAGGAAGCGAAGGCCAGCACCGCCGCCCCCGCCGCCGCCGACAAGAAGTAAATCCGTCACACTACGGTTCGCGAGCGTCCGTGAGAGGCGCGCGCATTGCGGCATGACGAGGCTGCAATTGTGTGCCTCTCGCTGATTTGCGATAAGGTGGTGTGAAGCAAATCACCGCCTCCCTGCCGTTCGAATGGCCAAGCCGTGCCAAGATCTTGAGCACGGTGGAGACGCTCGTCATCGGCACCGCCGGCGGCCTCGTGTTTCTGGTCGCCGGACTTCCCGGGGGACTGATCTCGGGCTCGATGATCGCGGTCGGGATCGCCGCGATCGCCGGCCGCCAGCTGGCACTGCCGCCGATCCTGACCCAGACCGTGCTGGTGCTGCTCGGCATTTCACTGGGCTCGGTCGTCTCGCGCCATCTGCTGCAACAGGTCAGCGCCTATCCCCTCACCATCGGGCTGCTTGCGCTCGCCACCTTCTGCTCGACCTTCGGCTCGAGCTATTACCTCCAGCGCATCCATGGCTGGGACCGCACCTCGGCCTTTCTCGCCGGCAGCCCAGGGGCGCTGTCGCAGATCACGATCCTGGCGGTCGAGCGCGGCGCCGACCTGCCCGGCATCGCGGTGGTGCAGACCATGCGCGTCATCATCCTCACCGCGGCGCTGCCGATGGTGCTCGCGTTCGCGGGCGTGGCACCCTCCGTCGCGCCGTCGCTGACGACGACGATCGCCTCGCCGCTCGAGCTCGTGGAGCTGGTCGCGGCCTCGCTGGCCGCGGCGCTGCTGCTGCGGCTGATCAAGTTTCCGGCGAGCTGGATGTTCGGCGCGATGATCGCCTCCAGCGTGCTGCATGGCGCAGGCTGGGTCGAGGGCGGCCTGCCGAACTGGGTGCGCGGCGTGGCGCTGATCGGCATCGGCGCGCTGATCGGCAGCCGTTTCGCGCGGATGCGGATCAAGACACTCGCCGGCCACATCCATGCGGCGCTGGGCTCGTTTGCCGTGGCTATCGCCGTCTCCGCCATCTTCGTCGGCGTCGTCGCGCTCACCACGCAGGTGAAATTATCGGATGTCGTCGTCGCCTTCGCGCCGGGCGCGATGGACGCGATGCTGGCGCTCGCGCTCACCCTGCACATCGACCCGATCTTCGTCGGCGCCCATCATTTGTCGCGCTTCGTCTTCGTGACGATCGCGACCCCGGGCATCGTGCACCTGTTCGGCCGCACGCAGGACGATGTGGATGATTGAGCGGACACGGCTCCCGTAGGGTGGGCAAAGCGCAGCGTGCCCACCAACAACTGGCGTGAATGTTGATGAATGGTGGGCACGGCGCGCAAAGAGCGCGCCTTTGCCCACCCTACGGCAGCTACGCGCGCTTCGTCGTCTTCGCAAATCCCCACGCCGCGATCGCGGCCATCAGCAGCGAGATCAGCACGTTGTAGCCGGCGAGCGAGAGGCCGAGGAAGCGCCACTGCACCTCGTCGCAGCGCACCACCTTCACGGTATCGAGCTTGGACAGCAGATCGGCGGCATTGCCGAGATTGATGACGGGACCAGAGCAATCGGTCGGGCCCTTCCAGAAACCCCATTCGACGCCGGAGTGGTAGGTGCCGAGGCCGGCATTGGCGAGTGTCGCCAGCGCGAGGATCGCAAGGCCCGCGAGCAGCAGCGGGCGCGGCGCCCCGCTCCGCGCCGCAAGCGCCGTGAGCACACCGACCGGGATCGCGAGATAATAGGCGTAGCGCTGCTCCAGGCACAGCGGACAGGGCAGGATCTCCAGCACGAGCTGGAAGAACCAGGCGCCGGCGATGGTCGCGGCGGCAATCAGCGTGACGAGCACCGAGGCGGTCAGCGCGGGACCGGTCGCAGCCGGCCTGAATGCAGGTATTGCGGCACTCTGGGTCGTCACGGCAGCCTCTCTCGGATGGGTCGCTTTCTTAAGCCTCTAACCCCGGCCCAGGCGGCTGTCGAGAACGGCCGGGATCACTTTGGCGCGGGTTGACCCTGCCCAGTCCATGGCTATAGTCCGCCCGCTTTGCGAGGCCCTTTTCCAGGGGCCGACCGGGAGCCCCTGTGGCGGAATTGGTAGACGCGCTCGACTCAAAATCGAGTTCCGCAAGGAGTGCTGGTTCGATTCCGGCCAGGGGCACCACGCTTCGCCCTTTCGGGCTTCGCGTGGCGCAGCCACGCCGAACCGAAAGGGCGAAGCGTGTCCGGCGAAGCCTCTTGGCGAAGACGGACTGCCTGAATCTTCCCCTCCCCTTCCAATCGTCACATCCCACCTGTATAAACCGGTAGCTTCTTCTGTAACTCGAAGGAGCTCACATGAACGACCTGCATACGTGGCTTTCGCAACAGCACCACGGCCTGCGCACCTTCCGGACATTTCAGCAAAAGCTCGAGACGCTCGGCCGGGACGATCCCGCCCAGCGCGGTCTTTGCCGCCTGTTGAGCGGCCTCGTCGGCAGCTATGTCGAGGCCTTTGACGAGGCCCCGCTGCCGGTCGAAATCGCCGACGGCGCCTATCACCGCCTGCTGACGCTGGTGGCCAGCATCGACCTGAACGCCGACGCCGACCGCCGGCTCGCCGACATCAACCGCGTGGCGGAGAGTGAGCTCTGGCGGTGAGAGGCGGCACGCCGTCGCCATCGCGCCGGCGTGATCACGGGAGACGCGTGTAGGTCGTGTTCATCGTGTAGTCCTTGCTCGGACCCGATACGACATGACGGACGACGAACGTTCCATCCGGCCGAAACTTGTAGGCCGACTGATAGTCGTCGTGCTTGCAAAGATGGCGCGCACGTCCGCTCAGCTCTCCTCCGGAAGATGCGGACAGTGAAATCTCGTGAAACAGCCGCGGCTGATCCTCCTTGAAGAAGACCTTGAATCCTCCGTCGCTGTTGCTGAAGACGTATTCGCGTTCGGCTTCCACCGTGGTGCCGTTAGCGAGCTTCAGATATCCCTGCTCGCGATAAGCCAGCCGCCCCCCGTCCAGGGGCGTGAAGGTCGCGATACCCTGCATCGTAGCCTGGCCTTCGATGACACGGTTGAAGGACCACGAGCCGATCAGGCTTCTCGTGACGTCCGAGGCGCCACCCCAGCCGTCGATCATCGCTTCATTCATATCTTCCGACCTGCGCAATTAACCAGCCGGTCCAGCCTCACGGGACCCGCAGCCGGGAGTTCGACTTCGGCGAGCCGATATCTATATCCTATCGCAGCGAAATGGTGATGCAGTGAGCAGCTTCGATGGCCAGGAGACGCACGACGGAAGCGGACGCCGACGACCTCCCCCGCTATTTCGTCTGGGTCCGGGGCCTCGAAGGCCCCGAGCCGCAGAAATGGACGGCGATGGATTTCGGCATCGGCGACTGGAAGCGGCCGCAGGTGCTGGCCTTTCTGGAGCTGCCGGAAGGCGAACGGCACCTGCCGCTGTCGGCGCTGGCGCGGCGCTATCCGCCGCCGCGGGTTGAAATCCCGTAGCCTCGCGGTTGCGCGAATCCCGCTGGCGCGCGCCGTGGCAATGGCAAGTAGAGACTGAAACACCGGCCTCTCCCCGCTCGCCGGGTTATCCGCGACCATTATCCCGCGGCGCTTCACTGCCGCGTGGCGACGCGATCTCGCTTGCTACCTCAACGGGATTATGCACAGAATGCACCTGTTTTTCATAACGCAACCATTGATTGAAATCGTGGAGTGCTGAACGGCGCCGGCCTGAAGTGCTTCACCGTCGATTGCCAGAGGGGCGGCCCCATGACCCACCATGATGGCGCGCAGAACAGCGATTCTGCCAGATCCAAGCACACCCATGACGATGCTAGCGCGGGCGGGAGGACTGCCGCCACCCTGTCGAAGCGCAAGCTCGTGCTGTTCGCCGACGGCACGGGTAACGCGTTCACCGCCCAGGAATCCAGCGTCTGGCGTCTCTATGAAGCGCTCGACCACACCCAGCCCGACCAGATCGCGCATTACATCAAGGGCGTCGGCACCGCCGGCTGGGCGCCGCTCGCGGCCATCGACGGCGCCACCGGCATCGGCGTTCCCTCCAATGTCCGCAAGCTCTACCGCTTCCTGTGCTGGAACTGGCGCGAGGGCGACGAGATCTACATCTTCGGCTTCAGCCGCGGCGCCTTCACCGCGCGCACACTGGCGGCGCTGATCGCGAGCCAGGGGTTGGTGCCGGCGGAGATCGACAAGGTTGCGGTGTCGCATGCGGAAATGCAGCGCAACACGATGGCTGCCTGGCGCGAGTATCGCAAGAAGTCGGTGGGCTATTGCAGCCTGCCGACAATCTGGATCGTCCGCTGGATCCGCGACATCCTGATCTATCTCTATCACCTCGTCCTTGGCCATCGCTCCTATGCCAAGGTCCGCGAAGCGATGGACGGCCGCAAGCACGTCGAGATCGAATTCCTCGGACTGTTCGACACAGTCGAGGCGTTCGGCGTCCCGGTCGAGGAGCTCCGCCTCGCGATCGACTGGGCAATCTGGCCGATCTCCTTCCGTAACCACCGCCTATCGAAGACGGTCAAGCACGCCTGTCATGCACTGGCGCTAGACGACGAACGCACCACTTTTCACCCGCTGCGGATCGACCAAAGCGATCTTCCCGCGGGTCAAGTCGTCAAGGAGGTATGGTTCGCGGGCGTTCATTCCGACATCGGGGGCGGCTATCCAGAATCCACCCTGTCCTTCGTGCCGCTGGTTTGGATGGTCGAGCAACTCGGCAACCAGCTCCGCTTCCAAGATGGGACGATCGATCGCTTCCGCGAATACCAGTCGGCAATCGGCCCGATGCACGACTCACGCGGCGGCGCCGCGGTGCTGTACCGCTACGGCCCGCGACCGATTGGAGACCGGATCGAAGATGGCGGATCGCCGGTGGTGCACTTCGCCGTCGTCGAACGCATGCTGCACGGATGTGACAATTACGCGCCGCTGATGCTTCCGGCGAATGCCAGGGTCCTGCTGCCGACCGGGGAGGTACTGCCGCTCACCAAGGACGAGACACGCAAGGCCATGAGATCCGCCTACGCGGAAAGGACCGGCGATCCGCAAAAGGCGGCCGAGGCCGACGCATTCACGGAGATGAGTCCGCCCGATGCCGAGATGGCCAGGCAGGTGCTCGACACCGTATGGTGGCGCCGCGTGGCCTATTTCTCACTGGTCATCGCGCTTGGCATATTGGTGTCATGGCCCTGGATCGCGCGCACGGTGGTGGGGTCGTCCAAGGAGCACGGCCTCGAAGATACCACGCTGCTCAAATGGATCACGGCGTTCGACAACGGCACGGGCACGGTCGTCAAGCCGCTCGCCGACCTGCTCGGGAGCGTCCTGCCGTCCTATGCGGCGCCATGGGTTGCCATCGCTCTCTATTATCCCTTCCTCACCACGGTTCTTGTCGTTGTCATCCTCATCGCCTGGAACAGGAACGCGGCCCTGCGCGACAGCATTCAGGAGCGCGCGCGGCTAGCTTGGTACCGGCCCGACCGGAAGGCCTCCAGACGCCGGGTGAGCAAGTCAGGCTGGCTACTCGCAATTGGACGCTGGATGCGACTGCACGCGTGGCCGGTGCGCATGGCATTCACCAACGTCCTGCTGCCGGGCATTTTCCTCGTCGCCATTTTTGGTTCCGCGCTGCTGCTGGTGTCCCGCAGCTATCTCGACTGGAGCGAAGGCACCGGCGACATTTGCGTCAGCAGCAAATCTGCACGCGCGGTCGGTGACGTGTCGGTGACGGCCCGCGACGGCGAGTTGTTCGACGTCAGCGATTTTTGCTGGGCGAGCAGGCTCGCGGTCGAGAAGGGGCGCAAATATCGCGTCTGGATTCAAATGGCCGATCCCTGGTTCGACCGCACCATCATGACCGGCCTGAACGGCTTCAAGACCCCGCCGGATCTGACCCATCGCTCGGCGGTGCCGATCCTGCGGCTCTACGGCGCAGACTGGTTCCAGCCGATCGTGCGGGTCGGCGCCAAGGGATCGAACAATCTGCCGCTGCTTGCCGTCAACACTATCCCGGCCGACGAGTTGCCGCGTCGGGTCAACGCGACCGTGCCGGCGTATGAGGACAACTCCAAGGACAATTACCCCATCCATGTCGAGGACTCCGCGGAGTTCAGGAAACCGGACAGCGAGTTGAGGCGAGTCTGGCGTCCATTCGGAGATTTCGAGCCGATCCCCCCTGAAGCGCTGCCCGCAGCACGTGCCCTATGGCGCAGTCAGGGATTGTCCGATCTGCTCGTTGCCGAGTTCGTGGCGCCCGAGGCGGGCGAGCTGTTCTTCTACGTCAACGACGCCGTCCAGCTCTTCCCGCAAGTCGTACCGTTGCGGTATACGCCGCGGTGGCTCGTTCCCCTGCAGGGGCCACGCGTCCAGTTCTACAACAACAACAGCGGTACGGCGACGATCCGGGTCCAGCGCCTGCCAGCCCCGCCACCGACGAACTAGCCGCGACCGTCGTCGCAGCCAGTCGCGTCGAACACCGCCTTGCCGCCCCCATGATTATGGGTGTCGCGGCGTCCGCGCCGCGGCTAAACTTGGCCTCGCGCCGCGGGGGACACGCGGTGCGGGACGACGAACATGAGCGAACAGGGCGAGACGGGTGAGGCCATCACCATCCTCCTCGTCGAGGACGACGCGCCGACCTGCTGGCGGCTCCAGGATGCGCCGGTCAAGGCCGGCTACAAGGTGCGCAGCGCAGCCACGCTCGGCGAGGCGCGCCAGACCCTGAACGGCGGCGCGCCGCGCGTGCTGCTGACCGATCTGCGGCTGCCCGACGGCCATGGCATCGAGCTGATCCGCGAGACCCGGCAGCGCTTTCCCGACACCGAGATCATGGTGATCTCGGCGCTCGGCGACGAGGAGAGCGTGATCTCGGCGATCGCCGTCGGCGCCACCGGCTATCTCCTGAAGGACGCCTTCCCGACCGACATCGCCACCACCGTGCGCGATCTGGTCGCCGGCCATTCGCCGATCTCGGCCTCGATCGCCCGTTTCATCGTACGCAGAACGCAAGGCGCCGCGCCGAGTTCGGCCGAGCCGCCGCGGGGGCCCGTGCTCAACACCGCGCGACTCACGCCGCGCGAGATCGATATCCTCTGGGGCATCGCAAAGGGTTTCAGCTACGCCGAGATCGCGAGCCATCTCGGCCTGTCCAGACAGACCGTGCCCGGCCACATCAAGAACATCTATCGCAAGCTCGAAGTGCACACGCGCAGTGAAGCGGTGTTCGAGGCGGTGCAGCAGGGCCTGATCAAGCTGTGAGCGAGATTGCGGCGAGGGCCCCCGCGCGACCGCGGCGCCGGCTGATCGCGGCGCGCCTGGTGCCTTATCTGCTGCTCCAGGTCTTGATCGTGATCGTCACCATCCTGGGGCTGCGGCTGCTCCAGCCCAGCGACCCCGACGATTTCGCAGTGAGCGGATTTTCGCTGCGGGAGGACGGCGCGAGCCGTCCCGTGGCGCTGCCCCATTTCACGTCGTCGCGCTATTCGCTGTCGGATCCTCCGCTCTACACCGGCACCTTCACTTTCAGAAACGGCGATGCCGGATGGTCCGTATTCCTGCCGCGCTTCAGCAACGCGGTGGAGGTCGCCGTCAACGGCGTCGTCGTGCTCGACTCCCGCCGCGATGCCAACGCCAACCGGCCAGACCGCAACACGCCGCAGATCGCGCTCATCCCCGCCTCGCTGCTGCATGACGGCGACAACGAGATCGCGCTGCGGCTGTTCGTCTGGGGACCGCTGAAGGGCTTTCTCGATACCGTCTATGTCGGGCCGGATGCTGCCCTGCGTCCGTCCTACGAGACTCGCACATTGCTGTTCGTCACGCTGCCCGTGGTGTTCTCCGCCTGGCAATCGATCCTCGCCGTCATCCTCGCTATCATGTGGCTGATGCGGCGCCGCGAGCCGGTCTATGGCGTGCTGGCGGTGGCGATGGTGCTCGGCGTGGTGCAGGCGTTCGTGCCGCCGCCGGTGCCGCCGGCCACGACATCGCGGCTGGCCGCCGTGCTGCTGGCGTCGGCGCCGACGGAAAGCGCGCTGATCGTCGTCTTCGCCCTGCTGTTCTTTGGTTGGCACTGGCCGCGCTATGGCGCGCTGCTGTTCGTGCCGGGCATCGTGGTGTTCGCGGTCGGACTGGTGGGCGGCCCGCCGCTGCCGCGCATTCTCTTCCTGGTCCTTGGCATTCCCATGGTCGGCGTCTGTCTGTTGCTGATGGCCAGCATCACGGCGACACAAGTGGTGCGGAGGCAGGACGCCGCAAGCTTCACGCTTGGCTGCGCAGTGACCATCGTGCTGACCTGCTGGGTCCACGACATGCTGTCGGTGTTCGAGATCATGACCAACGAGCGCATCTTTGTCTCGCGCCTGTCCTATTCGGCGATGCTGGTCGCGATCGGCGCCGGGCTGACCTGGCGCTTCGCCCGCGCCCTGAACCAGGTCGACAGTTTTGCCAGCCAGCTCGTGACGCGCGTGCGCGAGGCGGAGGAGCGGCTGAAGGCGAGCTTTGCGCGCGAGGAGGAGCGCGCGCGGGCCGCCGCACTCGCCAACGAGCGCACGCGGCTGATGCGCGACCTGCATGACGGCCTCGGCGGCCAGCTCGTCAGCATCGTCGCGCTTTCCGAGCGTGGACACGAGAGCTCAGGCATCACGGACGCTGCGCGCGCCGCGTTGAAGGATCTGCGCCTCGTCATCGATTCCATGGACGACATCGGCGGCGACCTGATGCTAGCGCTCGGCTCCTGGCGCGAGCGCGCGACGGCACAATTGCGGCCGCACGACGTCGCCCTCGGATGGCACGTGGCGACGCCACAGGGCCTGCCGCTGCATCCTGAACTGCGGCCATGGCACGTCATCCAGATCGTGCGCATCCTCGACGAGGCCGTGACCAACGCGGTCAAGCATGCGCAGGCGCGCCATATCGTTGTGACCATCGAGACGCTCGACGATGGCCAAGAGAGCGGCCAAGGATCGCGTGGCATGATCAGCGTCGCCGACGACGGCAAGGGCTTTGCCCTGTCCGGCAACGGCGAAGCCGGCAATGCGGGCCAGACCGCGCGGGGTCTGCGCAACATGCGAAGCCGCGCCGCGCGCTGCGGCGCGTTGCTGGATCTGGCCTCGGATGCCTCGGGCACGCGCGTACGGCTGCAACTGCCGAAAACCTTTCCCGATAGCGACGCCGCCGCCACGGGCTGAAAAGCCCCCTCCCCGAGCGTGTGGGACGCACGGAGAGAGGGAACGGGCCGGATGATCGTCATGCGGAGGACGGGGGGTTCGTCCGCAAGCCATCCTTTCGCCCGAAGCGATGCAATCAACTCAATCAAACGAGATCGTCAGCGCACGCCGACGCGATTGACCGGGCCGCCGCGATTCATCGGCGTTCCCGCACGAACGCCGACGCCGGGCGCGCCGACTCCGGGCGTCGCCACCGCGACCGCGGCGGCCGGCGCGACCACCACCGCCCCGGTCGGCCGCACCACGCAGCCCTTCGGCACGCCGACCGTCTTGCAATAGACCAGCGCCTGCGCCGGGCTCGTGCCCAGCGACACCATCGCCGCGCCCGCGAGCATCATGACCGTCAGCCCGGCGCTCAGCGCTCCCACTTTTTTCGACATCTTGCTCTCCTGCTTCCCGTTCGGCGCCCCGATGCAATCACCGGGTTTCGCAGCCGACGTGCAGCCTGAATGGCAAAAGACGGCGCGCGGATACATGCCATGAAGATGGGGGTGCGCCGAGCGAGCCGATGCCATGAACATGGCATGGACCGGCAACGGGCCTTCGCGAGATGGTCCGGCTCACCCGATCCCAGCGGGACCCGTCACAATCCCAAAGAGGTGCTTCATGAAGACTTCAGTTCTTGCCGCGCTGCTGCTCGCTGCCGCCATCCTGCCCGCCGCTGCGCAATCCGGTCCGACGCCGCAGGAGCAGATGGCCTGCCGCAGCGACGCCGGCAAATACTGCGCCGAACATATCGGCAAGCCGCCGCAGATGAATGCCTGCCTGCGCGAGAACAAGACAAAGCTCTCGGATGCTTGCCGCAAGGTGGTGGAGTCGCACGGCAGGTGATCTTCTTCCCCCCCTGTCCTGTGGGAGAAGGTGCCTTGCCAATGGCAAGGCGGATGAGAGTTGCTTCGACGCACCAAGAGCAGAGACGCTCTGCCGCGAGCCACCCTCTCCCGCGAAGAAGGGAGAGGGACAGCAGCTAGTTCGTCAGGCCATAGACATCGATGCGGCCGTCATAAGTCGGGCGATAGATGCGGCCTTTCCAGACGATCGGACGGTTGAACTTGGGATGCATGAAGGCGTGCTCCGGCCCCCAGTCCTCGCTGTCCCAGATCACCTGGAGCCGCTTGGAGCCATCCGGATTGGTGGCGAAATTCTGCGCGTCATAGACCAGGAAGCGGCCCGGACTGAGAATCATGTTGCTGTCCTGATAGGGCACCATCGCCACGATGATGCCATCGGTGCCGTTGTTGGCGGCAAGCGTGATGCCCCAGCCGGGCATGCCGCCCGGCGGACGCGGCGATTGCGGCGAAGCGATCTCGTTGCCCCCGGCGAGATAGGTCGTTCTCCCGTCGGCCGCAATCGACCAGGCCCGCAAGGCGCTGTTCTCGCCGCCGACGAAATGCATGGTGCCGTGGGTGGCGGACTGGAACAGCAGCGGCGTGCCATGCAGATGCCGCGTCGCGCCGCCGGGAAACAGGTTCAGCTCCGTCGGTGACGCCGGCGCCGGCGGCACGGCGGGATCGAAATATGTGTACAGGATCGGCGGCATGAGAAGCCTATTGTAATTCGCCGCGAAATGGCCGGCCGCAAGTTCGCCCGGCTGGGTCTTGCCGAGCGCATTGGCATTGCCGGTGTAGAGGATGCCGTCCTTGCCCGCGGCCAGAATGGCATGGGCGGAGGCGACATAGACCGGACCGCCGGAGCCGAAATCCTGGTCGCCCCACATCGACTCGTTCATCGCCTCCATGTGATGCGCCACGACCGGCGCGATCTGCGCATCGGTTGCACTGCGACCCGAGGTGACCGCGACATGCGGCATCTCGCGCGCATACCGCGGCTTCAGTGGCATTCCCATGCGCCTTGCATGCGCGATCACGGAGGGCAGGTAAACGTTCGACGGCAACGCCGGTTCGTCATTGTCGTCATCGTCGGCTGCTGCGTCCGCGGCCGCGCCGACCCGGTTGGCGTCGGTCCATGGCGCCCACCACGACATGACCTCGAAATGCGCATTGTTTCCTGTGTGCAAGGCGAGCCGCACGATGCTCTCGCCGAAGTCGCCATGCTGCGGCGAGAACGCTCCATTGCCGGTGATGACGTAGATTGAACCGTCAGGAGCGAGGGCCGGGCCGGCCCCGCTCTGCCACAGCCCGCCGCCGGAGCCGGTGACGGTGGAGCACCACGACGCTGCGAGCCGCCAGGCATGGACGTCGACCGCGAGCAGCCAGCCGCGCGCCGTCTTCGACGTCTCGGCGATCGTGCCGAAGGGAATCAGCACGTGGTTCCGCGTCAGCGTCAGGGCGCTGCGCTGCTTGCGTTGGGCCGAGACGAATTTCTGCACCGGCAGGCCGTTCGGCGGCGTGTAGACCGCGCCCTCCAGGTTCAGCAGCCCGTGAACCTTCGAGCCGTCGCGGATCCGCAGCGCCGCGAGGAAATGCTGCCCCTTGGCCACGCTGCCGTCGTCGCTGATCCAGGCGCAGGCATACAGAATGCCCGCCCCCTCGTCGATCACCGGGGTCGAGAGAATGCCCCAATGGACGTTGGTCATGTGGCCGTCGATGGCCCTCGTTCCGACGATGGGACGTCCGAGGTTGGTCGCCCAGATCTTCTCGCCGGTCACAGCGTCGAATGCATAGACCCAATTGCCCATGCTGGCCTGGAAGATCAGGTCGCGGGTCTTGCCGTCGGCTGTGTGCACGCCGCCGACCGCCAGCGGCTGCGCCTCGAGCCTGGGATCGTCGGGGATCGGAAGGCTGAAGAGTTTGACGATGCCCCTGGTGCGGACGGCGGTCGCCGTCAGCACCGTCTCGGAATTGTTCGTACCGGTACGGGCACGGTCGTAGCTGCGGGTCGTGACGGAGGCCACCATGGTCAGGCTCTGTAGGCGAGGAGGCTTCCGGCCGCAATCAGGCAAGCCGCTGCAAGCGGTCGTACGTCGCGCGAGCCTGCGCGCCAACCGCTCGACACGACGGCTCCGCAGACAAAGCCGAGCCCGGCCATGATCGCGCTCGACAGTGCGGCAACGGCCGGCGCATCAGGCGTGCGCGACACGAGATTGTCGATCGCCAGCAGCGGTGGCAGCACATAGAACCAGCCCGGCGCATTCAAGAGACGTTGCGCGATGGGGTGGCGCACCACCAGCGATGCGCCGCAAGCGATCAACAGGATCGCTGCGAGCCCGCCCGCGATCGGCATCGTGACGCCGAGCGCGGAACCCAGCGCATCGCAAGCGCCGAACATCAGAATGAGCGGCAGCACATGCCGTTGCGGAACGATGAATGCGAGTGCAAAGGCAACGATGAGACTGTCCGCGGACGTCCACAACAGATGTATCGACATGGAAACCTCTAAAAGGTTTGCAATGCGAGATGAGTGAGGTCAGTCGAGAAGGCCGCCCCGCCGTCCGCCTTCGAGGACAATTGCAGCGCGGTGAAGCCGCGATTCCGCGCATGTCGCGCGAGAAAGTGGAGCAGCCAGGCAATGCCGGCTCTATCAACCGGCGCCGGCACGGTGACGCCTTCGCGGTACGGCGCGAAGAAGCGATCCCAAGCTGACAGCGCTACGCCCATGACGCGGCCTTTGGCTAGCCACGCCAATCATGCATTGAACGGAGATCGTCTGGAAGTTGAAATTCGAGGCAAGCGCGTCCGCAGAACGAACCGTCGCTCACGATCGCGTGCGCGACGGCGAGGATGGGCGCTAATCGTCGTCAGGCCCGAACAGCCTGATCTGCGGCACGCCGCTACGCGGCCGGCTCGTGACATCACGCGCATCGGAATCTTCGCGGATGTTGCGCGCGACGTCATCCCAATCGGTGCGGTCGCGCATGCCGCGCGGCTCGCGGGGGTCGTAGTGCCGGCGCTCGGCCCAGCGCTCGCGGCGCTCCATGCGGCGCCGTTCGGACGCGGCGCGCTTCACGTCGGAATCCCTGGCCTTGGCATAGGCATTGTCGGGTGAGGATGGCGGCTCTGTCGATGCCTGCCGCTCGGCAGGCTTTGCGACTTGCGGAGGCGATGCCGGTGCCGGCTTGGGCGGCTCGGCCGCGGCCGCCTGGGAAGGCTGTGGCGCTGGCGGCTCGGTGTTCGCTTGACTTGCCTGCGTGTCGGGCTTTGCGGATTTGGCTTCAGCCTGTGCCGGCGCGGCGACCATGGCGCCGAAGGCTTGCGAGCCGGTGAGGTATTGCAAGCGCTCGGAAGGCGCGTCCGTCGTCGCGGGTTTGACCGCTTCAGCGCGCTGCGCCATCTTGCTCGTGTCCGGCCCCTGCTTGGTCGCGACCGGATTCATGATATTGCCGGCGACGATGCCGCCACCGAGACCAATGGCGATGGCGGCAACGATCGTTCCGGCACCGACGAAATAAGCTGTCGAGGCGCGCATTGATCCACTCCCTCTTTGGAGCGGGCAACGTTTGTCGATTGCCGGATGTTCCCGATGGGGGGCGCAGTTCCCGGAGGAACTTGCGCGTCAAATCTGCTGCGCGACTTTTTCAAGCCCGATGATGCGGGCGAGCTTGCGCACTTCTTCCTTCTGATCCTCGCGCAGCTGGAACAGCAGCGGCATTGCGGCCGACTTCAACTGCTGGACCTCGTCGCAGTTCGGATCGATCGGCACACCCGGCGCGTTCGGATTGGAGAGCTTGTTCGCGGAGATCTTGCGGACGACATTGCGCAGCGCGGTCTCGACCGAGGGCCAGTAATATTCCTGCGACGACGACAGTTTCAGGCGATCCCTGATGCCCGCGATCTGCACGTCGGACAGCAGCGAATAGCTTTTCTGCGGCTGCGGCTTGGCGGCGACCTTGGGCTTGGCCGGAGCTTCGACGGGAGCCTCTGCGGCGGCAGGTGCTTCATGCACGCTCGCCTTGGGCATCGGGAAATCGGCGGGCGTCGCGGCGGCAAAAGCCTGGCGCAGCGGCTCGGTCAGCACCGGCGCCTGCGAAAGCTTGTCGGCCGGGACCTGGACCGGATCGATCGCGGCCGAGGCCAGTGCCAGAGTCGGGACCAGACGGTCGGCCTTGGCGGCGCGATTTGTCGAAAGCTGCTTGGGCGGCGGGGCCTGCGTGATCATCTCCGCGCTGACGCTGGGCACGCTGTCACGGCCGAGGATGGCGGTGGTGGCGGCGCCCAGGACGAGGAAACAGGTCAGCACAACGATGGTGATGGCTTTGGACAAACGTCTCTCCAGGCCCAGCTTCAAGTCCACGTGAGCAGTGCCCGGAAACTGGGCGGTAAATAAGGCCGAACGGTGCCATCGTAACGGCAATCGCGCGGACTACAGCGACATGCCCTGAAATTTCAAGGAAATCAGGCAGCTAGCGCGAGGTCGTAGGCATCCTGGATGTCGGCGACGATCTCCGAGGCCTCCCAGACCGCGCGCGGCTCGACCGATTGCAGCGTCACCGTCCAATTGCCGCCCCGGCGGGTGCGCGGGACGCTGAGGATGTCGAAGCGCACGTTGCGGCACAGCGGATGACGGGCCAGAGCATGGGCCACGCGGACCCGGATTTCGTCCAGCGTCGCGGCTGTCTTGCTATTGAGAAAATCGAAGTCCATCGCCTGTCCCTCTCGGTCCTGATTGGCGGCCGTGAGGGGATTCTTGGCGGGCGTTGGTTAATCTGCCGTTAAGTACGGGGCTGCGGAGGAGCGCTCGATTAACTGTGATCGGGAGCGACGGCGCCGCCCCTCCCTCCTCCGCAAGCGGGGCGAGGGGAAGGACGCCGGCTACCGCCCGCCCGCATCGCGATATTCGGCGAGGGTCCGCGCCACGAGATCGTCGACCGCCATCACATCGGTCACACCCGATGTCGCGTGTCCCCCGCTCCAGATATCGCGCCAGCGTTTCGGGCGGTTTTCGCGCGCGTCGACGTCAATGTCCTTTCCGATGTCGATCGCGCCACGTGCCGGCAGATCGTCGGGATCGAGGCCCGCAGCCACGATCGACGGCTTCAGCATGCTGGTCTGCAACCCCGTGAACGCGGTGGTGAGCAGGATGTCGTCGGCGCTGCTGTCGACCAGCATGTCCTTGTGGCGCTCGTCCGCCATGCTCTCGCGCGTCGCGATGAACTTCGTGCCCATGTAGCCGAGATCGCAGCCTAGCACTTCGGCCGCGTGCAGCGCGCGGCCGTCGCTGATGCCTCCGGCGAGCACGATGATGCCGTCAAAGAACGCGCGCACCGCGCGGACGAACGCGAACGGATTGAGCCAGCCGGTCTGCCCGCCTGCGCCCGCGGTGAGCAGCACAAGGCCGTCGGCGCCGGCTTCCGCCGCGCGCTGGGCGTGGCGGATCGAGGCCACGTCCGCCAGCACCAGCGCGCCCGCTTGGTGCAGCGGCTCCAACACCGGCGCGGGCGATCCAACAGAGGTGATGACGATCTCCGGTCTGTGTCGCAGCAGCACGGCGAGATCCTGCTCCAGCCGTGCGTTGGAGCGATGCACGATCAGGTTCGGGCAAAGCGGCGCGGCCTTGCGACCCGTGTGATCTTCGTGTTGCCGCAGTCGCGTTTCGATCTCCGTGAGCCACGCCTCGAGCTGTTCCGTGCTGCGGCAATTCACGGTGGGGAAGCTGCCGATCACGCCATTGCGACAGGCCGCGACCATGAGCTCGACGCCCGACACCAGAAACATCGGCGCCGCGATCAGAGGCAGAGCGAGACGATCACGGAAGTGTTGCAGTCGATCGGATGCCACTCACGCCTCCTTGCGCGGGCTTTGTCGTTCCATCCCGCCTTCCCTGTGCTAGCGTTACGCGCAAACATTGGCACGTCAAAAGCCGATGACAAAGCAACGGGGAAACATATGTCCGATCCGCTCCACGCATCGTCCCCGACTTGCGCGCAGACGCTGCGGGCATTGTCGCGCTATCCCGGCCGCACCGCTTTCGCCTGGCCCGGTGGATCGTTGAGCTATCAGGGCACCATCGACCTGATCGGACGCATCCAGGCCGTGTTCATGCGGTTGGGATTGCAGCCCGGCGCGCGCGTCGCCTTCCTCACCGCGAACGGCGCCGACACCTGGTGCGCCGGCGTCGCCGCGCAATTATCCAGGCTCTGCGTTACCTGGCTGCATCCGCTGGGATCGCGGGCAGACCAGCTCTTCCAGCTCGAGGATTCCGAGGCCGAAATGCTGGTGGTCGATGCCGCCACCTTCCGCGATCGCGGCGGCGAGCTTGCCGCGAGTGCGAGCCGGCTCAAGGCGGTCTTCACCACGGGACCGGCGGACTATGGCGTCGACCTGTCGCAGGCGATCGAGATCGAGGGCCATGCCAGCGCGCATTGCTTCGCCGGCCCCGACGATCTCTCCACACTGAATTACACCGGCGGCACGACCGGCAAATCCAAGGGCGCGCTGCGCTATCACCGCGAGAACGCCGGGGGTGCTAGCGCGATCCTCGCCGACTTCGAGATCCCGGACACCCCGCACTATCTCGCGGTTGCCCCGATCAGCCATGTCGCCGGCACGAAAGTCGTGCCGACCCTGATGCGCGGTGGCACCGTGCACATGCTGAAAGGCTTCGATCCCGAGGCGGTGCTGGCGACGATCGCGCGCGATCGCATCAATTTCACGCTGTTCGTGCCGACCATGATCTATGTGCTGCTTGATCATCCCGCCTTGAGCAAGACCGATCTGTCCTCGCTCGAACTCGTGCTCTATGGCGCTTCCGCGATGTCGCCGAGCCGGCTGGTCGAGGGCATCGAGCGGATCGGGCCGGTGTTCTCGCAGCTTTACGGGCAGACCGAATGCTATCCGATTTCGGTGCTGCGCAAGGCTGATCACGATCCCAGGACGCCGGAGCTGTTCCTGTCCTGCGGCTTCCCGATCTCGACCTGCGAGGTCAGGATCCTTGACGACAACGACCAGGAAGTGAAGACGGGCGAAGCCGGCGAGATCTGCGTGCGCGCTCCGCATGTCATGGCCGAATACTGGAAACGGCCCGACATCACCGCCGAGACGCTGAAGAATGGCTGGGTCCACACCGGCGACGTCGCGCGCAAGGACGAGCGCGGCTACATGTTCATCCTCGACCGCAAGAAGGACATGATCGTCTCCGGCGGCTTCAACATTTTTCCGCGCGAGGTCGAGGACGTGCTGTCGCAGCATGCGGATGTCGCGATGGTCGCGGTCGTCGGCATTCCCGACGAGAAATGGGGCGAGGCCGTCACCGCCATCGTCGTGCCGCGCGAGGGGGCAAAGCCTGATCCGGACGAGCTGATCAATCTGGTGAGGACGCGAAAGGGCTCGGCCCATGCACCGAAGCAGATCCAGTTCGTCAAGCAGCTGCCGATGACCGGCGTCGGCAAGGTCGACAAGAAGGTGCTGCGCGCAGGCTTCTGGAGCGGACGAGACCGGATGGTGGGGTAGTCATCCCGATCTGCAACTTGTGGCAGGCAGCACCGCACGTATTCCCGCGACCGGACCCCGGGGTTCTACGGGTCGCTGTGACCCGCGAACAACAGCTCGGAAGGGACTTTTCAGGCACGCCGTCCGCGCAATTGCAGGCGAATCAACGAATCAACTAGACCGCTGACGGGGCTGGGAAGCGGAGTATCAAATGAGAGTCGCTTCCTTGGAAAGTGCGTTGGCCGCGATCACGTTGATCACGGCTATCATCGTCCTGCTGTGGGAGATCAAGATCGTCTACGGCAGCTGAACTGGCAGGACGCTGGCGTCGAACAGAGACCTCCGGACAAGAAGAGGTTCGCGACCAGGGCATCCCTTCCGCGGCGGCGGAAGTCTGCCGTTCAATCGGCTCAAGGAGCGATCACGGCGCTTGCCGTCACGCTGACCGCTTTTCGATCACCAGACTCTGCACCGCACGGCCGAAATAGCCGAGACGATCCGCGAGCCGCGACATCGCGAGGCCGGCGCCGTCGGGACCGATCCAGGATTCGCCGTCGAGCAAGATCCACTCGCCGACCGGCTGGCGCGACAGGTTCACGGTGAGGTCGGCATTGATGTAGGTCCAGGCGCGGAAGTCGAGCGTCGAGGCGGCGCCGTTGGAAAAGTCGGCGGCGACCACGGCGCGCATCGCCTGCGAGACCGCTTCGCCTTCGACCAGCGGATGGTCGAGGCGAAACCAGATCGCGCCAGCCCCGGCCTGGCCGAAGCGGCCGCGCGCGGCGCGCATCGAGACCATGCCTGCGAACGGACTGGTCGCGCCATGACCATCCTCGACCAGCGAGTCCTCGGGCGACGGCAGCGTCACCGGCAACTCCTTGACGTCGTCCGGCAACGGCTGTGATTGCCGCTTGATCTTGAGCACGGTGGCACCGACGACCTGAACGCCGTCGGCGAACAACTTGATCTCGCAGAGCTGGATCTTGCGCCCCTCGCGCAAAACCTCGCTCTCGATCGTGAGCGGCGCCACCGGCACCGGGCGCATCAAGTCGATGGTGACGCGCGCAACATTCATCGGCACCGGCGTCGGAATGCGTTCCGCCGCCCACGTCACCAGCGCAGACGGCGCCGAGCCGTGCTGCATGCGCCTGTCCCACGGGCCCGCGGCATTGGGGCTGGTGACGACGTTGTTGCCGTCGACGCGATAGATGGCGGTCATGTTTGCACGATATCTCGGCTGGCGTTACCCGGACGCAACGCGTAAGCGGTGCGCTGCAGAGCCGGGGTCCATGTGCTGCAGCGATGGGTCCCGGCTCTGCGCAGCAGCGTTGCACGCTGCAGTGTCCGGGACACGAGAGCGGTTAGAGCGGCGGATCGATCGCCTCGTCATATTCCTTCTTGAAGCGCGCGATCAGATCGGCGGCGGGGATGATGCCGTCGACGCTGCCGATGCCCTGGCCCGAACCCCAGATCTCCTTCCAGGCTTTCGGCTTGGCGCGCTCGCCGGAGGCATCCGTCCCGAAGTTCATCTTGGACGGATCGGACGTCGGCAGGTTTTCCGGATCCATGCCGGCCGCGAGGATCGAAGGTTTCAGATAGTTGCCGTGCACGCCGGTGAAGAGGTTGGAGTAGACGATGTCGTCGGCCGTCGAGCCCGCGATCATCTCCTTGTAGTTCTCGACCGCGTTGGCTTCCTTGGTCGCAATGAAGGCCGAGCCGATATAGGCGAAGTCGGCGCCGAGGATGCGCGCGGCGCGGATCGCCCTGCCGTTGCCGATGGCGCCCGACAGCGCGATCGGGCCGTCGAACCATTTTCGCGTCTCTGCAACGAAGGCCAGCGGCGAGATCGTGCCGGCATGGCCGCCGGCGCCGGCCGCAACCAGGATCAGGCCGTCGGCGCCCTTCTCGATCGCCTTGTGGGCGAACTTCTGGTTGATCACGTCGTGGAAGACGATGCCGCCCCAGCCGTGCACCGCCTGATTGAGCTCCTCGCGCGCGCCGAGCGACGAGATGATCATCGGCACCTTGTACTTGGCGCAGAGCTGCATGTCGTGATCGAGCCGGTTGTTCGACTTGTGCACGATCTGGTTCACCGCGAACGGCGCCGACGGCTTGTCGGGATGCGCGCGGTCATAGGCCGCGAGCTCTTCGGTGATCCGCGCCAGCCATTCGTCGAGCAGCTCCGGCGGCCGCGCGTTCAGCGACGGAAACGAGCCGACCACACCGGCCTTGCACTGCGCGATCACGAGATCGGGCACCGAGATGATGAAGAGCGGCGAACCGATCACGGGGATCGACAGGCGTCCCTTGAACAAGGCAGGCATGGACATAGGCGAAACGATCCTTTGGTGGCGAGCAAATCGAAAGCTGGAGGCCATACCAACAAGGCAATCTTTCCACTGTCAAGTATTGCGTTTTGACGCCGTGGCGGATGCCGTTACCGCAATTCCAACATGCGGAATTCGCTGCGCAAATGCGGGCGGCATCACCCAATCAGATCCGGATTGATCAGCCGCTCGAACGAGAACATCTCGTCCCATTTCTCCTGCGTCAGCAGCTTGCGCTCGACCACCACGATCTGGTGCAGCGACTTGCCGCTCTTGTAGCCCTCGCGCGCGATCTCGGCGCATTGCTTGTAGCCGAGAAGCGGCTTCAGCACCGTAACGATGCCGAGCGAGTTCAGCACCATGTTGCGGGTGTGCTCCTCGTTGGCGGTGATGCCGACGACACAGTTCTCACGCAGGCTGTTGACCGCGCGCTCCATGGTGCGGATCGAGAAGAACAGCGCGAACGAGATTACCGGCTCCATCACGTTGAGCTGAAGCTGGCCGGCCGAGGCCGCCAGCGTCACCGTGGTGTCGAGGCCGATGACGAGGAAGCTGGTCTGGTTGACGACCTCGGGGATGACAGGGTTGACCTTGCCCGGCATGATCGACGAGCCCGGCTGGAGCTGCGGCAGGTTGATCTCGTTGAAGCCGGCGCGCGGGCCCGAGGCCAGCAGGCGGATGTCGTTGCAGATTTTCGTCAGCTTGCTCGCCGTGCGCTTGAGCACGCCGGAGAGTTGCACATAGGCGCCGGTGTCCGAGGTCGCCTCGACGAGATCACCGGCGAGGATGAAGTCGACGCCGGTCAGCGCGCTCAAATGCCGGACCGCGAGTTTTGGATAGCCGACAGCCGCGGTGACCGAGGTGCCGATCGCGGTGGCGCCGAGATTGATCTCGCGCAGCAGCGCGCGCGCCTCGGAGATGCGGTCGACCTCCTCGCCGATCGTGGTGCCCCAACCGCGGAATTCGGCGCCGAGCGACATCGGCACGGCGTCCTGAAGATGCGTGCGGCCCATCTTCAGGACGCGCTCGAACTCGCGGCCCTTGGTGAAGAAGGCCTCCTGGAGCTGGCGCAGCGCCGTCATGTAGCTCTCGAGCCGCAGGATCAGCGCCAGCCGGAACGCGGTCGGATAGGTGTCGTTGGTCGACTGGCCGTAATTGACATGGTCGTTCGGGCTGACGTGCTGGTAGTCGCCCTTGCCGAAGCCGAGCGATTCCAGCGCGAGATTGGCGATCACCTCGTTGGCGTTCATGTTGGTGGAGGTGCCGGCGCCGCCCTGAATGAAATCGGTGACGAACTGATCCATCATGTCGCCGGCGATGACGCGGTCGCAGCCCTGGATGATCGCGTCCGCAACTTTCGCATCGACCGCGCCGAGGTCGCGGTTGGCCATCGCGGCAGCCTTCTTGACGTAACCGAGCGCCTTCACGAAGTAAGGCTCTTGGTTCATCGGAATGCCGGTGATGTGGAAGTTCTCCTTCCCGCGGATGGTCTGGACGCCGTAGTAGATGTCGTCGGCGATCTCACGCTGTCCGAGGAAGTCCTGCTCCGTGCGGCTCATGGGCGCTCCTTTGCTGGCGCTACGTCCTCAGTTCTGGCACAGCGCGCTGGTGACGAAGGTATCGGTGCGGCAGTCATCCGGTTTGCGTTGCCGGCCCGGGATCAGAACCTTGGCCGAGCATTTTTCCGCGGAATCGGCGTTCAGGCTCTTGCCTTCCTTGTAGCCCTTGCTCTGGCAGAGCTGGTCGGCGGCCTGCTTGCAGTCGGGCGCGCCATTCGACGAGGCGGGGCAGGCCATGCGCCCCGACACCATGGCCGACGGCGTCGCCAGCCGCGACAGATCGTTCATGGTCTCGCTCGGGCTTTTGATCGGCGGCAGGATCGAGGGCAGCTTGTCGAACAGCTTGCCCATTTCGTTGATCAGCCCGGGATTTTCCTCGCGCGCGGGCGGCGATGAAGGTGCTGATGTCGAGGGCGGCGGCGCGCTCTGCGGTCCCTGCTCCTGCAAGCCGAGCGCCGGCGGCGCGGATTGCGGCCAACCGGTGCCGCCGGCACCGAGCAGGAGCGAAAGCACTGCAAATATCAGCGTCCCCAGTCGGAGGACCGGATTGCCGGATCGAACCATCATGACGGCAACCGTAGCCGAACCCGGCGCGGCGGCAAAGCGCGGGGTCATCGAGTAAGCATGATCTTTTCGGAGAACCGCTTCACGCGTTGCGCTGACGCGACGCTTCGGGTCCGGATCATTCCCTAGATCAGCTTGACCGCGACGACGAAGCCGAGCACCAGCACGGCGGCGCCGAGCGCCACCCAGAGACCGAGATGCTTCTCGATCCTGACGCGGATCCAGTCGCCATAGCGGTTGAGCAGGATCGCGACGATGAAGAAGCGGCCGCCGCGCGCGACGATCGAGCACAGGATGAACAGGCCGATATTGTAACCGGCAAAGCCCGAGGTGATGGTGACGAGCTTGTAGGGGATCGGTGTCAGGCCCTTGAGCAGGATGATCACCGCGCCCCACTCCGCATAGGAGGCGCGGAAGGCATCGACCTTGTCGCCGAGGCCATAGACCTGGATCAGCCAATGGCCGACCGAGTCGAACAGCAGCGCACCGATGGCGTAGCCCAGCAGACCGCCCACCACCGAGGTCGCGGTGCAGACCGCGGCGTAGAGCCAGGCGCGCTGCGGGCGCGCTAGCGACATCGGGATCAGCATCACATCCGGCGGGACCGGAAAGAAGGAGCTTTCTGCGAAAGCCACGGCTCCCATGATCCAGAGCGCGTAGGGCTTGTGGGCGGCGTCGATGCACCAGTCGTAGATACGTTTCAGCATGGCGCCGCGATGAAGCACCATGGGACGGATTTGTCCATCGCGAGTTTTGTGACGATTTGGCGTGATCTGGAACAGTGTGTCGCGGTTTTCCGAAAGATCGCGCGCAAACAACAACCTAAAGCGCGATGACGCTTTGCTCCGGCTTCACCGCGCTTTAGTGGCGCTTGCGCGAGACGCGCCCTTCCAGCGCGACAATTGGCCGCCTGGCGGCGACGCGCGGTGACGCGACCTTGGGCAGCTTCATCGGCGACTTCGGCAGCTTCTCGGCGATGCCGAGCATGTCTTCCCGCCGCGCCATCTCGCGCCAGACATCCTCCGGGCGCACGCCGGCCGAGGCCCAGAGCACCGTGAGATTGTAGAGCAGGTCGGCGCTTTCCCGGATCACGGCCTCGCTGTCGCCATTGACCGCGTCGATGACGACCTCAATGGCTTCTTCGGCCAGTTTCTTCGCCATTTTGGATGGCCCACGCTGAAACAGCCGGGCGGTACGCGATGTTGCCGGATCAAGATCCCTGGCCGCGAGCACAGCCAGATATAGCCGCTCAAGCGAATCACTCATGGTGCTCAAAACTACCCTAAACCAATGGCTAGCGCGTTAACGCGCGGTGATAAAAGCGAAAAACGGGCCGCCGCGGCAAGCGCGACGGCCCGTTGTGGTCAAGACTTGGTAGCCAGGGACTTGGTAGCCAGGGACTTGGTAGCCAAGGCTAGTAGCAGTTCTGCATGTAGCCCTGGCCACAAAGCTCCGACGGAGCCGTGCCGCCATAGCGCTGATATTGGTAGTTCGGGCCCGGGCCGTAGTAAGGACCGTAGGCGGGGCCACTGTAATAGGCAGGGCCGCCGTAATAGCCATAGCCCGGACCCGGACCGTAATCATAGGCGTAGGCGTCACGGCTCGCCGCGATCGCGAGCCCGGTGCCGACGATGCCGGCAAAGGCCGCGGCAGCCGCCGCGCCGCCGCCGCCGCGCCAGTGGCGACCGCCTGCGTATGAGGCGGTCGGGGCGACCGCGGTCAGCGCCAGCACCGCGGCGGTGGCAAGGACGGCCTTGCGGCCGGCAAACCCCGAAAATCTGTCAAACATGTCCTGGACCCTCCTTGGGACCTCGAATGGTGCCTGACGACAGGCTCATGTCGTTCAAACACCTGCAGCCCATGTTGAGTTCCCCAACCCCAACAGAAGCTGAACGGGGTTGCGTGATCATGACGCAACCCCCGCTCATCCGCCGTTCATGTTGCCGCGCGCAGGCTCATCGCCGGCCGGCGCTGCGAGCGTCACGAAACCACAACAATGCGGGACCGGCGCAACTGATGTTTGCATTCAAGACGATCGCCCTTCGCGGCCTGCTGGCCATTGCAATCTCGCTTGCCGCGCTGGCTGCGCGCGACGTCAGCGCGGCCGAGACTGCTGCGCCGTCCACTGCGATCCACTTCACATTCGATCGTCCCGTCGATGCGAGCATGGCGCCGTTCTTCCTCGCCGCGAAGGACGGCAATTTCGGCGCCGAGCGTCTCAACGTGTCCTTCAATAGCGCAGCCGGATCGCCTGAGGCGCTCGCGCGCGTCGCCAAGGGCGACAGCGAGCTCGCGCTCGTCGACATCAACGAGCTGATCCGCTTTCGCGACAAGGACGATGCCGCGGCGGTCAAAGCCGTGTTCGTGTTGTTCAATCGCGCGCCTTACGCGATCGTCGCGCGCAGGAGCCGCGGCATTCACCTGCTGCCCGACCTCGACGGCAAGACCGTCGGCGTCGCCGACGGCGATCTGTCGATGCGGCTGTGGCCGGCGCTGGCGCAGCAGAACGGCATCAACGCGTCACAAGTGAAATTCCACAAGATCAGCGCCGCGGTCCGCGAGCCGATCCTCTCCGCAGGCCAGGTCGATGCGGTCGCCGGCTTCAGCTATCTCTCGGCGGTGAACCTGCGCGACCGCGGCGTGCCCGGTGGCGATCTCGTGGTACTCCGCTATGCCGACTATGGCTGCGAAGCCTACGGCTTCGCCGTGGTGGCCAACCCCGCTTTCGCCGCCGCGAAGCCCGACGCCGTGAAGGGTTTCGTGCGCGCATTGATCGCCGGCGTCAACGCGACCATCAAGGAGCCGGCCCGCGCGGCGGACGAAGCCACGAGCCGGATCGACGACGGCGACCGCGACCTCGAGCGGGAACGCCTGCGCAGCGTGCTCATCGACAACATCCTGACCGACGAGGTCAAGCGCAACGGCCTCGGCGGCATCGACCCGGCGCGCCTGGACCGCTCGATCGACCAGATCGCGCAGGATTTCAAATTCCGCAAACGGCCGGCGGCGGGCGATATCTTCGACGACCGGTTCCTGCCGCCGGTCGCGGGACGGCTGATCAACTGAGCAAAACCCGCAGCTTCCGCTGTATCTCACCGGCGATCCCTGATTAGAATATGGGCTCACACCGTTTTGTCCGCCCGAGTTCGTCCCCGCATGCCCATCCTCCGTCTCTACACCCGCGTTCTCGAACTGCTCGGCAAGGAGGCGCGGCTGGGCTGGTTGCTGGCGTTTGCCAATCTCCTGCTTGCGGCCTCGCAGTTCGCGGAACCCGTGCTGTTCGGCCGGATCGTCGACGTGCTCTCGGGCAAGACGGTCGCCGGATCGAACTCGGCGTGGCCGTTCCTGCTGGCCTGGGTAGCGTTCGGGCTGTTCACCATCGGCTGCAGCGCGATCGTGGCGTTGCAAGCCGACCGGCTCTCCCACCGCCAGCGCCAGGCGGTGCTGACCGACTATTTCGAGCACATTTTGCAACTGCCGCTGACCTTCCACTCAGGCACCCATTCGGGCCGGCTGATGAAGGTGATGCTCAACGGCACCGATGCGCTGTGGCGGTTGTGGCTCGGCTTCTTCCGCGAGCACTTTGCCGCGATCCTGTCGGTCGTGGTGCTGCTGCCGCTGTCGCTCTACCTGAACTGGCGGCTCGCGGTCCTCTTGTTCGTGCTCTGCATCGTCTTCACCGCGCTGACGACCTTCGTCGTGCGCAGAACCTTCGGCATGCAGATGCAGGTCGAGGAGCACTATAGCGAGCTCTCCGCGCGCGCCTCCGACGCGCTCGGCAACGTCGCGCTGGTGCAGAGTTTTGTGCGCGTCGAGTCCGAGGTGAAGGGCTTGCGCTCCGTCGCCGATGAGCTGCTGGCCGCGCAGATGCCGGTGCTGTCCTGGTGGGCGCTCGTCACCGTGATCACGCGCGCCTCCACGACGATCACGGTGCTCGCGATCTTCACGCTCGGCATCGCGCTGCACGATCAGGGGCTCACCTCCGTCGGCGAGATCGTGATGTTCGTGAGCTTCGCGACGCTGCTGATCCAGAAGCTCGAGCAGGTCGTGAGCTTCATCAACAACGTGTTCATGGAAGCCCCGCGGCTGCGCGAGTTCTTCAACGTGCTCGACGCCGTGCCCGCGGTCCACGACCGCCCCGACGCGATCGATGCCGGGCGGCTCTCCGGCCTCGTCGAATTCAACGACGTCACCTTCTCCTATGACGGCAAGCGGCCGGCGGTCGAGGACCTCTCCTTCACCGCGCTGCCCGGCCAGACCATCGCGCTGGTCGGCGCGACCGGCGCCGGCAAGTCGACGGCGATCGCGCTTCTGCATCGCGCCTTCGATCCGCAGTCGGGCTTCATCAGGATCGACGGCATGGACGTCCGCGGCGTGACGCTGACGTCGCTGCGCCGGAACATCGGCGTGGTGTTCCAGGAGGCGCTGCTGTTCAACCGCTCGATCGCGGAGAATTTGCACGTCGGCAAGCCGGATGCGACCGAAGCCGAGATGCGCAAGGCCGCGGAGCGCGCGCAGGCGCTCGAATTCATCGAGCGCAGCGGCGGCTTCGAGACCAATGCCGGCGAGCGCGGCCGCATGCTCTCCGGCGGCGAGCGCCAGCGGCTGTCGATCGCCCGCGCGCTGCTGAAGGATCCACCGATCCTGATCCTGGACGAGGCCACCAGCGCGCTCGACGCCGTCACCGAGGCCAAGGTGAACGCCGCTCTCGACGAAGTGATGAAGGGACGGACCACGTTCGTGATCGCCCACCGTCTCTCCACCATCCGCAATGCCACGCGGATCCTGGTGTTCGAGAACGGCCGCGTGATCGAAAGCGGAACTTTCGATGAACTCGTGGCCAAAGGCGGCCATTTTGCCGAACTCGCCAGGGCCCAGTTCATGGTTCAGGAAAATGCACGGGCCAGCGTGACGGCCGCCGAGGCTGCGGCGACTGCGGTCAAGTCCCCATAGCATCGTCGAAATTCGGCCTATTTCATCGCGGAATACCCGGCCGAAACCCCTGTTCTCGACGCACGAGCCGGTATAGGTTTGCGACGCCGCAAGCGGCGGCGCCGGATTTCAGAACCGAACATCAGATCACGAGATCCGACCGGAACCGGCGGGTCTCCAAGGACCGGAATCGGATAGTGCACGCCCTTCGCCCGCTGCTTCGCAAGTCCCTGTTCAACCTGTTCGCTGCGGCCCTCGCATCCGCCGTACTGCTTGCGCCGCGCACCGCGGGCGCCGAGGCACTGCTGCTGATCGAAGCTGACAGCGGCAAGGTGCTGCAGGCCGAGAACGCGACCATTCCCTGGTATCCGGCCTCCGTCACCAAGATCATGACAGCCTATGTGACGCTGAAGGCGGTCAAGGACGGCAGGCTGACGCTCGACACGCTGCTCACGGTGTCGCCGACGGCGGCTTCACAATCGCCGTCGAAGATGGGGTTCCGTCCGGGAACACAGCTCACCGTCGACAACGCGCTGAAGATGATGATGGTGAAGTCGGCGAACGACATGGCCGTGGTGCTCGCCGAAGGCGTCGGCGGCTCGATCGACGGCTTCTCGGCGATGATGAATGATACCGCGCAGAAGCTCGGCATGACGCAGACGAGCTACGTCAATCCGAACGGCCTGCCCGCCGACGGCCAGATCACGTCCGCGCGCGACCTCGGCATTCTCTCGCGCTCGTTCCTGCGCGACCTGCCGGAATACGAATACTTCGTGCACATCCCCGCAATCCGCTTCGGCAAGCGCGTCACCGGCAATTTCAACAAGCTGATCGGCCGCTACCCCGGCGCCGACGGTTTCAAGACCGGCTTCATCTGCGCCTCCGGCTACAATCTCGTGGCGTCGGCCACGCGCAACGGCCGCCGGCTGATCGCCGTCGTGCTGGGCGCCAACTCCGGTACTGCGCGTGCGGTCAAGGCGGCGCAGCTGCTCGAGCGCGGCTTCAGCCAGGACAATCTCACCTGGCTCCGCCCCTCGCTCGGCACCGTCGACAGGCTGGTGCCGGTCGACGCCTCGCCGCCGAACCTGCGCGAGGACATGTGCGGCGGTCATCGCAAACGGCCGGCCAGCGACGATGACGACGCACTGATCGCCGCCAATGGCGGCACGTCCGGATCGGCCTCCGCCACCGGCGGCGAAGCCCAGGTCACCTTCTTCACCGCGGGCCTTCAGCCGCCCCTGATGAAGGCCTCCGAGCTGATGGCCTCCGCCCCCGCTGCGGCCGAGCCCGTGCTGGTCTATACCGGCCCGACCCGCACCGGCACCGCCCTGATCGCGGCGGTCGCGGCCGATGCCGACCAGCAGGCCACGCCAAAGCCGCGTGGCAAGAAGTCGCGCGTCGCCAGGAAGCCCGACGCGACCGACAAGCCAGCCGACAAGCCGAAGGATGCCAAGACGGCGGCGGCAAAGCCGGCTGCGACCAAGCCCGACGCCAAGAGCGATACCAAGTCCGCTGCGAAGCCGGCCGGGACCAAGCATGCCGCGGCCAAGCACGATGCGGCGGCGAAACCCGCCGAGAAGCCTGCGGCAAGCGGCGATCAGGCGGCCAAGCCCGCCAAGCCCAAGGCCGCGACCAAGCCCGCCGCCAAGCCCGCCAACAACAGTTAACGGCACCCATCGCAAGCCGCGCCCGCGCTTCGCACCTGCGGCAGAACGGCTTGCGACAATTCCAGTAGCCACTCCCGGACCTTTGTCCTAAGCCTCGAACGGCTTGCCACCCGTTCCGGCAGGCTCGATACTGGCCGCAATGAGGCAAGCCCGAGACACAACGGGCTCTGGTAAATTGAGGGGAGTTTTCCATGGAGCGCATCTGGCTCAAGCAATACCCGCCCGGCGTGCCTGCTGATATCGAGCCGACCCAATACGCGTCGCTGGTCGACCTGCTGGAGGAGAGCTTCGCCAAGTTCGCCGACCGCAAGGCGTTCATCTGCATGGACAAGGCGATCAGCTATCGCGACCTCGACCAGATGTCGCTGGCGCTCGCCGCCTATTTGCAGGGCCGCGGCCTGCAACGTGGCGCTCGCGTCGCGATCATGATGCCGAACGTGCTGCAATATCCGGTCGCAACCGCGGCCGTGCTGCGCGCCGGTTTCGCGGTGGTCAACGTCAACCCGCTCTACACGCCGCGCGAGCTCGAGCATCAGCTCAAGGATTCCGGCGCCGAAGCCGTCATCGTGCTGGAGAATTTCGCCCACACGGTCGAGCAGGTGATCGCGAAGACACAAGTCAAGCATGTCATCGTCGGCAGCATGGGCGACCTGCTCGGCTTCAAGGGCGTGATCGTCAACCTCGTCGTCCGCCGCGTCAAGAAGATGGTGCCGGCCTGGTCGCTGCCGGGCGCGGTGTCCTTCAACGACGCGATATCGGTCGGCCGCGGCCTGACGTTCAACAAGCCGAAGCTGTCGCCGGGCGACGTCGCCTTCCTGCAATATACCGGCGGCACCACCGGCGTCTCCAAGGGCGCCACCCTGCTCCATCGCAACATCGTCGCCAACGTCCTGCAGAACGACGCCTGGCTCCAGCCGGCACTCGCCGCGCCGCCGCATGTCGATCAGCTCATGATCGTCTGCGCGCTGCCGCTCTATCACATCTTCGCGCTGACGGCCTGCTACCTGCTCGCGGTGCGCGCCGGCGGCTGCAATCTGCTGATCCCCAATCCGCGCGACATCGCGGGCTTCGTCAAGGAGCTGGCGAAGTACCAGGTCAACAGCTTCCCCGCCGTGAACACGCTCTACAACGGCTTGATGCACCATCCCGACTTCAAGAAGCTCGACTTCTCCAAGCTGAAGATCTCGAACGGCGGCGGCATGGCGGTGCAGCGCCCCGTCGCCGAGCAGTGGAAAGCGGTGACCGGCTGCTTCATCGCCGAAGGCTACGGCCTGTCGGAGACCTCGCCGACGCTGACCTGCAATCCCGCGACCACGACCGAGTTCTCGGGATCGATCGGCATCCCTGTGCCTTCGACTTACATCTCGATCCGCGACGACGACGGCAACGAAGTCCCGCTCGGCCAGCCCGGCGAGATCTGCGCCAAGGGCCCGCAGGTGATGTCGGGCTACTGGAACAGGCCGGAAGAGACCGCCAAGGTGATGACCGCGGACGGTTATTTCCGCACCGGCGACATCGGCGTGATGGACGAGAAGGGCTACACCAAGATCGTCGACCGCAAGAAGGACATGATCCTGGTCTCCGGCTTCAACGTCTATCCCAACGAGATCGAGGAAGTGATCGCCAGCAATCCGGGCGTGCTCGAATGCGCCGTGATCGGCATTCCCGATTCCAAGTCGGGCGAGGCGGTGAAGGCGTTCGTGGTGAAGAAGGATCCTAACCTCACCGCGGAAGCCGTGATCAAGTTCTGCCAGGAGCAGCTCACCGGCTACAAGGTGCCCAAGCACATCGAATTCCGCACCGACCTGCCGAAGACCAATGTCGGCAAGATCCTGCGCCGGCAGCTCCGCGACGAGAAGAAGGCGGAGGCGGCTTAGGCCGCGCCTTGGTTCATGACTCTTGGGTTCATGACTGACGTCGGCGACATCACGCCGTCGGGCATTCTCGCCTTCTGGCGCGAGGCCGGCCGCGAGCGCTGGTACAAGCGCAGCGACGCTTTCGACGCGGAGGTCAGGCGTCGCTTTTTTCCGCTATGGAAGCGGGCGACCGCCGGCGAGCTGGCCTCCTGGGAAGAAAGCGACGAGGGCGCGCTCGCGCTCGTCATCGCGCTCGACCAGTTTCCCCGCAACATGTTTCGCGGCACGCCGGAAGCCTTTGCCAGCGACGCGCCGGCGCGCGACGTCGCCCGCCGCGCCATCGATCGGGGCGTCGATCGCAGGATCGATCCCATCCTGCTCGAATTCCTCTATTTGCCCTTCATGCATTCCGAGCACCTGCCCGACCAGTTGCATTGCGTCGCGTTGTTTCAGAACACCGACAATGCCGAGAACCTGAAATACGCGCAGGAGCACGCCGACATCATCCAGCGGTTCGGCCGCTTTCCCCACCGCAACCGCCTCCTCGACCGCGATACCACCGAGGAAGAACAGGCCTTCCTCGACGCCGGCGGTTTTGCCGGCTGATGACAGAACGGTGAAAGACGCGCCCCTCGCCGCCAATGTTGTGCAGCGCCGCCGCACGGTCTAAAAAGCGGGACCGATTTTCAGGGAGACTGACGATGGCGATCCAGACTGGCGACAAGCTGCCCGAGGCGAAATTCCGCGTGATGACGGCCGAGGGTCCGCAGGTGAAGACCACCGACGACATCTTCAAGGGCAAGAAGGTGGCGCTGTTCGCAGTGCCCGGCGCCTACACCGGCACCTGCCACAAGATGCACCTGCCGAGCATCTTCCTCAACGCCTATGCCATGAAGGACAAGGGCGTCGACACCATCGCCATCGTCTCCGTCAACGACGCTTTCGTCATGAACGCCTGGAAGCGCGATACCGACCAGCGCAACGAAGCCATCTTCCTCGCCGACGGCAATGCCGACTTCGCCAAGGCGATCGGCATGGAGCTGGACGCCTCCGGCAACGGCCTCGGCATCCGCTCCAAGCGCTATTCGATGCTGGTCGAGGACGGCGTGGTGAAGAAGCTGAACCTCGAAGCGATGCCCGGCAAGGTCGAGGTCTCCGGCGGCGATACGCTGCTGGGGCAGCTGTAAGCTTAGGCCAGAGCTCCTTCCAAGCGGGAAGTGCCGTAGGGTGGGCAAAGGCGCGTCAGCGCCGTGCCCACCATCTTTCCTTGATTGAGAAGAAGCCGTGGGCACGCTTCGCTTTGCCCACCCTACGAAACCGGGCGACGCCGATAGCGCGTCGCCTACTCCCCCACCCGCTGCTGCAACCGCGCCTTCACGATCCCATCCCGCGCGAGTTGATCCGCGCGCTCGTTCTCCGGGTGCCCGGCGTGGCCCTTGACCCAGTGCCAGCGGACCTCGTGCTGCTTCAGCGCCGCATCGAGGCGCTGCCATAGCTCGACATTCTTCACCGGCTTCTTGTCGGCAGTGCGCCAGCCGTTGCGCTTCCAGCCGTGGATCCAGCCGGTGATGCCCTGCCGCACATACTGGCTGTCGGTATAGAGATCGACGGTGCACGGCTTCTTCAGCGCTTCGAGCGCGGAGATCGCCGCCATCAATTCCATCTGGTTGTTGGTGGTGTGGCGTTCACCGCCGTTCAGCTCTTTTTCCTTGTCGCCGAACTTCAGGATCGCGCCCCAGCCGCCGGGCCCGGGATTTCCCGAGCAGGCGCCGTCGGTATAGATCGTGACGATGGGAAGCTCGCTCACGCGACCAGTCCTGACGGCATCAGCCCGTAGTCGCGCACGCTGGAAACGCTCTGGTGGAAGCGCAGCTTGCGAAAATACTCCAGCGGATCCTTGGGCTTGACCAGCGCGCCCTCGGGCACGTTGAGCCAGTCGACCAGCCGCGTCAGCAGGAAGCGGATCGCGGCGCCGCGCGCGAGCAGCGGCAGCGCGGCTTCTTCCGCCTCGGAGAGTTTTCGCACCCGGCCATAGGCATTGAGGAAGGCGCGCGCCTTGGTGACGTTGAACGAATGGTCCGGCTCGAAACACCAGGCATTCAGGCAGATCGCGACGTCATAGGCCAGCATGTCGTTGCAGGCGAAGGTGAAGTCGATGATGCCGGAGAGCCTGTCGCCGAGGAAGAAGACGTTGTCGTTGAAGAGGTCGGCGTGGATTACGCCCTCCGGCAGATTGCTCGGCCAGACCCCGCTCGAGAGATAGTCGAGCTCGGCGGCGAGAAACGCATGCAGGCCCGGCTGGACTTGGTCGGCGCGGCTTGCCGCCGCGTCGAACAGCGGCCGCCAGCCGGAGACCGACAGCGCATTGCCACGCTTGATCGCAAAATTGGCGCCGGCCAGATGCATCCTGGCCAGTCCCTCGCCGACGCCGGCGCAATGGGCCACGTTCGGCTTGCGCGGCCAGACGCCTTCGAGAAAGGTGATGATCGCGGCCGGCCGGCCCGACAGCTCGCGCAGCGCCTCGCCGTCCCCGGCCTTCACCGGCAGCGGGCAGGTGACGCCGTGCTCGGCGAGATGCGTCATCAGCGCGAGGAAGAACGGCAGGTCGTTCTTCGCCACACGCTTCTCATAGAGCGTGAGGATGAACGAGCCTTTGCTGGTGTGCAGCAGGAAGTTGGTGTTCTCGACGCCCTCGGCGATGCCCTTGTAGGAGAGCAACTCGCCGAGATCGTATTGCTTCAGGAAATCCGCAAGCTCGTCGGCGGCAACGTCGGTGTAGACCGCCATAAAAGTCTACTCGGCGGCGGCTTCGGGACGCACCTGGCGCGGCAGCGGGAAGAACTCGTTCTCTTCCGCGGCCGAGACCGTCTCCACATGCAGCGTGTAGCGCTCGGCGAACGCGTCCATGATCTCCTCGACGATCACTTCCGGCGCGGACGCGCCCGCGGTGATGCCGAGGCTCTTGATGTTGCCGAACCTGGTCCAGTCGATGTCGGTGGCGCGCTGCGCCAGCACCGCAATCCCGCAGCCTTCGCGCTCGGCGACTTCGCGCAGGCGCTGCGAGTTCGACGAATTGGGAGCACCGACAACGATGAGCGCGTCAACCACCGGCGCCACCTTCTTCACCGCGAGCTGGCGGTTGGTGGTGGCGTAGCAGATGTCTTCCTTGTGCGGGCCGTTGATATTCGGGAAGCGCTCCTTGAGCAGCGCCACGATCTCCGCGGTGTCGTCGATCGACAGCGTGGTCTGGGTCACGAAGGCGATGTTGTCGGGGTTCTTCGGGACGATGGTCTTGGCGTCCTCGGCGGTCTCGATCAGGGTCACGGCGCCGACCGGAAGCTGGCCGAGCGTGCCGACCACTTCAGGATGATGGGAGTGGCCGATCAGGAAGATCTCGCGGCCGCGCTTGAAGTGGATCGCGGCCTCGCGGTGCACCTTGGTGACCAGCGGGCAGGTCGCATCCAGCGAGAACAAGTTGCGGGAGGTGGCGTCGGCCGGGACCGATTTCGGCACGCCATGGGCCGAGAACACCACCGGCGCGGTGGTGTTTTCCGGGATTTCGGCGAGCTCTTCGACGAAGATCGCGCCCTTCTTCTTCAACCCGTCGACGACGTATTTGTTGTGCACAATCTCGTGGCGAACATAGACGGGGGCGCCGTATTTATCGAGCGCCCGTTCCACGGTGTCGATCGCCCGGACCACCCCGGCGCAGAAGCCGCGGGGAGAACAAAGCACGATCTTGAGGTCTGGTTTGGCTGACATTGAGCGATCTCGGGACCGAATCACCCGTTTCGCCTTCTGGCGGGGGCGGTCAATGGATGGAATGGGGCTTAAAAGGGTCTGCTAGGACTCTACAGGCGTTTCCAAGGGAATTGGGCCCCCTTTCGGGCGCTGTCAAGGCACTATCTATAGCAGAACCATTGCGTGGCTAGCCCCTCCGGGCTTATATAGCGCGAATTCCCTGTCATCGCTGATGACCACCGGTTTCGCCTCCAGAGGGGTGGGCGAAGCACAAAGGAGATTTGCCATGAGCAACGCACCTCTGATGCCCAAGGCGACCGCCGTCTGGCTGCTCGACAACACCGCGCTGACCTTCGACCAGGTCGCCGATTTCACCAAGATGCATCCCCTCGAGGTGCGCGCGATCGCCGACGGCGACGCTGCTCAGGGCATCAAGGGCATGGATCCCCTCTCCAACGGCCAGTTGACCCGCGAGGAGATCGAGAAGGGCGAGAGGAACCCGGACTACCGACTCCGCCTCCAGGAGAGCAAGGTGATTCTGCCGCCCCAGCCGAAGCGCAAGGGCCCGCGCTACACCCCGGTCTCCCGCCGTCACGAGCGCCCGAGCGCCATCCTCTGGCTGCTGCGCAGCCATCCGGAGCTCAAGGACGCCCAGATCATGCGCCTGGTCGGCACCACCAAGAGCACCATCGCCAGCGTTCGCGACCGTACCCACTGGAACACCTCCCAGCTGACCCCGATCGACCCGGTGACCCTTGGCCTTTGCTCGCAGATCGAGCTCGATTTCGAAGTGGCGCGCGCGGCGAAGGAAAAGCCGATCGACGCATCCTACGGCGGCGCCACCCTGCTGCCGGCTTCCGAAACCACTAAGAAGGACGAATTCGAGCCGGCCGAGCGCTCGAGCGACGACCTCAACGTCGACGCCGTGTTCGCAAAGCTGAAGACGCTCGGCGGCAAGAAGCAGGACGAGGAGGAGGAGTAAGGCTCCCCTCTCAATTCGTCATCGAACGCAATCAAAACGCGGCGGGGAAACCTGCCGCGTTTTTGCTTTGTCTCTTCAACAAGAGTAGCCCGGATGGAGCGCAGCGTAATCCGGGATGCACGACACGCCGATGCACGTCTCCCGGATTGCGCTTCGCTACATCCGGGCTACGAACCGAGTTGTACCTACGGCCGCTGGGGATTGTTCAGCATGTATTCGCCGAGATCGCGCTGGCGGCGGTCGGCGCGGGTGGTCGCAGCGTTGCGCTGGACGTCACGGTCCTTGCGGCACGCCACATATTCGGGCGAGCCTGCCGCATAGCCGCGGCTCTGGCAGACCGCGTCGTCATCGTCGCCACCCACCGCTACCGGCGTCTGGTAGCGCGCGGAGCAGGCGGAGACAGCGATGGCGAGCAACACGGCGACAAGCAGGCGCGGCGCGGTGGCGAGTGGCATACGAGGTCCCCTGTTGGCCGGCCCTGTTTAGCGCGGAATGAGGAGATTGTAAGTCCCTGGGCGTCGTTCCCCGCTCGCTGTCATTCCCCGCGAAAGCGGGGAATCCAGTACGCCGCGGCGGTCATTGGGTCACGCAACTACCGCCGCGGAGTACTGGATCACCCGCTTTCGCGGGTGATGACAGCAGAGGTTGGGGCGGCAGCGTCGCACCTCATTGGCACGACGGCCCGAGCGTAACCTCACACCCTCCCCTTCAGCGCCTCACCGATCTCGTCCAGCACCTTGGGATCCTCGATCGTGGCCGGCATGGTCCAGGCTTCGCCATCGGCAATCTTCTTGATGGTACCGCGCAGGATCTTGCCGGAACGCGTCTTCGGCAGGCGGCCGACGGTGATGGCGAGCTTGAAGGCGGCGACGGGGCCGAGCCTGTCGCGCACCAGCGCGACGATCTCCTTTTCGATCTCCGCAGGCGGCCGCTTCACGCCGGCCTTGAGCACCAGGAAGCCGCAGGGCACCTCGCCCTTGATCGCGTCCTTGACGCCGAGCACGGCACATTCGGCGACATCCGGATGCGAGGCCAAAATCTCCTCCATGCCGCCGGTGGAGAGCCTGTGGCCGGCGACGTTGATGATGTCGTCGGTGCGGCCCATGACGAAGACATAGCCGTCCTCATCCTTGTAGCCGGCGTCCGAGGTTTTGTAGTAGCCGGGGAATTCAGTGAGGTAGGCGTCCTTGAAGCGCGCGTCCTGATTCCACAACGTCGGCAGGCAACCCGGCGGCATCGGCAGCTTGATGACGATCGAGCCCATGGTGTTGGGGCCGACGGGCTTTGCGGCTTCGTCGACGACGTCGACCTGGTAGCCCGGCATCGGCACCGTCGGCGAGCCATGCTTCACTGGCAGCATACCGAGACCGACCGGGTTGCCGGCGATGCACCAGCCCGTCTCGGTCTGCCACCAATGGTCGATCACCGGCACCTTGAGCTGCTGCTCCGCCCATTCCACCGTCGGCGGATCGGCGCGCTCGCCGGCGAGGAACAGCGTGCGGAATTGCGACAGGTCGTATTGCCGGATGAACTTGCCTTCAGGATCCTCTTTGCGGATCGCGCGGAACGCCGTCGGTGCGGTGAAGAAGGCGACCGCCTTGTGCTCGCTGATGATACGCCAGAACGCGCCGGCATCGGGCGTGCCGATTGGCTTGCCCTCGTACATGATCGACGTCGCGCCATGCAGCAGCGGGCCATAGATGATGTAGCTGTGGCCGACCACCCAGCCGATGTCGGAGCCACACCACCAGACCTCGCCCGGCTTGACGCCATAGAGGTTGAACATCGACCATTTCACCGCGACGAGATGGCCGCCATTGTCGCGCACGACGCCCTTGGGAATCCCGGTCGTGCCTGACGTGTAGAGGATGTAGAGCGGATCGGTGGCCGCGACAGGCACGCAAGCGGCCTTCTTGCCGTCGTTCATCGCCTTGCGGCGAAGGCTCGCCCAATCGTAGTCGCGGCCCGGCGTGAGGTCGCAGATATGCTGGGGACGTTGCAGCACGATGCAGGCCTGCGGCTTCGTGCCCGCAAGCTTGATCGCCTCGTCGAGCAGCGGCTTGTACTGCACGATCCGGCCGGGCTCGATGCCGCAGCTTGCGGAGAGGATGAGCTTCGGCTGTGCGTCGTCGATGCGGGTGGCGAGCTCCTTGGCGGCAAAGCCGCCGAACACGACCGAGTGCACCGCGCCGATGCGCGCGCAGGCGAGCATCGCGACGACGGCCTCCGGCACCATCGGCATATAGAGGATGACGCGATCGCCCTTGGCGACGCCAAAATCCTGCATGATGGCGCCGAGCGCCTGCACCTCACCCAATAGCTCGGCATAGGTGAACTTGGTGACCGAGCCCGTCAGCGGCGAATCATGGATCAGCGCGACCTGGTCAGCGCGGCCGCGTTCGACATGGCGGTCGAGCGCGTTGTAGCAAGTGTTGACGACGCCCCCCATGAACCAGCGACCGTAGACGCCGTGCGAGGCATCGAAGATCGTCTTTGGCGGCTCGATCCAGTCGATCTCCGTGGCCGCCTCGGCCCAGAAGCCCTGGGGATCAGCCAGCGAGCGCGCATGGACCTCGTGATAGAGGCTCGTTCCCTTGACGTTCATGCCCGCGCTCCCGTTCCCTTTTCGCCTGGCCTTGACCTGACCGACAGGACGAGCGTCCCGCCATGACAGGGATCAAGTGCCGGCGTTGTTTGAGAGGTATTTTCCCGGGAACGGGCCGCGGTTCAAGCTGAAAAGGATGGGCCTTTCGGGGGGAGGGAAGAAAGGCCATCGAGGCAAGCTGGAGCCACAGCAAAGGTGAGCCCTCTCCCCCCTTGCGGTGGAGAGCGGGAGAGAGGGGTGGCCACGAACTCAGTCTGGAGTTTGTGGCCCCCCCTCTCCCTAACCCTCCCCCGCAAGGGGGGAGGGAACGCAGTGTGCGCGGAGAGGCGCCTCAACTCTCCATCGCATTCAGCCGCTGCAACCGATCCTGCATGATCTTCTTCAGATCGTAGCCCGGACGGCGGAAGCTGGCATCACGGGTGGCGAGGAAATCGCGCTGGGTCTTGCGCAGGTCGCCGGCCGAACGGCCTTTCGTAACCTTCAACACCCGCTCATAGGTCTCGGCGATCTGGCGATCGAGCACGCCGAGTTGCGGGTCGGCGCAGATCACCTTCTCGACCTCGCGCTTCGCCGTGGCGCAATCGAACGACGGACCGTTGCCGGAATTCGCCGCGAGCGGACGCAGCGGCTCGGCGCCGAACTTCGCGATCTCCGCGATCACAGTGCGGCGGCCATTGGCCGCGTTCTCGTTGCCGGGATCGAGCTTCAGCGCCGTCTCGTAATCGGCTAGCGCCTTCTTGCGCTCGCCCATCTTCTTGTAGAGCACGGCGCGGTTGTCGTAGGTCTGCGCGAAATTCGGATCGATCTTCAGCGCGGATTCGTAGTCGTTGAGCGCCGCGCCAAGCTCGCCCTTGAGCTGGTAGGAATCGCCGCGGTTGGTGAAGAAGTTCGGCCGCGGCGCCAGCCGCAGCGCCTGGTCGTAATCCGCGATCGCCTTGTCGTACTCACCCATCGCGGCCAGTACCAGGCCACGATTGTCGTAATATTCGGGGACCTTCGGATCGAGCCTGATCGCCTCGCCGTCATCGGCGACCGCCTTGTCGAGCTGGCCGAGCTTCTTGTAGGCCGCGCCGCGATTGGTGTAGGCGCGCGGCCGGTTCGGATCGAGCCGCAGCGCCTCGCTGAGATCGCGGATCGCCTTCTCGTTGTCGCCGCCGAGATAATAGTTCACGCCGCGGTCGGACCAGGCCTGCGCATCATCCGGCTTCAGCTTGATCGCCTGATCGTAATCGGCGAGCGCGCGGTCGAGCCGGCGCTGATTGGTGTAGACGACGCCGCGCAGCTCGTAGGCTTCCGCGTCCCGCGGATCGAGTGCGATGGCCTTGCTGAGATCAGCCGCGGCGCGATTGAGATCGCCGCCGGCCTCGCGCAGCAAATCGCCGCGCAGGCGCCATGCCTTTGCATTCCTGCCGTCCAGCGCGATGGCGCGGTCGATATCCCGCAGCGCCTGCGTGAGGCCGCCTGAGGTTCGCGCATTGGCGTCGGCGCGCACCAACAGCGCGGCCGCACGGTCGGAGCTCGAATTGGCGGTTTGGTCGATGATAGCGCCGCACGCCGTGATCAGTTCGGCAGGAACGGTCTTGCTGCCCATCACGCAATCGACGGCAGCAGAGGCCGGGGCGGCGAGGACAAGGCTCATCGCAGTGCAGAGCAGCAAGGCGCGAAGCGGGACTTTGGCAAACGGGAACATTTGCGCGGAAGAACGCGTGCCGCACATCAGGAAGACTCCGTGACATCAGGTTTTCACCATTGTCGCGGCGGGCAAGGATTGGGTTCAATTCGGGCCTGTCAGGGACGCTCGGGAGCATCACTCCCTCGCCCCGCTTGCGGGGAGAGGGTGGGGTGGGGGGGACTCTCCGCGGAGACGGTGACGATGAGGACTCGCGGAGAGTCCCCCTCACCCGGAATTCAAGCTTCGCTCGAATTCCGGCCTCTCCCCGCACGCGGGGAGAGGCGAAGACCGCCTCAATACCCGTCCACCCCGTTGATCCGCTGCAAGCGTTCCTGCATCGCCTTCTTGAGATCGTACCCGGCTCGCCCATAACCGGCATTGCGGCGGGCAATGAATTCGTCCTGCTCGCGCTGAAGCGCCTTGGCTTCCGCAGGACTGCGCGCCTCCCAGATCACGCGGGCATTCGACGCAAAAATCTCCCGATCGAGATCGGCGAGCTCGCGGTTGGCGCAGATGGCCTTCTCGACGGCCCGGGCCGCACTCCTGCAATTGAAGCTGGGCTTGCCGGCCACCGCCATCTGCGCGCCGATCCGCTCGAGCTCGCGCGCCATCGCCTTGTGGTTGGCCTTGGCCTTCTCGTGGTTCGGATCGATCTTCAGCGCGGCGCCAAAATCCTGCACCGCCTTCGGCTTGTCGCCCTTCTTCAGCCAGAGCTCGCCGCGGGCGTTGAAGAGGTCGGCCAGGGTCGGATCGAGCTGAAGGGCGCGGCTGTCGTCGGCGATCGCACGGTCGACCTGGTCATGTCGCGCATAGAGCGCGCCGCGCGCGACCAGCGCCTTGACCAGGTCCGCCTTGGCGGTCTTCTCGTTGTCGATGACGGAAGCGCAGGCGGAGCCGGCCTTGTCCATGTCGTCGGCGGCAGCAGCAGCGAGGCACGGCGCGACGTCGACCTGCACGACGGCGGCGGGCTCACCCCCGGTCGCGGCATGGGCCGCTCCGAGCGAAAGCGCACAGAGCGCCACCGCACCGGACAATCGAATGAGATTTTGAGAACGCATGAAAGTCTTGGCTTTGGTCTTGGCTTGAGCCTTGCCTTGAAGGCGCACTATCCATCATACGGCCGGATTGGTGCTAGCTTGTGGCACAGCCAAAATCGGTTTCGGGGATCAACGTGTCGACATTCGAATGGATCATCGTGCTTCTGCTCGGCGCCGTTGCATTATCGGCGCTGGCGCGGCGGATCAAGGTCCCCTACCCGACCTTTCTCGCCATCGGCGGCGCGCTGATCGCCTTCGTTCCGAACAGCCCGTCCTGGACGCTCGAACCCGACCTCGCCTTGGCACTTTTTGTCGCACCGGTGCTGATGGATGCCGCCTTCGACACCTCGCTGCGCGATCTCCGCAACAACTGGGTTCCGGTCTCGACCCTGGTGGTGGCCGCGGTCGGCCTGACCACGGTCGGCGTGGCCTTCGTCGCGCACCGGCTGATGCCTGACATGCCCTGGGCCGCCGCCATTGCGCTCGGCGCCATCGTGGCACCGCCGGATGCCGCAGCCGCGGTTGCGATCCTGAGCCAGGTGAAGCTGCCCTATCGCATGGTGAAGGTCCTGGAAGGCGAGAGCCTGCTCAACGACGCCAGCGCGCTTCTGATCTATCGCATCGCGGTCGGCGCTGTCGTCATGGAGCATTTGAAATGGAGCGAGGTCGCGCCGACGATTGCACTCGGGCTGGTCGGCAGCGTCCTCGCCGGTCTTTTGGCCGGGCGCATCATCCCGCTGTTCCTGGAACGCGTGAAGGAAGCGCCGAGCGCGATCATCGTGCAGTTCGCCACCACCTTCATGGTCTGGATCGCAGCCGAGCATCTCGGCCTCTCCGGCATCCTCACCATCGTCGTCTACGCCATCACCGTCGCGCGCACGGCGGGGGCGCGCATGCCGGCGCGGCTGCGGGTGCCGTCCTATGCGGTCTGGGAAACCATGGTGTTCGTGCTCAACGTGCTCGCCTTCATGCTGATCGGCATGCAGATGCGGCCGATCTGGACGCGGCTCGACGCGGAGGTGCGCTGGGAATATTGCGTGGCTGCCGCCTGGATCCTGCTCACGGTGGTGCTGGTGCGGCTTGCCTGGATCACGTTCTACCGCACCACGCTGCGCGTCCTGATCGTGAACGGTCTCTATCATCCGAAGGATCCCAAGCAGGTTGCCTCGCCAAAGGGCGGCCTCATCATCTCATGGTGCGGCATGCGCGGTCTCGTCACGCTCGCCACCGCCTTCGCCCTGCCGGAAAACTTCCCCCATCGCGACTTCATCGTCTTCATCGCCTTTGCGGTGGTGCTGGGCTCGCTGGTCATCCAGGGCCTGACGCTGCGGCCGCTGATCCTCGCCTTCGGCCTCAAGGACGACGATCCCGTCGGTATCGAGGTCGCGCGCGCCCGCGCGATCGCCTATCGCGCCGCACTCGATGCGATCGAGGACGATCCGTCGGAGGAAGCGGAAATCCTGCGGCTCGAATACCGCGCCATCCTGATGCAGGCCGACGACGACCCGCACGGCGGCATCGCCAGCGGCGAGTTACCCGCCGATCCCCTGCGCCGCCGCGCCATCGAAGCCGCGCGCAAATCGATCCTCGGCCTTCGCGATACCGAAGTGATCGGCGACGATGCGTTTCACCGGATCGAGGAAGAGCTCGATCGCGCAGAATTGAGCGCGGGCGGATAGGTCCGCAAACGCCGCCGTCGTCCCGGACAAGCGAAGCGCCGATCCGGGACGACAGCGGACTATGAGGCGCCTTAAGCCCCCGCCTTGCACGTGATCCCGCCGTCGACCACCAGCTCGATCCCCGTCACATATTTCGACTCGTCCGACGCCAGGAACAGCGCGGCGTTGGCGACGTCCCAGGCCTCGCCCATGTGCCCCATCGGCACCTGCGCATCGCGGGCGCGCCACATCGCCTCGACGTCGCCCTTGGCGTAGCTGTTCGCAAGACCTGCGGAATGCTCCACCATCGGCGTCTTCATCAGGCCGGGCAGGATTGCGTTCACCCGCACATGGTTCTTCGCGAACTCGATCGCGGTGGAGCGCGTCAGCTGGTTCATCGCCGCTTTGCTGGCGTTGTAGCTGACATAGGAAATCCCGACATGCCGGATCGAGGCGATCGAGGAGATGTTGATGATCGAGCCGCCGCCCTGCTTCACCATCACGGGGACGACGTGCTTCATGGCGAGATAGGCACTCTTGAGGTTGACAGTGAAGACGCGGTCCCAGCTCTCCTCAGTGACCTCGACCACGCTGCCCATCTCGGCGATGCCGACATTGTTGTCGAGCACGTCGATGCGGCCATAGGCCTTCAGGCACGCCGCCACCATCGCCTCGATCTCGCTCGCGCGCGAGACGTCCGCGGTGAACGCCGTCGCCTTGCCGCCCTCACCGGTGATGATCTTCGCAGTCTCCTCGGCTGCAGCACCGTTGCGGTCGACGCAAAACACCTGCGCGCCCTCGCGCGCGAAGGTCACGGCGGTCGCCTTGCCGTTGCCCCAGCCCGGCCCGATCGAGCCGGCGCCCACCACCATCGCAACCTTGCCCTTGAGCCGATCCATCGCGTTTCTCCCGTGTTGTTGTTCTTGTAGCCCGGATGGAGCGCAGCGTAATCCGGGGCGACTGTTCCCGGATTGCGCTTCGCTTCATCCGGGCTACGGATCGTTACAGACTTTCATCGTCGTAACGTTAGCACCAATGGGATGCCCGACAATCTCCGACAACGTCCGGCAGCTTCCATCATGGCATAACCGCCATTCCCCGGCCGCGCCGGAATTGCCGAGCACGACCTCCGGCATCGGCGCGCGCGCGGGCCTCCATCGAAACCAGCCGTCGACCAGTCGCGCCTCGGGCGGCGGCTCCATGCCGGGCCCGGTGCCCTTGACCCGCGCCTGCACCAATTCGAGGCCGGCAGGTGTGACGCGCCAGTCCTCCTGCCAATCGACCTTCGCAATCGAATGCGTCCACACCAGCGTGAAGGCGGAAAGCGCGAGCGCTTTCACGCCACCCGCTGTGGCGAAGCAGAGGCTCACACCGCCTCGATCACTGCCGGCGGACGCTGCCGCCACTGCCACAGCACGAGTGCGGCGGAGAGCGTGAAGCCCGCGGTGTCGCTGAGCGGGAAGTCGCCGAGCAGGCAGAGCGCGGCGCCGAGCGCGAGGACACGTTCGAGCAGCGTCATGCGCGTGAACAGGAAGCCGATCGCGACCATGCCGAACAGGCCGATTGCCACCAGCGCCTTCAGGGCCGCGAGCGCCACCGCGCCGTAGAAGCCGAGCTTTGCCGCCATGGGATCGCCGGCCTGGAGCATCAGCGCCGGCGAATAGACGAAGATGAAGGGGATGACGTAGCCGGCGAGCGCGATGCGCATCGCCTCCCAGCCGATCTTGTCCGGGTTCTCCTTCGCAATCGGCGCTGCCGCGAGTGCTGCGAGTGCCACCGGCGGCGAGAGATCGGCCATGATGCCGTAATAGAACGCGAACATGTGGCTCGCGATCAAGGGCACGCCGAGCTTCGCCAGCGCCGGCGCGGCGAGCGCGGCGGTGATGATGTAGGTCGGGATGGTCGGAATGCCTGTGCCGAGCAGGATCGACAGCAGCATGGTCATGATCAGCGCCAGGAACAGGCTCTTCTCGCCGAGCCCGATCACCCAGCTGCCAAAAATGGTGCCGACGCCGGTCTGCGACATCATGCCGATGATGACGCCGACGATGGCGCAGGCCATCCCGACGGTGATGGCGGACTTGGCGCTTTCGGCCAGCGCGTCGCGGCACTCGCGCAGGGCCTTGAACCCGCCACGGATGAAAGCCGTGATCACGATCAGGCCGACGACGACGCTCGCGACCGGCACGATCTGGAGGCCGTCGCGCGACAGCGCGGCGACGACCAGCGCGAGCCCGATCCAGAAGATGGAGCGGATCACCATCGACGAGGCGCCGGCCGTGATGCTGGCACCGAGGATCAGCGTCACCGTCAGTGCGAGGCCCATGCTGCCGGCATAGAGCGGCGTAAAGCCCTCGAACAGCATGTAGACGAGAGCGGCGAGCGGCAGCACGAGGTACCAGCGCGTCACCAGCGCCTTCCAGGCGCTCGGGATTTCCGAGCGCTTCATGCCGACGAGACCGTGCTTGCCGGCCTCCAGATGCACCATCCAGAATGCGGACGCGAAATAGAGGATGGCGGGGATCGCCGCCGCCTTGACGATTTCCGAGTACTGGACGCCGAGCGTCTCCGCCATGATGAAGGCGACCGCGCCCATCACCGGCGGCATGATCTGGCCGCCCATCGAGGCCGTCGCCTCGACACCGGCGGCAAAGGCGCGGCGATAGCCGAACTTGATCATCAGCGGAATCGTGAACTGGCCGACGGTGACGACGTTGGCGACGCCGGAGCCGGAGATCGTGCCCATCATGCCCGAGGCGAACACCGCGACCTTGGCAGGCCCCCCACGCGTGCGGCCGAACAGGCCGAGCGAGACATCGGTGAACAGCTGGATCATGCCGGCGCGCTCCAGGAACGAGCCAAACAGGATGAACAGGAAGATGTAGGTCGCCGACACGTAGATCGGCACGCCGTAAAAGCCTTCGGTGCCGAACGACAGATGCGTGACGATCTGGTCGAAATCATAGCCGCGATGGTTGAGCGGCGACGGCAGGTATTGCCCGAAGAACCAGTAGACGAGACACGCGCCGCACATCAGCGGCAGCGCCGCGCCCATCAGACGCCGCGTGCCCTCGAAGATCAGCACCGCAAGCAGCGTGCCGACCGCGAGATCGAGCCGCGTCGGATCGCCGTCGCGCGCGATCAAATCGGCGTAGAAGATCCACTGATAGAGGCCGCAGAAGAAGCCGGCGCCACCGATAACCCAGCCGAGCGCACGACCAAAGTCGCTCTTCGCCGTAAAATTGGCGATCAGGCCGAAGGTGAGGAGTACGAGAAAGCCGACATGGACGCCGCGCACCACCTGGCTCGGCAGATAGTTGAAGGCCGCGACATAGAGCTGGAAGGTCGCAAAGGCGATGCCGATCCAGTAGGCGAGTTGGCCCCACCAACCCGGACCAAAACCTTCCGGAAAGCCATGCTCGAAATTGTCGAATTCAACCTTGATGGGCGCTTCGGTGCCCTGTGCTTTTTCCAACATTTCAAATCGCCCCAGTCCACCTGCAAAATTTATAGCATTGGCACGGCTCATCCGAACCGTCATGTCCGGGCTTGTCCCGGGCATCCACGGACTTGCTCGCCTAGCCTTAGAACGTGGATGGCCGGGACATCTACGCGAAGACGCGCTTCGCGCTTTTGCCCGGCCATGACGTCCGATAACGAAAGCTGACTACTTGATCAGCCCTTTTTCCTTGTAATAGCGGATCGCACCGGGGTGCAGCGGAACCGGGCTGCCGGTGGCGGCCGTCTCGAGCTTGATCTCCTTGCCCGCGGCATGGGCGTTCTGCAATTCGGGCAGCGACTCGAAGATCAGCTTGGTCATCTGATAGGCGAGGTCGTCCGACACCGCGGAGCTCGTCACGAGATAGTTGACTACGGCCGCGGTCGGCACGTCCTTGTCCTGGCCGGTATAGGTATTGGCCGGAATGATTGCCGAGATGAAGGGCGGGCCGATCTTGTCGATGGTCTCCTTCGGCACCGACACCACGGTGATCGAGGCCGAGCTCGAGAGATCCTTCAGCGAGGCGACGCCAAGGCCGGCCGATTGAAGCGTCGCGCCGAGCTGGCGGTTCTTCATGAGGTCGACGGATTCGGCGAACGGCAGATATTCGACCTTGCCGAGGTCCTTATAGGTCATACCTGCGGCCGCGAGGATCGCGCGGGAATTGAGCTCGGTGCCCGACTTCGGCGCGCCGACCGACAGGCTCTTGCCCTTGAGGTCTGCGAGCGTCTTGATGCCCGATTCGGCGGTCGCGACAATCTGGATGTAGTTCGGATAGATCGCGCCGATGGTGCGCAGCTTGTCCAGCTTGGACTTGAAGCCGGCTTCCTCGTCGCCCTCCCAGGCGGCCTTGAGCGAGTCACCCAGCGTGAACGCAATTTCACCGCGGCCCTGCTGGAGCAGGATGAGATTCTCGACCGACGCCTTGGTGGCCTGCACCTGCGTCTTCACGTTCGGAATCTTGTCGCCGTAGATCTTTCCGATCGCGACCCCGAGCGGATAGTAGACGCCGGAGGTGCCCCCGGTCAGCACGTTGATGAAGGATTGCGCATGCGCGCAAGGTGCCGACGCCGCCAGGGCAAGAGCCGCGGCCGCGCCGAAAATCGTCCGTTTCATGGTTGTTGTACTCCCCAAACCGGCCGGGAAATTGGCCGGATGGGGGAAGCGGGTCAACCCATCCAAAAGTCACAACAGGACTGCGGTAAACGGCTGACCCGGCTCGACTTTCAGGGAACCCGCGGGTGCGGCGAGGTGGCGCAGTCAGGGTCTGGCGCGTGTCTCGCCGTCGCCGGCAATCGATACTGGCAAGCCCCTTACTGAAAGGTCATGTCCAGGCACTTGGAGATGTCGGAGCCGAGGCCGGAGGAGATGATGATGCAGCCGCGCACCTTCTGCGCGGTGACGTCGGCGGCCCAGACCGAGTAGCCGCCGGGGCCGAAGAACGAGTTGGTGTTCGGCGGTTCGGTCTCGGTCGCGTCGAAATCGTATTTGCCGTCGGTCTCGAAGATGCGCGGCTTCTTGGTACAACCGCCGTCGGTCTGGACGTTGATGACTTCCTTGTTGTCGCGGGTCAGCGCGAGCGAGACCTGGCAGCGGAAATATTCCGAGGTCTTGGTATTGAACAGGTAAGTGTAGGACTTGCAGGTCGCGGTGTTCAGCTTGCCCGGGGCGAGGCCACGGCTGCACGAAATCCGCTGGTTGTGGCTGAGCTGGTAGTCATCCGCCCGGGCGTCGGGCGCCAGCGCCGTCACCAACAGCGCGGCGGCTGAGCAGGCTTTCACGACATGGTTCATCCGAATCATCCCCCTACCAATATTTTTGTCGAATTGCGTTCTAGACTGAAAGCGGAACATAGTCGCGCGGGGACCAAGGGAAAATCACAAACTGCTGGGCAGGACGTGATGCGCTGCGGCGCTTTCGCAAATTGACCTGTAAACGCCGTTCGTGATTTGTTCAAGACGGCAACCCCAACGATGGGGAGGATGGGACGATGGCATTTTCAACGAAGACATTTGCACTTGCACTCACAGCAGCGCTCGGCGCGTTCAGCGCACCCGCATTGGCGCAGACCGCGGCAACGCCCTGGGAGCTCAAGCCCGACACCGGCTATGCCTATGACAAGGAAGGCAAGACCTTCTCCTACAAGATGGGCACCAGCAACGCCGGTGAACTCCTGAAGGGCGCCAAGAAGGTGCCGAAAGGCACGCTGTTCTTCATCGGCCACAACGGCCAGCTCTACATGCGCAGCGGCCCGTATCTCGAAGGCGACGGCAAGTTCAAGTTCGGGTCGGATCAGTAGGGGCGACGACGCCGCCACACACTCGGTCATCACCCGCGAAAGCGGGTGATCCAGTATTCCAGAGGCCGTCGTGATTCAATCCAGAGGCTGCGGCGTACTGGATGCCCCGGTCAAGCCGGGGCATGACAGCGGAGGATGTGGCAGCGAGGACTAAAACGCCCCCGCCAGCTCCCGTGCGCCGGCATTGTTGCTGTTACTGTCCATCCGCGTGTCCGTCACCGCCAGCAGCTTGGCCACCGTGTTGTGTCGGATCGCGACCGGGTTGCGCTCGTAGCCGCCGCGCTGGAAGAAGTTCGAGGTCGGCACCTGCTCGCGCATCGCCTGCGGCATCGTCACCATGTCGAGACCGGTGCCGTCGCCGGTGAGGTTCATCATCTCGAGCTCGGCGGCGGTGAGCGGCCGGGTGTAGCCCTTGGCGCGCGCGAACAGCACCGAAGTCAAAAGCTTATGGGTTTGCAGCATCGGGCCGATATCGATGTCCAGCACCATGGCATGCATGGCCCAGCCCTGCGCGGTGTTGCCGATCTTCTCGTGCTCCGACCAGGTGTCGGGCACCGACTTCGCCTGCGCCACCATCTTCTTCAGAACGGCAAGCTTGTGCTCGAGTGGCTGGCGCGTCGGCCCGGACGTCCGCGCCACCTTGTCGGAAAGCGCACGGATGAGTTCATGCCCCTGCTCGGCCAGCAGCTCGACGCTGTTGGTGGTCAGGAGCTGGTTGTAGCCCATCGCGGTCGAGATCGCGCGCTTGCCGCCATGCTCAATACCCGCCTGCACGTCGTAATTGCCGGTGCCGCCGGTCTCGAACGAATAGACCCGCACCGCCTGCTCGCGCGTCACCCCGGAGGCGAGCGCGTAGCGAGCATAGGCGCGCTTGAACTCGACCTCGCTGGACGGCCGCTGCGGCGTGAACTGATAGAGCTCCCGCGCCGCCTGCAGGAGATCGGCGACCACCGGTATCGGCTTTCTGGTCGGACGATCCGGCGTTTCCTCCGGCTCCGGATTCACCGGCCGCTTCGGCCCATTATAGAGCGGCGGATGCTCCAGCACGTAATCATCAAGCATCACCTGCTGTCCGCTGCGCCGCTTGGCGTTGCGGCCTTTCCGCTTCTCGGAGATCTGGCTCCAATAGGCACCCGCCTCCTCGTCGAAGGCCGCGCGCGCCGCCTGATATTCCTGCAGCTTGCGGCGATATTCGAGCACGGCCGGCGACGCCCCACCCTGCGCAAAGAACTGCGACAAGAGCTGGGCCTTGGCATCGCGGACGGCCGGCGGCAGCGCGTCGGCCTCGCCGCCTCGCGCAACGGGCGCGAGCAGGACGAGCGCGAATGGAACCAGCGCGAGATGTTTTCGAATCGAATGATGCATGCTGCCCTCTTAGCAGGCATCCGGTAACCGTCACGTTAACGCGCCGTTTACCATCGTCACTTCCAGGCGAACACCGGCTGTTCCAGCTCGGTGACGCGGGTGTGACGCCCCGCCAGCACCTCGCGGAACTGGTAGATCAGCGCCGCGGTCGGCGCGTGAATCAGGCTCGTCTCGTGATGGAAGCGGATCACGCGGCGGGAGCTTTCGGGAATCGCGATGAAGTCGAACGCGTCTTCGCGCTCGATCATGGCGAGCGCGATGCGGTGGACCGAGGCGACCTCATCCGGGTTCGGCCGGATCGCGGCACTGTCGGCCGTCCAGACCACCACGGGCGTGATCAGATAGCCGGAGCGGGTCGGATAATCGTCGAGCGTGCCGAGCACCTCCGCGTGCGAGAGGCGGAGGCCAAGCTCCTCATCAAGCTCGCGCAGCGCCGCTTCGACCGGGGTCTCGCCGGCATCGCAGCGACCGCCCGGCAAGGCCCATTGGCCGCGATGGGCGCGCAGGTGTGACGCGCGCAGCGTGAGCAGGAATGCGGTGTCATCGCCGTCACTCGTCGCGGTCAGCGCGACCGCCACCGCGGCGCGCTTCAATACGGCCGGCGCATCGTCCTCCGGCAGCCGCGTGAAGGCCGCGCAGGCAGCCGCGATATTCCGCCGTGTGGCATCGTCGAACGGTCTCATGATGCTTGACTACACCACGTCCGGCCCCGATGAAATGAGATCGCAAGGCCCGCGCAGCAATGGACGACCACATGACCAACAAGGCCGCCGCAAGGCTCAAATCGGACGGCTGGAGCATCCTGGAGACCACGGGCTTCATGCACCTGATCGGCCCGTTGTGGGAGCGCAAGGTCGACGGCCATTACGAATTCGCGCTCGCCACCGAGGACAAGCACCACAATCGCCGCGGCATGGTCCAGGGCGGCGTGATGATGACGTTCGCGGACCGCACCTGCGGCATGACCGCCCGCTACGTTTCCGGCAAGGAGTTCATGGCGACGGTGCAGCTCGACACCCATTTCGTCGAGGCCGGCCAGATCGGCTACATCCTGATCTCCCGTCCGCGCGTGGTGCGCTCGACGCGCAGCCTCATCTTCATGAGCACGGAAGTGACGGTGGATGGCCGCTGCATCGTGATGGCGAATGGCGTGTTCAAGATCATGAAGGGGCCGGCATAGGCGTGCGGTCATACTGCCGCCGTTGCTAGCCACACCCACCACTGGGTCGCCCGGCTTGACCGGGCGACCCAGTACGCCGCAGCCTCTCGGCTCAATCACAGCCGTCTCTGGGATACTGGATCGCCCGCCTTCGCGGGCGATGACAGCTGAGAGTGCGGCAAGCGCCCTCCCCAACCTCGTCATTGCGAGCGAAGCGAAGCAATCCAGTATCTCACCGCGGACGCATCTCTGGATTGCTTCGCTGCGCTCGCAATGACGGCGGTAGCTAGCTATGCTGCTCTCCATCAAAATATCGAGGACCCGCCCATGCAATACCGCCAGCTCGGCCGCACCGGCCTGAAAGTCTCGCCGATCTGTCTGGGCACCATGATGTTCGGCGGGCCGACCGATGAAGCCGCATCAAATCGGATCATCGCCAAGGCGCATGAGGCCGGGATCAATTTCATCGACACGGCGGATGCCTATTCGAAGGGCGCATCCGAGGAGGTCGTCGGCCGCGCCATCGGCAACAACCGTCACGCCTGGGTGCTCGCCACGAAACTCGCCAACCCCATGAACACTGGTATGGGCGACGATCCCAACCGTGTCGGCCTGTCGCGGCGCTGGGTGTTGCAGGCCGCCGACGAGAGCCTGAAGCGGCTCGGCACCGACCACATCGACATCTACTATCTGCACAAGGAAGACCATGCGACACCGCTGGAGGAGACGGTGCGCGCGATGGGCGATCTGATCCGGGCCGGCAAGGTGCGCTATTTCGGCGTCTCGAACTACCGCGCCTGGCGCGTCGCCGAGATCTGCAACATCTGCGACCGGCTCGGCATCGACCGTCCCGCGGTGAGCCAGCCTTATTACAACGCGATGAACCGCATGCCGGAGGTCGAGCATTTTCCGGCCTGCTCCTACTACGGCCTCGGCATCGTGCCCTACAGCCCGCTGGCGCGCGGCGTGCTCACCGGCAAGTACAAGCCCGACGCAGCGCCGGACAAGGAGACACGCGCCGGCCGCAACGACACCCGCATGATGCAGACGGAATGGCGGCCGGAATCGCTCCAGCTCGCGCAGGAGATCAAGACCCACGCCGAGAAGAAAGGCATCACCGCCGGCCAGTTCGCGGTCGCCTGGGTGCTGAACTCCGCCTTCGTCAGCTCGATCGTCGCAGGCCCCCGCACCGAGGAGCAGTGGGACGGCTACATCGGCGCGCTCGACTACCGCTTCACTGGGGATGACGAGGCGCTGATCGACAGGCTGGTCGTGCCGGGCCATCCCTCGACGCCGGGCTACAACGACCCCGCCTATCCGATCGAGGGACGCCGCGCGCGGACAGCTTGAGAGCTGAAGACGATGACGGCGCACGAAGACCGCTACGGCCTGCCGCTCTCCACCTCTTCCGATGAGGCGGCAAGCGCCTATCGCGAAGGCGTCGATCTCATGCTGGCCGGCTGGACCGGCACGGCGGAGGCGCTGGAACGCGCGATTGCGGCCGATCCGGATTTCGCGCTGCCCCATATCGCCCGCGCCCGCGTGCATGCCTTCTATCAGCAGGGCGACCTCGCGCGGCAGAAGGCGGCAGTGGCACGCGAACGCGTCGCCAAGCGCGGCACGGAGCGCGAGCGCTCGCATGTCGAGACGCTGGCGCTTGCGATCGAGGGACGGCTGCCCGAAGCCATCGCATCGACGCTGAAACACGTCGACGCATGGCCGCGCGACGCCGTGGTGCTGTCGCTGCCGCTCGGCGCGTTCGGTCTCTTTGCGTTCTCCGGCATGCCCGATCACGACCGCGCCCGGCACGAGCTGTGCGAGCGCGTCGCGCAGCATTATGGCGAGGACTGGTGGTTTCTCACCATGTCCGGCTGGGCGATGACGGAGAATGGCGACGTCGCGCGCGGCCGCGGCGTCACCGAACGTGGTTTTGACCTGCGCCGTCAGAACGCCCACGCCGCGCACGCCGTGCTGCATGCGATGTTCGAGGACGGCTCGATCGAGGCGGCTGACCGTCTCGTCGACGAATGGATCCCCTCCTACGACCGCACCGGCATCCTGCACGGCCATATTCGCTGGCATCAGGCGCTCGGCGCGCTCGAACACGGCGATGCCGCCCGCGCGCTTGCGATCTATGCCGACGTGCTTCAGCCCTCCGCCACGCAGGCGCCGCCGCTCAACGTCATCACCGACAGCGCCTCGCTGCTCTGGCGCCTGTCGGCTTACGGCCACGCCGTGCCGGAGGCACTCTGGCTCGAGGCCGACGCAACCGCGCAAAAACTGTTTCCGAAATCGAGCCTGCCCTTTGCCGACGTCCACATGGCGCTGTTCGCTGCGGCGACGCAGAACCAGGGAGCGCTGGCCGCGCGCCTTGCGGCGATCGAGCAGCGGCTCGGCGACGGCAAGCTGCCGGCCGGTCCCGTGGTGCCGGCGATCTGCCGTGCGCTCGCGGCCTTTGCCCGCGAGGATTACACCTCATGCGTGCGAACGCTCGCGCCCGTCCTCGGCGAGGTCGTTCGCATCGGCGGCAGCCATGCCCAGCGCGAACTGATCGAGGATACCTACATCGTCGCGCTCATGCGCAGCGGCGAGCTGCCCCGCGCCCGCGCGCTGCTCGACGCCCGCCTGCACCGCCGGCCCTCCCTTCGCGACGCGCGCTGGCAGGCGGCGACGGGCTAGCTCTGCCACGAAAAAAACATCGGTCTGGCAGCAAGTGGCCTGCTAGGACGGGATGGGGCGATCGGGTGAATCGCCGATGGGTGGTGCGGTGGTATTCCAGTCGGGTTTAGCTGAACAAACGGGTTCGCAACCAATTTGTGGTTCGCTCGTTGTTGAGCGGAACTTTCCCGCCGCCGTGGCCCCCTGGCATACGAGCCTGATGATGCGCCTCCGCCGACCGGTCCTCGCCGCGGCCCTCGCGATTCTCGCAAGCCCTTGTTTTGCCGAGTCTTCCGCGCCCATCCCCATCAACAACCCGCCGGCGCAAAACGCCTTCATCGACCTGCTGGCGCTGATGTCGGGCCACTGCAAGACGCTGAAGGTCGCGGGGCGCACCTTCGCGTGCAAGACGGTGGCTTACGCCCATGGCGACAAGGGCCGGGTCAATTTCGCGGTCGCCGTCGACGATCCCTCCGACGCCAACCACGTCGTGTCGTTCTCCGGCGAGAACGGCCAGCGCGCGGACGACAATTCCTACGAGCTGCGAATCGACCGCATGCTGCTCAATTCCAAGGACCGCCCCAAGGTCGACGGCCTGCCGGTGCCGGCCGAGCAGACCTCGACCGGCGTCTGCCGCCAGACCGGCAATTTCGCCGCAAGGAAGGTCACGGACGTCACCTGCACGGCGACCGACAGCGAGGGCCGCCGATACGAGCTGCTGTTCGTCTCCGACGGCAAGCCGGTGAGCGTGCGCCGCATCCGGCAATCGTCGCCGTCGATCCAGGACCCGTTCAAGTAACGGCATCGCCCGCTGCTGCCGGCATGTATGATCGCGCCATGCTTTGGAGCGATTCATGACGCGCGACCGCCTGTTTCTGCTGCGCCCTGGTTTCGAGGACCCCGCCTTTCCGGGTCAGCGCTTCTATTGCTGGCATTGCGCGCTGATCGAGGGCGTGCTCGCCTCGTTTCCGCAGGTCGCCGAACAGCTCGACGTCGAGCGCATCGCATGGCCGCGCCCAAGGCTGCCGGTGATCGCGCTGGTCGGCGAGGAGAACCAGTCGCTGCCGCTGCTCGTGCTGGCCGACGGGACGACGTCGCCGCACCAGACCGGCAGCCACCAGGGCCGCGCCTTCATCGCGGACAAGGACGCAATCCTCGCCGCGCTCTCCGAACGCCACGGGTTTCCCGATCCGCATCCGTGAAAGAAGATCTCGTAGCCCGGATGGAGCGAAGCGTAATCCGGGGCCCCGAATTCGGTGCCAGACCTTCCCGGATTACGCTTCGCTCCATCCGGGCTACGGACCTTCGTCGCGAAACGAGGGAAGATTGGCATTGTGCGCTATCTCGATCGCCTCGCATAGTTCAGGTCGCAAGCAAGCCTGAAAGCCGCATCCCATGACCAGTCCCCTCCCCGCCCTCATCGTCGTCGACGTCCAGCGCGCGTTCGACGAATGGGAGGCGGCGGGCAAGCGGCGCAACAATCCGGATGCGGTGGCGCGCATCGCCGATCTGCTCGCCGCATTCAGGAAGCGCGGCGCGCCGATCTTCCACATCCGCCACGAGGGCACCAAGCCGACCTCGTCGTTCCTGCCGCAAAACTCCGGCTACGCGGTCAAGGACGAGGCGCGCGAAGCGCCGGGCGAGGCGGTAATCGTCAAGCGCGTCAACAGCGCCTTCATCGGCACCGATCTCGAGACGCGCCTGCGCGCTGGCAACATCACGACGCTGGTGATCTGCGGCGCCACCACCAATCATTGCGTCGAGACGACGACGCGGATGGCCGGCAATCTCGGTTTCGACGCGGGCCTCGTGCGCGATGCGACCTGGACCTTCGACCGGATCGGACCGGATGGCGACAAGCATTCGGCCGAAGAGATTCATGCGATGACGCTGTCGAATCTCAACGGCGAATTCGCGCGCATCGTCGCCGCCGCCGACGTGATCGCTTCGCTCGAAGCGATGCGACAATAGATCGCGCCACATCATTCACACGTCGATCGGGACTCCGTCTGCGTCGTTTCGACGCCCGGACTGGCCGGAACGCACCGGACAGCCATCTGTTGTCACACGACTTCTCAACTGGAGTGATGACATGAAGTATCTCTTTGTCGCGATGGCCGTGGGTGCTGCGGCGCTCGCCGGCGGATCCACGGCCAACGCGGCGGGCAAGGCCAGCGCGAAGCAGAACGCGCAAGCCGGCCAGTCCACCGACATCAGCGCACAGCACAGGCACCACCACCATGGCCATCGCCATCACCAATGGCGTCATCACAACCACGGCTACTATCGCCCGCACTACCGGAGCTACGACCGGAGCTACGGCTATTACCCGCGGCACCACGGCTATTACGGCGGCGGACCGTACGGCTACTATGGTGGCGGAGGTCCCGGCGTGACGTTCAGCTTCGGCGGCGGCCGCTGGTGAGAGATCAGGCCCGCCTTGTGCGGGCCTTTTTTCATCCCCGCAAAATCATCTCCGCCGTCTCCAGCCCGCTCGCCAGCGCCGCCTCGACCGTCCCCATGTCGCGGCCGCGATAGAGCGCTTCGCCTGAGAACAGCACCGGGCCGTCGGCGCGCGCCAGGATCGCCTGGGCCTCGCGCGTCCGCGGCGTCGCCCAGGAATAGGCGCCGCGCGCGAAGGGATCGTGCAGCCAGTTGGTCGCCGCAGCCGCCACGAGATCGCGCGCGATGTCGGCCCGCGACACGCCGAAGATCGCCGCAAGCGAAACGACCCCGGCATCGATCAGCCCTTGCCGATCGAGCTTCGCAAGCTCGGCCGTTCGCGGCCCGCCGAACCAGCCGGTGAGCACGGGATGCTGGTCCGGATGCCGCGTCCACCACACCGGGATCGACTGGTCCGACAGCAGGAAGGTCATGTCCGCAAGGTCTTCGCTTCGCTCGCGCCACCACGGCCGCGCGAACCGCAGCAGGATTTTTATCACGCTGCCGAAGCCGATATCGTCAGCTGCCGCAGCCTTCGCGCGTGCGGGCTCCGGAAGCGCGATCTCGCGCAGCAACGGCAGCGGCACGGTGAGGACCGCGCGATCGCAGCCATGCACGTCGCCGCCGGCACAGCGGACGGCCAGCGCGCCGCCCGTCTCCTCGATCGCTGACACCGCGCAGCCGAAGCGAAACGTCACGCCAAGCCCGCGGCACGCGCTCGCCAGAAAATCGATCAGCGCGCCGTAGCCGCCGACGATGCGCGCCTGGGTGTGATGCCCGCCGTCCATCCATTCCTCGCGCAGCGCCAGCGTCGAGGCGCGCTCGGGGTCGGCGGCGTCATAGCCCTCGACCATGCGCTCGATCGAATAGCGCAGCTGAACATACTCGGGCTCGGCGAAATGACGGCGCAGGAAATCGGCAACCGTGAGATCATCCGTCAATGCCCCCAGCGCGGCTTGAAGCTCTGCCTCGTGCGGATCGTGACGATGTTCGCGCGAGAGCCTCGTGCCGTCAAAGCTCCACTGGGTGCCTTCGATCTCCTGCAGCGACAGTCCCGCCTCGCGCACAAGCTTGCGCGTGACCGGCGCCTCGCCATGCACGAATTCGGCGCCGCCATCGGCGGGGTAGCCGAACTCCGACGCCGGCAGTGGATGGACGCGTCCGCCGCAGCGTTCGCGCGCCTCCAGGATCGTGACCGTCCTGCCCGCACGTGCCAGCTCGCGCGCCGCCATCAGCCCGGCCGCGCCGGCACCGACGATGACGATGTGCTCCAATTGTCCCATGCCGATGCCTTACCTGGGCATCGCTTGCGGGTCGTTCTTGATCAGATAGCGCAGCAGCAGAACGCCACCGCCGAGGTCGCGCGTGCTCTCCAGCGTCATCGCGGCGAGCGGCGCGCGCTTGTCGCTGTCCGCGTCCGTCGAATCGAACACGAAGGGTGCGCCCCTGGCGCCATCGATCGCGGGGCTGAGGATCAGGTTGAATTCGTCGATGAGGCCGGCGCGCAGGAAGGCGCCATTGGCAACGCCGCCGCCCTCCACCAGCAGGCGCTTCACCCCGAGCTCCCGATTGAGGATGTCCAGCGTCAGCGCCAGGTCGATCTCGGACTTGCCGGCGAAGATGTAGGACACACCCTCGCCGCGGAGCCCCGCCAGATGCGAATCCGGCACGCCCTCGGTCAGCACCACCACGATCGGGTCACCGCCGATGTCGGACCGGCCCCAGCCGATCTTGCCCTGCGCATCGAGCACGACGCCGTAGGTTTTCGCATCGCGCCGCGCGAACCAGCTTTGGCGGGGAAATGTCTCGCCCGCCGTTTCGGGATAGGGCTTGCCCTTGGCGAACTCCGAGCCGGTGACGCGGCCGATCACCCAGGCGTCGCCGCCGAGCTCGTCATGGATCTTCTCGAACCAGTCTGTGCTCGCCCCCTTCGGCCGCCAGCGGCTGGGATGCGTGCGGCCGTCCAGGCTGGAGTGCATCAGGCAAATGACGTAGGGCTTCATGCAATTCTCCGGTCCGCTTCAGGCGCCTGATCCATCGCGCCCGGCGCGATCCTTCACGATCACCGCCAGTGGATTGAGCTTGGGCGGCGCGACGAGCTTGAGCGTGTTGCTGTCGTGATGATTGAACGGCGCGCCGCGCACGAACAACTCGGTCTGGATCAGATAGCTCCAGCTTCCGTCATCGTTGAAGGTGATGTCGCAGCGATAGGAGTCGGTGCGGAAGGCCTGTTCCAGGAAATCGGTCGAGCAGATTCCGTAAGCGGTATCGCCGCGCTTCGCCGTGACCGATATCTTCCTGTCATCCGGCCCGGCCTTGCCCGAGGCGAGCAGGACCTGTCCGCGCGGGATCGCGAGCGTCTGCATGATCAGCCCGGTCGCGGGCTCCCACAGCCAGTAGCCGACCTGGTCGTGGAAGGTGATGTCTTCCTCGGGCGTGTTGATGTGGATGTGATAGCGCAGCCCGTAAAACAGCTGCGGCCCGTTGGCCTGCGGATCGATCGGGTCCATGCGGATGTGCTCGATGAAGGTCCGCCGCTCCGGCCCCTCCGCCTTCGGATTGATGTCGATGCCCTTGTCCGCCTGCCAGCTCCCTGCGAGCCGGCGGAGCGGACCGAGATTGGCAAGGCCGTCGGGCGAGACGTCCTCTTGTTCGGTGAAGATGTCGGCGGGAATGGGGAGCATGGGAACCTCGCATCGTTGCGGGGAACAGCAATAGCACAAGGGCTGCGGGAATCGACTGGAACGGAACCAGAGCGTGCGCCGGGTGTTATGTGAGCTTGAGTACGAGCCCTGGAAATCGGGCTCGAATGGGCAAGGACGCCCATGTCACGCGTAGCGGGGGATCCGGTGCTGTCTGAGAGAGCTGCTCGGCAGTCAACTGATCTGGACTTCCTCGCTGACGGCGGCGGGCTGGGCGCCATGATGAGCACCCGCGACTGGTCGGATTCGCCGCTCGGTCATCCCCGCGATTGGTCTCAGGCGCTGAAAACGACGGTCAGCATGCTGCTGGCCGCGCAAGCCCAGATCGTCCTGTTCTGGGGGCCTGACTTCGTCGCGCTCTACAATGACGCCTACGCCCCGGGCATCGGCGTCAATCACCCCCGCGCCCTCGGTCGCCCCGCGATCGAAAACTGGGGCGAGCTGTGGGACGATCTCGAACCGCTGCTATCAGGCGTGCGCCGAACCAGAAAGACGTTCGCCGCCAAGGATCGTCCGTTCTACGTCGAGCGCCACGGCTACGGCGAAACCAGCTACTGGGATGTCTCCTACTCGGCCGTGCGGGACGATGACGGCTCGGCCGGCGGAGTGCTCTGCATCGTGTCCGAGACGACGGAGCGCGTGCTGGGCGAGACGCGGCTGCGGGCGAGCGAAGCGCGATACAGGGAGCTGACCACGACCCTCGAGCAGCGCGTCGCCGAACGAACCGCCGAGCGTCATTTGCTGGCGACGATCGTGGAAACCACCGACGGACAGATCCAGGCGCTCGATCTCGATTATCGCTGGCTGGCGATCAACACGTCCTGCGCCGATGCCTATCAGCGCATCTACGGCAAGCGGCCGCAGATCGGCGCTTCCCTGCACGAATTCCTGGCCGACCGGCCCGAGCATCTCGCTGCGGCAACCGCGATCTGGAGCCGGGCGCTGGCCGGCGAAGCCTTCACCAACATCGATGAGTTCGGCGATCCCCGGTTCGACCGCCGCGTCTACGAGATGAAGTTCGAGGCGCTACGCGCTCCTGACGGCACGCGGATCGGCGCGTTCCTGACCGGGGTCGACGTGACGGATCGCCTGGAGGAGCAGGCGCGGCTCGCGCAGGCCGAGGAGGCGCTCCGCCAGGCCCAGAAGATGGAGGCCATGGGCCAGCTCACGGGCGGCGTCGCGCACGACTTCAACAATCTGCTCACGCCGATCGTCGGCCTGCTCGACCTGTTTCAGCGCAAGGGCATCGGCGGCGAGCGCGAGCATCGCCTCATTGCCGGCGCAGCACAGGCGGCCGAGCGCGCCAAGACGCTGGTTCAACGCCTGCTTGCTTTCGCGCGCCGGCAACCGCTTCAGGCCATTCCCGTCAGCATCGGTCTCCTCGTTGCCGAGATGGGCGACCTGATCTCGAGCACGACCGGACCGCAGATCCAGGTGACGGTGGACACGCCGGAAGACCTTCCTGCGGCCATGGCCGATCCCAACCAGATCGAGATGGCGATCCTGAACCTCAGCGTGAACGCCAGGGATGCCATGCCCGACGGCGGCAAGTTGCGCATCTCGGCGAAGGCCCGGACGGTCGGAGACTCTCACAATTCCGAGTTGGCACCGGGCACCTATGTCTGCATCTCCGTCGCCGACACCGGCATCGGCATGGACGAGTTCACGCTGGCCCACGCCGTCGAACCGTTCTTCTCGACCAAGGGCGTCGGGCGAGGCACCGGTCTTGGCCTCTCGATGGTCCACGGCCTCGCGTCACAGCTCGGCGGCGCGCTGACGATCAGGAGCGCCATGGGCGCGGGAACGACGGTCGAGCTGTGGCTGCCGGTCAGCCACGCCGTCGCGGGCGCGATCGATGCCGTCCCGCAATCAAAACTGCGGCCACAGCCCGTCGGCACCGCACTGCTGGTGGATGACGAACCGCTGGTGCGCATGAGCACCGCCGAGATGCTGGGCGAGCTCGGCTACAACGTCGTTGAAGCCGTCTCGGCGGAGGATGCACTTCAGCGCGTCAGGGAAGGCCTGCGGCCGAACCTGCTCGTCACCGACCATTTGATGCCCGGCATGAGCGGAACAGACCTCGGCCTCGCGCTGCGCAATCAATATCCCGAGCTCCAGATCCTCGTCGTGTCGGGCTACGCCAACAACGAAGGCATCACGCCGGACTGTCGCGGCTGACGAAGCCGTTCCGAAGCGATGAGCTGGCGGCGAGTTTGGCCGGCTTGGCGAAGGCGGGGCGATAGCGACGCAAGCAGGCGAGCAGCTCGCATGAGCGAAAGCGACATGCCGGTGCGATGATGTGTATCGGCGATCACGCCGTGATTATCGATGCGCGGGCGACTGTACCCAGTCCGATCGGAGGAGGCTGCCGAGCGGACGAACCTCCTCAACCCCAGCCGCGTCTACTTCAACGCCAGACTCTGGGCGTGAACTGAGAAGACCGAGGTGGAGGCCCGCCGGTTCACGCTGGCGGGCTCACTACGTTCTGAGAGCGTCAACCGCGTGGGCGACGAGAACGCCAATGCTGAGTACGATCAGGCAAATAATCGCCGCTTGAAATAACATCGGAGTAAATTCCGTGGGCCAGGGTCGGCTTTTATAAGCCCTCACATTCCGCCAGCATTTGGCCACCCAGAAGGCGCTTCGGTGTCCGCCTCGTTACAAGTATGCAAGGTTCATTGGCCTCGCGCGACGACGTCTCACTCCTTCAAAGCGGTGCGAGAATCTGCCAGACGATCAGCAGCACAACGACTACTAACATGGCGTAGATAGTCCCGCGGCCGATCCGGTTCATTCGAGAACCTCGTATTCGAACGCCACTCCCACAGGATCGTTCTCTACGAACCATGCTTCCGCGGCATCCTGGCTGGCGAAACGGGGCTCGATATCCGAAAGCCGTACGTCATCCGGCCAGCGGTCCGCATTCAAGGACACGCAATGGCAATTGTTACGTTTACCTACAAGCGGTTCCGAGCCTGAGTAGCATGAGCGCTTTTCGCGCCAGGTAGCATCAATAAACGCCCCAGCGTCTGGCAAGGGCTTTTACTGGCGGTATTCCCCTCGCTCCGCCAGTATATTCACCTCCATCCATCCACGGAGATCGATATGCATCGTGTCGCTCCGATGCTGACGTTACTCACTGCCGCTGTATTCCTTGCTTTTTTGGAGCCAGTCCGAGCTGTCGAGGCGGATCGATACTGCCTGCGAGGTCGCAATTGGGGCTTTCCGGGCAATTGTCAGTTCGCCACCCGCTCGCAATGCCTGGCTTCTGCTTCTGGCACGAACGCATATTGCGGCATCAACCCGCGCTATGCCGCTCCGCGGCGGCGCTAATCACCGCTCGGAGCTATTCGGCGGCACGGCATGGCAGAAGCGGTCAATCAAGGAAGACCCCCGATGCGAAAGCTTGCACTGTTCGTCATCCTGCTCTCGTTCGCAGGAATGGTCCCTTCCAGCGAATTATTTTCTCAGAGTGCGCTGCGAGGTGCCGTCATCGGTGGTGCTGTTGGTGGTCGCCGCGGCGCTGCCATAGGGGCGACGGCCGGAGCCATCGCGGGCGCCCACCGGCGACATCGGCATTGGCATCGATATTATTGGAGGAACGGCAACTGCTGGTACCGCTCGTCCAGCGGAAGGTCGCACCGGGTGTCGCATCGGTACTGCCGTTGAGCCTTCGCGTAGCGGGCCGTGCGACTGGCCTACAGAAGAGATCGAGAACGGCAACTCAATAAGGGGATCGCAATGTTCTTCGCTCAGGAAGGATTCACATATCGAAATTTTCTGATGGATATAATTGCTGTATTCGCATTTGTCGTTTGGTTCTGGCTGCTCATTGTCATCTATGGCGACCTGTTCAGGCGCCACGACATTTCCGGATGGGGTAAGGCACTGTGGGTGCTTGCGCTTGTTCTGACCTCCTACCTCGGCATCTTTGCTTACCTCATCACCCAAGGCAGGGGGATGGCGGAACGCAGCGCTGAGCAGGCTCAGCGGGCGCGCGAGGAATTACGGCACATCGTCGGCTTTAGTGTCGCCGACGAGCTTTCCAAGCTCGATCAGCTCAAAAAATCGGGCTCCATAACCGACACCGAGTACGGGCGCCTTCGCACCAAGCTGGTCTCCTAACCATCGGTGAGGGAAGCGGGGAGGCCCATGATGTTCGCAAAGCCTTTTGGAACCGTTGGAGCTCTTATTGCCGGCTTTGCAATTGCGTGGACTGAAAGCGCGCATGCGGAAATATTCATAACAACCGCCACCATATCGCAGGGCGAGTTGGTCATCGTCGGAAGAGTAAGACGGCCCCGCGAGCCCAGCGTGGAGATCAAGATCAGTCCGAGCAAAACCGTGAAAGTCGAGAGCACGTCGACGGGAGGATTTCGGTGGATTGGACCGGAGTTTCCATCCACTTGTATCGTCAAGATCACGTCCGGATCAGATACGAGAGACGTGGTGATACAGAATTGCGGCCTCCCCGGGCCAGCGGGTCCTCCAGGGCCGGCCGGACCTGCAGGCCCGATCGGACCGCCCGGGCCCAAAGGGAATTAGAAGGCAGACTTCGTCTTGCGGGTTTGCAGGTTGCCCACCGGATCGCTCTCGCATCAACAATGGAGGTGTCGGTTCGAAGTTCTGACGGAGCGCTACTGAGCATTATTGGACTTGGTTGCGTTTTCGACCGGAACCGCAGCGTGCGATGATAGGTACCGGCGATCACGCCGTGATTATCGATGCGCGGGCGACTGTGCCCAGTCCGATCGGAGGAGGCTGGCCTAGCCGACGAGCCTCCTCAACCCCAGCCGCCCCTACTTCAACGCCAAGCTGCTGCAATAGGCCGAGGTCTCGCCCGACCGCCAGCCGGTGACTCGTCCGGCTTCCTTGCACTCGTCGTAGGTCTTGAAGTTGCCGACGTTCCGGCACGTGAAGGAGTACACGCCGCCCGAAGCGTTGCAGCCGACCCAGGGCTGATTTCCCGTCTTGAAGCTCGATTGGCAACCGCCGGCACAGCTGCTCGTTTCGCGTTCGAGCTTGGCGAGCCTCGCGGCATCCGACATCGGCACCGCCGCGGCTGTCGATGTGGTTGGCGATGTCCGATACCCGGTGCTGCGGGCGGCCACGTGATGCGTTGGCTTGTGCGGCCTTGCCACCTGTCGCGGCGCGTCGACCGTGACGCTGGGAAGCTGGGTCTCGGTGGGCGTCGGTTGAGACATTGCCGTGCCGCTCAGGCCGCACAGCAACAGTGCAATCGATGGGAATGCGACAGCGGGACGCGCAACGAAGCGTGACGACAACGTCATGGCCATGTCCTTCCAGATGCGGAGGGACAGTCCATTCCATCCCCCGAGACGAGGATATCACGCGCCAATTGGAGTTGCATCGCCGAATCCTGCAACTTGATTCGGCCGGTCTCGTCATCCGCCCGTGGTGATCAACCACTGGACGAACGTCATCAGAACGGCGACCGCGATGGCCACGACGACGAGGTTTGGCTCCTGGAGCGTGCGGAAATCATCGTTGCGTTCCGCCATGAAGCGCGCGCAGCCATGAATGAGCATCGTCAACAGCACCGCACCCGCTGAACCAAGGTACGCGCTCAGCCACGATGCGTGGCGTTGCTGGAATAGGCCGGAGAAATTGGCGTCAGCGGATGCCGGAGAACGAGGGCAAGCACCAGGATGGTGCCCAGGGGCGGAATCGAACCACCGACACTGCGATTTTCAGTCGCATGCTCTACCAACTGAGCTACCTGGGCGTGCTCCAAAGAGGGGCCAAGGCCCATCGAGCGGGCGGTTTATAGTGGGCTGGAAGCGGCCTGTCCACCCGGCTTCGCCAAGTGGCTTCGCTGGGCGCGGCCCGCCTGTGCACAAGGTGGGGCGGGCTTGCTGCGGCTGGTTCACGGAGAATCGACCGCCTGACTAAGAGATTGATATTACTCGTTATTCTTCGCCATCCGCCTCGTCGTCGCGGCCGGGAATGACGTAGGAGCCTTTCAGCCAGCGGTTCAGGTCGACGTCGCGGCAGCGCGAGGAGCAGAACGGGCGGGTGGCTTCCGACTGCGGCTTGCCGCAGATCGGGCAGGTTTTGAGCGGGCCGGCGGGCTTTTTGACGTGGTCGTCCATGATGTCGGCAGCTTACTCGGGGTGAAGGCGTTCAAGAGCCTGTCGGCGAAGCGGTTCCTCGCCCGGACGCGCAGGCGCTGCGGGCCGGGTCCGGCGGCCCATTCTACTGTGCATGGGGTTGTTTTCGAGATTTTTGTCGGCGCGCTAGATCGCCGTGGCGTTGAGCCAGCCGAAGCGGATCGGAAAACCCTCGCCGCCGAGCAGCGTCGTGGTCTCGTAGAGCGGCAGGCCGACGACGTTGCTGTAGGACCCCACCATCTTCACCACGAAGGAACCGGCGATGCCCTGCACGGCGTAGCCGCCGGCCTTGCCGCGCCATTCGCCAGAGCCGATGTAGGCCTGGATGTCGTCCTCGGAGAGGCGCTTGAAGCGGACGCGGGTCTCGACCAGACGCTGGCGGAAGGCCTCGCGCGGCGTCACCAGGCAGATCGCGGTGTAGACGCGGTGGTTGCGGCCCGACAGCAGCCGCAGGCACTGCGCCGCCTCGTCCACCAGATTGGCCTTGGGCAGGATGCGGCGGCCGACCGCCACAACCGTGTCGGCCGAGAGGATGAAGGCGCCGCGCAGCTCGTCGTCGAGCTGGACTGATTTGAGCGCCGCATCGGCCTTGGCCCTTGCGAGACGGTTGGCGCAGGCGCGCGGCAGCTCGCCCCGCTTCGGCGTCTCGTCGACGTCGGCCGGCCGGAGCGCGTCCGGCTCGATGCCGGCCTGGTTGAGCAGCGACAGGCGCCGCGGCGAACCGGAGGCAAGTACGAATTTGGGGCGGCCGAGCATCAGGTGATTGGGGGATGAAGCAGGGGGTGAATTGCGCGCGGAACCTATCGGAAGGGGGCTGATTTCACAACCCGGGAACCCGGACTTTACTGATTCGAGGCGTCCCACATGCATGTGCCCTCGGTCTGTGACGCGGGTGTTACGGCTAACCGCTCGCCGCGCCGACCTTCGCGAAACGCCTGCGGATGCGCATCAGGAGCTGGTCGCAGACCTCGCGGTAGGCGGCGAGCTTCTGGTCGCGGCTGCCTTCGATCGTGGTGGGATCCTGCGTCGGCCAGTATTCGACGTCGGCGGCGAGCGTGCGGGTCAGCTCCAGCGCCTTGTGGTGCGCTTCGGGCGAGAGCGTGATGATGAGGTCGAAATTCAGCCCCTCCCAATCCTCCAGCTCCTCGAAGGTCTGCGGCTTGTGGGCGGAGATGTCCTGCCCCAGCTCATCCATCACGGCGACCACGAAGGGATCGAGCTCGCCTTTCCTGGCGCCGGCCGACTTCACGTAGAGGCCTTGTGGAAACATGTGCCGCAGCAGGCTCTCGGCCATCGGCGAGCGCACGCTGTTCATCGCGCAGGCGAACAGCACCGATTGCGGATCGCGTGCGCGTGGCGGCGCCGCCATCGCACTTAGCCCTTCCAATGAAGGACGGTGATGAGCGTGAACAGCCGGCGCGAGGTCTCGAAATCGACCCGCACCTTGCCCTTCAGCCGCTCCTGGAGCGTGCGCGATCCCTCGTCATGGATGCCGCGGCGGCCCATGTCGATGGCCTCGATCTTGTCCGGCGTAGCTGTCCGGATCGCCTGATAGTAGCTGTCGCAGATCATGAAATAGTCCTTCACGATCCGCCGGAACGGCGTCAACGACAACAGATGCGCGACCACGGGCGTGCCGTCGTCGCAGCGAATGTCGAACATCAGCCGGCTGCCGGTGATGCCGATATGCAGCGTGAACGGCCCCTTCCCGTCGGCGCCATCGGGCGCGAACAGATTCTGCTCGATCAGATCGTAGATCGCGATCGCGCGCTCATGCTCGATGTCGGGCCCGGAACGGCCGATCGAGTCCTCGTCGAGGGTGACCGCGACGATGCGATTGGTCGTGTCGTCCTGTTCGGGCGGCTGGGTCATGACAGATTGAGGCGCAATCCAATCGAGCGCGAATGAGCGTCCAGCCCCTCCGCTTGTCCGAGCGTCATCGCGGCAGGTCCGAGCGCACGCAGCTGGTCCGGGCCGCATTTCAGGATCGAGGTGCGCTTCATGAAGTCGGCAACTCCGAGGCCTGAGGAGAACCGCGCCGAGCGCGCCGTCGGCAGCACGTGGTTGGAGCCGCCGACATAGTCGCCGATCGCCTCCGGCGTATGCGCCCCGAGGAACACCGCGCCGGCGTTGCGGATCTTTGCGGCAAGCGCGTCGGGATCATCAGTCATGATCTCGAGATGCTCGGCCGCGATCGCATCCGCGAGCGGAATGGCATCGGCAAGTTTCTTCACCATGATGATGGCGCCGAAATCGGCCCAGGAGGCGCCGGCAATTGCTGTGCGCGGCAATGTCTTCAGCTGCGCTTCGACGGCTTTTTCGACATCGGCGGCCAGGCGCGCGGAATCCGTGATCAGGATCGATTGCGCGCTGGCGTCGTGCTCGGCCTGCGCCAGCAGATCAGCGGCGATCCAGTCGGCATTGCCGGTGTCATCGGCAATCACCAGCACCTCGGAGGGACCGGCGATCATGTCGATGCCGACCTTGCCGAACACCAGCCGTTTTGCTGCGGCGACATAGGCGTTGCCGGGGCCGACGATCTTTGCGACCGGCGCGATCGTCGCGGTGCCGTGGGCGAGCGCCGCCACGGCCTGCGCGCCGCCGACGCGGTAGATCTCGCTGACACCGCCGAGCGAAGCGGCCGCCAGCACCAGCGGATTGAGCTTGCCGTCCGGCGACGGCACCACCATGACGAGGCGCGCGACGCCGGCGACCTTCGCGGGTACCGCGTTCATCAGCACCGAGGAGGGATAGGCCGCGGTACCGCCGGGTACATAGAGGCCGGCGGATTCGATCGCGGTATAGCGCCAGCCGAGCTCGACGCCGAGCGGATCGGTGAAGCGCTCGTCCTTCGGAAGCTGGCGGCGGTGATAGGTCTCGATGCGGTCGCGCGCGAGCTTGAGCGCATCCAGCGTCGCGGCATCGCAGGCCTTTACGGCCGCCTCGATCTCTGCGGCGGTGACGCGCAGGCCGGATGCATCCAGCTTCAGCCGGTCGAACTTTGCCGTGGCCTCGAGCAGGGCCGCATCGCCCCGCCTGGCCACGTCGTCGACGATGACGCGCACGGCGGCCTCGACGTCGGCCGAGACCTCGCGCTTGGCGGCGAGGAAGGCCGCGAATCGCTGGTCAAAATCGGCGCTGCTGCGGTCGAGACGAACGGGCATTTTTGGCTTGGCTTCCGGCTGGTCTTTGGGGCGGATTGGCTCACCCGACCCCCTGCTCAATGGCGCGACGGGGAAGCTGCGTCAACCCTCGGGAGATGCCGTTCCGGCAGCGGCCCGACCTGGCTTGACTGGTATACCGGTCAACTCACCCCTCCTCCTCGATGCCCAGTCCCGCCCCCAGCTCGTCCGCCCCCAGATCAGTCAACTCGCACTCCAGACATTCGACGTCGAGGCGGATGGCGCCGCCATGGGCGAACAGCAGCAGGGCGCTGCCGCCGGGCTCCTGGTCGCGGCCGTCCTGGGGGTGAAACTCGATGCCGACGAGGTCCAGAACCTCGTCCGGCGCGCCGAGATCGATGTTGCGCGATTTGCAGGCGAGCACGCGGTCGAAGCGGAGCGCGGCGACCAGCCGGCGGGGTTCGGCCTCGCCGTCCAGAGTCTGCTCCCAGTCCAGCCGGCTCATCCCGACCACCAGCCGCTTCTCGCTCTGCCGCCAGATGATGTCGGCGGCCTGGACGCGGGCGTCCTGCACATGGGTCGAGATCACCGCGAGATCGTCGGCATCGAGCGCGATCAGTTTGAGCTGGGGAGACATCGCCGGCATTTCTCCTCGGGGGACTGATATGGCTCAACGCGCGCGGACGCGGAAATTTCCGTGAAACTAACGGGCCAGCCGACTAGAGGCTATTGATATCCTCCATCTCCAGTACCTTCCGCGGATACCCCTCCCGGGCGACACGAATCATGGCGCGACCCATCTGCTCGGTCGAGGTGACCAGCCGCGGCGAGATCCGGCGCAGCGCCGACCAGAGCGGCCCGGTTGCGGCATACACGGCCTGCACCCAGGCGGTCTTGGAGCGGGCGCCGTGCAGGGGCTGGATCGCCCCGGGCCGGAACATGTAGGCGCCCCGGAATGGCAACTTGAGCAGATCGTTTTCGGTCTTGCCCTTGACCCGCGCCCACATCCGCGATCCCTGCTCGGTGGAATCGGTGCCGGCGCCGGTGACGTAGACGAACGTCATCTGCGGATTGAGCTTCGCGAGCGTCGTCGCCGCCGCGAGCGTGAGATCGTAGGTGAGATGGCGATAGCGATCCTCGCTCATGCCGATCGAGGAGACGCCGAGGCAGAAGAAGCAGGCATCGAAGCCCGTGAGCTGCGCTTCGATCGCCGAGTAGTCGGTGAAATCGCCGTGCGTGATTTCGGTGAGCTTGGCGTTTCGCACTCCGGTCGGGCTGCGGCCGACCACGAGCACGCGGTCGATGCCGGTGTCGATCAGGCATTCGCGCAATACGCCCTGACCGACCATGCCGGTCGCGCCGAAGATGATGACTTGCATCGTGACGTTCCCAACCGGCCCGCGGCTCATGCGGCAACCGCGATCTCGTCGAAGGATACACCGGTCAACGTCGCCGAGACATCCCACAGCATGGCGGCCGCGGCGAAATCCTTCGCCTGCGGCATGATCTTCGCCGGCGCAGGCGGCCCCTTCAATTCGTAGAACCAGTTCGGACCGTAATAGCCACCGGACTCTGCAGCCGGCGAGGTCGCCGCGAACAGCGTGGGCAGCGCGCCTTCGGCTGCGGAGTGGCTGATGAAAGGCTGGAGCCAACGGCTCACGCGCGACTGGAAAGTGTTCGCGCCCGGCCCGTTCGGAATGAGATCGGTCCGCGCGTAGCCGGGATGGGCGCCGAGGCTCGTCAGGCCCCAGCCGGTGGCGAGGCTGCGGCGCTGCAGCTCCAGCGAAAACATCAGCATCGCCAGCTTGGACTGGCAATAGGCGCGCCAGGGGCGATAGGAACGCTTGCCTTGCAGATCGTCGAAATTGATCGCACCGGAGCGGTGCGCGAGGCTCGACAGATTGACGATGCGCGGCGCTTTCGCGCGACGAAGCTGCGGCAACAGCTGTGCCGTCAGCGCGTAATGGCCGAGATAGTTGGTGCCGAGCTGCATCTCGAAACCATCGTCCGTCTGCTGCCGCTTCGGCAGCGCCATCACGCCGGCATTGTTGATCAGGAGATCCAGCTGCTCGTTGCTGGCGGCAAAGCGCCTGGTAAAATCGGCGACGGAGGCGAGACTGGCGAGATCGAGATGCTCGTAGGCGATCAATGCGTTGGGAAACCGCTCGCAAATGCCCTCGATCGCCCGCAGGCCCTTTGCGTCGTTGCGTCCGGTGAGTATGACAATGGCACCGGCGCCCGCCAGCGCCATCGCCGTCTCGTAGCCGAGGCCGCCCGTCGCCCCGGTCACGACGGCGGTCTTGCCGCTGAGAGAGGGGATGTCTGCCGTGCTCCAGTCGGTCATGCCATATCTCCGTTCGGGGCTGGAAAAGCCCCGCGACGGGTCTAAATGTGCACTGAGTGCAAGTTTGCAAGAGGTGAAATAATTGAAGGCTTCGAAGGCCGCCGGGAAATCAGCCAGGAAAGGCGCCAAGCCATTGGCAGCAGGGGCAAAATCCCCTGATGGCCTGGGCTTGCGCGAGCGCAAGCTGCAGGCGACCCGCGAGCGGTTGACCCGCGCGGCGATGGCACTGTTCCTGGAGCGTGGCTTCGAGGCCACGACCATCGACGACATCGCGACCGCGGCGGACGTGTCGCGCCGCAGCTTCTTCCATTATTTCGCGTCCAAGGAGGATGTGGTCGCTGCCTGGCAGGAGGGCGCGGCAACCGCGCTGGTCGCCGAGATCGTGGCGCGGCCCACGAACGAGTCCATGCTGACCGCGGCCGAGAATGCGATCGCGGGGGCGATCAAGCGGATCGACCCGGCGGAGGCGGCGGCGATGTCGCGGCTCAAGCGCGACAATCCAGCGCTGCAAGCGCGCGATCAGCTCAAATACGAGAAGCTCGAGCGCGCATTGGCCGAAGGGCTTTCGCAGCGCGCCAAAACCAAATCGGACAGGCTGAAGGCACGGCTCGTCGCCATGATCGCCACCGGCGCGATGCGGGTCGGCGGCGAAAGCTGGATCGGCGAAGGTGTGCGGGAGAAACCGGAGGTCTTCGTGAAGCGCACGTTCGATGCGATCAGGGCGATCTTGAAGTGACGCTCTTCCTTCTCCCCTTGTGGGAGAAGGTGGCGCGAAGCGCCGGATGAGGGGTTCTATCCGCGAACTCAGAGGTTCGCTTGCGGAGACAACCCCTCACCCGTCTCGCCGCTATGCGGCGAGCCACCCTCTCCCACAAGGGGAGAGGGCAAGAGGCGACCTCACGCCTTGAAGAACGCGAGCAGGTCCGCGTTGATGGTTTCGGCGTGCGTGGTCGGCATGCCGTGCGGGAAGCCCTTGTAGGTCTTGAGCGTGCCGTTCTTCAGCAGCTTGGCCGACAGCGGCGCGGAATCGGCGTAGGGAACGATCTGGTCGTCGTCGCCGTGCATCACCAGCACGGGCACGCTGATCTTCTTCAGATCCTCGGTGAAATCGGTCTGCGAGAACGCGACGATGCCGTCGTAATGCGCCTTCGCGCCGCCCATCATGCCCTGGCGCCACCAGTTCTGGATCACCGCTTCCGACGGCTTTGCGCCGGGACGGTTGTAGCCGTAGAACGGGCCCGCGGGGAGATCGCGATAAAATTGCGTGCGGCTGGCGGCGAGCTGCCTCTGGAGATCGTCGAACACGCCCTTCGGAAGGCCGCCCGGATTGGCCGCCGTCTGCACCATCAGCGGCGGCACCGCCGAAAGGATCGCGGCCTTCGCCACCCGGCTCTCGCCGTGACGCGCGATGTAGTGCACGACTTCACCGCCCCCGGTGGAGTGGCCGACATGGATGGCGTTCTTGAGGTCGAGATGCGCCGTCACCGCCGCGAGATCGTCGGCATAGTGATCCATGTCGTGGCCGTCGGCGACCTGCGACGAGCGGCCGTGGCCGCGGCGGTCATGGGCGATGACGCGGTAGCCCTGCGCAACGAAAAACAACATCTGCGTGTCCCAGTCGTCGGCCGACAGCGGCCAGCCATGGCTGAACACGATCGGCTGGCCCGAGCCCCAATCCTTGAAAAAGATCTCGACGCCGTCTTTGGTGGTGATGGTGGGCATGAATGGCTCCTTCAGTGAAAATCGATCCGGGGCTCGCAAAACGCGAACCGGCAATCCGGAGATGGTCGGGCGATGTCACGAGGTCGATGCCGCGCACCGACCGTGAACGTGCGATCAGGCAAACGTCATCGGCTTGTAGCGGCGCCAGGCGCCGATGGTCAGCACCACGAAGAACACCAGCACGATGCCCTGCACCACGGCGAAGACGGGGCCTCCCGGCGGATTCGGCGGCACGGCAGGCGCGAGCGCGGCGAGCGCCGGCACTTTCAGGAACGACTGGATCACCAGCACGAAGACGTTGAAATAGAGCGAGATCATCGCGGTCACGATGTAGACGGGACGCCAGACCCCTTTGAGCTTCATTCCGTAGAGCGCGAGGCAGGCGATCGCGAGCAGCACCAGCGAGATGCCGGCGATGATGTACGAGGGCAGCAGCTCCTTGAACGGAAACAGGAAGCCGGTGACGTTGGTGAGGATCGTGAACAGCAGGAAGATCGCGGTGAGGCCCGGCATCGACTTCGACCCGAGCAGACCGAACATCACGACCAGGCCGGCGACGATGCCGATCAGGCTGATGATGACATGGACCAACGTGAAGGCGGGCAGGCTCAACCCAAGAACCACGGCATCTCTCCTACTCTCTGCATTGAGATCAGGCGATTGATATTACGGTCCTCATCGGATGGCTACATACGCGATGTCACAGACTCGTGCGGAGCCATGCGCCGTCGTGCGAATCGACAAACGCACGACCGAATTTTTTGCAGTGCTGTCACAAACGACGACAGTTTGTAGCCCGGATGGAGCGAAGCGAAATCCGGGGTTCTCGCGTGTGGATAGTGTCGTCCCGGATTACGCTGCGCTCCATCCGGGCTACGAGCCCTCAGGTCTCCGACGAAAGTTGGATCACACTTCCTTGGTGTCGAAGATCAGCAGATCGGCGCCGCCGCTGGCGAATTTCGGCACGTCGCCTGCGGCCGCCTTGCCCGCGTCGCTGCCGAAGGCCTTCTGGATGTCGCCCACGCTGTCGAAGCTGAGAATGGCGACGAGGTGGACGCCCGATGGTCCGGCGGGCGAGCCGACTGCGCCCGTGCTGACGGCGTATTTCTTCAGGCCGGGAAGTTTCTTCGCGAGCGGAATGTGGGTCTCGGCATAATGCTTGTCGAAGGCGGCAGCGTCCTTGGGCGTCTTGTAGAGCACGACGAGTTCGGCCATTTGGTCCTCCCTTGTGAATCTTTGTTCTTCCACGCGCGATTGGCTCGCGAGAGGGGATAGTCTGTGGGACACGTCAGGATGGCAAGCCTCATTCGACTTGCCATTCCCTTGTCTTGTCCTTGACTTATTGTTTGAGCACGATCTTGTCGGAAAACCGCTTCACACTTTTCCGGATCGTGCTTTAGAGCGCCGGTTTTGCGGCGTCGCCGAGATAGCCGTGCAGGGAGGCCACGACCTGCGCGCCCTCGCCGATGGCACCGCCGACGCGCTTGACCGAGCCGGAGCGGACGTCGCCGACCGCGTAGACGCCGGGCACCGAGGTCTCCAGCGGGGCCACCAGCCTGCCCTGGTTCAGCTCGGACTGCGCGCCCGTCACGACGAAGCCGCCGCGATCGAGCGTGACGCCGCAGCCGTCGAGCCAGCTGGTGGCGGGATCGGCGCCGACGAACAAAAAGAGATTCTTGATGGCGGCGGAGTCCTCGTCATCAGACAACCGGCTCTTCCAGCGGATGCGCCGCAGCAGCGTGGCCTCGTCGCCCTCGAGCGCGGTGATCTCGGTATTGAACATCAATTCGATGTTGGGTGTCGCTTCGATGCGCTCGATGAGATAGCGCGACATGCTGGCCCCCAGGCCACCGCCGCGGATGATCATCAGCACCTTCTTGGCGTGCCCCGACAGGAACACGGCCGCCTGTCCCGCCGAATTGCCGGCGCCGACCAGGGCGACCTCGTCGCCGGCGCAGAGCCGCGCCTCGACCGGAGAGGCCCAATACCAGACGCCGCGGCCCTCGAACTTGTCGAGGTTCTCGATCTCGGGGCGGCGATAACGCGCGCCGCTCGCAACCACGACTGCGCGCGAACGCAGGGGATCGCTGCCGTCGAGCGTCACCGCAAAGGCGCCGTCCCTGCGCGTGCAGTCGAGCGACTTCACCGTGACCGGGATCATGATGTCGGCGCCGAACTTCTGCGCCTGGTTGAACGCGCGCGCGGTCAGGGCCAGGCCGGAAATGCCGGTCGGAAAGCCCAGATAGTTTTCGATGCGCGCGCTGGCGCCGGCCTGGCCGCCGAAGGCGCGGGTGTCGAGCACGGCAACCGAAAGCCCTTCGGACGCCGCATACACGGCGGTCGCCAGCCCGGCGGGTCCGCAGCCGACGATCGCGACGTCGTAGATGCGGTCGTTGCGGGGGCCGCCGATCATGCCGATCGCGCGCGCAACCTCGGTTTCGCTGGGGTTGCGCAGCACCTCGCCGCTCGCCGCGACGACCAGCGGCCAGTCTTCCGGCTTCGGCGAATAGCGCGCGATCACCTCGGCGGCGTCGCGGTCACGTTCGGGATCGAGCAGATGATGCGGCTGGCCGTTGCGGGTGAGGAAGCCCTGCAAGCGCACCACGCCGGCCGAATGCGAGGGTCCGATCAGCACCACACCGCCGACGCCGGCCTGAAGCAGATTGACCCGGCGCAGGATCAGCGCGCGCATGATGCGCTCGCCGAGCTCGGCCTCGGCGACCAGCAGCGCACGCAGGCGGGGCGGCGGCAGCAGCAGCGTCTCGACCTCGCCTTCGGCGCGGCCGTCGACCAGCGCCGGCCGGCCCGAGAGCTGGCTGAGTTCGGCCAGAAATTGCCCCGGCCCCTGGTCGATCAGCGGCGTGACATTGCCGAGCCCGTCGCGCTGGGTGATGGCGACGTGGCCCTTCAGAACGACGAACATGCCCGGCCCGGGCTTGCCGGTCTCGAACAGGAATTCGCCGTCGGCGTAAGTGCGGACCTCGCCGAAATTCCGCATGCGCTCGATCTCGGCCGATGTCAGCGCGGGAAAGGTCTGCTCGGGGCGTGTGAATCGCGACATCTGCGCGTCACCATCGTTTCGTTGCTGCTCGTCCTGCCCCATTGCCACGTCCATGCACTCCAAAAATTCTAATCGCCAGTCTTCAATCGCCAGTCTTGCCGGCGGTCCCCTCATCTAGGGAAGCATCGTCATTCTGCGAGGGGTCGGTGATTGCGGCGCGTTCGCGCGCCTGCGCCTTCCGCCGCTTCAGGTTTTCACGCAGCGCCGATTTCAGCCGGTCGTCCCGCGCCCCCCTCGCCTGTCTCGTGCTCTTGTCGTTCTCGTCAGCCATCAGCGGTCCATACCAGCGATCCGCGATAACATGCCCGGAGAATGCGGCAGCTCAAGAGGCCCCTCGCGATCCGATCGTGCGAAAGTCGAAAATGGGCCGAATGCCATGCCGCGGCCAACTGGCCAGTTGGCCGGGGATATCGGAACCGAAATCGGCGGAAAGTCGGTACTTTCACCTGAAAACGGGCATTTTGGCCCCGATATCGACCCGATTTTCTCGTTTTGGCGGAGCTAGCAAGCTTGCACAGGAGGGGGGCTTGTGGCAGATATCGGCCCGCTTGGTAGGCCCCCTTGGCGGCCGATTCTTATCCCAGCACATGCTGCCGTAGCTCAGTGGTAGAGCACTCCATTGGTAATGGAGAGGTCGACAGTTCAATCCTGTCTGGCAGCACCACTCATCCTGCTGGGAACATTGATTTTCTTGAAATTTCGGTCCTGAGTGCCACACAAAAGTGCCACACAGACCAATGGTTTCTCTGAAGTTCTCAATGTCCCAGCGTGCCGGCTCGACCGTTCCCCAATTCCGCATTCGCGTTCCTACCAAGATCGTCGATCGACTCCGCGGCAAGCGCGTGTTGCTCAGCATCAGCACACCAGACGACTATCCATTCGTCCGGACCGTGACGATCGGAAGCGACGTAGCGTTTACCCTCGGGACGGACGACAGGACCATTGCGGAGGCGCGACAGGCCAACGCTCTGGATCACCTTCGCCGGCTGTTCGATCTGACCGAAGCGGCTCCGATCAGTCTCAGTCACAAAGACATGGTCGCGCTGAGCGGCGAGACGTACCGGCTGTATCAGGAAATCCACCGCGACAACCCCGGCGAACCTGACGCATGGATGTATCACAAGGCGCTCAGTCGCGCGGCGCTTGAAGGTCGCATCAAAAACCCACCTCCAGCGGCCTTGATGCCGAACGAGGCGAGCACCGCGACGGAGCTGTTTGGGACTGGTGATCTGACTGCGGCTGTCAACGCCTTCCCGCCCGACCAGTATGACGCGCTGGAAGATCGGTTCGGACTTCTCGCTGATTGGGTTCTGATCCGCCAGCGCATCCACCTAAACCCGAGCGATCGGCGACGCTTCCTCCGCTTCGTCGGAACGGCCAGCCTTGATGCAGGCTGGCAGCTACGGCGCAATGCTGAGGGTGACTACAGCCCTGACCCGAAGGCCCAACGCTTCCCACCGATCGAAAGCGTAGCAGCGATCAAGCCGCGGCAAACCATCACCGGCTTGCTTGAACTATGGTGGGCTGAAGCCAAAGCGACCGGCCGCAGTCGGACTACCTACGACACTTACAAGGGCGCGATCGATCGACTCGTTAAGCATCTCGGTCACGACGATGCTAACCGCGTGACCGAGCAGGACATGATTGCGTTCAAGGACGCCCGTCTGAAGGTCGTGACCGCCAAGACCTTGAAGGATGGTGATCTGCCGGGCATCAAATCCATTTTCGGCTGGGCAGTAGACAATCAGAAGCTGACGAAAAATCCGGCCGACGCAGTCAAGGTCAAGGCAGAAAAGAAGATCCGGACCCGTCCGAAGGGCTTCACAGATCAGGAAGCCGGCTCGATCTTCGAGGCCTGCCATTCATACGTGCAGAAGCCGAAAGAGGACTCGAGGACAGCCGCCGCCAAGCGGTGGGCTCCGCTGATCGCCTGCTACACCGGCTGCCGTATTGCGGAGGCGTTACAGCTTCGCAAAGAGGATGTTCGCACCGAGTCAGGTCACGATGTTTTTGATCTCAATCCGCTTGCCGGGAGCATCAAGACGGGGACTTACCGGCTGGTCCCTGTCCACCCACACCTGATCGAACTCGGGTTATTGCGCTTCGTCGCTGACTCGGGAGACGGCCCGCTGTTCGCGAAAGGCAGCTACAAACGTGTCCTTGATTTTGTTCGGACGGTTGTACCCGATGAACGGGTCCAGCCTAACCACGCATGGCGGCACCGCCTCAAGTCAGTCAGTCGTGACCTTGGATTTGATCCGCGAGTCGTCGATGCCATTCAGGGCCACGCGGCCCGAACATCTGGCGAGGACTATGGCGACGTGTCGGTGTTCGCCATGGCCCGCGTGATTAATGCCATCCCCCGGATTGCAAAAACGCCCCCGGCCTGAGTGGCTGAGAGCGCGATGGCCGCAGTGGGCTGAGGTGGATCACGAAGTACCGAGCGAGCCCCCGCCGATCTCCGAAGCTGCTTCGACTGAGACGTCGTGGAATACCTGCCCGTCGATCAAGTGCATGAGGCTATCGGCCGCTGATAGCGCAGTTGCCCGATGATCTCCACCGACTCTGAACAGTGCCAACAAGATCAATTCGATTGCGGTTTCTACTGGATGGCTCTTCACGGTGATGCTTTCCTTTCAATGCGACCGAACGTCGATCGCGACTCGACCATGAGCGATCGGCGTTTGCATTGGAATTTGTATTGACGCAAACGGCGAAAAAAGTTGCCCGGCCCCGTAGGGCCGAGCTGTTGTCTCAGGTGTACTCGCTCTCCGAGTCATGGGCGCGCCAGTTCATGGACTCGTCAACCCGGCGCTGCACCAGGGTTGCGAGGGCTTCCGGATCGTGGCTGTTGCCGTTGATGTGGATCGCGACAGAGCCACGACCGCCTCCAAAGTCGCCCCTCATTGGGACGCCAGACTGCGGACCAGCAGGAACGTTTCTGACCGCATCAGCGGGCGACGGGACGCTCTTGATCGGAGAGTCGCCGCTGCCGGCGATGCCTTTCTCGATCATCAGGCGATAGTCGCGCGCCCGCTTATTGCCGAGCCACTCGGTGAACTCGTTCCCGCCCACCTTGATCGTCGGAAGCGGCGGCAGACCCTTCCTGGCGCGAGCAACCGTGCCGTTGGGATCAGTCGGCAGACCCTGGTCGGTGTAGCCGCCGATCCTGTGGCTGCCTGCCAGAGCCGCGTCGGTGTAGGCGTCGAACTTCGCCCGAAGCTTCGGATCGGCCTTGACCTTCGCGATTGCGCCCGGCAGTTCGCCGCGGCGGATCGGGCCGTAGAAGCTGTTCCTCCGGCCATACTTATCGACACTCTGCGATCCATCGGCGTAGTAGCCGAGAGTCTTCCGGAGAGACCATCCCATCATGTCAGCGCGGTTGTAGAGGCTTTCGACAGTACCGCCGCCACTTGCGCCCTCGGTTAACTGCATGGCCGCGATGTCCCGCTTGAGCGTGGGGTCTTCCTTCATTTCGCCGGCGAATCGTGCTCGTCGAGCGGCGAGGTAGGCGTTACCGCTGAGGCCCATTCCGGCGGTCGTGTCAGCTACGCCGCCAGCGGGGACGTTGGTCCCTACGTCAGGAGCGCCAAGGCCGCCGCTGCGACCGCGACGGATGATGCCTCCCGACCCAACGCCGAAGTTAGGGAGCAGGCCGCCGGGCGTGGCGCCGTTGATCAGGGCATCGGGAGTGCCGACGCCGCTGACGAGACGGTTCATGTTGGCGCTGACAGCCGTGCTGCCGCTCAGTCCACCTAAGCCGCCGTAGATCCGGCCCCGGGAGCTGAAGTCGGTGCTGATGAACGAAGCGCGTTCGATCTTGCCACCGAGATTGTCCAGCTTGCTCCCGATGTAGCTCATCGGATGGACGTCCGCGGGGTTGAAGCTGTCGCCGGACTGCTTCTGATAGAGGTCTTTCTTGTGCTGGCGCTGCCGCTCTCGCCATTGGCCGGTCGTTTCTCCCGGCCGTTTCTTCGAGGCATCCGATATGCCGGCGTCGTTGTTCTCCGCGAGGAGCCAAGCGAGCAACGCAGCGGTGCCAACAGGGTTGGCGCTGGCAGCACCGAGCAACGCCCGACCACCGAGCAGACCCGCGATGCGGCTGATGATGCTCACCAAGCCGCTGAACACGGCCATGACCGGAGTAAGTGTCCCGAGTGCGACGGACAAGGCAACAATCTGCCCGGTCAGCCTCCCCAGAACTTCGGCGCTGTTGCCCTCGCCCATTGCCGCGGCCACGCCCTTCAGCAGGTTGGTGACGGTATCGAACACAGACCTGAGCCCGCCCGCGAAGCCCGACACGAAGCCGATGATCTTGTCTACGTCCACGGACGATAGTTTCGCGGCGATCTTGTCGAGTGCGTCGCCCATGTTGGCGACACCAAAGGCCTTCTTCAGCCGCTCGACAAGGTCTCTGGACTTCTCCGCGATCTTGCTGGAGGTGAAGATGCCGGTATGTCGATCGGACCAATCGGACACCTCAATGAAGCTCTGCTCAAAGCCGCTCCCGAATTTCTCCCATGCGAGACCGAACATCGCCTTGATCCGGTCCCAGCGCTTCGCAAGCGAGTTCAGCTTGGTGCGGGAGAACGCGGAAACCGCGTCGCTCTTTTCGTCGATCTCCTTCAGCGTCTCCCGGATTTGAGCGCCGGCCTTGGCCATCTGTACGAGTTCATCACGCCACTCGCGCATGCCGGCCAAGTTTGCAAACTTAGCGCGGGTCTGCTCGGTCATGTTCTGCATCTTCTCGAACATGCTCAACATGAACTCGCTGGGTGCAGACGCCATGCGCTGAGCCATCTGTGACCGGCCGCCGTACCCGATCATGCGTGCAGCTTGATCTAGGTCTTTGGCCCTCTGCCCACGGGCGTTTCCGGCGTTTGCAAATTCCGAGGTCAAGTAGCCGAGGAACGTTCCGGCCTTATTGCTTTGCAGGCCTGCCGAGATGCCGACCGATGTGAACGCGGAGAGATCGGTTTCCTTCATCCGCGTGGTGCTCAAGGCGGACAGAGCGCGCTTGTTCGCCTCTACCACCTCGTTAGGGTCTGCGGCGGTCGCGGCAGCGGCCACGGCGACCGAGTTCATCATCTTGAGCACGCGAGCGGGATCGGCCTTTTTCACGTCTCCATAGATGGACGTGGCGGTTTTTCCAGCGAGCCGCATCAACTGGCCGATGTCCATTTCGAGCGCGGCGGCAGATTCTAAGGCGCCCTCAGTGACCTTCTTGGCCGCATCCTTTCCGAATCCCTGCTTCAAACTCTCGGTGAATGAGTCGAGGACCACGGAAGCCGACTCGCCAAATTTGATCGCGACCTGATCCGACCAATCACCTCGCAGTTTCTTCACCTCTGCCGCTGAGAGCCCACCGAAAAGTTGAGTTTTTGTCTCGCTGGCTTCCGTCTCCATGCGGCGTTTAAAGGCGGATGCGACACCGGAGATGGTGATGCCGCCGGAGACGAGCGCCGTGGTTGGCGAAATACCACGGGGGAGCGCGCCACGGCCGCTGGAACTGGCACTACGACCAACGGCGCGTTGCTCAGCCTGCCGGCGGTTGAAGGTCTGCCGGTCAAGGCGGTCCAGTTCACGATGGAACGCCCGCGCGTCACGCAGGCTGTCTGCATAGGCCGACTTCCATTCGGTGCGATAGGTCGCAGCGGCCTTGCGGGCGTCGTCGGTGAACTTCTGTAGGCCTGCCGAGAGGCTGTCAGGAAACAGCTTAGGCGCTGAGATACCGTTGATGGAGTTGATGACCGCCTTAAGCTTCTGGAGGTTTTTTTGCAGTCCGACGACCACAGGACTCATGCTGTCGGTCGCGGTCAATGATACGTGGAGCTGGAGGTTCTCTGACATGGTCTCTCTTCTTCGTTGGCGCGGCCGAGCGCGCGGACGGTGACGGCGTAAAATCGCCTTTTGGAAAATGCGCTCATATGGCGCGTGAAATGGTGACGCCCGATGATTTCGGGGGTGGGGGTGCGGATGCATGAACCTCGCGCGCGTGTGGGGGTGCATCCCCGAAGGCCTGGGGTGGTGGTAAGTCCGCTTTTGTTGGTGGCTAAGGAAAACCGCTCAGCCAATGCCGGGGCCATGCCGCATAAAAAATCTCGCCTTCACCCCTCCCGCGCTCGCGAGCGCTTGGAAACCTCACTGGCCCGTGCAGGGCGAGAACGATGATGGTGATGGTGATCGTGCTCCCGGCGGACGGTGAAGTGAGGAGCAGCGGCCGTGGTGGTCGCGTCGTCCGTCGCGGTGACAAGCGGTCAGCTTTGAGCGCACCGCGTCCAGTCGATCGCAGCGACCCGGCCGGTGACGTATGTCATGGGCAGACAGCGTCACCGGCTGGTGATCACTGACCGTCATCCATGCGAGCGGGGACACGCAGACGAACGATGCTGGGGCGCGGGGTCGGTGACTGACCACTGCAGTGTCTTCCGTGGCCGCGGCACCTCAGCGGCCTCCACCATATGACCTCAGCACAACGGAGCCTTGGGCGAGGGCCGAAGATCGAAAAGATTTTCGTTGACGGGACGGCTCGCGCTCCGTTACAGATACGTCAACGGACGTTGAAGTATTCGTAACAGGCGGGTCGTGGCTCAGCACAACGGGAAGTTCATCACCTACTACCGGGTTTCCACCGGCAAGCAGGGTAAGTCTGGTCTGGGCATAGAGGCTCAACATGCGGCAGTTGCGGCATATCTTAACGGTGGCGACTGGACGATCGTTGCCGAGTTCACAGAGGTGGAGTCGGGTAGACGATCTGACCGGCCCGCGCTGGAGCAGGCACTGGCCGCGGCACGCCTGCATCGGGCTGCGCTGGTCGTCTCCAAGGTTGACCGCCTTACGCGCTCTGTCGCCTTCCTGTCCCGCCTGCTTGAGGCTGGCGTTGACGTTCGGTTCGCGGACCTGCCCGTGATCGAAGGTGCTACCGGCCGTTTCCTTCTTCAGCAGATGGTCGCAGTGGCGGAGCTGGAAGCCGGCATGATCTCAGCCCGCACCAAGGCGGCACTGGCAGCGGCCAAGCGCCGGGGTAAGAGGCTTGGCGGCAACCGTGGCGTCGTCCCCGGTGCGAAGATGCAGGAAGCCTCACGGAAAGCCCTACTGGAGCGCACCACGAAACATGCAGCAGATATCGGCCCGACGATCCGTAAGCTACAGGCGGACGGCGCCACGTCGCTACGGGCGATTGCAGATGGCTTGAACGAGGCCGGCATTCCGACCGCGCTCGGCAACGGAAAGTGGCAGGCCGTGCAAGTGCAGCGCGTTCTCGCGCGTTTATCGCAGTGACACGCAATAGCTGCCGGAGCTGGTAAATGTCCCGCTCAGACAAGATCGGCCGGGCAGACGGGCAAAGGCGCGTGGCGTGTCCACATGGAGCGCAATGCAGCACGGTCCCGACCCCAGATACCCGACCGGACACACGCTGCCGCCTTTGGCGATCTGGTCGCGACCGTGGACGGGTATGCAGTAGGGTCCGGCAAGGGCTGAAGGCGCAGCAGTGAGAGCCAACGCGAGTGCGTGCAGTCCTGCGAGTCGTCTCAATATCATCTGCTGCGCCTCCGACCGCGGCGACTCTTCCGAAGCTGAAACCGCGGTCCAAACTTTACCATTAGCGCGGGAGGCGCAACAGTGAGAGCCGCGACGAGTCGTCTCAATCACCATTACGCCTCCCTGTACGAACGGCAGACTCCCTGGAGAAAAGCTGAAACTGCCGTCCGAATTAGCGAGCTGCCTATCAGGCGGCCCGTGTAGCAGCGCTCATCTCTGCTTCGATCTCCGCGAGCCGTGTCTTGGCGGCTGCTAGAGCAGCTTCAGCCTCTGGCACAATCGCGAGGGCGTCCGCGTGCGTCCGCTCAGCCATAGCCAACTCCACTTGAGCAGCAGCCAAGCGCTGCCCTCGCTCGCGGGCGACAAGGTGTCTGGCGCGTTGGTCGCGCGCATCGGGCGGGATTGCCTCGATGGCAACCCGGGTTGAAATTGCACTGCGCAGTCGTCGTGTCATGTCAGTTTCCCTTGTTTTCGCCGCGAGTTGCAGCGATTTCATTCATCATGTCTCGGGTGAGACCCGTGGCTTTGGCCCGGCGGTCATGCCAAGCTGGGTCGAGCGATCGTTTCCGGCGAAGCTCTGAAATGGTCCGTTCGTCGGCCGGTTTGTCAGGCTGTTGCACCTTGCTGAAGCCGCTTGGCGCTCTGTCATGCAGGTCACGAACATAGTCCGCGATCTTCAGCGAGAATTTGCCCGGGAGGACTAAGCTGTCTCCATCCAGGGTCGATCCAGCCAAATCGCACGCGACCATCATCATGGTCGCGCTGTTGAGCTGGTAGCCCTTGGCGCGTGCCGCAGCGACGACGGCATCCTCAATTGCGTCCGTCATCACGCGGCCTCCCGGCGAAGAGCGGCGATCAGGGCTCGCCGACACCAGCTTGAGCGATTGGGCGCGGACGGGTCATCGACCTGTGCCGCTCGGTCGATATGCTCAACCAGCACGGCGGGCAACAACATCGTGACGTGTTTCATTGGACTGGTCACAAGTTCATGGGCATCAAACTTTGGTTTCATGTAGAGGTCTCCAAAACGCGAAAAGCCCGCGTGCGGTGATGCAGCGGGCGGGTGGATGATGGTGGCGAGGTTTTTCAGGTCACGAACGGGGCAAATGTTCGTTCATGTAATGTTCTGCTAATCTAGAACACTTCCTGCCACGAAATGTGGCCAACGTCAAGGGTGCATTAATCACTTTTTGTTTCAGATCGTCACAATGCAAATCCTCTTTTATGCATAGTGTGACCGGCGGGTCTGGCCGTTCAACTCGTTCAGCGAGTTCAACAAAGCCGAAGGCGGTGACATCTGGTTCGCGCTCGACGAAAGCCGTCCGCTCGCGTGTTTCGCCGGCATCTGGACCAATTGGACGTCGGTCCGGAAGGTCAAGGAGGGCGAGAGCACCAACGACCTGTACGCATTCCTGACGACGGAGCCGAACGCCGAGGTCGGCGCCATCCACCCGAAGGCGATGCCTGTGATCCTGACGACGCCCGACGAGGTTGAGATCTGGATGACCGCTCCTGCGGATGAAGCCCTGAAGCTGCAGCGGCCGCTTCCGGACGGATCATCGCCCGCGGCGTGAAGGAAGACCCGGCGCCCGCAGCCTAACACAATGGGCGCACGGATACCTTGTTCCTAGGTCAGCACAGCGGGGAACACGTGGAAAAGCGCAGCCCCCGCGATTTCGAATCCCTGGGCTGTGGTAGCAGCGCGGAACGCACGGGGGCCGACAAGGATTCGGTCGAAGGCCAAGGAGCGATTTCGATGCTGAAGTTCAAGGAACGGCAGCCCGCGATCCGGACGCTGCGCGGCTGGGCGATCTCGGTGCTGCAGGAGGCCGGCGCCATCCGCGAATGCGAGGAGCACAGCTGGATGCAGGACCGGGCCGACCCCCATGCCCGCCAGAGAGCAGTCGATCTCGCCTGCAAATATCCGCCGGCGGGCATCTCGGCCGATCATGCCGTCGCGGCGATCCTCGAAGTGCTCGATTCCATCGGAGACACGTGCCCGGACTGCCCCGCGAGCGAAAGGGGTCCCGAGGACTTAGCGAAGCGGTTCCGACAACCTGGAACGACTTCACCTTAGCGCCGGCGCGCGACCCAGACTCCAACCAAAAAGGCGGCCAAGAGCGACCGCAACGGGGCATTCATCGCTGCCTCGCGCAAGCGATCGGCCAAGCGCAGGGCGACGTCTTGAGATGGGCGCGGTCGTGGCAAGTCGGCGGCCGTTTTCGCTTCGGCATTCAGCTTGGCCGCAACAGCCAGCTCCGCGCCTTCTGGGTCGTTCACGAGGCCGGAGGCTTCCGTCATCGCTGAGGCTTCCTTCATATCCATGCGAACCTCCTACTAGTAGCGTCAGGCCGACTTTCGCTGCGGCCTGGCGACGGGTTTCTTCGCAGCCGCCTCCTTCGCCGGCTTCTTGCCGGCGATGGGCATCAGCATCTCCTTCTGGCCCGCGGACGCCTTCTTCGGCTTCTTCGCAGGCTTCGCCGCGTTCGCAGGCGGAGCCTCCTTGCCGACTGACCGGCGCAGCGCCTCCATCAGATCGACGACGTTGCCCGCCACCGGCTTGGACTTCGGCGTGATCGGCTTGCCGGCGCGCTTCTGGTTGATGAGATCGATCAGCGCGCTCTCGTAGTGGTCTTCGAACTTCTCGGGATCGAATCGCCCAGCCTTCTGGTTCACGATGTGCTTGGCGAGGTCGAGCATGTCCTTGGTGACCTTCACGTCCTGGATCTCGTCGAAATACTCCTGCTCGCTGCGCACCTCATACGGATAGCGCAGCAGCGTGCCGACCAGGCCCTTGTCCATCGGCTCCAGCGCGATGATGTGCTCGCGGTTGGTCAGCACGACCCGCCCGATCGCGACCTTATCCATCTCGCGGATGGTCTCGCGGATCACCGCGAAGGCGTCGTGGCCGACCTTGCCGTCCGGCCGGACGTAATAGGGGCGGATCAGGTAGCGGGGATCGATGTCGACGAACTCGTCGATCTCGATGGTGCGCGTGGACTCCAGCGCGATCTTCTCGAGCTCTTCCTTCGACACCTCGATGTATTGGCCCTTCTCAAACTCGTAGCCCTTGACGATGTCCTCGTTCTGGACCTCGTCGCCGGTGTCCGCATCGACCTTCAGGTATTTGATGCGATGGCCGGTCTCGCGATTGAGCTGGTTAAACGAGATCTTCTCGCTCTCCGAGGTCGCGGGGTAGAGCGCCACCGGACAGGTGACCAGGGACAGACGCAGGAAGCCTTTCCAGTTGGCGCGCGGGGCCATGTTACGCAGAACTCCATTGGGGTGGCCTGGATTCAAGACGAATGGCAGATGGCAGTTCCGACAGGCGGGCCTCTCCGGGCGAAGATTCATCCGCACGGTCCTCGCCGCCAGCGGAATGCGACGGATGCCCATTGACTCTTATGGAACAAATGAAGAACATGGAAGCATATCCGCTGCCCGCCGACCAGGCCATCGAAGCCTGCGGCGGAGACCCCCGGGAGACGGTCAAGGCGTTGTTGATCGCCATCGACTTTCTCGAGGCCGAGGCCAACGAGCTGCTCGCGGCGGTCTCGAAAGGATATTCACGTGGGCGACATGGCGCGCAGCGCGAACGCAAGGGTGATTGCGATGGACGTCACCTACCACGTGGCATTGCCGTTCGTCATGGCGGACGACGGGGTGGCGGCCGGTGAGGCGGTGGAGTGCCTGCGCGCCAACGCGGCCGTCATGCGCGCCGAAGCGCTCTCGCGGAAAACCGGCTGCGCGGGCGCGGTCGCCTTTTCGCGGACAGGAGACCCGTCCAGCGGCGATTTCAGCGACGCCAGACTGATCCGGAGGTGCCGGACCTGCACACTCTGTGACCGGCACGAGCCGATCATTCCTCGCCCGGGGTCGCGGCATCGCCCGACTCGAGCAGGTTAAGCGCGGTCTCGATCTGCTCGATCAGGCGCTCGATTTCCTCGCGTTCGTTCGGTCCGGTACCGCTCTCCAGTCGCTCCATGAGCGCCTGCTTCCGCGCAAGCAGGTTTGCGACAGCCGACACATCGCACCTCCCCATGTTTGGCATCTAAGGGAGTTGGTGCGGCCGTGACGAACTTGCCAGTCCCGATTCTGGGAGATCCGGACCAGCCCGGGCCTTCCGGACCGCTATTTCGCGGGCGGCCGAAGCGGGCCGTCCACCCACGTCCGGGCGGTGGGGTCGTGCAGCGGATCGTCGTCGCAATCGGAGCAGACGTAGCGCTCTCCGCCTCTGGCGCCCTCGTCGCGCACGAGCTTCATCGCCGCCCACAGTGCGGGCAAGGCTTCCGGATTGGATGCTGCAACGACATTTGGCTTCCCCCGCCTCGGTCAGCGTAGTGCCCTTTTCCGGGCGGGCGCAAGCGATCTCTTGACCCGAACCTCATCGACCATCGAAGATCGGCATTCGGTGATGTTGTGGGGTGGCGTCATGGAAGAGTTCTACAGTGGCTTCGCGCAGCGGGCGCGCGATCTGGCGGAGAAGGCCGACCCGTTCACCAGGCGGCGGCTTCTCGATCTGGCACAGAGGTACGAGCTCAAGAGCAGACCTGGACCGAGCTACGGACGGCCATCGCCGCCCACGCGCGCGACCCCGCCGACGGTGCTCTTCTCGGGCTCCGGCGAAGCCTGACACCCGGGCCTGCTTTCGCCCTGCGAAGCGCGGTTTACAGAGTATCTCCCAGGTCAACCCGGCGATGTCGCGCCACCGAGCAGCTGCGAGACGGCGGCGGCCAATTGCGCCGGCGCAAAGGGCTTCTGAATCAGGACGCTGCCGTCGACGCCCCGCGATTTCCAGTCGGGCGCGCTGGCGCTCGTCATGTAGACCACGGGAAAGCCAGGCGAGATTTCCCTGATCTGCTGCGCCAGTTCCCAGCCGCTTATACCACCACCCAGGTTGATGTCCGTCAGCAGGACCCGACATCCTTCGCGGCCATCGCAAAACGTGGAGAGGGCCGCCTCCCCCGAATGGACCGAGCAGGCCTGGAAACCGCCGTCGGACAAAGCGTCCTCGACGAAGGTGGCGATGAGAGCTTCATCCTCCACGACCAGAACACGAACGGCATCACTCACTTTAAATCTCCTCGGCGACCGAGCCGGGTCGTCTCGCGTGCTGGCAGTGCGCTGGTCCGCAGTCCGGCGGAAGAGCGAGCTTCGCCGTCGGGCAGCCAAGCGCGTGGTGCGGCCTCAAGCCACCGGCACACCGTAATAGGCATTCACGGACCGGGTGGTCGCGGGATCGCTCCAATTCCAACTGCTCTCGTCGGCGTATTTCGGGGCGCCGCGGAGCTGGTCCTGGGAAATGCCGGTGACTACATAGCCGCCGAGGTTGGTGTCGTATTTCAGCGTCTGCCATGGCAGCGGATAGTGATCGTCGCCGATGCCGAGCAGGCCGCCGAAGCTGAGCACCGCGTACGACACCTTGCCGCTGATCTTGTCGATCATGACGCGCTCGATGTAGCCGACCTTTTCGCCCTTCGCGTCGTACGCGTTCGTGCCCTCGACCTTGTCGCTGCCGATCAGGCTGAACGTCTCGCGATCTTCCATGGTCATGTTGACCTCCTGGGTGTTGTCTTCGGGAATCAACGGGGCCACGGTGCCTCTGTTCCTGGCACAATCCGGGGCGAAAAGTTGATTTCCCAGGGATGAAGCGGCCGGATCGGATGACGCGCCGCAATGTGCCGGACGAAGTCGGCGAGCGGAGTTAGAGCATGGAACTGACCGATCTGGAGCGCGATTTTCTGAGGAAGCTCATCGGCGAGTCCTGGGTCAGCCCGCCGACGTTCGACCATGAAATCGTGGCGCGGCTGGTGGAGCTCGGTCTCGTGGAAACCGAACCGCTTCCATCCGGAGATATCGAGTATCGCATCACCGAGGCCGGGCGGGCGGCGGCTACCGCGTGAACCACCGATCGAAGAGCCGCGGGCAGATCGGAGGAACGATAACCTTGCGACCCCATTGAGCTGCAGGGACCGTCGCCCGCCGTTGAACTACGGCGCCTGTCGCGGATAGCCAAAGGTCTCACGACCCGCTATTCAGAACTAGCGCTCGCGAGGATAGCCAAAGGCGGCGGCCTCTCGGACTTCCGTGTTCTCGAAGCCACGGGCAAAGGCACCCGCGCAGTCCGCGCGAGGTCCACCCGCACCCTCCTTATCTGCCCCTCAGCGAGAGGCTGATCCGCGTTACGATGTCGTCCCAGTCGCGCTCTTCGTTCGCCGGGTAGTTGATCAGGACGCAGTGAATCAATCCACTTGAGAAGTTGCACCGGTCGTACCAGACCTTGTCGCCCTTATAACTGGACACCGCGAAAAACCGAGGCGTCGTTCGCTTGTACTGAATGCGCGCGGGCGGATGCTTCTTTGCGAGAAATGCAGCTGGTGAATCGTTCGAGACGTTGGGCGTGGCCTGTATCGTAAGGTCGGCTCGGCCGTCAGCAGTCCGAAATCGCTGTCCGTAGCCGTCCGGCCGGCCCGCCTCTTCGGTAAAGATCGAGGCCGGAAAATCGACCGAGGTACCTGTCTGCGGGATGGAGTAGGTGGTCCATCTCGCCGGTTGAGCCGAGACCATGGAGGTCGAGACGGCAAGTCCAAGAACGAGCGCCGACACCGTCGATTTCATCGCGTCTCTCCAACACTATGGAGGCCCAATCCGGAAATCACTTCTGGCCCGACGACGCCTGGGCATTCGAATTGTTCGGGTTCTGCTTGTTGGCCTCATGATGGCCGATCGCGCAGCCGGCCGCCGCGCCGAGGTTGCCATGACCGGCCATGTGGCCGGCGACGCCGCCGACGATGGCGCCCTTGATGCAGCCCTTGGCGTCCGCGCCGGAGGCCGATGCCAGCGCCATTGCGGCCACGCATGCCGCCTTGAAGATCCATTTCATGAGCGTTCTCCGGGCTCGGTTTCCGCGAAATCAATTCGATCCGGAGGCGGTCGTTCCCGTTGCGGGCACGTTCCTGACGGCAGCTCCGCGATTCACTCATCGGCAGCGAACTCGGTCTCGTCGGCGAGAGCGACCCAGCCGTCTCGTCAAGGAGCAAGTCGCGGGCTTCCGAGTTTTCCATCTGTTGGAGCGAAATCGTCCATGCCTGGAGAGGTCATGCGCGCGGTCAGGGAGAGCAAACGGTCCAAGAGGTCCCGCTTCCTCCGCGACGCGATGGTCGACGTGCAGATTGCCAGCCGCGGCATTCGCAGCAGGCGGGTCCTGTTGGCGATGCGCCAGGTCCCTCGCGAAATTTTCCTTGATCGGCGGTTCGCGGAAGCCGCGTACGAAGACATTGCCGTACCGATTCCGAAAGGGCAGACCATCTCTCAGCCCTACATCGTCGCCAAGATGCTCGAGGCTGCCGCGATCGCCAAATCGGACCGGGTTCTGGAGATCGGCGCGGGTTCGGGTTATCTGGCGGCGCTCGCCGCCAAGCTCGGGCGGGAGGTTTGCGCGATCGAGCGTCACGAGGCATTGGTGCAGCGCGCCCGATCGCGACTTCGGCATCTCGGCTGCCGCAACGTGGATCTGCGTCATGGGGACGGGACCGCAGGATGGCCGGATGGCGGCGAGTTCGACGTGATCCTGGTCTCGGCCGCCAGCGCGCAGATGCCCGCGGTCCTCAAGAATCAACTTACTCCGTTGGGACGACTGCTCATCCCGCTCGGCGATCCTGACGGTGTGCAGTGGCTGACGAAGCTGACACGCAAGCCGGACGGTAGTTTCATCGAGGAAAGGATAGAGGAGGTCCGCTTCGTTCCTCTGATCTCCGGCTGAAAGCCCGCTCGCCGTGTCAATTGGCGCGAAAAGGCCGCCTGGAGGCGGCCAGTTTTTGATCTTCGCTTCTTCTGCTTACTTCTTGAGGGCGTCAGCGGCGTCCCGCGCCGCATCCTTCACGTCCCCCGCGGCGTTGTGGGCGGATCCCTTGGCCTTATCGAGCTTGCCTTCGGCTTCCATGTCCTTGTCGCCAGTTAGCTTGCCGGCACCTTCTTTGATGGCGCCTTTTGCCTTGTCGGCGGCGCCCTTCACATGTTCGCGGTCCATGATCGTTTCCTTTGCTGTCCGGAAGATCAGCACAACGAAAGTGTTGCGCAGCGGTTCCTCGCAGAACAATGCACGGTGTTCTCAACGAACACTCCGAACGTGGCTCTTGGCTGAGCAAAGCTGGGACGTTTGGAACGTCGGCTCTTGGCGGCAGCCGCCCGCTGCAACGACGAATGCAGACCGGATGCCCGCTATCGAATCCACAGCAGCCGAAAAGCCCGTGAATCCCTCGTTTTTCAGGTACCTCATTGCCGGCGCTGCGGATATTCTGCGGTGAGCCAGCCGACCGGTGCTGGCAGCCTTTCCGAGCAGCGATGTTACAGGACACGACCGATCTGGTTGCCATGGCCGAGGCATTGAGCCGGTCGGCCGACTATCGGGTGCTGCGGCGCCTGGTGCCGCGGCCGGCGTCCCAGCCGACAATCGGGCAGGATTGCAGGACCGGAATCCTGCTGGACACCGAGACGACGGGCCTCGACCACGCCAGAGATGAGATCATCGAATTGGGGATGGTCAAATTCGACTACTCAGCCGAGGGCCGGATCGTCGGCGTCCGCGATGCGTTCTCCGCGTTCAACGAGCCGTCCGCACAGATCCCGCCCGACGTGACGGCGCTCACCAGCATCAACGACCAGATGGTGGCCGGCCATAAGTTCGACGACGCGGCTGTCGCAGCTTTCGTCGACGACGCGGTTATCGTCATCGCCCACAACAGCGGATTCGACAGAAAATTCGCCGAACGCTACTGGCCCGTGTTCGAGCAGAAGGCGTGGGGCTGCAGCGCGACCGAGATCGACTGGCGTTCACATGGATTCGCAGGCGCGCAATTGGAATACCTGTTGAACGGGACCGGCTTCTTCCACCAGGCCCACCGCGCCGTCGACGACTGCCACGCCCTGCTGGAGGTCCTTGACTTCGTACTGCCGACGACCGGTGCGCCGGCGCTCGCGCTACTGCTCGAGACCGCCCGCAAGCCGACGCTACGGGTCTGGGCGGAGCAGACCGCATTCGAACTCAAGGACTCGTTGAAGCGCAGGGGTTACCGTTGGAACGACGGCAGCGATGGGCGTCCGAAGAGCTGGTACATCGACCTCTGTGAGACCGCCGTAGACGACGAAATCGCGTTTTTGCGAACCGAGATCTACATGCGTGACGTCGATCCCAGCGTGCAGCGGCTGACGGCTTTCACTCGCTTTTCTTGCAGGGTATGAAGGCGGCCGCCGTACCGATCGAGCGTTGGATACCGGCCGAGCCGCTTCTCGATGCGCTTGCGGCTGTTGCCGTTTGACGGCCTTCTTCAAGGCGTGCCGACCCACCGACCTTCTTCGCCTCATACCGGACCTCGTGGTCCTGTCCCTTGGCCGGGCCCGGTCCTGTTTGCGTCAGTCTTCCACGCTGCGAGTGGACGGTCAAAACAATTCGGCTATGATATGGAACGTCCTTAGCGCGGAGCTTGGTTGTGATCTCCGGTCGGAAAGCGCTCGCGATAGCCTCGGGACTGATCCTGCTTCTTGCCCTATGCAGTTGCTCGGAAAAGCAGAGCGAACCTGCCGAGCAGCCGGTTCGCGGCCTTCGCGCCTACAAGGTCGCTGCGACGGCGGAGAGCCGTTTGCGCCACTTCCCAAGCATCCTGCAGCCCGCCGATGTCAGCCGCCTGTCCTTCGAAATTGCCGGACAGCTCAGGGCCGTAACGCTGGAAGCTGGCCAAAAAGTCCAATTGGGAGACGTGTTGGCGGAGATCGACCCGCGGTCGCTGCAGACACAGGTCGACCAGGCGAGCGCCGGCGTAAATCAAGCTCAAGCTCAGCTGAACAATGCCGACGCGGAATTTCAGCGCCAGGATCAGCTTCTGAAGAGAGCCGTCGCGACACAAGCCAACTTCGATCGAGCCAACGCAGCACTGCTTACCGCCAAAGCGCAGCTCGACCAGGCGCAACGTCAACTGGATCTGGCAACTCACAATCTTGATCGCAGCAAGCTGCTGGCTCCCTTCAGCGGCACAATCGCCGGCGTCGAGGTGAAATCGTTTGCGCAGGTGGCGGCAGGTCAATCGATCGTTACGCTGTATAGCGACGACAGCTTCGAGATGGACTTCCTGGTGCCGTCGGGAACGTTCCAGACGCTCACGGTCGGACAGCCGGTCGCCGTCAAGGTCGCCGACAGGCCCGATCTTTCCCTTAAGGGGGAGATCAAGGAGCTGGGCTCGAAGGCCCAACAAGTGTCGGCATTTCCCGTCGTGGTCAGGCTCAAGAACAGCGCGCCGGGCCTCAATGCCGGCATGTCGGTCGAGGTCACGATCGAAGAGCCGCTGATCGGCGGCAGCGCAAGCGGCTTCTTGCTGCCGCTGACCGCACTTGTTCCGGAGGGCGGCAACGATCTGCGGGGTGTCGCGACCGTATTCCTCTATGACGCGGCGGGCTCGACGGTCAAAAAGCGCCAAATCACCGTTGGTGGCGTTCGCGACAATCGCCTTGTCGTGACGGAGGGGCTCGGCGTCGGCGACATCGTCGCCTCGGCCGGAGTGTCCTATTTGACTGATGGTGAGAAAGTGAAGCTTCTTCCGCTTCAGGAGTAGCGCTTTTGAATTTTCTGACCCGGTTCGGCCTGGCGCGCTCGCGCTTCACCATCACCATCATGATAGGCCTACTGGCGGCTGGTTTTGCGCTGTATCCCGATTTCCCCAAACGCGAAGATCCGGTCGTGGTGATCAGAACGGCGGTGGTGTCCGCGCTGTTTCCGGGGATGGCCCCCGAACGCATGGAAAATCTGGTCGCCGTTCCGATCGAGCGAAAGATCAGGGAGCTCGCCGAGGTCAAGGATATCCGCTCGCTGGTGATCGAGGGATCGCTGATCGTCTACGTCGACCTCGAGGACGAAGTCGGGGACGTCAACGCGGCATGGCAGCGCCTGCGCGACAAGATGACCGACGTCAAGATCGAGCTGCCGGACAACACCATCGGCCCCTTCGTCAACAGCGACTTCGGCGACGTCGCGATTGCAACGATTGCAATCACGGCCGAGGGCTTTACCCAGCGCGAGATGAAGGATGTCGCGGACGATTTCCGCAAGAAGCTCTATCTGGTTCACGGGGTCGCCAAAGTTGAAGTGCTGGGGGTTCAGGACGAGCGGGTCTGGCTTGAGATCGACACCAGCAAGCTGGCGGCGGTGGGTGCTCAGGTGACCACCCTTGTCAAGGATTTGCAGACGCAGAACGTCATCCTGCCGGCTGGAAATATCGTAGCCGACGGCACGCGCATCCTGCTGGAGGCCTCCGGCGATTTTCCGAACGTGCGCGCCATCGAAACCATGTTGACCCGGGTTGGCACAACCGAGAATCTGGTGCGGCTGTCGGACGTCGTCTCGGTGCGCCGCGACTACGTCTCGCCGAAGGTGAAGCCGATCTTTTTCAATGGTCGACCCGCCGTCGCGCTCAGCATCGTGATGCAGCCGGATCAGGACGTCACCCAGCTCGGGAAAAAACTTCGCACCTTTGCGCGGAGCTATCGGGACAAGCTGCCGATCGGCTACGAAATCGATTTCGCGGCCTATCAGGCCGAACAGGTCAGCGCTGCGGTCAACTCGGCGCTCTCGAGCGTCGCGCAGACGTTCCTCGTCGTCGGCGCCATCGTCATCATCTTCCTCGGGCTTCGGGTCGGATTGATCGCAGCGATGATCGTTCCCTTTGCCGTGATGTTCTCGCTCATCGGGATGCGCGTGCTCGGCATCGCGCTCGAGCAGGTTTCGATCGCAGCGATCATCATTGCGCTGGGCCTCCTGGTCGACAATGGTGTCGTCATCGTCGAAGACATCATCAGTCGAGTAGGACGGGGCATGTCGCCGACCGACGCCGCGCTGGCATCGGGGCAGCAATATGCTTTTCCTCTCCTGGTCTCGTCGGTCACGACGGTCGCCGCATTTCTTCCGCTCTTCCTGCTTCCGGGAGCGGTGGGCGAATACGGCTTTTCACTCGGTGCTGTCGTCGCGGTGACGCTGGGCGGTTCATGGATTGCCGCGCTCTATATTCTTCCTGCCCTGACGGTCTGGTTCATGGGCCCGAGAATCCGCACAAGCCATGAAAGCGATCCCGAGTCGGGCCTTCATAAGGCCTACGGCGCGGTGCTGCGCGTGGTACTTCGTGCCTCTCCGATCGTGTTGGGCATCTGCGGTGCGCTGGTCGTGCTTTCCGTCATGCAGTTCGGCCGGATCCCCAAGCAGATGTTTCCGCTCAGCGAACGCAACCAGTTCCTGATCTACATGAACATGCCTGACGGCACAGATATATCGGAGACCGAGAACAGCGCCTTGAAGATTTCCCGTTGGCTTGCCGACCCAAAAGAAAACCCGGAGATCGCGAGCCACATCCTTTATGTCGGCGATGGCGGACCGCGGTTCTATCTGTCATTGACGCCGGTGCCGGCGGACCCCGGCACGGCGTTTTTTCTAGTCAACACCAAAGACTATCAGGGTGCCGTTCGCGCCGCGGATCGCGCATGGAAGCATCTATTCCAAAGTCATCCCGAAGCGAACTTCAAGATCAAGCGGCTTGCGATGGGGGCGGTGGAAGCTGGCATCGTGGACGTAGAAATATCGGGACCGGATGCAGATCGCCTTCTTGCGCTCAGCGGGCAGGTGCGGTCGCTATTCCGAAACGCACCCGGTATTCGGGACAATGATGACGATTGGGGAAACAAGGTCATCAAGGTCATTGTCGACGTCAATCAAGACCGTATCCGGCAGCTTGGGCTGACGTCTGAAGAAATAACCCAGCAGCTGAGGACATATTTCACGGGAACGTCGGTTTCTGTCTATCGCGAAGGCGATAACTCGATCCCGATCGTATTCCGGGCGGGCGCGGAGACACACAGAAGCGTCGAGGGGCTGACCAGCGCCACCTTCGCGCACAATGGAAGCCTGATTCCGCTTGCCCAGGTCGCGACATTACGGATGGGTTTTGACTTCTCGAGGATACGCCGGAAGAACCAGGAGAGGACGGTCATCGCCACCGGTCGCAGCGCGACGCTGACGGCCGGAGAGCTTCTGGCGTCTATCCAGCCTGGCCTGAACAAGCTCGATCTCGGCGGCGGATACCAGGTCGTCATCGGCGGCGAGATCGAAAAGAGCGCCGAGACCAATCAAAGGCTCAGCAAATGGCTTCCGGCTGCCCTTGTGGTCATGGTGTTTGCGATCATCCTGCAATTCAATTCGTTCCGTCGCACGCTGCTGACGTTCGTGACCATCCCGTTGATTTTCGTCGGGATACCCTGGGCGCTTCTGGCGACCGGACAGCCGCTGTCGTTTTTCGGAACGCTGGGGATCATCAGCCTTGCGGGCATCATCATCAACAACGCGATCGTGCTGATCGACCAGATTGATATCGAGCGCGAGACGCTGGAGCTGCAGGAGGCCGTGGTCGCGGCGTCCAAAAAACGCTTGCGTCCGATCCTTCTGACCTCGGCGACCACCGTTCTCGGGCTGCTGCCTATGGCGATCTTCGGTGGAGCGCTTTGGACGCCGATGGCCGTCTTGATGATGTCTGGGCTTGCCGTGGCGTCGATGCTGACGCTGTTGTTCGTTCCGGCCGGGTACTTGTTGCTGTTCGGTTTCCGCGGAAAGCCCGGTCACGTCGTCGATCGCGCGGGACGCTGATCCGGGCGGAGAGGGTGTTGGGCATGAGTTCACAGGCCGGAGTCGCTCGCTGCTCGGTATCGCGAAATCGGTTCCCAGCGGGCGGACGGACTGCTAATCATAGGTCCTCCGCTTGCAAACTTGTCTGCCGACCAAGAGCCAAGAATTGGAGCACCCTCATGACCCCCATCACCGAAGACGAGGTCAACGCCGTCCAGCAAGCCTGGTGCGACGCACTGATACGCATTGGTACGGTGCACGCCGAAGGCGGTGACTTCCGTGCCGTCGCCGGCGCGCTGATCGATGACCTGTACGATTACGCAGAGGGGACTGTCTTCTTCAAGCCGACGCTCGCCTACGGCAAGAACGCGTTCCGCAGCACGAAGAAAGGTGCGCTGTCCTACTTCGTCGCAGGTGACCCCGACTTCCCGGAGGACAAGGGATTTGCGCTGAATCACTGGGTGAAGGTCTGGTACGACAACAACGCTGCGGAGAACGGAATCCAGATTCACGGCGACATCGCCATCACCATGGGCAATGTTTATGCGCAGAGCGCGTCCGGGGGGGAGATCATGGTAGATAAGACCTTCGTTTTTCGCCGCTGCGCCGATGGCCGGTTGCGGCTCTGCGCGCACAAATCGGCGCTGCCATACTCACCCGACAACTGAGACGCCCGCAAAGCTTCCAGGTGGATCAACCATAATGGTTGCCAGATTTATTCCGAGCCGCGGAGACCTGTTCGGTGGGCTTTCCGCAGGCGTCGTGGCCCTGCCGTTATGCCTCGCGCTCGGCGCGCTCTCGGGCCTCGGCCCGGAATCAGGTCTCTACGGCGCCATCGTGCTCGGGATACTCGCCTCGCTATTCGGTGGTACGCCAGTGCTTGTGTCCGGCCCGACCGCGCCTATGACGCTGGTCTCGGCCGGCGTCGTCGCCGCGAGCATGCTTCCCAACGGTGAGGTGAACCTTGCTTTCGTCGTCGCCGTCTTTCTGCTAACGGGCGCGCTGCAGGCGCTGTTCGGGCTGCTGCGCCTCGGGAGCTACATCCGCTACGTGCCGTATCCCGTGATCTCCGGATTCATGAGCGGCATTGGCGTCCTGATCTTCATCCAGCAAATTTTCCCGATGGCCGGAATGGCGGCGCCTTCCTCGGAGCCCGCAAAGATCCTCGCCAAGCTGCATACGCTGCCCGCCGGATTCGCCTGGCCTGCTGCGCTGATGGCTGCGGCGACGCTTGCAATCATCTATCTCCTGCCGCGCGTCACGCGGGCGATCCCTTCATCCGTCGTCGCCCTGGTGCTGGTGACCGCGGGCTCGCTCCTGTTCGGCGTGGACGCGCCGCGCATTGGCGCCATCCCGTCCGGGCTGCCGGCGTTTGTCGTGCCCGAATTCGATTTCACGCGGGTGAGCTTCATGGTGACCACGGCGCTGGAGCTCGCATTGCTCGGCGCCATCGATTCGCTGCTCAGTGCCTTGCTGGCCGACAACATCACCAAGACCCATCACGCCAGCGACCGCGAGCTGATCGGACAGGGTATCGGCAACATGGCCGCGGCGCTGGTCGGCGGGCTCCCTGGCGCTGGCGCCAGCATCCGCACCATCGTCAATATCGAGGCCGGCGGCAGCACACGTCTGTCGGGAGTCGTTCACGGCTTATTCCTGCTGGCGGTGTTGCTCGGCCTTTCAGGCGTGGTGCGATACATCCCGACGGCGGTGCTGGCCGGTATTCTGGTCGCGGCCGGCCTGAGTTGCATCGACAGGCGTGGCCTAGGTCACATCACAAAGGTGCCGCGCGCTGATGCGGCGCTGATGCTCCTGGTGCTGGTGCTGACGGTTTTCTCCGGTGTGATCGTCGCCGTCGCTGCCGGCCTGGTCGCGGCCTCCTTCGTCTTCATGAAGAACGTCGCCGATCTCTCCGAACAGCAGACCACCATCGGCCCGATGGCAGACGAGCCATGGGCCGACGAGCTCAGTCTGCCCGCGGCGGACCGGGACCGGCTCCTTGTCAAGCACATCGAGGGTCCGCTGTTCTTCGGCTTCGCCCGCGGCTTCGCCGACATCGCCCAGCGCGCGCAGGGGGGCAAGTTGCTGGTGCTCCGCATGGACCGGGTCCGCTTCATGGACCAGTCGGGCGCCTATGCACTTGTGGATGCGTTGATCGACCTGAAGGCCGCCGGCCTGCGCATCCTCATCGTTGGGCTGCCGGTGGCACAGCTCGACATCTTGAAGACGCTCCACCTCGTCCCCGACGTCGTGCCGGAGAAGGACCTCTTCCACGATTTCCGCTCGTTAAAGGACGTGCTGCCACGCATACTGGAGGAGACCGGGTCGATGCGGAAATGAATTTTTAGCGATCTTGATAGCTGACGCACCTGTCCGTTCCTGACCGGCGAAGCAAGCCTTGAGTTCACTGCGCCATGACGATGGGCGGTGACGTCCAACACTTCGTTTCTGTGCCCATCACTGTGAGGTCCACTTCTCGCGCAGATTAGTGCGCCGGGCATCGGCAAGGACGCCTACATTCCCGCCCATCCGGGCGCGGCAGGGTATTTTAACGGCAAGTAGCAGTCATTTCTCGACAGGCACGCGAACAAAATGTTCTATGTCTTTGAGCCTGTTGGCATCGATGTTCGCCGCGATGTAGAAGTTTACGACGAGAAATTCATACCGTCGGGTGGACCGTCGGCTGTGCGCCTCTACGATTTGATGGACAAGATCGGCGCTGCGGGCAGCGTAGCAGAGCTCGCGGATGCCGAACGGGACACCAACGGAACTCTCAAGTTCGATCTCGAAAAGCATTCCAGGGGCGACGCCGATGCGGCCGAGAGGGCGGTCTTGGCTTTGGCAACCCGTCGACTTGAGTGTCTGACCGGGCGTCCCGAGCCTCCATGTTGAGGGCCTCTAGTTGAACTCGATATTGTCGTCGTTGAGCGAATTTCTGGTTGCCGGAGCCAGGCCGAAAACGCCGCTTGCGAGGGCGATCATGCTCGTTCTTGTCATCAAGCTGATCGGAATCGTCAGCATGAAGATTTTCATGTTTCCGGATAACGCGAAGCCGCTCGTTGACGCAACCACCGTAGCCCGTGTGTTAGGTCCATCCACGTCCCCGCGGTAACCAGCGACGGATATTTGATGATGTTCGATCTTGACCCCGTCAGCCTTGCCCGACTGCAATTCGCAATCACGGCTCTATATCATTTCCTGTTTGTTCCTCTGACGCTTGGGCTCTCGCTACTGCTTGCCATGATGGAAAGCGTCTACGTGATGACGGGTCGGGAAATCTGGCGTGACGCGACCAAGTTCTGGGGCAAGCTTTTCGGCATCAACTTTGCGATGGGGGTGGCCACTGGAATAACCATGGAATTCCAGTTCGGAACCAACTGGGCGTATTACTCCCACTACGTCGGCGACATATTCGGCGCACCGCTTGCGATCGAAGGGTTGATGGCCTTCTTCCTGGAATCGACTTTTGTCGGTCTGTTTTTCTTCGGTTGGGACCGTTTGCCGAAGCTCGGACATCTGGCCGTAACGTGGCTGGTCGCGATCGGCTCGAACCTTTCGGCCTTGTGGATACTCATCGCCAATGGATGGATGCAGAATCCGGTTGGCGCCATTTTCAACTCCGACACCATGCGGATGGAGCTCACTTCGTTCTGGGATTTGATCTTCAATCCTGTCGCCCAAGCGAAGTTTGTCCACACGGTCGGGGCCGGATATGTCACCGGTTCAATGTTCGTTGTAGCGATCTCGGCTTACTACCTGCTCTCGGGACGTTTCCACGCCTTCGCAAAACGATCGATCATCGTTGCATCGGCATTTGGGTTGGCGTCGGCCCTCTGTGTCGTCGTTCTCGGGGACGAGAGCGGTTACACTCTGTCAGAGAATCAGAAGATGAAACTCGCGGCCATCGAAGCCATGTGGCAAACCGAGCCGGCGCCGGCGGGATTTTATGTTTTCGGGATTCCCGACACTGCAAACCGCCGGGTCGTCTATGGCGTCAAGATCCCATGGGCGCTAGGCATTATCGCCACGCGCTCGTTTGACCAGCAGGTTGCGGGAATTAACGACCTTGTGGAGCACGCCGAAAGCCGAATCCGCAATGGTCTGATCGCCTACGACGCACTCGAGCGGCTGAAGCAGAATCGCGGCGACAGCCAAGCCGCGGCGCAGCTCCGTGACCATGCATCCGATCTTGGATATGCCCTGCTTCTCAAACGGCACGTCACCGACCCGCGCACCGCGGACGCCTTGACCATTGCGAAAGCCGCGGCAGACACGATCCCCAACATCGGCCCGCTGTTCTGGAGCTTCCGTGTCATGGTGGGATTGGGCTTCTATTTTATAGGCTTGTTCGCGCTGATCTTCTGGAATGCGTCGCACAGGAATTTTTCCCGTCGGTGGCTGTTGCATTTGATGGTGTGGTCGTTGCCGCTTCCCTGGATCGCCGCTGAACTCGGCTGGATCGTCGCCGAATATGGACGCCAACCTTGGGCAATCGATGGGGTGCTTCCGACATTTCTCGCGGCGTCTTCGGTATCAGCCGGCCAAGTCCTGTTCACGTTGGCCGGCTTTGTTATGTTTTATACTTCTCTTCTCGTTGTCGACATCGTTCTGTTGCGCAAATACGTCCACATGGGACCCGTGGAGGCGTTGGGTTTGAGGCCTGCGCCGAAACTCTCCCTGGCTGAGTGAGGGGCATATATGACCATCCCGCTCGACTACGAAACCCTCCGCGTCATCTGGTGGCTTCTTCTCGGTCTGTTGCTCATCGGCTTCGCCATAACCGGTGGATACGATCTCGGGGTGGCAATCCTGCTGCGATATGTGGCGAGAAACGATGTAGAGAGACGGATCACGATCAACGCCATCGGACCGTTCTGGGAGGGAAATCAAGTCTGGTTGATCCTCGGTGCGGGTGCCGTGTTCGCGGCTTGGCCAGAGGTCTATGCAGCAACTTTCTCGGGCTTCTACGTTGCAATGTTCCTGGTGCTCGCGGCGCTTATCCTGCGGCCCGTGGGGTTCAAGTTTCGGAACGGATTCGCCGATACGCGCTGGCGGGCGTTCTGGGACTATGCGTTGTTCTTGGGTGGCGTTCTGCCGAGTCTGATTTTCGGCGTGGCATTTGGCAATCTGTTGCAGGGAGTTCCTTTTCGCATCGATAGCGATCTAAGGGTCCTCTACGAAGGGGGTGGACTTCTTGAGCTACTCAATCCCTTCGGCCTGTTGTCTGGCCTGGTGTCGGCGGCGATGCTCGCCACCCACGGCGCCGCCTATCTCGCCCTCAAGACCGACGATGCCGTGCAACAGCGCGCGCGCGACGTCGTGAAGATCGGAGGGTTAGCGACCTTCGTCTTGTTTGTCGCGGCGGGGCTTTGGGTTTGGTTAGGCATCGATGGATACGCCATCACCAGCGTGGTGACGAGCGATGGTTCGTCCAACCCATTGCTGAAAACGGTCGTGCGCAAGCCCGGCCAATGGCTCGCCAACTACAGGGCTCATCACTGGATGATCCTCGCTCCGCTTCTCGGCGTGCTGGGACCGCTTCTTATTCCGTTTCTGGCGATGACACACCATCGGGTCCTGACGTTTGTCGCCAGTGCGCTTGGCATCTTCGGCATCGTCGGCACTGCCGGTGTGAGCATGTTTCCCTTTCTTGTGCCGTCGAATATCGCGCCTGAGGCGAGCCTGACCGTCTGGGATGCTTCTTCAAGCCGATTTACATTGTTCGTGATGCTGCTGGCGACGCTGATCTTTCTCCCGATTGTACTAGCCTATACCGCGATTGTGTTTCGCGCGATGCGCGGGCCGGTGACGGCAAGCTTGGTTGAGAAAAATTCGGCTAGTTTCTATTGAGGACGCGCGATGTGGTACTTCGCCTGGATACTCGGCATCGGTTTCGCCTGCAGCTGCGGCATTCTCAATGCTGTCTGGCACGAGCATCATCTGCCGGATGAGGGGGTGGATTCAGACATTTAATCAGAACGTGTGCGCCTTCCGCCCGCCCCTCGACCAGCCGCCCACGCATGGCACCTTCTCGTCATTTCGCTGCCGCGCAGCAATTCGCTCGTTTTCAGAGCAGTCACGACATCGGGTTTAGTACACGTCCTACCTTGCCTGGGATTGTGACAAAGCGGACGTCACCATCGGTAATGCCTAATTATCGGAAGTCATGCCGAGCAAAAAGATACCGCGCGGCGGCATCACGACGGGATAGACTTATCTCCGTGCCGCCCGCAGCAGTTCGTTCTGACGCCCGGGGGCTTCACGCACGCCGATAGGCGCGGAGTCAACGTGCGACGGCGATGTAACGCGCTTCTTCCGAAATTGATCGAGCGCCTACAGCAGCAGAACATGCATCTTGGTTCTCACTCGATGCGCGATATTCCGCAGCGCGTCGTCGCCGGCTCCAGATAGCGCGACATCTGGCGCGCTCGGTGCTTGAGCGTGTCGCGCAGAGATGACGCCGGCGCCGCGGCCTCCCCTGGATGGGTCGACAACAGCCGGAGCGATCGCCGTTCGACCTGATCGGCGGGCGCCGGCACCGCACCGTCGAAGCCGCCAGCTTCGGTCGCGAGACCGGGCGAATGCGCCGGGGCGTCCCCAAAGAGATCTCGGATAACATTCTTCCTCGTCGGCACCGGTCCGCTCCTCGTCCCTGGGGCCCTAGGCCCATCTTGTCTGTTCGAGACCTCTCCAACTGCTCCGAAATCGACCGAGATTGACGGCCGCATCGGCCGGCCAGGTGGTACACAGCGGTCACAACCGGCCCTTTTTGGGAATCCTTGTTTTCCGCGGTTTTCGCGCATCCGGTGCTTTGAGGAAGAGAGTCCCACTATCTCCGCCAGTGCGACCTTTGCCGGTACCGTAAGAACCAACAACTATCGAAGAGTTAGACCGGTCAGCTCCTGCAACTAACGGGATTTCCTCCGTGGTGACCTCGCGCCGAGTGTGGTAAACGTTGCTGCGCGGCGCCCCTCAAGGGTGCCACACAAAAAAAAACGCCGGACCGAAAAGTACAATAAAATCAAGCTCTGGTGGGATTGTTGTCACAGTTCAAGCCTGTCTGACAGCTGAACTATTGCCTGCGTCAGATATTGAACAATGACATCCACGAACGCGAGGAGCACGGCTGGACAAAGGACCGGCCGACCCGCACGCCCACGGGCGCGTAGTCCATCTCGCTCGTCAGTGGCATCTCGGCCGCCGAAGCGGTCGCGGAAGTATGCGATGTCTTGGGGTTCGATCGGCGATACCTGTCCGAGGGGCTTAATAGGCCACTGAAGCTGGGTTGGAACGATGTCGGCTTCCGCATGTTCATCTTGCGCCGCAACGTTTCGGGCGCCGTCCGGATTGCGGGCAAATCCGGAAAGTGCCGATGCATATCGTTCCAGCGGCCTCCGCGCGCCGAGCCCATTCGGCCGCAGCCGGCTCCCTGATAGCAGTCACGGTCCTTTCCTTGGCGGCCATCGCAGCGATCAACCTGTACTTGGCGAAGGCGGCTGAAGCCACAAATCCAGCCAAGGGCCGCTTCGTCGAAGTGAACGGCGTGCGTCTGCACTACCTTGAACGTGGCGAAGGCGAGCCGGTCGTGCTTTTGCATGGCAACGGCAGCATGGTGCAGGACTTCGAGTGCAGCGGACTCATCGACCTTGCGGCCGAGCAATATCGCGTCATCGCATTCGACCGCCCAGGGTTCGGGCACAGTGAGCGCCCGCGCGACATCGTGTGGACACCTGACGCTCAAGCGAAGCTGTTGAAGCTCGCACTGCAAAAGATCGGCGTCTCCAGTGCCATCGTCCTAGGTCATTCGTGGGGCGCATCAGTCGCCATCGCGATGGCCCTTCAAGATCCCTCCTTCGTCCGTGGACTGGTTCTCGCGTCTGGATACTACTACCCATCTGTCCGGTCCGATACTTTCACATCTCTTCCGGCCTCACTGCCCCTGCTGGGCGACATTCTCAGCCATACCTTTTCACCTCTGGTCGGGCGGCTCGCCTGGCCGAGGATGATGGCGAAGATGTTCGGCCCCCGGCGCGTGCCCGGAAAGTTCAGTGGCTTTCCGAAGGAAATGGCGCTCCGGCCGTCCCAACTGCGGGCTGCCGCGGCGGAAGCTACGCTGATGGTTCCGGACGCGCTGATGGAGCGCCGGCACTACGGCGATCTCAAAATGCCAGTGGTGATCATTGCGGGCGCGCAGGACAAAGTCGTCGATATCGAAGCCCAGTCGGCCAAGCTGCATTCCGCAATACCGCACAGCCGTTTTCACAGGCTGGCGGGAAACGGCCACATGATCCAGCAGACCGCGACGGAGGAAGTCATGTCGGCCCTGCGCGAAGTTACGACGACTGCCGCGGCGTAGCCGATCGGGCCGGACCGGCTGACTGGTTTCTGCTGCAGTGTGAGACTAGAATGAAGGGCCGCAAAATACAGCCTTTCTGAGTAAAGCGAGATTGGGGGCGTGACATGACCGGCAAAGAACACCAGCCCACTTCGCATCTGAGGCTTGCGGATTTCATCCGACAAAACCAGCCCGCCATCATAAAGGAATGGACCGAATTCGCCCGGACGAGGACGCCGGCGAGCGACGGAATGTCGAAGCTGGCGCTCCAGGATCATATCGTCGACATCCTCAAGTTCGTGGCCAACGACCTGGAGTCCGAGCAAACTCCATCCGAACAGATGGACAAATCGCGAGGTCTGGCCGACAGCGACGGGCCATTTCGCCAGAGCGCAGCCGAGATCCATGCGGCGCTTCGTCTTGCGGACGGATTCGACATCGACCAGATGGTCTCAGAATATCGAGCCCTGAGGGCCAGCGTCGTCAAGCAATGGGCAGCCCATCAACAGAAGCTCGCCGGCACGGACCTCGAGGATCTCACACGGTTCAACGAAGCGATCGACCAAGCCGTAGCGGAGTCCGTCGCCCACTACACCAAGACCATCAACAATTCCCGGAATCTGTTCTTGGGGATCTTAGGTCACGACCTGCGAAGTCCCATAGGGGCGGCGTCGATGGCGGCCCAGTGGATGAAACGCGCCGGACCCACAGATCCGAGACACCCAAAGATGGTGTCCGATCTCGTCAGCACGACGGACCGAGCCAGCCGAATCCTCGACGACCTGTTCGATCTCACCCGCGCGTCTTTCGGAACCGACATCCCCGTCAAGAAAGCCCGAACCGACATGCTCTCGCTGTGCCAGTCGATCGTCAACGAACTGCGGAGCATACACGAAAAGCAGACGATCGATGTCACGCACGAGGGGGATTCGACCGGGCTTTGGGACGCCGCAAGGATGGGGCAGGTTTTGTCCAATTTGATCGGGAACGCGATCCAATACAGCGATGCATCCGGTCCCGTCACCGTGTCGATATCGGGGACCGATCCTTCAACGCTGGCCGTGAGTGTTCACAATGACGGTCCACCCATTCCCCCGCGAGCCCAGAAGACTATTTTTCAATCGTGGATGCGTGGCCAAGTCCAGGATACGGGTGAGCACTCGCATCTCGGGCTAGGACTCTACATCGCAAAACTTATCGTCGAGGCCCACGGCGGGGAGATCAACGTTGCCTCTGATGAAGCGACGGGCACGACATTCACAATTCGGCTTCCCCGAGCATAGGTTGTCCCACTGCGGCCGTTCCTACGATCCTCTTAGGGCAACCTCCGATCTGCGAGCGGCGCCCTCGGCGATGGCTGATCACGCTGCGCGAAAGAGGTCGGTATCGCTTTCGGCGAGTCGTGCGTGGGCAAATCAGTTGAGAAGGCGTAGGCTGGACCCATGGCTGATCAACACAGGAACTGCAAATGCGGGGCGGTTTATCGCAGAACCGAGGCGATGGCCGCAACTCGGGAATTGAGCAGCTTCGAGTGTTCTGTGTGCGGCGACACTATCGAGACATGGAATTCGGCTTGGGTGCCGACCTATCACCTGATCGCGGGCCCTGTTCGGCAGCCTTCCGGCCGTTAGCCAGCCCGTTGCCTGGCACGGAAAAACAATTGGGTGAACGATAGGGCGCACTTGCGGCAGATCAGTAAAGGTAGCGTTTTGAGTAATAAGACTCGCCCGCGGCCCTGCGCACGATTTTCGCAACTAGCCGGAATCTGCGCTTAACGGGGGCGTAGCCGGCCCGGAGGTCGGGGAGGCTCAATATCCCGCCGTGCCGTAACTGGCGAGGAACAAATGACGCTCGCGGCGCTTGGGTCTCGGGGCACACCGGTTTCCGAGTGGTGCTAGGGCTTAATTTCCCGTCCGATCGGCGGCAGTCCGGGAATTTGCATGGATGTGATGGCGAGAAACAACGTCCACGTTAGTGGGCGGGGTGATCGGGCTATGGTGTTTGCTCATGGCTTCGGCTGCGACCAAAACATGTGGCGGTTCGTGGCCCCTGAGTTCGAGAGCGAATTCAAGGTCGTCCTTTTCGACCACGTCGGCGCGGGCGGGTCCGACCTGTCGGCCTACGACAAATCGAAGTATTCGACGCTCCACGGCTATGCCGACGACCTGGCGGAGATCGGCAGCGCGTTGGGGCTGACGGACGCCATATTCGTCGGCCATTCCGTCAGCGCCATGATCGGGGTGCTGGCTTCAATCAAGGCTCCGGAGTTGTTCGGCCGGATGGTGTTGGTCGGTCCTTCCGCCAGATACATCGACGACGGCGACTACGTCGGGGGCTTCACCGAAAAGCAGATCGCCGAACTTCTCGAATTCCTCGAAGACAACCATATGGGTTGGTCCGCCGCGATGGCACCTTCCATCATGGGCAACCCGGATCGGCCCGAACTCGCCGAGGAACTGACCAACAGCTTCTGTCGGACCGACCCCGAGATCGCGAAGGCCTTCGCTCGGGTGACTTTCACCTCCGACAACCGAAGCGATCTGCCTAAGGTCACCGTCCCCACCCTAATCCTTCAGTGTAGCGAGGACATCATCGCCTCCGAGGAGGTGGGAAAGTTCGTGCGAAGCCGCATTCCCGGCAGTGAGATCGTTTTTCTCAAGGCCACCGGTCATTGTCCGAATCTGAGTGCGCCGGCTGAGGTTGTGTCGGCGATCCGAGCTTATGTCTGAGCCCGGATCCGACGACTACCGGGACCTGTTCGAGAACGCCCCTTGCGGCTACCTCACGATCGGTCCCGACGGACGCATAACGAAAGTCAACGCTACCCTTGCGTCGTGGACAGGGTTTGCCCCCGATAGATTTGTCGGCCAACGCCTTCATCAGTTCTTGAACATGGCGGGCCGTATCTACTACGAAACCCACATCGCGCCCCTGCTGCGGATGCAAGGGTCCTTCAACGAGTTCGCACTGGATTTCGAGACTGCCGCCGGCGAGCGGCTACCGGTAATCGCGAACGCAGTCGAGCGTCGCGATGCCGACGGCGGAGTTCTGTTCACGGCCCTGGTCGTCATTAAGGCGACCGACCGACGCCGCTACGAACGGCAGTTGGTGGACTCGAGATCTGAACTGCAGAAAGGGCTCACGAGCGAGCGGGAGACGGCGGAATTGCGCGAGCAGTTCATAGCGGTCCTGGGTCATGATCTGCGGAATCCGTTGGCTGCCATCAGCGCCGGCGCGAGGATACTTCAACGTTCGGGCGCCCTCCAGAACCAGAAAGAACTCCGCGTCCTGGACATGATCAACTCGACCGTCACCAGAATGTCGGATCTGATCGACAACATCCTGGACTTCGCGCGCGGGCGGCTGGGAGGCGGCATTACTTTGCATCGAGCCATGCGGCCGCTGGAGCCGGTACTCGAGCAGGTCGTCGACGAATTGCGAACAGCCTCTCCACAGCGCGCCATCGACACCCGCTTCGAGATAGTCGAGCCGGTCAATTGCGATCACACGCGGATCGGACAACTTGCGTCCAATCTTATCGGCAATGCCCTCACCCACGGAGCGCGGGACATGCCCGTGCGCGTGGGTGCGAAAACGAATGGCGATGAATTCGAGTTCTGGGTCGCCAACGTAGGTGAACCCATTCCAGAGGCGGCCATGGAGAGGCTTTTCGAGCCGTTCTTTCGCGGCGACGTCCGCAACAGCCGACAGGGTCTCGGGCTGGGACTTCATATCGCTTCCCAGATCGCGCAAGCGCACGGGGGACGGATCGCGGTGACGTCCACGCCGGAGGAAACGAGGTTTGTATTCTCAATGCCACTCGCCACGACCGCGCCGAATTGAATGAGTGCGAATCCTTGGTCACAAATCCTTCGGAACAAATTCTGCTTAGGCCGCTTGAGCCGCAGAGGATCGCAATTAAATGTCGAGTTTGAAGCCTGTCATCCTAATCGTCGAAGACGAGTTTCTGTTGCGGATGGATTCCGTCGAGGTGATCGAAGAGGCCGGGTTTGAGGTCATCCCGGCGGGGAATGCCGACGAAGCCATCGCGATCCTGACCGCCCGCTCCGACATCCATTTGGTCTTTACCGATATCCAGATGCCGGGTTCGATGGACGGGCTGAAGCTCGCCAGGTTCGTCCGGGACCGTTGGCCGCCAATCAAGATCGTCGCGACGTCGGGCCATGTGCGGGCCGCGGACAAGGATCTGCCGGAAGGCAGCGTCTTCCTGCCGAAACCGTATCGTGAGGCCGAGCTCATCGCGACGCTGCGGAATTTGACCGGGATCGCCTGATCCCCTGACCCGATCGAATTTTTTTGTCTCCCCTCTTGAAACCAAAACCGGTTTTGCTAATTTTTTCGGCGTCACCTTCGCGTGGCGTCCGAGGTGCCCTCCGGGGCCTCGGATTTGAGACGGGCACCGGTCGTGTCCGGTGCCTCATACCCATCTTGCTCTTTGGAGAATTTGGCTATGCGCACTTATGACTTCTCGCCCCTGTTCCGGTCGACGATCGGCTTCGATCGTCTGTTCGACCTCGCCGAAACGGCTCAGCGGGCCGCCGAGGAAAGCTATCCCCCCTACAACATCGAACGACTTGCGGAAGACCGCTACCAGATCACGCTGGCGGTGGCGGGCTTCTCGCCTGATGAAGTTTCGATCACGGCCGAGCAGAACGTCGTCACGATCGAGGGCGGCAAGACCGAGAAGGCCGAGCGCGAGTTTCTCTACAGGGGAATCTCGACCCGTCATTTCAAGCGCCAGTTCAACCTGGCCGACTACGTCCAGGTCAAGGGCGCGGCGTTCGACAACGGTCTATTGAAGATCGAACTGGTCCGGGAAATCCCGGAGGCCATGAAGCCGCGGCGCATCGCCATTGCCGGCGCCACGTCTTCCAACAACGTCCATCAGATCGAGGCCAAGGCGGCCTGATTGATCCACCTGGAGAATGCCGCGCGTCGTGCGACGCGCGGCAACTGGCTTCGTCTAAAGAATGGAGGATACCATGCGGCCGACGACCGCTTCCGACGACAACGTCATCGACTTGAACGCGCTACTGCATCCCGGCACGGTGTTCGACCACCCGAGGGACGTGCTGGCGGATTCTTCGCTTTCAATCTCCGAGAAACGCGCCATTCTGGCCTCCTGGGCGTCCGACGCATCGGCCATAGCCTCCTGCCCCTCGTTGCGAGCGCCTATCGGACTTAAAGCGCCGGTCGCCATCGACGAGATACTCGAAGCATTGTGCGAACTTGACGGCGGCCCACGCAATCCACCCGGAGGCAAGCCCAACCGTCTCTGTTCGACATCAAGACTTCTCGCCGCTTGAGGAGGAGGTCGCGATGGATAGCATTGCCTTGCCCAGAGACGTATTGAACCGCATCGAGCGTCGGTGGATGGCCAAGTTCTCGCAGGTTCCTTCTCGTCAACCGTCCTCAATGCTTGGCGATGATCCACTCCGATCGCCGCGAGTCCGGCGACTGCTGGAGGGATCCTTGAAACCTCCGACGGCGATTAGAACCGTCCAACCAAACTGCGCCTGAATCTCCGGCGTTACAGATCGCACGATCGACCTCCGGGTACTCTGCGAGTCCCGGAGGTCGTTTCATTACGTGCGGGCCGGGTCTACCGCGCGAGCAGGGAGTCTTCAAATCCAGCGAAAAGCGATGCAGGTCCGGGATACACATCGATGCATCCAGCGTGCCGCAGCGAGCTTTCGGTGAACCCACCACAAAGCAGGCCGATGGTCGCAACCTTCGCCTTCCCCGCCGCGATGGCATCGTAAGGCGTGTCGCCGATCGCGACGGCGTCCGAACCTTCAAACCCGAGCTTTTTCAGCACGACCTCGAAGACGTCGGGCGACGGTTTTGATTCTTCCACATCGTCGGACGATGTCGCCACCTCGACCAGATCCGAGATGCGTGCGATGTCCAGGTACGTCTCGAGTTCATCCTTTTTTGCGGATGAAGCGACGGCAATCCGAAGTCCCGCATCGCGCACTCGCCGCAGCAGGTCCGGAACGGCCGAAAACGGTCGCACAAGCGGCAGATACTCCGTCTTGAAACGATTGGCGCGCCATTCCTCCAGATCCTTGCCGTGCTCACGTTGTTCGTCCGAGGACAGGAACACGGGAACGAGCTTGTCTCCTCCCTTGCCGATCTGGCTGCGAGCCTGCTCGAAGCTCACATGGTGGCCGAACTTGACCATCGCTTCGTGCCAGGCGAGTGCGTGAAGGTCCACCGAGTCGAGAAGCGTTCCGTCCAGATCGAAAATTGCGGCCTTTGGCAACTCAAGTCCTCCTCGATAGGCGCGAGCAAGCGCAAGCAGATTTCATTCCCCGAACCGCACCCGCCCATACAGGATTAACGTGGCGGAAGCCGCTCAATCGCTTTTTCAAGGTCGGCCAGATCGAACGGCTTCTGAAGGACGATGCCTTGATGACGATACTTCGGATCGACTCCTGCGGCGCCGTATCCCGTGACGAACACAAAAGGCACGCCGCGCTCGATAAGGGCGTCGGCCACCGCAAACGACATATGGCCATCCAGATTCACATCAAGGACTACGAAATCGATTTCCGAAGTCTTAGCCAACTCCAGCGCCTGGGGCAGCCGCATCGCCATCGCGACGACCTGATGTCCGAGGTCGGTCAGCATGTCCTCGATCATGAGCGCGATGGTCATCTCGTCTTCGACGACAAGCGCCTGGAGTCGTCGCCCGCTCATCGATCCTCACCCGCGTAGGGATCCAAGGGAGCGTCGATTCGGAAGACGACGCCTTCCGGCCTGAACTCAAGACGAGTGTCGCCGCTCAATTCGGCAGCCAGGCCGCGCTCCAGCAGACGGGATCCGAAGCCTTTTCGCACAGGCTGAACGACAGGCGGACCGCCTTCTTCCCTCCACTCGAACGCAAGTCTTTCTCCCTTGCCGGTCCGCACGACATTCCATTCGATGGTCACGGTCCCGTCCGCTCCGGACCAGGCTCCGTACTTGGTCGCATTCGTCGCCAATTCGTGCAGCGCCATCGAAAGCGAAATGGCCGATTTTGCTGTCAGTCGGACCTCCGGTCCTCGAACAATCCGCCGCTTCGGGGCGTCGGTATGATGCGGCTGCAGCACCTTTTCCGTGGCGTCCCGCAGGGACGCACCTACCCATCTCTCCCCTGTGAGCAGATCGCTTGCAGTGGCCAGGGCCTTTATGCGCGCGCTGAAATTCGCGTGGGCCCCGGCCAGATGCTCGGACCTCGGGAACGTCTGGGCCGCAATCGCCTGCATCATCGCAAGCGTATTCTTGACGCGATGGTTCAGTTCGTTGATCACCAGACGAAGGTGTTCTTCGGCCTTGTTACGTGCCGTCACGTCACTTGCCGCGCCGAACCACTCGACGATTTCGCCCGTGCCGTTCAACAGCGGCACGGCCCGCGAAAAGGTCCAGCCCTGCGAGCCGTCCTGGCGCCGGATGCGATGCTCCAGTTGAAAAGGCTTTTTATCCCGGACGGCCTCCGCTATGGCGGCCTGGACCAGAGGCTCGTCTTCAGCAAACAAATACTCTTCCATCCACGCGATCGATGGCCCGTCGGCGTCGGCCAGAAATCCGCGTCCGTCGAGTTGACGCATTTCGCGCCAATCCGGTGACATCCGGTAGACTGCGTCCGATGTCGCATTGATGAGCGCGCGAAGACGCTCCTCGCTGGCCTTGACTTGCGCCTCGGCAGTCGCGCGCTCCGTGACGTCATGGCCTTCCGCGAAGATGCCGGCGATCTCGCCGGACGACGAACGGACAGGCTGGTAGATGAGATCGAGGATGCGGGTTTCCATCTCAGCGCCGCGCTGACGCTGGAGATGCGCGGTAATGCCTCGTCCGACGAAGGGCTGGCCGCTTCGATAGACGCTGTCCAACAAACCAAGGAAGCCCTGAGAATCGGTCTCGGGAATCGCTTCACGGACGGATTTCCCCACCAATTCGCCGCGGTCCCCGACGAGACCTCGATAGGCCGCGTTGGCCAGCGTAAAGACATGGTCAGGCCCGCTCATCATTGCCATGAAGCTCGGCGCTTGTTCAAACAGGTCTCGGAGAAAGCTCGACTCGGCGGACAGCCGCTTGTTGGCCTCCTCAATCACGGCCTGTTGTTCTGCCAAAGCCCTTTCGGCCTTCACCCTCGCCGTCGTCTCCACCACGATGGCGAGCACGCCTTCGGGTTTGTTGTCTTCCCCAAGCACCGGCCCGTAGTTGAGGTCCATCCAGACCTGTTCGGCGACGTTGTTTCGGTACAGCGTCAATTCCTGATCCTTGAACGATAGCGTGCCGCCGGCGAGCCCCACTTCGAGCACCTTCGCATTGAAATCCGCGACCTCAGCCCAGCCCTCCAAGACCTTGGAGCCCAGGAGCTGCGGATGTCTCTGACCGGCAAATTCCGAATACGCATCGTTGTAGATCATGATGCCGCTCGGTCCCCACAGCATCACCAGCGCCAGGGGCGACTGCAGCACGATATTGGTGGAGGTCCGGAGCGCGGGCCCCCAGCCTTCGATCGGCCCCAGTTCAGTGCGAGACCAATCGAAGGCGCGGATGAGCTTGCCCATTTCACCGCCGCCGATCGGGAAATCGCCCTGAAATCTCGCGTTCATGCTGACCTGTTCGAATGCCGTCCGGCCCGAGCCGAGGGGCGGGCGGGATTGAGGAACCCAAAAAAGAAGAGGCACGGGGGCGGGGTTTTGTTCCCTATAGGCCACTAGCCGCGTCAGTGCGAGAATCCGCGTTAACGAAATGAAAGGCTGAGAGTGTCCACAGGGAATCCGAAGAGGCTGCGGCAAGCGCTTCCGCTGCGAGGCTATCAACACCTGTTTAGGGTCGCGCTTTTGTCTGCAGCGCATTTTCGAGGCTGCGGTGCAGAGTTTCCGGCGCATAGGGCTTCACGACGAGCACGGCGTCCAAGAACTCAGCTTCGGATTTGATCCCGCCGTCACCTGTCGCCACAACAATGCACAAGTCAGGTCGCAGCGCGCGCGCGTCCTTCGCGAGTTGCAGGCCAGACACTCCGGGAAGGCCAACATCGGTCACGAGGATATCCACGGCAGCCTCATCCAGGGCCTTCAAACCCTCTTCGGCCGAGCTGGCCTCCATCACCTTGCAGCCCAAATCGTTCAACATCTCCGTCGCAGTCAGGCGGATCAGTTCGTCGTCTTCGACGAGCAACACGGTCGCACCCTTGACGGCGTCTTTCCGTGTGGGCTGACGCGATTCCGTAGCCGCGAGACGCCGTTGAGCATGGTTGGCAAGCACATGCCTGGTCTTCCGCGCAAGCGCTTCCCGTGTATAGGGCTTGGCTAGAAGCTCCACTCCCGGGTCGAGCCGTCCCCCGTGCACGATGGCGTTCTGCGTGTAGCCTGATGTGAAAAGGACTGCGACGTTGGGCAACCGCTCCCGGGCTTTTCGCGCCAACTCCGGGCTGCGCAGAGTGCCCGGCATCATCACGTCGGTGAAGATCAGGTCGATTGGTATGCCGCTGTCGACGATGGCCAGCGCGGCCACCGCATCTCTCGCCTTCACCACGCGGTAGCCAAGATCGGAGAGCATCGAGACAGCGACCTCTCGCACTTCATCGTCATCCTCAACCACCAGTACGGTTTCCTCGCCGCCGTTGATGTCACCGGAGGTGGCACTGACTAGCGTATCCTCGACCGCCATTTCTCGCGGGAAGTATAGCTTCACCGTCGTTCCGGCGCCGATTTCGCTGTAGATTTTGACGTGTCCGCCGGATTGCTTGAGGAAACCGTAGACCATGGCTAGGCCGAGGCCAGTGCCCTTGCCTTCCGCCTTGGTCGTGAAGAAGGGCTCATAGACCCGCTCCAGGATATCTGACGGAATGCCGCTGCCCGTGTCGGTTACCGCGATCATCACATATTGCCCCGCAATCAGATCATCGTACTGGCGGACATACTCGTCGTCCAAGAAGGCGTTGCTGGCCTCGATGGTCAGCCGACCTTGGCCGTTCATCGCGTCGCGGGCGTTGATCGCGAGGTTGAGAATGGCATTCTCGAGTTGATCGGGGTCGATGAGGCTGTTCCACAGCCCTCCGCCGACGACCGTCTCGACCTCGATTTCCCCGCCGATGGCGCGACGCAGCAGGTCATCCATGCCTTTGATCAGGCGACCGACATTCACGACCCTCGGCTCCAGCGGCTGGCGCCTCGCGAAGGCGAGCAACTGGGTAGCAAGTTTCGATCCCCGCGCGACGCCGGCCAGAGCGCTCTGGACTCTCGTCTCCGCTCGGGCATTACCCGCGATGTCCTTGCTGAGCAGTTGCAGGTTTCCGCTGATCACTTGCAAGAGATTATTGAAGTCGTGCGCTACGCCGCCGGTAAGTTGGCCGATCGCTTCCAGCTTCTGGGATCGGATCATCGTTGCTTGCGCGGCCTGGAGCGCGGCTTCCGCCTGACGCCGTTCTGTAATGTCACGGGTCACTTTGGCGAATCCTACGAGCTTCCCGTCGTCGTCTCGAATCGCGTCGATCACCACATGCGCCCAAAAGCGAGTGCCGTCCTTTCGGACCCTTTGACCTTCGTGCTCCCAGCGTCCTTCGCGGGCTGCGGTCTGCAGGCCTGTTCGCGGGAGGCCCGCGGCGCGATCCTCTTCGGTGTAGAAATTGGAGAAGTGGCTACCGATGATCTCTTCGGGAGCGTACCCTTTGATGCGCTGAGCACCAGCGTTCCAAGTCGCCACGTTGCCTTCCACATCTAGCATGTAGATGGCGTAGTCCGTCACACTTTGGACCATTAACCGGAACTGCTGCTCGCTTTCGCGTAATTTAGCCTCGGCCGCCCTTCGCTCGGTCAGATCCCGGGTGATTTTGGCGAAACCTACAAGCTCGCCCTTAGGCGAACGGATCGCGTCAATGATCACATGGGCCCAGAACTGCGTGCCGTCCTTGCGCACACGCCAACCCTCGCGCTCGAAGCGTCCTGTTCGCTCCGCCTCCTCTAGTGCCAAGGCGGGCACCTTTTGCTCCCGCTCGGTCTCCGTGTAGAATTTCGAGAAGTGGTGCCCTATGATCTCCTCAGCCTCGTAGCCCTTAAAGCGCTTCGCCCCTGGGTTCCAGCTGGTGACACGCCCGTCGCGGTCCAGCATATAGATCGCGTAGTCGGTGATCGCCTCAACAAGAAGCCGATAACGCTCCTCGCTGGACTGTGCAGCTTCGAAGCCGTCTGAGTTTTCCATTCGGGTCCTATCCAGCCCGCCGATAGCTGGAGTGTTGGGGTAAAACAATACTAGGTGGCTTGAGTTCCATCGTTACGGCTACGGAGCTCACCTGTGGTATTTGTTCACGCTGTGCTTAGGGCGCGGCCTTCCAGCTTGCCACCAAACACGGACATGCGAGTTTGGCGAACGTCGAATAGCTGCTTGAAAGTTTGTCATTCATATCGGGGCACGACGTTGGCGCGGCTCAGCCATCACTTTCTCGGCCCGCGACGACAGCGACGCAAACACCGCCGGCGAAACTATTCAGAGATAGTGATGAAAGAGGCCAGCGGGCGGCCTTACTCTCGATCCTCGGTCCAAGTGCGCTCGCCGCACTGGCATTCGAACACGCGAACCGTGATCCCACGCAAGGAGTCCATCATGTTATGGACGAGCTTGGGTTGAGCACCGCACTTGCACCGCCGGTCCTCTTGCGTTTTGAACCCTGAAAATTTGTCGCTGCTGAAGTAGTTCATGCTTCACCCCTGCCAGAGGTGAATCACTAAGTCCCAAAGTGGACATTTGTTCCCATGATCTATTTCGGCGCTTGCAATCCCGGCGATGTCAGCCATTCGCTCATATGCGAGCCGGTCTCGGCCTGTCTGGCTTTGCGGAGGAGGATTTCGCGCTCACGGCCCTGAGGGAGGCTCTTAGCTTGCTCTCTCAATCGTTCGGCTTCTAGGGCGAGGCGTTCTTCGAGGGAGGTGGTTTGTTTAAGCCGGCGGCGATGCATCATGACTGGCGTCCTGCGTACGGTCCTAACCGTTGGTTTTGCAGTCAGAAATTTAGCCAACCTCGCAGGCCAGTGCCATTAACAAATGTTGGAAAACTCCAAACAGGCCAGCGCAATTCTCAAACTAAACCACTTTGCATGAAAACCGGCCAACTCCCTTGGTGTATGAGAAAATTCCGGCGACCGGGCGAAATGGTCTGGGCAGCCGGCACGACGACGGCGCAGTTCGAGCGGTTGCGAGCCGTGGTGGCGACCGGGATACAGGAACGGCGCCTCAACCAAATGGTTGATTTCACCGCCTCTGGTGCCGATTCTCGCAATGCAAAACAGAATTTCGGTGTTGATTTTACTGGCAGCTTACTGCTGGCCCTCCGAGGCGCGTTGCTGCTTTGGGGCCCGCTGAGTGTTCGTCCTGATCGGGCTGCCCTCTTCACACTTGGCTCGGTGTCGATCGATTGAGCGCGGCTATCCCACGTCGAGTTGGGTGAGTTTTTGCGTCACGGAAGTGGGCCCGAACAGCAAGCATTTGCGATTGATCGGAACGCTGGTGGAGGTACCGCCTTTTGCGTGACAGGCCTCAGCAGTTCGCAGATCATGCGCTGGCCGACGCAAACGCCCTGGGTGCGGCACGCGCGCATCTTGTGGCTGCGAACGCTCGAACTTACGAGTCTGAGCGTCATATCGACATTCGCGCGCCTTTGTCACACCTGGTCCCCTTGAGGCGGCTTTTCGCGCCGCGCGCTCAGGACATTTTCCCGATCGATCAACCGCTGAAGGTTACTGAACGTACGAAAGCTGATCTTCCGTAACGACACGCTCGATCTTCTCGGACTTGCACTTGATGCGGTACCTAACTCGCCCATCGGATTCGATGGGCATATGCTGTACAACGGTGTAAATCACCGGCCGTTCAGTTCCGGCCCGTCCTTGTGGACCTTGGGGTTGGTGACGAACGTCTTCATTGAGCTTATACGCATAGGACACGTGTTTACCTTTCGGTTGCTGCTGCTCTAGCGGGGCTGGAATGCATCCTGTTGCTTCCGGATCCTAGTCGCGCTTACGGGCGGACCATTTTTGCCTTGGCCGGTTCGCTAATCCTCGAGTATGGATTTTGTAGCGTCGAATATCTGTTCCGCTGTGCCCTTGATGGTGCCCTTCGCCCACGCTTGAAATACGGCCACGTAGGCGTTCCTGTAAGCCTCTTCATCTGCAGAAAAGTAGACTTCGTCGGTGGCAGTATCCAGGACGAGCGCTCCTTTATCGATACAGATTTCCTCGACTAAGACCAGGCGCTCTTCGTGCTCGGCTAGATGCCGCTTTACAATGCTCATTTGATCTCCTGCTTTGCGGCTAACCCTACCACATTTGTCGAATTGCACGCCGCCCAAGGCACACACGAATGTTTCTTGAAGAGGTTGAATAGGCCAACCAAGCCGAGGGAGCGAGCTTGACAACCGAAAAATAATCCCCGCCAGCGGGTACTCCTGCAGAACATCGCCCGCAGTTGAGTCTCAACAGCCTTTGCTGCTCTTTCTCCAGGGATCGAACTACGAGTCAGCCATCCAGCGATCCGGGGTCTTCTCGAACTCATCCAAACTGCTTTGTCAGCTCTTCTTCCGGCCACCGCGATGATTGCGAAGCGAAGCCACTGACGAGCTTGCTTAAGCAAGCATCGCTTTGATGGGTTCAATTAAAAACCCCGTTCCCAATGATTTGGAAACGGGGCATGACCACAAGCTCTGCCAGTACATCCGCGGCGAGAGCGACAGGTCTGTCGTGCTCTTACTTAAGCGGCAGCACGAAGATTTTCGGCGGCGGACTTGCCCGTGCGACGGTCTGCGACGACGTCATAAGACACCGTCTGACCTTCGCTGAGAGTGCCCATGCCGGCGCGTTCGACTGCGCTGATATGAACAAAGACGTCGTTGCTGCCGTTTGTCGGCTGGATAAAGCCGAAGCCCTTTTGGGTGTTAAACCACTTCACTGTACCTGTGTTCATCAAGTCGTCCTTTCGTATACGCGCAGGATCTGGCGCGCGTAGTTGCGGCCAGTGTTCCGGTCAGTCGATGTTGGAGAATGTCTGAAACGTGCGCGCCGTCAGGAGCTGAGGCGAAAGCGGAACAGTTGTTCGGCCAGTATCGATGTTTGAAACAATACACCAGCAGTTGAGAAACTTCAACAAGAAAGCCAACGGTGCTCTTCATCACGCTTAGTTGGATTTGTTCCGAACCTGGTGACTGATTGCGGGAACGCCCTCTGGGTGCTGGGAAATATAGCGGCTCCTCGCCTACACAAAAAATGACAAGGTCGGCCGAGGCTGGCGACTTGAAATGCTTCCGCGAGCTTCACTTTTTGCGCACTTTCCTGCATAGTTCGGCATGGCAAAAGTCAAAGTGAGTTTCAAACCCGTCCGTAACTCTGAAGGCGACTGGGCTATCGTCGCGGAGTACCCAGGCGCAGAACCCCGAGAAATTGCGGGTTTCACAAGCAAGACGGAAATTGACGATTGGATGAATGGAGAGCGTCGGATCGCGTGGCTCCGATCCCAGGGTTACGCGAAGTGACTTGATGCCTCCTTCCTCCAACTATCTTTGCAGGGCGATATGGCCCTGATCAATGAGGCAAGGATCTGGTAATGACCGAACGGAAACGCTCCGCCCAGCAGCAGGTAGCCGATGAGGCGGACCGCAAGGCGCAGAACCCAAACGGAGCGCGGCAAACGATTGCGGACAGTCAGGCCGATCCAGAGTTCCAAGAAAACCACAAGCGTCTCAGAGCGGAGCGGTTAGCGCGAGAGGTCGAGGGTAAGAGTGGCAAATGAAGCATCTTGAAGTTCATTTGAGGGATGTTCTTCCCCTTGGTGCTCGATCAGCGCTTATCTGCCGTTTGTCTGTCGGCTTTCTTCTCGAGCTCATCGATTCTGTCGAGTGCGCTGCTCAAGAGCTCGCCCAACACCAGCAGGGTTGAGTAGAGCTGCTGCGACATACCGGGTGTTGCAGCATGTATCACTCGCTTTATTTCTTCTCGCATTGCCATGGTTGTTCTCGCAGTGCCTTCGTGATCGGGGCTAAGGCAGACGCGACTTCGCGGCCCTGGAACTCAGGTGCAAGTCGATGTTATTTGCGGCGATCCTGCTCAATCCGGTTGGCAGCCGCGAGCTTTCCCTCGATGTACGGCTTTAGATCACCAACCTCTTTCTCGATGGCCTCTCGCGTGATGTTTTGATTCTTGGCCCCGTCAACGAGGCGCCCAACCAATACGTCCACGCTTTGTGAAGCGCCCGGTGCCCCGTATTGCTCCGCAGCGTGAACGCTATTCTCGATCCAAAAATCAATGTACTCGCGTGTCGCCGTTGGCATGTGAGGTCCTGCCAGGATCGAGTCGACGTTTGCTGGAGCGTAACCACCTGCAGAGCATGGAGCAAGGCGGCATCCCGAATAGCAATTCTAAGCTTAGGTTCCGGTTGCGGGCTTTATCTTCAACCTCACCGGCACTAGCCTATTTCCGGCCTCAGCGGCGTTTTCGCAGTGGTCTGTTTCGCGTTCGGACGAATGAACGGATATGACCGATTATCGTTACCGATCTGTCGGCGTGGCGCGGTCCGAGGCGACGGCCCGGAGTCGGTAGGTCGCCACCTTCGAGTGCTCGGTTTGCAGCGCGACCATGGAATGTTGGAAGACCGCTGGGTGCCCACCTATAGGTTGACTGCCGGCCCTGCCCGACTTCCTCGACTCGTTAGTTATTGCAACTCTCAGCATGTCCCCGGATTGACCATCAATGGCAGAGTCGTTCGGCAATTCGTTCACTATCGTCGAGGTGACATCGGACGACACGCTCCGGCCCACGAAGCAGATGTGGCTGGCCTTAGCCAAGCCCAAGCAAGCGTTGACGTTGGTTCTCGCTGCCGTTCCGGAAGGCTGGACAGCGGAAGTTGTGCCAGCGGTTCTCACTGAAAAGCAGCAAAGGATGTTCGAGGAACTGAACCTCGAGCCCGGCGACGTTTACAGGATCGCTCCAGAGTAAGGCAGCTTCAGTGGGCGGCGCCTTTCGGGCGGCGTCTGCATTTGGGCCCTTTGCTGTCCTTAGAGAGTGGCGGCTCGAGGAACGCTGTTGAGCAAGAGCCGGAAGTATTCAAGACTCCGGAATCGCCACGTCGGTCATGTCGCCAAGCTTGTCAATGAGTTTGTCCTGAAAACCGGGATCCGCTGCTTCGCCGGCCGGCTCGTGATGCCAGTAGCGCCCGCTGACCTGCGCGGCAGGATAGTCGCTCCCCGCCAGCCAGGTCTGGGTCTTCTGACCAGTCTCAACATCGACCGGGGCGCCCGCGCCGCCCATGCTGGTGCGCGCCCAGCCGGGATCGATGGCGTTGCTCAGCAGCCTCGGCCAGCGTCGCGCCAGGGCGTACGCCAGCGCGACGACGTGCGGCTTGCTTTCGGCGCAGGCCTTTCCCGAATCCCCAGGCCTTTTCGCTCAGTCGAGGTCATCTAGCGAGCCCTCTCCTCCGCGGTGCAGTCCGCTGCTGAGATACACCAACCGGTCGGCGCGCTTGATCAATGCAGTCAGCATGTACGGCGCAAGGGTGTTGATTGCCAGCGTGACGGCATGACCTTCCGGCGTTGAACTGCGGCTCCGCTGTGCATAGACGCCGGCATAGTGGATGACAGTCTCCATGCGCCCGATCGCGTTGACCTGGGTCCGCGATGCACCTCGTTTCGGCGCCGCTCTGCAGGTCCCCAACGACAACTCCCTCGGCGCGCGACGCGAGTACTTCGAGCGCTGCGATGCGATTGGGCGAACGCGCGTGCAACACCATTCGATGTCCCTGATGGAGGAGGGGATGTGCCGCGGCCCGGCCAAGACCGTCCGTGCTTCCTGCGATGAATGCGATCGCCATGCGGTGCTGCTCCGGATGCCTAGGATGCACTCCACGAAGCCCGAGCACTAGGCCGAGTACCCATAAACCCGGCGGCGTGATGCGACTAAAGCAATGTCTGCTTTGCCCCTATAGCGACCGACTTCGTGTGGCAGCGCAATATGTCGCGATGGGCCAGAACCGAACATCGGACAGCAGAAGAGAGAGTTGATGGAGAGCAACTGTTAGGAGCTGTTCGACCAGGCGTTCCAAATCATGGTAGATTTGCACGCTCCTTAAGTCCCTCCTTCCCGTATTGCAGCACCTGTACCTTCTCCAAGGTGATGAGCCCGCTGGCCATCATTGCGTCGAGCGCCGGCAAGAACTCGTTGATCTTCGCCTCGGTGTCCGCAATCTCCACGACCACCGGGAGGTCGTAGGAGAGCCGAAGCACTTTAGCCGTATGCATTCGGCTGGAGTGCCCGAAGCCCATCGGCCCTCGGAGCACCGTTGCCCCTGCCAAGTGCATCTCTCGTGCCCTCAGCACAATGGCCTCGTAGAGCGGCTTCTGTTCAAATCGATCATCCTCGCCAAAGAAGATGCGCAGGAGCATTGCGTCCTTCGGAACGTCCATAACAGCCTCCTACACGTTACGCGGTTCTGGAACGATTGGCCTTTCGCGCTCCTCAGGTTCGACATCTGGCAAAAGGTGACGCGGAAGGAAAAATGCATTGGCAATCAAGGTCGGCACTACGGCACTTCCAATGACGGCCGCCACGAGTGCGGAGTATTGCGCCTGAGTGATGATCCCGTGCGATAAGCCGAACAAGGACGAGATGGTGCCGAATGTCAGCCCGGTGGACATCATCAACGTCGTGTACATCCCCTCCCGGGGCGGCGAACCGAAGCTACGGGTGACGGGATAGACCCCTGAAATCTTTGTGACAAGCTTCACCGTGAGCATAAGCAGGAAGGCGCCCGGTGCAGCTATCAGAGCAGGCACCGAGACGAACGATCCCGCTCGGATGAAGTAGAAGGGCGTGAGAAAGCCGAAGCACAAGGTCCGCAGCCTTCGGATCAGTATGTGATCTTTTCCGACGCTGCCCGCAAGGATCATGCCGATCAGATAGGCTGGGAGCACGGCTTCACTATCCGCCCAAGCAGCAAGGCCACCGAGAGCAAACAGGAGCAGCAATAGGTACTTGGTTTCGAGTTCGGAAGGGCGACCACCGTACAGGCGGAAAAACTGCGTCGTGATCCACGGCAAGAAGATCAGCACAGCTCCGCACACGCCCACAAAGATCAACGTTTTGATAGTGAATGGTGCGAAGATGAGGCCCAAGGTCAACACCGTGCCCAAATCTGTGACGAAGCACGCCGCGAGCACGACCTTTCCGTACTCGGTCGCGTTGAAGCCGAACTCAAGCATGACCGCGTATACGACGGCTACGGATGTGGTGGACATGGCGACGCCAGCGAGCCAACTCGCCATGGTGTCCCACCCGAGGAGATACCGAGCTGCCATTGCACAGAGGAGGAATGGGACAAGGAAGCTGATAAGCCCGATTGCACCTGCCTCCTTCCAGCGTTCGCGGAAGACAACCGGATCAAGCTCGGCGCCGGCCAGGAACGTGAGCAGGATTGCGCCGGTCCCAGACAAGAACTTCACCCAGGTCTGGTCGGTACCCAGCATGGCCGAACCTATCGTCGCACCGATTGCGAGTTGGGCGATTGTGCCGACGACGATTTCGGACAACGCAGTAGCTATACGGAGCCAAATGGAAACCAAGGTGGCCACAAGCGCGAGGCCGAGCCACAGCGCAGCCAAGGTCCAGATTTCAGTCATGGTTCTCTCCCGGCCGTGAGGTTGACCGAGCGCTGTCGCGCTTCTTGGTCGCGCGCCACTCAGTCCCGGCGAATGCGGAGCCAATAGCTGCGGTCACCCAGATGAGTTCGCCGTCATACTCAAGCCAGTAGGCTAGCGCGCCAACTACCCACAGCGCACCCACGAGCCACATTGCGATAGACAAGGAAGTTGGAAACCCAGCCATTGTTCGCCCTCTCTCGGGCGCTGCTGGGAGCGAAATGATCCCTACCGACGCCCTGCGTCTGGTAGGAGCCATCAGCCTCGCGGCGGTTGTCGGGGGACCCCATCCCCATCAAACATTTAGCCCGATATTAGGTTGGATGGACGAGGCGTCAAGTGCTTTGCGTGAGATGACCGTTGTGGGTCAAGGGGCGCCGTTTCGACCAATCCGGGGCGCTTCCGGTTTGCGCCTGGCTCCGGACATCCCGCTGCGACGCGCTAACGGAAGCGATGGGCCATAAGGCGACATCCCCCAGCATCGCAACAAGGGAGCCACAAGATCCATTCTCAACCGAAAATGAAATAGAGAAAGTAGAGCGAGTAGCCGATCACAAGGACGCCCACTAATACTGAAAGCCAGAATAGAAGTTTATCATCTTTCATTGACGATCTACCGGCGGATCAAACCTTTGGCGAGATAGCGAAGTCCAATAGAGCCGATTCCTGACGAACAACGGGATAGCAGACAGTCAGATCTCCCCGCTTTGGGTTGAAACAAGCCGAATAGCGGCAGGACCTTCTATGTTGGCGCTAACATAGTTTTGCGCGGCCAAGATGAGAGCTTCTACGGCGGATCGATTGTACGAGGGATGCTTCGGATTCAGGTGCAAGCCAGTTTCGACGATCATCACCTGGGTAATCCCGGAGGGTAGAACTTCAATGGCGAATGATACGAAAGATGTGTGCGGCGCTTTGAAGGACATTAGAGTCCCCTTCCCTGACGTCGAACGTAGATGACGCCCCAGCCAAGGCCTAGTATGGCGGCGACAAGCGAGCCGAGGAGCACCCCCAGTTTCGCCGCCCTCAACAATCCCTCATCGGAGAAGGCGAGCATCGAGATAAAGATCGACATGGTAAAGCCGATCCCAGCCAGCAGGCCGACCAGACAGACGCCACCCCACGAAACGCCCGGAGCAAGGCGACACCAGCCGAATCGTACCGCGGCCCAAGTCGTGCCGACGACGCCAAGCGGTTTCCCAGCGATCAAGGCAAGCGCAGTGCCCATCATCACCAGATGGCTCCCAGCGGAGAGATCAGCGCCTGCTAGGCTGACGCCGGCATTCGCCAGCGCGAAGATCGGCATGACGCCGTAAGCCACCCACGGATGCATTGCCATCTGCACCCGCGACACCGGCGGCAATATCTCGCGGTGAGCTACGCGAAGGTCTCGCAGCGGTTGCTCTAACAGGTGCGGATCCCCTGCCTTCACCGCATCGCTGCTTCGCAACTGCTTGAGCGCTCGCGACACTACTTCCAGCGGCGGCTCTCGCATCGGTATAGCGCGTACCGGAGTTATCAGCCCGAGCACAACACCTGCCAGGGTTGGATGGATGCCGGCTACCATGAACCCAATCCAAACCAAAGAACCCGGCAGTACGTAAAAGGGCGCAGAACCGATCCCAATCCGCTGACATCCCAAAACCGCGAGAACACCAATCGACGCAATGATGAAACCGCCCAGCTGAAAGCTGGCGGTGTAGAAGATGGCAATGATCAATACCGCAATGATGTCGTCGATGATCGCCAGCGCAAGCAGGAAGACCCGGACGTTGACCGGGATCGTTCGTCCAAGCAGCGCGAGCACCCCAACGGCAAAGGCGATGTCTGTCGCGGTTGGCACGGCCCAGCCCTGCCCTCTAGCCGGATCGCTGTTGAGGGTCAGATAGATGAGCGCCGGGACGATGACGCCACCAGTCGCCGCGACCAGCGGCAGAATGGCTTGGTCGAGTCTGCTCAGTGCGCCTTCATGAACCTCGCGCCGAATCTCCATGCCCACGACGAGGAAGAAAACTGTCATCAGCGCGTCGTTGACCCAGAAGTGCAGCGATTGGGAAAAAACGTATCCTCCGACACCGATTGTGAGCGGGAGGCTCCAGAAGGCGTGATAGCTATGATCGAACGGAGAGTTGGCCCAAATCAGTGCAGCGGCAGCGGCCGCGAGGAGCACGGCACCGCTGACAGCCTCAACATGCAGGAACCTGTGAAGGGTGCTGAGGGCTTGTTCCGCCAGCCGCTGGGCTCTCGGCAGATCGTCGAATGAACAGCTATCGTTCATGGGCACGCGCTTTCCGCGTGGCGGCCCGACCATCGCTCAGCCTGTCGCTGCTCTATGCCAGCGAGCACCCGAACGCCGTTATACATGGCGATGGCGACAATTCAACCTCGGAGGAGTGATCGGTCACCAATGTCTGTTCTGGTCATTTTCGACGCATTTGGCAGAGATTGAGGGCTGGTTCCGCTCCTGTCCGTAAGCGCCGTACCAAGAGCGGGCCAGGAGCGTCGCGTTTGGCCGGACTGCCGCGATTCAAACTCCCGAACTGGGGGCTCGAATCATGCGCTTCCAACTCGCCGACCATGAATGGACCGGCCATCAAGCCGATGCTGCCGAACAAGCCGCGTGGCGTTCCTCGGGTGAACGACAGACGGGTCCTGAATTGCATCTTCTGGGTCCTCCGATCAGGAGCACCCTGGCGTGATCTGCCGACGGCGTTTGGCCCATACACCACTTGCTACGACCGCTTCGTCAGGTGGCGGCGGGCCGGTGTTTGGGGCCGCATCACAGAAGCGCTTGCCACTGCCCATGATGCCGCTGTCCAGATGATCGACACCTAAATTGTCCGAGTGCATCAGCTCTCCTCTCTAGAGAGAGCAACAACTAATGCGACGAATTTGCGTTCCAGATGACTAGGGACGCTCGCCTGTCCCGCGAAGGTGAGTCTAAACAACGGCATCTCCGACAGTGGCTAACTCGCGCCGAATGTGATAATCAAGGTCACATGGTGGCACTCAAGAGTGCCACACAAAGAATGCTCGTCGGACCGAAAAGTTCAATAGAATCAACGCTCGCCAGGATCTTTAACTCAGTTCAATCCTGTCTGGCAGCACCATTCTCTGGCTCACATCACGCACAGATCAGCATTCTCGCGGCACTTGGCGCCCGAGTTTTGCTCTCCTCTTTCGCCCTCTTCCGTGAAGAGGGCGCAGGGAAGGCCGGGTGCCGGCTGGCACCCATGATCCGCCGCGCCAGGAACTTGCACACGCAAATGCGCAGGCGGGAAACAGGTGGGCCGGAAAAACACCCGGCCTTCCCTGCGCGATGGTCTGACGGCTTATGCGCGCTCTCCCCGGAGCCGAGTTCCTTCTGGCCTCCGTCGCCTCGCGAATTGGCGATGCCTCGAAACCCGGTAGAGCCCCGATCCATCTCCGCAAGGCTTGACCGTAGCAACGACGGTCAGGACCACGCGTTTTCGCCGTACGCAGCCATCCAGCTCCGCCCAAGGGCTTCGCCGGACACAGGCGCCGTCCGTTCCGCACGCAGTCAAGGCCCTCACGAGGTTCATCTCGCCCTGGTCCCGCATTCGCGTGCCCGGCACTGCCGCGTCCACCGCACCCCGGCCCACGTTCGCGACGACGTACGATCGCCCCTCTTCTCGGGCCGGGATGGCGGAGAGAATGCCGCAATTCCGAATTTCGGTAAAGTGGAATATTTTTACTGCAGAGGATTGACGGGTTTGTGCGAGCGGCGGGTGTGTTGCCCGACGCATCAATTAGCGCGAGCGTGTCGGCTTGTGGCGACATCGCATTTGTCACTCGCCGCAGGTTCCATCAGGTCATGCTGCTGACGCATTCTCTGTCTTAGTCGGTGACAACCTAAAACACTGCGTGCGGACCGCTCTGGTTCGCACATCGGTTCCGTAGCCAGGGGTTGGCTCGAATCCGCAAAGCATTGGTGCAAGTTCATGAACGCTTCCGCGTTCGCTTGACCATGCTTGCGGTAGCGGAACCGGACGTTCGAAAAAATCACAGGAGTTATAATGCTGTTCCGCTCGAGCGCCGCAATTTGCGGCGCCCTGGTTGCGCTTGCCGTTTCTGTTCCCGTTGATCGAAGTGAAGCGTGTGAAGTTCACTCAAGCGCCGTCGTCGATGCCGCCTCCGGGGAGGCGGTCGTCGGCGCCGCATCCATGTACAATCCGTTCAAGCCCGGCAAGGAGGAGGGCGGTCCGAACACAGCCTCCGGCGAGCGCTATGATCCCTCTGTCTGGGCGGCTGCCATCAAGACGAATTTGCGCGGGAAATTTGGTGGAGTCCAATTTGGCGCGAAGCCGAAATATGCCCTGGTCGAGGCCGTCGGCAAGAAGGTCATCGTCAAGATAAATGACGTGGGGCCATTAAGGCCCGGCCGCATCATCGACCTCAACGAGCGGACGATGCGCCATTTCGATCCAAGCCTGGAGCGCGGAGTCATTGTTGGCGTAAGGGTCAGCCCACTTCCCGGGGACGATTGGATCCCGGGACCGGTGGGCTGAACGTCCCGCGCGAAGTGGCGTAGCCCGGATGGCGCGCAAGCGTAATCCGGGGCCACATTCATCGCGCAGGAATTTCGTCTTCGCCCGCCTGGTGTCCGGTGAGGCGATCGTCGGCGCGGCGCAGTCGCCGGCATAGCTCGCGATTGACGTTCTGCAGGACGATCACATAGGCGTGGATATCGGCCTTGTAGCAAGCGTAGAGCTTTCGCGCCGTCAGCTCGTACAGCACCGTCGGACTCTCCGCGACCACCGTGGCGGAGCGATTCTGCATTTCAATCAGCGTCATTTCACCGAAGAAATCGCCAGTCTCCAGAACGGAAATCGGGATGACGCTTCCCGAGTTCGCCTGCTTGCTCACCGCCAGCCGGCCGGATTTGACGATGAACAGCGAGCGTCCCGGCTCGCCTTCCGCCACGACGGTCGCGCCGGCATCAAAGCGGCACTCGACCAGCATCGAAATCAGCAGGTCGAGGCTCGGGTCCGGAAGACCGCCGAAGAACGGTGTCGCGAGCAGGAACGTTTTCAGCTCGGGGGCACTGACAACCATCGCGCTAGGATACGCCCCGTCGCTATCTGCGGCAAGCAGAGCAGACGTCGGCGGTGACGACGCTCAGCGTCGTTCGAACAATATGACCAGCAAAAGTTTCGCAGGATGGGTAGAGCGACCTGTCCGCCGAAGCCCAAAGGGCGAAGGCGGAAGCGAAACCCATCGCGGGCTGGTTGGTGACGAAGCATGATGGGTTTCGCAAGTCGCTCTACCCATCCTAACGCGCGGCCATGTCACTGCGGCGCAGTGCTCTCACCGCGCAACGTCCTTCGCTTTCGCCACACCTGCAAGTCAATCATGGCTTTTACGGTTGCCGCGAGGACGAGCGCGCAGAGCGCCGCCTTCGAGATCGTCTCCATCGTCCCCTCGATCAGCAGGCAATGGGCCACGCTGCCTGCGACGATGACGATCGCCAGCGGCATATGAATGAAGCGCCAGGTTCGCGGTCGCAGGCCCAATCGCCGGCGCAGGGCGGCCAAGAGTGCGACCGCGAAGATGGCCCACATGGCGGTCACGCCGAAGGGAGAGAACGGGGTCGGCGATGAGAAGGTCAGCGCGTCGATCATGTCGGGCGGACTGGTGATCCAGAGGCCAACGACATGGATCACGATCGCTGCGACCAGCGTGCCGCCGATCCAGTGATGCGCACGCCGTCCGCGATAGGCCGGGAATCCCGGCAGATATCCGCCGATCAGCAGGGGCTGAACGAGCACGAGGCCGAGGGCAACAATCCCCGCAAACCCGGCCACGACGTAGAGCGGACCGCGCCATGCGAGCTGCTCGCTTCCCGCTGCCGCGACGATCGGCACGCCAATGGCGAAAGCAAGGGCAACCCAGATCAGGATCACCCGGGCCAGTCTCCACCCCTTCATTCGCAACCCGGTCAGGCCGGCTGCAGGACGAAGTGCGCTTCCAGGCTCGTCTCCTTCGCGCTCCGCATCACCGGCCGCAGAAAGACGGTCTTGAACTCACCGCTGTCATAGGCGAGGTGACCATGCGGCTGGCCGAAGATGGGAATGATCTGCGGCATCTCGAGCCGGAACTTGCCGTCCTTGTCGGTGAGCGTGGCGCCATGACTCTGCGGTTCGTGCTCCTGCCCTTCGGTCGTGTGCGCCCAGATCTGGATGCGCTGCCCGACGAGCGGCGCCCCGTCGCCTGCGCGGCGTACGCTGCCGCTCATCCAGAAGCCGCCCTTGCCGATCCGGTCCACGGTCGGCGCGCCCTTGCGATAGTTGTTCGCGCCACCCGACATCGACTCGGTCGGCGCGAGGCCTTCCGCGCGGGCCGGCAACAGGAGCCCGGACATCCCGGCCGCCAGGACCGAGCCGCCGGCGGCGAGGAGATAGCGTCGGTTGAGTACGACCATGGTCATGTCAGTTCCTCCTCGACCCGTGCAGTGGCTCCGCCGAGGGTACAACAACAGGCGCAAAACGCCCAGTTGAGACGAAGGGCGCCATAGGTCGCAATAACAGGGTTGTGAACGGAGGCACAGGCCAGTCAAACAGCCGCTAACGAACGCCATTCTCGCGGCATGAAACGCCCGAGTTCGGTTTTGGTCCTTCCCCCTCTTCCGTGAAGAGGGCGCAGGGAAGACTTGGTGCCGGCTGGCACCCATGTGGCCCGCTGTGCTGCTTCGGCCATAGCGCCGGGTCACTGTTCAGCCTGCTGCGGGCGTAATAGCCTGATCGATCCAACACATCATGCGGGGCAAACTTGCTCAATGCGGGCTGGGAGAGACCATCAATGAAGCGCTGGTTGCCCGGACTCGACACTCTCCGTCAATATGAGGCAGCATGGCTTCCGCACGATATCTTCGCCGGCATCGTCCTGGCGACAATGCTGGTCCCGGTCGGCATTGCCTATGCAGCTGCATCGGGCCTGCCGGGCATCTACGGTTTGTACGCAACGATCGTGCCGCTGCTGGCCTACGCGCTGTTCGGCCCAAGCCGCATTCTCGTCCTTGGCCCGGACTCGGCGCTGGCGGCAATACTCCTTGGAGTCATCGCTCCCTTGGCCCAGGGCGATCCCCTGCGGGCCGTGACACTCGCGGGCATGATGGCGATTGTCTCAGGGACGGTCTGTATCCTGGCTGGTGTCGCGCGCCTTGGCTTTATCACCGAGCTTCTCTCGAAGCCGATACGCTACGGGTATATGAACGGAATTGCCCTGACCGTATTGATCAGCCAGCTGCCTAAGCTCTTCGGCTTTTCCATCGAGAGCGAGGGGCCACTGCGAAGCCTGTGGGCGATTGTCAGCGCGATCCTTGGGGGGCAGATAAACTGGGTCGCGTTCGCGATTGGCCTCGCCACGTTGATCGTGATCCTGCTTCTCAGGAACAACAAGCGGGTACCGGGGCTTCTGATCGCGGTCGTTGGGGCTACGCTCGTCGTCGGGGTACTTGATCTCGGGACGCAATACGGCGTCAAGGTGCTGGGCCCCCTTCCCCAGGGCCTGCCGGGTTTCGTTGTCCCATGGATCACCTCCAGCGACCTCGTCCCGGTGCTGATCGGCGGTTGTGCAGTAGCGATGGTTTCGTTTGCCGATACGAGCGTACTTTCACGTGCCTACGCTGCACGATTGGGGTCTCGGGTCGATCCCAACCAAGAGATGGTCGGGCTCGGTGCCGCCAATCTGGCGACGGGATTTTTCCAGGGCTTCCCGATCAGCAGCAGTAGTTCACGGACACCCGTTGCGGAAGCCGCCGGTGCCCGCACTCAACTCACCAGCGTCGTAGGCGCGCTTGCCATCGCGTTGCTCCTCCTGGTCGCGCCGAGCCTGCTCCAACATCTACCCACCGCCGCATTGGCCGCCGTCGTCATCGCATCGGCGATTGGCTTGATTGAAGTTGCCGATCTCAAACGAATCTATCGCATTCAACGGTGGGAATTCTGGCTGGCGATCGTCTGCTTTGTCGGTGTAGCAGTGCTCGGAGTCATTCCAGGAATTGGTCTTGCGATCGCAATCGCTATCATCGAGTTCCTGTGGGACGGTTGGCGCCCACACTCCGCCGTATTGGGGCGCGCCTACGGCGTCAAAGGCTATCACGACATCACACGATATCCGGATGCGCGCCGGGTCCCCGGGCTGGTCCTGTTTCGCTGGGATGCACCTCTGTTTTTTGCCAACGCCGAATTCTTCAGGGAACGCGTCCTGGAAGCCGTAGCGACATCGCCAACACCCGTGCGTTGGCTAGTTGTTGCCGCGGAGCCGGTCACGAGCGTAGACGTCACCGCCTGCGACGTGGTTGCCGAACTGGACCGATCGTTGCACGCGCAAGGCATAGAGTTTTGTTTTGCCGAACTCAAAGATCCCGTGAAGGACAAGCTGAAAAGATTTGGCCTCTTCGCGCAGCTTGGAGAGCATTACTTCTTCCCGACAATCGGCGTAGCCGTCGCCCGTTATCTCGAAACCAACAACGTGGAATGGGAGGACTGGGAGGACAACGACGTGCGGGGCTTGGAGAGAGTAGCGGGCCGAGATACCGCGTCTGGTCCTTAGCCGAGATTCAGACTCAAACCCGACGACTGCGTCCTGACGCGGTGTCATTTTTGTCCCGGATGCGCAGCGATTGCAGTCGTATGCTCGCCGCTCCTTTTTCGACGACAGCCACCGTCATCGTGTCGGGCTCGAAGGTCACCTCGACGTCGGCGCCGGCATCGACGGCAGTGCCGATCATCACCAGATCGACGAATTCCCTCCCATCGTTATCGCCGAAGATGGCGCGCTTGATACCCGACCAGGTTTGGACCGGCACCCTGAGCGGGTCGCATTCGTTTGCGTAGGCCAGAGTCACGCTGCCCCGAGGCCGGGCGCCGTTATGCACGAGATAGATGCCTTGGCCACCGACAAGCCAGAAACCGGGTGAATCTCGACCGTTCATGGCTCGCACCGAAACCGGCCATTGCCGGACGGCCTCGTTCCAGAGCGCCTTCAGCCTTGCATGAGGAAAGGTCAGCTTCACTGAAGTTGGTTCCGCCGAGCTGCGTGGTTATCCGTGATCGCGTCGGCAATCTGGTCGCGTGGCACAACGCACACGATCTTGGCATCATTCGGCAGGGCGAACGTCAGCCAATAGGTTTCGGCGTCGTACGGGGCGATCACCACGACGGCTTCGACGTAGGCAGCCTTGCTGTTGTCGGCGACGGAAAACCCAGCGTCCGTCAGCGCGGTGCGTTCCTGTTCGTCAAACTTCACGGCGTCATCTCGTGTCTGGAGGACGCCCCCGGCGACTCGCGGTTTACTCGCACCGCTTATGGAAACCTCGTTAAACCGCATTAAGGTTGTGAAGGATTGGCAATGTCCGGCGACGACGGGAGCCCGACGACTCGAGCGTCACGGCTGCGCGAACGAGACCCAAGCCGTTGAATGATCTTTCTTGTCAGCGCCGCATCCCTCAATATTCAGCAGGCATCCACTGGTGGCGCCGCAGCGCCCTACCGCGACTGCGTCCAGATGTCGCGCTCCTCGTCCACGGTCAGGACGATCGGCATCGGCTTCGGCTGGATCGGTTGTTACCGCGATTTAACTGGCTGATCTCTCCAGATCGGGCGAGGGCTGCACGCGAGCACACCGTCCGCGAGAACGACCAACAATGCCGGAAATTGAAATCACCGACGAGTGCCGCGCTCTGATTGCGGCCGAGTTCCCGTCCGACGATACCGGACAACGCCTGGCAAGCGGCAAATGGCAGATACAGATCGATGAGGTGACGTGGCAAATGCTGCACAAGGCACGGCGGCCCGGCGAGTCGGTATCGGACTGCATCATTCGCGTTATCATCATCATCCAGCACAAGCGCGGCTTGCTGTAGCTGCCGCCAACGGGAAAGGTGCCGGCCACATCTCGACCGCTGGGGGCTGAGCCAAAACTAGTAACGGAGGACGATTTCGCTCTTGAGAAGCAGAAAGGTAGATCCTGGCCCGCTACATCGTCTCTGACGTTAGCGCAGCAGATTTGGATTGCATTTGCGCGCTACGGGCGCGCTAACATTTCCATAATGAGCCACTACATGTGAGGCCGCAGCGCACATCGCACTCCCACCCGGTACCCACCCATGATCCCCTTCTCCGTGCTCGACCTCGCTCCCATCCGAAGAGGTGGCGATGCGGCGCAGGCGTTCCGCAATTCGCTCGACCTCGCCCAGCATGCCGAGCGCTGGGATTTTAAGCGGTTCTGGCTGGCCGAGCATCACAACATGACGGGCATCGCGAGCGCGGCGACGTCGGTGGTGATCGGGCATGTTGCGGGCGGGACCAGGACGATCCGGGTCGGGTCCGGCGGGATCATGCTGCCGAACCATTCGCCGCTGGTCATCGCCGAGCAGTTCGGCACGCTGGAGTCGCTCTATCCCGGGCGCATCGATCTCGGGCTCGGCCGCGCGCCGGGCACCGACCAGTTCACGGCGCGGGCATTGCGGCGCGACCTCGCCACGACTTCCGAAAATTTTCCGCACGACGTGCTGGAGTTGCAGGCGCTGCTCGGTGATGTCCAGCCGAACCAGGCTATCCGCGCCGTGCCCGGCTTTGGGACGAAGGTACCGCTCTGGATCCTGGGATCGAGCACTTTTGGCGCGCAGCTTGCGGCGATGCTCGGGCTGCCTTTCGCGTTCGCCTCGCATTTCGCGCCCCAAATGATGATGCCGGCGCTGCGCGAATATCGGGCGCGCTTCGAGCCGTCGGCGCAGCTCGACAAGCCTTACGCGATGGTCGGCGTCAACGTGTTCGCCGCCGAGAGCGACGCGGAGGCGCAGCGGATGTTCTCCTCGCTCCAGCAGCAATTCATCAATCTGCGCCGCGGCACGCCCGGCCCGCTTCCGCCGCCGGTCGACGACATGGACGCGCTGTGGTCGCCGGCCGAGAAGGCCATGGTTGGCCAGTCGCTGTCCTGCTCCGCCATCGGCGCGCCTGAAACGGTCGAGCAGAAGCTGAAGGCGCTGATCGCCGAGACCGGCGCGGACGAGCTGATGACGACGGGCCAGATCTACGACCACGCCGCGCGGCTGCGCTCGTTCGAGATCGCGGCCGAAGCGCGCGATCGGCTGGCGAAGCAGCCGGCAGCGTGAGCATCGCGCACCGTGAGTGTCACGGTGACGGATGAATTATGGAGCGGCGCAGGTGAAGCTCTCGGCCTGCTCGATGCTGCCCTGGCCAAGATAGCGGGCCTGGCGAGGATAGGGGCACAGCGGCCGGCTGCGCCCCGGCCAGGGTGTCGTCGCACCCGCGCGAGCTTCGATGCGCTCCGGCGCGCGGCCCTGCTCGACCCAGGTCACCAACGGGGTCAGCACGTCAAAGCTGTCGGTGGAAGGCCCTCCCGAACAATGATTCATGCCGGGCACAAGGAAGAGGCGGGCGAATTCGCCCGTCGCCTTCTCTCCGCCTGCCGCGTCCGTGAGCCGCTTGTACCAATCCAGCGTATCCAGCGCCGAGAAGGTTGGGTCGCTGACGCCGTGATAGAGCAGCAGCTTGCCGCGCCGCTGACGGAAACCGGAGAGATCGACTGCATTCGCGGAGATCGTCTGCACCGAGGATTCCGGCATCGCCGCGCTCGTGGCAAATATTCTCGTGTGGGCGGCCGTCACATCCACGGAGCGGTAGAAGTCGTAAACCGCCTCCGCTTCATTCGGTAACGGCGCCTGCGGAGGGGTCATATAGAGATATGCCAGCGTCGCTCCAAAGGACACGTTGAACGCGTTGACGCGGCTGTCGGGTGCCGTGCCGAGAATCCAGCGCCGCCATCCCTCCGTGGCAATTCCGGAGTCATAGGGATATGACGCATAGATCCGGCGCCCCTGTGCCGTGGTCGGCCCCTGGAAATGGTTTTCGAGTGCTGCGACTTGAGCAGCGGAGAGGCAGCTGGCGGTCTTCTCGGACGTACACTGCAGCGTGCGCGGCGAGAATCGACAGGCAGGCACATTGTCGATGATCCCGTCGGCAAGTCCATCGGCTGCGTCGCAGGACTGAACGATCGCCCTGGAGAGCAATTCCATATCGGCCTGAGACAAGGCCTGCGCCAGGATGGGGCGGCCGTCCGGGGCCTTCGGTGAGATCGCCGCAAAGCCTTGCGTCGACGCGGCCCCCGCAAGACCCTTCTCGGGCATTCGAAAAGCCGGTGCACCCGCTGCCACCCCATCGAAGTGCTCCGGGAAGCGCTGCGTGATCGCCATCCCGTGCCGCCCGCCATTGGAGCAGCCCAGGAAATAAGAGTAGCTGGGCAAGCGGCCATAATAGGTCTGGATGAAGTGCCTGGCTTGCCGGGTCACGACGTCGTCGGCGCGATAGCCGAAATCGATCCGCGCTTGCGGATCGAGGCCGAAGCTGGCGCCGCCGAGGGGACCCGGCGCGTTGCTGTGTCCGGCATCTGTCGTGACCGTCGCGTAGCCCTGATTGAGCGCGCTGGGCCGTCCGCCACCGGGCTGCACATCCCCGCTGCCGAGGACGCCATCGGTGCCTCCCTGCCCCTGGAACACGAAGCGGCCGTTCCACGCTTCCGGCAATCTGAGATGCAGGCCGATGGCAAACTTCTGGCCGTCAACGCCGGTTCGCTCGTCCAGGTAGGCAAGCACTTCGCAATGAGCGGCCAGCCCGCCGGCCGCCGGACGCAGCTGGGCCTCGCTCACGCGTATCGTCGGACCGGACTCCGATTGAAGCCGATCGCATGCTGTCACGGGCGAGACGGCGTCGCTGCCGGCGGCCGCAGTTGCGATAGAGACGGCGCACCCCACGAAAGCAAGCGCCGCACTCGGCCAAGATTGGCAGCGCAGCCTTCGCCGTGCCGAGACCATCAACATGCCCCCCGATCGTGAACGACCCGACTAGTCCGGAAAGCCGAACAGCTTTGCCGGATTGTGCACCAGGATCTTCTCCAGCTCGGCCTGGTCGGGCGCGTAGCGATACATCAGCTCGAGCAGGTCGGCGTCGTTGGGCGGCTGCTTGACGGAGACGGGATGCGGCCAGTCGCTGGCCCAGACGCAGCGGTCGATTGCGGCCTCGATATAGGCGCGCGCGATCGGGACCACGTCGTCGTAAGGCGGGCCAACCTTCGAGGTCTTCTCGCCGAGCGACAGCATCACCCAGAAATTGCCCTTGGCGAGCAGCTCGAGCATCTTGCGCAGGTTCGGATCGGCCTTGCCGGCTTCCGGATCGGGCCGCGCCATATGGTCGATCAGCACGGGGACGTCGAGATTCTCGTACTTGGCGACGCTGGAGACGATGCCGTCCTTCTCGGGCTGGATCTTCACGTACCAGCCGAGCTCGCGGATGCGCGCGATGGCGCGGGCGAAATCGGCGTCCGACAGCACCGCGCCGAGCTCCTGGCGGAAACTGAAGCGCGCGCCGCGCACGCCCGCGTCATGCAGCTTGGCGAGATAAGCGTCGTTCGCCTCCGCGAACACCAGCGCATTGGCGCAGCCGCGATAATTCGGGCCCATCGCGGCGAGGCCGTCGAGCACGACCGAATGATCCGCGCCGTACGTGGTGGTCTGCACGATGATGCCGCGCTCGATGCCGAGCGTCTTGTGCACGCGCAGCGCCGCTTCCCACGTCGCGGTCGGCATCCGGTAGGCCGCACCGGGACGCTCCGGATATTTATCGATGGGCCCCAGCACGTGAAACTGGCTGTCGACGGTCTTCGGCGGCGGCGCCTTGATGGGACGGCGCGGGTTCGGGTCGAACGGCAGATAGGTCGGCATGCGCGAGTCTCCTTCAGTCGATCACGGCAGTGAAGTCGCACTGAACCAGCGCGCCGCCGTCCATGTTGTCCATCGGCAGCGCGTGGCGCGCCGGGCGCGAATGCTCGTCCGGAAACATCTTCAGCCACTCGACATTGACCGGGCCGCGCTGCGTACGGTCCTTCAGCCACACCGTCATCTTGATGATGTCGTCCGTGGTGCCGCCGGCGGCCTCCACCGTCGCCTTCATGTGCGCGAACATGTTGGCGCATTGCGCGTCCAGGCCCTCGGGCATCACGCCGGCCGCATCGCGGCCGAGGATGACACCGGACATCACGAGATTGCCGATGCGGCAGGCGTTGGGAATCGGGTTGGCGTGCTTGAAGCCGCCGATGTGGATGCTCTTGCGGCGCGTTTGACCCGTCATGGTGCGCTCCCTCTTATGTGTTGATTCAGACGAACTGGCACGACACCGAGCCGAACACGCCATAGTCGGCGTGGAAGGTGTCGCCACGGCGGATGTCGACGGGCCGCGTGAACGATCCCGCCAGCACCACTTCGCCGGCCGCGAGATGTTCGTCATGCGGCGCGAGGCGATTGGCGAGCCAGGCGATGCCGTTGGCGGGATGGTTGAGCACGCCGGCGGCAAGCCCGGTCTCCTCGACCTCGCCGTTGCGGAACAGCAGCGCGCCGATCCAGCGCAGGTCCGCATCCATGGGACGGAACGGGCGGCCGCCCAGCACCAGCGCGGCGTTCGCCGCGTTGTCCGAGATCGTGTCCATGACTTTTCGCGTCTTGCCGGTATCGGGATCGACGCGATGCATGCGCGTCTCCAGGATTTCGAGCGCAGGCGTGACGTAGTCAGTGGCGTTGAGCACGTCGAAGATGGTGCAGTCAGGCCCACGGAGCGGCGCCTTCAGCACGAAGGCGAGCTCGACCTCGATGCGCGGCGCGTGGAAGCGGTCGAACGGGATCGGCGTGGCGTCGGCATAGAACATGTCGGCGAACAGCACGCCGTAGTCGGGCTCGGAGATGCCGACCGCGTTCTGCATCGCCTTCGAGGTCAGCCCGATCTTGTGCCCCTTGATGATGCGGCCGCGGTCGAGCTGAAGTTTCGTCCAGGCGCGCTGGATAGCGTAGGCGTCCTCGATGGCGAAGTCGGGATATTCCTTCGAGAACATCGGGATCAGCGTCTTGCTGCGCTCGGCCTCATCCAGGCGCGCCGCGAGGCGTTCGATCGTGGCGGTATCAAGCATGGGTTACTGCTCCGCGGCGACGGTGTTGCGCAGCACGCCGATGCGGCTGGACTCGACCTCAACGACGTCGCCCACCCTGAGCCAACGCGGCGGATCGAAACGCGCGCCCGCGCCCGTCGGCGTGCCTGTGACGATCATGTCGCCGGGCTTCAGGGTGGCAAAGGTGGAGAGATAGGAGATCAGGAAATCGAACGGGAACATCAGCCGCTCGGTCGTGTCCTGCTGCCGCACCTCGCCGTTGACGCGCGTGATGATGTCATGAGGCCCGCGCGGATCGAGCTCGTCGGCCGTGACGATCCACGGCCCGATGCTGCCGGAGCGGTCGAAGTTCTTGCCCTGGGTGACGTTGAACTTGCCGTGGCGCAGCCAGTCGCGGATCGTGCCCTCGTTGCACAGGGTCATGCCGAAGATGTGCGCGAAGGCCTGCTCTCGCGGGATGTGACGGCCGCCCTGCCCGATCACGATGACGAGCTCGCCTTCATAATCGAGCTGGTCGGACACATGCGGCTTCTCGATCGGCTGGCCGGAGCCGGTCATGGACGACATGCTGCGCACGAACAGGCTGGGATATTTGGGCAGGTCCGAGCTGTCTTTATACTCGGCGTTGCGTTCGGCGTAGTTGACGCCGATGCACCAGAGCTTTTCCGGCGCCAGCACCGGCGGAAGCAGGACGAGGCCTTCCAGCGCGTGGTCGGGCTTTTGTCCGGCCACCGCTTCCTGCACGTCCGCGAGCGCATTGGCCGCGATCAACGCTTTCACGTCGGAGAAGTCGCGGCCGATCCGCCTGGTCAGATCGACGACACCGCCTTCAACGGCGGCGCCGTAGCGCGGCTCTCCGTTCAAGAGATAGCTTACGAGTCGCATTGTCGTGTTCTCCGATGGTCTTCAGGCACAAGGGCCCGTGCGATGGGCCGCGCGCTCAGTCTTTGGATTTGGGAGTCTGGAAGACGGTGTTCAGCGTCACGATCTCGCCGAGACGGGCGTAGCGCGGGCCGCCGATGCGCGCGATCGGGTCGAGCGCCGCGGTCTCGACCTTGCCGTCATTCACGAGGCCGTCGCGGATGTGGAACATCACGACCTCGCCGACGATGAGCCGGCTGCGTGCCTCGCCGAATTCGAGGCACTGCCGGAAGCGGCACTCCATCGCCACGGGTGCCGCCGCCAGCCGCGGCACCTTGATCCGCTCGCACGGCAGCGTCTCCAGCCCGAGATGCTCGACCTCGCTGATTTCAGGCGGATGCTCGACCGAGCTGTCGTGCACCGCGGACATCAGCGGGGTATCGGCGATGTGGATCACATATTCCTCGGTATCGAGGATGTTGTGCGCGGTGTCCTTGTAATCGGCGCCCTTGCGGCCGACGCTGATGGCGAGCATCGGCGGCTTCTGCGAGACGAAGGTGAAGGCGCTGAAGGGGGCGAGGTTGAGCACGCCGGAGCGCGACAGGCTCGTGACCCACGCGATCGGGCGCGGCACCACGATGCCGGTCATCAGCCGGTAGATGCGCTCCGCGCCGAGCTCGGTGGGGTCGATCCGCATCGCTCAATCAGCCTTGATGTTGGCCTTGCGCACGACTGGAATCCACTTGGCGTCCTCGCGCACGAGATAGGCTTTGAACTCGTCCGGCGTCATCGGGGTGGATTCGCCGCCAAGCTTTTCGAACTTGTCGACCACACCGGGATCTTTCAGGATCGCAACCAGCGTCTCGTGAAGTTTGTCGACGATCGGCGCCGGCGTGCCGGCAGGCGCGAACAGGCCCGTAAAAGTCTGGCCGTCGAAGTCCTTGTAGCCGAGCTCGGCGAAGGTCGGGACATCAGGCAACGACTTCAGGCGATGTGGGCTGGTGACGGCGAGCGCACGGAACAGGCCGGCCTTGATGTGCTGAAGGCTGACCGTGAGCTGGTCGAACGCGAACTGCACCTGGCCGCCCAGGAGATCGTTGATCGCCGGCGCATTGCCGCGGTAATGCGCGGTGACCCATTGCAGGTCGAGGCTCGACTGCATCAGCTCGCTGAGCAGATGGTTGGTGGTGCCGGGGCCGGGCGAGGCCATCGTCAGCTTGCCGGGCTCGCGCTTGGCGAGCTCGATGAATTCCTTGAAATTCGTGGCCTGCACGGACGGGTGCACTTCGAGCACCAGCGGCGTCATCGAGATCGTCGAGATCGGAAGAAAATCCTTCTTCCAGTTATAGGCCTCGCGCTTGTTGATCTCGGTCGCGAACAGCACCGGACCGTTGGCGCCGACGAACAGCGTGTAGCCGTCGGGCGCCGATTTCGCGAAGGCTTCGCCAGCGATCATGCCGCCGGCGCCGGCCTTGTTCTCGATGATGAAGGGCTGGCCGAGCTTTTCCTGGAGCTTGTCGGCGACGATGCGCGCGGCGCTGTCGACGTTGCCGCCGGCGGGATAGGGAACGATCAGCTTGACGCTGCGCGCCGGCCATTGCTGGCCCGATGCGGGTCCCGCCAGCATCGCAGCTGCGGCAGCTATGGCAATCCAGATTAATCTCATGTTAACCTCCCGGCGGCGCTTCCAATTCCATATCGAATGCCGTGACGTCGCGCATGGCGCTCGATCGCGGCGCAATCTCCAGATGAGCGCTTTACCTGTCGAGTGAATTGTGGCGTTCTTGTCCATATTATGGACAGGACGAACTCCGCAAGATCCGCCCGCGGAACGCCTGAGCCGCGACAGGGCGCGCAGGCGATCCGGCGCGCGCTCGCGGTGCTGCGTATTCTTGCCGCAGGGCGCGAAGACGGCGTGCCACTGGCCGAGGTCGTGCGCGCGACCGGCCTCACCCGCCCGACCGTGCATCGCATCGTCCACGTGCTGATCGAGGAAGGCATCGTCGAACGTTACGAGCGAACCGGCCGCTACGCGATCGGCAACCAGGTGCCTGAGCTCGCACTTGCACGCCCGCGGCCGTCGCGGCTGCTGGTCGCCGCAAATCCGTCGCTGCGGCGCGCCTCCACCGAGATCGGCGACACGCTGTTCCTGACGGTGCGGACCGGCAACGACACGCTGTGCGTCGATCGCAGGATCGGAATCTATCCGATCCAGGTGCTGTCGATCGAGGTCGGCGCGCGCCGGCCGCTCGGCGTCTCTAGCGCAGGTGTCGCCATCCTCGCCGCGATGCCGGCGCCTGATGCGCGAAAAATCGTCGCGGCCAACGAGAAGCGATTCGAGGCCTACCGGACCGACGTCGCGACGGTGCTCGGCCAGGTCACGGCCGCGAGACGGCTGGGATACGGCATGAGGGAGATCGGCCTCGTGCAGGGCACGAAATCGATCTCCACCTGGATCAAGACCCCGGACGGACGGCCTGCCGCGGCGATCACCGTCTCCGCCGTTCGGACGAGGCTCGGCCCGCGACGCGAGCAGGAGGTGGTGGAGATTTTGCTGCGGGAGGCGCGGATCATCGAGCAGGCGATCGGGGGCTAGCTTGGCTGAGGCGACTCTTCGCCTCTCCCCGCAAGCGGGGCGAGGGGGCGCACCTTCGCCGCTGTCAATGGGCTGACGTGCCGCGCCATTTTATGGCACAACGGCCACCTCCGCCGACCGACCAACGAGGCCACGCATGCCCGCGCCAAAACCGCCTGCCTTCGAGACCCTGAGCCTGCATGCGGGCCAGCATCCGGATCCCGCGACCGGCGCCCGCGCGGTGCCGATCTACCAGACCACGTCCTACGTGTTCCAGGATTCCGATCACGCCGCCGCGCTGTTCAATCTGGAGCGCGCCGGCCACATCTATACGCGCATCTCCAATCCGACCACCGGCGTGCTGGAAGAGCGGCTCGCGGCGCTCGAAGGCGGCGTCGGCGCGATCTGCACCGCGAGCGGCATGGCCGCGCTGCATCTGGCCATCGCGACGCTCTTGAATGCCGGCGACCACATCGTGGCGTCGAGCTCGCTCTACGGCGGCACCATCAATCTGCTGGCGCACACCCTGCCGCGCTTCGGCATCACGACGACGTTTGTGAAGCCGCGCGACCTCGACGCGTTCCGCGCCGCGATCAAGCCTAACACGAAACTCGTGATCGGCGAGACCATCGGCAATCCCGGGCTCGAGGTGCTCGATATCCCGAAGGTCGCCGCTATCGCCCATGAGGCAAAGATTCCGCTGCTGATCGACAACACTTTTGCCACGCCCTATCTCAGCCGCCCCATCGAGCTTGGCGCCGACATCGTCATGCACTCGGCGACCAAATGGATCGGCGGCCACGGCATCGCGATCGGCGGTGCCATCGTCGACGGCGGCCGGTTCGACTGGCGCGGCTCCGGGAAATTCGGCGTGCTGACCGAGCCCTATGGCGGTTATCACGGCATCGTCTTCGACGAACAGTTCGGCACGAGCGCCTTCATCATGCGCGCACGCACCGAGGGCCTGCGCGATTTCGGCGCCTGCCTGTCCCCGACCAACGCGTTCCAACTCTTGCAGGGCGTGGAGACGCTCGGCGTGCGCATGGACCGGCACATCCAGAACACACATCTGGTTCTGGAGGCGCTGAAGTCGAACAAGGCTGTCGATTGGGTCCTGCATCCCTCGCTGGAGGACCACACGGACTATCAGCTCGCAAAAACACTGCTGCCGCGCGGCGCCGGCTCGATCGTCTCCTTCGGCATCAAGGGCGGGCGACCCGCCGGCCGAAAATTCATCGAATCGCTGCGCATGATCAGCCATCTCGCCAATGTCGGCGACGCCAAGACACTGGTGATCCACCCCGCCTCGACCACGCATCAGCAGATGGATGCCGAACAGCTCAAGGCCGCCGGCATCGGCGAGGAGCTGGTGCGCCTGTCGGTCGGCATCGAGACGGCAAGCGACATCATCGACGATCTTGCGCAGGCGCTGCGCATCTCGCAAAAGGTCTGACACCATGAAGCTCACTGTCAACGGCGCCGAGGTGTTTGTCGCAAACGGTGGCCGCGAGTTCGACAAATCCCTGCCCGCCGTCGCCTTCATCCACGGCGCCGGCTTCGATCATTCGACCTGGGCGCTGCACACGCGATGGTTCGCTCATCACGGTTTTGGCGTGCTGGCGCCCGACCTGCCCGGCCACGGCCGCTCGGCCGGACCTTCGCTGGGAGGCATCACCGAGATGGCGGACTGGACGGCGGCATTGCTCGCCGCGGCCGGCGTGGCGAAGGCGCACCTGATCGGCCATTCCATGGGATCGCTGATCTCGCTGGAGACGGCCGCGCGTCATCCCGACAAGGTCTCCGCGCTGAGCCTGATCGGCACCGCCGCGACCATGACGGTCGGCCCGGATCTCCTGAAGGCGGCCGAGGCCAACTCGCAGGACGCCAACGACATGGTGTCGATCTGGGGCCTCGGCTTCAACGCCGAGCTCGGCGGCAGCCTCGCGCCGGGCCTGTGGATGCATGGCGGCGCGCAGGCGGTGCTGAAATCTTGCGAGCCCGGCGTGCTCTTCAGGGATCTGTCGGCCTGCAATGCTTACGCGAATGCACTCACCGCTGCGGCGAGCGTGCAGGTGCCGACCACGCTCATCCTCGGCGAACGCGACATGATGACGCCGGCGAAGGCCGGCAAGGCGCTTGCGGCGGCGATCCCGCATGCGAAGACCGTCGTGGTGCCGGGCGCAGGCCACATGATCATGGCCGAGCGCCCGGATGAGCTGCTGGCGGCGCTGAAAGGCTGAGCCGCCTCAGGACCCCGGCGTCCACTTCCAGACGATGTCGGAGACGTTGACCGGCTTCGGGATCAGGCCGAGCTTTGCAAAGCGGTCGGCGACGGCCTGCTGGGTCCTGATCACCTCCGCGTCGAGCGGCACCACGCTGTAGACGGAGCGGTTGACGAAGCGCCTGACAGCTTCGATGTCGACGCCGGTCGCCTCGGCCTGCGCCTTTGCGACCTCCTCGTGATGCTGCTCCGCCCACTTGCCTTCGGAGGCGAAGGTCGTGTTGAGCTTCGCGACCAGCGACGGATATTTCTCGACGAAGTCGGTGTTGGCGATGTAGTAGGCGTTCGGCTTGTGCACGTCCTTGTCGAAGACGAGAACGCGCGCGTTCTCCTTCAATTCGGCGAGCGCGAGATAGGGATCCCAGATCGACCAGGCGTCGACCGAACCCTTCACGAAGGCTGCCGTCGCATCGGCCGGCGCGAGCGGCGCGGGCGTGATGTCGGACCAGGACAGGCCGGCCTTTTCGAGCGAGGCGACCAGGAGATTGTGCGCGCTCGATCCCTTGCCGAAGGCGACGCGCTTGCCCTTGAGATCGGCCAGCGTCTTGATCGGCGAATCCTTCGGCACGATGATCGCCTGGGTGTCGCCCTCGGACTTCACGGCCGCGACATATTTGATTTTTGCGCCGCCGGCCTGTGCAAAGATCGGCGGGGTGTCGCCGACGAAGCCGAAATCGACGCTGCCGACGTTGATGGCCTCGAGCAGCGGCGGACCGAACTGGAAGTCGATCCATTTGACCTCGATGCCCAGCGGCTTGAAGGCGTTTTCGAGCGTTTGGCGCTGGCGTACCGCCGGGAAGAAGCCGCCCTTCTGGGTGCCGATGCGGATTTCCGCCGGCTTGTCCTCGGCGCGTGCTGGTGCGGCCAGGGCGGTTGCGAGGAGAAGCGCTGCGGTCAGGATATGTCGTCGTGCAATCATGTTGCGGTCCTTTGCGTCAGGTTCAGTTGGCGAAGAGTGAGGAATTGGCGCGGCGGCTCCGCTCCGAAAACACCGCACGGGCTGCGCGTTCGGCCTCGCGCGCCGAGCGGAATTGGCGGCCTTCGAGGCTGTCGAACAGGCGCTCGGAGGAGAAGAAGCGGAAGCCGCGCTCATCTCTTGTGATGATACCGGCGGCGCGGTCGTGGATTTCAATAATGTAGGCGTTGGACTGGATTTGGGACATGACTGCTCGTTCGCCGGAATCTCGGCGTTCCTGTCGTGGGATCTGTGCTGTGGGAGGTTGCTAGGAGGCGATCAGCAACAACAACAGGCGCCGGTTGCCGCCGAGAAACAGCGCCGCGTCATGCACGCGTGCATGTCGCTGGGATTACGCTGGTGATCCGTTCTCATATCGCGGCATCAAGCTCGAGGAGCAGTTTCGATGCTGCGAATATCGAGCGATTGGTGCGTTCGGTCAATGAAATGGCTATCCATATTTGGCACGAGCGCGCTGGCGCGCTTCTCCCGGCGCAAGCACCGACAGACGGATTCATCTCGCGATGAGTTCAACAGGCGCGGGCGGCGGACATGGTACGCTCGCGCAACGTCAGAACAGACAATTTGGGAGATCCGGACATGGCGGATGATCTGAAGGGGCGCACCGCGCTCGTCACCGGCGGCTCGCGCGGAGTTGGCGCAGCCGTCTGTCGCGCCCTGGCCGCATCCGGCGCGGCGGTGGCGATCAATTGCCGGGAGCAGATCGGACAGGCCGAGCAGCTGGCAGGCGAAATCGGCAAGCAAGGCGGTCGCGCCATTGTCGTTGCCGCCGACGTCTCGCAGCGGGATGCCGTGGCTGCAATGGTCGAGCGCGTCACGGCCGGGCTCGGGCCGATCGACATCCTCGTCAACAATGCCGGCATCGCCATCACGCGCGGCGTCGACGATCTCACCGAGGACGATTTCGACCGCACCATCCTGGTCAACCTGAAATCCGCCTTCCTGTGCACGCAGGCGGTGCTGCCGGAGATGCGCGCGCGGAAATGGGGCCGCATCGTCAACATCTCCTCCGGCGCGGCGCGCGGTGCCGGCTCGATCGGCCCGCACTACAATGCATCCAAGGCCGGCATGGAGGGCCTTACGCGCGGTTATGCGGCGCGGTTGGTGAAGGAAGGCATCACCGTGAATGCGGTAGCGCCATCACTGATCGAGACCGACATGATGAGCGGCCAGCCCGGCCTCGTCAGCCGCATTCCGCTCGGCCGCTTCGGCACGGCCGATGAGGTGGCGAAAGCCGTGATGCTGCTGGTCGACAATGCCTACATGACCGGGCAGACCATCGCGCTGAGTGGCGGGATGGCGTTTAATTGAGAACGGAGCCGCGATGTCCTCTTCCCTTCTCCCCTTGTGGGAGAAGGTGGCGCGAAGCGCCGGATGAGGGGTCTCTATCCGCGAACAACGCTTTTCGTGAGGATAGATACCCCTCACCCGTCTCGCCGCTATCGCGGCGAGCCACCCTCTCCCACAGGGGGAGAGGGTAAGAGAGAGCTACCACATCGTCGCAGCAGCCCGTTCCGGCCAGATGCGATCATATTCCGCGCCACCCACTTTATTCTCGCTCGTCTCGGCGAGGATCTGGCCGGGCGTCGGCAGCGTTTTCGGATCGATCCGCTTATCGGGATTCCAGAGGTCGGAGCGGACGATGGCACGGGCGCACTGGAAATAGATTTCGTCCACATTCATCACCATGACGCTGCGCGGCGCCTTGCCCTCGACCTTGAACGAGGCGAGCAGCTCGGGATCGACGGAGAGATGGGCGCGGCCGTTGGCCCGCACCGCGTTGCCGGAACCGGGGATCAGGAACATCAGCGACACCCTGGGATCGCGCACGATGTTGCGCAAGGAATCGACCCGGTTGTTGCCGCGGCGATCCGGGAGCATCAGCGTCTTCGGATCATGGATCCGGACGAAGCCGGGGAGATCGCCGCGCGGCGAGCAGTCGATCCCCTCCGGCCCGATGGTGGCGAGCGCGGCGAACGGGGCCTTCTCGATGAAGATGCGGTAGAGCGGGGTAACGTGGTCGGCGACTTTCAGGGTCGAGGCATCGTTGGTGGCGCCGTAGATGGCCTCCAGCTGTTCGACCGTTTCAATCACCGACATTCCGTTCTCCTTGTTGCGCCGGCTATTCGTGCCAGCCTAAGTTCCTGATCACGCGCACGAGCTGGCGGCTGTGATAGTCCGCGCTGCCCGCGTTGAGGATGGTGACATCGGCATTGGCCGATGCGTCGTCGACGCTGCGCGCGAGGCGATCTGCGATATTGCCGTCGCTGTGCCGGGCCCGGGCGGCAAGCCGCTGCGCCAGCACGTCCGGCGGCGCCGTGATCGCGACCACGACGACGTTGGCGTAGGCCTGGCGCAGCGCGCCGATCACCGTGCGCGAGACATTGGCGACGACGGCCCGGCCGGCAAGAATGTCATCGTTGATTTCGAGCGGAAGAGCGTAGGAATGACCATGCGCTTCCCAGTGCACGGCGAAGTCGCCGTGCTCGCGGGCGCGGCGGAATTCGTCCTGGCTCATCGCCATGTTGTCTTCGGCTTCGGAGGATTCGCGCGTCACGACACGGCGCGGAAAGACGATGTCGTGATCGTCGATGCAGGCAGCCTGTGCGAGCCGCAACAGCGTGTCCTTGCCGGCACCGCTGGGACCGACCACGAGCACGAGCCGCCCGGGTCCGATCCCGCCGGCCTCATCGTGTGCCATGGTCGCGGTCTCGCTCATGCGACGCGGTGTCCTTCGCGCCAGACGCTGCGGACCACGGGAACGTCGCCTGCGACATGCACGCGGATCAGGTCGGCCCGCTTGCCGATCGCGACCTCGCCACGATCCGACAGGCCAACCGCCTCGGCAGGCGCCTTCGTCACGGTGCGAACCGCCGCCGGAAGGCTGATCGCGGGCACATGCTCTGGCAATTGCAGCGCGGCCATCAGGAGGCTGGACGGGATGTAGTCCGACGACAGGATGTCGAGCAGGCCCTCGCGGGCGAGATCGACCGCGGCGATGTTGCCGGAGTGGGAGCCGCCGCGCACGACGTTCGGCGCACCCATCAGGATGTCGATGCCGGCCTGATGCAGGCCGCGCGCGGCCTCGAGCGTGGTCGGAAATTCCGCCACCGACACGCGATCGCGCACGGCGTCCGCGACGTTCTCCTCGGTGGTGTCGTCGTGACTCGCGAGCGGAATATTGTACTCGTGCGCCAGCGAGACGATCTCGCGCATGTTGGCCGCTGCATAAAGCCGCTGATACTCGAAGCGCTTCGCGAACAGCTCGTCGAGCTCGGCATCGGTCTTGCCGCCGCCCTTGCCGCGGTAATAGTCGCGCAGCTTGACCTCGTCGCGGAACTGGCGCTGGCCGGGCGTGTGGTCCATCAGCGACATCAGCTTGACGTCGGGACGGTCGATCAGCTCCTTGGCCTCCTCCACCACGCTCGGCATCGGAATTTCGCAGCGCAGATGCAGGAAGTGGTCGGCGCGCAGCAGGTTGGCATCGCGCGCGGTCGTGATCGCGGCGGCAAGCACGCCGGCGCGGCCATCGACTTCCTCGGCGCCGTCCTCGCGCCAGACCCGGAGCGAGTCGAACACCGTCGTAATGCCTGAGGTCGCGAGCTGGCCGTCATAGGAGATGACGGCGGCGACCGGATTCCAGAACACTTTTGGGCGCGGCACGTAATGCGCTTCGAGATGGTCGGTGTGGAGCTCGATCAGGCCCGGCATGATGAGGTCACCGCCGGCATCCTCCGCACCCGCGGGGGCCCTGCCCTCGCCGATCTCGGCGATGCGTCCGTCGGCGAGAGCGAGCCAGCCCTGCTCGATCACCCGGTCAGCCAGCACGATCCTGGCGTTGGCGATCACAGATTCTTTCGGCTTGGCGTTCATTTCCATTTCCTTCAGGCGGCGGCGGCAAAGCTGGTGACGTCAACAATACGGTCGGCAATCAGATGGCGGATTTCGTCGTCATGGACAATGGCGACCATGGCGACGCCCTGGCGCTTCTTCTCGGCGACCAGATCGACCACGACGGCGCGGTTGGCCGCATCGAGCGAAGCGGTCGGCTCGTCCAGCAGCAGGATCGGCAGGTCCGAGATGAAGCCGCGCGCGATGTTGACTCGCTGCTGCTCGCCGCCGGAGAAGGTCGCGGGCGGAAGCTGCCAGAGTCTTTCAGGAATGTTGAGACGATGCAGCAACTCGCCGGCGCGCTGCTGCGCCTCCGCGCGCGCCAGGCCGTTCACGATCAGGGGCTCGGCGACGACGTCGATGGTCGCAACGCGCGGCACCGCCCGCAAGAACTGGCTGACATAGCCGATGGTGGAGCGGCGGATATTGAGGACCTGCCGCGGCTCGGCGGTGGCGAGATCGACCACAGCGCCGCGATGGCGAATGCCGATACGGCCGGAGTCGCAGCGGTAGTTGCCAAAAATCATCTTCAGGATCGACGACTTGCCGGCACCGGACGGGCCTGCGAGCACGACGCATTCGCCCGGGTTGACGTGGAAGGTCACGCCGCTGACGACAGGCAGCTCGATGCCGCCTTGCAGGTGCATCGTAAAGGTCTTTTTCGCGGCGGCGATGTCGATCATGGCGGTCATCGGAGGGCTCATGTTGGCAAGCTCATGGCGGCAAAATCGAGGAGACGAGGAGCTGGGTATAGGGCTCGCGGGGGTCGTCGAGGACCTGGTCGGTGAGACCAGTCTCGATGACGCGGCCGCCCTTCATCACCATCACGCGATGCGACAGCAGCCGCGCCACCGCGAGATCGTGGGTGACGATGATGACGGCGAGGTGCAGTTCCGCGACGAGGCTGCGCACGAGGTCGAGCAGGCGAGCCTGGACAGACACGTCCAGGCCGCCGGTCGGTTCGTCCATGAATACCATCCGCGGCTCGGTGACGAGGTTGCGCGCGATCTGGAGACGCTGGCGCATGCCGCCGGAATAAGTGCGCGGCGCATCGTCGATGCGCGCGATGTCGATCTCGACGCGGGTGAGCCAGTCCGACGCGGTGTCGCGGATTCGGCCGTAGTGATTCCAGCCCACCGCCATCAGCCGTTCGCCGACATTGGCGCCAGCCGAGACCGCCATGCGCAGGCCCTGCGCGGGATCCTGGTGCACATAGCCCCAGTCGGTGCGGAACAGGAAGCGCCGCTCGGCTTCGCCCAGCGTCGTGAGATCGCGGGTGATGCCGTCGCGCATCCGGTATGACACCTGGCCGGCGCTCGGCGCGAGCTGGCCCGATAGCATTTGCAGCAGCGTCGATTTGCCCGAGCCGGACTCGCCGACGATCGCCAGCACTTCGCCGGGGTAGAGCGAGAAGGAGACGTCGCGGCACGCGGCGATGCGGCCATAGGACTTGCTGAGCGACTCCGCGACCAGCAGTGACTGATCGTTCTCCAGCATCTCCTCAGCCATTTGATCCCTCCTGCGCCTTCTCCTTGTACGGCGCGGCGCTGAGGCTGCCGTGATGGCCGGCGGCCTGGCGGCCCTCGCAATAGTCGGTGTCCGAGCAGACGAACATCCGCCCGCCCTTGTCGTCGATGACGATCTCGTCGAGATAGGAATTCTCGGCCGCGCACAGCGCGCAGGGCGCGTTGAAGCGGTACGGCTCGAACGGGTGATCCTCGAAATCGAGCGACACCACCTGCGTATAGGGCGGGATCGCATAGATGCGCTTCTCGCGGCCGGCGCCGAACAATTGCAGCGCCGGGCAGTTGTCCATCTTGGGATTGTCGAATTTCGGCGTCGGCGACGGGTCCATCACGTAGCGCGCGTTCACCTTCACCGGATAGGCGTAGGCGGTGGCGATGTGGCCGAAGCGGGCGATGTCCTCGTAGAGTTTTACGTGCATCAGGCCGTATTCGGCCAGCGCATGCATGCGCCGCGTCTCGGTCTCGCGCGGCTCCAGGAAACGCAGCGGCTCCGGGATCGGCACCTGATAGACCAGCACCTGATTCGCGTGCAGCGACGTCTCCGGGATGCGGTGACGGGTCTGGATCACGGTTGCATCTTCTGTTGCCGTGGTCGTGGCGACGCCCGCGGTCTTGGCGAAGAATTTGCGGATCGAGATCGCATTCGTCGTGTCGTCGGAGCCCTGGTCGATCACCTTCAGCACGTCCTGCGGCCCGAGGATCGCCGCGGTCACCTGCACGCCGCCGGTGCCCCAGCCATAGGGCATCGGCATTTCACGGCTGGCGAACGGCACCTGATAGCCGGGGATCGCGATCGCCTTGAGGATAGCGCGGCGGATCATCCGCTTGGTCTGTTCGTCGAGATAGGCGAAATTGTAGGCGGGCGCGTTCATTCCGCGGCCTCCTTCATGGCATCGGGCGCATTGGCCTCGGCAAACTCCTTGCGCAGCTTGCGCAGGAGCCCGAGTTCGGACTGGAAGTCGACATAGTGCGGCAGCTTCAGATGCTCGACGAAGCCGGTCGCCTGGACGTTGTCCGAATGCGACATCACGAATTCTTCATCTTGCGCAGGGGCCACGGCGTCTTCGCCGAGCTCGCGGGCACGCAGCGCGCGGTCGACCAGCGCCATCGACATGGTCTTGCGCTCGCTCTGGCCGAAGGCGAGACCATAGCCGCGGGTGAAGCACGGCGCTTCCGTCGCCGAGCCCTTGAACTGGTTGACCATCTGGCACTCGGTGAGCTCGATCGAGCCGAGCGGCACGGCGAAGCCGACGTCTTCCGCGAAGAATTCGACCTCGACCTCGCCGAAGCGGATCTCGCCGACGAAGGGATGGTTGCGGCCGTAACCGCGCTGGGTGGAATAACCCATCGCCAGCAGAAAGCCTTCGTCGCCGCGTGCGAGGTTTTGCAGGCGCAGGTCGCGATCGGCCGGGAAGTTCAGCGGTTCGCGCGTGAGATCGCCGACGCTGGCGCCGTCTTCGGCCCGCGGCGAGGATTCGATCAGCCCGTCGCGGCCCAGAATATCGGTCACGCGCGGCGTGGGCGCCGTCGAAGCTTCGGCCGTCGCCGGCACTTCAGGCACAAAACCCTGGCCCAGCGAGGGATCGAGCAGACGATGCGTGTAGTCGAAGGTCGGCCCGAGGATCTGGCCGCCGGGAATGTCCTTGAAGGTCGCCGACACCCGCCGCTGCACGCGCATCGCGCCGGTGTCGACCGGCTCGCTGGCGCCGAAGCGCGGCAGGGTGGCGCGGAAGGCGCGGACCAGGAAGATCGCCTCGATCAGATCGCCGCGCGCCTGCTTGATGGCGAGCGCCGCGAGCTCGCGGTCATAGAGCGACCCTTCGCTCATGACGCGGTCCACGGCGAGGCCGAGCTGTTCCGAGATCTGATCGAGCGTGACTTCGGAAACACTCTGGTCGCCACGCCGCGCATTGGCGAGCAGGCGATGGGCGTTCTCGATGGCGCGCTCGCCGCCTTTGACTGCGACATACATGCGACTAGCTTCCCTTGTTCACGACACGCGTGGTGCGCGGGATCGCAACCACGGCATCATCGGCGACCAGCACCAAATCGATGCCACGCGGAAACAGCGCCTCGTTGAACCGCAGCCGTTCGAACAAGTCGAAAGGCCTGATCGAGGCCTGAAGTGTCGCGACACCGTCGATGCCGGGGCCACGCAGTTCGAAACTGCGCCCTGAGTCCAAGCTCTCGACCTGAAGGATCACCGTGGTCGAGCGATCCGGATACTCGTTCGTACCCAGTGCGAAGCGCTCGAGCGGCGGCAGCGCCGCGCCGTCGCTGATCAGGGCGAAACTCGCGATCGAGGAGTCCTGCACCACCGGCGCGCCGGTGTGGAACTTGAGCCATTTCACCACGTCCGACCTCTCCGCCATCCGGGCATCGAGCCAGAGCGGCGTGTCGTGATCGAACAGCGTCAGCGCGATCGCGGCAGTGCCGCGCATCGTTGGCCCGGGCACTCCCGCCATCGGTACGATGCGCTGGACCGAGCCCGGCCGCGCCATCGCGTCCATGACGGAACGAAAGGTCGATTGCGCCGACAAGACCTTGTCGACGAAACCCGGCGGAAGTTCCGCAATCGTGGTCATGGCCTCACCCCTCACCGCGCACCATGGTGTAGAAATCAACCTTCGTCGCGGCGGTCTCGGCCGCCGCCTGCTTGCGCTGGATCATAAGCTGCTCGCGCAACGGCGCGATAACGTCACGCTCCACCGCCTCGCCGAAATCACTGGACTGCGCCAGCGCGTCGCACAGCGCGATCAGCCGCGCCTTCTCGCCATCGCGCCCCAGCGTGTAGCCGAAGCCGACCTCGCCGCTCGCGAGCCGGACCGCGGCGCGCGACACCGTGGCTTCACCGAGATTGAAAGGCGCGCCGTCGCCGCCGACCCGGCCGCGCAGCATGACGAGACCGTTTTCCGGCGCGCGCAGCTCCTGATGAGCCGGCAGGGCGAGAGCGCGGAGGCGAGCGGCGATCTCGCCCGCCTCCGCGTGCGCCAGCACGGCCATCGCGGCCTTGCGCTGGACTTGCTGGTTGTTGTGCTGGGTCACCAAATCCACCGAAACTTTCTGCAGAACTTGCCGAATCCAAGTTGTCTATGATAATAGACAACTTGATACGGAAGCGCCATGACTGTTTCGTGACAAACGTGTGATTTCTGAAGTAGGCTTCTCGGCGACATGAGCATGCAGGACTCAGCCTCTTCGGGCGTCGCGCTGTGGCGCCTCGTTGCCGATGGCATCGAGCGCGGCATCGCCGACGGCCGCTTTGCGGCCGGCGACAAGCTGCCGGGCGAGATGGAGATCGCCGAAACCTATCGCGTGAACCGCCACACCGTGCGGCGCGCGCTGGCTGCACTTGCCGAGCGCGGCCTCGTGCGCGCCGAACGCGGCAGCGGAACCTATGTCGAGGCGCAGCGCCTTGCTTATCCCTTGCGCTCGCGCACCCGCTTCTCCGAGATCGTCGGCGCCGACGGCCGCGAACCGCATGGCCGGCTGATCGAGGCGTCCGATGACGTCGCGACCCGCGAACTGGCGCGCGAACTGGGATTGAAGGCCGGCGCGCCGCTGGTGCGGATCGAGGCGATCCGCCTCGCCGACCACACGCCGATCTGCGTCTCCACCACCTGGCTGTCAGCGGAGTTGTTTCCGGGCGCGGGCGAGGTGTTCGCCGCGACGCGCTCAATGACGAAACTGCTCGAGCATTACGGCGTCCGCGACTACAGCCGCGGCGCGACCCGGATCACCGCCGGCATCGTGGACGCGACCGATGCCGCACGACTCGATCTGCCGCTCGGACGGCCGATCCTGGTGGTCGACGCGACCGACCACGATCTCGCCGGCAAGCCGCTGGTGACGAAGCACTCGCGCTTTGCCGCGGAGCGGGTGGAGTTTCTGGTGGAGAACGGGTGATCTACCCGCTCGCGCAGGTATCGTACGGTGGGCAAAGGCGCACTTGCGCCGTGCCCACCATCTTTCCAAGCTATCGGCAGTGGTGGGCACGCTTCGCTTTGCCCACCCTACGACACCTTTGCTCAGGCGACAGCCCGCCGCCCAATAATCGCAAACCGCAGCTTGCTCGATATGAAATCGATCGCGGCCACTGCGACCAAAATCATCAGGATCAGGAACGACACCCTCTGCCATTCCAGCACGCGGATCTGCTCGGCGAGCTGGAGGCCGATGCCACCGGCGCCGACGATGCCGATGATGGTGGCCGAGCGCGTGTTGGATTCGATGAAATAGAGCACCTGGCCGGCGATCACCGGCAGGACCTGCGGCAGCAGGCCGAAGCGGATCTCGTGCAAAGCGCTGCCGCCGGAGGCGCGGACGCCTTCGACCTGCTTCTGGTCGGCGCCCTCGATCGCCTCCGAAAACAATTTTCCGAACGCGCCGAAATCCGACACGGCGATGGCGAGCACACCGGCGAACGGACCGAGCCCGACCACATTGATCCACACCAGCGCCCAGATCAGCGTGTCGACGCCGCGGATCGAATCGAGAAACCGCCTGATAGGAAAGCGCAGGATCTGCGAGGGTATGACGTTGCGCGCGGCCAGCAGACTGACCGGAAGCGCGAACAGCGCGGCGAGCGTCGTGCCGAGCAGCGCGATCGACAGCGTCTCACCCAACGCCTTCAGATAGACCGGCAGCGAAGAGCCGGGATCGGGCGGGATCATCATCAGGCTGATCCAGCCGAGCTGGCTCAGCCCTGCGAAGAATCGCGACGGTGAGAAGTCGAGATCGACGAGGCCGTAGACCAGGATCGCAAACGCCGCGACGATCATCGCCGGCACCGCGAGCCGCGCCGAGGCGGGGCGGTCGAACACGTCGGGGTAGCGCGCGCGAAGCGCTCGCGTGTCGACCTGCCGCGGCCCCGTCACGTCCGTGCCTCCTTGCCGAACAGACGGCCGCGCAGCCAGCCCGTGGTGATGTCGATGATGAAGACCGTGATGATGATGGTGAGCAGGATGGCACTGACGTCGGAGTAATAGAACTTGCGGATGGCGACGACGAGCTCCTGGCCAATGCCGCCGGCGCCGACGAAGCCCATGACGGAGGCCTCGCGGACATTGATCTCGAAGCGCAGCAGCCCGTAGCTGGCATAGCCCGCGGTCACCTGCGGCACCACGGCGAAGCGCATGCAGGAGAGCCAGCTCGCGCCGGTCGAGCGGATGCCTTCGACCGGCTTCATGTCGGCATTCTCGACGATCTCGGAGAACAGCTTGCCGAGCGCGCCGGTGGAGTGGATCGCGATCGCGAGCACGCCGGCCATCGGCCCGAGGCCGAACGCGATCACGAAGATCAGCGCGAAGACGATGCCCGGCACGGTGCGGGCGAATTCGAGCAGGCGACGCACCACGAAGCGCAGCCAGGGCGACGGCGAGGTGTTCTCGGCCGCAAAGAAGTTCAAGGCGAAGGCGAAGGTCGCGCCGATCAGCGTGCCGACATAGGAAATCAGCAGCGTCTCGCCCAGCATCTTCAGCCATTTGCGCCAGCCCCACAGCCACTCGCCGGCATCGGTCCAGACCCGCTGGCCGCTGTCGAGCGTGAGGATGCGGTCGAAATAGCTGATGAAATTGCCGAAATGGGCGAAGAAGGTGCGCAGGTTCACTTCCGCGCCGATGGCGGCAAGAAACAGCGCCGCGGCAAAGATCACCAGCCCCAACAGGAGTCGGAGCCGCTTGCGCGCGACCGCCTGGCGATAGGCCGCGTTGAGCACGGCGAGCTGCTGCTCGGGGAGGATCGAAACCGCGACGGTCATCTGGCCAGGAAAAATGGTCGATCAAAGAGAAAGAGCCGGGTCCATCGACCCGGCTCCAGTGCTATCGTCCTGAAACTCAGGACGCCTTCTTCTTACGCAGTGCATCGACGAACTTGATCAGCTCGATCGTGCCATCCCAGTCCTTGGTGGTGGCGGGATGGAAACCCTTCTTCTGGCCGTCCTGGAGGCGATCGAAGGCCGCCTTGTCCTTGGCCGGCGCGTCGAAGAACGCCTTTGCGATCGCCGCCTTGGCCTCTTCCGGCAGGTCGGAATTGTAAGCGTAGGGGCCGTTGATGATCGGCGCCGACTTGTGGATGATGCGGAAATCGTCCTTCTTCATCGGCGAGCCGTCGGCGTTCTTCAGCATGCCCTTGGTCAGCATCTGCGCCAGCGTGGAATCGTCATCGCTGGTCCACTGGTTGGCCGCAACGTCGACCGTGCCCTGCGCCAGTGCCAGGATCGCGTTCTCATGGCTGCCGGTGAAGACGACCTTGCTGAAATAGGTGTCGGCATCCGTGATGCCCATCTTGTCGAGCTCGAAGCGCGGCACGTTGTTGCCGGAGGTCGAGTTCGGGTCGACGAGGCCGAGGTTCTTGCCCTTGAGCTGGTCGACGCTCTTGTAGGGGCTGCTCGCCTTGACGAAGAACACCGAGTAGTAGCCGGTCGAACCGTCGGCGTTGATGTCGTTGGCGAAGGCATCGGTCTTGACGCCGGTCAGGCGGGCGCGGGCGAACGACGCCGAGCCGTAGCTGGCGATATGGATGTTGCCGGCGCGCTGGCCTTCGATGACGGCGGCGTAGTCGTTGGCGATGCGCAGCGTGACCTTCACGCCCAATTCCTTGGAGAGATAGTTCATGAACGGCGCCCAGCGCTCGGTCACGCCCGAGGCGTTTTCCGCCGGAATGACCGCGAAGGTCAGTTCGGGATATTTGGCTTTCCAATCGTCGGCGGAAGCCGAAGCCGTGAACGCGAGCGCGGCGGCGCCAGCAAGAACCAGTCTGCGAGTGATCATGATACCCTCTTCATCGGTTGGGGTCGGTTGACGCAAAAATTGGCAACTACAGGCGCAGCTCAGGCGGCTGCGGCCGTTCCGAGCGCCGGCACGCCCTCAGGCGCCGGCACAGGCATTCCGCCCATGACGTCGGAGGCTTCGAGATCGTAGAGCTCGCGCGCGACATGGTCGGTCAACTCGGCCGGCGCGCCGTCGAACACCACACGACCCTGCGCCATGCCGATCAGGCGGTCGCAATAGCTGCGCGCCAGATCGAGCGAATGCAGGTTGCAGAGCACCGTGATGCCGAAATGCTTGTTGATGCGCAGCAGCGCATCCATCACGATCTTGGTGTTGCGCGGGTCGAGCGAGGCGATCGGCTCGTCGGCGAGGATGATGTCGGGTTGCTGCACCAGCGCGCGGGCGATCGCAACGCGCTGCTGCTGGCCGCCGGAGAGCTGGTCGGCGCGCTGGGCGGCGAGCGAGGCGATATCGAACTGTTCGAGCGCCGACATCGCCAGCGCCCTGTCGTGCTCGGGCCAGGTCTGCGTCAGCGAGCGCCACGCCGGCATGGTGGCGAGGCGGCCCATCAGGACGTTGGTCAACACGTCGAGCCGGCCGACCAGGTTGAACTGCTGGAAAATCATCGCCGAGCGCGCCCGCCACTGCCGCAATTCCTTGCCGCGCAGCGCGGTGACGTCGAGGCCGTCGAACAGGATACGGCCCTGCGTCGGCGTCGCCAGGCGATTGATCATGCGCAGCATGGTCGACTTGCCAGCGCCGGAGCGCCCGATCACACCGACGAAGCCGCCGGGGGAGATTTGAAACGAAGCGTCGTCCACCGCGGCTTTTGCGCCAAAGCGGCACGTCAGACCTTCAACCACCAGCATAGAGGGCTCCAGAGTAGCTGGCTGCCACCGCTAACGCTGGCACTTGACACTTGTGTGACACACGGATCGCGGTGCGGCGATCCAACACACCTCCTCCCCTGTCATCACATCGTCATGACGCTGTCATCAGGCCGCTCGAAGAGGTACGCCCGCCCTCGACCTATCGGATGTAGCATGGCCGGCAAAACACTCTCGGTTCAACCGACCATCGACCCCTCGGCGAAGCTGCATGAGACCAGGCTCGGCACCTATACCGAAGTCGGCGCGCGCACCGTCCTGCATGAAGTCGCGATGGGCGACTACTCCTATGTCGTGAACGACGCCCAGATCACCTACACCACCATCGGAAAATTCTGCTCGATCGCGGCGATGACGCGCATCAATCCCGGCAATCATCCGATGCATCGCGCCACGCAGGCGCATTTCACCTATCGTTCCAGCGCCTACTTCGAAGGCGAGAGCGACGACACCGAGTTCTTCGACTGGCGGCGCCAGCATCACGTCCATATCGGCCATGACGTCTGGATCGGCCATGGCGCGATCGTGCTGCCGGGCCGCAACATCGGCACCGGCGCCGTGATCGCGGCGGGCGCCATCGTCACCAAGGACGTGCCGGCCTACACCATCGTCGCCGGCAATCCGGCGCGCATCGTGCGGCGGCGGTTCTCGGAAGACGTCGCCGGACGGCTGGCCCGGCTCGCCTGGTGGGACTGGGATCACGACAAATTGCGTGAAGCACTGCCCGATTTCCGCAAGCTCGGGATTGAAGAATTCCTCTCGGCATATGAAGCACGGGCAAGCTCCCTCACCCGTTCCCCTGCCAGCAAACGAAGCGCGGTCGCTTGACAGACATCTTCCTCGAGGGCGGCCGGGCCCTGATCGGCTCCGAGCTCGTCGAAACTTCCATTCTGGTGTCCGGCGCGGACATTGCGCAGGTCGATGCCTCTCGCGGCCGTGCGCGGCTGGCGATCGATGCGCGCAACCTGCTGGTGCTGCCCGGCATCGTCGATCTGCATGGCGATGCCTTCGAACGGCAGATGATGCCGCGCGCCGGCGTCGACTTCCCGATCGACGTCGCGCTCGCCGACAGTGACCGCCAGGCGATCAGCAACGGCATCACCACCGTGTTTCACGCCACGACCTGCTCGTGGGAGCCTGGCCTGCGCAGCGCCGGCAATGCGCGCGCCCTGATGGAGGCGATCGAGCGGCAACGCCCGCAATTCGCCGCCGACACGCGTTTCCACCTGCGCCACGAGACCTACAATCTCGATGCCGAGACCGAGATCGGCCAATGGCTCGCCGAGGGCCGCGTCGACCTGTTCGCCTTCAACGACCACATGGACGGCACCGTTGCCGACATGGCCAAGCCGCGCAAGCGCAACCGCATGGTCGAGCGCACCGGCCTCTCGGGCGAGGAATTCGACCGGCTCGTCGAGCGTGTGCTTTCGCGCGCCAGTGAAGTGCCGGCTTCCGTGTCGCGGCTCGCCGCGACTGCTCGCGCGGCCGAGGTGCGGATGCTCTCGCACGACGATGCGACACCGGCGATGCGGCAGGAGTTTCGCGAGCTGGGCGCTGACATCGCGGAGTTTCCGATCAACGAGGAGACCGCGCGAGCGGCCGCGGCCGCGGGCGATGCCATCGTCTACGGTGCGCCGAATGTCGTGCGCGGCGGCAGCCATACCGGCTGGACCCGGGCATCCGACATGATCGCGAAGGGGCTCTGCTCGGTGCTGGCGTCGGACTATTACTATCCGGCGCAGCTGCTCGCCGCGTTTCGCCTCGCCGCCGACGGCGTGCTGCCGCTGACCGAGGCCTGGAACCTGGTGTCCGCGGGACCGGCCCGCGCGACCGGCCTTGCCGATCGCGGCGTGCTCGCAGAAGGATGCCGCGCCGACATGCTGCTGGTCGACGACAGCGCGCCGCTGCGGCCGCGGCTGATCGCGGTGGTATCAGGCGGAAAGCTCGTGCATCTCACCGATGCGACGCGACTGCTCGCGGCGGCAGCGACGCCGCGCGAGGCTGTCGTTGCGGCCTGAACCGGTTATGCTCAGGCGATGACTGATTTTCCCCGCTACGCGATCTACTTTGCCGCCGGCGCCGACAGCGCCCTCTCCCGCTTCGGCGCCGAGCTGCTCGGTTACGATGTCTACACCGGTGACGAAGTGCCGTTCCCTGCCGACGCATCGCGTGTTGCGCCGGATTGGCGCGACGTCACGGCCGATCCCCGCAAATACGGTTTCCACGGCACGCTGAAAGCGCCGATGGCGCTGGCGCGCGGCAGGACTGAAGCCGAGCTCGTCGCAGCTTGCGCGGCCTTTGCCGGCAAGGCGCCGCCGATGCCGTCAATCCGCCCGGTCGTCGACTCCATCAGCGGCTTCATCGCGGTGATTCCGACCGAGCCGGTGGGCGCGCTCCAGCAACTTGCCGCCGATTGCGTCCGCGAATTCGACGACTTCCGCGCGCCCATGACGGCGGAGGACCGCGCGCGGCGCAAGCCCGACAAGCTCACCGAGCGGCAGCGCGACTATCTCGACCGCTGGGGTTACCCTTACGTGATGGAGGAATTCCGCTTCCACATGACGCTGACGGGACGGCTGGATGCGGAACGGCGCGGGCCGATCCTGGAGATGCTGCGCGCGAGGTTTGCGACGCTCGGCCTCGATACGCTGTTGGTCGACCGGATCGCGCTGTTCAAGCAGAATGATGCCAGGGCGCGCTTCCGCTTTGTCGGCGAGTGGGCGTTGGCGAAGTAGGCCTCAGCGCCAGCTCGCGAGATTAAAGGCGAGCGCCACGACGCCAACCAGAATGAGGCTGGTCGCCCAGATTGCATCCAGATTGAACCAGCTTCGCGCAACGAACCTCAATCCCAGATAGCGGTAGACCAGCCATGCCAGACATCCGCCGGCACTGACCATGGCGACAACGTGCACCAGGGACACCAGCACCGCCATCCCGAGACTTGTCTTCAGAAGACTTGCCTTCATCAGCGCGCCCGCCGCCTCATGGCCGGCATCGAGCTCGAACGCCTGGCAGAGCCCGAGATAGATCGGCACGAGCATCAAGGCCGCGCCGTGAGCAATGGCAACGGCGAATGACCAGAGCGCCAATTGCGTGGGCGGAATTCGTGCCAGCGTGCGCGGATGGCGCCGCTCGACCAGCCGATAGACGCCGAAGCCGATGACGAGAAGGCTCGCACCGAGCTGGATCGAACGCTGCCACTCGGCCAGCACGAGCAGCAACGCGAATGGCAGCAGCACGAGAAATGTTGCCAGGAGATGACCGGCCGCCAGAGCCCACAACGCGCGGAACAGCGCGCGCGGGCTCTTGTCCATGAGGCCGGCCGACACGGCGAGCGGCCATCCCATTCCCGGATTGACGCCGTGATAGAGACCGCTCGCGACAAGAGCGAGCCACAGCCAGCCGAGCGGCCAACTCCCGTGCTGCCAGTCTAGGCCGACGGGTAGCAAAAGGAGTCCGTCGAACAATCGCCGCCCTCCAGCCTGATCTGGTGCGCACGATATCCGTCGGGGAAGCTCACGAAATAGTCCTTGGCGAGTTCGAGGCCGCCGTCGCGACCGACATTGGCCATGACTTCCACGCCCGGAACTCCATCGGGATAGAATTGGTCATCCCAGGTGGAATACAGCGAATTGGTCCAGTACACGCGCTTGCCGTCGCGGCTGATCTCGACCATCTGCGGACCGGCCGCAAATGCCTTGCCGTTCGGATGGGGGGTGCGGCGCGCGATGCCGCCGATGTGAACCGAGCCGGCAAGCTTCGGCTTTCGCGGGTCACTCACATCGTACTGGCGCATTTCACCCGTGCCCCAGCACGAGACATAGAGAAACCGGTCATCCATCGACAGGTCGATGTCGGTCACCAGCGGCGGCACGGCGCCAAATCCCTGCAGCAGCGGCGGGAGCTTCTCCTTTGGCGCGGGCTCGGGCGGGATCGTCGCCGTCTTCTCCGCATGGAATTTTCCGCCTTCGCGCCACCAGGTCCAGATCGATGCTTCGAGGTTGGTGGTGTCGACCACAACGCCAACGAAGCCGTATTCGCGAACCGGATCGTGCGCGGGCCGCACCTCCAGCGCCATCTGATGATTGGCGCCGAGGTCGATGGTCTGCACGTTGCGACGGGCGCGGAGATCCCAGAAGTGGAGACGATGGCCATATTTGTTCGCCAGCAGATCTTCCGCGACGATCCCGTTCTCGAACTGCGGCGGCAACGCCCATTCGCTCGTCACCATGTAGTCGCGCGGCAGGTTCCACCAGAAATCATAGTGCAGTGTCTGCGGACCGCGGTCGATCTCCCATCGTCCAAGGACCTCGAACGTCTCGCAATCCATGATGAAGACGCCTGGAGGCCCGTTAGTGCCGTCCTTGCCGCCGCCGCCCAGCGTGCTCACATAGATGCCGTCCGGCCCGCAATGGATAGTATGCGGCCGCGAGTAGCCGGTCTTTTTGAAGATTTCCTCGGGCTCGATGATCTTGTGGATTTTGGCTTTGGTCGGATCGGGCTTGGTATCGATGATGTAGATCCGCGACGAGCGTATTCCGGGGATGATGAGATAGCGCCGCTCGATGAAGGCATGTCCGGCGAGCGGCGACAAGGCGGAGGAGCAGGCATTCCAGCCGAAGTGATGAAACTCATCGCCCTTGTTGGGCATCGTCACCGTGTGGACGATTTGGCTGTAGATCGGCGATCCCGGCTTGACGTCGATGACCGCGAGAGCATCCGGCTTTGAGAAATCCGGACTGAGCAGCAGCGTGTAGGCAAAGTTCTCTGCAGGCGCTTCCATCGCCAGCTTGGGCGATGCGTGAAAGGTGGGATCCGGCCTCATCGTCATGGCACTGCCTCCCTGTTTCGTCGGCTCGCTCCAACCTGGCTCGGAATAGCGGCATAATGAAGAGCCGCTCAGCGACGTCTTGAGAAGCTCCGCGAACCCAGTCGGCGAGCGTGCAAGGAGCGTACAATATGTCATCGCCGGACCGCGGGAAACCGCCCCAACCGCGCCAATTCGACGCCTTCAGCCGATGGAAGCCGGCGGGATCAGGCTCGGTGTCCTCCCGGCCTAGTGCGCAATTGCACACCGGGGGCCGGGACGACGTCGGGAAAGGCGATTGCTCCAACAAGTTTCCGTCATTGCGAGCGGAGCGAAGCAATCCAGACTGTCTCCGCGGACACATTCTGGATTGCTTCGTCGCTTCGCGCCTCGCAATGACGACAGTGGAGCAAGTGGCCCGCTACTTCCCCCACCGCAACGCCAGCGCATCCCGCTCCTTCGCGAGCTCCAGCAGCCCAGCCCGCGTCGCCGGGTGCAGCTGCTGGAGCGGATGGCGCACGGCGTCCGATTTGATCACGCCGCCGGCCTGCATCATGGCCTTGCAGGCGATCAGGCCGCATTGGCGGTTTTCATAGTTGATCAGCGGCAGCCAGCGCTCATAGGCGGCCTTTGCCTCCTCGCGCTTGCCGGCGAAATAGGGATCGACGATCTGGCGGATGCCGTCGGGATAGCCGCCGCCCGTCATCGCGCCGGTGGCGCCGGCGTCGAGATCGGCGAGCAGCGTGATGGCTTCCTCGCCGTCCCACGGTCCCTCGATATCCTTGCCGCCCGCCTCGATCAGGCCGCGCAGCTTTGCCGCCGCGCCCGGCACCTCGATCTTGAAATAGCGGATGTTGGCGAAGTCGCGCGCCAGCCGCGCGAGCAGCTCGACCGACAGCGGCGTTCCGGCGACAGGCGCGTCCTGGATCATGATCGGAATGTTGATCGCGCCAGAGAGCACCTTGAAGAATTCGACGATGCCTTTCTCGGGCACGCGGAAGGTCGCGCCGTGATAGGGCGGCATCACCATGACCATGGCGGCCCCCGCCGCCTCGGCCTGCTGGCTGCGCGCGGCGCAGACGGCGGAGCTGAAATGCGTCGTGGTGACGATCACGGGAACCCGGCCCGCGACGTGCTCCAGCACCGCATGCATCACGGTTTCGCGCTCGGCATCGGTGAGCACGAACTGCTCGGAGAAATTGGCGAGGATGCAGAGACCATTCGAGCCCGCATCGATCATGAAATCGATGCAGCGGCGCTGGCCCTCGAGGTCGAGCTCGCCGCGCTCGTCGAAGATGGTGGGCGCGACCGGGAACACGCCGCGATAGGGGCGCTGGGCGTTGTGTGGGGTGGCCGGCATCGAACTCTCCATCCTTGATACGTCTGTTGCTGCGCTCCCGCAGCCGCACAGATGTACCCGCCGCGTGAAGCGGCGGCAATGCCGTTCGCACGACGCCTAGACGGATGACGATCGAAGTTATGCGGTCTTCACGGCCCCTAAAAAGCCCTCGACCGCGACGCGAAGACGATCGGCATCGCCCGACATCTTCTTCACGGATTCGGACAGCACCGTGCCGGCATTGCCGGTTTCCTGGTTGAGCCTGGCGACGCTGCCGATGGTGTCGGTGACCTCGCGGGTGCCCTGGGCTGCCTGCTGGAAGTTGCGCGAGATCTCGGTGGTGGCCGCGCGCTGCTCCTCGACGGCGGCTGCGATCGCCGTCATCTTCTCGTCGATGCCGCTGATGGCGCCCCCGATCGAGCGGATGGCGGTCACGGCCTGGCCCGTCGCGCCCTGGATCTCCTCGACCTGGCGCGAGATTTCTTCGGTTGCGGTTGCGGTCTGCGCGGCGAGGCTCTTGACCTCGCCGGCGACCACGGCAAAGCCACGGCCGGCCTCGCCCGCTCGCGCCGCTTCGATGGTCGCATTCAACGCCAGGAGATTGGTCTGACCGGCGATGGCGTTGATCATCTTCACGACCTCGCCGATCCGGCTCGCGGTCTGATCGAGGATCTCGACCGTCGCGTTGGTCCGCTCGGCCTGCGAAACGGCCTCGCGCGCCTCGCGGGCGCTCAACTGCACCTGTGCGGAGATTTCGCCGACGGATGCGGAGAGTTCCTCGGTCGCGGCCGCGATGGTCTCGAGATTGTTGGTGGCCTGCTCGGCCGCGGACGAGACTGCCGCGGTCTGGCTGGTCGATTCCGAAACCAGCGTGCGCACATCGGTCGCGGTGGCATCGAGGTCCCTCGTCGATGCAGCGACGCTGTGGATCACCGCCTGCACGGTGTCGTCGAAGCTGCGGCACGCGTCGTCCACGGTACCGGAACGGGCGAGTTGCAGCGCCTGCTGCGATTCGCGTTCCTGGCCCAGCCGCTCGGCGGTCGCCGCGCTCTCGCGCAGGCTCTCGAGCGCGGCAGCCATGGTCCCGAACTCGTCCGGATATTTCGACTGCGGCACCGGCGTCGCGTAATCGCGGGCGCCGATTCGCGCGATGGCGTCGAGGATGGCGCGGACCGGGCGCATCAGGCGATTGCGCACCACGTACACGCCGGCGAGGGTCACGGCGAGCGCGAGCAGAAACGCGAGCGACTGCACGATGAGATTGGTGAGGGCCTTGGCCTGCACGGCCTCGGCACGCGCGATCGACTGATCCAGCGCTTTGGTCGCGACCCCGACAATGAGCGGGAACGGCGACTGGCACAGCGTGTTCCACTCCGACGCGGGCATCGCGGGCTTGCCGCTGCCGTCGAGATTCTTGGTGAGATCGCCGATCTGCTTCAGGACGCCATCGGTCTTGGTCTTCGCGTCCGACGCTGCCGTCACCAGCTCCGCCGTCACGTCGGGCGCAGCCAGCAACTCGGCCATGCCCGCCCAGCCGGAGGCGATCGTGCCGTCCCATTGCGCCACCGACCGCTTCTGGGCGTCGTCGAGCGGCTTGCTGCTGTTGATGTTCGATCGAAGCGACGAACAATGGACCCCATAACGGTCGCGCACCTGCCAGGCGAAGCGGCGGACCTGAATCATGCGGGCGATGTAGGGATCGTTCATCCAGGCGCGGTTCGACACCGCGGTGGAGGCGAGGTTCGCCGTATCGATGACCTTGGTGACGGCGTCGTACCAGGAATTGGTTCGCTCCATCTTGCGCTCGGCGCGCGGAAGCTTGGCCTCGTCGTAGAACAGCTGGAATTGCGGCGCGGCTTCGTTCCAGCGCTGCTTCAGCGTGCCGGCGAGCTCGTCGCGGCGTGCGAAATCGACGGTCGAGAGTGCAGCGCTGATCCCTTCATAGCCGCCCTGCTCGGCCTTTTCGGCTTCGGCGAGTTTTGCCTTGGGATCGTCCTCGCCAAGGATGGCGCTCTGGGCATCGCCACGATTGTTGCGCAACGCGAGCACGCCATGGAAGATCGCCTTGTCGGCAGCGGCGAGCCGCGCCGTCTCGAGACTGTCGCTGTAGCGACCGAACGCTCCGAACATCTGGATCGCCGTAGAGGCCAGCGCACCGGCCGCAAGCAGAGCCATCAAGGTCAGAAGAAGCGAGCTTACCGATTTCTTAAACATTGCCATGAGTCAGGGGGCCTGCATTGTATTGCCGGCCACCCTGCATTGCGACATGCCAAGGATCGGTTAAGGTTTTAGTCAAATTGCCGGGAGTGCCCGGTCTGTAAGCGCTTTAAGACTAGCGAAATCAGGCGACCTTGGTGAAATCCGGCGGCCGGCGCTCGGCGAAAGCGGTGAAGGCCTCACGCGCTTCCGCCGTGCGCAGGCGCTGGGCAAATTGCTCGCCTTCGGCCTGCATCTGCGCGACCAGAGCCTCGCCATTGCGCATCAGCTTCTTGGTGGCCGTGAGCGCGCCGGCCGGCTGGCGGGCAAGACGCTGGGCGAGCGCAAGCGCCTCGGCATCGAGCTTGCCGAGCGGCACCACGCGGTTGGCAAGGCCCCATTCCAGCGCCGACCTGGCCGGTACGGTCTCGCCCAGCGCGAACATCTCGTAGGCGCGGGCATAGCCGATGCGTGCCGGCATCAGCAGGCTGGAGGCGGCCTCCGGCACCAGCGCGAGGCTGACGAAGGGCGTCGACAATTGCGCGTTGTCGGCGAGCACGACGAGGTCGCAATGCAGCAGCATCGTGGTGCCGACGCCGACGGCGCGGCCCTGCACAGCGGCGACCAGCGGCCGGGTGCAGCGCGCCAGCGACTGGATGAAGCGCACGACGTTGCGGCTGCCTTCGGACTTGCCGGCTGCGACGGCGGCGAATTCGCCCACATCGTTGCCGGCGGTGAACATATCGCCCTCGCCGCGGATCAGGATCACGCGGGCGGACGGATCGAACTCGGCGGATTCGATGGTGTCGGCGAGCTTGCCGTACATCGCATCCGTCAGCGCATTCTTCTTGTCGGGACGCGCCAGCGTGAGGGTGAGAATTCCGTTGTTGTTCTCGATCCGGACGTGCTCGGTCATTGCTCTCTCCTTATTCCTCTGGGTCTCTTGGAAACTTCGTCTGAATGCTGGTCAGCCAGCGCGCGACGATGTCGATCTCCGCGCCGGTAAATCCGTCCGTCAGCGCCGCGTTGATCTGCGCCGCATCGGTCTTCGCCTGCGCCAGCACGGTGCGCCCCTTCGGCGTCAGCCATACGCGCCAGGCCCGACCGTCCTCACGATCGGCCCGCCGCTCGACCAGCCTCGCCGCAGCACTGCGATCGACGAGGCCTGAGATGCCGGCCGGCCCCATGTCGAGCGCAGCGCCTGCCTCGCCCATCAGGACGCCGTCCTGCTTGCCGAGGATGAACAACAGCCCCGCCTGTGCCGGCGTGACCTCGTTCTGCGGCTGCGCCGCCATCCAGCGCTGCAAGCGGCGCTGTGCGACGTTCAGGAGGTAAATAAGCCGATGATGCCTCGCTGCGGCTTCTTTATTTCGCATGCGAAATAGATAACCGAGCCGAACCGGATTGTCAAAGGGAGACCGCTACGCGGCGCGGCAGCCATCGAGGAACAGGACCGCGCAGGTCTGCACGCGGCGCTCGATCTGCTTGCGTGACGGCAGCGGCATGCCGCCATAGATCGCCGCGCGCTGCGGCGCCGATGCGACCATGCCGATCAGCATGCCGGCAACTTCCTCCGCATCGTCGATGGCGATGCGCTTGCGCTTGACCTGGACGCGCAGCCAGCCGGCAAGCGCCTTCACGGTGCGGGAAATGCCGTTGTTGTAGAAGTTGGCGGCGAGCTCGGGGAACGCGGCGGATTCCTGCAGCACCATGCGCTGCAGCGCCACGACCTCGGGATCGAGCGCGAGATCGGCGCAGGCCAGCAACGCGGCACGCAGGCCCGTCTCGATATCGACCTCGTCGCTTCCTTGCAGATCGACGGCGGAGAGCAGCCGCTCGAGCCTGTCCGCGCACATCGCCTCGAACAGCGCGGCCTTGCCCGGAAACAGGCGATAGAGCGTCTTGGTCGAGATGCCGGCGCGGCGTGCCAGCTCTTCGGTGCTGGTCGCGGCATAGCCGTCGACGGCGAAGGCGTGGCGCGCGGCGTCGAAGACGATCCGCCTCGTCTCCTCGTCGCTGCGCAGTTGTGGCCGCCCGCGGGGGCGGCATTCACCTGAGGGTTTTGCCTGAGCCATGCTTTTAAATGACGCCTGTCATTCCATTGACAATTCCAAAGCTAGTCTCATTTTGGAAATCGTCAAGTTTCCTAATTCAGGGGAGCCGGCCATGTCCGTCCACACCACCCCATCTGCTGCGACCCAAACCGCTATTCCAGCGACCGTGCCGGAGGGCGTGCTGCCCACCGCACCGACCGGCGTCCGCCGGCAAAAGCTCAATCTCCGCAAGCTGTTGCTGATGGGTGCCGCGATCGTCGCGCTGGCCGGCGCGAGCTGGTACGGCTACGATTACTGGACCGTCGGGCAGTACCTCGTCTCCACCGATGACGCCTATGTGAAGGCCGACAACACCACGATCGCGCCGAAGGTCAGCGGCTACCTCGACCGCGTCCTGGTCGGCGATAACGAGCATGTGAAGGCCGGCCAGGTGCTCGCCAGGATCGACGACCGCGACTTCCGCGTCGCGCTCGACCAGGCCAAGGCCGATGTCGCCGCAGCGAATGCGACGGTGACAAGCAAGCAAGCGCAGCTCGAGGTCCAAGAGGCCGTGATCGCGGCGGCAAGAGCGACCATCGATGTCGACACTGCCGCGAAGGTTTTCGCCAAGCAGGAGAACAAGCGCTACACCGATCTTGCGGCAACGGGTTTCGGCAGCGTGCAGAACGCGCAGCAGGCGCAAGCGCGCGACGCCGGCGCAGACGCGGCAATCCAGCGCGATATCGCCAATCTCACCTCCGCCTTGAAGCAGGTCGATCTCCTCAACGCCGAGATATTGCAAGCCAGGGCCGCCGCCGCACGCGCGGCCGCACTCCAGCGTCAGGCCGAGCTCAATCTCGGCTACACCACGATCGTCTCCCCGATCGACGGCGTGGTCGGCAACCGCTCCTTGCGCGTCGGCCAGTTCGTGCAGGCGGGCACGCAGCTGATGGCGATCGTGCCGGCCGAGGGCGCCTATGTGGTCGCCAATTTCAAGGAGACGCAGCTGACCCACGTGCAGGCCGGCCAGGCCGTCGATATCGAGGTCGACACCTTCCCCGGTCAGGTCGTTCACGGTCACGTCGATTCCATCGCGCCGGCCAGCGGCCAGGAATTCGCGCTACTGCCGCCCGACAACGCCACCGGCAATTTCACCAAGGTGGTGCAGCGCATCCCCGTCAAGATCGCGCTCGATGCCGAAACGCACTCTGCGATCGCGCTGCGGCCCGGCATGTCCGTGATCCCGACCATTGCAACACGTTCGACCGCGCCGACCGCGAATGCGGCCGTGACGCCCAAGACAAACGTAAAGGCGAAGCTCGTTTCCGGAGGGTCGTGCCATGTCAAACAGCCTCTCACTTTCGACGCCAGCAACACCGGTCGCGACGCCTGATCCGGCGATAGCCGACCCCAACCGCGCGAGTGCCGCGATCTGGATCGCCGTGCTCGCCGCCATGATCGGCTCGTTCATGGCGATCCTGAACATCCAGATCACCAATGCCTCGCTGGCCAACATCGAGGGCGGCATCGGCACCGGCGCCGACAACGGCTCCTGGATCTCGACGTCGTATCTGATCGGCGAGATCATCGTGATCCCGCTGACTGATTTTTTGAGCCGCGTGTTCTCGTTCCGCCGCTACATGCTGGCGAGCGCGACGCTGTTCGCCGCGTTCTCGGTCGCCTGTGCCTTCACCCATGATTTGCCGTCGATGATCGCGATGCGCGGCCTGCAGGGCTTTGCCGGCGGCGTGCTGATCCCGATGGCGTTCACGCTGGTGCTGACCAAGCTGCCGAAGCCGCAGCAACCGGTGGGGCTCGCGATCTTCGCGCTGTCAGTCACCTTTGCCCCGGCGATCGGCCCGACCATCGGCGGCTATCTCACGGAGAACTACGGCTGGCGTACCATCTTCTTCGTCAACGTGATCCCGACAGCGGTGATGGTCGCGGCGCTCTATCTGACGCTGGAGAAGCAGAAGATGCAGCTCGGTCTGTTGAAGGAAGGCGACTGGGCCGGCATCTTCACCATGGCGATCGGGCTGTCGGCACTGCAGGCCGTGCTGGAAGAAGGCAACAAGGACGACTGGTTCTCCTCGCCCTTCATCGTCAAGCTCGCCGTGATTGCGGCCGTCAGCCTGACGCTGTTCGTCACGATCGAGCTCACGATCGAAAAGCCGCTGATCCGGCTGCGCCTCCTGACGCAGCGCAATTTCGGCTTTGGCACCGTTGCGATGACGATGGTCGGCTTCGCGCTGTTCGGCTCGGTCTATATCCTGCCCGCCTATCTCGGCCAGGCCCAAGGCTACAATGCCGAGCAGATCGGCAACGTGTTGGCCTGGACCGGCCTTCCGCAGCTCGTGCTGATCCCGCTGATCCCGAAGCTGATGCAGCGCTTCGACACGCGCTACATCGCCATCACCGGCCTTCTGATCTTCGCCTATAGTTGTTTCATGAACACGGCGATGTCGCCGGACTATGCCGGCGACCAGCTCTGGATTCCGAACATCGTGCGTGCCGTGGGACAGGCCATGGTGCTGACGCCGCTGACCTCGGTGTTGACCGGCGGCATCGCGCCGCAGGACGCGGCCGCGGCCTCCGGCATCAGCAACATGTTCCGCAATCTCGGCGGCGCGATCGGCACGGCGACGCTCGCGACCATCATCACCAAGCGCGAGCAGTTCCACTCCAACATCATCGGCCAGTCGGTCACGCTCGGCCGCGAGGAAGTCCGCACCCGCATCGCGCAGATGACGGATTACTTCATGGCCCACGGCGTGCCCGACCCCCACGCCGCGCGCGAGCAGGCCATCATCGCGCTCGGCAAGACGGTGAAACGCCAGGCGCTGGTGATGGGCTATTCCGATGCGTTTGCGGTGATCGGTATCGTGCTGGTGATCGCCGCGATCGCGGTGGTGCTGACCCAGCGCGTGAAGGCGGCCGGTGGGCCGGCGCATTAGGCTCTTCTTCCCCCTCTCCCCGTTCTTACGGGGAGAGGTCGGGGTGAGGGGCCTCTCTCCACACGTGAGATCGTCGAGGGACCTGTACCCCCTCACCCGGATCGCAAGAGCGATCCGACCTCTCCCCGCAAGCGGGAGAGGTGAAGAGCCGCCTCACGGCGCGCAGGTGAAGCTCGCCGCCTCCGCCACCGGGCCGCTCTTGTAACGCGGCCAGGATGGCCAGCGGCACAGCGGCATTGCGCGCAACACGGCAAACGACGGCGCCTCGACCTTCTGCTCGCTGACTTCGAGATCGCCGGGCGCGTTGCCCTTCTCGACCCAATCCACCAACGCGCTCAGCATGTCGACATTGGCCGGCGCGCCGGAGCCGACATGGTCGACGCCGGGCGCGGTGTAGAGCCGCGCGAATTCCGCCGTCTCGGCCTTGCCGAGCTTGCGCTCGACGCTCTCGAAATAGCGGATGCCGGCATAGGGGCTCTGGGCATAGTCGGCCATGTGCTCGAGCACGATCAGCCGGCCGCCGCGGCCGCGAAAACGGCTGAGATCGGGGTCGGTCGAATCCATCAGGCTCGAGACCTCGATCAGCCGCGCCTTGTGGTCCTCCACCTTGTAGGTGCTGACGTCGAGCTTGGGATCGCGGGCGAACACATATTGAATGCCGCCGGCGCCGTAGATCCAAGCGATGCCGTTGTTGGGTGCGGGCGGCTGCGCCGGCGGCGCGCTGCCGAGCCACCACGCGGACCAACCGCCGGTCGGACCGATCGCCGGCGTGTCCTCGCCCGAGACGCCCCAGCCCGGATAGTCATCGAGGTCATTGGCGAGCGGAAACGGGAATTTGTAGGTCGCGTGCAGCGTGTTCACGGCCTTCATCTGCGCCTCGGTGAGGCACTGGTCGCCCGTCTTGCCGGCCTCGCAGCGCAACGTCTCGACCTTGAACGCCGCCTTGCAGGCCACGGGATCGTGCACCAGCGTGTTATCGGAGCCGTCGGCCTTGTCGCAGGCCGACCGCACCGCACCGGCAAAGAGCTTGACCTGCGCCGGATTGATCCAGCCCTCGCCCATGGTCACAAGGCCCGAGCGCGTACCGGCATGCTGCAGGCCGACCCAGTTGATCACGGGCACGCGGGCGAAGATGCCGTCGAAATCGTCGGGGTAGCGCTGAGCCATGGTCAGGCCTTCGCGCCCGCCCTCGGACGAGCCCATGAAGTATGTTTTTTCCGGCTTCTTGCCGTAGGCGCGCTCCATCAGCGCGACAGAAGCGTCGCGCACCTTCTTGTAGGCGCGGTGAGCGAAATTCTCGAAGGCTTCGTCGTTGAGTGCGAAGACCTGCGGCGGCTCGCCCGGCTTGGACTCATGGCCGGAATCGGTGCCGTAGGTGACAAAACCGCGCGTCAGCGGCGACGGCTTGTCAAACGGATAGGCCGGCGGCAGCCCAAGGCCGGTGATCAGCACGCCGTTGAAGCCGCCGCCGCCATACTGGACGGAGCGCCCGTTCCATTCGACGGGAAGGTTGACCTGAAACTTGATCGGCGGCGCCTTGGGATCAATGGGGTCGATATGGCCGAGCACCTTGCAAAAGGCGGGATTGGCGGGCGTGACGCGCCCCGACGGCGTCGGCCCGCGTTCGGCGACCGCGAGAGGTGACGGTGCCAGCAATGTCGCGGAATCGATCTTCACGGCATCGGCGCCGCCGATGAGCCCTTTGCAGACCGTATCCGCATCCTCCGCCAGCGTCGCGGCGAACGTGCTGCTCGCGCTCATGGCGGCTATCGCACCCACGAGCCATGCACAGAGCTTCGCTCTCTTTCGCGTCATCGTTTCCACCCGGCGTTCGCTGTTTATTGGATTTGGTCAGTTGGCCGCATTGAATGCAACCTTCGCCGTTCCGTCAATCGCTTACGTTCGCATTCTGCTCAGAACGATCCCAGCGCGCTGCCCAATGCGATCACGGCGACCAGCGCCAGCAGCGACGTCACGATGCCGACCATCACGATGTCGAAATAGCTGTCGCGATGCGTCAGGCCGCAGATCGCAAGCAGGCTGACCACCGCGCCATTGTGCGGCAGGATGTCGAGCGTCCCCGAGCCGATCACCGCCACGCGGTGCATCAGCGCAGGGGCGATGCCGGTGCGCGCGGCGAGCTCGACATAGGTCTGGCCGAGAGCGTCCAGCGCAATGGTCAGGCCGCCTGACGCCGACCCGGTCAGCGCGGCCAGGATGTTGGTCGCAACCGCCAGCGAGACCAGCGGTCCGCCTTCGATCGCAAGCACCCAGTCGCGCACGATCGTGAACGCCGGCAGCGAGGCGACAACCGCACCGAATCCGACGAGGCTCGCCACGCTGAACGCAGGCAGGACGGATGCATTGGCCCCGGCGTCCATGGTGCGGCGAAGCGCCGGCAAGCGAGCCCGGTTCAGCGCGATGGTCGTGACGATGGCCGCAGTCAGCGCGACCGCGACCGACCACACGCCCGCGACCGCCGCGAGCGTCGTTTCACCAAAACGCTGCTCGGCGAGATAGCTGACATCGAGTCGCGGCAGCACCATGAGCGACATCACCAGATTCACGATGACGACGACGATCAGCGGCGCGATCGCACTCCACACGGGCGACGGCCGCTCGCTGCGCTGACCGTGCTGGAGCTCCGCCGGATCGAACTCGCGCGCGGTCGTGGCGCGCTCGCGCACGAGCTCGTCGGCGGCGGCGCGCTCGGTCGCGCCCTCGATATCGTCGCCATAACCTTCTCCAGCGCGGCGCGCCGCGGCTTCGGCGCGGTGCAGCCACCACAACCCTGTCACGAGCATGATGAGGGAGGCGATGATGCCGAGGCCCGGCGCTGCGAACGGCGTCGTGCCGAAGAACGGCATCGGGATCGCATTCTGGATCGACGGCGTGCCCGGCAAGGCCGACATGGTGAAGGTCGACGTCCCCAGCACGATCGCAGCCGGGATCAGGCGACGCGGGATCGAAGCCGCGCGAAACAACGAACGGGCCATGGGAACGATGACGAAAAACGCAACGAACAGACTGACGCCGCCATAGGTCACCGCGGCACCGGCGAGCACCACCGCCAGGATCACGCGACGCTCGCCGAGGCGCTCCGCCATGAAGGCGGCGACCGACGTGACCGCGCCGCTATCGTCCATCAGCTTGCCGAAGACCGCGCCAAGCAGGAAGATCGGGAAGAACTGCGCCAGAAATCCCGCCGCATGCACCATGAACACCTGGGTCAGGTTCGCAAGCAGCGGCTCGCCGCCGAACAACGCGGCAACGAGCGCTGCGAACGGCGCCAGCAGAAGCACGCTCCAGCCGCGAAAAGCGAACAGGACGAGCAGGGCGAGCCCGACGAGGAGGCCGAGAAGACCCATGTCTCAGCACTCCGACAGCAGGACGTCGAGATCGGCGGTCGAGCGCTGGCCGATATCCGCGCCGTGCTCGTCGAGAAAGGTCTCGGCCGCCAGGCGCCCCTCGGCGCGCAGCATCGAGACGAACTCCCATTCGGCGTTGAGCTTGGATGACGCGCCGAACTTCGCCAGCATGTCGCTCTTGACGCGGTGGGTCCGCATCTTTGCCCAGCGCGCGCCCTCGCCGCTGCCGGGGTCGGCCGCCTGGCGCAGCAGCGCGATCATGCGCAATTCCTTCATCAGGGGCGAATTGAACGAAATCTCGTTCAATCGATTGAGAATCTCCGCAGCCGTCCGCGGCTCCTCGAGCGTTTCGGTCGGATTGATCTGCACCAGGATCGTGTCGTGCGCATCGCTTTCGCGAATGAGCGGCGTGATCGTGGGGTTGCCGGCGAAGCCGCCGTCCCAATAGGGTTCGCCGTCGATGTCGATCGCACGGAACATGGTCGGCAGGCAGGCCGACGCCAGCAGCACGTCCGCCGTGATCTCGGCATTTCGGAAGATGCGGCCGCGCCCGGTGCGCACCCGCGTCGCGGTGATGAACAGCTGGATCGGCGAGCGCGCGAGGCGTTCGAAATCGATGCTCTCGGCCAGCACCGCGCGCAGCGGATTGTAGCCGGTCGGATTGAGATCATAGGGCGAGAGCACCCGCGACATCAAATCGGTGAGGATGTAGGCTGGCGACGTATCGAGCGTCCAGCGCCCCATCAGGCGATCGAGCGGCGAGCGCTGGAGCGGGCTGAAGGCGGCAGCCTTCGAGACGCGGTGCCAGTATTTTTCGAGCGCGTCGCGCGCGCCCTCGGCGCCACCCGCGATCCATCCGTCTGCGAGCACAGCCGCGTTCATCGCGCCCGCGGAGGTGCCGGAGATCGCGGCGATGGTGAGCCACTTCTCTTCCAGCAGACGGTCGAGCACGCCCCAGGTGAAGGCGCCGTGCGAACCGCCACCTTGAAGCGCGAGATCGATTAGTACGGCGTCCCGTTCCATGGCGGCACCCACGCAACTGAAGCTCAAATTCGACGTGCTTTTTAGTACCCGAAGATGACAGCAGTGTAGAGAGCCGTGGCTACAGATTGCAACCGGAACGTGGAGCGTTCTAGTGCTCGAATACCAGCCGTGCGCCAACCGTGCCCTCGAGCGCCCGGATCTGCGCAAGCAGCGCGGCCGAATCCTCACCCCCGAGATCGGCGTCGAGCACGACGTAACCGAGGTCGCCGGCGGTCTCCAGATATTGCGCGACAATGTTGATGTCGCGCTGGAGGAAGACCTCGTTCAGCCGCCGCAGCATGCCCGGCACGTTGCGATGGACATGGCTGAAGCGCGCGCCGGCGGGACGTAAGTGCAGCTGCACCTCCGGGAAGTTCACCGCGCCCATGGTCGATCCCGTGATGAAATAGTCGACCAGCTTGCGCGCGACCTCGCCGCCGATGCGCTCCTGCGCCTCCTCGGTCGAGCCGCCGACATGCGGGGTGAGGATGACGTTGTTGAGGCCCTGCACCGGGCTCTTGAATCGTTCCGCGTTCGAGGACGGCTCAACCGGGAACACGTCGATCGCAGCGCCCGCGATGTGACCGTCGCGCAAGGCGCCTGCGAGCGCATCGAGATCGACCACGGTACCGCGGCTGTTGTTGATGAAGAATGAGCCCGGCTTCATCGCGCGCAGCTCCTTCTCGCCGATCATGCCTGATGTCTCCGGCGTTTCCGGCACGTGCAGGCTGACGACGTCGCTCTGCGTCAGCAGCTCTTCGAGCTTCTCGACCGGCTCGGTATTGCCGTGTCGGAGCTTGTCGGTGCGATCGTAATAGATCACGCGCATGCCCATGGCTTCAGCAAGGGTCGAAAGCTGCGAGCCGATATTGCCATAGCCCACGATGCCGAGGGTGCGGCCACGCACCTCGCGGCTGCCGGCAGCGGACTTGTCCCAGCCGCCTTCATGGGCGGACACCGAGCGCGGAAAGATCTGACGCAGCAGCATCACGATCTCGCCGATCACGAGCTCGGCGACGCTGCGGGTGTTGGAGAACGGCGAGTTGAACACGGGAATGCCGCGCTTGCGCGCCGCCAGGAGGTCGACCTGGTTGGTGCCTACGCTGAAGCAGCCGACCGCGAGAAGCCCGTCGGCGGCCGCGAGCACCTCATCGGTGATCTGGGTGCGCGAGCGGATGCCGAGCAGCGACACGCCCTTCAGCGCGCGCCGCAGGTCTTCGCCGTCCAGCGCCTTGGTCAATCGCTCGACATTGGCGAAGCCCGCGCTCCGGAACAGGTCGACAGCGCTGTCATTGACGCCTTCGAGCAACAGCGCCTTCGCGTTCCGCTCGGGGCTTTGGCCTGGGGCTGGCATGGAATCTCCGTAGGTCACAGCTTTGCCGCAGCTCATAGACCGCGGGGGAGATGCAGCACAATAGGGTTTGGATATGGGGAGAAGATGGCGGGGCGGTAAGCGTTTACGGTGGCCGCCCGGTCAAATGACGTAAAACCCGTGCGTGCCGTCGAGCCGGAGTTGCTCGACGAGACCGTATTCCCAGTCGAGATAGGCCTGCATCGCGCGCTCGGCGACGTCAGTGCCTTCGTAGGGCCGGCGGTAACGATGCGCCGGGTCGGGCTTGGGCAGCACGCGCGGCGGGCCGACCTCGAGCTCACCATTGTAACCGCCTTCGAGGACGTAGACCTCCCAGCCCATCTGCGCGAGCCAGGATGCCGTCATGTCGGCACGTACGCCCTTGTCGTCGGTCAGGAGGATGCGCGCGCCGCGCACGGGCGCGGCCATGTCGGTTTCCTGGACCAGCTGGCCGCCGGGATAATGCCGGAAGCCGCGGAGATGGCCAGCCGCATACTCTTCTGCGTCGCGCACGTCGAAACGATAGAGCGTGCGATCGGTCTGCGCTGCGAGCGCCTTCGCCTCGTTCGCGCCGATATGGCGAACACCGGCGCGATAGGCGACGTCGCGCGCATTGGCCGGGCCGCCCTCGAACGGCCCGATCGCGCCACGCCGGCCGGCGCCGTGATCGAGCGTGTGCCGCGCCAGCGTCCAGCCGATCGTGCCGTTGCGCAGCGCCCGCACCTTGTTGGGCACGCCGGCATTGATCAGCGACTGCGTGCCGATGATCGAGCGCGTGCGCCCGGCGCAATTGACGATGATGGTGGTTTCAGGGTCGGGCGCGGCCTGCCCTGCCCGCAGCACCAGCTCAGCGCCAGGCACGCTGACCGAGCCCGGGATGTTCATGGTCGCATATTCGTCGAAGCGGCGAACATCGAGGATCGCGATGTTGGCCTTGTCCGCGATGAGCTCTGCCACCTCGTCGGCGCTGAACGACGGCGTGTGCCGCCGCGCCTCGACCAGCTCGCCGAACGCTTTCGAATAGGAATTGACGTCCTCGAACACCTGATAGCCCGCCGCACGCCAGGCCTTCAGTCCGCCTTCGAGCGCACTGACATTGGTGTAGCCGAGCGCGGCAAGCCGCTCGGCGCCGGCCTCAACAAGCCCCTCGCCGTCATCATAGAGCACGATTGCGACGTCCTTGCGCGGCAGCCTCACCTCGGCTTCGATCGCGATCCGGTCCGCGGCCATGTTGGCGGCGAACAGCGGATGCCCGGTGGCGAAGCCGGCCTCGTGCCTGAGATCGAGCAGCGCGATCTCCTCGCGGAGCAGCAGCGCGCGGCGGATATCGGCGGGGGTGACGGTGGGGAGCTTCATGGCGTGAACCCTGGCAAGTACGGCCAAGGGCTTTTGAACGATTGTCGCGCGCTTGGCTAGCCTTCGCGGCCGCTCACTCGCCCGGAACCAGCCGCCCGAGCGGCGGCTGCGCGGGGCGCCGCAGCCTGCGGCGCGACAGATAAAGCAAAATGCCGGTGACCGAGAACAGCGGCATCAACGCTGCTGCAATCATGAAGGCGAGCTTGCCGGGCCAACCCAGGAACGCGCCGCGATGGATGTCGAGCACGTTCGCGATGATCTTCTCGCCAAACGTCTTGTCGGCGTAGCGCTCCGCCGAGACGATCTGACCGGTGACGGCATCCACGCGGAATTCGTCACGTGTGGTATCGAGCGTCGTGTCCTTCGCCCACGACCGGATCCGGATGACCGTGCCCGGACCAGTTGGCAGCGTCAGCAGCGCTTTGGCGAAACGATCGCCCTCCTCGCGCTGGAGCGTCGCCCACGCAGGATCAAATCCGACCGCCTGAACCGGCTCGGAACGCCCTGCGGCGCGCGGCTGCTTTGGCTGCATCTTCGCGGCGGCAACATGCGGACGCGACAGCAGCCAGACCACCCCGTCCTTGTACCAGTCAAATGAGTACCACAGCCCGGTCAGCGTCATCACCAGATAGACCGGCAGCACCCAGGTTCCGATCACCGCGTGCAGCGAACGGTGCAGTCCACGCCCGCTGAGCCCGAGATTGGGTTTCAGCCACATCTTCACGCTGCCGGCGCGGCGCGGCCAGCGCAGCACGAGGCCCGAGATGAGCATGACGATCAGGCCGAGCGCGGCGATGCCGGTGATCTGGCGTCCCCAGCCCTTGGCGTCGCCGGGGATCAGCAGCCATCGATGCAGCCTGCGCACGGTCGCGAAGAACTCCTCGCCACGCGGCGCACCCAGCACGTGCGCATCGTAGGGATCGACATAGAGCGATGTCGGCCGCGCGCCCTGCTCGTCGCGCGCGAAGCGGACACGCACCGCCGCGGCCGGATCGCTCGACAGCGTGACGGCCGAGACCCTGCCGAGGTCCTGCCCCGCCTTCAGCCGAGCCACCAGTTCGTCCGGCATCAACGCCGGTGCCTGGCGCGGCGCGACCTGCATGAGGCCGGCGTTGAGATGATCGCCGATCTCGTCCTCAAAGCTCATGATCGCGCCGGTCAGCGCGATCAGGGCCAGCAGCAGCGCGAGCACGAGGCCCGCGATCGAGTGAATCTGGTGCAGAGCGACCTTGATATGATGCCCCACCCTACGCATCGAAGCCGGCCTTCTTGATCAGCGAGATCAGTGGATCTGCGCGGGTGTGCCGCTCAGCCATCGCTAGAACTTCACCGTCGCCGACAGCGACACCCGGCGCGCATCGCCGATCGCGACGTTCAAAGCGTTGCCGGTGCTGGAGGTATAGTAGAGCTTGTCGAACACGTTCTTGACGTTGAACTGATAGGTCACCGGCAGGTTGTCGATTCTCGTGTCGTAGGTCGCGAAGATGTCCGCCACGGTATAGGCCGGCATGAAGAACGTGTTGGCTGCATCGCCCGGGCGGTCGCCGACATAGTGCGCGCCGCCGCCGAGCCGCAGACGTCCGGGGAGTGCATCGCCGAAATCGTAGACGAGATAGAGCGAAGCCGTGTTCATGGCGGCGTTGAACAGCTTGGCGTTGCCGACAACGGGATCGTTGATCAGCCGTGCGTCGGTATAGCCGTAACTTCCGATCATACTCCATTGATCGCTCAGCTTGCCGGTCACGTCCAATTCCACGCCGCGCGACCTGGCTGCGCCCGACGTGCGCGCCGCCGACTTGCCGCCACCGATATCGTCCAGCACCAGCACGTTCTTCTTTTCGATGTCGTAGACCGCCAGGGTGCCCGACAGCCGCTTGTTGACATCGAACTTCAGGCCGGTCTCCCATTGCGTTCCCTCTTCGGGCGCGATGGTGGAGTCCACGACGAAGCCGGTGGTGAACGCCGCGATGACCGATGTCGGCTTCAGCGATTGCGTATAGCTCACGTAGTACGAGAGCTGCTCGTTCAGCTTGAAAATGACCCCGCCGAGCGGCAACACCTTGTCGCCCGCCAAATTGGTGTTCGTGATGAAGTTCGGGCGGCCCTTTCCGGCGAGCTGCTCGTATTCCATCCAGCGTACGCCGCCGACCACGGACAGCCAGTTGGTCAGATGGAACGTGTCCTGGGCGAAGAAGCCGCGGGTGCCGAGCTTGTCGGTCTGCTCGCTGTCCACTGGCGAAACCGTCGTGCCCGGCACGACCAGCCCGTAGACCGGGTTGTAGAAATTGAAGCTCGGGGTCGCCTGGCGAATCAGATCGTGGCGATCGATCGTGCGATATAGCGCCTCGCCGCCGAACAAGATCTCGTTGCGGAAGCCGCCCACCCAGACGTCACCCTGCAGATAGGAGGTGCCGTAACTGGCGTTGCTCAGCGAGTTGCGGGTGCCGTCGTTGCTGCGGGTCTCGACGCCGGTCGTGGCATTGACGCCGGTGATGCGAAGCTGATTGGCGCTGAAGGTCTCGGTGTTGTAGCTGTAGGCCGCCGTGACCTTCCAATTGTCGTCCAGCTTCTGCTCGACCGAGGCCTGCACCAGGTCGGAGGTCCCCCACATGTTGTTGAACGGCTCGTCGAGCCGGCGCGTCTTCGGGATCGCCAGCGGAGCGCCTTTGACGAAGGCAGTGCCCCGGTCAAACGGAGTGATGAACTCGCGGTGCTCGTAGGTGAGTTGAACCGTCGTGGTGTCGCCGTACCAGGCTAGCGACGGGTTCACCAGCATTTCCCGATGGCGGCCGAAGTTGCGCCAATAGTCCTCACTGACGCCATAGCCGACGAAGCGATAGGCAAGGCCCTGGTCACCAATCGGACCGGTGATGTCGAGCGTACCGTCGGCGCCGTTGCGATTGTTCGCGTAGGTTGAGCCGAGCAGCGTAACCGAGCCGTGCTGGTACAGCTCCGGCCGCTTGCTGATGGTGTTGACGATGCCGCCGGGATCCATGATGCCGTAGAGCAGCGAGGCCGGTCCCTTCAGCACCTCGACGCTCTCGACCGCGGCATTGAGGCTGCGGCCCTGCACCAGCGGCATGCCGTTGCGCATGATCGAACCGTCGCGGTTGTCGCCGAAGCCGCGGCGGATCACGGCGTCCTGCGTTCCCGCGAGCGTGTTGGTCTGGGTGATCCCGCTGATGTTGATCAACGCGTCGTCGATGTTGCGCGGGAGCTGGTCCTTCAAGACCTGTTCAGGCACGACGTTGACGGTCTGCGAGGTATCGAGCGGCGAGGCGCCGCTGCGCAGCGTGGTCGAGCTCGGCATCGCGCGGTAGCCGAGCTTGGCAGCCTGTTGCGCTGCGCCCTCCGCGGCGGCGCGCTCCGCGAGCGTCGGTCCTGCGGGGGCGACCGTGGCATTGCGCTGGCGTGCCGCGGCTTGCGCGCGGCGTAGAGACTGTCCCGACGCGCGCGCCGGTTTCGGTCGCTGCACCGGCGCTTCCACTGTCACTGGTGGCAACGCCGATTGCGCCAGCGCACTCGTCGTGTTCGAGGGGGATTCGACGAGCAGCACCGCTGCGCCGAGGAGAAGACCTGCACGGCTCTTGCCGGCACGATGACGATGGCCGCTGACGCGCTGGCCATCCACGGGGGCACGCACTTTCATTCCACTTCAAGTCAAGAACATTGAAGTGTGCGCCTGTAACAGTCGGCGGGATCGAAGAGAACCGTAGGCGAGCTTGAATCGCTCTAGTGTTGAATCGTTCTAAGCGCATCAGCGCACCGAACGGCAATCACCCATTGATGTCGCAGCGATCGCAACACGCTGCACGCGAATTCGCGGCAACGTGTCACGAAGGCTTTACATCTCACGCGATGGCAGGAGCAATCAGCTCGTCAATCTTTCGCTTGAGCGCCGCACCATCGGATGAGGCACGGTACGGCGGGCGCACGCGCAGCCAGCCGGCGTCGCCCGTCTGTGCGGCGAGGATTGCCTTCAGCGTCGCGAGGAACGACGGCGTGTTCAGCACGACATCGAGCGCAGCTTGCATGCGCGCCTCGACATCCTTGCCGTCAACCATGCCCTTGACCAGTTCGGGCAGGACGTTGGCCATGCCGCAGATGGTGCCGGCGCCGCCGGCGGCGATCGCGCGGGTGATGTCGGCTTCGTTGCCGACAGTGATGGCGAGATCGGGAGCAGCAGTACGGAATGCCTGGAACTGCTTGAAGTCGCCGCTGGAGTCCTTCAGGCCCGCAACCACCTTGCCGTAACGCTTGCGCAGGTTCGCCGCGACACTGGTCGGGATCGCAACGCCGGAGACCTGCGGGATGTGATAGAGCGAAGCGCGCAGGCGATCGTCGGCGACGCCGTCGATGATGGCGGCAAAAGCATCCTCGATGCCTTCGGGCGTGACACCACGGTCGAAATAGGGCGGCAGATACAGCACGTGACGCAAGCCGAGGCCGAGCACGGCGCGCGTCAGTGCGATGCTGTCGGTGATGGCGGGAAAGCCGCCGCCGATGCCGATCCGCTCGGGCGCGACGCCGGCCTTGAGCACGGCCTCGATGGTCGCGACACGCTCAGTGACGTTGAAGGAGGTGCCCTCGCCAGTGGTGCCGAACAGCACGACACCATCGACGCCCTTGCTGAAAAGCTGCCTGGCGTGAGCGGCGAGCTTGGCGGAGTCCACGCTGCCATCAGTCGCCAGCGGCGTCACCGACGCCACCCAGAACCCGCGAATTACCTCCGTCATCTCACCACCCATTAGCTGCGGTCCCGGACTAAGCCCCTGATCTCGAACGATCTTAGGAGGCCTTCCGAGCCTTGTTTTTGCTTTACTTTTTATGTTGTACCTTACATACAAGACGGACGCAAATCCTTTCCACCGTCATGGCGCGCATGAGACGCAGCCAGATCCGAGGAGGTCTCGCATGAACATGGTGAGCCCCATTGAGCGTCCCGATCAGTTGCTTGGCGCCCTGCGCGACAAGCTCGGCGCGGCCGCCGTGCTGATCGGCACCGACGTGCCCGCACGCAATTGCAACGACTGGAGCGCGAGCCTGCCGCAAACGCCGCTTGCGGTGATCCGACCGGTCGATGCGCAAGGCGTTGCGGATGCGCTTGCGACCTGCCGGCAGGCGCGGCTGCCCTTCGTGCCGCAGGGCGGATTGACCGGGCTGTGCCGCGGCGCTTCACCCGACGCAGGCTGGGTCGCGATCTCGCTCGAGCGCATGACCGGCATCGAGGAGATCGATCGGGCGTCAATGACGATGACGGTGAAATCGGGCACGCCGCTGGAGACGATCCAGAAGGCTGCGGACGAAGCCGGTTTCTTCTTTCCGCTCGATCTCGGCTCGCGCGGCTCCTGCGCGATCGGCGGCAATCTCTCCACCAATGCCGGCGGCAACCGCGTGATCCGCTACGGAATGACGCGCGAACTGGTGCTCGGCCTGGAGGTGGTGCTGCCCGACGGCACCGTCATCACCAGCCTCAACAAGCTGATGAAGAACAACGCCGGCTATGACCTCAAGCATCTCTTCATCGGCTCCGAAGGTACGCTCGGCATCATCACCCGCGTGGTGTTGCGCCTGTTCCCGAAACCGCGCTCGACCATGGCGGCGCTGTGCGCGCTGAAGGACTATGCCGCGGTGATCGCCCTGCTCGATGCCGCGCGCAGCGGGCTCGGCCCGCTGCTGTCGGCGTTCGAAGTGATGTGGCCGGACTATTGGGACGTGATCACGACGCGCGCCGGGGTGAAGCCGCCGGTCGCCGCAGGCCACGGTCTCTACGTGCTCGTCGAGGCCCAAGGCACCGACGAGAGCCTGGATGCACCGCGTTTCCAGGCCTGGCTCGAAGAGCTGATGGAGCGCGGGCTGCTCGCGGATGCCGCCGTGGCGCAATCGCTGGCGCAGACGCAGGCGTTCTGGCGCGTGCGCGACATCTGCGCCGAGTTCGGCCAGGTGCTGGGTCCGCACATCTCCTACGACATCGGGCTTGCGGTGGCGCGGATGGACGAGTTCGTCACACGCTGCAAGGCCGCGTTGGCCTCCGGCATCAAGGGGTGCGAGAGCGTCTATTACGGCCATATCGGCGACGGCAATCTGCATCTCGTGTCCTGGGTCACCGGTCTTTCCGTCGAGCAGCAGCCGAAGGAAGAGATGGACGCGATCATCTACGGCCTGGTGCGCGAGCTGGGCGGCAGCGTCTCCGCCGAGCATGGCATCGGCACGCTGAAGAAGAAGTGGCTGGGCCACGCCCGGAGCGAAGCCGAGATCGCATTGATGCGGACGCTGAAGGCCGCGCTCGATCCCGATCACCTGCTCAATCCCGGCAAGGTGATCTGAGACAGCAGATGCGATCGCTCAAGCTCGATACGCCGAAATCGCTGTCGCAGCGGGTGGTGCTGCGGCTGCGCCAGGCCATCATCGACGGCGAGTTCGCGCTCGGCGCCGCCATCTCCGAGGAGATGGTGGCGAATTCCTTCGGTGTCAGCCGCACGCCGGTGCGCGAGGCGATGGGCCAGTTGCAGGCGCAGGGCCTGGTCGTGATCCGGCCGCAGGTCGGCAGCTTCGTGTTCACGCCGAGCGCGGAGGACATCACTGCGCTCTGCACCTTCCGGATCGCGCTCGAGCCCAAGGCCGCCGAGCTCGCGTTCCGTCACGATCGCGACGGCGCAATTGCGACGATGAGCGAGGCAATCGCGGCGATGGAGCCGGCGATCGCGGCAAAGGACAACATCGCCTATGGCCGCGCCGATGCGAGCTTTCACGAAGGGTTGTTTGCGCATTGCGGCAACCGCTATCTCATCGAATCCTACCAGCTCGTCTCGGGCCGCGTCGCCGCGCTGCGCACCAATCTGACGTCGCCGATCGACGTGCGCACCCGCTCGTCGTTCGACGAGCATCGCAAGCTGCTCGATCTGTTCGCGCGCGGCGAGTTCGCCGCCTTCGAAGCGCTGATGACGACGCACATCACCAATTCCGGCCTGGTCTACGCCAAGGCCTTGAAAGTGGAGGCCTTGAAAGTGGAGGCGCTGAAGCCGGACTGAGCGCTTCTACCGCGCGTCTCTCGATCCCGGCCTGTCCAGAAAATCCAGCGCGGTGTTGATCTGTTCGAGCTGGTGCTCGATCTTGTCGCGATCGTCGACCGACTGCGCCTTCTCGAGCTGTTCCACAAGCTTCTGCTTCCGTGACAACAAGTTCTCTATGACCGTACTCACAAGTCCCCCATCGCCCCGAAACGAAGCGTCGAGGCAAAATCCGGTTACGGCACTGGCGCCGGGATGGTCGGGTCGCGCGCGAGCATGGCTCGCACCGGTCCCTTGATCAGAATGTTCGCGGAGGCCGTTGGTTCCTGCGAATGAACCACAACTCCGAGCGATGGAACTATTTGCGCAGGCTCGCCCAGACCCCACCGAGGATCAGCACACCGCCGAACAGATGGATCAGTTTTGGCGGCTCACCGAGAATTGCGAACGACAGCAGGGCGCTCGCGATCGGTCCGAGATAAAGCACGAGCGAGGTTCGGACCGAACCGAATTTGCCGCCGAGCCAGGCAAAGCCGGCATAGGCGAGCAGCCCGGGAACGATCCCGGCGAAGACATAAGCCGACACCGCTTTCGTGCTGAAGACCTGCGCCGGCGTGGTCCACATCTCGATCAGCGCCTGCGGCAGCGAGAACAGCGCGCCGGCGCCTGCGAACAGGCTCATGCGCGCCAGCAGCGACGCCTTGGGCGCCGCGCGCGATTGCAGCAGCGTGTAGCCGGACCAGCCGAGCATCGCGATCACGACCAGGCCATCGCCCGCTGCCGTCTCCAGTGCGAACAAGGTCTCCGGATGACCGCCGGAGATGATGAGCAAGGCGCCGGCGAGCGCAAGCGCTGTGCCGAGCCATTGCAGCGGGCCGACATGCTCGATGCCGAGCACCGCAGAGATCATCAGCACCGTGATCGGCGACAGCGCCATGATCAACGCGATGTGGATCGCCGTCGTCGAGATGCCCGCGGCATAGACCGGGCCGCCGCAGAGGAACATGCCCATGAAGCCGGCGGCGAGGATCGGCCAGATGTTCTTGCCAAGTGGCACGCGGCCGGCGCGGATTTCGGCGAATGCGATCGGCGCGAGCCCGATGGCAACGATGCTCCAGCGGAAGAAGGCGAGCGCGAAGGGCGGGACCGACCCCGCAAGCCCGCGCGCCAGAATCTGATTTGAGGCCTGCGCGGTCGCCACCAGGATGAAGCCGATCAGCGCAACCGCACCGAGCCAGGCCTCGGTGGACGGCGCCGCGCCGTCAGAAGTTTCCTTGCCCATGGGCAATCGGATATCCGATGTCGGCCCCGGTGAGAACCCGGAAGAGGGATCGCTCATATGCATATGCGGCACGCGCACCGTTCCGGGCGGCGGTGCTGGGCTCGACGGCGACCAATCTCCGCCTCGTCGAGGACGCCGTACGGATGGTCCGCCGGCATGGCCGCGAACCGGCCACGACTGCCGACGTCCGGCAGGGGCTCGCAAACGGTTAACGCGCTCACGCGGGCCGGATTGCTCCTGGCGGAACCGCGAATCTTCACGTGTCCGTCGGTTGAATTTGCGCCGCCGGAGTCCTATGCCTGTGCGCCATGGACACCCAGATCATGACCGCCGAAAAGCCCCTGATGGCGCAGGCGCGCCCGCGCAAGCCGGCGCCGTTCCTTCCCATGAGCCGCGCCGAGATGGATGCGCTCGGCTGGGACGCCTGCGACATCGTGCTGGTGACGGGCGATGCCTATGTCGACCATCCGAGCTTTGGCATGGCCATCATCGGGCGGCTGCTGGAGGCACAGGGCTTTCGGGTCGGCATCATCTCGCAGCCCGACTGGCATTCGGCCGAGCCGTTCAAGACGCTGGGCAAGCCAAAGGTGTTCTTTGGCATCACCGGCGGCAACATGGATTCGATGGTGAACCGCTACACCGCGGACCGCCGCCTGCGCCATGACGACGCCTATACGGCCGGCGGCGAAGGCGGCAAGCGGCCGGACCGCTGCACCGTCGTCTACGCCCAGCGCTGCCGCGAGGCGTTCAAGGACGTGCCGATCGTGCTCGGCGGCATCGAGGCGTCGCTGCGCCGGATCGCGCATTACGATTACTGGTCCGACAAGGTGCGCCGCTCGGTGCTGGCCGACGCCAAGGCCGACCTCTTGCTTTACGGCAATGCCGAGCGCGCCGTCGTCGAGGTGGCCAACCGTCTTGCCGCCGGCGAAGCGCCGCGCGAGCTCAGCGACATCAGGGGCGTCGCGCTGTTCCGCCGCGTGCCCGAGGACTATTCCGAGCTGCACGCCGACGATCTCGATTCCGCCGACGAGGGCGCAACGCGCCAGAAGGGTGCGACCGTCATCCGGCTGCCGGCGCTGGAGCAAGTCGAGCAGGACAAGGAAGCCTATGCGCGCGCGTCACGCGTGCTGCATCGGGAGAGCAATCCCGGCAATGCACGGCCGCTGGTGCAGCGTCACGGCGATCGCGATCTCTGGCTCAACCCGCCGCCGATCCCGCTGACCAGCGACGAGATGGACGCGGTCTACGACCTGCCCTACGCGCGTGCGCCGCATCCGTCCTACGGCGAGGCCAAAATCTCCGCCTGGGACATGATCAAGTTCTCGGTGACGATCATGCGCGGCTGCTTTGGCGGCTGCACCTTCTGCTCGATCACCGAGCACGAAGGCCGCATCATCCAGAACCGCTCTGAAGGATCGATCCTGCGCGAGATCGAAAAAATCCGCGACAAGACGCCGGGCTTCACCGGCGTGATCTCCGACATCGGCGGCCCCACCGCCAACATGTACCGGATGGCGTGCAAGGACCCGAAGGTCGAGGCCGCGTGCCGGCGGCCGTCCTGCGTCTTCCCGGAGATCTGCCCGAACCTCAACACCTCGCATGACGACCTGATCCGGCTGTATCGCAAGGTGCGCGAGACCAAGGGCATCAAGAAGGTGATGGTCGCCTCCGGCGTGCGCTACGACCTCGCGGTCGAGAGCCCCGAATACATCAAGGAGCTGGTCACCCATCACGTCGGCGGCTATTTGAAGATCGCGCCCGAACATACCGAGCGCGGTCCGCTCGACAAGATGATGAAGCCCGGCATCGGCGCCTACAACCAGTTCAAGCGGATGTTCGACGCCGCGGCCGAGCAGGCCGGCAAGAAATATTACCTGATCCCGTACTTCATCGCGGCGCATCCGGGCACGACCGACGAGGACATGATGAACCTCGCGCTCTGGCTCAAGAAGAACCGCTACCGCGCCGATCAGGTGCAGACCTTCCTGCCCTCGCCGATGGCAACCGCAACCGCGATGTACCACACCGGCGTCAACCCGCTGCGCGGCGTGCGACGCGGCGGCAGCGACAAGGTCGAGGCCATCAAGGGGCTGCGCCAGCGCCGCCTGCACAAGGCGTTCCTGCGCTACCACGACCCCGACAATTGGCCGGTGCTGCGCGAGGCGCTGAAGGAAATGGGCCGCGCCGATCTGATCGGCTCCCGCCCCGACCAGCTCGTGCCCGCGCACCAGCCGCCCGGCACCGGCAAGGCCGCCGGCACCAGGCGCCCGCTCCGTCCCGGCGGCAAGACGCAGCGCTTCACGACCAAGGGCTTGCGGGTGATGAAGTAGCAGGCGGCCAGCCGCCTGCTACATTGCGAGCACCACCGCCCCGGACACGGCATCCGTCACGCCGCGCCCGTTGCCCTGGTCCTCGAGCACCGACCTGAAACTGTCGAGCGTCTTGATCATCGCCGATCGCGCGTCAACCAGCGCGTCCTGACTGGCCCACGTGCCGATGAGGCAGAATGTCTGCTCGCCGGTCTTGATGATGACGCCGTGTTCGAGACCCGGCCATTTGGCCTTGCCGTCCCGATGCGCATCAAGGAAGGCGGCTTCCTCACCGGCCTTCACCTTGAACTTCACCACGTTATAGACTTGCATGATGCGCCTCCCGAAAATGGATTGATGAAAAGGCGAGCGCCGGACCAAGTCGGGTTCGGACAGATATTTTTGCACCCCAAAACAAAAAAAGTCGAAAACAACCCCATGCACAGTAGCCGGCGATAGCGAAATCAAAGGCTTAAAGCGCAACGACGGCGGGTTGAATCGCCGTCACGTCTGGGTTGGTTGCTCTCGCACGAAATTTCCGAAAAACAGAAAATAGCTTGACCCGTCGGGCAAAACTGGAGCATAATGGCATCATCGGCGCATGGCGTCGGCAAGCCCCCAGCGCTACTCCGTATCGATATCCTCAAGCTTCACGCCGCGTCCCGCGCGCAGGCTGTTCCGCGCCTGTTCGACGCGCTGCAGGAAGCGAGGATCATGCTCCAAGCGGTATTCGAACCAATCTTTCCTCCGGCTCGAATCCAATCAACACGCCTGCCGGCTTGCCGTGACGCGTGATGACAATCTCCTGCGTCTCTGGGCCTCACGGAGATAGCGGGACAGATCATCCTTGATCACGGAGAGCGGGACCTCTTTCACTCCGGATCTCCGACCTGTGTGAGGCATGACTCAGCCTCCGATTTGGCAACGATCGCCAGAATTTCGACGGTCGCGCGGGAAAATCGTAGAATACTCGGACTTCGTGAGATCGGAACAGCACGCACCAAAACCAGTTGACCTCGGCGCCATCATGTAACATAAGAAGTTACATGAAACGAGACAGCCGATTATCAGGGGTTCTCCACGTCCTGCTGCACATGGCGCAGCAGCCTGGCCCCTTCACCTCAGAGACCCTGGCGAAGGCCATGGACACCAACCCGGTGGTGATCCGCCGCATCATGGCGGGCCTGCGGGACCTCAATTACGTCCGGTCCGAGAAGGGGCACGGCGGTGGCTGGACGCTGGCTTGCGATCTTTCGAAGGTGACGCTGCGCGATGTCTACGCCGCGCTCGGCAGCCCCTCGCTTCTGGCCATGGGCAATAGGACGGAGGCGCCGGGCTGCCTTGTCGAGCAAGCCGTCAATGCGGCGCTCGATCAGGCCTTTGACGATGCAGAGGCACTGCTGCTGTCGCGCTTGGGCGAGGTGACGCTGGCGATGCTGGGTGACGATCTGCGCAAACGCCTCGGATCCCGAAAGCTTCAAGGCATGAGCGCCCATCACGCATGATGAACTCTATTCAGCAGGACAACATCGTGACCGACATTCAAAACGCGTTCTCCGATCCGCAGATGGTGGCGAAGTACACCGAAGGGCCGCCACGGTTCGTTCCCGGCTACAATTCGATGCTGTCCATGGCGGCGATCCTCTTGGGCGAGCGCGCGCGTGAAGATGCGCGAATACTCGTTCTTGGCGCCGGCGGCGGCCTGGAGCTGAATGCCTTTGCGCAAGCGCAGCCGCGCTGGACCTTTGATGGCGTGGACCCGTCCGCGGCGATGCTGAATCTCGCGAAGCAGACGCTGGGCCCGCTCGCGTCGCGCGCGCATCTGCATCAGGGCTATATTGACGTTGCGCCAGAGGGGCCATTCGACGGCGCGACGTGCCTGTTGACCCTGCACTTCGTCGATGTCGAGGAACGGCTGCGAATGGCGTCCGAAATCCGCCGCCGCCTCAAGCCAGGCGCGGCGTTCGTTGCGGCCCATTTCAGCATCCCAGGTGACGACGATGAACGGCCGCTTTGGCTCTCGCGGTATTCTGCCTTTCTCGCCGCATCTGGACTCGAGCCCGATAAGGCTGCTGCCGCCCGCAAAGCGGTCGACGGGCAATTGAGCATCCTGGCGCCAGCGCGAGACGAAGCAATCTTGCGCGACGCAGGCTTCTCCGACCCAACCCTGTTCTACACCGGCTTCACGTTCCGCGGCTGGGTGGCCTACGCCTGAGGCCCGCCCCCTCACCGATCCACCGGCACGCCCGGCCCGAGATGATACCGGCTTGAGAAGAACACCAGCGGCGTGGTGTCGTGGTAGTCGCAGTTCGAGACTTCGGCGATGATCAGCGTGTGGTCGCTGACATCGACGTGGCGTGTGACCTCGCAGGCGAACCAGGCCATGCAGCTGGACAGGCGCGGCAGGCCGTCGACGATGTCGTAATCCGGCGCCGCGCCGGTGTTCGGCTGGCTCGCGAAGTGCCGCGACAGGTCCCGGCCATGCTCGGGCAGGACGTTGACGCAATAGCGTCCTGTCGCCGAGATCGCCCGGTGCATGCGTCCCGGCATGACCGACACCAGCACGGTCGGCGGGGACAGGCTGACGGTGACAAAGCTGTTCGCGGTCATGCCGCAGACCCGGCCGTGCTCGTCCAGCGCGGTCAGCACCGCGACGCCGGTCGCAAAGCGCGACGCGGCTTCGCGGAACGACGCCGGATTGGCGCGCTGGATGTCAGTCCCCACTCGCATCGGTCCTCACGCAATCGCCCTGACCGGCTCTGATGGCGCCGACATGCGTTCGATCCAGGCCTGGATGCGCTGCGGCGTGCAGATGCGATCCCACTGCCGGTCCGGGTAGTTGAAATTCTCGGTGAACTCGTTGGCCAGCGCCGGGTTCTGGCTCATCGCGCCGATCAGCATGCCCAGCGCTTCCGTCGGCGGCTGCAGCATCACATTGGTCCAGCGCGAGGCCGCCAGCACGCGATCCTGTCGTTTCAGCTCGACCTTCTCGCAGAGGCGTACGTCGAGCGCGTCCGCGTTGACGATCTCCTCGCCGAGCACGAAGGCCGCATAGGATGCGATATTGGCGCCCTGGCCCATCATGGGATCGACGATCGCATGGACGTCGCCGAGCGCAATCGCGCATTTGCCGTCGTCGAACTCGACCACAGTGTTGCGCACCGTCGGGACCACGCCGCCTTGCAGCAGGTCCTGCGGCTGCGCGAGATCGAACCGCGCGGTGTCGATGCGGTCGTAGGTCGTCGGGTGATGCTTCTCGAGCTTGCCCAGCAGCACCTTCAAGAAGTGCTTCGGGTTGTCGTCGTAGCTGAGCGTGGCCAGTTCCTCCATGTCGCCGCCCGGCACGTTCTCCATCAGCAGTGCGTTGGCGACACCGCCGAACGTAATGGTCGGGATCACGATCATCTCGCCATGTCCTGGAGACACCGAGAGCGTGACGTTCATGGGATCGGGCTGCCGCACGCCGGTGTAAAGCCCGACGCACAGCCGCCGTTGCGGCTGCGAATAGGGCGTGTGCTCCGGCCGGTAAGTGAAGAGCTGGCCCAGCGGACCCTTGCCGGTCGAGACGACCAGGAGATCGAAACGGGCGACCAGCGGACGGATGTCGCGCTCTTCGATGCGGCGGTATTCGATCTTGCCACCGCGGCTGACAAAATCCTGCATCAGGGCAGGAAGATAGATCCGGTAGTCGACGGCGCGGCTCGGCTTCGAGAAATCGCCGCGAAAGCTCAGCGGCTGCGGAAAATTGAAGAAATGGTCGTGGTAGTAATAATGGTCCTTCGGATCGCTCCAGTGATTGACGCCGAGATAGTCCTCGCGCGCGATCGTCACATGGTGATGCGCGACGGTGTTAAGCAGGCGGATGTCGCGATAGTCCTCGGGCGGCCGGTCGGTGATAACAGTGGCGTCCACGCCATGTTTCTGCAGGTAGAGCGCGAGATGCAGGCCGGCGATGCCGGCGCCGACGATTCCGATGTTGCGTGCCACGTGGTCTCCTCCCCTGTTTCCTTGCCCTGTGATGGCTTGTTTTGAGGGAGCCTAACGGCCCTCCGGATTGCGCACTACGGAATAAATGGGATATAATTTATTCCAAACAGGAATGAATTATGGACCGGATCGATTGCCTGCGCGCTTTCGTTCGCGCCCTGGAGGGCGGCAGCTTCTCGGCTGCGGCCAAGGAGCTCGGGATCGGCCAGCCCGCGATCAGCAAGCGCATTGCGATGCTTGAAAGCGAATTCGGCACGCAGCTGTTTTCGCGCACGACGCGCACACTGAAGCCGACGGCCGAGGCGCACCGGATCTACGATCTCGCGCGGCAGATCCTCGACAGCTTCGACATGGCGCGGTCGAGTGTCGAGCAGGCCGCACCCCGCCCCACCGGCACGCTCCGGATCGGCGTGCCGTCGTCGTTCGGACGGCGCTACATGATGCCTGTCATCGCCGAGTACGTTCGGAATTACCCGGAAGTGCGGGTCGACATCCGCTTCAGCGAGCGGTTCGTCAATCTGGTGGAAGAAGGCATCGAGCTGGCGCTGCGCATAGGAAACCTGGAGCCGAGCACGCTGGTCGCCCGCCGGCTCGGGACCGTGCAGCGCCATCTGGTCGCGACACCCACCTATCTGCACGGCCGCCCGCTGCCGCGGACGCCTGACGATCTCGGCTCGCACCAGTGCATCGTCTATTCACGGATGTCGCCGGCGCACCAATGGGCCTTCGAATCCGAGCATGGTCGTCACGTCGCATCGATCAACGGACCCATTCATGTCGACGACGCCGATGCGATGCAGGAGGCGACGATGCAGCATCTCGGCATCGCGATCCTGCCCGAATGGAATGCCGCGGAGGGTCTTCGCAGCGGCGAGCTCGAGCATGTGCTTCCGGACTACACCATCGCCGCGCTGCCCCTGCATGCGGTCTATCCGGAGACGCAGTGGATGTCGCTGCGCGCGCGAAGCTTTCTGGATCTCCTGGTTGACCGCGCCGAGCATTTCACGCCAGCCCCGTCGCATACCCCCGCCGCCGGCGCAGGCGGTTGACGCCGCCCCTGCCATCATTAAATGACGCCCATGAAAAAGATCGGATTTCTGTCCTTCGGACACTGGACGCCCTCGCCGCAGTCGCAGACCCGCTCGGCGGCGGACACGCTGCTGCAATCCATCGAGCTGGCCGTCGCGGCGGAACAGCTCGGCGCGGACGGCGCCTATTTCCGCGTGCATCACTTCGCGCGCCAGCTGGCCTCGCCCTTCCCGCTGCTCGCCGCCGTCGGCGCAAAAACCAGCACAATCGAAATCGGCACGGCCGTGATCGACATGCGCTACGAGAACCCGCTCTACATGATCGAGGATGCAGGCAGCGCCGATCTCATCGCCGGCGGGAGGCTCCAGCTCGGCATCAGCCGCGGCTCGCCGGAGCAGGTGATCGACGGCTGGCGCTACTTTGGTTATCGCCCGGCCGACGGCCAGAGCGATGCCGACATGGGCCGGCGCCACGCGGAGGTCTTCCTGGACCTGTTGCGCGGCGAAGGTTTTGCCGAGCCCAATCCGCAGCCGATGTTTCCCAATCCGCCGGGACTGCTGCGGCTCGAGCCGCATGCGCAGGGCTTGCGCGAACGGATCTGGTGGGGCGCCGGCTCGAACGCGACCGCAGTGTGGGCGGCAAAGCTCGGCATGAATCTGCAGAGCTCGACGCTGAAGAACGACGAGACCGGCGAAGCTTTTCATGTGCAGCAGGCCGCCCAGATCCGCACCTATCGCGCCGCATGGAAGGAAGCCGGCCACACCCGCGAGCCCCGCGTGTCGGTCAGCCGCAGCATCTTCGCGCTGATGAATGATCGCGACCGCGCCTATTTCGGCGGGGAGCGCGGCGGCGAAGACCAGATCGGCTTCATCGACCCGCAAACGCGCGCGATCTTCGGCCGCTCCTATGCCGCTGAGCCGGAAGCGTTGATCGAGCAGCTCAAGCAGGATGAGGCAATCGCCGAGGCCGACACGCTGCTGCTGACGATTCCGAACCAGCTCGGCGTCGACTATTGCGCGCATGCGATCGAGGCGATCTTGAAGCACGTCGCGCCGGCGCTTGGCTGGCGGTGAGACCACCAACCGATTCACTGCGACCGATTCACTGCGCAAGTCAGGCGGTCTCTTGCTGACCCCTGATCTTCTCAAGCCAGGCTGTCAGACGCGGATGTCTCGTATATCGGCCCTCCAGGCCTGCGAGTTCCTGCTGAAAGACCGGCAGCGAGAGCAGCCGTTCGATATCGGGCTCCCTGATCTTCCAGATCGCCGGCGGAAAGAAGCCATGCACCTTGAGTTCGTAGAGCTCGAAGATCGCGTGAATGATCTCGTGTACCGCCCGGCGCTCTTCCGGTGTGATCTCAATGTCGCCGGCAGCCCCTCGCTCGAGGAATGCCGCGACCGGAAGGCGTCGTCGCAGGTCGGAAACCCGGTCGGAATATCGAAGGAAGATGTCCGCGCCCAGACGCCGATTGTTGGTGTGTAGCGCCGCATAGATCGCGGCCAAGCCAACGATGATCGATCCGAGCGTCACGAATCTGAGAATATAGTCGAGCACGCGTCTCCTCCTTGCGCAGGGCACCGGAGTGACAGAGATAAACCAGACCGTGGGCCGATAAAATGGGGCGGCCGGGGCTCGTGGACGCCCCGCATCTGACATTGGTCAGATGCGCAGAGGATGAAGTCCCGCGAATTCGTGGCGATGTCAGTCCCGCGCCCGGGCCTACCCCGTCTTGGTACCGGTGACGACGGCGAGCGCCTCGACGAGGCGGTCGAGATCGGCCTCGTCGGTAAAGAGCGCCGGCGTCACACGGATGCATTGGCCCTTGGCGACGCCGGTCCGGCGCACCGTCATGACCTTGTGGCTGTCCCTCAGCTTCACGACGATCGCCTCGTTGTCCGCCTTGCTGGTCTTGCCGGCGAGACGGAAGGACGTGATCGCGCCATATGAGCCGACCTCATCCGGCGTCAGGATCTCGATGTCCTTGAATCCGCGGGCGCGGCTCACCCAGTAATCACGCAAATAGCGGAGGCGGGCTTGCTTTGCCGCGGCGCCGATCTGCTGATGGAGCGTAACGGCCGCGGGCACCGTCAGCACCGTCGCGAAATTGACCGTGCCGGTGTGCACCCGCGAGCGGATATCGGTCTCCGCAAAATCCTCGTCGCCCATGTCGCGATCGATGTCGGCGAGGCGATCCTTCCTGATGTAGAGGAAGCCCACGCCGAGCGGCGCGCCGATCCATTTGTGCAGGTTGAAGCCGACGAAATCGACGTCGAGCTCGCCCACCCTGAAGTCGATCTGTCCCCAGGAATGGGCGGCGTCGACGATGGTGTCGATGCCCTTGGCCCTGGCCATGCGGGCGATCTCGGCGACCGGCATGACGAGGCCGGTGCGATGGCTGACATGGGTGAGCAGGAGAAGCCTGGTCTTGGGATTCGCCTCGAGGGCACGGGCATAGGCGTCGAGCACGGCCTGGCGGGTGGCCGGCTCCGGCACATCGAACCTGACCACGTCGACACCGCGACGCGCCTTAAGCGCGTTCATCGCGTACTGCATCGAATCGTAATCGAGGTCGGCGTAGAGCACGCTGTCGCCGGGCTTCAGCTTGTTGTAGCCGCCGATCAGCAGCTGCAGCGCTTCGGTCGCGCCGCGGGTGAGCGCGATCTCCTCGGGCGCCGCGCCGATCGCTTGGGCCACCTTGATGCGCACGGCCTCGAAATCCGCACCCGCGCGCTGCCGCGCGTAGTAGGTGTTCTGATAGTTGACCATGTCGGTCTGGCGAATGAACTCGCGCCTCACCGGCTCGGCCATGATGCCCCAGAAGCCGTTCTCCAGATTGACGACATCCGGCGTCACGGCATAGAGCCCCCTCACCGCCGTCCAATAGGCATTGTCGGTGGCGATGGCGGCCGCCGCTCCGGTCGGCTGTGCCGGCAGCCCGTCGGCTGCCATGGCCGGTGCCGCCAGGGACGTCACGGCTGCGGCCGCGAGGCCCTTCAGGATCGACCGGCGGTCGGACGACGTTGTCTCATTCAGATGCATATCAGCCCCCCACGATGCGCGGCGAAGGGAGCAGCGATCCATAGAGCGCGCATGACGAAGCGATGACAGTTCGATGATGCCCGGCGCGCCCGGTTACATCCCGGTCATTGCGCCGTCGATCATCCCTGCGCCGATGTCACCGGCCATTCCGAGACGTCCGCCATCGAAAGCAATTCCAGCTTCGCGGACGACTTTTCCAGCAACCCGGCTTGCGCAAGGCGCCGGGGATCATTGCGATAGTCCTGGAAGTCCGCATCGGATGCGAAGCTGACGATGTGCACCTCGATCGTGCCATCCGGATTTCGAAGACGACGCTCCACACGCCCGTTGAACGCAGCGAGTAGCGGCAAGACGGCATCCTCGTAGGCGCGGAAGGCCTCGATACCCTCAGGCGGTATTCGGGCAATGAGCACCAGCGTTACGGAGTGAGCTTGACAGGTCATCGCCGCAATCCCGAGCCGAGATAGTCGCGCATTGGAGACGCTGCATCCTGCGGTCGCCGCCTCACGGCGTCAATGACGGCTCGAATGCAAGGCCGATTCTTCGAGACGCCCGCTTCGGGCGGGCTCCCGGGGATAAGGACCTGCTTCGGGTCGTAAGGGAGCCGACTCGCGCGATCTTAGAACAAAGCGGCGTTGAGGGCCTGTCCGTAGATCATCGCGGCCACGAGAGAGAGCAGCAAGCCCGCGCCCGAGAAAATCACGAGCACCTTTACGGTTTCGACATCAACGTTGGTTCTCGTCGCGCGGGATATCGCCTTTGCCAGTGCAGCCATCATCGCCAGCTCCGAACCAGGCCGCGCGGAGGCGGGCCCTGGTTCATCTAGCGTCATTCGGCGCGTTCGCGTGTGAAGCAGATTACAGGTGCGCTTGCTGCGCCTCAGGCACGAGCCGCAGCCTTGCCACCGGTCGTCATCGTCAAACCGCCCTGCTTAACGCGCTGCCCTCAGGGTGAGGCGCCACCGAACCCGCCGGCGCGTGATTGACGACGAGACCGGTCGGCACGGTGCCATACCTCGACAGCGCAGCGGTGACCCGCCGCATCGCCGCCGAACCGAGCTCGCCGGCGCGCACCACCGGGATGATCAGATCCGCGTGCGCGGCCAGCGCGATGGCGTCGGGCTGCAGGGCGAGATTGCTCGCATGGACGACGATCAGATCGAATTCCGAACGAATATCGTCTTCTAGCCGCGCGTCGGCTTTTCTGCCGGCGCTCAGCAGCTCGTCGATCGACTGCAGCCCTGCCGTGGTCGAGCCGTCCTGCCATTCGGTCACAGGAGGCTGGTGACCGGCGAATTCCGGCTGGAGCCGGATCAGCACGCTCATCATGCCCCGATTCACCGCCGCGCGATTGAGCGAGCGCGCAACGGTGTTGCCGCCGGCACCTTTGCCGACCGACAGCACGAGGGCGACCTTGCAGCCACGCACCGGCGCGCGATCGATCCGCTCGAGAAGCGGACGCAGATATGCGCCGAGATCGAGCTCGGCCGAGGCAGTGATCGGCCTTTGCCACACAGTGGTGGCCACGGCGCCAAGCCCCAGATCGGGAATGCGGGCCCAGACAGGCAGGTTCGGCATCGCCTCGGGCTGGCGCGCGGCCGGAGCCGGACGCTGGACTTGCCGATCGGGTACGTCCGCCGCTTCCGCACGCGCAGGAGCTTGAGCAGGAGCCTCGGCAGGCGCGGGCCTGTCGGACATGTTTCCCATCGCCGCAACGGCGGCCGTCGAGGTCAGGATCGAGCCGATCGCGAGCGCCGCGAGCAACAAGGCGAGGGGCGGACGCGTCGAGCGCATCGGCGGAATGGCGAGCGAGGCGATCTTGGTCTGGGAGCTCTGCAGCTGGCGCTGCTCGCTGGTCGTCTTGAACCGCGACAGGAACTGCTCGTAGATGTTCTTGTTGGCATCGGCGTCGCGCTGCAGCTCCTGCAGCTTCACGAGCGCCTGGCCGTCGACCAGCATCTGGGTCTCGACCGTCCTGAGCTGCTTTTCCAGCGCGGTTTGCTGCTCCAGCTGAGCCTCATATTCGGACTTCGCCGTGTCGATGTTCTTCTTCCGCTCGACCTCGATCTGCCTGTTGATGTCAGCCAGCTGGCTGTAGGAGATCGCGAGGTCGGGATGGCGGTCGCCGTACACCGCTTTCTTCTGCGCGATCTGATCGTTCAGGGTCGAGCGCTGCGCGCGCAGCATGCTCAGGAGGTCCTGCTTCACCGGACCTTCGACATTGGCCTTGAGATCGCGCTGCACCTGCTCGTAACGCGCCCTCGCTTCCTCGGTGCGCGCGCGAGCGGCGGAGACCTGCTGGTTGAGGTCGGTCACCCGCAATTGCTGGGTCGTGGAATCCTTGCCGGCATTGAGGATCTTGTGCTCGAACCTGAAGGCGGCAACCGCATCTTCCGATGCGCGCAGGCGCTCGTTCAATGCCTTCAGCCGGTCCTTGAGCCAGTCGGCCGCCTCGTCCGTCGCCTCGGTGCGGACACGGCCTTGGCTCGTGACGAACGCCTCGGCGATGGCATTGGCGTAATGCGCAGCCCGTTCCGCATTGTTCGAGGTGAATGAAATCGCAATGACGTAGGTCAGCCCGCGGCGCGAGATATCGAGACGGTTGCGGAATTTTTCGAGCAGGCGCGTCATGTCGGTGTAACCGCCCGCGATGTCCGGGTCGTCGGCGATCTTGAGCTGCTCGATCAGGGGCCGGAGAAAGCCGTCCGATTTGGCGATCTCGATCTGGCTCTGAAGTGCCGCGGCATCCTGGCCGATGCCCGGCAGCACGTCCTGCTCCGAGGTGACGCGCAGCTCGCGGGGATCGAGGACGACCAGGGCTGTCGCGGCATACCGGACCGGCAAGACCATCAGGGCAATGACGCCCAGGGCGAACAGCGCCAGCGCCAGCGTCAGGATGCGCCGGCCATTCTCGCGCAGGAAGGAGAGCGCACCGGTGACGGTCAGCGATCCCTTGATCTGCGCCGGAGCAGCGCCGTCAGGCCTCGCCGTCGCAGCCCGCGGCGCTTCCCACGAAGCCGCAGACTCCGTCGGGGCGATGCTTCGCGGAGATGCGCCTCTACCGAACGCCATAAGGTTGGACTCGAAATCAACTGACAGCCCCGTTCAGAGGCTTGCCACACCGTAAATATCCATGGTTAACCGGTGGTTACGCCGGGCGCGCCGTGGCTGGTGAACAATCTGTTAACGCGCGCGCCTCATGCCAGTCGTCACGATTGCAGCCGCACGTTCATCAGTTCCGACGAGGTCGGAACGGATGAACCGACAGGGCGCGATGACGTTGGTCCGGGGCCCTTACGAAGGTTTCGCCAGGCTCGCGTCCGGCCAGGTCACATAAAACTCCTGACCATGGATCGACCCAAAGGCCTGACTGATGCCTTTCGCCTGGATCTCAAAGTAGAGCTTCTTGTTGTTGATGCCGCTCCAGCCTACGCCGCCGAGGAGGTTTCCGCCGCTGTAGATATCGTAGTCAAACGATTCGTAGCCGATTTCGGGCACGTCGCTTGCCCGCTGGATCTTCAACGTTCCGTTGGCAAGCGCGTCGTTGAAGCCAGGCAGATCCTTCCAGCTCTCCATGCCGAACTGGAGGACCGTTCGCTCAAAATCTGCATCGCTCAATTCGACGCCCTCAATGCGCACCGCTGCATCCGCGCCGAACCTCTTCAGATATTCGGCCTGATCCTTCGGAAGCTCGGAGAGCTTCATCATGGGCGATTCGACAAGGCCTTCGCGCGCACGAGAGAGAGTGACAGCCCCGCCAGCAGAGCTCCCTCCCTTCGCCGCGGCAGCCTTTCCGTTGACGAGTGCGGCGATCTTCAGCAGCGCGTCAGACACGCCCGGCGCCAGGCGAGACGACACAGCGTTGACATGAGGGATGACGCTGGCGGGACTTGATTCGGGCTCGGCAGCCGTCTGAACGTTGGCGGCTTTCAGGATGGTGAGCGCTGTCGCGCCGACGGAATTGATGGCAACCATGTGGCCTCCTGGTCTGTGTTACCTGGACGCCCGCCAATCATTGCCGGGTCACAAGCAGGGGGCTGGCCTCATGCCAGTCGTCACGATAGCAGCCGCACCTTAGTCAGTTTCGACCGACCGAAGCGGACGCATCGATAAGGAACCATGTCGCGGTAGACAGGACTCCCGGTCGCACTCATCGCACTCACGGCTGATCAACCTCAGGGCGCGAAGCCGAATCAGTGCCCGCAGGCTAACGGTTCCGGTCAAGGCCGCACAATCTGCGAAATTGCAAGTCAGCCCCCGATAGTGAATCGACCGTTAAATGGCGGGGCGGTGCTCCGCCCCCCGCCTGACGTGCCGCCGAGACCTGAACGATGGCCCGGATCGCGCCGAAGGCAGCACTTTGCTGCGTGCGTGTAGCTTGCCCACGCTCAGATCGATCGATGCTTCCGGACCAGGGCGCGTCCAAATGACGCGCCGCGAAGATCCCGCACAAAGCTGCGAACCGTTTGGCGGAGTGGATTGAATCAACGGCTCCGCACCAGCTCCCGTCACTACCACAACCTAACCGGGAAGCCCGGAGAACTGATGACTGGATAAGACTGGGGGCAACGCAAATGTTTCCGCCGATCGAAGAAACCCTCGCAAACATTGCAGGCTCGACGACTCTCGATGAACTGAAAACCGTGCTGGCTCGAATTTCGAGAGATTATGGCCTCACGCTCGTCGCGTACAACGCCGCACGCCGACCCGAGACGACGGATGCGCGCAACCCGATCCTGTTGTACTCATCCGAGGATGACCTGGCAGAACAATACCTCAAACACGATGGCCTTCAGGCAGCCCCCCTCTTTCAAAACGGCCGGAGCGATTTCTTGCCGCTCGACTGGGACGATGCCGCCCCGGAGATGCAGGATGCACGAGCGTCCTTTCGCATGGCCGGCTCTCGCGGCATGACGATCCCGATCCGAGGACCCGGCGGCGAGCATGCACGCCTGTCGATCGCCTCGAACGTCACCACCGACACATGGGCCAGCCGGCGGATGACCTATATGCGGGATTTTCTGATCATCGCCCATTTCATTCACGATCAGGCAGTGCGGCTCGCAGGCTTGCGACCACAAGGGCTCGAACGATTGCTCTCCGCGCGTGAGCGGGAGACTCTTCAGCTCGCCGCGCGCGGCTTCAGCCCAAAGCAGATCGCCGCCGACCTGCATCTGTCACCGACCGCCGTCCGCCTCTATCTGCAGGGCGCGCGCTCAAAGCTCGAATGTGCGACGCTCACGCAGTTGATCGCCAGGGCCGTCAGCCTCGAGATCATTCAAGCCTGACGCGGGACGCACGCTCGATCTGTCTTCGAGACGCGTATACTTGCGCACGACATCGAACCAAGGCGAGCATGTCAAGTTTTATTATCTCAGATTGTGAAGCACGGGCATGATCTTTTAGCTCTCCGCCGGATGCTGCGGCTCGCGGCTTTCCAGTTTTGTCAGCGGAGAAGACATTGTGAAAAATATCCTGCGCTCCATCCTGCCCGCCCTTGTCGCCGTCGCGGCCTTCGCGACAACGGCCCACGCCAACGACACCATCACCATCAACTGGAAGAACAACACCGGGTTCGGCATGGGGCGTGACTTTACACCGGCATACAACGCCTGCAACGGCGGCACTTGCACTATCCCGCATGACATCAACAACGGCACGACCGGAGTGCTCACGCACACGGCCGCGAGCACCCAGTACATTCGCACCATGAGCACGCGGTTCTACTATATGGACGGTCTCACGAGGAAGTCGTGTCAGCTCGTGGTTAGCGCCTACGGACCGAACAGCACATTTCCGGGGCCAGGATGTGAGGACAAGAGCATCACCTTTTCTAAGGGCAATGGTACTGGCAATAGTCCAAGCTGCCAATATGCGCTTGTCAGTCAAGACCTCAAGACCTGTACGTTCGTCTATAACGTCACCACTACGAACTAGAGATGGTGCCGCTGTGGGTGTCTCGTAGGCACGAGACGCTCGCGCCGGACAATCCGAATAAGCTAGCAATGTTGCAGCAGCGCGGTTCACCCGTGGTGCTGCAGCATCGCGATCATCTGGCCGGCCTGCTCAATCGTTCGTACGATCGAAAGCGTTCATTGGTCCAAGGCCTTCACCGCGGTTCGCAGCCCTATCGTCACCGAGGTCACGCGGAATGCTGAGCATTGCCCGCGCCAGCAAGAGCTACGCCGGAGTTGCGGGCGGCGCGCCCGTGCTGAGGAACGTCACGCTATTGATCAACGCCGGAGACATGTGCGCGCTGACAGGCGCGTCGGGCTCGGGCAAAACGACGTTGATGAACCTGATGGGGCTGCTCGACCGGCCCGACAGCGGCGAGATTCATCTGAACGGAATATCCGTTGCAAGCCTGCGCGAGGACGACGCGGCCCGGCTGCGCAACCGGCACATCGGCTTTGTCTTCCAGTCGTTCCATCTGCTGCCGCGCCTGTCCGCACTCGACAATGTGGCGTTGCCGCTGCTGTATCGCGGTGTCGCGGGCGCGCGGCGCCGGCAGGCTGCCGCCGTCGCTCTCGATCGTGTCGGCCTTACGGATCGTCTGACGCACCGCCCCGATGAACTCTCCGGAGGGCAGCGCCAGCGGGTGGCCATCGCCCGCGCCCTGGTGGGCGAGCCTGCATTACTGCTTGCGGACGAGCCGACCGGCAACCTTGACAGCCAATCCGCCGACGACATCCTGGGCCTATTCCTGTCGCTGAACCGAGAATCCGGGGTCACAATGGTGATCGTGACCCACGATCCCACGCTCGCGGCGCGCTGTCCCCGGCGCATCGTCATGCGCGACGGCGGCGTCGTCGACGACAACAGGGGTGAACTCCGCTGCGTCGGGGCGACGGCATGAGCGGTGATCGCATGATTCTGCGCGAGCTCGCTTTCGACGCCGCCTCGAACTTGCAGGCACTCAAGGGCCGCACCGTCCTTGCGCTGGTCGGCATCGCGATCGGGACAGCCGCCGTGATCGCGATGCTTCACATCGGCTACAATGCCCGCAAGGAGACGATGCAGCAATTCGACGTGCTCGGCATCGACCTCGTGAACGTCACCCCGGGATCGGACGGAACGAAAAATGCCGTGATCCCGTTCGACGCGGCTCGTGACGTCAGCGGCGCCGGCATCGGCGTAATCGCCGCGGCTCCCCTCATCCTCACGGGCACGTCCGTCAGGATCGGCCGTTCCTCGCTTCAGGCCAACCTCGTCGCCGCGACGGACGGGATCTATTCGCTCGCCAAGGCCGAGATCGCGACGGGACGAAGGACGTCCGATCTCGACGGCTTCGCGCCGTTCGCAGTGCTCGGGGCCGATCTCACCAAAGACATCGCGGCGAGCACCGGCAGGCCGGTCAGGATCGGCGACCAGATTTCACTCGACGGCCAGGTCATGACCGTCATCGGCATCCTCGCCAGCGTCTACTCCAATATGGTCCTCAACCTCGATCTCAATCGATCCGTCATCATTCCCTATGCGGCCGCACGCCGCCTGATCCCGTCTCCTCAAATCACCAATGTCGCGGCACGGATCGACATCGCGCGTGACGATGCGATCGTATCGGAGAAGATCTCCGAATATTTCGGCTCGCGCATGCGAGGCAGCGGCGTGAGCGTGCAGACCGCGAGGCAACTGATCGCAACCCTCGACCAGCAGATGCGCATCTACGGGCTTCTGCTGCTGGCGATCGGAACGGTCTCGCTGGTGGTGGGTGGCGTCGGCGTGATGAACGTGATGCTGATGAGCGTGATGGAGCGGCGGCGGGAGATCGGCATCAGGCTGGCGATCGGAGCCCGGCGCCACGATATCCGCGTGATGTTCCTGGTCGAGGCCTTGCTGCTGTCGGCGGCCGGCTCGGCGATCGGCACAGTGCTGGGGACGCTGACCGGCTGGCTCTTCGCCAGATCATCCGGCTGGTCCTTCGCTGTCGCGCCGGTCGCATTGCCGCTTGGAGCCGGCATGGCGCTCGTCGTCGGCCTGTTCTTCGGAAGCTATCCCGCAGCACGCGCCGCCCGGCTCGATCCGATTGCCGCCTTGAGGACCGACTAAATGGGCGCGCAGCGGAAGCGTTGGCTCGGACTTGCGCTCGCGATGATGCTGGCGACCGCCTTTCCGCATCTCAGCGCGGCCGCGCAGGAGGCCCGATCAAAATCCACCGTCAAGGCCCGGCGCGCCAGTCCTCCGTCAGCTGCCCTGACGCCGGCCGTCGAGACAGACCCAAGGGCGGCAGGTACTTCCCTCACCGTTGCAGATGCGATCGCCATTGCGATGCGCGACAACAGGACGATCCGCAGCGCCTATATCGACAGGATCGCGCAGAAGTTCGATCTGAGGGTGGCCGAGGATCGGTTCACGCCGCACGTCTCGATCAACGGGGGCGCGACCCGTCAGCAGATTGCCGGCATCAACACGACGAGTGCCGAGATCACGCCGACCGCCACGGCCCTGCTGCCGACGGGGGCGACGTTCGGCCTGGCCTGGGCGAACCAGATGAGCGATACGGCCGGCATTGTCACGCGCAGCTCCATCGCGGAGCTGACATTGTCGCAACCTCTGCTGCGCGGAGGCGGCATCGATGTCAACATGGCGCCGGTGCGAGCCGCCCGCCTGACGGAGAAGATCAACCGGCTGCGGCTGAAGGCGACGATCTCGGAGACCATCGGCCAGGTCATCTTCGCCTATCGCGCTCTTCTTCAGGCCCAGGAAGAGCTGAAGCTGGCGCAGACATCCGTGGGCCGCGCGCAAGAGCTCGTCGACATCAACCGCACGCTCATCACAGCGGGGCGAATGGCCGAAGTCGATATCGTGCAGACCGAGGCCGACCTCGAGAACCAGCGCATCCGCGTGCTCGAGGCGACGAAGACGCTGGATTCGGCGCGGCTGCAATTGCTGAACCTTCTGTCCATCGATCTTGGAGCCGCGATCGTGGCCAGGGAGAGCACCGATCCGGCGAGGATCGCGACCAGTCTGTCGCGGCTGATGCAGATCGCACTGGCCCAGCGCCCGGACTATCTCGGGCAGGTTCTCGTCGTCGAGCAAAACAAACTGGGCATCGTCGTCGCCCAGAATGAACGGCTGTGGGACCTGTCGGTATTCGCAAGCGGGCGGTTCGGGCGCGAGACGACGACAGGGGGCGGCACTTTCGCCGCCGAGCGGATCTCCGACGTGACGGTCGGCGCGGCATTCAGCGTTCCGCTCAACGATCTGCGCCGCGAGCAACCTTTCGTGCAGGCGACCTCCACATTACAGACGTCGGAGTTGCAGCTCGCGAGCATCCGCCAGGGCGCGGAGCTCCAGGTCCGCGGTTCGGTGACGGACGTGGACATCCGCTGGCGGCAGCTCGAAGTGGCGCGCCGGGCCCGCCAACTGGCATCCCGGGCCGTGGACATCGAGAAGGAGAAATTGAAGGCCGGCCGCTCGGCCAATTTCCAGGTGCGAGGACTGGAAAACGATTTGCGATCGGCCGAAAGCCAGCAGCTCGGCGCCATGATCGGCTACCTCAACGCGCTCACGCTTCTGGATATCCAATTAGGGACGACACTGGAGACATGGCACATCGCGTTGAAAGACTGACCGTGAACGCCGGGACCCGCGACGCCGAGGAGACGAAGCGCCCGGAGCGCGCGCGCGTGGCCGGACCTGTCCCACGACGAATCAAACGCATGACGATCGCGGCCGCCCTGCTTGCCATTGTCGCATTGAGCCTGACCGCCTGGTTCTGGCAGAACAGCGCCTCGCCGCCGCGGAGCGCGTCCGAGTCGACGCCGGTCCGCACCTTCACGGTCGCGCCAAGCGCGGTCGTTTCGCGCCTGACGCTGACTGGCACTTTGCGAGCCGGAAAGGTGGTCCCGATTGCGGCGCCGTTCGACGGCCCCATACGCGAGCGCAGGGTGCAGCTGGGCGATCGCGTGGTTGCCGGCGACACAGTTCTGGTCATGGACCCCGGGGAAGTGCAAAGCCGTTTTCGCGACGCGCAGGGATCCCTGCTCAAGGCCAGCATGGCGCTCGACGTTCTGCTCCATTGGGACACCAGTCCGGATGTCACGCGCGCCAAGCGCGCGCTCGAGGCCGCAGACGCAGCACTTGCCGTCCTCGAACGTCAGGTGACCGAGACCAAGGCCCTGTTCGACCGTGGGATCGTCTCGCGCAACGAATTCGACGGGCTGGTGCAGCAGCGGGATGCACAACGGGTCGCTGCGGTCGGCAGCCGCCTCGACCTGCAAACGACGCTCGCGCGCGGCAACGCCGAAAATCGCCAACTTGCGGATCTGGAAATGAAGAACGCGCAGGCCAGATTGGCGGACCTGAAGCAGCAGGTCGACGGCAGCACCGTGCTCGCACCTTCGTCGGGTATCCTGGTCCGCCCGCCCGCCACGACACCGAGCGCTCAAGGCTCGCTCTCGACCGAGCCCGGAAGCCGGGTCAGTCGCGGGCAGGCGCTGTTTTCCGTCGCCGATCTTTCGACGCTGCTCGTGGTCGGCAGGATCGACGAGGTCGATGTCAATCGCGTGCATGTCGGCCAGACCGCGACGATCACCAGCGACGCCTTCGCCAGTGAGATCGCGGGACGCATCGTGGGGGTGAGCGCCGAAGCAAATACCGACCAGGGCGGCAATCCCGCTCCGTCATTCGAGATCCGCGCGGCCATGTCGGTGGAAGCGGCGCGGCGCGAGTTGGTACGCCTCGGCATGTCGGCGCGGATGACAATCGAGCTGAGCGCGAACGCAAAGGCGCTGGTCGTTCCCATCGAAGCCGTGGGCGGCACCCGTGAGGAGCCCAGAGTCAGAATCCGGGAGCCAGAATCGGGCCGAGAGTTCGACCGGCGTGTCGTCTTGGGAACAACCACGGAAACCGGCGTCGAGGTGCTAAGCGGTCTGGGCGCAGGGGAGGTTCTCCTCCTTGTTCCCTCGTCCGGTATCGGACGTGTCTCCCAGCCGGATCCGCCGCGGTGAGCTGCGTAGAGACCACGCGCTTGTCGATCTCGCCGGCAAGGTGAAGGCTTATCTGGCGCGCCATTCAGAATAGAATCACGAACTCATACACATTTGAAATTGCTCGCGATTTTTCTCACCTCAATGATTCGGTGGCCACCGACCTCGGCCTCGCCGCTGCCGTCGGGAATTTCAGCACGCCTCACAACAGCGTGCGCCTTTCGCTCCGGGATCGTAGTATTGTCATCGGAAACCGCCGACGCACGAGACCGGGGATTTTGCGTATCCACGCGATCGCGGCGCTCGACGAGATGAACTCCAGAATTAGGCTGATGATCGCGACTGCGGTCGGACGGCGCGGCAAATGGAGGACATGATGGCGTGGCGTGACGACAAGGCCCGGGCAACCCTGATCCGCGACGCAGCAGGCAGCGTGCCGCCGGGCAAGAGCCCGCGGGCCTTTGCCGAGCCCTTGTTCGGCTACAGCAATATCGAGGATCTCGACAATTACGATGCCGCCTCTCTCGCCCTCCTGGCGGAGCACGCCTGGGAGCATGTGCAGCGGCGCACGTCGGGCAGCGCCGATATCCGCGTGGTCAATCCGACATTGCCGAACGGGCGCGAGATTTCCGTGCTCGAGATTCTCAACGACAACATGCCTTTCCTGTACGACTCCACGATGGCGGAGCTCGCCGAGCAGGGCATCGAAGTCAGCCTCGTCGCCCACCCGATCATCGCCGTGGAGCGCGATGCCGAGGGCAAGCTGCTGCGGTTCTACGGCGAAGCACTGCCGGAAGGAGCCAAGGGCGCGCGCGAAAGCCTGATTCACCTCCACATCACCCGCCTGGATGCCGACGCCGATCGCCAGAAGCTGATCGACGGACTCACCAGGGCGCTGAACAACGTCCGCGCCTGCGTCACCGACTGGCGCGCCATGCGTGACCGCGTCGAGGAGGCAATCAAGACGTTCTCCTCCAATCCGCCGCCGCTGCCGATCGACGAGGTCGCCGAAGCCAATCAGTTCCTGCAATGGCTCTGCGCGGACAATTTCACCTTCCTCGGCGTGCGCGAATATCGCTTCTCGCCCGACAGCGATGCGTCCGACGACATCATGACCGGCGAAGGCCTCGGCATCCTGCGCGATCCCGACGTGAAGGTCCTGCGCCGCGGCAACGAAATGGTGGTGATGACCTCGGAAATTCGCGAGTTCATGCACGAGCCGACCCTGCTGATCGTCATCAAGGCCAATGTCTCAAGCCTCGTCCATCGGCGGATCCGGATGGATTATGTGGGTATCAAGCTCTATGCACCCGACGGCCGGCTCGAGGGCGAATTGCGCGTCGTCGGCCTGTTTACCTCCGGCGCCTATACCCGCTCGGTGCGGCAGATCCCTTATGTGCGCCACAAGGTTTCGCGGGTGCTGCAGCGCGCCGGCTTCGACCCGAACGGCCATTCGGGCAAGGCGCTCATGCATATCCTCGAGGATTATCCGCGTGACGAGCTGTTCCAGATCGACGTCGACACGCTCTACAATTTCGTCATCGAGGTCCTGATCCTCTACGAGCGCCCGCGCGTCCGGGCGCTGGCGCGGGTCGACAAGTTCGATCGCTTCGTCTCCATTCTCACCTTCATTCCGCGCGACAAATACGACACCGACGTCCGCACGCGCGTCGGAGCCTTCCTGGCGCAGGTCTACAAGGGGACCCTGTCGGCGTCCTACGTCTCGTTCCCTGAAGGCGCGCTTGCGCGCGTCCACTTCATCATCGGGCGCTATGAAGGCAAAACGCCCGTCGTCGAGCGCGCCGCGCTCGAAGCCGGCATCAGCGCCATTGCCGCGACCTGGATCGACAAGCTGAAGGCCGCGCTCACCGCGTCGACCGACGGCATGCGGGCGCGCATGATCGCCAACCGTTATGCCCAGGCCTTTAGCGGCGGCTATACCGAGGTTTTCACGGCGGAGCAGGCCATCGCCGACATCGCCACCATCGAAAGGCTGACGCCGGCCCGCCCGGTGACGATTTCGGTGCACCGCGACAAGGGCGAGGACGATCCCAGGCGCTTCGGCCTGAAGGTGTTCTCCGACGCCGCACCGCTCTCGCTGTCCTATCGCGTGCCGGTGATCGAAAATCACGGCCTGCGCGTGGTCGACGAACGCACCTATCAGATCGTGCCCGGCAACAGGCCGGAGCCGGTCTGGCTGCACGAGATGACGATCGAGACCAGCGACGGCCAGCCGATCGAGATCAACCCGGAATTCAGCCATCGCCTGGAAGCCTCGATCATGGCCGTGGTCACGGATCGCGCCGAATCCGATGGATACAACGCCCTGATCCTGCGCACCGCGCTGGGCTGGCGCGAGGTCTCGACCATCCGGGCGCTGTCGCGCTATCTGCATCAGATCCGCGCTCCGTTCACCCAGGATTACATGTGGGAGACCTTGCGCAAGAACGCCGCGATCACTGCCACCCTCGTCGCACTGTTCCAGACCCGTCTCGATCCGCGCCTCGTGCTGACCGATCGCGAGCGTTCGGCACGCGAGACGGCGCTGCTTGCCGAGATCGAGGAGCAGCTCCAATCCGTCGCCTCGCTCGATGAAGACCGCATCCTGCGCCGTTTCACCAATCTGGTGCAGTCGACCATCCGCACCAATCTGTGGCAGATCGGCGAGGATGGACAACCGCGTCCGGTGATCTCCTTCAAGTTCGACGCGCGGCGGATCGACGACTTGCCGGCACCGCGGCCTCTCTACGAGATCTTCGTCTATTCGCCGCGGGTCGAAGGCATTCACCTGCGCTTCGGCAAGGTCGCGCGCGGCGGCCTGCGCTGGTCCGACCGGCCGCAGGATTTCCGCACCGAGATCCTGGGTCTCGTGAAGGCGCAGCAGGTCAAGAACGCCGTGATCGTGCCGGTCGGCGCCAAGGGCGGGTTCGTGCCCAAGCGCCTGCCGCCGCCGTCGAATCGCGACGCCTGGCTCGCGGAAGGCACCGAGGCCTATCGCATCTTCGTGCGCTCGCTGCTCGAGCTCACCGACAATCTCGACGGCGACGTCGTCGTGCCGCCCGATTCCACGATGCGCCACGACGGCGACGACCCCTACCTCGTGGTCGCCGCCGACAAGGGCACCGCCACCTTCTCCGATGTCGCCAACGCGATCTCGGCCGAGAAGAACCATTGGCTCGGCGACGCCTTCGCCTCCGGCGGCAGCCAGGGCTACGACCACAAGAAGATGGGGATCACGGCGCGCGGCGCCTGGGAGGCGGTCAAGCGCCACTTCCGCGAGCTCGGCACCGACATTCAGACCATGCCGTTCACCGCTGCCGGCGTCGGCGACATGTCCGGCGACGTCTTCGGCAACGGCATGCTGCTGTCGCCGGCGACAAGGCTCGTGGCGGCGTTCGATCACCGCGACATCTTCATCGATCCCTCCCCCGACCTTTCGACCAGCTTCGCCGAGCGCAAGCGCCTGTTCGACCTGCCGCGATCGAGCTGGCAGGACTACAACAAGGCGCTGATCTCGCAGGGCGGCGGCGTGTTCTCGCGCACGCTGAAGGCGATCCCGCTCGCACCGGAAGTCCGCAGCCTGCTCGATCTCGACAAGGAGCAGGCCACGCCGTTCGAGGTGATGACGGCGATTCTGAAAGCGCGCACGGACCTGTTGTGGTTTGGCGGCATCGGCACCTATATCCGCGCGTCGGCGGAGAGCGACGATCAGGCCGGCGACCGCGCCAACGATCCGATCCGCATCGCAGGCACTGACGTTCGCGCCCGGGTGATCGGCGAAGGCGCCAATCTCGGCGCCACCCAGCGCGGCCGCATCGAAGCGGCGCAGAAGGGCGTCAAGCTCAACACCGACGCCATCGACAATTCGGCCGGCGTCAACACCTCCGACGTCGAGGTCAATATCAAGGTCGCGCTGGCGCGCCCCGAACGCGAGGGACGCCTCAGCTTAGCCGACCGCAACAGCCTGCTTGCCGCGATGACCGACGAGGTCGGCACGCTGGTGCTGCGCAACAACTATCTGCAGACGCTGGCGCTCTCGCTCGCCGAGCGCAAGGGCGTGGCCGAGACCGGCTTCCTCACCCGCCTGATGCAGTCGCTCGAGCAGCGCGGCCTGCTCAGCCGCGCCGTGGAGTTCCTGCCCGACGACGCCGCGCTCACCGAGCGGACACGGCGCGGCCAGGCCCTGACACGGCCCGAGCTTGCCGTGCTGCTCGCCTACGCCAAGCTGACGCTCTACGAGGACCTGCTCGTCACCAGCGTGCCTGATGATCCTTATCTCGCCCGCAGACTGTCGCTGTATTTTGCGCGCGAGGTCCCCGATAAATTCCCAACCGCGGTCGAGCTCCATCGCCTGCGACGCGAGATCATCGCGACCAGTCTCGTCAATGCCGTGATCAACCGCGGCGGCCCGGCGTGTATCGTGCGCCTGACCGACGAGACCGACGCCGATATCTCCACCATCGTCATGGCGCAGGTGGCGGTGGACGCGATCTACGAGCTCAGGCGGCTCAATGACGCGATCGACGCGCTCGACACCCGGATTGACGGGCAGGTGCAGCTCGGCCTCTACGCGGCGATCCAGGACCTCCTGATTTCCCGCATGGTCTGGTACGTGCGCAATGTCGATTTCAAGGACGGCCTCGAGGCGGTGATCGGACGTTTCGGCCCGGGTATCCGCGAGATCGCGGCCTCCCTCGACACCACCCTGCCGCCGGACCTGCAGGCCGCGCGCGGCAAGCGGCGCCAGGAACTCACCGATGCCGGCGTCCCGGCCGGCCTCGCCGGCGAGCTCGCCGATCTCGACCCTCTGATTGCGGCACCCGATATCGTGACGGTCGCCGAGCGCACCTCCCGCGCCATCGGCGATGCTGCCGCAACCTTCTTCGCCGCGGAAGCCAATTTCCGTCTCGACCGCATCATCGCGGCCGCGCGCAGCGTGCCGGCAAATGATTATTTCGAACGCATGGCGGTCGATCGCGCCGTTGAACAGATCGCCGGCGCCGAGAGAAGACTGGCCGCGGATATGCTGGCAACCGGCCAGTCCGGCCAGCAGGCTGTCGAGACCTGGCTTGCGGCTCACCCCGAAGCGGCGCGTATCCGCCGCTCGGTCGAGGAGATTGCCGCCAGCGGCCTGACGCTTGCCAAGCTGACGGTGGCGGCGAACCTGCTGGGGGATCTGGTCAAAGTCTGAGCGCGTGCGAGGCAGCGATGTGAAACTGAGCCGGCGAACGGAGGAACCCATGATCCACGCCACTTGCCACACCGCCGATAATGTCCGCTGCATCGAGTTCGATGCCACACCTTGGTTCAGCGAGGCTGACGCTCCGAGCATTGTCGATCTGGCCCGACGAGGCTGGACCAGCACGGCGATTGCAGAGTCCCTCGAGCACCGACGAGGATACGAGGGCTTGCACGATCTCGTTGAGTATGCGGCGAAGCGACTGCAATCGGAGTCCCTGGAGGACCCGACCTGGGAAACCTTCGCGTGCGTCGTCGATGGCCCCGAGGCAGTCGCCTGGCTCAGGAAGAACCGGCCCAACGTTGTGACAAGGATTCCGTAAGCCACGGGAAGCGCAGCAAAGGCCACGATCGATCGGCCGCAAACGCAGCGGAAAGGCGCGCCCGGAACGATCCGAACCCCCGACCCGATTGCGGCGTGCGAGCGCGAGGCCTATGCTGGCATCCGGCAATCACGCGGCCGCCCATCGTGCGGCGGGGCAGCATCACGGTGGATGGCTCGCATATCCATCCGAAAGGCTACGCCATGACCATTGCCCCCCATCCGCGCGCACGGCGCAGGCCTGCCACGTCTCGGGCGATCGTTTCGCCAAGGCCGTCGTGCTGCGCCATGACGGCGGCTATATGCTCGCGATCGTTCCGGCATCGCACCGTCTCAACTTGCCGGACTTGAAGGAGAAGCTCGGCGCGGATCTCGTGATGGCGAACGAAACCGAGATCCACAGGCTGTTCGCGGACTGCGCGCATGGAGCCGTTCCGGCGGTAGGCCGATGCTACGGGCTCGATCTCATCGTCGATGACAGCATCCGGGCGCAGCCCGAGATCTATATCGAAGCCGGCGACCATGAGACGCTGCTTCACCTGACGCATGCACAGTTCGAACGGCTGACGTCCAATGCGCCGCATGGACGCTTCAGCACGCACGGTTGACGCGGCATGGCGGCGGGATGATTTTTCCTGCGCCTTCATCGCGGCGCGCGTGCGGTCGCGCCCAGTTCGTAGTATAATCGCGTCACGGGGGCTGCGTTCGCAACGGAGGTCCTCCATGAAGGTCAAGGACGTGATGCACAAGGGTGTCGATTGGGTCAGCCCGGACACCCCGATCACCGAGATCGCGAAGTTGATGCAAGGGCACGACATCGGCTGCATTCCGATCGGCGATGACGACCATCTGATCGGGATGGTGACCGATCGCGACATCGTCTGCAAAGGCCTCGCGAGCAAGAACTTCAACGCCGCGCGCATGACGGCGCGGGACGTGATGACCGAAGGCATCCATTGCTGCCGGGACGACGACGATCTGGCGAAAGCCGTGCATCACATGGAGACGCTGAAAATCCGCAGGCTGCTCGTGATCAACAAGAGCAAGCGGATGGTCGGCATGATCAGCCTGGGCGATGTCAGCCAATTCGCCAGCGTTGATCTGTTGACCCAATGCGTCAAGGGCGTGTCGGCCCATCATTGATGGCGACCGCCACCCGGCGCCCGGAACTTCGTCGCATCGCTCGCAGGACCCCGCTGAGCGCGTAAGCGGGCTCGCCCGCGCAGCTAATTCTTCAATTCGTTCTTCAGCTCATTCCTGGCGTTCCGCATCTTGCTCGCTCCCCGGAGCGGGGGCGTCGGCGGGGGAGCCGGATTCGCCCAGCCTGTCATCTGCAGGCAGGTGAGCAGATCGACATAGCTTTGGATTCCATCTGCCGCAGCCTCGCCTTCGCAACTTTCACGCGCGGGACCCGGAACAGTCAGCCAGGCCGAGCTCAGCTGTTGCTGCGCAATTGTCTCGTCACGCATGCACTCGCCGGCGTCCTGCGCCAGGGCAAGCCCTGAGGCCTTGTCGTCGGCGGAAACGTCCCGGCAAAGGGCTTCCACATTGAAGATGGGCACGCGGTCTGAAATCGGAATCGCGGGCTGGCCAAGAAGCGACAGAACCAAGAGCGCTGCTTTCATAAAATCCTCCCTTGAATCGGGTTGGACGGGAAAGCTCGGGGAAGGTTAGGCTTGGTTTGTTTCCGGCCGGCTTCACCCGGCCTGCAAAGGGTTTCGTCCTTGCCCGATTGTAGGTCGGCGCCAAAAGTCTGGAAATGGCGCGCCACGGCCGATGACGAAGCTTACCCGGGTCTTCGCACGTAGAGCGAGACAAACCGGTCGATCATCGGGTTGATCTGCTCCGGCACCTCCAGCGACAGGAAATGTCCGGAGCCGACGGCCTTGGCCGTGACCAGCTGCGGGCACAGCTCCGCAAAACGATCCAGATCCGCGAGCCGATGAGCCGCTTCGATGTAGAGCACCGGGACCCGGCACGCCTTCGCGCATTCACGCGCCCGATGCACATCCCAGGGAAACAGACTTGTAAACGTGGACACCAGCACGTGCTGTGGCGTCGCCAGAAAGGTCTGTTCAACATGGGCGCGGCATCTGTCGGTCGGCAGACAGGAGTCCGCCACGATTTTCCGGACCTCGTCCGCAAAATTCGCGCCCCTTAAGCCCTCCAGATACCCGGCGAACACCGTCCCTGCCGAGGCAGGGAAGAGCACCCCTGAGTCGAGCAGCACCAGGCCTGCAGGAAAGTCCGGATAGCGGGCGGCGATTTCGAGCGCCATGTTGCCACCCATGCTTTGACCCACGATAACAGGCTTGGTGATCTGCTGTCGGTTGCACAGAAAGACGAGATCATCGGCGAAGCTTTCGATCGAATACGCCTGTTGCGGCTTGTCGCTCTCACCATGCCCCCGCAGCTCGGCATTCAATGCCCGGCCTTGACGGGCGAAATACTCCATCTGCGGCGCAAAATGCGTGCGATCTCCGCCCAGGCCATGGACGAACAGGAATTGAAGCGGTCCCGCGCCGGCAATGTCGAAGGACAGCTGGATTCCGTCATGCGCGAGCTTCATGGGTCATCTCCATATTCACCGACATGTCCAGGCGTCTCTGGCGAGCCCTTAGTCTAAGTGACGCGCCGCGGCAGATGAAGATGGGCACTATTGCTTGGCTATTCGACCATGAGACCTCAGCCAGCAATGCGCTGCGATAGATAAATCTTCGACCGCCTTCGACGCGGTGCACTCAAGCGGCCCTGTTCATAAGACGCCCGATTCAATCATCCCATCGGGCGGACGCCGCCATTGATCATCTGGTTGTATGAATCATGTTTTGATAGGTACCTTGTATTAGTCACTACCTTGCTATATGTTGCTCTGTAAGCACAAACCGCAGCAACTCGATGACCGAGTCAACAATCCAGATTCAACTCAAGAAAGGCGCGCTCGAATTGTGCGTCCTGGCGCTGCTGGCGTGCCGCGAGAGCTACGCCTATGAGATCGCGAGCACGCTAGCGACAGCCGTCGGCATGGGCGAAGGCACGATCTACCCGTTGATGCGGCGGATGCAGGATGACGGGCTCGTCGACACCCGCCTCGTCGAATCGAACAGCGGCCCGCCGCGAAAATATTACCGACTCACACCGGCAGGCCGTACCGCCTATGCCGCGCAGAAACGCGAGTGGCGGTCATTCACCGAGGCCGTCAACCAGCTGCTCGGAGACATTAGATGAACCGTATTGCTTTCCTGCGGACGCTCCGCGACGGACTGACGGGCCTCCCGGCGGACAACATTAACGACATCCTTGCCGACTACAGTGCCTATTTTGACGAGGCCCATGGCGCCGGCCGCAGCGAGGAGGACGTCGCCACAGCACTTGGTGATCCGCGGCGACTGGCGCGCGAATTGCGCGTCGAGACGGGACTACGGCGCTGGGAAAACCATCGTTCCGTGCGCAATTCCACGACGGCGTTGCTGGCGCTTGGCGGGCTTGCCGCAGTGGACATTCTGTTGCTGCTGCCGCTGATGTTCGCCGTCGGGCTTGTGCTCTTGGTCTCCGGCCTTGTGATGTTCATTCTCGGCGTTATCGGGATCGGCCTGCTGCTGAGCCTCTTCAAGGTCGTGCACTTCGCCTCGCTCACCACGATCGTCCTGCGCGCTCTCGCCGGCATCGCGCTGATCGCCGCCAGCGCGGGCATCGGCGGAATTCTGCTGCTCGCGTTGAATGGCATAGTGAGGAAGCTCGGAGGCTATGCACGGCTGCACTACCGGCTGCTCAAGCCGGAAGAGCATTCCGTCTGATGGCACGCATCAAGGGAGGAACGACTGCCATGTGCAAACTGCCCGCCGGCTCGGCCGGACTACGCATTCTCGCAGCGGCCATCGTGCTTTCGCTGCTTGTGTCCCTCGCCGCCGGCCCGTCGCCTGCGCGCGCCGATGGTCGGTACCAGGCCGGCGTCGCACGCATCACCGTACCGGACGCGGTCCCGCTTGTTGTCCTCGTGGCCTACCCGACCGACGCGGCCGAAGCCGCGTTCGAGTCCGGGCCCTTCACCATCCGAGCCCGCCGTGACGCGCCGATCGCCTTGGCGAAGGCGTTTCCGGTTCTACTGTTCTCACACGGCAACGGTCGTGGCGGAAGCCCCCTCAATCACCGCGATCTGATCACCGCGCTGGCACGACAAGGCTTTATCGTCATCGCGCCGTTCCACGCCGGGACTAAGCCTCTGCGCGATCGGCCGCGACAACTGCACGAAGCTCTCGATCAGGTTCTCGCTGACCAACGCTTCGCCGCGCAAGTGGATCGCTCGCGGCTGGGTATTGTCGGCTACTCGTTTGGCGGCGCGGTGGCGCTGATCGCCGCCGGCGCAACACCGGACTGGGCCCACCTCGTTTCATACTGCCGCGAGCGCACCGACGATCCGCGCGCCTGTGACGGGATCGACACAAATGACACTTCGCACGTAATCTTCGGACAAGCCGCCGACGTGCTCCCGCTGAAGGCGCTCGTGCTGATGGAGCCGTTCGGCGCCCCGTTCGACCGGGAAGCGCTGACCGCATTGACGATGCCGGTGCTGCTCTATCGGGCCGAGCACAGTGATCTCCGCCCGGAGGGCAATATCCTTGCGCTTGCCGCGGCATTGCCGCGCTCGCCCAAGCAGGAGAGCGTGCCGGGCGGCCATCTTGTTTTTATCGATCCCTGCCCGCCCGCGTTGGAGAAGGAAGATCCCGCCGCTTGCAGGGACGCCGCAGACGTCGATCGCGTCGCGATCCATCGCCGGATCGAAACCGAGGTGGCCGATTTTTTTCGAGACAACCTCCAGGCCCGACCACACGAATGACCGAGGAAGGCTGCACAGCGCACCATGACTTCGGCTGTGTCGTAGAGTGGCGTGGCCGCGCGTGCATCAGAGGACTTTGTCGCAGTGAAGGAGATCATCGACAATACGTGAAGCAGTGCGAAAGATCCGACCGATTAGGACGGCTAGATAGAAGCGACGGTGTCGCTCCGGGCCATCGGGGGTCGTAAGTGTTTGTCTGCACGTTGATTTGGATGGCACTGCTGCGGCACCGTATGAAGCGGCCTGGTGCCGCTCGAACCGACAAAGCATTCAAAATCAGCGTTCCGAGCGCCATCGTTCGCAGAGTAGCGTCTTGTTGCGCGTACTCGGCGCATTGAGGTGGACGCGAAAGAAGTTCGCATCATGGGATCGAAAAGCGTGCTCTTGCGCACTCTCGTCGCCGCGCCCCGCGCAAAATCGGCAGGTTTTGGAGTGCCCAGTTTTGTAGCGGAATGGCGCGCCCGGAACGATTCGAACGTCCGACCCTCAGATTCGTAGTCTGATGCTCTATCCAGCTGAGCTACGGGCGCGTTTTTCGCGAACAGTGCGGGCTGGGCCCGCAGGCAGCCTCCGGACAGCGCCGGAGGGGTGCGAAAGAGCGCTCTGACTAACCGCTCTTGCCTCGATTGGCAAGGTCCGGGGTGGGGAGATTTTACAGGGAGGTGACGATTTCCCGGGTCGGCCTCTGGCCGACCTACGCCCTCTGCCGCTCGTTGCGGATGGAGAGGAGTTCCACGGGGCGGTCGGGGATGACGATCCGGAAGGTGGCGCCGATGGTGCCCTCGACCAGATGGATCTCGCCGCCATGGGCGCGGACCAGCTCGGCGGCGATCGCCAAACCAAGCCCGCTGCCGCCGGGGCGGCCGGAGGTCTGGAACGCCTCGAACAGATGGTCCCGGGTCTTCTGGGGGACACCGGGGCCGGTGTCGGAGACCTCCAGGATGGCAACGGCACCTTCGCGCTTTCCGGTGATCCGGATCTGCTGCGCCCCGCCGTCGCCCGACGAATGGCTTTCCAGCGCCTGGGCGGCGTTGCGGACGAGGTTGAGCAGCACGCGGAAGAGCTGGTCGGGATCGGCATCGACCGCAAGCCCGCGCTCGATCGCGGCGACCCAGGCGATCGAAGCGTCGCTGGCGAGGCCCGCGGTTTCGCGCACCTCCAGCACGACAGGCTCGATCAGGAGCATGCGGCGGTCGGGCGCCGCTTCCTGGGCGCGGCCGTAGGACAGCGTCGACTGGCAGAAGGCGATGGCGCGCTCGAGCGAGCGCACCAGCTTCGGTGCAAAACGCTGCACCCGCGGATCCGGCACGCTGGCGAGCTGGTCGGACAGAAGCTGGGCCGACGCGAGCAGATTGCGCAGATCGTGGTTGATCTTGGAGACCGCGAGGCCGAGGGCGGCGAGCCGGCTCTTCTGATGCAGCATCGACATCAGGTCGCGCTGCATGTCCGACAATTCGCGCTCGGCGACGCCTATTTCATCGCTGCGCTGGCTCGGCACGATGATCCGCGCCGAGCTTTCGGGGTTTTCGTGGAAACCGACCAGGCTCGCGGTCAGCCGCCGCATCGGGCGCACGAAGAGATAATGCAGCGCGAGATAGACCAGGCCCGCGGTCAGCACCGCGATGATCAGCGCGACCACCACGACGTTGCGGGAGAAGCGATACATCTGCTGCCGCAGCGGCAGCTCATCGGTCACGATCTCGATGAACTGGGCGTTGCCGACGCCGGGTCCGACGATGCGGATGGCCTGGTTGCCGGTCTCGAGCATCATCCGGAACGAGCCGGTGATCGCCTCCCACACCGTCATGTCGCGCAGGTCGATGTCATGCTCGATAGCGGTGGGAAGGTTGTCGCTGGCGAGCAGCCGCCGCTGCTGCCCCATCTTGATGGCGACGGCACGCGCATTGATGCTTTTCAGGATCTCGCGCGACAGCGACTCGGGCACCATGCCGAGCGGGGCGGCGTCGAGCACCAGCGCGGCGGTGTTGGCCGCCGCGACGCGGTCATTGAGCCGGTTGACCCAGAAGTTGGCGATGGCGGGCACGTAGAGCAGGACGGCGGCGATCATCACCAGGGGGACGGTGAGCAGCAACAGCTTGCCGGATAGCCCGAGCCCGCTGGGCCCACGCGGCCGCATCGCCGGCTGGCCCGGCTGATCCGCATCATGGACCGGCTGGAGGTCTGTCGCTGCCACGAAGTTCGCCCCTGTTGGCTTTGTAATAGAGCCTGGCTGATGAAGGATGCGACCCGGCCGGGGGCCGGTCAAATTACGGATCGCTAATCTCTCAAGGTGGGATGTAAGGTCTGATATCGCGAGTCGCCACCTCAAGGGTTAAAAACCCCGCGCAAACAGTGATATTCACCGGAACAGCGCGCTCTTGCGACGTTGACGAAAAGAAGACGCTCGCTTATAAGCCGCGCAAATTGTCCGCGATGACCCGGTGCGCACGCCGGGAGCGGCTCTCTTGGGGCCGAAAAGGGCCCGTTTTGGGCCGCATCTTCCGGACTTTATCATCAATTCTACAGGCAAATTGCCCGGTCAGCGGAGAAAAACCCGTGAAGCGGACTTATCAACCCAGCAAACTGGTGCGCAAGCGCCGTCACGGCTTCCGTGCCCGTCTCGCCACTGCCGGCGGCCGCAAGGTTCTCGCCGCCCGCCGCGCCCGCGGCCGCAAGCGTCTGAGCGCCTGAGCCGGACCCCCATTTTTGGGATTTCATCATGGATCGGCTGAGGCAGCGGGCGGATTTCCTCGCCGTTGCCAATGGCGCGCGGGCGAATAATCCCGCGTTCGTCCTGCAAAGCCGCCGCCGCGACGACAGCGGCCCGATCCGGATCGGCTTCACCGTTACCAAAAAGAACGGCAACGCCCCCGAGCGCAATCGCATCCGGCGCCGGCTTCGCGAATTGGTGAAGCGGCTCGATCCGGTGTCGATGCAGCCCCATCATGATTATGTACTGGTCGGCCGAAGGGACGCGCTCTCGCGCGACTTCGCCACCATGCTCGACGATCTGCGCATAGCGTTCACGAAGCCTGCGCGGCATACGCACAAGGGACGCGGCCCAAGAACTGACGGCTCAAGGCCCGGCCCCGCTCCTGCGACCAGCCGCAAACCGGATTGATGACGAGACAATAGTGATGACCGACAATCGCAATACCATCCTCGCCGTCATTCTCTCCGGCCTGGTGCTGATCGCCTGGCAGTATTTCTACAACGTGCCGGCGATGGAGAAGCAGCGCGCCCAGCAGCAGGCGCAGGCCGAGCTCCAGAAGAACACGCCGCAGCCGACTGCCTCCGCAACGCCGGGCGCCGCGCCGCAGCCCGGCAGCGCGGCCCAGCCGTCAACACCGGCCGCGAACCAGGCCCAGCCGGTCGTTGCCCGCGAGACCGCGATTGCCGCCAGCCCGCGCGTGAAGATCGACACGCCGCGGATTGCCGGCAGCATCTCGCTGAAGGGCGGCCGCATCGACGACATCGCGCTGGTGCAATACCGCGAGACGGTCGACCCGAAGTCGCCGCCGATCGTGCTCTATTCGCCCTCGGGCACCGCAGAACCCTATTACGCCGAGTTCGGCTGGGTGCCGGCAACGGGCGTGACCGCCAAGCTGCCGGACGCCCAGACCCTCTGGCAGCAGGACGGCAGCGGCAGCCTGACGCCGACAACGCCGGTGGTGCTGAAGTGGGACAATGGCGAGGGCCTCACCTTCCGCCGCACCATCGCGGTCGACGACCATTATCTCTTCACGCTCAAGGACGAGGTGAGCAATGTCGGCAACGCGCCTGTCACGCTCTACCCGTTCGCGCTGATCTCGCGCCACGGCACGCCGCAGGTCTCCGGCTACTACATCCTGCATGAAGGCCTGATCGGCTATCTCGATGGCCTGCAGGAATACGCCTACAAGAAGATCGACGAAGCCAAGGCGGTGAACTTCAAGGCCACCAATGGCTGGCTCGGCATCACCGACAAGTACTGGGCTTCGGCGCTGCTGCCGGACACCAGTGCACAGCTCCAGGCGCGTTTCTCGTCGAACCCGGTCGGCAACGTCCACACCTACCAGACCGATTATCTGCTCGACCCCGTCACCGTCGCGATCGGCGGCACTGCGACCGCGAACGCGCGGCTGTTCGCCGGCGCCAAGGAAGCCGGCGTCGTCGGCGTGTTCCCGTTCGCCGGTCTCGGCGGCTACAACAAGGAGCTCGGCCTCAACCATTTCGATCTGTTGATCGACTGGGGCTGGTTCTACTTCATCACCAAGCCGATGTTCCTCGGCCTCGACTTCTTCTACCGCTTCTTCGGCAATTTCGGCATCTCGATCCTGCTCGTCACCGTGATCGTCAAGCTGCTGTTCTTCCCGCTGGCCAACAAGTCCTACGCCTCGATGGCGAAGATGAAGTCGGTGCAGCCGCAGCTTCAGGCGCTGAAGGAGCGCTTTCCCGACGACAAGGTGAAGCAGCAGCAGGAGATGATGGAGATCTACCGCAAGGAGAAGATCAATCCGGTCGCCGGCTGTCTTCCCGTGGTGATCCAGATCCCCGTGTTCTTCTCGCTCTACAAGGTGCTGTTCGTCACCATCGAGATGCGGCATGCGCCGTTCTTCGGCTGGATCAAGGATCTCTCTGCGCCCGATCCGACCAACCTCTTCACCCTGTTCGGGCTGATCCCGTTCGATCCGACTACCCTTCCGCTGTTCGGCCACTACCTCGCGCTCGGCATCTGGCCGATCATCATGGGCATCACGATGTGGTTCCAGATGAAGCTGAACCCGACGCCGCCGGATCCGACCCAGCAGCTGATCTTCAACTGGATGCCGCTGATCTTCACCTTCATGCTGGCGGGCTTCCCGGCGGGTCTCGTGATCTACTGGGCCTGGAACAACACGCTCTCGGTCCTCCAGCAGAGCTTCATCATGCGCCGCAATGGCGTGAAGGTGGAGCTGTTCGACAATCTCAAGGCGACGTTCGCGAAGAAGGCGACGTAGCTCTCCGTCATTGCGAGGAGCGAAGCGACGAAGCAATCCAGAGTCCCTCCGCGGATGCATTTCTGGATTGCTTCGCTTCGCTCGCAATGACGAAGGTAAACAACTGAAGGCCTTCGCATGACCGACGACAAAGATGCGAAGCTGATCGAGACCGGGCGAAAGCTGTTCACCCGCGACTGGCAGTTCATCTGGGCCTCGCCCTCGATTGCGACGCTGCCGCCGATGGACGGGCTGGAGATCGCCTTTGCCGGCCGCTCCAATGTCGGCAAGTCCAGCCTGATCAACGCGCTGACCGGCCGCAACGCGCTTGCGCGTACCTCGCATACGCCGGGCCGCACCCAGGAACTGATCTTCTTCGAGGTCCCCGGCAAGAAGGACCTGCGCCTCGTCGACATGCCCGGCTATGGCTACGCCAAGGCGCCGAAGACGCAAGTCGCGTCCTGGACCGAGCTGATCCACAAATTCCTGCTGGGGCGCGCCTCGCTCGCACGCGTCTACGTGCTGATCGACGCGCGCCATGGCCTCAAGGACGTCGATCTCGAAATCCTGGGGACGCTCGACCGTTCCGCGGTGAGCTACCAGATCGTGCTGACCAAGGCCGACCAGGTGAAGGCGTCCGAGCTTCAGTCCCGCATCGCCGAGACCGAGGCCGCGCTGGCAAAACATCCGGCGGCGTTTCCGAACGTGCTCGCGACCTCGTCGCGGAGCTCGACCGGCATGGCCGAGCTGCGTGCCGCGATGGCGAAGCTGCTGGAAGAGCGAACCTCGTGACGCCTGCATTCCGCCTGCTGATTGGGCTTGCCGGTTTGATGGGCGCCGCCGGCGTCGCGCTGGCCGCCGCCTCCGCTCACGACGCCGACGCCAGCCGGCTCGCCTCCGCCAGCGCCATGCTGCTGTTTCACGCAACTGCCATACTCGCAGGCGTCGCCCTGCTCGCGCGCGGCCTTCTGCACGGCGGAATTGGCCTCATCGCGGCGTTCGGCTTCGTGATCGGCGCCGCGCTGTTCGCGGGCGATCTCACCTTGCGGCAATATGCGGGGCACGCGCTGTTTCCGTATGCCGCGCCGACGGGTGGGACGGTGATGATCTTGAGCTGGCTGGCGGTGACGCTCGCGGCGGTGGTGGCCAAGCGCAGCCCGTAGCGCCCGTAGCCCGGATGGAGCGAAGCGCAATCCGGGGCCGAATTCGCGGCTAGATTCCCGGATTACGCTTCGCTCCATCCGGGCTACGCGCCTGCGTCCGGGGCATGAAGACCACTTTGCGCCGCGCCCGCCAATCGGATAGAACGCGCACCGACAGTCCCGCCAGCGAGATCCGCCTCATGACCGACATCTCCCCGCTCGACCAGGCCCGCATCCTGTCCGAAGCGCTGCCGCACATGCAGCAGTATGACGAGGAAACCATCGTCATCAAATATGGCGGCCATGCCATGGGCGACGAGGAGACCGCGAAGAACTTTGCCCGCGACATCGTGCTGCTCGAGCAGACCGCGATCAACCCGGTGGTGGTGCATGGCGGCGGGCCGCAGATCGCGACCATGCTCAAGCGCCTCGGCATCCAGTCGGAGTTCGCAGCAGGCCTGCGCATCACCGATGCCGCGACCATCGAGATCGTCGAGATGGTGCTGGCCGGCTCCGTCAACAAGCAGATCGTCGGCTACATCAACGAAGCCGGCGGCAAGGCCGTGGGGCTGTCGGGCAAGGACGCCAACATGGTGAAGGCGTCGAAGACGACGCGCACCATCGTCGATCCGGGTTCGAACATCGAGAAGGCGATCGATCTCGGCTTCGTCGGCGACCCCGAGAAGGTCGACCTCACGCTGCTCAACCAGCTGATCGGCTACGAGCTGATCCCGGTGCTGGCGCCGCTCGCGACCTCCAAGGAAGGCCAGACGCTCAACGTCAACGCCGACACCTTTGCCGGTGCGGTCGCCGGCGCACTGAAGGCAAAGCGCCTGCTGCTGCTCACCGACGTACCTGGCGTGCTCGACAAGTCGAAGAAGCTGATCCCGCAGCTTTCGGTGAAGGACGCGCGAAAGCTGATCGCCGACGGCACCATTTCCGGCGGCATGATTCCGAAGGTCGAGACCTGCATCTACGCGCTCGAACAGGGCGTGGAGGGCGTCGTCATCATCGACGGCAAGACGCAGCACGCGGTGCTGCTCGAGCTCTTCACCAACACGGGCACGGGAACGCTGATCCATAAGTGATGATGAGCGGGCCAAAGCAAGCCGTCATGGCCGGGCTTGTCCCGGCCATCCACGACCTTTCGTCTCGCGCCAAGAACGTGGATGCCCGGCACAAGGCCGGGCATGACGAGCCGAGAGTTCAGCGCCCCCGCCGCTCGACCCTGACGCGTTTCCTGATGACGCTGCCCGCCGCGGCCATCTCGTTCTTCTTCTCCTCCGCGCCCGCCCTGGCCGACCTGAAAATCTGCAACCGCATGTCCTATGTCGTCGAGGCCGCGATCGGCATCGACGACAAGGCGGCGACCGCGACGCGCGGCTGGTTCAGGATCGATCCCGCCACCTGCCGCGTCGTGGTGCAGGGCACGCTGACCGCCGACCGCATCCTGCTCAATGCCCGCGCGCTCGGCGTCTACGGCGCCTCGCCGATCCCGCAGAACGGCAGCGACACGCTGTGCGTGGCGCAGGACAATTTCGTCATCGCGGCCGCGCGGCAATGCCGCAGCGGCCAGACGCAAGTCCCTTTCACCCAGATCACGCCGACGCAAGCCGCGGACGGCAATTTCACGGCCTATCTCGCCGAGGATTCCGAATATGACGACGAGCAGGCCCGCCTCGCCGGCATCCAGCGACTGCTGGTGATCGCGGGCTACGACGCCGCGCCGATCGACGGCGTCGACGGGCCGAAGACGCAAGCAGCACTTGCCGCCTTCCTGAAGAGCCGCGGACTGGCGGCGGACATCATGTCGTCGCCGAACTTCTTCAAGACCATGGTCGATGCGGTGCAGACGCCTTCTGCAACCGGCCTGACCTGGTGCAACGACACGCCGCACAAGGTGATGGCGGCGGTCGCCACCGACGACGGCAAGTCCGTGACGAGCCGCGGCTGGTATCGCATCGATCCCAGGACGTGCCTGCACCCCGATGTGACCGGGCAGCCGAAGCAGATCTTCAGCTTCGCTGAAGCCATCGACGCCGACAACCGCGTCATCAAGCTGAAGGACAAGCCGCTGAACTGGGGCGGCGACAAGCAGCTCTGCACGCGCGAGACCAAGTTCGAGACCAACGAGCATGCCGATTGCGGCGCGCGCGGATTCGCGGCGACGGGTTTCGGCGTGGTGGACATGTCGAGCGGCGGCAAGACGCTGCGCTTTGCGATGCCGTGATTGAGAGACCAGTGATGAATCCACGCCGCACCTTTGCCCACGTCGACACCTGGGTGTTCGACCTCGACAACACGCTCTACCCGCACCACGTCAATCTGTGGCAGCAGGTCGATGCGCGGATCGGGGAGTTCGTCTGCAACTGGCTGAACATCGGTCCGGAGGAAGCGCGCAAGATCCAGAAGGATTATTATCAGCGCTTCGGCACCACCATGCGCGGCATGATGACCCTGCATGGCGTGCGCGCCGACGACTACCTCGCCTATGTCCACAAGATCGACCACTCGCCGCTGGAGCCGAACCCGGCCCTCGGCGAAGCCATCGCAAGACTGTCGGGCCGCAAGCTGATCCTGACCAACGGCTCGGTCGACCATGTCGATGCCGTGCTGGCGCGGCTCGGCCTCGCCACGCATTTCGACGGCGTGTTCGACATCATCGCCGCCGGGTTCGAGCCGAAGCCGTCGCCGCTGACCTATCAAAAATTCCTCGAAGACCATGCGGTCGATCCGACCCGGTCTGCGATGTTCGAGGACCTCGCTCGCAACCTCACCGTCCCGCACGCGCTCGGCATGACCACTGTGCTGGTGGTGCCTGACGGCACCAAGGAAGTGGTGCGGGAGGACTGGGAACTGGAGGGCCGGGACGCGCCCCATGTCGACCACGTCACGGATGATCTGGCGGGGTTTTTGGCGGGACTGTTGCGTCCCAACTAGGTCGTCATACCCCGCGAAAGCGGGGTATCCAGTAATCACTGCCATCTCGATTCATCACAACCGCCGCGGCGTACTGGATCACCCGCTTTCGCGGGTGATGACAGCGAACCAAGCTTGACTCCTCCCCGCCAAATCCGGAAAAAGCCTCCCAATCCACCAAAATTCCGTTCCCTAGAGGAAATCCCGATGTCCCTGTCCGCCCTCGAATCCACCATCAACAGCGCCTTCGACGCGCGTGACGGCATCTCGACCTCGACCAAGGGCGAGGTGCGCGAGGCCGTGGACCAGGCGCTGGAGATCCTGGACAAGGGCGAGGCCCGCGTCGCGGAGCGCGGGGCCGACGGCAAGTGGAAGGTCAATCAATGGCTGAAGAAGGCCGTGCTGCTGTCCTTCCGCCTCAACGACATGGGTGTCATTCCCGGCGGCTCCGGCAAGGCGACCTGGTGGGACAAGGTGCCCTCGAAGTTCGAGGGCTGGGGCGAGAACCGTTTTCGCGATGCCGGTTTTCGCGCGGTGCCGGGTTCGGTGGTGCGCCGCTCGGCCTTCATCGCCAAGAACGTCGTGCTGATGCCGTCCTTCGTCAATCTCGGCGCCTATGTCGATGAGAGCACCATGGTCGACACCTGGGCCACCGTCGGCTCCTGCGCGCAGATCGGCAAGCGCGTGCACATCTCCGGCGGCGCCGGCATCGGCGGCGTGCTCGAGCCGCTCCAGGCCGAGCCCGTGATCATCGAGGACGACTGCTTCATCGGCGCGCGCTCCGAGGTCGCCGAAGGCGTGATCGTGCGCAAGGGCGCGGTGCTGGCGATGGGCGTGTTCCTGGGCGCCTCCACCAAGATCGTCGATCGCGAGACCGGCGAGGTCTTCGTGGGCGAGGTGCCGGAATATTCGGTCGTCGTGCCCGGCGCGCTGCCCGGCAAGCCGATGAAGAACGGCCACATCGGCCCGAGCACGGCCTGCGCCGTGATCGTCAAGCGCGTCGACGAGCGCACGCGCTCGAAGACCAGCATCAACGAGCTGCTGCGGGATTGATAAGATTCTCTCTTTCACCTCTCCCGCAAGCGGGGCGAGGTGAAAGAGCCCCTTGCGGCGCCAATCGAACCCTCTATCCCTCCATCGCGACCAATCACCGGACGGCCTCCGCTGCCCGGAACCTTCGCCATGGACTGGACCTGGTACCTCTTTCGCTTCGACGGCCGCATCAACCGCGCTTTGCTGTGGCAGGCGCTGCTCATCGTCGCGCTGCTGGCGGCGCTGCTCGGCGTGATCGGTCAGGTGATCCACCTCATCGAGGCCGAGGGGGCGTTGAAGCTATCCCTGAAACTCGATTTCGACTTCGGCCTCGACGACCTCTTCAAGCTGGTCGATCCCCGGGCCTATCGCTCGCTGGCGCCCGTTGATCGCACCAACCTGATCCTGAAGGCGTTCGGCTTGTCGCTGTTCCTCTGGATCTATCTCGCGACTGCGATCAAGCGGCTGCATGATCGCGACAGGAGTGGCCGGTGGATCATTGCCTTCTTCGTCGTGCCCGGCCTGTTCAGCCAGTTCTCGGATCTGCTGCCCGACTCCAACTGGACGCTTCCATTCAGCCTCGGCGCTTCCAGTCTGTGGCTGTGGGGCTTCGTCGAGATGTTCTGCGTCCCCGGCAGTACCGGCGACAATCGGTTCGGTCCTGATCCATTGGCCGAGACCGAGGACGGCTCGTCCCCTGCAAAAAGCTGGGACCAGCAAAGCGAGCTCGAATTGGTGCCGCCCAGCGCTAGCCCACCCGGCGGCATGCATGTTAAGCGGAGCGCATGACCGATGCTCTCTCGATTGCCCGCGATCTCATCCGCTGCCCCTCGGTAACTCCGGCCGATGCCGGTGCGCTGGGGGTGCTTGAGAAAGCCCTCAACGCTGCCGGCTTCACTTGCCACCGCGTGACCTTCAGCGAAGCAGGCACAGCCGACGTCGACAATCTCTATGCGCGGATCGGCACTGAAGGCCCGCACATCACCTTCGCCGGCCACACCGACGTGGTGCCGCCCGGCGACGAGAGCGCCTGGAGCGTCGGCGCGTTCTCGGGCGAGGTCCGGGGCGGCTTTCTGCACGGCCGCGGCGCGGTCGACATGAAGGGTGGCATCGCCTGCTCGGTGGCAGCCGTGCTCGAGCATCTCGCCGCGAATGGCGGCACGCCGCGCGCCGATGGAAAGGGCTCGATCTCGTTCCTGATCACGGGCGACGAGGAAGACGTCTCCATCAACGGCACCATCAAGCTGCTGAAATGGGCCGCGGAGCGCGGCGAAAAGTTCGACCATTGCGTGCTCGGCGAGCCCTCCAACGTCGAGACGCTCGGCGACACCATCAAGGTCGGCCGCCGCGGCTCGCAGTCCGGCACGCTCTATGTCGACGGCGTGCAGGGCCATGTCGCCTATCCGCACCGTGCCTCCAATCCGGTGCCTGATATCTCGCGGCTGATCGTGGCGATCAGTGACGAGCCGCTCGACCATGGCAGCGCGCAGTTCCAGGCCTCCAATCTCGAATTCACCTCGGTGGACGTCGGCAACAAGGCCAACAACGTCATCCCCGGCGAGGCCCGCGCAAAGTTCAACATCCGCTACAATGACAACCACACCCAGGCGAGCCTGCGCGAGCTGGTCGAGACACGTCTGACGAAAGCCTGCGGCAACCGCATCCGCGCCCGCATCGTCTGGGAGCCCTCGAACTCGAATGTGTTCGTGACCAAGCCCGGCCCGTTCACCGACCTCGCGGTCTCCGCGATCGAGGAGGTGACCGGGCGCAAGCCGGAGCTGTCGACCTCAGGCGGCACCTCGGATGCGCGCTTCATCTCGAGCTACTGTCCGGTGATCGAGTTCGGCCTGGTCGGCCAGACCATGCACCAGGTCGACGAGCGCGTGCCGGTGGTGGATTTGGAGAAGCTGACGCAGGTGTATCGGGGGATTTTGGCGCGGTATTTTGGGTGAGACTCAACTCTCGCCCATCACTCCACTGTCATCGCCCGGCTTGACCGGGCGATCCAGTACTCCGAGACAGCAGCGATAGCATCGAGAGGCCGCGGCGTACTGGATGCCCCGGTCAAGCCGGGGCATGACACTGATGATGAGGCAAGGGCGTCTGGCTCTCGTCTAATAATCCACCTTCATCAGATACAGCCCGTCAGGCGGCGCGACGATACCGCACGCCGCGCGGTTGCGGGCTTCGAGCGCCGCGGAGAGATCGTCCGCGGTCCAGCGGCCCTCGCCGACCCACACCAGGGATCCCACCATCGAGCGCACCTGGCTGTGCAGGAAGGAGCGCGCCGAGGTGAGAATCGTGATCTCGCGGCCGTCGCGCAGCACGTCGAGCTGGTCGAGCGTCTTCTCCGGCGATTTGGCCTGGCACTCGGTGTCGCGAAACGTCGTGAAATCGTGCTTGCCGAGCAGGCGTTGTCCCGCCGCATGCATCGCATCGGCATCGAGCCGGCGCGGCACGCGCCAGGCGTGACCGACATCGAGCGCGAGATTGGCGCGGGTGTTGACGACGCGGTAGCGGTAGTGCCGCTTCACGGCCGAGAAGCGTGCCTCGAAGGTGTCAGGGACGACCTCTGCCTCCAGCACCGCGATTGGATGCGGGCGCAGATGCGCATTCAATCCGTCGCGAAAACGGCCCGGCGGAAACTGCTTGTCGATGTCGACATGCGCGACCTGGCCGCGCGCATGCACGCCGGCGTCGGTGCGGCCCGCACCGTGCACGCGCAAATCCGCGCCGGTCATCGCCTTCACCGCCGCCTCTAACGCGCCCTGCACGGAAGGCAGCGTGTCCTGCACCTGCCAGCCGAAGAACGGCGCGCCGTCATATTCGATGGTGAGCTTGTAGCGGGGCATCAGGCCAGCCGCATCGGCGGCTTCACCGGCACGCCGCGCAGAAAGTCCGTGGCCTGCATCCGCGCCTTGCCTTCGCGTTGCAGCTCGAGGATGCGGACCGCGCCCTCGCCGCAGGCAATCGTGAGCTGGTCGTCGAGCACCGCGCCGGGTGCGCCGGAGCCCTTTGCCAGCTCGCAGCGCAGGATTTTCACGCGTGCGTTCTCAAGCTCGGCCCAGGCGCCGGGAAACGGCGACAATCCGTGGATGTGGCGCAGCACGGCGCGCGCGGGCCTGGTCCAGTCGATCCGGGCTTCGGCCTTGTCGATCTTGGCGGCGTAGGTGACGCCATCCTCGCTCTGCTTCTTGAGCTGGAGCCCGCCGCGGGCGAGTGCGGCCATCGCGCGCACCATCAGATCGGCACCGAGCCGGGAGAGACGGTCATGCAGATCGATTGCGGTCATGTTGTCGGGGATCGCGATGCGCTCGGCCATGGCGACGTCGCCGGTGTCGAGGCCGACATCCATCTTCATCACCATGACGCCGCTCTCGGCATCGCCTTCCATGACGGCGCGGTTGATCGGCGCAGCGCCGCGCCAGCGCGGCAGCAGCGAGGCGTGCAGATTGTAACAGCCGAGCTTCGGCGCATCGAGGATCGCCTGCGGCAGGATCATGCCATAGGCGACGACGACGGCGGCATCGGCGTCGAAGGCGCGAAACTCGTCGAGCGCTTCGGGCGTCTTCAGCGACTTCGGCGTCAGCACGGGCACGCCAAGCTTTCGCGCGGCTTCCTCGACCGGGGTCGGCTGCAATTGCAGGCCGCGCCGTCCGCCGGGCTTGGGCGCGCGCGTATAGACCGCCGCGATCTCGTGGCCGTGCGAGACCAGCTCGAGCAGCGTCGGCACGGAGAAATCGGGCGTGCCCATGAAGATGAGGCGGAGGGGCATGACAAGGACTCGGTATGTTCCCTCCCCCCTTGCGGGGGAGGGCTAGGGAGAGGGGTGCCACACGACGCGCTCTCTCGGTATGAGCGCGGACCAGTTCTTCGCCCCGGTTAGACTTCCGCCTGGGCTACCCCTCTCCCCCGCCCTTCCCCGCAAGGGGGGAGGGAGCGCATGGGAGTTCGCGGCAGCACCGGTGCTTACAAATGACTTACTCCGCGCGCTTGGCGGCTTTCTCGAACTTCTTGATGACGCGGTCGCGCTTGAGTTTTGACAGATAGTCGACGAATAGCACACCGTTGAGATGGTCGATCTCGTGCTGGATGCAGGTGGCGTAGAGGCCTTCGGCGTCCTCCTCGTGCACCTTGCCGTCGAGGTCGGTGAAGCGCACGCGCACCTTCGCAGGCCGCTCGACCTCCTCGTAATATTCGGGGATCGACAGGCAGCCTTCCTCGTAGATCGACAGATCCTCGGAAGACGCGATGATCTCGGGGTTGATGAAGACGCGCGGCTCCGGCTTGGTCTCGCCGTCCGGGTCGGGCTTGGCGAGGTCCATGGTGATCAGCCGCAGAGGCTGCGCGATCTGGATCGCCGCGAGGCCGATACCGGGCGCGTCGTACATGGTCTCGAACATGTCGTCGGCAAGCTTGCGGATCTCCGTCGTGACCTTCTCGATCGGCTTGGAGACCAGACGCAGCTGCTTGTCGGGCAGGATGATGATTTCTCTGAGGGCCATGGCCGCGATTTAAGCCGCATGCCGGATGCGGTCAATGCGGCGAGGAACTCCGTTAACCCTCCGCTAACCATAAAACTTCAGGTTTCGTTAACCATAAAAATTAAGGGGCTGTTAACCATAAGCGTTCGCTATTCGTTCGCGGAGGGTGTCGAATCGGCTACAAGGGCCGCCATGAACGAGATCATTTTCCTGGCTGGCGACTGGCCGGTCCGCACCATTGATGCGCTGATCGGCTTCGGCGCCCTCGTCCTCATCCTGCTGGTGGTGATTGCGGTGGTGATCGCCCGCTCGGGACGGCGCGGTGCGGAACTCGCCATGGCCAATGCCATCCGCGCGGACGAGCTCGAGGAGCGCCTCAGCCAGGTGCTGCACGCCCAGAGCGAAGCTGCCGGCCGCGCCGACGCCATGACCCAGGCGCTGGCCGGCCGCCAGGCCGACATGGCGCGCGCGGTCAACGAGCGGCTGGATTCGGTGACCCATCGGGTCGGCCAGTCCATGGAACACTCGACCCGCAACACCATGGAGAGCCTGCGCGCGCTGCACGAGCGGCTCGGCATCATCGACAACGCGCACAAGAACCTCACCGACCTCACCACGCAGGTGACGACGCTCCGCGACGTGCTCGCCAACAAGCAGTCGCGCGGCGCCTTCGGCCAGGCGCGGATGGAGGCGATCGTCCAGGACGGGCTTCCAAAGGGTTCTTACGAATTCCAGTTCACGCTCTCGACCGGCAAGCGGCCGGACTGCGTGGTGTTCCTGCCCGACCAGCGTCCGCTCTGCATCGACGCCAAATTTCCGCTGGAGGCGATGACCGCGCTGCACGACGCCCGCACCGACGAGGAGCGGCGCATCGCCACGCAGCGGCTGCGCGGCGACGTGATGAAGCATGTCAGCGACATCGCCGACAAATATCTCGTCACCGGCGAGACCCAGGAGATGGCGCTGATGTTCGTGCCGTCGGAATCGGTCTACGCCGAGATCCATGACGGTTTCGACGATGTGATCCAGAAGGCCTATCGCGCCCGTGTCGTGCTGGTGTCGCCTTCGCTACTGATGCTCGCGATCCAGGTGATGCAGCAGATCATGAAGGACGCGCGCATGCGCGACGCCGCCGATCAGATCCGCACCGAGGTGATCAAGCTCGGCGACGATTTGGGACGCCTGCGCGACCGCGTGCTGAAATTGCAGAAGCATTTTGCCGACGCGAACGAGGACGTCCGGCAGGTGCTGATCTCCGCCGACAAGATCGAGAAGCGCGCCGGGAGAATCGAGGAGCTCGATTTCAGCAAGACCGATGCGCCGGAGGGATCGCATCTGGTGGCGGCAGGTGCCGCGGAGCTGTTCCCGCGGAAGCTCCAGGCGGGGGAGTGAGTTTTGAGGCACACTGTCGTCGCCCGGCTTGACCGGGCGACCCAGTATCCCAGAGACGGCAGATGGGCGCACGCTGCTACTACGTGTACATCCTAGCCAGCAAGATTGGTGGCACGCTCTACATTGGCGTGACAAATGACCTCATCCGTCGCGTAGCCGAACACAAATTGCAGTTGGTCGAGAGCTTCACGAAGGATTACGGCGTCGTGAAGCTAGTTTATTTCGAGCAGTTCGATGATCCCGAGAATGCGATCAAACGGAGAAACGACTGAAGAAGTGGAAGCGCGACTGGAAGATCGCGCTGATCGAGAAAGACAATCCGGATTGGAACGATCTCTATTCGGGGATCGCGGGTCCTCCATAACTCCGGCCTCTGGGATACTGGGGTCGCCCGGTCAAGCCGGGCGACGACACCTCACTTGTGGCCCCCAGAATCTGCTAACACCTCCCCATGACCGCACCCGACGCGACCTCCCCTGCCGGCGCCGACACGGCCCCCACCTCCTGGCGCGACGGCCTGGCCGTTTACCTGCAACCGCGGGTGCTGATCGTGCTGTTCCTCGGTTTCTCCTCGGGGCTGCCGCTGGCGCTGTCGGGCTCGACGCTGCTGGTGTGGATGCGCGAGGCCGGGGTCGATCTCAAGACCATCGGGCTGTTTGCGCTGGTCGGCACGCCCTACACGCTGAAATTCCTGTGGGCGCCGCTGGTGGATGCGCTGCATGTGCCCCTATTCACCCGCGCGTTCGGACGGCGGCGCGGCTGGCTGCTGTTCTCGCAGCTATTGCTGATCATCGCGATCCTGCTGCTGGCGCTGACCGATCCCGCGCGCTCGCCGTTCTACGTCGCGCTCGGCGCGCTGCTGGTCGCGACCACCTCCTCGACGCAGGACATCGTGGTCGACGCCTTCCGCGTCGAGAGCCTGCCGGAGAGCGAGCAGGCCGCCGGAATGGCGTCCTATGTCGCGGCCTATCGCATCGGCATGCTGGTCTCGACCGCGGGCGCGCTGTTCATCGTGTCCGGCTTCGAGGGCACCGGCATTCCGCGCGCGTCGGCCTGGATGTGGGGCTACGTGGTGATGGCGGCGATGGTGCTGATCGGCACGATTACCGCGCTGGCCGCGACCGAGCCCGAGCAATCGGTGCGGGCGGAAGCCGCGACACAAACCGAGACGGCGTTCGCGCGCGTGCTGCACGCGGCGATCGGGGCTTTCTCGGAATTCCTGTCGCGCAAGGACGCGCTCGCCGCGCTCGCCTTCGTCGTGCTGTTCAAGTTCACCGATGCCTTCTCTGGCACGATGACCGCGCCGTTCGTGATCGACCTCGGCTTTTCCCGCAACGATTATGCGGCGATCGTGAAGGGCGTCGGCCTCGCGGCAACGCTGATCGGCGGCTTTGCCGGCGGCTTCCTCGCGCGGCGCTATTCGCTTGCGACCAGCCTGTGGATCGGCGGCGTGGTGCAGGCGCTCGCCAATCTCTCCTTCTCCTGGCTGGCCTTCGTCGGCACCAGCCAATGGGCGCTGGCCTTTGCCATCACCTGCGAGAACTTCACCAGCGCCATCGGCACCGTGATCTTCGTCGCCTATCTCTCCGCGCTGTGCCAGAATCCGCTGCACACGGCGACGCAATACGCGCTGCTCACCGCGCTTGCGGCAGTCGGGCGCACGTATCTGTCAGCGAGTGCGGGCTATGTCGCGGAGACGACCGGCTGGCCGCTGTTCTTCGCGATTTGCGTGCTGGTGGCGATCCCGAGCCTGGTTCTGCTGGCCTGGCTGCAGAAGCGCGGGCATTTCGAGGCGCTGGGGCCGGTGAGGGTGTAGTCCCGGTCTTGGTCATCGCCCGCGAAAGCGGGCGATCCAGTATTCCAGAGACATCGAGGTTCATCACAGCTGCCGCGGCGTACTGGGTCGCCCGGTCAAGCCGGGCGACGACACCGGAATCGTGGAGACGACGTCGATATTTTCGCCCCCCTACTGCTTCCTGATCAGGCTCCACTTCGTGATCACGGCTTCGCTCATCTGGCCGGGATCGCTGGCGCAGGCGACTTCGTCGACCTTGACCGAGATCTCCTTGCCGACAAACGATTTCAGCTGCGTGGCCTGCGCGTCGCTCGAGGTGACGAGCTGGAACGTCTCGGGGCCGGTCTCGAGATTGCACAGCCCGTTCGGCGCCGGCAGTCGACGCGGCTCCGAGGTGATCTGGTACATCGCAATCCGCTTGCCGACGTTCTTGACGTCGCGCACCTTCATTGCGTTCAATTCGCCCGAGAGCACCTCGCCGGCACTGATCGGCTTGCCGGGCTTCGGCGGTGGCGGCGCCCCGTCGTCCTGCTGCGCGGAGATGGCCGGGGTCGCCAGCAGCATCATCGTCGCGACCAAAGCCGATCGTGTGGCGAAAAGTTTCGTCATGTCGTCCGTTCCGTAAGTCTGGATGGCTAGAACAGGGTCCGCTGCCGCATGGCGGCCGATAGCGTACCTTCGTCGAGAAAATCAAGCTCGCCACCGACCGGCACACCATGGGCCAGCCGGGTTACTTTTACGTTGGCGTCCTGAAGCAGGTCGGTGATGTAGTGCGCCGTGGTCTGGCCGTCGACCGTCGCGTTCAGCGCCAGGATGATTTCGTGCACCTCGGCAGCATGCGCGCGCGCGACCAGCGCGTCGATGGTGAGATCCTGCGGGCCGACGCCGTCGAGCGGCGACAAGGTCGCGCCCAGCACGTGATAGCGCCCCTGGGTCGCATTGGCCCGTTCCAGCGCCCAGAGGTCGGCGACATCGGCGACGACGACGATGATGGTGGGATCGCGCTTCGGATCGGTGCAGACCGTGCAGGGATTTTGCGTGTCGATGTTGCCGCAGGTCTTGCAGACCTGGACCTTGTCGAGCGCGACCTGCAGGGCCGAGGACAGCGGCATCATCAGCGCTTCGCGCTTCTTGATCAGATGCAGCGCCGCACGCCGCGCGGAGCGCGGGCCCAAGCCCGGCAGCCGTGCGAGGAGCTGGACCAGCCGCTCGATTTCGGGACCTGCAACCGAACCCATCTTATTGGCCGAACATACCCGGCGGCAGGCTGAGCCCGCCCGTAAGCGCCTGCATCTTCTCCTGCACGGCCGTCTCGGCCTTGCGGCGGGCATCGCCGAGGGCGGTGACGAGCAGGTCCTCGAGCACCTCGCGCTCCTCCGGCTTCATCAGCGAGGGATCGATCTTGATGCCCTTCACGTCCATCTTCGCGGTCATGCGCACGGCGACGAGCCCGCCGCCGGAGATGCCTTCGACCTCGACGTTGGAGAGCTGATCCTGCATCTCCTGCATCTTGGATTGCAGCTGCTGCGCCTGCTTCATCATGCCGAAAATATCGACCATCGGTGCTGTCCTCGATAACCGAATCAGAGATCGTCGCCGTCGGAACCATCGGGCGGATCGTCACTGCCATAGTCCGCATTCATATTGGTTTCCGGCGCCTCGGGGGCAAGCCTGCGGACCTCGACGACCTTCGCACCGGGAAAACGCGACAGCACCTCCTGCACGCGCGGATCGGCTTCGGCGGAGCGCGCATGTTCCTGCTTCGCCGCCTGGCTCACCGAACGCAGCGTCGGCTGGCCCTGCTCGTTGGAGACGATCACGGTCCAGCGCCGGCCGGTCCAGAGCTCGAATTTTCGCGCGAGCTCCGAAATCATGGTCTTGGAGGCGTTGGGCTCGAGCGCGACTTCCAGCCGGCCCTCCTCGAAACGAACGAGGCGCATGTCGCCTTCGAGCGCGCCCTTGGTCATGAGATCGCGCTTCTGCCCGGCGACCGCGACGAGCTGGGTGAAGCTCGTGATGCGCAGTTGGGGTGCGGCCGCTTGCGGATCCGGCGCGGGCGCGGCCATCTGCGGCCGGGCAGCGCCGCCGCCGAACCCGGCCGGTGACGAGGTCGGTGCGCGCATGGGTGCAGCCGAGGCAACCGGCGCCGCGGAGGCCACCGGTGCACCCGGCGCGCCGCTGCGTGCGGCACTTCCGCCCCCCACGACCGGCGAGCCGCCGCCGTTCTGCTCCAGCATCTTGATCGCTTCGTCGGGCGTCGGCAGGTCGGCGACATAGGCGATGCGCACCAGCACCATTTCGGCGGCCGCTGCGGGGCGCGTCGCGGCCTGCACCTCGGTGATGCCCTTGAGCAGCATCTGCCACATCCGCGACAGCACGCGCATCGAGATCTTCGAGGCGAAATCCCGCGCGCGCACGCGCTCGGTCTCGCCATAGGCGACGTTGTCGGCGGTCGCCGGCACGATCTTCACGCGGGTGACGAAATTGACGAACTCGGCGAGGTCCGACAGCACGACGATCGGATCGGCGCCGACGTCGTACTGGTCGCGGAACTCCCTGAAGGCGCTCGCGATGTCGCCGCGCGCCAGCGAATCGAACAGGTCGATGACGCGGGTGCGGTCGGCGAGCCCAAGCATCTGCCTGACCGCATCCGCCTTCACGGTGCCTGCCGCGTGTGCGATCGCCTGGTCGAGCAGCGACAGAGAGTCGCGCACCGAGCCTTCCGCGGCGCGCGCGATGATGCCGAGCGCCTCGGGCTCGATCTCGACGCTCTCCTTCGCCGCGATATTGGCGAGGTGCTTCATCAGCACGTCGGCCTCGACCCGGCGCAGGTCAAAACGCTGGCAGCGCGACAGCACAGTCACCGGAACCTTGCGGATCTCGGTGGTCGCGAACACGAATTTGGCGTGCTCCGGCGGTTCCTCCAGCGTCTTCAGGAAGGCGTTGAACGCCGCCGTCGACAGCATGTGGACTTCGTCGATGATGTAGACCTTGTAGCGCGCGCTGGCCGGCGCGTAGCGCACGCTGTCATTGATCTGGCGGACGTCGTCGACGCCGGTGTGCGAGGCGGCGTCCATCTCCAGCACGTCCATGTGCCGGCTTTCCATGATCGCCTGGCAGTGCACGCCCAGGGTCGGCATGTGGATGGTCGGGCCCTTCACCGATCCGTCAGGCATCTCGTAGTTGAGCGCACGGGCCAGAATACGCGCGGTGGTGGTCTTGCCGACGCCGCGGACGCCGGTGAGGATCCAGGCCTGCGGAATGCGCCCGGTCTCGAACGCGTTCGAGACGGTGCGGACCACGGCCTCCTGGCCGATCAGATCGTCGAAGCTGGAGGGCCGGTATTTGCGCGCCAGCACCCGGTAGGGCGTGCTAGCCTGGCCGGCGCTGTCGGGGTTGGGAGGGGCGCCAGCGTCGGTCATCGGTCGATCCGCAATGGAATGTCTTTCGCCCTGCTATTGCGGAAAGGAGCGCGCTGGCGGGAAGCCCGCCGGCGCAATTCGCTCGGAAAAACAGGTAGGAGACTGACGAGCGACCCGATCCGGACCTCGTTAGGGCTGCTTCCTTCCGGACCTGACCCGGTTGGCGAGTGGCTCGTCCACCGCCAATCTCCCGGTCCCTATTTGGGGCCAAAAGGTCGGGAAAGCAAGCGGCTATCCGTGGGTCCCGCACACCCCGCTGGACGGCCCCCGCCGGCCCATTTGAACGCGGAAGCCAGCTCAGTGTTGCCGACCTGGAACCTCCGTGATTCGCGCAAACCGCTTGCGATACTCGGCGGGCGTCACGCCGACGTGACGATTGAACGCGCGACGCAGCGTGTCGGCATCGGCGAAGCCACAATGGAGCGCCACCTGCTTCGGGGCTTCATTGCCAAACTCGAGCAGCCGCCTCGCTGCATTGACGCGGGCTTCCTCGACCCAGGTCGCAGGCGTGACGCCCACCTCGGCGCGGAACAGCCGCGCAAAGTGCCTCGGGCTGAGCTCCATGCGTGTCGCCAGGCTGGCAACGCTGTGGTCGAGCGAGGGGTTGGCGGCGACCCAGCGCTGCAGCTCCTGCAACGCGGCGCGGCCGGCAGGAACAGCCGCGCCCTTGCGGGTGAACTGCATCTGTCCACCCGGGCGCTTGAAGAACATCACGAGCTGGCTTGCGACCTTCATGGCCGTGTCGCGACCGAGATCCTCCTCGACCAGTGCCAGCGCGAGGTCGAGCCCCGCGGTCACGCCGGCGGCCGTGCGGAGCTTGCCGTCGGTGACGTAGATGGCATCCTTGTCCACGGTGACCGACGGGAATTTGCCGGCCAGCATGTCCGCGACCGCCCAATGCGTCGTAACCCGCCTGCCATCAAGGAGACCGGCGGCGGCAAGGAAGAAGGCCCCGCTGCACACCGAGCCGAATCTGCGGGTCCGCGAAGCCCGCCGCCGCAGCCAGTCGATCACGCTCCCGTCCGCCGGGACTTCGGCCGCGTTCGGGCATCCCGCCACCAGCAAGGTGTCGATGGGCTCCTGGAAGTCGCGGTCGACGATTCGATCAGGCATCAGCCGGATACCTGAGGAACTGCGGATCGGCCCCGGCTCCGCGCCCGCCACGAACAGCGCATAGGCCGGATAGCCGGCCTGGACGTTTGCCTCGGCGAACACGTCGAGCGGCCCTGCGACATCGAGCAGCTGCACGCCTGGCAGCGCCACGATCACAACCGTCCTTGGTTTCGGCTTTGCGCCCATGTCCGCCTCGATCCGGATTTGTCCGTTTTAGACGTGTTACGTCGATTTAAGACAAAATAGCCCGGATTTACAGTGCGGGCGACCCAAATTTCAGGAGCTGCTCATGTCAGAAATCACCGAGGTCGCCGTCATCCCCGACAGCAAGCTGGCGCGTGCCATCACCGAATACATCCGCGATACCGAAACGGATTTGCTGTTCAACCATTCCAGCCGCGTCTACCAGTTCGGAGCGATGGCCGGCGTCCGCCGCGGACTGACATTCGACCGCGAGCTGCTTTACGCCGGCGCCATGTTTCACGACATCGGCCTGATGCCGGGCCATGGCAGCCAGCACGAGCGGTTCGAGGTCGACGGCGCGCACGCCGCGCGCGACTTCCTGCGCAGCCACGGCATTTCGGAAGCCGACGCCTACACGGTCTGGACCGCGATCGCCCTGCACACCACGCCGGGCGTGCCGGAGCATATGCACTCCGTCGTCGCGCTGGTGACCGCGGGCGTCGAGATGGACGTGCTCGGGCTTACCTACAGCGAATACTCCGACGCGGAGCGCGAGGCGGTGGTGAAGGCGTTTCCGCGCACTGCGCATTTCAAGGAAGATATCATCCAGGCCTTCTATGACGGCATCAAGCATCGGTCGGATACGACCTTCGGCAACGTCAAGGCCGACGTCATCGCCGACAAGGAGCCGCATTTCCATCGCGGCAATTTCTGCAGCGTCATCCGCAATTCGCATTGGCACGGCTGACCGGCATTCGCGCAAGCACCGTGCGATCCGGAAATCGACACGTGCGGCGACGTGCGATTGTGAGAATTCGTACTTGGGCAGCCGCACCCAACAACGACCCCAGACTCAGGAATATCCCATGACCGACCAGTCGAAACGTTTGACCCACGCGACGGGCGCTCCCGTCAGCGACAATCTCAACATCATGACCGCCGGCCGCCGCGGCCCCGCGTTGCTGCAGGATGTCTGGCTGATCGAGAAGCTCGCCCATTTCGATCGCGAGGTGATTCCCGAGCGGCGCATGCACGCCAAGGGATCCGGCGCCTTCGGGACCTTCACGGTCACGCACGACATTTCCCGCTATACCAAGGCGAAGATCTTCTCGGAGATCGGCAAGGTGACGCCGATGTTCGCGCGTTTCTCGACGGTGGCCGGCGAGCGCGGCGCAGCCGACGCCGAACGTGATATCCGCGGCTTTGCGCTCAAGTTCTACACCGAGGAAGGCAATTGGGACATGGTGGGCAACAACACGCCCGTGTTCTTCTTCCGCGATCCCTTGCGCTTTCCCGACCTCAATCATGCGATCAAGCGCGATCCCCGGACCGGAATGCGCAGCGCCGACAACAATTGGGATTTCTGGACGCTGCTGCCGGAGGCCCTGCACCAGATCACCATCGTGATGAGCGAGCGCGGCCTTCCCAGAAGCTTCAGGCACATGCATGGCTTCGGCAGCCATACCTACAGCTTCATCAATTCCGCCAATGAGCGGACCTGGGTGAAGTTTCACTTCCGGACGCAGCAGGGCATCGAAAACCTGACCGACGCCGAGGCCGAAGCCCTCATCGGCAAGGACCGCGAGACGCACCAGCGCGACCTGTTCGAGAGCATCGAACGCGGCGATTTCCCGCGCTGGACGATGTTCGTGCAGATCATGACCGACGACCAGGCCAAGGCGTTCGCCTTCAACCCGTTCGACCTGACCAAGGTCTGGCCGAAGGCGGACTTCCCGCTGATCGAGGTCGGCTATTTCGAGCTGAACCGCAATCCGGAAAACGTCTTCGCCGAGGTCGAACAGGCCTCCTTCTCGCCGGCCCATGTCGTTCCGGGCATCGGCTTCTCGCCCGACAAGATGCTGCAGGCGAGGCTGTTCTCCTACGGGGACGCCGCGCGCTATCGCCTCGGCGTCAACCATCATCTAATTCCGGTCAACGCGCCGAAATGTCCATATCACAGCTACCATCGCGATGGCGCAATGCGGACCGACGGCAATCAGGGGAGGACGCCGACCTATTTCCCGAACAGCCGCGGCGAGTGGACGGATCAGCCCGATCTCAACGAGCCGCCGCTCGAGATCGATGGTGCAGCGGCGCATTGGGATCACCGCATCGACGACGATCACTATCGGCAGCCCGGCGACCTCTTCCGCAAGATGAACGCAGCCCAGCGGCAGGCCTTGTTCGACAACACGGCGCGCGCTGTCGGCGCCGCTGCCATCCCGATCCAGGAACGGCACATCGCCAACTGCACCAAGGGCGATCCCGCCTATGGCGCGGGCGTCCGCGACGCGCTGACGCGGCTGGCGACTGTTCGGGCCGAGGCCGCCGAATAGATCGGCCGATCCGTACTGACCTCAGCGAACGGCGCCGACAGGGCGCCGCTCGCATTTTTAAGGCGAACCGCCGAAGCTTATCAATTTTCTCGCGAAAATAGCTCGAGCCGACGCGCTCGCCGGGCCTTCCCTCGCGCATCGCCGCGGCACGCATGTCGCGAAGTGCAGATGCGGCCGTTCGCCTCGGAAAGCGTCATGGCCGATAGGCTCCCTGCCCATCTTCGAGGCCCCGCACATCCCCGAGGCAATCGAGTCTTGACAGGGCCCGCCCGGCAGCGCCTTTCTATGAAATCCTGCCGGAACCGAAACAAAGGGCGCGCGAAAATCGGATCCAGAGCATTTTTCAGCCGGCTGATGCCGATTGATGGGTGAATTTTTCGCGCGAGATCAACCACACACCTTCATCCAACCAGAAAAGCGATTCCTCAAAATGGTTACACGTCGTGATGTCGCATCGATTGTCGGACTTGGCGCGATGGCTGCGGCCACGCTGGCCTCACCGGCCGTGGCGCAGACCGCAGCGGATCCCAACGAATCGACCTTTGCCCGCATTCGCCGCACCAAGAAGATGCGGATCGGCGCGGTCGGCGGCGGCGCGCCCTACTACATGAAGGACCTCGCCAGCGGCCAGTGGAAGGGCTTCTACGTCGACATCGCCAAGGCGCTCGCCGACGACATGGAGGCCGAGCTCGAGATCACCGAAACCACCTGGGGCAATTCGGTGCTCGATCTGCAGTCCAACAAGATCGACATCTTCTTCGGCCTCAACCCGACCCCGAAGCGCGCGCTGGTGGTCGACTTCTCGGTGCCGGTCTTCAACAACGCCTTCGGCATCCTCTGCAAGAAGGACTTCAAGCCGAAGAGCTGGGCCGAGCTGAACTCGCCCGACGTCAAGATCGCCGTCGACCAGGGCTCGTCGCACGACCAGGTCGTCAGCCGCCTGACGCCGAAGGCGCAGATCTCGCGACTGAAGACCGCCGACGATGCCACCGCCGCGCTGCAAACCGGCCGCGTCGACGCGCAGTGCCTGATCACCATGCTGTCGCTGACCGTGCTGAAGAAGAATCCCTCGCTCGGCCAGTTCGTGCTGCCGACTCCGATCTTCGCCACCACGTCGAATGCCGGCTTCCGCCGCGAGAACGACAAGACCTTCCGCGACTACGTCAACACCTGGATCGACTTCAACAAGGGCCTCGGCTTCATCCGCAACGCGATCATCACCAACATGGAGCTGGTCGGCGTGACCGAAGCGGACATTCCGCCGGGCGTTTCGCTGTAGGCTTCCACTGTCATTCCGGGGCGATGCGAAGCATCGAACCCGGAATCTCGAGATTCCGGGCTCGCCCTTCGGGCGCCCCCGGAATGACGGCACCCCCACGACGAGTAAGAATACGCATGTATCAGTGGGACTTCGGCATCCTCTGGAGCTATCGCTGGCTCTTTCTCAACGGGCTCGGCGTCACCGTCGGCTTCACCGTGGTCATCGTCGTGCTCGGTCTCGTCTTCGGCCTGTTCGGCGCGTTCGGCAGCCTGTCGCGCTTCAAGGCGGTACGCCTGCTCGCCCTCACCTTCATCGAGGCGTTCCGCTGCACGCCGATCCTGGTGCAACTGATCTGGTTCTACTACGCGCTACCGATCCTCGCCGGCGTCGAGATGACGCCGATCACGGCCTCGGCGCTCGCGCTCTCGCTCTATGGCGGCTCGTTCTATTCCGAGATCATCCGCGGCGGCATCATCTCGATCGACAAGGGCCAGTCCGAAGCCGGCGCCGCGCTCGGCATGACGCCGGGGCAGAGCATGCGGCGCATCGTGCTGCCGCAGGCGATCAAGCGCATGATCCCGGCGCTGATGAACCAGTCGATCATCCAGTTCAAGAACACCTCGCTGGTTTCGGTGCTCGCCGTGCCCGACCTCGTCTACCAGAGCCAGGTCGCCGCCCATGACAGCTACCGGCCGCTGGAGACCTACACCGCGGTCGCGGTCGCCTATGCGGCGATCCTGATCCCCCTGACCATCCTCGTCCGCCGCGGCGAGAAGCGACTGGCGGTCAGCGAATGAGCGAGCCGCCCAAGAACACCGCGAAGATCGAGATCCGCAGCCTGCGCAAGAGCTTTGGCAGCAACGAGGTTTTGAAGAACATCAGCCTCGACGTGGCCAAGGGGGGCGTGGTGGCGCTGATCGGCCCATCCGGCTCGGGCAAGTCGACGCTGCTCCGCTGCATCAATCTGCTGGTCGTGCCCGACGGCGGCAGCGTCCGCGTCGGCGACACAAGCTTCCAATTCGGCGAAGGCGCGAAGCTTCCGGACGTGAAGACGCTCGCAAAATTCCGCACCACCACCGGCATGGTGTTCCAGCATTTTAATCTTTTCCCGCACATGACGACGCTTCAGAACGTCATGGAGGGGCCCGTCACGGTGCGCCGCATGGCCAAGGCGGACGCCGAGAAGCTCGCGCGCGCGCAGCTTGCCAAGGTGGGCCTTGCGGAAAAGGCCGACCAATATCCGGCAACACTCTCAGGCGGGCAGAAGCAGCGCGTCGCGATCGCGCGCGCGCTCGCGATGGAGCCGGACGTGATGCTATTCGACGAGGCCACCTCGGCGCTCGATCCCGAACTCGTCGGCGAGGTGCTCGCCGTCATGCAGCGGCTGGCCTCGGAGGGCATGACCATGGTGATCGTCACCCATGAGATCGCCTTCGCCCGCGAGGTCGCCGACCGCCTCATCTTCATGCGCGACGGTGTCGTCGTCGAGGAAGGCCCGGCGCGACAGGTGATCGACAATCCGCAGGAAGCCGCGACGCGCGCCTTCCTCAGCCATTTCCACCGCACCGGCGCGTTGCCGCCGGCCAACGCAGCACCGTGATGCCTGATATCGATCGCGCCTATCTCGTCACCGGTGCCGCCAGCGGCATCGGCCGCGCCACCGCAAAACTGCTCGCGGCCCCCGGCACCGCGCTTCTGCTCCACACCCGCTCGAACACGGAAGGTCTCGATGCCGCTGCGGCCGAAGCCGAAGCGAAAGGCGCGGTCGTCGCAAAGTGCCTCGGCGATCTCGCCGAGGAAGCAGCCGTCACCGACGCCGTCGCCGCCGCGCAACGCGCCTTCGGCCGGCTCGACGGATTGATCCTGATCGGCGGTCATGCCCGCCGCGGCAGCGCGATCGGCACGCCGGCGGATCAGTTCCGGCAGGCAATGGACGAATCGGCGCTGGCGTTCACGCGGCTGGTCGACGCAGCGCTGCCGCTGCTGCGCGCCGGGCGCGATGCGCGGATCGTGGCGGTGTCTTCTTTTGTCGCGCATGCGATCCGGCCCGAATTCGCACCCTTTGCCGCCACCGCCGCGAGCCGCTCCGCGCTCGAAGCGCTGGTGCGTCTCACCGCGATCGAGCTCGCAAAAGACGGCATCACCGTCAATGCAGTGTCACCCGGCCTCATCATCAAGGACAAGCCGAGCGAGAGCCGGCTCTCGCCCGAGCAGATTGCCGCAACCGAAGCGCTGATTCCGATGCGCCGCCGCGGGCGGCCGGAGGAAGTGGCCGAAATCATCGCCTTCCTGGCATCACCGAAGGCGTCCTACGTCACCGGCCAGGTCTGGCACGTCAACGGAGGCCTGACATGACCGAAGCAACCGTCGAACGCATCAGGCTGTTCCTGATCGAGAGCCCGATCAAGATGGCGCGCCTCCAGGGCGTCGGCAACGTCAAGGGCACGGTGAAGCGCGTGCTGATCGAGCTCACCGCGAGCGACGGCGTGATCGGCTGGGGCGAGGCGGCACCGTGGGAAGTGTTCACGGGAACGCCGGAAGCGGCCTTCTCCGCGCTCGACATCTATCTGCGGCCGATCATGCTCGGCAAACCCGTGCGCCGCATTCGCGCGCTGATGGCCGAACTCGACCGTGCGCTGGTCGGTCATGCCGAGGCCAAGGTCGCGATCGAGATGGCGCTGCTCGACATCGTCGGCAAGTCGTCAGGATTGTCGGTCGCCGACCTGCTCGGCGGCCGCGTGCGGGACACGATTCCCCTCTCCTTCTCCATCGCCGATCCCGATTTCGCCGCCGATCTCGAACGCATGCGAAAAATGGTTCCGGACGGCAATTTCATCTACAAGGTCAAGACCGGCGTAAAACCGCATCGCGAGGACCTCGATCACCTCGAAGCGATCCGCAAGGAATTCGGCGACAAGGTCGATCTGCGCGTCGATTACAACCAGGCGCTGGCGCCGTTCGGCGCCATCAAGATCCTGCGCGACGTCGAAGAGTTCGCCCCGACCTTCATCGAGCAGCCGGTGCCGCGCAAATTTCTCGACGTGATGGCGCAGCTCACCGCGGCGCTTGAAACACCCGTTCTCGCCGACGAAAGCTGCTTCGACCGCCGCGACATGATGGAGGTGGTGCGCCGCGAGGCAGCCGATGCGGTCTCGATCAAGCTGATGAAGGCCGGCGGCCTGTTCGAGGCGCAGGCGATCATGGCAATCGCCGACGTCGCCGGCCTGCCCGGTTATGGCGGCACGCTGTGGGAGGGCGGCATCGGGCTTGCCGCCGGGACGCAGCTGATCGCGGCAACGCCGGGCATCTCGCTCGGCTGCGAATTCTACATGCCGCATCACGTGCTGACCGAGGACGTGCTGGAAGAGCGCGTTGCCAACCGCGCCGGCCATGTGGTGGTGCCCGACGGCCCGGGTCTCGGCATCCGCGTCAGCGAGGCCTCCGTCCGCGCCAATGCGCGGGTGCTTGCGGAGGTGTAATTCCGTCATTCCGGGCTCGCGCTTTGCGCGCCCCGGGACGACAGCGGAGCATGCCGCCCCCGCGGCCCCTAACCTTTCCCTTAGGGACTCCCTATCGTATGGTCCGGTCAAACACGCCCGCCCCCATCGGGCCATCCGGAAACTCTCCATGTCTGATCCCGCCTGGTCGCTGCACTCCCGCCTGAAAGAGGACACCATCGACATCGGCGACCTGCCGCTGTCGAAGGTCCTGGTTATCAAGGACGCGCATTATCCCTGGCTGCTGCTGGTGCCGCGGCGGCCCGATGCGGTCGAGATCATCGATCTCGACGAGGTGGAGCAGGCGCAACTGATGACGGAGATCTCCCGCGTCTCGCGCGCGCTGAAAGAGATCACCAAATGCGACAAGCTCAATGTCGCCGCGCTCGGCAACCTCGTGCCGCAGCTTCACGTCCATATCATCGCACGCCGCACCAGCGACGCCGCATGGCCGCGGCCGGTCTGGGGCGTGATGAAGCCCTTGGCGCATGACGCCACCGAGGTGCAGACTTTCATCAGCGCGCTTCGCCGCAAGATCTGGTTGGGTTGAGAACAAGAAATGTCAGCATTCGACTCGTTTCCGCTGGGACAGCCGGCCTTCGTCACTCACGTCCTCGATCGCGCCGCGCATCTGCGCCGCGACGACGAAAAACTGTTCGCCATGGAGCAGAAGCCATCGTCGCGCGCCTATGTCGTCTACCGCGACTCGCTGCTGGTGAAGCGCGAGGGCGACAAGGCGCGCGCGCTGCTGGGAGTAGACGAGGCGCTGAAATGCGGCGCGAACCCCGGCACGATCTTCCTAGGGTTGCGCGACGGCGCCGCGGTGTTCGGCATGGGAATGTCGCAGGCGGCGGCGGAGAAGCTGATCGGCCGCGAGGACTACACCGTCACCGAGCTGCGCGGCATGGCGATGCAGGGCGCGATTCCGCCCGACGAGCTCTCGGCGATCGCGATGGCGAAGTCGATGGTGAGCTGGCACCAGCGCCACGGCTATTGCGCCAATTGCGGCACGCGGAGCGCGATGAAGGAAGGCGGCTGGAAGCGCGAGTGCCCTGCTTGCAAGGCCGAGCACTTTCCGCGCACCGATCCCGTCGTGATCATGCTGGTCGCCTCGGGCGAGAAGTGCCTGCTCGGCCGCCAGAAGCAGTTTCCGCCGGGAATGTATTCCTGCCTCGCCGGCTTCGTCGAGGTCGCCGAGACCATCGAGGATGCGGTACGCCGGGAAATCCTCGAAGAATCCGGAATCCGCTGCACCGACGTGCAGTATTACATGACGCAGCCCTGGCCCTATCCGTCGTCGCTGATGATCGGCTGCAGCGCCCGGGCGCTGAACGAGGACGTCGTCGTCGATCATTCCGAGCTGGAGGACGCGCGCTGGTTCACCCGCGAGGAGGCCGCGCTGATGCTGACGCGGACGCATCCGGACGGGCTCGCCGGCCCGCATCCGTTCGCGATCGCCCACCATTTGCTCGGCCGCTGGGTGCACGACAAGACCGGCGCGTAAGCTGGGGCCGCCGGTGGCCACATCAGGAACCGCGCCGCCCATCCTCTGCATCGGCATTCCCGTGCGCGACCTCACCTTTCGCGTCGAGGCCGTGCCCGCGCGCGGCAGCAAGGCCAACGCCACGCATCTGGCCGAGATCTGCGGCGGCAACGCGCTCAATGCTGCGATCGCCATTTCGCGGCTCGGTGGCCGGGTCTCCTTCGCAGGACCGATGGGCGATGCACGGGAAGTGTCGAGCGGCTTCATTCTCGAACAGATGGCCCGTGAGGGCATCGACACGACGCACGTGGTGCGCATGCCCGGCCTGACCACGCCGGTCTCGGCGATCCTGATCGAGCCCTCGGGCGAGCGGACGCTGACGATCTATCGCGATCCCGGCCTGTGGAGCGTGAAGCTGCCGGACGGTGACGCGCTGCTCGCCGATTGCCGGGCGGTCCTCGTCGAGAGCCGCTGCGGCGCCCTTTCTATCGATCTCTGCGCCGAGGCGCGACGGCGCGGCATTCCCGTCATCGTCGGCGTCGATCGCGCGATGTCGTTGCAGGACGGCCTGCTCACGGCCGCCTCGCACCTGCTGTTCGCCAGCGACCAGGTGCAGGAGACGGCCGGCGTCGCCGACGACGGTGGCGCGTTGAAGCGCCTGGCCAGGCTGACGCCGGCCTTCCTCGCCGCCACGCGCGGCCCGCGTGGCACGATCTGGCTGGACGAGGCGGGCGAGCTGGAGGAGACACCGGCCTTCCCGGTTCAGGCGGTCGATACGCTCGGGGCCGGCGACGTCTTCCATGGCGCCTTCGCGCTTCGCCTCGCCGAGGGCGAGGAGGTGCGGGAGGCGCTGCGATTCGCCGCGGCCGCCGCGGCGCTGAAATGCGCCCGCCATGGCGGCGGCATGGCCGCCCCACAACGCGTTGAAGTTGAAGAGCTTTTGCGAGGCAGGCTCTAGAGCGGTTCCACTGTTACGTCGAGATTATAGGCTTGCCGTGGAAAGATTTTCTCTATATCAGGGAAATCAGCCCCTTAAATGGAACAAAGTTCTTCAAATGACTGACCTCGCCGTGCAACTCCCCGAGACCAGCCGCCGCCTCGATGCCATCGACCGCAAGATTCTGATGGTGCTCCAGGAGGATGCCTCCCTCTCCGTCGCCGAGATCGGCGACCGCGTCGGGCTGTCCTCGACCCCCTGCTGGAAGCGCATCCAGCGGCTCGAGGCCGACGGCGTGATCCTGAAGCGGGTCGCCCTGGTCGACCAGAACAAGATCGGGCTCGGCATCTCCGTGTTCGTGTCGGTCGAGAGCGCCGACCATTCGGACGCCTGGCTGAAGAAGTTCGCCGAGGCCGTGAGCGCCATGCCCGAGGTGATGGAGTTCTACCGCATGGCCGGCGACGTCGACTACATGCTGCGCGTCGTGGTCGCCGACATGCAGGCCTATGACGTGTTCTACAAGAAGCTGATCAGCGCCGTGCCGCTGAAGAACGTCACCTCGCGCTTCGCGATGGAGAAGATCAAGTCGGTCACCGCGCTGCCGATCCCGACGGTGGTGGCGGCTTAGAGGCTTAGTTCGCAGGCCTCACCACAAGGAAGCTGTCATCGCCCGGCCTTGACCGGGCGATCCAGTATTCCAGAGGCGGCGATTGGATACGGAGAAGCTGCGGCGTACTGGATGCCCCGGTCCCGGCTCCGCCAACGCTACGCCGAGGCCACCAGGGTACTCCAGTGAAGGCGGCAAGCCGGGGCATGACAGCGGAGATTTGCGGCGCGGGTTGTGCTCCCCTGATGCCGCCGCTCAAATCGTCTGATTGTACGCGCCGACTTCGGGATGCGTGCGGAGCACGCTGTTCACCATCTCGAACATGTCGTGCATGCGCTGCTCGGAGACCGGGCTCTCGACCACGACGACGAGCTCGGGCTTGTTGGAGGACGCGCGTACCAGGCCCCAGCTGCCGTCCTCGACCGTGACGCGTACGCCGTTGACGGTGACGAGATCGCGGATCGCCTGTCCCTCGATCTTGGCACCCTTGGCCTGCAAGCCTTCGAAATGCTTCACCACCTGGTCGATGACGCCATACTTGGTCTCGTCGGCGCAATGCGGCGACATGGTCGGCGACGACCAGGTTTTTGGCAGCGCGTTCTTCAAATCGGCCATCGACTTGCCCGGCGCGCGGTCGAGCATGTCGCAGATCGCGAGCGCCGACACCAGGCCGTCGTCATAGCCGCGTCCATACGGCTTGTTGAAGAAGAAGTGGCCGGACTTCTCGAAGCCCGCGAGCGCACCCGTCTCGTGGGTGCGGCGCTTCATGTAGGAATGGCCGGTCTTCCAATAAGCGACCTTGGCGCCCTGCTTCTGCAGCACGGGATCGGTGACGAACAGGCCGGTCGACTTCACGTCGACGATGAACTGCGCGTCCTTGTGGATCGCCGACATGTCGCGGGCGAGCATCACGCCGACCTTGTCGGCGAAGATTTCCTCGCCGGTGTTGTCGACGACGCCGCAGCGATCGCCGTCACCGTCGAAGCCGAGACCGACATCGGCCTTGTGATGCAGCACCGCGTCGCGGATCGCGTGCAGCATTTCCATGTCTTCCGGGTTCGGATTGTATTTCGGGAAGGTGTGGTCGAGCTCGGTGTCGAGCGGGATCACCTCGCAGCCGATCGCCTCCAGCACCTGCGGCGCGAACGCGCCGGCCGTGCCATTGCCGCAGGCGGCGACGACCTTGAGCTTGCGGGTCAGCTTCGGACGGCCGGTGAGATCGGCGATGTAGCGCGCCGGATAATTCTCGTGGAACTGGTAGGAGCCGCCGGCCTTGTTCTTGAATTCGGCGTTGAGCACGATCTCCTTCAGCCGCGTCATCTCGTCGGGGCCGAAGGTCAGCGGGCGGTTGGCGCCCATCTTCACGCCGGTCCAGCCATTGTCGTTGTGCGAGGCCGTGACCATGGCGCAGCAGGGCACGTCGAGGTCGAACTGCGCGAAATAGGCCATCGGCGTCACCGCGAGCCCGATGTCGTGCACCTTGCAGCCCGCCGCCATCAGGCCGGAAATCAGCGCATATTTGATCGAGGCCGAATAGCCGCGGAAATCATGGCCGGTGACGATCTCCTGCTTGACACCGAGCTCCGCAATCAGGGCGCCCAGCCCCATGCCGAGCGCCTGGATCCCCATCAGGTTGATTTCCTTCTGGAACAACCAGCGCGCGTCGTATTCGCGAAAACCCGTAGCCTTCACCATCGGCTCGGATTCGAAGGCATAGGTGTTGGGCAACAAGACGGATTTCGGCTTGGGGAACATTGAGACGGTCTCGTGAAAATGGCGGGAATTGATGCAGCCTTAGCGAATGCCGGGCCGCAGCGGAAGGCGGGAATGGCAGCTTATGGCTTATAATTGCGGCAGTTTGGTAACGGGGAAACGCGGCCCCGGCGCGAGACTTCCGCCAATGCCGTCCTGAAAAAATCGGTGCGAACGACCGTTCGTCAGCGCGGTGAGAGCCCTTGAAGCCGCTTACTGCTCCAGCACCATCTGGCCGTTGGCGTATTCGAAGCGCTTGAGGCGGGACAGGAAGGAGAGGCCGAGCAGGTTCTCGGACAGTGCCTCGTCCGGCAGCACCATGGCGTCGACGTCGCGCACGACGAGGCCGCCAACCTCGAGCATGGCGATGCGCGTGCGCGCGGCCTTGATGGTGCCGTTGGCGGTCGAGACGGTGGCGTTGTACTCGCCGCGCGAGGGACGCAGGCCAAAGCGGGCGGCCGAGCTCTCGTTCAGCGCGACCACGGAGGCGCCGGTGTCGATCATGAAGCCGATCCGTTGGCCGTCGATGCGGCCTTCGGCCTGAAAATGGCCACGGCCATCGCGGGAGATGGCGAGGCTGCGCCCACCGGCCGGCGCCGTCGCAGCAACCGCAATCGTCGTGCGCGGCGCTGACGTCGCGGAGGCGGAACTCATCCTGTCCGCCATCTGCGCCATGAACGTGCCGAGGCCGATCATGATGGCCGCGAGGATCATTATGTTACGCATCACACCACTTCCGAGCCGGAAAGCTCGATTTCACCACGCGACACGTCTGGCCGCGAGCGACGCTGCGGTCAGAGCGCCGCTATTTTGACGAAAAGGATGAGCGGAGGGTTAATGCGTCTTCGTGGCTTCTCAGGTCCCGCGCGGCTTGACCCGCCGGGTTGGCAGCGCGCTCGCCGGATCCTCCGGCCAGGGATGGCGCGGGTAGCGGCCGCGCAGGTCGGAGCGCACGGCGGCGTAACTGCCGCGCCAGAAACCGGGGAGGTCGCGCGTCACCTGCACCGGGCGTTGCGCCGGCGACAGCAATTCCAGCACCAGCGGCACCTTGCCGGCGGCGATCGACGGATGGGTGTTGAGCCCGAACAACTCCTGGAGCCGCACCGCGATGGTCGGCCCCTGCTCGGCCTCATAGTCGATCGCGAGCACGCTGCCGGTCGGCGCCTCGAAATGCGTCGGCGCCTCGCGATCGAGCCTTGCGCGCATCTCCCAGGGCAACAGCGCCATCAGCGCGTCGGAGAGATCGCCGGCCGAGATGTCCTTCAGCGCGATCTTGTCGTAGAGCGCCGGCACCAGCCAGTCGTCGCGCCGCGCGATCAGTCCGTCGTCGGACAAATCGGGCCAGCTGTCGCCCTCGGCCTTGCGCAGAAACATCACGCGGTCGCGCCACTGTTTTGCGGCCTTCGACCAGGGCAGCCGGTCGAGACCTGCGGCAATCAGCCCATCTGCGAAGATACGCGCAGTCTCCTCCGAAGGCGACACCGCGAGTGTTGCCTCAGACAGCGTGATCGCATGCAGCGCGCGCTTGCGCCGCGCGCGCAGCGCCATCGCGCCACGATCGAAGGAGATCTCGTCGACGGTCTCGATATGCTCGGCGAAATGCCGCTCGATGTCGTCTTCGCTGATCGGCGCTGCCAGCAGAACGCGGCCGCTCGCCGCCGTGCCCGTCATCTCGCCGATTGCGATGTAGGGCGCGCGCGCGAGCGACGAAGTCTGCTCCACCGCGGCGCCGCGACCATTGGCGAGCACGAAGGTGCCATTGCCGCGATTGCGCGCGACACGGTCCGGGAAGGCATAGGCGAGCATCAGGCCGGTCGAGAGATCATCCTGTCCGGTTGCGGCCTTCTCCGACGCCGCCACCTGCGAAGCCCAGCGCCGCGCGAGATCGCGCGCGCTCGCGGCGCGCGGCGAGCGATCGCGCCGGAACTGATCGCGCCGGTACTCGAGATCGACGCTGTCGCCGCCGAGCCCGCGCTCGGTGATGATGGCCGCGATCTCGGCGGCGGCTTCGCCGCTGCCGACGCGATGCGAATCCACGATCATGCGCGCCAGCCGCGGCGGCAGCGCCAGCGCGCGCAGGCTTTTGCCTTCGGCGGTGATGCGCCCGTCGCCATCGAGCGCGTTGAGCTCGGAGAGAAGGCTCTTCGCCTCTTTCCAGGCGGGCTGCGGCGGCGGATCGAGGAATGACAGCGCCGAAGGATCGGCGACGCCCCATTGCGCGAGATCGAGCACCAGCGAGGAGAGGTCGGCACTGAGGATTTCCGGCTGGGTGTAGGGCGCAAGCGAGGCCGTCTGCGGCTCGTCCCAGAGCCGGTAGCAGACACCGGGCTCGATGCGGCCGGCGCGGCCGCGGCGCTGGTCCACCGCCGCACGCGCAGCGCGCACGGTCTCGAGCCGCGTCAGGCCGATGTCGGGCTCGTAGCGCGGCACGCGGGCGAGGCCTGAATCGACCACGATGCGCACGCCCTCGATGGTGAGCGAGGTCTCCGCGATCGAGGTCGCCAGCACCACCTTGCGCGTGCCCTTCGGCGCGGGTGCGATCGCGCGGTCCTGCACGGCAGCATCGAGCGCGCCAAACAGCGGTACGATTTCGATGCTGGCATCCTGAACGCGCTCGCTGAGGAAATTCTGGGTGCGGCGGATTTCGGCCGCGCCCGGCAGGAACGCCAGCACCGAACCGCTGTCGGCGCGCAGCGCGGACGCGATCGCATCCGCCATCTGCCGCTCCACCGGCGCATCCGCCTTGCGGCCGAGATAGCGCGTCTCGACCGGGAAGGCGCGGCCCTCGCTCTCGACAACGGGCGCGTCCCCGAGCAGCTTTGCCACGCGGGCGCCGTCGAGCGTTGCCGACATCACGAGGATGCGCAGATCCTCGCGCAGGCCGGTTTGCGCGTCACGCGCCAGCGCGAGGCCCATGTCGGCATCGAGCGAGCGCTCGTGGAATTCGTCGAACAGGACCGCCGCGATGCCGGAGAGCTCGGGATCGTCGAGTATCTGGCGGGTGAAGATGCCCTCGGTCACCACCTCGATGCGCGTCGTACGCGAGATCTTCGAGCCGAAGCGGACGCGGTAGCCGACGGTTTCGCCGGCGCGCTCTCGAAGCGACTTGGCCATACGCTCGGCACTGGCCCGGGCAGCGATACGCCGCGGCTCCAGCACGATGATCTTCTTGCCCACGGCCCAGGGCGCATCCAGCAGCGCCAGCGGCACCCGCGTGGTCTTGCCGGCGCCGGGCGGCGCCACCAGCACGGCGGCGTTATGCGCCTCCAGCGTGCGCGAGAGATCGTCGAGCACGGCATCGATTGGGAGGGGCGTGTCGAAGCTGCGGGGCAAAAGTCTCGGTCCGTCATCGTCCGCGCAGGGCGGACGATCCAGTCAACTCAGATCCCGGCCATTCCGAGGATCTCTGCATACTGGATACCCCGCCTTCGCGGGGTATGACAACAATGCGTGGCTATCAGCCCTGCACCGGCGGACGGCCGATGCTCTCGTAGGTGAAGCCGGCGGCTTCCATGTCTTCGGGCCGGTAGACGTTGCGGAGATCGACGACGACGGGCTGGGTCATGGCCGCCTTCAGCCGGTGGAGATCGAGCGCGCGGAACTGCACCCATTCGGTGACGATGACGAGCGCATCGGCGCCTTGTGCGCAGGAATAGGCGTCCTCGCAATAGGTGATGTTCGGCAGCTCGCCCTTGGCCTGCTCCATGCCGACGGGATCGAAGGCCTTGACCGTCGCGCCCATGTCGATCAGGCCGGTGACCAGCGGGATCG
>NZ_JAPRAQ010000002.1 GCF_029989365.1 Bradyrhizobium sp. Arg816 | reverse complement strand
AAACATGCTTGGCGATATCCAGACCGATTATGATAACCTCTGACACGGACGCCTCCCTTAAGTGGTGCTCAACAACTCCACTTTGGCACATCGATGCCGTCGGGCGGGGCGTCCACCCCATCATAAATCGGCCCTCCCGACGCAGGATAGGTGATGCCCGGTTAGGCCCCGAAATCGGACATCAGGCGCGGACAAAGGCATGTCCACTTAGGGCCAAAAACGGACCAACGTCGCTTCCAATTGCTAGGCCGTAGACTCATAAGTGCGGAGCCACAGACGCATTGAGGCGAGTTGAACCATCGCGAGGAAGTTTTCGGCGAGTTTGTCGTAACGGGTGGCGATGCGCCGGAAGTGATTGAGCTTGCTGAAGAAGCGTTCGACCAGATTGCGCTCGCGATAGAGCCGCTTGCTGAAGCATGGCTTCCATTTGCGATTGGATTTGGCCGGGATGTTGGGCACTGCATTCTGGGCATGGATCAGGGCGCGGATACCATCGGCATCGTAGGCTTTGTCGGCCAGAACGATGGTGCGCGGATCGAGGCGGTCGAGCAGGCGATATGCGGCTGGCGCGTCATGTGCCTGCCCAGCAGTCAGGCCGAGCCGGATCGGGAGGCCCTGGGCATCGACGACGGCATGGATTTTGGTCGTGAGCCCACCTCGGGAGCGACCGAGACAATGATCTCGATCCCCCTTTTTGCCGTCGCAGCCTGCTGATGCGCCCGGATAGAAGTGCTGTCGATCATCTGGATGTCGCCGTCGTGCGTGACGGATATGGCGTCCATCAGCCGGTCCCATACACCTGCTTTCCGCCATCGCACGAAACGGTTGTAGCAGGTGGTGCGCGGACCGTACCGCTCAGGCAGGTCGCGCCACGGTGCACCGGACCGAAGCACCCAGAAGATGCCGTTCAGCACTCGTCGATCATCGACACGGGCCACGCCTCGCGGTTTGTTGGGCAGAAGCGGCGCGATGACGCGCCATTCGAAGTCGGTCAAATCATATCGGCTCATGCCGATACTGAATCAGCATACGTCCCGATAAGAAAGCCACCGGTCGCCGGTTAGGCGTTCAAGCCGGTCGATCGGTCGCATCAAGCTCTTTTGCCGGCACGCACTCAGTTACAAAACCTTCCTGCCACCCGGTGACTCCGAGCGTGACAGGGTAGATATTGAATCCCTCGGGAAAGTCTCGAAATCCTGGCTGATCGCGCAAACGGCCAATGGCTTCCGACGCATCGGCTTCAGTCGCGTAGATGCCAATATGCAGTTCTGTATCCTCACGATCTGGATACTCGCGTTCGAACCAAAGATCATAAACTAGCGTCATAGCATCCAATCTACCCGATGGCCCGCGAACGGGACAGCCATATCCGCGCCAAACGGTCCTTGATTTATGGGTTCACGGCCTAGTCGCAGAGTGATGTTTCCTTAATGTCGTATGAGTGACACTCCGCGGACCATAGAGGCATTGCTTAAACGATGCGACTAGCACTACCAAGCCGCGCTGATGACCGCGCCAAACGCCGCAGCAAAATTCCTGAATGGATTGCTGCTGCATCATCCGGCGACGTTGACGCTCAGTTGGCTCTCGCTTGGGAGTATGCCCGAGGCGACGCCGTTGACCCGGATTTCGTGACGGCATGGAATTGGTTTGATCGTGCCGCTTCGTCCGGTCAAGAGAACGGTGTTTTGCATCGAGCCCGCTTCCTTCAGCTTCGCGGCGTACCGGAAGGGGTACGTGAACTTCGTAAGCTCGCTGTTAAGGGCAACTGGAAAGCGCAATTTTGGCTTGGAACGCACTATCAATCACAACATGGGCGCTTGAGCCAGTTGAGAGCTGCTGTGTGGTACGGTCGATCCTTTAAAAGCGGGAACCTCGGCGGCAAGCTCGCCAAGCTAGCGCAACTGAGAAGAATTGCGCATCAACCCTTCAGAACGTTGTTTGCCGCTAAGGTCATTTTTGAAGCGATTTCGACCTTCCTACAGTTGTTCCGACAAGATCAGCAGATCGAGCCCCATGAAGTGTTGATGTATCGCTTAAAAGGCAGAGCCCCGTGAAAGCAGCTAGTCAAGCTGTTGAAGTCCGCTTCGGGTCAGACTCGGAAATCCGGCCCAACACGAGTCATGTCCGATCTACCCCGGAGAGCCGACATTGCGACGATCCCGGCGTTGTTCGCCTTCGGGCTATGAGCCGACATCGCTCCAATCAAGCGGCGATACTTGTCAGGCTTCTTAGCGGCCGTAGGGGAAGCAGCGGTTGCGATCGAGCGTGAGACCGAAATGCGCTCCCAGTGCAGCGATGGCCGCGTCCTGCTGGGGATAAGGATCGGCATTGGATGCGCCAACGATGATGATCCGGAACCCGCCGCGATCTTTGCCACCCGGTGGCAGCATCGCTGTAGTTAGTGCATTGCCCTCCCTGTCGCGCAGCGTGAGGAAAAGCGGCATCTCTCGCCGTACATGAGCCTCGAGGCCGATGTCGCGCTCGATCGCGTTGGGCCGCTCGGGGCGCCAGGACTGGACTGCCTTCTCCCGCTCGCGGCGGAAGTATTTCTCAACTGTGTGGCCCATCAGGCGCGACTCATACATCGCTTCACCTTCCGTCTCGATACGGAACCAGGTCTTGCCCTTCGGCGCGTCGCATACATACTGCATTTCGCCCGTCCTGCGATCGCCGCAATTCTAGGGCGGCGGTGGGCCTGCAAAGCCAATATGAGACTAGCTCCCCTGTATAGCGCTGCACGATCAGAGGAGCTAAGGGTATTTGATTGGACGTTGAAGTTTTAGTTAGCCCAAACAATACTAGGTCGACCGGAATAATCCTCTTCAAGGAGCGTCCCGATGCCTGACGTAAGGGAAAAGCAACGCGAAGCCCGCCGGAAGATCATTCGCCAATGGGCGAAGCTTCCGAAGGATAAACGGCAGTCTATGCAGGGGATTTCTGAGTTCGCCAGGACCGCCGCTCAGCAGAACGAGAACGCATTCGTCCGCAGTCGTCGCGATCCGTATCAGAAGATCATGGGATGGCTATTGCCGCGTTCTCATCTCTGAACGACTGAGTCCTCTGCACATCCTTCGAAGGCGGCACCGAAAATTTCGGCAAAGTCATCGAATGTCCTGCCGCGTCCGCCCCCCCCCGGCAGGGCCGTCACAAAGCGACGAGATAACTGTGAAGCTGAAAGCAACAATCATCGTCGTAGCGCTGCTAGCTGCAACGGCTGCACATGCCGAGACGATCGATCTGAAATGCTGGGCGCGGGGCCGTACGGGCGACGAGCGCAACTCGGTCTACATAAACGGGGAACAGGTCACCGTTAATCTGGACGAGGGGACGATGCACTCTCGGACATTCGGAAGCAATTTGGCCGTCCACGTCACGGATACGCACTTGTTCTTTGAGACGGCGCTTACGCTCGGCAACATTTGGCAACATTTGTTCGACCCGACCGCTGTCTGGCAAGGTTTCATCAACCGCGTCGACGGCACGCTTAAGGCGCATAAGCGCGACGGTACTGTCATCAGTGGGCACTGCCAGCTAGTCGGCTGAACCTGCCCGTGTCGCATTTGCGGACGTTCCGGGCCGGTCAGGGCCATGTCTGCCCCAGCCCAGGAAGCGGACAATCGCGGACTTGTGAGTACACGCCCTAGGGCGTGTACTCACAGAATTCGCGTCGGCTTGCGCCAAAAAGTGACATCGAAGCGGTCTGGACGAATGTCGTCCTTGGGCCAGAGGCGGGAAGGCCAGTTCTTCTACCCCTCCCGCTTCATTTCATCGCAACATCGCGGTCGATGTCTTGCAGGTGCACGAAAGTTGCCCAGGCTTTTCGATATTCGCTATCTGTGGGATCGATCCCAAGCAAGGCGCGACACGCTTCTTTGATTTCGTCCGGCGAGGGACGCATCGCGACGTTTCCGGACGACTTGGCTTGGTTCCAGCGTTCCTCGACGCCTTTCGCGAAGGCGAGCGCTTCGGAGGGGCTCCGTTTCCGGGTTGACGTCGCCAATGGGTGACCCGGAGGGAATTTAGGCCATGCGACGGGAGGCTGATCGGCTCGCCACTCACTCTCCTTGCCGGTCCCACGCCCTGCCGGCAGAGTTGCCTGGGCCCCATTGCCCGATTCAGGCGGGACAGTCCGTACGGCCAACTCGCGGATCTGCTGTTCCATGGTCCCGCCGGACGCCGTTGCACCTGCCGCGGGTGCACGCGTCGTCGGACCTGACACAGTCGAGGTGCCGGCTTGCGGAGCGACCTTCTGAACGGTTTGCGCGACGGACAGCATGCCGGGCGAAAGAGCAGGCTTCTGCTGCGCGGCCTTGTCATTTTCAGTGGGGCAAGGCCGAAATCCGGAGCGCAGCTGCGTGATCCGGCCGTCGTCGTCGATGCGGGCAAAGTCAACGGCCACAGTGTAGACGAAAGCGGCATCGATGGATTGGCCGGATTTGTCTCTTGCCGTGACGGCGCCGCAGACATATCGCGCCGCGTCGGCCTCGACTGAGCGCAATGCGCTGAACTTGGCCGAGTCCGGATCGATCAGCACATGTCGAACTGCTGAGCGAGCTTTCATGTGCTCGGTGGAGAAGATGCTGAGCACGACATCCGGATTGAACATGTCGGGCTGGTAGTACCACTTGTACTCCACAGCAAGGAATGCTGCGCCAAAGGCCGTCGCGATCAGGAAAGCAGATGCATTCATGGGCTTGGTCGGGCAATGGAACCCGGTCTGGTTGTTGTTATCTTCTTGAACCATTTGCGATAGAATCTATTAACAATCCGTAAATTGGTTGCTCCCGAGATTTTCAACAACCAGTGGAAGAGCGACAGCTGGTTTTGCTCAAGCGGTCAGTTGCCGGTGCGGGAAACACACTGAGCAAGGTCAACCAAGGGGCACGAGCCGACGCCTGACGGGTGGCAGCGGCAGGTCCGTTGCCGGCCTTTTTCAACGGAAGCGGCCATTAGCGGAAGATGCGCTTATTCGATCACCTCGTTGCCAAGGCGAGTACCTTGGCCGAGATGGTCATTCGGGCAGCCCTGCTTGCCGCAATCCTTCCTCATATCGCGCGACGTCCTCAGCACGTCGATAGGGGCCAAGCACATCTTTGAGATTGGAAAGGCGCAGCGTGGGGCTCAGTTCTCGCAGCCGAGCCACTGCCTTGTGTGCTTGCTCCGGCCGGCCCGCCATTGCGTTGCTTGCGGCGGCGATACGTAATCCAGGTCGATAGTCCGGACTGCACTGCAACGCCATTGTCGCCCATGATGCCGCTTCGTCATAGCGGTCCAAGAAGAAATGTGCGTACGCAGTTCCAGCTCGCATTCCCATCAGCCACGGATCAAGCGGGCTCAGGCGAATGGCACGAGCAAAGCGTTCGATTGCGGATTCCGGCTCGCCGAGCCAGATCTTTACCCAGCCGCCGAAATGCCATGCCTCAGCCAAATTGGAATTGAGCGCAAGCGCGCGATCGACCAAGCCGGCGCCCACCCCGACATCCCCAACAACGAACGCTAAGGCGTTTCCGCCAGCGCAGAGCGCGATCGCGTCATCCTTGCCCAACTCAACTGCCCGTTCAGTGAGCTTCTTCACTTCGGCAATCGCGTTCGCCGTGTCTGGAATCCAGCCATTGATCCTGGCAGAGAGGTAGCAAGAGGCTGCACGACCGTAGGCAGTGGCAAATTCCGGGTCGAGCTCGATCGCGCTATTGAAGAGGCGCAATGCCTCGTCGTTCGCTTGCCGGTTGCCAAACTGATGAAGCCGGGCCAGACCGCGCAAATAGAGGGCATAGGCGTCGAGACTCGCGGTCGGCTTGCGCTTGGCGCGCTCAATCTCAGCTTTTTCCACCGCAGGCGCGATCGCCCCGACAACGCTCTCGGTCACCTGGTCCTGCAAATCGAAGATGTCGCCGAGCTCGCCATCAAACCGATCGGCCCAAATATGTGCTCCAGTAGCGGCATCGACCAGTTGTCCCGTAATGCGCACTCGGTTTGCCGCCTTGCGAACGCTGCCTTCCAGCACGTAGCGCACCCCAAGCTCCCGCCCCACCTGCTTCACGTCGACGGCCCGCGCCTTGTAGGTGAAGCTGGAGTTTCGGGCGATGACAAATGGCGCCTTGAAACGGGACAGCGCCGTGATGATGTCCTCGGCCATTCCATCGGCAAAGTATTCCTGTTCGACATCGCCAGACATATTCTGGAACGGAAGCACCGCAATGGAAGGCCTGTCCGGCAGCGGAGGCGGGCTCTCGGCCTCGGCAGCAAGAACTGACGCAGCATCTCGCGTTTCAGCAGGCGCACCGACCTCAAAGGCCCTGACATGTTGAACGCCAGGATCCGCACCTGGGTCTGTGACCAAGGCTCGCGCGGGCATTTCTTCCTCGATGATCTTGCCAACGAATCGGAGGCCTCTGCGAGAAATCGTCCGGATCAGGCGTTGCTCCTTGCCGGTATCCCCGATTGCCTTGCGCACGGCATTGACGTGGCTGGTCAGCGTGGATTCGGACACGATCCGTCCGTCCCACACCGCCTTCAGAAGATCGTCCCTTGTGACGACCTGTTCCCGGTTCTGGACCAGGAAGAGCAGCAGATCGAACAGCTTCGGTCCAACAGGGATGAGCTCGGAGCCTCGCTTGAGCTCGCGCCGGTTAGCATCGAGGCAATAATCTTCGAACAGAAACGGCACTTCTGATCCTTTTTGGACAAGAAGCCAGGGAAAACCCAATCGCAATTCAAGCCGATTGCAAGGTCTTTTCCGCTCGAAACAGTACACGTTTTCTCAGCGTTCGGGAACGAGCCCGGTTCGAGAAATGGTTGGCCCGGTCCGCGAAAATCCGGCCGCCCGGCATTTCTTCCCGCCACCTGCATCGCCTCCCCAATGCGAGGATACGTTGATGAATAAGCATATCTTGTGCGATTCCTTGGAGGACGCGTCAGTTGCGCCTGAGGCGTGCCAAGTCGGTCCGGCCAATGCCGAGCACCCTCACGCCGGTACGGCAACGGCGCGGGTGCTTGGGACCACGGCATTTCGCATGGCTTTGGATACCTCCGGTGCCGCGATCGCCCACCGGAAATATGAACGAGTGCACCACGTCTGCGGCCCCAAGACCCACCATGTCATCATGGCTTACAACGGCGCGGTGCAGCGCATGGAACGGCGGTCGGGACGATCAGTTGCGACCGGAACGTTCCATCCCGGGGCTGTGATAATCATTCCGAGGGGATCAAGCTCTCGATGGGATATTCCAAAACCTGTTGATGTCGTTGAGTTCTATCTTCCGCACGCGACGCTCGAGCGCGTGGCCGAAGAAGCCGACACCGCCGGACCAGTCAATCTTCTGGAGCGAACGGCGCATCCCGACCCCGTTACATCCCAATTGCTCTTGACCGCGGCAGATGTCTTGGAGGGCAACGAGGCTGCGGATACGCTGTTCAGGCATCAACTGACAAGCCTTCTGGCCACGCGTCTTCTGGCGGCACACACCGGCTCGCCACCCATGATCCGGCCGACCATGGGTGGTCTTTCGCCGAAGGTGCTCAGCCGCGCCATCGAACGCCTGCGTCCGGACAACGATGCGGACGTCTCCCTCGCCGCGCTCGCCTCGGATGCCGGTCTGTCGCGCTTCCACTTCTGCCGCGCTTTCAAGAAAAGCACCGGGCTGTCGCCGCATGCCTGGCTGCGTCAGAACCGGCTCGAGGAGGCCAAAAACATGCTGCGCGACACCGACGCGTCGGTCATCTCGGTCGCAGTCGCGCTTGGCTATTCCTCCCAGACCGCGTTCGCCGCCGCCTTCAGGAAGCTGAGCGGCGAGACCCCGAGCAATTGGCGACGGCGTGCACGTTGACAGCATCGCCTATGCGGGGAACAGCATCATTGCGAGAAAGGCTCCCGGATGCAGGCGGCTAAGAACGTCCCATGACCGCTATGGTTCACAAGCCCACGCCTGACGGGCGGTAGCGGCAAGTCCGCTATATGGGACATTGGCGGACGTCACGCCTTGCCGCTCGGACAGCGCGCTTCGGCTGGAAGCGGACAGCGAGACGGCAGGCAGCGGGCGCGAAGCGTCGGGTCGGGATGAATTACAGGAAGCTGGCGTCTGGCGGGGTGGAATCCGGGCCCGGCCGGGCTTCCCCCGGCGGCCCGTATGGCCTATGACGCTGCAACGCAACATTCCCCCAAAAAGACCCCATGATCCGCCTCGACAACGTCAGCAAGCAAGCCGGCCACCAGATCCTGTTCATCGAAGCCTCCGCCGCCCTCAACAAGGGCGAGAAAATCGGGCTCGTCGGCCCGAATGGGGCCGGCAAGACCACTTTGTTCCGGATGATCGCCGGCGAGGAACTGCCCGATGAAGGGCAGGTTTCGACCGATCGCGGCATCACCATCGGCTATTTCAACCAGGACGTCGGCGAGATGTCTGGCCGCAGCGCCGTGGCCGAGGTGATGGATGGCGCAGGTCCCGTCAGCGAGGTCGCAGCCGAGTTGCGCGAACTCGAGGCTGCGATGGCCGACCCCGACAAGGCCGACCAGATGGACGAGATCATCGCGCGCTATGGCGAGGTGCAACACGCGTTCGAGGAGCTCGACGGCTATGCGCTCGACGGCCGCGCGCGCGAGGCGCTGTCCGGCCTCGGCTTCAGCCAGGAGATGATGGACGGCGATGTCGGCAAGCTCTCCGGCGGCTGGAAGATGCGCGTTGCGCTGGCGCGTATTCTTCTGATGCGCCCCGACGTCATGCTGCTCGACGAGCCGAGCAACCATCTCGATCTCGAAAGCCTGATCTGGCTGGAAAAATTCCTGCACGATTTCGAAGGCACGCTGCTGATGACCTCGCATGACCGCGAATTCATCAACCGCGTGATCTCCAAGGTGATCGAGATCGATTCCGGCTCGCTCACGACCTATACCGGCGATTACGAGTTCTACGAGCAGCAGCGGGCGCAGAACGAGAAGCAGCAGCAGGCGCAGTTCGAGCGTCAGCAGGCCATGCTCGCCAAGGAGATCAAGTTCATCGAGCGCTTCAAGGCGCGCGCTTCGCATGCAGCCCAGGTGCAGAGCCGGGTGAAGAAGCTCGACAAGATCGAGCGGGTCGAGCCGCCGCGCCGCCGCCAGAGCATAGCGTTCGATTTCCCGCCGGCGCCGCGCTCGGGCGAGGACGTCGTGGCGCTCAAGAACGTCTACAAGGGCTACGGCAGCAAGCGCATCTATGACGGGCTCGATTTCATGATCCGCCGCAGGGAGCGCTGGTGCGTGATGGGTGTCAACGGCGCCGGCAAGTCGACGCTGCTCAAGCTCATCGCCGGCGCGAGCGAGCCGGACGAGGGCACGGTGGCAGTCGGCGGCAGCGTCAAGATGGGCTATTTCGCCCAGCATGCGATGGACCTGCTCGACGGCGAACGCACCGTGTTCCAGTCGCTCGAAGACCAGTTTCCGACCGCGGGGCAGGGCTCATTGCGCGCGCTCGCCGGTTGCTTCGGCTTCTCCGGCGACGACGTCGAGAAGCGCTGCCGCGTGCTCTCGGGCGGCGAGAAGGCGCGCCTGGTGATGGCAAAGATGCTGTTCGATCCGCCGAACTTTTTGGTGCTGGACGAGCCGACCAACCATCTCGACCTCGCCACCAAGGAGATGCTGATCACGGCGCTGGCGGATTTCGAGGGCACCATGCTGTTCGTCTCGCATGACCGCCACTTCCTGGCGACGCTGTCGAACCGCGTGCTGGAGCTGACGCCGGAGGGCATCCACCAGTTCGGCGGCGGCTACACCGAATATGTCGCGCGCACCGGGCAGGAGGCTCCGGGGTTGCGGTCGTAGAGGGATTTGTAGCCCGGATGGAGCCAACGGGTCGGCGCGAAGCGCCGCCCGATGACAGGCTCCGCGCAATCCGGGTTTCGTGCCATCGCCGCAAATAAAAGCCGCTGGCCTTGGGGAAGCCGGCGGCTCTGGTAGGGGCATTGTGCGTAGTGGGTGCTACGCAAACTCACAATTTCGACCAACGTGCGGTTCGCGTTTGATCTGGATCAAACCAGGACAATCCGTCATTCGACAGGTCCGACATCCAGTAAACCAATGGCGCAGGGCGCGTAGAGGTTGGCCGTGCGGCCCACCGAGATCAGATGCCAAGCGCGCTGGAGATTTCGCCGAGGGTTGCTTTCTCGGCGTCGCTGACCTGAACACCCCCACCGAACCACCCTCCGCCTTCTGATGCAGCCTCAGCGGTCTTTTGACTAATCTGACGCAGCCAGCCCTTGAAAGCCGCGGCATCATCCGGAGCTTTTGCGGCAAGCAGCGCCGTGACCTCGCGCAACGATGCGATCGTCTTGCTCTTGATCTCGGGCGGCGTGCTCTTGCCGAGTTCTGCTTTCAACCCGTCATGAGCCGCGGACCGGCCGTCGCTCGTCTGGAAGTCGGCGACCACCGCCTTTACCAAGGGGTTGGCATTGGGGTCGGTGGCCACCTGGGCGAGCGCGGTGCCGCCGGCAAATGATTCCTTCAGAAGACCAAACAATCCGCTCGGTTCTGCAGCCGTAATGGCCATTCCCGCATTCATCGGGCTTCTCAGGAGGAGCGCCCATTCATCCTTGGTGAAATTGGTCTTGTCGGCCATGGAGTCTTTTCCTTTCATCTTGCAGGACGGGAGGCTGCGAAACACCTCCCGTCGCTGCAGTGTGGCGAGTTCATTGCGCGTGACGTCTCAGACTTTCGCCAACTCGTCGAGCTTGGCACGAAGATTGTCGATCACGGGCTTTGCGATCGTGCCGGCGGGCGTTGCCGAGATCTTGTCGCACATCTCATTGATGGCCGGCGCCGCCGCGACGATCAGCTTGGCAAGCGCGCGTCGTCCTTCCGGGGAAAGCTTGGCCGCCCGCGCCGTGATGCCATCAAGCTGTGAGATGGCGTCGTTGATCTTCGGCAGGGCCGCCTGCGCGCTGGCTTGATCGGTGATGGTCGGCAGTTGGGCCTTCAGCGTACCAAGGGACGAATTGACCTGGTTCGCCAGATTCACCCCGTCAACGGTCAAATCCGCGGGCGCCATGCCCACAGTTCCGGCTGAGGGCCGCGTGACGTTTGTATTCTGAGCGACCGTCTGCTCGGTCGGACGCTGAAGCGCATATATGGCAAGTCCGGCAACGATAACGAGCGCGGCGAGCCAATATGGCCATTGCGCCCGGCCGGCGGCCATGGCGGCCTGGCTCGCGCCAGTGGCGCCAGTGGCGCCGGAAACGCCGGCGATCCGGCTCCCTGTGGCCGCGGCCGTGGCCATTCCACTGCGCGCGTTGTCGATCAGGCCCGAGGCGCTGAGCTGATCACTGAGGCCCGATGGAATCGCCGCCATGATCTGATCTTTCTGCGAGCGCAGAAGCGATGCCAGTCCGTTTGCATCCATCCCGGCGTCATGCTGCTGCTTGCTGAGCATACCCAGGACCATTGGCCCGACCATGGCGAGTAACGACTTGCCGCCGCCATCGCCCGTGCCTGCGAATCTGCCGATCGCCTGGGCCATGGCGTCGGTGGTACGGCCTCCAAGCAGTCCGGACAACATGCTCGAACCCATCTGGGCCAGGCCCGGAGCGCCGGCGTCGCGCAGCATATCCGTGGGATTGCCGCCTTGCTGTTGGGACAGCAGTTTTGACAGTTGATTGGCCCCGGCCGGGGTTCCGACCAGATCCGACAGGCTGGCCAATATTGTTGGGATGGCCGCTGTTGCGGCCTTCTGCGCCGCGCTTCGGTCCATGCCAAGAAAGGAGGCGATCTGCGCGATGACTTCAGGGGTCAAGAGCTGTTGTGCAGCTGAAACGAGATTGACGGCCATGGCGGTCTCTCCACTACGTTGCAGGTGTGTCGATTGCCCCCATCCCCAAATTTGATGTGACAGGCGTCGATGGTTCCGAACGTCGCCTATCGCCCAAGTTGAGATTGCATTGATCGTCCGACTCTTTGATCCAGATCAAAGGTCTCCGGTGCAGGTCAAATGCGAAGGGTTCGGCGCGCGAAATCCAGTGCGCTGCGGCCCATCAAGCGGACCTCATTGAGAAGCATCGATGTTTCGCTGATGGGCCAGGATTGGCTATCGGCTCGGAGCACCGCAATGTCTGCTAGCGGGCATGATGACGCACACATTCTTCCCCGAAGCTTGACTATCGGGCGCTGACGTCCTTGCGAGGCTGCCCGCGCTTGGCGGCGAGCGGGCCCTCTCGGCAGTATTGTCAGTCGAATGCACCTCCAAGCAGTGGGATTGTACCAGAAGACAATTGCCCGTCGCGCGGACATCTACATTACTGGCAGTGAGCGGGCGGGCCGCGGCCCGCGCCTCGATGACGGTCCCGGAATCCCACACTCAACCCAAGTCCGGGGCCGTCGTTTTGGGTCATCGAAATTGATCAGAAGGATCGTCAACCGCGTATCGAACTTCGCCAGTTTCCTGCTCGCCATCCCCGGATGCGGGCGCGCGGCACTCGCTTGCCCGCGCTGCGGATGTGAAGCTTCCCGCGAGAACGTTCAGCGAGGACGAGCTTTGAGATGCTCTCACCTGATTTGCGAGCAATGCGGAAAGACTAGTGATATTGCAGGATGGCGGCTGCAGGGTCTTTCCGAGCAAGGCTCAGGGCCGTTGATCGGATGAGTTATGTCCGCCGGCCCGAGGGCGAGCGCAGAGGTGCCGATGCGGGCGCGCCGGGTTCGTTCGCCGCTCTCGTCAAGCGAGGACACAGGAGCCAAGAAGCGTCGCAAAGCGTCTCCTGTCTCCACATGAGCGGCGGTCGAACCGGAATGCTTGGATGATCCATTTGGAGGAGGCGGCGATGCGGATGCTCCGTTGGCTAATCCTGGGCAGTGCAGCGATCCCGGCGATCGCCTCGGCTACAGCTCAAACTTACGATCCCAGCCACCCCGTCTGCCTTCAGAGATGGGAGTGGGGTGGCAGCACCTATTTCGAATGCGCTTATACGTCATGGGATCAGTGCCGAGCGTCGGCGATCGGACTTTCCGCGATGTGCGTGGAGAACCCGTATTGGCAACAACCGCAGGCGAGGCGATCAGGCGGCCGCTTGCGTTCATCAACCCCATACTGATGCGCCCGGCGACAACGGCGATGCAGCAGACACCGACCGTCGTATGGAGCCGGTACGGGAAGTGACCGGACCTATTCGATAGCATCGTCGGCGCGCGCGAGCAGTCAGGCCGACACGTCTGGACTAAGGACTCCGCCGCGGCACACGAGCCGGCGATCAAGTCGCACCAGGTTCGCGGACGCGCCGGAATCGTTCGCTGGCGAGCGACGACGCAGGAGGAAGGAAACGCCGCGGAGCGTCTCCTTTCTCCATACGACGCGGCAGAAGAAAACTCCGGAATGGCCGTCGAACGACAACACGAACTCGTCGGCAAATATGTAGTACGGCGCGGAGATGCAGGCACCCAAGGCGTTGATGTCGCGCACCACGCACGGATGAGTCCCGCGAATTTCGCCAAACGATAGCCGCGCCGCCCGGTTGATCGTTATGCGCTTCATTGCACGACGTTCGATCATGGCGAGATGCTCCCAATGAAAGATAACTTCCAATCGAACGATCGCAGCGAGGGCGATCGCACTTGACGAAGTCACTTTCCCGGTCCCGCCGACATCCGGAAAACGGCAATCCCCGCACGTTGATCTGCGCGGCTTACGCTAACAAGCAGCGTTGTTGTCTTATTAAAATTGGATCGAGTTGGTGGTTAATTCGGATGGCTTGACGACAACGTTACAAGCGAACGTTCATGCTTTCGACTTGGTCCGGCCATCTGATTCTGTGCCACACGGACACACATATGTGGATGCCCGGGACAGGCCCGGGCACGACGACTTCGTGCAGCGATTGCTCGCTAAAGAAAGCAGCGAATTCGCGGCGCCTTACGCGGCGACTTCGCACTTCTTCATGAAGCTGTTCTTGGCGGCACCGGCGAGCGGCTTGCCGTCGGCGCTGACGGCCTTCGGCGCGCAAGCGTCGGCCTTGCACTTCTTCATGAACGAGGTCTTGGCGGCGCCGGCGAGCGCCTTGCCGTCCTTGCCGACCGCCTTGCTCTCGCAGGTGTCGTCCGCGAAGGCCGAGCCGGCTGCAAAGGTGGCGACGATCGCTGCAAGAAAAATCCGCTTCATCATGGGTGTCTCCCTAGGACAAAATTAGCGAGCGGATTGGAGCCGCGAATCGTGGCGCAATCAAGCAGGATCAATGCGCGCCACGACCGACATCGCGGATTTTTCCATTCGTCTGCGGTTCAGATTCCGCGCGCGAGCAGTGCCTTGAAGTCGGCCCGCGCGCGTTGCGCCTCGGCCTTCGCGACCTCGGAAGCATCGCCGAGGCCGAAATAGCCGTGGATCAGGCCGGGGCCCTCATGGTGCTTGACGCGGACGCCGGCGGCCTCCAGTGCGCGTGCATAGGCCGCGCCCTCGTCGCGCAAGGGATCGAACCAGGCGGTGGTCACGATGGCCGGCGCGAGGCCGGCGAGCTCCGCGCGCAACGGCGAGACCCGCCAGTCGGCAGCGTGAGCGGGATCGGCCAGGTAGTGGCCGCAAAACCATTCCATCACGGCCCGGGAGAGGAAGTAGCCCTCGGCATTCTCGGCACGCGACACAAAGCGCGCGTTCTCCCGCGCGTCAGCGTAGCGGCCGACGACGTCGGTCACGGGATAGACCAGCAGTTGCGCCGCGAGCGCGATGCCGGCGTCGCGGCAGGCGATCGCGGTGGCGGCTGCGAGATTGCCGCCGGCGCTGTCGCCGGCAACGCCGAGACGCTTTGCATCGCCACCAAATTCCGCGACGCGGTTGAAGATGTCGCTTGCGGCAGCAAACGCGTCCTCGAAGGCGCCGGGAAAGCGCGTTTCCGGCGGGCGCCGATAATCGACGGAGATGACGACCGCGCCGGTCTCGATCGCGAGATTGCGCGCCTGCCGGTCATGGGTTTCGAGATCGCCCGCGACCCAGCCGCCGCCGTGGAAGAAGACCACGGTCGGCGCAGGATTGGCGCCGACACGATAGACACGCGCGTCGAGCGGCCCGGCGCCGCCTTTCACCTTGATGTCCTGTACGGTGTCGACGGGGGGCGGCGGCACATCCGCACGCGAGGCAGCCAGTGCACGCAAGGCATCGCGGGCGCTCTGTGGCGTCATCGTGGTGGGATCGCGCAGCGGCAGCAGAGGAATGATCTGGGCGATGACGGGATCGAGCGGTGCGGGCATTTGGGGGTCCTCGCTGGGTTCTTGGTCTTGCTTGCGGGTTAGCATAGATTTGGCGAACCGCATCGGCAACCGATTACGCGTTACGATTGCAACGCCGCGGGATGAACGGGCAGGGAGGTCTTGAGTTGGAATTCGAAGCGTTGGTCCAGTCGCGCCGCAGCGTGCGCGGCTTCAAGCAGCAGCAGGTATCCCGCGCGGTGATCGAGGCGATCATCGAGAGCGCCAAGCGCGCGCCGTCGTCGATGAACACCCAGCCGTGGCATGTGCATGTGCTCACAGGCCCTCCGCTCGAAGAACTGCGCCGCCGCAACATGGAGGAGATGGTCGGCGGCGCCAAGGTCAAGCGCGACATCATCAGCCACGGCGAATACCAGGGCGTGCATCGCAATCGCCAAGTCGACATCGCCAAGAAGCTGTTCGGCGCGATGGGGATCGCGCGCGATGACAAGCCGATGCGGCAGGATTGGGTGCTGCGCGGCTTTCGCCAGTTCGACGCGCCGGTCTCGCTGGTGCTGACCTATGACCGCGTGCTGGATCCCGGCGCGGTCTGCCATTTCGATCTCGGTGCGCTCTGCTACGGCATCGTGCTCGCGGCCTGGGACCGCGGTCTCGGTTCGGTGATCAACGGGCGGGGCATCATGCGCTCCGACATCGTGCGCGAGGTCGCGAGGATTCCGGAAGACGAGGTCATCATGACATGTGTCGCGATGGGGTATCCCGACGACGGCTTCGCCGCGAACGCCGTTCGCTCCGATCGCGAGGGCAACGACGATTTCGTGCGTTATGTCGGCTTTGCCGACTAGCGCGAGAAGTCACTGATGCGCACAGCCGGCTGACGCTGCGAGCCGGCTAACGCGGAGAGCCGGCTGAGAGGAGATTATTCTCTCGTCGAATTTTTTTGATGCTGAGCCGTTGGTGGCCTCTTGCAATCTCGATCGCGCGGGAGGAACAATATGCCGAGTGAAAGGTTTGTTGCTGGCGCGAGGGAATCGACATGCGGCGGCTGGCTAGCCTGGTTCGACGGTTCTTCGGTCCGCGACCGCGGTATCCGATCGATGATGATCCAACTCTTCCCTTCACACCCGAAGAGCTCGGCAAGCTGATCCGGAGCGGCAGACGCGAGGACATGAAGCTGCTTGCGGAAGGACTGGCCTCCCGGTCGATTCCGCACCGCGCCAAATACCGGGCCACGCACTAAGCGCGGTTCGCGACGAGGTCCTCGCTGCGGGACCGTTCCGCTTGCGTGGGTCATCGCGTGAGCGCAACCTCCTTGAACGAGGTTACGAGGGCCTTCTCCAGCTTTCCGGTCATCCCGCACAGAATGTTGTAGGCCTCGGTGCGCGGCATCGTCGGCTTGTAGTGCCGGTGTTCGATCAACGCGGCGAAGATGTCCGAGATCGTCAGGATGCGGACGACGTCGTTGATGCTCTCGCCGCACAGCGCGTCGGGATAACCGCTCCCGTCGAGATATTCGTGGTGATGCCGCACGGCGTCGAGAATCTCGGGCGAGATTTGCTCGTGACCCTTCAGGAACTCGTAACCCGCCGCCGGATGTTTCTCGATCATGGCGCGTTCGTCGGCGTCGAGGCGGCCGGGCTTGTCGAGGATCGCAAGCGGAATCTGCGCCTTGCCGATGTCGTGGAACATGGCTGCGGAATACAGCCGCTCGAGATCGGTTCGCCCGACGCCAAGGCTCAGTCCGAAGTCGATCGCCACGCCGGTCACGAGCAGGCAATGCTGGTAGGTTCCCTCATGGTGACGCCGCACCGTGGCAAGCCATTCGGACAGGCCGTGCTCGGTGATGCGGTCGGCGATCCTGCTGCCCGCTTCCTTCGTGCCGTCGACGTCGAGGGGCTCGCCGAGCGTGACGGCCGTGAACATCGAAGCGATGGCGGTTGCCGCGGCTTCGACGGCGTTGTCCGGTTGCGGTGCGTCACTTGAGGCGCCCGAGCCCAGCTCGGCCGGGTCAGCCAGCGCTGCCAGCAGCTTGCTCTTGTTGATCGCCCCGGGAAGAACGAGGGTGGCGCCGAGTGCGTAGGCCTGCGAGATGCCGACGTGAGACGAGTGCTCGACGAGGAAGATGCGCTTCGTGGCTTTCGCCAGCTTGCCGGCGCGCTTCTTGATGGCCGCGATGTTGCCGACGTCACGCAGCTCCGCGCGAACCACGACCGCGAACGGCACTTGTGACAGCCTGGCTTCCGCATCGAGCCGTTCGCCGGCGACGGTAAATTGCCGTTCAAGGGCCGAGCAGACGCCCGCCAGTTTGTCGGACGAATCGGCCAGCACGTGCACGAACGGGCGAACCGCTTCCGTCGTTCGGATGCCGCCTTCGCTTTTGACGGGGTTGGATATGGTTCGGGCACTCTGCACGGCGGACCGGGACTATGATGACATTGAATGAGCTTCTGGAGCCTATTTGCTTGGCGTGGAGTTGGGCGCAGCAGCCGCTTTTGCGCTCGCCGGCTTCTTCTTGCCGTCTGCGGTGATGAAGTGCACGCCGGCCATGGTGCCGTCGATCCACACCAGTTCGCACCGCCGGTAAGCAAGCCCCGTCGATGACAGCAGCATGAAGAATTCCTTGGCCTGGAGCACGTCGAGAGTTCCTTCGACCTCGATCTTGGCGCCACTTTGCGACACGTCGAGCAGGAAGCAACTGCGTCGCCAGGTGCCGTCGGAGCCCATCAGATTGACCGCCTGCTTGTGATCCATCCGTACGCGAAGCGCCTTTCGACCGTCGAACCTCATCGGTTAACCCCCATTTTTGTGCCGCGATGTCCCGGATCGCTTGGTTTGGCACTCGCTGCAATTTCCCCCCAGCGCACTGTCCATTGGCTGGTCGACAAGAGAAGCGTTTCGAAAATCTGCTGCGCCCGCTCGCGCTCGACGAAGGAGAGCCGTGTGCCGCTGCGGTTGCTCAGGATCGCGAGCGTGGTGGCCCAGTTCAGCCGCGCGGCCCGGCAGGCCATGACGAGGCCCTCGCAATCGTCATCGGTCATGACGTGCTCCACGATCTCGATCGGGGCGCCCGAGAGCACCGACAGCGCCGTGAACAGATTGGCCGTCTCGCCGCGGATCGTGAAGCGGTTCACGGTGGAATCGTTGAGCTTGCCGACGCGGGCGAGGGCGACGATCTCCGGTCTCGCGCTCGCATAGTCGGCCGGGCAGGGCAGTTTGGGCGGAACCGGCGCGGCTTGTTGTGCGGGCGGAATGGCGGATGCGTTCGCCTTGGCCGGCGCCTTCGGGGCCGGTGACACGGAGAGCAGCTTCCGGACGACCAGGTCGGGCGTGCCGGGCCGCAGCACCAGCGCCTTGGCAATCTCGCCGTCCGGATCGGCCCTGGCGATCAGCGCGGCGTAGGCTGCTTCGGAGAATTGGGTTCCCGCGTTCTTGATCAGCGCGAGGCAGATCGGGCCACCGCGTTTGATCAGCGCCTCGGTCACTTCGGGCTCGATCGAGTTGCGCGCGGCGATCGCGCGTTGGTGCCGCTCGCCGCACGAGGCCGCGATCGTCGCGAGATCGGTGGCGGAGACCGCCTGCGATTTGAGCAGGACAGGACAGGCCACGTCCGGGTCGGCGTGTGAGGCAAGGCGCTGCAATGTCTCGGGCGGGGCGACCTTGAGTTCGGCAAGCACTACGCTAAGTTGAACGAGCGCCTTGGCCTCGACGCGCTCCGTCAATCGCAATAGGACGCCGTCAACCACACCGGCGAGCAATTCCTGAGGCCGGTCGCGGTGACCGGTGAGCAACTGCACAGTGCCGGAGAGAATGCGAGCACAGCGGTCCGGCGGGCACGTAGCGACCGCCTGTTCCAGCTCAACCAGAATATCAGCAGGCAAATTTGCCATCATGGCAGGGGCCTGACTCAAAAAAATCTCGACTATCCAATGACCTCCATTGCGCCTGACAGGCGTTAATTTGAAATTTAAAGCTTGATCGACGGGGTATCAGCGCACCGCTGGCAGCGCTGGAAACGTTATCGAAATTCGGCGAGGCTCGATGCGGCGACTTGTCCTTTGAACGGGACCCTCGCCAACTGAACGAGACGAATTAGGATGATTCCTTCGGTCGAACGGGACAACCGAAAGGGGGAAACCCGGACCGGCATCGCCGCCGGACCCGCGTTGGTTGTGACGCGACGTTTCACATTGCCATGAACAGTATTGCGCCCAAGGTATTTCGCTTCTCCGACGTCGATGAATTTCGAAATGCGATACGAGGCCTGAATTTCGAGTTCACGCCCTTCGTACGGAGGATTTCGGCCGAGCAGACCATTCTGTCGCTGCCCGGTTGCGACGTGAATTTCACGCGGGCGTTTCCCCGCGTCGTCGACGCGCAGCTCGTCGAGAATTGCACCGCCATCGGATTCACGATGGACGAGCTCAACGTGCCCATCCGCTTCAACGGCTCGCAGCGCGCCCGACCGGTCATCGTCATCGGCAGCGGCGGCGCCGCCTACACCACCATCGAGGAGGTGCAGCGGCAAATTGCCTCGGTGATGTTCAGGCCGGAGGTGACGGATCGCGGCTGGCCGCACGCGACGTCCAGCTTCAAGATATTTGAAACGACGGCCGCGAGCCTGAACCGGCTGCGCAGCCTGGTTCGGGAGGTGCTGGCTGCTGCGTCGGAGCCGATCGGAGCCGCGGACGTGCCGCTGAAGGCCGCAGCCATGAAGGAGTCCCTGCTTGGCGCCGTCGACGACGCATTCGAAAGCGTCGTTCCCGCGCGATGGACCCTGCGTCCCAATGACGAGCGCAATTTCAGGATCTTCCGGGAGATCCGCGCGCTGCTGTCCGACGACCTCTCGCAGCCGATCTACAGCGAGGAGATTGCGCGCAAGCTCAACCTGTCCGTCCGCACCCTGCACGACGTCGTCCGCCGCTATCGCGGCATGAGCCTGCATCGCTATTTGCGCCTGCGCCGGCTGTGGCTGGTGCGCCAGCGACTGCTCGCCGGTGCCGACAGCGTCAAGGCCGTCGCACTGGCGTTCGGCTTCTGGCATCTCAGCGACTTCTCCAGAAGCTATCGCGACCAGTTCGGCGAGACACCGTCGCAAACGCTGGAGCTTGGACGACAACGGTAGCGCGGTAAATCGGTTGGGGCCGTATCGCTGTTTCGTGCTAGCGTGCCGGCCATGAGCAACCGCATCCTCGTCCTCTACGGCTCCTACCGTTCCGACCGCATGGGCGTCCGCCTCGCGAATTTCATCATCGATCGCCTGCGCCAGCGCGGCGAGGAGGTCGAGTTCATCGACGCCAAGGCGATCGGCCTGCCGATGCTCGATCGCATGTACAAGGAATATCCGAAGGGGGCGGCGCCCGAGGCGCTCGAGAAGCTGGCGGGGCAGATCCGCGGCGCCGACGGTTTCGTCTTCGTCACCGGCGAATACAATTGGGGCATCCAGCCCGGCCTGAAGAACCTCACCGATCACTTCCTGGAAGAGTGGTTCTGGCGCCCGGCCGCGATCGTGAGCTATTCGGCCGGCCGACTGTCCGGCGCACGCGCCTCGACCGCCTGGCATGGCACGCTGTCGGAGATGGGCATGGTCGTGGTGTCGAGCACCATCGGCGTCGGCCCGATCGCGCAGACACTGTCGGCCGAGAGCGAGCCGATCGGCGAGGGCGGCAAGGCACTGGAGCGCTCGTTCCCGCGCTTTGCCGATGACCTCTCCTGGTGGATCGAGGCCGCCAAGGCACAGCGGGCGCGCAAGGCGCCGCCGTACTGACGTCCCGTAGCCCGGATGGAGCGCAGCGAAATCCGGGGCGGTGCCGATGGCGTCAGAGATCCCGGATTGCGCTACGCTCCATCCGGGCTACGAAGCTACTCCTTACGCCGCCCGGACCTCGCCGAGGAAGCGGTCGAATTGGCCGGCGAGATCGCGCGACTGGGTCGAGAGCTGCTCGGCCGCGCCCAGCACTTCCCTCGCGGCCGCACCGGTGTCGTCGGCGGCGCGCTGCACGCCCGATATGTTGCTGTTGACCTCCTGGGTGCCGCGCGCGGCCTCCTGCACGCTGCGGGAGATCTCCCGGGTCGCCGAGCCCTGCTGCTCGATCGCAGCCGCGATTGCGGTGCCGATCTGGTCGATCTCGGCGATGACGTCGGCGACGTTGCGGATCGCGTTCACGGTCTCGTCGCTTGCGGACTGGATCGCGGTGATCTGCTCGGAGATTTCGGTGGTGGCCTTGGCGGTCTGGCCCGCCAGCGATTTCACTTCGGAGGCGACGACCGCAAAGCCGCGGCCGGCGTCGCCGGCGCGGGCGGCTTCGATGGTCGCGTTGAGCGCCAGCAGATTGGTCTGCTCGGCAATGCTCTGGATCAGCGTGACGACGTCGCCGATCTTCTGGGCGCCCTCGGCGAGCGCGCGCGCGGTGTCGCCGGTGCGGCGGGCGTTGTCGACGGCGCGGGCCGCGATCTCGGTGCTTTGTGCCACCTGACGGCCGATCTCGGAGATCGAGGAGGTCAGCTCTTCGGTCGCGCTCGCGACCGTCTGCACGTTGGTCGAGGTCTGCTGCGAGGCGGCCGCGACGACCGCGGCCTGGCTGTTGGTCTGGGCCGCCGTCGAGGTCATCGACTGTGCGGTGCTCTCCATGGTGGAGGAGGCGCGGGAGAGGCCGCCGACGAGCTCGGTGACCTTGGCTTCGAATGCGCGGGTGAGCCCGTCGAGCGCCTGGGCGCGGCGCATCTTGCCGTCATTCTCGGCCTGCTTCTCCGCGGCGAGCCGGTCGGCGCGGATCATGTTGTCCTTGAACACCTGGACGGCGGAGGCCATCGCCCCGATCTCGTCGGAACGCTCGGCGCCGGGGATCTCGTCCGCAACGTCGCCGTCGGCCAGCCGCGACATCCGATTCGTCAGGCTGACGATCGGAGCGCAGACGCGGCGGCGGACCATCACGATCAGGCCGGCGCTGGCGATCAGCACGGCGAGGAGGCCGGCGAGGGCGATGGTGAAGCTGGTGCGCGCGGCGGAGGAAGCGCCGGCGAGGATCTGCTCGGCGTTGTCGTAGAAGGCGTCGCGGACGCCGATGATGGACCCGAGGCCCTTCTGGGACGCCACGTAGAAGGTCTCGACGTCGTGCTCGTACTTGCCGCCGACGGCGCCGTCCTTGACGAGCTTCATCTCGCGGCCGAATTCCTCGACATAGTTCGAGCTCATCGTCTCCAGCGCCGAGGCGACGTTAGCCGGAGTTGCCGCATTGCCACGCAATTCCATCAGCGACATCACGATCTGGTCGTTGCGGCCCTGCATGCGGGCCATGTCGGCCTTCTCGGCGTCGTTGGCCACTTTCTTCGCGCCGACGAGGTTCTTGTGCACGCTGGAATTGAGGCCGCCGACGTCGCGCAGCGTCATGGCGATGTTGGCGTAGTTGGATTGGCGATAGGCGTCGCCATTGAGGATCGCCATGCGGCGGACCTGCTCGTTGAGCAGCGCGGTGACGCCGGCGTTGAGCACGGCATTGTCGGCGACCACCTTTTTGGCGGCGTCCTTGCGGGCATCCGCAGGTCCTGCGATCGCCTTGTCGATGGCCTCGCGGAGCGCGGTGAATTTCGAATTGATCGCGTCGATGTTGCTGCCGATGGTGGCGCCGTCGTCGAACGGGCCGGGCAGCTCCTTGCGCAGCGCGTTCATCCTGTCGCGGGCGCCGTCGGTCTGTTTGCGCAGCTTGTCGTGCTCGGTGAGCTGCGCCGGATCGACCGTCGCGGGCCCGTAGAGGATGTTGGTGGCGAAGCCGCGCTCGGGGTTGAGGTAGCGCGGGATGTCGCTGGCCGCGCGGACGATCGCGAGTCGTCCCTGCGCTTCGGCGATCCTGTCCATGGTCTGGTACTTCGTCACGGCGACGTAGACGGCGAGGCCGCCGCCGACGGTCGAGAGCGAGACGATGGCGGTGGTCAGGAGCGTACCGATTTTCATGATCTGTCCGGCAATTGGCGCGGGGAAGAAAATTATTCTGCGCAAACGATAGGCAGCCGGTGTTAATCCGGAGTTTACGCTGCCGGCCGCCATGCCCCGCCTGCATGCGTCCATTCATCCAAACGCAGGTCGCGCTAGCGCGCCGACCGATCGAGCTTGGCGAGCATCTCCAGCGTCGCGTTGTCGCGCTCGCCTGCGAAATATCGGGCGAGCGCCTGGTCGAAGACGGGTTCGTCGGAGACTGCGCCGAACAACGTCATCGACGAGCGGAATTTGGAGTCATCGGGCGCGCCGAGGATCGCGTTGATGGTTCGTCCCTCGACGGCAAGCACGAGCGTGGTGCATTCAATGAGGCGCGGACCGAGCACGGGGTGGGCGAGGTAGGCTCTGGCCTCCCCGCGCGAGCCGATGGCGTAGCGCTGCGACATGGCGCTGAAGCCGAGGCCGGCGATCTGCGGGAAGACGAACCACATCCAGTGAGTCTGTTTCCGGCCCCGGGCCAGCTCCCCCTGGACGTCGCGAAAAACCGGGTCCTGGGCCCTGACGAAGCGCTCTAGATCGAAAGGATCGGTCATTGGATACCTCAGAGGGGGCTTGCCGGCCGCGATTATGCCTAACTTTTGGCTCCCAATGCGATAGCTGGTATAGAGTCTCCGGACGGGGGTTGGGCCCTCCGGGGGTCGATTTGGGGATCTGATGGTTTCCGACCGCGCAAGCGCCGAAAGGCTGTTGTCGCGCCGCCGTATTGGGCGAGCGGAGACGATACTGCTGTCTTTGGCCGCCGTCGCGCTGGCACTGGGAGCTGCCGCGTGGGTCGCGGATATGGGCGATTCGACGCCGCTGGTCACCGCCTCACTGCCTCCGGCCACCGCACTGCCTCCGGCCAATGGCCCTTCGTTTGACGACCGTTTCGCTTCGGTATCCAGCAGCCCGCCCGCCCGTGATTTCGGCCTGCGGACGCTGGAGCGCTCCGCGGTGAGCGCGGTCCAGCTCAAGCTGCGCGACGCCAGGGCGATGCTGGCCCAAAAGCTCCAGGGCGACGAATGGCGCTCGACCCTGACCGATGACGACCGGCACGTGGTTGACGAGACCAGGGTTGACGAGACCAGGCCGTCGCAGCGCGCCGACGCCGTCCCGGTGCCGCGCTCGCGCCCGGCCCAGGCAGACCTCGCGTCCCAGATCGCCTCGAGCCAGGCCTATGCCGAGACCAATCCCAGGGTCGACAATCGCAACTTCTTCGAGAAGTTTACCGACAAGATCAAGCTGGCCTCGCTGACGCCCGGCGACGGCCTGTTCGCCAAGGCGCCGGATCTCGGCGCCCTCGGCTACGATTCGCGCACGGCGGTCTATGACATCAAGGCCAAGGCGCTTTACCTGCCGAGCGGCGTCGCGCTGGAAGCCCATTCGGGCATGGGCGCGCTGATGGACGACCCCAATCATGTCGACCAGCGCATGGTCGGCGCGACCCCGCCCGCGACCTACGATCTGAAGCCGCGTGAAAAGCTGTTCCACGGCATCCGCGCGCTGCGCCTGACGCCGACCGAGGGTACCAGCGCGCTTGGCCGCGTCGGGCTGCTCACCCACAGCTACATGCTCGGACCGCGCGGCGACTCCAACGGCTGCGTCTCGATCAAGGACTATGATCGTTTCCTGAAGGCCTGGGACAATGGCGAGTTCAACCGCCTGGTCGTGGTGCCGAGCCTGAGTGGATCGGCGATAGCCGCGCAACGCGCCAGCACCGACTCCTGATATTTGCCGAACGGCGGGGCTGCCGTTTTCCCTTCGTTAAGCCGTCATCCTCCAGAAGCAGCCCATGAGTGATCCCCAGAGTTCCGAGACCCCGCTGCGTACGACGTTCAAGATCAAGCTGAATGGCGACACGCTGGCGATTGCGACCGTCGGCCAGGCCTATCAATTCCTCACCAACTTCAAATCGGTCGAGTGGATGGAATTCCGCTCGCTCCATGAAGAGGCGGTCGCGGCGCTCGAAGGCGCCGCCGACAACGCCATGCTCGCGGTGCAGGCGACCAACGCCGTGCGTGCGTTGTTCGTGAGCGCGAAGCTGCTTTAAGGGCACCTCGTCCCCTGTAGCCCGGATTTAGCTGCGCTCCATCCGGGGCTACAGGCCTTCCGCTCCCAGCTTGAACTCCGCTATAGGAACGGGCAAACGGTCCGCGAAGACCGTGGCCAGACGCCGATATGTTTGAAACTAACTTCCAGGGAGAGACCCCAACATGAAACGCCGTACATTCCTCAAGGGCGGCGCGGTCGCGGGCGCGACGACGCTGGTTGCTGCACCTGCGATTGCGCAAGGCGCGCCGGAGATCAAATGGCGCCTGACCTCGAGCTTCCCGAAGTCGCTCGACACCATCTACGGCACGGCACAGACCTTTGCGAAATACGTTGCGGAAGCCACCGACAACAAATTCCAGATCCAGACCTTTGCGGCCGGCGAGCTCGTTCCCGGCCTGCAGGCGCTCGATGCCGTCAGCGTCGCGTCCGTCGAGATGGCGCAGACGCCGCTGTATTTCTACATCGGCAAGGAGCCGGCGCTGGCCTACGCCACCGGCGCACCGTTCGGCATGAACCATCGCCACCAGGAATCCTGGTGGTATTTCGGCGGCGGCGCCGATCTCACCAACGAGGCGCTGAAGCCGTTCAAGACGCACGCCATCCTCTGCGGCAATTCCGGCACCCAGATGGGCGGCTGGTTCCGCAAGGAGATCAAGACCGTCGACGATCTCAAGGGCCTCAAATTCCGCATCGCCGGCATGGGCGGCCATGTGCTGGCCAGGCTCGGCATCGTGCCGCAGCAGCTCGCCGGCGGCGACGTCTATGCGGCGCTGGAGAAGGGCTCGATCGACGCCGCTGAATTCGTCGGTCCCTATGACGACGAGAAGCTCGGTTTCCAGAAGGTCGCCAAGTACTATTACTTCCCCGGCTGGTGGGAAGGCGGTGCGATGCTGCACATGATCGTCAATGACGAGAAGTGGGCGAGCTTGCCGAAGCAGTACCAGGCGATCGTCAATCAGGCCGCCTCGGCCGCCGGTGCCTGGATGCTGGAGAAATACGACAGCGTGAATCCGGCGGCGCTGAAGCGGCTGATCGCCAACGGCGCGGAGCTGAAGGCGTTCCCGCAGCCGGTGCTGGAAGCCTGCTACAACGCGACCCAGGAGCACCTGAACGAGCTCGCCGCCAAGAGCGATTTGTTCAAGCGCACCAAGGAAAGCCATGACGCCTATATGAAGGAGCTGCTGTTCTACACGCAGATCGCGGAAAACTTCTACGACAACTATCTGCTCAGCAAGATGCGCAACAAGAGCTGAGTGTGAAGGGGCGCGGTGACTACGCCGCGCCCCGCTTCCGTAGCCCGGATGGAGCGCAGCGAAATCCGGGATCTCGCACGTCAACGGCACCGCCCCGGATTACGCTTCGCTCCATCCGGGCTACGGACTCAAGCCGCACCCAGCCCCAGCTTCGCATAGATCCGCCGCGCATAGGCGCCGAACGCATCCGTGGTCTTCAGCGGCAGGTCGCGCGGGAAGGGCAGGTCGATCGGGAAGTAGTCGGCCATCTTCGCAGGGCCCGCCGTCAGCACGGCGCAGTGCGAGGACAGGAACACGGCTTCCTGGATCGAGTGCGTGACGAAGATGATGGTCTTGCCGCTCTCGCGCCAGATCCGCAGCATCTCCAGATTCATCTGCTCGCGCGTCAGGGCGTCCAGCGCCCCGAACGGCTCGTCCATCAGAATCAGTTTTGGATCATGAATGAAGGCCCGCGCGATCGCGGTGCGCTGCTGCATGCCGCCTGAGAGCTCTCGCGGATATTTCTGCTCGTAGCCGGCAAGCCCGACCAGGTTGAGCAGATCGCGCGCCCGCTCGCGCGCGGCTTTCATCGGCAGTCCCACGATCTCGGCCGGCAACAGCACGTTGTCCAGGATGGTGCGCCACTTCAGCAGCAGCGCCTGCTGGAACACCATGCCGATGTCGCGGGTCGGATCAAACGGGCTTTTGGCATTGCCAATTCTGATGGTGCCGCCGTCGGCGCCGTGCAGGCCGGCCAAGATCTTCATCACCGTGGTCTTGCCGCAGCCGGAGGGGCCGACCAGCGAGACGAGCTCACCTTCCCGCACGTCCATCGTGACGTCGGACACCGCCAGGAACTCGGCGCCGCCGCTGCGATAGACCTTTCGGACGCCGCTCAGGCTGATGAAGGGCTCGGCGCTCATGCCAGCCATTTGCTCAGATTGGAGGCGACGAACGCATCGTCGCCGAGGTCGGCGTGCTCGCGATAGACGCGGTCGATCTCCTCCTTCTGGCCGGGGCTGAGGCCCTCGTTCGGGTCGAGGCACCACAGGCCCTGCATCAGGCCCTGACGCCGCAGCACCTCGTGGCAACCGGCGATGCAGCCGTGAAAATTGTTGGCGACGTCGAAGAAGGCGCTGTTGCAATCGGTGACGCGGGCATCGAGGGCGAGCAGATCGGCCGGCACGGCCTCCTTGTGTCGCGCCGCCTTGCAGCGCTCGAACTGTTTGATGGCGCTCGCGGTCCACACCGACCAATGGCCGAGCAGGCCGCCTTTGAAGTAAGTGCGCGTGGTGATGCCCTTGTCGCGGAGGTCGAACGGCAGCATCAGGTCGAGCAGGATGTGGTCGTCATTGCCGGTGTAGAGCGCGACGCGGTCGAGCGCACCGGCGGCCGCGACGCCGCGCAGCACGTCGAGCGTGCGATAGCGGTTGAACGGCGCGATCTTGATCGCGATCACATTGTCGATCGCGGCGAAGCGCTGCCAGAACCGGCTCGACAGGACGACCCCGCCGACGGCCGGCTGGAGATAGAAGCCGACCAGCGGGATCTCGGCGGCGACCGCCGTGCAATGCGCAATGATCTCATCCTCGGAGGCGCTCTTCATCGCGGCGAGGCTGAGAAGCCCTGCGTGATAGCCGATATCGCGCGCGGTGCGGGCCTCAGCCGTTGCCTGGCTTGTTGGACCGGCGAGCCCTGCGACCATCGCCAGCGGCCGCCTGGTCCAGTTGGCTGCGGTCTCGGCGGCGAGTTCGAGCACCGGGCGATAGAGACCGACATCGCGGATCGCGAATTGCGTGGTGTGGACGCCGACCGCAAGGCCGCCCGAGCCGGCGTCGATGTAGTAGCGCGTCAGCGCGCGCTGATGCTTTTTGTCGAGCTGGCGCTCCGCCGTGAGCGCGAGAGGGTGCGCCGGTAGCACGGTGCCATCGGCGATCAGCTTGCGGACGTCGCTGTTGATCTGGCTGTGGTGCATGATGTCCTATCCGAATTCAGGGCCGGCGACGGCGAATGGCGTTTCCTTGGCAGCGATGGTGGCGGGGCCAAACCGCATGCGCTGGAACGGTCGCTCGATGGTCCAGCCCGAGGCGGTCAATCCGTCCAGGAATGCGGCTTGCGACGCAACGGCATCGATCAGAATCGGGCCGGTCTCGGAGCGCGCGATCGCATGAACCAGGGCCAGCGCCGGCGTGGCATTGTTGGCAAACAACGGCCCGATATGACGCGCGGTTCGGCCGTCGCGAACCAGCGCGATGGCGCCATGCGCGGCGACGATGCGCGAGCCGGAGCGCAGGGCGATGGCGGAGAGGAGCGCGGTGCGGTCGAAACCGGTGGCGCGCCGGTCCCGCGCCCGCAGCGCATCGATGGTCGTCGATGAAGGCGGCGAGGCTTCGGCTCGCCTGGATTTCACCAACTTCAGCCGGCGCAGTTGCAACGTCGGCGTGAATCCGAGCGGCCCGTAGACGGCGGCGCCGTCGGGCGTCGCGTCGAGCCAGCTCGTCAGGCCGTTCCTGCGCGCGGTTTCCAGGCAGGCATCGACGAGACGGGTGGCGAGGCCGCGGCGGCGATGCGTGCCTGATACCAGCACCATGCTGATCCAGGCGTTGTTGTCGGAATAGGGCAGCAGCGCCGCGGTCGCGACCAGCCGCATGCCGTCGCGAATGCCGAACACCACGCCATCGCGCAGGAAGACGCGCCAGTCGTCCTCGGTCTGGTTCCACTGCGCTTCCGTCGACAGCACGAGCCCGGCGATCGCGTCGTCGACGCCGAGCTTGAGGATGGGCGGACCGTCAGTAGCGTCCATCGCGCACCTCGTATTTGGTGGGCTTGCCGAGGCTTGGCATGGCGCGGGACACCCAGTCCGCGGTCCAGGCGATCAACTGCTCGGTGTCGACCACCGGCAGGTCGAACAGCTCGACGGCCCTGGACGTGTCGGTCAGCCAGGCCGTCGGCTCTTCCTTGCCTGTCAGCTCCGGCGCGCGGCCGAAGCGCGCGCCGAATTTTGCTGCGAGATCTCGCACCGCCAAAATCTCGTGGCCGCTGACGTTGATCGGCGAGGTCGGCGCGGTGCAATGCGCAAGGCACCGCAGCGCCTGCGCGGACGCATCGCCCTGCCAGATGAAATTGACATGGCCGAGGCCGACATCGATCGGGGTGCCCGTGAGCACCTTTGTCGCGATGTCGTGCAGCACGCCATAGCGCATGTCGATTGCGTAATTGAGCCGGAACAGGCGGCCGGGCGTCGAAAACTTGCGCGAAAAGTACTCGAACATGCGCTCGCGGCCGACGCAGGACTGGGCGTATTCGCCGGGCGGGTTCGGCGCCATGTCCTCGGTCGCGCCCTTGCCGTCGATGGGGACGAAGGGATAGATGCAGCCGGTCGAGAACGCCACGATGCGCGACGTCGGGAAGGCCTGTGCGACCAGCGCCGGCACATGCGCGTTCATCGCCCAAGTCAGCGACAGATCGCCCTCGGCGCCGAACTTGCGGCCGGCCATGAAGACGATGTTGGGTGCCTTCGGCAGGGCCTGAACCGCGCTCTCGTCCATCAGGTCGCAATTGATGGTCTCGACGCCGCGCGCGTGCAGCCAGTCCTTGACGCTCGGGTCGCTGAAGCGGGCGACGCCGATGACGCGGCGGTCGGGTGCGGCAGCTTTCGCGAGCCCCGCCAGCGTCGGTCCCATCTTGCCGGCGACGCCGAGGATCATGATGTCGCCTTCGACCTTGTCGAGGTCGTCGATCAGCGCCTGGGTCGGCCGGCACAGGAGATCGTCGAGGGCTGCGATATCCGGGATCGTCTTCGGCAGCGTCTGGCGGGTGAGCAGCATGGATCGTTCCTTTAGCTAAGTTTGCCTGGCGTCGCCGACCACGAACATGCGCTCGAGGGCGAGGACCAGGCCGTAGAGAGCGACGCCGAGCAGGGTCAGAAGCACGACGGCCATCACCATCGCGGGCGTGTCGAGCGACGACTGCACCTGGATCATGAGATAGCCGAGCCCGCGCTCGGAGGCGATGAACTCGCCGACGATTGCGCCGGCCACCGCAAGGATCGCGCCGACCTTCATGCCGGAGAACACGAAAGGCAACGATCCCGGCAACTGGATCTTGCGGAACAGCGTCCAGCGCGAGCCGCGCAGCGATTTGACGAGGTCGAGCAGATCAGGCTCGACCTCGCGCAGGCCGCGCGCGGTGGTCAGCAGGATCGGGAAGAAGCAGATGCTGAAGGCGATCAAGATGTTCGGCACGATCCCGTAGGAGAACCAGACGATGAAGAGTGGGCCGAGCGCGACCTTCGGGATCATGTTCATCGTCACGAACAGCGGCAGCAGCACGAGGCTGAGCAGCGGTGCCCAGCTGAAGATCACGGCCAGCGCGACGCCGACGAACGCGCCGAGCGCGAAGCCGCCGAGGATCTCGATCGCGGTGACAAGGGTGTTGGCGCCCCAGGCATAGCTCGCGGTGCCCAGCGTCTGCATCGTCGCGAGCGGGGAGGGCAGGATGAATTTCGGCACGTGGAAGGCATCGACCGCGACCTGCCAGAGCACGAGCACGGCGAGATGCACGATCAGGATGATCGCAAAGCTGCGCGAGGTGCGTGCGCCGTCTCCGGTCACCGGTTGCTCCCTGTTGCCAGCGGCCACCTTGCCGCTGTTCGTCAGCCTAACCGGCCTCGAAGGAAGTTTCAACCAGTTGGTTGATTAGGCCGGAGCGAATGCAGCACGAGATCGGCGACGTGCCTGCGGCGGGCGCGCCTTGCCGCCCGGCTCGACAGGTCCTTGCCGAAGATCGCCGACAGCGTCGGCGTGTTGGAGAGATAGAAATAGCTGAGGCCGGCGATGGAGATATAGAGCTGGATCGGATCGATCCCCTTGCGGAACACGCCGGTGCGAACGCCCTCGTGGAGGATGTGGGATACGCTCTTCACCAGCGGCGAATGCATCGCCTCCAGCCGGGTCGAGCCGCGGACGTGGCGGGCGCCGCCGCGGTTCTCGTCGTTCAGGAGCACGATGAAATCGGGGTTCGTCGCGAGGTAATCGAATGAGGCCTCGATCAGCTTCCGGATCGCCTTTTCCGGCGGCAGGCCTTCGAGGTTGAGCTGGCGTTCCTGCTCGCGGATATCGGCGTAGACCCATTCGAGCACAGCCAGATAGAGCGCGTCCTTGTCGCCGAAATAGTGGTAGACGAGCTGCTTGTTGACGCCGGCGCGCTCGGCGATCTCGTCGACGCGGGCGCCGGCAAAGCCGTGCCGGGCGAACTCCAGGCGCGCCGCGGTGAGCAGCTTCTTGCGGGTGGCGACGGGGTCGCGCCGCTGCGGCACGGTGTCGCCTGAACGTTTTGCGGGCATTTCCAACCAGACAGTTGACAAGTCGAGAGCGGCTTGTTGCATTGGTAGCCTCACACGGGGAGAGCGACAAGCCGGGTCGCGGCAATGAGGAGGGATGCGATGAAGCGTTTGCAGGCTGCGGGCTCGGCTTTGGTTTTGGCCCTGGCGTTCGGTGTGCCGGCGGTGCCGGCGAGCGCGGGCGAGGCGGTCAACCTGATCCTGAACTGGACGCCGACGGCCGACCATTCGCCGTTCTATTACGCCAAGGCGCAGGGCTGGTTCGAGAAGGCCGGCATCGACCTGACCATCGAGGTCGGCAAGGGCTCCGGCGTCTCCGCCGCCAAGGTAGGCTCCGGCGGCTCGCCGTTCGGCATCGCCGATCTCGCCACCATGCTGGTGGCGAAGAGCAAGGGCGCTGACGACGTCGCGCTGATGAGCATCTACGCCAACACCGGCCAGACCTTTTACTGGCTGAAGAGCTACGGCGTGAATGGCGTGAAGGATTTCCCGAGCCACAAGATCGGCAACCCGCCCGGCGACGCCTCGCGGGTGATGTGGCCGGCTTTTGCCAAGGCCGCAGGCATCGCGCCTGATGCCGTCAGCTTCGTCAATATCGGCCCGACCGCGAAGATCGCCGCGCTGAAGAGCCACACCGTCGACATCATCAGTGACTTCTACAACGAGCACGATCTCAAGGTGATCGAGTTCGGGCCCGATCTCGGCTTCGTCAACTGGAAGGACATCGGGCTCAACCCCTACGGCAATTCGTTGATCGTCAACGGCGCCTATCTCCAGAAGAATCCCAAGCTGGTCGAGGAGTTCGTGCGCGTCTCGCAGAAGGCCTTTGCGGCCTGCGTCGCCGACGTCACGCCGTGCCTGAAGGCGCTGCTCGACCAGGTCTCCGGTCTCGACAAGGAGAACCAGGAACGCCAGTGGGAGCGCATCAAGTATTTGATGACCGACGAGTTCACAACCACCAAGGGTCTCGGCTGGATCGACGGCGAGCGGATGAAGAAGGACTACGAGCTGGTCCAGACTTATCTCGGCATGGAGAAGCCGTTCGACGTGTCGACGGCGTTCACGACCAAGATGCTCGACCCTGCCGTCAAGATGGATGCGAGCAAGGTGAAGAAGTAGGGCATCCGTAGCCCGGATGGAGCCAACGGGTCGGCGCGTAGCGCCGCCCGGCGGCCGAGGTCGCGGCCCAGGGCGCTCGTGACCTCGCGCGAACTCATTTCACCTTGACGACGTCGTCCGGTTTCCAGGTCTGGTCGAAGAACGCGACGCCCGTGCCATAGAGGCGAATCGTCGCCAGGAAACTCCGCCCCTCGACGGTTTGAATCCAGTTCGACTCCGGGGCAGTGCCCGGTTTCGATGGGCCGAACCACAGATCGACGGAGCCATCGCTGTTGGTCGCGACCTTGTTGAAGCTGTTGATCGATGGCATCAGTTGCGGTGCTTCTACCATCGTCCCGTCAGTGATGTTGTAGAGGGTAACGGCCCAGAACAACGCGGCAGGCGGATTGGGAGGCAGGTGCAGCTTGTAGGCGTTCGAGCCGTTCAGGAATTCACCCGCAGCGTCCTTCAAGGTGGATGGATATTTCGAGCCCGCGCCGATCGTGTGCATGACCATGGCCGAAGCCGACGAATAGGCGACCTGGAAGAAGGTGGCGCGTTGATCCACGTCGAGATAGCTGTCCTGCATCCATTCGGCAGTGCCGCCCGCCCACGCGTTGAAATATTGGCGGTCGTTGTAATAGAGTTCGCGCTTGTCTGGCCGACCTAGTTGCCGCTGTGCCAAGATCATCTTCGGCGCCGTCTCAACCGCTTTCTTCAAGAGCTCCTGCTGTTTCGGGGTCGGATTGAACGGCTGCCCCTTGATAATGCCGATCGAGGCCAGCACGCCGCGCAGCTCGGGATCGATGGCCGAGACGGGTTCGTAATCGACGAACGCCTTGAGCTTGGTCCAGAACGCGTTGTCGACCGGATACATCATGTTGACGCGCTTGCCGCTGCCGTTCGGAAACTGCATCGGCTTGACGTCCTTCTCAGGCGTCCAGAGTGGATAGATACGGGTCTGTTCCGCAAGCGCGACCGCCGGCTTCGGGTCCGGCCCGTTGTCGCCCTTGGGCATCACGGTGCGGAAGAAGAGGAAGACGTTGTAGGTCCGCGATTTGAACGCGAAATAACCCTGTGGGATCTCGCCCGTGTAGTCCGGCGGCAGCAGGAGATAGAGCCCGCCGCGCGCGCGATCCGGGCCGATCAGTCCGACGTCGGTGATGGTGCGCTGGAAGAAATCGGTGAACATGCCGATGACGTCGCGCGGCGCTGCGACGACGAGCGGACCGGTCTCCTTGAGGTCTAGATAGTTCATGGAATAGATGACGTCCGCGTTGGGCGTCGGCACCCAGGTGCGCGCATCCATGCGGTCCTTCCAGATCGGCAGGACGTTGTAGCCCTTGCCGAACGCCGCCTCCGATCCATCCCTCATGCCGATGGTGTTGAGCGCGGGCAGCATGGTGATGTAGGCATGAACGGCGCGCTGATAATACAGCTCGTCGCGCATCGCCTCGGCTTCGCTTTGCGAGAGCCAGTTGCCGTTGTTGATCTGGTTGACGAGGGGAGGCGCTTTGGAGTCCTGGCCGTAGCCGGGACTTGTCGATGTGATGATGGTGAGGAGGGTTGAGGCCACGATGGAGGTCGCAGGCATCTTCGGCATCGTTTTTCTCTCCGCAACAGCCGAATGTTCTGCGGCACGTGGGCACGCGCGCGCAGCGGTAAGAGCTTGCAGTGAGAGTAGAACGACGCCGCGAGGCTGGCTATGCAGTTTGTGCCAGAACGCGTGCGGCAATTGTGCTGCGATTTCAAGGAGTGCGTATCTTCGGCTTGTCGCGAGCAGTCCTCGACCGCTTGCCGCGTATCGTCAGCTCTTCTTCATCTCGTAGACGTGTTCGGGCGCGGGAAAGGCGCGTGAGCGCACGTCGGTGGCATAGCCTTCGATCGCCGCTTCAATCGCCGGACCAAGATTGCCGTACCGCCGGACGAATTTCGGGGTTCGTGGCGACAGCCCGAGCATGTCCTCGAGCACGAGCACCTGACCGTCGCAGGCAGCGCTCGCGCCGATGCCGATGGTGGGGATCGCGATCGTCTCCGTGATCCTGCGCGCCAACGGTTCGGCCACGGCTTCGACGACGACCGAGAATGCACCGGCATCGGCGACGGCCTTCGCATCGTCCTCGATCGGGCCCCAGTCCACCTCGTTGCGCCCCTGGGCACGAAACGAACCGAGCGTGTTGATGGATTGCGGCGTGAGGCCAATATGACCCATCACCGGGATGCCGCGCCCAGACAGGAATGCAATCGTCTCCGCCATGCGAACGCCGCCTTCAAGCTTCACCGCGCCGCATTGCGTCTCCTTCATGATCCGCACTGCGGAGTTGAACGCCTGCTCCCTGGAAGCTTCATACGAGCCGAACGGCATATCGACGACGACCAGCGCCTGCTTCGAGCCGCGCATCACCGCGGCGCCCTGGAGGATCATCATGTCGAGCGTAACAGGCACCGTCGTCTCGAAGCCGTGCATGACGTTGCCAAGGGAATCGCCGACCAGGATGACGTCGCAATGCCGATCCACCAGTGCGGCCGTATGCGCGTGATACGACGTCAGCATCACGATCGGCTCGCCCCGCTTGCGTGCACGGATGTCCGGCGCGGTCTTGCGCCTGATGGAAGACTGAATTGACATGATCGGCTCCGTCCACGGGGGACGCGGATCGAAGCCAGATGCCATGAGCATGTCAATGCGGGATGACTGGGGCCTGCGATCACAATGGACGGCGTGAGGGCCCATTGTCTCGACATTCTCCGTGTCATCGCCCGCGTAGGCGGGCGATCCAGTATTCCAGAGGCCGTGCCATGATGCGGATAAGCCGCGGCGTACTGGATGCCCCGGTCAAGCCGGGGCATGACAGCGGTGTGTTGCGCGGAAGCGCTCGCCCAAGCCCTTCCGCACGCCCAGCCCGTCCACCCCCCACGTACCCACGGATAAATTAACCAGCCATTAACCAAATCCGCCGCATCGTTAACCATTCAATAACAGGGATCGAGTCGGCCGCTATGGAGGCTGCAGCAAAAGTCCAACGTCAAATGGTTCGCCTGCGCGGGCGCTCCTATGTGGCCTTCGTGTTCGTGCCGACGGTTCCGATCCAGGACTGGCTGCAGGAGATCGACGCCACGATCGCGCGCTCGCCGGGCTTCTTCGCCGGCCGGCCCGTGGTGATCGATCTGTCCTCGGTCGATCTCAGCCAGTCCGGCATCGGCCATCTGCTCGCCAACCTTCAGGACCGGAACATCCGGGTGCTCGGGATCGAGGGGGTGGAGGAGGGCCGGCTGACGCCGTCTATGCCGCCGCTGCTCTCGGGCGGGCGCAGCTGCGTGGTCGAACCGAGCGCGCCGAAGAAGGCTGAGGTGAAGGCCGAAGCCAAGCCGACCTCGCTGCTGCTCGAAAGCCCGGTGCGCTCGGGCCAGACCGTGATCTTCCCGGAGGGCGACGTCACCATTCTGGGCTCGGTCGGCTCCGGTGCCGAGGTCGTCGCGGGCGGCTCCATCCACATCTACGGCGCGCTCCGCGGCCGTGCCATGGCGGGGGTCAACGGGCACACCAGCGCCCGCATTTATTGTCAGAAGATCGAGGCTGAACTGCTTGCAATTGATGGATTTTACCAGACTGCGGACGACATCGACGCCGCCTTGCGCGGCAAGCCGGCGCAGGCCTGGCTACAGGGGAATACCATGCGAATTACAGCACTGAACTGACCAGCAAAGGAGACATTTCAGATGAGTAAGGTACTGGTCGTGACATCAGGCAAGGGCGGGGTCGGCAAGACCACGACGACCGCCGCGCTGGGGGCTGCGCTGGCGCAGCGCGGCGAAAAGGTCGTCGTCGTCGATTTCGACGTCGGCCTGCGCAACCTCGATCTCGTCATGGGCGCAGAACGCCGCGTGGTGTTCGACCTCATCAACGTGGTGCAGGGCGTCGCCAAACTGCCGCAGGCGCTGATCCGCGACAAGCGGCTGGAAAATCTCTGGCTGCTGCCGGCCTCGCAAACCCGCGACAAGGACGCGCTGACGGAAGAGGGCGTCGGCAAGGTCATCGACGATTTGCGCGACCGCTTCGACTGGGTGATCTGCGACAGCCCGGCCGGTATCGAGCGCGGCGCCTCGATGGCGATGCGCTTTGCGGACGAGGCCGTGATCGTCACCAATCCGGAAGTCTCCTCGGTGCGCGATTCCGACCGCATCATCGGCATGCTCGACTCCAAGACGGTACGGGCCGAGAAGGGCGAGCACGTCCAGAAGCACATTCTCATCACCCGCTACGATGCCTCGCGCGCCGCGCGCGGCGAGATGCTGACCATCGACGACATCCTCGAGATCCTCGCAACGCCCTTGCTCGGCATCATCCCCGAGAGCCAGGACGTGTTGAAGGCCTCCAATGTCGGCACGCCGGTGACGCTGTCGAACGCGGATGGGGCGCCGGCGCGGGCCTATATGGACGCGGCCAAGCGCCTCGGCGGCGAGAACGTGACGATGCATGTTCCCGCCGAGCGCAGAGGCTTCATGGATCGCCTGCTGCGACGGAGGGCTGCATGAGCATGGGTTTGCTTCGACTTCTCCGCGGCAAGAAGGCCTCTGCACCCGTCGCACGCGAGCGGTTGCAGATCCTGCTTGCCCATGAACGCGGATTGCGCGGCCAGCCCGACCTGCTCGGCGTGCTGCGCGAGGAAATTCTCGCTGTCGTGTCCAGGCACGTCACGCTGGACCCGACCAAGGTCATCGTCCGGCTCGAGCGCGGCGACGAGGTATCGACCCTGGAGGTCGATATCGAGGTGCCGAACGATATCGAGCGCAAGCGCGCGGCGGTCGGGTAGGGGGCGCGGCCGAAGACGTCCGATTTGGGGTGGGTGAGAAGGCGGTCCGCTGGGCATAGCGGACCGCCTTTGTCCTGTTTGCGGGCGTCCTGTTTGCGGGCGTCCTGTTTGAAGGCGTCCTGTTTGAAGGCCCGCCGATGTGATCGCTCGTGGGCGGAACGCGACCTGCGGCGAAATCGTTGTCAGAGGCCGCGGAGCGCCGAGCCAGGCGCTGCGGTTTCCTGAACGGGAGAGCGCCCATGATGTCCGAGATCCAGGTTCACACCGTCGCGCGGCAGATGCTGGAACGGCATGGTTTCGCTGCGATAGCGAAGGCGGCCGAACAGGCCCAGGCCTGTGAGGGCCGCGGCGAAGCCGATGACGCCAAGGAGTGGCGTCACATCGAGGACGCCATGAAGATCATCCGCGGCCCGCACCAGAGCTGACACGCGGCCAGAGTGAGCGCGCTCAACGCTCCCCGCGGTCGGCGCCCGGCTGCGAGGTGCGATTTTGTGTCTGCGGCTGGGGGCGCTCGCCTGTCTCTTTGCAGGGCAGCGGTTCCCACGAGCCGTCGGGCGCCTGCTGGTAGGCACTACAGGATGACGAGGTGGATTTTTCCTCGCCTTTCTGGGCATCGGAATTCTTCGCCAGAGCGGGCGCGGTCAGCACCGTGGCGGCCGCAAATGCGCCGGCGAAAACGAAATGGATACTCCGCATGTGGGCTCTCCTGTTCGAATTCGAAGAGGCCGCATGGTGTCGAGGAATATGACGATAGTTAGCCGCCGCGACGGTTCCGCCGCGGGGTGCTTAACGCTGCGAGAGAACGCCTAGCCGCCCTTGCTGCGGATCAGGCCGGCGAGGTTGGTCTTCTGGGCCTCGCACCAGCCGGGCATGCCGAGGCGGCGCTGGTCCATGTCGGTCGCCTGCGTCGCGACCGCGACCTCGGCCATCAAATCGTCGTCCTGCTTCTCGCCCATCTTGCCGCCGGTGTGCATCCAGGCGATCGCCTTGCGCACCTTCTCGGTGGTGCCGTCCGGCAGCTGCATCTGCTGCGCCTTCTGGACGAGATCCTGATAGACGAGATCGGTGTTCGGGCATTCCACCTTGGCGGCGAAGGCCTGCAAGACCAGCGTCACATAGGTCGAGCGTGCACGGTCCGCCGCTTGGGCCGGCGCGGCGAGCAGTAACAGACCTGCGATCAGGAAACCGGTGCGCATCCTTGGTATCTCCTCCGTTTTTTTGGGAGGCTAGCGTCCGGCAAGCCACTCCGCAATGGTGCCGGGACGTATTTGTCGCTCCCCGGTGCGGTGCGCTATCGTCACCCGTCCCTGGCCACGGAGAGCGACATGAGCCTGTTGAGCACGCCGTTCGACCCCGCACGCGACACGGCGCTCGTCACCGGCGCAGGCAACGGCATCGGTCGCGCGATCGCGCAGGCGCTGGTCGGCGAGGGCGTTCGGACCCTGTTCGCCGATGTGAGCCCGGAGCGGGTGAGTGCGGCGATCAGCGCCAGCAGCAGGCCTGAATTGGCGGTCCCGTGGGTCGGCGATCTCGCCAGGGCAGACGCTTGCGATGCCCTGCTGGCCGCCGCAGACGGGCTCGGCGAGGTCTCGCATTTCGTGCACAGCGCATCGCCGCCGCGGCGCGAGGCCGATCATGCGCTCGCGGTCGACCGCAAGACCTGGCAGGAGATGCATGCCGTCAATCTCGATGCCGGATTCCATCTGGCGCGCGGGCTGGCAAACCGGCTGATCGCGGCGAAACGACCGGGCTCGTTCCTGTTTCTCACCTCGCTGCATGCGGGCACGCCGCGCAACCTGCCGCATTATTCGACGGCAAAGGCGGGGATGGCGATGCTGGTGAAGGAGCTCGCGAAGACGCTCGGCCGTCACGACATCCGCGTCAACGCGCTGGTGCCCGGCGCGATCGCGGCGGGCGGGTTCGTTGCCGACGCCTCGCTGGCGAAGCACATCCCGCTCGGGCGTCTCGGCGAGGCCGAGGACCTCGCGCCGATGGCGCTGGCGGTGCTGTCGAACAAGCTCTCGGGTTACGTCACCGGCGCAGCCTTCGTCATCGACGGTGGATTGTCGCTGACGAACTGGTTCGAGCCGCCGGAGCTGGACCACTAAAGCCCCGTTCCGATGACTCGGAACGGTGCTTTTGATTCCCGGTTCGACGCGCTTTTACGCGAACCGGTTTCCATTTCGCTCGAAAACGCTGTGGCCTAGCGTCGCCAGGCGGGCACGGGATCGAGCGGCGTGCGATAGACCTCATTGTGATCGCGATCGGTGACGCGCACCGCGCAACCTTTCCGTTGCAGCTCCGGCTTCACCTGCGACAGCTCGGTAGCCAATTGAACGGCGCGATCGGAAGCGCCCTCGATGTCTTCGAGGATGATTCCACCCTGGTTCTTGAACTCTTCACCAACCACGAGATCGAAGGAATAGTAGGGCATTCGAATTCCCCGGTGTGACGACGTGAGCTTCAGTGGAAGTCTCAACAGATTTCGGATGATACCACTGAGTCGATATTTTCGAATGAACGGGTCGCGCAATCTCTGTGCTTATGGCGCAGAAATCATGTGCAGCATTCGCGTGTGTTAAGATTTTATTAAATATGTCGACGTGATCATAAGGCATGGAATTGCAGCAGAACCGGGCTCCGGGAACCGGCAGCTGCAAGAGAAGGCCGGCGGCATAAATCCCGACGGCCTTTTCTCTTGACGAAAGACGATCGAAATATCGTCTCCGTAATCGCCCGGACTCAACGCATCGCATCGACTCGGACAGCTTGGACGACGTCGCGACAGCGACGCTGCGCTCGCGCCTGGTCTAGCGCAGCGGCATCGGCGGACGCACGACAGGTCCGTCGTCATCGGCAACGGCTTGCGTCGTGGCGACCGGTGCTGCTGTCGGCGCGACCGCGGCAGCCTGCGAAGGCGCAGGCGGCGCGGGCGAATAGGCCGGCATGTAGGTTTGCGACACGACTGGCTTCGGCTTGCGCACCGGAGGCGCCGGAGATCGCGGCGGGAGCGTGGACACGCGCGCGCGCGGATCGACCGGCTTGACCTCAGTCACCGGCTTCGGCGCGGGCGGTTTGGCCATCTCGCGCGCCATCTGCTCCTGCCCGGCCTTCAACTCGGCAATGTTGGCCTTGAGCCCTTCGATCTGCTGCGCCATCGCCGCGAGATCGCGCGTCATCGATTGCACCGACTGCGCGGGATCGGGCTGTGCCGCGACCGGCGCGGCTGCTGCAACCTGAACCGGAGGCGGCGTCGCAGGTTGATCGGCCGCTTGATCCGTTGCGGCTTGCTCAGCGGGCGGCGCGGCCTGCGCGGCGGTGACCGGCTCGGCGGTGACTGGCGCCGCCGTTCGCGATGTCGAAGGCAGCAGCGAGGTCAACGCAGTCAATGCTGGTTTCCATTCGGCGAGCATCTGCCTGGCCGTGTCGCCATGTTTCTCCCAGGCGACGGTGGCGGCCGCGCTTCCGCCCGCAAACAAGATCGTAACGAACGCGCCGCGCAGCCATTTGCCGGCGGCGGATCGCTTCCGCCGGTTGGGACCATCGCCGGCCGCGACGCGCACGGCGGTGTCGACCGAGGAGGGCACTGCCGTCTGCGGCTCCGAGACGGGACTGAACTTCGGCTCCAGATTGATGGTGCGCTCCGGCGCGAACTTCGGATCTGTTTTCGGCTCGGGGCGGGGCGTGATCTCAGGGGCCAACGCGGGCGCAACGCTGATGGGGCGCGAAGCCAGCACCATGTCGGGTGAAATCTGAATGGCGTCGTGCGGATCGTTGTCCTTGACCGTGTCCTTCACGATCTCATCGACGATTTGCCTGGAATTCAGCGTCGCGAGCATTGCAGCTCCTTTGCAGTCCGAGTGTTTAATGTATGGGCGTCCGCATTGGCGCGAGCCGATCTGTCGAGGTGAACCCATCCCAAATCCGGTGAGTCAGCACGATGACCCACGAGTCCAGCCGGGTTTGACCAAAGCAAGGCGAGGGGATGGAGACTGTGCGACGCTTCTCCGCCGTTTGTGGTGATGGAACCATGCCGGTGGAACACGCGCACGTGTTCCGCACTGCCTTTTTTTCAGCACGATTTGGGCAGCATCTGGCGTCGCTGGGAGCGCAACTATCCGCTATCGGGGGGCCGGTGGTGCCAAAATCTTTAATCGTATTGTTCGTCATGGCCATGCTTCCGCTCGCCGGCTGCATGCAGACGACGCTTTCTCCATCGACGGATGCGAGCATGACGCCGCGCGACCGGCAGTTGCTTGCGCACACGCCCTACGCGCAGGCGAACGTGCCTGAGCAATATCTCCGTCATATCGTCGACTATCCGCGCAAGGAGCAGCCGGGCACGATCCTGGTCGATACCGATGCGCGCTACCTCTATTTCGTCCTGCCCGAAGGCAAGGCGATCCGCTATGGCGTCGCGGTCGGCGAGGAAGCCATGGCCTTCTCCGGCGTCGCGCGCGTCGGCCGTCTGGCGGAATGGCCCGACTGGGTCCCGACGGCGGACATCCAGGCGCGACTCGGACCATATCCGGCGCGGGTCGCCGGTGGCCCCGCCAATCCACTGGGCGCGCGGGGGATCTATCTCTATCTCGGCAACAAGGACACGCTCTACCGTATCCACGGCACCAACCAGCCGGAATATATCGGGCAGGCGATCTCGTCCGGCTGCATCCGGATGCGCAACGAGGACGTGATCGATCTGTTCGACCGGGTGAAGCTGAATGCGACGGTGGTGGTGCTGCCGCCCGGGCAGAACGCGCGGGTCGCCGCGGGGTCTAGCTGGCGCGGGTAAGCGCGGTGCGATCGGTGATTCCACTGCTCACGAGGCTTTCGTCGTGGGCAGGGCTGCCGGTCGAGACCTAGTTCTCAGGCCGGGCGACGCGCCATTGCAGCGTCGTGGCATTGCCGTTGGCGTCGCCTGGCGCCTTGTCGGCCGGCGAGGTGTAGAGCGGACGATAGCGGTATGCCCACATCTTGCTGCCGTCGTTGCGGCTGATCACAGTGAAGTCGCCGATGGCCTTGGCGTCGACCGTTGCGGGCAGCGGTACCCAGCTCTCGACGCACTTGCCGTTGCAGTTCGACGTCTTGCCCGTGGTGTCGCGCTCGTAAGTGTAGAGCGTCATGCCCTTGAGGTCGACGAGCGTGGGACCCTGCTTGGTCAGGACCACCTTCGCCGGTGCGCTCGTGGCCTCGGGCTTCGGCGGAGCAGGGTCGCCACCGCCATGGCCGTTGGCAAGCGCGGGACCGGCCGAGAGCGCAATGGCCGTCGCCGCAATGAGGAACCTGAACATCCGAAACTCCCGAGCGGCAAAGTTAATCGCGTGTTAAACGCCGAATGTTGCCGACCGTAGCAGCCGAAGGTTAGTTCCAGGTTTCGCGGCACTGCGACAATTACGGATGGAAATACGGGGTTTATGCCTGCACCTCGCGCAGCGGGGCACGGCTGAGCTCGTTGCCGGCGGCGATGGCCTTGCGCAGCAGCCGCATCAGCTCCTCGCCTTCCTTCGCGCTGAGACCGCGCAGCATGACGCGCTGGGCGGACTCCACCACCGGAGTGATCTTGCGTAGCGTGCGTCGGCCCTCGTCGGTGATTTCGAGCTCGCGGGCGCGGCGGTCGCGGTTGGAGGCGCGGCGCTCGGCAAGGCCTTTCTGGACGAGGCGGTCGATGACGCCGGTGATGGTGGTACGGTCGTAGGCGATCGATCCTGCGAGCGTCACCTGGTCGAGCCCCGGATTGGCCTTGATGGTCGCAAGTGCCGCGTATTGCACCGGTGTGAGGTCGAAGCCGGCTTCGCCGACCTCGGCCAGAAACACCGCCACCGCGATCTGCTGGAACCGGCGCGCCAGATGCCCGGGCATGTCGTTGTTGTCTTTCACCGAATTCTCCGTTTGGGGCAGGGACGGCTCGCGATCATTGACAAGTATACTGATAGTCAGCATACTGAGCAATATCCAAACAGAACGTTTGCCGGGAGAGGTGCTCATGCAATTCCATCTCAATGGATTTCAGCCGGGCGATCCTGAAATCGCCGATCCCGCCGACCGCATTCTGGCTTCGGGCGCAACCGGGGCCGTGCCTGACGAGGTCGACGTCCTCATCGTCGGCTGCGGCCCTGCGGGCCTGACGCTCGCGGCCCAGCTTGCGCAATTCGGCGACATCAAGACCTGCATCGTCGAGCAGAAGCCGGGCCGTTTGCTGGTCGGGCAGGCCGACGGCATCGCCTGCCGCACCATGGAGATGTTCCACGCCTATGGCTTCAGCGCGCGCGTGCTGAAGGAGGCCTATTGGGTCAACGAGACGACGTTCTGGAAGCCGGACGAACGGACGCCGGAGAAGATCTTGCGCAGCGGCCGGGTGCAGGACGTCGAGGACGGGCTGTCGGAGTTTCCGCACGTCATCCTCAACCAGGCGCGCATCCATGATGGCTTTCTCGACATCATGCGCCGAGCGCCGGCCAAGCTCGAACCGCATTACAACCGGCGCCTGCTCGACCTCGAGGTCGATCCGGCCGCGGGCCCCGCCGACCATGCCGTGACGATGCGACTCGAACGCGGCGATGGCGCACACGAGGCCAAGATCGAGACCATCAAGGCGCGCTATGTCGTCGGCTGCGACGGCGCGCGCAGCACGGTGCGCAAGTCGATCGGCCGCGAGCTGCATGGCGATTCCGCCAACCAAGGACGGCAGCCTGCTGATCATTCCGCGCGAGGGCGGCTACATGGTCCGCCTCTATGTCGAGCTCGCAAAACTCGATGTCGGCGAGCGCGTCGCCAATCGCAACATCACCGCCGATGACGTGATTGCGAAAGCGCAGCGGATCCTGAAGCCGCACACGCTGGATGTGAAGGAGATCGCGTGGTGGTCGGTCTACGAGATCGGCCAGCGCCTGACCGACAAGTTCGACGACGTTCCGGAGCCCGAGATCGCCTCCCGCCTGCCACGCATCTTCATCGCCGGCGATGCCTGCCATACCCACAGCCCGAAGGCGGGGCAGGGCATGAACGTCTCGATGCAGGACGCTTTCAATCTTGGCTGGAAGCTTGCCGCCGTCCTCCGGGGGCAGTGTGCACCGAGCCTCCTGCATTCCTATTCGGCCGAGCGCCAGGCGGTTGCGAAAGAGCTGATCGATTTCGATCGTGAGTGGGCGGGCATTCTCGCCTCCGCCGCCAAGGCTGGCGGCGCCGATGCGGCCAAGACGCAGGACTATTTTGTCAGGCACGGCCGTTACACCGCGGGCACGGCGACGCATTACAGGCCGTCACTCCTCACCGGCGCAACGACTCACCAGCATCTCGCCGAAGGACTCGTTATAGGCACGCGCTTCCATTCCGCGCCGGTCATTCGGCTTGGCGACGCCAAGCCGGTCCAGCTCGGCCACGCATCGCAGGCCGATGGCCGCTTCCGAATCTACGCGTTCTCTCCCGCCGAGAATCCCGCAGCGTCGAGCTCGGCCATCCGTGCCTTGTGCAATTTCCTCGCTGAGTCCCGGGAATCTCCGATCCGGCGATATACGCCCAAAAGCACCGATATCGACAGCGTGATCGATCTGCGCGCGGTGTTTCAGCAGGATCATCGCGAACTCGCGATCGAGGCGATGCCGCCGATGTTGCTCCCGAGCAAAGGCCGTTACGGCTTGTACGATTACGAGAAGATGTTCTGTCCGGACCTCAAGAGCGGCCAAGACGTGTTCGCGATGCGCGGCATTGATCGGAAGGCCGGTTGCATGGTCGTGGTGCGGCCAGACCAATATGTTGCGGCCGTGCTGCCGCTCGACGAGTTTGCTGCGCTTGCGTCGTACTTCGATGGCTTCATGCTCCAAGCGAATTGACGGACTAAAACACCCTCGGCGCCCCGCGCCGATGAATGGCGAATGAATATTGAACCGCGCGCGGCGTCCGTCTCAAATCTTTCGACGGATGTGACGACTGCACGCGGAACGGTCATTGCGCCAGCGCGTTCCGACTCGAACGAGGAGGAATTCGCCATGAGACTCAGAACCGCTTTAGTTGCAGCATTGTTGCTTGCCCCGACGGCCGCGCTGGCCGCGCCGGGAGTCGTCACGGTATCGACCGGCTTGCGCGCCGGGCCGGGGCCGGGCTTTCCATTGGTCGACCGCGTTCCCGAGGGCGCCCGCGTCAACATCCATGGCTGCCTGCGCGGCAATGCCTGGTGCGACGTGAGCTTCTCCGACGATCGCGGTTGGGTGTCGTCGCAATATCTCGAATATCTCTACCGCAATCACTACGTCTATCTGCCTGACTACGCCGACCAGATCGATGTGCCGATCGTTCCGTTCGTGCTGACCTCGTACTGGTCGAACTATTACGAGGGGCGTCCCTTTTATCGACGCCACGCCTACTGGAATAATTACTGGACCTCGCATCAGAACGTTGCGGCGCGGATGACGATCGATCCGCGTGCGGCCCGCATCGGCCGTGCGGCGACGCATGACGCCGCAATTGCGCTGGGACGCGAGGGTGTGCGCGGCAAGGGCGACAGGGGCGCCGCCGTGATCTCCGGGCGTGACGCTGGGGCCGCACGGCATGACGCCGCGATGACCAAGCGTGACGCCGCGATCGCGAAACGCGACGCTGTGATCGCGAAGCGCGACGCTGTGGTCACGGCCGACCGGACCCACGCCGGACGGAGCGAGCGCATCGCGCATGAACGCGCCAATGTGCAAACCCGCAATCCGCGTGATGCACAGGCGCGCATGATGCACGAGCAGACACAAAGCCGCGCGGCGCGTGCACAGCCGATGGCCCGCGCGCACGACGCGCCGCGTGTCTCGGCCGCGCCTGTCGCACGTCCTGCAGCGCCGCACATGGCTCAGCCGAATGTGAGCCACGGTTCGCCGATGAATGCGCGTGCGCAGATGCCGGCGCCGCGCGCGGCAGCACCTGCGATGCCGCACGGCGGCGGTGGCGCTCCGCATATGAATGCCGCTCCGCGCGGCGGCGGCGCGCCGGCTGGCGGGCCTGGTGGCGGTCACCAGAAACACTGACATCGCCAAGAAGGCCCGGCCTTCGTGCCGGGCTTTCTGTTGGCGCGCCCTCGGGTTCCCGGCCCGTCTAATTTAAGAAAGTTCTTCGCGGGCAGATTTCATCGATCGTAATATGTGTACTCAAAGCTGTAAGCATCCACTCGGGGCAGCGGGGCAACGGGAGGATGATGATGAGACAGAGCCAGGCGGAGACGCGCCGCCAAAATGTCGCGAAGCGGTCGATGACCAAGGAGGCCAAACAACTGTCCAGCCTGATCGCCGGGCTGCGCAAATCCCTCGACGGGATTCACAAGGAGCGGACGAGCACGAAGCTCACCGGTGCCGAGATGGGCATGCTCGACGAGCGCCGCAACAATCTGCTGCTGACCATCGCAGCATTGGACGACCGCCTCTCGGCGGTGCAGGGGCTGATTGATCTCGGCCGTCCCCATATCATCCGCGTCCACTAAGCGGATCGCGATCCCCTAACGGTTCCGTCGCGGCGGCGATGGACTCGGGCCCGGTGCCCGGCTCCGCAGGGCATAAGGGTTGGCGTAGCACTGGGCGGACTGCCCGGAAGCAGTCGCGGCGCACTGCGCGATCGACGTGAAACTGCAATCGATGCTGCTGCCGTCGATGGTGTAAATTTCGATGCAGACGGGATAGCGCGGATCGTAGGTCTGCGCCCGCGCAGGTGCGATGGTAAGCAGCGCCACGCCAGGCAAGCCCGCGACAAGCAGAATCGCATTTTTGATGCGGCGCACGATCAATCTCCCTCGCTCAGTTGGAACCAAGGCACAATGCTGCCGTCGATGGCACCAAATTGCCACGCTCCCGGCGAATTGCCGCCAAAGCCCGCTGCCACGAGGGAGCGGGTGCAGGACGACGCAAGGGGATGCGCATTGGCCTATAAGATGGTCGCAGAACGCGACAATGAGAAGTGCAGTTTTGCCCGCGAGAGCCGGTTGCTCATCGTGGCGAAGGCAAAAGTGTGGGCGAGCGAGGGATGGAAGGTCGTCATCACCGACCCGGACGGCAAGGCCTATACTCCGCCCGAATTCGATCAGCTATTGGCGGCGTGACCGCGCGACGGAGCCGATTCTTCTTTTGACGCGTTTTCTTTACGCGAACCGGAATCCACTTCGCTCGAAAACGCTCTGGGGGACGACATTGATTTCGCTGTTTCGACCGGGGCGCGATGTGATCGCGCCCTTGCTGACTCTCGCCGCCGCGGCGCTGACGGTGACGGTCGCGTCCGCGCAAAATCTCGATGCCGGCAAGGCGCCCGCAAAGCTTTTCGCGGACGGCTGTGCGACCTGCCATCGCAGCCCGCGGGGGTTGGCGAAAGGGCGCTTCAGCCTGACGCTCACCTGGTTCCTGAAGGACCATTACGCGACCAGTGCCGACTCCGCCAAGACACTCGCCGCGTACCTGGAGTCCGTCGACGGACCGCCGCCGCGCGCGGCGGGCAAGTCCGGAGCAACGTCCGGTGCAAAGCCGGCCAAATCCGCGCCGCGTCCGCCCAAGGCAGTACAGAGCCAATAGCTGTCGTTCCGGCTATCCGCGCCGATAGGTCTGTGCGATCAGGCGGTCGTGCACGGCACGCAAGTCCGCGCCCATGCGCGTCTGTCCCGTCGTGATGTAGGACAGCCAGGCGCCGTCGGCGGCCAGGCGCACGACGTGGAGTTCGGGCGCTGCGTCATTGGTGCGATGGCGCTTCAGGCGCGCCTTCATCCAGTCGTTCCAGAGCCGGCGCAGGGACGGATCTGTGACGACGACCATGCTCAGCGTCGCCCAGGGCGTCGCAAAGCCGAAGGCCTTGCCGGTGAAGACCGCATTGACATAGGCCCGCGTAAAGCTGCCGCGCGGCTTCGGGTCTGCTTCGATCGCGGCGTCGATCTCGGCATCGACACGGGCAAGGAGATCGGCGAACAGGCCCTCGATCAGCGCCTGCTTGCTGCCGAAATGATGGAACAGCCCGCCCTTAGTGACGCCGGCCGCCGCTGCCACCGCCTGCACCGTGATCCCCGATACGCCGTGATCCATGGCGATCGCCGCGGCATGGTCGAGCAGGGCGCGCCGGACCTGCTCGGGTTGCTTGGCGCGGGTGTAGGCGCTGGCCGGCATCAATGCGCCGTCGTCTGCGAGAACAGGTTGATGACTACGACCCCTGACACGATCAGTCCGATGCCGACGAAGGCTGCGGCGTCCAGCATCTGGCGGAACAGCACGAAGGAGACGGTGGCGGTCAGGATGATGCCGACGCCGCCCCAGATCGCATAGGCGATGCTGAGCGGAATGACCCGGATCGCGACCGACAGCGCGTAGAAGGAGGCGACGTAGAACAGCACCATGGCCAGCGTCGGCCATGGCCGCGTGAACTGCGCGGACTGCTGCAGGAAGGCGGACGCGGTCACCTCGAAGACGATGGCGAGGGCAAGCGCGGAGTAGGCATTGAAGGCGGCGGTCATGGCGAGCTCAGATGTGGCGCGCGAAAGATACCGCGCGGTAGGTATGTTTAGCACGCGGAACATGGCTTTTGGCGGGTGGGATTATCACGTGTGAGTGACGAGCCTGCGACAGGGCGGAGCCTGTCGGCGGCGGCTTGCCGGAGTTTTAGCTGTTTCGCCGAGAAGACGAAGCCGCCGCGCGACAGATCGCACGACGGCTCAGAGTGTCGATTTTATGCAGCGTTAGCTGATCCGCACGGAAAGCTCGACGTCGTCGGCGAAGGGCGTGGACATGTAGCCGCTTGCGGGCCTGCGTACGCGCGCGAGATAGTCGGGGCTGTCGTCGGCGTTGTCGGCGACGATGATCGCGCCCGGCTTGAGATGGCCTTCGACCAGATCGAGGATCTCCGGGTAGAGAGCCTTGGCGCCGTCGAGCAGCACGAGGTCGATCGTGTCGGGCAGATCGGCGCTGAGCGTCTTCAGCGCATCGCCCTCGCGGATTTCGACGAGATCGATCAGTCCGCCGGCCGAGAGGTTGTCCCGCGCCCGCGCCGCCTTGGACGGCTCGAACTCACTGGTGATGAGGCGGCCGCCGCCATTGTCGCGCAAGCCTGCGGCAAGGTGCAGGGTCGAGATGCCGAACGAGGTCCCGAATTCGACGATCACCTTGGCGCGCGAACTGCGCGCCAGCATGTAGAGCAGGTGACCGGTCTCGCGAGAGACCGCGAGCGGTGCGTCCTTCAGGCGTGAATAGAGATCGCGGTAGTCGGTCTTGCTTCGCATCAACCGTGCGCGGTCGGCGTCGGTCAGGTGGGCGAAGGCGGCTCGCGTTGCGCCGCGTGCTGCTTCGTCCTCGTCGAACAGGCGATCCAGCAACGGCGCAAGCGAGGTGATAGTAGGGGTACTCATTTGGTGTCTCCAGAGTTCGCGGCAATACGCGTGCTTGCGTGTGAATTGAAATACGACTAATTCGTCGCATTTCCTATTCGCATACCCCGAGCGCACCATGGCCGATCGTCGAAGCCGTTCAGTTTCCTCACGAAAACAGCCGCAACAGGCCCGCTCCAACGAGCTGGTCGCGGCTATTCTGGACGCCGCTGTTCAGGTCTTGGCGAAGGAGGGTGCGCAGCGATTCACCACCGCGCGGGTGGCGGAGAGGGCCGGGGTGAGCGTCGGATCGCTGTACCAATATTTTCCGAACAAGGCGGCGATCCTGTTCCGTCTCCAGAGCGATGAGTGGCGGAGCACAAGCGAGCTCCTGCGCGGCATTTTGGCGGACCCGACGAAGCCGCCGCCGGCGCGGCTGCGCGCGCTGGTCCACCCCTTCATTCGCTCTGAATGCGAGGAGGCCGCGATCCGTAGCGCGCTCAGCGATGCCGCGCCGCTCTATCGTGATGCGCCCGAGGCACAGGAGGCGCGAGCAGCCGGCGAGGGCATCGTCGCGATCTTCATGCGCGAGGCGCTGCCAGAGGCCCCCGAGGCGTCGCGCGAACTCGCCGGGGAGCTGATCAAGACGACATTGAGCGAGATCGGCAAGCGGTTCTCGGAGACGTCCCGCAGCGAGGCGGAGATCGTGCGCCATGCCGATGGGCTGGCCGACATGTTCTGTGCCTATCTCGAAGAGCTTGCACGACGCGGAGATCATTCCTGACATCTGCGTTTGCGGGCCGATTATTCTTCAGATTTTGCCAGGTCATGGGTTAGCCTTCGCTCGCCGTCCCCTATTCGAGCCATCGAGCGCCGCGCCATGCATCTGCTTCGCCCCCAGTTTCGCATCGAGGAGCAGCGTGCGTTGGAATTTGCCGGGCAACGCGGCTTCGGCATGATCGTCGCGGCGGACGAGCACGGTCCGCGCGCCTCGCACGTGCCGTTCGTGCTGGACCAGCGCGACGGGCAGGTGTTCGTGCAGATCCATTTCACCGCCAAGAATCCGCTGGTTGCCCTTGCGGACGGCACGCGGCGCTTCCTGCTGATCGTTGCCGGCGACGACGCCTACGTCTCCAACGACTGGTATTTTTCGCGCGACAATGTCTCGACCTGGCTCTACGAGGCCGTGCACCTGTCGGGCGTGGCGCATCTGCGCGAACTGGACGAGAACCGCGGGCATGGCGATGCGCTGCTTGCGGTGTCCGAGGCGCGGTTGCCGAAGCAGCCCTGGGACCTCGCGCAGATGGAGCCAAGCAAGCGCGAGAGCATGCTGGCTGCGATCCGGGTCGTCGATCTCGTGGTCGACACGGTCGAGGGACAGGCCAAGCTCAATCAGCACAAGAGCGATGCGGACCATGTCGCGGTCGCTGACCGGCTGGCGCGGTCGGAGGAGACGGGGCACCGGCGGCTGGCGCGGAAGATGCAGGCGCTGCGGCCGGGGCTGGGGTATGAGATGCTCTAAACTTGCAGCCCGGATGGAGCGCAGCGTAATCCGGGATTCATGCCGCGATCTGAGAACCCCGGATTAGGCTTCGCTCCATCCGGGCTACGCGAGCCGTTCCTGCTACGCTTGCTTCGCTCAGCATTTGACCCTACGGACCTCTGCATGCTCGTCATCTCCATTCAAAGCCAGGTGGTCCACGGCCATGTCGGCAACAGCGCGGCCGCCTATGCCATGCAGGCGGAGGGTGTGAACGTCGCGGCGGTGCCGACGACACTGCTGTCGAACCATCCGCGTTATCCGACGTTGCGCGGGCGGGTGCTCGAGACCGAGCTCGTCGCCGATCTCCTGAAAGGTGTCGAGGAGCGCGACCTTGTCGACGAGGCCGCGGTGCTGGTCACCGGTTATCTCGGCTCCCCCGGCAATGCGGAGGTGATCGCCGATTTCGTCGAGCGGGCGCTGACGCGGAATTCGAAACTCGTCTATCTCTGCGATCCCGTAATCGGCGATGACGGCCGTGTCTATGTCGCCGACGGCATTCTGGACGTGGTGCAGCACCGGCTGCTGCCGGCCGCCAACCTGACCACGCCTAACCAGTTCGAGCTCGAGCTGCTGTCGGGCGTCACGATCGCGGACACGCAGAGCCTGCGCGCGGCATGCACTGCATTGGCGGGGCAACGTCGCATCGACGTCGTCGCTACCGGCTGCACGCTCGCTGACACGGCAGAAGGGCAGGTGGAGACGGTCCTGTGCGCCGACGGCCAGCTGTCGCGCTTTGCGACGCCGCGGTTGCCGATCCGCCCCTCAGGCACCGGCGATCTGCTCACCGGCCTGATTGCGGCGCATCTGGCCAAGGGCAAGGCGATGCAGGCGGCGGTGCGGCTTGCGGTCGAAACCATCTTTGCGGTGCTGGTGCGCACGCAAGACGCAGGCACCGCCGAGATGCGCCTCGTACCGCTGCCGATCCCCGGGCGGAAGCCGTAACAGGGGTCAGGTCGCGCGCTTGCCGGCCGATTGCGCCGACTTCTGCGGCTTGGCCAAACTCTTCTGCTCGCGCGCGGCGTGTGTCTTTCGCAGCTTTGCGTGGGCCGCGGCCCGCGTCACCTTCTTGGACTTCACGTTGGCCGCTTCCTTGCGGTCTCCCGTGCCACGCTTCGAGAGGTATTCCTGGCCGTCGACCGGGCCGACATGCGGCGGATCGCGGCCGAGATAGGGCCGGCCGATGCCGAACGCCTTGCCGTTGGCGTCAACCCACTTCCACAGGATTTCGGTCGAGACCCAGCGCTGCGCGCGGTTGTTGCCCTGGGTGCTGACGATGTCGGCCGCCATGCCATGGCCGTAGCCACCGCGGGTGCTGCCGCCATGATAGGAGCGGTCGGAGGCGGCCTTCAGGCCGCTCGCGATCGACTGGCGGTAGTCGTCGCGAAACGCGCTGGTGATTCCCGGCGACAGGCCGGCGGCCTCGGCTGCGAGCATCATGCGAAACAGCTTTCGCTTGAAGCTCTTGTCCATGCCGCCGATGACGTAATCCATCATCGGCATGCTGGCGCGCTCGGCCGCCTTCGGATCCTTCCAGCCAAAATCCTGATCGACCAGCTTTGTGAAGCTGCGCATCACCGTGATCATCTTGCCCCTGCGCTTGATGGTGACGGGGCGGCGGTCCTCGACCTTGATCGAATCCTCCTTCGCGGTGCGCTGATAGAGCGTCCACAGATAGCGGTCGATGCAGGCGTCCATGACAAAGCACTCATCGAGCACGGCGACGGTGTCGGCCGGCGGCGACGGCTTGCTCGCGGCAGGCTCTGGGCCGGTCGCGATCGCCGCGGGCGACAGCGCATCTGTCGGCACAATCTCGGTGGGATCGGCGGATGCGAGCTTGACCACGGGCTCCGGCGCCGGTGCGGCTTCTGCCGGTGCAGCCTCGCTGAGGACGGGCGCGGGTTCAGGTGAAATCTGTAGCGCCGGCGGTGCCTCCGCCGGCAAGATCAGCGCCGGATCGGCCGAGGCGAGCTTGATGACGGCGGCGGGCATCTCGGCTGTTGCGGCCTCGGGGGCCGGATCCGGATTCGGTGTCGCAGCGACTGTGGCCGCGATATCGGCGGTCAGGGCGATGCCATCCTCGATGGCCGCAGCATGCGGGACGTCGGCGAGCTCGAGCCGGCCAAGATCTTTCGCGCGCGACGCGGCGGCAGCATTGGCGCTGCTTTTCTCGATGAGGGCTGGAGCGGAGGCGGACAGGGAGAGCACCAGCCAGCCGGCGAGAACGGCCGAGGGGCACGAGACCGCCACCAGAAGAGACCGCCGATCATTCATGATCCCTGCCTCCAAACGGTTCTGTTCGAACCAATCTTGCATAGTCAGGCACGCGACGCGTCAATTGTTCGGAGGATGGTGTGGCGGCGCAATGGCGCAAATGGGCGAAACGGGGCTTTTCGGGCGGGTGTTGCCGAGGTGCAACGCGAGTTCCCTGCGGTTTCAGGGGCGGCAAGTGGCTGAAAAGCAGCAGCCATTCATTGTCATCAAATTGAAGGGATTGAATTTACTCAATCTTGGATTGCGGCTTGGTATCTCTTCCGCGCCGGCAACGTGCGGTAGAGTTGGAAGGATGCGAGTTGTGAAATTGAAATGCCTGTTGACCGAATTTGCCGCCGATGAATCCGGCGCCACCGCGATCGAATACGGCCTGATTGCAGCCGGTATCGCGCTGGCGATCATCGAGATCATCTATGCGCTCGGCACCAATCTCGTCGCAAAGCTGCAATCGCTGGCAACGGCGTTGAAATAGGCTGCGGGGACACGGGCAGCGCTTGGCGGCTGACCGCGGCTCACAAAAGTGTCATGTCGCGTCCGGCGGGGCTTCGACCAAGCGCTTGTGCGCATTAAACATATTGCCATGCAGTGGGCACGTTGTTGCGATGCAACAGTGCATGTCGCAATGCAGCAAATTGCACTTAAATGTGCTCCGAACCTTCCACTCAGGAGCATCACCAATGAACAAGAAGACTCTGTCGATCGCCGCCGCCATCCTGACGATCGCGGGCAGCACCGCGGCTTTCGCCGCCGAACTGCCGACCTATGAGGCCAACGGTTTTCCGGTCTCCCCCCTGCAGGTGCGCGTGCTTGGTGCCGCGCATGTCGTGCAGCAGGCAACCGTGCCGACCACGGTCGCCTCGGTCCACCAGGCCCGCGTGCTGACGCCGCGCAAGGTCAAGACCGCGGACGTCACGACGGGCACGGCCCGCTGATCTCAATCGTCTGAAGACAACACGAAGCAGTCGTCTCCTCCCGAGCCTGCACGGACCGCGCTCTCTTTCGGGAGTGCGGTCTTTTTTTGAGAGGTGAGACGTGATCTGGCGCAGCCGTGCGCGGGTTGAGAAAGTTGCGGCAAGAAAAATCGCCGTCGCGCGCCGGTTGTGTACGGCCGTTCAAGACGAGTGTGATCTCTTTAATAGTTGCTTTGCAGATCGCGGCGCTTGATGCGGGCGCCGCTTATTGGCGGCCAAAAATCGTTTTCATAATGGAGCCGTCATGCCCGTTGCGCAGAAAGCCGTTATTGCCACCACTTCGCCGCGCGCGTTTATTCTCAGGCATCTCGCATTGTTCGCAGCCGCCGCGCTGTTCGTGTTCGTGCTGAGCCTGACCTATGGGCTCGATCTCAGCCCCGGATTTTTCTGAGCGAACTTGCGCAGCTCGATTCGAGCTACGCACGCTTCGATGAGCGCAGGCTGGACGGCGATCTTCCGTAGAGCTCGGCGAACGCGGCGTTGAATCTCCGCAGGCTGCCGAAGCCGGCGTGAAACGCGATGTCGGTCATGGTGTGTTCGCCGGCATCGAGCAGGCGTTTTGCGCGCTGGACGCGCAGCGTCTTGGCAAGCTGCTGCGGCGTCGCGCCGACATGGCGCTCGAACAAGCGCGCCAGGTGACGCGAGGAAATGCCGAGCCGCATCGCGAGCGTCACCACCGAATCGTCATCGAGCGCGCCCTCGTTGATCAGCTTCACCGCGCGCGCGACCGTCGAACGCGTGCCGTTCCAGGCCGGGCAGAACGGCGCGGTTTCGGGGCGGCAGCGCAGGCAGGGCCGGAAGCCGGAGGCTTCGGCCGCGGCCGCCGTCGGGTAATAGACGACGTTGCGCGTCAGCGGCTGCTTGGCCGGACAGACCGGGCGGCAATAGATGCCCGTGGTCTTCACCGCGGTGAAGAAGCGGCCGTCATAGCGGGGATCCCTGCGCAGGCGCGCGGCGTTGCAATCGTCAAAACTCAGCATGGCCGGATGATAACGCATGCCCGCGCGGGCGGAAGGGCCGCGGGATGACCGAGTCCGATTGTGGCGAGCCGCGACGCGCATGCCGGCCTAGAAGGCGGCCCTCAATGCAAGCCCCCTCAATGCCAGTTCAGGAGCGCACCGTGACCAACCCGAAAGACATCGTCCTCAACGCCTGGAAGACCTTTTCGTCGCGCGATGCCGGCCGCATCGCCGCACTGTTCACCGACGATGCCGAATGGATCGCGCCGAAGGGCAACGCCACCGCCGTCGCGCTCGATCACACCGATCACATGGTGGGCGCGCGAGCGATCGCGCGTTTCATCGCGCAGGAGATGCACAGGATGTTTTCCGAGGTCGATATCGCCTTCCGCGGCGTCTACGCCGACGGCGATGTCGTGATCGTGGAGGAGCGGATGCGTGCCACGCTCCCTGGCGGCAAGCCCTACGAGAACGACTATTGCTTCGTGTTCACGGTGGCCGGGGACCGCATTCGCGAAGTGCGGGAATACATGGACACGCGCAAGGGATGGCGGATGGTGTTCGGCGAGGAGGCATGATGATTGGGTGCGCGCCATCCGGGCTACGCCGCGTGCCAGACCTGCAACGGCGTGGGTTGAGGCGGTCCACGCGCTGACATAAGGCTTGCCGATGGATCAGCGAACGAGCGGCGCTGACGCTCTCATTCAGAAGAACGATGCGGCGCCGGCGTTGCTCGGCGTCGTCTGCGGCCTGTCGGCTGCGCTGTTCTGGGCACTGGGTTTTGTCGGCACGCGGCACGGCCTCAAGGTCGGTTTCACCCCGGTCGACCTGCTCGTGCATCGCTATGTCTGGTCGGGCGTCGCGTTCCTGCCGCTGGTTGCGCGCGCCGGAATCGGTGATCTCTGCGGCATCGGCTGGGGCAGGGGCCTTGTGCTGATGGTGCTCGGCGGTCCCGTGATGTCGCTGATCTCCTACACAGGATTTCAGCTCGTGCCGCTCGGCCATGGCAGCGTGATCCAGCCCTCCTGCGCGACGCTCGGCGGCCTCCTGCTCGCCGCGGTCGTGCTGAAGGAGCACATCTCCGCCTCGCGCCTTGCCGGCGCCTTGGTCATCGTCGGCGGGCTCTGCGTGATCGGCGCGGAATCGATCGGGCATATCGGAGCCGACGGCGTGCTCGGCGATCTGATCTTCGTGCTCACCGGATTCATGTTCGCCGGTTTTGGCGCGCTGCTGCGGCACTGGCGCGTCTCCGCCGTATCGGCCGCGCTCGTCATCAACGTGCTGTCGCTGCTGCTGTTGCCGATCTATCTCGCCACCGTCGGTCTCGCCCATGTCGCGGCGATCGGCGTGACCGAGAATGCCATTCAGGCGCTGGCGCAGGGCGTGCTCGCCGGCCCCGCCGCGCTTTATCTGTTCGCCGTCTCGGTCCAGCGCCTCGGCGTCGCCCGCGCCGCCGTGTTCCCGGCCTGCGTGCCGGCACTGACGCTCCTGGTCGGCTGGCTGCTGCTCGGCGAGCCGCCGACGATGATGCAGGCGGCGGGTCTGGTCACGGTGCTGTGCGGGTTCTATCTGGCCCAGCGGCAGCGGTGATCGCGTAGCGCGACCGAAAGGTGCGGCAACATCCCGGATTATGCTCCCGCTCCATCCAGGCTACGCTGCCCGTCATGACCATCCTGCTCAACATCGACGTTCCCGACGCAGCGCAAGCGACCACCTTCTACACCGCCGCCTTCGGCCTGACGGTCGGCCGCCGCTTCGGCACCGACTTCGTCGAGCTGCTGGGCTGGCCTGCGCCGCTGTGTCTTCTGACCAAGCAGGCCGGCACGCCGGGCGCCGGTAGCGACCGCCGCCGCTATGAGCGGCACTGGACGCCGCTGCATATCGATGTCGTCGTCGACGACGTCGATGCCGCAGTCGCGCGTGCACTTGCCGCCGGTGCGACCCTCGAGGCGCCTGCGTGCGATGCGCCCTATGGCCGGATCGCCATGCTGGCCGATCCGTTCGGCCACGGCTTTTGCCTGCTGGCATTCAGCACGAAAGGGTATGACGCGCTGCTGGAGGAATAGCTCGAGCGGACGCGGGCGGCTCAGGCCTTCTTCACGAACTCCGATTTCAAATTCATCGCGCCGATGCCGTCGATCTTGCAGGCGATATTGTGGCCGTCGGTGGCGTCCTGGAGGCGGATGTTCCTGACCTTGGTGCCGCCCTTGACGACCGACGACGCCCCCTTGACCTTGAGGTCCTTCATCACGATGACGCTGTCGCCATCGGTGAGCGCATTGCCATGCGCATCGCGCACGCCGGCCTCCTGCGGAGCCTGCGCGGCCGCATCGCCCGCAGCGCGCCATTCATGGGCGCATTCGGGACAGACCCAGAGATCGCGATCCTGATAGGCGTGCTCGGACTGGCAGTTCGGGCATTTCATCGGTTCGGTCATCGCTTGCCTCGTCGCCCGTCACGGGCGCGCCGCACGCATTCCGCCGGAAAAGATGGATTGGGAGCAAATCCTTTACCATGGCGTCCGGTCCCGGTTGAAGCGCTGGAACCTTAGGAGTTCGAGAAAAATTCCGCGGTATCCATGTCCTGATCATACGGATGCGTCGGATACGCCGTTCGACGCTGCCGCAAGCTTACGGAGTCCAGATCATGAGCGAGCATCGCGCCGCCGTCAGACATCACACGTTGCGAACCGGGATTGTCGAGTTCGACAACGGCACCGGCAGCATCGTCAGCGTGCCCTGCACGATTCGCGATGTCTCCGGCACCGGCGCTCGCCTGCAACTCAACTCGTCGTTATGGGTCGCCGAGCAGTTCACGCTGGTCTTCAGCAGCGGACTGCGCAAGGACTGCCGCGTCGCCTGGCGCAAGGGGAGACTGATCGGCAGCGCGTTCGCCGAGGGTTATGCGAGCCCGGACGAGCAGGCCGTCATGATGACCGCGGACGAGCAGTCCCGGCACCGGCTCGGGATCGGTGCGCGCGTCAGAGCGGCGCGTGAGACCCGCGGCTACACCGAAGCTCAGCTGGCCGAGCGCATCGGCGTCACGCCCGACTTCCTGGCGCTGGCCGAGAACGGCGAGGCCGACATTCCGCTCTACCAGCTGATGCACATCGCCGATTTGCTGATGGTCGGTCTCGACGGGCTCGTGGCAGGTCCGGCGCCTGAAGACGTCGACGCGTAGGGGGCACACCTCGCGGAATCGTCCGCCCGGCAAAAATGTCGAAAACAACCCCATGCACCGTAGAAAACACGCATGACTTCAGGGGGCTGCGAGACCGAATATTGTGTCGATCCGTCGGCAATCTGGGTCGTCGCTTATCCCGGATCGATTTCGGCGATCCCGAATAAAATTTGACTCGTCGGGCAAAACAGGGGCACTATGGCATGGTGGCGCCGGTGCGACGGAGAGGTGCGTCGCCGGGGCCGCGGGGCGACATGCCAAAAAACCTGAAGAGAAAACTGAAGACCTACCAGACCTCGCTCGGCTTCTACGACCAGGCTGTCGCCGCACCCTCGATGAAGGCGGCGCTGGAGGCCTGGGGCGCCAGCTCCAATCTCTTCCATCAGGGCGCCGCGAAGGAGACCGACGACCCCGACATCGTCGCCGCGACCATGGCGAGCCCGGGCGTCGTGCTCAGGCGTCCGGTCGGCTCCGATGGCCCGTTCAGCGAGAGCGCCGAGCTGCCGACCGATCTCGTCGACGGTGAGGCCAAGCCAAAATCCAAACCCAAATCCGAGTCCAGATCCGAGTCGAAGCAGCGTCCGGCCAAGGGCGCAACAACACAGTCACGCAAGATTGACGGTCAAGACGCGCGCAAAGCCGCCGCGGCGTTCGAGAAGGAAGAGCGGCGGCGAGACGCCGAGCGTCGCAAGGAAGAGGCCGCCCGCGCCAAGGAGCGCGCCAAGCAGCGAGTGCGCCGAGACAAGGCGGTTGCCACGGCCCAGGCGGCGCTGGACGCAGCGAGGCGGGAGTACGACGCGAAGGCGGAGGCGATCGAAGCCGAGCGGGCCGCGCTCGACGAACGCGCCGAGGCCGAGCAGGGCCGGTGGGACAAGCAAAGGAAAAAGCTCGAGGAGGCTCTGCGCCGCGCGCGCACGTAGCGCGAGCGAATTTAGCTTGCCTTGCCTTGCGTCCTTTTGCACTCTTCCAGGGAAGGAGACCAACGCATGAAGATCATCACCGCCGCGTGTGCGCTCGGAACGGCCCTGGTGCTGTGCAACCTCGGGATATCAGGCGCTGAAGCGCGGACGCGGAAGGCGCAGGTGGTTCGCGAGCCACAGCAGAGGCTTATCGTCACGGCGCCCGTGCTCAGGCCGACGCCGTGGGATTACTACATTGTTCCACGATATCGTTATCGCCCTGAGGACGACCGGGTCGATCCGAACGGTCCGCCCTATGTGTCGTCATGGGTCCGCTATGAGGGATGGCGGTGGCCGTACTGGTGGTGAAGGCCGTGGACGGACGCGGAACGGAATAGCGTAGAGCGACTTGTCCGCCGTAGCTCGAAGCGCGAAGGCGGAAGCGAAACCGATCGATAGCTGTCGCGGCCCGATGGGTTTCGCAAGCACTCCTCCCATCCTGCGCGCTGCTCCTCGAGGCATCCCCGAGACGTGCTATGCTCCCGGGGGGAGGAATCGGCATGAAGGTCCTTACCACGATACTCGCCTTGCTTTTTTCAAGCCCGGCCGCCGCCCAGGAGTGCCAGACGTGCTCCATGGCCGACGCCTGCATGAAGGAGTACCTCAAGGCGACGTCGGAGGCGCAAAGGGCCACGAAGCAGGCAATCCGGGACTGGAAGCAGAATCTGGACCGAAAGGCCTCCGCCGAATTGTCCAGCAGGGGCATACTCGCATTGCAGGACGCGATGGAGGCGCAGGTTCGTTCCGAGCTGGAGCGGCTGAAGGAGTGCCTGGCGAAGATCAGGTAGGGCGCAAGCGCACGGCGGAAAGCGCGCTCCTACAAGGATGGCTCAAGGACAATGGCTACCGGTTTATGGCGCTCGACATCAACATTCTCGCAGTCCATCAAAGCGATGAATGTTGGAAGGATATCAACGCGCCTCAAAGTGCCGGCCAGCCCGCTGAAGCACGCGCCCTCGCGACTATGAATGTCCAGGCTGGTGCAAGGGACGGGCTGACTGCTCGGAACCATCTCCCGAGCTAATTGCCGTCATCCGCCGATAGCCGCAGGAACTGCCGCTTCATCGCGTTGACTCTGGAGATGTAAGCCGCAACCGAGTGATCGCCGCAGCGCTCGTCGGCGATCATCTGAAATTTGCGGCGCGCATAGGCTGTGGCGGGACCGGCGCCGCAGAGATGGATGAAGGCGGCCAGATCCTGCTTCTGCTGCGCGCTTGCCTTCACATCGCCCGCGCGGGCGAGAACATCAGCCACGTTGCGGTCGAGATACACCGAGGCCAGCTCGATGGCGTGGCTCGGGATCGCGCGGGTGTAGAGGCCCGTGAACCCGCAGCCGGTCTCCGTGACCGCGTTGCCGCGGACACAGAACCGTGCGGCGTCGGCATAAGCCGGATCGGTCATCTGGTAGAGGCCGACGGCGCTGGAGGCGGGCCGGTAGATCGCGAGCGGATTGAGGCTCAATCGCCAGCGCCAGTAGGTGCGCGCCACCGGATTGCCCGAGCTCTCGACCTGCGCCAGCGCGGCCAGCAATTCGGGCGTGATCGTCGCGGTGGAAAAGCTTCGGAACAGCGGCCCGTATTGCCGCCAGTTCTCGGCCGGCTCCTTGTCCAGCGCATTGCCGACGAAGACGAACAGCTCGGTCGGCTTGCGGACCAATTGATAGACGATGTTCAGAAGCGCTGCGGCCGCAAGCAGGATCGCCACGCTGCCCGCGATCCGGACCGCCCGCGGTGCGCGCGCGAACCTCTTTCGTGCCCACCGCGCGCCTCGCCGGACGCCGCGAAGGCGGGGGAGGAGGCTCTTGCTTTTCCTAGGCATGGGTCTGGTGGGAGCGCGTGGATGAGTTGAGGCCTTGCGAAATACATCATCTAGCGAAGTTGATGGGGGGATTCCTGCGAAATCTATCACCTTCGCGAACCGCAACCAGGAGAGGTTGAGCGCTGATGACATCCATCATCGTTGCGTGCTACGGCGGCAACTGCGCAAAAATGGCAAAGTTGCGACTGTCAACGACATATCTGATTGGTAAGGCCGCTTATCCACGTAATACACTCGGTCCCGTTTAGGGTTCGGGGTGCGTATTGGGAGGGTCAATCATGGCAAGTGTTGAACAATTGCGCAGACGTGAAGGAGTAAACCTGGTCCAGCTCGAGGCCGACATTGCATCGGTGCGCACGGGAAGCTCGATTGCTTCCATTGCGCTGCCCGATTACGTCGAGCACACCGAGGGGGTCACGCGGGTGGGCGCGCTCAGTGCAGAGGCGGTCATTCGTGACTATGAGTCCGCTGCAAAAGAGATCGAGGCCATGGGCGCCGAGCTGATCGATGCCGCGCGAAAATGCGAGGCGCTGACAGTCCAGGTCCATGATGCGATTGCCTTCATGCGCGAGACGGCAGCGGGGTATCGCGACGAGGGGCGGAAGATCTTCAAGCGCATCGAGGAATGCGCGCTCTTCACGGAAGACGTCCGCAAGACGTGCGAGGAGGTCAAGCGCAGGATGAAGGACGTCTCGGTCGGCGAGTCCTGCAACGAGGAGCTTGCGACGGAAGAGCCCGAACCGACCGAGATCGCGAAAGTGTCGGTGTACGAGGTACGGTGAGGCGGGCGTAGAGCGTCGTTCGCAGGATGGGGTGAGCGCTCGCGCCCCCATCCTGCGGGCTGGGCTTCAAAGCCAATCGCGCACGGACGGGAAACAAGCCCGTTTGCCGGAGTCCCAGACGTCATCTGAACCGCCGCAAGGCGGACGCGGACGCGACGTGGCCGGACATGCCGAGGCCCGTCGTGACCTCGCACAGATGTGGCCGAGAACGCTGACGGCTCACCAATCCGGATCGCCGTATCCGTAGGGGTCGCCCATATAGGGCGGGGGCATCCAGGGTCCTCGTGGCGGAGGCCTGGGCCGCCGAGGTGCGGCCGCTTGCACGTGCGGCCGTGCGGGCGCCGCCGTCTCGTTGCTCGTCACGCTCCGCACGGCGGGTTTCGCGGGTGCGGGCGCGGATGACGTCGTCGGTTGCGTTTGCAGCGCCTGGACCTGTGCGGCGAGGCGCGCATTGTCCGCCGCATCCTTCTCCTGCGCCGCCTTGAGCCGTTGAATGGTGTCGGCCTGCTCGCGCAGCGCCTGCTCGTTGCGGCTTTTCAGTTGCTCGAGCTTTCCGTTGATGCTCGCAAGCTCGCTCGTGATGGTCTTGAGCGATTGCGCGAGATCGGACGATGACTGGTCAGGCGCCGTGGCGCCCGTTCTTGGCGCGTCAGGTCTTGCAGCGTCAGGTTTTGGAGCGCTTTCCGTTTCCTTGCCGAGCGGCGGTGCGGGCAACGAACCAGGCTCATCCGCAGCAGCCAGTTGCACGGCCGGCGGCTGCGCCGGACTTTCGACCGCGGACGCTCGCCGGGGTTCGCTCACGGCCTGCGGAGCCCATCGCGCCATGATCGATTTGGCCTCATCGCGATATTGCGAAGCAAAGGCGGCACCGAGAAGGCCGATCGCCAGCACGAGGCCAACCAAGGCACGCAGCATGGTCCGATCTCCCTTCAGGCCTTGATTGCGACCCCTGCTATCCGGTGACGGCGCTGCGTCCCTGGGAGTCTCGGCTGCCTTCGCACCGGCGCTGGCTTGCGGGGCCCGCGGGCCTTCGCTGCCGCGTTCCATTCCGGAAACCAGCCGGTCCAGCCGCGCAAGGTCCTGCTCTGCGCTCTTGATCTGGTCATAGGCCCGCGCCAGCCCGCCATCGGCGCGCACCTCGTCCGGCTTGGCGGCATCAGGCTTGTGGGCCTCAGGCTTGTGGGCCTCAGGCTTGTAGGCCTCAGGCTTGGGGTCGTCAGGCTTGGGTTCGTCAGCCTTGGGGTCGTTCGCTTCAGGCACCGATGCGCGCTCCATCCAGTCGGGCGTCAATGGGAGTGCGGCAGTCCGATCGTCGGAAGGATAGGCCTCACCGTTGTCCAACACAACGCGCGTGCGAAGGAGAAATTATGGCGGGGGTGGGGGCGGGCGGATCGAGGCCCGACACCGAACTGGAGTTCGTAGCCCGGATGGAGCGAAGCGCAATCCGGATGTTGCCACCAGGTACACCGGTCCCGGATTTCGCTACGCTCCATCCGGGCTACGCTCGCTGGCTCATGCGTCTTCCGGCCCCGCGGCGTCGGAATACGCAGCTGTCGTTAGTGACGTGTCGCGCGGATTTCGAGCGTCGTCTGGGTGAGCTTGGCCACGAACCCCTCAAAATGCATGACCCTTTGTCTGGTCAACTGTCCATGCAACTCGGTGATTTTCCGGGATTCGGCGATCAACGATCCGCACACTTGTTTCGCGTACTCCATCTGAAGCTCAAAGGCCTCGACGGGTGAGCGCGCCGTCGCGAGCTTTCCCAGGAAGGTCCAGGCGTGCTCAAGCGACGTCCTCGTGTAGTCGCTATAGGCATCGGCAATCGCCTGCGTGCTGGCCTGGGCGGGTTCCACCGGTGCGACGGGCGCGCTTGCAGCGATCTCCATCCCGGAAGCCTCGCCAGGCAAGGCCGCAGCCGAGGGGGCCTGCGCACTGATCTCTCGGCTCGTCTCTTGTCTTATCTCTTGCTCGGTCTCTTGGCTGTGCTGTTGCCTGGTCTCTTGCTTGTTCTCTTGCTTAGTCTCTTGCTTAGTCTCTTGGCTGATCTCCGCCGAGGCATCCGGCAATTGATGGGCCGCAGTTGCGTGTTGCTCGCCGGCCCCGGTCCGTTGCCCGGGCTTTTTCTTCGCGCCGCGCCGGCCGGATTTTCCCCTTGGCTTATTTTCGATCGTACCCAACATTGCAAATGGCTCCCGAATATCGCTGAAGCCGCAAGCCTCCGTCGTGTTTGCGCTGAAATCGCGATTGTGGGTTGTCGCTTGCGTGGCGGCCATGTGGTGAGATTTTGCCGGGCACCGGCAAGGCCATCCTGCCCGGTCTTGACCGTCCTGCGCGCGAGACCATGCTCGCCCCATCCGCGTCATCGATCTCGTGGTTGGCGAGATCGATCCTCGCGCATTCGTCGTCATCCGAACAGGGCGACATAGACCACGTAAAGCCAGCCCAAGATCCCGTGGATGATCGCCCACAGGATCGAATGATTGTTGGTGTAGGAGATTGCGATGGCGAGTGCGGACCCAAAACCCACGCCGTATTTGGCGCCCTCGACCCGAACCCCGTAGTAGCGATTGCCGTTCATGGCGGTCCTTCCTGCGGGCCACGCCTGCTCATCATGCCTTATAAATGTCTTCCGGTAGTTGTGAAATGGCACACAGACGGCAGCCCTGAGGTCTGCTTCAGTGGCTCCGACACCAGACCCTCGTGCGCCGCTCGGCGATGCGCACCGTGTGGGTCGGCATTTGGCAATTTCGGGATGATCGCTATGGACGTTTTCAATCGCACGGCCATGCTTTGCAGCTCTTTCATCGTGTCCACCATGAGCGGGTGAACCGAGAGATTTCGCGTGCGCGCAATGGCGCGTGCAGGGATTTTTCTTGAGGCCCCGCCGGTGACTGACGGGGCCTTTCCATTTTTGATGTCAGCCCACGACTGCCCGGCGGCGCCTTCGCGAAGAAGGATGCAGGGTCATGTGGGAGTATTTTGGACCCGATTTCGCTTTTGACGTGGTGAAGGGATTTGTCGCCGGCGTTGCCTCGATGGCGTTTCAGGTCGTGGCGCCGCGGGCGTTTCATGCCGCGAAGCGATTTCGCGCGCACTGGGTTGCCAGAAAAGACGCAAGACAAGCCGCAAGACAAGCACGCCGCAACGCGCCGGCGAATGATGAGCCGTGAGGTCTCTTAGGATGGGTGGAGCGAACGCTCCACCCATCCTACACCCTTCCCGGATATCGCTACGCTCATCTGGGTTGCGCTCGCTTCGGCCGGTACGACAATTGGATAGAAATAGGCCTGGCAGTGATCTATGCTCGCTTTGGTTGAGCCAGGGGGAGGGCCGTTGAAATGCTCGATCATGTAATGGTTTGGCTTCACGATCCCATCAATCTCGACATCCTTAAACTACTCGGTGGTTTCGCTACCACCGTTATTGGCGGTTTTTGGGCGTTCTTTACGTGGCTGTTAACGCGGCGACAGGCTCAGAGCATCGAGGAATTGAAGAGGGTGGCAACGGACGCGATCAACAAAGCGCGCAGAGAGCCTCCTCCCGCTGAATCCGAATTGCCTCCGTCTCCGCCACCGCTCCTCCTACCAAAACCGAGCCGACGTTCGTTTGCGTTTAGCTTCAGCTTGGTAGTTGCGCTGTTTGTAACTTTAGCAGGGGGAGCGTACGCGCTTGTCGGCTATCTTGGAGTTTCTGATACCGTTACTAACCAAATTAGGGTGTGCACTGGCGAGTACGAGGGCAACTGCGGATTTCCGCACGATGCGTATCTCTATTGCTATGCGGATGTAGGAAAATGGGCCCAACAACGATGCTTAAAGTCAACGGTAACAGTGCTCGGCTCTCATGATGGCAACAAGTGCGGCTACGCGAACTACAGTGTTTTGTGCACTCAGCGAAAGCCATGACTACCCATGATTGGAGCCCTTCGTGCCTGCCAGGCCCAATGACGGATGAGCTCAACAGCAGGGCGAGCCGATTAGTCGACCTTTCCGGTTTGAGGCAATAGTCGGCCCGCGCTTCTGACCATTTCTGGATACTGCCGTACAATGGAGAACGGCTCGGAACCCCTTATCCAGCTGTTTCCATGGTTAGTAGCAAATTCTGCAGATAGTTGTTGGGCAACCCACCGAGAATGGGCCGACGTTCCTTCGTGGTTGATATCATGCAACCCACGCTCGGATTGAATTACAAATTCGCTCGCTAGGCTGAGACCTGAAACTCCGTCAGACGGTTGCCCATAATGGGGCGATGGAAATTGAATTGACCAGTTACCAGTGCCGCCAAGTCTCTGGCGTAGTTGTCCAAGTGAAGAGGAAAAGTTGCGATCGAAAGGTAGGTTCCATCTCTGTTGATGAGCCACCGCGATTGGAAACAGCACACAGATTTCCAATTTTGACTTGTTTGCCCAAACGGTGACCACGCTCCTTAGAATATCATAGATCTGCTCGATATCCCGTAGTGCGAGGCCGAAGAAGTCGAAACATTCAGATAAGTAAGCTATTAAGTCTACCCGAGGAGGTAGCGACAACTTTTCTGTGCGGAGAGCGGTTCGCGTTAGCAAGTCTTCCACGAAATCTTTTCTCGATGCTTGATCGAAATAGTAGGTTCGATTGAAAAAGCGAGAGAGGTAGCCCGCGCTATTGAAAGCGCCGCCATAGATGGCTCCGACGGAGTGGCTGAGCTGCGGAGTGTCAGTCGCAACTACGAACACAAGCTGATCGATCTCAAAGAGATGTTTGACACGCTCCAGCATGGCAATGGCAAATGGCGGGCGACACCGATCAAGTTCATCGATCAAGACAAAGAGTGGGAGGGCTTGGTCCCTGTGTGCTGCCTCTTGTAGGAATTCGTCTAAGGTCGTCCTGAACTTGTCGATCGTCCTTTTTCCTTGGCGAAATCTGGCCAAGAGGACTTTGCCTTGCTCGTCAACAATTTCGCCCAGAGACTTGGCCGCCTCATCTGAGAGTTTTTCGGTGATAGTCGGCGCGTCGATCGAGAGAATTGTGCCAATCTCGTCAACGCCCGATCCTATGAATTTCCGCGCTATCTGAACGGTGGCTCCTTTTGCCGCGGCGACCGCAATTGCTGCGCCGGTTCGTTTAGCTTCGTTCCAACGTTCCCGAACCTTCTTTTCACGCTTTACTAGCGGTGCCACTGCTTGGTCGATGGCGTCCATAACTGAAAGAAGAGGGTCATCTGCATGGTCGTCTTGCCATGCGTTGACCTCGGCGACGATGAAGCCATCCTTGCGCAGCATTCTTCCGAAGCGAGATAAAAAGAACGACTTGCCCTGTCCCCATTCGGCGTCGATGTTCAGCACGTAGGATGCTGGCAGGCTCGATCGCTTTCGTTCGCCTACCCGATTTAGAAGAAATGATTTTAGGAAGGCGGCCTCTTCGCTCCGGCCAAGCTTGTCCTCGGTCCATATTTCACCGGTGCCCGGCTCAGTTGCTGGAGCTGATTTGTTTTGGGGCATGTTGATTAAGCCGAATCGGTGCCTGATGTGCAATCTTTGTTAGAATAAGAGCGAGAGTGGGTGCCCGCTTTCTTAGTCGTCTTCGGGGTGATCGCCCACGTAGCCGCAAGTCTCGCACCCTACCTTGGTCGCGAGGGGCAGTAGCGTTTGGCACTTACAGCTGGGACAGATAGCTTGCAGGTAATTCGCCCGTCGATCGCTTCGTTTCATCAGGGCCTGATGCGCCTCATTTGATTTGAGGACGCGGGCCGCGGCTTCGGCCCTCTCGCGCTCGATTTGGATCCGTTCGTAACAAATTTCCGCGGCGGACAGGCTAACGAGGAACTCAGTTGAAATTTCGAGGGGCGATGTTAACTCCGCTGCACGGCGGTCATCAACGAGGAATGCTGATGCGAAGACCTTCGCTTGATGTTCTGCCGACTCGGAAGCGTTGAGCTTCGATAGGCTGGTCGTACCCGTGGCGCCGGCTGGCCGGTGATCCATCGTTCCGGGAGTGGCGTGCATTACGGCGTGCCCAAGTTCGTGAGCCAAGGTCATTCTTGGCCGATCGTCTCCCCAACAGGCCTGCGAATCGATCGTTCTCTTAACCGTGACGACGATGGTGCCAATGATTTCTTCGGTTCGAGCATCCTTGGTGCCTAGGACGTGATCGTCGACAATTCGGTATTCGAGGGGCTTCTCCCCCCGAAGCGTGAGAACCTTTCCAAAACGCAGAACCTGGCCGATGTAGACCGGCCAGGTTCTCTTGATGCCAAAATAGGCCTTTGTGTTTTGGGCAATGCAACGGCATTCGCCGTTTGAGCGACGGGCAACGCGACGGTCGTCGTGTTCCTCGTAATCCATTGCCTTCCTTATAGTGCTACCGCCTCACGAACATCCCGTCGTCGAGCCGCAAGTGTCGCACTTCATGCAGGTGCCATTCCGCACCAGCGTGAAGTTGCCGCACTCTGAGCACATCTCACCTTCGTAGCCCTTGGCCTTGGCTTCCGCGCGGCGCTCGGCCTTGGTGGGGACGAGCGTCTGTGCGGTGCTGCCGGCCTTGCTCCACTGGAGGGCCTCTAACTTCTCCGTAGGCGAGAGGTCGTGGCTGGCTTCCTGCTTCAGGGCGACGGCGCCTTCGATGGCATCGCCGGCGCGGGCCGAGGTGCCGTGAGAGGCCAGCGCCGTGACCTTGCTGCCGCCGGTCGGGGCGCTGTCGTTGCCCGGGGCGATCGCGGCGGAGCCGCCGCGCATCACGACGAGGTTGTCGGTGCGGGAGCGGGTGAGGCCGCGCGAGACCAGCTTGGTCGCGTGCTGGGTCTCGTCCGGCTCCTTGCCTTCCTCGACGCCCTTGCCGAGCGCGTCGAAATTCGACTCGGTCGGATCGACATGGGCGAGGTCGAAGCGCGACATGTAGCTCACCGCGAGCTCGCGGAAGACGTAGTCAAGGATCGAGGTCGCGTACTTGATGCTGTCGTTGCCCTGCACAGGGCCCGCCGGCTCGAAGCGGGTGAAGGTGAAGGCGTCGACATATTCGTCGAGCGGCACGCCGTACTGGAGGCCCAGCGACACCGCGATGGCGAAGTTGTTGATGAAGGAGCGCAGAGCTGCGCCTTCCTTGTGCATGTCGATGAAGATCTCGCCGAGACGGCCGTCATCGTATTCGCCGGTGCGTAAGTACACCTTGTGGCCGCCGACGACCGCCTTCTGGGTGTAGCCCTTGCGGCGATCCGGCATCTTCTCGCGCTCGCGCATCACGATGATGCGCTCGACCAGTTTCTCGACGATCTTTTCCGAGACCTGGGCGGCACGCGCCGCCATCGGCTTCTCGTAGAGCGACTCGACCGCATCCTCCTCGTCCTCATCGTCGGCGATGAGCTGCGAGTTGAGCGGCTGGGAGAGCTTGGAGCCGTCGCGATAGAGCGCGTTGGCCTTCAGCGCGAGCTTCCACGACAGCATGTAGGCGGACTTGCAGTCCTCCACCGTGGCGTCGTTCGGCATGTTGATGGTCTTGGAGATCGCGCCCGAGATGAAGGGCTGGGCGGCCGCCATCATGCGGATGTGGCTCTCGACCGACAGATAGCGCTTGCCGATCTTGCCGCAGGGATTGGCGCAGTCGAACACCGAATAGTGCTCGGCCTTCAGGTGCGGAGCACCTTCCACCGTCATCGCGCCGCAGATGTGGACGTTGGCTGCCTCGATCTCGCGTTTTGTAAACCCGACCGCCTGGAGGAGGTCGAAGCCGGGGGCCGCGATTGCCTCGGCACCGATGCCGAGCTGATCGCGGATGAAATCTTCGCCAAAGGTCCACTTGTTGAAGGCGAACTTGATGTCGAAGGCGGTCGGCAGGGCCTTTTCGACCTTGGCGATGGCTTCATCGGTAAAGCCCTTGGCCTTCAGCGTCGAGGCGTTGATAGCAGGCGCGTTGGAGAGCGAGCCGTGGCCGACGGCGTAGGCCTCGATCTCAGCGATATCAGCTTCGCGATAGCCGAGCGCGCGCAGCGCCGCGGGGACCGCGCGGTTGATGATCTTGAAGTAGCCGCCGCCGGCGAGCTTCTTGAATTTCACCAGCGCGAAGTCGGGTTCGATGCCGGTGGTGTCGCAATCCATGACGAGGCCGATCGTGCCGGTCGGCGCGATCACCGTGGTCTGGGCGTTGCGATAGCCGTGCTTCTCGCCGAGCTCGAGCGCCGCATCCCAGGCGGCCTGCGCGTGGCTGACGAGGTCAGCCTGCGGGCAGGACACGAGATCCATCGGCACCGGGTTGACCGAGAGCGCCTCGTAGCCGTTGGACTGGCCGTGGGCGGCGCGGCGGTGGTTGCGGATGACGCGCAGCATGTGCGCGGCGTTCTTCTTGTAACCGGGGAATGTGCCGAGCTCGGCCGCCATCTCCGCCGAGGTCTTGTAGGTGATGCCGGTCATCACAGCGGTGAGGGCGCCGCAGAGCGCGCGGCCTTCCTTCGAGTCATAAGACAGACCCATGGTCATCAGGAGGCCGCCGATGTTGGCGTAGCCGAGGCCGAGCGTGCGGAACTCGTAGGAGAGCTCGGCGATCGCGCGCGACGGGAACTGCGCCATCATCACGGAGATTTCGAGCACGATGGTCCAGAGCTGGCAGAGGTGCTCGTAGCCCTTCACGTCGAACTGCTTGGTCTCGGTGTTGTAGAAGGTCAGCAGGTTGGCGGAGGCGAGGTTGCACGCGGTGTCGTCCAGGAACATGTATTCCGAGCACGGATTGGACGCGCGGATGTCGCCGGACGCCTTGCAGGTGTGCCAGTCGTTCATGGTGGTGTTGAAGTGCAGGCCGGGATCTGCCGACGCCCAGGCGGCGTAGCCGATCTTTTCCCAGAGGTCGCGCGCCTTCAGCGTCTTCGTCACCTTCTTGGAGGTGCGCGCGTTCAGGTTCCAGTCGCCATCCGTTTCCACGGCGCGGAGGAAGTCGTCCTTCAGCGAGACCGAGTTGTTGGAGTTCTGGCCCGACACCGTGAGATAGGCCTCCGAATCCCAGTCGGTGTCATAGACGTCGAACTGGATGTCCTTGTAGCCCTGCTTGGCGAACTGCATCACGCGCTTGATGTAGTTGTCAGGCACGAGGCTGCGGCGCGCGAGCTTGATCTCGCGGCGGAGGGCCGGGTTCTTCTCGGGGTCGAAGCAATCGTCGCCCGAGCCTTCGCAGTTCACGCAGGCCTTCAGCACTGCCTTGAGGTGCTTCTGGTTGATCTTGGATCCGGTGACGAGAGCTGCGACCTTCTGCTCCTCCTTCACCTTCCAGTCGATATAGGTCTCGATGTCGGGGTGATCGACGTCGACGACGACCATCTTGGCGGCGCGGCGCGTGGTGCCGCCCGATTTGATCGCGCCCGCCGCGCGGTCGCCGATCTTGAGGAAGCTCATCAGGCCGGACGAGCGGCCGCCGCCGGAGAGCTTTTCGCCTTCGCCGCGCAGGCGCGAGAAGTTGGAGCCGGTGCCGGAGCCGTACTTGAACAGGCGGGCCTCGCGGACCCAGAGGTCCATGATGCCGCCCTCGTTGACGAGGTCGTCACCGACGCCCTGGATGAAGCAGGCGTGCGGCTGCGGGTGCTCGTAGGCCGACTTGGACTTGGTCAGCTTGCCGGTGAAGGGGTCGACGTAATAATGGCCCTGGCCGGGGCCGTCGATGCCATAGGCCCAGTGAAGACCGGTGTTGAACCATTGCGGCGAGTTCGGCGCGACCATCTGCATGGCGAGCATGTAGCGGATCTCGTCATAGAAGGTCTGGGCGTCCTCGTCGGAGGAGAAGTAGTTGCCCTTCCAGCCCCAATAGGTCCAGCAGCCGGCGAGGCGATCGAACACCTGCTTGGCCGAGAGCTCGCTGACGAAGCGCTCTTTCTCAGGGAGAGCGGCGAGGGCCTCGGTGTCGGGCACGGAGCGCCACAGGAAGGAGGGGACGGACTCCTCCTCGACCTTCTTCAGGCGCGCGGCGACGCCGGCCTTGCGGAAATACTTCTGGGCGAGCACGTCGGAAGCGACCTGCGACCACTCGGTCGGGACCTCGACGCCATCAAGTTTGAACACGACCGAGCCGTCGGGATTCCGGATCTCCGACGTGGTCTGCCGGAATTCGATTCCCGCGTAGGGTGACTGTCCCGAAGTGGTGTGGCGCCGCTCAATCCGCATGGTCTTGCCCCGTCCTTTTATGTGCCGGACTGCCTCCGCAAGGCGCCCGGATCGCTATTTCAGTTCGCGATTCCTCCAAGGGCCTCATCGGCCCAAAGGCTTCGCAGTTCAGCCGGTGGATCCGGCCCAGTTTCTCCCGGCGCGATGGCTTGGTGCGAGCACCTTGCATCCGCCGGCATGTCCACACCCATCCGCCCCCAAGGGGATGTGCGCGACATGCGTTCAACGCCCCACACGCTACTTCAACCAATGCCATCCGAGCCTGTTGCCGGCCCGTTCTGGCGCCCGAAGGTCTGCATTTCGAGGGCAGACAAGCCCTCATCCGCGGCCTTTGGCTGGCTTGGCGGAGTGACGATTTGCGAGACCCTTTGGGGGAGTGCCGGCGGGACGCAAACTCACTCGCGCCGAACGGACCGAAAGCTAGGACTCTCCGTTGCGCCCGTCAAGAACTAGTGCGAGTTCCTGAATCAAATACTAAATATGGTGGATTGCGGGGGATAACAGGGGGCAAGCCCGCGCCTGTTGTTGAGCCAAGTATCAGTGAGTCCTCAGGGATTCCCAACCAAAAAAATTTGCATGCCGTGACGATACGGTCCCTTCACCCCACTGTTCACAGGGCAGGTATATTTTTCGGGACCGGGGTTGCCTCAGCGGGACTCACGTAGGGCTACGGAAGGTGAGGGCAGGCATGCCCGCCGGGGTGGTGGCGGGGGCCCCGAATCCGGGCCAAGCTGCCCCGAAATTGCCGGATACCCACATGCTTGATTCGACTCGCCGGGATGCGCGACCGCGCATCGCCCCGGCCGGCCTGATGTTCCTCGCCATCACCTCGATCGGCTGGGGCTTCAACTGGCCGGTGACGAAGTTCCTGCTGTCCGAGCTGCCGCCGCTGACGCTGCGCGGGGTGACCGGCGTGGTCGGCGCGGTGCTGCTCGCCGCCCTCGCGCTGATCCGCCGGCAGAGCCTCAAGGTGGGGCCGGGGATCTGGCCGCGGCTCCTGACCGCCGCCGTCCTCAACGTCACCGGCTGGATGGTGCTGATGGGCCTGGCGCTGCTCTGGCTGCCGGCCAGCGAGGCGGCGCTGATCGCCTACACGATGCCGGTCTGGGCCTCGCTGATCGCCTGGCCGGTGCTGGGCGAGCGGCCGACCGTGCTGCGCACGCTGGGCTTGGTGATGGCCTTCGTCGGCCTGGCCTCGATCATGGGCGGTAACGGCTTTGCCGCGAGCGTGGAGAAATTGCCGGGCATCATCATGGCGCTGGCCGGCGCGCTCGGCTTCGCCATCGGCACGGTGTTTTCGAAGAAGTACCCGATCCATCTGCCGCCGATCACGGCCGCGGCATGGCAGATCGGGATCGGCTGCCTGCCGATCTCGATCATCGGCCTCCTGGTCGAGACCACGCATCTTTCGCTGGTGACGCCGGTCGGCTGGTGGCTGCTGGTCTATTCCACCGTGGTGCAGTTCTGCATCGCCTATGTCAGCTGGTTCGCCGCACTGGCGCGCCTGCCGGCGTCAGTGGCCGCGATCGGCACTATGGCGGTGCCTGTCATTGGCGTGGTGGCCTCCGCGCTGGCGCTGCACGAGCCGCTCGGGCCGGGCCAGATCGCCGCGCTGATCTTCACGCTCGCAGCCGTGGTGCTGGCGACGCGCTAGCTCGAGAACCGGGCATTACCATGCGTAGCGGATCGCGCCCTTGCCGGCATAGCTTTGCGTGACATTCGAGAACTCGCCCTCGAACGTCGCGGCGGCGGACCAGTCGTTGGTCCACTGCCATTCGGCCGAGGCTGTGGTCAGCGCGGAGTCGGGCGCCTGCGCCGCACCGTTGACGACGAAGCTTGCGCCCGGCAGCGACTGGAAGGTCGGAGCAATCGAACGATCCGGATTGAAATCATGCGCCCATGCAAGGCGGCCGCGCAGCGTGACGATGCCGTTCTGCATGGCGAATGATTTGTCGGTGCGAATGCCGAGCTCGCTGCGCGTGTCGGTCACGCTCTTGGCGGCATAGGTCTGTGCAAACAACAGCGAACCGGCGACGACGCTTTCGGCATAGGCCGGCAGGTCGAATGTGGTGAATTGCCCTGCGGCGTAAGGGGTGATGCCGAGACCGCCCAGCGTCGGCATGACGAAGCGGTAGCCACTCTCCACGCGACCCGAATACGCGTTCGCATTGAACTCGGCGCGCAGGTGGTCGATGCCGGCGACCGTGACGATGCGGTTGGTCGTGATGTCCTGCCAGCCATAAGCCAGCGCAGCAATGATGTAGGCCGCACCGATGTTATGGCGAACGAAGGCGCCGGCCTGGAACAGGTCGGAGCTGCCATAGCCGAGGCCGTTGACGTTGAAGCCGGTGCGGCCGCCCGCCAGCGCAAATCCCGCGAGCGTGTCCGGCGAGACCCGATAATCCGCACCGACCGCGATGCCGTAGATGCTGCTCGCGCTGTTGTTCGAGCCGATGATGGCGTTGCCGGCCGTGGTCTGCGACCCGCCGAAGCCGGCGGTCCACACGCTCCAGCGTTGTTCGAAGGTCGGAGCTGCCAGCGCCTTGGTGGACATCGCCGCATAAGCGTCCAGCTCGCCAACAGTTCGACCGCGTGCCGCGTAGGCCGAGCCGTCCTCGGCATACGCATTCGGCGGCCCGCCGGCGCTGACGGGACCTCTGCGACCGGAGATGAATGGATCCGTCATCACGCCGATGAACTGGTTCATCGCGTTGAACGTCGTCTGCTGGGAGCCGGTGGCGCTCTCGCCGGAGACCTGGGTCAAGCCGGCGGGACTGAGTCCGAAGAAGCCCATCGGAAGGCCGCCGTTATTGTTGAAGGCGTAGGTCAGCGCGTTGGCGACGTTCTGCTGGTTGACGTTGAGGCCGGTGTAATTGGTGAAGGCGGCCGTCAGGTTCAGATAGGCGTTGTTGGCGTCATAGCTCAGCGTATCGCTCGCGCCCGCTGGCAGTCCGACATTGGTGATGCCCGCGAACGTCGTGCCGCCACGTCCGCCGGCCGCGGTCAGGATCGTGTATGTCTTCGAGACATAGCTGCCGGGCAGGAAATTCGCGACCACGGTCGCACCCGTCAACGTCGCCGCGCCGGTGACATTGGCGGAGCTCGATGTCGATGGGTTGAGCGCAACGACGTAGAGCGCGCCCGATTGGAAGGCCAGATTGCCGACCACCATCGTTGACGTCCCGGGCGTGTTGACGGCTCCAGGCATGAACGTGCCACCGGCATTGATCGTCGTTGCGCCGATAGTGCCCGTGCCGCCAAGCGTGCCGCCGGCGTTCACGGTCATGGTCGAATTGGCCAGCGAGCCGTTCACCAGCAGCGTGCCGGCGGCGATCGACCACGGCAATGCAGCGCTATTGGTGCCGCTTTGCGTCCAGGTCGAAGCGCCCGTCTTCTCGAAGCTCGCGAAGCCCCGATACTGCGCGGCGGCGCCGATCAGCGAAACGTCGAAAGAAGCAGTGGGGTTGGTGTTGCCGCCGAACTGCAAGGTGCCGTTGCCTGTCTGATCGACGACGTTGCCGCTGAAGCTGTAGCCGGCCTGAAGCTGCAGCGTGTTGGTGCCGCCGGTGAAGGTGATGGCGCTGGCACGCGTGACGCCGTCGCCGGCGAGACCGCCGGAAATCGATCCGCTGTTGATGATGCCGAGATTGGCGCCGATGACGCCGGCGCCGCCTGCACCGACCGCGCCGGAGACCCCGGCGGTGACGGTGCTGCTGCCGGAGCTACCGCTCGCGCCGGCGCTGCCGCTCACGCCGGAGAAGCCGTTCGTCCCCGTGGTGCCGTTCGTGCCGCCGCTGGCGGCCAAGGCCCCGGCACCGCCGACGCCGCCGGAGCCGCCGACACCACCACTGCCGGCGCTGCCCGCGGTGCCGCCGAGGCCACCGCTGCCCGCGGCCCCGGCGATGCCGCCATTGCCGCCGGTGATCGTGCCGCGATTGATCAGCGTGCCGCCGTTGGAGAAGGCGGCGCCAACGCCGCCGGTGCCACCATAGCCGCCATTGCCGCCGCGGCTCGAGGCGCTGCCACCGTTGCCGGCATTGCCGCCGGCACCGCCAAATCCGCCGGTCCCGCCGTTGCCGCCATTGCCGCCATCGGTCGAGCCGACCACGTTGACGCCAGCGGTGCCGTTGCCGCCAGCGCCGCCAACGCCGCCGACACCGCCGTTGCCCGCATTGCCACCGGCGCCGCCGTTGCCGCCACTGCCTGCGGTGCCGCCGCGGCCGCCATCGCCGCCGGTGATGATGCCTTGATTGGTCAGCGTGCCACCGTTTGAAATGGTCGCGCCGGCGCCGCCGGCGCCGCCATGACCACCTACGCCGGCATTGCCGGCGCTTCCTCCGCTCCCGCCGTTGCCACCCATTCCGCCGGCGGCGCCGCTGCCGCCGCTGCCGCCAGCGACGGCCGGGAGAAGGGCACTCGCGCCAGCACCGCCGGTGCCCGCTGTGCCGGCGTCACTGCCGTTGCCCCCGGCGGCGCCGTTGCCGGCATTGCCGCCGGAGCCGCCAATCCCGCCGGTGCCACCAGCGATGCTGCCCGAAACTGCAACAGTCCCGCCGTTCGTGAGCTGGACGCCATCGCCGCCGCTGGATCCGCTGCCACCAATGCCGCCATTTCCGCCGGCGCCACCATTCCCGCCGTTGCCGCCAGCGCCACCAACCAGACCGTTGTTGCCATTGAGAAGGCCAGGGCCGGAGGACCCGTTGGCACCATTGTCGCCTGTGCCGCCGGCGCCGCCAATCCCGCTTGCGCCGCCATTGGCGCCGTTGCCGCCAGCGCCGCCATTGCCACCGGCGCCTCCCATGATCGTTTGGGAAATTGAGAGCGTGCCACCGCTCGTCACCTGCAGACCAACGCCACCGCCGGCACCATTGGCGCCATCGCCTGCGTTGGTGCTAGCGCTGCCGCCAGTGCCACCATTGCCGCCGCGCCCGCCGGCTGCACCGAGTCCGATGCTGGATCCAGCGTTGCCGCCGTTGCCGGCCATGCCGCCGGCGCCGCCTCCACCGCCAGCGCCGCCGCCGCCGCCGGTCCCTGCTGTGACGCTTTGCAAAATCGTCACGGTGCCGCCACCGGTGACCTGGATGCCATCGCCACCGCCGCCGCCGATCGCGCCATTGCCGCCGGCACCAATCCCGCTGTTGCCGCCGCTTCCACCGGTCCCGCCATCGAGCGCACCGAGAACATTGGCGCCGGAAGCGCCCGCACCACCGCTCCCGCCGTGACCCGCTGTACCGCCGCGTCCGCCGCTGCCGCCATCGCCGCCAGCGACCGTTTGCAGGATCGTCGTGGTGCCTCCGCTTGTGACCTGCACGGCGGCGCCGCCATTGCCGCCGCCGCCGGCGGCGCCCCCGCTGCCAAGGACGTCGCCACCGGTCCCGCCGGTCAGACCGGCGACGCCCAGGGAGAGAGCGCTGGCTCCATTGCCGCCATTGCCACCGGCGCCACCACGGCCACCGACCCCACCCGCGCCGCCGGTCACCGCTATCGAAAGCGTGGTGCCGCCGACGGTGACCTGCACGCCGGCGCCACCCGCACCACCGCCGCCACCGATGCCGCTGCTGCCCGTTCCCGCGCTGGCATCAAGGCCACCAATGACAGCAGAACCATCGGCGCCGCTCGCGCTGGCGCCGCCGTGACCGCCAGCGCCACCCGCTCCACCGGAGCCGGCACCGAGCGCACCTTCGCCGCCACCGCCGCCGCCACCGCCACTACCCGTAGTCAGAGCTGAGTTGCCGTTGCCGCCATTGCCGCCGCTGCCACCGACAACGTTGCCGCCGTCACCGCCAAGTCCGCCGTTGCCGCCTGAGGTCGCCGTGCCCCCGGAGCCTCCGGTGCCGCCTGCGGCAGCGCCGCCGCCGCCGCCCGCGCCTTGTCCGATCGCGTTGTCACCGCCATTTCCACCGCTAGGAGAGGCGCTGGTACCGGCCGTGCCACCGCCGCCGCCCGTGCCATTGCCACCGGCTCCGCCAGCGCCGCCGTCGGCGCGCGCCGACGTGATCGTCAGCGCCAGTGCGACAGCCGTGCTCGCCAACAATGTGGGGAGCCTGAAACGGCGCCGGGACGGACAAGAACCAATTCTCGATTCAATTATCAATTGTATTACCGGCAGCCCTGGCACCGACCCGCAGGCCATTCCGAGGTGAAATCCTCAGAAACAGACCGCAACATATTCGCTCGCCGAAGCGGCTCAACGAGAATGGTCTTGCCTGCCAGGAATACCGTTTGATTTCGGTCGCCTGTCACCCGGAAACAACATCGACACCCGCTGCGAGACCGCGGATGACGTCAGTGAGCATTCGTAATTCAGTGCGGTTCTCAGCCGAGCGCACACACAATCCGCGCGCTTTCGAAGCCGAGAGAAAATGCTCTAGCCCGCGGTCATCCCGCCGCCGTTCAGCGCCTTCCTGATCATCTCGGCGAGCTGGTTGCGGCGGTAGGGTTTTGTCAGCAGCAGCACGCCGTCGTCGAGCTTGCCGTGATGGACGATGGCGTTGTCGGTGTAGCCGGAGGTGTAGAGCACCCTCACGCCCGGCCGTCGCTTGGCCACCGCTTCGGCGAGCTCGCGACCGCTCATGCCGCCGGGGATCACGACGTCGGTGAACAGGAGGTCGAAGTCCTGGCCGGCCTCGATCATGTCCAGCGCGGCGCGGCTGTCGGGCGCGGCGACCGTGTCGTAGCCGAGGCTCTGCAGCTGCGCGGTGACGAAGTTGCGCACCAGCGTGTCGTCCTCGACCACGAAAATGGTCTCGGCGCCGCCTTCGGCCTGCGGCGCCAGGGGGGCCGCCGCATCCGTCATGCCGTCGCCCGGCGGCAGGTAGAGCTTGATCGTGGTGCCGTGGCCTTCCTCGCTGTAGATCTTGATGTGGCCGCCGGACTGCTTGACGAAGCCGTAGACCATGGAGAGGCCGAGGCCCGAGCCCTTGCCGACCTCCTTGGTCGTGAAGAACGGCTCGAACGCCTTCTGCTGGATGTCCGCCGACATGCCGGTGCCGGTGTCGCTGACCGCGAGCATCACGTAGGGGCCGGGCTGCACCTCCGCGTGGGCCTGCGCATAGGCCTCGTCGAGCACGACGTGGTGGGTCTCGAGCAGCAGCTTGCCGCCGTTCGGCATGGCGTCGCGGGCGTTGATCGCCATGTTGAGCACGGCATTGGTGAGGCGGGACGGATCGATGTGCGCGGTCATCGGTCCCTGTTCCAGCACGGTCTCGATCTGGATCTGCTCGCCGAGGGTGGGGCGCAGTAGCTTGGCGATATCGGCGATCGCGCCGTTGATCTCGACATTGCGCGGCTGGAGCGGCTGCCGTCGTGCAAAGGCGAGCAGATGCTGGATCAGCTCGGCGCAGCGCTCGGCGGCATCGTCGATCAGCCGTGCCACGCGCTGGAGCTCGGGCTGCTGCTTCAGGCTCGCCACCAGCGTCTCGGTATTGCCGGAGATCACGGTGAGCATGTTGTTGAAGTCGTGCGCGACGCCGCCGGTCAGCTTGCCGATCGCATCCAGCTTCTGCGACTGGTGCAGCTGCCGCTCGGTTTCGCGCGAAGTGGTCGCATCGTGATAGACCAGCACGGCGCCCGAGACGTTGCCTTGTCCGTCGCGCATTGGCCGGCCGCTGATCATCAGATGGCGGGGATCGTTGCCGCTGTGCGGGCGGACGATCATCTCCAGGTTCTCGAAGTGCTCGCCGCGCAGCACGCGCGTCGACGGCAGCTCGTCCGCCCTGAGCGGCGTGACGCCGTCGCCGTGAAACACGTCGGACAGGGCGCGCAGATTGCGCAGGCTCATGCCGGCGCGATGCAGCAAGATGCGCTCCGCGGCCGGATTGGACAGAAGGACAGTGCCCTCGGCGTCGATCACCAGCACAGCCTCGGCCATGCTGTGGAATGTGCTCTGGAGCACGTTGACCGACAGCCGCAGCTCGTCATGCGCGTTGACGAGATGCTCGGTGCGCTCGGCGACGGCGGCCTCGAGTTGCTCTTTCGCCGCCGTGGTCTCCAGCAGCGTGCTCTTCAGCGCGACCGTGGTGCGCCGGCTCTCGCGCATCAGCATTGCGACCAGCAGCAGGATCACCAGCGCGCCGATCACGTCGATGCCGAGCAGGACGATGCCGGTACGGCGGGAACTCTGGGCGCGGGCGGCGAGCAATCGCTCTTCCTCCGCGCTCAGATGATCGAGATTGTCCATCACCGTGTCCATCAGGCCGCGGCCCTCGGCCTTGCCCTGGAGCGCGGCAACACCGGCCTGGTCGTTCTCGGCGCGCAGGCGCATCACCTCTGCGGCGATCTCGACCCGGCGCAGCGCCAGCGGCTCGGTGCCCTCGATGAGCTCGACCTGATCGGGATTGTCACGCAGGCTGCGCTTGAGGTCGGCGAGCGCCGGCGCGATCTGGGCGTGTACCGCCTGAAACTCGTCGCTGAAGCTCGGGTTGCGATAGATTTCGTAGCCGCGCGCGGCGCTCTCTGCGCGCCGCATCAGCACGCGCAGATCGGAGATCTTCTTCTGCGTCTCGATGGTGTGATTGACCCAGGCGGCATCGAACCGCGACTTGACGTCGAGTCCGATCGAGGCGGCGGTGATGATCAGGAGGATTGCAAGTCCAGCACCGAGAATGACGCGCTGCGTTGGGATCAAGGGACTTCTTTCTTGTCCTTCGGCTGCGTGGCCTCGCCGAGGCATTCCCGGATCGTGGTCAGGAGCGCGTCCGGCGTGAACGGCTTGCGCAGGCAGCGTGTCGCGCCCAGTTCCAGTGCCATGCGAAGGAAATCGGGGGAGGGCGAGGCAGACGAGGCGAAGGCGTAGCCGGACATCGCGATCAGAGGGATCGCCGGCGCGCGCTCGTGAAAGATGCGGATGGATTCGAAGCCGCGCATGTGCGGCATGAAGATGTCGACCAGCATCACGTCAAACGTCTGCGCTTCGAGCGCAGCCAGGCCCGTTTCGCCGCCGTCAGCCATCGTGACATCGAAGCCCTGACGTTGGAGCAGAACCTCGATGGTCGCGCCGACCATCGGATCGTCATCTACCACGAGGATACGCGGCATGACATTTCCCAGTAGATCGAAGTCCCAACATTCATCGGTGATATAGGCGAATCGCGGGACGGGTCAATTTGGGATTGGATCATTGTAGATATGCACGGTGCGGTGAATAGAGGTCCCTCGCGCTCGGGTGCATAGATTCTCGCGCGCGATGCGCGGGCTGCGCGCGAAACAGGCGATGAGCGCGCGACAAACGAAAGAGGCGCCGCACCGATGCGACGCCTCTTCCTTCAAGCGTTGTCGATCTGCTTACGGGCAGGGATGACGCTGGCCGTCATACCCAAGATACGTGCCCGAGCCCGGATCGTAGGACCTGTAGCGCTGCGCGCAATAAGCCGACGAGTCGCCACCGCCGTCCGGCACCACCGCGACCGACGGCTCGTCATAGTAGCTGTCGTCACCATAGTAGTAGGGATCGTTGTCGTACCCGCCACCGTAATAGGCGTAGGAGCCGAGGCCGCCGATGGCCGCACCCGCGGCGACGCCGGGCCAGAATCCACCGCGACGATGCCAGCCGCCGCCGTGCCAGTTGCCGCCGCCGCCACGCCAGTTGTTACCCGCGACTGCGAGGGGACGGCCGCCGCCACCACTAAAGCCTGGTCCTGCGGTCGGACGCATGGCTACGCCGGCGCTCGGGCGCATGGCCGCGCCGCCCGCGAAATTGCCGCCGCCGCCACCCATCCGCGCGCCGCCAAAGCTGCCGCCGCCCATGCGGGCGCCGCCACCACCAAAGTGAGCGCCGCCACCGCCACCGCCAAAATGAGCGCCGCCGCCACCGCCGCCGTGGCCGCCACGGCCCTGGGCGAAGCTCGGCGTCGCCAACGGAAGAACCAACGCGATTGCTGCCGCGGCGCTCAAAACTCTCAGACTGTTCATTTTCAAACTCCTTTTCCCGGAAGCAAACCTCTTGAAAGGCCTGCGGTTCCAGGGTTCACGCGGCTGTGCGCGTGTGACGGGGAGATTTTCACGCGGCCGCTGTACCCGGCATGAACGGATCGCGTCCGATTTGCGGCTCTGTCTGCGACGGAGCACACATTTGCGTGGGGCACGGCCGCCCCCGCCGAACTGGACATTTTGCCGCCCGGATGGCATCAGGGCCTCACGAAGCAGGGCCCTAGCCGTATGAAACAATTCTTCCTCAAGTTCTTCACCTGGTGGAGTGGCCAGACCTTTGGCACCCAGCTCTGGACCAAGCGGTACGGCGAACTGGTCGGCCAGGACGAGCAGGGAAACCGCTATTATCGGACCCGCGGCGGCGCGATCGATCCGACGCTCGGATTCGAGCGACGCTGGGTCATCTATAACGGTTACGCCGAGGCAAGCCGCATTCCGACGGGTTGGCACGGATGGATGCATCACGTCGTCGATGTGCCGCCGACTGAAGAGAACTACCAGCCGCGCGAGTGGCAAAAGCCGCACCAGCCGAACCCCACCGGTACGCCCAACGCCTATCGGCCCTCCGGCTCGACGCTTGCCAGCGGCAAGCGTCCCAAGGCGACCGGCGACTATCAGCCCTGGACGCCTGGCTAGCTTCTCCGTCCGAATCCTTGCCGTAGGGGTGGATGCACCAGCATCCGCCTCATTCTGCTGTGGACAACGGGAACAGCGGGGACAGCGCTTGCGCGGGCGTTGCGGCTACGTGGGCGATGCGGCTCAATGGTCCCATCTTACGGAGATGGGAGACCATCGCGTTCGGTTCGGGCAACAGTTCGCGACTGTCCCGAGATGCAGCGGCCGCCGACCAGGACTCGATCGGGAGATAGGCCCCCGGTCTGGAAGTTCGAAATCGCCCGATGGAATGTGCAGCCGCCGTAAGACAGGAAAGGCCGCTTGGGAAACCGAGCGGCCTTTTTCTTTGATCTGTTGCTCTGCTCGCTTCTCAGAGATGGAGCGTCGGTGAGTTGCCGACTGGCATCATCTCATAGGGCGGCTTCCAGCCCGGCAGTTCGGCGACACGCCGGCGCCAGGCATTAATCGCCGGGAAAGTCGCGGCAAGATCAAAGCCCGTCTCCTCGGTCGGATAGTACAGATAGCCCAACATTGAGAAATCGACGATCGTCGGCCGATCGCCTAGCATGAAGCTGCGGTGGGAGAGGTGTCTGTCGACGATCGAGAAGGCGCTGTCGGTCCGCGCGCGCAAGTAAGCGAGCACAGCGGGATGGGCGGGCTCCGGCATGAAGCAGCGCTGAAACCGGTGCTGGGCGAAGTTCGCGGTGAACTTGTGATTGTCGAACAGCAGCCAGCGCGTGGCTTCGAACGTCTCCTCGGGCGTCGGACCGAACACGCCGTGGGTCTCGGCGAGCCACAGCAGGATCGCACCGGACTGGCTCATGTGCCGGCCATCGACCTCGAGGACAGGGACTTCGCCCATGACATTGGTGGCGGCCCGCCAGTCAGGCGTGCGGGTCTCGCCGCCGGCGAAGTCGAGGCCGACCGGCTCCCAGTCGAGCCTGGCGCAGTTGAGGAATAGCGCGACCTTGAACGAATTGCCCGAAGCCCCGATGCAATGCAGCCGGTATCGCGCCATGGTCAGATTCTCCTGTGCGCACGCGACCGTGGGTGTTGGGCGCGATCCGGATTGTCGCGACAGGCTCCTGACAGCGTCATGTCAGCAGTGCGGTGCTGAAGAAGCGGCGCGCTCCGTGAGACAGAAGGCCGCTTGGGAAGCCGGAAGCTTTTTTCTGTTGGGGATTTGTGTTGGTGTCTCGTGCCCGGACGCAGCGCAGCACGAAGTGGTGCGCTGCTGATCCGCGGCCCATTTCTCTCAGCAATCCGTGTGGTGTGGGTCCCGGCTCTGCGGCGCAGCGTTGCACGCTGCACCGCGTCCGGGACATGAGAGCTACATCACCCGCTCAGCCGCGCGCTTGACCGCCTCGAGGCGGCGGGCCTGGTTTGCGGCGCCGCGCTCTCTCAGCAAGGCCAGCACTTCGGCTGGCGCAGTGTCGGGCGAGCCGGACGTGAACGGCGGGGCGGGGTTGTATTCGATCTGGAGCTGGATCGCTTCCGCCGTGGTGCGGTCGACCAGGATCGACACCAGCGTCAGCGCGAAATCGATCCCGGCGGTGACGCCGCCGCCGGTGACGCGGTTGCGGTCGTTGCAGACGCGCGTCTTGGTCGGCGTGGCGCCGAACTGGCCGAGCATCTCCATCGCGCTCCAATGCGTGGCGGCGCGGTAGCCCTTGAGCAGGCCGGCCGCGCCGAGCGCAAGCGCCCCCGTGCAGACCGAGGTGACGTATTTGGCGCCTTCGGCCTGTCTGCGCAGGAAATCCAGCACTTCTTCGTCATTGAGCAGGTCGTTGGTGCCGGCGCCGCCGGGCACGCAAATGACGTCGAGCTGCGGACAGTCGGCGAACGTCGTGGTCGGCGTCAGCGTCAGCACGGAGTCGCTCGGCACCGGCTCGATGCGCTTCCAGATCAGATGCAGTTTTGCGCCGGGCACGTTGGCAAACACCTGCAGGGGACCGGTGAAATCGAGCTGGGTGACGCGCGGAAACACCAAAAGACCGATCTGGAGCGGTGACGACATGGGCAGGTCCTCCAAAGATGAGCTTGACGGACGCAGCCTCTCATGATGCCCTTCCGTCCAAAATGGCGTAATTCCCTCACTTTCGGACATGACCATGATCGGCATCCTGATCTTCCCCGATTTCCAGTTGCTCGATGCGGCGGGCCCGATCTCGGTGTTCGAGATCGCGGCGCGCGCCACCGGCAAGCTACCTGCGATCCGCGTACTGGCACTGAACGCTGGGCCCGTGCGCAGCTCGTCCGGCGTGGAAATGATGGCGCGCGACTTCAAGTCGGCGAACGCGATCACCACACTGGTCATCGCGGGTGGCGCAGGCGTGACGGAGGCCGCACGCTGCGAGGTTACGCGCGCCTTCGTGCAGCGGCTGGCGCGGCGCGGCGTGCGGGTCGCCAGCGTCTGCTCGGGCGCCTATGTGCTGGCCGAGGCGGGCCTGCTCGATGGGCGCCGCGCCACCACGCATTGGGGCCGCACACGGGATTTCGTCGCGCGCTATCCCAAGGTGAAGTTCGAGCCGGACCAGATCTTCACGCATGACGGCAATGTGTGGACGTCGGCGGGCATCACCGCGGGTATCGACCTCGCGCTCGCGATGGTCACCGAGGACCATGGCGAGGAGATCGCGCAACAGGCCGCCCGCCAGCTCGTGCTGTATCATCGCCGCAGCGGCGGCCAGTCGCAGTTTTCATCGCTCTTGGAGTTGAAGACACCGAACGGCCGGTTCGGCGCGCTGCTGTCCTGGGCGCGCGAGAACCTCGATGCCCGGCTGACGGTCGAAGATCTCGCCGATCGTGCCGGCATGAGCGCACGGCATTTTGCCCGCGCCTTTGCCGCGGAGACCGGCACGACGCCGTCGAAAGCGATCGAGCGCTTGCGGATCGAGGTCGCGCGCGAGCGCGTCCAGTCCTCGCGCGAGGCGATCGAGCTCGTCGCGGAGGCGACCGGATTTGGCGACCCCGAGCGCATGCGGCGCGCCTTCATCCGCGCCTTCGGCCAGCCGCCCCAGGCGCTGCGGCGCGCGGCGCGGGCGAGTTAGGGAATCTCACCTGGCACTCGAGCGTGGAGGCGAAGATGACCGGGATGGAGTACAGCAACGAGAACGCAAAACGGCTCCAGAGACTTTATCTCACGGGGGACGTGACCGCCCAGCGCGCGGAGACAATTCGGCAGCTCAATCTTTCTGCCGGCGAGAGCGTTCTCGATATTGGATGTGGTCCCGGCTATCTCTGCGAAAGCATGGCGCAGATCGTTGGGCCTGATGGTGCTGTCGTCGGTATCGATGTGTCGACCGACCTGATTGCGGTCTGCAACCGGCAGAAGGCTTCCGCCTGGATTTCATATGCGATCGGCAACGCCACGGAATTGCGTCAATCCGATGCGTCGTTCGATGTCGTCGTGTGCACGCAGGTTGCCGAGTACGTGCCTGATGTCGACCGCGTCCTCGCAGAGACATTTCGCGTGCTCAAGCCGGGCGGCCGCACGATTTTCGTCGCAACGGATTGGGACGCAGTGGTGTGGCATTCCGAAAGCCCGGAACGTATGGCCGCGGTGATGAAATCATGGGAAGCGCACTGCGCTCACCCGCGTCTCCCAAGGTCGATGGCCCACAGATTGGTGAATGCACGACTTCACCTGGACGGAGCGTCGGTCTTTCCAATCCTGAATTTGCAGTACGATGACGATAGCTACAGCAAGGGGCTGGCCCAGGGCATTCGGGACTTCGTCGCCCGCAGGCACGACGTTTCAGCCGATGATCTCGAAACATGGCACAGTGAGTTCGAGCGTCTCGGCCGGGCGGGACAATACTTCTTCAGCACCAACCGCTATCTCTTCAGGGCCTCAAAGCCGGCTGCGACTGCGTCCTAGGTCGCCTCGCCCGCGGCTGCCGTACCGGCGCCATCCGCGCGGGCCACCAGGCGGCGCGCGATCGGCGTCAGCATGTAGGGCGCAAGATGGATCGGAAACTGCGTCATCGCGAAATAGAGCCAGGTGGTGGGCGGCAGCGCGCCGGCGGTCGCGGCCAGCATCAGGCCCAGATTGCGCTGTGACACCATCAGCCCGAGCGCCAGCGCGCGCTCATAGCCGATGCGGCGGAACAGCAGCGTGGTGACGGCGAGTAGCGTGAAATAGATCGCAAAGGACAGAGCCGCCAGGCCGATCGTGAAGAGCGGCTGGGCCACGAGGTCGCTCACGACATCGCCCATGATCGCGGCTGCGAAGATCAAGAGGATGATAATGTTGAAGCCGTCGATCGGCTTCTTGTGACGCTGGATCGCGTCAGCGCCGAAGACCCATCGGATCAAGGTTGCAGCCAGCAGCGATGCCGCGAGAATGCCGAGCAGCTTCAGGCCGAGCGCCGGCGGCGAGATGGTGAGCATGTCGCCGAGGAAGAGGCCCGCGAACAGCGAGGCCGTGAACGGCACCAGCGCGGTCGAGGTCACCAGCGTGACCAGCACGAGCGTGGCATCGAGGCCCATCAGCGCGGCAAGCGCCGGAGAAGCCATCATCGGCGAGGCCATGCTCTGGAGCATCAGCGCCAGCGCAAGGCCGGGCGAGCGGGCCGTGAGCCCCGTCGCATGGGCGACCAGCCCGACGATCAGCGGCACGCCGATCGTGGTCCAGGCGGTGGCGGTCGCGACCAGCGCCGGCCGGCGCAGATGGCCAACGAGCGCGGCCAGATCGACCCGCATGAAGGAGATGCAGAGAAGCCCGAAGATCGCCTCGGTGACGTAGGGCCGCAGCAGCATCCCGAGCGGCGGCACCGCGGCCGCAATGAACACCACGGCGGCCACCGCACGGGTGCCCTGGCTGCCGAGCCATGTCAGCGCGCGCAGGGGGAGAGCGAAGAGAGTTTGGAGAATGGGTGGCATCCGGGACGGCGGCGTCAGCCCAATCCTTTCAGCCACGCGCCGATCTCGCTGACGGCGAGGTTGGCCTGCTGCAGCAATTTGCCCATCGTGAAGAAGCCGTGGAATTGGCCGGGATAGTGCTTGTACGTGACGGGCACGCCGGCCTGCCTGAGGCGCTCGGCATAGTCGTGGCCTTCGTCGCGCAGGGGATCGGCGCCGGCGGTCAGCACATAGGCCGGCGGCAGCCCGGCGAGGCTTTTCGCGCGTGCCGGCGAGGCGCGCCAGTCGTGGACGTCGGCGGTGCCGTTGAGATAATGATCGCGGAACCAGCGGATCACCGAATGGGTCAGCAGCACGCTGGTCTCGGGCTCGCTGTGGGAGCCGTGCGTCATGGCGAAATCGGTCGCGGGGTAGATCAGGACCTGGCTCGCGATCTTCGGACCATCGCCGTCGCGTGCGGTGAGCGCAACCACGGCGGCGAGATTGCCGCCGGCGCTGTCGCCGCCGATCGAAAGGCGCGAGGCATCGATGCCGAGCTCGCGCGCATTCGCGGCAATCCATTTTGTGGCGGCGATCGCGTCATCGGCGGCGGCGGGAAATTTGTGCTCGGGCGCGAGGCGGTAATCGACCGAGATCACGATCAGCGCGCCCTCGACGGCTAGCTGGCGGCAGACGACGTCGTGGGAGTCGAGATCGCCGATCACCCAGCCGCCGCCATGGAAGAACACCAGCGCCGGCGACAGGCCGTTCTGAAGGCGCGGCTGCCTCGGCACGTAGATGCGGCCGGGGATTTCGCCGTGCGGCGCCGGGATCGCCAGCGCGGCGACGCGCGCCAGTTCCGGCGGCTCGGGGTTGGTGGCGAAGCGGGCCTGCCCGTAATAGGCGCGGGCTTCCGGTGCCGTCAGCGTCTCGTAGGCGGGGCGGCCGGCCTCCTGGAAGGCCTTGTAGACGGCGGCGGCATCGGGATCGAGCACGACGGGCATGGGAGCGACCTTGGGCTTTCTGTTATCGTTGGACGTCGTTTCCGGGGGCGCTGCCCGCCTCGGCCCCGGGGAGGGGCCGGTGAACTATCCCATCCGGCCGCCGGTCTGGCCAGCGGGCGGCGGGCAGGGCAGGGATGCCGCCCTTCCCCCGCCGTATTCGCCGTGTTAACCGGGTGGCCTGCGAGCGGCGGTATCCCGTGTAGAATGTCCAGCAAGCCCGATTCGCTGTTGAAGCCGCGCGAGAAGATGGTTCGAACCTTTACCTTTACAAGACTTGCCCTGCCAGGTCTTGCGGCGCTTCTGGCCGCCACCGCATTGACGGTTGCGACGCCCGCGCAGGCGCAGATCGGCACGATCTTCTCCGACCCGCCACCGCGGCCACCGGGGGCGATTCCGCGTGGCCAGCCGCAGCCTCAGATCCCCGATGACGACGACGAGGAAGTCCCCGCGCTGCCGCCGCAAGGCCGCGTGCTGCCGTCGCGCCCGATGGCGCCGCCGCAGGGACGGCAAGGTAACGTGATGCCGGGGCCGGTCGAGAGCCAGCCCCTGGCGCCGCCGCCGGGCTCAACCGTCGCTCCGCCGAACCAGCCGCCGTCGGTGGCGGTCGCTCCGCCCAATGCGCCGGGAGCCCCGGGTGCGCCCGGTCAGCGCCAGCCCCAGCAGAAGGGCGGGCCGGGCGGCACTGTCCCGCAGACCCCGGCGAGCCTCCAGCCGGGCGACGAGGTCGTGACCGAGCCGCCGGCCCAGAAGATCGTGAACAAGAAGGCGACCTTCTCCGGCCTCGACAAGATCACCGGGCGCATCATCAATTTCGACGAGGACATCGGCGAGACCGTCCAGTTCGGCGCGCTGCGGGTCAAGACCGACGCCTGCTATACGCGGCCGGCGACGGAAGCCACCAATACCGACGCCTTCGTCGAGGTCGACGAGATCACCTTGCAGGGCGAGGTGAAGCGCATCTTCTCGGGCTGGATGTATGCGGCGAGCCCCGGCCTGCACGGCGTCGAGCATCCGATCTACGACATCTGGCTCACCGACTGCAAAGAGCCGCAGCAGACCATTGCGACCGCGGCGCCCGATCCGGCCGCGGCAAAGCCGCCGGCTCCGCCGCCCGCGCAGAAGAAGGCGGCACCACCCAAGCAGGCCGTGCAGCAGCGTCCGCCGCAGCCCTTGCCGCCGATCCAGCAGCAGCAGCCGGCGCCGCCACCTCCGCCGCCGCCGGAGCAGCGGCCGGGCCTGTTCGGTATTCCCGGGTTCGGGCGCTAGGCCCCATCACCGATCATGGCCGCGAGGCGACGATCTCGAGCGCGCGTGCGCCCGGGATCGCGTCACCGGCCGACAGCCTCAGGAAATCACCGGGGTCACCGGCGAGGGCCTTGTCGAGCAGTGCGGTGTAGCGCCGACGCGAAATCTCGACCGCGCCAAAACTCTTCAAATGCTCGGTGACGTACTGCGTGTCGAGCAGCTCGAAGCCGCCATGGATCAGCCGCGCGACCAGGTGCACCAGCGCGACCTTCGAGGCATCGCGCGCGGTGTGAAACATGCTCTCGCCGAAGAAGGCGCGGCCCAGGCTGACGCCGTAGAGCCCGCCGACCAGGTCGTCGCCCCGCCAGGCCTCGACGCTGTGGCAATGGCCGAGCTCGTAGAGGCCGCCATAGAGGTCGCGAATCCGCTTGTTGATCCAGGTGTCCTCGCGCCCCGCCTGCGGCGCGGCGCAGCCGGCGATCGTTGCCTTGAACGAGGTGTTGACGGTGACGCGAAAGGCGTCCGAACGGACGGTGCGCGCGAGCCGTGAGGCCACGCGAAATCCCGCGAGCGGGATGACGCCGCGCAATTCCGGCTCGACCCAGAACAGGGTCGGATCGTCGGCGCTCTCGGCCATCGGAAAGATGCCGCAGGCATAGGCGCGCAACAGCACGGCCGGCGTGATTTCAGACGAAGCGGAGTCGCGCGAAGTCATGGCGCAACAATAGCAGGATCGTGGAGGTGTTGCGAAGGGGGCGAGGGTCAGCCTGCGGCGGCGTTGTTGGTCTTGTCGGGGGCTGCGGGCGTGCGGCGGAACCTCAGCATGACGCGAGTTCCGGAATGGTCGGGGTCGCGCTCGACGGTGGCGTCGAGCTTGGTGGCCATCGCCGCGACGATGCGCTGGCCCATGCCGGTCGAACGTGGATCCGCCTTGACCTTGTCGCCGACGCCGTCGTCGCTAATCGCCAGCAACAGATCCTCGCCCTGCGAGGTCAGCTCGACGTGGATGGGGCCGGCGCCGTCGGGATAGGCGTATTTCACCGCGTTCATCACCAGCTCGTTGACGATGATGCCGACGGCGACGGCGCGGTCCGGATCGATCTCGATCGGCTCGGCCTTCACCGTCAGCCGTGACATCCGGTTGCCTTCGGCCGAGCGCCTGAGATCCTCGAGCAGCGAATCCAGATACTGGTTCAGCACCACGCTCTTCAGGTCCTGCGAGGTGTAGAGCCGGCGGTGCACCTGCGCGACCGCGGCGACGCGGCCCATCGCGTTGGTCAGCGCCGCCTTGACCTCTTCCTGGCCTGCGGAGTTCGCCTGGAGATGCAGCAGCGAGGCGATGATCTGGAGCGAGTTGCCGACGCGGTGATTGACCTCGCGCAGCAGCAGCTCGCGTTCGGCGGCGAGCGCGGCGTAGCGGTCGCGAGATGCATGGATCTCCGCTTCGGCTTCCTCGCGCGCCTTCTGCAATTCGGCCTGGCGCAGCGCGCCTTCGGCGGCGACGTGGAGCAGGGGGATGAAGTCGCCCTTGACGTCCTTGACGAGATAATCGGCCGCGCCCGCCTTCAGCGCGGTGACCGCGATGCTGGAATCCTGCGACGCGGTGACGAACACCACGGGCGGCGCATCAGGGATCGCCATGATCTGCTCGAGCGTCTCCAGCCCGTCGAGGCCGGGCATGTACTGGTCGAGCGCCACGACGTCGATGCAGCGGTCGGCGCTGTTTTGCGTCCCCGCGCGGCGGATGCGCTCCAGGCCTTCCTCGCCGCTCGCGGCATGAATGACCTTGTAGCCGCGCCGCGTCAGGCCGCGATCGACCAGGCGGGCCAAGGCCGCGTCGTCGTCGATGTAGAGCAGTGTTGGCGTGTGCTGGTTCATGAGGCGGCGGGCGGGACCTGGATGACCGAGAAGAACAGGCCGAGCTGCCGGATGGCATTGGCGAAATTCTCGTAGTTCACGGGCTTGGTGATGTAGACGTTGCAGCCGAGCTCATAGCAACGCTTGATTTCCTGGGAATCGTCAGTGGTGGTCAGCACCACCACGGGCGAGGCCTTCAGATATTTGTTCTCCTTGATCTGCTTCAGGATGTCGATCCCGGTCATGTCGGGGAGGTTGAGATCGAGCAGGATCAGGAGCGCATTGCCCTTCTGCACGAGCCCGGTGCCGTCGGCGCCGAACAGGTGCTTCATCGCGTCCGTGCCGTTGGCGAAGGGGATGATCTCGTTGTTGACGCCGGATCGGCGAATGTTTCGCTCGATCAGCCGGGCGTGGCCCTCGTCGTCCTCGATCATGATGATGGTGACGGGTTGAGTCATTGGTCGGCGTTCCGGTTGCTTGCGTTCCAGGTGATAGGCAGCGTGATGGTGAAGGTGCTGCCCGTATTCAGTTCCGATGATACCGACATGGTACCGCCGAGGCGGCGCACAAGTGCACGCACATGCGCGAGACCGATACCCTGACCAGGCTTGTCCTGGGTTCCCGCCCGGCGAAACAGGTCGAAAATCCGCTGGTGATCTTTCGGATCGATCCCGCGGCCGTTATCGCTGATCTCGAAGATAGCGTAGCCAAGCTTGGTGCGCCCGCGGATTCTGATCTCGCCGGGGGCGCCGGCCTTGAGGTATTTGATGGCGTTGTCGATCAGATTGGAGAAGATCTGCTCCAGCGCAAGGCGGTCGCTGACGAGATCCGGCAGCGGCGCGACATGGATCTCGGCCTGCGCTTCGGCGGACTGATGCGCCAGCGTCGAGACGATGGCTTCGATCAACTCGCGGGTGTCGATCTTCTCGGGCACGAATTCGCGCCGGCCCTCGCGGGTGAGGTTGAGGATCGCCGAGATCAGGCGGTCCATCTTGGCGATCGACGACTTGATGAAGCCGAGCGCTTCGGAAAAATCCGCCGAAAGCTCCTTGTCGGGGCCCTCGAGCGTGACCTCGCCGTCAGCTAGCGGCGGGCCATCGGCCGGGACATGGGTGAGGCCGCCAATACGGCGGAAAATGTCGCCGCCAAGCTCTTCGAGTTCGCTGGTGAAACCCATGATGTTGACGAGTGGCGAGCGGAGATCGTGGCTGACGATATAGGCAAAGCGCTGAATCTCGTTGTTGGCCTCGCGCAGGTCTGCCGTGCGTTCGTCGACGACGGTCTCGAGGTTGGCGTAGGCGTCGCGCAGGCGCGCCTCGGCCTCGTCGCGGGCCCGCACCGAGCGCCGCACCAGCCAGATCGAGATCAGGGTCAGCAGCACCACGAGGCCCGAACCGATGCCGGTCATCGAGGCCGCCAGCGTCTGGCTGCGGTCGGAATTGACCGATCGGAGCCGGAACAGGCGCTCCTCCTCCTGGATCATGGAGACCGCGACTTTGCTGATCTCGGCCGTGGTGTCGGTGGAGGCGGCCTCGCGGACCTGCGCTATGGCCTTGTCGGGCCGATTCTGGCCGATGAAGTCGAGCTCCTGCTTGAATTGCCCCAGCCGGATTTCGATGGCCGCGCTCAGCTTCTCGATATTGCCGCGTTGCGCCGGATTATCGCCGGTCAGGCGCGTGAGCTTGTCGAGGGCAGGTATGATCGCTGCCACGGCTTTGTCATGGTCGGCCTTGAAATCCGCTCCTTGCGTCAGGAGATAGCCGCGGGCGGCGCTCTCGGCACGCCGGATTTCCAGCAGCAGGGCGTTGATCTGGTTCTCCGCCTCGATGGTGTGAACCACCCATTTGCTGTCGTCTCTGGCCTTGTTGACCAGGTAGACGGAGCCCGCGCTGATCACGGTCAACACCAGAAGGCCCGCCGAGAAGAGCAGGATCTGCCACATGGAGCGCCGTCGTTGCGCATCAGTCGTCACGACGGTCTCGCTTTGTCACGTCAATGGAAGTCAAAACGCCCCCTCGGGAACTGTCCCCGCCGTCCAGAACGCGTTGGGGGCCAAAGGGTTCCACGGGGAGCGAGGATTACCCCGCGGCCGGTTCCTTCCCGGCGAGGTACTGTTCCAGCCAGTGGATGTGATAGTCGCCGTCGATGATCGAGGGCTGGCGCACCAGGTCGCGGAACAACGGCAACGTCGTCTCGATGCCCTCGACCACCATCTCGTCCAGCGCCCGGCGCAGCCGCATCAGGCATTCGCTGCGGGTCTTGCCGTGCACGATCAGCTTGCCGACGAGGGAGTCGTAATAGGGCGGAATGGTGTAGCCCTGATAGACCGCGGAATCGATCCGCACACCGAGCCCGCCGGGCGGGTGATATTGCGTGATGCGGCCCGGCGAGGGACGGAAGGTCTGTGGATTCTCGGCGTTGATGCGGCACTCGATGGCATGGCCGATGATCTGAATCTCGCTTTGCTTGGCCGGCAGATCACCGCCGGCAGCGATGCGGATCTGCTCCAGCACGAGGTCGATGTCGGTGATGCTCTCGGTGACGGGATGCTCGACCTGGATGCGGGTGTTCATCTCGATGAAGTAGAACTCGCCGTCCTCGAACAGGAATTCGATGGTGCCGACGCCGAGATATTTCATCTCGCGCATCGCCTTGGCGCAGGTTTCGCCGATCTTGGCGCGTGCAGCGGCGGCAAGGACGGGCGAGGGACCTTCCTCCCAGACCTTCTGGTGGCGGCGCTGCAGCGAGCAGTCGCGCTCGCCGAGATGGATCGCGCCGCCGCGGCCGTCACCGAGGATCTGGATTTCGATGTGGCGCGGCTTCTGGAGGTATTTTTCGAGATAGACGGACGCGTCACCGAAAGCGGATTTGGCCTCGTTGGCCGCCGTCGACAGCGCCACCTGGAGGTCGGCCTCGCTCTGCGCGACCTTCATGCCGCGGCCACCGCCGCCGGCTGCCGCCTTCACCAGCACGGGGAAGCCGATCTTCTTCGCGATCGCCATCGCGTCGTCCTCGGGGCCGACCCCACCATCGGAACCGGGCACCACGGGGATACCGAGCCGCTTGGCGGTCTTCTTGGCCTCGATCTTGTCGCCCATCAGGCGGATGTGCTCGGCCTTGGGGCCGATGAAATGCAGATTGTGCTCGGAAAGGATCTCGGCGAAGCGCGCGTTCTCGGAGAGGAAGCCGTAGCCGGGATGCACGGCATCCGCGCCGGTGATCTCGCAGGCCGCGAGCAGCGCGGGGACGTTGAGATAGCTGTCCTTGGACGGCGGCGGCCCGATGCAAACGCTCTCGTCCGACAGGCGCACATGCATGGCGTCGGCGTCGGCGGTGGAGTGCACGGCCACGGTCGCGATGCCGAGCTCCTTGCAGGCGCGCAGGATGCGAAGGGCGATCTCGCCGCGATTGGCTATGAGGATCTTGTCGAACATGGTGCCTCATGGGGCGAATGGGGAATAGCGAATGGCGAATAGGGAAGAGTAACTATTCGCTACTCGCTATTCGCCACTCCCTCACTCAATGATGACGAGCGGCTCGCCGTACTCGACCGGCTGGCCGTCTTCGACCAGGATCTGCGTCACCGTGCCGGCGCGCGGCGAGGGGATCTGGTTCATGGTCTTCATGGCTTCGATGATCAGCAGCGTCTGGCCGACCGAAACCTTGCTGCCGACCTCGATGAACGGCTTGGCGCCGGGCTCCGGCGCCCAGTAGGCGGTGCCCACCATCGGCGAGGTCACCGCGCCCGGATGCTTCGACAGGTCGGCCGCGGCGGGTGCGGCGGCAGCTGCGGCCGCCGGCAGGACGGCGGGAGCGGCCGCCATCTGCATCGGCATGGTCGCGGCAACGCTGATGTTGCGGGCGACGCGCAGGCGAAGGCCGGCCCGTTCGATCTCGATCTCGGTGAGGCTGGTCTCATCGAGCAGGAGTGCAAGCTCGCGGACGAGCGCGGAATCCTCGCTGGAAAACTTTACGGCTGCTTTGTCGTCTGGCTGGCGCGCCATGTTCTGATCCGAATGTTCTGTGTGAAGAGGGAGCGTCAGGCTTTGGACTTGATGCCGAGCTTGGCGGCAAGGCCCTGGATCGCGAGGCGGTAGCCCTCGATGCCGAAACCGCAGAGCGAGGCGAAGGCCGCGCGCGCGGTGTAGGAATGGTGACGGAAGCTCTCGCGGGCGTGGATGTTGGTCACGTGCACTTCGACGGTCGGGATCTGCACCGCGAGCAGCGCATCGTGCAGCGCGATCGAGGTGTGCGAATAGCCGCCGGCATTGATGATGATGCCCTTCATCTTGCGGGCGTGCGCCTCGTGGACGAAGTCGATCAGCTCGCCTTCGCGGTTGGACTGCCGGCAGTCGGCCTTGAGGCCGTACGCCGCCGCCGTCTCCCGGCACAGCGTTTCGACGTCGGCCAGCGTCGCATGGCCATACTTCTCGGGCTCGCGCGTCCCCAACATGTTGAGGTTCGGCCCGTTGAGAACGAGGATCGTGTCGGTTGCTGGTTCGGCCATTCCAATCCCGCAAGAGGTGCTTCGGCGTGGCGGGGGTTATAGGTAACAAAGCGCCCTAGGGGAAGCCTTGAAGGACCTCCCAGGGGGCTTCAAACAGCTCATCCGGGGTGCAAAAACCTGTGCGGAAGTTACGGAAATTGCTTGTTAACCAGTTCTAATCGTGGCTGCCGGGCGGGACAGGCAGGGGAGGCCGCCCAATCGGCCAAAAGCCCCTGCCGATCTCTCGGCAAGGGCTCATTGGGCCGTCAGTCAGGCGGCTTAGCCTTCGATGATGTACACGATCTCGCGCGTCTGCGGACGGACGATGATGTACTGTCCGCGGACGTAGATCACGTCATAGCCGCGCCACTCCGGATAGATTTCCACGATCCGGGGCGGAAGGGGATGGAAGCGAACGGACGCCGGGATCGCGGCGCCGACCGAGATGTTGAAGTTGACGTTGGTGGTCTCTTCGATCTTGGTCGACTTGATCGCCGTCGAGATCTCGGTCCGCTTCTCGGCAGGCGGTGCAGCAGCGGTCGCAGGCGCGGTGCCGGTCGTGGTCTGAGACTTGGTGTCGGCAGCCTTGCCGTCCGCGCCCTTGGTCTGGGCGTTCATGTTGCCGCTCTTGGTGTCAGTCTCGGTGCTCTTGGACTTGTCCATTTGGGACTTGTCCATCGTGCTCTTCGACTTGTCCTGTGTGGCCTTGTCCTGTGCACCCTGGGCGTGCTCGCCCTTCGCCGCGCCGGCCTTCTCGTCAGCCGCGTTCTTGTTCATCGTGCCGGACTTTTCCATCCCGCCTGACTTTTCCATAGCGCCGGATTTCTCCGTCGCGCCGGACGACTTCTCCTCGGCTGCTCCGCCGGGCTTCATGGCGCCGCCAGCCTGGCCGACGGTGCCCTTCTCGGGAGCGGATTCCTTGCCCATCGCGCCACGTTCAGCCGCGCCGCCGGCGGGCTGCGAATGTTGCGTCGGCTGCGCACCGGCGCCACCACCGCTGTCGCGGTTCATGGTGCCCTGTGCGTTCGCCAGTCCGGTGCCTGCGACGAGCGCGAGCGCGGCGACCGAGATCATAAAGCGGTTAGACATCGAGTTCTCCTCACGTGTGTTCTTTGCGTCATTGCCCGCGCCGACAACGAAAGGAGGTATCAGGAGTTCCGGAACATCTAGGGTTCCGCGGCATTTGTTTGTTGAACGCCAGATGAATGCGCGCGCCGGATTCGCGCCAGTATTCGGCCAACGAAAAAGGCCGGCTTTTCAGCCGGCCTCCTTGCATGCGTGAATTCTGAAACGCGCGATCAGCAGCTCGCCTTGTCAGCAGGTCGCTTTGCCGCAGCGGGCAACGCCGATCTTTTCCTTCAGGCTGTCGAGGCCGACGGCGCCGATCACGATCTGCTTTCCGATCACGTAGCTCGGCGTGCCGTTCATGCCCATCGCTTCGGCGAGCTTGAAATTCTCCTCGATGGTGGCGCGCACCTCGGGGCTGCCGATGTCCTTCTCGATCTTGGCGGTGTCGAGGCCGGCTTCCTTGGCCGCCTGAAGCGCGCGCGCCTTGTCGGCGGCGCCGCGGCCGCCGAGCAGCTTCTGGTGGAAGTCGAGATACTTCTTGCCCGAGGGATCCTGCATGCGCACGGCGACGGCGACCTGCGCCGCTTCGACCGAGCCCTGGCTCAGCACCGGAAACTCCTTCAGCACGACCTTCAGCTTCGGATCGGCCTTCATGAGGTCGAGCATGTCGCCCATCGCGCGCTTGCAGTAGCCGCAATTGTAATCGAAGAACTCGACGAAGGTGACGTCGCCGTCCTTGTTGCCGAGCACGACCTGGCGCGGCGAGTTGAAGATCGCATCGGAGTTCTGCGCGATGCTGGCTTCGTGCTTCTGCGTTTCGGCCGCGGCCTGGCGCTTGGTGAGCTCGGTCATCGCTTCCTCGAGCACCTCGGGATGGGTGACGAGATAGTTCTTGATGATCGCCTCGATATCGGTGCGCTGGGCATCCGAGAAGCTGTCGGCCGACGCGGGCGCGGCTGCGCCGAACAGGGCGAGCGCGAACAGCGCGGGAGCAAGCAGGCGCAGCGAAGGCATAGGCAAATCCTCTTATCGAAAGCTGGTTTCGGAAAACGTCCCGGCGGACTTAAGCTCGGTGTCGTGACGTCGTGGTGTCAGGCGTCGTCTTGGTCGCGTTAGTTGCGCGGCGGCTTGGCCGCCACGATGTCGTCGGCCTTGACCCATCCGGGCGTGCCGACGGCGAAACGGGTTTTCGCGCGCGTGGCGAGCTCGCGGGCGGTCTTGTTGTCGCCGCGCAGATAAGCGGCCTGCGCCGACGCCAGATCCGCCTCGGCATAGTCGCCCTTCCGGCCATAGGCCATCGCGAGCTGCATATAGCCGAGCGCAGCCTCCGGTTCCCGTGCCACCGCGGCCCGGAGAATCCGAACGGCATCATCGGTGTAGGCCTTATTATCCGATCCAACCAGAGCCTGCCCAAGTAACATCTCGATGAGGGGGGCGTTGTTGGACAGCTGCACCGCCTTGCGCAGGGCAGGGATCGCCTCGGCCGGCTTGCCGCCCTCCAGCAGGGCCTGGCCGCGCACCTCGTAGAAATACGGGTTGTTCGGCTGGACCTGGATCAGCGCGTCGATCTGGGCCAGGGCACTGCGCAAATCGCCATGCAGATAGGTGCTGATGGCGCGGGCATAGCGCGCCGGCATGCTGTCGTTGGTCTGGGGGTAGCGGCGGTAGACCGTCTCCGGCCGCTCCATGAAGGCGGAAATCTTGGCGCGCACCATGTCGTGGCGGAGTTGGAGCGCGGGATCGTCCTTCTTGTCCCAATAGGGGCTGGAACTGGCGAATTCCTGAAGCGATGCGACGCGCTCGGCGGGCATCGGATGCGACTGGAGATAGGGATCGGTGCCGCGGGCCGCGAACAGGCTCTCGCTGGTGAAGCGCTTGAAGGTCTCGTACATGCCCTTCGGCGACTGCTGGGTCGCGGTCAGGAATTTCACGCCGGCGCGATCGGCGTTCTCCTCCTGCTGGCGCTGATAGGACAGCAGCGTGCGGCGGATCATCTCCTGCGGTCCGGCGATGGCGGCAGCACCGGCATTGGCGAGCCCGTTGTTGCCGGCGCTGTTGCTGCCGCGGGTGCTGCCCACGGCAATCGCGCCGGCCCCGAGCAGCATGGCGATGATCATCTGGGTCTGGGCGTTGGCGAGCTGTTCGCGCAGCTTGGACAGATGGCCGCCGGCCAGATGTCCGGTCTCGTGCGCGAGCACGCCGATGATCTGGTTCGGCGTCTCCGACTGGAGGATCGCGCCGTAATTGACGAAGATGCGGCGGCCGTCCGCGACGAACGCGTTGAACGAGCCCTCGTTGATGATCACCATCTGGATGTTCTGCTTTTCCAGACCGGCAACGCGCAGGATCGGGCGCGTGTATTCGCGCAGCAGCTGCTCGGTCTCGGTGTCGCGCAGGATCGGCGGCCCCTTGGCCTGCGCATGCGCGGCCGGCATCGGCAACAGCGCGATCGCCGCGGCAGTGACGAGGGCGGTGAGGGAGGAGGCCTTCTTGCGCAATGCGATCTGGAGCAACATCAGGCGGGCTTGGTCAACAAGGGGCTTGGTCAAACGGTCTTGATCAAGCAGTTTCGTGAATGGTTTTTGGCGATTGGCGGCGGACCGGATACGAGATATGCCCTTATGAGCCGTACAATGCGGCCAGTCTGGGGCGCAAGCGCCCCGTTTCCGGGACCGAACCGACCGGTTCGCCAGCGAATAGCAGAATTCGATGCACGATGCGACATTGAGGAACCGGGTGGGGCAGTGGCTCGAGCCCTCCCGCCGCAGCGATGTTCCCCCGTTCATGGTGATGGACGTGATGGCCGCCGCGGCCCGAATCGAGGCGGCAGGCGGCCATGTCATCCACATGGAGGTCGGCCAGCCCGCAACCGGCGCCCCGAAGACCGCGATCGCGGCCGCCCACGCGGCGCTCGAGGCCGGGCGGATCGATTACACCTCCGCGCTCGGCATCCCCTCATTGCGCGAACGCATCGCGCGCCACTATCGCGATGCCTATGGCTGTGATGTCAGCCCCGAGCGGATCGTGGTGACGACAGGCTCCTCCGGCGGCTTCATCCTGGCCTTCCTGTCGATGTTCGCGCCCGGCGACCGCGTCGCCGTGACGGTGCCGGGTTATCCGCCCTACCGTCACATCCTCACCGCGCTCGGTTGCGAGCCGGTGCTGATCGAGACCACCAATGACACGCGCCATGCTCTGACCGGCGAGGCGCTGCTGGCGGAGCATCGCAAGGCGCCGCTGAAAGGCGTGCTGGTCGGCAGCCCGGCCAATCCGACCGGGACGATGATGTCCCGCGAGGCGCTCGCCGGCCTGATCGCTGCGGCGGAAGACGCCGGCATCCGCTTCATCTCCGACGAGATCTATCACGGGCTCGACTACGCGTTTCCGGCGGCGACGGCGGCGGCGCTGTCGCAGCACGCACTCGTGATCAACTCGTTCTCGAAATATTTTTGCATGACCGGCTGGCGCGTCGGCTGGATGGTCGTGCCCGAGATCCTGGTGCGGCCGATCGAGCGGCTGCAGCAGAACCTCTCGATCTCGGTGCCGTCATTGTCGCAAATCGCGGCCGAGGCGGCCTTCGACGGTGCGGCCGAGATGGAGGAGATCAAGCACGGCTATCAGGAAAACCGGCGCATCCTGATCGAGGGATTGCCCAAGGCGGGCCTCAGCAAGTTCCTGCCTGCCGATGGCGCCTTCTATCTCTATGCCGACGTCTCGGACTTCACTTCGGACAGTTTCGAGTTCGCCAAGCAGATGCTGGAGCAGGCGCATGTTGCGGCCACGCCGGGTCTCGATTTCGATCCCATCCATGGTCGTTCGTTCATACGGCTCTCCTATGCGCGTTCGGCAGCGGAGATGCGCGAGGCAGTTGACCGGATCGCTCACTGGCTTAAATAGCCGCCAGTTTTGGACAGCCTTCTGGAGTGCCCCTTGTCTGACCGTTCCGTTCCGACCGCCGCTACGCATTCTCCTCTCGCCGCATTGATGTGGCCGACCCGCCCGGGCGAAGCCGTCGGCGCACTGCGCGCCGTCGTGCTGATCGCGCTCGGCACCGCCTTGATGGCGCTATCAGCCAAGGTGAATCTGCCGCTGCCTTACGTGCCCGTGACCCTGCAGACGCTGGTCGTGCTGATGATCGGCGCCGCCTATGGCTGGCGCCTTGGCAGCGCAACCATGATCGCCTACCTCGCCGAAGGCGCGATGGGGCTGCCGGTGTTCGCCGGTCCGGTCGGTGGAATTGCACCGCTGCTCGGCCCGACTGCCGGCTATCTGTATGGCTTCGTGCTGGCTGCCTTCATCACCGGCTGGCTGGCCGAGCGCGGTTGGGATCGCAACGTCGTGCTGCTGTTTGGAGCAATGGCGCTCGCCCATGTCGTGATTTTCATCGCCGGCTTCGGCTGGTTGGCCTACGGCATCGGCCTTGGCGCAACCAAGGCCTGGGCGGTCGGCGTCGCGCCGTTCATTGCGGCATCGGTGGTCAAGAACGCGCTCGGCGCCGCGCTGATGCCGGCGGCCCGCCGGATCGTCGATCGACGCGGGTAAAGCGCACCATTCTGAGCAGTTCCGATTGACAGAGCCGGCCAAGTTGATCTTGGCTGGCTCTGAGTTTGAGGGGGAGTAAAACAATGACGACGACAACGATGGCGGGGGCGCCGGTCGCGCCGGCCGCCGCCAAGCCGTGGTACAAAGTTCTCTACGTCCAGGTGCTGATCGCCATCGTGCTCGGCGCCTTGGTCGGCTGGCTCTGGCCGTCGCTCGCCACCAACGAGTGGATCAAGGCGATGGGCGACGGCTTCATCAAGCTGATCAAGATGGTGATTGCGCCGATCATCTTCTGCACCGTGGTCTCCGGCATCGCGCATATCCAGGACGCCAAGAAGGTCGGCCGCATCGGCGTCAAGGCGCTGGTCTATTTCGAGGTCGTCTCGACCTTCGCGCTGGTGATCGGACTCATCATCGGCAACCTGGTGAAGCCGGGTGCGGGCTTCGGCAGCGCCGCCGCCAACGCGCAGGCCGTCGCCAACTACGCCAAGCAGGCCGAGGGTCAGAGGTCGGTCGACTTCATCCTGCACATCATCCCCGACACCGTGGTCGGCGCTTTCGCGCAAGGCGAGATCCTGCAGGTGCTGCTGTTCTCGGTGCTGTTCGGCTTCGCCATCATGGGCCTCGGCGAGCGCGGCCACACCATCCGCAGCTTCATCGATGACGCCGCGCATGCGGTGTTCGGAGTCATCTCCATCGTGATGCGCGCGGCGCCGATCGGCGCGTTCGGCGCGATGGCCTACACCATCGGCAAGTTCGGCACCGGGGCGATCCTCAACCTGGTCGGCCTGATCGCGACGTTCTACGTCACCGCGGCGCTGTTCGTGTTCGTCGTGCTCGGAACCATCGCGCGCCTCGCCGGCTTCTCCATCTTCAAGTTCCTCGCCTACATCAAGGACGAGCTGTTGATCGTGCTCGGCACCTCGTCCTCGGAAAGCGCGCTGCCTTCCTTGATGGAGAAACTCGAGCGCCTCGGCTGCTCGAAGTCGGTGGTCGGCCTCGTGGTGCCCACGGGCTATTCGTTCAATCTCGACGGCACCAACATCTACATGACCCTGGCGACGCTGTTCATCGCGCAGGCGCTCGGCTTCGATCTCACCTTCGGCCAGCAACTCACCATCCTGGTGGTGGCGATGCTGACCTCGAAGGGTGCCTCCGGCATCACCGGCGCGGGCTTCATCACGCTGGCAGCGACGCTCGCCGTGGTCGATCCGCGCCTCGTGCCGGGCATGGCGATCGTGCTCGGCATCGACAAGTTCATGAGCGAGTGCCGCGCGCTGACCAACCTCTGTGGCAACGGCGTGGCCTGCGTGATCGTCGCCTGGTGGGAGGGTGAGCTCGACCGCGACAAGCTCAACGCCAACCTCGCCAGACAGATCGATCCGACCGACATGGAGACGGCCGTCACGACGGACTGATCTGCCGGTGGCGGCGCCGCGCGCCGTCAGGTCTTGAAGTAATAGGGCTGGTCGAGATCCTCGATCAGCCCTTTTTCTTTGGGCGCCCAGCCGAGCAAAGCGCGCGTCTTGGCGCTCGAGGTCGGAACGTCGATGCCGGCGAACTGTGCGAACCAGCCGAAATGCGTCGCCGCTTCCCCAGGCGATTTGGACACGACGGGGACGCCGAGCCTTCGGCCGATCACCTCGGCAATCGCCTTGAACGGCAGGCCTTCCTCGGCGATCGCATGATAGCGCCGCGCGGTTGTGCCTTGCTCCAGCGCGAGACGATAGACGCGCGCGGCATCGAGGCGGTGCGCGGCCGGCCAACGGTTTTCGCCTTCGCCGATATAGGCGGCGGCGCCTTTCTCCCGCGCGATCGCGATCAGGCGCGGAACGAAGCCGTGGTCGCCCTCGCCATGGGTCGTGGGTGGCAACCGCACGATGCCGGTGCGGACGCCGCGCTCTGCGAGCTCTTCGGCAGTGGCTTCCGAGACGCGCGGAAAGTGGCGGGCCGCTGAATCGTCTTCGGTCGCGAGCCGTCCGGGCGCCAGCAGCGCCACACCGGAGGTGACGATGAGAGGGCGGTCCGAGCCTTTGAGCTCCTCACCGAGCGCCAGGATCGCGCGGCGGTCGAGCTCGCAATTGTCGGCGAATTTCGAGAAGTCGTGGTTGAAGCCGAGATGCAGGACACCGTCCGAAGCGGCGGCGCCGCTGCGTAAGGACGCATGATCCTCCAGCGCCCCACGATGGACCTCCGCGCCCATCACGGTGAGCGCTGCGGCGCCGGCATCGGAGCGGGCGAGGCCGAGCACGCGATGGCCGGCGGCCATCAGGTCTCGAACGACGGCAGAGCCGACGAAGCCGGTGGCACCGGTAACGAAAACACGCATGCGAAATCTCCTGGGTTGGTGGAGAGAACCATCTGCGCTAGAGTTATCCGGGTAAAGTAGTGACGTTATCAGGGTATAAAAGCTAACAGGATGAGCGAGAGCGCTGCTGCCGAGAACTTGCTTGGGGCCTATCTGAAGGACCGTCGCACCCGGCTCGATCCAGCCGCGTTCGGCTTCTCCGGCAGCCGCAGGCGCACGCCGGGTCTGCGCCGGGAGGAAGTGGCCCAGCGTGCCAACATCAGCTCGACCTGGTACACTTGGCTGGAGCAGGGCCGCGGCGGGGCGCCATCGGCCGACGTGCTCGACCGGATTGCGCGCGCGTTGATGCTGACCGATGTCGAGCGCGAGCACCTGTTCCTGATCGGCCTCGGCCGCCCACCCGAGGTGCGCTACCAGGCGAGCGAAGGCGTCTCGCCGCGGCTGCAACGCGTGCTCGATGCGCTCTCATTCAGCCCGGCGCTGGTACGCACCGCGACCTGGGACGTCGTCGCCTGGAATCGCGCCGCAAGCGTCGTGCTGACCGACTACGGCGCGATCCCGCCGGGACAGCGCAACATCCTGCGCTTCATCTTCTGCGATCCGCGCGTGCGCGCCGCGCAATATGACTGGGACAGTGTGGCGCGCTTCGTGGTGGCCGCATTCAGGGCAGACGCGGCGCGGGCGGGCGCCGTCTCGCATGTCGCCGATTTCGTCGACGAGCTCTGCCGGACCAGTCCGGAATTCGCGGCGCTCTGGCGCGACAATGACGTGCGCCATCATGGCGACGGCACCAAGCGGCTGCGGCATCCCGTTCACGGCACGATGTCGTTCGAATATTCGAGCTTCAATGTCGAGGGCCGCTCCGATCTCAGCATGATCGTCTACAATCCGGCGACGCCTGAAGATGCCGACCGCATCAGGAAGCTGCTGGCCGAGCGCGCCGACTGCTAGAACCGCTCGGGCCGGTACGGGGCCGGATCGATCGCCGGCGTCTCGCCGCTCATCATCTCGGCGAGCAGGCGGCCGGTCGCGGGCCCAAGGGTAAAGCCCTGGTGGCCGTGGCCGAAATTCATCCAGAGACCCGGGTGACGCGGAGCTCGCCCGAGCACCGGCAGCATGTCGGGCGTGCAAGGGCGGGTGCCGAACCACGGATCCGGCTCGACGCGCTTGCCGAGATCGATCAGCTCTCGCGCCGAAGCTTCGGCACTGGCGAGCTGCACGGGCGTGGCGAGCGCGTCCATGCCCGTCAATTCCGCGCCCGTGGTGATGCGGATGCCCTTCGCCATCGGACCCATGGCGTAGCCACCGGCCTTGTCGACCAGCGGCAGATCGAGTGATGCGCCGCCGCTGTAATGCATGTGATAACCGCGCTTGCGCACCAGCGGAATGCGATAGCCGAATTTGTGCAGGAGGTTGGGCGACCAGGGCCCGAGCGTCACGACGGCGGCCGCAGCGTCGATGGCTCCCTGGTCCGTGTCGACCGACCAGCCGGTCGCGGTCTGCCGCAGGGTCTGGGCATCGCCGAGCACGATGGTGCCGCCGAGGCGCTCGAATAGCTCGGCATAGGCCGTGACCAGTGCACCGGGATCGGACACGGTCCAGGTGTCGAGCCAATGGATCGCACCGGGCAGGTCGTCGCGCAGGATCGGTTCGGCCTTGGCGAGCTCGGCTCCCGAGAGCGCGCGAAACCTGACGCCGAATTCGCGCTGGTCGTCTTCCGCCGACTTGACGGCGAGATCGAACGAAGCCGCGTCGCGATGCAGATGCCGATAGCCCGCGCGGCGGATCAGATTGTCGGCATGGGCTTCGCGAATGAGGATGTCGTGCTCCGCCGTCGCGTAGGCGATCAGCCGCGCCCAGGCGTCGATCGCCTCGCGATGCCGCTTCGGCGCCGAATGCCACCAGTAGCGGAGCAGGGGCTCGATATGGAGATGAAGCGACGACAGGCTGTAGCGCACGTCGTTGGTGCGGCCGGTCGCGATCTTCAGGAGCGAAGCGAGGTCGCGCGGCATCGGATAGGGACGCACGGCTTCGGCCTGGATCATTCCGGCATTGCCGTAGCTGGTCTCGCGGCCCGGCTCCCTGCGGTCGACGAGCGTGACCGACCAGCCGCGCCGCCGGAGGTGTAGCGCCGCGCTCACGCCGATCATGCCGCCGCCGAGAACAATCGCGCTTTGCATTGGCAGAACTCTCCTGTCAGACCGGTTGCGGGGCGAGCCTCGGCTGGGCTGTGTTGATGGTGGCGGCGACCACGACGGACAACGCCGTCATCGCCACGAGGAAGCCGAAGGCGGCATCGAACGAACCGGTTCCGGTCACGATGAAGCCGATGGCGACGGGGGCGATGAATCCCGCGCTCTGGCCGCCGAGATTGACCATGCCGATCCCGGATCCGATCTGGTCGTCGCGGAGCAGTTTGGTCGGAAGTGCAACCACTGAAGCCAGCACGAAGGATTTGAAGAAATAGACCAGCGACTGGAAGACGATCAGCATCGTGATCGTCTCCGCCTTGTACATGGCGTAGAGGAAGATGCCGGTCAACGCGGAGCTGCCGATCAGCAGGTATTTTTCACGCTCGGCGAAGAACGTCGTCATCACCCAGCCGCCGCTCGCGGTCGCGATCGTCGCCATCACGAACGGGATCGGCGCCACCACGCCGACGGTCTTGAGGTCGAGCCCGCGCTGCTGGAGCAGATAGAGCGGCATCCAGGAATCCAGGCCCTTGTTGACGCAGCTGAGCCCGAACCACACCACCATCAGCTGCCACAGCAGCGGATTCTTCATCAGCTCGCGCATCGGCGCACGGCTTTCGGCCTTGTCGGCTGTACCTGTACCGGCCTCGCCCGGGCGTCCCAGATACGGGACGCAGACGAAATAGACGACCGCGAAGACGATGCCGGCAATGCCGATCGCGTTGAAGGCGTGACGCCAGCCGAGCCAGAGGATCAGCGGCGCCATGATCAGCGGCGCGACCATGCTGCCGGCATAGTTGGACGACAGCAGCAGCGCCGACATCTTTGGCCGGCTGTCCTTCCGAAACACTTCCGCGACGGCGCGAATGCTCGCCGGCGGAAAGCCGCCCTCGGCGATGCCGAAGATAAAGCGGATCGCGATCAGCGAGGTGAGCGACCAGGCAAGACTCGTGAACGCCGTGAACAGCGACCACATCACGATGGTGACGATCAGGACATATTTCGACCCGAAGCGGTCGGAAAGCCATCCGCCGGGCACCTGCATCGCGGCGTAGCCGAGGAAGAACGCGCTGATGACGATGCCGAGATCGGCGGCCTGGAGGTTGAAATCCTTGCCGATCTGCGCCAGTGCCAGCGAGATCGCGGCGCGGTCGATATAGGAGATGCAGTAGGCGATGTAGAGCAGGACGAATGCGGTGACGCTGGTCTTCCTCGGCAATTCCGTCATGCTCATCTCCGTCGCGCCGGCGATCCCGGTCTATTCCCAGGTGAGGAAGCCGGGCGCGGCCGACAGCGGGGGCGCTGCGGCGAGCCGTGCGAGGTCAGGCACCGGCCGGCACAATTGCGCATCGTTCGCGAACGCAGCTTCAATGCTCGCGGCGACCGAGAGCACGATGGCATCGCCGCCGCGCGGGCCCACGATCTGGAGGCCGAACGGCAGGCCGGCTTCATCGAGCCCAAACGGAATGCTGATCGCCGGGTGGCCTGCGAGCGTCACGGCGTAAGCGAGCGCGAGCCAGTGGAAATAGGATTTCGTCGGCACGCCGTCGATCTCGGCGGGATGGGGCTCCGACCATGGTCGCGGACTGAGCGTGATGGTGGGGCTGACCAGCACGTCGCAATTTGCGAAAAAGGTCTGGTAGGCGCGATAGATCCGAGTCTGCGTCGTGGAAGCGCGCGCCTGGTCTTCGAGCGTGTAGCCAAGGCCTTCCTCGACATTGGCGCGCACGTTGGGACCGAGCATCCCGGGACGCTCCTTGTAGTTCTTGCCATGCGTCGCCAGGAACATGCCCGCACGCAGCACGGCAAAAGTATCGTCGGCGCCGGTGCAGTCGGGCGTCGCCTCGCGACTTTCGGCGAACAGCGGTGCAAGCTTGCTCACGCGATGGCGGAACACGCGGCGGATCGCCTGCTCGGTCGGTGCGAAGCCGAAATCTTCGGTGAAAGCGAGACGCAGCTTGGCGAGCTCTGCGGGGCGCGGGTTAGCCCAGCGCTCGGCGCGTGCACGTAGCGGCTCGCCGGGCAGGGTGTAGGCGAGCGGATCGCGGGCATCGTCGCTCGCCATCACCGACAGCATCAGTGCGGCGTCGGCGACGTTGCGGGCCATCGGTCCGTCGGTCGACAGGTTCGACCAGCCGAAGATGCGCTTTTCACTGGGCACGAGACCGTAGGACGGACGCATGCCGACGATGCCGGAGAAGCCGGCCGGATTGCGCAAGGAGCCGCCGGTATCCGAGCCCGAGGCGAGCGGGGCCATGCCGCAGGCGAGTGCGACCGCAGAGCCGCCGGAGGAGCCGGCCGCCGAGCGCGAGGGATCGAAGGGATTGCCGGTCGCGCCGAACACGGGGTTGCGGGTGTTGCCGCCGGCCGCCCATTCCGGCGTGTTGGTCTTGCCGAAGATGATGGCGCCGGCGGCGCGTAAGCGTGCGACCGAGCCCTGGTCGGCGGCGGGCACGTTGTCGCCCAGCAGCGGGCTGCCATAGGTAGAGCGCATCCCGGCGGTGTCCTGGGTGTCCTTGATCAGGACGGGGAGCCCCTGCAGCGCGCCCCGATCGTCTCCGCGCAGGATGGCCGCCTCGGCCGCTTTCGCGGCGGCGCGCGCGCCAGGCTCGTCCAGCGTCACGACGGCGTTGACGGCGGGATTGACGGTGGCGATGCGCGACAGGCAGGCGTCGAGCAGCTCGACAGGCGAGATAGACCGCGCGGCCAGCAGGCGGCGCAGCTCAACGGCGCTGGAATCGCACAGGTCGGACAATGCCAATCCCTTTCAGATTATGAAAACGATTTAGCATATCGGAAAGTAAGCGAGGCGCATCAATATTCGTCTGAGCGGCGTAATTCATGTACAAATGCCGACAAAACTGCCCAATTCGTCGTCAGCCAGGGCGGGTTCGGCCCGACCTTGACGAAAAGATTAGATGGATCGACCAACATTTTTCGGGCCGCCGTGGTAGCCTTGCTGCATGAGCGAGATCACGACGACGCTGGACGGCGCCAATTCCCAGCTCGGCCACTGCCTCAAGGCCGCCCGCCAGGCGCGAGGCCTGACGCTCAAGCAGGTGGCGGAGCGGACCGGCATGGCGCTGTCGACCCTGTCCAAGGTCGAGAACGGCCTGATGTCGCTGACCTACGACAAGCTGCTCCAGCTCACCTCGGGCCTGAAGATGGAGATCGCCGAGCTGTTCAATCCGGCGCCCCCGCGTCCTGCGCAGGGCCGGCCGGTCACGGCGCGCCGGAGCATCAGCCGGGCCGGGCAGGGCCAGGTGATCACGACCGGGTTCTACACCTACACGTATCAATGCACCGACCTGATCGGCAAGCGCATGGTGCCGATCGTGGCCGAGGTCCGGGCGCGCTCGATCGAGGAGTTCGGCCCGCTGCTGCGCCATGCCGGCGAGGAATATTTTCTGGTGACGAGCGGACGCGTGGCCGTGCACACCGAGTTCTACGCGCCGGAAATCCTTGGTGTGGGCGACGGCATCTATCTCGACAGCACCATGGGCCACGCCTACCTCAACGCCGGCGAGGCTCCGTCCGCAACGGGCGTCTGTCTCTGCACCAGCGAAGCGCCCGATCTCTACGACCAGCTTCGCCAGATCGCGGCGCGCGACGCGGTGCCGCTGGGTAACGACCTGCCGCCGGCCTAGTGCGAGCGAAGTGCGTGTCGAAACAAAAAACGCCCGGCTGTGCCGGGCGTTTTGCATTGGATGTTCGGCTTATTCGCCGCCGCCGAACCGGCGAGACCACCAGCCGGCGCGACGCGGCGAGGCCGGAGTTTCGGTTGCCGCTTCCGGCGCGGGCTCAGGCGCCGTTGCGGGCGGGACGGCCGGCTCAGCCGCCTGCGCAACCGGTGTTGCCGGCTCGCTCGCGCTGCTCGACAGGAAGCTCACCTTTTCCCGGACAGTGGAACGGCGACGCGCAGCCTTGTCGTCGGCCGGCTCTTCGTCCGCGGCGGCAGGAGCGGGAGCGGGCTCAGGCTGGGCCGGCGCCTCAATCTGCACCTCGGCGTGCGGCTCGGGCTGGCTGACCTCAGGCTCGGCGGCGGTGTGTTCGGCCTGCGCGATCGAGGGCGCAGCCTCGCCGCCAAAGCTGTCGAAATCGGCCACGGCGTCGGTCGCTTCCGACGGCGCATTGGCTGCGAGCTCGTCGCCGATGGAGCCAGCGAGACCTTCCTCGTTACCACCGCGACGGCGGCGTCCACCGCGACGACCACGCCGGCGGCGGCGATCGCCGTTGCCCTGCTGCTCGCTGCGGGCTGCCTGGTCCTCACCTTCCTCGCCGTCCTGCTCGGACTCGGAATCCTCTTCACCTTCGCTGGCCGCCACGGCCACTTCAGGAGACGTCGGAGCGCCATCCTCGCGCACCTCGCCGTCGCGCGGGCCACCGCGGCCGCGCCGACGCCGGCGGCGCTTGCGGCGCTGGCCGTCCTGGTCGGAAGCCGCTTCGCCGCCAGCCTGCTCCTCGGCGAGGCCTTCGGTTTCTTCGGTCTCGACCTCGGATTCCAGCTCCGGATCGAATTCTTCGTCCTCATAGACTTCTTCGGCTACGGGCGGCGGGCTTGCGGCGGCCTGCGCCGCCAGCAGCGCCTTGGCGGCTTCGAGCGTATGCACCTGCTCGCCGCGGTCGATGAGATAGGCCTGCGGTCCGCTGACGCTCGGGTCGGCGATGACGGCCAGCGTGACCTTGAAGCCGTTCTCGAGGTCGCGCAGATGGCCGCGCTTGTGGTTCAGCACATAGAGCGCGACGTCGGTGCGGGTGCGGACCACGAGATTGTGGGTCGCGCCCTTCATCAGGATCTCTTCAAGGCCGCGCAGCAGCTGGAGCGCAACCGAGGAGACCGAGCGGACATGGCCGGTGCCGCCGCAATGCGGGCAGGGATCGGTCGAGGATTCCAGCACGCTGGCGCGGATGCGCTGGCGCGACATCTCGAGCAGGCCGAAATGCGAGATGCGGCCGACCTGGATGCGGGCGCGATCCTGCCGCAGGCAATCGGACAGCTTGCGCTCGACCGCGCGGTTGTTGCGCTTCTCGTCCATGTCGATGAAGTCGATGACGATCAGGCCGGCGAGGTCGCGCAGACGGAGCTGGCGGGCGACCTCTTCGGCCGCCTCCAGATTGGTCTTGAGCGCGGTGTCCTCGATATGGTGCTCGCGGGTCGATCGTCCGGAGTTGACATCGATCGAGACCAGCGCCTCGGTCTGGTTGATCACGATGTAGCCGCCGGAACGCAACTGCACGGTCGGCGAGAACATCGCATCCAGCTGGCTCTCGACGCCCATGCGCGAGAACAGCGGCTGGCCGTCCCGATACTGCTTCACCGCGCTGACATTGGCGGGCATCAGCATCTTCATGAAGTCGCGCGCTTCGCGGTAGCCGGACTCACCGGCAACCGAGATCTCGTCGATCTCCTTGTTGTAGAGGTCGCGCAGCGAGCGCTTGATCAGCGAGCCTTCCTCATAGACCAGGGTCGGGGCCTGCGACTTCAGCGTCAGGTCGCGCACCGTCTCCCACATCCGGATCAAATATTCGAAGTCGCGCTTGATCTCGGGCTTGGTACGGGCGGCGCCGGCGGTGCGCAGGATGATGCCCATGCCCTCGGGCACGTCGAGATCCTGCACGACTTCCTTCAGGCGGGAACGATCCTGGGCGCTGGTGATCTTGCGACTGATGCCGCCGCCGCGCGCGGTGTTCGGCATCAACACGGCATAGCGGCCGGCGAGCGAGAGATAGGTGGTCAGCGCCGCGCCCTTGTTGCCGCGCTCTTCCTTGACGACCTGCACCAGCATGACCTGGCGGCGCTTGATGACTTCCTGGATCTTGTACTGGCGGCGCGGGCGGAAGGTGCGCTCCGGCACTTCCTCCATCACGTCGTCGCCGCCGACGGATTCGACGTGTTCCTCTTCGGCTTCCTCGCCGTCCTCGTCCTCGTCGTCTTCCTCATCGGCCTCCTGATGACGCGCATCAGTGCTTTCGCCGGCAGCGTAGACGGCGTCGGCCGGTTCGGTGGAGGCGGTCACGGCTTCGGCGAGAGCCTCGGCATGGGCTTCGGAGGCGACAGCCTCCTGCGGTTCGGCAGCGGTCTCGGTCGCGACCACGGGCTCGGCGCCGACGGCCGCGGGCGTCTCGTCGGCATGATCATGGCCGTGATGATCATGCTGGCCGTCATGACCATGGTCATGATCGTGATGATGGTCGTCGTGCGCATGATCGTGATGATCATGGCCTTCGTGGTCATGATCGTGGTGATCATGATCGCCATGTTCGTGGTCTTGATGCTCGTGGCCATCGTGCTCGCCGTGATGCTCCGCATCGACGTGCAGATGCTCGCCCTCGTGCGGCGCGCCCTCGGTGTGCGGAGCCTCGCCCTCGACCGGCTGGGCGGCGGGATCGCTACCTGCGTCGAGGCCTTCGACGATGTCACTACGCACGCGCTCGCCCTGACTGCGGCGGCGGGAGTTGCGGTGGCGCGAGCGGCGGCGGCCGTGGGAGCGGTTCTCGCTCTCTTCCTCGGCCTCGCGATGGGCCTGTTCCTCGGCTTCGATCAGTGCCTGCCGGTCGGCGACCGGGATCTGGTAGTAATCGGGATGGATTTCGCTGAAGGCGAGGAAGCCGTGGCGGTTGCCGCCATATTCGACAAAGGCGGCCTGGAGCGAAGGCTCCACCCGGGTGACCTTGGCGAGGTAGATATTCCCGCGCAGTTGTTTGCGTTGCGCGGTCTCGAAATCAAACTCTTCGACGCGATTGCCGCGGACCACGACGACCCGGGTCTCCTCCGGGTGGGTGGCATCGATCAACATCTTGTTGGGCATGTCTTAACTCTTGGCGGCGGCGGGCGCGATTCACCGTGGGCGCGATCTGCGCTGCCGGGTGACGCGACGGTCGACCTGATTCGGGGGTGAGGGGAAGGCCGAAACGCCGTCTCTCGCGCCTTGCCGAATCGGAAGCTGGAGGACCGAAGCGGCGCGCGGGATTGTCACTCCGCAGCGTCGCGAACGGTCCTTCAGAATTCGTCGGCACAGTCTGGCGCATCAAGCGTCGGCCCGTATGAAACATTGGGCGGCGGGGCCGCCCCTCAATCAGTTGCTGCTGGCCAGGCATGGCGCGAGCGCGCTCGCCTTGGGGATTACGAACCGCTCCCTTGGGATTAAGGGACCGGGTAACGAGTCACGTCGCTGTCAAAACCGTCCCGGAAACGCGGTGGTAACCAGGGACCGTCCGCCACCGGGGCTTGACCCGCTCCACCTCGCTGCCGCGCACCGCGCTGGTCTTTGAGGGGAACGGAAAAACGCTGGAATTCCCAAACCTTGAGAGTTCCGGCGCTGCACCGGGAGGCTGAACGCGACACAACCGGAAATATCGGCCGTCAGCACTCCGTACATACGTGGAATGGACCAACCGTGCAAGGGAGCGTCGCACGGCGGTCACAGTCGGCGAGTTTCGTAAATTTGTCATTAAGCGGCGATTAACCCTGTGGTTCTATTGCGTTAAAAGAGCTGCTCGGAGGCGCGAAATCGGTGGCGAGCCGCACAAATCAAAGGGTTTTGCTGGGATGCGCGGTTCTGTGCGCCGCAGCATTGACATGTGCTGATTCCTGGCGCCTGAGCGCGGCGGAAAGCCAGCCGCAACCCTCTGTTGCGGTAGCGAATTTTCCAACCGCCTCCGCCGCCCGGCTGGCCGGCGATGGCAAGCAGACCCGTTTCATCCTCGACATCGATCAGGCCGTCACCTTCCGCGCCGTCACGCTCGCCGACCCGTACCGGGTGGTGGTCGATGTGCCCCAAGTCAATTTTCAACTGCCTGCGGGCACCGGGGTCGGGGGGCGGGGACTGGTCAAGGCCTTCCGATACGGGCTGGTCATGCCCGGCGGCTCGCGAATCGTGTTCGACCTGACAGGCCCGGCCAAGATCGCCAATTCCTACGTGCTGGAGGCCGCCAATGGCCAGCCGGCCCGGCTCGTGCTCGAGCTGGAGGAGGTCGACCGTGCCGCCTTCGTGCAGTCGCTCGCCCCCGAGAAGCGCCCCGACCTGCGGCCCGCCATCGCCGACGCGCCGCCGGCAACGGTTCCGGCCGCCGCAGCTCCGGAAGCCGGGCAGCAGAAGGTCGATGGGCGCCCGATCGTCGTGATCGATCCCGGCCATGGCGGCATCGACAACGGCACGCAGTCGAGCGGCGAGAGCGAGAAGACCCTGGTGCTGGCCTTTGGCCTGGCGCTGCGCGACCGGCTGGACAAGACCGGCAAATTCCGCGTGGTGATGACACGGGACGACGACACCTTCATTCCGCTCAACGACCGGGTCAAAGTCGCCCGCGCCCTCAAGGCCGCCTTGTTCGTCTCGATCCACGCCGACGCGCTGCCGAAGGCCGAGGGCGATGCGCAGGGCGCGACCATCTACACGCTGTCCGACAAGGCCTCCGACGCCGAGGCGCAGCGACTGGCGGATGCGGAAAACCGGGCGGACGCGATCGCCGGTTTCAACCTCGCGGAGGAACCGACCGATGTCGCCGACATCCTGATCGACCTCACCCAGCGGGAAACTCGTACCTTTTCAAGCCGTTTTGCCCGCCTGTTGATGGGCGAAATGAAGTCGACCGTGCGGATGCACAAGCATCCCCTGAAGTCGGCCGGCTTCCGGGTCCTGAAGGCGCCCGACGTGCCGTCGGTGCTGGTCGAGATCGGCTATGTCTCCAACAAGGGCGACCTCGAGCATCTGGTCTCCGAGGGCTGGCGGTCCAAGGCCGTGGGCTCGATGGCGCAGGCGATAGACGGGTTCCTGACCAAGCGGATGGCCACGGCCGGATCGTCAAATTGACGACCGGGGGATCGTCGAATTGACGACGTCGGGATCGCCAAAAAGGCGACCCGGGGATCGTCGAATTGAGGGGGATTTTCCGTCCCGTTGCAAAAGCCCTAGTTTGGCCACAGCGGGCGCTTTATAAAAATGCCGCAGGGGGTTCCAAAATCGACGAGAATCCCGCTCGGCAAGCGTCTTCAAGTCCGGCACTGATGTCATTGCGTAGGCCGATGAATTCGCGACGTGAGGTTGGCGCCCGGCGCTTCGTTCTGGAATAGATAAAATAGACAATGCGCTTGCTGGTGCGGTTCTTGGGTTTCCTGTTCACCGCAGGAACTGTCGTGTTCCTGGTGGGCGTCGGCGTCGTGGCGGGCCTGATCTGGCATTTCTCCAGGGACTTGCCGGACTATTCTCAGCTTCAGGATTACGAGCCGCCGGTGGTGACCCGCGTGCATGCGGTCGATGGCTCGCTGCTTGGCGAATACGCCAAGGAGCGGCGGCTTTATCTGCCGATCCAGGCGATGCCCAAGCTCGTGATCAATGCCTTCCTCGCCGCGGAGGACAAGAACTTCTACGAGCACGGCGGCATCGACTATAGCGGCATGGCCCGCGCCGGTCTCCTGCTCATCCAGAACTTCGGGTCCAATCGCCGTCCCCAGGGTGCCTCCACGATCACACAGCAGGTCGCGAAGAATTTCCTTCTGACCAACGAGGTTTCGTTCGCCCGCAAGATCAAGGAGGCCTTGCTGGCCATGCGGATCGAGCGCGCTTATTCCAAGGACAAGATCCTTGAGCTCTATTTGAACGAAATCTATCTCGGCCTCGGCGCCTACGGCATCGCGGCGGCTTCGCTGGTTTACTTCGACAAGTCAGTGAATGAACTCACCGTCGCGGAAGCCTCCTATCTCGCCGCGCTGCCGAAGGCGCCCGCGCTGCTGCATCCGGTCAAGAACCGTGATCGCGCCATCGAGCGGCGCAACTATGTGATCGACCGTCTTCTGGAAAACGGCTGGATCAAGCAGGCGGAAGCGGATTCGGCGCGCAAGGAGCCGCTCGTCGTCGCCAACCGCGCCAATAGTGCCCACACCTTCGCCGGAGAATATTTCGCCGAGGAAGTCCGCCGCGATATCCTGGAGCGCTATGGCGAGAAGAAGCTCTACGAGGGCGGCCTGTCGGTCCGCACCACGCTCGATCCCAAGATCCAGGTGATGGCGCGCAAGGCCATGGTCGCCGGTCTCGTGAACTATGACGAGCAGCAGGGCTATCGTGGCGCCATCAGCAAGCTCGACGTATCCGGCGACTGGGGCGTCAAGCTCGCCGATATCAAGTCGCTTTCCGATATTTCACCTTGGCGCATGGCGGTGGTGCTGGAGACCAGCGACCAGTCGGCGCGGATCGGCTTCCAGCCCGGACGTGAACTCGGCGGCGCGGTCAGTAGGCAGCGCACGACCGGCCTCGTCACGCTCGACGGGGTGAAATGGGCGAGGGCTGCCGCGGGACCTGCGAAGGGCAAAGCGCCGACCGCGGTGTCGCAAGTGCTCCAGCCCGGCGACGTGATCTACGCCGACCCTCTCTACAAGGACGGCAACCCTGTGGAGGGCCAATACCGTTTGCGCCAGATCCCGGAAATCTCCGGCGCTATGGTCGCAATGGATCCCTCGACCGGCCGGGTGCTCGCCATGGTCGGCGGCTTCTCGTTCGACCAGAGCCAGTTCAACCGTGCCACGCAAGCCTACCGGCAGCCCGGATCGACCATCAAGCCGATCGTTTATTCGGCCGCGCTCGACAACGGCTATACACCGTCGAGCGTGCTGGTGGATGGACCAATCGAGATCGACCAGGGCCAAGGCGCCGGCGTGTGGCGGCCGGACAATTTCTCGGTGGGCAAGTATCAGGGGCCGACCACGCTGCGCAACGCGCTGCGGCTGTCGCTCAACACCGTGACGGTGCGTCTCGCGCAAGATATCGGCATGCCGCTGATCGGAGAATATGCCAAGCGGTATGGCGTCTATGACGAGCTGCCGAACTATCTCTCTTATGCGCTCGGCACCGGCGAAACCACGGTGATTCGAATGGCCACGGCCTATTCGATGATCGCCAATGGCGGCCGCAAGGTGAAACCTACTCTGATCGACCGTATCCAGGACCGGTACGGTCACACCATCTTCAGGCACGACCAGCGCGAGTGCCGTGGCTGCGATGCGCCGGGCGGCTGGAAGAACCAGACCGAACCGCAGCTGATCGACCGCCGCGAGCAGGTTTTGGACGTCCTGACAGCCTACCAGACCACTTCGATGATGGAAGGCGTGGTGCAGGGCGGTACCGCCATGGCCTTGCGTGAGGTGGGCAAGCCGATCGCCGGCAAAACGGGCACCACGACGGACGCGAAAGATCTCTGGTTCGTCGGCTTTTCGCCTGATCTCGTGGTCGGTCTCTATGTCGGTTACGACAAGCCTCGCAGTTTGGGCCGCAGCGCCCAGGCAGGGCACACGGCGGCTCCGATTGCCAGGGATTTCATGAAGCTGGCGCTCGCGGACAAGCCGGCGACGCCATTTCGGATACCCGCTGGCATCAAACTGGTCCGGGTCGATGCCAAGACCGGCATGCGGGCCGGACCGGGCGATTCCGGCCGAACCATCCTGGAAGCCTTCAAACCGGGCACTGCGCCTTCGGACAACTACTCGGTGATCGGTTTGACCGATGATGACGGACGCACTCAGCAGTTGCCGCCGCCCGAGACCGGTTTCATCATGCGCCCGGGTACCGGCGGGCTGTGGTAGCCCCGATCGGTTGCCGAGCTCAGGGGGGACTAGCTCGATCCGCCCAAAGCCCTAGTTTGGCCACAGCGGACGCTCTATAAAAAGGAAGAATCGAGCGAAAATCCTTTTGGCAGGCAAGTCGAGGCCCCGGCGTCCATGTCAGCCGGCAGGTCCGTGAATTGTTTCGTTGGAGAGCGCCCAATTCGTTGGCGCCCGGATTGAACGGATAGACACATAATGCGCTTGCTGGTGCGGTTCATGGGCTTCCTGTTCGCCGCGGGAACGGTGGTGTTCCTTGTCGGTGTCGGGGCCGTCGCAGGCCTGATCTGGCATTTCTCCAAGGACTTGCCGGATTACTCTCAGCTTCAGGATTACGAGCCGCCGGTGATGACCCGCGTGCACGCGGTCGACGGCTCGCTGCTCGGCGAATACGCCAAGGAGCGGCGGCTGTACCTGCCGATCCAGGCGGTGCCGAAGCTCGTGATCAACGCCTTCCTCGCGGCCGAGGACAAGAATTTCTACGAGCATGGCGGCATCGACTACACCGGCATGGCGCGCGCCGGCGTGCTCTTTATCCAGAACTACGGCTCGAACCGGCGTCCGCAGGGCGCCTCCACGATCACCCAGCAGGTCGCCAAGAACTTCCTGCTGACCAACGAGGTCTCCTTCGCCCGCAAGATCAAGGAAGCCTTGCTGGCGATGCGCATCGAGAAGACCTACTCGAAGGACAAGATCCTCGAGCTGTATCTGAACGAGATCTATCTCGGCCTCGGCGCCTATGGCATCGCGGCCGCTTCGCTGGTGTATTTCGACAAGTCGGTGAACGAGCTGACCGTCGCGGAAGCGTCCTATCTCGCCGCGCTGCCGAAGATGCCCGCGACGCTGCATCCGGTCCGAAACCGCGATCGCGCCATCGAGCGCCGCAATTACGTGGTCGACCGTCTGCTGGAGAACGGCTGGATCAAGCAGGCCGACGCCGACAAGGCCCGCAAGGAGCCGCTCGCCGTCACCAGCCGTTCCAACGGCGCTCACACCTTCGCCGGTGAATATTTCGCCGAGGAAGTCCGCCGCGACATCTTCGAGCGCTACGGCGAGAAGAAGCTTTACGAAGGCGGTCTGTCGGTCCGCACCACGCTCGATCCGAAGATCCAGGTCATGGCGCGCAAGGCCATGGTCTCCGGTCTCGTGAACTATGACGAGCAGCAGGGTTATCGCGGCGCCATGAGCAAGCTCGATATTTCGGGCGATTGGGGCGTGAAGCTCGCCGAGATCAAGTCGCTCTCCGACATCTCGCCCTGGCGCATGGCGGTGGTGCTGGAGACCAGCGACCAGTCCGCGCGCATCGGCTTCCAGCCGAACCGCGAGCTCGGCGGCGCCATCAGCAAGCAGCGCGAGACCGGCATCGTCACGGTCGACGGCGTGCGCTGGGCGAGGGCGGCCCAGGGCAATGCCAAGGGCAAGACCCCGACGTCTGTCGCGCAGGTGTTGCAGCCGGGCGACGTGATCTATGCCGATCCGCTCTACACCAAGGAGGGACAGCCGGTCGAAGGCCAGTACCGCCTGCGCCAGATCCCCGAAGTGTCCGGCGCGATGGTGGCGATGGATCCGTGGACGGGCCGCGTGCTCGCGATGGTCGGCGGCTTCTCGTTCGACCAGAGCCAGTTCAACCGCGCCACGCAGGCCTACCGCCAGCCGGGTTCGTCGTTCAAGCCGATCGTCTATTCGGCCGCGCTCGACAACGGCTATACGCCCTCGACAGTGGTGCTCGACGCCCCCATCGAAATCGACCAGGGCCAGGGCGCCGGCGTGTGGCGGCCCGAAAACTTCTCCTCCGGCAAATTCCAGGGACCCGTCACGCTGCGCAACGCGTTGCGGCAGTCGCTGAACACCGTGACGGTGCGCCTCGCGCAGGACATCGGCATGCCCCTGATCGGCGAATATGCGCGCCGCTTCGGCGTCTACGACGAATTGCCGAACTATCTCTCCTACGCGCTCGGCGCCGGCGAGACCACGGCGATGCGCATGGTCACTGCCTATTCGATGCTCGCCAATGGCGGTCGCCGGGTGAAGCCGACCTTGATCGACCGTATCCAGGACCGTTACGGCCGCACCATCTTCAAGCACGACCAGCGCGAATGCCGCGGCTGCGACGCGCCGGGCGGCTGGAAGAACCAGGTCGAGCCGCAGCTGATCGACCGCCGCGAGCAGGTGCTGGATTCGATGACCGCCTATCAGATCACCGAGCTGATGGAAGGCGTGGTCCAGGCCGGTACCGCCACCGTGGTCAAGGAGGTCGGCAAGCCGATCGCCGGCAAGACCGGCACCACCAACGAGGCCAAGGACGCCTGGTTCGTCGGCTTCTCGCCCGATGTCGCCGTCGCCATCTATATGGGCTACGACAAGCCGCGCGCGCTCGGTAGGGGCAACGCCGCGACCGGCGGCCATCTGGCCGCGCCTATCGCGCGCGACTTCCTCAAGCTCGCGCTCGCCGACAAGCCCGCGGTTCCGTTCAAGGTGCCGGCCGGCATCAAGCTGGTGCGCGTCGTCTCCAAGACCGGCATGCGCGCCGGCCCCGGCGAGACCGGCGGAACCATTTTAGAGGCCTTCAAGCCGGGCACGGCGCCGCCGGACAATTATTCGGTGATCGGCGTTGCCGATGCCGACGGGCGCGGCGTGCCGGCGTCGCAGCAACAGCAGCCGGATTCCGGCTTCTTCATGCGGCCGGGCACCGGTGGTCTGTACTAAGGCTTAGGACAAGACGGACGATCGCGGTTCCGGCGGTTGCGCTTTGCAGCCGCCGCCGCTACATCCCCAACTCACTTGCAAGCGGAACCAATTCCGCGAGACCAGAGCACCACATGCGCGCCGAAATCGAACGGTTGGTAGAAGAGATCAAGCAGTCAGTCGGGCTGCTGAGGAGGCATCTTTGACGTCGAGACATCGACGGCGCGCCTCGCTGAGCTGAACAAGCTCGCAGAAGATCCCAACCTCTGGAACGATCCCCAGAAAGCCCAGAAGCTGATGCAGGAGCGCACCTCGCTTGAGGATTCGCTCTCGGGCATCGGCAAGGTCGAGCAGGAGCTCGAAGACGACATCGGCATGATCGAGCTCGGCGAGGCCGAGGGCGACGCGGGTGTTGTGGCCGAAGCCGAAGCCGCGCTGAAGAACCTCAAGAAGGAAGTCGCGCGGCGCGAGCTCGAGGCGCTGCTGTCGGGCGAGGCCGATCGTTTCGATTCCTATCTCGAAGTCCATGCCGGCGCTGGCGGCACCGAGAGCCAGGACTGGGCGCAGATGCTGCTGCGCATGTATACGCGCTGGGCCGAGACGCACGGCTTCAAGGTCGAATTCCTCGAGGAATCCGAGGGCGAAGAAGCCGGCATCAAGTCCGCGACCATCCAGGTCTCCGGCCACAATGCCTATGGCTGGCTGAAGACGGAGGCGGGCGTGCACCGGCTGGTGCGCATCTCGCCGTTCGATTCCAACGCGCGGCGGCACACCTCGTTTTCGAGCGTGCAGGTATTCCCCGTCATCGACGACAGCATCAAGATCGACATCAAGGAAGCCGACGTCCGCGTCGACACCATGCGCTCGGGCGGCGCCGGCGGCCAGCACGTCAACAAGACCGAATCCGCGGTGCGCCTGACGCATATTCCGACCGGCGTTGCCGTGGTCTGCCAGGCCGGCCGGTCCCAGCACAAGAACCGGGCGCAGGCCTGGGACATGCTGCGCGCGCGGCTTTACGAGATCGAACTGAAGAAGCGCGAGGAGAAGGCCGCCGCCGACCAGGCCGCCAAGACCGATATCGGTTGGGGACACCAGATCCGCTCCTACGTGCTGCAGCCCTACCAGATGGTGAAGGATTTGCGCACGGGCGTGCAGACGTCCGACACATCGGGCGTGCTGAACGGCGAGCTCGACGACTTCATGGCCGCAACCCTGGCGCAGCGCGCCTTCGGCACCACCGGCGCTGACATCGAGGACGTCGACTGATGTCCCGTGTCGCCTTCATCGGGTTGGGGCGGATGGGCCACGGCATGGCCGGCCGCTATCTCGATGCCGGCTTCACGGTGACGCTGTGGAATCGCAGCAAGGCAAAAGCGGACGACCTGATCGCGCGCGGTGCGCATTGGGCGACGTCGCCTGAGGATGCCGCGATCGATGCCGATGCGGTCGTGACCATGGTCGCCGATGACGAAGCCTCGCGCGCGGTCTGGCTCGGGCCCAACGGTGCGGCCAAGACGGCGAAATCAGGCACCATCGCGATCGAATGCTCCACTGTCTCCTATGACCACGCCCGCGAGATGGGCCGTGAGCTCAATGCGCGCGGGCTGATCTATATCGACTGCCCCGTGACGGGATTGCCTGATGCGGCAGCGGCCGGAAAGCTGACGCTGCTCGTCGGCGCTGACGCAGCTGATCTCGAACGTGCACGGCCGTTTCTCGAACCGATCGGCTCGACCATCCGCCATTTCGGCGCGGTCGGCTCCGGCACTGTCTACAAGCTCATCAACAACCTGATGGGGGCGATCCAGATCGCGGGCCTCGCCGAAGGCCTCGCCATCGCCGAGCAGGCCGGGCTCGACATGGACCTGGTGCTGGAATCGATCCAGGCCGGCGTCGCGGCCAGCCCGCAAGTGCAGCGTCACTCCAAGCGCATGGTCGCGCGCGATTTCAGTGGCGCGACCTTTACGGCAGCGCTGCGGCACAAGGATGCCGCCTACGCTGTGAAACTCGCCGAAAGCCTGCTGGCCGACAAGCCGCTGGTCTCGCGTGCTGCGGTCGAGTCCTATGCGCAGGCCAAGGCCGCGATGCCCGACGACGATGAAGGCAAGATGATCGAGCTGGTGTCGCGGCCGAAGAAGCCGACCTAGCTGGACGCATCAACATGGGGCAGCCTCGTTCGGAACGTGGTCTCGGCATTGCTCTCGTCATCGCTGCCGCAATTGCCTGGAGCACGGCGCCGTTCTTCACGCGCCTGTTGCCGTTCGATCCCTGGACCATCCTGTTCTGGCGCGGCCTGTTCGCGGGCAGCCTGATCAGCGTGATTCTCGTCGTGATGCAGGGCCGCGCTGCGCTGTGGCAATTGGTCGTGCCGGGGAGGGGCGGCCTGCTCGTCGCGTCCTTGTCCGCGCTCGGCATGGTCGCGTTCATTCCCGCGCTTCAGATGACCAAGGTCGTCAACGTGGCGGTGCTGATCGCAACCCAGCCCTTCGTTGCGGCTGCGCTGGCGTGGCTGTGGCTCGGCGAAGCCGCGACGTGGCGTACGCTGACCGCGAGCCTGATCGCCTTTGCCGGCGTGGTGATCACAGTCGGCGGCGTTCAGGCCGGCGCCGATCTTGGCGGCGTCGCGCTGAGCTGCCTGATGGTGCTTGCCATCGCCGCCATGACCGTCGTGGTCCGGCGTCACCGCGAGACCTCGATGGTGGCGGCGGCCGCGCTGTCGAACTTCATGGGAAGCCTCGTCAGCCTTCCCTTTGCCCACGACATCGCCCATGTCGGCGGCAATGGCCTTGCGATCCTCGCGATGTTCGGCTGCCTCCAGGTCGCGCTCGGCCTGACCTTCTACATGCTCGGCTCACGCTTGCTGCCTTCGGGACAGGCCTCATTGATCGCGACGCTGGAAACGCCGCTGATGCCGTTCTGGATCTGGGTCGCTTTTCGCGAGCTGCCCGCCGTGCATGCGCTCATTGGCGGGGCGCTGGTGATCGGGGCGGTTGTCGCCGATATTGCCGGTGACGCTCGCTCGCGGCGCCCCTCCTGAGCAACGTTATCGGAAATCGGGTGGCGGGCTTTCTCGCGCCGTCCTAGGCGGCAGGGTCGGCCGCCGAGGTGAAGCACATGTCCCCGAACGACAACAGGATCGATGCGCGAGACTGGTCGCTGCTCGCCGTGCTCTCGGTTCTCTGGGGCGGATCGTTCTTCTTCAACGGCGCGGCGCTGCGGGAATTGCCGCCGCTGACGCTGGTGCTCCTGCGCGTTGCGCTCGGCGCGGCCATGCTGCTGCCGCTGCTCCGTATGCAGGGCATCAGATTTCCCAGGGGGATGGTTGGCTGGAAGCCGTTCGTCGCGATCGGGCTGCTCAACAACGTCATCCCGTTCTCGCTGATCGTGCTCGGCCAGACCTTCATCCCGAGCGGACTGGCCTCGATCCTGAACGCGACCACGCCGCTGTTCACGGTGATGGTGATGGCGGCTGCGGGCGAGGAAGCCCTGCAGTTGCGCCGGGTGGCCGGCGTGGCGCTCGGCCTCGCCGGCGTCATCATCCTGCGGGGATGGGGCATCGAGACGCGGCCGGGGCAGGGGCTCGGTATCCTGCTCTGTCTGGCCGGCGCGTTCAGCTATGGCTTTGCGGCGCTGGCCGCGCGGCGGCTTCTGAAGGACACGCCTCCGCTGGGAACGGCGACGTTTCAGCTGATGGCGTCGACTGTGATGATGGCGATCGTTGCCGGCGCAATGGAGCAGCCATGGCGACTTTCGATGCCGGGCCTGACGACCTGGCTCGCGGTGCTTGGCCTTGCCGCTCTGTCGACGGCGCTCGCGTACATCGTCTTCTTTCAGATCCTGCGGCGCTCGGGCGCGACCAATGTGATGCTGGTGACGCTGCTCATTCCCGTCACCGCCATCCTGCTGGGATGGCTGGTGCTGGGTGAGCCGATCTCCGCGCGCGAGATCGCGGGCGCCATCGTCATCGGCAGTGCGCTGCTCGTGATCGACGGGCGTGTCCTGAGCCTGCTGCGGCGCGTCACGTAAGTTCCAGATTGCCGTTTCATCTCGCGGAAAATCGTGGTGCTTGCCAGCCGCGAGTCTGCTTGCGACACTCTCCGCAAAAGAAGACTACAAAACATAGGGGAGAGAACGATGCCGGGTCGTCGCGGAAACCTTGCTGCCCTCGCCATTCTTGCTGCCGGCGTGCTCGTCACGGCACCGGCCTTGGCGCAGAAGAAATACGATCCCGGCGCCACTGATACCGAAGTCAAGATCGGCAACATCATGCCCTATAGCGGGCCGGCGTCGTCCTATGGCGTGATCGGCAAGACCGAGGCCGCCTATTTCAGGATGATCAACGACCAGGGCGGGATCAACGGCCGCAAGATCAATTTCATCAGCTATGACGACGCCTATTCGCCGCCGAAGGCGATCGAGCAGGCGCGCAAGCTGGTCGAGAGCGACGAGGTGCTGCTGATCTTCCAGCCGCTCGGCACGCCCTCGAACTCGGCGATCATGAAATACATGAACGCCAAGAAGGTGCCGCAGCTGTTCGTCGCGTCCGGCGGCACCAAGTTCGGCGATCCCAAGAGTTTCCCGTGGACCATGGGTTTCCAGCCGAACTACCAGAGCGAGGGGCGGATCTACGCAAAATATATCCGCGATCATTTCCCCAACAGCAAGATCGCCGTGTTCTGGCAGAACGACGACGCCGGCAAGGACCAGTTCAAGGGGCTGAAGGACGGGCTCGGCGACAAGGCGAACATGATCATCGCCGACAAGTCCTATGAGGTCAGCGATCCCTCGATCGACTCGCAGATCGTTGCACTGCACGATTCCGGCGCGGACATCTTCTTCTCGTGGGCTGCGCCAAAGGGATCGGCGCAGGCAATCCGGAAGGTCGGCGAGCTCGGCTGGAAACCAAAGTTCTTCCTCGCCAACACCGCGACCTCGGTCGCCTCGGTGCTCAAGCCCGCCGGGCTCGACTATTCCAAGGACATCATCTCGACCGTCTATCTGAAGGATCCGACCGACCCGACCTGGGACAAGGACCCGGCGGTGGTGAAGTGGCGCGAATTCATGGACAAATATTATCCCGATGGCGACAAGGCCAACAGCAACAACATCTACGGCTATGTGCAGGCCGAGGCGATGGCGCAGGTGTTAAAGCAGTGCAGCGACAACCTCACGCGTGACAACGTGATGAAGCAGGCCGCCAGCCTGAAGGATTTTCACACCGACCTGATGCTGCCCGGGATCATGGTCAACACCTCCGCCGATGACTACTTTCCGATCGAGCAGATGCAGCTGATGCGCTTCAACGGACAGGCCTGGGAGCTGTTCGGCGACGTCATCACCGGCGAGGTCGGCCACGAGCGCAGTCAGTAGATCAGGCGTACCGGGCTTAGCCCGCGCTGAGCCGCACGCCGGCGCGCAAGAATTTCTGCGGATCGACCGCTTCGCCGTCGATGCGGGTTTCGTAATGGAGGTGCGGGCCGGTGGAACGGCCGGTCGACCCGACGAGCCCGATGACCTGCCCGAGCTTGACGATCTCACCGACCTTGACGTTGATCTCGGAGAGATGGCCGTAGCGGGTCGAGAGCCCGTTGCCGTGATCGACTTCGACCATGCGGCCGTAACCACCGGACCAGCCGGCTGAAACGACCCTGCCGTTGGCGGTGACGCGTGCGGGATCGCCGGTCGCGGCACGGAAGTCGAGGCCGGTGTGCATTGCGGGCCGGCCGAGGAAGGGATCGCTGCGCACGCCGAAGCCTGAGGTGAATTCGACCTCGCCGATGACGGGCTTGCGGTAGGGCACCAGCGCCAGCGTGCGATTGAGGCGGTCCATCTCGGCACGGGTGGTGTTGATGCGATTGAGCTGCTTCTCGAACGGCCCGGCATTGGCCGTCAGCTTGACGGGCACGAAAGGACCGCCCATCGCCGAGCGCGGCACGGCGGCTTCGAGGCTGGCGAGATTGAGGCCGAGGTCGCTGACGACGCCGCGCATCCGGCGCATGCGTGAATCCATACCTTCCTCGACGGCGCTGAGCGCCGCCATCTGGCGACGCTCGACCTGGTCAAGCGAGGTCGTGAGCCGGACCAGGACGTTGTCGAAACCCTGGTTCTTGGCGAATTGGCTGGTCGGCGGTGCAGCGACGGTCGGGGCGCGCGACTCAAGCCGCGCTTCGCGATCGGGCGGCGCCACGAAGATCACGGTGTCGCTGATCGGCGACGGCTTCGGCGTCCCCTGCGCAGCGCCCTGGCTCGAATCGCCGCGCTGCGGGGCCACGCGGGGCATTGATCCGGTCACGTCGGGCATGGCTCCGAGCGCCGTGGCCCGGGACTCCAGCGCCGTCTGGCGCTTCATGATCTGGTCGAGCTTCTGGTCGAACTGCTCCTGGTCGAGCAGCTGCCGGCTGGTGGTGCGGTCGACCTTGGCGCGGAGTTCGGCGATGCGGTCCTCGTAGGCGTACTGCATCTCGGCCTGGCGCGCGATCAGCCGGGTCAGGACGTCGTCGCGGAAGGCGAAATAGGTGGCGGTCGCGGCCGACCAGAGTCCGAGCAGCACGACGGTGCCGACCACGATCCAGAACACCACAGGTCCGAGGCGGACCTGCTTGCCGTGGTGCACGATGGTGTAGGCGTCGTCGGCGTCGGGAAGGGGGATCGCGACGGCTGCCGCCGCGGCGGCGGGGCGGCGATGGAAGGCCCGTCCGTGGTCGTGCGCGTGATGTTGGGGGTACTGCGAATATTGGGCAGAACTTTTCGACATCGGCACTCCCGCGCCGGTCGGATGAGTCCGTACGGCCTAATTGCCGCAGCAATCTGGGCCGGTCATGGTTAATTTTCCGGAAACGGAACCGCTCGAACTTAACGGATTGGTTAAAGGCTCCTTGCCGCTTCCAGCACCTCGTCGGCGTGGCCGTCGACGCGGACATTGCGCCAGACCCTAGCCACCTTGCCGTCGGCACCAAGCAGTACCGTGGTGCGAAGAACGCCGAGGAAGCTCTTGCCATACATGGACTTTTGGCCCCAGGCGCCGTACGCCTCCAGCATCTCGTGTTTCTCATCGGAGATGAGCGGCATGCCGAGGCCGTGCTTGTCGCGGAACTTCTCCTGGGCCCTTAACGGATCGGCGGAGATGCCGAGCAGGGCGGTGCCGGCGCCGCTGAAAGCGTCCGCCAGCCGTGTGAAATCGATTGCCTCCTTGGTGCAGCCGGGCGTGTCGGCGCGGGGGTAAAAGAACAGGACGAGCTTCCGACCGGCATAGTCGGCCAGCGAGACCACATCGCCGCCGTCGCGGGGCAGCCGGAAGGCGGGCGCCTTCTGGCCCTCGGTCAGGGCCGGCTTGGCATTCGCGGACGCGGAGGCCGATTTGGAGGAATTTAACTGTTTCGACGCGGCCTTATGTGATCCTGCTTTTGCTACTGTCCTGGTTGATTTGCCCGCCGGCGTCCGCTGTGTTTTCGCGGACTTTGTTTGAGTCGTTGCCCGCTTGGTCGGGGTCTGCTTTTTAGTCGTTGCTATGCCGGAGGGCGTTTTGGACGATTTCTTTCGGGATTTCTTGGACATACGCCTTCCTTTCGTCGCTTTCGGCGGGTCAACCAAAGCGGTATTGCAGCTCTCGTCCGGTGTGCCGGAATCGCGCCCTCGTCTGGGCAAGTCTGGCGACGCCGGGTTATGGTTACAAGGAATTCCACGCACCACCCCACTGCTCGTTGAACGCGCTCCCGGGGCGAAATGACGAACAGCAGGAATATTCGAGGTATGGCGGCAATGCCGGCACAGGGAGCTTCGCTTCCCGTGGACGGCTGCGGTCCCGGCGGCGCTCAATCCTACGATGGGCGCCTGTATCGAGAGGCAATGGCAAGGAATACGTCGCCCGAGGATTACAATCGGGATTTCGATCGGCGCGGCGGTCAACAGCAGCCGCAGGAGTGGGACGACGCCGACTGGGATCCGGATCAGGAAGCAGCGGCGGGCTATCGGGCGCGCCGGCTGTTGTCGCGTTCCAGTTCGGGCTTCCATCGTTTCGGTGACGGATTTGCGTCAATGCGCCGCTGGCTGGCGGCTGATCGCTGGCTGAAGCGGCTGGCCATCGTGGCCGGGGCCCTCGCCGTTATTTTCGTCGGCTGCTTCGGCGCGCTGTGGTGGCGGCTTGGTGCCGGTCCCATCAATCTCGACATCGCGACGCCGTGGCTCGCTGCCGCCATCGAGGACAATATCGGCCACGGCAATACGGTGGAGGTCGGCGGCACCCAGATCGAGCGGGCCGGGCGGATCCGCATCGCCGTGCGCATCCGCGACATCGTCGTCCGCGACCAAGATCACGTCATCGTCGCCACCGCGCCGAAGGCCGAAGTGAAGCTGTCGGGTGCGGGTCTCCTGATGGGGCACCTGCGCGCCGAGAGCCTCAATCTCGTGGACGCGGAGCTGGCGATCCGCATTTCGCCCGACGGCACCGTCACCGTGTCCGCCGGCGACACCGCAAAGCCGCTGGCAACCGGCGTCGCATCCAAGAAGGAAGCGGGCCTGCCGCCGACATTCCCGCGCAACGGTGTCCCGCCGCCGCCATTCGCCACCGGACCTGCAAGTCCGGACGCGTCGCAGGCCGCTCCCCAGGCCGCTGCCCCGAGCGGCATTCTTCAGGGCCTCGACTGGCTCGACAGTCTGAGCATGACCGGCCTCGACGGCCAGAACCTCAACGAGATCGGCCTGAAGAACGGCAATCTGATCGTCGACGATCAGCAGCGCGGCAGCAAATGGAGCTTTGAGAACATCACGCTCAGCCTGCGCCGGCCGAGCCGTGGCGGCGTCGCCCTCAGCCTCGGCGAGGAAGGCGCGCGCCCGTGGTCGCTGCGCGCCACGATCGGCCCTGCCGAGAATGGTGTGCGTTCGGTCGACATCCGCGCCGATAAGCTTTCCACCGCCAACATCCTGCTGGCGCTCCGGGTGAAGGACTTCACCTACACCGCCGATCTGCCGCTGACCGGCGAGCTCAAGGGCGAGCTCGGCCGCGACGGCGTGCCGACCTTCTTCCGCGGCAAGATCGCGGTCGGCGCGGGCAACATCATCGACACCGACACGCCAGATTATCCGATGGCGATCGACTCGGCCGAGATCAACGTCGAGTGGGATTCGAACCGGCGGGTGCTGGTTGCTCCGTTCAAGATTCTCTCGGGCGCGAACCGCCTGACGCTTCTGGCCCATCTCGAGCCGCCCAACGGCACCACCAACGACTGGCAGCTCGGCTTCAGCGGCGGCTCGATCCTGCTGGGCGGCATCGACAACGAGCCCCCGCTGGTCTTCAACCGCATCGCGATCGGCTTCCGCTTCGATACCGACCACAAGCGCATGCTGCTCACGCAAGCCGATATCAGCAATGGCGAGATCGGCGTCGCCGGCACCGGTGCCATCGACTATTCGGGCGAGCCGCGGCTGACGCTGGGCTTTGCGGGAACGCCGATGTCGGCCTCCGCGCTCAAGCGGATGTGGCCGACGCTTGTCGTTCCCGAGTTGCGCGAATGGGTGATCGAGCGGATCGAGCGCGGCACGCTCCAGCGCATCGAGATCGGCGTCAATTCGCCGACGAAGAACCTCCCGCGCAAGGGGCCGCCCATTCCCGACGACGGCCTGTCGGTCAACATCGTCGCGAGTGGCGTCGCGGTCCGCCCCGTGGATGGCATGCCGGTGGTGCACGATGCCGATCTGAAGGCGCGTGTGACCGGGCGCACCGCGACCGTGAATATCGGGCAGGGCATTGCCGATACGCCGGCGGGCCGCAAGGTCACGATCTCCGACTTCGTCTTCGAGGTGCCGGATATGGCGCCCAAACCGTCGCCGTCGCGGACCAGGTTCCGCGTCGATGGCCCGGTGCCTGCTGCCGCCGAAATGCTCGCCAATGATCGCCTGAGCGATCTGTCGTCGACCGTCGTCGATCCCAACACCAGCAAGGGGACGTTCACGGCCAACATCCAGCTCGGCCTGCCGGTCAAGGGCGAGCTGACCAAGGCCGACACCACCTACGCCGTCACCGCCGACCTCAACGGCTTTGCCGCCGACAAGCTGGTGATGAACCAGAAGCTCGAGGCCAACAACCTCAAGATATCAGCGAGCAACCAGGGCTATCAGGTCAAGGGCGACGTCAAGATCAACGGGCAGGCGGCTTCGCTGGACTACCGCAAGCCGGCCGAGGGCGATGCGGACGTCAAATTGCAGACCACGCTGGACGATGCCAGCCGCGCGCGCCTGGGATTCGATCTGAGCCCCGCCGTCAGCGGATCGCTGCCGATCAAGCTGTCGGGCAAGATCGCCGGAGGTCCCGACCAGACGACGAAGCTCGGCGTCGAGGCGGACCTGACCTCGGTCAAGCTCGACAACATCCTGCCCGGTTGGGTCAAGCTTTCGGGCAAATCGGCCAAGGCCAGCTTCAAGGTGGTGCCGACGGCGCAATCAACCCGTCTGGAGGACATCGTCGTCGAAGGCAGCGGCGCCTCGATCAAGGGCTCGCTTGAAGTCGATCCGAACGGCGACCTCATGAACGCGAATTTCCCGATCTACGCTCCGTCCGACGGCGACAAGGCCTCGTTGAAGGTGGAGCGTGGCCAGGACGGGGTCGTGCGCGGCACGATGCGCGGGGACGTGTTCGACGGCCGCGGTTTCCTGAAGTCGGCGATCTCAGGCAATTCCAAGGACGACGCCAAGAACAAGATGAAGAACGTCGATTTCGACATCGACGTGAAGCTCGGTGCCGTCGCGGGCTTCAACGGCGAGGCGATGCGCAGCGTCGATGCCAAGATGTCGCGGCGCAACGGCACCGTCAAAGCCCTCACGCTGAACGGCAAGATCGGCCGCGACACGCCGGTGGCAGCCGATTTGCGCGGCGGCCGCGCCCAGGGCAACCGCGAGGTGATCTACCTCCAGACCAACGATGCCGGCGCGTTGCTGCGCTTCACCGACACCTACACCAAGGCGATCGGCGGCCAGATGGTGGTGGCGATGGAGCCGCCGACGTCGGAGTCGAACACGACGCGCGAGGGCCTCATCAACGTCCGCGACTTCACGGTGAAGGGCGAGGCGCAGCTCGAACGCGTTGCCGCCGGCGCGCCCAACGGCACCGGAAATGGCGTCTCCTTCAGCGCGCTGCGCGCCGAGATCACGCGTCAGAATGGCGCCCTGACGATCCGCGATGGCGTCGTGAAGGGTCCGATGATCGGCGCCACCATCGAGGGCTCGATCGACTATCCCGGCAACCAGGTGTGCATGAGCGGGACCTTCGTGCCGATGTATGGCCTGAACAACATGTTCGGACAGATTCCGGTGCTCGGACTGTTCCTGGGCGGCGGCGACAAGGAAGGCCTGATCGGCGTGACCTACGAGGTCGTCGGCACGCCGGCCGCGCCCGTGATGCGCGTCAATCCGGTCTCGGCCATGGTGCCGGGCGTGTTCCGTAAGATCTTCGAGTTCAACACCGGCAAGCAGAACACGCCGTTCGAGGAATTCCCCTCGCAGTCCAACGACGGCTCGACCGGATCGACCCGTCAGCTGTCGAGCGGCTGCAGCCTCGCGCGGCGGTAGCGGAGAAGCTGCCTTCGTACGGATATTCGCAGACGGTCGTCATGCCCGGGCTTGTCCCGCCTGCGCGGCCGAAGCCGCTTCGGCGCGGCGAAGGCCCGGGCATCCACGTCTTTCGTGCAGAGCGGCTATAAAAACGTGGATGGCCGGGACAAGCCCGGCCATGACGACGTGCAGAGTTAGGTGTACCGGCAGCCTTACGCCGCGCGCACGCCTGCGAGGAATGTGCCGACTTCGCCGGAGAGCTGCTCGGCCTGCTTGGACAGGTTTGAGGCGGCCGCGAGCACCATGCCGGCGGCGTTGCCGGTCTCGTTCGCTGCGGTGCTGACGCCGCCGATATTGGTGGTGACTTCCTTGGTCGCTTCAGCGGTCTGCGAGACGCTGCGGGCGATCTCGGCGGTGGCGGCGCCTTGCTCCTCGATGGCCGCGCCGATCGAGGTGGCGATACGGCTGACTTCCTCGATGGTGGCGGTGATGCCGCCGATCGCGTCCACGGCCTCCTTGGTGGCGCCTTGGATCTGCGCGATCTTGTCGCCGATCTCGCGGGTGGCTTCCGCGGTCTGGCTGGCGAGCGACTTCACCTCGGAGGCGACGACGGCAAAGCCGCGGCCGGCTTCACCGGCGCGCGCGGCCTCGATGGTGGCGTTGAGCGCGAGCAGATTGGTCTGCGCCGCGATGCTGGAGATCAGCTCGGCGACGTGCTCGATCTGCTGCGCGCCGTCCGAGAGCGCGCGCACGATGGTGTCGGTGCGGCGTGCGCTGTCCACCGCGCGCCCGGTCACTTCGGCGGATTGCGCGACCTGGCGGCTGATCTCGGTGATGGAGGAGGAGAGCTCCTCGGCGGCAGCCGCGACCGTCTGGACGCGCTGGCTGGCTTCGGTGGCGGCGGTACCGACCACCGCGGCGCGGCGGTTGGTGCCTTCGGCCGTGGACGACATCGACTTGGCGGTGGTCTCGAGCTCGCCGGAGCCCGAGGCCATCAGGCCGACCAGCTGGCCCACGGACGCATCGAAGCGATCGGCGAGGGCGATCAGGGCGTCACGCTTCTCCTGCTCGCTGCGGCTCTTGGCGGCGACCTGCTCGGACTCCAGCGTGCGCGCCGTCAAAGCGGTCTGCCTGAGCACTTCGAGGGTCTCGGCCATGCGGCCGATCTCGTCACCGCGGCCGGTCTCCTCGACCGGCTTGTCGATGGCACCGTCGGCAATCTCCTGCATGCGGGTCTTCTGGCGGTCGAGCGCACCGAGCACGTCGCGCGCGATCAGCCACGATAACGTCGCCATCAGCAGCATCAGGCCGACACCGACCGCGGCAAGCTCGAGCGTCAGCGCGCGCACATCGGCGTCGATGTCGTCGACATAGAGGCCATAGCTGATCGTCGCGTTCCAGGGGGCGAACTTGCGCGCGAACACGGTCTTGCGCACCGCTTCGGTCTGGCCGGGGCGGGGATAGAGATAGGAGGCTACGCCGCCGCCATTCTGTTCGCCGGCCTTGAGGATCGCGTCGGCAATGAGGACGCCGTTGGCGTCGATCGCGCCGGTGATCTTGCCTTCGAGCTGCTGGTTGGCGCCGTTGACGAGGAGGGACGTGTCGGCGTTGTAGACGACCGGATAGCCCTGGTTGCCGTTGAAGGTCATGCGCCGTCCGCGCATGTGGAACTGGGCCTTGGCCTCGGCCTGCGTCAGCTTGCCGGCGGTGACGTCGTCCTGGACCGACTGGGCGAGATTATAGAGCATGTCGACCGCGGTCTTCATCTGCTGGACCCGGTCCTCCATCATGCGGCTCTTGCTGAGGAAGGCCGATACCGCGATGATGGCCGTGACTGTGAGAGCCGCAAGGCAGACCATGCTGGTAAGCTTGGTGCGGATCTTCAGATGGCTCAGCAGCCTCATCGCAGCCTCTACGAAATGGTTGTTATTGCTCGCATCGGTAGCATGAAGTTCTTACCAATCATGAATATAGGCATGAGGCCGCCGGCTGCGCGCGTGACCGTTCGCAGCCTGATGCGTAACCGTGCAGGCAAAGCGACATGCGTCGGCGCACGTCAGCGCGTATGCAGGAGAAGATCGATCCCGGACCTTGGTGGTCATCGAGCCCGGCGGGAGCGGCAATGAATCGATTCGTTCACCGCCTCATCATGTCCGCGCTGCTCGTCGCGGCCCTCGTCCTGATCTGGAACGTGCTTGGCTCGCGGTAGATGACACCGGCAAAGCTGCCGGTGTCATTCGTGACTTGCGCGTCAATTGCGCGCGTCAGCGTCGCGCGAATGCGCCGCCGGTCGAGGCGCGTTCGTTGCCCAGCGCCGCATCGACGCTGATCGGGCCGCCGCCGGCCGCCGAGAGATAGAGGCAGGCGAAGCAGAACAGGATGGCAAGCGTGCCGTTGTTGAGCAGCGGCAGGAACACCGGCGTCTCGCCCTTGAGCATATGTCCCATGAAGTAGGCGAAGGCCATTTCACCGGAGAGGATGAAAGCGGCGAGGCGGGTGAACAGGCCGAGGATCAACAGCGCGCCAAGCACCAGTTCAAGCGTCCCGGCCGCGCCGTAAAGCGACATCAGTTCGACTTTCGCGAACATCGGCAAAGGCGGAAACTTGAACAGCTTGGCTACGCCGAATTGAAACAGCAGCAGGCCGGTGATGAAGCGGAACAGGCTCAGGAGAACCGGTTCAAAGCGAGTGAGATAGGGAAAGTTCATTGGTTTGTGCCCTCCATCCAATGGGCGACTTGGACCGTATTCAGTTCGGCCTCGCAAGCCACCCGGGGTCAATTCCATGCTGACATTTTTGTCATGTGGACAAAATATCGCAGTTCGTCCCTTAACTCCGGTTGCGCCCAACTGTTTCGCACGCGGTGCCGCGTGTGTCGCCCGTAATTTCCCGGTGACGCGGAGGGATGCAGGTTACGTCGGGGAGATCTACTCCCGCAAGGCGGGGACAATCAGGAATGGAATCATTCCGAGGATCACGCTCGCAAGTGCGAAGACGAGCAGGAGATTGTAGCCGTGCGTGAAGTCGTGGATGAGGCCGCCGCTCCATGAGCCGAACGCCGAGCCCAATCCGCTGCCGATCGAGATGGTGCCGAAGATCGTGCCGACGCGCTTGCCGCGAAAAATCTTCATCGCGGTCGCTGTGATCAGCGGGCCGCGCGAGCCCATCATGCTGCCGAAGCAGACGACGAAGCCGGTGAGCAGGATGATGTTCGGATAATACTGCAAGAGCCAGAGCAGGAAGATGCCGATGATCGAGATCGCGTAGCTGAGCAGCACCGAGGGCCGGCGTCCGATCAGCCCGTCGAGCGCGGATACGCCGAGCATGCCGAACACCAGCACCACGCCCGAAAAACCCCAAGCGGTCGCGGCCTGGAGCGGTGGAAAGCCGGCGTCGATGAGATAGGCCACGATCTGTGCGGCGATCGAATACATGCCGACCGCGGTGAAGAAGAAGGTCGAGAACAGCGCCCAGAAAGCGTGGTGGCGCATCGCGCTCGCAAGCGTCCAGCCGTTGTCGATGAAATCAGGATCGGTCTTCTTGGTGACATGCGGCGAGCCGACCGCGAACATGCGCCAGGGCAGAAGCAGCAGCGGCACGAGCAGGCCGAGCGCGGCGAAGCCGTAGACCTGATAGGCTTCACGCCAGCCGAGATGATCGATCAAGAGCTGCGAGGTCGGGAGCAGCGCCAGCACGCCGCCCCCCATTGCCGAATAGACCACCGCCATCGCGGTCGGCAGCCGTGGCCCGAACCAGCGGCCGAGCAGGATCGAGTTCGGCACAATGCCGATGAAGGCGACGCCAATGCCGACGCAGAGGCCGATCGAGAGCTGAAATTGCCAGAGCGCCTGCGCGTGCGCCGCGATCAGGAAGGCCGAGCCGAGCAGGAAAAGCCCGACTGCGTAGACGATGCGCGGTCCGGAATGGTCGAACAGACGCCCGACCAGTGGCGCGGTCAGCCCGCTGATCAACCAGGTCAGTGAGTAGATCGAGACGACCTGCGCGCGGTCCCAGCCAAAGTTTTCGGAGATCGGCTTGAGGAAGACAGTGAAGCTCTCGCTGAGGCCGCGGCCGAGGACGGCGAGCGTGAAGCACAGTGCGAGCACGACGAGTGCGGTGCGCACCGCATCTCGCTGCGTGCGTCCGGCTTGTTCCCGCGAAGCTTCCCTGGGCGTGTTCTGATCCATTGCCGGTCAGGGAGCGCGCTTCGGCGCGCCCTGACAAGCATCAAAAGCTCATACGCCTATGCAGGCCGGATGAGGACGTGCTTCTTCTTGCCGAAGGACAGCTTGATCACGCCCTCGGGTGTCAGATTGGCCGCCGACAGCGTCATCTTCTCGTCGCTTACGGACTCGTCGTTGACGCGCAGACCGCCGCCCTTGATCTGGCGCCGTGCCTCGCCATTGGAGGCAACCAAGCCTGCCTTGACGAAGGCGTTGAGCACGCCGAGGCCGGCGTCCAGCTCGCCGCGCGGAATTTCCACCGTCGGCAGGCTTTCGGCCAGCGCGCCTTCCTCGAAGGTGCGGCGCGCGGTTTCAGCGGCTTGGTTTGCCGCGTCGCGTCCGTGCAAGAGCGCGGTCGCCTCGGTTGCAAGCACCTTCTTGGCCTCGTTGATCTCCGAGCCGCCGAGCGCCTCGAGCTTCCTGATCTCGCCCATCGGCAGCGTCGTGAACAGTTTCAGGAATTTGCCGACGTCGGCGTCCTCGGTGTTGCGCCAATATTGCCAGAAGTCATAGGGCGAGAACTGGTCGGCGTTGAGCCAGACCGCGCCCTGCGCGGTCTTGCCCATCTTGGCGCCGGACGCCGTGGTCAGCAGCGGCGTCGTCAGCGCGAACAGCTGGTGGGTGCCCATGCGGCGGCCGAGATCGACGCCCATGATGATGTTGCCCCACTGGTCCGAGCCGCCCATCTGCAATTTGCAACCGGTGCGCTTGGCGAGCTCGACGAAGTCGTAGGCCTGGCAGACCATGTAGTTGAACTCGATGAAGCTCATCTCCTGCTCGCGCTCGAGGCGCAGCCGCACGGAGTCCATGGTCAGCATGCGGTTGACCGAGAAATGCCGGCCGACGTCGCGCAGCATCTCGATCCAGTTGAGCTTGGTCAGCCACTCCGCATTGTCGAGCATCACGGCGTCGCTGTCGCCGTCGCCGTAGCGCAGCACTTTTGCGAACACGCCGCGGATCGATTCCTTGTTGGCTTCGATCTCGGCGACGGTGCGCATCGCGCGGGTCTCGTCCTTGCCGGAGGGATCGCCGACCATGGTGGTGCCGCCGCCCATCAGCGTGATCGGCTTGTTGCCGGACTGCTGGAGCCAGTGCAGCATCATCATGGTCAGGTAGTTGCCGATGTGTAGCGAGCGGGCGGTACAATCGTAACCGACATAGGTGGTCGCTTCGCCCTTGGCGGCGAGCGCGTCCAGCCCCTCGAAATCGGAGCATTGGTGGATGAATCCACGTTCCTGCAGGGTGTTGAGGAAATCCGATTTAAATGCAGTCATCTGTCGGCGTGCCTGACAATTCTTGGTTTACTGTTTCGGGTGCAATTTAAGGGTCTTCCGTGGGAACTCGATTGCCACCCGCCACTTTGCCTGTGGCATTATAAGATGTGTCCCTCTGGCACAAGATCGGCATGCCGGAGGGGGTCTCTTGAGGACGCTGATCCATGATGTTGACGGCACTCGGTTTGATGAGCGGCACCTCGCTGGACGGGGTGGATGTCGCGCTGATCGAAACCGACGGAAAGCAAGTGAAGGCGTTCGGGCCATCCGGCTACCGGGCCTACAGTCCGGCGGAGCGCAATCTGCTGCGCCAGGCGCTGAGCGAGGCCGTGCACCTGCCGCGACGCGACGCCCGCCCGGGCGTTCTGGCCGAGGCCGAGCGCGCGGTGACGCTGGCCCATGCCGAGGCTGTGGCGTCCTTCATCGCCCAGAACCGGATGAAGCCGGAGGACATCGACATCGTCGGCTTCCATGGCCAGACGGTGCTGCATCGCCCCGAGAAGCGGCTGACGGTCCAGATCGGCGATGCACCGGCGCTGGCCAGGGCGATCCATATCCCGGTGATGCACGACTTCCGCGCCGCCGACGTCGAGGCCGGCGGGCAGGGCGCGCCGTTCGTGCCGGTTTACCACCGCGCGCTCGTCCATTCGCTGGCGCGCGAAGGGCCGATCGTCGTGGTCAATATCGGCGGCGTCTCCAACGTCACCTATATCGACGGCAACGACACGCTGATTGCCTGCGACACCGGGCCGGGCAACGCGCTGCTTGACGATTTCATGTACCGCACCATGAACCAGGCCTTCGATGCGGAAGGAAAGTTCGCCGCGCTCGGCAAGGCGGACGAGGCCTGGATCGCGCGGGCACTGGACCTGCCGTTCTTCGCAGCTCCGCCGCCGAAATCGCTCGACCGCAACGACTTTGCCGCGCTGAAGCTCGGCGACGTCCCGCCGGCCGACGGCGCCGCGACGCTGACCGCCTTCACCGCGGCGGCGATCGCCCGGATCATCTCGCTCCTGCCGCGCCGGCCGCGGAGCTGGATCGTCTGCGGCGGCGGCGCCCGCAACCTCACCATGCTGCGCATGCTGCGGGAGCGGGTAGGGTCGGCCACCGTCGAGGCCGCCGAGACGCTCGGCTGGGCCTCCGACGCCATCGAGGCGCAGGCCTTTGGCTTCCTGGCCGCCCGCGGCCTCAAGGGGCTGCCGCTGTCCTACCCGGCCACCACCGGCGTGCCGATGCCGATGACGGGCGGAGTGATGGCGCGGCCCTGAGGTCCAGGCCTTACGATCAATGTCGGTTGATGCAAATGCATTGATCTTGACGAGTGCATGCAATTGCATCTATGTTGGATGCAGTTGCATCCAACCGCCGGGATCATTGCCATGACCGCGTCACTGAAACTCATCAGCCACAAGCTTTGCCCGTATGTGCAGCGCGCCGTGATCGCGCTCAACGAGAAGGGCGTGCCGTTCGAACGGATCGACATCGATCTCGCCAACAAGCCCGACTGGTTTCTGAAACTCTCGCCGCTCGGCAAGGTGCCGGTCCTGGTGGTGACGACGGAGAAGGGCGAGGTCGCGCTGTTCGAGAGCAACGTGATCTGCGAATACATCGAGGAGACGCAGGCAGGCCTCAAGCTGCATCCGGCGGATGCGTTGAAGCGCGCCGAGCATCGCGCCTGGATGGAGTTCGGCTCGGCGATCCTGGGTGACCTCTGGGGTCTGGAGACCACGACCGATCCGGCGACGTTCGAAAGCAAGCGCCAGGCGGTTGCGGCGAAATTCGCGCGCGTGGAAGCCGCGCTCGGCGCAGGGCCTTATTTCGCGGGCGAGGCGTTCAGCCTCGTGGATGCAGTGTTCGCACCCGTCTTCCGCTATTTCGATCTGTTCGACGAACTGACAGAGCACGGCATCTTCAGCGATCTGCCGAAGGTCCGCGCGTGGCGAGCCGAGCTTGCGAAACGTCCGAGCGTGCGCACCGCAGTCGGCGCGGACTATCCGCAATTGCTGCGTGCCTTCCTGGTGCGCCACGACGCGCATCTGCTGAAGCTTGCGGCCTGAGCGCGCGCCAATGTCGCAATCCATGGCCTGGCTGATGCTGGTGATCGCCGGTGCGCTCGATGTCGGCTGGGCGATCTCGATGAAATATGCGGAAGGCTACACGCGGGCAGGCTGGAGCATCACCTCGCTCGTGCTGCTCGCCGCCTTCGTCTTTCTGCTCGGACGCGCTTTGCAGGTGCTGGAGGTCGGCGTCGCCTATTCGGCGTGGACCGGCATCGGCGCGGCCGGCACCTTCCTGCTGGGCGTCGTGCTGTTCGGCGAGACCTTGAGCGCGATGAAGCTCGCCGGCATCGCGCTCGTGCTGATGGGGATCGCCGCGCTCAAGCTGGCCTAGATCTCCGCGGCCATCTTCGCGAGCGTTGCGACGGTATTCATGTTGCGCGCGGTGCCGGTCTTGGCGGCGGGGATGACGAGCTTCGACGTCCCCATGCCGTCGCCATAGTGCACGTAAATCTCGCGGCGGCCGAGGCGGAGCTCTTCGTTGTTCTGGCCGCGGATGCTGGTAAGCGCGTCTTCAGGTGGCGCCCTCTCGAGGAAGATCGCGACGGTGCGATTCGGCGCAGCCTTTGGAAAAGGATTGTCGGCCGAGACTTGCGCCATCTCGGCGGCGCTACGCACGAGCACCCCGACCGGCGCGCCGGCGTAGGCGCGCAGGCGCTTTTCGAGGGCGGTCTTGATTGCAGCTTCCGACTTGCGGCTCGTGAAGACGACGTTGCCGCTCGCAATATAGGTGCGCACGGCGGCAAGGCCGAGCTCCTCGCACATGGCCTTGAGCTCGCTCATCGGCAGCTTGCCGGTGCCGCCGACATTGACGGCACGCAGCAAGGCGACGAAGGAGCCCATTTGAGGCCTTAGCGCACGTTGGCGAGGCGCATGTCGAGATAGGCCGTGATGGTTTCCATCAGCGGCTCGAGCTTGGCGTCGAAGAAGTGGTTGGCGCCGGGGATGACCTGCTGGTCGATCACGATGCCCTTCTGCGTCTTCAGCTTCTCGACCAGCGTGTTGACGTCCTTGGGCGGAACCACCGCATCCTTCTCGCCATGCACGATCAGGCCCGACGAGGGGCATGGTGCGAGGAACGAGAAGTCGTAGAGATTGGCCGGCGGCGCGATCGAGATGAAACCCTCGACCTCGGGACGGCGCATCAACAGCTGCATGCCGATCCAGGCGCCGAAGGAGAAGCCGGCGACCCAGCAGGCGCGCGCTTCGGGATTGATGGTCTGCGCCCAGTCGAGAGCTGCGGCCGCATCCGACAATTCGCCGGTGCCGTGGTCGAACGAGCCCTGGCTGCGGCCGACGCCGCGGAAGTTGAAGCGCAGCACCGAGAAGCCGCGATGCGCGAAGGCGTAGTAGCACTGGTACACGATCTGATGGTTCATCGTGCCGTGGAACTGCGGATGCGGATGCAGGATCATCGCGATCGGCGCGTTCTTCTGCTTGGCCGGGTGATAGCGGCCTTCGAGACGGCCAGCAGGGCCGGTGAAAATGACTTCGGGCATGATGATCTCTTGATTGATCCCTTGAAGACGGCCTTCAGCAATCAACCGATTGTGCAGACTTCATCGGCAGCTCGGCCGATCAAACCGCGAATGGAAGGGTGGAGCGGCGCCCTCGGATGACGCGCGAGCGGCGCGCGGTGAACTGACGCGCGCGTTCTAACATGAGGCGAGGGTCAAAAAGCAAGCATCTTGAACATCCCGCAATGCGCTCAAGATGTTAGCGCGTCATGGCGGCGTCATTGAGCGGTCGGGATTCGGAATCGAGTTGCCAAGCGCTCCATGGGGGCCCATGTCGGGCTCGGGGACGGGCACACCAGCCCGATCCATGGAGTAATATAATACCTCATGCCGAGTCGTGCTTATCTCGACTGGAATGCGACCACGCCGCTGCGTGCTGAAGCGCGGACCGCGATGCTTGCAGCCTGGGAGCTGATCGGCAATCCGTCCTCGGTTCATGCCGAGGGGCGCGAGGCGCGCCGGCTGGTCGAGGAGGCCCGTGCCACGCTCGCGGCGGCCGTCGGTGCATTGCCGAGGAACGTCGTCTTTACATCCGCAGGGACCGAGGCCAACGCGCTCGCGCTGTCGCCCGGTCTGCGGGCGCCGTCCGGCGGCCCTGTCGAGCGCCTGTTGGTCTCGGCCGTCGAGCATGCCTCGGTGCTGTCGGGCGGCCGGTTCCCTCCGGACAAGGTCAGCCAGATCCCGGTTACACGCGCCGGCGTCATCGACCTCGAGCGCCTGGAGGCGTTGCTCGGTGACGGCCCGCCGGCGCTGGTCTCCATCATGGCTGCGAACAACGAAACAGGCGCAATTCAGCCGATTGCAGAGGCCGCAGGGATCGTCCATGGGGCGGGGGGGCTCCTGCACGTCGATGCGATCCAGGCGCTGGGGAAAATCCCGTTCGATATCAAGGCTGTGGACGCAGACCTTGCGACCTTTTCCGCGCACAAGATCGGCGGCCCCAAGGGCGTCGGCGCGCTGGTCCTGGCCGAGGGGATCGCTGGACTGGAACCCGTGCTGCGGGGCGGCGGACAGGAGCTGAGCCGGCGCGCGGGAACCGAGAATGTCGCGGGAATCGCTGGCTTTGGGGCAGCGGTGAAGGCTGCCCTTCAGGCTCTGCCGGAGGATGCGGAGCGGATGGCAACCCTCAGAGATTCCTTGGAAAATGGTATCCGCGGGATCGCCGGGGCGATGGTCTTCTCGGATGACATCAAGCGGTTGCCAAATACCATCCTTTTCACTGCCCCCGGCCTCAAGGCCGAAACCGCCGTGATCGGCTTCGATCTCGAAGGCGTGGCGGTATCCTCAGGCTCGGCCTGTTCATCGGGCAAAGTGCAGCCGTCTCACGTGCTGTCGGCAATGGGGTATGATGCCACCGTTGCCCAGGGAGCGGTGCGTCTCAGTCTGGGCTGGTCCACGAAGCCAGATGACATCAACACGACGTTAGAGGCTTGGCGAAAGCTTGGTAATACCCTACTTAGAGCCTAAGCGACGAAACACGGCTTGAATGGTTCTAAGCACGTGCTTTCTGCCGAAAAACATCGTAATACTCGTCCAAGTTTGATCCACCGCGGTCCTTGAAACCGCGAGCGGAGGATAGAATGCCAGCCGTGCAAGAGACGGTCGAGCGCGTGAAGCGCATCGACGTCGATCAGTATCGTTATGGGTTTGAGACCCTGATCGAGTCCGACAAGGCCCCCAAGGGACTGTCGGAAGAGACCGTCAAGTTCATCTCCGAGAAGAAGAACGAACCCGCCTGGATGCTCCAGTGGCGGCTCGAGGCCTATCGGCGCTGGCTGACCATGACCGAGCCGACCTGGGCGCGCGTCGACTATCCCAAGATCGACTTCCAGGACCTCTATTATTACGCGGCGCCGAAGCCGAAGAAGACGGTCACCTCGCTCGACGAGATCGATCCGGAGATCCTCAAGACCTACGAGAAGCTCGGCATTCCCCTGCGGGAAGTCGCCATGCTCGAAGGCGTCGAGCCGAAGCCCGGCGAGGAAGATCCGGCCCGGCGCAAGATCGCGGTCGATGCGGTGTTCGATTCGGTCTCGGTTGCGACCACGTTCAAGGCCGAGCTGAAGAAGGCCGGCGTGATCTTCATGCCGATCTCGGAGGCGATCCGCGAGCATCCTGAATTGGTGCAGAAGTATCTCGGCTCGGTGGTTCCGACCTCGGACAATTTCTACGCGACGCTGAACTCGGCGGTGTTCTCCGACGGGTCGTTCGTCTACGTGCCGCCGGGCGTGCGCTGTCCGATGGAGCTGTCGACCTATTTCCGCATCAACGAGCGCAACACCGGCCAGTTCGAGCGCACGCTGATCATCGCCGACAAGGGCTCCTACGTCTCCTATCTCGAAGGCTGCACCGCGCCGCAGCGCGACGAGAACCAGCTGCACGCGGCCGTGGTCGAACTCGTCGCGCATGACGATGCCGAGATCAAATATTCGACGGTCCAGAACTGGTACCCCGGCAATTCGGAAGGCAAGGGCGGCATCTACAATTTCGTCACCAAGCGTGGTGACTGCCGCGGCAACAATTCCAAGATCTCCTGGACCCAGGTCGAAACGGGTTCGGCGATCACCTGGAAGTATCCGAGCTGCATCCTGCGCGGCGACAATTCGCGCGGTGAGTTCTACTCGATCGCGATCTCGAACGGCTTCCAGCAGGTCGATTCGGGCACCAAGATGATCCATCTCGGCAAGAACACCTCGAGCCGGATCATCTCCAAGGGAATCGCGGCCGGCAAGTCGCAGAACACCTATCGCGGTCTCGTCACCGCGCACCGGAAAGCGACCGGCGCGCGCAATTTCACCGCCTGCGATTCCCTGCTGATCGGCGACAAATGCGGCGCGCACACCGTGCCGTATATCGAGGCCAAGAACTCGTCCGCGACGTTCGAGCACGAGGCGACGACCTCGAAAATCTCCGAGGACGTGCTGTTCTACTGCATCCAGCGCGGCCTCAGCCAGGAAGAAGCCGTCGGCCTCGTCGTCAACGGTTTCGTCAAGGACGTGCTTCAGCAACTGCCGATGGAATTCGCGGTGGAAGCACAGAAGCTGATCTCGATCTCGCTTGAAGGGTCGGTCGGCTAATCGCCGGCCCTCGCGGTGCGCTACGGCGCTCCATGCATCATTTGAATGGACTGGACACCAAGATGGCTTTGCTTGAAGTGAAGGATTTGAAGGTTCGTGTCGAGGAGCGTGAGATCCTCCACGGGCTGACGCTGACCGTGAACGAGGGCGAGGTTCACGCGATCATGGGGCCGAACGGCTCCGGCAAATCGACGCTCTCCCACGTCATCGCCGGCAAGCCCGGCTATGAGGTCACCGACGGCCAGATCCTGTTCAAGGGCGAGGACCTGCTGGAGATGGACCCCAACGAGCGCGCCGCGAAGGGCGTGTTCCTGGCGTTCCAGTATCCGGTCGAGATTCCCGGCGTCGCCACCATGACCTTCCTGCGCACCGCACTGAACGCGCAGCGCAAGGCGCGCGGCGAGAGCGAATATTCGACCCCGGACTTCCTGAGGAAGGTCCGCGAGGTCTCGAAGTCGCTGAACATCCCGCAGGACATGCTCAAGCGCGGCGTCAATGTCGGCTTCTCCGGCGGCGAGAAGAAGCGCAACGAGGTGCTGCAGATGGCGCTGTTCGAGCCGAGCCTGTGCATCCTCGACGAGATGGATTCGGGCCTCGACATCGACGCGCTGCGCATTGCGGCCGACGGCGTCAACGCGCTGCGCTCGCCCAAGCGCGCCATGGTCGTCATCACCCATTATCAGCGGCTGCTGAACTACATCGTGCCCGACGTCGTGCACGTGATGTCGAAGGGCCGTGTCGTGAAGAGCGGCGGCAAGGAATTGGCGTTGGAGCTGGAAGCGTCCGGTTACGCCCAGTTCGAGGATGCCGCGTAAGGAATTTTGCGATGAACGTTGCTGTGGCAAAGACCGGAAACGGCCGTGCGGTGAGCGATCTCTTCGCCAGCGCCGAAGGCCGTCTGCCGGGTTCGCCTTCTGTGATCGCGGTACGCCGCGAGGCGTTCGAGACCTATGAGCGTCTCGGCCTGCCGCATCGCCGGATCGAGGAATGGAAATACACCGACCTGCGTGCGCTGGTCGGCGAGGTGCTGCCGCTAGCGGCCAGCCCCGATGCGGCCGCGTTGAAGCGTGCAGCTGACGCGATAAAGGCGCATGCAATCGCAGGCGCCCGCAAGCTGGTGCTGGTCGACGGCGTGTTCGTAGCCGATCTCTCCGACGTCAAGGCGCTTGCCTCCGAGGCGGGCCTCAGGACGTTGCGGGAAGCGCTGGAGAAGGACGCAGGTCTCCTGGAGGCCGCGGCCACCGATGCCGTGATCGCACTGAATGCGGCGCTGGCAACCGACGGCGTCGTATTGTCGATCGCCGACGGCGCGCAGCTGTCCGCGCCGATCCAGATCATCCACATCGCGACCGCTTCGTCCGCGTCGGCTTTCAGCCGTTCGCAGATCGCGGTCGGGAACGGCGCTCGCGCCACTATCATCGAGAGCTTTGTGGCGGCCGGTGCCAAGGCCTACCAGGTCAACGACGCCGTCATCGTCTCGGTCGGCGACAATGCCGACGTCGCGCATATCCGCCTGTTGGACGATGCGCCCGACGCGGTGAACGTGACCTCGCAATTCGTCACGGTCGGCGCGAACACGAAACTCAATTTCTTCAACATGACGACTGGCGCTGCCGTCAGCCGCCTCCAGGGCTTCATCACGCTGGCAGGCGAGGGCAGCGATCTCTCCATCAACGGCGTGAACCTGCTCCAGAAGACCGAGCACGGCGACACCACGCTGGTGGTCGATCATGCCGTGCCGAACTGCGTCAGCCGCGAGGTCTTCCGCGCCGTGATCGACGATCGCGCCCATTCGGTGTTCCAGGGCCGTATCATCGTCCGTCCCGATGCGCAGAAGACCGACGGCAAGATGATGACCCGGGCGCTGCTGCTTTCGGACGAAGCCGAGGCCGACAACAAGCCCGAGCTCGAGATCTTCGCCGATGACGTCTCCTGCGGCCACGGCGCCACTGCCGGCGCGCTCGACGACAGCCTGCTGTTCTATCTGAAGGCGCGCGGTCTGCCGGAGAAGCAGGCCCAGGCGCTGCTGATCCAGGCTTTCGTGGGCGAAGCGATCGAGCAGATCGCCGATGACGGTTTGCGCGAGCACGTGATCGGTATCGCCGAGCGCTGGCTGGAGCGGCGCCAATGAGCATGCATCCCGCAGTCAAGAACGGTGCCTACGACGTCGCACGCGTGCGCCAGGATTTTCCGGCGCTCGCCATGCAGGTCTACGGCAAGCCGCTGGTCTATCTCGACAACGCCGCCTCGGCGCAGAAGCCGAGCGCCGTGCTCGACCGCATGACGCAGGCCTATACGTCCGAATACGCCAACGTGCATCGCGGCCTGCATTACCTCGCCAATGCCGCCACCGAGGCCTATGAGGGCGGTCGCAGCAAGGTTGCGCAGTTCATCAACGCGCAGCGGACCGAAGAGGTCATCTTCACCCGCAACGCGACGGAGGCGATCAATCTGGTCGCGTCGTCCTGGGGCGAGCCGAACGTTGGGGAAGGCGACGAGATCGTCATCTCGATCATGGAGCACCACTCCAACATCGTGCCGTGGCATTTCCTCAGGGAACGCCATGGCGCCGTGATCAAGTGGGCGCCGGTTGACGACGAGGGTAACTTCCTCATCGACGAGTTCGAGAAGCTGCTGACCGCGAAGACCAAGCTGGTCGCGATCACGCAGATGTCGAACGCGCTCGGCACCATTGTCCCGATCAAGGACGTTGTGAAGATCGCGCATGCGCGCGGCATTCCCGTGCTGGTCGACGGCAGCCAGGGGGCGGTGCATCTGCCTGTCGACGTCCAGGATCTCGGCTGCGATTTCTACGTCTTTACCGGCCACAAGGTCTACGGGCCGACCGGCATCGGCATCCTCTGGGCCAAGTACGACCACCTCGTCGCGATGCGGCCCTATAACGGCGGCGGCGAGATGATCCGCGAGGTCTCGCGCGACATCGTCACCTATGGCGATCCCCCGCACAAGTTCGAGGCGGGCACGCCCGCGATCGTCGAGGCCGTGGGCCTTGGCGCGGCCATCGACTACGTCAATTCGATCGGCAAGGAGCGCATCGCCGCCTACGAGCACGATCTCACCACCTATGCCCAGGACCGGCTGCGCGAGATCAACTCGCTGCGGCTGATCGGCACCGCCCGGGGCAAGGGCCCGGTGATCTCCTTTGAACTCAAGGGCGCCCACGCCCACGACGTCGCCACCGTGATCGACCGCCAGGGCATCGCCGTGCGCGCCGGCACCCATTGCGTGATGCCGCTTTTAGAGCGGTTCAACGTGACTGCCACCTGCCGGGCGTCGTTCGGCATGTATAATACGCGGGAAGAAGTCGATCATCTGGCACAGGCGCTGTTGAAGGCGCGGGATTTGTTCGCATGAGTGACACGGCCGAAATCAAAGCCAATCCGATGGAGACCCAGTCGGCGCTGCCGCCTGAGGAGACCGAGCGTCTCACCACCGAGATCATCGCGGGCCTCAAGACCGTGTTCGATCCGGAGATCCCGGCCGACATCTACGAGCTCGGCCTGATCTACAAGGTCGAGATCAAGGACGATCGCTCGGTCGACGTCCAGATGACGCTGACGACGCCGAACTGCCCGGCCGCCGGCGAGCTGCCGACCATGGTCGAGAACGCGGTCGCCAGCGTCCCCGGCGTCGGCGTGGTCGACGTCAAGGTTGTCTGGGAGCCGCCGTGGTCGCCGGAACGCATGAGCGACGAGGCCCGCCTCGTGCTCAACATGTGGTGACAGTCTCAGCTCGGATTGAATTCGCTTCGCAACGGACCACATGGATAACATGACCCAGGCAACACCAGCTTCGACACCAAAGCCCCGGCGGCCGCGCCCGCAGGTGATGCGGCTGACGGATGCCGCGGCCCAGCGCATCAGCGAGCTGACCCAACGCGCCGATTCCGAGATCGTGGGTCTGCGCGTCGGCGTGAAGAACGGCGGCTGCGCCGGTCAGTCCTACACTGTCGAATACGCCCATGATGTCCGCCCGACCGACGAGGTCGTCGAGGACAAGGGCGTCAAGATCCTGGTCGATCCCAAGGCCGTGCTGTTCCTGCTCGGTACCGAGATGGACTACAAGGCCGACAAGATGCAGGCCCAGTTCGTCTTCAACAACCCCAACCAGGTCTCCGCCTGCGGCTGCGGCGAGTCGGTCGAGCTGCGGCCCGCGAAGATCGACGGGTAAGCCGCTGTCGTCCCGCGAACGCGGGGACCCATACCGCGTGATCTGGCGATGACGCTCGGTATCAGTACCAAGCTTTCCTGGCTGGTAGTCTTCGCTAAACTGCTCCCTGTGGTTATGGGTCCCCGCGTTCGCGGGGACGACCTTGGGGAGACAGCTTGGCTATGGACCGCGAATTCCTGATCGACCTGTTCGCCGATTTCGGCCCCGTCGCCATCCGAAAGATGTTCTCCGGCTACGGCATCTCCGCCGACGGCATCAACTTCGCGCTCGCCTTGCGCGCGGGCCTGTTCTTCCGTGCCGACGAGGTCACCATCCCGGACTTTGAAGCGGAAGGCTCGAAGCCGTTCCAGTATTCGACCCGCGCCAAGACCGTGCTGGTGAATTCCTATTGGGAATTGCCGGCGCGCCTGTTCGACGATTCCGAGGAGCTTGCGCAATGGGCGAGGGCAGCGCTTGCCGCCGCCCAGCGCGCCAAGGTGAAGAAGCGGCCGAAGGGGAAGAAGGCGGCGGCGAAGAAGGTCGTGAAGAGGCCGCCGGCGAAGAAACAAGCAACCAAGAAGGCGGTACGTAGGGTGGGCAAAGCGAAGCGTGCCCACCGTTAGGTTCAGTCCACCGCCTTGGTCAGTCCGACCCTCATATCCTTGGCCATGAAGACGCAGGTGCCGTCGGCAAGCACGCGACCGTCGGCAATTCCGAGCACCAGCTTGCCGCGGCGGACCATGCGCATGGCGACCTCGTAGCGCACGCAGCCCGTGCCGGGCGTGATCGATCCCGTGACGTCGACCTCGCCGACGCCGATGGCGCGGCCCTTGCCCGGTGAGCCCGACCAGCCGAGCCAGTAGCCGATCATCTGCCACATCGCATCCAGGCCGAGACTTCCCGGCATCATTGCGTCACCACGATAGTGGCAGTCGAAGAACCAGTGGCCGGGGACAATATCGAGCTCGCCGACGATGTGGCCCTTGCCGAACGCGCCGCCGTCCAGGCTGATCTCGGTGATGCGATCCATCATGAGCATCGGAGGGGCCGGCAATTGCGCGTTGCCCGGGCCGAAATAGCCGCCGTCGCTCGATCTCAGCAGTTCGTCCCTGGTGTAGGACGGTTGCGGTGTGTGAAAGTCATGGGGATTGGGCAAGACGACAAATCCTCTCGACGCTCGCAGTCGGGCGGCGGGGAAGATGTCGTTCGGCGGGTTGGAATGTCAAGCGCCGGCCGTCTCTTCGGCGCACTGCTTCGGCGTCAGGCCACCCGGCTGTGCGACTCGATCGCGAACTCCGGATCGGCCTCGCAGATCACGCGGTTGCGGCCGTTGCGCTTGGCGGCATAGAGGCAGGCATCCGCACGTTCGATCAGCGCGTCGGGGTCGTCGCCCTGCTTGAGCATGGAGACGCCGACGGAGATGGTGACGCGGCCGAGTATCTCGCCGGTCGATTTCTTCTTCAATTCCTTCGCCATCACGGCGCGGCGGATGTGATCTGCAACGGTGAGGGCTTGGCGCAGCGCCGTGTTGGGCAGCAGGACCGCGAATTCCTCGCCGCCATAGCGCGCGGTGATGTCCTGTCCCTTGATGGTCTGCTTCATGGACAGGCCGACCAGCCGCAACACCTGGTCGCCGGTGAGATGGCCGTAGGAATCGTTGAACGATTTGAAATGATCGATGTCGAACAGCAGCAGCGACAGCGGCTCGCCCGAGGCGAGCGCGCTCTGCACGGCCATGCCGATCATGCGATCGAAATATTTGCGATTGCCCAATCCCGTCAGCGGATCGGTCAGGCTCTCGGCGCGGATCGCCTCCAGGCTCTGCTGGAGATTGCTGATCTCGTTCTTGGACAGGGTCAGCCGGTCTTCCAGCGCCTTGTTGGTCTCGCGCATCTCGCTGGTCGAACGCAGCAGCGTCTCGACGATCGACTTGATCTGGTCGCGGTTCTTGGCCGCCGACAGTCGCTCGGTCGCGCCCGACAGGCTGGCATCGTAGGAGCCGGTCATCCCGAGCGCCTCGCTCAGCACCGTCATCACGTCGTCGATCTCGCCGATGACGCGCGCGCCGACCTTGTCGATGCGGTCGGTGGTCTTGATGTGGGAAAGATAGGTCTCGTAGATCTGCTCGAGATCGCCTTCGGTCAGCTTGCCGTGGCGCGCAAGCGTCTCGTTGATGATCTTGTTGAGCGGTGCGTTATAGCCGGTGGCGTAGACGTACCAGATCTCGTAATTGCGGGGAATTGCGGTCTGTCGAAGCGAACGGATCTGACCGAGAGCAACTTCGGCGAACGCCATCGTGCGTTCGTGTTCGTCGAGCACCTTGACCACTGAACATACCCCACAGCGGTCGGTGCGCCATCGACCGCAGCAATGCTTTAAATTATGTTCGTAGGCTAACGGACGATCATGAACGCTCTGTAAACAGAGGTTCGCGAATGCATCAGAAAAAGTGTGAGGCGGCGCTTTTCAACCGAAGCTGAATCGCGCCGGCGCGTCAGGCGCCGGCGGGAGAACGCACTGGCCGGAGCAGAAACGCCGGAAGGTGCGAGTGATCGCCGGGCTCGGTATCGGCCTCGCGCTGGCGGCGCGGCTCGGGGCGGCCGATCGACGGCACATGCGACGCACTGGCCTGCTGGCGCGAGCCATGACGCGGTTCGGATGACGGCCTGGCTTCACGCGGAGGCCTTGGCTCGCGTGCGGGCCTCGCCTCGGGCGCGGGCCGTGCTTCGGCCGAAGGCCTTGGTTCGGAAGCGTGTCTTGTCTCGCCACGCGGTTCGCGCGGCTCGTGGCTGCGCTCACGGTCGCGACCGCCGCGCTGCGGCTTGGCGCGTCCGCCGCGCGAACGCTCGCGGCCGCGCTGCTCGCGCGGGCGCTCGGTCGCATCGCCAGCTTCAGCGTGGATCTCGTAATCGCCCTCGGCGCGCGGAATGTTCTGGCCGATCAGCTTCTCGATCGCCACCATCGACTTCTGGTCGAGCGGCGTCACGATCGAGATCGCGGTACCGGTGCGGCCAGCACGGCCGGTGCGGCCGACGCGATGGACGTAGTCGTCCGGATGATGGGGGACGTCGAAATTGAAGACGTGGCTGACCTCGGGAATGTCGAGGCCGCGGGCGGCGACGTCGGATGCGACCAGCAGCGGCAGCTCACCCTTGCGGAATTGTTCGAGCGCCGCCATGCGGGCCGGCTGGTCCATGTCGCCGTGCAAGGCGCCGACGCTGAAGCCGTGCTTCTGGAGCGATTTATGAACGATCGCGACCTCGCGCTTGCGATTACAGAAGATGATCGCGTTCTTGAGATCCTTGGCCTCGCGCAGCAGGCGGCGAAGCAATTCGCGCTTCTCATGCGCCTCGCGCCCCGCGGGCACCTGTGACTGCGTGACTGTCACGGCGGTGGTGGCGGGCTTGGAGACCTCGACCTTCTGCGGATTATGCAGGAAGGTTTCGGTGATACGCCGGATTTCCGGCGGCATGGTCGCGGTGAAGAACAGGGTCTGCCGTGTGAACGGGACCAGCTTGCAGACGCGCTCGATGTCGGGAATGAAGCCCATGTCCAACATGCGGTCGGCTTCGTCGATGACGAGCAGCTCGACGCCGGTGAGCAGGAGGCCGCCGCGCTCGGTGTGGTCGAGCAGGCGGCCGGGGGTTGCGATCAGCACGTCGACGCCGCGCGTCAGCTTGGCATCCTGGTCGCCGAAGGAGACGCCGCCGATCAGCAGGGCGACGTTGAGCTTCTGGCCGGCGCCGTAGCGGTCGAAGTTTTCCTTCACCTGCGCCGCGAGCTCGCGGGTCGGCTCCAGGATCAGCGTGCGCGGCATGCGCGCGCGGGCGCGACCCTTTTCGAGGATGGTGAGCATCGGCAGCACGAAGGCCGCGGTCTTGCCGGTGCCGGTCTGGGCGATGCCGAGCACATCCTTGCGTGCGAGGACGTGGGGGATCGCCTGTTCCTGAATGGGGGTGGGGGTGGTGTAACCGGTGGCCGCCACTGCGGCGAGGACTTTTTCGGACAGTCCGAGATTTGAAAAGGACATTGAGCCTCTGGTCGAAACCGCCGTTCGGAATCGAGGGTAATTAAGGCTGTCGCGTTCCACCCCGAAACGGCGCGCTCTCAAAGAAGCTGGGGGTGCTGACTCACGCGAACAAAGCGCAAGGCTCAAGAATCGGTCTTCGATCTGAGCCGCGTCGCCCCGGAACATAGGCGGGAATCGGCCAAAGTCAATGGAGCGGGCGCGGGAAGACCCTAAAAAACCTGAGGTTTTTGCCCAAATAGCGGGCCCGGTTGGGCTTTTCCGCTTCCACCGTTAACCGGGCGATAGCGGCCGGAGGGACGGCTAACGCCCTTCCGGGCCCTGCGCCCGGAAATCGCCGGGGGCCATTCCGTAGGCGGCGTTGAAGACCCGGTAATAGGTCGCCAGGCTCTCGAAGCCGCAGGAGGTCGCGATGTCGGCGATCAGCCGGTCCGGCGCCTCGCGCATCAGGCGGCGGCTCTGTTTCAGGCGTTCATCGGTCACGGTCTGCGAAAAGCTCTTCGCTGCGGTTTCGAACAGCATGTGCAGGTGACGCACGGACACGCCGAGCTGGTCGGCCACCATCGCCGGCGCCAGATCGGGGTCCTGCAGGTGGCGCGCGATCAGGCGACGCGACTGCGAGAGCCGGGCGGTCCGCAGCGCGGCCTGCCCACGGCGGCTGCCGGGCCGCACGATGCCGCGCTCGATCAGGGCCAGATGGGCCAAGGCCTGGACGAGCGAGGCCTGATCCAGGGAGGCTTGATCCAAGGAGGCCTGGGCGACTGAGGTCGCATCAGTGGCACCGTCATCACCCGCGGCGGCCTCATCGAGGTCGGCGAAGCAGGCGCCGAGCAGGGGCGCCAGGCCGGGATCGCCGAACGTCCGGGGCGCAAGCTCGCGCATGCGCCTGTCCTGCGTGGAGAGGCTGCTCACGGGGATCTTCAGGATGCGCAGGTGGAAGCCGCCTGCGCCGAGCGGCGCGGTACGATAGGGCTGGTCGGTATGGCTGGTGGCAAAGCTGCCGTTGGCGATCGCAAAGTCGCTCGCGCGCATGCCGCCGAACCAGCCGCCGCTGCCGAGCTGCTGGTAGACGCAGATGCTGTCGCCGGGCGCGTAGGCGATGTCGGAGTTGCTGCGCTCGACCGTGTAGTGCGAGGCCTTCAGCTCGACGAGGCCACCGCCGCCGAGCTGGCGCAGCGAGAATTCGCCGTAGAAGTCCGCACGGCGTTCGCGCTCGAGTTCAGCGGTGACGCCGAACAGGCCCTTGGACCGGACCTCGCGCCAATAGTCGAACCGGTCATGCGACTCGACCTCGTCAGTACACCATCGATACACGGCAGCCCCCGCTTGCAGCGCAACTGCCCTAGAAAAAAGCAGATTCCGGAGGAATCTGCCATAGTGCTGATGACGGAACCCGAGGGCTATCGGTGTTGAACCGTCGACATGGCTGGACCGACTATCATCAACGGCAGAGGGTTCCCATGAATCGCTGCTCGAGGGGGTCCCGGCGGAGCGCCGTTCTACAACGGGAATTTTACGATGACGCGTCGGCTTTTCAGAATTCTGGCGGCCCTTGGCCTTGCGGCGAGCCTGAGCGGCTTTGCGCTGCCTGCACAAGCCGAGAAGCGCGTTGCGCTCGTCGTCGGCAACAACGACTACAGGAACGTCCCCAAGCTCCTCAAGGCGGTCAACGACGCCCGCACCATGGGCGATACGCTGAAGCAGCTCGGCTTCTCGGTGATGGTCGCCGAGAACCAGAGCCGGCAGCAATTCTCCGAGACGCTGCTCGCGTTCGACAGGGCGATCGAGCCCGGCGACACCGCATTCTTCTTCTACGCCGGCCACGGCTTCGAGATCGCGGGGCAGAACTACCTGCTGCCGACTGACGTGCCGGCGGCGACCGAAGGGCAGGAAGAGCTGGTGCGCGACGCTTCCATCCTGGCCGACCGCATCGTCGAGCGCCTTCAGAACAAGAAGGCGCGCACGTCGATCCTGGTGTTCGACGCCTGCCGCAACAACCCGTTCGAGCGCAAAGGCACCCGCGCGGTCGCCGGCGGCGGCGGCCTCGCGCCGATGGTGCAGCTGCCCGAAGGCGTGTTCTCGGTGTTCTCCGCAGGTCCCCGCCAGACCGCACTCGATCGTCTCTCCAACGACGACGCCAATCCCAATTCGGTGTTCACGCGCACCTTCGCCAAGGAGCTTCTCCAGCCCGGCGAGAACCTGGTGCAGGTGGCGCAGCGCACCCGCCGTCTCGTCAGCGAGACGGCCGACACCGTCAAGCACCGGCAGGTGCCGGTCTATTTCGACCAGATGGTCGACGACGTCTTCCTGAGCGGCGTTGCCAAGGACGCGACGGCCGCTGCGCGCCCGGCCGATCCGGCGCCGCAGAAGCTTGCGGCTCTCCCGCCGGTGTCGGTACCGCGCGTGCCGAAGGAGGAAACCACCAACGCGCCGATCGCCAGCTTCTCGCGGCACAATGGCGGCTGGAGCGTGGTGTTCTCCTTCGCCGACCCGACGCTCAGCATTTCCTGGCGCATGGCCGGCAATGGCGATTTCCGCGAGACCGGCTTCATCGACACGCTCGATCCGCGCACGCGCAAGCGGATGCCGAACCCGTCGATCGAATTGCCGCCGGATGCGCAGGCCGGCACCATCGAGGTCCGCTATGTCGATCAATCCGGCGACATGCATGGGCCATTCCCGATCAGGTTCGATCCCGAGGCCGCGCTGATCCGCGACCAGCGCAAGATCCTCGACATGACCGCGACGAGCTGGCTGTCGTTCCGCGAGTTCAACGGGCTGCTCGTCTACTACACGCACCTCGTGTCCTACCGCTGCGCCATCCGCGAGGTGCGTATCGGCATCGACACCGCCGTTCCGAACCAGGTGTTGAAGATGCCGGGCTGCGACATGCGCGATCCCAGCGCGATCAGCGCCGGCATGCCGCTCTACATGAAGCTTGCCCCGGCTACGCAGTTCGTCTCGGTGGAACTGACCTATCGCGACGGCAGCGTGTCCGAAATCAAGAGTTTTCGGGCCGCGAACCGCAGCAACAACTGATCACGGGAGCCTCGGCGCCTCTAGAGCGCTGCCAGAACATGACTGATCCTTAGTCACACCCGAACGGTACCGAATTTGGCTTCGGGGTTACCCGAACCGTTGCTACGATGGCCCGAACCTCCCGGACGACAACTCACATCGCGGCCGCAATGACATCTGACCAGCCACCGGACCGAACGACGAAAGTGCGGTGTTGCATCGTCGGCGGCGGGCCGGCCGGCATGATGCTCGGCTATCTCCTGGGACGCGCCGGCATCGACGTCGTGGTGCTGGAGAAGCACGCGGATTTCTTCCGCGACTTTCGCGGCGACACCGTGCATCCTTCGACGCTCCAGGTGATGGACGAGCTCGGCCTGATCGATGGGTTCCTGAAGTTGCCGCACCAGCGCCTGCAGACGATGGACGGCCTGTTCGGCGGCACACCGGTGCGGATCGCCGATCTCCGCCGGCTTCACACCAAATACCCGTTCATCGCCTTCATGCCGCAATGGGACTTCCTGAATTTCCTGCGCGAGGCCGGCCAGCGCTTCGCCTCGCTCAAGGTGATGATGAATACGGAAGCCGTCGATCTGATCCGCCGCGGCGAGACCGTTGCCGGCGTGCGCGCGATGACGCCGGAGGGGCCGATCGACATCGAAGCCGATCTCACCATTGCCTGCGACGGCCGGCATTCGACGGTGCGCGAGCGTGCGGGGCTCCACGTCGAGGAGATCGGCGCGCCGATGGACGTGCTGTGGTTCCGCGTCGGCCGCAAGGCGGACGAGACCGAGAACCTGTTTGCGCGCGTCGAGCCCGGAAAGATGATGGTCACGTTCGACCGCGGCGACTATTGGCAGTGCGCCTATGTCATCGCGAAGGGACAATACGAGGCGGTGAAGGCGAGGGGATTGCAGGCGCTGCTCGACGACGTCGTGCGCATGGCGCCGATCCTTCGATCCGGCATTGCCGATGTGAAGAGCTTTGACGACGTCAAGCTGCTCACCGTCGCGATCAACCGCCTGGCGCGCTGGACCCGGCCGGGCCTGCTTTGCATCGGCGATGCCGCGCATGCGATGTCTCCGGTCGGCGGCGTCGGCGTCAATCTCGCCGTGCAGGATGCAGTCGCGACCGCCAATCTGCTGGCCGACAAGCTTCGGCAGGGCTGCCCTTCCGATGACGAGCTCGATGCCGTGCGGCGCAGGCGCGAGTTTCCGGTGAGGATGACGCAACGCATGCAGGTGATCGTGCAGAACAACATCATCAGCGGCGCCCTGCAGGGCGGCGATCGGCCGCTGAAGGTGCCGCTGGTCGTGCGCCTGATCACTGCGCTGCCCTGGCTCCAGGGCATTCCGGCGCGCCTGATTGCGCTCGGCGTGCGGCCCGAGCACGTGCGGTCGAACGCCGCACCGGCATCGTAGTGCAGGAGGTCGGTAGGGATAACGCGGCGTTAAATCGCGTGCCGCGCGTTGCGTGCGTGCAACAGCGCAGACGGATTCACGGCGCGCGGCTTGGCAATCCGGCATCTTAACTTTCTTGATTCAAATTTGAGTAAGACCTGCGTGTGACCGTGCACCCATCAAAGGACACGGGGTGTACCATGCGTAACAAATTGATTGCCGCCTTCGCCTGCACGACCGCTCTGGTTTCGACCGGCGCTGCTTCCGCTGCTGACCTCGGTGCGCGCTACACGAAGGCGCCCGCCTATGCGGAGCCGCTGTTCAACTGGACCGGTTTCTATGTCGGCGGCCATATCGGCGGTGCATGGACCAACGAGCAGTTCATCAACAACGGCACCGGGGCGCCGTTCGGCGATCTCTCGCCCGGCGAGGGCTTTCGTCAGCGCAAGTCGGGCATCATGGGCGGCGCCCAGATCGGCTACAACTGGCAGGCCAACAACTACGTGTTCGGCATGGAGGGCACGATCTCCGGCCTCGACAACAAGGGCTCGATCACGAACACCGTGTTTGGCGCCGGCCTCGACGATCAGTTCAGCTGGCGCGCAAACGTGCTCGCGACGGTCGTCGGTCGTGCCGGCTTTGCCGTGCAGAACAATTTGTTCTACATCAAGGGCGGCTATGCTGGCGTGAACAACCGTCTCTCGGTGGTCGACAACGTTCCGAATCCGGCGACCGGTTCGGGCGGTCAGACCCACTGGGCCAACGGCTGGACCGTCGGCGCCGGCTGGGAATACGGCATCACCCGCAATTGGATCGTCGGCCTCGAGTACAATTACGCGGCCTTCGGCAGCCAGACCTATCAGCTCGGCGGCACCTCGGGTAACTACACCTTCGATGCCAAGCCGCGCGACATCCAGTGGGCCGTCGTGCGCGCGAGCTACAAGTTCGACGCGCCGGTCATCGGCCGCTACTGAGCAACGAACGACCAATCAGCAAAAAAAGACGATCACTGCCAAATTCAAAAGCCCCGGCATCGCCGGGGCTTCTTTTTTGCGTGCAAGTTTTCTTGGGTACAAGACGGCTTCAGGCCATCACGGAGAATCCACCGTCGACGGGGATCGCGGTGCCCGTGACGAAGTTCGAGGCGGGCGAGGCGAGGAACACGGCGATGCCGGCGAAGTCGTCGATATCGCCCCAGCGACCCGCGGGCGTGCGTGCCAGCACGCGCTCGTGCAGTCCCGAGACCTGCTGCCGCGCACCGCGGGTGAGGTCGGTGTCGATCCAGCCCGGCAGGATGGCGTTGACCTGGATGTTGTCGGGCGCCCACGCATTGGCGCACGCGCGCGTGTCGAAGCTCGCGCCGAAGATCGACATCATCGAGCCGATATTGATCACCTTGCCGTTGCCCGACGCCTTCAGCGCCGGATAGGCCAGCTTCGAGCACACGAAGGCGCTGGTGAGGTTGGTGTCGATCACCTTGTTCCACTCGTCGAGCTCGAGCTCGTGCGGCGGCTTGCGGATGCTCATGCCGGCATTGTTGATGAGGATGTCGATACGGCCGAGTTCCTTGACGACGCGGTCGATCATGGCCGCGACCGCCGCCTTGTCGGTGACGTCGGTGGTGACGGCAATCGCCTTCACGCCGCGCTCTCTGAGATCGGCAACGGCAGCGGCCGATTTGGTTTCGTTACGTCCGACCACGGCGATATCGGCGCCGGCATCGGCGAGTCCGTGGGCGAGGCCAAGACCGATGCCGCCATTGCCCCCTGTGACGATCGCGACTTTGCCGCGGAGATCGAACCGGTTGGATGTCATATTTGTATTCCCTGGTTTCTTCTATTGGTTGCTCTGCCAGATCAGGACCAGTCCGAAGCCGGCCATGGCTACGCCGTAGCCGGCCCATTGCAACTGGTTGACCATGAAGCTCGACCGCGGCCAGGCGACGGTGCCCGTTCCCTGTCCGATCCAGAGCAGCCCGACGGCGAGGGCAAACAGGCCTGCGATCAGCAGAAATCTGCGCATGCATTCCTCCCCGTTGGTTTGCTTCTGTCGTGGCCCACGGCATCAACGATCGCCGCTTGTCACGAAAACTTCCCGCCAGACTAGCCGTAGCTTCGGTTTGGATACAATGGCTGCGGATGCAGGGTCGCTGGGAGGATCCATGTCCGTGCGGAAGATGATCCTGGGCGGGGATCGAGAACCGGCTTGAAGAGCGTACCGATCCCTGAAGGCGAGCGTGAGCCGCCGACAGTCCGGCAACGAAAAAGCCCCGGACGATGCCGGGGCCTTGACGTCTCTGGACTTGTCTCAGGAGTTGGGTCGCTTCAGTTGAAGCGGTAGACCAGCGACGTGCTGATGGTCTGGACCCAGGGCTTGAAGGTAATTGCGGTGCCCGTCAAACCCACCGCCGGCGCGCCGAAGTTATTGCCCGGAGCAAACGTCGTGGGCCGGGAAATGCGGTCATAGTAAGCCGAACGGTATTCGGTTTTCATGAACCAGCCGGGCGCAGCAATTCCGAAAATGTCGAGGTTGTTCTCGACGCCACCGCCAACGAAAAAGCCATTGCGGTGGAAGGAGCCAGTGGTCGTCTGCGTCGCGGTACTGGCGCCCGGTCCCACACCCAGAAACGTCTGAGACGTGCCGGACCATTCCGAACCCGAGTAACCGGCGTTGACGTAGGACAGGACATTGGGCGCAACGAGATAGCCTAACCGTGCGCCGGCCGCGTAGCTGGTGCGAAGCTTTTCGCGGCCTTCGGTTTGCCAGAAGGCGGGGTCGCTCAGCGAGCCACTGATGTCACCGAACTGTCCGTCAGCAAACACGCCGGCCACCCAGCGGCCGTTGAATTGCCAATCGTAACCGGCGCCGACGGTTCCAAACCAACCGCTGCCACCCAGGCGCGTATCGCGGGTCAGAGCGGTGCCGGCAGGCCCGAAGGCACCGAACCCTCCAGCAACACCGGTGCTCTGGATGTTGCTGTCAGCGGACCACAGACCGCCGCCGCCACCGCCGAAGATGTAGAAGCCGGTCCAGCTATGGACGGGCGCGGGCGCCTGAGCCTTCACATAGGGGCGGGCCCCAAGGTCGGCCGCCGAGGCCGAACCGGTCATCGCCGCCATTGCCGTCAGCGCGAGCAAAAACTTCTTCATGATAAAACCCCCAACCTTGGTCTGTTCGGCGCGAGCGCGCTGAACTTCGAGTCATCGGATGACCAAGCTATAGGCGGTTCCAGCCAAAAAGCTGTTGCCGGTCAGGTACATATGAACTGGGAACGCAGAGCTTCAGACGACGCCTCCGGACTGGCACGACCCGCTGGGGCGCGGCGCACCGCCGCTCTCGACGTATCGAGCCTTGAGCTCCGCAAAAACAGGAAGCCGCAAACGAAAAAGCCCCGGACAATGCCGGGGCTTTGACGTCTGAATTTTAGTTCAGATCAGATCAGTACTTCGCGACGACCGGACCGGTCCAGTTGAAGCGGTAGACCAGCGAGGTCGAGATCGTCTGGTTCCAGCTGTTGGCGCGGATGTCGCGGCCAACCAGCGCGTTGCTGACGTCGAACAGTTCGTTCGAGGTCTTGGCGTTGTAGAAGGCCGAACGATACTCGGTCTTCATGAACCAGCCGGGCGAAGAGATGCCGAAGAAGTTCAGGCTGTTCTCGACGCCGCCACCAACGAACCAGCCGTTGCGGTTGTAGCTGTTGAGGTGGATACCGGCGGGCACGCCGGCCAGCGTCAGGAAGTTGGTCTGACCGAAGTGAGCGCCGGAGTAGCCGCCGTTGACGTAGGTGAGAACGTTCGGAGCAACCAGCCAGCCGAGGCGCACACCGGCGGCCCAGGAGTCTTCCAGCTTCTGGTTGCCGGTGATGCCAGCAATCGGATCCTGGATGGTGGCGCGGATGCTGCCGAACTGACCGTCAGCGAACACGCCGGCGACCCAGGTGCTGTTGAACTGCCAGTCGTAGCCGAGACCGACGGTGCCGAACCAGCCCGAACCGCCCTGACGCTGATCGATCGTCAGCGGAACCGCACCGACAGTGGTCTGGACGCGCTGGTCAGCGTTCGAGAGGCCGCCACCGCCACCGCCGAAGATGTAGAAGCCGGTCCAGTTGGCGACGGGCGCAGCAAGCGGGGCCTTCACGTAGGGACGGGCAGCCAGATCGGCCGCCGACGCCGAACCGGTCATCGCGGCAACCGCGGTCAGTGCGAGCAAAATCTTCTTCATGTTAAAATCCCCAACCTTTGGTCTGTCCGGCAGGCGCGAGCGCACTGAAGTCCGATTGATCTGATGCCCGGACTATAGCCGCTTTCCGCCGAAATGCTGTTGCCTGACAGGCACAGTCGCCGGGAAACGCCGCTCGGCAGGGATTCCGGGCGTGATCGCCGAAATCAAAAATAACTATATCATTACAATATGTTGCGCCATTTTCAGAAGATCGAATTCAGGTAACTTCTCGTTAGCAAATCCGGCTCTGTCCGAAACGGTAACAATCCTGCCTCAGCCTTGGCGTTGGTGAGTCGTTGGCCGAGTCGTTCCGCCTCAAGATGAGTCGGGCAGCGGACGCGGCCTAGTCGGGCGCCTCCGCGAGCAGCCGCAACCAAAAAGCCCCGGCCGTGGCCGGGGCTTTTTGCGTGACGTCAGAAGACTGCCTCAGACGTCCAGCAGCTCCTCGCTCGCAAACTCCGCCTTGTCCGAGATGAACGCGAAGCGCGCCTCGGCCTTGGTGCCCATCAGGCGCTCCACTGAATCCGCCGTGGTGTCGCGGTCGTCGGCGAGCAGGACCACCTTGAGCAGCGTCCGCTTGCGCGGATCCATGGTGGTTTCCTTGAGTTGCGCCGGCATCATCTCGCCGAGGCCTTTGAAGCGGTTCACTTCGACCTTGGCGTTGGCGTTGAACTCGCTCTTGAGCAGCGTCTCCTTGTGCTTGTCGTCGCGCGCGTAGACGGACTTCGAGCCATGGGTCAGCTTGTACAGCGGCGGCACCGCGAGGAAGAGGTGGCCCTCGTCGATCAGCCGCGGCATCTGCCGGTAGAAGAAGGTGATCAGGAGCGAGGCGATGTGGGCGCCGTCGACGTCGGCGTCGGTCATGATGATGATGCGCTGATAGCGCAGATCCTCTTCGCGATATTGCAAAAGCTGGCCGCAGCCGATCGCCTGCACGAGGTCGGAGAGCTGTGCGTTCGCCGTCAGCTTGTCCTTGCCGGCCGAGGCGACGTTGAGGATCTTGCCGCGTAGCGGCAGCACCGCTTGCGTCTTGCGATCACGGGCCTGCTTGGCGCTGCCGCCGGCCGAGTCACCCTCGACGATGAAGAGCTCGGAGCCCTCGGTGCCGGCATCGGTGCAATCGGCGAGCTTGCCGGGCAGGCGCAGCTTCTTGCCGGCGGTCTTGCGTGCCGTTTCCTTTTCCTGGCGACGCCGCAGCCGCTCCTCGGCGCGGTCGATCACGAAGTCGAGCAGCCGGTTGGCCATGTTCGGATTGCCCGACAGCCAGTGGTCGAACGGATCCTTCATCGCCTGTTCGACGATGCGCTGCGCTTCAGCGGTGGCGAGACGATCCTTGGTCTGGCCCTGGAATTCAGGCTCGCGCACGAACACCGACAGCATCACGGCCGCGCCCACCATCACGTCTTCCGACGTAATGGATGACGCGCGCTTGCCCTGACCGACGCGCTCGGCGTGATCCTTCAGGCCGCGCAGCAGCGCGCTGCGCAGGCCGGATTCGTGCGTGCCGCCATCGGGCGTCGGCACGGTGTTGGTGTAGGACGACAGGAAGCCGTCGGCATCCGCGGTCCAGGCGACAGCCCATTCGCAGGCGCCATGCGCGCCGTTGCGGCCCGATTTGCCCGAGAAGATGTCGGGATGCACCAGCGTGTCGGCGTGGATCGCAGCGGCGAGGTAATCCTTGAGGCCGCCGGGGAAGTGGAACGTCGCTTCCGCCGGCACGTCCTCGACGCCCTTCAAGAGCTCGGGTGCGCAGTTCCAGCGGATCTCGACGCCGCCGAACAGATAGGCCTTCGAGCGCGTCATCTTGAACAGGCGCTGCGGCTTGAACGCGGCCTTGGCGCCGAAGATGTCGGTGTCGGGCTTGAAGCGCACGCGCGTGCCGCGGCGGTTGTTGATCTTGCCGAGATCCTCGAGCTTGCCCTTCGGGTGCCCGCGCTCGAACGTCATGCGGTAGAGTTTCTGGCTGCGCGCGACCTCGACCTCGAGCAGCGAGGAGAGGGCGTTCACCACGGAGATGCCGACACCGTGCAGACCGCCGGACGTCTCGTAGACCTTGCTGTCGAACTTGCCGCCCGAATGCAGCGTGCACATGATGACTTCGAGCGCCGACTTCTTCGGAAACTTCGGATGCGGATCGATCGGGATGCCGCGGCCGTTGTCGGTGACGGTCAGGAACCCATCGGCGCTGAGCTCGACTCCGATGAAGGTCGCGTGCCCGGCCAGCGCCTCGTCCATCGAGTTGTCGATGACTTCGGCGAAGAGGTGATGCAGCGCCTTCTCATCGGTGCCGCCGATATACATGCCGGGCCGGCGGCGCACCGGTTCCAGGCCTTCGAGCACCTCGATATCGGCCGCAGTGTAGTCGGCTTCGCCGCCGGTCCCGCGCGAAGGCGCCTTGGCAGGCGCGCGCGACTTCGGCTCATCGCCGCCGAAAAAATCGTCTTTTGCTTTTGGCTTCAACTGCTTGGACATATATCTTGATACACTTTGAGGGCCGCGCTGGCGGCGAATCGGTTAGGCCGACTATGCCACGGCTGGCCTGCAAAGGTCATCGCAGGTCCGCCGGGCGGGTGTGGGTGGGAGCCAATCCCGGCGATTTTACGCCGCAGGCCCACCAATTCCCGGCAATTTGACACCTGGGCCCGGCTCAGGCCCGGCTTTGTGACTTGATGTCACACAAGTCCTTGGCTTACCAGTCCTTTTATCTGACAGGACCGTGACGGGGCGGGGAAGGCAATCTGGAATGGAGCAGTACGCGCACGCACTGGCCGATTTCGTGCGTGCTCACCAGGCCTGGGCGGCTCCGATCGTGTTCCTGCTCGCCTTCGGGGAGTCGCTGGCCTTCATCTCGCTGCTGATCCCGGCTTGGGGGGCGCTGGTTGCGATCGGCGCGCTGATCGGAGCGAGCGGCATCAGCTTCTATCCGGTCTGGATCGCCGGCGGCATCGGTGCTGCACTCGGCGACTGGGTCTCCTACTGGTTCGGCTATCGCTACAAGGAGCAGGTCGCGCAGATGTGGCCGCTCTCGCGCTACCCGGAACTGCTGCCCAGGGGCGAAGCCTTCGTGCGGAGCTGGGGCGTGCCCAGCATCTTCATCGGCCGCTTCTTTGGCCCCTTGCGCGCCTCGGTGCCGCTCGCAGCCGGCATTTTCGAGATGCCCTATTGGAGTTTTCAGGCCGCCAATTTCGTCTCGGCGCTGGTCTGGTCCGCGGCGCTGCTGCTGTTCGGCGACGTGATCGCGACGATCATGGAATGGATCTGGCGCCTGATCTGACCGGGCAGCTCGGTCGCCCGGTCAGCGCATATGGCAGAGCCTAAAGCGAAGCGTTCCAGATCGACGGAATCCAGCGATAGCCCGAACCATCCTTCTCCTTCTCGACGCGGACGAGACCGGGGAAGGCGGCATGGAAGGCCTGGATCGGCATCTTCTCGGCAATCGCCATGTCGTAGAGCCTCCGCCGCGTCTCTTGCGCCAGCGGCTTGTCGACGTCGGAGGCGATGTTCCATTCAGGGTGCTTCACGAACAGGAACGCTGCGCCGGCGGTGATGTCGACCTGCACAAGTACCTTTTCCGCGCCGGACGCAACGATGAAGGAGTTGTGTCCCGGCGTGTGGCCCGGGCTCGCCACCGAGGTGATTCCGGGCGCGACTTCCTTGCCGGACTCGTATTGCGTGACCTTGCGGCCGAGCGCATCGAACACGCGGCGGATGTTCTTGAAGTTGGCTTCGAGGATCGGATTGCCGGTCCCCTTGCTCATCTCGCCGTCATCCATCCAGAACTTCCATTCCACCGCCGGCACCATGATCTCGGCGTTGGGGAAGGCCGGCTTGTTCTCGGCCGCGAGCAGGCCGTTGATGTGGTCGCCGTGGAAGTGCGAGATGATGACGGTGTCGACTGCCGCGCGGTCGATGCTGGCCGCCGCAAGGTTATTGTGGAACTGGCCGACCTTGCCTTTGGTCTGTGTGAACTGGTCGGGCCCGAGACCGGTATCGATCAGCACGAGCTTCGGCCCGGTGTTGACGACGACCGGATTGAAGGTGTGGGTGACCTTGTCGGTCGGCAGATGGTTCTCGGCGAAGATCTTGCTGATGTCGTCCTTGCTGGCGCCGGCCGCGTAATTGTCCGTCAGGTTGACGGTGGCGACGCCGTCGCAGACCACCGTGATCTGGTGGGTGCCGACATTGTAGCGGTAGAAGCTCGCATTCTGGTTCGCGGCCGGCGGCGCGGCGGCGCTTGCGGGCGAGGTCTTCACGAAGGGCAGGAGCGCCGAGGCGGAGGCGCCGGCCAGCGTTGCGCGACGGGTGATCTCGGTCATAGCGATGTCCTGGGGCTGGGTTGCGAACGAAAGGCACGGACCGGCGGGGTTGTGGCGCGCCGGTCTTTGTCGGGAACCCCCATGCTTATGGGAAATTCCGCTGCGACCCGATGACACCAGTGCGGCATCGTGCCGTCACCCGTGCGGCAGCCGTCACGCCCCATCGATTTGGACTTGACCCTGGAACCCGCCGGCCTTATAGCCGCGCGCCATGATCAACGCCGCGACCATCCTGTTCGCCCGTCGCCGCCGCCGCTCTTTAGCGGTTTGGGCGGTCGATCGCGTTTGAGATCATCGTCTTTGCCGCTGGATCCGATCCGCGGCATTCTCTCTCCTGTCAGCGCGATCTGATCCGGCGGCCCCCCGAGGAGGCCCAGCAGGAGACCACGATGTACACGCCACCCTTTTTCAAGCAGGACCGCGCCGCGAGCCTGAAATTCGCCGAGGAGCGCGGCTTCGGCACGATGTGCGCCTTTGACGGCCACAAGCCGGTCGCCTCGCCGCTGCCGTTCTACCTGACTTACGCCGCTGACGGCACGCCGCAGGCCGCCTTTCATGTCGCCCGTCACAATCCGCTGCTAAAGCTGGCGGACGGCGCGACCTCCTGGCTGCTCGCGGTCAACGGCCCCGATGCCTATGTATCGCCCGACTGGTACGTCTCGCCGGATCAGGTGCCGACCTGGCTCTACCAGTCGGTGCATCTGAGCGGGCCGGTGCGCCTGTTGTCGGACGATCAGCTGGCGGTGCAGATCGACACGCTGAGCGACAAGTTCGAGAGCTGGCTGTTGCCGAAAGCGCCGTGGACATCGGCGAAGATGACGGCAGGCCGGCTGGAAGCGTTGAAGAAGGGAATCGTGGGGCTGGTCATGACGGTTGAAGAGGTCGAAGGCAGCTTCAAGCTCAACCAGCACAAATCGGACGCCGACTATACCGCGATCGCCAACGCGCTCGGTGCGCAACCCGCCGCCGACGCCAGGGAGATTGCACAGCTGATGCAGGACGTGAGGCCGGAGGCCTTCGCGAACGAAACCAACATGCTCGAAAGGAGCGCGCCATGAGCCTCACCGAAACCACCAAGGCCCCGACCACCGGCGCGGCCACGAAGCCCGCCACCGTCTTCGTCGACGGCGGCTCCGGCACCACCGGGCTCGGCATCAATGAGCGGCTGAAGCTCCAGAGCGACGTCACCGTGAAGACGATCGCCGACGACAAGCGCAAGGACCCCGCGGCCAAGAAGGCGCTGATGGAGGAGGTCGATCTCGTGATCCTCTGCCTGCCTGACGACGCCGCGAAGGAAACAGTGGCGCTGGTCGACAGCATGGGCACCGCAGGGCCGAAGGTGCTGGACGCTTCCACCGCGTACCGGGTCGCGCCCGACTGGGCCTACGGCTTTCCCGAGCTGACGCCGGACCAGGCCGGCAAGATCAAGGCCGCGAAGAAGGTCTCCAATCCCGGCTGCTATCCGACCGGTGCGATCGCGCTACTGCGGCCGATCGTCGATGCCGGTCTGTTGCCGCCCGATTATCCCGTCACCGTCAACGCGGTGAGCGGCTATTCCGGCGGCGGCAAGTCGATGATCGCGAGCTTCGAAGACGGCAGCGCGCCGTCCTTCGAGCTCTACGGCCTCGGCTTCGAGCACAAGCATTTGCCGGAGATGCAGCTCTATTCGAAACTGACGCGGCGGCCGATCTTCATTCCCTCGGTCGCGAACTACCGGCAGGGCATGCTGGTCTCGGTGCCGCTCCAGCTCGACGCGCTGCCCGGCAAGCCCAGCGGTGCGGACCTTCAGGCCGCGCTGGCTAAGCGTTACGCCGGCTCAAAATATGTCTCGGTGATGCCGCTCCAGAACGAGGCGACCAAGGGCGGCAAGCTCGAGCCGGAGGCGCTCAACGAGACCAACACGCTGGAGCTCCACGTCTTCGCCAGCGACAAATATCACCAGGCGGTACTGATCGCCCGGCTCGACAATCTCGGCAAGGGCGCGTCAGGCGCAGCCGTGCAGAACATGCGGCTGATGTTGGGCCTTGCCGACAATAGCTGATCGAACGTTGCTCGGGAGGCCAGCCCGGTGGACGAAGCGACGCTGCGACTTTCGACCCCGGCAAGACGATCAAATGACGCCTGAAAGGTACGCGTGATGAGCTCGAAGAAGATCGGCATTCTCGGCGCCTCCGGTTACACCGGGGCCGATGCGGTGCGCCTGTTGGCCCGGCATCCGAATGCCGAGATCGTCGCGCTCACCGCCAACACCCATGCCGGCAAGTCGATGGGCGACGTGTTTCCGCATTTTTTCATGCTGGACCTGCCGAAACTCGTGGAATGGGAAAAGGTCGACTGGAGCAAGCTCGATGCGGTGTTCTGCGGACTGCCGCACGGCACCACGCAGGAAATCATCGCCGCGGTCCTCAAGGCAAATCCCAAAATCAAGGTCCTCGACATGTCCGCCGATTTCAGGCTGCGGGACAAGAGCACCTATGCGCAATGGTACGGCCATGAGCACCGGGCGCTCGAACTGCAGGGCGAAGCGGTCTACGGTCTCACCGAATTCTATCGCGAGAAGATCACGTCGGCGCGGCTGGTCGCCTGTCCCGGCTGCTATCCCACGGCGGCGCTGCTCGCGCTGGTGCCGCTTGCGAAAGCCAAGCTGATCGACGTCGACGACATCGTCATCGACGCGAAATCGGGCGTCACCGGCGCCGGCCGCGGGCTGAAACAGAACACGTTGTTCAGCGAGGCGGGCGAGGGGCTGTCGCCCTATTCGGTCGGCACCCACCGGCACGCGCCCGAGATCGAGCAGGAGATCGGCGTCGCCGCCGGTTCCGCAGTGACGATCAACTTCACGCCGCATCTTATTCCGATGGCGCGCGGCGAACTCTGCACCTCCTACGTCAAGCTCAACGGCGCGACGCCGGACGATCTGCGAAGCGCGCTGGAGCAGGCTTATGCCAACGAGCCCTTCGTGCATGTCGCCAGGAAGGGCGTGCTGCCGCAGACCCAGAATGTGCGCGGCTCCAACTATGTGCAGATCGGCGTCGTCGCCGACCGCATCAAGAACCGGGCGATCGTGATTTCCACGCTCGACAATCTGGTGAAGGGTTCGGCCGGGCAAGCGATCCAGAACATGAACCTGATGTTCGGGCTGCCCGAGACGGCGGGGTTGGAGCAGATCGCGCTGTTTCCATGACACGAGGTACTGCGGTGGACGAAGCGACCTTGCAATTCTACCGGCAGAACCCCGAGGTCTATGCCGGCTGGGCGAAGGCCGTATCGACGCGGTTGCGGGGCTTTCTCGCCCTGCTGCCGCCGGGAGGCGCGATCCTCGAGCTCGGTTGCGGTGCCGGCAATCATTCCGCAGTGATGCTCGCCGAAGGTTTTTCAGTGCGTGCGACCGATGGCTCGCCCGAAATGGCCGAGATCGCCTCGCGCCGGCTTGGTCATCCCGTCGAGGCGATGCGGTTCGACCAGCTGGATGCGCACGAGGCCTATGACGGCGTCTGGGCGAGCGCCTGTCTGCTGCATGTGCCACGCGACGAACTCGCCGGCATCCTTGGAAAGATCCACCGTGCGCTCAAGCCATCAGGCGTGTTCTACGCCAGCTACAAGATGGGTGAGGACGATGGCCGCGACAGCCTCGGACGCTACTACAGCTACGTCTCGCGGGAGTGGCTCGAGATGACTTACGCCAGCGCAGGTTCGTGGATCACGCTGTCGTCGGACACCAACGTGATCCAGAGTTTCGACGAGACGCCAGCCAACATGCTGAACCTCGTCGTACGCAGGGCCTGATCCCTAAGAGACCCGATTTCTAGAGCACCTTGAAGATTGCCAGCGCAAGCACGGCCTGGGCGAGGAAGCCGACGGTGAAGGCGAGAGTCCGGAACACCGGGATTCCGAGCGCATAGACGATCAGATGCGCGACACGCGACCAGAAATAGACCGCGCAGGCGAGCACGGTCCATTTCGAGGAATAGTCGATCGCGTTCAGGATCAGCACCAGCGGCGCGAAGAGCACGAGGTTTTCGACGGCGTTGTCATGCGCGAACATCAGGCGGTTCGCCCACTCCGCCTGCGGCTTGTCGCCGCGCGAGGGATTGGCCAAGGCGCCACTGAGCCCCCGAACCTGGCAGCGGTTGATGGTGTAGGGAATCCAGAGGATCCCGGTCAGGATCACCGTCAGTGTCAGCCAGAACAATTCGCGCGTCATAACCCGGTCCCCTCTGTCGTCGCTGTGTTGAACGCGAGATTATACAAGCGCGCAGGATTGCGCCATGCGCAAAGAAATCCCGCTAGGCGCGAACCCTGACATAGCTGCCGGGCGCGTCCTCGATCGCGGGCAGGGCCTCGCTGCCGACTACGCGCGCCGGGACTTCCTCGGGATCGAGCCCGCCCAGCCATTCGCGCCAGTCCGGCCACCACGAGCCCTTGTGCTCCACCGCGCCCTTCATCCATTCGGCGACGTTGACGTCCTTGACGTTGTCGTTGGTCCAGTACTGGTACTTGTTCGAGGCGGGCGGGTTGACCACGCCGGCGATGTGGCCCGAGCCGGACAGGACGTATTTCACCGGGCCGCCGAAGAACTGCGAGCCGTACAGCACCGATTCGGCCGGCGCGATGTGGTCCTCGCGGGTGGCGAGGTTGTAGACCGGCACCTTGACCTTGGAGAGGTCGAGCAGCGTGTTGTCGAGCACCATGGTGCCGGTGGAGAGCCGGTTCTCCAGGTAGCAGTTGCGCAGGTAATAGGAATGGTTCGACGCGGTCATGCGCGTCGCATCCGAATTCCAGTGCAAGAGGTCGAACGCGCTCGGCTGCTGGCCCTTCAGATAGTTGCTGACGACATAGGACCAGATCAGATCGTTGGAGCGCAGCATGTTGAAGGCCATCGCCATCTTCGAGCCTTCGAGCACGCCGGCGGCCTTCATGTCCTGCTCGAGGGCTGCGATCTGCTCCTCGTCGACGAACACGAGGAGATCACCGGCATGGGTGAAGTCGACCTGCGCCGCGAAGAATGTCGCCGAGGCCACGCGCTGGCGGCGCTTCTCGGCGAGCCAGGCCAGCGTGGTCGCGAGCATGGTGCCGCCGACGCAATAGCCGGCGGTGTGCACCTTCAACTCGCCGGTGACCTTCTCGATCACGTCCATCGCCGTGAGCGGGCCTTCCTTCATGTAGTCTTCCCAGCTCTTGGTGCCGAGCCGCTTGTCGGGATTGACCCATGAGATCACGAACACGGTGATGCCCTGGTCGACGCACCACTTGATGTAGGATTTCTCCGGCTTGAGATCGAGGATGTAGAACTTGTTGATCCAGGGCGGCACGATCAGGAGCGGCGTGCGCAGCACGTTCTCCGTGGTCGGCGAATACTGGATGAGCTGCATCATCTCGTTCTGGTAGATCACCTTGCCCGGCGTCGTCGCCATGTTGACGCCGACGACGAGGTTGTCCGGATTGGACTGGCGGATCTTCAGCATGCCCTTGCCGGCCGCGATGTCCTCGGCCAGCATCTTCAGGCCGCGTGCGAGATTTTCGCCGCTGCTCGCCACCGTCTCGCGCAGCACTTCCGGATTGGTCAGCACGAAGTTCGACGGCGAGATCGCATTGGTGACCTGCTGGACGTAGAACTCCGCCTTGCGGCGGGTCTGCGGATCGAGCTCGGCGTCCTGCACCAGCTCTTGCGCCCATTTGGCTGTGAGCAGATAGAGCTGCATCACGAAATCGAAGAACTGGTTCGACTTCCATTCCGGATCGGCAAAGCGCTTGTCGCGCGGCGAGGGCGCGATCGCGGGTGAAGCGTCCTGGCCAGCCATGCGGCGTGCCGCCGAGCCCCAGAGGTCGAGATAATCCTTGGCGAGCTTGGTCTGCAGATCCGACGCGCGGGACGTATCCGCCAGCCAGTATTCGGCGACCGACGTGAAGGTCTTGACCACTTCCGTCAGCTCGGCCGGCGGGCGATCCTGCACCTCGCCGCTCTCGCGTGGCTTCAGATACGCGGCGAGCGCCTTGCCGCCGCTCTCCATCGCCCGCGCGACATTCATCGCGAAGGCTTCCGCATCGAACTTCGTTTCGGATTTGGTTGTGTCGGTCGTGGCGCTACTCATGAGCAGAACAGTAACGATTCATTCCGTATTCGTCACCGCGAAGCTCGCATGTTTGGCGTTAAACAAGCTCCAACATGTGCTGCACTGCGACAAAGCCCCTTGGTTTTGTCACAATCAGCGTGCACCTCTTCCACCGTGGGCCTTGGCAGTATTCTCGCTCGTACCATTTGTGGGCAGCAATGGTTTGAGCTTGGGCAGGTTGTCGGGTTAAGCTCCGGCAGCCTTGCGTTGGGATGAGTAGGGGATTTCCCAAGTGTTGGCGTTGAGGGACCTGCAAAAGTCGCTGCCGATCTGTGGCGCGCTGCTGATGGCGGCGCTTGCCTTGGGCGGCTGCTCGAGTCAGCTGGCTGACTATACGCCCACCGACGCGCAGGCCCATCCCAGGGAGCCCGGCTCCTACCTTCCGGTGCACGATCTGCCGCCGGATCGTGATCAGGCGATCATCCCGCCGGACCAGCGCGCCAAGATCGAAGCCGAGCTGGCCGCCGCGCGCGAGCGCCAATCGGTTGCCGCAAAAGACGCCAAGTAACGCGGCGTAATCGCTGGCGCCCCCGCCATGCCGTGCTAAAAGACCTCAGTTCAGCCGAGAGTCAGGGCGAACGACCTCAGCTCCTGCCGTCGAATATTGCTCTAAGCGTTTGATTTTGAGTGATTTTCGCGAGGGGGCGAGAGCTTTCCCGAGCGGCTGTCATGGCCGGTCGATTCTGTCCTGACCGGATGCCCGGAGCCCAGAGAGCCATGGAAGAGTTTTACCGCATCCGCCGCCTTCCGCCTTACGTGTTCGAGCAGGTCAACCGGGCCAAGGCGGCCGCGCGGAATGCCGGCGCCGACATCATCGACCTCGGCATGGGCAATCCGGACCTGCCGGCGCCGGCGCATGTGCTGGAGAAGCTGAAGGAGACGCTGGGCAAGCCGCGCACCGACCGCTACTCGGCCTCCCGCGGCATCCCCGGGCTGCGCCGGGCCCAGGCCGCTTATTACGCCCGCCGCTTCGGCGTGAAGCTCAACCCCGACACCCAGGTCGTCGCGACACTCGGTTCGAAGGAGGGCTTTGCCAATGTGGCGCAGGCGATCACCGCGCCCGGCGACGTCATCCTCTGTCCGAACCCGAGCTACCCGATTCACGCCTTCGGCTTCCTGATGGCGGGCGGCGTTATCCGCTCGGTGCCCTCGGAGCCGACGCCGCAATTCTTCGAGGCGGTGGAACGGGCGATCGTGCATTCGATCCCGAAGCCGCTCGCGCTCGTCGTCTGCTACCCCTCGAACCCGACCGCCTATGTCGCGAGCCTCGACTTCTACAAGGACCTCGTCGCGTTCGCGAAGAAGCACGAGATCCTGATCCTGTCCGATCTCGCCTATGCCGAAGTCTATTTCGACGAGAACAACCCGCCGCCCTCGGTGCTCCAGGTGCCTGGCGCGATCGACGTCACGGTCGAGTTCACCTCGATGTCGAAGACCTATTCGATGGCGGGCTGGCGCATGGGCTTTGCGGTCGGCAACGAGCGCGTGATCGCCGCGCTCGCCCGCGTCAAATCCTACCTCGACTACGGCGCCTTCACGCCGGTGCAGGTCGCGGCGACCGCCGCGCTGAACGGCCCCGACGATTGCATCAAGGAGATGCGCGACACCTACCGCAAGCGCCGCGACGCGCTTGTGGAATCATTCGGCCGTGCCGGCTGGGAGATCCCGCCGCCGGAAGCGTCCATGTTCGCATGGGTGCCGCTGCCGGAGGCCTTCCGCAGCGTCGGCAGCATGCAGTTCGCAACCCTGATGGTGGAGAAATCCGGCGTCGCGGTCTCGCCCGGCGTCGGCTTCGGCGAGCACGGTGAAGGATATGTCCGCATCGCCATGGTGGAAAACGAGCAACGGATCAGGCAGGCCGCGCGCGGCGTGCGCCGCTTCCTTGAAAGCGGCATCGAAACGTTGCACAACGTCGTTCCGCTCGCCAATCGGCGTTAAGTTTCTCTTCGGCAGGTTTTCTAAAGCATCATGGTTGCACCCCTGAAAGTGGGCATAGCGGGGCTCGGCACCGTGGGCGCCGAAGTTGTCCGTTTAATCGAGACCCAGGCCCGCGTGCTCGCGGGCCGCAGCGGCCGCGGCATTCGCGTCGTCGCCGTCACCGCGCGTTCGAAGGCGAAGAAGCGCGGCGTCGACCTGCGCGGCGTCGAATGGGCCAGGGACCCCATGGCACTGGCCACGCATCCCGGCATCGACTGCTTCGTCGAGCTGATGGGCGGCGCCGGTGATCCCGCTCTCTCTGCGGTCGAAGCGGCACTGAATGCGGGCAAGTCGGTCGTCACCGCCAACAAGGCGCTGCTCGCCAAGCACGGCCTGAAGCTTGCCAAGGCCGCCGAAAAGCACGGCGGCGCGCTGAATTTCGAGGCAGCGGTCGGCGCCGCGATCCCTGTCATCAAAACGTTACGCGAAGGGCTTGCCGGAACCGGGGTCACCCGCGTCTACGGCATCCTTAACGGCACCTGCAATTACATCCTGACGCGGATGGAGCAGGAGGGGCTGTCGTTCGCCGAATGCCTCAAGGATGCGCAGCGGCTCGGCTACGCCGAGGCCAATCCGTCCTTCGACGTCGATGGCCATGACACCGCGCAAAAACTTGCCATTCTCGCCAGCCTCGCTTTCGGCACGAAAGTTGCTCAAAGCGCGGTGTATGTCGAAGGTATCTCATCCATCGCGCCGGAAGATCTGCGCGCGGCCGACGATCTCGGTTACCGGCTCAAGCTGCTCGGTGTTGCGGTTCGCACCGCCAAGGGGATCGAGCAGCGCGTGCACCCGACCATGGTTCCAAAATCCTCCTCGATCGCGCAGGTGATGGGTGTCACCAATGCGGTCACGATCGATGGCGAGGGCATCCCTCCGATCACGCTGGTCGGCCCCGGCGCCGGCGGTGCTGCGACCGCATCCGCCGTCGTCGCCGACATCGCCGACGTTGCGCGCGGCATCCGCGCCAATCCGTTCGGCCGGCCGATCTCGCATCTGCGCGACACCAAGAAGGCGCCGATGGAGCGGCATGAGGGCGGCTACTATATCCGCCTGCTGGCGCGGGATTTCCCGGGCACTGCGGCCGCGATCGCGACCCGGCTCGCGGAGCAGAAGATTTCGATCGAGTCGATCGTGCAGCGTCATCCCAATGGCGGCGCTGCGCCGGCGAACGGCAAGGCGGTGCCCGTGCCCGTCATCCTGATCACCTATGCGACGCATGAGGACGCCGTGCGCCGCGCGCTCTCCGCCGTGCAGAAGGACAAGGTGATCAGCGGACGGCCGCAGGTGATCCGGATCGAGAAGAACTGAGCATGCCCCGGAAAAATGTGAAGCGGTTTTCCGGAAAGGTCATGCTCAAACAATAAGACGCGGTTCGAACGAACTGTGGGTGTTACGAGTTGATGCGGACGGAGATTTCCGTCCAAAACTGTTCCGAAGGAGTTAGCCGATGTCGACCCATATTTCAGTCCCGCCGCACGCGTTGCTCGAGCGCATTCTCACGCTGGAGATCGTGCGGGTGACGGAGCGGGCGGCGGTGTCTTCGGCGCGGCTGCGCGGGCACGGCAACGAAAAGGCGGCCGACCAGGCCGCCGTGGACGCCATGCGGCGCGAGCTCAACAAGCTGCCGATCGAGGGCACCATCGTGATCGGAGAGGGCGAGCGCGACGAAGCGCCGATGCTGTTCATCGGCGAGAAGGTCGGCATGAACGCCGGCCCGCAGGTCGACATCGCGGTCGACCCGCTCGAAGGCACCACGCTGTGCGCCAAGAACATGCCGGGCTCGATTGCCACCATGGCGATGGCCGACGGCGGCACGCTGCTGCACGCGCCCGACGTCTACATGCAGAAGCTTGCGATCGGGCCGGGCTACGACAAGGGCGTCGTCGATCTCGATGCGACGCCGGCTGACAACGTCCGCCGCCTCGCCAAGGCCAAGGGCGTCCAGCCGGATGGCATCACCGTTCTCGTGCTCGACCGTCCGCGCCATGCCAGCATCATCGAGAGCGTGCGCTCGACCGGCGCCGCCGTCCGCCTCATCACCGACGGCGACGTTGCCGGCGTGATCCACTGTGCCGACCCTGACAACACCGGCGTCGACATGTATCTCGGCACCGGCGGCGCGCCGGAAGGCGTGCTCGCGGCCGTGGCGCTGCGCTGCATCGGTGGCCAGATGCAGTGCCGCCTGATCCTGGATTCCGACGAGAAGCGCGAGCGCGCCGCCAAGATGGGCGTCAACGATCCCAAGATGATCTACGGCATCGAGGACATGGCGCGCGGCGACTGCCTTTTCGCCGCCACCGGCGTCACCACCGGCTCGCTGCTGTCGGGCGTCAAGTTCCGCAAGGACGGCGTGATCGAGACCGAGACGGTCGTGATGCGCTCCGTCACCGGCACCGTGCGCTACATCAAGGCCGAGCATCGTGAGTTGGCGAAGTTCCATCTGGACTGACGCCCTCCGTCATTCCGGGGCTCGGGAAGCGAGAACCCGGAATCTTGCGCAACAACTTCTGGATTCCGGGCTCGATGTGGAGCTGTCATCGGGCTGGCCGAAGGCCGGCCCCGGTGCCATCGCCCCGGAATGACAACAAGAACAATCAGGGGAAGCGCCCATGTCCGATCTCTCCGCCGTCAAAGCCCTCGTGTTCGACGTGTTCGGCACCGTAGTCGACTGGCGCACCAGCCTGATCACCGACTTCATGTGGTGGGCGAAGGGCCGCGGGATCAGCGCCGACTGGACCGCTCTGGTCGACGGCTGGCGCGGCATGTACATGGCCTCGATGGACGACGTGCGCAAACATCCCGAGCGCGGCTATGTCATGCTCGACGATCTGCACCGCCGCTCGCTGGAAAAGCTGGTCGCGCAATTCTCGATCAAGGGCCTCACCGACGCCGATCTCGACTATCTCACCAAGGGCTGGCACCGCCTCAATCCCTGGCCCGACAGCGTCGCCGGCCTGACCCGCCTCAAGACCAAATTCGTGATCTCGCCGCTGTCGAACGGCAACGTCGCGCTGCTCACCAACATGGCGAAATTCGCAGGCCTGCCGTGGGACCTCATCATGTCGGCCGAGCTGTTCGAGCACTACAAGCCCGATCCCGAGACCTATCTCGGCGCCGCGCGCCTGCTCGGCCTCAAGCCGGAGCAGGTGATGATGGTCGCCGCCCACAACGGCGATCTCGCCGCCGCCCAGAAGAACGGGCTGAAGACCGCGTTCGTGGCGCGGCCGACCGAATACGGTCCGCTCCAGAAGGTCGATTTCGAGGCGACCGGCAATTGGGACATCGTCGCCAAGGATTTTGGCGGGGTCGCCGACAGGCTCGGGTGCTGAGCGGCACTCCTTCAATTTGACATCCTTCAAGACAGCGCCTTTCATATCGACAATGTCGATGTGTGAGGTGCGCCCCTGGATACCGAGCTCGCGCGTACATTCCTGACCGTGGTCGCGACCGGCAATTTCATCACGGCCGCCGAGCGCCTTCACGTCAGCCAGTCCACCGTCAGCACGCGGATCCACAGCCTCGAAGAACTGCTCGGTTGCACGCTGTTCGTACGCAACAAGGCCGGTGCCGCGCTGACGGCGGCCGGGCGACAGTTCCAGCGCCACGCTTCGACGCTTGTTCGCACCGTCGAGCAGGCCCGCCACGACGTCGGCGTCCCCAAGGGATTTAGCGGGGCGCTGGTGGTCGGAGGCCGCATCGGCCTGTGGGAGGAGTTCCTGCTGCTTTGGGTACCGCGCATGCAGGAGGCCAATCCGCAAATCTCCATCCGCGCCGAGAGCGCGCTCGAGCCGGAATTGATGCAGGGGCTGGTCGAGGGCCGCATCGACATCGGCGTGATGTACACCCCGCAAAGCCGCCCCGGCCTCAAGGTCGAGTTGCTGATCGAGGAGCAGCTCGTGCTGGTCTCGACCAATCCCAGGAGCGATCCGGAGCCGCAGGACGGCTACGTCTATGTCGACTGGGGGCCCGAATTCTACGCCCGGCACAGTGCCGTCTTTCCCAATTTCGCCGGGCCTGCGCTGACCGCCAACATCGGCTGGCTCGGGCTGCAGCACGTTCTCGCCAACGGCGGCTCCGGCTATTTTGCGCACCGGATCGTCGAGCCGCTGCTGAAGGCGCGGCGGCTGCACTTGGTGGTGGGAGCGCCGAAATTCTCGATGCCGGCCTATGTCGTCTATTCGGTCGACCAGCCCGACGACCACGTGCAGAGCGCGATAGCGATCATGCGCGATCTCGCGGTCGAACAGAGCCGGCGCGTGACGGAAACGCCGGCGCGCGGCGCCCGCAAGCGCCGCTGACGGCTGGTTTACGCCCCCGAGGGATTGTTGCTCGCCGCGGCCGCGGCCGCGATTTCGCCAGCGCGGTGCACCGGCGCGATTGCCGCCATCGTTTGTGCCAACCGATAGGTGACCCAGCGGAGCAGCAGGTGGAAGAATGACGCTTCGCCCTGTGATGTCGTAATCATGATCACTCCTGGTGTGCGTGAGGCGTCTGCAGGAAGCGGCCTTCGCGGGCAACCGGCGATGCCACGCTGCCCAAGCTACGCAGAAGAGTGATTTTGACAAACGAATAATATTGGCGGTTACAATCGAATTATTCGATATTAGGAAACGCAGAAATTGTATTGTGTATTTGGCCAATGGTCCGGTCGGCATGCGCCGCCCGGACCCGATTTGAAGAACGACATTGGCTTGGACGGCTAATGTCACTTCGCCGCGATCGCACTCGCTGCCTTACGGATCACGTCCAAAACCACATCCGGCTTCGACAGCATGGGGACGTGGGACGAAGGCACTTCGGTCACGGTGGCGTTCATGCGCTTCGAGACGAAGTGCTGCAGATCGGGGTGAACCGTCTGGTCCTTGCTGGCGAGGATGTACCAGCTCGGTTTCGCGTTCCACGCGGTGCCATCGGCCTTCTGGGTAAGGAGATCCGCAACCGGCGCCCCTTGCGTCGCGTAGACCAGCTTCTGCTCGGCCTCGGGCAGGTCGCCGGCAAAGTGCGTCAGGCCGCTTGGCTTGAGCCAGACACGGCCCGCCGGCGCGTCGATGTGGCCAAACACCTGCGTCGTCGGAAATTTTGCAATCTGGCTCTGCGAGGTTTCATCGGCATCGGGCGCGAGCGCTGCGATGTAGACCAGCGCGGCCACCCGCGGATCGGTGCCGGCGTGCGTGATGAGCGTGCCACCATAGGAATGGCCGACGAGGACCACGGGTCCGGGAACACGGCCAAAACACGCCGTCACGCAGGCGACATCTGTTGCGAGTGAATCGAGCCCGTGCTGGCTCGCCATGACCTCATGGCCTTCGGCTTGCAGCGTCGGGATCAGCTTGCCGAAGCACGATCCGTCGGCCCAAAGGCCGTGTGCGAAAACGATGCTGGGTTTGGTCATGATGGTCTCCGTTGGCTGCGCAAGGGCGAGCGGACTTGCTCGCAGAGCGTGAAGCAGGGACGCTTCACGTCTAACGCGCTACCGATTCAGCCGACAGAGGGCGGCGAGGATAATCGGGCGAAAGTGAAATCGGACGGTTCGGATGTTCGAGGCGGTTATCGCGGCGAAGCGGCGCGAAGGCCAGAGGCGGAATGAATGAATGCTCGCCGGGCGAGCCCGCCTCACGCGATCCGCAGTGCCGGGTCGTTTCCTTCCGTTTCGGCAAAGCCCGCCTGCAAGACCTCTTCGCGCTTGTGGCGCAGATGCGCGCGCAGGATGTGGGAGAGGCCGGCGCCGTCGCGCCGCTGCAGCGCGTTCAGGATCGCCTCGTGCTCCTTCACGGCGAACGCCCAGCGCTGCGGTGTCATCGGCGTGACGTAGCGCGCGCGGCGGATGCGCGCGGTCACGGAGGCATAGAGCCCGGTCAGCGCGGGATTTTCGGCTGCGGCGACGATGGCCTCGTGAATGGCGCGGTTGCCGCGATAATACTGGATCAGATCGCCCTCGCGATAATGCCGAACCATGTCGTCATGCGCGGCGGCGATTTCGCCGATCCCGGCGTCGCTGATGCGCTCGCAGGCGAGCTCGCCGGCGAGCGCCTCGAGACCCTGGCAGACCTCGAACAGGTCGCGCATGTCCTTGTCAGTCAGCTTTGCCGCGCGCGAGCCGCGATGGGGCAGGAGCTGCACGAGCCCTTCGGCGGCGAGCACCTTGAGCGCCTCGCGCAGCGGCGTGCGCGAGATCTGGAGTCGGTCGCACAGCTCGCGCTCGGGAATCCGCGCGCCCGGCGGGATTTCACCGTCGAGCAGGATGGCGCGGATGCGGCCGACAACCTCCTCGTGAAGCATGGGCAAACGCTCCAGTTTGAATGCAAAAATGAAGTTATACGCCACTATTCGGAAGTTCCAGCTTGAAAATTGCAAATTTTGCATTCAAAAATGCAAAAAACAGAAGGACACGAGGAAATGGACCATGCCGCGGAGACGGACGACCTCGTTTTTGAATGCAAGGACAGTATCGGGTGGATCACTTTCAACCGCCCGCAGGCGCGCAATGCCTTCACCTTCGCCATGTACGAGCGGCTGGCGGCGATCTGCGAAGAGGTCAACGACGATCATTCGATCAAGGTGCTGGTGCTGCGCGGGGCCGGCGACAAGGCCTTTGCCTCGGGCACCGACATCAATCAGTTCCGCGAATTCAAGACGCCTCAGGACGCCATCGACTACGAGAACCGGATCGATCGCGTGCTCACGACCCTCGAGCAGTGCCGCGTGCCCACGATCGCGGCGATCAACGGGTTCTGCACGGGCGGCGGCGCCGGCATTGCCGCGGCCTGCGACCTGCGCATCGGCACCAGCAGCACGAAAATCGGATTTCCCATCGCTCGGACCCTCGGCAATTGCCTGTCGATGTCCAATGTCAGCCGTCTCACCGCGCTGATCGGCGCTGCGCGCGTCAAGGATCTGATCTTCACCGCGCGCCTCGTTGACGCCGCCGAAGCCGCCAGCGTCGGGCTGCTCGGCGAGGTCGTCGATGACATCGCAGCGCTCGACCAGCGAGCCGATGAACTTGCCCGGCTCTTGGCCAGCCACGCGCCGCTGACATTGACCGCGACCAAGCAGGCCGTGGCCCGCCTGCAAAGGCGGCTGACGCGGGACGAGGGGGACGACCTCATCCTGATGTGTTACACGAGCCAGGATTTTCGCGAAGGGCTCGATGCTTTCCTCAACAAGCGCGCGCCGCAATGGCGCGGCCAATAGGACGCCCCGATGCAAAGCGATCGAGCACAAACCAACTCCGGCCGTCCGGGGCCGCTTGCCGGCCTCAAGGTTATCGATCTCACCCATGTCATGGCGGGGCCGACCTGCACCCTGATGCTCGCTGACATGGGCGCCGACGTCATCAAGATCGAGAAATCGCCGAACGGCGACGACACTCGCCATTCGGTGCCGCCGAAGATCGGCGAGGAGGCGGCCTCCTTCCTGATGATGAACCGCAACAAGCGCGGCATCGTGCTGGACCTCAAGACCGAAGGTGGTAAAGCGGTGCTGCGACGGCTGATCGCGGGCGCTGACGTACTGGTCGAGAACTTTGCGCCAGGGGCCATGGAACGCCTGGGCTTCGGCTACGAAGACCTGCACAAGCAGCATCCGACGTTGATCTACTGCTCGCTGTCGGGCTTCGGCCGCACCGGCCCCTACAAGCATCGCCGCGGTTTTGACCTCGTCGCGCAGGCCATGAGCGGCATCATGAGCTTTACCGGCGAACGCCCGGATGGGCCGCCGGTCAAATGCGGCCCGCCGCTGTCCGACATCACCGCCGGCCTGCTCGCGAGCATGGGTATCCTCGCCGCCTATACGCACCGCCTCAAGACCGGCGAGGGGCAGTGGGTCGAGACGTCGCTCTATGAGGCGGCGCTGGTGCAGACCTACTGGCAGTCCACGATCGCGCTGGCCGCAGGCACGGCGCCGCGCGCGATGGGCTCGGCCCATCCGCTCAACGCGCCATACCAGGCTTTTGAAGCTTCGGACGGCTGGCTCGTGGTCGGTGGTGCCAACAAGAAGCATTGGCTGTTGATGTTGGAAGCACTCGGTGCGAGCGAACTGGCCGCCGATCCGCGCTTCGCCAACGGCTCCGACCGCATGGCGAACCTGAAGGAGCTCGAGGCGGTCCTGGGCGAGCGTTTCCGCACCAAATCGCGGGCTCATTGGCTGGCAGCACTGGACGAAAAGGGCGTGCCGTGCGGACCCGTGCACGACATGCTGGAGGCGCTCAGCGATCCCCAGACGCTGGCGCGCGAGATGGTCGTCGAGGTCGAGCACTCCACGCTCGGCCCCGTGAAGACGATCGGGCTTCCCGTCAAGTTTTCGGAGACCCCAGGCAAAGTGCTGTCGGGCGCGCCGGTCTATGGTGAGCACACAAGCGAGGTTTTGGCCGAGCACGGGTTCGACCAGAAGCAGATCGAAGCGCTCGAGAAAGAAGGCGCAATCGTTCTGGGCTTAGCGAGGCGCGAGGAACGCGTCGCCTGACCGGACGTCGGTAGAACAAAAAAACATAAAAGCTGGAGGAAATCATGGGTGGGACGTCAAGGCTTCTGCTATCCGCGGCTGCGGCCGTACTCGCCGGCACCATGCCGGCGCTCGCCGCCTGGCAACCGCAAAAGCCGATCGAGTTCGTGGCCACGGCAGGGCCGGGCGGCGGCACCGACAATCTCGCCCGCGCTGTGCAGAACATCATCACCAAGTACAAGCTGACGGAGCAGCCGATCGTCGTCGTCAACAAGGGCGGCGGCAGCGGCGCGGAAGGCTATGTCTACGGCAAGGCTTCCGCCGGCGATCCCTACAAGGTGATCTTCGGCACCTCGAACGCCTGGCAGCAGCCGCTCGTCTCCAAGGTCGCCTTCAACTACACCGATCTCACCCCGATCGCGGCGATGGCGCAGGACGAGTTCCTGCTCTGGGTCAAGCAGGATGCGCCGTACAAGACGGCGGGTGACTATCTGAAGGCGGCCGCATCCGGCGAATTCAAGATGGGCGGCGCGCAGTCAAAGGACACCGACGAGGTGCTGACCCGCATGATCGAGAAGGCCGGTCACGTCAAGCTGACCTACATCCCGTTCAAGAGCGGCGCGGAGACCGCGGTGCAGCTCGCCGGCGGACACCTCGATTCCCACGTCAACAATCCCAGCGAAAGCCTCGGGCAATGGCGCGGTGGGACGCAGCGCCCGCTTTGCGTGTTCAGCCCGAAGCGGCTGGCGCCGGGCGCCAAGGTCACGGCGACCGAAGGCTGGGGCGACGTTCCAACCTGCGTCGAGCAGGGTCTCGACATCAAGCAATACGAACAGCCGCGCACGGTGTGGCTGCCCGGCAAGGTCACTCCGGAGCAGGCCGCGTTCTACGTCGACTTGATGAAGAAGGTGCAGGCGACGCCGGAATGGAAGGACTACATCGAGAAGACCTCCCAGGTCGACACGTTCCTGACCGGGGCCGAGTTCGACAAGTTCATCAAGGAGGACCTCGAGCACGTCAAACAGGTCGCGGGCGAGCAGGGCTGGCTGGTCAAGTAAAGCGGAAGGTCCCGCACCATGATATCGCGCCGCGCTCTTGAACTTGCGACCGCCGTCCTCACCGGGAGCTTTGGTGCGGCCGTCGTCGTCTCCAGCCTCGACAACGGCATCGGCTGGTCGAGCGCGGGCGTCGACGCCGGCACGTTCCCGTTCCTGACCGGCATCATCATCGTGCTCGGAAGCCTCTACAATCTGGTGCGGGGCGTGCTGCCGGCTGCGACGCTTGCAAATGTCCCCATCGCGATCACGCCGATCGAGCTGCGCCGGCTTGCCGGCCTGTTCGTGCCGGCCGCGATCTTCGTTGCCGCGATCCCGCTGGCCGGGATGTACATCGCCTCGGCCCTGTATGTCTTCGCGGTGCTGGCGATGCCCCGGCATCAATCCGTGCCACGTGCGCTGGCGATGGCGGCGGCCACGACGCTCGCCCTCTACGTCGTGTTCGAGCGCATGTTCCAGGTCAGTCTGCCGCATGGCGCGCTGGCCGCCGCATTCGGCTTCTGAGGGCGGGGCCGATGGATAATCTCGGAGAACTCCTGCACGGCTTCACCATCGCGGTCACCGTGCCGCATCTGGCCCTGATGGTCGTCGGCGTGTTGCTCGGCATTCTCGTCGGCGTGCTGCCGGGGCTGGGTGCGCCGAACGGGGTGTCGCTGCTGCTGCCGCTGACGTTCGGCATGCAGCCGGTGTCGGCGATCATCCTGCTCTCCAGCATGTACTGGGGGGCCCTGTTCGGCGGCTCGGTCACCTCGATCCTGTTCAACATTCCGGGCGAGCCATCGTCGGTCGCGACCACCTTCGACGGCTATCCCATGGCTCGTGATGGCCGGCCGACGACGGCGCTCGCCACTGCCTTCGGCTCGGCGGCGTTCGGCGCGCTGATCGGCGTCATCCTGATCACCTTCCTCGCATCCTGGGTGGCGCAGGTCGCGCTCGCCTTCGGGCCGCCGGAATATTTCGCGGTCTATTTCCTCGCCTTTGCGAGCTTCGTCGGCATGGGCGGCGCGGCGCCCATCAAGACCGTCGTGGCGCTGGCGATCGGCTTCGCGATCGCCGCGATCGGAATCGACACCGTCTCCGGCAGCGTCCGCCTCACCATGGGCATCGACGAGCTGGTGAAGGGCGTGAACTTCGTCGTCGCGGTGATGGGCCTGTTCGGCATCGGCGAGCTGCTGGTCGCGGTCGAAGAGGAGTTTCATGCCCGCGCGGTCTCCTCGAAGATCGATTGGCGCGAGGTGTTTCGTGCTGTCGGCCGACTGCCGCGGCACAGCGTTGCATTGTTGCGGAGTGCCGCGATCGGATGCTGGATGGGGATCACGCCGGGCGGCCCGACCGCGGCGTCCTTCATGAGCTACGGCATCGCCCGCCGCTTCTCGCGCCGTGGCCGGTACTTCGGCACGGGTGAGGTCGAAGGCATCATCTCGCCGGAGACGGCCGATCATGCCGCCGGCACCAGCGCGCTGCTGCCGATGCTCTCGCTCGGCATTCCCGGTTCGGCGACCGCCGCCGTCATGATGGGCGGGCTGATGATCTGGGGCCTCAATCCCGGGCCGATGCTGTTCGTCGACCAGAAGGACTTTGTCTGGGGGCTGATTGCCTCGATGTATGTCGGCAACATCGTCGCCGTCGCGCTGGTTCTGCTGACCGTCCCCGTATTCGCGGCCTTGATGCGGATTCCCTTCGTGGTGATCGCGCCCCTGATCGTGATCATCTGCGTCGTTGGTGCCTATTCGGTGTCGAACTCCTATCTCGACGTGGTCATGATGCTCGGCTTCGGGATCGTCGGCTATCTCTTCAAGAAGCTGTTCTATCCGCTGGCGCCGCTGGTGCTCGCGATCGTCATCGGCGACAAGGCCGAGGATGCGTTCCGGCAATCGATGCTGATGTCGAAGGGATCGCTCGGGATCTTCTTTGCGAACAAGCTGGTGACGTGCCTGATCGTGGCCGGCATCGCACTGCTGCTGCTTCCGCTCGCATTGCAGCTCGCGCGCCCCTGGCGCAAACCCATATCCCCAACGGCTGAGACGACGGCCCAGGAGAAGGTGATCATATGACTGCAAAGCCGCTCATTGCGCTGGCGATGGGAGATCCCGCCGGCATCAGCCCGGAGTTGACCGCCAAGCTCGTGGCGCAGGACGACATCCGCGCCCGCAGCCGTCTCGTCGTGATCGGCGACCGCCGCATCTTCGACGAAGGCGCGCGCGTCGCCGGCATCAAGCCGGAGCTGAAGACAGTGGAGCAGGGAGCCGACTTTCGCGCGACGGAGGGCGATGCGCTGTTCGTCGATCTCGGGCATCTCGATCTTAAAGAGGTCGAACCGAAAACCGCGACCCTTTCCGGCGGCAGCTTCGCGCTCGCCAACTACAAGCATGCGCTCGAACTCGGTCGCGACGGCCGCGTCGATGCCGTCTGCTTCACCCCCTTCAACAAGCAGGCGATGCGGCTCGCCCGCGCCGAATATGACGACGAGATCGCATTTTCAGCCGAGGTGGTCGGGCTCAAGACGGCGGCGAGCGAATTCAACGTTCTGGATCAGCTCTGGAACGCACGGGTCACCTCCCACATTCCGCTCAAGGACGTCGCCGCGCGGCTGTCCAGCGATCGCATCCATCGCGCGCTCAAGCTGACCGACGCCTGCATGCGCAATGCCGGCTTCGCGCGACCGCGCATCGCGGTCGCGGGTCTCAATCCACATGCCGGCGATGGCGGCAATTTTGGCCGCGAAGAGATCGATGTCATCGCGCCCGTGGTCGCGGCCGGCCAGCGCGAGGGCATCGCTGCCGAGGGGCCGTTCCCGGCCGACACCGTGTTTCTGCGCGCCAAGGGCGGCGCCTTCGATGCGGTGCTGACGATGTATCACGACCAGGGCCAGATCGCGATGAAGCTGATGGGCTTCGATCGCGGCGTCACCTTGCTCGGTGGCTTCCCATTCCCGATCTGCACGCCCGCGCACGGCACCGCCTACGACATCGCAGGGCGAGGCATCGCGTCGATCGGCGCCAGCCGCGCCGCGTTGTTGCTCGCCGCGGAGATGGCCGCGCGCCGCGCTGCGTGACGGCCAGTGCTACTTCGTGATCGGCGTGACCAGCTCCTTGTCTGCTGAATCCACGACGAAGACGGCCAGCAGCTTCGCAGGTTCGGTATCGCTGGCATTCGCACTTATGGCGTGACGGTCGCCGGGCTTTTCGAAGAAATTCTCTCCTTTGCGATAGACCTTGGCGGGGTCGTCATTGACCTGACTGCGGATCGCTCCTTCCAGGATGGTCGCATAGATGAATGCGGAGCGCGGATGCATGTGGGCCGGCGAGGAGCCGCCGGGACCATACTCGACCAGCACGCCCTTCATGCTCTTGCCTGGGACGTTCGGCAGCGCCTGGTCGAACACGACCGTCACTTTGGCCAGAGGTGCCGGTTCGGCCGCATGGCCCGTCAGGACTGATGCGGCATAAACCGCCGTTGCGATCAGCAATCTGCGCATGGGATTTCCTTCATTGCAGTGGTTGTCGTGATGGAAGGTCCGGCGGACCCTCAGAGCCTTGCGAGCCATGTTGCGAGCGACGTTTTTCCAAGCCGCGCCTCGCCGAGCGGGTTCAGCGATGTGTCGTCGATGGGGGCGCCGTAGTACGGTGCCTTCGGGTCTCCCACCACCGGTCGGGCGTCGCCGGACGCCTTCAGGCGCCGCGCAATGAATTCATTGAAGGGGGCCTTCTCGGGTCCTGCGATATCGATGGTGCCGTTGAGCGGCCGGCCCATGGCGACCTCCGCGAGGCGATCAGCTACGTCTTCGGCGGCGATCGGCTGAAACAGTGCGGACGGGACGACGATCTTTCCTTCGACCACAGCCGTATCGGCGATGGCGCCGAGGAATTCGAAGAACTGGGTGGCACGAACGATGGAGTAGGGGACGGAAGACGATTTGATGATGGTCTCCTGGGCGAGCTTGGCCCGAAAATAGCCGTTGTCGGGCGACCGTTCGGTCCCCACGATCGACAGCGCCACGTGATGATTCACGGCTGCTGCCGCCTCTGCCGCGATGAGGTTTGTGCTCGAGCGCTGGAAGAAATCGAGCACGGCGGCGGGCTCCCAGGACGGCGCGTTGGCGACGTCGACGACAACATCCGCGCCAGCCAGCGCTGCTGCGAGGCCTTCCCCGGTCACGGCGTTCACGCCTGATTTCGGCGAGGCTGCAACGGCCTCGTGGCCGTGTTGGTTCAACTTCGTCACGAGCTTGGATCCGATCAATCCGGTCCCGCCGATCACGACGATCTTCATGGCATGTCTCCTCGGCATGTGACGAGCGTGAGTGATCCAGGTCCGTGAACCGATCACGTCACGTCGCCCAACGTGATGCGAAGCGCAGCTTAGCCGAGCAATGCGGCGAGCTCTTGCCTGTAACCGGCCTGCTTTGCCGGAAAATGCTTCAGAGACTCGTTGCGACGGGGGGACGCCGCGCCTGCCGCGGTCGGATCGAAGCCCAACGCAAAAGTTTGCTGCATCTGCTCTGCTCGTGCGGAGGCGGCTAAATTGCACCGAGATCAATGTTCTTAGTGTACTGAGATATGTACCGGTTCATATTGCGCCGCACCGACCCTCAAATGCACCGAGAGGTGGTCGCGCTCGACAAAGCGGAGCAACAGAATGAGCATGAATTATCTTGATGTGTTTCTGGCATTCCTCGGAATGACCTTTGGCCTGCCTTCAGTGCTGCCCGGCCTCTTTTTCCAGCGGAAGGCCGAGCCGCCTCGAACCTCGCAAGCGACGTCGACCGACGCCGGCCCACCAGCAACCGATGACGACGTCAGGACTACCTGAGCCGAGTCTCGCCCGCGATGTTTCGACGTGACGCGGCGCCGAGGCGCGAGCGTGACGATCATGGAGATGCGCAGATGGATTTGACGGTCGCCACGGTGATCATCGCCTTTTCCGGCGTCTTCCTGATCTGCTTCATGAAGGGCGCATTCGGCGGCGGCTTCTCCATCGTCGGCATTCCGTTGCTGTCGTGCGTGATGGATCCGGTCACGGCGGGCGGCCTGCTCGCGCCGCTCTTCATCGCCATGGACCTGTTCGCGCTGCGCTACTGGAAGCCCTCGACATGGTCGAAGCCGGACCTGGTGCTGCTGTTGCCCGGGCTCGTGATCGGCATTGCCCTCGGCTACCTCTTGTTCCGTGTATTGGACCATCGCGCCGTCGCGATCGTGATGGCAGTCGTGACGTTGAGCTTCGTTGGCATATGGCTCGTGCGTGATCCGAAGGTGGTAATTCGTCCGCGCTCCTCGCCGAAGGCGGTTGCTGCCGGTCTTGCCTCGGGTGTCACGACCATGGTAGCGCATTCCGGCGGACCGCCGCTGGCGATGTACCTCCTGCCGCTTGGCCTCAGCAAGGAGGTCTACGCGGGAACGACGAGCCTGTTCTTCACCGTCGGCAACGCGATCAAGGCGGTACCTTGGCTGTTGCTGGTGCGGCCGGCGGGCAACGTCTGGATCGTGATGGCGGCGTGCCTCCTTGCCATTCCCAGCGGCGTCTGGCTCGGCTGGCGGCTGCACGGAAAGCTGGACCAGCGGCAGATCTACCGGGCGTGCCATGGCTTGCTGGCCGTGACGGCGTTGAAGCTGTTGTGGGACGGCGTGTCTGGTTATCTCGGATAGGCCGCAAGTCGCTCCGCATCACGGCACGACCATCATTCGACGGTCACGCTGCCCCGCTCACAGATCACGCGATGATGTCGTCATGCTCCGCAGACGATCACGCCGTACCAGCCGAGGCCGCGATAAGTCTCGTAGCCTGGGGTCGCATGGAACGCGACCAGCGCGCCCGTGCGGTCGTGATAGAATCCGGAGCGCTGGCCGTTAAGCGAGATCGAGATGCGCTCGCTCAAAATTCCCTGGCCGTCGGAAGCCGCGATGACACGCAGATTGGAGTCGACCAGCAACACGCGCGCCTTGTCGCTGTCGCCGACGCGCACGCCCTGCACGATGGCGCGGGCCTGTGCCTCCCAGTCGAAATGGATGGCGAGCACGCCGATCGGCGCGCCGTTGGCCTGGCCGCCGGCGCGGACGCTGGCACAATAGGTCGCGACCTGCGCATTGCCGAGCAGCGGCTGGTTCTCGACGTCACCGGCGACATAGTCGTCGCCGGAGCGCAAGGTTCGCGCCTCGCGAAACCACTTTGTGTGGGCGACGTTCTGGCCGACGACGCGAAAGCGGTCGGAGCGGCCGTTGGCGATGACATTGCCGTCGAGATCGCAGAGCCAGAGGTCGAGATAGACGGTGTAGGCGCCGAGGATCACGCCGAGGCGCTGCGAGGCATGGGAGACGGCTACGGCGCTCGGCGAGGCCGCGCAATCGACCACGGCGGAGTCGGTTGCCCACCAGCGCACGTCGCAGGTGCGTTCATAGAGATTGCGATCGATCAGCTCGATGGCGTTGAGCGACAGGTCGACCATGCGCTCGCCGCGCGAGCGCTGGCTCATGCGGTCGATCGAGGCGACGAGATCGCCGGTGCGCTTCGTCAGCTGGCTCTCGAGCTCGCGCGCGATGGTTTCGACCTGCTGGCCGACGCCGCGCACCTCCTGCGCCACCACAGCGAAGCCCGCGCCCTGCGCGCCGGCGCGCGAGCTCTCGATCAGCGCGTTGAGCGCCAGCATTTTCATCTGGTTGGTGATCTGCTGGATCGCCTTGGTCTTGTCGACCGCGATCTGGTTGACCTCCGCGGTGAGGCGATTGATCAGCGCGGAGATGTCGGAATCATCATCTGCGGGTTCGGAGGCGATCGGCTTGGCTTTCAGACCCAGCGCAGCAGACATCGGGGACTTCCCTTGGCAATGAGGCCAGATCTGCAACGAACCCGGAACAACAAATTACAGATCGAATACGAGTCTTTTTCGAAGATTCCGCCTAACGCCTGCTTAATTTGCTGTTCCACGGAATGCCCAAATGATAGTCAGTCCGCGCAGCAAAGCGGCAATCCACCGCTTTGTGCGCGGCGGACATTGCAAATCCCGGGGGATTCCAGGTCAATCGTCATTGCCGGCCGATCGCCGCAACGCCCAGTCCGAATCCCGGGTTCCTCAAGCCAGTCTCGACTCATGACGCCGCCCGCAACCGCCTTGCCCGTCGAAGTGCCCCAGGCGTTTCTGGGCGTCGCGCGCTCACTCACCGACAAGCTCTGGCTCGACCGGCTGGATGCGCGCGGAGCGGCCAAGGCGCTCGCCATCGTGCAGCGGCACCAGCTGCCGGAGTTGCTGGCGCGGGTGCTGGCGGGCCGCGGCATCGACATCGATGGCGTCAGCGACTTCCTGGATCCGACCATCCGCAAGCTGTTGCCGGACCCGTACACTGTGACCGAGATGGAGGCCGCCGCGAAGCGGATCGCGGACGCAGCGGGGCGCGGCGAGAAGGTTGCGATCTTCGGCGATTACGACGTCGACGGCGCCACCTCGGCGGCGCTGCTGGCCTGGCATCTGCGCCATTGCGGGCTCGATCCGCTGATCCATATTCCCGACCGAATTTTCGAAGGCTACGGCCCGAACACGGAAGCGATCCGCGCGCTGGCCGCGAAGGGCGCCACGCTGCTCGTCACGGTCGATTGCGGTACCACCAGCATCGAGCCGCTCGCGGAAGCCAAGCGCCTCGGCATGTCCGTCGTCGTGATCGATCATCACCAGGCCGGCACGGAGCTGCCGGAGGTCGATGCGCTGGTCAATCCGAACCGGCTCGACGATCTCTCGGGCCTTGGCCATCTCGCCGCCGTCGGCCTCGTGCTGGTGACGCTGGTCGCCGTCAACCGCGAGCTGCGCCAGCGCGGCTTCTGGACGAGCGAGATGCCCGAGCCCGATCTGCTCGGCATGCTGCATCACGTCGCGCTCGGCACGGTTGCGGATGTCGCGCCGCTGATCGGGCTCAATCGTGCTTTCGTCGCAAAAGGCCTGATCGCGATGCGGCGGCGCGACCATGTCGGCCACACCGCGCTGATGGACGTGGCGCGGCTCAACGGCCCGCCGGAGGCCTGGCATCTCGGCTTCATGCTGGGGCCGCGCGTCAATGCCGGCGGCCGCATCGGCCGCGCCGATCTTGGCGTGCGGCTCTTGCTCGAAGGCGACAGCGTCGAGGCGGCGCGGATTGCGGCCGAGCTCGATCGCCTCAACAGCGAGCGCCGCGTCATCGAGCAGGCGGCCGAAGCCCAGGCCGAAGCCGAGGCGCTGGCCTCGATCGGGCTCGAGGACAAGATTGGCGTCATCGTCACGGCCTCCGAAGGCTGGCATCCCGGCGTGGTCGGCCTCGTCGCGTCCCGCCTGAAGGAGAAGTTTTCGCGGCCGGCCTTTGCGATTGCACTGGAGCCCGGCGGCATCGGCACCGGCTCGGGCCGCTCCATCGCCGGCGTCGATCTCGGCAAGGCTGTGCGGCAGGCGGTGACTGACGGCATCTTGCTGAAGGGCGGCGGCCACGCGATGGCCGCGGGCGTGACGCTGCGGAAGGAGAAGCTCGCCGAATTCCGCGCCTATCTCGAAAATGCGCTGGCGCGGGACGTTGCCGAGGCGCGCCATGTCAACGAGCTCTATGTCGACGGCGCGGTGTCCGCGCGCGCCGTGACAACGGAGCTTGCGACCACGCTCAACCGCGCCGGTCCGTTCGGCAGTGGCAACCCGGAAGTCGTGCTGGCGCTGCCATCGCATCAGCTCGTCTATGCCGATGAGGTCGGACAGGCGCATTTGAGGCTGCGCTTCAAGTCGGGCGACGGCTCGATCGTCAACGGCATCGCATTCCGCTCGGTCGGCCAGAAGCTTGGCAATGCGCTTCTTGCCAATCGCGGTCAGCAATTGCATGTCGCGGGATCGTTGTCGGTCGACCGGTATCAGGGCGCCGAGCGCGTGCAATTCCGCGTCGTCGACGTCGCGCTACCGGACCAGGGGCCATCCGTGATTAGATAACGGCCCTAAACAACAAAAAAGAAAGGGAGTGAATATGGCAGGGCAGGTTGAGGGCAAGGTCGCGTTGGTCACAGGCGGCGCCTCCGGCATTGGCGAGGCCATCGTCGAGCTGTTCGCGCGCGAGGGCGCTACCGTCGTCATCACCGACATCGACGAACTGCGCGGGCCCGAACTCGCCAAGCGCGTGACAAAAGCCGGCGGCAAGGCGATCTTCCTGGAGCAGGACGTCACCAGCGAGGAGCGCTGGATCGAGATCGTCGCCGAGATCGCCAAGCGCTACGGCCGGCTCGACATCATGGTCTCCAATGCCGGCATCGGCATTGCCGTGCCCTCGATCGTCGATATGACGCTCGCTGACTGGCACAAGCAGAACGCCATCAATCTCGACGGCGTGTTTCTGTCGGTGAAGCATTGCCTGCCGCCGATGCGCAAGACCGGCGGCGGCTCGATCGTGATGATGTCGTCGCTTGCAGGCCTGCGCGGCTCGCCGGGCCTCTCGGCCTATTCGCTGACCAAGGGCGGCGTGCGGCTGTTCGCAAAGTCGATCGCGATGGAGTGCGCGGCCGCCGGCGACGGCATCCGCGTCAACTCCGTTCATCCCGGCATCATCGACACGCCGATCTGGGGCAAGATCCCGACCGGTGCAGCTGGTGCCGGCCAGAACGCGCCGATCGATCCCGAGGAGCGCGCCCGGCTTGTCACGCCGCTCGCCCGTGCCGGGCAGGCCGCGGAGATCGCCTCCGGCGTGCTGTATCTGGCCTCCGATGCCTCGCGTTACGTCACCGGCAGCGAGCTCGTGATCGACGGCGGCATGAACGCCGGCGGCGTGCCGCGGCGGCAATAAGCCGCCGCGCAAGACGCGAAGGGCAGGGTGGCGCCCGCAGGGGCTGACGCAGAGGCGTCGGCCCTGTACAACGCGGGCCTCTTCCGGCCGAAAGAGGTTTCCTTCGCCATGGCGCACAGCCTTCAGTCTTCCTCATCCGCACCTGCGCCGTTCCGCTCGAACCGGCCTGATCTCGCCACCGACGCGATCCGCACCGCGCGCGAGGACCTCGCAGCCTGCTTCCGCATGGCCGCGCGCAATGGTTTTGAGGAGGGCATCTGCAACCATTTCTCGGCCGTGGTGCCCGGCCATGACGATCTCTTCCTGGTCAATCCATACGGCTACGCCTTCCGCGAGCTGACGGCGTCAAAGCTCCTGATCTGCGATTTCCACGGCAACGTGCTCGACGGCGATGGCGCACCCGAGGCAACCGCGTTCTACATCCACGCCGAGATGCACAAGCGCCTGCCGCGCGCGAGGGTCGCCTTCCACACCCACATGCCCTACGCCACGGCGTTGTCGATGACCGAGGGTGATCCCCTGATCTGGGCCGGCCAGACCGCGCTGAAATTCTACGGCCGCACCGCGGTGGATCGCGATTACAACGGCCTTGCCCTCGACAACCGCGAAGGCGCGCGGATCGCATCCGCCGTCGGCGATGCCGACATCGTCTTCATGAAGCATCATGGCGTGATGGTGCTGGCGCCGACCATCGCGGAGGCCTGGGACGATCTCTATTATCTCGAGCGCGCCGCCGAGGTGCAGGTGCTGGCGATGTCGACGGGACGAAAGGTGCTGCCGGTCGATCCCGCGATCGCGGCGGAAACCTACAGGCAGATGCGCGACGGCGATTCCGAATCCGCGCGATTGCATCTCGCTGCGGTTCGGAGGCAGCTTGACGCGGAAGAGCCGCAGTACCGGCACTAGGGTTGTTGCCGTAGCCCGGATGGAGCGAAGCGCAATCCGGGGCCGTCAACCACGGATGCGGCGCTCCCGGATTACGCTGCGCTTCATCCGGGCTACGGGCTCGCGGCCTACGACCCCTGCCGCAACTTCGCCAGCACCTTCAGCCCGCCATAGCCATCGGCGGGCGTGATCCCCGCGCGCTGCTGGAAATCCTTGATCGCCTTCATGGTGTCGTTGCCGACACGGCCGTCGGTGCCGCCGGTGTCGAACCCGGCCTTGGTGAGCCGCGTCTGCATTTCCTGCACCTCGGCGAGCGTCAGCGCGCGCTCTGAGCCGGGGAAGGGCTGGATGAAGGGCGGCGCGCCGAGGCAGCGGTCGCCGAGATGGCAGATTGCGAGCGCATAGTTCATCGAGGGATTGTAGCTCTTCACCGAATAGAAATTCGGTCCCAGCAGGAACGTCGGCCCACCCGCAACCGGCGTCCACATCTGCGCGGATGCATTCGGTTGCGGAAACGGCTGGCCGTCGGCGCGGGTGACGCCAGCCGATGCCCACGCCGCGTAGGTGCGGTTGCCGCTCGCCTCTCCGGACGCGCGGACCTCGTAGCCCCAATGCTCGCCACGGCGCCACTTGCCGCGATTGACCAGATACTTTGCCGTTGAACCCAGTGCATCGTCGGGCTTGCCGAACGGCGACACCTTGCCGTCACCGTCATAGTCGATGCCGACATTGAGCCAGACTTCCGGCATCCATTGCGAATGGCCCATCGCGCCGGCCCAGGACCCCTGCATCTGCTCCGGCGTGCTCCAGCCCTTGTCGACGATGCGCAGCGCGTTGATCAGCTCGGTCTCCCAATAGGCTTTTCGCCGCGGCTCGTTCCAGGCGAGCGCGGCGAGCGAGGGGAATACCGGCGTCATGTGGTTTTGTTGCACTAGCGGATCGCCGTAGGCCGACTCCACGCCCCACAGCGCCAGCAGGGTGCCGCGCTCGACGCCGAAATCGCGCTCGATGCGCGCGAGCAGCGCCTCGTTGTTTTTCAGCGCGATCTTGCCGTTGATGATGCGCCAGTCCGAGACGCGGCGGTTGATGTATTGCCAGACCTGCTCGTGGAATTCGGGCTGGTTGCGCATCTGCTTGAACACGCTCATGTCGGGCTCGACCCGCGCCATCGCGCGCTGCCAGGTCGCGGCCGAAATGCCCTTCGCCATGGCGCGTGCACGAAAACCCTCGCGCCATTCGTCGAAGCCCGGAGGCGCGGCGAGAACCTGCGTAGGGAATGTGATGAATGCGGCTGCGCCGAGCGTGGATCGAAGCAGGGCGCGGCGGCTGTGATTGGCCGAGGAATCAGCTTGTTTCATGGACCCATTCTAGCGGGAAACACGGCTGCTGTGGGCCGGTTCCTGGAACACCGGGAACAGGCTCGGGCCCGCGTTCCGCCGGAACAAAGTGTCGCAGTCCCGCATTCCCTCCGCATACACTGGAGGATGAAGATGAAAAGATATCTGTTTGCCGCCGCCATGGTCACGGCCATCGCCGCCCCTGCATTCGCCGATGAAGTCGGCGTTCACGTCGGCCCGGTCGGTGCCGGCGTGACGGTCGGACAGTCCCACGAATATCGTGAGCGGGACCGCGATCGCGATCGCACCACGGTCATCAAGGAGCGCGAGCCAGCCGACCGCACCACGGTGATCAAGAAGGAAGATGAATTCGGCAATCGCAGCAAGACCGTGATTCATCACGACAACGACTGACGGAGCTGGGCCCCGGCCGATCGCCGGGGCCCGCCTTCTGCACGCAGTCTGCTCATCGAGAATTCGGGGTGGAATGAAGATACGGGCACATGCGGAAAGCCATGTCGTCGAACTCGACGACGGATCGCGATGGCGGATCTATCCCGCCGATCTCGCGACCACGTTGAGCTGGAAGCCCGAAACCGATTTGCGTATCGAGCCGAGCGGGGATCGGACGAGTTCGCATGTGCTGGTGAATGCTGCCGATCAGAGCCGCGTGCGCGTGAGCGCGGCGGGCGATGCCTGGCCCGACGGCGAGGTTAAGAAAGCGTTGAAGGGCGGCTGAGCGTCCCTGCGCTCGCCAGGATATCCACAATTTTAAGCCTGTCGCTTTACGGTCGGTTTGCTTCCGTCTGCGTAAGAATGCGCGCATGCGGGAGCTGTTGGACATCATCCGTACAAATCCTTGGCCGTTCGGCGCCGGGCTGTTTGTCGTGATCCTGATGATCATCGCCGAGAACTTCGGTCGTGGCATTCAGGGCGACGGCGCCGTCAGCGATTTCTCGGATACCGATGGAGGCGACGGCGGCTGCGGTGGTGACGGAGGCGGCGGCGACTAGGGCCGGTTAATCCTCCTGCAAATCGGCGGCGATGCCGGCGAGCCAGCGCCGGATCGCGGCTTCTGCCTTGGCGTCCAGATTTGCGGCAAGGCGCTTCTCCAGCGCGATCACGCGCTCCCTGCAAGCCTTCAACAGCGTCGTTCCCCGCTGCGTCAGCGCCCATTGCTGGATCCGGCCGTGGACCGGATGAGGCGTCATCACGATCGCACCGTCGCGAGCGAGGTTGCGAATGATCACGCCGACCGTCTGCGGGGTCAGGAAAGTCAGCCGGGCGACGTCGGCGCCGGAGAGACCCGGATAGGCGTTCAGCATGGTCAGCACGGCAAATTGCGGCGACGTCACGCCGAGGTCGGCGAGCGTCCGTTCCATCGTCAGGCGGACCGCGGCGTGGGCCTGTCGCAGCAGATAGCCGAGATAACCTTGCTCGCCGCGCTTGCCTTCTCCGGGCGCGGGCACCCGAACGGCAACGATTTCGGCAGGCGCGGTCGGCTTCCGCGAGGCCTTCGATTTCGTGATGGCAGCGGTCTTGCGCGTCATGTAAGAGCTCTTATAATATGTAAGTGGTCTTACAATACACGAGGTGAACGCCAATGTCACACGCCCGCAGCGAATACGAGGATTTCAAGAAGATCGCGCCCGATGCGTATGAGCTTGTGCTGGCGCTCGGCCAGGTGGCGGCCAAGGCGGGCCTCGACAAGCAGCTGCTCGAGCTGGTCAAGCTGCGCGCCTCGCAGATCAACGGCTGCGCCTTCTGCGTGCAGCACCACGTCCTGTTGTCGGAGCGGATCGGTGTGCCCGTGGACAAGCTCAATCTGGTCGCGGTCTGGCGCGAGGCGCCGGTCTTTTCCGCGCGCGAGCGCGCCGCGCTGGCCTGGGCGGAGGCGCTGACCTTCCTGCCCGATGGCGTCAGTGAAGAGGTCTATGCGGACGCTTCCGGCGAATTCTCCGAGACCGAGCTGATGTACCTGACCTCGGCGGTCGCCTCGATCAACGTCTGGAACCGCTTTGGCGCCGCGTATCGCTGGACGCCGGCGAAGCGGCCGGTCGCAGCCAGCGCTGCGGCATCTTGATTGCAACAACGAGAAAACAAGGGGAGGTTGTCATGACTGCAATGAGTTTGGCCCATGCGCAGCGTCCGGTGCCATCGCGCTCGATGGCGCTGGCCGTCGTCGGCGGGCTCGCCTGCGCGCTTGCGATCGGCAAGGCGTTGCCGGTGACGATGGACACCATATCCGGCGCGTTGGCGCCGCTTTGCGCGACCGCGGCGGAGAGTTCGCCGCTCGACAAGGTCGAGCCGATCGGCTCCTACGCGCTGCCGAACGTCCCGGGCAAGCGCGTCACCATCGTGCGTGTGTTCTACGGTCCCGGCGGATTCTCGCGGCCGCATCGTCACGCGGGTTCGGTGACCGCCTACATCACCAAGGGTGAAATCCGTTCCCAGCTTGGCGGCGGTCCTGTCGAGACATTTGGTGTCGGCCAGTCCTTCTTCGAGCCGCCGGGATCGACGCATCTGGTCTCGGCCAATGCCAGCGCGACCGAGCCGGCGGAATTGATCGCGGTGTTCGTGGCGGACGAGGGCGCGCAGCTGACGACGCTGTTGGAGTAGTCCGTCGCGGCCCTATGAGCGAACTCGCCCTCAATTCTCCTCGCCGCTCGATCCCTCCCGCAGGTCCGGCTTGATCACGTCCTCCGGCAACGCGTGCGCCACCGGCTGCGGCGTGCCGGCGATCTCCGGGCCGACTTCGCGGCCGCGGGCGTGGATCAGGCGTTCATAGGCCGAGACCAGCGTGAGGTAAGGACTGACCCAGATCCAGCCGTCGCGGGTAAAGACCTGCACGTCGAAATGCAGATGCATCGATGTGCCGGCGGGATGGTCGAGATAGTTGGAGACCACGCCGATCTTCTCGCCTTCGGTGACGATGCGGCCGTTGAGCATGCCGTCGGCGGTCAGCGCCTGCGGGTTCATGTGCATATAGCGGAAGCGGATATGCTCGGTGCGGCTGTTGACCTCGAGCGTCGCGGCCTGATCCCTGGCGCCGCGGATCACGATGGCGTCGCGCACCGCGACGACGCCGCGCTGCTTGGGATCGCAGGGTTCGCGGCCTTCGCCGGACGGTGGGCACCCGGCGGCGCGGATGTCCTCGCCCTGGTGACCATAACCGCCGCCGCACTGCCAGACCTCGAAACTGCGGGACTCGCAGAAATTGTCGCGCCAGGGATAGGCCGTCGGGCCGTCGCTCTTGTCGCGCTTGCCGTAGGATTGCGAACGCACGAAGGCGGGCGCCTTTTCGAGCGGAAAACGGATCTGCGCATAGGCCATCACATCCGGATGGCCGGCCTTGTTGCGATAACCGGTGTTCGGGATGATGTCGCCGCTCGGTCGGTAGGTGAAATCCGGCGAACGCGCTGAAGGACGATCGATGATGCTGGAGGCCATGTCCGTCAGCGGCCGCATGCGCTGGCCGCCGGCGATGCGCAGCCCTTTCAGGAAACGCTCGGCAACCGGATAGGCTTCCTTGCAGGCGAGCCTCCGCGGCTTTGCGATGCTGTCCAGGCACTGGATGGAGACGACATAGGCAACGCCGAAGCGGGTGAAGGCGTAGCGCACATAGCCTTCCCGGATGAACCTGCGCAGGTCCGGATAGGTTGCCGCAAGCGGCTTGACCTGCTCGCCCTTGCCGCCGGCGGGATCGGCGACGTCGTAAACGAGTGCCGAGCCCGTGATCTGCACCTCGACCGGCCTTGCGTAGACGCGGCTCGGCGTGCCGTCGCCGGCGCCGGGTTCGAGCGAGAAGCTGGCACTGTAGCCTGAGGGGCCCGCATCGAACATGTCGACGGGATTGAAATCGGCCTGGTAGCGCGAGAGCGCGAGTGTCCCCGGCGCGCGGTTGCGCTGCGCCTCGAGATATGCGGCAGCATCGAACGGCAGCAGCACGGGCACGGAGCTGCGGGCGATACCGGTGAAGAATTGCGATGAGACCGCGTTGAGCTGCACCAGCGCAGGCATCGCGCGCGGATCGTAGCGTGGCACCGAACGGCGGGGTACGAAGATGAAGTCGCCCGCGATCTGGGGACGGGTGTTGACCTCGGTGCGGAGCTGGTCGAGCGCTGCGCGCCAATCGACGCGCAGGGCCGTGAGCGAAGGGCTGCGGATCTCATCCGCAGCGAGCGGTGTGGCAGGGAGGAGCGACAGCGACGCCAGAAGCAGCAAGACGAAGCGGAAACTCTTCCCAACCACTGTCTCGCCCCCCGGCGGCACCTGCTCTGATCCCTCGCTTAGTCTTTGGCGCGCTCGGAGTAGGAGCCGTCTTCGGTCATGACGACGATGCGGGTGCCGACCGCGATGTGCGGCGGCACGGTGGTCCGCACGCCGTTGGAGAGCACCGCGGGCTTGTACGAGGACGAAGCGGTCTGACCCTTGGTCACCGGCTCGGTCTCGACCACTTCCAGCGTCACGCGCTGCGGTAGCGCGAGCGAGACCACGTTGACGTCGTGGGTCGACAGCTTGACGGTCATCTCTGGCTGAAGATAGGCGGCCGAGTCGCCAACCACGTCCTTGGAAACCTGGACCTGGTCGTAGGTCTCGGGGTTCATGAAGTGGTAGCCGTCACCATCTTCATAGAGAAAGGTGAAGTTGCGCTCTTCGATCGTGGCCTTCTCGACCTGGTCGGTGGTCTTGTAGCGCTCGGAGATCTTTACCCCGTCCGAGATTCGGCGCATTTCGATCTGGCTGACCGGCGTGCCCTTGCCGGGATGGATGTTCTCGGCGCTCACGACGACATAGAGCTTGCCGTCTTGCTCGATCACGTTGCCCTTGCGAATAGAACTGGCGATGACTCTCAAAGCTATATTTCCTGCTTGCTTGGCCCGGCTCGGGCCAGGACGTGGTCAAATCTCGGGGGGACTCGGGGTCTCAAATCGGACCGCAGCGCCCGTTTCGGGGCGCAACATACTGATTTTGCCGTTGGATGCCAGCACTTTGCTGGGCCGGGGAGCGGTCGGTTGATGGTTGGGGACAAGCCGATTTCGCCGTTCTGGTCGCCCGGGCGGCACCTCGACCGGCGGCCGTTCCTTCAGGCCAGGGGGGCCATTACCGGGTCTCTCAGGGGCTTTTTCGCCGAGCAGGGGTTCCTCGAGGTCGAAACCTCGGTCCTTCAGGTCTCCCCGGGCAACGAAACCCATCTGCACGCCCCCCGCACCGAGATCATGCGGCCCGATGGCAGCCGCGCCAGCCGGTACTTACGGACCTCGCCGGAATTCGCCTGCAAGAAGCTGCTGGCGGCGGGCGAGGAGCGGATTTTCGAATTCGCACGAGTGTTCCGTGATCGCGAGCGCGGTGACCTGCATCTGCCCGAATTCACCATGCTGGAATGGTATCGGGCTCGGGCCCCCTACGATGCCATCATGGCGGACACCGTCGTGGTCATCGCCCGCGCCGCGGAGGCGACCGGAATCGGGACGTTCTCCTTCCGCGGCCGGACAGCGGATCCCTTCGCTGAGCCGGAGCTTGTGACGGTCGCCGGCGCCTTCGAACGGTTCGCAGGGATCGACCTGCTATCGACAATTTCGGGCGGCGAGGGTAACCGTGCCGCGCTCGCGCAGGCGGCCGGCGGCAAGGTCCGCGTCGCCGAGGACGACACCTGGTCCGACATCTTTAGCAAGGTCCTGGTCGAGCATGTCGAGCCGCATATGGGGCAGGGACGTTTGACCATTCTGTTCGAATACCCATCTCCAGAGGCGGCGTTGGCGCGCGTGAAGGCCGATGACCCGCGGGTCGCCGAGCGGTTCGAGGTCTATGCCTGCGGCGTCGAGCTCGCCAACGGCTTTGGCGAGTTGACCGACGCCGAGGAACAGCGCAAGCGCTTCACGGAATCGATGGCGGAGAAGCAGCGCCGCTATGGCGAGGCCTATCCGCTGGACGAGGATTTTCTGGCCGCGGTCGCCGAAATGCCGGAGGCGAGCGGTGTCGCGCTCGGCTTTGACCGGCTGGTGATGCTGGCGAGCGGTGCAACGCGGATCGATCAGGTGGTGTGGACTCCGCCTGCAAATGAAACGTTAAGTGAAACATGACGAAGACCAACCTTGCACGCACCCTGCGTGAGCCGGCCGAACTTGTGGCAGCGCAGCTTGCGCATGCCGAAGCGCTGCCCGCGCTCGAGCGTGTCGCCGCGCGCTATGCGGTGGCGATCACGCCGGCGCTGGTCGAGCTGATCGACACGTCCGATCCCGACGATCCGATCGCGCGGCAATTCGTTCCGACCGTCGCGGAGCTGGAGATGCAGCCAGGCGAGAGCGCCGATCCGATCGGCGATCACCCGCACTCGCCGGTTCCGGGCATCGTGCATCGCTATCCCGACCGCGTGCTGTTCAAGCTCGTTCACGTCTGTGCGGTCTATTGCCGCTTCTGCTTCCGCCGCGAGATGGTCGGGCCCGGCAAGGAGAACGCGCTCTCGGACGGCGCCTATCGCGCGGCGATCGACTACATCCGTTCGCACAGCGAGATCTGGGAAGTGATCCTGACCGGCGGCGACCCCTTGATGCTGTCGCCGCGCCGGATGGGCGAGATCATGGCCGAGCTCGCGGCAATCGATCACGTCAAGATCATCCGCCTTCACACCCGCGTGCCGGTAGCCGATCCCGGGCGGATCAGCGACGAGATGGTGGCCGCGTTGAAGGTCGAGGGCGCGACCACCTGGGTCGCGGTGCATGCCAATCATGCGCGCGAGTTGACGGGGCCTGCGCGCGCGGCCTGCGCACGGCTTGCCGATGCCGGGATTCCCATGGTGAGCCAGTCCGTGCTTTTGCGCGGCGTCAACGACAGCATTGCCACCTTGTCGGATTTGATGCGAGCTTTCGTCGAATGCCGGATCAAGCCCTACTATCTGCATCACGGCGATCTCGCGCCGGGCACCGTGCATTTGCGAACGACGCTGGCCCAGGGGCAGGATTTGATGCGGCAGTTGCGCGGACGAGTGTCAGGACTGTGTCAGCCCGACTATGTCATCGACATTCCCGGCGGCGCCGGCAAATCCCCGGTGGGGCCGAATTATGTGTTGGCGGTGCAAAATACCGCAGCTGACACGCGTGAAGCGGAGACGGAAACGCGCTATCGTATCGTGGATTATTGCGGCGACGTTCACCTCTATCCGCCCGAGACATGAGCGGCGATGCAGAGAACGTGGGTTTGAGAACGGAGGAACGGACATGAAGAAGATCATGGTGGTGGCAGCGTCGCTCGTGGTCTTGCTTGGCGGGGCGGCGGTTGCACAGCCCAGCGGCTCCAAGGGGTCGACATCCAGCGGCGCGACGTCCGGGTCGGTGCCGCAAGCGCCGATCGGGCATCGCCAGCCGCGCGCCGGCGACGTACCGAACGAGAAAAATCTGAGCGATCCGAATAATCCCGTAAACAAGGAAGACGCGGCGCTCGACAAGAAGATCAAGAGCATCTGCCGCGGCTGTTAGCTTGTGGCTAGCGGCGGGCAGGGCGCGACAGCTCGCCCCGCCCGCTTTGGCTTTGGCCTTACGCCGAGCGCTCGTGCAGCCCCGCGCGCTGCGTGTTGCGCCGGATCTCGACCGCGTCAGCGAGCTGCTCGAGCGCGGTTGCCGTGGTCGCCCAGTCGATGCATCCGTCCGTGATGCTCTGCCCGTAGTTCAGCGGCTTGCCCGGCACCACGTCCTGGCGGCCGGCAACGAGATTGCTCTCGATCATCACGCCCATGATGCGGTTCTCGCCGCCCGAGATCTGGCCGGCGATGTCGGCCACGACCAGCGGCTGGTTTTCCGGCTTCTTGCTCGAATTGGCGTGGCTCGCATCCACCATCACCAGCGGCGCGACGCCGGATTTGGCCAGATCGTTGCAGGCCGCCGCGACGCTTGCCGCATCGTAGTTCGGCTTGCTGCCGCCGCGCAGGATGATGTGGCAGTCCTCGTTGCCCGCGGTCGAGGCGATCGCCGAGCGGCCGAGCTTGGTCACCGCCATGAAATGATGCGGATGCGAGGCCGACTTCACCGCGTCCGCCGCAATGCGCACATTGCCGTCGGTGCCGTTCTTGAACCCGACCGGGCACGACAGCCCCGAAGCCAGCTCGCGATGGATCTGGCTCTCGGTCGTGCGCGCGCCGATCGCGGCCCAGGACACGAGGTCCGCAATGTATTGCGGCGTCGTCATGTCCAGAAATTCTGCGCCGGCGGGCAGACCGAGATTGTTCACCGCGGACAGCACATTGCGCGCCAGCCGCAGGCCCTTGTTGATGTCGAAGCTGCCGTCCAGGTCGGGATCGTTGATCAGGCCCTTCCAGCCGACGGTGGTGCGCGGCTTCTCGAAATAGACCCGCATCACGATCTCGAGCTGGTCGGCAAGGTCTTCGCGCAGGCTCGCGAGGCGCTCGGCATATTCGAGCGCGGCCTTGGGATCGTGCACCGAGCAGGGGCCGACCACGACCAGCAGGCGGTCGTCCTGGCCGTTGAGGATGGCATGGATGGCGTTGCGCGCCGCCATCACCACACGCGTTGCGGTGAGCGTGCGCGGGACTTCCCGCATCACCTCTTCCGGCGTGCTCAGCTCTTTCAGTTCGCGGATACGAAGATCGTCGGTCGTGCTCAGCACGGCAGGCTCCTGTTTGGTTGAACCTGCCGGCAATAAAAAAGCCGCCAGGTCTGGCGGCTTGTTCGGACGTTTGCTTCAATATTCAGATTGAGCGCGATCCTCCTGCCGCCAGCGAGCTGTCGTAGCTAAAGTACCAAAAATAGCTGGTGACGAGGGTGATCATGGCCGCTGATATAGCGTGCGATTGGCGGGTTGTCACCCCCCAATCGGCGCGAGGGGCCACGAGGCGCCTCAACTGTTGCTATTGCGTGCCGCCAGCGCCATGCCGATCAGGGTGGCGCCGCCGAACAGCAAATTGATACCGACGAGGATGCCGATCGCCCATTCCGCCGAGCTCGGCAGCCCCGTGATCACCATGAACGCGATGGCGATGTCGACGAGGCCCGAGATCAGGAGCCAGGACCATCGGCTGTTCAGCTCGCGGCGGTGCTCCAGCGCATACATGATGGTGGCGACGCCCTCGGCGAGGAAGTAGGCGCCGAGCACGATGGTCAGCGTCAGCACGGCCTGCATCGGCCGGGCCAGCAGGAGCATGCCGGCGAGCACGGCCAGCGCGGCCGAGATCAGCGACCACCAGAAGCCCGGCGTGCTGCGCGCCCAATAGGTCACGATCAGTCCGCCGATGCCGCTGATCAGGAACATCCAGCCGAGAAAGATCGCGATCGCAAGGCTTGCGAGCGGCGGCAGGATCAGCGCGGCGATACCGAGAACGGCAAGCAGGATGCCTTCGAACAGGAAGGCCTTCCAATGCGCCTTGACCGTTTCGCTCATGGCGGATTGCAGCCGGGAAAAATCCTCAGGCGATGTCATCGGCAGGCTCCAGATCGAAAGCTGTGTGCTCAATCTAGTATGCACACACTCAGCTTGCCATCCCGTGGCTCAACCGCCGCCGTGCGCTGACGAAAAACCTTCGCCGCTGGTGCGAACGCGGTTGCGGCCGAGAACGTAGATCGCGATCGTGACGATCAGGAGCGCGAGGCCGAGCAGGATCGAGACGAAGCCGATCGGGATCAGGGCCAATGTCAGATTACGCTCGGGATTGATCAGCCAGTGATGGATCGAGGTCAGCACGAAGGCGAGGCCGAGAAAGCCGACGCCGCCGCCGGCGAGCAGCAGCGCCCACATCCGGCGCAGCTGGCTGAGCCGCTCCCGCGCGATATCGGTCCGCGGCGCGTGATGGCGCGCGACCCGCCGCACCAGGCGGATGGCGAAGGCGATCGAGCTGAAGCCGATCAGCAGGCTCGCTCCGCCCAGCCACATCCGCAGCGTCGGATCGAGATCGGGCATCCGCTGCAGGGTCAGCAGCGGGAAGTCGAAGGCCGAATGCAGCGCGAGCGGGCCGGCGAAGATCAGCAGGCGGCTGGACAGGCGGGCCCAGTCGCGATGGTGGCGGTTCGCACCCAGCGCCGTGCCCGCGCGTGCGATCGTCAGGTAGGCACCGGCGATGATGCCGAGCGCGCCGTGGAACGGCACGGTCAGCACGCTGCGCAGCGCTGCCAGCGAGCGCCACATCTCGGCATGCTGGACGAGGTAGGCGAGGTTCTCGTAGGCGGCGAAGCCGAGGCCGACCGCGGCGCCGTAGACCACAGTATCCATGGGGTTCGCAAAGGTCCGCCGCTTGGTCGAGGAGACCAGCACGATGGCGATCACCTTGACGGCTTCCTCGGGCAGCGCGACCCCGAAGACCGAATGCATGGCGAGCGCCGCCCAGGGGTTGTCAGGGGCTGCAACCATCTTGGCGAAGGGCGCGCGGGCAAGGCCGAGCAGCGAAATGCTGGCCGCGCCGAGCAGGAACGCAGTCCAGACCTGGGCCGGCGGTCCCGGGCGCTCCTCGGCCGCAATGACGAGCCACAGCATCAGCAGCGCCGGGGCGATGGCGGCAGTTCCGATGACGGTGGGCAAAGCTTCAATCAGGTACATCGGCGCCGAAAATAGGTTCCCTTGGTCCGCTTATCTACGTCTACCGATGCGACCATGTGTCATGCATTCGCTGTCGCGTCACTTAACAGGCGCGACAGCCAGCGTTCATCGGGATCGGCGCCGAACGTGTAGAAGACGAGCGCAATCAAGCGCATGACAGAACCAATCGTCATCGATGGCAGCGGTCCGCGGCCGCCACGGGATCGCGATTGGTAAGTCAGATCAAGGCACTGCGCAGGTTTCTTCGATTCACGATGCACGTGGCTGAGCGGCGAGTCCAGAGGCGGCGTGGCTGCCGCCTGGACGACGCTCGGCCGGGCCAACCGGCCTAGTCACGCTTCGTTGTGCGCCCACGGGGCGGCGCAGCGACCCAGCGTGCGCGCACCTGCTCCAGCTCCCAGAAGGCGCGTACGAGGCACGTGCCAAGGCAGAAGACAATGAGCAGCAGCAGGAAGGCCTGGTCGACGGCGGGGATATGTATCATGACGTTGATTAAGCAACGTGCATGCCATGTGTTCCCGCAGTCGCCTGCGCCGGGGGCGCAGCCCGCAGGGCGATTGGGCCGGTGTTTCCCGCGCTTCAATGCGTGGTGAACGGCGGCGGTTCGTCCGGGGCGATGTCGAAGGCGCCGAGACGGAATTCCTCGCCGACGGCCTCGTCCGGCTCGGCGTGGTGCGCGAGCAGCGTGAAGGCGGCTTGCGGATATTGCTTCCAGATATCGAGGTCGCCGGCCGTAATCGTCAGCCAGCCAAAGGTGTACATATAGCGTCCGGGCTCGGTGACCCGGCCAACCCTGTCCCAGGTGATCTTATCAACCGTAATCTTGTTGACTGCCATTCGGTCCCCCGATCGCAAGTCTGCAAATGAGGTCCGGCACGAGGCACAGACCCTCAAAAGCTGATCCCGCAATGGGGCCGCGATAGGGCAGCGGAGCGGAGGCAAGGCGGCTGGAGGAACGGCCGCCGCCTGTCGCCTTAGCGCGCCGTCGTGGCTGCCTGCGCCTCCGCTTCGGACGCCAGCTCGAGCTGACGGTGCGAGGCGTGGAAGACGTCGTGGACGAGGCCGATCTTCTCCATGCCCAGAATGATCAGGCCGTTGAGATCGATCTCCCACCAGGCGTGCGAGATATAGGCGTCCCGCGGGAAGCGGTGATGGTTGTTGTGCAGACCCTCGCCGAAGGTGAGGATCGTGGTCACGAACTCGTTGGTCGAGGCGTCCTCGACCTCGAAGCGGCGATAGCCGTAGGCATGACAGACCGAGCCGGTGAGCTGGCTGGTGAGGATCAGCAGATACGCACGCAGCAGGCCGGAGAACAGCACGCAGCCGATCATGGTGTGCACGCCGCCGAAAACGTAACCGATCATGCCGGGGATGAAGACGGCCGACATCCCGTACCAGACCCAGCGCGTGCGCACGAAGAACATCGCAATGGGATCGGCGAGGATGTCCTTGGCGTAATATTCGTTCTCGGTCGTCGCCTGGTCGAACACCCAGCTGCCCTGGGCGTGCAGGAAACCCTTGAGCGCGCTGACATAGCGATTGCCGAAGCCGTCGAATTGCGGGCTGTGGGGATCGCCGACGTCATCGGCATAAAGGTGATGGCGGCGGTGGTTGGCGACCCATTTCGCGATCGAGCCCTGCACCGCCATCTGGGCAATGGCGCAGAAGAACACGCGCATGATCGGGCCGGTGCGGAAGCTGCGATGGACGAACAGGCGGTGCATGCCGGCGCCGATGCCGAATGTCGTCAGCGCGAACATCCAGGCGAAGGTAAACAGCTCCACCTTGCCGACGCCTTGCGTGATGGCCCAGATGATGCCCGCGACAGCGCCGACATAGAGAATGCCGAGGAGGAGATAGCTTTCGCGCAACTTGGCCTGAACGAGCGGTCCTTCAGTGACGACGCCGGGCGGGAGCTGTGGCTTTGCGGCGGGCGCGTTTTGGGCGGTCTCTGCCGGGGCGAACTCAGCGATGGACATTCCGGGACTTCCAATAACTCGGGGCCCGCAGTGATTGCGGACGTACTGGGTCACACCCTACCGCGCGGGGATCAGCACCTCCAGTATTTAGTTAAAATTGAGTTAAAATCGATCGGGCCGATTCAGGCCGATTGCAGCATGGGCGTACGGACGACGAGGCGGACGAGGTCGTCCCGCTGCTGCTTTTCGGCGAACTTGACGGCAAAGCCGTTGTCGAATTTGCGAATGACGCGCCCGACGCAGGCGCCGACCGCAAGCGGGGTTCCGATCGGCGGGTCGTATTCGCAGGATATCGCGACGCCGGCCGTGGAGACGTCGATGATGAAGCAGGCATGGGTGCTGCCGTCGGCGAGCGTCAGAAAGGTGTGCGAGACCTGGGGAACGAAGCGCGCGTCATTGCGCAGTTCTAGAATGCTGGCGTCCTTCTGCTTCTTCTCCAGCCAGGTCAGCTTTTCCGACATCCAGGCGCGCCGCTCCCGCGTCATGTCGAGTTCCATCAGGAAGCCCGCCTTCAGCGTCGCGCTGATGGTGCACTGGAATTCGCCAAAGTCCTGGAAATAGGAGGTCACGCGCTCGCCGACCTTGCCGACGACAGGCACGTCGACGATCATGCGGAACGGAGAGACACGCTTGGTGCGGCAGGCGAAGGTGCGTAGCTGGCCCTCGCAATCGTACCAGCGCGGCAGCGAGTAGCTGCCGCTCACGCTGACTTCCACTGCGCGCTGCCTGAGGAACTCTGAGACGGACATGACGCCAATCGTGTTTCGGAGTGTTTCCGTAAAATCACGTAGCGGGCAACGTCTAAGCAAACGATACGCCGATCAAATAGCGAGGGTAAATTTTCGGTAAATGGACGTGGCGTGTCACGACAGTGTGCCGCTCAGAGAGATCCGAGCAGCACCAGCAAGGCGAGCAGGCCGACGGCCATGAGGAGCTTGATCGCCGTCGCAGTCAGGCTGTCCGGCCTGATCTGAAATCCGAACCACGGCAATGCGTGCCGCATCGCCAACCCCGCAGACGCTTCGACGGTCGCGAACACGAATGCGATGCCGGCAATCGCGGACCAGGATGTGTCCGGCGGCATCCATGCCGCAAGCGAGGCCGGGACGGAGCCTTGCAAGGACGCGAGCAGCGCGAACCACCCGAACAGGGATGCGAAGCCCTTGATGATGTCGGGGCCGACCGTATCCCGCTCGAGCCGGATGCCGATCGTTCCAAGCGCGTGCTCGATGCGCTCGCCGTCGGTGAGGAAGAGGAAGGCACCGAGATTGAGCGGAATGCGCGACTGGAAGAACAGGGCGATGACACCGAACAAAACTAAGTAGCCGAAGGCATCGCCGAGAATGTCCAGGCCGCTCGTGCGCGACGGCGTCGGCGCCGTCGCGGCCTGGGGCTGCGGAAGCGATCGGGCCCGCGCCATGTGCTCCAACATTCCGGCGCGCCGCTCCGGCGCGTAGGCCGCGGTACGGTGCATCCAGGACGGCGGAGCCGGCGAGGCGGCGCCGATCTGGCGGTCCGAGGGGGATTTATGCAGCACCATGGCCTGTACCGGTTCCAACGGGACATTGGTCGTCGGTCAGGGGCGGGGAGGTTCATGCGGGGCAGCGGATTTCGCCGCATCAGCGGCCGCCGGTTCACGCTGGCGGGCTCCAGCCTTGTTGCATGCGCTAATCATTCGTGAATTGCCCACCCCTGACGCCGTGGAAATACTGATCCAGCTATGATGGCGGTGGTGTTGATTACCGGCTGTGTCAGCGTTTTGGCTCTAGGCGCCACATTCGCGGTGGTCATCTATTTCGATGCTAGAGCTGATCGCAGGCGCCAACAGTAAGGCCGCGCCGGAAGGTGATTGCCTGATGAACAGGATCACTCGAACGTTGGGCCGGACGGGGATGTCTCTTGTTGTCGTTTCTCTTGTCTCTGCCTGCTCCAGCTCAGAACATGCCGCTCCGAAGTCAGTTGCTCGATCTGGCGCGCAGTGGGCCCGAGACCTCAATGAGCCGCCCCCAAATCGAGAGCCCGCGAGTGCCGCAACTGCGCAGACAAAGGCAGACCTGAACGCGGCGCGCCAGAAGGCGGTTACCGGGCGGTAGGGGTCTTTCGCGCTGAGTCGTCCGCAAGCTTACCGGTGCGGGCAGAACTTCACGAGCCGCGGGGCTTTGGTCCCGCCCTAGATCAGCGGAAAATGGTTGTTCTTATATTGAAGGGCTGACGGATCCGCAGGGCTCATGGGTTAGGAGCACGTGCCCGTGCCAACATTCATGGTGCGTTTGGGCGAAGCCAATCAAGGCCAGGATAATCAAAGCCACTGCGACGCATCCGGCTACAACGTTCTGCATCATGGCTGCCACTCCAGGTAAACTGTGACTGGCTTACTCGGCCAGGCACCGGCGAGCAGGCCTTCGAAGTCCGCGCTGGGCGCCCGGTCACCGAGGGTCCACCGCGGAGGACCGGGCGGACAAGCTATCTGGCGAAACCGGAGTCTAGAAGCTTCAGAGTCGAAATCGGCCACTTGCCGTCGTGGCCACCGATCGAGATCCGGAGCCCGTGCACCTCGTCAAGGAAGACGTGATCAACCGTCCCCGCCTTACCGTCGGTCAGGATAACACCCCTGCCGATTAGCTCCGTCTCGGCAGCATGAAGTTCTCGAAGGATGTTCGTCGCTCGTTTGGTCCAGTCATCGGACATGGTCATGCCCTACGCGGCTGGCGGATTAGTGAAGATCAGTCAGAGCGGCAGATGCATTGAGGCCATCGCCGCTTCGCGCGAGTGAGTGCCGCCAGCCGTCCTTGTCGAGCTCGACCCTGAAACCTTCCGGCAGCCGCGGCTTCTCGCCTTCGGTCACGACTTGCAGCGCGGGTTACTTCGGTGGGTGCAAATCGCCTTGAAGCCAGCGGCCATTGGAATGCATGGGATCTTCATGCGCTGCGAAGGTCGTAAGTGCGTGATTGCAGACAGCGCAGCGAAACATGTGCAAGTCCACGCTTAGGCTTTTTGGCTCGATGCTGACGAGCATCATCTGGGCCTTGCAGCTCGGACAGGCTGGGCGCGCAAATGGAGCCGGCGGAATGGGCCGCGCGAATCTGGCGGCCCACCGTTGTTCGAACTTTCTTTCGAGGTCCGCAGGGATCGTGCTCATGATCCGAACTCCGGGGTTCGCGATCCTGCCCCGGTGCTAACGCCTCAACGCTCACCGCGCCCTAAAGGTCCCAAACAGCACCGGAGGGAACCATCGCGTCCGCAGCGGCGCGGTAGTCGGCCGCCAGCGCGTTCAGGCCGCCGCGCGCGAGAACGAGATCGTCATCGTCCGCCCAATCCGAGCAAAGGCGCTCCATCTCGCGCAGCTCCGCGACCCGGCGCTGTGAACGAGTCCATACCCGTATATTGGACAGGTGTTGGACACGGCGGCGGAGGAGGCGGCAAGTGATTGATTTTGTTGGCGCTCCCTAGCGGAATCGAACCGCTCTCTCCACCGTGAAAGGGTGGCGTCCTAACCGATAGACGAAGGGAGCAAACACAAGGCCCCGCCGCTTTTCGCGGCACGGCCGCCGGCCACCCGAGTCGAGCCCGGCGGCTGCAGCGGGCGAACGTATAGTGGCCTTTGGCGCCGTGGGCAAGCCGTTCGGGAACGGTCTTTTGACACCGGTGGATAGCCCACAGCCCCGTTACATTCGCAGGCGATTTCAACGGTTTCTTAGGCCCCCTGAGCTAGCGCTGGAACCGGAGAGATTTTGTCCATGCCCCAGCCCAAGAAGCGCGCAGCCCGCAAATCGCTGTCGCGGCACGCCTGGATCACGCTCGACGGAGGGTTCGCGGCGCGGCATTGCCTGGTCCAGGACATCTCCGATACCGGCGCGAAGATCACGATGGACGAGGACGCGACCCAGCTCCCGGGCGTGATCCGGATGGCGTTCGCGCGCGATGCCCGCACCGGGCGGAGCTGCCAGGTGGTCTGGCGCCGCGGCAAATCGGCCGGCGTCAAGTTCATCTGATCCCGGACGAGGCGACCCGGATGGCGCGTGGCGCCGGTCCGGGCTAGAACGGCTGCATGCGCGCGCCGCTCCTCATCCTCATCCCGTTGCTGGCCACCTCCGCGGCCGCAGCCGAGGCCCTGCGCCTTCCGCCTGCCGAGCGGCCGCAGGCCGGCAAGGCGCTGCCGCTGAAGGGCGCGGGCGGTGCAGCCAAGGCCGGCTCCTGCGCCGCCTATGGCCCGCGCTTCGTCATGGTCGAGAGCACCGGCACCTGCGTGAAGATCGGCGGCTCGGTCAGCGTCGAGACCACGGTCAGGCGCTGAAGCCGATGCCGCCGGATCTCATGCGGCCCGACATCATCGTCCCCTTCGTGATGTATTGCGCGCTGCTGTTGTGGGTCGGCCGCGGCCTGAGCTGGACGGCCAAGCTCGCCACCGCCGCCGTGACGCTGGTGCTGATCATCTGCGTGCTGCTGGTCGAGCGCGGCTGGCGCTAGGCACCACCTAAAACAAAAAAACGCTAAAACAACCCCATGCACAGTAGCCGTCAAGTCCCGGCGCGGCGCTTGATGCGTGCGTCATGACGACGATTCATCGCGCGTTCAGCGCAGCTTAGGCCGCGCCGCCGGCTCACGACATCGGCGGTGCGACAAACTGGGCAAATCCGGGCCGCTTGCCGAGCTCGGCGAGCCAGCGCGTCAGATGCGGCTGGGCCGGGCGGGTGATGCCCTCGACGCCGAGCCAGCGCCGCGCATAGGCGCCGACCGCGATGTCGGCCAGCGTGAACTGGTCGCCGTCGATGAAGCGGCGCGACGAGAGCAGGCGGTCGGCGATGGCCCAGACCTCGGCGGCGGCATCGGCATCCCGCTGCACCTGGATCATGTCGCGCTCGGCGGGCGGCGTGCGCACGATGCCCCAGAACACCGGGCGGTCGACCGGCTGCACCATCGACAGCGTCCAGTCGAGCCAGCGGTCGACGCTGGTGCGCAGCTTCGCGGCTTCGGGATAGAGCGGCGTGCCGCGGCCATGCGCGAGGCAGAGATAGCGCATGATGGAGTTCGATTCCCACAGCACGAAGTCGCCCTCGACCAGCGTCGGGATCCGCGCATTGGGATTCATCGCGAGATAGTCGGCCTCGCGGGTCTTGCCGAAACTCATGCCGGCATCGATGCGCTCATAGGGCAGGTCGAGCTCGGCGAGGCACCACAGCACCTTCTGCACGTTGACCGAGTTGGCGCGGCCCCAGATCGTCCGCTTGGTGTCCGGCATGAAGTTCTCCCGCGGCGTTTTCGGTTTCGTAGCCCGGATGGAGCGAAGCGAAATCCGGGGTGCTTCGGCTGCAGCGGTCCCGGATTACGCTTCGCTCCATCCGGGCTACGAGCAAGCTCGCGCGCGTGATAGCCGAATTCCTCAGGCGGAGCGACGGCGATTGCGGCGCGCCCCTCATGCAAAAAGCTCCGCCGTCGGCGGAGCTTTCATTGCAAGCCAAACTCGGCAAATCGAACTTGGCAAATCGAATCTGGCAGATCGAGCCCGATGATCAGTGGCCGAAGAACAGCCACAGCAGAATGATCACAGGAATCGGCACGCCAAGCATCCACAGCAACAGTCCTCGTCCCATTGTGTCCTCCTCCAATCGTTATGTCGGAGGGACAACACCGGTCGCGAGGGCTGGTTCCTGTGGCGCGGCCCTACCAATGGCCGGTATTCGGCATCGACGACCACGGCTCGGCCGGCGCCTTCGGCTCGCCCTTCTGCAGCAGCTCGATCGAGTGCAGATCCGGCGAGCGGACGAAGGCCATGTTGCCGTCGCGCGGGGGACGGTTGATGGTGACGCCGGCCTTCATCAGCTGCGCGCAGGTGGCGTAGATGTCGTCGACCTCATAGGCGAGATGGCCGAAGAAGCGGTCCTCGCCGTAGGTCTCCTCGTCCCAATTGTAAGTGAGCTCGACCAGCGGCGCGCCGCGCGTTTGCGGCTGCTTCTTCAGCGCCTCGAGATCGTCCGCCGAGCACAGGAAGACGAGCGTGAAGCGCCCCTTGTCATTCTCGATCCGCCGTACCTCCTTCAAGCCCAGCGCATCCTGGTAAAACTTCAGCGCGGCATCGAGATTGCGCACGCGCAGCATGGTGTGGAGGTATCGCATGGTTGTTGCTCCCTTGAACGGATGGGGTTTTGCTTTGGGCCGGGGCGGCGGGGGTAGGAGATAGCAGGAAAGTGGGGCGAGGGGCAGGGGGCGCAGGCACATCTGCGTGAGGGAGAGACGCTGGGCGCGGCAAGCTAGGACGTGTACTCATTAAACGGTTGGCCGACTGATGTCCGCTCAACCCCCAACAGCGGCGGAAGAGCGGACGTTGTCCAAGGTCGCACAAGGGCCAAAGTCGGACTCAGGCGGCTACTAGGATGGGCTGTCCGAGTCTACCGGAACCGTGAAGTGAAAAATGGCGCCGCGGCCTTTATCGGCGGTCACCCATACTTGTCCTTCATGCGCCTCGATGATCGACCGGCAGATTGACAGCCCCATGCCCATGCCATCCGTTTTGGTCGTGAACATCGGGTTGAATATCCGATCCACGGCGCCGCCGGGCTCTAGACCCTCCCCCGTGTCTTCTACCGATACCATCACGTGTCTGGAGTGATGGACTTCAGACCTTATGGATAGGACCCGCTCCCCATTCTTCTTGGCCATGGAGTCAATTGCGTTCGTAATCAAATTCACCAGCACTTGCTGGAGCTGAACCTGTTCGCCTCTTATCCGCGGCAGCCGTTTGTTAACGTCGGCTTGAACGGCGACCCGATGTCTCCGCAATTGGTCACGGACGACGGTCAGAGCTTCCTGGATGACATCGTCGATATCGAGCGAAGTCCGGGTCCGTGCACCCGTCTTGAAATGCATCCGGATATTTTCAATCACGGCATCCGCACGGTGTCCGGTGGTCACGACGCGCCGAAATGCATTCCTGGCACTATCGAGGTCAGGCTCGACACGATCAAGCCAGTGCAATCCCGCGTTGGCACTGGCTATGATCGCCGTTAATGGCTGTTTGATTTCGTGGGCAATTGAAGCCGAGACGGCGTCGCCGGTCATCAGCCGCGCCTCACGTTCGCGACGTTGCGCCAGGACCGCGCCGAGCAGCTGCGCGTGAAGCGTCGTTATCTCATACAGCAGGACAAAGAGTACAAGAATGCTGGACACGAACCCGAAGACCCGGCCAGCATACCAGCCGGCGCTGAACCGGGCAAAACCGGGAAACGAGACCAGATAGATCTCAATTGCATATGCGCAAACAACCACCATCAGCCACAGATCGAGCACCGAACGCTGGCGCATCCAGAGCAAAGTGAGCGCAACTACGTTCCACAGGATTAGACAACTGGCAATATAGAGCGCGAGGTTAGAAAAATGGACCGGGTCGAGCATGATGCGGGGCAAGTATGCCTCACCCACTGTGACAAGAACTGTCACGGCACACACAACGGCTGACGTCATCGCAACACTCGAAAGAATCGTCGCGCCCACTGAGCCCTCCCACAATCGCTTGGGCGGATCGGCAACCTTCAAAAGGGTATATGCGATGACGAACGTAGGAAAACCGGCGTACCTCAGAGCGTTGAGCCAATCCGTGCTCTGTAGCCCCGCGCCAAGCAGGCCAACTGGCGCGAACGCCCCTGGAAAGACCAGCATCCAGGGGACAAGCATGAGCCCCGTGAAGAGATACCCGGTTGAGATTGCGAGGAGGGCACTCGAACGCAGGGTGGCGAACTGGTTGAACAGCAGGACCGCGGTGATCATGTCATTCACGAACATCGCCGTGCCGTAGGCCGGGACGAAGCTATCGATCCTCGCCAGCTGGACGTTCGAGAGCGCCCCTGCCAAGATTAAGACGACGCCCAGGAAAGCGAGCATGACCGCAAGGGCAAGCCGTTTCTGCGCCCGGCCGGGCGGTACGGTCGCAAGGGCGAAAGACTGATCCTCCGGGACAATGACGGCGGGTTTCATCATCGGAGCGAATCTTCCCAGCGGCTGGAACGCGCGGCACGAAGCTGCCCTGAGTTTCGTCTGGACGGAGCGTATGTTTTCGAGACGATGTTTTCAACTTGCCGAAGACGCGCTTGCAGGGTTTCAGTGGCCTGCTGCTAGTCCGGACCGGGCGGCACTTAAAGGTCCGCTTCGGGTCAAAACCGGTGATGCTCTGATCGATCCGAATATTTCCGCTTAGTCCCAAGATCGGACATCTGCGAGTTAATGAGTACACGCCCTAGCTAAGCGTGGACGGCCGAGCCGCAGCGTCGGCCGGGACTCGCGGATGAGTTCAATGCACTGTCACCGCTTTTCGTAAATGAGCAAGCCCGGTCCTGCCGATGAACCATCCTCAATGTCACGGTCACTAATGCCCATATCTGGAAGGTATTTCGCCGTGAAATGGTTCAAGCGATATGCAATTGGCTGCCTGATCTGGTTGATCCTCGGCGGCATCAACGATGGCTACAGACGGCCCGGCGAAGACATGCGTTGGGGCGCTATCGTCATGGTGGCGGGTTTTTGGCCAATCGTGACCGCCGTCATCGTTGGCAGCTCTGTTGGCGAGGTTGCGCACAAGATCAATGAAGGGAATCTGGGGTGACTGACGTGTCCGACACCCAGAAACTGATGCCCGCACTCTCGACGCCTAGGCGCGACCTGCTGAGGCGAGAAATATATAGGCAATTCGGAGTTGATGGTCGAAAGACGCTCTTCTTGCTCCTTCTCCTTTTCGCGATCCCCGCGGACGACTGCTCCGCGCAGACACCGCCGCCCCCAGTCGACGAACATGCGTTCGAGCGCGTGCCGCCGACAGTCGTGAAGAGATTGGCGACCCGCTTTTCGCTAGGCGCATTCGCCGGCCGCTTCGAAGAGACGCGGCTCGGCGCGGTTCGCGAAGCCGTGGGCGAAGGGACCATCCGACACCAAGGCGACGCTGGAGATAGCATCTATTGGCTGTGTTATCGGCGCGCGCAGCATCGATTATGGGTGGTGTCCAGCGGAGAGATGGGCGGCCCGGACCATCTCGTCACGGAGATCGTTGAAGAGCTCACCGAGAACGACGCCGGGGCCTCGGCCGATTGCGCCATCATCCCGGAAAAGTTCTCGCCCGTCGTCCTCGACAGCAAGCTGCATTTAGGTATGTCGCGTCAGGAGGTCATCACGGCGTTGGGACCGCCGTCGAAGTCGGAAGCTGCTCAGATCGTGTATTCTCACGAGGGAAAGCTCGCAGACGGTTTCGATGAGACCGCTTGGCTCATTCTCGGATTTGGTGAGGACAAGCTCGTGTCCATGCGCGGCGGCAAGACCACGACGAATTGAAGTGGCTGGAGTTACGGTGACAGTGCACTCAATTGGCGCTAGCACCAAGCTGTCGGCCGAAGCCCCAGAGTCAGTAGGGCTGGCGATCGGGAATCAATTTAGTGCACTGTCACCGCAACGCGCGCTGACGCTGATCAGGGACCGCTTCTCGTGTTCGCCGACCTGCTCGACAGTTCGCCGGAGGTAGGCCTGTTCACTCAGGAGCGCGCCGCGGAGAGTACCGGTCGTCCACTGGGAGACGACCGCTTCATCGCCCGCCTCGAGCGACTGACCGGGCGGCTCTAAGCGTGGACCGAAGCCGCAGGGCGGTCGGCGACGCCGAATGAATTTGATGCGCTGTCACCGCAATTGTCAGCAAGCGGGAGCAGTTGATAGCCAGCTACGCCCGGTAGCATAACCCACGGAGTTGGTTAGAATAGTGCTCTCCGGGGCGTTTTTTCTTTGAGAACAACATGGTGTTCGATACGGACTATCTCGGCCGCTCTCTCGACAATCGGTTACCCGATGTCCACGAAGCGGTAACACGCGACGTGAAGGCGCTGCAGAACAAGCACGCCGCTGCGGGAAGATTGAAGAGCGGGGCAACCCTTATTGCCTTTGAGGACATCGCGACGAACCTGCTCAAATCGACGATCACGGATGCGTCGAAATTCACCTTTGAGTTCACTGGGGGCCACGAGCCTGGAGCCTTAGTGTATCTCAAGAACTTCGCTGACCGGGTGCAGCACCTGATCTGGGCGGAGATCACTGAAAAGGCCGAACGACTGGGATTGGGAGAGGTTAGCACCAACCATCTCGAAATGGTCCGTGGTAAACTGGACCGGTTCAAACAGCAAGCTTTGGACGATTTCTCACACGGGATGCAAGGGAGTGAGCGGTTGAAGAAAGATCCTGTGGTCAACGCGGTCATCAATCAGTCCAATAGTCCAGGTGCGGTGGCGCAGGTGGGAGCGGGGACGTTTTCCCAATCGGCATTTGTTCAACAACAGCATCAGCTAATTGAGGCCATCGACCAAGCGATAAACTCCCCAGAGTTCGCCGCCCTGAACCCCGATCAACAGCAAGGCTTTCGGGACATCGCTGATGTCCTCAAAGCGGAAGCATCAACTGCAAAGCCGGACACCGGCAAACTTCAGCGATGGGGCAAGACCCTCGTTACGTTCGCGGCCGATATCGGGATGAAGGCTGCAAGCAGCACGATTGCACAAGTGTTGACCAAGATATTCACCTAGGGGCGCCCAGTGACTACGCGATAAGTCGGCGTCCCGACGTTGGAAATTACGGTGACAGTGCACTCAATTGATGCTGTCCGCCAAACGCGGTCCGAAGCCGCAAGCCAACAGGGTGCCGATGGCGAATGAATTTGATGCACTGTCACCGCAATTCCGCCTATCGCTTGTCTCCCGTCACCTGTTCGCCCGGCAGGTTAGGCACGGCTTTCCGGATCCAGTCTGCATAGGACGACACGCGAGTGTAGACACCGAGGCCCGCCTTGGGGCTGTTGCAATCCTCGCCCAAACTGACGATCCCGACTTGATATTTCCGGCCCGCGCTGTTCAGCAGCACTGCCGGTCCTCCGGCACCCCGGTGCGCACATGCAACGGCGCCACCGTGTTCGAAGCCAGCGCAAAAGGTCCCCTCGGGCATGACCTTGCCTGGATACATTGCGGCACACATTGCGGCGTTGGCGATCGGGACCGGACTCTGCAGAAGGCTTGCCGGTTGCGATTTGAAGTCGAACCCTGCGACCAGGGTCAGTTCGCCAATTCTCGGATCAGCCGATTTCTGGGTTGCAATCGTGATGAAGGGCGGCGGCAATGCCGTGCCGATTTCAAGAATGGCGATGTCATCCCGCGCGGTGTCCTCCGAAAACGTGGGATGAACGACGAACTTGGTGACCGGAATCCGCCGGCCAATTCTGACGTTTGGTCCATTATCGGTCGCGGTGGCCACCTCGAACTTGCCGCGCCGTTCACCGGACATGCAGTTGGCGGCCGACAGCACCGCCTTCGGAGCAATCACGGTCCCGTTGCAAATGAACGTGCCGTCCTCAAAGACGGACACCAGCCAGGGCCATTCCGCAGCGGACGTGCCGGTTCCCCCGAGTATCGCCGGCGAAACGGACGATGGCAGCGGCGCACGCTGCTTGGAGAGAATCTCGACTTCTTCGTCGGGAACGGAGACCGGCGAGAGCTTGAACAGCACCCGGTAGGCCCAGTTCGTAATAACAATGTTGGCATCCGGTGTTACGCTGGACGCGACGTCCTTCGCGATCTTGACGTACTCCAGGTCGATCTTCTTTTTCTCGATCTCGCCCTGTCGATTATTGAGGATCTCGTTGCCGAAATATCCGATGAGCGCCACCACGATCGGGATCAGGAGCGGGACCGATATGCGCGAGATTTGCTCGAGCGTGTCGAGCGGTTGCCGATTCCGGGCCGGCGCTTTCTCAGTCGCAACCTGAGAATCGTCCTTGGGGGTCGCCATCGATCCGGGCTCCTGTACGGAACACCTTCTCCACCCCAGCCCAACGCCGCGCCCTGCGGAACATGAATAGCTTAACGACCGCATCTTCTGGTCGCAAGCGGCGAAGTAGCCTGCGGGACTTTCTACCTATGGGCCTACCAGCCCGTCACCGGCGCCGGTGGACTCGGCGCCGATCGCGGCTTCGGAATTACGGTGACAGTGCACTTAATTGCGCTGCCGCCGAGCACCGACCGAAGCCGCGAGCCAGCTAGGTGGCGATCGCGAATGAATTCAGTGCACTATCACCGCAATTCGCGCGTCAACCAGGCCCCAGGGGATCTGGTCCGGCAATTCATAGGTGACGGCGGCGGTTGCGAAGGCAACGCGCGGGCCGCGCATGCGTGACCGTCTGTCCGCGCGAGGACATGACACGACGCGGCTGCAATATCAAAAAGGAGGATTGCGATGTGCGCGCGACAGCTAGCTCACTTGGCTAGCTCACTTGGCGTAACCTTGGGAACGGAGCCATGCGATCTTGCGATCGCCGTTGATCCAGTCGTCGGCATCTGCCTTGCTGGCGAATCCGGTGATTTCGCGCTGTTCGTGGTCGGGGTAGTCCGCCAGTATCTTCCAGTCGCTGTCTGAGAGGCGGACGGTTTTGAAGGTCACTCTTGCTTTGGCCATGCCGCACTATGCAGGGAATTCTCTCAAAAGAGAACCCGCCTTGCGGTGGGCTTTCCGTCAATCCGCATCGGCATCACTCACGGTGACGGAAAACCAATCCGGCCCGATCGGCCCGTTCCTCGGCGGTGATGGCTGTTTATGAGTGTCGAGCAGTGACCACGCCAGCAACCTATCAAACCGGCGCCCTCAATGGTCAAATCCTCGGCAGTTGAACCCCGGCAGAAGCGGGGGCGACTAAACGCCATGGCCGCTTTCCTTGCAGAACTTCTGTTTGATCTCGTCGGAAGCCTCGTCGGTAGCTGGCTGAGACAGGCTGCGGCGGCGGTTTGTGCGTGGCTCGATACGAAGATTCACGGCCGCGCGGCGCGCTTTGTCGTGGGCGGCCTTCTCGGGCTCGCCGCCTATTTCCTCGTTCCTGTTATCGCCGGGCTGCTGGGGTTTTGATGCTCTCCGTGAAAGCCAACTTCATCATCGCATTGGCTATCGGGGCGCTCATCTCCTCAGTGCTCCTCGCCATCGAGCCGCTGACCGACTTCGCTTTTCTTTCGCTGGAATGGCCCGGCATCACCGTAGCGTATTTGTTCTGGGGAGCGGTCGGAGGCTCCAGCTTCGCAGGGATCGCCATATCCTGGGTCGTGAATGCACTCACCTACGGTCTTTGTGCTTTCGCCATTCTCAGTGTTCTCAGCGCTCTCAGGCTGCTGGCCGGGCCGAAGACTTGAGAAGCGTGGCTGCCTCCTGGAGTTTATGAAGGCTGTTCCGGACAAAGGCGCAGCGGAGATCCACGCCATGATGAGGGCGGCATGAAGCGCTGGCTTCAAAGCATCGGAAAGATTGCGAGGATTGCTGCGCTTTGCGGGACCGTTGCGTGGCTTGTGCTTTTGACTGTCTCACCCCAGCAGCCGGATGCCGCGCATCCTGAACGCTACGCGCACCGACACGATGTCCGGTATGTGAGCCAGGAGATGGGATCGACTCTGCGAATTCTGCTCGGCTCGACGTTTGCTCTGGTCCTGGTGGCGTTCGGATGTCACTTCGCGACCAGGGACATGCGAGATGGGACGTAGCCGCGGCGTGTTCGTCGCTGCTGGACCCTGCTTCGCATCGCGCCGAGGAGCGCTGCGTCCGGGCAGGAGCGCACATGAAAAGCCGCCCCTGACATGGCCAGGGGCGGTCTTCGAAAAGTCGGTCTAGTGACCGGTGCCGGGCTTCGTCGTCTTCGGCGGCTTGCCGTCTTCGACGCGGCCTTCGTTCCTGAGGTCACGACCCTCCTGAGCCTTCTTCTGGCTCTCGGGCGACTTGCCGTGCTCGTTCAGCTCTTCCTTGATGTAGCCGGCGGCTTCCTTGGCTTTACCTTCAACGCTCATTGCAATCTCCTCATCTGGAGATGGGTCAATGTGCGGGAGAGCCAACCGTTCCTATGCGCCGGTCATCGTGAGGATGCGCTTGCCGTCGGCAACTACGCAGCAATCCGTCGTTCGACAGGCGCAGTCAGATATCTGAGCATCCGCGCATGCTCGAGGTCGGGAACCGCAGCCGCCGTATTCGGGCGAAGTTGAAATAGATCATCCTTGATGATGTGCATAGTCGATACCGGAAAATGTTGCTTGCAGTCTCTTCGGTAGGAAAGAGCCGCAAAGGATAGTCAGTCGTTCAATCATTGACACATAAGGAGACGCGCAAATGAGGAAGCTTGCTTCGGTAGGATTGATCGCCGCGGCCATGTTCGCTAATCCGGCCATGGCCGCGTGGTACGACCAGAACGGCGCAGCCGTCCATCCGTCCCGCGTCGTTCACTGCATCCGGGCTCCAGACGTTGGCAGTTTTGCCGGAGCTCCGTTCAATAAGCCTCCCTGCGAACCGGCAACCTGGCGTCGGGCGGCGTGGCACGACAAAACCGGTGCAGTCGTCCCTGCCTCCAACGTCGTTCACTGTGTCCGGGCTCCAGACGTTGGCAGTTATGCCGGAGGTCCGTTCAATAAGCCTCCCTGCGAACCGGCAATTTGGCGCTGAGGGGCCAGGTAACACAAAAAAGCGCTTATGGCTGGGCGAAGTCCGACGCTGCCTTCTTCGACCTCTACACCGACTTGCTCGAAGGGAGCGGCAAGATGCCGCCAACGTTCCCTGCGAAGTGAATGTTCAATGTCGGGACGGTTCGTTGACGCTGCGCGCTGGCGCCAAAATCGCCGAGCGCAGACAAGAGAGCAACTGGCTGCCCGCGAGTGGCCAGTTCTCGCTTTACATTCGCGTCTACTGGGCAGGCGTATCATCCGTTCGGCAGGCGCCGTCAGATATCTGAGCATCTGCGCATGCTCGAGGTCGGGAACCGCAATCGCCGTGTGGCTGTAGATCAATTACCGTTTCTACAGCTTCCCGAACTCATCCAGAGTTCTGATGACCAAAGGCATGAACTCATTGCCGCCGCCGTGGCCGGCGTCTCCGAGAATATGCAGCCTGGAAGTCGTCCATCGCTTGTGCAGTTGCCACGCCGTGGACAACGGTCCGCTGACGTCGAAACGGCCATGGATCAGGGCGCCGGGAATGCCGTTCAATCTCGATGCGTCGCGGATCAATTGATCCTCCTCGAGAAATGCGGCGTGGCGCCAATAGTGAGTGACCAGACGCGCAAATCGTAATCGAAACTCCGCGTCGTCAAATCGGGGATTTGGCCGATGTCCCGGGGTGAGCGAGACGTGCGCATCCTCCCACTCGCACCATGCCCGGGCGGCTCTGTCACGAACGGTCTCGTCGGCATCGGCAAGCAGGATTGCGTAGGCATCGACGAGCGGCATGCCGCGGAGATGCCGGGGGACAGTCTTGGAAAGGCGCTCCCATTCCCTTGGAAAGATGCGCCCGACATCCCTGGTGATCCATTGCACCTCTGCGCGCGATGTCGTCGTCACGAATCCGAGCGCCATCGCTTTGACGCGTCCCGGATGAGCTTGTGCGTAGGCCAGGCCAAGCGTGGTTCCCCAGGACAAGCCCAGGATGATCCAGCTTTCGACACCGAGCAGCTCGCGCAGCCTCTCGATGTCTGCGACAAGGTGAGAGGTGGTATTGCTTGCCAGGCTCGAACTCAACTGACTTGCGAGTGGAAGGCTGCGACCGGAGCCACGCTGATCGAACAGCACGGCTCTATAGACGTTCGGATCGAAAAATCGTCTTTGACCAACAGAGCAGCCCGTGCCCGGGCCGCCATGCAGGAAAAGCGCCGGCCTGCCCGTGGGATTGCCGCAACATTCCCAATATATCTGGTGGCCGTCCCCCACATCCAGCAAGCCAGTCTCATATGGCTCGATAGGCTGGAACTGAGCCATCGCTTTCTCCTGATGCCTTTTGGCAGCCCTTCTCTATAGCGGGCTTTGGCAGGCCGGATCCATAGGGTGAACGAATTGAGTGCGCGGTCGCCGGGGCGCACGAGCTGAACCGCCCCGGCATTGCCGAGAGCTATCGCGTATGAAGAAAACGCTGCTGGACGCTCGCCTGCAGCTAGGCTGCGACCCGCTGCTCGACGGGGGCCGTCAGATATTTGAGCACTTCGGCATGCTCCAGGTCAGGGACCGCAATCGCGGTATGACTGTAGGTCGTATGGGTCCGTGAGTTCGCGATTCTGTTCAGGATCTCTTTGCCCTTGATGACGTGGAGGCCCATGCCCTCCTGCGAGGGGAAGATCGCCAGCACCACGTCGTAGGCCGCGATGACGGCCTTGAGCGCTTCGGCCTTGTCCTCGGCGATGTCAACAAACACGCGAACATCTGCCGCGAGTTCACGCAGCTCGTCAAAATTCAGCACTGTGGGTTTACTCCAACGCAACGATACTGGCGGGGAGAGTGGATGGGTTAGGTTACCGAAGTCTCAACAAGGTGTGCCGGGCCGCAGGTTTCACGATGAGGTGACGCGTTGGCTGGGGATAACCGGATTGCGATGACGGTCCGCTCATTTCGGCGCAGCGCGGCTAGCGCTTGGCTTCGTCGTTGCGAAGCCTGTTATCCCAGGCCTCGTCCACGAGCTTCAAGGCGTTTCCGTCGTAGCTCAGCTTGAGCCCACGGCCGACGATCCACGTCCATCCCCCGCCGGCGTCCCTGGTCGGCCGGGCGTTGAACTGGTCGGAGATCGATTTGACGGCCGCGTCCTGCGGCCCCGGATTGTTCAACTCGGCATTGACGCGCCGGATGGGGTGGCCGGCGTCGACGTCGTCATTATAGACCGTGACCTTGGCGCCGTTGATTTCGCATTCGAGGATGTACGAAGCTCGACCCTGTCGGCAGCGGTAGTGACGTTGCGTGACGAGCTTGTTGGTCTCCTCGAATGTCATCCCGGGCGAAAAGCCGAAGATGTCGGATTTCTTGACCTGCGCCAGAGACGCAGGCTTCAAAAACTCCGGCTGGATGGCGACCAGGGCGGCGACCGCAACGACGATCAGGCCGGCGATAACAATGGCAATCTTCATCAGCCCCTCACGAGAAACATCCGACCATATACCAGCCGGCGCGCTCCACGAGGCAACCAAAAGCGAAAGCCCCGCCTGGGGGAAGCGGGGCTCGCTGATGGGGGTGAAGCTTGGGGACTTCAATTAGTTAGACGCGCCAGCGGCAGAATGGTTCAAAGCCAGCGCGGCAGCATGCCGCGACACTTTCACGGTAAGGGGTGGAACCCCCGCACAAGGCATGCTTGTGTTTTGGGCCTCAATGGGTTCTAAGCCCCGTGACTTCATGACCTCCGGCGTGAATCGGCATCACACTTGCGTGGTTCAGCCGCGTCCTGAGCAGGATTTGCTCGCCCGCACAAAAGGAATTCAGACATGGCGAAGATGACGAAAACTCAATTGATTGATGCAATTGCCGAGGGCACGCAGCTGTCGAAGAACGACGTGAAGTCGGTCATCGAGTACATGGCGACGGTCGGCTACAAGGAGCTCAACGAGTCCGGCGAGTTCGTCATTCCCGGCTTCGTCAAGATGTCGGTCGTGAACAAGCCGGCGACCGAAGCCCGCATGGGCGTCAATCCCTTCACCAAGGAGCCGATGCAGTTCGCGGCGAAGCCGGCGAGCAAGTCGGTGAAGGCCTCGCCGCTGAAGGTGGCCAAGGACTCCGTCTAAGCGGCCCGCGACGTCGTCGCGGCGCGGAGCGCCGCAACGACCGCCGGCTGGTGTGCTGGACACGGACAAGGAACTCTCGGGCGTCGTCAGGCTTTGCTTCCCAAAGGGAGACGTCACATGGCCAGTCTGAGCGAGGAACAGATCCGGGACCGCGCCTATCATCTCTGGCGGGAAGCCGGCGAGCCCGCGGGGAGGATGGACACTTTCTGGTATGAGGCCGAAAAGATGCTTCTCGCTGAGCGGGCCGCGCAAGGCGAAGTCCCGCCGGGGCTGAACGACAATTTGCCGGTCTGACGGTCAACAAAGGCCGCACAGAAATTTGCCGCGCGCCGGAACGTTGCCCGGCGTCCGGCGGTTGAGATCACGGCGACGGAATCTTGCGCGGAGCTGACAGTCGTCAAAGCAGCCACCCGGTGTAACGCCCGTGTGGCTGCTTTGTTGTTTGCTGCCTTGTTGTTCGAGGCGCGACAAAGAAAAACCCCGGCGTTGGGGACCGGGGCTTTTCAAAGCTGGACAGCCGCGTCGCACAGCCGCCAGCACCACTGAACTCGGCCCGACAACGCGGGGCGGGGACATTCGTTCCGGCCGCTACTCCGGCGACACCGACACATCGATGATCGCCGGCGGATCGATCTGGCGCTCGCGCCAGACGATGAATTCGCATTTGGGATTGAGCCACTGATATTCGGAGCCGCGCGCCTTCAGGTGCGCAAGCGCCGCATCGTGCGCCGTGGTCTCATCCGGTGCCTCGACCATGATCTCCACGGTCTCCTCGATCTGACGAACCACCTCGACGGCGTAGAATTTCCTGATCACGGTCCCTCGCTCCGGAATGGCTAACGGCGAGGGCGACGGCGCGTTCCCAAAAGAAAAACCCCGCGCTTGCGCACGGGGCTCTCTTGGCCGGCGGCGATGGGATTTCAGCGCCTTGCCGCCAGCGCCTCGAACTTAAGGTTGAAAACCCAAAAAGCAACCGCGCTGTGGCGACGGAGTGTTCGTCAGACGGCTTTCCACGCGAGTGGGCGCGGAAATCCCCAGTTTCCACGCTCCGCGCTGCGCCCGTCGAGTTCAAGGCGATATGCGTGGGAAATCGCGCGCGAGGGCTGGACTTTTTGTTCTCATTTTGTTCTAGTCGGTCATCACGTTGGAGGTGACGCATGACCATCGAGAAACAGCGCGAAGTGATCAGGCTCTGGAACCAGCTGAGGAAGGTCGAGGGGCCGGCCGCCGAAGAGCTCCGCATCCAGATCCTCGAATGTTTTTCCGAGAAGAGCAACGCCAAGCGAGCGGCGTGAGGCGCGCTGGCGGGCCACGACGGCGACCCAGTAAACGCGATCTCGCTCGCCGTTGAAAATCCTGCCGTTGAAAATCTTGCCGGTGAAGCCGTGACGGCGCGCGCCTTCATCGATCGTTAGGAGTCGCGCCGCGCTGATTTGCTCGACTCCGATTCGTTCTTTGCGAACGAAATGGAGTCGGATGCAGAACAAGGCGTGGCTTCTGTGTCGATGCGGGACAGGCCTCGTTGCCGCGCGTGCGCGTGATGCTTCGCACGATCCAGCCCTCATGTCCTCGCTATCGAATGAAGCGAGGGAGAGCGACATGGATGCGTGCTGGTTTCTTGCCGAGATCGTCAAAGTGTTCTGGTCCGACAGGCACACGCGGCTCCGCAAAGGCGGGCCCTCGGTGCCTCCCACCGAAGCCCGACGACACCGAGTGATCGGACCTTCGCTGCGATCGCGCGTTCGCTTTCGCGGCGATCCACACCACTTGTTAAGAGACGCTCCGCGCCGATTTCTTCGATTCCGATTCGTTCTTCGAGAACGAAATGCAGGCGAAGCTGGAACAAAGCCGTACCTGTCCAGGAGTTTTGGTGACGTGGTCTGAAGCGGCGCGCCGGGATCTCAAGAGCAGATGTCTCAAGCCTTGCGCAAACTCCTAACGAAAATTTGCGGGAAAGCCGATAACCCTATTCGGTTAGGTTAAAACCCCAATCGCGTTGCGCTTGCCGCTGCTTGGGATAGGTGTCTGACAAGGACAAGAAACGACTTTGCCAACGAGCACGTTTGCATGACACCTTTTTCAGAACCATCCTTTTTCCAGGGCGACCGCCACACCTACCGGCGCGTCGCCGTCGTCGGCTCGCTGTTCTGCCTCGCCTTCGTGGTGATCAGCTTCTCGCTGCGGCCGCAACTCGAGGACACGCGCGTCGCGGTCAAGGCCGACAGGCTGGTGCGCACGGCAGGCCACGCGCCTCACACCAATTAGCGCTCGTCACCATAGCTGCGATCGTCGGCGGAATGGCCCGGGCACGCGGTGCCGCGGCGCGCAAGCGCGACGAAGCCGGCATAGCCGGACAGGTTGAGCAGAATTTCAAGCCACGCGGGCATGTCGGGTCCCTTCTTGCGTGAAGAGGGCTCAACGTGCGCGCGAAACATTTGTTCCCTACCCGCGAGAAAACAAGCTGGCTTACAGCGGAGAGGAGGGGTCCAGCCGCCGGCCGAGGGTCGCAACCGACGCGCTCGACGGCTGCTCCTTGAGGAACTCGGCGATGGCCCGCGCCAGCTCGCCGTCGCTCATCGGCGTCGGCGGCGGGCGTAGCGCGCCGACGCCGAAGTTGCGGACGATCTCGTCGTAATGCTGGTCGCGCGATTTGGGAACGAGCCTGCGGATGCGCCCCAGCAAAGCGGATAGCGGCAATGTGTCCTCCTCGGCGTCCGTCCCGTTGGCAGCCATTGATGTCTGCTGCCATTTTCTTTCGCTGAAACCAAAAACCCCGCCAGCATCGCGGAGATGCTGACGGGGTCTTCATGCTGTCGCCTCTACCGGATAGCGGAGGCTTCCGCACTCAAAGAAGAAAACCGCGGAACGCGCATTCGTTCCACTCGTGCCGATATTTTTGTGCCGCCCGGGTTCCACTCCTGCGCGCAACCATCGCGGGCCCCCGACGTTGTCCCTGCGAGACGCGAAGGAGGAGAGTCATGAAGAAGACACTGGCAGTTCTGGCCACCGTTGCCGCCGTCGGCGTGACCGCGGTTGCGGCACCTGCGCCTGCAGAGGCGCGTGGTCGCGGCATTGGCCCGGGCCTCGCATTCGGCCTCGCCGCCGGCGCGATTACCGCAGGCGCGGTCGCAGCGTCGCATCCGTACGGCTACGGTCCGGGCTACGGCTATTATGGCGGGCCCGCCTATTACAGCCCTGGCCCGTACGCCTATTACGGCGATGGGCCGTACTACCACCGCCGCCACTACTATCGCGGCTGGTAACGGCTGACCAAGTGAAAAGCCCGGAGCGATGCTCCGGGCTTTTTTCATGCGTGGCGATCCGGAGATGGCTTAGGGCCAGAGCGAGGGCCGCTCAGCCTTGCGCGCATTGTCGAGCGTCGAGACGAAATACTCCTCGCGCTCGCGCTGGAATTTTTCCTGCGTGGCACGGAAGGCGGCGACACGGGCGGCGATCTCTTCGCGTTCGCGGATTTTGCGTTGTTCGTCTTCGGTCATGTCAAATCCCCTCTACACGTCAGTATGTGTGCACTTCAATATGTGTGCACGGCCGAACTCAAGCACTGCCGCCGCAATCACGTTGAGTCGCGTTAACACATGCATTGGCGCTTCTGATTGGGGCGTCAATGGGGAGGAGGCATTGCAGGATTGTGATAAGCGAAGGTCGGAAAAAATTACCCACCGCGGCTTGCGTGATTCTTGCGCGGCAGTGGATAACAGCGTCAACGATCTTGTCGCGGGCGCATGGTGCGGCTGGCGCAAGGTCAACCCGGGGGGCCGCAAGTGATTGCATCGGATCTTCGCAGCGGCGTCGAGCGACTCGGCGACATGATCGCCGACTCCAGGACCATCGTGCCGTTCACCGGCGCGGGCATCTCCACCAAATGCGGCATCCCGGACTTCCGCTCGCCGGGTGGAATTTGGACGCGCAACCGTCCGATCCCGTTCGACGAATTCGTCGCCAGCCAGGAAGCTCGCGACGAATCCTGGCGCCGCCGCTTTGCGATGGAATCTGTCTTTGCCGCGGCCAGGCCCGGCCGCGGTCATCGCGCGCTCGCCTCGCTCTACCGCGCCGGCAAGATTCCCGCCGTCATCACCCAGAACATCGACAATCTGCACCAGGCCTCGGGCTTTGCCGCCGAGCACGTCATCGAGCTTCACGGCAATACCACTTATGCGCGTTGCATCGGATGCGGGCAGGCCTATCAGCTCGACTGGGTGAAGCGCCGCTTCGACGAAGATGGCGGCGCACCCAACTGCACCGCGTGCGACGAGCCGGTGAAGACCGCGACGATCTCGTTCGGCCAGATGATGCCCGACGACGAAATGCAGCGCGCGACCGCGCTGTCGCAAGCCTGCGACCTCTTCATCGCGATCGGTTCCTCGCTCGTGGTGTGGCCGGCGGCAGGCTTTCCGATGATGGCGAAGAACGCCGGTGCGCGTCTGGTGATCATCAATCGCGAGCCGACCGATCAGGACGACATCGCCGATCTCGTCATCCGCCACGACATCGGCGAGACTCTCGGGCCCTTTGTCGCAAATTGAGGCATCAATTTGATTCGCGGCTGTGCAAGCTGTTCATAGGTTCCGGCGAATCTCTTTTTTATCTATGCCTCGCAACCGGGAGTGTTATCTTTTGAGTCGAAAGATTCGCATCGCGTCGAATTGAGAATATTCTCTTAAGACGCGTGATTCGACGCCGCCGCTGAGGCGGGTTGCAATGGGCAGTGTGGGGTCCGGGGTTATGGGGTCGTCGGACGGATTTGAGTCCAAGAAGATCGGAGTTCCCGCTGTGGGCGAGCACGGCGGCGGTGGTCGCGATAGCGCGCTAAGCCCGTTCAGCGGACTTGGTGAAGGCAGCGCCAACCTCGTCGAGGTCCACGGCGTCATCAAATGGTTCGACGCTTCAAAGGGCTACGGCTTCATCGTTCCCGACAATGGCTGGCCGGACGTGCTGCTGCACGTCACCGTGCTCAGGCGCGACGGTTTCCAGACCGCCTATGAGGGCGCCCGCATCGTCGTCGAGTGCATCCAGCGCGCCAAGGGGTACCAGGCCTTCCGGGTGGTCTCGATGGACGAGTCGACCGCGATCCATCCGGCGCAGATGCTGCCGCCGCGCACCCACGTCACGGTCACCGCGACCAGCGGGCTGGAGCGGGCCCAGGTCAAATGGTTCAACCGCCTGCGCGGCTTCGGCTTCCTGACCTGCGGCGAGGGCACGCCCGACATCTTCGTGCACATGGAGACGCTGCGCCGCTTCGGCATGACCGAACTCCGGCCCGGCCAATATGTCCTGGTCCGCTTCGGGCCCGGCTCCAAGGGCATGATGGCGGCCGAGATCCATCCCGAGACGGGATCGCCAGGGCTTTCTTCGCACTAGAAAGCTTGCAGTCGCACTAGCGGCCGCCGATCGCCAACTCCCGCAATCGTGACAAGAGGCGCGCAGGCCGTCCGGCGCGCCTCTGGCTTTTGTCACGGTCGCCGCGTAAGGACTGGTCCAGTCCCACGCCCCCTCGAGTACCGTCCCATGAATTTTGACCGAAAGGCCGTCTGGTCCATTGCAAGGGGCTGGCTGGCCGCCATCCTCGTCGTCGGCTGTGCCGTCGCGAGCGCGCCGGTGCGCGCCGCCAGTTTCCAGCCGCTCGAAATCGTCACCAGGAACGGCGTGCAGGTGTTCTCGGTTGAAATGGCCACGACCGAGGAGGAGAAGCAGACCGGGCTGATGTACCGCAAGGAACTGGCCGACGGCAAAGGCATGCTGTTCGACTTCAAACCCGAGCAGGAGGTGTCGATGTGGATGAAGAACACCTACGTCTCGCTCGACATGATCTTCATTCGCGCCGACGGCCGCATCCTGCGCATCGCCGAAAACACCGAGCCGCTGTCGACCAGGATCATCTCGTCCCAGGGGCCCGCGCGGGCCGTGCTGGAGGTGGTGGCGGGAACGGCGCAGAAATACGGCATCCGTCCCGGCGACCGGGTCGGCCACCCGCTGTTCGGCACCAAGTAGGGCGGGCGGGGTTATTGCCGCCTTGCTGGCGGCTTGAAAGCTTGCTGGCGCTTTGGGAAGCGTGTATCGACGGGGCTCGCCGGACATTCGGGGTATAGCGCAGCCTGGTAGCGCGGCAGTTTTGGGTACTGCAGGTCGTTGGTTCGAATCCAGCTGCCCCGACCAGTCAACCCTTTGAAACTGCATATACATTTTGTCTCCCTGTTTGACGTGATTGCGCCCGTGCTACCCGCGGGGAAGCACCGGGGAAGCACGAGCGCCGATTCTAGGCCGGTCGGGCGGGTTTTGCGCCGCCCGTCGTAGCCCTTTCTTAGTTCAAGTGCCGGCTCTCCGCGGCGGCTTTTGCCTCCAGCATTCGGATTGCGGTGGCTAGCGTCACCGCGGCGTCGATCTCGACCAGGTTGCCGGACAGGGCGCGGAACAGGCCGGCGGCCCGGCCCTTGAGAGGCGCCAGCATCGCCGCGGCGGTCGCCGAGCTCACATGGCACCGAATCAAGGCGTTTCCGTCCTCAACGGCCAAGATTAGGTCAGTCCCACGGCGGGCAAGCAGGGCGCCAAGGTCATTTGAATTCGTCGGGGTCTGGAGGGCGATTGAGGTGCGCATGATGTTTGCCTTTCGAGCAAGACGGCAGTCCAGGGGCGAAATGACCGACATCAGACGGCCCCGCGCGCCTTTGGGCGTGCGCCTTGGACATACGCGCGCGGCCCCTGGACAAGATTTGTGATCGCCGCTGACCGGATTGGCTATCGGCTGATGTTTGGGCTTTCGACCCGCGATCAGGATGGGGCTTGCGGAAAAATCAGCAACGAAAATTTTGTCTGGAAAAGTCTAATACGTAAAACCAGACAGTGGAGCGCTTGATCGCTTTGCGCATTTAATCGATTTGAGCGCTTTTGTCGGGTTTTGAAACCTCGCATCATCATACAAGAAATGCCTGTCTCGCAATGGCTTTTGCGGCTCTAAGTGTCGAGTAGCGTCAATGACTTAGCTCGCTCGCGCGACGCGCAATCGCGCTTGCAGCGCTCGACAACGTCCACGGACGTCTCGCCAATGCGAAAGACGAAAGGCTGGCATTGTTGGTGCGAGCCGGCATGCGCAAGTGGAGCGTGCCCCGGCCGGCCCCCGTCCGGGTCCACCCCCACCCCTCGGGGGGAGGGGCCCGATTGCAGTCCAGAGTCCGCAAGGCCGCTCGGCTAATTCTGTGAAGCTGGAAAGTTCAGGGCAATCAATTTTCAACACCAGATTGGTGGAGGCAGTCACCAAATCAAATGAAGTATCCAACCCTCATAGTTGCCGGGAGCACCTGCCTTCCAGGATGGTTATAAAGCTCTTGACTCTCAACCTGGGCGCGCGGGATTCTCGAGAACGGCCCGACAGGGATTAGCACCTCGGCGGAGAGCCGAAGCCACTCTCGGGGAGGAACGAGATTGGATGCAGACGGCAACAAGAATGTGCGGGACGACGCGCGCACACTCATTGTGATCAGCGATCTCCACATCGGAGCCGGCGCACTCGATGACTTCGACGTGCCGATCGAACTGGAGTTCACGGTGTTCATCGGCGATATCAGCCAGCGCGCAGCGCCGGTTGAACTGGTGATCAACGGCGACTTCCTTGAATTTGTACAAGCGATACCGTGGGAGGACGCCGCTCTCCGCTCTGTCACTCCGGAAGGACAACAACTCTGCTTCACCCAGACGCAGTCGGTGGCGAAACTCGAAAGTATCATTCGTCACCATCCGAACGTCTTCAAGGCGCTAGGTTGGTTTTTGGCGAAGCCGGCGAACCGCCTCGTGATCTTGCCGGGCAACCATGACGCTGACCTCTTCTGGCCGGATGTGCGTGCGCGGTTGCGGGCGATCCTGGACGAGACTGCAGGCGGTCCGGTCGGTGATCGCCTGGTCCTTCATCTCGATCGAGTCTACAGGCCGCCGCAAATGCCGGGGGTATGGATCGAACACGGGCATCAGTATGATACGAACAACCGTTTCTACTTCGACGATGGCGAATGCTGGAGCGACGCGAAGCCGCCAATCGTGCAGATTGACGGCACAGGGCGGCTGCTGGCCTGCGTTGGCACTCAGTTCCTTTGCGATTACCTCAACAAACTGGATGAGACCCACCCGTTCGTCGACAACGTGAAACCGTTCAGCAAGTTCGTGAAGATGTTTCTCGTAGGATCTGCGCTATTCCGTTTCGGTACCCCGGTCCGAGCGGCAATCGCTGCATGGGGGATCCTGCGCTTTCTCGCAACACTCCGGCAGCAGTCGCTCGGCGCGCTACTCTCGGAAGGCGGGCGGGACGTTCCGTCCGTTGCCGAGGCCGTGCGGGATGCGTGGAAAGAGTTACCAGAGCCGCAACAAGACGCGTTCGTCAACGCGCTGGAATGTCGTGGCATCGAGTTCGTCATGCCTATACCGGACTTGCTATCCCACGAAGCGTCCGCAGCCGCTGTCCTCGATAGTATGGCTGAAAATTTCGACCTAGTCGTTGCCTTCTTTCCGCCGCCGCCGGAAGGGTTGCTCTCAATCGAAGGCGGCGATGGCACGCTAGGATTCGTTGTCGATTTCGTCGCCGACGAAAGTAAAGCCCTTCGAGAAGCCGCCGAGAACCTGCTTCGACACGCTGGGGCGAAAGTAGTCATCATGGGCCATACACATGAACCTCAGGATCATCCGGCCGGCCTCAACTACATTAACACTGGAAGCTGGACTCGCTATCTGCGGGTCGCCGAGCAGCAGGTCGAGCCAAGCTCATGGTCCTTGCTGGCCCCCGGAGCCATCGAGCATTTCCCGTATCGGCTTTTGTTTGCCGAGATCGTTGCCGCCGCGCCCGATAGCGTGCGGCTCAACGAGTGGAAGGCGGGATCATGACGTACTCTTACCGAACCCCCGAAAAGAAGGTGACCGTCACGGTCACCGACGGCCATGATGGAGCTCTCAAGCTTGCCTGGGGCATCAACAAGCCAGGTGGTCTTGGTACGTACCTGGTCAGCAAGCAAGAGGTCCTTTCTGATGCTGAAAAAGTGCGTACTGAATTGGGGAATTTTGTCATCGCAAAGATGAGTTCGCAGAACGTGAGTTCGGCACTCAGGCAGGTCGCGCGAGGGGGCCACTTCCTTTACAATTCGTTGTTCCGGGCGTTGGAAGTTGGGGGGCAATCGGAAGCAGAGCGCGTCCAGCGCTGGCTGGCTCAACGCGACCTGCCGATACTCCTCAATATCAACGTCGATACCTACACGCGAATCCCATGGGGCTTGGTTTACGAAGCCGATCCCGAGCAAATAGCCAATGATGCAAACACCAAGGATTTCGCAAACTATCCCGGTTTTTGGTGCCTGAAGTACCTAATATCGTGCCTGCATCATCGGGTTCGTGACATCAACGAACGAAGGGCCAAGTTCCACATATTCTCGGTCGTCCATCGTAAGGAATACGACAAGGTACATGGCAGTCTCAATCTCCAGCAGCAGGGATCGATCGCAGACCTACTTAAGGAGTTCGGTGGAGAAATCGACAACAAGCAGGACCTCTACAAGAAATGGGTTGATGCAGGCGGCGTCGATCGAATTCTGATGTTTTATTGCCACGCGAACGGTGCCGCGCTCGGGCTCGGTAAAGACTCGGTCTCACCGGAAGACTTCGGCCGCTACCTCAGCATCGAGAGCCGATACCCTGACGCGATCACGCTTACATTCCTCAATGGCTGCGCCACGGCAATCGGCGCAGCTGACCGAGGCTACCTTGAAGCTACTGGACAGCGCGGTTTTGTCGGCTTTGTAGGAACGGAAGCCAAGATTCCCAACCTATATGCACTAAGATTCGGCGCAGAGTTCCTGCGCTGCTTTCTAGAAGCAGGCTGGCCGCTGGTGAACGTAATGGACGCGATGTGGCGGCTGCATTGGCCACTGAGCCTAGTCTACAGCCTGAATGGCTATGCCGACCTCCAGCTCAAGCGCGCGGATGTTGCAAAGGAATGGCCGCCTACTAAGCTGAAGAATTTTTCCGATGACGATATCGGGATATCAGCGATATGACCTTGCCGACCTTCGTGATTAAGGACGCGGAGCCATTGGTCTCGGAATGGCCGCCGGAGCCATACAAGGGCCTCAACTACTACGAGTCGGAAGATACCCCGCTTTTTGCCGGCCGTCGGGACGATCTTTCCATATGCGCTAGATTAGTCGGGGCTCCCGGTACGCGTCTGTTCGTGCTTCATGGCAGCACCGGCAGTGGCAAATCCTCGTTCTTGCGTGCGGCCTTGGTGCCACTTCTCGAGCGGAGTGAAAACGGATTCTTGTTCATTCGCGACAAGGATCGCGATGCACCCATTTTTATTCGGTGCACCGATGATCCATTCTCGCGTCTTGCGGAGGCCATACACTACCTATCGACGCAATCTCGCACGTTGGCGAACGAGGCCGACCCTGACCAACCGAGGGTTGTCGATTTTTCCGAGATTCTTGATGTCGACGCTAACTTATCCGCCTTCATCCGGCGCATCAGAGCAAAAGAGCTGGTTGAACTGTTGGCGCGCCTAGCCTCCGCCCTTCCGGAGACGCTGACCGTAGTGATCGATCAAGTGGAGGAGCTCTTCACTCTCAAGCCTGGCAAGGAGGGCAATGCGGAACGAGAACGCTTCTTTGACTTTATGCATGAGTATCTCCGCGCAGAAATGGATCTCAAGATCATACTTACCTTGCGCACCGAGTACTTTGGACGCCTATTGGCTCGCCTACGCCACACCCCTTTTGACGCTACCAGGGTCGCCGACTATTTACTGACTGATCTTAATGAGCAGCAGCTTATTGAAGCTATCGTGCGTCCCACCGCAGCTAAACCGATCGACGGATTTTCTGCTCCGCCATACCGGTTTCGCTACGAGCGCCACCTCGCAGAGCGTATCGCGCGTGACTTAGAAGAAGCAGTCCCGACCGGGGGAGTTCTTCCTGTCATGCAGCTCGCGTGCAGCCGTATCTACAAGACGGCGCGCGAGCGGCGGGGAGAAGGATTGATCACAATTAAGCGTGGCGACTACGAGGGGGTCGAGCAACCGATCGAAGCCTACGTCAAGGAATCACTAAAAGACCTCTGCAATGACAAAAACCTGGACCAAGAGCGCATTGACCGGGAGACAGAAAAATGGCGTTCGGTCCTGTTGAAGTTGACGAAAACGCAGGTTGACGGCACGGTGACGACCGAACTAGTACCGGAACAAAAGCTTGCCGACGAAGTGGCTGTCGCCGAGTGCGAGATTCCGCTAGATGAGGCGACGATCAAGTTTCTTGACGAGCGGCGCATCATTCGACCCGTCAGCGTCTACAACGCGGCCTCGAACAGATCGATCAATTGCTTCGTGCTCGGGCACGATGTCATAGGACTAGCTTTAGTGAAGTGGGAGGTTCTTCCACCGAAGGTCCCTCTTGAGACAGTGCAGCGGGTAGGTCGGATACTCGCCGGATTATCTATTTTAGGCGGCGTGGGATATTTCTTATTCGACCTAACTGTTTCTTTAGTCAAGGGTGGGCGAATAACGTACGCCGATGTCTACGGCGCGGCTCTCTTTTACGGATTGATCGGAATCGTTCTAAGCACGCGACAAGGCGTGCGGGTGGCGACACTGATCTTGGCGGCCGCTGCAGCCGCCGTTGCAGGCGTGTTGGGCCATCTAGGCCAACCTAGAGACGCTGCCAAGTACGAGCGATTGGCTACGAGGCTCAAGTTAGCGGTGCGTGAGGACGACGACGAGGAAGCAAAAGTTCCCAAGGCTCAAGGGTTCGATAAAGCGCTGGGCGACGAGAAGCAGCTTCGCTAGTTTATAAATCCTAGAGTTCAAGAGCCGCGCTCACTGCGGGTCGTCGGCAATGTCGGCTAATATTCCGCTCCGTTCGATGGGGTCTATCACTTGCCTATTGAGGACCTCTACGGCGCACCTCTTGAGCACCTTCTTCACCAGCTTGTATTTTTCTAGGTAGAATTTGAGCCCGCGAGCTGTCTTCTTATTTTTCGGATCACGTTCCAGCGTTACGCTTTTGGTTGCAGCAGCGATATCCTGTTTTAGGCTCTTGAGACCGCTTTCGAAGGATTCATCCCTGCACTTCTTCGCGTAGTCTTCCGGGTCAAGGTCGGTGATCTCTCGCGGCGGATCTTGAGGGACGTCGGCAGCCTGTTGAGACAGCGGGTTATCGGAAAACGACTTTGCTTCCACTATGGCTGGGCGCTTCTCCGCTTCTTTGAGTACCGGCTCTTTGACGCGCGAAGGGTCAATCTTCGCATTCTCCAAGCTGAGCGATGCGTTCTCAAGCGCCTTCTTGAGCTCCGGCGAGATATCCGCGATGGCATCCATAGCGCGCTTCGATCCGGCCACCGTGCCGGAGGTAACCTGCGTTGGTTTGGCTGGTTCAGCATTTGGCGCAGGCGCCAGTGCAGCGGCCCTTGGTGCTGCGTCGTCACACTTCATCGGCGTGAGTTCGACGCCGTTCACCTTTCCGCTGACGCCGCTACAATCTTTCGTCGACTTAGCAGGTTTTGAGTTTTGGTTGCCGACTACAGCTGCTTCGCTCGAGCTAATCTGAGCGGACTTGACGGGCGCCGGGGGCGCTCTTCCAATCCGAACGGCTCTCGCGATGCCACCATTTGCCGTAATCGAGCCGTCAGGCTGTAGCGTGTAGACCCACGAGCCCAAGCTCGTATTGTAGGTCATATTGTTACCGGAACAGGTCCAGGTCCCCTCGGACTGACACGCCGCGTGCTCACTACAGATGGCCCTTCCGTCAGCGGTGAGTGTCCCCTTATTTCCTCCGGAGTGCCGCCATTCACCGATGAACTTTGAGGCGCAAGTCGCCGGCGGAGCGGCAAACGCCGGTGTCATGGAAACAGCAGCTGCGAAAGGCAGGCAAAGCAAAAAGCGCACTGAAATCTCCCCCAAATAAATATGCTTGGACGTTACGGCTGCGCGAGCTCCCATCAAACCGCCAGCGGTGAGCTATCACCAGGAAAATTGTGCTTGATTCTCTGTCACCGGGCGTCGACGCATGCCGTCCTCGCAGGGCGCCGACTTGCGGCTAAAGCACCACTACGCGAACCTGGGCGACGCCACGATCGGTAATTCCTAAGCTGCGAGCGGCGCCAAGCGAGAGGTCGATGACCCGACCGCGAACCCATGGTCCGCGATCCGTGATACGAACGACCACCGATTTGCTGCTCTTAAGGTCAGTAACGCGAACATGGGTGCCGAACGGCAGATTGCGATGAGCTGCAGTTAGCGCATCCCGATCGAACGTTGTGCCGTTCGCTGTCTTCCGTTTCGAATACGAGTAGAAGGAAGCCTTCCCGGAAAACACTCGGTCGAAAGATCGAGTAGTTGAGCGGTCTTCCGAATTTCGCGGCGGTTCGATAGGAGACTGCGTTTGCGGGCTCTGATTGGTCTGCTCCGGTGCCTGAGGGACGGGCTCGGCGTGTGCTTTTGGAATGATGGACCACCTATCATTGAAGTCCTGTGCCGCAGCAGAGTCTACATGTAACCACATCCACGCTGGGACTGTTGCAATGGCAACTATTCTACAAAGAAGACGCATGGTCGGCCTCACCACAATTGTAAAGCAGAAGGACAATGCGATCTTTTGAGGCGCGTTCCTGAACACGCTTTCATGTGTTTGCAAAAGGTGAATGCATACCGATTTTACCGATCGCGAGACGCAATGCAGCAAGCAGCGGTCTCGTTTCGTTGCAGCGCATCACACCGCACCTCTGCATCGCTAGTCCCGCAGAAGGAAAGGTAGGGCGTGTCATCTGGTCGGGCGGGTGTGCGCCGAACGGTCTATTGGGTATTAAATCCGAGAGGGCCTCTGAGTGACGGAAGATCCTGCGCCGTAACTGTTTGCCAACCTCATTCCTCTACAGTCATCCCACGGACGTCTACGCCGCTTCGCCGACGGCACCCACCGCGCAATCCCGCGCATTTCCTCTCACCCCGTCGGCGAAATGAGCTATCCCACCAAATACACGCGCCAATACGACTACGTGGCGTATCAGAACGCCAATCCCAATCGGCCGTTGCCGGCCACGTCGATCCATGCAGATTTGAACGCCGTAGCGCTGTCCACGGTCGAAACGGCCGATTTCCTCAAGAAGTCGCTCCGCTCCGACGGTGCGTTGATGAATGGCTCGGTGGGTGTAGATCAGCTGGACCCGGATTTGTTGGCGGCAGGTATGGCGCCGGCGTACGCATGGGCAACAGGCACGCAGTACGCCGTCGCCGAGGCCGTTATCGCCAACAACGGGCTGTATCGTTGCGCGGTCGCGCACACTTCAGGCGTATTTGCTGCGGACTTGGCGGCCGGGAAGTGGGTTTTTATCACGGCGGTAAGCGCTGGCCCGCAAGGGCCCCGAGGCGCGCAAGGTCCGCAAGGTCCGCAGGGAAACCAAGGCGCCCCCGGTCCACAGGGCGTCCAAGGGCCACAGGGAATCCCTGGTATTCAGGGAGCGCAAGGTACGGCCGGTGTTTTAGGCTCGTACATGCAGACCGAAACGGGCGCTGTTTCTTCGCCGCTCATTCGGCGCTTGAACAACACGTTGTTTGCCTCAGAGTTCGGAGCGGTGGGGGACGACACGACCAATGATTACGCCGCTTTGCAGGCGTTTATCAATGCCGTCGCGTCTTCCGGTAAGGAAGGCCGTTTCGATTCCGGCAAGAAGTATTTTGTCTCAGGGGCCGATCTTACGATTACCAACGGCGCCGGCAACAACGGCTTCACCCTGATCGGTTACGGGGCGCAGCTTCGGACTGATCCGACGCAATTTAGGGTAGGGCTGCGGATTACTCGTCCAACCTATTTTGGGTTTCGCGTCGAAGAGGCGAGAATAACCCTGATTGAGGGTCTTTCGTTCAATGCCTTTCAGGACGCCAATGCGCAGTGGGGTATCGATGCGACAGGCGTCATCAATCTTGTCCTGCGCAATCTCACTTTCACTAGTGGCGCAGACGGCGGGACGGCTCCGAACGTAAACTATGCCGCAATCCGTCTACAACAGACGAACACGACAGACGGCGATACCGGGTGTTTCTGGATTGAGGTCGAGAACTGCCGCTTCAAGGGTGGTGGTACCGGTATGCCGAACGCCATTCGAATGGAGGGCGCAATCAACGCGGTTTCAATCACGAAGAACAACTTCGCGAACGTGGATACCCCTATTCGCTTCGTGGGTGCAGATACATCGGTTGATACTGCTGCTGGTGCCACAGTTGGTAACGGAATTAAAATCCTCGATAACTCGTTCGAGGGCATCATTGAAGGCATCAAGTTCAACGGCAGGACGACTGGAACTAACAAAACCCGGATCGTAGGCCTGATCATCCAGAACAATCGGATTGAGTCGGTCAACGCCCTCGGGGCGTTTTTCCAGTACAGCGGTCTCAATCTAGACAGCGAAACTCCGCCTATCCTCGGGCCCAATTATCTCAGCAGCGGGGATTGGGGCCGGTACATCCTCAACACGAACGCACTGACGATCGATGTGCGAGACGAGCTCGTCAAGAAGGTTACGATCGACCCTGTCAGTCTTGCGGCCAACTCGTCTGCGACCATCGGCACTGTCACTGTTTTTCCGGCGGCGGTGGGCGACCAGGTCAGAATAGAGCTTGGCGTAGACACTGGCTTGCTTGTGACAGGTTACGTCAGCGCCGCGAACACAGTCACCATCAGGCTGACGAACCCAACAAGCGGCGCGGTTGACCTCCCAAGCACTAATTTCTTTGTGCGGGTTAGGCCGCATTACTGATGGCGGGCCAGATCGAACCAGTCTCGGAGATCCTCGGAGTTAGAAAGACGCACCCGACTAACGAGGCAATGCACTTCAGCAATTGGAGCGATCGATGCCCCAGCTAGTCGATTTCGAAGGTCAGCAGCACGAATTCCCCGACGACTTCACGCCGGCAGACATTCAGCGCGCGCTCGCGAGCGTTCCGGCTGCGGCCGCGCCCCCGGCGCCCGGTCTCGGTGCGCAGAACGCGGCCGCAGCGGGGCGCCTCTACGTCACTCCCGAAGCGCCGCAGCCGATCGACCGCCCCGCGTCGCTCCTCCCGAGCAGCGTCGGCGGCGCCGTGCGCGACTTCACCGTTGGCGCCCAAGGTGTCGGCAAGGGCCTCACCGACATCGTCACCGGTCCGTTCGATCTCGCGGCCGGCGCGCAGAACCTCGTCACCGGCGGCATCAACAAGGTCTTCGGCACGAACATCGCGCCCGCGATCCCGGCGTCCAAGCTGGTCGAGAAGGCTACCTCGGTCCTTCCCGGCATCGATCCAGCGACTATGTCGCGAAGTGAGAAGCTTGCCTATGACGTCAACCGGTTCGGGACCCAAGCCGCCGGCACCGGCGCCATGCTGGCGCAGCGCGCGCCGCAGGTGGCCGAGGCCGCAGCACGTTCGGATACGGCAGTCGGCCGCGTCCTCGATCACATGGCCAGGCTATACACTGAGGCGCCAGCGCGAACACTCGTCGGAGATACCATCGGCGGCATAAGTGCCGGCGTCGCCGTCAATGCCGCGGACGACTTCATTCCTGAACATCCTGTTGGCGGAGATTGGATCAAGACCACAGCGAACATTCTCGCTCCTCTCGTCGGGGGCGCGGGTGCAAACACTCTCCAGGGCACCGTGGAAGGGCTTGCTGGCACGATCCGCAACTTGGCGTCCAAGACATTTGCCTCAGCGCCGGCGCCCATCCCGCTCAATCCGAACACCAAAGCGCCGTTCATTATGGCTGACGTCGATCGCGCGGCTACGAAGATCCAAGCCGCAGCATCGGGAGCACCGCGGGCATTGGCGCAAGATGTCCGCGAGAACGCGGCGGCTCTGGCGAGGCCGACCGAGGCAGGCGCCACGCCGTTGCAGAGCTCCGCCATGCCGACTTCCGGGCTGCTGTCCGGGGATCCGGGTCTGATAACGGCTGAGCATCGAGCTCGCCTCGAGACGTCGCCGGATTTCATCAAGCGAGACCAGAACGTGAAGGCCGAGGCCGCCGAGCGCGTGGAGTCCATGCGGGACCCGGAAGCGGACCTGAGCTCAGTCATGCGCCGCGCCGCGCAGGTGCGTGAAGAACGTATGGGCGCCGCGGAGAGCGACATTTTGCAGAGGGAAGATGCGACTCGTGCTGTTGATCGGATCCGGGCAGTTCAAGGCGAGCCGTTCGGCGCACTCGCAAACAGCGAGGTTAAAGCGAATGCTTCACGACGGTTAGACGAAGCACTTGTGGACCGAACCTACGTGCCGGCTCGCGCCGAGAAGAACCGCCTGTTCGATAGCGCCCCCGGCCGGGCCGAGGAGCTTCCGGCAGACAGTGTCTTCGCGGCCATCGATCGCATTCGCGGAAGCGCGAACAACTTGGCGCCGGGCACAGTTCCGGAAGACTTCATGCGACGTCTAAATGCGCTCCGGCCGCAGATAGTGGAACACCCGCCGGAAAGTGGGCAAATGATCAATGTTGGCGGGCCTGGCACAGCCCTCGGCGGCGATCTGGCCGACCTTCGCAAATTCATCGGTCCGGCGCATCAGCAGGCCCAAGCCCGCGGCAATTTCGACCTGGCCGACAACCTGCAAGTGCTCCGGCGCGCGGTGAACCGCACGATCGAGGAAGCTCCGGGCTACGCCGAGGCCAACGCCAACTATGGCCAGTTCGCCGAGCGTTTCCGTCCCGAGCGCAACGACGAGATGGCGAAGTTCACTAAAGAGCTAGACCGCGGCGGCCAGAATGCTGACGGCGAGCTCAATCGCGGCGCGAACCCGCCGAGCGACACGGCCGGCAGGTTCTTGGCGTCTCGGGAGACCGCGGCCACGGTTCCACGCGCGCTTGAAGGATCGCCCGCCGCAGAGGCCGGCCACGCCGCACTTCGCGATTATCTTCGTGCAGACTTCGCCAAATCAGCGCTGAATCCCGACGGAACGGTCAATTCGATCCGTGCAAACGCATGGTCCCAGAATCACGCGGATGTCTTGGCTCAGTTTCCCGCCGTGCGAGGTGAGTTCGACGACATCACCGCCGCCGCGCGGCGTGGAGAGCAGATGTCAGCGCAAGCAAGGGCGGATCTCGAGGCTGCCCGCACAGCACGCAAAGCAACGGAAGCTGAAATTGATCGATCGGCCGTCGGCACGCTGCTCCGCGAGGATCCGCGTAGCGTGGCTCAGAAGTTCTTGGGCAGCAAGTACGGCGCGGACGCAAAGCTCGACGAAATCAATGCGCTCATAAAGAGCGACCCGCAGGCTCTGAGAGGCTGGAAGGCAGCAGTGTCCGAGGTCCTCGCCGACAAGGTCCAAGGCACCCGCCAGATCGGTGAGACCCTGGAAGTCCAATTCGCTCGTCTCGCGAAGGAGTTCAAGGACAACGAAGCGCTGCTCGCGAAGACCTTTTCCCCTGAAGAGATGAACAACCTGCGCCAGGCACACAAGATCCTGTCGTACTTCAAGGAAGCTGAGAAGCGGGCTTCCGTCGGCAGCGATACGGCCGAGAAACTCAACATTCCCGGTTGGGCCCAACTTGCCGTTCGCCACTTCAAAGGCGATCTCGCCGGCGGTGGCTTGATCAAGCGGTTCAAGTTGCTCCTCGAGATGCTACCTTCGAACAAGCAGAATGCTGACGAGATCATTCACATGGCTTGGTTCGATCCAAACGTGGCTGCATTCCTCTTGGAGCGGCCCGTGAAGAATCCGAACCTGCCCCAGTACAACATCGACTTGCGCCGTCTGATCGCAGCTGCGAATGCGTCACGCGAGAGTCAAGGAGATTGAGATGCCTTCCATTGCGGCTTACGATCTTTCTGAACAGCAGCGAGCATTGGTGCGCCTTATCGTCAATGAGGGAAAACGCCCCGAGGAAGCCGCGGAACTGGCTGGCTATCATCCCAAGTCGGTCTATAAGACAATGCGGCTGCCCGCGGTCGCATCTGCAATTTCGGAATCGATCCAGCTCGATCTGGCTGTGGTCGGCGCGCCGCTTGCTTATCGAGTGGCGAAGTCACTTCTCCAGGATGAAAGCGTTAGTGCTCGAGTTCGGGCCGACCTTTCGATCAAGGTGCTGGACCGGGCAGGTCACATCGCGCCAACTCGCAAGGATAGCTCGTCACAACAGAAGGCACTTTCTGAGATGTCGCGGGATGAGCTCGCTGCCTTCATTGAGCGCAACCAAGCTGAGATCGACAAGGTGGAGGGTGAACTGGCATCGCGGGCAAAGGACGTCTCATATCTCGGATGATCTCAAGTCCGAACAGTCGAGGTTGAACACGGAAACGCGGAACCCGATGGCCCTGAATTAGCGATTGCTCGCGATTGCTAAAGAGATGCGGACCTCGATCGTCTCCAAAACGCCGTTACAACCACAAGCCATCGGCTGAAGCGCCGATACTATCTTGTCATCCAGGGCGGCAGCTCGGCGGCTGGCTTAGCCTAGAGGCCGGCCCCCAATACCAACAGAAGGACACCGATTGCCAAAAGGAGAATGCCCGGCCAGTTCGCTCCGACCCCCAAGAATCCCACGCCGCGCCGCGTCGGCTCCAGTGTATCGCCAGCGGGTCGACTAAGCGATCCCCGCCAAATAGTAGCGCGTGCCATGTACAAGATTCCGCCGAGAACAAGCAGGGCGCCAAGTCCTATCAGGACCATTCTCGCCTCCTCAATTCATAGTTGCCATGTCAAGCGCCGGGAGATGCGAGCCGCATCACGCGGATTTGGCCGGCATACGGCCCTTGCCTTCCGCACTTCACGCCACGGCCCGGATAGGTCCTAGGGCCGGGCTCGCGAACTTCAGTTTGGCGGCTTCAGTTCGCCGGCGAGCCAGCCAACCGCGTCAGTTTGCATCGGATCCACGGCGAAGCGGACCACTTCGGTACGCTCGCAAGTCGAGCACTCGAAGGTGCGCTCATTGAATCCGCTGGGGCCGGGAGAGATGCGCGCCAAGGCCATCCCGTGCTTGCACACAGGACACATCGGACGCTCGTTGGTCGAGATAGCCATCCCTGAAATCTCCACGGCCGATGATACGCCATCCGCAGCCAGAGTCTTCAATATTCGCGCACGAAGAACCTCCCGAGGAGCGAGGGAACGAGCCCGAGCCCGGTCGGCTCGGGTTAGCGGTCGTGCTCATGGCCTCACGTCTGCAACAGGCATCGGTGGACCAAGCCTTGGCTCCTTGAAGGCGATCGGGAAGGTCGAAGCGGAAAGGCTTTGCAGAGCGGCCTCCTCCTCGGAAAGTCGCCGTTCGATAAACTGGCGTTCCAAAGGCAGAAACTTGGTACGGAGGAGCCGGCGGTAGCGGCTGATGTTGTTGTGATGGGCACGAAGGCGTGCCAGGTTCTCGTCCATCATCATCTGGCCTCCGAAACTACGCCGCCGCAGCCGCACGTTCGGTCGAACGGAGACGGTAAGGCTTTCCGCCGGGTGGCGTTCGGGGGCCACCGTCTAGTGCGCACAACGCGTCCAAGATCTCGTCGATCGCAACCGGCTTCTTGAGGCCGGCAGGTGCGCGCATCGACGGGCAAGAGGCGATCGTGGACGCGTCGGACGCCCATGATGCCAGAATTGCGCGCTTCTCGGCCAACGTCAGGGCCGGATGATCCAGCACGTCTCTCGGTGCTTGAAACACTGCGCCGGGATGAAGAAGAGCGTTGAAATCGAAAACGTTGTCGTCAGCGGTCGTCGGCCGCATGGTCCTCTCCTTTTCAGTGACGAACGGATGGAGCCGCACGTCGCGCGGCTCCAAGGGCGACAGCGCTAGGCGGCGGCTTTGGCCTCCAGCTTTCGCATGTTGCCGGCCAAGGCGTCGCCGATCGCAATCCGACGGGGCTTCATGGCTTCCGGGATCTCGCGAACGAGTTCGATGGTCAGCAAGCCGTTGTCGAACGCGGCGCCTTTCACCTGGACATATTCGGCCAGGCTGAACTGGCGCCTGAAGGCGCGATGCGAGATACCGCGATAGAGAAAATCACGCTCGGTCTGGTCGGATTTGCTGCCTTCAACCGTCACCACGTTCTGCTCGGCGGTGATGACGATATCCTCGGGTGAGAAACCCGCCACCGCCAGCGAAATTTGGTAGCGATCGTCGGCGAGACGTTCGATGTTGTAGGGTGGATAGTTGTCGTCGCCGGCCCGCTGAGCGGTTTCTGCGAGGTCGAAAAGGCGGTCGAAACCAATGGTCGAGCGCCAGAGGGGAGCAAAATCGTAGGTGCGCATAGCCAAATCCTCCTAAGAGCAAGATGTCTACGAGCGGCACCGGACACAACCGGTGCCCGTCTCTTGGCCCGGGCCCTTCAGGCGCCCGGACGCCATCGTCAAATGGCAACAAAAAAATTAGCAAAGCTGATTTTAGTTTCAAGAGGGGGCTGAAAAATTTTACCACCGATCGCCGCGCCATTACAGGTCCTCGCGCAGCCCCTTGAAGAACGGATGCCGTACTTTCCCCTCGGCGGACTTCGCGCGGTACTCGATCTCTGCCAGCAGCTTCGGTTCGACCCAGATGCCTTTGTGCGCAATTCTCTTCGCGTAGGGCTGGGTCTTCCGGACGAGCGGTTGAAGCTTCTTACGCAGCTCGGCTGCGGATGTCTTGTCGAAGCCGTGATCGACCTTGCCGGCATAAACCAGATCCTCGCCCTTTCGCCGGCCGAGGTACATGCCGTCCCATTTGCCCTCGTCGAGCGCAAAGCCGGCGATTGTCAGCGTCTCGCGTTGGGCGCAGGTTTTCTTGACCCAATTATTGCTGCGGCCGACCGGGTAGACGCTGTCGCGCACCTTGGAGACGACGCCCTCGAGCCCAACCTTGCAGGCATGGGCAAACATCTCGCCCCCGTCGATCTCAAAACTCTCGCTGAACTGGACGTCGCTGCCGGTGATGATCTTCTTCAGCGCGGCCTTGCGCTCGAATAGCGGCACCTTCCGGATGTCCCTGCCGTTGAGATACATCAGGTCGAAGGCGACGAGTACGATCTTAGTCGAGGTGCCCTTTAGCTCGTTCTGCAAGACGGAGAAATCGGTGCTGCCATCGGCGGCCGGCACCACGATCTCGCCGTCGATGATGGCCGAGCTCGCCTTGATGTGCCAGGCGTCGTCGGCGACCTTCTTGAAGCGGCGGGTCCAGTCGTGACCGCGGCGGGTGAAAACCTTCACTGCTTCGTTGGCGAGATGAACGTGGACGCGATACCCGTCGAACTTGATCTCGTGAATCCATCGCCCGCCTGCCGGCACGCGGTCGATCGAGAACGCCAGCGCCGGCTCAACGAAGCCGGGGAAGGGCGCCTTGACGCCGAGCGCTTCAGGCTTCTTTCGTTGAAAGGCCATGGTCTACACCAGGCGCAAGCTGTACTGCCGGGTGTCCTGGGCAGCGTAGCGATCGACGAATTCCTGGAGATGCGAAGGAATGTCGGTGAGCTGCAGATTGCACCGGTGCTGGATTTCGCGAGCAACGTCCTCGGAAACGTCTTCTGACCAGTGCTCCGACGTGTTGAAGGCAATAACCCTGATCGGCCGTCGATACTCGCCGGTGAGTAGATCCTGAATGACGGTCTCGAGATCCGCCGTCTCCATGTCTGTTTCGCGCCACGCACTGCCTGCACGCCCGAAGTCGTCCGCCACCAGATACACGGTCGGTTCATCGGCCGGGACGATGGATGGGGTCCATCGGGACTGACGCATACGCAACTCCACGCAACAGAACCGCGATTCAATTTACTCTGAGCCGATTCGTTCCTCAGGTTGGAACTGCTCGTTACGCGGCGCCTTTAATAACGAGAGACAACCAGCGGAGGATACGTGGCAGTCAATAAACCGACCGGCGACAACGCCCGCAAGGGCGCAGTGAAGAAGCGGTCACAGACCAAGACGACAATTGGCGGCGTTACCGGCTATACAAAGCGGGACAGAACGTCGGGCGAGTTCATGGGCTACAGCCACCGAAGTGACCTCGAACCGGCTTCTCCTGCATGCCAACCCTTCTCTGTAGGCTGATAACGCTCTCCGTGTTTCACCAGCCAGCCACCTTCAACCATCTTCTCTGCCAAAGCCTTCGAGCATGCCGGCTGGTTGCTGCCGGGATAATACAGGCCGTCTCTGCGCTCGACCATAAAGCCGTAGACGCGCACCAGGCGAAGCGCCTTCAGCATGCCGGGAATGAGAACTACGGTCGTGCTAGTCATTGCTCTCCAAGCAACGCCACCACCGAACGTTCCCGAAGAAAATTCCAACGGCAGCGCAGCACTGTGCCCAAATTGGCCGTTCCGGGGCAGTGTTGTGGTTGGCAATTTAATGTGAATGTTCTTGCTCGTCGGATCTTCAGGCGTTTCGGCTCGCTCACCAATGTTCTATTCGCAATCAAGTGCATGTCGCACCCCATCCAGCAGGGTGGCGGCTCGGCGGCGAGTGGAACTGCGGCCACCGGCTCGAAAGGTTATGCGGCGGCACCCTATCGACCGGGCATACCATAAGCGGCACTGCGGGCTACTCCAGTCCCAACGTGGGCAACGCGCTCAGCCACGCAGCGACCGGCGACGTGGATGCTTCCTCGGTTAGTCCGGCTCCAACTTCCCACGACAACGCGGTGGATACGCCCGCCGCCGAACGCGCCATAAAGAACCTGGGCAACACCGACATCGGCATTCTCAAGAAGTAATACAGCTGCGCAGCCTGCGCGAGGCCGAGCGTTTTCTTCCCTGGCGATCCTGCGAGGCCGATCGCGGCCGGGCAGGAATATAGGTGGAGGCATGAGCAAGACGGTGCCTGTGTGTGTGTGTGGCCCTGACAACGCCGCTCCATTTGTCCGATAATCTCGCCCGGCGGTGCGCGGATTGGGGCTGCGGCGGTCGTATCGCCCGCATGCGCCTGCCGACGCGCGCAAGCTGTGCTTTGAATGCGCGCTGCCGTCCCTTGAAGAGAACGACACCGAGCTCGTCACCACCCCGCGCATGGTCGAGGATTTCCACCCCTACATGCAAAAGAAGCGGCACTGATGATCACGGAGGTGCTCGCCCAGATCAAAGCGCCGAACTTCACCGCCGGGATCGTGCTGTTCGACGACGTGGTGGTCGAGACGGCACCCATCGTCCGCTACATGCGGCGATAGCGACAGCCTGCAGACCGACGTCTGCGGGCCTGGCTTCAAGTACATGAGCGACGGCCGGCTTGTGCTGGAGAGCAAGGATGACATGAAGAAGCGGGGGATGCAGAGCCCGGACGAGGGCGACGCGGTAGCGCTGTGCTTCAGCGAGCCGGGCGGGGCGCCTGTAGTCGCCAACAGCAATTTCAACCGACGGCTTGAGTACTCACTCCCTGGATCAATCCCATGCATGGAAGGGGCGCACGGACGACCTGGAGCAGGATGATTGCGCCAGTGAGGACGATGATCTGGAGGAGGTGAAGCTTCAGCGGCCGGAGATGTGCCCATGCGATTGATCCGGCAGTATCTTGGCCGGGTCTGCTTCAAACTGAGCCTGAGCATCGCGTTCGCCGGCAAGAAGATCTCTGGCATCCGACGACAAGGCCCGCCGGTTCACGCTGGCGGGCCCTTCGCGCTAAAAGAACGACCCCAGGCCTGGATCAAGGACCCAGGGCTGGGGCCGCTCCGGCTAAGAAAGCTGTTTAGCCTGACGCGCCTAAAGCGCATGCAAATCAAAACCGGTGCACGGCGACGGTTCCTATTGGACAGTCGGCTTATCGTTCGCGAGCGCGCGTCGCAACAATTCCCTAACCGCGGCCGCCCGGCTCGGAAGACGTTCAGTGAACCAGAAATCGTCGATGGCTTGCTTGTCTTGCTCCGACAATTCCACTTGCAACCGGATGGTGCGATTTTGCTGTTGCATGAGCACCGAACGCAAAGCCGAAATCAGAGTTCCGATTGGCGCGAGTTAATCTTCAGCTTGCGGCGATCCCAATGCGGCGCCTTGCCCTTGGGGTTCAACCTTGGAATCAAAATCAATCATCGTGACAGACGAGCCGCCTTCCAACCTTGCTCGCAAACATTAACTACCGACTGATAGGCTGCAAGGCTTAGGTCAACGTACGCAACGAAAAACGAAAGCTGCAGGTCTATCAAGCTCGAAGGTGGCGTAGGACGCGTCCTGCGGTCGGATAACTTGATGATCTGGGCTGACATGTGAATTCCTAATGCTGGTCTCGGTGATCCCGGCGAATTGCAACCTAGCAAGAATAGCTTGGTTCCTCCATCGACCGTCCCACCCACCTCGCAAATTATCCATGCCTTGGGCCGCGGAACGAGCGCGAGCTACTGCCCGTCGTGGGTGTGGAAAGGCCGATTGCACAGGAAGCGCGACCGGCAACGGCTCACGACCTCAATTGTGGACTTATGAAGCTGGTTGGGTCTAGGGCGTTTGGGATGACGGGTCATTTGGTTCTCTGATAGGTCCGATTATCAGGCGGTAGCTTGGGACCAGAGCAGAATGCCATTTTTCAATTGTCTCGCCGCAGACGGCGCACTCGAAACTACTGAACTCTCGAACGGAGGCCATGCGTTCGGTACGGCGATAAACCGCACCGCACTTGCAACGGCTCTGGTCCTCACTTTCCACGCGCCGAATATGCGCCTTGAATCGATCCTGTGCCAGCCCACAGCGGCCCCGGCAACTCAGTCTTTTGCTGGGGCCGCCGTTGCGCTGGTGCCGATCAGCCGGACATAGGTCCCGCTCTCGTGCAGCTCGAGCCAGCCCTGGGCGACGGCGTGTTTGAGCCCGGCGCCGAACTCGCCGCCGGTGGCCTTCAGCGTGAATAAGAATGGCGCGTTGATCCGTTCGATATAGATCCGGCCATCCTGGACGGCTTCGATGCCGGCGGCGATCTCGACGAGCTTTCGCGCGGCGGCTTCCGGGTCGGCGTAGGGGCGTTCTTCGGTGTGCTTCATCGGTGTGTCCCGTTGGCCGCCTGCCCGGCGGTAATATGTGCGCAGTGCGGGTAGCTCTCGGCCGGCTTCCATTCGTCGAACACGTCGCCGCAGACGCAGCGCCGCAGCGTGCTCGGTATCTCGCTGTCCAGCTTCTCGCCCCGCGCCCGCTTGGCCTTCATTTCGGCGCGCCAGTCGCGATCGTGGCGCCATTCGGCAAAGGCGCTCGTGGGCATAGTTGGGCAGTAGCTGGGACCAGGCGAGATCGAGGGCTTCCCGCGTGGCGTCAAAGGACTCGGCTATTCCGCTTTGGTACTGGCCGGGATGGAGGCCGGGATAAAACCAGCACGACCAGGCCCACTGGTCGGCATGGACGGGCACGCCTGCGCGTTCTCCGATGGTGCCGACGCGGACGTCGTCGAAATAGACGTGCCAAGTCTCCTGGTGCGGATTGTCGCTGCGGCGCGGGTGAGGGCGGCATCATTAGTCATGGGAAGAGGATAAGCACTACTCGGGTGACGAGCCAGCCGCTGGGGCCTGCGCGTCGCGCCTGGGCCTGACCCAAGAGATAGGTCAATAGGCTGCCTGCTTAGGGGGGTGGGCGCACCATCGCCGACGCCAATAATCTTTCTGCATGTCAATTTGCCGCATGAAGCCCAACGAACCCTGCGGCAGATGTTGCTACTAACGACCGAGAGGCTCCGTCGTGGAGGCAATCATGCGCGACAACAAGCCGTTTGGTGAGCCAGGCATACCCCAAGGGGGACAACCTAGCTGGCTGGATGTCAATGCCGAATTGATCGTCTACGACAAAGCGATACTGAAGGTACCCTTCGAATTTGTCGGTTTCCCAATGAATGTTTTCAAGCCACTCCACACTCACTTCAGGTGGCAAACAGTTAAGGAAATCGAAGTCGCTATCGCTATTGACTATTACGTGTACGTCCCAACAGAGGGCGAAGGCAAAGGACATTATAAAATATCGGCCAAATGGTCCGTGGACTACGACGACGATGGGATAAAACTCACAACAATTCGATCAACGCCCGTAGAGATGAAGGGCGAAGGAGACTACGCAGTACATGCCGATGCCGAGTTATATCAGCCTTCGTTGAAAGGGGACCTGCAGAAAACCGTACTTCTGCTCAAATTGAATGGTGGTCTCGCGACCGATGGCGTCACTGTTTCTTATGGACCATTCTCTGCTCCTTTTGGTAAGGCTTCAAAGCAAAGTCTCCAGTCCTACGAATTTATTGTTGTCCAACTTGCGACCGAGCATCCAGACAAGCCGTTGCCTGGTCATCTACTGAAGTACATCGTCTCCTTCGAGAAGGAGGATCAGTCATTTGTGAGTACCGATCAAGGTAAGGAGCTTCGCAGTCAATGGATCGCTCCGCTGCAGAAAGAAGCTCCTGAACTCGCTGATGCAATTAAGGCTGGCAAGTGTCCTATGACGCTGACCGGACATGCAAGCGCGACTGGCCGCACCAAGGTATACAATGCAGGGCTCAGTGCAGAACGGATCACATCCGTCGCGAAGGAGATTAAGAAACATTTTGGCGACAAGATCGCCTACGTGCCTGTTCCTAGAGGACAGATGGACACGACGCAGCGTGGTCCATCGCCCCAGGAAAAATATGTCGAAATCGAGATTCATTCTGACGCTGCTAAGCCGTATATTTCCAAAACGAAGCCGTAGCGGTCTCGCGGCGCAGCTGCCCATCCCGCATGATTCCGCGGCCGGCGCGGGATGGCAAGTCCATCACTCAGGGACTGCGAAAGGCTGGCGTGAAGTCTCGCACACCGCGCGGACTGGATGGGCCTTGCGACCGGCCCGGTGACCACTCCCGGTTTTGCCCCCGTATACCGCAGACTGCCTCATCGGCCACCCGGTTCAAGTTTCTGGCAGGGAAGCGCGACGAACTCAGCTAAGGGGCCAGAAGCTGGGATTGGTATTGGGCCTAAGAGCATGGTCGAACTGAGGCTCTCCGTCCTGACTTAGGGTGATTGAGCTCGCGCCAAGTGTAATGCGGCATCAACGCCGCCATCAAAGATCTGCTGCGCTTCGGCAGCGTCGGGCACGGCGCGCGCAAACTGCTGGGTTGCCCACCGCGAGTCCGCGTTAGGGCCACAACCTGGCGTGCCGCCGTGGCTTGTCCGCGCCGGAGCCCGTTTACGCATTATAGCGCCTGGAGCTGAAGTCTCTAAGGGTGCGTTTTTGCTCGAGCGCTTTATTGGAAGATATCGGAGCTTGCAATAACCGAGGGAAACTCCATGGCAAACGCGCTCATCATCCATAAAGATAGATTACCCGTCGAGCAGAAGTCAAAGCTGGCTGCACAGTATGTCCGCATGTCCACAGACCTCCAGCGGTGCTCGATCGAAAATCAAGCCGCTGCCATTGCTGCGTATGCGCAGACGAACGGGCTCACCACCGTCCACCCGATGCCTCCTGGTAGATGATGCCGTGAACGTCGGCTTCGCCGTTGGCAAATGGCGTAAGTATGTCGGCCGGAGGGTCCGCTGGCCGCTGGTTCGCCGCGTACGACCAACCGCCGGATGGGTCGTCGCTATGAGGCTCGTCGAGGGAAACACTTCAGTGCTTGACTACCTTCTGGTGCCTGCCGCGTCCTTTACTTGCCGGCTGCTATGGCTTTCCGAACACAATCTCAAGAGACACAAGGTGGTCACCTTTCAGACCTTTGAGCTGCTGCCGGTTTGATGGACACCCGGTTAAGCTAATCCCACCTTGCGCTCGAACTCAACCGGGCTGAGATAGCCGATGGTCGAATGCCTGCGGGTCGTGTTGTAAAATCGTTCGATGTAGTCGAACACATCGGCGCGTGCCTCATCTCTGGTTCGATAAATCTTGTTGGCCGTACGCTCGGTCTTGAGCGAGGAGAAGAAGCTCTCCATCGCCGCGTTGTCCCAGACGTTGCCGGAGCGGCTCATGCTGCAAACGATGCCGTGGTCGGCCATCAGGCGCTGGAAGTGCTCGCTGGTGTACTGGCTGCCCTGGTCGGAGTGATGCAACAGCGCATCCGGCTTGCCGCGCCGCCAGACGGCCATCAACAATGCGTCCGTCACGAGCTGTGCCGTCATGGCGGCACTCATCGACCAGCCCACCACGCGGCGTGAGAACAGGTCGATCACCGCTGCGACATAGAGCCAGCCTGCGGCCGTCCAGAGATAGGTGAAGTCGGCGATCCACTTCTGGTTCGGCCGCTCGGCGGCGAACTGCCGGTCAAGGAGGTTCGCCGGTACGGTCTCGAGCTGTCGATCGCCGCTGTCCTTCGGCAAGCGCCGACGTCGCGGCCGCGCCCGCAAGCCTTGCAGGCGCATCAGCCGCTCAATCCGGTGCAGGCCGCAATCCGCCCCGTCGGCGAGCAGGTCACGCCACACCCGGCGTGCGCCATAGGTGCGGTCGCTGGCGGCGAAGCTGGCCTTGACCTTGCCGCCGAGCTCCTCGTCGCTGCGGGATCTGGCGCTGGGAGAGCGGTTCAGCCAGGCATGGAAGCCCGACCGCGACACTCCCAGCGCATCGCATAGCCATGCCACCGGCCAGATCGTCCGGTGCTTCGCGACGAAGGCGAACTTCATGTCGCTTCCTTCGCGAAGTAGGCTGCGGCCTTCCTAAGAAACAGCCATCTCAGCGTCACACGGAACAGCTTGCAAAACGAAAGCCCAGTGACTTGGCGCGCCGCTTCAGATTGGCGAGGACACGGCTGCGATATTGTTCCTCATAGTGGTCCGCACCGGGATCCCTGTAGGTCATGCCGTGCCTGAGGGTGTTGTAGAATAGGACCGCAATTTTGCGGGCGGTCGCCGTCACGGCCTTTGCCTTGCCCGCACGAGAGGACAGCCGTCGATAGAATGCTCCGAGCGCCGTATCGCTCCGCCCGATGGTCGTGGGCGCCAGCCGTAACAGCGCCGCTGCTCGACTGGACGATCTCCGCGTGCGCGAAGAGAGCACCTTGCCGCCGGAGATTTTGTTCCCCGGGGCCAGGCACAGCCAGGAGGTGAAGTGCTTGGCGGTCGGCCATGCCCTGAGATCAGTGCCGCATTCGCCAATGAGCTTTAACGCAAGTGAGGGACCCAACCCATGGATCTCGGTCAGATCGACGCCGAGGACACCGTATAGCGCGGCCCTGACATCGAACGACGGCGTGTTGACCTGCTTGGTCTTCACCCGCGGCCTGGATAGCTTGCCGACCGGCTTGGCCCCTCTGTCAGTCAGCGCCGCTATCAAAGATTCCAGCTTGCGGTCGCAGTCGAGCATCTTGGTCTGGTAGATGTCGTAGAGCTCCAACGACTGGGTCAGCGCGAAGACATGTTCGTCCCGATCGTTGCCGACCAGTGCGGCGCGGATCGTCTCGACGGAGGAATGGCAGCGAACATCGCGATAGGTCGCCAACACGTCGGGATTGCGCTCGCCCGCGACAATAGCTCGGATAATTCGCATCCCGGTCGCGCCGGTAATGTCGGAGACAACGTGATGAAGTTGCAGGTTCATCTCCATCAGGGCTTTTTGCATATGCTGGATATGGGCGGCTGCGTATTCCACGAGTCGCTCCCGCTGACGCAGATAGGCGCGCAGGGTTGCGATCTCGCCATCTGGGCGGAAGCTCCCGCGTAACAGACCGTAAGAATGGAGCTGGCGCAGCCATGCGGCATCGCTGACATCTGTCTTGCGCCCAGGCACGTTCTTGGCATAACGCGCATTGACGAGAATGACCTCGAACCCGCGCTGCTCAAGAATCTCGTAGGCCGGGATCCAATAGACCCCGGTGGATTCCATCGCCACACTGGTCACGCCACATGCCTTGAACCAGTCCGCCAGATCGTGCAGGTCCTGCGTAAATGTGCCAAACGCGCGCACCGGTGCGTCGGTGCAGGTCGGGTCGACCGCTGCCATGTGCATTTTTGATCCAATGTCGATGGCGGCCGCACCAACATTGACCGGCTTCAATTCCGGGCGATCGCCGGTCGTCTTGGACATCACAATCCTCCGTCAAAATATGAACGGGAGGGTCTGGGCTATGCCAATCGTCATCTTCCTAATCGGGATCGCCGCCGAAGCGGCGTCACCACTCTCAAGTTCGCATGCGCCCATGGACCACGTTTTTTAACGGGGACTAACCTCCAATAAGCCGACGGCCGCCACCCTCCGCAAGGCGAGGATAGCACCGGCAGTTTCTACCGCGCGCAGGCGGGCAACGGCCCGTGATAGTTTTTTAGGATATCCCGCTCGGCCTTCAGCTTGGCGACCTCACGGCGCAGCCGCTCGATCTCCTGCTGCTCCGGCTTCATCTGCCCGTGGCCGGGAAAGGCTTGCGCCGGGTCGGAGCCCAACTCCTTCACCCATTTGCGGAGAACATTCTCATGAATATCCAGGTCACGGCCGGCTTGCGCCACCGATACCCCACGTTCCCGCACCAGCTTGACCGCCTCGACCTTGAACTCGCGGCTGAACTTCCGTCTTTTCATCGCCACCTCCGGCTTCATGAAACACCTAATCTCGGTGTCCATCAAACCGGCAGCAGCTCACGATATCACGCTGGTCGCTTAGCGCTCGTTCCGCATATACGGACTGTTCTCCGACACCCAAAGCACTGACGGATCGGAGCTAGGCAGACCCTTGTACGAAGCTTTCGGCAAAGACACAGAGCAAATACTCGCGACCAGAGCCATTGAGGACAAAGCCCCTATCACAATCCATAGCTCCCTCTGCATGTCAGCGTTCCGAAGCAGAGTATCGATGGCAAGGCAAATGCAAGCCTTGACGAGTCGTTCCTATCTAGATGCAGACCCTCCTCGACGCTCAGCGCCGATGTCGGAAATTTTTGTGCTGACACCAAGCTGGGCGCGACGCAGCGCGGTTACTGTTTTGGAGAGCGACATGCTGTCAGCACGATGTATGGAGCGTTGGTTCCGTCTTTTAGCGGGGTAGGCTTGGAGTCAGAACCATCCGAAGTCTCCATCTTGGGATCGGCAAAGCCACCGCCGCCGCCGCCCATCATCCTATCTCGACCGCCATTCGCTTGAGGGACAGTGTTGACGGCAGTGTGGGAATGGCGACCAGCTGGGCGGTTTTCCAGATTATCCAGAGCTGCCCCAACGGTCTTGCCGAGGGTGTCCAAGTGGCTCGGATCGACTCCAACGACGTATCTACCCCGTAGTTCATCCGCGCGATTCCAGCCTTCAGGGCATTCGGCTGCGATGAAGTATGCAATCATATTTTGGGGGATTGAATTGACAACGATGAAATGCTGAAAGCGAGAATAATAGACGCCGGTGGCGAACGCTCCTCCGAGAAGCCCCAGCGCGATGCCGGCGACCCATTTAAGAATGTCGTATCTCTTTTTTAAAGTTTCCAGGGCTCCGAAGGCGCCACCATCGCTGCTTGTGGCTGGCCTGCCATCTCCAGTATTCATTTTGGTTTCCTTCTCAAAATGAAGGTACCGATTATTTACAACTGTTGCGGGCGTGCAAGCAATAGCGTCTGCGTTGGGCCGGGCCGAGGCCGTGCCCACCGGTTGGGGCTCGAGTATCGCCGCGGTCACGCGGGCCGGGGCGTTTGGACGGGTCGCGGCGGTGCTTGGATTGCAGCTCGACGAGATCGGTGAAGTCGTCGGCCTGGCGGCGCATCATACCGTCGGCGCGTCGGTCCACTTTTAGACACTGCGCCCGCGCCTGATTGACGCTATCGTCACCGAGGAACCAAGCGTCGGGGAGCTCCGTTGATCGATCTTAGTCGTTCAAGGAGGAGCGCCATGGACTGGAACCGCGTTGAAGGCAACTGGAAGCAGATGAAGGGCAAAGTGAAGGAACAGTGGGGCAAGCTTACCGACGATGATCTTGATGTGATCAACGGGAAGCAAGAGCAACTCGAAGGGAGATTGCAGCAACGGTACGGCTACGCCAAGGATCAGGCGCAAAAGGAAGTGGATGAATGGTACGGTCGCCAAAAATGGTGATGACGGACATTGCTGGTTGAAGTCCGAAGGGCCGCTGTCTTGGAGCAGCGGCCCTTGTTCATTACTAAAGCGCCCGGAGTAGTGGGTATAGCGAAGGTCGTGAATTGCTTTGCTGCACCATTACGCCTCGCATTCCACCGTGGAAGCAACCGCGCGCTCGCGGCCTCCGCCTGTGGATGTTCCGAAGGGCCGAGGACGCGCTGGCGAGGCTAGTTTGGTGTGTGGCGAGTGCACCCGCCACCTTGTGACTTGCGCGCATCTCTTGGTTGCTCTCAGTAGGACTGTGGTGGTATCGCTCGGAAATGAACCGAGCCATTGCAATTGCCTGCTTAGTGGTCGCTCTTGCCGGTTTCGGCTGGGCCTATGAGCGCGTGAACAGCATCAGCAGTAGGCTGAACCTGTTAGCGGACATGGTCAGTCTTCAGAATGATCGGATTCAGGTCAGAACATTCGCGATCAAGAGTCAGATCGCACAAGCAACTCAGCCGATTGTTTTTGTTGGCGATAGCCTTACCGAAGGCGCTTGGCTACCATCTGCCTTGTGCGGACATCTCGCCAATGCCGGCATAGGGGGCGCAACGGCCGTCTCGTACGCAAAAGTGGTGAAGGGCTTTTCGGCCTCATATTTCTTGTCGTCGTGGCGATCGGCGCCAATGACGCTCTCGCCATCAATCAGACATTTGAGTCTGACTATCGCAACCTACTTGACGCGATCCCAACCCGAAAACTCGTTCTGGTCGGGCTATCACCAATTGAGGGGAGAGCAAAAATTGCCTCTGAACGTCGCGTTCCATTTGTCAGCTTGAACTTTTCGGAAGACACCCCCACAAAGGACGGCATTCATCTTACAGCAGCCGGGTATCAACAATGGCTCCCAATATGGTGAGGGCCGTCGAGAAAGAGTGCGCTAAATGATTCTCGGCACCACGATCCACTCGCCGTCTGTGACCTGGTAATATTCGCCCTTCTTAGCCACGGATGAGGTCTCCAATTGGACGCTCTTGTCGTCCCAAACAGACACGAGTTCAGGCTGCATCAGGCGATACCGTCCTTGAACTTGAGAACGGCGAAGCCGCTCACCCGATTCTTCGGGCCATCTTCTGTTGTAATCGAGAAATGCCTTGTGGTTGGTGTCGGCCACGCACCAGTATCGATGCCGTACCGCGTGCCATTGTAGTCCGTGTATGGCGTAACCTTCTGGCTATGAAGGTGGCCTTGGCGGGCTTTTCTCCCGGGGTGATGCTTCGTGCTATAAGCCATTGCGTCAGCACTGTGAGGTGATAGCCACGTGCTCTAGGGGTGTTGCAATGCAATGCTTCCACCTTGTCTTCCCTCTGGCTGTCGGTGTGCTAGCTGGTCTGTTCTTTGTTGGGCACAGCTGCTTGCGATCTTCAACGCTATGGCGATGACGGAGGTAATCCTGTCGCTCTGAGGAGTCGAGGTTCCAGGCAATCAACCGAGTGGGGGCTCTCGGCATGTATCGTGCGGTCAGGTCTCAGTCAGGATTGCTCTTCTGGCCTGCGAGCCGCTGACAGCGACGGTGGGCGGTACGGGGCTGGACCACAGCGTGGCCCGGTTCGGCGATGCCCCACACTGATGGTTCAGAATTCAGCCGGCGCCTGCCTTTCGGCGAGCGGCGATGCGCTCCTCAAGCGCGCTCGCCAACGGCGTGCCGCATTGCATCAGGATGTCGACGATTGTGGTGAGTTCCGCACCGTCTAGCACCGCCGGCGAGACGGGCGCGCCGAACACTGCCTTGTCGATCCATTCGCACAGGCGCCGCCCGATCCCGTGATCAATCCAGAACTCGGAATTTGCGCCCTGAACCCGCCACCACGCCGCCACCGCACCGGCGATGAACGTCAGTCGATTCGTGTGCGACTCGATCTCCAGCAGTCCGAGGAACGCGACAGCGACAAACGTGGACGCCGCTGCCTGCTCGGTCAATTGCGTGAGCATAGGCAGGAGCGAGTCAGCGCGGGCGGCTCCAAGGGGGGTGACGTAGCAGCGTGGCCCTCGTCCAATTTCGTGCTGCCCCATGAACATCGCGGCAATCGCTCCAGCAATGTGAAGGCTTGCACCCGCAGACCGCTCGGATGCGAGGCGGCGCCATGACGAGGTCGCCACGAGCCGCTGCGCCAGCCCCTCACGGATCGATACGGCTGTGCTGTCCGATAACGCGCCGTCGTTCAGCCACAGCTGATCCAATGCATGCAGCACGGCCTCCGCTGCATCGAAGAAACGCTCTTCTGGCAATTGGGCGAGGGGATCGAGCACATACTCTTTGATGCCCGCGTCTCCGATCGAGACCGCGCACGCGAGTGCGGCTGCGAAATACGCGTCGTTCCATTCGAATGCACGCTCGCCAGGCTCCTGATCTGGCTCACAACCCGCACCATTCGCGCCGCCGGTCCAGGGCCAGCAATGCCGCACCAATGCGCACAGCAGATCGGGACGATTCACTCGCCAGAGTGCGACTGCGAGCGACAACCATGCAGCCGCTGCTGGCGCATGCAGCGCGAAAACGCGTGGTCGAGTAGGGGATCGTTTCTGTCGCGGCCGCGCGCTGCCCAGCGAGATTCTGCGTCGCTCTTTTGGCGGGTACGGATCGGGCAGTTCAGGCCATCCCGGCTCTGGCCCATCGCTTGCGAGCCAGCGCAGTTCTGCGTCGACCGCGCTCTGCAGCCTCGTCTGCTCGGCCTCCTTGCGGGCCGTCTCTTGCGCTTCATAGCGCGCAGGATAGTCGGCAATGTTGCCGAAGTCGCTGTCGTCTCGTTGTCGGAGGGCATGGATGGCGGATACCAAGCCAAGGCGAACCAGTGATCGTGTGAGTTCCAGGCGCAATTGGCGCGCCGCTGCCACCTCGGCGCGGAGCACCGCTGCCATACCCGTATCTGGTCTGGCGGCCAGGTGAAGCAGAAGAGAAAGGTCCGCGGGATCAAGACCGTCGCGGTATGCGGACAGGAACCCTACGGCCGCGATCGCGGCCGCGTTGAATTGCAGTTGCTGCAGGGACCCGCGGTCGTTCGCCTCGCGCTTCGCCGCTTGCGTCAACTGGGCGCGCGCCCAATCACCATGCGCGGCCTTCAGCTCCAGCGATCCATCGCGCATCACCAGTGCGGCGACGATGAACCGCGTGCGCTCGATCCGCTCCTGCTCGTCTTTGTCCGGATCGTCCTGCGACGCTGACGCGTCGCGTGTCGCCCAGCGTACACCCCGCTCAAGAAGCTCAGCGGAACAGGGGGGGTCGGTGAGGGCTCGCATGATCTGCAATTGAATCGCAACCGCGTCGCCTCCAAGCTGCGCCTGCTCCGCGAACTCGCGGGCTAGCCGTCCTTCGTCGGCAGGCGCCACGTACTCTATGATTGAGCGGCCGCTGTCGTCCGTACCCTGCACATAGTTCGCAGGATTGAGCTGATTCAGCGCGCTCATGGCGGCGAACTTCGGATCAGCCATTGCGCGGCTTTCACTATCCGGCGCCCCGATTCGTGCCGCCTCGTCCCCCAGCACCTTCTCCATCGCTTCGCGTACGTCTGCGGGCCCATATACCCCGTAGTGGCTGAGCAAGAAGTCGAGTGGCGTGCGTCGTGAAGGGCGCCGCAGCAAGCTGTCCAGCCGAACCGCGCTGGCGGGTTCCGGGTGCACCCAGCCGGCGGAGATGCCATTGGCATTGATGAAGTCGTGGCCGTACCGCTGACGATCCATCGCCAGCAACTCGGCCGATGCCGCGAACGGCCACAGGCACTCTCGCGTCTTGGGCCATTGCGACAGCATCACGTCGACCGCAACGAGTAGGTAGGCCGCCGGGGATCCTTCGGGGCCCAGCACGTCATCGATCACGGCCTGCGCGGGCTCCCCGCGTTCGATGAGCAGGTGCGCCCACGCTTCCAAGGCCATTAGCGCCGACGCGCCGATATAGGCGTCCTGCGAGCGTGACCACATGTAGGATTGGCGCCAGGGGAACGAGCGCCGGCCGCTAGGAAGTGGAATCTCGATGCGGTCGTCGCCTGGCTCTCTGCCGCGAGAGCGCTGCCGTACAGCGTGCGCGATGACACCGCGCACCAGCCGCAGCCCTTCCTCCTTGTTCGCCTGAAGCAGATCAAAGAATGGCGCGCGCGCCGGCGATGCTGGAAAATAATCCAAGTCCCATCTCGAGAACACGTCCCGCGACCGTTGACCGTCTTCGTCGGAGTCCCCTTCGGGTAGTGCTTGCAGGAATAGGTCAGCCACGGCTTGGGGCGCCGCATAGGGCGCAGTGCCAATAAACGACAGCAGCTCGCGGAATAGAGCGTGCCGATGCGGATGGGCGGCCACGCTCTGGAGATACGACCCGGCGTCGGTCGGGCGCAGCTTGCACCACGCAAGAAAGGTCATTCGAAGGTCGCGCTCCTGCGCCTCCGTCATCGACAATCCGGGTGCGGTTCTGGCAGCCATCCAAGTCTTGAAGTCGGGCCCCGTCGGGTGGTTCTTCGCCTCGACCTCGACCAGCCACGTATACAGGCGCTGAACCAGTAGTGGCGACAACGCATCACGGCCCGCATAAGCGATGCACCAGCGCCCGTAGAGGCCGACGAACAGCGGCACCGCGGCGTGGGGCAGCTGGTCTCCGATCGTGACCGACCAGATGATCAAGTTGAGCCACGCCGTACCGCGAGGCGCGACGATATCGTCGGTGAACTGAGTTGTGTCGACACCACTCGCTGCTAGGAGTGGCGCGGCCGGTTGGGAGTCGACGGTGATGGCCGCGCGGATCAGATCGGCAAGCAGCTCGGCGTTGTTCGCGGCCAGTGCCGGCAAGCAGCGATTCAGGACTTCGTCCGCGCGCTCCGAACGCGCAAGTGCGAGCAAGACAACACGTCTCCATGAGCCGTGCACGCCGGGCGCGCTCACCCGATCGAGCAGGGCACGCCATGCCGTCGCATCGCTGCCCAACTCTGTGTGCAACCGGGCAGCGAGTTCCACGCCGCGCAAGAGACGCACCGGCGCCGGGCTCCCCAGCTCGATTACGGTGACGTGCTCCGGCTCCTCATACAGCAGGCAACCGATCGCCCAGTCGCGCAGCACATCATGCTCGGGCTCGACGCGAACCGAGCTGAGCGCACGGAGTGATCCGCTTTTGGTCAGCGCTGTGACCGCCTCCGCCGGTGACGTGCTGGTGTCCATCGGAGCCGACGAAGCCAGCGAATGCACGGCCAGTGACCGAAGTGCACGGCGCCGTACCAAGCGACCTGTTGCATCCGCGCCATCACCCGTCGTCCACCACTGCCATGCCATCTGCGCTTCGCTGAACGGCGCGGCACCTCCAGCAGGCACACTGCGCGCCAGCCGATTCAGGCGATACAGGTTGCGTACGAGCTTCTTAGCTGGATGCCCGGGCCGTAGCAACGCGGCGAGCGCAGGGTTGGCCTCCCGAAGCCAAGTCACCTCATCGTCGTCGAGCTCCTCGATGACCAGCGGTGGCGCTTCGCCGAGATCCTGCAGTGCCTGCGCCGGCAGCCACGCGCGCGCATCGGCGTCGAAGTCCAATCGCGCCGTGACAACGATGCGAAAACCTCGCACCTGAGCCACGGCACCAATCAGATCCGCGACGGTTGCCCGCTGCCCGGGGTCGTCGAAGCGGTCGAGGCCGTCGATAAACAGCGTGCCGCCGCCGTCACCCGCTAGGTCGGTCAGGAACTCGCGCGCGTTCGCGTCGCAACCGAGCTGCGCCTGCAGCGCTGCCCATCCGCCGGCCGGGACACGATGCGGTGCGACGACCACAAGGCGGGACTCGACACCGATGCGCTGCGCTAGATCCTTCAGCACCCCGGACTTGCCGACGCCGCCGGCGCCTCGGATTTCGAGGTACCGGGCCTGCTCAAGCGCATCGAGTGCTGCGGCAACACGACCGCTACGATCGATAGCCACACCGTGCACGTGGGAGCCGATGGTGGCGAGCGTGTTCTCCGCGGCTTCGGCAAGCCGCTCGCGCGCTAGATGCAAGCGGCGGTCGCCAGCCAGCCGGAAGGCGCGCTCGGCGGTGAGTCGCTCGCGGAGCATGGTGGCGTCCAGGTCTCCGCCAGCGGCATCGACATGCAGCGCGATCTGTTGCAGCGAGTCCCATAGTTCGCCCGCGCGCCCCGCGTCCTGGGGCGCAAGTATCAGCGCGCAGCGCTCGCGGGCCAGTTGCGCGCAAGCCGAGCCGGGCTGCTCGAAGTCGAACGCCAACACCTGGAGGTGAGACAGCAATCGCCACACGGCCGCGTCGTCATGCGCCGCGCCGGCCGTGCGCATGTGACCGCGGAATGCTTCGACGAAATCGCGCATCTCCTGGTGCGCGGCACCGGGCTGCGTCAGTCGACCGAAAAATCCTTCGGCGTCCTGGTACTCGCGTGCCCACTTCAGCACATTCTGGACGTGCTGCTCGATCTTGGTGGACGTGCGCCCGATCGCCACCGCGAGCTCATAGCGCGTCGTGTTGAACTCCGGCTTGGTCGCTGTCTGGCAGGCCAGCGCGACCACGTCGGCGAAGACCGTGTCGCTGGCCGTGAAGGCAATCGTGCGCTTCGCCTGCAGTTCGAGTGTGGCCGGGCGTCCTTGACGGTCATGGCCGGTGATGATGACGTCGTCCATGGGGTGGCCGAGGCTGGCTCGTTGGAACGCCACGCGTGTGACCACGACGCCCGGAAGTCCGCGCGCCTCACCACCCGACAGCAGGGGCAGTAGATACTGCGCGCCGACGTGCCCCTCCAGCAGAGCGCCGGAAGGTCCGGCCGCGGCCGGACTGGCGACGGCGGACGCGTCATCGACACGGCGAGGCGTGCGTGTGCGCTTGGCCCCCAGCGCTTCGGATTTCTTGGCGGTGGTTTTCTTGCTCTTGGATGGAGACTTCGAGGACTGGGTCTTACGCGATCGCGCCATATGCGTGTGTCATTCCTGCGGCGCCTGCCGTCAGCGTCAGATTCGCTGGGCGCGCAATAAGTGCTTATAGGGTCAGTCGTAGGGTAGGGGAAGCGCGGGCGCTCGCACAACGTTTTGGGGCGGACTAGGCTATCCAGCCCCTTCAGCTGCTCTCGGACTAGGTCGACGGCATGGCGCAGCGGGTGCCAGAGTTGGCGTGCGCCTGGCGCAACGAATAGATTGGTGACAACCGACTTGCGGGAATGCGACCAGAGCGAGTATTTTGGGGGAGGGGTAAGTGTGAGCCTGGATAGCTCATTATGAAAAACAATCGAACCGTCAACGATGGGGTGCGATTTCGCTGGGAATATCTACCAGCAGTTGTGTGCGGCCTAGCGCGGTGTTGGCCCATTCTTCTAGTTCCAGTGCTTTTGGCCTTAATAGCGATCAAAACGGAGCAAGGCCGCGATGCTGTTGCCGCGGCGGCTTCTTACGTAGAAGTATTTGGAAAAGGTTATCACGCGTATGCGGCTCAAGCCGTAACGACAGTGCTAACGACCGTCACGGCCGCTATTGTCCTAACTCGATATTTGCCCACTCGCCCGGCTACTCGATACGCGGGTTACCACGTCCCCGGTTTGGTTGGCTTGATCGCCGGTTTCGCACCTATTGTTGTGCTTCAGGAAACGGGTGCCCTCGCGCATGAAGCGCCTGAGGCAACGCGGCTGTTCGTCATCGTTGGGTCACTAACGGTGCCAGCGTGGGTAATCGGCTCCCGCCACCTCTTGTGGGCTGCTAGTTGGGCTTCATGCTTGCATGCAGCAGGGTGGATGGTGTTGAGCGCCTTCACCGTTGGGTGCGTCGCCTGGATAACAGACTATTGGCCGATTCCGTTTCTTTTTGCCGTCGCGGTACTGATCTTTGCCGACTTGATTGAATGGCGTCATGCTCGGTCAGTGCCGAGACAATGGTTTGCCGTGATTGTGGCCTGCATTACACTTGTTGGTGCCGCACTGGTAGCAGTTGGTCCCGTAAATTGGGGCTTGGCGATCGGGTCATACGCCGTACTTCAGGTCGCACTCAATTTTTGGCTTGGAGCGGCCTTTCTACTTTATCTCGTTGCGCGGACACTCGCTGGGAGCCGCAAAGTCAGATCAGTAAGAGGTGTTCTCCCAGCTTCAATTACAATGCTTTTACTTTGGCTGTTCTTTACGGGTCCCTTCGACCTTCGCGAAGTTCGGCTGCTGGACTCTCAACGGATCGCGTCACCAGCAACAGGATTGCGGCAGCAGGCGACGGCATGGCTTGAAGCACGTCGTAAAGAAATCTCAGAATCTAGTGCCTGCTATCCAGTGTTTGTCGTGAACGCTGACGGAGGAGGCGTTCGGGCCGCGTGGTGGTCCGCGACGATCCTCAGTACATTGCAGGATCGTGAAGGGAAGTTTTCTGAGCATGTATTCGCAATTAGTGGAGTGTCCGGTGGAAGCTTAGGTGCTGCCGTTTTCGCCGCTCGCGCCGCGCACTCGCCGAGCCCAGGGAAACCTTGTGCGCAGACTTGGCGGTCTTGCACTGACGCCGTTCTCGCTCGTGATTTGCTTGGACCAGCGGTAGGCTCCATGATCATCAGTGATGCGTTCGGCGCTATCACTAGATTAGACCTACTACAGGATCGCGCCACGGCGCTTGAAAAAGCATTCGAGAGCGCTTGGCTAGACGCTTCCGGGCACGACACATTCGGCGAACCCTTCGAGATGCTTTGGGGTGGAGATGGCGCCACGAGAGTGCCATCGTTGATGCTCAACGCGACGGATGCGCCAAATGCGAGGCGCCTTGTGTTGAGTCCAGTTCCGCTTTTTCGAGGCGATACCGATAAAGCTGATCTGGGCGTCCTGCTCGGCACGCGCGCGCTGCGCCTAAGCACGGCGGTTTTACTTAGCGCGCGATTTCCAGGGATAAGCCCGGCGGGCTGGTTGCCTGCACCCGAAGGACCCGCAGGGCATGGCACGGCGATCGTCGATGGCGGATTCGTTGACAACTCGGGCGCAAGATCCGCGTCCGAAGCCGTTGCAGCGCTGCATGCGGCAGCCGAGACGCTTGGCTTGCCAAAAGTGTTACCCGTTGCGTTGATGATTGGAAATACACCGGTATCTTCGAATAGTCCGCCCGATGTGTCCGCTCCCGGAACTCGGTCGGCATTTGCTGCAACAACGTTCGGCTCTCTCATTTCACCTGTGCTTACGCTCGAAGGGCTGCGCCAGCTTTCGGCGGTGCAAGCAAAGCGGGAGTATCGCGCCACTGTCGCGGCTGCTGGGGGATTAGTGCTCGACGGTTTCGATCTGAGGGCCGACGGGGGGACTTATCCCCTTGGGTGGATGCTCGCTGAAGGGACGCGAAAAGACATGGGGCGGCAAATAGACGAGATGACCCAAGATTCGTCGAGCCATTTTGCGGTCGCGGCTGGCCTCTTGCGTCGGTGCCGGCGAGATCGTTGATTGAAATCGGGGCGAGGGTTTTGCGTTCGAGCGAAGGAAGCGGCGGCTTCAGCTCTCATTTCGCCGGATCAATTTAATTGAGACGGCCGTGGGCGCGACTGGGTATAGCTTGCAAAGGAACCACGGGCTCAGTGATGCCGAGACCAGCGCAGGCGCGGTTCATCGGTACAGTGCGATCGACGCGATGCCCGGCCTGGTTCGCGTCGATCTAGATATCTCAAGGTACGTATTTTATGCCGTGAACATCCGGATGCTCCGGCGGTCTGGTCGGGTTGACCAATAACCTTGAGCTGGCGTGGGAACCTTGTAGAGCGTGCAAATGCGCTTTAGCGCGCGAGCGTCGACGCCGAGCCTCGGCGCGACCTTGACCATCGGAGACTGCCAAAGCATCACGCAAAGCGTCGCCCTCGAAACGCCTACTAACTCGAGAATGGCATCGCTTTGGAGCTGTTCGAGCGCGGCGATGATCTTACGAGCTTCGGAAGCCTTCTCCATTGACTGGGCCAATTGAGGTGAAACTCTGCGAGAGGTCTCGCCAAGTACACGCTTGGGGGCGGGGATGTCCCCCCGAGAGCGGACGCCGGTGCTTCTTGTGTTTCTACCCACCCCGCGAAATGTCGGCAGCCGATGATTTGTACCCCATGAGACAGGAGGAGTGACGCGGCGTTCTGACGACGTGTGTCGCTGCAAGCGGTCGTGACCATTCTTCATGGTTGGCTCCTTGTGATGCCCCCGCATGCAATTTGGAAACATCGAATGAGCTCGCAGTCAAAATTTAAGCTTTTTGCATTTTGTCGGTTGCCAGGAAGCCATTCAGTTCTATTGCGATTTTTCGGCCCTGTCTGGTTTGCGCCGACGGGGCGTATTGTTGCGTCGTGAAGCCGTTTCGCGCGGAGAGCGATTCGAGTCGCGAATTCATATGGCGTCGAACGGGCGCTCTGGTTTCTCGATTTTGTGCGCTTTAGCGGTTTCAAGCGAGTGACTTTGGTGACTGAAAGCTGGTGTTTTGCGCGATCTTTGACACGGCGGGCTACTCTTTCTCGTCGCAGCCCCGACAGATGACTTTTGGGCCCACTGTCTCTCGTGGCCGCTCCGGCGCGAAACGCGCGCTGGCACCTAGCTGTTCGATCAAACCGGCGGTCGGACGTGGACACCGGCGGCGGACATTGCGTGCAGCATTTTCTGTCCCCCGAAGAGATTGAACGGCTTGCCTTTGCTCTCATCGATCATGGCTTGCGCCTGCAGTCTCATGAACTCGTCGGCGTACTCGCGGCCCTGCGTTTGTGCGATCGCGGTGTATTGTTCATTGAGCCTCGCAATCAGCCGATCGCCGGACCGGCGGACAATTGCCTGTTGGATCCGCACGATCCAATAAGCCGCTAAGACTGCCGCGCCGGCGACAAACAACGCGATGTAGCCGGGCTCGAGCCAGTCCTGTGGAATCTGGTGGGCGTTGAGGATCAGGTATGCCCAGGCCCAGGCTTCGCCCGAGAAGAAAAGAAGAATGCTGAGCGATACTCCCAACAGCCCGATCGCCGTGGCAAATCCCAAGGTGAACACGGTGTAGAACTGGCCGCGCGGCATCCGAAACCTCCGATCTTATACTCAACGACAGATTGCCGTAGCTGCAAGGCCCCTGCAAGCCCGTAAGACGGCCCCTCAGTCGAGATACGAGGGTCGCTGGACGCGTTGCATGGCGAGGATGGCCTGATTGACCGCCCGCTCTCTGCGAGCCGCCAGCTGGGCTGCCGCAGTTGGCTTTTTCACGCGCGCCTTTGGCCGCTTCTTCTGGACCTTCTGGATGGGGGCGGGCACTCCAGGCGAGTGGTGGAGCTCGCACCGCTTGTTGAGTTGGCCTTTGCGGATCCGGCTCTTGGTCGACAGAGCCCTGAAGGTGCGGTCGCAACCAGGTTCGGCACAAATGGACTGGTAGCGGATCATTTCGACGTAGCGGCCATCCCGGGTCCAATGATCTTTTGGGCCGACGATCTGGTACGGCCGGCCTCGAGACTTGAAGAGGCGGCCAGGGGTGAACTTGTTCATTGGAGCCTTCTTGTTTTGTGGGTGCATGCCGGAGACGTGGATGGACCACAAAAGCCGGCGCGGGCCCCTTGATCGCGGTGGGGCGGCCAGCGGTGGGGTGTCAGCGGTGTCAGCGGATTCCGCCTAAACGGGCTCAGGGGAAAATAGAGGGAGGAGGGGGTAAAAAGCCTTGGTGTTCTCGTGCGCGCAAGTGACACCGCTGACACCCAAGCGCTGGCGAAGACTACAAAACGGCGGGGACTGTCAGCGGTGTCAGCGGTTGTCAGCGCCGTGCGGCCTCCGCGCTCCGCCGTTTCGGAATGCAACGCGCGGGCCAACAGCGCTGACAGCGTTGACACCCGCTGACACCGCTGACGGGGCCGCGCCATCATGCCGGGCCTCCTTGGGCCGCCCGCCGACTTGCTGCCGCGACTGCGATTTCACCGCGGACGGCATCACGGCGTTCATTTTCGGCCCGCCGAATGTCCTCGAAGCGCCCATCGTGAACTGTCGGATTTACCCGCCAGCTGGCAGGATCGGAGCTCGTCATTCGGAGCCACCCGTCGGCCTCGAGGCGGCCCATCACCGCGAGAAGCTGCTTGCGGTTGCGACCCAGGCTGCGCGGCCGCGCTCTGCTGACTTCTCTGGCCGTTATCCGCTCCATGTTGCGGGTTAGGACGTACCCCGCGACCCATCGGGCCTCGTGATCGTTGCCGGCGCCGTCGAGTACGGTGGTATGGATGAACAGGGCGTGGGCATAGAGAAACTCTTCGACGTATCGTCGAGCTCTCCTGGCGGTGTCGGCTGAGATCAGCCCTTCGGGCGGTGTTTCCAATGCTTCCGCGATGATGGCCCATTCGATGAGATGAAACGCCAACGCGTAGCGGCCGAATTCCGCGTCCGCCTTGGCCAACCAGGTTTTCAGACCCGAGGGGACGTCGGGCCGGGCCATCTCGCGCAGCTTGAACGCCTTGATGGCCCACAGTTCTTCCGCGGCCCGCTGGTCGAAGCGGTAGGTCGCCTCGTCGAGGCCAGCAAGCGCCAACGCGACGCGCGGAACAGCTGCCTCTATGGCAGGGACCTCGGGATTGTCTTCGCCGAGCCCGAGCTGCCGAATGGCGATCAGGGCAAACCGTTGCAGCAAACCGTCGGTCGCGAGGTCGGGTGCAAGCCTGGCTATGAGGTCGTCTTGAATGCCTCCAATGATCGATACCGCCAGATTTGGCGCCTCGACAGAACCCCGACCTTGTCGGTCCACCCGGTAGGGAGCACCTTCCTTCGCCTCGAGCCAAAGCGCCCGGTCTTTGGAGCCTTTTGATCGGTACGCGTCCATGCCACCCAACCATCCCGACAGCTCGTCGGAATACTGAATCAACGGTGCGACTTCCGGCGTCTCGGCAAGGCGGGTGACAATCGCCTCCGTCGTGCTGTCGTTCGAGATTTTCGATCGCGCCTTGGGCGGCAATGGTTTCACGACGACGTCTGCCGGATGCGGCTCATCCTCGGCCGGCTCTTCGCTCTTTTTCTTCCCCGGCTTCTGAGCCGCAAAGGCAAGTTCTGCTCGATCGTAGTCAGACAATTCCTTGGCGAAGGTCGTCGACCAACTCTTGTTGACTGGATTGGCAAAAGCGAGCGCAGCCTTCACCGCGGCCGATTTGGCTGAGCCTGGATCGCCGACAAGCGCAGTCCACAAGACGCAGAGCACCGACCAGGAGCTCCGGTTTTGATACATTTGCAGCCGATTGGTCGCCGGAATGAGGGAGCCCACGACAGCTACCGCAGCGGCGGTGATCGCATCCGAGTTTACGCCTAGCGATCGCGCCCGATCTTTCCCGAACGCGTTCAGGAAGGGCGGAACAATGCCTTGGAGCATGTCCGCGGGCGGCTTCTCCTCTTTCCAGAGGTCGGCCGGTTTGTCCCAGTCGCCGGATGGCTGGGGGCGCCCGTTCACTTCAACGGCCTCGAACTCCACTTCGGCGCAAGCGATGCCGGGAGGATCTTGGGCGTATGTGTAAGCGTTGGCCACGCGCGTTTCGATGTGCTCGTAACTCTTACCTTCGGCGCCTGGCCAATGGTCCACGATCAACTCGAGGCAGTTTTCTTGGCTGATGCCGAAATCGCGAACATGGCACGACACCGAATAAGTGCCGTGGGCCGGCGCGCTGTAAGAGAGGTACGAAATAGCGCATTCGATATTGGCCGGTTGATCCAACTCGACCAAAGGAATTGCTCGGTCGAGGGCCGTTCGCTGGCGAGGTCGGCCGCAAGCAGTGGCCCATGCCTCGGGAAGGGCGGCAAACTCTTCTCCCCCGATCAGGCCATACTCGTTGCCGTCGACGGTGCTGCCGCCGCCGACAACATAGCCGCCAACCCCTCGAACATCGATTCCTGGACTGAGCTTCGAGTTGCTGTTGCCCAGCGGCCAAGGCGCAACAAAGTAGCGATGCTCGCCGCCCGAGGCGGTGCGGAACGTCATTGTTGGGGGAAGTTTGCCTAGATGCTGCTCGAGCTCGGCGAGCGATTGCTTCCCTGGCTTCCCGTCCTTGATGTCGATATCGATAACAGCAAGGAAACCGTTCAAGAAGGGAAGACCGGTACGCAGGCCCACATTGCAAACGCGATAGCCGCCCGCCCACAGCCTCTTTACGCGATCGGTGTCATGGGTCGCGAGGTCTTTCCAACTATCCTCAAAGACCGGTGTTTTCCGATTGGGCGACAATGGGAATACGTCGAATCCCAACTCGGCAAGACCGAGCGCGATGTCGAGTTTCGGCTTCAGGTCGACAAGGGGAGTTCGTTGTTTCGTAACGGTGTTTGTGATATCCATCTCTTGGTTTCGATTTTTGGCCCCGTTCGACCTGGCAGTCGGCGGGGCCATTCTTTTTGGCGCCCGCGGGGACGTGACTGTCTGGCCCTCATTATCGGGTGAACGTTGAATGTTCGGCCGGCGAAAGCGCGCGTGCGCGCGATGTGATCAAGCCGCAACCGCTGCTTCTGAGGTCGACTTACGTCGACGGCTCCACATCCACGCGTCCAAGTCGACGACGTCGTAAAGCACGCGCCCAGGCACAGGATTGAGAAAGTCGGGGCCGCCGCCCTTTACGCGCAGACGCTCCATCGTCGCTTTCGACAAGCGAACGTGGCGCGCGGCTTCCGTGGTGGTTAGAAATCGAGACATGTCATATCCTTGGATGAGGGCGGTTGCCTCGGTTCAAGCCGTCTATCCAAGGAACGAGAGAAACAACGCGCTGCCCGAAGCGCGATACCTTGGCTTGAACACTAAAATGCTATCGCAGATTGTCAGGAAGTCAACGGCAGCACGCAAGAGCCCGCTGCCGTCGTTTTTTGAGCCACCCAAATAGCTGTACCCAGCTGAATTTAGCTAGCTACAGCAATTTTCGGCTCCTCAATCGCGACGACATTGTCGCGCTCGAAGACAATTTCCGGCCTACAATAATTTGGCTTAGTGCCGACAATCTTGCGCAATTCGGCTTCCAGGATCGAGGCGACCAGTCGCTTTTCGGGGAGCATGTCGTACTTGTCGTATGTCGCAGTCACATCGCCCTCGAGATGATCGAGCAGCGCTTTGACGTCCTCGCGCTTTGCGCCCCCGCGGCGCGCGATCGTTGCGGCCGTGCGCCGGAGGTCATGCGGCGTGAAGTGCGCCATCCCGAGGTGCTCACGGATACCTTTGCGCGCGGGGCGCTTGCCCTTAGCCGGTCGGCCATTCAGCGCCGCCGACAGAGCGTCCCGAGTGATCGGCAATAATCCGGGTTTTGCATCTGTTTGGTCGTCGCAATCGGCTTTCGGATCGGGCTTCGCCCAAGAAGAGAAAACGGCGCCTTGATCGTTGCGCGCAATTGCCTCCCGCACGGCCGCAACGGCAAGTGCATTCAACGGGACAATCACTTCGCGGCGCTTCTTCACCCGATTTTTGGGGATGTGGTACTGCGGTTCTTCGCCGGTGAAGCCCACCAATTCCGGGATGAGTAGGCCCGCTGACTGACCTGGCCGGACCATGGTTGCCAGAATGAACCGCAAGGCGAGGGCAATGGGTCGGCTTGCTGGCAAGTCGGGATCATCCAGGCCCCACCAAAGCGTCCGGATTTCCTCGTCGGTGAGGACGCGTTCCCGTGGCGATTCCTGGTAGCGCCGGCGCATGTCCGCGACCGGATTGGTCGGGACGTGCCTTCGGCCCGGTTCTTTGGCCCAGGAGAACAGAGTGTGCAGGACTGACTGCGTTCGGTTCGCCCCCACGGGCGCTGTGGCGCCGATCTCCTCGAGGAGCTCCGCGACATCATCATCCGTGATCTCGGCCGCGATTCGGCGCTTCCACTTCGCCCGCGGTTTCTTGAGGTAACCCTCATCGTTCTTCCATGAAGATTTCCGGACCTTGGCGTATTGGTCCAGATAGAGCTGGGCGAGCTCATCGAATGTCAGCCTGTCGCGCTTGGGACGATTAGCCCGCTTCTCCGCGGCCGGGTCGGCGCCGTTGGCTATGTTCCCAAGCAGGATCTTGGCTTGCGTTCGGGCGGCCTCCGGCGCCAGCTTGCCGACGGCGGCCACGGTGTAGCGCCGTACTGGCGCTGTCCGACCGGTTCCCGCTCGATAGACTATGATGAACGACTTGGCGCCGGTGGGACGGACCCGCACACCGAAGCCGGGTAGCTTGGAGTCCCATACCGTGTATTCGGAAGCTTGCTTTGCCAGGCCGTCGACTAGCGTTTTGGTGATGGTTTGACCGCTCATTTGCCCTCCGGGAAGCACGGGGGAAGCACCGCGGTGCCAATCACAGCAGGCGAGGGATAGCGGTAGGTTATGGCCTGAGAGGTTTTCCTCGCAGGCTTAGGACCCCTGATAGTGCCTGAGGGCAGGTGAGGGACTAGCTGATATGTTTTGGGTACTGCAGGTCGTTGGTTCGAATCCAGCTGCCCCGACCAGTCCCGAGGTTGAAGCCCCTTCAATTCTCTCGATATTGCCCCGCGCTCATCCCGTTCCGTTGCCGCCGGCGACAGTGAAGTCGGCGAGGCGATCTCCGCGAAATTACACCAGACGCAACTTTTGCGTGCATTGGCGTTGCGACGGCGTTTCAATTTCAGAACAACAGCCAATCGACCAGGCGCCAGGCGATCCAGGCGAGGGCGCAGATCCAGCCCAGCATTGCGATCCCGGCGACGCCAAGCCCGCACAGTGCGAACAGCGAACTTTCAGTCTCCGGCGTGCCCGAGAGTTTCTCGGTCGTATCGATTTGACTCAATGCATCCCCTTGGTTTGCGGCCTGCTGTTCTTTGGTCTCTGCTCGCTCGTGAAAATTCACCGGCCGCGCTCCAGCTCACACGGTCGTGAGACGAGATGACCGTCCGTCCATCGCGCGGGCATGGATCGCAGCCACGCGGCTCCCCCGGACGGACGGGAAGAACCTGCAACTCTTGGCGCGGTGATTGGTTGCGACCGCACGGGCGGGAACTGTGCGCCGCAGCGACGGACCGACAATGCTCAGGGGCCGCTTGGCGCCTATGCGCAGAGCACGTCGCGCATCTGAGCCGGCGGGAGTGTTGGGGGGCAGGCGGCCTATAGCGATCTGAAGCGCGCGCGAACCTTGCTGAAGCCTTGCTTGAAGCTTTGGCGCTTGTTCTTCACCCAACGCCACTTCCGCGCGATTTTTCAAGGCATTGCGCCGGCCGGTCCGGCGCAGAATTCGCAAAATTGCTTCGAACCTTTGGCTGTCGCCATAGACATATGAGCATTGGGGATTTCAGCGCCCAATGCCTAAACGGACGCCGCCAAGCGATGATATTCCGCTTGAGCGGCGTCGCGCTATTCCGGGGATCAGTTCGTCGCGTACCAGCCGAGCGGAAACGGCAGGAACGGCCACGCCAGATGATTGTCGTTGGCCGCCTTCGGCGGTTCAGAGACGGATATCTTGACGCGCGGCGCAGGCGGCTCCGAGCGTACCGCCAGGCGCAAACGTCCACATTGCAAATTCATTGTGGTGCCCCAGTCAGCAAGTCATTTGAAAAATGAAAATCAGTTCGCAATTGCCACGCGTCCAGAACGGTACGCTCATTCTCAAATTGTGCATGCATCATAGAAAGATCGGCGCCGGCTTTCAACGGGTCTTGGCGGGTACCCACGAGGGGTAAGGTTGACCGGTTAGGTTAAGGACGAGTGGTTGTTGCGGCCGCATCCGTGGCTGATATCAGGTCGGCAAGGCTCGCGATGGGCTGCCTGCAATCGGTGCTCACACAGGTCACAGTTCGTCGCGGCGCTCATATCCTGTGAGTTTTGCGTCATGTCTTTCGATCGCAACGTCCGAACCGTCCATCCGCAGTCGAGCTGGACCGAGATCTGGCACCTCTGGACCGTGATCGTGCCGCGCCGCTCGATCAACGGGCAGCTGGTCTATGGAAAGGTCTGGCGCCGCCACGACGGCCGCGACTGGATCTACAAGAAGTTCACCGAGTACGACAGCGAGGCGGCCTGAGCCGGCTCCGCTGCCGCACCTAGAATCTAGCGCCCCGTTCCGATTTCGTCTGAAGTGGCTCTAGGCGGCCTTTGCAGGCGAGGCGGCCGCAGGCTTGGCCGGCGGCGGCTTGAGCGGCTTGTCCTGCTTCTTCGACCACGAGATGTAATAGGCCACCGTCGTCATGATCGCGATTCCGGCGATGCTGACGAAGATCTGTGCGAACAGCGAGCCCGAGCTCATCGACAGTTCGAAATGGCCGACGAAGGACAGGAACACGCCGACGCAGAACACGGCGAGCGACTGCTGGCCGCAGACGATCAAGGGATCGAACACCTTCCACTCCAGGCCCGGCCATTCCTTCGGCACGAAGCGGATCACCAGGATCACGATCACGACGAAATGGAGGAAGCGGTAGGGCGCAAGGTTGGTCTTGTCGTTGGGGTTGAAGGCCGAGAACAGCCATCCCGGGAACATGCCGCCGAGGGTGGGGAAGCGGCCGGCCATGGTCATGACCAGCGCGAAGGCGAGATAGCCGAGGCAAAGCCACAGCGTAACAGGCGAATTGATCACGGCTCCCGAACGCCGGGCGCCGCCCATCGCGCACCAGGCGCCGAACACGAACAGCACCTGCCAGGCATACGGATTGAAGTACCATTGGCCGGCCGGATAGGCGGTCAGGTTCAGGCCGTAATGGCGGGCGGCGAGCCACAGCACGATGGACAGCGCCATCGTCAGGTCGGGCTTGCGCAGCATGAACCACAGCACCGGCGGAAACAGCCCCATCAGCACGATGTAGAGCGGCAGCACGTCGAGATTGAGCGGCTTGAAGCGCAGGAACAGGCCCTGGCGCAAGGTCTCAGTGGCGTTGTCGACGAGGCCGGCGACGTTGAACTCGTTGATCATGTCGGAGTCGCCGAACCGCAGCGCCAGATAGCTGATCGAGGCGATGTAGATCACGAACAGGATGATGTGGGCGACGTAGAGCTGCCAGACCCGCTTGGTCAACCTCGTGGCGCCGACGATGAAGCCGCGCTCGAGCATCATTCGCGCATAGACGAAGGAAGCGGTGTAGCCGGAGATGAAGACGAACAGGTCGGCGGCGTCGGAAAAGCCGTAGTTGCGGGTGGTGATCCAGTTCACCACGTTGTCGGGGATATGGTCGAGAAAGATCGCCCAGTTCGCGATGCCGCGAAACAGGTCGAGCCTGAGGTCACGGCCCTTTTCGGGGAGCGTGGCGTTGATGTTCAGGAAGGCCATGCGACGGAAGCTTTCGGAGGGGGCGGATACGCTGGTGTCGGCGAGACAGGGCCGCCGGGCGGGATCCCGGCGCGGACAGCGGGTACGCAATTGTCACGGTGCAGCATAATGACTATACCCGTCGCCAAGGCACCCCGGGGACCGGAATCACCGATCAGTTCCCAAAAGGTGTCTCTATACTATGCCCGCGGTTTCGACCAACTGCTACCGTGACGCATCGGAATCGAACGAAAAGACGAAGAGGCCCGGACCACCCATGACCGCACGCATTTTCAAGCCCGCCAAGAACGCGATGCAATCCGGCCGGTCCAAGACCAAGGAATGGCAGCTGGATTACGAGCCGGAGCAGCCGCGTTCGGTCGAGCCGCTGATGGGCTGGACCTCGTCCGGCGACATGAAGCAGCAGATCACGCTGCGCTTCCACAGCAAGGAAGAGGCGGTCGCCTATTGCGAGCGCAAGGGCATCGCCTACCAGGTGATCGAGCCGCAGGATTCGATCCGCCGCCCGGTCGCCTATGCCGACAATTTCTCGTTCCGGCGCGGCGAACCCTGGACGCATTGAGGGGCGGCTGGCTGCTCCAACGTCATACGACGTGATTTACTCGTCATGCCCGGGCCTTGTCCCGCCTGCGCGGCCGAAGCCGCTTTCGCGAGGCGAAGGCCCGGGCATCCACGTCTTTGGCGCCGCGTGATAGAGCGCGGACGGCCGCGACGAGCCCTGGCATGACGGCGGGGGTACCCGCCCGCAGACATGACGTCGGGTCCGATGACCCCGGATCCACGGATCAGCTATTGCGCGGGGCTCCGGCCCCTTGGCAGCGATTCCGCCGCGTGCTTCGCTGACGTCATGACGGGGATCATGGCGAGGTGGGGGATGGCCGGGCGTGACCAGCTCGACGGCGTCGATCTGAAAATACTTTCCGAACTGCAGCAGGACGGGCGGGTGCGCAACAACGAGCTGGCGCTGCGGGTCGGCGTGTCCGCGCCCAACTGCCTGCGGCGGCTGAAACTGCTGTTCAGCCGCGGCGTGATCCGGGCGGTTCGCGCCGTCATCGACGAGCGGCTGCTCGGCTATGAGGTGGTCTCGTTCGTCTCGATCCAGCTCGGCAGCCAGGCCCAGCCGGTGCTGGAGGCGTTCGAGAGCTCGATCGCCGCGATTCCGCGCATCCAGCAGTGCTGGCGGATTTCGGGCGACACCGACTACCTGCTGAAATGCGTCGCGCCGAACGTCGAGAGCATGCGGCAGCAGCTGCTGCATTTCGCTGCGATGACTGATGTGAAGAACGTCCGCAGCTTTCCGGTACTGGGTGTCGCAAAGGACGTGCCGCTGCCGTTGCAGGAGGTCGTGGCGGCGTCGGCGGGCTAGGCCAGGGCAAGCACGTGGCAGGCGGTTTCGTTGTGGCCATCCTTCGAGACGCCCGCCTTTGGCGGGCTCCTCAGGATGAGGACTCGTTTCGCGGCGAAGCTCTAAATCCTCATGGTGAGGAGCGCCGCCTTGCGGCGCGTCTCGAACCATGAAGGCCGAGCATTTTCACATCATCCAACGCGATGGCGACACGGCTCGACCGGGCGGCGATTCACAAAAGCCGAATCAGCGGTTCACCATATAGCTTAGTAACTCACCTAACTGTGACATGTGATTTACGAAGCTCTGCAATGCGCTGAACCGTGATTGCCGGGATGGGGCGCTGGCCTACATGCGAGGTGTGAGCCTCAGCCTGCGTCGCACGCTGGGGATGCTTTTGTGGGACCCTGAAGCAGGAAAAGACAACATGACCTCGACCTCGAAGACGTTCGTCGCATCCGCTGCGACGCTGTTCGCCTCTGCGTTTCTCATGATCACCGCGCCCGCCGCGAAGGCGGACGACTACTGCATCACCAACGGCGCCCAGGCTGCGCACGGCTGCGGCTTTCCGACGATGGAAGCCTGCCGGGCCGCTTCCGGCGGCATCGGCGGCATGTGCTCGCAGGCCGCCGGCGCGAAGACCAGCAACGATGCGCTCGCCTTCCAGCCGAAGCAGACGCAGTCGCGTACCAAGGCCCGTCCGGGCAAGAATGCGTCCTCGAACTAAGTCACGATCGCCAATTCCGGCGTAAATGGTGCGGCCTCTGCGTTCGATCGCGGAGGCCGTGCTTGCTTGCAGGCCTCAGCGATACCGGTCGCGAAATTCGCGCGGGCTGGCGCCGGTCCAGGTGCGGAAGGCGCGCGAAAAGCTCTTCTCGTTGCGGAAGCCGGCGATCTCCGCGATCCGCTTGATCGGGGCGCGGCCGCGCATCAGCTCCTGCTTGGCGAGCTCGAACTTTGCCTCTTCCTTGAGATCGCGCAGCGAAGTCGCTTCCTCGCGCAGGCGCCGATGCATGGTGCGGGTGGAGAGTGCCAGCTCGCTTGCGACATCCTCGGCGCCGAGAAAGCGTCCGCGTGCATTGCGCAGCACGCGGCGGACCCGCTCGACCAGGAGCCGGTCGCGCCGGTAGGGCAGCACGGTGAGCCGCAGCGCGCCCTTGAGCATGCTGTCGAGATCGGCGGGGCTGCGGGTCAGCGGCAGTGAAAGATAGTGCTTGTCGAACACGATGCGGGCGCCGCCCGTATCAAAGCTCAAATGCCTGCAGAAGATCGTCGGATAGACCGAGACGTGGCCCGGCTCGGAATAGGGAAACTCGGCCGCACGCAGCGCGATCGCGGAATCGACGGCCCAGCAGGAAAAGCCGAGGACATAGCGGAGCAGGGTGACCAGGCAGAATTCACGCAAGGGGCCGAGGTCGCGCTGCTCGCGAATGGAGATGGTCGCGGTCTCATCACCAAGCGAGAGCTCGAACAGCACGTCCTCCGTCAGCAGGCGATGATGCCGGCACCAGCGTTTTAGCGCGACTTCGAGATTGGGGGCGGTGATCGAGGCGCGGCACAACATGCCATAGGTCCCCCAAGGCAGCCGGCGCGAGAACCAGCCGAGCGCCTCGTCGTCGAGCTCGCGCATGGCGTGGCCGGCCAGCGCCTCGAACTGGGCCGCCGTCACCCGTCCGTCCCGGGATCGAACGAGGTCCCCGGTGACCTGCCCCTTGCCCAAGGCTTCGGCCGGATCCCGTCCGTAAAGGGCATAAGCGGCAACCACGCCGCGCACGAAGGCGGCGGGGGTCATGGCGCGGCGGGGTGTCGCGGTCGCGGCTTGAAAAGGCATGAAAAATCCTCGCCAAACTTGGCGGAAAATGCAACCTTTTCGACCGCCAGGACGCCCGGGCAGGGGTAGGTTCGGACCCGACAAGAATACGGAGGAATCGCCTTGAACATCCCGAGCATCGATTTCGACCTGGGCGAAGACATCGGCATGCTGCGCGACACGCTGCGCGCCTTCGTGGAGGCGGAGATCGCCCCGCGCGCCGCCGAGATCGAGAAGGCCAATCTGTTCCCGGCCGACCTCTGGAAGCGCTTTGGCGATCTCGGCCTGCTTGGCATGACTGCGCCGGAGCAATATGGCGGCTCCAGCATGGGCTATCTCGCCCATATCGTCGCCATGGAGGAGATTTCGCGGGGCTCGGCCGCCGTGGGGCTGTCCTACGGCGCGCATTCCAACCTCTGCGTCAACCAGATCGGCCGCAACGGCAACGACGCGCAGCGCGCGCGCTATCTGCCAAAGCTGATCTCCGGCGAATATGTCGGCGCGCTCGCGATGTCCGAGCCCGGCGCGGGCTCCGACGTCGTTTCGATGAAGCTGCGCGCCGACAAGCGCGGCGACCGCTACGTCCTCAACGGCTCCAAGATGTGGATCACCAATGGTGGCGACGCCGACGTGCTGGTCGTCTATGCCAAGACCGATCCGGAGGCGGGCCCGCGCGGCATGACCGCGTTCCTGGTCGAGAAGGGTTTCAAGGGTTTCACCCACGGCCAGCATCTCGACAAGCTCGGCATGCGCGGCTCCAACACCTATCCCTTGTTCTTCGACGAGTGCGAGGTGCCGGAAGAGAACGTACTCGGCAAGGTCGGCGAGGGCGTCAAGGTGCTGATGTCCGGGCTCGATTACGAGCGCACGGTGCTGTCGGGCGGCCCGCTCGGCATCATGGCGGCCTGCATGGACGCTGTGGTGCCCTACATGCACGAGCGCAAGCAGTTCGGCCAGCCGATCGGCGACTTTCAGCTGATGCAGGGCAAGCTCGCCGACATGTATGCGACCTGGCAGTCGGCGCGCGCCTATGTCTATGCGGTCGGGCGCGCCTGCGACCGGGCCGACCACGCCCGTACGCTGCGCAAGGATGCGGCGGCCGCGATCCTCTATTCCGCGGAGAAGGCGACGTGGATGGCCGGCGAGGCGATCCAGGCGCTGGGCGGCGTCGGCTACACCTCCGAATTCCCGGTCGGACGTCTCTGGCGCGACGCAAAACTCTACGAGATCGGCGCCGGCACCTCGGAGGTGCGCCGCATGCTGATCGGCCGCGAGCTGATGTCCGAGACGGCCTAAAACCTTCACCTCATTGGAATCAACATGCCGCTCCATTCCAGCATCGATACGTCTTCATCGGACTTTGCGCGCAATTCCGAGGCCATGCGCGGGCTTGTCGCGGACTTGCGCGAAAAACTGAGCCAGGTCGCCGGCGGCGGTGGTGAGGTCTCGCGCAACCGCCACACCTCGCGCGGCAAGATGCTGGCGCGCGAGCGCGTCGACCTGCTGGTCGATCCCGGTACCTCGTTCATGGAGCTGTCGCCGCTGGCGGCGTACGGCCTCTATGGCGGTGACGTGCATTCGGCGAGCGTCATCACCGGTGTCGGGCGCATCGCGGGCCGCGAATGCGTGATCGTTGCCAACGATGCCACCATCAAGGGCGGCACCTATTATCCCATGACGGTGAAGAAGCATCTGCGCGCGCAGGACGTGGCGCGGCAGAACAATCTTCCCTGCGTCTACATGGTCGATTCCGGCGGCGCCTTCCTGCCGCTCCAGGACGAGATCTTTCCGGACGAACGCCATTTCGGCCGCATCTTCTACAACCAGGCCCAGATGTCGTCGCAGGGCATCCCGCAGATCGCGATCGTGATGGGCTCCTGCACCGCCGGCGGCGCCTACGTCCCCGCGATGTCGGACGAGAGCATCATCGTGCGCAATCAGGGCACCATCTTCCTCGGCGGCCCGCCGCTGGTGAAGGCCGCGACCGGAGAGGTGGTGAGTGCCGAGGAGCTCGGCGGCGCCGACGTGCATTCGCGGCAATCGGGCGTGACCGACCACTACGCCCAGAACGATGCCCATGCGATCGGCATCGCCCGGCGCATCGTCGGCACGCTGAAGCCGTCCACGCGGCCGAACCTCAACATGCACAAGCCGCGAGATCCGCTGTTTGCGGCGGAAGAGATCTACGGCGTGGTGCCGGTCGACGGCCGAAAGCCGTTCGACGTGCGCGACATCATCGCCCGCATCGTCGACGGCTCGGAGTTCGACGAGTTCAAGAAGCTCTACGGCACGACGCTGGTCTGCGGCTTCGCCCACGTCTGGGGCTATCCGGTCGGCATCATCGCCAACAACGGCATCCTGTTCAGCGAGAGCTCGCTGAAAGGCGCGCATTTCATCGAGCTGTGCTGCCAGCGCGGCATTCCCTTGGTGTTCCTGCAGAACATCACCGGCTTCATGGTCGGCAAGAAGTACGAGGCCGGCGGCATCGCGCGCGACGGCGCCAAGCTCGTCACGGCGGTGGCGACCGCCTCGGTGCCGAAATTTACCGTCGTGATCGGCGGCTCTTACGGCGCCGGCAATTACGGCATGTGCGGCCGTGCCTACTCACCGCGCTTCCTGTGGATGTGGCCGAACGCGCGCATCTCGGTGATGGGCGGCGAGCAGGCCTCGATGGTGCTGAGCCAGGTCCGCCGCGACAACATCGAGGCCAAGGGCGATAGCTGGTCGAAAGAAGAGGAAGACAAGTTCCGCGAGCCTATCCGCGCGCAATATGAGAGCCAGGGGCATCCGTATTACGCGACCGCGCGTCTGTGGGACGACGGCGTGATCGACCCGGCCGACACCCGCCTCGTGCTCGGCCTCGGCCTTTCCGCGGCGTCGAATGCGCCGATTGAGCCTACGAAATTCGGCCTGTTCAGGATGTGATGCGATGGACCGCTCAATGCTCTACCGCCGTTTCCGCACGCTCCTGATCGCCAACCGCGGCGAGATCGCCTGCCGCGTCATCCGCACCGCGCGAGCCATGGGCCTGCGCACGGTCGCGGTCTATTCCGAGGCCGATCGCGACGCGATGCATGTCGCGCTCGCGGATGAGGCCGTGCTGCTCGGTCCGGCGCGGGCGCGCGACAGCTACCTCAGTGTCGAGCGGCTGATCGAGGCCGCGCGAAAGACCGGCGCGGAAGCCGTGCATCCCGGCTACGGTTTCCTGTCCGAAAATGCCGAGTTCGCGCGGGCCTGCCTGGAGGCGGGCCTGGTGTTCGTCGGCCCCACCGCCGCAATGATGACGGCCATGGGCTCGAAGTCCGGCTCCAAGGCGCTGATGGAGAAGGCCGGCGTGCCGCTGGTGCCCGGCTATCACGGCGAGGCCCAGGACGATGCGACGCTTTCGAAGGCGGCGGACAAGATCGGTTTCCCGATTCTCGTGAAGGCGTCCGCCGGCGGCGGCGGCCGCGGCATGCGCATCGTGCGCTCGGCAGACGAACTTGGACCGGCGATCGTCAGCGCCAAGCGCGAGGCCAAGGCCGCGTTCGGCGACGACCGCATGCTGATCGAAAAATATGTCGACAATCCCCGTCACATCGAGGTGCAGATCATCGGCGACAGCCACGGCAATCTGCTTTCGCTGTTCGAGCGCGAATGCACGTTGCAGCGCCGGCACCAGAAGGTGATCGAGGAGGCGCCGTCGCCGACGCTCAATCCGGCCCAGCGCGAGACCGTCTGCGCCGCCGCGCGAAAGGCGGCGGGCGCGGTGAACTATGTCGGCGCCGGCACGATCGAGTTCGTCTCCGACGGCAAGGACGTGTTCTTCATCGAGATGAACACGCGTCTTCAGGTCGAGCATCCAGTGACCGAGCTGATCACCGGGATCGACCTCGTCGAGTGGCAGCTGCGCGTCGCCTTCGGCGAGGCGCTGCCGCTGAAGCAGGACGAGATCAAGCTCAACGGCCATGCGGTCGAGGCGCGCGTCTACGCGGAAAATCCGACCAAGAACTTCATGCCGTCGGTCGGGAGGATCTCGACCTGGCGCTTGCCGGCGGAAACCGGCGGCTTGCGCATCGACGCCGGCTATCGCGAAGGCGATATTGTGTCGCCCTATTACGATGCCATGCTCGCAAAAATGATCGCGTGGGCGCCGACGCGGGATGTCGCGATCGAGCGGCTGAACCGCGGGCTGCAAGAGTCGGACGTCCGCGGCATCGTCACCAACATCCCGTTCCTGTCGGCGCTGATGACGCATCCGAAGGTGCGGACCAATGCGATCGACACCGGCTTCATCGAGCGCGAGCTGGCGGCCCTGACGCAGGCCTCGCCGGCGCCCGGCGAGCTCGAGCTTTGCGCAGCAGTCGCCGGTGTTATCAACGACGAGCGGCAGGCCGCGCAAGACGAGGCGAGTTCGCCCTGGCAGACTTTTGGCTGGATGCCGGTCGGCCGCCGCCAGCGCAGCTTTGCCTTCCGCGTCGGCCATGGGCCGGAGCAGAAGATCACACTGAACTACGGCAGTGGCCCGTCGACGCTGGTGATTGGCGAGCGCGAGCTGGCGTTCACGATCGCCCCGCGCGACGGCGGCTTCGATCTGACGCTCGATGGCGTCAAATCGCAGGTCGCAGCCGTGATCGACGGTCATGAGCTGTATTTGCGCACACGCAACGGCCGCTTCGACCTGCATTGGGTCGATCCGTTCGGCGGCGAGAGCGAAGAGCATGTCGGAGAGGACAAGATCGCGGCGCCGCTGCCGGGCACGGTCGTCGCCGTGCTGGCCGAGGAGGGCGCCAAGCTCGACAAGGGCGCGCCGATCCTCACGCTGGAAGTGATGAAGATGGAGCAGACGCTGCGCGCGCCCTATGCCGGCGTGCTGAAATCGATCAAATGCAAGGTCGGAGACATCGTCCAGGAGGGCGTCGAGCTCGCCGTGGTCGAGCCATCGGGAGAGTGACATGAGCGATCCCGTTCGCATCATCGAAATGGGGCCGCGCGACGGCCTCCAGAACGAGAAGACGCCGGTCAGCGTCGAGGCCCGCATCGCCTTCGTCGAGGCGCTCGTAGCCGCTGGCCTCACCACGGTCGAGGTCGGCGCCTTCGTCTCGCCCAAGGCGATCCCGCAAATGGCGAGCTCGGACGCCGTGCTGCGCGGTGTTGCCCACGTGAAGGGCGCCGAATTCCACGTGCTGGTGCCGAACGAGAAGGGCTATGACGCCGCGCGCACTGCCGGCGCGCAAGTCGTCTCCGTGTTCGCGGCGGCCTCGGAAGGCTTTTCGCGCGCCAATATCAACTGCACGGTCGCGGAGTCCATCGAACGGTTCAAGCCGGTGCTGGCGCGCGCCAAGGCGGATAGCGTCAGGGTCCGCGGCTATATCTCCTGCGTGCTGGGCTGCCCGTTCGACGGCGAGATCAAGCCAAAGGCGGTCGCCGATCTCGCCAACACGCTGTGGGAGCTCGGCTGCTACGAGATCTCGCTCGGCGACACCATCGGCGTCGGCACGCCTGATAAGGCCAAGGAGATGCTGCGCGCGGTGAGCGCCAACATCCCGCCCGCAAAACTCGCGATGCATTTCCACGACACCTACGGCCAGGCACTGGCCAATCTCTATGCCGGGATGGAGGAGGGCGTCCGCATCATCGACGCTGCCGCCGGCGGCCTTGGCGGCTGCCCCTACGCGCCGGGCGCAACCGGAAACGTCGCGACCGAGGACGTCGTCTACATGCTCGAAGGCATGGGCGTCAGGACCGGCGTGGATATGGAGAAGCTGCTGGCGGCGACGAACGAGATGAGCGGCGTGCTGGGCAAACCGCCTGTGAGCCGCGTGGCATCTGCGCTGAACGCGAAGAAGAAGCGGGCTGCTTCGTAAGCTTTCGTAGGGTGGGCAAAGGCGCGTAGCGCCGTGCCCACCATCCTTCCGCGATCCAATTTGCGAATGGTGGGCACGCTTTCGCTTTGCCCACCCTACGAGACCTTCGCTTAGGCCGCCTTCAGCCCGACATCCGGCAGGAGCGGCCGGTTCTTGAGCGCCTTCACCATCATGGCTTCGACCTCGGCCTTCTCCTGCGGCAGGAGCGCGAGGCGCGGCGGGCGGGTCAGCGCGGTGCCGCGGCCCATGATGTGCTCGCACAGCTTGATGCACTGAACGAGGTCCGGGCGCGCGTCCAGATGCAGCAGCGGCATAAACCATTCGTAGATCGGCATGGCCTCGGCAAGGCGGCCGGCCTTGGCCAGGCGAAACAGCGTCTCGCCTTCGCGCGGGAAGGCGTTCGACATGCCGGAGACCCAGCCCACCGCGCCCATGGCGATGCTCTCGACGATGACGTCGTCCAACCCTGCGAACAGCACGAAGCGGTCGCCGACCATGTTCCTGGTGTCGATGAAGCGCCGCGTGTCGCCCGAGGAATCCTTGAAGCAGACGACGGTCTCGACGTCGGCGAGCGAGGCCAGGATGTCGGGGGTGACGTCGTTCTTGTAGATCGGCGGGTTGTTGTAGAGCATCACGGGCAGGTCGGTCGCGCTGGCGACGGCGCGGAAATGCGCGGCGGTTTCGTGCGGCTTCGACGAATAGACCAGCGCCGGCATCACCATCACGCCGTCGATGCCGACGCGCGCGGCTTCCTTGGCGGTCTCGACCGCAAACGCCGTGGTGAATTCGGCGATGCCGCACAGCACGGGCACGCGGCCGGCCGCAACGGATTTCGCCGTCTCCATGATCGCGACCTTCTCCTTGCGCTCCAGCGAGGTGTTCTCGCCGACCGAGCCGCAGACGATCAGGCCGGAGACGCCGTCGCGGATCAACCCGTCCATCACCTTGGCGGTGGCGTCGATGTCGAGCGAGAGATCGTCGTGGAATTGCGTGGTGACGGCCGGGAAGACGCCTTCCCAGGAAACGCGGCGGCTCATGAATTGACGCCGAGTGAGTTTGCCGGCGGGGGGCTGGATCCGCCGGCTGTGGTGAAGAGGGTAGCGGATGGATCAGAGCGTCGCGCCGACCTTGCGCAGCTCGGCGAGGACAGGTGCCTTGGGCAGCCAGATCTTGTCGAACTCGGCGATGACGGCCTCGGTGTCGCCGGCCGGGACCTGGCGGATCGGGATCGGCGCGTTCTTGAAATTCTCGATCAGGGCGGGTTCGTTAGAGGCCAACTCGTCGATCTGCGCGTCCAGCGTCGACTTCACCGTCTTGGCGATCAGCTCCCGGTCGGCTGCGGGGAGCGTCTGCCAGACCCGGCCGGAAACGACCGCGGCCATCGGCATGAAGACGGCATTCATCTGCAGGATCACCTTCGACACCTTGTCGAAGCGCTGGTTCCAGGAGAATTCGAGATCGGCCTCGAGGCCATCGACCTGGCCGTTGGCCATCGCGTCGAACACCTGCGGGGTCGGGATCGGCGTCGGCGCGGCACCGAGCGAGGAATAGAAGTCGCGATAGACCGGCGTCGGGTTGATGCGGAGCTTCATGCCCTTGATGTCGGCGAGCGAGTTCAGGTCCTTGGACGAGAACACCGCGCGCATGCCGGTGATGCCCCAGCCAAGGCCGATGGTGCCGGTCTCCTGCGGCAGCACATCGAACAGCTTCACCGCTGCCGGATGCCGCACGAATTTCGCGACCGCAGGCGTCGAGCGGACGATGTAGGGCGCGTTGATCGCGGCGATGTGCGGCACGCGCGAGCCGAGCTCGGCTGCCTGGATGAAGCCCATGTCGAGCGCGCCGGACTGCAATTGCTGCATCATCGCGGGCTCGTTGCCGAGCTGGCCGGAATGGAACACGGTCAGGGTCAGGCGGCCGCTGGTGGCGGCCTTCAGCTCGTCGCCGAACTTGAGCGCTGCCTTGTTCCAGGAATGGCCGTTCGGCGTGATCAGGCCGAGGCGGAATTCCTTGGCCTGGGCGAGCGCCAGCGACGGCGCGAACACCGATGCGGCGGCGCTGGCGGCGAGAAAGCGGCGGCGTGAAAGCGGCATGGTCGGGCTTCCTTTTGAACGGGCCTATTTGATGAGGATCAGCGAGAGCGACGGGTAGAGCGAGAGCAGCACCAGCAGGACGCAGGAGATGACGAAGAACGGCAGCGTCACCATGAACATCTTGCCGGGCTTGGCGCCGGTGACGGCGGCCGCGACGAAGAAGCAGAGCCCGACCGGCGGTGACAACAGGCCGAGCACGAGATTGATCACCACCACGACGCCGAAATGCCGGGGATCGATATGGTAGACGTCGGTCGCGACAGGCAGCAGGATCGGCACAGTCATGATCGGGCCGGGAATGCCGTCGATCACAGTGCCGATGATCAGCAGGATGACGTTGCAGATCAGCATGAAGCTGACCGGGTCCTTGGCGGCGGACTGGATCCAGCCTGCGGTTTCCTGCGGCACCTTGCCGAAGATCAGGACCCAGGAGAACACCGCCGCGGCAGCGACCAGGAACAGCACGATCGCCGAATAGATGGCGCTGCGCAGCATCATCTGCGGCAACTGCGAGAATTCGAACTCCCTGGTCCAGTATTTCCCGACAAGTGCGGCGGCGACCGCGCCGACCGCAGCGGATTCCGTCGCATTGGCGAGGCCACTGAGGATGGTGCCGACGATGACGATCGGGATCAGCAGGGTGGGTGACGTCCGCAGGATCGTCATGACGCGCTGGCGCGGCGTCTGATAATCCGCACGGGGATAGTTGTAGACGTATCCCATCAGCGCGATGACGAGGCAGAACATCACCGTGAGGATGACGCCCGGCACGATGCCGGCGATCAGCATGTCGCTGACCGACACTTGTGCGAGCACGCTGTAGACCACGAACATCACCGAGGGCGGAATGATCGGGCCGAGCATGCCGCCATAGGCGGTCAATCCCGCTGCGAAGGTCTTGTCGTAGCCCTTCTTCTCCATCTCCGGCACCATGATCTGGGCCATGATCGCGACCTGCGCGGTGGCAGATCCCAGGATCGAGGAGATGAACATGTTGGCGAGGATGTTAACGTAGGCGAGCCCGCCCTTGAGCGAGCCGACGAAGGCCATCGCCATGTCGACGATGCGCCGCGTGATGCCGCCGCCGTTCATGATCTCGCCGATCAGGATGAAGAGCGGAATGGCGATCAGACCGTAGCTGTCGACGCCGCCGAACAGCTGGAGCGGATAGGACTGGAACAGCACGGGATTGCCGGATGCTGCGATGTAGACGAGGCCGGCAAGGCACAGGCAGAGCCCGATCGGCACGCCGACCAGCATAATCGCGACGAAGGCGGCTGACGTGATCATCAGTTGACCCCGTCGAGCTCGGAGAGCGCAAAGCCCTTCGGCGGCGTGCGCGGGACCAGCTCGAGATCTTCCAGCAGGTTGGCGAGACCGTGGATGGTCATCGAGACCGCGAAGATCGGCAGCGTCAAATAGAGCACCCAGGTCGGCCAGTTCAGCGTCTGGGTGTGCTCGGTGTAGAGGAAGTTGAAGGTCTCGGCCGCGAGCTTGCGCCCGTCGAAGCCGGCGCGCGCAAGGCCAATCGGGTCCATCCAGAGCACGCAGGTCACGATCAGGGCGACGCCAAATACGACGACGAGGCCGGTCGAGATTACCTTGGCGATCTTCTGGTGCCGCGGCGAAAGACGTTCCGTCAGCATGGTGACCGCGAAATCGAGCCGCAGCCGCGTCATCGCGGACGCCCCGACGAAGGTCAGCCAAACCACGCAATAGACCGCGGATTCATCGATCCAGTAGATCGGGAAGCGCGCGTAGCGGGTGACGACGTTCACCAGGATCAGGCCGGTGAGCAGGTACATCAGGCCCATCAGCGCGACGCGCTCGACGGCGAGCAGGCCACTGGACGCGCCGACGACCATGCGTCGAACGCTGAATGCGCGCGTGGCCAGCATCGTCTGCTCGATCATGAAAGAGGCCCCAACCCCTGAGAAATCTCGTGCTATCGGCAAATGTATAATTTATACATTTTGGGTGTCAAACGGAGATTGCGGTCATTTCGACGGCAGGACGCGCTTTTGCTGGGCACTGGCTTTTGCCGGGCCGCGCACTTTTGTTGGGCCGCTCAACATGCAAGAGAAAGACCGCTTCGGCCGGATGAGTCGGGAAGGACAACAGAAGGTCAGATGAAACAGCCTCTGAAGCATCGCACGCTGTCGGCCGCGATCGTCGACCAGCTCCGGCAGGCGATCCTCGACGGCACCTATCCGGCCGGCTCGCAACTGCGTCAAGACGCGCTAGGCGAGGCCTATGGAGTCAGCCGCATCCCGGTGCGCGAAGCGCTATTCCAGCTCGAGGCCGAAGGCCTGGTGCGCATCGTTCCGCAGAAGGGCGCGATCGTCTCGGAGCTATCGCTCGACGAGATCAACGACGTGTTCGAGCTGCGCGGCATCCTCGAGCCGCGCCTCCTGGCGCAGTCGGCGCCCCGCTTCACCACCGATGATTTCGAAGGGCTCGACGACATCCACAAGAGTTTTGAGAAGGCGATCAAGGCGCGCAACGTCAGCGAATGGGGGCAGCTCAACGCCGACTTCCACATGGCGCTCTATGTTCACGCCCCGCAGCCGCGTACGCGCGCGATCGTGCTGTCGCTGCTGCAGACCAGCGACCGCTACACGCGCCTCCAGCTCTCCAACACCAAGGCGATGGGAACAGCCGAGAAGGAGCACGCCCATCTGATCGCGCTCTGCCGCGCGCAGAAGGTCGAGGAGGCCTGCCGGTTTCTGGAGCGGCACATCGAGGCCGTGCGCAAGGATCTGTTGCAGGTGGTGGCCGGCAGCACGATCGCGACGAAGGCACGGCGCAAGGAGAAATCGTAGGGTGGATTGGCCCCGCGCTGCGCGAAGTGCAGTCGCCAAGCGTAACCCGTCATTGCATGCGCCCGCGGGAGCGAAGGACGTAGAGCACGCCTCCAGCACCCCGGCCGTGTGATTCCGGTCCGGTTATCCTACCGGTCTCCACTTTGCGTTAACGCGGAGGTTTTGTCGTCGCAGGATTTCGCATTTCCTCGCACGGCGCTACCAGTACGATCCAATTCGGTCAGTCGATCATTCCGGTAATCTATCGCCTTGACGACCTGGAATATCCATTCCGAAAAGACCTTGCCCTTCCAGATGCCGCCGTGGTTGTCGATGACCTCTTTCGTTGTATGGACGACAAGGAATGGGTTGAACATCTGCCGTTCGGGGTTGACGCTGGACCAACCATAAGGGTCCTCCGCCTGCATGGCATCAGTTTGTTGGTGCCAGTCTGTCTCGCGCTTCAGGCAGAGCCCGGAGGCAAAGAACTTTTCCGTGATGTTGGATGGATTCGAGATCGGGCATTCCCGCTCGTCCGACGGCAGCAGCGAGTGAGTATAGTATCTGTCGTAATTCCCAAGGGTGGTTCTTGCGCGCTTGTCGAATGAGAGGTCAAGAACCTGCCCGGCGGGAAACGCGGTTTCGGTGGCCCAGTCATTGTTCGTCGAAATCGTAATGAGCAGCGGAGGCTGTAGCGGCGAAAAGACCTCTTCATTGCGGATCAATCCGTTGATCGCCGTATATCTTGCGGCCTCGAACGCCGGATTGAGCAGGAGCGTGGCATCCGCCGGCCCCCGGGCGATTTGATACGTATCACTATTGGACCGGGGATAGGCCCTTGCGACGTCTATCACCAATGGCGCGTTGACCGCCGAAAAGAGCATGCGCGCGCCGAAGCTGTGTCCGATTGCAATGAAGTTGTCGTGCTTTCCGGATCTATCCCTGGTGTTTCCGATCGTGCCGACAATCTTGGCAACCACAGCCGACTGAGTTATTCGATCTGCGATCCGCTGTCGGGACCAGAATGAAAGATAGTCCAGGGGCCAGTACCCGGTCGATGCGTTCCAGGTAATGTAGATCCCAACGGTTTGCTTCGTGTGATCCGAGCACGCAAGAGATGCGATCAGCCTGCGGAATTCTCGGTAATTGGAATCCTGGTCATCCGAGGAGTGCATCCAGCCGTGGATGTAGAGGACGATGAGCTTCGGCTTGGATACGGCATCCGGCTTGATCGTAACTTTTGAGTTGAAGCAGTTCTCGGCTGCTGGCGCGCAACGGGCGTCCGGGTGGTCCCATACGAGTTCGTCAAGGACATCGGTCAATTCGCAACGGTCGATGAACTCGCCTTGATTGCTCAGTCGTATCACTTTGACTACGCCTGACGTCGGCCTCGCCACCAAGGCGGGATCAGTTTCGTCGTGCTTCGTGCACTTATTCTGAATGCCGGCTGTTGCGTCGGAAGCATTGATGAACTCGGTCGCCAAGACCGGAACTAAAATCAGCAATGCAAGTCCAGAAATAATCTTGAACACGATAGGCGCTCCGAAATAATGTTCGGACTGTCGCTTGCTCGTCCCATTATCAGCGGCCGCAAGGGGATCGAGGACGTGCCGCAATCCGATGAAAAATATCAAGTGAATTGAAGTATAAGATCACATTTCCGTCAGGTTGTAAATTGACGCGCCTCTGTTTCGCTCGTCGAGCTGGTCGACGCTGATCTATCCTGCGCCCCATTAGCAGCCAGATTGGCCACGTGTAGAACAGGGCTAGCGCCAGCCCGGCGAACAACGCGAACGGGTGCAACTCCACCATCGCGAAGATGGCGACGGCGCAACGACATAGGTCAGCGTTCCGAACATTACCGAGATCGGCCGCACCGAGATCACCTGGGCCGCCAGCGGCGACGCTTGATGAGACGAGTGAACGCGACGCCTGTCAATGAGCCGAGGACTTACGGCGCCAGCACGACGAGAGCGAAAATGCTAATGCCCAAGCCCTGCGCCAACGGTTCTCCCGTCACCTGCTCCCGTCCGGCCCCATCACCAGGTCCGGCAGGCCGGTCGAGATTCCCGGGAAGAAGCACAGCAGCAGCACCGCGAGCATCATCAGCAGCACGAAGGGCAGGGTGCCCCAGATCACTTCGCGCAAGGGAATGTCGGGCGCGACGTTGCGGATGACGAAGATATTGAGGCCGACCGGTGGATGGATCAGCCCCATCTCCATCACGATGGTCATGACCACGCCGAACCAGATGATGTCGAAATTGGCGGCGCGGAGCGGCGGCAGGATGATCGGCGCGGTCATGAGAATAATGGAGACCGGCGGCAGGAAGAAGCCGAGCACGACGACCATGACCAGGATCGCGAACAGCAGCTCCCAGCGCGGCAGGTGCATCGCGACGATGGATTCGGCGACCGACTGCGAGATGTGCAGATAGCTCATCACGTAGGAATAGAGCAGCGACATGCCGATGATCATCATCAGCATGGTCGATTCCCGGATCGTCGACATCATGATCGGCGCGAGGTCGCTCGGCCGCCACACGCTGTAGATCGCCGCAATCAGCGCCAGCGCGAGGAGGCCGCCGAGGCCGGCGGTTTCCGACGGCGTGGCGTAGCCGCCATAGAGCGCGATCATGACGCCGGTGAGCAGCAGCACGAAGGGGATCACCCGCGGCAGCACGCTGAAGCGTTCGGCGAGCGTGTATTCGTCGCGGGCCAGGATCGCGGCTTCAGGGCCGCCTTTCTCGTAGATTGCCTGGGCCGCGGCATATTCCTGGCGGAAGCGGATCACCGCATAGGCGCCGAACAGGGACACCAGCAGCAGGCCGGGCCCGATGCCGGCGAGGAAGAGACGGCCGAGCGATTTTTCCGCCGCGACCGCGAACAGGATCATGGTGATCGAGGGTGGCAGCAGAATGCCGAGCGTGCCGCCGGCCGCGATGATGCCGGCGGCAAAACCGCCGGAATAGCCGCGCTTGCGCATCTCGGGGATGCCGGCCGACCCGATCGCCGAGCAGGTCGCGGGCGAGGAGCCCGCCATCGCCGCAAACAACGCACAGGCGAACACGTTGGCGACGCCCAAGCCGCCGGGGACGCGATGCAGCCAGGCATGCAGGGCCGAATAGAGATCCTGACCGGCGCGCGATTTGCCGATCGCGGCGCCCTTCAGGATGAAGAGCGGGATCGACAGCAGCGTGATCGAGGCCATTTCCTCGTAGACGTTCTGCGTCACCGTATCCAGGGACGCGGCGGGCATATAGATGCCCATGAACACGACCGCGACCGCGCCGAGCGCGAACGCGATCGGCATGCCTGAAAACATCACGACCAGCGTCGCGATACCGTAGGCGAGGCCGATACCGAAAACGCTCATGGACGCCTGGCTCCTGCAAAAGGCAGCGCAAGCTGCACGAGGATCTGGATGCAGAGCAGGCTCATCCCGAGCGCCATCAGCGAATAGGGAATGGCGAGCGGCGGCGACCACATCGAGTTCGAGACCTGGCCGTCGACATAGGCTTCATGGGTCAGCGTCCAGGACTTCCAGGTGAAGAAGGCGCAGAACAGGAACGTCGCGGCATCGACCAGCCAGAGCCTGATCCGGTTCGCGAGCGGCGACAGCAGGCCGACAAAGGCCTCGATGCCGATATGGCCGCGGTTCTGCTGCACATAGGCCGCCGTCATGAAGGTGGCGCCGACCAGGAGGAATACGGCGGCCTCGTCCTGCCAGTAATTGGCGGCCTTGAACAGGGCGCGGCTGAGCACGCTGTAGCTCAGGATGGCACAGGCCGCGATCAGCGCGATCGCTGCGAACACGACGATGATGCGGTTGAGGATGGCGAGACCGCGATCGATCGCCGCCGCAAGGCCTGTCCCTGCGGCAGCGTTCGCCCGGTCGTCACGATCCGGAAGCGGACCGTGGCTCATGCGCCGACGTCGGAGGCGAGCTTGAGCAGCTTGGCGGCCGTCGCGGTCTTGGCGCCGTAGTCCTTCCACGCGGTGTCGCGGGCGATGTCGCGCCATTTGCCGACGGTGGCGGCATCGAGCGCACTGACCTTGGCACCGGCCTTCTCGTAGACCTTGGCGACCTCGACGTCGTCGTCCTGCGCGCCCTTGCGGCCGAAGGCTTCGAGCTCGGTGCCGACCGCGAGCAGGACGTCCTGCTGGTTCTTCGGCAGCTTGTCGAAGATCACCTTCGACATCATCAGCGGCTCGAGCATGAACCAGTAGGAGGCGCCCGCACCCGAGGTCAGCGACTTCGCGACCTCTTCGAGCCGGAACGAGATCAGGCTGGTCGAGGAGGTGATGCCGGCATCGCAGGCGCCGGTCTGCATCGCCGCGTAGATTTCGTTCGACGGCACCGAGAGCACCGAGGCGCCGGCGGTCTGGAGCACCATGTCCATCTCGCGCGAGCCGCCGCGCACCTTCATGCCCTTGGCATCTTCAGGGGCGACGATCGGCTTGGAGCGGCTGGCGACGCCGCCGGCCTGCCACACCCAGGTGAGCAGGATGATGCCCTTGTCGGCGAGGAAGTCGGTCAGTGCCTTGCCGACCGGCTCCTTCTTCCAGCGCAGGCCCTGGTCGTAGGTGGTCACGAGGCCCGGCATCAGGCCGATATTGGTCTCCGGTAGTTCGCCACCGGCGTAGGGCATCGGATAGAGGCTGATGTCGAGCGCGCCCTTGCGCATCGCGGAGAATTGCGCGTTGGTCTTGATCAGCGAGGAGTTCGGATAGATTTCCGCGGCGATGTCGCCTTTGCTGCGCTTGGCGACTTCAGCCGCGAACATGCGGCAGAGCCGGTCGCGGAAGTCGCCCTTGTCGATGGTCCCTCCCGGGAATTGATGCGAGATCTTCAGCGTGGTCGCGGCATGCGCGGTACCAGTGCCGAAGCGAAGAATGGCGGGTGCGGCGACGGCGGTCGCGATCAGATGACGGCGCGTGAGCATGGTGTATCCCCTTGGACGGTCTTTGGCCGGTTCTTGTTCGGTGTGAGGTGGGCTGGGTCTTTGAGACCGGGGCTTAGGTCCATCCTAGCCGGTCTCTCACCCAATATTCTCTCATCTGATAGTTCGAGACCGAATGCCGGGGCAAGGGCCGGCCTTGCTGCAGTGCACACTGAGCGTCCGCGCAGCAGACCCGCAGAAATTTTGTCAGTGGGCGCGTAACAACGCCGCCGGGCAATCCGTCGAGATCAGATAGCGGCGTCCGTCGCTGACAAACACCATCTCGAAGGGAAATCACTCATGACCATTCGCACCCGCATCGTGCTCGGCGTCTCGGCTGCCGCTCTGTCGCTTGGCCTCGCGTTGTCGCCGGCCGCTTTTGCCCAGGACAAGATGGGCAAGGACGACGGCATGATGAAGAAGGACACGATGTCCAAGGACGGCATGAAGAAGGACACCATGTCCAAGGACGACGGCATGAAGAAGGACCACATGTCGAAGGACGGGATGAAGAAAGACGACGGGATGATGAAGAAGAACTGATCTTCCACCGTCGCCGCGGCGTCTGCGAAGGCAGACGCGCACGCTTCAAAGTCCGAGGGCGGTCACATCGACCGCCCCGGTGATGGTTTAGTTCAACTTGAGTTGAACGCGACTCGAGTTGAAGTGACTCGAGTTGAAAGTGACTCGAGTTGAAACTGACTTGCGAACGTTACTTCCGCTTGGCCTTTCGGGCAGCGTAGCGGGCGTCGCGCTTGGCCTTTTGCTCGGCCTCGACTTCAGCTTGCCTGGCGATCGCTTCTTCCGCTTCGCGGGCGATACGCGCGGCTTCGGCGGCTGCAGCTTCTTCCGCAATGCGCTTCTGCTCGGCCTTCTCGGCTTCGCGCGCGGTCTTTGCCTCGGCGCGCTTGGCCGCGAGTGCCTCGCGCTCAGCACGACGTGCTGCCACCGCCGGGTCATCCAACCCGGGCTGCGACTTGAATTTGTTCAAAAGATTTTTGCGCGCGTCCTGCGCCGCCTTTTGCCGGTCTGCGAAGCCGGGTTCCCTGAATCCACTCATCGACGAGCCTTGTCTTCCTCGCTTCCGATCTTACATCATTGCCTGTTGGTACGTCGGCTGGGCATAGCGGGCGCCACGCGACGCAGAAGCGTGTACATCGGCGCGCGTCGCGAAGCCACCCATAATCGCAGCCGATCAGGTAGACGAAAAATCGCCACCACCGACGATCTCTCGTAGCCCCGAAAAACTGCCGAATTGTGATGTCCTTCATAGAGGACCACACGGAGCGGCGCCTAGCGTCCGCCCGGTACGAGACGGAGCACGGGCATGATGACCTCAAGACTGAGCCCGAAGGCGCTCGCAATCGCCGTCGCGGTGGTCGCCCTGGCCGGCGTCGCACTGTTGCTCGCCCGCCCGAAGCCGATCGAAAGCGCCGTCCTCGGCGCGGATTGGGAATGCACCCAGACCGCGTTCTTGCTGACGACCTGCGCACCGCGGGCCACCCCGGCGGTAGAAACCTCGCGCAAGGATGCGATCCGGCAGACCCGGGGCTGAACGATCGACCGGGATGTGACGCGACGTCGCAGAGGTGGTAAAGCCGGCTCACCCCCTGCGATCGGCCAGTCATGTCCAAGTCCGAATCCAAGCCCGAACCGGGCAAAAAGCCCAAATCCCTCGCAAAACCTCAATCCGGCGACAACCGTCGTGGCGCGATTGCCGGATTGATCATCGCGCTCGTGATCCTGGGTGTCGGCTGGTGGCTCGCCCGCGATCTCACCGCGGCCAGCAAGATGCAGGACTGCCTGATGTCGGGGCGGACCAACTGCAATGTGATCGAGCCGGCGCGCTAGAACGGTTCCAGCCGCCCCCCTTGGGCCGAAAATTGCCGTGATCTTAATCATTTGTAACGGGACTTAGCCGACCAAAGCAGGTCAGTTATGCCCGCCGGCATCAGCCAGGCGCGAGGCGAATCGTCTATCGCGCTAGGCACCACGGCAATCGCGAGAGTAGGGGGTCAAGCACGCATGAGTGCGTCCAGCCGCATGAAGATCATTATTCCCTTGGTTTCGGCCTTGTCCGTTGTCGCGCTTTCGGCGCAGGCACAGGAGTCATTGCCGCCAAGACCCCAGGCCCAGACGCCGGCGGGGCCTGGCGCCGGCGCGCCGCCCCAGAACAATCAGAACATGCGCAAGGGCCCCCCGCCACAGCAGGCGGCCCGGCCCGCGCAACAGCCCGGCGGCCAGCCCCACGCCGGCGGCCCCGGTCCCGGCCCGCACGGAGCAGGCGGCCCGCCGCCCGGACGCAATTACGCCAGGGGCCCCGCACCGGAGCGCGACTGGGGCGGACACGCCTATCGCGGCAATCGCGCCTGGGACGGCGGGCGCTGGCGCCATGAGGTCCGCAACGGCCGCTCCGGCTGGTGGTGGGACGTCGGCGGCGTCTGGTACTATTATCCGCAGCGGATGGCCGGCCCGCCGGCCTACATCTCCGAGGATTACTTCGACGACATGCCGGTGGCCTATGCCCCGGCGCCGCCTCCCGTCGCCTACGAACCACCACCGCCCCCGCCGCCGGCTGATCCCGGCGCGAGCGCGCTTGGCGGCGCCATCGTCGGCGGCGTGCTGGGCGGCCTGATCTCGGGCAACGCCTCGGGCGCGGCCGCGGGTGCCGTGATCGGCGGCGCCACCGGCGCGATCGCCGGCGCCACGGCTGCCTCGCGGCCCGGCTATTATTTCGCCCAGGGCAATTGCTACTACCGCTATCCGAGCGGTCAGTATGTGCAGGCCGATCCTCGCGCCTGTTACTGAGGCTCCAGGCAAGGTCTGAAACAAGGAGGCGGGCGCAGGCCCGCCTCTTTTTGTCTGGCCAACGTATTGTTTGCTGAAGCGATACTGATCGCTTCGCGCGTCACACCAGCCAGTTGAAGAACGCGATCGCGGCCCAGACCAGGCCTGCGATCCAGGCCAACATCACGATACCGATGGTGGCAAGAAACGTGGCGCCGAACAGGTCGGGCCTTGCGCGTCGCGTCGGGACGTGAGCCTCGGCTGCTGCTTCCTGTGTCATGACAGACCACCCATGCCCTCTCGCGGCGGTGCGAGCGGTTGAAGCGATGTTTAGCCGAGACGTCGCGGACAGGCTGTGACGCAGTTCACAGATGCGTCTTGGGGGGCCGGGCGACGAGAAAACCACCCCGCATTCATACGGACGAAATTGCCATCGGTCCGTCCATATCGGTCGGTTAGATTCGCCCTCATGTGTCCCAAGTACGACCCACAGCACGAAGCCGAGGCGGCGATGAAGCGGGCCGCGGCGTCCGCCGACGGCGCCGACCGGCAGAGGCTGATCCAACTGGCTCTGGCCTGGCATCAGCTCGCCCGCGATCGGCGCGACGAGCAGACGGACTAATCGCATCCCCGGCGCGATCTCGCGTCAATGGTCGGCCGAGGTCGGGACGCTGGTTGGCCTGCATGAGAAAGCCCCGTGCTCGGGGGGACAAGCACGGGGCCCTTCAAAGCCGACCGGGGCTGGCGGGTCGGCACCACTCCATTTCGTTGCAGCCAACGTGCTGGTCGTGATCTCGTTCCGCGGCGCTGCGCATTTCGTCGCGCCGCGGTGCGCTGCGACCGACGCTGCGCGGCTGGGAACATCCGCTCCCCGCCAACGTTGGCCGGTTATGACCGACCCCGAATTGCGCGCACAGTCTTTCGAGATCGCATGGAAATATCTCGACCAATCCGGCCTGCTCACCGGTGAGCGCCAGGATTCAGCCCGCTTCATCCTGAACAGGATCGATCGCCTGATGCTGCGCGGCGAGCGGCGCAGGCTGCTGCTGTCGAACGCCGCGATCGACGCGTACCGGTTGCGGCCGGTTCTCGTGACCCTGGATGCATGAACGAACCGGGCGAGTGAAACGCGGCATTAATGAATGCACGCGGCTGATTTTTGCGATGACGATTCGTGCTTTTGGAACGAAGCGGAGTCGGATCATGAACAAAAGAAATGCCGCTTAGGCGTCGGCTGATTTGGTGCTGCGCCTGACTCAATCGATCGCCAGGCAGTGCTCCAAATGTGGCTCCGAGTCCGCCTTCTGGCGGCTTGGACGCGCCCAGGCCTGAATAGCGAAGGCGAGTTGATGCTGACTGGCCGCCGCGTCCGCAATGGAAGCCCGCGCCACCTCGATGCGCCGTGTGATCACGCTGGAGTTCACGACGCCTGCGTCGATTGCCAAATACGACATCGCGATCACGGCAACCGCAGATGCGATAGCCATTCTCGTCCACTCGGTTGGCAGCATCAAATTCCCTATCGGGCGCACGTCGCCCGGCGCATACATAGGGTTCGTCCGTCCGGTTCAAAGACCGGGGCGAGGGTACCCACGTATTCGTGAAGTAAGAGGATTGGTAACTGTGCGTTCGTCACGTCGATCAAGCGGCGCCGAAATTCCGGCAGCGGGAGTCGAAATCGTTCTCGGGATCGACGAGAACGGTGAGGCTCCTGAAGACGTCTCCGCTGGGCGGGGGGGGGGCCGATACCGCAAACGGCTCTAGCGATCCAGTGATGAATGGCGATCCCAGCAGAACCGACACACCGACCTCGATCAATCGCTTAGGCTGGCTCACCAGCCTAAAGAGAGCAATTGCAATCTAAGTGGAATATCCGACACTGGCTCACCAATCAGTCGATGCCAGGAGATCAACATCTACTTGGTCCCGGTGAACCGTCACGGCCGCTACCGAGCCGAACTAGCTGATGGCAGTGTGCTCTGCCTACGCAGGCAACCCTTCTTAGACGCGGCGCGGACGCTGATCTTGGCTGGCTTCACCCCCGATTCGGTGCTGACAGGCTGGCGAAGGGGCGCCACCACGTGGGCCCTTAGAGCCAGGCTTGGAGAAGCCGCCAAGCTGACGGTGGACGAGACCAAGGCCTGCTTCGCTCGTTGGAAGGCCTTTTCTTCGTCGGCGGTCTGCCCACCGGTGCGTTTTTCCGGGGGGGCCGCTGCATACCTAGCCGCGGATGCTGCAAACTCTCCTGTGGGACCGCCGAGCGATGCGGACCGGCCAAACATAAGACGACGCCCCCCCACGGATAATGCGAGGGCGCTTTCGGTAACTGAGAGAGCAGCTGCGGGTTTTAATAGTGCCGGAACTCTTTCGACTAAAAGTCGCGAGGAGGAGCCTGCCTGCCTGGCCGAAGAAAGGGGCCCCAAGCGCTGATGGATCCTGCGTTCATCGGTGACAGGCGCTGGCCGTTTGCCTGAAGTGCACGAAGGCAGCTTCTCGAAAACTGATGACCGCGGGATTGCGATAGCAACCCCCGTCCGTCGGGACATGGTCCGCGAGGCTGCAAAGGGCCTGTTGCGGGACACCATGCGCAAACTAAGCGCGACGTGAAGGACGTCACGCAGGAGCAGGCTCCGGTTCGCACCGACCTGCAGGATAGCTGCCAGCTGACGGATCGGTTGTGCAGCGTTCCCGCGCCAACAAGCAGGCGTAAAGGCTGACAGCATGACCCCAGCCTCCCTCTATTGAGGTTGCCTTGATCCGTCTATGTCTCGAGAAGACTCGTCCGAAAGTTTACCGAAACGCATAGCTTCGCTCGCTAGGCGAAGCTATGCCCACTCCAAGAACTGAACCGAAGTTTACGGAGCTAAGATCGCATTGATCGCTGCCAGCCTAGCATTCCTACCTTCGCCAGAAGCGGCGACTTCCAAGAGCGATGACATCATACAGATTTTCGCGTTCCGCACGCGGCCATCCTATGCGGCCACAGCGCGAGGCCCAAAATCGGGTGGGCGCAAACGACGTGACCGTTGCCGGTCTCGCGCCAACGGGTTGGCAATTGAGGGGAGGAGCCATCGTTTTCCCCAATGTGGCGTGATCAGACTTTCAAGATGCGTCTTGGAGGACGGTCGTTCAAACTACAATCGATAGCGACGAACTCCATGAATCAATTTTGTGACCTTTTGCGCTCTGAGGTAAATGCTTCGATGTCGTGCAGGTATCGGTCAATCATTTCGTTGAACCGTTCTGGATCTTCACGTTCGAAGCGCTCTATGGCGTCTGCGGAGCGCCTAAACAGGCTGTCAAATGCCGTTCGAACCAAATCGAGAGGCGGCTGCTTTCCGCGAAGGCTTATCTCCGCAATAAAATCCGTTTCTCTGAGGTATCGGGCGTGATCAGACGGCCTTTGCGTCCACCAGACGAAAGCAATAACCCATGCTTTCTCAAGTTCCGTGTCATTCATGGCCTCGAATTTGCGGCCGCGGCTCGCGTAGTCGGCGATGCTGTCGGCGTGCTGGCTTAGCATGAAAGACTCGAGGTTCTTGTCGAACGCATCTTTAGGATCGTTCATTTGCGCTCCAGACATTCACCGCAATACTGCATATATTGGTGATAAGTATTGAGAGGGTTAGAAACATTGTGCCGGCCTTAGCTAATCAAAAACACGAATTGCTTGCTAGAGCGCTTGCTGCAGGCAGGAGCCAGGCGGACGCGTATCGAGAAGCTGGGTATGTCTACAAAGCCGCGAACGCGAGTAGACTTTGCAGGCGCGCCGACATTTCAGCGCGCGTGCAAGAGCTAATTGCTGACCGCGTGGCTAGGGAGGGACAAGCGCGACAGATCGGAATCCAACGCGCGGGCCTTTCTGAGGAATGGATAATCGCTCGCTTGATGCACGTGGTCGATCTCTCCATCCGCGGCTTACCAAAATACGACTCGAACGGTGTTCCCACCGGTTTGTACAAGCCAGATTTGAAAGCGGCTATTAGCGGCATCAAGCTCGCTGCCCACATTGGCGGCCTCTTGGCTCAGAAATTTGAGGTAGGCCGACCAGACGTAATTGGACAAATGACTGATACGGAATTGGAAGTTGCGTTGCTTGGCGAATGCAGAGCCCTAGGTCTGTCGGAAAGATCCTTGGCAGAAATTCGGAAAGCGATAGAACGCGATTGATACGATGTGGCGATGGTGCCCAGCGACAGCTGGAGGTCGAACGCCTTTGTTTAATTTTCGTCGATGAAAGCCTGCAGCCCCGACGAGACATCGATGTCCGTGTCGATGGCGTTGAGGGATGGCATCGGCGACATCGAAGGTCGCAGCCCCTGGACCAGCGCTTAATGGCATTAAACGCGACGAAATGCCGCTGCAGGACCGCCAACCGCTTGAGGATCTGAGGATGCACCGCTCGCGCATAGCGATCGACCTGAAGGCCCGGACCGGCTTCGATTGCCGGTCCTCGATCGCTCAGATCGAGCAGGACATTGCGGGCCGTTGAAGATGCGTTGGCCCGGCCGTCCTCACGGCCGCCAGGCGAGCGGTCCGCCCGGGCTCGAGGGCACAGGAGGCCTCCGGCCGGGTCACGCGGCCCGCGTGAATAGCGCTGGGGCCGTAGTCGGACCATGTCGTGCCGCCTCTCAGGCGCGGTTCTGGAGAGGGCGACGAGGCCGGCGAGCCCTCTGAGCACCTGCGCAATGCCCGCGTGATCGATCGCATGAACGAGGCCCGGAAGTCGGCCTGGCGGCCGCGGTAGATTAGGGTGCGGACTCATAAAGTCGGTTGCTGCGAGTCGGCCACCTGATGTCTGCTTCTCCCCCGACAGCGGCGCGGGAGCGGACATCGCGGCACTCCGCCCTCGGGCCCAAGAGCGGCCGGTCCTCGATTTCTTGCGAACAGGTCAAATCGATCGGCTGCGTAGCCACCCCGAGGAAGCTTCCACGATCGCGACCTGCGTCGTTGCCGGGAACTGCAACCTGTGATACACAAGCCAATTCATTTTGTCCTTACTTGCAAGTGATTGTGCGGGCGGAGGGAGCATCCGCCGGAGTGCTCACAATGCCGAAAGGGCTTAGCCGTAAGACGCTCGGGATTGCCGCCGCATTCGTCGCCACCGCCGTGGCCGGCTTTTTTGCCATACGCTGGTTGAGCAGCGCGCCCACGGAGTTTCAGCACCGCAAGGATATCGAGGTCGCGTGGGGCGATGCGATCGGGCAGTTCAAGATCGAGCCCGTGTTCCCCCCGGAGGAGGACGTCGCGGTCGGCGACGTACTGGCTTACGTCGTCGACGACAAGATTCGTGATCCCAAATCGATTGATAAGCGGACGCCCTCCGTCAAACGATCGGTGAAGATCGCGCATGTCGATGTCAAAGAAGAACTAGAAAAGACCTATGCCGAGTTGGCCGCGTTCCCTGCGGCGCCGCTCAGGCCTCCGGTTAACGAAAGACCGGGAGCTATTCAGGACCAATCGCCGCGATCCGTGGGCCGTTTGTTTGCGAAAGGCCTGGTGCTGGAAAGCGATCTGCCCCGTGCGGCCTTCGCCCGGCTCAAGGGTTCATTCAGCGCCACTGCCGGGGGTGCGCTCATGGCCAACGGTCAGGCGCAAGCGAGCTACGGCGGCAGCAGTCAGGGCACCGAAGAGTTCAAGCTGAGCGAAGTCAGCACCTACGGAATGCCCAGTTCTCGTGCACTGAGGAAGCTTCACGAGTATTGCAAAAAGGATGGCATGAAGGACGACTGCAGCGAGGCGACCTACCGCCAATATCTTTGGCCGATTTTGGGCGATCGCATTTATGTCAAAAACCTCGACCAGAGCGGAAAAGACGTTTATGCCGTCGATATTCGGCTGGTGATCGTGAACCGCGTGTATTTAGCGCGCTCCATCGTGCATCGCAGGCTGATCGGCGGCTCGGAAATAGGCGGCTTTTTCGCTGGCTTGTTGTCAGGTGGAAAAGGGAGATCGGATCCAGCGCCTCAGGAGCAGCTACCGCCGCAGAACGCATCCACAGCACCAACAGACGAAACGCTACGAAAGCGAATCGAGAGCCTAGAGAAGCAAGTGTCAGGCATGCAATACGGTGGCGGGCTTTCGGCGCAACGGTCTGGGAGCGACGAGTCGGAATTCGATACAGGACCACTGGACCGGCCGGTCGCTTTTGGGTTCCGGTACGTCATGTACGATCCATCCAAATGATAACAATCGGACATCGGTGAATCCATGACGATCATCATTGGCCGCATCTGCTTGCTTTTGCTGCTCCTTGCGCCGAGTCTGCTGTCCGCGCAGACACGGCAATCCGGCGAGTTCGTAGTATTTATTCACGCCGGCGGCGGCAGTATCAACGATCAGGACCTGAGAGAGATCGGAGCGCTGCTAGTCAAAAAGGGCTATGTGGTTCGTGCGCCGGACCGCGAGCGTACCGTAAAAGGGGGACCCGGAGTGGACTATTTTTCCAGTTTCGCCCGCGAGGCCGCGCAGGACGTCGCGGATACCGTCAACGAGCATCTGCTGGCCATGAGACTGCTGCCGGATGAGAAGCAGAGACTAAGGCCGCGCCTGCAACTGCGCCCAAACAATCTGCCAGTTTATCTCGAGGTGTGGCTGCCCTGATACTTAACAGTAGGGGGCGCGCGTCTACGAAAATCCGGCAGGCGTGAAGCGCGGCTGATGACTGAGGATCTTTTCGACTTCACTGATCTCCTCAGCGATTGCGCCTTCAGTAACAACCGATTCCAAGATCACTGGTACTCGTGCTAGAGGAGCTGCAAAGAGTTCGTAGGCGCGTTTTGCAGCGTACGACATGGCAAAATGTTTGCCCCTGCTATTGAGTTCGCTCAAATGAGCTTGCGCCAAGCGGTCCCCAAATTCGGTAAGAATATCCGCGGCAACAGTCATCGTGGAGTCCACCTGTCTCGCGTGTGCAATGTCCAAGCACAGCCGAGCTTCCGGCAGCTCAACAAAGAACTTGCGCAGCTCCTGAGCAGTACGCCCAGTTGGCCTACGGGAATCCAAGTTTTCTATGCAGAGACGCTTGCCTAGCCTTTGCCATAGAGACAGTTCCCGCATGGTGTCGGGGTGAACTATCACGTTCAGGCCTCGATCCGCTACCGTCGCTAGCTTTGCTACTGTGCTGCGCTCATCAGTAAAATTGGTTGGTGCGTGAAAGCTCACGTACCGATACCGGGTGTTCAGGCGCTGCATTAGGAGCGGTATTGCTTCAAGCAATTTGGGTAGCTCGACGTCGCGGAGCGCAGATAGTTCAACAGCATCTGCACGCGTCGGCTCTAGCAATTCTAACCCGCGCGCGAAGTCGCCAAGCGCTAAAGCCCCAGTTGAGAAGCCTACGATCATCAGAAAATTCCGTACTTCTTCACGGTTTCAGTAATGTCGACGTTGGACTCAAAGAGCAGCTTTAACAGACCGCGATCGAACGTATGCGCCACTTCTCGGGCGTCAAGAAACACCCGGTTCTCGTACGCTTGGTCCGGAGTCAGCTCTTCAAGCACTTCTCTCTTTTCCTTGTCGTTGAGCAACGATAGAAACTGATCGTAAGTACCAAAGATGTCATCGCTGAGCGAAGGTGCGTAGCGTTCAACGGCTATCGCAAGTGATTCAAGTGGCTGCCGCTCTGTCCAGTCCCGCAGATGGCTGACAAGTTTCTGGACGGTCAGCTCCTGTTCCCCTGATTCGGGCGTTTCCAATGCCCACGAGACGCACATTAAAAACCCCGATACAAACAATAGCTTCCGAGACATCCGCAGCTTGATGTTTCGCAGGGCCCATTTCTCTCCTGCTCGCACCCTAAATTTGTTGGCGTAGTCAACCGCCATAGTTCGCCAGAAGCGAACAACGTCATTCAGTAGGAAACGAGGAATTTTCTTCCCTTGTACGTTTGCCGCAACGAAATTTGCATCCTCTTCGACATATCTGGCCAGGACGCCCTTGATGATCCGGTCGCGAACTTGTGCGCTCTCGGGCGAGCCAATCGCCTGGGACTCGAGTAGGAGCAGCAAGCGACGCGTCATATTCTTGTTAGTGTCCTCGTCACCACCGATCGCGTGGATCAGCTCGTGACTGAAGACTAGGCCCCCGAATACTCCAGTTGGTCCCGGATCTTTAAACTCAGCCTTTTTCAACCTTGACCTTAGCTCGTGGACTAAGTTCAAGTGGCGCGAATCAGCACGAGCGTCGATCATAATAGCCCAATCTAGATCGCTCTCGACCGTGAACTCGCCTCTGGCTAGTGAGCCGAAGACAGTGAGACTGCCTTCGTCTGTTGGTAACAGATCGCCTACTATCGTTGCGAGGTCGAGGGCTCTTTCATTGCTAAACTTTTGAGCGGCCGCGATGTTAGACCAGCGCCCTCCGTCACTACCCCTGAGGCGATTAAGAGCAGAGCTTAGCTTCTGAGACGTTGTTGTTGTCGTGGTAGACTCGTTCATCCAGGTGGCTTTCGAGCATTTTGAAGTGTAGTCGGAGTAGAACAGACGAAGCTGCAAGAGAAGTGAATTCGGGACCGCCCACTAGCATCCCAGTAACCGGTTTGTCGGCGTTGTGCCTGCTCGGGGTCACAGAGGCTGCATCGTGTACCCGGAGAGTTTGGGGCCTCAACGCCGGGGTGACCGACAGCTGAGCCCAAACGCCGCCTGAAGGCCAGAGCAGCTGATCGCACATTCAAGGATTCGTCTTGCTGGCCGGAGTTCTGGCTGTGGCATTGACCAGCGCGTGGCATTGCTTTAGGAATGCCACACGAGAGGGGCCGATGCCGGTATATGGATATTGTCGCGTTTCCACAACGGAGCAGGCAAACGGGGGCTTATCTCTCGATACTCAACGTCAGCAGATCACCGGCTACGCAATGATGAAGGGCTGGTCCGTCGGGGAATTCTTCGTTGAAAGTGGCGTGTCAGGATCAGTGCCTCTCGCGGAGCGAGCAGCAGGCCGGCAGCTTCTCGAACGCCTTCAGCCGGGAGACGTCGTGATTGCGGCGAAGCTTGATAGAGCTTTTAGATCTGCTGCGGACGCGCTTGGCACGCTCGAACAGCTGAAAGATGAAAAGATTTCGCTACATATGATCGATCTTGGTGGAGATGTCACCGGGAACGGCATCAGCAAACTCGTCTTCACTATTTTGTCGGCCGTAGCTGAAAACGAGCGGGACCGTATTCGCGAGCGGGTTCGCGACGTTAAACGACACAGGGCGTCTCAGTACCTCTTCAATGGAGGTAAAAGGCCATTCGGCTTCGCGATCGAAGGTGAGGGTAGGTACCGGCGCTTGGTTCCTGATCCGAACGAGCAGGCCGCGCTCGCTCGTGGAAGAACACTCAAAGCGCAGGGGAAAAGCTTACGCGAGATCGCCCAGGTCTGGGTTGCTGAATATGGTCTGCCGGCACTCGATGCCAAAAGCGTAAAACGAATCATCGAGCGCGCGGCGTGAATCAGTTGTCTCGCTATCTGCGGTCGACCGAATGGCGCAGGGCGACGGCAGCCGATCAAAAGCTCTTCCACGCCCGTTTCGCGCCAGCATTGCCCTCGAACTTCCGCGCGTTACTCCTGATCGGATGTCGGTCTTGCCGAGACCGCCGAAGCCGGCTTGATTTTGCGGCCGTGTCGTGGTCGCCGCACCCGCGTCCATGCCCGATGCAGTGGCAGGAGCTTGCGCAGAAGTTCGGCCTCGATCTGTAGAACGCAATCCTAGTCATCTTTCGACCCTTGCGTTTTCACACAGCCGAGACTCTGTACCGACATCTCTTTCTGCCGTTTATGCCCCGGTGCTGCCCCGTTAGGCGTTCGCTACTTTGATCTAGATCAATGCGCCCCTTTTTTGTTTTGTAACTTGCGCAGGTTGTGAAGTCGTTCGGCGTGGGCATAAAGTAGCGTCGAAAGCCCGGACCTTCGCATCAAGAGCACGCGGCAGCTTAATAGGGAGTGCGGCTGATGACCGATTTCCACAGGGTGGGCGAAGACATCGGTGATTTCCTGCGGGGCCTTCTGCAGACCAAGGAAGTCGATACCCAGGCGCCGCGGAGCGCGAAAAAATATCTCTTAGTAGACGCTACCGAGCTTTCCGAAGGCACGAGCGTAAGCCTCGATCTTCAGCTTGACAGCGCGGAGTTCGCGGACGTTGTTTCTCGGGATGTCGTGTTGGAGGGCCTTGTCCAGTTTAAGTCAGGAAACTCGGTTGCTCTACACCAGACTATTGCGCAAAACTACGCACGCGCGCTAGCCTTGATTGCGGTGCCGGAGAAGCCAGAGACCTTTCACATCGCTGCTAACGGTGAGATCCAGCCGAGCACTACAGCGCCCTACGAAGTCGTGCTTTACGAGAGAAAAGCAGCCGACGGCTCCATCGTTCGACTTACGGGTCAGATATCTAACATCGGCCTCAAAGACGCGTTGGGGAACGCGCTCAAAGGCCCTAATGGGGAAGACGTCAAGACGTCTGTCAACTTTGCTATAACTCACGATCCCATCGACTTGGCCGTGATCGGTTTGGTGGGCGGCCTTGCCGCGTTGATATGTGGCGGGATAGTTCTCATTGATGCAATCCTCAATGATTGCCTCAAAGAAGCGAAGGGGCAGTGTGGAAAAAGGGGCGTCAAAAAGATCACAATCAAACGGTCATACGGCTTCTCTTGGAAAAAGGGGCCGGAGGTAGGTTGTGGGCAACACTGCGAGATTGAGTGCAATCGGTAGAAACCGGCGGCAATGCTCAAGCGTCATTTGATCTTCAATTCGCGTAGTCGCTCTCTAACAATCGCGTGCGCGACGAAAAGGCAAATGAAGATCGAAATGGCAAACCAATAGGACGGCAAAATGCGACTGGCGGAATAAGCTCCAGGCAAGTTCACCATGGCTGGCGACAATACGCGAGGTGCGAGAGGCGCGTTTGCCGGTCCACGGTGGGCTCGCCTGCCCATCGGAAATGCCGAAGTGTCCATGTGGGATCGCTCCGATCTCGGATGAGCTGGTTCTGGAATATGTAATCCGGGACTTGCTGCTCACGGAGATGATCGAGATTGAGTGTTCGTCGAGAAGTCGGAATGTCGCTTCTCGTTGTTTGATGCACTCTGACTACCTACGCCCGACGGCAAGGCCGGCCACGACGTTTTCGCGGTGATCCGCGAGCTGAATAAGGTTAGGGTCGGTCGCTCGCCTCAACAAGCGGTGTGATTTCTGCGCCTGAGAGCTAAGTTTCGGCAAGGGCAGCACCAAATCGATGCGCGCGCTCCTGGCAACGCGCGTAGAACAGCGGGAGGTCCTGGCGTACGCGCCGCTCCAGAGCACGGCAGATGCGGCGGTTGCGCTTGGTCCCACCGGCCAGGTGGGTGTAGCCGGCGGCCTCAGCCGTGCCGGAGTTGTAGGCCTCCTCGATGCAATCAAAGATGTAGTGAATCTCGACGTCGGCGAAGGCTGAGCCCGGCCGTTGGGCGTGGTACTCCACGCAGGCGGACAGGAGGTACTGTTCCAGGAGGATCATGTGTCCGCTCTTGTCGCCCAGGCGCGCCATGCCGGCGCTGTACCGGGCGTCGGTCGCCAACCTAAGCGCCTCGGCCGCATAGTGCTGGATGAAGTCCGTGTGCGCCCCTCCGAAGACTCCGCAGCACGCGCCCCGCCAATCGGCCCGGGCCTTGCGATACCACGCCCATTCCACAGGCAGCGGCTCTGGCTCCACCGCCGCCTCCAACACGTCGGGCCGATAGCAGGTCGCCGAGAGCGAGGGGATCGGCTCCGGGTGCTGTGCGAACACCGGGGCGGTGTCGAGCGCTGGCGCGAGCGGCGTCCAGAGGAAGACGTCAGCGTCGATGTGCACGAAAGGCGCTTTCTGGCTCCGGTACGCCTCCAGCTTGCCTAGCGCCCACCAGTCGGGATCGGCGTCGAGGTCGTTGAGTGCCGTGGAGACCTCGACGAACGGCAGCTCCAGGGCGTCCACCAGCACGCGGGCGCCGGCGTCATCGGTCACCAGCACCGTCTCCGGATAGTGTTGGCGCGCGGCGTGGACCGATAGGCCCCAGGCCAGCCAGTGGTACCAGTCGTCCGCCCAGCTCGCCTCGCGGCTGGCGCGATAGGGCTTGGTCCAAAACGACCAGACGGAGCGCAAGACCATGGCACTCAGCTCGGCCGCGACGGACGCCGCGGGGGCCGCCGCCGCACGGGGGTGGGCGTCGGCGTCGGCGTCTCGGCGACGCGCAGCTGCGGATTGCTCAGCGCGCCCACGCCGGTGCCTAGGCTGACGTCGGCGAAGCAGTCGCCGGCCGGCTCGAACTCGCAACGGCAGGATTCCACCGTGGCGTTGTCGCCCAGCCGCAGGAAGCCCAGGGGCGCATAGTGGTGCTCGATCCCGCGCGGCGGTTCGAACAGCGGCTTGCCGGTAGCGTCCGCGGGCCACTCCACGCCGCCGGTGGCGACGCGGGCGGGGATTAGCCAGTGGTCGCCGGTGCGGTAGGCGCCGCTGGCGGCAAAGGCGATCTGGACTCCGTCCTCCAGGTCGATCCACAGCGGCGTAGCCGCCGTGCCCTCCTTGACGGTGATGACCCCGTTGGTGAGCTGGGTGCGCGCGTTCCGCCTCTCGTCCCATTGGCGGACTTTGGGATTGACGAGGTCCGTGGTCCAGACCGGCGCCGGCGTCGTTCCCAAGCTCGCGGGATCGTAGGTCAAGACGCCCGGCTCCGCTTTGGCGAGTTGCAGCATTGCGCCGGGCAGGCCCTGCAGGTCGAGGACGTCGTTCGTCAGTTCGACCCAGGCGCCGGCAGCGAAGCCGCGGGAGTCGGAGACCAAGAGCTCGTTGCCGCCACCGTCGCCGGTCCAAGCGGCCAGTCGGCTACCATTGTCCCGCGACCACTTGAAGGTGGCGGTCCCGGTTGCGCCGCCCTGGTGTATCTCCACCCGGTAGAGCTGATTCTCGACGCCGCGATAGCCGGCCGTCGGCGGCAGGATGCAGGGATCGTCGACGATCTGGCCGGGATCGACCCGGGCGGCCAGCCAGGCCGGGCTGAGGCCCGGCAGTCCAGCCAGCGGCGCGGCGCAGGCCGAGACGCGGCCGTAGATCCGCTGGTTGAGTCCGTTGGAGCGGGCGTCCGCCGGCAGGCCGCGGACCTGCCAGACGACCTTGGACCGGGCCGCGGTGTCCGGCCCGCCCAGCGCCACCTCGCGGATCGACGGGTCCTCGACGGCGGTGATCAGCCGCTCCCAGACGTCGAGGTAGATCCAGAAGAAGCCCTGCTTCCGGCTCTTGATCTCGGCCGCCAGGAGGTCGTCCGCCGGAATCGGCCAGTTAGGCTGGTCGAAGTAGCCGCAGTTGATTGGGTTTTCCACCAGGATGCCGTCGACCCAGTAGCGGCCGGCGCTGATGATGAAGCCGCCATCCCCGCCGGGCATCAGCTTGAAACCTCCACCGTCCCGAGGGGTGGCGAAGGGGCCGATCAGATCCCGCGCCAGGAGCCGGATCGTCCTAAGCAGGATGGCGGTCTGTTCGTTGACGTCGGCGTCCAGGGTGACGCGGCCCTGCTGCATCAGGACCCGACTGAATTGCTTCGCCGCGTTGAAGCTGTCGCGTGTGAAGTCGCCCTTCATGGTCACTTCCCTTCTCGATGTCGCCGCGTTCGTTCTTGTTCAGGTCGCGTGGATCAAGCCAACGTCTGCGCCGGCAGGGATGAAGCCTTGCAGCCGAGCGCGCAGGTTGGCTTCGCGAAGCGGCTGGAAGAGGTCGTGGAGGACGCCCATCTCGGAGCGGTCGTCGGCACCGCGGACGATCTCCGGCGCGCAGGCGTCGGCGAGTTGGGCGTAGCGCGGGTCGCCGTAGCGCATCGAACCGAAGACCGGCCGCAGGCGGATCTTCTCTGCAGCGGTCCGCGCGACCTGTTCGGCCGGATCGGTGGTTTCGTCCTTGATCTTGTCGACGACAAGGTCCGGCTGGCAGGCGGTGCGCCTGGGCGTGCGGCAGCCCTGCGGCACGTAGCAGTAGCGCATGCAGCCGATCTGTCGTCGGCCAACGTGAACGCAGTCATAGAAGATCGAATTCTCCGCCAGCGGCGAGGAATGCACCTCGACCACGCCGAAGACGGTGCAGCGCAGGATGGTGACCGCGGCGTGGGCGGGTCGGGCTTCCGGCCCGCTGATCGCCATGCCTCCGGGCTCGGCGGCGTCGATTATGCTGTCGGTGATGCAAACGGGAATCGGGTCCTGGCGGACTTCGTCCTCAGTAATCTCGATCGAGCCCAGGATGGAGTGCTCGATGACTACCCGGCAGCGAACCTGGAAGAGCTCCAGCGAGGGTTCAGTTGGCCGGTCGGGCTTGCAGTCGCAGTTCATCCCCCAGCCCGGCACCAGGGTGCAGTGCCGGATGACCAGGATCGAGTCGCAGTAGGGCTGGGAGCCGGCAGGCGGGGTCGAGGGCTCCTCGGGCCCGCTCACCTGCACGCTGCGGCCGGTGACCATCAGCCCGTCCATGACGAAGCGGGTGCCTGCGCCCATGGTGACGGTGAGTGAATCCGGCACGTCGGCCCGCCAGTCCAGGAGGCGGATCACCGGCCGCGCGCCCTGCGCGGCGCGCAGTTCCAGGGTGTGGTGGTCGGGCACGTCGATCTGGAGCGGCTCAACGAAGACCGCGCTTTCGGCCAGTTCGATCACCCCGTCCCAACGCAGGTCCTTCTTCCACGCGTCAAGCGCATCGGCGATCCGCTGGTAGGCCTCGGCCTTGCCCACGCGGTAGACGACGGGAGTCGTCTCGACCAGCTTGAACTGTCCCTCGTGATCGGGGTCGGGCACACGGACCTGCCGGGCGACGGGTTTGGCGATCTGCCGCTTGTATTCGCCTCCGCCGATGTCAGCGCTGAAGCCATAGCGATACGAGACCCGCACGCCCTTTCGCGGCGGCTGAGACGCAGGGAAGGCGATGCGGCCCAGCACCGGATCGATGGCAATATGCTTGGCCGGCGGGACGTAGGTCCAGCCGCTGAGGTCAGCGGGAATGACGTTGGCCAGCGGGATCGGCGCTGCGCTGTCAAAGCCGGCCCAATCCTCGGCCCAGACGGCGAAGCTGCGGTCCGCGCCATAATAGAGCTCTGGGCGGGCGTCGAAGGCGACCCGGCGGATTTCGCCGGGATAGGCGATTGCCCCGGCGCCGTCGCCGGTCGCGGCCGGCCCGCGGCCAGGGGCGATGAATAGGGGCGCGTCCTGGCCCAGGATGCTGAAGTTGAAGCAATGCGGGCCAGCGGCCTCCTCGCCCGCCGCGGGGGTCATCGTCACCGAATATGACCCGAGGCGCCAGACGAAGATGCCGACACTCGGGATATTGGTCCGCCCACAGGTGTCCGCCGAGTTGATGCGGCGGACGTCGACGCAGTGGGCGATGCGATCGAATGGCCCGTCCAAGAGGTCTAGCTTCTGCATCTGGCGGATATCGACCACATGCGCCCGATCCAAATGCGGGTGGTTGATGTTCTGGTTCCAACCTAGTAGGCGATAGAACTCTACCGCGCGCGCCGGCCACCCGGTCACGTCGCGCCCCAAGTCCCCCAGCAGCGCCAGCGCCCCCTTGCGGCGGCGATAGTGGACGGTGTTGGCCACCTCCCGCCTGGGCGTGATCCAGCGGTCGCGAAGTTGCTCCTCGAGGCCGCGGCCAGGTGAGGCCAGTTCTGCGGGCGAGGGGACGTAGCCGACAAGCTCGGCGATGTAGGGGACTGCCCACTCGGCGGCGGTCTCGATGAACCAGTTCTCGTACTGCTGAGCGATGGAGTCCTCGACCAGGTTCACCTGCTCGGCAATTACACGAAGCAGCGCCTGCAGGGGGTAGCCCTGGCCCGCGTCGCGCATGCGGTAGATCGCCGGCAGCAGCCGATAGAGGCGGTCGATGCGCGGATCTATGGCAGCCTGGCTCATCAGCTTCCTCCTTGGCTCATGGGATCTGATTCAAAACCAACGTCTCGGGCAGATCGGCCGAGAGCATGGCGATCTGGGCGGGGTGCACGCCTCCCTTCTCGACGCCGGCGGCGTTTATACGCACCGCCTGGGCGACCCCGCGTGCGTGGAGAAGCTGGCTGGAGATGACGTGTGGGCCGCCGCCAGCGACCGGCAGCTGAAAGCCCAGCGACTGCGACTGCGGATTGACGATCAGCTGCACCGCCTCGGATATCTCCTCAAGGGTCAGCAGGCGCCGGGTACCGTCCGAGGCGGCGACCCGCTCGGGTACCCCACCGAAGGCGTCCACGTCCACAAATACGACGCCCGGCACCGCCTGCATGGCCGCGATGATCGGCCCGAGCGCCACCGATTCCGCGAGGTTGCGGCGGCTAAAGCCCAGAAGGTCGTTCAGCGTGTCCCGCACCGCCTCGACCACCACCTCCCACTTGCGGTCGGCGGCGATACGCAGCTTGGCGCTCAGCACCAGCATCACCGCTTCGCGCACGTCGACACGCACCGGTAGCGAGGGATCGCCGTAGGCTTTCAGCGCGGTGAGCAGGTTCTGATAGAGGTCCGAATTTGTATCGATCGGGACGTCGTCGACACCGGCGATGGTGAGTTGCACCAGGTCGCGCTGCCGGTCGCTGATCCGCACCGCCAGCGCCTTGCCGATCCCGGCGAAGGTGCGGGCGAAGTCGCCATAGTCCGGCAGCGAGACCAACCGGTCGAGTGCACCGATGGCCAGCGGCGCGTTGGCGCGCACAGCGTCGCGGTCCTCGCGGTCGGCGCCGCCCGAGGCGCGCAACGGGTTGACGACGCTCCGCACGCCCAGCGGCCGGGCCAGCAGCAGGTTAACCTGGCCGGCCTTGGCGTTGCCGCCTGCCCCGATGCCCTGCCGGTAGACGGCTTTGACGTTTTCCACGCCGGTGGACGGTCTGGCCCCGGTGATCCCGTCACCGAACGTGATGCTGGTGGTCCCGTCGTCGTCGATGCGCGTGGTGAAGATCCGCGCCTTCGGCGCTTGGCCGGCGAGGCTGTCGGCGCCAGTCCAATAGACGTCGTTGACCGAGACCTTCAGCGTACTGGCCACTCCCGACGGGGTCGCCGCCGAAACGTAGGTCAGGGGCGGCATGCGCAGGTTGAAGCTCTGGAACGCCTGCGTTCCGTCGCCGGCGCCGAGCGTCTCCTTCCGTGTCTCGCCGTGGGTCGCCCTGACCACGTTGGCCAGGATCTGGAGCTTGTCGCGCCTGTAGGAATAGGCCATCGGCGTCGCCAGGATCAGGGTGGTGTGAATGTCGTCACCCGGCAGGTCCGGATCGTAGCCGTGGCGCAGGCCCGAGACCATCATCAACTCGGCAACCTGGACGCCAGCGACGCCCGGGATGTCAGCCCGCTCGCCCGAGAGCACGATCCAGCGCCCGGACTTCAGCTCGGTATAGAGGCCAGCGAGCGCGATCTCCTGACCGGAGACGATGTCAGTGATCGGTTCCTGCGCCAAGGTCAGCGCCTCGCTTTGGGCGTAGGCCAGGGTGGACCTTAGCGTCGACATGTTGTCACCGCCGTCACCGCCCGGGTTCCACCAGTCGGATTCGACCGCCAGCACCGTCGACTTGCCATTCAGGCCGTAGGCCGCGCGGGCAACGGTGTGGACGTCGGTTACCCGGCGGACCCGGCGGTGCGGCATCTCGACTCCTCCGCCGCCCACCTGGATGAGCGCCCAGCCGCCGGCGAGGATGCTGTCGTAGGCCTGGTCGAGATAGAGCAGGCGCGCGCCCTCATCGCTTGCCAGCGACCACTCGCTCCAGTTCGGAGGCGGCTCTAGCACCCCATCATTGTAGGTGGGCTCGCGGCCGGCGAACGCGCCGAAGGCCGGCGCGCTCATGCGCAGCACCGCCAGCGAACGTAGCGGCTGTTCTTTAGCGTTCACTGTGGCGCCGGCCCAGGCCGTGTAGAAGCTGTCCTTCAGCTGCGGCGAAAAGGAAAGCAGCATCCGCGGGGCGGTGTCGCGGCCTGCGACGAACTGTTCGGCCAGGTTGCGGCTGAGCTTCAGCGAATTGGGCGCCTGCGGCTGGCGCGACTTCAGAAGCTTGTCCACGAACTGCGAGGGGCTGGTGACGGCGATCCCGGCCCCTCCCGTGCTCACGGGGCCGGCCTGCAGCTTCTCCTGCAGCTTATCATACAGGTCGCGGATTGCCGCGGGCTGCACGCCGCCGATGGCGCGGATCAGGTTCGTCCCGACCTCGCTCTGGGCGTACCCGAGATAGGTCTCATCCAGTCGCGCCTGCACCAGCTCGACAAGCCGCTGCGCGGTGGCGTTGGGGGTGCTCACCAGGACGGCATTCGCGTCGGTGATGAAGCTCGCCAGCGCCGCGACGCGCCACAGCACCACGGCGCTCACCGACTGCAGGTTAACGATAGTCTGTTTGACGTCGTCCTGAGTCTGCGTGCCGGCGACGGCGCGCACGGCAAACGGACCTTTTTCGTCCTCACCGAACGAGAGCAACACGAGCTCGCCGGCCCTCAGCACCACGGCGCCGGCGAGGTAGAGCCTATCCACCGTCAGCGCGTCTTCGAAGACGATCACCTGCGGTCGCTGGCGACGGACCGGAAGGTTGTTCCAGACGGCCTTGGCGTCCAATGCCTCTACCGTTTCGAACGTCTGCGGCGTTTCGCCGGGGCCGGGCGTGCTCTGGGCGGCGCTGCCGATGGGGATGTCGGCGGCTTCAGCCTGGGTGGGGTCGATGTCGTAAGAGAGGAAGACGGTCGCAGCCACGCCGGGCCGGGGCTCATAGCCCACCAGGCGGGCCAGCTCTACCACCGAGCGTCGCTCGGTGGCGGTGCGCAGATAGCCCTCGTTGGTGATTCGTTCCTGGTAGAAGGTCAGGATGTCCCCCACTGAGGCCCAGCCGTCGAGCAGGGCAATCGAGAAGTCGGACGGGTCCCGCGTCGTCAGACCTTGCAGCGGCCGGAAGGTCTGCATCGTCTGGCCGTCGGCGCCGAGCGCATCGACGCTGATGCTGGAAAGCCGGGTCTTCATGCTGGTGATGAACTGGCCGTGAGTCCCAACGCGGTCGACCAGCTTGGGTAGGCCCGGCGCGTTCCAGGTCACGACCGGCGTGGCGGGATCGCCGCCATCGCAGCAGCCGCATGTACAGGGGGCGGGACCGCAGCCGCAAAGGGTGGCGCGCATTTCTAGCACCCCTCTCTCAGATGAAGCTCGAAGCGTCCGCGCTCGGAATGATCGGGGTCGTTGTCGAGCTGGGCAATCTCCCAAGGCTTCAGCGGCAGGACGCCGTTGTCGATCTCGTGGTTGGGCGGAACAAAGCGGCGATGCAGGCGCGTGACCCAAGCTTGGGAGACGCCGGGAACAGCCTGGGCGGCGGCGACGAGCTGACTCAGGTAGACGCCATCGCCGAAGCTCAGCCGATCCGGATAGAAAAAGCCGGGCGTGCCGTCGCGCCGCAGGCGATTGCTGAAGACGTCCAAGAGACCCGAGCCCACGTCGGCGGCGCGGTGGCCGGGGGCGACGCAGATCTCGAGCCGGATGTCGAGCGGCACATACTTCGCCGGTCGAACGTGCAGGTCGTGGCCGATGCGGCGGTAGTGCTCCAGTTCGCTCTGCACGGCGACGATCAGTGCGGGCGGAGCGGTCTCAGCGCCCAGCGGGTCAAGCGCTACATCTGCCTCGTACCAGCTCCCGGTCCAGATCAGGCTCGCGGCCGCGCGTTGCAAGTGCGGGTCGCGGGCGGCGATCGTCGCATAGTCGTCGGCGATGACGGCGCGCTCCAGCCCGGCATGCACCGCGCGTGGCGCGAGCAGCCGCGCCTGCTGCACCGGCTCCGGCTCGATCCCGCCGCCGGCCGGCAAGGGATTGCGCACCGTGATTCCAACGCCGTCCAGCGTCGCATCGCGCAGCACCAGGCGCGAGATTGCTTCGGCGCCGACGTTGCCGCGGATCCCGTTGCCGATGCGGTAGGTCCCGGTGAAGCACATGCCGGGCTCAAGGCTGCCGCCTAGATCGCCGTCGCCGAAGCGCAGCCAGGCGATGCCGTCGTTGTCGATCTCCACCACGAAGGCCGGATCCGTGGGGCCGGCTTCGATCAGGTCTGCCAGGGCGCCCCAGGTCTTGGGCGGCGTGCTTTGCAGCGCCACCGCAGGGGCGGCGGCGCGCGGGTCCTGCTCCTGGAGGGTGGCGGCGGGCGTCGCTGGGTCCAGGGGCTGGCGCCAGGTGAGTGGAGTCTCGCCTAGGGACGGGCGGAATTTGCCGGGGACTTCTTCCACCAAGCCCGGCAGGTCGGCGCAGACGCAGCAGGCCTCGCTGGTCACGGTGGGCACGCAGCCCAGGTCCTCCGGCGGCTGGGTGCAGCCGTGGTCCACCACCACGACGTTGCCGCGCACGATGGTGATGTCGGTCAGGTAACGGCAGTCGGGCGCCGCCCCAATCGCCGACAGGCAGAAGTCGAAGGGCAGCGCGTCGGCGATGTCCCATTCGATCCAGACGTAGCGTGTCGGCTGGTCGTCGCCGGTGAGCACCACCGGGTCTTCTTTCGCGGTCACGTCAGTCAGCCGCACGGCGTGGCGTTTGGTCGGGTCGGCGTCGAAAGGCAGGCCGGTGTATGGGCCCTTTACCTCTTCGAAGATCACGATGTCGCCGATCACGAGGTGAAGTCCCGCATCGACCAGTGCTGCTGCGGTCGAGCCTTTCTCGAGGCAGCAGGAGGTGCGGCCGAAGGTGTAGATGCGGATCTCGCTATGGGCCGCGCGAAGCTGGATCGGCGCGCCTTGGGCCATCGGCTCGAACACCTCGTAGGCGTCGGCAGAGGTGGCGCGGAGGTCGCTCCAAGAGAGCACCGTGCGGTCTTGCGAAAGGCCGTCGTTCAGCCCGGTGACGAAACTGGTCTTGGCCGGGTCGAGGGCGACATCGGTGTCGACCTGACAGCAGACCAAGGCGCGGGCGTTGCAGCCCTCGTGCAGCCGATAGTCGATCAGCCGCAGGTGCCGGCGCACCGAGATCCGCTGGCGCGCGGTCTCGAGATAGGCCTCGGTGCCGACCGCATCTTGGTGATAGCTCAGGTAGTCGCCGACGTAGGCCAGGAGCTCGACCAGGGCGACGCCGAGGTCCGGCGCATGGCGCTCGCGCCAGTCGGGGACCAGGAGCGCCATCCGGTCCATCAGGAGCTGGCGGAAGCCGCCGTAGTCTTTGGCCAAGTAGTCCAGCTCCGGCCCCTCGGCGGCCTCGGGCCCGCAGTCGCACGCGGGCGCGCAGTCGATGCCGGCAGGGCAGTCCAGCCGGAAGTGGAACTCGGCCGAAGCGTAGAAGGGATCGACATTGACCACGTCGACCAGCCGCAGGATGTAGGCCGAGAAGTCGCCGATTTCGCTCAGTCTGATCAGGAGCTGGTCGTCGTGCTCCGGATTGGGGTCGCTGATCACCTCGACGTCGGTGATCGCGATGCCACTGATGCGGTCGCCGCCGTCCAGCGCGAGGTGGGCGGCGGGGACGGCGCCCTCGACGGTGAACTCGGGCGGCAGTTTACCCAGGAAGAAGGCGCGCAGCGACTGGCCGTCGGCGGCCAGCTCCACATAGTCCAGGCCGTTCCAGCCCTCGCGCCGGCGCACCGCATCGCGGCGGTCGTCTTGCTGGCAGATCTGGTTCATCGTGGCCACTCCCTTGGGTCAGACGGAACGGCTGAAGACGGTGGTCTGCGCCTGGCCGGTGGGCAGGATCACGTAGGCAATGGAGACGGTGAGGGTGGAGTCTTCGGCATTAGCCTGGAGGTCGCGGACTTGGATGATGTCGCCCAGCCAGTGCTGCAGCGCCGCTTGCAACGTGAACTGCAACGCCGCCGCCAGCTCCGGGCTGTTCGGTGAGAAGACGAGCTGCATGAGGCCGGTGCCGAGGTCCGGCCGGTTCACCCGCTCTCCGGGACTCGTGAAGATCAGCTCCTCGATCAGGTCACGGACGTGATCGGCGTAGGCCAGCGACGCCGAAGCGGTGCGCCCGCGGCTGTCGAAGTGGTAGGGGAAGGCTACGTCCATCTCAGCGGGTCTCCATGAAGGGGTCACATCGCGATCACGCGCGCCTGCACCGGGCCCACGGTGGGCGGTCCGGCGGGGATTTGTTCGACGCTTAGGCAGATGGCGGGGCCCGGGCCGGGGGCCGGGATCAGCATCGCCGCCTGACCCAAGATCTTCACCCTGGCCGAGGGCATGTTCCACTTCACGGTCACGCAAGGCTGTGGCTTGGTCCCGCTGGGCGCGGGGACCTGGAACGGGCAGCCGGCGACGGCGATCTGGCTGGACATTTGCGCCACGGCTTGGCCACTCACGAGCACGCGCGGCTGCGAGGGCGCGATGGTGGCAGTGCCCAGGTGGGTGCATTTGCAGCCCGCGCCCACGTGCATCAGAAAGCCGGGCATCGGCGGCCTCCGTCAGGTGTTGGATTGTGGATCGGACGGCTCATGTGATGGTCATCGCCCCCGTGTTGAAGTCGATGGCCTTGCCGATCAGGGTGATGATCGCGCCCTTACCGTTGTTGATGTAGATTCCGCTGTCGTTGACGACGATCATCGCGCCCGTAGCGCTTTTCAGGACGATGCCGCCGGTGGCCGGCGTGGGCGGCATGTCACTGACCATCAGGCTGTGCTGCAGCAACGACTGGATGACGATGTTGGGGTCCGCCGGATTGCCCAGCTTGGCGGTCGGCGGAATGTCGGCGGTCGAGCCCCAGCGGCAGCCCAGCCATATTGGCTTGTCCGGGTCACCCTGCTCGAACTGCACCCAGACGCCGGCACCCACGGGCGGCACCATGAAGACCCCCATAGGCGGTCCGGTTGGGCCGGAGAGCAGGGTGCAGGGCTCGGCCCAGGTGCTCGGCACGAAGGCAAGCACGTCGGGGACGTTCAGCAACAGTCGGCCGCAGAAGGTCGGGTCGGCGTTGAAGGTCACCGTCCCTTGGTAGACGCCATAGTACTTGCCGCTATCGCCGCTGGTTTCGCTCATATCGGCACCTTGGGGGTGATCGAGATCAGGCCGTCGCGGCTGAGCTGGAAGCTTTGCTTGTATTCACCGCGCTTCAGGTTGTGGGTGACGCTGTCCACGTAATAGAGGCCGTCGTACGCGATCCCTGCGCCGCGCACGCCGACCAGCATCTTCGAACGCAGAACATGGCCGTAGCGGACGACGTCCAGCGTCCCGGAAACAGTGATGGCGTTGTTCGAGCCCTTGAACAGTCGCCCCAGCACCCGGTTCAACACGCCCGGCGCCTCCTCGCTGGCCAGGTCGCTGGGGAACGTAACCTTCGCCGGCGCGGTAGGCCGCGCGCCGAGCGGCGGCTGGAACAGGCTGAAGTTGGGGATCGGGATGGTGATTGGGATCCTGTGAGTGATGGGGTCATACACAGTGACTACCATCACCTCCTTCGCCAGCCCGTCGAGGGAGAAAGACAGGGACTCCACATTGGTGTGGGCGTCCATGTTGATACTCAGCGCCGGTTGCGGCACCGGGATGCGGATGTTCGGTCCCATGTAGGCGATGGACTGGCCGGGCAGAGGGCCGGGCTCGACGTAGAAGACGTAGCCGTTGCGTTTGGCGAGCATCTTCAGGTGCTGCAGGTCGGTCTTCACCTGCGACATGATCTTTTTCACCGGCACCTGCGTGTCCGGGAAGACCGGCGGCAACACCACGGGCGTGACCCCGAAAGCGGCGTAGGGTGCTAGGATCAGGTAGCTCTGGGCCGTCCCGTCCATCGCCGGGAACGGGCGCTTGATCTCGACGATGTCCATTAGGACGCTGAGGTCCTCGCCGGTGATGGTCAGCGTCGATTGGCCGGGATCGCTGGAGGGGGTCAGTTCCTGGCGGGTGACGATGCCGTCCATGATCACGTTGGGGAAGCCGCCCAGAGTGACGATCATGATCACACGCGTGGTGATCGGATCGAAGTAACCGGACGGCAGCATGGTGGTCAGGAGGGGGGAGTCCTTGCTGACGCCGAGGGTGAGCTGGAAGCCGGCCTTGTCCTTGCCGCTGGTGACCTGGGCATGCAGCAGCGCGTCGACCACCACCTTGGGCGCTGGTGCGGGGACCGCCGGGCCGATCATCAGAGAGAGGTGGACGCCTTTCAGCATGGGCTGTCACCTCAGCGTCGCCGGGCCCGGCACGCCTTTCGGCAGGCCGATGCGCAAGGTGCGACCTGGGACGGCGGTCAGGTCGTCGGGACGCATGGCGTCGTTGGCATCGCAGATGCGCCAGAAGGCCCCAGGGTCACCCAGCTCGCGGGCGGCGATCAGGTCCATCCGCTCGCCTTCGACGGCCGTATGGGTACGCAGGAGCGTGAACACGTCCGCTGGCGGCACGAAGCGCCGGGCGAGATAGGCGATCGCGTGGTCAGAACTCGCGTTCAGCTTGAGCACCATCAGACCGTAGTAGCGGCTGGTGGGCGGGATGTTGTAGTTGGCCATCGGGCGGTCTCCTCTTTTTTCTTTCTTTTCGGGTCAGCTTGGCAGGGCGCTGATGCCGAGGGTGGCGAAGGAGCCGGAGGCGACCTGCCGGGCAAGCTGCTCCTTGGCGCGCAGGTAGGCCATGAAGATCCCGCCACCGGCCACGCCAAAACCCAGGTCGTCGACGCTCAGCACCCGCATCCCCAGGCTGACCTTGGCGCGGATCGGGTTGAGGTTAGGATCGAAGGCCTCCTCGGTGATGCTGAGTTCGGTGATCCGCACCGGGACGATTCGCTTCTGGCCGAAGACGAACAGCGGCAAGGGCGTCTGGGCCGGCGCGATCTCCAGCGAACCGGCGCCCGCCTCGGAATTGGCGTCCGCGAGGTGGCTGCTGGTCGGGTAGACCATGGTCTCGATGGCGGCGAGCTGCGGGTGCAGGCCGCCATCCACCGTTTGGCTGTCGTTCGCCTCGAGCTGGTCGGTGGCGTCGAGCTCAGCCTCCAGCTTGATGGTCTCGACCGGCGGGCCGGTCAGGCGTAGCGCCTCGACATGGTCGCCGGCTTCGCCGTTGACGCCCTTGATCTGCAGGCTGCGGGTGAGTGTGTCGGGGTTGTACTGCAGTGCGATGATCCGCAGCACCGCGGCAGTCTCGGGATCGATGAGCACCAGCCCGCCACGCAGCAGCCTGGGCGATCCGGGAAAGGCGCTCATGCCGTGGCTCCTTTCATTTCGACTCCTTCTTCTTTTTCTTGTCCGAACCGAGCTCAAGCAGGTTCGGGGACATGAAGACGTGAGCGCCGACGTCCTGGTTGGACCGGTCGATCGCGCTCGGGTCGTTGCGCTGCCAGTAGGCCTCGATGTTGCTCTGCAGCTCTTTGTTGGCCAAGGCCGTCGCGCCGATGTCGTAGTCGAAGAGGCCGAACAGGCTCAGCACGCGGTGGTCGGGGATGCCCCAGCCGAAGCGGTACCTCCGGTAGGCGTCGTCGTACTGGTCCAGCACATTGCCGGTTTCGCCGACGGCGTGGCCGCGCATGCCCGCCGCAGCCCCGAAGCCAGCGAGGTCTATGTTATCGTGCGGGACCGGCTGGGCCGCCGGCACTTGCGGCAGCGAGGTGCCGGTAGGCGCGATGACTGGCGGAGGCGGCAGACCGACGTCTAACAGGTCCCGGTAGGACACCTTCGGCGGGTCGACCAGGTGCAGTCGCTCGCGCCAGCTGGGCAGCCGGCCGGGAAAGTCCACGTGCAGCTGGGCGCCCCGGTCCACCGGGCCGATCAGCGACAGGCCCACCCGGCGGTTCTTGTTGGCCGCGCCGAAGTGCTGGGTCTTGCCATGAGCGAAGATGGTGACCTTGGAACCTTCGGGCAGCAGCTCCAGCAGTCGGCGGCGGATCACTGCCCCGCGTTGCGCTGAGAGGTTCAGGTTGTAGTCGGCCGGGCCCTCTTCGCTCGCATAGCCGTGGACGAAGACACTGACCGCCTGCTTCTGCCTGGCGGCGAAGGCCTGGACCTCGTCGTCGGCGTCGAGGCTGGCCTGGTCCTGGCCGAAGAGGACGTGCTGCTCCTCCGAACCCCAGTTGTTCTCATCGGTGATGAAGTCGTCGTCGGGTGGCGAAGCGCCGGGGCCGGCCTTCTGGCCCTTCGGCTCGAATTGCAGGGCGGGGCCGGGCTGGGCGGCCTGTTGGGCGACGTGCGCAATCTCGTGCGCGAGAGTGGCTGTGCCGTCCGGCCCGCCGCCGGCTGCGCCCGCGTTCATGAAGATGTCCTGGCCATAGGTGAAAGCCTTGGCGCCGTAGTCCTCCGCCAAGCTTTGGGCTTCCGCGTCGGCGTGGACACGCACGCCGGCCAGGTTCGCATGCGCGGTTGCCGGCCAGGCCTTGGGCGCGGCGCCGCCCGCCGCCTGCGCTTGCCCCTCCTGGGCAGCGGTGGGTGTCCAGCGCGCCGCCGGCGCGCGTGAGGGTGCCAGGAGATCGTGCCAGCTCATGGGCCTTTCTCCTTGTCGGGAGGTAGCTGTAGCTCGACGTTGTGCAGCGTCGCCTTGCTCAGCGTGCCCCTGAGATGCTTCGGAAGCGGCAGCATGTTCTGCGTCACATGCCCGTCTTCGTCGGTGTAGGTGTCGCCGACGCCCTTGTCGTCGAAGGACAGCTCCAGGTCCCTGCCGCCGTTGATCGAGATGCCGCCTACCTTCAGGACCGTGCCCGCGGTGTCGAGCTTGAGATCCAGGTTGGATACGTTGGCGATGAGCTTGGTGATCTGCGTCGTGAGCGTCGGCAGCTTGCCGCTGGTCACGTCGATCACGAAGCCCGGACCCTCGCCGCCCAGGGTCAGCGACCCGGCGTTGCCGAGCTTGATCTCGCCGCTATCGGGTAGCGCCAAATGGATGTCGACGTCGCCGAAATCGAGTCCCGCCAGCAGGGAGCCGCTCGCCTTCTGCTCGCTCGGATTGCCGGTCGGGGCCTGCGGCGAATGCTTGATGAAGGTGGAGATCTTGACAATGTCGGTCGCCGCGAGCGTCGCCTCGGCATCATCCAGATTCCACCAGACCACGTCGCCCTTGCCGAGGATGCTGATCCTCAGGCTCGCCGGCTTGAAGCCGGGCGGGTTGGAATCCAGGTCGAGGTAACCGGGCTTGTAGTCGATGCCCAGCGCGGCGTCGGCGAGAAGCCCGGTGCTCTTGTCCTCGACTTCTTCGAAGTTGATCTGGCCGTCGTTGATGTCGACGTGGATCGCGTAGGGACCGGCCCTGTCCGAGAGCCAGCCGCCGAGCGACTGTTTCCAATTGACCCCGCGGCGGAGCTTTGGATCCACGGTGAAGTTGACGTGACCACTCAGCAGGTCGACGGTGTCAAGTCTGGGCGCATAGGTAAGTTTACTCGGGGCGCCTGTGCCCGCCGCAACCGCGGCTCGGGAGCCGCCCAGCTTCATGACGTCGTAGACGTCGATGTAGGCGTCCTCCACCTCGGCGAGCGGCACGATCAGCTTGTTCTCGGGCGTGTACTTCAGCGCCGGGACGCCGTCCTTGCCGGCGGGCAGAGTCGCCTTGCTTACGTCGATCTTCAGCGTGCGGTCGGGGTCCTCGTAAACCAGACCTGAGATGTCCAGCTCATCGAGAGTCATGCCGTTCTTCTTGCTGTACTGCAGCTTGTGGGCGTGGATGCTGGGCGCATAGGTCCAACGGCTCGTGTCTACGTGGAAGCCTGCCCGCGTCAGCCTTGCGAAGATGTTGTCCGAGACGTGGTCGGGATTGGGGTCGTCCTTGTCGGCGTAGGTGTCCCCGCCACCGCTCTTGATCCCGCCGTTGAGTTGGCTGACCTCGAGGTCCTCGATAGCGAAGATGGTGTCCTCCGTGCCGATGAACTCGAGGCTGAGCTTGCTGCCCTTCGCATCCATGGAGCTGATGACCGCCGAGCGGAGATCAGCGCGGAGGCCTTCAATGTTCGCCTCGTCGAGCGCCACCTCGCCAAACAGGTTCCAGTTGTCGTTTGGCTTGATTATGAATCCGTCCTCCTCGCCGCGCGGGCCGACCATCAGCTCCCTGAGAACGGCCTTGTGGCCGCGCGGCAGGGTCACCGCCAAGTCGCCCTTCTGCGCGTCCCGCAGCACGAATGTCAGGGCCTGCGCGCTAATGAAAGGGACGTACAGGCTGTGGACGACGATGCGGCTGAACGCCGACTCGTCCTTGCCGCGCTTCTCGGGCGGCGTGGGGTTGGCCTCGGCGGTGACGTCGAGGAAGACCGGGCCCATCGTCACCGGCTGCCCCACGGGCACGTCGATCAGCATCTTGCCGTCGTCGTAGTGCAGGCGAGTCAGGCTCATCTCCTGGACGTAGATCTCGGGCGCCTCGACCGAGCCGTCGGGCTTGCGGGTCACCTGGAGGCTGTCGAAGTTCGTCACCTTGCCGCCGAACTTCGTGGCGCTTGCCCCGGTGCGCGGGTTGTCGATGCCCTTGGAGCCTGTCACCTCGGCGTCCAGACCGCCCAGGCGGAAGCGCTGGGTAGAGTCCTTGTAGCTCTTGGCGCCGGGCAGGAGCTCCAGGTGGAGGGACCGGGCTTTCGCGTTGATCGTCGCGTCCAGGTCCTTCTGGGTGACGTGAGCGTTGGCGATGATCGCGTGCAAGTCGGCAGTGACGTGCCCGTCCTCGGCGAAGCTGGCGTCGAGGGAGGCGGTGTTGAGGGTCGAGGCGACCGCCAGACCGCCCGCGGTGGTCGTCACCGTGCGCAGGTTGTCGATCGCGGCGAAACCCGCGGTCCCGCCGCGCACCAGCAGCGCGTCGCCGGCCTCCGCGGCGAAATCGACCAGCGCTTTCTCCGCGTGTACGCCCAGGATGGAGCCGTCGTCGATCACCAGTCGCAGGCCTGAGCCGGCGTTGCGGTACTCCATGTCGTGGCCGGCGATGCTGCCGATGAAGATGCTGTTGAGGTGCAGCTTGGAGAGGCGCCGATCGCCATCCGGGTCCTTCTTGTCGATCAGGTCGAAGTCGGCCTCGGCGTCGATCGTGACAGTATCGATCTTCGTCCCGCCCTTGCCGCTGATGATGGTGTCGCCGCCGGCGTAGAACAGCCCCTGGGTTTCGACCGAGGCGATGCCGAGCTCGAGACTGATGTGGTCCTCGGCAAAGGAGATCTTGCCGAGGATCGGGCCGGTCTCCAGCTTTTCCACCGAGGCGCGGCTGCCGGCGGTGACGATGGAGCCGGCGTCCGTGTCCTTGACGTGGCCCGCGCTCAACCGCGCCCCGGCGCCTTCGATGGTGATCCCGCTGACGATCTGCCTGTTGGGCCCGCGGCCGGTGACGGTGATCCCGCCCTTGAGCGCCTGGCCCAGGCTGTCGCCTTCGCCCAGCACGTCGCCCAGACCAGTGACGTCAATGTTGAGGTCCCTGACCGTCAGCTTCTTCAGCTCGACGCTCTTCTGCCAGTAATTGAGCATCTGCTCGGCGTCGGCCTTCTGCGCCGTGTAGTGCGCCTTATCCGCGTCGCTGACCTTCGGATCGGCGAGATGAGCGTTCGCCTCGTCCAACTGGTCCTGCGCCTCCTTGAGGGACTCGAGCAGGACGTCGATGTCCTTCAGCTGCGCCTTCTCCGCGCCGGTGCGGTCCTTCTCCGGCTTAGTCAGCAGCTTGTCGCGGCGGTACGCCAGCACACGCGCGCTCACTGCATAGTTGAGGCCGACGAGCTCGATGGCGCCGGCGGCCAGCTCGGCGCTGGTCCCCGAGGTCGCGAACGCCGCGTGCGCGCCGAGCTTCGTGAAGTTCAGTTGATCGACGGCGAGCCCGGAGGACTTGTTCTCGACGCCGCTGAACCGCAGGGAGCCCGCGCCGACCGAGGCGCTCGCTAGCGGACGATTGCCGTTGACGAGGTCGAGCAGGTTGATGCCTGCGCCGATCCGGACGTCGGCTCCGATCACGTCCTTGACCGTGAAGCCGCCCGCCGTCACGCCGTGTACGCCGAGCGTGCGCGCGTCCAGGCCCAGCGTGGCGCCGTTCCGGTCGAGGCCGCCCCCCAGGCTCGCGCCGGTGGCGGAGAAGTTCTCGAAACTGAAAGCCTTGTCCTGCAGCAGCGCGTTGCGGGCCGCGTTGAAGGCGTCGCGCTCGTCCGTACCGAGTTTCGGGGCGCGCAGCAGGGTCCAGTAAGTGTCGGCGTTGCGCCAGCGCGTGTGCAGCCGCTCCGCCTCGTCCGCGAGCCAGGGGTCGTAGGGTTTGGCCTTACGCTTGGCCTCGGCGTCCTTGAAGTCCTTCTCGGTCTGTTCGGCGGTGGGGATGGCGCTCTGCACCGAGAAGGCGCTGAGCTCCACGTCGCCCAGCTTGAGGAGGGCGTTCGGATCACCCCCCTCCAGCTCCTTCCCCGCCAGCGTCCCACGGTAGTCCGGCCCGCGCAGCATGCGCGCGACGGTCGGTCCGCCGAGCACGCCCAGCAGCGGGCCCGGCGCATTGCCATAGGCATGGAGGTCGTCGAGGCTGGCGTCGCCCATGGTTACCCGGCCGGCGATGCCACGGGCCTCGGCATGCCCAACGTCGAGGGCGAAGCCGCCGCGTTCCGCACCGTCGAGGAAAGCCCTGTCACGGTCCAGCCGCTGCTGGTCAGCGCGACTGAGCTGCCCGCCCGCCACCTGCGCTTCCAGCGCGGCGACCTCGGCCTGGGCGTCGTCCAGCGCCTTGATCTCCTGCTCCACCGAGCGCAGCTCGCGCAGCAACGACGGGACGGTGTCAAACTCGACGTAGTGGCGCGGCCGCGGCCCCTCGGGCTTGGGCGCCTCGCGCAGCGCAACTATGCGGTCGTTCACCCGGTCGCGCTCGGCGGCCAGTCGCTCGCGATAGCGGCGCTGGCCGTGGCGGTTGCGGCTGCGGAGCGCGATGTCGGCGACGGCGATCCGGTCCACGTACTGGCCGCCGCTGGTGGTCAGCCCCTTCAGGCTCACCGAGCCCACCGTCAGCGTGACCTCCATCGTCGACTCGGGCTCGAACAGGCCCTTGGTCAGCGCATCGACGGAGTCGCTGATCTTCAGCACGTTGTAGAGCGGGCTGAGCAGGATGGCTCCTACCGCATAGCTCTCGTCGGGCGCGGCCGTCGTGGTCTGGGCGCTGTCCGGCATGAGGTCGACGTGTACCTCGCCGACCGCAAGCTGCTCGACCCCCACCATCGAGGACGGCGAGATCATCATGAAGTCGGAGATGTCGATCCGGTCGATGCGCAGCCGCATCGAGGTTGCGTTGCGCACCCCGTTCTGCGGATACTCCATGTGCAGGTCGAGGCCGTGAATGTTGATCGGCCCCGTCTGAATCTTCCTGTTGGGGAGGGGGTAATTGACCGCCCGGATCGCCAGCAGCGCGGCGCGCATCTCCAGGATCCCGTGATCCAGGTCGAGGCGCACCGAATTGTCGGTCATCTCGCTGGTGTCGGCGTTCTTGACCTCCGAGGCCTTGGCGAACTCGACGCCGATGAAGGAGCCGCCCAGAATCGGCTCGATCTCGCGCAGGTCGAGCCCTTCGCCGCCGATCGACTCCTTCCATATCTGCAGCCGACCGGTGTGGCTGAACAGGAAGCCGAGGCCGCGGATGATCTTCTGGTAGACGAAGTTGTTCGTGCCGAAGGCGGTGCCTTCGAGCTTCTCCGGCACGTATTCGATGCGGCCCTTGGCGTCGACCGTTCCGTTGGGGCGCACGAAGCCCGGCGGCACATAGAGCTCGAAAGCCTGCACGACCCGATCGAAGAAGTCGGGGTCGGCGTAGGCCTCCTTCAGGCCGCCACCTTCCACTCGGGTTTTTGACTGTTCGAAGACCCACAGGCCCTCGTCGGCGGCGCGGGCCATCTGGATCAACTGGCGCAGTTTGCTGATCTGCGCCGGCGTCCAGACCGCGTCGTCCAGCAGCTGGGCCTTGATCGACTGCAGGTCCTCGCCGCCCTTGCCGCCCGTGTAGTAGTTGCTGGCCCGGCCGCGCTTGATCGACAAGCTGAGGTTGTCCTCGAGCCGGCTGGCATTCTTGCCTTCCCTCAGCAGGCCCGCGCGGACGTTCTCCGGCAAAGCTTTGATCAGCTGGAAGGCGATGAAGGCATCGTCGTCGGTGATCGCCCAGTCGAGCAGGCCGGACAGAAGCTCCTCGGCGGCCTTGGCGTTCTTCCAGGCCGGGCGGAACGACAGCACCTGCAGGAAGACAGAGCGGCGGTTGATCATGGCGCCGTCGACGGTCTTCGAGACGTCTGTATAGAGGGCGTCGGCCGGGATGTTGTCGACCCAGCGTTCCATCAGGCCCTCGCCCTCGAGGGTGTCGACGATAGCCCTGAGCTTGGGGGGCTCGTTCACGTACTTCGCCGCTTTGTCCAGCAGCGAGAGGACCTCGGAGTCGGTGATCGCCCAGTCGAGTGCGTGGTAGGTTAGCTTCTTGCGAGCCTCCTCAAGGAAGCCAGCCACATCCTCGGACTTCTGCAGTTCGGCGCCTTCGGCGAGTTGTTTGGCCCGCTCCTCTTCGGCCTTCATCGCCGTCTTGCGCGCTTCGTTGGGGTCGAAGGTGGGGGTGTTTGAGAGAATGTCCTGGACGTGCGCCGCGATCCCGGGCTTCAGGTTGCTGAACCACGCCCGGCCCTTGGCGGTCCTCTGGAAGGCCGGGATAATCCGCTGGAGTGCGTAGTGCTCCTCCAGCGAGAGGCCGGAGAAATCCATCCCGTCGAAGGGATCGTCCTGCAGCTTCGAAGGATACTTCTGCGTCACCGCGTCGTAGGCGGCGAGGATCGGGGTGCGGTAGCGCGTGAAGTGGCCGGAGCTGATGTTGTCCGCCAGCCGCGCCGGGAACGGGTCCTCCAGGCTCCCAACCAGCGCCACCTGGGTGGCATAGGGCAGTGGCTCCAGGATCCGCAGCACGTCGGAGACATCGCCGTCGGTGATCCTCCAGTCAAAGACGCCGTAGCTCAGCACGTCGCGGATCAGCGCCAGCTCCTCGGCGTAATTCTCCCGTACCAAGTTGGCGAAGGCCCTCTCGGGATCGGGCCCTTCGAAGGCGGCGGGCTCGGTTGTGGTCGGCGAGAACCGCGGCCGGCGCGTGGGCCGGCGCCGGGCGAAGGCGAGCGCCACCGTGTCAGCCTCATCCTCGACGACGGCGAGGCGTGCGGCGGTCCCCTCCCAGCGCTGGGCGACGTGGGTGGCTTCGTGCGCCAGCAGATAGCGGCCGGCCGGTGTCTCTGGGCGATAGCGGTGGGGGTGCAGTAGGATCTCGTCGCCGGATTGCAGGCCAGTCGCGCCGCGGGCCTCCAGTGTGGCGCGAGCGGGCTCGTCGACGCGAATGCGGATGCGGGTGGGATCGAGTCCCAGCAGCGGTGCGAGCTCGTCGATCAGGAGGCGGGTGACCAGGGTGCGCGCGGCGTCGGCGTCGTCGATCCGCCCGGCGACGCCCAGGGCCGGCAGGGCGGCAAAGTCGCGGCCGGTTCCGGAGTCCGGCGGGGGCGGTGCGATGTCGTTGGCCGGTGTGACTGCCGGCGCGAGCAGTCCGCGGGGCCGGACAGAACGCAGGTCATGTGCGCCCGGTAGTGCGGTGTCGCGCGGACGGACCGGCGGTTCGGCGGTGCGGGCCAGGGCGCGCCGGCTCATCGTGCGCCCTCCTTCAGGGTGTCGAACATGCTGCGGGCAACGTGGCGGGCGAGATCGCCGACCCAGTCCCCGCGGTGCGGCGGAGGCGCCGGCCGCGCCTCGGCCAGGCGTGAGAACTCGGTCAAGAGCGCGCGCTCGAAACGCGCGGCGTCGGCAGCAGCCAGTGACGGCCCATCGATCACCAGCCGATCGATGCGGACGTGATAGGCGCTGGGCACGGTGGGCCTCATCGGAACTCCGCCTCGTTCACCGGCTTGTCGAGCTTGCGCAGCTCGCTCCGCGTCGCCGACATCAGGAGCGGCATGGTCACCGGCCCGGCCCGGCGCGCGGCCAGGAACGAGGCGTTCAGCGCGATACTGTGGATGTTGCCGCCTGAGAGGCTAAAGCGCGCCAGCCGGTCGAAGTCGAGGTCGGTCTGCGGCGTCTCCTTGGGCAGCGCCTGACTCCAGATCCGCTTGCGCTCGGCCGCCCCGGGGAAGGGGAAGGTAACGATGAAGCGCAGCCGGCGCATGAAGGCGGAATCGAGCGCGCTCTTCATGTTGCTGGCCAGGATCGCCAGGCCCGAGAAAGCCTCCATTCGCTGCAAGAGGTAGTTGATCTCTATGTTGGCGTAGCGGTCGTGGCTGTCCTTGACCTCGCTGCGCTTGCCGAAAAGGGCGTCGGCCTCGTCGAACAGGAGGATCGCGCCGCCGCGTTCGGCCGCGTCGAACAGCCGGCGCAGGTTCTTCTCTGTCTCGCCGATGTACTTGCTGACCACGGCCGACAGGTCGATACGGAAGAGGTCGAGGCGCAGCTCGTTGGCCAGCACCTCTGCGGCCATGGTCTTGCCGGTGCCGCTCTCGCCGGAGAAGAGCACACTGATGCCGAGGCCACGGCTCATCTTCCTGGCGTAGCCCCAGGTCTCGTAGACGACATAACGGGCGCGTACCTGGTCGGCGATCTGGCGCAGCAGCGACTGGGCCTCGTCGGAGACCACTAGGTCGTCCCAGGTGGCCTTGGGTGTGAGCCGTTCGGCCAGCGCGTCGAGCCTGGGCCGGGTCATCGCCCGACAGGCGTCCCAGATGTGGTCGCGGATCGCCTGGGCTTGGGCCTTGGGATCGGGAGGCAGCTCGGTAGGGGGCTCGGTCAGCGGGGTACCTGTTGCAGGCGTGCTTTCCGAGGCCGACGGGCCTGCCGCCGGTAGGGCGGCTTCGGACTGCAGCTGTGGGGCAGCCGCCTGGGCGATGTCGGGCAGGTTCAGGTCAAACTGGCCCGCCAGCCAGTCGGCCGCCTGGCCGGTGGCGTCGCCGAGCCGTGAGGCGAGCGCTGTGGTCCAGGCCTCGTGCTGCTCCTGCGGTGTGGGGCGCTCCACCTCGACGCCCGCACCTAGGCCGCGCATCCCTTGCGCTTCGCGAAGGGCGACGAACAACAGGCCCAAGCCGCGGCCGACCAGCCGTTGCAGAAGTTGCACAGTGGCGACATTGGCGGGGTCAAGTTCGTCGGCGTCGATGTAAAGCGCGAGCGGCAACAACACCGCCTCGCGGCTCCACAGCGTCGCGAACTGGTCGATCTCCGCCTTGCCGCTCGTTATAGCCTCCAGGTCGATCTTGTGCAGCCGGCGGTTCAGGGCCGTGGCGACCTGGCGGGCGACGGCGGCCTTGCTGGCGCTGTCCGATCCCAAAAGGTGCACCGGCGGGATCTGCGCCGTGTCGGCTGCAGTACGGAGCAGACGGAGCACCTGATTGGCTGCGGCCTGCTGGCTTGCGGCGAGCGTTGGCGCGGCGGCATCGCGCACTGGCGCGGCGAGGTTCGCCACCCGCTCGTCCAGCACGTTCAGCCCCTTGATGTAGTTTACGATCCGCTCGTCGGCGCGGATCGGGCTGGCGGTGAGCGGCGTGGCGCCCGACTGGTTCACCTCCAACAGGCGCGCATAGCGCAGCGGCCGGTGTGGTGAAAGTGCGTCCCAACTCGGCTCGTCCAGCGTCTGCAAAGCGAGCGCGAAGGTCGGGAAGCCCAGCGCCGGGTTAACCGCCGCCCGCGCTGGGGTGCCGCCGCGCACTTGGGCAAACAGGGTCGGCATGGCGGTGTCCAGCTCGGCCGCGGCACACATCAGCAGCGTGTCGCGCTCGAAGGAGCTCAGCCCCAGGCGGCGCTCCAGCAGGATCAGGGCCGGCGGCGGGTCGAGTTTGGCGGCGGCCTGGCGCGCCGCGGCGGCTTCGGCCGCCTCCCGGTCGATGTCCGGCTTCGGCAGGGCGGCGACCGCGGGCGCAGCCCGAGTCGGCGGGGCGGGCTGCGGTTTCGGATGGCGGCGCCAGCCGAACATGCCGCCGCTGGGCGGCGGGGTGGGGGCCGACGGTGCCTCGGCGTCGGGCGGGGCGAGTAGCCGAAGCTTCGCCCGCAGCCACGCCAGCGAAGCCGTGAGATAGGCGTTGTTGCCGTCGAGCCAGGTGTCGGCGGTCATGGCGCGGCCTTTCGGGCTATGGCGCGAGCCGCCCTCATGCCACAGTCACCGTTTGCTGCGGATCGAAGTCGAGGGCAGGCGGCTGCCCGGTGATAGTGACCGGCAGGCTGTCGATCCCGTCGACCCGCAGGCGCACGACATAGGCTCCTGCCGCCACGGTGCGCTCGAAAGTAAGCGTCGTGGGCTCGGTCGTGTCCGCCGGGGTGTCGACGGTGAGCGGTGCGAGTTCCTGGTCGCCGAAGAGCAGCCGTACTCCGGGCTCCTGGATCGGCCGCAGCCGCGGTGTGCAGGTGACGGTGAGCTGTACGGTGCCGGCTGCGGCGTTCAAGGGATTCACGATGATGACAGGCGATATCGCCAGCGGCGCGCCGTTAGTAGTCCAGGCGGGCTGATTCGGACGCTCAACGCGTAGCGACGCGCTGTAGAGGCCCACGCCCCAGTCGCTCATCGCCGCGGCCGCTTCGGCCGGCTTCGGCAGATGGGCGATCAGATCGCCCGGCTTCGCGCCTGCTGTCACCGGCAGGGTCTCCTCGATCGCCAGCCGATCGCAGCTCAGCTTCAGGCCCGCGGCGCCGGAGAGGTTGGCGCCGGTGATCACCAGATCATCGCCGAGACGGGCGGCGGGCAACAGGTCCGAGAGCGCCGGGCGCACGCCGGCCAGTGTCGGAAAAGGCGCTGCGCCTGCCGTCGGGCCGCGGTCTTTGGCGCCGCGCTTTAGCACCGGCGGCGCGGACTTCACCGTTTCGATCGACTGAATCAGGACGACGGAGACCATGTAGGCCATCGACGGGCGGTAGCGAGCCTGCATCGACGTCCAGAGCTTCGAGAGGTCCTCGGAGGTCAGGTAGACCGGGCTGATCTTCAGGAGCTCAACCTGGTCGGCGAGGTCCAGCGCCGAGAGTTTGCCGAAGCGGGTGGGCAGGATGTCCCCATCCACCACCGGCGAAGGCGCGCCCAGCGCAGTGCGAAGCTGCGCACGCGATAGGATCGGATTCTCGTGTAGGAGCTGCATGGCGTAGCCCAGCAGCACCTCGGCGTTCAGGTCTTGCGAGCCGTAGGCTGTGAGCAGGTAGTGCAGATCGAGCGCCAGCGGCGGATTCGATATCCGTGTCCCGTCCGGCGCTCGCGACGGCAGGTTCATGTTGCGCCAGCCGCTGTTGGGCGTGACTTGGTAGAGGAAGACGTTGAGCTGGTTGTTTTCGGTCTCGCCGGTGGTGACGCGGTCCGGTGGCTGCGCGGTAACGCTGAAGCTGCCGATCGAGGAGAGGTCGTGGTCGAGCAGGCCATCGTCGAGAAGGTCCTTCAGCGAGGCGGTGACCGCGGCGATGGCTAGCGCGCTGCTCATCGCTCACCTCCGCGCCGGCCATCGAGATAGGCCTCCAAGCTGAGCCGCGGCCTAGCCGCGGCTTTGGCGGCGGCGCGCTTCTCGGGCGCAGGCGCGCGCACCTCCAAGCGGCCGATGCTCAACTGGACGAGAGGTGCTGCGGCGGGAGCGGGTGGGGCGGCCAGCGCCCGGGCGCGGGCGATCTGCGTCGCCGGCGTCGGACGGGCGGATGCTTGCAGCACCGCCTGCGGCCGGACCGGCGGGAGAGTAACGTGCGACGGCCGGGCTCCCTGGGGGGGAGCCTGGGGCAGTGCCGCTTTGGCATTTGTCTCGCGCGTCGTGTGGTGAACCTCGATGCGGCGCTCAACCTCGGTCCGTCGTTCCACAATCGGCGCAGGCGGCGGCGTCTGGCGGGCAGGCGGCGGTGCTTCTGCCGCGCGTGCACCGGCGGCTTGCGAGGCTGGGCGCTGAGGCGGAGCCAGCTCGGTGCGCGCCGGCACCAGCTGCGCGGCGCGGGCCGCAGCCGGAGGCGGCACGGGCATGACGCGGCGAGCCGCGGTCGCAGGCGGCGGCCGGTCGGGACCGCGCGCCTGCTCGAATCCATGCTCCGACCGTTCAATGACAGGCGTGGGGCTAGTTATGCGCGGCGCTGGCGGTGCGGCCGGCGCCGACATGGCGGCGAGCGAAGGCGCGGCCTCTGCGAATGTCTCGGCCTCGACGTTTTCGATCCGCGCAGATCCCCGCGGGCCGGTCGGCTCGAAGATGGCGCGTGGCCGGCGCTCCAACACCGGTGTGCTGAGCGTCGCGCGCTTGGCCAGGCGCTCGAACAGCCCGTTCATCGACGCACCATGTCGAGATAGATTTGCCGCCGGAGGGGGGGCATGGCCACGATGTCGCGTTCGGCCCAGCCATAAGCGCTTGCTAGCGCATGCACTTCCGCCAGCAACAGCTGCGCCCAGTCGTCCAGTTGGGCGCTGACGTGCTGGACAGGATCGAAGTCGATCTTCCAGTCGTACCCGCAGTCCTCGCAGGCGAGTGCCACGCGGATTTCGACGCCAGGGTCCTGAGCCTGCACCCCTTCGGCCAGATCCAGAAGCACGCCCTCCGGCAGGTCGGTAGCGGCCACCGGCCGCCCGTGAAGATAGGCTGTGAGGACGCAGCGATCGAGCAAGCGGTCGACGGCGTCCTTCGGATTGCGCGCGGAAGCCGCGACCAGCAGGTCGTCGCTGTTCGGCAAGCGGTAGTCCACCTCATAGCCGTGAGCGCTTAGCCGAAAGGCGGCGGGCTCAGCGGGCGGGGCGGGGGTGGGTAGGCCCACCTCCTCGGCACTGAAGCTGATTTCCAGCCGCTCACGACAGCGCGGGCAGTGGGTGACGGTGGCAAGCTCCGGTCCAAACAGGCTGTGGTGCAGGTCGAGCAACCAGGCGTCGCGCTGGCCGATCGGCACGCTCGCCCAGCCCTCGACACCGGCGCGCGGCCAAGCGGCGTCGAGCAGCGCCAACGCGCGGTGGATCGGATGCTCGCCGCAACTGGTCTCCCACACCTGCAGGAGGGTCTCCGTCTGCGGAACTGCCATCTCTTCCCCCGTAAGGCTAGTGCCTGCGGATGCGCGTTAGGAGGGATCGGTGAAGCTCGGCTCGGACGGCTCAGGCGTCTCGGGGTCGCGCTTCCAGCCTTCGTTCTCGAGCTTGATATGCTGAATGGCGACGGCGTTGGCGTTGGCGTCCAGATCGGGCAGGGCCTGGAATTCGGACACCCAGCAGCGATAGGCGTAGTAACGGATCGCGAGCTGGCCCGCCTCATTCAGCACCTCGATGATGATGTCCTTGCGGAAATCCTTTAGCGAAGACTCCGCCCCCAGGCCGGCCTGGAAGTCCCAGACCTTATTGGCCCACTGCTCGAAGTCCTTGTCGTGGGTTACGCCGCGCTCCAGCGTGATTGCTTCGAACTCGGTGCGGCCGGGGGACTTGCGGCTGCTAGAGGGATCGCCACCGTCGCGGTGTTTGACCACCTCGGTCGTGCGCTTGAACGCGCTGACCTTGCTTACGCCGGCGACGGGCATGTTGCTGCCGACGAACTTCACCAGGAACTTGAAGTTCTTGTATGGGTCGAACCGTTGCGCATTGACGGTGAATTGGGCCATAGCGGCTTCCCCTGATCCTGCAGATCTTGCGTCAGACTTCGACTTGGCCGGCGATCTGCTGGATCGTGATGATCACGAACTCAGCAGGCTTTAGCGGCGCAAAACCAACCACCACGTTGACGATGCCGAGATTGATGTCGTTCGGGGTCGTCGTTTCATCGTCGCACTTGATGAAGTAGGCGACACGGGGCGAGGCTCCTTGGAAGGCGCCCTTGCGGAACAGGTCGTGCATGAAAGCCCCGACGTTCAGGCGAATCTGCGCCCATAACGGCTCGTCGTTGGGCTCGAATACTACCCACTTCAAGCCGCGGTAGAGGCTCTCCTCGATGTAGAGGGCGGTGCGGCGCACGGGAATGTATTTGTATTCGTCTGCCAATTGATCGGCGCCTCGCAGCGTGCGCGCCCCCCAGACGACCCGTCCGCCCACTGGGAAGGCCCGTAAGCAGTTGACGCCCAGCGGGTTGAGCTCGCCGTTCTCCGGATCGGTGAGCGGTACGCTGAGCTGCGAGACACCGGTGAGCGTGGCGTCCAGCCCCGCGGGCGCCTTCCAGATTCCGCGGGCGGTGTCGGTCCGGGCGAAAACGCCGGCGATGGCGCCAACGGCCGAGGATATCTCGATCTGGTTGCCGCGCAGCGGGTTGGCCAGCTTCAAACGCGGGAAGAACAGAGCGGCATTGGCGCTTCGGGTGCCTACATAGTCCTGATCGGCGTCGGTGAATTGGGTGCGCGCCGTGTCCTTATTAATCCAGGGTTTCGGTGCGTCCAGCAACAGCATTGCCCGGCGCTGCTCACAGTAGGTCGCGGCCGCCGCCACCAGGTTCGGGTCGACGTCGATGGTGTCTACCGGTAAGTGGTAGGGCGGGATGCAGAGCAGGTTGAAGAGGTCTGCTTTCTCCAAGGCATAGAGGCCCTTTTTGTTGGCCAGGCCCTTGGTCGGCAGGAAGTCGGCCACGGTCAGCGCGAGGCCATCAGAGACCGCGGACAGTGCCGCCTTCAGGGCGTCGTCGCGAAGCTTCCTGGCGTCGGTCACCGCCTTCTTCTCGTTCGTGACGTCCCCGGACGGATCCGCGATCTGCTTGTCGTTGAGTGCCTTCACGGCGGCGGCAATAGCGTCCTCCAGCTTGCCGAGCGGGTCGGTGCCGACGGCGATCTTCGTCGCCGGATCGAGCTTACCGTCATAAGCGACGAGCTGTGATTCCGCGCTCAGGACCAGATCAACCCGACGCGGGCTGTCCTTGACGGTCAGATTGAGGTGCTTCTCCGACTGGCCGGTGCTGGTGTCGGTGACCGTCAGGTTGAACACATCGGCCTTGGTTACGCCCAGCAGGGTCGCGACCTCGTCGGTGACGCCGTCAACGTCGACCCTCGTCCGAAGTCTCACGCCCCAGATGCCCGGGCTTGAGGCGACGAATTTCAGCTCACCCACAGGCAGGGGCGCTGCAGCGGCGGGCGCCGGCACCGCCGGATTCGCATTTGGATCGCCGGGGTCGGCGTGGTAAAGCCGGACCACCAGGGCCTGGGCGCCGCCGTTCAGAAAGAAGTCACGTACCGAGAAGCCCAGCGTGCTGTTCAGCCACAGGCCGCCGAAGGTCGTTTCGAAATCGCCGAAGCTGTTGATCACGACCGGAATGTCCGTCGGCCCGCGCGCCGCGCTACCGACGAAGGCGGTGATGGAGGTCGCCACTCCCGTGATAGTGCGAACACCGCTGGGAAGCTCCTGCACATAGACGCCGGGATAAGTCGGAACCACGGGCATGTTGGGACCTCCGGTCAAGTTTCACATTGACTGGGGACGCACTGACGGGCTCGCCGAAGCTAGATCCTCATCGGCCGACCCGGCATCGCAATGCATCCCGAGCGCCTTATTTCGGTGACGTTGAGCCGGCCGCGTGTTGATCTAGATCAAGACAACCACAAGGCAATCAGTTCTTCAGGTTGAGATCCAGCGTGCGGATAATCAACATTCAGCCACTGAGGACATCTCACATTTGGCTGCTGCAATGGCGAAGGGAGATTTTTGACCTGCATCGAAGCGCGGGTCGGTTTGTCCACTTGTCGGAATGAGCCGCGACTCGCGGACCAGCGTTGTAAAGGCGCCGTCAGACCGCTGACCAGCGATTTGACTGGGCGTGATCTTGACCGGCCAGCCATCGGCTTGCGTTAGCATGCCGCATCGGAGAGGGCGAGGTACACCGCATAAAAGGCGTCGTAGGGACGGCGCATTATCAACCTTGGGCCTCGTAATGCGCGCGAGCTACTGCGCGTCGCGGGTGTGTCGCGGAGCTTAGAGCTTTCTGAGGTAATTGGATGATCTCGGCTTCTAATTTGTCGCGACCCGGTTGTCGCTCAAGATAGCCGTCGCTCGGATTGATGATCGAATGCGCATTCCCTCGTGAGTGAGGCGAGTAATCACCGGATATGTGACGTCACGACCGCGGATCGATTGGAAAACGATCCATTTTCGCTTTGCATTGCTCGTAATTATCTTGCCTATGTCCACGCCGGGGCGGCTTGCAGCTCTTTGCTGCGCTGCCAGTATCTTTTGTCCCACTTCGGCTTCGATTACCGCTGCTGAGCGGCTCGTTCCGCTGTTCGAAGTGATTGATACCTCGTCAAACATGGCAGAGTCGGTCGGAAGGACCTTCCGAGATTGATCGAGCGCCGCAAAGTTTTCTTGGACAAGCGGCGTTGCTTAGGCGTGCTACCGCGTAGGGCGCCAGCCTGCTCCTCACGGCGCCAACTATCGAACCGAGATCCCAATCGCAAGCTGGGTGATTTGCCAATACGGCACTTAAGCAAGCGCTTCGCTCAGTTTGGTTCACTTTGGGTCCGCCCCAATCAAACCGGACTTTTGATGGTTCAGTAATTGTGTTTGACGACTCAAAATGAACTAATGTCATATGAACCATCCTAACTGAACTATGGGGGTTCACGGTGTTCGTCAGGGCCTATCTCCGAGCATCCACCGACGATCAGGACGCCAACCGCGCCCGTGATCAGCTCAAGGCTTTCGCCGTCGAGCGCGGTCTTAAGGTCGCGGCGTGGTACGTCGAGAACGAGAGCGGCGCCAAGCTCGCGCGACCGGAGCTATTCCGTTTGCTCACCGATGCGCAGCCGGGTGATGTGCTTCTCGTCGAGCAGGTGGATCGGCTATCCCGACTTACACAAGGCGACTGGCAGCGGCTTAGAAACGAAATGGCGGCCCGTTCTGTTCGTGTCGTCGCTCTCGACCTGCCGACGTCGTGGATGATGGCGACGAGTAACACCGACGAGTTTACCTCGCGGATGTTTGAGGCGATCAACGGCATGATGCTCGACATGCTCGCCGCTATTGCCCGCAAGGACTACGATGATCGGCGACGTCGGCAGGCGCACGGACAGGCGAAGGCGAAGGCCGAGGGCAAGTACAAGGGCAGGAAGGAAGACACCGACCGCAATGCTGGCATCGCCGACATGCTCGCGAAGAACATGTCTTGGACCACAATCCAGAACGCTACCGGATGCAGCCGAGCGACGATCTTGAAGATCAAGAAGCGCGGGGAGAGCGCGGCGGCGTCATAGCGTCCCCCGGGGGGCCCCGGGGGGGAGCCGTACTTCCCCCGGCCACCTCAGTTCCCGGCGACGGCTTGAAATAAATCTAACCTCTGCCCGCGATGTCCTTGCATTCCATTTTCCAAAAAGTTTTCTGCGGAATTTTTCCAGGACTTCGAGAGGCAGTGAGATCATAACCCGAGGTAGCCGTGGCAGAAAACACTGAGCCCAAGCAGATCCTGGCGCACTTCACCGTTCAAGGAACGGACCATGCCGGCGCGCTCAACCTCGACGGCCCAAACACCAAGCTTGATATCTTTTCGGACGAGTTCCTTCACCTGCAGGACGATGAGATGAACTGCGTGCGAGGCGTGTCGAAGGAAGGGGTCAGCATCTCCGCCATCTATTGCGTGCCGCTCACCATATCAGGGAGTGCAAGCTATCACGGGAAGCACAAGCGCTACATGACGCTGCAGCCCAACTACGTGGTGCTGGGCGCGCATTATCTCGAACCCGAAGCCTGCGTGATTACATCGATCTCGTTTACGTTTACCGAGGCTAACCATCTCTTCTACGAGCTTGGCACCTTCGGCCACATCATTGGCGAGCACCGGCTCTCCTTTGGCCAGCTGCGCGAGATCCTGCGGGGGGTAAAACGCGCGCCTAAGCATCGGCGCCGGGGTGGCCACCTTGAGCTCTATTATCAGTGGGATCGCGGACCGATCATCGAAGCGTCTTGCAACGTCGGGACTATCACCATTTGGAACGCGACGAGCGAACGCTTCCCATCGTCGGATGGCCTTGAGCTTCGAAATCGCGCCAGGGTCACCTGTAGCTTCACTACACCTCTCAATCTTGAGGCTGCCCTGCGCCTGGTCTGGCAAATCATGTCGCTCTTCGAACTCGTGACGCAATCCTGTCAGAACGTCGAAGACGTCACACTCGAACACAAGGACGCGGAGGAACACACCCAACTGCGGTTACACCTTATTCACCGCGAGCCCGAGAAAGTACAGAGCGTCATCCCAACAGACGCTCTCGTGAACGGCGGGCTGCATGAGGACGAATTCAAGAAGGTCCTAACGCAATGGATGGATACGGCCGAGCCGCGCCGTGCCGCGCGCCAGCGTTTCATCGAGGGCTTTCGCAGCAACCACCGCTACAGGACAGAGCGCCTTATCGGCGCGGCTAACGCATTCGATCTACTGCCCGCCTCGGACTTTACAAAACAAGGCGCGCTTCCCGAGGAGGTCGAGGGGTTGCTGACGAGCTTCGAAAGCCAGGTGAAAGCGGCCTCGAAGACAAGCGGGACCGTGAACGAATATCGGGAGCGGATTCTGAATAATCTTGGCCTCGTTCGCGGCCTCAATCTACGCAACAAGGTGCTGCAGCGCTGGGCCACGGTCCCGTCCTGTATCGCAACCCGTCTTCCCGCGATGCCGGAAGCCATCGCGCACAGCATTCGCGCGCGAAACTTCTTCGTTCACGGGAGTCCACTTCCCATGGCGACTGAGTCAGTCTACGAGCTTTCGTCCTCTTTCACCGACACGCTCGAATTTATCTTTGGGGTTTCCGAGCTGTCGGAATGCGGCTGGGATACGGATCGCTGGAATAAAGAACACTACTCGCTCAGCCGGTACAAATGGTATATCAGCAACTTTCCAGAATATATGAAGCGGGTTGACACCGCCGTCGCGAAGAGCAAAACGACGGCCGCATCCTAACGGCGAGGGGTGACGTGCGGGTCGGCATTCGCGCTAGAATGGCTGGAACCGATTCGCGACGGCGCTGCAAATGCCATTGGATCATTACGTTTCTCAAGTCCACTTACGAAATCTCTACTCACCGGTCCTCCAGAACCGGATGCATACGATTCGGAAATCGGATCTCAATATTTGGTGTCCGCAGCTTGCATTGCGAGCGGCCTTTGTCTGCAGGGATGAGGGCTCACCGAACCGCCTGCAATTTGAGCGATGACGCGAGAATGACTGCGACATACCGGTGGCGAGTCGTGAGCTTGCTCGCACCCTGGTTTCCTCTCGGCCAGCAGAACGCGCTTGCGCTACCCGCGATACGCCAACGGGCGCTTGCTGGGATACGCTGAATGGCGCAATTCATCAGCCATGGCCCCGACATTCCCGAGCGATTGCTGCAGGTGCATGAGGATGGACGCGTTGTTTTCTTTTGCGGCGCAGGAATCTCTTACCCGGCTCGCCTGCCTGGTTTGGGCGGCTTGGTGGACAGGCTCTATTCGGCTTTGGCTATTAAACCCAGCGCGGTCCAGCAATCCGCTATCAAGACCGGGCAGTTCGACACCGCTATCGGCCTGCTTGAGGCCGAAATTGTTGGTGGCCGCGAAACCGTGCGTCGCGCACTGGCCGGCATTCTGAAGCCCAACCTCAGCGCTCCAAATGCGACGGCGACCCACGAGGCCTTGCTGACCTTGGGCAAAAGCCGCAAGGGCCTTACACGGATCATCACCACCAACTTCGATCGCCTTTTCGAGGAGGTGCTTGCCGCGAAGTCTCTATCGATCGAGCGTTTCCAGGCTCCACTACTTCCGGTGCCGAAGAACCGCTGGGATGGCTTGGTCTACCTGCATGGACTCCTCACCGGCGCACCGACAGCAGGTGAGCTGGATCGTCTCGTTGTCTCAAGCGGTGACTTTGGCCTAGCCTACCTTACCGAACGTTGGGCTGCACGTTTTGTCAGCGAATTGTTTCGCAACTATACCGTATGTTTCATCGGTTACAGCATCAATGACCCGGTGCTGCGCTACATGATGGACGCGTTGGCCGCTGACCGTCTGCTCGGCGAGTCGTGGCCGGAAATGTTCGCGTTCGGCAGCTACGCCAAAGGCAAGGAGGACGAGCGCGCTAACGAATGGCGGGCGAAGAACGTTACGCCAGTCCTCTACCGCGAACACAACCGTCACGCCTATCTGCACAAGACCCTTCGCGCCTGGGCTGACACCTATCGCGACGGTGTGCGCGGCAAGGAGCGGATCGTCGTCGAGTCCGCTATGGCGCGCCCCTTGGCGAGCACTCAGCAAGACGACTTCGTCGGCCGTTTGCTGTGGGCGTTGAGCGATCCAGGCGGCCTGCCTGCCATGCGCTTTGCCGATTTAGATCCGGTGCCATCGCTTGATTGGCTGGAGCCCTTGAGCGAAGACCGCTATCACCACGCGGACCTAGGCCGCTTCGGGGTCCCGCCGATGGCGTCGGTAGACAGAAATCTCGCATTCAGTCTGATCCACAGGCCATCGCCGTATCCACTGGCACCCTCCATGGCGATCGTCGATGCAGGCTCCCGCGCCAGTCGTTGGGACGAAGTGATGCGGCACTTGGCGCGCTGGTTGATTCGTCATCTCAACGACCCGAAACTTTTGTTGTGGCTAGTCAAACGCGGGGGGCAGCTGCACGATGGTCTGGCTAGCCAGATTGACCGCCGACTGAGCGAGCTGGCCAAACTCGAACTCGATGGCAGCACGACCGAGCTGACGCGCATCCGTGAAAGCGCGCCCAACGCGATCCCTGGTCCGCTGATGCGCACGCTGTGGTCGTTATTGCTCTCTAGGCGTGTCAAATCATGGGTGCGCGCCATCGACCTTTATCGCTGCATCGAGCGTTTCAAACGCGATGGGCTGACCGCTACCTTTAGGCTGGAGATACGAGAGGCGCTGACGCCACACGTATCTCTGCGCGAACCGTTCCGTTGGCCAGCCGAAGATGGTGAGAGCCACGAGCCGGAGCGCATCGACGAGTTGGTTGGATGGGAGATCGTACTGGTGACGGATCACGTGCATTCCATGCTGCGCGATCTGTCCAAGAATGGGCGCTGGGTGGCCGCACTACCGGAGCTGCTTTCCGATTTCAGTACTTTGTTGCGCGATGCGCTCGATCTCATGCGAGAGCTCGGCGGCGCGGAGGACAGGAGCGATCGCTCCTACATTAGTCAACCTTCGATCAGTGAGCACCCGCAGAACCGAGACTCCACCGATTGGACCGCATTGATCGATCTAACGCGGGACGCCTGGCTGGCGACGGCAGCTCAATCGCCAGAGCGGGCATCGCTGATGGCAGAGTCCTGGTGGCATTTACCTTATCCGCTGTTCCGTCGCCTCGCGTTCTTCGCAGCCGCGCAGGGTACCGTGCTAGATCATCGCCGCGCGCTCGACTGGCTATTGTCGGATGAGCAATGGTGGCTGTGGTCGGTGGAAACCCAACGGGAAGCCATTCGCTTACTGGCTGCACTGGCACCGCAACTCGATAAGGCGATGCAGGTAGAGCTTGAGCGAGCCATCCTCGCCGGACCTCCTCGAGCCATGTTTAAGGACGACATTGAGCCAGAGCGCTGGGCCCGGATTGTGGATCGGGAGATTTGGCGGCGACTGGCAAATGTCGCTGAGACTGGCGCGGTCTTGGGTGTGAAAAGTCAGGAACGGTTGGCCGCCCTTGTTGCACAGTATCCAGAGTGGGAGCTAGCGGCGGATCACCGCGATGATTTTCCATTCTGGACGGGCGATGGCGACGAGCTGCGCAAGTTCGTCGCCACACCGCGTCGTCGCCGTGATCTGATCGAATGGCTAAGGCAGCAACCGGGCACGGATCACTGGCAGGAAGACGACTGGCGGCAGCGCTGCAGCGACGACTTCGCTACCACCGCTTGTGCCTTGTGCGCGTTGGCTAAGGAAGGGGTGTGGCCGGCTGATCGATGGCGCGAAGCCCTGCAGGCGTGGTCAGAGGAAAAGCTTCTCAAGCGCTCTTGGCGCTATATGGCGCCGGTCTTAGCTGAGGCACCCAACCAGGTACTGCAAGACCTCGTCCACAGTGTCAGTTGGTGGTTGCAAACTATCGCCAAGACCTTCGAAGGTCAGGAAGCACGCTTTTTCAGCCTCGCGGACCGCATCCTTGCGCTCGATTATCAGGACGACGTCAATAGCGGCGAGCCTGTCACGCGCGCCATCAATCACCCGGTGGGGCTTGTAACGGAAGCGCTACTGCGCTGGTGGTATCGACGCTCGCTGAAGGATGGGCAAGGCTTGTCTGAAGAAATCAAGCCCATCTTTACTGGACTTTGCGACGTGCGGGTGGATAGGTTTCGGCATGGTCGGGTCGTGCTGGCAGCTCATGTCATCGCACTATTCCGCGTGGACAGGCAGTGGGCGACGCAATGCCTCTTGCCGCTTTTCGACTGGCAACGCTCTGAGGCTGAAGCGCGCGCGGTCTGGGAGGGCTTTCTGTGGTCCCCGCGTCTGTACCGCCCTTTGATGGAAGTGCTTAAGCCTGCCTTCCTCGATACTGCGCACCATTATGCGACGTTGGGCGAGCACCGCAGTCAATACGCATCGCTGCTGACATTCGCCGCCCTCGACCGTGGGGACACGTTCACCGTCGCAGAACTGGCTGGCGCCACCCATGCGCTGCCACCGGATGGCCTGCATGAGACAGCACAGACGCTGGCGAGAGCGCTGGAGGGGGCGGGCGAACAGCGTGCTGACTATTGGACCAACCGGATTACCCCGTATCTCCACGCCATCTGGCCCAAGACCCGAGACAACGGTTCGCCTGCCATTGCCGAGAGCCTTGGCCGCTTGTGTGTTGCAGCACAGGATAGGTTTCCAGATGCATTAGCGCTGCTCGGCGCGTGGCTGCAATCGGTGGCTCACCCTGATTTCTTGGTGCATCTCCTTCATCAAGCCGATCTGTGCGGCAAGTTTCCGGATCAGGCGCTCGAATTTTTGCACCGGGTGATTGGCGACGAAGTGTTGTGGTCTCCCAGTGAGCTTGGTGCATGTTTGAAGACGATTGAAACAGCGTCCCCGGAGTTAACTGCAGATCCACGCTTCCAACGGTTGTCGCCGATCGCGCGTCGGCGGTAACGGCGCCTTGTGGCATCGGTAGCGGATTTTTAAGCGCGCTTGATGCCCTGTCGATCAACGACTGATTGCCCCGGTAAACGCTCACCGCCACGCTCTTCGCTCGCTGGGAGCGCTTCGCGGAACTCAATAATGCATGGATCATGAGCTTGGTTGGTCTCGATCCCCGGGGACTTTGACGTACTGCTTGAATGCCTCCCGGGCTCGACCGTGCCAGACGAGCTGGCAGCGCAGGGATAGATCGGCGAGGGTCAGCGTATCCTTCCGCATGCCATGACCGAGGCCGTGATCACCGAAGGCTCGACCGAGCCGATTCTAGTTACTTTCGCCGGCATTGTCCGGACTCTACGGGATTCGTTCTTAATCGAATTGACCCGAGCTGACTCCAGAACGCAATTACATAACGGAACTTCAACCAAGTGTTTGATTTTAAAGAACATTTTCAATTAATTGACATTAGCCGAATCAGACCAATTACATAAGAAACTAGGCGTACCAAGGGACGTATTTCGCGTTACGGTTTGCCTGATCTTCGGTAAGCGGCCGTATCAAGCCTTGATCAATCGTGTCCCGAATTACGATGGAAGCCTGCGGGTACTGCTTATCCCTCAACCCGAGGCGCAATCTAAAGCTTGCATTCGTCATGTAGTCATTCGACTCGTAGCGCAGGCAAGCGTGCTGGTAGCAAGCCCTTATGCGCGCTTCTTGGTCCATCTCGGCAAAACTTCCCGGACGAAACACGGCAACGACGGTCGATCCCTCGACTTCGCGAAACAACGGAGCCGGAAGTGCTTCGCGCTCAATAGCTTCTAGTGCCCGGTCAATTCCGCTTCCGCGCTGTTCGCAGAGCCCAATGCGTCGCATAATTCCGGAAAGCTTCTCGTTGCGAGACTTCGAGGGCGCGTCAATGAAGCGCATCGTGTCGATCAATGGGATACCAGGGTTGGTGATCTGAATTTTGTCCTTGAACACCTCAACGACGGGCGCCCCTGGCTGCGTGAAGTCCTGGTGTATGAGCGCGTTTGCGATCAACTCTCGGGCAGCAATATCGGGGATTGGAAATCTGTTTTGCCTCACGCCGTCGACCATCACCTCTTCATGCGGCATCCGGGTCATGACGTGCTGCAACAAACGAGAGAAGCCGATCGCGTATCCAAGTTGCCCAGTGACATCGCCGACCGCGTCAACCTTCTTAGTTCGCTTATATTCGATAACACGTGGCGCTTTCGTTGCTACGCTCGGGATTTTCGACAGATTCTTTGCTGCTAACAGCGCGAACAGATTAGTGACGTCGAAGCGACCCTGCATGTTGTCGCGAATGAGCCCAAGCTTTGCTAGCTGTTCAATCATCGCCACGGGCTTGAGCGCCCGGCTTCCGAGGAGGGATAGAAGCTCTCCGACAGCGAGATATTCAAAAATCTCTTCCGGCGTTGCATGATGAATGGCTATGCCATCTTCAAATGAGGCACTCGCAGTCGCCAACCAAAGTAGCCGTTCTCGTTCAGGGTAGTCAGTGAGCGGCTTGAGCACTGAGTCAATTCTGATGAAAGCTTCCTTCTTGAAGCGCACCGGGCGTTGAAACGCTGGATCGATTGCGATCAACTCTACACGCTTCCCGTCGCAATCAATGGTCACAAACTCCAGATTCAGATGCGGGTCCAACGATCTCGTGAGCCAATGCTCAAAGACCTCGTTACCAATTTTTTTTGCTTTGAGATCGACCGACGTGCCAACGATTTCGTGAGTGTCATCGGCGACGCCGTACACCAGATAAGCTCGCCGTTCTGCTGCTAAAATCGCGGAGTTGGAAAGGCCAGAAACGTAGCGGGCCACATCTTCTTCGTCAAAGCGATTGAGCTTAAACTCCACCCACGGCGTCTCGCGCGGCAGTCCGCAGAGTGATCGCAGGAGTCGGCGTGCATCGTTTATTTTCACTGTTCAGACCAAAAGCTCGAACGACACCACCCCGGGGCGCATCGACCGCCTTGGTCCAGGATGTGGCTTCGCGAAGTCTCGAATCCACCCACTCAATTTCTATGGTTCCAATCGGAGTGGCAACCGGCTTGGATGACTTTTGGGCGGTCTCCCAGTGCGGCTCCAGCTACCCGGAAACCGAGGCCCGTCTCTCGGATATCGCGCTCGGATGGATGGCCCAACGCACCGAATACCCTGCCGCACGGGACGACCTCGGACGGATACGTGATCAAGGTCGACGAGCGCTATCTGAAGCTCAATCAGGGTCCACTCGGCCCCAGCACGACGAGCGCGAGCCTGGATGGCTCGGCGGTCGGTTCAAATGGGCTGAAGGCTAACGGGAGATCCAGCCCGAGGCGATCTTGCATTCCAGCGTCCTCGGTTCGCAGCGGAAGCTGGCGTGCAGCACTACTACGAGGTCTGGCAATACCGGCCCAGGAACCTCAGCGGGCACCTCATGCTGACGGCCTATTACACCGCGTTGGCTCCGTCAGGGGAGCCCCATTAACGGCGCGTGATCCCGCTACGCAGCCGCCGCCGATAGACGCCGGCTTCCTCCTGATAATCTTCAAGGCTCGGACCCCACCTGCGTTGCCTCTTGCTGATCGGTCGACAACAATCGGGAAGATGGCCGACAACGTGCAGCCGCCGGTCAGCTCGTGCGCACCGTTACCGAGAACAGCCGCACCCTCAAGTTCGACAGCCATGGCTTTGAGAAGGAATAAGGGCTTCATGCGGAGAGGTGACAATGCCTGCCCGACAGGTCGCGATCACTAGCCGAACTCGTCATGCAGCGAGATCAACGATCGGGCCGGCTGAGACACGGCTTTAGCTTGGATCGTACACCGTCCTTGCTTTTTGAGAGAAAACCAACAATATTGACGCTATAGGCCATCCCACTGGGTCTTAGAGCCATCGGGGCTCGCGTAACGAGCGGGTATGCAATGCCCGCGCTGATCGCCGCAGATCTGCGGCACGCGAGCGATGGAGTCTGAGGTGCCGAGTAACTGCAAGTGGAGGCTGGCCTAATGTCCCGCGGCCCCCACAGAGTCCGAAAAAGCGATATTACGAAGGTGGTTGAGGCCACCGTCGCCGCCGGCGTTCGGGTGCGATCTGTTGAGATCGAGCCCGATGGGAAGATTGTTGTAATCGCTGACAACGCCGACGGGAGACCTTCAGTTCAAAATGAATGGGATCTCGTGAAATGAAGTGGAAGCTGCCGCCCAACGTGCATGGCTATGAGACTCAGCACGGCAAGTCGGTGTTCTACTATCGGCGTCCCGGACAGAAGAAGATCAGGCTGAAGGGGATGCCCGGCTCTGAGCAGTTCATGAACGACTACGAGGCCGCCAAATCGGGCGAGCCCACCATGATTCAGATTGGTGTAGGGCGGACGATACCTGGTACCGTGAACGCTGCGGTCGTTGGCTACTATCAGTCGGATGCATTCAAGGCGCTGGCGCCGACCACACGCAGCAACCGCCGAGCCATATTGGAGCGCTTCCGGGAAGATCATGGAAGCAAGCGCATCTGCTTGCTGCACTCGACCGCACTTCAGAATATCATTTCCGGCAAGACACCGTCGGCGCAGCTTAATTGGCGCAAAGCACTCCGCGGATTTCTCGATTACTGTCTCGCCAGCAGGCTGATCAAGGCGGATCCGTTGTCCGCGGTGAAGCTGCTGAAGGGTAAGTCGAGGGGCCATCACACGTGGGAAGTCGACGAGTGCGCTCAGTTTGAGCAGCACCATGCGCTCGGTACGCGGGCAAGGCTGGCCTATGAGCTATTGCTTCAGGCTGGCCAATCCCGATGCGACGTCGTTCGCATGGGGCGACAACATATCCGCAACGGTATGATGTCGATGCGGAGGCAAAAGACGGATGTCCCCTTCGATGTCACCGTGAGCCCGCGCCTCCAGGAGGCGATCGACGCCATGTCGGCGGACAAAAAGAACCTGACCTTTCTCGTGACGCACGTTGGCAAGCCCTTTACGGCCGCGGGATTCGGGAATTGGTTCCGCGAAATGTGCCGTGATGCCAAATTGCCGGACCGGTGCACTTCGCATGGTCTTCGAAAGGCGGCCGCGACCTATCTGGCGGAGCTCGGAGCGACGGACCACCAATTGATGTCTTGGTTTGGGTGGACATCGATTTCCCAGGCGCAGGTCTACACCAAGGCGGCAAACCGCAAGCGGATGGCTCATCAAGCGGGACAGCTCATACCGCGAACGGGCATTGGCTCACCCGTTAACCCGGTGAGCCAAAATGATGGCCAAGTCTTTGAAAAGACAGGAGCGAGAGAATGACGTGGCGATCCCAGCAGGACTCGAACCTGCAACCCGCGGAGTAGAAATCCGCTACTCTATCCAGTTGAGCTATGGGACCGTCTTGAGACCAGCCTTGCGCCGGCCTCGGCTACCGCCTGCCGGTCTTCTATCACGCCAAATATGAAAAATCCTCGCTCCCGCCAAGTCTGAACCGAACCGTTTTCCTCAACGCCGCGACCAAGCGGAACGGTGGGGTGTCAGGGTGCCGGGTTGAGCGGTAGCGGACTGGACGATGGATTACATCGCCGGGACCGCTGGCCAGCTTCCGGGACACGGCCGCCGGTCGACGGGTCAGGTATGGCTGCGCCATCAGGACGGCGTGCGCGGCGATATCTCGATCGGTCTCCTCAGGGCTTGCCTTGTCATGGCGAATGCGACGATTTGCACCTTTGGTTCCATCGCCTTGAGTCCGTCACCTTTCCGCGCATTTCATGCTCACGCGGCGTGCGCCGCGATTTCCGGGAGTCCATTATGATCGGTCTTGTTCGCGCCGTCACACTCTGCGCCACGCTGGCGCTCGGCCTTAGCGCAGCGCTGGCCGCCGACAAGGCGTTCAAGCGCGACGACCTCGCCGATTCCGCGATCAAGCTGGAGGCCCAGATCAAGAGCGAAGCGGGGCCGGTCGCCAAGACCAGCGCGACGCTGCGCACCGACGCCGACGCCGCCTTCCGGCGCAATGATTACCGCACCGGGCTGTCGGTGCTCGGCCAGATCGCCGCGACCACGCCGGAGGATACGGGCAACTGGCTGCGGCTCGCCAAGGTGATCTTCCAGATCTCGCCGAAAAGCTCGAGCGAGCAGACGTTTCTGCTGGAGCGGGCCTCGACCGCCGCCTACATCGCCTACCAGCGCGCCGGCAATCCGGGCGAGGAGGCGGATGCGCTCGCCGTGCTCGGCAAGTCGCTGGCCGAACGCAAGCTGTGGCGGCCGGCGCTCGATGCGCTGCGGCTGTCGCTCGACATGCGCGAGGTCGCCGACGTCCGCGGCCAATACGAGAAGATGCGCGACGAGCACGGCTTCCGGCTGCTCGACTATACCGTGGACTCGGATTCGGCGAGTCCGCGCGCCTGCTTCCAGTTCTCGGAAGAGCTGGCCAAGCGCACCGATTTCGCGCCTTATCTCGCGCTGGCGGGCCAGGACAAGCCGGCGCTGTCGGCCGAAGGCAAGCAGCTCTGCGTCGACGGGCTGAAGCACGGCGAGCGCTACAACATCAATCTGCGCGCCGGCCTGCCGTCCACCGTCAAGGAAGGCCTGCCGAAATCGGCCGAGTTCAACGTCTATGTCCGCGACCGCAAGCCGTTCGTGCGCTTCACCAGCCGTGCCTATGTGCTGCCGCGGACCGGCCAGCGCGGCATTCCCGTGGTCAGCGTCAACACGCCCGCGGTCAGCGTCAACGTCTTCCGGATCGGCGACCGCAACCTGATCAACACGGTGGTCGACAGCGATTTCCAGAAGACGCTGTCGAAATACCAGCTCGCCGATCTCGGCGGCGAGCGCGGCGTCAAGGTCTGGACCGGCGAGCTCGCGACCGCGATGACGCTGAACCAGGATGTCACGACCGCATTTCCGGTCGACCAGGCGCTCGGCGAGCTTCAGCCCGGCGTCTATGTGATGACCGCCGCGGCCAAGGGGCCGGGCTCGGAAGACGACTACCAGCTCGCCACCCAATGGTTCATCGTCTCAGACCTCGGGGTCACCGCCTATTCCGGCAATGACGGCATCCACGTCTTCATCAATTCGCTAGCTTCGACCGACCCGGTCGGCAAGGCCGAGGTGCGGCTGGTTGCCCGCAACAACGAGATTTTGGCGACCCGCAAGACGGACGACAGCGGCCATGTGCTGTTCGAGGCGGGGCTCGCGCGCGGCGAGGGCGGCCTGTCGCCGGCGATGCTTACGGTCACCGGCGAGAAGGCCGACTATGCTTTCCTGAGCCTGAAGACCTCGGCTTTCGACCTGTCCGACCGCGGCGTTTCGGGCCGGGCGGTGCCTGCGGGCGCCGACGCTTTCGTCTATGCCGAGCGCGGCGTCTATCGCTCCAGCGAGACCGTCTATCTCACCGCGCTCTTGCGCGACGGGCAGGGCAACGCCGTTGCCGGCGGGCCGCTGACGCTGGTGATCGAGCGCCCCGACGGCGTCGAATTCCGCCGCGCCGTGCTCGCCGACCAGGGCGCCGGCGGCCGTACGCTGTCCGTGCCGCTCAATTCGGCCGTCCCGACCGGGACCTGGCGGGTGCGCGCGTTCACCGATCCGAAGGGCTCATCGGTCGGCGAGACCACCTTCATGGTCGAGGACTACGTTCCGGACAGGATCGAATTCGACTTGTCCGCCAAGGACAAACTGATCAAAGCTAACGCTCCGGTGGAGCTCAAGGCGGACGGCCATTTCCTCTATGGCGCGCCGGCTTCGGGCCTCCAGCTCGAAGGCGACATGCTGGTCGCGCCCGCGAGCGAACGCCCGGGCTTTGCCGGCTACCAGTTCGGCGTCGCCGACGAGGAGACAACTTCGAACGAGCGCACACCGCTGGAGAACCTGCCGGAAGCCGACGCCAATGGCGTTGCCACCTTCCCGGTGACGCTGGACAAGCAGCCCGCCTCGACGCGCCCGCAGGAGGCGCAGATCTTCGTTCGCATGGTCGAGACCGGCGGCCGCGCCGTCGAGCGCAAGATCGTGCTGCCGGTCGCGCCCGCCAACGCCATGATCGGCATCAAGCCGCTGTTCGGTGACAAGAACGTCGCCGAGGGCGACAAGGCGGAGTTCGACGTCGTGTTCGTCTCGCCCGAGGGTGAGAGACTGCGCCGCGATGGCCTGCGCTACGAGCTCCTGAAGATGGAGTCGCGCTACCAGTGGTATCGCCAGAACAATTACTGGGAGTACGAGCCGGTCAAATCGACTTCGCGTGTTTCCGACGGCGACGTGACGGTCGCGGCCGACAAGCCGTCGCGGATCTCGCTCAGCCCGCAGCCCGGCCGCTACCGGCTCGATGTGAAGTCGAACGACGCCGACGGTCCGGTGACCTCGGTGCAGTTCGACGTCGGCTGGTATTCCGACGGCAGCGCCGATACGCCGGACCTGCTGGAGACCTCGATCGACAAGCCGCAATACGTCTCCGGCGACACCATGACGGTGTCCGTGAACGTCCGCAGCGCCGGCAAGCTCACCGTCAACGTGCTCGGCGACCGCCTGCTGACGACGCAGACCATCGACGTCAAGGAAGGTACGGCGCAGGTGAGGCTGCCGGTCGGGAAGGACTGGGGCACCGGCGCCTATGTGGTGGCGACGCTGCGCCGCCCGCTCGATGCGGCTGCGCAACGCATGCCGGGCCGGGCGATCGGCCTGAAATGGTTCGGCATCGACAAGCAGACCCGCACGCTCCAGGTGAAGCTGACGCCGCCGGCACTGGTCCGGCCGAATGCGATGTTGAAGATCCCGGTCAAGCTCGACGGGCTCAATCCGGGCGAGGACGCCAAGGTCGTCATATCAGCGGTCGATGTCGGCATCCTCAACCTGACCAATTACAAGCCGCCGGCGCCGGACGATTATTATCTCGGCCAGCGCCGCCTGAGCGCGGAGATCCGCGATCTCTATGGGCAACTGATCGACGGCATGTCGGGCACGCGCGGACAGATCAAGTCAGGTGGCGATGCCGGTGCCGGCGAATTGCAGGGCTCTCCGCCCGCGCAAAAGCCGCTCGCGCTCTACTCGGGCATCGTCACGGTCGCCGCCGACGGCACCGCCGAAGTGAGCTTCGATATCCCCGAGTTCGCCGGCACCGCGCGCGTGATGGCGGTGGCCTGGACTGCGACAAAGCTCGGCCGCGCCAACACGGATGTCGTGATCCGCGATCCCGTGGTGCTGACCACAACCTTGCCGCGCTTCCTGCTCAATGGCGACCACGGCACGGTCAACCTCGAGATCGACAATGTCGAGGGCCAGGCCGGCGACTACGTCATCAACGTGAAGACCGGCGGTCCGGTGAAGATGACCGGCAATCCCGCAACCACGGTCAAGCTCGCCGCCAAGCAGCGCAACGCGTTTACGCTCGCAATCGACGCGACGGCGGCGGGGCAGGCGACGCTCGACGTCGACATCAAGGGACCGAACGGCCTTGCGCTGGCGCGTCACTATGCGCTCGACGTCAAGGCGGCGACGCAGGTGCTGGCGCGGCGTTCGATCCGGACGCTGGCGAAGGGTGAAAGCCTGACGCTAACCTCGGATATGTTCTCCGATCTCGTCCCGGGCACCGGCAGCGTCTCGGTTTCGGCCAGCCTGTCGACGGCGCTCGACGCCGCAACGATCCTAAAGGCGCTCGACCGCTACCCTTATGGCTGCTCCGAACAGATCACGAGCCGTGCCTTGCCGTTGCTCTATGTCAACGAGCTCGCTGCCGGCGCGCATCTGGCCATGGACACCGAGGTCGACCAGCGCATCCGCGATGCGATCGAGCGGCTGCTGGCGCGCCAGGGCTCCAACGGCTCCTTCGGCCTGTGGTCGGCCGGAGGCGACGACGCCTGGCTCGACGCCTACGTGACGGACTTCCTCACCCGCGCCCGCGAAAAGGGCTTTGCGGTGCCGGACGTGCTGTTCAAGAACGCGCTCGACCGCATCCGCAATTCGGTCGTGAACGGCAACGAGCCCGACAAGGACGGCGGGCGCGATCTCGCCTACGGCCTCTACGTGCTCGCACGCAATGGCGTGGCGCCGATCGGCGATCTCCGCTATCTCGCCGACACCAAGCTCTCCAACCTCGCGACGCCGATCGCGAAGTCGCAGCTTGCGGCGGCACTGGCGTTGGTCGGCGACCGCAACCGCGCGGAGCGGGTCTACGGTGCCGCGCTCGACGGCCTCGCGCCGAAGCCGGTGCTGGAGTTCGGCCGCACCGACTACGGCTCGCAGCTGCGCGATGCCGCAGCGCTGGTCTCGCTCGCCAGCGAAGGCAACGCGCCGAAGGCGACGCTGACGCAGGCGGTGTCGCGGGTCGAAGTCGCGCGAGGGCTGACGCCCTACACCTCGACGCAGGAGAATGCGTGGCTGGTACTGGCGGCGCGCGCGCTCGCCAAGGAGAACCTGTCGATGGACGTCGACGGCCAGCCGGTCAAGACCGCGCTGTACCGCAGCTACAAGGCCGTGACGCTGGAGGGCAAGCCACTGAAGATCACCAACACCGGCGATGCGCCGGTGCAGGCGGTGGTCTCGGTGTCGGGCTCGCCGGTCACGCCGGAGCCGGCTGCATCGAACGGCTTCAAGATCGAGCGCAATTATTTCACGCTCGACGGCAAGCCCGCCGACATCAGCAAGGTCAAGCAGAACCAGCGTTTCGCCGTGGTGCTGAAGATCACCGAGGCGAAGCCCGAGTACGGCCACATCATGGTGTCCGACTATCTGCCCGCGGGCCTCGAGATCGACAATCCGAAGCTGGTGTCGTCGGGCGACAGCGGCACGCTGGACTGGATCGAGGACGGCGAGGAGCCCGAAAATACCGAGTTCCGTGACGACCGCTTCACGGCGGCGGTCGATCGTGCCTCGGACTCCAAGTCGGTCTTCACCGTCGCCTACGTCGTGCGCGCGGTCTCGCCCGGCAAATACGTGCTGCCGCAGGCCTATGTCGAGGACATGTACAATCCCTCGCGCTACGGCCGGACCGGGACGGGTAACGTCGAGGTGCGGGCGGCAAAGTGAGTGTTTGGAATGACTGACGCTCCGTACGGGCCACAAATTCCGTCGTCATGCCCGGGCAAAAGCGCGAAGCGCGTCTTCGCGCAGATGTCCCGGGCATCCACGGACCTTGTTGCCTCGACGAAGAACGTGGATGGCCGGGACAACCCCGGCCATGACGGAGCCAGGGGCAGGGGCTTTCGCGTCCTCTCCGCCTTCGCACTCACGCTCATCCTCGCCACCTGTGGCTTCGTCGCCTGGGTCTACTCGCTCGGCCCGCTGCCGCTCGACGAGGCGCGCCAGGTCTCCACCACGGTCGTCGATCGCAACGGAAAACTGCTGCGCGCTTATGCCATGGCCGACGGCCGCTGGCGGCTGCCGGTCGATGCCAAGGCCAACGTCGATCCGACCTATCTCAAGCTGCTGCTCGCCTATGAGGACCAGCGCTTCTACGCGCATAACGGTCTCGACCCGCTCGCTCTCGGGCGCGCCGCACTACAGCTCACCACGCGCGGCCACATCGTCTCGGGCGGTTCGACCATCAGCATGCAGCTTGCGCGCCTGATGGAGCCGCGGCGACAACGCTCGCTCTATGCCAAGCTGCGCCAGATCGTACGCGCGATCGAGATCGAGCGCAGCATGAGCAAGGACGAGATCCTGGACCTCTATCTCGCCCTGGCCCCCTACGGCGGCAATCTCGAAGGCATCCGCTCAGCCTCGATCGCCTATCTCGGCAAGGAGCCGAAGCGGCTCTCGCTGGCCGAGGCCGCGCTGCTGGTGGCGCTGCCGCAATCGCCGGAGACGCGCCGGCTCGATCGTTATCCCGAGGCCGCACGCAAGGCGCGCGACCGCGTGCTGGACCGCATGGTCGAGGAGCATGTGGTCAGCCTTGAGGACGCGAAGCAGGCCAAGGCCGTGCCCGTGCCAAAACTGCGCAAGCCGATGCCGATCCTCGCGCCGCATGCCTCCGACACGGCGCTGTCGACGGTCAAGGATACGCCGGTCATCAAGCTGACGCTCGATGCCAATCTGCAGAAGGTGCTGGAGCCGCTGGCGCGCGACCGCGCCATTGCGCTCGGGCCCAACATCTCGGTCGGCATCATCGTGGTCGACAATGAGAGCGGCGACGTGCTCGCCCGCGTCGGTTCGGCCGATTATTTCGACGAGAGCCGGGCGGGGCAAGTCGACATGACCCGCGCCGTCCGCTCGCCGGGCTCGACGCTAAAACCCTTCATCTACGGGCTCGCCTTCGAGGACGGCTTCGTCCACCCCGACAGCTTGATCGACGACCGGCCCGTCCGCTTCGGCTCCTACGCGCCGGAAAATTTCGACATGACGTTCCAGGGCACGGTGCCGGTGAAGAAGGCGCTGCAATTGTCGCTGAACGTGCCGGCGATCGTGCTGCTCGACCGCGTCGGCGCGAGCCGGCTGTCGTCGCGGCTGCGGCAGGCCGGCGTGAATCTGGTCCTGCCCAAGGACGAGGCACCGGGGCTCGCGATGGGACTCGGCGGCGTCGGTGTGACACTGCAGGACCTCACCCAGCTCTATACGGGTTTCGCCCGGCTCGGCACCACCATGCCGTTGCGCGACCTCATGACCGGCCGAGATGATCGAGAACCGCTGCGGCTGCTGGATCAGGTCGCGGCCTGGCAGGTCGGCAACGTGCTTCTGGGAACGCCGCCGCCCGAAAACGCCGTCCACAACCGCATCGCGTTCAAGACCGGCACCTCCTACGGCTATCGCGACGCCTGGTCGGTCGGTTTCGACGGCCGCATGACCATCGGCATCTGGGTCGGCCGGCCCGACGGCGCGCCGGTTCCCGGCCTGATCGGCCGCGTGGCCGCAGCCCCAATCCTGTTCGACGCCTTCGCCCGCACCGGCAAGACGCTGGTTCCGTTGCCGAAGCCGCCAAAGGGAACCCTGGTCGCCAGCAACGCCAAGTTGCCATTGCCGCTGAAGCGGTTCCGCCCGGTCGGGGACCTGATGCGGACCGGCAGCGAGCAGGCGCTGCACATCCAGTTCCCGCTGAACGGCTCGCGGATCGATGTCGACCGCTCCGGCGGCGAGGGGAGTGCGGCCATGCCGGTGAAAGTCGCCGGCGGCGTCCTTCCCATGACCGTCATGGTTAACGGAGCGTCACTCGGCGAGATCGACGGGCGCCGCCAGCGCCTGATCGATCCGCCCGGTCCGGGCTTTGCGCGGCTGACCGTGATCGACGCCACTGGCGCCGCGGACACAGTTGTCGTTCGAATTCAATGACCCCGCCTTAACCGGTTGTCGGAATGACGGTTTCAGCGTAAGCGGAACCAATGGCCGAGACCTATCCCAGCCCCCGTTTTGGAGCCCCCCGCGAGCCGAAAGCGCCCGTAAATCCGGGCAGCCGGCTCGTGTCCATGCTCGACGTCGCCACGGCCAGCCACGCCCGCGCGGTCGGCTTCCTGCTGCTCTGCGCGCTGCTGCTATTCCTCCCGGGCTTCTTCACCATCCCGCCTGTTGACCGCGACGAGGCGCGGTTTGCGCAAGCGACCAAGCAGATGGTCGAGAGCGGCGATTATGTCGACATCCGATTCCAGGAAGACGTCCGCTACAAGAAGCCGGTCGGCATCTACTGGTTGCAATCGGCCGCGGTTGAAGCCGCGTCCGCGCTCAAGCTGCCGAAGGCCGAATTGCGGATCTGGGTGTACAGGCTGCCGTCGCTGATCGGCGCCATCGGCGCCGTGCTGATGACCTATTGGGCCGCGCTCGGCTTCGTCACGCGGCGCGCGGCGGTGCTTGCCGCGCTCCTGATGTGTGCCTCCGTGCTGCTCGGCGTCGAGGCACGGCTGGCGAAAACCGATGCGGTGCTGCTGTTCTGCGTGACCGCCGCGATGGGCGCGATGTCGCGCGCCTATCTGTCGTGGCAGCGCGCAGAGGATGAGACCCATCCGCCCTGGAGCTGGCCCGCGATCTTCTGGACCGCGCTCGCGGTCGGTATCCTGATCAAGGGTCCGCTGATCCTGATGCTCGCAGGCCTGACCATCGTCGCGCTCGCGATCCAGGACCGTGATGCCTCGTGGCTATGGAAGCTGCGTCCGCTCTGGGGCCTGATGTGGATGCTGGTGCTGGTGCTGCCCTGGTTCGTCGCGATCTTCTGGCGCGCCGGCGATGCCTTCTTCGCCGATTCCGTCGGCGGCGACATGCTGAGCAAAATCGGCGCCCAGGAATCCCATGGCGCGCCGCCTGGACTGTATCTGGCGCTGTTCTGGATCACATTCTGGCCGGGCGCGCCGCTTGCGGCGATGGCGGCGCCGGCGGTGTGGCGGGCCCGGCGCGAGCCCGGCGCGCAGTTCCTGCTGGCCTGGCTGATTCCATCCTGGATCGTGTTCGAGGCGGTGCTGACCAAGCTGCCGCATTACGTGCTGCCGCTGTATCCGGCGATCGCGATCCTCACCGTCGGTGCGCTGGAGCGCAACGTCCTGTCGCGCTCGTGGCTCGCGCGCGGCTCGGCCTGGTGGTTCGCGATTCCCGCTGCCGCCTCGATCATCGCCGTGGTCGGCGCGGTCATGCTGACGCGGCAACCGGCCTTCGTGGCCTGGCCGTTCATCGCGGCCTCGCTCATCTTCGGCCTGTTCGCGTGGTGGCTGTTCGACACCAATCGCGCCGAGCGCTCGCTGCTCAACGCACTGGTCGCAGCGCTGATGCTGGCGGTCGTGGTCTACGGCATCGTGCTGCCGTCGCTGACCCCGCTGTTTCCGAGCATCGAGATCGCGCGCGCGCTTCGCAACGTCACCTGCGTCGGGCCGAAGGCGGCCGCTGCCGGCTATCACGAGCCGAGCCTCGTGTTCCTGACGGGCACGCAGACGCTGCTGACCGACGGCTCGGGCGCGGCGGATTTCCTGCGGCAGGGGAGCTGTCGCTTCGCTCTGATCGAGCAGCGCTCGGAGCGCAGCTTCGTGCAGCGCGCCGAGGCGATCGGGCTGCGCTACAAGGTAGGTGCGCGCATCGACGGCTATAATTTCTCGCAAGGGCGCGCGATCTCGATCTCGATCTTCCGCTCGGAAGGCACTGAGTAGGATGCCGGCACCAGCCGACATCGCGCCGCGCCCGGGCTATCCCGCGCAATTGCTCGCGGTTTCGGGCCGTGCCCTGGCGCAGCTCGTTCGTACGCCTTCGCATTCGCGCCGCGCCGAAGCCGCGCGAAATCTGGCGCGGCATTCGCTGTGGCTCAGCGCCGCCGGTGCGGCCTTGATCATCGTGCTGATGCTCGCGTTCGATCAGACCGAGATCCAGCTGATGCCGGCGCGCGGCACGCCGAGCCTGTGGCCGATCCGCATCCTCACCGATTTCGGCAAGGACGAGTATGTGCTCTCCGTGCTCGGGGGGACGCTGGTGGTCCTGGCGCTCGTTGCAGCGGGATTGCACGACACCCGTCGCGGATTGCTGCTCGGCCTTGGCACGCGGCTGCAGTTCTTGTTTCTGTCTGTCGCCCTGTCCGTGTTCGTTGCCGAGATCCTCAAATATCTCATCGGTCGCGGACGTCCGTTCGTGGGCGGCAAGGCCGATCCGTTCAACTTCATCCCGTTCGAGGGAACAGGGGCTTATGCCAGCCTGCCGTCGGGTCATGCGGTGACGGCGTTCGCGCTGGCGTTTGCGGTCTCGGCGCTGTGGCCGCGCCTGCGCGTGTTCATGTTCACTTACGCAATCGTGATCCTGCTGACCCGGCTGGTGCTGCTCGCGCATCATCCGAGCGACGTCGTCGCCGGCGCTCTGGTCGGCATGGTCGGCGCCATGGCGGTGCGCTACTGGTTCGCGGCCCGGAGGCTCGGCTTTGCCATCCGCGCCGACGGCACCATTGTGCCTCTTGCAGGGGCGGTCTCGGGCCGCCTCAAAAGGGTTGCCCACGGGGCATCCGCCCCATAAAAGCGACTGCCTGCCGGGGTCGCCGGTTCCTCAGGTCGCAGGCCAATTCCAACCACGAGCTTTCGATTTGTCGTCGTCCCAGCCTTCGGTTTCCATCGTCGTTCCCGTGCGCAACGAAGCCGACAACATCGCGCCGCTGATCGAGGAGATCGGCGCGGCGCTGGACGGCCGCTGGGCCTATGAAATCATCTACGTCAATGACGGCTCGACGGACGCGACCGGCGAACGGCTCGGCGCGATGATGCAACAGCGGGACAATCTCCGGCAGCTTCGCCATGCCAGATCAGGCGGCCAGTCGGCAGCAGTGCGCAGTGGCGTGCGCGCAGCACGTGGCGCGATCGTGGCGACGCTCGACGGCGACGGGCAGAACAATCCCGGCTTCCTGCCGGATCTGATCACGGCGGTCGAGAAGGGGGCGGGGCGCGTCGGTCTCGCGGCCGGTCAGCGTGTCGGACGCAAGGACACCGGCTTCAAGAAATTCCAGTCGCGGGTGGCGAACGGCGTCCGCAATGCGATCCTGAAGGATGGAACGCGCGATACCGGTTGCGGCCTGAAGGCGTTCCGGCGCGACGTGTTCCTGATGATGCCCTATTTTGATGGTCTGCATCGCTTCCTGCCGGCGCTGGTGCGCCGCGAGGGCTACGACATCGCCTATGTCGACGTGATCGACCGGCCGCGCCATTCCGGCGTGTCAAACTATGGTTTCTTCGACCGGCTGTGGATCGGCATCATGGATCTCGTCGGCGTATGGTGGCTGATCCGCCGCAAGAAGCCGACACCAGACGTGACTGAGGTGAAGGCATGATCATCCAATACGGTCAGGCGTTGAATAACTATCTCTACGACGTCTTCGTCGCCAAGTTCGATTTCTGGCTGGCGTTCGGCCTCGTCGCGCAGCTGTTCTTCACCGCGCGCTTCCTGGTGCAGTGGATCGCGAGCGAGCGGGCCGGCAACAGCGTGGTGCCGATGGCGTTCTGGTTCTGCTCGATGGGCGGCGGCCTGATGACGCTGGTCTACGGCGTCGTGAAGCGCGAGCCCGTCATCATCCTCGGACAGGCGCTCGCGACCATCATCTACATCCGCAACATCATGTTGATCATCAAGAACCGCAGCCGCGCCTCGAAGACGCTGGATCGCTGAGACGCGCCGCTAGCGCGGCAACGCCGACGCCGCGCCGGAGGCGGGCAGGGCGGTATCCGCCTCGCTCCTGCGATAAGGCTCACCGGCGGCATCGAGCACCGGATAGGCGACCGAGCAGATATGCGAGTGGATGCGGCGCAGGTCGCGCAGCACATCGAGATGCAGCGAGGTGGTCTCGATGGTCTCGGGGCGGCCCTCGCGCAGGCGGTCGAGATGACGCTCGACGGCGGCGAGCTCGGTGTTCTTTAGCGTTGTCTTCTCCACCAGCAGCTTGCGCGCTTCGTTGGCATCGCCCGACATGAAGACGCCGAAGGCGATCCGCAGCGAGTCCATCGTGCGCTTGTGGAAGGCGGCGAGCTCCTCGGCGCCCTCGGCCGAGAACTGGAAGCGCCGCTTGATCTTCTTGGTCGCGAGCTCGCTCAGGCTCTTGTCGATGATGTCGCCGATATGCTCGAGGTTGATGGCGAAGGAGATGATCTCCATCGCGCGCCGCCCCTCGCTCTCGTCGAGGCTGCCCCGCATCAGCTTCGTCACGTAGAGCTTGACGGCTTCGTCAAGGCTGTCGACGACATTGTCCATCTTCGTGACCTGGTCGACCAGCGCGCGGTCGCCGGTCATCATCGCCGCCATCACCTTGCGCAGCATGACCTCGACCAGATCGCCCATGCGCAAGGTCTCGCGCGCGGCGTCGGCGAGCGCCAGCGACGGCGTCTCCAGCGCGCTCTCGTCGAGATAGCGCGGCCGGGCCGGATCGTCTTCCCGGACGCGATCGGGCAGCAGCCGGGTCAGGAGCCGGGACATGATGTCGAGCAGGCCGATGAAGATGACGGCGGTGCCCACGTTGAAGGCGATGTGGAAGGCCGCCGTCATCCTGGCGAGATCGGGCTGCCAGGCGTGCATGTGCTCGGCGATCCCATTCAGGAACGGCAGCACCAACGCGATCCCGATCACGCGGTTGGCGAGATTGCCGAGCGGCAGGCGGTAGCTCGCGGGATCGTCGCGCCGGGCGCCCTCGAACACGGGATTGATGGCGCTGCCGAGATTGGCCCCCAACACCAGCGCGAGGGCCGCATAAGGCGTGATGAACTGCGAATAGGCCAGCGACATGATCAGCAGCACGCTGGCGACGCTCGAATGCACCGCCCAGGTGACGAGCGCGGCGATGACGATGCAGAGCACGGGATCGCCCGTGATCGCGGACATCATGACACGAACACCCGGCGCGTTCTCGGCCGGAGCCAGCGTGTCGAGCAGGATGTGCAGCGACAGCAGCATCAAGCCGAGGCCTATGAAGACGCGCCCGATATCCTTGATCCGCGACCGTGGGCCGGAGCGGAAGGCGACGAGCCCGAGCACGAACAGGACAGGCGCAACGGCTGCGATGTTGAACGACAGCACCTGCACGATCAGCGTCGTGCCGACGTTGGCTCCCAGCATGATGGCGAGCGCGGCAGTGAGGCTGACGAGGCCCTCTGCCGCGAATGAGCTGGTGATCAGCGCCGTCGCCGTGCTGCTCTGGAGCAGCGCGGTGAGGCCGAGCCCGGCGGCGAACGCGTTGAATCGGTTGCCGAGCGCCTTGCCGAGCAGCCGCCGCAGGTCCGGGCCGAAGGCGCGCAGAATCCCGCTGTGGACCATGTGCAGGCCCCACAGCAACAGCGCCACGCCGCCCATCAGATCGAGCAGAACCAACGTTCCCATGCTCCGCGTCCGGATTGGAGTCGATTGGTGAGGCTAGCGCCAAACGTCAGCGGTTCAACCCCTTTGTTCGCACATCCGCGCTAACGTTTGCGGCGGCTGCGCGTTCCCGCGGCGCGCGTTTTGCGCGTCCGCCGGCGCGATTGCCGCGTCCCGAGGCGCGATGCCTTGTGAGCAGGCTCACATTGCCGCCTTGAGGGCAGCGAAGCCGCGATCGAGATCGGACTTGAGATCGTCGACGCTTTCGAGGCCGATGTGAAGACGCAGGGTCGGGCCGCCCGGCGACCACTTGGTCGCGGTGCGATAGGCGTCGCAATCGAAGGGAATCACGAGGCTCTCGAAGCCGCCCCAGGAGAAGCCCATGCCGAACAGCTTGAGCGTGTCGAGCATGGTGTCGACGGCCTTCTGCGGCGCCGGCTTCAACACGATGCTGAACAGGCCCGACGCGCCGGTGAAATCGCGCTTCCAGATCGCATGGCCGGGATCGGTTTCGAGCGCCGGATGCAGCACGCGCGCGACCTCGGGTCGGGCCGCGAGCCAGCGCGCCACGTCGAGCCCCGAGCGATGATGCTGCGCCAATCGTACCGACAGCGTGCGCAGGCCGCGCAGCGCGAGGAAGACGTCATCGGGGCCGGCGCAGACGCCGAGCAGGCGGATGCCTTCGGCGATCTGCGGCCACGCCTTGGCGTTGGCCGAGATGGTGCCGAACATGATGTCGGAATGGCCGCCGATATATTTGGTGGCGGCCTGCATGCTGATGTCGACGCCCTGGTCGAGCGAGCGATGATAGAGCGGCGTCGCCCAGGTGTTGTCGTCGATGACGAGCGCATCGCGCGCATGCGCGACCTCGGCGATGGCGCGGACATCAGGCATCTCGAACGACTGCGAGCCCGGCGCCTCCACCAGCACCGCGCGGGTGTTCGGCTTGAACAGCTTGTCGATGCCCGCGCCGATCAGCGGATCGAAGTAGGTGGTCTCGATGCCAAGGCGCGCGAGCATGCCGTTGCAGAAATTGCGCGAGGGCCGATAGACGTTGTCGCAGACGAGCAGATGGTCGCCGGTCTTCAGCACCGAGAGCAGGGTGGTGGAGATCGCCGACAGGCCTGACGGCACGATGCCGACGCCGGCGCATTGCGGCCCCTCCAGTGCCATCAGCGTCTCCTGGAACGCCCTGGTGGTGGGGGTGCCGTGGCGGCCGTACTGGAACTCGCCGCGATGGGCGTGCAGGTCCTCGGCGGTCGGATAGAGCACGGTCGAACCGTGAAACACCGGCGGATTGACGAACCCCTTCTGCGCCTTGGTGTCGCGGCCGGAGGTCACCAGCCGGGTCTCGGCGTGCTGTTGGGAGGGGTGCGAGGAATCCATGCGTCTGCTTTCAAAACCGCGTTTCCACCGGGCGCGCCGCGCCCGCGGGCCGGCCGAAGGCCGCTGCCGTTAATAACAGAACACAGAAGAGTCCCGTCAACCCCTTGACCCGGCTCGCCAGTCGTTCTGAGATGCGTGGGTGCTATTCAGTCGCCGCATGTTGAGGGGCTGCCGCGACCTTCGATCCATCGTCTGACCGGACCTTGCGTCACAGCCATAATGGCGGGCGCCTGCGGCGGGGATTAAGGTATGGCCTCCCGGGATGGGCGAGTGTTCGGCAAGGTTTTCCAGCATGACTCTTGCAAGGCTAGTCCTGATGCGGCTAGCCCTCGCGGAGACGATCCCAAAGACGACATTCCTGACCTTGAGACGACTTTGAAAGGCCTTCAGCCCATGAAACGCGTAACCCTGGCTCTCACTCTCGCTCTCGCCGCCGGCCTCTCCGCCCAGGCCGCCGATGCGCAAACGCTCAAGACCGTCAAGGACCGGGGCATGCTGTCCTGCGGCGTCAGCCAGGGTCTGCCCGGCTTCTCCTCGCCCGACGACAAGGGCAACTGGACCGGGCTTGACGTCGACCTCTGCCGCGCGATCGCCGGGGCGATCTTCAACGATGCGACCAAGGTCAAGTACGTGCCGTTGTCCGCCAAGGACCGTTTCACGGCGCTGCAATCCGGCGAAATCGACGTGCTCTCGCGCAACACCACCTGGACCATCTCGCGCGACACCTCGCTCGGCGCCAACTTCACCGGCGTCACCTATTATGACGGGCAGGGCTTCATGGTGAAGAAGTCGCTCAAGGTGAATTCGGCGCTCGAGCTTAACAGCGCCTCGGTCTGCGTCCAGACCGGCACCACCACCGAGCAGAACCTCGCCGACTACTTCAAGGCCAACAACATGAAGTACGAGGTGATCGCGTTCGGCACCAACGATGAAACCGTCAAGGCCTATGAAGCCGGGCGCTGCGACGTCTTCACCACCGACCAGTCGGGCCTGTACGCCAACCGCCTCAAGCTTGCCAATCCCAACGACCATATGGTGCTCCCCGAAATCATCTCGAAGGAGCCGCTCGGGCCGATGGTGCGCCACGGCGACGACCAGTGGTTCGACATCGTGAAATGGACGCTGTTCGCCCTGGTTACCACCGAAGAGCTCGGCGTGACCTCGAAGAACGTCGACGAGAAGGCGAAACTGGAAAATCCGGAGCTGAAGCGCGTGCTCGGCAGCGACGGCAATTTCGGCGAACAGCTCGGCCTGACCAAGGACTGGGTGGTGCGGATCGTGAAGGCCGTCGGCAATTACGGCGAGGTGTTCGACCGCAACGTCGGCGCCGGTTCGCCGCTCGCCATCAACCGAGGCCTCAACAATCTCTGGAACAAGGGCGGTCTCCAGTACGCGCCGCCGATCCGCTGATCCCGCCTGATCCGCGGCGATGAGCACCGAGGCTCGAAAACCGCCGGCCCAGATCGCGCTGAAGATCAGGCGCGTTCTGGGCGGCAAGGCGGGCTGGAACGGCGTCGCCGTCCAGTTTGCCTTCGCGGCGATCCTGGGCTGGATTGGCTATGAGATCGTCTCCAACGCCCGGGCCAACCTCGAAAACCAGCACATTGCCGCCGGCTTCGGCTTCCTCCGGAACAATGCCGGCTTCGACGTCAACCAGACCCTGATCTCCTACACCGGCTCGGACACATTCCTGCGCGTGTTCGTGGTCGGGCTTTTGAACACGCTCGTGGTCTCGGTGGTGGGCATCTTCTTCGCCACCGTGATCGGCTTCATCGTCGCGCTGTGCCGGCTGTCGCCCAACTGGCTGTTGTCGCGCGTCGGCGAGATCTATGTCGAGATCATCCGCAATTTGCCGCTGCTGTTCCAGATCCTGTTCTGGTACCTGGCGGTGCTCGCGGCCTTGCCAAATCCGCGGCAGAGCATCTCGCTGCTCGGCTTGGCCTTCATCAGCAATCGCGGCCTCGTCATTCCGCGCCCGATCGGCGAGAGCGGCTTCGAGGCGTTCCTCGCGGTGCTGGCGTTCGGCATCGTGGCGTCGCTGGCCTTGCGCATCTACGCACGGCGAGCGTTGTTTCAGCGGGGGCAGATGATCCGGATCTGGCCCTATGTGCTGGGCCTGCTGTTCGGCCTGCCGCTTGCCACCATGCTGGTATCCGGTGTGCCCTTCACCTTCGAGGTGCCGCAGCTCAAGGGCTTCAATTTCGCCGGCGGCTCGCGGATCATCCCGGAATTCGTGGCGCTGACGCTGGCGCTGTCGACCTACACCGCCGCCTTCATCGCCGAGATCGTGCGCGCCGGCATCCTGTCCGTGCACAGGGGGCAGATGGAGGCGGGATCCTCCCTCGGCCTTAGCCGCGGCACCACGCTCCGCCTGATCGTCGTGCCGCAGGCGATGCGCGTCATCGTGCCGCCGCTGACCAACCAGTACCTCAATCTCACCAAGAATTCCTCGCTCGCGGTCGCGATCGGCTATCCTGACCTGGTGTCGGTGTTCGCCGGCACGTCGCTGAGCCAGACCGGGCAGGCGATCGAGATCATTGCCATGACGATGGGCGTCTACCTCCTGATCTCGCTGCTCACGAGCGCCATCATGAGCGTGTACGGTTGGCGCGTCAGCCGGAGCCTCGGCGCATGAGCGACATCACCTCGTCCGCCTACGTCCGCCGGGACCTGCTCACCGAGCGTCCCGCGCCGGTGAAGACCACGGGCTTCATTGGCCTCGTGCGCACCCGCCTGTTCAATTCGCCGACCAACATCCTGCTCACGATCGTCGGCGCCTTGCTGCTCTGGTTCACCATCGTTCCCTCCGTCAGGTTCCTGATGGTTGATGCGGTCTGGACCGGCAAGGATCGCACGGCGTGCCTGACCGAGAATGCCGGCTTTACGGTCGGCGCCTGCTGGCCCTACATCCAGGCCAAGCTGCCGCAACTGATCTACGGCTTCTATCCCGAGGCCGAGCGTTGGCGGGTCAATCTCTCGCTGATCCTGGCGGCGGCTCTGCTGCTGCCGCTGCTGATTCCGCGCCTGCCGGCGAAAGGACTGAACGCAAGTCTCTTCTTCTTCGCTTTTCCCGTGGTGGCGTTCTTTCTGCTGCACGGCGGCGGCATCACCGGGTTCGGCCTGAGCTGGACGGCCGGCCTGTTGCAATTGTTCGATGACAGCATCATCGGCGCCGGGCAGGCTCTGCTCAGTCTCGGCAAGACCTCGGCCATCGCACCGCTCTTCTGGGTTGCCGGCAATCTCATCGTGCTGGTCGGCAGCGCGATCTACTGGCTGATCTTTCCGCTGACCTGGCTGCGTGACCAGTTCCAGGGAACGGGCCAGTCGGTCTGGGCCGATTTCGCCATCACGGCGGCGATCGTCTCCCTGATCGCCTTCGTTCTCGGTGGCGGCGTTCGCACCGGCGGCCGGGCTCTGACATCCAGCATCGCCACCTTCATGGCCATCGCGGTCGTGATCAAGCTGATGGGGCTCGATCACGGCGGCCTGCCGGTCGTGACCACCAATTTGTGGGGCGGGCTTCTGGTAACGCTGGTGGTCTCCGTGACCGGCATCGTCACCTCGCTGCCGATCGGCATCGCGCTGGCGCTCGGCCGCCGCTCGACCATTCCGCTGATCCGGATCTTCTCGATCGCCTTCATCGAGTTCTGGCGCGGCGTGCCGCTGATCACCGTGCTGTTTTTCGCGACCTACATGCTGCCTTTGTTCCTGCCGGGCAATTTCACGGTCGACGGTCTGGTGCGCGCGCTGATCGGCATTTCGCTGTTCACCGGTGCCTATCAGGCCGAGAACGTCCGCGGCGGGTTGGCCGCGATCCCGCGCGGGCAGGGCGAAGCGGCAGCCGCTCTGGGCCTGTCCTGGTGGAAGACGACCTCGCTGATCGTGCTGCCGCAGGCGCTGCGCCACGTCATTCCGAACCTCGTCAACAGCTTCATCTCGCTGTTCAAGGACACGTCGCTGGTCTCGATCGTGGCGCTGTTCGACCTGCTGGGCTCGCTCCGGGCGTCGTTCTCGGATCCGAAATGGTCGACGCCGTCGACCGCGTTCACCGGCTTTGCCTTCGCCGGGATCATCTACTTCATCTTCTGCTTTGGAATGTCGCGCTACTCGCTCTTCGTCGAGCACCGCCTCAACGCCCACCGTCGCAACTGATCGAGGTCATCATGTCCGACCCCATCGTCAAGATTTCCGGCCTCAACAAATGGTACGGCGAGTTCCACGTACTGCGCGACATCGACCTCGCGGTCGAAAAGGGCGAGCGCATCGTGATCTGTGGCCCCTCGGGCTCGGGCAAGTCGACGTTGATCCGCTGCATCAACGCGCTCGAGGAATTCCAGGAGGGCGAGATCGTCGTCGACGGCATCGAGCTCGGGCCGAACCTCAAGCACGTCGATGCGGTCCGCCGCGAGGTCGGCATGGTGTTCCAGAGCTTCAACCTGTTCCCGCATCTGACCGTCCTGGAGAACTGCACGCTGGCGCCGATCTGGGTGCGCAACATCCCGAAGAGGGACGCCGAGGTCAACGCGATGAAATTCCTGGAGCGGGTCAAGATCCCGCACCAGGCCAACAAGTTTCCCGGACAGATGTCCGGCGGCCAGCAGCAGCGCGTCGCGATCGCACGCGCGCTGACGATGAACCCCAAGGTGATGCTGTTCGACGAGCCGACCTCGGCGCTCGACCCCGAAATGGTCAAGGAAGTGCTCGACACCATGGTCGACCTCGCCGAGGAGGGCATGACCATGCTGGTTGTCACCCACGAAATGGGCTTCGCCCGCGAGGTCGCCAACCGCGTCGTGTTCATGGATGCGGGCCAGATCATCGAGGCCAATACGCCGAACGAGTTCTTCGCCGCTCCCCAGCACGCGCGGACGAAGCTGTTTTTGAGCCAGATCTTGCGGTGAAGCGGGCTGCCGAGGGTGGGCAAAGGCGCGTCGCGCCGTGCCCACCATCCCTCGGCGATCGCGGCAGGCGTGGTGGGCACGCTTCGCTTTGCCCACCCTACGGCTGCGGCACTGCGGCTTGCTCAACTTGAGCCGGACTTCGTAATCCGGGCGGCCGCGACCCTCCCGGCCTAGACGAACGGCGGCTTGATGTTGCTGCGCTTCTCCAGCCATTCCGGCACCGGCAGGTTCTTGGCGCGCATGAAGTCGGCATTGAACAGCTTCGACTGATAGCGGCTGCCGGAATCGCAGAGCACGGTGACGATCGTCTTGCCGGGCCCGAGCTGTTTCGCAAGTCGTATTGCGCCGGCGATGTTGATGCCGGTGGAACCGCCGAGGCACAGGCCTTCGTGCTGGAGCAGCTCGTAAATCACCGTGACGGCTTCCGCATCGGGAACAAGATAGGCGTCATCCACCTTCGCGCTCTCGACGATTGCGGTCGCACGGTTGAGGCCGATACCTTCCGTGATCGAGCCGCCCGGCGTCGCTTTGGCGTCGCCGCTCCGGAAATACTCGAACATGCCGGCGCCATGCGGATCGGCGCAGGCGATCCGGACGTCCTTGTTCTTCTCTTTCAGATAGCGGCTGACGCCGGCGAGCGTGCCGCCGCTGCCGACCGAGCAGACGAAGCCGTCGACCTTGCCGCCGGTCTGCTCCCAGATCTCGGGACCCGTCGACTCGTAGTGCGCCTTCGCATTGTCGAGGTTATTCCACTGGTCGGCGAACAGCACGCCATTGGGCTCGGTCTTGCGCAGTTCGTCGGCGAGCCGGCGGCCGACATGCTGATAATTGTTGGGATTGGCATAGGGCAGGGCTGGCACCTCGATCAGCTCGGCGCCGCACAGCTTCAGAAAATCCTTCTTCTCCTGGCTCTGCGTCTCCGGGATCACGATCAGCGTGCGGTAGCCGCGCGCGCTCGCCACGACCGCGAGGCCGATTCCGGTGTTGCCGGCCGTCGCCTCCACCACGAGACCGCCCGGCTTGAGCTCGCCGCGCTTCTCGGCCTCCAGGATCATCCATTTGCCGGCGCGGTCCTTCACCGACTGGCCCGGATTCATGAACTCGGCCTTGCCCAGAATGGTGCATCCGGTCAGTTCGGAGGCGCGCTTGAGCTTGATGAGCGGGGTGTTGCCGATGGCTTCGACAACGTCATTTTTGATGGTCATGTCAGGCAATTACCGGCTGGTTCACAAGGTGGGCGCGACCCTAAAGTAGGGTGGCGGGGCTTACAAGCGACCCTTGCAAGCGACCTTGCAAGCGATCTTGCAAGCCGCCCCCGCAAACCCTTATTGCTGCTTTGCGAAGATGACTTGCCGGACGTCGATATTCCCGGACAGGAATCCGGCCTCGCAATAGGACAGGTAATACTCCCACAGCCGCCGGAACCGGTCGTCGAAGCCGAGCGGCACGAGGCCCGGCCAGGCCGTCTGGAAGTTATTCCGCCAGGTGGCCAGCGTCTTGGCATAATCTTGCCCGAAGATGCGCTCGCGGATGACGGGCAAGCCGAACCTGTCGCCGAGCGACTTGAGCACGGCGGGCGAGGGCAGCATGCCGCCGGGAAAGACGTAGTGCTGGATGAAGTCCACCTCGCGCCGGTAGCCCTGGAACAGCCTGTCCTGAATTGTGATCGCCTGGATGCCGGCAAGGCCGCCGGGCAGCAGCCGGTCCCGCAGCTGGGCGAAATATTTTGGCCAGAACTGCTCGCCGACGGCTTCGATCATCTCGATCGAGGCGATGCGGTCGTAGCGGTCGCGTTCGTCGCGATAATCCTGAAGACGGATCTCGACCTTCTCGGCAAGGCCCGCCTCGTGAATGCGCTTCTGCGCAAAATCGCGCTGCTCGGTCGAGATCGTGAGGCCCACCACGCGCGTGCCGAAGGTCTTTGCGGCGAACTCGGCGAAGCCGCCCCAGCCGCAGCCGATCTCGAGCAGCGTCTGGCCCGGCTTCAGGTCGAGCGCCTCGGCGAGCCGGCGGTATTTGTTGGTCTGGGCTGTCGTGAGATCGGAGGTGCTCTCCTCGAACAGCGCCGAGGAATAGGTCATGCCGGGATCGAGCCAGGCCGAATAGAACGCATTGCCGATGTCGTAATGGGCGTGGATGTTGCGCCGCGCCTGACGGCGGGTGTTGCGGTTGAACCAGTGCTGCAGCAGCTGGACGAACCGCATCAGCGGCTTGTCGTTCAGCATGGCCTGGATCAGATCGTGATTGACGCAGAACAGGTAGAGGAATTGCGTCAGGTCCGGCGTATCCCAGTCGCCGGCGAGATAGGCCTCCGCGATGCCGATGTCGCCGCCGTTAACGAGGCGCGAAGCGAAGCCGTAATTGTGCAGCCGCATCGCGGCATTCGGGCCCGGCTCCTGGCCGCCGAGGCGGATCACGCGTCCGTCGGGCAGGGTGACGTCGAGCGTTCCTCGCCGCAGCCGCGCGCCAAAACTGAGCGCGAGGCGAACGATGCGCGGCAGATCGGCGAGCACTGTGTCTATGGTGTCTGACGTCACCGAGATGGTATGCGACATCGGCGGATCCATCACCTGAACGGATACTGTCCGACCGCGAGCCAGGCGCCCCCATACGCCTCATATCGCTGGACCCGAGGGCGCCCCGCAAACGGTCAGCGTCGAATCATGCGCATGATATAGGTGCGCGTTGCGCCGGTCGCCAAGGTGCTGGCGGGGTACCTCCGGCAGTTCATCGCCGCCTGCATAGTGCAATTGCAGACCATCACCCGATCACAGCGCGCCGTGCGCTCACCCAAGGCCCGGGAAGCTGCGGTGCGCTGCGGCGCAGGTTTCGGTGGAGCGACTGCCGGGAGCGGGTGGCCCTGGCGTCGGCGTGGCGGCAATTGTCACATGAAATCTTGGTAAGCTTGAATGCGCCTCGGAGCGAGGTTGGAATACAAAAAAGCCCTGTGACACAGGCGCATTTTGTATTTGCGTGAGTTCGACATCGACGCATTCGGGGCCGTATTTCGCAGGTGCGGGACTGTCCCCCTGTTCCGCACCCCGCTAGTATCAACTTCAGGTTCCGCAGAAAGCATCACGGCTGTGAACGAGTTACACAAACGCCCCCGGCCGTCCCGCCACGAATCGGTTAATCCGGCTCTGCGGTGGCGGATCAATCTGCCCGGCGGGGGGTGGATGTGACACAGGATGGTCCTGCGGTCGCCATGGGGCGATCTCCCGGCCTTACGTTCCGGACGTCGCGTGCGGCGCGATGGGCTGCCGTGGTGTGCCTTGCCGCCAGTTCAGGCGCCTGCGTGCTGACGCAGGATTTGCCCGATCCCGCACTCGATGTTCCCGCGCAATACAAATACGCGGGCAAGCCGGATGCGCCGCCGTCGCTGGATTGGTGGCGCGGCTTTCGCTCCACGGAGCTGACGCAACTGATGGAGGAGGCGCAAACCGTCAATCTCGACATCGCCGCCGCCGTCGCGCGCATCGTCCAGGCCGACGCCCAGGCGCGGCAGGCAGGCGCTGCCCTGCTGCCGAGCCTGTCGGGCGGCGGATCGGAAACCTATTCACGCACCTCGGGTTCGAGCGCCTCGGGCCTGTCCATCGGCGGCCGCGAGGTCGTCAACTATTCGGCGTCGCTGAGCGCGAGCTACCAGCTCGACTTCTGGGGCCAGAACCGCGATGCGCTGCAAACGGCGGAAGAGACGGCGAATGCCAACCGTTTCGATCGTGACGTCGTCGCCCTGACGACGCTCGCCGGCGTCGCCAACGCCTATTTCCAGGTGCTGGCCTCGCAGGATCGCCTGCGTACCGCCCAGAGCAACATCGCCAGCGCGCAGCGCATCCTCGATGCGATCCGCGAGCGCCGCAAGGCCGGCACCGGCACCGACCTCGACGTCGCCCAGCAGGAGAGCGTGCTCGCCAACCAGAAGGCGCTGGTGCCGCCGCTGCGCCAGACGCTCGACCAGAACGTCAACGCACTCGCCGTGCTGGTATCGCGGCCGCCGGAGAGCGTCCGCGTGCTCGGCGGCTCGCTGAACAAGATCGCCATCCCGCGCGTCACGCCCGGCCTGCCGTCGGAGCTTTTGACGCAGCGGCCCGACATCCGCCGCCAGGAGGCACAGCTCGCCTCGGCGACCGCGAACATCGGCAATGCCCGCGCGCAGTTCTTTCCGACCATCCAGCTCACCGGCAATGGCGGCTATCAGAGCTCGGCGCTGGTCTCGCTGTTCCAGCCGCATGCGGCCTTCTTCCAGCTCGTCGGTAGCGCCACGCAGCCGATCTTCGACGGCGGCAAGATCCTCGGCAATTTCGAATTCGCCAAGGCGCGGCAGGACGAGTTGCTTCAGACCTACCGCAAGACCATCATCCAGTCGTTTGCGGACGTCGACAATGCGCTGTATTCGATCAAGCAGACCACGATCAAGCTGCAATTGCAGCGCGATGTCGTGACCTCGTCGAAGCGCGCCTTCGATCTGGCCGAGCAGCAATTGCGCGCCGGCACGGCCGACATCGTGACTGTGCTGAACGTCCAGCAGACACTATTTCAGGCCGAAGATGCGTTGTGGCAGGCCCAACTCGCACGGCTTCTCGCCATCGTCAGCCTGTATCAGGCGCTCGGCGGCGGCTGGGAGCCGCGAATGGAGAAACCGGTCAATGCTCTTTAAGCCGGATACGAAGGAAGGCGCGAAAGAAGGGACGGCGAAGAAATCGCGCGGCCGCGGCTTCGTCATGACCCTGATCACGCTCGCCATCCTTGGCGGGCTCGGCTATTTCGGCTGGACCGTCTGGCACCAGCAGCCGCAGCAGGCGAATGGCCGCAACCAGCGGCCCGATCTGCCGGTGCCGGTGCTGGCGGCGACGCCCCGCATCCAGGACGTCCCGGTCTATCTCGACGGCGTGGGCGCGATCCGCGCGCTCAACACGGTGACCGTGCGCTCGCAGGTCGACGGCAAGCTGATCGCCGTGAAATTCACCGAGGGCCAGGACGTCAAGAAGGGCGACGTGCTCGGCGAGATCGACCCCGCACTCTACCAGGCGACGTATGACCAGGCCGTCGCCAAGAAGGCGCAGGACGAGGCGCAGCTCGCCAACCAGCGCATCGACCTTACGCGCTACGAGCAGTTGGCTGCCTCCAACGCGGGCTCCAAACAACAGGCCGACACCCAGCGCGCCGCGGTCGCGCAGACCGAGGCGCTGGTCAAAGCCGACCAGGCTGCGATCGACAATGCGGCGGCGACGTTGAGCTACACCAAGATCGTGGCGCCGCTCTCCGGCCGCGCCGGCCTGCGCCAGGTCGACCAGGGCAACATCATCCACGCCGCCGACGCCACGGGCCTCCTGGTGATCACGCAATTGCAGCCGATCGCGGTGTGGTTCAGCCTGCCGCAGCAGCAGATCATGCGCGTCAACGCAGCGGCGTCGAAGGGCACGCTCGCGGTCGACGTGTTCGGCAATGACGGCATCACCGTGATCGACACCGGCAAGCTGACCGGCATCGACAACCAGGTCGACCAGACCACCGGCACGCTCAAGCTCAAGGCGGAATTCCCCAACGCCAATTACCAGCTCTGGCCGGGCCAGTTCGTCAATGTCCGCCTCAAGGTCGAGACCTTGATGCAGGCGCTGGTGGTGCCGACATCGGCGGTGCAGCGCGGACCGATCGGCACCTTCAGCTACGTCATCGGCGAGGACAATGTCGTCTCCGCCAAGCCGGTGACCGTGACCCAGCAGAACGAGCATGACGCCGTCATTGCCAGCGGCCTGTCGCCGACCGACAAGGTCGTCACGACGGGCTTTGCCAATCTGTCCGACGGGTCCAAGGTGGTCGTCGGCCGCGATGACCAGACACCGTCGGCCGATCTCGCCCCGCGCAAGCGCACGCGCGGCCCGGATGGCCAGAAGAAGGATGGGCAGGCCAAGGACGGGCAAAAGGACGGACTTGGCAAGGACGGACCTGGCAAGGACGGACCTGGCAAGGACGGCGAGCACCGCGCCAAGCGGAGCAGCAGCGAAGGCGACCAGAAGGGGCAGACCGGACCGGCGCCGGGGCCGGGGGCATCGGGACCTGGAGCCAAGCAGCCATGATCCCGACAACAGCCGCCTGAGCGGCAGGCAGATCCCATGGGCGTCTCCGAACCCTTCATCCGCCGCCCGATCGCGACCTCGCTGCTCGGTATTGCCCTGCTGATCGGGGGCGCGCTCGGCTATTTCTCCCTGCCGGTCTCGGCGCTGCCGCAGGTCGATTTCCCGACCGTGCAGGTGACGACGCAGCTTCCGGGCGCAAGTCCCGACGTGATCGCCTCGCTGATCACCGCGCCGCTGGAGCGCCAGCTCGGCCAGATCCCGTCGCTGTCGGCGATGAACTCGACGAGCTCGTTCGGCGTCAGCCAGATCTCGCTTCAGTTCGACCTCAACCGCGACATCGACGGCGCCACCCAGGACGTGCAGGCCGCGATCAACGCGGCGGCCGGCGTGCTGCCCAAGACGCTGCCCTATCCGCCGACCTACGCCAAGGTGAACCCGGCGGACGCGCCGGTGATGACACTGGCGCTTCGCTCCGACACGATCTCGCTGCGGGCGATGAGCGACATCGCCGACACGCTGCTGGCGCAGCGGCTGAGCCAGATTTCCGGCGTCGGGCGCGTTTCGGTGCTCGGCGGGCTGAAGCCGGCCGTGCGCATTCAGGCCGACCTTGCGCGGCTTGCGGCCTACGGCATCGCGATGGAGGATCTGCGCACTGCGATCGCCAACGCCAACGTTTCGGGGCCCAAAGGCTCGCTCGACGGCGCGCAGCAATCCTACATCATCGCCGCCAACGACCAGATCGCCGCCGCCGACGCCTACAAGCCTGTCATCATCGCCTACCGCAACGGCTCGCCGGTCACGATTGCCGATGTCGCGCAGATCGTGGATGGCCTCGAGAACGACCGCACCGGCGGCTGGTATCAGGGCACGCCGGCGGTCATCATCGACATCCAGCGCCAGCCCGGCGCCAACGTCATCGATGTCGTCAGCCAGATCCGGGCGGAAATCCCAAAGGTCCAGCGCGCCATTCCGGCCGGCGTGAACCTCACCATCGTCTCCGACCGTACCGTCACCATCCGCGCCTCGGTCCGCGACGTGCAGTTCACCCTGATCCTCAGCGTCGTCTTGGTGACGCTGGTGGTGCTGTTGTTCCTGCGCTCGCTCAGGGCCACGCTGATCGCCGGCGTGGCGCTGCCGCTGTCGCTGATCACCAGCTTCGGCATCATGTATTTCGCCGGCTTCAGCCTCGACAATCTGTCGCTGATGGCGCTCACGATCGGCACCGGTTTCGTCGTCGACGACGCCATCGTCATGATCGAGAACATCGTCCGCCACATGGAGAACGGCGATAGCGCGATGGAGGCCTCGCTGAAAGGGGCCAGCGAAATCGGCTTCACCGTGATCTCGCTGACGGTGTCGCTGATCGCGGTGTTCATCCCGCTTTTGTTCATGTCCGGCCTCGTCGGGCGCATGTTCCGCGAATTCGCGCTGACGCTGACGATCGCGGTCGTGACCTCGGCCGTTGTCTCGCTGACGCTGACGCCGATGATGTGCTCCCGGCTGCTCAAGCACGCCCATGAGGAACTGGCTGTGCCGGGATTGGCCGCGATCAGCCGCTTCATCGATGGCACCGTCGAGTTCTATCACCGGACGCTGCTCTGGGTGCTGGAACGCCAGCGCGCCACGCTACTCGTGACGTTCGCCACGCTGGTCGCGACCCTCGTCCTCTACGTCGTCGCGCCAAAGGGCTTTCTGCCGCTTCAGGACACCGCCTCGATCACGGCGGTGACGGAGGCGGGACCCGACGTGTCGTTCACCGAGATGCAGAAGCGGCAGGCCGAGGCGGCCGATGCCATCAAGGCCGATCCTGATGTGGTCGGCGTGGTCTCGGTGATCGGGGCGGGCTCGGTCAACCCGACCACCAATGTCGGGCGCCTGGTCATGACCTTGAAGCCGCGCGGCGAGCGGCGCGACGACGTCAGCGCGGTTGTGACCCGGCTGAAGGAACGGGTGTCGGCCATCCCCGGCATGACCGTCTATTTCCAGCCGGTGCAGGACGTGCAGATTTCGACCCAGTCGAGTCGTTCGCAGTACCAGTACACGCTGACCGGGACCGACGCGACGCTGGTGTCGGAGTGGGCGCGCAAGCTCGTTGCCGAGATGCGGCGCGATCCGCTGTTCCGCGACGTCTCCTCGGAGGCGCAGGAGGGCGGCCTGCGGGCGCAGCTCGACGTGGACCGGACCCGGGCCGGACAGCTCGGCGTGAGCCTGCAAGGCATCACCGACACGCTCAACGACGCGTTCGCGCAGCGGCAGATCTCGACCATCTACGGCCAGGCCAACCAGTACCGCGTGGTGTTGGAAGCGCTGCCGATGTACCAGCGCGATCCTTCGATCCTGTCGAAGCTGTATCTGCCGGGCGCGGCGAGCAGCATCGTGGGCGGGCCCAATGCCCAGGTGCCGCTCTCCGCCGTGGCGACGCTGAAGCGCACCACGGCGCCGCTCGCGATCTCGCACCAGGCGCAATTCCCGTCGATCTCACTCAGCTTCAACCTCGCCCCGGGCGCCGCGCTCGGTGATGCCGTCGAGGCGGTGAAGACGATCGAGACCCGGATCGAGATGCCCAACAGCATCGTCGGCGTCTATGCCGGCGATGCCGCCGAATTCGCCAAGGCGCTCGCCGGCCAGCCCTGGCTGCTGCTCGCCGCCGTGATCACGATCTACATCGTGCTGGGCGTGCTCTATGAGAGCTACATCCACCCGATCACCATCCTGTCGACGCTGCCTTCGGCCGGCGTCGGCGCGATCCTGGCGCTGATGCTGTGCGGGCAGGACCTCTCGGTGATCGGCCTGATCGGCATCATTCTCTTGATGGGCATCGTCAAGAAGAACGCGATCATGATGATCGACTTCGCGCTCGAGGCTGAGCGCGGGCAGGGGATGTCGCCGAACGAGGCGATCGTGCAGGCCTGTCTCTTGCGCTTCCGTCCGATCATGATGACGACGCTGGCGGCGCTGTTCGGCGCGCTGCCGCTCGCGATCGAGAGCGGCACCGGCGCCGAGCTGCGCTTTCCGCTCGGCATCTCCATCATCGGCGGCCTGCTGCTGAGCCAGCTGCTCACGCTCTACACCACGCCCGTGATCTATCTGGCGCTCGACCGCATCAACCGCCGCCTCGAGCAGGCGCTGCCGCCGGCTGAATCCGGCGGCCCGCCGGTCGCGGGCGCAACCGAGGGGATGCAGTGATGGCATCGATCTCGGAGCCCTTCATCCGCCGTCCGGTCGCGACCACGCTGCTGTCGATCGGATTGTTCCTGCTGGGTGTCGTTGCCTACGAGTTCCTTCCCGTCGCCTCGGTCCCGAACGTCGACTTCCCCGCCATCTTCGTGTCGGCCAGCCGGCCGGGCGCCGACCCGTCCGTCATGGCGGCGACGGTGGCCTCGCCATTGGAGCGTCGGCTCGGCGAGATCGCGGGCATCAACCAGATCACCTCGACGTCGTCGCTCGGCACGACCAGCATCCAGCTCCAGTTCGACATCGGCCGTAACATCGACAAGGCCGCGCGCGACGTGCAGGCGGCGATCAATGCCGCGCTGATCGACCTGCCGAGCGACCTGCCGACGTTGCCGCGCTTCCGCAAGGCGAATACGGCCGGCGCGCCCGTTTTCGTGCTGGCGCTGACCTCGAAGACGCTGTCGGCCAGCGCGATCTACGACGTCGCCGATACCGTGCTCGCGCAGCGGATCTCGCAGGTGCCGGGTGTCGGCGACGTGACGGTGAGCGGCGCCGACCAGCCGGCGGTGCGCGTGCAGCTCAACCCCGTCGCACTGTCCAACGCCGGCATCGCCACCGACGACGTCAGGACCGCGATCATCAACGCCAACCCGCTTGGTCCCGTCGGCATCTTCAACGGCGAGCGCCAGAGCGAGACGCTGTCGCTGAACAAGCAGATGCGGACGGCGAAAGAGTTCCGCGACATCATCATCAAGAGCTCGAACGGCAATTTCGTCAGGCTGTCCGACGTCGCCGACATCGAGGACTCCGTCCGCAACGCCCGCTCGATCGCCTGGTTCAACAAGCAGCCGGCGGTGCTGATCCAGATCACCAAGCAGGGCGACGCCAACGTCATCGACACCGTCGACCGGGTGAAGGCGCTGATCCCGGCGCTGAAGCAATGGATCCCGGCGGGTGTCGATATTTCCACGCTGGTCGACCGTACCAGCACGATCCGCGCCAGCGTGCTCGACATGCAGTGGACGCTGCTGGCAACCGCTGTCCTCGTGATGGTCGTGGTGTTCGTGTTCCTGCGGCGGCTGACGCCGACGATTGCGGCCGGCATCTCCGTGCCGCTGGCGCTGGCCGGGACCTGTGCAGGGATGTGGGTCGCGGGCTTCTCGATCGACAATCTGTCGCTGATGGCGCTGGCGATCTCGGTCGGCTTCGTGGTCGACGACGCCATCGTCATGATCGAAAACATGTACCGCAATCTCGAACATGGCATGCGGCCGCTCCAGGCGGCCCTGGTCGGGGCACGGCAGATCGGATTCACCGTGGTCTCGATCAGCCTGTCGCTGATCGCGGCTTTCACGCCGCTGATCTTCATGGACGGCATCGTCGGTCGGCTCCTGCGCGAGTTCTCGCTGACACTGACCTTTGCGATCCTGGTCTCGACGCTGGTGTCGCTGACGGTCACCCCGATGATCTGCGCTCACTACATCCGACAGACCACATCCGGCACCGCGACGCTGTTCGACCGGCTGATCGAAGGTTCGCTGTCGCGCGTGGTCACGTTTTACGCCCGCAGCTTGCGTACCGTGCTGCAATATCCGCTGCTGACGCTGCTGGTGTTCTTCGCCACCATCGGCCTCACCGTGACGCTCTACATCAAGGTTCCCAAGGGCTATTTCCCGACCGACGATTCCGGTTTCGTCATCGGCGCGACGCGCGCCTCGGCCGACATCTCGTTCCAGTCCATGCTCGGCCTGCAGCAGCGGCTCGCCGACATCGTGATGCAGGATCCGGCCGTCGCCGGGATCGGCTCGACCGTCGGCAGCGGAGGCGGGGGGCCGGGGGCTGCGACCTCGAACCGCGGCACCATGTTCATCAGCCTGAAGCCGCCGGAGGAGCGCGACCACGTCTCGACGCAGGTCGTGATCGACCGTCTCAGGCGCGCCCTGTACCCGGTGCCCGGCATCCGCCTGTTCATGTTCGCCGCCCAGGACGTCCGCGCCGGCGGACGGCAGAGCGATTCCGACTACCAGTACACGCTGACCAGCACCGATCTCAGCCTGCTCCAGAAGTGGGCGCCGATCGTGGCCAAGCGCATGGAGAGCATCGAGGGCATCACGGATATTTCCAGCGACCGCGATCCCGGCGGGCTTCAGCTCACGCTCTCGATCGACCGCCAGAAGGCCTCGGCGCTCGGCGTCAGGGTCCAGGATATCGACAACGCGCTCAACAACGCATTTTCGCAGCGGCAGATCGGGATCATCTACACCCAGCGCAACCAGTATATGACCGTGCTGGAGATCGACCCGAAATTCCAGGTCGACCCATCCAACCTCGATCGTATCTATGTCGCCGGTGCCAATGACGCGCAGGTGCCGCTATCGACGGTGGTGCATGCGACGCGCGGGCTCGCTGCGCTGGCGGTCTATCATTCGCAGGCGTTTCCCTCGACCACGGTGTCGTTCAACCTGTTGCCGGACGTGCCGCTTCAGACAGCCATCCAGAACGTGCAGCGCGCGGTCGAGGAGCTGCACATGCCCGATGGCATTCGCGGCAGTTTTGACGGCAATGCCGGTGATTTCGCCAGGACCAGCGGCCGCCAGCCGCTGCTGATCCTCGGCGCGCTGGTGGCGATGTATATCGTGCTCGGCGTGCTCTATGAGAGCCTCGCCCATCCGCTGACGATCATCTCGACGCTGCCGTCCGCGGGGCTCGGCGCGCTGCTCGCCTTGCAGCTGACCAACACGCCGCTGACGGTGATCGCCTTCGTCGGCATCATCCTGTTGATCGGCATCGTCAAGAAGAACGGCATCATGATGGTGGACTTCGCGCTCGATGCCGAGCGCCAGCGCGGCCTGTCCTCGGCGGAGGCGATCTTCGAGGCCTGCCAGGCCCGCTTCCGCCCCATCCTGATGACGACCATGGCGGCGCTGTTCGCCGGCATTCCGCTGGTCGTCGCGACCGGTCCGGGCACGGAGCTGCGCCGTCCGCTCGGCATCACCATCATCGGCGGCCTGTTCGTCTCGCAGATCCTGACGCTCTACACGACGCCCGTGATCTACCTGCTGATCGACCGCCTGCGCCGCCGTTCCGAGCCGCGTCCGCTCGCCGCGCCCGCGGAATAGGTTGTTGAACCGCCGCTTCAAGCGTATAGCGGCGGCCATGTCGACCCCCACAGCCGCCGCGCCGGCCGATCCGATCCCCGAATGCCCGCACTGCCAGAAGCCGATGCCGCTGTGCATCTGCGACAGTGTCACGCCGATCAAGACCCGGCTCTCGCTCCTGATCCTCCAGCATCCGCAGGAGCAGGACAGGGCGCTCGGCACCGCCCGGCTGCTTGCGAAGCACTTTACCGATGCCACGGTGCGGGTCGGCCTGTCCTGGCCGAGCCTGTCCAAGGCGCTGGCGCGGCCGGTCGAGAACGCCTCGCACTGGGCCGTGCTCTATCTCGGCTCGGCCCGCGCGGCCGATCTCGAAGCCGAGGGCGAGATCCTGGCGCTCAACCGCAAAGGCGAGGTCGCGGACAATCAGCGCGCGATCCTCGGCAAGCTCGAAGGCGTGGTGCTGCTCGACGGCACATGGAGCCAGGCCAAGGCGCTGTGGTGGCGCAATCCCTGGATGCTCAAATGCCAGCGCGTCATCCTCAACCCGGCGCATCCCTCGCGCTACGGCCGCCTGCGCAAGGAGCCGCGCAAGGACGGGCTGTCGACCATCGAGGCGGCCGCGACCATCCTGGCCAGCCTCGAGAAGCGTCCCGACATCGCGGAGACGCTGAACGCCAGTTTTGAACGGATGTTGACGCGCTACCGCGAGGTGCAGGCCGAAATGCCGGAACTGGCGCCAAAGCCGCCGGTCAAGGACCGCCGGCGCGGTGTCCGGCGCAGCAAGCGCGGCTGACTCGCGCTTAAATCCTCCGGTCGCGCTCGGCATGCTCTGCGCGCGCTTTGGTGATATCGGCACGGCGATCGTCAGCGGCCTGCAATTCATCTTCTTCCTGACGCCAATCATCTGGACCGAGGACGCCCTGCGCGGCACCGCGTTCTACTGGCTGATCCGCGCCAATCCGTTCGCGACGCTGCTCGACCTCGTGCGCAGGTCGCTGCTGTCGCAGCCGACCGATCCGGAGCAATGGCTGCTCGGGGCGATCTATGCGATCGTCGTCGCCGTCATCGCCTTCGGCTACTACGCAAAATTCCGCCACCGCGTGGCGTATTGGCTGTGAGGTGCGCATGAGCCTTGCCGCCCACATCGTGCTTCGCAACGTTTCGGTCAACTTTCCGGTGCTGTCATTCCGCGACCGTTCGCTGCGCAGCCGGTCAGCGTGGTGACGCTGCGCCGGACGTCGGCGGTGCCGCACATTGTCTCCGCGCTCAACGACGTCAGTCTCGACATCCGCGCCGGCGACCGCGTCGCCATCATCGACGCCGGCAAGACCACGCTGCTGCGGGTGCTCGCCGGCATCTGTCATCCGACCGCGGGCAGCCTGGACGTGCTCGGCCGCTGCCTGTCGCTGTTCGACCTGTCGGCCGGCTTCGACGAGGAAGCCACGGGTTACGAGAACATCGTGCGGCGCGGTCTCGTGATCGGCGCGCGGCGCTCCGAGATCGATGCGCGGCGGGCGGAGATCGCCGAGTTCACCGAGCTCGGTGACCGGCTCGACCTGCCGCTGCGGACCTATTCCAGCGGCATGATGCTGCGCCTGATCTTCGCGGTCGCAACCGCCGTGGAAGGCGAGATCGTGCTGCTCGACGAATGGATCGGCGTCGGCGACCAGCAATTCCGCCGGAAGGTGCGGCAACGGCTCGACGGGATCGTGGCCCGTGCCGGCATCCTGGTGCTGGCCTCGCACGACATCGAGCTGATCCAGAGCACCTGCAACCGCGCGATCCTGCTGGAGGAGGGGCGGATGACCGCGGTCGGCCCGACCGATGCGATTCTTGCGATATATCTCGCCGGCCCCGGCGGGACCAAAGCGTAAACGCCCGGTCGGGGTTGCCTAAGCCATTGATCCCCTATATTGCTCCGCCCTTACGGGGCCACGTGGCGGAGTGGTTACGCAACGGTCTGCAAAACCGTGTACACCAGTTCAATTCTGGTCGTGGCCTCCATAACAACCTCCTGATATTTCATCACAAATTTTGCTCACCGCGCGTTCCGCCGAGCGCGCAGCAAAGGCCTGCCAGGCCGTGCACACCGGGTTTGCCCGGGGCTTGGCGGACACCCGCGATTCAGGCCCGATGGCACAGACTTCGCATCTGCGAAGTGATGCGTGACGAACCCCTGGAGCTGGAGAGCACGTGAGCGACGTCGTCCGATTTGTCCCGAAATCCGAGCTGGAGCGGGCTCGCCTCATTCGCGAGGCCCGTGCGATCTATGACAGCATCTTTCCGCCGGCCGCACCCGACCGGGTGCCGCAGGAGGGCGAGGAGCGGGTCAAGACCTGATCGGCGCCGCGCCGTTCCGGCGCATGGCCGATAGCAAAACGCCCGCCGGAGCGGGCGCATCGGTTGACGTTGAAAGTGGCCTCAACCGGCCGCGTACCAGCCGTCCGGAAACGGCAGAAGGGGCCAGGCGCCCTCATTGTCATTGGCGGCTTTGGGCGTTGCGGCGTACGACCACGAGCGGGGCACGAATTCCTCCTCCGGCTCGGGCGCGACATCTTGATAGACCATGGCGTCCCGAACGGCATCCAGCAGCAAGTTGAATTCGGCTTCGCTCATCGCACCCTCGCAGAACGCGGATGGCGCAATGTCGCAAAGCCGGTTTGTCACCCGATTGAGCCGATCGTTCGCATTTTAACGATCCGGCGATCGGGCTCTGATTGGTTAGCGATTCCTTAAAATCCCCGCGGAACCGTACGTTCCTCCCGTCCGGCCTCAGTGTGAAAGAGATCACATCCCCCGCGATTTATTTCTCCTACCCCCTTGGCACGACACCGGCCCGGGGGCGGGCGAGGCAGACGGGAGACTTGGTCATGAAGGCAAGGTTCTTGCGGTTTGCGGGTGCGAAAAGCAGGGCGCGCCGCGCCTCGACGGTCGGGCTGTTCCTGGCGCTGTTCGCCACCGCTGCTCAGGCGCAGCAGGGAACGCCGGAGCAGCGCCGGGCCTGCACCCCCGACGTCTACCGGCTCTGCGCCGGCGAGATCCCCAACGTCCGCGCCATCACGGCCTGCTTGCGCCGTAACCGGTCAAGCTTGAGCGAGGCTTGCCGCACCGTTTTCGACCAGGCCGGCGGCTGACATAGCTGCCCTGTGGGTTTGTGCGCAGCAAGTGGCCCGTGCGGTCTCGCGAATCCGGCATAGTCGGCCTGTGGATATGCTGCGGACAGGCTGTGGACGGACGGTGATCTATCGCAGACGCGGAAAGCAGATACGTCATTCAGGCGTCATATCTCCGTCGCGTGATCTCACCGGATGATTCTCTAACCGCGCGAATTCCGCCTGGCCTCGATATCATTTGGTTCTCCCGAATTCGTAAATTACGCATCGCGCCATCCCATGTCGGCGACCACGGGGCGACGCGTGGCCGAATGGAGCGCAGCGCAATGAGGGTATCCGCAGCAGCGTGAGAACGCTGCAGGGCCGGGCGGACGCGAGAGCTTCGGCTTTGATGAAAATTGCAACCGGTACGTGCAAGAAGTCTTGATCGGTGGTGATCTAGAGGTGATAGCCCGCCTTGAACGCGGATCCGAGCCGCCGCGACAAATCCATAGAGTGCCCAAGGATCAGTGGAACGTGATCGCATCTCCTCTTCCTAAAGCACCAAAATGGTGCTTTAGTGCTTTCCATGAGCCCGTCGTCCAAAAACGCGCCATCCGCGCTGCGTTACAGGCTTGCCCCTGACCCGGCCGCCAAGGCCGCCATGGAGGCGACGTTTAGGGCCTATGACCGAATGATGGAGATCCTGGATGAGGTGGCGCGGAGCCATAACGTCGGCTCCAATGTCGTCCTGCTCCATGCCCATGCCTATGAGCCGATCCGGAAAGAAACCGCACTGCCGTCGCGGCTGGTGACGCTGGGCCTGCGCGACCGCGCCGACTATCGCGCCGCGCAGGGCCGCCGCCTGCCGCTCGACGACAAGCTCGCCAAGATCAAGGGCCCCGCCACCATTTCGATTGCGACGGTGGAAGGACGCTTCAGCGTGTCCTTCGACTATGCCGGCTATGCCGAGGGCTGGGGGCAGAGCGCGCCCGCACACCTGATCCGCACCGATGACGGCTTTGAAGTTCACTACGGCGTCACGCCGAACAGTCTGCCAGAGGAGGAGAACGCCATGGATACCATCGCTGCCGCCCCCGACAACTTCCTGTCCCGGGTCGGGCGCCTGATCGCCGGGATCGCCTATGACGCGATCGAGCAGGCGGAAGGCAAGAACAAGCTCAAAGTGGTTGGCCAGGCCATCCGCGAGATCGAGCGCGCGGAGAGCGAAGCCCGCGATGCGCTCGCGGCCGCGCGCGCGGAGGAATACCGTCTCAACGCGCGCCGCACCGAGATCGAGCGCGAGATGACCGATCTCACGCCCAAGATCGAGGGCGCGATCGCGGATAGCCGCGACGATCTCGCCCGCGCCGGCATTGCGCGGCAGATGGACCTGGAGGCGCAGTTCGAGGTGCTTTCCCGGGCCATCGACGAGAATAACGAGAAGATCGAGCAGTGCGTGACGTCGCTGCGCGCCGTGCTGTCAGCATTGCAGGATGCCGAGCAGCGCCGCGCCGATCTCGAACAGAGCGAGGCTCACGCAAGCCATCAGGCCTCGACGTCGCCCCGGAAGTCCGGTGGTGCCTCTGCGGCAGCGAAGGCCTTGCGCGCGGGCAGGGCGGTGGCGCGCGCCACCGGCGTTCCGGCAGCCATCCCGTATTCAAGCGACATCGACGAGCTCAGCACGTTGCATCGCGACAAGGAGATTGCAGCGAGGCTGGCGCGGTTGAAGTCGCGCTCCTGAGTAATGTGTCATGAGCGCTCTGCTCGAACACGTGATGTCGCCGGAGGTCAGGCCGTTCGCGATCGCGGCGGCCATGATCCTCATCGTCGGCTCGATCGAGGTGGTCTCGATGCTGGTCGGGGCCTCGCTCAGCGAGATGCTCGGCACCAACATCGATTTCGGTCACCCCAGCGACAATGGGGTGATCAACGCCATCTCCTGGATCAATGTCGGCGGCGTGCCCCTCTTGATCTTCCTGCTGCTGCTGCTTGGCGCCTTCTCCATCACCGGCTTCCTGATCCAGGACATTGCGCGGATGGTGGCCGGTCCCTTGCCGGCAACGCTCGCCTCGGTCGGAGCGGTCGCCGTCTCGATTCCGCTAGTCCGCGCCGCAAGCAGGGGCATCGCGCGGGTCATCCCCAAGGATGAAAGCTATGCCGTCGGCCTCGGCGATCTCGTCGGCCGCGTCGGCGAGGTCGTGATCGGCCCGCTCGATCAGGGGCCGCCCGGCCGCGTCAGCGTCGCCGACATCCACGGCAACCGCCATTTCGTGTGGGCAGTCGCCGCACCGTCATCATCGCCCCTGTCGCAGGGAACCATGGTCCTGCTGGTCGATCGCGCCGGCACCCGCTTCGTGGCCGTGAAGGCCGACGATGAACTCAAACCGTCCAAACCGCCTCTAAGCAGCTAGCAAATCATTTATCGGAGAAAGTCATGTTCGACATCGCAGTCCCGGCCATGATCGGCGTCGCGCTGATCGTCGTCCTCGGGATCGTCTTTACTATTCTCTACAAGCGCGCCACCCGCGACGAGGCCTTCGTGCGCACCGGCCTCGGCGGCAAGAAGGTCGTGCTCGACGGCGGCGCCATGATCCTGCCGATCTTCCACTCCTACGCCAGCGTCAATCTGAAGACGCTGCGGCTCACCGTCGAGCGCAAGGAGCGGGAGTCCCTGATCACCAAGGACCGCCTGCGCGTCGACATCGTCGCCGAGTTCTACGTGCGCGTCCGTCCTGACGACGAGAGCATCGCGCTCGCGAGCCAGACGCTGGGTGCGCTGACCAATGACGCCGAAGCCCTGCGTAACCAGGTCGAGGCAAAATTCGTCGACGGCCTGCGTTCGGTGGCGGCCACCATGTCCATCCTGGAGTTGCAGGAGAAGCGCAGCGACTTCGTCAAGCATGTGCAGGCGACCGTGGAATCGGACGTCAAATCCAACGGTCTCGAGCTTGAATCGGTGTCGCTGACCAAGCTCGACCAGACCGACGTCAAATTCTTCAACCCGGAGAACTTCTTTGACGCCGAAGGTTTGACCCAGCTCAAGACCGTCACCGAGACGCGCCGGCGCGACCGCAACTCGATCGTGCGCGACAACGAGGTGGCGATTGCGCAAAAGGATCTCGAGGCGCGGCAGCAGACCCTGACCATCGAGCGCACCAAGAAGGAGGCCGAGCTCTCCCAGGAGCGCGACATCGCCAACAAGACCGCGAGCACCCGCGCCGAGGTCGCGACCGCAACCCAGACCGCGCGTCTGACCGAGGAGAACGCCCGCATCGATACCGACCGCGCCGTTGCCGAGAAGGAGGCCGGCGCCAAGCAGGTCAAGGAAACCGCGGTCATCGAGTCGGATCTCGCCATCAACAAACGCAAGACCGACGCGCAGCGCGAAATCCAGATCGCCACGCAGGAGAACGAGATCCAGATCGCGGCCAAGAGCAAACAGACCTCGGAAGCCGTTGCCGACGCCAAGACCGCCGAGGCGCTCGCCGTCTCCGCGGAGGAAAAGGTCGTGACCGCCCGCGCGGTCGAGGTCGCCGACCGTGCCCGTCTCACCCAGGTGCTCGCCGCGCGCACCGAGGCCGAGCGCAAATCGACCGAGCTGATCGTCGCGGCCGAAGCCGAAAAGAAGGCCTCGCTCGATCGCGCCGAGGCCGTCAAGACGCTGGCCACCGCGGAAGCCGAGTCCAACAAGATCAAGGCTGTCGGCGTCAGGAATATCGGTGAGGCCGAAGCCGCGATCATCACGCTCAAGAACGAGGCGCAGAACAAGCTCGGCGCCAATGTCATCGACTTCGAGCTCGCCAAGAAGCGGATCGAGACCATGCCCTCGGCGCTGGCCGAGATGGTCAGGCCGATCGGAAATCTCAAGGACGTCCGCATCCTGCACACTGGCGGCGCGTTCGGCGGCAATGGCACCGGCGGCGGCAATGTCGGCTTCGGCGAAGGGCTTGCGGGCGAGCTCCTCAAGGTGCACGCGCTGCGTCCGATGATCGACGAGATCCTGCGCCAGAGCGGGTTTGCGCCGGGTGAGGATCCCGTGAAAGCGCTGGTCGGCGCCGTGACGGGAAAGAGCAACGGCGCCGCAGTGCCGGCGCCCGCGCCGGAGAAAACAAACACCGCCGATCTATGAACGCCGGTTCATTGCTGCGGAGAATTCGAAGCGATAAGAACTGGCTCGTTGCGCGTCTCGCGTCGCGCAACGAGCCGGAGTGCGCATCGATCGCGTGTTGAGCCGTTCGATCGCGCTCCGGACGAATCTCTTGAGGTAACGCCATTTGTTGCCGCGGCGCCTGCGCGGATCGACGTCAGGCACCGGAGCCTGTTTCGATCGGGGGAATTTCACATGAAGTATTTTCTGTCCGGACTGATCGCGATCGGTCTTGCGATCGCCGCTACGCCGTCGTTCGCGGCTGACGCCCGCAACGTCACCGTCGTCAACGAGACCGGCTATGCCATCAAATTCCTGGGCTTCAACGCACCGGACGACGGCCTGGACGAATGGGAGAACGAGCTCGACAAGGTTTTGCAGAACCAGGCGAGCACCTATGTCGAGTTCGAGGAGGACGACGAGGGATGTGTCTGGAACATCCGCGTCGACTGGCAGAACTATGACGAGTCCGTCCTGTGGAAGAACGTCAACCTCTGCAAGTTCACCGCGCTTCGGCTGCGCTACGACTCCGGAACCAAGACCACGTCCTTCGTCGCCGAATAGTTTGACCTGACGTGAGCCCGGGGAGGGGCGGCGGCCCTTCCTCGGCGCATTGTGCAAGATCGCGAATTCGTCCTTTGCAAGCGCAAGCGGCTTTGTTATACGCAGCCGCGCGCGAACGACTGGTTCGCCCTTTCCTCGGTAGCTCAGCGGTAGAGCATCCGACTGTTAATCGGATGGTCGCTGGTTCGAATCCAGCCCGGGGAGCCAAAATCCAGCAAATTCAAAGCCTTACCTGCGTTGCAATTACGCAACACGGCCCGCGGCCGCCGGTGCACGGCTGTGCAGTCGGCCGGTGGAGAGGGAATCGGTCGGACCATAGCCGTCCCCCAGCACAACCGAACCAGGCGCCTATAATTCATGCTCAGAGGGTTGAACCCTCAGGCGAGGGACAGTTCGTCCTCCCAGGGTCTGCGACGGACGTTCCCCGAACATCGCATGGTAATACTGCGAGAACCGCCCGAGCTCGTAGAAGCCCTGCTGCATGGCGACAGCGGCCACGGTCGTCGAGCCCGGAACGCTCTCATGCAGAATGGAATGAACCGCACACAGCCGCTTGTGCCTGAGGAAGCTGACCGGGCCCAAGCCGAACACCTCCTGGAACGCGCGATGGAGGGTGCGGCGCGACACCCCGAGAGCGGCGCAGATCTCCGAGACATGCACCGGGCGCGTGCCGGCCTCGTCGAGATACTCCTCGACCCGGCGGATCAGCCGCCTTGCCGAAGGCAGCCAGCCGGTGTCGTCGGGCGGTAGCGACGACATCACGTTGGCCGCCATGCATTCGACGATCGATCGCTTCCAGAAATCGGCGGTCGAGGGCGTCAGGCCGCTCCGGTAGGTGCGCAGATGTGACATGATCCGGACCAGACGATGTGCGGCGATCGCTCCGCTATCGGGGGCCGCCCGGAAATGGTCGCGCCTGCGCCAGGTGTCGGGATTGCTCAGCCTCGCTTCGTCGCCGAACAGCGATGCGACCTCGTTGATGTCGAAGCGCATGGCGGCGTAAGCGGATGCACCGTGAAAGATTCCGTCATGCTCGAGCAGCGGCGGAATCACGAGCACGTCGTTGAGGCGCATGTCGAAAGACCAGTGGGTGACACGCTCTTCGGCCGCGAGCAGCATCCCGATGATCAGCTTGTCGTCGCTGGAGACACGCTGCGTACGCATGCCGACGCTGAAGGTGCCGATGCTGAGCGAGAAATCGCCGATGCCGACATGGGACAGCGATCCGCGCAATCGCCCGCGCCCCAGCTGCATGACATCGACGTGCGAGCCGTGAACGGCCTGGTGAAGACCTTCGAAGCCGTCGAGCTTACGCGAATCAACCAGAAGGAATTGGCCCATGGCTCCACCCTGTTACGCAAGCGCGACAATTCTGCGGCAGGTGGCAGCGAAACACCACTACAACGCGAAGTGGGTACGACAGTCCGAGTTCGCGCTTTGAGGTAAATTATCGCAGAATTTGACGCGAGCTGTGCGCCACATGACGCTGTGGATTGAGGAATTTGCGACATGTGTCGTTAAGCCTCACCGATCGGCAGGACGTACTGGCACAAACTGCACATCACGGGCATCCAATCTTCGGATACCATTTTCAACCTAGGCGATATCGGTGACAACAGCTCTGCGAACCTGCGGGGTGGGTCAGGCGGTATGTTATTGCCGCTCGCTCGAACGGTGTACGCAAAAGAGGGAGAGATGCTGACGCAAGTCTACGACACCCATCTCGCACCCTCGGCGCCAAGAAGAGGGGACCAGACAATGCGTCCAGAATGCCGGGCAATGTGCTCTCGTCGACGCCTGCTGAAATCCGCGCCATAGTATCGGGTGGAATACTCGTATCGGAGTTTCCACGATGCTGCGGGCGGATACGGATCACTGCGAGTGGTTGCCGGACGACGTGAAGACCGGCGAGATGGTCTTCATTCCCGGCGGGACCTTCCGTATGGGATCCGACCATCATTATCCCGAGGAGGCGCCGAGCCACCGCGTCTCCGTCGACGGTTTCTGGATCGACCGCACCTCCGTCACCAACCGGCAGTTCAAGCAATTCGTCAACGCGACCGGCCACGTCACCGAGGCGCAGATCGTTCCCGACCCCAAGGACTATCCTGGCGCGCTGAAGGAGATGCTCTACGCAGGCTCGCTGGTGTTCTCGCCGCTGCCGCGCATCACCGACCTCACCGACTGGAGCCAATGGTGGTCCTTCATGCGCGGCGCCAACTGGCGTCATCCTTACGGCCCCGGCAGCAACATCAAGGGCCTCGACGACCATCCGGTCGTGCACGTCTCCTATAGCGATGCCGCAGCCTATGCCCGCTGGGCCGGCAAGGAGCTGCCGACGGAAGCGGAATGGGAGTTCGCCGCGCGCGGCGGCCTCGACGGCGAGGAGTTCGCCTGGGGCGATGCGCTGATGCCCGGCGGCAAGCACATGGCCAACATCTGGCAGGGCAATTTCCCCGTCCAGAATCTCGGCGAGGATGGGTTCGAGCGTACTTCGCCGGTGATGGCCTTCCCGCCGAACGGCTACGGCCTCCACGACATGATCGGCAATGTCTGGGAGTGGACCTCGGACTGGTGGTCGGCGCGGCACGCCGCCGAGGCTGCGAAGCCTTGCTGCATTCCCAGAAATCCGCGCGGCGGCCGCGAGGAGGCGAGCTTTGATCCATGTCAACCCGACATCCGCATCCCGCGCAAAGTCTTGAAGGGTGGCTCGCATCTCTGTGCGCCGAACTACTGCCGCCGCTACCGCCCAGCCGCGCGCCACGCCGAGCCGATCGACACCTCGACCAGCCATGTCGGATTCAGGTGCGTGGTGCGGTCACCCGAGTCTCCACTATCGTAAAGGGCCTTCGGCCACGTAGGGAATGTCACATGAGCCACGACGTCAAAGACAAGGCCGACGCCAAAGCAAATCCGATCGACAGCGGTCGGAGACCGCTGCTTCGTGGTCTGTTCGCAGCGGCCCTGATCGCGACGAGCCTGTCCCCCCTTGTCAGATCGCCCGCAGTTGCTCAGCAGCCCAGTACGGCAAAGCCCAACATCCTCGTCATCTTTGGTGACGACATCGGCCAGTCCAACATCAGCGCCTATACGCGCGGGGTCGTGGGTTACAAGACGCCGAACATTGATCGTATCGCTAATGAAGGGATGATGTTCACCGACTACTATGCGGAGAACAGTTGCACGGCCGGCCGCTCCACGTTCATCACCGGACAGGTCTGCTTGCGCACTGGCTTATGCAAGGTCGGTATCCCCGGCGCGCCAGTTGGCTTGCAAGATCGCGACGTGACCATCGCGCAGGCGCTCAAGCCGCTCGGCTACGCGACCGGTCAATTCGGCAAGAACCATCTCGGCGATCGGGACGAGTATCTCCCCACCAAGCACGGCTTTGACGAGTTCTTCGGCAACCTCTACCACCTCAATGCCGAGGAGGAGCCGGAGCGCCCGTATTATCCCAAGAACGATACCACGTTCACCAAGAGCAACAGCCCGCGCGGCGTGCTCAAGGCATCCGCCGACGGGAAGATCGAGGACACCGGTCCGCTCAATAGAAAGCGGATGGAGACGGTCGACGACGAGACGACGGCGGCCGCGATTGACTTCATGCAGCGGCAGGCGAGGGCGAATAAGCCGTTCTTCACCTGGATGAACACGACCCGCATGCACGCCTTCACCCATGTGCGTGCGTCCATGCAGGGACAGAGCGGCATGCCTGGCAACGATTATGCGGACGGCATGATCGAGCATGACGGGGATGTCGGCAAGCTCTTGAAGACGCTCGACGAGCTCGGCATCGCCAACAATACGATTGTCGTCTACACCACCGACAACGGCCCGAACCAATGGTCTTGGCCGGATGCCGCAACGACACCGTTCCGCAGCGAAAAGGACACCAACTGGGAAGGCGCATTCCGTGTGCCGGCCATGGTTCGTTGGCCCGGCCGCATCAAGGCCGGCGACGTCTCCAACGAGATGATGTCGGGTCTTGATTGGTTCCCGACCCTGCTGGCTGCAGCCGGCGATACCGACATCAAGGACCGGCTGCTGAAGGGAACGAGCCTCAATGGCAAGTCCGCCAAGGTGCATCTCGATGGATACAACCAATTGCCGCTACTGACGGGGCAGGGCAAGTCGGCTCGCAACGATTTCTACTATCTCAATGATGATGGCGAAGTCGTTGCCTATCGCTACGGCGACTTCAAGATCGTGTTCTGCGAGCAGCGCAAGCCCGGCGGATTCGAAGTCTGGGCCAATCCGTTCACCTGTCTGCGGGCGCCGAAGGTCTTCAACCTGCGGATGGACCCGTTCGAGCGGGCCGACGTGGTCTCCGACCAGTACTACGACTGGCTCGCCAAGAATGCTTATCTGATCCAGTACGGTACCTGGCGGGTGGCGCCGTTTCTCCAGACCTTCAAGGACTATCCGCCGAGCCAGCGCTCCGCGAGCTTCAGCATCGACCAGATGGTCGAGGGGCTGATGAAAACGCTCGACAAGACGGCACCGAAATAGCGCGACAAGCACATGAGCCCCGCTGAGTCAGGCGGCAGGGCTCCTTCTTATCGACAGCAACGCCGATCTTCGCATGAACCAGTTGAAAGCTGTGACAGAGCCAAAATCCTCCAAGAGCTCGCCCGCCCGCGACGCCGTGTTGGAACTGAAGTCACGGATCGGAAAGTCCGTACTGGGGCAGGATCATCTGGTCGAGAGCATGCTGATTGGCCTCCTGGCCAACGGTAATCTGCTCATTGAGAGTCTCCCGGGGCTGGCCAAGACCCGCGCGGTCAAGACGCTGGCGAAGAACCTCGCCGCCGATCTGTCGCGCGTGCAGTTCACGCCCGACCTACTGCCGTCGGACGTGACTGGCGCCGAGATCTACGTCCAGACCGACAAGGGCGGCCAGTTTCAGTTCCAGAAGGGACCGATCTTCGCCAACCTTGTGCTGGCTGACGAGATCAACCGCGCTCCGGCGAAGGTGCAGTCCGCGCTGCTAGAGGCCATGGAGGAGCGCCAGGTCACGGTTGCCGGCAAGACCTACAAGATGCCGGACCTGTTCATGGTGCTCGCGACCGAGAACCCGATCGAGCAGGAAGGCACCTATTCGCTTCCCGAAGCGCAGCTCGACCGTTTCCTGATGCATGTCGTCATCACCTATCCCGACGAGGCATCCGAAGGCGAGATCATCCGGCTCAATCGCGCCGAGAACGCGCAAGCACCGAACGACCACAACTCGGTGCCGCCGCCGATCCCGCAACAGGCGATCCTGGACGCACGTGGTGAGATCGACGGCATCTTCGTCTCGGACCTCGTTCAGAAGTACATTGTCGACGCGATCTACGCGACGCGCTTTCCCGGGCGCTATGGCGAACCGCTGAGCAAATGGATCCAGGTCGGCGCCAGCCCGCGCGGCAGCCTGGCGCTCGATCGTTGCGCGCGAACTCGCGCCTGGCTCGATGAATACGATTTCGTGACGCCCGACCACGTGCGCGCGGTGATCCACGACTGCCTGCGCCACCGGATCATCCTCAGCTACGAGGCAGTTTCGCAGGGCGTTACGCCCGATCAGGTGATCGACAAGATGACCGAGCTGGTTGCAGCAGCCTGAGGCCGTCATGACCGAGACATCAGCCAATATGCCAGGTGTCTATGTCGGTCTTCACGAATTGATCGCGCTCGAACATCGCGGACGCAAGGTCTCCTTCCTTCCGCGCCAACCCGTGCATAGCCTTTTGTCCGGCCGCTTTGCGTCCCGCATGCGGGGCCGGGGCCTGAACTTCGAGGAGATCAGGGACTATCGTCCCGGCGACGACGTCCGCTCGATCGACTGGAAGGTGACGGCGCGCCTGCGCAAGCCCCATATCCGGGTGTTCAACGAGGAGCGCGACAGGCAGACGATCCTGGTGGTGGACCAGCGCCTGTCGATGTTCTTCGGCAGCCGGCATGCGATGAAATCGGTGACGGCGGCCGAGGCCGCAGCGATCGGGGCGTGGCGGGTGCTAGGCGTCGGCGATCGCGTCGGCGCCGTCGTGTTCAACGATCGAGACTTCATCGAGGTGAGGGCGCGTCGTAGCAGGGCGACCGTGCTCCAGATCCTCGCGGCCGTCGTCACGCAGAACCAAGCGCTCGGCGTCGGGCGCGGTCTAGTGTCCGCGCCGACGATGCTCAACACAGCGCTCGATCATGCAAGGCGTCGGGCACCGCACGATGCCGCCGTGATCATCATCAGCGATTTCGACGGCGCGGACGCTGCAACGCGCGATATGGTCGCCGCGCTGGCGCGGCACAATGATGTCGTCGCTGCGATGGTCCATGATCCCCTACAAAGCGATCTGCCACCGTCAGCCAGTATGACCGTGACCGATGGCGAGTTGCAGATCAGGCTCGATGTCGGCCGCGACAGTGTCCGCAAGAGCGTATCGCAGCTCACTCGGGACCGCCTGAAGGGCATCTTCGACTGGACGCGCGAGCTCGGCATTCCCGTGCTGCCGCTGAGCGCGGCGGAGGACACCGCTGCGCAGCTTCGGCGTCTTCTTGGTGGTTTGCCAGCCGGTCGTGGCCGCGCGGCCCCGCATAACCAGACGGAGGCGGCCCTTGGCTGAGGCTACATCCGTGACTTCCGACCCGGTGGCCGGCCTGATCGACTTCCCGCTGCCGCGCGAGGTCAGCCTCTGGCCACAGACCTGGGAGGCGAGGCTTGCGATCGCCCTGCTGCTCGCGGCCATCTGCGCTACCGTGTGGCGCGTGGCGCATCTGCGCCGTGTCAACCGCTATCGCCGCGAAGCACTCGCGGAGCTTGATAGCATCGAGCATGCGCGAAATTCGGTGCCGTCGGAGCTGTTGTCGAAGCTGACCTTGCTGGTGCGGCGCACGGCGCTCGCGGCCTTTCCGCGCGAGCGAGTGGCGCCACTGGTCGGGCCGGCATGGCTGGCCTTCCTCGATCGCAGCTATGGAGGCGAGGAGTTTTCTCACGGCGTGGGCCAGCTGCTCGCGAGTGGTCCTTATCGGCAGATTCCGCCCGATGGCGCCGAGCTGCAATCGCTGGTCCGTCTCGTGCGCCGCTGGATCAGGGGGCATCATGCTTGAATTCGCCTGGCCATGGTTGCTTCTGCTGTTGCCGCTGCCAGTCCTGGCGTGGTGGCTGCTGCCGCCATACCGGGCGCGACAGGCGTCGATCCAGGTGCCGTTCTTCGACAGGCTGGCGGTGGCAACCGGACAGACGCCACAGCGGGGCGCAGTCGTTGTCGAACGCCGCGCTGTCCAGATGGTCGCGGCAGTCGCCATCTGGACGCTGCTGGTCGTGGCGCTTGCCCGGCCGCAATGGGTCGGCGATGCCGTGACGCGTGAGGTCTCCGCGCGCGATCTGATCCTCGCGATTGACATCTCGGGATCGATGGACCAGCGCGACTTCAAGGCGCCGGACGGCACGACGCTCTCCCGTCTCGACGGCGTCAAGCGCGTGGTCAAAGACTTCATCGCCCGCCGCAAGGGCGACCGTGTCGCCCTGATCCTGTTCGGCACGAAGGCCTACGTGCAGGTGCCCTTCACGCAAGATATCTCGACAGCGCAGCAATTGCTCGATCAGGCAGGGGTCGGCATGGCCGGGCAGCAGACGGCGATTGGCGACACTATCGGGCTCGCCATCAAGACGTTTGCGGCCAGCGCGACGAAGCAGAAACTCATGATCCTGCTGACCGACGGCAACGATACGGCGAGCCGGGTACCGCCCGCGCACGCCGCCGATATTGCCCATCAGAACGATGTCACGGTCTACACGATCGGCGTCGGCGATCCCACTGCCTCGGGTGAGAACCGCGTCGACCTTGGCGTCTTGCAGCATGTCGCAGACACCACCGGAGGGCATTTCTTCCGCGCCGAGAATGGTGCGCAGTTGCAGGCGATCTATGCCGATATCGACCGCCTCGCGCCGGCCAAGCTTCAGACCTTGTCCTGGCGACCGAAGCTGCTGCTGTTTCAATGGCCACTTGGCGGGGCTGTCGCAATTGGTCTGCTTTTGTGGCTCGCGCTCTTGCTCAGCAGCGGATGGCACCGGATGCGGGGCGTCGGCAATGCGTGATGCAGCCGCGATGTCCTTCCATCTTCTGCGCCCGCTCTGGCTGCTCGCGCTGATCCCGTTCGCTGTCGTGTTTGCGGTACTGCTTCGCCGGCAGGATGTGCGCGCTCAATGGGGCGGCGTGATCGCTCCGCATCTGCTGACGCATCTCATCGTGCGACCGGAACGAGGGCGCCAAATCAACCCGCTCTATCTAGTGGCGGCCGGCATGATGCTTGGCATCATCGGTCTATCCGGACCGACATGGCGCCGTGAGCTTCCGCCCTTTGTCGAGGACAAGGCGCCGTTGATGATTGCGCTCGCAGTCGGATCGTCGATGAACGAGACCGATGTGGCACCCTCGCGCCTCGAACGTGCAAAACAGAAGATCAGGGATCTACTCGTGGCACGCGCTGGCGCCAGGACCGGGCTTGTGGCCTTTGCGGGTACCGCGCATCTGGTGATGCCGCCGACCGACGACCGCTCCGTGATCGAGCCTTTTCTGGCGGCGCTTGAACCGGGGTTGATGCCGGCAGATGGCAAGAACGTCGCGGTTGCCGTCGCGTTGGCGGCGGACGCCCTGGCGGCCGAACCGGTCCCCGGAACGGTCCTGCTGGTCGCGGACGATCTCGGGACCGCGGATGCGGCCACGGTCCGGCAGGCGGCCGGCCGCAATGGTCTCGTCATATTCGCGGTCAGCCCAGACACATCGGCGCTGCCGGCCGGCGCGGACGTCATCCGGGTCAGTATCGACGGCTCGGACATCGTACGACTGGAGCGCCGGATCGAGACGCGTTTCCAGGCCGCCCAGGGCGATACGTTCGGCACGCAATGGCGGGATGAAGGCTATTGGCTGCTGCCGCCGCTGGCGCTGTTAAGTCTGCTCTGGTTCCGGCGCGGTACGACAGTGGCGTGGGTCCTGGCTCTCTTCATCGTGACGCACGCCAGCGCCTCGAGAGCCGAGGAGTCGTCGCGCTTCGCCAATCTGTGGCTGACGCCGGATCAGCAGGGACGGCTTGCATTTGACCGCGGCGACTATGCCGCTGCGAAAACAATATTCACCGATCCGATGTGGCGCGGCATCTCGGCCTACCGCGCGTACGATTTTCTCGTCGCTGCGGAGGAATTCTCGCGCGTTGAGACTCTGGAGGGACAATTCGCGCTGGGCAACGCGCAAGCGCAGAACCACGCTTATGAGAAAGCACTCAAGACCTATGACGAGGTTCTCAAAGCGCAGCCGGGCAACGTCGCGGTGAAGACAAACCGCGCCATAGTTCAGGCGGCTCTGGATGCGCGCGAAGCCAAACGCCGCAAGCAGGAGCAGGATGACCCTGCGCCGCCGGATGAGAATGCCGACGAAATGCGCGTCGATCCCAATCAGAAAGGCGGCAAGAAGATCACGGTTACACCGCAGGATGTCACCACCGCCGGCGCCGCCGAAGCCTGGATGCGCCAGGTCCAGACCTCGCCCGAGGATTTCCTCAAACTCAAATTTGCGATCCAGGCAGCCACTCCGGTTCAGGGGAGGGCGTCGCAATGAGAATTTGGATCGGCTTCATCGCGTTGCTGCTCGGCGGCATGCCGCCGCCACAGGCCGCGTATGCTCAGCAATCGGTGGCACTCGCGCCGATTGTGCAGGTGACGATCGCTCCCCAGCGAGTGGTGGTCGGACAGAAGATCACGCTGAGTGTCCTGGTCCTCGCGCCAAACTACATGACGTCGCCGCCCGAACTGCCGGATTTTCAGGTACGCAACGCGGTGACGCGGCAATTGCAGAGCGTCAATACCAGCGAGCAGCGGGATGGCCTGCCTTATGCCGGCGTGCGCTTCGAATATGCGATCTCGCCGCAGGAGCCGGGCTCCTACGCCGTCGCCGGCCAGAGCGTCAGGATCATATATGCGGCCGAGCCACCAGCCGCGCGTGAGGTGGCTCTCGCGCTGCCACATGTATCGTTCGAAGCATTCATTCCGGGCGCGGCGAGCGCGCTTCGCCCGTTCGTATCGGCCAACAGCCTGACCGCCGAGCAGGACGTCAAGCGTTCGTCCGACCCGCTCAAGGCCGGTGACGCCGTGACGCGAACCATCACGATCCGGGCGGAAGGCACGCCGGCGATGCTGCTGCCGCCTCAGCAATTCCCGTCTGTCGATGGCTTGAAGCTTTATCCGGCGCAGCCGACACTCGAGGACAAGGTCGACGGGCGCTCCGACGTCATGACGTCGACCCGCGTCGATTCCGCAACGTATATGGTGGAGCGGGCAGGTGACTATTCGCTGCCGTCCGTCGATATCGGTTGGTGGAATGTCGGTAGCGGCAAGGTCGAGCAGGCTCGCCTCGAGGCCGTGCCTCTCAAGGGAATCTTGACCTCGGCGGCGACAGATTCGGCTTCCTTGAGCCGATCGGGCCAGGGGTGGATGTGGGATAGCGTCGTCGACTTTATCGTCGACAACTGGATGACAGTGCTGCTCCTGGCGGCCATTGCCGCGGGGGTCGCTTGGTTTGCGCCTCGTGTCGCACGCCGCGTCGCAGCCGGTCTTCATCGTCGGCACCAGGCTTATCTTCAGTCGGAGGCGTTTGCTTTCAGCCGGCTGCGCCGCGCGATCCGCCATCGCGACGCAAAGGTGTCTTATTACGCACTCCTTGAATGGCTGTCGCATCTCAACGCGACGCAGCCTCCAATCACGGCCGGAGCTTTCAAGGCCATCGCACGCGATCCGGAGCTCGACCGCCAGCTTGATGCGATCGAGAGCGAGTTGTTCGGAAATCGGCACAATCTGGCTCATTGGTCGCCACGCCGGCTGCTGCACCAATTGGTCGCCGCCCGCCGTAGGCTTCGCCCGCGCGTCAGAAGCCGGGCCACGACAGGCCTGCCCCCGCGTTTAAACCCGCTCGGGACCCCGAAGGTCGCCGCGTATCGAAAGCCCGCGAGGTAAGCAAAACACAGGAGGTCACTCAGACGGAACGGACGATCTAGATTCGCCCTCATCCACGACAACCAAGATCGAATAAATCAGGGAGCGTCGAATGACCAACGAGACGAAGAAGCAGGATAATGCCGTTGCCGATTCCGCCCGTGGCGACCATGCGGCGATTCATCGCCGCGCCGTGCTGCTTGGCACATCGTCGATCGTCGCAACAGCAGCGCTGACATCGCAGGCGCTGGCACAGGCTCAGAAGGCAGCCCCTTCGGCGGCGCCGGCTGCGGGCCGCAAGCCCAACATTCTCGTCATTTTCGGCGACGACATCGGCATTCCCCAGATCAGCGCCTATACCATGGGAATGATGGGCTATCGCACGCCCAACATCGACCGCATCGCGCGCGAAGGAGCCATCTTCACCGACTCCTACGGTCAGCAAAGCTGCACCGCCGGCCGCGCCTCGTTCATCCTGGGCCAGGAGCCGTTCCGGACCGGCCTCCTCACCATCGGCATGCCCGGCGATCCCCATGGCATTCAGGATTGGATGCCGACGATCGCCGACGTGATGAAGACGCAGGGCTACGCCACTGGCCAGTTTGGCAAGAACCATCTCGGCGACCGCGACGAGCATCTACCAACCAAGCACGGCTTCGACGAATTCTTCGGCAATCTCTATCACCTCAATGCGGAGGAGGAGCCGGAAGGCTACTTCTATCCGAAGGATCCCAACTTCCGGAAGCAGTTCGGGCCGCGGGGCGTGATCAAATCAACCGCGGACGGAAAGATCGAGGACACGGGACCTCTGAACACCGCGCGAATGCCGACGGTTGACGAGGAGTTCCTGGGCGCCGCCAAGGACTTCATTGGCCGGCAGGCAAGGGCGGACAAACCGTTCTTCGTCTGGTTCAATTCGACCCGAATGCACGTCTTCACGCATCTCAAGAAGGAGTCGCTCGGCAAGACCGGCAAGGGCATCCATGCCGACGGCATGGTGGAACATGATGGCATGGTAGGCGAGCTGCTTAAGCAACTCGACGACCTCGGCATCGCCGACAACACCATCGTCCTCTACACCACCGACAACGGCGCCGAGCTTGCTCTGTGGCCCGACGGCGCGCAAACGCCTTTCCATGGAGAAAAGGGCACCACCTGGGAAGGTGGCATGCGCATTCCGATGATGGTGCGGTGGCCGGGCGTCGTGCAACCCGGCACCCAGTACAACGAGATCATCTCGCTGATCGATTGGTTCCCCACGCTCTGTGCCGCAGCCGGAATCCCAGACATCAAGGAGAAGATGAAGGCGGGATTCACCGCCAGCGGGAAAAGCTTCAAGGTTCATCTCGACGGCTATAACTTCCTGCCCTTTTTCAAGGGTGAGACAACGACGCCGCCGCGGGATTCGCTCTACTACTTCGATCAGGGCGGCAATCTCAACGCCATCAGGTGGAACGATTGGAAGCTGAGCTTTGCAATAGCTTCCAAGGGAAACATCGCAACTGCGACCCGCGAAGTGCCCTCATGGGCTCTGATCGCAAACTTGCGCATGGATCCTTACGAGCGAGGCATGGAGGAAGGCGGAGGAGCCATCCAGTTCCTGGCTCAGAATATGTGGCTGATTGTGCCCGTTCAAGGGAAGATCAAGGAGTTTTTCGCCGACTTCAACGACTTCCCCTTCCAGGAGGGCAGCTCGCTGAATGCGAGCGGCATCAATTACGGCTTGCTCCGACAGCAGGCGGCTTTGAAGCGGCTTGGTGAGATCGAACGCCTGAAGCCACAGTAACGGGAGCGTCACGAACGACAGCGCGGCGAAGACAGCAAGCACCGACTTCGTCGCGCATGTCACAACGTGGTGCGGGATCGCGTTCGACCGCGGGAGGACGGGGCATCGCAACGACGAAGAAGATCGCGACGAGAAACTTGATCAACAAAGAAGAATATCAGGAGGTATCGAGATGTTTGGGCATATGCGCACTGTCCGGTTGACGAGCTGCTTGCTGACACTGGCAACCGGCGTTTCTCTACCGGCTGGAGTAGTGTCGGCGGCGCCGCTTCAACCCGCGGCAATCCATCTGGACGCAATTGGATCACCCGATCTCATCGAAGTCCGCGCCGCCGGCCGTCGTGGTGGTGCAGCGGTTGGCCCGCGCGGCGGCGCCGTTGTTCACCGCGGCGGAGCCGCGGTCGGGCCGCGTGGCGGCGCCTATCGCGGCACCACGGCCGTTAGGGGACCACGAGGCAACGTTGCGGTTCGCCACACCACCGCGGTCGCGGGCCGCGGCGGGTGGGCGCGGCCCGGCTGGTATGGCTGGCCGAGAGGCGGCGCGATCGCGGCCGGTGCGGCGATCGGTTTCGTGACTGCAGCTACGGCTGCCGCCTGGGCGGGTGCGGCGCCCGCGCCGGGGATGTGCTGGTACTACACCGATCCGTCCCGCACGCAGGGCTTCTGGGACTACTGCCAGTGAAGGCGCGTCACTGACGCGATAAGGCGGTCGCCATGAGTGGTTACGACATCTTCGCCTGGATCGTGCTGGTGATCCTGCTCGCCAGCGCGATCGGCGTGGTCTGCATTGCCGGCTGGCTGCCCGGGCATATCGCGAAGTCGCGCAATCATCCTCACGCGCAGGCGGTGACTGTGGCCGGCTGGATCACGCTGTTCTTCGGCTTCGCATTGTGGCCGATCGCCGTCATCTGGGCCTATCTCGACGTGCCAGCACGTAAGTCAGGAGATGCGTGATGGCCGTCGCGATCCTCAATACCTACCTGGTGCTTCTGTTCCTGCTGGTGCACTTTGGCGTCGTTCGCTTCAACCTGTTCTGGAAGGCGTCGCCTTTCATCGTCATGGCGATCGTCCTGATCTGCCTCTTCATTCCGATGGGATGGGGCGCGCCGCAAGGAAGCGCGCTGGTCGTCCGCAACGCCGTCTCGATCGTGCCCGATGTCGCCGGCGAAGTGACGGACGTCCCCGTCGTCGCCAACGTCCCACTCAAATCCGGCGATGTCCTCTTCAAGATCGATCCGACGCCCTACGCCGCGCAGGTCAAGGCGATCGATGCCCAATTCAAGCTCGCCAGGACACGCCTCGGCCAGATGACGCAGCTGTTCGAGCGGGACGCCGGCCGCGGCTTCGACGTCGAGCAGCGGCAATCGGAGGCCGACCAGCTTTCCGGCCAGCTCGAGGCCGCACAATGGAATCTCGACAAGACCGTCGTGCGCGCACCTAGCGACGGCTACGTCACCAACCTCGCGCTGCGCAAGGGCGCGCGCGTCGCCAACCTGCCGCTGTCGCCGGTGATGGCGTTCATCGATACGTCCAACACCATCATCGGCGTCGAGATCAACCAGATCGACGCGCGCTACGTTGCGCAGGGGCAGGAGGTCGAGGCCACCTTCAAATTCGCGCCAGGGCGGATTTTTGCCGGCAAGGTCGAGAGCGTGCTCCAGGCGATCGCGCCAGGGCAGACGCAGACATCGGGAACCGCCGTCGCGCCACGCGCGATCGAGGCGGCCCCCTTCGTCGTACGCGTGAGGCTTGAGGATGCCGAGTTCGTCAAGCGGTTGCCGGCCGGCAGCGCCGGGACGGCTGCGATCTACACCGACCACGCCAAGCCAACCCACGTCGTGCGCCGCGTCATCCTGCGGCAGGTCGCGATCCTGAATTACGTCAATCCGTTCTAGGCGAGGGGACACATGAAGAGAGCAGTGCTGACGGTTTCGATACTCTTACTCACGTCCACCGCATATGCGCAGTCGCCGATGCCGGTGACGGTCGACAATTTTGCTCGCGCGGAGTCCGATCTTTATCTCGGCAACGCCGTCAAGGATGCCGGCGGCACCGGTAAGCTGTTTCACCATCGCGAGCCGATGCAGATCGATAAGCAGGGTGTGATCCGGTCAAATCGCGACACGCTGTACTCGTCGGTCGTATTCGATCTTGATGCCGGACCGGCAATGATCACGTTGCCGGATGCCGGCAAGCGGTTCCGCTCGATGCAGGTGATCAACGAGGATCACTATGTCGTCGGCAAGGTCGAGTACGGCGCGGGCCGCTATGCGTTCGACAAAGACAAGGTTGGAACACGCTATGTGTTGGTGGCGCTGCGGACCCTGGTCGATCCGAGCGATCCGAAGGACGTCGAGAAAGTCCACGCGCTCCAGGACGCCGTCACGATCAGCCAGAAGACCTCAGGCAAGTTCGAGATCCCGAGCTGGGACGCAACCAGCCAGAAGAAAGTGCGGGATGCCCTTCTCGTGTTGTCTTCGACCACGACCGGTTTCAAGAATGCTTTTGGTGCCAAGGGACAGGTCGATCCGGTCAGACATCTGATCGGGACCGCCGCAGGGTGGGGCGGTAATCCCGACAAGGACGCCACGTATCTCAGCGTCACCCCCGAGAAGAACGACGGCAACACGGTCTACAGGCTGGCCGTTTCCGGCAATGTGCCGGTCGACGGTTTCTGGTCGATCAGTCTCTACAACGCCGAGGGCTACTTCGAGAAAAACCCCTACAACGCTTACTCGCTCAACAATCTGACGGCGGCGAAATCAGCCGATGGTTCCACGGTGGTCCAGTTCGGCGGCTGCGACGGCAAGATCCCGAACTGCCTGCCGATCATGAAGGGCTGGAATTACACGGTCCGACTCTACCGGCCGCGCCCCGAAATCCTGAACGGCAAGTGGAAATTCCCAGAGCCGAAGCCGGTGAGCTGAACGGCGAACAGATGGAGGTTGTCATGAGGCATTTATTCGCCGGGGTCGTGGCCATGACATTGATGGCTGCAAATGCGCACGCGCAGAGCCTGTCGCCGGATGAACTCGCCGCGCGCGCTATCCAGCGTCGCGCAGTCGAGGCGATGATCTGGGGCATGCCGGCGGTGAATGCCGATCTCATGCTCCAGACCATGCTTGGGACGACCAAGGCAAAGCCGAACGAGATCATTTACTGGTCGAAGCCGGTGAACTGGAAGAACCAGACGCTGACGCCCAATCCGGACTCGATCTATCTGATGTCGTTCTGGAACGTGAAGGACGGCCCGGTCGTAATCGACATTCCGCCCGCGCAAGGCGGCTCGATCGCGGGCAACATCGTCACGGCGTGGCAGATGCCGCTGGAGGACGCAGGCCCCGAAGGCGCCGACAAGGGGCAGGGCGGCAAATATTTGATCCTGCCACCCGGTTACAAGGGCGACGCGCCCGCGGGCTACATCTCGCTTCAGTCGGACACGTTCAGCGGCTTCGCACTGCTGCGCTCCAATCTCGCAAGCCACGGCGATGTCGACGTGGCGAAGTCGGTCTCCTACGGCAAGCAGGTCAAGGTCTACCCACTCGCGCAGGCGAAGGACCCGCCGCAGACCAATTTCACTGACGCCTACGACGTACTGTTCGACTCCACGATTCCCTTCGATGCGAGCTTCTATCGCAGCCTAGACCGCGTGGTGCAGAGCGAGCCGTGGCTCGATCGCGATCGGGCCATGATCGACCAGCTCGCGAGCGTCGGCATCGAGAAGGGCAAGGCTTTCAATCCGGATCAGAAGACCGTCGCACTGCTCGATCAGGCGGCCCGCGAAGCCCACGCGATACTCGAACAGCGCTACGACGCCGGCTTCGCCGTGATCAATCCAGGCATCCGCTGGTTCCCGGCTGCGGTGGCGGAGATGGTCAAGGCGGCGAGCACGGGATACGCCGATCCGAACACTTATCCGGTCGATATGCGCGGCGTCTCCTACACGCTCGGCTTCACCGGCATCAAGCGTCTCGGAACTGCGCAATTCTACCTGATGGCCAACAAGGACAGGGATGGCCAACCGTTCGACGGCGCCACCACTTATCGCCTGACCGTGCCGCCTGACGCGCCCGTCAAGCAATACTGGTCGGCAACGGTCTACGACCGCGAGACGCATGCGCTGGTGCGCAACATGCCGAGCGCCAGCCGCGCCTCAATCAGCCCGGGCATCGAGAAGAACGCCGACGGTTCGGTCGATGTCTATTTCGGCCCGAAGGCTCCGGAAGGCAAGGAGGCCAATTGGGTGCCGACCGATCCTGCGCGGAAGTTCGAACTGCTGTTCCGCCTCTACGGGCCCGAGAAGCCGCTTTTCGATCACAGCTGGAAGCTGCCTGATGTCGAGCGCGTCGCCACGACGATCGGAGGAGCCAAGAAGTAGCGCAATCATTGGACGGGCGTGATGCGTTAGGGTGGATGACGTGACGAGAATGGGAGACACGACTTGACGGGACACATGCGAAAAGCCGGACTTGTGACGACATTGGCAGTGGCGAGCTTCACTGCCCAGCCTGCGCTGGCCGACTCCGCCGGCGTCAGCTTCTGGCTTCCCGGCATCTTCGGCAGCCTTGCCGCCGTACCGGTGACGCCGGGCTGGGCCTATTCGACGATCTACATTCACCTCAACGAAAAGGCCGGAGGAGGGCAGAACTTCGTCACCAGCGGCGGCATACCCGGCTCGGTGACCGCCGGCCTCAACGCACATGCCGACGCGTTCGTCATGGGCATCACCTACACCTCGCCGATGCCGGTGCTGGGCGGCCAAGCCGGCTTCACCGTGCTCACCGCGCCCGGCAACATTGGCGCCGGCATCGATGCGACGCTGACCGGGCCGCGCGGCAACACCATCTCGGGCAGCGCCACCGACAATCGCACCACGCTGACCGACGTCTTCTACCAGGGCACGCTGAAATGGAATCAAGGCGTGCACAACGAGCTGGTCTACATCACCGGCAACATCCCGAGCGGCACCTATGATTCCAGCCGGCTCGCCAATTTGAGCTTTGGCTTCCCCGCGGTCGATGTCGGCGCCGGCTACACCTATCTCGATCCGAAGACCGGCCACGAATTCTCGATCGTCGGCGGGCTCACCTATAACTTCATGAACGCAGCTCTTCAGTACCAGAACGGCATCGACTTCCACGTCGACTGGGCCGCGTCCCAGTTCGTCAGCAAGAACGTCCACATCGGTGTCGCAGGCTATTTCTTCCAGCAGCTCACCGACGACAGCGGTCCCGGCGCCAAGCTCGGTGGCTTCCGCGGCCAGGCGGTCGGCATCGGCCCGCAGATCGGGTTCATGATCCCGATGTCCGACGGCTACCAGGGCTATCTCAATGTCCGAGGCTACAAGGATCTTGAGACCGAGAACCGGCCGAACAGCTGGTCGACCTGGGTTACTTTCTCGGTCTCGCCGGCGGCGCCCGCGCCGGCCGCGACCAAACCCATCGTGCGAAAATTCTGAGGGGAGGCATCAACGCAGCTCCGATGACCGGAGAGAAAACCAGCAAACGCACATTACGGATCGGCTTTCAGACATCGATCATCGCGGTGTTCGTGGGGGTGGTGCTGCTTGTGGGCCTAACGCTGGTCTATCTCAGCTTCGAACGCGTCACCGCCATCACCAGAACGGCCGCCTCCGGCTTCATCGAGAAGGTGGCGCAGCTTGGCGCCGATCACATCGACGAGCAGTTCAAGAATGTCCGCGACAATCTCGACATCCTGTCCGGCCTGCCGCCGATCCAGGAGGCCGACATCGCGGACAATACGCGGCTCTACAACCTGATGGCGGCGATGCTGCGCAACAACCCGCAGCTCTTCAATCTCTATATCGGCTACGAGGACGGCTCGTTCATCGAGATGGACGTGATCGATCGGGCCAAGCCGTCGTTCCGGAAGGGTTTGAACGTCGATGAGGACGTTGCCTTCCGTCTGGTCGTGATCTCGCGCACGGCGGGGGCCGCGCCTGTCACGCAATATCTCTCCGAAAACCTCATTCAGGTTGCCGAGGTCGCCGGACCCGCGAGCTACGACCCGCGGCAGCGGCCCTGGTATGTCGAGGCGTTCAAGAACGACAAGACGCTGTTGACCGGTCCTTACGTCTTCTACGCCACGGGCGAGCCGGGCTACACGCTGCGGACACCGTTGAGGGAAGGGCGCCGCGGCGTCGTTGCGGGTGATTTGCTGCTGAACCGGTTCGAGGACATGCTGGCGGAGCAGAAGCTCGGCCAATCAGGGCTGGCGTTCCTGTTCAACGATGCCGAGCGCATCGTCGGCCATCCCGAGATGAACCGCCTGATGGCGGAGATCCCGGAGCGGCAGGACGACCTGCCACAGATCGGCGCGCTCAGGCTGCCTGCGCTCGTGCCGGTCATCCGCTCCTGGCGGGGCGGCGGGGCGGCCCAGCAGTTCTTTGCCGACGCGTCGGGCCGAACCTATGTCGCGGCGGTTCACAGGCTCGAGACAGCCGGGTCGGCCAATATCCGGATGGCGATGGTCGCGCCGCTCGACGAGTTCTATGCGCAGATCATCAGCGAGCGCCGCACGCTCTTTGCGCTGGCGCTGGCCTTCGTCGGTGCCACGCTTCCGTTCGCGTTCTGGCTGGGATCGCTGATGGCGCGGCCGATGCGCAACCTCGTGGACGAGACCGACGCGATCCAGCGGTTCGAGATCGCGGAGCGGCCGCGCATCCATTCGGCGATTGCCGAGATCGAGGAGCTCGGCCGCTCGGTGTTCACGATGCGCAGCGTGGTCCGCAGCTTTGCGAGCTTCATCCCGCGCCAGATCGTGCGGCAGCTGATCGAGACCGGCTCTTCGCTCAGCCTCGGCGGCTCCAGGCGCGAGGTCACCGTGCTGTTCACCGACGTCGCCGACTTCACCGCCAAGACAGAGCGCGCCGACCCGTCGCAAGTGATGATCCACACCTCGCGCTATTTCGCGGCGCTGTCGGACGAGATCATGCGGCACCAGGGCACGGTCGACAAATATATCGGCGACGCCGTGATGGCTTTCTGGAACGCGCCGGCCGACGATCCCGACCACACCGGCAATGCCTGCCATGCCATCCTGGCGTGCCTTGCGGCCAACGAAGCGCTCAACAAGGAGTTTCGGCGCGAGGGCTGGCCGCCCTACGACACCCGCTTTGGCTTGCATGTCGGCGATGCCGTGGTCGGCAACATCGGCTCGAGCGACCGGATGAACTACACGGCGCTCGGCGCCACCATCAACCTGGCGTCGCGGTTGGAGGGACTGAACAAGAATTACGGCACGCGAGTGCTGGTCAGCGCGGCGGTCCGCGCCAGCGTCGGCGATCGGTTCCTGTTCCGCAGCGTCGACAGTATCACGCCGAAGGGATTTGCCGACGCGATCGAAGTCAGTGAGCTCCGCGGCGAGCTGGCGCTCGCCGATGAAGCCGACATTGCGATGTGCCGGCGCTGGGACGAAGTCTTTGCGGCGATCGTGCAGGACGGCGCGGTCGAGACGACGCTGGTCCGGCTGTCGGTCTTCCTGCACGACTATCCCAAGGATGGCATCGCGCTATTTCATTCCCAGCGATTTCGGTCCGCGGCCCGGAATGCGGGAGCGGCGGCATGAACATCCGCGCTGTCAATCGCCGGCAGTTGCTGCGGCACGGCGCGGCGCTGGCGGCTGCGTCAATGCACGCGGCACCAGCCATCGCGCAGGCGCGCAGCAGAGTTCGGCTCGGTTATCTCCACGTGGTCGCCGTGGACGGACACATCTGGACCGGGCTCGATCGCGGCTCGTTCGACCGCGAGGGGATCGATTTCGAATTGCACGAGTTCAACACCGGACCTGAAGTCTTCGAGGCGATGGCGCGGGGTGAGCTCGACGTCCTCTCGGCCGGCGGCGTCATCTCCAACTATCTGGCGCTCGGCCGCGGCCGGGGCTTTCTCATCAACGACATTGAGGTCGCCACCACACAGCTCTGGGTCCGGCCGACGCTCGGCGTCAAGGGGATGGCGGATCTCAAGGGCAAGCGGATCGCGACGACGATGAAGACCACGGCGCACATTTTTCTCGATCGCGCGCTGCGGGCCAACAACGTCAATCCGTCCGAGGTCGAGATCGTCAATGGCAGCATGGCCGCCGCCGTCAAGGCCTTCATTGCCGGCGAGGTGCCGGCCGTTGCGCTCTGGGTGCCGTTCAACATTGCCGTTCGCGAGGCGTTGCCGGATGCAGTCAAGCTGGTGGATGCCTCCGCCTTCTATCCGCAATCCGCCGTGCTCGGCGGCTGGGCCGCGCGGATCGATTTTTCGGCGGGGAACAGGGACGTGCTGGCCCGGATCATCCGCGCCTGGGCGGATGCGAACGACCACATGGTACGCAACCCGGCAGCCGCGGCGGAGGCGCTCCAGAAACACTACGGGCAGTCGCGTTCCGCCGACATCGCGGAAGCCTTCAAGGCCCAGAAGCTGTATTCCTCGCGCGAATGGAAGCGGCTGTATTCCGACGGGACCGTCGTGAAATGGCTCCAGCAGGTCAGTGACTTCTTCATGACGGATGCCGGCGTCGCCGCACCCGTGCGGGCCGCAGACTATTTCGACACGCAGCTCTACCTTGCAACCGTCGTCTGAATTTGCGGGGGGGGGGGGAACACGCGCTCGCACGAACACTCTCTTCCGGTCTTCCATCGGCTTGCAGAGGTTCAGAGTATATTTCAGTGTATTTTCAATGCGCTGCGTTCACATTCTAATGTCGCTGCCGCACCACTTCAGGCGACATTTCAACAATGACCCACCCAAATCCAGCGCAGAATCGCACTCAAGCAGTTGTGTGTGTCGGGCGCGGTCGCGTCATGCGGGCGACGCCAATTCGACCCAATTTAAATCGAGCTTGCGAGTGTCGGATTTCTACGGAGCTGATTCCCATGCAAGACGTCCAGGTCGACCGTTCCGAAATGGCCCCCTCGATTCTGCCGGCGGACGTTCCCGAGCTCAGCGATGATGAATGCCTGGCCTGCCTTGCGCGCGCCGTCGAGGCGCACGATTCGGCGCGGCTCGACGAAGTCGCCGCGTTGATCGGCCGCCTCGCGGTCACGATCGAATAGCTCACCGACCACCTTGACGCCGTGGGTTGCGTAGCGTGGTCCGCCGGGGCCAACGGACGTGTTGCGTTTTCGCGGAGCCTGTTCCAAAGATGCCGCCAAATTTCGTCCGCGGCATCGTCCGCATTGCAGGGTCCGCAAATGTCCGGTTTCTCGACCGCGCGCCTAAAAATGGTCGATGGCCAGGTGCGCACCAATGACGTCACCGATCGCCGTATTCTCGACGCGATGCTCACAGTTCCGCGCGAGGCGTTCGTGCCGGTTGCCAGGCAGGCTTTGGCCTATCTCGACCTCGATCTCGACGTGAGCGAAGGCGGAGCCAAGCGGTTCCTGATCAAGCCGCAGCTCACCGGCAAGCTGCTCCAGGCCGCCGAAATCGGCGAGGGTGACAACGTGCTGGTGGTTGGCTGCGCCACGGGCTACCTCGCCGCACTGACGGCCGGGCTCGCCCGTCAGGTCACCGCGACGGAATGTGATTCGGCCCTGGCCGCGAAGGCCAAGGAGGCTTGCGCCAGCCTCGCCAACGTCACGTGCAAGGCCGCAGCCTGCCCCGAAGGGGATCCTTCTGCCGCTCCCTATGACGTCATTATCCTCAACGGCGCCTTCGAGGTGACGCCTGAGGTGCTGCTCGGGCAGCTGAAGGAGGGCGGGCGCCTCGTGGGGGTGTCGGCCCAATCCACGCCCCCCCGGGCCGTGATCGTGACCCATACCCACGGTGAATTCGGCCATCGGGCGCTGTTCGATGCCGCAGCCCCGGTCCTTCCCGGGTTGGAACGGGCCGCCGCTTTCGTCTTCTGAAGGCCCGATTGGGGGCTTTGGCCCGTTAAAATCCCGTTCTGAATCAGAAGTGTGGCCCGGATGCTGCACGTGAAGAGTTTCCACCGGGAACTAGCTTCAGGTGGTTCCGTTGCGCCAATTGGCGGCCTATGTTGCTGAGGGGCAACGACTCCACTCGGTAGACGGTATCCTAGCTCGCGGGCACGAGCGGGGCGTTAGAATGAACGGAATTTAAGGGATGCATGGGGTGAAGCTCTTCACCGGAGCTGCGGTTTCGGTCCTGCTGCTGGCGCTTGCCGGGCCGACGCCTGCCTTGGCGGACACGATCGAGGCCGCCTTGGTGCGGGCCTATCAGAACAATCCGCAGCTCAACGCGCAGCGCGCCCAGGTGCGCTCGACCGACGAGAACGTGCCTCAGGCGTTGTCGGGCTATCGCCCCAGGGTCGCACTGTCGGCGAACGGCGGCTATCAATATCAGGATACGCTGAGTTCGCCGGGGCCGGGCAACACACCAATCAACGGGCCCTCCGTGCCGCGCAGCGTGGGCGTGACCGTCACGCAGACGGTCTATAACGGCAACATCACCGGCAACAGGACGCGCGCCGCCGAGAGCCAGGTTTCCGGCTCCCGCGAAGCGCTGCGCAGCCTGGATCAGAGCGTGCTGCTTCAGGGCGCCACGATCTACATGGACTATCTGCGCGATGCGGCTACGCTCGAAGTCCAGCGCAGCAACGTGCGCGTGCTCGAGCAGACCCTGAAGCAGACGCGTGATCGCTTCAACGTCGGCGAAGTGACGCGCACCGACGTTGCGCAGTCGGAAGCGCAACTGGCGGCCGGCAAGACGCAGGCCCTCACGGCCGAAGCGAATCTCACCACGACGCGCGCGAACTTCCGCCGCATCATCGGCAACGAGCCGACGAACCTCGCGCCCGGCTCGCCGGTCGATCGTTTCCTGCCCGCAAGCCTCGCTGGGGCAGTCGAGCTCGGCCTGATCGAGCATCCCAACGTCACGGCCGCCATGTTCGGCATCGACGTCAATTATCTGCAGGTCAAGGTCGCCGAAGGCGCGCTGCTGCCGACGATCGCGTTGCAGGTTGCGGCCACGCAGGGGAACGAACAATTCTTGATTCAATACAGGTCGTTCAATGCGTCCGCCATCGCGCAGGCCAATTGGCAGCTCTACGACGGCGGCAATTCATATTCGCTGATCCGTCAGTCCAAGGAAAATCTGGCGCAGCAGCGTCTCAACCTCGAGACGACCCGCGACCAGACTCGTGCGAACGTGGTGCAGTTCTGGGGGACGTTGCAGGCCGGCAAGGCGCAGGTGCAGTCTGCGCAGGCGCAGGTGACGGCGTCCGAGATCGCACTCAACGGTGTGCGCGAGGAAGCCAAGGCGGGTCAGCGCACCACGCTCGACGTGCTCAACGCGCAGCAGGCGCTGGTCAATGCGCGCGTCGCGCTGGTGACCGCACAGCACGACCGCGTCGTGGCATCGTACAACGTCCTTGCCGCGATCGGCCGTCTGTCGCCGCAGGTTCTCGGCCTCGCGACCACGGTTTACGATCCGAGCGTTCACTACCATCAGGTCCGCGACAGCTGGGCCGGCGTGCGCACGCCTGACGGACGCTAAAGTCCCGTAGTCATCCGGTCGGCCTCGCAAACAGACGGGGCCGACTGGTGCTTTGCTTGCAATCGTCAAAATCCCTGACATAGCCTTGCCAAGAAGATGCGGGTCGATTCGCCCCGCGCCTGATGTTGTGTGCGTACAGCTTGAGTGCCGAGGGCAGGGGCGCACCGCCGCACGTTGAGCCGTGAACTGGGGACAAGTCGGGCTGCCGCGACGAAAATGTCGGGGCGTCCGTTACGGAACCGGCCAATCCTGTCGTGCTTGGTGTAAAACAACGCATGCGAGGGCGTTGATGATGTGGAGTCGGAGATGACGCAGCCTGCAAAGGTCACAGAACCCTCGATGGAGGAGATTCTGGCCTCGATCCGGCGCATCATTGCCGACGATGAGGCCAAGCCGCCGCCGGCAGAAGCTGCCAAGCCCGCTCCCGCGGCGCCCGCACCAAAGCCTCAGGCGATGAACGACATTCCGCCGTCCAAGGTCGCACCCACAAAACCTGTTGCCGAGAAGCCCGCGCCGCCGCCGGCTGCGAAGCCGGCTCCTGCGCCGCCGCCACCCGCACCTGCGGCGGATGCATCCAACAACCAGGACGATATTGATGCTCTGCTGGCGGGGCTGGATGCGGCTACGCCTGCGCCCGAGGTCCGTGCGCCTGAGCCAGAGCCCGAACCTGAACCCGACGTACTCGAATTGACCGACGAGATGGCGATGGATCCGGAGCCGACGCCGCCTCCGCCGCCGCCGAGCTTCCGCAAGGTCGAGCCGCGCGACGATCTGGAATTCGCCGAATCGCCGCTGCGCCCGATGCCGTCATCGTCCTATGCGTCGGTGGACTACGATGCGCCGCCGCTGCCGCCCCAACAGCCGATCCTGGCGCAATCGACGGTCTCAGCTGTCGAATCCGCCTTCAACTCCCTGGCCCACACGGTACTCAGCAGCAATGCGCGGACGCTGGAAGATCTGGTCAAGGAGATGCTGCGTCCGATGCTGAAATCCTGGCTCGACGACAACCTGCCGGGCCTCGTTGAACGCATCGTGAAGGCCGAAATCGAGCGGGTCTCACGCGGCGGCAGGTGAGGGCGGCTCCCGAGCCCTCATAAAGCCCCTCTTATGCGCCTGTTTGGTCTGCCGACCGGCCGGAAAGCCGTTTTGCCGCGGGGCTTTCCGTTGATCCTCTCCCGGACCTTTTCGTTGACTTGCCCCCCGCGCGCGGCTTTCTAGCAGCCCATGATCGAGAAAAATTACCAGCCCGCCGATATCGAAGCCCGCATGTCCGTCGTGTGGGAGGACAGCCTTGCCTTCAGGGCAGGCCGCCCCGACCGCCGCGACGCAGTGCCCTTTACCATCGTGATCCCGCCGCCGAACGTGACGGGCTCGCTGCATATGGGCCACGCCCTCAACAACACCCTCCAGGACATCCTGTGCCGGTTCGAGCGCATGCGCGGCCGCGACGTGCTGTGGCAGCCCGGCACCGACCATGCCGGTATCGCCACCCAGATGGTGGTCGAGCGGCAGCTGATGGAGCGCCAGCAGCCGGGCCGCCGCGAGATGGGCCGCGAGAAGTTTCTGGAGCGGGTCTGGCAGTGGAAAGCCGAGAGTGGCGACACCATCATCAACCAGCTCAAGCGCCTCGGCGCCTCCTGCGACTGGTCGCGCGAACGCTTCACTATGGACGAGGGTCTGTCGAAGGCCGTCATCAAGGTGTTCGTCGAGCTGCATCGCGACGGCCTGATCTACAAGGACAAGCGGCTGGTGAACTGGGACACCAAGCTGCTGACCGCGATCTCCGACCTCGAAGTGCAGCAGACCGAGGTCAAGGGCAGCCTGTGGTATCTGCGCTATCCGATCGAGGGCAAGACGTTCAGCCCCGAGGATCCCTCGAGCTTCATCGTCGTCGCCACCACGCGGCCCGAGACCATGCTCGGCGATACCGGGGTGGCCGTGCATCCCGACGACGAGCGTTATCAGAAGCTGGTCGGCAGGAACGTGATCCTGCCGCTGGTCGGTCGCAAGATTAAGATCGTCGCCGACGAATATTCCGATCCGGAGAAGGGCTCGGGCGCGGTGAAGGTGACGCCGGCGCACGACTTCAACGATTTCGAGGTCGGCAATCGCCACGGCCTGGGCCGGATCAGCGTCATCGACAAGGAAGGTTGCCTCGACCTCGTCGACAACGAGGATTACCTGCGTAACCTGCCCGAAGGCGCCGCGCAATTCGCCGAGGAGTTCCACAGGGTCGACCGCTTCGCGGCGCGCAAGCGCATCGTCGAGCGGCTGGAATCCTTCGGCTTCGTCGAGCGGATCGAGCCGCACACCCACATGGTGCCGCACGGCGACCGCTCGAACAGCGTGATCGAGCCCTATCTGACGGACCAGTGGTACGTCGACGCCAAGACGCTGGCAAAGCCCGCGATCGCGGCGGTGCGTTCGGGCGAAACGACGTTCGTGCCGAAGAACTGGGAAAAGACCTATTTCGAGTGGATGGAGAACATCCAACCCTGGTGCATCTCGCGCCAGCTGTGGTGGGGTCATCAGATCCCGGCCTGGTACGGCCCCGATGGCAAGGTGTTCGTCGCCGAGACCGAGGAGGAGGCCGTCAGCCACGCGCTCGGCTATTACGTCGAGCAGGAGGTTATCACGGCCGAGCAGGGCCGCGAGATGGCGCTCGACCGCAACAAGCGCGAAGGCTTCATCACGCGTGACGAGGACGTGCTCGACACCTGGTTCTCCTCGGCGCTCTGGCCGTTCTCGACGCTCGGCTGGCCCGAGGATGCGCCGGAAGTGCAGCGCTATTACCCGACCAACGCGCTGGTGACCGGCTTCGACATCATCTTCTTCTGGGTCGCCCGGATGATGATGATGGGCCTGCACTTCATGAAGGAAGTGCCGTTCTCGACGATCTACATCCACGCCCTCGTCCGCGACGAGAAGGGCGCCAAGATGTCGAAGTCGAAGGGCAACGTCATCGACCCCCTCAACCTGATCGACGAATACGGCGCCGACGCGTTGCGCTTCACGCTGGCCGCCATGGCGGCGCAGGGACGCGACATCAAGCTCGCCACCAGCCGCGTCGAGGGCTACCGGAATTTCGCGACGAAGCTCTGGAATGCGTCGCGCTTCGCGGAGATGAACCACTGCGCCGTGCCCGAAGGTTTCGAGCCGGCGAAGGCCAAGGAGACGCTGAACCGCTGGATCGCGCACGAGAGCGCGCACACCGCGCGCGAGGTGACCGAGTCAATCGAAGCCTATCGTTTCAACGACGCGGCCGGTGCGATCTACCGCTTCGTCTGGAACGTCTATTGCGACTGGTACGTCGAGCTTGCAAAGCCCGTGCTGCTCGGTCCTGACAGCCCGGCCAAGGACGAAACCCGCGCCATGGTCGCCTGGGCGCGCGACGAGATCCTGAAGCTGCTGCACCCCTTCATGCCCTTCATCACCGAAGAGCTGTGGGAGGTGACGGCCGAGCGCGACGGCCTGCTGGCGCTGGCGCAATGGCCGCTGAAGCCGTCCGAGCCGACGCCGGAGCAACTCGCGATGCTCGCCGCGGCTGCCGGGCCGACCGATCCGCTGATCTCGCCGGTCCTGATCATGCCGATCTTCGACCATGCCGACTTCACCGATCCCAAGGCGGAAGCCGAGATCGGCTGGGTGATCGATCTGGTCACGCAGATCCGCTCGGTGCGCGCCGAGATGAACATCCCGCCGGCAACGCTCACGGCGCTGGTGCTCGCGGGCGCCTCGACCGAGACGAAGGAACGCGCGCCGCGCTGGACCGAAATCATCAAGCGCATGGCACGGCTGTCCGACATCTCCTTCGCCGACCGCGCACCTGATGGTGCGGTCCAGCTCCTCGTGCGCGGCGAGGTGGCCGCGCTGCCGCTGAAGGGCGTGATCGACGTCGCCGCCGAGCGCACGCGCCTCGACAAGGAGATCGGCAAGGCCGACGCCGACATCAAGCGCGCCGAGTCCAAGCTGGCGAACGAGAAGTTCGTCGCCAACGCGGCCGAAGAGGTCGTCGAAGAGGAGCGCGAAAAGCGCGAGGCCGCGCTGGCCCGCAGGGCCAAGCTGCTGGAGGCGCTGGAGCGGCTGAAGCAGGCGACGTAGGTCTACTTCGGAAACGGCTTGCTGAGGAATTTCGAGCCCTTGACGCCATAGCGCCAGGGCAGCTCGACGGCCTTGGTGATGCCGATCCGGATGCCGGCCACCACCTCGACCTCCTCTGTTCGCGCATGCAGCGCGATCGGCGGCCGGTCCAACGGCAGGGCGTTGTGCGCGATGGTGATGCCGAGCGCCTCGGTCAGCTTGCCGGGGCCCGAGCACAGCGTGTGCACCTCTTGGAGATGGCGGCGGCGGCGCATCGCCGCCAAGCCATGCGTCGGCTCCAGCGCGCGGATCAGCACGGCGCTGGCGGAGCCTTCCTCCTCGCAGACGAAGTTCACGCACCAGTGGATGCCGTAGGAACGGTAGACATAGGCAAAGCCGGGCGGGCCAAACATGATTTGGTTCCGCGGCGTCGGGCCATTGTAGGAGTGCGCCGCCGGCTCGGTATGATGATAGGCCTCGACCTCGACAATGAGGCCGCCGACGCCGTCGACGAGCATGGTGGCCCCGATCAAATCGGGCGCGACCTCGTGGACGCTGCGGCCGAAAAAGGCACGCTTCAGGGCTTTGCCAAGCCGCGGTGGTGAGGCTTTCGAGGTTGGAGCCATTCGAGGTGAGAATCGCCTGAGAACAGAGCAGGATATTGCCCATATCTGCCATGTTCCCTGAAGCGGCGCGAGCCGGGTTGCGGCAGGCAGCCAGACCGACTAGGTAGGACCTGAACAGACCGGACAGCCCATGGTCGTTATTGTCGACACCATCTCGAACCCGTTGCGCCCGCGTCACCCTGAAAAGGTGAATCGCCCCGATTCCGCTTCGCCGCCGAAGCCGGACTGGATCCGCGTGCGCGCCCCCAATACCCGCGGCTATGCCGACACCCGCAACATCGTGCGCGCCAACGGCCTGCACACGGTGTGCGAGGAGGCGGGCTGCCCGAACATCGGCGAGTGCTGGGACAAGAAGCACGCGACCTTCATGATCATGGGGGACACCTGCACCCGGGCCTGCGCGTTCTGCAACGTCAAGACCGGCATGCCCAATGCGCTGGATGCAGCCGAGCCGCAGAACGTCGCCGAGGCCGTGGCCAAGCTGGGGCTGGCCCACGTCGTCATCACTTCCGTCGACCGCGACGATCTGACCGATGGCGGCGCGGAGCATTTTGCAGAGACCATCCGTGCGATCCGGGCCGCGTGCCCCTCGACCACGATCGAGATCCTGACGCCCGACTTCCTGCGCAAGGAGGGGGCGCTCGAAATCGTCGTCGCGGCGAGGCCCGACGTGTTCAACCACAATCTCGAGACCGTGCCGTCGCGCTACCTCACGGTGCGGCCCGGCGCGCGCTACTTCCACTCGATCCGGCTGCTGCAGCGGGTCAAGGAGCTCGATCCCACCATCTTCACCAAGTCCGGCATCATGGTCGGTCTCGGCGAGGAGCGCCACGAGGTGCAGCAGGTGATGGACGATCTGCGCTCCGCCGACGTCGACTTCCTGACCATCGGGCAATATCTCCAGCCGACCCGGAAGCACCACGCCGTGATGCGCTATGTGCCGCCCGACGAGTTTTCGTCCTACGAGAAGGTCGCCTACACCAAGGGTTTCCTGATGGTGTCGGCGAGCCCGCTCACCCGTTCGTCGCATCATGCCGGCGAGGACTTTGCGAGACTGAAGGCCGCACGGGCCGCGACTGCCCGCTGAACCGCCATGCCCAAATTTTCAAGCAAGCGCCGTGTCCATCACAGCGCGTCCGAGATGTTTGATCTGGTCGCCGACGTCGAGCGCTACCCGGAATTCGTGCCGCTGTGCAGCGCGCTCAAGGTCCGCCAGCGGATGGCCAAACCCGACGGCACCGAGGTGCTGGTCGCCGACATGACGGTGTCATTCAAGCTGGTCAAGGAGTCCTTCACCAGCCGCGTGACGCTCGACCGCGCCAATCTGCAGATCCTGGTCGAATATCTGCAAGGTCCGTTCAGTAACCTCGAAAACCGCTGGACGTTCGAACCGAAAGGTGAGGGCGTCTGCGACGTCGGATTCTTCCTCACCTACGAGTTCAAGAGCCGCATGCTGGCGATGCTGATGGGCTCGATGTTCGACGCCGCGTTCGCGCGCTTCTCCATCGCATTCGAGAAGCGGGCTGATGCGATCTACGGTCGGCCGAAGCTGGCGTCGTCGTAAGGGAGCGCAGCGGGGAACGCTCTCTCCGCCGTCATTGCGAGGAGCCCTTGCGACGAAGCAATCCAGGATCTTTCCGCGGAGGGATTCTGGATTGCTTCGCTGCGCTCGCAATGACAGTGAGGCTCAATCCACCGCCTTCACCACATCCGGCGGCTGCGAGGCGTAGTACGCCGCGGCCGCCTCGATCTCCTGCGGCGTCATCGCGCGCGCGATGTTGCGCATCTGCTGGCTGATGTCGTTGCGCCGCTCGCCGGACGCGAAGGCATGGAGCTGCACCTTCATGTAAGCTTCGGACTGGCCTTCGAGCCACGGACTGCCGGTCTTGTTGTCGAGGCTGCCATGGCACGAGCCGCAGGGCGCGATCCCGCGCATCGGCGCGCCGTAGATGACGATGCTCGGTTTCGGCAGCTGCGGCGTCGGGTGATAGGCTGCCGGCCGCGGCAGATAGGCGTAGTAGTTCGAGAGATCGGCGATCTCCTGGTCCGTCAGATTGACGGCGAACGGCGACATCACGGCATTGGTGCGCGCTCCGGAACGGAAATCGTGCAGCTCCTTGTAGATGACGGCCGCGTACTGGCCGGCGAGATTGGGCGAATCCGCGCGGCTGATGCCGGTCGGGCCGTGGCAGATCGCGCAGCGCTGCGCCAGCGTGGCGCCGCGGCCGATCGCTTCCTGGCTCGGACGCGATAGCGTATGCGAAGTCAGCACGACCTCCGACAGGCGTTTTGTCTGTTCCGGAGCAGTAACGTTCGCCGCACGCTGCGGGACGCCGGCGGCGCTGCAGATCGCATCCCAGACATTGGCGAACTGAACCCAGTGCTGCGCGAAAGGCAGCACGATGAAGCCGGTGATCGCCGTCACGATCAGGATCGCGGCAGTGATGCCGACGCCAATCCTGAAATGGCTGTTGCGGAAGGTGAAGAGGTCGCGCGCGCTCATCACTGCGCTCCCACATAGACGGCCGGCACCGACGTGCCCTCGGTCAGCGCCAGCGTCACGATCGGGTAGCCGTAATTGGTGAGGGTGAGCACGATCATCAGCGCCACCCACAGCGCATGCGTGTTGAGCGCGACCGGCACGGTCGCGGGCTGATGCACGGCCAGCGCAAAGCGGTAGGGGCCGGCGTCAACCTGAGGCGCCCGCATGCCACGTGCCAGGATGACGATGAACATGATGCCCGAGGCCAGCAGAATGAAGCCGCCGATCGCCGAGAAGGTGACGGAGAGCGCCTGAGGCGCGATCGCGGGATCGCCGAAGTCGAAATAGGCCATGCGGCGCGGCATGCCCAAAATGCCGACCCAATGCCACGGGAAGGTCGTGATGATCATGCCGACGAACCACAGCCAGAGCTGGGTACGGATCAGGCGGAGGTCGATCAGTTCGCGCCCGGTCAGATGCGGCCACAGATCATAGGCGATCGCAAAATACATGATCACGATGGCGCCGCCGAAGATCAGGTGGAAATGGCCGGTGATCCACTGCGTGTTGTGGATCGACGCATCGAGCTGGTAGCTCATGTTGATGAGGCCGCCGGCGCCGCCGAAGCCGAGCATGACGAACGAGAACGCCAGCGCCAGCATCATCGGATTGTCCCAGGGCAGCGCCCTGATCCAGCCGAACATGCCGCGGCCGCCGCGCAGGCGCGCGGCGATCTCGACGGACGCGCAGATCGTGAACACGGTCAGCAGCGTCGGCAGCGCGACCAGCGCGGTGAAGGCCGAATGGATGAACTTGAAGCCGGCGCCGACCTGCGGATCGGCGAAGGTGTGGTGCATGCCGATCGGCATCGCCACCACCAGGAACAGGATGAAGGAGATCCGCGCCATGCTGTCGGAATAGACCCGGCCACCGATCGCGCGCGGCACGATGGTGTAGTAGGCGATGTAGGTCGGCATCAGCCAGAAATAGACGATGGCGTGCAGCGTCCAGGAGAAGAACACGCGGGCAAGACCCGCGTCGATGGTCGCCTTCAGGCCGGCCGCGACGGGAATGATCTGGAGCAGCAGTTCGAGGGCGGCGCCAACCGCGGTCCAGGCCCACAGATAGGAGCCCGCGACATTGGCGAACATCGCCAGCGGCACCGGTGCGCCGGGATGGGCCCTCCGCCAGACGCGCAGATTGATCGCCATCAGCGCGACCCAGATCCAGGAGCCGACCACGACCAGCACGACGCCGAGGTAGTAGAACACGTTGCCGATCAGCGGCGGATAGAACGTATAGAGCACCGAGGCGCGGCCAAGCACGACCGGGACCATCGCCATGATCGCGCCCGCCACGATCAGCCAGAAGCCGGTCCAGGCCCAGCGCACGCCGACGAGGCGCTGCTCCAGCGCGGACTCGCTGATGGCATAGCCAAAGCCCATCGCGACCAGCGTGGGAAAGACGTAGCCCATCACGGTGCCGTGCGCGGTCAGCGAGCGGTAATAGAGCTCGGGATTGGACAGCCAGGTGCCGATCGGGCTGCGGATGAACATCTGCCAGGCGCCGAGCGTGAGCGCAATGCCGAACACGCCGAAGGCCAGCCAGAAATGGGCGAGGATGAGCTTCCTATTGGCCAACACAGTTCAGCCTCCCGCCACCCTTCGCGCGATCGGCGAATTCGGTCTTGTCGATCACCTTGACCTTGCCCCACATGCCCTCGTGGCCGAAGGAGCAAAACTCCTGGCAGGGCATCAGATAGTCGCCGGTCCTCGTAAAGCGCATGAGCTGTTCGGAGACGTAGCCGGGCACCAGCATGGTGTTGACGTTGGTGCCCTGGATCAGGATGCCGTGGACGACGTCTGCGCTGGTGGCGCGCATCGTGATCGGCGTATCCACGGGCACCACGATGCAGGCCGGCGTGAAGGAATATTGCTGGCCGATCGCGCGCACGGTCACATTGCCATTCGCCTCCAGCACGCTGCCGAGATTGCTCTCGACGAACTCGCCGGAGAGATGAATCCGCGATGGATCGGTGGTTTCGACGCGCGGCTGCGGCATGGTCGCGCGATGGATGCCGGCGAACGCCGCCAGCAGCGCCATCATCACGATGATGATCACGGCGACGGTGGCCCAGCGTCGCTCGACACGGGCGGCGACCTCGGCGCTGCCATGGGTGTCCTCTGCGCTCATTGCAGTGACCCGCGCGGCAGGAAGACGAACAGATAGAACGCGAGCCACATCGCGACCACGCAGGCCGTGGCGATGCCGGCAAGCATGATCGCGCCCGACGGTCCCGCGGCGACGACTTCCTCGACGGCCTGGTCGGCGGCGGCTGGGCTGGTCGGCGGATCGGAGTTGATCATGATGGTTCTCTGGCGTCTCTCAGTTCAGTGGTGCCGAGCGCAGCTCGTTGGCCTCGCGCGCCGACACCGGCGTGCCGCGATTGCCCCAGGCGGTGCGGATGTAGGAGACGACGGCCGCGATCTCGTTGTCGGAGAGCAGGCCTGCGAAAGGCGGCATGCCGTAGGGCATCGGATTGCCCTTGGTGCCCGGCGGATAGCCTCCATTGAGCACCATGCGGATCGGATTGACCGCCGACTGCATCTCGATCGACTGGTTGTTAGCGAGCGGCGGCCAGTGCGGCGGCTTGCCTTCGCCCTGCGTGCCATGACAGCTGGCGCAATTCTTGTCGTAGACGGTCTTGCCGAGGCTGATCAGCAGGCTGCTCTCGGTGGTCGGCAGCGCCGAGCTTGCAGGCGGCGGAGGCGAGGGCTCCGAGATACCCTTGAGGTACACCGCCATCGCCTTGGTGTCCTCGTCGCTCAGATATTGCAGGCTGTTGTGCACGACCTCGGCCATCGGGCCGTAGACGACGCCGCGCGCCGAAACGCCGGTCTGGAGCAGATCGGTAATGTCCTTGATGCTCCAGTCGCCGAGGCCCGCCTCACGGTTGGAGGTGAGGGACGGCGCGTACCAGTTCTGCATCGGGATCAGGCCGCCCTTGAAGGCGTCCGATTGCGAGGTGCCGCCGAGCGCGTTGATCGGCGAATGGCACATGCCGCAATGACCGAGCCCCTCGACCAGATAGGCGCCGCGATTCCATTCCGCCGACTTGGTGGGGTCGGGCTTGAATTCACCCTCGCGGAAGAACAGCGTGCGCCAGCCGAGGATGAGCTGGCGGTTGTCATAGGGAAAGCGCAGCTCGTGCGGCTTGTTCTTCTGGTTCACCGGCTGAATCGAGCGCAGATAGGCGAAGATCGCGTCGCTGTCGGCACGCGTGACCTTGGTATAGGACGCGAACGGCATCGCTGGATAGATCAGCCCGCCATCCGGGAAACGGCCGTTGTGCATGGTTCTGTAGAAATCGTCCGCGCTCCACTTGCCGATGCCGGTCTCCGGATCGGGCGTGATGTTGGAGGTGTAGATCGTTCCGAACGGGGTCGGCATCGGGCGCCCGCCGGCAAACAGCCGGCCCTCAGCTGCAGTATGGCAGGCCGTGCAATCGCCGGCGCGGGCGAGATATTCGCCGCGCGCGATGACATCGCCGGTCTTGTCCTGCGCCTGCGCGGCCGTGGTGAGCGCGGCGGCGAGGGCCAGGAGCTTGATCGAAAGCAGCGTGATCGACAGTCTTGAGCCCATCATCCGCCTCGTCAGTTGGGCTGGCTGCCGCAGCCGAACGGCAGCGCATAGGTGCCCTTCGGTACGGGGGCCGGGTTGGTGGGCGCGGCGCGCGTCGCGAGCCAGGCCGCAACGGCGGTAACATCTGCTTCCGTCAGATGGCCGGCGACGAGCTGCATGCAGTCCGGCGATTTTGCCGTCCGCGTGCCGTAGCGCCAGGCGCCTAGCTGCGCGCTGACGTAAGCGGCGCGCAAGCCCAGCAGACCGGGGATGCCGGGCTGCATGCCGGTGAGGCCCGGGCCGTGACAGCTCACGCACGCCGGTATGTTACGACCGGCATCGCCGCTGGTCGCGAGCAGCTCGCCCTGCGCCAGGACCTCCTTGCTGACTTCGCTCGGCGCGGGCTGCGGCAGCGGCGGATGCTCGCTGGCGAAATATTCTGCCATCGCTTCCAGATATGGATCAGGCAGAAACTCCAGCAGATAGTTCATCGGCGGGTATTTGCGCCGGCCGCTGCGGAAGGCGAGGAGCTGGTTGTAGAGATAGCCGGCCGGCTTGCCGGCAAGCCGCGGGAAATAGACGTCGCTGGTGCCTTCGCCCTTGTTGCCGTGACAGGGCGTGCACGCCTCCACCCGCGCCGCCATCGTATCCGGCGGCTGGTTGGCCGTTTGTGCGGCAGTACCATCAATGGTGGCCAAGGTAGCAATGGCTACTGCCAGTGCAGCGTCGCGAGCGAACACGCCGTCGCCCTCCAGAAAGCAGGACCGGGTTGATTCCTGGCCACAGCGTAGAGCCGCATTATTGCGCCAATACAGTCGCGCGCAAGATCGGACATGAGCGATGACGTTTGGTCGCGGTTGCACGTTTGCGATCCTGATCGGATTCGACAAGAATTGCGTGCTTTTTGAAAACTGGACATAACGCTGCGATCTCGCGGCGTAGTCCGCCCGAGCTTTGCTTCACAAGCGGAAAGCGCGGCAATGTGGAATCCGTTCGCGCGCGCGGATGTTCTGCCGCTTGGGCCGGGCAGACGACCTTCCATCAGAGTGCATCTTCACATCGCGCGACAAGTGCAGTTTGTGCCAAAACGCGGCGCGCTGACGCAACACCCCTTGCCGCAAACGGCGCACCACGAGCTCTGCCCTTCGCCAAGGGTTCGACTAAAATCCGATTCGGGCGCGGGCGCTTTGTCGCGGGATCGGGGAGATGGCACGCTGGAAGCAGGCATGGAGCGAAGAAGACCTTGGCAGGCTGAAGGTCTTGGCAGGCACCAAGCCGATTGCAGTGATCGCGAAAGAGCTCGGCCGGACCAGCGGCACGGTGCTGGCGAAGGCGATTGAGCAGAAGCTCCCTGTCATTTGTCGGACGAAGCGCCAGGAACAATAATTGGATGTAGCGGAACCCATCAGGCTCCCTTGCGCCGAACGCTCGTGCCGCCGCTGTGCTCGACCACGCGAGCGCGCTGCTGGCGGCGGCATGACGTGTCTCTAGCCGCGCGGTGAGCGCGGCGTCCTGCGCTTCACCGCATGCCGGCGCGGCGAGCGGGTCACGCGAGGCCGCAGGCGGGTTGCCGCGGCGGCGCGCCGGGGCTTGGGCTGGGCCTTCGGGCCGCGGGCGAGATCCATCAGCATGCGCAATGCCTCGACCACCGAGCGCTGGCGCACGGCGATCCGACCGATCGCGCCAAAGCGATGCTCGCGATGGACGATGCGGCCGTCGCGCGCGGCAACCGCAAAATGCACGAGGCCGACCGGCTTGCCGGGCGTGGCGCCGCCGGGGCCGGCGATACCGGTGATGGCAACGGCGAGATCGACGTCGGCCCGCTCCAGCGCGCCGACCGCCATTGCAGTTGCGGTCTCCTTGCTGACGGCGCCGAAATTCGCAAGCGTGCTCGCCTCGACCCCCAGCATCGCGCGCTTGGCGTCATTGGAATAAGTGACGAAACCGCGGTCGATCACGTCGGAGGAGCCGGGAATGTCGGTCAGCGCGCCGGCAACCAGGCCGCCGGTGCAGGACTCGGCAGTGGCGATCGTCAGCTTGCGCATCCGGCACAGATCGAGCAGCGAGCGGGAGAGGGCGCGTGCGTCGCTGCCGCCCATGACCTAGACGCTCCAGGGCAGACGGATGGTGGCGCTCGCGGTGGCCGCGATGCCTTCCTCGCGTCCGGTGAATCCGAGCCGCTCGCTGGTGGTCGCCTTCACCGCGACGCGGGAGATGTCGACCCGGGAGATCTCGGCGATGCGGGCGCGCATGGTGTCGCGCAAGGGGCCGATCTTCGGCCGCTCGCAGATCATGGTCACCTCGAGGTTGGCGACGCGGCCGCCGCGCTCCGCAACGCGCTCGATGGCGTATTTCAGGAACTGGTCGGAGGAAGCCCCCTTCCATTTCGCATCGCTCGGCGGAAAGTGCGAGCCGATATCACCGTCGGCGAGTGCGCCGAGGATGGCGTCGACCAGCGCATGCAGGCCGACATCGCCGTCGGAATGAGCGAGGAAGCCTTTGGTGTGCGGCACCCGCACGCCACAGATCATCACGTGGTCGCCTTCGCCGAAGGCGTGCACGTCATAGCCGGTGCCGGTCCTGATGTCGCCGAGCAGGCTGGCCAGGCGCGCTTCCTCGCGCACGAAATCCTCGGGAGTGGTGAGCTTCATATTGGCAACATCGCCTTCAAAGGTTGCGACCGTCAATCCCGCCCATTCGGCAATCGCGGCATCGTCGGTGAAATCGCTGCGCCCGTCCTTCGCCGCGCGACGATGCGCCTCGAGGATGACGTCGAAACGAAAGGATTGCGGCGTCTGCGCGATTCGCAAGGCTGAGCGGTCCGGCGTGTCCTCGACATTGCCGCTCTCGCCGGTGACCTTGATGGTGTCGGTGACGGGAACGACGGGGAGCGCGGCGCCGGTGCGGCTGGCCGCCTCGATTGCGCGCGAGATCACGCCTGCCGAGACGAAGGGGCGCGCGGCGTCGTGGATAAGAACGATATCGGGCTTATGCTTGGCGAGTGCTTCGAGCCCTGCGAGCACGGAGGCCTGCCGCGTCGCGCCGCCATTGGTCGGCGGCTCATGGCTCAGTCCTGCGACCGCCGCCGCGAACATGGCGCTGTCGTCGGGGTTCACCACCGGCTGCACGGCAAACACGTCGGGGTGGCGGCTGAAGGCTTCCATGGCGCGGTAGATCACGGGGACGCCGCCGATCTCGCGATATTGCTTGGGACCACCGGCGCCAGCCCGCAGGCCGCGTCCGGCCGCGACGAGAACGACTGCGGTGCGCTGTGATTTCGCCATAGGACTCAAATACTCAGTTGGTGATGAAGAGAGTCGGGGAGTGGGGTGATTGCCGCATGCCTCTAGCACGGCAGGCCCGCAAAAAAAGGGGGTTTCCCCGGATTGTGGGAAACAGCATTTTGCTGCACTGCACTTGAAAGATTTGCAGAACTGTCTAAACTGTAGGCATGACGCTTGACTGCACAAGAATTGTGCGCAAGATAGGTCATGGCAGGCGCGATGAGGCCCTGCCTACGCAACGAGACCCCTGTGACCGGCTCGGCAGTATCAGGCTCTAAGCCGTTGAAAATTGGCGATATCGAGGTCGCCACCCCGGTCTTCCTGGCGCCGATGTCGGGGGTCACCGACTCGCCCGTCCGCCGGCTCGCCGCCGAGCTCGGGGCCGGTCTGGTCGTGTCCGAAATGACCGCCAGCGATGAGCTCGCGAACGGCCACAAGATGTCTCGGTTGCGCTGCGAACCGACCGGGATCGGGCCTCATGTGGTCCAGCTCGCCGGCTGCGAGGCGCATTGGATGGCCGAAGGGGCCCGGATCGCGGAAGCCGGAGGCGCCGACATCATCGACATCAACATGGGCTGTCCGGCCCGGCACGTCACCGGCGGCCAGTCCGGCTCCGCCCTGATGCGCGATCTCGACCATGCCGTCAGCCTGATCGATGCGACGATCGCGGCGGTGAAGGTGCCGGTGACGCTGAAGATGCGGCTCGGCTGGGACGATCACACCCGCAATGCGCCGGAATTGGCGCGGCGTGCGGAAGCCGCCGGCATCAAGCTCGTCACCGTGCACGGCCGCACCCGCTGCCAGTTCTACAAGGGCGAGGCCGATTGGGATGCGATCCGCGCGGTGCGCGAAGCGATCTCCATTCCGCTCGTCGTCAACGGCGACATCACCACTTACGAGAAGGCGCTCGCGGCTTTGGAGGCCTCCGGCGCCGATGCCGTGATGATCGGCCGCGGCGCGCAGGGGCAGCCCTGGTTGCCCGGCGAGATCGGCCGCCGCCTGAAGGGCGGGGCGATCGAAGCCGCGCCGTCGCTCGAGACGCAGCTGCATTATGTCCGCACGCTCTATGAGGGCGTCTGCGCGCTCTACGGCCTGCGCATCGGCCTCCGGCACGCGCGAAAACATCTCGGCTGGGCGCTCGACGTTGCGGCCGATGTGAGCCGTGCGCCGGCCGAGAAGCTCAAAGCCTGGCGTCAGAAGATCCTCACCTCCGAGGATCCGCGCCTCGTCCACCAGTCCCTGCAAGATGCCTTCGACGACTTCGCATGGAGCGCTGCTGCATGAGCTTAGCCGCTGACCATCGCCGGCCGCTTCCGTCCGAGAGCGATGCGATCCTGGATGCGCTGCCCAATCCCGTGCTCATGATCGGGCCGGACGGCAAGATCGTCGCCGCCAACATCGCGACCGAAGCCTTCTTCGACATCTCGACGCAGTTCCTGAAACGGCAGTCGCTGAAAGAGCTGGTGCCGTTCGGCAGCCCGTTGCTGGCGCTGATCGACCAGGTTCGCTCGTCCAACTCGCCGGTCAACGAATACAAGGTCGATCTGGGCACGCCACGCATGGGGGGCGACCGCCAGGTCGATCTGCATGTCGCTCCGCTGACGGAGCGGCCCGGCCATATCGTGGTGATGCTCCAGGAGCGCTCCATCGCCGACAAGATGGACCGCCAGCTCACCCATCGCAGCGCCGCGCGCTCGGTGATCGCGCTGGCCGCCATGCTGGCGCATGAGATCAAGAATCCGCTCTCCGGCATCCGCGGCGCGGCGCAGCTGCTGGAGCAGCAGGCCTCGTCCGAGGACCGCATGCTGACGCGGCTGATCTGCGACGAGGCCGACCGCATCGTGACGCTGGTCGACCGCATGGAGGTGTTCGGCGACGAGCGCCCCGTGGTGCGCGGTCCCGTCAACATCCATTCCGTGCTCGATCACGTGAAGCGACTGGCGCAGTCGGGCTTTGCCCGCAACATCCGCTTCATCGAGGATTATGATCCCTCGCTGCCGCCGGTCCTGGCGAACCAGGATCAGCTCATCCAGGTGTTCCTCAACCTCGTGAAGAACGCCGCCGAAGCGCTGATCGACGTCCCCGACGCCGAGATCCAGCTCACCACTGCGTTCCGTCCCGGCGTGCGCCTGTCAGTCCCCGGTCAAAAATCCCGTGTATCCCTGCCGCTCGAGTTCTGCGTGAAGGACAACGGACCAGGCGTGCCGGACGATCTTCTGCCCAACCTGTTCGATCCCTTCGTGACCACCAAGCAGACCGGCTCGGGTCTTGGCCTGGCGCTCGTCGCAAAGATCATCGGAGATCACGGGGGCATCATCGAATGCGAGTCTCAGCCGCGCAAGACCACCTTCCGCGTGCTGATGCCGATGTATTCCACATCGGTCAAACATGCCGATCAAAGCAGCCGCGACGGCTCTGCCGGGAAGTCGTCGTCTGCGTCACAGGGGGCGAAATGAGGATTAACGATGCCCGCAGGTAGCATTCTCGTTGCGGATGACGACACCGCCATTCGCACAGTTCTCAATCAGGCACTGTCCCGCGCCGGCTATGAGGTCAGGCTCACCGGCAATGCCGCAACGCTGTGGCGCTGGGTCAGCCAGGGGGAGGGCGATCTCGTCATCACCGACGTGGTGATGCCCGACGAGAACGCCTTCGACCTGCTGCCGCGGATCAAGAAGATGCGGCCCAATCTGCCCGTCATCGTCATGAGCGCGCAGAACACGTTCATGACCGCGATCCGCGCGTCCGAGCGCGGGGCGTACGAATATCTGCCAAAGCCCTTCGACCTGAAGGAGCTGATCGCCATCGTCGGCCGCGCGCTGGCCGAGCCGAAGGAACGGGTCTCGACGCCGGACGAAGACGCCGAGATGGAGGCGATCCCGCTGGTCGGCCGCTCGCCGGCGATGCAAGAAATCTACCGCGTGCTGGCGCGCCTGATGCAGACCGACCTCACCGTGATGATCACGGGCGAGTCCGGCACAGGCAAGGAGCTGGTGGCGCGCGCGCTGCACGATTACGGCAAGCGCCGCAACGGCCCGTTCGTCGCGGTCAACATGGCGGCGATCCCGCGTGACCTCATCGAGTCCGAACTGTTCGGCCACGAGCGCGGCGCCTTCACCGGCGCCAACACCCGCGCCTCGGGCCGGTTCGAGCAGGCCGAGGGCGGCACGCTGTTCCTGGACGAGATCGGCGACATGCCGATGGAGGCGCAGACCCGCCTGCTGCGCGTGCTCCAGCAGGGCGAATACACCACCGTCGGCGGCCGCACCCCGATCAAGACCGACGTGCGGATCGTCGCGGCGTCCAACAAGGACCTGCGCGTCCTGATCCAGCAGGGCTTGTTCCGCGAGGATTTGTTCTTCCGCCTCAACGTCGTGCCGCTGCGGCTGCCCCCCTTGCGCGAGCGCATCGAAGACCTGCCGGACCTCGTGCGGCACTTCTTCACGCTGGCCGAGAAGGACGGCCTGCCGCCCAAGAAGCTCGATGCGCTGGCGCTGGAGCGGATGAAGCAGCACCGCTGGCCCGGCAACGTGCGCGAGCTCGAGAACCTCGCCCGGCGCCTCGCCGCGCTCTACCCGCAGGACGTGATCACCGGATCCGTCATCGACGGCGAGCTGGCGCCCCCCACGGTCAGCCCCGGTGCCGCGGTCCAGCAGGGCGTCGACAATCTCGGCGGCGCCGTGGAGGCCTATCTGTCCTCGCACTTCCAGGGCTTCCCGAACGGCGTGCCGCCGCCGGGCCTCTATCACCGCATCCTCAAGGAGATCGAGGTGCCGCTGCTCACGGCCGCGCTCGCCGCCACCCGCGGCAACCAGATCCGCGCAGCCGATTTGCTCGGTCTCAACCGCAACACGCTGCGGAAGAAGATCCGGGACCTCGATATCCAGGTGTATCGGAGCGGGGGCTAGTCTTCCCGAACGGACGGTGGCTCAGCTCCCCCTACCAAAGCGGAGCTGAGCCTGTCCGGATCGCGCTGGCCGTTGTGGCTGGCGCGGTGAGCAAAAGTCCGAATCAGGCCGAAACGTTCCGTTGGAACGTATGAATTGTTATTCGACCGCAGGGCGCTGCGTCGTGCTCATCTGATCAGCCGCCCCGAGACCGGCTGGGCGCTGGCGACATTCGCCAGCGGCTGCTGCACCCCGAGACCGTTGACCAAGAGGTCGGCGGCTACGATCAGCAGCAGCACGGCCGATACCATCATCGCGAGAAAGAACCTGTCCATGGCGGTCAAGCCGCAGGGGCGGGAAGCCGTTCCCGCAAGGGAGGTTTGCCAGAACAGCGGCCTGTGGATGCGCCGGTCCGTCGCGGCCAGGGCGCCGCGGAATTGTCGCAATTCGGCAACAATGTGGTACGAATACATCAGTATCCGCCCGCCGCGGACCCCGTTTTCAGCACCATTGCCGGAATGATCAGCGCAGATACCTCGGCCGCACACTTCGACACGGCCCCAGCGGAAGAGCCCCGGCGTTGGTCGGTGCGGCGCTGGCTGGCGCCCCTTGCCGTGGCGATGGCGCTGCTCTCGGCCCTCCTGACCTTCCTGGTCCTGACCGGTCTCACGAGGATCGAGCCGACGCCGGAGGTGGTCCGCTCGTTCTATCTGATCAATGCGGCCACGATCCTGCTGCTGGTCGGCATCATCGTCCGCGAGCTCTGGCAGCTGATCCTGGCACGTCGGCGGGGCCGGGCGGCGGCGCGCCTCCATGTCCAGATCGTCAGCCTGTTCTCGATCGTGGCGGTGCTGCCGGCGGTGCTGGTCGCCGTCGTCGCCAACGTCACCATCGAGCGCGGCCTCGACCGGCTGTTCTCCGGCCCGACCAAGGAGGTGATCCAGAATTCGCTGACGATCGCGCGGGCCTACATGCAGGACCACGCGCAGCTGATCCGCGGCGACATTCTCGGCATGGCCAACGACATCGCCCACGCCCGGCCGCTCTACGACCAGGACCGCCGCTCGTTCCGCGAGCTGCTGACCGCCAGCGCCGGCTCCCGCAACCTGCCGGGCGCGATGATCATCGACAAGAACACCAATATCCTGGAGTCGGCCGACACCGGCATGCGGCTCGCCTATTCGCCCCCGGCGCCGGACTTCCTCAGCAACGTCAACGAATCCGAGCCCGAGATCGCGGTGCTGCCGGATGCGAGCTTCGTCGCCGCGGTGATCCGCCTGCGCGCCTTCAGCGACACCTTCCTCTATGTCGCGCGGCCTCTTGATCCGAATGTTGTTCAACAGCTCAAGCAGACCGAGGTCAGCGTCGCCGAATACGCCCAGATCGAGTCGCGCCGGCTCGGGATCCAGGTCGCCTTCGCGCTGATGTTCGCAGTGATCGCGCTGACCATCCTGATGGCCTCGGTGCTGATCGGCCTCAACTTCGCCAACTCGCTGGTGGCCCCGATCCGGCGGCTGATGAACGCCGCCCACACGGTCTCGACCGGCGACCTCCATGTGAAGGTGCCCGTGCATCAGTCGGAAGGCGACCTCGCCCAGCTGGGTGAGACCTTCAACAAGATGACGCAGGAATTGCGCAGCCAGCGCGACGAGCTCGTCAACGCCAGCGATCTCATCGACAGCCGCCGCCGCTTCATCGAGGCCGTGCTCTCGTCCGCAAGCGCCGGCATCATCGGCGTCGACAATTCGGGCAGCGTCGGCATCCTCAACCGCTCCGCCGAGAAGCTGATCGGGCACTCCGAAGCCGAGACGCTCGGCCATCCGCTCTCCGACGTGCTGCCCGAGCTCGAGGAGATGATGAAGACGGCGCGGGAAGGGACCCAGCGCCTGGTGCAGGGCCAGATCACGATCACGCGCGACGGCACCGAGCGCAACCTGTCGGTCCGCGTCAGCGCCGAGAAGACCAGCCAGCCGCACGACAGCTACATCATCACGCTCGACGACATCACCGAGCTGGTCTCGGCGCAGCGCACCTCGGCCTGGGGCGACGTCGCGCGCCGCATCGCGCATGAAATCAAGAATCCGCTGACGCCGATCCAGCTCTCGGCCGAGCGCATCCGCCGCAAGTTCGGCAAGGACATCACCGAGACCAAGGACAAGCAGATCTTCGAGCAGTGCACCGACACCATCGTGCGCCAGGTCGACGATATCCGCCGCATGGTCGACGAGTTCTCGCGTTTCGCGCGGATGCCCAAGCCGGTGATGGAGGGCGAGGACGTCGCCGACACCGTTCGGCAGGCGGTGTTCCTGATGAAGGTCGCCCATCCCGAGATCGATATCGAGGCCGAATTCAAGGAAGATCCGCTGCGCGCCCAGTTCGACCGGCGGCTGATCTCGCAGGCGGTCACCAACATCGTCAAGAACGCGACCGAGGCGATCGAGCAGGTCCCGCCGGAGGAGCTCGGCAAGGATTACGGCAAGGGCCGCATCGACGTCGTGGTCTCGCGCGAGGGCGAGGACGTCCTGGTCGACGTCATCGACAACGGCATCGGCCTGCCCAAGGTCGCGCGCTCGCGGCTCCTCGAGCCTTATGTGACGACACGGGCCAAGGGCACCGGCCTTGGCCTGGCGATCGTCGGCCGCGTGCTCGAAGACCATGGCGGGCGTATCGAGCTGAAGGACGCTTCCGATTTCCGCGAGGGCCAGCGCGGCGCGTGGATGCGGATGCGTTTTGCGATCTCCGGTGCCCCCGCGAAGAGCGAGGGGACCATGCAGGCATCGTCGGCCGCAAACGCGGTCACGGGCATCGCAACGCCGCCCGAAACAAAGCAGCCGGCCGCCGAAACCAAAGAGCCGGCTGAAAAGACCAATGATTCAACGAAGATCGAAGCCTCAACAGGCATCTGACAAGACAGGCGCGAACCATGGCAAGTGAAATTCTGATTGTCGATGATGAGGCCGATATTCGCGATCTCGTTGCGGGCATTCTCGAAGACGAGGGCTTCGTGACCCGGACCGCCCGCGACAGCGATACGGCGCTCGCCGAGATCGCCAATCGCAGGCCGCATCTGGTGTTTCTCGACATCTGGCTCCAGGGCTCCAAGCTCGACGGCTTGCAGCTGCTGGAGCAGGTCAAGAAGGACAATGCCGATCTGCCGGTCGTGATGATCTCCGGCCACGGCAACATCGAGACCGCGGTCGCCGCGATCAAGCGCGGCGCCTACGACTTCATCGAGAAGCCGTTCAAGGCCGACCGGCTGATCCTGGTCGCGAACAGAGCGCTCGAGAACTCGCGGCTCAAGCGCGAGGTCAAGGAGCTGAAGCAGCTCGCGCCGAGCGCAAGCTCGCTCGTCGGCCGCTCGCCGAGCATGAACCAGCTGCGCCAGACCATCGACCGCGCGGCCAAGGCCAACAGCCGCATCCTGATCGTCGGCCCGGCCGGCGCCGGCAAGGAGCTGACCGCGCGCACGCTGCATACGGCCTCGGGCCGTGCCGACGGTCCGTTCGTCGTGATCAACGCCGCCGCGATCACGCCGGAGCGCATGGAGCACGAGATGTTCGGTGTCGAGCAATCCAACGGCGAGCAGGCGCGCAAGCCCGGCGCGCTCGAGGAAGCCCATGGCGGCACGCTGTTCATCGACGAGATCGCGGACATGCCGCGCGAGACCCAGAACAAGATTTTGCGCGTGCTGGTCGAGCAGTCATTCCAGCGCGTCGGCGGCACCGCCAAGGTGCAGGTCGACGTCCGCATCATCTCCTCCACCGCGCGAAATCTCGAGGAGGAGATCGCGGCCGGCCATTTCCGCGAAGACCTCTATCATCGGCTCTCGGTGGTGCCGATCCGCGTGCCCGCGCTCTCGGAGCGGCGCGAGGACATTCCGGAATTGATCGACTATTTCATGGATCAGATCTCGGCCGGTAGCGGCCTGCCCAAGCGGCAGATCGGGCAGGACGCGATGGCGGTGCTGCAATCGCATGTCTGGCCCGGCAATGTGCGCCAGCTCCGCAATAACGTTGAGAGAGTCATGATTCTGGCCGCGGGTGGACCGGAGGTGATCATCACCGCCGACATGCTGCCGCAGGACGTCGGCTCGATGGTGCCGGCGATGCCGACCAGCAACAATGGCGAGCACATCATGGGGCTGCCGCTGCGCGAAGCGCGCGAAGTGTTCGAGCGCGACTATTTGATTGCACAGATCAGCCGTTTTTCAGGAAATATTTCTCGCACGGCTGAGTTTGTTGGCATGGAACGTTCGGCGTTGCACCGGAAGCTGAAGGCGCTCGGTGTCGGCTGACACCGCGACGTCGCGGCCGCACCTCAGGGATTCGCGAGGAAAATCATCGATTTCCGTAGTTTTTCGGGGCAATTGGGCGTGGCCTGCCGCGTGAAGCGGCTTGCCTAATAACCCGTCCTGTCCTCTAATTGAACCGCTGTTCCTCCGAGGGGGATCTCATGAGGAATAGCAACCGGAAGAGGCCCCGAATGTCACAAAGAGGGCCGCAACCGGCGCAATAAAAAGAAACTCAAAGCGAGAAAAAAACAATGGCGGCAGACCGCGCACAAAACCTACAGGACACCTTCCTCAATCACGTTCGCAAAACCAAGACGCCACTGACGATCTTTCTGGTCAACGGAGTGAAGCTCCAGGGCATCGTGACCTGGTTCGACAATTTCTGTTTGCTGCTTCGGCGCGACGGTCACTCGCAGCTTGTCTACAAGCATGCGATCTCGACCATCATGCCGGGCGCTCCGATCCAGTTGTTCGAAGGCGGCGAGGATCAGCCGGCTTGAGAGTGACCTGATTGGAACCCCGGAATTTCGACGGGGAGGCCGACCGTCCGCGGTCGGCAGGGGCGAAGCAGACGGGGCGGGTGCTTGTCATCGGCCCCTACTTGCGTGTGCGCGCGGGCGGTGCCGATGCGCAATCGGAAAGCCATGTTCAGCGTGACGCGGAGGCCCGGCTCGATGAGGCCGCCGGCCTCGCGCGCGCGATCGACCTCGTCATTGCCGATGCCATCATCGCGCCGATCAGCCAGATCCGCCCCGCGACCTATATCGGCAAGGGCAAGGTCGAGGAGATCGCCGCGCTGGCCAAGAGCCTCGACGTCGAGCTCGTGGTGATGGATTGCGCGCTGGCGCCGATCCAGCAGCGCAATCTCGAGAAGGAGTTGCACGCCAAGGTGCTCGACCGCACCGGGCTCATCCTGGAAATCTTCGGCCGCCGCGCCAAGACCAAGGAAGGCTCGCTCCAGGTCGAGCTTGCGCATCTCAACTACCAGCGCTCGCGCCTCGTTCGCTCCTGGACCCATCTGGAACGCCAGCGCGGCGGTTTCGGTTTCATGGGCGGTCCCGGCGAGACCCAGATCGAGGCCGACCGCCGCCTGATCCAGGAGCGCATCTCGAAACTCGAGGGCGAGCTGAAGAAGGTGCAGGCGACGCGGCGGCTGCATCGTGCCGGCCGCCAGCGCGTGCCGTATCGCGTGGTTGCGCTGGTCGGCTACACCAATGCCGGCAAGTCGACACTGTTCAACCGCCTGACCCGCGCCGACGTTCAGGCCGCCGACATGCTGTTCGCCACACTCGATCCGACGCTACGCGCGCTCACTTTGCCGCATGGCGGCAAGGCGATGCTGTCCGACACCGTCGGCTTCATCTCCAACCTGCCGACCCAGCTCGTCGCCGCTTTCCGTGCCACGCTGGAAGAGGTGCTGGAGGCCGACGTCATCCTGCATGTGCGCGACATCTCGCACGAGGATGCCGAGGCCCAGCAGAGCGACGTCGACGCCGTGCTGCGCCAGCTCGGCATCAATCCTGACGATAGCGGCCGCATCATCGAGGTCTGGAACAAGATCGACCGTTACGACACCGAGCAACGCGAAGAGCTTCTGAATATCGCAGCGCGCAGACCGGAAGATCATCCGGCGATGCTGGTCTCAGCCGTGTCAGGCGAGGGCGTCGACGCGCTGCTCGCCGCGATCGAGGAACGGCTCGCCGCAAAGCGCACCACGCTCGATCTCTCCATCGACGCCGCCGACGGCGCCGGCATCAGCTGGCTGCACAGGAATTCCGAGGTGCTGGTGAAGGAGCTGCACGACGGCCGCTTCGACATGACCGTACGGGTGGACGAGACCAAGCGGGATATCGTGGTGAACCGGTTCGATGCCGTGCCGCGCGTGGCGTGATCCGAAGGGCGCGGTGCGCCCGACAGGCTTGCGTGCGATATCGGCCATATCCGCGTTTCTGGGTTCAGACGCGTAACGCTAGAATGGAATGGTCAGGCCCGGAGTTTTCGCCTGCGCCTTGGTATAGGCGACGCCGTGGACCTTGATCCCACGCTCATCCAGCAACGAAATGATGCCGCCCTGGTTCGACAATTCCATCGGCTTCTGCACGACGACGGCGAGCGTGCCCCCGGCTGCGATCTTCCCTGACAGGGCCATCTTGTTCTTCTGCTTGTCGGCCAGCATCCAGCCGGTGAGATCGATGTCGCGATCGGCCGTATTAAGCAGCGTGACGACTTCCCGCTCGGGCGTCTTCACGGCGTTGACGAGTGCAGCAATGATGCGCACGAGTCCGTCAGGCATTTGCCCGGTCGGAGGAGCGGTCGGATCTGGCGGCTGTGTCGGCGTGCCGAGATCGATGGGGTCACCGGTCTTGTCGTCGGTGTGCCAGGCCTGCGTCTGGAATTTGAGGAAGACCGCCGTCCATAGCTTCTGATCCGGGAATTCGAACACCAGCCCGCCGTCTTGCCACGGCCCGTTGTCGCCCGAGAACCTTCCGATCGGATTTCCCTGATTCATATGGATGTCGTGGATGCCGCGACCCGGCCGGAAGCCGAAATAATTGTCCGCCTTGGTTTCCGGCCCCCATGTCTCACCGAATGCGTACACCATCGCGCTTTCGTTCGAGAGCGCGCGCTGGACGAACTGGTCGAGCTTCTCGTTGAGGTCATTGTCCGGTCCGGGCACGGACAGCGGCAGAGGGATCATCTCCTGCGGCTGCATCAGATTGCCGCGAATGAAGTCCAGCGCGATGCTGGCCGGCTTCGGCGGCTGCGGGTGCAGGCCCTCCGGCAGCACCGCGAGATGGTCGGTGATCGGATGGACGAAGTGCGATCGCACCAGGAACTCGACTTCGCTTCCGTCGCCTGACTGCACATTCACGGCGATGCGGAAATCCGCGTTGTCGGCCACGACATGGACTTGATAGTGTGGCGACTGGCCGGTGCCGAAACGCATCGCGATCGGGCGTCCCTTGAGGACCGAATAGTGCTTTAGCGGCATCGCACTCACCTGACGTGGGGTTTCGGCTGCGCGGGCTCCGTTGCTCAACTTTAGACTGCTTGTCGTGACGGTTTCATGGCTTGACTGCGATCCGCCATGACCGCCTCGCTGCATTCGGGAAAAGATGCTGACCTATATCTCCTTCGCGACCGCGTCGATCCTTGCGGGTACGCCTATGGAGAATGCCGCAACGCTAGCGACGGGCCTGCGAGCGAGTCTCTGATAGCGGTTTCGCCTCACTCTTCGCCGCGTTCCACAGCGCGTCCATCTCCGCCAGCGACGCCTGCTCCAGCGTCCGCCCCTGCGCCTCGAGCGCGCGCTCGATGAAGGCGAAGCGCCGCTCGAACTTTGCATTCGTCGCGCGTAGCGCGGCCTCCGGATCGGCATCGACGTGGCGGGCGAGGTTGACGAGCGCGAACATCAAGTCGCCAGTCTCTTCCGCCAGCCCCTCGCTGTCGTTGCGGTCGAGCGCCGCCTCGATCTCGTCGGCTTCTTCGCGGATTTTCGCCAGCACCGCGCGCGGGTCGTTCCAGTCGAAGCCGACGGTGGAGGCCTTGCGCTGGAGCTCCATCGCGCGCGTCAGCGCGGGCTGGCCGGCCTTGACGCCCGAGAGCAACGACTTGTGCGTCGGCGTTTCCTCCGGCGGTCTGCGCGCCGCACGTTCGGCTTTCTCCTCGGCCTTGATGCGGTCCCAGACCTCCTTGACGTGGGAGGCGGCGAGGTTGCCGTCCTTGTCGGCGAAGACGTGGGGGTGACGCCGGATCATCTTGCGGGTGATGGCCTCGACGACGTCGCCAAAGCCAAAGGCATTCTGTTCTGAAGCCATCTGGGCGTGGAACACGACCTGGAGCAGGAGGTCGCCGAGCTCCTCTCTGAGATCGTCGAGATCGCCGCGGCTGATCGCCTCGACCACCTCATAGGCTTCCTCGATCGTGTAGGGCGCGATCGTCGCAAAATCCTGCTCGAGGTCCCAGGGGCAGCCGGTCACCGGCGTGCGCAGCGCCGCCATGATCTCGATCAGGCGGGAAATGTCACGGGAAGGGGTCATTGCGCGGCAGTCTCCTGGCTCCAAAGCCTTATGCCAAAACCAGCCCGCCGTTCCCAGCGCGGCGCGGCGGAACAGGCCGATTTCCACCGATTGGCGGCAGATTGGCGAGGTGCTAAAGCGCGGGCCATGAGTGACGCATTTTCATCACAAACCGCGCTGGTGCTGTTTTCCGGCGGGCAGGACTCCACCACCTGCCTCGCCTGGGCGCTGAGCCGCTTTGCGCGCGTGGAGACGCTGGGTTTCGAGTATGGCCAGCGCCATGCCATCGAGCTTGCCTGCCGCGACCGGCTGTTCGACGGCATCAAGGGCCTGCGCGCAGACTGGGCCGCAAGGCTCGGCGAGAGCCACACGCTGTCGATCCCGACGTTGGCGGCCGTGTCCGAGACAGCGCTGACGCGCGACGTCGCCATCGCGATGGGCGCCGACGGCCTGCCGAACACGTTCGTGCCCGGCCGCAATCTGGTGTTCCTGACCTTCGCCGCGGCGCTGGCCTACCGGCGCGGCATCACCCACATCGTCGGCGGCATGTGCGAGACCGATTATTCCGGCTATCCCGATTGCCGCGACGACACCATCCGCGCCATGCAGGCCGCGCTCTCGCTCGGCATGGCCAGGCAATTCGAGCTGCATACGCCGCTGATGTGGATCGACAAGGCGGCGACGTGGCAGCTCGCCCACGACCTCGGCGGCGCAGGACTGGTCGATCTCATCCGCGAGCATTCGCACACCTGCTATCTCGGCGAACGCGGCGCGCAGCATGAGTGGGGATACGGATGCGGCGAGTGCCCGGCGTGCAGTTTGCGGGCGAAGGGATGGCGGGAGTTTGCGGCGGGACGCTGAGGCCAGATATTCGGTGTCATCACCCGCGAAAGCGGGTGATCCAGTATCCCAGAGACCGTGCTTGAGTCGAGAGGCCGCGGCGTACTGGATTCCCCGCTTTCGCGGGGAATGACAGCGGAGGGCTTGGCACGAGCGTGCCTCCTACCGAACTACCGAAAATCTTCTTCCCGCAGCTCGATCGGCTTGCCGTGCGGCGTGCGGTCGGCGGCGTGATCCCAGGCGTCGCGGTAGCGGTGCAGCGTCTCCATCGATGCGACGCCTTTGCGCGCGACGAGTCCCTCCAGCGTGGCGAGCCAATGCATGTAGTAAGTCTCGCCCGTGTCGGGGTCACCGGCGGCCTGCGCGCGCTTGATCTCGGAGGCCAAGGCTGCGGCCCATTCCGGCCAGGTGAACACGCCGCGCTCGTGCAGCGTCAGCGCCATCGCAAACGCATGCGCTTCCCAGGGCGCGCGGAACACCGGGCCGTCGTCATCGCGCGGAATGCTCGGAATGGCCGCCGTCGCGGCGGCCGCAGCCGGGCTGCTCATCACGCCGGGTCCAGATAGGGTTCGAAGGCGTCGATCGACACCTTCAAGGTCGGATCACCGTCCGCGCCCCAGAGGTCGCGGCCCTCGAAGACGACCGTGTAAAGCCATTGCGGATTTTCGCCGAGCTCCATCGCCGCCGAATCCGGAAACACGTGGCAGCCATGGTTCAGCTCGACGACGCCGACATGGCCGCGCACATAACGCGGCAGCCGTGTGTGCGTGGCCGGATGAATGTTCCTGGCGCGGACGCGATCGCCGATGTTGAATTTTGCCGGGGTTGGAGCAGGGCGGCCGAACTTGCCGCGCACCATGACGCGCTCGACATTGGCGAGGTCGAACTTGCCGTGCTTGAGCGCCTTTGCAGGCTGCATCGCGTGCCCGGCGGCGACCTCATCGCGGGTGAGATAGCCCTTCTCGACCAGCATCTCCTCGAGCCCGAGAAACCATTTCTTGTAGTAGGAGCTCGAAAGATAGACGTGCGGCGGCAGCGTCTCGCGATAGAAGCGCGAGGTGTCGATGTTGAAGGCGCCCGCCGCGCCCATCGCGCGCACCATGGCGAGAACACGCGATTCCCACTCCTCGTGAAACATCGGCTCGTTCGGCTCGGCCTCGACCTTGCCAAAACCGTCCATGCCGCCCATGTCGTGGACGCCATTCATGACGGCGCTCCAGGCGTTTTGGGAAAGCCGGTGCCGATCATGGAATCGCGCGTGACGAGCTCGGCGAGCTGTTCCTCGCTCCAGCCTTCGGTGCCCGCGGGGCGCATCGGCAGCACCAGGAAGCGGGTCTCGGCGGTGGAATCCCAAACTCGGATTTCCATGTCCTTCGGCAGCGCGACGTCGAAATCGGCGAGCACGCCGCGCGGGTCCTTCACCGCGCGCGAACGATAGGGCGCTGCCTTGTACCAGACCGGCGGCAGCCCCAGCATTTCCCAGGGGTAGCAGGAGCACAGCGTGCACACGACCATGTTGTGCCGCTGCGACGTGTTCTCGACCACGACGAGATGGTCGCCGACGCGGCTGACATGGCCGAGCGTGCCGATGGCCTTCGAGCCGTCCTCCAGCAGCGCCTTTTTGAACGCCGGATCGGTCCAGGCCTTGGCGACGACGCGCGCGCCGTTGTGGGGTCCGATCCTGGTCTCATAGGCCTGGATGATGGCGTCGAGCGCGGCCGGCTCGACATAGCCTTTTTCGGTCAGGATCGTCTCGAGTGCGCGCACGCGCAGCTCGGTCTCCGACAACTCGGAATGGTCGTGATGATGGTCGTGATCGTGGCTCATGGCGCAAAGATAGGCGCAATGGTCCCTGCCTGTCGAGTATGCGCTGGGGCGCAACCGGGTCCCATATTCGTGAGGCCAGATGTAGGCTAGCCTCGCAGCGAAGCGGATAGGGAGACATTGGTGACGGACTTCGTGAAGATCGAGAAGGGGCTCGGACCGGAGGGGCGGATTGCGGTGGTGCGGTTCGACCGCGGCGACGGCATCAACGCGCTCTCGCCGGAGGCGCTGCGCCAGCTCACCGCGGCCGCGCGCAGCTTCGAGGATGATGCCGCAACGTCCGTTGTGGTTCTGACGGGCAGCACCAGCGCCTTCAGCGCCGGCTTCGACTTGAAAGACGCCGAAGGGCGCTCGCGCAAGGACATGGATCTCGGCACGCTGCGGCGGCATCTCAAGCTCGGGCCGCGTCTGACCCATGCCTGGCAGGAGATGGAGCAGATCACGATCGCGGCCATTGAGGGTTTTTGCGTCGGCGGCGGCGTCGCGCTGGCCGTGGCGCTCGACTTCCGCGTGATGGGGCGCAATGCGCATCTGCGCGTGCCCGAGATCGGGCTCGGCATGAACATGAGCTGGCAGAGCATCCCGCGCATGCTGCATCTGATCGGGCCGGCCCGCACCAAGCAGGCGGTGATCCTGGCCGACCAGCGCATCAGCGCTGATGAGGCCTATGAATGGGGCCTGGTGGAACAGGTGACCGATCCCGGCCATGCGTTCGATGCCGCCATGGAGCTTGCCCGGAAGGTCGCCGTGCAGCCGCCGCTCTCGGTCGCCATGACCAAGCTGACCGTCAACCGGCTCGCGCATGCGCTGGACGATCTCGCTAGCCATATGGACGTCGACCAGTTCGCGCTGGCGAGTCTCACCGAAGACCACAAGGAGGGCGTCGAGGCGTTCCTGACCCGTCGCAAGCCGCGCTTCAAGGGGCGGTAGAACGTGAAGCCAGGCCATTGATCGCGCCGCGGACAGTCCGTATACGCCGCGCTAGGACAAAAACGGCTCGGCCAACGGGCGGTACAATGCGACGACAATCGAGGGGGGAGGGCCGATGGCCGCTAGCTCGCAGACGCCTCAGGCAAAAGGGTTTAGCTGGAAGCTGATCGCGCCGCTCGTGGTGTGGCTGGCCATCTATCTGTGGCCGGTGCCGACCGGCCTCAATGCCAATCAGTGGCACTATTTTGCCGTGTTCGCGGCCGTCATCACCGGACTCATCCTGGAATCGATGCCGGTCGGCGCGGTCGGGTTCATCGGACTGACGGTCGCGGGCGTCGCCGGCTATATCGATCCCGATCCCGGCAAATCGCTGCGCTGGATGCTGGCAGGATTTGCCGAGAGCACGGTGTGGCTGATCGTCGGCGCCTTCGTATTCTCGATCGGTTATCGCAAGAGCCAGCTCGGCCGCCGCATCGCACTGGTGCTGGTGCAGAAGCTCGGCCGCAACACACTCGGGCTCGGCTACGCCGTGGCGATGTCGGACTTCCTGCTCGCGCCGGCGACGCCATCCAACACCGCGCGCAGTGGCGGCATCGTCTATCCCATCATCAGCAACATCCCGCGCATCTACGGCTCCGAGCCCGGACCGACCGCCGGCAAGATCGGCACTTATGTGATGTGGACGGCGTTTGCGGCAACCGCGATTACCAGCTCGCTGTTCTTCACCGCGCTCGCGCCCAATGCGGCCGCGCTTGCGATCGCCAAGAAGACCGCCGGCGTCGAGGTGAGCTGGGCGCAGTGGTTCATCGGCTTTGCGCCGCTGGGCATCCTCCTGATGATCCTCGTGCCGCTGCTCAGCTATGTGGTCTGCCGTCCCGAGGTGAAGCGCAGCCCGGAAATCGCCGAATGGGCGGCCAACGAGCTCAGCACGATGGGCCCGATGTCGCGCAACGAGTGGATCATGCTGGCTCTGATCATCCTCGCGATGTTCCTTTGGATCGCGGGCTCGAGCCCGGACATCCACGTTCCCGGGATCGGCTCGAACTTCGTCAACGCCACCACCGTCGTGTTCATCGTGATCTCGCTGATGCTGGTGACCGGCGTGATCGAGTTCGCCGACATCGTCAGCGAGAAGAGCGCCTGGGAGGTCTTCTTCTATTTCACCTCGCTCTTGACGCTCGCCTCAGGGCTCAACGAAATCGGCTTCATCAAATGGTTCGCGACCGAATACGCAAAACCGCTCGCGGGGCTGTCGCCGTCGACCGCGATGATCCTTCTGGTCGCGCTGTTCTTCTGGATCCACTATTTCTTTTCGAGCATCACCTCGCATGCCGCCGCCGTGCTCCCGGTCGTGCTCGCGGTTGGCTCCGGCATCCCCGGCCTGCCGGTCACGACGCTCGCCATGCTCTGCATGTATTCGCTCGGCCTGATGGGCGTGATCTCGCCTTACGCGACGGGACCCGCGCCGATGTATTTCGGCAGCGGCTATATCGGGAAGGGCCAGTTCTGGGGCTTTGGGCTGCTGTTCGGGCTGCTCTATTTCGCCGGACTGCTGCTGATCGTGCTGCCCTGGTTGCAGATCAGCTGAGCGGGGCCGGAAGCTCATACCCCCGGCAGACGAATTTTCTTCGCCGGGGTGGGATTAGGGAAACTTCGTCCAACTCCCCGCAAATATCTGACATTGCAAGAAAGACCTGAAAAGGTGATGGTGCGTGCTGCAGTGCAGCGCGTTCCACCCGAGCCCTCACCGCGATTTCACTCTCCGTCGCTCGACGCGACCCGGTTCCCGAATGCCCCAGGGGCAACAGGAACCGTTGTGCATGAAGGCCGCCTCCATGAACGCCCACCAATCGCTCGCGATCGGACAGAAGATCGACAGGCTTGAAGCGATTTCACCGGCCGCCCGGAACGCTGACGCGATGGTCCGTTTCGAGGGCGTCTCGAAGATCTATCCGGCCTATCGCGGCAAGCCCGGCGTCAACGCGCTGCAAGACATCGACTTCGCGATTGCGCGCGGCTCGATCACCGGCGTCATCGGCCGCTCCGGCGCCGGCAAGTCGAGCCTGGTCCGGCTGATCAACGGGCTTGAGAAGCCGACCACGGGCCGCGTGATCGTCGATGACAGCGATATCTCGGTGCTGGCAGGGCGCGAATTGCGGCTGGCGCAACGCTCGATCGGGATGATCTTCCAGCATTTCAACCTGCTGTCGTCGCGCACGGCGGCCGACAACATCGCGCTGCCGCTCGAGATCGCCGGCTGGGCCAAGGCCGACATCAAGGCCCGCGTCGCCGACTTGCTGGCGCTGGTCGGCATCGCCGACAAGCACGACCGCTATCCTTCCGAACTCTCGGGTGGCCAGAAGCAGCGCGTCGGCATTGCCCGTGCGCTGGCGACGCGGCCGAGCGTGCTGCTGTCGGACGAGGCGACCTCGGCGCTCGACCCGCAGACCACGCGCGCGATCCTCGATCTGCTCGCCAACATCAACCGCGAGCTCGGGGTGACCATCGTACTGATCACCCACGAAATGTCCGTGGTGCGGCAGCTCGCCAAGGAAGTCGTGGTGCTCGACGCCGGCCATGTCGTCGAGAGCGGCCATGTCGCCGACATCTTCACTCATCCCAAGCATCCGATCACGCAGTCCTTCCTCGCGGAAGTCATCGGCGACAGCCTGCCGGTCTCGCTGGCAAGCCGGATCGTCTCGGAGCCGACTGCCGGCGGACAGGCCGTGATCCGCGTCCAGGTGCGCGGGGCAGGGGCCGGCGACACGGTGGTAGCGCGGCTCGCCCGCGAGCTCGGCCTCGACATGGCGCTGCTGTCGGCCCGCATCGACGAGATCGGCGGCCAGCATGTGGGCTCACTGACACTCGGTATTCCGGGTGGCGAGGACGCGGTGACGCGCACGCTCGCCTGGCTCTCTCAATATCAACTCTCGGCGGAGCGTCTCGGCTATGTCGCCTGAACTCATCAACTTGATCATCCAGGCGACCGGCGAAAGCCTGTATATGGTCGGAATCGCGGCGCTGCTCGGCACCGCCTTCGGCCTGCCGCTCGGCGTCTTCCTTGCGACCAGCCGAAAAAGGGAGCTGTTCGCGGCTCCCGCAATCAATCGCGTGCTCGGCATCGTCGTCAATGCGACGCGCTCCACGCCCTTCATCATCCTGGTTGTCGCGATCATCCCGTTCACCCGGCTGATTGCCGGCACCTCGATCGGCTCGACCGCCGCAATCGTGCCGCTGGTCATCGCGTCGACGCCGTTCATCGCGCGCCTCGTTGAAGCTGCAATTCGTGAGGTCGATGGCGGCCTGATCGAGACTGCGTCGTCGTTCGGGGCCTCGCCGATCCAGATCGTGCTCAAGGTGCTGATCCCCGAAGCGCTGCCGGGACTGCTGCTGGCACTGACGCTCGCCGTGGTCAGCCTGCTCGGCTACTCCGCCATGGTCGGCGCCGTCGGCGGCGGCGGGCTCGGCGATCTCGGCATCCGCTACGGCTATCAGCGTTTCATGCCGGAGATGATGCTCGCCGTCGTCGTCGTGCTGATCGCGCTGGTGCAGCTGGTCCAGAGCGCGGGCGATTATCTCGCACGCCGGGTCAACCGCCGGCTACGGCAGCGCTGATACAGGTCAGGCCGCTAGCCTCGCGCGCCGCAGCGTCTCCGAGGGCAGTTCGGAGAAGTGGCGCTTGTAGTCGAGTGAGAACTGGCTGAAGTGCCAGAAGCCGTATTGCACGGCGACGTCGTAAACCGAGGTTTCGGCGCCGCCGGCGCGCTTCAGATCCCGGCGCACCCGGTTTAGCCGCATCGCGCGCCAATAGTGCATCGGGCTCGTACCCACGACTTCCTGGAAGCAATAGCCGAGCTTGCGCGGGCTCGCACCGACCGCCTTGCAGACCTCCAGCAGCGACAGCGAGCGATCGCCGCTGCCATGCATCAGCTCGCGGGCGCGATCCACGGTGCGCTTGCGCGCCGCTGCGCTGCGGCCGGGATCGCTGGGCTGGCCCGTCGGCAGCATGTCCATGATCTCGACGAGGAGGGCGTCCTCCAGCGCCTGCCGCGCGGCCGGATCGTCGAACCGTTCGGGTGCGGCCGTGATGGTCTCGTGAATGGCGGCGAGATGGGCGCGCAGCCGCGCGACCGGCGCCTCCGCCATCTCAATCACCCGCAACTGGTGCCAGACCGCGCGCGGCAATTCGATATCGAGCCGGGCCGCAAGCTCCGCGATCAGCGCCACGCTGGCGACGACACCGCGCAGCTCGAAGGCCTTCGGCGTACACATGTCAATCTCGGCGTCGATGCTGGCGATGACCTGGGAGCCCGCAACACTGGCGCCATTGCAATTGACCTCGCCGCCGCCGTGCCAGGGCAGGCCGATGCCAAAGCTGTCGGCACCGAGCTGGCCGTATTGGCGCACCTGCTGGCTGGTGATCTCACGGAAGACTTCGAGGCGGGGCAAAGAGAGTTGCGTGAAGCTGCCGCGGAAGGCGCCGGCGCTGATCTGGTCGTAGCTCAGCCGCCAGCGACCGAGCGCGGAGCAATGCTCGTCGACGTCGGTACTGCTCGCCTGAAACAGGTTTGCAGCCGAGTCTTGAATCGGAAGAGTTGCGCTTAAGCCCATGACAGCATGTCGAAATTTTGTAGCCCAGAGCTAGCAAAAACCACGCCAGACTGACACGGCCATGGCCGCTGTCCAGCAAAATATTGCCGGATCTCGATAACGCCCGATGCGGCCCGTGTGCAGTCTCTCCCTTGCCGATCCGACATCGCAGTCGGGATGGCCTTGCGGAGGATCGAGATGCGACCGACGGACATCATGCGCGGCAGCCCGCCTGCACCCGAGGCCCAGGTGACGCGCGGCAACTGGCGCAGCTTTCCCGCCATCCGCTGGGGCTTCACCCACACCCGCGAAGTGCTGCCGACCGCGGAAGTCCGCCGCTCGGCCCGTCCGTCGCCGATGCCGAGCTCGCCGCGCGAACTCACAAAACTCGCGTTCAGGGCGCCGGACGGCAAGCCGACCACGATCGAGGCAACGCTGCGCGAGACCTTTTCCGATGTGCTGCTCGTGATGCACCGGGGCACGCTGATTCACGAATGGTACGGCGACGGCATGAGCGCGACCACGCCGCATCTGATCTGCTCCATCAGCAAGTCGATCGCCGGCACGCTCGGCGGCGTGCTGGCCGAGCGCGGCCTGCTCGATCCCGAGGCGAGGGTGGTGCGCTACGTGCCGGAGCTGGAGAATTCGGTCTATGGCAGCTGTACCGTCCGCAACGTCCTCGACATGGCGGTCGCGATCAAGTTCGAGGAGGACTACGAGGATCCGGCCGGCGACGTCGCACGCTATCGTTTCTCCTCGGGCTGGGACGTGCCGCCGCCGGGCGTCGAGGCCGGGCATCAGCGCGCCTATCTCACCACGCTGCGCGGAACGGGAAAGCCGCATGGCAAGGTGTTCCACTACGTCTCGACCAACACGGAAGTGCTCGGCTGGGTCTATGAGCGCGCCTGCGGCATGCCTTACCATCGCATCCTCTCCGATTATCTCTGGCAGCCGATGGGCGCCGAGGAGGATGGCTCCCTCACTCTCGACAGCCACGGCATGGGCCGCATCGCCGGCGGGCTTTCCGTCACCGCGCGCGATCTGCTGCGCTTCGGCGAAATGATCCGCTGCCGCGGCGTGGTCGAGGGACGGCAGGTGGTGCCGGGCTGGTGGATCGACGACATCCACGAGAACGGCGATCCGCAGGCGTGGACCGACGGCGATCTCGCCGACATCTTCCCGGGCGCCCGCTACCGCAGCAAATGGTACACGATCGATCCCTCGCGGAACGATCTCGCGGGGATCGGCATCCACGGCCAGTGGCTATATATCGACGCAGCCACCGACACCGTCATCGTCAAGCTCGCGACGCAGCCGAAGGCGATGGACGTTCCGCTCGACCACCGCTGGCTCGCCGCCTTCCGCGCCATCACCGCGCATCTCGCCCCGCGCTGATTTCTGGTCATCATCATGCTCGATACCGTCAAAGCCAAATCACCGATTCAAGCGGCAGCACCTCATCCGCTCGATCCTCTGACAGCCGAAGAGATCACGGCCACCTGCACGCTGGTTCGTGCCGCCGCGACCTCGCCGGAGAACTGCCGCTTCCCGACCGTGCGGCTGGAGGAGCCGACCAAGCAGGAATTGGCCGCGGGCGGAGCAGGGCGCCGCGCCTTCGCATTGACGCTCGACGTGACGACGGGCGAGGCGATCGAGCACATCGTCGATCTCGCGCGCAATGAGATCCTCGCGCGCAAGGTCATTCCGAACCGCGAGGCGCCCTATGGGCAGCCGCCGGTGATGCTGGAAGAATTCTTCAAGTGCGAGGCCGTGGTGAAGGCCGATCCAGGCTGGCGCGCTGCGATGCACCGGCGCGGGTTGACCGACAAGGATATAGAGCTGGTCCAGGTTGATCCGTTCTCCTCGGGCTTCTTCGATTTCGAGTACGAGCGCGGCGCCCGCATCGTCCGTGCCGTCAGTTTTTTCCGCGAGCACATTCAGGATAACGGCTACGCCCATCCGATCGAGGGCGTGGTGGCCGTGGTCGACCTGATCGGTGGCAAGGTCATCGACCTCACAGACGCTGATCCGATCGTGCCGATCCCGCGCAAGAAGCGGAACTACGGCGCGCATGAAGTCAAAAACCCGCGCACCGACATCAAGCCGCTGCATATCGAGCAGCCGGAGGGCGCGAGTTTCAAGGTCGATGGCTGGAAGGTCGATTGGCAGAAATGGAGTTTTCGCGTCGGCTTCACGCCGCGCGAGGGCTTGGTGCTGCACCAGCTCGCCTACCAGGACGGCGTACGCAAGCGCTCGCTGATCCATCGCGCCAGCGTCACCGAGATGGTGGTGCCCTATGCCGATCCGACCGCCAACCATTTCTGGAAGTCGGCGTTCGATGCCGGCGAATACGGGCTCGGCATGCTCGCCAACGCGCTCGAGCTCGGCTGCGACTGCCTCGGCAACATCCATTATTTCGACGTGCCGGCCGCCGACAACAAGGGCGCGCCTTTCGTGATGCAGAACGCTATCTGCATGCATGAAGAGGACTACGGAATTGCCTGGAAACACTACGAATTCCGCAACGGGCTGTTCGAAGTCCGCCGCTCGCGGCGCCTCGTCATCTCGTTCTTCGCCACCGTCGGCAATTACGATTATGGCTTCTACTGGTACCTGTACCAGGACGGCACGATCCAGCTCGAGACCAAGCTCACCGGCATCATCCAGACCGCCGCCGTGCCATCCGGCGAGACGTACAAATGGGGCGGCATGGTCGACGACAATCTCGGCGGGCCGACGCACCAGCATTTCTTCAACGTGCGCCTGCACATGGACCTCGATGGCGGCGGCAATACCGTCACGCAGCACGATTTCGTGCCGAGGCCCTGGGGCGCGGATAATCCGCACGGCAACGCATTTGATACGACCACGCGCGTGCTATCGCGCGAGCGCGACGCGGCGGCGATCGCCAACGGTGAGACCGGACGGTTCTGGAAGATCAGCAATCCGAACGAGACCAACTCCGTCGGCAACGCGCCGGCCTACAAGCTGGTCGTCAATCCGAGCCCGCTGATGCTGGCGCAGGAGGGCAGCTACGTACGCAAGCGCGGCGGCTTTGCGACGAAGCACGTCTGGGTCACCGCTTTCGACAAGGACGAGAAATACGCCAGCGGCGATTATCCCAATGTCCATGCCGGCGGCGACGGCCTGCCGCGCTACGCCGCGCAGAACCGCAACATCGAGAATACTGATCTCGTGGTGTGGCACTCCTTCGGCCACACTCATGTCTGCAAGCCCGAGGATTTTCCGATCATGCCGGTCGAATATGCCGGCTTCATGCTGAAGCCGACCGGATTCTTTCCGGCCAATGCCGCCGGCGACATTCCGCCGGAGCGCAACAGCCGCAGCGTGCTGGCGGGCGACCCGACGGATGCTGCCGCCGGCGCGTGCTGCCACGCGGGTAAAGCTTAGACTCGTCGCGCGGCACAACGTTCGCAGCAGGCCGACCAGCGCTGGTTCGCTGGTCGCATGCGCTCGCGGTCGAATTGTCAGGGGAGTATTGCTGCCCCTTTCGAAGGGCCCGCGGCGCGACGGCTGGCCGCAGGTCGAAAGATCGCTTCCAATTCCTTTCGGGAGTGATACCATCCTAAAGTTGTATTTCTTTAGGAGATTTCCCATGACCCATGCACTCAATCTCACGCTGCCGATCAAGCAGGATGCCGAGACCCTGGCAAAGCTGCGGAACCTCGAGGCGATCTTCACTGATAAGGTTCAGCCCGCCATCGCGGCGGCGTTGAAGCAGTCCAGGATCGTTCATTTCGCACGGGTCGTCGTCATCGACGACAAGTACATCCAAGTCATCACCGAGTATGAGGGAACGCACCAGGAATACACGGAGTTTTTCCGACGAGCGCTCACTCCGATATTTGCCGAGATATTTTCCCTGGCAGATACGACTGGCCTGGACATCAACGATCCCAATGCGTTCTTCGAATTCTCGAAGAAACACAACGCACGTTCGCTGGGCACGGCCACCGACGGCTCAACCGACATCAGTGGTAACACATCCGGCTGGCTGTTCTCGGCTTACGACGGCATGACGGTCGCAAACATTCTGGCAAAGCTCGGGAAATAGCTTCCAGAGCGGATTTGCGCTTTCGGGATAGGCCGGCTTTGAGGTGCCTATCGGCTGACTGTTATTGCAGGACAGGCGCCATGGTGGATCTCGGCAATTTGCAGGCGATCGTCGCTCGAAGCTCGGCCAAGCCGCTACTTGCGGTTCTGTTGTTTAGGTTTGGCGACGCCGGCGGTGCCAGGTCCTTCTTGCAGCAATGGATACCGCGGGCGGCGGTGGGGGCGGGCCCGGACGCCGATGGTCCCGCGTTCCACTTCATGTTCAGTTGGAACGGCATCGCGACGTTGATGTCGGGTCGCCCCGACCTCGACGTCGCGCAGGGGCGGCAGCAGTTCGAGGTATCGTTCGTGGACCCGGCGCAGGCGCCGGATGGCGGCATTGCGACACAGCTTGGTTTCCTCGACGCCAGCGCTCCGGCCGGATGGTGGGACGGCAAGTTCAAGTCGAGCGATATCGATCTCGCCATCCACATCGGGTTCGATACGCCCGAGCAGAAAGCCGATTGCCTCGCGCAAGTGCGGCAGTCGGCGACCGGCCTCGGTGTCCGGGAATTGTCGCTCGACAGTTGGGACGACGGCGCGCTGTCCGGCTGTCGGCCGGCCGACGGCCGCCTGCATTTTGGCTATCGCGATGGAATCACCGCGCCGAATGTTGACTGGCAGGATGCGCCGGCTGCCAGGGCTTCCGACGCCGTCGATTGTCGCGAGATCGTCGTCGGCTATCCGAACAGCGATTTTCCCACTGCACCGTTCAAGCCCGGTCCATGGCAGGACTTCGCGCGCGATGGATCGTTCGTCGGCCTGTCGTGGCTTTATCAGGACGTCGCGGCCTTCAACAAATTCCTGAAGGCTAATGCACCGCAGGCGGCGCCGCATGTCGGCCCGGAACTGGCCGAAGAATGGATCGCGGCCAAGATGATGGGGCGCTGGCGACACGGGTCGCCGCTGTCACGTTTTCCGGATGCACCACCGTCGACCCCGCAATTGAACGATGCGTTCGGCTATGGCGACGATCCAGACGGCGTCAAATGCCCGCTCGGGGCTCACATTCGCATTGTCAATTGCCGCGATCATCCGCTGAAATTCGCCAACCAGATTCGTTTCCCCAAGGGGCCGCCGCGCGTCATACGCCGCGGATTTTCCTATGGTCCTCATCTGGAGGGCGCGGAGGACGACGGCAAGGACCGCGGCATCGTGGGGCTTTTCTACTTCGCCAGGATCAACGAGCAATTCTATACCATCCTGCGGTGGATGCATCAGACGGACTTTGCCGACGCCTACATGAGCCTTCCGAACGGAGCCAATGCGCAGGATGCCTTGACCGGAAACCGGGCAGATCCAAAGGCCGAGACCCGGTTCCAGGTTCCGCTCGCGGGGGACGCCTCCGTGACATTCCAGATGAAGCAATTTATCCGCTACAAGGGCGTCGCAGTGCTGTTTGCGCCGAGCGTTAAAGCGCTCAACACGATGATCGCCGCGCAAGGTTGAACAGACAAGCGGCGAATGTTCTCACTCTAGAAGCATTCCATATCCGACCGCTCGCAGAAATCAGCGACGCACATCGACGCGCATATGGGCGCATTGGTCGCACGATCTATTCCCCGGTCTCGATAGATTCTAACTCTGCGTCTCTCGCACTGAAGATGCCCCCGCGTTAGGGCGAGAGTCCAAAAATCATTCCGGCAAAGCCGGCTGTGCGTGGGGCCTCGATAGACGTGTCAGACTTCAAACTTCGTTCGCGCTCCAATGCGCGTGTTCGACAGCTTCAGGTGCTTTTCTTCGGCGCCGTCAGCATATTCGCTCTCTGCGTTCCCTTCGCGTCCTTGCAGGCGCAGACTCAAATTCCCACGGTCTCGGTGGAAGCGCCGGCGCAACGCGCCCGACCCGCGGCGGCGGCCTCGTCGCGGCGGTCCGCGACGACACGCGCTGCGCGCGCCAACCGGCGTTCTCCAGCGCAGCAAGCCATACCGACGCAATCGGCATCAGCGAATCGCGACACGGGTGAACGCGCCAATGGCCCGGTGCGCGGCTTCGTCGCGACGCGGAGCGGCACCGCCACCAAGACCGACACGCCGCTGATCGAAACGCCGCAGTCGGTGTCCGTCGTCACCACCGACCAGGTCAGGAACCAGGGCGCGGTCTCGATCGGCGAGGCCTTGCGCTACACCGCAGGCGTCAGCGGCGACGTCAATGGCGGCTCGGACACCGGCTTCGGCGCCCTCCAGATCCGCGGCTTCGACACGACGATGTCGGGCCTCTACGTCGACGGCCTCAGGATTCCATCCAGCAATTACGTGCATTTCAACGGCCTCGATCCCTACGGTGCCGAACGCCTGGAGGTTCTCAAGGGACCATCCTCGGCGATGTATGGCGGCAGCGGCACCGGCGGCATCCTCAACTACGTCACCAAGCTGCCGACCGCGCAGCAATTCGGCGAAGTCTCGATCTCCGGCGGCAGCTTCAACCGCTATCAGGGCCAGTTCGACATGGGCGGCCCCGCCAACAAGGAAGGCACCGTGCTGTGGCGCCTGACCGGCGTCGTCCGCGACGGCGAGACCCAGGTCGACTTCACCAAGGACAACCGCGTCTTCATCGCGCCCGCCGTCACGTTCAAGCCGAACGAGGACACCACCATCACGATCCTCGCCAACTACCAGAAGGACCGGGCAGGGTGGGGCCTCCAGTTCCTGCCGGCCTCGGGCACGGTATGGCCGAACAACGGCCGCACCATCCCGGTCTCGTTCTTCGCGGGCGTGCCGAGCTTCAACGCGTTCAACACCGAGATCGCGACCGCCGGCTACCAGCTCTCGCACAATTTCACCGACAACATCACGTTCCGGCAGAACCTGCGCTACGCCTATCAGCACAACGAGGAAAAGGTGTTTTACGGCGGAGGCTACACCAACGAGGCCGCGGGGCAGCTCGCGCGTTTCGGCAGCTACAGCAACTCCTACATCAATTCCTTCGCGGTGGATAATCAGCTCCAGGGCAAGTTCACCACCGGCATCCTCGGCCACACCACGCTGGTCGGGATCGACTATCGCAACACGTCGTTCCGCGACACCGCCTTTGGCGTCACGACGTCGGCCCCCGAGATCAACGTCTTCAACCCGGTCTACAGCAACGACTGGACCATCGGTGCCATGAGCGACAACACCGGTGTCAGGCAGTCGCAGGTCGGCCTCTATGCGCAGGATCAGATCAAGCTCGGCCGGCTGTCGTTCCAGCTCGGCGGCCGCCAGGATTTCGTGACGACGCAGGTCGACAGCAATCTCCCCACCTCCAATAAGTCGGTCGCGAAAGACGCCTCGGCCTTCACCGGCCGCGCCGCCGTGATGTACAATTTCGACAACGGGGTTGCACCCTATTTCAGCTATTCCGAGTCGTTCCTGCCGGTGCTCGCGACCGGTCGGTCCGGACAGATGCTCAATCCCGAAACCGGCGTCCAGTACGAGGTCGGCGTCAAGTACCAACCGATCGGCTGGAATGCACTGTTCACCTTCGCCGCCTTCGACCTGACGCGCGACAACGTCGTCACGTTCGCACCTCCGCTCAACTTTGCCGAACAGACAGGTCAGGTGAAATCCCGCGGCATCGAGCTCGAAGGCACGATGTCGCTCGCCGACGGCTGGAACCTGCGCGCCGCCTATGCCTATGTCGATGCCATGCTCACGCAGGATCCGGTGAACGTCGGCAAGGCGCCGGTCACCGTGCCGCTCAACCGCGCCTCGCTGTGGAGCGACTACACGCTCCAGAACGGGCCGCTGGCGGGCCTGCAGCTCGGCGGCGGCATCCGTTATGTCGGCGCGACCTGGGGCGACGACGCCAACACGTTCAAGGTGGGATCGTCCACCGTGCTGGACGCGCTGCTCGCCTATAGCAGGGACAATTGGCGCCTGTCGCTGAACGTCACCAACCTCGCCGACACACGCTATGTCGCCGCCTGCTACAGCCTGTCCGGCTGCTTCTATGCGGAGGGACGGAAGGCTATCGGCAAGCTGACCTACCGTTGGTGAGTTCGATGTGAGGACGGTCCGGCGATGGCAGCCGGACCCGCTTGATGAGAGTCGAGACGATGAGAGCGATATTCGGCAGGCTGCATCGCTGGGCGGGACTGCTCACGGCCGGATTCCTGTTCTTCTCCGGCATCACCGGCGCGATCATCTCCTGGGATCATGAGATCGACGAGGTGCTGAATCACCACCTGTTCGATGTCACCAGCAAAGGCCCGGCGATTCCCTCGATCGAGCTCGCGAAGATGATCGAGCAGCGCGATCCGCGCGCCCGCGTCGTCTACCTCTTCATGACGCCGGAGGAGGGGCACTCGCTGTGGTTCTTCGTGATGCCGCGGATCGATCCGGCGACGGGAAAACGCTTCGCGATCGACTACAACCAGATCTTCCTCGATCCCAACACCGGCGTCGAGCTCGGCCGGCGCTATTGGGGTGCGGTGTGGCCGGTGACGCGCGAGAACCTCGTCTCGTTCCTCTACAAGCTCCACTACACCATGCACATTCCGGAATTCTGGGGCAGCGATCGCTGGGGCATGCGCCTGCTCGGCGTGATCGCCATCATCTGGACCATCGATTGCTTCGTCGGCTTCTATCTGACGCTGCCCTCGCGACGGCGCGCCAAGGCCGCGCGGGCGCCCCAGGTCGCGCGCCAGCTCGAACGCGGCTTCTGGGCGCGCTGGGCGCCGGCCTGGACCATCAAGGCATCGGGCAGCGCCTACCGGATCAATTTCGACATCCATCGCGCCTTCAGCCTGTGGACCTGGGGCGTGCTGTTCATCATCGCCTTCACGGCGTTCTCGCTGAACCTCTATTTCGAGGTGTTCTCGCCGATGATGAAGATGGTGTCGAACTACACGCCGACGCCCTATGAGCAGCGGCCCTATCGCAATCTCGACGATCCCATCGAGCCAAAGGTCACCTTCGCCGACATCGCTGCGCGCGCGGCGGCTGACGGCAAGGGGCGAGGGTGGACCGTCCCGGTCGGCTCGATCAATTACGGCCCGGCCCATGGGGTCTACGCGGCCGCCTACTTCCATCCCGGCGACGATCACGGCGCCGGCGGCGTCGGGCCGGCGCAGCTCTATTACGACAGCGAAGACGGCCGCCCGATCGGCGAGCGGCTGCCCTGGGTCGGCACCGCCGCCGACATCTTCGTGCAGGCGCAATTCCCGCTGCATTCGGGCCGCATCGTTGGCCTCTTTGGGCGAATCCTGATTTCGATCATGGGCCTCGTGGTGGCGGCACTGTCGGTCACCGGCGTCGTGATCTGGTGGCGCAAGCGCCGCGCCCGCGTCCGGGTGCGCGAGACCGCGGCAATGCGCCTGAGCCGGCAGCAGCTCACGCCGGCAGAGTAGAGGCACGCAGCGGCGCCGCTTCGAGCCTATTGCCAATTCAAATAAAAGTTGTAGCGCGCCAGGGCTTTCCGTAAGGTTGCGGGGGTGAGCGCTGCCGGGCAGCGCAGGTGATCATTCGCCGGGAGCGCATAATGACCACACCTTGCCCCTTTGACTCCACTCAATTGACGTTCGAGGGATCGCCGATCGATCAGGCGCGCTGCCTGCTTCGCACCGTCAAGCGCGCCGGCAATGTCGACGAAGCCAAAGCCAATCTGCCGCCGGTCCTGTCCGGCCTGCTCGCCAATCCTGCCACTCTGGGGGTGACCAAGGCGCAGGTGAGATCGTTCCTCCAGACACGCGGGATTGCCGAGAGCACCGTCGGCGGCTCGGTGATGGATCGCGTCTGCCACGCGAACGACGACAATCCGGCCGCACCGCTCGCGCGCTATTTCGTCATTCATGACACCAGCTTCAAACTGGACCCCGGAGAGGATTTCGATCCGGCCTTCATCAACACGGCCGCCTGGTCCGGCAACAAGCTTTCAGGTCTTGCTGACGGCAAGACGCACATCTACATCACGCGTCTTGGCGAGACACTGACGGACCGGGACTACGGTACGCCATGGCGCGCGACCCGGTTCGAAAAGCCCAGTGTCCGTTTCAAAGGCTTGTTCCTGCATCACGAGCTGGTGCAGCCGCGCATGGGCCCCGGCCCGAGCGACGTGGACTCGCCCCAACCCGGCTTTACGCCCGTCCAATATGCAAGGCTCGCGCTGCAATATGTCATCGCCGGTGTCCGGCGCGGCGCATGGATGGTCCCGGTCTTCCATTGCGTGCTGGACCTGGGTGTTGGCGACCACGACGACCCCCAACATTTCGACCTCGCGGCCTGGGACGCGGCGCTGCAGACGGCCCTCGCCAACGTCCGCACCGAACAGCCCGAGCCCGCGGTTTCCGCCGTAGCAACGAGCATGGCGCCGCCGCCGCCGGCCGCGAGTGCCACGCGGGCGCGACGGGCCAAGCCGCGCAAAGCCGGGCGAGCCAAGATGGCGAAGAAGGCGAAGAAGGCGACGCCTCGCAAGACGGCTGCAGGCTCGGCCAAGCGGGCGTCAGCCAGGAAGACTTCAGCGAAAAAGAAGTCCGCGAAAAAGGCGCCTTCAAAACGGCGGAGCAAGGCATCGGCGCGGAAGGGAGCCAAGAAGAGCAAAAGCAAGAAAAGCAAAAAGCGCGCGTGATCGCCCAAGACAATCAAGCAAAGCTCGGGGGTAGCATATGGCCAGATGTCCTTTCGCGCGATGGATGCCGTTGCCGTGGAGCGCGGGTCAATACACCGCCGGACCGTTCAGGATTATCCATCACACCACCGAAGGATCGACTGCGGCGGGCGCGTTCGCGACCTATCAGGACAACGGGCACGACATCCCGCACTTCACTGTCGATGACCAGTTCATCTACCAGCATCTCGACACCGAGGTCGCGGCAAGAGCATTGGCTCACCCGCCTGGGACGGTCGAGACCAACCGGTTCTCCGCGATCCAGTTCGAGCTGGTCGGCTTCGCCGGCAGACCCAAGAGCCAGGCCAGCCTGACGAATGTCGGCCGGCTGTGCCGATGGATCGAAAGCACACACAATGTGCCGGGTGACTGGCCGAACGGTTATCCCAATCCGCCCGATCGCGGCCACGATCCCGGCCATCACAACCGCAACGAACAGAACTGGCGGACGCGCGGCGGCCATTACGGGCACTGCCACGTTCCCGCGAACTCACATTGGGATCCCGCATATACCGCGGCCGAGCTCCAGATCGTGATGTCGGTGCCTGCGGCCGACGCCGCGCACCAGATCGTCGCGGAGACAGCGGAGCTGCCCGAGATGGCCGCGCGCGCCGATCTTGCAAAGCCGAAACGGGGAGGGCGCGCCAAAAAGGCAAAGGCAGCCAGGAAGGCCAAAGCCGTCAAGAAGCGCAAGGCAGCTCCGAAGCGAGCCAGGAAGCGCAGTCAAAGGGCTCGGTGACCCCGAGCCAAAGTCAAACCGCTCGGGTCGTGTCTCGATTTATGCCGCGCCCGCGGCGGCAGGCGGCGCCGTGCGGCCCATGAACCTTCCCGCCCGGCACCGGCACAAAGACTGGAGATTGCTCTTAAGTCCGTGGATACTGAATGAGATCGCTTGCGTTGCTCTGCCTGCTCGTCTTCGCAACGCCCGCACACGCGGCCGCCCCCGAGCAGCACTATCTCGATTTGCGCGATCGCTACATCGCAAAATTCTCCAAAGCCAAGGAGAATGACGAGACCTATAAGCAGCATGACGCGGCGCTCAAGGAGCTGACAGGCGCGCTGCGCGGTCTGGTGGGCGCGGTCTCGATCAAGGGATTGCCGGCGGAAGGCAAGTCGAACGCCGACACGCTGTTCAAGGGCGACTCGGGCTTCGGCCATCTCGACGGTCTGGGCTTTGCCTCCGAAGGCGACAAGATGCAGGCCGTGGTGACCACCACAGGTCTGCTCAAGCACTGGCTGCACGAGCATCGCGAGGACGGCATGCCGCAGGAGATCGCCGCGGCCTTCAAGTCGGACCGCTTCTACTATCAAGCGATCCAGGACTCAGCCTTCGCCAAATATGCCGAGCTGCCGATCACCAAGCCCGCATCCGCGAGTGCCGCGGTCGCTGTGCTCGGCGTCCGCGGCAACGGCGACCTGAAGGGCGCGCCGCACGAAATCGACCTCGTCGCGATTCAGGGCGACAAGGTCTACTTCCTCGCCGCAACCGACGCCGTGAAGACGGCTGAGATCCCGGCCTGCGAAAAAGTCTGGAAGCAGATGATGGCCAGGAAGATTCCAGAGGACGCCATGGCCAAGGAAGACCATGCCATGGACGCCTACACCAAATGTTTCGCCAAGGAAGCGCCCAGCCAGAGCTGGTACGCGACGGCGGTGAAGAGGGCGCAGAGCCAGTTGGAGATGCTACTGGCGCATTAATTGCGCAGCTTGCTCCAGACTCCGCACCTCATCCTGAGGAGCCCGCAAAGCGCGTCTCGAAGGATAGCCACACAGCGAGAGGCGGGCCTTCATGGTTCGCCCGGCGATGCAAAGGATCGTCCGGAGAGCGCGTGCCGCGCTCCTCACCATGAGGGTCCTGCAACGCCATCAGGCTAGCTCTTGCTGCCCCCCAAATTCCACCCGCGGCCGCCCTCGCCAAAAATCTCATATCCCGTCGCCGTCACCGCGACCGTGTCCTCGAGCTTGATGAAGCCGCGCTTCGGATGCTTCATCGTGGTCTCGATCGAGACCACCATGCCGGGTTGAAGCGGCAGGCGGGCGTCGGTGTCGTCGTAGGGGACCGGGCCCTTGGCGGTCAGGCGAGGGGCCTCGTGGCTGACGAGACCCATGCCGTGGGCCAGAAAATCCGTGCAGTCGCGCTGCGTGATCCGGGCAAGCTGCCGCTCGGCCGCGACGTAGATGTCGCCGCCCATGGCGCCCGGCCGGACCGCGGCGAAGGCGGCACGCTGCACGGCCTCGATCTCGGCCAGACAGTCTTTCAGTTCCGCATCGGGCTCGCCCAGCACGGCCATGCGGGCGAGGTCGCCGATATAGCCGTGATAATTGCCACCGGAATCGAGCGACAGCACGTCGCCTTGCTCCCAGCGCTGCGATGACGGCGCCCTGTTGTGGCTGCTGCCGCAGGCGAGCAGGCAGTATTCGAAGGTCAGGCCGCGATTGGCCTCGGCGACGCGCAGTGCATCGCTCAATTGCTGCTTGGTCGTGCCCGGGCCGTGCGCGGCGATCACCTCCAGCATCGACGCAATCACCAGTTCGGATGCAGTCTTGAGCTTGGCCAGTTCATCTGGCGATTTGACCGCGCGAAGCCGCTCCAGCACCAGCAGCGCGTCCTTGAGCTCGGCGCCGGGCAGGGCGTCACTGAGCGCCCGGCCCGCATCCATCGGCAGGAACGCCATCTCGACCCCGACCCGCTTCAAAGGCACGCCGGCATCCCGGATCAGGCCCACGGCCCGCGTCACCGCATCCACCGAGCCGTTGGACTCGGTCCGGACCTGCGGTACCCACGGCGGAGCCACGGCGCGTTGATGGGTCTCCAGACGATGACCGATATAGACCGCCTTATCAGGTACGCCCTTGGGATAGACCAGCACCGGCAAATAGCGGCTGACGCCCATCGCGTCCATGTAGTCGAAGAAGATCGCGCGCTCCGCGCCCAGCAGGTACTGCACATTGTGCTTGGAGGTCACGACCAGCACATCGAGGCCGGCGGCCTCCATAAGACGGTCGAGCTTGGCGGCGTCGAACGGAATGGCGCGCGAGGTGGTCGCGCGGGCGACGTTCTCCTGCATGACGGGCTCCCTTGACGGGCGGTTGGGACCGCCTTGTATCGTTGACCTCTTCAGGACTGCGACGCCTAGTCTAGCACAACCTCCATTCGCGCGCCCCAACCGAACCACTCAATGAAAAATGGAACCAGGACTGCGAGCGTCTCCAGCTAGGGTCCACGCCTGAGGTCCTCGGTCGCGCGCCGAAGAATATCGTGAAGCCAGTCATGCGCCGGCTCGCCCTCGATACGTTCGTGCCACAACAGCCGGACCTCTACCGAGGTTGTGGCGTAAGGCAGTTCATACGTCGTGACGGCATGCGCGCGTTCGAACGCCCGCGCCAATGGACGCGGAACGATGGCCGCCAATTCGGAGTCCGCGAGCAGGGCGGGCAGGGCAAGGAAATGCGGGAGCGAAACAGCTATGCGCGGCGGCCGGTCGCTTTCGGACAGCGCCCGTTCGAGCGCCGCGCGGTCATACATTTCCGATCGCCTGGCGAGGCCGCGCTCGGAGATGAAGCCTCCGATCGCTCCCTCCTGCTCGCCGCCGAAGGAGACAACGACCAGCGGCATGCGCGCCAGAGCCGCGTTATCGATCCGCCCGAGCTTGCGCTTTCCGCCCACGATCAGCACATCGTCATATTCGAACAGCAGCGAGGTCCGGAAGCGGCTCGGCGGATCCGAGAAGACACCGATCGCAACGTCGATGCGACCAAGGTCGATCTGCTCGGCAAGGTCGATCCGTGTCACCGGCTTGATGATCAGGTCGATCGCCGGCGCCTCAAGCCCAAGTATCTTCAGGAGCGGTGACGCCAGCACCATCGTGGTGAAGTCGTTGGCGGCCAAGGTGAACTGTCTGGTCGAGGCCGCCGGAACGAAGCGCGGCTGCTCGACCGCCGCCTCGAGAGATCGCAGGGCTTCGCGAACCTGCGGCGCCATCGTCAACGCACGCGCGGTCGGCTGCATTCCGGTCGCCGTGCGCACGAACAAATCGTCTTCCAGCATCTCGCGGAGCCGGGCGAGCGAATGGCTCACGGCGGATTGACTGAGGGCAACCCTCTGGCTGGCCCGCAGCACGCTGCGCTCCTCCATGACGGCGTCGAAGACCTTGAGCAGGTTCAGGTCCAGGGTCTTGAAGGAAACAGCCACGTGCAGGACACCGTCACAGGCGGATCGCGCGCCCGTTGCGTACCTGCGATCTTTCCCAGTTAAGGCCATGCGCGCAGCCGACGCAACCGAGCAGGGCGCCCGGACCGCGACGCCCGGCCGTTCGCGCCACCAATCTGAAGGCGGTTCAGGATCACTCTGCAAGAGTTTCACTTCCGCATTCGCGCGATCCCGTCATGATCCCGGCGCCGAATTTGGAGGAGACAGGCAATGAAACCCTGCGGGATGTCGATCGGAGCTTTCGGACTAGCACTGGCGCTGTTCACGGCGCCGGCCATTGCGCAGCATGGTCCGGTCAAGCTCGGCGTTCTCACCGACATGTCCTCGCTCTACGCCGACAATGGCGGCCAGGGCTCGGTGGTTGCGGCGCAAATGGCGGTCGACGATTTTGGTGGTCAGGTGCTGGGGCGCGGTATCCAGATCGTCGCGGGAGACCACCAGAACAAGGCCGATGTGGGAGCGACCATCGCCCGGCGATGGCTCGAAAATGAAAACGTCGAGGTGATCCTCGACGTGCCCAATTCTGCGGTCGCGCTGGCGGTGCAGGGCATCACACGGGACAAGAAGAAACTGTTCCTCGCCACCGGCGCCGCCACGTCGCGCCTCACTGGCGACGAATGCTCGCCGACCGGCATTCACTGGACCTACGATACCTATGCGCTGTCGCAGGGAACGACGCGGGCGATATCGCGTCTCGGCGCAAGCTCCTGGTACTTTATCTCGGTCGATTATTCCCTCGGTGCGCAGCTCGAGGCCGATAGCCGCAAGGTCATCGACGCCTCGGGCGGCAAGGTGATCGGCGCGGTGAAGCATCCACTCAATACGCCCGATTTTTCGTCCTTCCTGCTCCAGGCACAGTCCTCGAAGGCGGACGTGATCGCGCTCGCCGACACCGGCGGCGACTTCATCAACGCCGTCAAGCAGGCCGGTGAATTCGGCATCACGCAGCGGCAGAAGCTTGTCGGGCTGCTCGTCTTCATTGCCGACATTCACAGCCTCGGGCTCCAGAGCGCCCAGGGCTTGATGCTGAGCTCGGCATTCTATTGGGACCAGAACGAGGACACGCGGGCGTGGTCGAAGCGCTTCATCGCCAAGACCCAGAAGGTCCCGACCATGATCCACGCCGGCACCTATGGCGCGGTGATGCACTATCTTAGGGCGGTTCAGGCGGCCGGCACACTGGATGGGCCGACCATAGCCGCCAAGATGCGCGACATGCCCGTGAACGATTTCATGACGAAAAATGGCCGGATCCGCGAGGACGGCCGGCTGGTCCGCGACATGTATCTTTTTCGCGTCAAGTCGCCCGAGCAGTCCAAATACAAATTCGACTATTACGAGCTGCTGGCGACGATTCCGGGAGAGGAAGCTTTCCGGCCGATGGAGCAAGGCGGATGTCCGCTCCTGAAGCAGCCATGATCGGCGAGGGCACGGCCGTGCAGAACGGGATCGACGAGATCATCGCAGGCCGCTTTGCATGCCGCGACTTCTCGGGCGCGCCGCTCGGGCGAGGGACCATCGAGCAGATTCTGCGCGTGGCACGGTTTGCGCCAAGCGGTGCCAATATCCAGCCCTGGCACGTCTACGTGCTGGCCGGCGATGCCAAAGACAGGGTGTCGGCGGCGCTGCGCGAGGCGCACGAAACGGCCCGCGACGCGCATAGGTCGGAATACAGCTACTACGCCAACGACCTGCCCGAACCCTATTTGCAGAGACGACAGGAGTTCGGCCGATTGTTCTACGGCTCGCTCGGCATCGCCCAAACCGATATCGAAGCCAGGAGCGGACAAACCGCCAAGAACTATGCGTTCTTCGGCGCACCCGTCGGGCTGATCGTCACGATCGACCGGCGCCTTGAAGTCGGCAGCTGGCTCGACCTCGGCATGTTCGTCCAGAACGTGCTGCTGGCTGCGGCGGGCCATGGGCTTCAGTCCTGTCCGCAGGAAACGTTCTCCAGATATCACCGGATCCTGCGCCCGCTGCTGTCGATCCCGGCGGAGCAAATGGTGGTGTGCGGCATCTCGATCGGCCGCGCCAGGGACCTCGCCAAGGGCAGGCTGATGCCGCGCGCCGACGTCGCGGAATTCGCGTCTTTCGCAGGCTTCGAAGAACAAAGTGCAACCCAAATGGAAAGGACAAGGCCATGGGAAGCCGAGACGAACTGATTCAGTGCAGCATTCCGTTTCTGCGCGAGGTCAAGGACATGACGCCCGGCGCGGAGATGGAGCGGTGGCTCAATCAAAAATACGGCGAGGGCAGCCAGCTCTACCAGGACCTGGCACGCCTGATTAAGCTCGGGGTCGCGGAAGGCTGGGCGGCGAACCAGGAGGTCGAAGGTCCGAACTACCGGCGCAGCCGCATCCTTGAGCCGATGCCCGAAACGTTCCAGTTCAGCATCACGGCCGTCTACATGAACAGCACCGATCCACGCCGCTTCAAGGACGAGGACGACGATGACGTGCTCCGCGGCCAATATCACGGTCACCCATATGGGGAACTGAACCTGGTCGTGCCGCTGGACAAGGGCGCCGAGCTCAAGGGGCTGCAGGGCTGGCAAGGGCCCGGCTGGACCGCGCCCGATCCCGGCAGCCGGCACTATCCCGAGGTCCGCGGCGGCGCCGTCATCGCTCTGTTCTATCTGCCCGCCGGACGCATCTCCTACGACTTCGCCGCGCCGTCCTGACTGCCGGCCGGACCATCCCGGGTGACGTCGTGCGCGAGCGTCACCCGTTCAGCAGAATGCACAGCTGAAGTCCGCACGACGGCGATGCGTCGCGACGCCACGGCCTGCAAGGCGGCTCACCATGAACGGTGGGGAGGGATTTCGGCGACCGTGCGCCAAGCGGGCCCCAGCCCGGACCGCCATATCCATAATTCGCATAAGGTATATTATGGAATATATTTATGTACAATTAGATCAGATATTTAGATCGAATTCCTGACACCGCGCCTTCGCTTGCCGTCCGTTTTCGATCTGGGCCGCGACCGACCTCTCGGCTCTTGACGGCTACTGTGCATGGGGTTGTTTTTCAGATTTTGAATCCGGCCCATCTGCCGAACGCCGATATTGCCGCGACGGTGTCCGGCTGCAATAAGCGAGACCTCGCGAGATCGCAGATGACCTTCAGGCCTTCCGTCCGTATAGGTTTGCATCTCAGAACAACAACAAACTTCCGAGGAAGCAGACCCATGAGTTTTTCCCGACGCACGCTTCTCAAGGCCTCCGCCGCGACCGCGGTCCTGGGCGGCCTCGGTGCGCCCCATGTGGCCCGCGCCCAGAGCGCCGAGTTCACCTACAAATACGCCAACAACCTGCCTGACACCCATCCGCTGAACGTGCGCGCCAAGGAGATGGCGGCGGCGATCAAGGCCGAGACCAACGGCAAGTTCGACCTCCAGATCTTCCCGAACAACCAGCTCGGCTCCGACACCGACATGCTGAGCCAGATCCGGTCCGGCGGCGTCGAGTTCTTCACGCTGTCAGGCCTGATCCTGTCGACCCTGGTGCCGGCCGCGTCCATCAACGGCATCGGCTTCGCGTTCCCGGACTACGGCACGGTCTGGAAGGCCATGGACGGCGACCTCGGCGCCCATGTCCGCGGCGAGATCAAGAAGGCCGGCCTCGAGGTCATGGACAAGATCTGGGACAACGGCTTCCGCCAGACCACGTCGTCGAGCAAGCCGATCAACGGGCCCGACGACCTCAAGGGCTTCAAGATCCGCGTGCCGGTGTCGCCGCTGTGGACCTCGATGTTCAAGGCGTTCGATGCGGCGCCCGCCTCGATCAATTTCGCCGAGGTCTATTCCGCGCTCCAGACCAAGATCGTCGAGGGCCAGGAGAACCCGCTGGCGATCATTTCGACCGCCAAGCTGTACGAGGTGCAGAAGTACTGTTCGCTGACCAACCACATGTGGGACGGCTTCTGGTTCCTGGCCAACCGCCGCGCCTGGAGCGCGCTGCCTGAGGATGTGCGCACCATCGTCGCCAAGAACATCAATGCCGCCGCCATGAAGGAACGTGAGGATACCGCCAAGCTCAATGCGAACCTCCAGCAGGAGCTCGCGGGCAAGGGCCTGACCTTCAACCAGCCTGCGGTGGCGCCATTCCGTGACAAGCTGCGCTCCGCCGGCTTCTATGCCGAGTGGAAGGGCAAGTATGGCGACCAGGCTTGGGATCTCCTGGAAAAGGCCGTCGGCAAGCTGTCGTAACGCGTCGGGGCCGCCGAGGTTCTTATCGAGATGGCTCATGTCGAGGTTGAGGCGACCGGAGTGGTGGGCGAGGTGGCTGTTCAGCCCCCTCGCCGATCCCCTGTGCTGGCCTCGCTGGAGCGCCTCCTCGGCCTCGCCGTCGAGATCCCCGCGGCGATCCTGGTCGTCGCCGAGATCGTGATCCTGTTTGCCGGCGTGGTCGCACGCTACGGCGTGCACCGGCCGTTGATCTGGTCGGATGAACTCGCCTCGATCCTGTTCCTGTGGCTCGCCATGCTGGGCGCTGCGGTCGCATTCCGCCGCTCCGAGCACATGCGCATGACGGCGCTCGTCGCGAGCGCGAGGCCGGCCATGCGCGCCTATCTGGACGTGGTCGCGACCTGCGCGGCGCTGGCGTTCCTGGCGCTGATCATCTGGCCGTCCGCCGAATACGCCTACGAGGAAAGCTTCATCACCACGCCGGCGCTCCAGATCTCGAACATGTGGCGCGCCGCGGCGCTGCCGGCGGGCATCTGCCTGATGGCGGTGTTCGCGCTGCTGCGGCTGCTGCGCGCCGCCGATTACCGCATGGTGCTGACGGCGGTGATATCGGTTGCCGTCATCGTCGGTCTGTTCTGGCTGGCGCAGCCTTATCTGCGGCCGCTCGGCAATCTCAACCTCGTCATCTTCTTCGTCGGCGTCGCCGGCTTCTGCGTCTTTGCCGGCGTTCCCATTGCGTTCGGGTTTGGCCTCGCCATCTTCGGCTATCTGGCGCTGACCACGCGGACGCCGGTCATGGTGCTGGTCGGCCGGATGGACGAGGGCATGAGCCACCTCATCCTGCTCTCGGTGCCGCTGTTCGTGTTCCTGGGGCTCCTGATCGAGATGACCGGCATGGCGCGGGCCATGGTCGCGTTCCTGGCGAGCCTGCTCGGCCATGTCCGCGGCGGCCTGCATTACGTGCTGGTCGGCGCGATGTATCTGGTCTCAGGCATCTCCGGCGCCAAGGCCGCCGACATGGCGGCGGTGGCGCCCGTGCTGTTCCCGGAAATGAAGCAGCGCGGCGCCAAGCCCGGCGACCTCGTGGCGCTTCTTGCGGCTACAGGCGCCCAAACCGAGACCATTCCGCCGAGCCTCGTGCTGATCACGATCGGCTCGGTCACGGGCGTCTCGATCGCCGCCCTCTTCACCGGCGGCCTGCTGCCCGGCGTCGTGCTCGCCATCACGCTCTGCATGCTGGTGTGGTGGCGCTACCGCCACGAGGACATGAGCCATGTCCGCCGCGCCACGGGTGGCGAGATCGGCAAGACCTTCATCATCGCCCTGCCCGCGCTCGCGCTGCCCTTCGTGATCCGCTACGCCGTGGTCGAGGGCATTGCGACCGCGACCGAGGTCTCCACCATCGGCATCGTCTACGGCGCCCTGGTCGGCCTCCTCGTCTACCGCCGCTTCGACTGGCGGCGGCTGTTTCCCATGCTGGTCGAGACCGCGGCGCTGTCAGGCGCGATCCTGCTGATCATCGGCACCGCGACCGGCATGGCCTGGGGGCTCACCCAATCCGGCTTCTCGCGCTCGCTGGCCTCAGCCATGACCGGATTGCCCGGGGGGCCTGCGACCTTCATCGCCGTGTCCATCCTGGCCTTCACCATCCTCGGCAGCGTGCTCGAGGGCATTCCGGCAATCGTGCTGTTCGGGCCGCTGCTGTTTCCGATCGCCCGTGCCGTCGGCGTGCACGAGGTGCACTATGCCATGGTGATCATTCTCGCCATGGGTATCGGACTATTCGCCCCGCCCTTCGGCGTCGGCTATTATGCCGCCTGCGCCATCGGACGCGTCGATCCGGCGGAAGGCATCAGGCCGATCTGGGGCTATCTGCTGGCGCTGCTGGTGGGATTGATCATCGTCGCGATCTTCCCCTGGATCTCGATCGGATTCCTGTAAAGCGCGGCGTCAAGGAGGGTTCGATGAGCGAGCGGCAGAACCAGTACAATATCGGCCTAGACAAGACCCCCGCCAACTACGTCCCCCTGAGCCCACTGAGCTTCCTCGCGCGCAGCGCCGCCGTCTATCCCAACCACGTCAGCACGGTCTATGAGGGCCGCAGCTTCACGTGGCGCGAGACGCATGAGCGCTGCAAGCGCTTTGCGTCCTGGCTCGGCGGCAAGGGCATCGGCGTCGGCGACACCGTCGCGGCGATGCTGCCGAACATTCCGGCGATGAACGAGGTGCACTTCGCCGTCCCCATGACCGGCGCCGTCCTCAATGCGCTCAACATCCGTCTCGATGCGCCCTCGATCGCATTTCAGCTCGATCACGGCGGCGCCAAGATCATCCTGGTCGATCCGGAGTTTTCGACTGTCATCACCGACGCGCTGGCGCAGATGCAGGGGCCGAAGCCGTTCGTCGTCGACGTCGACGACGCCTCTTTCAAGGGCGGCAAGCGCATCGGCGAGATCGAGTATGAGGCGGCGCTCGCGCAAGGCGATCCTGATTTCACCGCGATCCCGCCTAGCGACGAATGGGACGCCATCGCGCTGAGCTATACCTCGGGCACCACGGGCAATCCCAAGGGCGTCGTCACCCATCATCGCGGTGCCTATCTCAACGCCGTCAGCAACATCCTCGCCGGCCAACTCGGCCAGCATCCGGTCTATCTCTGGACGCTGCCGATGTTCCACTGCAACGGCTGGTGCTTCCCCTGGACCATCGCGGCGGCCGCCGGCATCAACGTCTGCCTGCGCAAGGTCGAGCCGACCAAAATCTTCGAGCTGGTCAAGCAGCACGGCGTCACCCACATGTGCGGTGCGCCGATCGTCTACAACACGCTGATCAACGCACCCGATGCGCCGAAGGGCAGTGCCGCGCGCCGCGTCGTCGGCCTGATCGCCGGCGCCGCGCCGCCGGTCGCGGTGCTCGAAGGCGCAGAAAGCATCGGCATCAGGCTCACGCACGTCTACGGCCTGACCGAGGTCTACGGCCCCGCCTCCGTCTGCGCCGAGCAACCCGGCTGGGACGATCTGCCCGCCGCCGAGCGCGCCAGCATGAAGCGGCGGCAGGGCGTGCCCTATCCGCTCGAGGAAGGTGTCACCGTCATCAATCCGCAGACGATGCAGGAGGTGCCCCGCGACGGCGAGACCATCGGCGAGGTCATGTTCCGCGGCAACATCGTGATGAAGGGCTACCTCAAGAACGAGAAGGCGACGAAGGAAGCCTTCGAGGGCGGCTGGTTTCACACCGGCGACCTCGGCGTGCTAGACGAATACGGTTACGTCATCATCAAGGATCGCTCCAAGGACATCATCATTTCCGGCGGCGAGAACATTTCCTCCGTCGAGGTCGAGGACATCCTCTACAAGCATCCGGCCGTGCTGTTCGCAGCCGTCGTCGCAAAGCCCGATCCGAAATGGGGCGAGGTGCCCTGCGCCTTCGTCGAACTGAAGGACGGCGCCAGCGCGACCGAAGCCGAGATCATCGCCTTCTGCCGCACGCATATGAGCGGCTTCAAGACGCCGAAGGCCGTCGTGTTCGGACCGATCCCGAAGACATCCACGGGCAAGATCCAGAAATTCCTGCTGCGTAACGAGGTCGGCTCGTCGAAGGCGATCTCGGCCTGAACCGAGCCGGCGCGATCAGTGCGTCTCGAGCCGCATGCCGTCATAGGCCGGAACCACGCCCGCGGGCAGCTTCTGCCTGATCACCTCGTAATCGACGTCGGCCGTCATGTTGGTGATGACGGCCCGCTTCGGCTTGAAGCGCTCGATCCAGGACAGCGCATCGTTGATGCTGAAATGGCTGGAATGCTGGGTGTAGCGCAAGCCGTCGACAATCCAGAGATCGAGATTTTCCAGCGCGCCCCAGCTCTCGCGCGGGATGTCGTTGAGGTCGGGCGTGTAGGCGGCATTGCCGATGCGATAGCCGAGCGCGGGGATCTGGCCGTGCTGGACCAGGAAGGCGGTCATCTTCACCGCGCCGCCCTTCCCCAAAATGGTCTGACTTTCGCCCGCCTCGATTGAATGCCGCGTCAGGATCGGTGGATAATCGCTGCCCTCCGGCGAGATGAAGCAATAGGAGAATCGCGCCATGATGTCCTTGGCAGTCGACTGATTGAAATAGGTCGGAATGCGCTTGCGCATATGCAGCACGACCGAGCGCAGATCGTCCATGCCGTGGGTCTGGTCGGCATGCTCGTGGGTCAAGAAGACCGCGTCGATGTGATCGACATTGGCGTCGATGAGCTGTTCACGCAGGTCAGGCGAGGTGTCGATGACGATCCGCGTAGTGCCATGCTCGCCGGCATGCTCGACCAGCATCGAGCAGCGGCGGCGGCGATTTTTTGGATTGTTAGGATCGCAGGCGCCCCAGCCGAGCGCCGGGCGCGGCACGCCGGCGGAGGAGCCGCAGCCCAGGATCGTCAGCGTCAGCGTCATGCGGCTCCCAACCTTAAGATTTCACCTTGGAGAACAGGCGGAAGAAGTTTTCGGTGGTCTGGCGTGAGATCTCATCGAGCGACACGCCGCGCGTTTCGGCGAGCACCTTGGCGACCTCGACCACATAGGCCGGCTCGTTGCGTTTGCCCCGGAACTTGCCGGGCGCAAGATAGGGCGAGTCTGTTTCAACCAGAATACGGTCAGACGGCAGTTCAGCCGCAAGCGCGCGCAGGGTCTCCGATTTCTTGAAGGTCAGGATGCCCGTAAAGCCGATATAGAGCCCGAGCGACACCGCCTTCAGCGCCAGCTCGCGCCCGCCCGTGTAGCAATGCAGCACGGCGCGAAACGATCCCTTGGCCGCTTCCTCCTCCAGGATGCGGCCGCAATCATCGTCCGCCTCGCGGGTGTGGATCACCAGCGGCAGGCCGGTCGCACGGGCCGCGGCGATGTGCGCGCGAAAGCCCCTCGCCTGCGCCTCCGGCGCGCCGTTGTCGTAGAAATAGTCGAGCCCGGCCTCGCCGAGCGCGACCACCTTGGGATGCCCGGTCAACCCGATCAGCTCGTCCGGCGAGATGCCGTCTTCCTCGTCCGCGTTGTGCGGATGGGTGCCGACCGAGCAGTAGACGTCGTCGTAGCGCTCGGTGATGGCCAGAAGCTGATTGAGCTTTCGTACCCGCGTGGAGATCGTAACCATACGGCCGATGCCGGCCGCACGTGCACGCGAGACGATCCCGTCGAGATTTTCCGCAAAGTCCGGAAAATCCAGATGGCAGTGGCTATCGACCAACATCGCCCGAACGCCCTAGGCCGCCGGCTCGATGTAGCGCGGGAACGCCGGTGTCGGCGCCGGCAGCGTCGAGCCTGGCGCGATCCGTTTGGCGCCACCGAGCATCGCGAAGTTCCGCTCGCCCGCGGGAATGCCGAGGCTGTCGAGCAGCAAGCCCGAGGCCGTCGGCATCGCCGGCTGGGCCAGGATCGCTATCTGGCGCACGACTTCGGCGGTGACATAGAGCACCGTCTTCTGCCTGACAGGATCGGTCTTCGCGAGCGCCCACGGCGCCTCGCCCGCGAAATAGCGGTTGGCCTCCGCGACCACGGCCCACACGGCATTGAGCCAGTGATGGATCTGCTGCGTCGCCATCGCTTCGCGAGATGCGGCGATCATGCCGTCGGCCATCGCAAGAATCGCCTTATCGTTGTCGCTGAACTCGCCCGGCTCCGGCAGCACGCCGCCGAGCTGCTTGGCGATCATCGACAGCGAGCGCTGCGCGAGGTTGCCGAGATCGTTGGCGAGATCGGCATTGATGCGCGCAACGATGGCTTCGTGGTTGTAGTTGCCGTCCTGGCCGAACGGCACCTCGCGCAGGAAGAAATAGCGCACCTGGTCGACGCCATACTGGTCGGCGAGATTGAAGGGGTCGACGACGTTGCCGACCGACTTCGACATCTTCTCGCCCCTGCTGAACAGGAAGCCGTGGGCATAGACCCGCTTCTGCACGGGAATGCCGGCCGACATCAGGAATGCGGGCCAGTACACGGCGTGGAAGCGAATGATGTCCTTGCCGATGATGTGCACGTCCGCCGGCCAATAGCGCCAGCTCTTGTCGCTTTCATCGGGGAAGCCGACGCCGGTGATGTAGTTGGTGAGCGCGTCGACCCAGACATACATCACGTGCTCTTCGTCGCCGGGCACCTTGACGCCCCAGTCGAAGGTGGTGCGCGAGATCGAGAGATCACGCAGGCCGCCTTTGACGAAGCTCACCACCTCGTTCTTGCGCGAATCGGGCCCGATGAAATCAGGGCGATCCGCGTAGAGCTTCAGAAGCTTGTCCTGATAGGCGGACAGACGGAAGAAATAGCTCTTCTCCTCGACCCACTCGACCGGCGTACCTTGCGGCCCGAGCCTCACGCCGTCGTCGTTCAGACGCGTCTCATCCTCGGCGTAGTAGGCTTCGTCGCGCACGGAGTACCAGCCGGCATAGGTGTCGACATAGATGTCCCCGTTCGCGTCCATGCGGCGCCAGATCTCCTGGCTGGAGCGATGATGCTGCTCTTCGGTGGTGCGGATGAAACGGTCGAACGACACGTTGAGGCGTTCATCCATCTCCTTGAAGCGGCCGGCATTGCGGGCCGCCAGCGACGACACCGTCAGGCCTTCGTTCTGCGCGGTCTGGATCATCTTCAGGCCGTGCTCGTCGGTGCCGGTCAGGAAGAACACGTCCTTGCCGTCGAGCCGCGCGAAGCGCGCCAGCACGTCGGTCGCAATCGCCTCGTAGGCGTGGCCAATATGCGGGCTGCCATTGGGATAAGCGATCGCAGTCGTGATGTAGAAGACGTTGTCGCGCGCAGGAGCGGCAACGGGAGCTGCGGCTTGCGGAGCCGCGACGGGCTTCGGCGCGGGCGGCGCCTCAGGCTTCGACACTTTGGGCTTCGACACCTTGGGCTTCACAACCTTCGGCGGCGTGGCGACAGGAGCCGGTACGGCGGTCACGGCAAGCGCAGTCGCTTTCGCTTTCTTGGCGACCTTCTTCGCCGGAGCCTGGTTCCTCGCGGGAGCCTTGCTCTTCGCCGGAGACTTGGCTGCCTTCTTGGCCGCTTTCTTCACCGCCTTCTTGGCAACGACCTGCTTCTTCGCAGCCTTCTTGCCGGCCTTGTTTGCCGTCTTCGCAGCGCTTTTCTTCGCGCCCTTCTTGGCGGCAGCCTTCTTGGTCTTCTTGACCTTCTTGGCGGCCTTGGACGCGCGCGTCTTCACAGCCTTTTTCGCGGCGTTCCTCACGGCCTTCTTCTTGCTGCTTTTGGCTTTGACGGTTTTCTTAGCTCGCGTTGCCACGACGAATTCCTTTACCGGCTTCTCAAAAATTTGGAAACGAACCTGCGTTCGATTATTGTTTTGAGCATGATCCTCTCGGAAAACCGCTGCACACTTTTCCGGATCATGCTCTAGCGCGTTGCGTCCGCCAGCCAGCCGAACACCGAGAAAACCAAGGGCTTTCGCTCCAGATTGTAGGTTTCGGTGTCGCGCGCGGCGCGGACGATCTTTTCCCATACCTCAGCTAGGCGCGCAAGGCGCGGCAGGTTCTGGTTGGCATTGGCCTCGTCGGAGTGCAGGCGTTGCGCGATCCAGCGATCGATGCCGTCGATGAAGGCCGCCAGCGCGACTCGATCGCTGGTGCCGAGCGAATCGCCGAGCGTGTGCAATTCGCGTGGATCGACCTGCGGCAGGCGCGCGAGCAGCGCCGCCGTGCGCTGCTGCAGCTTCAAGGCATCGCCGCCGAGCAGCGTCAGCGCCCGCGCGACGCTGCCCTCGGAGGCCTCCGCGGCCTCGCGCAGCGCCGGATCGTTCGGATCGAGGTCAGCCGCCGAAGCTGCGGCGCCGATCACATCTTCCGTGCCGAGCGGGCGCAGGCGCAGCTTGCGGCAGCGCGACTGGATCGTGGCGAGCACGCGCGCCGGCGCGTGGCTGACCAGGAGGAACAGCGACTGCTGCGGCGGCTCCTCGAGGATCTTCAGCAGCGCGTTGGCGGCATTCGGATTGAGCTCGTCGACGGTGTCGACGATGCAGACGCGCCACCCCTCTGCCGCGGCAGTCGAGCCGAAAAAACCGATCGTCTCCCGCGTCTCGTCCACGGTGATCACGGTGCGCATCACGCCGCGGTCGTTGGCGGTGCGTTCCAGCGTCAACAGCCCGCCATGCGAGCTGGCCGCAACCTGCCGCGCCACGGCGTTATCAGGATCGATCGCGAGGGTCTCGGCGCGCTGCACGGACGGCGCCAGCGGCTGGCCGTTGGAAAGCACGAAGCGCGCCATGCGATAGGCCAGCGTCGCCTTGCCGATCCCCTGCGGCCCGCCGATCAGCCAGGCATGCGGGATGCGCCCGCTGCGATAGGCCGCGAGCAGCGCCGTCTCGGCCTCGCGATGGCCGAACAGAAGGCTCGTCTCGCGCGGATGCGGAATGGCGGTTTCGCGTTCGGCCTGGCGCGGGCTCATAGGGAAACCACCGATGCAGGGGTTGGGAGAAGACGATCGCGCAGCGCCGTCCAGACTCGTCCAGCAACCGTGTCAGGATCGGAATTGGCATCGATCAGGACGCAACGGCCGGGATCGTCCTCGGCGATCTTGCGATAGGCCTCGCGTAGGCCCTGATGGAAGCTGAGCTTCTCGCCCTCGAACCTATCAGGTGTGCCGCTACCACGACGCACGGCAGCGCGCTGCAATCCAATCTCGACCGGCAAATCGAGGATGAGGGTGAGGTCCGGCTTGAGATCGCCGATCGTGACCCGCTGCATCGCGTTGATCAGGCCCATCGGCACGCGGCCGAGGCTGCCCTGATAGGCCCGCGTCGAGTCGGCGAAGCGATCGCACAGCACCCAGGCGCCCCGATTGAGCGCAGGCTGGATCACGGTGCGGACATGATCGTCGCGAGCAGCCGCGAACAGCAGCGTCTCGGCGTCGGGCCCAAGCAGCTTGCCCATCCCCGACAGCACCAGGTGGCGCATGATCTCGGCCCCCGGTGAGCCGCCGGGCTCGCGCGTGACGAGGGTCCGCATCCTGGCCGCATTGAGGCGGTCGGCGAGCTTCTTGATCTGGGTCGACTTGCCCGTCCCCTCGCCGCCTTCAAAGGTGATGAAGCGCCCGCGTCCGGACGGCCGCTGTGCTGCGCTCTCACTCATGATCAGAGCTTCTCGGCGCCCGCGCGGAACATGCCGATCACGAGCTCGCTGGCACCATCGATCGCGCGGCGCATGGTCGAGCCGGTGCCGATCGCTTCGGCGGCATAGACGGGCGTCTCCACCGCGATATTACCGCTGCGCCAGACCTTGACCACACCGACCTTCTGCCCGGCTTCGATCGGCGCGCGCACCGGACCGCTATAGACGACGCGCGCAATCAGCTTGTCGTTGCCGTTCTTGTGCACCATCACCTTGACGGGCGTCTTGGCGACCAGCTTGACCGAGCGGCTCTCGCCGCCAAACACTTTTGCGTAGCCAACCAACTGGTCGGCCGCGATCAAGGTGCGGGTCTCGAAATTGCGAAAGCCCCATTCCAGCATCTTCTTCGCCTCGGTGGCGCGATCCTCAGGATCTTCCAGGCCATTGACGACCACGATCAGCCGCGTGCCGTTCTGCACAGCCGAGCCGACCATGCCGTAGCCGCCTTCCTTGGTATAGCCGGTCTTCAGACCGTCAGCTCCTTCCATCGAATTGAGCAGAGGATTGCGGTTGGGCTGGCGGATCTTGTTCCAGGTGTACTCCTTCTCGCCGAACAGTTTGTAGAATTCGGCGAAGTCGAGAATGATGTGGCGGGCGAGGATGCCGAGCTCGCGCACCGTCATCTTGTTGCCGGGATCGGGCAGGCCGTTGGAATTGCCGAAGGTCGACTTCGTCATGCCGAGCTCGCGGGCACGCTTGGTCATGAAGTCGGCGGCAAAGATTTTCTCGTTGCCGGCAATGCCCTCGGCCAGCGCGATACAGGCGTCATTGCCGCTCTGGATGATCGCGCCATGCAGGAGGTCGTCGACCGAAACCTTGCTGTTGATGGCGGCGAACATGGTCGAGCCGCCCGAGGGCGCACCACCTTTGCGCCAGGCATTCTCGCTGATGCGGTATTCGTCGGTCGGCTTGATGTCGCCCTTCTTGATGGCATTGAAGACGACTTCCGCCGTCATCAGTTTCATCATGCTGGAGGGCGCGCGCAGCTCGTCGGCGCTCTTCTCGAACAGCACGCTGCCGCTGGAGGCCTCGATCAGGATCGCGGTGGGGGCGTCGCCATCGAAGCCGGAATCCTCGGTTTTCTTGGCGCCCTGGATGCTCTGGTTGGCGGCGTAGAGTGCCCCGCCCCAGCCAATGCCCGCCACCAGAACCGCCGCGATCAGCCCGCGCGCCAGCGCACCGGCGGAGAACCGGGTGCGATGGAGCGGAAAAAGACGAAATGCCATGGCGAAGCCCTGAGAGCGGCGTTCTAACAGCAGGAACCGGTGCGAACAACACGGGGCCGGCCGCCGAACCCGAGATTGCACGATTCTCGGCGCGCCCCTATCGTGGCACCTCATATTTCCCGACCAAACCCCTGAAACAAGGCGGAAAAGCGATGTTGTCAACCCGCGTGATCAAGGCCAACGGGATCGACCTGTTCATCCGCGAAGCCGGCCAGGGCCCGCTGGTGGTGCTGTGCCACGGCTGGCCCGAGCTATCCTACTCCTGGCGTCACCAGATCGCGGCGCTGGCGGACGCCGGTTTCCACGTCGTCGCCCCCGACATGCGCGGCTACGGCCAGAGCGCGGCACCGGCGGATGTCGCCGCCTACTCGATCTTCGACACGGTCGGCGACATCGTTGGCCTCGTGCAGGCGCTCGGCGAGAGCAAGGCGATGGTGGTCGGCCACGACTGGGGCGCGCCGGTGGCCTGGCATGCGGCGTTGTTCCGGCCCGACATCTTCACGGCGGTGGCGGGCCTGAGCGTGCCGCCACCCTTCCGCGGCCGCGGCAAGCCGCTCGATCTGCTGCGCCAGGGCGGCGTCACCAATTTCTACTGGCAGTACTTCCAGACGCCCGGCGTCGCCGAGGCCGAGCTCGAGCGTGACGTCGCCCGCACCATGCGGATCGTGCTCGGCGGCCGCGGCCTTGCCGATCCCAGCGCTGCGATGTTCGTCCAGGAGGGCAAGGGCTTTCTCGGCCACGCGCTCGCCGATGAGCCGCTGCCCAACTGGCTCAGCGAGGCTGACCTCGCCTATTTCACCGAAAGCTTCCGCAAGTCCGGCTTCCGCGGCGGGCTGAACTGGTACCGCAACCTCGACCGCAATTGGGAGCTGACGGCGCCCTGGCAGGACGCGCAGATCCATCAGCCATCGCTCTTCATTGCCGGCTCCAAAGACGCCGTCATCACCGGCCTGATCGGCGCCAAGCGCGTCAACGAGCTCGAGCGCGTGTTGCCCAATCTGACGCGGAAGCTGATCATCGAGGGCGCCGGCCATTGGGTCCAGCAGGAGCGGCCCGACGAGGTCAACGCTGCGCTGCTGAAGTTCCTGCGCGAGTCGTCCGCGCGCTAAGCGATATCCTTTCGCCTCGCGATGTGCGCGGCACCCGCCGTTCCCGTCTTCGCAAATCCCTACCGCGCGTAAAACCGGCGCGCGGCCACGTTGCTTGCGAACACGCGTGCGCATCCCGTTCTGATGCTCAAGGCAATGGCGGTGCGCCGCCAGCCGGATTTGCCTGCTTGGAGGACCTGCTCAGTAGAGGCCGCGGCCACTCAGGATGCTGCGGGCCTCGGCGGCGCCGTCGGCCGATGACGGTGCGTTCTCGGTCGCGTAGCGGCCATCCTCGTCGTAGGACACGGCTCGGGCGTTCTGGAGCGCCCGCCCCCTGCTGCGACTGCGACTCGAGGCCGACATCTCCGAGGTCGCATTGAGCGACGCCATGTCGGCGGAGGTGCTGCCGAGATTGTAGGGCCGTCCCTCCGGCGTCGGAACCTCGCCGCGAATGGCGCCGCGGTTCGACGATGGCAGCTCCGGCACGAACGGCCTTGCCGAGGCAACCCGCACCATCGAGGGCGACGGCGCCGGGATCCCGGTCCGCAGGGTCGCCATCAGCTGGCGGTCGTCGGAGCCTTCCAGCGGCGCCCGGCCGACATACTCGACACGGACCTTGGCGACGCCATTGCCTTTGAATTCAAGGAGTTCAGCGGCTTTGTTCGAGACGTCGATGAGCCGGTTGCCGTGATAGGGCCCGCGGTCGTTGACGCGCACGATCAGCGATTTGCCGTTCGAGACATTGGTCACCCGCGCGTAGGACGGCATCGGCAGGGTCGGATGCGCCGCTGTCAGCGAGGTCATGTCGAACACTTCGCCATTGGCGGTCAGGCGGCCGTGGAAATCGTCGCCGTACCAGGACGCCATACCCTCGGCGCGGTAGTTGACGTCCTCCTCCGGCACGTAGGTCCGGCCGCCCACGATATAGGGCTTGCCGACGCGGTAGGTGCCGCCGCCTTTGGGGACCGGATCCCCAAACGCCACGACCCGCGGGCTCGAGGACACGCCGTATTTCGGATCGACCCGGCTGGCGAACTTGTTCGAGGAGGCGCAATTGGCAAGCGCGAGGCAGGTCGCGACCGCGGCAACACCGCGTGCGGCCCGCAAAACCGAATCTGACCGTCGGATCCCCATGCGCCCCAAATACCACTTCGCCGGAGGCGTACCCAACCCGCTTTGGCTACGGAGGAGCGCTGTCCGGTCCCTTAATCCGAGGCGGCCCACCACCGCGTCGGAAGCAGTAAGGATAACGCAACCCGAACACGGCGGAAATGGGGAGCCCACGGCGTTCACGCTGGGATGGTAAACGGGACGTTCGCCTCTCCCCCGTTCATCTACTGAGCGCAGGCACCCTGCTCTGTGCCACACCTGGACATTCTGTTGCGCCAAATCCTCACTCCACCCCCATTGTCTTGTGGCTCACTGGAATTCTTTTGACTGTGCAAGGCCGCACGCGTTTTCTCGGTTGCAGGGGCGAACTGGAATTTGACGATGATCGAGACGGTTTCGGCACTGATGGGTCTGGTAAGCGCGGGGATCTTCCTGGCCCATGCGTTTGAAGGTTACCGCACGAGGGCCTGAGGGCACTCGCGCGGACGGCAAGGATCACCTCTTTCAAGACGGCACGTTCGGACAATCTTAAGCGATCCGACCGAGCATCGAACACGAGAGCGGCAGGTGTCCCATGCGCAACCACGACTTCGTATCAGATGGCTTCCTGGCGCTGACCGCGGGCGGCTTGGTTCTTCTCTGCTCGAGCCTCGTGGCATTGGCCTTCGGCTGAACACCACCACCACGCTCCTGCTTTCTAACCACAACTACACCGCGATGCAGCATACAGCTCTGTCCGGTATTGTTCTGCTCCCGTATTGTTGATTGAATTTCTGCGTTCGGCGCCTCGACTCATTTCAAGAGGCCATCACCAACGAGGGTGACGCAAATGCTTGCTGAGAAATTTTTTCTGGTTCTGGAATCGCTGATCCGCGGCGACCGCACCTATCCCGACGGAAGTCCCCGGGTGATCAGCACCTCCCCGCACGTGCCGGTGAAGCTGCCGGGCCGGAAATAGCCGTCCCCAAACCTCCGAATCACGCGCTGCTCAGCGCAGGCCCAATAGCGAGCGGCGATAAAGGCTGTCGCGAGCCTCGCTCAGGCAGACGAAGCTGCCGTCGAAACCCTGGCCGTACCGCTTCTGGCTCTTGCCGTAATAGACGCCCTTCCTGAAATCGAGCCAGACCACCTGGTCGTGCGGGCAATGACGTTGCGCCTGCGCCTCGTAGCGAAACGGCGTCAGCGGTGTCGCCGAGACCTCCGCGCTACCGGTGCCAACCACGATTGCAACGATGACCGCGATCCCGCCGAGCCCTTTGCCGAAGCCGCTCCAAGACACCCCCGCCTCCCCATTCAAGCCCTGGCTCTTTGGCCGTTCGGCACGGTAGCACGAGAATGCACGATCTGCCGGCCGCAGCCGGCGGCTTGGCCGTCTTCCACCGGCCATCTTGTCGGGTTACATGAAAGCGAGATCATCTCAGCTCGCGAGGATGCTGCCTGAATGTCGGTTGAGCCTGCACCCGAGTCCGAACTGCGCACCGAACCCCGTCCGCCGGCGCCGCGTTTGGGCCTGCTGCCGATGATCATCTTCGGCTCCCGCTGGCTGCAACTGCCGCTCTATCTCGGACTGATCGTGGCGCAATGCGTCTACATCGTGCTGTTCCTCAAGGAGCTCTGGCATCTTTCCTGGCACGCGATCGACCTCACCGAACAGCAGATCATGATGAGCGTGCTGGCGCTGATCGACGTCGTGATGATCTCCAACCTGCTCGTGATGGTCATCGTCGGCGGCTACGAAACCTTCGTTTCGCGGCTCGACCTCCAGGGTCATCCCGACGAGCCGGAATGGCTCGGCCACGTCAATGCGAGCGTCCTGAAGATCAAGCTCGCCATGGCCATCATCGGCATCTCCTCGATCGCGCTGCTGCGCACCTTCATCGAGGCCGGCAATCTCGGCTCGAACCGCGCCGGCTTCACCGAGACCGGCGTGATGTGGCAGGTCCTGATCCACATCACCTTCATTGCCTCGGCGATCGGCATTGCCTACGTCGACAGGCTCAGCGATTCAGGCATGCGCAGGCACGCCGAGTGAGCTGCGAGGCGGCCTCGTCTATCTGTCTGCTTCGAGCTGCGCGAGCGCCTGGTGCAGGCACTCCTGAAGCTTCTGCGCGACCTGCTCGCGCGCGACGCCCTTGGTGGCGAGATCGCCGGACACCTTCGCCACGACATCGTCGGTCTGGCTCTCCAGATTGTCCGTCACCAGCGCCGTTGCGTAGCTTGCCGCTGCATCGCCACTGAGCCCGAGCTGGCCCGCGGCCCAGAGCCCGAGCAACTTGTTGGACCGGGCCGTGGCCTTGAACATGAATTCCTCGTCGTGGGCGAATTTGGCCTCAAAGCCCTGCTCGCGCTTGTCGAACGTGGTCATGGTCAGCTCCAATGCGTTTTCGCTGAGGAGAATCGGACTGGCTGGGAGCGAACGTCTCCGTGGTTCTCGTCAGTTTAGGATCATTTGAATCTTCCTCCCGGAAGGCAGAGGCCGTCAAGCCTGCGCGGTGGTGCGCTGCAGCCCGGGCGTTGGCGCGGCACGCACCAGCGCCGCGCCAGCCAAATCGGCTAGGCAGAGATGTTTACCGTCCGTTAAGCGGACTCGGCGCCGGATGGGCCGGGGGACATCGAGAGCTGGCGCATGAACAAAGAGCTGCGGGAGTTTCGACGGCTTGAACGGGTCTGCCTGGAGCAGGCCGCTCTCTCCACCATGGACCTGGCGCGAAGCGGGTTGCTCAAGGTCGCCGACGATTGTCGCATCGCGGCCGAAGCGATCGAGGCGCAAGCGCCCCGCGGCGCGTTCGCCGGCGCCGTCCAGGCGCTCAAGCTGGCTTTGAGCGCAACGGGGATGTCCAACCGGCATTAGCTGCCGGTCGGTCGGGAGATCGCTTCAGAAGATTGCGGGCGGCGACCGCGTACGGTCAGCCCTTCGCCTCGGCCGCTTCGCGCGCGAGCCGCTCGGCCCTCAGCCGTTCCTTGTTGGCGTAAAACGCCTTCTGCGCCTCTTCGTGATCGCGCATGGCCTTTTCGGCCTCGATCCGGCGAGCGGCATCGCGAGCCTGGCGCTGCTCAGGGGTCAAGGGTTTGCGTCGGAAGGAAAGGTCTTCGGTCATGCGGAGACAACGCGCAAGCAGCGAAACGGTTCCACGAGTTGAACCGGGCAGGCTTGCGCGGTCGATTGAAGGCTCAACATATCAGATAGTTAGATGATGCACTCGTCGGTCCGCCGGACCTGTTGCGTCGCCCCCGGCGGCTTGACGCCTGGGAGAGAGCACTGCGGCGCCGCGGAAATCGCGCTGCGGACGGGCGGGTCCGGCTAGTATTGGGTGTTTTGCTGAACTTGGCGCGCCAGCTCCGTGCCTCCGAGCAGCGTGATCAACATCAGCGCCTCGTCGAGACCCGCGGATATTCCGCCTCCGGTCAGGCGATTGCGATCCAGCACGAAACGCGGATGTCCGTCGGCAACCTTCACCTTCGGGAACAGCGTCGGGAAGCATTCCAGGAAATCCCAGTGCGTCGCCGCCCAGTGGCCATCGAGAAGACCCGATGCCGCGAACAGCATCGCCCCCTCGCAGACCGAGCACATGTACTTCGCACCGGCGGCCTGCCTGGTCAGAAACTCGAAGTAGGTGCTGGGCGGATCGTTGATGATCTCGGTGAGCGCGTCTGGATCGCCGCCTTCACGCGCGCCTAAGCAACGGTCAATGCTTCGGTGTCCATTCCAGCCCCCGGACAGCAAGACGAAGAAGGCGGTCGGAGACTAAGCACAACTTTGGGGTGATTTCACGTAAACACGCATCTTCAGCGTCAAAGCAAGCCTGAATATTTTGTCAGGTTGCGTGATCTATTTCATACAACCTTTATCAAAACGACAGATCTGGTTCAGCACTGGCCATCGGACGTGTCCGGTCATCAGGCGCTACGCGATCGAACGCAGCGTGCATTCAATCGTCGTGGGACGAAGCCGAGCCGCACCGTGAGCGAATCCGCGCCGAACGACTGCTTGACGAAGCCGGGCTTCGCCCTTCCCGGCCTGTTCCTCCATCGGACTTGGTTTTCCCCCGCAAGCGCCAACTTCGCGTTGCCTTGCGCGGTCGACTGCGTTAAGCGACAACCATTCTCTGTCCGGAAGGGTGGCCGAGTGGTTTAAGGCACCGGTCTTGAAAACCGGCGTGCCCGCAAGGGTACCGTGGGTTCGAATCCCACCCCTTCCGCCAGTATATTGTTCACCACTGTTCGTGGTCGTTCGAACTCCACAGCAAATTCAGTGATTTATGCCGAACGACTGTACTTCACAGTTCGTCGGTGTTCTTCCTAATCGGGTCACTGACCGTAGCTGAAGACCGTGGGTTCGGAGGACGATTCTTTCGGAGGAACAATGGCTGGACGGCTCAAACCACTCGACGTAGAGCGCCTCACAAAGCCCGGCAAATACGCCGACGGCGGCGGCCTCTACTTGATCGTCACAGGACCAACGTCGAAAAGCTGGTCATACAGATATTGGAAAGACGGGAAAGAGCGGTGGCACGGTCTTGGCTCGTTGAAGGAGGTATCGCTAAAGGACGCGCGGCTTGCCCGGGATGCGGCCCGGCTGCGCGTCAAAGGCGATCGCAGTACGGCCGGCGTCGACATCGTCCAGGAACGTCGAAAGGCGCGCGAAGAGGCGAAAGCCGTTGTGGCCAAGATGGCGTTGCCGACCTTCGAAGAATGCGCGGAAGCCTACATTCGGGCGAACTGGTCGACCTGGAGTGAGAAGCATCGCGATCAGTGGCCGTCCTCCCTCAAGCGCTACGCCTACGCCACCATCGGCACATTGACGATCCCGGAGATCAAGCCAAGCCACATCTACGATCTGCTGGAGCCAATTTGGGTGGAGAAGCGGGAGACTGCGAACCGCGTCCGCGGCCGAATTGAAACGATTATCGCAAAGAACGTCGATATCGATGATCCGGAGTTCCGCAATCCAGCCGAACTTACGCGGCAGATGCGCGAGAAACTACCAAAGCGCACCAAGCGAGTCGTTCGGCATCATCCCGCTTTGCCCTATGCGGAGGCTCCGCCATTTTTGACGCTTCTGGCTAGCGCTCCGGGCAGAGCTGCCGCCATGTTGCGCTTCCTAATCTTGACGGCCTGCCGCACCAATGAGGCAGTCGAGGCGCGCTGGTCCGAGATCGATCGGCCAAACTCGACTTGGAAAATTCCGGGTGAACGAATGAAGATGGACCAGGATCATTACGTTCCCTTGTCCGGACCCGCATTGACGGTGCTTGACGAGTTGCGCGATGGACGCCAAGGCGAACTGATCTTCACCGGTCCTGATGGCGGAGCATTCTCCGAAAACGCAATGCTCGCAGTGCTTGATCGTCTCGGCTACGGACACGTGACGGTGCATGGCTTCCGGTCAACCTTTGCAACTTGGGCGGAGGAATGCACCGATTATCCGGACGGCGTACGCGAAGCCGCGCTGGCCCACAAATACAAGAGCGAGACCACCGCAGCCTATCAGCGGGGCCAAAAGTTGGAAAAGCGACGGGCTCTAATGAAGGATTGGGCTGCATTCCTCACGGGCGCCAATGTAATCCAATTGAGCGACCGCACGGCGAGTCGAGCGTTAGAGACACTGGCGTGAAAGATGTCGCTAGCGAAGGATCGGTCTGTCCGCCGGGTCTTTGCCGCGGACTTCTTCAGCAGCTTATCGCCCTGCTCCCTACTCGTACAGCACCACCGAGCGCCGCGCGTCCTGGTCGGAGATTTTCGGGAATTTAATTAGGCGCAGTTTCTGGGTAGAAGTTGCATCTTTTTCCCAGAGATTTGTCAGATCCTCGGCAGGGTAAGCCACCTCGCCGTCCTCCCGGCACCAGGGGCTGGTACCTTTTTTTTATCGCAACTTCTCACTGGCGCCTGGTGGTGCAAACGCTGCGGCCACCGATCTAACGGGACTTTGATCAGCGCAATGAACGATTGAGGACGCCCGAAAGGCGGCCTCTACTCTTTACATAGGGTACAGTGCGAGATTGAATTTTTTGCTAGCTTTTCCCGCACGAGGGCTTCAGACTTTCTTCCATTGAGAACTTAATTTTTCAGGGACATTACGATGGGAAAACCTGCCGTTTCCCGTGATGCCTTTCGCGGGTTGTTCGCTTTCTATGCGGCGAAGGCTCATCATGACCATAAACCCGAGGGCGAACATTGCCTTTTGAAGCTATTCGGATCTGCGGAAGACATTCCCGATAGTTTGCTGCTGCAGTGGTCGGACAGAGTTGAGCTGCTCGGCTCCGAAACCGTTGGCCGCTTAATGGAGCCACTCGCCCGTCAAATCACGGATGGCAACGCGCGATACGACCATGCCAGTGATTTTCTCCACGCGCTCCTGAGAGACCTTGGACAAAAGGTGCAGTGATCAACCGCAGCGCTATGGTCGCGGCAGCCGTCAGACGCGAAGATTTTCAGCGCTGCTCTTGCCGCGCTTGCGATCAACTTGGATTTCGTAAGAGACCTTCTGCCCCTCCGCCAAGCCCGATAAGCCGGCACGCTCTACTGCGCTAATGTGCACAAAAACATCCTGGCCGCCGTCATCGGGCTGGATGAAACCGAATCCCTTGGTTGCGTTAAACCACTTCACAGTACCTGTCGCCACGTCCGCCTCCGGTTGAACAATGAACATAGCCTAGGTCGACCGTCTTGGGGCTGACAAGCAAAAAAACCGAAGCGCGCGAACGTCGAGCAGTGTTTTCGAAGCAATCAGTGGTTTGATAACGGGCAAGCGAGTTGCAGCCCAACAACCCGGCGCTGGGATTGTGAACTAGTTCACAGATCGGGGAAGAAAAGCTCACTACCATATCGGGGAGCGGGCGAAGGTACTTCGCGATGTCTTGCAGTGCTGCTCGGGGTCGCGTGCGTCAAGCAAGCGATGGAATGGGTTAGTGTATCCGTCACAGGAAGAGACGATGATCGACGACCATTTGGCGCGTGCACATCGCAAAAATATTCAACGCTATCGCCTTTTATTGCAAACCAATCTGACGGAGTCCGAGCGCCAGTTTGTCGAGCGGCGCCTGAGCGAGGAGCAATCCAAGCTGGAGATGCTGGTCAGCTCATGCTCAAGCGAAGCACAGTGCGATCAATCAAGTGCCCCAGGTAACCACGCGGGCTAGGTCGGCCCCTTCCGCGCCCAAGGAGGAGTCACGCCACCTCCGGTAAGCGGCGCGCGGGCTTCAGTTCGTGACTGCTAAGTAATTCTCCATTTCCATGTCCGCGTCACAGCGCGCCGAAGGCGGCGCCTGAGCCATCGCCCGCGGCTGCGTTCCGCGTCAACGATAAAAACCCGCCAGCCGGAGCTGGCGGGCCATTCAACTGCGGTGTGAGCGCGGGACCGAAGCCTCGCGCCTCAGCCGCCCTCGCGCAGTCCCTGCTCGATCACTTTCAAACGTTTTCGGAGAGCGCGATCTAGGGCGCTGGCTTCTCTTGGCGCAATTCTACCGGTGGTAATATCGGACAGCATCCTGCCCTGAAACGTCGCGATCTGGTCTAACGTCATCTGCTCGATTTGAGCAATCCGCGCCTCAACGTCGGCATTTGCTTCCGCCCTGTTGCGCATGCGCTTGCTCCCCTGATGAGTCGCGATTTTGATTTTGGATCACGGCGGCGCCGAAGCAAATGCTCGCAGCGCCGGAATTGTGGATAAGCTACCGCTTCAACCGGTGGGGGTGGCCGCCGGCCGCGGCCGTGTCTTTTCCTGTGCGGTTCGCCTTTCCACACCCACGACCGGCAGTAGCTCGCGAGCATTCCGCGCCGCTAGGAATCGATAATTTGACTCTCGCCTGCGCCGCGGTTCGATGGCGTCATGACCAAGGCAGAGAACAGAGCGGCGGCGAGAGCTTGGCACCAAGAGCGCATGCGTCAGCGCGCGGAAGAAGTGCGGGCCGAGGCGGTAGCAGCCGACCTGGCCGAACTCGGCCGGCTTCGCCACTACCTCATCTTCGGCAGGAAGGATCGCCGCGCCGACCGCGAGAAGCTGATGAGCGCCATTGACGACTACGTCGGTGAGATGACCGGCGATCGAACCGCGCTGCACGCCGAAAACCACAAGTGCGGGTGAAGCAGTTCGGCCTGGGGGACGAAGAATCGGGTAGTCGATCTGCATAACTCGCCGCCGAACGTGCCTTTGCCGCTCCTGAAGCCGCCGCCCGCAAACTGGTCGAGCTCGCGAAGACCATTGAAGCTGTCCAGGACGGTCGCATTCACATCGAAAAGCTCAATGCTCCGTTTCTCTACACGCTCAAGGCCACCGGGTTGGAGTTCGGCGCCGGCATCAAGCATGCAGTTGAGAAGGGCTGGCTCGAGCTGCACGAGAGCGGGACCTATGTCCGGCTGATCGACACCAACGCAAAAGCGGCCCCAGCAAAAGACTAAGTTGCCGGGGCCGTTTGGAGGCTACCTTGGCGGTAATGGGGTCGCCAGGTCGTCATGAGCATAGGAAAAACCGGCAATCAGTTCTGTCCACTTGTGCCCAAAGCGGTATAGTTCCAGATCGGGAACGGAACCGATCGCAATGAAGTTTAGAAGGGACGGCCCGCCAGCGTGACCAGCGGGCTGGTAGCGATCGTCAGGCGCAGTCGCGACCTCCGCGGGGTACGATCGAAGTACTGGCTGGCTCGTGGAGCTTCGCGCGCGTTCTCAATGTCCGAAAGGAGGTTCCAATGCGTACTCCGGCCTTGGCGATTTTGGCAATCGGGATGGCATCAACAGAGCCGGCGGCAGCTCAGACGTATAATCCGGCCTATCCGGTTTGCCTGCACGTTTACCGCGCGGGGGCCAACTATTACGATTGCAGCTACACATCGCTGCCTCAGTGCAACGCTTCGGCATCGGGCCGCGCCGCAGAGTGCGCCACAAATCCATACTTCGCGGGCGTGGAAAACCCCGCAGCTTATCGGCGGCACGGCCGCCGCGCCTACTAGGGCAGTTGCGAGAGACGCCCAGCCCGCCAGCGTGAACCGGCGGGCCATTCAACTGCGGTGTGAGCGCGGGGCCTTGCGCGGACACTGACGGAGGACCTCACATTTGTAAGGCGTCAGTCAGCTCGCGGGTCCATAATCCGAGATATGGACGTCGCGCTTACTCACACCCCATGGTGCTGGATGGCAAACAGTTGCGTAAAGAGGCCGCAGAAGCGCGGCAGATGGCCGATGCGGCCAGCAACCAGCAAGACAAGGATTTCTGGCTCGGAATAGCCAAAGGTTGGTTAAAGCTCGCTCTCGAGACCGACGAGCTAATGGGCAAGCGGCCATGAACGCGCGCCCTCATTTTTGGCAAATTAGGCCACCCCCGAAATCGAACTAGGCCACTGAGGCCCGCCAGTGCGAACCGGGGGGCTGCTGCTTGGGCCGCCTGCGTTTCGGTACCGCAATCCCTAGCGGCTTGTGCCGACGCTAACACCGCGCTTCTATCGGACGATCCGATCAAGACGGCAGCCCGTTATACAACCAAATATCTGATCTTTCATTTGGGTGCCTACCCGGCAACCCCTAATGCAAGCGCGCACATCGTCGCCCCACACACGGCCCTTGGTTTGAGAACTCGAGATACATCGATTGTTGCATGCCTTGTCGTTATCGGGGCATTTGGACAAACACGCCGCAAGGCCAAGTCGCTCGCCTTCTGAAAATGTCGCTTCTTGGGCGGTTGCGAGCGTCGTTGTTGTCGCCGCAATATAAAGGGCTAGTGCGAGCGCGCTCTTTAGGATTTCTGTAGCCGACATTATCTCCTGCCTCTGTTTTGAGACCTCGGAAAGCAGCGTACGCCGGATACACCACCAAGGCGCAAGGCGGCCAGGAAATATCGGATCGCGAAGTAGCCCGCCAGCGCGAACAGGCGGGCTCATTATGCTCATGCGGACCGGGTTAATCGCGTCTCCGCCGATCAATCTTACTGTGGCCAAGGAAGAACAAACCGACCAGCACGCCAATAGCGGCGGGTATGACAAGGCTGAGACAGTCTATGACGCACCGCCTCTCAGCAAAGGAATCGCCCGACCGATAACTGACGTGGTCCGCCAGCTGAGGCTGCCTTACCTCTCCTCGCTCCTCGCGAGCGTCGCCAGTCTATCCAGCTGGCCGGCCAACCCCACAAAAGTTCTGGCGATGTTTTTCAGGACGGCGGCGCGATCCTTGGAAATGCCGCTTGCGCCAGAAAGTCTCTTGTAGTGGTCAGCATATTCTAGGCACTCAGCAATATTGATCAGTTGCTCAGTCCTGCCCGCGCGGAACGTAGGATCGTCTTTCCCCGCTAGCTTGCCCTCTAGCATGTTAGGCCCCTTAAGCATGTTAGGCCCCTTAAATCAGGTTCGGACACCGGGTTAGATACGGACAGCGCCGGCCTGAGTTTTGAAAAGGAACTACAACGGCGGACGAATATTTGAGTCGTCGCCGGCTCGCTGCCACAGCTGGCCGAGCGGCCCCGGCCTAGCCCCTTGATCCCCCCGCAGCCGGGGCCGTTCTCTTCGCCTTGTAGTATCGGAGTAGCGTATGCGTTCCTCGCCCTCGATCGTGCCGGCCGACCGCCTCGACCGCGACGTCTATCTGGTGCCCGAAGACTTCGGCGCGCGCGCGGGTTGCGCCTGGCGCGAAACGGACGAGGCCGACACCGACCTCGAGACCGTCCTCCAAAATCTCCTGTCCGGTCAGTACGCCTATCCGGTCCGAATTGCATCCTTCAATCCCGTCGAGGGGTGGTCGCGGGATGCGACTTCCGACATCGCCGACGCACTGGCCCAGCGCGCAGCCGACACCGACGCGGAGGTCTCGTCTGCACTGCAAGACTTCATCGCCGCCAACGCCACAAGGCGCTTCGACTGGCAGCTAGCGCTGCCATTGCGCGGGGTCGTCTGATGCCCAGCGCGGAAAAGCCCGTGGCTGCAGGCGCAATAACCACGACGTGCGTCAACTGCGACGATCTCGGCTGGGTTTGCGAGAACCACCCCGACCGCCCTTGGGACGGCCCGCGCGCCTGCAGCTGTGGCGGCGCTGGCGCCCCCTGCCCGGCCTGCAACGTTCCTGCCGAAGGTGAAGTGCCGCGGTTGCCGAAAGGATTTCAGGTGGAGGTCGACAAGGACGGCTGGCGACATTGAATGAACGTCTGCACTCGAGCCCGATCTACATCTGCCAGACGGTCGCTTCCTCGTGAGTCCACGCTGCATAGAGTGCGCGGATCGCCTTCAGGCGGTCATGGTAGCCGGGCGGTTGACCAGCCTTGACGTACCGGGTCTGAACACGAAGAGACCAGCGGGCCATGGAGGCGCCGAGCCGCTGCGCCACCACCCACGCAACCCCGGCCACAGCGCGGAAAAGCCCGTGGCTGCAGGCGCAATAACCACGACGTGCGTCAACTGCGACGATCTCGGCTGGGTTTGCGAGAACCACCCCGACCGCCCTTGGGACGGCCCGCGCGCCTGCAGCTGTGGCGGCGCTGGCGCCCCCTGCCCGGCCTGCAACGTTCCTGCCGAAGGTGAAGTGCCGCGGTTGCCGAAAGGATTTCAGGTGGAGGTCGACAAGGACGGCTGGCGACATTGAATGAACGTCTGCACTCGAGCCCGATCTACATCTGCCAGACGGTCGCTTCCTCGTGAGTCCACGCTGCATAGAGTGCGCGGATCGCCTTCAGGCGGTCATGGTAGCCGGGCGGTTGACCAGCCTTGACGTACCGGGTCTGAACACGAAGAGACCAGCGGGCCATGGAGGCGCCGAGCCGCTGCGCCACCACCCACGCAACCCCGGCCACGACAGCAATGAGAGTGTGTATCGCTGTCTATCGGTATTTGTACGGACCGTTGACCGGCGTCGATAGACTTCGGACGGGGCTTGCCCCCACAAAAGCTTGCCCTTTCTTCTGCTCTTCTGCTGGCTTCACACCCTACTCGTCGCCTTCGACCTGCTCTACCTCAACGGCCGCGACCTGCGGAAAGTCCCCCTGCTCGAGCGCAAGGCTGCGCTGAAAAAGATCATCACCAGCAGTAACCTCCAGTTCATCGAAAGTTTTGCGATTCGACGGCCACGGGATGTTTACACACGCCTGCAACGGGCGTCGAAGACGCGGTGTCGAAGGGCGCGATGGAATCTGTCCGCGTCGGCCAGGCCGGAGCGTCTACGCTCAGTACAGCGGAGATCGCTGAAGTCGGACAAGGTCAATGAGCGACTAGGTGCGTCTGGAACTCTGTCACATCCCTAACCTCTTGCGCCGTCGGCCTATCGCGACCATGGTAACGAAGAGGAGCGCTCTCAAACAAACAGAAAGTCATTCGCCGTCATCAAGTCGGTGAAGTTTGCAAGGGTAACCTGATCAGCTCCCGCCAGAATAATGATGCTAGTTCCGCTCTGGGTGATGACAAGGTCACCAAACGACTGCACGCCCGCAACGTCAACGAAAGCGATCCTATCACAGAGAACTCCGACGTAAGCTGGTTGGTACGACGAGGCAGGTCGGGTACCGCTGGTATCGGGGCCGTCGTGCTCGTTCTAAGTTCGGAAGCAGCATCAGCTACCTTGAATTCAGGCACAGGGGGCTGAGACCGCTCGGCCGGTCTGGGCCGCAGCAACTCTGCGCGCGCGTCAACGACCGGGCTCCGCTTACCACGCGCAATCTCGTCCTCGTCCAAATTAGCCACGGGATCTTTTGCTACGCGAGAACGAGCGGGTTTCTTCACCGTCGCAATGCCCTCGGCCAGGAACCAGCATTCGCGGCGACCATCGACTCGATAGACCCAATGCCGGCCGTCGGGGGTCGAGTTGCCGGGGCGTGCCAAGCATTCCGGTTGCGCCGGATAGGTCGGAGCGCGTGCGCGCGGAGCGATACTGAACAAGTCGTCAAGAGGATTGGAAGACGCGGGCGTCGTTGAAAGAATTCCAGCGAGAGCAAAGCCAGCGAAGCAAATCCTCAACCGCCCCTTCGCGCCGACATGGGCGGCCATGCGGCTCAAAATTGGCGGCGCGATAGATTCATCATGTGTGACCAGTCTGGGTTCGAGTAGCAGCGGCTGCCAAGTGCAGCAGGCGGCACTCGGACCGTGGCTTACGACCGTGGATGAGCTGAGGATTTGGCCGATCAGTTGCCATATCCCTTTGCAAGTGCGGAAGAATCCTGCCGGGGTGTGAAGGAGTGGATATCCGCAAACGTTAATGGATCGGCCTGCAGGCGCTGTTTTCCGCGCTTACTGTTCGTATGTGCGTCGCAGAGCTACTGCCGTTGGGGCATCAGCGGAGGTGAGCCCTACCCTAGCTAGCCTGCTCAGTCCGCTTCAACCTGGGTCAGGAGCCGACTAGTTGGTAAGATTCGCGTTTGAACTCTCCCGCGCCGTCATTACTGTGACTGGATTGCCAATTGCCTTTCCCGCCGCGGATGGTGTCAATGAACAGCTTCGCGGCCGGGTTCAAACCAATCGGACCACCATGTCCTCTAGCTCCAAAGCTAGTATCGCCAAGAAAGCGCGCACGAGGGCTGAGACGGATTTTGCCACCTGGCTCATGATGGCCAAGCTCGGTGGTTTCGATGACCTGCCGTCCAGCGCCCAAAGCTTTCTGACTAACTATCGAACTCGGCTCGAGACAATGAGCGAGGCCGAGTCCACGGCCCTAGCCGTTCGCGAGGTCTACAGCGCTTATTACAGCGAGATGGGAGGCGTGGGCGCGCCCCCGGAACCAAAGGCTCGCACACCAATGACAGAGGGCAAAGTCGTGCGGCTCAAGAAACGGCCTAATCAGCCCGGTCTATCGGCTGCACTGCATTCGTCGAAGCCAATGATCCGAGAACCCCTTCCAGCACTGCTCATTTTGGCGAGCATGGTGGCTCTGATTGTCGCATATAGATTTCTGGCGCAGTAACACTGCCCGCGGATTGTGGGGACGAAGTGCCGCTCACAGTAACCGCGGACATCGCTGCACTTCGCATTTGTGCCAAAGGTGGAAGTGATCCCGACTCGCGGCGTCGCGAAACGGCGATTGTGCGACACATCGAGAATGGCTCTGTTTAGCAACTTCCCTGCTTAAAGGGAGCGGCCGCCGCGCCGGCCCCTCCCCATTTTGGCTGCGGGGGCGAGCCACGTCCTCGTGCGCCGTCGGAGACGGGCAATGACCATAAGAACCTTTTGCACGCTGACCGCCGCCATCTTTGCCCTGAGCGCGCCTTTGCAGTTGATCCGGATTGTGATGGACTGGTCCGTCACCTTAAATGGCGTCGATGTGCCGTTTTGGGTGAGCTGGATTGCCGTCACCGTGGCGGGCGCGTTGAGCTTCGTCGGTTGCCGCGCCGCCATGCGCAGCTAATTGCTGGCAGAGCCCACCCGGGCCGATCTGTCGCCGGGCAGCGGAGCCACTTCCCTACTCGCGGATATCGAGCCGTCGTGCTCTACCGCGACAGCGGCTTAGTGCAATTCGCGTCGGTTTGGCATACCTGCATCCATGTCCGGTCTTCCCCGAACAGCCGACGCCGAAGAGATGGTACGCTTCGACGCTAAGGGCCACAAGCCGACTTTGGGCACTTCCCGACGAGGCATCTTGCAGGTTAGCCTGCATAGGTTGCTTGGGAGGTACATCATGGCAAGGTGGGGTTTTTCGATCGTTGCATTGCTCGCGTTTGCGTTTATCAAGCATTTGGTGCCGAGCGCTCACGCAGCCGAGATCAGAGTTCTGGCGGGTGGCGCGATGAACGCGATCTGGACGGAGCTCAGGCCGAAATTCGAACAGGCTTCGGGCCACAAGCTCAATATCTTCTTTGGTACGACGCCAAACTTGATCAAGGAAGCAACGTCGGGGAAGCCATTCGACGTCGGCATTGTGCCAGTTGAGGTGATGCAGGATGCGGCCGCACGGGCGCGGTTTGTGAGTGACCCGACCATCGACATCGCCCGCGTCGGCCTCGGAGTCGCAGTTCGAGCTGGCGGGACGACGCCGGACATCTCGACACCCGACGCATTGAAAGCGGCGCTGTTAAAGGCAGACTCGGTTGCTTCAATTCCGCAGAGCGCGACTGGCTATTCGATCGCGAAAGTGTTCGATCGGCTCGGCATCACCGAGCCGATGAATGCAAAGATGAAGCCGCAGCCGACGCCAGTGCAAGTTGTCGCCGCGGTCGCGACGGGAGAGGCCGAGCTTGCCCTGTTCCTGATGAACGTGTTGATGGCTCCGGGGCTCGACCTAGTAGGCCCGTTTCCAGCTGAAGTGCAGCAGGACGTTGTGTTCACGGCCGCACTCGGCACGGAAACTAAGGAAGCCGCCGCTGCAAAGGCCCTCCTCGACTATTTGAAGACGGAGGACGCCGAGGCGGTCATCAAGGGCGAAGGCATGCGTCCCGGTTGAAGTTTGCGTCAGACGATGCGCGTCACGTCTGCTCTGGGTCAATCGCGTCGTTTTACCAGTCGGCCAGCTACTTCCGGTCTAACCTCAACTTCGGACATGTCGCAGCACTGCGCCAACTGACGCGATGGGCCACGGGCGGAACTGATGTTGCTGATTTTGAATTACATCATGGGACCCGGAATGAAGCAGCGAATATCGGTCACGCGTGCTGGCATGCCATCGATATATTCATACACGGGCCACGCAATGGTCCGTCCGGTGAGGTTGGGTCCGACAATCACCGCTTCCGGTGGCACATCCCACCATTGTCCGTACAAACGGACGCGGTATCCGTCGCCCTTGCTCTCCCAATCGGGGCCGGCGACTGCTATTCCGTCCGTGTTTGAGCAGCATGGCCCCTTGCCACTTTTGAGGCTCTCGAACCAGTGATTGAGTTCGGGGCGGTTAGGATCGTGCGCGTGCGCTGCCAAGTGCGAGACCAGTAGCACGATAAATGTCGTCGCCGAGTTTGCGGCCATCAAGGGCATGTTCGTCATCGCAATTTCTCTAAAAAAACAAGAAATTAGCGCCGCGATTTCCTCAAAATGCGTTAGTTCAAACTGCGCGGTCTTTCCGATACGAGCCGCGTCATGTTGCACCAATTGCAGACAATTGGGCGACTTCCAAAAATCCCGCTCGTTGCTACGTCTGCGATGCAGACACTAAGGTTCAAGCGGCTGCCGATGTCCGGTAAGGGTCAAAAGCGCCGCCTTGACAACCCTGCCGTCACTTCCGGTCTACCCCAAGCAGCAGACGTTGGGACCGGCCGTTGGCAACAAAAAGAGACGTACTGAAGCGACGCGCGGTTATGCGCGCAACAATGAGGCGGTTGCGCAGTTCCAGTGGCCCGTTCAACTCTCGGTCGAGGAGTGGCAATGTGGTCGGCCAAGGCTCCGGCCGCGACGCCGCCGTCGGGGCCCACAACCTAGCTGGCGCTTTTTTGAATGGCGGTTGGCAGCGTGTCGGATTTGTGCTTTTTGCAATAGGCGACAACTTTTTCGGAATTCTTTTGCAGGCGGTCGTAGTCCAAAACATTATTATTTGCGGCCGCGTTATAGTAGCCGCTCATGAAATACCTTACGAAATCTCGGTCTGCTGAACCGTATCCTAGCCAATTTCCGCAAGTGATCTTGTTCATGTCCAGTTTGATCTGAGCCGCGGCTGGCGCTGATGCCGCGCCTATCAAAATCACAGAAACGACAAGAGCCCTGCATTTCATAGCGATCCTCCAAAGTCCCGAGCCGTCAATTTTTGCCTACCGATTGTTGCAAGCCATACATAACGCTTTCCGCCGGATGGTATTGGCACCATGCCTTTACGTTGGCGATATTTTGTTGATGCAAAGCAAGGTCCACAAAGGTCCTGTTGTTCTGATAACTGAACCAACCGCTCATCCAGGCAGAAAACTTATCTGACTGTGACTGCGGCATAGCAAGATATTGGCTACATATGATCTTGCCCATATCAATGGTTACCTGCGCATTCGCAACGATTGGAATTATCGAGACAGCAAACGTCAGACTGATCAATCTACATCTCATCGAGGTTGTCCTTGATGCTGATCTACAGGGATCTGGAGAGGGCTGCCGCCACAAGGACGCAAGAACACAAAGTCTCGCGCCGCTCATGTTGATCTAGATCAACAGACGTCCGCTTGGGGTCAAATGCGAAGAACCTAGCGTTAGCAAATCTGGTCCGCTCCGACCCACTAAGCGGACATCAATCGGAGGTGCTGCCACTTCGCATTTCCGGGCTCATGCGTGTGCCGTTCCGAAGGATGGAACTACACTGGCTTTTCACTATTTGTGTTGAGCGGTAGTTCTCTCGCGGCAATCTCGAAACGAGGTTCGCTATGACCTCCAGGTCCTCGATCAGACGGCTCGGTCCGCCGCTCGTCGCTTTTTTTCTGACCATCTGGCCGTTAGTTTCGTCGGTACATGCTGTTGAGGACGCTGGAAAGGTTGGCGTCGTGTCCTTTGGCCTGTTCGGGGATCAAAGCGTGTTTAGATCCGAGGCTACCGGTGCAGCTCAGGTCGTAGCTGGCCGTTTTCGGACTGGCCCGATCAATGTGGAGTACAATTCCAAGAAGGGCGGAAATGCAACGATCGAAGCGCTGACCAGGTCGTTGCAGGCGGCAGCCAACCGCTTGGATGCTGAGAAAGACGTTCTCTTTTTGATTCTCACCTCGCATGGCTCTCCAGACGGCCTCGCAATCAAGGCGGGGCGGCACACAGAGACGCTCACGCCATCTCGTCTCAGCAACATGCTCGCGAAGACAGGTGTGCGACACAAGGTGGTTGTCATCTCGGCTTGTTATTCCGGGGTCTTTATCCCGCGTCTGGCGAATCCCGATGTGCTGGTCATCACCGCGGCCGATGCCAACCATCCGTCGTTCGGCTGTCAGGACAAGGCCAAGTGGACCTATTTCGGCGACGCTTTTTTCAACGTCGCGCTCCGGAAAGCCGTTAGTCTGAAGGATGCGTTTCTGGCTGCGCGCTCACTCGTCCGGAAGCGAGAATTGCGGGAACACTTCGAGCCGTCGAATCCCCTCACGGCAGGCGGCGCAGACGTGCTGCCGTTGCTCGTCGGACGCCCTTAAACAACCGGCTGCGAGCCTTGAGGCGATTCCTCGCAGGCGTGCACCCGCAATGCACATCCCATCACTGTTTCGTGGAACAAGTCGCTTTATCAAATTCGCGAGTGCGCCGGGCAAATGAACTCCCCGCCGCACGGCGCGTGCCGCCGATCTTAGAGTGTTACCTTCTGTCGGCGGTTGCTCACGTTTGGTCAATTGTTTGTAGCTCGTCACCGTAGCTACTCGCGCATGCCTCATAAGGATCGACTAAAATCGCTGGGGTTTCAGTGCCTTGGCTGCTCCAGTTTGGAGGAGCGGTGAATCCGCCGCGAGTGTTCACGGCACGTATACCAGCGCGTTGGCTTGTCAGGACCACCAAATCCATGCCCCCCTACCCCGTCAAAATCACCTTCGGCGAGATGCGCGAGATGGGCGTGCGCGAGGTCCTGATCTACTGCCGCGACTACCGCTGCGGTCGCCACACCGAGGCCAATGCCGACAGCTGGGCCGACGCCGTCAGGCTGTCCGATATCGAGCCGAAGTTCGTCTGCACCAAGTGCGGCCAGCGCGGCGCCGACGTGCGGCCGAACTTCGAACCGGCCAAGATGGGCACCGCCCCCGGCATTACTGCCCGCATTTGCTGAGCGAGACCTAGTTGATCATCAAAGCAAGGTGTAGTCGCGGAATTATCTGCTCCGCCAGTTTGCGAAATCGGTGCGCATCTTCAGCAGAGAATGATGTTGTTGTGCTCGGGTGCGCAGCGGCATTGCCGATGATACGCAAGTCGTCGAGTAGCCCGAAAGTATTGGAATCGATTGCTTCCACATTCTTAAGTTCGCGGATCATCGTCCACATTCCGCGATATGGCTTTCCTGGCCATCGCGCGTCCGCGAGTGAACGGATGGATTCTTCGATGGAACTGCGGAGGTCTAGAATTGCTGCTCGCGGAGAGATGGCCACGAGCTTCTCGAATTTGCTGAGTTCTTCTGGGGACGCCTTCGCTGGCTCCGCCCCAGGCGGAGGCGGCGGTAGTTGAGCCGCCTCTTTCTCCGCTTGATCAAGCCTGAAGGATACTTCCACATCCTTATATCTCGCACGAAGCTGCGGCAGCAGCTCCGTCAACTTCTCTCGGAAAAGCCAAACCGCCGCGACGAACGCTGCAGGCCACGCTAGCGAAACAACTGACTGCACAATCGATGAAGTAAACTGAAGCCAATCCATTCTATTCCCCCAGGGCGGGCACATCAGTCCCGGAACGTGATCGACTTGGATCCGATGGTCCATTCGAGCGTTCGCACATCGTCGACCTTCTCAGAAAGCTCGGGCGCTGCCCAGCATATGCCGTAGCCTTTTTGCGGTGGAATGATGTGATCATCACTGTAGGAGTGATAGCGCGCGAGATCAGTGCTCCGCTCCGGGCGTCGGGCGACAAACGCGAAGGAAACCTTTTCGATGGTGCGCTCCGAACCGTTGCCAATGATAAGATGTATCGGCCATTTATCGTCGACGCATTCCTTGCGGTCTGTCGAAACGATAAACTGCACGTTCGGAACGTGCCGATCATGCGTGTACCAACCGAATCCGCAAATGCCGGCCCAGATAACAAGCGCGAGCCCGATGAGCGAGCCGCTCGCGATGAGAATCCATTTGAAAATCAGCCAAGAAATCTGGCGAAATGCTTCGACAGCTTGAGACATGTACCCCACCCCAGGGCGAGTATATCTGTTGTCTCAACTCAATCAAATTCGTTTGGGCTCAGCCGAACGCTTCCATCACCCGGTTGAACGCCGGATGGCTTCGATTCTTGACCTTGATCCATTGCTCGCTGCGGCCGGCGCGGTACCAGCTGTCGCGGTGCTTGGAGACCAACCCCTACAGGCCGAGCTTGCAGGCATGCCGGAACAGCTCCGGGCCGACCTCGCCCTGCTCGAACGGAGCAAGGTGGATGCCGTCGACCCGGCGGGCCAGTAGCCTCGCAAGGTTGGTCTTACGCAGGCTGAGCGGCGGCTTGCGCAGATCCCGCATGGGTCCGGTGGCCCAGCGCGAGGCTTCGGTTTCGCCGAATTGTGCGTTAACGTTCAATTTGCCAACCTTCATGAGCCTACCGGCTGTTTGCGGGGTGCTGATTCCCTGATCGGGCAAAAGATTCGCGCGCGCCGACTGGAGCTGCACATCAGTCAGCAGGAGCTGCTCGCCGTCAGCGACCAGGACGTCAAAGGCATAGAGCTGCACGCTGGCGTCATGCTTCCTGGAGTGCAGCCCTTCGAAGTCGGAGACGCCGTCGGCACCGAGCAACACCGCCTCGCCATCGATCACATAGGACGTAGCGCGCAGCCGCAGCGCAGCCTCGACGATGCGCGGATAGCGCGCCGACCAGTCATGGCCATTGCGGGTGAACAGCCGCACGCAGTCGCCGTCGCGCTGAACGATGAGGCGATAACCGTCGTGCTTGATTTCGTGAATCCAGTCCGGACCGGTAGGCACCTTGGCGTGGCGGGTCGGAATACAGGGCTCGAATGGGGATCTCAGCATTCCAGGAAAGATAGGCACTCCCGAACGCGAATCCAGCGGCTGTCGGCCGCTTAGAAATGGTCGTACCAGTCCGGCATTCCGTCAGCCGAAAAGCGTTCATTCGACGTGGGCAGCGCCCACCTTGGCAAATGCACGGATTCGAATTGCTCCCACACATACATGCCGTTCAATTTGGATAGCGACTGTCGGTAGACCAGCCGGCTGCGGCTTCCTCCGCTGTGAAAATCCCGTCACCTTCCGCTTCCAGAACCTGACCAGCGAGCGCTTGTGCCCACTGACGAGTGCAGCCTGATGAGCGTTCGCGATGGCTTCGCGGACGCTGTAATCACGGTCGCTGAGCCAGATTTCAAGAAACGGCTGCCGGGCTTCATTGTGACGGCCGTAGCTGTGATAGAACCAGACCCCGAACTCGCCATCGCTCTCGTCGAAGTTCAGCTCGGCCTGCCATTGGGGGTAGACCACCAACCCGGAGATTTCGTATCCGCGGGTGCCAGCGATGTCGTGGGTCGTGCATTTTCCAAAGCCGGTCCGCTTTGTCACGCTGGTGATGTAGACGTCGAAGCGGTCCCTTTCCGCAAAGGAAGCTTGCGTCTTTTCATCCCAACAGGGCCGTTGTTTCTCCACGGTGTTAGCGGTCGTCTTTTTCCGTCCAAACATTTGCCCCCTATCCGTCAATCGGCCGACATGGGTACGCAGTCAGCTAAGCCGCGTCGTGAGCCTTCCGAGCAAAAGGCATGGCATGACAGGGCACGTCCCGGTTATTGCCTGTGAATAACCGGGACAAGCTACCCAATCCTCGCGTTGCTACCCTGCATTGTGTCACGTTACGGCCAACCGATTCCTGCCGCAAGTTAGTGACATGAAAAGATTTTCAGACGAGAGAATTGCTGTTGTTGGCTTGCTCGCACTCGCGGTGTGGCTGTTTGTAGGGCTGCCCTTCATTCATCGCCCACCGCCCCCCGCGGCTTTGCAGACGACGGAAGAGTGTTATGCGACGTTTCTCGGAGCCTGCTTCGTCGTCCCGCCAGAGGGCAAAGGCGGCATATTCGGCTTCGCGGAATTCGTACAAGCATTCGCGCTACTCGTGCTTATTTTTACGGTCAGCGGAATGCGCTACCAGTTTCGTGTTGAGACTGCGCCAATCCCGCTATGGCAATTAACGTATTGGACTTCAGGGTTGATTGGCGCTGCAGCACTTCTTTCAGATTTGTGGTTCGCTCAGCGCTATCCAATACCGTGGTTTCTATCGAGTCAGGCCTATTGGCAATCAATACTAGGCTTATTGTTTCTCTCGCTAGTAATGACGTGGCTTTGGTATGCTTTCGTTCGTCCGCCGAAATTCGGAAGAAGGAACGCCTACAGATTCACCGGCGCGGTCTATCAATACGTCATGCAAGGGGTCGATAGCGATCTTTCAATCGTTGCTGACGAACTTCGACGCTCCGCGGAGCCGATCATTAGGTTTGCTTCGGACGCCTCAGAGCCAAACCGTCGTCCACACCGCGACGGCGACCGAGACGAACCGGAAGCGGAAGACTGCGCCTATCACCTGCTTCTCATCCTTGGAAATAGACGGTTCTGCCGGCATGTCGCAGGAAACGCGCCGAACACGGCGATTGCTCTATTTCGCGCGGTCGCCAACAGGAAGCAATACAACGTTCCAATGTCGCAATTTGCCTCATCGCTTGCGACTGAAGCGATCCTAAACAAGGATTCCATCATCTATCACGAAGACGCCGGATACCTCTCGGGATATTTTGGTTATGCGCGGCCGTTTACAAACACAATTTTTGGCGATTTTGAATTTGTTGAGGCTCTCGCAGCCAATGGAAACTCGCCGCTTGATATTGATCTGGACGTCAGATGGAAGTTCGACGGCCAGCAATTAGAAGCTTATAGGCGAGCAACGCTGACAACGTTCAAAGCATCGCTCGGCAGCGGAAATTTTTCCCGACATTCCTACGCACTCGCTCGCGCGTTTAGCATAATCGAACATGGCTGCTCGGACCTCTACAAACTAAATGATCCGCTCAGCCCCCAAGAAAAGAGTGACATTCACGACCGGCTTAGTGCCGTTGTCGGATTCATCGACGATGCAATTGAAGCAATGGAAGAATGCGGGCTCCAAAAGACGGAATTACGAAGGCGCGGCGAGTCGTACAAGTGGCAGTACGAGCATCTCTACGACAGAATCGCCCAATTGATTGCCGATGTCATCGGTTACGCGACTTGGGTTAAGACTAAGGAGTTGGAAGGATGGTCGATCCACTACAGCTCGGTGTGGAGCAAAATATTCAATTCCGATTCTAGCAAAACGCGAAAGATCGTGCTCTTTAAGGTCCGACGGTTGCTGTACGAAGAAATCAAGGGCGTTAAAGAGCGCCCCAATTTTGCAAACGCGGCATATCTCGGCTACTGCCTGAATGTGCTTGGCTTGAGCGCCGGCCGCAGGCGAGATCACCGGCGTGACGAATATCCGCTGCGAAAAGCCGTCATCTCTTTTGCGCAAAAGAACTATCTCGCGTTAGTTGAACGGCAGCACAAAATCGCGGACGCGGTTTTGATCGGCACGTTGTCGTTCGACAAGGATCAGAAGCAGCTCGTGAAGACGTTTCAAGCTGGGCTCGACTTGGTGCCACCAACGGTCACGCTGAACTTGTTCGAGCCGCAGCCAGCATTCACTGGCACCGCTGCGGCGGGCCACTCCGCCAGCTTGCCGACATAAGTCGACAACCGGCCTTCTGAGCGAATTGCAATGTTGAATTTGAAAATTCCTGAAGTCAAGGAAGTCATCGTCGGCGAACTTGCCGTCCGTGGCTATTGGCTCGTAGCTAATATCCAAACTGGTGCGACGTGGCCAGTGCACTCCCAAAAAATTCAGTACCGGGGTGAGACGATCTGGATCATGCCGGTTACGACGGATCACTTCCCAGCGGTCGCGATGATGGTGCCACCTGGACGAACTCAACAGGAATGCGAACGTCTGATAATGCAATTTATCAGCACGCTATCGTGGGTGCTGGAGGGAGGCTTTCTAGTCGATGAAATGAGCGGCGGCGGCTTGCCGCGGCCCATGGGCCGTAACAAGTCAGGCGGCTTCTCCATTTGCGACGAATTCGACCTATCATATTTCCCAGAACCAAACGACGACCGAGCGATGCTTGCGTTGGCGTTGATGCGCGAGGGGCGCGGCCTAAACCATCCGGGATATTCTTTCCTATCGTTGTATAGAATTCTCGAAGTCGCGCTGGGGCGCGGCTGGCAGCGCCAGGTAGCGTGGATCAACACTAAGATTGCTCGCGGCCTCCACCATCGTGCGAAGGACGCGCTTGAGCAGCTTCGGAAGCAAGGCATCGTTGATATCGGTGCGCATCTCTATTCGTCGGGTCGATGCGCCATGGCACACGCGAGCGGCGACCCCGTTATTGATCCCGACGATCCGGCTGATGCTCGGCGGCTGTGGTCGGAACGTCCTATTATGCTGACGCTTGCCGAGATAGCCATCGAGGAATTTTTTGGCGTCGAGCGCATGACGACGCAATATTCCAAACACCTATACGAACTTGAGGGTTTCAAGCGCATTTTCGGCCACGAACTGGTCAACCATCTCGTTCGCGGCGAAGAGCCCAGTTGCGCACCAATGGTGGATATCCCCATCGTTAGCGTTCAACTCCGGCGGCACCCACCGTTCGGGCCCCTGTCGAATCTAACAATAAAGGAAATGCACCGCGACACCCTGCATTCCGTTCTCTTGATATTCGAGTCGCCCGACAAGCGAACGCAAATCCGATTTCGATTGGACTTTCCGAACGAAAGACTCGTCTTTAATTGGGAGCGAGATCTTGGCCATAAGGACATGGGCGATGCCGATAGTGCCGAAGCAATGGCGGAACTTTCCCGATTTAACAAAGAGTATTTCGGCAACGGCCAACTTCGCATTGTGGATGCAGAGACCGGCGAACTGATAGCGCGGAAAGACGCCTTCCTCCCGATGAACATGTATTTGGACCACGAAGCCGCCGATGCTGAGATAGCGCGCTGGAAAGCTTTAGCTACAGAGCGTCGCGAGCGCGATGCGCGATATGCGGATGAAATCGCACGCCACTCGATGGGCTACGACGTAAGGCCCGTTAGGCTCGCGTGAGTCGAGCGAATAGGCTGTTGCAGCCAGTGAACAGGCGCCAATAATCTCCGGGAGCACACCATGATCGAGATTGTTGGCGGCACGCTGATCGCGTTGGGGATATTCGCGCGCGCAAACTTCGCTCCTTCGAAGTGCTGAGAGTGAATCGCGTTATCAAAGCTAGAGCGAAACGCTACGTCTCGCTAGCGTTCCGATGGCTTTCCTAATTTCCCGACAGGATTGACCAACTTTGCGCGCCGCCCTCCTCGCCCTCACCGCTCGTCGCGGCCTCACCGGCCTTCCCGCTCTATCCTCAGGCCAGGTGTGCACCGCGCGTTGCGTCACACCATCCCGCGTGACGGTCGTACCTTCCATGTGCTAGACCGCGCCATCAACATTGATGGAGCGCCGCCTTGGCCAAGAAGACAAAGAAGACTGTTCGTCGCGAGTGGACTGCTGCCGATATCAGAGACTTGAAGGCGCACTCCAAGGCGCGGACGCCTGTCGTCAAAATAGCCAAGATGACCAAGCGAACCGAGGGCGCGCTCCGTCAGAAGGCGCTCGTATTGGGAGTTGGTTTAGGTCATCAGCGGTGATTGGACCGCTGGCTTGATCGTACCAAGCTCGTTGAGCGAGTCCGCCAAATTCCGATGACGTTAACGCTCGCATCTGCGCGGATGAGGTGCAGACTGCTGCGTCCGTCAAGGCCGCCGGAGAGCTTTCGCGGCCTTTGGGTTGAGGGCTCGCCTTCGCCAGCCCCGGCGGACCCTCCTCAGTCAGCAAAGCTGAGGCATTTAATTGTCCCGAAGTGTGACTTCGACGACATTGCGCCCCGGCACTCGCGCTGTAGGCTTCATCTCGCCGGGGCTGGACCACATATTTCACCTATTTTTATTGATCCCGGTGGCCGCAGTGGTCCGCCGCTGCGGCCTTTCTGTTGAACAACACAATGGGCGCATCACCCTATTCGTAGATTTTCCGCCGAGTCTTTTCCGCGATTGTTCACGACGTCGAAGCTAACCTTGGCTCCCTCTGCGAGTGAGGTGAAACCAGCCTTCTCGACTGCCGAGATATGGACAAACACATCTTTGCCGCCGTTGTCAGGTTGAATGAACCCGTAGCCCTTCGTCGGGTTGAACCACTTTACCGTCCCCATTGCCACTTAACTTCTCCATTTTCCAAAAAGCAAAACTAGTGCCCGAATTTCGACGAAAGAAAGGCTGGTCGCAACCGCGCTCATGCGCCGGAGGTACGCGAGCCGAGGATGTCGTTTTACGTCGTGTGAACCTCTTCACATGGGTATGACATCAGGACGGTTAATCTCCAGTCGCTGGCGAGAGATTTCAGGTACAGCGGGAGGCGGCCGTGGCAGCAGACACAAAGGCGGACGACTGGTTTATTGCTGCGCACGTGCTGAGGGTACGCACGTCGTCGGGCACCGCATCGATATCGTTTAAGATCGGCAGCAGAGTAGCTAATATCGCGGCACTTTTAGGTTGCTCCGGACCAATCTCTGGAAGCGGTGTTTCGGACACGGACTTCCAACTAGATTCGCAACTTATGCGCAACATCAGCGGTCCATGGTCATTGAAGGACGTCAAGGGCCACCGAGGTGACGTCACGCAAAACGTGTCATTTTTTCCTGATGCGTTGTCGGGCGCGGCGTTTAATAAGAGCGGAAGCGTCTTTTTTAATTTCGAGATACCAAACCCGAGCTCCATGACCTTTACGATCAAGGGCCAGTGGATGGTAAAGATGGTCCTCAATCTTGGCACGACGTTTGTAATTTAGTCCGATCCTCGCGTCTTGACATGAAAGTTAGTCGAACAGGTCATCGGCTTCTTCCTCTGGGCACACGCCTTCGCTTGTCGGGCAGTTCCTCCCTCATTTAGTCAACACTAAGGTTTCTTGCCTCGGTTTTCCTTTTCCGGTGTCCTGACGGCGCGGCCCGTCAGTTATGGGAAGCAACCAGCTGCGCACACCGAGGACACACGCCGTCGGCCGCATCCGTGAGTTGGCGCACAATCTCCTCCATGAGATCTTCACGCTCCCAACACGTGCCGTCACTCCGGGTGATGCTTCTGGCGCGGTAATAAGCATGGGTTTCGGCGTCGCTGTCTCCGACGCGGATCATGACTTCTGGATGGAAAGGACAGAGGGCTATTGCACGCGTTGTCAGCAATGCATAGCGCATGGTCGATTCGAGATTGTCGGTGTGAAGCGGCATCGTAGCCTCCTGCTTCGGGCCACAAGCGTATGTGGGCGCGGAAGCAAAGGCGCAGCCCAATTCTGACTCTCCCTTGCGCGCTTGACCTCAGCGTCCTCAGCGTCGCGCGGCACAATGCATTGCGCGACGCCATAGCGATTACTTACGCTCCGCGTCAGCCTCCTGCTCAAGCCGCAAAATATGTGCGCGCAGCGTGTCAAACCGCTCCTCGGCAACGTCGCTGAATAGCGGGTCATTGTGACTCGTTGCGGTTGAAGCGATCTCAGTCCAATCTTGAGGCTTGAGAACCTTAAGTGCCGCGGGAAAAAAATCGCGATCTTCCATCCTCATGTGACGGCGCTCGTGCGCGATAAAATCCCGAACGATAAGATCCACATCTTCGCGCAGAATCTCACGTTCCGCGAGAACGCTGTCGACCGCCTGGGCGACGCGGCGTAACAGTTGGGCCCCTTTCTGGTGCTCGCGAGCTAGATCGCCGACCTTCGCAGCAGCAGTCGGATCTCGTGCCCTCAGCTTGGCAAATACCAAGTCTTCCTGAGGATGATGATAAATTTCTGGGTAGACTTCGAAGTAACTGATAACCGCGTGAATGACCTCGTAGTCGGCACGGTCGCCGCGGTCGAACACCTCGAGTTCCCGCTCGAGGATGGCCAGCAGCTTCTCAATGTTGAGATGCTCTTGGGATAAGCGCTCTATGATCATGGCAGAGCTCCATAAACCGGTCTCAATATAGTCTTTGGTCCGATGTCAGCTTTTGCGACAGATCAATCCGAGACAACTTAATCGGCCGTCGGCTCTCCCGACAGCAGGTTCAGCCGCGCCCGCAACTCCAACACAACCTCGACAGGTTCGCGGGTGCATCCAATCAGCGATCTCGGTTCAGGGTCCAACGGGCACGCGGCGAACTTTGACCGGCCCAGCGCGGTGGCCAATGCGATTTTCAGGTCGTGCAACTCATGCCGATCGTGCTGGCCTCGCAAAAGGTTGCCCCCCCGCCGCGAACTAAAGACTAGCCGCGGCGCTTCGGCCTGCAGCCGACAGCCCGGCTTTCTCAAGAAACCCGGACGAGAATGAGGGATGCCTAAACGCCCCGACGCCTCGTTCTAATCAAAGCAGCCCCAACTTTTTTCTCACGATAATCTCTTCCGCTTGCTCCAGTAGCAGCCTCATTGTCTTCGAGGGGGGCATTCCGTCGAGGTCCGCTGCGTACCTCTGCCATTCAAGCAACGAGTCCCATGGCGTAGGCGAATCGATGAGACCAGCGAGCATACCCTCGACGTTGTATTTGCTCCAATCTCGCCGCTTCATGTCAGCGTCGGTGGCCATGTAAGCCTTCACTGCGAGTCTGCGGAAGATCCGCGCCAATGCCTCGAGTTGGGCAACACGGCCTATGTCCGTCTGGCCAAGTGCCTTTTCAAGCAACGTGTCTGCCATTCGGAAATGCTGTTCAGCCGTGAATTTCATATCCGAAGCTCATGTTGCGCGGATCATTCGTCTTCAGGGGCGTCCCCGAAATCGTAGGACGTGCAATCTGAAAGTGCGATATCAACGGAGTTTACCGCGTTTACCGTCTTTTCGTCTTTTTCGATATTGAGATTCGAATGAGCTGCGTGAGCCATCCATCTTAGGGTCTGGCAACGATTCGCTCCTTCCCAAACGTCTCGACTCCGAACGCTGTGAAACAAGATCAGCACCAGAGACGGAACAATTCCGATGGCTACAATCCAAAAAGAGCGATGGTCCCGAACCTTGCGTTCGAGCGTCTCATTCCGCTGAGCTAGTCGAGCGTTCGCGTTGCTACAGCAGGGATTGGGATCATTAATTGTTGTTGGCAGGCTCATAAGCTTTGTGCCGAGCATTATAATGCGTCGCATTTTATTACACGCTCTGTCGCATTGTGTCTATGGCAGGGGATGTGCGAAAGCTGGTGGGAGGCAATGTTAGGCGGCTCCGCATTTCGGCGGGATTGTCGCAGGCCGAATTGGCCGAGCGTCTAGGTGTTGATCGCGCGTACGTGAGTGGCCTCGAACTTGGAGCCCGCAACGCCACCATCTTGACGCTCTGGCACGTCTCGCAAGCTTTGGAAGTAAAATTTCAACAGATATTTGCGGACAGACCTGAAAAGCGGTCAAAACGCTGAGAGGCGTTGGGGCCCTTAGCCAAAACTCCAGATCATTTTACTTCCACGGCCGGTATAGGTCCTGGCGGCTCCACCAGCTCGGTCGCAAGCCACTATCCCAGCCTGCATGACTGCACTTGAAGTCTCATCAGCCGTCCAGCGGGGGTGTCTCAGGCTAAGTCTTTGTGACAATTTGGTTTCCACCCGGGCGATACTTGAGACATCTGTATCATCTGTGCGTGCGCAGTGACTCACGGTGTCTCGTCAGCCGAATCGGTGCAAAACACCTCTCGGTGCGTGGCTAGGTCCATCATTGCGTTGTCGGGGCGGCAAGCGCGAATGTTTTTCCATGCTTCCACGAGCCCCGGGGTGAGACACCAGGTAATTCGCAAGTGTCTCACCGACTGTCTCACCGGGCTGACGCGGCCTGACCATGACGACCTCGGCTGCTGAGCGTCTGGATGCTCCCTACGCGAAGCCGCTCGTTGAAGTGCTCAGCGCCATCATGTGAAGTTGCCAGTGGGAACCCGATACGATCGCCGGTCCCTTCAGGCAGGCGAGGCACCGCGTCCGGGACCAGCGTTTGATGGCACCGATGTCAGCCCCCCGGTGCAGATTGAAACTGAACTGGTAATCGTGGCCTCATCGGGCGGGGCGTGGGCCATCTCGGAAATGGCCGGGGCCCAGCCGCTATTCAGCCTCGGCGTGCCGAACAGATGCGGCGCTCTCGGCATGGACTTGGCCACCCGCTCCAGGCGCCTGAGCAGGTCGCGATTGAGCGCGCCGTCGTCCTCCCGGAAGCTGGTTTTGCCAGCCAGCTGGTCGAGCTCGTCCTCGGGAATGTAGCCGTAGCCGGCCAATGGGTAAGCCAGTGGCTTCCCGCTGGCTTCATGTTGGGTTCAGATGACGCCACACCTCGGCGCGGGTACGGACGTAGCTGCAGGCGCTTCACTAGCGGTCGTTGTGGCTCGTGACAGCGCTGAGCTGCTTTGAAGTCCGGACATAGCTCCTCTTCCGTCGTCCTCCTCTCCCCGCCCCCAAGAAAGAGCACGGTCGGACCACGATTTCCACTCGCTTTATCCGGGCATCGCGTGACGTGCGATCAGTCGGTCCTCCGAAAGGAGCGGACCCATTCGGCAGGGGGATATGAGTTGCCTCGGTATATCGCGCGTAGATCGTGATACTGCGCGCAGGCCGGAGAACTGCCCGCCCGTTCGTGATGTTTTCGGCGTCAGCAGTCTGAGGGGCCGACATGCCACCGGCGCGAGACCGGTGGTTCGGCATGGTCCTGGGCGGCGCTTGTCCGCTTGCCCAGATGGATGCCCGTGAGCGAAGCGACGGCGAAACACTTGAGCGCAGCGTCAGCGGAGCGGTGTTTCGACGGGAGCGCGGCACTGAGGAGAATGCCCCAAGGGGGCGAAACCAAATCGCCCTCTCCCTTAGGGAGTGGTTTCGGGCGGTTTCAGTCGGGTTTTCAAAGGGCGAGCCGCGAAACCAAATTGATTAGGTTTCGGCAGGTTTCGCTCGCTTTCGGCGCCGTCATGTCAGCCAAACCCATTCCTTGTCGAAGCCGATCAGGCCGGCGGCGCGGAGCGTGCTGAGCGTTTTGTTCAGCATCGCGCGGAAGGAATCGGGTTTGCCCTTGGCGTCCTGCCAACCCATGACGGTGCAATACCTTTTTAGGTTATCGCGGCTGAGGGCGCCGACGTTGTTCGGCACCGCAAGGCTGTCGACGTTGCGCTCGCCGGCCTCTTCGATTGCGTGGCGGATGACCTTCAGCAGGTCGCCGGTCACGCCCTCAGGCGGCTTTTTCGATTTGGTTTCGCTCGGTTTCGAAATGGTCGGTTCGGAGACGATTTCGACCACGCAAGTCGAAAACTCCGGCATTGTTTCGGCTGGGTCAGGCAAGTTTCGCTCCAGGAGGTGAGAGAGCAGTCGAAACTGCCACGTCTGCCCCTCGCGACCGTCCTTCATTTCCTCGATGGCGACGGTGCTGTGGGTCTGGCCCTTCTTGACCAGCATTGTCACGTCGGCGGCGCCGTTGAGCGCATTGGAGCCGCGGCCGCCCCGGGACGGATCCTTGCCGACGTGGTGCACGACTACGACCACACAGCCGAAATTCCTCTCGATGACGCCGCAACGGTTCACGAAGCGCCCCATGTCGCGAGCGCTGTTTTCGTCCCCGTCACCCATGCACCGCGCCAGGGTATCCAGGACGATCGCCCGCGGGCCTTCCGGACATCGCTGGGCGATGAAAGCGTCGAGCTCCGCGAGCAGCTGCGGCAGGTCGGTGGTCTGGCTGCCGAGGTCCGGCACATCCTCGATCATGTAGAACGGCACGCCCTGCCCCTCGATGCCGCGGTGCTGGCGCATCGCGACCAGGCGCCGCTTGAAGCCGCTGACGCCCTCGCCCGTGAGATAGATCACCGGCCCCTGAAGCGTTGCCCGGCCGGCATACGGCACGCCCTGCGCCACCGTGCAGAGCATGTCCGAGGTCATGAAGCTTTTGCCGCACTTCGGTTCGCCAATGACACAGGCCAGCCCGCGGGCCGGCAGGAGTCCTTCGATCAGCCACGGCGGCTCCGCCGTGAGCGCGACATCGTCCAACGCTATCGGCGTGAAGCGCGGCGTGACCCGCGAGCTTGGTTGCCTTCCGGGCGCGTCGTCGGGAATGCCACCCGCGCTCTCCGGATAGCTCTCATGCGGCGGGCCGAAGTGGCTTTCCCGCGTCAAGTCGTCCGACCAGCTCCCCTCCCTGGCCTCCGCGGAGTTGCCGGCGTGCACTAGATCGTGCGGCATCCGGAAGGCTCGCGCCATGGCTTCTTGGACGCGCCCTTGCGCTATATCGTCGTCAGCTATCCCCAAATGCTCAGCAAGACCCTGGAGGTGATCCACGGCCAGCTGCTTCTCTTTCCAGCCCGCCCGGACGAACCCAGCTTCGATCATACAAATGCCGGCGAAATCATCGAGGTCGCCCCCGGAGGCGCGCTCTGCAAACTGAGCTGGTGCGTTCACGACAGAGCGCCAGCATTGGGGGCGTTTTGAGAAGACACCCCTTTGAGAGCGGAAGGCAAAGCCGAGTCGGTCGCCTCGCCAGCGGTCCCCAGCTGCTTAGGAGATTGCACCACTCTCCCTCCGGGTACGTCGCTCTACTTCCTCGTCAAGCCTACGTTTCACGTACGCATCGATGCTGCGCCAAGTCACCTTGCGCGAAGACCCTTCTAGATACGACTCGAGCTCCCCCGCGTTGAGGAGCTCGTACGTCTTCGCGCGGGCGATTTTGAGAGCAAGCATCGTTTCCTTGACACTTGCGACCAGAGCAAGCGGGTCTCGACTGCGAAATTCAAGCTCCTTGTCCTGCCCTTTCATTCTTCCCGCGCCTCCCGTTGCTCTTGACTTGCTTCTTTTGAACGCGCGGGCTGCCCTTCGTTCAGCAGCCGATCCCACCTTGCAGCGGGTACTCGCATCTTCGACCCGAGGCGAATGATGGGAATCTCGCCGCGACGCGCGGCGGCGTACGCAGCGTTTCTACCCAGCCCCGCGCGCTTACCTGCTTCGGGAATGCTGTACGTCAAAGGCTGGATCGTCAGATTGTCATCGCACATGTCGGGCCATACCGATTTAGCCCGACTTAGCCCTTTCGCAGCCGTTTAGTAACGGGTAAACTTCGTATCCATTACATAGCCGATGCAGCCATGGCCGCTCTCAAAATTGAACTTGAATGGTGCCGAGATTCAGCGGGCTACGAGCTCGTTGACGTTCCCAAGCGAGGTAAATGGATCATTGGTAGGGGTGGGCCTCCGATTCGCTATAATCCATTCGAAATCGAACACGTGGCCCTGCTCGACTTCGCCAATGCTCATTCAGGAGAGAGGCTCCGTGACTTTGCTGGGCGGTATGGGTATCTGTCCCACCGCGGCTATTCCCGTCAGGGGCAAGTGAAGCGCCCAATAAGGAGTATCCGTCGCATCCTCTTGGATCGTGACCCCACAAAAACTCGGCTTGATCCGGAATATACCGTCCAGTACCTGGAGGGTGAGAGCGTCGATGAATTGGTCGCGTTGGCCAAACTGTTCAAAAAAGTCCTGGCCTCGACCTCCGAAAAACTGTCGCGCTCCCTATCTGACGACGTCGAAGATCTTCTCTCCCAGTACGGTAGCGATGTGTCATTCAACTTTAGCTTAGACTCCAAGCGCCGTATCCACCCGATAATTTCACCCGCAAGTCTGATTTCAGGACTGTTGGTCCAGCTGGCTCAATTGGCTGGTGGAAGCTCTTTCAGAACTTGTAGGCTAGCTCGTTGCGGAAGTTTGTTTGCTGCGGGAGGCCGTGGCGGACTGCGAGCAGACGCAAGATTCTGCTCGGCAGAACATCGGATCGAGCACAACAGCAGAAATCGGGCAAAAACCTTCGCGAAGCGACCGAGCTAGATCGTGGCAACCGAGTGCAGACAAACCCGGGCCGCGATCTAAGGCCATGGCGGATACTCCCTCCTCCATATTGCTCTGATAGCGCTTGCCTTTTTGATCCTGACCTTGAAATCTACGGTCAAAAGCTACGAAAGTAGAAACGATCAGTGAGATGCGTGATCAAGTTTGCGGTCTCCGTGGACACGGTTTTGCAGTTCTCTGGCGGGCATATCTCCTAGTCCCACCGCGTCCAGCTAAGTGCTGGAAAAAATGCACAAACCGGCGATGACTATACTCGTCGTCGCCTCTTGTCACGGGCAGTTCCGAGTAGTTGGGTAGCAAAAGCGGTAGCAAACCGTTCCGCTATCGTTCTGGCGTCCGCCAAAATGAAAACCCCGCCGGCGAACCGGACGGGTTTCGTTGCTTCGGGCTTGTTCGGGCTAGGACCCCGGGATTCTTCGGCAATGAACAGAGAGAACGTTCTGCAACTTGCTATCACGCTTGTGTTGGCGCCGGGCAAGATGGCTTCCGCAGGATGAAACGAAATACGTGCCAATGCTTTGGTCTATCGTGTGCATCGATGCCATCGTATTCGGCCTCTGAGAACACGATCGGCAGCAAATGAGTGAAGTAAGAGGCAGCCTCAGACTTGGAGACGAATGTCATGAGCGCTCTATTGCCGGCCCAACCGTCGCGCACTCCAAAGAGCGTGCCGCACAAGATACCGTCATCGGCAAGGCCATTGATGATGGCCGAAATAATCGCGGAACACTCGACGCGGGGCAAGAACGGAAGCACATGAATTGCGACGATGAGAGCGTAGGCAGCGGGCGGTATTGCTATACGCCGCACATCCTCGTGCATGGCGTTGAGGCATGGATGACCAAGTCTTGCAGCGAGTTTCGCCGTCAGCGGATCCGTGTCAACGGCGTCGACAGTCATTCCAGCCTGCAACAGGTGGCGCGTGTCGCTAAGGGCGCCGGCGCCGATATCGAGCGCACGGCCACACCGGAAGGGCATCGACTTAAGAGCGTCGACTACAAGTGGGTTCGGCTTCCGGTTCAAACGGAGCGAAGCATACGATTGCAATTGATCGCGGATCGACACGCTTCACCATGCTACGCGCAGGACGTTGCACCGCATTAATGCCGCTACAAGGGCCACCTTCTCGTCATCATCAAGGTTTCCGGGTAGTTCTCGTACGTAAAACGCGGAGGTCTGAGCCGCGAAGTTTAGAGCGGGTCGAGCAATTTCGTTAACGCTGATAAGCACGTCGCCTGCCTGACTCAGCAAATTTATCATCCCATCGGCGTCGCGTGTGACCAGCTCCCCAGCATCGTCGTTCATCACACGTTGGGTCGGTCTGATGCCGTTTGCGTCGTTCCAAAGATCAGGTGGAGGCGATCCGAAAAGTTGGATATAGCGTTCGCGAAACATGGACCACGACGCGGTTTCGATAGTTTTCTCCTCTGCAGACTTTGGTGCGTTGCTTGGGCAATGGTGGACATAGCTGCCGAAATAGCGTTGGCAAAAGTCTCCGTACTCCGTTGTGAAGAGGATGAATTGATGCCACGCTTCGTCGATGCGAAGCGAGTGCATCGACCATATTTTCGTGCGATCCGACCGAGTCAGAACAATATATCTTTTGACTTCGCGAAACAGCGCGTCTGCCTCTTCGGTCGTTTCTGCAACGTGATCCTTTAGAAGCTTTTCGATCAAGAATGGCGCCTCGTAGGAGAAGACGGGAAGCGAACCTTGATCGATCGGCGCGTTCGACATGTCTCGTTCTACACCTTTACCTTGCATATCGATTTGCAGACGCCGCATGGGGTGTAGCAGGTGGAGGAGCACGGGCTTTTACAGTCCTCCGCAGCCTGTCGCCAGTCAGCCACCCGCATCTGCAAGCGCCCCTTGGTTACGTCCACCATCCCAGCCCTTGCGTCGGCGCCGCTGAACGCACCGGCGCTTCCCTCAACCCTGTGGCTTCTTACCGACTCGGCGGTCTCCTGTAGACGGTGCGAGATTGATGCCTCGCTCCTGATCCACACAGCCTTGGCATCGAATGGAAAAATCGATTCCGGTATGTCGGCGACATAGATGATATCGCCCTCCGCAATCTCAATGGTCACCGAAAGGTCGCGAAGGCTTGGGTGGACTGTAACAAAACCTTCTCGCGACGATGGGCCGATGTAGCCCCAAAGCACTGTCGCCGTAGCGCCGCCGTTGGCGAGGAGCTTGCTTATCAGTGCGTTTTCTTTGATTGGCGCGGCGCTTGGAGTGTCACTAACCATGGGCGAACCCCCTGTTAGCCTAAGCTATTTTTAATTCTACGCCGGCTAGAATGTGGACGCAAGACAATCCCAGATAAGAACGCTTGCAACACCCGTTCGATGATCGATTGCGAAATACCGCAAGGAACTCCGCCCGCTACCTGACGGCTCAGAAAGCTCCTGATTGATCGCCGGTCCACGTCGCCCCTCCCCGCAGCGAAGTGAGCCGCCGTGGTCCGAAGATCCGGTCGTAGCCCCCGAGACGCCTAGGCGAAGCCTCATCATTAGCAATCGGATCAAGCGCGTTGACCGCCTCCTCGTGTCAGTGGGTCGTTTAGCGCCATCGTCCGCTAGCATGTCGGGAGACAATCCGCTCTTCGAATCTGTTTTGCAATGCGGCCGACGCACGAGGAATGCCCGGGGCGTTGCCGCGTCCCTCGTTATCGCCGCCGAAGCACTGACAGCGGATAAGCAAGAAAATCGGATTGGCGACGGTGACTGTATTGGCGCGAACTCCGTGAGTGCTTCCGCTATCCGCAGCGCACTCGAGCCGATCGAGCTATTCGCGAGCCGGTCGCGTCTTCGAGTGGAGCGTCCGCCGCGCCCTGATGGGCGAAAGCAGCCTGCCCCTCGAGCGCGGCGAGCTACGTGGAGCTGGCCGAAAACTACGGTCGAGAGGCCGCTAAACTAGCCGTGGTTAGGACCGTAGATTGCTCGCGACGCAGACAGAATATGCAAGTAATCGCAGCAAGGTTGACCGGACACCCCTTCCGCCAATATGTTATATCGCTGTCCTCTGTTCGCAGTTCTTCGAAGTCCCCCGCAAAATCAATGACTTGCGCCAGAGAACTGGACTTCGCAATTCGCCGGTATTCTTGCCATCTCGAGAGCACCTATTGAATGGCGCGCGGAGCGCTGTCCAATATGGACCGCGCGACCTCGGATGCGCCGGTGAGGATGATCTGCACGCCGATGCAGAGCAGCAGGAATGCTGACAGCTTCGTCACCACGCTGGTGCCCTCCTCGCCGAACAGGCGCGCCATTGCGCTCGATTTCCGGTAGGCGTGGTAGATTGCTGCAGTCACGGCGAACGCCACCAGGAGCGAAACGATCGATGACTGGAACATCGCATCGAGGCTGCTGGTCCGGCTGATCCCGATCGCGATGGCTGTCGCGATCGTTCCCGGCCCGGTCGTCAGCGGAATTGTAAGAGGAAAGAAGGCCATGCGCTTCATGGTCGTATGATCGGGGGCCGAGACCTCGTGAGGTCCGGCCGAGCCCGAGGGCGCGTGGAGCATGGACCAGCCTGTCGCTGCGACCACGAGGCCACCGGCAATCCGGAGCGCCGGGATTGTCACGCCGAAGAAGTTGAGGATCTGGCTGCCCAGAAACAGCGACACCAAGAGGACCACGAAGGCATATCCGGCAACCCGCAGCGCAAGGCTCGCGCGCTCGTCTTCAGAAAGACCTCTCGTCTTGTCGAGGAAGATGAAGGCCAGTCCGTAGGGATTGATGATCGCGAACAGCGCGCCGAAGCCGAACAGGAAATCGGCAACGAGCCCCGATGTGGCGATATCACGCATGCTGCGCGCGCTCTCTTCGGCTTACGGCCATGTGAAGCCGGGCGCTTTGAAATCGGCCAGATGGTCGAACGCGTTGCGCAGAACCTCGAACAGCTCGGCCACCGACCAGCTGTTGACGACACGAACCGGCATGCCGACGAAGAACCGAGGCATCATCCGATGAAACCGGATCTCACTTGCCCTTGCCGGGTGATCGCTCAAGACGCGATCGCTGCGCGCGCATGCGCTTGATCTCGTCCCTGAGCGCCTCGGCTTTTTCGTCTCGTTGCTCGCTCGCCGTTTCCAAGGGTTCGTCGCGAAGCAACTTCTGGAGTGCCTTTTCGACAGAAAGCTTGTTGGTCTCGGCCATACCAGACCTTTCTGACGCTACCGCGCCCGTCAGTACCGTGGTTGCTGTCTCAGCTCTTCGGACCGAACATGCCGCCAGCCGCCTTCATCGCCGCCTCACCCATGGTCTTGGTCTGGTCGGTCAGGGCCCGCATCTGGTCCTGGAAGAAATCGGCTTGAAGCTTGAGCGCGTCCTGTGCGTCCTTGGCGTGGATCAGCTTGTCGCTGAGGTCCAGGGTCGCTGTGACATTGCGCTGCATGAAACTGCAAAACTCCTTCGCATGGTTCGCGATCGGCAGTGGCGACGAACTGATCCCCTTCTCCAGCATCTCGAAATAGTCGGCGTTGGCCTTGCGCAGGCGGCCAAGTGCCTCGGTCAGCGCCGCACGGACGTTCTCTGCGGATAGATTGATCTCTGGCATGACGTTTCTCCCTTCAGGCGTTAGCGGTTACACGGTAATTCCGCCGAACCAGGCGCCGAAATAGCCGGCGTAGAGCGCCGGTACTTCGAGATTCATCGAGTGTCCGATGCGAGGCACGATCACGAGACGGCAATCCGGCATCGCATCGGCCATGGCGCGAAGATCGGCTGGCTGAATCCAGCCGTCCCATTCGCCCCATAGCACCAGATGCGGATGCTTCAGCTCCGGCATGCGGCGCTCGAGCTCTCTGCTCTCTCTTTCCTTCGTCAGGTTGACCGGCGTTCCGATCCAGATGCCCTCGGAGACGCCAAAGGTCTGCTCGATGATGCGGTCGAACAACGCCTGGATGTCCTTCAATCCCTCTCGAAATCGAGGCACGGCGTTCGGCGCCATGCTCTCGGGCACGAATAGCGAGGACGCCGCGGTCGCCATGATCGTTCGTGTCAGGTCCTTGCTCGCCATCATCGCCCGAAACAGGCCGATCTGGTCGGCATTGAAAGCCATGCCGAGCGGCGTCACCGGATCGAGTGCGAACACGCGCCCGAAACGCTGCGGCTGCATCAAGAGCATGCGGGCGGCGATGATGCCGCCAGTCGAATGCGTCGCGAGATGGCAATAGCCGATGTCGAGCATATCGAGTGCTGCCAGCATGTCCTCGGCATGCTGCTGCATCGAGTAGTTCGAATAATCGGCGGCAGCTTTCGGCCGGTCGCTGTCCCCGCAGCCGCGCCAGTCAATGGCGATGACGCGCAGGCCCGTTGGAAACAAGGGCGCAGCCAGCTCGATCCAGTCCTTGCTGGCGAGATTGCCATGGATGAAGACGACGGTGACGTCGCCCTGCCCCCACTCCCGCCAGCCGAGCTGTATCTCACCGGCCTGCACCCGCGGCATCAGACCATCCTATTTGTTCAATCCTGCCGTGGGGGCTGCGCCGGGCGGCGTCGGAGCCACCGGAATCGCCGATGCCACTGCGCCCTTGATCATGCGATCGGTGCCGAGCGGCGACGAGGTGTCGACCCGTCCCTTGGTCACGAAGTCGACGACGTCTGCTGAATATTCCACCGGATTATCGGTATGGATGAAGTGCCCGGTCTCCGGATAGATTTTCAGCATCGGCCGGTTGCCCGCATTGGTCATGCGCGTCATGAACGGCGTGATGACGTCGCGTCCGAGATCGGTCAGCCCGTTGAAAGCGGGCGTCGGGATGAACGGCTCCTTGTCACCGAAAGCGAGGAAGATCGGCGCCTTGATCTGGGCGACCCGCTCGTAAAGGTTCTTCGGATCATCCTGCTGGAGCTCGGCCCCGATCGTGTAGATGTCGAAGATGAAGACGTTGCACCACTGTTCGAGCTCCTTGGGGTTGCCCTTGGTAAGCCCGACCCGCTGCTCGGTATGGAAGCGCGCATATTCGCTGTCGCTGAAGAAGTAGCCGCTCTTCGCCGCCGACACCACGCCGGTGTCGGGGTCGCGCTTCCTGAAGTAGAAGAAGTCACGAATGCTCTGCTCGTCGCGGGCCTTCTCCGCCGCCAGGATGCCGGTCTGGTCCCAGATCTGCTTCCACTTGTCGAAGTCGCGACCGAGTCCCGGTTGGAACAGAGGTGCCTTCTTGTCTTTCGCGATCGTAATGTCGCGCGGGTATTCCTCGAGTCCGGATGGTGCTTCGAGCGCAAGGCCCTGCACCGCATCCGGCCAGGTCAGGGCATACCCCGTGACGAACTGACCGCCCAGCGAGTGGCCGAGATAATAGGCTTTCTTGACGCCAAGCTGATTTACGACGAGGTCGTAGATGACCTCGCGCATATCCTGCATGGTGCGCGCCGGGCTCCTATCGAGATTACCGGGCCCGGACATGCCGTAGTTCGGCAAGTCCGGCACGATCACACGCAAGCCGCTCCGCAGCGCATATTGCATGATGTTGCCGTAGTGCCCGCCGAATGCGCCCTTGCCGTGGATGATGACGAGGACCTTGGGATCCTTGTCGGTGCCGGCATACTCATCCATGTAACCAATCTGCCAGGTGTTGCCGATCTTGTCCTTGGTGTTGGCGTATTTGACCGGATAGGGATAGGTCACGAAGTCCTTCCAGAAGGACTTTCCCGGATCGATGTTTTCGGCGACGCCCGGTACGCGATAATTCTTGTCGACGAACATCCCCGCGCGATCGAGAGCCGCGACGTCATCCATGAAAGCGACGAACTTCGGATCGTTCTTTCGCTGGTTGATGATCGGGAACACGCCGTAATGGGCGACCGGGCTCTCTTGCGCGATCAGGTCCGCGCCTGGCACGCGATCGACGGCCTTCTGGGCCAGCTTGAAGTTCAGCCAGAGATCGTTGGTGATGTGCATCACCAGTGTGCGCGCCTGGATGCGGCCGAGATAGGGATTGACGTTATGGGTCTCGCCGACCCGGTTGCGCCAGACGAGGTCGACTGCGTCATAGAGCTTGGCACGGTTGGTGACGCTCAGACCGGCCTTCTCGTTCGGCGGATCCCAGTAGAATATCTCGGGCTGGACCGCGGCCCAGTTCTGGGTCGTGCGGAAGCCGAAGTCGTAGCCCGTCATGCCCAGGATCGACCAGCCGAACGCCACACCCGGCATAGGGTGCTTCTCCTTGGGCAGATTGTAGTAGTCACCCTTGGTCGCCTGCCAAACCGGATCGCCCTCGATCGCGGCCGTCATCATCTGGAAGGTCCAGTTGCCGACGGGGTCTTCACCGTCCGACTGCGTGGTGCCGCCGATCGGCATCAGGGCGCCGATATATTCGGGATGCATGACCCCCCACACGTAGGTCTGGGTGCCGCCCATGGAGACGCCCGTGACAAGCGCGACGCGCGCCACCTTCAACTCGTCGCGCAGCAGGCGGTAGTTCGCCTGCACCATGTCGTAGTAGCTGTACTGCGGAAACTTGATGCCGAGGCCGTCGGACGGTTTGCTTGCGCCCCACGTGCCCAGCGGGTCGACCATGATGACGTAGTAGCGGTCGGTGTCGATCGGCCGTCCGGGGCCGATGATCGGGACGCCGCCCGACAGGGCCGCGCCCTTGACCCACTGTTCGTACATATCGGTGGAATCGCCGGAATAATAGGAATTGATCACGACCGCGTTGGTGATCTCACCGACGGCATTGCGCCGCGCGTTGCCGACCGCGATGTATCCGGTACGCAGCTTGCCTGCCCCGAGCGATTCCAGCGTCACGCCGCCCTCGCCGCCATTCTCCCATTTGGAGGGATTGGCCAGGTCGTACTTGCCGCCAAGCCGGAAGTTCGCGATCTCATAGGTCTTTTTGAGCCCGTCATGCTGCATCTGCGACGAGCGTCGCGTGAACGGCTGGGCGACCGCGAGCGCGGTGCCGACCAGCAACAGGATCAGGCTGACGAAGCAACGCTTGAGTGCGCTTCTCCCGTTCATGACGAACTCCCTCCTGGCGGTATTTTGCGCGAACGCTAGGCTGGACCTCCTCCTGAGGTTTGATTTAGCTCAATGGAATCCTCAGGCCTGCGTTGAGGATCGTAGTCATCGTCACGCTGGCCGGTCCCCGCAATGCCTTTCCTCAGTCATGGCTCATATCGTATCCGCTATGAGCTCGACGGACCGGCGAATGCGCCTGCCTATGTGCTCGTCAACGGTCTCACGCAGTATTCCGAGCTTTGGGGCACGTATCGCGACACGCTGATCGCACGTCGGTTCCGGGTCGCTACGTTCGACCTGCTCGGCCAGGGCGTCTCCGATAAGCCCGCGCTGTTCATCGATCAGGACGACCACATCGCGGTGCTGCATCGCCTGATCGGCGAACTTGGAGACGGTCCGGTCTTCCTCAGTGGCATCAGTTTCGGTGGCTTGATCGCGCTGCGCTATGCCATCGAGCATGGCGCGCGGCTGTCGGGCCTTGTGCCGATGAGCTGCTTTTCCGAGCTTTCGCCACAACTGCTATTGATCGGCAACGCCTTGCGCACCGGCCTCATTCTGGGTGGCACCGGCTATCTCCAGGATCTGTTGCTGCCGATGAACTTGTCCGACCAGTGGCTGAAGCCGCTGCTGGACAAACTCGACAGCGTCAAGCGGCAGGGTTGGCTGGTCAACGACGTCTACGCCCTTCAGAACCTGATGGAGTCCTTCCTCGACTTCAAGCCGCTGACGCCGCAGCTCTCCTCGATATCCGTCCCGACCATGATCCTGAACGGCGAGTTCGACTTCCTCACGCCGCGGGCGCTGCACGAGACGTTGCGTGTGGAAATTCCCGACAGTGCGCTCGTCATCATCCCGAGGGCCTATCACGCCTTCACGCTCGAAAAGGCTGCATTAACAGCCGACCTGCTGGCGCGCTTCGCCGAGGACGTGTTGGCTGGCCGCTGGCAGGGCAACAAGCAGGTCCTGATCGCGCCGGAAGATGCTGGCGGAGACTTTTCGCCGTTTCCCGCCGGCTATGACCATCTGCGCGCGATCCCGGTGCAGAGGCCAGCAACATGAGCGCGTTCTTCGGACCGCTGCAAGCCGACGGGCGCGTGCCGCCGCGCCAGCAGACGCGGGTCGCCGCGTTCCTGGTTTCTGCGCATGGTGCGCTGGCACGGCAATTCGCGGTCGCCCTGCCCGCGAGATTCGATGCCGCCTGGCAGACCGAATTGAACGCGCAGTTCTATCGCGAGAGCGAGATCGTCTCGCTTCTCGTGCGCGCGACCGCCTGGGTCCCGGACCTCGCGCTGGGCCCCATGGCGGCATCCTGGGAGATGGCCTGGCTCCCCGCCCCGATCGAAGGCATCGCGGATCACGCCCGCGCGCAGACCATTCACCTCGCGACGCTCGCGCATGCAGTTCATGCCGGGATCCGGCCGGCGGCCCTGCTGCCGACGGAAGCGAACGCGAACGATCCCTTCGTGATGGCGCTGCGCCGCATCGAGTTCGAAAGCGGCCGGCTGTTGCAGGCGCAGATCCTGTTCCTGAAGGGCCCGGACCTCTTACCTTTCCGGGATGCCATCAGCGCGACGCTCGAACGGCGGCACGCCGAGGTACGCAGGCTCTGGCACGAGACCCTTGCAGGCGTCGGCGTTGGCCTGCGCGAATGACCCGGCAACCTTGACGCAGATCAAAGCCGAGAGTCTGCCCGCCCCCAACATCGATCCAGTATTCACCTGCGCCTGCCGACCGGAGTTCCGCCCATGAAGGCCGTTTCCGTCGAAGAAGCCGTTGCGATGATCCCGGCCGGTGCGAGCGTCATGGTCGGCGGCTTCATGGGCGTCGGATCCCCGGAGCGCCTGCTTGACGAACTCGTGCGGCAGAACAAGACCGGCCTGTCTCTGATCTGCAATGACGCAGCCACCCCCGGCAAAGGCGTCGGCAAGCTGTTCGACGCAACGCTGGTCTCAAGGCTGACGGCAACGCATATCGGCCTCAATCCGAAAGCGCAGCAGCAGATGCTCGCGAACCAGATCGCCGTCGATCTCGTGCCGCAAGGCACCTTCGTCGAACGCATCCGCGCAGGCGGATGCGGCCTCGGCGGCGTGCTGACGCCGACGGGCGTCGGAACGCTGGTTGCCGAGGGCAAGCGTCAGATCGAGGTGGATGGCAAGCCGTTCCTGCTGGAGACGGCATTGCGGGCGCAGTACGCGCTGGTTCACGCGTTTCTCGCCGACTATTTCGGCAATCTCGCTTACGCACTGACCTCCCGCAACTTCAACCCGGTCATGGCGATGGCCGCCGACACGGTCATCGTCACTGCAGAGAACATCGTGCCCGTTGGTGTCATCGCGCCCGATCACGTCGTGACCCCGGCGCCGCTCGTCGATTACCTCATTACCAACGGGTGAGATCATGGACCCGCAGATCATCATCGCCCGACGCGTCGCCAGGGAGTTGAAGAGCGGAAACCTCGTCAATCTCGGCATCGGCATTCCAACCTTGGTCGCGAATTACGTTCCGGCCGATTTGAAAGTCTTCTTTCAGTCGGAGAACGGACTGATCGGCACCGGGCCGATTCCCGAACAAGGCCTGGCGCATCCGACACTGACAGACGCCGGCGGCCGCCCTATCAGCGCGCTGCCGGGGGCGGCGACCTTCGACAGCGCGATGTCGTTCGGACTGATCCGCGGCGGCCATGTCGACGTCACCGTGCTCGGCGGCCTCCAGGTCGATGCGCATGGGCTTCTCGCCAACTGGATGATCCCGGGCAAGATGGTCCCCGGCATGGGCGGAGCGATGGACCTCGTCAGCGGCGCCAAACGGGTCATCGTCGCCATGCAACATGCCGCGAAGGGCAAGTCGAAGATCGTCAAGACATGCAACTTGCCTCTGACCTCGGCGCGCCCGGTACATCTGGTCGTGACCGACATGGCGGTTATCGGTTTTGCGGACGGCAAGGCGACGCTGCTCGAGACCGCTCCAGGTGTCAGCGTTGGCGAGGTTATGGCGGTGACAGAGGCCGAATTGGACGTTCCTGACAACATCCCTGAAATGGCGATCTGACGAGGTCACGACCATGTGGATATTCAGTGACTTCAACGAGATCAAATCCGCGGTCGGCACCGAGATCGGCGCGAGCGACTGGATCGAAGTGACCCAGGATCGGATCAATAAATTCGCCGAAGCAACCTGTGACGAGCAATGGATCCATGTCGACCAGGACCGCGCCAGGAAGGAAGCGCCCGGCGGCACCACCATCGCTCACGGCCTGCTGTCGCTCTCGCTTGCTCCACTGTTCATTCGATCGGTGATGGGCTTGAAAGGGCTGCGCAACACGCTGAATTATGGCGCGGATCGCATCCGGTATCTGGCGCCGGTGCCGGCGGGCTCAAAGCTCCGCGGTAGGGTCACGGTCGCTGAGACCGAGGACGTGCCGCCAGACGGCTTGCGCGTCAACTATCATCTCGTGATCGAGATCGAGGGCGGCAAGAAGCCCGCTTGCGTCGCCGAGCTGATCGCCCTGCACTATCGCTGAGTGCGCTCAGTCGATGATGTGATACCCGCCATCGATATAGAGAACGCCCCCGGTGATCAGCTTGGCGCCATCGAGCGCCAGGAACGCGGTGGCATTGCCGACGTCGTCGATGCTGACCAGGCTGCGCGCCGGCGCTTTTGACTGCGCCTTGTCCATGAGCTCGTCGAACTCCGGGATACCCGACGCCGCGCGCGTGGCGAGCGGGCCGGGCGAGATCGCGTGCACGCGGATCCCCCTTGGGCCAAGTTCGGCGGCCGCGTAGCGGACGGCCGCTTCAAGCGCCGCTTTCGCCACGCCCATGATATTGTAGTTCTCCACCACCATCTGGCTTCCATAATAGGTCATGGTGAACATCGTGCCGCCGTTCTTCATCAGCGGCTCGGCGAGATGCGCCATGCGCAGGAATGACCAGCAAGAGACGTCCATCGTCTTGAGGAAGCCATCGCGGCCGACGTCTACCACGCGGCCATGGAGCGCCTCCTTCGGCGAGAAGGCGATCGAATGCAGCAGGAAATCGAGCTGTCCCCATTCCTTCGTAATCCGCTCGAACACCGCCTCGGTCTGCCCCTCCGTCATCACGTCCAGCGGCATGAAGATCGGCGCTTCCAGCGCCTGCGCGAGCGGCTCGACGTGTTTCTTGGCGCGATCGTTGAGGTAGGTGACGGCCAGATCGGCCCCAAGCGCACGAAATGCCCTCGCGCACCCCCAGGCGATGGACTGGTCGTTCGCGATGCCGACGACGAGGCCCTTCTTGCCCTTCAGGGCAACCTTTGCATCCGGGAACACGGGGATCATGACACCCTCTCTTGCCTTGGATTAGTCGATTGTCCGTTCATCAACAGCGACAGCGTATGCTGTGCGATCATCAGTTCTTCGTCGGTTGGCACGACGTAGACGGGGATGCGGCTGTCGGAACGCGAGATCAGCCTGGAATTGCGCGCGTTCTCGACGGGATCGAGCGTGCCGCCGAGCCATCCGAGCTGCTCGACCACGCGCGCGCGAATGTTCGCCGAATTCTCGCCGATCCCGGCCGTGAAGACGAAGGCGTCGAGGCCCTGCAAGGCGGCCGCGAGCATGCCGGCGCTGAGACCGATCCGGTAGACGAAATAGTCGACCGCGAGCTTCGCCTTGGGGTCGGCGCTTGCCTCCAACTCGCGCATGTCATTGCTGACGCCGGAGAGCCCCTTCAATCCGCAGTCGCGATAAAGGAAGTTCTGCACATTTGAGGCCGACATCCCTTTCTCGGAGATAAGGTAGATCACGACCCCGGGATCAATCTGCCCTGGACGCGTTCCCATCGGCAGACCATCGAGCGCTGTGAAACCCATGGTGCTCTCGACGCTGCGCCCGTCCTTGAGCGCGCACATCGACGCGCCGCTGCCGAGATGGGCAACGATCACCCGCCGCTTCGCGATATCGGGCGCCAGGCGCGGCAGCGTCCGGGCGATATATTCGTAGGACAGCCCATGAAAGCCATAGCGCCTGACACCCTCGGCATGAAGTTGATGCGGAATAGCATAGTGGTCGGCAACGGCATCATGCGTGCGGTGAAATGCGGTGTCGAAGCAGGCAACCTGTGGCAGCGTCGGGAAGTTCGCCAGCAGCGAACGGATCGGCGCCAGATTGTGGGGCTGGTGCAACGGCGCCAGGGTCACAAATCGTTCGAGACGGGACACGACGCCGTGGTCGATCAGTACCGGCCGCGAATAGTCCGGCCCACCATGCACGACCCGGTGACCGACCGCGATCGGGGTGACGCGAAGTTCGTCCCGCAGCCAGTCGCCGGCAACGGCCATCGCCGCCGGAACATCAGGCACAGCCTCGATCGGATAGGCCCGATCGGCCATCGGATCGCCGCTCGGGCCACTTGCCCGCAGACGCGGTCGGCTGCCGATACCGTCCATCTGTCCCTTGATCTGACGACGAAGCGCACCGTCGCCTTCGATCGCATAGACCTGAAACTTCACACTGGACGAGCCGGCATTGACGACGAGGATCGTATCCATGGCGATCACGCGGCAACCGTCGGCGCCTTCTGGCGCCGGGCATGAGCATAGAGCGCGGCGACCGCACAGGACGCCATCCGCGAACGTGGCGAATCCGCGCGCGAGGTCAGCACGACGGGCACGCGCGCACCGAGCACGATGCCGGCGCCATCGGCCTTGGCGAAATAGGCGAGGTTCTTGGCGAGCATGTTGCCGGACTCGAGGTCCGGAACCATTAGGATCTGGGCGCGGCCGGCGACCTCGGATGTGATGCCCTTGATCCGCGCAGCTTCCAGATCGATGGCATTGTCGAAAGCCAGCGGGCCGTCGAGGATGCCGCCGGTGATCTGGCCGCGATCGGCCATCTTGCATAGGGCCGCGGCTTCGATGGTCGAGGGGATTTTCGAGGTCACGGTCTCGACGGCAGACAGAATCGCCACCCGCGGCTTCTTGCCGAACCCTGCCTGGTTGTAGAGGTCGATCGCGTTCTGAATGATGTCGCGTTTGGCGTCGAGATCGGGGAAGATGTTGATCGCCGCATCCGTCACGAAGATGGTCTCTGCATAGGCAGGCACATCCATCACGAAGACATGGCTGATACGTCGGTCGGTGCGTAAGCCACCGGTCTTGGCCGTGACGGCGCGCATCAATTCGTCGGTGTGCAGACTGCCCTTCATCAACAGCTCGCCTTTGGCGGCATGGATGAGCTCGACGCCCTTGGCCGCAGATTCGTCGCTGTGCGCGGCATCAACGATCTCGAAACCGGACACATCGAGATCGCACCGGGCGGCAGTATCCCTGATCTTCCGCTCGGGCCCGACGAGCACTGGCCGGATAATGCCAGCGCTTGCGCTATCGACGGCGCCGCGCAGCGAGGTCTCGTCGCAAGGATGCACCACGATGGTCGGCGTTGGCGGCGCACCCTTCGCCGCCGCGATTAAGCGGTCGTACTTGCTACCGGGCTGGGTTTGCGTCGTGTCGGCCGACATGATGTCACTCCCGATCCTGCCAATCCGCGTTACGACGCCCGTGCCTTGGGATCGAATGGGGCGACGTTCGATGTCAACTCCCCCTCTCCGTCCAGACCAAAAAGCGCGGCGACGCGCTTCAGGCGATTGGCCCGCTCGCCGGTGATGTCCGCACTCGCCGACAGCACCTCGCACATCGCCGAGAAGGCCGCACGCCGCTGGTTGGTGTCGTCGGGCAACAATTTCGGGATCGCGGCGAGAGCACCTTCGCGATCAAGAAGCAGTATGAAGAACTGCTCACGCACCAGCTTCTTGAATTCCGACAGCGTCATGCGGGCGCCGGTATGGTCACGCCGAACCTGCCGCAACGCCTCGATGCTGCGCTCATCCACCATGCCGCGTGCGGAGCCAACATAGAGCAGCGCGCGGAGGGCCGCTTCGCGGAGCCCGCCCTCACCGATGTGCGATTTAAGCTCGGCGATCCGCGCCGCGAGCATGGCGCGATGCTCCGGCGACATCTCCCGGCGGCGCGAGGGCACCGAATTGGGGTCGACGCCGACCGCGGCCTGGAGCAACGGCGAGCCGTAGAGGTTGAGGAAGACGATCTCGCTCACCGCCTCCTGCGTGTCGCGCCAGCTATCCAGCGCGTGGACGATCTGCTTCGACATCTGTTCCTGAAATGCCAGGAATGGATTGTCCTTTGAAACCGGCTTGCGGTTCGTCTCGACACGATCGGCCGCCGACTTGACCGTGGACATCCAAGGGTTCTGGCTGCTGAACGCCTCGTATTGCAGCCGCAGCGGATGCATGTTGCGGGCCCATTCCGCGAGTTGGGGCGTCACCATGCCCTTCACCCACGGCCGCATGAATTTCCGATAAGCAGCGAGATTGAGCTCCGAGACACGCTTGGCCGCAGCAAAGCGCCGCTCGTCCTCGGGCGAATTTCCGCCCATCGCGCGGATATCATCCAGCGTGCGGGCCTCGCACCGCATCACCCACTGGCCTGCCGCAAGATCCGCATTGAGCGTTTCGTTGCCACGGGCCTCGAACGTGGCCTCGTAGAGTCCTGGCGGCAGCACGTCGATCAGGTCGATGTTGCTGGAGAACTCAGCATGCTCCTTCTTCGCCACACCCCCGGATACGAAGATGCCGAGATGACCGATACTCTCGTGAACGGTATAGACAATGGTCTGGCCATAGGCTCTGATCTCGTCGACGTCGGCGTAGCAGTCGAGGATCCAGTCCAACGCCTGCTGCGGCGGGGTGACATTGTCGCCCTTGGAGCAGAACACCACGATCGGCGAGCGAATGTTGCGCAAGTCGACCTTGCCGCCGTCGGACATCTCGATCTTGCCGGCTGCGAGATTGTTGCCGATGAAGAGCTCGTCGACGATGAACTGGATTTCCTCGGCATTGAGATTGACGTGTCCGCCCCACCAGCGCTCGAAATCGAGATAGCGTTCCGCCTCGCTATCGACCTTGGAGTAGACGTTGTACTGCTTGGTCCAGAGCGTATTCGACGGGTTCTGGTTCTCGAAATTCTGCACCAGCCAGGCGCCGTCGAACTTGCCGGCGCCGAGATCGCTCGTGAGCGCCGTGAGCCAGCTTCCGCCCAGCAGACCGCCGGAATAACGCATTGGGTATTTGCCATGCACGCCTGCCCAGTAGGCCAGCGGCGCACCGGCGATGATCAGCGGCCCGAATAATTCCGGCCGCAGCGACGCCAGGATCATGACGGCCCAACCGGCCTGACAATTGCCGATCACGCAGGGCTTTCCGTCGGCGTCCGGATGACGGCTGATGACTGTCTCGATAAAGATGGCTTCCGCGCGCGCAATGCGTTCGATGGTCTGCCCGGGCATCGGCTCCGGAAGGAAGCCGATGAAGTAGCAGGGATGCCCCGCCTTCATGGCGACGCCGATCTCGCTATCGGCCTTGAAGCCGCCGATGCCGGGTCCATGGCCGGCGCGCGGATCGACCACGACGAACGGACGCCGGCTCATGTCGATCTCAACATCCTTCGGCGGAATGATGCGCACCAGCGCGTAGTTGACGGGCTCGTCCAGCTTCCGGCCGTCCGTGATTAATTCAGCGGCATATTGCAGGACATGCGGAGCGGTCTGGGCGACGTGCTCGCGATACTGGTCGCCGCGCTGGCGCATGATGTCGAGGAACAGGACGCTGCGCTGTCCCGCATCGACCATGTATTCCACGGCCGAGGCGACCAGCCCCGACATCGGGCCATCAGGCAGCTTTAAGTCTTTGATCGCCATGTTCAAGTCTTTGATCGCCATGTTCGACCTCGTCATCGCGCGAGGTCATTCAAAATGGTCGGCGGTGGCTGACGTTGATTTAGGTCAACGGTTAGCAACGGTGTTCGCGTCAATCGGGATCGACCAACTGCCCCGCTGGGGCGCGCCGCAATCGGGCCGCGGGAGAACTTAAGTGCCGGATGCCGCAAATTATAGCCGCCAGGAGAGACTACGCGACGGACGATTGGTCGATATCCGGGCGCTTCGTCCCGAGGACGAGTCCGACATGCTCGCCGCGCTCGAGGAGACAAGCGCTCAATCGCTCCAACGCCGGTTCTTTGTGCCGAAACGCCACTTTTCCGAACGGGAGCGCGCTTTCTTCATGGAACCCGATTTTAGGAACCATGTGGCGCTCGTCGCGTGTACGAAAGACGAAGGCCGCAGCACGATCATCGGCGGTGGCCGCTATATCATGTTCGAGCCTGGACGGGCCGAGACGGCTTTCGTCGTGATCGATGCCTGGCAGGGACGTGGCGTTGGCGGGCTGCTCACGCGCCATCTGATCGCTATCGCCCGTGAGGCCGGATTGACGGAGCTGATCGCCGAAGTACTACCGGAGAACGCAGCGATGCTCCGCGTCTTCAACAAGTTCGGCTTCAAGCCCACAACGATCCGCGAACCCGGTGTAGTTCACATGGCATTGAATCTGACCTAATACGCGGCCGGCACGAGAGCTCCAGCATCGAGAGAAATGGCGGCGGCGCGTCGCGCCACCGTCCGTTGGTACAGGCACCTGCAGGCGCTCGCCCTCAGCCCAGGCCTGAATTTTCCGCCGCACGCGATCTGTCAGGCGAGCGTCAGCCTGTTCCTCTAGCTTCGCAACATGTCGGCTGCCGACACACGCAGCCTTCTCAGCAATCCCGGACACTGGCGACACCTCCCAGGGCGTCGCTGGTTGCGAGGCCCGGTTGGATTCGCCTCCATTTCCGGGCCTCGTTTGCTGCCACAAAAGAAAACGGCGCCCCCAAAGGGAGCGCCGCGCGAGACTCTTTGTAGCTGCGTTGGCTCAGTAGCCGCAGGACGCGCAGCCCATCTGCACTGGCGCGTAATAGGAATACCCGGGCGAAACCATCTCGACGCGCTGGCGCGTGGCGTATTGCGGCGGGATGCGTTCGTACTGGACGCTCGGCGGCGCAACCATCACGGTCTGCGGCACCATCACGGTGCGGTACTGCGCCGGCGTGCGGTGCGCGACGGTCGCGCCGGGAGAAACCATCACGGTCTCGTCGACGGTGCGGTATTGCGGCTGCACGTATTGCTGCTGGTAGCAGGTCTGGCACGGCGGCGGCGCGTAGCAATTGTAGCAGCCGGCGGAGGCCGCGCTCGTCATGGAAATCGCGGCGACGACCGTTGAGAAAACGACAGCGAGAGTACGAGACATTGTGGTGGAGCCCCAGTTGCCCAAAATGGATTTGCGAAGGTCGCGAGCAATATACGCTGCAACATGCCGAGCTGCCGAACTTCGTCGAGCATCCTTAATGCGAACGGCCGGCTTTCGCCGGCCGTTCAGAGCTTGTTGACCATGCGCGCGAGGCGCGGACGGTGCCGCGCTTACTTCGAGCGACGCTTCACCTCACGCACCGCGCCGCGCGCGGCGCTGGTGGTGAGCGCAGCGTAAGCTTGCAACGCGGTCGAGACGTTGCGCTTGCGGCCCGTCGCCTGCCAGGCGGCGTCGCCCTTCGCCTCTTCCGCGGCACGACGCTTGGCGAGCTCCTCGTCGGAGACCTCCAGCGTGATGCTGCGGTTCGGGATGTCGATGGCGATGCGGTCGCCGGTTCGCACGAGCCCGATGTTGCCGCCTTCGGCCGCTTCCGGCGACAAATGGCCGATCGACAGGCCAGACGAGCCGCCGGAGAAGCGGCCGTCAGTGACGAGCGCGCAGGCTTTGCCGAGGCCCATCGATTTCAGATAGCTCGTCGGATACAGCATCTCCTGCATGCCGGGGCCGCCGCGCGGACCTTCGTAGATGATGACCACGATCTCGCCGGCGACGACCTTGCCGCCCAGGATGCCTTCCACTGCGGCGTCCTGGCTCTCGAACACGCGCGCGGGGCCGGAGAACTTCAGGATCGAGGCATCGACGCCGGCGGTCTTCACGATGCAGCCGTCCTGCGCGAGGTTGCCGTAGAGCACGGCGAGACCGCCATCCTTGCTGAAGGCATGCTCGAGGCTGCGGACCACACCCTTCTCGCGATCGCTATCGAGCTCGTCGTAACGGCGCTCCTGGCTGAAGGCGACCTGGGTCGGAATGCCGCCGGGCGAAGCGCGGAAGAACGTGCGGACAGACTCGCTCTTGGAGCGCTTGATGTCCCAGCGCTCCAGCGCGTCGTTCATGGTCGGCGCATGCACGGTCGACACCGAGGTGTCGATCAGGCCGGCGCGATCGAGCTCACCCAGAATGCCCATGATGCCGCCGGCGCGATGCACGTCCTCGACATGGACGTCGGCGACCGACGGCGCGACCTTGCAGAGCACGGGCACGCGGCGCGACAGCCGGTCAATGTCCTGCATGGTGAACTCGACCTGCCCTTCATGGGCCGCCGCCAGCAGATGCAGCACGGTGTTGGTCGAGCCGCCCATGGCGATGTCCAGCGTCATCGCGTTCTCGAACGCCTTGAAGTTGGCGACGTTGCGCGGCAGCACGGAGGCATCGTCCTGCTCGTAATAGCGGCGGACGAGATCGACGATGGTGTGGCCGGCCTCGACGAACAGGCGCTTGCGGTCGGCATGGGTGGCGACCACGGTGCCGTTGCCGGGCAGCGCGAGGCCGAGCGCCTCGGTGAGGCAGTTCATCGAGTTCGCGGTAAACATGCCCGAGCAGGAGCCGCAGGTCGGGCACGCCGAGCGCTCGATCACCTTGACGTCTTCGTCGCTGACCTTGGAGTCGGCCGCGGCCACCATGGCGTCGATGAGGTCGATGGCCTTGGTCTTGCCCTGGAGCTTGACCTTGCCGGCCTCCATCGGTCCGCCCGAGACGAACACGGCGGGGATGTTGAGCCGCAGCGCGGCCATCAGCATCCCGGGCGTGATCTTGTCGCAATTGGAGATGCAGACGAGACCGTCGGCGCAATGGGCGTTGGCCATGTACTCGACGCTGTCGGCGATCAGCTCGCGCGACGGCAGGCTGTAGAGCATGCCGTCATGGCCCATGGCGATGCCGTCATCGACCGCGATGGTGTTGAATTCCTTGGCGACGCCGCCGGCCTGCTCGATCTCGCGGGCGACGAGCTGGCCGAGGTCCTTGAGGTGGACGTGGCCGGGCACGAACTGGGTGAAGGAGTTGACGACCGCGATGATCGGCTTGCCGAAATCGGCATCCTTCATGCCCGTCGCGCGCCAGAGGCCGCGGGCGCCCGCCATGTTGCGGCCGTGGGTGGTGGTGCGGGAGCGATAGGCTGGCATGGCGGTTTCCGTCCTCGGTTGGGTCAGCCGGGCGGAAAAATGGAAGCCGCCTCAGGCCTTTCCGGCCGGATAGCGCACGGGCTGGGCGCGCGCAACGGGAACTTGCCCCGAAACGGCCCGGATCGGCCCCGCGCAGGCCTCCCCTGCTCCCGGCGCGGGTTATTGCAGGGTCGCGCCAGCGCCGGAGGGACGCTGCAGTCGCTAGCGCTTCGGCTTGGGCAGCACAATTCTCCCCTGGGAGGCAATGCCGCCCCACTTGGCGGACCACCCGACTTCCGAGGCCGAGGATGGCTCGATGCCTGCATGACCCCGGGCACCCTGCAGTGCAAACAGGGCGCCTTGGGGATCCACACATCGTGCGATCCAGCAGCCATCAGGCAATTCGATCGGACCCTGGAGGATCCGGCCTCCACCCGCATTCACATGCTTCGTCGCAGCGCCGATGTCGTCGACATTGAAGTAATGCAGCCAACATGGCTGCGCTACGCTCGAGAATTTCGTCAGCATGCCGCCGACCGTTTGCCCCCCCGCCGAAAACAATTGATACCAGTCCGCTGGATCGGTTTGAGCGTCGGCCTTCTGCCAACCAAATAGTTCTCTGTAGAAATCGAAGATCACGGTCCGGTCGGCAGCCAATAGCTCATGCCAGCCTACGCGCCCCGGCTCGTCCAGCCGGCCCGGTTTCCATCGGCCATATGTCGGTTTCTCGATCAGCCCGAACGTCGCTTTCTGCGGATCGGCAGCGACTGCTATTCGGCCAATATTGGTGTCGGTCGGCGGCACAAAGATCGTGCCTTCGAGACGCCTGATCTGCGCGGCAGTCCCGTCCAGGTCGTCGACAGCGACGTAACCCATCCATCTCGGCGTTGCGCCTGATCTCCGCCCCTCTTCCGGGATATCCATAAGGCCGCCCAGCGGGGTGCCGCGGCTACGAAGCACCGTGTAAGGCAGTTCCGGAGTCGATTCATCCTTCACGCCCCAGCCGACGACCTTGCGATAGAATGCGCCCGCCGCCGCGACGTCCGTGGTCAGCAATTCGTACCAAGCGAAACGTCCGAGTTGATCCGCCATGCCGATCTCTCCGTTCAAACCTGGATGCGATTGCGGCACTGCACCAAGTCGCACTCGCTGCGCGCAAGGTCGGTGGATTGCCGATGCCCTGTGTCAACGGGGTGTGCCGATTCCGTTCATGAAGATGACTACATCCTGAACGTGCGCCATCATGTTTTTTGTGCGCGTCATTCTTGCTTGCCCAATTTCCCGGGCGTAGAATTACCGCGGCTGGGATACTTCTTGCAATGCTCGGAGGTTTGACCATGCGGCAGGCGAAGCAATCTTCTAAAAGGAAGAAGCGAGTTACCAAAGTCGCCGTACCGGCATTCGGAGCCGCAGGGTTGACGTTCTCGCTGGCGGGCGGCGCAGCGGCATCGGCCGTTCCGACACCCGACGTACAACACATGCCGAACTTTGTACCGGGTGACGCAATCACGCTCGGTGAAGAGGAAATGGCCGACGTCAGCCTCGCCACGTTCCATCTCTTCGACAAGGAAGATGCGGCTGGCCGTGTGCAGGTGGCCTGGCGCGGATGCGGCGGTTGCCGCGGATGCGGAGGCTGTCGGGGATGCCGAGGCTGCCGGTGTGGCGTCGGTTGCCGATGTGCGGGTTGTGCCGTTGGTGTTGTGGGATGCGCCGTATCATGCGCGGGTTGCTGCGCATCGTGGGGCCGCTGCCGCTGGTGCTAGCGTTCCGAATGGCGTGTCCACGAGCCGATATATCATTGGCCGGCTCTGAGAAGGGGGCCGGCCAAATGCTTGGTTTCGCTACGACGCGTGCATCGATGGCTTGCCGGCGACGGGCGAGTTTGTTCCAACTCTCTGGGAAAATACCAGCGTGCGGGCACGACGATCCGTCTTGCGCCGGCGATCTGACGTGACGGCAACAGGATCAGCGTGCTGACTCAATGAATGCCAATCGCAAGACCCGCGTTGCGCGGCAGACCCGCAAAAACCTCCTCCGATTCGCACCGAACTTCACCGCCTACGTACTGCCTCCCGATGCGGTTTGCCTCTATTCCGAGGATCGCAAGTTCTTCCTGCACGGCGAACTCTACTGCGCCCTCGCCACCGCGATCGGGCAACACGGCAAGGCCAGGCCGGAAATCATTCGCCAGCTTTCGAAGCGCTTCCCGGCCGACAAGATCGAGGAAGCAATCAAGCGGCTGCTTGATCGCCGATATGTCGTTGCGCGGACCCCGCCAGCATTCGACGAGGCCGTCGGCGGCTTTTGGGCAAGCCTCGGCTTGTCTCCAGAGGTCGCGGAACAAAATCTTCGCAATTGCCCCGTTCAGGTCGAGTCGATTGACGTCAAAGGCGCCAAGGAGCTGACCGCGGCCTTGAGTAAGCTCGGCGTTCAAATCGCCAAGCGCTCGCCGAAGCTCACGATCACGCTGGTGAACGATTATCTTGACCGGCGGCTCGCCGAACTGAACCAGGAACGCGTGGCCGGCCAGACGCCCTGGCTGCTGGTGCAGCCCTCCGGCGCCTTTCCGCTGGTCGGGCCCGTGTTCAAGCCGGGCGAGAGCGCCTGCTGGACCTGCCTGTTCGATCGCATGATCCGCAACCGGGAGATCAAGGGATTTCTTGACCGGGGACCGGCGCGCGCGGTCGCCGTATCGCCGCTCGTCGACGATCCCGTCGGAGAGACCGCAATCCATTTCACAGCCGTCGAGATCGCCAAGGCGATCGCCTCGGGCTTTCGCACCGATCTGCGCGATCACATCGCAAGCTTCGACCTGGCCGGCGCCGTCATCGCCAAGCACTACGTCGCGCGACGCCCGCAATGCCCAACCTGCGGCAGCAAGAAGCTGCACAATCCGCGCCGATCTCCGGCCCTGGTCGAGATCGCCGAAGGCAAGAAGCTCGTCATGACCAGCGGTGGATATCGCACTGTGACGTCGCGGTCGACGGTGTCGCGCTTCCGCAAGCATGTGAGCCCGCTGACCGGCGTGGTCTCCCGGCTTGAGCGGATCGACGTTGATCTGCCGATGAACACCAATTACTTCGCCCAGCACAATTTCTCCGCGCCGGCCCACAGCATCGACCAGCTCAGGTCCGGATTGAGTGGGGGCAGCTTTGGCAAGGGCTCGACGGCTGAACAGGGCGAGGCAAGCGCGCTGATGGAGTCGATCGAACGCTATTCGGGCATTTTCCAAGGCGATGAGATCAGGACGACGCGCCGCTTTGTCGATTTCGCGCCTGGCGACGCGCTTCTTCCCAACGACGTCCAGCTCTTCAGCGAAACGCAGTTCAAGAACAGGTTTCTGCAGCAGCCGGACGATCCCCATCCGGTGCCCGAGCCGTTCGATCCCTCGACGAGGACCGAGTGGTCGCCGGTCTCGTCGTTGCGCGACAAACGCTTCAAATATCTGCCGACCGGCCTCCTGTACTTCTTCTATGGCGGGTTTCATACGGATTCCAACGGCTGCGCGGCCGGCAACACACGCGACGAAGCCATCGTTCAGGGCTTCCTCGAACTGATCGAGCGCGATGCCTACGCGATCTGGTGGTATAACCGGCTGCAGCGCGCCGAGGTCGATCTCGGGCAATTCGACGATTTCTATGTCCGGGATCTCCAGGCTCAATTTGCGGAAGCCGGTCGCAAGCTATGGGTGCTCGACATCACCACGGACCTCGGCATTCCGACTTACGTGGCGATCATGCACTGGATGCAGAATGGACACGAGAATATCGAGTTCGGTTCCGGCGCGCATTTCGACCGCCATATAGCGCTGCTGCGATCCCTCACCGAACTGACCCAATTTATGTCCGTCGGCATGATGGGCGGCGCAAGCGGCGAGAAGCCGACCCTCGACGGTGTCACGCCGCTGCGCCTGGAAGACTACCCGTTCCTGGCACCGAGCGACCACCCGATCGTGCCTCCAGCGCCGAGCCTCAAGCTTCACGACAATACGCGTGACCAGGTCATTGCCTGCGTCGAGATCGCCGCCCGTGCAGGCTACGATTTCCTCGTCCTCGACCAGACACGCCCCGACGTCGAGGTTCCGGTCGTCAGAGTGCTCGTTCCCGGCCTGCGTCATTTCTATCGCCGTTTCGCACCGGGTCGCCTTTACGATGTGCCGGTGAAGCTCGGATTGTTGGACCGGCCGCGACCGGAAAGCGATCTGACTTCATTCCTTCCACACACCTGAAGGGCTGCTCTTTCGTGCGCGCTCCCCGGAAAAAGCCGACCAGGAAGATCGCGCCAGACATTGCCGCCCGGCTGGGCCATCATTTCTCCCTCCAGATCCAGCCGGACGGAAACATCGCCGCCATTCTGGGCGACTATTCCGTCAACCTCGGACAATTCAGCGCGGCCGCGATGGACTGCGCGCGACATCTGAGCACCGGCCTTCCGCTCGCGTCGTTTGCAGGCAAGAGCGCCCTCGCGAGAGACGTCGACGCCCTGGTGCATCGCTTGGCCCGGCAGGGGCTTCTGGAATACCGCCTCTCCTCTTCGCGTAATACGCAGGACTTCGTGGTCATCGAGCCGCAAGTCCCAGAATACTGGCCGCGGCGCGCGAAGCTGGGCAGTCGTGACACCATTGTGCTATCGCGCTTTGCCTTTCTGCGCCGACGCGGCAACGAGTTGGTGCTGGAATCGCCACGCGCTGGCGCGTTGTTCCGGATTGGCGATCCCGCCATCGCCGCCACCCTCGCTGCGCTGTCGCAGCCTCGGACGATCGGCAAGCTCGACCAGAAGACAGCTTCCTCCACCCTCCATCTGCTCGAACTGTTGCTGGACAGCCAGATCCTGCTCAAGCTCGATGCGAAAGACGGACAAGGCCTGCGGGTGAACGAGGGCGACGGCAACCTCGTACTCTGGGATTTCCACGATCTGGTGTTTCACACGCGGAGCACGGAGGGCCGGCAAGCCAATCCGGTCGGCGCCGCCTTCACCTATGCCGGCGTCGTTCCGCCGTCGCCGGCGGTGCGTCCGCCCTGGGCCGGCAGCAAGATCGACCTGCGCAAATTCTCCTCCCCGGAGCCGAACTCCGGCTTCCCGAAGCTGTTGCGCGAGCGCCATTCAACACGGGATTTCGACGACAAGAATCCGGTCACGCTCGGCGAACTCGCGCAGTTTCTCGACACCAGCGCGCGCGTGTTGTCCGAATGGAAGAGCGAGCCGTATTTCGAAGGCGGTCCCGACGTCACCTACAGCACAAGGCCTTATCCGTCGGCGGGCAGCGCGTACGAGCTGGAATTGTACCTTACCGTCGCGAACTGCGACGGGCTTGCGCGCGGGCTCTACCACTACGATGCAGGGAGCCACGCGCTCGTCGCGATCAACGCCTCCCCCCAGCAACTCCAGGCGCATTTGGCGGCTGCCCAGTTCGCCATGGACGCGCCGGGGCAGCCGCAAATCCTCATCACGATCGCGGCGCGTTTTGGGCGGGTCTCCTGGAAATACAGCTCAATCGCATATTCGCTGATCCTGAAGGATGTCGGCAGCCTGATTCAGACGCTTTACCTGTCGGCGACCGATATGGGCCTCGGCGGCTGCGCCATTGGCAGCACCAACATCGATCTGTTCGCGAAAATGACGGAGTTGGAATTCCATATCGAGGGCCCGGTCGGTCAATTCGCGCTCGGGCGCGGCAGGACGCCGGAGGTCCAAGGCTAGAAGCGGGCGTCCGACCGCAAATCGGCGCACGCGTCGGGCCGTCGCCCTATTGCAGGGTCGGATCGAGCCGGTCGCGCAGCCAGTCGCCGATCACGGAGACGGCCAGTGTGGTGATCACGATGGTGGTCGCCGGCGCCAGCATGATCCAGGGCGCCCGGGTCAGGTACTCGCGGCCATAGCCGACCATGTTGCCGAGGCTGGTCATCGGCGGCTGTACGCCCAGCCCAAGGAAGGACAGGCCGGATTCCATCAGGATCACCTCAGGGAAGACCAACGTGGTCGAGACGATCAGGGTCGAGGCGATGTTGGGCAGAATATGCCGAAGGTAAATTCGCGACGGCGTCGCACCGAGCTGGCGGACGGCCGCGGCATAGCCTTGCGCATTGGCGGAGATGGCGAGGCCGCGGGCGATACGGGCGTAGCGCTCCCAGCCGAACAGACCCATCAGGCCGATCAGCAGCGGCAGCGAATTGCCGAAGAAGGCGAGCACCGCGAGCGCCATGATCAGGAACGGCATGCTGGCCTGGAAGTCGGTCAGCATCAGCACGAACTGCTCGACGGCTCCGCGAAAGTGCGCGGCGAGAAAGCCGAGCGTTGTGCCGACGATCGCCGAGATCGCGGTCGCGCCGAAGGCGATCAACAGCGAGATACGGATCGAGACGAGGAGCCGCGACAGCACGTCGCGGCCGAGCTCGTCGGTGCCGAGCCAGTGCGCGACATTGCCGGGCGCAGCCAGCCGGTTGCGCAGGTCGAGCTGGGTGAAGCCGTAGGGCGCGATTTTCTCGGCAAACGCCGCGATCACCAGCATGGCGACGATCCAGCTGATCGCGAGCGCGACCGAGACCGGGATCGCGGGAAGGCTGATGCGGCGGCGGACAGCCGTGTCCTTCAACGTCGCATCGGTCATGCGTGCGCTCCCTTGGCGCGGAGGCGCGGATCGAGGAAGCCGTAGAGGAAGTCGACGATCAGATTGGACGTGACCATGGTCAGCGCGACCAGCAAGAGAATGCATTGCACGACAGCGAGGTCGCGATTGGCGACGGCGACGACCAGCAGGCGCCCTACTCCGGGCCAGGCAAATACGCTCTCGACCACGACCGCGCCCGCGATCAGCGTGCCCACCATGAAGCCGAGAATGGTGACGGTCGGGATCGCCGCGTTCGGCAGCGCATGCGACGTCACCACCTTGCGCCACGGCACGCCCTTGGCCGAGGCGGTGCGGATATAGGGCTGGCCCAGCACCTCCAGCATGGCGCTGCGGGTGAAGCGCGCCAGCACGGCGGCACCGCCGAGGCTGAGTGTCACGATTGGCAGGATGGCGTGACGCCAGCTGTCCTGCCCGCCCGACGGCAGCCAGCCGAGCTGCACGGCGAACACGAGCACGAGCAGCAGCGCAAGGACGAAACTCGGCACAGTGAAGCCCGCGACCGCCGTCATCATCACGGCGCGATCGATTCCCGAACCGCGGTGCAGCGCCGCGTAGATGCCGGCGGGAATGCCGAGGGCCACCTTGAAGAAGAAGGCCGGCAGCGTCAGTGCCAGCGTTGCCGGAATCCGCTCCAGCACGAGCTCGATTGCCGGTCGCCCGTCGCGCATGGAGCGGCCGAGCTCGCCCTTGGCGATGGCGCCGAAATAGTCGAGGTACTGGAACCAGATGGGATCATCGAGCCCCCAGGCCTTGCGGAACGCAGCTAGCACTTCCGGCGGCGCCTCCGGTCCCAGGATCATCAGCGCGGGATCGCCGGAGAGCCGCAGCACCACGAAGGCGAAGGTGACCACGAGCACGATCGTCAGCGCCGCGCGTCCGATCCGAATGGCAAGATAGCGTCCCATCAGGCCGCGTCCCGCGTCTCGGCCTGCGGCCCCGTCACGAGATGGCAGGCGACTTGCCTGTTGCCGCCGACGGCCGACAGCGCCGGCACCTCGCTCGCGCAGCGCGCGATAGCGCGCGGGCAGCGCGGATGGAAGGCACAGCCTTGCGGCCGCGCCGCCGGGTTCGGCGGATCTCCCGCCAGCACGATGCGGCCAGCGCTGCCGCGGCCCGGTGCCGGCGAGGCCGAGACCAGCGCCTGCGTATAGGGGTGTTCGGGACGCGCGAAGAGATCGTCGGCGCTGCCGATCTCGACGATGCGGCCGAGATACATCACGGCGACGACATTGCTGATCTGCCTGACGACGCGCAGATCGTGGCTGATGAACAGCAGCGTCAGCCCAAGCTGGGCCTGAAGATCGCAGAGCAGATTCACCACCTGCGCCTGGATCGAGACGTCGAGCGCGCTGACCGGCTCGTCGCAGACGAGGAAATCGGGCTTTGTCACCAGTGCCCGCGCCAGCACGATACGTTGACGCTGGCCGCCGGAGAGCGCGCCCGGATAGCGCGCGCCATGTGCCGGTGTCAGCTCGACGGCGCGCAGCAATTCGCGGACGCGTTCATCGCGTTCAGTCGGCGTGCCGAGACCGTGAATGTCCAGCGGCTCGCGGATTTGGGTCGCGACCGGCAACCGCCGGTCCAGCGCCCCCAGCGGATCCTGGAAGATCATCTGCATGCGCGCCCGCTGCGCGCGCCACGCCTTCGTCCCCGGCACGGCCATCGGCTTGCCGTCGAACCGCACCTCGCCACGATCCGGCGGCTCGAGACCGAGCACGATGCGACCGGTGGTCGACTTGCCCGAGCCGGACTCGCCGACGAGGCCGAGCGTCTCGCCCTTGCGGATCGCAAGTGACAAGCCGTCGACCGCGTGAACCGCCGTGCTGCGACCGAACATCCCGGATCGCATCGCGTAGCTGCGCGAGATCGAGGACACCTCGACGAGCGGCGCGCTCATTCGGCGGCGATCCCGAGCAACGCGCGGCGCGAAGCTTCAGCGCGGATGCAGGCAACCATGCGATCGTTTGCGATCGGCGCCAGGCTCGGCACGGCAAGTCCGCATGGCTCGGCCGCCACCGCGCAGCGCGGCGCGAAGGCACAGCCGCTTGGCATGTGCGCGGGATCGGGAACGGTCCCCGGAATGGCCGTGAGACGCCGACGCGGTCCGTCGAGCGGCGGCAGTGCGCCGATCAGGCCTTGCGCGTAGGGATGCACCGGATCGGCAAAGAGCTGGTTGGCGAGCGCCTGCTCGACGATGCGGCCGGCATACATCACGGCAACGCGGTCGCAGTTTTCCGCGACGACGCCAAGATCATGGCTGATCAGCACCATCGCCATGTTCATCTCGCGGCGGATGGTCGAGAGCAGCTCCAAAATCTGCGCCTGGATGGTGGCGTCGAGCGCCGTGGTCGGCTCGTCCGCGACGAGGAGATCGGGATTTCCGGCCAGCGCCATCGCGATCATGATGCGCTGGACCTGGCCGCCCGAGAATTCGTGCGGATAGGCTTCGAGCCGCCGCGCCGCATCGGGAATGCCGACGAGATCGAGCAGCCGCCGCGCTTCGGCCTTCACCGCCTCGCCTGAGAGATCGCGATGCAGTGCCAAAGTCTCGCAGAGCTGCTTGCGAATGGTCAGCACCGGATTGAGCGCGCTTGCGGGGTCCTGAAAAATCATGGCGACCCGTCCGCCCCGCACCCGGTCGAGCTCACCCGCGGGCGCGCCGAGGATTTCGCGTCCGTCGAGCCGCACGGAGCCGGAGACTCTTGCATGCCGCGGCAAGAGGCCGAGCGCCGCAAGCCACGTCACCGACTTGCCGGAGCCGGACTCGCCGACGAGGCCGAGGGCCTCGCCCTTCTGCAAAGCGAGATCGACGCCGCGCAGGACCGCTACACCGTTGAAGGCGACGCTGAGGCTCTGGATGCTGACCAGCGGCGTCGCCATTTACGCCTCGAAATTGCCGGCGCGGAAATCCATCGCGAATGCCGGCGACGCCTTCCACTTGATCGACTTCGGCTTCGCGGTGAAGGTCGCGTTCTGGTGCAGCACCGTATAGGCGGGATCCTCGCGCTCGGCGATTTCGAGCATGCGGTGGAACGCCTTCTTGCGGGCGGCCCGGTCGGTCGAGGTCTCCAGGAACTCCGAAAGCTTGTTCAGTTCGGCGTTGGTCCATTCGCCGATCTGCTGCTGCTGACCGTTCGGCCCGTGCTGGGCGACCAGCGACGAGACGGGATCGTTGAAGGCCGCCGAGTTCGACCAGTCGCGTACCGCGCGCGTCGGCGCGCGTTCCATGATCTGCGACCAGTTCTCCTTGGTCTCGATCTGGACGTTGAGGCCGACCGATTTCCACATCTCGACTAGCACCTGCGCGGTCGCGACCTGGTTGGTGTAGTAGTTGTTGAGCAGGCGATAGGGAATCGGGTCGCCCTTGTAGTTGGCCTGCTTCAACAGATCCTGCGCGAGCTTGGGATCATAGGCCGGCACGCTCCAGTCGGCGTTGAACATATCGCCATAGAATTCCCACTGCAGGCCCTTCGGCACGCGGGTACGGCCCGCCCACAGGCTGTCGACGATCGCCTGGCGGTCGATCGCGTGGGTGAAGGCGCGCCGCACCAGCGGATTGGCGAGCACGGCGTTGTTCTTGTCGAACACGGTCAGGCGATGATTGAGGATGGTGCCGCCCTGCACTTCGAACGCTGAGTTCTTCTCGATGCCGGCAATCTGGTCCGGCGGGATGTCGCAGGCGAACTGGTATTCGCCCGACAGCAGCCCGTTGATACGGCTCGCGACCTCGGGCACTTCGAGGAAACGGATACGCTTGAGCGGCGGCCGGCCGCCCCAATATTCGTCGTGGGCTTCCAGCGTCAGCGACACGTCGGGCTTGAGCTCGACGACCTTGTACGGGCCGGTCGTAACAGGCTTGCGCGCCCAGTCGAGATAGCTCGCGGACTGCTCCCAGGCGCGGCGGTTCATGATGTCGGAGCCGTAGCGCGACAGCCGGCCCTCGATCGTGACGTCGGGCGTCGCGTTGTAGAAGCGCACCGTGTACTTGTCGACGGCATCGACGCGCACGAGGTCCGGCCAGATGCGACGGGCGACGGCGGGCACATCCGGCGGCAGCTCCTTGCCCGGCCGCGGAGTCGGGATCTTCTCGAAGGCCTGGATGGTGGAGCGGCTCTTGGCCTCGGTCTCGCCGAACATGCGCTCGCGGCTGAAGGTGAAGACGACGGTCTTCAGCCGTCAGCTCGTCGCCATTGTGGAACTTCACGCCCTGGCGCAGCTTCACCTCGACGGTCTGGTCGTCGATGCGGCGCCACTCGGTGGCAAGACCCGGCACGGCCTCCAGGCTGCCGCGCCAATTCTTGGAGATCAGGCCCTCCCAGATCGAGGAGAAGAACACGCGCTCGCCGACGTTCGATTGCTCGCGCAGCACGTCGAGCACGTTCGAATTCGTCACCTTCTGCACGGCGATCGTCACCGACGGGCGGTTGTCGGCCTGCCCGATCGCGAAGCGCGGCAGGAGAAGCGTGCCCGCGGCAGCGCCGCCGGACTTCAGGATGGTGCGACGGGTGAGTTTGCTCATGACGAAAAGCCCTGCCCTTTGTGATGCCGGTTATTCAGCGAGACCGAGCGCGGCCAGATGGGCTGCGCCGGCGCGAACGTCGTCGTGATTGCGGAGTTCGAGGATCAGCCGCGGGTTGGAGGTCAGCCGGCCCAGCGCGCGGAACACGGCCACCCACGGGATGTTGCCTTCGCCCGGCGCCCAGTGCCGGTCGGCAAAGCCGTCGGTGTCCTGTAGGTGAACATGCGTCAGCATGTCGCCGGCGGTCTCGACGTAGTAATCGACCGGCGGTGCGCCCGTGGAGATGTGGGCATAGTTGGCGTGGCCGGTGTCGAGGGAGACGCGGACCTTGTTGCTTTCGAGCGCCTTGGCGAGACGGACGCGGTCGCGCGGGTCCTTGTCCTCGATATTCTCGATGACGATCTCGCAGCCGATCGTCTCGGCGCGCGCTATCACCTCGGCCAGCGTCGCCTTGACGCGCTCGACGATGTTGGCGCGGTTGTCAGGATAGAGATCGAGATTGTTGTGGTCCCAGGTCGTGAACGGTGAATGGATCACCATCTGCGTCGCGCCGAGGAATTCCGCGGCATCGAGGCCCTGAAGCAGGCGCTTCGTCACCGCCTTGCGGATCAGGGGATCATGACTGTCGATCTTGAAGCCCCAGAACGGGCCGTGAATGCCGAGCCGGCCGGTGTGGCCCGAGAGCATCTGCTTGATCTCGCTGGCCGCACTCCGCCAATCGCCGTCGAGCAAATCCGCGCGGAAAAAATCCTGGATCTCGAGATCGCGCTGCTGTTCCAGAAGCCAATCGCGGTGGGCGGGGATCGATTTGAGGGATAGTGCGGCGCCCAACACCGGCTTCGACATGGCTTGCTCCTTGACCGTCGGCGATGACGGGAGCAGCGCTAGACCAGTTAAGTGACAGGCCCGTGAAATGCAGGTGCCGCGGCGATGCGCCGATGTGGACATCCCCGCCGATCGCCTGCATCGAATTCAGGCAGCAGTGACCGCAGCAGATGCGGACGAATGCATCAGTGTGCCGCATCAAGCGCGTTCGTGTCCGTAGTGACACGGAATGGAATCCTAACCGTACTTCGCGTACATCGCGCACATCGATCGGCGGCCTTCCAGGGGCATCACCCTCTGATCGCGCACCACGGGGTTGGGGGACCACATGGGGCGGGGGGATCAAAGGCTGGGGCAAGGTGACGAGGTCCGGACTCCTAGGCACTCCGGACCTCGGAACTTTCTAGATTGAACGCAATTTCGCGCCGCCGGCCTTATGAGCCGCGCGGCGCGAAGTCGTTCTGGAGCGACCCTGCCCGATCAGCAGTCTTGCTCAATCACTTCGGAACGTTCCGCTCGAGATCCTCGAGCCATGCCGCCGCGCTTGAATCCGACGGCGCGCGCCAGTCGCCACGCGGCGACAACGAGCCGCCGGCCGAAACCTTCGGCCCGTTCGGCATCGCCGAGCGCTTGAACTGGCTGAAGGCGAAGAAGCGGCGCAGGAACACTTCCAGCCAGCGCCGGATCTCCGGCAGATCATAGGCCTTGCGCTTATCGGTCGGGAACGCCGGCGGCCATTCGCCCTTGGCGACATCATTCCAGGCGTGATGCGCCATGAACGCGATCTTGGACGGCCGCATGCCGAACCGCAGCGTGTAGAACAGGTTGAAATCCTGCAGCTCGTAGGGCCCGACGGAAGCTTCCGTGCTCTGCGGCTTCTCGCCGGGCTTGACCGGAACCAGCTCGGGCGAGATCTCGGCCGACAGGATCGACGCCAGCGTCCGGTTGACGTCGTCGCTGAACTGCTTTGAGGCGATCACCCAGCGGATCAGGTGCTGGATCAGAGTCTTCGGCACCCCGGCGTTGACATTATAGTGCGCCATCTGGTCGCCGACGCCGTAGGTGCACCAGCCGAGCGCGAGCTCGGAGAGATCGCCGGTTCCGATGACGATGCCACCATGATGGTTGGCGAGCCGGAACAAATAGTCCGTGCGCAGGCCCGCCTGCACGTTCTCGAACGTGATGTCGTAGACCTTCTCGCCCTTGCCGAAGGGATGGCCGATGTCTTTCAGCATTTGCGTCGCCGTGGGACGGATGTCGAGCTCCTGCCACTCCGTCTGCAACGCCTTCATCAGCGCCAGTGCATTGGTCTTGCTCTCGCTGCCGGTGGCAAAGCCCGGCATGGTGTAGGCCAGGATATTGCTGCGCGGCAGTCCGAGCAGGTCGACCGCCTTGGCGGCGACGATCAGGGCGTGGGTGGAATCGAGCCCACCCGAGACGCCGATCACCACGCGCTTGGTTCCGGTCGCGCGCATGCGCTGCACGAGGCCGGCGACCTGGATGTTGTAGGCCTCGTAGCAATCCTGCTCGAGCAGGGCTTCGTCGCTCGGCACGAACGGGAAGCGCTCGATCTTGCGCAGGAAGCCGATGTCGGTGGCCGGCGCCTTCAGGGCGAAGGTGATCCTGCGGAAAAAGGCCTCGCGTTGCCGGCGATTATCGTCGAACGTGCCCATCAGTGCGCGTTCCTGCCTGAGCAGATCGAGATCGACGTCGGCCAGCGTGATCTGGCCGTCCTGACGGAACCGCTCGCCCTCGGCCAGCAGCACGCCGTTCTCGTAAATCGAAGTCTGGCCGTCCCAGGCCAGATCCGTGGTCGATTCCCCTGCCCCCGCGGCGGAATAGACGTAGGCCGCAAGACAACGCGCCGACGTCGATTGGCACAGCAGTGCGCGCGAGCGCGCCCGGCCAATCGTGATCGGGCTGCCGGATAGATTGATCAGCACGCTGGCGCCGGCAAGCGCGAGTTCGGAAGCCGGCGTCACCGGAATCCACATGTCCTCGCAGATCTCGACGCCGATGATCAGGCCTGGAACATCCTCGGCCGCGAACAGGAGGTCAACGCCGAACGGTGCGTGTAGCCCGCCAAACGCGATCGTCTCTCCGGCCATGCCGGCGCCGGAGGCGAAATGCCGTCCCTCGTAGAATTCACGATAGGTCGGCAGATAAGACTTGGGCACGACGCCAAGGACGTTGCCGCGATGAATGACGACGGCGCAATTGTAGATGCGATGACCAAAGCGCAGCGGCGCGCCGACGATCAGGACGGTCATCAGGGCCGAGGAGGCCTCGACGATTGAGGCGAGCCCGCGCTCGACCGCATCGAGTAGCGGGTCCTGCTTGACGAGATCCTCGATCGCGTAGCCGGACAGGCACAGCTCCGGAAACACGGCGACCGCCACCGACTGTTCATGGCATGCCCCTGCCGCCGCCAGGATCGCCTTCGCATTGGCCGCGGGATCGGCCACATGGGAAGTGGTGACGCAGGCCGCCACGCGCGCAAATCCGTGGGCGTAGATCGAGTGGAAGCTCATCGAGCGCGGTACCCTTAATCTTGTCGCGGCCGCAGCCGCCAGTTCCAGATGATATGTAGCCCATCGACCGGGCCCCGTGCAGGCCATCCGCCGTCATGCATAACGGATTTGCGTGTTCGCCGGCCCGGCCGGGCCAAGGCACCTGACAAGGTCAGGCGCTGCGGGCCAGCACTCCGGAGAGCTCGTCGCGCAGCCACTCGGCGATCCGGGGCCAGGCATGGGCGTGGGTGCGCGCCCCCATGAACAGGCCGAGATGATTGCTGGGCTCGGAGGCCGCGGCGATGAAGGCCGGCGGGGTGCCGACCAGACCGGCGGTCGCGAGCGCCTGCGCAGCCGGCACGACCTCGTCATCGAGCCCGGCCAGCAGGTAGACCGGCGCCTTGACGTCCCTCAGATCAACCTCGCGGCCGAGCGCCGTGAAGTTGCCACCGGCAATCCGGTTCTCCCGGAAGATCCGGTTGACGATCTCCAGATAATAAGTGCCGGGCAGGTTGAGCGTCTCGGTATTCCAGCGATCGAAACGCGCGAGCAGTGCCGCGCCCTCCTCGTCCGAGAAATCCCTTTGCAATGCCGCCGCAATGTCGTCGCGGCTCGGCGCCTTCGTCCAGAAGCGCAGCATCTCGTCGCCGCTGACATTGCCGCCGCCGCGCGCCACGAGCTGGTCGTAGAGCGCCTCAGGCGCATTGCGAGCGAGCCGGGACAGCGCGGAATCGATCGAGAGATCGACGGGCGCCCCCACCAGCACCAGCCGCCGCACCTTGGCGGGAAAGCGCGCCGCATAGAGCAGCGACAGCCAGCCGCCCTGGCACAGGCCGATGAGATCGACCGGCGCGCCGATTTCGTCGACGGCGACGTTGAGATCGCCGAGATAGCTGTCGATCGAGAGATAGCGCATGTCCGGCGAGGCCGAGCGCCAGTCGGTGAGGTAGACCCGATCGACGCCGCCATTCTGCAGGGACTGCACCACGCTGTGGCCCGGTGCGAAGTCGGCGATCAGGGCCCGATGCAGCGCATAGGGCGCGCAGACCAGTGCCGGCTGGCCGGATTGCGTCCGCGTGCAATCGCGCAGGCGCATGGTCGCAAGCTCCAACGCGACCGTGTTGGGCGTCGTCCACGGCAGACTGCTCTCGTCCTGTTCCGTCGGATCGCGCTCCAGCCACCAAAAGTAGGCGTCCATCGCGAGCCGCGCCGCCGTCAACGGCCATAGCAGCGGATCATTCGGAGGACGATCCGATCCGCCCAGCGGTTTGCCGCCCTTCTCCACCATGACTATCTCAAGGTCCTCACAGCAAGGCCTCCAGGCTGACGATCGAAATACCGCGCTCGCGAAAACTCCGATGGGTCGCGGCCACAGAGCCGTCGAGATCGATGCCGCGGCATGCGTCCTCGATGACGGCGACCTCGAACCCCGCCTTGCGGGCATCTTCCGCCGAGAAGCGAACGCAGAAATCGAGCGCCAGACCGGCGACGAAGACGGTCTTCAGCTCGCGCTCGCGCAAATAGCCGAGCAGGCCCGTCGGCGTCCGGTGGTCGTTCTCGAACAGCGCCGAATAGGAATCGATGCCGCGACGAAAGCCTTTGCGCACCACGAGGTTTGCGCTGGTAACGTCGAGCTCCCCATGGAATTCGGCGCCCGCCGTGCCTTGCACGCAGTGCGTCGGCCACAGCACCTGGGTGCCGTAGTCGAGCTCGATGGTCTGGAACGGCTGCTTGCCCGCATGGTTCGGTGCGAACGAGACGTGGTCGCCTGGATGCCAGTCCTGGGTCAGCACCACATTGGTGAATTTTGCGGCAATTCGGTTGATGGCCGGGACAACCTTCTCGCCGCCGGGAACGGCGAGCGCTCCACCGGTGCAAAAGTCGTTCTGCACGTCGATCACCAGCAGCACGTCGCGGTCGGAAATCTGCATCGCAAGGCCCCGTTCCAGCCGTCCGGCGCGACGGGCGCCGAACGCTCCGTCCAATGTCGATCTTCCTGCGCGGCTTCGCAACCACCGACACATGCGGCGATATCGCGCCTGTCGTACCTGGGATGCAACGGTTTGGCGTTGTCCGAGTTGACTAGGCTCACCCAAGGACGGATTCTAAAGACGTTCGCAAATTGCGGATCGGATCGAGCGGAGGGAACGGTTCCCGCGAGCCTGCGCGGCGCGGCAGCCACAAGGTCATGAGTATCGGCAAGACAGGACAGATTCTTCTCGCCGATATCGGCGGCACCAATGCGCGCTTTGCGCTGAGCGAAAGCGCATCGGACGGCGGCGACCAGGCCGGGCCCATCGACTATGTGAAGGTCGCTGACTTCCCGACCGTCCGGGAAGCCATCGCCGACGTTCTTGCTCGCCGGTCCGGCGGCAAGCAGCCCAAACGAGCCGTGCTGGCCGTCGCGGGTCCCGTGACCAACAACCGCTGCGTCATGACCAACAGTCCGTGGGTCATCGACGGCAACGAGCTCCAGCCGGCCCTCGGCTTCGAGAGCGTGCATGTGCTCAATGATTTCGAGGTCGTGGCCTGGTCCCTGCCCGCCCTGAAGCCTGCCGATTTGATCCCGCTCGGGGGCCAGGACGGCCTCCCTGGAGAGCCGCTGCTGGTGGTTGGGCCTGGAACCGGCTTTGGCGTCTCCTGTCTGGTCGAACGTCACGGCGCCCGGCTGGCGGTTGTCACCGAGGCAGGCCACGCCACTTTGCCGGCGGAGACCGAGCGCGAGGAGCGCGTGATCGCGGCCATGCGCCGACGTTTCGGTCATGTCTCCATCGAGCGTGGCGCGCTTTCGGGCTCTGGCCTGCAAAACCTCTACGAGGCGCTGGCGGAGGTCGACGGCGCCCAGGTGCCGCACCGCGACGCCGCCGCCATCACCAAAGCCGCCCTGGAGGGCAGTTGCGAACTCAGCCGCGCGACGCTGGAGATGTTTTGCGCCATCCTCGGCTCGGTCGCGGGCAATCTCGCGGTGACCTTCGGCGCCCGCGGCGGTGTCTACATCGCCGGCGGGATCGTACCGCGCTTTCCGGAGTTCCTTGCCGCTTCCGCGTTCCGGGCGCGCTTCGAAGCGAAGGGACGCTTCCAGGACTATTTGCGCAACATCCCGACCAGGCTGGTGACGAAACCCGACGCAAGCTTCGTCGGCCTGAAGATGTTCGCCGACCACAATCCGGATTGATGAGGCTTCATCGGCTCGGACGCCGTCCAGTCCGTTAACTATACACAGCTGATTGCAGCCAACGCGCGGTTCCACGCAGGATCGTGCTTGCCCGACTATGTCCGATGGGAAACAATTCCCTGGAGTGTGTGGCGTAGTTGCGGGGGCGTGACATGCGTAAGCAGGACTTGGGTTTCGACTATCACCGCTATCACCGCCTGCTGACTGAGGCGGACGACGATGACAAGCGGCTGGCCCTGATCGAGCTCCTGATCGAGGAGAAGGCGCGCGACCGGCTGGCCGCGCAGCGCGCCTCTGATCGCGCCGCCATGACGGCCCATACCATCGCCACCGTGCTGAAGAACGGCCGCAACTGAGCCTTGCGGCACCGCTTGCTGCTCGCGCAAATACGCGAGCGATTGCGATTCCGTTAACGATCCCTCGCAAGCTCGCGTCAAACTTTTTGCTCTAAGAGCTTCCCCTACCTGATGCAATTCAGGGGTCAACAAAGGGGGGAATGAACATGAGCATGATTTCGCTTGCCGCGATCCCGGCCGCCGTCGAAACCCGTTTTGCCGATTCTTCGTTCAAGACGATCTTGCTGTTCTGCTGCATGGGCCTGGTCGCCTCGTTCGGCCTGATGGCGCGCGGCATCGACCTCAGCGCCGGCCTGATCTGAGACCACGACACATTCTTTCGCCAAATGGCCGCCCCTTACGGGCGGCCATTTTCGTTGGCGATCTCAGTACGGCGCCTTCTCAGTGAGGAGCCTTGTCAATGAGGAGCCTTCTCAGTGAGGAGTTTTGGCGACCGCGTCCGGAAACAGCGAATCGATCATCACCTTGAGCTGGTCGAGGGAAATCGGCTTGCGCAGGATCGGCCGCCGCCGGAGCAAGGACGGCAGCAGCTCCGGCCCGTAGCCGGTGGCGAACAGAAACGGCTTGCCGCGGCGCTCGATCAGGTCGGCGACAGGATCGACGTAGAGGCCCTTCAAATTGATGTCGAGGATGGCGAAATCGTATTGCGCGGTCATCGCAAAGGCGCTCGCGTCCCGGACATTGTCCGCTTCTGCGACGACATGGTGGCCGAGTTCCTCCACCATGTCGGCGATCATCATCCGGATCAACGCCTCGTCTTCGACCAGGAAAACGGAGAGTCCGTCCGCCATATCAACCCCGCAGTCAGCTTCCGAAGCTAACCATACCCGAAATGCGGAGAGGATTCACGAATTCGTGGCGGGCGCCGTTAATTCAGACGCCCGCAATCGGATTCAACTTGATTAATCCAGCCCGCGCTCGTGGCTGAGGCGCACCATCTCCTGGATGAAGACCTGCTTCTGCTTGTCGTCGAGGCTCGAATAAAGCGGCTCGGCGGCATCGGCGACGTTGCGCTGGTCGGAGGCGCGGTCGATCAGGAATTGCGATTCGTTGCGCATCTGCTCGATGATGTCGTCAGGCGGATCCCGCTTGGCGCGGGCGATCCGCAGGTTGAGCCGCTCCGCGCCATTATGCCCCAGATAGTGCATTGCGCTCGAGAAGCCGAACCAGTGCTTCTCTTGATCGGGCGTCAGGTTCAACTCGGTCTTGATCCGCTCGATATAGGAATCGCTGTTGGCGACGATCTGCTCGGCGCTCTGTTGCGGCGCGCCGGGCTGGGTGAGGACAGTGACGTCCTTATTGTCCTTGTTGTCCTGCGGCGCATTCCTGGCTTCCTTGCTCGCCTTGGCGCCCTTGCCCGCCTTGGCGGCCTCCTTGGCGCTCTTGGCATCCTTGTCCTTGCCGGCGCCCGGCTGCTTGGAATCCTTGCTTGCGTCCTTGTTCGCGTCCTTGGCAGCTGGAGCCGGCTGGTTGTTGTTATTGACGCCGAGCACGCCGGTGAAGACACCGACCACGCCGCCGATCGCACCGCCCAGCACGCCGCCAACGGGGCCGGCCGCCTTGTTGCCGGCCGCGGCCCCATCCTGAACGCCCTTGACCAGGCCTTGCGCCTGCGCCACCGCGGCGGCGCCGAGCAGCACCGCGAGCACGGAGCCCAGCGCGAACCATCGCCGCAGGTGAAGCCGCGCAGGCGGCGCCGGGTTGATCATTCTGGTCTCCATCGTCGATCCGATTGTCCTGTCCGGGTAGGGGCCACCCGCCGGTTGCAACTCTATCGTTTTCGCCGCTTCGCGGTCCAGCCGCAGCCAATTGCTGTCCACGCCCGAAAACTGTTTGCCGCGAAGCGGTTATGAAGGCTTATTCGAAACTGCGGCGTAATTGCGCACGAGATGTCCCGCGCTCCCTGCCCCGAAGTGTGCGTCGCAAAATGCGCCTCCGAGGTTCACCTCCGGCGCGCGTCGCGCGACGGCGCTGCAGCGTTCCCGGACGCAACGTTAGTTCTAGACGGCGAGCCGTTCGGCTTCCTCGACAGACGGGATCAATCATGATCTGATCGCGCTACCAATTTGCTGCACTTCGCGCGATTTCACGGCGAGGCGTAGCGCCAAGAAACGCGAACAAAAAATCAAAAACAAAACTCGGAATGCCAGAGGAAACGCGAGAACAATAAAACAATCCAGGTGAGGAAACGAGATGTCACGCAAGAAACTGACGCGACGTCAATTTGTAGCTGCCACTGCAATGTCCTCCGCAGCGCTGATCACAGCGCCCTATGTCCGGGGCGCTTACGCCGCCGGCAAACTCTCGATCGGCTTCTGGGACCACTGGGTGCCCGGTGCCAACGACGCCTCCACCGCCATGGTCAAGGAATGGGCTGAAAAGGAGAAGGTCGAGGTCTCCATCGATTACATCACCAGCAACAACAAGAAGATCGAGTTGACGGTCGCGGCCGAAGCGCAGGCCAAATCCGGTCACGACATTCTTCAGATGTACACCTGGTGGCCGCATGCATATGCCGAGCAGTTTGAACCGGTGAACGACGTGGTCGAGGAGGCGATCAAGCAGAATGGTGAGGTCAACGACACGGTCAAATATCTCGGCAAGGCCGACGGCAAATGGCTTGCGGTCCCGGCAACCCCGGGGAGCCAGATCAAGGGGCCCTGCTCGCGCATCGACCTCATGAAGAAGCATGCGGGGATCGACGTCCAGGAACTGTACCCCGTCGGCGCGCCGCCCAAGGCCGATAGCTGGAATATGGATACATTCCTGAAGGCGGCGGAAGCCTGCCAGAAGGCAGGTTTCCCATTCGGAATCGGTCTCGGCGAGACCACCGACAGCGTCGATACCGCGGGCGCCATCTTCCAGTCGTTCGGCGCCGAACTCGTCAACGCCAAGGGCGATGTCACGGTGAAGACCGATGAGGTTCGCCAGGCGCTCGAATACTACAAGAAGCTGATCGCCTTCCTGCCGCCGGACGCACCGTCCTGGGACGATGCGTCGAACAACAAATGGCTGATCTCCGGCCGCGGCGCCCTCATCATGAATCCGCCGAGCGCCTGGGCGGTCGCCAAGCGCGACGCGCCGCAGGTCGCCGAGCAATGCTGGACGCACGGCTTCCCCTCCGGTCCTAAAGGCAGGTATGCACCGTTCCTGCCCTATTTCTGGGGGCTCTGGAATTTCTCCAAGAACAAGGCATCGGCCAAGAGCCTTCTGGCTTTTCTGTCACAGCCGTCATCGATCGAAAAGTTCGTCGCGGCGAGCGGCGGCTACGATTTGCCGGCCTATGCGAAGATGACGACGCTGAAGACCTGGGCCGAGGTAGGCCCGCCGAAGGGCACGCTCTACCACTATCCAAATCCCTACAATCATCAGACGCTGTCGATTGCGGCCTCTCCGGCGCCGCCGAAGATCGCCCAGCAGATCTACGCGCAGGCCACGCTGACCAAGATGGCGCTGCGGTTTGCGCAGGGAGAAAAGTTGGAGACCGCGCTCGCCTGGGGCGAAGGCGAGTGTGAAGGCTTCATGCGAACCTAAGCCGGGGTGTGCCACGGGCGGTTCACGCATCCCAGCGTGAGCCGCCAGGGTACCTCACCGTTCGATGGAATGAGCAGATCGAGCCGACACGCAGGTGCCGGCTTCGCCGTTGGACATTCCGCAAGGAAGCTTGACCCAAGGACACTGACATGGCCGATGTCGTCGTTGAGCACGGTCGCGTCGCCCGCACGGCGAGCGCGCACAAGCGGACGGGCTTGCACAATGCGTTGAAGCGGAAATCGACCGTGGCGTTCTTCCTGACGCTGCCGCTGATCCTGCTGATCGCGCTGTTCGTGCTTTACCCTGCCCTGTTCTCGATCCACCTCGCGACGCTGAACAAGTCGATGCAGAAATTCGTCGGCTTCGGCAACTTCACCTTTCTGTTCAAGCGCGAGACTTTCTGGATGGTGGTGAAGCAATCCTGCATCTTTGCGGTTACGGCCGTGTTCTTCAAGGCGCTGATCGGCTTCATCGTCGCGCATTTCGTGCACAACATACCGGCCAAGGGCCAGCGCAAATGGCGCGGCATGCTGCTGGTGCCCTGGGTGATCCCGCCGGCGATGAGCACGCTCGCCTGGCTATGGCTGTTCGACCCATCCTACAGCGCGTTCAATTATACGCTCTCATTTTTCGGCATCGGTCCCATCAACTGGCTCGGCGATGCCGCCTGGGCGCGCTTTTCCGTCATCCTCGTCAACGTCTGGTACGGCGCGCCGTTCTTCCTGATTATGTATCTGGCGGCACTGAAATCGGTGCCGGACCAGCTCTACGAGGCCGCCGCAATCGACGGCGCCAATTGGTGGCAGAAGATCTGGTACGTGACGCTGCCTATGATGCGCAACATCATCGCCATCACGACGCTGTTCTCGCTGATCGTCACCTTTGCCAATTTCGACATCGTCCGCATCCTGACCTCAGGCGGGCCTCTCGACCAGACCCAGATCTTTGCCACCTATGCGTTCCGGGTCGGCATCGAGAGCAACGACATTCCGCTCGGCGCCAGCGTCTCGCTGTTTATGGTCCCAATCCTCGCCGTCGCAGCGATATTCATCCTGCGCGACGTCAACAAGCGCGGGAACGAATCCTGATGAGCACAATGGCGATCGACAAGGCGGGCCCCCGGCGCAAGGTCAAATATGGCAGCATGAGCCGCGACCGTGCCTGGGCGCTGCGCTGGTCCTATTTCTTCCTTGTGCTGTTTGCGATCTTTTTTCTGACGCCGCCGCTCTACATGGTGATCACCTCGCTCAAGAGCAGCGCGGAGATCTCGGCTGCGACTAATCCGTGGTGGGTGTTCCACCCGACGCTGGCAAACTATGTCGAACTACTGACGTCGAACCAATTCCTCCGGTTCTTCTGGAATTCGACCATCGTGTCGCTGGTGGTTGTGATAGTCACCATGCTGATCAGCATCCCTGCGGCCTTCGCGCTCGCGCGGATGAAGTTCTGGGGCTCGACAACGCTCGCGACCGGCGTGTTCCTGACCTACCTGGTCCCGGACAGCCTCCTCTTCATCCCGCTGTTCAAGATGCTGGCGCTGGTTCAGGACCTCACCGGCATCACGTTGCTCAACCGATGGTATGTGCTGCTGTTCGTGTATCCGACGCTGACGGTGCCGTTTTGCACCTGGATCATGATCGGCTACTTCGCGTCGATCCCGAAGGAACTCGACGAAGCCGCGATCATCGACGGCGCATCCTGGCTCCAAACGCTGACGCGGATCTTCATTCCCGTGGCGCTGCCCGGGCTGATCGCGGCAACCATCTTCGCCTTCACGGTATCCTGGGCGCAGTTCCTCTATCCCCTGGTGTTCACGACGTCCATCGACCAGCTCGTGCTGCCCGTCGGCATCACTACCACGCTGATCAAGGGCGACGTCTTCAACTGGGGGCAGATCATGACCGGGGCGCTGCTCGGCGCAGCTCCGCCGCTGATCATCTACGCCTTCCTGATGGACTACTACATCGCCGGCCTGACCGCCGGCGCGACGAAGGGTTGATATCGAGGGGTTCAAGTTCAATGGCCGACGTTTCCCTGCGCAAGGTGATCAAGCGTTACGACGATGTCGAAGCTGTGCGCGGCATCGATCTCGATATCTCCGACCACGAGTTCATCGTGCTCGTCGGCCCCTCCGGGTGCGGCAAGTCGACGACGTTGCGCATGATCGCGGGACTGGAGGACATCACCGACGGCGACATCATGATCGGCGGCGACGTCGTCAACGACGTGCCGCCCAAGGACCGCGACATCGCGATGGTGTTCCAGAACTACGCGCTGTACCCGCACATGACGGTCGCGGAGAACATGTCGTTCGGGCTGCGCCTGAAGCACTATCCCAAGGCCGAGATCAAGGCGCGGGTGACGGAAGCCGCCCGCCTCCTCGACATCACCGACCTGATCGACCGCAAGCCGAAGCAGCTCTCCGGCGGTCAGCGCCAGCGCGTCGCGATGGGCCGCGCCATCGTGCGCAATCCGAAAGTGTTCCTGTTCGACGAGCCGCTGTCCAATCTCGACGCCAAGCTGCGCGTGCAGATGCGGATCGAGATAAAGAAGGTGCACCAGAAGGTGCGCACCACCACGGTCTACGTCACCCACGACCAGGTCGAGGCGATGACGTTGGCTGACCGCGTCGTTGTGATGAACAAGGGCCGCATCGAGCAGATCGGCACGCCCAACGAGCTCTACCACAAGCCGGCGACGCGCTTCGTCGCCGGCTTCATCGGCTCGCCCGCGATGAATTTCATCCCGTGCCGGCTGGAGGATGTCGGTGGCGCGCTCCAGATCCGCCTCACCGACCGCATCGCCTTTGCCCTGCCACCGGCTCGCGCCACGCGCTACAACGCGTTGCCGCGCACCGACAAGCTCCTGCTCGGCCTCCGGCCCGAGCACCTCACCGAGTCGCATGCGCATCTGGGGCCGGGCGTCGAGACCTTCGATACCGTGCTCGACGTCACCGAGCCGATGGGGATGGAGACCCTGGTCTATTTCGGCCTCGACGGCACGCCGGTCTGCGGCCGCGTCGATCCCAACGCCGGCGCCAAGGACGGGGCACCCATGCGTTTGGCGATGGACCTCAACAATATGCACCTGCTAAACGAAGACACCGGCGTCGTGTTGTGACGCAGGTCCAAGAAATGCAAGCAGGCAGGGAGCGATGGCGACCAACAAGAAGAAGATTTTCGTTACACAAACTTTGTCGCAAGGGGCCCGCGCCCTCCTCACCCAGCGAGACGATATCGAGCTCGTCGAATTTCCAAACCTGATCTCGGCGAAGGATTTTGAGGCGCTGTTGAAGAGCCACGCGCCGGTCCATGGCGTGGCGCTCGGCGCCACCGCCTTCGGCGAGACCGAGCTCGAGGCATCCCGCGACATGAAGGTGGTGACCCGCATCGGCGTCGGCTATGACGCCGTCGACGTACCCGCCCTCTCCCGCCGCAAGGTGCCGCTGATGGTCGCGGGCAGCGCCAACTCGCCCTCGGTCGCCGAGCAGGCGCTGTTCATGATGCTGACGCTGGCCAAGCGCGCGCAGGAAATGCATTCCTGCGTCAAGGACGGCAAATGGGCCGACCGGCTCGGCATGCTGCCGTTCGATCTCTACGGCAAGACCGTGCTCGTCATCGGCTTCGGCCGCATCGGCACACGCACCGCCAAGCGCTGCCTGGCGATGGACATGAAGGTGCAGGTCTACGATCCCTACAAGCCTGCCGCCGAGATCAAGGCCGCGGGCTGCGAGCCCGTCGCCGATCTCGACGCAGCGCTGCCCAACGCCGACTTCGTCACCATCCACTGCCCGAAGACGCCGGAAACCGTCGGCCTCTTCGATACGGCGCGGATCGGCCGGATGAAGCCGAAATCCTACCTCATCAACACTGCACGCGGCGGCATCGTGAAGGAGGCCGCGCTATACGACGCCCTGGTCTCCGGCAGGATTGCCGGTGCCGGTATCGACGTGTTCGAGGTTGAGCCGCCGCCGGTCAGCAACGCCCTGTTCGCGCTGCCCAACGTCATCATGGCCCCGCACGTCGCCGGCGTCACCGTCGAGGCGGTGAGCCGCATGAGCGAGCAGACCGCTCGCAACATCCTCAGTGTGCTGGACGGCGATCCCATCCGGCAGAACATCATCAACCAGGACGTGCTCGGCTGAGCCGACCTCCGGGCGGGCGGTTATCCGCCCGCCTCCGGAACGCCAGAATGCGTCCCATTTTTGGTGCAGATCGAGCCCAAACTCAGCCTTAATCAAATCCGCGTAATAAGGCCGGCCGCGGCGGCAGTGGGACAGACTTGCCGGCCGCGTCGAGCTGGAGGATGAACCCTTGTCAGAGATCGACCCGACCGACCACGCGCTGGCGACCATCGCGAGCATTTTGGAGCACCCCGAGCGCGAGACCGAGACCGAAATGGTGGTCGCCGGTGAGCAGGTCGTCACCGACGAGCATCCGATCGCCGACGAGCATGCGGTCGCTGAAGAGCACGAGCATCCCGTGGTCGAGGAGCAACCGCTGGTGCCGGAGCACACCGATGCGGACGGCTACAGCAAAGTCGGTCCGGGGCCGATGGTGGCGATCCGTCTGAAATGGACGGTCCATCGCGGCGATGACGGCCAGTTCTACGTCCACGAGACCATCGGCGAGCAGTCCGCGCCCGTGATCAGCGGCCCGATGACGAGCGAAGCCGCGGTGCATTTCGTCGACGCGCACGAGGACGAGGCACATCGGCGCTTCGAGGAGCTGCGCAGCGAGATCGCCGGCCGCAGCTCGCTCGCCGATTACGAGCGCAGGGGCGAAGCCTAGCGCTCGCGGGGGCCGAGAAAATCCCGCTTCACGAGCTCGACGCCGGCATGCCGGAGCAAGTCGTAGGATGTCGTGACGTGAAAGAAGAATTGCGGGACGCTGAACGTCAGCAGCAGCGTCCGCCCGGTGAAGGGCAGCTCGGTCCCGTTTTTCAGCCTGAAGAAGACATTCCGTTCCGCCGCACTATCGATCTCGGCGCGCGACAGGCTTTCGATGAACTCGATTGACGTCGCAATGCGCGCCTGAAGCCCGGCGATGTCGTGCTCCAGCGCCGGCAGCGCCACCGGCTCTTGCTCGGCCAGCAAGGCCGGCGCGACCGTGGCATGGCGGCACGCCTCCCCTATCTGCTGCGCCAGATCGTACATGTTCGGCGCCATGCGCATGCCGAGCAGGACGGCCGGATTGAACTTCCGGCTTTCGGCATAGGCGACGCCCTTGTCCAGCAGTGCCGACAGGTTGCGCAGATACGGCACGAACACGCCGACCGAGGCGTCATACATCGAGATCGTCACCCTAAATTCCCTTCAATTCCGCCTCGCCAGCGACGGGCATCTGGTCTAAATCCAAGTTTCAAGAGCTGCACAATGACAGCTCGGGCATGGGTGGAAAAGAGATGATCGTTCGAATCGTGGCGGCTTTGGCCGCCGTCCTGCTGGCGAACTTTTCGGCATATGCACAGCAGCCGGCGCCGTCGCGCCTCGATGAGATCGTCAAGCGCGGCACTCTGCGCGTCGGCATGACCGGCGACTACAAGCCTTTCACCTACCTGGACAAGGCGACACAGCAGTTCAGCGGCTTCGACGTCGACATGGCGGAGGCACTCGGCAAGGCGCTCGGCGTCAAAGTCGAATTCGTGCCGACGGCCTGGCCGAAGCTCATGAAGGACTTCGAGGCCGACCAGTTCGACATCGCCATGGGCGGCGTCTCGGTCACGCTCGACCGGCAGAAGAAGGGCTTCTTCTCGATGCCGATCATGCGTGAAGGCAAGACGCCGATCGCACGCTGCGCCGACGTCGGCAAGTACCAGACCATCTCCGACATCGACAAGAAGGGCACCCGCGTCATCGTCAATCCCGGCGGCACCAACGAGCGGTTCGCGCGCGCCAACATCAAGGACGCCGAGATCAACGTCTTCTCCGACAACACCGTGATCTTCGACGAGATCGCCAAGGGCAACGCCGATTTGATGATGACGGACGCCTCCGAGACCCGCTACCAGCAGAAGCAGCATTCCGGCGTGCTCTGCGCGGTGCATCCCGACAAGCCGTTCGACTTCTCGGAGAAGGCCTACTGGCTCCAGCGCGACATGGCGCTGAAGGCTTTCGTCGACCAGTGGCTGCACATTTCGATGGAGGACGGCAGCTACAGGAAGATCTACGCCGCCTGGTTCGACTAGATCGTTTTCGAGCGAAGTGGGGTACCGGCTCGCGTAAAGACGCGTCCATACTAGAATCTAGGGCCTCATTCCAATTTCATCGGAACGGGCTCGGGGCCGCGTCCTCCTGTCGCTTGCTTCGCCCGAATTGTGGACGGGTTCCGGGCGTATTGAACCCGGCACCGCCGGACCACGACTCATACGGTGACAGTGATCTAGATCACTTTTTGCGATCGAGCCGGCGCGTAAGCGTTGGTACCGGGACCAGCTGTTCAGGAGACGGAAATGAGGAAGCTGTTGGCCACGGCCGCATTCCTTTTGGCGAGCACCGCTGCGCAGGCGCAGTACACTTTCGAATATGGCGGGCGCACCATCCGCATCGATCCGGACCGCGGCACGGTGCAGATCCCCGGCGTCTACGACAACACCGGCCAGGGCAAGGCGAAGAAAGCCAAGAAGAACGAGACGAGCCCGGGTCAGCAGGCGCCTCAACAGGCCAAGGTTGATCCGCAACCTCAGGCCGCTCCGGCACCAGCTCCCGCCCCTGCCGTGGCGCCGCCCGCAACCGAACAGGCGCCGGCCGCTGCAGCGCTGCCGCCGGTTCCGCCCCCGCCCGCTCCGCCTCCATCCGCAACCGCCAGCAACGCGCCAGCCGAAACGGCCGTGTTGCCGCCGCCCGCAACGCCTCCGGCGCCCGCTCCGGTCGGGCAGCAGGCAGCGCCCGCCGTGGCGCCGCCGCCGGCTCCGACCGTGGCTGCCGCGCCCCCGGCGCCGCCTCCAGCCCCCGCTCCAGCGCCGACCCCCGCACCTGTTCAGGCCGCCGCCGTCGCGCCCCCGGCTCCCGCAGCCGCGCCCGCGCGCGATCTCAATTCACCGCTCGGCATCTGGCTCACCGAGGAGAAGGAAGGCAAGGTCCGCATCGAGCAATGCGGCAGCAACCTCTGCGGCTATTCGGTCGACAGCAAATCGAACCAGAACGGCGAGCAGGTCCTGATCAACATGAAGCCCGGCAAGGACCAGAACAAGGATCAGAAATGGTCCGGCCGCATCCTCGATCCCAACTCCGGCTCGACCTACGATTCCACGATCGCGATGAAGGGCACCGACCGCCTGCGCGTGCAAGGCTGCGCCTTCGGCGGCATGTTCTGCGGCGGCCAGACCTGGACGCGCGTGAACTGAGTCCGGCTTCGACGTTCGAACCGAGACAAGGGGCCCGCAATCCGGGCCCCTTTGCTTCTGTCCGCGATCTCTTTGCGGAGTGCGCCACCTCACAGAGCCCCGCGCGCCGATCGCATCGAGCAGCGCTGCGGTGTCGGCATCCGGCCGCGTGGCCGATGCCGGCAGCATCAACATCACCTTGAGCACCGGGATCAAACTCGCCGTCGGCTTCGGCCGGCTCAGCGGCACCTCAGGCTCCGGCACATGGCGCGGCACCCTGTGCACGGGCACGTGGACGGCGGAACGGATGTGATTTGCCATGTTCCGGACGCGCTGCAACGCAAAGCGTTGCTGCGCAGAGCCGGGACCCAAGGGCTCTTGCTTTGAGGAAACTCGTGGGCCCCGGATCGGCAACGCAGCGCTTACGCGCTGCATTGCATCCGGGGCACGAGAGATTAGCCCAGCGCCGCGCCATACTCCGCGTCGGTCACCGGCTCCAGCCAGGTCGAATAGACGCCGTCGAGCGCTTCCTGCATGGCGATGTGGCACATGCTGTTGTTGGGCGAGGCGCCGTGCCAGTGCAGTTCACCCGGCGGAATCCAGACGGTGTCACCGGGACGGATCTCCTGAACCGGACCGCCCTCGGTCTGAACACGGCCGACGCCCGAAATCACGTAGAGCGTCTGCCCGAGCGGATGGTGGTGCCAGTTGGTACGCGCGCCCGGCTCAAAGGTGACGCGCGAGCAGTTCAGCCGCGCCGGCGCCGGGGCCATGATCACGGGGTCCTGCAACACGGTGCCCGTAAAATTTTCCTTAGGCGCGCGGCGGGTCGGCCGCGTGCCTGCGACGGTGATTTCCATGGGATACCTCGTTTCCTGTTACTTCTTGCTGGCGGCGTAGCGCGCCTTGGTTTCGGCGTTCATGGGATAGAGGCCCGGCAGCACCGCGCCGTCGTTCACCTCGTTGACGATCCAGGCTTCCATCCGCTCCTGCTCGACACCCTCATTGAGCACGTGATCGAGCATCGCCTGCGGGATCAGCACGCAGCCGTCCTGGTCGGCGACCACGATGTCGTTCGGGAACACGGCGACGCCACCGCAGCCGATCGGCTCGCCCCAGCCGACGAAGGTGAGGCCCGCAACCGACGGCGGCGCGGCATAGCCGTCGCACCACACCGGAAGATTGGTGCCGAGCACGCCCTCGACGTCACGCACCACGCCGTCGGTGACCAGCGCAGTGACGCCGCGCTTCATCATGCGCGCGCAGAGGATGTCGCCGAAAATGCCGGCATCGGTGATGCCCATGGCATCGACCACGGCAATGCAGCCGTCCGGCATCGCCTCGATCGCGGTGCGGGTCGAGATCGGCGACGACCAGGATTCCGGCGTCGCCAGATCCTCGCGCGCCGGCACGAAGCGCAGCGTGAAGGCGGGCCCGACCAGCCGCGGCAGGCCCGGGCGCAGCGGACGCGCGCCGCGCATCCACACGTTGCGCAGGCCCTTCTTCAGCAGGACCGTGGTGATGGTGGCAGTGGTGATGCCGGCGAGGGTCTTGCGGGCTTCGGGGGACAGCGACATGGACGAGAACGAGCTCCGGATGGGCGGGAAAGAACGCGCGCATCTTGCGAGCCGCAGCCCTTGCGTCAAGGGCCAAAGAGCCAGCAAGAACGCAGGGCCGCTGGGCTGTTATGCGACGCGATAACAACGCTTTATCGTTTCCCCTTGCATTAATTTATTGGACTTGCGGGCGCATTTACGCGAAGCAAGGACAAGCGGAACTCAAGGCTGAGCCCGCATTTCCTGAGAAGCCCGATTTCGACAGCCCTTCGACAGCTCATGGCCGCGACGCTTCCCCCGCCCCGCCTTCTGCCCAGTGGCGACAGCGCCGTCACGGTCGAATTCAGCCGCACCATCGATGACGCCGCCAACGAGCGCGTGCTCGCGCTCGACAAGGCGCTCGCAGCAAGCCCCATCGACGGCATCACCGAGACCGTTCCGACCTATCGCTCGCTGCTGGTGCATTACGATCCCGGCAAGATCGGCTTCGACGCGCTCGGCGAAAAGCTGCTCGCGCTGGCCAGCCAGCCGCTGCCGCCGGCCGCGAGGGCGCGGCGCTGGCGCATTCCGGTCGCCTATGGCGGCGAGCACGGCATCGACCTCGAGGATGTCGCCAAGGCGCTGAACACCACGCCCGACGACATCGTCGCCCGTCACGTCGCCGGCGACTACCGTGTCGCCATGATCGGTTTCACCCCGGGCTGGTCCTATCTCAGCGGCCTCGACAAATCCCTGCACATGTCGCGGCGCCAGAGCCCGCGGCTGTTCACGCCCGCCGGCACGATCTCGATCGGCGGCATCCAGGCCGGAATCCAGTGCCTGGCGGCTCCGAGCGGCTGGCACTTGCTCGGCCGCACACCTGTCAGAACCTATCAACTCCACCGGAATCCGACCTTTCTCACCGAACCCGGTGATCGCGTGACGTTTTTCGCCATCGACCACAAGACCTTCGAGGAACAGGATCGCGCCGCCGAGGCCGGCGAGATCATCGCCGAGCAGGTGATCGCATGAGCCGGCTCGTGATCGCCAGCATCGGTCCCGCAAGCTCCGTTCAGGACGGCGGCCGCCACGGCGCGCAGCGCTACGGCCTGACGGTCAGCGGCGCGATGGACCGTCTGTCGCTGGCGGCAGCGAACACGCTGGTCGGCAACGAGCCGTTCGCGGCCGTGGTCGAGATCGGCCCCTTCGGCGCCACGTTCACCGCCAAAGACGGCGCCGTACGCGTCGCGATCGCCGGCGCGCCGCGCAATGCCGACGTCGCCGGTAAGCCAGTGGCGATGGACACGTCGGTGACGCTGAAGGACGGCGAGGCGCTGACGCTGGGCTTTGCCCGCGGCGGGGCGTTCACTTATCTGGCGATCGAAGGCGGGATCAAGGGCGAGCCGGTGTTCGGCAGTCTCGCGGTGAACGCCCGCGCGGGCCTCGGCAGCCCCTACCCACGCCCGCTCCAGGCCGGCGATGAATTCACAGTCGATGCCGCAAGCGGCGCGCCCGAGCTGCGCATCGAGCTGCCGAAGCCTGCGAGCGGTCCGATCCGTGTCCTGCTGGGCCCGCAGGACGACGAGTTCGACGACGCCAACAAGGCGCTGTTCCTCGATAGCGAGTGGAAGATCTCGGCCACCTCCGACCGCATGGGCTACCGGCTCGAGGGCCCGGCGATCAAGCATCTGCATGGCCACAACATCGTTTCCGACGGCACCGTCAACGGCAGCATCCAGGTGCCCGGCAACGGCGCGCCGATCGCGCTGATGATGGATCGCGGCACGTCCGGCGGCTATCCGAAGATCGCAACCGTGATCACGGCCGATGTCGGCCGCCTCGCGCAGACCTCGGCGGGAACCGCGTTCCGCTTCCTCGAGGTCACCATGGCCGAGGCGCAGGAGGAGGCGCGCAAGTTCGCGCAACTCATCCGCAACCTGCCCGATCGCCTGCGCTCTTCCGACACCGTCGAGCTGAACATCGAGGCGCTCAGCGATGCTAATGTCGCGGGCTATGCGGTGAGCGCCGTGGATGCCGGGACCTGGCAGGTCACGGCGGAGCCATAAGCGACAAGACGACCAGAGGCGGAGAGCAACCATGAAGACGATCGATCTCAATTGCGACCTCGGCGAAGGTTTTGGCGCGTGGGAGATGGGCAACGACGCCGCGATGATCGACCTTGCCAGCTCGGTCAATGTCGCCTGCGGCTTCCATGCCGGCGACCCCGACATCATGCGCCGGACGGTCGAGTTGGCGAAGGCGCGCGGCGTTTCGGTCGGCGCCCATCCGGGCTACCGCGACCTGCACGGTTTCGGCCGCCATCCAATCGCGGGCCTGAAGGCCTCCGAGATCGAGAATCTCGTCGCCTACCAGATCGGCGCGTTGCAGGCGATCGCGACCGCGGCCGGGCACAAGGTCACGCATGTGAAGGCGCATGGCGCGCTTTCCAACGTCGCCTGCGAGGACGACATGACGGCCAAGGCGATCGCCGCCGGCATCAGGGCGGTCGACCCGAGCCTGATCTTTGTTGTGCTCGCCAATTCGAAGCTGGTGAAGGCCGGCGAAGAGGCCAATCTGCCGATGGTGCACGAGGTGTTCGCTGACCGCGCCTATGAGGACGACGGCAACCTCGTCTCGCGCAAGAAGCCCGGCGCGGTGCTGCACGATGCCAAGGCGATCGCCGATCGCGTGGTGCGCATGGTGCAGGACGGCGCGGTGGTGTCGGTGACGGGCAAGGTGATCAAGATGCGTACGGACACGGTGTGCATCCACGGTGACACGCACGGCGCGGTCGACATCGCGCGCGGCCTGCGTCAGGCGTTGAAGGATGCGGGCATCGAGGTCGCGCCGTTCAAGCGCGGGGCGTGATCAGAACGGATGCACCGAGAGCGTGCCGAACACGATGGCGGCGATGACGGCAAAGGCGCTGTAGAGCCCAACGTGATGCATGCTCGCCCCGGTCCGACGCGAGAGCGAGCGCGCGTAGAAGTGCAGCCTGGCTTCCGCCGATAGTTCGCGCATGGTCGATCTCCAACGCCCCATTTGTGGGAGTATGAAGGATCAACCCTGGCGGGAGGCAAGGTGGCGGCGAAAATAGCGATGGAGGTTCTCTGAAGGCGCCCCGTCGCAGGTGCAAATTCTCTTCACCTGGGGGTTCCGAGAATCTTATTCGTTAAGATCCGAGCCAGCTGGAACCGGCCCGGATGACGGTGGGATGACAGTCGGGCGGAGGCATTCAGACCCCCTCCAAACAAAATTGTCGAAAACAACCCCATGCACAGTAGAAACGGCCCAGCGGCGCGACGCCTGATGTTTGCGCCGCCGGGACGATTTGCGCTGATCGGCTCACGCCTTAGTACACGTCAGCCTGGAAGCGGCCCGTCTTCTTGAGCTCGGCGACAAAACTGACGGCCTCATCCGTCGAACGTGCCCCGAACTGCGCGACGATATCGACCAGTGCGCGTTCGACGTCCTTGGCCATGCGCTTGGCATCGCCGCAGATGTAGAGATGCGCGCCGTCGGCGAGCCAGGTCCACAATTCGCGGCCGACCTCGCGCATGCGGTCCTGCACGTAAAACTTCTTCTCGCCGTCGCGCGACCAGGCCAGCGACAGCCGCGTCAATTGACCCGACGTCTTCATCGCATTGAGCTCTTCCTGGTAGAAGAAGTCGCAATCGCTGCGTTGATGACCGAAGAACAGCCAGTTCTTGCCCGGCGCGCCGGTCGCCTTGCGATCGAGCAGAAAGGCGCGGAACGGCGCAATGCCGGTACCGGGGCCGATCATGATGACGGGCGTCTTCGGATCCAGCGGCAGGCCGAAACCATGCGCCTTCTGCACATAGACCTTGAGCTTCTCGCCCTCGGCGATGCGTTCGCCGAGGAAGGTCGAGGCCACGCCGATCCGCTTGCGCTTGCCGATGACGTAACGCACGGAGTCCACCGTCAGCGATAGTTTTCCCGGCGTCGCATTGTGCGAGGACGAGATTGAATAGAGCCGCGGCTGGAGCGGCTCCAGCGCCTCGACGAAGGCCTCCGGATGCGGCCGCGTGCCCGAAAACTTCTGGAGCGCCGCCATGACGTCGAGCGTGGCGGCGTCGCCATCGGGATCCTCGCCCTGCGCCAGCGCTCGCGCCTTTTCGCGTTGTGCGCCGCCGGTGATGAAGGAGATCAGCTCGAACAGCGTGTCGGGCGCCGGCGACAGCGAGACGTCGTCGATCAGCACCTCGCGCAGCGTCTTGCCGTTGACCTTGGTGGTGTGGGAGGCGCCGAGCAGCGCGATGATCTGATCGACGAGGCCGACCTCGTTGCGCGCGAACACGCCGAAGCTATCGCCGACGACATAGTCGAGCTTGCTCTCGGCGAGATCGAACTCGACGTGATAGGTCTCCTTCTCCGACTTCCCCTTGTTGAGCAGGCGCCGCGACAGGAACGTCGCCGCGACCGGATTGTCGCGCGAGCGGCCGGGCTCGGCGATCGTCACCGTCACGGCCGGCGCCGCCACCGCATCCACCTTGTCGGCCGCCTTGTCACCTGCCTTGGCCGCCGGCGCCTTGTCCAGCTCCTCGTACAGCGACTTCAGCATCCGCGCGGTTTCCTTGCCGCCGGGGACGCAGAGATTGAGCCGTGCTTCGCTACGGGTGGCGATCGCCTCCGAATAGTCGTGGCAATTATAGCCGCACTGGCCGCAATCCTGCTGCGCCATCGCGGCCATCATCTTGCGGCGCACGGGACGGCCTTCGGCGAGCTTCATCCGGTCCGCGATCGGCATGGTCTGATCGTGCCATGGCGCTTCACCGTCGTCGCCGTCACCGGCTTGCATGACGGCGGCGCCCTGCTCCGCCGACAAGGGCGTCGCCACATCAGGCGACAACAGCCCGGCGAAGAAGCCGTTGAGCCAGGAGCGCTGTGCGTCGGAGAACGGGGCGCTGGCGGGAATGATGTCGAGCTTCGGCGGAGGGGTGATCTGGTTCATGCGGACACCTGTGCATCGGCAAGCTTGCGCAGCGTTTCGCCGTCATGGCGGCGCGCAAAGGACAGGAAGGTCTCGTCGGGCGACGAGCGGTGGGCGATATAGGCCTTGAGCAGTCCCTCGACCGTCTTCGGCGCGTCTTCGGCCTTGAGGTCGTGATAGACCTCCTGCCCGACGTCGGCGTCAGGGCCGAACCCGCCGCCAGTGAAGAGGTGATAGCCCTCCACCGTGTCTTCGTCGTTGATCGGCACGCGTGCTCCGATCAGGCCGATGTCGCTGATGTAATGCTGCGCGCAGGAATGATGGCAGCCGGTGACGTGGATGTTGACCGGCTTGTCCATGGCGACGCGCGGCTCGCACCAGTCACCGATCTCGGCAGCATTGCGCTTGGTATTGGAAGCCGCGAAACGGCAGCCTGCACTGCCGGTGCAGGCGATCAGGCCGGCGCGGATGTGCGAGGCCTCGACCGCGAGCCCGATCTGCTTGATCGCAGCGATGGCGAGCTCGACATTCTCGTTGCGCACGCCCGATATCAGCAGGTTCTGCCAGACGGTCAGGCGGATCTCGCCATCGCCGAGGTCCCGCGCCACTTTGGCCAGACCCCGCATCTGATCGCAGCTGACCTTGCCGAGCGTCAGCGAGACGCCGATCCAGTTCAAGCCGTCCTGCTTCTGCTTGTGCACGCCGATATGCGCCATGCGGTCCGCGGCTGGCCGCGGAAGAAACGCCTCTTCCGGCACGCGCGTAAACGGCGTCTTCAGCCGCTCCTCGACGAGTTTAAGGAAACCGTCATGGCCCATGGCATCGAGCACGTATTTCAAACGCGCCTTGTTGCGGTTGGTGCGGTCACCGTGATCCATGAACACGCGCACGATGGCGTCGGCGACGGCGGTGGCCTGCTCCGGCTTGACGATGATGTTGGAGTATTTTGCAAAGTCCTTGTGGCCGGTGATGCCGCCGAGGCCGAGGCGGAACCAGATTCCGGGCTCGACGCCAAATCCATCCTTCACCTCGAACGCGGTGAACGCGATGTCGTTGGTTTCCTCCAGGACCGCGATCCTGCCGGCGCCGTCGAAGGCGACGTTGAACTTGCGCGGCAGGCCGTAGAGCGAGCGATCGTTGAGGATGTGGTGGTGCCACTCCCGCGCAAAGGGACGCGTGTCGATCAGCTCCTGCGGATCGATTCCGGCCGTCGGCGTCCCCGTCACGTTGCGGATGTTGTCGGCGCCGGAGCCGCGTGAGCACAGGCCGAGGTCCTGGATGCCCTCGATCAGCTTGATTGCGTTCTTCGGCGGGATCTCGCGGAGCTGGAGATTGGCGCGCGTCGTGACGTGGCTGTACGGGCCGCAGAGATCGTCGGCGAGATCGGCAAGGCCGGACAGCTGCCAGTGCTTCATGATGCCGTTCGGGATGCGCAGCCGGCACATGTAGGAGTCCTGCGTCGGCGCGACGTAGAAGATGCCGTAATAGCGCCAGCGGAAATTGTCCGCCGGGCTCGGCGGCGCGTTGTCGAGCGCCTGCTGCCGCAATCGCGGATAGGCATCGAAGGGATGCTCGTCGCGCTTGAACTTCTCCTGGTCGGCGAGCTTCTTGCCGGCGGCGATGACCTTGTCCTGCGCCTTGATGTGGACGGCGTCGGGGCCGGTGGGCTCGGCATTGGCCTTGCCGGCGCTGCCGCCGAGACCGCGACCGACCCGGCTGATCTGCAAACCGGTCGTGAAGCCTTCGAGATAGCGTTTCTGCTCGTCGGAAAAGTCGACTGAGAGCGTATCGATTTTCATGGTCGGTAACGAAGCTCCTGCGGCCACCGGGTGGCATCGACGGAAAATTGCGCGACCCGCGAGGAACTCGGCTGGCTCAAGAAGCCGGCTGCGCACCCAACGGTCCGGTCAGCTTCGTTGCTGCGGGACTTGGCTCAGCAGGCGTCTGTGACAAGCTGGCCGCACTGCAACATACAAGTTGCGTGCCAGCTTCGATGAAATGAAAATTGCTTTGATTTCAGTTGGTTGCAGACACACTCGGCAAATCCCGGTCCGGAACTCTTATGAAATTCGAGCAGGCGGCTCAAAATTTAGCCGATGGTCTCTTCCGCCCAAAAACGATGCAGAGGCCGAATCAGGCCTTCCAGCGTCCGACCTCGAAGGCCTCCAGATGCCCCCGGATGTTGCCGGGATCGAAGGCCGGGCCCGCAAATGCCCCGAACGCCGCGGGAGCTTCAGCGGGCGATTGCTGACCGAGGGCTGCGTCGTAGAGGTCCGGCCTGAACACGGCCATCGCGGTCTTGACGCCGTCAGGCGTCAACGCCGTTTGCCCCCAGCGCACCATCTGCGCATAGAGCCAGGCCGCCTGGACCGGATCGGGGCGCCCTGCCCCTTCGCGTCCGACCAGGAGATAGCGGCCGCTCTCGCGGAGGGTGCCGTCGGGAGAAATCTTCAGGCGCCCGGTGAGGGTTCGCTGGATGACTTCGGCATCGACGCCGATCCGTTCCGGCTGCGCCAGGATCCGCGCCGCCTCAGATAGGTTCGCGGGGTCCTCGATGAACGCGGCGCCCTTCACGGCCGCGCGCACCAGCGCTGCCACCACATCCGGATGCTTGTCGGCCCAGACCTGGCGAACCGCCAGCACCTTCTCTGCCGCGCGCACGAGAATGTCGGAGACGAAATGCAGGATGTGGCCGATGCCGAGATCGACTGCGACCGAATTCCAGGGCGCGCCGACACAGAACGCATCGACATGGCCATTGGCGAGGCTATCGACCATGTAGGGCGGCGGCAGCACCACGAGGCGCACATCCTCGTCCGGATCGACGCCGGCCGCCGCCATCCAGAACCGCAGCTGGTAATTGTGGGTCGAGAACGGGAAGGTCATGCCGAAGGTCAGCGGATCGGCACCTAGCTTGCGCCGTTTCGCGACGACCTTCGCCAGCGCTTTCGCCGTGACAAGCGGATCGAAGCGGTCACCGTCGATCTCCTCCATCAGCGCGGCATGCAGCGCCGGCGAGACCGTGATCGCGTTGCCGTTGATACCGAGGTTGAAGGGCGCCGCGATCGGCACCTTGACGTGGCCGAGCCCGAGCGAGGACGCGATCGCCACCGGCGCCAGCAGATGCGCGGCGTCGAACAGGCCGATATTGAGCTTGTCACGGACGTTGGACCAGGAGACCTCGCGCACCAGTTCGACCTCGAGCCCTTCGGCGGCGGCAAAGCCCTTGTCGACGGCGACGATCAGGGCGGCGGCGTCGACCAGCGGGATGAACCCGATGCGGAGGGGAGCGGTCATTTCAGCATCTCCGACGCGGTGATGATCGACTGCGCGATCTCGCCGATTTTCTTCTTCTCGCGCATCGCCGTGGAGCGCAGCAGCACGTAGGCCTCGTCCTCGGTGAGGCCCTTGACCTTCATCAAAATTCCCTTGGCCTTTTCGATGATCTTGCGGTCCTCGAGCTGCGACTTGGTGCGTTCCAGCTCCTCCTGGAGTTTGGCGAAGGCGTTGAAGCGGGACACGCAGAGGTCGAGGATCGGCTTGATGCGCTCCTTCTTCAACCCGTCGACGATGTAGGCGGATACGCCCGCCTCCACGGACGCCTGGATCGAGGCTGAATCGCTCTGGTCCACGAACATCGCGATCGGCCGCTTCACGGCGCGGCTGACCTGGAACATCGCCTCAAGCACGTCGCGGCTGGGGTTTTCCAGATCGATCAGGATGATATCAGGGTCCACCGCATAAATACGGGCGAGCAGGCTCTGCATCTCGCGGATATGGACCACCTGCGTGAATCCGGCCTCCCGCAACCCCTCCTCGAGGATCGCGGCCCGGATCGGGCTCTCGTCGACAATCACGATTTTAGGCGACTGTTCGGCGCTCATAGCTCACTCACCACCCGGCGATTCATCCATAGCATGCCGGAGGGCGATGCAAAGGGTTGTAATTATGGGCAATTGGGACTAGCTCAGGCCTGTCAATCAGGCAGATTTGGATATGGATCAGACGGCTGCGCCCAAGGTCAGCTTCGTGTCGCTCGGGTGCGCCTGAGACAAGGAATGTAAACTTTGGGGCCGCCCACTCCCAAAGAAAATGCCGCCCGAAGGCGGCTGTCATCCGAACCATCAACGTGTACTCACTAACGCGAGGTATCGGCTTTTGGATTGTCATTCATAGAATGCTCCAGCGACCATAATCATTGCCGCGCGACGCCAAGCATCAGATACGTCTGGCCCAGAGTTAGCGGCGGGCGACGCGGCCTCGGCCCAAGCTGCTGCGGACTCCAAGAATTGTCCAATCGAGCCGCTTTCCCAGCCGTTTGCTCCGGCTGAGTATGGTGACGATGGCTTCACCAACTCCCTTTGCCGCTGATCTTCCCAGTCCAGCGCCATCAGTTGCAAGAGCCGAATGAATGCTCGCTCGTCAGCGACTCTCTCGGCCGCGGCGATCAGATCGTGGACCACTATTACCTCCAGATCATTGTAGCGCGACTGTTTTGGCTACCACTGCCGGTCAGTGGTGTCTTTCAAGTACAATCAGCGAAAGCTTGTCAGCAAGTCGCCATTTCGAAGCGAAATAGCAATACTCCCCGGGGAAACGCTTAAGGAAAACGGGTTCATCGGATTCTGCAAGTCGAGGCTTCACCTCAGTTTTCCAGAACTCAAAGCGATTTGCTGGATCTATCCAGCGCGGCGGCAGCCCAACGTCAGCAACGACGAAAGTCGCTCCTGCCTTTATCATTTCTGTTACGTCCGCTGCATTCAGCCCCGTTGCGACACATTCTGCGTTCAGATTGCCTTTTTCGTTCCACAGCTCCTCCAGCGGGAGTCTTGTGATTACCTTCTTGGCAATATCCATTTTCTGCTCGCAGCTCGCTCAGCTGACAGAGCGGTACCACATGCTTAGTTAAAATGTCCGCCTTTGGCCGACGGCGTTGGCTGGCAGATATCCGCTCTTGTGTCGCTTACGGGTGTTAAGCACCCACCCAATCAGGATCAGTCCCTAGGCACTGGTGCATTCGACTCGCCGCACACGCTCGCCAATTAGGGCATGTACTCATTAAAGCGAGAGTCGGCTTTCGGACACGAAGCAGAACTCACGTGCTCAATCCGAGCCGCTAACGCGATGAATCCATCCACAATCGCTGTAGCGTTTCAAATGCGACATGTGGAAACTGGTCACCTCTCTTTTGATAACTTGGCTCTTCGTAGAGCCATCGCACTTTCTCAAATTGGCGGTATACCAAACCCACGAATTGCCGAACTTTGACGTCCGCGCTCAAAATCGACGTTCCGCATGGAGGGGAATCATCCCAGCTTCGGCAGGACCAAAATTCAATGTGAGCTATGTGCTTTTGAGCTGGATAAATGGATGCCGCAAGTATGGTTGCGCCGGGCTCGTCAAGCAGTCGGGCCATGCACTGAGGCTCCCCTCGTAAGAGCCTGCAACATAGTTCGGACAGTTCTGCTATCGGGTCTGACGCGACGTGCGTGATGCCTACAGCGATCTGAGTGTTGCGGGCCACAACGTACAAGTCACTCCATCCAGCCACGCCACGGGTGTAGAGCAGATCGAACTCATCCGTGGGATTTGGCTGATCGTCGGAGCGCATTCGTTGATTTAACTTGGTTGGCGACTGATGCACCTACAACTTCTCGACGCTCACCGCAACGTCCGGATGTGGCCCATCGCGTTGGCTGGCGGATGTCCGCTCCTGTACCGTTTGTGGGTATTAAGCAGGCCTCCAACCAGCACGGCCGGTAGAGCGCATCCTTCATCGCTTCGGTGAGCTCGATCGGAACCAGCTTTCAGCCGATCAAAAAAACGTTCAATCGGTCCATATCTTCCTGCGTGACGGTTGAATTTTCCCATCGGATCAATTAGTTGGATCGCATATCCGAACAATTCAGATGCAGGGTCCAGGCGATTACATGGATAGAGCGCCGCGTATATCTTTCACATCACTTGGTTGTCCCAAGGCATTGGTGGATTCCGAGCGCATCATCACGCGCCTGCGCGCGGAAGGTTACGAGCTCGCCCGCAAGCATGACGGGGCCGACATCGTCATCGTCAATACGTGCGGCTTCCTCGACAGCGCCAAGCAGGAATCGCTTTCGGCGATCGGCGAGGCCATGGCCGAGAACGGCAGGGTGATCGTAACAGGTTGCATGGGCGCGGAACCCGAGCAGATCGAGCAGGCCTATCCCGGCGTGCTCTCCATCACCGGCCCGCAGCAATATGAGAGCGTGCTGGACGCCGTGCACCGCGCGCTGCCGCCCGCCCACAATCCGCATCTCGATTTGGTGCCGCCGCAGGGCATCAAGCTGACGCCGCGCCACTACGCCTATCTGAAGATCTCCGAGGGCTGCAACAACCGCTGCACTTTCTGCATCATCCCGAAGCTGCGCGGTGATCTCGTCTCGCGTCCGGCCAATGACGTGTTGCGCGAGGCCGAGCGCCTCGTCGGCGCCGGCGTCAAGGAATTGCTGGTGATCTCGCAGGACACCTCGGCCTACGGCGTCGATCTCAAATACGCCGAGAGCCCGTGGAAGGATCGCCAGGTCCGCGCCAAATTCCTCGACCTCGCGCGCGAGCTCGGCGAACTCGGCGCCTGGGTCCGGTTGCAATATGTCTACCCCTACCCGCATGTCGACGAAGTCATCGCGCTGATGAACGAGGGCAAGGTGCTGCCCTATCTCGACATCCCGTTCCAGCATGCGAGCCCCGAGGTGCTGAAGGCGATGAAGCGCCCCGCAGCACAGGACAAGACGCTGGCGCGGATCAAGCGCTGGCGCGAGGAATGTCCCGATCTCGCTTTGCGTTCGACCTTCATCGTCGGCTTCCCCGGCGAGACCGATGCCGATTTCGCCTATCTGCTCGACTGGCTGGATGAGGCCGAGATCGATCGCCTCGGCTGCTTCAAATACGAGCCGGTTGCCGGTGCGACGTCGAATGCGATCGAGAACCCCGTGCCCGAAGAGATCAAGCAGGAGCGCTACAACGCGCTGATGGCCCGCCAGCAGAAGATCTCCGCGCGCCGGCTGAAGCGCAAGGTCGGCACGCGCCAGCAGATCATCATCGACGAGGTCGGCCCGACGGTTTCAAAAGGCCGCTCCAAGGCCGACGCGCCGGAGATCGACGGCGCGGTCTATCTCTCCAGCCGCCGCCCGTTGCGCGTCGGCGAGATCGTCACCGCGAAGATCGAGCGCGCGGATCAGTACGATCTGCACGGTAGTGTCGCTGGGTTCTGAGGCGCTCCGTCATTGCGAGCGTAGCGAAGCAATCCAGACCATCAACGTGGAAAGATTCTGGATTGCTCCGCTCACGGCAACCAAGCCACACAGCGATTATCGTTCCATCACCGTCATCCTGAGGCGCTCGCTCTGCGGCGCAAGCGCGCCGTAGAGCGAGCCTCGAAGGATGACGGGTCCGCTATCGCCTTTGCCGCGCTCGCGATGATGACGTGGATGCCGTCACGCCAACCATTTCGGCACCCAGCGCTCCGGCCTGGATGCACGGGCGAGATCGGCGCGCTTCGCGTCGTGGAGCAAATTCGTCAGGTCGCTTCTCCCGACGCCTACCGTCCGTCATGCGCGGAAAACACCTCCTTGGCTGCGAACAGCCCGTTCACCGCCGCCGGGAAGCCCGCATAGACGGCCATCTGCATGATGATCTCCACGATCTCGTCGCGAGACAGCCCGACGTTCAGACCCGCCTCGATATGCACTTTGAGCTGAGGCGCGGCATTTCCGAGCGCCGTCAGCGCGGCGACCGTCGCGATCTCTCGATCGCGCAGGCCGAGGTCCGGGCGGCTGTAAATGTCGCCGAAGGGAAACTCGATCACGTATCGTGCGAAATCCGGAGCGATGTCGGCCAGTGAGGCGACGACCTTTTCGCCGGCTCTGCCGTCAATGCGTGACAGGGCCCGCTGGCCGCGATCGAAGCGGCTTTCGGCTTGTGGTTGGACGTGCGTCATTTTCCTTCGTCCTCTGTTCGTCGCCGGCATAGCCGGCGATCTTGGTATCAAGGACGAGCAGGCATTCCTGGAGTTCGGCAATCTGCGTGCGAACCTGTTCCCGGTGGATTTCCAGCATCTGCCGCCGGGCTGGCCCGGTGGCTTCGCCTTCATCACGAAGCGCCGCATAACGCAACATGTCCCGGATCGGCATTCCCGTGGTCTTGAGCCGACCGAGGAATGCGATCCATGTGAGGATCGATGCGTCAAAGTCACGCTGGCCGGAACGATCCCGGTCTGCGTATGGCAGCAGCCCGACGCGCTCATAATAACGCAACGTGTGAGCCGACAAGCCGGTTCGTTTTGCGAGGTCGCCGATCTTCATGTGTGCCCGTTCTCGTACTGACGCACGTACAGATACCCCTTCGAGCGCACTCTAAGTCAAGGGGGATCGAAGGTGCCGTTCCCGCGTCATGGCTGCGTGTGAGGCGGTCCAGACCTCCTCCGCGGGAACAGTCTGGATTGCTTCGTCGGAAGGGCTCCTCGCGATGACGGTGGAGAGGTCGCACACCGCCGCCGCATTCTCCGTCATTGCGAGCGTAGCGAAGCAATCCAGACTGCCTCTGCGGAAAGATTCTGGATTGCTTCGCTAGGCTCGCAATGACGTTGTGGATGCAGTCAGGCCAGCCATTTCGGCACCCAGCGCTCCGGCCTTGGTGCGCGCGCGAGATCGGCCTTTGCTTCGGAGAGCTGCGCCGGCTCGCCGTCGATGATCGGGCGCACATCGTATTCGAAGTTCGGCATGACGCGGCCGTCGGCATAGAGACCGAATTTCATCGCGTGCCACAGCCCGAGCTCGGGCTGTGCCTTGCGCATCTCCTCGCGCAGATCGCGCAGCAGGGATTCGATCGAGGCCGCCTCCTCGAACGGTTGCGGCCCGCGCGAAAGGACGCGCGCTTCATATTGCTTGCCAACGATCGCGACCTCGAAATGCGTCTTGTCCCAGGGCTTCTTGCCCTTGGGCAGATGCGCGGCGAGCCGCCAACCGAGCTCGGCCATCAAGCGATGATTGGCCCAATAGTCTTCGCGATCCCGGCTCCATTTTTCCACGAAACCGCGGAAGTCGGGAAGCTCCGCTGCGCCGTCGTCACACGCCGCCTTGTCGCCGACCGGCTGTCCGGCAAGCCATTTCGCGAGCTCGTCCGTCTGGCACTCGACCTCGTCATGCGGCTTGAGATCGCTCCAGGCCTTGTCGAATTGCTGCGACGTCAGCTTCGCCAGCAAGCCGTCGAGGCTCGACGCGAGCAGTTCGTAATCGCCCTCGGAGCCCAACCCCACGATCGGCGGATTGTCGCGATCAAGGCCCGCGCCATACCAGCCGCCGACGGCCGAGCCATCCGGCAGCCGCATGAACAGCGAAAACCTGTCGCGCAAGGGACTGCCGTCGAAGATCGGCGCCTGATCGGAGAACTGGCCTTGCAGGGAGAAACGGCCGACGCTGCCCCAGGGGCGCCCGTTCAGCCAATCGGCAAAGTCGACCAGCAGGGACGGCGCCTCGATGCCCGGCGGAAAGGCGCCGCGAATGCTGTCGAGGTCGATCGGATAAGGCGTATCGGACAAGGTGTTTGAACTATCTGGTTGGTCCCGCCTTCTTGGTCTGATCCGTGATGGATTCGGTTCGAACCAAGTCGCGTCCTTCGATCACAAACGCGCTAGAGGCGCAATGGTTTCTGTACGGCAATCAAATGACATTCAATCTATTGCGGAGTGCAGATTGGCGCGATCAACATGCTGAGTGAGCCACGCTCGGCGAAGCGACCCGGAGCGGGCGGTTGCCGATCGCAACCGCGCCATCGATTCCGCGGGATACGGCAGCCTAAGACCGCCGAAAATGGCCCGACCGCAACTATCGCAGTGATTGAACTTTACGCTGAGTCGCGGTAACACCGACCAATATCTCCGCTCGGACGGCATCATGATCGACGATCAAGCCCCTCCAGGCGCCCCGTCAGGGGTTGCGAAACGCCTGTTGAAAAATCGCGCCCTGCTGGCCCTCGCCGTGCTTGCCCTTGTGCTTGGCGCGCTGCTTCTGCTCTCGGACGAGGCCGTTACGTCGCGTTTCCACTACAAGTATTTCTAAGATGGCTCCGATCGTCCGGCGCGCCATCGGACTCGCGCTGTTTGTGGCCATCGCCGACATCTTCGGCTTCGGGCTCGCCTCGATCGCGCGCGGCAATCCATATCTGCTCTACAAGCCATGGCGGCTCGATGCCGAGATCGCCGCGATGCTGCCCCATGAGCGCGAGGGCTCGTTCACCGGCTGGCCCCGGCAGGGCGAACTTCCGACACTGCCCGTGCCGAAGGCCGGCGCCGCAACTTGCGGCTCCGCATGGGGCGGGTCATTCACCCAGAGCCCGGATGTCGCCGCCGCAGAAACCTGGCCATATCTGGTCTCGCAAGCCCTGGGCTGCGGAATCGATAATCACGGCATCGGCGGCTTCAGTATCGACCAGACATTGCTGCTGTATCGCGAGCATTCACGTTCGGATTCGATCGTCATTCTCGGGCTCATCGAACTCATGCTCGTCGGCGCCGGGGCCTCGTCCCCGGCCTTCTACTCGCTGTCGGATGATCATTCTCCGCGGGCTAGCCTGACCAAGCCGAGATTCGTGCTTGAGAAAGACCGCCTCGTGCTGATCCCCCGCCCCGCAGCCGATGTCGCCGCGATCCGCGCTGCCATCACCAGCGACATGCCCGCCGCCGAGTGGACTCCGCTCGCCTTTCCCTTCTCGTTCCACGTGGCGACCGCGATCTATCGCAAGTTCACCCGCACCGAGCAATTCAATGCCGCAAGCCTCGCTTCGCCGCGGGAAGACATGGCCGCCTTGCGGCGTCTTGGCGTGTCGCTGATCCAAACATTTGCCCGTGAAGCGGCCGTCCGCAACAATCGCTTTGTGCTCCTGCTCATTCCGTCACCCGACATTCAGGGCGAGCTCGGACACAGCCTGACGATGATGATGGAGGCCGTCGGCAGCCAGCCCGGCATCTGCATCGTCGATCCCTCGCCCGAACTGAAGGACGCGTATTCACGCACGGGAATCCTGCGCACGGACAGCGGTCATTTCAGCGCCGCCGGCAACAAGGCGCTCGCGGATGCAACCTTGCGCGGCCTCAAGGCCTGCGGGATTGCAACGTGACGGGTCGGATCGCTTCGCTCGATCTCTTGCGCGGCATCGCCGCCTTCTCCGTCGCGATCCCGCATTTTTTCATGACCAGTTCCGCCAGTGCGCCGGCTGCGGAAACCATCTCGATTCTCGGCGTCGAAATCTTCTTCGTGCTGTCCGGCTACGTCCTGGCCCCGCAGATCCTGATGGTGGCCGCAAGCTCCTTTCGCCTGCGCAATCTCGGCGTCTTCCTCGTGCGGCGATGGATGCGCACTGTGCCGCCCTACCTGATCGCGCTCGTTCTCGTCTCGATCACGGCGCACCAAACGTTCAGCGCGGATTTCGTTCGTTACGCCTTCTATGTGCAGAACCTGGTCGGGCAAGCCAACGATCACGATTATTTCGCGATCGCCTGGAGCTTGTCAGTCGAGGAATGGTTCTATGTGACCTTTCCCGTTCTCTTGCTGGTTGCGTCGGCGTTTGTCCCCGGTCGCCGGCGGACGGCGCTTCTAGCCGCGATGATCTATATCGGAGTGGTCACGATTGTCCGCTTCGCCTTCGGGGATTGGGCCGACTGGGGTCCGGAGGTGCGCCGCGTTGTCGTGTTCCGCGTCGATGCCATTGCCTGGGGCTTTGTCCTGTATCTTGCCGTCTCGGACGGCCGCCTGCTGCGCGCGGTCACCCCAGTGCGCGCGGGGATGACGCTCCTCGTCGTCGGCAGCGCCGCCTTCGCGCTCACGCTTCGGCTTGCCGGCCAGCCGTCGCTCGCGCTCGAGGCGCTGTTCCACCTCTACGCATCCGCGTTCGGCGCCGCCGCGATCGTAGCCGCGCTTGCATTCGCGCCGCGTCTTGCGAGCCGGCCATTCCTTGTCAGCGCAAGCCTCTTCCTCGGCCGCATCTCCTACTCGGTCTATCTGTTCCACCTGCTCGTGCTGGCAGCGCTGGACCGCCTCGGCGCAGCAGAGAGCCCCGCGGGTTTGATCCTGTACGTCGCCCTGACGATCATCGTCACGACACTGATGGCCGTCGGGGTGGAGGCGCCGATCCTCGAGGCGAGACCATCCTACAGTGCCGGCCAGCGACCATCGCTCGATGCTCGTGAACGCGACGCTCGCGCGGTCGTAGAAGGTTGAACGCTGCCCGAGCATGGGCTTGACAAGCCCTGCCCTTCGGCTGTAGGGACCCGCCCCATGATCAACGCTCGGACCCATCAGCGCACCGAAATGCTCCGCCGTCGCTCCCGCGACGACGAGAGGGTGCGCCATGTCCGACGACGCCGCTGAACCACTGAATTCAGCCGAGTTTTCGAGAAGGCCGCACCCGCAAGGTGCGGCCTTTCTGCTTTTTGCGCCCCATTTCCACCCGCCTCCAGAGGAGTTCGACATGACCACGCATCCGTTTGACGCGCTGATGGACATCACCGCACGGCCCAAGGCCGTGTTCGTCCGCGGCGCGGGCTCCTACCTCTGGGACGACAGCCGCAAGCGCTATCTCGATTTCGTGCAGGGCTGGGCCGTGAACTGCCTCGGTCACTCTCCGCCCGCAATCGCCGATGCGCTGTCCGCGCAGGCCAAGCGGCTGCTGACGCCGAGCCCGGCGTTCTACAACGAGCCGAGCCTGAAACTTGCCCAGCGGCTTGTCGCAAACAGCGCGTTCGACCAGGTGTTCTTTGCCAATTCGGGTGCGGAAGCCAACGAGGGCGCGATCAAGCTCGCGCGCAAATACGGCAGCCTGCACAGGAACGGCGCGTTCGAGATCATCAGCTTCGCAGGCGGCTTCCACGGCCGGACGCTGGCGACGATGTCGGCCTCGGGCAAGAAGGCGTTCGAACCGCTGTTCGAGCCGAAGGTCGCGGGCTTCAAGAAGGCGAAGCTCAACGACATCGCCTCGGTCGAGAAGCTGATCAACGACAACACCGTCGCGGTGATGCTGGAGCCGATCCAGGGTGAATCCGGCGTATGGCCCGCGACCGATCAGTTCCTGCAGGAGCTGCGCACGCTCACCGAGGCACATGGCTTGCTGCTCATTTTCGACGAGATCCAGACCGGCATAGGCCGGACCGGAAAACTCTTCCACTACGAGCACACCGGCATCGCGCCCGACATCATGACGCTCGGCAAGGGCATCGGCGGCGGCGTGCCGCTCGCGGCCCTGCTGGCAACCGAACGGGCATCCTGCTTCGAGCACGGCGATCAAGGCGGGACCTTCAACGGCAACCCGATCATGTGCGCGGCGGGGCTCGCGGTGCTGGAGGAGATCGGCAAGCCCGACTTCCTGAAGGCGGTCACCGAGACCGGTCTGCTGCTCGAAAGCGAGTTGCAGAAGGTCTCGGCCCGGCACGGCCTCGGGGGCGTGCGGGGACGTGGCCTCTTGCTCGCGCTCGACCTCAAGCTGCCGATCGCACCGGGCATCGTCGCGCAGGCGTTCGAGGCCGGCGTGCTCCTGAACGCGCCGCAGCTCGACACGCTGCGCTTCATGCCGGCGCTGAACGTCACGAAGGGAGAGATCGCCGAGATGATCGATTGTCTCGACGGGATCTTGACCAGGGCCGGCGCGGCAAGACGCGTGGCGTAGAGACGGTCTCGTAGGGTGGGCAAAGCGAAGCGTGCCCACCATTCGTAGTCATCGTTGAGAGATGGTGGGCACGGCGCTCTGCGCCTTTGCCCACCCTACGAAACCGTCGATGCCGGCAGACCTACGGCTTCAAAATCGACGCGCCGGTGGTCTTGCGGCTTTCGAGATCGATATGGGCCTTGGCGGCGTCCTTGAGCGCGTAGGCGTGGTTGATCGGCACGTGCAGCTTGCCGTTGATGACGGCGGCGAACAGTGTGTCGGCGCCTTCCAGCAGCTCCTTGCGCGTGCCGACGTAGTCGTTGAGCTTCGGCCGCGTCGCAAACAGGGAGCCGTGATTGTTGAGCTCGGCGATCGAGAACGGCGGCACGGGCCCCGAGGCATTGCCGAACGAGACGAACATGCCGCGCGGCTTCAGGCAGGACAGCGAGCCCGGGAAGGTCGCCTTGCCGACGCCGTCATAAACGACGTCGCAGCCCTCGTTGCGGCTGATCTGCTTCACGCGCGCGACGAAATCCTCTTCGTTGTAGAGGATGACGTGGTCGCAGCCATTGGCCTCCGCAAGCTCCGCCTTCTCGCGCGAGCCGACAGTACCGATGACATGGGCCCCGAGCGCCCTCGCCCATTGGCAGGCGAGCAAGCCGATGCCGCCGGCCGCGGCATGGATCAGCACGCGATGATGCGGCTCGACCTTGAAGGTCTTGTGCAGGAGATACCAGACCGTCAGCCCCTTCAGCATCAGCACGGCGCCCTGCTCGTGCGTGATGTGGTCGGGCAGCTTGACCAGCTTCTCCCAGGGGATGTTGCGCTCGCCGGTATAGGCGCCGAGATTGTGGTAGTAGGCGACGCGGTCGCCGGGATGGAAATGCGTCACGCCGGGCCCGACGGCGATGACCTCGCCCGACGCCTCGTTGCCGGCGATGAAGGGCAGCCCCGGCGCCTTGTAGAGGCCGGTGCGATAGTAGACGTCGATGAAGTTCAGCCCGACCGCATGCTGGCGGATGCGCACCTCGCCGGTAGCCGGCGCCGGGACCTCGACGCTCTCATAGACCAGGGCTTCGGGGCCTCCGACCTTGTGCACACGGACGGCTTTGGTCATCACCTGACCTCCTCTCGGTCTTCTCGCCGCTGAGCGAAAGACATCGCGCCCGCCTTGTCAACTCGACCCAGATTGGAACGGCTAAACGGACGACTTGCGGACTTTCCTGCGGTTGCGCTTCGCCAGCACGTTGAAGAATTCCACCGCCGCCGAGAACGCAATTGCGAAGTAGATGTAGCCGCGCGGAATGTGGAATTGGAATCCGTCCGCGACCAGCGCGACGCCGATCAGCACCAGGAACGCCAGCGCCAGCATCTTGGTGGTCGGATGCTCCGCGACGAATCGCGACACCGGCCCCGACGAAATGTACATGACCAGGCAGGCGATCACGACCGCCGCGATCATGATCTCGATATCCTGCGCCATGCCGATCGCGGTGATGATCGAGTCCAGCGAGAACACGATGTCGATGATGATGATCTGGACGATCACCCAGAAGAAGGCGTTGCCACCGGATTCGCGGTCGCCCTCGCCGTCATCGGCTTCGACCTCGGCGTGGATCTCGTGCGTCGCCTTGGCGATCAGGAACAGGCCGCCGCCGATCAGGATGAGATCGCGCCAAGAGAAGCCGTAACCTGAAAACGAAAACACCGGCGCGGTCAGGCCGATCAGCCAGACCAGCAGGCTGAGCAAGATGATGCGGAAGATCAGCGCCAGAGCGAGCCCGATCTGGCGGGCGCGGTGGGCCTGCTTCTCGGGGATGCGCGAGACGATCACCGACAGGAAGATGACGTTGTCGATGCCGAGCACGATCTCGAGCGCGGTCAAGGTGAGTAGCGCGGCCCAGGCTTCAGGGCTCGTGAGGAGGTGCATCATGCGAAGGATCTTGCCAGGCGGATCAATGCGTCGCTGAAGCTGATCCAGAGCGCGATGGCGCAGAGCACGATGGTCACGCCGGTGCCGACGCGAAAATCCATCTCCAGCACATAGAGGCCGAGCACGGCCCAGATCGCGATCAGCGACATCGTCAGCCAGCGCAGCCGCACGACCCGGACCGGATGCAGCACGTGGAACGGCACGAAGGTCAGCACGACAAGCGCCGCGACCAGCAGCGTCGATACCAGCGGCGGCCAGTGCAGCAGGAACAGATAGAACGCCGCCGCATTCCACAGCGCCGGAAAGCCGCGAAAATGATTGTCGTCCGCCTTCATGCGCAGATCGGCGAAATATAGTGCGCTGGTGACGATGATGGCGATGCCGAGCAGCGGCGCGGCCACCGGCAGCAACAGCCCGCTCGCCACGATCGCATAGGCCGGCACGAACACATAGGTGACGAAGTCGACCACGAGATCGAGCACGTCTCCCGACCAGTTCGGCTGCACGTCCTTGACCTTCAGCAGGCGGGCGATCGGCCCGTCGATCGCATCGATGATCAGGGCGACGCCCAGCCACTGAAACATCGCCGCCCAATGCTCGCGCACGGCCTCCAGCATCGCCAGCAGCGCGATGGCCGCGCCGAATGCGGTGAAGATGTGCACCGAAAAAGCCGCGGCGCGGATCGCCGGTTTCGGCTTCAGGGAATCCTCTTGGGTATCCATGGCTTCTGCTATCAGAATGAGACCGCTTTGCACATCCGCCATTGCGGCGCTCGGTCGCACAATTCGCCACAAAATCAAGGAAATATAGCCGGGCTTGAATTTGCCGCGCAGCATGTCAATTGTCGTTCCATGACAGATGCATCGACACTCCATGACGCGGCCGTGATCGGCGGCGGACCGGCTGGACTGGCGGCCGCCATCGCACTGGCGCAGGCCGGCGCGCGGACCGCGCTGGTGGCGCGGCGCGTGCCCTATGCCGACAACCGCACCACCGCCCTGCTCGGCGCCTCCGTCGATCTCCTGGAGGGCCTCGACGTCTGGCCGCGCTGCAAGGGCAAGGCGGCCGCGCTTGAAATCATGCGCCTCGTCGACGACACCGGCCGGCTGTTCCGGGCGCCGGAGGTCCGGTTCTCCTGCCACGAAATCGCGCTCGACGCCTTCGGCTACAACATCGACAACCGCTCGCTGATGCTGGCAATGGAAGAACGCGCGGCCGAGTTGCCCAACCTCGTCCGTTGCGATGACGAGGCCGAAAGCGTCGTCATCGAAGCCGACGACGTCGCGGTCCGCACGGCGTCCGCTCAATTCCTCTCGGCCCGGCTCGTGGTCGGCGCCGACGGCCGGCACTCGCTGTGCCGGGAAGCCGCCGGCATCGCCGTGACGCGGCGCGACCTGACGCAGACCGCGCTGACCTTCAACGTCGGCCACGCGCGCCCGCATCGCAACGTCTCGACCGAGTTCCACACGCCGCATGGCCCTTGCGTGTTCGTGCCCCTGCCCGGCGACCGCTCCAGCATCGTCTGGGTCTCGGCCCCCGCCGAGGCCGAGCGGCTTCGCGGCTTGAGCGACGCGGAGCTGTCCGCCGCGATCGAGAAGCAGTCGCATTCCATTTTGGGACGCATGACGGTCGAGCCGGGCCGCAACCTGTTTCCGCTGGCGATCGAACGTCCAAAATCCTTCGGCCGCGATCGCATCGCGCTGGTCGGCGAAGCCGCCCATGTGGTCCCGCCGATCGGAGCCCAGGGCCTCAACCTTGGTCTGCGCGATGCCGCTGACATCGCCAGGCTTGCGGGCGAAGCCATCGCTGCGGGCCAGGATCCCGGCGCGCCCGACGTGCTCAAGCGCTACGACCGGGCGCGGCGCCCGGATATTTTGAGCCGAACGTTTGCGATCGACATCGCCAACCGCTCCCTGCTCAACGATTTCCTGCCGCTCCAGCCGGTCCGCGCGGTCGGCATGCACCTGCTCGGCGCCATCGGCCCGCTGCGGCGCTTCGCCATGCGCGAGGGCCTGACCCCGACGTGGCGGCGGTAGGCTCGCTTACGGAAACGCCAGCCGGCCGGTCTGGATCGCCCACATCACGCTGGTCAGCGTGACCACGGACGCGAAGGTCCCGAGCAGCACCGCGACGGAGGCGGATTCGATCCAGGCGTCGTTCTGCCGGGCGATCACGAACACGTTCAGCGCCGGCGGCAGCGAGGCCATCAGCACGGCGGTCGCGGCCCAGGGCTGCGCGAACGGTCCGAACGCCAGCATCAGGCCGAACGCGGCCAGCGGGTGGATCAATAGCTTCACCGCGATCACACCCGGCACCTCCCACGGCACCCGGTTGAACGGGCGGAGCGCCACGGTCACACCGAGCACGAACAGCGCGGTCGGTGCGGCTGCGTTCTGAAGGAACGTGATGGTGCGGTCGAGTGCGACCGGCATCTCGATATGAAGCGCCGCCACGGCCGCGCCAAAGCAGGCTGACATGATCAGCGGGTTGAGCACGATCTGCTTCAGCACGACGCCGAAGGCATGGACCAACGAGGGATGGTCGCGGTCGGAGAGCTCGATCAGCAGCGGCACGATCGTGAACAGGAAGATGCTGTCGCAGCAGAAGATCAGCGCGGTCGGCGCCGAGGCCTTCGGCCCAAGCACGGCGAGCGCCAGCCCCGGCCCCATATAGCCGATATTGCCATAGCCTCCGGAGAGGCCCGCAAGCGTCGCCTCGCGCAGCGTCAGCCGTCCCAAAACCTTGCCGACGATCAGCGCCAGGGTGAATGCCACAACGGTGGACAGCGTGGTCGCGACCAGGAACGGCGGGTTGTTCAATTCCGCAAACGGCGTCTTCGACATGATCGCAAACAGCAGCGCCGGCAGCGACACGTAGAGCAGGAAAAAGTTCATCCAGGCGAGGCCCGATTCCGGCAGCGATTTGACTTTGCCGCAGGCGAATCCGACAAAGATCAAGCCGAAATAAGGTAGCGCCAGATTGAGGATATCGATCATTGATAAAGTGTTTTCTGAAGATTTGGGGGTTATCCACCCCTTAGTCGAAGGTCAATTCCAGATCAGGGCACTAGCATCGGCCACAATCCTGGTCTATCGACGGGGAATGATTAAAGCGAGGACCGCCAAATTCCAGATCGGACAGGTCGTGCGCCACCGGATCTTCTCGTTCCGGGGGGTGATCTTCGACATCGATCCGGAATTCAACAACACCGAGGAATGGTGGCTGTCGATTCCCGAAGAGGTGCGGCCTCACAAGGACCAGCCGTTCTATCACCTGCTCGCGGAGAACGCTGAGTCGGAATACGTCGCCTACGTCTCCGAGCAGAACCTGGTGCCGGACGATTCCGGCGAGCCGATCCGCCATTCCCAGGTTGCCGAGATCTTCATCAAGGACAAAACCGGCGGCTATCGCCCGCGCAATCCGTCGCTGAACTGACCGGCCGCCGCTTGAATTGAGTTTTGCCGCCATCAAGCGGCCAGCAAAAAAGGCGCTCGAACCGAGCGCCTTTTTCATGTCCGGGATTTGAGCCCGCTTACTTCTGACCAGCCGGAGCCGCGCCGGGCGCGCCACCGTTCTGCTCGAGCTTCTTGCGCTGCTCGTCGGCCTTCTTCTGAAGCTCTTCCTGGAGCTTCTTCTGGGTTTCCTCGAACACCTTCGGATCCGTCGGCGGACCGTCATAGGCCTTCTGGAATTCTCCGGCGAGCGGCAGCGGCAGCGTCAGGGGCGCGCCGTTGGCATTGATCGCCTGGACAACGAGGTTCTGGCCCTTCTTCATGTTGCCGATGAGCTCGGGCGTGGCCTCGTAGTCGGACATGCAGCCGTTCTGGAAGCAGATCACATAGGGGCTCTGCAACGGCGCGTTGTTGTCCACGATGATGCGGGTGCCGTGCACGAGCTGCATGCCGAGCGGCAGCGTCACGCGCAGGATCTTCTTGGGCTCGCCTTCCGGCTCGATGATCACGGCCGCGATGACAGGCTGGCCCGATTCGATGCGGCCGTCCTTGCCGGTGAAGCAGACCTGCTTGGCGTTGGCGTCCTGACCCTTGAGGCAGAACTTGGTCCAGGGGGCATAGATCAGCTGGATCTGCTGATCAGCCGGCTGGGCGGCCGCGCCCTGCTGCGCCGGAGCGCCCGGCGCGGGAGCCGGCTGGGCGGGAGCCTGGGCGGCCGGCGCGGGAGCCTTCGGAGCCGCCTTGGGAGCGGCTTTCGGGGCGGCCGGGGCCGCCTTGGGCGCGGCAGGCGCGCCGGGGGCCGGCGCGGGAGCCTGGGCCTCAGCAGCAAACGGGACGACCAACGCCGTCGCCGTCAACAGGGCGAAAAGTCGCCCGCGCGGCCGGACGGACGCGGCCAAGTAACGGAAATTCATTGCGGAAAACCCTTTCTGAACGGGAAGTGCCCGAACCGCTCCGAAGCACCGAACCGAGCCGCCTGGCGCGGCTCTCTCCCCGTCAATTGAGGCGGATAAGTGACGGGCTCGGCGCTCGTGCGCGATTGCGTGCCTTCTTAACGTGGCCGACGGAAAGATCAATGCCGACAAGCGTCTTTGACAACGCCTTGAACCGCTCCCGGGCCTGCGATCCGTGAAATTCCTTGTGATAGGATTCAGGCCCGCAGGTCCTCGAATCAACGTGTGCCGATGTCCATGTTCCAGCGCCTTCTCGAGGGCCTTCTTGAGGGCCTTGGCACCCGCCTCAGTCTTCTCGCCTTGGTCCTCGCCTCCGCGCTCTCCGCAAGCGGCGTACGGGCTGAGGAAGCCCATGCGATCGCGATGCACGGCAGGCCGGCGATGCCGGCCGATTTCACCCACATGCCCTACGCCAACCCCGATGCCCCCAAGGGCGGCCGGCTGACCTGGGGCATTCTCGGTACCTTCGACAGCCTCAATCCCTTCATCGTCAAGGGACTGGCCGTGCAGCCGGTGCGGAACTACGTGATCGAGAGCCTGCTCGCGCGCGGCAATGACGAGCCGTTCACGCTCTACGGCCTTATCGCCAGATCGGTCGAGACCGATGACGCGCGGAGCTTTGTCACGTTCCGCCTAGATCCCCGCGCCCGCTTCTCCGACGGCAAGCCGGTCCTGGCGGAGGATGTGCTGTTCTCCTGGCAGCTGCTGCGCGATCACGGCCGCCCCAACCATCGGCAATATTACTCTAAGGTTGCCAAGGCCGAGGCGCCCGACCCTCTCACCGTCCGCTTCGACCTGGCCGGCGCCAACGACCGGGAATTGCCGCTGATCCTCGGCCTGATGCCGATCCTGCCGAAGCATGCAGTGGACGTCGCGACCTTCGAGGAGACGACGCTGACCGGCCCGATCGGCTCGGGCCCGTATCGGATCATGGCGGTGAAGCCCGGTGCCAGCGTGAGCTTGACCCGCAATCCCGACTATTGGGGCCGCGACCTGCCCATCAATCGCGGGCTCTACAATTTCGACGAGATCAGGCTCGACTATTTTCGCGAGGCCAACGGCCAGTTCGAAGCCTTCAAGCGCGGCCTCTATGATTTCCGCGTCGAGCACGAGCCGCTGCGCTGGCACGACGGTTACGACTTTCCAGCCGCCAGAAGCGGCGAAGTGATCCGCGACACCATCAAACCCGGCGTGCCGCAGCCTTCCGAATTCCTGGTGTTCAACACGCGCCGTCCGATCTTCGCCGACATCCGCGTGCGCCAGGCACTGACGCTGCTGTTCGATTTCGAGCTGGTCAACCGCAACTATTTCTTCGGACTCTATTCGCGCGTTGCCGGCTATTTCGCCGGCTCCGACCTCTCGGCCTATGGCCGGCCTGCCGATGCGCGCGAACGCGAACTGCTGAAGCCCTTCGCCGCGCAGATCCCGCCCGACATCATGGACGGCAGCTACCACCTGCCCGTCACCGACGGCTCGGGGCGCGACCGGACGACGCTGCGCGCGGCACTCAAGCTGCTGTCGGACGCCGGCTACGATCTCGACGGCACCGTCCTGCGTAACCGCGTGACAAAAGCCCCCTTCACCTTCGAGATGCTGGTGACGACCCGCGACCAGGAGCGCATCGCGCTCGCGTTCCAGCGCGACCTCAAGCGCGCCGGCATCGAGCCGAGCGTTCGCGCGGTCGATCCCGTGCAGTTCGACCAGCGCCGGCTCGGCTACGAGTTCGACATGATCCAGAACCGCTGGGACCAGTCGCTGTCGCCCGGCAACGAGCAGTATTTCTATTGGGGCAGCGCGGCCGCCGACAATCCGGGCACCCGCAACTACATGGGCGCCAAAGATCCCGCCGTCGATGCCATGATCGACGCTCTCCTCGAGGCCCGTGATCACACGGCCTTCGTCTCGGCGGTGCGCGCGCTCGACCGCGCCTTGATCTCCGGTTTCTATACAATCCCCCTGTTTAACGTATCCGAGCAATGGATCGCGCGCTGGAATCGGATAGAACGGCCAAAGGCCACCGCGCTGTCCGGCTACCTGCCGGAGACCTGGTGGTCGAAGGGGCAGCCGCAAGCGAAGTGACGCCGTGAATCAGCCAGCCGTATCGCCGACGCTCGACACGCTGTTTCAGCGCACGCTGATGCGGCAACCGCACGCGCCCGCTCTGCTCGATCCCCTCAACAAGGCCCGCGTGACCGGCCACCAGCCGCGGCGGATGACCTACGCCGAGGCCGACACCGCCATCGAGGCCCTGTCGGCGCATTTCGTCGAATCGGGCCTGCCGGCCAATTCCGTCATCGCGATCCAGCTGCCTGCCACGGTCGAGTTCGTGCTGACGGTGCTCGCCGCGCATCGCGCCGGGCTCGTCGTCGCCGTGCTGCCGCTGCTCTGGCGCCATGCGGAACTGACCGCCGCACTGAACCGCACCGCGGCGCGCGCCATCGTCACCATGAGCAAGGTCGACGGCGTCAGCTATTCCGACCTCGCGATGCACGCCGCCGCAGAGGCCTTCTCGATCCGTTACGTCTGCGGTTTCGGCGCCGACCTGCCCGAGGGCATGGCCTCGCTCGACGACGTGCTGGCCCGCCCGCCGGGCACCACGCGCGCGGTGATCCAGGACGGCCGCAAGGCGGCGATGATCTCCTTCGACGTCACCGCGGAAGGCTTTCGCCCGGTGCCGCGGCCGCATTTCAGCCTGATCGCCGGCGGGCTCGCGATGTCGCTGGAAGCCGACATCAAGCAGGGCGCGACCGTGATGGCGGCGTTCACGCCGATGTCGTTCGCGGGCCTCGCCTCCTCGCTCGCGGTGTGGCTGCTCTGCGGCGGCACGCTGGCGCTGCATCATCCCTTCGAGAACGACGTGCTGGAACAGCAGATCAACGAGCACGAATGCGAGGTGCTGATCGCCCCCGCGCAGCTCGTGCTGCGGCTCGGCGATTCCGATCTCGCGGCGCGAATGCCGAGCTTGCGCAACGTCATCGGCCTCTGGCGCGCGCCCGAGCAGGTGGCGGCGAGCGATGCCTGGATCGCGCCGCATGCACCGCTGACCGACGTCTATCTGTTCGGCGAGGCCGGGCTGTTCGGCGCCCGCCGCGGCGAGGACGGCATGCCTGTTGCGGTGATGCCCGGGCCGCACGGCGCCCCGCGCGAGCAGTCCGGCTCCTCCATCGCCGGCGAGATCCTGCTGACGCCCAGGGGCACGCTCGGCCTGCGCGGAGCGATGGTGCCGATCGCGGCCTACGCGCCGCCGCAGCCGGTCGGCGACACGCTGACGGCGCAGCCGCCGCGCGATTATGTCGACACCGGCTATGCCGCGCGGCTCGACCGTCCAAGCGGCGCGATCTGCATCACCGCGCCGCCCTCCGGCATCATGGCCGTCGGCGGCTACCGCTTCCTGTCCAACGACCTCCAGGAATGGGCGCGCCGGCTCGGCCAGGGCGCCCTGCTCACCGCGCTGCCCGACCGGCTCTCGGGTCACCGGCTCGCAGGACGGGCGCAAGACAATGCCCGCGCCCGCGAAGCGCTCAATGAGCTCGGGCTTAACCCCCTGATGGTCGAGGCTTTTCGCGACCGCACGGGGCCGGTTTAAGCGCAGTTTCGGCCCTTCCATTGACGCTGCATTAAGGCAACCGGACTAGATTGCGCAGCATCTGTTGCGTGATCAGAGTTTGCGATGTCCCAGGCGGGCCCGATCCTGTTTGTGTCCAACACCCAGCGGCCGCCTTTCATTGCGGCACTGGACGAGGCCCGTCTGTTTCCCGTCGTGGACGCTGACTGGGCCAGCGCGGCGCGCGCGGTCGAGCAGGTGCAGCCGGCCGCGGTTCTCGCCGCGATGCATGCCGGGCACGAGCCCTATCTTGCGCCGCTCGCCAGGAAGATCGCGGACCAATCGCCCTACCTGCCGTTCGTGGCACTCGATGCTGCGGGCACGCTGCCGCAGAACGCCCTGCCCTTCTCCTCGCGCGGCGGCAATTCCGACCGCCTCGTCGCGCGGCTCCGCGCCGCGCTGCGCGTGCGTACTCTCCATGCAACGGTTCTGCGCCGGCTGCCGGACGCGAAGGTCGGGTTGCCGGAGGGGGATCCGGCACGCGATGCAACGGTGCTCCTGATCGGCCGCGGCGCAGCCTACCCTGCGCTCTCCGTTGCGTTCGGCGAACGCGTCGGGGTCGTCGGCGCGCTCTCGATCGAGGCTGCGGCCAAGCATCTCAACACCCGCGATATCGATGGCGTCGTGCTCGCCGAAGGTTTTACCGCGCGCGTCACCGACGCCTTCCTCACGGTGCTCGCCGAAGACACCCGATTCCGCAGCCTGCCCGTGGTCGTCACCGCGCACCAGCTCGCGCAGACGTACGACCTGCCCAATCTCGAGCTGATCCCGGGCGAGCCGGCGAAGGTCGCCGCCAACGCGCTGCCGCTGATCCGCCAGCACGCGATGGAAGCGCAACTGAGCCGCACGCTGCGCTCGATCGATGCCGGCGGCTGGCTTGATCCGCGCAGCGGCCTGCTCACGGTAGAAGCTTTTGCCCGCGATTTCGCCAAGGCGGTCGAGCAGGCCCTTGCCCGCGGCGGCGGCCTCTCCGTGGCACGCTTCGCCTTCGAGCCCGGCAATTCCCGTGCCCAGCTCGACGCCGCGCGGATCCTGAGCCGCCTGATGCGGCAGATGGATTTTGGCGTGGCGCAGAAAGACGGTTCCGTCATCGTCGTGTTCGCGGAGACCGACTTCCGCACCGCCCACATGATCGCCCGCCGCCTGTCGGCGGTGATGCGACACACCTCAAATGGCAAGCACGAGATGCGCAGCGATCCCGTCGTCAGCGTGGACTCGCTGTCGCCCTCGGATACGGCGCGGTCACTGCTCGGGCGTCTCTCGGCCGACGCGTCAAGGGCCGCGTCGTAGCTACGATCTCCAGGCCGTAGGGTGGGCAAAGCGAAGCGTGCCCACCACTTTCAGCGGTCTTGGAAGGATGGTCGGCACGGGCGCAAGCGCGCCTTTGCCCACCCTACGACAATCCTGCCGAAATCATTCGATCCGCGTCATCGCCCTAAGCGCCGCCATTCGTCCCAGGTTGCGCGTTGGTTGCGAGAGCAGGCGCAGGCGTGGCCAGGGGAAAGCCAACAGTCTCGTTCAGGAGCTCGTGGGCCCGGTCGACGATGTCGTCCAGGGACATCGTCTTCGCGAACATGCGCTGCGCTTCAGCCAGCAACTGGTCGCGAGTCGGCATGCTGGCCAGACGCAGATCGGCTCTGTGCTGCAACAGGTGAATCGCGTCCCGGACCGACAATTCGGTCTCATGGATCGACGTCCTGATCGCCAGGGCGATGTGTTCGGGATTGAAGCGAGCGGCGAGCTGCTCGGCCGCTTGCTTGATCACGCGAGATCCCAGCCGATGCTCATTGCGCAGGACCTGCTTGGGCGGCATCTTCAGATCCCGGACAATCCCGAGCCAGGACAGGACCACCAGGATATAATAGGTGAGATCGATCTCGTACCAGTGGAAGCCCTGTCGAGCACTGGCCTGGTAGGCGTGGTGATTGTTGTGCCACCCCTCACCCATCGTGACGAGAGCGAGCAGCCAGTTGTTGCGGGAATCGTCACCGGTCACATACCGCCTGCGGCCGTGAACATGTGCGAGGGAGTTGATGCAGAACGTGCCGTGATACACCAGCACGGTGCTCCAGAGGAACCCGACCACGAGTCCCGACCACCCCGCAATGAGGAAGCAGAGGCCCGCGAGCACGAATGCCGGCAGAAGCTCCAGCCTGTGCAGCCACATCAACTCCGGATACGACGCCAGATCCGATACTTTCACCAGGTCGGTTGCATCGTGCTGCCGGTAGAAGATCCAGCCGACATGACTGTAGAGGAAGCCCTTGTGCCGGGGCGAATGCACATCCTTCGCCGTATCCGAGTGAAGATGATGATGGCGATGTTTGGCAGCCCACCAGAGGACGCTTTTCTGAGCGCTGCTCTGGGCCAGGAAGGCCAGGATGAACTGAAACACCCGGCTGGTCGCGTAAGCCCGATGCGAGAAATACCGGTGATACCCGGCGGTGATCGCAAACATGCGCAACCAGTACAGGACCGCGCAGATGGCAACGGCTTGCCACGAGACGCCCGACCAGATCGCCGCGAAGCATCCCGCGTGGACCAATATGAACGGCAGGACCTGCGGATACATGACGTCGTCGTGTTCGTCACCGGATTCCTGGCCTGAATCGATATTGATAGACACGCTCGCGACCTCAGAGGTTTCAATGGGCGGGGAAGGCCCGTTTTGCGGTACAAAAAACCCGCGGCCGGTAAACCAGTCGCGGGTCACACGAATCAGGTCATCAGTCGGGCACGCAATCAGCGGCGAGGCCAAATCGTCGGCCGAACTCGACGAATCGAACATGGCTGTCGTTCGATCATTCCGCAAGTGGCCATATGCCGCTGTCTTGTATCCAAGTACCGCTCCGGTGGCGCTCGGAACAATTACGCCGCCTTCTTGCTCTGCGCCAGCTGCGCAAGCTGTCGCATGATCTCGGTGGTGCCGGCGAGACGCTCTTCCGGCGTCTCCCAGTCCTGCAGGAACACCACCTTCATGTCGGGCCGCACCTTGGCGGCCTGGCCGTAGCTGCGGATGAACGACACCAGGCGGTCGGGATGGGCGAACGAATTATCGCGGAAGGCGATGACCGCGCCCTTCGGGCCGGCATCGATCTTCCCGACATTGGCCGTGCGGCAGAACGCCTTGATCGCGGCGACCTTGAACAGGTAGCGCACCTCGTCCGGCAGCACGCCGAAGCGGTCGCGCATCTCGGCGCCAAAGTTCTCGATCTCCTCCTCGGTGTCGAGATCGGCCAGCCGCCGGTACAGCGACAGCCGCACCGAGAGATCGCCGACATAGTCTTCCGGAATGAGCACGGGCATGCCGATGGTGATCGAGGGCGACCAGCGGTCGGCAGCAGGCTCGGACACGCCGGCCTTGAGGTTGACGATCGCCTCCTCCAGCATCGACTGATAGAGCTCGAAGCCCACCTCCTTGATGTGGCCGGACTGCTCCTCGCCGAGCAGGTTGCCGGCGCCGCGGATGTCGAGGTCGTGCGAGGCGAGCTGGAAGCCCGCGCCCAGCGTCTCCAGCGATTGCAGCACGGTGAGCCGGCGCTCGGCCTGCGCCGTGATCTTCTGCTGCGCCGGCAGCGTGAACAGCGCATAGGCCCGCAGCTTGGAGCGGCCGACGCGGCCGCGGAGCTGATACAGCTGCGCCAGGCCGAACATGTCGGCGCGGTGCACGATCAGGGTGTTGGCGTTGGGAATGTCCAGGCCGGATTCCACGATCGTCGTGGACAGCAGGATGTCGAACTTGCCGTCGTAGAAGGCGGTCATGATGTCCTCGATCACCGCGGGCGGCATCTGGCCGTGCGCGACCGCGACCTTCATCTCCGGCACGTTCTTGTCGAGGAAGTCCTTGACCTCGGCGAGGTCGTCGATGCGCGGCACCACGTAGAACGCCTGGCCGCCGCGATAGCGCTCGCGCAGCAGCGCCTCGCGGATCATCAGCGGATCGTGCGGGGCGACGAAGGTGCGCACCGCGAGGCGGTCGACCGGGGGCGATGCGATGATCGAGAGCTCGCGGACGCCGGTCAATGCCAGTTGCAGCGTGCGCGGGATCGGCGTCGCCGACAGCGTCAGCACGTGCACCTCGGAGCGAAGCGCCTTCAGCCGCTCCTTGTGAGTGACGCCAAAATGCTGCTCCTCGTCGACGATGACGAGGCCGAGATCGCGGAACTTGATCGCCTTGCCGAGCAGTGCGTGGGTGCCGACGACGATGTCGACCGAACCGTCAGCGATGCCCTTCTTGACCAGGTTCAGCTCCTTGGTCGGGACCAGGCGCGAGGCCTGCGCCACGTTCACCGGGAAGCCCTTGAAGCGCTCGGTGAAGGTCCTGTGATGCTGACGGGCCAGCAGCGTGGTCGGCACCACGACCGCGACCTGCTTGCCTTCGAGCGCGACGGCAAAGGCCGCGCGCAGCGCAACCTCGGTCTTGCCGAAGCCGACGTCGCCGCAGATCAGGCGGTCCATCGGACGGCCGAGCTCGAGGTCCTTCAGGGTGGATTCGATGGCGCCGAGCTGGTCTTCGGTCTCGTCATAGGGGAAGCGCGCGCAGAACTCGTCGTAGAGGCCCGACTGCACCGGCAGCTTTGGCGCCTCGTGCAAATGGCGCGCGGCAGCGATCTTGATCAATTCGCCCGCGATCTCGCGGATGCGGTTCTTGAGTTTTGCCTTGCGGGTCTGCCAGCCGCTTCCGCCCAGACGATCCAGCTCGACCGTGGTCTGGTCGGAGCCGTAGCGCGACAGCAACTCGATGTTCTCAACGGGGAGGAACAGCTTTGTCTCGGCGGCATAATGCAGCTCGAGGCAGTCGTGGGGCGCGCCCGCGACGTCGAGAGTCTGGAGGCCGATGAAGCGGCCGATGCCGTGATCGACGTGGACGACGATGTCGCCCGCGGCAAGGCTGGTCACCTCCGAGATGAAATTGTCGAGCTTGCGGCTCGCCTTGCGGGGCCGGACCAGGCGGTCGCCAAGGATATCCTGCTCGCTGATCAGCGCGATCTCGTCGGTCTCGAAACCGCTTTCCAGGCCGAGCACGGCGAGCATGGTCTCGTTGCGCGGGGTCGCCTGCACCGTCCGCCAGCTGTTGACGCTGGTGGTATGGGTCAGCTTGTGGTCGCGCAGCATCGAGGTCATGCGGTCGCGCGATCCCTCGCTCCAGAGCGCGATCACGACCTTCTTGCGCTGGGCATGCAGCGCCATCACGTGGCTGACGACGGACTCGAACACGTTGACGGTGGCGTCATTGCGTTCGGGTGCGAAGTCGCGGCCCTTGCGCGCGCCGGCATCGACGATCGTCGCCCCATCGGCCGGAACCGAAAACTGCGTCAGCCGCACCAGCGACATCTCGTTTTCGCGCCTGGTCCATTCCTCGTCGGTGAGATAGAGCCTGTCGGGCGGCAGCGGCTTGTAGATCGCGCCGCCGCCGGGATGCTCCATCGCATCGCGGCGGGCTTCGTAGTAATCCTGGATCTGCTTGAAACGCTCGCGGACGGCGTCCTCGGCCTGCGGCTCGATCGCGATGGCTGCGCCTTGCAGATAGTCGAACAGCGTGTCCATCCGGTCCTGGAACAGCGGCAGCCAGTGCTCCATGCCGGGATGGCGGCGGCCCTCGCTGACGGCCTCGTACAGCGCGTCGTCGCGCTCGGGCGCGCCGAACTCGGCGACATAGCCCATGCGGAAGCGGCGGATGGTGTCGGTGACGAGTTGGAATTCCGAGATCGGCACGAGGTCGAGCGAGCGCATGTCGAGCATCGTGCGCTGGGTCTCGGCGTCGAACGAGCGGATCGATTCCAGGCTGTCGCCGAAGAAGTCGAAGCGGACCGGCTGGTCGAGGCCGGCCGGAAACAGATCCAGGATACCGCCGCGCACGGCATATTCGCCGGGCTCGCGCACGGTCGAGGAGCGGTTGTAGCCGTTGTGCTCGAGCCAGGCGACGATGGTGTCCATCGGCACCACGTTGCCCGGCGCAACCGACAGCGCCTGCGCGGCAACGAGTTCGCGCGCAGGGACGCGCTGCAGGATCGCGTTCACCGTGGTGAGCACGATCAGCGGCTTGTCGCTACCGGTCAGCGGCGCAAGCCGCGCCAGCGTGGTCAGGCGCTGCGCGAGGATGCCGCCATGCGGCGAGACGCGGTCATAGGGCTGGCAGTCCCAGGCCGGAAAGGTCAGCACCGGCAAATCGGGCGCGAAGAACTGCAGCGCGCGCTCGAGCTGCTGCATTCGCCCACCGTCGCGGCAGACCACGGCGAGGCTGACGGCCGCCTTCTTCGGCCGCGCGGCGATGGCGCGGGCGAGATCGGAGATGACGAGGCCCTCGGCGCCCTCGGCAACATTGGCAAGCGTCAGCGCGCGGCCGGGCGTGAGCAGCTCGGCCGGCGACTTCATCCCCTGTTTCATAAATCGCCGTCCGTAATCGGGAACGCCTTGATGCGGGCAAACAGCGCGCCGGTGACTTCAGCTGGCAGCACCTTGTCACCGGTGATGGCGGCATAGAGATCGGGATCGGACTCGTCGAGCAGGGTCTCGAGCTCGGACAGCTCCGCGTCGGTCAGATTGCCGATCTCCGCATCCGCGAAGCGGCCGAGGATCAGGTCCATCTCGCGCGTGCCGCGGTGCCAGCAGCGGAACAGAAGCCGCTTGCGGCGATCGTCCAGCCCGTTGCTCGATCGTGTCGTTCCCGTCATGTCTCGGATCCAGTCAAACGCAGAAAGCCCGGACGTGCCGGGCCGGGGTGATATAGCCACTCGGACCGCCCCTGTCAGCCCTCGATTTGGCATGGCCCGCTACCCGCGCGAGCGCCGCGAAAAAAGCCGTGGATGCCCGCCATAAAGCCGGGCATGACGGGCCGAAACGATCCTAGATTCGCTCTCATGCGCCCCAGCCTGCTCAATCCGCTGTTTGCTCCCGTGACCAGCCTGCCCGGCGTCGGTCCGAAGCAGGACAAGCTGCTGCAGTACCTGCTCAGCCGCAATGAGACGCCGCGCCTGGTAGACCTGCTGCTGCATTTGCCGAGCCAGGTCATCGACCGCCGTGCGCGGCCAAAGATCCGCGACGCCGTCCAGGGAACCATGGTGACGCTGGAGGTCACCGTCGATCGCCACCGCCCGCCTCCGCCGCGCAACGCCCGCGCGCCCTATCTCGTCTACGCCAGCGACGACACCGGCGACGTCGTGCTGACCTTCTTCCGCGCCAAGCCCGGCTATGTCGAAAAGCTGCTGCCTGTCGGCGAGAAGCGCTACGTCTCGGGCACACTGCAGATGTATGACGGCATCCCGCAGATCGTACATCCCGACCGCGTGCTCGACGAAGAGGCGATCGCAAAACTCTCCGGCATCGACCCGGTCTATCCGTTGACCACCGGCCTGGCGCTCGGCTCGCTGCGACGCGCGGTCGCGCAAGCGCTGCAGAAGCTGCCCGCCCTGCCGGAATGGATCAGCCCGGAGGTGATGCGCCGCTGCAGTTTTCCGACGGTCACCGAGGCGCTCAGCCGCGTGCATCAGCCGGTCGAGCTCACGGACATCCTGCCCGAAAAGCCCTACTGGTCGCGCCTCGCCTTCGACGAGCTTTTGGCCGGCCAGCTCGCGCTGGCCCTGATCCGCGCCCAATTGCGCCGCCCCGCCGGCGTCCGCAACGCCGGCGACGGTCACTTGCGCAACAAGATCATCGACGCCCTGCCCTATGCCCTGACCCCGTCCCAGCGCAACGCCGCGGCCGCCATCGCCGAGGATCTGAAACAGCCCGTGCGCATGCTTCGCCTGCTTCAGGGCGATGTCGGCTCGGGCAAGACCGTGGTGGCGCTGCTGGCGGCGGCCGCCGTCGCCGAGGTCGGCAAGCAGGCCGCGCTGATGGCCCCGACGGAAATTTTGGCGCGGCAGCACATCAAGACCATCGCCCCGCTCGCGGAGCACGCAGGGCTGCGCGTGGCCATTCTCACCGGCCGCGAGAAAGGCAAGGAGCGGCGCGAGCTGTTGGCGCAACTCGAAGCCGGCGAGATCAATCTCCTCGTCGGCACCCATGCGCTGATCCAGGACGACGTGATCTTCAGCGATCTCGCCCTGGCCGTCGTCGACGAGCAACATCGTTTCGGGGTGCGCGAACGCCTCGCGCTGACCTCGAAGGGCGAGTCCGTCGACGTGCTGGTGCTGAGTGCGACGCCGATCCCGCGCACGCTGGTGCTGACCTATTTCGGCGACATGGACATCTCCGAGTTGCGCGAGAAGCCCGCCGGCCGCCAGCCGATCGAGACCCGCACCATATCGATGAGCCGCCTCAATGAGGTCACGGACAGCATCGGCCGGGCCTTGGAGGCCGGCAAGCTGGTCTACTGGATCTGCCCGCTGGTCGAGGAATCCGAGGCCGAGGGCACCGAGCACCTGACCAATGCGACCAAACGCTTCGAGAGCTTGCAAAAACGTTTCGGCGACCGCGTCGGCCTCGTCCACGGCCAGATGAAGGGCACCGAGAAGGACCGCGTGATGGGCCAGTTCGCCGCCCATGAGATCGGCCTTCTGGTTGCGACCACCGTGGTCGAGGTCGGCGTCGACGTGCCGGCCGCGACCATCATGGTGATCGAGAACGCCGAACGGTTTGGCCTGGCCCAGTTGCACCAGCTGCGCGGCCGTATCGGGCGCGGCTCGGAAGCCTCGACCTGCCTCCTTCTCTACTCGGAGCCGCTCGGCGAGATGTCGAAGGCACGCCTGAAGGTGATCCGCGAGACCACCGACGGCTTTCGCATCGCCGAGGAAGATTTGAAGCTGCGCGGCGAAGGCGACGTGCTGGGCGTGCGCCAGAGCGGCCTGCCCGGCTACCGCATCGCGCGGTCGGAGGTGCACGGCCAGCTCATCACCCAGGCTAGAGACGAGGCGCTGCGGATCCTGAAGGACGATCCGAAGCTGAAGGGCGAGCGTGGCGAGGCGCTACGGTGCCTGCTGTACCTCTATGAGCGGGACGAGGCGATCCCGCTGATCGGGGCGGGTTAGCCTGCTGCTCTTCGGCGCCCGACCTCGTAAGCCGCCACATGCGCCACGGCCAGATCCAGCAGCGGCGTGTCGATGCCGAGCGTACGGGCCCGATTGGCCATGTCGCCCAGGATGTGCTCCGCCTCGGTGACCGAGCCGCGCTCGATATCGCGCAGCATCGAGGCCTTGAGCGGCGAGTCCAGGGTCGTGAAGAGTTTCCGGTCGAACTCGATGAACGGCGCGCGAGGTTCAAAGCCTGACGCCGTCGCAACGGCACAGCATTCCGCAAACAGGCGGAAGATCGACTGCTCGCCGTTCGGCACGGCCAGGATGTCGCCGACACTCGCGCGCATCAGGCAGGTGATGCCGGCGAGCGTGCTCAGCTGGACGAACTTCTCCCACATGTCTTGCATGATCGCTTCGCTGGCGCGTACGTCGATACCAGGGACATGGAGCAGTGTTTCCAGTGCGAGCGCGCGCTCGCTCAACGCTCCCTTGGTCTCGCCGAAGACGATCGTTTGATTGGCCATGAACTGAACGACACGACCATCCGCGTCGAGCCCGGCACTGACGTTCGCGAGCCCGCCAAGGACGCGCGCGGCACCGAACCGCGCGGTCAGGGCGTCGATATGTTTCAATCCGTTGAGGATCGGCAGAATCATCGTATCGCCGCCAACGGCAGGAGCAAACTGGCTCATGGCATCGTCGAGCGAGTAGGATTTTACGCCGACGAGCACGACGTCGAACGGCTCCTTGAGATCGTTAGCGAGGACGATCTTCGGCTGCACGGCAAAGTCGCCATGCGGGCTGACGACCTGCAATCCTGTCCGGCGCAGTTGCTCGGCCCGCTTCTCGCGCACCAGAAAGGTCACGTCGCGCCCGGCGCGGACCATGCGAGCTCCGTAATAGCCGCCAAGCGCGCCCGCGCCGATCACCAGCACTCTCATTCGAGCTCCGATTGCATCCATCTGCTTCCGCAAGACAGTAACAGATGGATCCCGCGCCGTCTCCTCCTCGTCATTGCGAGCGTAGCGAAGCAATCCAGACTGTCTCCGCGGAAAGATCCTGGATTGCTTCGCTGCGCTCGCAGTGACGATGTGGGTGGAGCTCGGCACACGTCGGACGGGTTGAGATGCGGCGGAGGCCCTCACCCCGCATGCGCACGCAAGAACCTGCCGTGCTCGGCTTCGGTCGCATCGTTGGCGGGGAACATGCATTCGAGCCGCAGCTCTTCGGCCGTCACCGTCTGCGGCGTTCCGACGGTCGTGATCAGCGAGAAATAGTCGAGCGTCACGCCGTCCTTGACGAAGCTGAGCGGGATCATCGGCATCGCATCGGAGGCCGAGGGTGCGCGCCATTCCGGCTTCACGCCCGGGTATCGCGATAGCTCTTCCAGCAGCGCCTTGGTCCTGACATCGATGACATGCCCGACCGCCTCGCGATGGACACGGGCCAGCAGGCCGCGGGCGGTCTGCGGCCAGTTCGCGATGAAGGGACGCATGCCGGCCGGATCGAACATCAGGTGTAAGAGATTGCGGGGAGCCGGTCGCGCGGACATGTCGATGAAGCAATTGAAGAGCTGCGGCGCGGCGTCATTGGTCATCAGCACGTTCCAGTACCGGTCCATGACGATGGCCGGAAACGGTTCGTGCTGACGCAGCATGCGCCGCAGGGCGCGATTGATGCTCGTCATGGCCGGTGTATCGAGCGCCGGATCGGAATAGGACGGCGCGTAGCCCGCGGCGAGCAGCAGCTCGTTTCGTTCGCGCAAGGGGACGTCGAGGGCCTGCGCGAGATCGAGCAGCATCTGCCGGCTTGGGATGCTGCGGCCGCTCTCGACGAAGCTGATGTGCTTCTGCGTAACGCCCGCATCGAAGGACAGATCGAGCTGCGTCTTGCCGCGAATGTCCCGCCATTGACGCAGCAGAGCGCCCGCGGATCTGACGGCTATCTTGATGTCGCTGGCCACAGCTTTCATGCGATCGATCCTTCCGGTCGATATCGTCGACGCGCATCGGCGGCGGCGCCGGTTTACCCGAGGCGCCGCCGCCAATGGCAGGCTTATTCCAGGCGATCAACCGAAGGTGACCGGCCCCACGGCGCCGACCCAGTGCCGCACCTTGGTGTCGTCCGTCTCGTCCATGTAGAAAAAGTGCGTCATGGTCGGATGCACCGTCGTCATCGAGGGATCGTCGGGTGTCATGTCGACGACACCGCGAAACACCTTCAGGGAACCGGCGTCCCAATATTCGGTGACGTGATGCAGCGCGGTGAATCCGGTGTCGATGAAAGCCTTCAGATTGGTGCGGATTGCTTCCCGCCCCTTCCAATCGGCGACGCCGAGATTGCAGACGGCATCCTCCGCAAAACACTCGAAACCTTGCCCGAAGGTCTTGTCGTCGATCTCCTTCCACATATCGAGCAGCCATTGTGGCGGCGCCTTCTTCGTAAACACGACTTCCATCTCACTCTCCTCATGCGGTGACACGCGCGCTCGACGGAGGCTTGAAAGCTCCCCGCGGGTGGACGATCAGCAAAGTAGACGGGCTGCGAATTGGCTCAATTACATGCGAGGTAATAAAGCGCGCCCGGAAGGCACGCTCTTTCCCCGCGACCGACTTTATGGAACCTTGCGCTCATGCGCCGGGTCATCGTTGTCGGTTCTCAGGGAAGCGGAAAGACCAGCCTCTCCCGAAATCTCGGGCGGAAGCTTGGACTGCCCGTGGTGCATCTCGACGTGCTCTACTGGCGGCCGGGATGGAAGCCATCTGACAAGGCCAGCTTCCGTCTACGCGTCGCGGAGGCGATCGCGGGCGACGCATGGGTCATCGACGGCAGCTTCTCGGGGCTGGCCTTCGATCTCACGCTTGCGCGTGCCGACACCATGGTCGTCATCGACCGCCCGCGCTGGCTCTGCCAGTGGCGCATTCTCTGGCGCTCCGCGTTCGATCGCGACACGACGCGCCCCGATCTTCCCGAGGGATGTCCGGAACAGTTCGACTGGAAACTGATGAAGGAGGCGTGGCGCTACGACACGGAGCGCTTGCCTGTCATCGAGGCCGAGCGCCTTCAATATGGCCCCGATGTCCCGGTCGTGCGCCTGAGACGCGACCGGGACATCCAGGGTTTTCTGGAGTCGGTTTCAGTGCACGGCGAGTGATCCATTGCCGTGACTTCGGACTGGACGGTCAGGCCTTCTTCTGCGCGACACGCGCTGCGAACGCCTTCAGCAGTGCCGCATCCACCGCTTCGCCATTCGCATCCGCGGCGAGGTGCTCGAGCCAGCGTGCAAAGCCTTCGTAGATCTGGCTCGCCGGATGGTCGGGCCCGAGGAAACCCGAGATCTCCCGCATCTCCGCGACCCAGCGATAGGCCTTCGGGATCATGTCCGGCAGCGCGACTTCGAGCCGGGCCAGGACCGCGGGCTGGCTCAGCGCGAGCTCGTCGCGCAGCGCGTCAGCCGCGCCCGCTTTCGTGGCCGCGACCACCATGGCCGAGCCGATGCCGGCGAGGCCCTTGACGATGCCGGCATAGGACATCTTCAGCGCGGAGGCCGCGCCGATGGGGCCCTCGACGATCCGCACGTCGAGGCCGAGATCCTTCAGAACTGCGAGGTCCTTGGCGTATTCGCCGGACAGGTAGAAAGCCGGGCTCTTGCCGCCGGGCTGCGGCGGGAAACCGATGATACCGCCATCCACGAACGGCGCCTGTGCCGAGCCGATGATCTCCTCGATCCGCTGCACGGTATCGACATTGACCGCGTTGCAGTCGACCACGACCGGCTTCTTTTCGCGCCGGACGATCAGCGCGGCCAGGCGTTCGGCCAAAGCCACGGCTTCGCCCGGCGGCACGATCGAAAGGATGATGTCGGCCTCCGCGATCGCGTCGTCCTCGGCGCCGATCATGCCGGCATCCGCGGCGCGCTTTTGCGTCGCCTCGCTGCGCCCCTTCAACGACGTCAGCACGCGCGCACCGTTTTCGCCGAGGCGGCGGGCCACGGCGCTGCCCATGGCGCCGGGCGCGAGGATCGCAATGGTCTTCGTCATCATGCACTCCAGGTCGAATTCCGAGCGAGGCGCTCAATTCAACCGGAAGACTAGCAGAGGACGAAAGTGCTTGCGCGAATGCGGCCATCCGAAACCGGAATGGCCCTACTCCACCTTCGCAGGCTGGGGCTGGAGCGCCGAGGCATTGGCGATGCGCGCGGCGTTCGCCATGCCCGCAAGCGCGGCGGCCTTCTTCGGGTCGGGGGCCGCGCCCGGCTGCACCACGCCGGCCGACATGATCAGCGTTGCGGCGTCCTCGGTGCTCATGTCGACCTCGACGATCTTGCTCTTGGGCACGTAGAAGAAGAAGCCCGTGGTCGGGTTCGGCGAGCACGGCAGGAACACGGAGACGTGCTCCTCCTGCCCCGGCAGGCTGCGCGCGACCTCTTCATTCGGCGACTGCGAGATCAGCACGATCGACCACATGCCCGGCGACGGAAACTCGACCAGGCCGACCTTCCGGAAGCTCGAGCCCTTGCCCGAGAACAGCGTCTCGAACACCTGCTTCAGGCCGCGATAGATGGCGCGCACCGCCGGGATGCGGCCGAGGAAGGTCTCGCCGATATCGACCAGCGTTCGGCCGATCAGATTGGCGGCGAGGAAGCCGACCAGCGTCAGCGTGAAGAATGCGACAATCAGTCCCCAACCTGGAACGACATACGGCAGATAGGTTTCAGGCCGGTAGGCCAACGGCACAAACGGCCGCACCACGCCGTCAACCCAGGTGACGAACCACCAGACCAGATACAGCGTGATGGCAATTGGCCCCGTCACGACGAGGCCGGTGAGGAAATAATTGCGGAAGCGGCCCATCAGGCCGGTATGCGGTTCCGGGATGGGATCAAGCGGCGCAGGCGCGTCGTCGCGGGGGGTCATTCGGGTTCCAGGTCGGTCGCTGCACTCAAACTAGGGTCTTCTAGCAGGTTTTGGAAGACTACCTAGCGTCCCGGCCTGATCCCTTCTGCCTATTCCACGGTCACCGATTTCGCGAGGTTGCGCGGCTGGTCGACGTCGGTGCCCATGATGACCGCCGTATGATAGGCGAGCAGCTGCACGGGGACGGCATAGACCATCGGCGTGAACGCGGCCGCCATGTCGGGCATGACGATGGTGACGAGGGACTCGACGGTCGCCTCCTCCGCGCCCTTTGCGTCCGTCATCAGGATGATCCTGCCGCCGCGGGCGGCAACCTCCTGCATGTTGGAGACGGTCTTTTCGAACACGCGGTCATAGGGCGCGATGACGACGACCGGCATGGTCTCGTCGATCAGCGCGATCGGCCCGTGCTTCAGCTCGCCGGCGGCATAGCCCTCGGCATGGATATAGGAGATCTCCTTCAGCTTGAGCGCGCCTTCGAGCGCGAGCGGGAAGCTGGTGCCGCGGCCGAGATAGAGCACGTCGCGCGATTTGGCGATCTCACGCGCGAGCTTCTCGATCTGGAGCTCGGTGGTGAGCGCGTCCGACATCAGGCGCGGGATCTCGACGAGGCCGTGAACGAGCTTGGTCTCGTCCTCGTCGGACAATTCGCCGCGGGCCTTGCCGGCAGCGATCGCAAGATTTGCCAGCACCATGAGCTGGCAGGTGAAGGCCTTGGTCGAGGCGACGCCGATCTCGGGACCGGCCAGCGTCTGCAGCACGGTCTCGCTCTCGCGCGCGATCGTCGAGGTCGGCACGTTGACAACGGCCACCGTGTGCACGCCCTCGGCCTTGGCATAACGCAGCGCGGCCAGCGTGTCGGCGGTCTCGCCCGATTGCGAGATGAAGATGGCGAGATCGCCCTTGCGCAAGGGCGCCTCGCGGTAGCGGAATTCGGAGGCGACATCGACCTCGACCGGCACGCGCGCAAAGCGTTCAAACCAGTATTTCGCGACGAAGCCGGCGTAGCTCGCGGTGCCGCAGGCGGTGATGTTGATGCGCTGGATGCTCTTGAAGTCGAACGGCAGCTTGACCGGCAGCGAGACGCGCTCGGTCGCCATGTCGACATAGCGCGCCAGCGTGTGGCCGACGACTTCCGGCTGCTCGTGGATTTCCTTCGCCATGAAGTGGCGGTAATTGGCCTTGTCGACCAGCGAGGTCGAGGCGGCGTGCTTGATCTTCTCGCGCTGGACGGCGTGGCCGTCCTTGTCGAAGACCGTGGCGCCCTTGCGCGTCAGCACGACCCAGTCGCCATCTTCGAGATAGCTGATCGTATCGGTGAACGGGCCGAGCGCGATGGCGTCGGAGCCGAGATACATCTCGCCGTCGCCATATCCGATCGCGAGCGGCGGGCCGTTGCGGGCGCCGATCATGAGGTCGTCGTCACCGGCGAAGATGAAGCCGAGCGCGAAGGCGCCGCGCAGCCGGGCCAGCGTCAGCTTCACCGCTTCCACGGGCTTGTTGCCGCGCGTGAGCAGATCGTCCACGAGATGCAGCACGATCTCGGTGTCGGTCTCGGTGTGGAACACCGTGCCCTTTTTCTCGAGCTCTTCGCGCAGCTCGCGGAAATTCTCGATGATGCCGTTGTGGACCACGGCAACGCGTTCGGTCGCGTGCGGATGGGCGTTGTTGACGGTCGGCTTGCCGTGGGTGGCCCAGCGAGTGTGACCGATGCCGGTCGTGCCTTTGAGCGGCTCGGCCTCGAGACGCTTCTCCAGGTTCTTCAGCTTGCCCTCGGCGCGGCGGCGCGCGAGATGCTTGCCTTCGAGCGTGGCGACGCCCGCGGAGTCGTAGCCGCGATATTCAAGACGTTTGAGCGAATCCACCAATTGCTCTGCAACCGGCGAGCGCCCGAGAATGCCGACAATCCCGCACATGCGGATCAATATCCCCCAAATCGTCGAAAAATCGCCTAAACGACCCGCTCGGTCTTTAGCGAAGTTCCTAAGGAACCAGATACTCAATAATTATTGCTGATTGAGACAGCGCCGGTTCGCTTCCGATTTCGACTGCGTCGAATTGGCCGGCCTTAAACCGCGCGAATTAACTTGTTGTCAATGAGTTTGACCAACGATTCCCGGCCATGGAGTAAGGTCATGAAAAGCCCGTCCGGCCGCAAAGGCCTGTCATCGATGTATGCCCACGCCAGCGAGACCACTGGCACGCACCTTGCGCATTGGCCGCCGCCCCAGCGCGGCAAGGAAAGCAAGCCCGTCTTCGTCAAGCACGCAGCCGGAGAACCTGCAAAACGCGCCAAGCCGCGCGGCTGGCGCCTGACGCGCGCGATCTTCTCGGAATTCTCCGACGACGAATAGCGGCGCGCCTTACCACCCCAGCATCACGGCCCAGACGAGGAAAATGAGGAGCGCCCAGAACGCCAGCCCGATGACGAGGGCCACAATCTCGGGCGGATCGTACTCGTTCATCTCCCACAGCAGCCGTCGCCCCATCCCCGTGACGCATGTCTCGATCAGAAAACTGAAGAGATCGCGAACAAAGCGAGAGGACACGGCAGTTGGCGCTCAGTTCTCCGGCTTCTTTTCGACTTTCTTGCCGCCCGTCTTCATCTCGCGATAGCGCGCCGCGCCGCCTTCCCTGATGGTCTGCTGGTTGCGCTCCAGCGCCATGGCGTCGTCGGGCACATCGCGCGTGATCACCGAGCCCGAGCCGATATAGGCGCCGTTGCCGATCTTCACGGGCGCGACGAGAGAGGAGTTGGTGCCCACGAAGGCACCCTGCCCTATGATCGTCTTGTGCTTCTTGAAGCCGTCGTAGTTGCAGGTGATGGTGCCGGCGCCGATGTTGGAATTGGCACCGACGGTGGCGTCTCCGATGTACGAGAGATGGTTGACCTTGACGCCGGCCTCCAGCGTCGCGGCCTTGGTCTCGACGAAATTGCCGATGCGCGCGCCATCGCCGAGCGAGGTGCCGGGTCGCAGCCGCGCATAGGGGCCGATCGAGACGTTCTTGCCGAGCGTGGTCTGCACGATATGCGAGAAGGAATGGATCACCGTGCCGTCGGCGATCGACACGCCCGGACCGATCACCACGAACGGCTCGATGGTGACGTCATTGCCGAACACGGTGTCGGCGGACAGATAAACGGTCTCGGGCGCGATCAGCGTGACGCCTGCTTCCATCGCCGCTTTGCGCAAGCGCGCCTGCATCACGCTTTCGGCCTCCGCGAGCTGCGCCTTGGTGTTGATGCCGCGCACCTCGTCCTCGCTGGTCTCGATCACGACGGCCTCCCATCCCTGTTCACGAACGACGCCGACCGCGTCGGTCAGATAATATTCGCCCTTCGAATTCGCATTGCCGATCCTGTCGAGGATCGCGAGTGCACGGTGCCCGTCGATCGCCATCAGGCCGGCATTGCACAGATCGATCTTGCGCTCTTCCGCGCTGGCATCGGCATGCTCGCGGATCGCGACCAGACGGTCGCCCTCGACGATGAAGCGGCCATAGCCGGTGGGATCGGCGGCGCGAAAGCCGAGTGCGGCGATTGCTGCGCCCTTCGCGAGCGGCGCGCGCAGCCGCTCAAAGGTCTCGGCCGAGATCAGCGACGTGTCGCCGAAGGCAATCAGCAGATCGTCCGCGCCCCGCGCAATCGCCTCGCGCGCCGCCAGCACCGCATGCGCGGTGCCGATCCGTTCTGCCTGCACGAAGGTGAGCGCATCGGGACGGATGCGCTTCGCCTCGTCCGCGACCGCCTGATGGTCGGGGCCGATCACGACGGCGAGCGAGGTGCCGGTTCCCTTCGGTGTGGCGGCGAGCACGTGCGCGAGCAGGCTCTGGTGGGCGACCGGATGCAGCACTTTCGGCAGGTTCGATCGCATGCGCGTGCCTTCGCCGGCGGCGAGCACGATCGTGAGGCTGGAACGGGCGGTCATCGAAATCCTGTCAAATGCGGCCGAATCAATGGGCGGCGGCAGGCCGATGCCGTCTTGAGCTGTCGCCTTGCTACCCCCGCGAACGCCCGGAATTCAAGTGCGACGGGGTTTTCCTGTTAATGTTCCTTGATTGATTCGGGGAAGCTGTTCGGGGCTGGGCACTTAACGTTCATGGCAAAGGATTCCGACCCACTGGCGGATGCCTTCGGGACCAAGGAGACCGGCGGGCTGTTCTCCGGACTTCTGGCCGAGGAAAGCGCGGTCGACCGCAGCATGATGTGGCGGCTGGGCTCGTGGGGCGTGGCCGCCGTCGGCGCTGTCGTGCTGGCCGTGCTGGCCAATCAGGCCCAGCTCGGCTGGCGCCGTGACCAGGTTGCGTCGGCCGATCTGTCGCGCCAGGCCGACCGGCTCCAGATGCTGACCAAGGAGAGCCAGAATGAGGGCCGCCGCCTCGCCTCCGCCATCGAGACGCTGAACACCGATCGTGACCGGCTCTATTCGCGCGTCACCGTGCTCGAGCAAGGGATGGATTCCGTCACCGGCGCCATCGCCAAGCAGAGCGCGAAGCCGCAGGACGCGCCAACGCCCGACGTCCAGCCCGCGGCGCCGAGCGTCGCGCCGGTCGCCTCGACGCCGGCTCCCTCAAGTGACAAGCCGCGCGCGGCGGCCGCGAAGGACCAGGCGAAGGAGCCTGCAAAAGACGCCCTGAAGGAGGCAGCAAAGGACCAGTTGATCCCGCCGCCGCAGAACGCCGCCATGGCCTCGCTGGTGTCGCAGTCACCGCTGACGACGTCGGCACTTCCCATGCTTCCGCTGGTGCCATCCAAGTCGATCATGGCGCCACCCGATCCCGCCGCATCGAAGCTGACGCAGCCCGAGACGACGGAGAAGGCCGCCGAGAAGAAGCCCGAACAGACGCCCGCCCCGACCGAGGTTGCCGCGGCGCCAGCCAAGCCGCCGGAGACGGCCGAGAGCGAGGCCCCTGCAATCGCGGTCCAGCAGACGCGCTTCGCCATCGAGCTGGGCGGCGCCAACTCGCTCGACGGCCTGCGCGCGCTCTGGCGCGGCCTGAGCAAATCCAATCCCGAGATCGCGGCGCTGCGGCCGATCATCATGATCAAGGAAGGCAATGCCGGCCTCGGCATGCAGCTCCGTCTCGGCGCCGGCCCGCTGATCAATGCCGCGGCCGCCGCAAAGCTCTGCGCCGGCCTTGCCGAGAACGACCGCCATTGCGAGACCACCGTGTTCGACGGCCAGCGCCTGTCGATGCGCGGCGGATCGGAGAAGGGACAAGAGAAGACTCAGGACCGGGTTCAGGAGAAGAACTCCGAGAAGAACCAGGACGCGGCGCCGCAAGCCGAGACTGCGCCGGCGCCCGCTCCTGCCGCCAAACCGGAGAAGCGCCGCCGCAGCTACTCATCAAAGCGCTCGTCGAAGCGCGAGGAGCCCGCGCCTGCCCCCGCGCCTCAGCCGCCGGCCGCACCGGCGAAGCCGGAGACGGCCTCGGCGGGATCGACGCTGTCGTCGTTCTTCAGGCGGTAGGAACGCGCACGAGTTAAATCATTACCCGCGGATCTTCGTTGCGCACCCTCTTGTTGCGCGGCCCATGAGCTCACTGCGGCCTCTCATCAAATTGGGGCGTCAATGGCCGTCGAGCAATGACTCGCCGAACGGCGCAAGCGATCAGAAATATCCACCTCCCCTGTTGCCCCCTCCCCTCATCCCGACCATATTGCGCCCATGACAAAAAAGCCCTTCCGCCTCACACCCTACCAGGTGCAGTTCCTGATCGTCGTCGGCTTCTTGTCCGTCGGCTATGCGATCTATTTGCGCTATCTCGGCATCGAGAACTCGACCGTCGGGCTCGCCTGTGACGCTGGCTTGCAGACGCTGATCTGCAAGGCGCGCACGGTATCGACGGTGCTGTTCAAGAATTCGGTGTTCGGCATCGTCGCGCTGGTGGCTGCGACGCTGAACCTGATGCGGCCGTCGATCGTGCTGCTGACCGTCGGCATCGTCGCCGCCGGCCTCGGCATCGTGCTCTACAATGTCGTGCTGTCGGGCCTTGCGATCGGCCTGTTCATTCTTGGATTTGCTCGGCCCGCGCCCGCCACAGCGTGAACGCGAACAGCAGATAGATCGCGCAGGTCCACAGCGACTGCCAGTTCTCGCGGCCCTCGTTGAACAGCACATAGGCGGCCGCCAGCGTGAGCAGGCCCGCGAACACCGATTCCGCGATCGGACGCTGGCCGATCTGCGGCCGGTTCAGCATCAGCACCGCGAACGGCACCACCGCCATCGTCAGCGCGGCGTAGGGAAAGTCGTGGTAGCGCGGGTCGAACACGAAGGCGAGCGCGGTCTGCGCCGCGATCACCGCGGTCACCGCCAGCGTCAGGCCAAGCACGGCGGTGAGCTTCGACCATTTGCGGCCCTCGCGTGGACCGAGCAGATCGAGGAAGGTCGGAAGGCTGCGGCCGATCACCATTGCCTGCGCGCAGAAGATCGGCGACAGGATGCCGGCCAGAAGCAGCGCGCCCCAGTGCAGCCAGCCGCCGATGCCGTAGCTCTCATAATACATCTTGTCGGCGCCGATCCCGAGCAGGATGCCCGCTGACGTCGCCGAGATCGCGACGCCGAGCCAGGCCGAGAAGCGCGGCGTCCACGGCCGCCTGCGCAGCGTGAGGCCGGCGACCGCGAACACCAGCACGCAGAGGCCCATGCCGGCGCCCATGTACCATTTCCAGTACGGGAAATTGCTGATCGGCTGGCCCGGCGGATATTTCAGGTTCCGGCGCACCGAGTCATACAGGCCCCAATAGCCGCCGACGGTGCCTTCCAGCTTGCGCTTCCAAGGCTGGTCATAGGACTCGATCAGATTGACGCGAAACTTGTTCGATTTCGCCAGGCCCAGGATTTCCGAGACGACGCGCGCCTGGTTGGCGCGCGACGGCAGCGCGCCCTCGCGCATGCGCCCTTCGCTGGGCCAGCCGGTTTCGCCGATCAGGATCTCCTTGCCGGGGAACGCGACCGCCATGCGCTCGCGGATCGCCTCGACATGGCTCGCTGCGAACTTCGCCTTCACCGGAACATCCTCCCAATAAGGCAGGATGTGGATCGTGACGAAGTCGACGGCCTCATAGACCTCGCGATTCCTGAGCCAGAACTCCCAGACGTCGGCATAGGTGACGGGCACGCTGACCTGCGCCTTCACCGAGCGGATGATGGAGACGAGGTCCGCCGTCGTCATCTCGCCGCGCAGCAGCACCTCGTTGCCGACGATGACGCTGGTGATGATTCCGGGAAATTCCTTGGAAAGGCGGACGGCGAGCGCGGCCTGCTCAAAATTCTTGGCGCGGTTGCTGGAGAGCCAGATGCCCTGGAGCACCTTCAGCCCGCCGACCTTGGCGGCGATCGCCGGCACCTGGTCGAGCCCGTTCTCCATCGAATAGGTGCGGACGCAGTCGGTGATCTCCTTGAGCTGGCGCAAATCCTGCTCGATCTGGTCGGCCTCGATATGGGTCCACGCGTTCAGCGGCGACTGTTCCCCGCGGAACGGCGCATAGGAGACGCATTGGACCTTGTCGGCCGGGTCGATCGGGGCGCGCGCGAGCGTGATTGGCGTGGCCAGCCACCACCACACGGCAGCAATCGCACCCAGTGAAACGAGCAGAAGCGCCAGTGGCGTACGAAGAGAAATCGGTTCCGTCCTCCGCGAGGTGCCGTCGATTACCTGCTCACGCGCCATCTGCCAAGGGGTGTGTCCGTGATGGATCCTTCCCTCCCCCGAGGAATTTACCTGCGGCCGTTCGACAGGGGCCTAGGATCGTGACTTTGCTGGACAAAATTTCAAATTCAGGTCATGGACTCGGCAGGACTTTGCCGCCGCATTGGGGACCCATTTGGACGCCATCACCGGCGAGTCCGCGAGGTCCTGGCGCGGGCGGTCAGCTGATATATTGGGGAATTCATGCGGCAACGGGTGTTCGAGTTACGAAATGCGGTCCTGCGGCAGTTCGCCGCCACCTTGGCCGTCTCCTCCCTGGTCGTGTTGGTCGGCCTCGGTGGCGCCTCCGCCCAGAGCGGCACGCCCGCCCCGGACCAGGGCAAGGCAGCCGCCCAGCCCGCCGATGCCGCCGCCAGGGACGCCGCCCAGAACCAGCGCCGCACCGACGAGTTCGCCGAAGCAGCCCAGGTCATCAACGGCCCGGCCGGCAACCCCGAATGCGTCTGGCTCGGCCGGCGCGTGGTGCGGCTGATGTGGCGCGACGACCTCGATACCGCGTTCCGCCATCTCGACCTCTACGACCGCTTCGGCTGCCCCGGCGGCCACATCCAGGCCGCCTTCCGCTGCCTGACCCGCTTTGGCGGCCAGATCGATCCCAAGGTCGCCGAGACCCTGGACAGCCGCGTGCACGCCTGCTGGATCAACCCGGCATCCCAGCCGCAGCAGGCGTCAGCCAGCGCGTCCCAGCCGGCGGCGCCAACCACGGGCAATTCGCAGGCCCCTCAGCCGGCCGCGAGCCCCGCGCCTGCGGCAAGCCCGACACCGGCGCCCCAGAAATAGCCGCGATCGTTTCAGCCGCCGTTCAGGAACGATCGGCAATAGAAGCGGTTGGCACTGCCGCACATTCCGAAACTGTCATGCCCTCATACGGTCATGAGGCCGTGACAGTTGTGAAACCGCGCGGCAGAGGTATGCTCCATTTGCCGCGGACTCGGTCGGATCTCGGGGTCGGATCCGCTTCCCTGCCACCTCAGCCCCTTTTGGTTTAGCCGCGATGCGCGTTGTCGCCGCCGTTCTGTTGCTTGTGTCCGTGCTTCACGCCGGCATCTGGGGAGTCATGCGGGACAAGGAACCCGCGCCCGACTTCAAGGGCCTCTTGCCCAGCGTCTCCTACGCCCCGTTCGAAGGCGCGGCCCACCCCGACATCGACAACATCCCCACCGTCGAGAAAATCCGCGCCGACCTGAAGACGCTGTCGACGATGACGCGCGCGATCCGTCTCTATTCGTCGACCGGCGGCGTCGAGCTGGTGCCGCCGATCGCGGCCGAGTTCGGCCTCAAGGTCACCGTCGGCGCCTGGATCGACAAGGACAAGGATCGCAACGAGCGCGAGATCAAGGCCGCCATCGAGCTCGCCCGCAAGAACAGCAACGTCGTCGGCGTCGTGGTCGGCAACGAGGTGATCTACCGCGGCGAGCAGAAGGTCGAAGACCTCATCGACATGATCAAGAAGGTCAAGGGCTCGGTCCGCGTGCCCGTCACGACCGGCGAGATCTGGAACATCTGGCGCGACAATCCCGACCTTGCCTCCAACGTCGACTTCATCGCCGCCCACGTGCTGCCCTACTGGGAAAACTTCCGCTCGGACCAGGCGGTCGACCAGGCCGTCGACCGCTACAATTTGCTGCGCAACCTGTTCCCCGGCAAGCGCATCGTGATCGCCGAATTCGGCTGGCCGAGCCAGGGCTACAATCTGCGCAACGCCGACCCCGGCCCGTTCCAGCAGGCGCTGACCCTGCGCAACTTCGTCAGCCGCGCCGAAGCCATCGGCATGGAATACAACATCGTCGAAGCCATCGATCAGCCTTGGAAGTTCTTCGAAGGCGGCGTCGGCCCGTACTGGGGCATCCTCAACGCCAGCCGCGAGCCGAAATTCGCCTGGACCGGCCCGGTCGAGAATCCCGACTACTGGAAGCTGATGGGAATTGCGCTGCTGGTCGGCATCCTCCTGTCGCTGCCGATCCTGCGGCTGGAGCAGCCGACCGCCAGGCAGGCGTTCCTGCTGTCGGCGACCGCCAACGGCGTCGGTGCCTGGGCCGCGACCGTGTTCGCATTCTGGAACGGGCACTATTTCATCTTCGGGTCGGCCTTCGCGCTCACGCTCGGCATGATCCTGCTTGTTCCCCTTGTCCTCATCGCGATGGCGCGCGTCGACGAGATCGCGGCGGTGGCCTTGGGCCGGCCGCCGCAGCGGCTGCTCTCCAAGGGCAAGCCGGTCGAGAACGTTCCCGAGAATTACTACCCGAAGGTCTCGATCCACATCCCGGCCTATTTCGAGCCGGTCGAGATGCTGAAGCAGACGCTCGATGCGCTGTCGCGGCTGAACTATCCGAACTACGAATGCGTCGTCATCATCAACAACACGCCCGATCCCGCGTTCTGGCAGCCGATCCAGGACCATTGCCGCGCCCTCGGTGAACGCTTCAAGTTCATCAACGCCGAGAAGGTGCAGGGCTTCAAGGCCGGCGCCCTGCGGATCGCGATGGACCGCACCGCCGTCGATGCCGAGATCATCGGCATCCTCGATGCCGACTATGTCGTCGATCCCGACTGGCTGAAGGACCTCGTGCCTGCTTTCGCCGACCCGCGCGTCGGCCTCGTGCAGGCGCCGCAGGAGCATCGCGACGGCGACCTGTCGATCATGCACTACATCATGAACGGCGAATATGCCGGCTTCTTCGACATCGGCATGGTCCAGCGCAACGAGGCCAACGCCATCATCGTGCACGGCACGATGTGCCTGATCCGCCGCGCCGCGATGGACATGGCCGGCGGCTGGTCATCCGACACGATCTGCGAGGACTCAGATCTCGGCCTTGCGATCCAGCAGCTCGGCTGGACCACCCACTACACCAATCACCGCTACGGCCAGGGCCTGCTCCCCGACACCTACGAGGCCTTCAAGAAGCAGCGTCACCGCTGGGCCTATGGCGGCCTCCAGATCGTGAAGAAGCACTGGCGGCACTTCCTGCCCGGCCGCAGCCGGCTGACGCCCGACCAGAAGCGCGAATATGGCTTGGGCTGGCTGAACTGGCTCGGCGCCGAGAGCCTCGGCGTGGTGGTGGCGCTGCTCAACCTCGTCTGGGTCCCGATCGTCGCCTTCGCCGACATCGCCATCCCCGACAAGATCCTGACCCTGCCGATCATCGGCGCCTTCATCGTCTCGCTCGCGCACTTCCTGTCGATGTACCGCGCGCGCGTCGCGATCAAACCCGGCCAGATGATGGGCGCGATGATCGCGGCGATGAGCGTGCAATGGACGGTGTCGCGCGCGGTCGCGCAGGGGTTGATCACCGAGCACATCGCGTTCGCGCGCACCTCCAAGGGCGGCCTGTCCAGGATGTCGATCGAGTTCCAGGCATTCTGGGAGGCTGTGATTGGCACGCTGCTGGTGATCGGCGCCGGGGTGCTGATCGCCTCCAACAGCTATCGCCAGATCACCGAGATCTACATCTTCGCCGGCGTCTTGGTGCTGCAAAGCCTGCCGTTCCTGGCCGCGGTCGCGATCGCGATCCTCGAGCTCAGCCGCATCAACTCGTTCCAGTTCTGGCGCGACAGCGCGATCCGCACCGCCGAGCTGATCGGCCTGCGCCCGGTTGCGTTGCCGACCCCCGCCGGCACGCCGCAACCGGTGCCGAGCGAGGTACGCCGGGAGGCGAACTGACGGGACGAACGGCCTCGCGGCGCGGGTGAAACCTCCGCGCCGGCAAGCCACCAGCGCTGTTCGGCGTGGATAGCGGGCCGCCAATCGGGTTGAAAATTCCGGCCTAAGCGGCGGAAACCGCGAGCGAATCCCAGCCTCTGCCAGGAGTTTCGGCCGCCACCCGCGCTATTGACCTCCGCAGCCACTCCCCCTACACAGCGCGGGCCGAAAGCATGATCCGGAAACAGCCGGTTTTTCCCCGCGACGCCAGTTGAGGCAGCGGCAAGACATGCTTCTCGAATGTCCGAAGACGATGGCGATCGATTCTCGAAAGCCATCAGCGGCCATGGGAGCGCGTAGCTCAGCCGGTAGAGCACGTGACTTTTAATCACGGGGTCCTGGGTTCGAGCCCCAGCGCGCTCACCATCAAACTCAAAGACTTAACGAGAATATAGACCCGGCTTAAAAAGCCTTGTGTGGGCACTGTGTTGGCAACGGTGGGCGCCGCGGAACGATGGTTTGAGGAGAACGACCGGGAGGGCGTCGCCTTCGAATACGATGTGATCGAGTGATGTGGAGCGGATAATCAGCGCCACATCGTTGGTGGGTTCAAGGCCTCGCGACCTGCCGCTTTCAACGCGTCGGTTGAGAGCTGCCCATGTGCCGCGGCATCGAGCAGCTTCGAAGCAACGTACGCTCTGGCGCCCGTCTCGCTTACAGGAATATTTTCGCAAACTTCATCGAGCACCGCCCTGAGCAGCGCAGTCATTTCAGCATCAAACACGCCGAACTCCCGAAATTGAGAGGATACTGAACGCTGCACAAGCGGAATATATTCGCTTGGCAGCGTTCGCCGCGTATTCCGGTCTGGGCTCTGAAATCCCAGCGCCTTCCAAATTGGCACCTGTACGTCAAAGTAATGTGACAGCTTCCTCGACCACATCAACAGGAGTTTGCAGGGCCTGCCAAGGCCCGCCAGCGTGAACCGGCAGCCTGAAACCTTCCCAGGTTTCGCGCGTAAAATCTGTATCCGAGGTTTTTGTTAGTTCCCATCTCGGGGCTGGAAATGAACACCGCCGCCGGGACAATGTATTAGAGCCCGGCGGCGTATTTGTTGGTGCCGGAACCGGCGCGCGCCTCGAGCGGCGGCTTCCACCTGAATTTGTAGGGCAGGTTTTTTTCTAACCTGAGTTAGTTTTTTCTATGCCCAGCGTCGACTACCCCAATTTTTCTGCGCGTAGAGCAAGGGGTCGACCGGGTGGTTCAACAACTGGGACTGGAGGATTGGGCCTGGCAAATCGCCGCCGACGTGTATCGCTTGAATCTGTATAGCCGACTCACCGGACGAGCGGCCCCGGGAGACGCCGTTTCGGACGAACAGCTTGCCAGAGCAATCCGCGAAAGCTTCACTCAAACGAACGACGCCGCTTATCGAGAAATGGTTGAGTTAGCGACCGATGCCGCTTTATCGGTCTACGATCGTGTCGTCTCACGCAATGTCAAACAGGCGCGCGCTCAACTAGCGAACTAACGGCTCGTCGGCGGATGATGACTAGCCTGCCCCGCGGAGATCCCCCGACCTTGTGAGCCGGCGGGCTTATCTCTACCGCTTCAACCGGCGGCGATGCGTCATAAGCCGCTGCCGGACGACACTCCGATGCATTGATGCCGCAATCGGCGCGATGTTATGCTAGTCGCAGAACCGGGAGTTTCTCGATGCGCAAAATCGCCGCCGCTGTCATGTTTGCCCTGATCGCACAGACCGCATTGGCAGAGGACCATGTTCCAATGTACGGCGAGTCCAAGGACAAGACGGAGGCCGAGAAGGCGGACGACATTCGGGCCGAGCGCGCCTATCAACGCTCCCTCGGCAATGTTCCCAACCAGAAGGCAGTCGATCCGTGGGGAACTGCCCGCGGCGACGAAGCGAAGAAGCCGGCCACGCCGGCCAAACCGGTAGTGAAACATTCGTCCAAGGCCAAGAGCGGCAGCCCCCCCAACTAGCGAATTCTAAAGGGGAGCCGCCAGCGTGAGCCGGCGGGTCAGCGCTTCGCTGCGTTGCCAGCTAATTCCATCGCGAGATCTAGGGCTGCGATTCCAATTTGGTCGGTCGGACGGGATCTACAGCGCTGTAAAGTCACCGCCTCCAACAATCGCCTCTATCATAGAGCGACGGCCGCGAGGCTGCCATCGAGCATCCAGCCAAAGCTTATGCCGTGGCGACGGCAATAGCCGGCCAATTCTTGTGAAGCGCAGAAGCCTGGTGCGTGCGGAGCCGGCTCCTGAGTCGCGGCGGCTCAGAGGCTAGGGAGTGTTCGTCCCCCGGTTTGCAACCTTGGGGAAAACGCACCCTAGGTCAGTCGGACTGCATTTTCCGAATCAACCAGATGTGCGCGCCTTCGCGCGTGATCTTGCCGGGGGTGTGCGTGAGCCAGTTTCTGTCGGTGCTGCTATTGCTGACGACGTTGACGCTGACGGTGTGTTTCGGCGTGGCTGCCTGGCGCCAGTCCGCCGGCAGAGACGTCGATATCACCGCCACCATTTCACATCGGGAAACCGGCTGGAGGTCGGAACGGAGCAACTGAGACCTTGCGCTCGCTCTTGCGAGAGAGTTTTGAAGTCACCGTTGGCGCGCGCCAGTTCGATTGCGATGCCCCCCGGGCTTGATCTCGAAAATGCATCGGGGCGCAGCAGCCCCTGTTGCGGCGTCTAAGTCGAGCGGCCCTTCACGGATAACGCCTCGGTGAATGAAACCGTTCACCGCATTACGCGAAGCACTCAGGAAACAATCCGGGTCCAGTGTGCCCTCACCCACGAGGGGATATCGAAATGATTATTCTCAAGGTTTTTGCTGTTGTTCTTGGCGCTGGCGTCCTTTTCACGATGTACTCAGGGGACCTGGGCGCCGACGTCGTGCTTGCCATCGTGTCCTGCCTGGCGTGACAAGACGACCGGCCAGCGTGAGCTCGAGAGCCAGTAGTGTCAGGTGATTCACCTGACCTGTCTTCAGCTTTCCGGAGCCGCCACTGCAGCCGGCACACTCAGCGGCGCTCCTCCAACTGAAACCGGCCCTACGGATTTCGACTGCCGAACCATCCGCTTCCGCATCGCTGCCGACAGTCCATAGCGCGCATTCGCTTTTCGGATCGAGGACGTGACGTCCGACATCATCGCATTTTGCAGCGTATCGACTTTCGCGATGAGCGTGGACAGCTGCGAAGATATCTTCCTCACATCGACCCGTTCGTCCGTGATGCTTTGGCGCAGCGACAACAGCACCATTGAATCCTGCTGCAGCAGAGCTGCATTTTGCTGCAAGGCGTGGTTGCTCTCCTGCAGCGAAGCCGTGTGTTGCTGCTGGGCCGACTGAATGTCCTTCAAGGCGGCGACAACCGGATCCGATTTTGGCGCGGAGGCTTCCCGGCGCGGAAGCAGTTCAGCCAGACTGCTGAGATTCGGCGATGGAAAATCAGCCGGCCATGTATAGATCGCCGCCGCGCCGTTGATGGCCAAGGCACACACCGACAGTGCCAGGACCGATTTCCGGCTGGACCGCTTGGTCGGTGCTGGAGCTTCCGGGGCTGCGGGTTCGAGTGCTGCGACTGCGAGCGCGAGCGCCGCGGGGTCGAGTTGTTCGACGAGGCCTTGCGCCTCGGATGTCGTGGTCATGTCCATTGACCTCAAATGAGCGAGCAAAAGGAAGCCGACGCCGGAACGTCCTCGCGACGGCTCCTCTACGCAGCACCCACCTACAACTGCCTAAAATTGTGGGCATTTTGGATTAATTCCAGGTTAGCGACGTGGCCGCCTGGCAGGCCCCAGCCACCCCGGCCGAATACGGGGGGCGAAGCGACGGAATAAGTCACGCGGCAGCCTGCTTCGCAGCACGACAAAGCCGAGAGACAAGGCCCCCGAAAGGTGTAAGATTCACGAGAACCGGAGGAACGGCATGTTTGAAATCAGCGGTTTCGACACGGCAGGCGTCGTCAGCCTCAAGCGGCTGTCACTCGCGGCCGCCCTCAAGAAGGCCAGAGAGCTTGTCGAAGACGGGTGCTGGGACGTTCAGATCGTCGATCCAACGGGACGCGTACACACCTCGTTTGAGGAGCAGGCTGCCTAGTCGTGGTGCTGGGCCGGCTCCGCGGCTAGCTCATCAAGAGCACGCCGATCGAGAGCAAACTTGGCCTCGCGCCTGACGGCCCGTCTCTCAGTACCGCCGATAGTAATTCTCTGGCCGGTCCTGGAATTGTAGTGGAACCGTGCCGTTGGGGTAGCAGGCACCGTCGCGGATATCGACGTCAGCGCCGTGGCCGCATGGCACCGGACGCCGGCGCATTCCATAGTAAGGCCGCGGGCCCTGATAGTACCCCTGCAGCGCCGCCTGGTCTTCCGGACGGAGATAGCCGTTGGGATAGCACATCCCGTCGCGGGCGCTCTGATCCCAGTGATCGCCGCACGGCGGCGGATGCCTCGGCACGCCGCGATACTGCACCTCGAGCGGGCGTTCGACAGCTGCGGCAGGCGCCGTCGCACCGCCGTGAAGGGCAAGGATTGTCGCAATAGTGGTGATCAACATCGAAGCGGTCCTCCAAGGCAGCAAGATAGACAGTCCCTCTGAATGACGCCTGAACGAGGCGGGAGCGCTAACGACCATCAGGGTCGGCCGATGGCACGATGGCGGCCACCGCGCTGCAGTGGACACTGCAGCTGCCTGCAGTTCCAAGGGCCTTGCCACAAAAGCCGGGAGACAACGCCCTCGAAAGGTGTAAGACTCAGGAAAACCGGAGGAACGGCATGTTTGAAATCAGCGGTTTCGACACGGCAGGCGTCGTCAGCCTCAAGCGGCTGTCACTCGCGGCCGCCCTCAAGAAGGCCAGAGAGCTCGTCGAAGACGGGTGCTGGGACGTTCAGATCGTCGATCCGGCTGGGCAGGTCTACACCTCGTTTGAGGAGCAAGCCGCTTAGTCGCGCCCGCCCCTCGGCACTTTTCAGAAATCATCCGCCCGGTCCGATCACGCTTCGCGAGCAGTGGCCGTGATCGAAATGAAAACCCCAGCGCCTGGTAGGGAGCGCTGGGGCGTTTTCAAAATATCAATCGGTAAAAGCAATGAGGGCTTCATAGCACCGGTCTCGAAGCGCGAGTGTGAACTGGTTCACACGGCTCCGCCGATCTTCGCGTACCGCGTCCGGGTATAGCTATCCGCCTCGGCCGACGTTGGACGAGGCATTATTGAGCCAGCGCGCCGTTGCTTCATCGCTCCAGCCGGGGACCGCGAAGCGCACGCGAGGATTCACTTCCGTGCCGAAACGATCGACCGGAGGATGGCGTGTCGCAGGATTGTGCGCACGCGCGTGGTGCGCGGCGTCTGCAGACGTGCACAAGACGATCAAGAGGCCCAGGGCCAAAACAAGACGCATCGTATCGGCTCCAATTGAGTCCGCTTCCGCTCATGTAGTACGCCGACCGTCCCACCGCGATCTGACGCGGCTTCACAGCTAGGAGAGCGAAGCGCGAACGCGACGCTCTCGCGATGAAGCGAACCGCCGCTCAACTCCCGCGCGCCGCACCGTTGCCAACCAATTCGTTTGGGAGCACGCTCTCTCCAGGCGCTCAAGACGCCGCACGGGGAGAACCACATGAAGGAACCGGGCCTGGACGGCCGCCATCGGGACAAGGATGGCGCGATCAGCAAGAAGCATGGCAACACGCTGGTCGGTACGTTGCGGAAGATCTACGGAAAGGCATTTGCGGCCGGTTATCCCGATGCGACGCCGCTCAGCGAGGTCTTGCATCAATTAAACGAGACCTCGCTGAGCCAATTGCGTCGCGATCACGACACCGGGCATCTCGGGCACAAGATCGACCACGCGTCGAAGTGAATGGACTTCACTTGGCCGACTTCGCTTGGCCGACTTCAGGTCGCTGAAAAACCGACTCCACCGACAGCCTCTCGGACGCAGGCTGCGCTATCGGTCGTCCCACCGCACTTGCCGTTTGAGCCCCCGCTACCCTCGCGCTAGCATGAGCCCTTTTACGGAGGCTCATTTGAAGCAGTACATTATCATCATCGCCGCCATCGCGCTCGCCGTGACCGCTCCCGCCGGCTCGCAGGCGCTGGTCGATCCCAACAAGGTTGCCCCCGAATATCGCGAGGCGGCCGAGAAGCGCCGGGCCGAGCAGATGCGGCAACGCGAATGCGCGCTGAAGGCGGATCTCGACAAGGTGCTGCCCAGGGATCGTACCGTCTATCTCAACCATTGCCTGGACACGCTGGCGGTCAAGCAATAGCAGCCGGCTGGGGCCGTCTCGATCAGACCACGACGCGGTAGGCCGACCTGACCGCACGATGATCTGTCGATTTCGGGCTCGTGTTGTGGACCAGCGGGCGATTTGTCGCACAGGCGCCGCGAAGACGCGGCCCCCCCTCCTCACTGGCGCCGCGGCTTGCTCGGAAACAGCCGATCGCGGATGTAGCGCGAGGTCGGCGTCAGGCGGATGCCCCGCGGCTTCTGCCAGGCGGCGCGGTCGATCTCCTTCTTGTCGCCGATCTCGAGCCTGCCCTTGGCACCCTTGGCGATGAAGATCGCGTCGCTCATCTTGCGACCGGAGCGCTTATTCCTGGCCGTCACTTCCTTCCACAGGCTGATCCGGCCGAGCTTCAGCTTGGGCAGCTCCTCCTTGATCTCCCGCCGCAGGCAGTCCTTGTCGGACTCGCGCGAACGCTTGCGGCCGCCCGGGAACATCCACAGGCCGTCCGACCGCCGTCTGACCAACAATACCTTGCCGCGTTTTGCGGCAACCAGCTTGGAAGACTTCGCCATTACTGCCGTAGATCGAAAACAGAATCGCCCTATCGTAACTTGTCTAGTTGAATAGACAAGTTCGCGGGGCGCTTTGACCACAGCCCGTGCGAGCAGCTCAGCTTTCGCTCGCCGCCGCCCGGTCCTCGGTCCTGATCCAGGCCATCATCAACTCCCAGGCCACCGACAGGATGATCGGCCCGATGAACAGGCCGACGATGCCGTGGGCGAGCGTGCCGCCGATCACGCCGACGAAGATCACGATGGTCGGCGTGGTGAGGCCGCGCCCCATCACCAGCGGCTTCAACATGGTGTCGATGAAGCCGACGAGGACGAGAAACACGGTGAGCAGCAGCGCCGTGGTGACGTCCTTGGCGGTCCAGATCCAGATGATCACCGGCAGGATCACCAGGAACGCGCCGATCTGCACGATCGACAGCAATAGCACGATGAAGGCGAGCAGGCCGGCGCTCGGCACGGCGGCCATCTTGAAGCCGATGCCGGCGAGCAGCGCCTGCACGATGGCGACGCCGATCACGCCTTGCGCCACGGCGCGGATGGTGGCGCCCCCAAGCTCGAGAAAATGCTCGCTCTGCTCGGGCACGATGCGAAACAGGAAGCCGCGCCCGGCCGCAACCAGCCGCGGCCCGTGCGGAAACAGGAAACCGGCGACGAACACCGAGACCAGAAACTGCAGCGTGCCGAGGCTCGCATCGCCCGCAAGCGACAACAAGGGTCCCGCCAGCGGCTGGAGATAGGGCGCGACCTCGCGCAGCACCGCACGGATGTTGTTGTAGGCCTGATCCCAGAGATCAAAGAGCCAAGGGCCGACCACCGGCCACGACTTGAGCTGCTCCGGCGCCGACTGCAGCGCGAGATCGCCGGTGCCGAGCTGCTTCGCCAGTTCGCGCGCACCGTCCACCGCGCTGAGGCCGAGCCAGGTCGCCGGGCCAATGACGATGCCGAGCGTGATCAGGGTGAGGATCGCGGCCGCGGTCTTCGGGCGGCCGCCGAGGATCTTGGCGACCCAGCTGAAGGCCGGATAGAACGCGACCGCGAGCACGGCGCTCCAGGCCAGGATCGGTACGAACGGGCGGATGATCAGGAAGGTCCAGATGATCAGCAGGCCAAGCAGGCCGACCCGGATCAGGAGCTGGATGATGTCCTCTCCCGTCAGGAGCTGACGGAGACTTTTCACGGGCACGCCTTTCCTTGCGGCATTGACGCGGGGTTCCGGCACTTGCGCGGCAAAGCGTTATTGCCAGCCGCGCATCCGGCGTCAAGACGACCGGGCCCGCGACGGCCCCCGGATCAGCGAACGTTTCGGCCCGATGCGCATTTGGAAGCGATGGCGCACCGCCGCAAAGAGCCCGATCGCCGCACCGGCATTCATCGCGGCATACACTACGCGCCCGAGCCAAACGTAGCGCCCGGCTTTCGGCGCTACACTTGCGCGATCCACGACAAGGACCGGTCCGACCGGCTGCACGCAGGGGTTGGCTAACGACAATTAACCGGATTTCCGCGCGCCGGTTTACGCGGCTGCAAAGGCACGCACCTACGCTTCCCACAACGCATCCAAGAACACTGACGTGCAATGGCCAACAGCATCTGGACGACCGAAGAATTCACCTGCGCGGGTTGCAGCATGAACTACACCGCGACACGGGAAGAGCACAGCGAAGCCCACACCGGCAGCTTCAAGTGCAGCATCTGCAGCGGCGTGGTGCACACCTGGTCGGGGAAGCATCACTTCTTCGGCTGGTCGGCGGTGAAGACCAAGCCGCCGGTGTTCGGCAGACGATGGGCGGGAGTGGGTTGGTAGGCCAGTGGAGCTCAACAAACGAAAAATAAGTTGGCTTGGAAGATGTCCGACGCGGGCCGAGACGATGGGAATCTTGTTCGCGCTCGCCCTGATTTGCATTTCCGCTGTCGTGCTTGTGTGGTTCCCATCCGCCAATCAAGCCACAGGCTTCGGCTCAAATTGGAAATGCAAGAGCATCCCCAATAGTGAGCCGGTTTGCATGAAGACGATCAACCCGTAGCTGCCGTCGGGCAAAACACCGGTCACCTCTACTGCGCCCTTGCTTCGACGAGGGCAAAAGGACGACGCATGACTCGGGCGAAATGCGCCGCGAGAAGGCGACGTCATGCCTGCCATCCGGCCATCGAGAGCGGCTTCTGCTACGCCGCGACACCGGATAAACTCGCTCTCCCCGCATCAGAAGCCGACGCGCAATGACCGCACCCTTCGTTCCCCAGATCGCCCTCTACCGCAACTGGCTCGCCGAGCAGCGTGGCCTCTCCTTTGCGAATTACGAGGAGATGCGGCAGTGGTCGGTGCGCGATCTCGACGGCTTCTGGCGCAGCATCTGGGACTATTACGATCTGCAATCGCCGACGCCGTTTGCGGCGGTGATCACCGAGCGCAAGATGCCGGGCGCGGTGTGGTTTCCCGGCGCGCGGGTCAACTATGCGCGGCAGGTGTTCCGGCATGTCGAGGCCGCCGACGCCGCCGGCCTGCCCGCGATCGTCAGTAGCGGCGAGGACGGCAAGCTCGACGAAACGAGCTGGCCGGAGCTGCGGCGCAAGGCGGCGGCGCTCGCACTGCATCTCAAGGACTGGGGTATCAAGCCTGGCGACCGGATCGCGGCCTACCTGCCCAACATCCCCGAAACCATCATCGCGTTTCTGGCGAGCGCCAGCATCGGCGCGGTCTGGAGCGTCTGCGCGCCCGACATGGCTGCACCCGCCGTGATCGACCGCTTCAAGCAGATCGAGCCGAAGGTGCTGATCGCCTGCGACGCCGTCACCTATGCCGGCCGCCGGCATGATCGCAAGGACGTCGTCGCCGAGCTGCGGCGGTCGCTGCCGACGGTCGAGCACGTCATCCTGCACAGCGAGGCCGCGCCCGCAGCGCCGGACGCCCTGCTCGCCGACATCGTCGCAAGGACAGGCGCCGCGATCGACGCGTTCGAGCCGGCCTGGCTGCCGTTCGATCATCCGCTCTGGATTGTCTATTCCAGCGGCACCACCGGCCTGCCGAAACCGATCGTGCATGGCCATGGCGGCATCGTCATCGTGGTGCTGGCGCTGCTGGGCCTGCACAACGACCTCGGCTGCTCCTACCACGAGAACTCGTTCGGCGAGCGCTATCACTGGTACTCTTCGACCGGCTGGATCATGTGGAATTCGCAGGTCGGCGGCCTGCTCAGCGGCACCACCTGCTGCATCTTCGACGGCAGCCCGGGCGGCACCAAGGACAAGCCGGACTGGACCACGCTGTGGCGGTTCGTGGCACAGTCGAAAGCGACCTTCTTCGGCGCCGGCGCGGCATTCTTCGCCAACTGCGCCAAGGCCGAGATCGATCTCACAGCGGCCGGCGATCTGTCGCGGCTGCGCTGCCTCGGCTCGACCGGCTCGCCGCTCGGCGCCGATACGCAAGCCTGGTTCAACGATCGCTTCGCGGCGTTGTCGAAAATCAACGGCAGCAAGGCGCAGGCCGACATCTGGTGGGCGAACATCTCCGGCGGCACCGATTTTGCCGGCGCCTTCATCGGCGGCAACCGCGAACTGCCGCAGACACCGGGCGCGATGCAATGCCGCCTGCTCGGCGCGGCGGTCGAAGCCTTCAGCGAGCAGGGCCGCGCCGTCATCGACGAGGTCGGCGAGCTCGTCTGTACCGAGCCGATGCCCTCGATGCCGCTCCGTTTCTGGAACGACCAGGGCGATGCGCGCTATCGCGCCAGCTATTTCGAGACCTATCCGGACAATTTCGACGGCAGCGGCCGCGGGCCGGTGTGGCGGCACGGTGACTGGCTCAAGGTCAATCCGGACGGCTCCTGCATCATCTATGGCCGCAGCGATGCGACCATCAACCGGCACGGCCTGCGCATGGGCACGAGCGAGCTCTATTCCGCGATCGAAGCGCTGCCGGAGGTGCTGGATAGCCTCGTCGTCGATCTCGAATATCTCGGCCGCGACAGCTACATGCCGCTGTTCGTGGTGCTGCGCGAGGGCACAGCCTTCGACGCTGCGATGCAGGCCAGGATCAACAAGGCGATCGAGGCCGGCCTGTCCCGGCGATTCCTGCCGAACGAGATCTTTGCCGTCGCCGAGATCCCGCGCACGCTCTCGGGCAAGAAGCAGGAGCTGCCGATCAAGAAGCTGCTGCTCGGCCAGCCCGTCGAAAAAATCATCAACAAGGAGGCGATGGCCAATCCCGCCTGCCTCGACTGGTATCTCGCCTTCGCCCGCGACTATCTCGCCCGAACCGCGCCTTAGCTTCGATCAACCCCCGCCGAAATTGGAGGGATCGAGATTCCTGTTCTCCGACGGCGGGATCGGGGGATACCCGGGAAATTTGTACCAGCCGGGCGGGACCGGCGCGTCCTGGGGCAGATGGACGACGACGTGATGGCGCGGGCGGGCATGATGCGCCGGTCCGGCAGCCGCCGACGCGCATGTTGAAATCAGGAGGACCAAAGCCAGGATAGACCGCATCATACGCGCTCCAGACGTCCACCCGGGCCCAATGTGGTGCGGGAACCACGCTGGGACGACGCATCGCAACGTCACGATGTCTCACATCGGCGGCATCGCTGCTGCCCGGAGACGCCGGAGATCAACCCAATTGCGCCAATGGCGTTTGGATTCCGTTCACCGATCGCCGCTAGATCAGGATGGATCCTCCGCGACGAACAGCAGCTATGGCCGATCTCAACGCCGTCCTCACCAGGCTCAACGACCGCCTGCTCCGCCTCGAAGGCGAGCTGTTCGTGCTGCGCTCGCTGGCGCGCGCGACGCTGACGGCGGGCGACGACCATGCGGCGCGCATGCGCAAGCTGGTCGAGGCCGCAAAGGTCGCGCTCGACGACGAGGCCAAACGCGAGCTCGACAAACCGACGCGCAAATATGTCGATGCGGCAGCCGCGCTGGTGGAGGAACTTCTGGTCGAGCCGACCCAGGCACGGCCGCTGTTCACCGTCATCGACGGTGGCCGGCGCGACTGAGCGCGTCAGATCGGACGTATCCGCGGGGATCCGGAGACTGAGCCTTCAGCCGGCTGAGCCCCTCCTCGATGATCGCGATCTCCTCATCGATCTTGCCGATCGGCAGGCTGAAATCATAGCCGGACCTGCTCTTCAGATCGACCGCGAGCCGCTGCCTGTGCATCATCAGCTCGTCGAGCCCACGGCGGTTCTTCAGCCGCACATAGGCGTCCACGATCTGCTCAATTGCGCTCGGCATGAAATCGGTCCCGGCAAAAAAGCCCACGCGGCGCACCCACGCCGGCGAGACATTTTTGGTGTCGCGGTACGCAATACAAATCCGCGACGGATTCGTCGATACGACAGGCAGGTTGAGAACGCGTTACCGTTTGATGAATTCGTGATGGCCGGCATGAAAAGCCGCTGGCGATTGCTCGCCAGCGGCCAAAGCCGGGTTCGAAAACGGATTCGGAATCAAATTTGGCCAGCCCCGGTTGGTGCATTGTAGCGGGACACGGGGGCTGCTTATGTTAGAAATGAAACAGAGGAACCGACGGATAGATCATTTGCTGTCGATGTGGCCGCCCGGCAACGCTAGTCCGTGACGCAAAAATACTTCCGCGGCAGCCTGCGGTAGGCGCTGTAGCGGTAGTACGGCCTGTAGGCGTAGCCGCGATAGAGTGCGGGCGGCTCCTCGCCGTAATAGGCGTCGTGGTAGAAATTATAGACCGGCCCTTCGGCGCAACGATAGGCATCCCATGTCGGACCGATGAAGGGCGCCACCCCGACCTCGGGCGGGACCGCCGGGTACGGCCCGCCGGCGCGCGCGGGCGTGGCCACGCTCAGTGCCGCGAGAAGGAAAAACCACGCACTCCGCATGCGCTCGCTCCTGATACGGTGCAATACGCGCATGGAAGCACCGGGACGGCCGGCCGCGCAATCGCGGAGTCCGTCGCGCCCCGCGCCCGGTGCATTGTTGATAACCGGCACAAACCTCCCGCGGCTGGTGACAGGACGCACCGACGTGTTATCGGGGGATGACGCAGTTGCGAGACGGATCGGACACCCATGCGCATTACCCTCGTCGGCTCCCGCCATTTCGGCGTGACCACCCTGAACATGCTCCGGGAGCACGGCGTCTCGATCGTGCGGGTCGTCGTGGCCGACGCCGAGGATCGCCTCGCCGCGAGCGCCAAGGCGGCCGGCATCGATGTGGCGGTCCAGGCCAATCCGAAGCTGGTGGTCGCCTCCGAAATCGGCCCCGACACCGACCTGATCATCACCGCCCACAGCCACGCCCGGATCGGCAAGGACGCCCTGGCCGCCGCGAAGTTCGGCGGGATCGGCTATCATCCCTCGCTGCTGCCGCGTCATCGGGGCAAAGCCGCCGTGGAATGGACCATCAAGGAAGGCGATCCGGTCGCCGGCGGCACGATCTATCATCTTGCCGACCGCATGGACGCCGGTGCCATCGCCGCCCAGGACTGGTGCTTCGTCAGGAAGGGCGAGACGGCTCGCGAGCTCTGGGAGCGCGCGCTCGCTCCGCTCGGCCTCAAGCTGCTGGCCGACGTGATCGACTACGTGAAGGTCCACAAGGCGCTGCCCTCCAAGGTTCAGGACGAGCAGTTCGCGACCTTGGCGCCAAGTCTTTCGTGAGTCCTTTCCTGAGTCCGTCCCCTTGAGTCGTCTCCTGACGTTTACCCTTAACGTGAAGCCGCGTTGATTCTGCTTCGAAAATTGGAGCCGGAAACACAAATAAACCATTGTTTCCACAGGAACAATTTTCGCTTTGGCATTGCAACAAATTTCCGTCACATTTGGGCCGAATAAGCGTCAGCATATCAGACAGATTCAAGGACGGAATTCATGCGTTTTGGTCGCATTGCGGCATTCTGTGCCGCTTCAGTTATCACCCTCGCCGCTCCCGCTTTCGCCCAGACCCCTTATGATGGCAACTGGCACGTCACCATCGTCACCAAGAGCGGCACCTGCGAGCCGACCGCGAGCTCCATGCTGACGGTTGCCGACGGCAAGATCACCGCGCCCGGCGCTAACGTTTCCGGCACCATCGGCAGCGGGGGACTTGTGAAAGTTTCGATCAATGGTGCATATGCCAACGGTCAACTCAGCGGCAACGCCGGATCGGGGAAGTGGAATGGAGCATCTGCAGGCATACCGTGCAGTGGGCGGTGGGAAGCATCGCGCCAGTAAGAAGTTCGGGACCAGCGTCGTAAGCCGGCGGCTGCTGATCGCGGCCGCCGTTTTGTTTGCGGTGGGGATCACCAGCTCTGAGAGCAAGGCCCAGTCCAGCCCGTTCGCCCCGCTGGCGGGCAACTGGAGCGGTGCAGGCACCGTCACGCTGGATGACGGCTCGACCGAGCGGATCCGCTGCCGGGCCAGATACGCCCCGATCGGACCGACGATGGAGATGTCGCTGACCTGCGCCAGCGACGCCTACAAGTTCAATCTCGGCGCCAATGTCAGGGCCGAAGGCGGCGCCATCGCCGGCAGCTGGTCCGAGGCCAGCCGCAACATCAGCGGCTCCCTCCAGGGCCGCGGCGCTGGCGGAAACTACGAGCTGGTCGCCTCGACCGCCGGCTTCAACGCCAACATCTCGTTGAAGACGTCCGGCAACAAGCAGAACGTCACGATGCGCGCGGACAGCCAGTTCCGCGGCGCCAACATTTCGCTGTCGCGCTAAGGCGGGCCGCGTTCAAGCCAAAAGCCCCGGCGATTCCGCCGGGGCTTTTTTATGCGTTTTATGCGTTCGGCACGAACGCCGTGACCTCGATCTCGACCTTGGCGCGCTCGTCCACGAGACCGCCGATGTAGAGCAGCGTCGAGGGCGGAAAATTGCGCCCCAGCGTTTCCTTCCAGGCCGCGCCGATGCCCGCGCCCGCGGCCTCATATTCGCTGCGGCTGGTCAGGTACCAGGTCAGGCGGACGATGTGCTCCGGACCGGCACCGGCCTCGCCCAGCAGCTTGATGATGCGCTTCAGCGCGGTTGCGACCTGCGGCGCCATATCAGGCGCGTAATTGCCGGTCTCGTCGCCGCCGGTCTGCCCGGCCAGCACCACCCAACGGCCCGGCCCTTCGGCCACCACGCCGTGAGAAAAGCCCCGCGGTTTCTTCCATTCGGCCGGCTGCAAGATTTGCATGAGCGAAGATCTCCCTTTTCTTGTTGTTCAATGATGCCTTAGCACGCCGCCACGCATCGCTGCATCCGCAGTTTTGGCCGTTGCAAACGCCGGCGATGTCGCCGATACCGGCCCTCCCCTCAGGCTCGATCGCCCGCGCCAGCAATGATGACCGCGACACCGTCCAAAACGATGGCTGCACTGTGGATGGCCGGCTGGCTGGCGCTGATGCTGGTCATGGCGGTTGCCGGCCGCGAGACTACGCGCGAGCTGAACGTCTTCCAGATCATGGAAGTGCGCTCGGTGATCGGGTTCACGCTGCTGCTGCCGATCATCTACCGGGCCGGCGGTTTCGAGGCGGTCGCGACCAAACGCCTGCCCCAGCACCTCGCGCGCAACGGCGTCCATTATTTTGCGCAGCTCGGCTGGTTCTACGCACTGATGCTGATCGGGATCGGCCAGGTCGTCGCGATCGAATTCACCATGCCGATCTGGACCGCGGTGCTGGCCGCGACCTTCCTGTCCGAGCGCATGACCGTCTGGAAGATCTCCGCCATCGCGCTCGGCATCGTCGGCGTCGTCATGATCGTGCGGCCTGCCACCGGCGAGATCAATCCGGGCCAGCTGATCGCGCTGGGGGCCGCGATCGGCTTCAGCATTTCAATGATATTAGCGAAATCGCTGACGCGGACCGAGAGCGCATTGTCGATCCTGTTCTGGATGATCGTGGTGCAGATGGTCGTGGGCCTGCTGCCGACGCTCTATGTCTGGACCTGGCCGTCAACCACTCTCTGGGGGTGGCTCTTCGTCATCGGGGTCTGCGGCACATTCTCGCACTATTGCCTCGCCAGCGCGCTCCGCTACGCGGACGCAACCATCGTGGTGCCGATGGACTTCCTGCGGGTTCCGCTCACCGCGACTGTCGGCTGGCTGCTGTATTCGGAGCGGCTCGACGCCTGGACCGTGCTCGGCGCGACGCTAATCCTGTGCGGCAATCTCCTGAACCTGAAGCCGACCGCCCCGGTTCCTGCCCGCGCGCAGTGAACCCGCGCGCAGCCTCGCACGACAAAAACCAAGTGGCCGTGTGATTTGGATCACGTTGGAGGGTCCTTCCATCGTGCACATTCGGCCACACAGCAGTGGGTTGAATACGACGTACTGCCGTTTTGGTGGCGCGAAGTCGGGCACTTCGTGTAGGTTCGTTGCCAATTTGTTGCTGCCTGCAATTCGATTCTGTTGGGGATTTCAGATGCGCACTCTCACCCTGCTCGCTTCGCTGATGTGCATGGCACTGTCGGTCAGTGCCGCGAAGGCCGACCGCCGTGTCGCTTTCGTCGTCGGCAACGGCTCCTACAAGAACGTCGCACAATTGCCGAACCCGCCGATCGACGCCAAGGCGATGGCGGCGACCCTGCGCAATGTCGGCTTCGAAGTGATCGAAGGATCCAACCTCAGCCGTGATCAGATGACCGAGAAGCTGCTCGACTTCGGCCGCAAGGCGCAAGGCTCCGATGTCGCAGTGTTCTATTACGCCGGCCACGGCATCGCGGTCGGCGGCAGCAACTACCTCCTGCCTGTCGACGCCGACATCAAGTCGGAGATGGACGTCAAGCTCGGCGCAGCCATCAATATCGACCTGACGCTCGAGCAGACCATGGGCGACGCCAAGGTCAAGCTCGTCTTCCTCGATGCCTGCCGCGACAATCCGTTCGCCGCCAAGATCAAGTCGAACTCGGCAACGCGCAGCGTCAACGTGCAGAGCGGTCTTGCCGAGATGAAGTCGGGCGAAGGCACGCTGATCGCGTTCGCCACCGGCCCGGGCCAGACCGCGCTCGACGGCCAGGAGGGCAACAACAGCCCGTTCACCCGCGCGCTGATCGACAACATCACCAAGCCCGGCGTCGAGATCCAGCAGGCGATGACGTCGGTGCGTGCCCAGGTCAACGAGGAGACCCACAAGGGCCAGCTTCCCTGGGGCCACACCAACCTGATCGGCGCGGTCTATCTCAACCAGGCCCCGACGACCCAGGTTGCCAACGCCGCGCCGACGGCAGGCATCACGCCGGCGGCGACCGGCGGCAGCTCGGACGGTGTCGAGCTCGAATACTGGCGCTCGGTCAAGGAGAGCAACAAGCCGGAAGAGCTCAACGCCTATCTCTCGGCCTACCCGAACGGCCAGTTCAAGGCGCTGGCGCTGGCGCGGCTTGCCGCGATCAAGAGCGGCCCGTCGACCACGACCCGCAACCTCAACTCCGGCATCGATCCCGCGACCTTCACCGATGACGCCAGTCAGCTCACCGAGGACCAGATCGGCCTCGACAAGGGCCAGCGCCGCGACGTGCAGCGTCGCCTGACGGGACTCGGCTTCGACACCAAGGTGACCGGCGCGTTCAGCGACGACACCCGTTCGGTGCTGAAGCGCTGGCAGGCCGCGCGCGGCTACCCCTCGACCGGCTATCTCAACAAGAACCAGCACAAGGCCCTGCTCTCCGAGATCGTGGCGGGCGCACCGGCCACCGCGAGCGACGAGAGCCAAAAGCCGGCCCGGCGTGCGCCCTCCCAGGCTCAGCAGAGCGCACCGGCCCAGCATCGCGGCGGTGGCGGCGATGCCGGCGCGGCCTTCGTCGGCGGTGTCGTCGGTGGCATGATGGGCGGCATGTTCCGCCGCTGAGGCGCAAGGCCAGAGCTCAAACGGAAAAGCCCGGTGCCAGCCGGGCTTTTTCGTTGCTAGTAGTCCTGGGTGAACCACGGCACGAGCGTCCGGATCCGCGGCATCGCCTGCATCGTAATGCTCGTCCGAGCCATCTCCGCGATGCGCGGCGCCAGTGATGAGAGATCGCCACGGCGGGTCACCAGAAGCAGCTCACGAAAAAATCCGGGGCCCGGCAGAGGGAGAGCGCTGACCTGACCAGCGTGAGCGAGCCCCTGCAACAGACACAGCGGCGTGGTGATCGCCACGCCCATCCCGGTAGCGACCATGGCGACCAGGCTGTCCGAGGTGTCAAACTCGAAGGCCCGCGGCGGTCGAATGCCCAAACGGCTCAGGTGGCGCTCGACCTGAGCGCCTGCATAGGAGCGTTCGCTGTACCGGACCAGGCGATGCCGGGTCAGGATCTCCCGCAAATCAAGGTCAGCAAATTCGGCTTCCAATCCGCGCGGCACTACCAGCAGATTTGGCTCGCGGTAGAATGGGAAGCGCTCGATATCATACAGGTCATCCATCGCATCGCAGGTGATCGCCGCGTCGATCGTTCGGTGGACCAGCGCCTCGGCATGCGAGTGAGCAAGGCCAGACCAAACGGACAGACTCAGTGCGACCTCGCCCGTCATGAGCTCCTTGACGAGGTGTGCGCCAACCGTGGCAGCATAGGAGTCGATGAGGCCGAGCCTCAGATCGACACGCTCAGGCAGTTTCGCTGCGTCCCGGAGTGCACTGAGTAATGCGTCAAAGTCGCGATTCAGATCGCGAACACGGCCAGCAAGGATGCGGCCCGCCCGCGTCAGTGTAAGGGGCCTCCGGCTGCGGTTGAAGAACGCGACGCCGATCGAGGCCTCGGCCCGCCGCACAGCCTGAGAGACCGCTGATTGCGTCATCCCGAACTGACGCGACGCCTGAAGCATGCTGCCGGACTCCGCGACGGCAGCGACAATCTGCAAGCTTCGCAAGTCTGGGCTGGGTGGCGTCATATCTCCAGCTTAAGCAGAAGTCATATTAACATGCAAATTGCCTTCATTATATGAATTATCCTTGTAGGAGAGCCGCATCCGAAAGCAGACTTCGGATCGTCCTAACAATTAAGCAGTCCCGATCGATGAGCGAGAAAGCGGATATTCTGGTGATCGGCCTCGGTGCCATGGGCAGCGCGGCCCTCTATCAACTGGCCAAGCGAGGGGTAAGGGCGGTCGGCCTCGATCGCTTTGCCCCGCCCCACACGATGGGATCCAGCCATGGCGAAACCCGCATCACCAGGCAGGCGGTCGGCGAAGGCCGCGATTACGTGCCCCTGGTGCTGGATACCCACCGGATCTGGCGTGAGCTCGAGGCCGAGACGTCTGCCGAGCTGCTGAACCCATGCGGCCTCGTCGTCATGGCGCCCGGTGTCGGCGAGACGTCGCACCATGGCAAGCCGGATTTCGTCGCGCGCTCGATTGGAGCGGCGCGTGACTTCGGCATCGCGCATGAAGTGATCGACGGCCGAGAGGTGGCTCATCGCTTCCCGCAGTTCCTGAATCTCCAGGGCAACGAGAAGGCCTATTACGAGCCCGGCGGAGGGTACGTTTTTCCCGAGCGCTGCATCAAGGCGCAGCTGACGCGCGCGGAGCAGCTCGGAGCAACGATCCGCACGGGAGTTGAGGTTCTCTCGATCGCGCAGCGCGGCTCCGCCGTTCGGGTGGAAACGTCCTCGGGCACATTCGAGGCCGACCAGGTCGTGGTGTCGGCCGGCGGCTGGAATTCCCACCTGCTCGGCGCGCCGTTTGATCGCGTGCTCACGGTGAAGCGGCAGGTGCTGCATTGGTACGAGCTCGAGGATACCAGCGCGTATCGCGCCGACGCCCCTGTGTTCATCTGGATGCACGGCGCGACGGATGTCGACTACCTCTACGGCTTCCCGCCGCTGCCTGGCGATCGTCGTCTCAAGGTCGCGACCGAGCAGTACGAGACCAACACGACGGCCGACGCCATCGACCGCACCGTCGATCCCGCGGAATCGGCTGAAATGTACCGGAAGCACGTCGCGGGGCGGCTCGCCGGCGCCACGCCGCGCGTCGCGCAGGCGGCCGCCTGCATCTACACGGTGACGCCCGATCGGGGCTTCATCATCGGCCGCCATCCCGACCATGACCGGATTTGTGTCGTCTCGGCGTGCTCGGGGCACGGCTTCAAGCACTCTGCAGGTATCGGCAATGTCGTGGCCGGGATGGTGACCGACGGTCGCAGCGCGATCGACCTCAGCCCATTCTCCATCTCACGATTTTCGTGACGTTTGGCACGAGCCTTGTATCTTGAAAAAGCACGCGCAACGCGCGTCGTGATCACAATCCTGGAGGCGTCATCCGATGAGAGACATTGTCCGTTCCATGATGACAGGCATCGCGGCGCTGCTGATGCTTGGCAGTGCCCAAGCCGCCGATGGCGTCGATGCCATCAAGCAGCGCGGCACGTTGAATGTCGGCGTCAAGGCTGACTACAAGCCCTTCGGGTTCCGCGATCCCACGGGAAACGTGGTCGGCATCGAGCCGGATCTCGCCGCGGACATCGCCAAGCGCCTCGGCGTCAAACTCGAACTCGTTCCGGTCGCGGCCTCCAACAGAATCGAATTTCTTCAGCAGGGAAAAGTCGACCTGCTGATCGCGACCATGTCGGACAGGCCGGAGCGCCGTCGCGTGGTTCAAGCCATCGAACCGCTATACTACTCGGACTACGTGAACATCCTTCTCAACAAGAAGTCCGGCATCAAGGACTGGGCCGAGCTCAAGGGAAAACCCGTCTGTGCAACGTCGGGAGCCTGGTACAACAAGGACGTTGCCAAATCCTACGGCCCCGAAATCGTTGCGTTTGACGGCTCGGAGAAGCCTCTGTTCGCCATGAAGCAGGGCAACTGCATCGGCTATGTCTACGATCAGACCTTCCTGCAAGGAAAACTGCTCGAGGACGAGTGGAAGGCGGACTACGACTTGCCCCTGAAAGGTATTTTGCCATCGCCATGGATGATCGCTGTCGCGCTCGATAATGCCAGCCTTCAGAAGCTGCTCGAAGATACGACAAAGGACTGGATGAAGACCGGCTTCATCGTGGCAGCGGAAAAGAAATGGGGCATTACGCCGACCGAGTACTCGCTGCTCATGCACGAGCAATACAAGGACAAATAGACGCGCAGAGCGGAGCGCCAGATCCATCTTGCGCTCCGAACAGGTCGAGCCAATGCACTGATACGAGGCATCGCCTCAACAGTTTGGTGTCGCGCAAAATGCACGAAATCGGCGACTGGTTTCAACGGCTCTACGAAACAACGGGGCTGAATTTCTCCGTATTCTACGATGCCTACGATTGGGATCGCTATTTCGGCGGGCTCAAGATGACGTTGCTTCTGAGTGTCACGACCATCCTGCTGAGCCTCATGATCGGCGCGGTTGGCGCCTTGCTGCAGGGCAGTCCGTCGATGTTGTTGCGGTTGCCCGTCAATGCTTTCGTGGTGGTGTTCCGCAACACGCCGCCGCTGGTCCAGATCTTCTTTTTCTATTTCGGCCTCGGCACCATGCTCCCAGCGGTCGAGGCGGCGGGCATGCGCGTTCCGCTGCTGAGCAACGTCCAATGGGCCATCATTTCGCTGTCACTGTTCGCGGCCGCCTTCAACGTCGAAATCTTCCGCTCCGGTATCGAGGCGGTGCCGAGGACGACGCTGGAAGCCGCGGAAGCGCTCGGATATACGCGCCTCAAGGCTTACGTCCATATCGTCCTTCCGCTGGCCATTCGCGTCTGCCTTCCCGCACTGAACAACAACCTCGTCAACCTGCTCAAGACGACGACGCTCGCCTACGCGATCGCCGTTCCCGAGACGCTGTATGCGGTCAAGCAGATCTGGTCGGAATCGCAGAACGTCTTCGAAATGATGGTCGTATTGCTGGCGACCTACGGCATCCTTGTCGGCGTCCTCGTCTGGCTGATGCATCGCTGGGAGCGGGCGATGCGCATCCCGGGATATGCCCGATGAAAGACGCCCAGGCCGAGCACAGGCTTGCCGTCCTTCTGCCGTATCGTCCCATGCAGGCCCGGATGTCCGTTCGGATCGGCCCGCTGGCCGCAGCGATCCTCTGTTTCTGCGCCATCATGGCCGCGTCCACCGCGTGGGCGCAGACCGGACCGGCGGTGCTATCCCCGCTGCAAGTCATCGTGAAATGGTCGCCGCTGCTGCTGCGAGGGTTCGCCTTCAATATCCTGATCTCCCTGCTGGCCATGCTGCTGGGGACCATCGCCGGGCTTGGCCTGGGTCTGGGGTTGCTGTCGGAGTTTCGACCGCTCGCAACCGTCAGCTGGCTCCTGACTCAATTCTTCCGCAACGCGCCCTGGCTGGTGCTGCTGTTCTTCGTCATGTTTCTGGTGCCCTTCCAGATCACCCTCTTCAAGACGACCATCCCCTTGCCGGACTGGATCAAGGCAACGGTGGGCTTCGCATTGCCCGTGATGGCGAATGTCGCGGAGGTCGTGCGCGGTGCCGTCCGCTCCATTCCGTCGACGCAATGGGAGGCGGCGGAATCGCTCTCGTTCACGCGGCGCCAGACGATGTGGCTGATCATGCTGCCACAATGCATCAAGCGCATGCTGCCGCCCTGGATGAACGTCTATGCGCTGGTCGCGATGTCGACGGTGCTGGCATCGATCGTCGGTGTTTCGGAAATGCTCACGCTGACGGCGCAGGTGCATGCCGCCGAAGGCGGCAGGCCGGAGCTGTTCGCGCCGCTCTATGGTTTCGCGCTGCTGTGTTTCTTTCTCTACTGTTATCCGATCAACCTCTGGACCGCTCGTCTCGAGCGCCGGTTCCGCATACGCTGAGGGAGCAGAGCATGGCCACGAGCTGGACTCCGGATCAGCCCATCGTCCAATGCGTCGACGTCAGAAAGTCGTTCGGAGCTCTCGAGGTTCTGAAAGGCATCAGCCTGTCGGTCAAAAAGAGCGAGGTGATCTGTATCATCGGCCCGTCCGGATCAGGAAAATCCACGCTGATCCGCTGCATCAATGCGCTCCAGCCGATTACGTCCGGCAGCATTCAGATCGAAGGCATCGAGGTGTCCGATCCCAGGCTCGACAAGCTGGCGCTGCGCCGCAAGGTCGGGATGGTGTTTCAGCAGTACAATCTTTTCCCGCACAAGACCGCGCTCCAGAACGTGATGATGGCGCCGATCCATGTTCTCGGCCAGAAACGTGCCGAGGTCGAAGCCCGCGCCCGGGCGCTGCTTGCCAAGGTGCGGCTCGCGGGGAAGGAGGATACCTATCCCGGCGAACTCTCAGGCGGACAGCAGCAGCGCGTGGCCATCGCCCGCTCGCTGGCGATGCGACCGGACATCATGCTGTTCGACGAAGTGACGGCCGCCCTCGATCCGGAAACGGTCAAGGAGGTCCTGGTCACCATCCGGGAGCTTGCCGAGGATGGCATGACCTGCCTCCTCGTCACCCATGAAATGAACTTCGCGCGTGAGGTCGCCGATCACGTCTACTTCACCGACCGCGGTGTGATCGTCGAGCACGGGCCGCCGGAAGCCTTGTTTACGGCAGCCAAGGACGAGCGAACGCAGCGGTTTCTGTCGCAGGTCCTCTGAATTCCAGCGCCCCGGCGGCCGGCCCTTACTTCCCCGCCGCCTTGCGCAGCGCCTCGTTGATGCGGTCCTGCCAGCCCGGTCCGCCCTGCTGGAAGAACTCCAGCACGTCCTGGTCGATGCGCAGCGTGACCTGCTCCTTGATACCCGGCGCCACGTTCGGCTTCGGTGGCGCCACGGTGACCTTGGCGGTCACCTTCTTGAACGCCGCCTCGGCCTCCGACCGCGCATCGCCCAGCGTGCGCGGCCGCCTCGGTTGATCCGTCATGTCCTAGATTCCCTCAAACAGAGCCGTCGAAAGATACCGCTCGGAGAAGGACGGCACTATAGCCAGAATGGTTTTTCCCGCAGCTTCCGGCCGCTTGCCGATCTGGAGCGCAGCCGCGATCGCCGCGCCCGAGGAGATGCCGCCGGGAATGCCCTCATGCCGCGCCAGCGCCCGTGCGGTCTCGATCGCGGTCGTCGAGTTGATCTTCACGATCTCGTCAATCACCGAGCGGTCGAGGATTTCGGGCACGAAGCCGGCGCCGATGCCCTGGATCTTGTGCGGCGTGTGCTGGCCGCCTGAGAGCACCGGACTTTCCTCCGGCTCGACCGCCACCACCCGCAAGGACGGCTTGCGCGGCTTGAGCACCTGGCCGACGCCGGTGATGGTGCCGCCGGTGCCGACGCCGGCGACGAAGATATCGACGTTGCCGCCGGTGTCGTTCCAGATCTCCTCGGCGGTGGTCCGGCGGTGCACCTCGGGATTGGCGAGGTTCTTGAACTGCTGCGGCATGACCGAATTCGGCGTCGTCTTCAGGAGCTCCTCGGCGGTCGCGATCGCGCCCTTCATGCCCTGTGCCGCTGGCGTCAGCACCAGCTCTGCGCCGAGAAAGGCGAGCATCTTGCGCCGCTCGATCGACATCGATTCCGGCATCACCAGCTTGAGCCGGTAACCACGCGAGGCCGCGACGAAGGCGAGCGCGATGCCGGTGTTGCCCGAGGTCGGCTCGATCAGCACGGTGTCGGGCTTGACGATGCCGGCCTTCTCCATCGCGATGATCATGGCCGCGCCGATGCGATCCTTCACGCTCGCGGCGGGATTGAAATATTCAAGTTTTGCCAAAATCGTCGCGTTGACGCCGTGCATGCCCGGCAGCCGCTGCAAGCGCACGATCGGCGTGTCGCCAAAGGCCTCGACGATCGAAGAGTAGATCCGGCCGCGGCCGGGCTGGTGCGCTGCACCCGTGTTGGACGATGCGTCCATGATGAACTCCCTGTGACGACAATTTCTGTTTCTGCAGCGTCTCTTGCGCAGTAACGGACAGCTTGGGACGACACGCAAGCGACAATGCGGCACATGTTAAATACGCTGCATCGCAAAATCGCGTGAGCTGTAATTATCAGAAAACCAACGCATTTGTGTTGCGACCTCGTCAACTGATTCGGTCTATGTTAGACTTAGGTCTCAAAGCAGAGAGGTCACCACGATGCCAGCAGTTGCTGAAGTGTTGTCGACCGTCGCATATCACCGCGACCCGCGTTGCAGCGAGTTGCCCACCTGCCCCGTCTGCGCTGACTCGATGGTCGCCGCCGAAGCATCCGCCTACATCTCTGACCGCCTGATCAGCTATCTCTGGACTTGCGACAATTGCGGCTACGGCTTCGTGACCAAGCACGCCGTCAAGCAGCGGATCGTCTGCAATTGATTAGCGCGCGGCGATGTCGCCCCTCGCCCAGTCCTGGCGCGTACGCTGGTAGAATTCGTCGAACGTCCCGTGTGCGATCGCGTCCCTGATGCCCTGCATCAGGAACTGGTAGTAGGCGATATTGATCTCGGAGAGCAGCATGGCGCCCAGCGTCTCGCCCGCCTTGACGAGATGATGCAGGTAGGCGCGCGCGTAGTTGTGCGCCGACGGCCAGGAACTCTCTTCGTCGAGCGGGCGCGGATCATCGGCATGGCGCGCGTTGCGCAAATTGACCTGGCCGAAGCGCGTGAAGGCAACGCCATGCCGGCCATTCCGCGTCGGCATCACGCAATCGAACATGTCGATGCCGCGCTTGACCGCCTCGAGGATGTCGTCCGGCGTGCCGACGCCCATCAAATAGCGCGGCCGCTCCCTCGGCAGCATCGGTGCGGTCTCGTCGATCATCGCCAGCATCACCGCCTGCGGCTCGCCGACGGCAAGTCCGCCGATGGCATAGCCGTGGAAGCCGATTGCGACGAGGCCTTCGGCGCTGGCGTGGCGAAGCTGCGGCACGTCGCCGCCCTGCACGATGCCGAACAGCATGTAACCGTCGGGCGCACTCTCGAATGCGCGCTTGCTTCGCTCGGCCCAGCGCAGCGACAGCTGCATCGCCCGTTCGATGTCGTCCCGCTCGGCCGGCAGCCGCACGCATTCGTCCATCTGCATGGCGATGTCGGAGCCGAGGAAGCGCTGCACCTCGATCGAGCGCTCCGGTGACAGCTCGACCTTGGCGCCGTCGATATGCGAACGGAATGTGACGGCGTTCTCGGTGACCTTGCGCAGGTCCGACAGCGACATCACCTGGAAGCCGCCGGAATCCGTCAGCATCGGCCCGTTCCAGCCGGTGAACCGCTGCAGGCCGCCGAGCGCCGAGATCCGCTCGGCGCCGGGACGCAGCATCAGATGATAGGTGTTGCCGAGCACGATGTCGGCGCCGGCCTCGCGCACCTCGCGCCAGTGCATGCCCTTCATGGCGCCGGCGGTTCCGACCGGCATGAAGGCCGGCGTCCGCACCACGCCGTGCGGCGTGGTCAGGCGCCCGGTGCGCGCGGCGCCATCGGTGGCGAGCAGCTCGAAATGATTGGGTAGACCGGTGTCGGGAAGATTCATGGTCGTGCTTATTGCGTGTCGGAAGAGGCTGATCAACCCGCCCGGACCACGCCAGAGCCGGCTTGTGGTTCAGACCGGGACATATTTGACGCCGACTTGATCGCCCGGCGGGCTTGCCAAACAAAACGATACAGTGTAGTTTTTACGCGGGGCTGGACGAGATGCCGCGGTGAATAATGCCGGCGGCAGTATTTGCGTGATCGTCAGCCACCGACAATGCCCTCCGCTTCATGTTCGACCGAAATGTCCGGCCCCTCGCGCGGCTGGATCAGACAGACAGGCGTCCGCCTGACCGGATTCCTGGTTCTGGCGTGCAGCCTGGCACTCGGCGCCTGCACCTCCCTGCCCCGCACGCCCTATACGGCCGCCGAGGCCAGCACGTCGCGCGTGCTCGATATCGACGGTCTCAGGCGCTACGCCGACGAGCCCGTCACGAAATTCAGCTTCGAGAAGGACACCAGCACCGCCACGAAATCCTATCTGGCGCTCTCCGGCGGCGGCGCTGACGGCGCCTATGGCGTCGGCGTGTTGAGCGGTTGGACCGCCGCCAGAACCCGTCCCACCTTCTCGGTCGTCTCGGGCGTGAGCACCGGCGGCCTGATCGCGCCCTTTGCGTTCCTCGGCTCGCAATATGACGACACGCTGAGGGAGGTCTACACCAGCGGCATCGCCGAGAGCCTCCTGAACGATCCCAGCATCATGCGCGTGCTGTTCGGATCCGGCCTGTTCGGCAACACGCGGCTGCGCGAGCTCGTCGCCCGCTATGTCGGGCCGGAGATCATGGCACAGGTCGCGCGTGAAAATGCCAAGGGGCGAAGGCTGCTGGTGGTGACCACCGATCTCGACACCCAACGGACGGCCATCTGGGACATGGGCAAGATCGCAGCGGTCGGAACACCCGAGGCGCTCAAACTGTTTCGCGACGTGATGGCGGCCTCCGCCAGCATTCCCCTGGTGTTTCCGCCCATCATGATCGACGCCGAAGGCCAGGGCCGCAGATTTCAGGAGATGCATGTCGACGGCGGCGTGACCGCGCCGGTGCTGACGCTGCCGGAAGCCCTGCTCTCCCAGGACCGCCTGCCCGGCAACGCGCGGATGAACATCTACATCCTCGTCAACAAGAAGATCGAACGCAATTTCGAGCTCGTGTCCAACAGCACCATCGACGTCGCCTCGCGCAGCCTGTCGTCGATCACCCAGTCGCAGACGCGCTCGATCATCTTCTCGACCTATGACTTCGCCAAGCGCAACAATCTCGGCTTCCACCTCTCCTACATCGCGCGCGATTATCCCGCGCCGCCTTCGGAAGGGTTCGACACCGCCTATATGCGGGCGCTGTATCAATACGGATATGAGAAGGCTGCCTCCGGCCAGGCCTGGACTTCGAAGCTGCCGTGATCTCTCGTGACGGAACGAGACCGTGCCGAAACCGTTGACGATATGGCCAATTCGGCCAGATTCGCGATGACGCCCCCGCTCCTGCGCGATATAGAGCGAATGTCGACGATTAGAAGCGCGCAGGAATCATTGGGCATGGGATTGACTGCGACCAGGACAAAACCAGCAACGCCACGGCGCGAGGTGCCGAAATCGCGCGGCGGCCGTCCGACGAAAACCGCTGCGATCGAGCGCGATCAGCGGCTGATCGAGGTCGCCACCCGCCTGTTCCTGGATCGCGGCTTCGACGCGACCTCGCTCGACGCGGTCGCCGAAGCGGCCAGGGTCAGCAAACCCACCGTCTATTCCCGTTACGGGGACAAGCGCGGCCTGTTTGCCGCCGTGCTGAGGCGCGAAATCGCGCGCTGGCTTGCGCCGCTATCGGCAGCCGCCGAGACCCAGCTCTCCAGCGCCTCGGACATTTCGGTCGAGCAGCGGCTGGTCGAGATCGGGCGGGAGATGCTGACCTTCACCTGCGGGCCCGATGCTGTCGCATTCAGCCGCATGATGACGTCACAGGCCATCAACTTCCCCGACATCGCCAAGCTCGGCAAGGAGGAAGGCTGGCTGAAGGCCGTCGCTACCACGGCCCGCTTCTTCGACCATCTGGTGGCGCAGGGCGCACTCGACGTCGACGACACCACGATCGCGGCAGAGGTGTTCCTCGACGTCGTCGTCGGTCACACCCACCGCCTGGCGACGTTCGGAACGGCGCTGGAATTGAAGGCCGCCGAGAAGCGCATGCGCGCGGCGATCAAGCTGTTCCTGGCTGGTGCGCTGGGACCAGCAGACCGCATCCAGAGCGCCGCAAAGGGCACCCAGCGGCGGCGCCCATCCCGCTGACAATTCCGTGAGGTAGCGACGTTTCCCCTTCGAGGTTACGCCCGCGTCATTGACCAAAACAAAACGATACGGTATGGTTTAGTTATAAGCGATACGGACCGCTTTTTCACCGGCCCCAAGGTCGTCCGCACCGCCCAAGATCGCCGTGCCGGGGTACAGCCCGCTGCGACGCTCCGCGGCCGGCCGATGCCCAAGGCCGGCCGCGAATTCTTTACGATCATCCGGCACACTCGCTGGCCGAGGGTTTCGAGCATGACGACAGCCAAACGATGGATCTCGGTATTACTCGCGATCGCCTTGCCCGCGCTGCTCCTTGCCGCGCCGGCGCAGGCGACCGTGACCGGAGGCACGCCGACCGCGCTTCACGGCGACACAGATGGTGATGCCGGGGTGGACCGCCAAGCGGTCAGCCGCGAAATCGAACGATTCCGCAGCTCGTCGATCTCGATCAGCCAGGCCATGGCGATCGCGGAAGCCCGTCACGCCGGCGCCACGACGGCGGATGTGAGTTTCGACGGAGGCTCCGGCGTGCCGGTCTACCGGGTGAAGACCCTGCACAACGACCGCATCTGGCGCCACACCATCAACGCCGCGACCGGCGAGCTCGTCGGCGGCGAAGCCGCCCTCCCCCTGGCCGAACTCGATCTCGACGACCGCAGCAACCTCGCGGCGCTCGGTGCCATCAAGCACCGCCTTGCGGATGCCGTGCACGTCGCCGAACGTGCGGCCTCCGGCAAGGCGATCAGCGGCGGACTGGTGCGCGAACAGGGCCGGCTGAATTTCGCGATCGTCGTCATCAGCGGCGACAACCTCAAGGAGGTCATCCTGGAGCCGCCGGGCGCCCGGGTGAAATAGCGGCAGCCACAATCCCGCCGAAAAGCCATTGACGGGCGCAAAACTCTCCCGCATAAGTCGCCGCCATGTTCACGACCACCAAACGCACGACCAAAACCACCACGGCCTTCGGGGCCCGGGGAGGCGTGCGCGCGTAGGTCGTCGACTTAAACGCAATCCACTCTACCGAAGCTCCGACCTCTGGTCCGGGGCTTTTTTGTTGTCTTCAGCTCAATGCAATGGAGGAGAATGTGAGTAACGATCCCGTCGTCGCGATTGTCGGCGTCACCGGTGCGGTGGGCGCCGAATTCATCGCCACCATGGACAAGCGCGGCTTTCGCGTCGGCAAGCTCAAGGCGCTCGCCAGCGCCCGCTCGGCCGGCAAGACGGTGTGGTTCCGCGGGCAGAACGTCGTCATCGAAGAGCTGACCGAGCGCGCCTTCGGGGACGTCGACATCGCTCTGTTCTCCGCCGGCGGCAGCATCTCCAAGAAGTTCGCGCCTGTAGCGGTCAAGGCCGGCGCCGTCGTGGTCGACAACTCCTCGGCCTTCCGCATGGACCCGAACGTGCCGCTGGTGATCCCCGAGATCAACGCCAACCGCATCCGCGACCACAAGGGCATCATTGCCAACCCGAACTGCGCCGCGATCACCGCGCTGGTGCCGCTCTGGCCGATCCACCAGAACAACCGCATCAAGCGCGTCATCATCTCGACCTACCAGGCGGCCTCCGGCGCCGGCGCCGCCGCGATGGACGAGCTCGTCGAGTCCACCCGCGCCAATCTCAACGGGCAGGTCTATACGCCCAAGGTCATGCCGCACCCCTACGCCTTCAATCTCTTCAACCACAACACCGCCGTCGATCCCGAGACCGGCTACAACGACGAAGAGACCAAGGTCATCAAGGAAACCCGCAAGATCTTCGAGGACGACAAGATCGCGATCGGCGTCACCTGCGTCCGCGTGCCGGTGCTGCGCGCCCATTGCGAGGCCATCACCTTCGAATGCGAGAAGCCGATCACCGAGGACCAGGTCCGCGCCATCATGGCGCAGGCGCCCGGCGTGAAGCTCGTCGACGACCGCGTGAAGAACTACTTCCCGATGCCGATCGACGCTTCGGGCCAGGACGACGTCCTGGTCGGCCGCATCCGCAAGGATCTCAGCGATCCCTCAGGGCATTCGATCTCGATGTTCGTGGCGGCGGACCAGCTGCTCAAGGGCGCCGCGCTGAACGCCGTGCAGATCGCGGAGCTGTTGCCACAGCGCGTGATGGCGTAACGCAAGGTGTCGTAGGGTGGGCAAAGGCGCGCAAGCGCCGTGCCCACCACTTCCCTCGCGCATCTACGAAAGATGGTGGGCACGCTTCGCTTTGCCCACCCTACGGCGCCGAAATTAGTCGCGCGCGCGGAACAACAAGCACGCATCCCCGTACGAATAGAACCGGTAGCCTTTCGCGATCGCGTGCGCATACGCTTGCTGCATCGCTTCGAGCCCGGAGAACGCCGACACCAGCATGAACAGCGTCGACTTCGGCAAATGGAAATTGGTCAGCAGGATATCGACGGCACGGAAGCGATAGCCGGGGGTGATGAAGATCGACGTCTCGGCTGTGAACGGCTGGATGGTGCCGTCCTCGGCCGCAGAGCTTTCCAGAAGCCGCAGTGACGTCGTGCCGACGGCGATGATGCGCCCGCCGTTCCGCCGTGCGGCGTTGAGCCGCTCCGCCGTCTCGGCCGAGATCGTGCCCCATTCGGCATGCATCTTGTGGCCTTCGGTGTCCTCGACCTTGACCGGCAGGAACGTCCCTGCCCCGACATGCAGCGTGACGCGGTTGATGCCGACGCCGCGGTCGCTCAGCGCCTGCTCCAGCGCCGGAGTGAAATGCAGTCCCGCAGTTGGGGCTGCGACCGCGCCCTCGTTCGCAGCGAACATGGTCTGGTAGTCCGCGAGGTCCTGATCGTCGGGCGTGCGCTTCGAGGCGATATAGGGCGGCAGCGGCGGGCTGCCGAGATCTGATATCGCCTGGTCGAGCGCAGGACCGTGGAAACTAAACGAGAGTGTCACCTCGCCCTCCGCGCCCTTCGCCTCGACCTCGGCGTCGAGATGGCCGAGCAGGCAGACCTTGCCTTCATTGCCGAAGCGGATGCGGTCGCCTGCCACGAGCTTCTTCGCCGGCTTCACCAGCGCCTGCCAGCGCGAGCCGTCGAGGCGCTTGATCAGCGTCGCCTCGATCTTGGGCTCGGTCTCGCGGCCGATGCGGCGCCCCTTGAGCTGCGCCGCGATCACCTTGGTGTCGTTGACGACGAGCTGGTCGCCCGTCTTCAGCCATTGCGGCAGCTCGGTGATGATCTGGTCGCGCAGCGCACCACCTTCCACGACCAGCATCTTCGCAGAGTCGCGCGGGCTCGCCGGGCGCAACGCGATGCGCTCGGCGGGCAGATCGAAATCGAAGAGATCAGTGCGCATGATAGGGCCTAGCGCGACACAGCCAGACCCTCATGGTGAGGAGGCGCGCTAGCGCCGTCTCGAACCATGAAGGCCGAGCTGCAGCAGCGGGGCCTTCATCCTTCGAGACGCGCGTTCCGCGCTCCTCAGGATGAGGGTCTACCGCTTACTCCGCGTCCGCTGCCATCCGCGCCTTGACGATCTTGTCGGGGTTCTGGACGGGCTCGCCGCGCTTGATCTTGTCGACGTTCTCCATGCCCTCGGTGACCTTGCCCCACACCGTGTACTGGTTGTCGAGGAAGCGGGCGTCGTCGAAGACGATGAAGAACTGGCTATCGGCGGAGTCGGGGCTCGCTGCACGCGCCATCGAGGTGACGCCGCGCACGTGCGGTTCCTTGTTGAACTCGGCCTTCAGCTTCTTGCCGGAGCCGCCGGTGCCGGTGCCCTGCGGGCAGCCGGTCTGCGCCATGAAGCCCTCGATCACGCGGTGGAACACGATGCCGTCGTAAAAGCCCTCGCGGACCAGTTCCTTGATGCGCGCGACGTGGCCGGGCGCGAGATCGGGCCGCATCTCGATGGTAACGGGGCCCTGCGTGGTCTCGAGGATCAGGGTGTTTTCGGTGACGCTCATACTCGTCTCTCTTGCGTTGGGGGTGAAGTCTTCCGGTTACGGAACTGGATCGCGAATGGACGACCCGCGGCGGCGCCGGCCATTGCATCGGTAAATGGCATCGGCGTGCAGCGTTGCAGCGCCTCCATCACCGCGACCCGGTATTGCAGCCGGTCATTGTCGGAGGCCTCCGCGGATTCATAGGTAATCCTCGGATGGCCCAGAATGTTTCCGGCCCGGTTAAAGCTCACGACGACGGTGATGTCGATAGGGCGAGCTTTGTTGGGCGGCGGCGGCTTCCAGCAGGTCCGCAGGTGCTGGAAGATGTCCTGGATGGTGTTGACCTGCGCGTCCTCGGCGGTCGCGCCGGAAACGCCTGAAAGCAGCAGCGCGGCAGCCAGTAGAAGCCCATTGCCACAGCGCGCCATGTTCTCATCCTATTTGATGTCGGAGGCGACCTGGACCTTCACCATCTTGTCGGGATCGGTGACGGCACCGCCGGCCGAACCGGGCGGTGCCTTCTTCAGCTTGTCGACGACGTCCATGCCCTGCACGACCTCGCCGATCACAGTGTACTGGTTATCGAGGCTGCCGCCGTCCGCGAACATGATGAAGAACTGCGAGTTGGCGCTATCGACGCTGTCGCCGCGCCGCGCCATCCCGACAATGCCGCGGGCGAAATGAACCTTGGAGAATTCCTGCTTCAGGTTCGGGTATTTCGAGCCGCCGGTGCCGTTGAATTTCTCGCCGTCGCCGGTCTGCGCCATGAAGCCGTCCATGACGCGATGGAACGGCACGTTGTTGTAATAGCCCTCGCGCGCGAGCTGCTTGATGCGCTCGGCATGCTGGGGCGCGATGTCGGTCCGCAGCTTGATGACGATGCGGCCCTTGGTGGTGTCGATGACGATGGCGTTGGCCTTGTCGAGGTTCGCCGGCAGCTGCTGCGCCACCGCCGGGACCGCGCTGAAGAGCGCGGCAAAGATCGTGGCAAGAATTGCGAGACGACGGATCATGAGAACTCCGGATCAGGTAGGATGAAGAATTGCGCCGTTATCCGGCGAATTTGGCCTTGAGCAGGTTGGCGACGAGCGGCGGCACGAAGGTCGAGATATCTCCGCCCATGGCCGCGATTTGACGCACCAACGTGCCGGTAATTGGGCGGACGGCCGGGGAGGCCGGCAGGAACACGGTTTGGACGTCGGGCGCCATGGCGCCGTTCATCCCGGCGAGCTGCATCTCGTAGTCGAGGTCGGTGCCGTCGCGCAGACCTCGAATCATGACGGTCGCGCCGTGCCTGCGTGCCGCAGTGACCGCAAGATCGTCGTAGGTCACGGCATCAAGCGTGCAGCCGACCTGGGCCGCGACCGGCCCGCAGACGTCATGGAGCATCTTGAGCCGCTCCTCAGTCGAGAACAGCGGCTTCTTGCCGGGATGGACCCCGATCGCGACCACGAGCCGATCGCACAGGGGGACACTGTTCCGGACCACGTCCAGATGGCCGTTGGTGATGGGGTCAAAGGAACCCGGGTAGAAGGCAATGCGCGGCATGACCCCGTCCTACCGCGCCCGGCCCGGCCCGGCAAGCCAGACAGGTTCCCTGCCGGTTTTTCGGCGGCGCCGTGTCGGAATCCCCCGAATTGTTTCGTCCTCCGGGCGGCCATGAAACAAAACGGAGTGCGAACGAAACCATTTCGGGCGTCCGCGAAGACGTCCGGAAACTGGCCATGGTTACTAATCCGCCCAACGAATGACGGGCCGCACAACTGGGCGTAGCGGCCGCATCACAGGGGACCGTCAATGATCAAGACCATCTCGGCCATCGCCATTGCTGCGTTCGTTGCCGCCGCTCTCACCGTCCTTCCCGGTTTCGCTCCGACCGTCGAAGCGAGCGTCCCGCAGCCGCTGGCCAAGAGCGACCGCCTCGATATCCGCACCATCGGCAAGGACTGCTCGCAGCAGGCTTGGCCGAACTTCGAGGCGTCCTGCCTGCGTCAGGCCGGCACCAAGGCCAATATCCGCGAGGCGCGCCTCGTGACCGCCGACCGGACCCCGTAGTCGACGCTGTCAGCTTCGCGTCATATAAAGCCCGAGATAAATCCCATGGATATTTGCGACGTCTCGTCGCAGACTGTCTGATGCTCGCGCCCGTCGGAATGGCCCGGCGGGCGCGATCCCATCGGGGGGTCGACCTTGTCCAGTACGCCCGCAGTCGTTTCCGGCCATCACCCTGACCCTCTGCCGATTGCCATGACCATGGGCGCCCTCGGGGTGGTCTATGGCGATATCGGCACCAGCCCCCTCTACGCCCTGAAGGAAGCCGCCAAGGCGGCCGCCCATGGCGCGACGGTGACTCCCGAAGCTGTCCTGGGCGTTGCCTCGTTGATCCTCTGGGCCCTGCTGCTGATCATCTCGTTGAAGTATGCGCTGCTGATCCTGCGCGCGGACAATCGCGGCGAAGGCGGCATCGTCGCGCTGCTGGCGCTGCTGCATGCCCGCCACGCCCAGTCCGGCACCTGGCGCGCGCATCTCCTCGTCGTCGGACTCGTCGGCGCCGCCCTACTCTATGGCGACGGCGCGATCACCCCGGCGATCTCGGTGCTCTCAGCCATCGAGGGTCTCAAGGTCGACGCCCCCTCGCTCGCGCCTGTGGTGGTGCCCATCACCGTCGCGATCCTGATCGGGCTGTTCATGATCCAGAAGCAGGGCACGGGTTTCATCGGCCGCATCTTCGGGCCGGTGATGCTGGCCTGGTTCTTCGTGCTGGCCGCGCTCGGCGTCCACGGCATCGTCAAGGCGCCGGCGGTGCTCGCGGCACTGAGCCCGCTCTATGCCTTCAACTTCCTGATCCACCAGGACTTCCACATCTCCTTCGCGATCCTCGGCGCCGCCTTCCTGGCGGTGACCGGCGGTGAAGCCATGTACGCCGACATGGGGCATTTCGGACGCTTCCCGATCCGGCTTGCCTGGTTCGCGATCTGCCTGCCCGCGCTGGTGCTGAACTATTTTGGACAGGCCGCGCTGCTGATCACCGATCCCGCGATGATCGAGAACCCATTCTTCCAGCTCTGCCCGGACGCCCTGCACTATCCGCTGGTCGCCTTCTCGGCGCTCGCGACCGTGATCGCCTCGCAGGCGATCATCTCCGGCGTGTTCTCGCTGACCCAGCAATCGATCCAGCTCGGCTTCCTGCCGCGCATGCAGATCCGCCACACCACGAGCCATGCGATGGGCCAGATCTACGTGCCGCTGGTGAACTGGCTGCTCGCTGCCGCAACGCTCGGCGCGGTCCTGAGCTTCGGCACCTCGGAAGCGCTCGCCGGCGCCTATGGCATCGCGGTGTCGCTGCTGATGGCGATCACCACGCTGCTCGCGGCCCTGGTCGCGATCCAGTGGGGCTATTCGCCGTGGATCGTGGTCGCCGTCAACGGTTTCTTCTTCGTGATCGACGTGATCTTCTTCTCCGCCAATTCGATCAAGCTGTTCGAGGGCGGCTGGTTTCCGCTGCTGCTCGCGGCCCTCGTCGCCTTCATGATGCTGACCTGGCGCAGCGGCGTGAAGCTGGTCGAGGCGGCGCGCGCCAAGCTGCGCCAGCCCGAGGAGGACCTGATCGAGACCGCGGTCAACAAGTGCCGCGCCAGACTGCCCGGGACCGCCGTCTTCCTGGCATCCGCGCCGCGCGGCGTGCCGCTGGCGCTGACGCAATTCGTCAAGCACAACCACGTGCTGCATGAGCGCATCGTCCTCGTCACCGTGCTGATCGAGGAATCCCCGCACATCACCGATGAGGACCGTGCCGAGGTGATCGAGATCGTTCCCGGTATCACCCGCGTGGTCCTGCACTACGGTTTCATGCAGAATCCGACGATCTATGCGGGCCTGACGCTCGCCTGCCGCCAGGGCAAGCTGCCCGGCATCGACCTCTCCGACATCACCTACTATGTCGGCCGCGAAACCATCATCCCGAGCGAGGACATCCCGGGCATGTGGGTCTGGCGCGAAGGACTGTTCGCCTTCCTCCAGCGCAACGCCGAACGCTCCGCCGCGTTCTTCGGCGTGCCGACCAGGCAGGTGGTGGAGTTCGGCACGGAGCTGGAGATTTAGCTAGTCAGTGCAGTAGCCCGGATGGAGCGAAGCGCAATCCGGGTTTCTTGCCAAGCATGCGGAGCCCCGGATTTCGCTTACGCTCCATCCGGGCTACGGGGCCACGCGTCACTCCCCGTTTGACTCCCCATTTGCCCCATTCCCGCTCTCGGCCTCTTCCGTGATGTGCTCGACCGAGACGACGTGCTCGTCCTCGGCGGTGTCGAACACGATCACGCCCTGGGTCGAGCGGCCGGCGATGCGGATGCCTTCGACCGGGCAGCGGATCAGCTGGCCCTTGTCGGTGACCAGCATGATTTGATCAGCATCCTCCACGGGGAAGGACGCCACCAGATTGCCGTTGCGGTTGTTGACGCTCATGGCGACGATGCCTTTGCCGCCGCGGCCCGTGGTGCGGTACTCGTAGGACGAGGTCCGCTTGCCGTAGCCGTTGACGGAGACGGTGAGCACGACCTGCTCGGCCGCCGACATCTCGACATAGCGCTCCTGCGGGAGCTGGAAGCTGCCGGAGGTCGTCTCTTCGCCCTCGGCATCCGCCGGAGCCTCGTCGGCCACGGCTTCGCCGGCCACCGCACGGCGCATCTTCAAATAGGCCGAACGTTCGTCCGAGGTGGTCTCCATGTGGCGCAAGATGGCCAGCGAGATCACCTTGTCGCCTTCGGCAAGTGCAATGCCGCGCACGCCCATCGAAGTGCGGCCGGTGAACACGCGCACGTCGGGGACAGGGAAGCGGATGCACTGGCCGCCGGCGCCCGTCAGCAGCACATCGTCGCGCTCGGTGCAGATCTGCACGTCCACGATCGCTTCATTCTCGTCCAGCTTCATGGCGATGATGCCGGAGCGGCGGACGTCGACGAAATCGGACAGCTTGTTGCGCCGGACGTTGCCGCCGGTGGTGGCGAACATCACGTCGAGGTTGCCCCAGGTCGATTCATCCTCCGGCAGCGGCATGATGGTGGTGATGCGCTCGCCCTGCTCCAGCGGCAGGATGTTGATGAGCGCCTTGCCGCGCGCGTTCGGCGCAGCCATCGGCAGGCGCCAGACCTTCTCCTTGTAGACCTGGCCGCGCGACGAGAAGAACAGCACCGGCGTGTGCGTCGACGCCACGAACAGGCGGCTGACGAAATCCTCGTCGCGGGTCTGCATGCCGGCGCGGCCCTTGCCGCCGCGGCGCTGCGCCCGGTAGGCCGACAGCGGCACGCGCTTGACGTAGCCGGCGTGGGAGACGGTGACGACCATGTCCTCGCGCTGGATCAGGTCCTCGTCCTCGACCTCGCCCTCCTGCTCGATGATCACGGTGCGGCGCGGGGTCGCGAACTCGGCCTTCACTTCGGCGAGTTCGGACTTGATGATGCCCAGCACGCGGGCGCGCGAGCGCAGGATGTCGAGATAGTCGGCGATCTCGCCGGCGAGCTTGTCGAGCTCGTCGCGGATTTCGTCGCGGCCGAGTGCGGTGAGGCGCTGAAGGCGCAGGTCGAGAATGGCCCTCGCCTGTTCCATCGACAGCCGGATCGTGCCGTCCTCGCTGATGCGGTGGCGCGGATCGTCGATCAACGTGAGCATGTCCTCGACGTCCCGTGCCGGCCAGTCGCGCGACATCAGGGTGTCGCGGGCAGTGGTCGGGTCGGGCGAAGTCCGGATGACGCGGATCATCTCGTCGATATTGGCGACCGCGATCGCCAGTCCAACCAGGATGTGGGCGCGATCGCGCGCCTTGGCGAGCAGGAACTTGGTGCGTCGCGTGACGACCCGCTCGCGGAAGTCGACGAAGATCGCCAGCAGGTCCTTCAGATGCATGATCCGCGGACGGCCGCTGTCGAGCGCCACCATGTTGACGCCGAAGCTCGTCTGCAGCGGCGTGAATCGGTACAGCTGATTCAGCACCACATCCGGCACGGCGTCGCGCTTCAATTCGATGACGACACGGTAGCCGTCGCGGTCGGATTCATCGCGCAGGTCGCCGATGCCCTCGATCTTCTTTTCCTTGACCAACTCGGCGATGCGCTCGACCATCGTCGCCTTGTTCACCTGGTAGGGAATCTCGGTGATGATGATCGCCTCGCGCTCCTTGCGGATGGTCTCGATCGCGACCTTGCCGCGCATGACGATCGAGCCGCGGCCGAGGTGATAGGCGGCGCGGATGCCCGCCCGCCCGAGAATGACGCCGCCGGTCGGGAAATCCGGTCCCGGAACGATGTTGATGAGTTCGTCGATGGTAAGCGCGGGGTTGTCGATCAACGCGACGCAGGCGTCGATGACCTCGCCGAGATTGTGCGGCGGGATGTTGGTCGCCATGCCGACCGCGATGCCGCCGGCGCCGTTGACGAGGAGGTTCGGGAACTTGGCCGGCAGGACCGACGGCTCGGTTTCGTTATTGTCGTAGTTCGGCTGGAAGTCGACGGTGTCCTTGTCGATGTCGGCCAGCAGAGCCAACGCCGCCTTCGTCAGTCGCGCTTCGGTGTACCGATAGGCCGCCGGGGGATCGCCGTCGACCGAGCCGAAATTGCCCTGGCCGTCGATGAGCGGCACGCGCATCGAGAAGTCCTGCGCCATCCGGACCATGGCGTCGTAGATCGACTGGTCGCCATGCGGATGATACTTACCGATGACGTCACCGACCACGCGCGCCGACTTGACGTACTTCTTGTCGGGCGTGTGCCCCTGCTCGTTCATCGAGTAGAGGATGCGACGATGAACCGGCTTCAACCCGTCGCGCGCATCAGGCAGCGCACGCGCCACGATCACGCTCATCGCGTAATCGAGATAGGACTTTTTCATCTCCTCGTAGATGGAAACGGGGCGAATGTCCGAGGGTTGCGCCGGCTGGTCGCCGGGCTTGTTGTCGTCGTCAGCCAAGGGGAAATCCGGTGAGATTTTATCTGGGAATCATATAGCGCATCGAGCCCCTGATAACCACCCTTGCGAGGCCAAGGGAAGCGCTTTTTCCCTTCGTTTTTTCATGCACTTACCGGGTTGGCGGGAGACTGTTCGCGCGCTCCATTTCGGGTACTGGCGGGACCTCGATTTCGGCGATCGCTACGGCCCGAAAACCACGGCATGCATGATCCGTCCAGGCATGAGGGTGAACAGCCCGGCAATGACGAGCGCGCCGACGAACGTCATGATCATGATGCGCCGGTGATCGGCGACCCGATGGGTGTGCGCGCGCCACACCGCGAGCGGTAGCATCACCAGCGTGAAGATCGATAGGAGATGGATCGGGCTGAACGGCCCGACCAGGCGGATCTGGTGGATCCAGAACGACGATGCCGCCACGACCGCCATGAGCCCCAGCCAGATCCAGCCGATCGTCCGGTGCGGCAGCGTTCCCTTGGGGGCGGCAAACTGAACGAGGCCGAGCACGAAGGCGGCCATGGCGGCAAAGGCGTGCAGCGGGATCGCTGGGGCGGCCTCAAGCAGCGGCGCAACGCTCATGCAGGACTTTCTCCGATCGACGGCCGACCCATGTGAATAGAATTAACATCAAGTTAGTACTATTCACATCCCCCCTCGTCAAAGGCTTGAGGGCAGCACATGAGGCAAGCCCGGAAAAATCGAGCTTTACCCGTTAATTGGTAAGGAATCCTGCCATTTCAGGCGAGCCGACAATTTTGATAGGAGAGGCGCCCTCTCAGCCAACGCCAACGTGGGGGCGTCGAAGATTCCGCCGGCTACCAAAAGGCGTGTATCTAGACCTAGGTCGATCGGATTATCCCGGTCCCTCCCGTGGAACGGTCAGAGTGACGAACGTCCTATTCGTCTGCAGTGCCAATCGCCTCCGCAGCCCTACCGCTGAACAAGTCTTTTCGACTTGGCCGGGCATCGAGGCCGACTCGGCCGGCATCTCTAACGACGCGGACGTGTTGTTGTCGTCCGAGCAGGTCGAATGGGCTGACATCATCTTCGTCATGGAGAAGACCCACCGTAACAAGCTGAACCGGAAATTCCGCTCCAGCCTGAATAACAAGCGGGTCATCTGCCTCGACATTCCGGACGACTATGAATTCATGGATCCCGTCTTGGTCCGAATACTTGAAAGCCGAGCCGGCCGTTTCCTCTCGCGACCAGCGGCTACTGTTACCAGGCCTTAGAACGGCTCGTCTCAGAAATGAAGAATGGGGTCCGTTTTGTAACTGTGTGTGTTAGTCCGTTGATCCGACTACGAAAGCCCCCTGGTCGGTCAACGGTTTGTCAACAAAACAGTCACAAACCGACCGTATCGGGCACATGGCAGTCGAGATAGAGCGGTCGCCCGCTTCTCCACATATCTCCACATAATAGTCGCGCTTTTCACTCCGGAGACCAGGAGCCCCGGTTTTCGGTGCAGTCGAATCCTTGGATCGATCAGGACGCAGTGGTCGAGCGCGAAGGATCCAATAGCAATCCCAACGCGGTCTCTCGCCGTTCGGCGTGGGCGTCTCGGTACAGAGCCTGCTTCAAGACCTCGCCGTCGCCGACCATGACCGCCAGGTCCGTGGCACGGGTGACCGCGGTGTAGACTAGCGACCGGTCGAGCAGCCGCGTTTTCTGGATCGGGATGACGACCTTCCGGAAGCTGGAGCCCTGCGCCTTGTGCACCGTAATCGCATAGGCCAGCGCGAGATCGTCGAGCGCCGGACCGCTCAGCTCCTGCTCAGCCCCGTCGAAGTTCGCCGTGACCTTTCCGTCCTCGATCGCGGTGATACGACCGAGGCTGCCGTTGCGAAGATCACGCTGATAGTCGTTCCGCAGGAACATCACCGGCTCGCCCTCGGCCAAGCGCCTGCCTGGATGTCGGCACTTTCCCACCGCGAAGATGTCGTGGAAGCGCGCGTTCAGCGCCTCGGTGCCGGCCGGGCCGGCCTTCACGGCGCAGACAATCCGCAGGTCCTCCGCGAAGCCGCCGAGGTCGGCGACCACGTCGACGATCTGGTCGGTGGAAAGCTCGTTCGACGAGATCAGCGCGACCCCGTGGCTGGCAGCGTCGACCTTATCCGGTAAGCTGGGCAGCCGGCCGGCTCGCACCGCGCTGGCGACGGCGGGAATGCCCGTCGCCTCGGTCTGGCGGTAGACGCGGGTGAGCTCGACCGAGGGGATCTCGTTCCGCTCGACCAGCACATGCAGCACCAGGCCAAACTGGATCGGCGGGAGCTGGCCCGGGTCGCCCACCAGCAGCAGCCGGCAGCCGTCCGGCAGGGACCGCAGGATCCGGTACATGGTCGGCAGGTCGACCATCGAGGCCTCGTCGAGGACGACCAGAGATTCCGGGCCGAGCGCGATCGACCTCGCTTCGACCGCCTTCAAAAAGGCGGCGATGGTCGAGGCCGGCCAGCCCGTCGCCTCGGCGATGCGGACGGCGGCACGGCCCGCCAGAGCCATCATGTGCGTCGTCCGGCCGAACGCCGCGCACGCACTGGCAACAGCCTTCAGAACCGTGGTTTTGCCTACGCCAGCGCCCCCACGGACGATGCCGAAGCGCTCTTGGACTGCAATCCGGACGGCCTCCCGCTGCTCGTCGTCGAGCGCCACGCCCAGGTCTTGCCGATCGAGCCACGCATGGAGCTCGCCGTCGGAAACCTCGCGGGCGATCAGGTCGCCCATGGCGGGCTCGGCGAGCATCTCCCGGATCCGGTCCGCGACGTAGCGCTCCATCATGTGCGCCCCGGCGGCCTGGAAGCCGCCTCCGATCGGGATCGCCGCCCGCTGTGCGACAGCGGCCGCCAGGGCCTCCTCGGCCTTGGCCGGAAGGCACTTCAGCAGACGGCCGACCGCGGCGATGAGATCGCGATGTCCGATCCAGGTGTGGTGCTGGTCCAGCCGAGCGTAGAGCACAGCCTCCACGGCCGCGACGAGGCGCCTCGGATCGTCGGTAGAAACGCCGATCTTTCGGCCAGCGGCATCGACCATCGCCCAATCGGCCAAGGCCATCATCACGTAGGGCGATTCTCGCAGCTTGGCGGCAGCGTCTGCGCCCCACAGACGGATGATCTTCTTGGCAAGTCGTGCGTCGAACCCGTGTTCATCAAGCCAGACGACGATGTCGCCTTCGGCCAGCTTCTCCCGCCACGCCAGCACCAACCTTTCGGCTCGGTCCGCGCCCAGGACATCGGCCAGGCGCACGGCATCACCATTGCCGAGCAGTGCATAGAGATTGTCGCCGAACGACTTCCATAGCTTGGCCGCGGTCGCATAGCCGATGCCTTCGAACGCCGGCTCCTCGGCCAGATGACGCACGATGGTCTCGCCCGACTTGGCATGGCGGCCCGTGGTCTCAAACATGACGCCTCGATCCGGCTGCAACGCGACGGTCTTGCTGTTCGCAGGTCGGCTCTGAGGGACGGGACTTCATGACACGCGACGTCCCGTCGTGACCATGATGTCCTCGACCTGCTCCAGGCGACGCAACTTCTCCCGCAGGCCGGCGTTTTCGGCGCGCAGCGCGGCGTTCTGCTGCTCGAGCGAGAGGATGCGGCGATCCCGACGGTCGGACTTCGGCTCGGGCTTGGCCTCGTCGTCCTGCGCTACACCGGTGTCCAGCTTCTCGACCGCGGCTTCGAGCAGCGCCTTTGCGGCTGGATTCTTGTACAGGACCTGGCGGTCGAACCCGCAGGCGAGCGCGATGGCGGAACGGTTGGGCTCGCCGCCTCGCATGGGGAGCGGCCGGCTTTCCCGTTCGAGAGCATCGAGATAACTCTTCAAGCGATCGACGTTCTCGGCGCCGATCGCGCCGCCAGACTTGGAATCCGCCACGTCGTCCTCCGAATGCTACCCGCCCGAAGCGCTCACCGATCCTTGTCGGTCTGTCCGCGGCCGGGCTTATCGAGTTTCTCGTCGAGCTTCTTGATCGACCAGCCATTCAGATAAGCGTTGGTCTTCCAGCGCACATAACGCTCTTCAAGGGTTGCATTGGTCGCCCGCAGTTTTTGGTTCTCTTCTCTCAAGGATCGTATCTGCTTCTTGAGGACCTCTACGGTTCCGTCACCTTCCGCTTTGCGCGGTCGGCCGGCTAAGGCGCGGAGCCTCTTTTTCGTAGCCCGGAAGGCCGTCTGAAGTTTCGGATGCTTGGCGATCGCGACTCGCGTCCAGTTGCCCTTGAACTCAAGGTTCACGACCTGGACGACGGCTGCCCAGGTAATCTTGGGCTCCTTCCAGTCCTCGATGATGTCTCGAATCCGCGACTCGGTCTTCTCTTTGATGAGCAGCCGCTTCTTGCCGGCCGGCGCCGAGCGCCAGCCGTTGCGGACCGGGCGCTTGCGCCCGCGCGGCATGATCGTGTCCCAGCCCCGAGGCACCTTGCCCATCGTATCCTTCGAAGGATCAGTTGAAGGATTCGATGAGTAAACTGATTCTACCTCGGAGTGGGAATCGGGTCCCACCACACGCGTCACGGTACACCTACATCGCGATACGAAAGCACATAGCCGCGGGCCTCACGACCCTCGACGCCGATCAAGATCTTCCGCACCCCCGCATCATGGGGTGGCGATAATCAAATCCTAGAAATCTTCGGCGCCTACATCCGTGGCGCGGAAGGGAAACCGTCCTCGCCCAACAGGTCGTGGAGCGGACCAATGGTCTGAACGTGGTCCTCGATAAATGGCTCGGTCCACCGCTCGTGGACGAGCTTCACCATTGTGGCGTTGAGCTCGGCTGAGGCCTCGCGCCGGATCAGCGACATCTCCTCGACGTCGAGGGCCACAAAGCGCAGCAGGCAGTAGGCCCGCGGCTCGAGAACCGCGACCGTGGCGGCACGCCCGTTGCGGTCGACCAGCATCGAATGCATCACCGGCAGGTCGAGCGCCCACCGCACCGCCTCCGCGCCGTACGCCGAACTCTCCGCATATCGGTCGATCAGGCCGCCAAGGGTCGACATCGTGTAGAGCCGGATGCTTAGGCCTTCCTCGGTCCGAAGTTCGGCCACGGCAAGATCTTCGGAGAGGTGAGCCAAGCGCACATAGATCTTGGCGCGCCTCAGCACCGCTAGCAGCTCGTCGACCACGTCGGTCGGGTGCACGCCGGCGACCAGGAGGTCCATGCCGTCGTCCGGCAGCATCTCGCGCGGCAGGAGCGCGGCCATCTCGCATTCGTAAGCGTAGACGGCGGCCTCGCCGATGATGGTGATGTGATCGATCAGCTCGGACAGGCCTATGGCGCGCGCCACGGCGCCGACCTCTTCCGGGGCGCGGGACAGTCGCAGCGCCCGCGCCATCCTGGTCTGCTCGGCGATTGTCGGCCGCAGGGCCGAGATCTGCCGATCCAGCTCGGCCCGTTCTTTGATGAAACGGTCGTAGATCGCCTCGGTCTCGGGCGACCGGCGGCCGATCGAGGCTGCCTTCTGCTCGCCGGTGACCGGATCCCGCCGGTACCGCGTCAGGTATTCAAATTTTTTGACCTTCAGCCACTGCATGCCCCCGCCGAACTCGTCCCGCGAGCGGGCGAGCGCGGCAAACTCGAGCGTGGTGGAGCGCATGGTCTCCACCAGCCGCCGCTGCTCCCTGGTCATCGGGGTATACAAGCGTTTTTCTATCTCGTTGAAAGTGTGTTATCTGGCGATATAAACTGCCATACAACCGCCGGGAAGTCGAGGGATTTCGGCCAGCCCGGGTCGATTTCGGCGATTTGAAGAACGGAACCGGGCCCTCGTGAGGGGCATTTTCGCTTGCCGGCAGAGCAGCTACAGTCCCGTTTGCCGCGTTAACTTGACATTGAAAGGATGCGGGCGACATTAGTGTCGCGAGGAAAGGTTCGATCCGATGGGTTTTGAGGCCGGATTTCGGTACGAGGATCGCCGCCTGGAGAAAGAGATCTCCCGACGAAACGATGAAGCACGCCTTGCGCGTGGCGAGGTGAAAGCCTCAGATCTTCGCGAAGCAAATGGCTTCTTCTCCGTCCTTGACCGGTCCAAAGCGAGGCTTGTCGTACGGCGCGCCCGCATAAGGATCGATGACTGACGAGACGGACCAGCCCCGCTTCGGGGCCGCCGAAGTTATCCAGATAGCATCCAAACTGACGGTCGACGACGCCACGTTCGTGATCGGCGGGCAAGCCACGAATCTGTGGGCTTGGTACTATCGGGACAAGGATCCCGCCCTACGACAGGACCAGCCGCTTACGAGTCGCGACCTCGACTATTTCGGCTCGGTTAAAGCAGCGGAGAGCCTGGCTGCGGCACTCGGCGGCAAGGTGATCAAGGCGACGCTTGACGACATGAACACGCCGCACTCGGCCGTCGTCCTGGCGACCGTCAACGGCAAGCCTCTGAAGATCGATTTCCTCAACGGCGTCCTGGGCGTGACCCGTCGCGAACTCGAAAGGGGCGTAGCTGTCATCGAGGCCACCGCGGAAGTCGACGGAAAGGAGTGTCGGGCTCAGATCCCTGTCCTTCACCCGGTTCTTTGCCTGAAAAGCCGCATCGCAAACATGCTCCATCCGATGCTCGGCCGGCGGGACAGCTTTGCATGGGCTCAGCTCCATGCCGCCATCGCGATCGTTCGTGTCTACATTGTCGATGCGTTGGAAGAAGGTGACTGGAAGGAGGCGAAGAGCTGTCTCTCTGACGTCTTCGAGTACCTCCGGTCAGACAGGTTCGGAAAAGCCGCCAAGAACGAGCTCGGCGTCGACGTGCTGGATATTTTACGTCACTTCCAGGACGACCAGCGGATCGACGAACGCTATCGCAAGCAAAGTCTCGTGCAGATGATCGAGCAGATAGAGGACTGGCAGCGGAAGCACAGTCTTTAGAGCTATCTCACGGTTCAAAATCGACGCTGGATGGCGATGGGGCCGACGCCAAATCGGTCTGAATGTTGTGACCCACCGAAGTTTGCTCGGGCTCACACAGGGATCAGGACGTCTGCCTCCGAGCGCCTTCGTCTTCGGCCCTTCCTTGGCACCGTCGTGCTCGCCCGCAAGGGACGCTTCGCTCTTCGCCCTTGCGTGCTCCGCGCGCCGGTGCCTGCGGGACGCCTGCGACGGCGGCTCCGGGGATCAGACTGATGATGCCAGGCTTCGATTTCAGGAAGTCATGCGATGGCCAAGCCGGCTTGCAGCTTACCCCGTCCGAGTCGGCGCGTGGACTACATGGACAAGGTTTGCGATGGGGATGGACGTTCGACGAGCATCCCGTCCCGTTGTTCGACCGGCACTGCAAGAAAGCCCTTGATGGGCTCGTTGACGCGGACTGCTCCGAACCCCGCCGCTTCGAACAGCTCTTCAGCCGTGCCGGCGGTGATCTCCTGCGAGATGTTGCCGTCGGACAATCGTTTCCAAGCAAACACGACTCTGTTCCCTTCAGTGCGTCATCGGTTAACGTCAAACGCCCTCAACGCCGAGTTCCCGCGTGCGCGCCCGGTCGTCGTGGGGTACCACTTCAAAATCGTCAGAGCGATGGTTGAAATCGCCGCTCCGCAGCTCATCAAGAGTCACCCAAAACCCGTCCGGCCAAACGACGAGGTCGTCCGGATGCCGCGCATCGCTCCCCTGCGTCGCTACAACTGCCAACATGATGGTTGATCTCCTTGGCTTGTGGGATGCTAGTCCGCCGACCGGAAAAACGAAAGACTGGGCGATCAGATGTTCGAGCCAGTGCAGCATTCCAGACAAAGCGGTCGTTACTCCGGTCGTTCATGCCGGAGTCCGTGGTGGCTTCTTGCCGATGAGGTTGTCTCTTGCGCGGTCAGGCACGATGATGTCTCCAAAGGAGAGACGCATGCGTCCAAGCGGCCGACGGGCCACCCGAACCCCGGAATCCCAGTCATGAAATACAGCGAGCAACTGAAATTGGTCCGTTCTCTCGGAATGTCCATCTCCGACGACGGCGTGGCGTTCACCGTGTGCGGCGGCCAGCTCGTCAACGGCGAAGACGCGCCGCCGGAAATCCAGGACATGAACGGCTGGACCGTCGACGATGTTGCCCGCGAGGTCGCATCCCGGCGGCAAACGGACGAGAGCTGGCCGTTCGGCCCCACCGCCCCCGGACCGAAGCCGTAGGACTCGGCAGGCCGCCCGGATTATGGCGATGCTGGTGCGACAGCTTACCAAGCTACTGTGCGGCCACACGAGACCCAATCCCTTTGACCGCCTGAAAGAGCTCTTAAGCCGGTTTCCGCCTGAGCTACCGGCAGGCCACCTCAGCCCATTAGGTCTGAACCACCGTCCCGTCGGCGATAGTGGAGTCCTTATGCACCGCGATGGCCTTCCGCAGCCCATCGACCATCTTCCCGTTGTGCTCGACCCAGGGACCAGCATCGAGCTCGCCTTCGGCCATCGCCTGCCGCGCCTGATCGAGCATAGCCTCGTGCTCGGCCAGAAGCTGCTCTGTCCGCTGTAGGTGCTTTTGGTTGCCCTTGATCAACATGTGGTCGCCGCAGCCGGCCGCGCAGGCCCCGTGGGAGGCGCAGGGAGCCAGGCTCCAATCCGAAACACACATGCCAATATCGGTGGTGTGGGCGGTCGCGAACCGCGCTTTCAGGAAGTCCTCCCGCAGCCGCAGCTTCTTGACGGTGGCCACGATCGACCCTTGCATGGCCTTCGTCTTCGCCAGCTTCCGCATGACGCGGCCGAGCGGCGCCCCGCCTGTGTGGTCGTATGCCGCGTTCTGGGAGACATCCTTCCGCCCCGACCAGCGGGCGATGTCGAGATCGGAGAGGAGACCCTCGTTGGCCATGTTGTTGAGGTAATGCCTGAACCCGTGCGAAGGCACCTTAAACGGCTTGCCGCTCAAATCGAGAATCTTCAAGCGTTCGAAAATCGATTTGCAGTCTCCCCCAACAAGGAAGGCCCGCATCTGAGCCTGCGACAGGAACGTCGGAATCGAGGGGACCGCAGCCCTGCTTTGATGAAAATAGTTGTGTGGGAAGAGAAATAGATATTCCGAAAGCTTTCGGCCTTCCGGAACCTCCTTCATCACTTCTGCGATGTCCGATAGGATCGAGTCCTCGAGTTGCCCCTGATCGTACAGGGATCGATGTTTCTCCCGACGGGCGGCATGGCCGTGCACCTGCATCCAAAGCGTTGCGACACTGTGGTTCGCAAATCCCATGGCCGCAGCCACCTCCGTCGCTGTCATCGGCGTCGTCCGGTCGCGCAAGCGCCATCTCTCTGCGAGCCAAGCACGGCCGGGATGCTCTTCCATCCAGCGTGCGATCTCGCGGGACGGCTCAGTCAGCCGGATCAGGTCCTTCACCGCGCGTTCGGCAATCGGCTTCATGTCCGTCGGCACAAATTTGACGGCATCGGGGGCGTCCTTAGAGCCTTCATGAGCTATTCCGAATTTGACCGATCCGTCTGGACGCTCGTCCCAGCGCTCGCAGTCGGCGCGCACGCCAAGCAGCTCATTGATCCTCCAGGGCGCACTGACTAGGCATTCCAGGACGGCCATTCGAGCCAAATCTGGATCGGTTCCTCCGTTGCGGACCTGGATACTCGCTTCGACGACGGCGGCGATGTATTCTTCGGTCGGAAGCTTTTTGGAGCGCGCCTCGCGCGACTGGTCGTCAATCAGACGCCAAGAGTAGCCGTCAGTCCGTTCGATCGGGTTGGAAAACCTGATCGGCGACTTGCAGATCTGGTGCTTGTCGATGAATGCCGCGATGCGCTCCAGTTCCTCGCCACAGACGTACGCGCTGTGTCCATTGTATACCTTGGCTATGGTGGCGGCGGCCGAAAGAAAATCAGCCGGACGCGCCTCCACGATATCGTGGCCGCAATAAGCCAGCGTTTCGTACAGAACGCGCGCGACCATGACTGCGCGCTTATGAAGCGCCAGCGACCCTCTGGCGAAGTGCCTCATAACGATCATCGCCTTGACAAACTGGGCGAACGAATCGCGCATTTCCGTCCGCCCCTCCATCTTTCGCGAGGGCTTTTCCTGACGGACGGTGAAGTAGAGCACAGCGGTCTTGCGTGCCTGGCCGGGTTTACGGTCGAGGCAATGCGTGAGGTCCCACACTGCGTTGTCGAAGTCGACCGTCGGGCCGAACACCTGCATGTCCCGGGCTCGCTCGACCAGATTGGCTAGATTTTCACGGGCGCCGAGCGCCAGACGGTCGGGAAATGCGATGATGTTCATCACCGGCCTCCTGCCTCGCACGCGGCCACCACCTCGCCGATTGCAAGGATCGTCGCATCGTGAACGCCGACGATCTGCTTCCGTTCCCGCTCGTCACACAGCCATTGCAGGATCTCGCGATGCGGACCGTCCTTCCATGGCTGAAACTTGCGGCAGGTATAGCAGCTGATCGGCGCGAATTGACTGCACGGGCCTGACGCACAGGTGCCGAGATTGCCCGCACGCTCAGGCAGACGCCCCGCGACGCGTCGAAACCACGGAATGCGCTTGCTCGGGTCGCTCCCGTTTTCCGCCTCGGCTTCGGTCGCCACGATCTTCCCCATGAAGGCGTCGGCGAGCGGCCCCAGCTTGACCGCCATGGCGGCGTCGAGACGATCGACGATGCTGGACCTAGTCTCGAAGTAGACCTGCACATTCTGCAAATCGGTGTGGTCTATCATCGCCGCGAGCTCGGCCGGCGAGACATTCTCTTCTACGGCCCGGGTCGCAAACGTGCGCCTGAAGCGCATCGTGTTCACGTTGATGGGCTTTCCCGTCCGGTGCGAGATGACCCCAAGTTTGGCGACCGCCGCCTTCAAAGTGTCGGTAATATCTTCAGGGCTGCGATGCATGGCAAACTCATGCATCGGGCCGTTGATCAGTGCGGGCTGGGGCTCGGCTCGCCTGAACAGCGGAAAAGCACAGCCTTCCGGCCAACCGTTCTCGCGGCGAAACTCGACGTTTTCCTTGATCAGCGCCGCGATGTGCCCTCCGATCACGTGATCAGGCCGCTTGGTATGGAAGGCCGCTCGAAAGAACGGGTTGCGCTTCTTGATGCGCGGAATCCTCAGCAAGTGGTGGATCCGGTCAGCTCCGGTCTCTTTGATCGATTGGAAGTCCTGCTCGCGCAGCAGCGCGAAGGCAAGGGGATTGGATCCGAAGGTGAGCGGCAGCCACACCAATGCCCTCTCGAACGCCGATAGCACGACGGGCCCGAGCTCCTTGAGCTTGGTGACGAGTGCGATGGTCTCGAGTTCGTCGAGCGCCCCTTGCTCCGGATCGCGAGTACGGACGGCGACGCCTTGGGGTTGCCGGGGATCTTAACCTCGTCCATCTCCCCGGCAATCTCGTTGGAGAACTGCGGGAAGTCCCTTTTCGCGCACCACCGATACCAGACGCGGATGTAGTGAAGGCGCCACGCAGCGAAGTTATTCACGAGCCGCAGCTCAGAAATCAATCGCAAATCAAGTGAGCCGCCACCGGCGTCGCAATCCCGGAAGTGCTCCGACTGTTGCAGGAAGCGCAGCGTTTCGAATGTGTTCCGGACGCTGTCGACCGACGTCGTGGCGACGAGGTCAGCGATGTACTTGACGACGGCCACCAGCAGACCCGGGGACTTGATGCCGAGCTTCCGGAAGTCCAGACGGGCCGAGGAAACCGGATGGTTGAGACTCCAGACCCATCCGGACGCATCGACCGGTAGCTTGGCTCGGTCATGGATCGTACCTTGGCCCGGAAAGTCGCCGAGCGAGACCGCGGAATGATGGACTGCGGTCACTCGGCTTCTCCTTTGGTGAGCTTGTCCTGCATCACGCCGAGGATCATCGCAGCCCGCTTGCGGATATGCCGGCGGCCGTAGCGCGCACCCTGATCGGATTGACGCGTCCAGCCCATCGCGTGATTGCGAACCTGCTTCTCGACCTCCGGAGCGATCTTGATCTCTTCCGCCGCCTCTCCGAGCTTGTCGTTCCAGGTCCGGCGGTTGACGTGCGTCGAGAAATCCGCCGGGAGTCCAGGCACCTTCCTCAGTTCAAGGCACATGGCGTCGACCGCGCCGATGGACAGTGGCTTGCCCTGCTGCGAGAGGAACAGAAAGGGCGAGGTCTTCGCGTTCTCATAGGTCCGCCGATCGCCAACGATGTAGGCGTCCAGGGCGTCGTGCAGCCGGTCCGTGAACTCGACCGGGTGCGCTTTGGTTTTCGTCACCGGTTGCTGGGCGCGTGTGTCCTTCGGATCGTCGGCGTTGCGGTGGACGGTCAACCCCGGGTCGTTGCCGCCCAGGCGAACGTCGCGCGTCTTGATGACAAGCGGCTCGGACCGTCGCAGTCCGCCGTCGATGTACAACAGCCAGAGGGCCTCGTTCCGCACCTGGTTGCGCGGTTTGAACGGATTGCTGGGGTCGCCGACGGTGATCGCGCGCACCAGGATTTCGCGCTGCTCCTCGTTCAAACCCTCGAGCAGGTCGTTTTCGTAGATTGGGATGTCGCCGACGATCCATTCGTGCAGCTTGTCCACCATCAAGCGCGCTTCGAACCGCCGCGGATCCCTGATGTCGAGCCGCAGGATGACGTCGTTGACGCGCCACACCAGGTAGTCCGCGCAGGCCTGGAGCCGGTTGCGCCAATGTCCGTTGCCCACAATCTCGGGAAGGTCTTTGGTTTTGTCTCCGTTCGCCCGCTTGCGGGCGGTGCGGAGGTCGGCCCGGAAGGCGATGCGCAACGCCTCGATCTCGGGAAGTGAGAACAGGTTCAACGACTCGATCCGCTGTTCCAGCGAGATGCGTCGGACCGCACACCAGTTGAGGAGCAGACAGATCGCGTCCATCTCCTTGCGCATCGTCGAGAGCATCAGGCCGCGGCCGCGCAGCGACACCGACGCGTAGACGACCGGCCAATCGACCGGCACGCCGTCGCTGTCCACCGCCATGACGAAGCGTTCGCCCGACTCAAAGCGCACGGTCTTGGTCGTGAAGGGTCCGTTCCTGCCGAGGTCCAACATGCAGCCCCCAAATTCGAGGCCGTAAGATGGTTCTTAAATCCGAGTGACAGGAGTTACAAAATTGGCCCGCGCGCTAATTTACTAAGCGGCTGAAATCGCGCCAGAAATCATCCTCAGGTTTGCAAAACTAGGAAACCGTGTTGGATTTTCTATCGAAGTTACAAAAAGAACAAAGCGGAATCGGCATTAAGTCCTTGCACGACCTGCCGATTCCATATCTTTGTTTACATTTCGGAAAAACACAACTCTAGAACGGAATGTCGTCGTCCATGTCGCTGTTGCGGCCACCGCCGCCGCCGGCGGCCACAGCGCGGCGCGGTGCGCTGCTGACGGGACCGGAGGAGCCGAAATCGCCGCCCGGCTCGTCGCCGAAGCTGCCGCCTCCACCGCCGCCGCCGCGGCCGTCGAGCATCGTCAGGGTCGAGTTGAAGCCCTGGAGCACGACCTCGGTGGAGTACTTCTCGGCGCCGCTCTGGTCGGTCCATTTGCGGGTCTGGAGCGCACCCTCGATGTAAACCTTCGCGCCCTTCTTCAGGTACTGCTCGGCGACCTTGCAGAGCCCTTCATTGAAGATCACGACGCGATGCCACTCGGTCTTTTCCTTGCGCTCGCCGCTGTTCTTGTCGCGCCAGGTCTCCGAGGTGGCGATGCTCAAATTCGCGATCGGCCGCCCGTCCTGGGTGCGGCGGATTTCGGGATCCTTGCCGAGATTTCCAACCAGAATGACCTTGTTGACGCTTCCCGCCATCGCCGCTCTCCACTCCGAATGCCACTGAATTTTAGAAGGCCCGGGACGCGCCCGCGTCCTCTGCAACCTGTTGACGCGACCCTATACGCTTGCGCGGACGGATCGGCCCGTCACCCCTCCACTTATCCCCATATATAGCACCCCTGGCGGGTTCGTTCCAGATTTGTTCTTATGACACCCCTCACGTTGTTGCGTTGGCAAGACGACACCGCGCCGCACAAAGACGGCCTGCGCCAAATGGAATTTCCCCGAATTCCTGAGGACGGCGAAACAGCTTAACATTCATCAAGTTAGAAGCAGTTCAAATGCCGCCCGACTGTTGCATTCCGGAGACGGACTCCGCCTCCCGCCTAAGCTACGCTTGGCTCGGAATTAGATTCTTATGAGCGTCGCGCCTGATCAACCGCTTCGGGGACTTCGAAAGCGGATCGAAACTGGGGAGACTGCAATGAATAAGATTTTGATTGGTACTATTGGTGTAATCGCGTTGGGGCTGTCGGCTCCCGCAAGCGCGGCAGATCTCGCTGCCTACACCAAGGCCCCGGCACCGATGATCGCGACCATCTACGACTGGAGCGGCTTCTACATCGGCATCAACGGCGGCGGCGGCACCAGCCATAAGTGCTGGGACGCAGATTTCGGCGGCGGCGTTTTCTTTGGCGAAGGCTGCCACAACGCGACCGGCGGCACGGTCGGTGGCCAGGTCGGCTACCGCTGGCAGTCAGCCAACTGGGTGTTCGGCTTCGAAGGCCAGGGCAACTGGGCCGATTTCTCGGGTGCCAACATCAGTGCGATCACCGGCCTGCGCGATCGTTCGAAGATCAACGCCTTCGGCCTGATCACCGGTCAGGTCGGCTACGCCTGGAACAACGTCCTGCTCTACGTGAAGGGCGGCGGCGCCGTCGTCAGCGATCGCTACCGCAGCTTCGACCTCGCCAGCGGCCTCGAAGTCGACCGGGCCAACGAGACCCGTTGGGGCGGCACCGTGGGTGTGGGCGTCGAGTTCGGATTCGCGCCGAACTGGACCGTGGGCTTCGAGTACGACCACATCTTCATGGGCAGCCGCACCGTCGGCTTCACCGGATCCGGCAATTTCGGGATCGCCCCGCTCGGCGTTTCCACACGCTCCGATCGCATCAGCCAGGACGTCGATATCGGCCTCGTCCGCGTGAACTATCGCTGGGGCGGCCCGCTGATCGCAAGATACTGATATCTCTCTGAGATCGCTTGGAAATCAAAGGCCGGCCTCGCGCCGGCCTTTTTGCGTGGGCAACGGGAATTATAGGTCAGTCACCGTTACGTTTTGCGACTATTGTGGCTTTTGGGAGACACAACTTGCGGCTTTGCTGGTGTAAGCACGACATCAGTTGGACCACGGCGTCCGATGTCCTTCCGAACGCACGGAAGGCAAAAACAGAAACCGGGACTGGGATTAGGTTTGAAAATGAAGAAGGTTTTGTTGGCTTCGGCCTGTTTGTTCGCTCTCGCTGCTCCGGCTTCGGCCGCTGATCTCGCGGCGCGCCCCTACACCAAGGCTCCGGTGGCGGTGGCCTCGGTCTACAACTGGACCGGCTTCTACCTCGGTATCGTCGGTGGCGGCGCCTGGGAAAACGGTTCCGGCGACCCGAAGATGAAGGGTGGCTTCGTCGGCGGCACCGCCGGCTACAACTGGCAGACCGGCAACGTCGTGTTCGGCGTCGAGGCTGATGGTTCCTGGGCTGACGTCAGCGCTTCGGCGACCGGCGCCACTGTCGTTCCCGGATTCGGCGTTGTGACCGCAACGGCGAGCTCGAAGACCGATGCCATGGGCACCGTGCGCGGCCGTATCGGCTACGCCGTCAATCAGGTCCTGTTCTACGGCACCGGCGGCTACGCCTGGATCGACAACAAGATCACCCTCTCCGCTCTCGGCTTGACCGCGTCGGACAGCAAGTGGCACTCCGGCTGGACCGTCGGTGCGGGCGTCGAAGCGTTCTTCGCTCCGCAGTGGTCGGTCAAGGGCGAGTACCTCTATCGCAGCCTCGGCGGCGAGACCTACTTCTCGGGCGCCCTGCCCACCGGCACGCTCAACTTCCACACCGTGCAGGTCGGCGTGAACTATCACTTCGGGGCCCCGGTGGTCGCGAAGTACTGAGCTTCGCCTCCAACGCCATCGCGTTACGAAAGGCCGGCCTTGCGCCGGCCTTTTTGTTTTCGCGCGTCCAGATCCAGGCCCACCGATTCACAACGTTTTCGGGGAGAGCTGTGGCATCCCAGTGACACAACCTTCGGCTTCAATGGTGTAGAGCAATGACATCGGTTGGGTCATTGGGGCGGCTATTTTTCGCCGACAAAGAGAAACGAAACTGGGGAATTGAAATGAAGAAGGTTTTGCTGGCCTCGGCCAGTCTGTTCGCACTCAGCGCGTTGGCTCCCGCCTCGGCGGCCGATTTGGCGGCCCGCCCCTACACCAAGGCGCCCATTGCTGTGGCCTCGATCTACAACTGGTCCGGCTTCTACCTCGGCATCAACGGCGGCGGCGCTTCGAGCCGCAACTGCTGGGATGTCAACAACATCTTCGGCGTTGCGGGTCCGGACACGGCTGAAGGCTGTCACAATGCGACAGGCGGCGTCGTCGGTGGCCAGGTCGGTTATCGCTGGCAGTCGGCCAACTGGGTGTTCGGCCTTGAAGCCCAGGGCGACTGGGCCAATCTGAAGGGCTCGAATACGAGCGTGGCGCTTGCTCCGCTGGTCAACGAGACCAAGATCGACGCGATTGGCCTGTTCACCGGCCAGGTCGGCTATGCCTGGAACAATGTGCTCTGGTACGTGAAGGGTGGCGCGGCGGTCACGCATGCCAAGTACAACGGCACGGCGTTCGGCTTGGTCCTCGACAGCGCAAGCGAGACGCGCTGGGGCGGCGCGGTCGGCACCGGCCTCGAATTCGGCTTCGCGCCGAACTGGTCCGTTGCGATCGAATACGACCATCTGTTCATGGGCAAGCGCAACAACTCGTTCACGATTCTCGGCATCAACGACCGCATCGACCGTATCAAGCAGGACGTCGACATGGGCACCGTTCGCCTGAACTACACCTTCGGCGGCCCGGTCGTGGCGAAGTACTAAGCATCGTCTCCAACGCCATCGCGTTACGAAAGGCCGGCCTTGCGCCGGCCTTTTTGTTTTCGCGCGTACGGCGCGAGCGCTTGCGGACAAGTTCCATTTTTCGGCGCGCTGTGACCCTCCGGTGACAGACTGTCGCACCTCAAAGGTTGTATCGAAGATCGCAACAACTTTGGCCTTGGGGGGGTCCGTCTTGAACAAGTTTATGCTTGCCGCTGCCGGCATAGTCGCGATGACCACGTCCGTTTCGGCGGCCGATCTGGCGGCGAGGCCCTACACCAAAGCTCCTGCCCCGATGATCGGCGCGGTCTACGATTGGAGCGGCTTCTACATCGGCGCCAACGGTGGTGGCGGCTGGAGCCATAATTGCTGGGACATCGTCACCAACATCCTCGGTGCACCGGTCACTCCCCCCGCATCGGAGGGCTGCCACACCGCGACCGGCGGCGTGGCCGGCGGCCAGGCCGGCTTTCGCTGGCAAAGCGCGTCGTGGGTGTTCGGCGTGGAAGGCCAGGGCGACTGGGCTCACCTTAGCGGCTCCAATGGACCGAGCCTGGCTGCCGGCGGCGTCGGCTCAGACCGCTCGAAGATCAACGCCTTCGGCCTCGTGACCGGCCAGGTCGGCTACGCCTGGAGCAATGTGCTGTTCTACGCGAAGGGTGGTGCGATGGTTGTGAGCGACAAATACGAGGGCTTCACCACCGCCACCGGCTTCGTGTTCGACAGGGCGAATGAAACGCGCTGGGGCGGAGCGGTTGGTGCTGGCCTCGATTTCGGCGTAACGCCCAACATCGTGGTCGGCGTCGATTATGTGCACGGCTTCATGGGATCGCGCGACAACCGATTTACGTTCAACAACGGCACGTTCTCGCGCGCCGATCGGATCCGCCAGGACGTTGACATCGCAACGGCCCGCGTCAGTTACAGGTTCGCCGGCCCCCTCATCGCCAAATACTGATCTTCGTCTCCAACGCCATCGCGTCACGAAAGGCCGGCCTTGCGCCGGCCTTTTTGTTTTCGCGCGAGGGTGCACCCAACCGTCTTGGAGTCGTGAGGCGCGCGCACGGCGCCCGCGAATGGCTTTGGCGAGTTGGGGACGTGACATGAAGACGTGGATGCTGGCTGCGGTCAGCCTGTTCGCACTCGGCGCGGTCGCGCCGGCTACCGCCGCCGATCTACCGATTTACAAGGCGCCGGCGGCCGCCGTTCCCGTTTATGACTGGAGCGGCATCTATGCCGGCATCAATGGCGGCGGCGGCTTGGCCCATGCCTGCTGGGGCGTGACTCGCGCGCTCGGCATCGCTGTCGATCCGGCCGTTGGCGAAGGCTGTCACAATGCGGGCGGTGGCACGGTCGGCGGACAGCTCGGCTATCGCTGGCAGAAATCGCGCTGGGTGTTCGGCATCGAGGGCCAGGGCAACTGGGCCGACTTCAAGGGCAGCAATGTCAGCGTGGCGTTGGCGCCGATCACGAACCAGACCAAGATCGACAGCTTCGGTCTGTTCACCGGCCAGCTCGGCTACGCTGTGAACAATCTGCTGCTCTACGGCAAGGCCGGCGCAGCCGTGGCCCACGACAAATACGACACCTTCTTTCCGGGCGCGCCAGCGGCGGCGACGTTCAACAGCGTCAACCAGACCCGCTGGGGCTACACGATCGGCATCGGCGTTGAATGGGGCTTTGCCGAGAACTGGTCGGTCGGCGGCGAGTACAATCACGTGTTCCTCGGCCATCACAGCGCTGACTTCGCAACTCTCGTCGGCGGCTTCGCCCCGCGCACCGACCGGATCGGCCAGGATATCGACATGGGCCTGATCCGCATCAATTACCGCTGGGGCGGCCCGGTCGTCGCCAAATACTGAGACAAAGCTTCCCTCAGGAACCTCCAAGTCCTGATCCTGTGCGGATTGCCCCAAATCCGCATTCAAACGCGAACGAAGGGCTGGCCTCGCGCCGGCCCTTCGCATGCTCCGGGCGCCCTGCTCCTGCCAGATGCCGCCAGCGCGCCAACAATCCGTTGACGATTCGCACACGCCACTGGAAATCCGTCCCCGTTCTTCCTACGTTCGCTGGCATACCCATCGGCGCCGATCCCGGTTCCGGGCGACGCGCGCCTTTTTTGTTGGCGCGATCGCGCACCTTTGGGATTCCTTGAGGGCAACTCGGATGGATGAAGTGATCAAGGCGAAGCGCCAACAGCAGAACGCGGGATCCAGCCTGCGCGCAATTACGATCCGTGGCGCGCGCGAGCACAACCTCAAGAATGTCGACGTCGAGATTCCCCGCGACAAGCTGGTGGTGTTCACCGGGCTGTCAGGCTCCGGCAAATCCTCGCTCGCCTTCGACACCATCTATGCCGAGGGCCAGCGCCGCTACGTCGAATCGCTGTCGGCCTATGCGCGCCAGTTCCTGGAGATGATGCAGAAGCCTGATGTCGACCAGATCGACGGCCTGTCGCCGGCGATCTCGATCGAGCAGAAGACGACCTCGAAGAACCCGCGCTCGACCGTCGGCACCGTCACCGAGATCTACGACTACATGCGCCTGCTCTGGGCGCGCGTCGGCGTGCCCTATTCGCCCGCCACGGGTCTGCCGATCGAGAGCCAGACCGTCTCGCAGATGGTCGACCGCGTGCTGGCGCTGCCCGAGGGCACCCGCCTCTATCTGCTCGCCCCCGTCGTGCGCGGCCGCAAGGGCGAGTACCGCAAGGAGCTCGCCGAATGGCTCAAGAAGGGCTTTCAGCGCGTCAAGATCGACGGCACCTTCCATGAGCTCGCGGAAGCGCCGACGCTCGACAAGAAATTTCCGCACGACATCGACGTCGTGGTCGACCGCATCGTGGTGCGCGCCGACATCGGCCAGCGCCTCGCCGAAAGCTTTGAGACCGCGCTGAAGCTCGCGGAGGGCCTCGCCGTCGTCGAGTTCGCCGATGCGCCTGCAGCGGCGGCGCCCGTCGAGGAGAAGAAGAAGACCGCAAAAATTCACGACAAGAGCGGGCCTGAGCGCATCCTGTTCTCGGAAAAATTCGCTTGCCCCGTCTCCGGCTTCACGATTCCGGAGATCGAGCCGCGCCTGTTCTCGTTCAACAATCCCTACGGCGCCTGCCCGGCCTGCGGCGGCCTCGGCGTCGAGCAGCATGTCGACGAGGATCTCGTCATCCCCGACAAGGAGCTCGCCATCGGCAAGGGCGCGATCGCGCCCTGGGCCAAGTCGTCATCGCCCTACTACGTCCAGACGCTGACGGCGCTCGGCAAGCACTACAAGTTCACGCTGACCACCAAATGGAAGGATCTGCCGAAGAAGACGCAGAATGCGATCCTCCATGGCTCGGGCGAGGATGAAATCAAGTTCTCCTACGAAGACGGCGTCCGCTCCTACGACACCAAGAAGCCGTTCGAGGGCGTCATCACCAACATCAACCGCCGCTATCGCGAGACCGAGAGCGAGTGGGCGCGCGAGGAGCTCGCGAAATATTTCCACGACGTCCCGTGCGAGGGCTGCAAGGGTTTCCGGCTGAAGCCCGAGGCGCTCTGCGTCAAGATCGGCGGCAAGCATATCGGCGAGATCTCGGAGCTGTCGGTCAGGAAGGCCGGCGAATGGTTCGAGACCGTGCCCGAGGCGCTGAACACGCAGCAGAACGAGATCGCCGGCCGCATCCTCAAGGAGATCCGCGAGCGCCTCACCTTCCTGCTCGACGTCGGCCTCAATTACCTCACCCTGTCCCGCTCGTCCGGCACGCTGTCCGGCGGCGAGAGCCAGCGCATCCGCCTCGCCTCGCAGATCGGCTCGGGGCTGACGGGCGTGCTCTACGTGCTGGACGAGCCCTCGATCGGCCTGCACCAGCGCGACAACGCGCGCCTGCTCGACACCCTCAAGCGCCTGCGCGACCTCGGCAACACCGTGATCGTGGTCGAGCATGACGAGGACGCGATCCTGCTTGCCGATTACGTCCTCGACATCGGCCCCGGCGCCGGCATGCATGGCGGCAACATCGTCGCCGAAGGCACGCCCGCCGAGATCATGCGCAACCCGAAATCGCTCACCGGCAAATATCTGACCGGCGAGCTCGAGGTCGAGGTGCCGGAGCGGCGCCCGCCGAACCATCGCCGCACCATCAAGGTGGTCAACGCGCGCGGCAACAACCTCAAGAACGTCACGGCCGAAATTCCGCTCGGCCTGTTCACGGCCGTCACCGGCGTCTCCGGCGGCGGCAAGTCGACGCTGCTGATCGACACGCTCTACAAGGCCATCGCCCGCAAGCTGAACAACGCCAGCGAAGGCGCCGCACCCCACGATCGCATCGAGGGTCTCGAGCACATCGACAAGATCATCGACATCGACCAGTCGCCGATCGGCCGCACCCCGCGCTCGAATCCCGCGACCTACACCGGCGCCTTCACGCCGATCCGCGAATGGTTCGCCGGCCTGCCCGAAGCCAAGGCGCGCGGCTACGAGCCCGGCCGCTTCTCCTTCAACGTCAAGGGCGGCCGCTGCGAGGCCTGCCAGGGCGACGGCGTCATCAAGATCGAGATGCACTTCCTGCCCGACGTCTACGTCACCTGCGACGTCTGCAAGGGCAAGCGTTACAACCGCGAGACGCTGGAGGTCCTGTTCAAGGGCAAGAGCATCGCCGACGTGCTCGACATGACCGTCGAGGAAGCCGCCGACTTCTTCAAGGCGGTGCCGCGCGTGCGCGAGACGTTCCAGACCCTGCACCGCGTCGGCCTCGACTACATCCATGTCGGCCAGCAGGCCACGACCCTGTCGGGCGGCGAAGCCCAGCGCGTCAAGCTCGCCAAGGAGCTGTCCAAGCGCGCCACCGGCCGCACGCTCTACATCCTGGACGAGCCGACCACCGGTCTTCATTTCCACGACGTCAAGAAGCTGCTGGAAGTGCTGCACGAGCTGGTCGCGCAGGGCAACACGGTCGTCGTCATCGAGCACAATCTCGAAGTCATCAAGACCGCAGACTGGGTCATCGACCTCGGCCCCGAAGGCGGCGACGGCGGCGGCGAGATCGTCGCCTGGGGCCCGCCGGAGGATATCGCGAAAGCGCCGCGGAGCTACACGGGCAAGTTTCTGGACCCGGTGCTGAAGAAGGCAAGGAAGCCGAAGCGGCGGAGCACGAGCGAGGCGGCGGAGTAGAATTCACTCCGCCTCGTCCGCGGGATCATCGGGGAAAGGCTGTAAGTGTCCGCGATGCCCAGCCGCACCTACATGCTCTTCCGCAAGGCAATCCTCGCCGAGCAGCAGATGACCTGCATCTACGAGGGGCGCTATCGCGAACTTTGTCCGCATATCATCGGTACCAACAAGATCGGTGAGGAAGCCGTACTGGCTTGGCAGTTCGCCGGCGAGAGCAGCGGACCGCTGCCGCAATGGCGATGCCTGAAGCTCGCCAATATCACCAACGCCCGCACACGCGATGGTCCCTGGCACGAGGGCGGCTCTCACCGGACTACTCAAACCTGCGTCAGCAACATCGATCTCGACATCAATGTTCACGTGCGCAAATTGCGGTGACGCATTCGTCCGCGAGCCAGAGCACGATTCAGCGACAAAAGATGTCTTCCGCGGCCCAATGATCGGTCGCGAAGGCCTGGGCCGCCCGAACATCATCCGGCGTAAGCCGCGGGTGCTCCGCTATGATGGCCTCGGTGGCCATGCCAGCCTCCAGTTCGTGCAACACCAGTTCGACCGGCACGCGCGTCCCACGGATGACGGGCTTGCTCCATGATCGCAGGGTTGATTTCAATGTGCTCGTGTCGCATGACTGTCCTTGAATTGTCCTGAAATAATAGCACGCCACGTCTCGTTTTTCAGCGAACTCCAAAACCCTCCTCCATGCCCTACTCCCTCGCCATCTTCGATCTCGACGGCACGCTGGCCGACAGCTTTCCATGGTTCCTGCGGACCATCAACGATGTCGCCGACCGCTTCAATTTTCGTCGCGTCGCGGATGACGAAATCGAAGCGCTACGGCATGCTTCGAGCCGTGAGATCCTCACCCGGCTCGAGGTCCCGCTGTGGAAGCTGCCGGCGATCGCGCGACATGCGCGGCGGCTGAAGGCGGAGGCGGCTGCGGAGATTCCCCTGTTCGCGGGCGTCGAGACGATGCTGCAGACGCTCGCCAATAACGGCGTGCAGCTCGCGCTGGTGACGTCGGACAGCGAATCCAATGCGCGCGAGAAGCTTGGCGAGTCCGCCGCCCTGTTTGCGCATTTCGACTGCGCGGCATCGCTGTTCGGCAAGCCCGCAAAATTCCGGCGCGTCGTCCGGCGCGCGGGCGTGGAGCCGGGCAAGGTCATCGCCATCGGCGACGAGGTCCGCGACATCGAGGCCGCGCGGGCCGTGGGCATCGCCTGCGGCGCGGTCAGTTGGGGCTATGCCGCGCCGGCGGCGCTACAGGCGCTTGCGCCCGACCACATGTTCGCGCAGATGGAGGAGATTGCGGACGTGGTCTGCCGGATTCCGCTCAAAGCCTGATCCGCAATCGACACGCCCCGCCAAGGGAGACGGCAATGACACTCACGGACGCAGCCCGCCTCAAACTCCTGGAGCCGCCGGCGGGCAAGGTGCGCGTGGTGCTCGACACCGACACCTACAACGAGATCGACGATCAGTTCGCGCTGGTGCAGATGCTGCTGTCGAAGGACCGGTTCGACGTCGAGGCGATCTACGCCGCGCCGTTCTTCAACACACGCTCGAAAAGTCCCGGCCACGGCATGGAGCTGAGCTACCAGGAAATCCTTCGCCTGCTCGAGCGCCTCAATGTCGCGCCGGAAGGCCTGGTTCATCGCGGCGTCACCGACTATGTCGGCCCCGGCAAGACGGCGCAGGCCGCCCCCGCCGTCAACGACCTCGTGGCCCGGGCGCGCGCAGGCTCTCCGGACAATCCGCTCTACGTCATTGCCATCGGCGCCATTAGCAATGTCGCCTCGGCGCTGCTCAAGGCCCCCGACATCATCGACCGCGTGGTGGTGGTCTGGCTTGGCGGCCATGCGCTGGAATGGCCGCACACGATCGAGTTCAACCTCAAGCAGGACGTCGGCGGCGCGCAGGTGCTGTTGGACAGCGGCGTGCCGCTCGTGCTCGTGCCATGCAAGGGCGTCACCTCGCACCTTCACAGCACGGTGCCGGAGATCGAGCGCTACGTCGAACCGCATGGCAGCATCGGCGCGTTCCTCGCCATGCGCTTCAAGGAATACTCGTCTGATCATCTGGGCTGGGCCAAGGAGATCTGGGACATGGCGCCGGTCGGCTGGCTTCTCAATCCCGATTGGGCGCCGAGCGTGATCATCCCGGCCCCGGTTCTCACGGATCAGATCACGTGGAGCATCGATCGCCGGCGGCATCCGATCCGCTACGTGACCTATGTGGATCGCAACCCGATCCTGAAGGACTTTTTCCTGAAGTTGAAGGCGTTTGCCGGATCTAAAAGTGGTTTAGCGCCGTAGCCCGGATGGAGCGAAGCGCAATCCGGGAAAGTGTCCCCGCATTCCGCTTCGCTCCATGCAGGCTACAGATGCTTCACGCCCCCTACTCCGTCCGCCTGAGAAACGCCCCGAACGCCCGCGGGCCGTCGCCGGTCTTGACCTCGCCGATCACCTTCAGCTCAGTGGCATCGATGATGCTCAGAGTGTTGCTCTCCCAGCAGGCGACGATGACGCGCTTGCCGTCGGCGGTCGCATTGATGCCTTCGGGATAGTCGCCGACATTGATCCGCTTGATCGGCTTCAGCGTCGCCAGGTCGAACACGCTGACGGTGCCGCCATACTGGTCGGTGACGAAGCCGCGCCCTTGCGTCAGCGCCACGGCATAGGGACGCATCCCGACCGGCACGCGGCCGATCTCTTGGCTCGCGGCGATGTCGATCACCGAGACGTCGTTGGAGCCGACATTGGCGGTGTAGGCGCGTTTTCCCTCGGCATCGATGGTGACGCCGAACGGACGGGTGCCGACCTTGATGGTCGCTTTGCGCTCACGCGTCGCGGTATTCACCACCGAGACGCTGTCGTCGTCGCGGTCCGCCGAGAGCAGCAGCCTGCCGTCAGGCGTCACCGCAAGGCCGGACGGCGAAGCGCCGACCGCGATGCTGGCCGTGACGCTGCGCGAGGCCGTATCGATCACCCGCACCGCGGCGGCATACCAATCCGCGACGTAGAGCGTCTTGCCGTCGGGCGTCACGGCAATGCCGAGCGGCCCGCCGCCCACCTCGATCCGCCCCGAGACCTGCCGCGTTGCCGCGTCGACCACGGTCACCGCCTTGGCGTCGGGGCTGGTCACATAGGCAAAGCGCCCATCCGCGCTGACGGCCACGCCGGCCGGCTTGCCGCCGATCGGAATGGTCGCGACGCTGCGCGATGTCGCGAGGTCCACGACCATCAGATCGTCACTGAGCTGGTTGGTGACGAATGCCTCTTCAGCGGACGCGCTGCCAATACCGGCAGCGCAAAGGCTGGCGGCGAGCGCCGCCAGGACCCGCGCCCGCACAGTCAGCTTCCGCTCTCGATCTTCTTCTTCAGCGCTTCGAGGCCGGCCTGATAGAGCCCCTTCACCGCCTTCACCGCGGCCTCGTCGCTCAGCTCCGGCGGCGGATCGTTGTTGGGGAAGCCACGGTAGAACGCGCCGGCCCATTCCAGCGTCGCGCTCTTGCCGTCGGCGCTCGGCGTCACCGTCAGCGTCGAGGAATAATTGGTGACCGGCAGCACCTTCACGTCCACCTTGGTGATCCGGTAGGAATAGGTCATCGCGGCAGCGTCGAACTTGTAGAGTTCCTCATCGACGGTGGCGCCTCCCGTCAGGGTCAGCCGCCGCGTCGCTTCGATCTCATTGCCCTTTTCGCCCTCGGTCTTGGTAACAAGCGGCAGCCAGCTCATGTCCTGGAAATTGCCGATCGCGGCCCACACCTTGGCCGGGGCTGCGTTGATCTCGATGGATTCGCGCACCTTCTGCCGGGTCGGCCCATGCGCCCAGGCCGGGCCAAACGCCGCCGTCAAGGCCACCGCGCCCGCGGCAGTCAGCACCGCGCCCATGACCGTGCGCCGTCCAATCGTCACCCTCATCTCGTTTCCTCATGCGTCTCGTTGATCCTGCGCGACTTGAGGCGCGCTGAGATCATGGTAGCGCATTTTGCGGCCGAGGGGAGACCTGTTCGTGGCGGCGCTGCGGCGCGCGCTCGCGCGTCCCACTACCCCTTGCACCGCCCGGCGGGCAAAACACCCAATGGGCGGGTCAACCACCCCACGCAGAAATAATTCTCTTTATCCGTATTTCGGATTATCATATAGAAAGCCATCCCAGCCCGGCCGAGGGGCGTATCGCGATCGTCACGACACGCGGGATGGGACGTGGTGGACGCAGGCAGCGTCGGCGCGAAGGTGATTTGCAGGGCGGGCAACCGTGAGCGAACGCCGCGCGCACACGACCGGTGCAGCCTGCGTACGGTAAAACCGTGCCGTCCTGGCGCCCGGGGTCTGTGCGCCAAGTCTAGCGGTGATGTGGCGGCCCGACCGGGTCCGCAACATCAGTCATCCGCAAGGCGACGGGGGCAATAGTGCATCGCTCCCCGGGGAGAGCTCGGCATAAGCCGTCAAACCACTGCGCAGGGAAGGCCGGATGTTTGGCTTCACCTGTATGCCGCTGTGCAAACTTCGTAGCGCAATTTCCGCACAGTGGACCGCTTGTGCCAGCCGGCACCCGGCCTTCCCTGCGCCCTCGGCATCTTCGAGGGCGGCACCTGACGCAAAGCTCGGGCGGAATACGCCGCGAGAACGAGAAAGTGTGTCCGCGAGTTCAAACGCCAGTCGGAAGACGAAGCATGTCGCCCAAACCGTCATTGCGAGCACAGCGAAGCAATCCAGACTGCCGCCGCGAAGAGATTCTGGATTGCTTCGCTGCGCTCGCAATGACGACGGAGGGAGCAAGCGCTGGGTGCGTGCCTCGACTACTCCGCCAGCGTCGCCTCCACGAACCCGCGTGGATCGTCGCAGAATTCGCGCATCACCCGGTAGTGATCGGTCTGCTCCACCGTCGTCGGCTCCAGGCCGTATTTTCCGAGCCGAAGCAGTTGCGCATTTGGATAGGCCATCAGCATCGGCGCATGGGTCGCCATGATGACCTGGCAGATGCGGGAATCGTCCATGCGTCGCAAGAGCTTCAGGAATTCGATCTGACGCGCCGGCGACAGCGCCGATTCCGGCTCATCGAAGATGAAGATACCCTGGCGCTGGCAGCGTTCTTCGAAGAAGCGCAGAAAACCTTCGCCATGGGAATGCGACAGGAAGTCGGGGCCGGCCTGGCCGGCATCACGTGCGGCCTTGTCGAGATATCGCGCCACCGAGAAAAAACTCTCGGCGCGAAAAAACCAGCCGTTGGTGATCTTCGGCAGCCAGCTTGCGCGCAAGGCCCTGGAAAGCTGGCCGCCCATCTTCTCCCGCGCTTCGGAATGGTCGACGGGCATGTAGCCCTTGCCTCCACCGGCATCGTCGTAGCCGGCCAGCGCTGCAATACCCTCGAGGATCGTGGACTTCCCGGTGCCATTCTCCCCGACGATGATCGTGATGGCGGCGTCGAAGTTGAGCTCGAAATCATCCGGGAAGATGGGCAGGCAAAACGGATAGGCCTCGCGATCGTGAACCTGCGTCGGGTCGAGCCAGACCCGTTTCAGATACGGCGCCGGCAGATTGATTGTGCGATTGCTTCTTCGGCTCATGCCCGGCTTCCCCCCATTCCGACCAGTCGCTCGAACGGAACATATCAAGAACACAACCCTCGCGAAAGCCGCATCTGAGAAACATTTAGAAACAGATAGAAATAAACCCGACATGGGTCGGTTGGACACAAACCAAAACCTAAGCTTGTGGGCCGGAAACCGCCCTTGGAAAACTTAGCTGTGAGACAATTTGCTGGCATGAGGCCAGCCCACACCCGCGACCCGGCAATGATTGACGGACGACCGGGACCTTAACGCCGCGAGGAGTGCGCGATGGTATCAACGTATTTCAGCTACAACTACATTGCGCACCATCTCAAGCAGTCCCTGACGCGGGTTGAACAGCAACCCGACGTCGCGCGAGAATCCGCCTATTACAAAGCCAACATCGGCAAGGTGCGGACCGTCGATGATCTTATGAAGGATTATCGCCTGTATCATTATGCAATGAAGGCATATGGCCTGGAAGACATGGCCTACGCCAAGGCTTTCATGAAGAAGGTGCTGGAGAGCGACCTCTCCGACCCAAAGAGCTTCGTCAACAAGCTGGTAGACAAGCGCTACCGGGAGTTTGCCGCGGCATTCTCCTTCAATGGCGGTGCAACGCCGGTTGCGCAATCGGGGGACCAGACCGACGAGATGATCGGTCTGTACACGACGACCAAGAAGAACCAGGTCGATGCGCTTGCCGCCGACTCGAAGTACTACAGCGCTGAAATCGGCAAGATCAGCAGCGCTGACCAACTCCTGAACAACGACCGTCTTCGCAACTATGTCTATTCGGCATACGGGATCGATCAAAGCAAGTGGCCGCCTGACACGATCAGCCAGGTCCTGCGCAGCGATCCATCCGATCCAAATAGCTACGTCAACACCACCTTCGCTTCTCAGTTGACCGGCCTCAAAGCCAATCTTGCTCAAGCCCAAGCAGATGCCAACGCCGCCGATTTGAAGATATCCGACTACACGAAGCAACTATCGCAGCCGGGCGCCGACGTGACCCAGTTGAACATCCAGATCCTGGTCGAAAAATATCACCTGGAATTATCTACGAAGAGCATCTCCAGCCTCAGCGGCCAGATAACGACGATTAACGGGTTTGTAGACCTGGCCGGCGCGTTCGAGTTTTCGCCCGATGGGTCACTTCCGTCGGGTGTACCTGCGCAGACTTCTGCAAACATCACGCTCACGAAAAAGAAGTTCGACGACAGCAAGGCCGCCGTCTATGCGGCGGCAAGTCCGATATACGAAGCTCAGGCGATCAAGCAATTCAGAAAGGACCTCAGCAAGATCAATTCAGTCCAGGCGTTCGTATCGACACCTAGCGTGTATGATTTTGCGCTGGGCGCCGTCGGCCTCGATCCCGGAACGGTCTCGAAGGCGACAATCACGGCAGTCCTCGAAAGCGACCTCAACAACCCCAAGAGCTACGTCTATACCCTCAAGGACAATCGATACGTAGAACTCGCACGCGCCTTCAACTTCGACGCAAAAGGCAATCTGACAACCCCCTTGGTGGCTCAGGACTCGGCTCAGGTCCTCCAGATCGCGAGGGAATACGTCGTTGCTGCGCTGAAACAGGCAAGCCCTCAGGATCAGAAGGCAGTTAAGGCATTAGCCACGAAAGATGCGACGGCTTATCAAGAGGCAATCGCAGGCATCGACAGCGTTTCCGAGCTTCTCGCAAACAGGCCGATGGTCGATTTCATTCTCTTGGCCAAGGGGTTGGACCCTAAGAAGGTCAGCAACGAATTTCTCAAGAAGATCTTCGCCTCGGACCTGAGTAACCCAAAGAGCTTCGCGAACACGCAGAGCGATCCTCGCTTTGCCGACATCGTGTCGTCGTTCAACTTCGACAGCAAGGGTAACGTCGCGCGCCTCCCGATGATGGGTCCTCAGAAGCGAGATCAATTCCGGGAAACACAGGCGAACTATCTCCAGCAAAGCCTGGAGCAGCAGCAGGGGGATACGAATCCCGGCGTACGCCTTGCGCTTTATTTCCAGCGAAAGGCGGGAGCGGGAGAAATCACGTCCGCATACGACATCCTTGCCGACAAGGCTCTTTCGGAGGTGTTCAGGACCGCTTTCGATTTGCCCGATTCGATGGCCTCGATGCAGATCGATCAGCAAGCCAAGGTCGTGGACAAATTCATGAAGATCAAGGATCTTTCCGATCCGGCGAAGGTTGAAAAACTGTTGAGCCGGTTCTCCGCCATGTATGACGTCAGAAACAGCCAGAGCATCGACCAGGGTCAATCTCCCTTGCTCAACCTCTTTCAAGGATCGAGCTCAGGCTTATCTGGGATAAGTCAATCCACGTTCCTGGCCATCGCCAAGCTACGTGCTCACTGATGATCGCTCGCCGATACTAGCCCAACACCTCGAGCACCAGCTCCATGGTCATCAGCACGGGATTATCGCCGCGGACCAAGCAACCTTCGGCGATGCCCCCGGTGTAGTCGATCAGTGCAACATCGAGCGCGGCTTCCAGCCCGCCGGAAGGGCCAGGCGCGATCGCACCGGCCGTTATTGCGAGTTCGGTCGCGAACGGCTCGGTCCCCCCGCCATGGGTGAAGCGCGCGCCGATGGTCGAGCCGACGCCGCCGTGGATCTTCGCGCGGGCGATGCCGTGCGCGCGGCAAAAACCTTCGAGGCAGCCGGCAAAATCCTGGTTGGGACGCAGCCGCAGCGCGAAGGCGCTGCTCGTCGTGCGCGCGCCGGTGCTCGCGGCCGCGACCGGCCCGAACAGCTTGAAGTTGGTCTCGGGATCGGGCTCCGCGGCGAACATTGCACCGTCGATGCCGAAAGCCTCGACCTCGAACGGCTCGGCGACAACAGTCTCGTCCGGCAGCATGTGCCCACCGCTTGCCTTGCCGTCCGCCTCCGTCCAGAGCCCGTGGCAATGAAAGAACGGCGCGCCATCGCGCATACCGAGCGTCATGCTGGCGAGTTTCGTCCGCGTCACGCCGCTGGGGCGAAAAGTGTCACTGTAGAACGCTGCGTTCTCACCTGTCTTCGACAGCGCCGGCATCACATATGCGAATGGTCCGAGCGCAGCGCCGCCAAAATTCAGCACGCCACTGGCAAACCCCTCTGCCGCAAAACCACGCCGCGCGGCTTCGAGCAGCGGCAGGCCCGCTTCGAGCCTAAACGAGAACGCGCGCCCCCTCGCCTCGACCCATTGGATGCGTTCGGGGACAGGCGCGCCCGGCTGCTTGATACTTCGCATCGCGTATGCTCAGCCCGCCTGCTTGTTGTCGAGATCGAGCAGCCCGCGCGCCTCGAGCTCTTCGCGCACCATGCGCTTCGGGATCTTGCCATAGCCGGACTTCGGCAAGGCTTCCCAGAAGAAGAACCGCTTCGGCATCTTGTAGCGCGGCACCTTCGGCAGGAGGAACGCAGCCATCTCCGCTTCGCTCACCGGCTTCTCGCCTTCGCGCGCGACGCAGACGGCGACGCCGACCTCGCCCCAGGTCGCATCGGGCACGCCGAGCACGGCGACCTCGCCGACCGCGGGATGCGTCAAGATCTTCTCCTCGATCTCGCGCGGATAGATGTTGGAGCCCCCGGAGATGTACATGTCGGAGGCGCGTCCCGTGATGTAGACGAACCCCTCCTCGTCCATGTGCCCGAGGTCACCGGTGCGGAACCAGCCGTTGCGGAACGCCTTCGCATTGGCCTCGGGGTTGTCGTAGTAGCCGGCAAGCACGGCAGGCCCGATCACGCAGATCTCGCCGCTCTGATTGGCGGCCAGCTCGCGGCCCTCGTCGTCCTGGATCGAGACCTGCATGGCCGTGCGCTCGAAGCCGCAGGTGCCGATCTTCGCATAAGGCCCGTCCTCGGGATCATGCAGCGCCGCCGGCAGCACGGTGATGTTGCCGGTGACCTCGCCGAGGCCAAAATACTGCACGATGACCTTGCCGAGCTTCTTCAGCGCGGCCTTCTGGTCCTCGCGGTACATCGGCGCGCCGGCGTAGATCACGTGACGCAGCGAGGAATGATCGTATTTGCTGGCGGCGGGATGCTCGACCATCATCTTCAGGATCGTCGGCACCGTGAAGAGATTGCTGACCCGATGCGCCTCGATCAGGCGAAACGCCTCGTCGATGTCGAATTTCTCCGTCGGCAGCAGCACGGTGCGCACGCCGCGCGCGGTCTGCACCAGCTGATGGACGCCGGCGCCATGCGACAGCGGCGCCACCACCAGCGATGCGTCGGCTTCCGTGACGCCGGGGGTGAGATCGGCGAGGTGATTGGTGACGACAAAACCCATCTGGCCGTGGGTCAGCACCGCGGCCTTGGAGCGGCCTGTGGTGCCGGAGGTGAAGAAGAACCAGCAGGGATCGTCGTGCTCGACGGCGACGTTCGCAACGCTTGCACCAGCCTGCGAGGCGATGGCTTCCGCCACCGAGCGCTCGCCGAACGAGCCCTTGCCGTCGACGCTCCAGGTGAACTCCAGCGCACCGCCCTTCACGGCTGCAGCGTGCTCGGGAAAATCGACATGGCACAGGAACGCCTTCGCGCCGGAGGCCTGCGCGAGATAGGTGACCTCATCCGGCATCAGGCGGAAATTGGTGGGCACCCAGACCGCAGCGAGTCGGAACGCGGCGAACATCGAGAAGAACATCTCGTCGCCGTTCTTGGAATGGACGAGGATGCGGTCGCCCTTGGCGATGCCGCGCGCGGCGAGTGCAGCGGCCAGCGCCGACACCTGCGCATCAATCTCGCGCCAGGTCCAGGATTTGTCCCCCCAGACGAAGCCGGGACGCGACCCATGCCGCCGCGCATTCTGGGTCAGCATGTGAGCGAGATTCATGACGCGGCGGGACATGCGCAGGGGCTGCATCGGGCTTCCTCTTCGACGGCGGACGGCGCACGAGCCGCCCGCTCCTTGCAGCCCATTTATCGCGATCCGAGCAACCGTCGCAAGGCGGCCCGGCGCAGGTCGTCATGCCGGCTGCTTGTCCCGTTCACGATCCGGTCACGATCAAATCACGGACTGTGGCCGCAAATCATCGTTGTTTCGTCAACAGGAGGATGATTTGCCAGTCAGCAACTCAGTTATCGATCTGTCGCATCACAACGGAACGCGACTTCGCTTCGACAAGGCACAGGCCGACGGGATCATCGGCGTGATCCAGAAGGCGACACAGGGCGAGGCCTATGCCGATCCGACCTTCAAGAAGAACAGGGATGCCGCCCTCGAAGCGCAACTCCTGTTCGGCGCGTATCATTTCGGCACCGGCGCCAACGGCGTCTCGCAGGCCGAGCATTTCCTCGAAGTCGTCGAACCCGACGCCAGCACGGTGGTCGTGCTCGACTTCGAGGACAATCCGACCGGCACCAGCATGACGCTGGAGGAGGCCCGCGCGTTCGTCACCCACGTCCACGACAAGCTCGGCCGCTGGCCGGGCTTCTACAGCGGTCATACCATCAAGCGTGCCCTGGGAACGACAGTCGATCCCATTCTCAAGAACTGCTGGTTCTGGCTCGCGCAGTACGGGCCGACGCCGGTCGTCCCGCCATGCTGGAGCACGTGGACGATGTGGCAGTACACTGACGGCGGGGTCGGACCTCAGCCGCACGACGTCGACGGCATCGGTCGTTGCGACCGCGAAAACTACAACGGCACCGCAACCCAATTGAAGAGCTGGTGGGGAAAATAGCGGTAACGCCCGGCTATTGCGGCTGCTTGAACGCAAACGGCGTCGCCGTGATGGCCTTCTGCTTCCAGCAGGCCTGCGCACCGAAACCGCCGCAATACCTGCCGTGCAGATCGAAGCGAATGGTGCGCGCCGCGCCACGCTTCATCGGCGGCGGCAAAATCTTGTAGCTGCGGACATAGCCGTCGAACACGGGGCGCACGCTGCCATCGGGCAGAGTCACCAGGACGTTCATGACGCAGCCGCCGGTTCCGCAATAGGCGGTCTCGCGCTCCCCGCATTTGGTGTCGCGGAAATCGACGATGTAATCCTCACGGCCGTCCCCGGTCAGGTCGATCTTGCGCACGGTGTCCGGGGCGAAGGTCACCAGGCCGCCATCCTGGCTGTCGCATTCCTCATTGGCGTAGCGCAACGCCTTCTGCACGGCGGGCGGATAGTCGGCCGGATTGAACGGTTTTGCATCATCGGCGCGCGCAGCGGCGGCGAGCAGTGTGAGCAGGAGGGCCAGATATCGCATTCGCGTTTGTCGCCGGCGTAGCCGCAACCGTTCAGGGAATTTTAAACATGATCGGCGCAACTTCGCTCAGTTCTCGCGTACAGAGTGCCGCATCATGGTCAAAGCGCCCGCCTTCCTCCTGTTGTCGCTGGCGCTCGCCGGATGTGCCGTGGCGCCTCAGGCGCACCTCTCCGCAGACCCCGCCTTCAAGCCTGCGCGCTATGCCTGGGATGGCGCCGGCGAGGATCCCAACCAGCCACGTTCCGGGGCTCCGCGTGCCACGCGCGCCGACGCTGGCTCCGAGCGCAACAGGTCGCAAGCCGGACTTCAGCCCTATTCGAAGGAATGGTGGCAGGCCCAGGACGGCATCGAGGCCGAGCAGGACGCCAGGGTCACCCGCTCCCTCGTCATCTGCCAGGGTTGCCTCCGCCCGCAGCCGCAATCTGAAGATTCCAGGCTCGCCAAAGCGACCGATTGAACCGAACGGCCGCTCCATCGGTCTACAGAGATACGCGCTGACGCCGGCCGGTCCGGCCCTGCGGTCGCACATCATTATCTCAGAGACATTTCATGTTCACCCGTCGGACCTTCGTCGCCGCCTCTCTGCTTGCCGCCGCCTCCCCGGCATTCGCCGTGATGCCTGTCTCCAGCGATCCCGTCGCGATCCTGACCGCCATCTACACCCGCGCAGCCAAGGGCAAAGGCGATGGCGGCGGCGCCTTCATCATCGAGAACAAGGCGGCCAAGACAAAATATCTCTCCAAGGCGCTGGTCGCGCTGTGGGCCAAGGCGGATGCGCATACGCCGAAGGGCGATGTCGGACCGGTCGATTTCGATCCCGTCACCAACTCGCAGGAACCGGACGTGAAATCCTTCAAGGTTGACGCGGAGAAGATGGAGGCCGACAAGGCGACGATCGCGGTGACCATCAACGGCCACCGCAACGACCGCAAACCCGCCGACCAGATCGTGCGTTATGACTTCGTGCGCGAGGCCAATAGCTGGCGGATCGACGACATCAAGGGCTCGTCCGACGGCGAGGCTTGGTCGATCCGCAAGATGCTGACGGACTCGTTGAAGACCTGACGGGAGATACCATGAGCGACGTCATCGATAACAAGGCCGATCATCGCTTCGAGCTGGAGGCGGAGGGCCATCTCGCGACCGAACACTACAAGCTCGACGGCAACGTCATCACCTTCGAGCATACCGACGTGCCGAAGGAGCTCGGCGGCAAGGGCGTCGGCTCGAAGCTGGTGCAAGGCGCGCTCGATCAGGTCCGCGCGGCCGGCTTGAAGCTGATCCCGCAATGTCCGTTCGTGAAGGCATGGATCGAAAAACATCCTGAGTATGCGGATTTGGTGAAGAGTTAGGCGAGCGCAGGCCCACCGAGCGCGCGGCGGGCCTGCTCAAATCTACCGCCTATTGCCCATGCTTCAGCATATCCTGGTCACTCAGATCCCAGTCCTGCCACAGCTGGAGCACGCCGAGGATTACCGCCACCGCTCCCAGAGTCGTGTGGTAGATCCGGAGAAAACCTTCGCCGGAATAACCGAACACATAGGGCGAGACGATGAGCCAGAGCCCGACCAGGATCGTCGCCACCTCCTGCCAGCGCTGCAACGCGACATATTCGAGCTGGCTGAGGCCGAATACGACGAGGCCGATCGCGACGGTGTTCAGGACCATCACCTGGTATTCGACGACCGGCGCGTGATCCTGGATGGGGAACCACGGCGACGCGACGATCAGCGCGCCGAGCAGCATCCCGCACCAATCTTCCCACGTTCGATGAGTATTGAAGAAACTAAAGTCCGACATCGTACCCTCCTACAAAAGAGGCATACGTCGGCGGCTGGCAATCATCATACTCCGAACGTCTAGCGACCCTGCCGGCCGCATTCGGGCGTATGTCCTGAAACAACACCTGGGGAACCGGGTGCACGATTGCAAGACTGACCAATGTTTTTTGCAAGCGAAACAACGAGCCAATCATGGCTCACGCGTTAGCGCCCCGAGCTTCTGCAGTGCATCATGGGCGGACGGCAGCCCTGGACGCAATTCCAGCGCCTTCCGGAAATCAGCAATCGCGCCCTGCCTGTCGCCGAGGCGCAGCCTGGCCTGGCCGCGGTTGTTCCAGGAGAACACGTCGGAGGGATCGTATTGCAGCGCCTTGTCGTGGTCGGCGATGGCACGATCATAGTCGCGCTTGAAGCTGTAGACGCGGCCGCGATTGTTGCAGGCGCAGGCATAGCCGGGATCGAGCAGAACCGACTCATCGAGATCGGACAATGCGGCGTCGAGTTCGCGTTTCTCGGTGAGCCCATGGCCGCGATTGCAATAGGCGCCGGCGAGCCTCTGCCCGCTTTCGCTCCTGGTATCAATCACGTTCGAGCAGGCTTTGATGCGCGCGTCCGGCGTGCTGGCCAGCCCGACGCAGGCCTCCAGGCCGGACCGCCTTCGGCCGCAGCCGATACCGGCGCGGTCGAGGCGAGCGCCGCAAGCAGCGCATCAAGGCTGAGCGGGACACGCATTTTCCGGATATCTCCCCTGCGACAACCTCCCTTGGTCGCACCTTGGCAAGGGCCGGTTCAGGCGCCTAGATCAGAGAACACGCAGCGCTTCGAAGGGATCTGGCATGGCGGTACGGGACAACAAGGACAGGAGTCGCTTCGAGCTCGATGCGGGCAACGAAATCGCCTTCGCCAATTACCGGCTGACGCCGTCGGCCGTGATCATCACCCATACCGAGACGCCGCGCGCGCTACGCGGCCGCGGCATTGCATCCGAGTTGGTCAAGGGCGCGCTGGACTTGATCCGCCGTGACGGCAAGAAGGTGATCGCCGGCTGCGGCTTCGTCGTCGACTATCTCGACAGGCATCCGGAGGAGGCAGACCTCGTCGCCTGAACGCAAAAGGGGCCCGCGAGATCGCGGGCCCCTGGCTTACGACCGAGCAATCGGTCAGTGCTTGATCTCCGGCGGCAGCTTGCCGCCATTGGCGGCGAGCTTGGACATCACCTGCTTGTGCAGCCAGACGTTCATGCTCGCGGAATCGTTGGTGTCGCCGCTGTAGCCTAGCTCCTTGGCGAGATCCTTGCGCGCAGCGAGGCTGGAATCGATGTCGAGCGCCTTCATCAGGTCGACGATCGAGGTGCGCCACTCGAGCTTCTCGCCCTTGTGGGCGGCGACCGCCGCATCGACGATCGAAGCAACGTCCACTGTCGACGCGGGCGCGGCAGCAGGCGCCGATCCGCCCGGCGCGGCGCCGGCGGGCGCGCTGCCCGACGGTGCGCTGCCCGACGGTGCACTGCCTGCGGGCGCGGCTGAAGCCGGATGGCTGCCGAAGATCGCGCCCATGATTTTCCCGAAAATGCTCATGTCTTCTCCCCGAAAAGGATCCGTTGGAAGGGCCTTGAGTGCCACTTATAGACGAAGTTACTGCGTTGCGCCCGCGAAGTTCTGCGAACTGACAACCAGCATCAGCTTATCTGCGGCGAAATGACGACCGAATGACATCGTTGAAGTTGCGGTGCGGCATCGAATCTCAACCAAGCGTGTGGGACAGGACTCGGAAATGGGCGTAGGCTCCAGCTTCAGCTCGCGATGACGTCCGGAATTCGCGTCTGGCCGGAATCGCGAAACTCAGAAAAGCGGCCGCTTGCGCCGTTGCCGGCGCCGAATTCGGCCGCATGGCAAGGGAGCTAGCGACCATGGCCACACTCTACCCGGGCAATGTCCCCACTGTGGCCCAGACCGCGGATGCGGCTGGACCGGTGATCCGAACCATCCAACTGTCCGATCTGCACGACGCGCTCAGGCGCGGCTGGGAAGATTTCAAGGCGGTGCCGAGCCACGCCATCATCCTCTGCGTGATCTATCCTGTGCTGGGCCTCGTGCTCGCCCGCGCGGTGATGGGCTATTCGGTGCTGCCGCTGTTGTTCCCGCTGGCGGCAGGCTTCGCGCTGATCGGCCCGTTCGCCGCGCTCGGTCTCTATGAGCTCTCCAGCCGGCGCGAACGTTATGAGGAGGCCAGCGCCTGGGATGCCATGGAGGTGCTGCGCTCGCCTTCGTTCGGCGCCATGCTCGGTCTCGGCACACTGCTGCTCGCTCTGTTCGTGACCTGGGTTGCGACCGCTCAGGCGATCTATGTCGCGGCGTTCGGCTATGAGGGCGCGACCGGGATCTCGGATTTCATGACGCGCGTGCTGACAACCCAGCAAGGCTGGTGGCTGATCGTGGTTGGCTGCGGCACCGGCTTCCTGTTTGCGCTTGCCGCGCTCTGCATCAGCGCGGTGTCGTTCCCCTTGATGCTCGACCGCCATGCCGGCGCGTTCGAGGCGATGGTGACGTCGCTGCGCGTCGTCGCCAAGAACCCGGTGCCGATGGCGGCCTGGGGCCTGATCGTCGCGGTGCTGCTGGCGCTCGGCACGATCCCGGCGTTCATTGGCCTTGCCGTGGTGATCCCCCTGCTCGGCCATGCCACATGGCACCTCTACCGCAAGGTGATCGTCTCGGAGCCCGGTGCACGTCCGGTGCCGCCCCCACCGCATCGCCCGCGCAAGCCGGCCGCCGACTTCCCCGCCAACCTCTTCCCTTGGCGGAATCGGACGGACGCCTGACGATATCGTGACATGCGATCCTGCCCGGGCTCGGCTCGGGCAGGATTCCATGCTGTCATACGCCTTGCTTTGGCCGCGGTTACAATCGAAATTGCGCCCGCCGGTCAGATCACTTCACGGAATCCATTTCATCTGATGACCCCGACGATTTCTCGTCTCGCTCTCGCAGCCTTCGCCCTCTCCGCGTCAATCCTAACCGCCCAGCCAGCCCTCGCCGCTGTTGCCTGCGGCTCGGGCAATTTCGACGCCTGGCTCGCGGACTTCAAAGCCGACGCCACGGCCAAGGGCGTCTCGCAGCAGGCCGTTGCCGCCGGGCTTGCCGGCGTGACGCTCGATCAGAGCGTGCTTAACCGGGACCGCTCGCAAAAAGTCTTCACCCAGACCTTCGAGGAGTTCTCCGGCCGCATGGTGCCGCCGCGCATGCAGCGCGGCTCCAACATGATGAAGCAGTACGGCTCGGTGCTGTCCCGCATCGAACAGACCTACGGCGTGCCGGGCGAGGTGCTGGTCGCGATCTGGGGTCTCGAGACCGATTTCGGCGTCAACATCGGCAAGTTCGCCACCATCCGCTCGCTGGCAACGCTGGCCTATGATTGCCGCCGCTCCGACCAGTTTCGTGCCGAGCTCTTGGATGCGCTGCGCATCGTCCAGCGCGGCGACCTCGCCCCCGCCGACATGAAGGGCGCATGGGCCGGCGAGCTCGGCCAGACCCAGTTCATGCCGTCGTCCTGGATGAAATACGCCGTCGATTTCGACGGCAATGGCAAGCGCGACCTCTTGCACAACGCACCCGACGTGCTCGCCTCCACCGCCAATTATCTCGCCGGCTACGGCTGGCAGCGCGGCAAGGATTGGCAGCCGGGCAGTCCGAATTTTGCGGTGTTGCAGCAGTGGAACAAGAGCGAAGTCTACTCCAAGACCGTCGCCTATTTCGCAACCCAGCTCGCACGCGCCCCTTAAATAGCGCCCGCCAGGACGCGTAGGGCCGATCGCCCGGCGATCGGCCCTCTCTTGGTGCGTTTACTTACCCATCGTGGCGTTCATCGCCTTGTTCAGGTGCGCGCCGCACACACCCATTTTGCCGTTGAGCAGCGCGTCCTGCGCAGCCGCGATTTCCTTCTGCGCCACGAACTTGCTGTCGCCGTCGGCCATGGCCTCGATCGCGGTCTCCGTCTTCTCCAGATTGGCCGAGCTGCAGCCGCCCATGGCATGCTTGGCGGCCTGGGCCGGCGCGACGGCGAACGCGACGGCGGCAATTGCGATAACCCCGAGTAACTTCGTCATGATGTTACTTTCCTTCTCTTTTTCTTGGGACAGAACCAGCGACATTGCCGGAATCTGCGGCATGACTTTCCTCCGGGCGCGGCAACTTGCCGCAATAAATTCCTCGCGAGAATTGCGTGATGTTGCGTGCGGCGCAGAGGCACCATGCGAAATTTCTGATTTTCATTACACCCTTGTAATGAACGCCACACGTTCGGCGTGTGTGCGCCGCACCAAAGAGGCGGTTGCGGTCTGGAACGAGGCAGGATGAGTTTCGGCAGGGCTCCTCGCCCGGTCTGGTGATCCGCCAACCAGAGCGAGTCGGAGCCGTCGCCCGGTATCTTCAAAAGTATGAACTAACATTCATCTTTATGATTCCATCACCATGCGATTCGTGCATGCGAGACTTGGGTACAGGCGCTGACTGATCGCCTTGCGAGCGCTTGGAACGCGACCTATTTCCACCTTGCCGCAAACGCGAATGCTTGCAGTAAACCCGTGAATTCACGGTGATTTATGGCAAACAATTCCCCATTCCGCCTACCCTTTGGGCGGGAGTGCTCTCGGGTTAATCGTCCGTTACCAACGCTATGCACCACGCGCTTAGCTGCATCGCAACATCGGAACTTTCGCACTGCACCACTCTCACCTATATTCATTTCAACGATGAGGCTCGGGCAAGGGCTGAATCGAACTACAGGAGACTACCAATGCTGCTCTCGCTCATCCGCATGATCCAGGCTTTCCGGGACTATCAGCGCAATGTTGCCGAGCTGTCCCAGCTCAGCGATCGCGAACTGGCCGACATCGGCCTCGATCGCTCGGACATCCCGCGCGTTGCCGCCGGTCAGTATCAGGGCTGATATCGTTCAGCCCTTCACCGGACGAACCGATAGCGCCCGCCTCGTGCGGGCGTTGTCGTTTCTGATGGCAGAAAACTCCATTTCGGCGATTCCACTGACCGCCGAAAAGCGCTACCTGTCCGCCCCATGACAGGACCCCAATCCAACATTGTGCACGTGATCGGCGCCGGCCTTGCCGGTTCCGAAGCCGCCTGGCAGGTGGCCAAATCCGGCATGCCCGTGGTGCTGCACGAGATGCGGCCGGACCGCATGACCGAGGCGCACCGCACCGATGGGCTCGCCGAGCTCGTCTGCTCCAATTCGTTCCGCTCGGACGACGCCGCCAACAACGCCGTCGGCCTGCTGCACGCCGAAATGCGCCGGCTCGGCTCGCTAATCATGCGTGCGGCCGATGCCAACCAAGTGCCCGCCGGCGGCGCGCTCGCGGTGGACCGCGATGGCTTCTCGGCGGCCGTCACCAAGGCGCTCAACGACCACCCCCTGATCGAGATCGCCCGCGGCGAGGTTTCAGGCCTGCCGCCGGGCGACTGGAGCAACGTCATCGTTGCGACCGGCCCCCTCACCTCCGCGCCACTCGCCGACGCCATTCGCGAGCTCACCGACGAGAACGCGCTCGCTTTCTTCGACGCGATCGCGCCGATCGTGCATCGCGAGTCCATCGACATGTCAGTGGCCTGGTTCCAGTCGCGCTATGACAAGGTCGGCCCCGGCGGCACCGGCGCCGACTACATCAACTGCCCCATGACCAAGGAGCAGTATGACGGCTTCGTCGCCGCGCTGATCGCAGGCGAGAAGACCGAGTTCAAGGAATGGGAGACCAACACGCCCTATTTCGACGGCTGCCTGCCGATCGAGGTGATGGCGGAGCGCGGCCCCGAGACGTTGCGCCACGGCCCGATGAAGCCGGTCGGCCTCACCAACCCGCACGATCCCGCCACGAAGGCCTACGCGATCGTGCAGCTGCGCCAGGACAACAAGCTCGGCACGCTCTACAACATCGTCGGATTCCAGACGAAGCTGAAATACGGCGAACAGCAGCGCATCTTCCGCAGCATTCCGGGGCTGGAGAAGGCCGAATTCGCCCGCCTCGGCGGCCTGCATCGCAACACCTTCCTCAACTCGCCAAAGCTGCTCGACGGCCAACTGCGCCTGCGCGCGCAGCCGCGGCTGCGCTTCGCCGGTCAGATGACCGGCTGCGAGGGCTATGTGGAATCCGCCAGCGTCGGCCTGATCGCCGGTCTCTATGCGGCAGCGGATGCGCGCGGCGAGACACTGGCGAGCCCGCCGGCTACGACGGCACTGGGATCGCTGCTCGGTCACATCACCGGCGGCCATATCGAAACCATCGAGCCCGGTGCGCGCTCGTTCCAGCCGATGAACATCAATTTCGGCCTGTTCCCGCCGCTTGCGAATGCTCCAACGAAGAAGCCCGACGGCACCCGCCTGCGCGGCAACGAGAAGACGGTGGCCAAGAAGCAGGCGATGAGCGCGCTGGCGCTCGCCGATCTCGATCGCTGGATCGCCGATCACCTGCGCATCGCCGCAGCCGCGTGAGTTTTCGATGAGTCTTCCCAAAGACGACGCCGCGACCCTGTCGGCGCGCTGGACCGAGGGCGTGCTGCTCAAGCGCGACGTGTTCTCAACCGTCGAGCGCGGCCGCTTCCGCGGCGACAGCGGCGAGGTCGATGCCGTGCTGCGCCGGCTCGACGAAGTGCCGTGGTGGTCGTTTCCCCTGGCGCGCCACCTGTTCGCGCGTGAGAAGCACGCGCTGGCGCTGGCCAAAGGCCTCAATGTCGGCCCCGATTTGCTGTGGGCCGGTCGCCGGGCGCTCGTGCGCGGCTTTGTCGACGGCGTCGCGCTGCATCTGGCCAAGCCGCATGGCGACCTCGCCTATTTCCGCTCGGCCAAGGCGGCGCTACGCCGGCTGCGCCGCGCCGGAATCTGCCACAACGATCTCGCCAAGGAGCAGAACTGGCTGGTCGGCCGCGACGGCCGCGCCTACGTGACCGACTTCCAGCTCGCGGCCTGCTTCAACCGACGTGGCCGGCTCTACCGCATCCTCGCCTACGAGGACCTGCGGCATCTGCTCAAGCACAAGCGCTCCTATGCACCCGAGGCGCTGACGCCGCGCGAGCGAAAAATCCTGGCGAAGAAATCATTCGCCGCCAGCCTGTGGCTCGCGACCGGCAAGAAGGTGTACCGTGCGATCACGCGCGGCCTGTTCAACTTCACCGACCGCGAGGGCGGCGGCCGCCGGCTGGTCAACGACGCGCCGGTGCTGGCCGAGCTGATCCGCAAGAACCCGGCCGTGCGCGACACCGCCATCGTCGCCTTCGCCGACCGCCGCTCCGGCGTCGGGCTCTATGCCTTCGTCGAGGCCGATCAGGCCACGCTTGAAGGCGAGCTTCGGAGCGAGCTTTCGGCCGCCAAGGGTCCAAAGCCGCCGGAGCACATTCAGGTCGTACACGCGCTGCCCCGCGATACCAGCGGCAAGCCGCGGACCGAGATCCTGCAACTGGTCGCCATGAACCAGCTCGACCTGATCGAGCCGATGATGAAGAACGACCAGGACCGCGCCTTCCTCAAGGACATCCTGGAACAGCGGAAGAACCTGCGGGACCGTTTCAACTTCGAGGCGGACCTGCCGGCGAGCTGAGGGGTTGCTCGCGCCTTGAAGCGTCCACATTGGCGATAGAGAAGCGATCGGATCATTCGGGCGGCGGGTCATGGGCATTCGGGGGATGATGATGCATCGTGTGATTGGCAGCGTGACCGCTGGCCTTCTGCTGCTCGCAGCCGCGCCCGCGATGGCCGAGTCCCCCGCCGAACAGATCTCCAGCTTCCGCCTCAAGCACGGCGAAGTCCGCGTCGTCCGCGATTCAACCCTCGACCGCATCGCCATGGACCAGGCCCGCGCGATGGCGGCGAAGGACGACCTCAGCCACGACGCGCTCGGCCCGTTCAACCGGCGCGTCGCACCGGCCGGCGCGGGCCGCGCGGCCGAGAACATCGCTTACGGCTACGACAATTTCGAGAAGACGCTCGGACAGTGGATCGACTCGTCCGGGCATCGCAAGAACCTGCTGCTGCACAACGCCTCCCGCGTCGGTATCGCGAGCGCCAGAAATGCCAGCGGCAAGCGGACCTATTGGGCCATGGTGATCGCGGGCGACTACGAGCCGAAGGGCAAGGGCAAAGGCAAGAAGGACGGGGAGCCGTTGGTTGCCGTGAAGCGCGAGGCCGCGCCCGCCAGCAAGCCGAAATCCAGCAGCTGCCACGTCAAGCTGCTCGGCCTCTGTATCTGAGACCTGGCCGGGCCATCTTGCTCGCACTCCTCGACGCGTCTAATTCATCAACGAAGATCGCGGGAAGCGGAGGCGTGGGTGATCGACATCGACAAAATACGTGCCGACACGCCGGGCGCTGACCGGCTCGCGTATCTCCACAATGCCGGCGCGGCCCTCATGCCAACTGCCGTCGTCGCGGCAATGAAGGGGCATATCGACCTGGAGGGCGAGATCGGAGGTTATGCCGCTGCCGACCGCGAGTCCGATCGGCTCGATGCGGTCTATGGCTCCGTGGCGCGCCTGCTCAATGCCGCCCCCGATGAGATCGCCCTCATGGAGAACGCGACAATTGCCTGGCAGATGGCGTTCTACGCGCTTCCGTTTCGCCAGGGCGATCGGATCCTGACCGCCGAAGCGGAATACGCTGCCAACTACGTCGCGTTCCTTCAGGTCGCAAGGCGCACGGGCGCGACCATCGATGTCGTGCCGAGCGATGCCAGCGGCGAGCTCGACGTCCGCGCGCTCGAGCGCATGATCGACGAGCGCGTGAAGCTGATCGCCATCACCTGGGTTCCGACCAATGGCGGATTGGTCAATCCCGCGGCGGCGATCGGCAGAATCGCGCGGGCGCACGGGATTCCCTATCTGCTCGACGCCTGCCAGGCGGTCGGCCAGATGACGGTCGACGTCGACGCCATCGGCTGTGACATGCTGTCGGCGACGGGGCGCAAATTCCTCCGCGGCCCACGCGGCACGGGCTTTCTCTACGTCCGCCGCGAGATGCTGCAACGGCTCGAGCCGCCGATGATCGATCACTTCGCCGCGCCCTGGGTCTCGCGCGATGAATATCGGCTCCGTGACGATGCCCGCCGTTTCGAGACTTGGGAGAACAATTACGCGGCACGTCTCGGTCTCGGCGCTGCCATCGATTATGCCCTCGCCATCGGCCTCGGCCCCATCGAGCAGCGCTGCCGTCTGCTTGCGGACCGTCTTCGCGGCGGCCTCGCCTCCGTTCGCGGCGTGACCATTCGCGACCTCGGACGTGCACCGGGCGCCATCGTCAGCTTCACAATGGACGGGTATGAAGCGGACGCCGTCGTCAGCAGCGCCGCTGCGGCGGGCATCACCATCGGCGCTTCAGATCCGGCGAGCACCCGCATCGATGCCGAAATCCGCTCGCTGCCGCCGGTCGTGCGGGCCTCCCCGCATTACTACAATACGGAAGCCGAGATCGACCGGCTGATCGACCACCTCGCGGGTTTGGCGCCGCGATAGCGGCGCGCGCCACTCAGGTACAGCGCGCGCTCAAGCCGGATGCGCCGAGCTTGGCCATGACCTCGTCGAGATGCGCGCTGTCGCGGGTCTCGATGACGAGCTGAAGCAGCGTCGCCTTGGCCGGCAGGTCGGAGAAGGTCCGCTGATGCGAGACCTCGATGATGTTGGCGCCGGCCTCGGCCAGCAGTGAGGCGACGGCAGCCAACTGCCCGGGCCTGTCGGGGATATCGAGCGACAGCTGAGTCAGCCGTCCTTCGCGTGCCAGCTCGCGCGTCAGGACGGATGCGATCAGCCTGGTGTCAATGTTGCCGCCGCTCAGGACGAGGCCGACCTTCTGGCCGGCAAAGCGGGACGTATCGGACATCAGCGCGGCAAGCCCGGCTGCGCCGGCGCCCTCGACGACGGTCTTCTCGATCGAGATCAGGGTCGCGACGGCACGCTCGAGCTCGGCTTCGTTCACCAGCGCGATGTCGTCGACGAGGCGGCGGACGATCTCGGTCGTGATCTTGCCCGGCGATTTCACCGCGATGCCCTCGGCGAGCGTGTCGCCGCGGGCGGGCAGATTGCCGTCATGGATGGCGTTGTACATTGAGGGGTAGAGCCAGGCCTCGACACCAAGAATCCGCACCGACGGCTTGATCGATTTCGCGGCAATGCCGATGCCGCTGATCAGGCCGCCGCCGCCGATCGGGACCACCAGCGTATCGAGCTCCGGCACCGCCTTCAGCATCTCGAGCCCGACGGTGCCCTGCCCCGCGATGACGAGCGGGTCGTCGTAGGGGTGGACGAAGATCATGCCGCGGGCCTCGCCTTGGCTTCGCGCATAGGCGGCCGCCTCCTCCAGCGTTGCGCCCGTCACCACCACCTCGGCGCCGTGGTGCTTGGTGTTCTCGACCTTCACCATGGGCGTGCCGACCGGCATGACGATGGTGGCGGGAATGCCGAGCCGCTTGGCGTGATAGGCGACGCCCTGCGCGTGGTTGCCCGCCGACATCGCGATGACGCCGCGCGCACGCTCCTCCGGCGTCAGCGCGGTGAGCCGGTTGAGCGCACCCCGCTCCTTGAACGAGGAGGTGAACTGGAGGTTTTCGAATTTCAGCCAGATGTCGCAGCCGCAGATATTGCTCAGCGTGCGGCTGTAGCTGCAGGGCGTCTCGACGACGGCGCCGCGGATGGTGTCGGCGGCGGCATGAATGTCGCCCAGAGCGACCGGAAAGCCGCTGAGATCGGGGGACGTGTTTTGGGACAACTCAGCCATAGGACAGCATAGAGCATTTGGCCGTTTGAGGCGATAAGCCGGCCGCTATTTGGTAAATTCCCGGGAACGTGAAGCCCGCCACAGCGTCCATAGCGTACGCAGCCGCGACGTGGGCTGCGACGCAAACGGATTGCGCCCGGGTTGCGACAGGCGCTTGAGGTCACCCCGCACCTGGCTCAGCAGCAGAAACGCTGGCCGTGTCGGCGCCGGCACCTCCGGCAACAGCGACAATGCCGTCGTCAAATGCTGCTCGGCTTCGCCGACGAGCTGGCCGAGCACCGCATGCAGATTTGGCGTCTCCTTGCCGGCGAACACATCCTCCATCTGGCAGCCATGGGCCGCCAGCAGCTGCTGCGGCAGGAACAGTTGCCGGTGCGCCGAGTCGCGCGGCAGATTCGCAATCACCTGCGCGATGCCCTGGGCGAGCCCGGCATGCCTTGCCACATGCTCGGCCGCCTCCGAAGGTGGCGCCATGACCCGTGCTGCGAGGGAAAACAATGCCGAGCAGGTCGCGTCCAGATAACCCTCCAGAGCCGCCATGGTCGGCATCGGATCGTTGTAGAGATCGAACTGATGCTCGTCGGCGAGCAGCGACAGCGGCTCGACCGGCAGGTCGAAATCGTGGATCGCGCGCAATAGCTCCGCCGCCACCGGATTGCCCTCGGCGCTGCCGTGGACGTGGCCCGACAGCATGTCAGTCCACCATTGCAGGCGGATTTCGCCGGGCAAGGGCTGGCTCACCTGGTCGCGGACGCGGACGATCTCGACATTGAAGGCATAGAGCGCCAGCAGCGCCTGGCGCTCAACGGCCGGCGCAAACAGCGTTGCGGCATAGCGCGGAAAGTCATGGCTGCGCACGAGGCCGGCGCAGAAGGCGACGGAATCGGGCGGAGGCGCAGCGCTGCTCATGGCACGGCGATCAGCGCGGCCGCGACGCGGCGCCGCTCGCCGATCATGATGTTGTAGGTGCGCACGGCGGGACCGGTCTGCATCGTATCCAGCACCACCCTCACCGCCTTCAGCGCCTGCCGCAGGTCCGGCGGCGGCAGCCAGACGCCGGTTCCGGTGCCGATCAGAAGCGTGTCGATGCTGTTGGCCGCCGTGAAGACGCGATCCAGCGAATAGCGGTCGATCTTCGTCGGGTCCGTCACGTCCCAGGCCCAGATCGCGTCGGGCAGGCACAGCAGCGATCCCCGATGCGACATGCCGGCAAAGGCGAAGCCGCCCTTGCCATAGGCTTCGATCGGCGCCGAGCGGGGAAAATGCGGTGCGTTGGGATCGCCGGCCATGTGCTTCGTCCGAATGAGCTTACTGCCCTCGCAAACGCCTGCGAGGGCATGCGGTTCGGATCATGCCTTGTTTTTCTTCGCCGGCGTAGCCGTATCGGGCGCATCTTCGCGATGCTCGCCGACGCCGAGATAGATCAGGATCGGGGCCGCGATGAAGATCGAGGTATAGGTGCCGACCAGCACCACGCCGAACATCATCACCGCCGTGAAGCTGTGGATGGCATGGCCGCCGAACAACAGCAGAGCCAGCAGCGCCAACGTCACGGTGAAGTGGGTGATGATCGAACGCGACAGGGTCGAATTGATCGACTCGTTGAGCAGCTGCGGCATCGGCATCTTCTTGTAGCGGCGCAGCATTTCGCGGATACGGTCGTAGATCACGACGGTGTCGTTGAGCGAGTAGCCCAGAATGGTCAGAAGGGCCGCGATGCTGGTCAGGTCGAAATCGACCTGGCTGATCGACATGAAGCCGATCGTCAGCACGATGTCGTGCACGTTGGCGATCATGGCGCCGAGCGCGAACTGCCATTCGAAGCGGAACCAGAGGTAGATCAGGATCGAGACGATCGCGAGCATCAGGCCGAGCATGCCGAACGCCAGGAGTTCGCCGGAGACGCGCGGGCCGACCACCTCGACGCGGCGATATTCGACGGAATCGCCGAGCGCGGTGCGGACCTTCTGCACGGCCTCCTGCTGGGCGGCATCGCCGCCCGGCTGCTCCGCAACGCGGATCAGGACGTTCTCGGCATCGCCGATTTGCTGGATCTGGACTTCGCCCAGGCGCAGGCCATCCAGTGTCGTGCGCATCGCCGCGATGTCGGCAGCGCCCGACTTCGACCTGACCTCCAGCAGCGTGCCACCTCGGAAGTCGATGCCGAAATTCAGGCCATGGGTGAAGAACAAGGTGATCGCAATGATCGACAGCGCCGCCGAGATCGGGAAGCTGATCCGGCGGAAGCGCGTGAAGTCGAAATGCGTATCGTCGGGGACGATGCGCAGCGACGGCAGCAGCCCGAGTGCTGCGACCACGGTGAGAACGGCAATGAGAATGCCAAGCCCGATGAGAACGTAGTGAGTCACGGTCTTAGCTCCTAGATCGGCACGCTCTGCGGCCGCTTCCACCGCACCCACCAGGCCACGATCAGCCGGGTCAGCGTGAAGGCGGTGAACACCGTGGTGATGATGCCGATGCCGAGCGTCACGGCAAAGCCGCGCACCGGGCCGGTGCCGATGTAGAACAGCACGGCGGCGGCAATGAAGGTGGTGATGTTGGAATCGAGGATGGTCGCAAGCGCCCGCTTGAAGCCGGCGTCGATCGCCGAGATCGCATTGCGGCCACCCCGCAGCTCCTCACGGATGCGCTCGTAGATCAGCACGTTGGAATCGACCGCGATGCCGACGGTGAGCACGATGCCGGCGATGCCGGGCAGCGTCAGCGTGGCGTTGAGCAGCGACAGCAGGCCGAAGATCATGGCGACGTTGATGGCCACCGCGATGTTCGCGAACACGCCGAACAGCCGGTAGGTCAGCAGCATGAAGATGATGACCAGGATCGAGCCGACATAGGCCGCAAGCTCGCCCTTCTCGATCGAGTCCTGGCCGAGGCCCGGACCGACGGTGCGCTCCTCAACCACCGTGAGCGGGGCCGGCAGCGCGCCGGCGCGCAACAGGATCGCGAGATCGTTGGCCGATTGCACCGTGAAATTGCCGGAGATCTGGCCCTGGCCGCCGGTGATGGGCTCGCGGATGACCGGCGCCGAGATCACCTTGTTGTCGAGCACGATCGCGAACGGCAGCCCGACGTTTTCCTGCGTGGCCTGCGCGAATTTGCGCGCGCCCGAGGTGTTGAACTTGAAGCTGACGACCGGCTCACCCGTGCGCTGGTCGAAGCTCGCCTGGGCGTCGGTCAGGTCGCCACCGGCGACCAGCACCTGCTTCTTGACCACATAGGGCGTGGGCGGCGGCGAGGCGCTCATCAACAGCTCGGATTCCGGCGGCAACCGTCCCTGCTGCGCCTGATCCGGCGGCACGGACGCATCGACCATGCGGAATTCCATCTTCGCGGTCTTGCCCAGCAGTTCCTTCAGGCGAGTCGGATCCTGAAGACCGGGGACCTGCACCAGGATGCGGTCATTGCCCTGGCGCTGGATGACGGGCTCGACGGTGCCGAGCTCGTTGACGCGGCGCTCGACGATCTGGATCGACTGCTCGATGGTCTTGCGCAATCGGTCGAGCATCGCGGCCTGCGGGATGCTCAGGCGGATCACGCCGCCGCCGGCATCGGTGACCTCAAGGTCGCGCTGACCGCTGGATCCCATCAGTCCGCCCAGCGGCTGGGACAGCTCGCGCAGCTTGGCGAGCGCCGGCTGCACGTCGGATTCCTTGGTGATGCGAACCTCGGCCGCGTCGTTGCGCACGGTCACGCCGCCGGTGAATCCGATCTTGGCATCGCGCAGCGTCCGGCGAACGTCGTCGCGGACCTGGTCCAGCCTCTCCTTCTTCACATAGTTGGAATCGACCTCGAGCAGCAGATAGGAGCCGCCCTGGAGGTCGAGGCCGAGCACGAGCCGACGCTGCGCCCAGGCGGGCCAGGTCTTGACCTGCGCCTCGGGGAAGAAGTTCGGGACCGCGCAGAGGCACACGATCAGCGCCGTCAGGATAATCCCGAGCGCCTTCCACCGCGTGAAATACAACATCGACTGGACCTGTCAGATCAGGAGACTTGGGATGCTCGCGGAAGCGCTCACTTCGACGCGGCGTCGTCCTTGGCGGCTTCCTTGCTATCCTTGGATTCTTTCGCCGGCTCGCCCTTGGCGCGCACGCCGGAGATCATCTGGCGCATCTGCCGCACGCGCACGCCGTCGGAAATCTCGAACTCGATCTGGTCGTCGTCGACGACCTTGGTGACCTTGCCGACGAGGCCGCCCGAGGTCACCACGGTGTCGCCGCGGCGGATGTTCTTCACGAGGTCGGCGTGGTCGCGCACCTTCTTCTGCTGCGGACGCAGAATCAGGAAGTACATGATCACGAAGATCAGGGCGAACGGCAGCAGCGACATCAACATGCTGTTGGTGTCGCCGGCGCCCGCGGCCTGGGCATACGCAGGGGTAATGAACATTCGGACGATCCTCGTGGAAACGGGGGAAAACCGGTCAGGCCCTCAAAGGCGACCGGTTCGGTCAAATTCGCGCGGACTATAGCGGCCATTGCCCCAATTGCAACGCTGCCAGACCGTCGATTTGGCCACCTTGCGGCGCGCCCTCAGGCCCGATAAGGCTGCATTCTCAGGAACTTCGGACATGCCCAAAAAACCAAGCAAAAGCCCGGCCGGCAAAGGCCCCCGTACCCCTGCCAGGATGCCTGCCCGCGTCGCGGCAAAACGTCCCAAGGCCCCCCCTAAGGCAGTCGATAAGGCCGTCGCCAAGGCAGTCCCGGACCTCTCCCAGGATCGTATCGTCCGCGCGCTGGAGACGATCGCGGCGCACCTCGCCGCCCAGGGCAAGCCGGCCGTCGAGCGCGAATCGTTCGAGCGGGCGGACGCCTATGTCTGGCACCCCGACGGCCGCCTCGCTGCGGTGCCGCGGGTCAGCCGCGTCGAGCTGTTCCTGCTGAAGGGCGTCGACCGGATGCGCGACATCCTGATGGAGAACACCGAGCGTTTCGCCAACGGCCTGCCGGCCAACAATGCCCTGCTCTGGGGCGCGCGCGGCATGGGCAAATCGTCGCTGGTGAAGGCGGCGCATGCCAGCATCAACGCGGAGCGCAAACCGTCCGACAAGTTGAAGCTGATCGAGATCCACCGCGAGGACATCGAGAGCCTGCCCGCGCTGATGGAGCAGCTGCGCGCCTCGTCCTTCTACTTCATCGTGTTCTGCGACGACCTGTCCTTCGACGGCAATGATGCGTCCTACAAGTCGCTCAAGGCCGTGCTCGAAGGCGGCATCGAGGGCCGACCCGAGAACGTCATCCTCTACGCCACTTCCAACCGCCGCCATCTGCTGGCGCGCGAGATGATCGAGAACGAGCGTTCGACCGCGATCAATCCCGGCGAAGCGGTCGAGGAGAAGGTCTCGTTGTCGGATCGCTTCGGACTGTGGCTCGGCTTCCACCGCTGCAGCCAGGACGAATATCTCGCGATGGTGCAGGGCTATTGCGGCCATTTCGGCATCAAGGTCGACGACGAGGCGCTGGAGCGCGAGGCGCTGGAATGGTCGACCACGCGCGGCTCCCGCTCAGGCCGGGTCGCCTGGCAGTTCGTGCAGGAGCTAGCGGGACGGCTAGGTGTGAAGCTGACGGTGAAGTAGCGGTCGGATCGTGACCCGGCTACGTACCGCCCTTCACCGAAGGCGGGGGTCAACGCGTGCCTTGCTGCCACCGGTTGCCCGCGTGTTGCAAAGAATGATCAGCAAACTGACAAGCCGCAGCTTGATTGCTGCTAGTATTTTCTGACGATGGGCTTTGTCGTCGGAGGTGCTCCGGGCGCGGGCGGCGAGATAGAGAAGGTGACCCAGGTATTCCAGCCCGATGGCCGGTTTTCCGCAGCGAACTCGCCGTAAGCTTTCAAATTGAGATAGCCCTGCATGTCGCCGACCGGAAACAGGAATCCAATCTGGGGGCCGATGCCGACCACTTGGGACTGGAAGCAGCCGACACGGTCACCTGAACCGCTGTCGCAGCCGAGTTGCCTGTAGACATAGCCCACGAGGCCAACCATGACCTGCTTCGACAGGAATTGCGATGCGCCCCAGTCGAAATGCATGTCGACGCCATTCTGATACTGCGTTGCAGTGTTCTTGAAATTGTAGGTGAAGCCGAGCACGCCGGAGAATTCGTGGCCGGTCTGCGGATTGAAATAGGTGTAGCCGCCGCCGGCGTCGATCGCGCCGTGTCCGATGCCTATATTCGACAGGCGCGTGGATTGGTAAGCGCCAACCGGGATGTCGCCCATGATATAGGTCATGTAGTTGTGGACGCCGGCGTTCCAGCGCAATTGGAATACCGGCGCCACATCCCCAAAGCCCCATGTGGTGTCGCTGATGGTGTCGGACCGCGCGAAGGGAACAGCTGCGAGCGGCGGCGCCGAGATCACACCGGACAAAGTCCCTGCCAAGCTGGTGCCGACGACACCATAGGCTCCCAGGAGGGACACCGACGCCTGACCGCCGAGCACCGGCGTCGCGAATACATAGGTCGGGAGCACAAAGCCAAGATCGCCCGTGGCGTTGACGTTCAAATTCAGATTTGCATTGAGGGTGCCGTTGACCGGAACCCTATTGAGCGTGAATTCACGCGCACGCGCGACGTCGGCGCCGGCGGATACGGAGGTGTGATAGTAGATATTCGTCAGCGACCAACCCGGCTGCAGCGGTGTAGCCGCCAGGCTTCCAAAAAAACCGGGGACCCAGAAGCTGACGCCGCCTTCATCGGCCAACGCGCAATGGGAAAAACCCATGATCGCGGACGTCAAGACGAATGCAGCAACCCCAAGTCTGCGTCGACGTGCTGATTTCGATCGCTCACTCTGCCCCGCCGCCAGTGCAATGCTCACTGTCATGTCGCGCCTCGTAAGATGTGTTACCTCCGAATACAATCCGGCGACAGCGTACCCCCGAGGCGAGCGGGGCTCATCATGCAAAATTCAACGGGGATAGATCTATCGCAAGAAAGATGAATGCTGCGACCAAAGAGCCACATTCGGTAACCCAAGTCCGATCGGGCGCCACGGCAAACCTACTGCAACCCTCTCATAGCTGGAAATGTTGAGTATGCAGTTTGTGCCACCGATTCTATTTTCGGACCCCCACCAACGAGTGAGAAAAAAAGCAAGCTTGCATTGCCGTTCGCTGGCGATGCCAGCCGTTGTTAGGTCGCATATTGAGCCTCACGACTGCTTATTGGTAATCGAGTGTGACCAAGAGCAAAGTTGGCAGACGATGAACCTCAAGCTCACGCTCGTCGGCGTCGTTCTAGCGTCAGTCTTCGCCGCACCTGTGGCCGCTGGCCCATTCGAGGATGCCGTCGATGCTCACGCCAGAGGCGATTACGCCAAGGCCCTGTACGGCCAAGGCGTGGAGACGCCGGCTACGCAGCAACCTCCTCGTTAGCCGAAACTTCTATTGCGGTGCTGATGACCGCCATAGGCACAAATTCCGATGCATCACTGCCAGATCGCCCAGCGCGTTCTCAAACAGGAGACGATCGCAAAGTCAGACAACAATGTTCACTCAAAGAACACGAAGCGGCACGAAGACTCAATTTCGTTGTTGCCGAAATGTCACCTGCATCGACAAAGCAAGCTCGGCTTGATGCAGATCAAACAAGTCGATTGGTCAGAGACCTTCTTGGTCATATGTTTGCGAGTTGTGGCCGACCTTGAGGAGGCGACGGTGCAGAAAGTCTTCCTCATTTGCATCGCCGCAGGATTGTTGAGCGGACCCGCTCTTGCGTCCGACCTGCCTGTCAAAGCTCCAATATACAAAGCACCAATCGCGGCACCATTGTATAATTGGGGAGAGTTTTATGTTGGCGCCAACTTCGGTGGGGGATGGTCCAACGGCAGCCTGAACCTTCCCGGCAACAATCTGTATGGCGGCCTGACCGAATTCGTTGGAGGCGTGCAGGCGGGCTATAACTTCCAGGCTGACGCACAATCAGACTTGCGCCCCGGTGTCCGCACAGGGGCATTTGCGTCGGCTAACCGAACCTCGTTCACGGGCAAACCCAACTTCGATCAAAACGAATAGCCTGCATTTGTGAGCGCAGTGCCGCAGGCGACGAAGATGGTCGGTGTGCAAGTCCGGAATGCGTTGGGTGCCTCTTGCCGGTAACGATGTCCACCGGCTATGGCCGTCCAGATGGCTCTTATGGGTCCTTAGAGGATGTCAGTCGAAGGCAAAGATGCGCTTCCAGTCCTTCTTCATGTCGACCACCGCCCACTTGTTGACGGCCGCGGCGTCGAGCGCGACGTCGAGTTTCCCGAAATGCGAGTCGCGATCGTAGGCATATTCACGCTCCGCATCGGTATGGTGGACGATCAGGCCGAACCGCGCGCCACTGGCGCCGAGCGTCGCCCATTGCAGCATTTCGAGATCGCCGTCGGAGTTGCCGAAGGCGGCAATCGGACGCCGGCCAATGTGGCTATTGATCCCGATTGGCTTGCCGGCCTTGTCGTCGATAAAATTGACATCGGGCAGCCGGAAGAGCGTTGGCGCACCGTCCTTTATCTCAAATCGGGTCTTGATCGACGATCCGACAACCTGCTCCGGCGGTATTCCGTAGATCCGCTCGGTCCAGGGCCGCATGAATTCGATGCCGCCGCCTGACACAATGAAGGTCTTGAAGCCGCTGGCCCGGAGATAGGCGAGCAGTTCGAGCATCGGCTGATAGACGAGCTCAGTATAAGGGCGCTTGAAGCGACGGTCGCGCGCGGTCGCGAGCCAGTCGGTTACGATTTTTTCGAACTCTGCCGTCGTCATGTCGGCATGAGTTACCGCGATGATCTCGACCAATCCCTTTTCGCCGGAAGCCGCCAGCGCCTTCAGATCGTTGTCGAGCACCGCTGCGAATGGCTGCTTGGTCTTCCATTCCGGATGCATGGGCGCCATGGCCTTCACGCGGTCCAGTGCGAAGGCCAGCTGTATGTACATTGGCTGCTCGATCCAGAGCGTGCCGTCATTGTCGAAGGTCGCGATGCGCTGGTCGACCGGGACGAAATAAGGCCCATCTTGCGTCGTGACGCGCGCAACAAAGTCGAGGATCGAGGCCTTGGTCGCGCCGTCGTTCCATGATGGCAGTGGATCGCTCTGCGCTTGTGCCATTGCGGAGTTGGAACGGAGTGAAACGGACAGTACCGGAAGCATCGCCAAGGACGAGAGAAGAACGCGGCGATCGATAGCAGGTAAACGGATGATCGGCTTCATGGTCGACGCCTTTCCATTGCCCAGCGGGCGCACGGAAATTCGGCGCGCCCGCCATAAATCAGTCGAAGCCCTGGCGACTACCTACTCACTGCCGCCCGGGCCGCCTCGATTTTCGCCTTCACGGCATCGAGGTTGAAGCTCGCGCCCTTTTGCATCGGCGGAAACTCGATCGCTGTCATCGCCAGCTTTTCGACCTGCTGCTGAACAAACACAAAGCGCCAGAATTCGTATTTGAACCAGTCGAAGTATTGCTGCGCGCCCTCTTTCGACCCGCTATCGGGCCAGCCCGTGCGCTCGAACGGATCGAGGCGAAGGTTCGTCAAGTAGGGCACGTCAGCCTTGGTTTTTTCACCGAGCCAGCCTCTAGGCTGGTCGATGAAACGATACTTGAAGTCGTCGATGCGCACGGCCCCGAGTTCGCTCTCTCCGAAGTAAAAGATTTCGTGCCGGTTCGACGGCCCCTTGCCGGTAATCATGTCGATCTGGTTATAGCCGTCCAGATAGCACTTATAGGTCGTGTCACCGATCTGTTTGCCCTTCTTCAGCTCCTCTGCAATGTTCGGGTTGCCGGCCGCCGCCAGGAAGGTGGGAAACCAGTCCAGGCCGGAAATGATGCCGTTCTCGACCTTGCCGGCCGGCACCTTGCCCGGCCAACGGATCATGCAGGGGACGCGGAAGCCACCTTCCATGACGGTGCCTTTGCTCTGCGCAAAAGGCGTCTGTCCGCCGTCGGGCCACGTGAAGACCTCGGTGCCGTTGTCGGTGGTGAAGACCACGATGGTGTTGTCGTCCACACCCATATCCTTGAGCTTCTGCATCACGATGCCGATGTCGTCATCGAGCTGCGCCATGCCGGCTTCATGTATCGACCAGCCGTTCTTGGAGTTGCGCGTCGCCTCGTACTTTGGTGAAAGATGCGTTACGATGTGCATCCGGGTTGGATTGAGCCACAGGAAGAACGGCTTGTTGTCGGCCTTGGCCTTCTCGATGAACTTGATCGCCAGGTCGCGGATTTCGTCGTCCACGGTCTCCATTCGCTTGGGATAGAGCGTTCCAGCATCCTCGATCTTCTGCTTTCCAACCTTGCCCCAACGCGGGTCCACCGTGGGGTCATCCACGTTGGTCGCATAAGTATGAAGCATGTTGCGTGGACCGACGACGTTCAGCAGATCCTGCGGGTAGTTTGGGTGCGCGGGGTCTTCCATTGCGTCGAGGTGATAGAGGTAACCGAAGAACTCGTCGAAGCCGTGCACTGTCGGCAAGAATTCATTCTTGTCGCCGAGGTGATTCTTGCCAAACTGGCCGGTGGCGTAACCCATTCCTTTCAACGCCGTGGCGATGGTCACGGCCTGCGCGGGTATGCCGATGGCAGCGCCGGCCTGGCCGACAGTGGTCATGCCGGTGCGGATTGGCAATTCACCGGTGATGAAGTTGGCGCGACCTGCCGTGCAGCTCGCCTCGGCATAGTAATCGGTGAACAGCATGCCTTCGGCGGCGAGCTTGTCGAGATTGGGCGTCCGGCCGGCCATCAGGCCGCGGTGATAAGCGCCGATATTCCACATGCCGATGTCGTCACCCATGATGAAGACGATGTTCGGCCGCTGCCCGGCTGGCGCGGGTGACGGCGTTGGTTGCTGCGCATGCGCAGAACTTGTTAGCCCGACCGCGGTGAGTGCCGAAGCGGCCACAAGCGAACTGCCGCTCAGCAGCAGATCGCGGCGTTTCATTCCGCCGCCCGATTGCGGCGCAACGTCGTGGGATTCTTCTGGCGGAAGCTTGTTACTCATGACGTGCTCCTCTCCGTTGTGATGCAATTTGTTCTGTTCGCTTGATGCATCGGAAGCCGAAATGGCTTGTGGAGGTGCCGACCGGCCCGCGCGGGCCGTTATCACTTTGCTCGCAATTCCGTTGGCGGGCGCCCCCGTCGTGGGGCGCCCGCTTCGTCAGATCCCGTTCGTCTCACGCAGCTAGTCGCTGCGACCGGCAACTTTGGCCTGCTTGACCTGTTGCAGCACCTGATCGAGGTTGTAGCTCGCCGGGTCCTGCAGCGGTGGGTAAGCAATATAGCTCTCGAGTTCCTTCAGCCACAGCGCCTGCCCGATGGGCAGCATGTTCCAGTCATAGATGTAGGCTGTGGAAGGATTGCCGATTGAGCCGCCCACGCCTATGAGTGTCTTGAATTGTGAACCAATGGAGGTCTCGAACGGGTCTCGCTTGATATTGACGACCTGGGCCCAGTGATAGGGAAGCGCGCCGGCAATGAAGCCCTGCGGCGCGTCGGAGACCATCGTAAAGTAGATCTTCCAGTTCTTGTAGCGGACGGCCGACGGGTCCTTGCCCGAATAGTAGAAGAAGGTATCGCGCGCCGACGTTTCCGAACGCCCGGAGAGGTATTCGGTCTGATCGACGCCATCGAGCGTCGTCTTCACGATGCCGGGATATTGGCCGGCCTCGATGCGCTTCTTCAGCGCATCTCCCTTTGCGCCGCCCGCGATGTTGACAAACGTCGGCAGCCAGTCGAGCGAAGCGAAGATGTCGTTCTTGATGGTGCCGGGCTTGATAACCCCGGGCCAGCGAACGAGCGCCGGAGCGCGCATGCCGCCTTCCCAGGTGCTCAGCTTGCCGCCCTTGAACGGAGTTGTGCCGCCGTCCGGGAAGGTGATGGTTTCGGCACCGTTGTCGGTCGTGAACACCACGATCGTGTTGTCGAGCTGGCCCATGTCCTGGAGCTTCTTCAGCACCACGCCGATGTTATCGTCGAGCTGCTTCATGCCGGCCTCGTTGAGGCCCCAGTCCTTGCCGCCGGGCTCGCCGACCATGGCCGCGTACTTGTCATTCAGCACGGTCGTGATGTGCATACGCGCGGGGTTGTACCAGACGAAGAACGGCTTACCCGTCGTCTTCGGATCGTTGCGATCGATGAAGTCGACGACCTTGGCCGAGATTTCCTCGTCGACCCCCTTCGATCGCTCGAGCGTCAGCGGGCCCTGGTCGATACACTGCTGAGTCCTGGATGTGCCATCCGACTTGCACGACAGGACGTTGCGCGGAGGCGTCAGGCAAACCGACGTTTTCGGATCGACCGCGCCCGGTACCTCCGGGATGCCGGGGATCGGCGTATTCTTGCATGGCGGGGCAACTGTCTGCTGGGTGGGGGACTTGTTGATGTCCGGGAAGCTCACGCCCTGCATCGCATCGAGGTGATACAGATAGCCCCAGTATTCCTGGAAGCCATGCGCGGTCGGCAGCGCGTCGGTGTGATCGCCGAGATGGTTCTTGCCGAACTCGCCGGTGTTGTAGCCGAGATCGAGCAGGAACTTGGCGAGCGCCGGGGTGCCGGGCCGCAGATAGGACGGACTGCCGGGCAGTTGTGGGGGGATCATACCGGTGCGCAACGGGTGCATGCCGGTGAAGAAAGCGTTCCGCCCTGCCGTGCAGCTCTGCTCGGCATAATAATGCGTGAATATCGCGCCTTCATTGCCGATGCGATCGATGTTGGGCGTCTCCCCGACCATCAATCCGCGATGGTAGATGCTTGGCTGGTACAGGCCGATGTCGTCACCCATGATGAAGAGGATGTTGGGCTTTTGCGCCGGCTGTGCGGTCGCCGGAGTGCTGGCTGTTCCGGACAGCGACATCAACATCGTCGCGCCAAGCAGCGAGGCGCAGGACCTCTTGTGACAACTGGGCGTCTTGTGCGGCGTTGCGGTCGACAGCTTGTCATCGAATATGCAATTCAACATGACGTCGCTCTCCCGTTATGATGCGTCAGAGGCTCCTCGCCTGATGCACCGAAATCCAAGATGACTCGTGGATGTGTCGACCGGCTCCGCGTGTCGCGCTGCCGGCCGGTAGCGTCGGCAGTAGTTCGGCGCGCACAAATGCGAGCCGCCCTTGATGACCTTGCGTGGAATCTTGACGTTGGTCGTTCTGGGGTCGTAGCTATCGGCCTCGCGGCCGCCGCGCGGGTTCTCTGGAATGCAGCAGGCTTTTGCTGCGTCAGCCTCATGCCGAGGCGAGTACCAGTCGGACGTCCATTCCCAGACGTTGCCGATCAGATCGTGCAGCCCGTAACCGTTCGGCGGAAATGCGGTGACCGGCGATGTCCGTTCGTATCCGTCGTCCCTGGTGTTCTGGCGTGGAAATTCGCCCTGCCAGGTGTTGGCCATGTGACGGCCCCCGGGCGCAAATTCATCCCCCCATGCGAACTCGGCGCCGTCCAGCCCGCCGCGCGCCGCGAATTCCCATTCCGCCTCGGTTGGCAAATCCTTGCCGGCCCATTTTGCGTAGGCGAGCGCATCGCTGAAGGCCACATGCACGACGGGATGATCGTCCAGCCCACGGATGTCGCTGCCCGGCCCGTAGGGATGCCGCCAGTCCGCGCCTTTGGCGAAGGTCCACCACTGGCTGAAGTCCCGGAGACTGACCGGATAAGCGGGCGGAGAGAACATCAGCGAGCCCGCATAGACCATGTGCGGGAGTATTCCCGGATAGTCCTTTGGATCGGGCGTGATCTCGGCAACGGTGACGTGGCCGGTAGCTTTGGCGAACGCCTTGAATTGCCGGTTGGTCACTGGATGGCAATCCATCCAAAACGCATCCACGGTGACGCGGTGGACCGGCGCTTCCTCCGGATAGTGCCGATCCGAACCCATGCGAAACGTGCCGTTTGGCACGTACAGCATCCCCTCACCTGCTGGATGCTGGACCGATTGTCCGGAATCAGGCGACGATTTCGCATCAGCCAGCTTCATGCCGATCTCCGGACCCGAGCGTCATTGGCCTGCGCCGCTACGGATACGGAACGCCAGACTTCCCGGTTGATCTAGATCAAGGGTCCTGATCGGGTCACGACGGCGCTGGGTCGCCAGCAAGCGCTGCCATGTCCGCTGCGCCATCGAAACCGAAGCAGATTCAGAACATTAGGACATGCCACCGGCAGCCATCGGCTACTTTGCATGGGGTTGTTTTTCGATAATTGATTGTCCGGACACAAAAGCCTCAGTACGCCACGGTTCGAGGCAGTTTCTCGGCTTGGCGACCGCCGCCTCTGAAATACTGGATCGCCCGCTCCAGTGCGCAATACGCACAAGGCGGGCGATGACAGCATACGCGTGGTGATCGCGTGCCCTACTCCGGGCCCGCGCCTCACGCCCCGTTCAGGAATTGAAGCGGGTCAACCGGGCTCGATCCCTTACGGATCTCGAAGTGGAGCTGCGGCGACGCCACCTCCCCGGATTGACCCGACTTGGCAATGACCTGACCGCGCTTGATGGTATCGCCGCGCTTCACCATCAGCTCACTCGCATGGGCATATGCGGTGACGTAGCCGTTGGAGTGCCGAACCAGGACCAGATTGCCGTAACCTTTGAGCTCGTTGCCTGAATAGGCGACGACGCCGTCTTCAGCCGCCTTGACCGGCGTCCCCTCGGGCACCGCGAGATTGATGCCGTCATTGGACTTGCCATTGGTCTTGGCGCCGTAGGTCGTGACCACCTTGCCGCGCACCGGCCAGCGGAAGGTCGGCAGCGCGCTGGTGGTCTCCGCAGCTTTCGCCGGAGCCTCCGCGGCCTTCTCTTCGACATTGGCCGTGGCCTGGGCCAGACGCGCGCTTTGCACCGGTGCGGCGACAGCGGCCATCTTGGTGGCGGGTGCGGGAGCAACCGCAACGGGCTGCAGCGTCCCGGCGACGGGAGCAGCGGCAACCGGCACCGCAAGGGCAGCGGTCTTGGCACCGGGTACGGTCAGCCTGGTGCCGAGCTTGAGCTTGGCCGACGGATCGAGGCCGTTGGCACGGGCAAGCTCAGCCGACGAGATATGGTTCTTGCGGGCAATGCTGGCGAGCGTGTCGCCGTGATTGACGAAGTGCGTGCTCGGCGGCGCTGCGACTGCAACCGGCTTCGCAGCAGGCGCCATCGCGGGAGCCGCCGCGACAGGAGCCATCGCCGGTGCGGGCGCAGCGGCTGTGGCCGGATGCGGGATGATCAGTTGCTGACCGGGCGAGAGCGCGCGCGGGCCCTTGTAGCCGTTGGCGGCGAGGATCGCCTGCGGCGTGACGCGATAGCGCTTGGCGAGCACGTCGAGCGTGTCGCTGGTGCCGACGATGATTTTGGTCCCGCCGGCCGCCTGGGCGGCGGCGACCGAGCGCGGCGGCACGGTGGCCGTGGTCTCCAGATGCGGCTGCGCCGGGGACGCGTAGGAGCTGACGCCACGGCCGCCTCCGGACACGCCACCACCTCCCGCAACGGGATAGGATTGCGGCGCGGAGACCGCCGGCGGCGGCAAGGGCTGCGACTGATAATAACCGGGCTGCGTCTGCGGCCGCGAATATTGCGGCAGCTCACGCTGCTGCGGCGGCGCCTGCTGCACCGTACCGGTCTGATCAGACGAGAAGGGGTTGGAGAAGTTCGACTGGGACAGCCGCGACTGCATGTCGGCGCTGCACCCTGCAAAGCTGAACGAGATCAGCGCCAAGACCGCAACCTGCGGCACGCGGCGCGAGTAAAGCAACTCGGCGACAACAGACATGGTTACTCACTCGTACGCAACAGAACTGATCTTTTAAGTAAACACGTCGCGAGTAAATAACGGCTTAACCCTCCCATAAGATGTTGGCAGCACAGCCGATCCGGAAATCTAGAGTTCCCGCGCCACCCCGGGCAGCGCCGGCACGAAGCGGACCTCGACGAGTTCCTTGCGCTCGATCCCGGCTTCGGTCCGGCTGAGACGGACCAGCGTCTGCACACCATGGTGCGGGCCGATGGGCGCGATCAGGATGCCGCCGACCTCCAACCGCTCGACCAGGTTCTCCGGAAGCTGCTCGATCGCGGCGGTCACGATGATGCGGTCGAACGGGCCGATATTGGCCGGCAGGTTGAGGCCGTCGCCGAGCATCACCTCGACATTGTGACAGCCGAGCTTTTCAAGCCGGGCGCGTGCCGCCTCCGCAAGCTTGCGGTAGCGCTCGACGGTCAGCACCTGGCCCGCGAGCCGCGACAGCACGGCGGCCTGATAGCCCGAGCCGGCGCCAATCTCGAGCACGCGGTGCTTCTTCTGGAGCTGGAGCTGCTCGGTCATGTAGGCGACGACGAAGGGTTGGCTGATGGTCTGCCCGCAGGCGATCGGCAGCGCGCTGTCACGATAGGCGGCGTCGCGATCGGTCTCCTCGACGAACAGATCGCGCGGCACCTCCTCCATGGTCCGCAGCACCGCCTGATCGCTGATGCCGCGGCGCCTCAGCGAGAGCTGAAACATCATCTTTTCCGGCGGGTGCTGATCGGAGGTCATTGCTGCTTATCGTTTCGTCGGGTCCGGGGCCACTTGTCTCGTTAAGACCCGGGGCGGGAATCCTGTTCCTACCCAGGAACCCATGATAGCCTTTCGGGCGCGGTATTGGACCATAAATCGGCTTGCAACGGGTTGGCTGCAAAGACCATTTTCAGGTGTCCGCTCGCCGAAACGCGCATTGCGTCGATTCGCGTTATCTGCGAACGTTTTCCGCAAATGGGCAAGGACTCAACGACTATGACCGCGACCGGGCCATCGGGCCGCTCCGTATTCCTCGTCGAGGACGAGGTGATGATCAGGATGATGGTCGCGGATATGCTCGAAGAGCTCGGCTACCAGGTGGCTGCCGAGGCCGGCGATATCACCGAGGCCCTGCGGCTCGCCCAGGCGACCGAGTTCGACATCGCCATCCTCGACGTCAACGTCAACGGCAAGGTCATCTCTCCGGTCGCCGATGTCATCAAGGCGAAGGGGTGCCCGTTCATCTTCGCCACCGGCTACGGCTCCTCCGGTCTGCCCGAGCAGTACCGCGACCGGCCGGCGCTGCAGAAGCCGTTCCAGCTCGACGCGCTCAGCAAGACCATCGAAGCCGCCCTTCGCGGCGGCTAGCGATTACTTCAGCGTCGCGCTCAGCGCTTCGGAAAACGCCTCATTGGTGCGGTCGAGCCGGAGCGGCGTAACGGAGACATAACGCTCGCGCAGCGCCGCCAGATCGGTGCCTTCGGCAGGCGTATCCATCATCGCGGCACGCTCGAAGCCGATCCAGAAATAGGGATTGTTGCGGCCGTCCCTGCGCTCGTCGATCCTGAGGAAGCCGAGATTGCGCTTGCCCTGGCGCGTGACGCGAATGCCGAGCACCTCTTCCGGCGTACAGGCCGGGAAATTGACGTTGATGACGGTGTCCTTCGGGATGCCGGCGGCGATCACCTTGCGCAGGATGTCGGGTCCGAATTTGAGCGCGGTGTCCCAAAGCGGGTGCTCGCGCGTCTCGACGCTGAACTCCTGCGACAGGGCGAAAGACGGCAGCCCCAGGATGGTGCCCTCCAGCGCGCCGGCGATGGTGCCGGAATAGACCACGTCCTCGGCGACGTTGCGGCCCTTGTTGACGCCGGACAGTACGAGGTCCGGTGGCTTGGTGCCGAGGATATGGCGCGCGCCCATGATGACGCAGTCGGTCGGCGTGCCGCGCACCGCGAAGTGGTTTCGTCCGACCTCGCGCAGGCGCAGCGGATCGTTCAGCGAGAGCGAATGCGACACGCCGGACTGGTCGAGTTCGGGCGCCACGACCCAGACGTCGTCGGACAATGCACGTGCGATCTCCTCCACGACCTTGAGGCCGGGGGCGTGAATGCCGTCGTCATTGGTGCAGAGAATGCGCATGCCGGGGGTCGATTCCTGAAGCGGGTCTGAACCGTCTTATCCGGCCGGGGCCGATCAGGCAAACCGGCCGACTGGGGCCGGCGGCGGGTTCCCGGCCTGGTCCTGCTACCTGCGGATCCGCCATTGCGGCAGGAAGCGCGCGAGCCTGCCTTCCGCACGCAGCTTCATCGCCGGCACCACCAGGCTCACGACCGGGGCCTCGATCACCCCGAGCGCCTTCATATGCGCGAGGATCGGGTCCGGCTCCGGCGTCTGCGGAAAGCGTTCGCGCGCCACGGTCAGCGCCTTGTCGAAATCCGCAGCATTCACGCCGGGCTTGGCCCGCCGGCTGCACACGAGATCGTCATCCCAGAGCCGCGCGATCGCGATGTCGAGCACACCACGCAGACGCTGATCGACAGCCTGGATACCGGCACCTGTCACCGCCCATTGTCTGCCGACCCAGAAGATGTCGCGGTGCAAGGCCATGAACAGTGAGTTCGTGTTGTCGGGTGGCCGGCAGAATAACCAGCCGCCCGATCTTCGCAACCAAACGTTTCTGCGTGACAGCCGGGCAGCACGCCCTGAACTCCCGTTCCGATAGAATCGGAACGTGAGTCCAGATTTTTATCTTGTTTGAGGTGTTTTCTTGACGCGAACCGGTATCGACTTCGCTCGAAAACGCGCTACTCGCGCGCGACCACCTTCAGCCCGCCCATATAGGGCTGGAGCACGTCGGGGACTGCGATCGAGCCGTCCTCCTGTTGATAAGTCTCCATCACGGCGATCAGTGCGCGGCCGAGCGCGGTGCCGGAGCCGTTCAGCGTGTGCACGAATCGTGGCTTGCCGTCCGGACCGCGCGAGCGGGCGTCCATGCGGCGGGCCTGGAAGTCACCGCAGACCGAGCAACTCGAGATCTCGCGGAACGCGCCGCCCTCGCCCTGCCCGGGCATCCAGACCTCGATGTCATAGGTCTTTTGCGACGAAAAGCCCATGTCTCCGGTGCAAAGCGTCATCACACGGTAATGCAGATCGAGCCGGCGCAGCACTTCCTCGGCACATGCCAGCATCCGCTCATGCTCGTCCTTGCTGGTCTCCGGCGTCGTGATCGACACCAGCTCCACCTTGGTGAACTGGTGCTGGCGGATCATGCCTCGGGTATCACGTCCTGCGGCGCCCGCCTCCGCGCGAAAACACGGCGTCAGCGCAGTCAACCGCATCGGCAGCTGCTTCTCATCGAGGATGGATTCTCGAACGAGGTTGGTGAGCGCCACCTCCGCTGTCGGAATGATGCCGAGACGCTCGGTCCGCAGCCGCTCCAGATCGGGTGCGGCGAGCAATTCGCCCTTGATCGCCCAGAACTGGTCGTCCTCGAATTTCGGCAATTGTCCCGTACCGAACATGATCTCGTTGCGGACCAGCAGTGGCGGATTGATCTCGGTATAGCCGTGCTCGTCGATGTGCAGATTCAGCATGAACTGGCCGAGCGCGCGTTCGAGCCGCGCCAGCCCCTTCTTCAGCACGACGAAGCGCGCGCCGGAGAGCTTTGCCGCCGTCTCGAAATCCATGTCACCGAGCGCGCCGCCGAGATCATCATGGGGCTTGGGCGCAAACGCGTAGTTGCGCCGGTTGCCGAAGACATGGCGTTGCACATTGCCGTGCTCGTCGACGCCGTCGGGCACTTCGCCGAGCGGCAGATTGGGGATCGCCGACAGCGCCGTGGCGAGCTCCTCGTCGGCGGCTTTCGCAACGGCTTCGAGCTGCGGCATCGTGGTCTTGAGCTCGGCGACCTCCGCCATGAGCTTGGCGGCGCGCGCGTCATCCTTGGCCTTCTTGGCGTCGCCGATCTCCTTGGAGGCCGCATTGCGCCGCGCCTGCGCCTGCTCCGAGGCCAGGATTGCCGCCCGCCGCTTCTCGTCGATCGCGAGCAGCGAGCCCGACAACGGCTTCAGGCCCCGGCGGGCAAGGCCGGTGTCGAAGGCTTGCGGATTGTCGCGGATCGATTTGATGTCGTGCATGGCCGTGGTCCTGGGGCTTGTTGCAAGCTTGCAAATTGAAGGTTTGCAAGATTGCAAATGGCTGGCTCCCCCTAGCACAGCTGTCATCGCCCGCGAAAGCCGGCGATCCAGTATTCCAGAGACTGCGGTGATTCCTCGATAGGCCACGGCGTACTGGATTCCCCGCCTTCGCGGGGAATGACAGCGAACCCTAGCCCTACTCCGCCGGATTGGGCGGCGTCGACACGTCGGTCCCGGTTGCGGCCTGCGACGCCGCCGCCTTCTTCTCCACCATCCCGACCGCGATGATCGAGCCCTCGTAGAGCGCCAGCAACGGAATCGCCAGCGAGCACTGGCTGAGCACGTCCGGCGGGGTCAGCACGGCTGCGATGACGAAGGCGATGACGATGAAGTAGCGGCGCTTCTCGCGCAGCATTTTCGAGGTGACGATTCCAATGCGGCCAAGCAGCGTCAGGATCACCGGAAGCTGGAAGGCGATGCCGAAGGCGAAGATCAGCGACATCATCAACGACAGATATTCGCCGACCTTGGGCAGCAGCTGGATCTGCGCGGTCTCGTCACTGCCGGCCTGCTGCATGCCGAGCGAGAAGCGGACCAGCATCGGCAGCACCACAAAATAGACCAGCGCCGCGCCCAGCACGAAGAAGAACGGGGTCGCGACCAGATACGGCAGGAAGGCCTGCTTCTCGTGCTTGTAGAGCCCGGGCGCGACGAACTTGTAGATCTGCGTCGCGACGATCGGGAACGAGATGAAGCCGGCGCCGAACAACGCGAGCTTGAGCTGGGTGATGAAATATTCCAGCAGCGCCGTGTAGATGAACTTCGAATTCTCGGGACCCGCGACCCACACGAACGGCCAGACCAGCACGTTGTAGATCTGCTTGGCGAAGAAGAAGCAGAAGATGAAGGCCACGCCGAAGCCAAGCAGCGCCTTGATCAGCCGCGACCGCAGCTCGATCAGGTGGTCCATCAGAGGGGCTTTGCTGGCCTCGATATCGGCGTCGCTCATGACGCTTTGACGTCCTTGATCGCCTCGGATGGCGCAGTGTCTTGCATGACCTGAGCCTGCTCGACCTCGCGGGTGATCGCGAGCGGCTCGTTCACGGCCGCATGCGCCTCGGCCTCCACGAAGGTCTCGGGCGTCGGCGCCTCCGGCGTGGTCGGTGTCGCCGGCGTTTCGCTTGAAATCGCCAGCGCTTCACTTGCAATCGCCGGCGTTTCGCTTGAAGTCGCCGGCGTTTCGACGGCCGAGGTCGTGGAGGTTTCGGCCGGCTTGTCCAGCGCATCGACGCGGAGCGCGTCGCTGACATCCTTCTGGAGCGAGGTCATCAGGTTGTTGCCGGCAAAGCCGGAAGCGGCTTCCTTGACCTCGTCGAAGCTCTTCTTGAGGTCGGCCATTTCGGCCTCGCGCATCGCTTCCTGGAATTGGCCCTGGAATTCGGCAGCCATCTTGCGGGCCTTGCCCATCCACTGCCCGACCATGCGCAGCACGCCCGGCAGCTCTTTCGGGCCGATGGCGACCAGGGCCACGACCCCGATCAGGACCAGTTCACTCCACCCGATGTCGAACATGAGGTCTTCCGTTCACGCCAGCCGCGACCGGCCCAATCCTTCGCGCTTAGGATCGGCGCCGTCACCCGCGTCTCGCGTACGCCTGCTCAGACGGCCTTGCTGCCGACGTCGGACCGGGCCGCGGTCGGCGGCGCGGTGTTGTGCTCTATCGACTTGGCCGGCTCAGGCTTGTCGGCGACCTTGTCGTCGTCCTGCATGCCCTTCTTGAAGGCCTTGATGCCCTGCGCCACGTCGCCCATCAGATCCGAAATCTTGCCGCGGCCGAACAGCAGCAGGACGACTGCGATCACCAGGATCCAGTGCCAAATGCTAAGCGAACCCATCCTGCAACCCTCCAAACACACTTGGCCGGGGACCCGGCCGATCTTCCCGAAACCTAGGCGCGGCAGGCCTCAAAAACAAGGACCAAGGCAGCGCCAATTCGCTGTTGGCGCTACGTAATCTTGCCAGTGTTAACTGGTCGCAGGGGGCCTCTCTTAACGGCCGGGACGTCAGTCCTCGCTGCCACCCTCGCCGCCCTCATTGCCGCCTTCCGGCGTCTCGGGCTCGACCGCAGGCGCCAGCGCCAGATCCAGGTCCTCGCCCGGTTCCAGCGGATCCTCGTCCTCGCGCAGCTGCGGGTCATCCGACGGGGTCGGCACGCTGAATCCAGTCGGCAGGCGCGAATCCAGCAGGCCCGTGCCCTTCAGCTCTTCCAGGCCCGGCAGATCGCCAAGCTGTTCCAGGGTGAACTGCGACAGGAAGTCCTCGGTGGTTCCGAAGGTCAAGGGGCGGCCGGGCGTCTTGCGACGACCGCGCGGCTTGATCCAGCCGGTTTCCAGCAGCACGTCGAGCGTGCCTTTCGAGGTGACGACGCCGCGGATCTCTTCGATCTCGGCGCGCGTCACCGGCTGGTGATAGGCAATGATCGCCAGTACCTCGATCGCGGCACGCGACAGGCGGCGGGTCTCGGTGCTCTCCCGCGTCATCAGCCAGGCGAGATCGCCGGCGGTGCGGAAGGTCCATTTGTTGGCGACACGCACGAGATTGACGCCGCGCAAGGCATAGTCTGCCTGGAGCTGTTCGAGCGCGGCCTTGACGTCAACGCCATCAGGCATGCGCTTGGCCAGCGTCGCGGTGTCCAGCGGTTCATTCGAAGCAAACAGCAGCGCTTCCAGCAGCCGCAGCTCTTCAGGACGTGCCTGGGACTCGTTCTCCATCGGCTCGGCCTCTTCTACCCGCACTTCAGCCAGGCTTGCCATGGCAGCTTCTCCTTCTTGCACTTAACCGACCGGCGCATCAGGCGCAGGAGCTGCGTCCACGACCGGTTTCGGGCGCCCCTTCCGGAAATAGATCGGCGCGAACGCCTCTTTCTGGTTCAGCTCGAGCTGACCTTCGCGCACCAGCTCGAGCGCGGCGGCAAAGCTCGAAGCGAACACCGTCGCGCGCTGCGTCGGATCGGCGACGTGGCGGACCAGGAAGTCGTCGAGAACGCCCCAGTCGTCCTGTTCGCTGATGCTGCCGACCAGCCGCTCCAGCGTGGCGCGCGCCTCGGCGAGCGACCACACCGTGCGCTTGGCCAGATGCACGCTCGCCAGCACGCGCGACTGGCGCTGCGCGGCATAGGCAGTGAGCAGGTCGTACAGCGTCGCGGTGTATTTCGGGTGCTTGATCTCGGCGATCTGCTCGGGCTCGCCGCGCGGGAAGATGTCGCGCAGCAATTGCTGCCGGTTCATCAGCCGGTTGGCGGCTTCGCGAATGGCTTCCAGCCGGCGCAGGCGGTTGGCGAGTGCGGTCGCCATCTCTTCGGCGCTCGGGCCTTCCGCACTCGGCGGCTCCGGCAGCAATAGGCGCGACTTCAGGAAGGCGAGCCAAGCCGCCATCACGAGGTAATCGGCGGCAAGCTCAAGCCGGATCTTTCGCGCGGCTTCGATGAAGTGGAGGTACTGGTCGGCCAACGCCAGGATCGAGATCTTGGCGAGATCGACCTTCTGCTGCCGCGCCAGCGCGAGCAGCAGGTCGAGCGGGCCCTCATAGCCCTCGACGTCCACGACCAGCGCCGGCTCACCCTCGGCGAGCTCTGCAGGCCGCCCGGTTTCAAACGATAGGATTTCTGCGGTCATGCGGATGCCGTGTTTGCCCGTGCGATCAATGCGTCCAGTTCGGCGCGTGCGGCCGCCCGGTCGAACCGCTGCGGTGCCTTGCGCGACGCAAGTGCGGCCTTCGCCCGCGCCAGCGCCGTGCCGGACAGCTCAGGTGTCTGGCCGGCGACCTCGCGCATCTCCTCGATGTTGCCGTTGCAATGCAGGGCCATGTCGCAGCCGGCCGCGAAGATGGCGCGGGTCCGTTCGGCGATATTCCCCGACAGCGCGTTCATCGACACGTCATCACTCATTAACAAACCCTGGAACCCGATCACGCCGCGAATCACCTGAGTGATCATTGTCGCAGAAGTCGTCGCCGGATGGGCGGGGTCGACCGCGCTAAACACAACATGTGCAGTCATGGCCATCGGCAGGTCGGCCAACGGCTTGAACGCCGCAAAGTCGGTCCGGTCGAGTTCGTCCCTCGGGGCATCGACCGTCGGCAGCTTGAAATGGGTGTCGGCGGTGGCGCGTCCATGACCGGGAATGTGCTTGAGAACGGGCAGCACGCCGCCCTGCTCCAGGCCCTCGGTGACCGCGCGCGCGATCGCGGCGACCTTGCCCGGCTCAGTGCCGTAAGCCCTGTTCCCAATGACGCCATCGGCCCCCGGCACCGGCACGTCAGCCAGCGGCAGGCAATCCACGGTAATGCCGAGATCGGTGAGATCCGACGCAATCAGCCGGGCGCTGAGGCGCGCAGCCGCCAATCCAAGGACCGAATCAGCGTCGTACAAGGTCGAGAAAATCGCGCCCGGCGGATAGACCGGCCAGTGCGGCGGGCCCAGCCGCTGCACCCGGCCCCCCTCCTGGTCAATCAGGACAGGCGCGTCAGCCGCGTCCGCAACCGACCGCAATTCCGCAACCAGCGCAGCGACTTGAGCCGGCGTCGCGACATTGCGCTTGAAGAGGATGAAGCCCCATGGGCGTTCGGCACGGATAAACTCCCGCTCGGCGGCGGTTAGTTCCGTTCCGGATACACCGGTAATGAAGGCCCGCGTGCTCATAACGGCCGATTAACCCTGCCCCGCGAGGGGGTCAAGGAAACGGCCGTTAATTCCTCTGGACGAAGCAGGCGGACAGGCCAGCGGACTTCAGGCTGTTGCAAGCCTGCGTCGCTTCCTCGGCCGAACCATAGGGTCCGGCGAAGGCGCGATAGACGACCCCCTTGCCCTTGTCGGTCAGATCGACCCGCTTGATCACCGGCGAGCGCGATCCAAGCACGCTGCCATATTTGCTCTGAAGCACCCGGTAGGACGCGGCCGCGCTGTCCTCGCTCTGCTGCGAGGAGACCTGCACGACGTAGCCGCCACCACCATTGGTGGCGGGCGTGAGTTGCGTCGGGTTGGTCGCAGCCATCCGCTGCGGCACCTCCGCAACCGGCGTCGATTGCGGTGCAAGCGAGAGCGGCTGGTTGGCACTGGCATTGGCCGAAGACGGCGGATTGCGCGGCGCAGGCGGCGCGGCGGGCACGGCAACGGGCTTCGGCGCGGCTGCCGTCGGCTTGGCGGCTGCGGATTGCGGCGTGGTGCTATCGGTCTGATCGCCCCTCACGGCCACAGTCCTGATCGAGCGCGGCGTGTTGGCCGGCAGCGTGCCGTTGCTCGGGATTGGACCCGCGCTTGGCGGCGGGATCGTGGAAGGCGCGACGCTCGCCACCGACGGCGGGTTCGCGTTCTGATTCAGCGGCGGGAAGACCACGCGCGGGCCGCCCGCCTTGGCAGCGACGTCGACAGGCGCCTCTTCGCGCGGCACGATCTTCTCGGAGCCGTCGCCGCTCGCCATGCGATCCGGCACCTTGGCCGAGGAGTCGGTCGGCGCCGGCACGATCTTGGTCGGCGTGTTGTCAGCCTTGATGATCGGCGGCTCGCCGCTGCGGGGCGAACCGACATAGGTCTTGTAGGCGAAGGCCGCGCCAGTGCCGACCACGGCAAGCGCGAGGATCGCCGCGACCGTCATCATGCCGCCGCGCGGCTTCTTCGGCTCGTCGAGATCGGCCTCGGGATAGTCGCTCTGGAACGCGTAAGGATCGTCCGGATAGGCGGGATCGCGCTGATAATCCTGCTCGCCACCCTCCAGCCGTCCATAGAGCGCGTCGTCGTAGCGCGCCGGATCGGGTGGCTGATGCGGCTCCTGATAGGCTTGCTCCTGGTAGGCCTGATCATGCTGCTGCTGAGCGCGGCCCTGATGGGCCTGATCCTGATGGGCCTGCGCTTGATGGGCCTGATCCTGGTAAGCGTGGTCCTGATAGGCCTGCGGCTGATGGAAATCAGGCTCGGGCGCGGTCGGCTGGGCTGAATAGCGGTGCAATGGATGAACCGGGTTCACGGAAACGGGATAGTCGGGCTCGGGCGCCGGCTGCGGCTGCACGTTGGCGCGCCGCATCCATGAGGGCGGTCCGGGCGGAACCGCCGGCGGAGCCTGCTCGGCATAGTCCTGCGGATAGTCGTGGTCCTGATAGCTCTGGGCTGGCGGTGCCGGCGGCTGCGTGCTCGGTCGCCCCTGCGCAGCGAATGGATCGGTCTGTCCGATCAGGCGGGCGAGTTCGGCCAAGGGATCGTTGTCCGCCTTCCCATGCTGATCGCTAGCGCGACCATAGCCATCGGAAGGAAACGTTCTGTCCTGATATCGTTCGGCCATCGTGATGATGCGTCCCTTCGGGAAAGCCGCGCGCCCCTCGACCAAGGCGCGGCTTTCGACCCACAAGGCATTCAACCAAGTCTAAGCGGTCCGGCTTCTGCCGGTTCCCCCCAAAATTCCCCTTAAGTAGTTCGCCCCAAACTACCGCATCTCGTCCGGAGCATGGACGCCGAGGATGGCGAGGCCCGATGCCAGGACAGAGACGACGCCCTGGACCATGGCCAGTCGCGCCTTTGTAAGATCTGCATCATTATTGATAATGAAGCGTAAATAGGGCAAATCGCGCCCCTTCGTCCAAAGCGCGTGAAATTCGCTCGCTAAGTCATAGAGATAGAAGGCAATTCGGTGCGGCTCATGGGCTGCTGCGGCGGCCTCCAGCATGCGAGGAAAAATTGCGAGGCGCTTGAGCAGCTCGAGCTCGACCGGGTCCGACAGTCGTTCCACGGCCGACTCGCCGAGCCACGCGATGCGCTTGCCGGTATCCTCCGGCAGTTCCGGGAACACCTCGGCCCGGGCGTTGCGGAAGATCGAGTGGCCGCGGGCATGGCCGTACTGGACGTAGAACACCGGGTTGTCGCGCGACTGCTCGATAACCTTGGCGAGGTCGAAATCCAGCACCGCGTCGTTCTTGCGGTAGAGCATCATGAAGCGAACAGCGTCCTGGCCGACTTCGTCCACCACCTCACGAAGGGTGACGAAGTTACCGGCTCGCTTACCCATTTTCACCGGCTCGCCATTGCGCAGAAGCTTGACGAGCTGGACGATCTTGACGTCGAGCGCCCCCTTACCGGAGGTGGTTGCCTTCACCGCCGCCTGCATGCGCTTGATGTAGCCGCCATGGTCGGCGCCCCACACGTCGATCATCTCGGCAAAGCCGCGGTCGAACTTGTTCTTGTGATAGGCAATGTCGGAGGCGAAGTAGGTGTAGGAATTGTCCGACTTGATCAGCGGACGATCGACGTCGTCGCCGTAAGCCGTCGCCTTGAACAGCAGTTGCTCGCGGTCTTCCCAGTCCTCGACCGGCGCGCCTTTCGGCGGAGGCAGGCGGCCCTCGTAGATATCACCCTTGGCGCGCAGGAAATCGATGGTCTCGGCAACCTTATTGTTGCCGCTCTCGATCAGCGAGCGCTCTGAGAAGAACACGTCGTGGCGGATGTTGAGGGCAGCAAGATCGTCCCTGATCTCGTCCATCATCATCGCGATCGCCTTGGCACGCGCGATCGGCAACCACTCGGCTTCACTCATCGCGCGCAGTTTGTCGCCGTGCTCCTTCGCAAGCGCCTGCCCGACCGGCTTCAGATAGTCGCCGGGATAAAATCCCTCGGGAATCGCGCCGATATCCTCGCCAAGCGCCTCGCGATACCGCAGGAAGGCGGAACGCGCGAGCACGTCGACCTGGGCGCCAGCATCGTTGATGTAATATTCGCGGGTGACGTCGTGGCCACCGAACTGGAGCAGGCTTGCCAGCGCGTCGCCGAACACGGCGCCGCGGCAATGGCCAACATGCATCGGTCCGGTCGGGTTCGCCGAGACGTATTCGACATTGACCTTGGTGCCACCGCGGACGCGGCCGTAGTCAGCCCCCTCGCGCAGCACCGTCCGCAGCGCCTCGGCCCAGGCGGCCGGCTTCAGCGTCAGATTGATGAAGCCGGGACCGGCGACGTCGACCTTGGCAATCAGCGCGTCGGCTCGGAGCCGCTCGGCGATCTGCTCGGCGAGGTCGCGGGGCTTTGCCTTTGCCTCTTTCGCAAGCACCATGGCGGCGTTGGTCGCCATGTCGCCATGGGAGGCATCGCGCGGCGGCTCGACCACCACGCGCGAGAAATCGATACCCTCGGGCCAGTTGGCGTCCGCTGCGAGCGCGCGGCAGGCGGCGTGCACGCGTGCGAGCACGTCGGCGAACAGGTGCAGTGCTGAGGATGTGTCGGGCATGGCCGCCGCCTAACGCAAATCCGGGGTCGAGTCAAAGAGCCGCTGGTGCTCGGTCAGGGCGAAACGGTCGGTCATTCCGGCAATGAAATTGCCGATCCGGCGGGCCCGGTCGCCCTCATTGTCCGCCTCCGCCCCCAGCAGCCATTCCGGTGGCAGCTCACCGGGCGATGTCAGGTATTTTGCGAACAGGTCGAACAGGATCTGTTCCGCCTCCCCCATCACCCGCATCACCCGCTTGTGGCGGTACATGTGCTGATAGAGAAACCGCTTGATGGCGGCCTCCTCCTCGGCAACCGCGGCCGGGAACGTGACCAGCGCCCGGCTCTGCTGGCGCACATCCTGGGCCGATTGCGGTCTCACGGAGGCGAGGTTCTTCTGCGCCTCCGCAAACACTGCACCGATGAGGTGCGAGATCAGCTCGCGCACCAGCTCGGCGCCCCGCCTGACGTCTTCGAGATCTGGATAATGCGCTGAGGTCTCGGCGATGATCTCCGCCGTCAGCGGCATCACCTTGAGATCATCGAGATGGAACAGGCCGGCGCGCAGACCGTCATCGATGTCGTGGGCGTCATAGGCGATGTCGTCGGCGATCGCGGCGACCTGTGCCTCCAGCGAGGCGAAGCTCCACAATTCGAGATCGTAGGTCTTGATGTAGTCGGCGATGCCGACCGGAATGCCATGCTCACGATAGGGCCCGACCGGCGCGCCGCTGCGATCCGTCAGCGGGCCATTGTGCTTGACGATGCCCTCCAGCGACTCCCAGGTCAGGTTGAGACCGTCGAACTCCGGGTAGCGATGCTCGAGCGAAGCGACGACGCGCAAGGTCTGGGCGTTGTGGTCGAAGCCGCCGAAATCCTTCAGGCAGGCATCCAGCGCCCGCTCGCCGGCGTGCCCGAACGGCGGATGGCCGAGATCATGAGCCAGCGCCAACGTTTCCGTGAGGTCCTCGTCCAGTCCGAGCTGCCGGGCCAGGGCGCGAGCGATCTGCGCCACCTCCAGCGAATGGGTCAGCCGGGTGCGGTAGTGGTCGCCCTCGTGGAACACGAAGACCTGGGTCTTGTACTTCAGGCGGCGGAACGCGGTGGAGTGGATCACCCGGTCGCAATCCCGCCGGAACGGGCTGCGGGTCCGGCTCGGCGGCTCCGCGACCAGCCGGCCGCGGCTGCGGTCGGGGTCGCAGGCATAGGGCGCATGAGGGGCTGCCATTCCGACGGACACGACGAATTTAGTCCCTATCCATTTGATTCTGCGTATGCTTGCACTTAACTATGCCGGACCCGGGATACCAAATGAATTGGGCAAGTGAACTTGGTATGACCGCGGGACTATCGGAGACGAGCTATGACGACTGACGTGACCATCAGTGACCGCGCCGCACGCCGGATTGGGGAGATCCTCAAGGGCGAAGGTTCTGGCGCGATGCTGCGCATCTCCGTCGAGGGCGGCGGCTGCTCGGGCTTCCAGTACAAGTTCGACATCGACCGCGACCGCACCGACGACGATCTCGTGATCGAGCAGGAGAATGCGGTCGTGCTGGTCGATTCCGCCTCTCAGCCGTTCCTGGCGGGCTCGCAGGTCGATTTCGTCGATGATCTGATCGGCGCCTCGTTCCGCGTCAACAATCCCAACGCGACGGCGTCCTGCGGCTGCGGGACCAGCTTCTCGATCTAGCCCGACTTAAAATCTGAAAAACAACCCCATGCACAGTAGCCGGGAGTCGGCACGATGCATTTCGGACTTTACGAAAACCGTTTGACGCGTCGGGCAAATCAGGGGTAACTTGTGATCATCGCGAGGTCCCCAAGGGGGCTCGGCGGGTCCGATACAGTCTGACGCCGAAGCGGCCCCTGCCGCAGTCCAATCATTCTCGCGCCATTTTACGACGGGCACGCTCCTACGCCCTTCCCGCGGTGGCGCCCGCGTCACGAATGATTCCGGCGTCGTGCGGCTCGCCAGGGCGTGAGCCGCGGAATCCAGCGCGGGACATTGGCCCGGAAATCCTCGTACTCCGTTCCGAAGCTACGAACGAGCGCCGGCTCCTCGTACCCCACGACAAACGCGTGGAAGGCAAGCCACACCAACACACCGTACCCAAGAAGGCGCTGGTCGCCGAACAAGACCGCTTGGCCCAAAATGACGGCGACAAGGGCAACGTAAATAGGATTGCGCACATAGCGATAGAGACCCGTCACCACGAGGTTCTGCGTCGGTGCGATCGGCGCCGGCGTGCCCAATCCTTGCAGCGCAAAGCGTGCAAACGAGTCGACAAGCCCGGGTAGACCGGCAACGATCAACAGGATCCCGATGGCGCGTGTCGCGTCGAGATCGAAGAAGGGCGGCCGAAACTCCCAACGCGTAATCCACCAGGGAACGAGCCCCGCCACCGAGCTAGGCGCAACCGCAAAGAAGAGGGCAGAGCCCAATACCGCGATCGTTTTCCGCACGGCACCTCCTTCCCGTCCTGTCGCAATGTTAATGCAGCCATGTCCGGTCAGCGCGTTCAGCGGAAGTAGGCGGTGGCCCCATCCAAAATCCGGTTGATCATCATAGCAGCATCGGCGGCTCACGTCCGCCCTGGGCAGCAGCCGAGCAAAATTGAACGTTGCATCATACCGCCACGACGAAGCAAGTAGTGCCCATCTTCATCTGCCGTGGCGTGCCAACAGCGGTATTAAATTATCCAATGCGTATTATTGATCGTCTGTTCTCTTGCCTCGCTCTATTCCTTGCAATGGCAGCCGTCCCGGTGTTTTCCGTGAGCGCTGCCGAAACCTGCCGATTCATCAGCGCCCAGGAGCTCGCCGGCGCGATGCCGGCGCTCAAATGGTCACTGATTTCAAATCAGGACGGCCGCGGCTGCATCTATCAGGGCGGACGCGGCGACACGATGATGTTGACCGTATTCCGCAATCCCGACAAGGACCGCGCCAGGGAATTGTACGTGACCTTCGTCAAGACGCTTGGCGAGCGCTTGCCGCTTAACGCAGTCGCTGACATCGGCGACGAAGGACGGGTCGGAACGAGCGTCGCCGGCGCAGAGCGCCAGGAGGCCTCGGTCGTCGCCTTGTCCGGCGATTACATTCTGCAGATCAGCGTCTATCCGATCGGCCGGCGCGCCGATGGCGCGCTGCTCGGGCCGATCGCCGAAGCCGCGCGCGTTGCCATCGCCAACGTGAGCAAGAGCAGCGAACGGTTCGGCAATTGCGAGTGGCTCACTGCCGCCGATGCCGACGGCTTTCTCGACAAGGGCACGCTGACGGTCCAGCGGACCGGCGCGGGTAGCTGCATGATGTTCGATCGCGAGGCCAACACCATGACCGTCGCGGTGATCGCGATCTCGCGCGACACGGTCATCGGCATGATGAAACGCCCCGGCCCGTGCAAACACGTGACGATACCCGAGCTCGGCAGTGAAGCGTTCGGCGAGCATTCCTGCACCAAGGGCAACGGCAACGCCGTCAACATCTATGTCTGGAAGAGCGGCCGGCAGGCTTCGATCCTGTTTGCGCCGGTCAAGCCGCATCCCGAGTCCGGCTCGGTCGAGCGCCTGAGGGCGGTCGCCGGGCGCGTCTATGGAAAACTGTAACGGCGCAGCGTTACATTGCCGGCGTACGCGCTCGTAGCCATCCTGCGGCTGCGGGACCAGCTTCTCGATCTGAGCGCTTACGCGCCGGTCATCTGCCTTTCCTCGTCCGTCCACGCGACCTCAATCGGCGTCAGCTCCGGTTGCAGCGGCACGTCCTCCGACATGGCGTGGCCGTCGAGCGCGCGCAGCAAGGCGGCGGCGAGCGCGGGCTTACGCAGCGGCTTTGCCAAAAAATCCGACATGCCGGCCTCGCGGCAAATCGTGACGTCCTCGGGGAAGGCGTTGGCGGTCAGCGCGACGATCGGCAAGGCTTCGAAGCGCCCGCCCTGTGCGCGGATCGCACGGGTCGCGGCAAGGCCGTCCATGTCCGGCATGCGCACATCCATCAGCACGACATCGTAATCGCTCTCCGAGGCAGCCTCGACCGCCTGGACGCCGTCGGTGACGACGCGCAGCTCGACGTCGAACGCCCCCAACATCTTGGTCACGACCATGCGGTTGACGGCATCGTCCTCGGCAACCAGCACCTTCAGCGGCCGGTCGAGCCCCGCAATCCGCGCCTTGAGCTCGTCGGCTTCATCGCTGCCCGCCGCCTGGTCGGAGGCCTGCGCCTGGCTCCAGGGCAGCACCAGCGTGAAGCGGAAGGTCGAGCCCTCGCCTGGCGTCGAGGTGACGCCGATGGTGCCGCCCATCTGCTCGATGATGCGCCGTGAGATCGCAAGCCCAAGCCCGGTGCCGCCGAAGCGGCGGCTGATCGAGGCGTCGGCCTGCGCGAAGTCGGAGAACAGCTCCCCGAGCTTCTCCGGCGCGATGCCGATGCCGCTGTCGGTCACGGTCCATTCCACGGTCGCAAGCAGATCGCGGCGCGCCTGGCAGGTGGCCTTGATCGTCACCTCGCCTTCGTCGGTGAACTTTACCGCGTTGGAGGCGAGGTTGAGCAGCACTTGCCGGATCCGCGCGACATCACCGCGCAGCGTCGGCGGCAGGTTCGGATCGAACTCGACCTTGACGGCGAGCCCCTTGCTCTTGGCGCCTGCGCGCACGACGGTCGCAACCGTCTCGACCAGCGCCTGCGGCGCAAAGTCGATCGCCTCGAACGCGAAGCGTCCGGCCTCGAGCTTTGACAGATCGAGGATATCGTTGAGGATGCGCTGCAGATTGTCGCCGGACTCGCGGATCGAGGTGACGGCCTCGTGCTGCTCCGGATCGAGCTTGGTTTCCAGCAGCATGCTGGCAAGCCCGAGCACGCCGTTCATGGGCGTGCGGATCTCGTGGCTCATCACCGCGAGGAAGTTGGATTTGGCGCGGCTCTCGGCCTCCGCCTTTTCCGCGCGCCAGCGCTCGGTGACGTCGCGGCCGAAGCCGCGATAGCCGAGGAACTGGCCGTCGCGGTCGTAGGCCGGCTTCGCGGTGAGCGACCACAGCCGCGCCTCGCCGCCGGCGACGACCTTGAGGTTCATCTCGTGCAGCGGCTCGCTCTGCTCCATCAGGCCGACGACGTTGTAGGCTGCGCTCTTGTCGTCGGGACAGAGCATGTCGAGCACGTCGATGAAATGCGAGCCCTTCAGCAGCGGAAGCGGAAGCTGTGCCACGTCGGCGAAGCGTTGGGGCACGTCGATGAGATGCCCCTCGGCGTCGGTCTGCCACAACCAGTCGCTGGCGTTCTCCTGAAAGTCCTTCAGCAGCAGCGAGATGATCTCGGTCTGACGTTCAAGCTCGAGCCGGGCCTTGAGATTGCCGAGGAACAGATTGCCCTGCGAGACGATGTTGCGCGCCATGAAGAACGCGAACAGCAGCAGGAACACCGCGGTCAGCAGATATGGCCCGGTGCCGCACAGGAACAGCGCGCCGGCACAGGCCATCGTCACGGTCGCGAGATAGACGAGGCCCGCGCGCGGGAAGGTCGACAGCGTGAAGGCGCCGCCGGACATCATGCCGACCATCAGGCAGGCCAGGATGAGCTGACTGGTCGGCTCGACCCGGCTGAACAGTGCGAGCGGCAGCGTGCCCCAGATCGCCGCGAGGAAGAACGCCTGCCGCAGCATCTGCCGCGCGGCGCGCGATGACGCTTCCTGCGGCGGGTTTTGATGCGACCGCCGCCACGCGCGCACGGCAAGCGAGGCGGTGACGGCGAGGGTCATGCCCCAGATCGCGAGGAAATCGTTCCAGCCCCTGCCCCAGAACAGGATCAGCACGATGGCGACGTTGAGCATGGTGACGGCCATCGTCACCGGGATTGCGCGCATCACCGCGTCGATCTGCTTGGCGCGAATCCGGCGCAGCTCGCGCTCGCTGAGATCGGCGGTCAGGCCGTCCTCGATCTCGAAGCCGCCGAGCCAGTACAGGAACGCGCCGATCAGGCCGTCGCGCGGCTCAGCTTGCTTCATGGATTTGTCCGGCCATCCCATTCGAAAAACCTTTTCGGTATCAATGGCCCGAGCCCGGCTTAAGCCGGGTTAATTTTGTGGGAGATTTTGCGGCGTCCTTGACGGGCGCGTTTGCAGTTTGTTCTAACCATGGCCCCTGCCCGGAGCCCCACCAATGCCCATCAGAGTTGCTACCTGGAACGTGAACTCGGTCCGGCAGCGGATCGACCTGCTGTTGACCTGGCTGAAGGAGTGCCAGCCGGACATCGTCTGCCTGCAGGAGATCAAATGCGTCGACGAGGCCTTTCCGCGGCTGGAGATCGAGGCGCTGGGCTACAACGTGGTCACCCACGGTCAGAAGACCTTCAACGGCGTCGCTTTGCTCTCGAAGCTCCGCTTCGACGAGACCAAGTCGGGGCTCGCCGGCGACGACGAGGACGCTCACGCCCGTTTCCTCGAGGGCGTGGTCACGCTCAAGCACGGTGTGATGCGCATCGCCTGCCTCTATCTGCCCAACGGCAATCCGGTCGGGACCGAGAAATATCCCTACAAGCTCAAATGGATGTCGCGGCTTCTTGAGTATTCGAGGGAGCGCCTCAAGGCCGAGGAGCCGCTGATCCTCGCAGGCGACTTCAACGTCATCCCGCATGCCCGCGACGTCCACAACCCGGCCGCCTGGACCGAGGACGCCCTGTTCAAGGCCGAGACGCGGGAGAGCTTTCAGTCCCTGCTGGGCCTCGGCCTCACCGACGCCCTGCGCGCAGTCACCGACGAACCCGGGCTCTACACCTTCTGGGACTACCAGGCCGGCGCCTGGCAGAAGAACCATGGCTTGAGGATCGACCATCTGCTGCTGTCGCCGCAGGCCAGCGACCGGCTCGCCAATGTCGGCATCGACAGCTATGTGCGGGCTTGGGAGAAGCCGTCGGACCACGTGCCGGTATGGGCGGATCTGGATCTGGAGGCGGCTTGAGCTGATGCCTGGAGGCGCTGGATGGCGCCGGCGGACTGCGCTTCGCGCAGCCGGCGGACTGCGCTTTGCGCAGCCGCGGGCTAACCTACCCGGCGGGGGTACCTACTACCGGCGGCCCTGAACGCCCTGCACCCACTGTTCCAGCATTTGCAGGCACATGGCGCGGTCGTCATCCGAGGCCTTTGCGAAAGCGCGGTTGTAGCTTTCCTTGATCCAGGTTTCCTCGATACCGGCGCTGTCACGCGCCAGCGTCAGCCACATCAGGCCGCGCGCGGCCTGCCGCGGCAGGCGGTCGCCATTGAACAACATCTGGCCGAGCAGCGCCTGCGCCTCGTGCTGCCCCTTCTGGGCGGCAAGGCCGAGCCAGCGCGCGCCATAGCGGAAATCCTCGCGCGAGGCGTCCGGGGTCTTCAGATACAGCCGGGCGAGATCGTACTGCGCATCCGCGTTGCCGAAATAGGAGGCCGCATAGGAGAACATCTCCCGCGCCCGGTCCGTATCCGGCTTGATTTTCGAGTTCGGGATACCGCTCAGATAATAGCGGCCGAGCGCGACGAAGGCGTTGGCCACGACCTGCGCCTGCGGCGCCGACGGGCTGTCCTCGGCATGCGCATTGGCGATGCGGCTGAAATATTCGAAGGCGCGCACGTCGTCCTGGGCGACGCCGTCGCCGTTGGCATACATGCGGCCAAGCTTGAACTGAGCGCCGGGATGACCGCCTTCGGCGGCATATTGCAGGGCGCTGAGCGAGGTTTCCTGGGGCGTGGTCGCCGGTGCCGCCACCTTGCTGCGCACGGCACCCGCGGCGCCCGGCAAGGTGGTCACGACCGGAAGGGCCGCATCCTTGCTGGCCGAGCCGTCAAAGGCGAGCGCCGGCGCGGCCAGCGCTCCGGCCCCCAACACAAACGCAACTATGGCACGCCTAGATGTCCGCATAGCACTGTTTCTCGTGCGCGCCGCCCGGATGGGTTACTGCCCCACCGACCGCTGGTCCAACCTGCTGAGCATACTTCCAGAGCGCACCCGACGTGTGGTTAGTCGCGCGAGCGCTCCATTTGGTCTTGCGCTGGGCGAGCTCCTGGTCGCTCAATTTTACGTTAAGGGTACCTGCGACCGCGTCGATCTCGATGATGTCGCCATCCTCGAGCAGCCCGATCGGGCCGCCGATGGCGGCTTCCGGCCCGACATGGCCGATGCAGAAGCCGCGGGTGGCGCCGGAGAAGCGGCCGTCGGTGATGAGCGCGATCTTGCCGCCCATGCCCTGGCCGGTCAGCGCCGCGGTGGTCTGGAGCATTTCCCGCATGCCGGGACCGCCCTTGGGGCCCTCGTAGCGGATCACGATGACTTCGCCTTCCCTGTAGGTGCGGTTCTGGACGGCCTCGAAGGCGTCCTCCTCCCGGTCGAAGCATCGCGCCGGACCGGTGAACCTCAGGTTAGACATTCCCGCGACTTTCACGATCGCACCTTCTGGCGCCAGATTGCCCTTCAGACCGACCACACCACCTGTGACGGTGATCGGCTTGTCTGCCGGGTGCACCACATCCTGGTGCGGATTCCACTTCACGCTTTTGAGGTTTTCGGCGATCGTTCGACCGGTGACCGTAATGCAGTCGCCGTGGAGAAATCCGTTGTCGAGCAGCGTCTTCATCAGAAGCGGTATGCCACCTACTTCAAACATGTCTTTGGCGACATAACGGCCACCCGGCTTCAAATCCGCGACATATGGTGTCTTTTTGAAGATTTCGGCGACGTCGAACAGGTCGAACTTGATGCCGCACTCATGCGCGATTGCCGGCAGGTGCAGTGCAGCATTGGTCGAGCCGCCGGACGCCGCGACCACGGCGGCGGCGTTCTCCAGCGCCTTCCGTGTCACGATGTCGCGCGGCCGGAGATTGGAGGCGATCAAGTCCATGACCTTCTCGCCCGCGGTCATGCAGAAGGCGTCGCGGATTTCATACGGTGCCGGGGCGCCGGCCGAGTACGGCAGCGCCAGCCCGATCGCCTCGGAGACGGTCGCCATGGTGTTGGCGGTGAACTGCGCGCCGCAGGCGCCCGCCGAGGGGCACGCTACGCGCTCGATCTCGTCGAGGTCCTCGTCCGACATGGCGCCGACCGAGTGCTTGCCGACCGCCTCGAACATGTCCTGGACGGTGACCTGCTGGCCGCGGAAATTGCCGGGCAGAATCGAGCCGCCGTAGATGAAGATCGAGGGCACGTTGAGACGGACCATCGCCATCATCATGCCCGGCAGCGACTTGTCGCAACCGGCAAGGCCCACGAGCGCATCATAGGCGTGGCCGCGCACGGTCAGCTCGACGGAATCGGCGATGCACTCGCGCGACGGCAGCGACGAGCGCATGCCGTCATGGCCCATGGCGATGCCGTCGGTGACGGTGATGGTGCAGAATTCACGGGGCGTGCCACCGGCGGATGCCACGCCCTTCTTCACCGCCTGAGCCTGGCGCATCAGGGAGATGTTGCAGGGGGCGGCCTCGTTCCAGCAGGAGGCGACGCCGACGAAGGGCTGGTGGATCTGCTCGGTGGTCAGACCCATGGCGTAGAAGTAGGACCGGTGCGGCGCGCGCGTCGGGCCTTCCGTCACATGACGGCTCGGCAGCCTCTGCTTGATGTCGGTCTTCGCGTCCATCGCAAACCAGTTTCCCCGGCCAACCCTTTCAGACCCGAAAAATCAGAGCCAAGATTTGAATCGACCTTGGGATTTCCCGTCCTTCGAAGACCGCCGATGCCCTTCAAACTTTAGAGCGATTTTATTCATGTTCGGGTGTGGCTAAAAAGCGGCGCTGATGCGAACGGACGGAGATAAGGGTTTAATCCAAGATGAGTGTTGCAGAGACGGCACAATCGTGGCTCGAAGGACACGCGCGGGACTACTGAGATACCCTCGTGAAGATGACGATCCACAACTCAAGATCGCTTCCTAGGCTTGGCGCACCTGACTTCGACTCGATGACGAAGCGCACTAAGGTGAGTCGGTGCCGCCCTCCTTTGTCGGCGATACCCCACCCTCTCCGGACCGTAACAATAGCCCACCCGCAAATGCGCCGCAGGCGAAGGCAGTTCAATCCGTCAGGTCGAGCCTCATGAACTGGTTGTGTGGGCTTGCCTCATAGTCGGCGAACGGCGCGCAGGAGACGAAACCGGCGCTGCGGTAGAGCGAGATGGCGGGCGCATGCAGTGCTGCCGTGCCGGTCTCCAGGCTGAGGTGCACGTAACCCCGCCTGCGGGCTTCAGCGACGATATGGCTCAGCAGTGCGCGCCCTACCCCGGTGCCCCGCGCAGCCGGCGCGGCACGCATCGACTTCACCTCGCCATGGGTATGATCCAGCTCCTTCAGCGCACCGAACCCGCGCAGGATATCGTCCTGCCAAGCCGTCCAGAAGGTCACGGTGGCAGCCGAAAGGCCGGTGGCATCGAGAGCGAAGGCGCGCTCGGCCATGACGCTGCGCAGCTCCTCGAGATGATGTGCCAACAGGTCGGCGACATAGGGCGCCGTCGGATCGTCTCGTCTGATCTCCACCTCATCCCCCTGCTGTCGCACGCGTGCCACCGCTTAAGCGCAGGTGACACGCCCGCGGCATAGCCATTATCGGCGCTATTCCCAAGTCAGCGCACCACCATTCTGGTATTCGATGACGCGGGTCTCGAAGAAGTTCTTCTCCTTCTTCAGGTCCATTGCCTCGGACATCCACGGGAATGGGTTCTCGACCTCGGCGAACACCGGAGCGAGCCCGATCTGCGCACAGCGCCGGTTGGCGATGAAGTGCATGTACTGCTCGCAGAGCGCAGCATTCAGGCCGAGGAAGCCGCGCGGCATCGTATCGCGTCCGTAAGCGGCTTCCAGCTCGGCTGCGTCGCGGATCATGCCGCGAACCTCATCCTGGAACGCCGCCGTCCACAGATGCGGGTTCTCGATCTTGATCTGGTTGATCACGTCGATGCCGAAGTTGAGATGGATGCTCTCGTCGCGCAGGATGTATTGATACTGCTCGGCGATGCCGACCATCTTGTTGCGGCGGCCAAGCGACAGTATCTGCGCGAAGCCGGTGTAGAACCACATCCCCTCGAACACGACATAGAAGGCGACGAGATCGCGCAGGAAGGCGCGGTCGCTATCCGGCGTCCCCGTCTGGAACGACGGATCGTCCAGGTGCTGCGTGTGCTTGAGCGCCCAGGCCGCCTTGTCCGTGATCGACGGCACCTCGCGGTACATGTTGAACAGCTCGCCTTCGTCGAGGCCGAGGCTTTCGACGATATACTGGAAGGTGTGGGTGTGCACCGCCTCCTCGAAGGCCTGCCGAAGGAGGTACTGCCGGCACTCCGGATTGGTGAGGTGACGGTAGATCGCCAGCACGATGTTGTTGGCAACGAGCGATTCCGAGGCTGCGAAGAAGCCGAGATTGCGCTTGATCGCGCGCCGCTCGTCCTCCGTCAGCCCGTCCCGCGACTTCCATAACGCGATGTCGGCCTGCATCGAGACTTCGGTCGGCATCCAGTGATTGTTGCAGCCTGAGAGATACTTCTCCCAGGCCCATTTGTACTTCAGCGGAAGCAGCTGGTTGACGTCGGCGCGGCAGTTGATC
>NZ_JAPRAQ010000001.1 GCF_029989365.1 Bradyrhizobium sp. Arg816 | reverse complement strand
TTGGCGCCGGCCCCCTTCGGCATCAGCGCTTCCACAAAGCTCGGCTGTCCCGTCTGCTTAACCGCCATCGCTACCCTCCAAGGCTTTGCCCGAGGGAATCACAATTGACGAATTACGCAACAGGCCCACAAGGGGAGAAGGAAGGAGTCCTGGAACGACGATGCTTCGTTTACGGCTTCGGCGGGTGAATGAACGCCCAGGGGCTGACCTCCGAATCCCGCGTCACCTCGATCGAAATCAGATACGGCCCGTCATGGGCCAGCGCCTTTTCCATCGCTGCCTTGAACTGGTCCGGCGCGGTGACGCGCGCAGCAGCCACACCAAAGGACTCCGCGAGCTTGACGAAATCCGGATTGACCAGATCGGACGCCACCACGCGGCCGTTAAAGCGCTCGCGCTGGTCGCGGCGGACATTGCCGTAGGCGTTGTTGTTGAACACCAGCGTCACTACGCCGATGTTGAACTGCACGGCGGTGGCAAGCTCCTGCACGCCGAACATGAAGCCGCCGTCGCCGGTGATCGCCACCACCGGCTTGTCGGGGTTGGCGACCTTGGCCCCAAGCGCTGTGGGAAAGCCCGAGCCGAGCGTGCCCTGATACCCTGACGTGATGAAGGTGCGCGGCTCGTAGATCGGAAAGCCGTACCAGGACGCGAAGCCGAATTGCGACAATTCATCGGTGACGATCGCGTTGGCCGGCAGCACCTCGCGCAGGATGTTGAGATACGCCATCTGCGGCTGGATGCTCTGGATATCCGCCAGCGCGGTCGCGGTGGCCTCGCGGATCGCGGCGCGGCGGCCGGCGGTCTTGCTGTAGCCGGCCTTGCTGACCGCTTCGATCAGATCGGCGGTCGCGGTCTTGGCATCGGCGACGATGGCGGTGTCGGAGATGAAGCGCCGCATCTCGACGGGATCTATGTCGATCCGGATGCTCTTCAACCCGTCGGGCCGATACGGCCAGCGCGACATGGTCGGCAGCTCCAGCCGCGAACCGATGCCGATCATGAGATCGGTCTTCGGCCATAGTTTGTAGGCGGCAGCCATCGTGAGCCCCAGCTCATGCGCGTTGGAGACGATGCCGCGCCCGCTGCGGAAGGCGACGACGGGTGCATCGATCATCTCGGCGAGCTCGAGGATTTCGTCGCGCGCCTCGATCGCGCCGCTGCCGACAAAGATCATCGGCGCCTTGCTGCTCCTGATCACCGCAGCCGCCTGCGTGATCAGATCCGGATCGGGCAGCGGCGCGGGCAGCGGCTCCAGCACCTTTGCGTCACATGTGTCCGCGCGCTGGGTGAAGACGTCCCAGGGCATTTCGACAGAGGCAGGGCCACGACGGCCGGACGTCATCTCCTGGAAGGCGCGCGACACGGTGGTCGGCGCGTTGCCGGGCGTTTCGATGCGATCGGCCCATTTGACATAGGTGCGCAAGGTGGCGAGCTGGTCCGGCATCTCGTGCAGATGGCCGCGGCCCTTGCCCAGAAACTGCGTCGGCACCTGGCCGGTCACGCACAGCACCGGCTCGTTGCAGCCATAGGCGGTCAGCAGCGCCGCGCTGGCGTTGAGCACGCCGGGGCCGGGCACCACGCTGAACACGCCGGGCCTGCCGCTGGAGCGTGCGTAACCAAACGCCATGTAGCCGCAGGCCTGCTCGTGCCGCGCGCCGATCACGTTGAGCCGGGCCTGGTGGAAGGCGTCGAACAGACCGTAGACCTGCGCGCCGGGCAGGCCGAACACGGTGTCGACGCCATGGGCGACAAGGCCGCTTACGATCGCTTCGCCGCCGGTGAGGGTGGTCATTGCACTATTCCATTTCGATTGTTGTTCAGGCTTCGTCGACGACGCCATTTCGTAGCATGCCGATGCCTTCGGCTTCGACCTCGATGACATCGCCGGGCTTCAGATAGCGCGGCGGATCGAACCGCGCGCCGGCGCCGGTCGGCGTGCCCGTCACAATGATGTCACCGGGGACAAGCGTCGCGAAGGTCGAGATATAGCTGATGAGATAGCGGAACGGAAACATCAGCCGGCTGGTCCGGTCCTCCTGCCTGAGCTCGCCGTTGACATGCGTGGTCAGACGAATGTCGGCGATCTGCGCTTCCTTGGTGTAGGGCACGAGCCACGGGCCGAGGCTGCCGCTGGAATCAAAGTTCTTGCCCTGCGTGACGTTGAACTTGGCGTGGCGCAGCCAGTCGCGCACCGAGCCTTCGTTGCAGAGCGTGAGGGCCGCGACGTGATCTAGCGCGGCGCTTTCCGCGATGTGCCGGCCGGGCTTGCCGATCACCAGCACGATCTCGCCTTCGTAGTCGAGCTGCGCCGATGCGCGCGGGCGCACCAAAGGCGTGTCGTGGCCGACGAAGGAGCGGGGCGAGCGCATGAACATGCTCGGATATTTCGGCGCCTCCTGGCCGTCCTTGTACTCGGCATTGCGGTCGGGATAGTTGACGCCGATGCAGATGATCTTTTCCGGCGCGGGCACCGGCGGCAGCCAGGTGATCTCGCCGAGCGCGTGAACCGGCGTGCGGCCGGCGGCCTCTTCGGCGAGGCTCACGAGCTTCCCGGCCGCGATCACCTCGCGCAGCGTTGGATAGTCTTTTGCGTGGCGTGCGGAGAGATCGACGATGCCGCCCTCCAGGACGGCGCCGTAGCGGATTTCACCCTTGACGGAATAGGTGGCGAGGCGAGGGAGCTTCATCTCTTAATCCGCCACCAGCACGTCGGCCACGAACTTCGGCTCGCGCACGGCTTGCCCGCTGAACGGCGAACCCTGCTCGAACCACGAGCGCGGCGCCGGCGCGCCCCACAGCGTCTGGCGGCGCGGATCGCGCAGCGACCAGCGCAGCGGCTCGTGGTCGTGATCGCCCGTAAAGTAGTCGCTGGTGTAGAGCTCGAGACGGTGCCCGTCGGGGTCGCGCACGTAGAGGAAGAACGCATTCGAGATGCCGTGGCGTCCCGGGCCGCGCTCGATGTTCTTGACGAAGCCTTGCGAGGCCATCACGTCGCAGAGATGGATGATGTTCATCGCCGTCGGCGTCCAGTAGGCGAAGTGGTGCAGGCGAGGGCCCTTGCCGTTTGTGATGGCGAAATCGTGGACGTTGCCCTTGCGGTGCATCCAGGCCGCGGCGATGCGCCCGTTCGGTCCGTCCTCCTCGGCATATTCGGTCAGGCGGAAGCCGAGCCGCGCGTAGAACTCGACGGTGTCCTGCACCTCGGCGGCGAAGACGTTGAAATGGTCGAGCCGCTGCGGGTGGCATCCTCTGTAGAGGTCGTAGCGGCGAAGCAGATGCGGCCGCCGGTCCATCGCGGCGTACAGCTCGATCTGGAAGCCGAAGGGATCGGTGAACTGCAGCGTGCGGCCCTGGAAGGGCTGGTCGACGAAGGCGTAAGAGAGACCGTTCTCCGAAAGAAAGGAGGCGGCCTTGTCGAGGTCTTTGTCGTTACCGACCTTGAAGCCGAGCCTGTTACAGGCGGGTACCGACGCCTTGCGCAACACCAGCGAGTGATGCTGGTGCTCCTCGGCTGCGCGCAGATAGACGACCTTGTCGTCGGCATCCTCGACATGCAGCCCGACGGTGGTCTCGTAGAACGCGCGGCTGAGCTTCAGGTCGGTCACGTCGAGCACGACGTGGCTGGAGCGGATGATGTTGAACGGCGGTTCGAAGATGTGTTGCGGTACGGGCATTGGCGTTTCCCCTCTCGGCTCGACGGGCGTCAGATTCCCAATTTCTGAATCTTGTGCGTGCCCCGCGCCAGCGAGACGTGCTTGGTTTCCATGTAGAAGTCGAACGAGTAGTCGCCGCCGTCGCGGCCGATGCCTGAGGCCTTCATGCCGCCGAACGGCGTCGGCAGATGGCGAACGTTTTCCGAGTTGAGCCAGATCATGCCGGCCTCCAGCGCGTCGGCAACGCGCAGCGCGCGGCCGACGTCGTTGGTCCAGACATAGCCGGTCAGGCCGTAGCGGATGTCGTTGGCGATCTCGATCGCGTCGGCCTCGTCCTTGAAGGGCAGCACGGTGAGGAAGGGGCCGAACACCTCCTCCTGCGCCACGCGCATCTTGCCGGTCGCGCCGGTCACCAGCGTCGGCTCGACGTAGTGTCCGCCTCCCGGACCATCGAAAGCTTTGCCGCCGACGGCAATCGTCGCGCCGTCCTGTCGCGCGACGTCGAAATAGGAGCACACCTTTGCCAGGTGCCGTTCGTGGATCAGCGGTCCGATCTCGGTGGCGGGGTCGAGGGGATGGCCGACCCTCAGCGTTTTCACGCGGGCGGTCAGCTTCTCAATGAATTTCTCCGCAATGCTGGCCTGGATCAACAGGCGGCTTGACGATGTGCAGCGCTCGCCGTTGAGCGAGTAGATCATGAACACGACCGCATCGAGGGCGCGGTCGAGATCGGCGTCGTCGAACACGATCACCGGGTTCTTGCCGCCGAGCTCGAAATGCACGCGCTTCAAGGTCGGCGCGCCCTGAACCATGATCGCCGAGCCCGTCGCGCTCTCGCCGACGAAGCCGATCGCCTTGATCGCGGGATGCTCGGTCAGGGCCTTGCCGGCCTCCTCGCCAAAACCGTGCACGGTGTTGAGCACGCCGTCGGGAACGCCGGCTTCCTTGACGAGCCTTGCCAGAACGGCGGCGGTCACCGGCGACCATTCGGCCGGCTTGTGCACGACGGTGCAGCCCGCGGCCAGCGCCGGCGCGATCTTCCAGGTCGAGAGCATGAACGGTGTGTTCCACGGCGTGATCACGCCGACCGGGCCTATCGGCACGCGGGTCGAGACGTTCCAGTGCTCGTCGCTCGGCGTGTTCTGGCCGTCGCGCGCCTCGGCGCATTTGTCGGCGAAGAAGCGGAAATTCTCGGCGGCGCGGATCGCGGCCTTGGCCATGAAGCGATAGGCCTGACCGGTGTCGATGCATTCGAGCACGGCGATGTCGTCGGCATTGTCCTCGATCGCGTCGGCGACGCGGTGCAGCAGCTTCTTCCGCATCGCCGGCCCCATGTCGCGCCACGACTTGAAGGCCAGCGCAGCGGCCGTGGCCGCGGCGTCGATGTCCTCGGCGCTGCCGCGCGCGACGCTCGCGAGCGTGGCGCCATCGACCGGGGACTTCGTCTCGAAGGTCTCACCGGAGATGGAGGGGACGATCTTGCCGTCGATCATGTGGCCGATGCCGTCGCCCCGCAGCGTCTTCAGCAGCGGTGCTGCGCGGTCGCGATTGGCCTGGAACACATCGGCTTTCGGCGTGGGCTTATCCATGGGCAGCCTCCACTTTCAGGGCGTCGTGGATGTTGTTGCGCTTCCAGCTGGTGTCCTTGTCGTTGATCTGCATGTCGAACGACAGGGCGAACTTGCTGGCGGCGAAGACGGGATCGAGATGTTTTGAAAGCGCCTGGAAGACGTGCTCGCCTGCCTTCTGGCGCGTGGGAAGGTCGCGTCCTTCGCCGATGCGCAGCACCATGTCGAGAAAGCCGTAGTCCTGTCGCGCGTCGGCGATCGCATAGTGCTCGCACCTGACAGCGCGGACGCGGATGCCGCCGAGCGGGAAGATGCCGGTCTCGACCGCTGCCTTCCGCACCACCTCGCAGACGGCGCCGATGTCGAGGCGGCCGTCGAGATTGGCCGAATATTCGATCGTGAAATGCGGCATCGCGGTTTCACTCCCTGTCTTTTTGTTCGTCTAAGCGAAGTAGCAGCTCACCGAGCCGTAGGCGCCATAATCGGCCTGAATTGTGTCGCCCTTGCGGGTCTCGATCGGACGGATGAAGGAGCCGGCAAGCACGATCTGGCCGGGCTCCAGCGCAAGGCCGAGCGGCGCGATCTTGTTGGCGAGCCAGGCCACCGCAGTCGCGGGATGATTGAGCACGCCGGCGGCAAGGCCCGTCTCTTCGAGCTGGCCATTCTTGAAACAAAGCGCGCCGATCCAGCGCAAATCTGCGTCCAGCGGGCGGATCGGCCGTCCACCGAGCACGATGCCGGCATTCGCCGCATTGTCGGCGATGGTGTCGAAGATTTTTCGCGTCGCCTTGGTGCTGGGGTCGACACGTTCGATGCGCGTGTCCAGGATCTCCAGCGCCGGCACCACGAAATCGGTGGCGTTGAGCACGTCGAACATCGTGCAATCCGGCCCCGCGAGGCGCCTGCTCATGACGAAGGCGAGCTCGGCCTCGACGCGCGTGGCGATGAAGCGCTCGGTCGGGACGAGGCCGCCATCGGCAAAGAACATGTCGTCGAGCAGCACGCCGGAATCCGGCTCGTCGATATTGAGCGCGCTCTGCATCGCCTTCGATGTCAAGCCGATCTTGTGGCCCTTGACGATGCGGCCCTCCGCGAGCTTGAGGTCGACCCAGGCCTTCTGAATCGCGTAGGCGTCAGCGATGGTAATGCCTGGAAAATCCTGCGAGAGCTGCCGGATCTGAGTGCGGGTCTTCTCCGCCTGATGCAGACGGCTCGCACAAGCTTGGATATCGTCGTTGGAAAGCGCCATCTGTGATCTTACAAATCGTGGTGCCTGGAGATACTTAACATGTTAAGTGAACGCGTCAAACACAATTTGGGCTTGCTGCACTGCAAACATTTTGCGGCTTGAAAGGGCGGCTTTGAAAGGACGACATGGCGAAGAGACCGGCTGACCCCGCGAACGGAAGTGAGCCCGCCGCACGGCAGGTGCCGATGCGCGACTTCTCGCGCTCGCTGCCGATGTCGCTGCTCAGGGCACGTGAAGCGGTGATGCGGCAATTTCGTCCCAAGCTGCGCGAGCACGGCCTGACCGAGCAGCAATGGCGCATCCTCCGCGCATTGGCAGCCATCGAGGCCGCGGAGGTGACCGAGCTCGCGCGCACGGCATTTCTCCTCGGGCCGAGCCTGTCCCGCATCCTGCGCGATCTCGAGGCGCGGAATCTGATCGAGCGCAGGACGGCGAAGGCGGACCAGCGCCGCAGCATGGTCTCGATCTCGAAAGAGGGCGTCAAGCTGATGGCCGCGGTCGCCCCATCCTCGGAAGCGATCTACGCCGAGATCACGCAGCGCTTCGGCGCGCGCAAGCTCGCTGAGTTGCAGGAAATGCTCGGTCAGTTGGAATTGTGTCTCGCTTCCACGGACGCGAGTGACGAGGTCACGGATGAAACGTAACGGCAAATTTGCATGATCACTTTCCAACTACGCATGACTGTCGTCATTGCATAACGCGTGGGCAGCGCGGTCGCCGCGAAATGCGTGAAAATGCCGTGAAAAATCGCTGAGAATAGACAGCCGTCGCGGGTGTTGATCACTATTGGGTGCGCGCTCTGCGCAGTTAGTCGATGTTGGCGCAATATCAATTTACTCGTATCGGCAGAATTCGTAAGTAGCATCCGGTTCTGTATTCAGCGATAGAGCCAAGACATAGATCCAAGACAAAGAAGGGCCGACAAGGATGCCCGGCCCCAGGGAGGAATGAATGAGACTGACGAGACGCGACTTCGCTGCCGGAATTGCTGCCGGCATTGCCGCGCCATACCTCATCAAGAGCGCGCATGCGCAAGGCGCCACCATCAAGATCGGCATGTGCGCGCCCGTCACCGGTCCCGCCGCCGAGTCCGGCGGCTACGCCGTCAAGGGCGCCAGGCTCGCGCTCGAAGCCGTCAACAAGGCCGGCGGTATCCTGGGAAAACAAGGCGAGTTGATCGTCGAGGACGACCAGACCACCAATCCCGGCATCGTGCTCGCCTTCTCGAAACTCGCCGCGCAGTCCGACATCGTCGGGTTCCTTGGCTCGATTCGTTCGACCCAGGTCCATGCGATGGCGCCCGACGTCACCAAGCTCGGCAAGCCCGTGATGATCGGCGGCACCGATCCGAATCTCACCCATATGGGCAATCAGTGGCTGTTCCGCTGCCGCCCCAATGACAGCTATTCCGGCCGCGTGATCGCCGAATACGGCGTCACCACGCTCGCCAAGAAGAAATGGGCCGTGCTGCACTCGACCGATGCGTTCGGCACCGCAGGCGGCAAGGCGCTGACCGCCGCGCTCGAAAAGCTCGGCGCGCCGCCGGTGCTCGATCAGGGCTATGCCAACCAGAGCCAGGACTTCACCCCGGTCGTGCTCGCGATCAAGCAGTCCGGCGCCGACATCCTCGGTTCCTACTTCACGTTCGAGAACGATCTCGGCATCTTTGCTCGCCAGCTCCGTCAGCTCGGCGTCAGCATCCCGTGGGTCGGCTCGCCCTCGATCGTCAACATCACCGCGCTGAAGCTCGCAGGTCCCGCGCTCTACAATACGTATGGCGTGGCCGACTATGCCGAGGATTCCAGCGCAGGCTCGCAGGCGTTCGGCAAGATCTACCGCGACGCGGTCAAGGTCGCGCCCGACAACCAGAGCTCCTGGACCTTCGACGCGATCAACGTGCTCGCGCAGGGCATCAACAAGGCCGGCACGACCGATCCGGCCAAGGTCCGCGAGGCCATTCTCGCGATCAAGAAGTTCGCGGGCGCCGAGGGCGAATACAATTTCGACCAGAACGGCGACGGTCTGCACGGCTACAACATCGTGAAGAACGACAAGGGCAAGATCGTCTTCGACAAGCACATCGAGTTCAACGACTGACGTTTCAACGGCCTCCCCGATTTCGATCGGGGAGGTCGAACCGTCTTTCGGCGAATGCATCCGACCTCCAACAGAAGCTTGTCATGGATCTCGCCCTGCAACTCCTTTTTACCGGCATCGGCATCGGCGCCGTCTACGCGCTCGTCGCGCTCGGCTTCGTGCTGATCTTCCGTGCCACCAATGTGGTGAATTTCGCCCAGGGCGAATTCTCCATGGTCGCGGCCTATCTGATGGTCGTCGCGGTCGAGGCAGGTCTGCCCTATTGGGCGGCCTTCATCGTCGCGCTGCTCGGCATGGCGCTGCTCGGCGTCATCTTCAATCTCGGCGTCTATTATCCGCTGCGCCACCGCACCTATCTGCCTGTCATCATCGCCACCATCGGCGCCTCGATCCTGCTCGCCAATTCCGTGCTCGCGATCTACGGCCCGCAGCCGCAGGTGCTGGAAGGCTGGTTTGAGACGCCGGGCATCCAGGTCGGCCCGGTCTATCTCGACAGCCAGTATCTGCTGATCATCGGCGTCACCATCTGTCTCGTGATCTTCAATTTCTGGTTCTTCGAGAAGACGTTGCTCGGCAAGAAGCTGCAGGCGACCTCGCAGGACAAGGAGATGGCCTCGCTGCTCGGCATATCCGTCTCCACCATGATCATGATCACTTTCATCTATTCGGCGGTGCTCGGCGGCCTTGCCGGTATTCTGGTCGCACCGGTGCTGTTCGTCTCGATCCAGATGGGCTCGACGATCGCGCTGAAGGCGTTCGCGGCCACCATCATCGGCGGCTTCGGCGACGTGGCCGGCGCCATCATCGGCGGGCTCTCGCTTGGGGTCATCGAAACCTTTGGCGCAGCCTATATCTCGGTGCCCTATAAGGACGGCTTCGCCTTCCTGGTGCTGATCGCCTTCCTGATCTTCCGGCCGCAGGGCATCTTCGGCGAACGCGTGGCGGAAAAAGCATGAGCGCTCCCAGCGACAACATGCCGATTCCGGCGCCCGGCATCCATTCGAAACCGCTGCTGGTCCGGCACCTGCCGTACTTCATCGGCGCGGCGATCCTGGTCTGGCTCGCGGCGACCATGCGCTTCGACGGATACGTCCACAACATCCTGCTGCAGGCCACCACGTTCTCGATCGCGGTGTTCGGCCTCTCGGTCGTGCTCGGCCTGTGCGGCCAGATCAATCTGGCGCAGGCCGCGTTCTTCGGCCTCGGCGCCTATGCGGTCGGCATCGGCACGACGGACCTGCAGGTCAGCTTCTGGGTGTGCCTCGTCGGCGGCTGCCTGATCTCGCTGCTCGCCGGCGCGTTCCTGGGCATGTCGACGCTGCGGCTCGGCGGTCATTATCTTGCGATGGTGACGATCTCGTTCCAGCAGATCGTCACGCTGGTGATGATCAACGCGATCTGGCTGACGCGCGGCCCCGACGGCGTCCCCAACATCAAGCGACCCGAGCTGTTCCAGTCGTCGCAGAGCTATCTCGCTTTCTGCGTCGCGATGCTGGCGATCGTCGGCTACCTGGTCTGGCATCTCGCGGATACAAAACTCGGCCGCGCCATGCGTGCGGTGCGCGACAACGAGCTTGCGGCCGGCGTCAACGGCATCGACGTCTTCCGCACCAAGATCTACGCGTTTGCGCTCTGTGCGCTGCTCGGCGGTCTCGCGGGCGGATTGTTCGCCGGCGGCTTCGCCTATGTCAGCCCCGATCAGTTCTCCTTTGCGGAATCGATCGTGTTCCTGACCATGTCGCTGCTCGGCGGCGTGGCCTCGCCGATCGGTTCTGCCATCGGCACGGGTCTCTTGATCCTGATCCCGGAATGGCTGCGCTTCCTCAAGAGCGTGCCGGGCCTGTATCTCGCAATCTACGGCCTGTTCGTGATCCTGATCATCCGCTTCATGCCCGACGGCATCTGGGGCTTTGTCGCGGACGCCTTCACGCGTTGGCGCGCCAAGATCAAGGCGCCGCCGGCAGCGGCTGCCCTGCAATTGAAGCCGGCGACGATCGGCGGCGACACGGTGCTGGAAGTCACCGGCCTGTCGAAGCATTTCGGTGGCCTCAAGGCCGTCGACGGCGTCGACATCGCCGTGAAGCGCGGCGGCGTGCATGCGCTGATCGGGCCGAACGGCTCGGGCAAGACCACGACGCTCAATGTGCTCTCGGGCCTCTATGAGGCAACGTCCGGCAGGATCGTGCTCGACGGCACCGACATCACGCATATGGCGCCGCATCAGCGCACGGCTGCGGGCCTCGGCCGCACGTTCCAGAACATTCGCCTGTTCCGTTCGATGACGGCGCTGGAGAATGTCGAGATCGGCGCCGAGCGGCCCGGCAACACCATGGTCGGGAAGGGCGACGACGCCCTGACCGAGCGGGCGATGGAGGCGCTGACCTTCGTCGGCCTCGGCAGCCGCGCCAACGAGCTGATCTCGAGCTTCTCCTACGGCCATCAGCGGCTGATCGAGATCGCCCGTGCGCTCGCGTCGAACCCGACGCTGCTGCTGCTCGACGAGCCGGCGGCCGGCCTCAACTCGACCGAGAAGCTGGAATTGCACGAGCTGCTCAAGCGCATCGCGGCGCAGGGCCTGACCATCCTGATCATCGATCACGACATGACGCTGGTCTCGGAAGCGGCCCAGCACATCACCGTGCTCAACTTCGGACGCCGTATCGCGGACGGCGAATCCATGGCCGTGCTGCGTCATCCCGACGTCGTCTCCGCCTATCTCGGGAGCGAATGATGCCGTTGCTCGAAATCCGCAATCTGGTGGTGCGCTACGGCGAGATCGAAGCGCTGCGCGGGGTGACCTGCGCGGTGGAGCAGGGGCAGGTGGTGACGCTGCTCGGGGCCAACGGCGCCGGCAAGTCCACGACCTTGCGCGCCATCTCCGGCCTCGCCAAGCCGACCTCCGGCGACATCCTGTTCGACGGCAAGTCGATCGCAGGTCTTGGTCCGGAAGCGATCGTCCGCATGGGCATCTCGCACGTGCCGGAAGGCCGCAGGGTATTCCCGGGTCTCACCGTGAAAGAGAACATCATGCTCGGCGCGTCCAATCGCCGGGCGCCGACCTCGGAGATTTCGCGGGAGGCGGACGCGATGTTCGACCTGTTCCCCGACATCCGGAAGTTCACCAACGCGCTCGGCTGGACTCTTTCCGGCGGCCAGCTGCAGATGGTGGCGGTCGCGCGCGGCTTGATGGCCAAGCCGCGGCTGCTGCTGCTCGACGAGCCCTCGCTTGGGCTAGCGCCCGTCATCGTGCAGGCCGTGTTCAAGATCATCTCGGAGATCCGGCGCAACACGACGGTGCTGCTCGTCGAGCAGAATGCGCGCATGGGCCTGTCGGTGGCCGATTACGGCTATGTGCTCGAAACCGGCCGCATCGTGCTCGGCGGCAAGCCCGACGCGCTCTGGGGCAACGAAGCGATCCGCGCCGCCTATCTCGGCGGCCATGCCAAGGTGAGTGCTTAAACGGGAGATATTTCGCGATGGTCACGATCCAGGTCCAGAACCTCATCGATTTCGTCGGCGAGGTGTTCGGCCACGCAGACTCCTCGCCGGAGGAGGCCAAGCGGATCGCGACCTATCTCACCACGGCCAATCTCACCGGCCATGACAGCCACGGCGTGATCCGCGTGCCCGTCTACATCCGCTGGCTGAAGACGGGTTTCGTGGTCCCGAACCAGACCGCGGAGGTCGTGGTCGACACGCCTTCGCTCGCGGTGGTCGACGGCAAGTTCGGCTACGGCCAGACCGTGACGCCGCAGGCGGTCCGGATCGGCATCGAGAAATGCAAGAAGGCGGGCCTTGCCGCTGTTGCGCTGCGCAATGCCGGCCATATCGGCCGCGTCGGCGACTGGGCCGAGATGGCCGCCGCCGAAGGGGTGGTCTCCGTGCATTTCGTCAATGCCGCGGGCTCGCTTTTGGTGGCGCCGTTCGGCGGCGTCGAGAAGCGGCTCTCCACCGCGCCTTATTGCGTCGGCATCCCGCGCACGGGGCAGGATCCGATCGTGCTGGATTTCGCAACCTCGGTCGTCGCCGAAGGCAAGGTGCTGGTCGCAAGCCGCGGTGGCAAGAAGCTGCCGAAGGGCGCGCTGGTCGATGCCGACGGGACCCTCAGCGAGGACCCGACCGTGCTCTACGGGCCGTTCACGCCGGAAGGGCCGCGCGATCACACCAAGGGGACGGGGGCCATCCGCGCTTTCGGCGATCACAAGGGCTCGGGCCTTGCGTTCATGTGCGAGCTGCTCGGCGGCGCGCTGACCGGAACCGGGGCCACCTCGGGCGGCCGACGCTTCGCCAACGGCATGCTGGCGTTCTATGTCGATCCGAAGGTGATCGATACCTCCCATGTGTTCGATGCAGAGGTGTCGCGCTATACCGACTTCATCCGCGCCACCAAGCCGATGGCGGGGGTCGATCAGGTGCTGATTCCAGGCGATCCCGAGCGGAAAACCCGGGCCGAGCGCACCAAGAGCGGCATCCCCTTGCCGGATGACACCTGGGCGGCGATAGTGAACACCGCCCGCGAGGTCGGCGTCAGCGAAGTCAGCATCCAGCGGGCGACCGCATAGGTCTTGCGTCATTGCGAGCGTAGCGCGGAGCCCCGGTTCGCGGTAACAGCAGAGCCGTGCGGTCGCGGCGCTCGTCATGGTGACGAAGGTCCAAACAACGGTCCAAGCAACAAAAGAAGGAAGGCAACGTGGCGAACAAGGTCAAGGAAATCTGGAAGTCGGGCAAGGCCGTGGTCAACGCGTGGCTCGCGATTCCCTCCGGCTTCTCGGCCGAGATGATCGCGCAATGCGGCTTCGACAGCGTCACCGTGGACATGCAGCACGGCGTGCAGGACTATCTCTCGATGGTGCAGTGCTTCCAGGCGATGGATAAGCATCCCGTGACCCCGATGGTCCGCGTGCCCTGGAACGAGCCCGGCATCATCGGCAAGGTGCTCGACGGCGGCGCCTATGGCGTGATCTGCCCGATGGTCAACACGGCGCAGGAGGCCAAGAACCTCGTCTCGTATTCCAAGTATCCGCCGCAGGGCGTCCGCTCCAACGGCCCGATCCGCGCCGGCATGTACGGCACCGCAGGCTCCTACCAGAAGACCGCGAATGCCGACACCATCCTGCTGCCGATGATGGAGACCAGGACCGCGGTCGAGAACATGGAAGCGATCCTCGACGTCGAGGGCATCGACGGCGTCTATATCGGCCCGTCCGATCTCGGCTTCTCCTACGGCCTCGAGCCGAAGCTCGACCGCACCGAGCCGGAGATCCTCGCGATCTACGACAAGATCATCAAGGAATGCGCCAAGCGCGGTCTCAACCCGGGCATCCATTGCAGCGGCGCGGAAGGCGCGGCGCGCGCGATCAACATGGGCTTCAAGCTGGTGACGTTGTCCAACGAAGTCGGCCTGATGACGACCTACGCCAAGATGCAGGTCAACGCGACCCGCAAGGATTCGGCCGGGAAGGCCTAAGACACTCGCGAATGGCGGATGGGGAGTAGCGAATAGTGCTGCTCCCCTTTTTCCATTCGCCACTCACCAACTCGCTATTCGCCTCCGAAGGAGACCTGCCATGACCATCAGCCCCGTCATTCGCCTCCATCCCGATGATGGCGTGCTGATCGCGCGCGCGAGCCTGCCGCCGGGAACATTGGTTGCCGACGGCGTGACCACGGTCGAGCGCATTCCCTCCGGCCACAAGGTCGCGATCAAGCCGATCGCATTGGGCGAGCCGGTGATACGCTACGGCCAGATCATCGGCTTTGCGACGGTGCCGATCGCACCGGGCCAGCACGTGCACGTGCAGAATTGCGGCATGGGTGATTTCTCGAAGGACTACGCCTATTGCGCCGACGTCAAGCCGACGCCGAATTTCGATCTGCCGGCGACCTTCGAAGGCATCCGCCGCCCGGACGGCCGCGTCGCCACGCGCAACTATATCGGCATCCTCACCTCGGTGAATTGCAGCGCGCATGTCGCAAGCCTCGTCGCCGACGTCTTCAAGAAGAATCCGTTCACCGGCGACAATCCGCTGGCCGACTTTCCCAATGTCGACGGCGTGGTCGCGCTGACCCACAAGACCGGCTGCGGCATGACGCAGAACGAGCCCCTGGCGCTGCTCCGCCGCACGCTCGGCGGCTATGCGCGTCACGTCAATTTCTCCCACGTCATCGTGCTCGGTCTCGGCTGCGAGGTGAACCAGATCGGCGGGCTGATGGAGGAGCAGAAGCTCGCCGGCCGCCTCCGCGCGATGGACATCCAGGAGGTCGGCGGCACCCGCAAGACGGTGGAGGCCGGCATTGCGTTCGTGCGTGAAGCTCTCGCAGACTCCAACAAGGTCAAGCGCGAATCCGTACCGGTGAGCGAACTCACCGTGGCCCTACAATGCGGCGGCTCGGACGGCTATTCCGGCGTATCCGCAAATCCGGCGCTGGGGGCCGCCAGCGATCTCATCGTCCGTCACGGCGGCACCGTGATCCTGTCCGAGACGCCGGAGACCTACGGCGCCGAGCATCTGCTCACGCGCCGCGCCGTCAGCCGCGAGGTCGGCGAAAAGCTGGTCGATCTCATGCGCTGGTGGGACGAATACACCGAGCGCGAAGGCGCCGAGATGAATGCCAATCCGAGCCCCGGCAACAAGGCCGGCGGCCTCACCACCATTTTGGAAAAGTCGCTCGGCGCGATGGCCAAGGCCGGCACCACCAACCTCGTCGACGTGCTGCGCTACGCCGAGCCCGTCACGAAGCGCGGTTTCGTGTTCATGGACACGCCCGGCTATGATCCGGTCGCCGCGACCGGTCAGGTCGCCGGCGGTGCCAATCTGGTCTGCTTCACCACCGGCCGTGGCAGCGTGTTCGGCTGCAAGCCGGCGCCGTCGATCAAGCTCGCCACCAACACGCCCATGTACAAGCGCATGGAAGAGGACATGGACGTCAATTGCGGCACCATCCTCGAAGGCGAGGAGAGCGTCCAAGAGTGCGGCCAGCGCATCTTCGAGCTCATCCTGAAGACGGCTTCGGGACAGCCGACCAAAAGCGAGAGCTTCGATTTCGGCGGCGCCGAGTTCGCGCCCTGGGTGCTCGGGGCGACGATGTGAGGCTACGCGGCAGCTACGGAATGGTGACCGACAACGCCCGGAAGTAGCTTGCCGGAACATGGTCGCGCACGACGCCGGGCAGTATGTCGGATTGGTCGAGCGTCCGCGGGTCGATGTCGCGGAGCTCCTCGATGCTTGGGATCTTCAGGTGGAAAATGTCCGCGGCACCAAGGGTACGAAGCCCGATTTGGATGAGGCTGGGGTCGTTTCCCTCTTTCGACTCCGGCACCTGACCTGCGAAGGTCGAGCCAGACCCGCAACGCACCATTTGGCCGACGTGGCGGAAATTGCCTAGCGGCAGGCTGGGTGGAACGGCCGGGACGATGTCGTTACCGTTGACGAGCCGGAACGTGCTTTCGCCGAGAGGCTCGTAGGCTTCAAAGAAACGCTGACCGCCGGTTCGCGGCCCGCCAAACGTGTAAATGGCGGTTGCCCGCAAGCCAGCATCCAACGCCCGCAGTGCTGCGATATTTGCCAAGGCGCCGCCCATGCTGTGTCCGGTAAAGAAGAGCGGCTGTCCGGCGCCGCCGCTCCTGATAGCAGCTTCGATGTCTGATCGGACTGCACCGACGGCTTCGGCAAATCCCTTGTGAAAAACATTTGGACTTGGTTCGAGGGTGAAGTCGGTGATCCAATCCTTGATACTGAGCGGATCGGTGCCGGACAGTGTGACGAATGTCGCGTCGCGTCCGACGGCGACAATGAAGCGGGCTTTTGGTGGCACCAAACCTGTAGCGGGGGTGTCGGCACCGAAGCCGCGCATCTCCAGCCCCAGTGCCTTCAGAATATTGTCTACCTTGTCGCGGTCGTCGGTCTCGTAGGCGAGCTGCGACAGCCACATCATGGCTTGCGCGTTTCCCGGTGTGAAACCTGGAGTGACCGTGAAACCATCGAGCGCGTCGGCGCGATAGGAAGCCTGCGGGAATCTGACCAGAAAGCTCATCGGAAACATCTCCTCTTTCAGGCCGCGCCACGCGTCGATACGTTGCGCGGCAACCATTACGAACGGGAGAGTCCATCATGCGCAAAGCGGCGCGTCGGGCGCGGCTTGTGCAGGCAATGGTTCATTCGATCATAGGTAGATTACTTCGGCAAGTGTAACTCGCAGATCAGCCCGCGGCGTAGGCAACCCGTGCCCGTTGTTAGTGCTTGATCCCACCCGGAACCGGTGTTCTGCTCAAAAAAGCTGCTGGAGCACCGCACCCCGTGTCGATCTACGTCGCACTACATCACGTCACGCACTACAAATACGACCGCCCGATCGATCTTGGCCCGCAGACCATCCGGCTGCGGCCGGCGCCGCATACGCGCACGCCGGTTCTGAGCTATTCGCTCAAGGTCACTCCGGCCAATCATTTCGTGAACTGGCAGCAGGACCCGCAAGGCAATTGGCTGGCGCGCTACGTCTTTCCGGAGAAGACGACCGAGCTGAAATTCGAGGTCGACTTCACGGCGCAGATGACCGTGGTCAACCCGTTCGACTTCTTCGTCGAGCCCTATGCCGACAGCTTTCCGTTCGAATATCCGAAGGACCTGAAGACGGAGCTTGCGCCTTATCTCGAGACCATCAAGCCCGATCGCCTGTTCGCGAAATTTCTCGATACGATCCCGCACGAAGCCCCGAACACCGTCAACTTCCTGGTCGATCTCAACCGCGAGCTTCAGAAGCACGTCCGTTACATCATCCGCATGGAGCCCGGCGTGCAGACGCCGGAGGAGACGCTCTCCTCCGGGGCCGGCTCGTGCCGCGACTCTGCCTGGCTGCTGATCCAGACCCTGCGTCATCTCGGCCTCGCGGCGCGCTTCGTCTCCGGTTACCTGATCCAGATCCGTCCCGACATCGATCCGATCGAGGGACCACCCGAGGTGGAAAGCGATTTCACCGATCTGCACGCCTGGGCCGAGGTCTATCTGCCGGGCGCGGGCTGGATCGGATTTGACGCGACGTCCGGCATGCTCGCGGGCGAGGGGCACATCCCGGTTGCGGCCACGCCGCATTATCGCTCGGCCGCGCCGATTTCCGGCGGCGCCGGCTTTGCCGAAGTCGAGTTCGCCTTCGACATGAGCGTCAAGCGCATCCGCGAGGCGCCGCGCATCACAAAGCCGTTCTCCGACGAATCCTGGACGCGGCTCAATGACCTCGGCGAGCAGGTCGACGGCGATCTCGCCGCGCAGGATGTCCGGCTGACCATGGGCGGCGAACCGACCTTCGTCTCCGTCGATGATCTCGAAGCGGCGGAGTGGAACACCGAGGCCGTCGGCCCGACCAAGCGCGCATTGGCCGACGATCTGATCCGCCGCCTGCGCACGCGTTTCGGGCCGGGCGGCCTGCTGCATTACGGCCAGGGCAAATGGTATCCCGGCGAGAGCCTGCCGCGCTGGGCCTTTGGGCTTTATTGGCGCAAGGACGGCGTGCCGATCTGGAAGAACGCCGACCTCATTGCCAGCATCGAAAATCCGCGCCGCGCCGAGGCCAAGGACGCCAAAGCGTTCGTGGAAGGCGCGGCGGCACGGCTCGGGCTCGATCCCGGCTACATCATGCCGGCCTACGAGGACACCGCGCTCTGGCTTCAGAAGGAAGCCGAGCTTCCCGTCAATGTCGATCCGTCCGACTCCAAATTGTCCGATCCGGAGGCGCGCGTGCGGATCGCGCGGGTGTTCGAGCAGGGCCTCGACACCCCGCGCGGATTCGTGCTGCCGGTGCAGCGCTGGAACGCGCCGCCGCGCTGGCGCAGCGAGCGCTGGCAACTCCGGCGCAATCATCTGTTCCTGATGCCGGGCGATTCCCCGCTCGGCCTGCGCCTGCCGATCGGTTCGCTCGGCTACGTTCCACCCGATCAATATCCCTACATCGTCGAACGCGACCCGATGGAGGGGCGCGGCAAGCTGCCGGTGTTCAGCCTTCCGGCGCGTCCGGAAGCGCCGCCGCGGGCCGCGCCCGAGAAACTCAACACGTCGGTCCCGGTCCGCACCGCGATGTCGGTCGAAGTCCGCGACGGCGTGCTCTGCGCCTTCATGCCGCCGGTCGAGCGCATCGAGGATTATCTCGAACTGGTCGCGGCGCTCGAAGCCACCGCCGAGGAGATGCAGCTCCAGGTCCATGTCGAGGGCTACCCGCCGCCGTTCGACCCGCGCGTCGAGGTCATCAAGGTGACGCCGGATCCCGGCGTCATCGAGATCAACATCCAGCCGGCCAAGAGCTGGCGCGACGCGGTCGACATCACCTCCGGTCTCTATGAGGACGCCGGCAAGGTGCGCCTCGGTGCCAACCGCTTCCTGGTCGACGGCCGCCACACCGGTACCGGCGGCGGCAACCACGTCGTGGTCGGCGGCTCCTCGCCACAGGACTCGCCGTTCCTGCGCCGTCCCGATCTGTTGAAGAGCCTGGTGCTGCACTGGCAGCGGCATCCGTCGCTGTCCTATTTCTTCTCGGGCCTGTTCATCGGCCCGACCAGCCAGGCGCCGCGCATCGACGAAGCCCGGCACGACAGCATCTACGAGCTCGAGATCGCGCTCGCGCACGTGCCGCCGCCGGGTTACCAGACGCCGCTCTGGCTGGTCGACCGGCTATTCCGGCATCTGCTCGTCGACATCACCGGCAACACCCATCGCGCCGAGATCTGCATCGACAAGCTCTATTCGCCGGATGGGACCACAGGGCGGCTCGGCCTCGTCGAATTCCGCGCGCTCGAAATGCCGCCCGACCCGCGCATGTCGCTGGCGCAGCAGCTCCTGATCCGCGCGCTGATCGCAAAATTCTGGCGCGAGCCGCAGACCGGCAAATTCGTGCGCTGGGGCACCGCGCTGCATGATCGCTTCATGCTGCCTCACTTCATCTGGCAGGATTTTCTTGATGTGCTTTCTGAGTTGAAGCAATCCGGCTATCCCTTTGAGCCGGAATGGTATCTGGCCCAGCTCGAATTCCGCTTCCCCGCTTTCGGCCGTATCCATCATGGCGGCGTGACGCTGGAGCTGCGCCAGGCGCTGGAGCCCTGGCATGTGCTCGGCGAGGAGGGCTCGGCCGGCGGCACGGTGCGTTATGTCGACAGTTCGGTCGAACGGCTTCAAGTGAAAGCTGAGGGCTTTGTCGAGGGCCGCCACGTCGTGACCTGCAACGGCCGCCGCCTGCCGATGACGTCGACCGGCCGCTCCGGGGAGGCCGTGGCCGGCGTCCGCTTCAAGGCCTGGCAGCCGGCCTCCGGCCTGCACCCGACCATCCCCGTTCACGCGCCCCTGACCTTCGACCTGATCGACACCTGGAACGGCCGCTCGCTGGGCGGCTGCGTCTATCACGTCGCCCATCCCGGCGGCCGCAGCTACGACACCAAGCCCGTCAACACCTACGAGGCCGAGGCGCGGCGGCTGGCGCGCTTCCAGGACCACGGCCATACGCCGGGTCCGATGCAGCTCCCGCCCGAGGAACGCACAAATGAGTTTCCGCTGACCCTCGACTTGCGGACCCCGCTCCTGCAATGAGAATGATGGTGGGGCAGGGAGAGGCGCATGGGCGAGGGCGCAGCCGAACAGGACGACAAGACGGGTAAGGCGCAAGGTCAGCGCGAAGGCCAGCGCCGCCTCGCGCAATGGGTCCGCGACTATAGCCGCCTGCCTGGCATCCCCGACGAGTTCCTGGGGCCCGACGGCGCCCCCCGCGCGGTCTGGAGCCGCTTCTTCGACGCCTTCGGCGCGCTCGCGCCGGACGAGATCGAGCGGCGGTTCGGCATGGCCGACCGCCATTTGCGCGAAGCCGGCGTCACCTACCGTGCGCCCGGTGACAGCGCCGACCGGCCGTGGTCGATCAGCCATCTGCCGCTGCTGATCGACGAGGCCGACTGGAAGCAGCTGTCTGCCGGCATCACCCAGCGCGCCGAGCTGCTCGAGCTCGTGCTGCGCGACATCTATGGCGAGGGACGGCTGGTCGCGGAAGGCGCGCTGCCGGCCGCCGCGATCGCCGGCAGTCCCGAATATCTCCGCCCCGTCTGCGGCGTGCCGCCGCCGGGCGGGCGCTATCTCTCGCTCTATGCCGCCGATGTCGGCCGCGGGCCGGACGGGCGCTGGTGGGTGCTCGGCGACCGCACGCAGGCGCCGTCGGGGGCGGGCTATGCGCTGGAGAACCGCCTGGTGCTCTCGCGCGCCTTCTCCGATCTCTACAAGTCGATGAACGTGCCGCGCGTTGCGCCGTTCTTCGAGGCGTTTCGCGACAGCCTGCGCGCGCGCGCCGATCGCGACGAGCCGCGCATCGGCGTGCTCACCCCGGGCAGCTTCAGCGAGACCTATTTCGAGCACGCGACCCTGGCGCGCTATCTCGGCTTTCTGCTGGTCGAGGGCGACGATCTCGCCGTCAGCGACAACCGCATCCACATCCGCACTGTTGCCGGCCTGAAGCGGCTCGACGTGCTGCTCCGCCGGGTCGATTCCAATTCGCTCGATCCGCTCGAGCTCGATGCGTCCTCGCATCTCGGCGTGCCCGGCCTGATCGACGTGCTGCGCAAGGACGGTGTCGTCGTCGCCAACATGCCGGGCTCGGGCGTGCTGGAGGCGCGCGCGATGCTCGGCTTCCTGCCGGCGCTGAGCCGTCGCCTGCTCGGCGAGGAGCTCAAGATGCCGCATATCGCGACCTGGTGGTGCGGCCAGCGCATCGCCCGCGACGAGGTGCTGTCACGGCTCGATGAGGTCGCGATCGAGGGCGCCTATCGGCGCGGCGTTCCCGGCTTCGACAGCAATGGCCCGGTGCTCGCGAGCGAGCTCGACGCCGCCGGGCGCCAGCGTCTCGTCGACGCCATCAGCACGCGCGGCATGGATTATGTCGGCCAGGAGGTGGTGCGGCTTTCGACCATGCCGGTGTGGGAGCAGGGCCAGCTCACGCCGCGTCCCTTCGTGCTGCGCGTGTTCGCGGCCGCGACCCCCGACGGCTGGGCCATCATGCCCGGCGGCTTCTGCCGGATCGCCGAGCAGGCGGACGCGCGCGCGGTGTCGATGGGCGACGGCGCGCGCGCCGCCGATGTCTGGGTGGTCTCGGACAAGAAGGTCTCGGTCGCGACGCTGCTGCCCGCGACCGACAAGGTGCGGATCCGCCGCATCGCCGGCGTGCTGCCGAGCCGCGCCGCGGACAATCTGTTCTGGCTCGGCCGCTATCTCGAACGCGCCGAGGCAACGCTGCGGCTGGTGCGCGCGCTGGGTTCGCCGAGCGGGCCCAACAAGGGCACCGCGGCCTCGCTGCAATCGGCCGACCGCATCCAGCGCCTGCTGGTGGCCTGGGGCGCGATCTCGCAGGCCTCGCGCACCGCGCCGGGGCGTATCGTCGCCGAAGCGCTGCAGAGCCCGGAGCGTTTCGGCTCGGCGCTGTCGCTGGTGCGCGCGGCGCAGCGTACGGCGACATCCTTGCGCGAGCGGCTGTCGCCCGACGCCTGGCAGGTCATCACCGAGATGGCCGATCGGCTGGCCTACGAGGTCGAGGACGACGACGATGTGCTGAGCGCGGCCGAGCTGACCTTGCAGGAGCTGGCGAGCTTTGCGGGGCTGGCGCAGGAGAACATGAACCGCGCCGCCGGCTGGCGCTTCCTCGATATCGGCCGCCGCACCGAGCGCGCCATCAACACCACGCGCTTCGCGCGCCAGTTCGCCTATGACGAGGCCTGCGACGAGGATCTCGATATCCTGCTGACGCTGGTGGATTCCCAGATCACCTACCGCTCGCGCTATCTGCTGGCGCCGATCCTCGCGCCGGTGCGCGACCTCGCGGTGCTCGACAGCTACAATCCGCGTTCGGTCGCATTCCAGGTGACGACGCTGAACGAGCACATCGCGTCGCTCCCGAGCCTGAAGGAGCACGGCCTGATCGAGCAGCCGCAGCGGCTCGCGGTGGCGGTGCAGTCCATGCTGGCCACTGCCGAGGCCGAGAAGCTCGAGGTCAAGACCCTGTTCTCGCTGGAGCAGGACCTGCTCAGCCTCGCCGAGGCGATCGGGCTGCACTACTTCCCGCACGGCCCCAATGCGAGCCGGCCGGAAAAGCTGACGGGGCTGGCGTGATCTACGACATCCGTCACGTCACGACTTACGAATACGAGAGTCCGGTCAGCTTCGCCCGCTGCACGCTGCGGCTGGAGCCGAAGAGCGGCCACGGCCAGGAGCTGATCTCGCACAAGGTCGAGATCCGGCCGCGCCCGTCCGAGCGCCACGTCCGCCGCGACTTCTTCGGCACGCTCACCGAGAGCGTCGTGATCGAAACCGCACACCGAAACTTGCGCATCGACTCGCGCTCGCGCGTCTCCGTCTCGCGACAGCCGCCGGCGCGCGATGCCGTCAGCCCGCCCTGGGAGAGCATCCGCGACATCGCGTTTGAAGCGACGAGCCTCGGGCCGTCCTCGCCGGTCGGCTACGTCTTTGCGAGCCCGCTGGTGCCGGTGCTGCACCCCGTCAGCGCCTATGCGGGCACGAGCTTTGCGCCCGGCGCAGGGATCCTGGCCGGCGCGGCCGATCTCATGCATCGCATCCGCACCGAATTCCGCTACGATCCGAAGGCGACGGTGATCTCGACGCCGCTTGGCGAGGTCTTCGACAAGCGCCATGGCGTTTGCCAGGACTTTGCCCATGTGATGATCGCAGGGCTGCGCGGGCTCGGCCTTCCGGCAGCCTATGTCAGCGGCTATCTCCGTACCATCCCGCCGCCGGGCCAGCCGCGTTTGCAGGGCGCCGATGCCACCCATGCCTGGGTGTCGCTGTGGTGCGGGGCTGAGCTTGGCTGGGTCGATTTCGATCCGACCAATGATTTGCTGGTCGCCAACGATCACATCGTGCTCGCGGTCGGCCGCGACTTCTCCGACGTCTCGCCGGTCGACGGCATCATCGTCGGCTCGCCGAAGCAGAAGCTCGGCGTCGCCGTGGACGTGCTGCTGGTGGAATAAAAGCGGTCTTGCCGGCCCGGCGCCCGCTGCCGCCAAGCTGTGTCGCGCCCCGACCGCAACCGTGATGTCGCAGGGCACAACAGCAACATATTTCCGTAAATTCGTCCCGGCGTTTGGTCAGGTGGCCCAAGATGGGCTATGCTGGCCGTTGCGTCGAGGACACGAATGAGACGTCGGGAGCTGGCGTGGGACACCACCGACGAGCGGGGCTGCATCCATGATGACGTTACCGAGACTGGCGGCTGAATCCCTGGAGAAGGTGCTGGGCTCGTTCATGCGTCGCAGGTACGGCGAGGCTCCCGCGAACATCGTCGAAAGCGCGACGCGCACCGCGATGGAGTGCATTGGCAATAGCGACGCGCTCTACCACAATGTCGAGCACACGATGCTGGTGACGCTGGCGGGCCATTCCATCCTCAGCGGCCGATATCTCCACACCCACCTCGAGGCCGCGGATTACGTCCACATTCTGATCGCGTGCCTCGCCCACGACATCGGCTATGTCCGGGGCCTGTTCGAGGAGGATGACAATGACGGCTTCGTGATCGACGCGGCGGGCACCAAGGTTTCATTGCCCCGCGGCGCCTCGGATGCCAGCCTGATGATGTATCATGTCGACCGGTCGAAGCTCTATGTCATGCGGCGGTTGCAACATATCCCGGGGCTGGACCCGGAACGCATCGCCAGCGCCATCGAGGGCACCCGCTTCCCGGCCCGTGAAGGGCAGGAGTATGACGACGAAGCCTCGATCCTGCGCGCCGCGGACTTCATCGGCCAGCTCGGCGATCCCAACTATCTGCGCAAGGCCAACGCGCTCTATTACGAATTCGAAGAGGTCGGCATCAATCGCCAGCTCGGCTACGACTCGCCCGCCGACATCGTGAACCGCTATCCACAATTCTACTGGAACAGCGTCGCACCGCACATCCAGACCGAGATCGGCTATCTCAACAAGACCGAGATCGGTCGGCAGTGGATCGCCAACCTCTACAGCAACGTGTTCCGCGCCGAACGCGAGATCTCGCTGTCAGGCCCGCAGAAATAGGCCCCGTAGCCCGCATGGAGCGAAGCGGAATGCGGGGACGCCTGCATCCGCGAATCCCGGATTGCGCTGCGCTTCATCCAGGCTACGGCCTCTCAACTCCGTGAGCAAATCATGCAACAAAAAACCATCACCACGGATATCCTCGACATCGCCTATCTCGAATACGGCGCGCCGGATGGTTGGCCCTGCATCATGGGCCACGGCTTTCCCTACGATGTGAGCGCCTATGCCGAGACCGCGCCTCTGATCGCGGAAGCGGGCGCGCGGGTGCTTGTGCCGTGGCTGCGCGGCTACGGGCCGACGCGGTTCCGGTCCGCCGCGACGCTGCGCTCCGGCGAGCAGGCGGCGCTCGGCGCCGATCTGCTGGCCTTCATGGATGCGCTTCACATCGGGCGCGCGGTCGTCGGCGGTTACGATTGGGGCGGGCGGGCGGCCTGCGTGGTCTCGGTGCTGCATCCCGAGCGCGTGATCGCCCTCGTCTCCGGCAATTCCTACAACATCCAGAACATTGCGCGCGCGCTGGAGCCGGCTTCGCCACCGGAGGAAGCGGCGCTCTGGTATCAATATCTCTTCCACAACGAGCGCGGCCGCCGCGCGCTGGAGCGCAACCGGCGCGGCTTTGCGCGCCAGCTCTGGGCGATGTGGTCGCCGAAATGGGGCTTCGACGACGCCACGTTCGAGACAAGTGCGGCGTCGTTCGACAATCCTGATTTCGTCGATGTCGTGATCCATTCCTACCGTCACCGTTATGGGCTGGTCGAAGGCGATCCCGCCTATGCCGCGATCGAGGCCAAGCTCGCCGCGCAGCCGCCGATCCGTGTCCCGACGATCGCGATCGACGGCGACAGCGACGGCGTCAATCCCGGCACCATCAGTCACGCGCCCAGGTTCGAAGGCTTCTTCGAGCGGCGTGTCTTCGCTGGGGCCGGCCACAACCTGCCGCAGGAGCGGCCTGCCGAATGGGCGCAAGCCGTGCTCGACGTTCGCAAGGCGGCCGCCTGACCCCGATTTTCGACGTCGCGGGGAACTTTTCGCTGACGGCGCCGTCCAAGTCCTGAGCGAGAGCTGTGAAGGAGTTGATCATGGGCGAGGAAAGCAAGCCGAGCGGGCCGGACCTGACCAAGGGCGTATCGCTCAACCAGTTCAAGGACGGCAAGCTGCTCGGCCATGTCGGCGAGGAAGACGTCTTGCTGGTGCAAGCCGGCAGCGAAATCTTCGCGATCGAGCCGTCTTGCAGCCACTACCACGGCCCGCTCGCCGAAGGGCTGGTGGTCGGCGACACGATCCGCTGTCCCTGGCATCACGCCTGCTTCTCCTTGCGCACCGGCGAAGCCACCCGACCGCCGGCGCTGAACGCGCTCGCGGTGTGGGAGGTGACGCGCGATCGGGACAAGGTCATCGTTCAGCGCAAGCGCGAGATGCCGCAGCCTGCAGCGTCACATCGCAGCGCGCCGACGCCGGAAAAATTCGTCATCGTCGGCGGCGGTGCGGCCGGCTTTGCGGCCGCCGAGACGCTGCGGCGCGAGGGCTTTGCCGGCGCCATCACCATGTTGAGTAATGACGCCGCGATGCCGGTCGATCGGCCGAACCTTTCCAAGGATTACCTCGCCGGCAATGCACCGGAGGATTGGCTGCCGCTGCGGGGCGAGGACTACTATCAGGACGCGGGCATCGATCTCAGGCTCAACACGAATGTTGCCGCAATCGATCCGAAGGCGCGCAGCGTCACGCTCGGCAATGGCGACACGCTGCCGTTCGACCGGCTGCTGCTTGCAACCGGCGCCGAACCGGTCAAGTTGCAGATTCCGGGCGCGGACCAGCCACATGTCCATACCTTGCGCAGCGTTGCCGACAGCCGCGCCATCATCAAGGCGGCCGGCAGCGCGAAGCGCGCGCTGGTGATCGGCGCCAGCTTCATCGGCCTCGAAGTCGCGGCCTCCTTGCGGGCGCGCAAGCTGGAGGTGCATGTGGTTGCCCCCGAGGAGCGGCCGATGCAGCGCGTGCTCGGCTCCGAGATGGGTGATTTCGTCCGCGCGCTGCATGAAGACAACGGCGTCCACTTTCACCTCGAGGACACCGTCGAAAAGCTCGACGGCAAACGCGCCACGCTGAAGAGCGGCAGTGTGATCGAGGCCGATCTGGTCGTGGTCGGGATCGGCGTCAAGCCGCGCCTTGCGCTCGCCGAGCAGGCGGGGCTCGCCATCGATCGCGGCGTCAGCGTGAACGAGTATCTCGAGACCAGCGCATCAGGCATCTTCGCGGCCGGCGACATCGCGCGCTGGCCCGATCCGCATTCGGGCCAGAACATCCGCGTCGAGCACTGGGTAGTGGCGGAGCGGCAGGGCCAGACCGCGGCGCGTAACATGCTCGGCAAGCGCGAACGCTTCGACGCCGTGCCGTTCTTCTGGTCGCAGCACTACGACGTTCCGATCAACTATGTCGGCCATGCCGAGAGCTTCGACGAGATCGCGATCGACGGCAGCATCGACGGCAAGGACTGCGTGCTGAGGTACCGCCAGGGCGGGCGCGTGCTGGCGGTCGCTTCAATCTATCGGGACCTCGACAACCTCAAGGCCGAGCTCGAGATGGAGCGGTCGGGCGGCTGACGCGCCGCATTCGATCTTGATTTACGTCAATGTTGCTGCGGCTGCGGCTGCTTTGCTGGCTGTCGTCCCAAGGTGGCCCGTGCTATCCTGAATTGTGCCTCCGGGCTCCGCATGCAGGAGTGGCGTCATGACAAGTGCCTCGGATACGTCTCCTCAATCAAGCCTCGGCTCGGGCATTGCGGCGTTGCATCCCAAATGGGGCTGGATCGTCGCGCTCGGTGTCGTCTACCTCATCGCCGGATTCGTCGCGCTCGGCAGCGTGATGTTGGCGACAGTGGCGAGCGTGATCGTGGTCGGCGCCATGATGATCGTGGCTGGTGCCACCGAGATCATCGGCGCATTCCAGATGAAGAGCTGGGGCAAGTTCCTGATCTGGGCCTTGCTCGGCGTGCTCTATGTCATCGCGGGTTTCCTGACCTTCGAGAACCCGCTGTTCGCGGCAGTGCTGCTGACGTTGTTCCTGGGCGCGTCGCTGATCGCCTCGGGGGCCGTCCGGCTGTTTCTCGCCTTCAGCATGAAGCGCGAAAGCCCGTGGGTATGGGTCGCGCTATCTGCCGTCATCACACTGCTGCTTGGTTTCTTGATTCTGGCGCGCTGGCCGGTGAACAGCGTCTACATCCTCGGCCTGTTCCTCGGCATCGACCTGATCATGGCGGGCGCCGGCTGGGTCAGCCTGGGCTTCAGCCTGCGGCGGCGCCACTAGCTGACCAGCAACTCGACGCAAGACCGTCTCGCGGAACTCCGCTGAGCTGACGCGCTGACAAAAAGGCAGCACGCCGCGCGGTCGCCTCGCGCGGACGATCATCACCGGGGAGAAACCATGAGAGCCGCTTTGGCCCTGGCCGCAGCGCTGGCTGCCGCCTGTCTGTCCACGCCCGCATCAGCGCAAAGATCCTACGGCCCTGGTGTCAGCGACACCGAGATCAAGATCGGCAACACGATGCCCTATAGCGGCCCCGCATCGCCGCTCGGCATCACCGGCAGGGTCATCTCCGCTTATTTCGACGAGGTCAACGAGAAGGGCGGCGTCAATGGCCGCAAGCTCAATCTGTTGTCGCTCGACGACGCCTTCTCGCCGCCGAAGACCATGGAAGCCGCGCGACGCCTGGTCGAGGGCGACGGCGTCGCCTTCATCTTCGCGACCATGGGCACCGCGCCGAGCTCGGCGATCGCAAAATATCTCAACAGCAACAAGGTGCCGCAGATCTTCCTGATCAGCTCGGCCTCGAAGTGGAACGATCCCGCCAACATGCCGTGGTCGATGGCGCTGCCCTGGGCGCCGAACTACACCAGCGAGGCCGCGATCGACGTCGCCTATGCCCGCGCCAAGAACCCGAACGCGCGTTTCGCGGTGCTCTATCAGAACGATGACGCGGGCAAGGAATATTTTCGCGGTGTCAAGGAAGCGCTTGGTGCCGACGCCGACAAGGCGCTCGCGATGGCCTCGAGCTTCGAGGTCACCGATCCCACCGTCGATTCCCAGGTGCTGACGCTGGCCAACACCAAGGCCGATGTCTTCATGATCTATTCGGTGACGCCGCGCGCTTGCGCGCAGGCGATCCGCAAGGCCCATGAGGTCGGCTGGCAGCCGACGCGCTTCCTCGCCAGCGGCTGCGCCAACAAGGCGACCGTGATGGTGCCGGCAGGTCTCGATGCCGGCAAGGGCGTGCTGTCGCTCGGCTCGCTCAAGCCGTTTGTCGAGCAGCCGAAGGACGACCCGTCGATGACGGCCTATATCGACTTCATGAAGAAGCGCCTGCCCAATGCCGACATCAACAACGTCGCCGGTCTCTACGGCTACACCGTCGCCGAGGCGTTGGTGGTCCTGCTCAAGCAGTGCAAGGACAACCTGACGCGCGAGAACATCATGGCGCAGGCGGCGAACCTCAAGAACGTGCCACTGTCGCTGTTGCTGCCCGGTATCACCCTCAACACCACACCGCAGGATTTCCGCCCGATCAAGGACGGCTACATGCTCCAGTTCGACGGCAACGACTGGATCGTGGCGAGCGAGCTCTTGCGCGGAACCTAACGTGCGGCAGAGACAGTGCACCCTCTCCCCTTGTGGGAGAGGGTGGATCGCCGCGAAGCGGCGAGCCGGGTGAGGGGTTTCTCTCCGCGAGTCGTCTCTACATTTGAACTCGCGGATACAACCCCTCATCCGGCGCTTCGCGCCACCTTCTCCCACAAGGGGAGAAGGGAAGAGCTAAGCGCAGCGAACAGGAGACCACCATGGACTTTCAACACTCCGCCCGTTCGCTGGAGCTGCAGGAGCGCGTCCGCCAGTTCATGCTTGCGCATGTCGAGCCGGTCGAGGAGCTCTACTACGAGCAGGTCAAGCCGGAGGCCACGCGCTACAAGACGCCGCAGGTGCTCCAGGACCTGAAGCGGCTGGCGCGGGAGCAGGGGCTCTGGAACCTGTTTCTCTCCGGCGAGCACGGCCAAGACCCTAACAACATTGGCCTGACCAATCTCGAATATGCGCCGGTGAAGGAGATCATGGGCCGTATCCTCTGGGCGCCCGAAATCTTCAACTGCTCCGCCCCTGATGTCGGCAACATGGAAGTGCTGGCGAATTACGGCACGCCGGCACAGCAGGAGCGCTGGCTGAAGCCGCTGCTGGAGGGGCGCATCCGCTCAGGCTTCTCGATGACGGAGCCGCAGGTCGCCTCCAGCGATGCCACCAACATCCAGTGCGAGATCAAACGCGACGGCGGCGACTACGTCATCAACGGCCGCAAATGGTTCACGTCGGGCGCGATGAACGAGGATTGCGAGATCCTGATCGTGATGGGCAAGACCGCGCCCGACCATCCCGACCGCCATCGCCAGCAGTCCATGATCCTGGTGCCCAAGGCGACGCCCGGCGTGCGCATCGTCCGCGACATGCTGACCTACGGCTACGACGACGCGCCGGTCGGCCATCCCGAAATCGTCTACGAGAATGTCCGTGTACCGGCGGAGAACATCCTGCTCGGCGAAGGCCGCGGCTTCGAGATCGCGCAGGGCCGGCTCGGCCCCGGCCGCATCCATCACTGCATGCGGTTGATCGGCTGCGCCCAGCGTGCGCTGGAATTGATGTGCCAGCGCTCCGTGTCGCGCACAGCCTTCGGCAAGCCGCTCGCCGAGCAGGGCTCTGTGAAGGAGGACATCGCGCACTCCTTCTGCGAGATCGCGCAGGCGCGGCTCCTGACGCTGCAAGCCGCCGACAAGATGGACCGCGAAGGCAACAAGTCGGCGCGCGACCTGATCGCCGCCGCCAAGATCGTGGTTCCCAGCATGGCCGCGCGCGTCATCGACCGCGCCATCCAGATCCACGGCGCCGCCGGCGTCTCGCAGGATACTTTCCTCGCGCGAGCCTATGTCTATGCCCGCTTCATCCGCATCGGCGACGGGCCGGACCAGGTGCATCTGGCAGCGGTCGGCAAGGAGCTGATCAAGCGCGGCGGACAGTTTTGAATTTGGTTGCGTTGCTTCCTTCAGTACGCACGCCATTGGGCAATGGAACTACTGCCGCGGAACCCACTACGGTGTTACCCATACGCATTTTGCAATTGTCTGCGGCCTCACAAATCTTGCTAACTCTTTCAGCGGCCCGCGCAGAATAATTGCACTGGTGTTGTAAGCGTTTGGAGTTTCATTGTTGAGATTAATAACGACTGCAAGCGAATTCGGCTGCGTTGCGCCTAGGGAACACAGGTTCAAACAACCCCTGAAGCCGCCTTTCCGGCCGGAATGGACAAGCCGGGAGATGCCTTGTCCAAGAGGCTTCCTGACGTGATTTCCCCGGGGCGAATTCGCAACCGCCTCCTGGCGGCAGTGCCGCCAGCGGACTTCGCGTCGCTTGCATCCGACCTGGAGACGGTAGCACTCGACCAGGACGCGGTTCTCTCGCGCACGGGCGATCGTCTTGAGCACATTCTCTTCCCCGATAGCGGGGCCGTTTCGCTGATGGTCAACATGGCAAGCGGGCAGACGGTTGCCACGGCCGCTGTCGGCCGCGAGGGCGCTGTCGGCATGCTTTCGGTGCTTGGACCGTCGCCTTCGGCAATCACCGCCATCGTCCGCGTGACGGGCACCGCCTCGCGGATTTCGGCCTCGCGGTTTCACGCTGCCTTCAATCGAAGCCCCGCGATACGGCAGGTCGTCCAGCTTCACGTCAGGGCGATGCTTGCGCAGTTTCAACTCGGCGTGGCATGCAATGCGTTACATCCGGTCCAGGCTCGGATCGCCCGCTGGCTGCTCCAGTTTCGCAATCGGACCGACCACGACGTCCTTCCGCTCACCCAGGAGGCGCTGTCGCAGATACTCGGCGTGCGACGAACCACGGTGACTCTCCTGATGCGCAGTCTGCGCGCGTCCGGAGCGATCCGATCGGAGCGACGAGGTCAAATCGAAGTCGACCCAATGCGGCTTGCTGCGGCCGCTTGCGAATGCCACAGCACCATGTCAAGCGAACTCGAGGAGATTTTGTCGATCGGCGTGCCCGGATCCCGCGTTCCGGTCGCCACCTGATGTGATATCGCGGTGATTCCTTGTGAGCAGCTGATGCTTCGCGTCGGTCAGCTTGTCTTCGCTCGACCAGGGCCCGGCACGGAGTCAGCCTCAAGCTCCGCAATTTCGCGCAGCACGCGCGCCGTCTCACGCAATTCGTTGCGGGCAGGGCCCGGCTTCAGCCGTCGTGCCTCGATAAGAAATTCCTTTGCCTGCAAGAGCCAAGCGGACGTTTCCCGCGAAATTTGCATGTGCGCCATGGTGTCCCTCCATCGCGATCATCGATGCATGTTTGGTCGATCATGCCTGCAAGCGGGCGATCCGAGGCGCAAAGGTGCCGGCCTCGTCGACCCAGGCTTCCCGAGCGAACCAGTTGTGATTGGACCGGCAAATCGGGCAGCGGGTGTGCGCAAAGAAAACGGGGCTGCGCCGAAAGCTCTCGCGATCGGTCTTGATGCCGGTAGGGATCGCGCGTCCGGTCTGCGGACACTTGATCATGATCATGCCCATGTAAGCCTCCCCTGAACTTGATTTTTCAAAAACAACCCGGCCGATTGGATTGCGCCTCTTGTTGGTGCGGTGGGCTTGGGGGGCATCGCGCACCTGCCTGTTCTTCGACCGAGCATGAGGTGGGCATGCTCGTGGCGGAGCTTGGTCCAACCGGCCGGATCTCCCTCTTGAACGAACCTGGATGTAGTTGACTGCGGCTTAGCTGCCCTGGTGAAGCACCTTGGCGACGCGCCTCCTGAGCGGCTCGCCAGTTTCTGTCGCGAACTTCTGCGTCAGAACCCACAGGTCCTTGCTCTGGGCGGATGCGGTATCGAAAGTCCTGCGCGCCTGTTCAGTCGACACGGCAACGACATCGCTCGTCGACCTGCTACCCAGGAGGTGAATGAAGAAATCGATCGCGGAGGCGGTATTGGCGTTCGAGATCTCGATCATCTTGAGGCCGTAGTCGGTCGCGCTCCTTGCGTTGGTCGAATAAGTCTCGCGCAGTGCTTCGGCCATCTCTTCGGTCGCAGCTTTGATCTTCTCGCAGCCTTCCCGCGCGCGGGTCACGCCCTGGTCGGAAACTTCCCTAAGCACGCCGTGCAGAGCAAACTTCGGGAATTCGAACGACGGCATCGCAAAGCCGTTCCTTCCGTTCGGTTCAGCTTTCATTTCACTTTCACTCACGACTATCCCCATACTCAAGTGACACCGTTTCCCGCGACGCTGGTTTGCGCCGCAGGAGTTCGTGGAGGCGGGATGCCCGCTTCCGTATCCGATCGATTTTTGATGAGCTTCTGTCCAGCCCGGTTACCACTATGTCCCAAGTGATATGAGGTGTCCGTTCGCTTTGCGACTCTCGACAAAAATTCTTGGGACGATGTCAAGTCACACAATTGTCATATCAACAGAAGGTGCTGTGCAAATATCCGAAGCACGGAATAGATCGGCAGCAGTAGCGGACAGGATTATCCCAATCGCTCCCCAATTTCGGCTTGACCGGCCGCTTGCAGCGCAGCGCCGGTCGGTGGCTGCGCGGCCTCGTCGAAAAATTTCGTCGGCGCAAGCCGCGTAGTAGCCGACGACATCGTGGAATTGCTGCGGCTCGACGCATTTGTTGAGGTCGATGTCTGCGTAGGCGATGCCTTCTTCGTCTTGCAGCGTGTCGCCGAAAACGTCACCGGTCGGATCGACGAAAAAGCTCGCCGCGCACTTGGTGGGTCATGGTGATGTCGTTGCTCCTTGAACATGGACAAGCGGCGAGCCTTGTCACGGCGGACGGACATCGGTGGCTGGCGCTCGCCTACACAGTCTTCATCGGACGAAGCGCTTGGGGGGAGAAATGTGGCTCCGCGGCCTCAATTTGGAAGACCGTACCGGTGCGACGGCGCGCAGGATGCCGCGCGCAGCCCCCGGCGTCTCGCCATTCGACCTGACATTTAACCATGAAACGGCACTGTTTCAGGTCGCTGCGGTATTGTTTCAGATCATTGTAGCACAATAGTAACGACTCTCGATTGAAAGTGGCGCTGAGTGCGCGCTGCGGCAGGTCCGCGCACGGGTGAGAGAATAGACCGCTTCCGTCGAGGAGAGGGCCTTTGCCGGCGTCAAGAGAGGCGGTCACGCCCCTGGCCATGTCAGGAAGCACGTTTAGCATGAGCTACCGCTGGATCATCGTGTCGGCGATCCTGCTGATGGCCTTGCTCGTTCAAATGCCTGTCGTTCTCAACGCGGATTTGAGCTGCCTGCTGACCGAAGGCGAGAAAGTTCTCGATGGCGGAAGGCTCGGCGTCGACGTCTTCGAGCTGAATCCACCGCTGTCGGTCTATTTGTACATGCCGGCGTTGCAGCTTGCGCGCGTCACCGGCATTGCCCCCGAGATCATCGTGATCATCCTGGTGATGATCGAGATCGTTGCCGCGCTCGCCATCATCGATCGCGCCGCTGCGGCGGCAAAGCTGGAAGCCGACGAGAGGAGCATTACGGCGTGCGTGCTCGCATTCCTGTTCGCGATTTTTCCCGGCGCCGTATTCGGACAGCGTGAACACATCGCCGTCATTGCGATGACGCCGTTCGTCGCCATCGCTGCGATCCGCTGGCGCGGGCTTGCGCCCGGACCGGTTGCGATCCTGGCGGGACTGGGTGCCGGGTTGGCCATGAGCCTGAAGCCCTACCTGACCCTCGTGGTCGGTCTGCCGATCATCATCTGCGTCCTCCGTCAACGCTCCATCAGACCCTTGTTCACCCCCGAAGCGTGTGCGGCCGCTGCCGTCGTCATCGGCTACGGAGCGGTGCTCGCCATCTTCTTTCCGGCTTATCTGTTGACCTTTGCCCCGATGGTCACTGCCGCCTATGTGCCATTGAGGATGGATTTCGGCGGTCTGCTGTTTTTCCCGGCCGTTATGCTGGTCGCTTCCGTCGGCCTCGTGCGCCTGTTGGCTCCGCACGACTTCAAATGGGAAGGCGGCGCAACGCCGTGGCTGGCCGCAGCGGTTGGCGGAGCGGCGAGTTTCATCATCCAGGGCAAGGGCTGGACCTACACCGCATTTGCGCTTTGCATGTTTGCGAGTGCCGCGCCATTGCTGCAGGCTCGCACGAAGACGTTGCGCCTGCCTGTGATGATCTGCGCTCTTGCTGCGATTGTGTGCATCGGCTCCCGTTTATCCCTTCAGGTGCGGCCGTTCCCGCCACTGGAGGGGCGTATCCTGGCCCTTGCAAAGCATCCGCGGCTGATCACGATCGGCGATCACGTCGCTCTCGGGCATCCGCTCGTCCGTCAGATCAATGCGACCTGGGCGGGCAACACGTGTGGGCAGGCGTTGGCGGCCGGCTCGATGCTTCAACAGAAGAGCTCGCAACTGCCCGAGGATGAGCGAGCGAAACTGGACGGCATCATCAATTTCGAGCGGCGGCTGCTGCTCGCGGACCTGCGAGCCGGTCGGCCGAACGTGATTCTCGTGGATACCTATCTGCTGAGCTCAATGCCGTTCGATTGGCTGGCCTGGGCCAAATCGGACCCCGACCTCAAGGCGGAGTTGAGCCGTTATCGTGAAGTCGAGGATGCCGACGGCCGCGTTCGCATATTGGTCGATCCATCGAGTTCGGAATGATAGTCCCGTCTCGCTTGGGGGCTGAATGCGCCATGATGACATCATGCCAGTGTTTTGCCCGACGCGTCAAACACATTTCGTAAAATCAGCAGGCGTTCGCGCCGGCGATCAAGCCATTGATTCAGCTATCCCTGCCTACTGTGCATGGGGTTGTTTTCCGGATTTTTGTTGGGCAGACCCCACCGCCGCCTTCGGCCGCGGTGGACGCGCCGTCACCCGGCCTTGGCGACGCGGCTGTCCGCCGCGCCCGAACGCAGGTTCTGGAAGAACTTTTCCACCTCGCGCGACAGCGTGTCCGCCGTGTCCGTCAGGCTGCTCGCCGCCGTCAGCACGGAGGTTGCCGCCGTGTCGGTCTCGCCGATGGCGTCGCGCAGCGAGGTGATGTTGGCGACCAGGGTCTCGTTGCCCTGCGCGGCGCTTTGCGCGTTGGACGAGATCTCGCGCGTGGCGGCGTCCTGCTGGCCGATGGCGCCGGCGATTGCCGAGGTGACGTCGTTGATCTCGCGCACGGCGCCGCCGATCTCGCGCACGGCATCGACCGCGTTGCGAGTGGACGCCTGGATCATCGAGACGTTCTCGCCGATCTCGGCGGTCGCCTTGGCGGTCTGACCCGCCAGCGCCTTCACTTCGTGCGCGACCACGGCAAAGCCGCGGCCGGCGTCACCGGCGCGCGCGGCTTCGATGGTGGCGTTGAGCGCGAGCAGATTGGTCTGCTCGGCGATCGCCTGGATCAGATTGAGCACGCCGTCGATGCGCTGGGTGGCGGCCGCGAGGCTTTCGATCTCGGAGATCGACTTCTCGGTGCGCTGGCCGGTCTGCTCGACGGCGCCTGCGGACTGCCGGACCTGGCGGCCGATCTCCACCACCGACGCGGACAGCTCCTCGGCCGCGCCTGCCACCGCCGTGACGTTGCGCGAGGCCTGCTCGGTGGCGTTCGCCGCGGTGCCGGCGCGGCTGCTGGCATCCGCCGTGACACGGGTGATGGTCTGTGCCGTCTCGCGCATGACGGAGGCGTTGTCGCTGAGGCCGCGCATGATCGCGCCGATCGCCTCGCGAAACGCCTCGACGGATTGCTCGATGTGGCGGGCGCGCTGCTCGCGGGCCGCGGAGTCCTGCGAGACCTGCGAGGCGAGATTGCGGTTGCGGCCCATCGCGTCCTGGAAGATCTGGATGGCGCGTGCCAACGCGCCGATCTCGTCGGCGCGGTCGGAGTGCGGCACCACGACATTCTCGGCGCCGTCCGCGACCTGCTCGATGGTCGCGGTGATGGCGGAGAGGGGACGGGCGATCGAGCGGGCGATGATGACGATGCCGATCACGACGAGGGCCAGCGCGACGCCGCCGAGGCAGGTCAGCACGAAGGAGAGGGTGCGATTGGTCTCGGTCTCGTGCGCGATCTGCCTGGCGCGTTCGGCATAGACCTTGGACAGCGCCTCGAGATCCTTGTTCAGCGCCGAGCGCACGGCGCGATTGGCGTCGTTGTCGCCCCATTCGCGGCCCGCGGCCGCATTGATCTCGACGCCGCGGCGCACCAGCTCTTTGCGGAATTCGACGAACTGCTCGATGCGCTTCTTGAACGTGGCGAACTGCTCGGCATCGTCGGCTTTGACGATGGTCTCCCAGCGCTTCACGACGTCGAGGATCTGGGCGTTGAACTTGAGCAGGCCTTCGCCGTATTTCTTCACGACGGCCGGTTCGGTCGTCATGTAGACGCCGCGCGATTCCATCACGACCGCGTAGACCAGCGAGTTGACCCGCTCGACATTGAGGGCTGCGGCGTTCGCCGTCTCGATCGCGCTCGTCAACTCGGCGCTGCGGCGGCTGTTGTAGTCGGACAGCAGCGCGATCGCCGCCGTGAGCAGCGCGAACAGCGCGAAGATCGCATAGAGCTTGGTCGCAAGCGTGAAACGGCCTGCCAGCCCCGTGGCATTCCCAGAACGGTCGGTTGTCATGCTTTTCAGAGGCCCCAATGGCCGGCAGCGGCCGGAGAGCGCGGTCGTATAGAATTGATGCAAAACTATGCAGAATGAAGATGGACGCCGTCTTAACGCCGTGGCCCGGCCCCTTCGTCCTTAGTCGAAAGAAAAGTAAGATATTTCAGTGTCTTGATCTGGGTATAGTTTGGGATCGCGCTGATGTCGGCCACTGGCCGATGAACCCCGGAGGGGCCTTTGGTCTACCGCCACACAATCGACGCCACGACCTACACATTCCCGGACCTGCGCGACCTGCTCGCCAAGGCGACACCGCCGCGCTCCGGCGACCGGCTGGCCGGGATTTCCGCCGCAAGCGCCGAGCAGATGATCGCGGCGCGGATGGCGCTCGCCGACGTCCCGCTCGGGCAGTTCTTGCAGGAAGCGGTCATCCCCTACGAAGCCGACGAGGTCACCCGCCTCGTGATCGACAGCCACGATGCCAAGGCATTCGCGCCGGTGGCTTCGCTGACGGTCGGCGCCTTTCGCGACTGGCTGCTGTCGGACGTGGCGACATCAGAGGTTTTGCGCGGGCTGGCGGGCGGCATCACCCCGGAGATGGCGGCCGCGGTCTCAAAGCTGATGCGCAACCAGGACCTGATCCTGGCGGCGCGGAAATGCGAGGTCACCACCGCCTTCCGCAACACCATCGGCCTGAAGGGGCGGATGAGCACGCGGCTCCAGCCCAACCATCCCTTCGACGATGCCAGGGGCATCACCGCCTCGATCCTCGACGGCATCCTGTTGGGGGCCGGCGATGCCTGCATCGGCATCAATCCGGCGAGCGACGATCCCGCTGTCATCGCGCAATTGCTGCGGCTGCTCGACGAGATCATCGCCCGGCTGAAGATCCCGACGCAAGCTTGCGTGCTGACCCATGTCACGACGACGCTGTCGCTGATCGGGCAGGGCGTGCCGGTCGACCTCGTCTTCCAGTCGGTCGCCGGCACCGAGGCCGCCAATCGCAGCTTTGGCGTCGACCTCGCGCTCCTGAAGGAGGCGCAGCAGGCCGGCCTGTCGCAGAAGCGCGGCACGGTCGGCGAGAACGTGATGTATTTCGAGACCGGCCAGGGCTCGGCGCTGTCGGCGGGCGCCCATCATGGCGTCGACCAGCAGACCTGCGAGGCGCGGGCCTATGCGGTCGCCCGCGCCTATGCGCCATTGCTGGTCAACAGCGTGGTCGGCTTCATCGGGCCGGAATATCTCTACGACGGCAAGGAAATCATCCGCGCCGGGCTGGAGGATCATTTTTGCGGCAAGCTGCTCGGCCTGCCGCTCGGGATCGACATCTGCTACACCAACCACGCCGAGGCGGACCAGGACGACATGGACAATCTGCTGACGCTGCTGGCGGCCGCCGGCGTCACCTTCATCATGGGTGTCCCCGGGGCCGACGACGTCATGCTGAACTACCAGTCGACCTCTTTTCACGACGCGCTCTATGTCCGCGACGTCTTCGGGCTGCGCCGCGCGCCGGAATTCGACGACTGGCTGGTGCAGTCGGGGATTGCGGGCGCCGATTTCCGTCTTGCCGGCGATGCAGGCCTGCTCCCCGATTTTGCCTCGCGTCTGATCGCCTGACGCGGCGGGAGCGCCCGGGCTCATAGGAAACCATTGGTCCCTCTCGGAATTATCGTCCTGCCACAATATTGAGAAATTCCGCCGACAGCATTACGCTATGGTCTGGCTGGCAATTTCCGCAGCTATGTCGACCGTGGCGGGGGAGCTTTGATGCGAGCTGAAAGTAACGGTACGGCCCGGCGGATTCTGTGCGTGTTTCCGCGGTACACCTCGTCGTTCGGGACGTTCGAGCATTCCTATCCATTGACCGACGGCGTCCGCGCCTTCATGCCCCCGCAGGGGCTTTTGCTGCTCGCGGCCTATCTGCCCGAGGACTGGGAGGTCAAGTTCGTCGACGAGAATCTCCGTCGCGCGACCAACGAAGAGTTCGCGTGGGCGGAGGCGGTCTTCGTCAGCGGCATGCACATCCAGCGCCAGCAGATGAACGACATCTGCCGCCGCGCCCATGAATTCGATCTCCCGGTCGCGCTCGGCGGTCCCTCCGTCAGCGCCTGCCCGGACTATTATCCGTCGTTCGACTATCTCCATGTCGGCGAGCTCGGCGACGCCACCAATCAGTTGCTCGAGATGTTGGCGCGCGACACGTCGCGTCCCGGGGAGCAGGTGGTGCTCACCACCAAGGACCGCGTGCCGATGACGGAGTTTCCGATCCCGGCCTACGAACTCGCCGACGTGAAGAAGTACTTCCTCGGCAGCATCCAGTATTCCAGCGGCTGCCCCTATCAGTGCGAGTTCTGCGACATCCCCGGCCTCTACGGCCGCAATCCACGCCTTAAGTCGCCCGAGCAGATCATCGCCGAGCTCGACCGCCTGCGCGAATGCGGCATGACCGACACGGTCTATTTCGTCGACGACAATTTCATCGGCAACCGCAAGGCGGCGATGGACCTGCTGCCGCATCTGATCGAATGGCAGAAGCGGACCGGCTATGTGGTGCGGCTCGCCTGCGAGGCGACGCTCAACATCGCCAAGCGGCCCGAGATCCTCGAGAAGATGCGCGAGGCCTATTTCATCACCATCTTCTGCGGCATCGAGACGCCCGATCCCGACGCGCTGAAGGCGATGCACAAGGACCACAACATGATGGTCCCGATCCTCGAGGGCGTGCAAACGATCAATTCCTACGGCATGGAGGTCGTGTCCGGCATCATCATGGGGCTCGACACCGACAAGCCGAACACCTCGGAGGCGCTGCTGGCCTTCGTCGAGGAGTCCCGGATTCCGCTGCTCACGATCAACCTGCTCCAGGCGCTGCCGAAGACGCCGCTGTGGGACCGTCTGGAGCGCGAGGGACGCCTGATCGAGGATGACGGCCGCGATTCCAACGTCGACTTCCTGTTGCCCTATGACGAGGTCGTCGCATCCTGGAAGCACGCCATGAGCGTCGCCTACGAGCCCGAGAAGGTCTACGCGCGCTTCCAATATCAATGCGACAACGTCTATGTGCACCGCCTGAAGATGCCGACACCGGACGAGATGAAGACCTGGCCCAACATCCGGCGCGGTCTCGTCATGCTACGCAACATCTTCTGGAAGGTCGGCGTGCTCGGCGACTACAGGCGCGTGTTCTGGAAGTTTGCGCTCGGACGCATCAAGCGCGGCGACCTCGAAGGGCTGATTGGCTGCACCTTGATCGCGCACCATCTCATCACCTTTGCGCGCGCGGCCTCCAGCGGCAAGCAGAACGCCTCGAACTATTCGCTGCGGCTGCGCGAGGCCTCCGTTCCCGCCGAATGACGCGACATGTCTGACCCGGCCGTCCCGCGCCGCCCGACCCTCGATCTGCGGTCGCTCACGCCCGCGCGCGTCGCGCTCGGCCGAAGCGGCGCGAGCGTGCCGACAAGGGCCTTGCTGGATTTCACGCTGGACCATGCCCGCGCCCGCGATGCCGTGCATGCAGTGTTCGACGCGCCGCGTCTGGTCGCCGATCTCCGCGCGCTTGGCCTCATCGTCACCGAGACGCGGAGCCAGGCGGTCGAGCGCAGGGATTATTTGCGGCGGCCGGATCTGGGACGACAACTCGATGCCGGCTCGGCCGAACTGTTGGCACGACATGGCTCGGAGCCGTGCCAGCTCGCGGTCGTGATCGGCGACGGCCTGTCGGCGGCGGCGGTCCATGCCCATGCGGTGGCGCTGGTGTCTCACCTGCTGCCGCTGCTCGCGGAAGGCGACGACGTCGCGATCGGACATGTCGTTGTCGCCTCAGGCGCGCGCGTCGCGCTCGGCGACGAGATCGGCGCCATTCTCGGCGCGCGCATGGTGGTGACACTGATCGGCGAGCGGCCGGGCCTGTCCGCGCCCGACAGCCTCGGCGCCTATCTGACCTTCGCGCCGAAGCCGGGCCGTACCGATGCCGAACGCAATTGCGTCTCGAACATCCACAAGGCCGGGTTGAGCCATGACGAGGCCGCCTTCAAGATCGCCTGGCTGGTCCGTGAGGGGATGGCCCGGGAGGTCACCGGCGTGGCGCTGAAAGACGAGAGCGGCGATCCTCCCGCTCGAATCGGGACGATTCGGCCGGAATGACCGATATCAAGGGTCGAAATCGCCGCATGTTGATCCAATTTGTGCGCTTGCGCGCGCTTGCGAGAGGGCGTTTGGACCTGCTAAACCCCTCGCGGCGATTTTCCGCGCATTTTCAAAGGGCAAGCCTCCCATTGGTATGGCATTTTCAAGCCGTTCGCGGGACGCAATAAGCTCACAGACCCGAGCCGATTTAGGAACTGGACAAGGCATGCTCGAAAAGCACCGCGAGAATGAGGTTCATGTCGACAAGGTCGAGCAGGGACCGACGTCCTCGATCGCCTTCGGGCTCGAGCGCATCGGGCTGATCGCCGTCCGGGCCCCGATCGTCTCCTGCATCGTTCTGCTCGCCCTGATCGTCGGTGCCGTGTTCGGCATTCACCGGATCAAGATCGACGATTCGCTGTCGCAGCTGTTCCGGTCCAACACGCCGGAATTCCGCCAGTATGAAGCGGTGACAAAGAAGTTTCCGGCCGAGGAATTCGACGTCCTCGTCGTGGTCGAGGGCAAGACCCTCCTGGCGCGGAATAACCTCGAGAAGCTGCGCGACTTCGTCACCGACATGCAGCTGGTCGAAGGCACGCGTGGCCTCGTCTCGCTGTTCTCGGCGCGCCAAGCGCCGGCGCCGGGCAAGCTGCCGGCGGCGCTGTTCCCGCCCGAACTGCCCGAGGGCGCGGCCTATGACAAGTTCATCGAGACCGTCAAGAACAACGAGATCATCCGCGGCAAGCTGTTGTCGGAGGACGGCACGCTGGCGCTGATCGTGCTCTCGCTCGATCCGGAGGTGGTCGCCTCCAGCAAGCTGACCAAGACCGTCGGCGACATCCGTGCGCTGATGAAGGAAGACCTCGGCGATACCGGCCTCAACGTGCAGCTCTCCGGCGTGCCGGTGATGCAGCTCGAGATCCGCAACGCGGTCGAGCGTGACGGGCTGACCTACAACATCCTCGGCATCCTGGCCGGCTGCGTTATCGCCATCATCTTCTTCCGCAAGATCTCGTTCATGGTCGCGGCGGCGTTTCCGCCGATGATCGCGATCCTGCTGGCGCTCGGTGCGCTCGGCTGGGCCAATTTCAATCTCAATATGTTCCTGAACGTGATGACGCCGCTCATCATGGTGATCAGCTTCTCGGACTCGATGCAGTTGACGTTCGCCGCGCGCGACCGGCTGATCGCAGGCCAGGACAAGTTCACCGCGTTCAAGAACGCGGTGCTGGTGGTGGGCCCGGCCTGCGTGCTGACGCACGGCACCGCCGGCATTTCCTTCATTGCGTTGCAATTCTCGGACTCCGACCTGATCCGCAAATTCGGCGAGGCGGGCCTCGCCGCCACCATCATCGCGCTGGTCGCGGTGCTGTCGCTGGTGCCGGTGTTCGGCGTGCTGCTCGTGCGCAACGAGAAAGTCTTTGCTTCCAAGTTCCAGAGCGCGGATGCCGGCGTGCAGGCGCTGCGCAATTTCTGCTACTGGATCGCGGTCCGCATGGTGGGCCGTCCCGGCCTGTTCAGCCTGATCGCGGTGCTGTTCGTCGCCGGCCTCGGCGTCATCTACGCCAATCTGGAGCCGCGCTACCGGCTCGCGGATCAGGTGCCGGACAAGCGCCAGGCCGTTGCCGCCAGCGACCGGCTCGATGCCAAGCTCACCGGTGCCAATCCGGTCAACGTGCTGGTCCAGTTCCCCAAGGGTGAGACGCTCTACTCGCCGGAGACGCTCCAGACCATCGCGGACGTACATGCGACCGTCGAGAAAGCCGCCGGTGTCGGCAACGTCTGGTCACTGGAGACCCTGCGCCGCTGGCTTGCGGACAAGGCCGGCAGCGCCGACGTCGCGACGCTGGAGGAATATGTCAACGTCATCCCCGAGCATCTGGTCCGGCGCTTCATCGACGCCGAGCAGGATGCCGTCGTAGTCGCAGGCCGCGTGCCGGACAAGGATTCCAGTCAGCTGCTACCGATCGTCGACAAGCTCGATTCCGAACTTGACGCCGTCCGCAAGAAGCATCCCGGCTACGAGATCGCGGTAACGGGTCTTGCCGCGATTGCCGCGCGCAATTCGGCCGGCATGATCGAGAAGCTCAACCGCGGCCTCACCGTCGAATTCGCGCTGGTCGCGATCTTCATCGGCCTGGCCTTCCGCTCCTGGGTCGTGATGTTCGCCTGCATCCTGCCGGGTATCTTCCCGGTGGTGATGTCGGGAACGGTGCTGTGGGCGATGGGCGAGGGCCTGCAATTTGCCAGTGTCGTGGCGCTGACCGTTTCGTTCGGCCTGGGCTTGAGCGCGACGATCCACTTCCTCAATCGCCTCAGGCTGGAGAGCAAGCCGGGCGTCGGCGCGGCGCTCGCGGTGGAGCGCGCGACAGTGCTGGTCGGCCCGGCGCTGATCCTGACCACGCTGGTGCTGGCCTGCGGTCTTGTCGTCACCGTGTTCTCCGACCTGCCGTCGCTGCGGCTGTTCGGCTGGCTCAGCGCCTTCTCGATGGTGATGGCGCTCGTCGCCGACCTCTTCATCCTGCGGCCGACGGCGATGTGGCTGATCAATTTGCACGCCAGGCTTCAGGGCCCCGACAAGCCGGCGATCTGAGCGGGCGGCGGCATACGCCGCCCTTTGATCACGCCTCGACGCGGACGATCCCGCACGGATTGAACTTGAAATCGTCCTCGGCGTAGTCCTGCTCCCGCGAGAGCGTAAGCTTGCGATCGCGTAGCGTCGCTTCGATGCCGTGTTCGGCCATGGCGTTGGCAATCTCCTCCATGAGCATCACCGCCGACCATTCGTTGCCGCGCGATTTCGCGACATAGATCTCCGGCAAGCCGACGAGGTGATAGCCGACGGTCTCGTAATAGCGATCGCCGCCGAGCGGACGCTTGGCGAAAGCAAGACGACACGCCTTGGCGACGGCGAGGGTCATGCCAAGGCCCTGACTGGTCTTTGCGCCCTTGCGTGCCTGATCGCCGAGACTGCGCCACCGCTCGAGGCCGTGGGCAACGCCTGCGCTTTCGCCCTTCACGGCGGTGGCGCCGGCCTCGATCATCTCCTCGACGATGCGCAAGGCCGCCGCCGAAAAGGCGACTGCCTTCTGCTGTTCCAGCGTCGGGCTCAGCAAATAGAGCACCGCTTTGTGGTTGGCCACGGCCGCTTCGTCCGCGGCAGACCAGGCTTTCGGGAAGACGCGATCCCAGCACACGCCGAACGACCGCTCCATGTGCGGATCGGGTTTGGCCTGCGAATAGGTGTGGTCGATCTCGAAGTTGAAATCCGCGATCGTCTTGGCCACCGCCTTCGGCGGATGCAGCAGGCTCTCGTCCTTGCCGAGGAAGCAGAGCACGTGACGCGGTTTCACCGACGAAGGCTGCATGCTCGCTCCCGGCTGGTCATTGGCGAAGGCGCGACTGGCTACGAAGAGCCCGGCGGCCTTGAGCAGATGTCTGCGAATTGGGTCCATGTCCGTGTCAGCAAAAAGCCCCCGGCTCGCGAGAACCGGAGGCGTATTCCTCTCGAAGCGGGAAGGGCGTCAGCCCTTCGTCATCGTGATGTTGACGCCGCGGATCTCGCCCTTCGAGCTGATCTGCACCGTCTGCTTGGTGCCGTTTGTGCGCAGCGACAGGTTGGCGGCGAAGCCGTTGGCCTCGACGAACACCTCGATCTGGCCGCCGCCGGCGGTGCCCTGGAGGTTGCCGAAGATGTTGCGGTTGGTCTCGCTCCAGTTGCCGGAGATTCGCTCGCCCTGGCTCGTCACGTCGCTGGTGAGGTCGAACTTGTAGCTGTCGGACGCGCAGTGCAGGGCCTGCTTGAGGCTGAGGCCGGTGCCTGCGACCTTGTAGTCGGCCTTGCAGCGGATGCGCTCAGTGCTGCCATCGGACAGCGACACCGTGCCAGTGCCGCTCCATGCACCGTCGAAACCTGCAAACGGTCCGGACGACTGAGCATGGCTTGTCGAGACTGAGAAGAGCAGCGCAGCCCCGATGCCGGCCGCCTTGATTGCCTGTCCAGATCGCCCAAAGAATTGCATTTTTGAATATCCCGTTTTCGAACGACGTTCGCTTAGGATGAACGTCTCGCCACATCGAAAGTTTAGTGTTCCGAGCCTGTGTCTGGTTCAAAGCCTGACAGCCAGGGACGGCGGTTCACGACGCCCTCGCGCCAGGTCAAGCTGCGCGATTCTCTCTGTTTCGCTGTGTTTCTGGCGGGAAAAGCAGGGCGGAGAGATGCAGCTCTGCAACAGGTGCGCATCAAAACGCGGTGTGCCAGAATTATGACGTAGTATCAAACTCTTACATCTGCCAATGAAGAGCGAGGGAAGACCTGATTTGGTGGCTGTGGCGCCAATTTGGCCGCATTTGCCAGTGCTTGTGCCTTCTCCGAGGCCGCACGTTCCGCGGCGACTTGCCATCAGAACAATCCGTTCCGGTCGTCCGCCTGTGCTGTCCGGGATCGGTGCGGTTCTGCCGTCAGAATGAAGGAATACAATGCGTAAGCTTCTCGTCGCTCTCACCCTGCTGTCGGCCTCCCTTTCGACGGCGGCATTCGCCCAGGCAGGACGCGGCACGGACGCGGAACAGAAGGCCTGCACGCGCGATGTGCAGAAGTTCTGCCGTCCGGTCATCGACCAGGGCGATTTCACCATCTTGGCCTGCCTCAAGGAGAACCGGGCCAAGATCTCGCAGGCCTGCGACCAGGTCCTGAAGACCCACAACCAGTAAGCTCGGCCACTGGCCCACCGAGGGCGGCCCCGGGGCCGCCTTTTCGGGCCGGATCCGGAAGGGCAGCCATCGAGAGACAGGATTGGTTTTGCGGCCGTATTCCCCTATATGGGGGCCGCGGCGGCATCGCCGGCATGAGCCCGCGCGAGCGAAAAAGCCCTTCCTGTCCAAACGATTGTAAACCAGCCCTCGATGACCTCTGCGAGCGAATTGCGATCCGGCAAGGGTGACCGCGACGAGAATTTTCCCGTCGCGTCCTGGATCATTCATCCGCGCCATCGCGCGCTGATCCTGGCGTACTACAATTTCGTCCGCACCGCCGACGACATCGCCGATCACGCGACGCTGCCGCCCGACCAGAAGCTCGCTTATCTCGACCTGCTCGAGGCGGAACTGCTCGGCGAGGGCGACACCCAGGCCGAAGCCGTCATTCTGCGGCGGGCGCTGGCCGAGCGAGGCATGGCGCCGCGCCACGCGCTCGACGTGCTCATCGCGTTCCGCATGGATGTCACCAAGCTGCGCTACGAAAACTGGGACGAGGTCATCCACTATTGCCGCTACTCGGCGATGCCGGTCGGCCGTTTCATGCTCGACGTCCACGGCGAGAGCACGTCGACCTGGGCGGCCTCGGACGCGCTCTGCGCGGCGCTCCAGATCAACAACCACCTCCAGGATTGCGGCAAGGATTTTCGCGAGCTCAATCGCGTCTATCTGCCGCGCGACGCGCTGGCCGCGAGTGGCGCCTCGGTCGAGCAGCTCGGGCTGACGCAGTCGCCGCCGGCGATGCTGGCCTGCCTTCATGCGCTCGCCGTGCGCAACGCAGCCCTGCTCGACGAGGGCAGGTCGTTAGCTGCGGAGATCCGCGATGTCCGTCTCGGCGTCGACGTTGCGGTGATCCAGGCCTATGCCGACCGCATCGTGCGCCTGCTCAAGGTGCGCGATCCCCTGCGCGAGCGCGTGCATCTGAACAAGTTCGAACTTCTCACTTTCAGCCTCGCCGGCATGATCGGCGAAGTCGGCCGCCGCGCGATCGGACGCAAGGCCATTTCAAGACCGGGGACTGCACATGACGCTTGAGGCGACCTCGCCCAGCGCCAATTACGGCTCGACGGCATCGAACAGCTCCTTCTACGCTGCGATGCGCATCCTGCCGCATGACCAGCGCGAAGCGATGTTTCAGATCTACAGCTTCTGCCGACAGGTCGACGACATCGCCGATTCCGACGGCCCCCGCGACGAGCGGCTTGCCGCGCTTCAGGAGTGGCGCAACGATATCGACGCGCTCTATCAGGGCCATCCGCCGCCGCGGCTGAAGGACTACGTCGGCTCGGTGAAGACATTTGGGCTGAAGCGCGAGGATTTCCTCGCGATCGTCGATGGCATGGAGATGGACGTACCGCAGGACATCCGCGCGCCCGACATGGCGACGCTCGATCTTTACTGCGATCGCGTCGCCAGCGCCGTGGGACGGCTGTCGGTGCGGGTGTTCGGCCTGCCCGAGGAAGACGGCATCCAGCTCGCCTACCATCTCGGCCGCGCGCTCCAGCTCACCAACATCCTGCGCGACATCGACGAGGACGCTGGCCTCGGCCGGCTCTATCTGCCGCGCGAGGCGCTGCTCCACGCCGGCATCACATCGAACGACCCGAACCGCGTGATCACCGAGCGCGCGCTGCCGAAGGTCTGCCAGCCGCTGACGCAGCGTGCGAAGGCGCATTTCGAGAAGTCTGACGAGATCATGAACCGCAACAAGCGCCGCGCCGTGCGCGCGCCGCGGATCATGTCGAAGTACTACCATTCCATCCTGGACCTCCTGATCGCGCGCGGCTTCAACGCGCCGCGCGAGCCCGTGCGTGTGTCGAAGGTCACGCGCATCCTGATCCTGCTCCGTTACGCTTTCATCTGATGCAAAAGACAGCTCACATCATCGGTGCTGGAATTTCCGGCCTCTCCGCCGCCGTGCGGCTCGCCAATGCGGGCTTCAAGGTCGCCGTCTACGAGGCGACGCACCAGGCCGGCGGCCGCTGCCGCTCCTATTTCGACGGCGCCACCAATCTCACCATCGACAACGGCAATCATCTGCTGCTGTCGGGCAACAGCCATGCGCGCACCTATGCCCGCTCGATCGGCACCGAGGCGGGCCTCGTCGGCCCCGAACGTGCGCAGTTTCCGTTCGTCGACATCAAGACCGGGCAACGCTGGCAGATCGATCTCGGCGATGGCCGGCTGCCGACCTGGGTGCTCGACGAGAGCCGCCGCGTTCCCGATACCGGCCTCGGCGATTATCTAAAGCTGGCGCCGCTGATCTGGGCGTCGGAGGAGACGCTGGTCGGCAAGTCCATTCCCTGCGAAGGCATCCTGTATCAACGGCTGGTGCAGCCGCTGCTGCTTGCGGCACTCAACGTCGATCCGCCCGAGGGCTCGGCCGGGCTTGCCGGCGCGATCGTGCGCGAGACGCTGCTTGCCGGCGGACAGGCGTGCCGGCCGCTGATCGCGCGCGACGGCCTGAGCGCCGTGCTGATCGAGCCTGCCGTCAAGTTCTTGCAGGAGCGCGGCCACACCGTTCAGCTCGGCCATGAGCTGCGTTCGTTTACGACCGGTGACGGCAAGGCCAGCGCGCTGAATTTCGGCGGCGAGGATGTGATCCAGCTCGGTGAGGGCGACGTCGTCGTGATGGCGGTGCCGCCGCGTGCCGCCGCGAGCCTGCTGCCCGGGCTGAAGACGCCGACCGAATTCCGCGCCATCGTGAACGCGCATTTCCGGTTCGAGCCGCCGCCGGGCTCGGCGCCGATCCTCGGCGTGATCGGCGGCGTCGTGGAATGGCTGTTCGCGTTCCCGAACCGGCTGTCCGTGACCATCAGCAATGGCGACCGCCTGGTCGACATGCCGCGCGAGGAACTCGCGCAGGCGATCTGGAACGACGTCTGCAAGGCGGGCGGGGTTTCCGGCGAGCTGCCCCCCTGGCAGATCGTTCGCGAGCGCCGTGCCACATTTGCGGCGACGCCGGCCCAGAATGCCCTGCGTCCGGGGCCGGCGACTGCGCTGAAAAACCTGTTTCTTGCCGGCGACTGGACTGCTACGGGATTGCCTGCAACCATCGAGGGATCGGTACGGTCCGGTGATCGCGCCGCCGATCTGGTTTTGGCCGCAAAGCGGCCCTGACGGGCAAAGTCCCGGTCAATTTCAATCGACTATCGGAGCAATCGAGCGACATGGATGCCGTGAACGCGACCAGCCGCGAAGCCCAAGAATCCGGGGCCTTGGAATCGAGCATTGCGTCGGCGACGGATGGCGTTCTCGGCTTCCAGCAATCCGACGGCCATTGGGTGTTCGAGCTCGAGGCCGACTGCACGATTCCGGCCGAATACGTCCTGCTGCGCCATTATCTCGCAGAGCCCGTGGACGCCGTGCTCGAGGCCAAGATCGGCAATTATCTCCGCCGCGTGCAGGGCGCCCATGGCGGCTGGCCGCTCGTGCATGACGGCGAGTTCGACATGAGCGCGAGCGTGAAGTCCTACTTCGCGCTCAAGATGATCGGCGATTCCGTCGACGCCCCGCACATGGTGCGTGCGCGCGAGGCGATCCATGCCCGCGGCGGCGCGATCAACAGCAACGTCTTCACGCGCTTCCTGCTTGCGATGTTCGGCGTGGTGACCTGGCGCGCGGTGCCGGTGCTGCCGATCGAGATCGTGCTGCTGCCGTTCTGGTCGCCGTTCCACCTCAACAAGATTTCCTACTGGGCGCGCACCACCATGGTGCCGCTGATGGTTCTCGCCGCGCTGAAGCCGCTGGCGAAGAATCCGAAGGGCGTCGGGATCGACGAGCTGTTTCTCCAGGATCCGCGCTCGATCGGCATGACCGCGAAGGCGCCGCACCAGAGCATGGCCTGGTTCGTGCTGTTCCGCGCGCTCGACGGCATTTTGCGCGTGATCGAGCCGATGTTTCCGAAGAGCCTGCGCCAGCGCGCGATCGATGCGGCGCTCGCCTTCACCGAGGAACGCCTCAACGGCGAGGACGGCATGGGTGCGATCTATCCGCCCATGGCCAACATCGTCATGATGTATGACGCGCTCGGCAAGGACGAGAATTATCCGCCGCGCGCGGTCACGCGCCGGGGTATCGACAAGCTGCTCGTGATCAAGGGCGACGAGGCCTATTGCCAGCCCTGCGTCTCGCCGGTGTGGGATACGACGCTGACCGCCCACGCGCTGCTCGAAGCCGGCGGTGACAAGGCCGTGCCTGCGGCCAAGCAGGGCCTCGACTGGCTGATCCCGAAGCAGGAGCTCGAGGTGAAGGGCGACTGGGCGGTGAAGCGGCCCGACGTGCGCCCGGGCGGCTGGGCCTTCCAGTACAACAATGCCTATTACCCCGATCTCGACGACACCGCGGTGGTGGTGATGTCGATGGACCGCATGCGACGCGAGCACGGTGCGACCGGCTATGACGTCGCGATCGACCGCGCCCGGGAGTGGATCGAGGGCATGCAGAGCGACGACGGCGGCTGGGCCGCCTTCGACGTGAACAACCTCGAATACTATCTGAACAACATCCCGTTCTCGGACCATGGCGCGCTGCTCGATCCGCCGACCGAGGACGTCACCGCGCGCTGCATCTCCATGCTGGCCGAACTCGGCGAGACCGAGAAGACCAGCAAGCATGTGGCCGACGGGGTCGCCTATCTCAGGAAGACCCAACACCCGGAAGGGTCCTGGTACGGCCGCTGGGGCATGAACTTCATCTACGGAACCTGGTCGGTGCTCTGTGCCCTCAACATGGCCGGCGTCCGCCATGACGACCCCATGATTCGGAAAGCCGCCGACTGGCTGGCCTCGATCCAGAACAAGGACGGCGGCTGGGGCGAGGACGCGGTCAGCTACCGCCTCGACTACAAGGGCTGGGAGGCCGCTCCCTCGACCGCCTCGCAAACGGCATGGGCCTTGCTTGCCCTGATGGCTGCTGGCGAGGTTGATCACCCGGCCGTCGCCCGCGGGGTGGAGTACCTGATTGCAACACAGAACAAAAAAGGACTGTGGGACGAGCAGCGGTACACCGCCACAGGCTTTCCCCGTGTATTCTATCTACGGTATCATGGTTACCCGAAGTTCTTCCCGCTGTGGGCGTTGGCGCGGTATCGGAACTTGCGGAGCACCAACAGCAGGGTGGTAGGGGTCGGGATGTGACTTTGGGGACGGGGGACTATCTTACCGTGGGTAATGCCATCGACCCGCGGCCGATATTGATCGTGACTGGACTGGTTCAGGAGGCCCGTATCGCGGCTGGGCCCGGAATGGCGGTCATTTGCTCGTCGAGCAGCCCGGCCCAGTTGCGGGCGCTGCTGACGGTGGTGGATCCCGAGACGATTCGCGGTGTGATCTCGTTCGGCGTAGCCGGCGGGCTCGACCCGACGCTGCGCTCCGGCGACGTCGTGCTGGCGACCGAGGTGCTCTCCGGCGATACCCGCTGGGCCGCAGGCCTCTCGCTCGGCGACGACCTGATCGACCGCCTGACGTCGGGACGCCGCCGTGTGGTGCGCGGCAGCCTTGCCGGCGCCGAGGAGGTGGTCACGAAGCGGTCCTGCAAGGCAGCGCTGCATTCGGAAACCGGAGCTTCTGCCGTCGACATGGAGAGCCACATCGCGGCCGCCTACGCCGCCGAGGCCGGGCTGCCCTTTGCCGCGGTCCGCGTCATCAGCGATCCCGCCCATCGCGCGCTGCCGGCGCTCGCCCGAGCCGCCATCAAGCCGAACGGCCAGATTGATCTCGCAGCCGTGCTGCGTGGCATCGTGCGCAATCCGACCACGCTGCATGCGCTGGTCTCGACCGGCATCGACTTCAACCGCGCGCTGCGTTCGCTGCGCGGCTGCCGCGACTATTTGATCGGCACCGAGCTCGTCGACAGCGAGGCCCTGGTCTCCAAGGCGGCCTGACCTCCTGATGCGATAAAACAAAGGGCCCGGTCGCCATTGGCGACCGGGCCCTTTGCGTTTTGGTGCCTGCTCACTCGGTCGCCTCCATGCGGTTTCGGTCCACGACCCACAGCGTCCGTCGCATCATGCCCTCGACGATTGCCGCCGACTCACTTGGACGCAGATAGATCGCCGTGGACTTGAGCAGCCATGGCAACACCGCTTGCTCGAGCCGCTCCTCATAGGCGCGGCGCATCATGTCGAATGCCTGCAGGCCGGGTCCCGCCAGGATCACATGGTGTGGGCGCAGCACGGATATCGTTGCCGCGACCGCCTCGGCAAGCGCACGACCTGCCTGCTGGAATACGTGCTCGAGACGGGGATCGCCGCCCCGCGCCCGCTCGCGCAGGAGGGCCATCTGCGCCTCGGAAGGCTGCTGCGACGCCGCCGGCGGCAAGTCGAGAAAGGTGCGGGCGTCGCGGTAGAGCGCGTAGTCGGCGAGATGGGCCTCGATGCAGCCGCGCTGGCCGCAGCGGCATTGCGGCCCGTTCGATCCCAATTTGATATGGCCAATCTCGCTGCCGGCGCCGGCGCCCCAGCGCGCTTCACCGTCGACAACGACGCCCATGCCGACGCCGTGGCCGACCATGATCGTTGCCGAGAGGCCCTGCGCCAGTGACGGCTCCGCGGCGGAGAGGGCGAGCGCAACCGCGACGGCATCATTCGCCATCACGACTTCAGCGCCGAAGGCCTCGCGCACCGGCTTCACCAGATCGATATCGGTGACGGACAGCGCCGGACTCCACAGATGCCGGCCGGTGTCCGCGTTCACGATGCCTTGGAGGGCAATTCCTATTCCCAGCAGGCGATGGCGCGGTGTGGCCGTCGCCTCGAGCATCGCATCGATCTGCGCGATCACGAGATCGCACAATGCGCCTGCATCGAGAGCCCGCGTCGCGATTTCGAGCCGCGATTGCGCCAGGCTGGAGCCGCTGAAATCCGCGATCAGTGTTTCAATCAGATTCATGCGCAGCGAGACCGCGATGATGCGGCCGAACTCCGGGTTGAGGGTCAGCAGCACGGCGGGCCGGCCCCGGCGGCGGCTGTTCAGCCCGTCCGCATCGTCTTCGTCCGTGTCGTCGGGCCACGAGCTTGCCGGTGTCTCGGTCTCGCACAGCAACTCTTCCGCGATCAGTCGCGACGTCAGGCCGGAAACGGCGGGGAAGCTCAATCCCGTACTCCGGGCGAGCTCCACACGCGGCAACGGCCCCTGGCGTCGCAAGACTTCGACGAGGCGGCCGCGGTTCGAGCCGCGGGCGATGCTTGAGGTACGTCTCGGCGGCTCAATTTGGTCAACCATGTTGTCTCTTTAATTTATTACGTGAAGTTAATGAGCGGGTGGTCGGGTGATGTGATCGAAAAAGCACAACCGGAAGACGTTGTCTGCGAGCCATATTTACTATTATCATACCTCATGTACTATCTCCGCTTGAAGAAGGAGCCAGTACATCCCGATTTCGATGTTTTTGCTCTGCGACATTTCTTCGCTACGTAAATAAAATAAGGCGCAGAAGCGCCCTGAAGGCCCCATCCGGGGTGACCCAAGGGAGGTGAACATGAACGGATCGATGAAGAAATTGCTAGTGCCGCTGCTCGCGACTGCCGCGTTCGCGATGGCGACGGGGGTGGCGCAGGCCCAACAGAAAAAGACCATCGCGCTGGTCACCAATGTTGCGGCCGACTTCTGGACCATCGCCGGCCGCGGGCTCGAAAAGGCGCAGAAGGAGCACCCGGAATACAATATCGAATTGATCGTCACCAACGAAGGCACGGCGGCGGGCCAGCGGCGCGAGCTGGACGACCTGCTGGTACGCGGCGTCGCCGGCATCTCCATCTCGGTCGACGATGCGCCGCACGCGACCGAACAGCTCAACAAGGTTGCGGCCAAGACCGTGTTGATCACGACGGACAGCGACGCCCCGCAGAGCAAGCGTCTCGCCTATATCGGCACCGACAACGTCGCGGCCGGGCGGCAGGCAGGCGAGGAGATCAAGAAGGCGCTGCCGAACGGCGGCAAGATCGCACTGTTCGTCGGCACGATGGACGCCGACAATGCCCGCGAGCGGGTGCAGGGGATCAAGGAAGCGATCGCCGGCACCAAGGTCGAGCTGGTCGACGTGTTCACCGACCAGGTGGACTTCGCCAAGGCCAAGGCGAACATGGAGAACGTGCTCGTCAAATATCCGGACATCGCGCTGTTGTCCGGCCTTTGGAGCTACGAGACACCGCTGATCTATGACGCGGTCAAGGCGGCGGGCAAGGCCGGCAAGGTGAAGATCGTCGGCTTCGACGAGGACCAGCGCACGCTGCGGGGAATATCCGACGGCACGATCGAATCCACTGTCGTGCAGCAGCCGTACGAATTCGGGTATCTCTCCGCCACCAACATCATCAAGACGCTGAACGGCGACAAATCCTGGATTCCGGCTGACAGCAAGCTGATCGTGCCAACCCAAGTGATCAGCAAGTCGAACGTCGCCGAATTCACCGCAAATCTGAAGGGGCTGCTGAAGAAGTGACTTTCAGCGCCTTTCGACGCCCGGCTGGCACAGTCGGGCGTCGTGCGGGAGGAAATGAATGGCGGAAATCCTGTTCGAACTCGCCGGGATCAGCAAGTCCTATCCCGGGGTCATGGCCCTCGACGACGTCAGCCTGCGTGTGTACCGCGGCGAGGTGTTGGGCCTGATCGGCGAGAACGGCGCCGGCAAATCGACGCTGATGCGCGTGCTGGGTGGCGTGATCGCGCCGAGCGAGGGCGTGATCCGCATCGGCGGCATCGACCATGCCGGTATGACGGTGAACGAGGCGACGCAGGCCGGCATCGCCTTCGTGCATCAGGAACTGAACCTTTTCGAAAATCTCGACGTCGCCGCAAACGTCTTCATTGGGCGCGAGCGGGTTGTCGGCGGCCCGCTGAAGCTGGTGGACAATGTGGAGATGCGCGCTCGCGTGACGCCGCTGCTGGAGCGGCTGGGCGCCGATTTCACCCCGGACACGCTGGTCGACAATTTGTCGATCGCCGAGCGTCAGTTGGTGGAGATCGCCAAGGCGCTCTCGATCGATGCCCGCGTGATCATCATGGACGAGCCGACCTCCAGCCTGACGATTTCGGAAACTGAACGGTTGCTGGAGGTGATTGCCGATCTGAAGGCGCATGGCATATCGGTGATCTATATCTCTCACCGGCTCTGCGAGATCATGACCTGCGCCGACCGCGTCGTGGTGCTCCGCGACGGGCGCACGGTGGGAGAGCTGGCGCGCGACAGGCTGAGCCATGCCGCAATGATCCGGCTGATGATCGGTCGCGACCTGAAAGCGCTGCATACGCCGCCGAAGCGGCCGCCGCAGCCGGGTGGCTGCGACATTGTCGGCCTCGTGACATCGGCCTTTCCCGACCGGCAGATCGATCTTTCCGTGCGGCATGGCGAGATACTCGGACTGGCAGGGCTCGTGGGCGCCGGTCGCACCTCCTTGGCTCGCGCGGCTTTCGGCATTGACCCGCTGCTGGGCGGCGAGATCAGGCTCGACAACGCGCCGGTCGATGTCGCCTCGCCACAGGACGCGATCAGGCAAGGCATCTATCTGATGCCGGAGGATCGCAAGAAATCCGGGCTCGTGCTGGAGCTGCCGATCCGGGAGAACGTGACGCTGGCCAGCCTGCTGAATTATGCGCGGATGTGGCTGGTCAGCGGCCCGGCCGAGCGCAAGGTCGCGAAAGAGCAGGTGAGGCGGCTCTCCATCAAGGTGCCGAGCATCGATATGGAGGCCGTGACGCTCTCCGGCGGCAACCAGCAGAAGGTGGTGCTGGGCAAGTGGCTCTCCATGCAGCCGCGCGTGATGTTCTTCGACGAGCCGACCCGTGGCGTCGATGTCGGTGCCAAGAGCGAGATCTACGCGCTGATGCGCGAGCTCGCCGACCAGGGCGTCGCGATCGTGATGATTTCTTCGGACATGGAGGAGGTCATCGGCGTCTCCGACCGGATCGCGGTGATGCATGAAGGGAGCGTCAGCGGCGTGCTGGAGCGCCCGCAGTTCAGCGAATACAACGTGTTGCAGCTTGCAATCGGCCAGGCGCCAGAAACCGTGGAAGCCGCTGCGCCATGAACAAGAAGGAACTCGGCCTCGGCCTGCTGCTCCTGGTGATTTCCGCCGTCACGGGCGCGATCAATCCGGCCTTCCTGTCGCTGGTGAACTTGCTGAACATGGCCAATCTGATCGGCCTGTTCGGTGTGTTTGCGCTTGGCGAGGGGCTCGTGATCATCACCGGCGGCATCGACCTCTCGCTCGGCTCGATGTTCGCGCTGCTCGGCGTCGTCTTCATCGACCTTCTGACGACTTATCAGGTTCCCTGGCCCCTGGCGCTGCTGGCGGTGTTGCTGGGCGGGCTGGTGCTGGGAGGCATTCAGGGTTTCCTCGTCACCCGGCTGAAGATGCAGCCCTTCATCGTGACGCTGTGCGGGTTGCTGATCTATCGCGGCGCCGCCCGCTACTATACGAGCGACTCGACACGCGGCTTCGGCTACGGCGACGAGGCCGGGACGCTGAGCAGCATTGCCTCCGGCAATGTGGCGGGCATCCCGAATACGTTCATCCTTCTGATCATCCTTGCGCTCGTCCTCGGCGTGCTGCTGCACCGCTCGGTCTACGGGCGCTGGCTTTATGCCGTCGGCAAGAACGAGGAAGCGGCGCGCTTCTCGGGCATCAACACGAATGTCGTGATCGCAACCGCCTACATCATCAGCGGTGGGCTCGCCGGCGTTTCGACAGTCTTGTTCGTGTTCTACACGAACTCGGTGTCGCCGAGCTCCTTCGGCAATTTCTATGAGCTCTACGCGATCGCGGCTGCCGTCCTGGGCGGGTGCAGTCTGCGCGGTGGCGAAGGCTCCATTCTCGGCATCGTGCTGGGGACTGCGCTGCTGCAGGTGCTGCAGAACCTCGTGAATATCCTGGGCATCCCCAATTCCCTGAACTTTGCGGTGATGGGGACGGTGATTTTGATCGGCGTGTTGGCGGATCATCAGTTGCAGGCCCGGCGGCGACGAAAGCAGGCGCTGGCCGGCCTCGCCCGTACGGCGCCGAGATCGACGTTTGAAGGACAGCAGGGCGCAGCACCGCGCGGCGTGGACGCGCTGCCGGTGAGAACGGGCGACCAGGCATGACGGATCCAGGCTCCAGTTGACACAAGGCAGCTTCGTGGGTGGGCGGCTGCGACGGTGTGTGCTGGGGAAGGAGCGCGTTCCAGGCTCGAGGGCTTGGCAGGAACGCGAGGCAAGAATGACAAAGCCTGAGACGGCGGGAGGACGAAGAAGATGTTGCGCAGGTTTGTGAACACCGCACGCGCGTGCGGTGTGGGGATTGCTTTGTCATCGCTGTTGGGCGGTGCGGTACATGCGGCCGATTTTTCAACGAAAGCTGCGCCTCTGCCTTATGCGCAGGCCGACGACTTCTGGACGAGACCGTATCTGTTTGGCGATCTCGGCAGAACGAGGCTGAAGGAGCAGGGCATCGATCTGGGCTTGACGCTGGGTAATGAAACCGTCGGCAACCTGTCGGGAGGAGATAGGAACACCGCGGCCAACGCTGGACAATTGTGGTTCGGTGCCAAGCTCGATATGGCGAAGCTTGCCGGCATCCCGGGCGGCACGGTCGGCCTCACGCTGGTCCAGCGTTTCGGCGACAACCTGAATACCGAGGCAGGCATTCCGGCCTTGCAGCTGACCAACGAAGTTTTCGGCCGCGGAAATATCTTTCGCCTGACCCAACTCTATTACTCGCAGAAACTTTTCGATGATCGCCTCGAACTCAAGGGCGGCCGTCTTCCGGTCGGCTCCGACTTCTTCTTCGGTCTGTGCGAGTTCATCAACCTGACCTTCTGCGGCGGTCAGCCCGGCAACATCCAGGGTGGGTACATCTATAACTGGCCGGTGAGCCAGTGGGCCGGTGTCGTCCACTACAAGCTGGCCCCGGAATTCACGATCTCGGTCGGCGTCTACGACGCCAATCCGAATTATCTGACGACGTCAGACTCGACCGTCTACTTCTTGCCGGGGATTCCCGCCTCAACCCCCGCCAGCGGCGTGATGGTGCCGGTGGAGTTGGTCTGGGCGCCGAAGGGGCCCTTGAACGGGACCTGGAGATTTGGCGGCTGGTACGACAGCGCATCGACCATTGATGGTGGCCTTCCCGGTGTTGTCTCCACCATCCCCGGCATTGGAGGCGTCCCGGATCAAAATCTCGGGGATCAACGCGGCCGCTACGGCGTCTACGAGTCCATCCTTCAGCGCTTGACCGTCGACGGTCCGGACGCGCAGGGTTGGTACACCTTCCTCAATACGACCGTTGCCGATCACCGGACGTCGTACCAGGACTACCAGATCGCCGGAGGCTTCCGGCATACCGGAACGTTCAGCTGGCGCCCCCAGGACGAAGTCGGCTTCGCGGTGGGCACGACACATGTGAATTCGGCGGCGCTCAGCCCCAATGCCGGCGGCAACGAAGTTCCGATCGAAGTCTGGTACGGCTGGCAGGCAACCGGCTGGCTGAACCTCAAGTTCGACGCGCAATATGTGATCAATCCCGGCGGGCGCGGCTATAACGCCGCGGGCGTGAAGACCGACAATGCCGTGGTTCTCGGCATGCGCACCGAGGTCCACTTCTGATGTGACGCTAACCGGTCTGATGCGTGAGGGCGGAGCGTAGCCCCGCGCATCACTCCGCTCTTCCTCCCGGCGCGTGAGCTGAACAAAAGAAAAGGCCCGGTCGCGGTGGCGACCGGGCCTTTTTCGTTCGTACCGACTCGCGTGCTTACGCGGCAGTCGAAGCCTTCCGAGCGGCCTTCTCCTGCGCGGCGGCGGCCTCGTCCTTGCGGATCTCCGACAGGCGCTTCTGCACTTCCGCCGAGAAGATGTACTGCGCCGGGCGCTGCTTGCTCATGTCGATCTCGGGCGCCATCGGACCCGTGGTCCTGATGCCGCGCAGCGACACCCACATCGCCTTCAGCGGGTTGTTGAAGGCTGCGGTCGCCGCCGTCGGCTCGTAGCCGCAATGGGCCATACAGTCGGCGCATTTCTCGTACTTGCCGGTGCCGTAGGTCTCCCAGTCGGTGGTGTCCATCAGCTCCTTGAAGGTCTTGGCGTAGCCTTCACCGAGCAGATAGCAGGGCTTCTGCCAGCCGAAGATGTTGCGCGCGGGCATGCCCCACGGCGTGCACTCGTATTCCTGGTTGCCGGCGAGGAAGTCCAGGAACAGGCCGGAATGCATGAAGTTCCACTTCTTGCCCTTGCCCATCGCGAAGACGTCGCGGAACAGCTTCTTGGTCTTGGTGCGGTTGAGGAAGTGCTCCTGGTCCGGCGCACGCTCATAGGCATAGCCCGGCGACATCGAGACGCCGACACCAAGCTCGACGGTGAGGTCGAGGAACTTCGCGATCTCCTCGGCCGGATGGCCGTCGAAGATGGTGGCGTTGACGTTGACGGTGAAGCCGCGCGCCTTGGCCGCCTTGATCGCGGAGACGGCGCGGTCGAACACGCCCTTCTGCGACACGGCCTTGTCGTGATGGTCCTTCAGGCCGTCGAGATGCACCGAGAAGAACAGGTACGGGGAGGGCGTGAACAGGTCGAGCTTCTTCTCGAGAAGCAGCGCGTTGGTGCAGAGCGAGACGAACTTCTTGCGTTCGACGAGGCCACGCACGATCTCGCCGATCTCCTTGTGGATCAGCGGCTCGCCGCCGGGAATCGCGACCATCGGCGCGCCGCACTCGTCGGCCGCGTCCCAGCACTCCTGTGCGGTCATGCGGCGGTTGAGGATCGCATCCGGATAATCGATCTTGCCGCAGCCGACGCAGGCGAGGTTGCAGCGGAACAGCGGCTCCAGCATCAGCACGAGCGGATAGCGCTTGCGGCCAAGCAGTTTCTGCTTGAGCAAATAGCCGCCGATACGCATTTCCTTGAAGAAGGGGATAGCCATTACAAGTTTCTTTCTGGGCTTGGAATTCGGGTGGGTCAGCTCGCAGCCAGTTCGGCCGGAAGCCGGAATTCAATGTTTTCCTCGCGGCCCGGCAGCACCGAGACCTTGACTGGTCCGATCCGCCGCATCGCTTCGATCACGTCATCCACGAGTACCTCAGGCGCCGAAGCGCCGGCCGTGACGCCGACGGTCTTGGCATCTTTCAACCACTCCGGATTGAGCGCGCTGCCGTCGGCAATCAAATAACTCGCGACGCCGGCCTCAGTGCCGATTTCGCGGAGCCGGTTCGAGTTCGAGCTATTAGCGGCGCCCACCACCAAGATCACGTCGACCAGCTTGCTCAAGTCCCTTACCGCAGATTGGCGGTTCTGTGTCGCATAGCAGATATCCCGGATATCCGGACCTTGAATATCTGTAAAGCGGGCCTGGAGGGCCGCAATAATGTCCTTGGTGTCGTCGACCGACAGGGTGGTCTGGGTGATGTAGGCCACTGGCGTATCCGCCTGCAGCGTCAAGGCCTTAACCTCTTCAACGCTTTGGACAAGCAGCACCGGGGCGGGAACCTGGCCCATCGTACCCTCGACTTCGGGGTGGCCGGCATGGCCGATCAGGATCAGGGTGCGGCCCCTGGCGATGTAGCGCTTCCCCTGATTGTGAACTTTCGTGACCAGGGGGCAGGTGGCATTGAGCACCGGTAGGTCGCGCGCGGCAGCCTCTTCCTCGACGCTGCGGGCGACGCCATGGGCACTGAAAACGGTCACGGCCTTCGGCGGAACCTCGGATAATTCCTCGACAAAGATCGCGCCCTTGTTCTTCAGGCTCTCGACCACGTACTTGTTGTGCACGATCTCGTGGCGCACGTAGACGGGCGGGCCGTACTTCTCCAGCGCCCGTTCCACGATCTCGATCGCACGCACCACGCCTGCGCAAAAGCCGCGCGGCTGCGCTAGATAAACTTCCATAGGACGCCCATCACGCAAGTTGCACCAATCCGCTTCTCAAGTCCCCGGCGGCACCTCGATACTGCCCAATGAGTTGCAATAACCGCACCATTGGTTTCGCGCACGCGGTAACCGCCCACCCCAGTTGGGGCCCGGCGCATGGAGGCACAGCACTTTGTGTCAAAAAATCGGCAAAAAGGAAAGACCGGATGAAACCCTGGTTCCGTGACGGTACGAATCCACGGTATTATAATAGGGTATTCGCCCTGAGCAAAATGGCGACATTTGTGCTCAGCTCTTCGCCACTTTCCCGCCTCAAGTCACCGGCTATACCGACCGCCCCGCATGATTTTGCCACGGTCTGTCGCCGTTTACCTCGAACCTTCGTGCGGCGAGAACCACTCAAAACAGCAATAGGTTTCGCTGGGGAACTCCGATAAACAGCGGGCGTTTCCGGCAAGCTGTTAACCGCAGAAAGAAAAGATGCTGCAAAGCGTAGTCGTTGCCATCGTCAGGGCCTGCACCCGGTTTGCCTCCCTCGTCGTCGTTCTCGGGCTCCTGCTTTCGGTGGGGGCGGGCTATTACACGTCTAAGCATTTCGCCATCAACACCGACATCAATTCGCTGATTGCCCAGAATTTGGACTGGCGCCAGCGCGACCAGCAATTCGACCGTGCCTTCGACCGCGACGCGACGATTCTCGCGGTCGTCGAGGCCAGGACGCCGGAGATGGCGACCGCGGCGGCGGATGCGCTCTTCGCCAAGCTGAAGGACAACAAGACCGACTTCCAGTCGATGCAGCAGCTCGGCACCGGCGAGTTCTTCGAGAAGAACGGCTTGCTGTTCCTGCCGACCGAAGAGGTCGGCAAGATCACCAGCCAGTTCGAATCCGCAGCGCCCCTGATCGAGATCATGGCCGGTGATCCCTCGATCCGCGGCCTGACCGGCGCGCTGGAGACGGGACTTGCCGGCGTCAAGCGCGGCCAGGTCAAGCTCGACAATACCGCGCGGCCCTTCAATCAGATTGCGCAGACGGTCGAGACCGTGCTCAACAAGGGCAAAGCGAGCTTCTCCTGGCGTGAGCTCGTCAGCGACGAGCCGCTGACGGATTCCGATAAGCGCGCCTTCATCGAGTTCAAGCCGATCCTCGACTACAACGCGCTGGAGCCCGGCAAGGGCGCCACCGACGCGATCCGCAAGGCGGCAGTTGATCTGGATTTTGCGAACAAATACCAGGCCCGAGTGCGACTGACCGGTCCGGTCCCGATCGCCAACGAGGAATACGCCACCGTCCAGGAAGGCGCCGTCGTCAACGGCGTCGGGACTGTGCTGGTCGTGCTGCTTATCTTGTGGATGGCGCTGCACTCGTCGAAGATCATTTTCGCGGTGTTCGTCAATCTCTTCGTCGGCCTTGCGCTGACGACCGCTGCCGGCCTGATGATGGTCGGCTCGTTCAATTTGCTGTCGATCGCGTTCGCCGTGCTGTTCGTGGGACTGGGCGTCGATTTTGGTATCCAGTATAGCGTCCGCTACCGCTCAGAGCGCTACAAGCACAACGATCTCTCCGGCGCGCTGGTGCTTGCCGCCAAGCGCTCCGCGGTGCCGCTGTCGCTGGCGGCCATGGCGACCGCCGCCGGCTTCCTCTGTTTCCTGCCCACCGATTACAAGGGCATCTCCGAGCTCGGCCAGATCGCCGGCGTCGGCATGCTGGTGGCGTTCCTCTCCAGCATCACCGTACTGCCCGCAATGCTGAAGCTGTTGAATCCGCCCGGTGAGCAGGAACCCGTCGGTTATGCCTTCCTGGCGCCGCTCGATTACTTTCTGGAGAAGCACCGTGTGCTGGTCGTGGGCGGCACGTTGCTGCTGGCGCTCGCCGGCCTGCCGCTGCTCTACTTCCTGAAGTTCGACTTCAACCCGATGAACCTGCGCAACCCGCACGCGGAGTCGATCGCGACGTTCCTCGATTTGCGCAAGGATCCGAACACCGGCGCCAATGCCATCAACGTGATGACCACGTCCGAGGAGCAGGCGAGGCAGGTCGAGGCGAAGCTGGAGAAGGTGCCTGAGGTGCTGCGCGTGATGTCGCTCGACAGCTTCGTGCCGCAAGACCAGCCGCCGAAGCTGAAGCTGCTCGCGCAGGGCGCCAAGGTGCTGAATCCCGCGCTCAACCCTGATCAGGTCGACGCGGCGCCGACCGACAAGGAGAACGTCGATTCGCTGAAATCCTCGGTCGACAATCTGCGCCGGACCGCCGGTGACGCGAAGGGCCCGGGCGCCGTCGCCTCGCGCCGGCTGGCGGACGTGCTCGAGAAGCTCGCCAATGGCGACGAGGCGACGCGGAACAAGGCTCAGGACGTGTTCGTCACGCCGCTGAAGATCGTGTTCGACCAGCTCAGGAACGCGATGCAGGCCGGGCCGGTCACCCTGGCCTCACTGCCCCCCGAGCTCGTCAGCGCCTGGAAGAGCAAGGACGGGATCATCCGCGTCGAGGTGCAGCCGAAGGGCGATCCCAACGACAACGACACGCTGCGTAAGTTTGCAGCCGCCGTGCTCGCTGCCGAGCCGACCGCGATCGGCGGGCCGGTCTCGATCCTGAAATCCGGTGACACCGTGGTGAAGGCGTTCATCCACGCCGGCATCTACGCGTTGCTGGTGATCGGCCTGTTGCTTTGGATCACGCTGCGGCGGTTCGTCGACGTGCTGATGACGCTGGTGCCGCTGCTGGTCGCCGGCGCGGTCACGCTCGAAATCTGCGTGTTGATCGGCCTGCCGCTCAACTTCGCCAACATCGTCGCGTTCCCGCTGCTGCTCGGCGTCGGCGTCGCCTTCAAGATCTATTATGTCGTGGCCTGGCGCTCGGGCAGGACAAACCTGCTCCAGACCAGCCTGACGCGCGCGATCTTTTTCAGCGCGCTGACGACGGCGACCGCGTTCGGCAGCCTGTGGCTGTCGAGCCACCCTGGAACGTCCAGCATGGGCAAGCTGCTCGCACTCTCGCTGGTGACGACGCTTGCCGCAGTGCTGCTGTTCCAGCCGGCCCTAATGGGCAAACCCCGCAATCTCAGGGAGTAGGCAGATGTCGCCGACCAGGTCGGCGGCGTTCTTCTGACCGGGCTTGGCGGTGGTCGCGGTCTTCTGGGCCGCGGGGGCAGGGGCAGGCGCTGTGGCGCTGGCGGCGGTCGTGCCGCCTGTTGTGGCGCCGCCTGTGGTGCCTGGGGCTTTCGGCGCCGCGCCGGTGGGCTTCGGCGCGCCCTTGGCCATGGCGTTGGCGGTGCTCAAAGGAATCGGCGGGGCGACGCGGGTCCAGGTCTCGCCGCCGCAGAGGAAGCCCATCACGCAGCCCTTGATTTCGAGCTGGTCGGTGCCGACGGGCGTGATGGTTGCGCTGTAGAGCTGGCCGTCCTTGGCGTTGTAGACCTGCCCTTCCCACTGATCGACGCCGGGCTTCTTCTTCATGTCGATCAGGGTCGCCATGCCCAGCGTCGGCCTGGTCTTTTTCGACTGATCCGGATTGTATTCATCGCGGCCGCCGGGCTGCTTTTCCCAGGAAACCGCGCCCCACATGCTGCCATTGCATTGGGCGACACGAATATTGGCGACGGCGTCGGCGACCCGCCAGTCGCCGGTCGGATCGGCGGCGAGCGCGGGTGTCAGGCAGGTGTAACCACCAGCCAGTATTAGTCCGGTGTAAAGGGCTAAACGCATGATAGTTCCTTGGCAGTGCAACATGGTTTAAAGCTGTGCTTGCGAAGATGGTCCGAAAAAGGGCAAAAGGCCGCACAGACCGTTTTCAGCAACGGTCCCTTTTCAGTTGACGAGCCGGCCCTCAAGCGAAGTATGTAGCGGATGCACAGCCCAAATCCAGACATGTCTCAGCTATTCGCGGACCGTCAGGCCCAGCGCAGCACCCTGCATAATCGGTATCTGAACGAGCAGTTCGTTCGGGTTCTCAAGACCATCGGCTACGATGTCGGCTTCCAGAAGGGGCAGGGGCAGTACCTCTACGATCGCGAGGGGGCGCGCTATCTCGACCTGTTGTCCGGCTTTGGCGTGTTCGCGATCGGGCGCAATCACCCTGTCATGCGCGAGGCGCTCAAGAGCGTGCTCGATGCCGACCTGCCCAATCTCGTCCAGTTCGACGTCTCGGTGCTCGCCGGCGTGCTCGCCGAGCGGCTGCTGAAATACGTCCCCTATCTCGACAAGGCGTTCTTCGCCAATTCCGGGGCCGAATGCGTCGAAGCGGCGATCAAGTTCGCCCGCGGCGCCACCGGCCGTCCCGGCATCGTCTATTGCGCCCACGGCTATCATGGCCTGACCTACGGCGCGCTGTCGCTGACGGGTGATTCGAACTTCCGCACCGGCTTCGAGCCGCTGCTGCCCGGCTGCACCTCGATTCCGTTCAACGACCTCGCCGCGCTCGAAAAGGCGCTGGCCTCGCGCGAGGTCGCGGCCTTCGTCGTCGAGCCGATCCAGGGCAAGGGCGTCAACATGCCCACCGACGAGTTCCTGCCGGGTGCTGCCGCACTCTGCAAGAAATACGGCACGCTGTTCGTCGCCGACGAGATCCAGACCGGCATGGGCCGCACCGGCCGCTTCCTGGCGGTCGAGCACTGGAACGTCGAGCCCGACATGGTGCTGCTGTCGAAGTCGCTGTCCGGCGGCCACGTGCCGGTCGGCGCCGTGCTGACGCGCAAGAGCATCTTCGACAAGATTTTTAATCAGATGGACCGCGCTGTGGTGCACGGTTCGACCTTCTCGAAAAATGACCTCGCCATGGCCGCGGGCATTGCCACGCTCGACGTCATGGAGTCCGAGAAGCTGATCGAGTCCGCCGCCAAGCGCGGCGCCGAGCTGCGCCTGGCGCTGACGCGCATGGTCCCCGGCTACGAGTTGATGAAGGAAGTGCGCGGCAAGGGCCTGATGATCGGCGTCGAGTTCGGCCCGCCGAAGTCGCTGCGGCTGCGGGCATCCTGGAACGTGCTGGAAGCTGCCAACAAGGGCCTGTTCTGCCAGCTCATCACCGTGCCGCTGTTCAAGGACCACAAGATCCTCACCCAAGTCGCCGGTCACGGCAGCCACACCATCAAGCTGTTGCCGCCGCTCACCATCACCGAGGAAGATTGCGGCTGGATCGAGCGCGCCTTCGACGACGTCATCGCCGGCAGCCACAAGGTCCCCGGCGCGATCTGGTCGCTCGGCAAGACGCTGGTGGACAACGCGGTGCGGCGGTCGGCGTAAATTCGCCGATCTATCTCAGCGATCGTCATTGCGAGCGAAGCAATCCAGTATCCCTCTGCGGATGCGGGCTGGATTGCTTCGCTTCGCTGGCAATGACGGTGATGCCAGCTACCCCTCCACATTCGCCTTCATCGCCGCCTCGAACTTGTCGACGAACTCGGCGAGCTCGTCGGCGCCGATATCGCTGACGGCCCAGAAGTTCAGGCCGCGATTGCCCCAGCGGCGGCAGTTGAAGCCCTGCATGGTCTCGGTCTTCGGCGCGCGATATTCCGCGTTCGATGTCTGCGATACGAACAAATTGATCACATGCTGCCGGCGCTTGTAGACGACGGCACCGATGGCGCGGGCGTCGATATAGTCGAGCCGGCCGCCGACCAGCGTGAAGCCTTGCGCGGTGAGATCGATCACGGGCGGGGCGACGTCGAGCTTGCCGTTGAACCACGGCTTCACGGTGTGCTGGTCGGTCGAGACCACGTCGATGAGATGGCCGGCCTGGAGCGAGCGCAGATGCGCGGAGACGACCTCCGACAGGATGCGCTGCTGGTCGTCCTGGCGCAGCACCACGGCGACGACGCCGGAGGCGGCGAGCGCGGAGACGGCAGAGCCCATCGCGAAGCCGCGCAGCACGGAGCGGCGGGTCGGTTGCCGGCGCTGCGGCTGCGGCAGCGCGGCTTCAATCCGGGCGCGCAGGCTTGCCGGCGCGGTATAGCGCAAATCGGTGTCGGCGAGCACGCGCTGCATCTCGCGTTGTGCGGCAAACTCCGCGGCGCAGTCCGGGCAGCTGGCAATGTGGGCTTCGACCTCGCGCGCGTGGCCGGCATCCAGCTCGTTGTCGAGCAGCGCGTGAAGCAGGATTTTTGCTTCGTCGCAGGTCATCTCGAGTGCTCCTCTTCCGCCGTCCAGGCCGCGCGCAGCATGGCGCGGGCGCGGGCGAGGCGGGACATCACGGTGCCGACGGGGGCGCCGACGGCCTCGGCGATTTCACGATAGGACAGGTTGTTGATCTCCCGCAGCACGAATGTTTCCTTGAACGGTTCGGCGAGCGCGTCGATCAGCTTGCGGATGGCGCCAGCATCGCGGCTGCGCAGCACCTCGGTCTCGGGGCTCGCCTCGCTCTCCTGCCAGATCGGCGTCTGCTCGGCGGCGCCGGGCGTATCCTCGATCGCGCTGGGCCTGTGTGCGCGGCGCGCATATTCGGCGTTGCAGACGTTGCGCAGGATCGCGAACAGCCAGGGCTTCATCGCCGGCCCGCGATAGCTGTCAAAATGCTTCAGCGCGCGCAGATAGCACTCCTGCACCGCATCCTCAGCGTCGGAGGCATCGCGCAGCAGATAGCGCGCGAGCGTGTAGACGTCGTCGAGATAGGGCAGCGCGGCTTCGCGGAAGCGCTGCGCCTTCTGCAAATCGTCGTTGGCGGGCATCGCTCCTCGCTTTGCCTCTTGTTCTGCGCGTCGCGTTGTTTCGTCCCTGTTCGTTTCGTCGGGGTGTGTGACCGAAGGCACACGAGCCCGGCCGGCGTGGGACCACCGGCCGGGCAAGACGTTGATGCCTTGGTTCGAGACGTTACTCAACCTTGATCATCCCCGTCATGTGCGGGTGCAACGAACAAAAATATTTGTAGTCGCCCGCATTGGTGAAGGTGAACGAGAACTTGTCGTCGGTGTCCAGGGTCTTCGACCTGAACTTGCCGGCCGAAACGATCGTGTGCGGGATGTCGTCCCTGTTGGTCCAGGTCACGGTGGTGCCGAGCTTGATCTTGAGCTCGGCCGGCTGGAAAACGAAATTGTCGATATGCACTTCCATGTCGTCGGCACGGGCCGTCGTTGCGGGCAACAGGATGGCTGCGACCAAAGCGAGACCGAAGTCGACACCGAAGTCGCGGCGATTGAGTGTTTTCATTGTCAGCTTCCGTTCAGCCTTTTTCGGTTCACTCTTGGATCAACCCTGCAGCGGCGTGTCGATGATCGCGAGCCGCTGCTCGTTCTGCTTGAAGTTGACGCTGGCGACGCCGAGCATGGAGCGCAGTCTTGCGTCCTCGACCTTCATTGGTCCGGGCGAGGGCGCGGCCCCCGGCGCCGGCTGCGGGAACGCAGTCGACCGCGCGGTGTGGAAGGTGACGTTGCCCTCGACCTTCTGCATCACCTGATGGATATGGCCGTTCAGCACGGTGACGGAGCCGAAACCTTTCACCTGTTCCAGCGCGCGGCCGCCGTCCTCGGTGCCCCAGCCCCATTCGGGATAGACCGTCCAGAGCGGGATGTGCGCGAACAGCACGATCGGTGTCGATTTCGACCTGCCGCGCAGATCGTCCTCGAGCCAGGCGAGTTGCTCGGCGCCGAGATTGCCGAGGCCGCCGGCCTTGAGGTCGACGACGTTGACGAGGCCGATGAAGTGTACGCCGCCGGCGTCGAACGAATACCAGCCTGCACCCTTGGTGCCGCGGCCGTAACGCTCGCGATAGAACTTCACCTCCTCGTCGAGGAAGTCATGCTCGCCCGGCACATAGTGCACGTCGAGCTTGCTCTGCGAGATGATGCGGTCGGCATTGTCGAACTCGGCGGCCTTCGACAGATGCGTGATGTCGCCGGTGTGGATCATGAAGGAGGGTTTTGCCGGCATCGCGTTGATCTTGTTGACGGCTTCCTCCAGCGTGCCGAGCGCGTTGGGATTGGCCGGCTTGTCGAAGCCGACATGGCTGTCGCTGATCTGGAGGAAGGTCATGCCGGGCGCAGCTGCCGTGGCGGCCTGCGCGGAATCGATGATACCGAGCGAGCGCGGGACGCCGCCCGTGATGGTCCAGAGCACCCCGGTGCCGGCCCAGGTCATGCATTCCAGCACCTTGCGGCGGCTGACGCCGTCCCCGTGATCGTGTCCGCTCATCGCACGTCTCCACTTCGCCCGGAATTGGGCTTCGGGGAGTTGATTGGGGGAGGGCGAGGCTTATTCCCGGATGCGATGACGTTTTCGTGAGGTCGAGATTGGAGCGCAGCGGAATGCGGGGGCGCGGCTATCCCCGGATTACGCTTCGCTCCATCCGGGCTACGCAGGGGATTTGGCGAACTCCCGCACGGCGGCCACCACGCGCTCCGGCACTTCCTGCGCCACGCAGTGCCCGGCGCCCTCGAAGACCATCGTGCTGACGCGCGGAATCAGCGACACGGCGCGTGACGCCATCTCCTTGTAGATCGGTCCCGATTTCGCGGCAGTCGCGACGCGGACGGGGCATTCGATCTCGGTGAGCCCTGCAAACGGGTTGCCGCGGGCATCGCCAACGTAAACCTGCTCCATCGCCTCGTAGATCGGACGCAGCATCGCGTACTCGATCTCGGGCGTGCAACAGAGCCGGACACGGCCATCGTCGAGCGGCACGAAGCCGTGCTGCACATAGGCCCGGAGCGAGGTCTCGGTCCAATCGGCAAACGCCGGCGCAGCGCGGTAGCGCTCGAACACCGTGTAGGCACTGTCGAACTCGGCCCGCCTGCGCAGCGTGCCCTGCACGCGGGACAAGGAGTCTTCGCTCAAGCCTCCGGGCCGCGCCGCGCGCGGATCCATCGCCGTCGGCTCCATCACGAACAGGCGTGTGAAGCATCCGGGCAAGAGTTTTGCCGCAAGCAGAAGATCGGTCGCACCTGCGCTGTGGCCGATGCCGTAGACGTCGCGCAGATCGAGCGCATCGATCACCCGGCAGACATCCTCGGCATAATCAAGGAAATGATAGGCATCGGGCTTGTGGCTCGCGCCATGGCCGCGGCGGTTGAGCGCATAGACGGTGTAGGTCGATACAAGCTCGCGCGCGACCTCGTCCCAGACGTCGGCGACGAAACCGGTGCCGTGCACGAGCAGCGCGGGCGGCCTCCCGCTCTCGCCCCATTGCAGCATCGCGATCTGCGCGTCAGTGGGGCCGATGGAGAAGCGATGTGGATTGATCATGGGGACAGGATGCTACTTCGCATCCTCCAAAATCATCGTCGCGCCCTTCTCGGCGATCATCGCGGTCGGCGTGTTGGTATTGCCTGACGTTATCGTCGGCATGATCGACGCGTCGATAATGCGCAGGCCGCTCAGGCCGTAGAACCGCAACCGCTCGTCCACCACCGCCATCGGATCATTCGCCGCGCCCATCTTCGCGGTGCCGACGGGATGGAAGATGGTGGTGCCTATGTCACCGGCGGCCTTGGCGAGAGAGGCGTCGTCGTCGCCGACGGTGGGACCGGGCAGATATTCGCTCGGGCGATATTTCGCGAGCGCCTTCTGCTGCATCAGCCGCCGCGTGGTGCGGATGGCGTCGGCGCCGACCTGGCGATCGTCGTCGGTCGACAGATAGTTCGGCGCGATGATCGGCTTCTCGTCCGGGCTTGCCGAGCGCAGCCGTATCGTGCCGCGTGAGGTCGGCTGCAGATTGCAGGCGCTCACCGTGATCGCGGGGAAGCGGTGCAGGGGATCGCCGAACTTGTCGAGCGACAACGGCTGCACGTGGAACTGGATGTTGGCGCGGGCGCGCGTCGCGTCGGAGCGCGTGAAGATGCCGAGCTGCGACGGCGCCATGGTCAGCGGGCCGCGGCGGCGGAAGGCGTAGTCGAGCCCCATCAAGCCACGGCGGAACAGGTTGTAATAGGTCTCGTTCAGCGTGCGGACACCCTCGACCTTGTAGATCGCGCGCTGCTGGAGATGGTCCTGGAGGTTGCGGCCGATTCCAGGCTTGTCCATCACGATGTCGATGCCGAGCGGCGACAGCCAGTCGGCGGGGCCGATGCCGGAGCGATGCAGCACCTGCACTGAGCCGATGGAGCCTGCCGAGAGGATCACTTCGCGCTTGGCACGCGCCTCGATGACCTCGCCATTCTGGATGAAGCGTACGCCGACGGCGCGGCCCTGCTCGATGATGAGACGATCGACCAGCACGTTCTTCTCGAGCCGCAGATTTTGGCGGTTCAGCGCCGGCTTGAGGAAGCCGCGCGCCGACGACCAGCGCCGGCCGCGCTTCTGGTTGACGTGGAAATAGCTGGTGCCTTCGTTGTCACCGGTGTTGAAATCCGGGATGCGCTTGATGCCCATCTCCTCGGCGGCGTCGCCGACGGCGTCGAGAACGGCCCATGACAGCCGTGGCGCCTCGATGCGCCAGCCGCCGCCGGTGCCGTGATGTTCGCTCGCGCCGAGGAAATGATCCTCGAGCCGCTTAAACAGCGGCAGCACGTCGTCATAGCCCCAGCCGGTCATGCCGAGCTGGCGCCAGTGGTCGTAATCGGCGGCCTGTCCGCGCATGGAGATCATGGCGTTGATCGCCGATGAGCCGCCAATCACCTTGCCGCGGGGATAGGCCAGCGAGCGGCCGTTCAGGCCCGGCTCGGCCTCGGTCTTGAACATCCAGTCCGAGCGCGGATTGCCGATCGCGAAGAGATAGCCGACCGGAATGTGGAACCAGATCCAGTTGTCGTCGCCGCCGGCTTCGAGGATGAGGACGCGATTCCCTGGCTCGGCCGAGAGGCGGTTGGCGATGATGCAGCCGGCCGTGCCGGCTCCGACGACAATGTAGTCAAACTCACCTTCGAGCCGCCTCGGCATTCTGCTGCTTCCACCCAAACAGGCGTCATGCCCGGGCTTGTCCCGGGCATCCACGCGCTTTCCGTCCTAATAGTCAGACGTGGATGGCCAAGACAAGCCGGTGACAGGCCCGGCCATGACGAGAGCACAGGGGACCCTCGATCCGCGGGAGTTAGGTGGACTGGTGCTTGCATGGTAGACAGTCCTGTATTCCCAACAAAGCTTGAGACCCTCCATGCCCATCGTGAACCGCGTCGCCGACCTCCAACCCGATATTCAGGCCTGGCGCCGGGACATCCACCAGCACCCGGAGCTGCTGTACGACGTTCACCGCACCGCAGCATTCGTGGCGGACCGACTGCGCGAGTTCGGCTGCGACGAGGTCGTGACCGGCCTCGGGCAGACCGGCGTGGTTGGCGTGATCAAGGGCAGCAAGCCGGCCGGCGATGGGCTCAAGGTGATCGGCATGCGTGCCGATATGGACGCGCTGCCCGTCGACGAGCAGACCAACCTGCCTTACGCCTCCAAGATTCCGGGCAAGATGCACGCCTGTGGCCATGACGGCCACACCGCGATGCTGCTCGGTGCGGCCCGCTATCTCGCCGAGACCCGCAACTTCGCCGGCGATGCTGTCGTGATCTTCCAGCCGGCCGAGGAGGGCGGCGCCGGCGGCGCGGCCATGGTCAAGGACGGCCTGATGGAGCGCTTCGGCATCGAGCAGGTCTACGGCATGCACAACGGCCCGGGCATTCCGATCGGCTCGTTCGCGATCCGGCCGGGCCCGATAATGGCGGCGACCGACGAGGTCGACATCATGATCGAGGGCCTCGGCGGCCACGCCGCGCGACCGCACAAATGCATCGATTCCGTGCTGGTCGGCGCGCAGGTGATCACCGCGCTGCAGTCGATCGTCGCCCGCAGCGTCGATCCGCTGGAATCGGCCGTGATCTCGATCTGCGAATTCCACGCCGGCAATGCCCGCAACGTCATTCCGCAGACCGCGACGCTGAGGGGCACCATCCGCACGTTGTCGCCGGAGGTGCGCAAGCTGGTCGAGAAGCGCGTGCACGAAGTGGTGGCGGGCGTGGCGCAGATCACCGGTGCCAGGATCGACCTGCACTACAAGCGCAACTACCCTGTCGTGAACAACCACGCCGCGGAGACCGAGGTGGCGCGGCGCATCGCCAGGAACGTTGCCGGCGAGGCCAATGTGCACGAGATGCCGCCGCTGATGGGTGGCGAGGATTTCGCCTACATGCTGGAAGCGCGGCCCGGCGCGTTCATCTTCTGCGGCAACGGCGACAGCGCCGGCCTGCATCACCCCGCCTACAATTTCAACGACGAGGCGATCGTGTTCGGCACGTCCTATTGGGTCAAGCTGGTCGAGGAGTCGCTCGCGGCGTCTTAACGCCGAACCGAAGCACAAACGAAGAGGGCCCGTGCATCGCACGGGCCCTTTGTCTTTGCGGAATGATCGGCTCAGAAAATCCGCGAGAAGATCACATACAGCGTGGCCGACAGCGCGATCGCGCAGGGCAGCGTCAGCACCCAGGCCATCAGCAGGTTGCGGATGGTCGCCATCTGCAGGCCCGAGCCGTTCGCGGCCATGGTGCCGGCGACGCCGGACGACAGCACGTGGGTGGTCGAGACCGGCAGGCCGAACACGTCGGCGGCGCCGATCGTGGCGGCGGCGACCAGCTCGGCGGAGGCGCCCTGTGCGTAGGTGAGATGGGTCTTGCCGATCTTCTCACCGACGGTGACGACGATGCGCTTCCAGCCGACCATGGTGCCGAGGCCGAGCGCGATGGCGACGGCGACCTTCACCCAGGTCGGGATGAACTTCGTGGCGCTATCGAGGCCGCCCTTGTAGGCGTTCAAGGTCGCGACCTCTTCCTTGTTGAGGTCGTTTTCCTTGTCCTTCATCAGGAAGCGGATCGCTTCCGAGGTCAGGTACATGTCGTTACGGGTGTTGCCGACCACTTCCGCCGGCACCTTGTTGAGCGAGCCGTACTTCGCGACCTGGTCGCCGACATCCTTCACCAGCACCGACAGCGAGGGGTAGGTGCCTTCGCTGATGTGGTGCGAGGTGATGTACTGTGTCACCGCAGGACGGGGATCGCCGATGATCGAGTGACCGGCGCCCTTGGCCGCGATCACCTTGGAGGCGGCCTCCGAGACCTTCTGGAACTGGGCGACCTGGCTCTCCGGCAGCGCGCGGTTGAGCGCGTAAGCCGTCGGCACGGTGCCGATCAGGATCAGCATGATCAGGCCCATGCCCTTCTGGCCGTCGTTCGAGCCGTGGGCGAAGCTGACGCCGGTGCAGGTCGCGATCAGCAGGCCGCGGATCCACAGCGGCGGCGCCTTGTTGCCTTCGGGCGCGGCGTACAGGGCGGGGTTGCGCACGATGAACTTGAGCAGCAGCAGCAGCACGGCGGCACAGATGAAGCCGAACAGCGGCGACAGCAGGAGCGCGTAGCCGATCTCGGTGGCCTTGCTCCAGTCGACGCCCGAGGTGCCGTCGCGGCCGCGCATCATTGCGTTGGCAATGCCGACGCCGATGATCGAGCCGATCAGCGTGTGCGAGGAGGAGGCGGGCAGGCCGAAATACCAGGTACCGAGGTTCCAGATGATCGCGGCGATCAGCAGTGCGAACACCATGGCGAAGCCGGCGCTCGAGCCGACCTGGAGGATCAGCTCGACCGGCAGCAGCGAGACGATGCCGAAGGCGACTGCGCCGGAGGACAGCAGCACGCCGAGGAAGTTGAAGAAGCCCGACCACATCACCGCGACTTCGGCCGGCAGCGAGTGGGTGTAGATCACGGTCGCCACCGCGTTGGCGGTGTCGTGGAAGCCGTTGACGAACTCGAAGCCGAGCGCGATCAGCAGCGCGACGAACAGGAGGATGTAGGGCAGGAAGGTCGTCACCTTCGTGCCGGTCGCGTTGACGTCGACATAGATGCTGTAGGCAACGAACAGCAGGCCTGCGGCAAGGATGCCGAAGAACAGGATCATCGTTAGCGGGTTAAAACCCTTGTCGAGATTTGGCCTGGAAGCCGGCTGGACAGGCGTCGGATCGCCTACCGCACGGTCGAATGCAATATCTGTCATTTTTGGACGCCCCTTAACTAATTTGAAGGGCTATTGTCCGCGATGGATTTGAAGGCTGGATGACAACTGCGTCGTAAAGTCGCTTTCCCTCCAGTATTTGCCAGTATTTAGGCGGCGCGCGGGGCTTTCTTCTGCAAGCCGGCGGCAATCTTCAGGTCATCGACAAAGCGCTGATATTCCAGCACCTTGGCTTCCGGATCGGGCAGTCGCAGCAGATAGGACGGGTGCACCGTCACCAGCGCCTTGCGTCCGTCGGGCAGGTCTATGAGCCGGCCGCGGGTCTTGCCGATCGGGGTGATCTTGCCGAACACGCTTTGCGCGGCGGTGGCGCCCATCGCCACGATGAGCTCGGGCTGGATTGCCGAAACTTCCCGCTCGTACCATTGCCGGCACGCCCGGATCTCCGGCGTCGCCGGCTTCTGGTGCAGGCGGATCTTTCCGCGCGGCACGAATTTGAAGTGCTTGACCGCGTTGGTGACATAGACCTTGTTGCGGTCGACGCCGGCTTCCGCCAGCGCACGGTCGAGCATCTGGCCGGCCGGGCCGACGAACGGATGGCCGGCCAGGTCTTCCTTGTCGCCGGGCTGCTCGCCGACCAGCATGATGGTCGCGTCTTTCGGGCCCTCGCCGAACACGGTCTGCGTGGCATCCTTGTAGAGCGGGCAGGCGCGGCAATGTGCGGCCTCCTCGCGGAGCGCTTCGAGATCGTCGGCAGCCAGCTTGCGTGGCATCGGAGCCTCCGGCCGCTTCTGGGGCTTGTGCGGATCGGTTGCGGCATTGGCGATCATGGCGCCGGTCATGCGCTCGGCGTCTTCGATCAAGGGCTTAATGATCGACGCCTCGGGCAGGTTCCTCCAGTATTTCTTCGGCATCTCCGTCTGCATTGCCTTCACCTTCAGCCGCGCCGGGTTGAAGATGCTGGCGTAGTAGCGCCGCCAGGTTTCCTCCAGCCGGTCTTCGCCGGGTGCTTCGCTCTTGCTCACGCCCGACGTGAACGAGAGCGCGTGGCCATCCCAATGCGCACACAGATCGGGTGTCAGGATCGACCAGGGCATGTCGGCGAAGCGCTTGGCGAAGAACGGCGCGGCAAGCTCGACGATGTGATGCTCCGGCTCGAACCAGGCGACGTAATGCGCCGCGCGCTCGCGTCCGATCTCGCGGAAGCGCACGAAGGCATGCATCTTGTGCTCGTCGCGATGGACTGCTCTTGCCATGGCGGTGATCTGCGCGACATCGGGATCGGTCGCGACCTCGATGAGATCGTGATTGTCCTTCAAGCGCCAGAGCAGGCGATAGAGGATCGCAAAGCGCTCGCCGTCGCGATGCAGGATCGCGGCCTTGGCGAGCTCGACGAATTTTGCGGACACATTGAAGGTGCCGTCGTTCACCTCAAATATCGGAGACGGCGCGGGTGGCGCGAACAACTCCGCTTCGCCGCCTTGTACGGTCCAGGTGACATCGCTTGGCTGCACATGATGCAGCACGAGCGACCGTGCGGCTTTGCGCCAGCCGTCGAAATCGGTTTCGGTGTCGAGGGTGATGTACTGCATCAGAAGCCAAACCCCAGTTGTGTTGCCTTCGGCTTGAACCGTTCGATCAGCCCGGCGGCATCGAGACGATGCGGGGCGGGCCGGTGATCGCTGAGGACGATGAATGGCAGCGCCTTGTTGCGGGGCACGTGCAGCCGCGCGAGATCGGAGAGGCGGATCGTGGTGGTGCGCCGCGTCGCGATGATGCGTTCGACCGCCTTGGTGCCGAAGCCGGGCACGCGCAGCAGTTCCTCGCGGCTGGCGCGGTTGACGTCGAGCGGGAAGCGGTCGCGATGGCGCAGCGCCCAGGCGAGTTTTGGATCGATGTCGAGCGGCAGCATCGCGCTGTCGTCGACGATCTCGCCGACGTCAAAACCGTAAAAGCGCATCAGCCAGTCGGCTTGGTAGAGCCGGTGCTCGCGCAGCAAGGGCGGTGCACGCAGGGGCAGGGCGCGGCTCGCATCGGGGATCGGGCTGAAGGCGGAGTAGTAGACGCGCCGCAGCCTGTATGAGCCGTAGAGATTGGCGCTGGTGTGCAGGATGGTGTGATCGGAGGCCGCGTCGGCGCCGACGATCATCTGCGTGCTTTGCCCGGCCGGTGCGAAGCGCTGCGGCCTGGCCTTCGTCTTCGCGTTGCGGCCTTCCTCGGCCTCGTCGAGCTTCAGCCGCAGCCGGCCCATGGTGCGGCGGATCGCACGGACGTCTTTCTCCGGCGCGAATTGCTGCAGGCTCGTCTCCTCAGGCATTTCGATGTTGATGGAGAGACGGTCGGCATATTTGCCGGCTTCCGCGATCAGCGCGTCGTCGGCCTCGGGAATGGTCTTGAGATGGATGTAGCCGCGGAAGTGATGCTCCTCGCGCAGTTTGCGCGCGACGCTGACCACCTGCTCCATGGTGTAGTCGGGGCTGCGGATGATGCCGGAGGAGAGAAACAGGCCCTCGATGTAATTGCGCCGGTAGAAGTCGAGCGTGAGCTTGACCACTTCGTCGATGGTGAAGCGGGCCCGCGGCACGTTGGAAGAGGCGCGGTTGACGCAATAAAGGCAGTCGTAGTTGCAGGCGTTGGTCAGGAGCACTTTGAGCAGCGAGATACAGCGTCCGTCCGGCGCGTAGGAATGGCAGATGCCCATGCCCGGCGCGGTCGAGCCCATGCCCTTGCCATCGCTGGAATCCCGCTTCTCGGTGCCGCTGGAGGCGCACGACGCATCGTATTTGGCGGCATCGGCCAGAATCTCCAGCTTGCGTTGTACGTCCATCGTGGGATCCCTTTGATTCAGCTTACGAATCCGGATGAGCACCAATTCGATTGACTCCCCGGCCGCTGTTAGCTTTATATTAGAACATATCATGAACAAATGAGCCAGCCGCAGGTTCTTATTTTTGAGACCCTCGGCAATCACCTCTGAAGGAGCGGCGTATATGAGCGGCGCACGGATGAACGCGCTTGCGACCTTGCGCGGCCAGATCGAGCGCATCGAGACGGCGGAGGTCGTGCATCAGCACGATCGCGTCGCGCTCGGCCACGGCGAGGTCGACAGCGCGCTGAAGGGCGGGCTCGCGCGCGCGGTGATCCACGAGGTGTTTTGCGAAGGCCGGCAGGGAACCGCCGCGACGGGTTTTGTCATGGGGCTTGCGGGGCGTGTCTCGCGGCGCCGGCCGCTGCTGTGGGTGCGGCAGGATTTTTCGGAAATTGAAACCGGCGCACTGTCGATGAGCGGGCTTGCCGAGATCGGTCTCGATCCGCGCCGCGTGGTGATGGTGCGCGCCGCCGATGTCGAGAGCGCGCTGCGGACCTCGGCCGATGCGCTGGCCTGCGACGCGCTTGGCGCCGTCGTGCTCGAGCTCTGGGGTGAGACGCGGCAATTCGATCTCGTGGCGAGCCGCAAGCTGACACTGGCCGCGCAAGGCTCCGGTGTCACCGGCTTGCTGCTGCGGATGGCGGCGCAGCCTTTGCCCTCGACCGCGGAGACACGATGGATGCTGCGCGCGGCGCATTCGCCGCCGGGCCCTGCTTCAATGCCTGCGGCGCCTTTGAGCTCCTGGGGTGCGCCGCGCTTCGATGCCGAGCTCTTGCGCAATCGTCATGGCCCGTGCGGCCGGTGGATCATGGAATGGAAATGTGATGAGTGCCAGTTCAGTGAACCGTCGGCGTATCCTCAGCCTGTGGCTGCCGCGCCTGCCCATCGATCGGATTCAGCGGTTTTTCGGCGCGCTGGGTAAGGCCAATGATCCGAGCATCGTTGTCATCAAGGACAACAATGCGCTGGTGATCCATGCGCTCAATGAAGCCGCCGAGCGCCTCGGCTTGCACATCGGCCAGCCCCTGGCCAATGCACGGGCGATGTGTCCGGACTTGAAAGTGTTCGACGCCGATGTCGTGGCCGATGCGAAGACGCTCAGCGACGTCGCCGACTGGTGCGACCGCTTCACGCCGCTGGTGGCGCTCGATCCGCCGCACGGGCTGTTTCTGGACATCACCGGTTGCGCGCATCTGTTCGGTGGCGAGGCCGCGCTGTTGCAGACGCTGGTCCGCGCGCTCGCCCGTCAGGGTTTTGCCGTCAGCGCGGCGATCGCGGGCACCTCGGTCTGCGCGCGCACGCTGACGCGGCAGGCTTCCGGAACCATCGTCGCCGATGGCGGGGAGGCGGCGGCGATCAGCCGGCTGCCGGTGTCCGCGCTCGGTGCGGGCGAGGCCATCACCACGGGTCTGCGCCGCGCCGGCCTGAAAACCATCGGCGATGTCGCCTCGCGCGAGCCGCATGAGATCACGGCGCGGTTTGGCGCCCGGTTCTCCACGCTGCTCGCGCATGCGCAGGGGCATGGCGATGCCCCGATCAATCCGCGCAAACCGCTGCCGGATTACATCGTGGAGAAGCGCTTTGCCGAACCGATCGCCACCGACACCATGATCGCGATGACGCTGTCGCGGCTGGCCGACACGCTGATCGCGTCCATGGAGAAACAGGGCAAGGGCGCGCGGCGCCTGGAAGCCGCCTTCTTTCGCACCGACGGCGTGGTGCGTGCGATCATGGTCGAGACCGGGCGGCCGGTCACGCAAAGCAAAGTCATCGACCGTCTCTTTCGCGAACGTCTCGATGCGCTCGCCGATCCGCTGGATCCCGGCTTCGGCTTCGACATGGTGCGGCTGTCGGCAAGCCGCACGGAGGTCGTGGTGCAGGAGCAGCGCGATCTCGACGCCCATGTCCACGACAATGACGAGCTCGCCGCGCTGATCGACCGCATCGCCGCGCGCATCGGCGGAAAGCGCGTCGTCGTGCATTTGCCTGAGGATACCCATATCCCCGAATGTGCGGTGCTGGCCGCGCCGGCGCAGCACCATCTCGCCGTGGCCATGCAGGCCGTATGGCCGGCGCGCGCCGAGAGCGAGCCGCCGCTGCGCCCCCTGCGGCTGTTCGACAGACCGGAGCCGATCAAGGTGCCGTTCGCGACCGTGCCCGACGGCCCGCCGCATCAATTCACCTGGCGACGCGCGCTGCATGCGGTGGTGCGGGTGGAAGGGCCCGAGCGCATCGCGATGGAATGGTGGCGGCAGGACGGCAAGCAATTGACGCGGGATTATTTCCGCATCGAGGATGCCGAAGGCCTGCGCTTCTGGATCTTTCGCGACGGTCTTTACGAAGGAGAGGTGTTCGACGACGAAGGCAAACCCATTCCCCCCAACTGGTATGTCCACGGTCTCTTCGCATGAACACGCCTGCTTATGCCGAGATCGGCATCACCACCAACTTCTCCTTCCTGCGCGGCGGCTCGGATCCGCGCGCCTATGTGCATCAGGCGAGCATCCTCGGCATTCCCGTGATCGGCATTGCCGACCACAACACGCTCGCCGGCGTGGTGCGCGCCTACAAGGAGCTCGACAATGACAAGGTGCTGCACAAGCCGAAATTGCTGATCGGCGCGCGCATCGTCTTCATCGACGGCACGCCCGACATTTTTGTCTATCCGCGCGACCGCGCCGCCTATGGCCGGCTGTGCCAGCTCCTCACCAGGGGCAAGCGCGGCGACGACATCACGCGGATCGAGAAGGGCGAATGCCATCTCACTTTTGCCGACCTTCTCGAGTTTTCCGAGGGACAGCTCCTGGTCCTGACGCTGCCGCATCGCTTCGAGCCCGCGCAGGCGCTGGATGTTCTCGCAAAGCTTAAGGACAGCCGCGCCGAGGGCGTGTGGCTGGCGGCGAGCCTGGTCTACCGCGGCGACGACCGCCGCCGCCTGGCGCGGCTCGATGATCTCGCCGCCAAAGCAAACGTGCCGCTGCTCGCGACCAACGAGGTGCTCTATCACGATCCCGGCCGCCGCCCCCTCCAGGACGTGCTCACCTGCATCCGGGAAAAAACCACGATCGAGGCGGTCGGACGGAAGCTGGAAGCCAATGCCGAGCGCTTCCTGAAGACGCCGCGCGAAATGTCGCGGCTGTTTCGCGACTTTCCCGAGGCGATCGCGGAGACCATGCGCTTTGCGGGTAAGATCGATTTCACGCTCGACCAGCTCAAATACCAGTATCCGGACGAGCCGGTGCCGCGAGGCAAGACCGCGCAGGGGCATCTGGAGGATCTGACCTGGGCGGGCGTGCAGACATATTTCGGCGGCAACATCGATGACAAGCTTCGCGCGACCCTGAAGAAAGAGCTCGCGCTGATCGCCGAGCTGAAATACGCGCACTACTTCCTCACCGTGCACGACATCGTGCACTACGCGCGCAGCCAGAACATCCTGTGCCAGGGGCGGGGGTCGGCGGCGAACTCGGCCGTCTGCTACGTGCTCGGCATCACCTCGGTCGACCCGACCAAGGTCGATCTGCTGTTCGAGCGCTTCATCTCCAAGGAGCGGCTGGAGCCGCCTGACATCGACGTCGATTTCGAGCATTCGCGGCGCGAGGAGGTGATGCAATATGTCTATCGCCGCTACGGCCGCCACCGCGCCGCGATCATCGCCACCGTCATCCATTACCGCCCGCGCAGCGCCATTCGCGACGTCGGCAAGGCGCTGGGCCTGACCGAGGACGTCACCGCCGCGCTCGCCGACACCGTGTGGGGAAGCTGGGGCAAGGGTCTCAACGACATGCAGGTCAGGCAGGCCGGGCTCGATCCCAACAATCCCATGATCAACCTCGCGGTCGAGCTGGCGACCGAGCTGATCGAATTCCCGCGCCATCTCTCCCAGCATGTCGGCGGCTATGTGCTCACCCAGGACCGGCTCGACACCTATGTGCCGATCGGCAACGCCGCGATGGACGACCGCACCTTCATCGAATGGGACAAGGACGACGTCGACGCGCTCAACATGATGAAGGTCGACGTGCTCGCGCTGGGCATGCTGACCTGCATCAGGAAATGTTTTGATTTGATCGACCACCACAAGGGCAAGCGCTGGGTGTTGGCGAGCGTTCCGCAGGACGATCCCAAGGTCTACGACATGCTGTGTGACGGGGAGTCGCTAGGCGTATTCCAGGTCGAAAGCCGCGCCCAGATGAATATGCTGCCGCGCCTGAGGCCGCGGACCTTCTACGATCTCGTCATCGAAGTCGCGATCGTGCGCCCCGGGCCGATCCAGGGCGACATGGTGCACCCATATCTGCGACGGCGAAACCGTCTGGAAAAAGTGAGCTATCCGTCTCCGTCGCCGGATCACGGCGACAAGGACGAGCTTTACAATGTGCTGCACAAAACGTTGGGCGTGCCTTTGTTCCAGGAGCAAGCCATGCGCATCGCGATCGAGGCGGCGAAATTCACCTCCGAGGAGGCTAACGGCCTGCGCCGCTCGATGGCGACCTTCCGCAATGTCGGCACCATCGGCCAATACGAGGAGAAGCTGATCGGCAACATGGTCGCGCGCGGCTACGATGCCAACTTCGCCAGAAGCTGCTTTGACCAGATCAAGGGCTTTGGTTCCTACGGTTTTCCGGAGAGCCATGCCGCGAGCTTCGCGCAGCTCGTCTACATCTCGTCATGGCTGAAATATCATCACCCCGATGCATTCTGTTGCGGCCTGCTGAACTCGCAGCCCATGGGCTTTTACGCACCGGCGCAGATCGTCGGCGACGCCCGCAAGAATGGCGTCGAGGTGCGCGACATCGACGTATCCTACAGCTTTGCGCAAAACACGCTGGAGAACACCGACGGCAAATACTGCGCCGTGCGCCTCGGCTTCCGCCAGATCGACGGCTTTCACTGGCTGGATGAAGACGAAGAACGGCTGAAAAGGGATCAGGCGCTGCGCAAGCGAAGCGTGGATGAACCTGAGTCAGGAACGCGCCAGCGGATGGGTTCCCTCCCCCGCAAGGGGGGAGAGAGCCCTGCCACCATCTCTGTGGCTTTGGACCAGATTGAACTCGACTGGGCCGACCGCATCGTTGCCGCCCGCAACCGCCATCCGTTCACCTCGCTCGAAGACTTCGCCCGCGACACCGGGCTGCCCAAGCGTGCGCTGATCCTGCTCGCGGATGCCGACGCCTTCCGCTCGCTCGGCCTCGACCGCCGCGAGGCGCTGTGGCAGGTGCGGCGGCTGCCCGACGACGTGCCGCTGCCGCTGTTCGAAGCCGCGACCGCGCGCGAGCAGCCGGACGAGCATGCAAAACCATTGCCGGAGATGCCGCGGGCCGAGCAGGTGGTCGCGGACTACCAGACCATCCGGCTATCGCTGAAGGGCCATCCGATGGAGTTTTTGCGCGAGATGTTTTCGCGCGAGCGTGTCGTGGCCTGCAGGGACATCAGCCATGAGAACGAGCGGCGCCGCGTCCGCTGTGCCGGCGTGGTGCTGGTCCGGCAGCGGCCAGGTAGCGCCAGCGGCGTCGTGTTCATGACGCTGGAGGACGAGACCGGCATCGCCAATGTCGTGGTGTGGCCCAAGATCATGGAGCAGTACCGCAAGGAGGTAATGGGCGCACGCCTCATCGAGGTCGAGGGCTATATCCAGAGCAGCCCCGAAAAGGTGACGCATCTCATCGCCCAGCGCATGGTCGACCGCTCGCACGATCTGGTCGGTCTCGCCAACGACGCGCTGAGCCGCAAGCATCCGGTGCCGGCAGGCGCCGACCTGATCGAGCCCCTCAACGACGATCCCCGCGCCCACGCGGACATGCCGGCGCAAAAAATCCGCCACCCCCGCAACGTCCGCATCCTGCCGCCGTCGCGGGATTTTCATTGAGGGGTCATGACAACCGCTTGGATCGGCTAATCCCGCCCAACGATCGATACGATTTGAATTAAGTCTCTAAGCAACCTGAAAGCGAGATACCTATACACTTGGTTGTGCCCGATTTGGACATGACGGGGTGATGTTTGCAGCAACTGGAACCGCCGCAACGATCGCGCGGCCTCGCCGTCGCCGTAAAGCCGGATCGAAGACCCTCCCGTGTTGATAGGCTGAGTCTCTGGTTATCCAAGGGCAGCACGATCGACGGGCTTTGGATCGGGACGACCGAAAGCAAGCCTTACCCGGCGTTGCGCCGCGTGAAAGAGGCCCTCCAGCTCATCAAGCGCCACGACACACTCAACTATTCCCGTATCACCCGCAATCTCGACCGCATATGGGTGCACCTGCTCCCCAGCGCCCAGGCGCACTATGACGGGTCATTGAACGCTTGCGCCCTCGATGAACGTTACGTTCTCAACGAGACAACGACGCTTGAGCGGATCGCCTCAACCATCGTCCATGAAGCGACCCATGCACGGTTGGAGGGCTGGGGATCATCTATGAAGAAAAGAGCCGCTATCGGATCGAATCGACCTGTCTTCGACGCGAGCTCAACTTCCTCACGAAGCTGCCTGACAGCGGACCCATGCAGGAAGAAATTGTTCGTACATTGGAGTGGTGCGAAAGCGACCAGATTTACCTTTCCGACGCGAGCTTTCGGGACCGCGAAGAACAGGGCCAGATTGATACATTGCGCTATTTGAAAGTGCCGGACTGGCTCGTGCAATTTGCAATGTGGGTCATTCGCAGGCGGCGTTCGCGTCTACCCGCACCATGAGTGCCTGAGCCTCCGCGAGGAACGAAGCGACGAAGCGATCCAGACTGTATCTGCGACAATCTGGATTGCTTCGCTGCGCTCGCAATGACGAGCTTGTTGAGCCGGGCCGTGTCACACTCTCGGTGTCATACCCCGCGACCCGGCTACGCCAAGGCTTCGCCGGGGCTGAGGTCCAGGGCCGCCGAAGCTTTAGCGTAGGCGGCAAGCGGGGTATCCAGTACGCTGCGGCCCCTCGGCTCTAGCCGAGCCGTCTCTGGAATACTGGGTCGCCCGGTCAAGCCGGGCGATGACAGAGTGCCCCCTCTAGAAATTCACCCGGTTCGAAATCGCGCCATCCACGACGAGATTGGAGCCGGTGGTGAAGCCCGACACCGGGCTCGCCAGAAACACCGCCGCGCTTGCGATCTCCTGCGGCGTTGCCATGCGGCCCGTCGGATTGCGCTTCATCGCGTCATTGTAGCGCTCCGGCATGTTCTGCTCGATCATGTTCCAGACGCCGCCCTTGAAATAGACCGTGCCCGGCGACACCACGTTGACGCGGATCTTCTTCTTGGCGTATTGCCGCGCCAATCCCTTGGCCATGTGGATCAGCGCCGCCTTGATCGGGCCGTAGGAGCTGGCGAGATCGGCCTGCGCCGCCGAAATCGAGGAGATGATGACGAAGGCGGCGTCGCCGCTCTTTTCGCCGCTGGCCTCGAGGAATGGCCGCGCGGCGTCGAACGCATGCACGGCGCCGAGCACGTCGAGCCGGAAGTTCTGCTCCCAGGACGCCGCATCATGGCCCTGCGCCATCGCGCCGGCATTGGCGAACAGCAGGTCGACACCGCCAAGCTCCTTTGCAGCAGTCTCGATCCAGGATTTCAGCGCCGCGCCGTCGGTGACGTCGACCGGTCCGCCGCTGGCGCGGATCCCGCTTGCCTTGAGTTCAGTGACGGTCGCCGCAACCTGATCCGCGTTGCGCGCGCACACCGCGACATTGGCGCCTTCGCCGGCCAGCGTCGTTGCAATCGCCCGCCCGATGCCGCGTGTGCCGCCGAGGACGATGGCGTTTTTGTTTTTGAGACCGAGATCCATTGTTTGGTTTTCCTTTTTGTTGGTAGCCGGGAGTGTAGCCGTTTCAAACGAGACGCAGAAGCCTCCACGCCGTCATTGCGAGGAGCGAAGCGACGAAGCAATCCAGACTGTCTCCATGGAAAGACTCTGGATTGCTTCGCTGCGCTCGCAATGACGGCTGTGGAATCAGCGCCCCCTCACTCCGGTGCCGCTCCCACCGGCGGGCCGCCGGGCGGGCGGTGCAGGAAGGTCAGCGAGGCGTAGGCGCCGGCCCAGGAGCCGATCGCCGCGAAAGCGACATAGAACGGGTTTTCGGTGTAGCTGATCACGGCGTAGGAGGAGAGCAGGTACCAGACCGCGCTCCAGTTCGCCGCCGGCACGCGCTTGCGCGCGATCACGGCCGAGGTGAACATGACATAGACTGCGTCGGTGGCCGCCGTTGCGATGAACACGGCGCCTGCGGTGAGGGGATCTACGGCGGCCATTGCATTCCTTTCTGCGATCATGACATGGTCGCGAAAACTACAGCATGATCCGAAAAATGCGCAGCGGATTTCCGAAAGGATCATGCTCAAATCTGAAAGGGAGAGAAGCGGTCATGCAAAGCCCCGCCGATATTCTCAAGGATCTCTGGACCTCCATCGGCGGCGACAAGGCCGCGCTCGAACGCGTGCGGCTGACCGGCGAGGAGCCGCAAATTCCGTCCTCGTTTCGCGTCGCCGTCGCCGGACAGACGACGATCGCCGCCGCCGGTCTTGCCGCGGCCGAAATCTGGAGACTGCGCAGCGGTGAGACGCAGGACGTCTCCGTCGACATGCGTCACGCCGTCGCCGAATGCCGTTCGGAGCGCTATTTGCGCCTCGACGACAAGCCGCCGCCGCCGGCCTGGGACGCCATCGCCGGCGTCTACAAAACCGGCGACAACCGCTTCGTCCGCTGCCACACCAATTTCCCGCATCATCGCGACGCCGTCTGCAAGGTCCTCGGCTGCGAGCCCGAGCGCGACAAGGTTCAGGCCGCGTTGATGCAATGGAAGGGCGAGGATTTTGAAACTGCGGCCTATGCCGCGGGCGGCGTCGTCGCCCTGATGCGCTCCTACGACGAATGGTCCGCGCTGCCACAGGCGCGCGCGCTCGCCGAACTGCCGCTGGTCTCGATCGAGAAGATCGGCGAGGCCCCGCCCAAGCCATGGCCGCAGGGATTGTCGAACGGCGATCGTCCGCTGTCCGGCCTGCGCGTGCTCGATCTTTCGCGCGTCATCGCAGGCCCCGTTGCCGGCCGCACGCTCGCCGCGCACGGCGCGGATGTGCTGCTCGTCTCGGGGCCGGAGTTGCCGGCAATTCCCTGGCTCACCATCGACACCGGCCGCGGCAAGCTCACCACGTTGGTCGAGCTGAAGAGCGAGGCGGGCAGGGCGCAGCTGCGCGAGCTGGTGAAGGGCGCCGACATCTTCTCGCAAGGCTATCGCCCGCGCGCGCTCGCCGCTCTCGGGTTTGCGCCGGAGGATGCAGCGAGCATCAATCCCGGCATCGTCTATGTCACGCTCTCGGCCTATGGCCATGCCGGCCCCTGGGCGGAGCGGCGCGGTTTCGATTCACTGGTGCAGACCACGACGGGCTTCAACCACGCCGAGGGGCAGGCCGCCGGCATCGACGGTCCCAAGGAATTGCCGGCGCAGATGCTCGATCATGCCACCGGCTATCTGATGGCGTTCGGCGCGATGATGGCCAAGGCACGCCAGGCCCGCGAGGGCGGGAGCTGGCACGTGCGCGTATCGCTGGCGCAGACCGGACGCTGGCTGTGGAATCTCGGCCGGCTCGATGGCGGCCTGGACACCCCGGATCTTACGGGCGAGGCCGTACATGCTGCATTCATCGAGCCCATGCCATCTGGCTTCGGCACGTTGAAGGCGGTGCGCCATTCCGCGCTGCTGTCGACCACGCCGGCGCGATGGAGCCGCCCGGCGATGCCGCTCGGCAGTCATCCGCCACAGTGGCCGGCTCGAAACTGACGTGAAGCTGACGCGATGCAATATTTTAACGCAAACGGAAAGGTGGCTGGCGTTTTTTAGGTTGTTTGAAATCCCAATTCAGCACTATTAGCGCGACCGATAAGGCAGGCGTCTGCCGAGATCGTCGCAGACTTGACCGGGCCCCATGGTAGTTGAAAATACCAAGCGATTGCAGGTGTTTACAAAACAACGGATGATCACATCCGTAGTTTTACTGGCACTCGCCTGCGCCGGTGCCTATGGCTTCATGCGCGTGGGGGCCAAGGAGAAGAGCCACTCCGAGATCTCCAGCCAGTCGCGCAGGAATGCGCAGAATTTCACGCCGACGCCGTCCGAATGGGCGACGCTGACGATCGAGCCGGTCAAGGCCAAGACCTTCCGGGCCGAATATGTCACCGAGGGCAAGGTCGCGGTCGATGAGGATCGCTCGACGCCGGTGTTCTCGCCCTATGCGGGCCGGGTGACCAAGCTGCTCGCCAAGCCGGGCGAGATGCTGAAGCAAGGCCAACCGCTGTTCACAATCGAGGCCGCCGACACCGTGCAGGCCCAGAACGATTTCATCGCGGCGATGACCGCGCAGAACAAGGCGAAGTCTGCGATCGATCTTGCCGACATCCAGTTCAGGCGCGCCAAGGACCTCTATGAGGGCCGCGCCATCCCGCTGAAGGACTATCAGCAGGCCGAAACGACCCAGGTCCAGGCGCAGAACGACGTGCGCTCCTCGGGGACGGCGCTGGAGGCCGCGCGCAACAAGCTGCGCATCCTCGGCTTCACCGACGAGACCATCAAGGCATTCCAGGACAAGGGCGTCATCGATCGGGAGATCACGATCTACTCGCCGATCTCCGGCACCGTCGTGCAGCGCAAGATCGGTCCGGGCCAGTACGTCAATTCCGGCGCCAGCGACCCGGTGTTCGTGATCGGCGACCTCTCCACGGTCTGGCTCACCGCCTTCGTGCGCGAGAGCGATGCGGCCGCGGTGTGCATCGGGCAGGACATCAGCGTCAACGTGATGGCGCTGCCGGGCCACCCCCTGACCGCCAAGATCAACTACGTCGCCGCCGCAATCGATCCCAACACGCGCCGCCTGCTGGTTCGCGCCACCATCGACAACAAGGACGGCCTGCTCAAGCCGGAAATGTTCGCCAACGTCACGATCTATTCGGCCGGCGACCGTGCCGCGCCGGCGGTGCCGAAGCAGGCGCTGATCTACGAGGCCGACAAGGTCCGCATCTGGGTCGCGCGCGAGGACAAGTCGGTCGAGCTGCGCCAGATCAAGACCGGCCTCATCAATGGCAATTTCGTCGAGGTCACCAGCAATCTGAAGCCAGGCGAGCAGGTCGTCACCAAGGGCAGCCTGTTCATCGACCGCGCGGCGTCCGGTAGCTGATTGACGACCCAAGAAAATTGAAGACCTGAATGGATCGTCTCGTCGCCCTTGCCGTCAACCGGCGCTTCCTGATGGTCGGGATGTTCTTCGCCGTGCTGATCGGCGGCCTGATCGCGTTCAACCAGCTCAACATCGAGGCCTATCCCGATCCGACGCCGCCGATGGTCGACATCGTGACGCAGAGCCCGGGCCTGTCGGCGGAAGAGATCGAGCGCTACATCACGATTCCAATCGAGACCCAGGTCGCGGGTCTGAAGAACCTCACGACGATCCGCACCATCTCGCTCTACGGCCTCTCCGACATCAAACTGCAGTTCTCCTTCGCCTACACCTATGACGAGGCGCAGCAGCAGGTCTTGAACCGCCTGGCGCAGCTCGCGCCGCTGCCGGGCAATGTGCAGCCGCAGATCTCGCCGCTCAGCCCGATCGGCGAAATCTTCCGCTACCGCCTCGTCGGTCCGCCGAACTACAGCGTGCTCGATCTCAAGACCATCCAGGACTGGATCCTGCAGCGCCGCTTCCGCGCCGTGCCCGGCGTCATCGACGTCACCGGCTGGGGCGGCAAGAGCAAGACCTACGAGCTCCAGGTCGATTTCAACAAGCTGGTCGCCAACGGCCTGACACTGCCGCAATTGCTCCAGGCGGTCAGCAACTCCAACGTCAATGTCGGCGGCAACACCGTCAATATCGGCCAGCAATCGGCCGTGGTACGCGGCGTCGGCCTGATCCGTTCCATCGACGACCTCGCCAACACCATGGTCTCGCAGACCAACGGCAATCCGGTGCTGGTCAAGGACGTCGCCACCGTTACTGTCGGTCAAAAGCCCCGTCTCGGCATTGCCGGCATCGACGATTCCGACGACATCGTGCAGGGCATCGTCCTGATGCGCCGCGGTGAGCAAAGCTCGCCAACCATCAAGCGCGTCCACCAGCTCGTTCAAACCATCAACAACTCCAGCATCCTGCCGCCCGGCGTGCGCATCGAGCGCATCTACGATCGCGGGGACCTGATCGAACTCACCACCCACACCGTGTTGCACAACATGGTGGTCGGCATCCTGCTCATCGTGCTGTTGCAGTGGATGTTCCTCGGCGATCTCCGCAGCGCGCTGATCGTCGGCGCCACGATTCCGTTCGCGCTGTTCTTCGCCGTGATCATCCTGGTGCTACGCGGGGAATCCGCGAATCTGCTGTCGGTCGGCGCCATCGATTTCGGCCTCATCGTCGACGCCACCGTCATCATGGTGGAAGCGATCTTCCGCCGCCTGACGCAGACGACGCCGGTGTCGGAATCCGAGCAGATGTCGCCCGAGACGCTGTTCGGCATGAAGAGTCACGCCATCCTCAGCGCCGCCGCCGACGTGTCGCGCTCGATCTTCTTTGCCGCTGCGATCATCATCGCGGCCTTCATACCGCTGTTCACGCTGTCCGGCGTCGAGGGCAACATCTTCGGACCCATGGCGCGCACCTATGCCTATGCGCTCGCCGGCGGACTGCTCGCGACCTTCACGGTGACCCCGGCGCTGTCCGCGATCATCCTGCCCGCGCATGTCGAGGAGACCGAGACGAGGGTCATGCGGATCCTGCATCGGATCTACATGCCGGTGCTGAATTGGGCCGTCGCCAACCGCGGTATCATGCTCGGCGGCGCGGTCGGTCTGGTGCTGATGACGGTGGCGCTCAGCCGCCTGCTCGGACTGGAATTCCTGCCCAAGCTCGAAGAGGGCAATCTCTGGATCCGCGCCACGCTGCCGCCGACCATCTCGCTCCAGGAAGGCAACACCTACGTCAACGAGATGCGCAAGCTGATCCGTGCCCGGCCCGAGGTAGAATCCGTGGTGTCGCAGCATGGCCGCCCCGATGACGGCACCGACGCGGCCGGCTTCTTCAACGCCGAGTTCTTCGCCCCCCTCAAGCCCGCGAGCCAATGGCCGGGAACGCACGACAAGGAAGAGTTGACCGCGCAGCTGTTGAAGCAGCTCGACGACCGCTTCCCCGGCGTCGAATTCAACTTCTCGCAATATCTCCAGGACAACGTCTCCGAAGCGGTCTCGGGCGTGAAGGGCGAGAACTCCATCAAGCTGTTCGGCAGCGATCTCCAGGCGCTCACCGACACCGCCAACAAGATCAAGTCGGTGCTGGCGACGGTGCAGGGCGTCACCGACCTTGCGGTGTTCACCTCGCTCGGGCAGCCGACCATTCAGATTGACATCGACCGTGCCAAGGCCGCGCGCTATGGGCTCGCGCCCGGCGACATCAACGCCACCATCAAGGTCGCGATCGGCGGCGATACCGCGGGCGATCTCTACGAGCCGGGCTCCGATCGTCACTTCCCGATCATCGTCCGCCTCGCGCCGGAATATCGCAGGAGCGCGGAGGCGATCCAGAATTTGCGCATCGGCGCGCCCGGCCCCAACGGCACCGTCACGCAGATCCCCCTGAGCGAGGTCGCCACCATCAGCCTCGTCTCCGGCGCCGCCTACATCTATCGCGAGCAGCAGGAACGCTATCTTCCGATCAAGTTCTCGGTGCGCGAGCGCGACCTCGGCAGCGCGATCCGCGAGGCGCAGCAGAAGATCGCCGAGCAGGTGCAGCTGCCGCCCGGCGCGCACATGGACTGGGTCGGCGAGTTCGGCAATCTCCAGGACGCGATTCGCCGGCTGTCGATCGTGGTGCCGATCTCGCTGACGCTGATCGGCGTGCTGCTCTGGTTCAATTTCGGCTCGATGACCGACACGCTGCTCGCCATGAGCGTGATCCCGATGGCGATCTTCGGCGGCGTGCTCGGCCTGTTGATCACCGGCACCGCCTTCAGCGTCTCCGCCGCGATCGGATTCATCGCGCTGTTCGGCATCGCCGTGATGGATGGCATCATCATCCTGTCGCAGTTCAATCAGCTGATCGAAGAAGGCATGGACCGCATGAGCGCGGTGATACGCACCGGCGAGTTGCAGCTCCGTCCGGTGCTGATGACCTGCGTCGTCGCCGGCGTCGGCCTGCTGCCGGCGGCGCTGTCGGAAGGCATCGGCTCGCAGGTGCAGAAGCCGCTCGCCGTCGTCGTCGTCACCGGCATGATGCTCGCGCCGGTCGTGATCCTGGTGACCTTGCCGGTCCTGATTTCCTTCTTCTCCCGCCGCGCGCGCTGATCGCGCGCGGCCGCCGCGCCTCAGAATCCGTAGAGCCGCGCGGGATTGTCGACCAGGATCTTCTTGCGCACCTCCGCATCCGGCGCCCACACCGGAAGCTGGTTGAGCAGCCGGCCGTCGTCGATCCGATAGAGCGGCGCTATGTCGGTGGGCTTGCGTCCCTCGACGCGGCTGGAATCCGGATGCGGCCAGTCGGTGCCCCAGACGATGCGGTCCGGGTTCGCCGCGATCAGCGCGCGGGCATAGGGCACCATGTCCTGATAGTCGGGCGCGAGCTTCGACGAGCGATAGGCCCCTGAGACCTTCACATAGGCCTTGCCGGATTTGACGAGCGCGATCAGGTCGGAAAATCCCGGCTGCTCCAGTCCGAGCGACGCCTCGAGGCCGCCGAAATGGTCGAATACGGCCGGCACGGGCGAAGCCAGCACGAGCTCCTTGATCGCCGAGATCATCGGCAGGGTGGTGTAGAGCTGCACGTGCCAGCCGCGAGCCTTCATGCGCTCGACGGCGGCCGAAAAACGCGCGCGGCCGACATTTCGGATCGCTGACGCCGCCGGTGGCGAGATTGATGCGACTGCCGCGAAAACCGTCCGCCTGCATCGCGTCGAGCTGGGCTTCCGTCGTCTCGTCATCGATCACGGCGACCCCGCGGGCTGTCGCGCCGCGCGCCTTCATGCCGAACAAGGTGGAGGAGTTGTCAGTGCCGTAGACACTCGGTGTCACGATCACCACGCGCTCGATATGCAGCGCCTTGTGCAGCGCCGCCATTTCCTCGGGGCTTGCCGGTTCCGGCGTATAAACGCGCCCCGCGAAGAACGGAAACTTTTCGACGTCACCGTGGATGTGAGTGTGGCAGTCGCAGGCATGGGCCGGAACGTCGAAATCGACCGGCGTCGCGGGTTGCGCCGCACGGGCGTGAGCTTTGTTGGTCATGGCTACTCCGGCGGCAAGGGAGGCAAGCAGGACGCTGCGTCGGTTGAGCATGGTTTCTCTCCCTGCTTCGTTATTTTTAAGGTGGGACCGGAACAATATCACATCAGCCGGGTAACCGCTCCGCTTCGCTGCATAGCTGCTCGACAAGATCCGCAAGCGGGCGTGAGCCGTCGATGCGCACGACCGGGCAGGGCAGGCCCGCGAGCCACGCCTCATCTTTTGCGAGACTGCGGCCCTCGCGTTCGCCGGCTTCGTAGCGCGAGGCCCAATCGACAAAAGACTCCGTCTCCTCATGACGCCAGCCGCCCTGTGCGACGGCATCAGCTCCGAAATGCGTAGCCTCGCGGCCACGCAGGCGCTGCAAGCGAAGCTCGCGCGGCGTCGTCACAAAGCCGACAAGGTCGAACAACGGGACGAGTTCGTCGCCCCAGCCGGTGACGGTTCCGCTCAGCACCCAATCGAGACGCGGCAGAAACATTTCGCCCATCAGGCGCAGACGATCTGCGGCAGGGCGCGTCGTCTGGTAGGGCGGGGCGGTCGGCAGCCAGAAATAATCGTCGGTGTCGTGATGCGGCAGCGCAAGCCGGTCGGCGAGCGCGCGACCGATCGTCGTCACGCCGGAGCCCGAAGCTCCCATCAGGTGGATGCGGCGGCTCTTCATCGGCATCAGGCCAGACGATTTGAAGCTACTGCCCCGACGGCGTGCGCAGTCCGTGCCAAGCGTCGCGGACCTGCTGGTAATGCACCTCGGGCAGATAGTCCGGCGTGTTGAGGCTAAGCGTCTTGACGTCGAGATGGCCGACTGCGCTGAGCAGCGTGTAGGAGGCGATCACGCGGTCGCGCAGTGCGCCGATCAGGCGGGCCTTGGCCTGGATCAGATCGGCCTGCGAGTTCAGCACGTCGACCGTCGTGCGCTGCCCGCCGGCGGCTTCGCGCTGCACGCCCTGGAGCGCGACGGTCGCCGCCTTCACCTCGGACTCCGAGGCCGAGACCGCGATCTTGGCGCCCTCGTTGGCGACCCAGGCGCTGGTCGCCGCCGTGCGCGCCTGGTTCCGCACCTGGTCGAGCACCAGCCGGCTCTGCGCCGTGACTTCCTTGGCCTGCCGGGTTTGCGAGGCGGCCGTGCCGCCGTCGTAGATCGGCGCGGTAACGTTGGCGACGATCGAGGCCTGGTCGGTGGCGAAGGTGCCGAGCGTCGGGTCGTTGTCGCGGCTCTTGCTGGCGCTGCCCTGGACGCTGGCGCTCGGCAGCAGCGCGCCCTCGGCGACGCGGATATTTGTCGAGGCGACATCGACGTCGAAGCCTGCCGCCATCACCGCCGGATGCTGGCGGATCGCCATCGTCATCGCGTCCTCGCGGCTCTTCGGCAGATAGCGATCGACCACGTCGGCCGGCTTCAGCTGCGATGGCGGATTGCCGATCACCTGCGCATAGGTCGCCTGGCTGACCGCGAGCGCGACCTCGGCGGCATTGAGATCGGAAAGGCCACGGTTGAGACGGGCTTCGGCCTGCGCGGTATCGGTCGGCGTGACGTCGCCCGCGTTGAGGCGGCGCTGGGTGACCGCGAGGGTCTCGCGGAGGAACGCCACGTTGGAGCGCTGCGCCTCGACCAGCGACTGGTTCGCCAGCACGTTGGTATAGGCGGTGACGGCGTCGAGCAGTACGCCTTGGCCGACATTGCGCAGCGCCTCGCGGCCAGACTGTACCTGCAACTCGGCGGCCCGCACGTTGTTGGCGGTGCGGAAGCCGTTGAACAGGGTCTGCGTCACCGTGACGCCGATGATCCACGGCTTCAGATCGGCGGTCTGGATGGTGTTGTTGGGCAAAAGGTTGCGAACCGATTGCAGGCCGGCGCTGAGGCTCGCCACGATCTGCGGTCGGTAGCCGGCGAGCGCCTGCGGCACGTTTTCGTCGGTGGCGCGCTGCCGCGAACGCTCGGCATTGAGCTGCGGATTGGTCTGATAGGCCTTTGCGAGCGCCTCGGGCAAAGCTTCAGCCCATGCAGCCGAGGGCAGGGCGCAACAGAGCGCCAGCGCGGTCCATGTCGCAAGCACGGGACCCACGCCCGATCGATGTCGCGTCATCACGCGACCAGCTCTGGCGGCACGCCCAATCATGTAATCCCGCTAAACCCCGGCTGTCCGCCCCCGCCGACGGTGGCCTCTTAACTGTTTAACCAGCCGGGGTCCCGCAGGCAAACTGCCGCGGGGGAAACCCCCATCTATTCCGTGCTTGTTGCAGGTGCGTCACAGGGCTTCCGCGGGAGAGCGGCGAAGCCTTACACCAGCCTGACCGCTCGCGGGTCTTACCGGTTCTTGTTCACCGGCTTGCGCTTCTCGATGAACGCCGCCATGCCCTCGGAGCGGTCCTCCAGCGCGAAGGTCGCGTGAAACAGGTTGCGCTCGACGCTCATGCCCTCGGCGAGCGTGGTCTCGAAGGCGCGGTTGACCGCTTCCTTGGCCATGGCGACGGCGGGCCGCGACATCGATGCGATCTTGTCGGCGGCGGCCAAGACTTCGTCCATGAGCTTGTCGGCGGGCACGATGCGGCTGACGAGGCCTGAGCGCTCCGCTTCCGCCGCATCCATCATGCGGCCGGTGAGGCAGAGGTCCATCGCCTTCGACTTGCCGATCGCGCGGGTCAGGCGCTGGGTGCCGCCGATGCCTGGAATGGTGCCGAGCGTGATTTCGGGCTGGCCGAATTTAGCGGTGTCGGCGGCGATGATGAAGTCGCACATCATGGCGAGCTCGCAACCGCCGCCGAGCGCATAGCCCGCGACCGCAGCGATGGTCGGCTTGCGGCAGCGCGCGACGCGGTCGCCGCCGATCGCGGCGAAATCCTCGGAGAACATGTCGATGAAGCCTTTCGGCTGCATCTCCTTGATGTCGGCGCCGGCGGCAAAGGCCTTCTCGCTGCCGGTCACGACGATGCAGCCGATGGCGTCATCGGCCTCGAGATCGTCGACGGCCGCGGCGATCTCGCGGAAGACGCCGAAGGAGAGCGCATTGAGCATTTTCGGCCGGTTCAGCTTGATGATGCCGACCGCGCCTTTGCTCTCGACGATGATGTGTTCGAACGTGCTCATGCTCCACCCACGCGTTTGATTGGGCGGGCAATGTGCCCGCTGGCGCGGTGGGCTTCAAGGGCCGAAAAGCTGTCGGAACGGGGCCGTCCGGAACGCGCGGCGAGACGCGCGTTCCGGGCGAGGTCCCTCAGGCCAAGATCACCCGAGAATCAGGCGAAGAACATGCGCGCGGCAGAGGCCAGCGTCAGCAGCGTGCCGACGCCGATGAAGATCTTGCCGATCAGCGAGCTCTGGTCCCAGGCCGAGCTGTGGCTGCTCGCCATCACCGGCGCCGGCCGCGCGTCGGTTGCGGCGATCACCGCCTTCTGTGCCGGCGGGTCCTGTTGCAGCGCGCGATCGATGTCGTTGAGCTGATCGGGCGCCACCACCTGAGCCTCGTCATTCGGCGCGGTGGTATTATCGGCTGCAGCCTGGACATTGTCATTGGCGCGGCCGGTCATCGCGGAGGCCGCGGCAGCCATCGGCGTATCGGCTGCGGCGATCTGCGCGTTGGCGTTGGCGACGGCCGGCGGCATCTGGCTCAAGGCTGGCACGTCGTTTTGGGCCTTCGTTGCGTCGTCCTTCTTGTCGGCCTTGTCGTCGGATTTCTGCGCCGTCTTGCCGCTGTCGCGGTGGCGCGATGCATGGCGCCGCTGCTTGCTCGGCTTGACTGCCTCGTCCTGGTTGCTCGCGCTGTCCGATTTGCTGCTTGTGGCTGAACTCGGTGCCGCCTGTGCAGCGGCTCCGACCAGCACGAAAAGGCCGGCAAGGAGAATCAGTGCGGCGCGCCCGCTGGCTTTCATCATGTTGACGATCTCCCCAATTCCCCTGTCCCGGGACCGAACAGAGCCCCTGGGGCGTGACCACAGCGGGGCAAAAAATGGGATTCTTCGGGCCACACTAGGCAAAAGCGGGGCAAACCGCCGCCGCGCAACCGGCCGCGGGATGCGGACGGGACCGATCGGTGTTATGAGCCGTCGCGGGTTTTTACGGTCGCTTCGCGTGGCGAGGCGCGGCGCAGATCACGAAGTCGTGATCTTGCTGGTGCCGGCGTAACAAACTGAAAGAGCTGCCGAATTGCATGGTGAGGGCGCGTGCGCGGACGTGAGGACGAGTGGACCGGCCTGATGCGGTCGGCCATGGCAGGCGATGATGCGGCGTATCATCGCCTGTTGAAGGCGGTCACGCCTGTGCTGCGCGCTGCCGCGAGGCGGGGTCTGGCGCGGGCCGGGCAGCCTCCCGACCAGGCCGAGGATATCGTGCAGGAGATTTTGTTGGCGGTCCATCTGAAGCGGCACACCTGGGACAGCGAAGCCCCCTTCGCCCCGTGGCTGTTTGCGATCGCGCGCAACAAGCTGATCGATGCGCTCCGGCGGCGGGGCAGGCGGGTCTTCGTCAACATCGACGATTTCGCCGAGACGCTGCCGGGCGAGACGCCGCAGGAGACGGCCTCGGCGGCCGAGGTCGCAACGCAGCTCGACACGCTGCCGCAGCGCCAGCGCGACGTGCTGCAGTCGATCGCCGTCGACAGCGCTTCGATCAAGGACACGGCGTCAAAGTTTTCGATGAGCGAAGGTGCGGTGCGGGTCGCGCTGCATCGCGGACTTGCGGCGCTGACTGCCAAACTGCGGGACCACTAGTCATGGATACCGATCAACTCATTCGTTCGCTCGCGGCCGACAACGCCCATCGCGCGCCGCGCGTCGGCGCCGTGCTGACGATGGCGCTGCTGGTGGCGGCACCGTTCTCGATCCTGATCTTCGCCAGCTTCCTTGGCGTGCGGCCCGACGTGATGACCGCCATGCACAATCCGTTCTTCGACACGAAGTTCGCGGTCACGCTGTCGCTTGCGATTCCCGCGATCATCGTCAGCCTGCATCTGTCGCGGCCCGAAGCCTTGATGCGCGGCTGGGGATGGCTGCTGCTGCTTCCCGTCGGCCTGCTTGCGGTTGCGATCGGCAGCGAGACCATGATGGCCCCGGCGATGCCGATGACGATGCGGCTGGTGGGCAAGAACTCCCGGGTGTGCATGCTCGCGATCCCGGCGATGTCGCTGCCGCTGCTTGCGGGCGCGCTGTTCGGCCTGCGCCACGGCGCGCCGTCGCATCCTGCACTCGCCGGCGCGCTCGCGGGCCTGCTGTCGGCCGGCCTTGCCGCAACGCTCTACGCCTCGCATTGCACCGACGACTCGCCGCTGTTCGTCGCGACCTGGTACACGATCGCGACGGCACTTGTGACCGCGATCGGCGCCTACGCAGGTTCGAAAGTTTTGCGCTACTAGTGCGCCGGCTTCACGCCGCCGGCGTCGTGCCCTGCTGCATGCGGTGGAAGCGCAGCACCTGCTGCGCGGTCGATGAGCGGAGGGCCTCGTAGGCATCGCGCAGCGTCAGCATGTCGGTCTTCGAGTCGCCTGAGAGCTTTTCGCGCATGGCGATGATCGCGCGGACGCTCGACCATTGCATGCCCGCGACCTTGGCGAGGATCATCACGCCCTCGTTGCGGCTCTCGATCATCATGTTCTCGGCGGTCTCGACCGCCACGCCCGCGAGCGCCGCGAGTCCTGCATTGGTCTCGTCGAACTTGCCCTGCTCGGCGAAGCTGGTGACCTGGAACTCGTTGAGACGACCGTCCTCGTGCAGCGATCTCACCAGTGCGCGCGCCATTTCGGTCTGCCTGGTCATGGCGGCGGCGCGGACCCGCTGGGTCGCTTCCTGGACCACGCTGGACACTTCGTCCGCGAGCTCCGGATGCGCGGCCTCGAGCTTCCTGCGCACGCTCAGGGACGCCTTGGCGACCAGCTTCAAGTAGTGATGGCGCGGCAGGTCGGGCCGCAGGCCGATGCAGGCGGCGAGGTCATCGTCGCGTTCGGCGCGCGTGACGAGGTCGCTGAGACTTCCCTCGGAGAGCTGCGCGCCCGGATTGCTGACGGTCGATTGCACGACGTCTTCGTTGCCGCGCGCCACCAGCACGTCGGTCAGCGCTGCCGACAGCACCCGCCGCAGCGAGATCGCCTTGAGATGTGCCTGGCTCCTGGTGCGCGCGATCTCGATCAGGGTCGCCTCGTCCAGCCGTTCCGATTTCGTGAGCACGGGTCCGGAGACCTCGATCACCTCGTCGAGCGCAAGCGTGCGGATGATCTTGGGCGGCGCGGCCGCGATCGGCGCGAGACGGTTGGCGAGCAGCGCTCTCGCCGAGGCCTCGATCTGCTCGATCAGGCACTGGAACACGTCGTCGAACACCCTGACGTGCTCGTCGGAATAATCCACCGCATTGTTGATGAACAGATCGGTGACGCGGCGCAGGGCCTCGACCCGGCGCGCGACGGTGCCGTGCGAGAGCGCGGCCTGCAATTCCTCAAGCAGGTTCTCGGATGGTTTTTCGGATTTCGATCTCATGGCCCTGTCCTGGAGCGTTCGGTCCGGCTGCGGCTTCTGCGCAGCCAGGAAAAAATGGATTAGTCAGCTCGTTGCAATACGATTGCGCCCTTGCGCCTTGGCGGAATAAAGCGCGCTGTCGGCGCGTGCGAGAAACGTGTCGGCAGTATCAACGTCGCGCAGCGTCACGACGCCCGCGGAAATCGTCACCCGCATGCCGGGCGAAAATGCGCTCCAGTCGAGATCGGCGACGATGCCGCGCAGCCGCTCGAGCATGCGCCCCGCCGCGCCGCCGTCGGTGCCCGGCAGCAGCAGCAGGAATTCCTCGCCGCCATAGCGGCCGAAAAAGTCGGCCGGGCGGATATTGGCAAAAATGGTGATGGCGAAGGTGCGCAGCACCTCGTCGCCGACGGGGTGGCCGTGGGCGTCGTTGATGCGCTTGAACCAGTCGAGGTCGATCAGCGCGATGGCGCAAGGTGCGGACGCCAGCTGCGACTTTTCGACCTCTGCATCGAGCAGCCGCATGATGCAGCGGCGATTGTAGGAGCCGGTCAGCTCGTCGAGCTCGGCGAGCTCCTCGATGCGCTGATAGGCGGCCTTCAGCTCGATGCTGCGCCGGTACAGGACCTTTCGCAGCGTGGCGCCGAACAGGCCGAGGAAGGCGCACTGGCCGATCACCAGGACGAAGCACAGCATCGAGGCGGTCCGCTGGAGCCTCGTGGCGACTGGCATGCCGATCGGCAGGTCGGAGGCGAGGAAGACGGCCGCGAGGCAGGTCGTCGCGATCGCCCAGGTGAACATCGCCTGCGCCGAGGTCATGCGCAGCGTGCCGAAGGCGAAGATCAGGAACAGCACGCTGATGAAGGCGATGCCGAGGGTCGGCACCGACACCAGGAAGATGAACTGCAGCGCCATGTGCGCCGAGATCTGGAAGACGGTGAGATAGTGGTCGCTGTGCCTGTCGCCGACGCCGGCTTCCGACATCACGACGAAGATGCCGATGATCATCAGGCCGCCGACCCAGAACAGCGACGGAACGTTCATCCGGACGACGCCGTCATGGGCATAGATCAGCAGCACGAAGGCGCCGAGCGAGTAGCTTGCGACCTGGCCGACATACATCTGCCGGCGTTGCCGGACCCGGCGCGCTCGCACCTCGGGCGCAGCCGCGTCGGGCATGAGAACGAGATCCGCGACCTGAGCGGCATTCCTCTCCGGTAAGGTCGTCGCGGCCGTGCTCATTGTCCCGCCAAGGGTGGATGTCAGCTCAAAAATCTACGCGGCAAGCCTTTAGGTTTGGTATCCTTCGCAATCGAATCCAAACGGTGCAGCGCGCAACAGGGTGACAGCGGCCGGCGGGGAAATTTGCCGGCGATTAGGCATCGTTGGCGACGGGGTCGAGCCAAAGCAGGGCTTGGTGAGACATACGTCGTGCAGGGCTGCTATGGTTCCATCACGTCGGGCCGTCCGCGCCGGACGGCATTGCGCAGGGAATGCATCATTACTATGTTACCGTTATCGAGCGAGCCGGCCAACCGCCACGGGTGGCAAAAGGAAAATTCGCGTATGTGGGGTAGATCACACAGACCCCCGTGTGACTGCGGTACGCTGAAGAATTTCGCCCCGCCCGTCGAACCGTCCGCCGCGCCGACCCGACCAACTTTGCGAGACGGGCATTGAGCGTGACACAGGCGGCTTCGGACGAGGTCCTGATCGCCAGGATCGCTCAAGGTGACCGGCTCGCCATGCAGGTGCTGTACGGGCGGCACCATGTCAGGGTCTACAGGTTCGGGCTGAGGCTCGTGCGGGATGAGCAGGCGGCGGAGGACCTCATCAGCGAGGTGTTTCTCGACGTCTGGCGTCAAGCCGGCAAGTTCGAGGGGCGATCCGCCGTCTCCACCTGGCTGCTGGCAATCACCCGATTCAAGGCCCTGTCTGCGCTCCGGCGCAGGAAGGACGTTGGGTTGGACGACGAAGCTGCCAACGCGATCGAGGATTCGTCTGACGATCCGGAAATCGCGGTGCAGAAGAAGGATACCAGTGAAGCGTTGCGCGAGTGTCTGACGGGCCTCTCGCCGGACCATCGGGAAATCGTCGATCTCGTCTACTACCACGAGAAATCCGTGGAAGAAGTGGCCGAAATCGTCGGTATTCCGGAGAACACTGTGAAGACGCGCTTGTTTTATGCGCGCAAGAAACTGGCCGAACTGCTGAAGGCAGCCGGCGTTGAGCGAGGCTGGCCATGATGGCATTGAGCAAGAAGATGCTGGAGCAAGAGCCCAGTGAAATTGAACTGCTGCTGCCCTGGCACGCCGCCGGCACGCTGAACGCGCGTGACGCTCGCCGCGTCGAGGAAGCGCTGGCGGGTGATCCGGCGCTTGCAAAGCAATATGCCGCGATCCGCGGCGAGTACGAAGAGACCATCCATCTGAACGAGAGCTTAGGGGCTCCGTCGGCGCGGGCGATGCAGAAGCTGTTCGCCGCGATCGACGCCGAGCCTGCGCGGCCGGTCGGTTCGCTGCCGCTCTCGGCGCGCATCGCGACCTTCTTCTCGAGCCTGTCGCCGCGTACGCTGGCCTGGTCGGCGAGCCTGGGTGCCATCGCGCTGCTGCTCCAGGCCGGCATCATCGGCGCCGTGCTGATGAAGACCCAGCCCGCGACCTTCGAGACCGCTTCGCTGTCGGTCGGCGCGCCGATCACGCGCGAGCTTGGAGCTGCACCTGCGCGCGCGCTGGTGCGCTTCACGCCCGAGGCGCGCGTCGCCGACATCACCGCGCTGCTCGACAGTTACCAGGCTTCAATTATCGGTGATGCCAAGGGCGGCATGTTCCGTCTCCAGTTCGACAAGGCGATGAGCCGGGACGAGCTCGCCTCGCTGCTCGGCAGGATGTCGCGCGAGAAGTTCGTCAACCTCGCCGTCGCGGCGCCGTAAGGCGCCGCTGCACCGATGACGCGCAAGTCCGAGAGTAAGTCGCGAGCCGGGGCCTACGTTTCATCGGTCGGAGCTGCACTCCTGCTCGCCGGCCTCGGCGTCGAGGTTGCGCAGGCGCAGGCGATCATGCGCACGCCGACGATCAGCGTCCCCACGCGCACCCCGACCATCTCTCCCAGCATCGCCGCGCGCGTCAGCCCCGGTGTTGGCGCGCGGGCTGTCGGCGTCGGCCCCGGCCCGCGTTCTATCCCTGCTATCCCGCGTACCACCACCACGGCGCGGATGCGACCGACCCCGGTGCTGCCCTATGCGCGCTATTCGCCGAACCTGTACCCCGCCTGCACGGCCCCCTATCGCGACGCCGACGGCGAATGCCTGGCGCAGCCGGGCGCAGGTGGCGATGGCACAGGCAAATCGGGCAAGAAGAGCGCCGGCAAGGGGCGGGGTAACAGCACGCCGGCCGCCGTCGACTTGCGTAGCTTCGCCAACGAATTCGTGGCCGAGATCGACGGCGCCCTGTCGGCGACCGAAGCCGACGAGCTTGCGCGCCGCCACGGCTTGACGCGTGTCTCATCCGAGAATTTCCCGCTGATCGGGGCGACGTTCGGCCTGTTCCGCATCACGGACGGCCGGCCTTCCGAGACGGTGCGGCGTGAGTTCGCCGCCGATGGCAGCGTGCGTTCGGTCCAGCCGAACTTCCGCTACGTGCTCCAGGATCAGAAATCGTCGGTGCCGACCGAGGGTGATCCCGCGCAATATGCGCTGGCCAGGCTTCGCCTGCCGCAGGCGCATACACTGGCACACGGTGCCAACGTGACGGTTGCCGTGATCGACTCCGGCATCGACGCCCAACATCCCGAGCTCGCCCATTCCATCGCCGACAACTTTGATGCGCTCGGCAGCGCCGAGGGCCCGCATGTCCATGGCACCGGCATTGCCGGCGCCATCGTGGCTCATGCCAGGCTGATGGGCAGCGCGCCCGAGGCGCGCATCATTGCCATCCGCGCCTTTGGCGGCACGACGGGCGGCGCCCAGAGCTCGTCCTACATCGTCTTGCGCTCGCTGAATTACGCCGCCGAGCACGGCGCGCAGATCATCAATATGAGCTTTGCCGGTCCGAAGGACGCCGTGATCGAGCGCGCCATCGCGGCGACCGCCGCCCGCGGGCTGGTGCTGATCGCGGCCGCCGGCAATGCCGGCGCGAAATCGCCGCCGCTTTATCCTGCCGCCAATCCCAACGTGATCGCGGTCAGCGCGACCGATCAGCAGGACAAGCTGTTCTCGGCGTCCAACCGCGGCAATTACATCGCGCTGGCGGCGCCCGGCGTCGACATCTTCCTGCCCGCGCCCGACGGCAAGTACCAGATGACCTCGGGGACCTCGTTCTCGGCCGCCTATGTCTCGGGCGTCGCCGCGCTGCTGCTCGAGCGCAATTACACGCTCAAGCCGGAGGCGCTGCGCATGACGCTGGCGAAGACCGCGCGCGACCTCGGTTCACCCGGCCGTGATGATCTCTTCGGCGACGGTGAGGCCGACGCGTTTGCCGCAGTCATGGCCGTTCCCGCCGACAGCGCGACGCCTGTCGCGGCTGCGTCCGGTACAACAAAACGTGAAGATGCCGAGAAGCGTCGCGACGAGCCTGGCATCCGCGCGATCGAACAACCCTCGCTGTCGAGCGCAGAGGATAAATCCACGATTTCTCAGGCGGATAGGCCGGCGACGCGATAGCGGCTGCGACAACTTTGCGCGCGGTGCGAAGGCCAAGAAATCGAACGCCGCATTGAACGTTCAGCCGGCTGCCACGACCAAATTATGTGGGAGCGGTCATCCCTCCCCATAAGTCATATCAGGCGCGAGCGCCCATCCACCCCAAGCGCCCATATGGCTCGACCCGTCCGGTTGTCCCCCCGGACGGGTCTTTTCTTTTCAGGGGCTGATTTCTTGAACCGCTCGGCGCGATCAGCTTCCGGTTGAGCGAACGTGGCGGCGCCCATTGTCGGCGCCCGGGAGTCGCCCCGCAGGCCGGTTATGCTTGTGCGAAGCTTGACTCGAAAACACAGCAATTCTCCGCACGACTACCGTTATTGACGACGACCGGCGTGTCGTTGCTGGACAAGTCAAAACTTTTCCACAAAATATTCATGTCACGTCTAAATTGATTCGTGTGCGTTGCGTCGCGTCCGTATTTTTCACCTGACGGGCTGGTTTATGACACATCGCCAAGAGGCTGTTCGCGACGTGGCGCGTGGCCGCGACATTGCGGCACGCTGGTGCACTCTCGCCGAGCAGCGGCTGGAACATCTCTCCGAAATGTTCGAGACCGGACGCTGGCGCCGCTACCACTCCGAGATCGCATTCCTCGAAAACATCCAGGAAGCCAAGCGCGCCGTTCAGACCTGGCGCGCGCTCGCGACCGGTGCCGACGTGGCTGCGGCGGCCGCGAGTGTCTCGCCCGTATTCGGCTGGTCGCCGGCGACCATGCCCCGCGTGTTTCCGCGCGAGCAACAGGCGCAGACCGTGCAGCCGAAGGCCGTCCACATCGCCGCGGAGACCGCCGTTCCGGTCAGGCTCGCGCCCAAGCCGGAGGTCCTTGCCGAAATCCCCGAAGCCCCGCTCGTGCCGCGAGCGACGCCGGCTGCGGCGGCATTGTTCACTGCGCCTGCCGCTGTCGCTCCGCTCAAGGCTCCCGCTGCGCGGGCGCCGGTCGCCGCGCCCGCTGTGAGGTCGCCGGTCGCCCCGCCTGCCGCAATGGCGGCGTTCACCGCACCTGCCGTGAAGGCGCCGCAGGCCACGCCTGCTGCAATGGCAACGCTCCTGCCGCAGTTCGCCCCGCCCGCCGCCGAAATCGTCGCCGCTCCCGAGCGCGTCGTCGAATTCACCTTCAGCCTCGACGGCCTGCAAGCGAAGTACCCGCTGCTGAGGAACGCGTTTTAAGGGCGAATGTTCAAGAGGACCACCGCGTCCTCCCGATCCCCGTCATCCTGAGGTGCGAGGCATGGGACGCTGCGCGTCCCATGGGGAGCCTCGAAGGATGCACGGCCGCTCTGGCGTCGCACACCTACCGCCGCACCGCATTGCCGCCGACCACCAGCTGCGCGAAGCGCTGTGCGCCGTCCGCCGACAGATCCGACGTCACCGCACGGGCATGATCGAGCCCAACCACGGCGCCGCGCGGGGTTTCCGAGATCATGTTGTTGTTGACGAGCGCGGTGCCTGCGCCGGACACCACGGAGACGCCGACGCCGGCCAGCGCCTTGCGGATCACGTTGCCCGTGATCGCGACGTCGCGCAGATATTTGCCCCAGCCGGCGACGATGCCATAGGACGGCGCGTTCTCGATCACATTGCCAGTCACGGAGCTGTCAGCCTCGACGTAGATGCCGACACCGGCATCGTCGTCGGGGGCGGTGCCGATCGGCCGCTTCGGGATCAGATTGCGGATGATGTTGCCCTGGACCACCGCGATGCGGCCGCCTTCGTTGAAATTGCAGACGGAGACGCCGACGGCGGCACCATCGACCGTGTTGTTGGCGATCACCGCGGCCTCGAACGCGAACTCCGAATAGAGCGCGACCTCGCGCACGTCGCTGACGCTGTTGCCTGATATGTGGATGTTCGAGGCCGAATTGCCGCGCACCGCCGAGTAATCGCAGTTCCTGATGCGATTGCCGCGCACGATCACGTTGCCGGCGCGAAACGCGTTGATGGCGTTGCCGTACTGGCCCGAGCCGCCGGGACCGGCCTTGATGTCCTCGATGCGGTTATCAGTGACCAGCGTGCCGTCATCGCCGATCGTGGTGCGCAGGATCTCGATGCCGTTGTCGTTGGTGCCGATGATGGTGTTGCGCGAGACGCTGAGGCCCCTGGCGTCGAATGAGACGACCGCCGTCACCGCAATGCTGGTAAAGATGTTGCCGGAGATGTCGCCCGTGACCTGCTCGAGCCAGATGCCGCTGCCGCCGGAGCCGGTGATCTCGCAATCGGTGATGCGGACGTCACGCCCGCCGAGGACATGGATCAGTCCGCGCCGCGTCGGAAGCGGAATGCCACCGCCATCGAAGCTGATGCCGGTCAGGCCGATCGAGTCCGACCGGTCACTCTGGATTGCCGCGGCTCCGCCGGTGAAGACGAATTTTGTCGCGCCGCGCACGCCGATCAGCTGGGCACCATTCGGCAATCGCAGCAATCCGCTCCGATAGATGCCGGGTGGCAGCGCCAGCGGCATCTGTGCCCGTGCAGCTTCGTCGATGGCGCGCTGGAGCACGCGGGTCTGGTCCTCGCTGCTGCCGGGCCGCACGCCGAATTGCGTGGCATCACGGCCGAGCAGGGATGTCAGCGGCGCCGCGCGCGCGGCGTCGGCCGGCACGGCGAGTGCGCCCGCGATGCCTGCGGTCGAAGCTCCGATGAGACGACGGCGGTTGAGGTCCATGACGCATCCTTCGGCGGACGCGGGAGGTCCGCGACCGACTAGGTAGCGCAGGGTGGCCGACGGCGCGGGGATTGTTCGCGGTAGGGTTAAATGTTTACCGCGGAGGCGGTGCCGTAGGGTGGGCAAAGCGCAAGCGTGCCCAACAAAGCCTATTCGAGGCGAAGTCGTGGGCACGGCGCAAGGGCGCCTTTGCCCACCCTACGAGACCTGCGGGTTCCGCCGCTTCCTCGCGAGCCCCACTATCTCCATCAGCATGGCCTCGCCGGCGTCCACCAGTTCTTCCAGCGTGATCCGCGGCGAACCCATGCGCCGAACAGCGCCGCTACGCGCGAGCAGGGGAATGTGGATGAACGCGGCAAGCTGCGGTCCGCCCGCCCTGACATTCTCGATCGCGCGCCAGCTGAGATAATTGCAGAGATAGGCCCCGGCATCGCGCGAGCGCGCGCGTCGATGCCGGTGAGGCGCGCGGCGCGCAGCAGTCTTGCCGTATGCGGACCGAACGTCATCGCGTCCGTATGGCCGGCGATGCCGCGCTTGCTGGAGCGGGTGTTGGCGGCATCGGGCCAGAGCATGGTGACGGCATTGCGGGCGCGGGTCTCGATGCGGAGGTAAGGCGTGCGCGCGGCGAGGCCGAACATCAGCAGCGCATCCGGCTTCTCTTTCGCGAGCACATCAGGCAATTGCCGGTCGACCGCGGCGTAGGTGACCGGGAAGATGTGGCTCGCGAGCGCGACATCGTCGAGGGCCGGACGGCGCAATTGCGCCAGCCGCGCGACCAGCGGCTGGGTCGGGTTATAGGGCGCGCCGGGAAACGGTCCGAAGCCGGTGAGGAGAATGCGGAGCTTTTCGCTCATTGCAGCAACTCCAGAATCTGCTCGGCGGCGAGTGCCGGCGTGAGATGGCCTTCAGCCACCTCAGCCTCGATCTTCCTGACTTTCGTACGCACCGACGCCTCGCTGCGCAGCCGCGCCAGCATGCGCTGCTCCAGCATCGACCACATCCATTTCACCTGCTGCTCGCGCCGCCGTGCAGCGAAATCGCCGGATGCATTCATCGCCTTGCGGTGATCCAGAACCTTCTGCCAGAGTTTTGCGATGCCGTCGCCGGTCAGCGCCGAATAGGTCTCGACCGGCGGGTGCCAATGCTCGGACCGGGGGCTGAGGATATGCAGCGCGCCGCGATAGTCGGCGGCGGTGATGTTGGCGCGCTTGAGATTGTCGCCGTCGGCCTTGTTGATCGCGATCATGTCGGCGAGCTCGACCAGGCCCTTCTTGATGCCTTGCAACTCGTCGCCGCCGCCCGGCAGCATCAGCGCGAGGAAGAAATCGGTCATGTCACAGACCGCGGTCTCGGACTGGCCGATGCCGACGGTCTCGACCAGCACGACGTCGAAGCCGGCGGCCTCGCACAACAGCATGGCCTCGCGCGTCTTGGCGGCGACGCCGCCGAGCGTGCCTGACGATGGCGAGGGGCGGATGAAGGCGTCATTGGAGGCCGATAGCCGCGCCATCCGCGTCTTGTCGCCGAGGATCGAGCCGCCGCTGCGCGCCGAGGACGGATCGACCGCGAGCACCGCGACCTTGTTGCCCTGTTCGATCAGGTACGTCCCGAGCACGTCGATGGTGGTGGACTTGCCGACCCCGGGGGAGCCGGTGATGCCGACGCGAACCGCCTTGCCGGTGTCGGGCAGCAGCATCTGCACCAGCTCGCGCGCCAGCGCCTGGTGGTCGCCGCGCCGGCTTTCCACCAGAGTGATGGCCCGGGCGAGGGCCGCGCGACTGCCGGAGCGCAAGTCGCGGGCGAGGGTTTTGATGTCGATGGATTTGCTACCGGTCATGATTGTCTTCGCGTCCAGCCGCTAGCGGCCCGACATGCGAATGTGTCTTTCAGCGCAAGATTTCAAAGGTGGAAGGTGGATTTGAATGATGTCCCAAACGATCTCGGCCTTCGTCATGTGGTAGGCATGACGAAGTAGATTTCCGAAGTCGATCATCTTGCGCCAATCGATCGCCGGCTCGGTTCGTTTTATCTCATCCGGGATGAATCTTGATGCCTCGCAGATGATCTCGAGAAGTCGTTCGATTGCCAGCCGGGCGGTTTTTTCAGAGACGAATTGATCGAATGTGAGGCCCTTCACGACACTTTCGATGTCAGTGATAGCTTCCAGAATATCTCGCAGCCGGTCTTCCACGGTCGGCGGCATTCAGAAGACCTCGACCAGATCATCCGCGATACGCTCGGCCATGCGCGGCTTCAGCAGGTCCCGTATCGATATCTGCGCTCGTAGGCCGACATGGTCCTCGATCAAATGCAGGACTCTAAAGTAGTCGAACCGCGGCGTTTCCTCGCGCGAGGTTGTCTCGACCAGCACGTCGAGGTCGCTGTCTGGCCGAGCGTCGCCGCGCGCGCGGGACCCGAACAGGTAAAGCCGGATGACACCTGCAGCCCTCAGGGCGGGAGCAAGCTCTCGGAGCTTCCCGACAAGCGTCTGGAGCGGAATGTCTGCGACGTCGGTCATGACCGGACACTAGCACAAGGCGACCGTCTGGCCCAGCATGGCGGAGCCGGCTGGACCCGCCCCCGGCGGGGCAGGCGAGGGCTGCCCGCCCCCTATCACCCGGGTGTTGCCGCCGCCGTCTGCACCGGCTTCACCTTGCGCCAGACCCACACCATCACCGGCCACAGCAGCGCGCCGATCGCCATGGCGGCGAGGATGGCGGCGACGGGGCGCTCGAAGAACGGCAGGATGCTGCCGTCCGACTTGATCAGCGAGGTCACGAAAGCCTGCTCGACCATGGTGCCCATGACGATGCCGAGCACCATTGCGGCGACGGGATAGCCGTTGGCCTCCATCACATAGCCGATCACGCCGAAGGCGGCGACGGTGACGACGCCGAACATGTTGTTGCCGATCGCGAACGAGCCGACCGCGCAGCAGAGCATGATGATCGGCATGATGGCGGAGCGCGGCGCCAGCAGGATGTAGGCGGCGATCCGGATCATGGCGATGCCGAGCGGGATCATCAGGATGTTCGCGATGATGAACATCAGATAGATCGCGTACATGCTCGACGCCTTCTCGGTGAACAGCGTCGGGCCGGGATTGAGGCCCTTCATGTAGAGCACGCCGATCGCGATCGCGGCGATGGTGTCACCGGGAATGCCGAACAGCAGCGACGGCACCCAGCCCGAGGCGATGCTGGCGTTGTTGCTGGCGCCGGCCTCGACCAGGCCCTCGACATGGCCGGTGCCGAATTTCTCCGGCTCCCTGGAGAAGCGCTTCGACATCGCGTAGGAGACCCAGGCGGCCATGTCGGCGCCGGCGCCGGGCAGCACGCCGATGATGATGCCGATGATGTTTCCACGCGTCATCTGCCAGTGATACTTCTTGGTCAGCTTCCACTGGCCGGCCATGATGCTTCCGAATTTTCGTCGCGGCAGCGGCGGCGGCTCGGGCGTCAGCATCGCGCGCATCACCTGCGCCACCGCGAACACGCCGACCAGCGCCGGGATCGGCTCGATGCCGCCGAACAAATCGGTGATGCCGAAGGTGAAGCGCGGCACGCCGCCGGGATTCTCGATGCCGATGCAGGACACCAGCAGGCCGAGGAACATGCCCGCGATCGCCTTCACCGGCGAGGAGCGCGCGACCAAGGTGGCGCACATCAGGCCGAGCAGCGCCAGCCAGAAATATTCGAAGGTCGAGAACGACAGCGCGATCTCGGCGAGCGGCGGCGCCAAGATCATCAGCGACAGCACGCCGGCGATGCCGCCGACGGCGGAGAACCAGACGCCGGCTCCCAGCGCCAGCTCGGCCTGGCCCTTGCGTGTCATGGCGTAGGCCTCGTCGGCATAGGCTGCCGAGGCCGGCGTGCCGGGAATGCGCAGCAGCGCGCCGGGAATGTCGCCGGAGAAGATCGCCATCGAGGAGGCCGCGACGATGGTCGCGATCGCCGCGATCGGCGACAGGTAGAAGGTGACGGGGACGAGCAGGGCGGTCGCCATCGTCGCCGACAGGCCCGGCAGCGAGCCGATGACGAGCCCGTACACGGAGGCTGCGAACATCGCGATGATGACCTCCCAGGTGGAGATCAGGGCGAATGCTTCAATCAGGGTCTTCAGCATGGGATCACCAGGGCGTCGGCAGCAGGCCGGCGGGGAGCGGCACGCGCAGCAGCTTGCCGAAGATGAGGTGGATGGCGAAGGGCGACAGCGCTGCGAGCGGCAGCGCCAGCTTCCACTTCGCCCCGAGCGCGGTCGAGGTGACATAGACCATGATCGCCGCGGTGATGATGAAGCCGAGCCGGTCGGCGGCGGCGACGTAGAACAGCAGCAGCGCCGGCGGCAGCAGGGCGCGCAGGCCGTAGAGCTTGCCCTGCGGCAGCGGTGCGGCGGCTTGGCCGTCTTCCAGTGGGATCAGCTCTTCCTCCTCCTCGAAGGAATGGCCGATGCCGAACACGATCGCGAGCCCGCACAGCGCAAGCCCGATACCGATCACGAGCGGAAATACGTTGGGGCCGACCGGCTGCCCCGGCACCGGCGGCAGGATCCAGCCGCCATAGGCTGAAGCCGCGCCGAGCACGACGAGAAACGATCCCGTGACGGAGTCGGGAAGACGCATGAGAGAGGTCCTGTCAGAATTCCGGGAAGTGCGCTCCCTCTCCCCGCATCCGCCTTCGCTGAAGCTTCGGCGGACAAGCGCGAGGAGAGGTGAAACGTCACGCCTTGCTCAGGCCGGCGGCCTTCATCGCCTCGCCCATCTGGGCGTCGCCCTTGTCCATGAAGCTTGCGAACTGACCGGCATCGCCCCACACCGTGCCGAAGCCGCGGTTGCTCATGAAGTCCTTGAACTCGGCGGAGTCGTAGACCTTCTTCAGCGCCGCGGTGAGCTTCGTTGCGATTTCCGGCGGCAGGTTCTTCGGTGCGCCGATGCCGCGCCAGGCGCCGGTCGCGTAGTCGATGCCCATCGCCTCCTTCAGCGTCGGCACATCCTTGAAGATCGGGTTGCGGGCGGGCGCCATGATGGCGAGGCTCCTCGCCTTGCCCGCCTCGATGATGGCGCGCGCTTCCGGCACCGAGCACGTCGTGAGGTCGAGGCCGCCGGCGGCAAGATCCTGCATCGCGGGCGCAGCTCCATTCGACGGTACCCAGGCGACTTGGTTGGCGGGCAGGCCCATCGCCTGCATCCAGCCGACCAGCGCGAGATGCCAGATGCCGCCCTGGCCGGTGCCCGACGCCTTGAACTTGCCGGGGGGCGCCGCCTTGATGGCTTCGGCGAGCTCCTTGACGGTCTTGTAGGGCGAGGAGGAGGAGACCTGGATGCCCGGCGGGTCCTCGTTCATCAGCGCCAGCGGCGTGTAGCTCTTCGGCGTCAGCTCGGTAAGGCCCTGCCAGTGCATCATCGAGATTTCGACGGTGAGCATGCCGATCGTGTAGCCGTCCGGTTGCGCGGTCGCGATCGCGCTATGGCCGACCACGCCTGAACCGCCGGTGCGGTTGACGACGTTGAAGGGCTGGCCGAGATCCTTTTCCAGCAGGGCTGCGACAATGCGCGCAGTCGCGTCGGTGCCGCCACCGGCGCCCCAGGGCACGATCACGGTGACCGGGCGCGCCGGATAGGCCTGTGCGCGTGCTGGTGTGAGACCGAATGCTGCGGATGCGGCAATCGCGGCGGAAGAGGCCGCAAAAGTGCGGCGCGAGATCTTGGACATGAATGCCTCCCAGCGGCGCCCGTGACATCGGGCGCTCTTGTCAATGAAGGCATTCTAGTCGGCTTTGCGGCGCCGCTGCAAGGTAGCGCTACCACAGCGCTGTGAGCAATCTGTCGCTGCTCAAAACATCATCACTGCGGCTCTTCCGCATCGCCCTTCGGCCGCGCGCCGCCGAAGATGCGCATGCCTTCCGCCGTGAGATAGGTCTTCAGCGTTCCCCACGGCACGAAGGCGACATATTCGCCCTCGGCGTAGGGGCCGACCGCGTAAGGCGGATAGTGGTAGGTGAGCCCGGAACTCTTGCCCGCTTCGGTTGAAGGCGCAAGCGTCACCGCGCCGATCTTGAGCAGGCTCGGCTCGACGCTCTTGAACCATTCGTCGGTCGCGGTCTCGCTGGTGTCGCGCTTCTTCTTCTCGGCTCTCAGCGAGGCGATCACGGCTTTCACCATCGCCTTCATGGTCGCGCCGTTGTCGACGGTCTCGGTGAAGAACGGGCGGATCGAGATGCGCTTGTGCTGGGTCTTGTCCCAAAGGATCGTGTTCACGTCCGAATTGGGATGCGCGCCATGGGTGTCCATGTAGTCGTTGCGCAGGACGCTGACATAGCGATCGGCGACAACGGAGCGGATCGCATATTTGCGTTCGAAATCCCAGCCGCCGTCCTTGAAGAACTGCGGATCTTCCTTGCGCGAGGCGGCAGCCTCGGCCGCGTTCTTGTCGAGCCACTTCCTGCCGTCTGAAAGGCAATCCGCCGCCAGCGCCGCATCAGCCTTGATCCTGTCGTCGAGGAAGACGCGGGCGTCGATGCTCTTGGTCTTGACGACGGCGTCGGGCTTGGGGTCCGCGGCGAGGGCGGAGACGACGCACGTTGCGCTAAGCGCCATGGCGACGCTCAAACCGATCATGAACTTCAAGGGGAGTGCTCCTTACGTGAGCGTCAGAATATTTCGAGGATGTGGTCTGCGATCTGCTGCGCAGAGTGGGGGGAGGCGGAGCGCCGGACGGTCGCCTGCGCCTGCAAGCCGGTCGCATCCTCGATGATCTGCTCGACATCGATCAGGTTGAGCAGCGAGAAAGAGGCCTCCGGTTCGACCTCGACCAGGACATCGATGTCGCTGTGCGGGTGATAATCGTCGCCGGCCCGCGTGCCGAGGATGGCGAGCTTCGAGACGCCCTTGGCTTTGATGGCATCAGCGTTCTGGCGTATCGCAGCGATGAGCTCATCACGTGTCATGGAGACAATCCGGCCGGTGATGCGGCCAGCGTATCATCTACTCCGCCGCCTCGCTATGCCCGAGCCGGGCATTCAGCTTGCGGATCAGCTCCTCGGCGGCTTCCGCGATCACCGTGCCCGGCGGGAAGATCGCCTCGGCCCCGGCGGCGTAGAGCGCATCGTAATCCTGCGGCGGCACCACGCCGCCGATGATGATCATGATGTCGTCGCGGCCCTGTTTCTTCAGCGCGGCCTTGAGTTCAGGCACTGCGGTGAGATGGGCGGCGGCGAGCGAGGAAACGCCGAGGATGTGCACGTCGTTCTCGACCGCCTGCCGCGCAGCTTCGTCGGCAGTTGCAAACAGCGGCCCGATGTCGACGTCGAAGCCGATGTCGGCGAAGGCCGAGGCAATCACCTTCTGGCCGCGGTCGTGGCCGTCCTGGCCGATCTTGGCGACCAGGATGCGCGGCCGGCGGCCTTCCGCCTCCTCGAAGGCGTCGATCAGCGCCTGAACCTTCTCGACCTGGTTACCCATGCTGGACGCCTCCCGCTTGTAGACGCCGGTGATGGATTTGATCTCGGCGCGGTGCCGGCCGAACACCTTTTCCATCGCGTCCGAGATTTCGCCGACGGTCGCCTTCGCCCGTGCCGCGTCGATTGCGAGCGCGAGCAGATTGCCGTTGCCTTCGCCGGCCGAGCGCGTCAGCGCGGCAAGCGCCGCGTCGACGTCGGTCTGGTTGCGCTCGGATTTCAGCCGCGTCAGCTTGTCGATCTGGAGGCGGCGGACATTGGTGTTGTCGACCTTGAGGATGTCGATGGGAGCCTCATCCGTCGGCTTGTACTTGTTGACGCCGATCACCGCCTGCTTGCCGGCATCAATGCGGGCCTGGGTTTTGGCCGAGGCCTCCTCGATGCGCAGCTTCGGCACGCCGGCCTCGATGGCCTTGGCCATGCCGCCAAGCTCCTCGACCTCCTGGATGTGGCCCCACGCCTTCGCGGCGAGATCACGCGTCAGCCGCTCGACATAATACGAGCCGCCCCAGGGATCGATGATGCGGGTGGTGCCGCTCTCCTGCTGCAGGAAGAGCTGGGTGTTGCGGGCGATGCGCGCCGAGAAGTCGGTCGGCAGCGCCAAGGCCTCGTCGAGCGCGTTGGTGTGCAGCGACTGGGTGTGGCCTTGCGTCGCCGCCATCGCCTCCACCGTCGTGCGCATCACATTGTTGAACACGTCCTGCGCGGTCAGCGACCAGCCGGAGGTCTGACAATGCGTGCGCAGCGAGAGCGAGCGCGGATCCCTAGGGTTGAAAGGCTTCAAGAGCTTCGCCCAGAGCAGGCGCGCGGCGCGCATCTTGGCGACTTCCATGAAGAAGTTCATGCCGATCGCCCAGAAGAATGACAGGCGCGGCGCGAAGCGGTCGACATCCAGGCCCGCGGCAAGGCCGGCGCGGAGATATTCGACGCCGTCGGCGAGCGTATAGGCGAGCTCGAGATCCTGCGTCGCGCCGGCCTCCTGCATGTGATAGCCGGAGATCGAGATCGAATTGTACTTCGGCATCTTCGTGGAGGTGTAGGCGAAGATGTCCGAGATGATCCGCATCGAGGGCGCGGGCGGATAGATATAGGTGTTGCGCACCATGAACTCTTTCAGAATGTCGTTCTGAATCGTCCCTGAGAGCTTCTCCGGCGGCACACCCTGTTCGCCGGCGGCGGCCACATATAGCGCGAGGATCGGCAGCACCGCGCCGTTCATGGTCATGGACACGCTCATCTGGTCGAGCGGAATGCCTGCGAACAGCGTGCGCATGTCGTAGATGGAATCGATCGCAACACCGGCCATGCCGACGTCGCCGCCGACGCGCGGATGATCAGAGTCATAGCCGCGGTGGGTGGCGAGGTCGAAGGCGACTGAGAGGCCCTTCTGTCCTGCCGCGAGATTGCGGCGGTAGAACGCGTTGGAATCCTCCGCCGTGGAGAAGCCGGCATATTGCCTGACGGTCCAGGGCTGGTTGACATACATGGTCGGGTAGGGGCCGCGCAGGTAGGGCGCGATGCCCGGATAGGTCTCGAGGAAATCGAGCCCGGCAAGATCGGCCTCGCCATAGGCGGGTTTCACCAGAATGCCTTCAGGCGTCAGCCACGGCTCGGCGCTGCCTGATGGCGCGGCGGTCGCGGCGCGCTCGAAGGCGACGTCGGCGAAATTGGGAATGCGGCTCATTCCTTGGATTCCTCAAACCTGCGATTGCGCTCGATCAGTCTCTGCACATTTTTCTTGTAGATGGGATCGTCGATGCGGCTCTTGGTCATCGCACCAGTTCCGGCCCAGAGCAGCCGCGCGAGTTCGACCTTCCACTCTATCAAAGCCCGCAACAGTCCTCCGAGCACCCGCAGCATGTTATAGCCTATCATAGTTGCAGCCTCGACGCGGCGGCCATCAATCATGATCCGGATGCTGATGGCTGACGATGGTCGCCATCTTCTCCGGTCCGTAATTCTGCTGCGTGGTCTGGCTCGGCAGGTTGGCGATGCCGACCACCCAGCCGAGACGGGACTCGGTGCCGAACTGTCGCGCCGGTATGATCTGGTCGGGCCGGTCGAAGGCGCCGGTCATGATCTCGATCCGGTCACCGTCGATGCGGCCAAAGCTCAGCGGCGTGCCGCAGGCGGCGCAATAGCCGCGATCGGCGATCGAGGAAGAGCGGAAGAACGACGGCTGCCCCTTGGTCCAGGCGAAATCCGTCCGGTTGATGTCGGCGAAGGACGCGAACGGCGCGCCGCTCGCCTTCTGGCACATCCGGCAATGGCAGATCGAAACCCGGTTCGGGGTTGCCGAAATCGCAAAGCGCACCGCGCCGCATTGGCAGCCGCCGGTGAAAACTGGTTTGCCCGCTTCGCTCATGCCTGCTCCATCCGTCGGTAAGCGTCTTGCAGTGTCGCAAGCGCATCGCCTCCGGCGAAGACAAAACCCGTGACGCCGGCCGCACGGAGTGCCGCCTCGGCATCAGTCGGACGGCCTGCCAGATAGATATGTCGCGCGCCTGCCGTTTGCAGGGCCTTCGCCGCGGCGTCGGCGTGTTCCGCATAGACCTTGTCGCTGGAACAAAGACAGGCAAGCTCGGCGCCGGAGGCATTGAATGCGGCGGCCAATTTGGCCGGATCGGCAAAACCCTCGCTGTCGACGGCCTGGATGCCGCCGGCCTCGAACAAGCTCTTGGCAAAGGTCGCCCGTGCCGTGAAATCGGCGGGCGTGCCGAGATTGGCCAGAAACACCTTTGGCCGCGCGCCGCGCGCCTTCAGCGCCGCATCGGATTTGTCGCGCAGCGCCTCGAACGGTTCCGCCAGCCGGATCGGCGGCAGCGCATCGAACTTGTACTTCTGCTCGCCATAAGGCGCGAGCGCGACCGGCGTCGCCTTCAGCACGGCCGTTTCGCTCTCATGCAGGTTGGGAAACTCGCTGGCGCCTGTCAGCACGTCGCGGCGCTTTGCGATATTGGCGTCGCGCGCCTTTCGAGCGGCTGCGACCTTGCTCTGGAACAGGCCTTGCTGAAGCGCGGCGAAGGCGCCGCCGGCTTTCTCGCTGTCCTGGAACAGCGCCCAGGCGGCCTCGCAAAGCTGCGCCGTCAATGTCTCGATGCCGCCTGCGCCGGCGGCGGGATCGCTGACCTTGGCGAGGTTGCTTTCCTCCAGCAGCAGGGCTTGCGTATTCCGCGCCACGCGCCGCGCGAACGGATCGGGCAGCCCGAGCGCCAGCGTATGCGGCAGCACGGTGATCGCGTTGGCGCCGGCGAGACCGGCCGCGAACGTCGCGATGGTCGCGCGCAGCATGTTCACGTAGGGATCGCGCTGCGTCAGCATGCGCCAGGCCGTATCGGCGGCAATGAAGAGCGGCTTCGGCGTCAGCCCGCACGCCGTCTCGACGCGCGCCCACAGCAGCCGCAGCGCGCGGAATTTTGCCATGGTCAAGAATTGGTCGGCATCCGCGGCCAGCCGCGCGTAGACCATCCCCTGTGCCTGCTCCAGCGGAACGCCGGCGCCTTCGATCGCGCGCAGATAGGCCACGCCGCAGGCGAGCACGAACGCGAGCTCCTGCACCTCGGAGCCGCCGGCATCGTGGATCACGCGCCCGTCGGCGGACGCGAACGGGCCCTTGAAGCCGAGCGCGGCGAGACCCTTGATGGCGCCGGTGACAGCCGGAACGATCTCGTCCCATGTGTAGGGGCTGTGACCCCACACCGCGCCGGCCGCGAGCGGATCGAGCCCGAAGCGGATGTTGCAGGCGGCGGGATCGAGGCCGCTGCTCTTCACATATTCCGCGACATGGATCGCCGCCATCCGCGATTGCGGACCGATCTGGAGTTCGACGTCGATGCCGGCATCGAGATGAATATCCTTGAAGACCTTTGCGACCGCATCGGCCGAAGGTTCCAGCCCGAACCCGTGAGCGCCACTGCCGCCGGCGAACACCAGCGCGAGACCCGTCGCGCCATTTTCGAGATCGGTCAGCGCCTGCGCGTTCGCGGCCACCGCATCGGGATGGTCGATCCGCTGCATGATCTGCCACGGCGCGGCGGCAGGCCGTCCCACCACGGGCGCAACGCCCTTGGCGCGGGGATAGAGCGGGTCGATCTTGAGGCCGTCATAAGTCTTGCCGACCAGCTTCTCGAACGGCGCGCCCTTCAGCACGCCGTCGACCAGCTTGCGCCAGTCGTCGACGGTCGCCTTGGGAAAATCGGCCGCCAGCGGCAGGTCGTCAGTCACGGAGGTCATACGGCCAAGGGCTCCCAAAAATCTTGTTGTTCGCAGGCGAAATTGCCACGACCGGCCGTCGCTGCAAACGGTTGTTTTTGGTTAACCGGTATCCGGAAGCCGCTCAATGCCTTGCGTCGAGACGCTGGCAAGCCCGTCACGCACACGAATGCCCGAGATCACGCGGTCGGGCGCGATTTCAGCCAGCGGCACCAGCACGAAGGCGCGCTCGAACAGGCGCGGATGCGGCAAGGTCAGGTCGGGCTTCTGGAGCGACACATCGTCATAGGCGATCATGTCGAGATCGAGCGTGCGCGGGCCCCATTGCCGCTCCTTGTCCCGCGTGCGGCCGAATTTCTGCTCGACCTTCTGCATCACGAACAAGAGCGCATGCGGATCGAGGCTGGTCTCGATCTCGACGCAGGCATTGATGAAGGGATCCTGGTCCTCATCGCCCCAGGGCGGCGTCGCATAGTCCGAGGAGCGCGCGATCAGCGCGGCTTGCGCCATGCCTGAGATGTGCGCGATCGCCTTCCGGAACGTCGCGCGGACATCGCCGACATTGCCGCCGAGTGCGATCAGCACGCTTGCCATATCAGGGATGCCGCGAGCGCGTCAGCATGATGCCGACGTCGTCGAAGATCGCGGCGATCGGCGCATGCGGCTTGTGCACGGTGATCTTCACGGCGCGGATGCGCGGAAAGTGCGACAGGATGGCATCGGCGACCGCACCGGCCGCCCGCTCCAGCAGCTTGTAGTTGGTGTTCTTGAACGCCGCCGTCGTGGTCGCCACGACTTCGGCGTAGGACACAGTATCGGCGAGCCGGTCGCTGCGCGACGGCTCCGACAAATCGGTATAGAGCTCGAGATCGATGACGAAGCGCTGGCCGACTTCGGTCTCGTGATCCATCACGCCGTGGCGGGCGTGGATCGACAGGCCGGTGACGAAGATCGTATCGGTCATTGCTTGCTCTCGATTGCGTTCGCGACCCGCAGGGCCTGCAAGGTCTCGGCGACGTCATGGGTGCGGATGATCTTGGCGCCGCGCTGTGCGGCGATCAGATGCGCGGCGATCGAGCCGGCGAGCCGTTCTTTCGGCTCCGAGGGCGACACCGAGGCGATGAAGCGTTTTCGCGAGGCACCAACGAGGATCGGCAGGCCGAACATGTCGAATTCGCGTAAGTGCGCCAGCGCAGTCATGCTCTGCTCGGCCGTCTTGCCGAAGCCGATGCCGGGATCGAGCACGATTTTGTCGCGCGCGATGCCGGCTTTTGCAGCGATATCCAGCGAGCGCAGGAAGAACGCCTTCATGTCCGCGATAATGTCGATGGCGGGATCGACGCTGTCGCGGTTGTGCATGACGATGACGGGGACGCCGCGTGCGGCGATGAGCTGCGCCATGCCGGTGTCGCGCTGCAGGCCCCAGACGTCGTTGGCGATCGCAGCGCCCTGGTCGAGCGCAAAGGCCACCACCTCCGCCTTCATGCTGTCGATCGATACGGGGACGCCCAGCGCCACCACGCCTGACAGCACCGGCTTCAGCCGGGCCAGCTCGTCCGCCGCCGTCACCGGCCGGGCGCCCGTGTAGGGCCGGGTGGACTCGGCGCCGATGTCGATGATGTCGACGCCGGCCTCGATCATCGCCCGCGCCCGCGCAAGCGCCAGCTCGGGCGCGATGAACTCGCCGCCGTCGGAGAAGGAATCCGGGGTGACGTTGAGCACGCCCATCACTGCCGGAAGAGGCCGCTCCAGCAGCGTCCGCAGCACGTCGGGCCCGGCCGAGCCGGCCGGCGGGACGGATGGGGAGGGCGAGGCATTCATGCGGCTCGCTTTAGCGGTCGGGGAGGGGGGATTCAAGGTGGGATTGGAGGCGAATGTCGGCCCGTTACCCCATCTACGCACTGAAATTGAGAGCTGCAGGTGTCGCGCTTCGCACCTCAGGATGACGGTGATGGAGCAGCGCGACTAATACGTAATCTTCGGCGGCAGCTTCTTCGCCTTGGCGATGATGTCGCCGACCGATTTTTCCGAGGGCAGGATGCGGACGAGCTTCTTCTTCTCGTTGGCTTCCCGCATGCTCTGGGCGAGCCGTGCCGGATTCCGATAGGCGAGCTCGCGCACGGTCGTGACGCCGGCGGCGCGGACGAGGCCGACCTTGGCCCGGCCCATCCCGGGAATGCGCATGTAGTCGGAGACGTTGGCCCATTCCAGCAGCTGCTGCTCGCTGATGCCGGTCTTGGCGGCGAGCGCCTTGCGGCCCTTCACGGTCGAGGCCGCCTCGAGCAGCGCGTCGGTCGTGCGGATTCCATGCGCCTTCAACTTGTTGGCGGCAAAGGCCGGCAGGCCCTCAATCTCGGTGATCGGATATGTCATGATGCTCGATATGAAAAGCGTCGCTCAGGCGAACTGGCTGAGGCCCGGCGTCCCCGCGATGATCTTGCCCATCTGATCCGCTCCGATTTTGTCTCGGCCGTAGCGGAAAAGTTCACGGGCAATGCTTTGAATCTCGGACATGCCAAGTCCCAGGCCCATCAGGCGCGTGCCGACGGCCATCAGGCCGCCGCCCATCAGCCGCGACAGTCCGCCGCCGCTCCTGGACGCCTCGATCGCCGCTTCCGCACCGGGAATCCGATCGATCAACGCTTCGACGTTCTCGGAAGGACCTTCGCTGCGGAGGAAGCCCAGGATAATGCCGACGGTCTTTTCAGCCACAGCACTGTCTATGCTGGCGTTCGACGCCAGCTGCCCGATCAGCTCGTCCATAAGGCCCGCCCCTCAGCCGGTTTGCATGCCGGAGTATTGCTTCCGAAATGATCTTGATCCGGAGCGATGTGAAATACAAGCGATGAACGCACGCAACGTCCCGATTCACTCCCGAAGGCGCGAAAAGTGTTGCAGCGATGCAAGAGCGGAGATGGATTTCTGCAAGAAATTGCCGCGGTGCGAACGCGTCATCCCTACTTTCGGCTGATGTCGCCGGTAAGTTTCCGACAATGTCGCATGCTCAGGGCGCGTTGAACGGTTTTAATCCGCACGCGACATGCGTTAAACTACGGAACAGGCGCATTCGAGTTTCAATACGCGAAACACGGCAGAGAGATCAGAGAGAAGCATGACCGCACAGGACAGCAAGCTCGGCGACACCGACGACAAGATCTTCGTCGGCAAGGGAGACGAGCAGGCATGGCTGACGCTCGCGCTCGCCAATCGCCACGGCCTCGTCACGGGTGCAACCGGAACCGGTAAAACGGTGACACTGCAGGTGATGGCGGAAGGATTTGCGCGCGCCGGCGTTCCGGTCTTCGCGTCCGACATCAAGGGTGATCTCTCCGGCATCTCCGAGGTCGGCGAGGCCAAGGATTTCATCGTCAAGCGTGCCACCGGGATGGGCCTGACGTTTCAACCCGATCAGTTCTCGACGGTGTTCTGGGACGTGTTCGGCGAACAGGGTCATCCGGTGCGGGCAACCGTCACGGAGATGGGGCCGCTGCTGCTCGCGCGCATGCTCGACCTGAACGACGTGCAGGAAGGCGTGCTCAACGTCGCCTTCCGCGTCGCCGACGACAATGGGCTGACCCTCATCGACATGAAGGATCTGCGCGCGCTGCTCGATGCCATCGTGCCGGATGCCGGCAAGAAGGGGGCGGACGCCGAGGAAAGCCCGCTTGCCGACATCAAGAAGGAGGCCCAGGGTTTTGGCAACGTCACCAAGGCCACCGTCGGCACCATCCAGCGCCAGCTTCTGGTGCTGGAGAACCAGGGCGGCACCAAATTCTTCGGCGAGCCGGCGCTGACGCTGAAGGACTTCATGAAGACCGACCGCGACGGCCGCGGCATGGTCAACATCCTTGTTGCCGACAAGCTGCTGCAGAGTCCACGGCTTTACGCGACGTTCCTGCTGTGGATGCTGTCAGAACTGTTCGAGGAGCTGCCCGAGGCCGGCGACCTGCCGAAGCCGAAGCTGGTGTTCTTCTTCGACGAGGCGCATCTGTTGTTCAACGACGCGCCGAAGGCGTTGATGGACAAGATCGAGCAGGTGGTGCGTTTGATCCGATCCAAGGGCGTCGGCGTCTATTTCGTGACGCAAAACCCCATCGACGTGCCCGACCGCGTGCTCGGGCAATTGGGCAACCGTGTCCAGCATGCGCTGCGTGCGTTCACCCCGCGCGACCAGAAAGCGGTCGCCGCCGCAGCCCAGACCTTCCGGCCCAACCCGAAGCTCGACACCGCCAAGGTGATCATGGAGCTCGGCAAGGGCGAGGCGCTGGTGTCCTTCCTCGAAGGCAACGGCACGCCGACGATGGTGGAGCGTGTCATGATCCGGCCGCCATCAGCCCGCATCGGATCGATCACGCCCGAAGAGCGCAAGGCGATCATGGATGCGAGCCCGGTGAAGGGCAAATACGACACCGCCGTCGATGCCGAATCCGCCTACGAGATGATCCAGAAGCGCATTGCCGGCACCGCCGCGACTGCGGATGCTCCGGCGGGCGGCGAAGGCGGCGGCATCCTCGGCCAGATCGGCTCGATGGTTGGCACCATCTTCGGCACCAACGTCAAGCGCGGCCGCCTGTCGACGGGCCAGGTCATTGCGCGCGACGTGACGCGATCGGTCACCAACCAGGTGATCGGGGGGATGGCGGCCAATCTCGGCAAGTCGGTCGCCGGCCAACTCGGTGGCTCGATCGGCCGCACCCTGGTGCGCGGCGCGCTCGGCGGGCTGCTGCGTCGTTAGGCAGAGAAGCCGGATTTGAGGCAGCCTCGCTCGACCACAAAAGGCCGTCATGCCCGGGCTTGTCCCGGGCATCCACGTTCTTTGTTGTCGCGGCAAGACCGTGGATGGCCGGGACAGGCCCAGCCATGACGCTGCGGAAGCTTTAGCGCTCAAATAGTCACCTGGTATCCGGTCGCCCTAGGTCATCACCACCACCACAAATTCAGGTGAAGGGGGCTCTCCAAGCGTCCGTCGGTCTGCTACGTGCTATTTGTTTCCAACGGGACATAATGTGACATCACCGAATCTATCAGACAAACTCGGCCCGCACAGAGCCTTGTCGCTACGTGCGCCGCTTGATCTGCTCTTCCTGCTCTGCTGCGTCCTCCTGACCGCCGACGTGCTCGTTCCCGAGATCTTCGGCCACGGCAAGACCAAGGATTATGGGCTGTGGTACTGGGCCGGGCAGCAGGTGCTGCACGGTGGATCGCTCTATCCCGACAAGATCGGCGAGTATTTCGAATTCATCTATCCACCGCTGCCGGCGATCCTGCTGGCGATCCCGAGCTGGTTCGGCAAGATCCCGCTCTATGTCGTGCTGTCGATCCTGAACGTGGCGGCATGGTGGTACACGGGCATATTCTCCAATGCCATGACGGGATCGGGCCGCAGGCCCGGCCCGTGGCTCGAAGCGCTGCCGGCCATCGTCACCGTGACCTTCGTGTTCGATCAGTTCGACCTCGGCCAGCCGAACCTCGTGCTGCTGGCGATGATGCTCTGGGGCTTCTGGTTGTTGCAGCATCAGCGCGCCTGGCTCGCAGGCTTCATGTTCGCGCTCGCCACCGCCATCAAGGTGTTTCCGATTGCGGTGCTGCCCTATCTGATCTGGCGCAGGAAGTGGGCGGCCGTCGTCGCGACGGTCGCCTTCACCGGCATCCTTCTCTATGTCGTGCCGGCACCGATCCGCGGCTTCGAGCGCAACGCGGCCGAGCTCAAGACTTGGTACCAGGGCATGGTCGGCACGAGCTCGGAAAAAGGCTTTGGCCAGCGCGACGAGCAGAACTGGTCGTGGGTCAACCAGTCCCTCATTGCCGTCACGCACCGTTTGGTCCGGCCGATCAACTACAATCAGGAAGATCCGAACAAGCCGCCGCGCACGATGAATGTCATCGACGTCGACTACAAGACGGCGAACTTGATCGTGCTGGCGTTGTCGGCGTTGCTCGGGCTCGGCTTCCTCGCGGTGATGCCGCCGCAAGCGCGGCGAACGGCGCGCTCGGATGCGGAGGAGCTCGGCATCCTGTTCTGCCTGATGACGGTGGCATCGCCGCTGGCGCGGCAATACTACTTCATGTGGCTGTTCTTCCCGTTGACGGTGCTGATGCATCGCGCCGCCTTCGACGCGCGACCGAACGTGCGGCTGGGAACCTGGCTCGCGCTGGGTGCCGCCGGCATCCTCATGCTGCTGGCGGTGCCGTGGTTTCCCAATGTCATCCAGGCCTGGGGCAATAACCTTGTCGCGACCGCCATTCTTGCAGGTAGCCTCGCATGGCACATCCGGCATCCGCCGGTTGCGACTGGCTCCGAGGCGGCGGCAGCGCTAAAATCCGGTACCTCTTGAGACTCAAAAGTCAGGAATACGACCATGGCCAATGCGCAGCTTCAATCGGTGCTCGATCACATCGACAAGGATTTCGACAACAGCCTGGAGCGTCTGTTCTCGCTATTGCGGATCAAGTCGATCTCTGCGGATCCGGCTTTTGCCGCCGACTGCAAGGCCGCGGCCGAGCATCTCGCCAAGGACATCGCGAGCCTCGGTGTCGCCACTGAAGTGCGCCCGACCGCCGGCCATCCCGCAATCGTCGGCAAGACCGGGGCGGGCGGACGGCCGCATGTGATTTTCTACGGCCATTACGACGTGCAGCCGGTCGATCCGCTCGATCTCTGGCACCGTCCGCCGTTCGAGCCTGTCGTCACCGACCATGCCGACGGCCGCAAGATCATCGTCGCGCGCGGCGCCGAGGACGACAAGGGCCAGGTGATGACCTTCGTCGAGGCCTGCCGCGCTTGGAAGAAAGTGACGGGCTCGCTGCCGATCGACATCACCTTCCTGATCGAAGGCGAGGAGGAGGTTGGCTCGAAGAACTTTGTCCCCTTCATCGAAGCCAACAAGGACGAGTTCAAGGCGGACTACGTGCTGGTCTGCGACACCGGCATGTGGGACCGCAACACGCCCGCGATCACGACGTCGCTGCGCGGTCTGCTCTATGAAGAGCTGAAGATCACCGCCGCCAATCGCGATTTGCATTCCGGCGTGTTCGGCGGCAGCGCCATGAACCCGATCCGGGTGCTGACGAAAATCCTGGGCGGCCTGTTCGACGACGACAACCGCATCACCATCCCCGGCTTCTATGACGGCGTGAAGGATCTGCCGCCTGACATCCTGGAGCAGTGGAAGAAGCTCAATCTCACGCCGGAGATGTTCCTCAAGCCGATCGGTCTGTCGATCCCCGCCGGCGAAAAGGGCCGGCTGCTGATCGAGCAGGCCTCGTCGCGTCCGACCTGCGATGTCAACGGCATCTGGGGCGGCTATATCGGCGAAGGCTCCAAGACGGTGATCCCGTCGCACGCCTCGGCCAAGGTCTCGTTCCGCCTGGTCGAGGGGCAGGATCCCCAGAAGATCCGCAAGGCCTTCCGCGACTACGTGACGGCGCGCATTCCCGGCGACTGCAAGGTCGAGTTCGGCGATCATTCCGCCGCGCCCGCGGTGGCGCTCGACTGGAACATGAAACCGCTCGCCGCCGCCAGCAAGGCGCTGACCGAGGAGTGGGGCAAGGAGACCGTGCTGATGGGTTCGGGCGCTTCGATCCCGATCGTCGCCGATTTCAAGCGGACGCTTGGGCTCGACTCGCTGCTGGTCGGCTTCGGCCTGGACGACGACAACATCCATTCGCCGAACGAGAAATACGACCTCCGCAGTTTCCAGAAGGGCATCCGCTCGTGGGCGCGGATCCTCGCGGCGCTCGCGGACGTGAAATAGGCACGGTGCCGTAGGGCGGGCAAAGGCGCAAAGCGCCGTGCCCACCATCCCTTCGCGATTGCGATAGAAGAGGTGGGCACGCGGACATAGTCTGGATTGCTTCGTCGCTTCGCTCCTCGCAATGACGGCGCAAATAAAAACGCCGCCCGGAATTGGGCGGCGTTTCATTCCGAAACGTGTAGAGGGTGTTGAGACCTACCTTACACGAAATCCGCAGAATCTCAAGACCGGTAGCCCGGAAGCTTGCGGTCGAGCTTGCGCAGCAGCGGCGGCCAGACCAGGTTGGTGGCGCGCAGCTCGGCGCGGTCGCGGTTGGCGAGCAGCTCGGTGTTCTTCTCGATCGCAATCTCCTCGACCGGATAGACCGGCGTGCCCAGCGCGCGCGTGCGCACCTGCATCGAGCAGGCGCGCTCGAGGTGGTACATGCGCTCGAACGCGGAGGCGACCGAGCGGCCGACCGTCAGCGTGCCGTGGTTACGCAGCAGCATGTGGTTATGGTCGCCGAGGTCCTTCTGCAGCCGCGGCCGCTCGTCGTGGTCGAGCGCGATGCCCTCATAGTCGTGATAAGCGAGGTCGTGGGTGACGAGCTGGGCGGTCTGGTTCAGCGGCAGCAGCCCTTCCGCGCTGCTCGACACCGCGGTGCCGTCGAGCGTGTGGAGATGCAGCACGCAGATCGCGTCCTCGCGCACCTCGTGGATCGCCGAATGGATGGTGAAGCCGGCCGGGTTGATGCTGTACTCGCTCTCGGAGAGCTGGTTGCCGTGCAGGTCGACCTTGACGAGGCTCGATGCCGTGATCTCGTCGAACATCAGTCCGTAGGGGTTGATGAGGAAGTGATGGTCGGGGCCGGGCACGCGCGCTGAAATGTGGGTGTCGACCAGATCGTCCCAACCGTACAGCGAGACGAGGCGGTAGCAGGCGGCGAGATTGACCCGTTGCTGCCACTCCGCCTCCGTCATGTTCGACGGCACTTCCTTCAGGCGCGCTTCCGCTGGCGACATGGCTTATCTCTCCGAACATCGTTGTTGCGGGGAGGGAGCGTAATCGCGGTCGGGGGCGGCAGCAAGGCGGACAAAGCGCGGCAGTTCAGCGTAGCCCGCATGGAGCGCAGCGTAATGCGGGGCCGCTATCCCGGATTTCGCTTCGCTCCATCCGGGCTACAAGGCAGGAGAAAGATATTACGGCGCCGGGATCGACAGCAGGCTGGAAATGCTGCGGCCGCGGATGTCGTAGACGCGGGCGAACACCACGTCGTCGCGCTTGATCTCGACCATCACGGGCGCGGTGAGGCCCTTGCAGTAGAACTCGCCGAGCGTCATCGCGAAATCGGCCGCGTTGGAATCCCAGCCGATGGTGAAGTCGGGCCCGAGCGCGACCTGGGCCGGGCGCTGCGGACCGCACACCGCGACCTTCCATTTGCGGTTGCCCGGCGCCACTTCCTGCCGCTCGACGATCTGCTCGCGCAGTTCGTCCGAGGCCTGCTTCAGCGCAAGGCCCCAATAGTCCAGCATGAAGCGGTCGTCGGCGCCGCGCACGGTGCCGGCGATGTGGTTGAAGTGCGTGTATTGATAGGGATGCAGCCGGATCATCTCGGCCAGCGAGAGCGCGAGGCCGAAGCAGAAGGTCGCGAGCACGACGGGCTGCCAGGTGCGGTGGTTGGTGCGCAGGCGCTCCATGGCCCAGGCAAAGGCGACGCCGCCGAGCACCGCCATCGGCGGGATCACGAAAACGAAGTGGCGGATGCCGTTGTACAGCGCCGGCCGCTTCACCATCGCGATCGCGAGCGGCAGGGTCGCCGCCAGCGTCAGCATTAAGAGGATGGTCTTGCGGCGCGCCGGAACCTCGCGGCGTGGCAGCATCGCGAAGGTGCTGACCACGGCGCCGCCCATCAGCACCAGCATCACCTCGGGAAGCTGCAGCGCGAACAGCGTCGGCAGATAGGACCAGGGCATGTCGGGCACGGACACGATCGCGCCGTCGAACATCTCCTTCCAGGGCTTCTCGAAGAAATGCGAGAAATAGGTCAGCGCCTCGAAGGGATTGCCGGGCTCCATGATCGACCACGGCCAGATCAGGCCCATCACGAGATAGCCGAACACGAGGCCGGGCAGCAGCACGTAGACGACATGGGCGAAGCGGCGGGCTGCTTCGCGGGCGCCTTCGGTGCGCAGTTCCTCCAGGAACAACGGCATGAAGCCGATCATGGCGTAGACCAACGCGAGGCCGCCGAGGACGCGGCAGCCGAGCGAGAGGCCGGCACCCAGGCCGACGATCAGGATCGTCCGCGGCGACGGCTGCGGATATTCCTCGGCGAGGCGTACGAGGCCCAGCATCAGGATGATCATGGCCACCGCGAAGGGCGCATCCTTCGGGTTCATGAACATGTGGCCGTAGAAGATCGGGCAGAGCGCGAGCAGCAGGAGTGCGGCAAGACCGGCAAGGGGCCCGCCGATGCGGCGGCCGAGCCGCCACGTCACCGCAAGCCCGATCACGCCGACCATGGCGCCGAGCAGGCGTCGCGTCTCGAACAGCTCGAGCGGAATGACCTTGTGCAGGAGAGCCGCGACCATGTCGAAGCCGCCGCCATACATATAGAGATTCGCGAAAGAGAGCGCCGCGGTGTCCCTGAAGCCGGAACCGAACATGCGCAGCAGCAGGTCGGCATATTCAGCGTGGGTGTAATCGTCCCAGCCGAGCCCGTAATCGCGGAAGGTCAAGCCTGCAGTCACGGCGACCGCAGCCAGCACCAGCATGGCGAGATCGTCGCAAGTCCGTTCAACCGAGCGCCGCAGAGGCGTGTCGATCGCCGAAGTCGTGATGGATGTCATGGCTATTGGTGACCCGGAATCCCCTCTTGGCCCTGCTGGTGCCCGCGGGCCACTTCCCCGGAATCCCTATAGCGCAGTTCCATTACCAAGTAATTGGGCATTATGGCTAAAATCCTGATGCGACGCAGCAAATCCAGACAGTTGAGAGCAGCTTAGAAGTAGCGGGCCTTAGCTGAAGGGAATGTGAATAAGTCCCTGATATCCTTCCCTTTAGGAACGCAGGCTCTAATTCGCCGTTGGCGTGGAACACCGTATGACGGTATCGTGGCGTAACGGGTGTCGCGCACGGCTGCGCGACCAGGGGTGAGTTCGATGAGCTTGGCATTGTTGATTGTGGGGATTTTCGCCGTCCTGGCGGGCCTCCTTACGATCCTGTTCGGCTTCACCGTCAGGGAGGCCAGCCTCGGCAGCACCCTCATAATCTCCGGCAGCATTGGCGTCTGCTCCGGAATGTTACTGGCCGGCCTCTACGTCGTGGTCGTGGAACTGAAGGGCATCGCCCGCCGGTTGGCCGGATCGGCCGCGCCGGGCGAGGTTCGGGTCAGGCCCGTGCTGCCGGGCCTCGCGGTGCCTGGCGCGCCAGCGTCCGAGCCGTTCCCGGCACCGGCCACGAAAACCGAGCCACCGCCGCCACCGGCCGCGGGTCCGCCGCCGTGGCAGAGCGAGGCCGCCACGCGCGAGCGTCCGCGCGCCGAGCTGCCGCCGGAGCCGGAAGCCTCGACACCGCCTGCGGCTCCGGAAGCGCCGCGCCGCCGCAACCTGTTGTTCGCATCGTCCTCCCGCAAGGAGCGCGAGCGCGCGGAGGCGAAGGCGACAGAGAGCTTGCCGCCGCAGCCTCATGATGAGCCCACGGAACCGGCCGGCCCGGAGAGTCAGCCGGCGAGCTTCGACGATGCCTGGCCGAGGCCGGACCGTATGCGGCCACCGGAACAGCCGGCCGCCGGGCGTCGCCCGCCGCCGCGCTCGCCGTCGATCTTTGCCGAGCCCGGCCCGCCGCCTCCGCCCGAACCGGCGCCGGCGGTCGAGCAGGCGCCCGTGACCGTGCTCAAATCGGGTATCGTCGACGGCATGGCCTATTCGCTCTATTCCGACGGCTCGATCGAAGCGCAGATGCCGGAAGGCATGATGCGCTTCGCCTCGATCGACGAACTGCGCGCCCATCTCGACCAGCGGTCGTGACACCGCCGCGTCCAAGTAGAGCGCCATCGTTCTTGTCACTTCGTCAGTAATCAGCTCATATTCGTCAGTCGTCTTATTTCGGCCGAATGTATTGTTGACACGGAATACTTAGGCGTCGTCTCTCCGGCGAGACGCAAGGTCAGGGAAAGGTCGGGCCCATGTCGGATAACGGGGCTAAGAATTTCATCGAGCTGACGGCGAGCATCGTGTCCGCCTATGTCGGCAACAACCCGACGCCGGCGGCCGATATCCCGAACCTGATCAGCCAGGTGCATGGCGCCCTGGTGCGCGTCTCGTCAGGCCGCACCGAGACCGCGCCGCTCGAGCCGGCCAAGCCGGCGGTGTCGCTGAAGAAGTCGATCGCGCCGGACTATCTGGTCTGTCTGGAAGACGGCAAGCGCTTCAAGTCGCTGAAGCGCCATCTGCGCACCCAGTACAACATGACGCCCGAGCAATATCGCGAGAAATGGGGCCTGCCGGCCGACTATCCCATGGTCGCGCCGAACTACGCGGTGGCGCGCTCGCAACTGGCAAAGCAGATGGGACTGGGGCAGCAGCAGCGGAAGCGGAAGTAGTCCGGCCTCGGATCTCGTAGGGTGGGCAAAGGCGCTCTTGCGCCGTGCCCACCAGCCTTCTTCGATTGCACTCAGAATGGTGGGCACGCTCCGCTTTGCCCACCCTACGATGCTGCTTCAGGACGCTTCCGCGAGCGCCTCTTTCGCGTCGGTCTTGATACGTTCGACCATCGAGCGCAGGCCGTTGGAGCGCTGCGGCGTCAGATGATCGCGAAAGCCGAACTCGTTGAACACCGCGATCGCGTCGGTCGCAAGAATCTCCTGCGGCGTGCGGCCGGAGTAAAGCGAGAGCACGATCGCGACCAGTCCGCGCACGATGTGGGCGTCACTGTCGCCACGATATTTCAGGATCGGCGCGCCGCCATCGCGATCGACCAGCTTCTGGAGCCAGACCTGGCTGACGCAGCCATTCACCTTGTTCTCGGCCGAATGCTCGGACTCGGGCATCGGTTCCAGGGTGCGGCCGAGCTCGATGACGTACCGGTAGCGGTCGTCCCACTCGTCCAGAAGCTCGAAATTATCCCTGATTTCGTCGATCGTCGTCATGCTGGCCCAATGTTCCCGTTCAGGCCAATATAAGGATGCGAGGACGTGAAATCGATAGGGTTTGGGCGCTAATTCGCCTGCGCCGCCGCAGGTCCCCGCCATTCCAGCGCGAGGTCGTCCTGGCTCAGGGTGTCGCGCGGCGCCTCGCTCGAGGCGGCATCGCCTTCGCCGGCCAGCGCGATCGAGCCGGTATGATCGGGCGCCTTCTTGTCGGTCTTCTCGAGCTGCTCTTTCTTGTCGTTGATGATCTGGTAGATCTTCTTCGCGCCGTCCTGTGCGCGCTGGCCGATGATGGTCGCGGCCTGGCCGCCGACCTCGCAGGCCGCCGGCTGGCGCTTGCAGAACTGGGTCACGTCGGAGACGGCCGCGGTCGCAGCCTGCACCGCATCGGCGGCGCCGATCTGCGGCAGCTTTTCCGATTCGGGCGTCTTGTCCCGTGGCAGGAGCACCAGCACCAGCCCGAGCCAGAATGTGATGCGGAGCAGAAAGCGCATCTTATCGACCTGTATGTTAGATCCCGCCGCGGCGATGCCCGCGAGGCGTCGGACCTAGCAACTCTCGATAAATCGCAAGTGATTGCCTTCCGCTTAATTCGCGGAAAATCTACGCAAGAATCTTCCCGAGCCGCCACGTCGTAAATTTTCGATTGACGCCGGAGCCCGTGATTGCGCTGGCGCCGCTTGTCCACCAATTCGAAACCATGCGGGGACTGGTGAAACCCTGTGTTCACCATCCCCGATGATGACGTGGTCAAATCGCTTAAAAATCTCCGCGATGACACAGTGTCCGGCGGTGGGCCGCATTGCCTTAGCACTCGTTTAAGGTCGCTCTGACACGGTGGCTCAACGATAAGGAGGCGTTCCGGCGCGTCTTCTCGACGAGTGGGCCGAAGCGCGAGACCCGTGACAGTTTTGAGTATCATCCGCGATTGTCTCGATGCACTGCTGCATCCCTCCGCGCGTTACGACGCGCTGACGCGAGCGCGCCATCGTGCCTTCATGGCGCCGCGGCTGCTCGGCAGCCTGGCAGCGTTTGCCGCATTCCCGGTCTATCTCGCCACGCGCGGCGCGCCCGGCGCAATCGAGGTCGCCGCCTTCGCGTGGCTGATCGCCCCCATTCTCCTGTCATGGTTCCTGTCGCGCACCGGTCGCTATGAAGGCGCCCACGTGCTGTCGTCGCTGGCGCTCGCCGGCCTGATCATGGCGGTTGCCGGCACCACCGGCGGCATCGAATCATTCGCCGCGATCTGGCTGGTCGTGGTTCCTCTGGAAGCCGCGTTGTCGGCCTCGCGCCGCGTCGCGGCCTTCGCCTCCCTGCTTGCGCTGTCCTGCGCCGGTGTCCTGATCCTTGCCGGCCAGCTCGGCTGGCTACCGGCTGGAGACGCCAGCGCCGCAGAACGCGGCGTGCTGATGGCGTTCGGCGTCGCATCGGCGACGCTCTATGCCGCGGGCCTCGCCTTCGGCGCTGAATCGCTCGCGCGCACCAGCGTTGCGCTGCTGTTGCGCGAGGAAGAGCGCTATCGCCTGCTGGCGCGCAACATGAGCGACGTCATCTCGCGGCATCGGCGCAACGGCGCGGTGCAGTTCATCTCGCCGGCGGTGGAAGCCATGCTCGGCATGCCTGTCGCGCAGCTGCTCGGCCACGGCCTGTTCGACCGCGTCCATGTCGCCGATCGTCCGGCCTATCTCACCGCGCTCTCCGATGCCGCGCGCGGCGACGTGCGCAGCGTCGAGTTCCGGCTGCGGCGGGAGCCGGCCGGATCGGAGCGTGGCCAGGTCGATTTCATCTGGGTCGAGATGCGCTGCCGGCCGCTCGACCAGGATATCGGCCGTCAGGATATTGACGGTGATGCCACGCGCGAGGCGGAAGTCGTCGGCGTGATGCGCGACGTCACCGATCGCAAGCTCGCGGAGCAGGCGCTCGATCAGGCCCGCAGCGCCGCGGAAGCGGCCGATGCCGCCAAGACGCGCTTCCTCGCCACCATGAGCCACGAGCTGCGCACGCCGCTCAACGCCATCATCGGCTTCTCCGAGATGATCGCGCAGGAGCAGACCCTGATGCTGGGCGCGGCCCAGCGCAAGGAATATGCCCAGCTCATCAACGATTCCGGCCAGCATCTGCTGTCGGTCGTCAACGGCATCCTCGACATGTCCAAGATGGAATCGGGCAATTTCGAGATTGCGTCGGAACCGTTCGCGCCGCGCGCCTCTCTGATGCATTGCTGCAATCTGCTGGCGCTGAAGGCGCGGGAGAACGGCATCGACCTCATCACCGATGCGCCGCAGGACCTGCCTGTCATGACCGGCGATCCGCGCGCCTTCAAGCAGATCGTGCTCAATCTCGTCGCCAACGCCATCAAGTTCACCGAGCGCGGCGGTCAGGTCACCGTATCCGCCGCGGTGTCCGGATCTCAGCTCACGCTGCGCATCAGCGACACCGGTGTCGGCATTGCGGCGGACGATCTCAAGCGCATCGGCGCACCGTTCTTCCAGGCCGGAAAGACCTATCAGCGCCGTCACGAAGGCACGGGTCTCGGACTTTCGATCGTGAAGAGTCTGGTGGCGTTGCATCTCGGCGAATTGACTGTACAAAGCAGGCTCGGCGAGGGCACCTCAGTCACCGTCAGGCTGCCGCTCGTCTACACGCCGCCGCAGGCCAAGACGTCTGATAGGATGGCGGCCGAGAGCAAGATCGCGACGCTGACGCCGGTGCCGCGCCAGGAGCTTCAGGACCAATCTCACGACCAACCAGCTCTGGTGAAGAAAAGTGCCTAAGAAGTCTGCCAAGGACGAAGCTGCTCCGCGCCGCCGTGGCGCGAAGGCCGCGGTCATCGATGTCGAGACCGAGCGCAATCTTGCGATGCGCATCCTGCTGCACAGTCCCAAGGATACGCTGGCCGGTCTCGTCGCCATCGCCGCAATCAGCGCGATCGTCGCCAATGCGCTGTTCCTTCAGACCGGGCGGCATCCGGCGCCGATGTTCGGCACCGTGATCAATCTTCCCGCGCCGTCGTCCGTGCCGTTGTCGAACCCCTTGCCGCGTCCGCGTCCGGTCGGCGCCGATACCTCGCCGCTGGAGCCGCGAGCGACGGAGTTCCGCGCCGAGCCCAAACCTGCCGAGCGCGCCGCCGAGAAGCCACCCGAAAAGCCCGTCGAGGCGACGGCATCGACGCAGCGCTCGGGCGATCCGATGACCAATCTGGTCAAGCAAACGACGTCGGCGCCGCCTTCCGTCGCCATCGCGCGTCCGCCGGCGCCGATTCCCGTGCAGCAGAGTCCGGCCGCGCGGCGTATCGCCGGCGTGCAGCGTGCGTTGTCAGAATACGGCTATGGCAATTTGAAGATCACGGGCACGATGGGCGCAGAGACGCAGTCGGCCATCCAGAAGTTCGAGCGCGAGCACAAGATGCAGGTGACGGGTCAGGTGTCCGACCGCCTGCTGCGCGAGCTCGGAGCCGCGATCGGCCATCCCGTCGAATAAGCGCTGCGCCGGCGCGCGTCGATATTCCGATCCAGCCTCACTGCCCTTTGCGCGGCGGGAACCGGTCACAATTGACTTCAGGTTATTTTGTAGTTACAAAATAACCTTGTGAAGATCGTTTGGGACGAGCCAAAGCGCCGAGCCAATCTCGACAAGCACGGGATGGATTTCGCGGATCTCAACGAGACCTTCTTCGACAACGCTTTGGTTTTGGCCACGTATCGCAACCGCTGGCGTGCGATCGGCATCAACATTCGTGGCGTCATCTCGGTCATCTTTGCAACTCGCGGAACCGAGGGCATCAGCATTGTCAGCATGCGTCCCGCCAGCAGGAAGGAAAGGGAACTCTATGAAGAGAGTCGCCGCTAAGAAGGGTTACACTGCGCGCGACGTGCGTGCGGTGAGTAATAATCCGGAATGGACCAAGGAGGACTTTGCTCGGGCGAAGACTTTTGATGAGATCTTCCCGGGCATGCGCAAGGGCCGCGGCCCCAATAAAGCCCCGACAAAACGACAGGTGACCTTGCGCCTGAGCCCTGTCGTGGTCGACTATTTCAAGGCGGAAGGGCCTGGTTGGCAGAGCCGGATTGATGAAGCTCTCGTCAAGGTGGTGAAGCGTAAGCGCAATTCTGCCACGGGTTAGTTCATGCGTTTGAAATCAAACATCTGGGTTTCCGCGTACCTGCGCCGGTGCCAGACCGAGGGCGTGTTCGGGGCGGTGCGCCGTCGCGGTGCCGAGGAGGCGGGGGCGGTATTCGTGAAGGTGTCGCTGCTCGACGGCAATGCGATGCTGTACGCGCCGGCGCCGCAGACCGTCTATGACGACGGCCGCCCGGTCGATCGCTTCTTCGTGCCGGTCGCGCAGCAGCCCTTGCCGGAGCACACCATCGAGGAGCGCCTGACCAAGGAAATCCGCTTCGATCCGGATGCCTGGATCGTCGAGACCGAGGACCGCGCAGGGCGCCACTTTCTCGAATTGGCGAAGACCTAGCGGTCCGATCCGTCGGTGCCCGTCCGCACCGCAGGCGCCGAGCCCGGCTGCACGCCCGGCCGCGTCTGGTTGGCGCCAGCACGCGCGCGCTGGCGTTCGCTGTCATGCAGCGACGACTGGTATTTTGCGCGCGTGACGGCGAGCGTCGAGCCGCGCCAGGCCGCCAGCATCACCAGCGCGGAGCGGTCGCTGAGCCGGTCGTAGAGCCGCGCCAACCGGTACACCGCATCGACCGACGTGCCGATCTCCGGCTTGAAGAACAGGAGGATGCGCTGGAAGTTCGGGCTCGGCATGTCGAGCGCCCGCGCGGCGACCGCGAGCGCTTCGCCGCCGGCATCGTCGACGATCTGCGCGGCGACGCGCGAGGGCAGGATCAGGCTGTCGCCGAGCTCGTAGGTGAAATTCTCGATGTCGTTGGCGATTGCCGCCATCTCCAGGATCTGGATCGCGCGCTTGGCACGCACGGTCGGAATCCGCGGCGCGGCTTTCAGCGGGGTCTGCGCCAGATTGTGCAGGACCAGCGCGCGCTGGGTCGCATCGGCGCGGAAGAACATGTCGTGGATCTCGGCCGCTTCCTTCGGCTGCATCGCCATGTTGGCGGCCATGCGCGACTCGGCGTCGGTCGGCGTGCGAGCAGGCGAAGCCGCCTGCGCCTGAGCCGCGATTTCGCGTGCGAGCGGAACCCTGCGGCCTTCCTGGGCGGCAACCAGCCCGAGTTTCTGCAGGACCGGGACGGGCGTCTGCGGATAGATCGCAAGCTTCGCCTTGACGGCCGCGCGCGTCGCATCGTCGACCTGGTCGATCAGCCGCGTCGCAAGCTCGATGAACTGGCGCTGCTCGTCGTCGCTGTGGGTGGGCGCCTGGACATAGAGGTCCGTCAGCACGCGCAGCAGCGTCGGGCGAACATCGACGCCTTCGCGACGGGAGAGGCTCATCAGCCCGTCGAATCCGGGAAACAGCGACTTGGTCATGGAGAGATACGCGACCTGGAAAAGATACTCGTCCGCGAGCCTAACGCAGGTTCCTTTAAAGGCTCGTTAAGGAAAACGAGGCGTGAAGTCGGCCCCATCATTTCAGGTGTTGTCGTCCCGCAACGGGACGCGGGAGCGCCGCCCGTGAGGTTACGGTCCGGCAGGCGCGTTTACATCCCGTTAACCATGAACTGATCTTAATGAACGCACGTTGCACCAGCGCGCTCGGTCGCGCGGCAATTGATAGAGAGCTGATATGGGGACCATTATCGAATTTCCGGCCGGTCGCCGGGCAGGCTCGTCGGGGGATGCCACGCCGCGCACGGAAACGGGAACGATTTTGATCCTCCCCGTGATCCGCATCGAACGCCAGACGGAAGAAACCAGCGGCGATCGCGGGCCGGAGCAGGGCACAGCGCCGGGGCGCCGTCGTCGCCGCCGCTAGCATCCGGCTTTTGCAATGCCGGATGCCATCCGCCAGATCCGGCCTGTCGTAACGGCCGTCCTGCTCGCGCTGATGGGCGCGAGCCTCGCTGCCTGTAGCGGCGGCGATTTCGGCCGCACCCGCGCTGACATGCGCAGCGACGACATGCATCGGTGGCTCGGGGCCGAGGCCACCGGCAGCCTCGGCCTGAGGCCGTCCCAATTCCAGCTCACCGACGCGGAGCGCCAGCTTCGCGATCTCGCCTATCCCATGATCGAGCCGCCGCTGTCGCGGCCGGCCTGGAAGAGCGTGTTCGGCGACTACAAGCCGCTGCCGTCACCCTGGCAGCAGAAGGTCGTGTTCGACCGCACCATGTATGGGCGCACGCTGATCGACGAGCCGCATCGCTCGCATTCCTCGCGCTATGCGCAGCTGATCGAGGACGTGCGCAACGACATCACCCGCTTCGAGCCGTTCTTCGCCTCCGCGATCCGCGTCATCGATCTCGACAGGAAGCGCGATGCCAGCATGGCGCGCGTCTCCGAACTCTCGCCAAGGGAGAGGGAGGATGCGGTCGCGCGCATGCGGGAGAACTCGCTGATCATCCAGTGGGTGCAGCTGTGCCTCGAGCAGCGCATCTCGTCCTATCGCTGGGCGCTGGAGCGTCTGGTGATCCAGGCGCCCGACGGCATGGCCGCCGATGCCGACCGCCTGATCGGCGAACTCGCAGCCCAGACCGCCAATCCGCCGGTCCAGGCGCAGCCTCCTTACGGTCGCGCGGTCATCTCGAAGGGTTAAGACTTCCTGCGTTTGTTACGCCGTGGGCCGGTCGGATCCGGCTTGCGCCGCTGCTTCTGAAGTTTTCCGACAAAATCCTTCAGCGCATCCGCCAGCGGCTCCGATGCGCGGTAGGCCAGGCCGACCTCGCGTTTGACCCTGACCTCGATGTCGCGCACCACGACATCAGGATTGCCGCGCGCCACGCCTTCCGGAACGATGGCGATGCCGACGCCGGCCGCGACCAGCGCCATTGCCCAATCCTCGGACTGCGCGATCGCCGCGGTCTGCCTTCGTCGTGACGTCCGGCCGAAGAATTCGCTCTGCTCGCAATGGCAGCGGTCGATCAGCGGAACGCCGGCGAGATCGGAGGTCCGCAGCTTCTCCTTCAGCGTCAGCGGATGCGCGGGCGGAAGTGCGGCGACATAGCGCTCGCTCCACAGCGCGACGAAATGCTCGTCGGCGCGCAGCATGCTCTTCGAGATGATGCGCGCATCGGCGCGCTCGTCGTGGCCGACGAGGCGGAGCGCGATGTCGGTGCGCGTCGTCAGCGGCTTCAGCAGCGCGATCGTTCGGGGTACGTCGAGCGTGCGCATCAGTCCCAGCGTCACCGTGGTCTTCGTATTCGGCTTCCTGAACAGGCTGCGTGCGGCGTCCGCCTCGTCGATGATGCGGCGGGCCAACGCATGAAACTGCTCGGCTGAGGCGGTCGGTGCGACACCCTTCTTGTGCCGGATGAACAGCGTGGTGCCGAGCTCGGCCTCCAGATGGGTGATCGCGGTCGAGATCGACGGCTGCGATACGAAACAGGCGCGCGCCGCCGCGGTCAGATTGCGCTCGCGGTACACGGCGGCGAAGTAGCGAAGCTCGCGGATGTCCATAGGATAAGCCTAGAGATAGTATCAATATTCGATATTTTACCTATAGATCGCCCGGTGGCAAGAACACCCTGCTCACAACAGCAGGAACGCGCCATGAAGATCCACCATCTCAACACCGGCACGATGTGTCCGATGGGCCGTCGCCTGGTGAACGGCACCGGCGGCCTGTTCCAGCGCGCGCGCCTGGTCTGCCATTGCCTGCTGGTCGAGACGAAGGACGGACTCGCTCTGGTCGACACCGGCATTGGTCTCGGCGATATCGCAACGCCCAATCGGCTGGGTGGCCGGTGGCTGCGCCAGACCGCGCCGAGGCTGGATCCGGCGGAGACGGCGGTCGAGCAGGTGAAAGCGCTCGGCTACTCACCCAGCGATGTGCGTCACGTGCTGCTGACGCATCTCGACCGCGACCACGCCGGCGGCGTGCCGGACTTTCCCCATGCCGCGATCCACGTCCACCGCGCCGAATACGACATGGCGGTGTTACGCAAGCCCGCGCCGCCCGAAGGGCGCTATGTCACGGGGCAGTGGAGCCACGGACCAAGCTGGAAGTTCTACGACGAGCCGGGCGAGGACTGGTTCGGCTTCAAGGGCGTGCGCGCGCTCGGTGACAAGGAAGCCGACATCCTGATGATCCCGCTCGCCGGCCACACGCTCGGCCATTGCGGCATCGCGGTGCGATCACGTGACAAATGGCTGCTGCATGCCGGCGACAGCTATTTCCACCACGCCCAGCTCGACCCGTCGCCGCGCGTGCCGCTGATGCTCGGCTATTTCCAGCGCAAGGGCGACATGGATCGCAAGATGCGGATCGCCAACCAGGCACGGCTGCGCGCGCTGAAGCTCAACCACGGCAACCGCGTGAGCATCGTCAACAGCCACGATCCCGTCGCCTATGAAAGCTGCCGCTGCGGTGCGCATTGATCGCGCCGTCCCGGCTGTGCCGCTATGTGCCCGAAGTCGCTGTTTGAGTCCGGAGCAAGCGGTGCTTCACCGTTCGGGCGATTGCCGCCGGCGCCTCCTCGGGGATCGCGAAGCAGGAGCTCGCGTTGATTTCGCACAAAACGTACGTATCCGCGCCGGCGGCGTTGCGGGGCCCGTACAGGAAGTCCGCGTCCCAGATCACCGGCAGCGACGGCTCGTCGATGCCGAGCGTGTCCATCAGCTGCGGCGTCCATTCGTCCTCCATCGACCTTCGGAGCGCCTGGAATTGCGAAGCATCGGGTCCGTGCATGATCCGTGGGCCCGGCTGCGCCTCAGGTGCGTCCGGGCCTTCCGGCGGCGGCGGGATCAGGGCCTTGATCAATTGATGCCCGAAGCCCGCGACCTTAGCGCCGCTCATGTAGCAGCGGATCATGCCGTCGGGCAGGCGGGGTTGGAACGCCTGGTCGATGATGCAGCCACCCCATCCGAAATACGGCTCGCAGCGGGCGAGGAAGGCATCGAGCGGCATGTCCTCGGGCAGGCTGCCGCGTTGGGCATGCAGCACCCGAACCATGGCGCCCGCGTTGGGCAGGGCCTCCACCTTCCACACCCCCTGGCCACCATTGCCGCGATTTTGCTTGAGCACGCGCGGACCGTTCGCCTGAAGGCGCGCGGGAAATTCGGCGCGGAAGCTTGCGGCGGTGTCATAGCGATGGGTGTCGGCTCCCCAGCCGAGATGACGGGTGCGGTAGAGCACGTCCTTGACGCCCATCTTCAGGATCACGTCGGGATGGGCGCTCACCCATGGCCCTTGCGCCGCAACGTCGCGAAGCAGCGGGTCGAGGGCCTCGCGCGTCTTGCCCTGATGGATCGGATCGACCCAGACGAGCACGCCATCGACGGCGAGCAGTTGATCGCGGACGGCGTCGGCGAAAATCTCGTCGTAGATCACCGGCCGGGCTTCGATGCCGACCGCGGCGAGAGCTTCGAAAACGCGGACGAAGCGGCTGTTTTGCGCCGTCGTGTCCCGGCGCGCGGCAGCGTCGCCGCGGGAGAGGATGGCAACGGTATGACGGAGAGGAGGGTGGCGTTCGGTATCCATGCGCAAGCTCCACGAATGGCGTGCTGCGCAGAGCTTGGACCGAGGTCTCACGGGGAGTCTGCTTCGCCCCCACGCCGATCAATCTACGTGAGATCGTCAGGCCGTTGCAAGATGGTGTTTGTGCGGTTCCATCCAGACGGCGAACGCTTGGCGCGCGCCGCTACGGCGGCGGAGGATAGCGGTCGAATGTCGGCAGCTCGTGCGCGCGCTCCATCCATCCAAGGCGCTCTGCGACCTGGATGTGCATCGTCGCCGGTACGGCATCGGGAACGTCGTAGGTCGCGCTCTGGACGTCGATGACCCCGGGCAACATGTCGGCATTGACGTAAAACAGGCCGGTTCCGCAGTCGCCGCAAAAGTGCCGCCGGGCATGTTCCGAGGAGTGATACACCTTGGGCTCGCCCTTGGTCACCTTGACGGCATCGTCCGCGTACATCGTCCAGCCGACGACGGGAGCGCCCGCGTGAAGCCTGCAATCGCGGCAGTGACACAGCGCGTGCACGATCGCTTCGCCCTCGACCTGATAGCGGATCGCGCCACAGTGACAGCCGCCGGTGATGGTGCTCATGCGATGCTCCCGATGAAAGGCAGGTTTCGTTGATCGATAGCTCTCGAGACCTGCGGCTTCAACGGCGTAATCGATTTGCGATTGCGTCCTACTGTCGCGTGACAACTCCCGCCACGGCGCGGGCGAACTGATCCGCGACTACCATTTGAACGAAGCCGCGACCTCGTAGCTGCGCGGCGCGCCCAGGATGATCTGGTCGGTGTAACCCGGATCGCCCCACGCCGCGTAGAGCTTGTTGGTCAGGTTCCTCACGCGAAAGCTGATCCGGGTCTGGTCGACGCCCGGGAAATACGCCTTTGGGATATCGACGAACGCGTATGCGTCGAAGATCGTGTAGGCGTTCATCGTGACCAGATTGTCCTGGAAGTTGAAGCGGTCGCCGACGTGACGGACGAGGCCGCCGATCTCCACCGGCAGTTTCGTATCGAAGCGATAGGAGGCGCCGGCGTTGGCGATGAAGTTGGGAACGTTGGGCGGCGTCTTGCCCGAATAGGACTGGAAGTCACCATTGCCGTCGACATAGGTGAAGTCGATGAAGCGCGACTGCACGAAGGCGACGTTGCCCCATAGTTTCAGGCCGGCGACCGGATTGACCGCGGCGGCAATCTCGACGCCCTTGGAGGCCATCTTGCCGGCGACGTTGAAGAGGATGCCGCTTTCCGGGACGTAGACGTTCTTGCGCTCGATGTCGAAGGCCGAGAACGTGGCCTCCGCGCGCTTGTCGGCCGACAGCAGCTTCACGCCGGTCTCGTAGGTCCGCGACGTCGTGAGCAGCAGCGGCGTCGTGGGCCTGAGGATGAAGATGTTCGCCACCGTCGGGTCGGCTGCCGTCGCGTACTGGCTGTAAAGCATCACGCCGGGCGCGATGTCCCAGGTGTAGCCGATGCGTCCGGTGACCGGATTGAACGTCTTCGAGAAAGGATAGTTGGCTTTCAGAAGGCCATTCTCGTCGAAGCGGGTCCGCGACAGCTCGATATTCTCAAAACGGATGCCGCCGATCAGCGCGAAGGTCGAGGTCAGCTTGAGCCGGTCCTCGAACGACAGCGAGGCGGTGTCGAGATGGGTGTAGATTTTCTCGTCGGCGCGTGGGCCATAGAACCCCCGATCCGGGTTGAGGAGGTCGACGTAGTCATTGAAGAACAGCGTGTCCTGCGAGACGTTGAACTGGTTGCTGCTCGCCGCCACGGTGGCGACGAAGCGATTGTCCATTCCGCCGACGTTGGAATTGACGGTGAGGTCGGTGATGTTGCCGTAGAGCCGCTGCGCGTGATCGAGCGCCAGGCGCTCGCGGTAGATGCTCTGCGCGCCTGCGAAATTGCCTACGGTCTGGTCAAACGACGAGATCTCGTTGTTGAACCAGTGCCGGTGGGCGTCATAGCCATAGACCTGGCTTTTCAGCGAGATGTTGTTGGTGATGTCCCATTGAAAGCCGCTGCGCAGCCAGAGCTCGTTGGCGCCGCTGTGATTGTCGAGCACATTGTAGTTCGTGGTCAGCGTGCGCGCGTCGATGGTGACCGGGACCGGCGTGCCGCCGCCGAGGTAATAGTTGCTCCAGAGGCCGGACACGATGCCGTACGTCGGCACGATGCCCGGCGCGTTCGCCGGCACGAGCGGCGTTCCCCAGTAGAAGCGGTCGTTGTCCTGCCTGTATTCGGTCGCGCCCCAGATCTTCAGGTTCTCGTTGACGCGATAGTTCAGCTGGCCCGATACGTTGCTGAGCTTCGAATAGGTGTCGTCGATAAAGCCCTTGTTGTTGAAATGGCTGATGTCGAAGCGGTAGTCGAGGCCGTTGATCAGCGTGCTGCCGCCCGATCCGTAACCGGCGCGATAGCCGTTGAAGGAATCGTAGGAGGTGAAGGCGTCGTTGACGATTGGTCCGGTGTGCGGCGCCTTGTTCACGTAGTTGATGGCGCCGCCGGTCGCACCGAGGCCCGCCACCAGCGAGTCCGGTCCCTTGATGATCTCGACCTGCTGGAGGCCAGCCACGTCCATGGGACGGCCGGTCATGGTCGACGGCCCGATCGGGATGCCGTTGTAGAGCGTGGAGATCTGGTCGCCGGAAAAGCCACGCATCGAGAAGATGGCGGGCGCGCCGGGCGCATCGCCGCCGGTGACGCCGACTGCAGCCTTGGCGATGTCGGTCGTGGTCCGGATGCCCAGGTCCTGCATCGTCTGATGACTGATGACCTCGACGGTCGCCGGCATCTCGCGCGCCGTGATCCCGAGCCGGGAGCCGACGTCGGTGACGGCGGCCGTGTTCAGCGGCGTCTGCACCGGGCCGCTCGGAGCTTGCGTGGCCGGAACGGCGACAGCAGGGGCGCCACGATTGCGTCCCGCGGCGCGCCGGGCCGCGCGCTGCTTCTGAGTGCCGGGGCTGACGGCAGGAGCCTGTCGCGGCGCAGGCGGCGACACGATCACCGGGCCGACCTCCCTGGAGCGGTTGTCCTCCGCCGCGCTTTGCGCGAGCGCCGCGGACGATAAGGACACCGACGCGAGCAGAGTAATCAGGAAAGCATGCGACAACGCTGGCCTCGCGCCAGCACGGAAATGAAGATCTTGCACGACAACGCTCTGCGGCGACGCAAACAAACCGTCACCGCGGTTGCCTTAGTCATCCACCTTCGCCCCAGGCGGCGGATGCACCGGCTACTTGTCCGACATCAGGGCACCCCGCCCAATGCGTTCGCGCGTGACCATGGCTGGCAGCAGGTTTCCTGGCTCGCGGGTCATCGCCTTCGACCGCCTTCCCAGAGGCCCAAACGGGGCTCCAGTGGTTCGTTTGGTCGTCGACTATCCGCCTACAGTTGCGGGGGCAGCCGCGGAATTGCCCACTGAGGTGGACGCACCGCATTCCCTTGAAGAGTCCTTGCGGACACTACCGATCACGAAACTGGCATCCGGGGGTGAGCGCGTCAACATCCGCGCGGGCTGTTGGACGGGCCGGTTGGTCGATGGTGGCCTTGTGTTGCTGTTTTGCACGATAGTCCGAAGGACCGCGTCGAAACGTCCAACCGGCCTCCGGACGAGCCTGGGTAACGTACCCTTGACCACGATCAATGACTGCCTTTGGTGTCCGAATATGCTACTGAGGCCGTGTTCCGGCCCGACAAGGCAAGTCGATATTGATGCAGTTCGTCCGTACCATCCTGGCAGTCGCCATCGCCATATCTCTGGCGATGCTGCCGGTCGGCGCGTCCGCGGCGAACCTCGCAATGTCGTCGGACGGCATGCAGACGGCCATGCACATGAGCGGCGACGCCGACATGTCGATGGACGAGTGTTGTCCCGACATGAAGGGAACGGGCTCCCATAGCGACGGCTACAAGTGCGGGATGGGTTTCTGCTGCGTTGGCGGGATCATCGCGCTCGGTGATGTCCGGCCCGTGGCGTTCGAACGTCTCGCCGTCATGGCCAGCACGATGGTTATTCCCCCGGATCAGGTCGTTTCCTTCCGCGGCGGCAGTCCTCCTTTCCGACCTCCTCGAATCTGATCTCGCAAAGCCCGAGACGCGAGCGGCATGCCTGCTCGCGACGACGACTGACGTGCGCGCTTCACGCGCCACGGCGAAAGATCAATTCATGAGGACAGGACAATGCTTTCCAAAATCAGCACCGCGGCTCTCGCCGCCACCCTTTCGCTTGCCGCTTCCACCGCGATGGCGGGCGCGGGCGACTACGCCTTCGAGCCCGTCACTCCGCAGATGAAGAAGGGCGAAGACGTCACGCTCGCCGTTCGCCTGACGAACAAGCAGACCGGCAAGCCGATACCGGATGCGGTCATCTTCAAGACCCGCCTCGACATGGCCCCGGACGGGATGGCCGAGATGGAATCGGCGGTCGCGCCGCTGCCGTCCAGGGAGCCGGGTGTGTACGCCTTCAAGACGGACCTGCCGATGGCCGGCCGCTACCAGATGACGCTGTCCGTGAAGGTGCAGGGCGAACCGGAGACCGTCACCGGCAAGGTGATCGTCACGGCGATCAAGTGAGCGTTCGGGCGCTGCCCGGCGGCGCCCGACATTCCCCTTTTTCCTTCACACGGACGCGCGCTCCCGGGCGCGCGGATACACGACATGAAAACGCTGCGTCTCCTGACGGCTCTTGCGCTGGGCGGTGGCCTGGTCCTGGCCGGTTACTACTGGCATTCGAACGGTGCGGGCTGGCTCGCCGAGGCCGACATGACGTCGGCTGCGGCTGCCGCGGAGCGAACGCCGCTCTACTACCGCGATCCAAGTGGTGCACCGCTCTGGTCTGCGGGTCCGAAGAAGGACGACCGCGCGCGGGACTATCTGCCGGTCTACGACGACGATGGAGCGGCCGTCGCGCCGGCGCTGCCGAAGGCGCAGGCGGCTTCGCCGCGAAAAATCCTTTACTACCGCAATCCCATGGGGCTGCCCGATACGTCGACCGTCCCAAAGAAGGATCCGATGGGGATGGACTATGTCGCCGTTTACGAAGGCGACGACACCGACGACGGCACCGTGAAGCTGTCGCCCGGCAAGATCCAGCGCGCGGGCGTGAAGTCCGAGCCCGTCGCGCGGCGCTCGATCCGGGTCTCGGTGAAGGCGCCCGGCACGATCCAGCTCGATGAACGCCGCGTGTCGGTGATCGCGATGCGCGCCGAAAGCTTCGTGCAGAAGGTTGCCGACGTGACCACCGGCACGCGCGTGAAGGCCGGCCAGCCGCTGATGGAAATCTACAGTTCGGCCGTGGCGTCCGCGGCTGCGGAATATCTCGCGACGATCACCTCCAAGACGGTCGGCGGTGTCGAGATGTACGGTCGCGGCTCGCGACAGCGGCTGGTCAATCTCGACGTTCCCGAGTCCGTCATCGCGGAGATGGACAAGACGCACACCGCGCCCGTCGCCATACGCTGGTCTGCGCCGCGCGACGGGGTCGTGCTCGAACGCAACGCGATCGAAGGTATGCGGGCCAATCCCGGCGACGTGCTGTTCCGGATCGCGGACACCTCGGTCGTCTGGGCGCTGGTCGACGTGGCCGAGCGCGATCTCGGCAACATCGCGGTGGGGCAGTCAGTCGCGGTGCGCGCGCGCAGTTTCCACGGCCGAAGCTTCACCGGGACAATCGCCGTCGTTTATCCGCAGGTGAACCGCGACACGCGAACCGTTCGCATCAGGATCGAGCTTGCCAATCCGGACGCGGTGCTGCTGCCCGACATGTACGTCGATGCCGACATCGACACGGCCGATGCCACGCCCGTCCTGGCGATACAGGACAGCGCGGTGCTCGACACCGGCAGCCGGCAGGCCGTCCTCGTCGACAAGGGGGAAGGGCGCTTCGAGCCGCGGGAAGTCAAGCTCGGCCGTCGCGGCGGCGGTTATGTCGAGGTGCGCCAGGGTCTCTCGGACGGCGAGGAGGTGGTGACCTCCGCCAACTTCCTGATCGATGCGGAAAGCAACCTGAAGGCGGCGCTGAAGGGGTTTGGTGAGGCGGCGTCCCAGGCCACCGACGCCGGCCCTGGCAATGCAACGGGAGATCAAAAATGATCGCCCGCGTCATCGCCTGGTCGGCGCGCAATCTGCTGCTCGTGCTATTCGGGACCGGCTTCGCGGCCGCCGCCGGCCTCTATGCCCTGGTTCACCTTCCGCTGGATGCGATTCCGGATCTCTCGGACACGCAGGTCATCGTCTATACCGAGTATCCCGGCCAGGCGCCGCAGGTGATCGAGGATCAGGTCACCTATCCGCTGACGACGGCGATGCTCACCGTGCCGAAATCGAAAGTCGTCCGCGGCTTCTCGTTCTTCGGCGTCTCCTTCGTCTATGTGATCTTCGAGGACGGCACCGACATCTATTGGGCGCGGTCGCGCGTCATGGAATTCCTGAACGGCGCGGCGTCCAGGCTTCCCGCCGGCGTCACCCCGACCATCGGGCCCGACGCGACCGGCGTCGGCTGGGTCTACCAATACGCCGTCGTATCGAAGGAATTGAACCTGGCGGACACGCGCACGATCCAGGACTGGAATCTGAAGTTCGCGCTGGCCAAGGCCGAAGGCGTCGCCGAGGTCGCCAGCGTTGGCGGCTTCGTCAAGCAGTACAACGTGGTCCTCGACCCGCAGCGGATGCGCGACCGCGGCATCAGCATGCAAAAAATACGTGAGGCGATCCGCGCCAGCAACGCCGACGTCGGCGGCCGCACCGTCGAGCTTTCCGAGTTCGAATACGTCATCCGCGGCAAGGGCTACATCAAGAGCATCAACGATCTCGGCAACATCGTGCTGAAGACGAGCAACGGCACCCCGGTGCTGCTGCGGGACGTCGCCAACGTCGAGCTCGGGCCCGACGAGCGGCGGGGCATCGCCGAATTGAACGGCGAGGGCGAGGTCGCAAGCGGCATCGTGCTGCAGCGGTTCGGCGTCAACGCCCTCGACGTGATCGAAAACGTCAAGAAGCGCTTCAGGGAGATCGCGAGCAGCCTGCCGAAATCGGTCGAGATCGTGCCGGTCTACGACCGGTCGAACCTGATCTATGCGGCCATCGATACCCTCAAGCATACCCTGTTCGAGGAGAGCATCGTCGTCGGGCTCGTCTGCATCGTGTTTCTCCTGCATGTCCGCAGCGCACTCGTCGCGATCCTGATGTTGCCGGTCGGCGTGTTGATGGCGTTTGGCGCCATGAAGCTGCTCGGGCTCGGATCGAACATCATGAGCCTCGGCGGCATCGCGATTGCGATCGGCGCCATGGTGGACGCCGCCATCGTCATGATCGAGAACGCACACAAGCACCTCGAACGGGCGAGGCCCGATCAGTCGCGCGTGCAGGTCCTGATCGACGCGGCATCCGAGGTCGGCCCCGCGCTCTTCTTCAGCCTGTTGATCATCACTGTGTCGTTCATGCCGATCTTCACGCTGGAATCGCAGGAGGGCCGATTGTTCAGCCCGCTGGCGTTCACGAAGACCTTCTCCATGGCCGCCGCGGCCTTGCTGTCCGTCACCCTGGTGCCGGCGCTGATGGTGATCTTCGTCCGCGGCAGGATCGTCCCGGAGAGCAGGAACGTCATCAATCGCGCCCTGATCTGGGTCTACCGTCCCGTGATCAAGGCGGTTCTGCGCGCCAAGACGCTGGTCATCCTGGCTTCGCTCGTCGTGCTTGCGGTGACGATCTGGCCGGCGCGCCAGCTCGGCACCGAGTTCATGCCGGCGCTGAATGAGGGGACGCTGCTCTACATGCCAACGACGCTGCCCGGCATTTCGGTCACCAAGGCGGCCGAGCTGATGCAGATGCAGGACCGCATCATCAAGTCGTTCCCGGAGGTCGCTTCGGTCTACGGCAAGGCGGGACGAGCCGCCACTGCCACCGATCCCGCTCCGACCGAGATGTTTGAGACGGTCGTCAACCTGAAGCCTAGGGAGCAGTGGCGTTCCGGCGTGACCGTCGACAGTCTCATCGCCGAGATGGACAAGGCGTTGCAGTTTCCGGGCGTCTCCAATGCCTGGACCATGCCGATCAAGGCGCGCATCGACATGCTCTCCACCGGAATCCGCACGCCGGTCGGCGTCAAGGTCATGGGCACGGACCTGGTCGAGATCGACCGGCTCGCGAAGCAGATCGAACGCGTCATCAAGACCGTGCCCGGCACGTCGTCGGCCTACGCCGAGCGCGGCATCGGCGGCTATTATCTCGAGATCGTTCCCGACCGTGAGGCGCTCGCCCGTTACGGCATCCTGATCCAGGACGTCCAGGACACCATCGCGGCTGCGCTCGGCGGTCAGACGGTCACGACGACCGTGGAGGGCCGGCGCCGGTTCACGGTGAACATGCGCTATCCGCGTGACCTCAGAGACAACCCCAAGGCCATCGCCAGCGACATCCTGGTGCCGATGCCGTCGGGCGGCGCCGTGCCGCTCGGCGAGGTGGCGAAGGTCGAACCCGCGCGCGGGCCGACGTCGATCCGAACGGAGAACGGCCAGCTTGCGACCTACATCTATGTCGATATCCGGGATCGCGACATCGGAAGCTACGTCACTGATGCGCAACGCGCCGTGACGGAGAGCGTCCGGTTTCCCGCCGGCACCTACGTCGTGTGGAGCGGCCAGTACGAATATCTGCAGCGCGCCGCGGCCCGGCTGAAGATCGTGGTGCCCGTGACGCTCACGATCATCTTCCTGCTGCTGTACCTGAACTTCCGGGCGATGACCGAGACGCTGATCGTGATGCTGTCGCTGCCGTTCGCGCTGGTCGGCGGCATCTGGATGATGTGGTGGCTCGGCTTCAACCTGTCCGTTGCCGTCGCGGTCGGCTTCATCGCGCTCGCAGGCGTCGCCGCCGAGACGGGTGTCGTCATGCTGATCTACCTCGATCATGCGCTGGCCGAGGTGAAGTCCAGGTGCAGCGCCGAGGCGAGGCCACTGACGCGCCGGGATCTCCACGACGCCATCATGGTGGGCGCGGTCGAGCGCGTGCGGCCCAAGATGATGACGGTGGTTGCCATCATGGCCGGTCTGCTGCCGATCATGTGGAGCACCGGGGCCGGATCGGAGATCATGCAGCGCATTGCGGTGCCGATGATCGGCGGCATGACGTCATCGACACTGCTGACGCTGGTCGTGATCCCCGCAATTTTCGGCTTGGTGAAGGGACGGGGGCTTCCATCGGGCGAACGATCGGCTCCTGCGGATGAATGGACCGGGCGCGTTTCGCAAGCCGCCGAATAGGCCGGGCAGCGGAGCTTGCCCGGCACCGGCAGATGAGACCGCAGGAACGATGGTTACCCAGATGGGTTGATCGCTGTGTTCAACCACCCAGAGCATATTGAATGCAGTTTTGTCCCAGTCGGCTGCTCGTCCTCTGGAGCTTGCCGATCGCCATGTCTCTCAGTGGCTGCGACGCAAGGCCCGAGTGCGATTCGCCTGAGACACGGAAGGCCGTGCTCGATATCGTTTCGGACGATCATCGCAATCCGCTGGTCGAATTCGCCGCCAGGACCTCGACTGCAAAAGCGAGCCTGGAAAACAACAAGCCGCTCTACCTTCTCGGGCGAGAAGATCGTGACGACCTCGTCCAGCAACGGCAAGCGGACCCTGCAATGCAGCGGCGCGATATCAGTCACCGTAGGCGATGTGAAGGCCTCGAAAGAGGTCGAGTTTGCCGTGCAAAAATCGGCCGACGGCAAACTCTCTGTGTCGGTCACGCCCTTTCAGTTTTAAGGCGTCGCGCGGGTTTGCAGGCTTACTGCCGCGCTGCGCCACTGGCTCCCGGAATTTGTCCGCCGAACTTCGACAAGCCGGTACCGCTGAGGCTTGTCGGGCCACCGGCCGTTCCGTTCGGGTCGGTCCTCGCCGCCGTCCGGCCGGGGCCGTGCATCATGTTCATCGAATTGAACCAGCCGTGATGGTGGTGGCGTTTGGCGCTGTGGGCCGAGGCATAGCTCGTCGAGCAAGCCAGCAAGATCGCTAAAGTCAGGGTTGTTGTTTTCATCGGCGTTTCCTCCAGTTGAGGAAACTGCGCGGGCAGGCGACTGTTCCTTGGTGAGTGCAGCACCGCTTCGCGATAGAATCTGCGATGTCGGTTGTCCACACCCACGACACGCAGTGTCAAATTGCGGATCGGACCCACTAGCCATCGATAATTTGCCAACGCTGTCGGGCACAGCTTTGGTGACGGCATGGGCACCAAATCGCGGGAAGTCATCTGGAGCGGCCGGATCATGGGGGCGGAGATTTCCGCCAGGCACGCCCGCGAAGAAGCCAGGAAGGCCGTCCGTGAAGCCGATCGGGCCGAGGCCGAAGCCTGGTCGGTCCGCATGGAAGGCTACGGTGGCCCCTCGCAGCCGTCCCCGACGATCGCTCAATGTCTCAACGGCGGCATGGGCTGGCTCGAGGTCGAATGCAACAGGTGCAAGGCGCGTGCGAGCCTGCCGCTCGATGCGATCCGCCGTCCGCGCGATACGCCGATCTGGAAGCTGGAAGCGTCGCTCAAGTGCCGGTCATGCCGAAAGGGGCGTTCCGCACCGCCCGTCCACATGATCAAGCTGACCGCGACGCAAAGCATCACGCCGTACAAATGGGTGCATCCGACTGAGGATCGCTAGGGCACGATCCGGACCCGATTGGAGTCGCCGAAGGCAAGTTGCCGTGCAATCGACGTCGTTCCATCCGATCGGCGAAATCTCGTGACGTGCCTCCGATGACTTCTGCATTCCCGGACATGAGCAGATTGACAGTTCGGCCATCTGGGCTTTAATTCGCCGCTACGGGGATGTGCGATCTCCCCGTGAGGCGACATGCCAAAGTATCGCGTCCTTAACCACCAAGGGCGCAACATGTCAGCATCATACATTTCTTCCGACAGATTATCTGGACTGATCGGCACGGCGAATGCGCCGGCGCTTATCGATGCACGCATTGACGGGGACGTCTCAGCCGATTCCCGGCTGTGGGGCGCTCGCGCCGAAGCTGCTTCAAGACTTGGGAGCACATCAATGAGAAGCACACTCTTCGCGTTCATCGGTCTCGGCGCCAGCCTCCTTGGCTCGGTCTCGGCGGCTCGAGCGCAGAACGTCGACTGGCAGAAGGTTGACGAGACGCTGGGCCGCAAGCCCGCCGTCTCGGATGACGTCCACCGCTACGGCTTTCCCCGCAGTGATCTCTCCGTGACGTTGGACGGCGTGACGATCAAGCCGGCGCTGGCGCTCGGCGGCTGGGTCGCGTTCAAACCTGCACACGGCGGCGCCATGGTCATGGGCGACCTCGTGCTGCTCGAAACCGAGATCAATCCCGTGATGGCGAAGATGATCGCGAACGGCCTCGAGATCACCGCCATCCACAATCATCTGCTGCGCGCGAGTCCGGCGACGTTCTACATGCATGTTGCCGGGCACGGGGACCCGGTCAAGCTCGCCTCTGCGATCCACGATGCACTTGCCGAAAGCAAGACTCCGTTGACTGTCGCAGCGCCGGCGAGCCCGCCGCCGGCCGTGGACCTCGACACCGCGAAGCTCGACCAGATCATCGGCGTCAAAGGCCAGGCCAACGGAGGCGTCTACCAATTCAACGTGAAGCGACGTGATCCAATCACGCAGGACGGCATGGCATTGACCCCCGTCGCTCCAATGGGCGTTGCGATCGGAATCAACTTCCAGCCGACCGGGGGCGGGAAGGCGGCCATCACGGGCGACTTCGTCCTGACGGGTGACGAGGTCAACCCTGTCATTCTGGCGCTGCGCACGCACGGCATCGAGGTGACCGCGCTGCACAGCCACATGCTGGATGAGCAGCCGCGACTTTTCTTCATGCACTTCTGGGCGAACGACGACGCCGTCAAGCTCGCCGAAGGCTTGCGCGCGGCCCTGGACAAGACTGCCAGCACGAAGAGTTGAGCCAAAGATTGCGGGGACCCGCGACCTCCCCATCAGATGGATATCCATCCAAGTGCTCGCCTGCATTGTTCTTGGGGAGACGACCCATGGATGGACCTGTCTTCGCTCTCTTCGCACTTGCCGCGCTCGCCGGCGGCTTCGTCAGCGGCTTTTCCGGATTCGCCATGGGCCTCGTGGTGTCGGGCGTATGGCTGCACATCATCACGCCGATGCAGACCGCTACCTTGATCGCAGGCTACGGCTTGCTCACGCAGGGCTACGGCATCTTCAAGCTGCGACATCTCCTCGACCTTCGGAAGGCCTGGCCGCTCGCGCTCGGAACCGTCATCGGCATCCCGATCGGCGTCAGCATTCTCGCTTACCTGAACCCCAGCTACCTCCGATTCGGTGTGGGGCTCCTGCTGGTGCTCTACGCAGTCTATGGCCTGACGAAGCCCGTATTCGCTCCGGTGAAGATCGGAGTCGGGGCCGATATCGCCATTGGCGTCTCCAACGGCTTGCTTGGCGGCCTGACGGGGCTCGGCGGCGTGATCTCGACGATTTCCTGCCAATGGCGCGGCTGGCCCAAGGACGTGCAGCGCGCGGTGTTTCAGCCAGTGCTGTTCGTGGCGTTCGTTGTCATCTCGAGCTCTCAGGCCGTAGCCGGCACCATTACGAAGGAAACGCTGACGCTGTACGCATCAGGCATTCCCTTCATGGTCGCGGGCCTTTGGTCCGGCTTCAAACTCTTCGGCAAGATCAACGACGAGACCTTCCGCAACACGGTGCTGGCTCTCTTGCTGCTCGCGGGATTGTCACTGGTGGCGTCAGTGGTGCAACTCGCCCTCCGATAATGCCGGTCGACCGGCCCGAAGAGCGTTGGGGACGGTGAGTTGCGCTATCGCGCTTCGACCACCTCGCCATCCTCCTTTACGAACCTGCCGACCGGATTGTCGAGGAGATCGGCGACGGCCTCGGAAGGGCGGCACAAGCGCGTGCCCTTCGAGGTCACGACGATCGGGCGGTTGATGAGAATGGGATGCGCGAGCATCTGATCGATCAACTGGTCGTCCGTCCATTTGGGATCGGCGAGGCCCAGCTCCTTGTACGGCGTGCCTTTCTCGCGCAGCAATGCGCGAACCGGAATGCCCATCGCAGCGATCAGTTGCTTGAGCGTTTCGCGCGACGGCGGGGTCTCGAGATATTCGATGACAGTGGGCTCCGCGCCGCTCTGCCGGATCATCGCCAGCGTGTTGCGCGAGGTGCCGCAGTCGGGGTTGTGGTAGATCGTCACGCTCATCGGGTGGTCTCCGCAATTTGTACGGGGCCGCGGGCCCTGGAGTGCCCGAGCAGCCAGTTCATCAACAGCATGCCGGCGAATGCTCCGCAGAGCTCCGCAAGAATGAATCCGGGCAGGTCGGTCGGACGAATGCCGGAGAACGTGTTTGTCAGCGACCGCGCGATGGCCACCGCCGGATTTGCAAACGACGTGGAGGCCGTGAACCAGTAGGCTGCCGTGATGTAGAGGCCCACCAGCCAGGGAACCGCGGTCCGCTGAAATCGGATGCCGGCCAGGATCGTCGCGACCAGACCGAAGGCGGCGACCGCTTCGGCGAACCATTGCGGCCCTCCCGTTCGAACCTTCGTCGAGAAATCGAGCAGGGGAAGTCCGAACATCAGATGCGCGGCCATCGTTCCCGCGATGCCACCGGCGATCTGCGCGACCACGTAGAGCACGGCCTCGTTTGCCGGAAGCTCGCGCTTGCCGGCGAAGACGAGGGTCACAGCGGGATTGAAATGCGCGCCGGAGATCGGACCGAGCACGGTGATCAGGACGACCAGAATGGCTCCGGTCGGCAAGGTATTGCACAGAAGCGCAAGGGCGACATCCTTGGTCAGGGTCTCGGCCATGATGCCGGAGCCGACGACGGTGGCGACGAGAATCCCGGTGCCGAGCGCTTCGGCCGCGAGGCGTCGCGAGAGGTCGAAATTGTCCATCAGCCGGCCTTCGGCGTTGAATGTGTGGCGCCCCCGGAGCGTCCGATCTCCTTGCGAAGGATCGACTCGGCGAGGATCGAGCGCGCCGAATTGCCGGTGCACAGGAACAAAACATTGTACATCTGGTCAGGCACGGCTTCGCTCCTTTCGCTTTGGCGAGCAGCAGGCTTGAAGGCTCTCGACGACCGGTTCGCAGATCTCCGGCCGGCCGCCGCAGCAATCCCGAAGCAGGAAAACCGCAACGTCCCTGAACTCCGCAAGGTTGGCGCGATAGACGATTGAACGGCTGTGTCGCTCGGAGGTCACCAGACGCGCGCGAGTCAGAATCGACAGATGAGCCGAAAGCGTATTCGCCGGGACTTCCAGCAGGCGTGCGAGGTCGCCGGCCGCAAGGCCGTCGGGCTCGTGTCGGACCAGCGTCCGGAACGCCTCCAGACGGGTCGATTGTGACAGGGCGGCGAGCGCGAGGACTGCTTCTTCTGTTTCCATATATCCAGATTTATAGAAATGATGATGAAGCGTCAATTGAATTTCCGAACTGGGCGCGTCTAGAATGCGTCGTGGCTTGCGATCGAGGAAAGCCGGCAATGCAAACGCAATCGATAATCACGTGTCCGGTCTGTCATCACGCGTCAGCCGAAACCATGCCGACTGACGCCTGTCAGTTCTTCTACGATTGCAAGGGATGCGGCACCCGGCTCAAGCCGACGAGCGGCGATTGCTGCGTCTTCTGTTCGTACGGATCGGTTCCTTGTCCGCCGATCCAGCAAAACGGAAAGTGCTGCTGAAGCCGCTCTCGTCGGGGAGGGGTCTCTCCTATATTTCCAATATTCTAGAAATACGGTTGACGACGAGGGCCGATCGGCGCATCTTATGGTCATGAAGATCGACGAGGCAGCAGCACGCTTGGAAGCCCTGGGTAACCGGACGCGGCTTCAGATCTACAGGGCCCTGGTCCGCGCTGGACGATCGGGCATGCCCGTCGGCCGCTTGCAGGACAAGCTGAAGATCCCGGCATCGACGCTGTCTCATCACATCAAGTCTCTGGTTGCGGTCGGGCTGATTAGTCAGGTCCGCGAATCCACGACGCTCGTCTGCCACGCGAACTACGACGGGATGCGGGGCCTGGTGGATTTCCTGGTGTCGGAGTGCTGTGCCGACGAAACCGAGTGCAAGGATGCCAAGACGGCGGCCTGACTTTTTTGGCCGACTTATTCGATGATTCTAGAAAGATGGGATAAGCCGAATGAGTGAGAAGACGGTAGCCATCATCGGGGCAGGACCCGTCGGTCTCGCTGCGGCAGCCCACGTGCTCGAACGAGGCATGTCCGCCATTGTGCTGGAGGCCGGACCCGAAGCCGGACACGCGGTCCGCCAGTGGCAGCAGGTCCAGCTGTTCTCGCCGTGGGAGTACAATGTCGACAAGGCCGCCGCGCGGATGCTTGCGCCGACGGGATGGAATTCGCCGGACCCGCAATCCTATCCGACCGGCGGCGAACTGCTCGATCGATACCTGACGCCGCTCGCGACGCGCACGCCGCTGCGCGAGGTGATCCGGACCGCCAGCCGCGTCTCGGCCATCAGCCGCGTCGGCTTCGACAAGGCAAAGACCAAGGGCAGAGAGCAGGCGCCTTTTGAAATCCGCTATCAGAACGGCAAGGGGCCCGAGGTTCTGCGTGCAGATGCTGTGATCGATACCTCAGGCACATGGTTCTCCCCCAATCCGGCCGGACGCAACGGCCTGCCGGCGATCGGCGAACATGAATGTGCTGGCCGAGTTGCCTACGGCATGCCGGATGTGTGGGGTGCCAGCCGTTCCAAATATGCCGGGAAGACTGTTGCGGTGCTCGGCGCGGGCCATTCAGCGGTGGGCACGCTGATCAATCTTGTGCATCTCGCCGACGAAGTGCCGGGCACGCAGCCGGTCTGGCTGTTGCGCGGCGCCGATCCCGCGAAGGCTTTTGGCGGCGGCCGCAACGATAAACTCGCCGCACGTGGCGAACTCGGCAGCGCCTTCGCCGCGCTTGTTGCCTCCGGAAAGATCAGGGTCGAGACCGAATTCGGCGTCACGCACCTCTTGGACTCCGAGGGTCGCCTCAAGATCGCGGCAGGGGCCTGTTGCGGTGGGCGAAGCGTGGTCGTGGACGAACTGATCGTATCGACGGGTTTCCGTCCAGACTTCTCCTTTCTGTCTGAACTGCGTTTGCGGCTCGATCCCGCCATCGAGGCACCGGTCGCTCTCGCACCGCTGATCGATCCCAACGAGCATAGCTGCGGCACGGTGCGTCCACACGGTGCGCGCGAGCTCGCGCATGATGAGCCGGGCTTCTACATGGCGGGCATGAAGTCGTATGGCCGTGCGCCGACGTTCCTGATGATGACGGGTTATGAGCAGGTTCGCTCGATTGCGGCCGACCTCGCCGGCGACAAGGAGGCGGCGGCGAGGGTGGAGCTTGTGCTGCCGGAGACCGGCGTCTGCACGCGTGGTGGTGTCGAGGCAGCCGGAGCTGCATCGGGATGTTGCGGCGGCAGTGCGAAGGAGGATTTGTCCACCTGCTGTGCCGCCGACGAAACGGCGAAGAAGGCCGGTGCTTCGGGGTGCGGTTGTTCATGACGCAACTTCCTGCGGGCCAAGCCCGAGGTCCGCTCGCCATCGTGCTCGCGCTCGGCACCGCGCAAACGGTTGCATGGGCGTCGAGCTATTATCTCCCGGCCATCCTGGCCGCGCCGATTGCGCGCGATCTCGGTCTCGCGCCGACTTACGTGTTCGGCGCGCTGTCGGGAGCGCTCGTCATCTCTGGCCTGCTCGGCCCGCGCGTGGGGCATGCGATCGATACGTTTGGCGGACGCAGCCTGCTTGCCATTTCGAACCTCGTGCTTGTGGCGGGCCTGCTCCTGCTGTCCGTGGCCCATGGCGTGGCGGTGCTGATTGCGGCCTGGGCGTTGCTCGGGATCGGCATGGGCATGGGCCTCTATGAAGCGGCCTTCGCGACGCTTGCGCGCATCTACGGTACCCATGCACGGCGAACCATCGCCGGCATCACGCTGATCGCCGGTTTCGCCAGCACGCTCGGCTGGCCCCTCACGACCTGGCTCGCGTCGGAGTACGGCTGGCGCGTCGCCTGCCAGGTATGGGCGGCGATCCATATCGCTGTTGCGTTGCCGCTCAATCTCTCGCTGCCGCGCGCCGTTCCGTTGGACCAGCAGGCTCGACCGGGGCCGGGTGCAATCCAGCAATCCGGACGCCAGAGCGAGACCTTCGCGATGGTGCTGCTGGCTTACATGTTCGCGGCAGCAAGCTTCGTCAGTTCGGGAATCTCGGCCATTCTCCCGACCATGCTGGTTGCGTTTGGCGCGACACCCGCTCAGGCCTTGCTCGCGGGAGCGTTGGTTGGGCCTGCGCAAGTCGGCGCGCGCCTTCTGGAGGCAGGATGGCTCGCCCGGTTTCACCCGCTGCTCTCGGCGAGGCTGGCCATGCTGATGAATCCGATCGGTGTCGTTGCGCTGGTGGTAGGCGGCCCCTTGCTCGCGTCGACTTTCACGGTGTTGTACGGAGCGGGCAACGGCATCATCACCATTGCCCGTGATACACTTCCATTGGCGCTGTTTGGGCCGGCCGGATTCGGCAAGCGCGTCGGCGTGATCTCGCTGCCTTCTAGACTGACGGGTGCCGCCGCGCCGCTCGCACTGGGGCTGATGGTGGAGCACATCGGCAGCAGTGCGCTGTGGATCAGCGCGCTCGTCTCGGTCTCGGCCTTCTTCGCGCTCTTGCTGCTTCGCACGGAGCAGGCAACATCAACGCCGCTTCAGGTGGGAGAACAAAATTCGTAAGCTCGGCGGCCGGTCTCTGATTGCGGTGATGTGCATAGGGCAGGTCGGCAACCTGCTGCCGCATGTGACCTTGTCCGCAAATCTGGCGCAGCATTTGATGCCGGAGTGGGGGCCTCTCCGCCGCCGAAGGCGGCCTGATGGCGAGCGGTTACGCGTTCGGTTACATGCTCGCGGTACCCGTGCTGACGACGTTGACCGACCGGATCGACGCGCGGATTGTCCTGCTCTGGGGCTCGATCGTCAGCGGGCTCGCGACCGCAGCGTTCGGAATCTTCGCGCAAGGGTTCTGGTCGGCGACCGCGATCTGGTCCCTTGCAGGGCTTGGATTTGCCGGCGCCTACATGCCGGGCCTGAAGGCGCTGACGGACCGGCTTCCCGCCGGCGACACCTCGCGCGCCGTTACGTTGTACACTTCGAGCTTCTCGGTCGGCGTTGGTCTCTCGTTCCTGGTGGCGCAACTGATCGCCGACCGCTGGGGGTGGCGCACCGCCTTCCTCGTCACCGGCTTTGGTCCCGTCGCCATGGTCATCGCGTGCCCTCTGATGCGGGAGCAGCGGCCCGCGCCGAAGGCGGGGCGTCTGCTCAACTTCGCACCCGTCTTCGCCAACCGCGAGGCGCTCGGTTACATCCTCGGCTACGGCGCGCACTGCTTCGAGCTTTACGGCATCCGCACCTGGCTCGTCGGATTCTGGACCTTCGTCGTTGCGCACCAGGGCGCGCCGTCCTGGTTGAGTCCCGTCGTGCTGAGCTTCTGCTTCGCGGTGATCTCGATGCCCGCAAGCATCCTCGGCAACGAGGCCGCGCTGAAATTCGGCCGCCATCGCGCGATCACGATCGTCATGATCGCATCGGCCTGCGTCGCACTTATCATCGGGCTCAACGCGACGGCGCCGGCATGGGTGCTCGCACTGCTACTGCTCGCCTATGGCCTGACCGTGCCCGCCGATTCAGGTGCGTTGACTGCCGGCATGTCTGCCGCGGCGACTTCCGAATATCGTGGTGCAACTCTGGCTCTGCACTCGACGGTCGGCTTCGGTCTGTCGGCGGTTGGAGCCTGGGGAACCGGCGCCGCGCTCGACGCGGCCGGCGGCCCGCAGAGCGCGACCGGCTGGCTGCTGGCGTTCATCGTTCTTGCGGCGGGAATCGCGTTGGGGCCGTTCGCGCTGCTGTGGGCGCGGGCGGCTCACCCGGAGAAGCGGCGACCGTGAGCGCGCGAGGGAAGTGCCAACTTTACTCGGCGGCGTGGTCGTGGACGAGGGCCGGCGGCGCATTGCTGCGTTTTGTCGGCGTGCGCGGTACGGCGAAGCGAGCGTACAGCGCCGGCAGCACGACCAGCGTGAGCAGTGTCGCGGTCAGCAGGCCGCCGATCACGACGGTCGCCAGCGGCTTCTGAACCTCGGCGCCAGTACCGGTCGCAAGCGCCATCGGGACGAAGCCGAGCGAGGCCACGAGCGCAGTCATCGCGACGGGACGAAATCGCGTCAACGCGCCTTCGCCAATGGCGGTCTTCGGCTCGACGCCTTCGGCGATCAGCTTGCGGATTTGCGTCAGCATGACGAGCCCGTTGAGAACGGCGACGCCAGAAAGCGCGATGAAGCCGACGGCCGCGGAGATCGAGAACGGCATGCCGCGCAGCCACAGTGCCGCGATCCCTCCGGTGAGCGCGAGCGGCACGGCACTGAAGACGAGCAGAGCATCACGCACCGAGCCAAGTGCGCCGAATAGCAGCAGATAGATCAGGGCGAACACCCCGGGCACCACGAACACCAGCCGTTGCCGGGCGACCGCGAAATTCTCGAACTGGCCGCCCCAGGCGAGATAGCTGCCGGCCGGCAGCTTCACCTGATCGACGACTTTCGCCTGTGCTTCCGACACCAGCGAGCCGATGTCGCGGCCGCGGACCTCGGCTGTTGCGACGACACGCCGTTTGCCGTTCTCTCGGCTGATCTGGTTGTAGCCGGTGGTCTGCTCGAACGAGGCGATCGTCCGCAGCGGGATCGAGGCGGCCGGCGCGTCGGGATTGGCGTGGGGAAGGGGAATCGGCAGTTCTTCCAAGGTTGGAATGTCGTTCCGCAATGGATCGGCAAGGCGCACCACGATCTTGAAGCGGCGGTCGCCCTCGAACACCAGACCGGCATCCGTGCCGCCGATGGCGGTCTGCATCAGATCCTGCACGGCCGCCAGGCTGAGGCCGCGCCGCGCGATCTCCGCCTTGTCGATCTTGATCTCGAGGAAGGGCAGACCCGAGGTTTCCTCGACCTTGACGTTCTCGGCGCCGTCGATCTTGCGGACCACATCGGCGATCTGGCCCGCGGTCCGTTGCATCTGGACGAAGTCGTCGCCGAAAACCTTGACGGCCAGGTCCTCGCGGACGCCCGCAATCAGCTCGTTGAACCGCATCTCGATCGGCTGCGAAAATCCCACCTTGTTGCCCGGCAGCTTTCCGGCCTCGGCCTCGATCTTCTTGATCAGGTCATCCTTCGACATGGCGGGATCGGGCCATTCGTCCTGGGACTTGACGATGATGTAGGTGTCCGATGCGTTTGGCGGCATAGGATCGGCGGCGAGATCGGGCGTGCCGGTGCGCGAGAACACAAAGGCGACCTCGGGAAACTTGCTGATCTGCCGCTCGATGAGGAGCTGCATGGCCTGCGATTGCGCAAGCGCAGTGCTTGGGATGCGCTTCACTTCCATGACGATGTTCTTTTCGTCCAGGGTCGGTGTGAACTCCTGACCGAGCCGCATGAACAACAGCGCGGCGCCGACGAAGAGCAGGGCCGCGGCGGCAACGACGGGCAGTGGCCTCGCGATCGCACCCGAAAGCAGGGGTGCATACCAGCGCTTGAGCGTCCGGACGAGGATGTTCTCGCGCTCGTTGACCTTGCCGGTGATCGCGATCGCCACGGCGGCCGGCACGAAAGTCAGCGAGATGACGAAGGCGACGGCCAGCGCGATCATCACCGTCAAGGCCATGGGCTCGAAGGTCTTGCCCTCGACTCCGGTGAAGGCGAGCAACGGCGTGTAGACCAGGATGATGATGATCTGGCCGTAGACCGATGGGCGGATCATCTCCGATGTCGAGACCTTCACGGTGTCGAGGCGCTCGTCCAGAGACAACGCGCGGCCAAGCTCCCTCTGGCGCTCGGCGAGATGACGCAGGCTGTTCTCGGCGATGATGACGGCGCCGTCGACGATCAGGCCGAAGTCGAGCGCACCGAGGCTCATCAGGTTGGCGCTGATGCGCCCTTGCAGCATCCCCGTTGCGGTGATGAGCATGGTGATGGGAATGACGCAGGCGGTAACGAGCGCGGCGCGGAAGTTGCCGAGCAGCAGGAACAGCACGGCGATGACGAGCAGCGCGCCCTCGGCCAAATTCTTGGCAACGGTGTGGATCGTCGCATCCACGAGTTGCGTCCGGTTGAGGACGGTACGGGCAAAAATGCCCGGCGGCAGGGTCTTGCTGATGTCCTTGATCTTGGCGTCGGCCGCCGCGGCCACGGTCCGGCTGTTGCCGCCGATCAGCATCAAGGCGGTGCCGAGCACGACCTCGCGCCCGTTGACACTTGCACTGCCGGTTCGCAATTCCTTTCCGATCGAGACCTCGCCAAGGTCCCTGATGCGAACGGGAACGCCGCCGCGCGTCGTCACGACGATCTGCTCGATGTCTTCCAGATTTTCGACGCGGCCGGCGGCCCGCACGACGAGGCCTTCGCCGTTCTGCTCGATGTAGTTCGCCCCGCGGCTGGTGTTGTTGGCCTCGATGGCATCGACGACCTGCTTGAAGGACAGCCCATAACCGACCAGCCTTGCGGGGTCCGGCTGCACCTGGAACTGCTTGACGAAGCCGCCGATCGCGTCCGCACCGGCGACGCCGGGAACGGTCTTCATCTGTGGCCGGACGATCCAGTCCTGCACCGTGCGCAGGTAAACGGTGCGCTGGAAATCGTCGGTCAGCCGCTCACCCTCCGGTGTGAGATAGCTGCCGTCGCTCTGCCATCCCGGTCGTCCGTCGCGAACCGGCGCGGACGCGCCGGGCTTCTCGTACTCGACGGCCCACCAGTAGATCTCGCCGAGGCCGGTCGAAACCGGTCCCATCCGGACATCGACGCCAGGCGGCAGGCTGGCCTTGGCCTCGTTGAGACGCTCCGCGACCAGCTGGCGCGCGAAGTAGATATTGGTGCGGTCGGCGAACACGGCGGTGATCTGCGCAAAACCGTTGCGCGAGAATGAGCGCGTCGACTCCAGCCCCGGCATGCCGGCGAGCGCCGTTTCGAGCGCAACGGTCACCTGCTTCTCGATCTCGACGGGCGTCAGCGCCGGCGCGGCCGCGTTGATCTGGACCTGGATATTGGTGACATCCGGTACGGCGTCGATGGGGAGCCTGGTCAGAGACCAGAATCCGGAGGCCGCCGCGACGAGCGTCACCAGCAGGACCAGCCAACGCCGACGGACGGAGAATTCGACGATCCGTTCGATCATCGCTCAGTCCTCATCGCCGGGCTTGGAAAGCTCGGCCTTGAGGGAGAAGGTATTCGAGCTGGCGACGGTCTCGCCGGCGGAAAGTCCCGAGACGATCTCGACGACGGCACCATCGCGCCGCCCCGGCACGACGTCGCGCTTCTCGAAACCTTGCCTGGTCCGGACGAAGACCGCCTTGCGGCCATCGACGGTCTGGACGGCGGCAAACGGGACGGCGACGGCCACGTCGCGGCGCTCGACCGCAATGCCCGCGGTGACGAATGATCCCGGTCGCCAGCGACCATCGGGATTGGGCAGCGAGGCCACGACGCGAGCAGAGCGCGTCTCCCTGTCGAGCAAGGGACTGACGAACACGATCTTGCCGGCGCCGGTCTCCGAGAGGCCCCGCAGCGCGATATCGACCGGCTGGCCTTCCTTCACCAGGGGCAGGTCGGTCGAGGAGACCGCCAACTCGACCCAGACGCGGCTGAGGTCGACGATGACGAACAGCTCCGTTTCGAGACTGTCGCGCCCCACCGCCGTGCCGGATTCGACCTTGCGTTCGGCGACGCGCCCGGAGATCGGCGCCCGGATGTTCTGACTGCGCAGCGATCCGTCGGGCGCCTGCGGCAGACCGGCGATTTCGGCATCGGTGACGCCCAGCGCCATCAGCTTCTGGCGTGCGATGCCGAAGCGCATTTCAGTCTGCGCCGCCGCGTTGCGCGACTTGATGTATTGCTGCTCGGGAACCGCGCGCCCCTCCCAAAGCGACTTGTCGCGCGCCGTCAGTTCCTGTTGCAATTCGTTGGACAGTCTTGCCGAGAGGTATTCACTCTTGGCGTCGGCAACCTCGCGGCTTTCCAGAACGCCAAGGACCTCGTCCTTGACCACATCGTCTCCGATGTTCTTGCGCAGTTCGGCGACCGTGCCGGAGAGCTTGACCGAGACATGGGCGACCCGCCCGGCGTCAGGCACGATGGTGCCGGGCACCATCAGACGCCTCGCGATTGGAGCGGGGCCCGCCTCGCGCAGTTCGATCTCGGCGAGCTTGATGCGCTCGTCGTCCATGACGATCACAGCCGGCTTTCCTTCCGGCTTTGCCGGTGCGGACTGTGCGAACGCCTGCGAGGTGACGTTGGTGACGGCGAGCAAAACCGACAGGATCGCTGCAGCGGAACCGTGGGCCAAAAACATCGAAAGCTCCGCGCTACAAGTATCGCGAAATCGCCTTGAACTCGGCGAGAACGCTTTTCGTCGACTTGCCTGAGCCGCCGTTGGCGGCTGCATCCAGGCAATGGTCGACGTGATCGTGGATCAGGGCCTTCTTGGCCTCGGAGATCGCCTTCTCGACAGCATGGAGCTGCTGGGCGAGGTCCAGGCAGGATCGTCCGTCGTCGAACATCGCGATGACCGTGCGCAGGTGTCCTTCGGCGCGCTTCAGGCGCTTGACGATGTGCGAATGACTCTCGTGTACGTGTTGCGTCATGGTTTATCCTATCCCCTGGGAGGGGATAATCCATAACGACTGCGCAGCCAAGGCCTCCCGCTGGGCGGATTGCCGCAGCACGGGAGGTTGCGCTCCGCAGGAACCTGTTTGCCGGGTGAACGCCCCAGTGACAGCTAAGCTAGTTGATGCTTGTCGAACACGCGCAAACTCGGGTTGACGGCCTGAGGGTCTGACGGCTCGGCAATATTTTGGTTCGAAAGGGAGGCTTGGTTCCGGTGGCTTGCCAATCCGGAGCATCCATCCGCGGGTGAGAAAATCGCCGGAAACGAGGGCCTTATCGCCGCTTCGCTGCCTTTGAAGTCCCGGTGAAGGATTTAAGCAGGCGCAGGTCGCTCGCGGCCTCCGCGAGCAGCCAGTCACGAAATGTCGCAATCTTCGGAAGTGACGCGGTCGCCTTGGGGCAGACGATCCAATAGCTCTTCGACAATGGCACTGACTCCGGGAAGGGCAGCGCCAGCCGTCCATTGATCAGGTCCCAGGCGCCCAATGTCGTGCGGGCCAGGGCGATGCCCTGGCCGTTGATTGCGGCATCGATGACCATGCTGGCGCGATTGAGCACCGGACCATGCGTGACATCGGCGTCGTCAATGCCGACGCCACGTAGCCAATCTGCCCAGTCGGATCTGCTGTCGAGGTGGATCAGGGGAAATCTCAGGATATCCGCGACCCCGCCGATGCGGCGGCGTCCCGACAGCAGCTTGGGACTGCATACGGCGAAGAGCCGTTCCGTGCAGAGCCTTGTGGCATCGAGGCCCGGCCAGTTTCCATCGCCATGGCGGACCGCAAGATCGACCTCCTCACGCGCAAAATCGACGTGATGCATCGTTGCCGAGACGCGGAGATCGATTTCCGAATGCGCTTCCGCGAAATGGCCGAGGCGATGCACCAGCCATTTGGCGGCAAAATCCGGGGACGTGCTGACCGTGAGCACGCCTGCGTTCTGTCGCTGCAACAGCCGCTCCGTACCCGCGGCAATTCGGTCCAGCGCATCGCGTATCACCGCGAGATAGTCGCGACCCGCTTCCGTGATGATCAGGCGCTGGCGCTCGCGGCTGAACAGCTTGATGGCGAGCTCCGTTTCCAACGCCTTGACCTGATGGCTCACCGCACCTTGCGTGACGCACAGCTCTTCGGCGGCCCGCGTGAAGCTCTCGTGGCGGGCTGCGGCTTCGAAGGCCTTTAGTGCGTTCAGCGGTGGCAAACGCGGGCGCATGACGAACCTTCCTGAGGGACTTCATGAGAAAAATTGGGGCTGGCCCGAGAAACGATGCTTTGCGAACTTTGCCCTGCCGGCCCTATGCAGGCGGGCCACGACACGAAATCATGGGATTTGGAGGCAATAAATGTCAATACCTATTGCCGATCGCGGTTTTCCGGCGCGAGTTCGACGCAGTGCGGCGGCCGCGGATCATAAACAAAATTCATGGCAGCCGTTGATCGGCAGATGGCTTGCCCGTATCGAGCGGATAAATCAGCGCGACGATCTTCGCGCGATTGCCGACAATCCCCATCTCCTTGCCGATCTCGGGCTCACTCGGGAAGAGGCCTTGGAGCAAGCGAACAAGCCGTTCTGGCGCTGATCGAACCCGATCGACAGCAAGCGAACCGGGAGGAGAAAACATGTCCGAGACCATCGTTTACGGCTTTCCCCGCAGCACGTTCGTCAACATCGTGCGGCTCGTCCTCACCCACAAGGACGTGGCCTACCGCTTCGAGGACCTCGAGCCCGTGATGGGCAGGAGCGAGCATCTCGCGCTCCATCCGTTCAACCGCGTTCCGATCTTCCGGCACGGCGACTTCACCGTCTACGAGACGCGCGCCATCGTCGGCTACATCGACGAGGTGTTCGCGGGAGCACGGCTGACGCCGCAGAACCCGCACGCGCGGGCTCGCATGAATCAATGGATCGGTGTCGTCGATTCCTACGTCTATCCCTACATGATCTACCATGTGACCCACGAGCGGCTGGTGTTTCCCGAGCTCGGGATTGCATCCGACGAGAAGGTGGTGGCGCACGCACTGCCCAAGGTCGAGACCGCACTCGTGGCCATCGAGCGCGAGCTCGCCAATGGTCGGGACTACCTCCTCGGTCCAGAACTCTCGATCGCGGATTTCTACCTTTTGCCAAGCACCTTTGCGTTCAGCCTGACGGAGGAAGGCAAAGCCATGTACCCGAAATATCCGGCCTTCTGTCGATGGCGGGAGCGCATGGAGAGCCTGCCGACGACGCAGAAGCTGCGCGCGATCCTGCCGCCGCGCGCGCCCATTGCGCATGCCCGCGAGTGGGCGAAGTCGCACCGCCCGAGATATTGATCTAGGCTTGGACTGACACTGGGGGCAGGGACTTTCCGCCAGCTACCCGACGCAGTGGATTGCGTTTTCGAGCGGCGGGGGACGACGGTGATCCTTAGATCACGGTAACCTGTGCTACGACATGAAAAAAGCGCGGCGGATTGCTCCGCCGCGGGTGTTACGAACTTTCGATGTTGCCATCATGCCAGTGTTTTGCCCGACGTGTCAAAGGCGGCCAAAATGGTCTCGCTGCTGAGGTCGCGCTGCTGCTGATCGGTCGTTCAAATTAGCTAGCAGTCTCAATGCCCCCACTACTGTGCATGGGGTTGTTTTTCATGTTTTTGTTTTGAGCGTGCCCAAACGGCCGGGCGTCAACGCCGTCCGCGCGGTGCCTCGGCCTTGGCCGGCGCTTCTGTCTGCGGTGCGCAGGTCGCAGCCTGGAGCGAGCTTTGCGCCTGCTGCATCAGGCCGGGCTCGGCGGCGAGCGCCTTCATCACGATCAGGCCGGTGGTAGCAGGGGAATCGATGATCAGGCGGTCGGCCGCGGTGATCTCTTCGTCCTCGGGCAGCTCGTTGTGCTGCGGCTCGGTCATGAGGTCGAGCTCGATCACCTTCTTGCCGGCGGAGCGGTCGTTGATGGCGTAATAGGCGATCTCGTTGCGGGTGTAGAACGACACCGAGGTGTAGGCCTGGCTCACCGGCACCGTGAGCTTGAGCGGCCCGCTTGTGAGGTCGTAGCGGCAGATCGCGATCGCGAAGGCCGGGTCCATGAACGGCATCGGCGAATTGTTGGGATCGGCGAGGGGAAGCTGCGTCACGGCGTTGAGCTTGGTCATCGGCGTCAGCCGCGAATAGGCGTCCTGTGTCGCGATCCGCGGCAGCGCCAGCACGCTGACGAGATGGACCACGAGGCCCAGCACCACGCCCGCGACGATTGTGAACAGCAGGCGGATCATGAGCAGCCCACCGTCTTGATCGTGGGCATCGGCGCATCGCGCTGGGTGCGCGTCGCAACCCCGACAGGGGTGTCGTAGAGGCGCAGCATCAGCGCGTAGCGCTCGATGCCGCCGGTCGGCAGCCAGTTGCCGGCGCGCGAGCGCGAGGCGATGCGGATCTCGAACGAGCCGTCGGACTGCCGCACGATCTCCTGGCTGGTGAAGCCATAGCGCTGCAGCGAATTGGCGACGAGGTGGCCCTTGCGGTCGTACAGCGTCAACGTCCAGAACCGCGCCGGCGGCGTCACGCCGGAGACGACGACGTCGCAGCGGCCGTCGAGCGCCTTTTTCTTCTCGTCGGCGGTCGCGGTGAAGGCGACGCCGTCGCCGGTGCCGATCGGCAGCTCGCCGTTGCGCACGATGGTGGCGCGCGAATAGGGATCGACGTCGGCGGTGCCGGTGCGGGGGCGGGCGGTCCAGGGGCCGATGGTCAGCGCGCCGATCTCGGTGCCGCGCGTCGTCGTCATCCAGGTCGCGCCGACGCCGACCACGCTCGCGAGCAGAAGGGCCGTCAATGTGATCAGGATCAGCCGCACGGGTTTCGATCAGTTCTTGCGCGGGACGGATGCATTCGCATTCTCTTCCGCATAGTTCTGCGGGAAGGCGAGCGCGCTCGTCGACGAGGCCGGCTTGGCCGCGTTGGCGTCGTTGCTGGTTGATTTGGTCGCGGTCCTGGCGGCGTCATCGAGCAGCTTCTCGACGCGCACCAGGACGTCGGCGCCGCGCTTGGTCAGCACGGGCGGCGGGCCGGGCTTGGTCTCCAGCACCTTCGGTGCCGCATTGGCCTGCGCTGCCACCGGCTGCGGCGGCAGCTTCTGGCCCATGCCGATGCCGGGGATTTCCCGGACCTCGACGCCCTGATGCGCGGCGACCATGATGTCGTGCCAGGTCTGCGCCGGCAGCGAGCCGCCGGTCATGCGATTGGTCGGCGAATAGTCGTCATTGCCGTACCACACCGCGCAGGTGAAATTGCCGGTGTACCCGACGAACCAGGCGTCGCGATACGCATTGGTCGTGCCGGTCTTGCCGGCGGTCGGAATGCCGTCGAGCGCGGCGCGGCGCGCGGTGCCTTCGCTGACGACGTGACTCATCATGCCGGCCATGTCGGCGGCAACGGAGGCCGGGATCGCCTGTCGCGGCTTCGGACCGTCGCGGTCCCAGCGCCAGACCGGATCACCGGCGCCGGTGCGCACTTCCAGCACCGAATGCGGCGTCACCGCCTTGCCCCGGTTGGGGAAGGTGGCGTAGGCGACGGCGTGCTCGAGCACGGTGACTTCGTCCGAGCCGATCGGCAGCGACGGCGTATCGGGCAGCGGCGCCTTGAGGCCGAAGCGGCGGGCGACCTCGACGATCTTGGCGCGGCCGAGCTTGGCCGGGTTCGGCGCCTTCGGCTGTTCCTTCTGGCCGATCGCGATCGACAGCTTGACGGGCACGACGTTGATCGAGCGCGTGATCGCCTGCGTCAGCGTCACCGCGCCGGAATAGGAATGGCCATAGTTCTGCGGACACCAATTGCCGATGCAGACCGGACCGTCGACCACGATCGAGTTCGGCGTGAAGCCGTTGAGGAGCGCGGTGGTGTAGACGTAAGGCTTGAACGACGAGCCGGGCTGGCGGTAGGCGTCGGTGGCGCGGTTGAACTGGCTCGCGCCGTAGTCGCGGCCGCCGACCATGGCGCGGATGCCGCCGTCGAGATCGGAGACGACGGTCGCGGCCTGCGTCGCGTGATAGTCGCGGCCGAACTGGCGCAGCTGGTTCTCGATCGCGTCTTCCGCGGCCTTCTGCACGTTGGCGTCCATCGCAAGGCGCACCACGAAGACGCGCTCGGTGTACGACTTCGGGAAGGTGTCGACCAGCTTGCGCATCTCGTCGAAGGCGTAGTCGAGATAGTAATTCGGCGAGGCCTCGTCGCGGCGATCGACTGCGAAGGCCGGGTTGCGGCGGGCGCCGAACACCTGTCCCTCGGTCATGAAGCCGGCATCGACGAGATTGTCGAGCACGACGTTGGCGCGGGCACGCGCCGCGGGCAGGTTGATGTGCGGGGCGTATTTTGTCGGCGCCTTGAACAATCCGGCGAGCATCGCGGCTTCCGCCAGCGTCACGTCGCGCGCGGATTTGTTGAAATAGAAGTGGGCCGCGCCGTCGACGCCGAACGTGCCGCCGCCCATATAGGCGCGGTCGAGATACAGCTTGAGGATCTCGTTCTTGGTCAGGCGCCATTCCAGCCAGACCGCGAGGAAGGCCTCGTTGACCTTGCGCTCGATGGTGCGCTCGTTGCTCAAGAACAGGTTCTTGGCGAGTTGCTGGGTGATCGAGGAGCCGCCCTGGCGGACGCCGCCGGCCTGGGCGTTGGTGACGAGCGCGCGCGCGGTGCCGGCGATGTCGATGCCGAAATGCTCGTAGAAGCGGCGGTCTTCGGTTGCGAGCGTCGCCTTGATCAGCACGTCCGGAAAGTCTTCCAGCGGGATCGAGTCGTTGTGCTTGATGCCGCGGCTGCCGATCGGGTTGCCGTAGCGGTCGAGGAACGACACCGCGAGGTCGGACTTCTTCAGCCAGTCCTCGTCCGCGGTCTCGCGGAAGGCGGGGATGGCGAGCGTGAGCATCACGACCAGGCCGCCGAGGCCCAGCGTCGCGGCCTCCGACAGCGGCTCGATGAACACCCAGCGCTTCCACCGCCCGACATAGAAGCGGTCCATGAAGGTCGAGTAGCGCTCGTAGAGCTCGCGGATACCCTTGGCGGAGGAGAACAGCGAGGAATCGATGCGCGCGTCGAGATCCAGAAAGAAATTCCGGATGCGGCTCTTCCAGTTGGATGGTGTGTTCTGGACCACCTAGAACCCTTGAGGCTCGGTTCGACAGCGTTCAGGCACCCGGCCGGGCGGCACCGAGACGTCTTGAGGGAATGTTACGGCAAACCCAAGGCGCCGGTTTCGCGTCCGAGGGGACTTGCTGTTCCTTCTAGCCGAGCAGGGCCTATAAACCAATGGTCAGGCTCGCGATTTTGAACAACAGGCCTAATTGACCCCGGTTCATTACGGGCCTCAATTGGGCGTTGCTTGCAGCGTCCCGGCCGCACGCCGTAGATGGAACGAGCCGTAGCTCTTTCGAACCCTTGTTGAGACGCATGACCGCAGCTCCCAAACGACCTTCAGGCCAGGAAGGATTCTTCTGGAAAACCAAGACGTTGGAAGAGCTGTCGACGGCCGAATGGGAGAGCCTGTGCGACGGCTGCGGCCGCTGCTGCCTGAACAAGCTCGAGGACGAGGATACCGGCGATATCTATTTCACCCATGTCGGCTGCAAGCTGCTCGATGCCGGGACCTGCGGGTGCAAGGACTATCCGAATCGGTCGGCCAAGGTTCCCGACTGTGTCCGGCTGACCCCGGCCAATGTCCGCACCCTGAACTGGCTGCCGCCGAGCTGCGGCTACAAGCTGGTCGCGGAAGGGCGCGACCTCTATTGGTGGCATCCGCTGGTCTCGGGCGATCCCGACTCCGTTCATGAAGCCGGCGTCTCCGTCCGCGGCCGGGTCGAGGGCAGCGAGGAGGAGATCCCGGACGAGGAGCTCGAGGACCACATCGTGCAATGGCCGGCGCAGCTGCCGAAACGGGCACGCCTGAAGCGACGTCCGAAGGACTGACCCGCCTGCGACGTCGGATCACGTCATCGCGATGACCCCGCGGCGGGATGCACCCATGCGCCGCGGTGCCTGCCTGAGAAGAACTTTCCTCTCTACATTGCCTGCATAGAACGAATCCTTCGCGGCGTTGCGCCGCCTCACGGCTTCCGATCGAGATGAACAAGTTCGACCGGCAGAGCAGTTCTGCCGACATTCAGGCGTTGCCTGACGACATTGCCGAAGAGCTGTCCCGCCTTCCCAGCGAGGTCTTGAGCGTCGACGACGCGCCCTCGCTCGCGCCGCCGGCGCCGTTGTCGCAGGACGAGGTCCGGACCATCGTGATCAGCCTGATGCTGACGATGTTCCTGGCTGCGCTCGACCAGACCATCGTCGCGACCGCGCTGCCGACCATCGGGCGCCAGTTTCACGACGTCTCCAATCTCTCCTGGGTCATCACCGCCTATCTGCTCGCCTCGACCGCGGTCGCGCCGGTGTTCGGGACGCTGAGCGACATCTACGGCCGGCGCGTGATGATCATCATTTCGCTCAGCCTGTTCGTCGCCGGCTCCGTGCTGTGCGCGATCGCGCCGAGCATGCCGATGCTGATCCTGGCGCGCGGCCTTCAGGGCCTCGGTGGCGGCGGCATCATGCCTGTCGTGCAGACCGTGATCTCCGATATCGTCTCCCCGCGCGAGCGCGGCCAGTACCAGGCCTATTTCTCCAGCGTCTGGATGGTCGGCGGCATCCTGGGCCCGGTCATCGGCGGCGTGTTCGCCGAGCATCTGCATTGGTCGATGATCTTCTGGATCAATCTCCCGCTCGCGGCCGCAGCGATCGCGATGCTGCTGCCGAAGATGAAGAAGATTCCGGTGTTCCACCGCAAGCGCAAGGTCGACTGGCTCGGCGGCGTGCTGCTGATGGCCTCTGCGGTTGTCTTCATGCTGGTCCTGACCTGGGGCGGCACGCGTTATCCGTGGCTCTCGCCGACGGTGCTTGCGATGGTGGGCGGCGCCGTCGCGCTCGCGGTCACCTTCGTCTGGCACGCACGGCGGGCCGACGAGCCGTTCCTGCCGTTGAAGCTATTGACGGGTTCGGTGGCGCCTTTCGCCATGACAGCCGGGGGCTGCGGGCTCGGTGCGATCACGGGCCTCACCGTGCAGCTGCCACTCTATTACGAGTCGGTCTACCATCTCAGCGCCAGCGAGGCGGGGCTCGCATTGATTCCGCTCGCGGCAGTCTCGACCTGCGGCGCGGCGATTGCCGGCCGCACCATGGCGCGCGCGAAACACTACAAGCGCGTTGCCATCATCGGCACGTCCTGGGCCGCGCTGTGCGGCCTCGGCCTCACGGTCACCACCTTGCCGCTGTGGGGCTTGCTGACGCTGATGGCCGCGTTCGCGCTCGGGCTCGGCACGACCTTCCCGGTCTGCGTGGTCTCGCTGCAGAATTCGGTCGCGCGCCCGCAAGTCGGCACCATCACCGGCGCGATGAACTTCTTCCGCTCGCTGATGTCCTCATTCACGGTCGCGGCGTTCGCGGCGATCCTGCTGATCGCGCTCGGCGCCGACGTCCCGCTGGCCGGCGAGCATCATGCCGCCGGCGCCGTCGTCATTCCCGCCGACGACATGCGGCACGCCTTCCGCTACGTCTTCGGCGCCGCCACCGCGCTGATGACCACCGCTGCGCTCTGCCTGATCATGATGGAGGAGCGGCCGCTCGCCGGCCCCTCCGTCACGCAGCAGGTGGAGATGGCGGAGTAGGGGTTAGCCGCCGCGATCGGGATCGTCGTCGGCATCACCCGCGCTCGTCTTTCGCGCCTTCGCCGCAAGCTGTTCCTTGAGCCGCGCGAGTGCTTCGGCGGACCAATCATTGACATCTGTCACCGCGACCCAGGCATCGACGTAATGCTCGGGCGCGTAGACGTGGCCAAAGCCCATCGGCGTCGCGGTCGCGACCGCCATGTCGAGGGCGAGCTGCAGCATCGTCACGACAGGATACCATCGCAGCTCCGGCGAAACGTCAGGCCCGCGCGGCGCATTCATCCAGGCCGGCGCCCGATAGGCGTCGCGGTACGCGAAGAAGGTAATCGCGTCGCTGGCATATTGCAGATAGACGACGCGCATCGGCCCCCAGGGCGTATCCCGCGGCACCGTCGGTCCGTTCTGGTTCATGAAGCGGACGAGGCGGCCGTCGCGAAATTCCGGCAGCCAGGCCGGCGATCCCGGATTGCGGTTCGCGGTGACCGAGCGCCAGATGCGGCTCTCGAACGGCGCCCCGCTCCACAGCGCGCCGCCAATGGGATCCCCGATCGTCTCGAACAGCTCCGCGGATTTCTCCGAGTTCATGGCGCCGAGGCTCAGTCCGTGCAGATACAGCATCGGCCGCTTGTCCTTCGGCAGCGTCGTCCAGTAGCCGTAGATTTCCGCGAACAACGCGCGCGACGCTTCGGCGCCGTATTCGGGCTGAAACAGCAGCGACAGCGGGCTGTTGAGATAGGAATACTGCATCGCGACGCTCGCGACATCGCCATGGTGGAGATATTCGACCGTATCCATCGCCGCCGGATCGATCCAGCCCGTGCCGGTCGGCGTGATGACGATCAGGATTTTGCGGTCGAAGCCGTGCTGGCGCTTGAGCTCCTCGAGCGCGAGCCTAGCGCGCGCTTGCGCGGTGTCGCGGCTGCCGAGCCCCACATAGACGCGCACGGGATTCTGCGCGGACCTTTCCGTGACGGCGCTGATCTCGGCTGCGGTCGGGCCTGAGGCAATGAACCGGCGTCCCATGCGCCCGAGCTCCGTCCATTTCACCAGCGACGCAGAACTCCCCGTCCGACCGGGATCGGTCGGCTGCGGCCGCTCGGGCTCGAACAGAACATCGAGTTCGCGGAAGGAGGAGTCGAGTGCGTTGAACGCCGTGCGGATCAGGACATTGCTGGCGATCGACCAGAACAGCAGGGCCGCGGCGAGCAGGCCGATCACGTTCGCGACCTTCCGTGGAACGAGGCGTCGTATGCGCGCGGCGAGAAAGCGGGCGACAAACGCGAACAGCCGCCCCAGCGCCAGCAGCACGACGAACGTGATCAGGGCGATGGCGCAGACCTTGAGCGGATGGGCCGTCTCCACCGGCGCCATCTTCATCACGGTGCGGATCGAGTTCTGCCATTCGGCGGTGCGCCCGAGGGCGAGGATGACGACGAGCAGGCAGCCGACTGCGACAAGCGCATTCGCAATTGATCTTGCGCGCGCCGAAGGCTCGGGCAGTTCGAGATAGTGCCACAGCCGGCGCCACAGGACACCGGCGAAATAGCCGATCGCAAAGCAGCCGCCGGCGAGGGCGCCTTGCGTGAGATAGCTGCGCGGGATCAGCGTCGGCGTCAGCGCGGCCGCGAAGAACAGCGCACCCAGCGTGAGGCCGACGCCGGACAGCGACAGCAATTGTCGCCGAATGAGCCGCGCTGGATTCATGAAACCACCTCGCGTCCCTTGCCGCGACACCTCGGACTAGTTGCTGGCAAAGAACCCCAGCAGCACCGGCGCGCCTTCTTTCGTCTCCTGGATGCCGCAACGGATCGCGGGCACGATTTCCCCGGCGTCGTCACCCCCTCGCCATAACCGCCGAAGGCGCGCACCATCATAGTTGCAGGAGATGTTGGTCGAGCCAAGTTTTTCGATGTTGGCGGGATAGCCGGAGAGGATCGCGATCCCTGCGCCTCATGATTTCCGCGATCGCGGTGCTGAGCTTCATGGTGTCACTCTCCCCGGACGAGCCGGTTGATCCGGTCGATTGCTCTCTAGAGGGGCAGGAATCGGAGAGACGGTAAAGCTCGGCCCAATGCGTAGGGGGTAGGTCAGCCATGCCCAGGTGGCCGCCCGCTGCGGCAAGCAGCGCGGCGTCGGCGACGCGCGCGCTACTTACCTGACCAAGATTATCCAGCGGCTACGATGTCCGTACCACCCCGGGAAGCGAAGCCTGGGGCTGCGGTTCCTTCTTGAGCGCAAACTGTGCCGCAAGCGCCAAACCAAAGGCTGTGAAAAACGTCGTGCCGGTAGCAATGAATTGTAACTTGCTCGCAACCCAGACCGCATCGGGTGGCGCAGTCAGGGACAATAGGTTCGGAAGCAACAGGAAGACCGTTCCGACCGCAAAGGCGAAGCAGTTCAGCAATCGTCGCCGCAGGGTCGCAGCAGAACTGTCGATGTCCGGCAGATCGGAGCAGGACTGTCTGTCCAGATAATAAGAGATATAGACCGAGACGAGCGCCGGCCCCAGCCCCCATTGCAGCATTTTGAAGTAGAGGTCGGGATACGGCAACTGGCTCAGCGATGCCTGGCCGAAATAATGAACCGCAACGGTCAAGCCCGTTGGCCCGATGACAAACGACACCAGGAAGGTCCAGCAATATGTAACCAGATGCGACTGGTTGGCATCGACTCCCAATGCACTCAAGATCCATCGCAGAAGCAGCACCACGATGATCGCGAGCCCGTAGTTGCAGAGTGCATACAGCACCCACGCCAGCAGGCGGTTCGGGTCCTGTCTCAGAACGATGCCCTGGCCGTCGATGAGGTCATAAGCGACGGCCGAAACGATGACTCCGATGTAGACCGAGAAGATCAGCGCAATGGCGTAGATGATCCAGTACCGCAAGGGATTGGTTTGAGCCGTGGCGTCGACGTCTATTCCAAACTCCTTGGCTTCGGCGCACAAATTGTTTCTAGCGCCGTTGCGGTAGATCAGATAGCAGGCAACGAGTCGGGCACAATTGTCGTGAAGTTCCGTGACGGTCTGAGGGAACGTTGTTAGATCCAGGTCCGGCGCAGTGCCGGACTTCCATCGACCCATCGTATACGACGCCCACTGAGATTTTTGAATGAGCTGGTCGAAGCCGAAGCTGTCCTCGGTGAAGAAGATCGCATCCTTTCCGGCTTCGCGGCGCTGCATCAGCCACCACTTCATGTAGCAGATCTCCGCCCACATCCGGTCGGGCGTCGGCAGACTTTTATGAAAGTCCGCCGCTGCCACTTCCGGCGCGCTCGCGATGACTTCAGCAATTGCTGCAGCTGGTACGCGCAGCGAGAATCGTATCTGCGTTATGATCTGCTTGACGAGTTGGGGAACGCTGATCCAGATACGGATGACGTCGCGCATCATCAGAAGCGCGTTCCACTCGGCCTCCTTGGTGAGAAGGTACAGGAAGACGGCGCCCATAGCGGCGACGACGATCAAGTAGGGCGGTGATTGGGCCTTGACTGCCTCGAGGATGACGTCCGGAATTGCCGGCACCAGCGGGGCCAGCATGATCACTTGCCGATTCTCGTGAACGAGCAGTAGGAAGAAGCCGCAGGCGAACACGACGAAGGCCGAGCTTCCGAGCAGGTATTGCCGGTGGCTCGTCATGTACTTCGGAAATGTAGGGACGTCGGCAACGCGAACGGCTCGGCCGAATGCTTGCCATGCCAGTCGGGCCGCCACGATCAATCCCAGCAACGTGATCGCCCATTGTGCCACTTGGGGAAGCAAGTCGCCGGCGGAGTCGCCCCCCTGATCGGCGAGGGCAGGGCTACAAACCAAAATAAAAATAGATGTAATGATGAAAAGAACAGAACCTGCCATTTCCGAAACTCCCCTATTGCAATGAGGCGCAGTCTCGAACTGGTGGACCCTTAAGGACCTGCCGGGACGCTACACCCAAACGCGGGGGTAGTGTGTGAGGCAGTTCACACGCATCACGTCGTCGCATCCCACAGCCGGTGCCACAGGACACCGGCGAAATAGCCGATCGCAAATGAGCCGCCGGCGAGGGCGCCTTGCGTGAGATAGCTGCGCGGGATCAGCGTCGGCGTCAGCGCAGCCGCGAAGAACAGCGCACCCAGCGTGAGGCCGACGCCGGATAGCGACAGCAATTGTCGCCGGATGAGCCCGGCTGGATACATGAAACCACCTCCCGGGCGACGCTATCCTCTGGTCGGGTCCGGAAAGCTGCTCTTTCGCGGCAACACGATCGTGAACTCGGTGAACGCGCCGGGCTCTGTCGTGACGTCGATCGTGCCGCCGTGCTGCTTCACGATGATGTCGTGGCTCATCGACAGCCCGAGACCGGTACCTTCGCCGGCCGGCTTGGTCGTGAAGAACGGATTGAACATCTTCGCCTTCACCTCTTCCGGAATGCCGGTGCCGTTGTCGCGGATGCGGATCTCGATGCTGTCGCCGCGGTCGCGGGTCGCGGCGATCACCACCGGCTCGTAACCGGCGCCGCTGCCCATCTGGCGCCTGGTCACCGCATAGAAGCCGTTCGAGATCAGGTTCAAGAGCACCCGGGAAATCTCCTGCGGAAACACCTCGGCTGAACCTGCCGCCGGGTCGAGCTCGCTCTTCAGCGTCACGTCGAACAGCGGCTTCTCGGCACGCGCGCCGTGATAGGCGAGGTTGAGACTCTCCTCGACCAGCGCGTTGATGTCGCTCAGCCGATGCTCGCCGCCGCCCTCGCGCGAATGCAGCAGCATGTTCTTGACGATGGAATCGGCGCGCCTTCCGTGCTGCACGACCTTTCCAAGATTGTCCCTCAGCAGCCCCGTCAGCTCGTCGACCTCCGCGCGCAGATCGGCGGCGAGCGGGACGGGCGCAAGCACCTCGTTCAGCTCGTCGGTCAGCTCGGCCGAGAGCGAGGCAAAATTGTTGACGAAGTTGAGCGGGTTCTTGATCTCGTGCGCGATGCCGGCGGTGAGCTGGCCGAGCGAGGCCAGCTTTTCGGTCTGGACCAGACGGTCTTGCGCCGCGCGCAAATCGTCGAGCGATCTGGCGAGCTCCCGCGTGCGGTCCTGCACCTCGTTGAACAGGCGGGTGTTCTCGACCGCGATCACGGCCTGGTCGGCAAAGGTCTTGAGCAGGCTGATCGCCTTGTCCGGGAAAGGGCCGGCCTCGGGGCGCGTCACGCCGATGGTTCCGATTGCAATCCCGTCGCGCAGCATCGGAATCACGAGGATGCTGCGATAGCCGCGCGTCCGCGCCAGCTCCCGCATCGCCTCCGTGAGGTCGGGCTCGTTCTGCATGTCGCTGCGGAAGGCGTATTCACCACTCGTCGCCACCCGGCTGTGAATGCCCGATGCCGCAAGCGGCGCCGGGAACGAGCTGCGCAGCTCCGCGTTGCCGGCCTCGTTGTCGGTGGTGAAGGCGGCCAGATGCAGCATGCCGTTGATGACGCGGGTGACGGTGGAGGAATGTCCGCCGACCAGCGCCTTGGCACTGTCGGAGATCGCCTGGAACACCGGCGTGACGTCGGCCGGCGAGGCCGCGATCACCTTGAGGATGTCGGCGGTCGCGGTCTGCCGTTCCAGCGCTTCCCGTGTGGCGTTGAACAGGCTGACATTCTTGACCGCGATCACCGCCTGGTCGGCGAAGGTCTGCAGCAGCCGCACATGATGCTCGGCGAACGCGCCGGTCGTCCGCCGCGTGGCGATGATGACGCCTTTGGCCTCGCCCTCGCTCATCAGCGGCGTGAACAGCATGCTGCGAAAGCCGCGGGCGCGCGCGATGTCGCGTGCCGCCGGCTCGAGCTCGGTATCCGGCAGCTGCGCCGATTCACCATGGGCCGTGAGCTGGTACGCCGGGAACTGCGCGAACGGCACCGGGAACGAGGCCTGGAGCACGCGGTCGCCGGCCGGATCGCCCGGCGTGAATGCCACGAGGTGCGCGGCGCCGTCGATGTAGCGGAGCACGGCGGTGGTGAAGCCCCCGATCAGCCGGTTGGCGCTGGCGGCGATGGCGTCGAACACCGGCTGCACGTCGGAGGGCGAGCTCGCCAGCACTTTCAGAATGTCGGCGGTCGCGGTCTGCCGTTCCAGTGATTCCCGTGTCTCGTTGAACAGGCGCGCGTTCTCGATCGCGATCGCGGCCTGGTCGGCAAAGCTCTGTTGCAGCGCCATCTCGTCATCGGTGAAGGGCGCGAGGCGGTCGCGGTAGACGATCAACGCGCCGATCGCCTTGCCTTCAAGCCGCAGCGGCGAGCCGGACATCGAACGCGTGCCGGCGGCGCGAACGTGAGGCATGCCGGGCCAGTCGGAGATGGCCGGATCGACATTGTCGAGATCGGGGACATGAACCTGCCGGTTCTCGGCCACGATGGTGCCGGGCATGTTGCGGCCGCCGATCTTGAGCTGGGCGAGCGGCACGCCGGCGCCGACGCGCATGGAGCTGTCGCCGACCCGGATGACCCTGGACCACCCGTCGCCTTCCGCAATGTGAATGGTGGCGCTCGGCGCGCCGAACAGATGCATGGTCGCTTCCGCGATCTGTTGCAGCGAGCCCTCCGCATCGCCCGAGGAGTTAGCGATGGTGCGCAGGATCTCCATGCTGGCGTTCTGGCGGTCGCGCGCAATGGCAAGCTCGGCTTGCAGGCGGGCATTCTCGGCCGCTTGGGATCGCAATTGCCGTTCGAGCTCGGCGGCCTTGTCCTGGGGAGGCGCGGTCATTGATAATCCGGCTAAGCGCCGCGGCGTATGCGGTACCAAGCCCGATTATCACATCTCTTGCGGCTGGAGCCAGCGCCGAGCCCCCGCCTTAGTGCAAACGGCTCAAGTCCCCGGCCGCGACACCTCGGTCTCCTTGCTGGTGATGAACTCCAGCAGCACCGGCACGCCTTCCTTCGTCTTCTGGATGCCGCGCTTGATCGCGGGGATGATGTCCTCCGGCCTCGTCACCCGCTCGCCATGGCCGCCGAAGGCGCGCGCCATCGCGGCATAGTCGCCGGAGATGTCGGTCGAACGATATTTCTCGGTCGAGATCGGCATCACCTTCAACTCGATCGCCATCGAGAAATTGTTCAGCAGGATCGACATGATCGGGATGCGCTCGCGCACCGCGGTCTCGAAATCCATGCCGGTGAACCCGATGGCTGCATCGCCCCACACATTGATGCAGAGCTTGTCGGGCTTTGCGAGCTTTGCGCCCATCGCCAGCCCAAGGCCGTAGCCGAGCTGCGTCGTCTTGCCCCAGCCGAGATAGGTGAGGGGCTCGACCGCCTTCCAGAACGGCGAGAGCTGGTCGCGCGGACTGCCGGCATCATGGGTGATGATGGTGTTCTTGATGTCAACGGTGTGCTGGAGGTCCCAGAGCACGCGATAGGGGCTAAGCGGCGCGTCATTGCTGGTGAGTTTCGGCATCCATTTCGCCAGCCACTCCTTGTGCGAAGCGGCGATCTCGGCCGCGACCGCAGATGCATCGCGATCCTTCGTGACCGTCTTGCCGATCTCCTCCAGCAGCGCATCGAGCACGAGCCCGGCATCGCCGACGAGGCCGATCCTGGCTTCCACATCTTTGTTGAGATGGTTCGGATCGAGCGTGGAGTGGATGATGGTTTTTCCCTTGGGCATCGCGATGCCAAAGCTGGTCTCGGTGAAGGAACAGCCGATGCCGAAAATGACATCGGCCTCAGCGAGGAATTTTGGAACAGCGCGCGGCACCGCAAGGCCGCCCGAGCCCAGCGACAGCGGATGCGTTTCCGGGAACGATGATTTGCCCCCTAAGCTGGTGGTGACGGGAATGGCGAGCCGCTCGGCGAGCCGCTTCAGTTGCGGCCAGGCCTGCGCGTAGTGCACGCCCTGGCCGGCATAGATCACGGGGCGCTTCGCGTTGACGAGCAGGCCCGCTGCCTCCTTCACATGAACAGGATCGGCGCCGTAGCGCGTGCGCAGCACCGGCGTGTAGTTCAGCGGCTCCGGCACCTCCTCGTTCCACATGTCGGCGGGGATCTCGACAATGACGGGCCCGCCGCGGCCGTTCTTGAGCTTGGTGAAGGCGCGGCGGAAAATGTTGGTGACCTCCGCAGCCAGGATGATCGGCTCGGACGATTTCGAAAACGCCTTCATTGCCTCGCTGGAACTGAAGTTCGGCTCGATATGCGCAAGCCGCCTCTGATAGCCCATCGGCAGCACCAGCACGGGCACGGATTCGCCATAGCATTGCGCAACGCCGCCCATCGCGTTCTCCGCGCCGGGCCCGTGCTGCATGCAGAACGCGCCGATCGAACGCCCCGACGTCACCCGCGAGATCGCATCCGCCATGTGCACCCCGACGCGCTCCTGCCGCACCATCACCGGCCGGATCTCCGCCTTGGCCGCGTGCTCGATCAGATGGTTGACTGGATAGCCGCAGAGGATCTCGATCCCCTCGCGCTTCATGATTTCCGCAATGGCGGTGCCGAGCTTCATGGCGTCTCTCTCCTCAGGCGCAGGCCGGTTGGTCCGGCCGATTGGGGAGAGAGGATCAGGAATTTGCGGGAGGGTAAAGCACGGGCAGGCGACAGTCGCGGTAGGTCAGCCATGCAGCGCGCTGCCGCAGCCGCTACGGCCGCCGGTCGGCTTCGCCAATGGCTGGCAAACGTCCTATTTGCAGTTTTTGCAGATCGTCAGCTTTCGTTTCAACGCCTCATCTTCCTGATCGACCGACGACTGCCCGGTAGTATCCGGATTGGACTTGGAGGCCTTTGCTGCGCGTGACCTCACATGCGGCGTCACCTGGCTCGAGGCGTCGTTGTCGTCCACGGTGCCTACGCTGAAGCCATCGTAGTCGGCGGCCGGATTCGGCACCAGCGGAGGGCCGCCGATCACGGGTGGCGAAGCCTCCCTGCCGGATGTCGCCGGCGGAATTCTGGAGGTTTTGGCGCTCGCGCGCGGCGGCGATGCATTGGGCGGAGCAAGCGAAACCGGAGGCGCGACCGAAGTCTGTCCTCTCGCGCTGTCGTGCGACCAGGCGCCGACAAACATGAGGCTGAGAGCCAAGACCGTCACGCTTCGCATCCGCATCCTTCAAACAGCTCCGGTCCAATGATTGAGCATGGCCCGTCGAACCACGCCGGGCCGAAGACTATCAGGACTCAAAAGGCCGTCAAAGCGCGGGAGCGCAAAGATGTGGTTGCTTGAAGGACGTTGCGTAGCGTCCGGGACACGAGTTTGAGTGCGCTACGGGCCACCCACCGCTATTGCGAGCGCTGCGAGGTAATCCAGAATTCCTCCGCGGAAGGACCCTGGATTGCGTCGCTATCGCTCGCAGTGACGAGATCCGGGAGGAAGCGTGCGCCGACGGCCGCGCCGGGTCGGCGCGTGCAGGGACGTCGCCTCAGGCCAGGGCAGCCGTTACGAGGCGGCCTTTACTTCAGCGACGAGCTGATCGAGTTGAACTTGTTGTTGAGGAGCTGGCTGCCCGTGTTGTTCACGACGGTCACGATCGCCAGCGCAATGCCGGCGGCAATCAGGCCGTATTCGATGGCGGTGGCGCCAGTCTCATCGGCAAGGAAAGACCTAAGCAAAGTCATTGCCAACTCCTCTTCATCCGATCCAATGTGTGGCAGCGTCGTTTTCGGACTGGTAAATAGATCGAATAGATTTTTCTGCGCGGGGGAAGAATGAAGCCCGGGCGGCCGCGTCTCCGTCACATACGATGGCATCCATTAAATTAAGGTTCCATCGATCCATCCAAATGGATTCAAATCGACGGCCCTCCGCAAGGACGCGCGGGAGCCGGTGCGCCTGTCAGGGCGTGATGGTCGGGCCTGGTGCGGCGGGAAGGCGGCGTTTCAGCACGGTCGCGAGACGGCCGACGAAGTCCTTCATCGTGCCCGGCTGCGGCCGCGGCGCCGTGCTCGCCGCGCGCTCGTGATCAGGCGCGTCGTTCACGATGCTGATGTAGTTCTTTCTGACGTCCTGCTGCACGGGGGCACGCGAACCTTGGCTCGATCGGAGCCGGAACCATGCTGCGCATAAGGGGAACCAACGGTTAATTTTGTCGCCCGTAGGAATACCCTGTCGTGCTGGACACGAGGGCGCCGATTAACGGTTTATTGAGCCTGTTCGTCACGGTCGGCACGGATAGCCAGGGACGACAACCAAGGATGAGAACCAAGGCGCTCATCGGCCGCGGCCGTCCGCATTCAGCGCCCGCAACATCGCGATGCGGGCGAACATCACCCAGCCGCCGCCCGTCTCGGCTGCGTTGATCAAGGTCTCGATGGCGGTCTGCCAGTGCGCCTCGTGTTGCGCGTCATCAGGCAGCTGCATGATGTAGTCCGCCGCGTCTTGCAGCGTCAGCAGCTTGCGCTTGTGACTTGCGCGAACGGGATCGTCGAACGCGGTCGACCAGGGCATGTCAGGCCGGCCGATCGGCGAGGGGAGACATCACGGCGCGATTGCAGACGCGGATTGCGTCTAACCGGCCTTCTTCGCCCGCGCCGGCGCGCGCACTGGCTTGTCGGCCTTCTTGGGGGGCGCTTCCTTGGCTGTTGCTGTCTTGCCGCCCTTGCCGGCGATCGGCAGCAGCATCTCGCGCTGGCCCTCGACGCGCTTCTTCGGCTTCTTGCCCTTGACGGTCTCCCTGACGGCCTCTTTTGTGGCCTTGGCCGCGGGCGCCATGTCCTTTTCGCTGGCGATGCTCTTCTTCAGCGCGTCCATCAGGTTGATGACATTGCCGCCGGTCTTCGGCGCGGCCTTCGCTGCGATGGGTGCACCGCTGCGCTTCTTGTTGATGAGGTCGATCAGCGCCGTCTCGTAATGGTCCTCGAACAGCTCGGGCTCGAACGCGCCGGACTTCTTCTCGACGATGTGCTTGGCAAGGTCGAGCATGTCCCTGGTCAGCTTCACGTCCTGGATGTCGTCGAAATATTCCTTCTCGCTGCGGACCTCGTAGGGATAGCGCAGCAGCGTGCCCATCAGGCCGCTCTCGAGCGGCTCCAGCGCGATGATGTGCTCGCGGTTGGTCAGCACGACCCGGCCGATCGCGACCTTGTCCATGCTGCGGATGGTCTCGCGGATCACCGCGAAAGCGTCGTGGCCGACCTTGCCGTCAGGCACGAGATAATAGGGGCGGATCAAATAGCGGCTGTCGATATCGGTCTTCGGCACAAACTCGTCGATCTCGATCGTATGCGTGGAGTCCAGCGCGATGTCGTCGAGCTCGTCCTTGGTCACCTCGATATAGGTGTCGGTGTCGACCTTGTAGCCCTTGACGATGTCCTCGGAGGTCACCTCGTCGCCGGTCTCGGCGTCGACCTTGAGGTACTTGATCCGGTGGCCGGTCTTGCGGTTGATCTGGTTGAACGAGACCTTCTCGGTATCCGAAGTGGCCGGATACAGCGCGACCGGGCAGGTCACGAGCGACAGACGCAAAAAACCCTTCCAATTGGCGCGGGGGGCCATGGGCTACTCCAAACGCAACGGGGACAGAGGACGAGGATACCATCGGGGAACAACGAATCATAGCAAGGCGGATTGCGGAATCTTGCAACTGCGTTAACCGGCCGCCCGGCGCGCGGTTGCAGCCCGATACAGCGGCAAAAACCGGAACATCATATCCAATCACGCGTTGGCTCGGGACATCAGGCTGCGAGGAGGTTGCGACCACCGCAGCCGACATCCAGAGATTGAGGGCACTATGGCAGCCACGCGAGAGCACGATCAGATCGTCGAAACCGCCACCGAGGCGCGTCAGGGCGAGCCAGGGCCGTCAGTGGCGGCCCTGCTTGCAATCTCGACCGGGCTCGCGATCCTGATCCTTGCCGTCATCTGGTTCGTGTTCTTCCGGACCTGACGGCCGGTCGACGGGACGGTTCGGACCTTCCGACTCGCCGCGTAACGCGGCACATTGCGCCCGCCACGCCCGCCGGCTCGTCCGGTGGCCCTGGCGGGCGCAGTCGCGTCGGCCCATGAGAAGCTCTATATGACCAAAAAGTAACCCGGTTGGTTCCCCGCGTTCATATTCAGTTCACGCCGGAATTGCTCATCTGTAGCGGTGTTCATGCGGCCTATTTCTGGAGAGAAGCGTGCGCCTGCTTGTTGTTGAGGACGACCCTGATCTCAATCGCCAGCTCACCAAGGCGCTGACGGACGCCGGCTATGTCGTCGACCGCGCCTTCGACGGAGAGGAGGGGCACTATCTCGGCGACAACGAGCCCTACGATGCCGTTGTGCTCGACATCGGCCTGCCGAAGAAGGACGGCATCTCGGTGCTGGAAGCCTGGCGCCGCAACGGCCGCACCATGCCGGTCCTGATCCTCACCGCGCGCGACCGCTGGAGCGACAAGGTCCAGGGGTTCGATGCCGGCGCCGACGATTACGTGCCGAAGCCGTTCCATCTGGAGGAGGTGCTGGCGCGCATCCGCGCGCTGCTGCGCCGCTCCACCGGCCACGCCCAGAGCGAATTGAGTTGCGGCCCCGTCACGCTCGACACCCGGACCGGGCGGGTCAGCGTCTCCGGCAATCCCGTCAAGATGACCTCGCACGAATATCGGCTTCTGGCCTACCTGATGCACCATTCGGGGCGCGTCGTGTCGCGCACCGAGCTGGTCGAACACCTCTACGACCAGGACTTCGACCGCGACTCCAACACCATCGAGGTCTTCGTCGGCCGCATCCGCAAGAAGCTCGACGTCGACATCATCCAGACCGTCCGCGGTCTTGGCTATCTCCTGACCCCGCCGCCTGCTCCCGGCGGTTGAGGCGTCAGGACTTGACGGCCGGCCGAACAGGGGCCTTGGTCCGGCCATGACGTCCGACGCCCCGCCCCCCCGCGCCTGCCGGGATCCTTCCGATGCCCGCTAGCTCGCTTGCCAACCGCCTGTTCCTGTCGGCGACGGCGTGGCTCGTGGTGATCCTGGCCATCACCGGCGTGGTCCTGTCGTCGGTCTACAAGAGCGCCACCGAGCGCGCCTTCGACCGCCGGCTCAATCTCTATCTGCGCACCCTCATCGCCGAGGTCGCGACCCCCGACGAGCCGCCGGATCGTCAGTTCCAGTCACTCGGCGAGCCCCTGTTCGAGCTGCCGCTATCGGGCTGGTACTGGCAGATCACGCGGACCGATACCGAGAAGCCGGAGGTGCGCTCGTCGCGCTCGCTCTGGGACAAGAAGCTGCCGAAGCTGGAAGAGCAGGGCACCGAGCTCACCGCTGCCGGCATTCGTCTCGCCTATGTCGATGGGCCCGAGGGGCAGAATCTCCGCATGGTGGAGCGGCCGGTCGATCTCGGCGCGGACGGCAAATATCTGGTCAGCGTCGCCGGCGACGACACCGAGATTTTCGACGAGACGCGCAGCTTCGACTACTACCTCGGCGGCACCTTCACCGCGCTCGGCATCGTGCTGCTGCTGACCACGGTGTTCCAGGTCCGCTTCGGTCTCGCGCCGCTCAAGCGCATCTCCGAGTCCATCGCCGACATCCGCTCCGGCCGGGCGGAGCGGCTCGAAGGTGAATTCCCGGTCGAGATCGCGCCATTGGCGCGCGAGACCAACGCGCTGATCGATGCCAATCGCGAGATCGTCGAGCGCGCGCGCACCCATGTCGGCAACCTCGCCCATGCGATCAAGACGCCGCTCTCGGTGATCGTGAACGAGGCCGGCACGCACGCCACCGAGCCGTTCGCAGCCAAGGTGATGGAGCAGGCGGACGTGATGCGCGACCAGCTCGCCCATCATCTGGAGCGCGCGCGCATCGCGGCACGCGTCTCGGTGGTGGCGACCGTGACGGAGGTCGCGCCCGTGATCGAGGCGCTGCGGCGGACCATGGAGAAGATCCATCGCGATCGCGGCATCCTGGTCGAGGCCAAGGCCGATCCGTCCGCAAAATTTCGCGGCGAGCGGCAAGATCTGGAGGAGATGGTCGGCAACCTCGTCGACAATGCCTGCAAATGGGCGGCCTCGCAGGTCTTCATCGAGGTTCTGGTGGAAGCGCCGCACCAGGCGGGCGCCGGCCCGCGCCTGCGGATCATCGTCGATGACGACGGCCGCGGCCTGTCCGAGGCCGAGCGCGCCCAGGTCTCCCGGCGCGGCCAGCGGCTCGACGAGTCCAAGCCCGGCTCGGGGCTCGGCCTGTCCATCGTGACCGACCTCGCCGCGCTCTATGGCGGCAGCCTCTCGCTCGGCGGCGCACCGACCGGTGGCCTGCGGGCGGAGCTGATCCTCCCCGGAATTTAATCCTTTGTTCCGCCACGACTATTTGACTGGTTTGGCACCGATCCGGCCGAAACCGGAGCTATTTCGCAGCGACTTCCTAAACGGCTTCTTAAGTGGGCCCCATCTATGATCGCGCAGGACGCATCCCACGTCTGCCATTTTATCGTGCATCACCCGGGCGCATGAGCCAGACATCGATCGAGCGGCTGAGGGAATACCTCGCGCAGCTCCCGCCGCAGTCGCAGGCGCTGCTGATGCGGGAGTTCGAGCGCGCGCTCGAGCGCGGCCAGGACACGGCTGTGGCGACCCTCGTGCTCGAGCAGCTGCGCAAGATCGTCCGCAAGACCGAAGTTGACGAGGCTGCGCCGCCGCGCACGGACGATCTGTCGCGGCTGTTGTTCCAGGTGCTGGAACCGTTCCTGGTCGAGACCGGCGCCCCTGTCAGGGTCGGCCAGATCCGTCGCTCGTCGCTGCATCCAATCTGGCAATGGCTCGGCCGCGATGGCGCCCCCGACAAGGTCAACGAATTCGAGGCGGCGCTGGCGCGCATGCCGGCTTCAGACAGTGCAGGGCAGGTCGAAGCCCTCGCCTCGAGGCTCCAGGCGGTGGCCGCGGATGCCATCTTCGGGCTGACGGGTCCCGGCGGCGGCGACAAGTCGCGCGCGCTCGCCCGTGTCGGCCCGCCCAACGTGATCGAGGACCTCTATTCGATCGGAGCGGTGCTTCAGGTCCGGGAGGCCATCGCGACGCTGAACGAGAAGCTGCCGCGCTTCCTGCGTGCCTTCGGCGAAGCCCAGATCGCGTCAGTGACGTCCACGCTCAACATCCCCGCGCTCCAGACGCCGCAGATGCTGCCCTTCGCGCTGTCGATGGTCGTGCAGCGGATGACCGCGCCGTGGCAGATCATCCGCCTCGCCATCAAGATTGCCGCGTCCGACGACGAGATCCGCGTCGCGGCGACTCCCTACGGCGTGGCCGTCACGATCGCTTTGCATGATTTGTCGTGCGTTGCCGCGATCCTGCGCATGGACATCAAGCGCGGCCATTTCGAGAACGTCGCCGACAATCTCAAGGCGCTGCATGACGGCGTGCGCGGTCTTCGCACGGAGCTCGATCTGCGCAACGATTCCGTCTGGGGCAAGCAGCTCACCTCGATCCGGGCCGACATCTCCAATGCGCTGCAATCGGAGATCGACAGCGTTCCCGGCCGGGTCCGCCGCATCCTGCGCCAGCGCGCCGAGAAGGACATTCCGCCGGGGGCGCGGATCGACAGCACCGAGGTCGAGGAAACCGCGGCGCTGATCGATTTCGTCGCGACCTGCCGCAACTATGCGAGCGAGCTTGCGATCAATGAAGTGACGCTGCGCACCTATTCCGATCTCCAGCAATATGTCGAACGCTCGACCGAGCAGTTGGTGCAGTCGCTGCGAGCGGCCGATCACAAGGTCCGCACCTATCGACAGCAGCAGGTGCAGGCCGCGATCCGCTTCTGCCAGGTGCTGTTCGGCGATGATTACGCGTCGCTGATGAGCCGCGCCGCGGAGAACGCGGCCACGGGCGAGCGCAAATCGTCGCGCGCAAGCTGATCAAGCGCATATTTTTGTGACCACAATTTGTGGTTGACGGTGCCGGTGGCCGGCCCTACGGTCGCCGTGCAAATTTTTGGAATTTCTATCTGTGGGCGCATGAAACCCCTTATCAACTCCATCGAAATTGAAAACCGCGTCATCGTTGCCAAATATCAGAGGCTGATGGTTGGCGCGAAGGTGGTGCTGATCGAGAAGGCAAGCGGCCGGCAGCTGCCTGAGACCGTCACCAGGGTCGCATCGCCCGTTCCCGTCGGGGCGTTGCGCATCCGATTGCCTGAAGTAATCGAGCCGGGAACATACTTCCTGAGGGCCTTCAACGGGCACGGCGAGGACGCCGCTCAAAGCGCGGACTTCGAGATCGGCTAAGCCGTTGGATTTTCATGGTTTCGGGACTGTGTGCGGTCGCGCCGAATTGACAATTGTCAATTGCCGCATCGTCCGGCCGTGGTGTAAAGCCACCTATGGGCGCGGTTCGCGCGCTGCCGGAAGCTTGCCAGATGACGCTATGGTTCGTGTTCGCGCTGATGACGGTCGCGGCGATTTTCGCCGTGCTTCTGCCGCTCGGCCGCAGCGGACGCGCGCAAAATCAGGGGAGCGAGGTCGCGGTCTACAAGGACCAGCTGGCCGAGATCGAGCGTGATCTCGCCGCAGGACTGATCGCCGCACCTGAAGCCGAGGCCGCACGTGTCGAGATCAGCCGCAGGCTGCTTGCCGCGGCCGGGAGCGAGCCTGCATCGGAACCGACATCGAGCCTCAAATGGCGCCGCGCGGCCGCCGTGCTGGCGCTTGCCGGCCTGCCGCTCATTGCGATCAGCGTCTACATGCCGCTCGGCTCGCCCAGGCTTCAGGACTTTCCCCTGGCGCAGCGGGAGCGCGGGGCTGGGTCCGGCATGGCGCTGGAGAATCTCGTCGTGCAGGTCGAACAGCATCTGGAAAAGAATCCGACCGACGGGCGCGGCTGGAACGTGCTCGCGCCGGTGCTGGTGCGGCTCGGCCGCTTCGACGATGCCGTGCGCGCCTATCGCAACTCGCTCACCTACAATGGCGAGAGTTCGGAGCGCCGGGCCGATCTCGGCGAGGCGATCGCGGCCGCTGCTGGCGGCGTGGTGACCGCCGAGGCCAAGACCGAATTCGAGCGCGCGCATGGCCTGAACGCGGACGATCCCAAGGCGAACTATTTCCTCGGGCTTGCCGCTGAGCAGGATGGCCGCAAGGACGACGCCGCCAACATCTGGCGCGCACTGCTGGCGAAAGCGCCGGCGGATGCGCCGTGGCGTCCTCTGGTGCAGACCTCGCTGGCGCGGGTCGGCGGCGGTGGCGCTACGATGCCGGCGCTGTCGGACGAGACGGTCGCGGCCTCCAAGGACATGAACGAGGGCGATCGCAACGCGATGGTGCGCGGCATGGTCGAACGCCTGGCCACCCGGCTGAAGCAGAACGGCGATGATGTCGAGGGTTGGCTGCGCCTGGTGCGCGCCTATCTCGTGATGGGCGATCGTGACAAGGCAATGGGCGCATCGACCGACGCGCGACAGGCGGTCGCCAACGATGCCGCGCGGCTGCGCCAGCTCAACGAAGGCCTCAAGACTCTCGGGCTCGACGGATGACGATGTCGGGACGAGGCGATCGGAGAACGGATACGCCATGACGCGCAAGCAGCGACGTATGACCATCATCGGCGGCTCCCTCGCAGTGCTCGCGCTTGCGGCCGCGCTCGTGCTCAACGCTCTGCGCGACTCCATCGTGTTCTTCTCGACGCCAACGATGGTCGCCGAAAAGCACGTCGAGCCCGGCAAGCGGTTTCGTCTCGGCGGCCTGGTGCAGCCCGGCTCGCTCCAGCGCGGCGACAATCTCGCCGTGACCTTCGAGGTTGCCGACGGCGGCGCCAAGCTGCCGGTCGCCTACAAGGGCATCCTGCCCGACCTGTTCCGTGAAGGGCAGGGCGTGGTCGCCGAAGGCGCGCTCGACGCCAATGGCGTGTTCAAGGCCGACACCGTGCTCGCCAAGCACGACGAGACCTACATGCCCAAGGAAGTCGCCGATGCCCTGAAGAAGCAGGGGCATTGGAAGGACGATTACGGCGCCAAAGCTTCTGACAGCGTCAAGCCCGCGGCGACGACCGCGCAGGGCAACCCGCAGGGAGCAGTGCGTTGATCGCGGAATCCGGACACTACGCGCTGGTGCTGGCCCTCGGCCTGGCGCTGATCCAGTCCATCGTGCCGCTGATCGGCGCGCGCTTGCGCGATGCCGCGCTGATGAACGTGGCGCGCTCCGCCGCGCTGGCGCAGCTGCTGTTCGTCGGTGCCTCGTTCATCGCGCTCGTGATGCTTCACGTGAACTCGGATTTCTCCGTCGCCAACGTGTACGAGAACTCCCATTCGATGAAGCCGCTGATCTACAAGATCACCGGCGTGTGGGGGAACCATGAAGGCTCGATGCTGCTGTGGGTCTCGATCCTGGCGTCGTTCGGCGGAATGGTCGCCGCCTTCGGTAACAATCTGCCGCTGTCGCTGCGCGCGCATGTGCTGGCCGTGCAGGCCTGGATCGCCAGCGCGTTCTATCTCTTCATCCTGGTGACATCGAATCCGTTCCTGCGCATCGCCAATCCGCCGATCGAGGGACGCGATCTCAATCCGGTGCTCCAGGACATCGGCCTCGCCGTGCACCCGCCGATGCTCTATCTCGGTTATGTCGGCTTCTCGATCTCGTTCTCCTTCGCCATCGCGGCGCTGATGGAGGGCCGGATCGACGCGGCCTGGGCGCGCTGGGTGCGGCCGTGGACGCTGGTGGCCTGGATCTTCCTGACCCTCGGCATCGCGATGGGCTCGTACTGGGCCTATTACGAGCTCGGCTGGGGCGGCTGGTGGTTCTGGGATCCGGTCGAGAACGCCTCGCTGATGCCGTGGCTCGCCGGCACGGCGCTGCTGCACTCGGCGCTGGTGATGGAGAAGCGCAACGCGCTGAAGGTCTGGACCATCCTGCTGTCGATCCTGACCTTCTCGCTGTCGCTGCTCGGCACCTTCCTGGTGCGTTCGGGCGTCATCACCTCCGTGCACGCCTTCGCCACCGATCCGACGCGCGGCGTGTTCATTCTGCTGATCCTCTGCCTGTTCATCGGCGGCAGCCTCTCGCTGTTCGCGGGGCGCGCGACCTCGTTGAAGCAAGGCGGCCTGTTCGCGCCGATCTCGCGCGAGGGCGCGCTGGTGTTGAACAATCTGCTGCTCAGCGTGGCCTGCGCGGTCGTGCTGTTCGGCACGCTCTATCCGCTGGCGATGGAAGCGCTCGACTTCAAGATGTCGGTCGGCGCGCCCTTCTACAATCTCACCTTCGTCCCGCTGTTCGCGCTGCTGCTGCTCGCCGTGCCGCTGGGGCCGATGCTGGCGTGGAAGCGCGGCGATCTGCTCGGCGTCACCCAGCGGCTGCTCGCGGCGGGCGTTGCCGCGCTCGTTGTGATCGCCATTGTCTGGGCCTGGACCCGTGGTGGCAGCGCGCTGGCGCCATTGGCAATCGGGCTTGGAGTCTTCGTCATCGGCGGTGCCATGACCGATCTGTCCGAACGGACCGGTTTGTTTCGCCTGCCGTTCGCAACGACGCTGCACCGGGCCCGCGGCCTGCCGCGTTCGGCCTGGGGGGCTGCGTTCGCCCATGCGGGCCTCGGCATCGCGCTCATCGGGATCGTCTGCGAGACCACCTGGAACAGCGAATATATCGCGACCATGAAGCAGAACGACGTGGCACACGTCGCCGGCTATGATCTCAAGCTCGACGGCCTGTCCCAGCGTCAGGGGCCGAACTTCCGCGAGATGATCGCCGAGTTCAACGTCAGCCGCGACGGCGAGAAGATCAGCGTCATGACGCCGTCCAAGCGCAACTTCACGACGCGCGGGTCCTCGACCACCGAGGCCGCATTGCTGACGCGCGGCGCGAGCCAGCTCTACGTTTCTCTCGGCGACGCGACTGCCGATGGCGCCATTGCGGTGCGCATCTATCACAAGCCGCTGGTGCTGCTGATCTGGTGGGGACCGGTGCTCATGGCCTTCGGCGGCATGCTGTCGCTGTCCGACCGGCGCCTGCGGGTCGGCGCACCGAAGCCGGCGCGGGCCAAGCAGCGCCTTCAGCCGGCGGAGTGATCCGATGCGGCGGATGATGGTCACGATCGTTGCGCTCATGCTGCTGGCTTTGCCTGCCGCCCACGCCGTGCAGCCCGACGAGATCATGTCGGATCCCGCGAAGGAGGCACGCGCGCGAGACCTATCACGCGAGCTGCGCTGCATGGTCTGCCAGAACCAGTCGATCGACGATTCCGACGCGCCGCTGGCGCGCGATTTGCGGTTGCTGGTGCGCGAGCGGATCGCAGCCGGCGACAGCAATTCGCAGGTGCTCGACTTCCTGGTCGCGCGCTATGGCGAGTTCGTGCTGCTCAAGCCGCGCTTCGAGCGGCAGACCGTGCTGTTGTGGCTGCTCGCGCCGCTGCTGCTGGTCGGCGGCGGCCTGGCGCTCTGGCTGCAAATCCGCCGGCGCGCGCGAAGCGGTGCAGACCTACCAGCTCCGCCGCTCACTGCGGATGAAGAGGCGCGGCTCGCCGCCTTGATGTCGGACGAGACGAAGTCGCCTTAGCCGAAGCGCGCGATTCCGCCGTCGACCTGTCGCGGCAGGCCGAAACCCTGAAGCGTGAAGTCGACGAATTCATCGTCAGCGTCAGGGCGAGCTGATCTCGCCGAAGGCGTGTCCTGCGCTCGTCAGGGGAACTCGATTAAGTTCCTGTAAGGCCACGACTTTCGGCGTGCGATAAACTGCCGCAACGGTGCGACCCTTCATTACAAAAGTTTAACCCCGCCGCCAGCGCACGGTAAGGCGGGAGCCCCCATCTTCAGGTTCGTAAGGTGCTGCCACCTGGCACCAAAAGAATTCAAGGCCTTGGAGATCCCTGCATGACCGACCGTCCCGACCTCACGAACCTTCCGTCCTACCGGCAGCCCCGCCGGTCGGTTTTCTCCGCGCGCAGGATCGCGCTGATGGCCTCGGTCGTCGCCGGCCTCGGGATTGCCGTCCACGGCTTCAGCCCGTCGACCTCGCCGAGCGAGCTGTTCTCCAGCCCCGCGCATGCGCAGGTCAACAACGAGGTCCGGAAGGTCGAACGCCCGATCGGTTTCGCCGACATTGTCGAGCGCGTGAAGCCGTCGGTGATCTCGGTGAAGGTCAACATCAAGGAGAAGACCGCGAGCAACGATGACGGCGATGATTCCTCCTCGCCGTTCCAGCCGGGCTCGCCGATGGAGCGCTTCTTCCGCCGCTTCGGTGGTCCGGATGGTTTTCCGGGCCAGAAGGGTGGTGGTGGTCGTGGCCGCGTCGTGCAAGGCCAGGGCTCCGGCTTCTTCATCTCGGCTGACGGCTTTGCCGTGACCAACAACCACGTGGTCGACGGCGCCGACAAGGTCGAGGTCACGACCGACGACGGCAAGACCTATACCGCCAAGGTCATCGGCACCGACCAGCGCACTGACCTCGCCCTCATCAAGGTCGAGGGCAGCTCGAACTTCCCGTTCGCCAAGCTCGCCGACAGCAAGCCGCGAATCGGTGACTGGGTGCTCGCGGTCGGCAATCCCTTTGGCCTCGGCGGCACCGTCACGGCGGGCATCGTCTCGGCCAGCGGCCGCGACATCGGCAACGGTCCCTATGACGATTTCATCCAGATCGATGCGCCGGTGAACAAGGGCAATTCCGGTGGTCCCGCTTTCGACACCAACGGCGAGGTGATGGGCGTCAATACTGCGATCTACTCGCCCTCCGGCGGCAGCGTCGGTATCGCGTTCTCGATTCCCGCGAGCACCGTGAAGAGCGTGGTGGCCCAGCTCAAGGACAAGGGCTCGGTCAGCCGCGGTTGGATCGGCGTCCAGATCCAGCCTGTCACCTCCGATATCGCCGACAGCCTCGGCATGAAGAAGGCTGAAGGTGCGCTGGTGGCGGAGCCGCAGGCGAACGGTCCGGCGGCGAAGGCCGGCATCGAGTCCGGCGACGTGATCACCTCGGTCAACGGCGAATCCGTCAAGGACGCCCGCGAGCTTGCCCGCACCATCGGCGGGATGGCGCCCGGCGCGACCGTGAAGCTCAACGTGCTGCACAAGGGCCAGGACAAGGTCGTGAACCTCACCCTCGGCCAGCTGCCGAACACGGTCGAGGCCAAGGCCGACACCGACAAGGATAGCGGCAAGGGTGCAAGCAAGGGCACCGACGTGCCGAAGCTCGGCATGACCGTCGCGCCCGCCGACTCCGTGGCCGGCGCCGGCAAGGAAGGTGTCGTAGTCACCGAAGTCGATCCGAAGAGCGCCGCGGCCGAACGCGGCTTCAAGGAAGGCGACGTCATTCTCGAAGTCGGCGGCAAGAGCGTGAGCACCGCCGGCGAAGTCCGCGACGCCATCAACACGGCGCGGACCGACAACAAGAACAGCGTCCTGATGCGCGTGAAGAGCGGCGGCCAGTCGCGCTTCGTCGCGGTGCCCATCGCCAAGGGCTAAGCCTTCAGGAGGTCCACGAGATGAGGGGTGTCGCCGGCATCAGTCGCCCCCGCCGCCGACGCCCTTCGGGGGAGCAGCGCAAGGCCCGCTCCCCCAGCCTACCTTCCGGTGGAATTACGCCCCCCTCCGTCGGAAGGCCTAGGGCGGTGAGGTCCCCCCAGCTTCACCGCCCGCCTTTTTGCCTACCCAGGTTTTCGCCCAAGTCCCGTTTGCTTGGCTTGCATGCGATTGCCGCTCGCGCCATGTTCAGAGAAGGTTGACCCCCTTGACCGCCGCCGAACGCACGATGCGCCTCCTCATCATCGAAGACGACCGCGAATCCGCCGACTATCTGGTGAAGGCGTTTCGCGAAGTCGGACACATTGCCGACCACGCCGCCGACGGCGAGGAAGGCCTCGCCATGGCCGAGAACGGCGATTACGACGTGCTGGTGGTCGATCGCATGCTGCCCAAGCGCGACGGCCTGTCCCTGATCGGCGCGCTGCGCGACAAAGGCGACTCGACGCCGGTGCTGATTCTCTCCGCGCTCGGGCAGGTCGACGACCGCATCAAGGGCCTGCGCGCCGGTGGCGACGACTATCTGCCGAAGCCCTATTCCTTTGCCGAGCTGCTGGCCCGGGTCGAGGTGCTGTCGCGGCGCCGCGGCGGTCCGGCCGAGGACACGCTCTACCGCGTCGGCGATCTCGAGCTCGACCGGTTGTCTCATCGCGTTGCCCGCGGCAAGGACGAGCTGACGCTCCAGCCGCGCGAATTCCGCCTGCTCGAATACCTCATGAAGCATGCCGGCCAGGTGGTGACGCGCACCATGCTGCTGGAGAACGTCTGGGATTACCATTTCGATCCGCAGACCAACGTGATCGACGTGCACATTTCGCGGCTGCGCTCCAAGATCGACAAGGGTTTTGAGCGGCCGCTGCTGCACACGATCCGCGGCGCCGGGTACATGATCCGGGATGGGATCAGATAAAGCGACGTAATATCAATCTCTTCGCTTCCATGCCTACCGGCGGATTACCGTTTTCTTACCGGCCCGCAAGGGTGCGCCAGATATTAAACGTTCACGGCTCGCGCTTACTTCGGACTGGCGAGATTCTGGCCGGAGAGGACCATCATGGTTGGCAAGAGGCATGCCTCGGAGGAGATATCGGCCAAGCTGGCGAAAGCCAAAGAACTTGTAGCCGAGGGAAAGACCCAGCGCGAGATATCGAAGGCGCTTGGTGTCAGCATCATGACCTACCATCGCTGGAAGAAGATGCCCGGTTCGTCGGTGCTGGTCGATGTCCGGCGCGGAGAGGTCGACGGCCGGCCATCCAGTCTCAGCAAGGCCAGCGCCATGGAGACAATCAAGCGGTTAGAACTTGAGAACGCCCAGTTGCGACGTCTCGTGACCGACATGCTGCTGGAAAAGCTGAAATGCGAAGAGGAGCTTCGGGCGCGCCAGACCTCCTAGATTTGCATCGCTAGGCCCGCTCGCCGAGACCTGTCTTATGCCGCGTCCTCATGCTTTGCATCGGGCAAGCTATTAAGCCAGGCCGTGATCTCAGCGGGCAGCACTAGGACGCGCCGGCCGTGCTTCTTGGCCTTCAACACGCCATCGCTGATCGCTTCGCGCACCGACGTAAGACCGATGCCCGTTAGAGCGCTGGTTTCCTCGGGAGAGAGGGATAACCGCTCTGCAAGCGGCACTTTGTCCCTTTGTCCAAAAGCGTTCATCTATCTTTGATCTCCTTATTGATAGGCTTCGGCTGAATTATGAGACCGCTGCTGGCGGCGGGACGGAAAGTTTGCGCTCGCAGACGCATGGCGTGTGACGAGATGCGCCCTCATGTCGCCTCCGTCGCGTGTAGTTGCTCACCCCGGACCTCCGCACGGCCGCTGGCGATCAGCCTGGCGACGACGCTGTCAGCAATGCGTCGCGTGCCGAACCGCCAGCCGCCGCGCGGCGCTCGCTCAAAGGGGCTGAATTCGAGCAGGCGAAGGAAATAGGTTTCGGTGTGGGTGTTGGCGCGTGTGCCCATCGTCACGCGCTCCGGATGATGGGCGCTGCGGCGAGTGGCGCCTCGATCGCGACGGCAACGAAATGCCGGCAAGCGAGCAGATCGCGCCAGCGTGCTGCACGCGGCGAGGTCGCGGCGGGCAGCGGCAAAGGCGGTTGGCGGTCGATGCATGCCCGACAATCAGGGCACCCGCAGCCTGATAAGAGATGGGGGAAATAGATGCACATCAGGCCGGCACGCCGTCCTGGCGCGTATAGGCCAACGTTCGTGCGGCGTCGATGTGCTCGAAGACCTGAGACCGGCGCCAGCCCTTGCGGACCAGGTCGACGAGCGCGACGCCTTCGCTGGTCGTGGTGATGTCGATGAGGTCGGTCGCAAGCTGCGCGATGGCCGGGGCGCCCTCCAGGGTAGTGCGGGCCGCAGGCATGACCGGCGGCGCAATCAGCGCGGCGGTGCGCTCGCGCTCCATCTGGACGGCTTCGGCGGCGGCGGCTGCATCGGCTCGCGCTTTTCGAGCCGCTAGCAGCGCCTCGAGCGTCGCCTGGCGATTGAGGCGCCTGCCGCGCATCACAGGTTCGGTGCGTGGGCAGCCCTTGACGCGGACGTCGGCGAAGCGGCCCTCGGCCCGGATGTGGAAAAAGCCGTGCAGCTTTAACTGCTGGTCAAAGGCGGCGGCGGTGAGGTCGGTTGGGTGTTGCACGGCGGCGATCTCCCGTGATCAGTTTCACGGGAAACATATCGTCGGAAATTTCCTACCGTCAACAAAGAAAGTCGGAAATGTCCGACTTTTGTTCTAGAGGTCCAAAATTGTTCGCTTAACTCGGCCGATCACCTCGAGGTCGCGCGGCTTGAAAAACAGCGGCTTATTGAGGGGATTGGTCGAAAACGGAGAGAGGTGCGGATTGGCGCCGCCCTGCCACATCTTGTAGGTCGTCTCGCCCTTGATCGAAAAGACGTAACAGCGGCCGTTGACCAGGCTGCGCTCGGCGCGGTTGACGACGATGATCGAGCCTTCCGGCGAATAGCGGTCCATTGAATCGCCGTCGACAGTCAGGGCAAAGAACTCGCCCCGGCCTAGATCGGCAAAAGCCAGGAGGGGGACGTCATCGATCGGAATTTGGCTTGCCGGGCTTCGCAATCTTCCGGCTGTCACACGGTCGAGGAGGGGGACCATGGCAAGTTTGGGCGCGCCGGGGCTGGTGCGCCGAGGGGGCGGCCCCACTAGGTCGGCTACCGTCCATTGCAATGCCGCGGCCACCAGAGGCTGCTTGCCAGCACTGAATGATTGCTTCTTACCTTCCAAAAAATCCCGGATGAAATTCCGCTCAAGGCCCGGAATGGCTTTCGCAGCCTCGATCGGGCTGAGGTCAAGCTCGGCAAGCCGCGTCTTAATCCTTTGGCGCAGTTCGTTTTTCTCCATGGCGGATTTATCCGACGCGCCTTGTCCAAAGGCGAATGGGATGTTTCCGACGCATGAATATCGACGAATCGGAAATTTCCGACTATCCGTCGAATCATGGAGCGGGAGCTGATTCGCAATTTGATGGCCGTGGCTGATGCCTTCCGCGTCGCGCGGCCACTTGCGTTTGGCACTCTGGGGCGGCTCGCGGCGGGCGACTGGCGCTTCTTCGATCATCTCGGCTCCAAGACGTTCACGGCTCGTAAGTACGACCAGGTGATCGCCTGGTTCTCCGCCAATTGGCCGTCGGCGGCGGTGTGGCCTGAGGATGTGGCCCGACCGGAAGAGGTTGAGCCATGAACGGATGCCGGTTTCCAGACTGGAGGTCGAGCGCGGGCCGCTCTGAAACGGCCAATTTTCTTCTCTGTGGAAGGTCACACATCGGGCTCGGCGCGCCCTGTGGACACGTGTGGAAAACACGCGCTGACACTGCATTTCAAGGGGTTTTCAAAAGGGGTGGGGGACATGGCGGACACGCTTGCACGCATCGCAGATCCTGACGATCTGCGCTTTCTCGTCATGCTGGCGGCTGTGCTGGTCGTCGGCGTGCTGGCGGTCGCGGCCGGCGTGCAGATGCTGCCGCGGGACGACGATGGCGGTTTCGGCTTTCGCTGGGTGAGGCGCTCATGAGCCGTCGTCGCCAAAAGGTTTCCGCCTTCGTCAACGCTTCCGCGGACAAGCCGGGCAAACGGGGCCGCATCCGCGCCGCGCGGGTCGAGGTGCGCTGGCTCGACGACGCGATCAGCTTCGCGACGCTGACCATCGACGAGATGTCGCCTGAGATCCTGATGATCGACGGCGAGCCGTTCGTGCGTGCGGAGTTTTGCGGCGTTGCCGTCGAGCAGGGCAGATCTCCGCTCTATCTCCAGGTCCAGCCGTACCGCGTCGATGCGGGCCTTTTGGAGGGAGCGTGATGGCGGCGCTCATTCGTCACCGCTCGCCGAACGCCGCGGACGTCTCGCGGCAGCAGCTCAAGCGCTATCGCGAGGTTATCACGCTCTGGCTGCACAAGCGCGACACGTGGGAGATCTCGCAGCAGCTGAATCTTCCGGAAAGCCTCGTCGCGGGTTGGGTCGCCAATTTTCGCGAGCTGGTGAGGGCTGGGCAATGACCGGCCGCGCCTTCGGCACCGTCAAGATGATCGAGTCTGCCGCGGCGCGCGCGCTCGCCAATGGCCACGATCTCAAGACCTGGACGGCGCATCGCATCGCGCATGACCTGATGCGGTACGACGCCGATTTCGAAGGCTGCGATTACACGCAGCTGGTCTCGGTCGCGCAGCTCTGGCGGAAGGGGTTCGCGGCATGAGCAAGGTCGCCGATACCGCATCGAAGCGCGCCGAGCAGATCGCCAAAGATCAGCTGAAATCGATCATCGAACGGATCGAGCGGCTGGAGGAGGAGAAAAAGGCAATCTCCGACGACGTCCGTGACGTCTACGCCGAGAGCAAGGGCAACGGTTACGACGTCACGGCGCTGCGCACCATCGTGCGCATGCGCAAGATCGAGCCGATCGAGCGTGAGGCATTCGAGACCGTCCTCGAAACCTACATGCAGGCGCTGGGGATGCTGTGATGATGCAGGCCCCGGTCAACACCACGGAAGCCCGCGCGGTCGCCTTCGACCTTTCGGACCTGCCCGACCTGTCGGCGACCCCGTGTCGCCGGATCTGGCTGTCGCAGCGCGAGCCCATCTGGACGCTGGTTGATGCCGTCGACTTCGCCTGGCTGTCGGACAACATGTGGAACGTCTGGCATGCTGGCAACGGGCGCGGCGACAGCTGGATGCACTACGCCAAGCGCAATGTCGGGCCGTCGCGGTCGACCGTGCGGATGCATCGCGAGATCATGATCGCGGCTGATCCCGGTCGTGACGACGCGTTCCTCTCCGCCCATGTCGTCGACCACATCAACGGCCAGACGCTCGATAACCGCCGCTGCAATCTGCGCTGGGCCACCAAGCGCGACAACGCCATCAGCCGCCGCACGCGCGGCACCGCGCCGACACTCGACGCCATCGTGCGCCAGATCAAGGCCGATGCGCTCGCTGGTGCGCGCCAGCTGGAGGAGATTCCCTTTGACTGAGCTGGTCCGATATGAGGCCGCGCGCCGCGCGCTCGCCGAGGCGGTCGCGGTCGACGAGGTCGTCGACATCCGGAGCAAAGCCGAGGCGATGCGGGTCTACGCGCGCCAGGCCAGCGACAAGGGGCTTGAGATCCAGGCGGCGCAGATCCGTTTCCGGGCCGAGCGGCGGCTCGGCGAGCTAATCGTGGCGCAAAAAGAGACGGTCGGTCTCAACACCGGGTCGCGCGGCCAGTTGCAGGGCAAGAGCGATTCTGGCGGTGCCGTTGTGGAACAGCCAGAAGATGAGCGGCCGCGCCTCGCCGACATTGGCGTCGACCGCAAACTGTCCTCGAAAGCGCAAAAACTGGCCGCGATGGACGTGGCCGAGTTCGAGCGAGCGCTCGCCCGGCACAAAGAGGAAATGGAATCCGGCGCCGGTCGCGTCGCCATGGATCTGCTCAAGATTGATGCTGAGGAGAAGGGGCGTATCCATCGCCGCGACCTGTCCTCGGCGCTGGCCTCGGCCTCGGCGCTGACGCCGTCCGGCAAGAAATATCCGGCGAGTTACAGCGATCCGCCCTGGGTGCGAAAGGCCGGTATCGGCAACCGCGCTTATGAGAACCACTATGCGACCATGCCGTGGCCGGAGATCCTCAAATATCTGGAGCGGGTCGGCGAGGCGATGCAGCCCGACGCCTGGCACTGGATGTGGATTCCGCGCGCGCATCTGCTCGCCAAGGTGCCCTACAAGATCGAGGTGACGCTCGCGGATGGCGAGGTCGTGCTGGCGACGGCTGACCTGCCACTCGCTTATGCCTGTCAGCTTGCGCTCGGCATGGACAGTTACTCGACCTGTTACGTCTGGACCAAGACCGACGAGGAGCATCCGGACGAAAGCGGCACCGGCTTGCTGGTGTGGGACCAGGACGAGCTGCTGTTGCAGTTCAAGCGCGGCCGCGGCTTGCCCAAACCCGCCAGCGACGAAAAGTTCAGCTCCAACCATCGCGAGCGGAAGCGCGAGCACTCGCGCAAGCCCGACCATTACCGCCACATGATCGCGACCATGGTCGGCAAGGACACTGCCGGCCAGCCGTTGCCGGTGCTCGAGCTATTCGCCCGCGTCGACGGCGAGCATCCGCTGCCGGCGAATTGGGACGCGTGGGGGAATCAAGCGGGCGTCGTACTCGTTGCGCCGCAAGGCGCGATCGAGACCCCGACCAATGTGGCGCCTTCGCCGTCCTCGGCGCGCGCCGAGGAAGACATCCTCCGCGACGCCTTCAACGCCGCGCGTGCGGCGCGCGACGCTGAGCGGCTTTGGGAACATCCCGCCCGCGACGGTCACACCGTGTCGATGACGCGCGATTATCCGGGCGGTGTCTCCTTCAACGTCGCCACCTGCCTCTGCGGCTGGTCGTTCCGCTGCGAGAGTAAGCCGTTCGGGCTGGAGCGCGACGATGCCGTCGACGCACATTGGCGCGAAGTCATCGCTCGGCACGACCTCCCGGAGCCCTCCGGTGAGACCGAGGCGGCCGCAGCGGAAGCAACTGACGGGGCCAGCGCCGCTGCGGCCGTTTCGGATTGTGCGCCATACAATGCCGGCGACGTCATCGCCATCGACCAGCTGGCGGATTCCGAATGGCTCGCTCCGGCGCCGTTCGATCCCGCTTCAATCGGCGAGCGCGAGGCGTTGACGATCCTCTCCGACTTCTGCCACCCGCGCCGCGACATCGCGCCGGATCTCGGCGAGTTTTACCGCGCGCGCGGCTTCTCCTATTTCGGCGGCAAGGAATGGTCGCTGACCGGCAAGGGCTGGGACCGCTTGCGCGAGCTGCAGGCCGAGGCGACGCCGCAAGATCCGCGCGTCGAGCTGACCGAGCCCTTCCGCGCGCCGCAGATGAGCCTGTTCGACGCCGCGCGTCAGTTGGAGGACGCACCGCCGGCCGAGATCGTCGACGGCGCCCTGCAGATGCGGCTGCCGGTCGATGCCGACGAGCTGGCCGAGCAGCTCGCGCTGATGGCGGTCGATGCTGGCGAGGAGATCGACGGCCAGATGGCGCGCCATCTCGTCGGCCGCGGCCTGCTCGGCGCCACGACCAAGGCACTGAAGATCACCGACACCGGCCGTGCCTTCCTGGCGCAGCTGGCCGCGCCGGCATCCGTTCAGCAGCAGGGGGTACCGCAATGAAGCTCGCCGGTTGGATTCAAACCTACACGGGCAAGAAATTCTGGCCGCTCGATCCGCGGCCTGAGGACGTCGACATCGAGGACATCGCGCACGCCTTGGCGATGCAGTGCCGTTTCGGCGGTCATTGCCTGCGGTTCTACTCGAACGCCGAGCATTCGATCCTTGTGTCGCGCTTCTGTGGTGACGATGCGCTCGCGGGCCTGTTGCACGACGGCAGCGAAGCGTACCTGCTCGACATGCTGTCGCCTATCAAGCAGTTCATGCCGGATTACAAGGCCGCGGAGAAGCGCTGCCAGTCCGCTGTTTATCGCGCGTTCGGGCTGCCTGAAACGACGCCGGAGTCCGTCAAGCTTGCCGATCGGCGCGTGCTGCGTACTGAGCGGATGCAGGTCATGCGGGACACCGGCGATCCCTGGGTCGTCGACAGCGAGCAGCCGATCGACGCCGAGATCGTCGGCTGGGCGCCGCTGCGCGCGCGCGGCCTTTTCCTCCAGCGGTTCGCCGAGCTGACGCAGGTGGCGGCATGATCGCCATCAGCGTCAATATCGCGGTCGGCGCGGGCTCCATCATCGCGTTCGCGGGCTTCATGCTCGGGTACGCCATCGCCTGGCGCCACCGCGGCCGCTACGTCGCGCAGGCCTTCGAGGAGGCGACCAAGCCGGAGCCGACCACGCTCGTTATCGGCGACCTGGAGACCCGTTTCCGGAGGTCGCAACGGTGAAGCACAAGTGGAGCGAGAAGGTTCGTAGCCCGGACGGCCACAGCTCGCGCAAGGTCTGCGAGCGCGATGGTTGCGAAATCATCTGCGTCTCGCGCCACGAAACCGACGAGCGCGGATGGCCGCAGCACTGGAAGGAATGGTTTTGCGGCACAGAGAAAATCCAGGTCGGCGGCAATACGCCAGCGTGCAAGGCGGTTGAGGTCGCAGTATGATCGGTGTCGCACTAGCCCTGCTAGACGATACGGCCGCTGCTGCGCTCATCCAAGCGCCCGCGTATGGCCGCAATTTCGGCTTCGAGCGCCTTGTCCAGCTGGCTCCCGTGATAGACGATTTCTTTCGCTACGCTAATCAAGGCGTTCACCTGAAACTTGGGCCAGCTTTCCTTTTCCTCGCGGGGATTGGCACACACGTATTCAAACCGGTCGAGGTTGTCCCTAAATGCGTCCAGCTCATCTATGGCCGCGACTGGTATTGCGTCGACGTGTTGCCATGCCTCGTCAAGCTCGGGAGGTGTCTTAGGCCATCTCGTCATTTGCTCGTCGATCTCTTTAAGCGCAACCGAGATTTCCTCATTTTTGAGCCAGTCAACAAGGAACTGCGCTTGTCTCACGAGCGGCCGGGTTCGCAACATAAGTCGCGTGCAGAGAGAAATTCGCGCACGCAATCGCGCGACGTCTGCGACTTCCTTGTCATAGGCAATACGCTGCGCGACGCCCCGATAGGCAAAGAACGCCGCAGCGAGTGCCACCATCGCGGCCACAGTCGGCTGGAAGTCCTTCGCCAAATCATAAGCAAGGTTATGGGCCGATGTCGGATCTGTCATGGCGCAATCCTAACGTGTGTCTCGAACCTTGTCGAGGTGCAGGTCTGCATCATGCCGGCGGGCCGCGATAGCAAAACCAATCCAGTGCAGTTGCTTACCGCGTCCAGTTGACTCAATTCCTCAAGGCATCACGTGTCCAATCCTCGTCTGTCGATCATTCCCGCGGGGGCGGTGACTGATCGTTCGCTCGACGCCCGCGACCTGCAAACGCTGTGTCTGCTCGGCCGTCATATCGATCGCGCCGGCTGGTGCACGCGCAGCCAGGTCCGCATGGCGGCCGAGATTGGCTGCGGCCGCGCCACATTGCAGCGCTCGCTCGAGCGGCTGTATGAGGCCGGCTGGGTGGAGAAGCGGCGGCGCGATCACTGGCGCCCGGAAGATTCGACGCCATCGTCGAGCTATGCGTATCGCGTGAAGCTCGACCGCGATGATTTCGACCTGAAAAGCCTCGCGCGCGATGCCGACGACGATCTCGACGAGAGCCATGCAGAAAACGCGGAAGTACCGGAAAACGGAGGGGGGGTGCCCGCCGGTGGGCAGGGGTGCCCGCCCGTGGGCACGGGTGCCCATGCATGCGCGGGCACGGGTGCCCACACATACGCGGGCACCAATAACGACCCCTTAGAACGACCCCTTAAAACGAATGAGAGAGACGCGGGCGCGCGGGCGCGAGATCGCAAGGATCGCTTCAAGGCCGAGTTCCGCAAGCTTTGGCCGACCGCAGCCGTCGACGATCGCAACCGCACCGACTATGCCGCCGATGCGCTGTCGGCCGACGAGGAGAAAGCGGCGCTCGCCGGCGTCGAGCTGTTCCTCGATGAGCTGAAGCGCCAGGGCCGCAAGACCGTCCCGGCGGGTTGGCGCTACCTCGAGGAAAAGCGATGGACCTTGCTGCGCGGCGTGGGTGAGGGCTCTGCGGAAGGGCGCCCCGCGTCGTTTGCGATCGACGAGAATTCCGAAGCGGGCAAGGCGATCGCTGTGCTTTACGCGGTCGGCAAGGGGAAGCCGTTCGTTAATCGCGGGCAGGTGATCTATCGCGCTGAAACCACGCCGCAGGTGCTCGCCTTTGGGGGTGTGGCCGACAGGGCGTCCTGGCGATGGATCGTCGATCGACAGCAGGTCGCGGCGTGGTCGGCGTTCCTGTCGTCGCACGTGTTCGGCGTCAGATCGCCGCTGCTCGAGCGGCGCGGCGACGAAATGGGCTTCTTCGCGCCGGCGCCATGGCCGCCGCGCAAGGACGGAACGTGGTCCGACGACGCCGCATCGCAGGCAGGGGGAGACGAATGAATATGCATTACGAAATCGGGCAGTTCGTCGGCTATGTGCCGACCGAGGAGCCGCTCGCTGTGCCTGTCACGCCGGAGCGATGGTTCATGCTGAGCGTCACGCCTGGCCGCGATGCGCGTGTCGTGAGGCGCTTGCTGGAGCGTGGCATCTGCGCCTATTCGCCGATCGTTGTGCGCTACATCAACCGGCGGACGAAACAGGAAACGCGCAAGCCTCATCTCGGCAAGCGCGTCGAGCGCCCGTTCCTCGCCGGCATGGTGTTCGTGCCAGACTTCGACGCTGGCAAACCTGCGATCAAGCGGGTCGACGACGTTGGTGACTGGTTGACTGTCGACGAGGGGCGCCGAGCATCGCTGAAGCCTGCCGACATGGTGGTGGTGCGCGGCATCGTCGATGCGATGAACAGGCCTTTCGGTGAGCGTGATTATGTGGTCAACCAGATGGTGGAGATCGTCGACGGTCCGCTCGCGGGCTTCGTGGGGCAGGTGAAGCGCCTTGACTCAAGGGACCGACTCACCGTTTTTGTCGACGCGTTGCGCGGCGCCTCCGTCCAGTTAACCGAGGCGCAGATCGAGCCGGCCGCTGCAGGCACGCCTGCACCCACGGATCGACGTCAGAAGCGGAAACGCTCTGAGCGGCACCTGCCTCGAGGCAGGCGTGCGAAGCATTCGGAAAATCGCTTCACGTAGAATGAGCCCGGCCGCAGCGCCGGGCTTTTGCATGTCTAGGGTGTGCGGTAGCGCGCCTGTGCGTCACCGCTTCCCTCCTTGGGCGTTTCCTCCCTAGACTCAGGGCCGCTTGTGGCAACGCAAGCGGCCCTTCCTTTTGTGAGATGCCTTCTCGCCCTCAACAATTCCACGCACGCCCCGTTCCAACACGGGCAGAGCAGAACGTTGCAGCTGATGCCGAGCGTGGCTCTGCGCGCGAACGTGGCTACACGGTGCAGTGGGACCGTGCGTCCCGACTGTTCCGCCTGCACCATCCGCTCTGCAAGGGGTGCGAGGCTGTAGGGTTGGTGGTGCCTTGCGCGGTGACCGACCACGTCGAGCCGCACAAGGGTGATCGCGATCGCTTCTGGAACAGGGCCATGTGGCAGCCTGCCTGCGCGTGGCACCATGACGTGATCAAGCAAACGCTTGAGGTCATGTTCGCCAAGGGTGAGATCGTGGTCGCTGACCTGTGGCTCGACAGCGCTGTCGCTGTCCGCCTCACGCTCGCTGAGCTGCCGGTCGACGTAGGGGTGGGGGGTGGCCAAAAGTCTATGCCCCCCTCTTCGGGACCGGCATTCTAGAACCGTATTTTTTGCCGCGAAATTCCTGAGATTTTATTTTTTATGGGCCGACATCCCGACAATCCGCTCGACCAGGCTGCCAAAGGGTATCCGGGCAAGCGAAAGACCAAGACCGAGAAGGCGATCCTCGAGGCCGAGCGCCTCGCGGGCCTGCTGGTCGCGGTGCGGACGCAGACGCCGTCGGACAACAAGCCCGGTTATCTGCAGGATCTACGGCTAAAGGGTGCGAGCGTCATGTGGGACGATTACGCGCCGCGGCTCGACCGTCTGCACCTGCTCTCGCAGCTCGACCTGCACCTATTCGCGATGTTCTGCATTTACGCAGCCGAATTCGTCGCCGCGAACGAGGAAATCCTGACCAAGGGTTATTCGGTCATGGTCAAGACGATCTCCGGCGACAAGATGCCCCGCGAAAATCCCGCGGTAGGACGCCGTGATCACGCCGCAAAGATGACGATCGACCTGTCGAGCAAATTCGGCCTTTCGCCGCAGGATCGTCACCGGCTGCTCGCCGCCGGCGCGATGCATTTCGACGACGACACGCTGTTCGGCCGCGCCGTGCAGCGTCCGGCGGTGCCGGCCGCCGCGCCGGAAGACGATGCCAGCGAGGGCGCGCCGGCCGCGGAGCCGATCCCGGCGCCGGTCGCGGAAGGGTCCGCGATCGGCTCGCTCTCCGCCTTTGACTCTGTCCCGCCAGGCACGAAGCCAAATTGACGATGCATGCAGGACTGGAAACCGCAGACGGACACGTCCGCGCTTGCGATCGCGGCGGTCGCGGGGCCGGAACTCTATCCGGAACCGGAATGGCTGACGCACGCGGTCGAGGAGCTGGGTTATTCATGGGCGCGGATCGCTTGGCGGCGCGCGGCCGCGGTGCCGGGCGCCTGGTACGATGCGACCAAGGCGCAGGCCGTGGTCGATCGCTGGCCGACCTGGTTCAAGTTGACGGTTGGTCGTTTCGCAGGCCTGCCGTTCCGGCTGTCGCCGTGGCAAGAGATCATCATCCGACTGCTGATCGGATGGAAGGCGCCGACCGAGATCCTCGATCCGGAGACGATGCGGCCGACGCAGGTCCACGTCCGGCTGTTCTGCGAGTTGCGGCTGTGGGTGCCGCGCAAAAACGGCAAGAGCGAGTTTCTCGCCGCGCTGGCGCTGCTGTTCTGGGCGATCGAGGGCCAGCGCCGCGGTGCGGGCTTCTGCTTTGCGCACGACGAGAGTCAGGCGCGCGAAGTGTTCGACAAGATGGGCGACATGATCGCCTACGCGCCCGGCGTGTTTCGCTCGCCGACCACGGGCGAGCCAATCAAGGTGTTTGCCAAGCAGCTCTGGAATGCGGAGCTGCGCTCGGCGTTCCGGCTGATGCCTGGCAAAGCCAAGGGCAAGCACGGGCGCGCACCGTTCGTCACGGTCGGCGACGAGATGCACGAATGGGTGTCGACCGAGCTGGCCGACACGCTGCGCCAGGGCGAAGGTGCATCGCTGCAACCGATGCGGCTCTACGCCTCGACTGCCGGTCTGAAGTCGCAAAAGACCGGCTTCAAGCTGTGGGAGGAGTCGCAGAAGATCCTCGACGGCCGGATCGACGATCCGACCACCCTGGTTGTAATCTTTGCAGCGGACGAGGACGCCGACTGGCGGGACAAGGAGGCCTGGCGAGCGGCCAATCCGTCGCTCGGCCTGTCGCCGACGATGGCCTTCCTGGAGCGCGAGATCTCCAAGGCCGTGACGCCGGCGGCCGAGGCCGCGTTCCGGCGCTACCACCTCAACCAGTGGGTCGAGGATTTCGCGCGCTGGATCTCGGTGCGGAAATGGGACGCCGCGACGCCCGACCCGAATGCGTGGAAAACGTATCTCGACGCACTGAAAGGTCGCGAGTGCATCCTCAGTTTCGACTCCACGAAATCATTCGACTTGGCGTCGATGTGCCTGCGTTTTCCGCCGGTCGAGAAGTGCGAGCGGACCAAGTTCGTCTGGCGGTTCTGGCTGCCGACCGAGACGATCGAGGCGCGCACCAAGGCCGAGCGCACGCCGTTCGATCAATGGGTCGAGGCCGGCGCGATCACGCCAATTCCCGGCGGGGTGTTCGAGTTGGATTATGCGATCGAGGCCGCGCTGCGGGCCTGCGCCGACTTTCGCGTGACCAAGATCGGCTGGGACTCCTGGAACGCGCTGGAATTCTACAACCGCATGGTGAAGGCAGGCCAGCCGGAGGATCTGTTCGTCGAGATGCGGTTCGGCACCAAGTCGCTGGGGCAGGGCACCAAGGAATTCGAGCGCAAGGTTTTCGGCGGCGAGATGGATCACGGCGGCCATCCGGTCGCGCGCTGGATGATCGGTCACTGCAACGTGCGCTTTGACGAAAACATGAATTACGTGCCGGCCAAAAAGCGGTCCGAGGACTCGATCGACGGCATCGTCGCCGCGGTCATGACCGAGGCGATCGCGATGGCGCCGGCGGCACCTGTTGCGGGGTTGGTCTTGCTATGAGCTGGATTACCGACGTTCTTGGCACCTCGGCGCCTGCTGTTCGCGTGCCCGACGATTTCGAGCCGCCGAAAAACGCGACGCAGATGGTGCCGCTGACCGAAATCGTCCGCGGCTCGCAGTCCTGGGCCGATCTGTTCGGGCCGAATTTCGGCGGCGGCCTGCCGGCGCTGACCGAGTATTCCGCGGCCACGGTGACCGCGATCTATGCCTGCTGGGCGCTGATCTCGGGAGCGATCCAGACGATGCCGGTTCACATGATGAACGTCGACATCCCGACCGGCGAGCGCTCGCGGATCTTCGACGACCCATTGCTGTGGGTACTCAATGAGGAGATGTCGGTGCGCTGGCCGGCGCCGATCGGTTGGGAATATTTGGTCAAGTCGATCCTGTCCGAGGGCGATGCCTTCGCGATCATCCGGCGCGACCGCATGTCTAAGCCGGTTGGACTCGAGCCCGTGCATCCGCTGCGTGTCGTCAACGGCATCGTGCCGGAAACCGGCCGGATGGTGTACAGGATCGCGCCGGAATATCTCGCCAACGGCCAGGTGGTCGGCCAGACCCGCGATTTCGACCAGGACGACATCATCCACATTCCCGGTTTCGGGTTCGATGGTCTGCGCGGCATGACGCCGCTGCGGTACTCGCTGCGCAACGCCGGCGGCGTCGCGATCGCCGCGCAGGAATACGCGGCGCGCTTTTTCACCAACGGAGCGCGGCCGGATTATGCGCTGTCGACCGAGCAGCAGCTCGGCGAGCCAAAAATCAAGGAGCTGCAAGGCCTGATCGACGAGCGGCATCGCTCGACCGAGAATGCGCATCGGCCGATGCTGCTGCACTCCGGACTGAAGCTGACCAGCCTGCAGTTGTCGGCCAGCGACATGCAGCTGCTCGGCCAGCGGCAATTCCAAATCGAGGAGATCGCGCGCGCCTATGGCGTGCCGCCCTTCATGATCGGGCACAACGAAAAGACGACGTCCTGGGGCTCCGGCGTCGAGGCGATGTCGATCGGCTTCGTGCGTTACACGCTGCGGCCGTACCTCAACAAGATCGAGCGCGAGCTGGATCGTAAGCTGTTCCGCACGCGCTCGCGGGTGACGGTGTTCGACACTTCCGACCTCGAGCAGGCCGACACCAAGACGCTGTACGAATCCTTGCGCGTCGGCGTCGGCCGCGCCGGCGAACCGCGCATCCTCACACCGAATGAGGCAAGGGCAAAGCTGCGCATGCCGCGCAAGACTGATGCCGACTCCGACGAGCTTGGCGTCAACGCCGGCTCGGCGCAGCCGGCGACCAAGGACCAGGGCTCAACCGAACCAAAGGACGCTGCAGCATGAAAGACCGTCGTCTCCTCAACCTGTTCGCGGCCAACGCCAAGCGCGGCAGCTTCCGCGCCGACGCGGCCAGCAACACGATCGAGCTCTATGACATGATCGTGTCGAGCGAGATCGAGGCCGAGTGGTTCGGCGGCGTCTCGCTGCAGGGCTTCGCCAAGACGATGCGCGGGATGTCCGGAACGGTCCACCTGCGCATCAACTCGCCTGGCGGCGACGTCTTCGCCGGCGTCGGCATCGCACAGATCATGCGGGAATACGACGGCGAGATCATCGCGCATGTCGACGGCTACGCGGCGTCGGCGGCGTCGGTTGTGGCGATCGCAGCCGACAGGGTGGTGATGGCGCCGGCCTCGATGATGATGATTCACAAGGCCTGGACGTGGGGCATCGGCAATGCCGACGACCTGATGGCGACCGCCGAGCTGCTGGAAAAGATCGACGGCCAGCTCGCCGACACCTACGCCGCGCGCGGCAGCAAGGATGCTGCGGCCTTCATGGCGCTGATGGCAGCCGAGACCTGGCTGACACCGCAGGAGGCGATCGACTGCGGCCTGGCCGAAGAGATGGCCGGCGACAAGGACAAGGCCGAGGCCAACGCGCGGGCGCGCTGGGACGTCTCGGCGTTCGCACGTGCGCCGGCGCCGCCGGAACCGGATGCGCCGTCGGTCGCCGACAAGATCCGCGCCGCCGTCGATGCGGCGCTTGCCGCCCGCGATCAGCAGGATCTCGCAAAGGCCGCGGCGATCGCGGCCGCCGAACATGAGCAGGGCCAGCGCCGGCGCAAAGCGCACCTGCTCGCACGAACTGCCTAAGCGCGCCGCGCCGAGCAGGACAAGCGCCGCGGCCATCCGGCCAAGGCGGTCTCTAGCCATGTCATGAAAGGACAGTAAATGGCTTCACTTCAGGAGTTGAGAGCGCAGGGCGCGGCCATCGTGGCCGTCATGCAGACGATGGCGGACAAGCCCGCCGACAAGTGGAATGCCGCGGTCGATGGTCCCGAGTGGGACAAACTCGACGCGCAGCTCGTCGACATCCAGGCCAACATCAAGCGCAACGAGCGCGTGATCCAGGCTGCCGCAGACAATCTGCAGCGTGATCTCGTCGTTGACGCCGCCTTGCGCGTTGGCCAGGACCAGAAGTCGGAAGCCTCGACGCTGTTCGCCAAGTGGGTGCGTGGCGGCGACGCCGTGATGTCGGCTGAGGACTGGACCAAGATCCGGGCGACCATGTCGACCACGACCAACAGCCAGGGCGGCTTCACGGTCCAGACCGAGGTCCAGAAGACGGTTCTCGACGCGCTCAAGGCCTTCGGCGGGATGCGCTCCGTTGCGACCGTGATTCAGACCGGACAGGGCAACCCGATCAACTACCCGACCTCGGACGGCACCTCTGAGACCGGCGAAATCATTCCGCAGAACACGACGGCCACGGCGGCTGACCCGTCCTTCGGCATGGTTGCTCTGAATGTCTACAAGTTCTCGTCCAAGATCATCGCCGTCCCGTTCGAGCTGCTGCAGGACAGCGAGGTCGATGTCGAGGCGTTCGTGATCAAGCGTGCGTCGACGCGTCTTGGCCGCATCACCAATACCAAGTTCACGGTGGGCTTGGGTGACGGGTCGAGCGAGCCCAATGGCATCATCACTGCGGCCACGACCGGCGTGACCGCCGGCAACGGCACCAGCCAGGTCACGGCGATCATCTATGACAGCCTGATCGACATGCAGCATTCGGTCGATCCGGCCTATCGCGAGACCGGCGAGTGCAAGTGGATGATGCACGACTCCAGCGTCAAGGTGATCCGCAAGATCAAGGACAGCCAGTTGCGGCCGATCTTCGTGCCCGGCTGGGATTTCGCGGTCCCGACCGGTGGCAAGGCCGGCAAGATCCCGGATTCGCTGCTCGGCGATCCCATCCAGGTCAACCAGGACATGGCGGTGATGGCCGCGAGCGCCAAGTCGATCGCTTACGGGAAGCTCAACGAGTACACGATCCGCGACGTGATGGACGTGACCATGTTCCGCTTCACGGACTCTGCTTACACCAAGCTCGGCCAGGTCGGTTTCCTCGCCTGGCTGCGCTCCGGCGGCAATCTGATCGACGTCGGCGGCGCGGTGAAGCTGTTCGTTAACGCGGCGTCCTGATCGCCTTCGGGACGCAACGGGGGAGAGGGGCCGGGACAGTTTCCGGCCCTTTTTATGTAAGCCCCATTTTTCAACGAAGGGTGAGACCCGATGAAAGCTGTTGTGATGCTAGCCCACCATACCACCGCTGAAGGCGTCGAGCTGCGGCCCGGCGATCTCCATGGTGGTTTCGACGACGCCGAGGCTCATCGCCAAATCAAGATCGGCGGCGCGCGTCTGCCGACCGTGGAGGATCAGGCCCGGTTCGAGGGGGCCGCACGCGCGCAGGCCAAGTCCGAGTGGCGCGCCGAGCTGGATGCGAGCACGGTCGACGAGCTGAAGGCCGGCGCCGAGCGGAACGGCATCGACCTGAAGGGTGCGACCAAGAAAGCCGAGATCATCGCTGCGATCGTTGCCGCGGTCGATGCGCGCGAGGCGGAAGCCGTCGCGGCGCAGACGGCTCAGAAGTAACCACGTCGGCCGCCATCGGGGATATCGTCATGTTTCGCAATAACGACATCAGCGATGGCGGCCGGGCGGTTCTGATCGAGCCGCCGACCGACGATGTGGTGACGCTCGCCGATTGCAAGGCGATGCTCGGCATCTCAGGCGCCGATCAGGATCTGAGCATCCAGGCCGCGATCTATGCCGCGGTCGATAATCTCGACGCGGCTTCAGGCTGGCTCGGCCGCGCCTTGCGCGAGCAGACCTGGGAGCTGCAGCTGCGCTCCTTCAATGACCGGCGCCGCAGAGTGGCGCCGTACAACAATCCGCTGGCGATCCCGCTGCCCTATGCGCCGCTGCTCTCGATCGTCTCGGTGAAATATTTCGACGTCGCCGGCGTCGACCGCACGCTGGTGCTCGGGTCGGATTACCGCATTCTCGGCCTTGGGGCGCCGCTGGAGCGCCAAGCGATCGCGCCGGTCTACCAGGGCAACTGGCCGATTGCGCGCGTCGACGATGCCTCCGTGCGCGTCCGTTTCTCCTGCGGTTACGACGAGATCCAAAACATCATGCCGCGCCAGCTGACGCAGGCGGTCTGCCTGGCCGTGCGCGACCTGCTGCCGCTGATGACGCGGGACCAGATGCTGCTCGAGGACCGCGTCGAGGGCATCGGCTCGCAGCGCTACCAGAACAACCCCGAATTCGCCGCGGTGACGCGCAACGCGATCGCCGGGCTTCTCTCCAACCTGTCGCTCTACTGATGCCGGTCCGCACCTTCGTCCTGCCGCAGGGCCTGGTTCGCGCCGTCTGGCCGGCCAAGTTGACCGACGAGACCGCTGATTATGAGCTCGATTGGTCCGCTCGCCTGGCCGAAGGCGACGCGATCGAGGCCTCGACCTTCGAGCTGCCGCGCGGGTTGGTTTCGCCGAAAGCTGGCAATACCGACAAGGTCGCGACTGTCTGGATCTCCGGCGGCGAGGCCGGCGAGGGTTATGACATTCGCAACCGGATTAAGACCAGGGCCGGCGCTGCGCTGGAGCAAACCATCCGCCTCAAGGTCAAGAGCAAGTGATGTGGTCGTCGACGTCGCCGTGCTCGTCCTGGTCGCGCATCGGCGCCTGCGGTTGCGCCGGCTGCTGGTCGCGATCGAGCGCGATCCGTCAATTCTGGAGGTCATCGACATGACGAAACGTTCCATCGGCCGGCCGATCGAGCTGGCCGGCTTTGCTTCGCGCCTGACGCGGGCGGAGAAGGTCGAGGGCGAGCTGGCCGTTACAGGTCAGCGCTACGACACAGTGCTCAACGATATCGACGACCAGCACGCGGCGCTGCGTGACCATGTCGGCTCGCTGGAGCAGACCCGCGCGGCGCTCGACAAGGTCATCGACCGCATGACCGCCGGGAGCAATGGCGGCCCAAACGATGGTTCGGGCTCGTCGAGCGGCTCGGCCGGCGGCGAGGGTGGGGCGGTCGGGCAGGTCATCACGTCGACGACGTCGGATAAGGCCGAGGGCTGACCGGTGACGCCTGACCAGGCCTTGGCAAGTCATCGCCGCCAGCTCGCGCAGGTTGGCGAGGCCGTCACCGTGCGGCGCTATGCCGGCACGGGCGCCTCACGGGCGGCTGTGGCCGAAGCGGTCGCGCTGGCACGTGTTGTCGGGTACCAGCCGTCCGAGATCGTGGGGGCTGTGCGGCAGGGCGACCGCAGGGTCATCCTGCTCAACGACCCCGCCGCGACGGTGCCGGCCGGCAAGGTGGCGCTCGCGACGATGCTGCCGCTAACCAGTGACGACAAGCTGGTAATCCGCGGCGCCGAGGTCGCGATCCAGGGCGCTGACGACTCCACGCGCCGCATCGCCGGCATCCTGATCGCGCTCGAGCTGCAGGTGCGTGGCTGATGGGACAGGTGTTCGACGAGGCTGACTATCGCCGTCGGCTCGAGGCGGCGCAGAACGAGATCTCTACCGCGACCGAGCTGCGTTTCATTGCCAATGGGGATCTGCGCGGCCTCAACGCCGCCAAGGCGCACCAGGAAGCCCAGCAGGCGGCGCTGCGTCAGGCGCGCAAGCAGATGCTGCAGGCGATCGAGGCGGCGCGGCGCGATCAGGCCCTTAACGGCTTGGTGCCCACCGAGGTCGAGGAGATCGTCACCGGGACGTCCGACGAGCTCGTCAAGGTCGACAGCAGTATCGGCAAATGAGCCCATGCGGATCATTGTCCGTTATCTGGCGATGCAGGACATCGTCGATTTCGCGCTTTCGACGCTGCGCGATCGCTCCCCGGTCGGCTCCGGTGATGACGAGCATCCCGGTCTCTATCGCGACAGCCATACCGTGTTTCTCAACGGTCAGGTGGTCCAGGGCGGCGACGTCGCGGCGTTCCGGCCTGGCGACCAGATCAACATCTCCAATCCGGTGCCCTATGCGCGCAAGATCGAGATCGGACGCCTGACCATGTCCGTGCCGCCGCATATTTACGAGGACACCGCGGTGATGGTTGCCGGCCGCTATGGCAACCGCGCGGCCGTCAAGTTCACCTTCATGCCGGTGCGGTTCGGTGGAATCGCGGACTTTGCGGCGTTCTCCAAGCAGCTGCGGCCTGGTCGGCGGATGTCGGAGAAGGCGCGGCAGGATTGGCTGTCGCGCCAGCCGGCGCTGGAAATCCGGGCAAGGTAGGGCAAGTCTATGGGTGACTATTCCGGCGCCGTTGCGGCCGCGCGCGCCTTCCTCGAGGCGGGATTCACGGCGGCGCCGGTCCAGTTCCAGAACGAGGATCCGCCGCAGACGACCTGGCCGCCGTCGCCGCCGTCGCCGTGGTGCTATTGCGAGATGGTGCAGCTCGACGATCGCCTGCGCGGCGTCGGCTTGCCGGGCAACCAGGTGTGGCTTGCGACCGGCAACATCGCCGTGAGCGTGTTCGTGCCGAAGGGCTACGGCTTCGCCGATCACCTGGCGCTCGCGGGGCAGGTCGACACGCTGTTTCGCTCAAAGACGATCTACAACGCCGAGCCCGGCGTGGCCTTGCGGTTCTGGAGCGAGCAGGGGCACGGCCCGAGCATCCAGGGCGGCGACAGCAAGAGCGACGACGGCAACTGGTTCGGCGCGGTCGTCGTCATCCCTTTTCAGCTTTTTTACGTCAAATAGGAGCGGACGCAGATGGTCTATCAGTCTCAATCGGCCGGCCTCGTTGCCTACAAGGTGCAGTCCGGCCTCGGCACGCAGGCCTCGGCGCTCAGCGCCAATCTGCTGCGCATTGCCGGCGGCAATGGCATTCGCGTCAGCAAGGCCGCGACGGAATCGGCCGAGGTGCGCAATGATGGCCTGTCGACCCGCGGCCGGCACGGCTCGCAGAAGTCGTCGAGCGCCTATAACGGCGAAATGTCGCTCGGCTCGCATGATCCGATTATCGAGGCTCTCATGCGCTCGACCTGGGACTCGGTTGCGCTGACCAAGACACAGGCGGATTTCACGTCGCTGACGACCGGCGCCAACACGATCGTCCTCGCGTCGGGCAGTCCGATCGCAATGGGTTTCCGCGTCGGTGACATCATTCGCCCGACCGGGCTGACGGACGCAGCGAACAACGGCAAGAACCTGCGCATCACTGCCCTGAGTGCAACTACCATCACGGTCGCCGAGACGCTGGTGGTGAATGCGGTAGCGGACACGACCTGCTCGATTGCCCGGCCGGGCAAGCGCCTCATCAACACGGTGCCGCTGGTCAAGCGCTACTTTACGATCGAGGAATACGAATCCGACATCGACCAGTCGACCGTGCTGACCGATTTCGTGTGGGGCACGGGTAAGCTCTCGATGGCAACCGATGGCCTGATCCGCTTCGATCCGGGCGGTGTCGGCACGGGGCAGGCGCAGGCGCTCACCACGGCCAGCTCGCCTTATTTCACCTCGCCGACGGGGCCGGTCGATGTGCCGTTCTCGGTTGTCGATGCCACGATCCGCCTTAACGGCGCCGACCTGGTCGAGCTGACCAGCTTCGATCTGTCGCTGGATATCCAGCCGAATGCGCCGGTGACGTTCGGTTCGGGCAGCCAGAAATATTCGCCCGACGTGTTCACCGGGCCGCTCAAGGTCAACATGAACCTCACCATGCTGCGCAAGTCGCTGGCGATCTTCTCCGACTTTCTGGCCGAGACGCCCTATTCGCTCAACATCCTCGCGGTCGACAACATGAGCGAGCCCAAGGATTTCATGTCGATCACGGTGCCGAACTTCACCCTCGGTGGCGTCGATCCGTCCGCGCTGTCCAAACAGGGCGGCGGTCGCACGCAGACGATCGCCGTTCCGGCGGCACTGATCGGGCTCGACACGTCGGCGACCGGCAACGGCTCGATGATCTCGTTTCAGACGACGGCACCTTAAAGCGGCGCCGGGGGACAAGCAGGAGGCAAAAGGTGCAAGACGACGTTCTGGACATCGCGTCACTCGACGCGCTCGACGAAGCGGTGCTAGCGATCCGGCATCCGACCAAAGATGTGCCGACCGGCTGGACCTGGACCTTCTACGGTCCGGCCCATCAAGTCACGCTCGAGCTGGCCGATCGGTTCTCGCGGGAGGCTCTGCGCAAGGCGGCATCCGTCCGCCAGGCGCAGGTCAACGGGAAGAAATGGCATGAGGACGAGCAGTCGCCGGACCGGCTGCGCGCCGAGAATGTCGACGCGATCGTCGCGCGCACCAAGACGTTTTCACCCGTGAAGCTCAACGGCGAGGAGCTGTCGTTCTCGCGGGAAAAGGCGCGCGAGCTGCTGCTCGATCCGCGCAAGGGCTGGTTGCTCGTGCAGGTGATGGCGTTCCTGCGAGATGAGCAAAATTTTATGCCGCCCTCCGCGACGAGCTGAGGGCATACGCGCAGAAGGTTTTCGAGCTGGGCCGGCCCGAGCAGGATGGGTCGACCTGGCGCCAGGTGCTCGAGGGGCTCGCGGCCCGCGCGCGAGATCCCAAGCGCAAGGCGGAATATGAGGCCGAGCTGGCCTGTCCGCCTTGTCCGCCGGCGCTGGGCCACGTCTGGAATGCTTTTGCACGGCTGGCCGCGCGCCGCTCGGCGGGCTTCTCCGGCAACCCGATCAGTTTCCTCGAGATCGACGCGTTCCAGCGGGTGACCGGCTTTCGGTTGCTGCCGCTCGAGGTGCGCCTGATCGAGGAGCTGGACGATCTCCAGCGCCAGATCAATTCGGAAAAGGTTGATTGATGTCTCAGCAGGTCGTCACCGAGCTTGTGATCGACAGCGATACGTCCGGCGCCGACCAGTTCTCGTCGGCGATGGATCGCGCCGGCACGTCGTCAGGGTCGGCGCAGGCCTCGGTCGCGCAGATGACGCTGGCGCTCGCCGGCGTCGGCGTCGCGGTCATCGCGGCCGTGCAGGGCCTGCGGTCGTTCTATGACTATGTCGGCCGGCAAACGCAGGAGCTGGTCGACCTCGCGGACAAGGCCGCGCTCGCCGGCGTCAGTGTCAAGGAATTCCAGGAGAGTCTGTTCGCGGCGCGTGCGAGTGGCGTCTCGGACAAGGATTTCTTTTCCGGTTTCGACAAGCTGTCCTCGGACATCACGCAGGCCAGCCAGAAAACGACCGAGTTCGGCGAGCTGTTTCGTCAGAACGGCCTGTCGATCAAGCAGACCAATGGCGAGCTGATCACGGCCGGTACCGCACTGAAGGACATCATGGGCCTGATGGAGGGCGCTGCGCCGGCGGTCCAGCAGCGCATCGCGCAGATCGTCGGCGTCTCGGCCTCCTGGATACCGTTTCTCAAGGCCGGCGAGGACGAATTCGAGCGGCTCAAGCAGCGGGCGCAGGATCTCGGCGTTGTCATCGATGACGGCACGATCGCCAAGGCGCGCGAGTTTAATGCGCAGTGGAAGGAGGCGGTCGCGACCTGGGATCTGCAGTTCAAGGCTTCAATGGCCTCGATCTTGCCGCTGCTCACGCAGCTCGCGACGCTCGCGAACCAGGTCCTGAGTGGTATCGGTTCGGTCTCCGGTAGCATTGGCCGCTGGCTGACGCCGACCGACCAGATGAGCAAGGGGCAGCTCGCCGACCAGATCAATGACGTTTATCGCCTGACCGAAATGGTCGAGAAGCTCGGCGGCGATATCAGTCAGCAGAGCACGCTCGGCTTCAAGGCGCGCACACTGGCGGGGCTCGTCGGCCTGCCTGAAGACGCAAGTCTCGACCAGGTCTCGCAGTTGCTCGACAAGCTGCAAAAGCAGTACGACCAGCAGCCGGACCGTCTCAGGGTCACGCCGAACCCGACGTCGACCGTGCTGCCGGATATGTCGGGCGGCAATGCCCTCGACAAGCAGACCGAGTCGATCGAGCGCCACATCGCCAAGATGAAGGCTGACGCCGAGGCGGTCGGCGAGGGCGCCGGCGCCCTCGAGCACGCGCGCGCCGAGGCGCTGTTGTATGACGCCGCGCAAAAGGCCGGCATCAAGAACCTCGAGGACTATGCCGATCAATTTTATAACCTGGCCGAGCGCGCCGGCGCCGCTGCGCAGGCGCTGGCGCGGGCCAAGGTCGACGCCGATATCAAGTTCAATCGCGATACCGCGTTTCTCTCGCCCGACGACGTCGCGATCGCGCAGCAGCTGCGCGGTTCCTATGGCAGCGTAGCCGAGGCGCTCAATAGCGCACAGGCCTCGCAGATCCGGTTCAATTCGACGCTGCGCGAGGTGTCATCCGGCATCGAAAACGGTCTCGTGAGTGGGCTGACCGACATCACGACGGGCACCAAGTCGGTCAGCCAGGGCTTTCAGGACATGGCGGCATCGATCATTCGTTCGATTGAGCAGATGATCATCAAACTGTTGGTCGTCGAGCCGCTCATGCGCAGCTTGCAGGGTATGGCCGGCGGCGGCTCGGCTTTGCCAGGCACTGCGGGAAGTGCCTATTACGGCCCGGTTGCGCCGAGCGCCAACGGTAACGTGTTCTCGGCGGGGCATATCACGCCGTTCGCGCTTGGCGGTGTGCCCGACATCGTGTCGTCGCCGACGATCGCGCCGATGGCGATGTTCGGCGAGGCCGGCGACGAAGGCATCATGCCGCTGCGGCGCGGTTCGGATGGTCGTCTTGGTGTGACGGCAACGGGCGCCAGTGGCGGGCCGAGCGTCACCATCAACAATTACACGGACGCGCGGCCGAACGTCGAGCGGTCGTCGAGCGGCGACGTCACCATCACGCTGCGTAAGGCCGTCGACGACATGGTTGGCGATTCCCTCTCGACCGGGACCGGCCGCCGCGTGCTGGGGTCGCAATACGGCGTCAAGCAGTTCACGGGGTCTTAGAGATGTCGCTGCCGTCCTGGCCGATCGCCAACACCGTCGTGCTGCAGAATGGCTTTGGCCTGCAACGCATGCGCGATCCCCTCGCGACCGATATGGAGGGCGGCAACACGCGCCAGCGGCCGCGGCCCGGCGACAACGTCGCAACCGTCAAGCAAACCGTGCGGTTCGACGCGGCGGATTACGACACCTTTGTCGAGTGGGTGAAGACGCCGCTCAATCTCGGCACGGCGCGGTTCACGATGGATGTGTGGCTCGGAACCGGGCTCGCCAACAAGGTCTGCCAGTTCGTCAAGCCCGGTACCAGTCTCACGGCGAGTTGGCCAGGGCCGGGCCTGGTCGACGTCACCATGACACTGCAGGTCTACGACGTCTGATGCCGACACATTCTGAAGCCATGCTGGAGGCCTATGCTTCCTGCCCGCCGAGCGCGCGGATCTACTTCACGCTGGAGGTGTGGCAATCGTCTTTCGATCAGCCGGCGCGCATCGTCGCCAACGTCGGCGACGACATGGCGTTCGGGATCGAGATCGGAGCGCCGCGCAATAGCGGCGAGACCGTCACCTTCATTGCCTGCCCGTTCGAGGCGAAATATCCGGAGCAGCGCGAGGGGCAGCCGCCGTCGACCACGATCAAGATCGACAATGTCGGCCGCGAGCTGGTGCCGAAGATTCGCGCTGCGCAGGGTGTGCGCGAATACATCTCGGTGCTGTACCGCGAATATCTCGGCAGCGACCTGACCGAGCCGGCCTATGGTCCCGTCGAGTTCGAGCTGCGCGGGGTCCAGATGGTGGGGACATCGCTGTCGGGCACGGTGATGGTCAAGAACCTGCAGAACAAGCGGTTTCCGCGCATCACCAAAAACTACGATTACGTCCAGTTTCCGAGCTTGTTGCCGACGTGACCCGCTCCGAGTTTCTGGCGCCGCTGATCGGCGAGCCCTGGGCTTGGCAATCCCGCAACTGCTGGGACTTCGCCTGTCACGTGCAGCGCGGGCTGTTCGGCCGCGAGTTGCCTGGCATCGCGGTGCCCTCGGATTTCTCGCGGCGCTGGGTGCTGGCCGAGTTCGGCCAGCATCCGGAGCGCGCAAATTGGCAGGCCGTTCCTGACGGTCCTGGCGGCCTGGTGACGGCCGCCGACGGCGCCCTGGTGCTGATGGCCCATGCGCGCTTTCCCGCGCATATCGGCGTTTGGCTGCGGCCTGAGGCCCGCGTGATCCATTGTGACGACAAGTCCGGCGTCGCCTGCGAGGCGCCGCTGGCGCTGCGCCAAATGGGCTGGAAGCAATTGACGTTCCTCGAGTCGAGAACCTGATGCACGGGACCGAAAGAAAACTGCCGGCGCCGCAAGCGGCCGGGGCCGCCATCTCGCGCCGGCAGCGCCGGGCGAAGCGCACGCGAAGCCCGGTGCTGCATCTCGTCATGCCCGGCCTCGAGGTCGCGCAGGCCGAGCCGCGGCCGCGCGAGACCGTGACGGCCTTCCTGCGCCGCACGGGCTGGGCGAGGCGCGATCGGGTCTATGGCTGGCAATTCCGCAAGGGCCTGCCGACCGTCCTCGAGATCAACGGCGAGGCGGTGCTGCGCAAGAGCTGGTCGCGCCGGCGCATCGCGGCCAACGACAATGTGCGGTTCGTCTCCTATCCGCTCGGTGGAGGCGGGGGCGGTGCCAAGCAGGTCATCGGCCTGGTTGCGCTGATCGCGGTCGCCGCGTTTGCGACGGTTGTGACCGGAGGCGCTGCGGCCGGGCTGCTGGGGGCTGCGTTTGCCGCTGGCACCTTCGGCGCGGCGGCCCTCGGCGCCGCGATCGCGGTCGGCGGCTCGCTTCTCGTCAATGCCCTGGTCATGCCGAAGGCCGGCGCGACCAACACGCCTGATGCAACGCAGGACCAGATCTATTCGGTCCAGGCGCAGGGCAACACGGCCAGGCTCGGCCAGCCGTTGCCGGTCTGGTACGGGCGCCTGAAAGCCTATCCGGAGTTCGCGGCGACGCCCTGGGGCGAGTTTGTCGGCAACGATCAATACCTCAACGTGCTGCTGTCGCCGACCATGGGCAGCATGGCCTATGAGGCACTCTATCTCGACGACACCGTGTTCTGGACGCCCGGCGGCGGCATCTCGGCGTCGTTTCCCGGCGCGCAGGTCGCGTTCTATGAGCCGGGCGAGACCGTCACGCTGTTCCCTACCAATGTCGACCAGTCGGCCGAGGTGTCGGGCCAGCAGTTGCCTGACGGTGGGGGCGATGAGGGCGGCCAGTACGACGCTGGCTTTGGGCCGCTCACCTACGGCGCGGCGCTGGGGCCGTTCGTTTCCAACCCCGCTGGGACGCAGACGCAGGCGATCGCGATCGACATCGTTTTCCCGGCCGGGTGTTTCACCGTCAACCAGGACAACAACAACTACGGCTATTCGAGATGCACGCTCAAGGCCGAGTATGCGCCTTGCGACGATGCCGGCATCCAGACCGGGCCGTTCTCAACGCTGTTCGAGGTCACCAAGCAGTTCAACTCGAACTCTCCCGTCCGCGACACCATGAAGGTCGATGTCGCTCCTGGACGATACCTGGTGCGGTTCAGCCGCATGGGCATCAACTCGCAGTCGAAATTCGGCGTCGATACCGTGATCTGGGCCGGGCTTCGGTCCTTCCTCAAGGGTAGCAATTCGTTCCCTGACGTCTCGACGGTCGCGATCCGGCTCAAGGCGTCGCAGTCGACGCAGGGCTCCTACAAGTTCGGCGTGCTCGGCACCCGCAAGCTGCTGGTCTGGACCGGCTCCATGTTCGAGCTGCAGGCCACGCGCAGCAACGCATGGGCGTTCCTGGATGCCGCGACCAATTCGCAATATGGCTCCGGCCTGTCGATCGCCAAGGCCGATTTCAACGCCGTGGTCAATCACGCCGCCGGCTGTGCGTCCCGCGGCGATACCTTCGATTATCGATTCGCGACCGCGATCGCGGTTCCGGAGGCGCTCGACAAGATCCTGACGGCGTCGCGCGCGCGGCATTTCTGGCTCGGCGACACCGTCTCGATCGTACGCGACGAGTGGCGCGACGTCCCGACCATGCTGCTGACCGATCGCGAGATCGTGCGGGATTCGACGCAGGTCGGGTTCACGATGCTGGGGGACGAAGACCCCGACGCTGTTATCGTCGAATATATCGACGAGGAGATCTGGCTGCCGGCGCAGGTGCAGTATCCGCCGAACGGCGACGGCTTTGTCGCGGCGAATGCGGAAACCAAGCGCGTCGACGGTATCGTCAATCGGGAGCAGGCGTTCCGCGAGTGCGCGTTCTATTACCTTCAGTCGATATATCGGCGCGAGAATGTCCAGATCGGCGTCGAGTATGAGGGGCGCGCGATCACGTTCGGCCAGGTGCTGCGCGTCCAGTCCGAGCTGCCGCAAAATTACGGCTATGGCGGCGCGGTGGTCGATGTCGTCGGCCGCACCCTGACCCTCGACCCTGCGCCGGCGTGGGATACGGGGCCGTTCTACATCCGCCTGCGCCAGCCGAACGGGCAATCGTTCGGCCCGGTGCTGTGCACCGAGGGCGTCGATCCCTCGCTCACCGTGTTGAATGCGACGAGCCTGTCGGCTGCGGAAACGGCGCAGGCGACCACATTGTCGGCTGTGCTCGCGCGCGAGGACGGCGGAGAATATCCATCGTTCGAGCTTGGGACCGGCGTCAGCGAATCAAAGCTTTGCGTCGTGCTCGGCGGGGTGCCGAATGGTGAATTGTGCACCCTGTCGCTGGTCGTCGACGACGAGCGCGTGCACACGACCGATCTCGGTTCGCCGCCGCTGCTGCCGTCGCCGCAGTTTCCGTCCGATAGCAAGGTGCCGCTGATTGTCGGCATCAATGCCAATTTCGGGCAGGGCATCGCCGAGCCGAAGCTTTCGGCGAGCTGGTTTCCGTCCGCCGGCGCCGAGTTCTATGTCGCCGACATCTCCTATGATGCCGGCGAGACCTGGGCGCAGGTGTATGAAGGCGCGGACAACAGGTTTGACCAGGTGGTGACGCTGGCCGCGCTGCGGGTTCGCGTCCAGGCCGTCACGCCGGGCAAGCTGCGCGGACCTTACGCGACTGCCGATGTTGCCGCGCCGACGATCACGATCGCAAACAACACCGTCGCGCTCGAGTCTTTGATCGAGGGCATCAAGTACCAGATTACGACGCTTCAGGACTCGCTACGCGATGAGGTCAAAGAAGCATTGAGCACGATCGCGTCTGTTGCGTCTGACATCGCCGCGCGCGCGCCGTTGGACAAGCAGGAGCTGCGCTCGCAGCTCTCGGCGCGATCAGACGCGGCCTTTGCTGAGATCGCGCGGGTCGACCTGGTCGCCGTCACGATTGAGGCGGCCTATGCGTCGTTTGCGACCACTGCAACCGCGACATGGGGCTCGACGACGGCGTTTGTCGAAAATAGCGCGACCGCGATCGCGACGCTCGACGACTATGCCGCGGCACAATATGCCGTGACGTTGAACGTCAATGGCTATGCGAGCGGGTTCAACCTGCTCAACGGCGGACCCGGCTTTTCGACCTTCACGATCGTCGCCGACAAGTTCCAGATACAGTTGCCGGGCTACAATGGCGACGCGCCGAAAGCCGTGTTCACGGTCGGCACCGTCAACGGCGTTGCTGCCGTCGGCATCAACGGCGCGAACATGTACCTCGATGGTACGATCTTCGCCCGTATGATCGCGGCCGGCCAGATCACGGCCGTGCTGCTGGCGGCGGATTCGGTCACGGCAGCCAATGGTGCGATCCAAAATCTGTCGGTTCAATCGCTTAAGCTCGCTGACTTTGCGGTGACGGTGCCAGTCGCGCAAACCCTGGCGTCGAATCTCTTTGGGGGCGGATTAAAAAACTACTTCAGCTTCAATGTGACTGTCGACACGACCGGTCTGTCAGGAAAGACGATCCCGCTATCCGTGTTTCTCAATGCCAAGTGGGCTAACGGTGGGCCTGCGACTGAAACAGGTACTTTTGAGCTGATCGTCAACGGAACAATCCTCGACTCCTATAGTGTGTCCGTTGGATCAGGTGGGTTCGCGTTCATCCTGTCGAGCGTGTCTCCCAATTTTACAGGCACCGGAGGCGTTGTAACAATTCCAGTTGTTGCGCGGTTCACTGCAGGCGTGAACACGGCCATCACGGCAGGCAGCACCATTTCAGCGCAGGCGGCGAAGCGATGAACATTCACTACGACGAGACCACCGGCCAAATCATGTCCTACGGCTACGGGGCAGATCACGGGGATGGTTTCGAGACCAGCCATTTTGAAGGCTGCAAGGTGCTGATCGTCGACAATCAGTCGATCGATGCGCGGACGCAGATGATCGATCCTGTCACGCTGGCGATCGTGGCAAAGACAGAGCCGGATCCTGAGCCTGACGGGATGATCGATGTCGTGGTCGCCGTGCGCCGCGAGCTCGCCGACACCGACAGGTTTGTCTTGCTCGACTTTCCGATCTCAGATGCGTCGCGCGCCGCGTGGATCGACTATCGCAGGGCGTTGCGGGACTCGTCCAAGGGGCGCGCCACGCCGGCGGACGTGCTCGCGGCCATTCCCCCGCGTCCCGATGGTGCCGACGTTTTCGGATGGCTGCGATCGCGGCTGTCCGCGCCAGGCGTCTGACGACTAAACTTCCAACTCTCGAAATGGTGAAGCGATGACTGCGCTTGGCAGCTATTCGACCGGCACGGTTTCCGTGGCGGCCGGCGGTACGATCGTCACGGGCATCGGCCCGATCTGGTCGGACGAAAATGCGCGGCCCGGCGATATCTTGCAAATCGGCAATTTCCAGTCGGTCATTTCCGATAAAACGGATACGACACACCTTGTCATTCCGCCCTGGGGCGGTGGGGCGCTGGTCGGCGTCGCATACAAGATTTGGCAGGTCTCGCCGCAGCGCTTCGCGGGCTCCGAGTCATTGGCAACGGTCAATAAGCTCGTCGCCGCGTTCAATACGTCCGGCTATTTCGTGTTCGTCGACATCGACGAGACCGTGCCGGATCCGTCGCTCGGCGACGACGGCCAGTATGCATTCCAGCCGACCACCGGCAAGACGTGGGTGAAGTCGGCCGGGGTTTGGGCCTATCTCGGCATCTATAAGGCGTTCCAACTCAAGGGGGCGTGGAGCGGCGCGACTGCGTACACGGTCGGCGACGTCGTGACGTTGAGCGGGTCTAGCTATGCGTGCGTGCTCGACCACACCAATCACACGCCGCCGAATGCGACTTACTGGCAGGTGTTAGCCGCGAAGGGTGATCCGGGCGCGACGGGCGGCGCGGGGCCGACCGGCGCAGGCTATGGCGGCACGTCCACAACGTCGCTCGCTATTGGCGCGGGCTCCAAGCCATTCACGACTCAGGCGGGGCTAGCCTATCTGACTGGCGCACGCGTTCGCGCAACGGCAACGGCGGGTGCGACGGGTTGGCTTGAAGGCGTGGCGACCTATGGCGGCACGTCCTTGACCATCAACGCTGACAAGGTCAGCGGCACCGGTACAGGCACGGCTTGGAATTTCAATGTCGCGGGTGAGCCTGGCGCGAGCGGCGCCGGCACCGGCGATATGCTTGCTGCCAACAACCTGTCTGACCTGGCCAACAAGTCCGCGGCCCGTCTCAACTTGTCCACCGATCCAATCGTTATTTTGACGACGGGGCAATCTAACTTCGTCCGCGATCCAACTTTCGCGTGGACGCCGGCCGGCAATCTGTTTGAATGGAATTATGATGGTGTCGACGGCCACACCGGAACAGCCTTTGTTGCGCCAAGCGGTTCGTCGGTCAGTGCACCGCGCAAGCACGCCTCGGAAGTCGCCAAGGCCAATCCGCTGCGAAAAGTTTATCTAATAAACGTTGCGATCAGTGGCATCCCCATCGCGCAATGGATCAGCGGCGCAACATCGCCGGGCATGTGGACGAACATCACCAACAACGTGACCGCAGCGCTGACTGCGATCGGCGTGAGCACGATCGATGCTCTGTTGTGGTGGCAGGGCAACGCTGACCAGGGCGGTGCGACCGAGTACAATTACCAGACGACATTTGAAGCCGTGATGAATCAGTTCAAGGCGCAATCATGGTTCCCTCGCGCTACGCCGGTCATGATCGTTGGGCTTGGCTCCAACGCCGATAACGGCGGCGGTTTTCCGGCCTATGATCGGTTCAACGATCTCTTGCGCTATTGCGCCGATCAGACTGACAGCGAGCTGCGCAAATTTGTTGATCCATCAACGTTCCCAGGCGCGACCTATTGGGATCCTGCGCTGCCCGGACACATGACCGCGGCGGGCTACTACGCCCTTGGCCAAATGATGGGGCAGGAGTTCTACAGCGGCGCCAAAAAAACGAGCGTGCCGGCCTCTGCTCTTGACGCTCTCGCACGCAATGGCAGCCTTGTGCGCAATGGTTTCCAAAGTATTGACCAGCTCAATGCGGGGGCGGCCGTTGCTTTTTCTGCCGGTGGCGCGCGTCTCACAGACGGTTGGAAAGGCTTCATTACTGGCCCGGCGGCGAATGGGCAGCGCGTAGCCTCGCCGTTCTCGACGCGGCCGGACATCCCGTTTGGTCTCAAGGCAGTTATCACGACCGCAAAGGGCTCGCTGGCTTCGACCGATTTTATGTCGATCGTGCAGACCGTCGAAGGCAGCCGGATCAAGTGTCTCGGCATGGGCACAAACGTGGCGCGTCAGTTCTCGCTCGGCTTCTTTGTGAATTCAAACGTCGCGTTCGTTGGTTATGTGTGCGTGCGGAACACTGGCGCGGATCGCACTTTCGTCAGGCGGTATTCTATCGCGGCAAATACTGACACGTTTATTCCGCTGCGCTTCCCCGGCTGTCCTGACGGCACATGGGCCAACGACACCACGACCGGGATGAGCGTGACGTTCGTGCTGGCGAATGGGTCGAGCTTCAATGGGCTGACCGCTGACACCTGGCTAACGAGCGCGGCCGGCACTTCTGCGTCTGATCAGACGAACCTCGGCGCCACGCTCAGCAATGCCATCACGTTCTCGGGTATCGTTGCTGTGCCGGGTCTGTATCTCCCGCCGCAGGATCACTGGGGAATGATTCAGAGGCCGGATGTGGACGAACTTCGGGACGCGCGGCGCTACATTGAGACCAGTTACGATTATGGCGTGGCGCCCGGTTCTGTGAGCCAGGTTGGCGAGGAAATTCTGCTGCTCACTATGTCGTCGGCGACGATCGCACAAATGGGCGGCACGGCTCGCTTTAAGGAGTCCAAGCGCGCAACGCCGATCGTCACGGCCTATTCTCCGGGGACTGGTGCATCGGGGAAAGTCCGAGATCTTGGCGCGGCCGCGGATGTTACGGCACTCGCAGATCACATCGGTTTGAACGGATTTAGGTGGTCTGCAAGTCTGAGTGTCGCCGGGGCGAGCGACGCCTTGTCCATGCACTGGACGGCTATCTGCGACTAAGGCTGATAGCCTTGGCGCTCCAAATCCTCTTCGTCGGTTAGCTCGCGATATTGCCAGGTGCCGTCCGGCAAGCGGCGGCGCATCACGAGGCCGCGCTTGAGAGATGCGTGCTCGTGCCATCGGCCGTTTCGCTTAACAAATCCCACAGATAAACGGCCACGAGAATTCCGATCAAGACTGCGGCGCCGAGGATGTTTTCCATGAGCGCGAACCTAGCCCGCCACAACCCATCCGAGCAAGTGCGTTATACGCACTCTCCACCCTCGGTAGAGCTGCCCCGCCGATTGGTTAACGCGCCGCTGCGCCCCTAAGCGTCACCCGCGTCCTTCTCATCGAAATCCTCTTGGAGTCCATCAACATGCTCGACCTGCATGGCATTTCGCGTGCCGCGTTCGATCTCGTCGTCGCCGAGGAGGTGACGAGCCGGGAATGGTACGAAAAGAAGTACCGCCACGTGCTGGAATATCCGGGCCAGCAATCCGGCCCGACCGGCGGCATCGGCTACGATTTCGGTACGCAGACCAAGGCGCAGATCCGGGCCGATTGGGCCGACAAGGTCGATGCCGGCATGCTCCGGATCATGCTGGCTGCGTCCGGCGTGCGCGGCGAGGCGGCGAGGGCCTATTCGCGCCAGACGCAGGGGCAGGTCGACATCCCCTGGGACGTCGCGCTCGATGTCTTCAGCAATCATGACCTGCCGCGTTATCTCGGCATCCTGGATCACTACTGCCCCGGCGCGGACCGGCTCAGTCCGGACTGCCGGGGCGTGCTGTTCTCGATCGCGCAGAACCGCGATGCAGCGGGTTTCGTCAAGGCCGGGGCGCGCTATGCCGAGATGCGCGAGATCCGCGCCTGCGTGGCGAGCGGCGATCTCGCGCGCATTCCTGGCCTGATCCGCTCGATGAAACGGCTGTGGTCGCCGACCAACGGTGTCTACAAGCGGCGCGAGCATGAGGCTGTGCTGTTCGAGCGCGGGCTCGCCGAACGTCATCCGGAGCAGCACGCAAGACTCGAGGTGACGCCGCCGGCGCCGGACCCTGACCTGGTCGTCCAGGTCCAGACGCGGTTGCGCGAGCTTGGTTATTACGACACCGGCGCCGTCGACGGTCAGCTGGTGCCGAAGGGGCGGACCGAGGCGGCCATTCTCGCGTTCCGGCATGAGCACGATCTGCCGCTCATCCCCGGCATTGACGACGATCTGCTCGCCGCGATGGCGCGGGCCGAGCCGCGGCAGGTCTCGGAGATCCGCGGCAGTGCGACGGCGAAGGATCTGCGCGAGCAGGGCTCGGAGACGATCGCCATCACCGACCAGGTCAAGGGCTGGGCCGGCAAGCTGTTCGGCAGTTCCTCGACGCTCGGCGTCACCGGCCTGCTCGCCTGGATCACCGACAAGGCGACGGCTTTCTCCGGCGCCAAGGACGCGGTCGGCGGCCTCGGCATCCCGCCGGCGGCGATCGCCTGGCTGCTCGCGGCTGTCGTCGTGCTCGCGCTCGTCGGCGGCCTCGGCGTGCTGATCTGGTTCGTCGCGCACAAGGTCGAGACCAAGCGCGTCGCCGACTACCGCGCGGGCAAGAACACATGAGCGGCGCCATCATCGCCGCGATCGTGCGGCTCGCCGGGCTTGCCGGCGTCAAGCTGTCGCCGTTCTGGGCCGGCGCAGCGCTCGCCGGCGCTCTCGCGCTGATCATCGGCGCCAGCGCCACGGCCGCCGGCGTGCATCTCTACAACGCGGGCTATGCGGCCGCGGACGGCGCCTGGCGCGAGAAGGCGCTCGACGCGCAGCTCGCGGCGGCGCGCAAGGATTTGCTCGAGGCCAATCGCGCAGCCGGCGACGCCGCGTTGCGGGCGGGGGCGATCGAGCAAAAGGCAGAGCAGGAAAAGGCGGGGACCGATGCCTATGTCGACGAGCTACAGAGACGGAATGCGGCGCTGGCCGCGGCCGGCAAGCCGAATGCTTGCGGTCTCACTTGCGATGATCTGCGCGGGATGCGCATCAAATCCGCTGCCTGCGCCGCTCCGGCGGGATCTGCCGGCGGCGTCGGCGCAGATCTTCGCACCCGTGCGCGATCCCTCCGCAAGCCTCAATAGCGATGCGCGCGAGCGCCTGGCGCGCACGCGCGATGCGCTGAAGGAAGCAAACGACCGGCTCGCGCAGGGGCGGGCCTGGTACGACGGCGTGCGGCAAAGCTACGGCGAGGGGGCGAAGTGACGGAAGCCGAATCAACACAAGCCGCGCTTTTGAAGATGGCGCAAACGATCGGCGGCCTCGTTGCCTCGGTCGATACGCTGACGCGGCAATGGCGCGACCAGGACGAGAAGGCCTCGCTCGGCCGGCGCGACCTGCATCAGAAGATCGACGCCTTCGTCGGCGATCTGCGCCGGCTCGAGGGGCTGATCGAGAAGGCGATTTCCGACATCGCGATCATGAAGCCGATCGTCAACGGCGTCTCCGAAGCCCGGCAGCAGATCGCCGGCGCCGCCAAGGCCGGCCGCTGGATCTATTGGGTCGCGACCGGCGGCGGCGGCGCGGCCGTGCTGTGGGTCGCCTCGCACTACCTTTCGGTGACGCTGAAATGAAGCTGTCGCAGATCATGGTCGACGCCGCTGCCATTCGCGGCGAGCTGCGCGACGTGCTGACCGCCGGCCTCGGCGTGACGCTGTGCCTGGCGATCGCGTGGGCGGTCGCGGAGCTGCGCAAGTCATGAGATCTGCGCCGGGAGAATCCCGCCAGCTAGAATTCGTCCGCGTTCGCCTCCCGGACGAATAGCCGCCCGCGCCTGATGTCCCCATTGGCCGGCGGTCGAGCCCGGCGCATCCATCCGGCACGGCGACGCCTGTCGTCGCCGTGGTGATGCGCCGGGCTTTATCTGTGTGCGTCCATCACGCGCGTAAACGCCGGATGCGCGCGGTTCTTCACCTTGATCCAGTCTCTCGACCGGCCGGCGCCGTAGCGCCGGTCTTTGCGTTTGGAGACCAGACCCTCGAGGCCCATGCGGCAGGCGGCGCCGAACAGCTCCGGCCCGATCGCGGCGGCCTCGAACGGCGCGACGAACATGCCATCCGGCCGGCCGCGCAGCAGCCGCGCCAAATTGGTCTTGCGCATCGACAGTGGCAGCGGCCGCAGATCCTCGCCGCCGAGCGCGATGATGTCGAAGGCATAGAGCTGCACCTCGTCATCGTGCCCGCGCGAGTGCAGCGCGTTGAAATCGGAAACGCCGTCGACGCCGAGCACCACGGCTTCGCCGTCAATGACGAATTGCTGCTCGCGGTTCTTCAGCGCTGCCTCGACGATCCAGGGGAATCGGCTGGTCCAGTTGTGGCCGTTCCTGGTGAGCAGGCGTACGTCGCGGCCCTCGCGCTCGATGCGCAGGCGATAGCCGTCATACTTGATTTCGTGGATCCAGTCGGGGCCGGCCGGCACGGCCTTGGCGGCGGTCGGCAGGCAAAATTCGAACGCGGTATGCATGATGCGGAGATAGGGTGGAAAGGCCGCAGACGAAAGGGCCGCTCTGCGCTGGAACCGCTCCTTACGCTGCGCTTTTTATAACGAGTGGCAACCAGTGGAGGATACATGGCAGTCAATAAACCGACCGGCGACAATGCCCGCAAGGGCGCGGTGAAGAAGCGCTCGCAGACCAAGACGACAATTGGCGGCGCGACCGGCTATACAAAGCGCGACAGAACGTCCGGCGAGTTCATGGCCGTGAAGAAGCCGAGAACGGCCAAGAAAGCCGCCAAAAAATTCAAAGGCGTGCGGGTGGAAAAGAAGACCACGACGAGAAAAACGCAGAGAGCCTAGCCGCGCAGACGGCTTCAGTGTCGCCAGCCGTCCTTGTCGACCTCTATCCGGAAGCCTTCCGGCATGCGCGGCACTTCCCCTTCGCCAGTCGCGTTGCAGGCCGGGCACGGCATGCCGGCGCCGCCGCAAGTGCAGGCGCGTGGACCGTCCCAAGGGCGGTCCGGGTGGTTCTCGCAAACCCAGCCGAGATTGTCACAGTTCGTTCAGGTCGTGGCCATTGCACCCGCTGCCAGCGGTGTTTCCTCGTTGGACATCAGGCCACCCCGCGCAAGGGCAGCGACAACTGCATGTCGAAGCGCCTTGTGGCGTTGGCGGCGATGAAGTCTTGCAGCGCAGACGAGACCTCGGCATCGGTGTCGGCTGCGCGCTGGGCCAGTGCGTCGGCGACGTCGGAAGTCGAATCCCGCGCCCATCCCTCGACGGGATTGAAGGATACAATTCGGACCGGATAGGCGTACTGGCCGGACAGGAGATTTTGCAGGACGCCCTCGAGGTCAGTGTCTGCCTCATCCGTCTCGCGCCAGGCGCAACCGGCGCGCGCGCCGAAGTCTTCAAGAACCAGATAGATGTCGCGATCGAGGCGGTCGGCCGGCACGATCGAGGGCGAGGAACGCATACGCTACTCCGATAGGACAGGCGGAGAGACGGCCCCGGTGACAGGGGAGTCAGGGGTAAGCCGGGGCCGCTCCGCCGGCTTGGCAACGAACCAGCGACGACTCAAACATGCGCCGCCCCCTGTGGTTCCTTTGCGATCAGGTGTGCTGTCCGTGTGTCCGAAGCCTATTTTGAGCCCGCGGCCGAACTCGCTGCCGCTGCCCTTCAGCTCGAAGTTGCTATGAACGAAAGGCCGGCTCAGTTGGAGAGCGGGCTGAACGAAGAGGCCCCAGCTCGCAGGGGTGAGGGGAAGGAGCTGGGGCCGTTCAGTCGGGCTGCCCTTGGGGCGAAGGGCACCGGGAAAACTAAGCAAAGGGGAAATTGTTCCTAAGCCAAAATGGGTCGAAACAAGAAAACAAAGGTTAGTGACAGAGCCCGCGGTGTTGGGAAAACTCGGCAGCAGGTAGCCGCACATAGTTGCCGCTCTCGTGCGGGTTCGGCAGGCTTCCCGTTTGACAAAAGTCATTGCCAACGAGCGAGCGGTGAGTAAGAAATTCGCCTATCGAAACGGGGCCGACGAGTCGACAATGGCGGAATATCGCCTCTACCGGGTGGACAAAGAGGGCCATATCTCAGAAGCGGCCGTGATCGTCAGTTGCGAAGATGACGACGCCGCCATCGCCGAAGCCAAGCAGTATGTGGATGGCGTCGCGATTGAAGTCTGGGACCGCGATCGCCGTGTAGCCGTCTTACCATCTACGGAGTAAGGCCGGCGCTCGGGCAACGACAGCCCCACCTGGCTGTTACACGCGGCCCGCCCTACTGGCGCGGCAGCAGGCCCTTGCTAGGTGCCATCAGCCGCACGAAGGTGCCGCTTTCGTGTAACTCAAGCCAGCCTTGCTCGATCGCATAGCGCAGCCCGGCGCCGAACTCCGGGCCGCTGGCTTTCAGGTTGAACAGAAACGGGGCGTTGATCCGTTCGATATAGATGCGGCCGTCCTGAACCGGCGTGATGCTGGCGGCCAGTTCGACCAGCTTTCGCGCGGCGGCTTCCGGGTCTGCGTAAGGGCGTTGTTCGGTGTGCTTCATCGGCGTTCCCATTGGCCGCCTGCGCGGCGGTGATGTGTGCGCGGTGCGGGTAGCTCTCCGCCGGATTCCAGCTGTCGAATGTGGTGCCACAGACGCATCGCATTAGCGTGCGCCGGGTCTCGCTGTCGATCTCCAAGAGGACGGAATGAAACTTTTGGTCGGGGAGGATATTGTGCTGAGGACCCAACTATTTTGGGAGGCCTCCATATGGCAGATTCTGTTCGCCGCCCGTGGACCTCAGAAGAGGTTGAGAAGCTCAAGGCGATGGCCGGAAATTACCGGCGCGAAGGGATAGCCGCTGAATTAAACCGAGGCGCCCCGGCGGTGGCCCTCAAAGCGCATCAACTCGGTATCTCTTTGCGATGCCACGCGATGCCAAAGCGTCGATCTTCAACAGCCGAGTCAGCACCCGGCCATTGACTCGATTGTTTTCGACCAAAGGGCGCGCTCATTAAGAAGCTCCGCACGGAAACTAAGGACTGAGTCCGTTGGCGGCCTACTTCTTATCGGGGGTAATTTGCGGAGTCGCTTCGTTATCCGCGCCATGAGACGCACTGCTTGAGGGAGTTTAGTCCCATTAAGGCGCAATCGAAATACGAAAGGGCCCCAGCCGGGCTGACCGGCTGAGGCCTCTTGTGCTCACATTCTTCATCCTTGCGACTTGAACAGACAATCCGCATCCCGCCGGTTCGTTCCCACCGGCCGGGAAAATTAGGAACGTTTATCCGCCGACCTCATTAACGCCTCGGAGCATTTGAGGAGGATGGGACTGTGGACGGACTGATTTATCTGATCGGCCTGATCGTCGTGATCATGGCGATTTTGTCGTTCTTTGGCCTGCGCTGAGAACGGCAATGGAAACACTGGTACACGACAACATGATGGAAGGTGGCGTAGCGGCTGCCGAGGACCGCCGCACCATTCAATGGAGCTCGGTGTTCGCGGGCGCTTTCGCCGCCGGCGCGATGTCGTTCATCCTGGTCGGCTTTGGCGTCGCCATCGGCCTCGGTGTCAGTTCGGCCTCGCCGACATGGCGTGATGCGTCTGTGGCGCTGGCGCTGCTGTCCGGGCTGTACCTGATCATCCAGGCGATTATCAGTTTCGGCGTTGGCGGCTATATCGCCGGCCGGACGGCGCGACCTGCGCCTGCGCTGGCCACGATCGAGGACGACGCCGAGCGGCGGGACGGGCTTCATGGGCTGACGTCCTGGGCTCTCGCCGTGCTGATCGGCGCGGCGTTGCTGGCGATCATCGGTGCTGCCGCGATCGACCGTTCGCCGATGCGCGGCTCGTCCGGGAATGCGAGCTCCGCCGAGCCGCTGTTGAGCTACGAGCTCGACAAGCTGTTCCGCGCGCCGCGGCGGCCTCCCGCCGACATGCGGGAAGCACGTGCCGAAGCCGGACGCATCCTGATGACGTCATCGAGCCATAGTGGCGTGGCGCTCGATGATCGCAATTATCTCGTGCAGCAAGTCACCGCGCTGACCGGACTGGCGGCCGCCGATTCCGAGCGTCGGGTCGATGCCCTGATCGCGGACGCGCGGACGGCGATCAATCGCGCACGGCGTAATTCGGTCATCGTCGCCTTCTCGGTGGCGGCGGCGGCCCTGATCGGAGCCAGTGTGGCTTGGGCCGCGGCGGTCGCCGGCGGGCGGCACCGTGATGGAGAGCCGCTGCCGAACTGGATGGCGAGCTCGAACCGCTTGCATCGCAGCCCTCGCGCGACACCGGTGCCGTAGCTCTCGAGAGGGTCGCCGGGCGCAAGCCCGGCCACATTCAAGACAAGCCCCGGCCACATCAAGAAACTAAACCGGGTGGGCCCACCAGCGCGGCGCATGTTTCGCTGTGCGAAATTAGTTCGGTAATTTGGCCCGACATTGGGCGACATCGGCCGGCTTTGTCCGGCATCCGTTCTCGTCGTGGCGTGTACTAATAAAATTTCGCCGCCGGCTTAAGCCTTGGATTTGCTTGGATTTTTGCCTTGGAAAATTGGCGATCCCAGCAGGACTCGAACCTGCAACCCGCGGAGTAGAAATCCGCCGGTCTATCGGTGCCACGCGCGCCGTCGGTCCTGGATCTCGCGCGCGGCCTTCATCTCGTCGTAGCTGACTTGGGCCTGCAGATCGCTCCAAGCGTGCCGGAAGCTGACCTTGGCGGCGTCGAGGCTGCTGGCACGCCCGCGGTGCGCGCAGGGCTGTGGCACGTTTGGCAGGGCGACCGACCAGGACCATGTATCTCTGCCTCCGGCGCCGGTCGAGCGGAAGATCCGGCCGATCGTCAGGTCGTCCCAAATCACGACGTAGTCGTCCGGCGGGTCTCTCCGCCGATCACGGTCCGTCGCATAGTGAGCTCCTCAGTCATAGGGTAGTTATGGCACGAACGGACGAAGAACATCGTGGCGCTGCCTAGCGGTGCATAACTTTGGAGGTGGATTGTAGGGGCGTCAGGATTCTCGTCATAGTCGCTGTCGGATGGGGGCTCGGTATGGATTGCGGTTCGCTGCGTTTGCAAAGGGTCTTCAACTCACTGGCGATCAGCTGGACGGTGGGCTGACGTCGTAGTTTGAAGCAAGGAGAACGATGTGGGGGAGGAAAATCTACCGACGGCCCGTGATGATAGCGGCCTCCCGACCATCGGCGATTGGCTTTCGAACTGGCTCGGGTTTCAACTGCCCACAGTGCCACTGCCCCAGACGGCAAGGAACTTGGATAAAGCGGTTGGAAAGATCTTGCTTGCCGCCGGCGAAAACGCTGAGGCCCGCATCAAGGCGAACACAGGCAAGCAGAGGGCGAAGGGCAAAATCGATGTCGAGGGCCTGTATCGCACCGAAGAGGAAAGGCGAAAGCTCGAAAATCGCGCTGCGACAGTGCGGGTGGCAGTCGATGAGCTAAGCGAAAAACCGTCCCGGGAAGACGCTAAGGAGGAGATCGACGACGACTGGTTGAATCTCTACGCGAGACTTGCGGAGGACAAGACTTCTGAGGAGTTGCAAAGCCTCTTCGGGAAGATATTGGCTGGTGAACTTAGGGGGCCTGGCACTTTCTCGCTCCGCACTCTGCAGCTCGTTTCTACAATGTCGCGTGATGACGCTCATCGCATAGCAGAGTTCTTTTCATTTGTGATGGCAGGCAGCATGGTCCCTGTCCTCGGGGATCTAAATGAAGAGATAAAGCCAGGCCTGAACAGCAGGATTTTGATGGAAGAATTGGGTATCGCAACTTCGGCGAACCCGATTGGTGGGCTTTCGCTTACCTTTGAATTTGGTCCGCATTCTCGGTCCCCTATCGCCGGCTCCGGGGTCGGGATTGTTATCGCGAACGACACAGATATTGCGGTCAAAGTGCAGATCGAATGCCAAGTTCTCACCAGTCCGGGCCGGGAATTAATTGCCATAGCGAATCCGGAAAAGCCGCCGCTTGAATACTTGAAGGCTCTAGCTAAGAAGGTGTTTGAAATCATCCGGTCGGAACGCGCGGCGGACCTGCGCGGTGGAAAGATTCGTGTCGCCGCCGTTCAATTCCTCGCCGGCTCTCACGGACAGCAGACACAAGAGATCTACGTGCCGACAGATCCGCAAACGTGAAGCACGCGAGGAACCTAGCCGACGAGACGAAGCCTGGGCCGCTTAGCACGGGGCGTTTCGCCGAATGTCTTTTTCCGCGGAAGTAAATAACTTACCCAAGCTTCGAGTACTTCGCGACGGCGATCCAGCATCTCGCTCGTCCAATATGACAGCTCGGCTTCGTCGCCAACGCGATGGGAGAGACAGAACTCCAGCACCTCGCGGCGGAAGTTGTGCTCGCGATTATCGGCGCCCCAATTGCGGAACGTGGTTCGCATCCCATGCATGGTTGCATCGAAGCCTGCGCGCTTGATTGCGCCGACCAGCGCGTTCGCGCGGAAGGCCTGGTGACCAGCGGCATGGTCAGACGGGAATACATAGCGCCCGACGCGCGGCATCGACTGAATGATGGCGATGGTCTGGTCGATGAGGGGGACAAGGTGTGGCTTACCCAATTCACCCTTGACCTTCATTTTCTCCGCCGGGATCAGCCACGTCCGCTTCACGAGGTCGAGCTCTTCCCATTCCATCCAGCGGATCTCTTGGCTGCGAGAGCAGCAGAGTATGCCGACCTCGACGCACCGCGCGACGGGATAAGGATCGTAAGCCAGCGCTGCCATCAGCGCCGGCGCGCTCTCGTATTTGAGCGATGGGTGGCCCTTCTTGCGGTTCAACTTCCTGGGAGACGGCAGAAGGTGTTTGAGATTGTCACGCCACGCTGCCGGGTTTTCGCCGGTACGATATTTCTCGACCTTGGCGGCGCTGAGAACCCTCTCCAGGCGCTCGCGCGTGCGACCGGCGCTTACTGGCTTCTCCCACCAGATCGTCTTGAGTGCCTCGACAACGTGCGTGGTGTCGATCTCGTGGAGCTTCTTCCGATGGAGCTTGGAAAGGTCGCGTAGGGATCGCGCCCAAGCCTGAATCTCCTCGTCCTGCTCGCTGCGGCCACGCAACCATTCTGCCGTCTTTGCTTTCCAATATTCATCCAAGGCCATGTCGCCTTTTGCGGCGAGCTGTTTCTTGTGACGTGGATCGATGCTGTCTTTTTTCAATGCCAGCCGATACTCGCGTGCCTGGTCGCGCGCCTCGGTGAGGGACAGTTCCCCGGGCTTGTCGCCAACGGCGGCGAATTCCATCATGGCGCGCTTGCCGTCCGGTGCGGTAAAGCGGAACGCCCAGGCGCGCTCTCCGCTCTCTCGGACAATGAGATAGAGGCCGCCGCCGTCGGCATGCGCTCCGGGTTGCTTGGATTTAACTTGGCTGGAGTTCAGCGCCATCCTAGGTTCCTCGCGCTACCATTTCCGTCACGGATCACTTGGCGGGAGAAAGACAATCGCTTACCTCTTTTTAACCGACGCTCTGCCGCGCTCGGCGATCGCGGGTGATGTCAGGCGGTGTCTGATACTTGCAACGGTTTGAAGTTAAATGCAAATCTGGCGGTAGACGATGCTCAGCGATACTCCGCGATACACTCAGATTGGTTACATGATCCGTGACGGCATTCGGTAAACTCGTCCGCACCACGGCATTCCGGCTGACGCTGGTCTATCTGCTGCTGTTCGCGATGTTCGCGGCCTCGCTGCTCGGCTATTTCGCCTGGAACACGCGGCGGCTGATCACCGAGGAGATCACGCAGACGGTCAATGCCGAGACCTCGGAGATCAACGAGATCTACGGCCGCCGCGGCTTGCGCGGCCTCGTGCTCGCGATCGAGTACCGGGCGCTGCGGCCGGGCGCCAACCTCTATCTCGTGACGACCCCGACCGGGCAGGCGATTGCCGGCAATGTCGGCTCGCTGGCGCCGGGCGTGATGGCGACGCGCGGCTGGTCGGAGACCGCCTACCGGCGCATCGAGGACGCGGACGACCGCGACCATCGCGCGCTGGTGCGCGTCACCGAACTGGAAAACGGCTTCCGGCTGTTGATCGGCCGCGACCTCGCCGAGCGGCGGCGCCTGTTCGGCATCGTCGCCAAGGCGGCGCAATGGTCGGTCCTCATTGTCGTCGTGCTCGGCCTCGGCGGCGGCATCTTCGTCGCGCGCAGGGTGTTGAGGCGCATCGACGCGATGACCGGCACCGCCCAGCGCATCATGACCGGCGATCTCAGCGGGCGCCTGCCCGTGGGGCGCAGCGGCGACGAGCTCGATCGCCTCGCGGAAAATCTCAACGCCATGCTGGAGCGGATCGAGGCGCTGATGGCGGGGCTGAAGGAAGTCTCCGACAACATCGCCCATGACCTCAAGACGCCGCTGACGCGTCTGCGCAACCGCGCCGAGGAGGCGCTGGCGAAATCGGGCTGCGAGGCCGATTACCGTGCCGCGCTGGAGCGGACCATCGAGGAATCCGACGGGCTGATCCGCACCTTCAACGCATTGCTGATGATCGCGCGGGCCGAGTCCGGACAGGCGCGCGGCAACATGGATGATTTCGACGCCGCCGAGGTCGCGGGCGGCATCCACGAGCTCTACGAGCCGCTCGCCGAGGACGACGGCATGACCTTGAAGGTCAAGGCCGATCCGACGCCGGTTCACGGCAACCGCGAGCTGATCAGCCAGGCGCTCGCCAATCTGGTCGAGAATGCGATCAAGTACGGCAAGCCGGTCGCGCAGACCGGTGGAACCGTGGTCAGCATGGACTCGAGGCAGATCATCATCGAGGCGAAGCGTGAGGGCGACCAGGTGCTGCTCAGCGTCACCGATCGCGGCCCTGGTATCCCCGAAGCCGACCGCAAGCATGTCGTCGAGCGATTCGTGCGGCTTGAAGCCAGCCGCACGCTGCCGGGCTCCGGCCTCGGTCTCAGCCTTGCCGCCGCGGTTGCGACATTGCATGGCGGAGAATTGCGGCTGGGTGATGCCCAGCCCGGCCTCGTCGCCACGCTGGTGCTCCCGGCGCGTGCCGGCGACAGGGTTGCTCCGCCAATGCAGGATGTGCCACAGAAGGTGGCATGAACCACTCCGCGCCGGGAAACGCGGACAAGCATGGAGAGGGCCTCGCCGCGCGCTTCGCGGAGGCTCCCCATATTGCCGCTTCCACAACTGATGAACGACGTCTTGAAAACTGGCTGGCCGAGCTTGAGCCGGCTCAATCAGCCCGTCTCGACGCCCTGCTGGTCCATCCCTTCGCGTGGGATATTTTGGCCGGCATCTCCGAATTCTCGCCCTATCTGTTTGATCTCGTGCGCGCCGACGCGCCGCGCCTGATCCGGCTGCTCGAATGCGATCCGGACGCGCATCTGGCCACGCTCATCGCGGAGGCGAGGGACGCGGTGCTCGCGGCGACCGACGAAGCCGAGGTGATGCGGCGGCTTCGCAGGATGAAGGCGGAAGCAGCACTTCTCACCGCGCTGTGCGATATCGGTGGCGTCTGGCCGGTGATGCGGGTGACGGCTGCGCTGACCGATGTCGCGGTATCCTCGGTGCAGGCGGCGCTCCAGTATCAGCTGCGGCAGGAAGCCGCACGTGGAAAGATACTGCCGCCCAATCTCGAAGCTCCGGAAGAAGGCTGCGGCCTGATCGTGCTCGCGATGGGCAAGATGGGGGCGGGCGAGCTGAACTATTCCAGCGACATCGACCTCATCGTGTTCTTCGATCCTGATGCCACGACGCTGGCGCCCGACATCGAGCCGCAGCCGTTCTTCGTCCGGGTGACGCAGGGCATGGCGCGCATTCTCCAGCAGCGTACCTATGACGGCTACGTCTTCCGCGTCGACCTGCGCCTGCGTCCCGATCCGTCCTCGACGCAAGTGGCGATCTCGCGAGACGCCGCGCTGAACTATTACGAGCGGGAAGGGCGCACCTGGGAGCGTGCCGCGATGATCAAGGCGCGTGCCTGCGCTGGCGATCCCAAAGCGGGCGAGGCGCTGCTCGCCGAAATCGCGCCCTTCGTCTGGCGCAAGCATCTCGACTTCGCCGCGCTTGCCGACGTCCACGACATGAAGCGGCAGATGCAGACCTATCGCGGCCAGAGCGAGATCGCGGTCGAGGGTCACAACGTCAAGGTCGGCCGCGGCGGCATTCGCGAGATCGAGTTTTTCGCGCAGACGCAGCAGCTGATCGCCGGCGGTCGCCATCCGGAGTTGCGGGTGCGGCCGACGCTCGCTGCACTCGATATCCTTGCCTCCAGCAACTGGATCACCTCTGCCGCGCGTGACGAGTTGACCATTGCGTATGAATTCCTGCGCCGCGTCGAGCACCGCCTCCAGATGATCGCCGACGAGCAGACCCATGCGCTGCCGGAAGACAAGGAGGCGGTCGAGCGCTTTGCGCGCTTCTTCGGCTATCCGGATCGCGAAGCCTTTGCGCGCGACCTGTTGCGGCAGCTCCAGATCGTGCAGGGACACTACGAAAAACTGTTCGAGGGCGATGACCCGACCGGCACGGCAAAACTGCCGGCGCTCGACTATCGCGCAGGTCCTGACGATCCGCGCCTGCTGCAATATTTGACGACGCTCGGCTTCAAGAAGCCGGCCGCACTCGCGCAGACCATACGCGACTGGATCACCGGCGATTACCGCGTGTTCCGCAACGACCAGACGCGAAGCGCTTTCGTCGAGTTCGTGCCGGCCCTGATCGACGGCCTCGCGCGTGCCGAGGAGCCGGATCGCGCCGTCGTGGCGTTCGATCAGTTTCTCCAGGCACTCCAGCTTGGCGGCCGGCTGATCACGCTGCTCGGCCAGAACCGCGATCTCGTAGCCCTTGTGGCGCTGGTGCTGGGCGCGGCGCCGCGGCTTGGCGAGATGCTGGCGCGGAAGCCGCAGCTCATGGACGGCCTGATCGATCCCAGATTCTTCGGCGCGATGCCGGACAAGCAGGAATTGTCGGCGCGATTGGCCGCAACGGTGCGCGACGCCGACTCCTATGAGGAATTTCTCGACCGTCTCCGCCTGTTCGGGCAGGAGAGCCTGTTCCTGATCGGCACGCGCATTCTCTCCGGCACCGTCTCGGCGCAGCAGGCGAGCACGGCTTTCGCCGATGTCGCCGAAGGCACCGTCCACACCGTGCACGATCTTGTCGCCGAACGCTTCGCCGCCCAACACGGCCGTATCAAGGATCAGGAGACCGCGATCATCGCGATGGGCCGGCTCGGCAGCCGCGAGATGACGGCATCGTCCGATCTCGACCTGATCCTGCTGTACGATTTCGACAGCGACAATCCGGACTCCGACGGGCCAAAATCGCTTCAGGGTGCCCACTACTTCGCGCGCTTCACCCAGCGCCTGATCAGCGCCTTCACCACGCGCACCAATTACGGTGTGCTCTACGAGATCGACATGCGGCTGCGCCCGTCGGGGCGCGCCGGTCCGGTGGCCTCGAGCCTCGTCTCATTCGCGGACTACCAGGCCAACGAGGCCTGGACCTGGGAGCACATGGCCCTGACCCGCGCCCGCGTGGTGTCGGCCTCGGATCAATTCCGTGAGCGGATCGAGCGCATCATCCGCGATGTCCTGACCCGCCGCCGCGATCGGGCGACCATTGCCAACGACGTCGCCGACATGCGTCGCGCCATCGCGCAGGAGAAGGGCGAGAGCGACCATTGGGATCTCAAATACGCCGCCGGCGGAATGGTCGATATCGACTTCATCGCACAATATCTCCAGCTCGTGCACGCCCATGAGAAGCCTGAAATTCTCGACGTCAGTACCCTTCAGGTTCTGGACAATGCCGCCAAGCTCGGCGTGCTCCCGCAATCGGAGGCGGAGATCCTGCGCGCGGCGGCGCGGCTCTATCACGACCTCACGCAGATCCTGCGGCTCTGCGTCAGCGACCGCTTCAAGCCCGAGACCGCCGGCACCGACCTTCAGCGCGTGATGGCGCGCGCCGGCGATGCGCCCGATTTCTCGTCGCTGGAGGCGCGCGTGAAGGAAACGCAGAGCGAGGTGAGGCGGGTATTTACGGCGCTGCTGGAAGGGACGTCGTCTGCTTCAGCGAGGTGAGCGCCTCGCGCACGTTCGGCTCCAGGCCTGCGCCGCCCGCGTCGAGATGAGCGAAGATCGTGCGCTTCATCCGGGGATCCCAGAACTTCTTGATGTGATCGGCGATGCCCGGCACGGCCTTGTCGTGGCCCTGGCTGCGGAAGAACGTGCCGATCTGGTTGGCCATGTAGATCAAGCGGTCAGGCGACATCGGCAACCTCCGTGGCATGGCGGGCGACAACCCGGCCGCCATGCGAAAACACCTCGAACCCGTCCTGGCGGGCAATGGCAATCAATGTGATGCCGGCGGCTTCCGCCGTGCGCACCGCGAGCGCGGTCGGTGCGGAGACGGCGACCATCACCGGCGCGCCGATCGCGGCGGTCTTCTGCACCATCTCGACCGAGACGCGGCTGGTCAGCAGCACCATGCCACCGCTCGCATCCGTGCGGCTGCGCGCCAGCGAACCGGCCAGCTTGTCGAGCGCATTGTGCCGGCCGACGTCCTCGCGCAGCGCGATGATGCCGCCGGCAGGCGACCAGAACGCGGCGGCGTGGACGGCGCGGGTTTGCAGATTGATCGATTGCAGCGGCGCGATGGCCTGCATCGCCGCCATGATTTGCTCGGGCGTGAACGTCTGTCCCTGCGGGACGACGGCCGCGGGCCGCACGGCCTCGGCAATCGAATCGATGCCGCAAATGCCGCAGCCGGTCGGGCCGGCAATGTGCCGCCGCCGCTCGCTGATGTGCGCGGCATCTTCCGACGCCAGCCACATGCGCAGCTCGATGCCGTCGTCGAGGCGGACCACCTCGAGCGACTTGATGTCGTCGACCGACTTGATGACGCCTTCGTCCAGGCTGAAGCCGACCGCAAAATCTTCGAGGTTCTGCGGCGTCCCCATCATGACGGCATAGGCGCCGCCGTTATAGGTCAGCGCCAGCGGCGTCTCCTCCGGGATCAGCCGCGCGCCTTCGGACGCGACACCGTCGCGCCAGATCTCGCGGTCGATGGCCTGGACCGGCACGTGCATGCCGTTACTCCGCGGCCTCGGCCGGCGCGATGCGGCGGGAGTGCTGCGCCTGCGCGTCATAGGCCTTCTGCCAGTCGGACGGGCCGTTCGACGGCGAGATCTGCACCGCCGTGACCTTGTATTCGGGGCAGTTGGTGGCCCAGTCCGAATAGTCGGTGGTGATGACGTTGGCCTGCGTGTCCGGGTGATGGAAGGTGGTGTAGACGACGCCCGGTGAGACGCGGTCGGTGATCTCCGCGCGCAGCGTGGTTTCGCCCGCACGGCTCGTGAGCCGCACCCAGTCGCCGTCGCGCACACCGCGCTGTTCCGCGTCGTGCGGATGAATCTCGAGCCGGTCCTCGGCATGCCAGACCACGTTCTCGGTGCGCCTTGTCTGCGCGCCGACATTGTACTGGCTGAGGATGCGGCCCGTGGTGAGCAGCAGCGGGAAGCGAGGGCCGGTGCGCTCGTCGGTCGCGACATATTCGGTGACGATGAACTTGCCCTTGCCGCGGACAAAGCCGCCGATATGCATCACCGGGGTGCCCTCCGGCGCCTTCTCGTTGCAGGGCCATTGCACCGAGCCGAGCTCGTCGAGCTTGGCGTAGGAGACGCCGGTAAACGTCGGCGTCAGTGCCGCGATCTCGTCCATGATCTCGGACGGATGGCTGTAGTTCATCTCGAAGCCCATGGCCTTGGCGAGGGCGATGGTGACCTCCCAGTCGGCCATGCCGTTCTTCGGCGTCATCACCTTGCGGACGCGCTGGATGCGGCGCTCGGCGTTGGTGAAGGTGCCGTCCTTCTCGAGGAAGCTCGAGCCGGGCAGGAAGACATGGGCGTAGTTTGCGGTCTCGTTGAGGAAGAGGTCGTGAACGATGACGCATTCCATCGACGACAGCGCCGCCACCACGTGCTTGGTGTTGGGATCGGACTGGAGGATGTCCTCGCCCTGCACGTAGATGCCCATGAACGTGCCTTCGATCGCGGCGTCGAACATGTTGGGAATGCGTAGGCCCGGCTCCGGGTTGAGCTTGACGTTCCACAGCGCCTCGAACTGGTCGCGCACGGCGTCTCCCGAGATGTGGCGATAGCCCGGCAGCTCGTGCGGGAACGAGCCCATGTCGCAGGAACCCTGCACGTTGTTCTGGCCGCGCAGCGGGTTCACGCCGACGCCGGGACGGCCGATATTGCCAGTCGCCATCGCGAGGTTGGCGATTGCGATCACGGTGGTCGAGCCCTGGCTGTGCTCGGTGACGCCGAGGCCGTAATAGATCGCGCCATTGCCGCCGGTGGCGTAGATGCGCGCGGCTTCACGCAACACCTGCGGATCGACGCCGGTGAGGATCGCGGTGGCTTCCGGGCTGTGTTTCGGCTGGGCGACGAAGGCGGCCCATTCCTCGAACTCGGCCCAGTCGCAGCGCTCGCGCACGAAGGCTTCGTTGGCGAGGCCCTCGGTGACGATGACATGCGCCAGCGCGGTCACGACGGCAACGTTGGTGCCGGGCATCAGCGGCAGGTGCAACGCCTTCACGTGCGGCGATTCCACCATCTCGGTCCGGCGCGGATCGATCACGATCAGCTTGGCGCCCTGGCGCAGCCGCTTCTTCAGGCGCGAAGCGAACACCGGGTGAGCCGAGGCGGGATTTGCACCAATGATGACCGCAACGTCGGTGTCCTCGACCGAGTCGAAGTCCTGCGTGCCGGCCGACGTGCCGAAGGTCTGCGACAGGCCGTAGCCGGTCGGCGAATGGCAGACGCGGGCGCAGGTGTCGACATTGTTGTTGCCGAAGCCGCCACGGATCAGCTTCTGCACCAGATAGGTTTCTTCGTTGGTGCAGCGGGACGAGGTGATGCCGCCGATGGCGTCGCGGCCGTATTTCTTCTGGATGCCGCGCATCTTGGCGGCTGCAAAGGAGAACGCCTCATCCCAGGAGACTTCCTTCCAGGGATCCTCGATCCGCTCGCGGATCATCGGGTTGAGGATACGCTCCTTGTGGTTGGTGTAGCCCCAGGCGAAGCGGCCCTTGACGCAGGAATGGCCGCGATTGGCCTTGCCGTCCTTGTACGGCACCATGCGCACGACTTCCTCGCCGCGCATCTCGGCCTTGAAGGCGCAGCCGACGCCGCAATAGGCGCAGGTGGTGACGACGGAGTGCTCGGGCTGGCCGATCTCGATCACCGACTTTTCCGTCAGCGTCGCGGTCGGGCAAGCCTGCACGCAGGCGCCGCAGGAGACGCATTCGGAGCCGAGGAAGCTCTCGCTCATGCCGGGCGAAACGCGGCTGTCGAAGCCGCGGCCCGAGATGGTCAGTGCGAAGGTGCCTTGCACCTCCTCGCAGGCGCGGACGCAGCGCGAGCAGACGATGCACTTCGACGGATCGTAGGTGAAATAGGGGTTGGACTCGTCCTTCGGCATCCAGGCGGCGTTGATCTCGCCATGGGATTTCGCGAAGACGTGGTTCTCGCCCTCATAGCCGTAGCGCACGTCGCGCAGGCCCACGGCGCCGGCCATGTCCTGCAATTCGCAATCGCCGTTTGCGCCGCAGGTGAGACAGTCGAGCGGATGGTCGGAGATGTAGAGCTCCATCACGCCCTTGCGCAGCTTCTTCAGCCGTTCGCTCTGGGTGTGCACGACGAGGCCGTTCATGACCGGCGTGGTGCAGGATGCCGGCGTTCCGGCGCGGCCCTCGATCTCGACGACGCAGAGGCGGCAGGAGCCGAACGCGTCGACCATGTCGGTCGCGCAGAGTTTTGGGATCTGGTGGCCCGCGTCCATCGCGGCCCGCATGATCGAGGTGCCCTCGGGCACCGTGACCTGGTTGCCGTCGATGGTCAGCGTCACCATCGTCGTCGATTTGGAGCGTGGCGTGCCGTAGTCGATTTCTTCGATCAAAGACATCGTCGTTCTCCTATTCCGCGGCCTGAAGCGTGGTCGGGGCCGGGATGAAATCTTCCCGGAAATGCTTCAATGCGCTGAGCACGGGGTAGGGCGTGAAGCCGCCGAGTGCGCAGAGCGAGCCGAATTTCATGGTGTTGCAGAGGTCTTCGACGAGCGCGAGATTTTCGCTGACGCGCTCGCCGCGGATGATCTTCTCGATGGTCTCGACTCCACGGGTCGAGCCGATCCGGCAGGGCGTACACTTGCCGCAGGATTCGATGGCGCAGAATTCCATGGCGAAGCGCGCCTGGTTGCGCATGTCGACGCTGTCGTCGAACACGACGATGCCGCCATGGCCGATCAGGCCGTCGCGTGCGGCGAAGGCTTCGTAGTCGAACGGGGTGTCGAACAGCGCACGGGGGAAGTAGGCGCCGAGCGGGCCGCCGACCTGCACCGCGCGGACCGGACGGCCCGTGAACGTGCCACCGCCGACGTCGTCGACGAGCTCGCCGAGCGTCACGCCGAACGCGGTCTCGAACAGGCCGCCATGGCGGATGTTGCCGGCGAGCTGGATCGGCATCGTGCCGCGCGAACGGCCCATGCCGAAATCGGCATAAGCCTTGGCGCCCTCGGCGAGGATGAAGGGGATCGCCGCGAATGACAGCACGTTGTTGATGACGGTCGGCTTGCCGAACAGGCCGTGATGCGCGGGCAGCGGTGGCTTGGCGCGGACCAGGCCACGGCGGCCTTCGAGGCTTTCGAGCAGCGAGGTCTCTTCGCCGCAAACGTAAGCGCCGGCGCCGACCCGCACTTCGAGATCGAAGCTGTAGGTCGAGCCGCCGATCTTGTCGCCGAGATAGCCGCCACGCTTGGCTGCCTTGATGGCCGCGTTCATCGCTTCGACTGCGTGCGGGTATTCGCTGCGGATGTAGATGTAGCCCTTGGTCGCGCCGACGGTGATGCCGGCGGTCGTCATGCCCTCGATCACCAGGAAGGGGTCACCTTCCATGATCATGCGGTCGGCGAAGGTGCCGCTGTCGCCCTCGTCGGCGTTGCAGACGATGAATTTGCGGTCGGCCTTCGCTTGCGCGACGGTCTTCCACTTGATGCCGGTCGGGAAGCCCGCACCGCCGCGGCCACGCAGGCCGGATGCGGTGACCTCGGCGAGGATCGCATCCGAGCCGAGCGACAGCGCGCGCTCGAGGCCCTTGTAGCCGCCATGGGCGCGGTAGTCGTCGAGCGAGCGCGGATCGATCACGCCGCAGCGGGCGAAGGTGAGGCGGGTCTGGCGCTTCAGCCAGGGGATCTCCTCGGTTGCGCCCAGCCGCAACAGATGCGACGTGTTGCTGGCGAGGGCGTCGAGCAGGGAGGGCACATCGGCCTCGGTGACCGGGCCGAAGGCGATCCGGCCCTGCGGCGTTGCAACCTCGACCAGCGGCTCCAGCCAGTACATGCCGCGCGAGCCGGTCCTGACGATCTCGACAGTAACGCCGCGCTTGGCCGCAGCCTGTTCCAGCGCCAGCGCAACCTCGTCGGCGCCAACGGCCACCGCACCCGCATCGCGTGAGACGAATAGACGCATGCTCATCGCTGGGCCTCCGCAACCAGTGCATCGAGGCGCTTCTCATCGAGCCGGCCAATGAGGCGGCCGTCGAGCATGGCGGACGGTGCGGTCGCGCACAGCCCGAGGCAGTAGATCGGCTCCAGCGTGACGCGATCATCGGCGGTCGTGTTACCGAGGGGCACGCCAAGCTTCGCCTCGGCGCGCGCAGCGAGAGCATCGCCCCCCGCAGCCTGACAGGCCTCCGCGCGACAAAGCTTCAGGACATGACGCCCGGCCGGCTTGTGGCGGAAATCATGGTAGAATGTGAACACGCCGTGTACCTCGGCGCGCGACAGATTCAGCGCCTGCGCCACCATGGGAATCGCCGCCTCCGGCACATAGCCGAACGCCTCCTGAAGGGCGTGCAGGATGACCAGCGTCGCGCCCTCTTGCTTCGCATTTTCGGCGATGATCTCGGCGCCGCGCTTCTCGTCCCAAGGCTCGTAAGAAGGCTCGTAAACCGCTGTCATTCTTTGTTCTCAGATTGAGCGTCCCTTATCGCAAACTATTTGGAATCGTTCGAAGATCAATAAAGCTGTCTCATGCTGCGATTGCGAATTCCGATCGATCCGGAAGCGCAATCGGGCGATACGGAAACGCAATTAATCGCGTTCCGCTTGCCGGTTTTTCCGTGTTGGTAATGACCTGCCGTGCTAGCTTGCATGCCACGATGGCATCCGAGGGGACGACCGGTTGATCGACAAGCTTGAACTGCTGCTGGCGCTGGCGAAAGAGCGGCATTTCGGACGCGCGGCAGAAGTCTGCGGCGTGACGCAACCGACGATGTCGACCGGGCTCAAGCAGCTCGAGGAGATCCTCGGCGTGATGCTGGTCCAGCGCGGCTCCCGCTTCCAGGGTTTTACCCCCGAGGGCGAGCGGGCGCTGGATTGGGCGCGGCGGATCGTGGGCGATGCCCGCGCCATGCGTGACGAGATCAACGGGCTGAAGCATCAGCTCTCCGGCGAAATCCGCATCGCGGCGATCCCGACCGTGCTCGGCATGGTCGCCCAGCTGACGACGCCGTTCCGCGCCAAGCATCCCGAGGTGCGCTTCCGCATCCAGTCCACGACCTCATCCGAGGTGCTGGGGCTGCTCGAAAATCTCGAGGTCGATGCGGGGCTGACCTATATCGAGAACGAGCCGATCGGCAAGGTGCGCACCATTCCGCTCTACAACGAGAGCTATCGCCTGCTGACCGCGCCGGACGGAATGTTCGGCGATCGCGAGACGGTGACGTGGAAGGAGGTCGGGCAGGTGCCGCTGTGCCTGCTGACGCCCGACATGCAGAACCGTCGCATCATCGACCGCGCGCTCCGCTCGGTCGGCGCGGAGGCGACGCCGACCCTGACCTCGAACTCGCTGCTCGTGCTGTTCACGCATGTGAAGACGGGGCGCTGGGCAAGCGTGATGCCGGCCAAGCTCGCCGAGACACTCGGCCTGTCCGATACGGTGCGCTCGATCCCGATCACCGATCCCGACGTCAATTACAGCATCGGCATGGTGATCCCGCAGCGCGATCCGATGACGCCGCTGATCGCCGCACTGGTCAACGTTGCGCGCGAGGTCGCGCCGTCGCTGCAATTGTAGGGTCAACAGCGTTTTCGAGCGAAGTGGATACCGGTTCGCGTGAAGAAAACGCGTTAAAGCGGGAATTGAGAGTTTCGATTCTGATTCAATCAGAACCGATGATGCTCTAGGCCGCAGCCGACATCCCGGACGCCGCCTTGATCGCATCGCGCGGCAGGGTCACGCGGACGACGGTGCCCACGTCGATCTTCGAGCGCAGCCGCATCGAGCCGCCGTGGAGCTGCGCCAGCGAGCGCGCGATCGCAAGTCCAAGTCCGGAGCCGTGATAGGTCTTGGTGAGCTGGCTCTCGACCTGCTCGAACGGGCGGCCGAGCCGTGCCAGCGAATGCGGCGCGATCCCGATGCCGGTGTCGGCGATCATCAGCACGATCTTGTCGTCGAGCTGCCGGCTGCGCACCACGATGCGTCCGCCGTCGGGCGTGAACTTCACCGCATTGGAAAGCAGGTTGACGATGATCTGCTTGGTCGCGCGGCGGTCGGCAACGACCGAGATCGATTTCTCGATCCCGGCGTCGAGCGTCAGATGCTTGTCTTGCGCGCGGCCGGAGACGACACGGAGGGACTCCGCGAGCGTCTGTCCGAGGTCGAGCTCTTCCATGTCGAGCTTCATGCGGCCTGCTTCGATCTTGGACATGTCGAGGATGTCGTTGATGACTTCGAGCAGGTAATGGCCGCTGGTCAGGATGTCCTGGCAGTATTCCTGGTACTTCTCCGAGCCGAGCTCGCCGAACATGCCCGAGCCCATGATCTCGGAGAAGCCGATGATGGCGTTGAGCGGCGTGCGCAGCTCGTGGCTCATATTGGCGAGGAATTTCGACTTGGTCTGGTTGGCTTCCTCGGCGCGGGTCTTCTCGCGCTGATACTTCTCGGCGAGGTCGGCGAGCTCGTTGGTCTGGCGCTCGAGGGCGGCCTGGGAGCGCTTCAGGTCGATGACGGTGGCGCGCAGGCGCAGATCGTTGTCGACCAGCTTCTGCTCGTGCTCCTTGATGCGGGTGATGTCGGTGCCGACCGAGACGTAGCCGCCGTCCTTGGTGCGGCGCTCGCTGATGTGCAGCCAGCTGCCGTCGTCGAGCTGCGCCTCGAAGGTGCGCGCGCCCGGTCCCTGGCTGGCGGTCTCGTTGTGGCGGGTGCGCACCTCCGGCATGCGGCCGACTTCGAGCACGGTCTCGTAGGAGGTGCCGGGGATGACGGCGCTGTCGGGCAGCTTGTGCAGGCGCTGGAAGTGCGAGTTGCAGAGCACGAGGCGGTCACCCGCGTCCCACAGCACGAAGGCCTCCGGAATGGTCTCGATGGCGTCGCGCAGGCGGAGGTCGGCTTCGACGGTGCGTTCGGCGAGGCTCTTCTGCTCGGTGATGTCGACGGCGATCCCGATCAGGTGCACGCTGGAATCGGTCGCCCCGTGCGTCTTCTCGCAGCGGACGCGGAGCCAGATCCAGTGACCGTCGACGTGCTGCATGCGGAAGGTCTGGTCGATGTGGTCGATCTTCCCGGAGATGAGCTGGTCGGCGATCTCGAACAGGTCGATGTCGTCGGACTTCACCAGCGCGTTGACCTCGCCGAAGGTGAGGAGCTCGTTACGACCGTCGAGGCCGAGCATCGAGAACATCGACTGCGACCAGAAGATCCGGCCGCGCGACAGATCCCAGTCCCACAGGCCGCAGCGGCCGCGGTTGAGCGCGGTGTCGATGCGGCCGCGCACGGCGTCGTTGATGAGGTCGCCCTCGCGGGCGCGGGTCGACTGCCAGTGGAAGGCGAAGCCGAGGATCAGGACGACGAAGCCGGTGGTCGCTGACAGCGTCACCGAGAGCGCGGCGTCCGAGCCCCAGATCGGCTCGTTGCGCTCCTGGATCACGGTGACGAGGCCCGGCAGCGACTTGATCTGCCGCGAGGTCGCCATCGCGGCGTTGCCGTTCGGCAGCGTCATGTCGGCGACGTTGTTGTCGCGCGGCGGCGCCGCGACCAGTTGCGCCGTGGTGATCGCATCGAGCAGGCGGTCGTTGCCTGAGGGGTCGCGGTCGATCGGAATACGGGCGAGGATGCGGCGGTCGACGCCGGCCGAGGTGACGACGACGTGGCGGCCGGAGGCCGTGCCCCAGGACGGGATCAGATCGGGCAGCAGCGTCGGCAGGTTCTCGATATTCTTGAGCCGCTCCTGCCGCGCGGAGGTCAGGCGATCGATCCGCTCGGCGAGCAGGTCGGCCAGCGCCGAGATGTCGTGGCGGAGCACCTGCCGCTTCTGACGCGTCTGATCGACGACCTGCACGAACGCGCCGAGACAGATCGTGACCAGGAACGCGATGATCAGCGTCGGCACGGCGCGGCGCAGCGCCGGCTCCGCGATCAGGAGCCGATGATAGGCAGGTTTCGCGATCGATTGCGCCAATCCCTTGATCGAATCGGATTGGACGCGCACGTTCGCGGCGTCTGCACGCGACATGCCTTCTGCCCCCTGGAAAACCTGCTTGCAACTTGAGTTCGGAAGCAGCCCCACGTCGCTTCCGAATCATGACCGATTTGAATCCAGTTTTCGCAGGCTGTCGAGAGTCAACGAATCGTTAACGCGAATTTATTCTTATCCAACGCGCAGTTTGCGCATCGCGCGGCCGCAAACTTACGTGCGCGGCGAGTCCGAAACGGGAACGTGTGACTCCCCGCACATTTCGCGTCACGCCCGCGGCGGCTCGGCGTGGCTGATCACGCGCTTCACGCTCGGGAACGCGCGGCGGAGGGCGCGCTCGATCGCGTCGACATGCTCATGCACCTTGATCACGCTCATCGAGGGCGTGGCACGGCAGTGGAAGTTGACGATCTCGCCGGCGTCGGTGTTGCGGACGCGGACATTGTGGATGTCGTAGATCTCGCCGCCGGCGGCATATTCCGTCAGGGCGGAGGCGATGGCCCGCACCCGTTCCGGCACGGCATCGACCCCGAACGGCAGTTCCGGTTCCAATGGCTCGATGTGGACGTCGACCTCGACGTCGGCGCCGAACTCCTCCTGGATGCTGCGCTCCAGCGTGTTGGCGATGTCGTGGGCAGCGTCGAGCTGCATCCCGGCGTCGACCTCGAGGTCGATGCCGACGATCAGCTTGGCGCCGAGGTCGTGCACCGTGACGTGGTGGATGGCGAGGCCCGAATTGTGGGCGATGACCATGATGCGGTCGCGCACGGTCTCGTTGTCGCGCGCGACGGGGACGGCGGTGAAGGTGAGGTCAGCGTCGCCGAATGCCTTGTCGACCGCCGCCTGCGCCTTGCGCTTGATTTCCTCGACGCGGTCGATCGGATAGGTCCGCGGCACCTTCGCGATGGTGTCGATGAACATGGTTGCGCCCACCATGCGCAGCCGCAGCCGCTCGACGTCGATCACGCCGGGCACGCCGAGGATCGCGGCCGTGGCCTTCTCCTGCGCGCCCTCGGGGGCGCGATCGACCAGCGTTTGCACGGTCGAGCCGGCCATGCGCAGGCCGAGCAGGGCGATCATCACGGCGACGGCGGCGGCGGCCGCGGCGTCGCCCCACCAGAAGCCGAGGGCGGCCAGGATCAGGCCGATGATCACGGCGAACGAGCCCAGCACGTCGGAGGCGAAATGCAGCGCGTCCGCCGCGAGCGCCTGGCTGCGCGTTTCCCGTGCGGCGCGGTGCAGGGCGCGGGCACGCCACAGGTTCACGACGATGTCGATCACCAGCACCACGAACGGTACGGCCGAGATGGTCGGCGGCGGAGTTCCCTCGCGCAGGCGGCTGTAGGATTCGACCAGGATGCCCCCGGCGAGCACGTAGAGCAGGGCGGTGACACCGAGCGCGGAGATGCTCTCCAGCTTGCCGTGGCCGTAATGGTGCTCTTCGTCGGCCGGCTTGTCGGACACCCGCACCACCGCCCAGGTGATGATGGTCGCGACCAGGTCGATCGAAGAATGCAGGGCCTCGGAAATCAGCGCCAGCGAGCCGATCGCGATGCCGACCGCGAACTTGGCCGCCGCCATGCCGCCGCTGGCGAAGATCGAGATCGCGGCGACCGAGGTCTTGTTGTGCTGTGCGCTCATGGCCGGGGATTTAGCAGCCTAGGGCTGAACATCAAGCGACGATCCACAGCTGTAGTCGCGAGTGAGTTGCAGGAGCGAAGCTATTGCGAATGCTTCTGAATTGAATGCGGGCTTAAGCCACTTGCCCAGCTCTCGCAGGGTGGGCAAAGGCGCGTAGCGCCGTGCCCACCATCTTTTCGCGATCGCTAGCTGGAATGGTGGGCACGCTTCGCTTTGCCCACCCTACGAGACCGCGCGCTCGTCGCCCGGCCAGGGTCACAGCGTCACGACGATCTTCCCCAGGTGCTTGTTCGCCTCCATGTGCTCGAACGCCTTGTCGATGTCGTCGAACGCATAGACCTTGTCGATCGGCAGCTGCAGCTTGCGTGACTCGACCGCGCCCCAGATGTCCTTGCGGACCTCGTCGAAGATCTCGCGGACCTCCTCGATGGTGCGGGTGCGGAAGGTGACGCCGACATAGTCGATCCGGCGCGCGGCATGCAGGTCGAAGTTGAAATCGGCATGGGTGCCGCCGAGCCGGCCGACATTGACGATGCGGCCCTTGACCTTGGTGGCGGCGAGGTTCTGGCTCGCGACCTTGCCCGAGACCTGGTCGACGATGAGGTCGACGCCTTCGCCGTTCGTCGCCTTCAGCACCTCGTCCACCCATTTTGGGTCGGAGGAGTCGACGGCGAGGTCGGCGCCATATTCCTTGAGCCGGCCGCGGCGATAGGCATCGGTCGACGAGCCGATCACGAGCTTGGCGCCCTTGAGCTTGGCGATCTGCATCGCCATCAGGCCGACGCCGGAGCTCGCCCCCTGGATCAGCACGGCTTGCCCCGGCTGCACGCCGCCGACGGTGACGACGGCATTGTGCATGGTCGCGAGCGCGACGGGCAGGGTGGCGGCTTCCTCGAAGTTCATGTTCGAGGGCGCGCGGAACAGCCGGCCGTGATCGGCCAGGGTGTATTCGGCAAACGCCGCGCCGCCCGAGCCCATGATGCGGTCGCCGATCTTCACGCCCTTGGCATCCGGTCCGAGCTCGGCGACCTCGCCGGCCCATTCCATGCCGAGCACGGTGCCGGCACCCCCGACGGCGCCATGGGCGTGGCCCTTGCGCATGCCGGTGTCGGCGCGGTTCAACCCGCAGGCGCGGACACGAACCAGCACCTGCGCGCCTTTGGGTGTGGGTTGAGCGACGTCGGAAATCGTAGCTCCACCAGGGCCGTAGACGTAAGCCTTCATGAATTACTTTCTTGCGCTTGATGTATCTGTTTAAGCGACGGCGAGTATCACCTCGCCTCTCGGGCGATAGTTGTCCTTCTTACTCCGCTGCTTCGCGTTGTGGATGAACGATCATGCCTTCCAGCCTGTTCCTGATGATGGCTTCGGCCTCGCGCACGATGCGGGAGACCAGCTCGGCGCAGCTCGGGATGTCCTGGATCAGCCCCTGCACCTGCCCCGCCGACCAGATGCCTTCGTCCGAATTGCCGGTCGCATAGACCATCTTGCCGCGGGCACCGGCGACGAGCTCGCGGATGTCCTCGAACTTGGCGCCTTCCTTCTCCATCGCGACGACCTTGGTCGAGATATCGTTTTTGGCGACGCGCGAGGTGTTGCGCATAGTGCGGAAGATCAGCTCGGTCTCGCGCTCGTCATTGGCGACGATCTTCTCCTTGATGAGCTGATGGATCGGGCTTTCCTTGGTCGCCATGAAGCGGGTGCCCATGTTGATGCCCTCGGCGCCGAGCGCCAGGGCGGCGACGAGGCCGCGGGCGTCGGCAAAGCCGCCCGAGGCGATCATCGGGATCTTGACCTTGTTGGCGGCGGCCGGGATCAGGATCAGGCCGGGGGTGTCGTCCTCGCCCGGGTGGCCGGCGCATTCGAAGCCGTCGATCGAGATGGCATCGACCCCCATGCGCTCGGCCGAGAGCGCGTGGCGGACGCTGGTGCATTTGTGCACGACCTTGACGCCGTGCTTCCTGAATTCGTCGACATGCTCCTGCGGCTTGTTGCCGGCGGTCTCGACCACGGTGATGCCGGCCTCGATGATGGCGGCGCGGTATTCGGCATAGGGCGGCGGCTTGATCGCGGGCAGGATGGTGAGGTTGACGCCGAACGGCTTGTCGGTGAGGTCGCGGCAGCGCGCGATCTCCTTCCTGAGATCCTCCGGCGTCGGCTGGGTCAGCGCCGTGATGAAGCCGAGCGCGCCGGCATTCGCGACCGCGGCGACCAGCTCGGCGCGTCCGACCCATTGCATGCCGCCCTGGACGATCGGGTGCTCGACGCCGACGAGCTTTGTGAACCGTGTCTGCAACATGATCTGTTTCCCCCCGGGCGGCCCGCAGGCTCTGTTGTCGGTTGATGGCCGAAGGATGCCGCCGGGGGTGGCAAAAGTCTATCAGCGCGGGCGTGCGGTCAGGGCGGGGCGATCATGCGGGAGGTGAGGGAGATTCCGTAGGGCGGATAATTGGGGGCGCCGTTGCCCGATGAGGCAAGCTCTTTCCTGAAACTCCACCGTCATACCCCGCGAAGGCGGGGTATCCAGTACGCCGCGGCTTCTCGGCTCTAGCCTCGCTGTCTCTGGAATACTGGATTGCCCGCTTTCGCGGGCAATGACACCGAGTATGGAGTGAACGGCTACTCCGCCGACAGCCGCACCATCTGGCGGCCGCCGTTCATTTCCTTGAGGCTGTTGACGAAGTTTTCCGGGCGCTGCCAGCGGTAGGGGACCTCAAGGCCCATGAACTCGGCGATATCGCCGATGAAGCCGGTGCAGTTGGTGGTCTCGGCATTCCAGACCGGCGAGCTCGCCTGCAATTTCTTGATGTAGGCGAAGACGCGCTTGGCGTCGGCTTCGTTCAGATAGACGCGATAGTTCGCGGTCAGATAGTCCGGATCGAGATCGCCGTAGCTCGCGCCGGTTTCGGCTGGCACCCAGGTGAGGTGACCGAGCACATAGGCCCAGGTGTCGCCGGCGGGCGTGAGACCCGCGACTTCGACGGCGCGCTCATTGGTCTTGCCGTACCAGACGAACGCATGGCCCCAGCTCGCCGCCGTCCGCGCGCGGAAGTCGACGTAGTAGGGACCTTTCTCCGCGCGCGCGACCGGGCGCCGCGTCGATTGCGGCTGAGGTCGCGATGTGGAGTCGGTCGTAGCAAGCGCATTGGCATCGGCAACGCGCTTGTTCGCTTCGTGGGCCGAGGCCGAGGGGGTCGTGCAGGCGAGCATCGCCGCGAGGGCAAATCCCGCAAGGATGCAGGATCCCGATCGATCAGATTTGTTCGTCACGCTGTGCCCCTCGACTACCGGCCGCTTACGCTGGTTTTGCGCGTCGTTCGCTAAAGCCTCAGTAGCGCGCCGCGACCGGGCCCGGCGCCTTGCCGATCGGGGTCTTTCCAATCGGGCTCTTGCCAATCGGCATCTTGCCGATCTGAGCCTGCTCAGCCGGATAGACCGGCACGGGCTGGCGGCGCGGCAGATCCGCGGCGTTGGCAGCCGTCACCAGAGCAAGCGTGGCACCCAGAGCAATTACAATCTTCTTCACAGTGATACCCCTAGAAGGTTTGGTCCAAACACGGCACGGCCGTGCCCCCAGACACGCCTCACAGAAGGGCGGCGGAATGCGACCAAGTTGCGGCGCGCGCGGGACATGTTGGCGGCATTGATCGGGCGTACACAGATGTGATGTTTCCAGATGTTTCGGGGGCTGCGTGATGCCCGCGCGCACTCACCCGATTCGGTTCAGGCTGTTCCGAATCGTCGAGAAGATGCCGCCGATATCCTTGCGCAAGGCATCCAGCGCGTTGAAATTGTCGAAGATGCGGGCGAGGCGGTCTTCGACTTCGCGCTTGCTCTTCGTCAAGGCATCCACGCGTGAGGCGAGGGTGACGTCGCCGTTCGCCTCGATCTCGCCGACCGTTTTCGCGAGCAGGTCGCGCGTGGTGCCGACGTCCGCGATCATTGCCTCGATCCCGAACACCGGCGCCTTCAGCGGGACGAGGTCGGCCTGCGACTTCGACAGCTCGGTCTTGAAGGTGTTGAGCGTTGCCAGCGTTTCCTGCAGCGCGCCGAGGCGCTGGCGCGACTGGAGGACGAAATCGTTCAGCGCGTTCTGGCGGTCGACGAGGGTCTTGCCGTCGGGGTCGGTCTCCACGTCGGCGAGCGAGCGTTCGAGCTGGGCCTGGCGCTGGCCGAGCTCCTCGAAATCGAGCCGGATCGCTTTCAGGATGTTGAAGTTGTCGTCGATGCGGGCAAGGCGCTGCTCGATCTCGATCTTGTTCTTCGACAGCGTCTCGACGCGAGTGTCGAGCGGCGCCTCGCCGCCGGTCTCGAGCTCGTCGATGCTCTTGGCCAGCCGGTCATGGCTGAGGCCGAGCTCGCCGATCAGGGCATTGATGCCGGCGTCCGACGCGCGCAGCGGGACCAGCTCGGCATGGGATTTCGCCAGATCTTCCTTGTACTGGTTGAGGGTCATGAACGTGTCCTGGACCGCGTTCACCCGTGACAGCAGCGCCGATACGTCGGGCGCCACGTCTTTCAGGCGGTCGGCGAGGTTGTTCTTGCGGTCGTCGGTCTCGAGGTCGAGCAGGGAGCGCTCGAGCTGGTTCTGGCGATCGCGGATCTCGGTGAAAACAGGCTCGACCGCGCGCCGCTGATCGGCGACCTTGCCGACCATCTCTCGTACCCCCTGCTGGCGCCGGCGGATCTCGGCGAGCTGGTCGTGCATGTCGGTGGATTCGTTGCGGCCCTGCTGGAGAAGCGCGCGCTGCTCAATCTCGCCCAGCTTGTCGTGGAGCGCGGAGACGGCCTCCCGGGGATCGCTTTCGATCAGATGCTGGACGGTGGCGTCGAGGTGGTTTTGCAGCGCGTGGGCGACGACGACGTCCTCGCGGGTCTTCTTGAGGCGGTCGCGCAGGGTATTGAGGCGCCGGTCCTGACGCGAGAGCCGCCAGGCGGGGGCGCCGATCAGCGCCAGCCCGAGCGTCACGATCGCGCCGGTTGCGATACGCTGCGGCATAGGCAGGTCCGCAAACAGCGTAGGCAAGTGCGCGACGTCATAACCAAACGCCTGCTGGGCGAGGATCGCGATCGCGGCTAGCAGGACAAACCAGGCAACCACGAAAAACAGCCACATCGTGACTTCCCCACCCGGGACACATTCTCGCCATAGTTGCTATTGGAGAGCGGAACCGAGATCAAGGGGCGCGCGGATTGCCTGACGTGTCAGCCAACGCGATCCACAGCCGCCGGTGTCAGCCGATCGGTGGAGGGCGGTGCGGAGAGTGCCAGGTTTTCCCGAAGTTGGGGTGGTGGCGGCCCACACCCTCCGTCATCATTCCGGGGCGTGACGAAGTCGCGAGCCCGGAATGACAGAGAGCTAGAGCCGAAACTCGTTGGTCAGTTCGCCGATGCCGTCGATCGTGACGGTCACAATATTCACCGGCTCCTTCATCACGCCGACGCCGACCGAGGTGCCGACGGCGATGAGATCACCGGCAAGCAGGGTCATGTCGTGGGAGATCTTGCTGACCAGCTCCTGCGCGGTGAAGATCATGTCCGAGATCGGATAGTTCTGCCGCTCCGCCCCGTTGAGGATGGTGCGCACGGTGAGCTTGGCCGGATCGAGGCCGGTTGCGATGACGGGGCCGAACGGGCCGTAATCATCGATGCCCTTGGCGCGGGCCCATTGCGGGAAGGTGGGATCGCTGGTCAGGATGTCGTTGGCGGTGATGTCGTTGACGCAGGTGTAGCCGAAGATGAAGCTGTCCGCTTCCGCCGGCGAGACGCGGGCGCAGGTCCTGCCGATGACGATGCCGAGCTCGCCCTCATAGGTGGTCTTGCCGTCGTAATAAGAGGGGCGGCGGATCACGGCGCCCGGCGTCGTGATGCTGGTGGTGGCCTTCAGCAGATAGAGCGGCTCCGGCGGCTCGGGCTGGTTCAGCTTGGCGGCGAGCGCGTGGAAATTATTCCAGAGCGCGACGATCTTGCTGGGCGCGCAGGGTGCGAGCAGCTCGACCTCAGACAGCGCCAGCATCTTGCCGGTGGCTGCGTGGCGGCCGAACATCTCGCCCTCATGCACGCTGATGCCTGAGGCCGTCAGGCTGCCGAACCCGGTCGCACCGCTATGGCGGTAGCGCAGCCATTGTTTCATCTCGCCCGTCATCACGCCACCGCCAGTGCACGGGGATCGGCAGGTGCGGAGACGCCGTCATAGAGGCCGGCGATGCGGGCGCGCTGGGTCACCATCGCCAGCACCGAGTCGAGCGCGGGCGTGGCGATGCCGGTGAGGCGGCCCATCTCCTGCACCACGGTGACGAGCGGATCGATCTCCATCGGACGGCCACGCTCGAGATCCTGGAGCATCGAGGTCTTGTGCGCGCCGACCTTGCGGGCGCCCTCGATGCGGCGCTCGACGTCGACGCGGAATTTGACGCCGAACGTCTCGGCAATGCCTTGCGTCTCCACCATGATCGCGCGCGAGAGCGCACGCGTGGAGGGATCGGTGCAGATCACGTCGAGCGTTGCATGGGTCAGCGCGCTGATCGGGTTGAAGCAGACATTGCCCCAGAGTTTCAGCCAGATCTCGTCGCGGATGCGGTCGAGCACCGGCGCTTTCAGCCCGGCGGCGACGAAGAGATCGGCGAGGCGCTGCACGTCCGGCGTGATTTCGCCGGAGGGCTCGCCGAGCGGAAAATTGTTGCCGTAGACGTGGCGGATCACGCCGGGCGCTTCGATCTCGGTGGCGGGATACACGATGCAGCCGATGGCGCGCTCGGCGCCGATCTCGCGCCACTGCCGTCCGCCGGGGTCGATGCTCTCCAGCGTCGAATTCTCGTATTGGCCGCCGTGCTTGTAGAAATACCAATAGGGGATGCCGTTGACGGCGGTGACGATGCGGGTGTGCGGCCCGAGCAGCGGCTGCATCTTCTCGATCACGCCGGTGATCGAATGCGCCTTCAGCGTGATGATGATGTAGTCCTGCACGCCGAGCTCGGCGGGATCGTCGGTGCAGCGCGGATGCACGGTGTGCTTCTCCTCGCCCGCGAGCAGGGTCAGACCGCGCTCGCGCATCGCGGCAAGGTGGGCGCCGCGCGCGACCAGGCTGACGTCGGCGCCAGCGCGTGCGAGCTGAACCCCGAGATATCCGCCGATCGCGCCGGCGCCGTAGATGCAGATCTTCATGAAATCCTCGCGGGTGTCCGGAATTTTGGGACGAAAGATCCGGTCCGGCTCGGAGAGGTCCGAGCCGGGGCCGGTCGTCGCAGGGGAAGTGTGACGCTCTAAGCTGCTGCTTGCGGCGAGCCGTTGATCGCTTCGTCAACGGCAGCAGCAATGTCGCGCATGCTGATGACGGAGACGAGGCTGTAATCGTCGATGACGGGCAGGTGCCGGATGTGATTGCGGTTCATCAGATGCCGGACGTGCTCGATCGTGTCTGAGGAGGTGCAGGACACGAGCTGCTGCACCGACACGAGCTGCGAGACCTTGACGTTGATGGCGTTGGCACCATGCTCGGCGACGGCGCGCACCACGTCACGCTCGGTGAACATGCCGACCGCGGTGTTGCCTTCGGAACGGACCACGTCCTTGACCACCAGCGCGCTGATGTTGTTGGCGCGCATCAGCTTGGCGGCGATACCCACCGTTTCGTTCATTCGCACCGTGACAACGCGCGGTGTCTTTTTGCGCAGAATGTCTCCGACCAGCATTGCAACCTCCCTGGGTGAATGACAGGTGAAGTGTGGTATACATAATGCCAATCGTCAAGCGTTCGATTTGGCTGATCCGAAAATTCTTGCGGCAGCAATACTGACGTTTGTCATCACGCCAAAATGCAAAAAGGGGCGCATCGCTGCGCCCCTTTCGACCGATTGAAAGGCGTGTGGTCGCTACGCTGTCTCGGTCTTGGCGTTGCCAGTCTTGGTGTTGCCGGTCTTGGCGTTACCCGTCGCGGCATTCGCGCTCTCGGCTTCCTTGCCGAGGATGAAGGAGCGGCGCAGCGGCTTGATCACGAACAGCGCCGTCAGCGCCGCCGTCGCGTTCAGCGCCACCGCGACCACGAACACGGCCTTCCAGCCGTACGTTGCCGAGATCACGCTGGCGAGCGGGACGAGCAGGGATGCCGTGCCCTTCGCGGTGTAGAGCATGCCGTTGTTGGTGGTTGCGTATTTCGAGCCGAACGTGTCGCCGCAGGTGGCGGGAAACAGCGAGTAGATCTCGCCGAACACGCCGAAGTACACCGCGGTCGCGAGCACGAAGACGACAGGGATGTTTCCATAGGCCGACAGCGTCAGCAGCATCAGCGCCGCGGTGCCGAAGGCGATGAACATGGTGTGCTCGCGGCCGATCGTGTCGGAGACCCAGCCGAAGAAGGGACGTCCGAAACCGTCGAAGATGCGGTCGAGAGAGATCGCGAACGTCAATGCCGCCATCTGGAAGCCCGCGAGCGTCACCGGCGTGTCGGCGATCTTGTAGTCGTGCGCGATGGGGCCGATCTGCGCCGCGGTCATCAGGCCGCCGGAGGCGACCATGACGAAAACGAGATACATCACCCAGAAAATAGGGGCGCGCAGCACCTGCGGCGGGGTGAAGTCGATCTTGGTCTGCGGCAGATTGAGCTGCTTCTTCTTCGGCGGGATCGAGATCCGCGGCGGCTGGATGAAGAAGGCGAGCACGAACACGATCAGGCCCTGGCCGATGCCGAAGGTGAGGAACGCGTGCTGGTAGCCGCTCGTTACGATCATGGTCGCGATCGGCACAATGGTGAGCGCGGCGCCTGCGCCGAAGCCGGCGGCGGTCGCACCGGCGGCGAGGCCGCGGCGATCAGGGAACCATTTCAGCGCGTTGCCGACGCAGGTGCCGTACACCGCGCCGGCGCCCATGCCGCCGACGACTGCGGCGGCGTAAAGCAGGGCGAGCGAGTCAGCGTAGGAGTTCAACACCCAGGACAGAGCGATCATGACGCCGCCGAACATGATGACGATGCGCGGACCGTATTTGTCGACGAACCAGGCCTCGATCGGCACCAGCCAGGTCTCGGTGACGACGAAGATGGTGAAAGCGAGCTGGATCGCCGCGCGGCCCCAATGATACTTGGCGTCAATCGGATCGACGAACAGCGTCCAGCCGTATTGCAGGTTGGCGATCATCGCCATGCAGACGATGCCCATGGCGAGTTGGAACCAACGGAAACCGGTGCGAAGAGGCGCGGCTGTGACGGCGCCGTCCGTGCTGGAAATCATCAATAACCTCCCAACGCGCCTGATTGAATGCGACCTGGGATTGCAAGATGACCCAGTGTCGCAAATATTGTGGCTTATCGTCGCAAGCGCGGCGGGGACATTGGTATACCATATTCCAGAAGGCAAGCCCAATCTTGTGACGCAGCGCAAGAAAAGTGCACGGTTCCCTTCAGATCAGCGGTAGCCAAGGCGGGTTCTGTAAAAACGAAAACGCCCGGCCGTGAGGCCGGGCGTCGTGCTTGGTTTAGATGTGGTGGTGCGCGTCAGGCGGCGGCGGTCGATTTCGCGACCACGACCTTGCGCCAGGGCTTGAGCACCATGATCGCCAGCAGCGAAGCCAGGATGTTGGCGCCGGCCGCGATGATGAACACGCTGTCCCACGTGCCCGACGATTGCTGCATGTAGTTGGCGATCGGGACAAGCAGCGCGGCGGTACCCTTTGCGGTGTAGAGCAGGCCCGCATTGGTGGTCGCGAACTTGGCGCCGAACGTGTCGGTGCAGGTCGAGGGGAACAGCGAGTAGATCTCACCCCAGGCGAAGAACACGAAGCCCGACAGCAGCACGAACCAGAGCGGGTCGTGTCCCCAGAGATAGAGCATCCAGATGCCGAACCCTTCCATGCCGAAGGCGATGAACATCGTGTTCTCGCGGCCGATCATGTCGGAGATCCAGCCGAAGAACGGACGCGTCAGGCCGTTGAGCACGCGGTCGATCGTCGCCGCGAAGGTCACGGCCGTCATCGTCACCGCCATCAGCGTCACCGGAACGCTGTCGACCTTCCAGTCGACCGCGATCGGCTTCAGGTTCGCTGTCACCATCAGGCCGCCGGCGCCGACGATCACGAACATGAAGTACATCAGCCAGAAGATCGGCTGACGCAGCACCTCGGTCGGCTGGTAGTTGCGACGTGTCTGCACCAGCGCGGCGTTCGCCGCCACGGCCGGCACCTGGCCTGGCTTCGGCGCCAGCAGGAAGAAGGCGAGGATGCAGATGACGATGCCTTGTCCGAGGCCGAAATAGAGGAAGGTGGTCTGGAAGCCACTGTCCTTGATCATGGCCTGGATCGGCGCGACGGTCAGTGCAGAGCCTGCACCGAAGCCGGCCGCCGTGATGCCCGCAGCAAGACCGCGCTTGTCGGGAAACCATTTCAGCGCATTGCCGACGCAGGTGCCATAGACGCCGCCCGCGCCGATGCCCGCGATGATCATGCCGAGATAGAAGCCGTTGAGCGTGGTGGCCTGCGCGTTGATCGCCCAGCCGATGGCGCAGAGAATGCCGCCGATCAGCACGACGATGCGCGGGCCGTATTTGTCGACAAACCATCCTTCGACCGGCACCAGCCAGGTCTCGAACAGCACGAAGAGCGTAAAGGCCCATTGGATCGAGGCGCGATCCCAGCCGAACTTTTTCTGGATGTCGGGGACGAAGAACGTCCAGCCGTATTGATAGTTGGCGATCATCACCATCGCCGCTACACCGACCGCCAATTGCGCCCAGCGATACGTGTCGCTAACCCGCGCGGCGGTTGGAGCCGTTGCCTGCACCATGTCCGTCATAAAGCCTCCCGTGGCGCCTCTAATTTTTCTGCGAGCGCTGGAGAGGCATTCTTGTATTCATTATGCCAAGGTTCAAGCGCTGGTCCGCTCACCGTGCGCAAATGCCGCAGACCTTTGCGGCCTGGGCGTGTGAATCGGACAACGCAAATAGAAATGGCCCCGTCCTGCGGGGCCATTCATCAAAAGTAGCATGTGGACGGTTCTGAAACCGGCGCGTCGCGCTTGCCGCGCGGGAGGCGCTGCTTACAGGCCGAAGCGGGGCAGGTCGCCGTTGTGATTCGAAATCTCGGCGCTCGCCATCAGGAAGCGGTCGACCGCGGCCAGGAAGCGGGTGAACAGCGAGGCGGAGGGGGCGAGCGCGACGGAAGCGGCTTTGGACATCGGAATTCCCTTTCTCGAGACAGTCAGTATTGCTGTCTCATTTCGAAGGGCAATTTATGTATACCAGATGCCACTGTCTATGCATGCCATTGCATAGCAGCATGCGTCATCCCGCATTGCGGCATAATGATGCGTTAAAGCGGCCGTTCCGGGCTGAAAATTGCAAAACGGCTGCTGAAGCCGCGCATTTGAGCGGATTTGGACGGAATCCCTGCGGATCCGGGCCTTGGCAGGGCAGGTCAAAGCCGTTAGTGGTCTGCCCCCTTCCAACCAACTGTCAGAGTGTTTCATGTCGAGCGCCTCGGCCGCCGTCTCGATCGGCATCGATTTTGGGACCAGCAACACGGTCGTCGCGATCGCGGCGGACGACCGCCGGGTCGAGGCCATCCGCTTCGACCACGGCGGACAACGGCACAGCGTCTACGTGTCGGCCCTGTGCTTCTGGGAGGACCGGCCGGGAGCCGGAGCCCAGGCCGAGGGCGGCCCGTGGGCGATCGAGCAGTTCCTCGAAGGCCGCCACGTCTACCGCTTCCTCCAGTCGTTCAAGACCTTCGCTGCGAGCAGCAGCTTCAACACCACGCAGGTGTTCCGGCAGCGCTACAAGTTCGAGGATATTCTGGCGGCGTTCCTGCGAACGCTGGCGCGCCATGGCGGAGACAGGTTCGGCTTCGAGACGTCAACCATCACGGTCGGCCGCCCGGTGCGCTTCGCCGGTGGCAATCCCGACGAGGCGCTGGCGATGCAGCGCTATCGGGCCGCATTCGAACGCCTGGGCGCCGGCCACGCGCGCTATGTCTACGAGCCCGTGGGCGCCGCGTTCTCGTTCGCCCGCCGGCTGGAGCGCGATGCCACCGTGCTGGTTGCGGATTTCGGCGGCGGCACCAGCGATTTCTCCGTGATGCGTTTCTCGCGCGTGGGCGGTGCCTTGCGTGCCGAGCCGCTTGGACACGCCGGCATCGGGATTGCAGGCGACACGTTCGATTACCGCATCGTCGACCACGTCGTCTCGCCGCGGCTGGGCAAGGGGTCGAGCTTCCGCTCGTTCGACAAGGTGCTGCCGGTCCCCACCGGCCACTACACCAACCTCGCGCGCTGGCATCAACTCGCGATGATGAAGAGCAACGGCGATCTGCGCGAGCTCCGCGAGCTTGCGCGCACCGCGCTGAAGCCTGCTCTGCTCGAGGACTTCATCACCATCGTCGATCTCGACCTCGGCTTCTCGCTGTACCGCGCGGTGTCCGACGCCAAGGTGGCGCTGTCGGCGCACGATCAGGTGGAATTCCGCTTCAAGGGCGGCGGGGTCGATATCGGCTCGACCATCACGCGGAAGAATTTCGACACCTGGATCGCCGACGATATCGCCCGGCTGGGTGCCACGGTCGACAAGGTGCTGGGCGAAGCCGGCATCACCGCGCGTGAGGTGGAAAAGGTGTTTTTGACCGGCGGGACCTCGTTCGTGCCCGCCGTCCGAAAGCTGTTCGCCGAACGGTTCGGCAACGAACGGCTGATGTCGGGCGACCAGTTCGAGTCGATCGCCTACGGCCTCGCGCTGATCGGACATAGCCCCGACCCCGATCGCTGGACCGCAGGCGGCGGGATAGAGCCGAGAGCGGGCGCGTAGGCCCTTTGCGCGATTTGAGTGCGCGCCTCGTCCTTCGAGACAGCCGCTTCGCGGTTTCCTCAGGATGAGGCTAAGCAGCATTGGCGCCCGCTGAAATTGCTGCCGTGCCCTCCTTCCTCATCCTGAGGAGCCCGCAAAGCGGGCGTCTCGAAGGATGGCCACAATGAAGGTGCGCGTCAGTGCCGTAGGGTGGGCGTGCCACCATCTTTCCGAGGTTGAGAGAGATTGGCGGGCACGCTGCGCTTTGCCCACCCTACGATACTGATGTTGCCGCTACTGGTTGATCTCGGGCTCGACGAGCTTTGCCAGATTGCGCAGCGATTCCTGCCAGCCGAGATAGCAGGCCTCGGGCGGGATGACGTCGGGGATGCCGGCCTGGGTGATGTCAACCTCGGTGCCGACCGAGACCTTCTTCAGCGTCACGGTCACCTCGATCACGCCGGGCAGATTGGGGTCGTCGAATTTGTCGGTGTAGCGGAGCCGTTCGCCGGGGACGAGCTCGAGATACTCGCCGCCGAAGGCGTGGCTGTTGCCCGTCGTGAAATTCCGGAACGACATCTTGAACGTTCCCCCGACCTTGGGCTCGAGGTGATGGACGGTGCAGGTAAAGCCATTCGGCGGTAGCCATTTCGCCAGCGCATCCGCCTCGAGGAAGGCGCGATAGACTTTCTCCGGGCTGGTCGAGAGAACGCGGTGCAGACGTACAGTGCTGGGCATGTTCTTTCATCCTCTTGCATTGATGGGCCCGACCTTGGCGTCTACGGCCCATTCATGTCTCAAGGACGACCGGGATGCCGCCGATCCGACATGGCATTGCAGATAAACGGGGGCCGCCGAAACCGGCGGCCCTGGATGTTGTCTTTGATGCTGTCTTTGAAGTTGTTCGGATCGGTTTGCCGCTCACCGCGTCCAGTCTTCACCCGCGCACAACGTTCCCATGCAGCCCCGGACATTGAGATTGCCCGAAGGCAGCAAGGTGACGGTGCTCGCATAGGTCTTTCCGTCGTCGGCATTGTAGATCCTGCCCGACCATTGATTGGCGCCGGCCGCCTGCATGTCGATGAACAGGGAGATGCCGACGATCTTCCGGCCGCGCAACGCAGGATCGCCGTTATGGTCGTCGAGCTGCGCCTTGCCCGTCTTCTTGTCGATCGGCTCCTTCAGCCAGACGACCCTGCCGCATAGCGCATTGCCGCAACGGCTCACCTTGATCCTCGCGTCGCCCGACTGTGTCAGCCAGACGCCGGCGGGACCGCTGGCCGTTGCGGCTTCGGCGTTTCCAAGCGGGGAGATGGACAACAGCGCTGCGAGCAGGTGCCGGACGAGGGTGGAACGCATGGGGGCTCCATGTTGGATAAATTGTCATGAAATATTTCATGATAAACGATCAATATATCGCGCTTAAGGTTGGGTCAATCACACGGAACATGCATATTAGGGGAGGTTGGTTGCCTGGAAATTGCGGAGTGCTTGGAGATGGGTGTGGCGGAGATATCGGTACGGGAGGCCCGGCAGAGCTGGTTCCGGCGTCTCGATCTTGCGTTCTGGGCGATCTGGGCGGCACTGCCGGTGGTGGTGTGGCTCGCCTACCTCCGGAGCACGACCGCCTCCGCCTCGATCGCGGCGAGCCTTGGTCCCGACCAGGTGAAATGCGCAGGCCTCGTCGCCAATCCGCTCGAGATGTCGCGCCCGGGACAGCTGTTGTTCTGGACGCTATTTGCGCTTCAGCTCTCGTTCTTCGCCGTGTTGATCGGCATCCTGCACCGTATGGTGCACCGATTCGCACGCGGCCGGATCTTCGTATCCGAGACGCTTCAGGGCGTGTGGTGGATGGGGATCATTCTGGTGATCTGGCCGTTCATCGACCTGATCACCGGCAACGCGGTGGCTTATGCCTTGCACGAGATCGGCGACGTCAAGTTCTTCCTGCCGTCCTACAACCTCGACATCGGCACGATCGCGGGCGGGATGTTCCTGATGGCGCTGAAATTCGTCATCGAGCACGCCATCCTGCTGCAGTCCGAAAACGAGCTGACGATCTGAGGTGAATGCTGGTGCCGATCGTCGTGAACCTCGATGTCATGCTTGCGAAGCGGAAGCGCCGCCTCGGGGACCTTGCCGACGCAATCGGCATTTCCATCCAGAACCTGTCGGTCCTGAAGACGGGCAAGGCGAGGGCGATGCGCTTCTCGACCCTGGCCGCGATCTGCCGCGAGCTCGATTGTCAGCCCGGAGACATCCTCGAATATGTCGCGGGCGAGGAGGGAAGCGACGGGGACGCAGGCGAGGGGAGCTGAGCTCACGCCTGGCGTGACTTGTGCGCCTTCGGGCTGCACGCGAGAACCTGAAACACATCATCCATGTGCAACGGTTGGCCGTTTGCGCGCTCACTCGAATCGAGTTCGCCTGGTGAGAGCTCTACCTCGCGGGCCGGCCGGACGATCGATCCGTCAGATCGCTGCCACATCCTGCGGCGTCATCGTGAAGGCGAGCCGGTAGCGGCCGATCGTCGGATTGTCCTGCGCGCCCAGAGCGCCAAGCGCCGCCGGCGAAAGTCGGTCGGCGGTCACCTGCTCGATCGCGTCGGCATCGTAACCAGACAGCAGCATGATCCAGTCGGCGGCCCCGTCCTTGCCGCGGATCTGCTGCTCGGTGGTGGGCGAGCTGGTCCGGGGCGTGTCGGTCAGGAGGAGGTGGGCGCCGGTCAGTCCCGGCATCTGCGCCAATTTGCCGAGCATCTCCGAGAGATGTGTCTGCAACTCCGCCTCGCGCCCGGCCTCCGGCGAAAGCCGGATGGTGGCGAGCGAGGTCGCGACGCCACCGCCAAAGCTGGCGGCGACGCGGCACTGGCTGCGGACCATGCCGAGATGATGCGGCATCATCTTGGTCGACCATGGCGTCGGCGCGTTGAGCCGATCGAGATATCCCTTCGACGTGAGCACCTCGTACCGCTCCAGCTCGTACAGCACGAAGAAGCCTTCGGTGTCCGTCGTGCTGGTCCAGCGAGATCCGCGCCGGAAGCCGGGAATGCTCATCCGCTCGGGAAAATGTTCGTGGGAATGCCAGTCGCCGAACTCCGCACGCTGCTCGGGGCGGACGCTCCACCACATCGCGACGGCGGCCTTACCGAGCAGTGACATGCTGACCTCCCTGTTTTCCAGCACCTTGCCTTGACGCCAACGCCGGGAGCAAGTCGTTCACGCTTCCAGTCCGACCCCGTACTGTCAGGTGCGATCTGCGATCCCTTCGCGGTGGTGCCCGCACGTGTGGCGCTTGGCAGCCTTTCGGTGCCCGTAGTCGATTTTGGCTGGAGGGAGAGTGGTGCGGTTCTTCCGAGAGCAGCTTGCTGGTGGTGTACGGTGAGCGCTCGATAACGCGACATCGTGTCGACGCTCTCAGGCGAGCACGGTCAGCTGGCACCAATCGCGGCTGCGAACGCGCAACTCACCTTGTCTCAGGCGCCTTTCGGGCCTGAATCCTCAAAGTTGAAAAAGTTCCACTGCGGCCCATGAGGCATTAAATCCCGCCAAGCCTTGCAACTGGCGATGATGGGGTATACCGTGATGCTTGTTCGTTCAGCCGCTGTGCCTTGTTGAATGCGCCCGCGGGCTCCTTTTCCAGAGACATCGACGAATTGAATCTGGTTCCGCGTGAGTGTCACGCGGAATATGCGCGTATGCGCTTTGGAGAAGAATAATGACGACAGGTACCGTGAAGTGGTTCAACGGCCAAAAGGGCTTTGGATTCATTCAGCCCGACGACGGCGGCAACGATGTGTTCGTTCACATCAGCGCGGTCGAGCGGGCTGGTCTCTCAGGTCTCGCCGAGGGCCAGAAGGTCAACTTCGAGGCCAAGACCGACAAGATGCGAGGCAAGGTCAGCGCAGAGAATCTCTCGCTGGCTTAAGATACTGCGCCGTTTCACGGATGTACTGAAACGGCCACGCTGCCCGCTCGATCCCAGGGATTGAGCGGGTTTTGTCCGTTGTCGGAGTGGGTGAAGCATGAGCGGCAAGAAGTCGGCTGAACCGTCACCCCAAAGCATTGCGCGTTCCAACCGTCAGCGTTTGGCGGCCGAGGAGGGAACGCGGGCCATGGCGGACGTCGAAAGACAGGCCGTCGATGTTCGCAAGAACATGGCGCGGCTTCGCGAGCTGCGCGAAGCCAAGGAAGCGGCCGATGCAACTCTTCAAGCATCGTTGCCGGCGCCGACCCTGACGAAGCGCAAGAGAAAGCTGTCGCAGTAGTCGATTTCAACAGCGCCGACGAAAATCTGGAGAGGGCCGGTCACATGCCAAAGAGTGCGGATCGTGCCTAGGGTCAAGTCGGACAGCGGCGGCACAATCACCTTCTTTCTCGCGCTTGGCGCAGGCCGGCAGATGTGCCGCCTTGCGACTACGTTCCAGACGCAGAAACAGGCCTTCAGCTATCTTCAGAAATACCGGACGGAGTTCGAGCGCATTGCGCGGAGCCGGCTGGCTTCCGGCGAGCTCGAAGACGGGATCGTCGTGCTCTCGATGCTCTAAAGCATGAGCCGGAAAAGTGCGAAGCGGTTTTCCGAAAAGATCATGCTCAAGCAATAACCTAAAGTGCGAGACGATTTATTCCGATCTCATCGCGCTTTAGGTCCGGCATCGATTTCGACGCAGCGCCTTCAGCGCGACCTTCAATCGCCCGGACATAAGATCGTAACCAGCCAGAGAGCGTTTCCTATTCGGAGCGGTTTCCCGACTTGGCCTCGCGGGCCAATCGCTCCGCCTTCAGGCGCTCGCGGTTCTCGTTGAAGGAGTGCTGGTCCTTCGCATAGTCATTCATCGGCTTCTGCGTTTTGACAGGCTTGAACGCCTTGTTGGCTTCACGCTTGGCCCGATCCGAGGATTGATCTCTCAACATTTCGACCTCGTTTTGATCAACAAGCTGTGACAGGACAAGTGCTGGCCGACGCCTCCCACCCGCAAACGCTGTGCGTGGGCTTGCTACCTTTCGGGGCGAGAAGAAGACCAATTCTGCAGCGTTGCGCAGATGCTTTTGCGATGTGTTTCAGTTACTCGCCTTGGCGGCTGCGTTGCTCGTACGTCGGGATAGCACGCCGGCTTAGCTAACAACGGCACGCCGCCGCTTATGTTCCAGGGACCCTGCGGACTGGCGCCAGGTTTGCGATAGTGCGATGGTCCCGCCGCAATGTCAGGAGATGTGTAATGTTCGGTGTGAACGACGGGGAGACAATCCCCGCGAAGGAAAGGCCGCAAAGGTCTCAAAGATGGACCGGTGAAGATGCATGGGCGGCTTACCAGCTTCCCTTCAACGATCTGCTCTTCCGTTCACAATCCGTACATCGGGAGCATTTTGACCCAAATCGCGTGCAGTTGAGCCGGCTGCTGAACATCAAGACAGGTGGTTGTCCGGAAGACTGCGGTTACTGCAGCCAGTCGTCGCATCATGCGACCGCTCTTGCAGCCTCCAAGTTGATGGAGGTCGGGAAGATCGTTGCCGAGGCACGTAAGGCAAAAGACAGCGGCGCGACGCGTTATTGCATGGGGGCGGCCTGGCGCAATCCGAAGCCGCGCGACATGGATGCCATTGTCGAGGTCGTCGGAGCCGTGAAGGAGCTCGGGCTCGAGACCTGCATGACGCTCGGCATGCTCGACCGGGATCAGGCCGACCGGCTGAGTGCAGCCGGGCTTGATTACTACAATCACAATATCGATACCTCGGAGCGCTACTATCCGAGCGTCATCTCCACCCGCACATTCGCCGATCGTCTCGACACACTGGAGCATGTCCGCGAGGCCGGCATGAAAGTGTGCTGCGGCGGAATTCTCGGTATGGGTGAGAGCGAACAGGACCGCGTCGACATGCTGGTCACGCTCGCCAACCTCCCGGAAGCGCCGGAGAGCGTGCCGATCAACATGCTGATCCCGATTCCGGGAACGCCGATGGCGAAGGCGACGCCGATAGGTCCTATCGAGTTCGTGCGCATTGTCGCGCTGGCGCGTATCATGATGCCGGCCTCTTTCGTGCGACTCTCGGCGGGGCGGTCGGCGATGACCGACGAGATGCAGGCGCTGTGCTTCTTTGCCGGTGCAAACTCGATCTTTGTCGGCGACACGCTGTTGACTGCGGGCAATCCGCAGGACGAAGCCGATCGGAAGTTGTTTGGCCGGCTGGGGCTGGAGGCCCTCTGACCTTTTTTGCAAGCCGCTGAGCCGCTTTCCCGATCATGCCCTGGCCGTTGGGTGGTTTGTCCGACGAACAACCCCTCGGCCGCTCTTCGCCGGGCAGGATATTGGCTTTGTCGGATCATGGCATAATGCACCTGTTTTGCCCGACGTGTCAAAGGGCGTTTCGTAAAATACGAAATCGTCTTGTGGCCAAGGGGTTAGCTACTGTGCATGGGGTTGTTTTTCAGTTTTTAAGTTTGAGCCGCGACCGCACGGCCTTCTGAAGCAAAAAGGGCCGCCCCTTCGGGCGGCCCTTTCCTCTTGGCTTGAACTAGATCCGCTTACTCAGCGGCCTGCTTCTGCGGCGGGTCGAGCGCGCCGGATTTGTGGATGTCGGCGACCTGGTGATCGCTGAAGCCGAGCACGCTGCGCAGGATCTCGTCGGTGTGCTCGCCGAGCAGCGGGGAGCGCTCCACCTCGCTCGGAGAATCCGACAGCTTGATCGGGTTGCCGACCGAGATGTACTTGCCGCGGGTCGGGTGATCGACCTCGACCACGGTCCCGGTGGCGCGCAGCGACTGGTCCTCGGCGATCTCCTTCATCGACAGGATCGGCCCGCAGGGGATGTCGTCCTTGTTGAGGATTTCCATCGCCTCGAATTTCGTCTTCGTCATCGTCCACTGTTCGATGCGGCCGAAGATCTCGTTGAGGCGCGGCAGGCGGACCGCGGGCTTGGCGTAGTTCGGATCGGTCTTCCAGGTGGGCTCGCCGATCACGTCGCAGATCTTCTCCCAGACCGGAGCCTGGGTGATGAAGTAGATGTAGGCGTTGGGATCGGTCTCCCAGCCCTTGCACTTCAGGATGCGGCCGGGCTGGCCGCCGCCGGAATCGTTGCCGGCGCGCGGCACGGCGTCGCCGAACGGAATGCCTTCGCCGAACTGGCTGTATTCTTTGAGCGGACCATGCGCGAGGCGCTGCTGGTCGCGCAGCTTGACGCGGGCGAGGTTGAGCACGCCGTCCTGCATCGCCGCGGTGACCTTCTGGCCCTTGCCCGAATGCGTGCGCTGATAGAGCGCGGTGACGATGCCGAGCGCCAGGTGCAGGCCGGTGCCGCTGTCGCCGATCTGCGCGCCGGTGACGAGCGGCAGGCCGTCGCGGAAGCCGGTGGTCGAGGCGGCGCCGCCGGTGCACTGCGCGACGTTCTCATAGACCTTGCAGTCTTCGTAGGGGCCAGGGCCAAAGCCCTTGATCGAGGCGACGATCATCTTCGGGTTGATCGCCTGGATCTTCTCCCAGGGGAAGCCCATGCGGTCGAGCACGCCGGGGCCGAAGTTTTCGACCAGCACGTCGCACTTCTTGATCAGCTCGGTGAGGACTTCCTTGCCCTTGGGGTTCTTGGTGTCGAGCGTGATCGAGCGCTTGTTGTGGTTGAGCATGGTGAAATACAGGCTGTCCACGTTCGGGATGTCCTGCAGCTGGCCGCGGGTGATGTCACCCACGCCCGGACGTTCCACCTTGATCACGTCGGCGCCGAACCATGCCAGCAGCTGCGTGCAGGTCGGCCCGGACTGGACGTGGGTGAAGTCGAGAATGCGAACGCCCTTGAGCGCTTTGGTCATCGTATTGCTCCGTACTCTGTGTCTGCCCCTGCACCCGGCAGGGAATAGGGTTGAAGGAGAGGAGGCTAAAGCGCGCTTGGCGCTTCAGCTCTTTTGTTTGGGCATGATCTCTTCGGAAAACCGCTGTGCGCTTTTCCGGATCATGCCTTACTTCTTCTTCTGCAGAACGCTCTGCGGATTGAGGTTGCCGATGCGGCCGCTCTCCGAGCCCGCGGCCGGATCGATCACCGCGTTGATGAGCGTCGGCTTGCCCGAGGCCATCGCCTCGTTGACGGCGCGCTTGAGCTCGTCGGGCGAGGTGGCATTCACGCCGACGCCGCCGAAGGCTTCCATCATCTTGTCGTAGCGCGCGCCCTTGACGAACACCGTCGTCGCCGGATCGGCGTTGACGCTGTTGACGTCGGTGCCGCGATAGATGCCGTCATTGTTGAAGATGACGACGCAGATCGGCAGGTTGTAGCGGCAGATGGTCTCGACCTCCATGCCGGAGAAGCCGAAGGCCGAGTCGCCTTCCACCGCGAGCACGGGATGGCCGGTCTCGAGCGCCGCCGCGATCGCCTGGCCCATGCCGATGCCCATCACGCCCCAGGTGCCGACGTCGAGGCGCTTGCGCGGCCTGTACATGTCGATGACGCCGCGGGCGAGGTCGAGCGTGTTGGCGCCCTCGTTGACGAGGATCGCCTCCGGGTGATCCTTGATCACGTTCTTCAGCACGCCGAGCGCGCCGTGATAGTCCATCGGCGACTTGTTGTTCATGAGCTTCGGCGCCATCTTGGCGACGTTCTCGTCACGCTTGGACACGATGGCCTTGGTCCATTCGGCCGGCGGCGCGGTCCAACCCGTGCTGATCGCCTGATTGAAGGCCGATACGACCGAGCCGATGTCGCCGACGACGGGCGCGACGATCTCGACGTTGGAGTCCATCTCGCGCGGCTCGATGTCGACCTGGATGAACTTCTTCGGGGTCTCGCCCCAGCTCTTGCCCTTGCCGTGCGAGAGCAGCCAGTTCAGCCGGGCGCCGATCAGCAGCACGACGTCGGATTCTTTCAGCACCGTGGAGCGCGCGGCGCCAGCGCATTGCGGATGCGTGTCGGGGAGGAGGCCCTTGGCCATGCTCATCGGCAGGAACGGCACGCCGCTCTTCTCGACGAACGACTTGATCTCTTCGTCAGCCTGCGCGTAGGCCGCGCCCTTGCCGAGAATGATGAGCGGACGCTTCGCCGCCTTGAGCACGTCGAGCGCGCGCTTGATCGAAGCGGGCGAGGGGATCTGCGCGGGCGCGGCGTCGATCACCTTGACCAGCGACTTCTGGCCGGCATCGGCGTTCATCACCTGGCCGAACAGCTTTGCCGGCAGGTCGAGATAGACGCCGCCCGGACGGCCCGACACCGCCGCGCGGATGGCGCGGGCGAGACCGATACCGATGTCCTGGGCATGCAGCACGCGATAGGCCGCCTTGCACAGCGGCTTGGCGATCGCGAGCTGGTCCATCTCTTCGTAGTCGCCCTGCTGGAGGTCGACGATCTCGCGCTCGGAGGAGCCCGAGATCAGGATCATCGGGTAGCAGTTGGTGGTGGCGTGCGCGAGCGCGGTGAGACCATTGAGGAAGCCGGGCGCCGACACCGTGAGGCAGACGCCGGGCTTCTTGGTGAGGTAGCCGGCAATGCCCGCGGCGTAGCCGGCGTTCTGCTCGTGGCGGAAGGAGATCACGCGAATGCCTTCGGCCTGCGCCATGCGGCCCAAATCCGTGATCGGGATGCCCGGCACATTATAGATGGTGTTGATGCCGTTCAGCTTGAGCGCGTCGATGACGAGATGAAAGCCATCCGTCAGTTCCTGCTCGGTGCCCGGTGCTTCGGACTTGGTCGCGGTATTCAGCATGGGCCTTGTCTCCCTGGTCTCATATGCCGTTTTAGGCTTTGTGGGCGAATGGCTCGCCCTTCTGGTGAACGTTGCTAGGTGAACAGTTCCTGACCGTGCGCTTCGACGTAAGCGGCAAGGCCAAGGGTGTGGTCGCGGGCGCGCTTCTCGGCGAGCTCGGTGTCGCGCGCTTCCAGTGCTTCGATCATGCTGAGATGCTCGGGCAGCGAAGTGGCGGTGCGATCCTTGCGTCCGATGGTCAGCTGGCGATAGCCGCGCACGTGCAGCAGCAGATCGTTGGTGAGATCGACCAGCACCGGCGATTCCGACAGCGAGATCAGCGCCTGGTGGAAGGCGATGTTGGCGCGCGAATATTCCTCGACGTGATCCTCGGGCAGGCGGTCCTTGCCGAAATCCTTGAAGTAGTCGCGCAGCGCCGTGATGTCTTTCTTGCGTGCGGTGGTGGTGATCAGGCGGGCCGCCATGCTCTCCAGCGCCGCCCAGGCGCGGATCATGTCGACGATCTCGCTCTTGGTCCTGCGCACCACCATGATGCCGCGGCGCGGAACCGTCTTCACGAAGCCGTCCTGCTCGAGCATCGCGATGGCTTCGCGGATCGGGGTGCGGCTGACACCCAGGCGTTCGGACAACGCGCGCTCGTCGAGCATCACCGGCTCGGGCGTCGAGTAGATGTCCATCTTGAGGATGGCTTCCTTCAAGGCGTCATACGCCTTGTTCTTGAAGCTGCTCTCCGGGGCAATACGAACGATTGCGATATCTGCCTCGGTCATGTTCGGCAACGCCTTGGTTGGTTTCCGCAGTGACACGACGAATCTCCTCCAGTGGGAGTCGTCTTTTACAGGATTATTAACGGGAAAGTTTTTGGCATACCACATGCCAGAATGTCAAGCTGGCTATTTTTTGCGGCGTTCTAAGTCATGCAGCAGCTTGACAAGTTGGCTTCTGGCATACCAAATGCCATCGCCAGCCATTTTTGATCCAAAGCGGCGGAGTAATGTGGGCTTTATGCCACTCCGTTCCGCGACATGGAACAGAGCGCGGCGAATGGCAAGCATCACTGGCAGCCGCTACATGCGCGCGCTTTGAAAAGAACGAACTGAGGTCAAGGGAGAAGCCATATGTCCAATTCCAAAGATGCCGTCCGCAAAGTGCTCGACCAGGTCAAGGCGGACAACCGCACCAGCCTGACCGCGCCGGAAGGCAAGCTGGTCTGCGACGCCTACGGCATTCCGGTGCCGAAGGAGGGCGTGGCCAGGTCGGCGGGTGAGGCCGGCAAAATGGCCTCCTCGATGGGCTTCCCGGTGGTGATGAAGATCGTCTCGCCGGACATTCTCCACAAGACCGAAGCCGGCGGCGTCATCGTCGGCCTCAAGACGGCCGAGGATGCCGAGAAGGCCTACGAGACCATTCTCTCCAACGCCAAGAAGTACAAGTCCGATGCCAAGATCGAGGGCGTCCAGGTGCAGCAGATGCTGGCCGGCGGCACCGAAGTCATCGTCGGCTCGATCACCGACGGCTCGTTCGGCAAGCTGGTCGCCTTCGGCCTCGGCGGCGTGCTGGTCGAAGTCCTGAAGGACATTACCTTCCGCCTCGCGCCCGCAACCAAGGAAGACGCGCTCTCGATGCTCGACGGCATCCAGGCGCATGAGATTTTGAAGGGCGTTCGCGGCGGCGAGGCGGTGAACCGTACGGCGCTCGCCGACGTCATCGTCAAGGTCTCGCAACTCGTCACCGATTTCCCCGAAATCGTCGAGCTCGATCTCAACCCGGTGTTCGCGACGGCCAAGGACGCGATCGCCGCCGACGTGCGCATCGTCGTCGACTTCGCCTATGTGCCGAAGCCCAAGCCGCGCCCGACCGAAGAGATCGTCGCGGCCATGAGCCGTATCATGCAGCCGAAGGCGGTCGCCGTGGTCGGCGCTTCCGCCGAGGACGGCAAGATCGGCAACTCCGTGATGAAGAACCTCATCAACGGCGGCTACAAGGGCGACATCTATCCGATCCATCCCAAGGCATCCGAGATCCTCGGCTACAAGGCCTACAAGAGCGTCAAGGACGTTCCGGGCGTGATCGACACGGCCGTGTTCGCGATCCCCGCGAAGTTCGTGGCGGCGGCGCTCACCGAATGCGGCGAGAAGAAAATCCCGGGTGCGGTGCTGATTCCGTCGGGCTTCGCCGAAGCCGGCGCGCCGGAGCTTCAAGCCGAGATCGTCGAGGTCGGCAAGAAGTACGACATCCGCCTGATGGGGCCGAACATTTACGGCTTCTACTATACGCCGGCCAATCTCTGCGCGACCTTCTGCACGGCTTACGACGTCAAGGGCCACGCGGCGCTGTCGTCGCAGTCGGGCGGCATCGGCATGGCCATCATCGGCTTCTCGCGCTCGGCCAAGATGGGCGTCTCGGCGATCGTCGGCCTCGGCAACAAGTCCGATATCGACGAAGACGATCTGCTCGCCTTCTTCGAGCAGGATCCGAACACGAACCTGATCGCGCAGCACTGCGAAGACCTCAAGGACGGCCGTGCGTTCGCGGAAGCCGCCAAGCGCGTCTCCAAGAAGAAGCCGGTCGTCGTGCTCAAGGCCGGCCGCACCTCGGCCGGCGCCAAGGCGGCCTCGTCGCATACCGGCGCGCTCGCCGGTAACGACAAGATCTACGAGGACGTCCTGGCGCAGTCGGGCGTGATCCGCGCCCGTTCGCTGCGGCAGCTGCTCGAATTCGCCCGCGGCGTGCCGGTGCTGCCGACGCCGAAGGGCGAGAACGTCCTGATCATCACCGGTGCGGGCGGCTCGGGCGTGCTGCTGTCGGACTCCTGCGTCGACAACGGCCTGTCGCTGATGTCGATGCCGCCGGATCTGGATGCGGCCTTCCGCAAGTTCATCCCGCCGTTCGGTGCGGCCGGAAATCCTGTGGATATCACCGGCGGCGAGCCGCCGATCACCTACGTCAACACGGTGAAGCTCGGCCTGTCGGACGAGCGGATCCATTCGCTGATCCTCGGCTACTGGCACACCATCGTCACGCCGCCGATGGTGTTCGCCCGCAACATGGTCGAGGTGAAGAAGGAGATGGAGGCCAAGGGCTTCGTGAAGCCGATCGTCGCCTCGCTCGCCGGCGACGTCGAGGTCGAGGAAGCCGCCGAATATCTCTACCAGAACGGCATCCCGGCCTACGCCTACTCCACCGAGCTTCCGGTCGAGGTGCTCGGCGCCAAGTACAAGTGGGCGCGCGGAGCAGGGCTGCTCTGAGTATGACGAAGCCGCTTCGATATGATCCGGAGCGGGTGGTTATTCACCTCTCCCCGCGTGCGGGGAGAGGTCGAATTGCGAAGCAATTCGGGTGAGGGGGACTCTCCACGAGTCTGACTGTCACCGTCCTCGCGGAGACTCCCCCTCACCCTGACCCCTCCCCGCAAGCGGGGAGAGGGAAATAAGAATAGGGCGAGGGAGAACGGTCAGGTCGCGATGAGCAAGAACGTGATCCGGCGCAAATCGCTCGAGCCTCGATCGCCATCGGAGGCCGACCACGACGCGCGCGATGGCGGCGTGCAGTCCGTCGACCGCGCGCTGTCGATCCTCGAAACACTGGCCGAAGACGACGAAGGCTATCGCCTCAGCGACCTCGCCGTGCGCACCGGCCTGTCCGCCTCGACCGTGCACCGGCTGCTGGCGACGCTGGAAAGCCGCCGCTTCGTGCAGTTCGACCGCGCCGAGTCCAAATGGCATGTCGGCGTGCGCAGTTTTACCGTGGGCGCGAGCTTTGCCCGGCGGCGTAATTTCTCCACGCAGGCGATTCCTTACTTGCGCAAGCTGCGCGATCTCACCCGCGAGACCGCCAACCTCGCTGTCGTCGACGACGAGTTCATCATCGTGCTGACCCGCATGGAGAGCCGCGAGATCATGCGCTCGCTGACCCAGGTCGGCGGCCGCGTCGCCATGGTGACGTCAGGCGTCGGCAAGGCAGTGCTCGCGACTTATTCGGACGAGGACGTCGGCGCGGTCATCCGCCATCACGGCATGCCCCGCCTGACCGAGAAGTCGATCGTGCGGCCGGGCGACCTGTTCAAGGAGCTCGAGAAGATCCGCAAGCAGGGTTTTGCGCTCGACGATGAAGAAGCCTGTATGGGCCTGCGCTGTATTGCCGCAGTGGTCTACAACGACTGCGCAGAGCCGCTTGCGGCGATTTCCGTCTCGGGCATGACCAGCCGCCTGACCGACGACAGATTGCTGGAAATCGGCCAAATCGTGCGCGAAGTCGCCGGCGAATTGACCGTCGCGCTCGGCGGGGTGATTCCGAAGTCTGGCTAACAAGGAACCGGGCCTGTCGCTGGACAGCATCGGCCGTTTTGGCTGATATGCGACCAAACGACACAATGCGGCAACCGATCAACGACGTCCGCACGAGCCTTGGAGAATGCCCCCATGTTCAAATTTCCCGCGCGCCTTGTCGGCGCAGCCGTCGCGCTGACCCTTGCGGCAGCTACGCTCGCGTTGGCCCAGCAGCTCGAGCTCAAGCTGATGGCGCCGGCGGCCCCGGGCGGTGGCTGGGACCAGACCGCGCGCTCGATGCAGCAGGCGCTGGTCGCTTCGGGCGTCGCGCGCAGCGTGCAGGTCACCAACGTTCCCGGCGCCGGCGGCAGCGTCGGCATCGCGCAGTTCGTCAATAGCGCCAAGGGCGACGGCAACCAGCTGATGGTCAACGGCTTCGTCATGGTGGGCGCGCTCGCCATGAACAAATCGCCGGTGACGCTCGAGCAGGTGACGCCGATCGCGCGCCTCACCGAGGAAATCCAGGTGATCGTGGTACCGGCGAATTCGCCGATCAAGACCGCGCAGGATCTGGCCACGGCAGTGAAGGCCGACATCGCCAAGGTGACCTTCGCCGGCGGCTCGGCCGGCGGCGTCGACCATGTCATGGCGGCGTTGTTTGCCGGCGCCGTCGGCGCCGATGCGAAGAAGATCAACTACATCCCGTTCTCCGGCGGCGGCGAATCGCTGGCAGCGATCCTGGGCGGAAAGGTCACCGCGGGCATTTCGGGGTTGAGCGAATATGAGGGGCAGATCAAGTCCGGCAAGCTGCGCGCGATCGGCGTGACATCGGAGAAGCGCATCGCGGGCAGCGAGACCCCGACCTTCAAAGAGCAGGGCATCGACCTCGTGATCGCCAACTGGCGTTCGGTGGTCGCGCCTCCCGGCATCACGCCGGAGCAGCGCAAGACGCTGAGCGATGCGGTCGAGAAGATGGTGAAGTCGGACGCCTGGAAGGAGATCCTCAAGCAGAAGGGCTGGGAGGACGCCTATCTCGGCGGCGACGCCTTCGCCGACTTCCTGAAGAAGGAAACCGTGCGCGTCACCGACGTGCTGAAATCGGTCGGCCTGGTCAAGTCATGACCTCAGGCGATCCCGTCCAGCCGCCGCGGCGCGTCGATCGCGCCGGCATCGTCATTGCTGCGCTGCTCGCCGTGCTCGCCGCGGTGCTGGTCTGGGACGCGCGCGGGCTGCAATCCACTGCGATGTACGGGATGGGACCGGAGGCGATGCCGGTCGTGGTCGCCACCGGCCTCGCGCTGCTCGCGATCGGTAATTTCATCGACGCACTGCGCGGCAATCTGCCGGCGCGCGAGAGCGCCGATCCCGTGCCGGTGGTTCTGATCCTGGTTGGCCTTGCGCTCCTCATTGCCATCATCGGCCTCGGCGGCGGCTTCATCCTGGCGACGTCGGCGCTGTTCGTCACGACGTCGGCGGCCTTCGGGCGCCGTGCCGTCCTCGTCGACAGCATCATCGCTCTCGTGATGTCCACTCTCATCTATCTCGCGTTCGACCGGCTGTTGACGCTGAGCCTTCCGACCGGCCCGCTGGAGCGACTGCTGTGATGGACACCTTTGCCGCGCTGGCCCACGGCATGGCGGTCGCCGTCCAGCCGATGAACCTGCTCTATGCGCTGATCGGCGTGTTCCTCGGCACGGCCGTCGGCGTGCTGCCCGGCATCGGCCCGGCCCTGACGGTCGCGCTGCTGCTGCCTGTCACCTACAAGCTCGATCCCGGCGGCTCGCTGATCATGTTCGCCGGCATCTATTACGGCGGCATGTATGGCGGATCGACCACCGCGATCCTGATCAACACGCCCGGCGAGAGCGCCTCGATGGCGACCGCGCTCGAAGGCAACAAGATGGCCAAGGCCGGCCGCGGCGGGCCGGCGCTTGCGACATCCGCGATCGGCTCCTTCGTTGCCGGCACCATCGCCACGATTGGCTTGGCGTTTCTCGCGCCGTGGCTGGTCGATTTCGCCGTGCGCTTCGGTCCCGAGGATTACTTCGCGCTGATGTGCGTCGCCTTCGTCACGGTGTCGGCGACCTTCGGCGATTCTCCGATCCGCGGCCTGACCAGCCTGTTCATCGGCCTGACGCTGGGCCTGGTCGGCATCGACAAGCTGACCGGTCAGGCGCGGCTTGCGTTCGGCGTTCCTGAATTGCTCGACGGCGTCGAGGTGACGACGCTTGCGGTTGGTCTGTTCGCGGTGGGCGAGGCGCTCTACGTCGCATCGCGCCGCCACCACACCGAGGAAAAGCTCGAGCCGGTGCGCGGCTCGCTGTGGATGACCAAGGAAGACTGGAAGCGCTCGTGGAAGCCGTGGCTGCGCGGCACCATGTTCGGCTTCCCGATCGGTGCGCTGCCCGCGGGCGGTGCGGAGATTCCGACCTTCCTGTCCTATTCCACCGAGAAGCGGCTTACAAAACACCCGGAAGAATTCGGCAAGGGCGCGATCGAAGGCGTCGCGGGACCGGAGGCCGCCAACAACGCCTCCGCCGCCGGCACGCTGGTGCCGTTGCTCACGCTCGGGCTGCCGACCTCGGCGACCGCTGCGATGATGCTGGCGGGGTTCCAGCAATACGGCCTCAACCCGGGGCCGCTGCTGTTTGCCGAGCGGCCTGACCTGGTCTGGGGCCTGATCGCGAGCCTGTTCATCGCCAATTGCATGCTGCTGGTGCTCAACCTGCCGCTGGTCGGCCTGTGGGTGCGGTTGCTCGCGATCCCGCAACCGTGGCTCTATGCCGGCATTCTCGTGTTCGCGACCATGGGCACCATCGCCGCAAAGCCGTCGGTGGTCGAATTGTCGATGCTGGCCGGCTTCGGCGTGCTCGGTTTCCTGATGCGCCGGTTCGATTTTCCGATCGCGCCCGTCGTCGTCGGCCTGATCCTCGGACCGATCGCCGAGAGCCAGCTGCGCCGCGCGCTCGCGATCAGCCTCGGCGATCCCATGGCGCTGCTCCAGAGCCCGATCTCGGCGACGCTGCTCGGCATCGCGCTGGTTGCGCTGCTGGCCCCGTTCGTGCTGAAGGGGATGGGGCGCTTCAAGGCGAATGAGGACTAGCCGTCCCGGCGCGCGCGTCCTCTAATGCTGCGTCCAGCTCGTTGAGGAACGCCATGCCGTCGGAACTTCGCTCGCCCCGTCTCGCCGTCCTGATCGATGCCGACAACGCCTCTGCGAAGATCGCGGATGGCCTGTTCGAGGAGATTGCCAAGATCGGCGAGGCCAGCGTTCGCCGCATCTATGGCGACTTCTCCAATGCGCGGTCCAGGGGCTGGGCCGACATCCTGTCCAAACACGCCATCATCCCGCAGCAGCAGTTCGCCTATACGACGGGAAAGAATGCCTCCGACATTACCCTGGTCATCGACGCCATGGACCTGCTTCACAGCGGCCGGTTCGACGGCTTCTGCCTGGTCTCGTCCGACAGCGACTTTACCCGTCTGGCTGCCCGCATCCGTGAGCAGGGCGTCGATGTGTTCGGGTTCGGCGAGCAGAAGACGCCGGAAAGCTTCAGGCAGGCCTGCCGAAGGTTCGTCTACACCGAGAACCTGCTTGCCGTCCCGGCGACCACCCAGGACGCCGCCTCGAGATCGAATTCGCTTCAGCCGCCCGATGCCGCCACGCCCATCATCAAGAAGGTCATCACCCAGATGGAGAGCGAGGATGGCTGGGTCGCGCTCGGCGAAGTCGGCCGGCAGCTCGCCAATCTGGCGTCCGATTTCGATCCGAGAACGTTCGGGTTCCGCAAGCTGAGCGACCTCGTGCGCAAGACGAACTCGTTCGAGATCGATGAATCAAAGGGCCGGTCGATGCGAATTCGGGTCAAGCCCGCTGCCGCCGCACCGCCGCGAAGGCGGAACCCGCGCAGGCCTGCAAGGGCGGGGGCGACCGGCAGTTCGGCGCCTAAAGCGTAAGCAGGGCCTGCCGTTATATTTGCGCTTGCCCGGTTTGGCGCAGGGCGTAACCATCGCTGGGCCGTAACGCCACGCGAGGGCCCGATGACCAGACTTACCCGCTTCGCCGTCGCACCGCTGCATTCGATGACCCGGCGTCTGGCCGATGTTGCCTCCGCGCGCGTCGCACCGGATCTGGTGGTCACGGGGGCCCGGGTGCTTTCGACCTATTCGGAGCGCCTCCATCCCGGTCGGGAGGTCTGGATCACTGGTGGCCGCGTCGCAGCGGTGAAGCCGGCCGGGGCGGCGAAGAAGGTCTGGGGCGGGGTGCCGCTTTACGACGCCGCCGGCGGCATCATCGCGCCGGGGCTGGTCGATCCGCACATCCACATCGAATCCTCCATGGTGACGGCCTGCGCCTATGCCGAAGCCGCGCTCCTCAACGGCACCACCACGATCTTCTGCGACAGCCACGAGATCGGCAACGTCATGGATGTCGCCGGTGTCGAGGCGATGCTGGAGGACGCGCGCGAGGCGCCGCTCTCGATCTTTTTGACGGTGCCGAGCACGGTGCCGGCCACGTCGGCGGAACTGGAGACCGCGGGCGGCGACCTCACGCCGGACAAGATCGCCGGCCTGTTCGACCGCTGGCCCGAAGCGGTCGCGCTCGGCGAGAAGATGGATTTTGTGCCTGTCACGATGGGCGACGAGCGCAGCCATGCCATCCTTGCCGCTGCCTTGAAGCGGGGACGGCCGGTGTCCGGACACGTTTACGGCCGTGAATTCGTCGCGGCCTATGCGGCGTCCGGCGTCACCGACACCCATGAGGCGATCGATCGCGACATCGCCGACGATCTGCTCGATGCCGGCGTCTGGGTCTTTTTGCGTGGCGGTCCGCCGACCACGCCATGGCATTCGCTGCCGCAGGCGATCCGGACGATCACCGAGCTCGGGGCCTCGCACAAGCGGACCGCCGTGTGCACCGACGACCGCGACGCCGATGATTTGCTGCTATTCGGGCTCGACTGGGTGGTGCGTGAAGCCGTGAAGGCGGGGATGTCGCCGGAGCAGGCCTGGTCGATGGGCTCGCTGCATGGCGCCACACGGTTCGGCATGGAGGGCGACATCGGCGGGCTCGGCGGCGGCCGCCGCGCCGATCTCGTGCTGATGGACGATCAGCTCAGACCGCAATGCACCTGGTATGGCGGCGAGCTGGTGGTTGAGCATGGCAAGATTACGCCGCGGCTCGATCAGGCGCTGTCGCAACGCTATCAATATCCGAAGGCGGCCTATGCGACGGTGAAGCTTCCGGAGAAGGTCAAGCTGACGCCGGAGCTGCCGGCGACGGCGTGTACCGTCAATGCCATCAAGACCGCGCTGCCGGGTATTACGCTGATCCATGAGAAGGTCGCGATCGAGCCGGCCAAGGATTGGCCGTCGCTGTTTGAGCGCTATGGCCTGTGCTTCGTCACGGTGGTAGAGCGCCACGGCAAGTCGGCCGGCAATGTCGCTTACGGCCTGCTGAAGGATTTCGGCCTGAAGCGCGGCGCGGTCGCCTCCAGCGTCGGGCACGACAGCCATAACATCATCGTCGCCGGCACCAACGAGGACGACATGCAGGCGGCGATATCAGCCATCAAGGCGGAGCAGGGCGGCGTTTGCGTCGTTGCCGACGGCAAGGTGAGGGCGCTGGTCCCGCTGCCGATTGCCGGCCTGCTCTCCGACAAACGGGTCACCGAGGTCGCCGAAGCGGTCAAGGTGCTGAAGAAGGAATGGGCCGAAGCCGGCTGCACCATCCCCTACATGGGCTTCAATTTGATTCCGCTATCGGTCATTCCGGAAATTCGCATCACCGACAAGGGCCTCGTGCTGGTGCCGCAGATGGAGCTCGCGCCGCTGTTCGAGTGAGCGGCTTTCACGTCGATGTCGATCTAACCGCTTGAGAGCGCCGCGGTTTTTCCGCGGCTGCCGCATCGTGGAAAATAAAATCGATCTCGTTGAGATCGCATCTTGCACGCCTGATGATCACGCTCGCTGACGCAACTCAAGCGAGGTCCGATATGGCGAAGATGCGAGCCGTTGATGCTGCCGTGCGAATTCTGGAGAAGGAAGGCATCTCGACTGCCTTCGGCGTTCCCGGGGCCGCGATCAATCCGCTGTACTCGGCGCTGAAGAAGCGCGGGTCGATCCGCCACATCCTCGCGCGCCATGTCGAGGGCGCCTCGCATATGGCCGAGGGCTATACGCGGGCGAAGGCCGGCAATATCGGCGTCTGCATCGGCACGTCGGGGCCGGCCGGCACCGACATGATCACCGGGCTCTATTCGGCGATCGCCGATTCCATTCCGATCCTCTGCATCACCGGCCAGGCGCCGCGCGCACGGCTCTACAAGGAAGACTTCCAGGCCGTCGACATCGAGTCGATCGCAAAGCCCGTAACCAAATGGGCTGTGACCGTGCGCGAGCCGGCGCTGGTGCCGCGTGTGTTCAGCCAGGCCTTTCACGTCATGCGCTCGGGCCGGCCGGGCCCGGTGCTGATCGACATGCCGCTCGACGTGCAGCTCGCCGAGATCGAGTTCGACGACGAGACCTATGAGCCGCTGTCGGTCTACAAGCCCACCGCGACGCGCAAGCAGGTCGAGAAGGCGCTGGAGATGCTCAACGCCGCCGAGCGGCCGCTGATCGTCGCGGGCGGCGGTATCATCAACGCCGACGCCTCGGACCTGCTGGTGGAATTCGCCGAGATCGCCAACGTGCCGGTCGTGCCGACGCTGATGGCCTGGGGTGCGATCCCCGACGACCACGTGCTGATGGCCGGCATGGTCGGCCTTCAGACCAGCCACCGCTATGGCAATGCGACGATGCTGGAATCCGACTTCGTGCTCGGCATCGGCAACCGTTGGGCCAATCGTCACACCGGCTCGGTCGAGACCTACACCAAGGGCCGCACCTTCGTGCATGTCGACATCGAGCCGACCCAGATCGGGCGCGTGTTCAATCCCGATCTCGGCATCGTCTCGGACGCCAAGGCCGCGCTCGAACTCTTCGTCACCGTCGCCAGGGAGTGGCGCCGGTCTGGCAGGCTCCGCGAGCGCCAGGCGTGGCCCGCGGCTTGCCGCGATCGCAAGAAGACGATGCTGCGCAAGAGCCATTTCGACAACGTGCCGATCAAGCCGCAGCGCGTCTACGAGGAGATGAACAAGGCCTTCGGCCGCGACACCACCTATGTCACCGTGATCGGCTTGTCGCAGATCGCCGGCGCGCAGTTCTTGGGCGTCTACAAGCCGCGCAACTGGATCAATGCCGGGCAAGCCGGCCCGCTCGGCTGGACGCTGCCCGCCGCGCTCGGTGTTCGTGCGGCATGTCCGGATCGCGAGATCGTCGCGCTGTCCGGCGATTACGACTTCCAGTTCCTGATCGAGGAGCTCGCGGTCGGGGCGCAGTTCAATCTGCCCTACATCCACGTCGTCGTGAACAATTCCTATCTCGGCCTGATCCGCCAGGCCCAGCGCGGCTTCGACATGGATTACCACGTCCAGCTCTCCTTCGAGAACGTCAACGCACCGGAGCTCGGTGGCTACGGCGTCGACCATGTCGCGGTCGCCGAAGGCCTGGGCTGCAAGGCGATCCGCGTCACTGATCCCAAGGATACGCAGGCGGCGTTTACGACCGCACGTGAATTGATGGCGAAGCACCGCGTGCCCGTCGTGGTCGAGTTCATTCTCGAACGCGTCACCAACATCGCGATGGGCACGGAGATCGACAACATCGTCGAGTTCGAGGAGGTGCTGGACCTGCCGCTGGACGAGGTCGGGATCAAGCGTCCCGGCGTGCTGCAGCCGGCGGAATAGGGGAGAGCATCATGCCGAAATTTGCCGCCAACCTCACCATGCTCTTCAACGAGATGCCGTTCATCGACCGCTTCGCCGCGGCGAAAGCGGCGGGCTTCTCCGGGGTCGAGTATCTCTTCCCCTACGATTTCGACAAGGCGTTGCTGCGCGAGCAGCTCGAGGCTCACGGGCTGACGCAGGTGCTGCACAATCTGCCGGCCGGCAACTGGGCAGCGGGCGAGCGCGGCATCGCGATCCTGCCCGATCGCGTCAGTGAATTTCGCGACGGTGTGTTCCGTGCCATCGACTACGCCAAGGCGCTCGATTGCGAGCAGCTCAATTGCCTCGTCGGCATCGCGCCTGCCGATGCCGACCCGCGCGAGCTCAACGAAACGCTGGTCGGCAACCTTCGCTTTGCCGCCTCGACGCTGGCGCGCGAGAATATCAAGCTGCTGGTCGAGCCGATCAACACGCTCGACATTCCCGGTTTCTTTCTCAACGGCACCGAGCAGGCGGTGCAGCTGATCTCCGAGGTGCGATCGAACAATTTGTTCGTCCAATACGACATCTATCATATGCAGATCATGGAGGGCGATCTCGCCCGCACCATGCAGGAATATCTGCCGCAGATCGCGCACATCCAGCTCGCCGACAATCCCGGTCGCCACGAGCCCGGCACCGGCGAGATCAACTACCCCTTCCTGTTCCGCCACCTCGACGCGATCGGCTATCGCGGCTGGATCGGCTGCGAATACAAGCCGCGCACCACGACGCTGGAAGGCCTGTCCTGGCACGCCGCGCAGACATTCGAGACCTGAGGAAACCTAGACATGATCGACATCGGCTTCATCGGACTTGGCACCATGGGACGGCCGATGGCCGGCCATCTTCTGGCCGCGGGCCATCGCGTGCTGCTGCACGACGTTACGCCCGTGCCGCCCGAGCTGATCGCGGCGGGCGGCATCGCCTGCAAGTCAGCCAAGGAGGTCGCGGAGGAGGCGGATGCGGTCATCATCATGGTGCCTGACACCCCGCACGTGGAGGCGGTGCTGTTCGGTAAGGACGGTGTCGCGAGCGGCATCTCCAAGGGCAAGATCGTCGTCGACATGAGCTCGATCTCGCCGCTGGCGACCAAGGAGTTTGCGAAGAAGATCGAGGCGCTGGGGGCGGACTATCTCGACGCGCCGGTGTCGGGCGGCGAGGTCGGGGCAAAGGCCGCGAGCCTCACCATCATGGTCGGCGGGCCGGAGCGGGCCTTTGGCACCATGAAGCCGATCTTCGACAAGATGGGCAAGAACGTCACGCATGTCGGCGCCAATGGCGATGGCCAGACGACGAAGGTGGCCAACCAGATCATCGTCGCGCTGACGATCGAGGCGGTGAGCGAAGCGCTGCTGTTCGCATCCAAGGCGGGAGCCAATCCCGCTCTCGTGCGCAAGGCGCTGATGGGCGGCTTTGCCTCGTCACGGATTCTCGAAGTGCATGGCGAGCGCATGGTGAAGCGCAATTTCGAGCCGGGTTTCCGCATCGAGCTGCACCAGAAAGACCTCAACCTCGCGCTGGAAGGTGCGCGCGCGCTCGGCCTGTCGCTGCCGAGCACGGCATTGGCGCAGCAATTGTTCTCGTCCTGCGCCGCGCATGGCGGCAAGGCCTGGGATCATTCCGCGATGGTGCGGGCACTGGAACTGATGGCGGGACACGAGATCGCCGCGACCTGAACTGTTACCCGGTAACAGTCTCCAGATTTGACGTGCCTTTCATCATGGGGGAACCGGAACAATGCTCCGGCCCCGCGGTTGAAGGCGCATCAACAAACACTGGAGAGTGTGGACATGAAGACCCGTCTTGCGATTTCGCTGGCTGCCGTGTCGCTGCTGGCGTCGAGTGCAGCCTTTGCCCAGTCGACGACCGAACAGGGCGCCAGGGACGGCGCACGTGCGGGTGGCGACATCGGCGGACCGATCGGCGCGATGGTCGGCGGCACCGTCGGCGCGGCCGTCGGCGCCGGCCTCGAAATCCCGAATGCCGTGCTCGGCGGAATCCCGCGCGACGACTCCGTCGTGATCCACGAGCGCGTCGTCGTCGGCGAGCCGCTGCCCCCGACCGTGGTGCTGCGCCCCGTGCCGAACTACACCGAGTATCGCTACGCGGTCGTGAACGATCGCCGCGTCATCGTCGAACCGCGCACGCGCCGCGTCGTCAAGATCATCGACTGATCGGTCAGAGCGTGAAGGCTTTGAAGAGCCGGGCCTCGCGGAGCGTCACTCCGCGAGGCCTTAGTTAGTCAGGGCCGTACTAGCGCGGAAGCGCGCCATGATCCAATCGGTGACGGCGGCGAGCGCAAAGCCGATGCAAGCGGTGCCGGCATCGACCAAAAAATCTTCCAGCCGCGCATGCCGTCCCGGTGCCCAGAACTGCATCAGCTCGAGCGCGCCGATCAGGACCACCGCGACGGCGGCGACAGCCCAGCGGCGATTCCGGTAGCCGAGGCCGAAGGCCAATCCCACCAGGATGAAGGCGAGGGCGTGCTCGCCGTCCTGGCCGAGATCGGAATGGGGCCGCAGGCCGGGCGGGCCGAGGGTTGCGAAAGTGACGGCGGCCGCGAGCAGCCAGGCAAAAAAGCGAACAAAAATAGGCATCCGGTGCCGATAGCACGGATTTGCAACGGCCTGTTACGGGGCGGGGATCAGATCGCCGTGTAGTTAATGACGAAACGTTAAAGTGGCTCGCGCACGCCGAGGCCGTGCATGAAGCGTTCCCGGATCTGGACGGGATCCCTGCGGGTGGCGCCGACGCCCGGCTTGTCGTCGATGCGGACCGCGATCAGGCTGGGCTCGTCAGCGGACATGGCCTCGTCGACCAGCCGCTCGAAATCCTCCTCGTCCGCGGCCCAGGCGCTGTTGGCAAGTCCCGAGCCTGTGGCTATGGCGACGATGTCGGCGACGCCAGCGGCCGGCGTCGGCTGCGCACCGGTGATCTGGTAGATGCCGTTGTCCATCACGATCATGATGAGGTTCTTCGGCTTCAACGCCGCAATCGTCGCGAGCGCGCCGAGTTGCATCAGCAGCGAGCCGTCGCCTTCGAGCGCGAAGACGCGGCGATCGGGCTGGGCCAGCGCGACGCCCAATGCAATCGGGAAAGCCAGCCCCATGCTGCCGAGCATGTAGAAGTTCTGCGGGCGATGGCCGGCGGCCCAGAGATCGAAATTGGTGTTGCCGATGCCGCCGATCACCGCTTCCTCGTGCTTGAGCTTGGCGATCAGGCGCGAGGTGACATCGAAGCGGTTCATGACCTTGGTGTTGCGGTTGTCCAAATCTGTGCTCATTTTGGCCGGCCTCACTTGTCGAAAACCTTGCCGCCGGTGAGCAGCGGGTTGAGGATCAGCGCCACCGGCGCCTGCGTGGTGACGGCCTGCTTGATCGAGCGGTCGGCGATGAATTCGAGCTCGTCGAGCCGGGTGATGGTGTGGTGCTCCAGCGCGAGTGAATCCAGCACCGGGCGCATGGTCCGGCAGACCAGCGATTGCCCGTAATTGAACTCGCCAAGCGTGCCGCGCTCGGAGACGAACATGATCAGCGGGATCTGATAGGGCACCGCGAGCGAGGCCAGCACGTTGGCGAGCGTGGCGAAGCCGGAGGTCTGCATCAGCACCGCGCCGCGACGTCCGCCCATCCAGGCGCCGGAGACGATGCCGACGGCCTCCTCCTCGCGGGCGGTGGCAAAGGTGGTGAAGAAGGGATCGGCGTGCAGGTTCTTGATCAGCGGCGTCAGCACGCGGTCGGGCACGTAAGGGATCAGGCTGATCTCGTTCCGCTTCAAGGTCTGCAGGACGATGCCGTGCCAGCTCTCGTCACTGGAGGCTCGTGCCGCCTCGGACGAGGTCTGCTGCTCCGCAATCGCCATCGCGTTCTCCCCTAGGCCGCGCATGCTTCTTGGTTCTGGCCGTCGCGGCGGTCTGCCGAACTTGACGCAGGCAGCGGGATTGTCAACATGTCCGGGCCAGCACCGTGATCTGCGCTAGACGGCCTGCCGTGGCCGGCACCGCCATGTCATAAGCGGCGATAATGCAAAAACGGGAGGGACGCATGGACGGAGCGCGGGGTGCGCTGGCCTTGCGGATCTCCTTGAGAGAGCCGGAAGGGTCCTGATGTCCGTCAATAGCAAGCGCGTCTTCTACGTCAAATACCTGGCCAATCCGATCTATATCGACATCCTGAAGGCGCGGTCCGACGTCCGGCTCGATCGCATAGAGAATGAGAGCCCGGAAGATTTCTACGCCCCGATCCTGAAGGCGGCCCACGTCTACCAGATCGGCGCCGCCCGCGACGAACTTGCCCAGCATTTCCATGTCGATGCCGCCTTCCTGAAGCGCACGCCGAACCTGTTGCTGGTCTCCAGCAATGGCGCGGGCTTCGACCCTGTCGACGTCGAGGCGTGCACGGATGCGGGCGTGCTGGTCGTCAACCAGTCCGGTGGCAATGCCCATTCGGTCGCCGAGCATGCGCTGGCGATGATGCTGACGCTGTCCAAGCGCATCATCCAGTCCGACCGCCGCCTGCGCCGCGAGCGCGACGTCAACCGCAACGAGCTCGTCGGCAACGAGGTCGAGCACAAGACCGTCGGCATCATCGGCCTCGGCAATGTCGGCCGCCGCATTGCCGCGCTGTGCAAGGGCCTGCTCGGCATGACGGTGCTGGCCTATGACCCGTATTTGTCGGCCGAGGTGATGGCCGAGCGGGGCGGGCAGAAGGTCGAGCTCGACGAGCTGCTGCGCCGCGCCGATTTCGTCTCGATCTCCTGTCCGCTCGACAAGAAAAGCCGCAACATGATCAGCACGCGCGAATTCGCGCTGATGCAGCCGCACGCCTATTTCATCACCACGGCGCGCGGCTTCATCCACGACGAGGATGCGCTGCTCCAGGCGCTCCGCGACAAGCGCATTGCCGGTGCCGGCCTCGACGTCTGGTCGAAGGAGCCGCCGCCGCCCGAGCATCCGCTGCTCCAGTTCGACAACGTGCTGGCGAGCCCGCACACCGCGGGCGTCACGATCGAGGCGCGCCAGAACATGGGCCGCATCGCCGCCGAGCAGGTGCTGGACACGCTCGACGGCCGACGCCCGCCGCGCATCATCAACCCCGAAGTCTGGCCGCGCTATGCCGAGCGCTTCAAGCAGGCGTTCGGCGTGATGCCGGGGTAGGGCGCGCGAAGTCCGATCGCGCTCCGATCGTTGGTTACGAGGGTGCGAATAGAAAGCGGCGGATTTTACCGATGGCGTGAATGAAGGCGTATCACTTGTCCTGTAGTTGAAAGTCCATGAGCATATTTTCGATTGCGACATCAGGACTTTCCGCCGCGAGCCTGCGCGTGAACGTGGCCGCGAGCAATATCGCCAACATCAGCACGACCGGGCCGCTACCTGCTTCAGGCGGATCGAGCACATCGGCCGGCGCGGGCAGTTCGGGCATTGCTCCGACCTTTCCCGCAGCCTATGTGCCGCTGCGAGTCGATCAGGTCTCCCAATCGAGCGGTTCGACGCCGGGCGGTACGGTTGCGACCGTGTCGGCGGTTTCGCCGAGCTATATCGCGCAATCCGACCCTAGCGCGCCCTTCGCAAACCAGGACGGCCTGGTCGCCGCGCCCAATGTCGATCTAGCCAGCGAATTCGCTGAGCTGGCGACCGCAAAGTACAGCTTCATTGCCAATGCGAAGGTCATTCAAGCCTACGCCGAGACAGAAGAGACCCTCCTCGATATCAAGACGTGATCGCTGACGGATTGTATCGACGCATTGGCGGCGGGAACCGTCGCCGAACTTGATCCGTGTCAAAATCTCCTTTCCCGGTTCAAGCTAAATGGGATTAGAGTGCCGCCGGGGCAGGCTGGCGCAGGCAGGAGGTCCCATGTCAACTTATGTCGTCAGGTTCATGAAGGACGTGCTCGGCCAGTACGGCCGGCAGATCGAGGTTTGCCAGGGCACGCTCGAAATCGACGCCACCGACGAGGACGAAGCCAGGGAGCGGGCGAAGGCGAGGTTTTGCAAGGACCAGGCGTTGCATCATTGGTCGCTGCATGCCGACCGGATCCAGGTCAGACCGGCTGACTTTCCCTCGTAAGGTCTAACGGCCCGGTGCCGTTAGCGTCGGCGGCGCGGTGACGCCCGCGCCGAGCGATCGCTGCACCATGACCGTGTCGGACCAGCGGCCGTGGCGATAGGCGACACCGCAGAGCAGGCCGGCGCGCGCGAAGCCGAACTTTTCGTGCAGCGCCAGCGAGGGCGCGTTGTCGGCATCGATATAGCCGATCATCTGGCGGAAGCCGGCCGCCGCACACGCATCGATCATTCCCTGGAGCAGCAGCCGTCCGACGCCGCGACCGAGATGCTCGTGATGGACGTAGATCGAATGCTTGGCGGTGTAGCGGTAGGCCGGGCGCTTGCGGAACAGCACGGCATAGGCATAGCCGACCACCTCGCCGCGATAGGTCGCGACCAGATGCGGCAGGCGGGTCTGCTTCAGGTTCTTGCGGCGGTCGCGCAGATCGTCCGGTTCGGGCGCGCCGGTTCCCTCGACGTCGCGCGGCACCCCATTGCGGACGTGATGGCGGTAGATCGCCAGCATCGCCTCGACGTCGCTCTCCCGTGAGGGGCGGACCAGAACCGGTTCGTCATCTGTACGCGCAATCGCTGTTTCGTTCATCGGCACCTACTCGGCAACGACGTAAGTATAGAGGCCGATGCGGCCCTGTGCATCGATCTCCTTGTAGACTCCCTGGATTTCCACATCGAACCCCGGGAACGTGTTGAAGCAGGTCTCGAACATCTTGAGATAATCCACCATGGGCTTGGCCCGCTCCGTCAGCCGCTCGCCGGGCACGATGGTGGCGATGCCGGGCGGGTAGACCACGAAGGGCGTGGTGGCGATACGGCCCGCGATCGCCTCGATCGGGAGATAGTCGACGTCGTTCTTGAACAGATAGCGTGCGGCATCGCGGGGCGACATCGCGATCTCGGGCATGTGCTCGGGCATGAACTGCCGGGCCTGGAGGGCGCTGACATCGGCGGCGCGGAAGAAGCGGTGCATGTCGCCGCAGAGATCGCGCAGCCGTACGCCGGCATAGCGCGCCTGACGCCGCTGGTAGAATTCAGGGATGACGTCGGCCAGCAACGCGTTGTCGTCATGCAACCTCTTGAATGCGACGAGGCCGGAGATCAGCGTACCGGCTTTGCTCGCCTCGACGCCGGGGGTGAGCAGGAAGAGCAGGGAGTTGAGGTCGTTCTTTTCAGGGACGATGCGGTTTTCGCGCAAGTACTGCGCGACCACAGGCGCGGGGATGCCGTGCTCGGCATAGGCGCCGGTGGTGCGATCGAAGCCGGGCGTCAGCAGCGTCAGCTTGTTCGGATCAGTCATGGCAAAGCCTTCCGCAAGATCGGGAAAGCCGTGCCAGTTGGTATCTGGCGAAAGCTGCCACAGCGCCGGATTGGTGGCGAGCTCATCGGTGGAGAGGGTCTCCCAGGCGACATTGTGGGCGGCGCCGGGGCGGCTGACGTCGGGAATGGCGACGCGATCGGGAACGAAGGGCTCGAAGAACCAGCGGCGATCCGGATTTTGCTCCTTCTCCTCGAACTCCCGGCGCATCGCGCGGATCTTCTTGCGCAGCTCGATGCCGAGGCGGATCGTGTCGTCCCACAGGACCTCGCCCGAGCGGCCCTTCATCATCTGCGCGCCGACGTCGAGGGAGGCGAACAGCGGGTAGAACGGCGAGGTCGAGGCGTGCTGCATGAAGCTCTCGTTGAAGCGGCGGTGTTCGACCCGCCGCTTCTGGCCGCGGATGTGGCGGTCCTTGATGTGGATCTGGGAGGCCTGCGAGAAGCTCGCGAGCTGCTTGTGGGTGGATTGCGTCGCGATGATGCCGGGCGCTTCGGGAGGAAGATTCGCCAGCCCCATGGCGAAGCGGCCGGCATAGAGCGGGTGGAACTTCATGAAGCCTGCCCAGGCCTCGTCGAACAGGATGTATTCGCAGAGATGGCCGATGCGCTTCAGGATCATTTCGGCGCTGTGGATCGTGCCGTCATAGGTGCATTGCTCGACCACGGCGACGCGGAATGGCCGCTCCTTGCGCCAGGCGTCTTTGTCGGTCACCAGCGGATGGTTGCGGATCGCCTCGCGCACGGCCTTTTCGTCGAGCATGTCCCAGCGCATCGGGCCGATCAGGCCCCAGGCGTTGCGGATGGTCGGTACGTAGACCGGGACGCCGCCATTGATCATCAGCGCGCCGTGATGGGCGGCCTTGTGGTTGTTGCGGTCGAACAGCACGAGGTCGCCGTCGGTGACGAGGGCGCCGAGCGCGACCTTGTTCGAGGTCGAGGTGCCGTTGAGCACGAAATAGGTCTTCTCCGCGCCAAAAATCTGCGCGGCTTCCTTCTGCGCCCTCAGCGCGGGACCCTCATGGGTGAGGAGGTCGCCGAGGTCGAGCACGGAATTGTCGAGGTCGTCGCGGAACACGGATTCGCCGAGATGCTCGACGAAGACCCGGCCGATCGGACTGCGGTTGTAGAACACGCCGCCATTGTGACCCGGACAGGTCCAGAGCTGGTTGCCTTCCTCGGCATAATCGACCAGCGCCCCGAAGAACGGCGTCTTCAGCGTCTCGGCGTATTGCTTGAGCCGGCTGATCAAATTCTTGGCGATGAAGGTCGGCGTCTCCTCGGAGAGGAAGACATAGCCGTCGATGAAGTCGAGCACCTCGACCGGCAAATCCTCGAAGCGCTTGCGTCGGATCAGGAGGATGATCGGGAAGTCGAGGCCGCGGCGCCGCATCAGGTTGATCAGCGCCGAGGTCTTCCCCTCGAGGCCCTTCTTGCCCCAGTCCACCACCATGCAGCCGATCGCGGCGTCGGTCTGCACCGCGATCTCGGCGTCCTCCAACCTGCGGGCCCTCACGACCTCGAAGCCGGAGCGCTGGATCTCCTCGATAATCTGGTTGAAGCGGATGCCTTCCAGATCGTCGGCGTCGAACACAGGTGCGGCGAACAGGAAGTTGAAGCGCTTGAAATAATCCATGGTGTGTCCCGAATCTACAGAGACTGGCAGGTCTCTGCACTTTCGATGACAGTTTTATGACAGTCGCCCGATCCAGCGGGGATCGTGTGACGGCGATCAGTCCAGCAACTTGTCCAGCGTGATCGGGAAGCGCCGGATGCGCTTGCCGGTGGCGTGATAGACTGCGTTCGCGATCGCCGCAGGCACGCCGACGATGCCGATCTCGCCAATGCCCTTGACGCCCAGCTGGTTGATCCGGTCGTCGGGTTCGTCGACGAAGATGACGTCGATGTCGTGAACGTCGGCATTCACGGGAATGTGGTACTCGGCGATGTTCGCGTTCATGATCCTGCCGAAGCGGTGATCCATCACCGTCTCCTCGTGCAGCGCCATTCCGATGCCCCAGACCACGCCGCCCATGATCTGGCTGCGGCCGGTCTTGGTATTGAGGATCCGGCCGGCGGCGACGGCGCTCACGACGCGCGTGACGCGGATGACGCCCAGTTCTTCGTCGACCTTGACCTCGGCGAAGACCGCCGAATGGGTGTTGCGCGCGTGCGACCTGTCCTCCGCGAAATGATTGAGCTTCTGCTTCTCGATCCGCTCGAGCTTGCCGTGACGCATCGCGTCGGCGATCGAGACGGCACGGGCCTTGTCGCCGGCCTTGGCGATCGCGCCGTCGACCAGGATCACGTCGGGCGCATCGACGCCGCCGAGGGGCGAGGCGGGTATCGCCTTGGCAAGCCGTGCGAGCTCCTGGCGAATGTCTTCGGCCGCGCCCAGCACGGCGTGCGCGGCCGACGCCGCCATCCAGGAACCGCCTTCGACAGGGGCCTGCGGCAAGGTCGAATCGGCAAGCTTCACGTCGATATTCTCGATCGGCAGTCCAAGTGCGTCGGCGGCCACTTGTGCCACGATGGTGTAGGTGCCGGTGCCGATATCGGAGGCGGCGCAGGATACTTCGGCATGGCCGTTCGACGTCAGCACGATGCGGACAGCGACCGGCATCTGAAGCGCCTCCCACACCCCCGTCGCCATGCCCCAGCCGACCAGCTCCTTGCCGTTGCGCATGGAGCGCGGCGCAGGATTGCGTCGGCTCCAGCCGAAGGCTTCCGCGCCGCGGGCGTAGCATTCGCGCAGCTGCTTGCTGGTGTAGGGCAGGTCTTCACTCTGGTCGCGGTCCGAATAGCACTTCAGCCGCAGCTCGATCGGGTCGAGCTTGAGCGCGACGGCCAGCTCGTCCATGGCGCATTCGAGCGCGCAGACGCCGGAGGCGGCACCGGGCGCGCGCATGTCGCAGGGCGTGGACACGTCGAGATCGACGAGCTTGTGGGAGAAGAGGCTGTTCGGGCTCTTGTACAGCTGTTCCGCCCAGCCGGTGTCATTGCGCGAAAAATCCTCGTAGCGCGAAGTCACGGCAGTGGCTTCGTGCGTGACGGCATCGAGCGTGCCGTCAGGCTTTGCGCCGAGCGCGACGCGCTCGATGGTCATCGGCCGGTAGCCGAGCCCGTACATCTGCTGCCGTGTCAGGACGACACGAACGGATCGCTTGAGTTCGAGCGCGGCAAGCACCGCCAGCACCACCTGGTATTGCGGCCGCAATCCGGAGCCGAAGGCGCCGCCGACATAGGGCGAGACCACGCGGAGGTCATCGGGCCTCTTGTTGAACACACCGCATAGATATTTGTGGACGTTCTGGACACCTTGCGTCTTGTCATGGACGGTAAGCCTGCCGCTGCCATCGCGGACCACCGTGGTCGCATAAAGCTCCATCGGGTTGTGGTGTTCGGTCGGCAGGACGTAATCCGCCTGGTGCCGCACGGCGGCCCCAGCCAGCGCCGCGGCGGCGTCGCCGCGCGGCTTGTGTGGCCGATCCACTTTGCCGGCCTTGCCATGTTCGGATTCGAGATCCGTCGCAAATGCCTCCCGGTCGTATTCAACACGCACGCGGGTCGCAGCGAACTTGGCGGTTTCCCAATCATCCGCCACGACGAGCGCGATCGGCTGGCCGTTGAACCTGATCCTGTCGTCATAGAGCGGGCGGAAAGGCGAGCCCTTCTCCGGCGCCACCTCGTCCTTCCAGGCATCGTCATTGTCGGCGAGGGGCGGACGATGCGCATGCGTGAGCACGTCGACCACGCCCTTCACTTGCAGCGCGTCGCTGGCGTCGAGGCGAGCGATGCGTCCGCGCGGAATCGTGGACTCGACGACGAAGCCGTGGAGGAGGCCGTCCGCCGGAAATTCGCCGGCATATTTGGCGGCTCCGGTGACCTTGGCGCGGCCATCGACGCGGGACGTTGGCGTTCCGACATAGGCTTTCATCGGTCCCTCACGCGATTTTTTTGTGAGCCTGTGATTGTGGCGTGGCGCTGGCGGCCTGTATCAGCGTCCGCGCGATGGCGCGGCGTGCGAGCTCAATCTTGAAGCGGTTATGTGCGCGGGCCGTTGCCCCGTGCAGCAGCAGATCGGCAGCGCGCGAGAAGTGATCCGACGTCGCCGCCCGGCCGCGCAACGCCGCTTCGGCCTCGAGGCTGCGCCAGGGCTTGTGAGCCACGCCGCCGAGCGCCAGGCGGGCTTCGCTGATCGCGTTGCCATCCAGTTCGAGCGCGGCCGCGACCGAGACCAAAGCAAAAGCATAGGACAGCCGGTCACGGATTTTCAGATAGCTGTAGTTGCGGGCAAAGCCGTGCTTTGGAAGTTCGACGGCCGCGATGATCTCGCCGGTGCCGAGATTTGTGTCGACGTGAGGTTTGTCCTCCGGGAGCCGATGGAAATCAGTCAATGCGATCGTGCGCTGGCCGGAGGGACCTGCGATGTGCACGAGCGCACCGAGCGCGACAAGTGCGACGCTCATGTCGGACGGGTTGGTCGCGATGCAGGACGCGCTCGTGCCGAGGATTGCGTGATTGCGGTTGAGGCCGTCGATTGCCGAGCAGCCGCTGCCGGGCTCTCGCTTGTTGCAAGGCGTCGCCGTGTCATAAAAGTATGCGCAGCGCGTGCGCTGCATCAGGTTGCCGCCAACGGAGGCCATATTGCGCAATTGCGCGGAAGCGCCGGCGAGGATGGCGGCGGCGAGCAGGGGATAGCGCTGCTCGACGAGCGGATGGTAAGCGAGGTCCGAATTCGGCACCAAGGCGCCGATGCGCAGCCCGCCATCGGCGGTCTCCTCGATGTCGCGGAGCGGCAGGCGGGAGATGTCAATCAGCCGGGAGGGCCGCTCGACATTTTCCTTCATCAAGTCGATCAGATTGGTGCCGCCGGCAATCAGCTTGGCGCCGGGATCGGCGGCCAGCAGGCGGATCGCATCGGCGACGTCGGTGGCGCGGGAATATTGGAAGTTGTTCATGGCCGGCCCATTGCCTGCTGGATCGCGGCGACGATGTTCGGATAGGCGCCGCAGCGGCAGAGATTTCCGCTCATCAGCTCTCTGATCTCGTCGGCATCCCGGGCGCGGCCTTCGGCCAAAAGGCCCGCCGCCGAGCAAATCTGTCCCGGCGTGCAATAGCCGCACTGAAAGGCGTCGTGGTCGATGAACGCCTGTTGCAGGGGATGAAGCGTTAGGTCCTTGGCAAGCCCTTCGATCGTCGTGATCTCGGCGCCGTCCTTCATGACGGCGAGCGTCAGGCAGGAATTGACGCGCCGTCCGTCGATCAGCACGGTGCAGGCGCCGCATTGGCCGTGATCGCAGCCCTTCTTGGTGCCGGTCAGCTCGAGATGGTCGCGCAAGGCGTCCAGGAGCGTGGTCCAAGGCACCAGGTCGAGCGTGTGTCTGACGCCATTGACCACGAGATTGATCGGAATGCGGTCGGGAATTTGATTTGCGGCGTCGGCCATGTCGTCTCCCCTGCGACGGAGGCCGAGCCGAGACATCTAGCCGTGTTGATGCGAGGGCGCATCGTCTCTGGTGGCCAGTAGCGCCAACGGGCAACCGGTCGCTTGGTTCCTTGCGACGAATTGTCTCTTCGACGTGGGCGGTCAGCGTTTGGCTTCGCCGAAGACCACCGTCGGAACCGCGCGGTTGACGATCTCGCGCAGCGCAAAGCTCGATTGCACTCGCGCCACGCGCGGCAGGCGCGACAGTTCGGTACGGTGGATGCGCTCGAAATCCTGGATGTCGCGGGCGAGCACGATCAGGATGTAGTCGTCGGTGCCCGACATCAGGAAGCAGCGCACGACGGAGGGGCATTTCACCACCTCCGCCTCGAACGCCTTCAGCGCCTCGTCGCTCTGGCTCTCCAGCGCAATGCGGACCAGCACTGTCGTGGTGAGGCCGAACTGGGCGAGATCGAGCGCGGCCTGGTAGGCCTGGATATAGCCGTCGTCCTCCAACGCCTTCTGCCGCCGCGCCAGCGCCGTGCTTGATAGCCCGACCTTGTTGGCGAGCTCGGTGTGGCTGGCCCGCGCATTGGTGGTGAGTTCCGCGAGGATGGCGAGATCTTTCCGGTCGAGGGCCAAGGTTTCGTTTCCAGCGTGAAAGGGCGTTTGCACGCCGGAAACCGGCGCGGGGAGGTCGAAGCTAGCGGATATTTGCACGAAACCAAACCGGCCACGCCGTTACGATCGTGAGGTGAATCAAAAGGAGCCCAAAATGCGCGTCGGTGTGCCCAAGGAGATCAAGGTGCAGGAATATCGCGTCGGGCTGACCCCAGGCGCCGTCCGCGAATATGTCGCGGCCGGGCACCAGGTGACTGTCGAGACCGGCGCCGGCAGCGGCATCGGCGCTTCCGACGAGGTGTACCAGCGGGCAGGCGCCGCGATCGCGGAGAACGCCCGCGACATCTTCGCCAGCTCCGACATGATCGTGAAGGTGAAGGAGCCGCAGAAGAGCGAATGGGCCCAACTCCGCGAAGGCCAGATCCTCTTTACCTACCTCCATCTTGCGCCGGATCCCGAACAGGCCAAGGGCCTGCTCGCTTCCGGTTGCACTGCGATCGCCTATGAAACCGTCACCGACGCGGCCGGTCACCTCCCCCTGCTTGCGCCGATGAGCGAAGTCGCTGGCCGCCTCGCCATCGAGGCCGCCGGCGCCGCGCTCAAGCGATCGGCCGGCGGCCGCGGGGTGTTGCTCGGCGGCGTGCCCGGCGTGCAGCCGGCGCGCGTCGTCGTGCTCGGCGGCGGCGTGGTGGGAACGCAGGCCGCGCGCATGGCGGCGGGCCTCGGTGCGGAAGTCACTGTGATCGACCGCTCGATTCCTCGTCTGCGCGAGCTGGACGATGTGTTTCTCGGGCGGGTGCGCACCCGCTTCTCGACCATCGAAGCGGTCGAGGACGAGGTGTTCGCCGCCGACGTCGTGATCGGGGCGGTGCTGGTGCCGGGCGCCAGCGCACCAAAGCTCGTCACGCGCGCGATGCTCAAGTCGATGCGGCCGGGCGCCGTGCTGGTCGACGTCGCGATCGACCAGGGCGGCTGCTTCGAGACCTCGCATCCGACCACGCACGCCGATCCGACCTATCAGGTCGACGGCGTCGTGCATTATTGCGTCGCCAACATGCCGGGCGCGGTGCCGGTGACGTCGAGCCAGGGACTGAACAACGCGACGCTGCCGTTCGGCCTGATGCTCGCGAACAAGGGCTTTGCCGCGGTCCTGGAAAATCCGCATTTGCGCAACGGACTGAACGTGCATCGTGGCCGCATAACCAACAAGGCGGTTGCCGAGAGTCTCGGGCTGGAATTTGCCCCGGTTGAGAGCGGCCTCGCCGCGTAACGGCTACACTGATTTGCGGTGGCGGCTGCCGAGCGCGGCTTCGATCGTTTCCGGACGCTCGATCCGCTCGATCAGCATGTCGATGCGATCACCGCCCCAGAACAGCTCGCCGTTGAACACCATGGTCGGCACGCCGAACACGCCGAGTGCTTCGGCCTCGTCGATGATGCGGTCGTGCTCGGCGCGGGCAGGGCCGTTAACGTAGGCTTCGAACTCGCTTGCCGAGCCGCCGCACGATTTGATGACGTCCGCGATTGCGGCGAGATCGTCGATCTCCAGCTCATGGCTCCAGAATTTGCGGAACACCGCGTCGTGATAGGAGCGGAAGAACCCGTGCCGCTGTGCGAACAGCATTCCAACGCTGGAATAGAAGGCGTCGTAGATCCGGCGTGGCCCTTTCATGACGAGCCCTTGCGCATTGGCATAGCGCCGCGCGTCCATATAGGCGTAGCGCACCTTGCGCCAGAAATGCGGCGTGCGCTCCTCGACTGTCCCCATGAATTCGGCGACGCGCAGCGTATACGGCAGCCATTCGAGCTCGAAGCCATGCGTCTCCTCGAGTTCGAACAGGCGCTTGTTGGCGACGAACGCGTAGGGGCTTTTGTAGTCGGTGTAGATGCGGACAAGCGGCTTGGGCATTGGCGTTTCCCTTTTTCTTCCTTCTCCCCTTGTGGGAGAAGGTGGCGCGAAGCGCCGGATGAGGGGTATCTGTCCACTCGCGCTACCGTTCGTGAGGATAGAACCCCTCACCCGGCTTCGCTTTGCGAAGCCACCCTCTCCCGCAAGGGGAGAGGGTGCACCGTCGTCGCCGCACGATCAATGTCCCCAGGTCCCTGCGCTCACCCCTTCGTCAACCGATACTGTCCCAGATCCGGATCATGCGTCATGCGCCAGTAGTCCACGAACCGCCAGGGCATCGCGGAAAACACACGGCCGCTCGAATTGCGATAATAGGTGCTCATGCCGGGATGGGTCCAGATCATCGCCTCGTGCTCGGCATCGACCTTGCGGACGTAGTCGTCGAGCACGTCCTGACGGACGTCGATGGCGGCGACGTCCTGCTCGATCATGTCGGCGAGGCAGGTGGAAATATAGCGGCTCTGACATTCCGACTGGAAGATGACGCTGCCGCCGTGGGCGGGGCCGGAGTTCGGGCCGAGCATGCAGAAGAAGTTCGGAAAGCCCGGGACGGTGAGGCCGAGGAACGCGGTCGGATTGTCGTTGGCCCAGGCCTTGCGCAGATCCTTGCCGCCGCGGCCGCTGATGTTGAGGCGGGCCGCCATCTCCGTCACCTTGAAGCCGGTCGCGACCACGATGATGTCCGCGGGGCGGTGCTCACCGTCAGCGGTGACGATGCCGTCGCGATCGAAATGATCGATCGCGCCGGTGACGAGCTCGACATTGTCCCGCGTGAGCGTCCTGAACCAGTTGTTGTCGAGCAGGATGCGCTTGCCATAGGGCGGATAGGTCGGCACGCATTTGGCGATCAGGTCGGGCCGGTCCTTCAGCTCGTTAAGGATGAAATCGGTCAGCTCCTGGCGATGCCGGTCATTGCCCTTGTTGACGGCGCGCTCGGGATGCGGCCAGGCCGGGTCCTTGCGCAGGAACGGCAGCAAGCCGTCGCCATAGCGCCAGAACATGTTGAAGCGATACCACTGCACATAGAACGGCAGATGCGCGAGCAGCCAGCGCGCGCCCTCGCTGATCGGATCGGAATAGCCCTTCACGGGCCGCGCCCATTGCGCGCTGCGCTGATAGACCGTGACGGACGCGACGCGGCCGGCGATCGACGGCACCAGCTGCATCGATGTCGCGCCGGTGCCGATCACGGCAACATGCTTGCCTTCGAGATTGATGTCGTCCGACCACAGGGCCGAATGCAGGATCGTGCCCTTGAAGTCTTCCTCGCCTTTAAAGCGGGCGCGCGAGGGATCGTTAAGCTGGCCGATGGCCGAGACCAGTGCGGTGGACTCAAAGGTCTCTTCGCCGCTCTTCGTCTTCAGCGTCGAGATCCAGCGCCGCTTGCCCTCGTCCCAGCGCGACGCCGTCAGCTCGGTATTGACGCGCAGATGCTTGCGGATGCCGTATTCCTCGGCGACCTTCAGCAGATAGCCGAGCAGCTCCTCGCGCTGGCAGAAATAGCGCGTCCATGCATTGCCCGAGCCGAACGAGTAGGAATAGGAATGGTTCGGCGTATCGACACCGCAACCGGGATAGCGGTTGATCCACCAGGTGCCGCCGAGCTCGGCGTTCTTCTCGACGATGGTGTAGGGGATGCCGAGATGGCCGAGTGCCACGCCGAGCGCGATGGCGCAAACGCCGGCGCCGACGATCAGGACATGCTGGCCGGCAAGCTTCTCGTCGGAAGGGCGCTTCGTCCACTGCGGCTCGCGCGCCACAAAGCCCATCTCCTCGCGCATCAGGGGCGCATATTCCGGCGCGACGTTCTCGCCGAGGCACGCGCGCATCATCTTGAGCAGCAGCTCTTCGCCGGGATCGGTGATGACGGGTTTTGGCGTGCCGTCGGCAAACAGCTTGACCACTGCGGCACGGATTTCGTCCTGGACCTCCCGGGGCACGCCAGCCTCGGGATCGGGAATGAGACGGATGTCGCGCTTGGGCAAGTAGGGCGGCTCGAGCCAGCGCTCATCGCCGGTCATGTGCACCAGCACCATCAGCAGGCAGCGGATATCGCCTTCGGCGATCGCGGAGACGAGATCGAGCGGCTTTTGTGGAGATGCGATGTTCATGGCGTGTCCTGATCTCCGGATGCGCTGAAAAGGCCGCGCGTCATCAGCTTGCGATAGGCTGAGATGACGTGGTCCGGCACGGCGGTGACGCCGCCGGCCGAATAGGAGTAGCGGCGGCTGAGATAGCCGCGCGAGCCCATCAGCATGTGGACGATCGCCTCGAATTCCTCGTCGCTGTAATCCTCGATCGCTCCTGCCGCTCGTGCGCGGCGCAAGATGCGGACATAGGCGACCGAGATGTTGTCGAGATGTTTCTGGTAGCCGATGGGCGCGAAGAATTCAGCCTCGTTGAGGATGCGCAGGAACTCCGGCACCTCGCGGATAAAGTCGAAGAAGGCGGAAAAGCGCGCGATCTCCTGCCGCGCGGCATCGGCGGTGCCGGTGCGGGCGCGGATGAATTCCACCATGTCGAGGCCGATCTTCGGCAGCAGCTGATCGAGCAGCTCCTGCCGGTTCTCGAAATGATTGTAGAAGGTGCCTTGCGCGACGCCGGCTTCTTCCGTGATGCGGGCGACGGAGGCTTCGGCATAGCCATGCTTGCCGACGACCTTGGTCGCGGCGTCAAAGATCTTCTGCTTGGTCCAGGCGTTGCGCTCGACGCGGTTGAGCTTTGTGACCTTGGCATTCGCTTGCGTCATTCAGAGGTCTCCAGCTCGGCGCGCAGCACGCGCTTGAGGATCTTTCCGCTCGGATTCCGCGGCAGGCTGTCGCGGATGACGAGCTGCTTCGGCACCTTGAAGCTCGCCAGGCGCGTACGGCAGTGCTCGGTGAGGGCAGGGAGTTCAAGGCTTGCGCCTTCGGCCAGCACGACGATCGCGACCGGCCGCTCGCCCCAGCGCGCATCGCGCAGCCCGATCACCGCGACTTCGCGCACCTCGGGCAAATCGTAGATGACGCGCTCGACCTCTGAGGAGGCGATGTTCTCGCCGCCGGAGATGATCATGTCCTTCTTGCGGTCGGTCAGGTACAGGAAGCCTTCCTCGTCGAGATAGCCGACGTCGCCGCTGCGGAACCAGTCGCCGAAGAAGGCCGCCGCCGTCTTCGACGGATCCTTCCAATAGCCGCGCGTGATCTTCGGTCCGCGCAGGCAGATCTCGCCATTGACGTTCGGTGGCAGCGTCTTGCCGTCCTCGTCGCGGATCTCGATCTCGACGTGGGCGATGGCGCGCCCGGTTGAACCGATCTTCTCGAGCTCGCGGCCGGCTTCCATGAAAGTGTCGCCGCCGACGGTCTCGGTGAGGCCATAGGCATCGATGTAGCGCGCATTGCGGAAGAACTCCGAGAACGCGCGGATGCGCACCTCGGGCGTCTTCTCGCCGCCGCCGATCGCCCATCTCAGGCTGGAGACGTCGTAGCGATCGCGGGTGGGGCAGGTGAGCATCGCGGTGGTCATCACAGGCGCGAACCATGTCGCGTTCAGCTTGTCCTCCGCGATCGCCGCAAGCGCGGTCTCTGGGTCGAAATTGCGTTCGATGCGGATGAACCCGCCATGCCAGAGCACGGCGATGCCTGGCAGGTCGAGCGCGCCGACGTGGTAGAGCGGGCCGACGACGAGCAGTCGGGTCTCGGCGTTGATGCCGAGCGCAATCGTCTGGTCGGCGGACTTCCAGTAGAAATTATCGTAAGCGAGCATCACGCCTTTGGGGCGGTCGGTCGTACCCGAGGTGTACATCAACCGCATCAGGTCGGATGGCGCGCGGACGAGCATCGGCGCGGGCGCGGCCTCGCCCGCGAGGTGCGAGATGCTTTGCTGCGCGGCTTCGTTCAGCACGACAATTTTCGCGCCCGTTGCATTCGCGGCAAGTTCTTCATCGACGATCAACAACCGCGCGCCGGCATTGCCCGCGATGTAGCTGACCTCGTCGCGCGAAAGTCGAAAATTGATCGGCAAGAACACCGCGCCCAGATGGCTGGTGGCGAAGACGAGCTCCAGGAATGCCGCGCTGTTCTTCATCAGCACGGCCACGACGTCGCCCACGCCGATGCCCTGCGCGGCGAGCCAGCCGGCGGCCTGCCGGATGCGCGCATCGAAAACGGCGTAGGAGATCTCCTCGCCGCGATATTTCAGCGCGGGCCAGTCCGGCGTGCGCCGGGCGTGAAAGGTGATGAAGCTCGAAAGATTGATCATTTTGCGGGCTTTGGGCCGATTGTCGGCCTCGTTTTCTCCTTTGATGAATTATGACTCGTAATTCATCTTTGGCTTGACGTCACCCCCCAGCCTCTGAAATTGTTGGAAACACGGAGACGAGACGATCTCCGGCAAGGGACTGGAACGCCGACCCGAAAGAGGGAGGGGAAAATGACGAGAACCCGCATGCCGGGCATCAGCCGCCGTTCAACGCTGGCGCTGATGGGCGCCGGTGCGATGAGTGTTGCCGCGCCGTGGGTGGCGCGTGCGCAAGCCAAGACCATCAAGATCGGCATGCCGACGATTCTGTCGGGCCGCGTCGCGCAGCTCGGCACGTCGTCACGCAATGCGGTGATGCTCGAGGTCGACAAGGTCAACGCTGCCGGCGGACTTGCCGGCCGTCAGATCGAGATGGTGATCCGCGACTCCAAGGGCCAGCCGCAGGAAGCCGCTCGCGTCGCGCGCGAGCTCGTCAACACCGATGGTTGCGAGTGGTTGATCGACGGCGAGGCGTCGTCCGGATCGTTTGCGGTGCACGAAGTCGCGCGCGATCTCGGTGTGCTCTGCGTCCACACCTGCTCGGAGGCGTCCTCGCTGACGGCCGATCCGAAGCAGCACATCCCGAACGCGTTCCGTTGCGTGCGTCAGGGCATCCACGATTCCATCGTCGGCGGCAGCTATGCCGCTGGAATCGCGAAAGCCAAGGGCCTGAAGAAATGGGCGACCTGCTCGCCGGACTATGCCTATGGCCGCGACACCACCGGTGAGTTCACGCTGTACCTGAAGCGCTTCGCGCCCGACGTCGAGATCATCAGCGAGTCCTGGCCAAAACTGTTTCAGCCCGACTACACCGAAGTCGTGACCAAGATCCTCCAGGCCAAGCCGCAGGCGCTGTATTCCTGCCTGTGGGGCGGCGATCTCACCTCCTATATCGACCAGGCCAACATCTACGCGATGTTCGGCCAGATGGAGGTATTCGCGGTCAACATGGCCGACTACACCGCGCTCACCGTGGTGAAGAACCTGCCCAAGGGCATCCACTCCGGCAACCGCTACATCAAGACCTTCCCGACCACGCCGGAGAACGCGGCCTGGGGCGATGCCTACAAGGCGAAGTACAACGAATATCCGACCAACTGGTCATGGCAGAACGCGACGGCCGTGATGTTCCTCGCCGAGGCCGCGAAGAAGGCCAACTCCACCGACGGCAAGAAGATCGCGGAGGTGCTGAAGGGCCTCACCATCAAGTGCCCGTTCGGCGCCGACGGCACCGTGACGATGCGCGGCGACGACCACACGCTGGTCGGCTACGCCATCGGCTGGGGCACCACGATCCCGCAGGAGCCCTACGTACCCGAGGTCAAGGCCGGCGACTGGAAGACCATCTTCGAGCTCGAGGCCGAGTGGAAGAAGAGCAAGGGCTACACCTGATCCGATGCGCGGCGGGGACGGGCGACCGTCTCCGCCGTTTCTATTTGGCTCTCCGCGCCAAGTCCGGCGCGTCGCAATGAAAGTGCTCCCGTGGATCTCGACGCGCTTGCCGGCTGCCTCTCCAGTTCCGCCTGCCTGGTGACGCAAACCACCAGCGGCCTCATCATCGGCATGCTCCTGTTCCTGGTCGCAGTCGGGCTGACGCTGATCTTCGGCGTGCTCAAGGTCGTCAATTTCAGCCACGGCGCCTTCTACATGTTCGGCGCCTATTTCGCGATGACGGCCTATCAGCTCACCGGGAGCTTTGCGCTTGCGATGTTCGCGGGGGCGGCCGGCACCGCGGTTCTCGGCCTGATCTTCGAGCGCGTCTTCATGAGCCGCGTCTACGGCGCCGACGTGCTGATGCAGCTGCTCGTCTGCTACGCCTTCGTGCTGATCTTCGACGATGTCGTGCGCATCATCTGGGGGCCGGAATTCAAGTCGATGGGCATGCCCGCGGCATTCCAGGTGATGCCGCTGTTCATCGCCGGCGGCGTGGTGCCGCCTTACTACCTGCTGCTGATCGGCGTCGCGCTGGTCGCAGCGATCGTGCTCGGCATCGGATTGTCGCGCAGCCGCATCGGCAAGGTGATCCGGGCGGCGGCACATAATCCCGGCATGGTCTCGGCGCTCGGCATCAACACCGGCCTGATCTATGGGGGCGTGTTCGCGCTCGGCGGCATGCTGGCCGGCCTTGCCGGCGCGCTCGCGGCGCCCGTGCGGTCGCTGACCCCCGGCATGGGATTTTCGGTGCTGATCGAATCCTTCATCGTCACCGTCATCGGCGGCATGGGCTCGATCCTGGGCGCTCTGATCGGCGCGCTGCTGCTCGGCCTTATCAGGTCCTTCGGCTCGCTCGGCTTTCCCCTGTTCACGGAAGGCCTGATGTACCTTTTCATGGTGATCGTGCTGGTCTCAAAACCCACCGGCCTGTTCGGCAAGGAGGCGGCATGACCGAGCTCGAGGCCGGACGTGCCGAAACGCTGGTCCCCGTGCGCAGCGGTGCGGCGCTGCAACGCTATCGCGACGTGCTGATCGCGCTCGTCGCCTTTGCCGTGCTCGCGAGCCTGCCGCTGTTCACCGGCAGCAAGGCGCTGCTCGATTTCCTCATCCGCTGCTCGGCTTACGGCCTGTTCGCGACCTCGCTGAACCTGCTGGTCGGCTACACCGGCCTGACCTCGTTCGGCCACGGCATGTTCTTCGGCTTAGGGGCCTACAGCTTTGGCCTGATCATGCAGAAGCTGGGCGTCCCCATTCCCGTGGCCTTCGTCGCGACGCTGGCGATCACGGCGGTGATCGCCGCAATCATCGGCGCGATCTGCGTGCGGCTGAAGGAGATCTATTTCGCCTTCGTCACGCTCGCCTTCCAGATGTTGATTCACTCGACCATCCTGTCCTGGGCGTCCTTCACCGGCGGCGACCAGGGCCTGCGCGGCGGCATTCCGCGACCCGTGTTCCTCGGCATCAATCTCGCCAACCACGTCCATCTCTACATCGCGAGCTGCGCGCTGTTGATCCTCGGCCTGCTCGCGATGCGTCAGATCGCGCAGTCGCCGTTCGGCTACACGCTGCGCATGATCCGCGACAACGCGGCGCGCGCGAGCTTCCTCGGCATCGACGTCTGGCGCGCAAAACTGACCGTCTTCGTGCTGGCGGCGCTGTTCGCGTCGATGGGCGGCATGGTGATGGCGCTGTTCGTGTCCGGCGCCTATCCGGAATTCGCCTATTGGACCATCTCGGGCGAGGGCATCTTCATCAACATGCTCGGCGGCGTCTCGACCTTCCTCGGACCGATGGTCGGCACGGTGCTGCTGCTTCTGCTCAACGACACCGTGACGCGCTTCACCGAGTACCACGGCATCGTGCTCGGCGTGGTCATCCTGTTCTTCGCGCTGGGCCTGCGCAAAGGCCTGCTGGATTTCGTCGCCGACTGGTTCGCGCACCGGCGCGAGACGGGCGAGGGGCGCTAGTCATGCTCGAGATCCGCAACCTTGCAAAATCCTTTGGTGGTGTGAAGGCGACCAACGACGTCACGCTCGACTTCCCCGACGGTTCGCTCACGGCGGTGATCGGACCGAACGGCGCCGGCAAGAGCACGTTCTTCAACCTGATTACCGGCGCCCTGAGGCCGGATTCTGGTCAGGTTCTGCTCGACGGCGTCGATCTCGCCGGCCGCTCGCCTCCGGAGATCGTGCGCCACGGCATCGGCCGTGCCTTCCAGGTCGCGAGCATCTTCAAATCCCTGACGGTGCAGGAGACCATGCTTGCCGCCGTCAGCGCCGACCAACGCACCTCCGCAGTGTTGCACAAGCGCTTTCCGCTGCCCGAGACACGCGACCGCGCCGAGCATGTGATGGAGCTGCTGGGCTTGGCGGGAAAGCGCAATCGCACGGCCGCAACGCTGTCGCATGGCGACCAGAAACTGCTCGACATTGCTCTCGCACTGGTGCTCGAACCAAAGGTGCTGCTGCTGGACGAGCCGACCGCCGGCATGGGCCCCGAAGAGCGCTGGCGCATGATCGACAAGGTCCGCGAGCTCTGGGACACCCAGAAGATCACCGTCGTCTTCATCGAGCACGACATGGACATCGTGTTCAAGATCGCACCAAAAATCGTCGTGCTCTGCTACGGCCGCATCCTTGCGACCGGCACGCCCGACGAGATCCGTAACAACAGTGCGGTGATTGAGGCCTATCTCGGCACCGAACATGCGGGGGCCGCCGCATGAACGCCGCCATCATCGAAGTCGCCGATCTCGACGTCTATTACGGCACCAGCCAGATCCTGTTCGGCGTCGGCCTCTCGGTGCGGCAGGGCGAGACTATGGCGCTGCTCGGGCGCAACGGGGCGGGCAAATCGACGACGATGAAGGCGATCATGGGACTGGCGCCGCCGCGTCGGGGCAGGATCAGCCTGCGCGGCGCGGTGATCTCGGGCCAGAAGCCGCATCATATCGCGCGCGCCGGTCTCGGCTTCGTGCCGGAGGATCGCCAGATCTTTCCGGAGCACACGGTCGAGGACAATCTCGTCATCGGTCGCAAGCGGGGGCCGGAGGGCCAGGACGAATGGCCGATCAGGCGCATCTATGAGGTCTTCCCGCTGCTGGAGCCGCTGCGCCATCGTATTGCCGGGCGCCTGTCAGGCGGGGAGCAGCAGATGCTCGCGATCGCGCGCACGCTGATGGGCAACCCGGCGCTGTTGCTGCTCGATGAGCCGAGCGAGGGCCTCGCGCCGATCATCGTGCAGCGGATCGGCGAGCTGTTGCGGCAGCTCCGACAGCTCGGATCGACCGTGCTGATCGCCGAGCAGAACATGCATTTCTGCCTGGGGCTGGCGAGCCACGCCACGGTGATCGACAAGGGCCAGATCGTCTACGCCGCTGGGATCGACGAGTTGAAGGCCAACGACGCGATCCGCCGCCGCTATTTGGCGCTGTAACCGGGTTCCGGAGCGCCAACCCGGCCCAAAGAAGAAAACTATTGTCTCGGGTTCGTCAGACGGAAGGAGTTTCCCCGTCGAGGGCCAAAAACGCCAATCGCTTCCATTGCCGTTTGGGGCCGAAACGACGACATTCCATTCAGAATTTGATGGATCGGCGTAGCCATGGAACGCACTGGATTTGAGCCCTTCGGCGAGCAGCTGGTGTCCGCAACGGACACCCAGCCGCGATCGCGCGCGTCAAAGCTCCTGCTGCGGGCCGGCACCACGGTGTTCTGGTCGCTGGTCGCGGGCATCGTGCTGGCGCGTGCGGCCTTCTTTGAGCCGGGCGTCTATGACAGCTTCAGCCGTGTCGCCTCGCTCGCCAAAAGCCTGATCTTCTGAACCGATTATTCCGGGCTGAGCATAGAACTTCCCTCGGCCCTGATATGCCGAAAACTTATTCCCCAATCGGCGAGCACTGCGTATAAATATTTCTCCTCTGGGAGAGATTTGTGTCGCAGAATCAAGCATCCAACCCGGCCGACGCCAAGCCAACCACTGTCGTGAGCCGTATCGCGGCGCTGATTCCGGGAATCCTCCTGTGTATCGCCGTCGCCGGTATCTCGGCCTTGCTCGAGCGGGCCGAGCTGGGTGTCTTCGAGCACCCCTATGTCGAAGCGCTGGTGATGGCGATCCTGCTCGGGATGGCGCTGCGCAGCTTCTGGAAACCGGCGCCGCGCTGGCAGGCCGGCATCGCCTTCAGCGCCAAGCAGCTGCTCGAAGTTGCGGTCATGCTGCTGGGGGCCTCGATCAGTTTCGCCGCCATTGCGGCTTCCGGCGTGGCGCTGCTGGCATCGATCGCCGCGGTCGTCGTGATCGCGCTCTGCGTCTCCTTCGGCCTCAGTCGCATGCTGGGCCTGTCGACGCGGCTCTCGATCCTGATCGCCTGCGGCAATTCCATCTGCGGCAATTCCGCGATCGCCGCCGTGGCGCCGATCATCGGTGCCAACAACGACGAGATCGCGTCCTCGATTTCCTTTACGGCGATCCTCGGCGTGATGATGGTCCTCGGCCTGCCGCTGCTGATTCCGCTGCTGCAATTGTCGGCCACGCAATATGGCATTCTCGCAGGCCTCACCGTCTACGCGGTGCCGCAAGTGCTTGCGGCAACGGTCCCGGCCGGGCTCGTCTCGACGCAGATCGGCACGTTGGTGAAGCTGATGCGCGTGTTGATGCTCGGGCCGGTCGTGGTCGGCCTGTCGCTCGCGGCCTCGCGCTGGCAGGCCGAAGCCAAGAAAACCAATGTCGGCTTCTTCCGCCTGGTCCCCTGGTTCATCCTCGGCTTCCTTGCGCTGGCGACCCTGCGCTCGCTGGAGATCGTGCCAGGCACGGTGGTGGCTCCGATAACGCGGATCACGGGTTTCCTCACCGTCGTGTCGATGGCCGCGCTGGGCCTCGGCGTCGACGTGAAGGTGCTCGCCAATGTCGGCGGCCGGGTGACGGCCGCGGTGACACTGTCGCTGATGCTGCTGCTCGGCATCAGCATCGTGCTGGTGCACTGGTTCAAGTGAGAGCGCGCTTACCCTCCCCTGGAGGGGGAGGGTCGATCGCGCGCAGCGCGAGCGGGGTGGGGTGATCTCTCCACTCGGGCACTGTCGGAGGCGGAGAGACCGTCACCCCACCCCGACTCACATTTTCGCTGCGCTCAATGTGAGCCGACCCTCCCCCTCCAGGGGAGGGTAAGAGGATCGCTCACGCCGAGAGTGTTTGCCGAGTCTAAATCACATCCGCTAGCGAATGCCCATGCAGCTCGATGTTCAGCCCCTGCATGCCCATGTCGCTGATCTCGCCGCCCATCGCCTTCAGGCTCTCCTCGCGGATCAGTGACATCAGCCCGCGGCGGAGCGCCAGGAACTCCGACGACATCATCATCGCCTGCTGCCGCGGTCGCTCCAGCGGGATCGGGATCTCCGCCTTGATCGAGCCGGGGCGGGCCGTCATGCAATAGACGCGGTCGGAGAGGAAGATGGCTTCATCGATGTCGTGGGTGACGAACAGCACCGAGATCTTCAGCCGTTGCCACATGTTGGTGAGGATCTGCTGCATGATCACGCGCGTCTGCGCGTCGAGCGCACCAAAGGGCTCGTCGAGCAGCAGCACCTTAGGGCCCGTGGCGAGCGCGCGGACGATGCCCACGCGCTGCTTCATGCCGCCGGAGAGTTTGTCCGGATAATGCTTTTCGAAGGCCTCGAGCCCGGCAAGCCCGAGCAGCGTGCGGGCGGCGCGTTCGCGCTGGGAGCGCGGCATGCCGCGCATCTTCAGGCCGAACTCGACGTTCTCCCGCACCGTCTTCCACGGAAACAGCGAATATTGTTGAAACACCATGCCGCGCTCGGCGCTGGGGCCGTTGACCCGCTCGCCGTCGACCGTGACGATGCCTGTGGTCGGCTTGAGGAACCCCGCAACCGCATTGAGCAGCGTCGACTTTCCGCAGCCGGAGGGCCCGACGATCGAGACGAACTCGCCGGGCTTCACATGAATCTGCGTGTCGGTGACGGCCTGCACCGGTCCCTCGATGCTCTCATAGCTGAGGGAGAAATTCCTGACCTCGATATGGCCCTGCGGTGCTTTGGTCAGGATTTCGTTCATTTCAGCCTCCACGGCATCACCAACTGCCCGGCGCCCCTGATGAGCAGGCTCGATCCAAGGCCGAGCACGCCGATCGCGATCATGCCGAGCGCGATGTCGGCATATTGGACCAGGGAATAGGCTTCCCAGGTGAAGTAGCCGATGCCGTATTGGCCCGAGATCATCTCGGCGGCGATCAGCGACACCCAGGCCACGCCCATGCCGACGGTGAGACCGGTGAAGATGTGCGGCAGCGAAGCTGGAAAATACACCTGGCGGAAGATCGACCGTTCTCGCGCGCCGAGACATTGCGCGGCGCGGACCAGCACGGGATCGACCAGCGACATGCCATGCAGCGTGTTGACCAGGATCGGGAAGAACGCGCCGAGGAAGGTGATGAAGACGATGCTCTGCTCGTTGGTCGGCCAAAGCATGATCGCCATAGGCACCCAGGCGATGGCCGGGATCGGCCGCAGCACCTCGGCGACCGGGAAGATGATCTCGTGCACCAGCTTGAAGCGGCCCATGATCAGGCCGAGCGGCACGCCGACCACCGCCGCGAGCGAGAAGCCGAACAAGATGCGCCGGCAGCTCAAGAGGATGTGCAGCAGGAATTTGGGATCGTGGATCGCCTTGGTGAAGCTGGCATAGACCGCCAGCGGCGAGGGCACGTTGGTGAAGCGCACGAAGAACACAACGCGATAGGTCGTGAGCAGGTGCCAGACCAGCAGGAAGGCCAGCAGCGATATGACGCCGATCGCCGTCGCGCGCAGCCCCGCCCGATTGAGCCGGTACCAGCGCAGCGCGAGCGTGCCGAAGGAAGGCGGTGTCGCGGGCGGGGAAGGGGCGGGCACGGGGCCCGCCTCGGCGATTGCTGTTGCTGCCGGCATGCTGTCCTCGGGATGTCTGACGAGGGCGGGACTGCTCACGTCTTGCCTCCGCCGACCGCCGCCTTCACCGCGTCATCGAAGCCGAGCACCTTGCCGCTGATCTTGGCGGCATGGGCTTCGGCGTCCTTCTTCAGCAGGAATGGCGCGACCTCGCCGTTGCCGATCGCGAAGAAGGCCTGGTCGGCGAACAGCTTGATGCCGCGCGTGGTGTCGAAGACGTAGGCGACGTTGATCTTCTTGCCCTTGGCCTTGTAGTCGGCATAGGCCCCTAACGTGCACGCTGCGGACGCGAACGGCAGGATGCCGGCTTCGTCGACCCAGACCTCGCCGGCCTTGCGCGGGTCGGTGATCGGCTTCTTGCAGAACGAGTCTTCGCCGGAGATTTCGTAGTTCTTCGTGCTGTCGAGCTGCGCGTCATAGTCGAGCTTCATCTCGGCATAGGCCTTGCGGATGTAGGAATCATCCACCCACTTCTTCGGATCGAACTCCTTCATGCGGCCGAGATTCTGCAACACCTTGACGTCGGTCGCGGCTGCATCGATCAGCGCCGGCTTCACCGTGGGATCGGTGGTCATGTTGCCGCTGGGACCGAGGAAGATATAGACGACTTCCTTGTTGATGCCGGTCCAATCCTGGATCTTTTCGGCCGCGAGCTTCGGATCGTCGCGCAGCCACTGGTTGGCGGCAATCAGCGCCTTGAAGTAGGCAACGACGACCTCAGGGTATTTCTCGGCGAAATCGGTGCGGACCACGATGCCGTGAAAGGTCGGCAGATTGGTCTCGACGCCGTCAAAAATCTTGCGCGCAAAGCCGCGGAAGGGCAGCAGCTCGGCGAAGGGAACGAAGTCGGCATGCGCGTCGATCTTCTTCTCCTGGAGATTGGTCGAACCGACCTCCGGGCTCTGGCTGACGAGCTGGAAGAAGTCGGAGGCGTAACCGCGGTCCTGCATTGCCTTCAGCACCATGCCGTGTGCAGCCGAGCCGAACGGAACGCTGACGAGCTTGCCCTTGAGATCGGCGAGATCGTAATAGGGCGAGTCCTTGTGGACGACGAGCCCGTTGCCGGAGCCGGACAGGCTGTAGGCGGCCACGCCGATCAGGCGGCTCTTGCTCTCCGGATTGCTCTCGAAGGTGAAGCCGTTCACGATCAGCGGATAGTCGCCCATCATGCCGATCTGGAGCTTGTTCGCCATCATCGCGTTGGTGACAGGCGGGCCGGAGGTGAAATTCTGCCACTCCAGCTCGAACTTGATGTTGGCGTATTTGCCGTCCTTCGGCAGATATTTCTCGAGGAGATGCAGCTGCCGGATGACGACGCCGGCGGTCACCGTGTTGGTCGTGGTGTCCTGCGTTCCGATGCCGAGGGTGACGGTTTCCGCCAGGGCCGGCTGCGCGAGCAGAAGCGCCAGCGAGGTCACCGACATCGCGATCGAGAGCGTGGGAAGATGGCGGACCATTCTCATCCTCATTCGGTTGGATGTGCTGTGGTTGCCATGATTGGGTGAGGGCGTGGGCAGGGCAAATCCGGAGTGCGCGCCGCAGTCGATTAGTTGCCGGGAAAAGCTGATTGCATACTCCTTGGGCAGTCCTGCACTATAAAGCCGCTTGCCTGTGCATCGGCGTTAGTCGGCGCCCTGGCCGCGCATCTCCTCGAGAGCGTCGGCCCGGCACACCACGATCTGCGAGCGCTTGGTGACGACGATTCCCTTCTCCTGCATCCGCTTCAGGCTGATCGTGACCCATTGCCTGGTAGCGCCGACCATGTGGGCGATGTCGGCATGAGTGAAGGCGGCCGCGATCACCCGGCCGTCGGCATCCTCGACGCCGTAGAGCTCGACCAGATGCAGCAGGAGATGCGCGAGGCGCTGGGTGATCGAGCGCGTTCCCAGCATCTGCGCCAGCGCCGAATAGCATTTGCCTTTGAAGGTGAGGCCTTCAATGAGGCCGATGGCGAGGTTCGGGATCTCCACGGCGAGTGACCGCAGTTCCTTTCCGGGGAGGTGCACGACGCTGCAATTGCTGGATGCGACGCCGGACCATTGATGCACGGTGCCCTCGAACACTTCGGGCCCGCCGACGAAATTACCGACATGCCAGTAGGCCAGCGTGATCTCGCGTCCGAGCGGGGAAGTGTAGAACACGCGGATGCGGCCGCTCTCGATCAGCCAGATGCCGTCATGCTTGCCGCCCTGGCTGAACAGCGTCTGGCCGCGGTTGAGCACCTTTCGCCGGCCCTGCTTCAGCACCAGCTCCCGCTCGCGCGGTGACAGCTTGTCCATCAGCGGCGGCGGTCCGCCGATCCATTGCTGGTTCTCGGTCAGCAGCAGCGAGGAGCCGCCGGCAGCCCGGACCGTTGCGGGAACCGTCCCGCGAACCACATTGGCCGCCTGCAACATCGTCTGCCTCCGGAACGTTCAAATCGTTCTAAAGAGGAGCAATGTCCGTGCCAATCACTGCGCCGTCATCGCCCGACTTGATCGGGCGATCCAGTATTCCAGAGACGTCAATGGGATACGGAGGGGCCGCGGCGTACTGGATTCCCCGCTTTCGCGGGGAATGACACCGAATACTGGGTCAGCGCCCCGCCAAGCTCAGCAAATACGGCTTCGGATAAATCCCCCTGTTATGCCCATCCGAAAACGAGATGTTCAGCCCGTAGCCGAGATCGCCGATCTCGGTGATGGCGATGCCGGGAAAGCGTTCAGGGAAGCGATCGTCGAAGCGGGCGCGGGTGCAGTGAGCGCATTTGCAGCAGAGACGGAGCTGCTCGGCGGCGATCCCGACCACATCGTCCTGCGTGGTCCGGACGACGAGCGTCGCGAGATCGGCGCTGGCTTCATAGTCGGCCACCGTCGGCGTCACCAAGGTCATGGTCATGACGAACCTCCAGCTTCGTTCTACGTCGGGCCGGACGCGAGCGAATAGCAACTAATTGCCAGCGCGGACACGTGGCCGTCTGCCTCCTCTTCGATCATCGCCCACCAAATGTGAAACTAATCGACCGGGAATATCACTTCCGAATTGCCGGACTCTGCTCTCTCCGAAACCTTGTGCGCCAACGATGGCTGAGGAGAGACCATGAGCGCATTTCAGAAGGAAACGGTTTTGTCGGTCCGGCACTGGACCGACTCCCTGTTCAGCTTCACGGCGACGCGCGATCCGGGCTTCCGATTCCAGAACGGCCAGTTCGCGATGATCGGCCTCGAAGTCGAAGGCAAACCGTTGATGCGCGCCTACAGCATGGCGAGCGCCAATCACGAAGAGGAACTCGAGTTCTTCTCGATCAAGGTACAGGACGGCCCGCTGACTTCGCGGCTGCAGAAGATCAGGGAAGGCGACATCATCCTGGTCGGCCGCAAGGCGACGGGCACGCTGATCACCGGCAATCTCATCCCGGGCAAGCGCCTGTTGCTGCTCTCGACCGGCACGGGCCTCGCGCCGTTCGCCAGCCTGATCAAGGACCCCGACGTCTATGAGAATTACGAGACCATCGTGCTCGCCCATGGCTGCCGCCAGGTTTCGGAACTCGCCTATGGCGAGCACCTCGTCGACGGCCTGCGCAATCACGAATTCTTCGGTCCGCTGATCCGCGACAAGCTCGTCTACTACCCGACCGTCACCCGCGAGCCGTTCCGGAACCGCGGCCGCATCACCGATCTGATCGCTTCGAACCAGTTGTTCGACGACATCGGGCTAACAGGTCTCGATATCGCGACCGACCGCATCATGCTGTGCGGCAGCCCGGCGATGCTCGAGGAACTCCCCGCGATGTTTGCCGCGCGCGGCTTTGTCGAGGGCAATCACAGCCAGCCCGGCCATTTCGTCATCGAAAAGGCCTTCGTCGAGCGCTGAGGCGCAAATCGCGTCCCGGCGACAACTAATTGCTATCGCCGGACGACCACCTGAATAAATCTGATGCGAAGGCGCCGAACCGGCGAACCAGGAGCAAGCGATGGCACTAGATGAGATCGTCGACGGACTTTCGGAGGTTTCCTGCGACGTGCTGGTGATCGGCGGCGGCACGGCCGGCCCGATGGCGGCGCTGAAGGCGAAGCTGAAGAACCCGAAGGCCAACGTCGTCCTGCTCGAAAAGGCCAACGTCAAGCGTTCCGGCGCGATCTCGATGGGCATGGACGGGCTGAACAACGCCGTCATCCCCGGCTATGCGACGCCGGAGCAGTACACCAAGGAAATCACCATTGCGAACGACGGCATCGTCGACCAGAAGGCCGTCTATAAATACGCGCAAAACTGCTACTCGATCATCGAGGAGCTCGATAGTTTCGGCATCCGTTTCCTGAAGAACGAGAACGGCGACTACGCCGTGAAGAAGGTGCACCATATCGGCACCTACGTCCTTCCGATGCCGAACGGCGAGACGGTCAAGAAAGCACTCTATCGCCAGCTTCGCCGCGCCCGCATCCTGATTTCCAACCGCTACATGGCGACGCGGCTGCTCAAATCGTCCGACGGCCGCATCGCCGGCGCGATCTCCGTCAACACTCGCACCGCCGAGATCCTGGTGATCAAGGCCAAGGCCGTGATCCTCTGCATGGGCGCCGCCGGCCGCCTCGGCCTTCCGACCTCCGGCTACATGTTCGGCACCTACGAGAACGCCGCCAATTCCGGCGACGGCTATGCCATGGCCTATCACGCCGGCGCCGCGCTCGCGAACCTCGAATGCTACCAGATCAATCCGCTGATCAAGGACTATAATGGCCCGGCTTGCGCCTATGTCGCGGGTCCCTTCGGTGCCTTCACCGCCAACAACGAGGGATCGCGCTTCATCGAATGTGACTACTGGTCCGGCCAGATGATGCTGGAGTTCTACAACGAACTGCTGTCAGGCAAGGGGCCGGTGTTCCTCCAGCTCAAGCATCTCCATCCCGACACCATCTCGGAGATCGAATCCACGCTGCACAAGGTGGAGCGTCCCACGCGCGGCCTGTTCCAGCAGGGGCGCGGGGTCGATTATCGCAGCGAGTCGATCGAGATGCACATCTCCGAGATCGGGTTCTGCTCCGGCCACAGCGCCTCCGGCGTGTTCGTCGACGACAATGCCCGCACCACCGTTCCCGGCCTCTACGCCGCCGGCGATATGGCGAGCGTGCCGCACAATTACATGCTCGGCGCCTTCACCAACGGCTCGGTTGCCGGCATCGATGCGATGGAGTTCGCCGACAACCACGACTTTGCGGAGTTCGATGCGGCCGATGTCGCCAGGGAGCGCGACCGCGTGCTGGCGCCAACGAAGCGCGAGGACGGCATTCCGCCGAACCAGGTCGAGTACAAGACCCGTCGCCTCGTCAACGACTATCTCCAGCCGCCGAAGGTCTCGCGCAAATATGAGCTCGGTATGCGCCGCCTCGCCGAGACGCGCGAGGATATGCAGGAGCACATGATTGCCCGTAACGCGCATGAATTGCTTCGTGCGCTCGAGGTGCAGTCGATCATGGATTGCGCCGACATGGCGGTGCACGCCTCGTTGTACCGCGAGGAGAGCCGCTGGGGCCTCTACCACTGGCGCACGGATTTCCCGGAGAAGGACAACGAGAACTGGTTCTGCCACACGCTGCTCTCCAAGCAGAACGGCAAGATGACCAGCGAGAAGCGCGCCGTGGAGCCCTATGTCGTGCCGATCGCCGACGACGAGAAGGATCTCTACGACAAGCAGCGCATCCGCGCCTCCGCCTGATCCACCGCACGATCGCAACAGGAGACAAAAATGCCTCTCGCGTCCTATCAGACATCGGTTCCGGTGGTCGTCGACGACGCCAAATGCATCGCCGACAAGGGCTGCACCGTCTGCGTCGACGTCTGTCCGCTCGACGTGCTCCGCATCAGCGACATGACCGGCAAGGCCTACATGGCCTACGACGAGTGCTGGTATTGCATGCCCTGCGAGGCCGATTGCCCGACCGGCGCCGTCACCGTCAACATTCCCTATCTGTTGAGGTGATCATGTCGAGCCCGTTCGAATCCTATGACGACCTCGAAGACGCCGACGAGCGGTTGCAAGCCGCCGATCCCGCCGAGCGCCGTGTCGCCATCATTGCGCTCGGTCACTCCGGTGATCCCGCAGCCGTCGCGCATCTCGCCAACATGGTCGCCGATCCCGATGCCGGCGTGCGCCAGCAGGTCGCGATGGCGCTCGGCGAGTTCGACGGGCCGGAGGCCGCGAGTGGGCTGGTCAAGCTGCTGGTCGATCCCGAAAGAATCGTGGCGGCGGCCGCGGCCGACAGCATGGCCGAGTTCAAGGATCCGGCCTGCGCCGAGATCATCCTGCCGCTGGTCAAGCACGCCCACGCCTTCGTTCGTATGGGCGCGTTGCGCGCGCTGAAGGAGCTGCGCTGCAAGGACACGCTGAAGCCGGCGCTGGAAGCGCTGCTGGATCAAGATGCGGCCGTTCGCGTGCAGGCGATCGGCGTGATCGGCTTCCTCAAGCTGGAGGAATCCATCCCCGCGCTGACCGCGCTGATCAACGATCCCGACGCCCATGTGCGCCGCGCCGCGGTGAGCGCGCTGGCGTTCTCGCAGATGAAACCCGCGGCCGAGACGATCACACGCGGGCTGAAGGATTCGGACTGGATGGTGCGCGAGATGGCCGCGGAGACGCTGGGCCTCAACGTCAACGGTTCGCTCGCGGCCGATCAGCTTGTCGCCTCGCTCGCCGACGAATTCTGGCAGGTGCGGCTGAAGGCGATCCGCAGCCTCGGCAAGATGAAGATCGAGCGCGCGGTACGCCCGATCGGCAATTGCATCAACCACGACCAGGCCAATTTGCGGAAGGAGGCGGCCGCCGCGCTCGGCGAGATCGCCCATCCCGACGGCGAGGCCTTCCTGGCCGTCATCGCCGACGATGCCGACCCTGACGTTCGCAAGAACGCGCGCTGGGCGCTCCAGCAGATCGCGGCGCGCAAAGCGCGAGCGGGCGCATAAAGGCCCGGGCAGGGACATAGCGGCTCTTCGCTGCCGGTCTGGACTTCCCCTGCCAGACGTTTATTGGTCTTCGCCAATGGGATCGGCTGCTATTTCAGCGTGGCCGATCCGAGAAAGAGCGAGGACGCGGCCATGACGACACTGTCTGTAAAAGATCTTCTCCCCGAGGATGGAACGAAGGGGACGCTGGTCGGCCGCGTCTGGCTGCCGCAGGCGAACGGCCCGGCCGTCGTCGCCGTCCGTGGAGACGGCGTCTTCGACGTCACCGCCAGCTTTCCGACTGTCAGCGCGCTCTGCGAGGAGGACAATCCGGCCAAGGCGCTCGCCGCGGTCAAGGGCGAGCGCATCGGCGATCTCGAAGCGATCGTGGCCAACACGGCGCCAGATGGGCGCGATCCGAAAAAGCCGTGGCTGCTCGCGCCCCTCGATCTCCAGACCCTGAAGGCCGCCGGCGTCACCTTCGCCATCTCGATGCTGGAGCGCGTCATCGAAGAGCGGGCCAAGGGCAATCCGGCCTCGGCCGAAGCGATCCGGAAAGAAGTGACGCGGCTGATCGGTGACGATCTGTCGAAGCTCAAGCCGGGCTCCGACCAGGCGATGCATTTGAAGCAGGTGCTGATCGATCAGAACGCCTGGAGCCAATATCTCGAAGTCGGCATCGGTCCGGATGCCGAGGTCTTCACCAAGGCGCCGACGCTGTCGTCAGTCGGCACCGGCATGGATGCCGGCCTGCATCCGAAATCGACCTGGAACAATCCCGAGCCCGAGCTGGTGCTGTTCGTCTCGAGCCGCGGCAAGATCGTCGGCGGCGCACTCGGCAACGACGTCAATCTGCGCGACTTCGAGGGGCGTTCGGCGCTGCTGTTGTCGAAGGCCAAGGACAACAATGCCTCCTGCGCGATCGGTCCGTTGCTGCGCCTGTTTGATGACAGCTTCACACTCGACGACGCGCGCAAGCTCGATATCAGCCTGAACGTGAAGGGGGCGGACGGCTTTGTTCTCGACGGCCATTCCTCGATCAGCATGATCAGCCGGGATCCCACTGATCTCGTCGAGCAGACGATCGGCAAGGTGCATCAATATCCCGATGGCTTCGTGCTGTTTCTCGGCACGATGTTCGCCCCCGTCAAGGATCGCGATGCGCCGGGGCAGGGCTTCACCCACAAGCGCGACGACATCGTCACGATCGCAGCGCCCCAGCTCGGCAAGCTCGTCAACCGCATGCGCACCAGCGACGAGTGCGAGCCCTGGACGTTTGGAATCGGCGCGCTGATGAAGAACCTCGCGCAACGGAAGCTGATCTAGCTCCGCTGCCCTTCGCCTCTCCCCGCACGCGGGGAGAAGCCGGATTGCATCGAAGATGCAGTCCGGGTGAGGCGGACTCTCCGCGAGTCGATTTGGTCGACCTACGCCGAACTCCATCCACAGCGTCATTGCGAGCGCAGCGAAGCAATCCAGAGTCCCACCCCGGACAGATTCTGGATTGCTTCGCTGCGCTCGCAATGACGTGGAGGAGAGGTCGCGAGCCGCATATGCTCCTTCATCTCCCCGTTGCATCCACGGAACAAAATCGCGCTGGGCGTGTCATTGAACCGTCCATCGCGCCAAATCGAAATTTCGCGCAAATAGTCAAATAATATGACTAGTCGGAACTCATCTTCCGTGAAATAGTCCCTCCCGCCGCCTCAAGGGCCGGCCTGCGGGTGCCATGCTACCGATCGGCGCCCGAGATAACACAAGATGACTTCTTGGGAGACACGCCTGATGACCCTCAAAGCCCTCTTTGCGGCCAGCGCCACGGCCGCGTTGCTGCTCGCGCTGCCGGCCAGCGCCGCCGAGCTCACCATCGGCTTCTCGCAGATCGGATCGGAATCCGGTTGGCGCGCGGCCGAGACATCGGTCTCCAAGCAGGAGGCCGCCAAGCGCAAGGTCAATCTCAAGATCGCCGACGCCCAGCAGAAGCAGGAGAACCAGATCAAGGCGATCCGCTCCTTCATCGCGCAGAACGTCGATGCGATCTTCCTTGCACCCGTGGTCTCGACCGGTTGGGACTCGGTGCTGAAGGAAGCCAAGGAGGCCAAGATCCCGGTCGTGCTGCTCGACCGCGACATCGATCCCTCCGGCAAGGAGCTCTATCTCACCGCCGTGACCTCCGACAGCGTGCATGAAGGCGAGGTTGCCGGCGACTGGCTGGCCAAGACCGTCGGGGCTAAGGCCTGCAACGTCGTCGAATTGCAGGGCACCGTCGGCGCCAGCGTCGCCGCCAACCGCAAGAAGGGCTTTGACACCGCCATCGCCAAGCATGCGAACCTCAAGGTGGTGCGCAGCCAGACCGGCGACTTCACCCGCGCCAAGGGCAAGGAGGTGATGGAGAGCTTCATCAAGGCCGAAGGCGGCGGCAAGTCGATCTGCGCCGTCTATGCGCACAATGACGACATGATGGTCGGCGCGATCCAGGCGATGAAGGAAGCCGGCCTCAAGCCCGGCAAGGAGATCCTCACCGTCTCGATCGACGCGGTCCCCGACATCTTCAAGGCGATGGCCGCCGGCGAAGCCAATGCCACCGTCGAGCTGACGCCGAACATGGCCGGCCCCGCGCTCGATGCCATCGCGGCCTTCAAGGCCAAGGGCACCGTTCCGCCCAAGTGGATCCAGACCGACTCCAAGCTCTATACCGCGGCCGACGATCCGCAGAAGGTCTACGACAGCAAGAAGGGCCTCGGTTACTGAGGCGTGCCGCACCGCCGGACCGCTCGCTGTGGCCCGGCGGTGCAAGCCCCCTTCGAATCCGCTGCGCGAACGAATAGGCTGGGTGCCCGCATCACAAGCGGGCGCCGGTGGGAGTGACGTCGTTATGGAGAACAGCCCCGATCCTGCTCCTTCCCTGCTGGAGGTGCGCGGGATCAGCAAAAGCTTCGGTGCTGTGCGTGCGTTGCAGGAGGTCGACTTCACGCTTCGTGCGGGCGAGATTCATGCGCTGCTCGGCGAGAACGGCGCCGGCAAGTCTACGCTGATCAAGGTGATCACCGGCGTATTCCCGCGCGATGCAGGTATCGTCAGGCTGGGCGGTGAAGAGGTCGCGCCGCGCTCGGCCAAGGCCGCGCTCCAGGCCGGCATCGCCACCGTCTACCAGGAGGTCAATCTGCTGCCGAATCTCTCGGTCGCGCAGAACCTGTTCCTCGACCGACAGCCGATGCGCTTCGGCATCGTGCGTGAAGGCGAGATGCGGCGTCGCGCCAAGGCGCTGCTCACGGACTTCGGCCTCGATATCGACGTCGCAGCAGCACTCGGTAGCTATTCCGTCGCCATCCAGCACGTCACCGCGATTGCGCGGGCCGTCGATCTCTCCGCGCGCGTGCTGATCCTGGACGAGCCCACGGCGAGCCTCGACCGCCACGAGGTCGAGATCCTGTTCGGCATCATGCGCCAGCTCGCCAAGCGCGGCATCGGCATCGTGTTCGTCAGCCACTTCCTCGATCAGGTCTACGAGATCTCCGACCGCATCACGGTGTTGCGCAACGGCCGCCTGGTCGGCGAGCGTGAGACCGCCTCGCTGCCGCGGCTCGAGCTAATCCGGATGATGCTCGGCCGCGAGCTGGCCGAGACCACCAGCGCCCGCGCATCGGCGGGAGAGCATCGGGCGCGCGAGGTCTGCGCGAGTTTCGAGAACTACGGCAAAGCCGGCTATGTCGCGCCGTTCAATCTCGAGCTGCGCCATGGCGAGGTCGTAGGTCTCGCCGGCCTGCTCGGCTCGGGCAGGACCGAAACGGCGCGGCTGGTGTTCGGCGCCGAGCGCGCCGATGGCGGGCAGGCGACGGTGGAGGGGGCGCCCGTGCGGCTGCAGTCGCCGCGCGACGGCGTGCGCCACGGTTTTGGCTATTGCCCGGAGGAGCGCAAGACCGACGGCATCGTCGCCGAGCTCACCGTGCGCGAGAACATCGTGCTCGCGCTCCAGGCCAAGCGCGGCCTGCACCGGCCGCTGTCGCGCCGCGAGCAGGACGAGATCGCAAGCCGCTACGTCAGGATGCTCGACATTCGCCCGCCCGATCCGGAGCGCGCCGTGGGGCTGCTGTCCGGCGGCAATCAGCAAAAGGTTCTGCTGGCACGCTGGCTCGCGACCTCGCCGCGCCTCCTGGTGCTGGACGAGCCGACCCGCGGCATCGACGTCGGCGCGCATGCCGAGATCATCCGCCTGATCCGCGAGCTCTGCGACGACGGGCTGGCGCTGCTCGTGATCTCCTCCGAGCTGGATGAGATCGTGACCTATTCCGACCGCGTGGTCGTGTTGCGCGACCGCGCCCATGTCGAGGAGCTCGCGGGCGAGGCGATCGACGTCGGCAACATTCTCGCCGCCATTGCCGCCGATAGCGTCGCTGTTGCGCTCGAGGCCCACACATGACAGCGCTGTTGCCGCGCCGCGGCCTTGCCCAGATCCTCGCGCTGATCGTCATCCTGGCGGTCGATCGCATCGTGTCACCGCAATTCTTCGATCTGCGCCTCCAGGACGGCCGTCTGTTCGGCAGCCTGATCGACGTGCTCAACCGCGGCACACCGGTGGCGCTGCTGTCGCTCGGCATGGTGCTGGTGATCGCGACGCGTGGCATCGATCTGTCGGTCGGTGCGGTCATGGCCATCTCGGGTGCGATCGCGGCGAGCCTTGCCGACACGCACAGTCTGGCCGTTGTCCTCGCGGCCGCGCTCGGCGCTGGCCTGATCTGCGGATTGTGGAACGGATTTCTCGTCGCGGTGCTCGGCATGCAGCCGATCGTGGCGACGCTGATCCTGATGGTGGCGGGACGCGGCATCGCGCAGCTCATTACCGAGGGGCGTATCGTGACCTTCTCCTCGCCGGATCTGGTCTGGCTTGGCAATGGCGCGGTGCTCGGCGTGCCGATGCCGGTCGCGATCGCCTTGGGCATGCTGATTCTCACCGGCGCGGTGGTGCGCGGCTCGGCGCTCGGACTGCTGATCGAGGCGACCGGCGGCAACGCGCGGGCGAGCGAGCTTGCCGGCGTCGGCACGCGCGCGATGATCCTGGCGGTCTACGTCTGGTGCGGCATCTGCGCCGCGCTCGCCGGCGTGATCGCGGCGGCCGACATCATGGGCGCGGACGCCAACAATGCCGGCCTCTGGCTCGAGCTCGACGCCATCCTCGCGGTGGTGATCGGCGGCACCTCCCTGTTCGGCGGCCGCTTCAGCCTCGTGCTGGCCGTGCTCGGTGCGTTGATCATCCAGACCATGAACACCGGCATTCTGCTGTCGGGCTATCCACCGGAGTTCAATTTGCTGGTCAAAGCGGTGGTGGTGATGACGGTACTGCTGCTGCAATCGCCGAAATTTTCGGGGATTGCCGGGATCGCCGCGCGGCTGCGGAGGTCCAAAGCATGAAAGGCCTGCCGCCCGTCCTCATCACCGCCATCGTGCTCGTTGCCGGCTTTGCGCTGTGCGCCGTGCAATTCCCCAACATCGCCTCGACCCGCGTGGTCGGCAATCTCCTCACCGACAACGCCTTTCTCGGCATCGTCGCGACCGGCATGACCTTCGTCATCATCTCAGGCGGCATCGACCTCTCGGTCGGCTCGGTGATCGGTTTCACCACGGTGTTCGTCGCGCTTGCGATCGAGCGCTGGGGCGTGCCGCCGCTGCTTGCCTTCGTCGCGATCCTCGCGCTCTCGGCGGCCTTTGGAGCGGCGATGGGCGCGGTGATCCATGTCTTCGACCTGCCGCCGTTCATCGTGACGCTGGCGGGGATGTTCCTGGCCCGCGGCGCGAGCTTCTTGCTCTCGACGGAATCGGTGCCGATCACCGCGCCGGTCTATTCCACCGTGTCGGACTTCGCGCTGCGGATGCCCGGCGGAGGGCGATTGACGGCGATCGCGATCATCATGCTCGTGATCGTGATCGGCGGCGCGCTGCTGCTGCATCTCACCCGGTTCGGCGCCAATGTCTATGCGCTCGGCGGCAGCCGGGCGACCGCGAGCCTGATGGGCGTTGCCGTCGGCAAGATGACGGTGAAGATCTACATGCTGTCGAGCCTGCTCGCGGGCATCGCCGGCATCGTCTTCTCGTTCTACACCAGCGCCGGCTATTCGCTCTCCGCAGTCGGCGTCGAGCTCGACACCATCGCGGCCGTCGTGATCGGCGGCACGCTGCTCACGGGCGGGCAGGGCTCGGTGATCGGCACCTTCCTCGGCGTGCTGATCCAGGGCCTGATCCAGACCTACATCAATTTCGACGGAACGCTGTCGAGCTGGTGGACCAAGATCGCGACCGGCGTGCTACTGTTCGCCTTCATCGCCTTGCAGCAAGGACTGGTCGCGCTCGCGCGGCGGCCGGCGGCAAAGCGCGCAGGAGCAGCCACATGACGTCGCGCATCGTCGTCATCCCGACGCGCCGGGCTCACTCCAACCATGCGGAAGTGGCCCGCTCGATCGGCGTCGACATCATCGCCGGCCGCTACGCCGAGGGAACGCGCCTGCCTGGTGATGCCGAGATGATTGCGATGTTCGGCGTGTCGCGGCCGGTGCTGCGCGAGAGCGTGAAGACCCTGGTGGCCAAGGGCCTGCTCACCACCAAGGCGCGGGTCGGCACGGTCGTGCGCGAGCGCGCTGCCTGGAACATGTTCGACGCCGACGTGCTGGCTTGGCATCTGGACGCCGGCATCGACAAGCGCTTCCTCAACGACCTCGCCGAGATTCGTCTCGCGGTCGAGCCGCGCGCGGCCATGCTTGCCGCAGTGCAGCGGTCCGAGGAGGACGTCGCCGAGCTCCGCCGCAGCATGGATCGCATGCGGCGTGAAGCCTCCGACTCGGTCGGCTTTGCCGATGCCGATCTTGCGCTTCACGTTGGCGTGGCGCGTGCCTCCGGCAATCTGTTCATGCGCTCGATCGGGCACGTCATCGAGGCAGCCTTGCGCGCCTCGTTCCTGCTCAGCGCTCCGGTCGAGACGGAGGACCGTGACACTGTGCTGCTCTGGCACCAGAAGATCGTCGATGCCATCGCCGCGGGCGACGCGGACGCCGCGTCCGAGGCCATGGTCTATGTCATTCACAACGGCATGCGCCGCCACGAGGGCACGGTGATCGTAACAGCCCCGGCCGAGCCGCTGCCGTCGGCAGATACTGGAGAATAAGCGTGACAGACCTTCGCATCGCCATCGTCGGCTTCGGCAAGATCGCGCGCGACCAGCATGTCGGTGCGATTGCCGCAACGGCGGGCGCGACGCTCGCGGCCGTCGCGAGCCGCAACGCATCGCTGCCGGGCGTGCCGCATTTTGCGACCATCGAGGAACTGCTGGAAAAGGGACCGCCGATCGATGCCGTCTCGCTCTGCACGCCGCCGCAGGTGCGGCGTGCCCAGGCTGCCGCGGCGCTCGCTGCCGGCAAGCACGTGATGCTGGAGAAGCCGCCCGGCACCGGTGTTGCCGAGCTCGACCCGCTGATCGCGATGGCGGAAGAGGCCAAGCGAACGCTGTTTGCGACCTGGCATTCGCGCCATGCGCCCGCGGTCGAGCCGGCGCGCGCGTGGCTTCTCACCCGGCGGATCAAGTCCGTGCACATCAACTGGAAGGAAGACGTTCGCGTCTGGCATCCCGGGCAGGGCTGGATCTGGGAGCCGGGCGGGCTCGGCGTGTTCGACCCCGGCATCAACGCCCTCTCGATCCTGACCCGTATTCTGCCCCGGCCGGTGTTCGTCACCGCGGCCGAGCTGGCCTTTCCAGCCAATTGCCAGGCCCCGATCGCCGCGAACCTGACGCTGACCGACATTGGCGGCCTGCCTGTGACCGCTGAGTTCGATTTCCGCCAGACCGGACCGCAGAGTTGGGATATCGTCGTCGAAACGGAGGAGGGCCGAATGACGTTGTCGGGCGGCGGCCGGCGCATGGCAATCGACGGCGAGACCGTTGCCGAGGCGCCCGATCAGGAATATCGCGAGCTGTACGGGCGCTTCGTCAAGCTCACCGCGACCGGCGCGCGCGACGTCGACCTGGCGCCGCTGCGTCTCGTTGCCGATGCCTTCCTGCTCGGCAGGCGCAACATCGTCGAACCGTTTGTGGACTGAACATGGCTGGCGCAAAAATAACAAAAGACATCTTCGGAACGCTACCGGATGGCCGCAACGTCGAGCGCATCGTGCTGCGCGGGGAGGGCGGGTTCGAAGCCCGCATCATCACCCATGGCGCAGTGATCCAGGCGCTCATCGCGCCGGACGCCAAAGGCGGTTACGACGACGTCATGCTCGGCCATGACGCGTTCGCCGGCTATCTGGCCGAACGAAAATTCTTCGGTGCCACCGTCGGCCGCTATGCCAACCGCATTGCCAACGGACGGTTTTCGCTGGACGGCGAAACGGTGCAGCTTCCGGTCAACAACGGTCCGAATGCGCTGCATGGCGGCCTCGACGGGTTCGATCGCAAGCTCTGGGAGATCGCCGGCATCGACGACGGTGCGGAGCCGGGCGTCACGCTCACCTATTCGAGTCCGCATGGCGAAGAGAATTACCCCGGCCGGCTCGACGTGCGCCTGACCTATCGCGTCACCGGCCCGGCGGAGCTGTCGCTGACGATGGAGGCGCGAACCGACCGGCCGACCATCGTCAACCTGACCAATCACAGCTTCTTCAATCTGGAAGGCGCGACCTCAGGCACGCCCATTCTCGACCACAAGCTGACGGTCGCCGCCGAGCGTTTCCTCGCCATCGATCCCACCGCCATTCCGTTGCCTGAGCCGCCGCGCGCGGTGACCGGAACGCCGTTCGACTTCCGCGACGGCGAGGCCGTCGGCGCGCGCATCCGCGAGAGCGATCAGCAATTGCGGAACGGCAGGGGCTACGACCATACCTACTGTCTCGGGCGTGACGGCAAGCTTGCTTTCGCGGCCCGGCTGGAGGCGCCGCGTTCAGGGCGCATCATGGAGCTCCTGACCGATCAGCCCGGCCTTCAGGTCTATTCCGGCAACTATCTCGACGGCACGATCTCGGGCAAGGGCGGCAAGCTCATCCGGCAGTCGGATGCGATGTGTCTCGAGCCGCATATCTGGCCGGATGCGCCGAACCGGCCGGATTTTCCGAGCCCGCGCCTCAATCCCGGCGAGGTCTACCGCCATCACACGGTCTATCGCTTTGGAGTGAGGACGCTATGATGGAAGAGGTGCCTACCTCGGTTCTCTCGGACGAACCATGCCATCTCGGCGAGGGGCCGACCTATGATTTGGCCACCGACACGGCCTGGTGGTTCGATATCCGCGAGGGGCGGCTGTTCGAGGCGCATCTCGGCAGCGGCGGCATTCGCGTCCACGCGCTCGGCCGGATGGCGAGCGGTCTCGGGCGTATCGACGCCGAGCGCCAGTTGATTGTCGCCGAAGACGGCCTCTACGTCCGCAAGCTCGCCGACGGCGCGATGACGCTGGTCTGCCCGCTTGAAGCCGACAATCCCGCGACGCGCTCCAACGATGCCCGTGTGCATCAGTCCGGCACGTTCTGGATCGGCACCATGGGCCGCAATGCGGAGGCGGGAGCAGGAGCGATCTACGCGTTCCATCGCGGCAAGATCTCGATGCTGTTCCCGCGCATCACCATTCCCAATTCGATCTGTTTTTCACCTGATGGTGCGACCGGCTACTTCGCCGACACCGCGCGCGCCGTGCTCTGCGCCGTTCCGCTTGATCCGGCCACCGGCTTGCCGCGGGGCGAGCCGGAAGTCCTGTTGCGCCACACCGGCATCGGGGGGCTCGACGGCTCGGTGTGCGACGCCGACGGGCAGATCTGGAACGCCTGCTGGGGTGCGGGCCGGATCGATGTCTACTCTCCGCAAGGCGAGCGCCTGCGCTCGCTGCGCGTGCCGGCAAAGCAGTCGAGCTGCCCGGCTTTCGTCGGCCCAGATCTGTCGCGCCTTCTCGTCACGTCGGCCTGGCAGGATATGGACGCGGCGGCGCGCGCCGCCGATCCGCAAGCCGGCTGCACTTTCCTGTTGCAGGCATCCGCGCGTGGCCGCGCGGAGCCTGACGTCAAGCTCGCATAGGAGGCTCGAAGCCGCACACGACCAACGTTCTCGACGAAACGAAGAAACAGTCTGACACCCAAGGGAGTAAAACATGCTGAAACTGAAGACGACATTCCTCGCGCTGGCGCTGGCCGGCGCAGCGACGATGGCCTCAGGCATCACCGCCTCCGCCCAGGACAAGGCGACGGTTGGCATCGCCATGCCGACCAAATCGTCGGCGCGCTGGATCGACGACGGCAACAACATGGTCAAGGTGCTGAAGGAGCGCGGCTACAACACCGACCTGCAATATGCCGAGGACGACATCCCGAACCAGCTCTCGCAAGTCGAGAACATGGTGACCAAGGGCGCGAAGGCGCTGGTGATCGCCGCGATCGACGGCACCACGCTGTCCGACGTGCTCAAGCAGGCGAAAGCAAAAGGCATCACCGTGATCGCCTATGACCGCCTGATCCGCGGCACGCCGAACGTCGACTATTACGCGACCTTCGACAATTTCCAGGTCGGCGTGCTGCAGGCGGAATCGCTCGTGCAGGGGCTCGGCCTCAAGGACGGCAAGGGCCCGTTCAACATCGAGCTATTCGGCGGCTCGCCCGACGACAACAACGCCTACTTCTTCTACAACGGCGCGATGAGCGTGCTGAAGCCGTACATCGACAGCGGCAAGCTCGTCGTCGTCTCCGGCCAGATGGGCATGGACAAGGTCGCGACGCTCCGCTGGGACGGCGCCACCGCCCAGGCCCGCATGGACAACCTGCTCAGCGCCTACTACGGCAACAAGAAGGTCAACGCGGTGCTGTCGCCGTATGACGGCCTCTCGATCGGCATCATCTCGTCGCTGAAGGGCGTCGGTTATGGCAGCGCCGGCCAGCCGATGCCTGTTATCTCGGGCCAGGATGCCGAGGTGCCCTCGATCAAGGCGATGCTGCGCGGTGATCAGTACTCGACCATCTTCAAGGACACCCGCGACCTCGCCAAGGTGACCGCCGACATGGTCGACGCGGCGCTCGCCGGCAAGCAGGTCACCGTCAACGACACCAAGACCTACGAGAACGGCGCCAAGACGGTGCCGTCTTATCTCTTGAAGCCGGTCGTGGTCTACAAGGACAATTGGGAGAAGGTTCTGGTCGACAGCGGCTACTACAAGAAGTCGCAGTTCCAGTAAGACTCTCTCTTCTTCCTCTCCCCGTTCTTGCGGGGAGAGGGTTGGGGTGAGGAGCTCTCTCCACACGGGCAGTTGCCCTTGCGGAGACTCTCCATCGCGATCGACCTCTCTCCGCAGGCGGGGCGAGGTGAAGCAAAGGACTAGGGATAACGACGATGACCGCCATGCTGGAGATGCGCAACGTCAGCAAGAGCTTTTCAGGCGTGCAGGCTCTGCGTGACGTCAACTTCTCGGTTCACGCCGGGCAGATCCACGCGCTCGTGGGCGAGAACGGTGCCGGCAAATCCACACTGATGAAAGTGCTCAGTGGCGTCTACCCGGCCGGCAGCTACGAGGGCACCATCGTCTTCGAGGGCGAGGAGCGCCGCTTCCGTGACATCAACGATTCCGAGGCGCTCGGCATCATCATCATCCACCAGGAGCTGGCGCTGATCCCGCTGATGTCGATCGCGGAGAACATCTTCCTGTCGCATCCGCCGTCAAAATTCGGTGTGATCGATCGCGATCAGGTCTACCGGCGCACCCGCGAGCTGCTGGCGCAAGTCGGCCTGAAGGAATCGCCGGATACGCTGATCACCGACCTCGGCGTCGGCAAGCAGCAGCTGGTCGAGATTGCCAAGGCGTTGTCCAAGCGGGTGCGGATGCTGATCCTGGACGAGCCGACCGCGAGCCTCAACGAGGCCGACAGCGCCGCGCTGCTCGAACGCCTGATGGCCTTCCGCGAGCAGGGCATCGGCTCGATCCTGATCTCGCACAAGCTCAACGAGGTCGCCAAGGTCGCCGACCACATCACCGTGCTGCGCGACGGCCGCACCGTCGACGGCATCGACTGCCGTGCCGAGCCGATCCAGGAAGACCGCATCATCCGCAGCATGGTCAACCGCGATCTCGCCCATCGCTTTCCCGAGCGCAGCGCCAAGATCGGCGAGCCCGTCCTGACCGTCGAGAACTGGTCGGTCTATCACCCCATTCATCCCGAGCGGCAGGTGATCAAGAACGTCAATTTCGGCGTGAAGCGCGGCGAGGTCGTCGGCATTGCCGGGCTGATGGGCGCCGGCCGCACCGAGTTTGCCATGAGCCTGTTCGGCCGCTCCTGGGGTACCACTATCAGCGGCCGGATCCGGCTAGAGGGCAGGGAGATCGTGCTGCCGAGCGTTGCGGCCGCGATCGACGCCGGCCTTGCCTATGTCACCGAGGACCGGAAGCAGCTCGGCTTGATCCTGGCCGATGACGTCCGCAAGAACATCACGCTCGCCAGCCTCGACCAGGTCGCACCCGGCCGGGTGATCGACGACATCGCCGAGCTGAAGGTCGCCAGCGACTACCGGAGCCGCATGCGCATCCGCTGCTCCGACGTGTACCAGGAGACCGGCCAGCTCTCCGGCGGCAACCAGCAGAAAGTGGTGCTGTCGAAATGGCTGATGACCGATCCCAAGGTCCTGATCCTGGACGAGCCGACCCGGGGCATCGACGTGGGTGCCAAATACGAGATTTACTGTATCATCAACGAGCTTGCGGAGGCCGGGCGCGGCGTCGTGGTCATCTCCTCGGAGATGCCCGAGCTGCTCGGCATCTGCGACCGCATCTGCGTCATGAACGACGGCGCCTTCGTCGGGGAATTCAAGGGCGCAGAGGCGACGCAGGAGAAGATCATGCGCGCCATCATGCGCAACGAACGAAGCAATGGAAACGGCGTGCCTGAGGCCGCGGAGATGGGAGGATCGCAGCCATGACCGACAAGACGGTATCGCTGCCCGAGGAGCGTCGGCACGGCAGCTTCATCAAGAACAATTTGCGCAATTACGGCATGCTGATGTCGCTGATCGCGATCATGCTGTTCTTCCAGGTCATGACCGGCGGCACGCTGCTGCAGCCGCTCAACCTGACCAACCTGGTGCTGCAGAACAGCTACATCGTCATCATGGCGCTCGGCATGCTGCTCGTGATCGTCACCGGCCATATCGACCTCTCGGTCGGTTCGGTCGCGGGCTTCGTCGGCGCGGTCGCCGCCCTGCTGATGGTGACCTACAAGGTCGACTATACGCTCGCCTTCATCGCCTGCCTCGTGGTCGGCGCTGCGATCGGCGCGGCGCAGGGCTATTGGGTCGCCTATTTCAAGATACCGTCTTTCATCGTGACCCTGGCCGGCATGCTCGTGTTCAAGGGACTTGCGCTCGCGGTGTTGCAGGGGCAGTCGCTCGGGCCGTTTCCGCCGACCTTCCAGAAATTGTCGTCGGGCTTCATTCCGGAGTTCCTGCCCGAAGCCGGCACGCTGCATCCGACCTCGATGCTGATCGGCGCCGTGCTGGCGCTGGGGCTGGTTTACGCCAGCGCCAAGAGCCGCGCGCGCGAGCAGTCGCATGGCATCGAGGTCGAGCCTTATGCGTTCTTCCTTGGCAAGAGCGTGGTGCTGGCCTGCGCCGTGCTCTACTTTACCTACCTGATCGCGACCTATCGCGGCTTGCCGAACGTGCTGGTGATCATGAGCGCCTTGATCGCGCTCTACGGCTTCGTCACCCGCCGCACCGTAATCGGCCGGCAGATCTATGCGGTCGGCGGCAACGCCAAGGCGGCAAGCCTGTCGGGCATCAAGACCGAGCGGCTGACCTTCCTCACCTTCGTCAACATGGGCGTGCTCGCAGCCCTGGCCGGCCTCGTCTTTGCCGCGCGTCTCAACACCGCAACGCCCAAGGCCGGTCTCGGCTTCGAGCTCGACGTCATCGCCGCCTGCTTCATCGGCGGCGCCTCGGCCTATGGCGGCGTCGGGCGCGTCGGCGGCGCCGTGGTCGGCGCCATGATCATGGGCGTCATGAACAACGGCATGTCCATCCTCGGCATCGGCATCGACTATCAGCAGGTCATCAAGGGCCTGGTGCTGCTCGGGGCGGTCTGCATCGACGTGTATAATCAGCGGCGGTAAGCGCAAAATCACGTCGCGGGGGAGGCTCTGGCGCCGCCCCGCCAGGCGACTACAATTTTCGTCAATTTCGATCATGGCATCGCGACCGGAACCGATGCCTCGCGATGACCATGATTTGGGGGCTAGATCCGGGGGGGCCGAGCAGGGCACGGGCAGGGCAGCACCAGTGGCGGCTCATATCCACGAGATGACAGACGATGAATTTGAGGGCCGGCTTCGCATCCTCTTGCGCATCGTTTCCGCCTGCACCCTCGGGCTAGGCTCCTTTGCTGCAGGTTTATTGATCGGCGCCTTTGTTCTGTTTTGAACGAGGCGATTCACTCCAGAGCCTCGGAACGATAGGCGCCGGCGCGTCTTCTTGATCTAGATCAACCGATCGCCAATTCTGTGCTAATCTCATGTGGTCGACGCAAGGGACCACGGGGAACCCGAGTGACGAGTACAGTGAGGTCATCGCCGGCTTCGGAGGTGATGCTGGTCTCGACTTTGCCGGCGTTGCAGCTGATCTACGACACCGCCCCGATCGGGTTGGCCTGTCTGTCGCCGGACTGCCGCTATTTGCTGATCAACCAGCGTCTGACCGAGATCTGCGGCATATCCATCGAAGGCCATCTTGGACATACGGTCAGGGACTGCGTGCCGGCCCTGGCGGATTCCGTCGAGCAGATTGTGCGCTCGATCGTCGCGACGGGCGAGCCCGTGATCGGTATCGAGGTGGCGGGGCAGCGGGCCGATCGGGTCGAGGAGCGTTCCTGGGTTACCTATTGGCACCCGCTGCGAATGCCGGATGGCGAGATTGTCGCGGTCAACGTGGCGGCGGAGGAGATCACCGAACGCAAGCGCGCCGAGCGGGAGATTCGCAGCGCCAGGGACGCCGCTGAGACCGCGCTTCGCCATCTGCGCGATATCCAGGACACCCTGATCGAGGCAGAAAAGCTTGCGGCGCTCGGGCGCATGGTTGCCGGTGTCGCGCACGAGATCAACACGCCGCTCGGCAGCAGTCTGACGGTGGCATCGACGCTCCAGCGCAAGGCGGAGCAGTTCGCGGCGGAGGTCGCGCGGGGTAATCTCAAGCGCTCGACACTGACAGGGTTTCTGGAACTGGTCAGCGATGCGTCCGCGCAGCTGGTCACGAACCTCGGTCGCGCCGCCGAGCGGGTGCAATCCTTCAAGCAAGTGGCGGCTGACCAGACCGAGTCACTTCGGCGCGGCTTTGACGCAGGCGAGCTGACCGGGCAGGTTCTGTCGCAGTTCGAGCGGCAGTGGCGGGTGCGCGACATCGCGTTCAGCCTCCACTGCGAAACGAATCTCGCCATGGACAGCTATCCCGGGCCTTTCGGCCAAGTGCTCACCAATCTCGCAGTCAATGCGATGACGCACGCGTTCTCCGATGGTGAGACCGGGACGATCAACGTCTCGCTCCGTGCGGTCGATGATGACCACGTTGAGCTGCTGTTTGCTGATGACGGCTGCGGCATGGCTCCCGATGTGGAACGGCGGGCCTTCGACCCATTCTTCACCACGCGCCGGCACGACGGCGCCAGCGGCCTCGGTCTGCATATCGTGCACAGCATCGTCGTCGACCGGTTGGGTGGGCAGCTCCGGCTCGAGAGCCTGCCCGGCGCGGGGACGCGGTTTCAGCTCATCCTGCCGAGAATGGCGCCCGACCGGCGATAGCTGATCGTTTCCTCATCGGTAGTGCCCGGCTACTGCGTCGTGAACAGCACCGCCGCGATCGCGACGGAGAGGCTCACCGCCGATACGGTTGCCACAGTCGACAGCACCCCCATGCGCCTGAGCGCGATGGCGAAGGCGATGATGATCGGTGTCGCGGTCATCAGTCCGATTTGTGCATCGCTCATGTCGTCGCTCGCCACTCCGTGGAGTCCTGAGGCGGTTCGTAGCGCGATCCGGCCGGCCGGTCGTTGCGTCGGCGCAAACAAACGACGCGGCGTTTGCAGAGTTTGTCCGGCGACAAACTCGGATCGCGACGCCTGAGCTAAATCTGCCCGGTGTCCTGATCCAAAAAAGCAGATGTCGACAGCCGATTGCGAGCAACAGGGAACCGGCTGGGGAATTCTGGAAGATCTCCCCGGCGATCCCATGATCTGGGTGCTGATCTTCAGTGAGCTCGTCGCCTTCGGCCTGTTTCTCGGTGCCTTCACGGTCGCGCGCGCGATCCACCCCGCAGTGTTCGCGGCGGGGCAGGCGGTGCTAGATTCGAATCTCGCTGGTCTCAACACCGTCGTGCTGGTGACCAGCGGCTGGGCTGCGGCCCGGGCTACGAAGGCCGCGCGGACCAGCGAGAAGCAAGCCTCGCGCCGATGGCTCCTAACCGCCATAGCGCTCGGCGGCCTCTTCATCGCGATCAAGCTGACCGAATATGCCGAAGAGATCGGTCGCGGGATCGGCCTCGAGACCAGCCCGTTCTTCACGCTCTACTTCCTCCTGACCGGCTTCCATCTCCTGCACGTCTGCCTCGGCATCGTGATTCTCGCCGTGGTCTGCCGCCGCGCCGACATATCGGGCGTCGAGACGGGGGCCGCCTTCTGGCACATGGTCGATCTGGTCTGGATCGTGATGTTCCCGATTCTCTATCTGCTGCGGTGATGATGCCCGATCGCCTCGACATCACCTGGATCGCGCTGATCGGCCTCGCGCTGGCGACCATCCTGGTGCCACAGCTAGTGCCGCGACCGCTGCTCGGCGACGCTTTGTTGCTGACCTTCGCCGCCATCAAGGGCCGCCGCATTGCGCTCGATTTCATGGATCTCGGGGCCGCGCCGGCGCTTTGGCGCGGTCTGGTGAGTGCATGGATCCTCATCGTGGTGCTTGTTGCCTGGCTCGCCTCCGCCGTCGTCGCATTGATCTGACGCCGCCAACGCAGCGTTCATTGCGCCCGGACAAAGACCCGTCGGCACCAATCGGCAAGATACAGCATCACTGCTTCCTCACGACGGGACTCACAACGGAAAGGACTGGCAATGGCTGAACGCCTGACCAAGTCGGCGGCTCGAAACGTCTTCTACGGCGGCTCGGCCTTCTTCTTCGCCATCTTCATCGGGCTGACGGCGCACAGCCATTACTATATGGCGACGACCTCGACGGACGCGGCCACGCTGACATCGTCGGTCGCGCGCGGCAAGCATGTCTGGGAGAAGAACTCCTGCATCAATTGCCACACTTTGCTGGGCGAGGGCGCCTATTTCGCCCCCGAAGTCGGCAATGTCTGGGATCGCTGGGGCGGCAATGAGGATCCGGCCGGTGCGCGCGAGACGTTGAAGGCCTGGATGCAATCGCAGCCCTCGGGCGCGGAGGGCCGGCGCCAGATGCCGCAGTTCAACCTCACCGACCAGGAGCTGAACGATCTCGCCGACTTCCTGCAATGGACCAGCAAGATCAAGCGCCAGGAGTGGCCGCCGAACAAGGCCGGCTGACGCCTTCCACTTTCAAGGCCGCCTCTTTCAAGGCCTTGCCTCTTTCAAGACAGAGAGAACCCGAAATGAAATATCAAACCCAGAAAGTCGCGATGCTGTATTTCTACGGCGCGCTGACGCTGTTCCTGGCGCAGGTCCTGTTTGGCCTGCTTGCCGGGACCATCTACGTCCTGCCCAACACGCTGTCGGTGCTGCTGCCGTTCAACATCGTCAGGATGATTCACACCAACGCGCTGATCGTGTGGTCGCTGATCGGCTTCATGGGCGCGACCTACTTCCTGCTGCCGGAGGAAACCGAGACCGAGCTTTACAGCCCGCTGCTCGCAAAGATCCAGTTCTGGATGTTCTTTGGCGCCGCTGGCGTGGCTGTGGTCGGCTATCTGTTCCACTACCATGAAGGCCGCGAATTCCTCGAGCAGCCCTTCATCATCAAGGTCGGCATCGTGGTTGTCTGCCTGATGTTCCTGTTCAACGTGACGATGACGGCGCTGAGGGGACGCAAGACGACGGTCACCAACATCCTGTTGTTCGGCCTGTGGGGCGTTGCGATCTTCTTCCTGTTCGCCTTCTACAATCCGGCCAATCTCGCGGTCGACAAGATGTACTGGTGGTACGTCGTCCATCTCTGGGTCGAGGGCGTCTGGGAGCTGATCATGGCGTCCGTGCTCGCCTATCTGATGATCAAGCTCAACGGCATCGACCGCGAGGTGGTCGAGAAATGGCTCTACGTCATCATCGGCCTTGCGCTGTTCTCGGGCATTCTCGGCACCGGCCACCATTTCTACTGGATCGGCGCACCCGGCTACTGGCAGTGGATCGGCTCGCTGTTCTCCACGCTGGAAGTCGCGCCCTTCTTCACCATGGTGATCTTCACGGTGCAGATGACCTGGAAGGCCGGCCGCAAGCATCCGAACCGCGCCGCGCTGCTGTGGTCGGTCGGCTGCTCGGTGATGGCGTTCCTCGGCGCCGGCGTCTGGGGCTTCCTGCACACGCTGTCCTCGGTGAACTACTACACCCACGGCACGCAGGTCACTGCCGCACATGGCCATCTCGCCTTCTTCGGCGCCTATGTGATGCTGAACCTGTCGGTGATGGCTTATGCGATCCCGCAGATCAAGGGACGTGCGCCCTATAACCAGTGGCTCAGCATGACCAGCTTCTGGATCATGTGCACGGCGATGATGACCATGACTTTCGCGTTGACCTTTGCCGGCGTGATTCAGGTCCATCTCCAGCGCGTGCTTGGCCAGAGTTACATGGACGTGCAGGACCAGCTTGCCTTCTTCTACTGGGTGCGGCTCGGCTCCGGCGTGTTCGTCGCGATCTCTGCGCTGATGTTCGTCTGGGCGGTGCTGGTGCCCGGCCGCGAGAAGCGGGCGACTATCCCAGGCGTGCTCCAACCGGCCGAATGAACACAAGGCGGCCGCGCAAGTCGCGGCCGCCGTTCCAGAATGATTTCCGGAGAAGAACCATGACAGCAGCACTTCACGCCTTGGCGGCACCCGCGCTCGTGCTCCCGGCTTACGTTCCGAGCGGCAACGAATGCGGGCTGTTCGAGCACGCCTGGCGGCATCAGCTCCCGGTCCTGTTGAAGGGACCGACCGGCTGCGGCAAGACGCGCTTCGTCGCCCACATGGCGGCGCGGCTGGGATTGCCGCTTCACACCGTCGCCTGCCATGACGATCTCACCGCCGCCGATCTCACCGGCCGCTACCTGCTGAGAGGCGGCGACACCGTGTGGACCGACGGTCCGCTGACACGGGCGGTGCGCGAGGGCGGCATCTGCTATCTCGACGAAATCGTGGAGGCGCGCAAGGACGTCACGGTGGTGCTGCATCCGCTCACCGACGACCGCCGCATTCTGCCGCTGGAGCGGACCGGCGAGGAGCTGGTCGCGCCGAAGAGCTTCATGCTCGTGGTCTCCTACAATCCCGGCTACCAGACGCTGCTGAAGGCGTTGAAGCCGTCGACGCGTCAGCGCTTCGTTGCCATCGAGTTCGGCTTCCTGCCGCCGGAGCAGGAGGAGGCGGTGGTGTCCGCCGAAAGCGGGCTCTCGCCGGAGCGCGTGCGGCCGCTGGTTGGGCTGGCCAGCCGGCTGCGCGCGCTCAAAGGGCACGACCTGGAGGAGGGGGTCTCGACCCGTCTCGTCGTCTATTGCGCCACCCTGATTGCGGCCGGAGCCTCAATTGGCGATGCGGTGCTGGCCGGCATGATCGAACCGCTCACCGATGACGCAGACGTCAAGGCGGCGCTGCTCGACGTCGCACGCGCCGTGATCTCCTGAGGGTGATGCGATGCTCGATTTCCTCGAGCTTGAAGAAACCGTCGGCCGCGCCTGGCATCGCCTGGTCGGCGGCACCGCGAGCTATCTGGTTTACGCCGAACACGCGGTGTCCCTCGCGGAGGTGCGCAGCCGGATCGCGATCATGTTCCGCGCGCTTGGCGGGGAGACGGGCGTGCAGATCGCCAGCGCGAGTGCTCGCCGGACTGGGCATCGGCTTGGATGGCGGCAGCGCATCGGGCTCGGCGACGAGCGGCTCGAGCAACCGGGGCGTGACGCCGCGACGATCTTCCTGCCCGACAACATCGCGATCTTCGCCGATCGCGGGCTGAATGCTGCGCTGTACCGGTGGCTGGCCGTGTGGTTTGCCTTTGCGCCGGTCGACGCTATCCCCGAGGCCGATCCGTTGCGGCGCGACCTGTTGATGCTGCGGCGGGCCAGCGAGATCGCGGTGCTTGTGCTGACGGAATGTCCCGGCCTTGCCGGGGACTACGCCCGGCTGGCCGCGGCCACGGCCATGGCGCGGCCGCACCGGCCATTGCCGCGCATCGAGCAGGACATGGAGCAGATCGTGCTTGCTCTGCTCGGCGCCGGTACGCCGCCGGTGGGAAAGCTGTGGCCGGCGATGATGGGGACAGAGCCGCTGCCGGACAGGGCGCCGCCGGGCTATCGTTCGATCCTGCCATGCCCGCTCTGGGGCGATTGCTGGACACGGGAGCTGTCACCCGCACATGCGGGCGATGACGCGTGCGGGCCGACCGCCGCGCCAGCGCCATCAGACGATCGCAAGCGTTTCGCCGTCCGTGAGCGCGAAGACGGCACCGATCGCCGCGACCCGTTCGTGCTCAATCGCTTTGAAAAGATCCTCGCGATGGCCGAGATGATCAATGTCGATCGCCCGGCTGACGACAGTGAGGACGAGGAAGCGCAGAAGGCAGCCGACGACCTCGAGGAGATCACGCTCAGCCGCCGCAGCGGCAAGCCGGCGAGCCGGCTCAAATTCGATCTCGACCTGCCGCCGGAAGCCCTCGATGCCTCGCGATTGAACGCCGACCTGAGCTATCCCGAATGGGATTATCGCAGCGGCTCCTATCTGCCCGATCATTGCCGCGTGCTCGCGGGTGCGGCCTCCGAGCTGGGTGAGAGCTGGACGCCTGACGACGCCATGTGTCGGCATATCCGCCAGGTGCGCCGCCGCTTCGAGGTGTTGCGGCCGCGTCACGAATTGATGCGCGCCCAAGCCGATGGTCACGATCTCGACCTCGATGCGCTCGTGCGTGCGCGGTGCGATCTCCGCGCCGGCAGCGGCGGCGGTCTCGATCGCATCCATGTCGCGATGCGCCCGCAGGGGCACGATCTCGCCGTCACCCTGCTGGTGGACGTCTCGCTCTCGACGGATGCCTGGGTCGACGGTTACCGGGTGCTCGACGTCGAGAAGGAGGCGCTGCTGGTGCTTGCGCATGGCCTGTCGGCCTGCGGCGATCACCACAGCATCCTCACCTTCACCTCGCGCCGACGTTCCTGGGTACGGCTCGAAACGGTCAAGGCCTTCGGCGAGCCGATGAGTGGGGCGATCGAGCGCCGGATCGGCGCGCTGAAGCCTGGCTATTACACACGGATCGGCGCGGCGGTACGCCACGCCTCGACCGAGCTGGCGCGCCAGCCGCAGCGCAAGAAGCTGCTGCTCGTTCTCACCGACGGCAAGCCGAACGACGTCGATCATTATGAGGGGCGCTTTGCAGTCGAGGACACCCGCAAATCCGTGCAGGAGGCGCGGCGGCTTGGCATCGCGGTCTTCGGCGTGACGGTCGATGCGACGGCGCAATCCTACGTCCCGACGCTGTTCGGCCGCAGCGGCTACGCCATCGTCGGCAATATCTGTCGATTGCCTGCGGCGCTGCCGGCGATCTATCGACAGGTCGCCCATTGACCCCGGAAAGCCCGCCACGCGCCTCTTCGGTGAACTATTGCTCAAAGCATGGGTATATGATCGAATGGCCGGATGGACCGAAGCCGGCAAAGGCCCGATCTCGTCATCTTCGACTGCGACGGCGTGCTCGTCGACAGCGAGCTCTTGAGCTGCCAGTGCCTTGTCGACGAGCTGTCCGGATTCGGGATATCGCTGACACTTGTGCAGGCGCTCGAGCTGTTTCTCGGGCGAAGCACGAGCGCGGTCACGCAGCATTATCGCGAATTCGGCCAGGCGGTGCCGGCCGATTTTCCCGTCCGGCTGAAGGCGCGCGTACTGACCGCCTTCGAGAAGGCGCTCGATCCGATTCCCGATGCCGATACCGTCCTGTCCGGCCTGCGCGTGCCGAATTGCGTGGCCTCGTCGAGTGATCTCGACCGCGTCGCGCTGTCTCTGAGGGTGACCGGTCTCGCGCCCCATTTCGGCGACCGGATCTACACGGCGCAGATGGTCACGCACGGCAAGCCCGCGCCGGATCTCTTTCTCCACGCGGCGGAGAAAATGGGCGCGCAACCCGCGCGCACGCTGGTGATCGAGGACAGCGTCAGTGGCGTGCTGGCCGCGAAGGCTGCCGGCATGACCGTCTGGGGATTTGTCGGCGGCAGCCATTATCGCGGGCGCGACGGCCAAGCTATATTGTCCCGCGCCGGGGCCGATCGGGTCTTCGCGCACATGAGCGATTTCTGGGAGGCGTAGGCCGCCATGGCCGTCGAGAACGAAAAGTCCAGGCTCGACGATGCCGCGCGTGCCGGCTGGCTCTATTTCATTGCCGGTCACACCCAGGACGAGATCGCAAAGATGCTGCAGGTCTCGCGGGCCTCCGCGCAGCGGCTGGTCTCGCTGTGCCTTGCCGAGCGTCTCATCACCTTCCGTCTCGAACATCCCATCGCCGCCTGCATGGAACTGGCGGCACGCCTGAAGGCGCGCTTCGACCTCAGCCATTGCGAGGTGGTGCCGGCCGATCCTGCCGCGCCGCAGGCCACGGCGGGCATCGCCGAACGCTGTGCCAACCTGCTGGATTCGACGTTGCGTTCGGAAACGCCCGTCATCGTCGCGCTCGGTACGGGCAGGGCGGTGCGCGCTGCGGTCGAGCGCGTGACGCCGATCGACCGGCCCAACCACCAGATCGTCTCGCTGGTCGGCAACATCTCCGCCGACGGCTCGGCGAGCTTCTACGACACCGTCGGCCGGCTCGCCGACCGCACCGGCGCGCGGCACTATCCGATGCCGCTGCCGTTCCTGATGTCGTCGGAGGACGAGCGCAACAAGATGGTGCGGATCGAGCCGATCGCGAAGGTCAAGGCGGTCGCCGCCAAGGCTGACTTGCGCCTCGTCGGCATCGGTCAGATGGACCAGAAGGCGCAAATCCACATCGACGGCTTCGTCACCCGCGACGAATTGTTCGAGATGATGCGGCAGGGGGCGATCGGCGAAATCACCGGCTGGGCCTATGATGCCAAGGGCCGCCTGCTCAAGGCCGGCACCAACAAGCGCCTCACCAGCATTCCGCCGGAAGTGCCGGCCAAGACCACCACGATCGGCGCCGCGGTCGGTGCGGCCAAGGTGCCGGCGATCGCGGCCGCGCTGAACGGGCACCTGATCAACGGCCTGATCACGGACGAGGCGACGGCAAGGGCGATTCTGGAGCGGTAGGGCGGGCGATCTCACGACTTGCGCGACTGTCATCATCCGCGAAAGCGGATGATCCAGTACTCCGCGGCCCCGCTTGGGGCAAACCAACTCACGACACGGCGTACTGGATGCCCCGCCTTCGCGGGGCATGACGGGGGTGGGTGGTGCACCGCAGCACTCATAAGTTGCGGGAACGCCCGCGCGCCTGCTTGACAAGCGTCGCACCTCGTCCGAACATACGCTCAACGCGTGGGCATATGCTCAGAAGCGCGATCCTAGGGAGGTCACCGTGAAACACGTCCTCGGCGCCGTCTGCGGCGCGTCTTGCCTGTTGTTGGCTGTCCCTGTGATGGCCGAAACGACCCTGACCATCGCCACCGTCAACAATGGCGACATGATCCGCATGCAGGGGCTGGCCAGCGAATTCACCAAGAAAAATCCAGACATCACCGTCAAATGGGTGACGCTGGAGGAGAACGTGCTGCGCCAGCGCGTCACCACCGACATCGCCACCAAGGGCGGCCAATTCGACGTTTTGACCATCGGCACCTATGAGGTGCCGATCTGGGCCAAGAAGGGCTGGCTGGTGCCGCTCGCCAATCTCGGCGCCGACTACGACGTCGCCGACCTCTTGCCGAAGATCAAGGACGCGGTCTCCGTCGACGGCAAGCTCTACGCCGCGCCGTTCTATGGCGAGAGCTCGATGGTAATGTATCGCACCGACCTGTTCGAGAAGGCCGGCCTGAAGATGCCGGAAAAGCCGACCTGGGATTTCGTCATCGACGCCGCCAAGAAGCTCACGGACAAGAGCGCCGGCACCTACGGCATCTGTCTCCGCGGCAAGGCCGGGTGGGGCGAGAACATGGCGTTCCTGTCGGCCATGGCCAATTCCTACGGCGCGCGCTGGTTCGACGAGAAGTGGGAGCCGCAGTTCAACACGCCGGAATGGAAGACGACGCTCACGACTTACGTCAATCTCATGAAGGACGCCGGCCCTCCCGGCGCGAGCGCCAACGGCTTCAATGAAAACCTGGCGCTGTTCAACGCCGGAAAATGCGCGATGTGGATTGATGCGACGGTCGCTGCGTCCTTTGTCACCAACCCGAAGGAGTCCCAGGTCGCCGACAAGGTCGGCTTCGCGCTCGCGCCCAACACGGGGCTCGGCAAGAACGCCAACTGGCTGTGGGCCTGGAGCCTTGCAATTCCCGCCGGCTCGAAGAAGTCGGACGCGGCCGAGAAGTTCATCGCCTGGGCGACGAGCAAGGATTACACCAAGCTCGTGGCGTCGAAGGAGGGCTGGGCCAACGTGCCGCCAGGCACGCGGACCTCGCTCTACCAGAACGAGGACTATCTGAAAGTCGCGCCCTTCGCGAAGCTGACGCTGGCCTCGATTGATGCTGCCGACCCGAACAAGCCCACCGTGAAGCCGGTGCCTTACGTCGGCGTGCAATACGCGGCGATCCCCGAATTCCAGGGCATTGGCACGCAGGTGGGCCAGCAATTCTCCGCCGCGCTCGCGGGATCGATGACGGTCGATGCCGCGCTTACCGCGGCGCAGTCCGCCACCGAGCGCGAGATGAAGCGCGCCGGCTACATCAAGTGAACCCGAGCTCTCCCTCCTGAGCTCAAACTGGCGGCCATCCACCAGCCAGCCCCGAATGGATGGCCGCCTTCTTCCTCCCAGCGGAGACGCCAAGGATGGCAACCCGGCAGACGCAGTTTCTTGCGCGTTCGCTCCTGACGCCTGCGGTCGGGCTGCTCTTCATCTGGATGATCGTTCCGCTGGCGCTGACGATCTATTTCTCGACCCTGCATTACAGCCTGCTCGATCCCGGCTCCGAGGCGTTCGTCGGCCTGGAGAATTTCCGCTACTTCCTCACCGATCCCGCCTTCCTCGCCTCGCTCCGGAACACACTGGTGCTGGTCGGCTCAGTGCTGGCGCTGACGATCCTGCTCGGCATCCCCCTGGCGCTGCTGATGGACCAGCCCGTGATCGGCCGCAACATCGTGCGGCTGATGGTGATTGCGCCGTTCTTCGTGATGCCGACGGTGAGCGCGCTGGTCTGGAAGAACCTTTTGATGCATCCGGTCTCCGGCCTGTTCGCCTGGCTCGCCAAGCTGGTCGGGTTGACGCCGATCGACTGGTTCACCGACGCGCCGCTGCTCGCGGTGATCCTGATCGTCGCCTGGCAATGGCTGCCGTTCGCGACGCTCATTTTGCTGACCGCGCTGCAATCGCTCGACGAGGAGCAGAAGGAGGCCGCCGAGATGGACGGCGCCAGCGCCGTCTCGACCTTCATCTATATCACGCTGCCGCACCTTGCGCGTCCCATCACCGTGGTGATCCTGATCGAGACCATCTTCCTGCTCACGGTGTTCGCGGAGATCTTCGTCACCACCGGCGGCGGACCGGGCCTGCAAACCACCAACATCGCCTTCCTGATCTATTCGCAGGCGCTGATCCAGTTCGACGTCGGCAGCGCCTCCGCAGGCGGCCTCGTTGCGGTCGTGATCGCCAACGTCGTCGCTTTCTTCCTCGTCCGCATCGTCGGCCGCAATCTGGAGGCTTGAAACATGGCGCGGATGGCGACGACGCAGCGGGTGGTGGTCTCGACGATCGGAGCGTGGTTCTTCGGCTTCCTGATCTTCTTCCCGATCCTCTGGATGGTGCTGGCGAGCTTCAAGACCGAGTTAGAGGCCTTCGCCATTCCCCCGTCCTTCCTGTTCTTCCACTGGACCACGGAAAACTACGCGACTGTGCAGGAGCGCAGCGACTATTTCCACCACGCGATGAACTCGATCATCATCGCCGGCGGCTCGACGCTCATTGCGATGCTGATCGCGATCCCCGCGGCCTGGTCGATGGCATTCTCGCCGACCAAGCGCACCAAGGACATCCTGCTCTGGATGCTCTCGACCAAGATGATGCCGCCGGTCGGCGTGCTGGTACCGATCTATTTGATCTTCAAGACCTTCGGCCTGCTCGATTCCCGTATCGGCCTCGTCTTCATCCTCTGCCTCGGCAATCTGCCGATCGTGATCTGGATGCTGTTCACCTATTTCAAGGAGATTCCGCGCGACATCCTCGAGGCCGCGCGCATGGACGGCGCCACGATAGGCCGCGAGCTCGTCTACGTCTTGACGCCAATGGCGATCCCGGGGCTGGCGTCGACCATGCTGCTCAATCTGATCCTGGCCTGGAACGAGGCGTTCTGGACGCTGAACCTTTCAACGTCGAACGCCGCACCTCTCACGACGTTCATCGCCTCCTATTCGAGCCCGGAAGGGCTGTTCTGGGCAAAGCTGTCGGCGGCCTCGACGCTGGCGATCGCGCCCATTCTCGTCCTCGGTTGGTTCAGCCAGAAGCAGCTCGTGCGCGGGCTCACCTTCGGCGCGGTGAAGTAAAGGGGCTGGCGGATCATGGGTCAGATCACACTTCAGGACGTACAGAAATCCTTCGGTCCTGTGCACATCATCAAGGGTGCCGACCTCGAGATCGCCGACGGCTCCTTCGTGGTGTTCGTAGGTCCCTCGGGCTGCGGCAAGACCACGCTGCTGCGGCTGATCGCCGGGCTCGAAGACGTCTCAGGCGGCAAGATCCTGATCGACGGCAAGAACGTCGTCGACACGCCGCCGGCCAAGCGCGGGCTGTCGATGGTGTTTCAGTCCTATGCGCTCTATCCGCACATGAGCGTCCGCGGCAACATCGGCTTCGGCCTGAAGATGGCAGGCCTTTCCAAGGACGAGACCAACCGCAAGGTCGAGGCAGCGGCCGCGACACTGAACCTCACACCCTATCTCGATCGCAAGCCGCGCGAGCTCTCCGGCGGCCAGCGCCAGCGCGTCGCGATCGGCCGCGCCATCGTCCGCGAGCCCAAGGCATTCCTGTTCGACGAGCCGCTGTCCAACCTGGATGCGGCCTTGCGCGTGCAGATGCGGATAGAAGTCACGCGGCTCCAGAAGCAGCTCGGCACCACTGCGATCTACGTCACCCACGATCAGGTCGAGGCCATGACCATGGCCGACAAGATCGTCGTGCTGAACGGCGGCAAGATCGAGCAATATGGCTCGCCGCTGGAGCTCTATGAGCGACCCGCCAATCTCTTCGTCGCCGGCTTCATCGGCTCGCCGAAGATGAACTTCGTCACTGGCGAGCACGCCTTGCAGAAGGGCGCGGCGACGATCGGCGTGCGGCCGGAGCATCTCAAGATCGAGCGCGACGGCGCCGGCGGCTGGCAGGGAACGATCGCGGTCGCCGAGCATCTGGGCAGCGACACCTTCCTGTATGTCGATGCCGGACCGCTCGGCATGCTGACGGCGCGCTACATCGGCGAATTGAGCCTGCATGCCGGCGACCGCGTGTCGCTGGTGCCGGATCCCGCGCGCATCCATCGCTTCGACGAGAGCGGCAACGCGCTTCGGGGCTGACAAGAAACGGCAAGAGACGGCAAGAGACGGAAAGACCACCATGTATCTCGAAAAATTCAAGCTGAGCGGCAAGACCGCGTTCATCACCGGCGGCGGGCAAGGCATTGGCCTCGCCTGCGCGGAAGCGCTGGCCGAAGCCGGCGCGAAGGTCATCATCGGCGATCGCGACAGCAAGGTCGCCGGCGATGCCAAGGCCAGCCTGAAGGCGAAGGGTTTTGACATCGAGACTGCGATCATGGACGTCACCGATACCAAGCGCGTGGCTGAGGTCGCCAACGACCTCGTCGCCCGCCACGGCAAGGTCGACATCCTCGTCAACAATGCGGGCATTGCCCGCAGCGAGACGCCGGCCGAGACCGTCACCGACGAGCACTGGCTCAACGTCATCGACGTCAATCTCAACGGCACCTTCTGGTGCTGCCGCGAATTCGGCAAGCACATGCTCAACGCCAAGAGCGGCGCCATCGTCAATGTCGGCTCGATGTCCGGCTTCATCGTCAACAAGCCGCAGGAGCAGTGCTTCTACAACGCCTCCAAGGCCGGCGTGCATCATCTGACCAAGTCGCTGGCCGCCGAATGGGGGGCGCGGGGCATCCGCGTCAACGCGGTGGCCCCGACCTATATCGACACGCCGCTCAATGCCTTCGTGAAGAGCACCCCGCGAATGTACGACGCCTGGATCGGCGGAACCCCGATGGGGCGGATGGGGCAGGTCGAGGAGATCGCCTCGGTCGTTTTGTTCCTGGCCTCCGAAGCGGCGAGCTTGATGACCGGCAGCATCGTGCTGGTGGATGGCGGCTACACTTGCTGGTAGGCTACCGTCAAAACTGACGAGAGCTTCCGGGAGCGACAATGCCGCGAGCGTATATCGGCGTCGACGTGGGGACCACGAGCACGCGGGCCGGGGTGTTTGACGAGGCGGGCACACTGCTCGCGACCGCCAAGCATCCGATTCGGATCTGGCACGAGGCCGGCGATATCGTCGAGCAGTCGTCGGAGGATATCTGGCAGGCCTGTGTCAAATCGGTGCGGGCGGCGATGGCAGAAGCCGCCATCGCGCCCGACAGCGTCGGCGGCATCGGCTTTGATGCGACCTGTTCCCTCGTGGTGCTCGATCCCAGGGGCGAGCCCGTCACGGTCAGCGCCTCCGGCGACAGGCAGCGCAATGTCATCGTCTGGATGGATCACCGCGCCATTGCGGAAGCGCGTCTCATCAACGAGACCGCGGACGATGTGCTGCGCTATGTCGGCGGCTCGATCTCGCCCGAGATGGAAATGCCGAAGCTCCTTTGGCTGAAACGTCATTTGCGCGCGAGCTTCGATGCTGCCGGACATTTCTTCGACCTCGCAGACTATCTGACCTGGCGCGCCACCGGATCGCTGCAGCGCTCGACCTGTACGGTGACCTGCAAATGGAACTATCTCGCGCATGATGGTGGCGGCTGGAGCGCGCCTTTCTTTGAGCGCATCGGCCTCGCCGACTTCGTCAGCGAAAAATACACCCGCATCGGCACCGAAATCGTCGCGCCCGGGACGCGGCTTGGCACCGGTCTCACCAGCGCCGCCGCCGCCGATCTCGGCCTGACCGCGGGCACGCCGGTCGGGGCGTCCCTGATCGACGCCCATGCCGGCGGCATCGGCGCCATCGGTGGCCGTGACGGATCGGGTGGAACGAGCGACGTCACCGATCGTCTCGCCTACATCATGGGCACGTCGGCCTGCATCATGGCGACGACCAAGGAGCCGTGCTTCGTGCCAGGCGTCTGGGGGCCTTATTACTCCGGTATGGTACCTGATTTCTGGCTCAACGAGGGTGGCCAGTCCGCTGCGGGCGCCGCGATCGACCATCTCCTCAAGTCGCATCCCGGCCACGCGGAAGCGAGCGCCGCGGCGAAAAGCGAGGGTGTCGACCTCATCGAGTTCCTCGAGCGCCGCATCATTGCGCGCGCCGGCGATGCCAGCCGCGCCGCGCTGCTGGCGCGCGACGTCCACGTGCTCCCCGAATTTATCGGTAACCGCTCGCCCTATGCCGACCCTGACACTCGCGCGGTGATCGCGGGCCTCGATCTCGACACCGATGTCAGTTCGATGGAGCGGTTGTTCATCGCCGGCCTCTGCGGGCTGGCCTATGGCCTTGCGGAAGTGATCGAAGCCTTTGCCGCGCATGGCGTCCATGCCGGCATCATGATCATGGGCGGCGGCGCCAGCCGCAGTCCGCTGGTGCGGCAGATCATGGCCGACACCACGGGCCTCACCGTCGCGCTGCCGCAGACCAAGGAGCCGGTGCTGCTGGGTGCCGCGATGCTGGGCGCCGTCGCCGGCGGCGCCTATGCCTCGATCGGCGAGACCATGGCCAAGATGTCGGCGCTGGGCCGCAAGAGCGAGCCGACCGCGCCCGACATGGCCGCGTTTCACAGCAGGAAGCGCGAAGTGTACAAGCTGCTGCGCGAGGTCGATCGCGGCAGCCGCGCGGCGATGCGCGAGGGTGCCGGAGGTTGAAACGGATGTTGATTGCCTGCGGCGATGCGCTGATCGATTTCGTCCCGACGCAAAACACCGAGGGGCGCGAGGCGGTGATGCCTGCGGTCGGCGGCTCCTGCCTCAACGTCGCGATCGGCATGGCGCGGCTCGGCGCGCCGACCGGCTTCGTCGGTGGTATCTCGACCGACATGTTCGGGCGTATGATCGCCGATCACGCCGCCGCGTCGAACGTCGAGTTGGGGCTGGCCACCCGCGGCGATCACCAGACCACGCTCGCCTTCGTGCGCATCGTGGCGGGCGAGTCGCATTATGCGTTCTATGACGCGGAGACCGCGACACGGAACTGGACCTACCGGCGTGGCACAATTCCGTTCGCGACGGTCGAGGCCATCCATGTCGGATCGACCACGCTGGTGAACGACCAGGGCGCGGCCGAGACGAAAGCCCTGATCGCGGACGCGCGCGCGACGTCGACGATCTCCTTTGATCCGAACTGCAGGCCCAATCTGGTCAAGGACAAGCCCGCCTATCTCGCGCGCATGACGGAGTTCGCAAGGACCGCCGATCTCATCAAGATGTCGGATGTCGACTTCGCGTATCTCTTCGGCGAGGAGCCATATCAGCAACGCGCGAACGCGTTGCTGGGGCAGGGCACGAGCCTCATCGTCATCACCCGCGGCAACCATGGCGCCATCGCCTGGCACGCGGGAGCAGGGCAGATCGAAGTGCCGGCACCGAAGGTCGAGATCGCCGACACCATTGGGGCCGGCGACAGCTTTCAGGCGGCGCTGCTGTTCGCCCTGCACAAGCAGGGCCGCATCGGCCGGCAGCAGCTGAAAGACATCGGCACGGACGAGCTTCGCCGCGCGCTGTCCTTTGCCGCCAACTGCGCCGGCCTGACCTGTACCCGCCCGGGCGCCGATCCGCCCTGGAGCCATGAAGTCACGTGGGGCGTCTAGCGCGGCTCCGCATCAAAGCCGTGCCACCACCTTCTCGGCGCATTTGAGGAAGGTGCGGATCAGCGGGCTTTGCGAATCCCGCCGCCAGCACACCGCGATATCGATGGAGTCGCTCGCCTCCCGCAGCGGCCGGAACACGATGCCCTGCGGCGCGCCGAGCTTCGCGCAGGCCGGCAGGATCGCAAGCCCTTCACCGGCGAGGACGAGGCTCATCGCCGAATGGACCGTCTCCACCCGGCTCGCGATCGGCATCACGATCTGATGCCGCCGCAGCAAGGCTGCGACCGCGGAGGAGGCAGGGTCTTGCTCCGGCGGCGGCAGCGCGATCAGCGGGCGGCCCTGGAGTCGCGCCATCGGCACGGCGCTTAGGCGCGCAAGCGGTGAGCGATTCGGCATCGCCAGCATGAACGGCTGCGCGCCGATCCGCGCCACCTGGATCTCGGGATGGTGGATCGCCGGCATGCACAGCGCGACGGTGACGCTGCGGTCGAGCAGCCGCGCCTCGCGCGTCGAGGCGCTGAGCTCGGCGAAGTCGAGGTCGACGCCGGGAATGGATCGCCGCAGCTCGGGGATCAGGCGCGGCAGCATGGCGTTCGCCAGCACGAACATGTATCCGACGGAAATCCGCCCGCGGCTCCCGGCCGCGACCGCGCGCGCGGCTTCGATGCCGTCGGCGGCCAGCGCCAGTGCTTCGCCGGCGCGCACCAGCAGGGCCTGGCCCGCTTCCGTCAGGTCCATGCCGCGCGTGCCGCGGCGGAACAGCGGCGCGCCGACCTCGGCTTCAAGCTTGCGGATCTGGACGGAGAGGGGAGGCTGTGCCATCCGCAGCCGTTCGGCGGCCTTGCCGACGCTGCGCGCCTCGGCCACGGCGACGAAGTAACGGAGCCGGCGAAGATCCATTGGCATACCGAAAACGTATGGGTTGGCGTCCAAAAACGTATTGGACGGCGAGTTAACAAAACTGTCATTCTCGATGTCAATGCAATGGCTGGGCCAACGGGGGCCGGCTTCGGAGCGTGATGTGACGATGAACGGCGATCCCTGCCTGCTATCTGCAACCGAACTGCGCGGCCTCATTGCCACGAAGAAGATTTCGCCTGTCGAAGTCACCCACGCCGTGCTCGCGCGAGCCGAGGCGCTTCAGCCCGAGCTGAACTGTTTCATCACGCTCTGCGGCGACGAGGCGATGGCGGCGGCCCGCGCGGCCGAGCGCAAGGTGATGGCGGGCGATCCGCTCGGCCTGCTGCATGGCCTTCCCGTCACCGTCAAGGACATCGTCAACACTGGGGGCGTGAAGACCACGTTCGGCGCCGTTCCCTACAAGGACAATGTGCCGAGCGAGGATGCTGTCGCGGTCGCAAAGCTCCGCGCGGAAGGCGCGATCCTGATCGGCAAGACCACGACCCCCGAATTTGGCAGCAAATGCCTGACCGACTCGCCCTTGTTCGGCCGCACCCGCAATGCGTGGGACGCGCGGCGCTCCTCCGGCGGCTCCAGCGGCGGCGCGGCGGTGGCGGTGGCGAGCGGCATCGCGCCGCTGGCGATTGCGACCGATGGCGGTGGCTCGACGCGGATTCCGGCCGCCTGCAATGGCGTGGTCGGGCTGAAGCAGAGCAACGGCGTGATAGCGCACAGCCAGGCGCTCGACGCCTTCGGCAACCAGACCTATGTCACGCCGACCACGCGCACCGTCGCCGATACCGCGCTGATGATGCAGGCGATGGCCGGCGAGGACTCATGCGATCCATGGTCGATCGGCGTGCCCGTGCCCGATTTCATCGGCACCGCCGCGCCGCGCGGCGATCTGCGCGGGCAAAAGATCCTATTCTGTGCGTCGCCGCCCGGCCGCCCGGTGTCGTCAGATGTCGCGGCCAGCTTCAAGGCGAGCCTCGAGCGGCTGGCCGGTTTCGGTGCCGAGCTCGAGGAGTTCTCCGGCGAGGGCTTTGACATCGAGCCGATCTGGCGTGCCATCAACCACACCGTCTGGCGCACGCGTTTCGCCAAGCTGGTGGCCGAGCATGGCGACGTCCTCAGCGAGGCCTTCGTCAAGCAGGTCGCGCTCGCGACCAATGTCAGCGGCGTCGCCTATCAGGAGGCGATGTTCGCGCGCACCGCGCTGTTCCGCCGCGTGCAATCCCTGCTTGCGCGCGGGCATCTTTTGGCGATGCCGACCCTCACCCGCACCGCGCTGCCGATCGACCAGGACCTGTTCGGCACCATCGAGATCGACGGCAAGCACTTCGACAGCGTCCGGCCGCACTGGTTCCCCTGGACCATGCCGTTCAACATGACCGGGCACCCCGCGATCAGTCTTCCCTGCGGCTTCGGCCGCGACGGCCTGCCGATCGGGCTTCAGCTCGTCGGGCGCTTTCGTGCCGATGCCGAATTGCTGCGCGTGAGCGCGCTGTTCGAGGCCTCGCACGATCTTCTGTCCCGCCGGCCCGGCTGAGGTGAGGCACATGCCGCAAAGGACTTGCCTCCGGCGCCCGGACATGTTGATCGTGCGGCGGATGAGCCCTGAAGCCGAGCGCGCATGAGCGTATTCTTTCTTCGACGTCTGTTGACCTTGCTGGCGACGCTGGTCGGCGCATCCGTGATCATTTTCCTGGTGCTGGACGCTCTTCCGGGCAACGCGGCGCAGATGCTGATGGGCGCCGATGCCTCGGCCGACGCGGTGCGCGCGCTCACCGTCAAGCTGGGGCTGGATCAGCCGCTGGCGGTTCGCTATCTGCAATGGATCAAGGGCCTCCTCGTCGGCGATCTCGGCAACAGCTATGTCTATGGCACGCCGGTCGCGAGCCTGATCGCGGAGCGGCTGGTGCTGACTATCCCGCTCGCGATCATGTCGATGCTGATCACGGTGACGCTGGCGCTCTCGGCCGGCATCTACACCGCGGCCAACCACAACAAGCTCGGCGACGTCGGCGTGATGTCGTTGACGCAGGTGGGCATCGCGCTGCCGAACTTCTGGTTCGCGATCCTCCTTGTCCTCCTGTTCTCGGTGCGGCTGCAATGGCTCTCGGCGGGCGGCTTTCCCGGCTGGGAGGATGGCATCTGGCTCGGCATCAAGTCGCTGCTGCTGCCGGCGGTCTCGCTCGCGGTGGTGCAGGCCGCGATCCTTGCGCGCGTCACGCGCTCGGCTGTGCTCGAAGTGCTGCGAGAAGACTTTGTCCGCACCGCGCGCGCGAAGGGTCTCGGCAAGCGCGAGGTGCTGTGGAGCCATGTGCTGCGCAACGCCATGATCCCCGTAATGACGGTGATGGGGCTGCAATTCGCCAATTTGCTCGCCGGCACCATCGTGATCGAGAACGTGTTCTACCTGCCGGGCCTCGGCCGCCTGATCTTCCAGTCGATCGCCAACCGCGACCTGATCGTGGTGCGCAATTGCGTGATGCTGCTGGCGGCCATGGTCGTCATCGTGAATTTCGTGGTCGACGTGCTCTACGCCTTCATCGATCCCCGCATCAAGGTCCAGGATTTGTGAGCGCACCACTGACCACTTCGGTCGACGCCCCGATCGTAACGCGTCCGCTGCCGGCCCGCACCTTCTGGGCCCGCGCGCTGCGTCACCGCAGCTTTGTGCTCGGCGGCGCGCTGAGCCTGCTGGTCCTCGCCTCGGCGCTGTTGTCGCTGGTGTGGACGCCGTGGTCGCCCTACGAGATCGACATCGCCTCGAAGCTCCGGCCGCCGTCGGCGGCACACTGGCTCGGCACCGATTCCTTCGGCCGCGACATCGTCTCGCTGCTGCTCGCCGGCGCGCGCTCGACCATTCTGGTCGGCATCATCGCCGTGAGCATCGGTCTCACCTTCGGTGTCTGCCTCGGCCTGGTCGCGTCGGCCAAGCGCGGCTGGACCGAAGAGATCATCATGCGTTTCTCCGATTTCACCTTCGCCTTTCCGGCGGTGCTCTCCGCGATCATGCTCGCCGCGGTCGTCGGGCCGGGCATGGTGACCTCGATCATCGCGATCGGCATTTTCCAGATCCCGACGCTGACCCGGCTGACACGCGGCTCGGCCAACGCGATCTGGGCGCGCGAATTCGTGCTGGCGGCGCGCGCCTCGGGCAAGGGCAAATTCCGCATCACCATCGAGCATGTGCTGCCCAACATCCTGTCGATCCTGATCGTGCAAGTCACCATCCAGTTCGCGCTCGCGATCCTTGCCGAAGCCGCGCTGTCCTATCTCGGTCTCGGCACGCAGCCGCCGCAGCCGTCCTGGGGCCGCATGCTGAACGATGCGCAGACGCTGCTGTTCCAGTCGCCGATGCTTGCGGTCTATCCGGGTGCGGCGATCGCCATCGCCGTGCTCGGGCTCAATCTGCTCGGCGACGGACTGCGCGATCTGCTCGATCCGCGACTGGCGCGGGAGCGATGACGATGGGGGAGCGCTCAACCCTGCCGCTGATCGAGGTCGCCAATCTCGGCGTGCGCCTCAACACCAGCCGCGGACCGGCACAGGCCGTGCGCGGCGTCAGCTTCACCCTCAAGCGCGGCGAGACGCTGGGTCTCGTCGGCGAATCCGGCTGCGGCAAGTCGGTGACGGCGCTGTCGCTGATGGGCCTCTTGCCGGACAGTGCTGTCGTGACCGGCAGCATCAGGCTTGATGGCAGCGAGCTCGCCGGTCTGTCGGATGCGGATTATTGCAAGCTGCGCGGCAACCGCATCAGCATGATCTTCCAGGAGCCGATGACGGCGCTCAACCCGATGCACACGATCGGCCATCAGGTTGCCGAGCCGCTGCGGCGTCACAAGAAATATTCGGCGGCACAGGCGCGCAAAGAAGCGATCGCCTTGCTCGACCGCGTCGGATTGCCCGATCCCGCAAGGCGGATCGACGCCTATCCGCATCAGTTCTCCGGCGGTCAGCGCCAGCGCGTCACCATCGCGATGGCGCTCGCCTGCGAGCCCGACCTGCTGATCGCGGACGAGCCGACCACGGCGCTCGATGTCACCATCCAGGGCCAGATCCTCGACCTCATCGCCGATCTCGTCGAGGAGCGCGGCATGTCGATGATCCTGATCTCGCACGATCTCGGCGTCATCGCCGAGAACGTGCAACGCATGATGGTGATGTATGGCGGCACGGTCGTCGAGAGCGGGCCGACCGACGAGGTGTTCCGCCGGATGGGCCATCCCTATACGCAGGGCCTGTTCCGCGCCCGGCCGAAGCTCGGCGCGCGCAAGGGGACGCGGCTGACGACGATCTCGGGCACGGTGCCCGAGCTTGCGGACTTGCCTGCCGGCTGCACGTTCGGCGATCGCTGTCCGCTGGTCGAGGACAAGTGCCGCGTGGCGCTGCTGGCGCTGGTCGAAGTCGGTCCCGGTCACGGGGTGCGCTGTGTGCGCACCGATGTCTCCATGGCCGCGAATGTCGGAGCGCTGCCCGCATGACCGCAGCGCCGCTTCTCGACGTCAAGAATCTCGAGCAGCGCTACACGCTGCCGCGTGAAAGCCTGTTCCGCCCGCCGGGCCAGGTGCGCGCGCTCAACGGCGTCAGCGTGCGGGTCGATGCCGGCAAGAGCCTCGGTATCGTCGGCGAGTCCGGTTCGGGCAAGTCGACCTTCGCGCGGGTGGTGATGGCGCTGGAGCGGCCGACATCGGGGCAGGTCGCGCTGCTCGGGCGCGATCTCAACCACATCTCGGCCGACGAGCTGCGTCGCGCGCGCCGCGATTTCCAGATGGTGTTCCAGGATCCCTACGGTTCGCTCGATCCGCGCCAGACCGTCGCGCGCATCGTCGCCGAGCCGCTGACCGTATTAGACGACGCCGACCGCACCACGTTCCGCGAACGTGTCGCCACCGTGCTGCGCCAGGTCGGCCTGCGCGACGCCGACATGGACAAATATCCGCACGAATTTTCGGGCGGCCAGCGCCAGCGCATCGCGATCGCGCGCGCGCTGATCACCCAGCCGAAGCTCATCGTCGCCGACGAGCCCGTTTCGGCGCTCGACGTCTCCGTTCAGGCGCAGGTGCTCAATTTGATGCAGGACCTCCAGGAGCAGTTCGGCCTGAGCTACATCCTGATCAGCCACGACCTCGCCGTGGTCGACTATCTCTGCGACGAGGTCGCGGTGATGTATCTCGGCCGGATCGTCGAGCAGGGCAGGCCGGAGGACCTGTTCGAGCGCTGTGCCCATCCCTATACGCGGGCGCTATTGGATGCCGTGCCGCGGGCGCGCGCCGGCGGGGGCCGGCGGCGGCGCGGGGCCCAGGCGATCGCCTCGCAATCGGCGGCGGCGAGCGGATGTCCCTATGTCGCGCGCTGTTCGCTTGCCGACCAGCATTGCCGCCAGGCCCTGCCTGAGCTACGCAAGGTCGGCGAAGCCCATCTCGCCGCCTGCCACAAGGCGGAGGCGGTGATGGCATTGCCGCACGCGGCCATGGAGGTTTAGTGTTCCCATGGAATTGGCGTAGGCTGAGACAAGAGAAGGCCGGGGAGTTACGCATGCTCAAGAAATTATCGATCGTCGCATTTGCCGCTGCGCTTGTCGCAGCACCGCTGCCGGTGCTGGCGCAGAGCAAGAAGGACAGCGTCGTCATGGGCATGACGCTGGAGCCGCCGGGGCTCGATCCCACCAACGCCGCAGCCGCCGCGATCGCCGAGGTCACGCTCTACAACATCTATGAGACCCTGACCAAGATCAACGAGGACGGCACCGCTTCGCCGCTGCTGGCGGAGAGTTGGACCGCTTCGCCCGACCTGAAGAGCTACACCTTCAAGCTGCGCAAGGGCGTCAAATTTCACAATGGCGAGCCGTTCGATTCCGCCGCGGTGAAGTTCTCGTTCGAGCGCAACGCAGTGCCGACCAGCACCAACAAGGACAAGAGCCTGTTCCAGGGCTTCGAGTCCGTTGCCACGCCCGACGCCGACACGGTCGCGATCACCCTGAAGAATTCCGAGCCGAACCTGCCATTCCTGCTGGGGCAGGCGAGCGCCTCGATCGTCGAGCCGAAGAGCGCGCCGACCAATGTGACGCAGCCGGTCGGGACCGGGCCCTACCAACTCGGCGCCTGGGCCAAGGGCTCCTCGATCACGCTGAACAAATGGACGGACTATCGCAATGCCGCGGCGATCAAGCTTGCGAAGGTGACGATCCGCTTCATTTCCGATCCGGCAGCGCAGGCCGCGGCGCTACTCTCGGGCGACGTGGACGCCTTTCCGCGCATCGCGACCCGCGTCGTTGCTCAATTCAAGGCCGACCCGCGCTTCACGGTGCTGATTGGCGGTTCCAAGGCCAAGACCATTGTCGCCATCAATGAGCGAAAGAAGCCGCTCGATGACGTCCGCGTTCGCCGCGCCATTCTCGCTGCGATCGACCGCAAGGCATTGATCGACGGTGCCGTCGAGGGGTTCGGCACGCCGATCGGCAGCTTCTACACGCCGGGATCGCTCGGCTATGTCGATACCACCGGCATCAACCCCTACGATCCCGAGAAGGCCAAGAAGCTGCTCGCCGAGGCCGGCGTCACCGCGCCGCTCGAGCTGTCGCTGAAGCTGCCGCCGCCGCCCTATGCGCGGCAAGGCGGCGAGATTGTCGCGGCCCAGCTTGCCAAGGTCGGCATCGTCGCCAAGATCGAGAACGTCGAATGGGCACAGTGGCTGTCGCAGGTGTTCGCCGGCAACGGCCCGCACAATTTCGACCTCACCATCGTCAGCCATGTCGAGCCGTTCGACCTCGTCAAGATCACCGAGCCGGACTACTATCTCGGCTACAACAACGACGCGTTCAACGCGCTCTACAAGCAGATCGTGTCGACGCCGGATGAGGCCGGCCGCGCCAAACTTCTCGGCGACGCCCAGCGCATGCTGGCGACCGATGCAGTCTCCGCCTACCTGTTCCAGCCGCAATGGCCCACTGTCATCAGCAAGAAGCTGAAGGGCGTCTGGAAGGAAGTCCCGCAGTTCGAGAACGACTTCTCGACCTGGTCCTGGGAGTAGGGACGCGTCGTCAAGTCGAGCCCGTCGCGTCAACGTTGACCTCTCCCCATCGGGGGAGAGGTCAAATTTTTTAGGCGACCCAAAACAAAAACCTGAAAAACAACCCCATGCACAGTAGCCGGGATTAAGCATTTCAATGGCTTGCGCGACCCGCTCAATGGCTTGCGTAGCCATGCGATGCGGTTGACCCGTCGGGCAAAACACCGGCAATATACAACCATCGCGGCGTCATGGTTCGGGACGCGCCGTCAGGCGAGGCACGCCATGAAGAAGCCATCCCGCCGCGATGCCGACATCGCCGCGGCTGTCGTCAGCGCTGACGCACCGATCACACTGAAGCTCGACAATGCGACGATGAGCGATATCGCTCATGCGCTGGCCAGCGGGCAGGTCACTGCCGCGTCGCTGACCAAATCCTATCTCGCGCGCATCGAGGCGTACGATCGCGGTGGGCCCGCGCTCAACTCCGTGCGCGCGATCAATCCCGACGCGCCTCACGATAGCGAGCAAGTTCGACGACGCCAAACCGTCGGCCAAGCGGCCGCTGGCCGGCATCCCGATCCTGGTGAAGGACAACATCGCGACCGGCGACGAGCAGCCGACGACGGCGGGCTCGCTGGCGCTGGAGGGCGCGCGCGCCAGGAGAGACGCGACAATCGTCAAGCTGCTGCGAAAGGCCGGCGCGGTGATCCTCGGCAAGGCGAACCTGACGGAGTTCGCCAACATTCTCGCGGCCGACATGCCCGCGGGATATTCCTCGCTCGGCGGTCAGGTGAAGAACCCCTATGCGCCGGCGCTGATCGATGATCGCGGCATTCCGGTCGTGCCACCGGGCGGATCAAGCGCTGGCTCGGCCGTCGCCGTAGCGGCCGGCCTGTGCGCAGCCTCGATCGGCACCGAGACGTCGGGCTCGCTGCTGTATCCCGCGAGCCAAAATGGCCTCGTCACCGTGAAGCCGACCGTCGGACTGGTCAGCCGGGCCGGGATCGTGCCGATCGCGCACAGCCAGGACACTGCAGGACCGATCACGCGTACGGTACGCGACGCGGCGATGCTGCTGAACGTGCTGGCTGCCCAGGACCCGCTCGACCCGGCGACGGAGCGGTAGCGGCGGCCGGCCGATTACACTGCCGATCTCACCAACGACGCGATGAGGGGCGCACGCATCGGCGTGCCGAGCGAGCCCGGCGATCCGCTCAACGATCGCTATTACGGCAAGCTGCCGCCTAGGTCGGCAAAGGTGATGGCCGATGCCATCAAGGTGCTAGAGGATCTTGGCGCGATCATCGTGCGCGCCAACATGCCGACACTCGGCTGGATCGGCGGGCCGGGTACGAACATGAACGTGCTCAACCGCAATCCTCTGAGTCGCAACCGGGGTAATCTGGCGACGCCGCCGATCGTCTTCCTCTACGAGCTGAAGCACGATCTCAATCTTTACCTGAAGGATTGGGCGACCAACACCGACATCAAAACCATGGCCGACATCGTGGCCTTCAACGAGGCTCATGCGGAGACGGCGCTGCGGTTCGGCCAGGACCTGTTTCTCGCCGCCAACATGACCAGAGGCGATCTCAGCGAGCGCGAGTATAAATCGGCGCGGGCCATGGACCTGCTCTCCGCCAAGACGCGCGGCATGGATGCCTACATGAACCAGCACAAGATCGACGCGGTGCTGTTTCCCGGCGCCGATGGCTGTGTGATCGCCGCGAAGGCAGGCTATCCCAGCGTCATGGTGCCCGGAGGATTCATCTCGGGCGCCGACGGCAAGGATACGCCCGATTATCCGCTTGGCATCACCTTCGCAGGCCGTGCCTGGAGTGAGCACAAGCTGCTGCGTCTGGCCTACGCCTATGAGCAGGCCACCAACATGCGTAAACCGCCGCCCGGCTTGCCCGCGCTTTAGATTTCGCCGGGCGATGGATCAGGATTTCTGGTCGGCTGTGTTGGCCAATTCAAACGCCGCTTCGGCCGTGATCGCTGGTATGGGCTGCTTGTTGGCCCGGTTTTCGCCGGCGAGGCGATGGCGAAGGCGATCCAGTGGCCTCTCAAGACCGACGACGATAAAACAAGACACCAACAAGCTTGTCGCGACCACGACAGCATAATTGTTGCTCAGAAACTGAATGATCGGAAAATGCACGAGATAGATCGGATATGAGAGATCGCCGACAAACCGATCGATGCTCACGTCCTTGAAGGCTGCGAAGGCTACCGGAACGACCGCCGCGGCCATTGCAGCCGCAACGAAGCCGTACTGTTCCGGCACGTTCAGAACAAAATGCTGTCCGAGCACGATCAACCCGGCGATTGCGACGAGCGCGACGGCCCTGGATCTCGAGAACGGAAGCATTTCGATCTGGTTGAACAATCGGAAGCTGAGCATTCCGAGCACAAATAGGGGAAGCTCGAATGGAAAGAAGCGATAGTACCAGGGATCGTGATCCAATCCGGCGCCATACGCTGCAAGTCTCGCTCCGGTGAGCATGAGAGCGATCGCACCCAGGCGGAAGCTGCTCAGCCGGGCCACGAACGGAGCCATCAGGTAAAAATACAGCTCCAATGCCAGCGTCCACGATGGGCGCACAACCAGGTACGAGGACAGTTGAGGGGCAGTGGAGTGGAAATTCGCGGTAAAGAACAGCTCGCCGCGATCCACTCCGAGGAACAGCAAGGTGTCCTGAAGAAAGATCAGTATGCTGGATGCGAACACCAGAATGGCGGGCTGCCACCCCAGGCTGGCAATCTGGTGGAAATCATTCACGGGCCAGAGCGCGAGAGCAAGCGCAGCCACGAGCCAGTATGTCGGAAAAATTCGAACGGCTCGACTGAGATAGAATGCTCCTGCGGACGCGTAGCGCTGCGACAGGACCATCTGCATGTAGAATCCGGAGACAACAAAGAAGACTTCGACCGCCATGATCCCCGTGGTGAGACGAAGCCAGGGGAATGGCGGCAGCACGTGGTCGCCGACAACGGCCAGTGCCAGGAGTAATCGCAGGAGGCCCATCGATTCACGCGATCAGGCGCGGCACGACGTCAGGTATGATGGAAGAATTGCGATAAGAATCCGGCTCAGCCGGAACACGGGCAGGGAGATGATTTCGTCGTCTGGCCTCGCTCCTCCCGAGCGATCGTGACGGCATACAACAGAAGCTCGGCGCCATTTGCGGCCACTCCCTGCGTTACGGGAATGTACGTGCCATAACAACTATTAATAGAGTCACAACATCAGCGTGTGATTTGGCGTCACTCTCGCAGACCGTGCCTGGAGCGAACACAAGCTGCTGCGTCTGGCCTACGCCGGCTAGTCCAGGGCGCGCACTCATAAACCGTCGATGATGTCGGTTTCTCCCCGACACCCGATTGATGGAGCAGCAAAGGACCAAGAAGCGGACACACCAGGGTGTCCAGTCGCCAATCAAGGCTCTATAGATTCGCCCGAAAAAATTCGGCGACCGAAGAATTCAGCCGAACATGAAACTGCTCGCGGTCGAAACCCGGTGGATCATTGCAGACGATAGGTTCCTGGCCAGCAACGCCAGCGGGGCAAACTCTGATAAAAGAGAAGTGCTGTGAGTTTTCGATTTTATTGAGGGTGTGTGGCACCTTAAGCGCTGCATTGATTGTCTCAATAGCCTTGTGATCGACACCGTCAAATCCTGTCTCGGAGGCCCACAGCTGTACAGGCACCGTGACGTCGGAGAAGCTCTCGGCAGTGAAAAAGATAGTCATAGGATCGACAATCGTCGCAGCCTTAATCCGACGGTCATGCATCATCGGCAAATTGGAAAATTGCGGCCCACGTAGTTCACCACAAATCTTATCCGTCCGCCCTTCGCACATCGGCAGTCCGGCCAAAAAATTAGGCCTTGCCCCAACGGTTACGAGCCCTGTGTAGCCACCACGTGAGAAACCAAAGATACCGATCCTGTTAGGGTCAACCGTCGCGAACCACGGGTCTACTGTGATCATGTGATCGATCACTCGCGAGACATCTTTCGGGCGCTGAAGGTAGATCGACAGTTCCCCGATCCTGCTTTTGTCGGAGGCCGTATCGCCGGGATGATTGAGCGACGCTACGACAAAGCCCTCATCTGCTAAATGTTCGGCTGTGTCACTGTTTCCGACGAATGAGCCGCCTCGTCCATGAGTCATGACGACGAGCGGCAATTTGTGCCCGCGGACCGCGCCGTCCTTGGCCCCCCTCAAAATGAATGCGTCGAATTTGATCGGCGAAGGCGGATCGTTGCTGGGATACCAGACGGCAACCTTAATCGCAGGGCCGCTGCCGTCGGCCGGAACATCGACCATCTTCAGCCCAGCCGCTGCTGCGGGTGCGGTCATGGCGAGGGCCGCGGAAAGGCAGATGAACCGGACTGTTTGCATGTCGCCGCCCTAGAAGCGTTCGCGAGGCGGTTTATTGAATACGCGCGCAGATGGCCAGCGATCGGGCTAATGCGATGATTAATGAGCAGTCGCAGTACTGTGAGACTGCTTGAGTTCTGGTTGGGTCATTTCGACAGTTTCATCGGGGATTATCGGCAGCGCCATGAAGTAGGGCGCTGGGCCAACCTCCCGCCGAAAAGCAATCGCAGCAATCCGATCCGCTTCAGCCCCTATCTTTCGCAACCAGTTCGAGCGGCTCTTCAACAGGATGATCAAACAATGTCGTCGGGCAACGACGCGCTACGACAGGCTCGCCGCCAACTACCTTGCCTAGACCGGCGTGGTGAACATCGGTATGTCCGGCAGCACGACATTCAATCGTCCGGCGGCAAGCTCGTCCTCGATGGCGATGCGCATGAACTGCGCGATGCCAACGCCTTTTATGACCGCCTCAATCAACGACTGGGCATCGTCGCTATCGAAGGGGCCATTGGGGATGACCCGAGTGCCGTCCGCAAAAGTAAATGCTTGCGGCCGGCCAAGCGCCGTTTTTGACCCGATGCGGACATTGCGTCGCACGGTTAGGGCGGGCTGCCAGCCCTTTTCTCGCTCGGCTCCCGGTTGAAAGATGCTAGGCTGTATGCCTCAGTCGGGCGCTTCAAACGAGTAACTCAATGAGGCGGCGCGAGTTCATCACGCTCGTCGGCGTTGCCGCGGTTATGGGCCCGAGCCCGGCGCGGGCGGAGCTGACGAGAAAGCTACCCATCATCGGATTCTTGGGCCCGGCCTGGTCGGCCCAAGATTTCGAGGATCGGTTGCGCGAACTCGGTTGGATCGCGGGGCGGACCGTTGCGATCGAGTATCGCTCTGCGGAGGGACATACCGAACGCTCCAACGAAATTGCGACCGAGTTCGTCCGACTCAAGGTGAATGTCATCGTCACGGTGGGAGGATCTCCGACCCTCGCGGTAAAACGTGCGACATCGCTCATCCCAATTGTCTCCATTTCTGGCGACCCTGTTGGCAGCGACCTCGTCGCAAGTTTGGCCCGACCGGACGGCAATGCGACCGGCCTAGCGCTCAACCCCATCAGTCTTGCCGGCAAGCGCCTCGAGCTGTTGCGCGAGGTTGTCCCAGGTTTCCGCCGCTTGTCCGTTATGGTCAATGCCAATAGCCCCGGTTTCAAAAACAGAATGGATGAGGTGCAGGCGGCGGCCTCCGCGCTCGGCCTCAAGGCGACGATATTGGAAATCCGGCGCGCAGAGGACGTTGCATCGGCTTTCGAGGCCCTCAGGGACCGTGCGGACGCACTCTATGCCGTCGGCGTCCCACTCACCTTCGCCATTGCGACCCGAGCGCTGACCGCGCGAATTCCAACGATGTTTGAATACCGAGAGTTCGTCGATGCGGGCGGGCTGATGTCCTACGGCGTGGACGCAACCCACCTATGGCGGCTTGCCGCGACCTTTGTCGACAGGATTTTGCGCGGGGCGAAGCCGGCCGACTTGCCAGTCCAACAGCCGACCAAGTTCGACCTCGTCATCAATCTGAAGACCGCCAGGGCACTCGGTCTGAAAGTACCGGAGTCATTTCTGTTACGCGCCGACGAGGTGGTTGAATGAGCGGGGCTGCCGGGCAGCCACCAAGGGAGCGCCGCTCATCCGACCGATCGTATGCCTCGCGGGTCAGTGTCTCGGTTCAAGGCCACGTAATCGATCTCGCCATAGGTAATCCCGATATCCTTCAGCTCCTGATCACTCAGGCTACAAAGATCACGCCGCAGCCGCTCCCATTTCCGCCACTCTTGAAAAGCGTTCCAGCAATTCTTGAGAACGCTGACATGGCGTCGCTGAGAGTCTGTCGTCTGGACCAAGCCCGTTGTCTGATAAATCATGCTCATCGCAGCATCCTCGGGCACCTTGTTTCCACCCTGACAAGCTGCCAAAATCTGGCCCAGCGCGCTTGATCTGCTGCTTACATTTTCCTTACGGACTGCTTATTCTTTATTTTCCGGGTGTTGCCGGGCCTGACCGGAGACCGTCCAAGGCTGTGCTGCACCGGCCAAACTATCTCAACGCACAATTCATTCTGGCGGCATGCCACGCAATGTCTGGAAGGGTCGAGGAAGCCCGGATGATCGGTGCGCGCCTGATGGAAGCGAGGCCGGCTCTGCGCGTCTCCACACTCGTTCCAAAGCTCGCTCGATTTTACAGGCCGGAACACCTCGAAAGGATAGCGCGAGCTTGCCCCATCATGGGTCTAGCCCCATGAGTGCGTGCGGTTGTCAGGAAAGACTAGTCTCATTCCAATTCCCATCAAGCGCGCAGTATGAAATGGCCACTTGTGGCTTAGCGGACCAATCCGCATTCTGAACAGTTGGACCGCTTTTGCCGCTTAGCGGACCTGGCCTTCAGCTCAAATGTTCGCTTTGGCCCATAAGCGGCCATCCTCTCCTTACAGCCGTAACCATCTCCCTCCAGAGGAGACATCGTTCGGTAGCGCGCGCCGCTCCATTCTTGGCGTGGCTCGCGCGGACACAAGCGCGGCCAAGCATCTGTCCGGAAGCCTGCATTGGGTTGCGCAGGATGGATTGCGACAGCGAATTCGCAACCGCGACGAAAGGGTTCTCCGATGTCCTATAATTTTCTGCTGGCGTCGTGGGGGACCCTTGGGAATTTGAGCCCGCTGCTGACTGCGGCGCGGAGGTTGCACCGGAATGGACATCATATCTGGGTGATGGCGGATCCGGCGATGCGCGCTGAAGTCGAGGCCTCCGGCTTTGCATTTATAGCATGGCGCCGCGCCCCGACCGGAAAGGCTGCGGATCCGGTGGACGTCTCGGATGTACAAGACTTTCTACGCCAGGCCATCTTTGATCCTGCCGCGCTCTATGCGGCCGATGTCCGGGATGAAATCGGCCGTATGCCGACGGATGCCGTTCTCCTGCTTGACGTGCTGTTTGGCGCTGCGCTCGGGGCGGAGGCGTCAGGCGTGCCTTTCGCTCTTCTGTCCCCTCATGTCAGCATTCGGCCCCTGCCGGGAATGCCGCCGGCTATCAGCGGATTGGGTCAACCGAAAACGCCGCAAGAGCGCGCCGATGTCGACGCCGCCAATGCCAGGCTGGCCGAAACACTCAATGTGTTTCTGCCCAGTCTCAACCGCGCGCGTGCCGATCTGGGTCTTCCGCCTCTCGCAGATGTCTTCGATCTGTTCGATCGGGCCAACCGGCTTTTGCTCGCGACCAGTCGGGCGTTCGACTTTCAAGCTGACTCGCTGCCCGAGAATTTCCGCTATGTCGGACCGCTGCTCGATGTGCCGAACTGGTCAAAGTCTCGGCAGACGGAGGCGTGGCGAGCGCCATGGTCGGCTCCGTCGGGGCGTCCTCGCGGGCTGATCGCATGCAGCACGGGCGCGCAAGGTCAGCGCGAGCTGTTTCAGCGCATTATCACAGCGATGGAAGCGGTCGAGATCGATGCCCTTGCAACAGCCGGTCCCAATGTCGACGTCGCCGACCTCTGGGCTCCGAACAATGTGCATCTGGTCCGCGGCGCTCCCCATGACCTCGTCATGAAGGATGTTTCCGTGGTGATCTCGCAAGGCGGCCACGGAACGACCACGCGTTCACTCATCAACGGACTGCCGCAGCTCATCCTGCCGATGGGGCGGGACCAGGCCGCCAACGCCGCGCGCGTCGAAGCGAAGGGGGCAGGGCTTCAATTGCCTCCAACCGCCTCCGAAGCGGAAATTGCCGCGGCGGTGAACCGATTGATCGCGGAGCCGCAATTCAGGATGGCGGCCCGTCTGCTCGGCGAGGCCATGAAAGTCGATATCGATCGGTCCGGCCTCGTCGACGAGATGGAGGCGATCGCCGCCACTGGCCGCGCGGCGAGACAGCAACCGAAGAAACAACCGCTTCGAAAATCCGCCTGACGGATCGCAACGCGAATGGGCGGCGCACCGTTCGTGAACGATGCGCCGCTCGTTGGTTCATGCCGCTTTGGCGTCGACGCTGCCGATCCAGTTGCGGGCCAGCGTGACGTCGGCCTGCGACAATTGATGGCCCGCCGGCAACACCTTGTGGTCGACGCGCGCTCCGGCTTCCGACAACAGCGCCGCAAGCTTTGCCGAATTGCTCGCCGGCACGATCGGATCGGCCTGCCCGGACAGCAGCAAAATGGGCTTGCCGCCAAGCTCCGGCATTAGCAGATCGGTTTTGGGCGGATCCGACAGCGGCACCATTGCGCGCAGCAGGATCGCGCCTGCCAGGACGTCCGGCTTCAGCAGCAACAGCGCGGCTGCGATGTTGGCGCCGTTGGAGAAGCCGACCGCGACCGGAGCGGCGATGCCGTATTGCTTGCGCGCATCGGCGACGAAGTCGCCGAGCTCCAGCGCGCGCCGGCGCACGTCGTCCTCGTCGAACACGCCCTCCGCGAGACGGCGGAAGAAGCGCGGCATGCCGTGCTCGAGCACGCGGCCGCGCGGCGAGAGCAGCGCGGAGCCGGGCGAGATCATCTTGCCGAGCCCGAGCAGATCGTTCTCGTCACCACCGGTGCCATGCAGCAGCAGCAGAGGAGGGGAGCCCGCGTTGGTCGCGGGCTCGAAACGATGGATGAATGTGCTCTCGGTCATGACGCGCTTTCTTCCAGGCTCGGCAGAACATTTTCGATCTGCTTGCGCTGCGCTTCGAGGAAACTCGGCAGCTTCAGATCACGTCCCAGCGTCGCGACGGGTTCGTCGACGGCGAAGCCGGGGATATCGGTCGCGATCTCGAACAGCACGCCGCCGGGCTCGCGGAAGTAGATCGAGCGGAAATAGTTGCGGTCCCTCTGCTCGGTCGGGTGCAGGCCGTGATTGCTCACGAGCTTTTGCGCCATCCGGCCCTGCTCGGCGTCATCGGCCGCGCGGAAGGCGATGTGATGGACGGAGCCGCCGCCCTGATGCCCGCGCAAAAAGCCCTTGGCCTCGTAGATGTCGACGACGCTGCCTTCGGCATCGCCCGGCGCCTTGAAGCGGATCACCGAACCTTCGCGCCCGGTCTCCTTGAAGCCGAACACATCGGTGAGCACGGCCGCCGTCTTCGCCGCGCTGTCGAGCAGCAAGGTCACACCGTGGAAGCCGCGGATCGCGTGCTCGGCCGGCACGTCGCCATTGCTCCAGCCGGGCTCGTTCTCGGCGCCGGGGACACCCACAAGCGCGAGCGCCATGCCGTCAGGGTCGGTGAACGGCAGCACGGACTCGCCGAAGCGCTTCTCCAGCGCCTCATAGGCAATGCCCTTCTCGGTGAAACGCTGCGTCCAGTAGCCGAGCGAGTGCTGCGGCACGCGGAAGGCGGTCTGATGCGTCTCGCCGACGCCGCGGCGGCCGGCCGGCACGCCGGCCCAGGGGAAGAAGGTCAGGATGGTGCCGGGGCGGCCGGTCTCGTCGCCGTAATAGAAATGATAAGTGCCGGGATCGTCGAAATTGACCGTCTTCTTGACGAAGCGCAGGCCGAGATCCCGGGTGTAGAAGCCAAAATTGCGGATGGGGTCGCCGGCGATCGCGGTGACGTGGTGCAGTCCAGACATTGTCGTCCTCCAGAATTCGGGGAGCGGTCTTGCTCTGGGTGGAAATATCGTTCCGCTTTGGATTGGAGACAATCCATGCAAATATGACGTCTATGTCTACGATTTGGAAACAATCGCCGGGGCCGGCCCTTGGATAAAGTCGCCAGCCTCCGGGCCTTCGTGAAGGTGGTCGAAAGCGGCAGTTTTGCCGAGGCGGGCCGCCAGTTGCGGCTGTCGCGCTCGGCGATCAGCAAATACATCGCCGACCTCGAGGAGAGCCTCGGCGTCCAGCTCCTGAACCGCACCACCCGGCACGCGAGCCCGACCGAGAACGGCCAACGTTATTTCGAGCGCGCGGTCGTGATCCTCTCGGAGATCGAGGCCGCCGACCAGGCGGTGACGCAGGCCCAGTCGGCGCCGCGCGGCCTGTTGCGGGTCAACGCGCCGATGTCGTTCGGCACGATGCGGCTAGGTCCTGTGCTGGCCGATTTCATGGCGCGCTATGGCGAGCTCCAGCTCCAGATCGTGCTCAGCGACGATCTGCTCGATCCCGTGCAGGACGGCTTTGACGTGACCTTGCGGATCGCGGAATTGGAATCCTCGAGTTTGATCGCGCGAAAAATCATGCCGGTGGCGCGCATGATCTGCGCCTCGCCCGATTATCTCGCGCGTCACGGCACGCCAAAGCATCCGCAGGATCTGCGCGAGCATGTCTCGCTCACCTACGGCTTCCTGCTGACCGGCAATCAATGGAAGCTCACCGGTACCGACGGCGATCACTGGATCCAGCCGGCCTGGTCGCTCTGCGTCAACAATGCCGAAGTGCTGCGCGACGCCGCGATCAAGGGCAGGGGGCTGGCGCTGCTCCCGGAGTTCATCGCCGCCGACGCGTTGAAGAAGGGCGAGCTGCGGACGGTGCTGGACAATTATTCCGCACCGCCGCTTGCGCTCTATGCGGTCTATCCGCCGACGCGGCATTTGTCGGTGAAGGTGCGGCTGTTCATTGATTTTCTGGTGGAGCGGTTTGGGCGTGAGGAAAAGACCTAAAGATTTCAGTACTGCCCAGTCGCCCGCCCCATGCTAGCTTGGCTTAGTCAGTTTTAGGGGGCGGGATGAAGGGTGGGGTTATCTATACTTACAACGACTTCGAGCAGATCGTTGGGTCATTGATGGTGAGCGAGACTTCCCCCCGTATGATGGGCGTTCTGTTTGCTCAAGAAGGCCAGAAGTTGACCAAAGATGTCTTGGAGCCAGCCTTCAAATATCTAAATCGGCGCTCGGGAGCAGACTTCCACCTCATTTTAGCTGGATGGGAAAACCGCTCCGACAACTATAGCTACACGGACGAGGACTTTCTGCGAGCCGTTGAAATCTTCGAGGCAAATTCGAAATTCAAATACCGGGGGCGGCCAGTGCTCTTGCTGTTCGCCGCTCGTGCGGGAGTGAGCAACCAAGTCAAGCTCTCTGCGGATGCATCGAGGGAAACCACTGATTCGTACGCAGACCTTTCGAGCGTGATGCAAATTCAGCTCGACGTATTGAGTGACAAGGCGATACGCGAGCCAGCCATAGTTGTAATCGAAAATGCGATAGCCTTTGCCAAAAAATACGAGGGTGATGATCCTGTTCGCGCTTACGGTGTCAGGGGTATCTTCCGCGCGGTTGCGGATGGCATAGTTGAGGGATTGACTGCCCTGCTACCGAAAGCGGTAAAGGATAAGATCGACTATATCCGCGAGCATTCGGTGACCGACATCTCGAACATTGAACACAAGGTCAAAGTGAAGTTGATTTCAGAGCGCGAGGAAACCAAAGACCTCGTTCCAATCGAGCGCAAAGATCGCTTGCTCCGCTATGGAGATGCAAATTTGCTGCCTCCGAAGAAAGCGCGCTCCGTTGAGTCTGAAGGACACGATGAAGCATGATGAGCACCTATCCATGAATAGTTGGCCGAAGAACTAGCTGACCGAGCTTTGCTCGGCGGGCCGGAGCAGTTCGTCAAGCGCGCTCATAGAGGCTTGCTGAAGCGCGGCAAGCTCACGAGCTGCGCTCTGGTATTCGGGCGGGGACATCGAGGGCGCTGCCAATTCGATCTCACGGGTGCGCTCGAACAGGCGCACGAGTCCGAGCGCGCCGGCGGCGCTGCCGAGCTGGTGCGTGGATCGCGCGAGCTCGTTGTGATCGCCGGCCGCGGCGGCCTTGGCGATGTCTGTGATCAATTTGCCGCTGGTCTCTTGCAGCAAATGATGCAGCTTTTCGATTTGCGCGGAGCCGAGCAGCTCGCGCTGGTCGTCGAGGAAATGCCGGTCGATCAATGCGCCTGCAGCGAGTTGCGCGGTGGCCGGCTCATCGGGGGCATCCTCGATCGCCTCGCGCAACGCGTTGATCAGGATCGGCTTGCTGACGACCTTGGCGATGCCGGCGCCGGTGAGCCGCTCGCGGGCGCTGGTGGAGACGTCGGCGGTCACGGCGATGATGCGCGGCATTTTTGGCAGATCGAGCTTGCCGATCCGCGAGGCCGCCTCGATGCCGTCCATGTCGGGCATGTGCAGATCCATCAGGATGATGTCGAATGTCCGGTCGCGGGCGAGCTCTATCGCCGACGCGCCGTCTCTCGCAATCGTCGCGCGATGGCCAAGCCGGTTCAGAATGGCTTCACCGACCTCGCAATTGACGGGATCGTCGTCGACCAGCAGCACGCGCAACTGCCGCGAGGGCGGCGGGACCGCGCCTTGCGCGACGCCGCTTGGGGCCCGGCCGAGCGGCACCTGAAGCGTGAACGTGCTGCCCGCGCCCGGCGTGCTCTCCACCGTCAGCTCGCCGCGCATCAGGCGCGTGAGCCGGCGCGCGATCGCGAGTCCGAGGCCGGTGCCGCCGAACCGCCGCGCGATGCTGTCGTCGGCCTGGACGAAATCGTCGAAGATGCGCTCGTGCATGTCGGGCGCGATGCCGATGCCGGTATCGCGAACGGTGATGCGCAGCAGGACATGATCGTCGCGTTGCTCGGCGGTCGCTGTCAGCGCAATCCCGCCGTGCGGGGTGAACTTGATGGCATTGCCGATCAGATTGAGCAGGATGCGGTTGAGCCTGACCGGATCGCCGTGCACGGATGTGTCGACCGTCGCATCACAGGCGAGGTCGAAGGTCAGGCCCTTGCCGAAGGCTTGCGGACACATCAGCTCCGCGGCGGTCTCGATCAGCTGGTGGAGGCGGAAGTCACGCGTCTCCAGCGTTTCGGTGCTGGCCTCCAGGCGGGCATATTCCAGGATGGCATCGACCAGGGCGATCAGCGTTTCGCCCGATGCCTCCGCGGTCGCGAGGTGGCGGCGCTGGGCCTCGCCGAGGCTGCCGTCGTCGAGCAGCTGCAGCACGCCCATGACGCCGTTCAGCGGCGTGCGCAGCTCGTGGCTGACGACGGCGAGGAAGCGCGACTTGGTCTCGTTGGCCAGCACGGCGGCCCTGCGTGCGCGCTCGGCGGCGTCATGTTCGGCCAGGGCCTGATCGCGGGTCTTTTCGAGTTCGGCGGTCCGCTCGGCGACCTTGCGCTCGAGGGTCGCATAGGAGTCGCGAAGATGCGCGGCCATCCGGTTGAACTGGTCGCCGAGCGCTTCCAGCTCGTCGCCGGTCTTGATCGCGAGCCGCAGGCCGAGATCGCCGCTGCCGATCCGCCGCGCGCCCTGCGTCAGGATCTGGATCGGCACGGTCATGCGCCGGCTGAGCCAGAGGGACACCAGGACCGCGAAGGCGAGCAGGACGATCAGGAGAAACGTCGCGCGTCCGATCGATGCATAGATCGGGGCGTAGGCCTCGCTGAGCGGAAGCTCGACGAACACCAGCCAGCCGAGCGAGGGGACCGTCGCATAGGTCGAGAGCACGCGCTGGCCCGACAGATCCTCCTTGACCAGGCCACCCGAAGGCGGGCCCACGCCGTCGAGCGCGGCGCGCACGTCGGCATGCCCGGAGAGATCGCTCCGTTGCAGCGCCGGCCACAGATCGGGATGCGCGATCAGGACTCCCATGCGGTCGACCACATAGGCCTTGCCCGTGTTGCCGACCCTGATCCCGGCGACGAGGTCCCAGATGAAGCGCAGATTGACGTCGGCCACGATCACATTGGGATTCCGCCCGGTCCCGCGCGTGGCGAGCGTCATGAACGGCTCGGTGTCGCCGAGGAAGTAGACCGGCCCGTAATAGGCCCGGCTTTCATTGGCGCCGCGGAAGGCCGGCGAGGCCGAGAGATCGGCCTTGCTGCCGACCCTGTCCGCGACACGGCGTGACACGCGCACCTGCTCGCGGCCCTGCGAATCGAGCTCGGCAATTTCCGCGATCGCGGGCGAGAGGCGCAGGAGCCGGATGGCGTTCAGGCGGTCGTCTTCGTTGCTCGACAGCTCCGGAGGCAGGCGCGAGAGCCATCTGATCTGGTTTTCGATCTGGCCGATGAACTGGCCGATCTGAATCGCCGCGCTTGCTGCCTGCTCGCGCTGGGTCGCCGCGAGAAGCTCCTTCTGCTCGTGATAGGAGAACCAGACGTCGAAGCCGGTGTTGATGGCGAGCGCGGCAAAGGCGAGGGCGACGATCGAGTAGAGATATTTTCGGAATAACCGGCCCGGGGGCGTCCGCAAATGTCCCTGGTCGATCGCCTCGTTCACTCGCGGATCTCGTCGGCGCGCGCGAGCAGCGTGAATGGAATGTTCAATCCGAGCGACCGGGCGACCGTGCGGTTGATCAGGAGCTCGTATTTCCGCGGCGATTGCACCGGCAGATCCCCGGCCTTGGTGCCGCGCAGGATGAGATCGACGTAGTCGGCCGAGCGCACCTCCAGCGTCGGCCCGTAGCTCATCAATCCGCCCGCATCCATGAAATAATGGAACGGATAGATCGTGGGGACGCGATGCTTGGCCGCCGCCGCCACGACCGCCTGACGGTGGATCACGAGGAAGCTGTCGACCAGCGCAACCATCGCCGCCTTGGGCGGTTCGGAAAAGCGCCTCACGGCTTCGTCGATGTCCGTCGGCGCGTTGACGGGCGCGGGGGCCACGGACACCCCTGATGTCGCGGCCTCCTGCTCGATCGATTCGAGGAAGAAGCGCCCGGCGCGGGGCGTGGTCGCCGGGTTGAAAAGGACGCCGACGCGCGCGAGATCCGGCACCGCCTCCCGAATGAGCTGAAGCCATTTGCCGCCCATTTCGGCGGTGCTGTTGGTGAAGCCGGTGACGTTGCCGCCGGGATGCGCGAGGCTTTCGACGAAACCGTTGCCGACGGGATCGTTGGCGGTCGCGAAAACGATCGGGATGGTTTTGGTGGCGGCAAAGACTGCGGCGGTTTCGGTGGTCGAGCCGGTCAGGATCACGTCCGGCTTGAGCTCGAGCAACTCCTGGACCGCGGTCTTGAGCTTGTCCGGTCCGCCAAAGGTCGAACGGAGTTCGAAGCGGAAGTTGACGCCTTCGACCCAGCCGCGCTGCCTCAAGCCGACGATGAGGCCACCCAGGCGGGAGGTCGGGCTGTCGGTCATGCTCCGTCTGGTCAGTTCGTCGTCGAGCGGCAATCCCGTCAGCGAGGCAATAATCCGCATGCGATCTGACGTTGCGCCGAGCGCAATCCAGCCTGCGGCGGTTGTGCCCGCAAGGCGAATGAAGCCGCGGCGATCGAGCGCGAACGCGGAAGGCCGTTCGGTCATGGAATTCTTTGCACGATGGTCTGTCCCAAGCCGGATGCTTAACGCGAAAGGGCGGTATCCACAATTGATGAAAAAATGCGCTTATGAATGTTCATTCGCAGCATTCGGCACTTCGATACCGTATTCCTACCCGGCCAAAGAGTCGCTGTTTCGAGCTTTGTCTGCTCCGTGACGATCTGCAACGCGTTGTGGCGTTGCAACATTTTCCGTCTCGTTGCGACGACGGTTCGGAGAAGTCGATTTCTGAGCGGCTGATTTTTTGAAGCGTTGTTTCAGGTTTATTTCGAAGGTTTTCGATGCGCAAAATCTATCTTCTTCCGGCCCTCGTGGGCCTGCTGACCTCAGTTGCAGCCGGGCCGCTCGCGGCCCAGGGAGCGGTGCCGAAGCAGAAGGCTGCGCCGGCACCCAGAGCAGCCGCTGCCGGTGCGGCGCCAGCCGCCGCCGCCGGTGCGCCGGTCGCTGCTGCGACAGAGACGCCTATCGCCGGTGCGGACGACAAGACGGCCAAGGCGATCGACGGCTTCCGCTCCGCCAAATTCGGCATGAACGAAGCCGACGTGCGCGCGGCGATGATCAAGGACTTCAGCGCCAAGCCCGACGCGATCAGGGCGCAGGACAACGCGTCCGAGCTGACGCACAGCATCCTCATGTCCGTTCCCGAGCTGCTGCCGAACGGCGGGACTGCCGAGCTCTCTTATGTGTTCGGCTACAAGTCCAAGTCGCTGATCCAGATCGGCGCCGTCTGGTCGAAGGGGACCGACACGGCGATGACGCCGGAGAAGCTGTTCTCCAACGCCAACATCCTGCGCGCCCATTTCATGGGCGAAGGCTTCAAGCCCGACTCCATCGCGGTCAACATGCCGGTTGCCGGCGGCATCGTGATGTTCCGCGGCAGCGATGCCAAGGATCGTTCGGTGATCCTGCTTTTGCAGGGCACGTTCGAGAACAAGGAGAACAACCAGCGTGTGCTGACCCCGACCAGCCTGCTGCTGTTCTACGTGGCCGACGCCAAGAGCCCCGACATCTTCAAGTTGCCGCCCGGCCAGTTCTGATGCCGGACGACCTCACGACATTCTCCCACCCGGTTGTGGATCGGCGCGAATGCCGATGATGAGGATCTGAAATGCGCGGACCATCTGCGACGCGAGACAATAACGAGCTGACGACGCTGCGGAGGCTGGCGCGCTTCCGTTCTATGTCATTGCTCTGCGCGATGCAGATGGTCTTCCTGCCGGTGTTCAGCATCCGCCTGCAGGCGCAGACGGCGAACGTGATCGTTCCTGATGGACGCACCGGCACCAGCTTGCAGACGTCGGGCAGCGTCACCAACGTCACGACGTCGACGGTCTCGGGCAACAACGCCTTCAACTCGTTCTCGCAGTTCAGCGTCGGGCAGGGCAACACCGTCAATCTGCAGCTGCCGACCGGGACGCAAAACCTCGTCAACATCGTTCGCGACGCCCCGGTCTACGTCAACGGCACGCTGAACTCCTACATGAACGGGGCGATCGGCGGTAACGTCTATTTCGCCGATCCCAAGGGGTTCGTGGTCGGCCGCAGCGGCACGGTCAATGTCGGCAGCCTCAACGTCTCGACGCCGACACGCGAGTTCACCGACAGCCTGATCGGCGCGGGCGGGCAGATCAACCAGTCGGCCGTCGGCAATCTCATGGCCGGCTCGTTCCCGGTCTCGCCCGACGGCAACATCCGTATCTATGGCCGCATCAACGCGATCGACGGCGTCCGCCTGACCGGGCAGAACGTCTTTGTCGGCGGCGCCAGCCAGCGCGACACCGCCAATCTCGATCACGCCGCGAAGTTCGCGGCTTCCGTCAACTCGAAGGGCTTGCGCAGCGCCAGCTCCATCACCGTCAGCAACGGCTCGATCCATATCGGCGCCGCCAACAACGCCAGGGTCAACCGGCGTCTCACCGCGCACAGCAAGACCTCAACGCCGAGCAACATCACCGTTCAGGCCGGCAACAACATCGATATCGGCAGGAACGCCAGGCTGAACATCGCCAGCAAGACCGGCGATGCCGGCGAGATCCGGCTGAAGGCGGCCCAGAACCTGACGGTCGCGGGCGGGGCCAAGTTCAACGCCAGCGCGAAGACGGGCAATGCGGGTCTCGTCGATTTCAGCGCGAACGGCATCATCGACATCGGCCAAGGCATCAAAGTCAACCTCAGCGCGGCAAACGGCAAGGCGGGCACGCTGCTGATCGATCCGACCGACGTTGTCGTCGGTGATGCTGCCCAAGGCGACACCGGCGTGACGCTTTCGAACAGCTCTGTCGTGGCTGCGCTCAATGGGCTCAGCGCCGGGGCCAACTACCTCATCCAGGCTGATCATTCCGTCACGCTCGCCGCGCACGCGGTGATCGATGCCCGCCGTCTCGATGGCTCAGGCCATTCGACCGGCAACGCCAACAACGTCACCATCGACGCGCCGAACATCGACATCAAGAATGGTGCGCAGATCCTGGCCCAGGCGGTCAATTTCGGCGGAACCACCTACACCGACGGCAACGTCGCGCTGACGGCAACGGCGAGCGACATCAAGCTGTCCGGCCAGGCCACCGCCGCGACGTCGATCACGGTCGATGGCAAGATCACCGGCGGCATCATCTCGATCAGTGCGACGTCGACGGCCGTGTCGAGCTTCCTGAACGGTTCGGTGGCCGGTGATTTCGCGCTTGTCGGCTCGACGCTTGCCGCCTCGCTGCTCGGGCTCAATGGCGGCTATGTCGCGGCAAGCGCCACCGCGACCATCAACATCAACAGCCATGCCGACATCAACGGCCGCGGAGATGTCACCATTTCCGCGCATACCACGGAGACCGCGTCGGATCCGGCGGTCGCCTCCACCTTGCTCGGCAGCCTCACGCCGGTCGCGGCCGGTGTGGTCGTCGGCAAGATCGACGGCACTGCCACGACCAACGTGGCCTCGGGCGCGACGGTCAACGCCGGCGGCAACCTCGAGATCAAGGCGCTCAACGATGCGACCATCGCCATCTCGGCCCTCGCGGCGTCGACGAGCGCGCAGATTGTCCCGACGGTGGCCTATTCGACGGGATCGGTGACGACGACCGCCAACGTCGCGACCGGCGCGCATATTGCGGCGGGCCTGGTGAACACGACCGGCAGCACCTTGAAGGTGCGCGCGATCAACAACAATTCGTTCTCGACCAGCGCAACGTCGGTTGCCGCGCCCGGGACGGGGGCGAGCGGTGCTGTCGGCGGCGCGTTCGCCATCAGCGACATCACGACGTCCGCGACCGCAACGCTTGGTGCATCGCTCGGAACCGATGTCAACAACCGAATGAACGGGTCCGTTCTGGTCGAAGCGACGTCCGACACCACGCTCAATTCCACGATGGCTTCGTCCATCGCCGGCCTGCCGGCACTGATCGCGGCAATCGAAAGAGGGCTGCGTGCCGTCACCGCGCCGACGTCGATCATCAGGGACCATATGGGTTCGCTGGTGCCTCTGAACTTCGATTTCAAGGTCGCAGGCGCGCTGTCGCTGGCCAACAGCACCCAGAGCGCGACCGCTGCGATCGCGCAAAATCCGAGCGGCGGCGCGCCGAGCATCTATGCCAGCGGTAACGTTGCTGTTGCCAGCAATGTCATTGATCGCGGCGTTCGCAGCAATGCGACGTCCAGCGCGATCACGAAGGACCCGGTGTCCGGCGAGAGCACCGCGATCAGCGCGGCCGTCGCCTGGGGCAATTTCACGCATAATTCGAACGCCTATGTCGGCGGCGGAGCCCTGGTCAATGCGGCGAATATCGCCGTCGATGCCACCACCGAATTGCCGATCACCAACACCTGGCTGAAGTGGGATGGACTGGGTGCGGTTCTGAGCCACCTCAACGGCAATCTCGGCGTCGGCGGCAATATCCTCACCAGCTACGCCAATGCCACCGCGGACGCCGGCGACACGATCGGCATCGCCGGTTCGCTGAACCATTTCGTCGTGAACAACAACACGACGGCGTGGGTGGCCGGCAGCGCGAGCCTGACGGCAACCTGCGCGACCGCGGCCTGCGGCAGTGGCACCGGCTGGTCGGTCGGGATGGACAATGGCGACGTCCATACCTACAACGCCAGCCTCCAGATCGCGGCCACCACGACCACGGCGTCGATCGACGCCGCCGGCAATGTCGGCACGCTCGGCTTCCTGTTCGGCAACACCTCGGGCGGCTCCTCCGTCGGCGGCGCGCTCAATCTCGTCCAGTTCAACACCAATACCATCGCCGGCGTTTCGGACCGTGCGACGCTGCGTGCGGCGGACGACATCGCCGTCAACGCGATCACTTCCGACCGGTTCGTCGCTGTCGCACCGTCGTCCGGCAAGGCTGCCGGCACGCTGGCGCTGAACGGTATCACGTCGCTCGGTTTCCTGAACAACACGACGCACGCGTCGATTTCAAGCCAGGCCACCGTCTACGCCCCGACCGTCGGCATCCTGGCGCAGCAGGACCTGTCGGTCGTGACGCTGTCCGGCGCGATGAGCTATAACGGGAGCGGCGGTTCAGCGGTTGGATTGTCGGTCGCCTATCTCGGCGCAAATACCGACACCTCCGCCTATATCGGCGACAACCATTCCGACATCCGGCCCGGCGTGTTCAGCGCCAACGATCCGTTCGCCGGCACCAGCGGCGGAAGCGGGGCGGTCAATGTCGACAATCTCACGATCAGCGCGACCACCTCCGGGCGCATCACCGCTGCTGCGGTCGCGGCAGCGGTCTCCGATCCGGCGTCGTCGAGCTTCTCCGACAAGGCGGGCGCCGCCGGCGCCGCCTCGACCGGAGGCACCGCCGGCGTGACGACGGCGGCGGGCAAGATCGGTTCGACCTCGGGATCGAGCACTAGCGGCTTCAGCCTCGATCTCGCCGGCAGCTCGTCGGTGAGCGACGTCTCGCTCGGCACCAGCGCCTATATCAAGAACACGACGGTCAACAAGTACACCACGGCCAGCGCCGTGCTGACCAACACGATCGTTCAGGCGCTGAACGACACCATGCTCAACAATGGTTCGGGCTCGGCGGCGCTCAATCTGGCCGGAGGGTCCGCCACGGGGGCTGCGATCGGCGGCGCGATCGCGGCGGCGATGTCGAACAATGCGACGCTCGCCTATATCTACGGCACCACCATGAACAACCAGAGTTCGGTGACGGTGCAGGCGCTCAATGGCGGCTCGGAGACCGTCGTTGCCATCGGCGTGGCGGGATCGAAATCCAATTCGGCGTCGCTGTCGGCCTCGGTCGGCATCATCACCGACAGCGCCAACGCCTATATCGAGAGCTCGACGATCACGGGGCAGGCGAGCGGCGTCAATCGCGCGCTCGAGGTCGACGCCTACCAGACCACGAACATCGCGATCGGCGGCGGCTCGCTCTATATTTCGGGCGGTCAGGCCGGCGTCGGCATCGGGCTGACCTATGCGTCGATCGCCGATCCCACGGGCGGAAATGCGACCGATGCGCATATCCGCAGCACGGCGATCTCGAACTACGACAGCCTGCTGGTGATGGCCGACAGCGCCAGCGTGATTGCGGCCGGTGCGGCCTCAGGCGGGGGCGGGGCCAGCGCGAACGGACTTGCCGGCGCGATCGTCGTCAGTGAGATCACACCGACCACGACAGCCTATATCAACAGCGGCGCGACGGTGAGCATCAATGTCGGCCGCGTGACGGTGCTGGCGGACAGCGGCGCCGTGTCAGCGCTGGATACGGCGCTCGGCAACCTCGTCAAGAAGTCGAACAACAATCATCTCGCCACGGACACCTGCACGGTCGCCGGTGGCACGGGCGGGCAGAACTGCATCGATTTCGGCGCGGCTGCGCTCAACGGGGGCACAGGTAACGGTCCGGGAGCGAGCATCGTCTCCGTTGCGGGTCTCATTCAGGCCGGCAAGAACAATGTCGGTGCCTCGATCGTCTACAACACCATCGCAACGACGCATTCGGCCTATATCGCCAACGTCCTGATGACGGCCGGCAGCAACGGCAATGTCAGTGTGAGCGCGGTCGATTCCTCGAAGATCCAGGCGGTCACGATCGGCTTCGGTCTGGCGACCGGGCAATTTGCCGGCGTCGGCGGCACCACGATCAGCAGCATCTCCAATACCGTCTCGGCGGCCATCGGCAACAGCCTGTCCAGCGCGACGCAATCGTCCGTCTCGGCCAAGAACATTTCCGTCTCCGCGACCGACAATTCCAGCATCACCGGAACCGCCGCCGTCGCGGGCGCCTCGACGCAGGGCAGCGCCGCGGGTCTGGCGCTCGTCTACAGCAGCATCGCCAACAATGTCAGCGCCGGCGTCACCGGCTCAAAGCTGACCGCCTCGGGCAACGTCGCAGTCGGTGCGAACTCGAACGCCAGCATCTCGACCGTTGCCGTCGGTATCGCGATGTCCTCGCAGGTCGGGCTGGCCGGCTCGGTCGCCACCAATCTGATGGGAACCAACGTCACCGCCAGCATCACCGCCGCCGGCACCAACGGTATCAATGGTGCCGACGTCACCGCGACCAACAACGTCGCCGTGACCGCCGGCAACAACGACAAGGCAGGCGTGTTCGCCGGCGCCGTGTCGATCAGCAAGGGCGCGGCCGGCGGCGCGGGCTCGTTGGTTACCAACCAGATCACGGGGACGACGGCGGCCTATATCAGCGGTGCCAACACCAAGGTCGACGCGCTCGGGACCAGCAGCACCGATACGCTGTCGGTCAACAACGGCACGCTCGTGCATGCCTTCGATCTCGGCACCGCCCATGCGCCGACCGACACCACGCCTGACCTCACCGAGAACCAGGACACCGTGCGCGGCCTTGCCGTCGTCGCGAGCTCGCACCAGGCGGTCGTCACCAACGTCGCGTCGGTCGCCGCGAGCAGCGGCATCGCCATCATGATCAACCCGATCACCAATGTGATGAGCGGGGCGACGAGGGCCTATATCGACAGCGCGGCAATCGACACGCGCCTGACCTCGTCGACGCTGGCGCCCCAGATCGAAGTCGCGGCATCGAGCTTCTCCTATTCCGGCGCGTTCGGCGCCGGCATCGTGGCGCCCACCGGCAACGGCGGCGGCGGTGCCACCATCATCAGCACCACGATGCAGCGCGGGACGTTCGCCTACATCACCAATGCCACGGTCGGCGGCGTGCAGTCGTCGAGCGCGACGGTCGGCGCCGTTACCGTGAAGGCCAATGCCGAGCAGGATGCGTCCTCGATCGCGATCGGCTTCAACACCGGCTCGGTCGGGCTGAACGTCTTCCAGGCGACGACGGAAGCCTATGTGGACGGCGGCGCGCTGACGGCTGCGTCACTCACGGTGAACGCGACCAACAACACCGGCATCTTCTCCGCGAACGGCTCCGGCGCCTATGGCAGCCAGGCCGCGATCGGCGCGGCCTTCCTGGTGCAGGTCTCCTCGAACCGCACCGAGGCCTATGTCGGCGACGAGTTCCACTATCAGGGCAATGGCGCGGCGCACACGACCGCGCTCAACCTGAGCGGCGCGCTCGACGTCGAGGCCACCACCAAGAACCGCTTCGAGGCCTATGCGATCGGCGGCGCGCTCTCGACCGGCACGGCGGCGATCGCCGGCATGGCGAATATCGAGATCGCCAACAACACCACCATCGCCGGCGTCTATGACACCACGTTGCGGTCGGTGACGGGCGGCGCGGCCGGTGCGGTCACCATCAACGCGACCGAGGACGTGGCGATCAAGGAGATCGCCGGTGCGCTCGCGGTCGGCGCGAGCGGGGCTGGGGTCGGCGTCGGTGCCGCCGCCAACGTCATCGTGTTCAAGAGCCAGACCATTGCAGAGAGCCGCAACAGCAATCTGAACTCGTTGGGCGCGATCAACGTCAATGCGCTCAGCACCAAGGAGGTGCTGTCCTACGCGGTCACCGCCGGCATCGGCGGCAGTGTCGGCATCGGTGCAACGGTCGGCGTCATCATCATCGGCACCAACACCGCCGACGCCGACACCCAGGGCCAGCAGACCGGCCAGCTCAACCAGAACGGCAACGGCACCATCGCGTCGGTGAACAACGGCACCAACAACTCGCATGGCAGCAACGCGGTCGCGAGCGGCACGGCCGGCAATCCGAACAGCGCCAATGTCAGCTCGACCTACGACGTCAGCACCGTCCTGTCCGGCGGCAACGACGCCGTCGTCGCGCAGATCGCGGGCGGCAACGTCACGGGCACGCAGGTCAATGTCACTGCCACCAGCGCCAACGCGGCCAAGATGTATCTGCTCGGCGCAGGCTTCGCCAAGAACGTCGGCATCGGGGCCGGCATCGGCTACACCAGCGTCAACAGCACCGTGCTCGCCAATTTGAGTGACTACGGACGCAACGGCTCCGGCGTGCTGGTGGCCGCAGATACGCCTTTGGCCGTCTCGGCACCGGTTGTCACCGTTGCGGCGGTCGTCAAGGACGCGACCACCGGACCTTATGCCGGCAAGACCATCGACACCGAGGCGATCGCCGGCGGCGCGGCGCTTTACTTCGGCGCCGATGCGGCTGTCGCGGTCGGCAATGTCAGCAACTCCGTGGCGGCGCTGCTGGGCGGCCAGATCACCGGCGCGAGTGGCACCGGCAATGGCGCCGCCGTCATGGCGCAGGATTCGACGACCCAGGTGGTCTTCACCGGCGGCGTCACCGGCGGCGCCGTGGCTGTCGGCGCTTCGGTCGCAACGGCAAGCCGCACGAGTTCGGTCGCCGCGAGGGTCCTGAACGGCTCCACCGTCAACGTCGCGACTCTGGCAGTTGGAGCAAGCGGCGCCGGCACCTTGTCGACGACGGCCACCGCGCTCGGCGGCGGCATCGTCGCGGGCGTCGGTGCGGATGCGGAGGCCCACGAGAACTCGTCCGTGCTGGCGGAGATCGGCGCCAGTGCCTCGATCACGACGTCCGCGACCGGCGTCGGCACGCTGGTGTCGGCGTCGATCACGCCCAATCTGTCGAGCGAGGCGATCGGCGTTTCGGTCGGCGGCGCTGCCGTCGGCGTTGCCATCGCCAAATCCACGGTCGGCGCCACGGTTACGGCCGATGTCGGCGACAACACGAGCTTCTCGGGCGGAGCGCTCGCCGTGACCGCCATGGCGCTGGTCCCGACCAGCGGCACGACGACCTGGGCCAAGGCACTCGCCGGCGGCGGCGGCTCGCTGATCGGCGCGCAGGGCAGCCTGGCCCAGGCTTCCGAGAACGCCACGGTGAGCGCCTATGGCGGGACGGGGATCCGGCTTCCCAACGCCAACGTGACCATCGCGGCCGAGAACGACAGCGCCCAATATGCCGAGGGGACGGGCCTTTCGACCGGGTTCCTGGCGCTCGGCGCCACCGTCGCGCAGACGTCGTCGAACGCGCACACCTATGCCTATCTGGGTGCGCCCGCGGATATGGATAATCTCAATCACGGCAATTACACGGGCATCCTCCGGATCACGGCGACCGGCACGGATACCAACGTCTCCAACGCGAAGGTCGGCGCGGGCGGCACCTATGCCGGCGCGGCGGCGGTCGCGACGACGAGCTCGACCGCCGTGACCAATGCGCGGTTCGACGGCGGCACGACGGACGACACGCTCTATTTCGGCGGCCTTCGCATCAATGCCAAGCACACCACGAATTACGCCGCGAGCGGCGACGCCTACCAGGCGTCGACGGCCGGCGTCTCGGCCGGCAAGGCGCAGAACGACGTCGACTCGACCACCACTGCCGAGATCGGAACTCACCTGATCATCAATTCGGCGGGCGGCAACATGGTCGTCATCGCCAACGACATCGTCAACCAGGGCGGCGGTGGCGCACGTTCGGGCTCCGGCGGCTCGTTCTCGGGGGCTGCGGCGCTCAGCGACTCCCACGTCACCCAGACCGTCAATACCAATATCGGCGCCGGCACGGTACTGAGCCTCAACGGCGATCCGCGGACGTCGGCGGCGTTCATCAACATCGAGGCCTACAACACGCTGAATACCAACGACACGGCCAGCCTGGCCACCGCCAGCTTCTTCGCCGGCGGCGGCGCCGAATCCAACATGACCGCGAATGCCACGCTCGCGGTCAACATCAATGCCCGCGAGCTGTTCAGCGTCGGCAAGATCTATATCGGCACGGCTGCAAAGATGGCGGCGGCGAACAACGCCAATGCCAGTCTCTACGGCGCGATCGCCGGCGTCGGCGCCAGCACCAACACCTGGGTTCACGCCAACCAGGCCGTCAACGTCGGCGCCGGCGCGAAGATCGCGGCCTGGCGCGACATCAACATCTATGCGGGCCTCGCCGGCGACGGCACCGTTTTCAGCAGCGTGCAGGCGACGGCGACGACGGTCGTCTACAACAACACCGCGATCCCGATCTCCACACTCTATCGCGGCACGGCCAATGCCGACGACACCACGAGCCTGACGCTGGCCTCCACCTCGAGCATCCTCGGCGCGCGCGACATCTATCTGGGCGCAACGCAAGGGCAGGTCACGGCGGCCGGCAACGGCAGCAACTACAATCCGTATCTGGACATCTTCAGCGCCAAGAACAGCGACAACCACAGCCACACCAGCGGAACCGGCGATGTCGCGCTCAATGGCCTGGTGGTGGCAGGCGTCAACAACGACTTGACCATCACGATCGAACTCGGTGCGACCGCGCCGACCCTGAGCACCACCAGTCCTTATTCCCTGCTGACAAACGGCTCTTCATCGGTCCTCGAACTGGTCTCCGACGTCAATCACTTCAGTCCGGTGATGAGCTGGAACCACCAGACGGTCCAGTACACCGTCGTCGGCAACTTCAATCCCTACCAGCTGGTGGTCAACCAGCTGGCGTCGCTGACCGGCCTGACCGAGTCGCAGGTCCGCTCCCAGCTCGCGGCGGCGACGCCCACGGCGCCCGCCAGCATGTCGCCGACCGGCACCGATCCGACCGGCGACAAACAGCGCCAGATCGACACGTTGATCAAGCAGGCGCCGTTTACCACCGACGCGCCCGGCAACGCCTTCGCGTTCGGCGACATCCTGGTGTCCGCCGGCAACGTCTCGATCCTGGCCCAGAAGCTGACCGGAAACAGCGGCACGAATCCGGCCCCGCCCGCGGTCATCGCGCGCAGCTCGCCGCTGATCAAGATCGAGAACAAGGGCCTCGACTTCATGAGCCTCGGCAATCTCACGGTCACCGATGTGACCGGAGGTAACATCACCTATCGCCAGATCGACCATGTCGACCCGGATTCGCATTCCAATGTGACCTTCACCGCGATGCCGAGCGCGACGCCGGTCATCGACGTCTCCGCCACCTACAATCGTCTGGACCCCGACAGCGGCCAGGGCATCGACCAGAACGGTAACGTGCTGACCCGCACGCCCGACATCTATTTCAACGGCGCCGTCAACAACGCCAACGGCCTGCTCAAGATCATCAACAATCTCGGCAGCGTCGTCGCATCGCAGTCGCTCAGTGCCGCGACCGTCCAGATCGTGGTGCCCAAAGGCACCTTCACCTTCCTCGGCGGTATCGGGAGCTTCTACGACAGCGGCAGCGCGGTCACCTCGCAATGGGCCAGCACCGAAAACCGGCCGGAAGACGCGCTGACGGCGGTGATGACGGCGGCGACCTATCTCGGCGCCTACGGCGACTACTATACCGCTCCGCATATCGGTTCGGGAACCGATCACCCCTATTTCTACTATTGCTGCGCCGACGGTAGCCACGGCGTGTATCAACCGGTCGGCAACGCCGACGCCAGCACGATCTTCACCGCGCGCATGCTGATGACCTATTACGACGGCCACTCGCTCTATTCGGCGATCTTCCTGCCGACGGGCCAGGGCACGCCTGGGAACACCAGCACTCCCGATGCGGGCAGCGTACCTGACGTCAATACCCTCAAGATCATCGAGGGCCAGCAGGACCTGCACAACATCGCCGTCGCTCCGTGGAAGAAAAACACTTATGACGGCCGGAACGTTTACACAGATAGCGATCCGTACAAGACGCCGTTCAACTGCCGAGATTGCGACGCGTTCTTCCAGGTCATCAACATCCAGCCGGATGCGATCACGCCGAAGACCGCGGATGCGCCGGCCACCGCGACAGCCACCCGGACCATCAGCGGTCAGGCGGTCATCATCTCGGCGTCGGTGATCAACATCAACGGCACCATCCAGGCCGGCTCGAGCAGCAATTACTCAGTCAACATCGGCGCCGCGGCGTACGATGCCATCTATGGCAGCAACGGCCTCAAGAACCGCAACAATGGCGCGGATTTTGCCGCGGCCCAGGCCAATGCACGGAACGGCGTCTATTACGACGTCTCGGGCTCAGTGACGGCGTCGGCCAGCGGCGACGCCAAGATCGGGGTCAGGTACAACGCTCTCACCGACCAGCTCATCCTGAATGGCGTGGCGCAGGGCGCGGGCGGCTACGTCTACCTCAACGGCAAGATCATCTCGACCTCGACCGACAACACCCAGACCCAGGGTAACATCGAGATCAAAGGCGGCGCCGGCACGGTCACCGTCAACAACACCAGCGGGCTCCAGCTGGTCACCAACACCATCAATACCAGCGTCACTGCCCAGAGCGTGGTCGAAATCGTCGACCAGCTCAAGGGGAAGACGACGTGGTATGTCTACGATCCCAAGGCGGCGAGCAACCAGCAGGTGACGAAATACCAGACCAACAGCGTCACCGCGGCCGCGATCGACCCGTCGATGCTTACGGCCAGGACCGGTACAGCGGGCGTCCAGTACGCGACGCAGGAGAACATGCTCTATCAATGGGTCGACACCGCGACGCTGGATCGTCCCACGACCAGTACGCAGTTCGACTACGGCTGGAGCTTCACGCCCAATCGGGACGGCCAGAACTGGACCCGCGCGACCAGCCTGGTTTCGGGCACGCAGACCAGCAACTACCAGAAGGTCACCACCGCCACCGGCAGCTATCACTGGGCGGGAGGCGTGAACCCGGACGGGACCCCCGTTGGACTCAACACCCACTCCAACGCTTGCTGCGGCGCAGATGCCCAGTACAACTGGTACCAGCAGATCTACGATCATCTGACGCTCACGCTGACCAACACCGTCAAGGCGTCGAACCCGATCAACATCAAGTTCATCGGCGGCAGCAGCAGCGACGTCGTGGTCAATTCGACCTCGGGCATCGTCATCAACGGGTCGATCAACAACCAGCAGGGCACGACGACGCTTGCCGCCACCGGCACCAACTCGTCGATCACCGTCGGCGCCAATGCCAACAACCCGGTGATCTCGGGGACGAGCGTGACGCTTCGGGGTGACGGCGGTATCGGCACGCTCGGCACCAACAAGGCTCCCGTCCAGGTGCAGATCTATGGCGGCAGCCTGACCGCCAGCTCGATCGACCGCGACATCGCGATCTCGGCGATCGGCGCGCTGTCGATCAACCAGGTCAAGGTGAATTCGGCAGGTGCGACGCCGCAGGGCAGCGTCTTCCTCTCGGCGACGGGCGACATCAACTCGGCCTCCGCCTACAACGTCGCCAATCCCGTCGTGATCGGCAAGAACATCGAGATCAACTCGACCTCCGGTGCGATCGGCGCGAGAAGCGCCGTCGTCAATGGCGCGTCCACCCTGACCAACATCAATCCGCTGGTGATCCAGGCGACGGGAACGACGCAGGCGAGCGGTGCCGTCGATGGCGGCGTTCTCGACAGCGCCTCGGCCACCGGCACCTACATCATCCAGTCCAAGGGTGATTTGCGCCTCGGCACGGTCCAGTCGACCGGCGGCCCGGTCTTCCTGGAGGCGGCGGGCTCCGACAACAATCCGGCCAACATCCTGAACGGCCGGGCGGCAGTTGGTCTGACCCAGGCGCAAAGCCAGCATCTTCAGGACGTCCAGGCCAGCCTCGACCTGCTCAGCGGCAACGCCGCCACCAACGCCGTCAACAGCTACCAGTCGATGGTGACGTCGGCCTACAACGACTACTTCCAGCTCAAGAATATCGCCTTCCCGAACGGCAGCACCTACAACCCGACCTCGGTGGGGCAGACGGTGCTGCGGGCCCAGGTGGCTGCCAAGCTCGGCATCGATCCCGCCAACGTTTCGACGACGCAGATGAAGGCCGAGGCGACTACGCGGTTCCTGCGGGATCAGTTCCTGCTCGGCAAGATCACCACCGACGAGCTCAAGACCTCGCTGACGACGTTGCTCGGCACCGCGCCCACGGATCCGCTGGGGACCGTGTTCGGCAGCTCGCTGTCGTCGACCCTGTTCACCAAGCTGTTCGACGGCGTGGCGACAGCCAATCAGCGCATGCCGAGCAATACGGCGCTGCAGACGGCGCTTGGCGCCTACAATGCGAATTACAGCTACACGCTCGCATCGACCGAGCGGGTCTACAGCATCATCACCGCGGGCTCGCAGTGGACGCAGAGCCAGCTCGCCTACACGGTCTCGTCGTCGGCCGTCGGCGCGGCACCGCCGCCGATCGACGAGAACGTCGTCGCCAATGTCAGCGCCAACCAGATCATGCTCTACGCGCCGCGCGGCTCGGTCGGTAATTCGGCAGCGCCCCAGACGTTCACGTTCACCAGCGTCGATTCCTCGTCGCTGACGCCGGAGCAGAGGGGCTTGCTCGCGACAGCCGGTCCCGGCCAGCTCACCGTCGGCGCGGTGACGGACCCGACGACCCATGTCACGACCTATACGGTCAGCCTGTCGCAGCAGAACCTCGTCGTCGTCGACAACCCGATCGCGATCTCGGCCAAGGCGCTGACGAACATCTATCTCGGCAGCAAGAACAGCCTCGCGCTCGGCGGCGTTACCGCGAACTACGGCCCGATCGCGGCCGCGCAGGCCAACGGCATCCAGGTGACCGGCCGCGGCGACGTCAAGCTCGACGCCGTCAACAGCATCTCCGCCAATGCAAGCGGGGCCGTGATTTCAGGCGATATCGGCAACCTGACCTTGATTGCGGAGCACGGCAATGTCGGTGCCCCCTCGGGAACCGCCGGGAGCAACCCCGCGAACAATACGAACGCGCTTCAGATCGCGTTCGCGGATCCGTCCAACGACCAGCTCGACCAGGTCTCGTCGGCGCAGGGCATCTACCTGAAGCAGACCACCGGCGATCTCATCCTCGGCAACATTGCCGCCGGCAATGCGATCCAGCTCGCGGCGACCGGCAGCATCTATGCCGAAGCCGGCTTCACGGACCGTACGGCGATCCACATCCTGGGCGCCGACCTCGATCTGCGCGCCGGCGGCAATATCGGCTTCAACGGCTCGACCTTCCAGCCGCTCCAAGTGAACATCTCCGGCGCGGTGACCGGCTCTGCGGTCGGCGACCTCAGCATCCTCGCCGTCACCGGCGATCTCATGGTCGGCTCGAGCGGCCCCTATGGGACGCTGACGGCCGGCGGCGCGCTGACGCTCAACGCTGCGCGCGGCGGGCTCACCGTCAATGCCGACATCACCAGCGGCGGCCTGATGCAGCTGCTCGCCAACCGCGGCATGAATTTCGCGGCCGGCACCAGCGCGGCGCCGGTGGTTGCGACCAGCAGCACGAGCGGTGTGACGCTGGTGGCCGCGACGCTGTCGATGGGCGCCTATTCGGCCATCAACGCGGCCGGATTGATCTCGGTGACCACCACGGGTGATGCGACCATCGGCCAGCTGAATTCGTCGCTGTCCTATGCGGCGGCCTCGAACGCGCCCTCGATCATCGTCACCGCCGGCGGCGTCGCCTCGCTGGGCGCGATCATCGACAATGGCGACGGCCAGACCAAGTTCGTCGCATCCGGCACCGGTGCCGAGCTGTCGCTGAGTGCATCGAACGGCATCGGCAACGTGACGAGCCGGTTGGCCCTCAGCGCCGCGCGGCTGTTGGCGAGCGCGAGCGGTGGCGACATCTACGTCAAGACGCTCACCGAGACCGAGACGAGCCTGCTATCCGCGGTGAAGGGCAGCGTGGACATCATCGGCACGGGCGGCCTGACGCTCGACCAGGTGGTGGCGGGCACGGCGACCGGCGCGAGCGGGTCATTCCGCGCCGTCGCGAACAATGGCAGCATTGTCATCGGCACCGCCGACAGCAGCGGCTCGCAGACGGTCCATGCCACGCAGAACGTGACGTTCAAGTCGCTCACGACCACCGGCAACAGCGGCGACACCGGCAACATCAGCGTCACCGCCGACAACGGCTTCATCCTGGCGCAGACCGTGGTGTCGGGCGGCGCGACCACGCTGGGCTCGGTCTCGGCCCACGGCTCGGCGACGCTGCTGGCCGCCACGACCATCACCGGCAACACGCTCGCCGCCACGACCGGCTCGGGCCTGCTGACCGCCGGCGGCCCGATCAACTGGAACGTCCTCAACACCGGGACGACGCTGGGCGCGACCGCGAGCCAGGGCAGCATCACCTTCCAGACCGCGCAGAGCGGCGGCACGCAGACCGTCCACGCCCATGACAACGTGACGTTCAACGCGCTGACGGCGACGGGCATCAACGGCGATGCCGGCAGCATCAACGTCAACGCGGATAACGGTTTCATCCTGGCGCAAACGGTGATGTCGGGCGGCGTGCCAACGCTGGGCTCGGTCTCGGCCCACGGTTCAGCGCGGCTGATCGCGGCGGGCACCAACACCGGTCACAACCTCACGGCCACGACTGGCAATGCAGTCCTGAGCGGCACCGTCGTTCATTGGGATAATCTTACTGCGGGCGGCACGCTCGACGTCACCGCGACGGCCGGAGGGATCACCGTTGGCACCGCCATCAGCGGCGGCACGCAGACCCTGCATGCCGTCAACGACATCGTCTTCAGCCAGCTCACCACGACCGGTATCCCGGGCGATGCCGGCGACCTCAACGTCAAGTCCGACATGGGCTCGCTCCGCGGCGGATCGATCACCGCCAACGGCGCGACGCGTTTCGATGTGGCCGGATCGGTCTCGTTCGACCGGATCAGCGGCGACGTCGTCAAGATGACCTCGTCGGGTGACCTGACGATCAACTGGGTCAGCGTCGTCCGGGAGCTCGACCTCGCGGCCGACACGATCAACGTCAGGGGCGAGCAGATCCGTTCCAACCCGGCGATCCCGCTGATCATGAACATCACCGGCTATAACGGCGGCGTCGCGAAGTCCGCCAACATCTCGATCGATCCGGACAGCATCGTCGTCAACCAGTTCAGGGTGGTGGATGCGAACTTCTGGACCGACGCGCACGCGGTCACGATCCTGAACGGCTATGTCCCGGGCCAGCTCATGCTCACCACCGCGACCCAGCAGGTGTTCCTGAACAACCGGACGCTGGCGCCGACCAACGGGCCGACGCTCCAGCTTTACCAGCCGGGCGGCGTGTTCACGATGAGCCAGGTCGGCAACGCCAATGTCAGCAACGCCTATGTGGTGTTCTACACCGACGGCGTCTCGGCCTCCGTCACCAACTATGGGCCGGGCCACACCTGCTGCTACGACTTCACCGGCGCCAGCATGGTGCGCAACATCGCGGTCGACGGCGAAGGCAAGGAGAGCATCGAGACCTGGCTGGCGAAGAAGGATGGCGGGACGTTCTATTTGCTCGGCCTCTCCGGCCAGGCGCGGCTCGACGCGCTGCTGACGCCACGTCCGGTCGAGACCATCGGCTCCGGTCCTGCCGTCAACATCGAGGGACTGAGCGATCTGCGCAAGCTGCGTCGTCACGGGCAGCGCACGGGTCGTCCGGGCTGGAAGGACGCTGCTGTCGAGATGGCGAAGCCGGCAGTTGGCCGTCTCGCACAGGCATGGTAACTGGATTCCGGATGCGGATTTGGGGGGCAGCATTGGGGGTAGGGCTTGCAGCTTGCTGCATCGCCTCCGCTCGCGCCCAGTCGATCAATCCCGGCGTGATCCAGAACGACATCGACCGGCAGCGCCGGCAGCTAGAACAGCAGAGCGCGCCCCCGAAGGTCACCGGTCCCGCGGTGATCGGCGGTGAGCGGGAAAAGTCCCAGCTCCTGAAGCCGGGCGGGCCGAAATTCCGCCTGCGCAAGGTCGAGTTCAACTCCTCCAAGTTCATCACACCGGCGGAGCTCGACGAGATCGCGAAGAAATATGTCGGCAAGAACGTCGACATCGCCGCGCTGCTGCAACTCGTCGCCGACATCAACGCCATCTACACCGAGCGCGGCATCGTCACGGGCATCGCGACGCTGCCGGATCAGGATGCCAAAGGCGGCGTGGTCAAGATCAAGCTGACCGAGGGCCGGCTCCAGAAGACGACCATCGAGGGCAACAAGCAGACCCGCACCGATTACATCCTTCAGCGCGTGAAGGAGCCCGAAGGTGAGGTCCTCGACGTTCCAAAACTCAATCGCGACGTGATCTGGTTCAACCGGACCAACGACGTGCAGATCAAGGCGCTGCTGCAGCCCGGCACGAGCTTCGGCCTGACCGATCTCCAGTTTGCGGTGATCGAGCCGCCGATCGACACCCTGCAGCTCTTCACCGACAACCAGGGCGTCGAGAACACCGGGCGGTGGGAGGGCGGCGCCTTCTACAAGCGCCACGGCCTGTTCGGCGTCGACGACCGCCTGACCTTCTACGGCGTCCGCGCCGACGGCAATCTCAACGGCAACGTCGCCTACAATATTCCGGTCAATCCCTGGGGCGGCCGCGTCGGCGTCAGCTACACAGAGGGCAAGATCAAGATCATCCAGGGGCCGTTCGTCGCGCTCGACGTCACCGGACGCTCGAGCCAGGCCGCGGTCAATTTCAGCCAGCCGCTCTGGGTGACGCAGGACTGGCTGGTGCTGTTCAACGCCGCCGAGACCGAGGGCAAGACGGTGAGCCGCTTCGCCACGGTCGACGTGACCAACGACCATTACGACAAGGCCACTGCCGGGCTCTCCGTGACGAAGTCTGGCAACGCCTATTCGATCACGGTCTCACCGGCGGTGAACTACATCGAGTGGCAAGACCACGTCCTCAGCAACAACCGCACGTTCAACACCTATACCGGTTCGCTGATCGCAACCAGCGCCGCGGGGCCTGCGAATTTCAGCGCCAACGTGCTGGCGAGCTGGCAATACACGCAGGAAAAGCTGCTGCCGGGCGACCAGGTCTTCTCGATCGGCGGTCCCACCACCGTACGCGGCTATCCCTCCAACTCAGCGTCCGGCGACAGCGGCTATTATTTCAACGCCGAGCTGCACTACAATTGGTCGCAATGGCTGAAGGGCTTTGACACTTACATCTTCACCGACTGGGGTGCGGTCTATTCGACATTCCCGGGGATCACCGAGCTGGGTTCGGTCGGCGTCGGTTTCTCATGGACCTACGCGTCGTTCATGACCTTCGAGGCAAATTACGCGACGCCGTTGAAGATGGCCGTCTCGACCCAGAACCATTACGAGGCCTATGGCCGCGTCATTTTCCGGCCGTTGTTGATGTTCCAGAAGCCGGAAAGTGCGGCGCCCGTGGCGGCCGCGGCCGGCAGGAGCAGGTCGTAGCGACCAGCCGCCTCTCTCTCCGTCGTCATTGCGAGCGCAACTCTCTCGCCACCGTCATTGCGAGGAGCCCTTGCGACGAAGCAATCCAGAATCTTTCTGCGGAACGAGTCTGGATTGCTTCGCTACGCTCGCAATGACGGAGGATAGATCAACCGCTGGCGTCTGACTGGCAAGCTTAAGGCGCAGCCTGACTAGCGCCGCAACGTAAACTCCTCCGCGCCGCGCCGGTGTTCCCACTTCGCCTGCTCAAGCTCAGGCTGGTCGCACTCGGTCTCGGGATAGCCGATGCAGAGATAGGCGATGAACTTCCAGGTCTCAGGCACGTCGAGAATGGCGTGAATGCGCGCAGGGTTCAGGATCGACACCCAGCCGAGGCCGATGCCGTCGGCGCGCGCGGCGAGCCACATCGCGGTGATCGCGGCGACCACGGAATATTCCGTCGTCTCCGGCATGGTCGCGCGGCCGAGGCCGTGGCCGATGTCGCTCGCCTTGTCCGCGAACACGGCGAGGTGGCCGGGCGCCTGTTCGAGACCGGACAGCTTTAGTGTCGCGTAGCGCGCGGCGCGCTCACCGGAGTAGCAGTTCAGCGCATCGGCGTTGCATGCCCTGAAGTCGTCGATCACGGCGCGTCGTCGTGCGGCATCTTCAACGACAACGAAGCGCCAGGGCTGGCTGAGGCCGACGGAGGGCGAGAGACAGGCGGTCTCGATCAGGCGATCGATGGCGCCGGCCGGCAGCGGATCGGCGCGGAAGCGGCGGACGTCGCGGCGCCACACGAACAACTCGCGCAAGTGCTGACGGAAGGTGTCGTCGAACTCGACCATGAGATCAGCCTCCCACCCGGAAGGATGCCGCCACCAGCAGAATGAGGATCTCGCCGGTCTGCTCGAATGCACCGAGGATGTCGCCGGTCTGCCCGCCGATCTGGCGGATGGCAAGCCGCGCCAGCATCAAGCCGGCGAGGGACAGCAGGATCAGGCTGACCAGCGCCTTGCCCGGCCCGAGCGCGAGTGCGAGGGCGAGCGTTCCAACGGCGAAGGCGACGGCGACGCTGCGGCCCGGCGGCGATCCCGCGCTTGCCGACAGTCCATCAGGCCGCGCCGGCGGGACCAGCGACATGAAAGCCGGCACGCCCGCGCGGGCAGCCGTGTGCGCGGCGCACAGCGCGAGCGCGACGGCCCAGGGATTGGCGATCGCTGCGAGCGCGCTCCAGCGCAGACCGAACGACAGGATCAGCGCGCAGACGCCATAGGTGCCGATCCGGCTGTCGCGCATGATCTCGAGCTTGCGCTCGCGCGTCCGGCCGCCGCCGAGCCCGTCGGCGGTATCGGCAAGGCCATCCTCATGCAGCGCGCCGGTGATGAGTGCGGTCGTGGCCAGCGTGAGCAGGGCGGCGAGGTTCGGTGTCAGTCCGAACCGGCTGGAAATCTTGTAGACCAAGGCGCCCGCGAGGCCGACCATCAGTCCCGCGACGGGGATTGCCCAGGTTGCGCGCGCGATGGCGCCTTCGCCTGCGGGCTTCGACGATGCGACGGGGAGGATCGTCACGAACGATGCCGCCATCCTGAGATCGGCAACGACGTCTCGCAAGAGTTCGGCGCGCGGTATCATTTCAGTTTCATCGGCAGGCCGGCGACGACGAACTCGACCTCGTCGGCAACCGCCGCGATGATCTGGTTCATGATCCCGGCGGCGTCGCGATAGCTGCGCGCCAGTGCGTTGTCGGGCACGATGCCGAGGCCGACTTCGTTGGTGACGAAAATGACGGGGCTTTTCAAGCGGGGTAGGGCGTTGGCGAGCTCTGTTACCTCGCGTTCCCAGTCGCGCCCGGCGTGCATCAGGTTGGAGAGCCATAGCGTCAGGCAGTCCACCAGCCTCGGGCCACCGCCATCGCTTGCGATCAGCGCGGGCACGAGATCGAGCGGCACCTCGCGTTCGATCCAGTCGGTTCCGCGCCGCGCGCGGTGGCCGGCGATGCGCTGCTCCATTTCCGCATCGAGCGCCTCGGCCGTCGCGACATAGACAGGCTGTCCGGGGAACGCGCGGACGCGCGTTTCCGCGCGCCTGCTCTTGCCCGATCGCGCCCCGCCCGTGATCAAGATGACGGCCATCAAAGTCTCCTGTGGGCCTGACTAATCACCAAACGCGGCCAAAGACAAAGCCGAAATCAGGCGGGCAGGGGCTTGCGCTCCGCCTTCGCTTTGCGCAACAGGGGCGGGACAGGAGGCAGGTGTGGGCTTTGCGGGCGCGATGGTGGTGGCGATGGCGGTGGATGCCCTCTTGGGCTGGCCGTCGTGGCTGTTCGCGCGGATCGGCCATCCCGTGACCTGGCTCGGCCGGCTGATCTCTGCCATCGACACCGCCTGGAATCGCGATTCCGATCCGCCGGCATTTCGCCGTGCTGCGGGCGCTGCCGGAGCGCTCGTCGTCATCGCGCTTTCGGTTGCGCTCGGCTGGATGCTTCAGTCGTTGCTCCCGTCGTTGCTTCCCTGGGGCTGGGTGCAGATTGTATTGGTCGGCGTCCTAGCCTGGCCGCTGGTCGCGCTGCGCTCGCTGCATGACCATGTTGCCGCCGTTGCGACACCCTTAGATGCGGGCGACATCGCCGCTGCGCGCGCAGCGGTGGCGCGCATCGTCGGGCGCGATCCCGCGACGCTCGACGAAGCCGGCATCGCGCGCGCGGCGATCGAGAGCCTCGCCGAGAACGCCTCCGACGGCATCGTGGCGCCGGTGTTCTGGGGCGCGCTGTTCGGACTGCCCGGCATTTTGGGCTACAAGGCGATCAATACGCTGGACTCCATGATCGGTCATCGCAACGAACGCCACGAAGCTTTTGGCTGGGCCGCCGCGCGCATCGACGATGTCGCCAACTTCATCCCGGCGCGCCTGACCGGCTTTCTGTTCGTGCTGCTGGCATCGCGGCGTTCGAAGGCGCTGTCCTGCATGACGCGCGATGCCCGCCGTCATCGCTCGCCCAACGCCGGCTGGCCGGAGGCGGCGATGGCGGGCGCGCTTGGCGTGCGGCTCAGCGGCCCCCGCATCTATCACGGCAGCGCGACCGATGAGCCCTGGCTCAACGAGGGCGCGCGCGATCCGCTTGCCGCGGACATCAGCCAGGGATTGACCATCTACCGCCGCGCCATGCTGCTGCTCGCCGGAATCCTTGCGATCCTGGCCTTCGCGTGAAAGAACGGGGCATGCGCGAGCACGGTGGAAATCTCGATCTGGCCCAGCAGCGTTTCGGCGGGCGCGCGGAGGACTGGATCGATCTGTCGACCGGGATCAACCGGCTGCCTTATCCGGTAGGTGAGGTGAGCGCGCGTGCGTGGAGCGCGCTGCCGTCGCGCGCCGAGATCGAGGCGCTGCATCAGGCGGCACAGCATGCCTACCGCACGAGTGCACCAGTTGTCGCGATGGGCGGGGCCCAGGCCGCCATTCAATTGCTTCCGCAACTCGCGCCAGCCGGCCGCGCGCGCATCCTCGCGCCGACCTACAACGAATATGCCGGGGTCTTGTCGATTGCGGGTTGGGATGTCCAGGAGGTCGGCGAGCTCGACGCGCTGGCGGGCGCGAACCTCGCAATCGTTGTCAATCCCAACAATCCCGATGGCCGGCGCTTTGCGCCAAAGGATTTGCTGGGGCTGCTGCCGCGCGTCGGCCGTCTCGTCATCGACGAGAGTTTTGCTGATGCTGCCCCGCAGCTGTCGCTCGCAGCCGGAGCGGATCAGCCTGGACTGCTGGTCCTGCGCTCGTTCGGAAAGTTTTATGGTCTTGCCGGCCTGCGGCTTGGGTTTGCGCTAGGCCATGCGACCGATATCGCGAAGCTCGCGGCGGCGTCAGGTCCATGGCCGGTCTCGGGCGCGGCGATCGCGATCGGCTGCCGCGCCTTGCGTGACGACGCCTGGGCCGAGGCCACCTCCGCGCGGCTTGCGCGCGACTGTGCCCGCCTCGACGACATCGTACAGTCGCAAGGCCGGCGGCTCGTCGGTGGAGCGCCGCTGTTTCGTCTCTACGAGACGCCTGATGCGCTTGCTGTGCAGGAGAAACTGGCGCGTAGCCAGATCTGGTCGCGTGTGTTCGCGAAAGAGCCGGCATGGCTGCGCCTCGGGCTTCCCGGCAGCGAAGCCGAATGGACGCGCGTTGCCGAGGCGCTAGCGCGCTAGCGCGAGCAGGCCTTCGACGTCGAGATGCTGTTCGATATGATCCGCGAGGGCATCGAGCGCGCTCTCGACCCTGGCATGATAAGGCTCGTCGCCGGCGGGAATATCGAGCTTTGCGAGATACGCCTTGCGGAAATCGTCCGACGTGAACAGGCCGTGCAGATAGCTGCCCTGCACGCGGCCATCGCGCGAGATCGCGCCTTCGGGCCCGCCGTTCAGCTTCGCAAACGGGCGCGCGCGATCCGGCCCGTCGGTGCGGCCAATGTGGATCTCGTAGGCCTCGATCGGCTGGTCCGTGGCGGCGTGCACGGCCGCGACGCGCGTCAGCGTCTTCTGCGGGCTCATCATTGTCTCAACATCCAGAAGTCCGAGACCCGGCGTGTCGCCGGCAGGGCCTTCGATGCCGTCAGGGTCGGCCACGCTGCGCCCGAGCATCTGATAGCCGCCGCAGAGGCCAAGCACATGGCCGCCGCGGCGGTGATGCGCCAGGAGATCGATGTCCCAGCCCTGCGCGCGCAGGAAGGCGAGATCGCCGCGGGTGGATTTGGAGCCGGGGATGATGACGAGGCTGATATCGCCGGGGATGGCTTCGCCGGGGCGCACCATCACGAGATCGACGCCAGGCTCGAGCTTCAGCGGATCGAGATCATCGAAATTGGCGATCCGCGACAGCGCGAGGCAGGCGATCTTGCACTGGCCCGGCTTGCGCGCATCGCTCAGGCCCAGCGCGTCCTCGGCCGGCAGCTCGCCGGCGCGCGCGAACCAGGGCAGCACGCCAAGGCCGCGCCACGCGGTCTTCTGCTCGATCAGCTTGTAGCCGTCATCGAACAGCGAGGGGTCGCCGCGGAACTTGTTGATGACAAAACCCTCGATCATCGCGGCATCGTCGGGGTCGATCACCGTCTTGATGCCGACGAGCTGGGCGATGACGCCGCCACGGTCGATGTCGCCGACCAGCACGACCGGCACGTCGGCCTTGCGCGCAAAGCCCATATTGGCGATGTCGGCCTTGCGCAGGTTCACTTCGGCCGGGCTGCCGGCGCCTTCCACCAGCACCAGATCAGAGCGTGCCTTCAGCCGCTCGAAACTCTCCAGCACCGCGCCCATCAGCGAGGGCTTCATCGCCCCATATTCACGCGCCCGCGCGGTCGCGATGCGCTTTCCCTGGACGATGATTTGTGCGCCGACGTCGGTCTCCGGCTTCAGCAGCACCGGGTTCATGTCGGTGTGCGGCTCGACGCCGGCGGCCAGCGCCTGAAGCGCCTGCGCGCGACCGATCTCGCCGCCGTCGACAGTGACGGCCGCGTTGTTCGACATGTTCTGCGGCTTGAAGGGCAGCACGCGCAGGCCGCGCCGCGTGAAGGCGCGGGCGAGGCCGGCGACGATGAGCGATTTGCCCACGTCCGAGCCGGCCCCCTGGATCATCAATGCGCGCGCCATCGAATTCAGAACTCGACGCCGGCCTGGGCCTTGATGCCGGAGCGGAAGGGGTGCTTGACCAGCGTCATCTCGGTGACGAGATCGGCGATCTCGATCAGCTCGTCCTTGGCGTTGCGCCCGGTGAGCACGACATGCGTCATCGGCGGCTTCTGCGTTTTCAGGAACTCGACGACCTCGGCGATGTCGAGATAGTCGTAGCGCAGCGCGATGTTGATCTCGTCGAGCACGACCATGCGCAGATTGGAATCTGATATCAGCTCCTTGGCCTTCGCCCAGCCGGCCTGCGCTGCGGCGATGTCGCGGGCGCGGTCCTGCGTCTCCCAGGTGAAACCTTCGCCCATCGCATGGAACTGGCAGAGCTCGCCGAAATGGCCGGTGAGCAGGCGCCGCTCGCCGGTGTCCCAGGCGCCCTTGATGAACTGCACGACCGCGCAGGGGAAGCCATGGGCGACACAGCGGACGATCATGCCGAAGGCGGAGGAGGACTTGCCCTTGCCGGCGCCGGTGTGGACGATGATGAGGCCCTTCTCGCCGCTCTTGGTCGCCATGATCTTGTCGCGGGCGACCTTGATTTTCGCCATTTTCGCGGCGTGGCGGGCGTCGGTTTCCTCGGCCGTTTGGGTATCCGGTTCAGGCGTCATCGGACCTGGTCCTTCGGCTTGACAAGAGGCGGCCGGGGGCAAATGGTGGCCCGGCGTTGGTTCCTGTCCTATGACAGGCGAAGAGGGAATGCGATAGGGTCCGAATCGACAAGATTCGGGTCCAAACTGCAGCCGCCCCCGCGACCGTGACCGGAGAGATGCCCGAAGCCACTGATCCCCCAGGGGATCGGGAAGGCGGGGATCGAAGGGCCAAAAGCCCTGCTCCGCAAGCCGGGAGACCTGCCAGCGCGGACGAGTTTTGGACCGGCGGACGGGGTGTTCCGCGACGGGGAAACGGACCTTCGGGGGAATGGTCCGTGTGCCTCTTCGCCTCCCGCTGTTTATCCTGGAAGAGGCGATGACCGTCACACTTCACGTCTGTATTACCTGCCGTGCCGGCCAGACGCTCGACGAGGGTGAGACGACGCCCGGCAAGCGCCTGCATGGTGCGATCCTCGACGCCGGCGTGCCCGAGGGCGTCAATGTGGTTCCCGTCGAATGCCTGTCGGCATGCAGCCAGGGCTGCTCGGTTGCGCTCAGCGCGCCCGGCCGCTGGTCCTATGTCTATGGCCGTCTGTCAGAGGCCCATGCGAGCGACGTGGTCGCGGGTGCTGCGGCCTATGCCGCCGCGCCCGATGGCCTCGTGCCCTGGCGCAGCCGTCCCGAAATCTTCCGCAAGCAGTCGCTTGCCCGCATTCCCCCCATTGCCGTGTTGCCGGAGGCCGCCGAATGAACTCGCTCGCAAAAGTCCCTGTGACGGTGGTCACGGGTTTTCTCGGCTCCGGCAAGACCACGCTGATCCAGCATCTGCTCGCAAACCCTGACGGCAAGAAGCTCGCCGTGCTCGTCAACGAGTTCGGCAGCGAAGGTGTCGACGGCGAGATCCTGAAATCCTGCGCCGATGCGAATTGCCCGGAGGAGAACATCGTCGAGCTCGCCAATGGCTGCATCTGCTGCACCGTTGCGGACGATTTCATTCCAACCATGGAAAAGCTCCTGGCGCGGCCGGTGCGGCCCGATCACATCCTGATCGAGACCTCGGGGCTTGCGTTGCCGAAGCCACTCCTGAAGGCGTTCGACTGGCCGGAGATCCGTTCGCGCATCACGGTCGACGGCGTGATCGCGCTGGCCGATGCCGAGGCTGTTGCCGCCGGCCGTTTTGCGCCGGACCCGGCTGCGGTGGAGGCGCAGTGCGCCGCGGATGAAAATCTCGATCACGAGACGCCGCTGTCGGAAGTGTTCGAGGACCAGATCGCCTGCGCCGACATCGTGCTGCTGACCAAGGCCGATCTTGCGGGCGCGGCAGGGATCGAAGCCGCCAAGGCCGCCATCACCGCCGAGATGCCGCGCCGGGTGCCGATGCTATCCGTCACCGATGGCGCGATCGATGCGCGTGTCATCCTCGGCCTCGGCGCTGCCGCAGAGAACGATCTCGCCGCGCGCCCCTCGCATCACGACGGCGAGGAGGATCACGAGCACGACGATTTCGCCTCCGTCGTGATCGATCTTCCGGAGGTCAGCGACATCGACGCACTGGTCGCGTCGGTGCAGCGTCTTTCGCGCGAGCAGAACGTGCTGCGCGTCAAGGGCTATATCGCGGTTGCGGGCAAGCCGATGCGCCTGTTGCTGCAAGCGGTCGGCGAACGCGTGCGCCACCAGTTCGACAAGCCCTGGGGCGCAGGTCACAGGCAGTCAAAGCTCGTCGTGATCGGCGAGCACGGCGATATCGACGAGGCCGCGATCAAGGCAGGACTTGGTCTCTTGGGATCTGGTATCTGATGCACGTCGTCTTCCGCGAGAGCCGCGGTCTCGAGGAGACCGCGACGCCAAGGGACATCGGCCAGGACCCGGCCGATCTCGTGGTGCTCTCGTATTCGGATTCCGACCTTGCCGCGTTCGCGGCCGGCTGGCTGCGCGGCCGCAACAGCCTGCCGTCGCTGCGGCTCGCCAATCTCGCAGAGCTGCGTCATCCGTTGTCGGTCGACACCTATATCGAGCGCACGCTGTCGCAGGCACGCGGCATCCTGGTGCGCCTGATCGGCGGTGAATCCTATTGGCAGTACGGGCTCGCGGCCCTGCAGCAGCTCGCGAAGGACCGCAACATCGTGCTGGCCGTGCTGCCGGCCGACGGCCGCGACGATTCGCGGCTCGATGGCTACTCGACCCTTCCGGTTTCGACGCTGCGCCGGCTCAAGGTGCTCTGCGACACCGGCGGTCCCGTTGCAGCCCAAGCCGCGATCGCGCAGCTCGCGCTGGCCTCGGGCCTCTACGCAGGCCCGGTCGTCGGCGAGATGAACGTGCCTGAGATGGGCTTTTACGATCCCGCGCGCGGCGTCATTGCTGCGCCGATGGCAGGCGAGGGAAAGCCGCTCGCGCTCGTCACCTTCTATCGTTCCTATCTCACCGCCGCGGATACCGGGCCGGTCGATGCTCTGATCGCAGCGCTGCGCGAGCGCGGCTTTGACGCATATGGCGTGTTCGTCACCTCGCTGAAGGGCGCGGGTGTCGCGGATTGGCTGCGGACGTATTTCGCGACGAATCCTCCGGCCGCGATCGTCAACGCGACGGCGTTCTCGGCGATGGGCGACGATGGCACGACACCGTTCGATGCGGCATCGTGTCCCGTCTTCCAGGTCGCGCTCTCATCGGCACGTCGCGAGGACTGGGCGGAATCGCTGCGCGGCCTGTCGCCCGGCGATCTCGCGATGCATGTGGTGCTGCCGGAGGTCGACGGCCGCCTGTTCGCGGGCGTCGTGAGCTTCAAATCGGCCGCGGAGCGCGATCCCGATCTGCAATTTTCGCATTTGGCACACCGGCCGGATGAGGAGCGCGTCAAGGCCGTCGCCGCGCGGGTCGCGGCCTGGCGGCGCCTCGCGGAGACGCCAGCCGCCGGGAAGCGGGTGGCGCTCGTGCTCTCGAACTACCCGGGCCGTCCGCATCAGATCGCGCATGCGGTTGGTCTCGATGCGCTGGCGTCGGTCGAGGCGCTGTTGTCCGATCTGACGGAGGCCGGCTTCGATGTCGCGCCGGTTCAGGCGCTCGGCGAGACGCTGCTCAAGCAGAACTTGACTTGGGGCGTCGCCGATTACCGCGCCGCGCTCTCGCGTCTCCCGCAAGTCTTGCAGGATGATCTCGCGCAAGCCTGGGGCGCGCCGGAGATCGATCCAAGCTGCCCCGACGGCGCGTTCCATTTCGCTGCGATCCGATGCGGCCAATCGATCATCGCGGTTCAGCCGGAGCGCAGCGACGCGGCCACGCGCGATGTCGACTATCACGATCTCGCCCGCACGCCGTGCCACGCCTATGTCGCGTTCTATCTTTGGCTCCGGCAGCAGGGTTGTGACGCCGTGGTGCACATGGGTGCGCACGGCACGCTGGAATGGCTGCCCGGAAAATCCGTGGCGCTGTCATCCGCGTGCTGGCCCGAAGCGCTGATCGGCGATCTCCCTGTCATCTATCCCTTCATCGTCAATGATCCCGGCGAGGCCGCGCAGGCCAAGCGGCGCTTAGGGGCCGTCACCATCGGCCATCTGCCGCCGCCGCTGGAACAATCCGCGGTGCCGGAAGGCCTGCGCCGGCTCGAACGTCTCCTGGACGAATACTCGACCGCCGATGGTCTCGACCCGGCCCGACGTCAGCGCCTGATTTCTGCGATCCGCGACGAAGCGCGTGCGGCAGGGCTCGAAGACGATCTTGGTCTGGATGCATCGGCTGCAGCGGCGGAAGCGATCCCGCGGATCGATCGCTTCGTCTGCGATCTCAAGGAGAGCCAGTTCGGCGACGGGTTGCACGTGTTCGGCCGCGGCGCCTGCGCCGATGCGGAGCGCGATGCGTTGCGTTCCGCCCTGGCGGGGCAGCGTGTTGCGCCGGGGCCGTCGGGCTCGCCGTATCGCGGGCGCCAGGACGTGCTGCCGACCGGGCGCAATCTCTTTGCCGTCGATCCGCGCGCGGTGCCGACGCCGTCGGCGCATGCGCAAGGCATCAAGCTCGCGGAAGAGCTGCTGCGGCGCCATCTGCAGGATCACGGCGACTGGCCGAAAGGCCTCGTGGTTGATCTCTGGGGCTCTGCGACGATGCGGACCGCCGGCGAGGAGTTTGCCATGGCGCTGCATCTCGCCGGCCTTGCGCCGCGCTGGGATCACGCCTCTGGCCGCGTCACCGGCTACGACATCATCGCGCCGGCCGAGCTCGGCCGCCCCCGCATCGACGTCACGCTGCGCGTGTCGGGCCTGTTTCGCGATGTCTTCTCCGGCCTTGCGCAATTGTTCGAGGCTGCCGCCGAGGCGCTCGCGAGCCGCGAGGAGGAGGGCGACGAGAACCCCTATCGCCACCGCGCCTCGCGTGTGTTCGCGCCGCGTCCCGGGCAATACGGCGTCGGCCTGTCCGCGATCCCGGATGCCTTCACGCCCGAGACGCGTGATGCCGCCGGCGAGGCCTGGCTGTCGGCATCGTCCTGGGCGTTCTCGGCGGACGGTGCGATGCAGCCGGATCGGGCCGGCATCGAGACGCGGCTCGCATCCGCCGATGCTTTCGTGCATGTCCAGGACTTGCCGGAAACGGATCTTTTGCTCGCCGCCGACTACGCCGCGCATGAAGCCGGTATCGCTGCGGCCGCCGCACATCTCGGCGCGGCGGGACCATCGCTCTATCATCTTGACACGACGCGACCCGAGCAGCCGCACGCGCGGACGCTGACCGAGGAAATCTCGCGCGTGGTCCGCGCGCGCGCGGCCAATCCGGCCTGGATCGCCGGCATGATGCGGCACGGTTTTCGCGGCGCCGCCGAGATCACCGCGACGCTGGAGCACATGGCCGCCTTCGCGCATCTGGCCGGCGCCGTTCCGCCGCACCTGTTCGATCTCTATTATGACGCGACGCTCGGCGACGCCGACGTCCGCACCTTCATGGCCCGCGAGAATCCGGCGGCGCTCGCCGCGATGGAGACCTGCTTCACGCGCCTGCACGAAGCCTCGCTCTGGCGAACGCGCCGCAATTCGATCGCGGCTGCGCTGAAGGAGGCGTCATGAGCGCGGCCGCGATCAAGGGCTGGTGTCCCGGCGCGTTGCGCCCGATGCAATCGGGCGACGGGCTCGTGGTTCGCATACGCCCGTTCGGCGGGCGGCTCGAAGCTGCACAGGTCGCCGGGCTTGCCGAACTCGCCGAACGCTACGGCAACGGCCTCATCGATGTGACGAGCCGCGCCAACCTCCAGATCAGGGGGGTCAGCGAACAGGGCCATCGCCGGCTGCTCGATGGACTCGCGTTACTGCGGCTGCTCGACCCCGATACCGACATCGAAGCCCGGCGCAACATTTTGGTGACGCCGTTCTGGAACAGCGGTGACGAGACGCAGGCGCTCGCCGCGGAGCTTGAAGAAGCGCTCGCGGACAGCGCGCTCGATCTTCCCACAAAGTTCGGCTTCGCCATCGACGATGGAAAGTCGCGCGTACTCGCCGGCGATTCCGCCGATGTGCGCATCGAACGCGATCGCGGCGGCCGGCTCCTGGTGCGGGCCGATGGTGCAAGGCTCGGCCGCTCGGTCGGACGCGGAGAGGCCGTAAGCACGGCGCTCGCGCTCGCGAACTGGTTCATCACGTCCGGCGGCGCGACGGGCGGGCGTGGGCGCATGGCAGCCCATATCGCGGCCGGCGCGGTATTGCCGGAGTCGTTGAGCGGCGAAACCGAGCCCGCTCCGGTCATGGCCGCGTCGCGACCCGGGCATTATCCGCATGGCGCCCTGGTCGGCGTCGCGTTCGGGCAGATGCTGCACACGACGCTGCATCAATTTTCCGGTTGCGGACATGCGCTGCGCATGACGCCATGGCGGATGGTGCTGAGCGAGGGCAAGCGTGAGATGCCGAGCGGGGCAGGCCTCATCACCGAGCCTTACGATCCGGCGTTGCGCGTGATCGCCTGTAGCGGCGCCCCGCGTTGCCGCGAGGCGCATGCCGACACCCGCGCGCTGGCTGCGGCGCTTGCGCCGCGCATCGGCCTCGATACGCGCCTTCACGTCTCCGGCTGCGCCAAGGGCTGCGCGCGTTCCGGCGCGTCCGCGGTGACGCTGATTGCGACCAGCGCCGGATTCGATCTCGTCCGCGACGGCTCGACCCGCGACGAGCCGGTCCTGCGCGGCCTCAACGGTGCCGACATCGTCAGCGATCCCTCCATCCTGGTCGGAGGACACTGATGCCGCACACTTACGAGACCGATGGCGCGGCGATCTACCGACAATCCTTCGCGACCATCCGGGCCGAGGCCGATCTTGCCCGCTTTACGCCGGATGAGGAGCAGGTGGTGGTGCGGATGATCCACGCCGCCGGCATGGTGGGCCTCGAGGCGCATATCCGCTTCACATCAGGCATGGCGACTGCTGCGCGCGCGGCCTTGCAGAGAGGCGCGCCGATTCTGTGCGACGCGCGCATGGTCTCCGAAGGAATTACGCGCGCGAGACTGCCGGCGGCCAATGCCGTGATCTGCACGCTCGGCGACGAGGCCGTTCCCGCGCTCGCGCAGTCCATGCGCAACACGCGGTCGGCTGCGGCGCTGGAGTTGTGGCGACCGCATCTCGACGGCGCAATCGTTGCGATCGGTAACGCGCCAACCGCGCTGTTTCATCTCCTCAACATGCTCGAGGACCCGGGCTGCCCGCGCCCTGCGGCGATCATCGGTTGCCCGGTCGGCTTCGTCGGCGCGGCCGAGTCCAAGGCTGCGCTGATGGCCGATCCGAAGGTCGCCGCGCTGACCGTCGAGGGCCGCCTCGGCGGATCCGCGATCACGGTCGCCGCCGTGAATGCACTGGCGAGCCGGAGCGAATAGCCATGGGACGCATCATCTGCTGCGGTCTCGGCCCCGGCGATCCTGATCTGATGAGCGTGCGCGCCGACCGGACGGTGCGGGCTGCGAAGCACGTCGCCTATTTCCGCAAGAAGGGCCGGCCCGGCCAGGCGCGGCGGATCGTCGAAGGCATGTTGGCCGCCGACGTCACCGAATACGCAATGGAATATCCTGTTACGACGGAGCTCGCTTTCGATAGCCCGGAGTATGTGCAACTGCTCGCCGGCTTCTACGACGAATGGGCGGAACGGCTGGCGCGGCTTTCGCGCGCGGTCGATGTCGTCGTGCTCTGCGAGGGCGATCCTTACTTCTACGGTTCCTTCATGCATCTGCACACGCGCCTGCAAGGCCGTGTCGAGATCGAGGTGATCGCGGGGATTCCCGGTATGGTTGGTTGCTGGAACGGCGTCGGACAGCCGATCGCGCTTGGTGACGACGTGACGACGGTGCTGATGGGCACGCTCGCCGAAGACGAGCTCGAACGGCGCATGCGCGATTCCGATGCGCTGGTCATCATGAAGACCGGCCGCAATCTCGCAAAGGTGCGCCGCGCGCTGGCCTCCGCCGGGCGGCTGGACGATGCCTGGCTGGTCGAGCGCGGCACCATGCCCGGCGAGCGCGTGGTGCGGCTCGCCGAGATCGATGCCGCCGACTGTCCTTATTTTGCGATCGTGCTCGTGCACGGCAAAGGCCGGCATCTGGACGCCGCCGAATGACGGGCACGCTGACCATCGCGGGCCTTGGGCCGGGTAGCGATGCGCTGGTGACGCCCGAGGTCTCCGGCGCCCTTGCCGCCGCGACCGACATTCTGGGCTACGCGCCTTATGTTGCGCGCGTGCCACCGCGGGCGGGGCTCACCTTGCGTCCCTCCGACAATCGCGAAGAGCTGCAGCGCGCGAGCGAGGCCCTGCGACTTGCGGCCGAAGGCGGCCAGGTCGTCGTCGTCTCCTCCGGCGACCCCGGCGTCTTCGCGATGGCGTCGGCCGTGTTCGAGGCGCTCGAACAGGCGCCGCAATGGCGCGAGCTTCCCATTCGTGTTTTGCCCGGCATCACAGCGATGCTGGCGGCCGCCGCGCGCGCCGGCGCGCCGCTCGGCCATGATTTCTGCGCGATCAATCTCTCCGACAATCTCAAGCCGTGGGCAGTGATCGAGAAGCGTCTGCGGCTCGCCGCCGAAGCCGACTTCTCGATTGCGATGTACAATCCCCGCTCTGCGAGCCGGCCGGAGGGTTTTGGCCGTGCGCTTGCGGTGTTGAAGGACGCCGGCTGCGGCGAGCGCCTTGTGATCTTCGCGCGCGCGATCAGCTCGTCGGACGAGCGGATCGAAACCGTCGCGCTGAACGACGCGCGGCCTGAGATGGCTGACATGCGCACGTTGGTGATCGTCGGCAATTCGCAGACGCGCCGCGTCGGCCGCTGGGTCTATGCCCCGAGGCAGGTCCGATGACCGAGCCACTGCATGATCTCGGCCACGCTCTCGACCCGCTGGCGATCGGGCAGCTCCGGTCGCGCTATCATGATCACGGGCAGGCCGAGCTTGCGGGCCGCGTCGATCTTGGCGCGTGCGCCGTCGCCGCCGGAATTGCGGGCGACGATCCACGCGATGCCGCGCGTGCGCATCATTTCCAGCTCACCGTCAAGCGTGAATGGTCCACGCGACACGATCACGTCGGCAGCGAAGGGCAGGGGTGCCTCGGGCGGATCGACGAAACGGAGCGTGTAGGCGTGCTGCGGCTTCGTCGCGAACGGTGCGATGTGCTGGCGGCCGATGGCGAGGAATATTTTTGCCGGCGTCTCGGGCAGCGCAGCGAGCGCGGCGGTGACATCGGCGACTTCGATCCAATTGTCTCCGGGCGCCTTCGTCCAGGTCGCGCGCTCGAGCGCGATCAGCGGCGTGCCCGTTTTCGCGCACGCCTCGACCGCGTGGCGGCTCATCTCGGCGGCGAAGGGGTGCGTCGCGTCGATCACATGCGTGATGCCTTCGCTGCGAATATAGCCGGCAAGCCCGCTCACGCCGCCGAAGCCACCGATGCGGGTCGGCAGCGGCTGATCGGCGGGCGCGCGGGTGCGGCCGCCATAGGAATACACGGCGTCGATGCGCGCGCGTGCGATTTCCGCGGCGAGCAAGCTCGCATCGGCGGTTCCGCCCAGAATGAGGGCGCGAATCATGGTTGATTCCTTGGCTGATCCCTGGCTGACCATCATCGGTATCGGCGAAGATGGCCTTGCCGGGCTGTCCGAGGCAAGCCGAAAGGCGCTCGCCAAGGCAGAAACTGTTTTTGGTGGCGAGCGTCATCTCGCGCTTGCTGATGTGGGGGGGCGCGGTCGCCCGTGGCCGGTGCCGTTCGACGTAGACATCGTGCTGAGCTGCCGCGGCCGGCCGACGGTGGTGCTCGCCTCCGGCGATCCGTTCTGGCACGGCGCGGGTGCAAGTCTCGCCGAGAAGCTCGATGCCAACGAGTGGATCGCGCGTTCGGCGCCATCGACCTTCTCGCTCGCCGCCGCGCGGCTTGGCTGGCGCCTCGAAGCCATTGCCTGTCTCGGGCTTCATGCCGCCCCGTTCGAGCGTCTCGTGCCGCATCTGGTCCGAGGTGCGCGCATCATTTGCCTCGTGCGTGACGGCAAGGCGGCCGGCGAGCTCGCGACATGGCTGCGCGAGCGCGGGTGGGGCGCCTCGGCGTTCTGGACTCTCGCCGCGCTCGGCGGACCGCGCGAGAGCATCGCTGAGCATCGTGCCGACAGCTTTGCGGGCGATCTCGCCGAAAACCTAGTCGCAGTAGCCGTCGAGGCGAGGGGCAGGCAAGGCATTTCCCGCAGCTCCGGGCTGTCGGACGATCTCTTCATGCACGACGGCCAGATCACCAAGCGGCCGGTGCGCGCGCTCGCGCTCTCGGCGCTGGCGCCGCGTCCCGGAGAACGGCTGTGGGATATCGGCGCCGGCTCGGGGTCGATCTCGGTGGAATGGGCGCTGTGCGGCGGGACGGCGAGCGCCATCGAGGCGCGCGAGGATCGCGCCGCGAACATCCGCAGCAATGCAGCTGCGTTCGGATTGGCGCATCGGATTAATGTCATCGCGGCGACCGCGCCCGAAGCTCTTGCCGGACTGGAAGCGCCGGATGCCGTCTTTATCGGTGGCGGTCTCGATATCGCAATGTTCGATGCCATCTGGCCGCGGCTTGTGCCGGGTGCGCGCCTCGTCGCGCATGCGGTGACGCTGGAGACGGAGGCGCTGCTCGGCGAACTGCACCAGCGCCATGGCGGTGAGTTGATGCGGGTCGAGATCGCACATGCCGGCCCGCTCGGCCGCTACAGGTCCTGGGAAGCGTCGCGGCCCGTGGTGCAATGGAGTGCGGTTCGATGAAAGTCGCCGGACTCGGATTCAAAAAGGATGTCACGCTCGCTTCGTTGCGCGAGGCGCTTATGGCAGCCGGCGGTCCCGAAGGCCTTGCAGCGGTCGCGACTGTCAGCGACAAGGCCGATTCGGAGCCGCTCAAGCAGCTCGCGCGTGAATGCGGCGTGCCGATCAAGCCGGTTCCGGCGGACATGCTGGCCGGCATCGAGACGCCGACGCAGTCAAAACTCGTAGCGGAAAAGTTCGGCACGGGCTCGGTCGCTGAAGCCGCTGCGCTCGTTGCCGCTGGCCCTCGCGCGCGATTGATTGCGACGCGGGCGGTCTCGCGGGATCGCACCGCGACCGCCGCGATCGCGGAAGGAGACGGCCCATGACGGTGCACTTCATCGGTGCAGGACCGGGCGCTCCGGACTTGCTGACGTTGCGCGGACGCGACCTGATCGCGGCCTGTCCGGTCTGCCTCTATGCGGGCTCGCTGGTGCCCGAGGGCGTGCTGGCGCATTGCCCGCCCGGCGCGCGTATCGTCAACACCGCACCTCTGTCGCTCGACGAGATCATCGCGGAGATCGCGGCCGCGCATGCCGACGGCAAGGATGTTGCCCGCTTGCATTCCGGCGATCTCGCGATCTGGTCGGCGATGGGCGAGCAGCTGCGACGTCTGCGCGCGCTCGCCATTCCCTACACGGTCACGCCGGGTGTTCCGTCGTTTTCGGCTGCAGCAGCCGCGCTGGAGACCGAGCTGACGCTGCCCGGTCTTGCCCAGTCAGTCGTGCTGACGCGCACGCCGGGCCGCGCCAGCGCGATGCCTGAGGGCGAACAGCTCGCGGCGTTTGCCGCCACCGGTGCGGTGCTCGCGATCCATCTGTCGATCCATCTGCTCGGCAAGGTCGTCGCCGAGCTGACGCCGCATTACGGCGCGGACTGCCCCGTCGCAATCGTCTGGCGCGCGAGCTGGCCGGATCAGCGCATCGTTCGCGGCACGCTGGCGACGCTCGATGCCGCCGTCGGCACAGAGATGGAGCGCACCGCGCTGATCCTGGTCGGCAAGACGCTTGGCGCTGCGGACTTTGCCGAGAGCCGTCTCTATGCCGCCGATTACGACCGCCGCTATCGGCCGCTCGGCGCCGATCCGCGCTTTCCGGAGGCATCGTGATGTCGGCAGGGCTCGTCATCTCCGCGCCGGCCTCCGGCGTCGGCAAGACCACGCTGACGCTGGCGCTGGCGCGCGCCTGGCGCAATCGCGGACTGAACGTGCAATGCTTCAAGAGCGGACCCGACTATATCGATCCCGCCTTCCATGCCGCCGCGACGGGGCGCGCTTCCGTCAACGTCGATAGCTGGGCGATGGGTCGCGAAGCAATCGCGCATCTCGTCAGCCGCGGTGCGGACGCGGACATCGTGCTCGCGGAGGGCTCGATGGGCCTGTTCGACGGCGTCGCCGGGCGCGGCGTCTCCGGCACCGGCGCCACCGCCGACATTGCGGAGATGCTGGGCTGGCCGGTGCTGCTGGTGATCGATCCCTCCGGACAGGCGCAGACGGCGGCGGCGATCGCCGCAGGCCTTCGTGACTATCGCGCGGGTGTGCGCCTCGCCGGCGTGGTGCTCAATCGCGTCGCCAGCCCGCGTCATGAAGATCTCGTGCGGCGTGCACTCAACGACGCCGGCATCGCCGTGTTCGGCGCGCTGCCGCGCCATGCCGAGATCAGCCTGCCGAAACGGCATCTCGGCCTGGTGCAGGCCGAAGAGCAGGCCGAGATCGGCAAGCTGATCGACGAAGCCGCGCGCTTCGTCGCCGAGCATGTCGATCTCGATGCGGTGCTGCGATCGGCCGCAAGCTGGTTGCCGCAACCGGCGGCAAACGGCATGAATGTGACGCCGCCCGGACAGCGCATTGCGCTTGCCCGCGATGCCGCGTTCTCCTTCATCTATCCGCACATGCTGGAGACCTGGCGCGCGGCCGGCGCCGAGATCTCGACCTTCTCGCCGCTTGCCGATGAAGCGCCCGATGCCAGCGCCGATGTCTGCTGGCTGCCCGGCGGTTATCCCGAGCTCCATGCCGGCACGATCGCCGCCAATGCCCGCTTTCGCAGCGGCTTGCGCGCCTTCGCTGACACACGGCCGGTGCACGGCGAATGCGGGGGCTATATGGTGCTGGGAACTGCTCTGACCGATGCCGACGGCATTCGCCATGAGATGACGGGCCTGCTCGGACTGGAGACGAGCTTTGCCAAGCGCCGCATGCATCTGGGCTATCGTCTCGCTGCGCTCGCCGCGCCGATGCCGGGCCATCAGGTCGGCGCGCGCCTGCGCGGTCACGAGTTCCACTATTCGACGATTGTCGCGCAGCCGGATACGCCGCTGGCGGTCGTGCAAGACGCAACAGGCGCCGTTATCGCCGAGACCGGCTCGCGCCGCGGTCGTGCCACCGGCACGTTCTTCCATCTGATCGCGGAGGACCGGTGAGCGGTTTTGTCACTTTCATCTCGGCCGGCCCCGGCGACCCCGAGCTCCTCACGGTCAAAGGCGCCGCGCGGCTGCGCGATGCCGACGTCGTGCTCTACGACGACCTCGCCTCCGGCGCGATCCTCGATCTGGCCCGGCCGGGCGCCAATCTCGTCGCGGTCGGGAAGCGCGCGGGGCGGCCCTCGACCAAGCAGCACCACGTCAACCGGCTGCTGGTCGACTACGCCGCGGCAGGCGTCCGTGTGGTGCGGCTGAAATCGGGCGATGCCGGCATCTTTGGCCGGCTCGAGGAGGAGCTGGAGGCGCTGCGCGAAGCCGGCATCGGCTACGAGATCATTCCCGGAATCACCTCGGCCTGTGTCGCCGCCGCGCAAGCCGGCATTCCCCTGACCCGGCGCCACACCTCGCGCCGGGTGCAGTTCGTGACCGGAGCCGATGTCACCGGCGAGCTGCCGCAGAATTTGAACTGGGCGGCGCTGGCGGACCCCGAAGCGACCACCGTGGTCTATATGGGCCGGCGCACCTTTCCGGCGCTTGTCGCAAAATTGATCGAGCACGGCCTCGCCCCTGATACCCCGGCGCTGTTCGCCGAATCCCTCGGGCGTCCCGACGAGCGGCTGGTCCGCACCACCATTGCCGAGCTGGCCGAACAGCTTGCACGGGGCGGCGCGGCCTCGACGGCCGCCGTGATCCTGTTTGGCGCGCTGGCGGGGGATTATCCGTCATGACCGTCCCGGCCGCCCTTCGCCCTTGACGCCCGGCTGGCGAAAGGGGCACACAGGAGATGCATGGTGCTCGAGGTGGCGCAAACCGCCGGAGCATAATCGGGAATGGGGGTGGGCGGACAATTGCGCCGCCCAAAACCCCAGCCGCCCCCGCGACTGTAAGCGGTGAGGGGCTCCGATCAGCCACTGGGCCGCGAGGCTCGGGAAGGCCGGAGAACCCCAGTGAACCGCGAGCCAGGAGACCGGCCGTGCATGTTTTGTGGCCAAGGCCGTCGGGTGTGACGGCAGGAAGGAACTGAACCATGCATATCGAACCCGGGATAGTATCGGGCGCCAAGCTCGTGTTGAGTTACGCAACCGGCATCGCCGTCGGCGGCGTTGCGTTGAAGCTCGCGGTCGAGACCGTGCGCGAGCAGGGCATCACGTCGTTCGCGGCGCGGACGCTCGCCACCACGGGCCTCGTGTTCGTCTTCTTCGAGATCCTGCCGCACTTCCCGGTCGGCGTCTCCGAGGTGCACTTCATCCTCGGCTCGACCCTGTTCCTGCTGTTTGGGGCAGCGCCGGCGGCCTTCGGCCTTGCGTTCGGACTGTTGTTCCAGGGCATCTTCTTCGAGCCGCCCGATCTGCCGCAATTCGGCATGAACGTCACCACGCTGCTGGTGCCGCTGTTCGGGATCCAGGCGATTGCCTCGCGGATCATTGCCCGCAACACCGCCTATGTCGATTTGAAGTACCGTCAGGCGCTGGCGCTGTCGACCACGTATCAGGCCGGCGTCATCGCCTGGGTCGCGTTCTGGGCGCTCTATGGCTCCGGCTTCGGTGCGACCAATCTCGTCAACATCGCAACCTTCGCGGCCTCCTACGCGCTCGTCATCGTGATCGAGCCGCTCGCCGATCTCGCCGTGCTGGCGCTGGCGAAATCGCTGCGCGGCGTCACCGCGCCCGGCTTCGTCACGCCGCGCCTTCACAACGCGGCCTAAGAGACAAGGGGCGGCCGCGATGGCCGCCCCTGCACGCGCGATGCTCACGCTCTCCCTGATAGGCATCGGTTGCGGTGATCCCGAGCAGCTCACGCGCGCCGCCGTTCAAGCCATCAACGCGGCCGATCTCATCCTGATCCCGCGCAAGGGGAGCGCAAAATCCGATCTCGCAGATCTCAGGCGGACGATCTGCGCGGATGTGCTCACCAATCAAACGACGCGTATTGCCGAGTTCGACCTTCCCGTGCGCGATGCCGGTGAAGCGGACTATCACAAGGGCGTGGACGATTGGCACGAGGCCGTGGCCGCGGCGTGGTCGCGGACGATCGCGAGCCAGCTCGGTGATGACGGCAAGGTCGCGCTGCTGATCTGGGGCGATCCTTCGCTCTACGATTCCTCGCTGCGCATTGCGCGGCGTCTCGATCCCTTGCCTGATATCGAGGTCGTGCCCGGCATCACCTCGATCCAGGCGCTCTGCGCGGCGCATGCGCTCCCGCTCAACGACATCGGCGAGCCCTTCCTGGTCACGACGGGCCGTCGCTTGCGCGAAGGCGGCTGGCCGCAGGGCGTCGATACCGTGGTGGTGATGCTCGACGGTGGCACGGCATTCCAGTCGCTCGATCCAAGCGGGCTGCACATCTGGTGGGGCGCCTATCTCGGCATGCCCGATCAGATTGCCATGTCGGGCGTTCTGGCCGAGATCGGCCCGCGCATCGTTGCCGCACGACAGGATGCGCGCGAGTGGCACGGCTGGATCATGGACAGCTACATTCTCAAGCGCAGGCCGTAAGCGAGGCAGCATGCTCCCCGAATGGGTCACCCAAAAATGCCCCGAGATTTCCGCGGTTCATCGCGAGGCGGCGCTCGCGCGTCAGGCGCAACTCACAAAACCGGCCGGCGCGCTCGGCCGGCTGGAGCAGCTTGCGGTCGAGCTTGCGGGCCTGCAGGCAACCGAGCAGCCGCGCGCCGCGCGGGTGCCGATCATCGTCTTCGCCGGCGATCACGGCATCGTCGCGCAGGGCGTGTCGGCCTATCCGCAAGGAGTGACCATCGCGATGATGGCGAATTTTGCCTCGGGCGGTGCCGCGATCTCGGTGCTGGCGCGTGAGCTTGGCTCAAACCTTGAGGTCGTCGACGCCGGCACGCTGGCGCAGGAGGCGATCGCGGGCGTTGTCACCGACAAGCCGCGCCAGGGCACGCGCGATTTCAGCGTGGAAGCCGCGCTCACCCCGACGGAGCTGGCATTCGCCTTCGAGGCCGGTCAGCGCGCAGTCGCGCGCGCGGCAGCCGGCAGGCCCGATCTCCTGATCTTCGGCGAGATGGGCATCGGCAATACCACGACGTCGGCGGCGATTGCGGCGAGCCTGCTCGGCATCAGTGCCGAGGAGATCGCGGGCAGCGGTACCGGCGTCGATGCGGCCGGCCGCGCGCACAAGGCGGGTGTGATCGATGCGGCGATTGCGCGTCACGGCGTTGCGGGCGCTTTGCCGGAACAGATTCTGTGCGCCGTCGGCGGCCTCGAGATCGCGGCGATTTGCGGTGCCATCATTGCGGCTGCGCAAGCCCGCATTCCCGTGTTGATCGATGGCTTCATCGTATCGGTGGCAGCGCTGGCGGCGGTGCGGCTGAACCCGTCGTGCCACTCATTCCTGCTGCCGTCGCATCAATCGGCGGAGCAGGGACATCGGCTGGTGCTGCGTGCGCTGAACGTGCAGCCGTTGATCAGCCTCGATCTCAGGCTCGGCGAAGGATCGGGCGCGGCCATCGCGCTGCCGCTGGTGCGGCTCGCGTGCAGCCTTCACAACGGCATGGCGACCTTCGCGCAGGCCAACGTGCCGGATCGCCCGGCCTGATCCGGCTCAAGCCGCGCGCTGATTGACCGCGACGACGCGCCAGCCCGCGGCGAGCCGGTCGATCCGGGTCAGTGACAACGGATCGATCACGAAGCGCAGGGCCGCTTGTGGTGTCAGGTCCAGCGCAATGCAGAGTGCGGCGCGGATCGTGCCGGAGTGCACGACGAGCGTTGCCGAGCCGGCGCCGATTTGCGCGAGACCGAGCCGGACGCGCGCGACCTGATCCTCGAAGCTTTCGCCGCAAGGCGGCCGCCCGTGCACCGGATCGCTCCAGAACTGCACATAGGCCTCACCGCCGGTCGCCGCGAGCTCGTCATGCCGCCGGCCGGTCCAGTTGCCAAAATCCTGCTCACTGAACTCGGGCACCAACGCGGGTTCGAGTCCCAGCGCGCGCGCCGTCTCGACCGTGCGTCGCGCCGGGCTCGCCAAGCTCGCAGCATCTGGCGGGAGCCTCTGCCGCAACGCCTCCAGCTGCACGCGATCGCCGAGATCGGCGGGCGCGTCGGCCGCGTGGATCGTCCCTTTGACGCCGTCAACGGGCGCATGCCGTATCAGCCAGAGGAAGGTCTCGCCTTCCATGCTTATCTCCAAGGAAGTTGGTCGCTGCGGCAATAACGTCGCACCGGCACATTGACTCCGTCTTGTTGGTAATCCTAGATGGCTTTGACGGTTTCCCCGAGTGGGGATGAAAAGGGAATGCGGTGCGGGGATTTGTCCCCAATGCCGCGGCTGCCCCCGCAACTGTAAGCGGCGAATCTTGCGTCACGAGCCACTGGGTATCTCGGTCCCGGGAAGGCGATGCAAGGTACTGACCCGCGAGCCAGGAGACCTGCCGTCAGCCGTGGTCACACGCGAAGATGTCGGTCGGGGAGTACAGACATTCGGCTTCATCGGAAGGCTGGAAGGCCGAAGGTTGGACCTGGTTCGCTGTGACGTGCCACTGACGTCATACCGAGGTCCAAGACCGTGTCTTCCATCCGTATCGTACGACCGCGCAGCGTCCTGCTCGCTTCCGCCGCGCTCACGTCCTTTGCCGTTCTCGATCTGCCCACCGCGCTGGCGCAACAGGCCCGCGAACCGCTGCCGCCCGTGGAGGTGTCGCCCGCCCAATCCCGCAAGCCGGCTGCCCGGGAAGCCCAGAGCACGCGCCGCGCGGCCGCACGCAGGCCGGCCGCATCCGCAGCGCCAAAACCCGCCGTGACGCCTGCGACGGCGCAGACGCCGCTCAACACCAATGCGGTGGCCGAAAGCGCCTCGCGCCTTGGGCTGACCGTGCGGGAGATACCGGCCACCGTGGAAGTCATCTCGGCCGAGACTATGCGCGAGCAGGGCTATCGTACCGTGTCCGAGGTGGCGCAGGGCGCGGTCGGCGTGACCTCGGGCGACGCGCCGGGGGAGCCGGCGGGCTTCTCGATGCGCGGCTTTACCAACAGCCAGATCAACACGCTCTACAACGGCATCAAGATCGGCCCGCAGAACATGACCTCGCGGATCATGGACACGGCCAATCTGGAGGCCGTGGAGTTCCTCAAAGGCCCGGCCTCGCTGATCTCGGGCGAGGGCGCCGCCGGCGGCTCGATCAATCTTGTCACCAAGCAGCCGCACACCGGAGCGATCCGCAACGAGGCTGATTTCTCCTGGGACTCGCTGAACTCATTCCGCGCCCATTACGGCTCGGGCGGCAGCACCAATGTGCAGGGGCTGGACTACCGCTTCGACATCAGCCGCTCCTCGCTCAACGGCTTTGCCGACGACACCAATACCAAGACGCTGGATGTGTCTGGCCAGCTCAACTACCGCATCTCCGACAGCCTCAAGGTCTGGGGCGCGATCGAGTACCGCGAGGATCGCGGAAAGGCCTATTGGGGCGCACCGCTGGTGCCGGTCGCCTTCAGCGGCTCGCATGCGACGGCAGGGATTGTCTCCGGAAATTACGTCTCGAACTACAACAAAACCGATCTCGGTGCGGTCACCATCGACGACCGAACCTTCAACACCAATTACAACGTCCTCGACAACCGCAACGTGGCGCAGGAAGTCTGGCTGCGCGGCGGTTTCGAGCTGAAGCTCGCGCCTGATCTGACGTTGAAGAGCCAAGCCTATGGTTATGGCGCGGAGCGTACCTGGTTCAACAATGAGGTCGAGGCGTTCAATTCCGGTACGAACCTGGTCGATCGTGAACGCTTCTACGTCGCACACAGCCAACGGCTGGTGGGCAATATCACCGACCTGATCTGGGACACGAACATCGCCGGCTTCGACAACCGGCTGGTTACGACACTGTCGTCGAGCTATCTCGATTTCGTCCGGCCGGGCGCCGCAAACTTCCCAGGCGACTCCGTTTCGCTGATCGATCCCAATCGCGGCTATTACGGTTTGCTGACGACGCAGCAGCAGACCGCGCGCATCGACAACGAGGCCTTGTCGTTCGAGGACCGGCTGAAGCTGACCCGCAGCTTCGCGCTGATTGGTGGTTTGCGAGTCGAGCATATCGGGCTCGACCGCAACTCGACCGACAAGAACGGACTGGAGAAAGCGGGCTTCCCGTTCTCACAATCCTGGGTCCCGACGACGGGTCGCATCGGTTATACGTGGGACGCCGTCCCCGGCTTAACCTTCTTCAGCCAATACGCCACCGGCGCCGACATCTCGGCCAACAATATATTCCTGCTTGCTCCGACCCAGAACCTGGACCTGACCACCGCGCGCACCTACGAGACCGGCGTCAAGCACCTGTTCTGGGACAACCGGGCGGAGTGGTCGTTCTCGGCCTATGACATCGTGCGCAAAAACGTCTATGCGGCAGCCGGCGGCCAGACGCTCAACATCGCGGGACGGCAGGAATCGAAAGGTGTCGAGCTTGCCGCCGCGGTGCGCCCGATCGAGCCGCTGCGCCTCTGGGGCAACATCGCGTATGTCGATGCCCGTTATGCCGATTACAACTTCGTCGGCGGCTCGTTCTCTGGCAATACGCCGCCGAACGTGCCGCGCATCGTGGCCAATGCCGGTGCGTCGTACCGGTTCTTCACGCCTTGGCCGGTGGAACTCGGCATCACGGGCCGCTATGTCGGCGACCGCTACAACACCGATGCCAACGTCGTGACGATGAAGGCCTACACCGTCGCCGACGTCTACGCCTTCGTCGACATCCCGAAGACGGTGTTCAACGCGGTCGACCAGGCCCGTCTGGGCTTCCGCGTGCGCAACATCACCGACAAGCGCTACGCGATCTGGGGCGATCCGTTCTATCCCGACCAGATCCTGCTCGGTGCGCCCAGGACCTATGAGCTCTCGGCCGCGTTCAAATGGTAGGGCATTGATCACATGATGAACGCGATCGTCCTGCTGCATCGCTGGATCGGGATCGCGTTCTGCCTGCTGTTCGCGATGTGGTTCGCGAGCGGAATCGTGATGCACTTCGTCCCGTTTCCGTCATTGACGGAAGCGGAACGCTTTGCCGGGCTCGCGCCGGTTGATCGCAGAGAGGTGAAGATTGCGGTCGCGGATGCCGTTGCCGCGGGCGGGATCGCGGACGCCACGCGCGTTCGCCTGGTCCAGCGGAGCGACGGGCCGGTCTATGTCGTATCGAGCCCGTCGCGTGTGCGCGCGGTCCATGCCTCCGACGGACGGGATGCATCGGTGGCGTCCGCCGGCGTCGCGGTCGGTATCGCGCGGGATCATGCCCGGCAACGCGGGCTCGATGCTGCGCGGGCGGCGATGATTGCGGGCGCGGATTATGATCAATGGAGCGTACCGAACGGCTTTGATCGACATCGGCCTCTGTTGCGCGTCGCTCTTGGGGATGCGGCCGGAACCGAGATCTATGTCTCCTCGCGCACCGGCGAAGTCGTGCTGGATACGACCCGCAGCGAGCGCGGGTGGAATTGGGCCGGCAGCGTCCTGCACTGGATCTATCCGACAGTCCTGAGGAGCAACTGGTCCCTTTGGGATCAGGTGGTCTCGACATTGTCGCTTGTGGCTCTTATCGCGGCGACGCTCGGCGCGGTGCTCGGAATTATCAGGATCAGGATTCGAGGCCGCCGGATCTCGTCGCCTTATCGCGGCTGGCACGCGCTGCATCACATCATTGGTCTCGTCGCGACCGTTTTCGTGCTGACCTGGAGTTTCAGTGGCTGGCTCTCGATGGATCACGGCCGGCTGTTCTCGCGCGGGGAGCTGACCCCGACCGAAGCGGGCGTGGTGTATGCCGCGCCGGACTGGACGACCGCCCCGCCGTTCGGTCAGCCGTCGGCTCGCGAAGTCGAATGGTTCGCCGTCAACGGTGTTGTCTACCGGCGCGACCGGACCGGCCTCGCCAGTCAGACCTTGACTAAAACGGAGGAGGCGATCCGCAGCCGGCAGGTGGCATTCCTCGGCGAGAGGGATGTCCATGACCTGACGACGCGCCTTGCGCCGGGCTGCGGCGCCCCGTCCGTTCTTGCCGACAATGACGACTATCCCGCGCGCTCCGCCGTCCCCGGAGCGCCCGCCTATCGCTCCCGATGCGGCGACCTCTGGTTCGACATCGACGGTGCCGACGGCCGCGTGCTGCAACGCCTGGATGCCTCGCGGCGGGCCTATCGCTGGTTCTACAGCGCGCTGCACACGCTCGATTTTCCCGTTCTCATGGCGCATCCGCGTCTGCGCGATGTCCTGGTCGTCGGGCTCTGCTTGCTCGGGCTGGCATTTTCCGTCACCGGCATCGTCATCGGCTGGCGGCGCTTGCGGTCGACCTTCGCGGCTTGAGCTGCGTATCGAACAAATCATATGCGCCATGCAAATTGCGGGTTGCGCGGGCGATGGCAGGCGCGGATGATCGTCCGAGGGGGGCGCAGCGGTACATTCCCTCAATTGGGCGATCGCAATCGATGTCAATTCAGCGCAAGCGCCTCGGCATGATGACCCCGTCGTCCAACTCGGTGCTGGAGCCTGTCACCTATTCCATGCTGCATGGCGTGGACGGCGTCACCGCGCATTTCTCGCGCTTCCGCGTCACCGAGATCGCGCTCGATGCCGCGGTGCTGAACCAGTTCGATGCCTCGGTGATGCTGCCGGCGGCGGATCTGCTGGCGGACGCCAAGGTCGATGCCATTGCCTGGAACGGTACGTCGGCAAGCTGGCTCGGTATCGGCCGCGACCGGAGCCTGTGCGAGGCGATCGCGGCGCGGACCGATATCCCGGCGACGACCTCCACGCTCGCCTGCATCGACGCCGTCCGCGCGCTCGGCGCCGGACGCGTCGGCCTGGTCTCCCCCTATACGGACGATGTGCAACGGCGTATCGGCGATGTCTGGGCCGAGGAGGGGATCGCCCCTCACGTCGAGCGGCATCTCGGCCTGCGCGATAATTTTTCCTTCGGTGAGGTCACGCCCGCGACGATCGCCGACATGATCCGCGCGGTCGCGGCGGACGGCGCCGATGCCGTCGTCATTCTCTGCACCAATCTCGACGGCGCCGCGCTGACCGCCTCGCTCGAACGGGAGTTGGGCATCGCCGTGCTGGACTCGGTCGCGGTCACGCTGTGGCGGACGCTCGAACTCGCCGGTGGCGACGTCGCAGCCCTTGCGGCTTGGGGCCGGATCTTCCAGACATCAGCGGTTATCAAGTGACGGAGACGCCTGTGACGCAGCTCGATCTCGCCATTCGCGGCGGCACCATCGTGACGGCCAGCGACGAGTTTCGCGCCGATATCGGCATTCGCGACGGGCGCATCGTCAGCATCGCCGACCGCATTGAAGGTGCGGTGCGCGAGATCGACGCGACGGGTCTGCTGGCGCTGCCGGGCGGGATCGACAGCCACGTTCATATCTCGCAATCGTCAGGCCCGGACGTGGTGATGGCCGACGATTTTGCTTCGGCAACGCGCGCGGCGGCGGCTGGCGGCAACACCATGGTGCTGCCCTTCGCGCTCCAGGAGAAGGGGACGTCGCTCCGCACCTGCGTCGAGAACTACCGCAAGCTCGCCGAGGGCGAGTGCTACATCGACACCGCCTTCCACCTCATCATCTCCGACCCCACCGCGGTCGTGCTCGGGCAGGAGCTGCCGGCGCTGGTCAAGGACGGCTACACCTCGTTCAAGGTGTTCATGACCTATGACGATCTCGTGCTCAGCGACAAGCAGTTGCTCGAGGTGTTCGATGTCGCGCGCCGCGAAGAGGCGCTGGTCATGGTCCATTGCGAGGGCTACGACGCGATCCGTTTCCTCACCGCCAAGCTGGAGCGCGAGGGCCATATCGCGCCGTATTATCACGGCGTGTCGCGGCCGCAGGCGGTCGAGCGCGAGGCGACGCATCGCGCCATCAGCCATGCCGAGGTGATCGGCGTGCCCATCATGATCGTGCATGTCTCCGGCCGCGAGGCGATGGAGCAGGTGCGCTGGGCCCAGCAGCGCGGACTGCCTGTTCATGCCGAGACCTGTCCGCAATACATCACGCTGACGGCCGACGACATGAAAGGCCTGAACATGGACATGTCAGGCGCAAAGTATGTCTGTTCGCCGCCGCCACGCGATGCCGAAAGCCAGCAGGCGATCTGGGAGGGCATCACCACGGGTGTATTCCAGACCTTCTCGTCCGACCACTGCCCGTTCCGCTACGACGATCCCAAGGGCAAGCTGACGCCGAATTCCCGCACCTCGTTCCGCTGGGTGCCGAACGGCATCCCCGGCGTAGAGACCCGGTTGCCGATCCTGTTCTCGGAGGGCGTCTCGAAGGGGCGGATCAGCTTGCAGAAATTCGTCGAGCTGACCACGACCAACCATGCGCGGATCTACGGGCTCTATCCGCGCAAGGGCTCGATCGGCGTCGGCTTCGATGCCGACGTCGTTCTATGGAATCCCAAATTGAAGAAGCCGATCCGGCAGGCCGATTTGCACCATGGTTCCGACTATACGCCGTGGGAAGGCTTTGACGTCACCGGCTGGCCCGTCACCACCATCGCGCGGGGCCGCGTGGTGTACGAGCAGGGCAAAATCGTCGGCGACAAGGGCGCGGGCGAGGTGCTCAGCCGTGGCAAGTCGAGCCTGGTGTGACGGAAAAATAATCGCATCGTGACGACGCCACCATGTCGTCTGTTGCGCATACCATCCTCGCGCCGCTGCGGCATCATTGATCCCTTTTCGCCGGCCGCCTTTCGGTGTAGCTCTGCGCCCACTTGTTAAGCGGCCGGGCGCCAATGCTGATCGCCGCCGAAATCATGCAGGAGACACCAGGGATGTACCCCAAAGTTCAGATGTTCATCGCCGGCGAGTGGACCGACGGCACCTCCGGCAAGTCGGAGGACATCCTCAACCCCGCCACCGGCCAGCCGATCGGCAAGACGCCGCACGCCTCGCGTCAGGACCTCGACCGCGCGCTGGAGGCCGCCAAGGCCGGCTTCGAGATCTGGCGCAAGACCTCGCCGTTCGACCGCTACAAGCTGATGCGCAAGGCCGCCGACATCATCCGCTCGCGCGCCGCCGAGATCGCACCCGTGATGACCATGGAGCAGGGCAAGCCGGTCGTGGAAGCGCAGGGCGAGACCATGCTGGCCGGCGACCTCATCGATTGGTTCTCCGAGGAAGCCCGCCGCGCCTATGGCCGCATCGTGCCGCCGCGGATGGGCAACGTCTCCCAGCTCGTGACCAAGGAGCCGGTCGGCCCGGTCGCCGCGTTCACGCCCTGGAATTTTCCGATCAACCAGGCGGTCCGCAAGATCTCGGCCGCGCTCGCCGCCGGCTGCTCGATCATCGTCAAGGGCCCGGAAGAAACCCCGGCAAGCTGCATGGAGCTGGTGCGCGCCTATGCCGACGCGGGCATTCCGGCCGGCGTCGTCCAGCTGGTGTTCGGCGTGCCGTCGGACGTGTCCGAATATCTCATTCCGCACCCGATCATCCGCAAGATCAGTTTTACGGGCTCGACCGCGGTCGGCAAGCATCTGGCCGCGCTCGCGGGCCTGCATATGAAGCGCGTCACCATGGAGCTCGGTGGCCACGCGCCGGCGATCGTGTTCGCGGATGCGGACCTCGACAACGCCGCCAAGATTCTCTCGGCCAACAAGTTCCGTAACGCCGGCCAGGTCTGCGTCTCGCCGACGCGCTTCCTGGTGCACGAAAGCGTCTATCAGCCCTTCGTCGACAAGTTCGTCGCCGCGGCCAAGAGCCTCAAGGTCGGCAATGGTCTCGACAAGGACACCCGCATGGGTCCGCTGGCGAACCCGCGCCGCGTCGACGCCATGGAAGGTCTGGTCTCCGATGCCGTGCAGCGCGGCGCCAAGGTCCAGGCTGGCGGCAAGCGCATCGGCAACGAAGGCTTCTTCTTCGAGCCGACTGTGATCACCGACGTGCCGCGCGATGCCCGCATCATGAACGAGGAGCCGTTCGGACCTCTTGCCCCGATCACCTCGTTCCGCAGCTATGAGGAGGTGGTGGCCGAGGCGAACCGCCTACCGTACGGCCTTGCCGCCTATGCCTACACCACCTCGACCAAGACGATGCAGGCGATCGGCTCCGACATCGAGAGCGGCATGGTGTCGATCAACCACCACGGCCTCGCGCTGCCGGAAGTGCCGTTCGGCGGCATCAAGGATTCCGGCTACGGCTCCGAGGGCGGCCTCGAGGCGATCGAGGGTTATCTCAACACGAAGTTCGTGACGCAGGCGAGCGCGTAAGCGAGATTTCGTGGGGTGGGTTAGGCTTGCGCTGACCCGCCCCACGCACTTGTATGTGGGGCCGTGTAGCCCGGATGGAGCGAAGCGCAATCCGGGACGGTGTCCCCGCATTTCGCTTCGCTCCATGCGGGCTCAATTGCCTGACGGGCGAGACATGGACAACAGCCGTCACCCGAGCAAGCGCGTGTCCCTTGCCGGGATGCATATCGACCGGAATTCGGCCGTGCCGCTGCATCTGCAGATCGCGGCGCACATCCGCGCCGGCATTTTGCGCGGCACCTTTCCGGCCGGAACGCAATTCCTCGGCTCGCGCGAGATCGCGCGCGAACTGGGCTGCTCGCGCACGGTGGTGCTGACCGCCTGGGAACTGCTCTACGCCGAGGGCTATCTTGCATCGATGCCGCGCGGCAGTGTCATGGTGGCCGCCGTTGCAGCCCCGCATGCGGAGCCTTCATCCACTACGTCGCCTGCGAGCAAGCCCGCCCACATGTCGGAGCGTTGGCGATCGCTGCTTGGTTTGGATTACGAGACCAATTGGCCGTCTGTGTTCGCGCCCGGCGCACCCGACGTCTCGACCTTCCCGTTCAAGGAATGGTCGCGCCTGCTGCGGCTGTCCTGGCAAAATCCGAGAGAGCAGGAGTGTCTCGATCTTCCCTCGGAAGGCCATCCGCGCTTGCGGAGCGAGATCGCGAACTTTCTCGGCTCGGTGCGCGGGCTCGTCTGCGCGCCGGAAGAGGTCGTCGTCACCTCAGGCACATCGGGGGCGCTTGATTTCTGTAGTCGGATGATCCTCGATCCCGGCGACGAGGTCTGGGTCGAGGAGCCCGGCTTCGTCGAGGCCCGGTGGGCGCTCACGGCCGCCGGCGCGAAGCTCGTTCCAATTCCGGTCGATGACAAGGGCCTCGTCGTCTCCGAAGGTATCAGGCGCGCACCGGGTGCGAAGCTGATCGTGGTTACGCCGTCGCATCAATATCCGCTCGGCGTCAGCATGCACCTGGAGCGGCGGCTCGAACTGCTCGACTGGGCCAACAAGAACGACGTCTGGGTGATCGAGGACGATTACAATTCGGAGTTCAGACACCAGGACAGCATGATCGCCTCGTTGCGCTCGCTCGATCGCGAGGGGCGGGTGATCTATTTCGGCACCTTCTCGAAGATCATGATGCCGAATTTGCGGCTCGGCTACATCGTCGCCAACAGGCATTTCATCGAGGGCTTTTCCAAGGGCCGCGCGCGCATCGATGTGCACACCTCCGGCATCGGTCAGCTCGCGCTGACCGAGTTCATGCGGGAAGGGCACCTGCTGCGGCATCTGCGCGGGATGCGGCGGATCTACGCCGCACGTCGGAAGGCGCTGATCGATGCGATCGCAGCGCTGATGGCTGACGATCTCACCGTATCCTCCGCCGTCACGGGATTGCATCTGGTGGCGCTGTTTACCGATGCGATGCAGGCACGGATGAGCGACCGCGAGGCGGCCGCGGTCCTGAAGCAGGCCGGCATCCACGTCCAGCCGCTCTCGCAAAACTTTCTGGAGCAGCCGACGCGGCAGGGCCTGGTGTTCGGCTACGGACGGCTGCGGGTCGAGGATGCCGCGCCGCTGCTTGCGAGAATCGCGGCTTGCATCGGCAGCGGCTGCCGCAATGCGCCATCCGAGCCGGCGAAATCCTCTCTTACTGTTCGTACAATAAAGAGAGGCTGAGCCGACCGCTATGCATAGCTCGTAGGCATCCGGCTATCCCGCAACGCCGTTCAATCGCCTGCAAATTAGACAGACGTTTTTGAGTGATCCGATTGCAGTGCAGCGGGCGTCGCGATTTGCGCGGAGAAATCCGTGGTGCGCTGCACGTTCGTCGCGTGGAACGGTTCGCGTTCGCGTGCTCTCTGCGCGGGCACGGCTGCACCAAAACGTGCAGCCGGTGTTGCACCGCATGATGCCGGCCCTGCGCTGGTCTAGTGGTTTGCGACAACTCTGGCCCTATCCCGAGCCCATCGCTCTGTCGCACGCTCGCAGGCGGTGGCATGACAGGGGATGATGATGAGCGCTCTCGGTTTGGCATTGGACGTTGCGATGGCCGGCAAGCACCCAGCGTCCGGTTCGGACGTCATCCGTAACTGACGCCGCACATGAGTTCCTCCGGACATCACTGGGAAGTCGGCACCGATATCGGTGGCACCTTCACCGACATTATTGCCATCAGGCGCGATTCCGCGGAGGCGCGGATCGCAAAGGTGCCGTCGCGCCCCGACGCGCCGGTTCAGGCGATGCTGGAGGCGATCGAGGCGGTGGGCCTGCGCAAGAGCGAGGTCAAGCGCTTCGTGCACGGCACCACGCGCGTGACCAACGCCATTGTCGAGAAGCGGCTGCCGAAGGTCGCGCTGGTCGCGACCGAAGGGTTCGCCGATGTGCTCGAGATCGCGCGTTATCGCCGCCGCGATCTCTATCGTCTCGACATTCCGCCGAAATCGCCGCCGCTGGTGCCGCCCGAACGATGCTTTGGGCTCGCCGAGCGCCTCGATCACGAGGGCCGGGTGCTCAAGGCGCTGGATGAGACCGAGATCGCACGTCTGGTGGCCTGGCTGAAGGAGACCGGCGTACAGAGCGTCGCGGTCGCGCTGCTTCACGCCTATGCCAATCCCATCCACGAAAAAATGCTCGGCGAACGGCTCAAGGGCGTCGTCGCCCACGTCTCGCTGTCGCACGAGGTCAATCCCGAGGCGCGCGAATACGAGCGGACGTCGGCCACCGTGTTCAACGCGGCGGCAATGCCGATCGCGGTCGAATATCTCAGCGAGCTGGAGCAGCGGCTGCCGATCGGCGCCGGCTTGCAGGTGTTTCATTCGGCCGGAGCCATGGTCCCGATCTCAGCCGTGAAGCGGCGGCCGCTGGTGATGGCGATGTCAGGCCCGGCCGCCGGTGTCTCTGCATCCGTCAGCATCGCGCGCCAGCTCGGCACATCGCGCATGCTCACCTTCGACATGGGTGGCACCACGACCGACGTCTGCCTGATCGTCGACGGTCAGGCCGAGATGACCGACGGCCGCATGCTCGGCGACAAGCCGCTGCGTCAGCCGATGCTTGCGGTCCATTCGATCGGGGCCGGCGGCGGATCGATCGTGCGAAACGGTCCGGGCGGCCTGACGGTCGGGCCGGAGAGCGCCGGCTCCCAGCCGGGGCCGGCCTGCTATGGCCGCGGCGGCACCGAGCCGACCATTACCGACGCGAACGCCGTGCTCGGCTATCTCAATCCCGAGACCAAGCTTGGCGACCGCATCGGCATCGACATCAAGGCCGCGGAACGCGTCATCGCGCCGATTGCGCGCGCCTTGGGGCTGAGCCTGACTGAAACCGCACTCGGCATCATCAAGGTCGCGAACGCGACGATGGCGCGCGCGCTCCGCCGCGTCACGGTCGAGCGCGGCATCGACGGCCGCGACTGCACGCTGCTCGCCTTCGGTGGCGGCGGCCCGATGCATGCCGCAGGCCTTGCCGATCTCTACGGGATTGCAGGGGTCGTGGTGCCCAGCGCCTCGAGCGCGTTCTCGGCGCTTGGCTGTCTCACCGCCGATTTCAGCTTCCTTCAGCAGCAGACGCTACGCGCGGCCCTGGATGGCATCGATCTCGCGCGCGTGTCGGAACGGATCGGGACGTTGATTGAGGATGCTTCGGCGCCGCTGATCGCCAACGGCGTTGCGCAGGCGGAGATTCAGGTCGAGCTGGTGGCGCTGATGCGCTACGCGGCGCAGAACGATGCCATCCCGGTGCCGTTCACGTTGCCGCTCGACGTGACCAAGCTGAAGAAGGACTTTCTGGCGCGGCATCACGAACTGTTCGGCTACGCGACCAGCGAGCCCTGCGTCATCGAATCCGTGCGCGTGCAGGCGCGGCGCCCGTCGACGACGGTGGTGAGCCGGCCGGCGACGGCGGTGAGGGCGGTGTCGTCAGGCAAGCGGGCCTGCTCATTCGACGGTCTCCACGATATCCCGACCGCCATCATCGATCGCGCCAAATTGACCGATGTCGTCAGCGGCCCCGCGATCATCGAAGACGCATGGTCAACGGTGGTGGTCCCGCCCGGCTGGCAAGCCAAACCCGATTCCGCCGGCAACCTGTCCCTGACGCGGAGGGCGGCATGAAGCTCGATCCGTTCGTCGTCGAGGTTATCAGGCACGGGCTCTCGGCCGCGGCCGAGGAAATGAGCCTGGTGATGACGCGCTCGGCGCGCTCGCCGCTGCTGCGCGAGGCCGGCGACCTGTCATCCGCAATCACGGATGGCCGCGGCGGCCTGGTCGGGCAGGGCCGCGACATCCCGATCCATCTCGGCGCGATGGCCTACACCATCCCCGAGTTGCTGAAGGTGATGCCGCGCGACAGCCTGAACGACGGTGACGTCGTGATCTATAATGTCGGCGCGCTCGGAGGCAATCACCTCAACGACGTCAAGGTCGTGCGTCCCGTCTTCGTCGACGGCGAGATCGTCGCCTTCGCAGTCAGCCTCGCGCACTGGCCCGACATCGGCGGCACCTGGCCCGGCAGTTATTTCGCGAAAGCCATCGACACTTTCCAGGAGGCGATGCGGATTCCGCCGGTGCTGATCGCAACCTCAGCCGGCGTCAATACGCCGATCGTGCAGCTGCTCAAGGCCAACGTCCGCGATCCCGAGTCCTGCGAGGGCGATCTGCTCGCCCAGATCGCCGCGACCAAGGCCGGCGAGAAGCGCATCCTCGAGCTCTGCCGCGAGCATGGCAAGGCGGTGTTCACGGCGACGCAGTCGCGCCTGCACGATCTCTCCGAAATCGAGATGCGGGAAGCGCTTCGCGACCTGCCGGACGGCGTCTACGAGGGCGAAGACTATCTCGACGACGGCAGCGTCAACAATGCACCTGCGCGCATCCATGTGAAAATCACCATTCGCGGCGACGAGGCGACCTTCGACCTCTCCGGCAGTTGCGATCGCGTCTCGAATTTCTGCAACACGACGCCGTTCATGGCGCGCTCGGCGGTCGCCTATGCCGCGCGCATCATGAGCGGACGCGACATGCACCAGAATGCGGGTGCGCTCCGGCCTCTGACCATCGTTACGCGCCCGGGCTCGATTCTGGAGCCGGGCTGGATGGCGTCCGTTGCCGCCGGCAACCATGAGACGTCCATGCGCATCGTCGATGCGATTTTTCGCGCGATGCAGGACACCATCCCCGAACGACTGTCGGCCGGTGGCGCGACCACCGCGGGCGTTCTGTTCTTCGCCGAGCCGCGGCAAAACGGCTCGTGGAAAATGCTCTACGAGGTCCACGGCGGCGGCGAAGGCGCGCGGTATGATCGGGCCGGCATGTCGGCGACGCGCGTGCATCTGTCCAACACGTCGAATACACCGGTCGAGGTGATCGAGGCGAACTACGCGATCCGCCTGGAGCAGCAGGCCATTCGCCGGCAGTCCGGCGGCGCGGGCGCCCATCGCGGCGGTGACGGCTCCGTCCGCACTTATCGCATCCTGGCACCCTCGATGCATCTGACCACCTGCATCGAGCGCATGGTGATCGCGCCATTCGGCATGCAGGGCGGCTATCCCGGCAAGGCCTGCCGCATCTCGCTGATCAGGCAGGGCGCGAACGTCGCCATCGACGGCAAATCGAACCTGGTGTTGCAGCAAGACGATCTCGTCACGATCGAGATGTGCGGCGGCGGCGGCTATGGCGCCGTGGCTGCGGAGTGAGGGGATTGCGATGAGCAGATTGTTGCGAACCGGGCTGAATGCGGGCGAAGCCGCGCCGATGGCCGTCGTTGGCGGCGAGGGCGTCTATTTTCACTTGTCCGATGGCCGCAAGCTGATCGACGGCAGCAACACCGGCGGCGGCCTCGGCCACCGCCATCCCGCGATGGTGGAGGCGATCCGCCGCGCGGCGGATACGCCGGTCGTGAACGAAGGCTGGTCCTGGGTCGGCCGCGAGCAGGCCGCCGACGATCTGATGGCCACCGCATTCAAGGGCGAAGACGACTGGGTCGGCGCAGTGCGGTTCTGCATCAGCGGCAGCGAGGCCAACGACATGGCGCTGTCGCTTTGCCAGGCGCTGACGCAGCGGTCGGCTCTGGCGACGCGCGAGCGCGCTTATCACGGCATCACCGGCCTCTCCCGCGCCATGACGGTGCAGCCGCAATGGCACGGCGGCCTCGCGGTGCACGCAGGCGGCTCGAAGCTGCCGGCGCCGATGGCACCGGTGCGGATCCTCCCGGCGCCGGATGGTGCGATCTATGGCGGATCGGCGAACAACACCTCGCCCAGCGAATATCTGGCGGATGCCACGCGCCTGCTCTCGGACACGGCCGCGACGATCATCGACTACACTCAGGGCGGCATCTATTACGACGGCGCCTATCAGGACGAGGTGGCGCGCTGCGCGCGGCAGGCGGGCTCGTACTGGATCGCGGACGAGGTCGTCACCGGTGCGGGCCGCGCTGGGCGCTGGTTCGCGTTCCAGGGAGCGCAGAGTCGCCCCGATATCGTGACGCTCGGGAAATCGCTCGGTGGCGGTGCGGCAGCCGTTGCTGCCGTCGTGGTGTCGAAGGACATTGTCGAGCGGCTCAAGGGCACGAGCTGGCAGAATTACGGCACGCTGCGCGGCCATCCGATCAGCATGGCCGCGGTTAGCGCCTATCTGAAGGTCGTCAGCGAAGAGAAGATCCTGGAGCACGTAGCGAGCCTGGAAAAGCTGTTCATCCGCCGCCTGCTCGCGATCGCGCAAAAGCATCCGAGCGTGCAGCGCGTGGCGGGACAGGGACTGCACTGGACGGTGGAGTTGCACGGGCCGGATTGGCGCGCCTGGCATGCCGACACAACGGAGGTCCCGATCGCCTCGCGCGTGGCGGAGCGCGCGCTGGAGGCGGGCGCGGTGATCGGCACCAGCGGTGAGCAGACTTCGCTGTTCCTGGCGCCGCCGCTGGTCATCTCCGAGCATGAGGCCGAATTGCTTCTGGATGCACTCGATCACGGCCTCGATATCGCAGACGAGGAGCACGGGTGAACGCAGGCCCCGCAACACGCTCGCCGGCCTGGCCGGCGGACGAGCCCTGGCATCTCGCGATGCCGGAGGGGACGCTGTACGACGCGCTGGCACGTGCGGCGAAGGATCGGCCGTCGCACCCGGCGACGGTGTTTTATGGTGCGAGCCTGAGCTATGCCGAGCTACGCGAGCGGGTCGATGCCTTGGCCGGCTTCCTGCAAAGCGCTTGCGGCGTGAAGTGCGGCGACCGCGTCATGATCGCGCTGCAAAACTCGCCGCAATATGTCATCGCCTACTACGCGGTGATGCGGGCAGACGCCGTGATCGTGCCGGTCAATCCCATGAACAAGACCGCGGAGCTCGCGTATCTCGCCGAAGACAGCGGCGCCAGGGTCGCGATCATCGGAAGCGAGCTGAGCGATGTCTTTGCGCCGCTGGTGGGTGAAGCTATCGCGCATGTGATCGTTGCGCATTATCGCGACGAGGTGCCGGCCGCCACGCCCTATACGCTGCCATCATGCGTCACCGAGGCGCAGTCGGACGTGCCGTCGTCATCGGGCTGGCATTCCTGGTCGTCCGCGATCACGAAAGGCTTGCAGCCTGATCCGATGAGGGCGGGCCCGGACGATCTGATGATCCTGCCCTACACGTCGGGGACAACAGGCAAACCCAAGGCCTGCATGCATACGCATCACAGCGCGCTGTTCACGGCCGTCTTGCAGGCACGCTGGTACGGACTCGACGGCAGCGACGTGATGACCGGCTTCATGCCGCTGTTCCATGTCGCGGGCATGCAGGGCTCGATGAATGCGACGATGGTGACAGGCGCTACGCTGGTGTTGATGGCGCGCTGGGACAAGGATCTGCTGCCGGACCTGTTCGAGACCTATGGCGTGACGTTCTGGAACGCGGCGCCGACCATGATCGTCGACGTGCTCGCCAGCGCCAGGTTTCGTGACCGCTGCTTTGCCAAGCTGAAAGTGCTGACCGGCGGCGGTGCGGCGATGCCGACCGCAGTGGCCGAGCGGTTGAAGGGCCGCTTCGGCCTCGATTTCGTCGAAGGCTATGGCATGACTGAGACCATGTCGCCGACCCATCTCAATCCGATGGCTGCGCCGAAGCGCCAGTGTCTCGGCATTGCCGTGCAGGAGACCGATGCGAGGGTCGTCGATCCCGAGACCTTGATCGAGCTCGACGACAATGTCGTCGGCGAGATTGTCGTGCACGGGCCGCAGGTGCTGCAAGGCTACTGGAACAGGCCACAGGCCGACGCTGACTCCTTCATCGAGCTCTCGGGAAAGCGGTTCCTGCGCACGGGCGATCTCGGCTATCGCGATGCCGAGGGCTACTTTTTTGCGGTCGACCGCCTGAAGCGGATGATCAATGTCAGCGGCTTCAAGGTGTGGCCGGCCGAGGTCGAAGCCGCGATGTACCAGAACCGCGCCATCCGGGAATGCTGCATCGTCTCGGCTCCCGACGACTACCGCGGCGAGACCGTCAAGGCGCTGGTGGTGCTCGATGAAGCCGCGCGCGCGACGACGTCGCCGGACGACATCGTCGGTTGGGCCCGCGGCGCGATGGCAAGCTACAAGGCGCCGCGCGCCGTCGTCTTCGTCGAGCAGCTGCCGCGCACCGCCAGCAACAAGATCAACTGGCGGCTTTTGCAGGATGCCGAATGGGGGCGGACGGCATGAAAGCTGCTTGGCTGGAAAAACGGTGCAAGACCGCGTTATGCTGCGCGCGCCGGCACGCCCCTCAAGCTGCGATCCCCAGCCTCACCAAGAAATCAGGAACCCGCTGATGCGTATCATCAACGTTGCCGCCGCCCAGATGGGCCCGATCCAGAAGGCCGACAGCCGCGAGGCCGTGGTCAAGCGCATGATTGCGCTGATGGACGAAGCCAAGGCAAAAGGCGCCGACCTGATCGTCTATCCGGAGCTGGCGCTGACCACGTTCTTCCCGCGCTGGTACGCGGAGGACCGGGCGGAGTTCGACACCTGGTTCGAGCGCGAGATGCCGAACGCGGCAACCAAGCCGCTGTTCGAGCGTGCGGCGCAGCATCAGATGGCCATGAACTTCGGCTATGCCGAGCTGACGCCCGACGGCCATCATTTCAACACCGCTATCCTCACTGACAAATCCGGCAAGATCGTCGGCAAATACCGCAAGGTCCATCTGCCAGGCCATGTTGAATACGATACCAAGCGGTCGCACCAGCATCTGGAGAAGCGCTATTTCGAGCCGGGCGATCTCGGCTTCAACGTCTGGCGCGAGCTGGGCGGCATCATCGGCATGGCCATCTGCAACGACCGGCGCTGGCCCGAGACCTATCGCGTCATGGGCCTTCAGGGCGTCGAGATGGTGCTGATCGGCTACAACACGCCGTCGGTGAATGCGGAGAGCAGCGACGAGGGCATCGAGAAGCGCCTGTTCCACAATCGTCTCTCGGTGCAGGCCGGCGCCTATCAGAACGCGACCTGGGTGGTCGCGGTGGCCAAGGCGGGTGTCGAGGACGGCCATCCGCTGTTCGGCGGCAGCCTGATCGTCGATCCCAATGGCGAGATCGTCGCCGAGGCCAAGACGGAAGACGACGAGGTTCTGGTTCACGCTTGCGACCTCGACGCCACCACGTTCGGCAAGACCACGATCTTCAATTTTGCCCAGCACCGCCGCATCGAGCATTACGGGCTGATCGCCAGCCAGACCGGCGCAGTGCCGCCGCCGGAGAAGTGACGCCGATGGCAGGCAACAGCGCATCCGGCATTTCCTTGTGCGAGCTCGATCCGCGCGACCGCTACAAGCTGCTTTGCGGGGTGGTCGTGCCGCGGCCGATCGCGCTGGTGACGACGCTGGACGCGAACGGAGCGGTCAATGCCGCGCCGTTCAGCTTTTTCAACGTCTTCTCCGAAAGCCCCGCACTGATCGTGCTCGGGCTCCAACACAAGCCGGATCACAGCCCGAAGGACACCACCCGCAACATCCATCGCGACGGCGAGTTCGTAGTTCACATGGTGGATGAAGCGCTGTCTGCCGCGATGAATGATTGCGCGGTCGATTTTCCCTCCGGCGACAGCGAGGTCGCGGCGACCGGGCTCGCCACGCTTCCCTCGATCGATGTGAAAGTGCCGCGCTTGGCCGCGGCACCCTTTGCGCTGGAATGCCGGCGCCACGTGGTGCTGAATTTTTCGCCCGATCGCGAGCTATTGGTCGGCGAGGTGCTCAGGGTTCATGCTCGGGAGGGTCTCGTCGACGAGACCAACATGTATGTGGATCTCGACGCCTACCGGCCGATCGGCCGCATGTTCGGCAATCTCTATACGACGCAGCGGGATACGTTCGCGCTTGCGCGCGAGAGCCATTCGCAATGGCTCGCGCGCCAGGACGGCAAAGAGCTGAAGGACGCCTAGTGAGCCGAGAACTGCACCGTACCCAATGCCATGGTGACGGCCGCCTGCGTCGGATCGATCACGGGAATACCAAGCGCGTCTTCCAGCGGACGGCGATGGCGCGCCATGCCGGCGCAGCCCATCACGATGGCGCGGGCACCGTCCTCGTCGCGCAGCGCGCGGCCGATTTCGATCATCCTGGCCAGCGTTCCTTCGCCCGACGCGGTTTCGGCAACGCTCATGTTGAGCGGCCGCTCGCCGGCGAGGCGGTCGGTCAATCCCATCTGCCTGAGATAGCGCATGTGACGCGGGATCGAGCGCTGGGCAATGGCGATGACGCCGAAGGTTTCGGCGCGGGCCAGCGCCGTCAGCACGCCGCACTCGGCGATACCGAACACGGGCCGGTCGGTGCCCTCGCGGCAAACCTGAAGACCGGGATCGCTGTAGCAGGCGATGACGAAGGCGGCCGAGCTGTTGTCGCCCTCGACCAGTTTTCGCAGCGGCATGGCGACGTTGTCGACATCGGCCTGGCTCTCGATGCCGAACGGCCCCTCGGCCAGCGACTGGCAGACCACTTCAGGCCCACCCTCGAAACCGAGCGGCTTCAGGGCTTCCTCCAGCCCTTGCGTGACCGCGGGGTTGGAGTTCGGATTGATGACGAGAATGCGCGGCCGGGGCATGTTGGTCTTCCCTTGAAATGGCGATCATCTAGCTCAGGCATATCATGGAGTGCCTCATGACTGAACCCACCTACGACCTGATCATCCGCGGCGGCCGCGTCGCCACCACGACCGATGTGTTCGAGGCCGATGTCGCGATCTCCGGCGAGACCATCGCGGCGATCGGCCGCGGGCTTCCGGCGGCGAAACGCGAGATCGATGCGCGCGGCAAGCTGGTGCTGCCCGGCGGCGTCGACAGTCACGCCCATATCGAGCAGCTGTCCGCGGCCGGCATCATGAACGCCGACACCTTCGAGAGCGCGACCGTCTCTGCCGCTTTCGGCGGCACGACGACGGTGATCCCGTTCGCCGCGCAGCATGTCGGCATGAAGCTGCCGCAGGTGGTCGAGGACTATCACGCGCTCGCCAAGAAAGGCGCCGTGATCGACTACGCCTTTCACATGATCATCGCGGACGCGACCTGGGAGACGGTCGAGGAGCACATTCCGGCGCTGGTGAAGCAGGGCCATGGCTCGATCAAGATCTTCATGACCTATGACCGGCTCAAGGTCGACGACGAGCCGTTGCTCGACATCCTCTTGGCCGCACGCCAGTCCGGCGCGATGCTGTGCGCCCATGCCGAAAATCACGGCATCATCGCCTGGATGGTGAAGCGTCTGCTTGCGCGCGGCTACACGATGCCGAAATACCACGCCGTCAGCCACGCCCGCGTCTCGGAGGCGGAAGCCTTCACCCGGCTGATCGGTATGGCGGCGCTGATCGACCAGCCGATCATGATCTTCCATGTGTCCACGGCCGAAGGCGCCAAGGTCATCCGCGACTCGCGCGGGCAGGGGTTGAAGGTGTTCGCCGAGACCTGTCCGCAATATCTGTTCCTCACGGCAAACGATCTCGACAAGCCCGGCGTCGAGGGCGCCAAGTGGATGTGCAGCCCGCCGCCGCGCACGCATTCCGACCAGGAGGCGCTGTGGCAGGCGCTGTCGCTCGGCGATCTCCAGACCATCTCGTCGGATCATGCGCCGTATCGCTACGACGAGACGGGCAAGCTGCGCGCCGGCCCCAATCCGAACTTCAAGCAGGTAGCGAACGGACTGCCCGGGCTGGAACTGCGGCTGCCGCTGCTGTTCGATGCGATGGTGTCGAAGGGCCGGCTCGGCCTTGAAAAGTTCGTTGAGCTGACCGCGACGGCGCCGGCAAAGATCTACAATCTGCATCCGCGCAAGGGCTCGATCGCCGTCGGCGCCGATGCCGATATCGCGATCTGGGATCCCAATCGCGAGACGACGATCGCCGACGAGATGATGCATGATCTCGCCGGCTACACGCCGTTCGCAGGCCGCAAGCTGAAGGGCTGGCCGGTTAGCGTTCTCTCGCGCGGCCGGGTGATCATCGACGGCAACAAGTGCCTCGCGGACGCCGGCAGCGGAAAATTCCTGGCGCGCAGCGGCGGTGAGGCGGCAAAGCCGACGGGGCGGCTCGTCGCCGACATGGATCCCGAGCGGAATTTCGGGGCAAAACTGCTGTGATGGTGGATCGCGCGCGATGAAGATCGTCATCTTCGGCGGCACCGGCTTTGTCGGCCTCAATGTTGCGGAGGCGCTGCTCGCGCGCGGCCACGATGTGACGCTGTATGACCGCGCAGAGTTGCCGCCATCAGCGCGGCGAACTCTTGCGGATTACGGCGCACGGCTCAAGGCCGTGCAGGGCGATATCACGGACGCAGATGCCATCGACGCCCTCATCGCCTCGGGCTGCGATGCGATCGTGCTGGGTACTGCCATCACGGCGGGTGACGAGCTGGAGCGTGCGTCAACCGCGCGCGTCCTCGAGATCAACGTGATGGCGCAGATCCCGGTCCTGCTCTCCGCGATCCGTCATGGCGTGCGCCGCGTTGTCAATCTCTCATCGGCGTCGGCCTATGGCGCCGCTGGCGCGCGGGTCGAGGTTCTCGACGAGGAAACGCCTTGCGATCCGGTCTCGTTCTACGCCATCAGCAAGTTCACCTCGGAGCGATCGGTGGCGCGCCATGCCGAGCTCTTTGGCGGTGATTTCCTGAACGTGCGTCTGAGCGCCGTGTTCGGTCCATGGGAGCGGCCCGGCTCGGTACGCGACACGCCAAGTCTCCAGTACCAGATCCTGGCTGCATTCGCGCGCGGCGAGCCGGCGGTCATGCCTGAAGCAGGCATGAGGGACTGGATCTACGCGCCGGATGTGGCCGAAGCCGTCGCACTGCTCATCGAAGCGGAGCGGCCGCGCCATCGGCTCTACAACATCTCCCGCCGCGAGCTATGGCCAGCGCTGCAATGGGGCGAGGCCTTTGCGGCGCTGCATCCCGGCCTGCAATGCCGGCTTGCGGTGTCCGGCGAGCAGACGGCCATCAAGCTGCATGGATCCTATCGCGCGCCGCTGTCGGTGACGCGGATGGCGGATGAGTTCGGCTGGCGCGCGCAGTTCGGCTGCGCTGAATCCGCCGCCGCGATGAGCGCGTGGTTGTCCCATCACAAGGAGTGGATCTGAAATGCGGCTGCAGGGGCGCACGGCCATCATCACGGGAGCAGCTTCGGGCATCGGTCGTGCGAGTGCAAAACTGTTCGCGGAGGAGGGCGCGCGTCTGGCCCTGGTCGATCGCGATGCGGCCGGCCTTCAGGAGACGCTGAGCTTGGTCGATGAAGCGACAACGCATGTCGGCGACGTCGGCGACGCCGATTTCGCCGAAATCGTTGTGCACGATGTCGTGGCGCGACACGGCCGGCTCGACATCCTGATGACGGCCGCCGGCTTCTCCTGCGGCGGCACGGTGCTGACGACGAGCCCGGACGACTGGGACGCGGTGTTCCGCGCCAATGTCGGCGGCACCTGGTTGTGGGCGCGGGCGGCGGTGCCTCAGATGCAGCGGCAGAAGAGCGGCTCGATCATCACACTGGCATCGCAACTCGCCATTGCCGGCGGCAAGGGCAACAGCGCCTACATCGCCGCCAAGGGCGCGATCGTCAGCTTGACCCGGACGATGGCGGTGGATTTCGCAACCGACGGCATCCGCGTCAACGCGATTGCGCCCGGCGCGATCGACACGCCGATGCTGCGCCGCAGCTTTGCCCGTCACGCCAATTCGGACGAGGTGCGCGAAGCCTCCCGCAACCGTCATGCCATGAAGCGGTTCGGCCAGGCGGAGGAGATCGCACAGAGCGCGCTGCATCTCGCCAGCGACGCATCTTCTTTCACGACCGGCACCGTGATGGTGGTTGACGGAGGCTGGCTCGCGGCATGAGCGACGCGCTGACAGAGCTCGAAGCTGATATTCGCGCCGATCTAGCCAGGATCGCGCATCCCGGCGCGGCATGGCTCGAACCGAAGACCGGACCGGACGGCAAGCCTGCGCTGGATGTTCTTATCGTCGGTGCCGGCCAGTCCGGGATCGCGATCGGCTTCGGCCTGATGCGCTCGCGCGTCAGCAACATCCTGTTGCTCGACAAGGCCGAGGAGGGGAAGGAGGGCCCGTGGCTCACCTATGCCCGCATGCCGACGCTGCGCAGTCCAAAGGATTACACCGGTCCGGACCTTGATATTCCGAGCCTGACCTATCAGTCCTGGCACGAGGCCCGTTTTGGACGAGAGAGCTGGCAGACACTCGACCTGATCCAGCGTGGCCATTGGGCGGACTATCTGCTGTGGCTGCGACGCACGATCCGCTTGCCTGTGCGCAATAGCTGCGAGCTTCTGGAGATTGCGCCAGCGGCCGACGGCCTGCTCGTCGCGCGCGTGAAGCGTGCAGACGCGATTGAGACGCTGTACGCCCGCAAGATCGTGCTGGCGACGGGGCAGGAGGGTATGGGCGACTGGATGATTCCGGAGCCGCTGCGCGATCTGCCGGCCGGCTCAGTCGCAACCGTTGTCGGCGATATCGACTTCGAAAGCCTGCGCGGCAAGCGCGTGGCCGTGATCGGCGCCGGCGCCTCCGCCTTTGACAATGCGGCAACAGCGCTGGAGGCGGGCGCAGCCGAAGTGCATCTGCTGTGCCGCCGTGCGCAGATCCAGGTGATCCAGCCCTATCGCTGGCTGACCTTTCGCGGCTTCCTGCGCCATCTCAGCGATCTCGACGATGCCTGGCGCTGGCGCTTCATGCGCAAGATCCTTGAGATGCGCGAAGGCTTTCCGCAGCCGACCTTTGACCGCTGTGCGCGTCATACCAATTTCACATTGCACGAGGGCGCGCCTATCGAGAGCGTCAGACAGATCGAAATCGGTCTTGAATTGCAGACGCCGCGTGGCACGATACCTGCGGATTTCGTCATTTGCGGCACCGGCATCGACATGAACTTTGCCGGCCGCGGCGAGCTGCGCCGCTTTGCCGGCAATATCGCGACCTGGGCCGATCGCTACCAGCCGCCTTCGAGCGAGCGCAACGCACGGCTCGGTCGCTTTCCCTATCTGGCCGACGATTACGCCTTCACCGAGCGCGTGCCGGGCGAGACGCCGTGGATCTCCGACATCCATCTTTTCGCCATCGCCTCCACCATGAGCTTCGGTCCGTCGGGATCGTCGATCAACGCGATGACGACAGCCGTTCCCAAGCTGATCGACGGCCTGACGCGCGGCCTATTTCGCGCCGATGTTGAACGTCACTGGGCTTCGCTCAGCGCCTATGACGTGCCGCAGGCCGTGGTTGCGCGGCCCGCGCGAAAAATGGAGGAGCAGCGATGATCATCCATGCACCGCCGCGACGAAGCGCCTCTGCGGGATTGGCGCGCAACTTGCTTCCTTCTTGACCTGCCTTGCTGGCGTTCTTGCCGAAATTTTGGGGAAAACGAATGCGTTTTGTGTCTTTCAGGCCCGCGGCCTCAGTCCTCGCCACCACTGCGCTGTTGCTCATTGCCACCGCGCCTTCGCAGGCACAGACGAGAGCGGAGACGTTGCGCTATGTCACGGGCTCTGCCGTCAACACGCTCGATCCCAACATTCCCGGATCGACGCGCGAATCCTTCGCGTTGAGCATGAGCACATACGATCGGCTGGTAGCGTTCGGCCGCAAGCAGCTCAACGGCAAATGGGTGTTCGATCTCGACACGATTACCGGCGAGCTCGCCGAATCCTACGACGTCAGCCCCGATGGACTGAAGCTGACCTTCCGCCTGCGCAAGGACGCCAAGTTCCAGGACGGCTCGCCTGTCACGGCCGAGGACGTGAAATGGTCGCTCGATCGCTGCGTCACCGCGCCGATCCTCGGCAAGGCGCAGCTGCTGACGGGATCGTTGACCTCGGCCGACCAGTTCAAGGTGATCGATCCCCTCACCATCGAGGTGACGCTGCCGAAACCCGACAAGCTCGCGCTGCCCAATCTCGCGACTGTCTATCCCATGATCATCAACTCGAAGGTCGCGAAAGAGCACGCGACGGCGGATGATCCCTGGGCGACCGCGTGGCTGAAGGAGCACACAGCCGGCAGTGGCGCCTATGTGGTCGAGACCTTCAAGCCGGGCGAGCAGGTCATCATCAAGCGAGATGAGGCCTGGAATCGAGGCACGGCCAACAAGCCCGCGTTCTTCAAGCGTGTGATCATTCAGTCGGTGCCGGAGCCGGCCACCCGCGCCAATCTCGTCGAGCGCGGCGATGCCGACCTCGTCGTCGATCTCCAGGCCAGCGACGTGCAGTCGCTCGAGGCCAAGGGCAAGCTCAAGGTGGTCTCGACCCCGCAGTACAATGCGATCACCTATGTCTCGATGAACAACCAGATGCCGCCCTTCGACAACGTCAATGTCCGCCGCGCCATCGCTTACGCGTTGCCCTATGACGACATGTTCAAGGCCGCTCTGTTCGGCCGCGGTGCGCCGCTGTTCGGCGCGACCTGGCCGGACGGCAAGCCGCTGAACGGCATCTATCCGTTCCAGCAGCCGGTGAAGCTCGACCTCGACAAGGCCAGGGAATATCTCAAGGCGGCCGGGCTCCCCGAGGGTTTCTCGACCACCTTCAGCTTCAACGTCGGCCAGTCCTCGACCGCAGAGCCGATGGCGGCGCTGGTGAAGGAATCGCTCGGCAAGATCGGGATCAAGGTCGACATCCAGAAGCTGCCGGATGCGCAGATGTCGACGCAGATCAACGAGAAGAAGCTTCCCTTCTACACCGAGGGCATCGTAGCCTGGCTGCCGTCGACCGATTACTTCTACCGCAACTTCTACACCGGCAATCAGCGCTGGAATTACAGCTCGATCAACAACCCGGATCTTGCCGCAATCGCGCAGGAGGCGCGCTTCGAGCCGGACAAGGCCAAGTATGAGGAAGCCGGCCGCAAGCTCAACGCGATGCATGCCGATCTGATGCCGCAGATCATGCTGTGGCAGCCGAACCAGGATGCGGTGATGGCGTCGTCGGTCGAAGGCTACACTTACGAGTTCCACCGCCAGGTCGACTATCGCGACGTCAGCCGCAAGTGATGGCGGACAACGAGAGGAGCTCTCAGAGGTGACGACCGGTCTTGGTGCAACCATGGTGCGGGCGGGCAGGCGGCTTCTGTCGTCGCTGCCGGCGCTGTTCGGGGTGCTGGTGTTCACCTTTCTCCTGATGCGCGTGCTGCCCGGCGACCCCGCGGTGTTCTTCGCCTCGGGGCCCAATGCCGGCAAGGAGGAGATCGAGCAGATCCGCAAGCAGATGGGGCTCGACAGGTCGGTGCCGGAGCAGCTCGTATTCTATCTCTCCGACATCGGCCACGGCAATCTCGGCCGCTCCATGATGACGGGGCAGCCGGTGCTGAAGGACCTGCGCGAGCGGCTGCCGGCCTCGCTGGAGCTCACCTTCACGGCGCTCCTGATCGCGCTGATCGCGGCTGTGCCGCTCGGCGTAGTCGCGGCCCTGAAGCCCGGCTCGATCGTCGATCACGGTGTGCGGCTGTTCTGCGCGCTTGGCGTCTGCGTGCCGACCTTCGTCTCGGGCCTGCTGCTGATTTACGTCTTCTACTACCTGCTCGGGCTGGCGCCTGATCCGACCGGGCGGGTCGACGTCTTCACTTCGCTGCCGCCGCAGCGCACCGGCTTCCTGTCGATCGATTTCCTGCTTGCGGGTGATATCGAGGGCTGGTGGGCCGCCTGCAAGCAGCTGATCCTGCCGGCGGTGAGCATGGCCCTGTTCGTGATCGCGCCGCTGGCGCGGATCACGCGCGCCTCGATGCTGGTCTCGCTCGGCAGCGATTTCGTGCGCACCGCGCGCTCGGTCGGATTGTCCTGGCGCAAGGTGGTCGTCACTTATGCGTTGAGGAACGCGATCCTGCCCGTCATCACCATCGCCGGCATCGTGTTCTCGACCATGCTGGGCGCCAATGTCCTGGTGGAGAAGGTGTTCTCCTGGCCGGGCGTCGCTTCCTACGCGCTTGATGCGCTCCTATCCTCCGACTATGCGCCGGTGCAGGGTTTCGTGCTGCTGATGGCCAGCCTGTTCGTGCTGGTGAATCTCGTGGTCGACATCTGCTACGGCATCGCCGATCCCAGGGTGTCGATCGCATGACCAGCGCAACTCTCCGTCATTCGGTCTGGATCCTGCGCGGCAATCCGCTCACCGCCGTCGCCGCGGCCGGCGTTGCGCTGTTCGTCCTGATTGCGATCTTCGGGCCGTGGATCGTGCCCTATGATCCCGTGGTTTCGAATGTCTCGGAGGCTCTTTTGCCGCCGAGCGCGGCGCATCTCGCCGGCACCGACCAGCTCGGACGCGACGTCTTCAGCCGCCTCATCGTCGCAACGCGGCTCGATCTTGCCATTGCGGTCTCTGCGGTCGGCATCTCCTTCGTGATCGGCGCCGTCGTCGGCGCGTTCTGCGGCTATGCCGGCGGCAAGCTCGATCGCGGCGTCGGCCGCTTCGTCGATGTGATGATGGCCTTTCCGCTGTTCGTGCTGGCGATGGCGATGGTTGCCGCCCTGGGCAACCGGATCGAGAACATCGTGATCGCGACCGCGATCATCAATCTTCCTTTCTACATCCGCTTCGCGCGCGCCGAGGTGAACGTCCGCCGCAATGTCGGCTGGGTGGAGGCCGCGCGCGCCTGCGGCGAGAGCCATTTCTCGGTGGTGCTGCGCTTCCTGCTGCCGAATATCCTGCCGGCGATGGCGGTGCAGATCTCGCTCAATCTCGGCTGGGCCATTCTCAATGCGGCCGGCCTGTCCTTCATCGGTCTCGGCGTTAAGCCGCCGACGCCGGAATGGGGCATCATGGTCGCGGAGGGCGCGCGCTTCATCTCGACCGGGCGATGGTGGCTGGTGGCCTTTCCGGGCCTTGCGCTGATGATGGCCGTGCTGTGCTTCAATCTCCTCGGCGACGGGATGCGGGACATTCTCGATCCGCGGATGCGCACATGAGCGAGGAGCTGCTAGGAATCAACGACCTCCACGTTTCGTTCTCGACGCGGCGCGGCATGGTCGAGGCCGTGCGCGGCGTGACGCTCTCGGTCGAGAAGGGCGAGATGCTCGGCCTCGTCGGCGAGAGCGGCTCGGGCAAGTCGGTCACCGGCTTTGCGACGACGCGGCTGCTCGATGCGGCCGGGCGCGTCACCGGCGGCAAGATCCTGTTTCGCGGGCAGGACGTCACAAAACTCAGGGGCGATGACCTCCGTCAGCTCCAGGGCGCCGCGATGTCCATGATCTTCCAGAATCCGCGGGCGGCGCTCAACCCGATCCGCGCGATCGGCCTGCAGATCGCGGATGCGATCCTCACGCATAAGAAGATATCGAAGGACGCTGCGCGCGCCGAGACGCTGGAGCTGTTGTGCGCGGTCCAGATCCGCGACCCCGAGACGCGGATGAACGCCTATCCGCACGAGCTGTCCGGCGGCATGTGCCAGCGCGTGATGATCGCGATCGCGATCTCGTGCAATCCTGCGCTGCTGATCGCCGACGAGCCGACCACCGGCCTCGACGTCACCACCCAGAAGGTGGTGATGGATCTGCTCGCAGATATTGCCGCCGCGCGTGGCATGGCGACGATCCTGATCACGCACGATCTCGGTCTCGCCGCGCGCTATTGCCGCCGCATCGCCGTGATGGAGCGCGGACGCATCGTCGAGGAAGCGAGCCCCAAAAAGCTCTTCAGCGCACCGCAGCACGCCTATACCCGCCGCCTCGTTGCGGCATCGCCGACCGCGACGTCGCGGATCGAGGACCTCGTGACGGAGGAGGAGCGGGAGCGGCACGCGACGATCGTCAGCAAGCCAAGGCAACAGCTCCCGCACGGGACGCCGCCGCTCCTCGAGGTGCGGAAGCTCGCCAAGCGTTTTGACCAGGGCTCCGCGGCGGTCGCGGATTTCTCGATGACGATGGCCGGCGGCGAGAGCGTCGGGCTCGTTGGCGAGTCCGGCTCCGGCAAGAGCACGACGTCGCGGATGATCTGCCGTCTGATCGACCCGAGCGAAGGCGATATCGTGTTCGACGGGCAGTCGATCGGCCATGTCGCCTCGCGCGACTTCCATCGCTCGCCGCTGCGCAAAGACATCCAGATGGTCTTCCAGGACCCGAACGAGAGCCTCAACCCGCGCTTCACGGCGTTCGACTGCATCGCCCATCCCCTGATGCGGCTCGACGGCATGCGTGCGGCCGATGCGCTGCGCAAGCGTGTGGAAGAGTGTGCGGAGCGGGTGGGCTTGCCGCTCGATCTGCTGCCGCGCTTTCCGCACCAGCTCTCCGGCGGCCAGAAGGCCCGCGTCGGCATTGCCCGCGCCATCGCCTGCCGGCCGCGGCTCCTGGTGCTGGACGAGCCGACCGCCGCGCTCGACGTTTCGGTGCAGGCGGTGGTGCTGCAACTGCTCGACCGTTTGCGCCGCGAGAACGACATCGCGCTGCTGTTCGTCAGCCACGATCTCAATGTCGTGCGCATGCTCTGCGACCGCACCATCGTGCTGCGCAACGGCGGCATCGTGGAGCAGGGGGAGAGCCGGGCGCTGTTCGATAATCCCAAGACCGACTACACGCGCAAGCTGGTCGAAGCGATCCCTCATATCGAGACCGGACCGGCGCTGGCGGCCGCGCTTTGATGCTTGGACCGGTCGAAATCCCGATGAGATCGCGCTGGCGAAGGCCCGGTTAGTGGCATACCATTTGCACGCCAACGGGTTCTGGTTTCACCTGCCTTTGGCCAACGATGGCCGGCATCACGGCACTACTGGGAGGATTTCATGGATCGCAGGACCGTATTGAAGGGACTGGCCGGCGCGGGCGGTCTGGCGTTGACCGGCCTCTCGGCCCCGGCGATCGCACAAGGCGCCTCTGCGCGCACCCTGCGCTTCGTGCCGCAAGCCAACCTCGCCAATTTCGATCCGATCTGGGGCACGCAATATGTCGTGCGCAACGCGGCGGCGCTGGTCTGGGACACGCTCTACGGCGTCGATGCCAAGCTCCAGCCGCAGCGTCAGATGGTCGAATCCGAGGAGACCACCGACGACGGCAAGACCTGGACCTTCAAGCTGCGCCCGGGTCTCAAGTTCCATGACGGCGAGCCCGTGCTGAGCAAGGACGTCGTCGCGAGCCTGTCGCGCTGGGCCGCGCGCGACCCAATGGGCCTGATGATCCTCGCTATCCAACAGGAATTGACAGCGGTCGACGACCGCACCTTCAAATGGGTGTTGAAGCAGCCTTTCCCGAAAATGCTGTACGCGCTGGCCAAGAACAACGCGCCGTGCTCCTTCATCATGCCCGAGCGCATCGCGAAGACCGATCCGTTCAAGCAGATCACCGAATATGTCGGCTCGGGTCCGATGAAGTTCGCCAAGAGCGAATGGGTGCCCGGCGCCAAGTCGGTGTTCGAGAAGTTCACCGATTACGTGCCGCGACAGGAGAAGGCGTCGTGGCTTGCCGGCGGCAAGAACATCCTGGTCGATCGCGTCGAGTGGCTGGTGATGCCGGATCCGGCCACCGCTGCGGCCGCCTTGCAGAACGGTGAGGTCGACTGGTGGGAGAACCCGATCTCCGATCTCGTGCCCGTGCTGAAGAAGAACAAGAACATCAGCGTCGATATCGGCGATCCCCTCGGCAATATCGGCTCCTTCCGCATGAACCATCTGCACCCACCCTTCAACAATGTGAAGGCGAGGCGCGCGGTGCTGATGGCGTTGAGCCAGGAAGACTATATGCGTGCGCTGGTCGGCGACGACGATACGTTGTGGAAACCGCTGCCCGGCTTTTTTACGCCGGACACGCCGCTCTACACCGAGTTGGGCGGCGAGATCCTGAAAGGAAAGCGCGATTTCGATGCGGCCAAGAAGCTGCTCGCCGAGAGCGGCTATTCCGGCCAGCCGGTCACATGCGTGGTCGCGCAGGACCAGTCGATCACGAAGGCGCAGGGCGACGTCACCGCGGATCTGCTCAAGAAGCTCGGCATGAATGTCGATTTCGTCGCGACCGATTGGGGCACGGTGGGCGCGCGCCGCGCGATGAAGACACCGCCGGGGCAGGGCGGCTGGAACATGTTCCACAGCTGGCACGCCGGCGCCGATTGCATCAATCCGGCCGCCTACACCGCCATCCGCGCCAATGGCGACAAGGCCTGGTTCGGCTGGCCCAACAGCCCGAACACCGAGAAGGAGATCACGGCCTGGTTCGACGCCAAGAATCTCGAGGAAGAGAAGGCCGCGATCGGGCAGGTCAACAAGGCGGCGCTCGAGGATGTCGTCTACGCGCCGACCGGCTTCTTCCTGACCTACACGGCATGGCGCAAGAACGTCTCCGGCATCACCAAGGGGCCGCTGCCGTTCTTCTGGGACGTGTCGAAATCCGCATGATGGTACGCTGAAGCCAGATGCTCTCTTACATCCTCCGTCGCATCGTCTCGACCTTGCCGGTAATGGCAATCGTCGCGCTGTTCGTGTTCAGCCTGCTCTACATCGCGCCGGGTGATCCCGCCGTGGTGATCGCGGGCGATCAGGCGAGCCCGGAGGATGTGGAGCGCATTCGCCAGGGCCTCGGTCTCGACCGTCCCTTCCTGATCCAGTTCGGAAGCTGGGTCTGGCGCATCCTGCACGGCGATCTCGGCACCTCGATCTTCACCAGCCTTCCGGTCTCCGCGATGATCGGACAGCGTCTCGGACCGACGCTGTCGCTGATGACCGTCACTTTGCTGCTCACGATCGTCGTCGCCGTGCCGCTCGGCGTGGTGGCGGCGTGGAAGGCCGGCAGCTTCATCGACCGCGCCATCATGGCGTTCGCCGTGTTCGGCTTCTCGCTGCCCGTCTTCGTCGTCGGCTATGTCCTTGCCTACATCTTCGCGCTGGAGCTCGAATGGCTGCCCGTGCAGGGGTACACGCCGCTCACGGAGGGCTTCTGGCCGTGGCTGCAAAACCTGATCCTGCCGTCGATCGCGCTCGGCTGCGTCTACATCGCGCTGATCGCGCGCATCACGCGTGCCACCATGCTCGAGGTCTTGCAGCAGGACTATATCCGCACCGCGCGAGCCAAGGGCCTCGGGCAGGGCGGCATCCTCTTCGTTCACGCGCTGAAGAATGCCGCGGTCCCGATCGTGACCGTGATCGGGATCGGCATCGCGCTCCTGATCGGCGGAGCGGTCGTCACGGAAAGCGTGTTCGCGATTCCCGGCCTCGGCCGGCTCACGATCGACGCGATCCTGCGCCGCGACTATCCCGTCATCCAGGGCATCGTGCTTCTCTTCAGCTTCGTCTACGTCCTCGTCAATCTGATGATCGACGTCGTCTATACGCTCGTTGACCCGAGGATCCGCTATTGACCGATACGACCGTCAATCCGCAATCGCTGCCGGCCGGCTTCGTTCTCGCGCCGCAACTGCCCGAAATCCTGCGGCCGGTCACGATCAGGCGTGGTTTCCTGGGATTCTTGCGCGGCCATCCCACCGTCGCGATCGGCGGCGCACTGCTGCTGGCACTCGTCTTCATTGCGATCTTCGCGCCGTACCTCTGGACAGTCGACCCGACTGCGCTCGCGCCCGCCAAGCGTACGCGGGCTCCGTCGGCACTCTACTGGTTCGGCACCGACGTGCTTGGCCGCGACATCTATTCGCGCGTGCTGTTCGGTGCGCGGGTCTCGCTCACGGTCGGCCTGTCAGTTGCGATCTTCGCCTCCGTGGCGGGTCTCGCCATCGGCATGGTCTCCGGCTTCGTCCGCTGGGCCGACGGCATCTTGATGCGCTTCATGGACGGATTGATGTCGATCCCGCCAATCCTGCTTGCGATTGCGCTGATGGCGCTGACGCGCGGCAGTGTCGGCAACGTCATCCTGGCCATCACCATCGCCGAGATCCCGCGGGTTTCCCGTCTTGTCCGGAGTGTGGTGCTGTCGCTGCGCGAGCAGCCCTATGTGGACGCGGCGGTCGCCTGCGGCACGCGCACGCCGATGATCATCCTGCGCCACATTCTGCCCAACACGCTGGCGCCGATGCTGGTTCAGGCAACCTACATCTGCGCCAGCGCCATGATCACGGAGGCGATCCTGTCCTTCATCGGGGCGGGCACGCCGCCGACCATTCCGTCCTGGGGCAACATCATGGCCGAAGGCCGCGCGCTGTGGCAGGTCAAGCCCTACATCGTGTTCTTCCCGGCGGCATTCCTCTCCGTCACCGTGCTCGCCGTGAACCTGCTCGGCGACGGCCTTCGCGATGCGCTCGATCCGCGCATGGCCAAGAGCCTCTGATGTCGAGGGGTTGATCGAGATGGCTTTGCTCGAAGTCGAGAACCTCCAGACCCACTTTCGCACGCCCGGCGGCATCAACCGTGCGGTCGACGGCGTGTCCTTTCATGTCAACGAAGGCGAGACGCTCGCCATTGTTGGCGAATCCGGCTGCGGCAAGTCGGTGACCTCGATGTCGCTGATGCGGCTGATTCCGGAGCCGCCGGGCAGGATCGCAGGCGCCGTCCGCTTCGCGGGCAGGGACCTGCTGCAACTGTCCGACCGCGAGATGCGCGCCATCCGCGGCAACGACATCTCGATGATCTTTCAGGAGCCGATGACGAGCCTCAACCCGGTTCTGACGGTCGGGCGCCAGATCCGCGAAACGCTGATGATCCATCAGGGCCTCGACAAGCAGGCGGCCGAGGCGCATGCGATCGAGATGCTGACGCTGGTCGGCATTCCCGAGCCGAAGCGGCGTGTGCGCGAATATCCGCATCAGCTTTCCGGCGGCATGCGCCAGCGGGTGATGATTGCGATCGCGCTGGCCTGCAATCCAAAGCTCCTGATCGCGGACGAGCCGACCACCGCGCTCGACGTGACCATCCAGGCACAGATCCTGAAGCTGATGCTCGATCTCAAGCGCCGGGTCGGTGCGGCGATCATCCTGATCACCCACGATCTCGGCGTCGTCGCCGAGATCGCCGAGCGCGTCATGGTGATGTATGCCGGCCGCAAGGTCGAGGAGGCGCCGGTGGCCGAGCTGTTCCGCTCGCCGCGTCATCCCTATACGCAGGGCCTGCTTGGCGCAGTGCCGCGGCTCGGCTCGTCACTAACAGGCACCGCGCGGCGGCTGGCCGAAATCCCGGGGCAGGTGCCCGATCTGCGCAAGCCCATCATTGGCTGCGTCTTCGCCGGCCGCTGCGCGCTCGCGACCGATCTCTGCCGCCAATACGCGCCGGGCCTTGAGGAGAAGGCGCCTCGCCACGTCGCCGCATGCCACTACGCCGCCAAGGGGGCCATCGCGGCATGAGCCCTCCGTTGCTCCAGGTCAACGACCTCAAGAAGCACTTTCCGGTCAAGACCGGCCTGTTCGGCCGCAAGTCCGAATGGGTCTATGCGGTCGACGGTGTATCCTTCGAGATCGCGCGTGGCGAGACGCTGTCGCTGGTCGGCGAGTCCGGTTGCGGCAAGTCGACGGTCGGCCGCGCCATCCTGCGGCTGTTCGACATCACCTCGGGCCAGGTGATCCTCGACGGCCAGCGCATCGACGACGCCCATCCAAGCACGATGCGCCAGATGCGCCGCCGCGTGCAGGTGGTGTTCCAGGATCCGTTCTCCAGCCTCAACCCGCGCATGCGCGTGCGCGACATCCTGGCCGAGCCGATCCGCAATTTCGGCCTCGCCAAGTCAGCCATCGATCTCGAAACGCGCGTCACGGCGCTGATGGACACCGTGCGGCTGCCGCGCGAGGCGCTGAACCGCCGGCCGCACGAATTCTCCGGCGGCCAGCGTCAGCGCATCGGCATCGCGCGGGCGCTGGCAGCCGAGCCCGAGCTGATCGTCTGCGACGAGGCGGTCTCCGCGCTCGACGTCTCGGTCAAGGCGCAGATCGTCAATCTATTGCAGGATCTCCAGCGCGAGTTCGGCCTTGCGCTGTTGTTCATCAGCCATGACCTCGCCATCGTCGAGCACATGACCCATCGGGTCGCGGTGATGTATCTGGGCAAGATCGTCGAGGTGGCGCCGCGCCGCGAGATTTTTGCCGTGCCAAGGCATCCCTACACCAAGGCGCTGCTCTCCGCGGTCCCGCTGCCCGAGCCCGGAGCCCAGCGCAATCCCATCATCCTCAAGGGGGACGTGCCGAGCCCCATCAATCCGCCGAGCGGGTGCCGCTTCCACACCCGTTGCCCATACGTCTTCGATCGCTGCCGGACGGAGGAGCCGACGCTGCGTTCGACCGGACCCGAGCAATGGGTGGCCTGTCACCTCGAAGAGGCGCCGTAGGCCCCTCAGCCCTGGCGGCGCAGGAAGCCTGTGATCGTGACCTTTTCCCAAATCCCGGCTGCGGCGAAGGGATCGGCGCGGTTGAAAGCTTCGACCTCGGCGCGGCCGGGTGCCTCGATCAGGAACAGGCTGCCGATCATGTTGGCGCCGTCGTCGGAGACCAGCGGCCCCGACATCACGATCTTGACGCCGAAGCGCGATGTGTCGCTCAGGAAGGCCTTGTGGGCGTCGTAATTGGCGAGCCGGGTCGGCAGCGCGCCGGCGCGGTCGAGGGCGTGAATGGCGAACAGCATGATGTCTCCGTTGACGTGTTGGTGTTGTTGGGACGGCCGCGGAGGCGGCCGTCCGTGCTTGTGATCAGCGGTTGGGCTACTTGGCGCCGAGCTTGCCGGCGTCCTCGAAGGTCGGGCAGGTCCGCTGCTCCAGCGGCACGTCGAACGGCTGGTAATTGTCCTTGGTGATGACGGTCGGCTTCAGCACGATCTCGGAAATGACAGGCTGGTTGCGCAAGCTGCGGATCGCCATCATGGTGCCGAGACAGCCTTGCGCAAATCCGTTGTAGTCGCCGCTCGCAAGCAGCTTGCCGGACTTGATCGCGTCGATCGCTTCCTTGGTGCCGTTGATGCCGATCACCTGGGCCTTGCGATTGGCACCGTCGAGCGCCTCGATCGCGCCGACCGCCATGGCGTCGTTGGCCGCCAGCACGCCGTCGATCTGCGCGTTCGACTGCATCAGGTTTTCCATGACCTGGAGCGCCTGCAGCCGCTGGTAGTTGCCGGGCTGCGAGGCCAGCAGCTTGGCGCCCGAATTCTCCTTCAGCGCGTCGTTGAAGCCGCGGACGCGGTCGACGTTGGTCAGCGAGCCCTTGACGCCCTCGATGATGACGATGTTGCCCTTGCCGCCCAAAGTCTTGAGCAGGAAGCGCGCGGTTTCGAGGCCAAGGCTGTAATCGTCGGCGCCGACGAAGGAGAGGAACTTGCCGCCGGCGGAACGGTCGGTGATGTTGACGACGGGGATTTTTGCCTCGTTGACCTTCTCGACGCCCGGCACCATCGCCTTGTAGTCGACCGGCGTGAAGACGATCGCGCTCGGCTTCTTCACCACGACGTCCTCGATCTGGCTGAGCTGCTCGGGGATCGAGTCCGGCTTGGTCGGGATGTACTGCAGCGTCTTCGCGTTCAGCGCTTTCGCCATGTTGTCGGCACCGACCCGCACCGTCTGGAAGAACGGATTGGTCTGGTTCTTGGTGAACACGGCGATGGTCTCGCCGTCGGCGCGCGCTTGCGTATTGAACGCGGCCGCCATCAGCAGCGGCAGCGCCAGATAGCCCAGTGTCTGTTTCATGTAGCCTCCATCCCTCATTTTGCTTGTTGGATTTCTAAGAGCTCATTGCGCGCGGCGGCGGGTCTTCATGTCGAGCCAGACCGCGAGAATGACGATGATGCCGGTGACGAGCGGCTGCCAGTTGGCGCTGACCGACAACAGGTTCATGCCGTTCAGCACCAGCGTCAGGATCAGCGCGCCGATGAAGGTGCCGAACACGGTGCCGACACCTCCGAACAGCGAGGTGCCGCCGATCAGCACGGCCGCGATCGCCGGCAGCGTCAGGCTTTCGCCGATGTCGGCTTCGGCCGAATTGAGGCGCGACAGGAAGATGATCGAGGCCAGCCCTGCCATGGTGCCTGATACCGCATAGACCAGCAGCAATCGCCGCGCGACCGGAATGCCGGAGAGGCGGGCGGCGACCGGATTGGCGCCGATCGCATAGATCTCCTGGCCCCAGATCGTGCGTTGCGCAAACAGCGTCCCGATCCCGAGGAACACCAGCAGTAGATAGACCGGGATAGGCAGGCCGAACAGATAGCCGCTGCCGATCTGGCGGAATCCTGCCGGGAAACCGTGCAGGGTTTCGCCCGCCATGTACCAGTAGGTGAGGCCGTTCAGCACCCAGAGCATGCCATAGGTGGCGATGAAAGAGGGGATGCGCAGCGCGGTGACCATGATGCCGTTGAGCAGACCAACGATGCCGCCGCAGGCGAGCCCGGTGAGGATGCCGAGCGCCGGCGAACCGGTCTTGTGGATCACGGTGCCGGCGATACAGGCGGACAGCGCGACATTGGCGCCGACGGAGAGATCCAGACCGGCGGTGAGCACCACCAGCGTCAGTCCCGACGCAATGAAGAAGGTCAGGCTCGCTTGTCGGAGCACGTTGAGGATATTGCCGAGGCTCAGGAAGGAATCGCTGAGCACGGCGAGCACCGCGCAGATCAGCAGCGCTGCGAGCAGGCGGTAAAACACCTGGATCGCGTCCTGCGACAGGAATGAGCGGGACGGCATCATCGCCTCTTTGGAGATGTCGGTCATGCGCGGCTCCTGAGGCCGTCGAGGAACAGAGCGACGATGACGAGGACGCCGACGCTTGCGACCTGCACCGAGGAGGGCATCGAGATCAGGTTGAGCCCATTGCGCAGCACGCCGACCGCGATCACGCCGAGCAACGTGCCAAGCAGCCAGCCATTGCCGCGCTCGAACGAGGTGCCGCCGACCGCGACAGCGGCGATGGCGTCGAATTCGAGACCGAGGCCCGCAGTCGGGTGGCCGGAATTCATCCGCGCGGTCATCAGCAGGCCCGCGATACCGGCCATGGCGCCGCCGATCGCATAGACCGCGATCAGCAGCTTGTTCGGCGAGAGGCCGGCATAGCGCAGCGCCTCGCGGTTGCCGCCGAGCGCGAAGATGTAGGTGCCAAAGCGGGTGTGGTAGAGCAGTCCGTGGAAGGCCGCATAGGTCACCAGCGCCATCACGATGGGCACTGGCACGCCCAGAAGCGTCGCCGAATAGATGTCGCGCACGCTGTGGGGGATACCGACCACGCTCTGGCCGTCGCTGACGATCAGCGACAGGCCCTGCGCCATGCCGAGCGTGCCCAACGTCGCGACGAAGGGCGGAATGCCGACGATGGCGACCAGCCAGCCGTTGGCGAAGCCGAAGGCCGCGCCGACGAGAAGCCCGGCGCCGAGGCCCAGCAGCATCGACTTGGTCGCAAGCGACACGATGGCGACGCAGAGCGAGGTCAGCGTCAGCACCGCGCCCATCGACAAATCCAGCCCCTCGGTCATGATGATCAAGGTCATCGGTAGCGCCAGCATGGTCAGGATGGTCGACTGCACCAGCACATTGGAGAGGTTGGCGACCGAGAGGAAGCCGGGCGCGATCGCGCTGAACAGCGCGATCAGGAGCACCAAGACGATCGCAACGCCGGGAATGCGCTGCAGCGGATTGGGTTGTGAGACGACCGCGGCTTCACGCATGATGCATCCCCAGTCGCACGATGTTCTCCTCGGTCAGTTCGCTGCGGGTCAGGTGTCCGGCGATGCGACCCTCGCGCATCACATAGGCGCGGTCGCAGACATGGCAGATCTCGACCTGCTCGGACGAGATCATCAAGGCCGCCGCGCCTTCGGCGACCAGCCGGTCGATCAGCGCAAAGATCTCGGACTTGGCGCCGATGTCGATGCCGCGCGTCGGCTCGTCGAAGATGAAGAGCTTTGAGCCGGCCGCCAGCCACTTGCCGATCACGACCTTCTGCTGGTTGCCGCCCGAGAGCAGGCCGACGGTCTGGCGCGCGCTTGGTGTGGCAATGCGCAACTGCCGGATCAGGCCATCGGAGGTGCGCTGCGCGCTGCGTTGGTCGAACAGGCCGCTCGGGAACAGTTTTCGCAGCGCCGACACCACCAGATTGTCGCTCACCGAGCGCAGTAGCGCGAGGCCCTCGCTCTTGCGGCTCTCCGGGATCAGCGCGATGCCGCGGCGGGCGGCAAGGTCAGGCTCGCCTGAGATAGCCTTGCCGTCGAAAATGATCTCGCCTGACGTCACGGCATCGGCGCCGAAGATGGCGCGGGCGACCTCGCTGCGGCCGGAGCCGACCAGGCCGCACAGGCCGACGATCTCGCCCCGGCGCACCTCGATGTTGATATCGGAGATGCCGGTCGACGAGCTCAAGCCCTTGACCTCGAGCAACAGCTCGCCGGGCTGGTCGGCGAAGTTGCGCGGATAGGTCATGTCCACGTTGCGGCCGACCATCATGCGGACGAGCTGGTCCGGCGTGACGTCGGGCGGGCGAACGCCGTCGATGCGGCGGCCGTCGCGCATCACCGTGATGCGATCGCCGAGTGCGAACACCTCGGCCATGCGATGCGAGATATAGACGATCGACACGCCGTCGGCCTTCAGCCGCGCGATCAGGGCGAACAGCAGCTCGGTCTCGCGGTCGGACAGCGCCGCCGTCGGCTCGTCCATGACCAGGATGCGCGCGTTCTGGCTGATCGCCTTGGCGATCTCGACCATCTGCTGCTGCGCCACCCCCAACTTGTCGACGGTGGTGGAGGGGTCGATCTCGAACCCGATCGTGCCGAGCACGCGCCTGGCGTCGGCCAGGATCTTGCGGCGGTCGATGGTGCCGGGAATGCGGCCCTTCGGCTCGCGGCCGAGGAAGATGTTCTGGGCGATATCGAGATGGGGGACCAGCGAGAATTCCTGGAAGATCACGGCGATGCCGAGCTTCTGCGCATCCGCGGTCGAAGAGATCGCGACCTTGTCGCCCTTGTAGTAGAACTCGCCGGCATCGGCGCGGTAGGCGCCGCACAGCACCTTCATCAGGCTCGACTTGCCGGCGCCGTTCTCGCCGAGCAGCATGTGGACTTCGCCGGGGAAGACGGCAAAGGACACATCATCCAGCGCCTTGACGCCGGGAAACTCCTTGCTGATGCCGCGCAGCTCCAGCAGCGGCGTGGGTGAGGCGGGCTCGATGGCCAATGCGGCGCTGCTCATGCGTGCACTCCGCTCGCAAAGATCTTTCCGGGATTCATCAGTCCATCAGGATCGAGCGCGGTCTTGATCGATCGCATCACGTCGACGGCCTCGCCGAGCTCATCGGTGAGATATTCGATCTTGCCGAGCCCGATGCCGTGCTCGCCGGTGCAGGTGCCGTCCATGGCGATGGCGCGGGCGACCATGCGGGCCTGCAGCGCTTTGGCGCCATTGGCCTCATCCGGCTTGGCCGGGTCGATCAGGATCAGCATATGGAAATTGCCGTCGCCGACATGGCCGACGATCGGGGCGGTAAAACCGTGCTCGTCCGCGTCGCGCCGCGTCTCGGTCAGGCATTCGGCCAGCCGAGAGATCGGCACGCAGACATCGGTGATCACGGCGCGTGCGCCGGGCCGCAAGCCCAGGCCCGCATAAAGCGTGTTGTCGCGGGCGTGCCAGAGCCGGCTGCGGTCTTCTTGCGCCTTGGCCCAGGCAAAACCATGGCCGCCATGGTCGGCGGCGATCGCCTGCGCGGCTTCGGCCTGCTCGGCGACGGAGCTCTCGGAGCCGTGGAATTCGAAGAACAGGGTCGGGGCTTCGCGATAGCCGAGCTTGGCGTAGGCGTTGATGCCGCGCATCATGACGTCGTCGAGCAGCTCGATGCGGGCGACGGGGATCGCAGACTGGATCACGGAGATCGCAGTGTCGACAGCATCGTGCAGGGTGTCGAAGCTGCAGACCGCGGCCGAGATCGCCTGCGGCACGGGATGCACCTTCAATGTGACCTCGGTGATGACGCCGAGCGTGCCTTCGGCGCCGACGAACATCCGCGTCAGGTCGTAACCGGCGGCCGACTTGCGCGCGCGCCTGGCGGTGCGGATCACGCGCCCGTCGGCCAGTACCACCTCCAACGCCATGACGTTGTCCTTCATGGTGCCGTAGCGCACCGCCATGGTGCCGGAGGCACGCGTGGACGTCATGCCGCCGATCGAGGCGTCGGCGCCGGGGTCGATCGGGAAGAAAAGTCCGGTGCCGCGCAGCTCCGCATTGAGCTGCTTTCGCGTAATGCCGGGCTGCACCACGACATCCATGTCGCTGTCGTGCACTGTCAGCACTTTGTTCATCCGGGCGAAGTCGAAGCAGACGCCGCCGGCGACCGCGGCCGCATTGCCTTCGAGCGAGGTGCCCGCGCCGAACGGAACGAGCGGCATACTAGCGCTGGCGCAGAGCTTCACGATCTCCGCGACTTCCTGCGTGGTTTCAGGGAAGACGACGATGTCGGGCGGCAAATTGCGATAATGCGATTCGCTCTGCCCGTGCTGATCGAGCACGCCGCGCGCAACGCTCGCGCGCGGGCCGATCATGCCGGTGAGGCGATCGGCCAATATGCTCGTGCTGACCCGCGGTCCCATCCCTAGCTCCCGTCTGCTCCCTTGTCGGACTCTTGTTGGTCCTTCGTTTAGCCTAGGCGGCCCTTGCGTTGCTCGCGACCTGCTTCAGGCCGAAATCGTAATTGAGGTGGAAATAGTCGCGCTCCACCATGCGACCATCGGGCGCACGGCCGGCAGGATGGCCAGTGAATTCGCGGATCAGGCTGTCCTTGACGCCGAACACCACGTCGCTGTCGAGATATTTGTCGCCAGCGACGAAGACATGGGTCACGAGCTGCTCGAAACCGGGCGCGGAGATCATGAAATGGACATGCGCGGGACGCCAGGGATGGCGGCCCTGCACCTCCAGCATCTCGCCGACCGGGCCGTCATGCGGGATCGGATACGCCGCCGGCTTGATCGACCAGAAATGGAAACGGCCGTTGGCGTCGGTATGGAAGCGCGCGCGCATCGCGAGATCGCCGATGTCGTCGAGCTGCTGCACGTCGTAATAGCCGTCGTCGTCGGAATGCCAGACATCCACGATGGCCCCGGCAAGCGGTTGTCCGTCGACGGTCGAGACCGAGCCGGTGACCAGCATCGGATCGCCTTCCATCGGGCCGGAGATATCGGCGCCGCTGTCCTTCTCCGGCGCGGCCTGGACGAAGAAGGGGCCGAGCACCGTCGTCTCGGTCGCCCCTTCCGGCACCGGATGGTTGATCGCGTCGACCAGCATGGAGACGCCGAGCGTGTCGGACAGCAGGATAAATTCCTGGCGCTTGTCGTCGCACATGTGCCCGGTGCGGGTCAGGAAGTCGATGCCGTATTCCCATTCCTTCTGGGTCGGACGGATCTCGCGGACGAAGGCATGCAGGTGGCGTACCAGCGCCTCGCTGACCTGTTTGATGCGCGGATCGGTCGCGTCCTTGATCCGCTCCAGCACCGCGTCCGTGATCGTGGTCTCGTTGAAGTTACGCATAGGTGTCTCCGCGATCAGAGCTTGGGTTCGCCAAGCCCGGACAGACGTTCCAGGTGCTTGACGGTCGCGATGAAGTCGGTGTCGCCGTCGCCCTGCGCGACCAGCGAGCCATAGGTCTCGCGCACCTGCGCTGCGAGTTGCAGCGGCACGCCGACGGCGTGGCCTGCGCCGAGGATGAGATCGAGATCCTTGGCCATCTGCTTGCAGGAGAAGGTGGACTCGAAATCGCGCGTACGCAGCGGCGCGGTCTTGTACTTCACCATTGGCGAGGCCACCGCGCTATCATCGAGCACCTTCAAAATGTCCTGCCAGGCGATGCCGCCCTTGCGCGCCAGCGCAAGGCTCTCGGCCATCATCGCGGCTGACACCGCGATCATCAGATTGACCGAGAGCTTTGCGTAGCGCGCTTCCTCGGCCGGCCCGAGATAGGTCTGGGCGCGGGTGAAGGCGGCGAACAGCGGCTTTGCGTTCTCGAAGGCATCCTTCGGCCCGGAGACGAAGCAGGTCAGGGCACCGGTATAAACGATGCTGGCATTGCCGGAGACCGGCGAACGCAGATAGGCGATGCCACGGGCTTGAGCCGCGGCCGCAACTTCGGTGGAGGCCTCGACGCTCACGGTGCTGGTCTCGATCAGAACAGATCCAGCAGCCATTGCGGCGATCAGGCCAGCGGGGCCGAGCAACGCACCGCGCAAGGCGGCGTCATCGGGCAGGGATGTGATAATTGCGGCCTTGCCGCTCACGGCCTGCGCCGGCGAAGCGGCGATCGAAATGCCTTGCGCACGCGCCTCGTTGATCCGGGCGGCGCTCTGATCGAATGCGGTCACGGCGTAGCCGGCCTTGGCGACGAGCGCCGACATCGGCAGGCCCATCTTGCCGATCCCGATGAAAGCGACATTCCTTGAAGCGTCGGTCATTGATCTCATCCATTGGCGCCTTCAGGCGGGGAGTCCCTGTCGTTCGATATCCTGCACCAGCCGCCGGCCAGATTGGGCCAGCAACTCTTTCTTCGCGTCCAGCCCGTCAACCAAAAGCCGGCCGTCCCGCTTCTTCCAGGCGCCGCCGATCATGACGGCCTCGATATTGGCGAGGCTCGTCTGCATCACGACGGTCGCGACGGGATCGTGCACCGGGACAAGGTTGAGATCGGATGCGTTGATGACGACGAGGTCGGCGAGCTTGCCCGGTGTCAGCGAGCCGATCTGGCCCTCGCGGCCGAGCATGCGGGCGCCTTCGGTCGTGATCCAGCGCAGCGCCTCGCGGACGGGGATCGTGGTCGTCGCCGGAATGGTGCCGTTCACTTGACGCGACTCCGCATTGTCGAGCGCCCGCTGCATCGACAACGCGACGCGGGCGACGGAGAAGAGATCGCCGGCCAGCACGGATTCCAGGTCGGTCCCGATGGTCGGGCGAACGCCGCGCTTGAGCAGCCGTCCGGTGATCGGAAAACCGTGGCCCTGGATCATCTCATTCTCCGGCGTCACCGAGAAGGACACGCCGAGGCCGACCATCTTGTCGAGGAGATCGTCGGGCAGGTCGTTGCCATGGACGATGTTGGTGCCGGCGCCGACGAGGCCGGCTTCGATCAGCTTCTCCCAGCCGCCGGGCGTCTTGGCCGGGCCGCCGCCCTGATGCATGGATGCGATCAGGTTGAGTTCGCGCGCGAGGCGGAAATCGTGCATGGCGACGTCGAGCGTCGAATAATGCGGACCCAGAATCGCAAGCCCGAGCGTGACGAGGCCATCGCGGTCGGCGAGGGGACCGGCCAGCAGCCGCTCGACTTCGCGGCGCGGATGCGGAATCTCGGAGAAATGCGGCTCGCCGGGCTTCGGCTCTGGCTTGGGCGAGCCGTGGAAGAAGGCGGCGCGGATGCCGCTCTCGATCAGGCCACGCACGGCGGCATCGGTATGATCAGGCGTCGGATTGTTGTGGCACCAGTCGACCAGCGTGGTGGTGCCGCAATTGATCTGGTTCAACGCACCGACGAGGGTCGCAATGTGGATGTCGTCGGGCCGGAACACGGTCGCGAGCCCGGCATGCATGCGACGGAAATATTCCAGCAGCGTCCAGTTGGCGGCATAGCCGCGCAACGCGGTTTGCCAGGTGTGCATGTGCGCGTTGATGAGGCCGGGGATGACGATGCGCCCGGTGCCGTCCACGATCTCGGTTTCGGAAGCGCCGCTGCCGAGGTCGATCGATGGACGCACGTCGACGATGCGGCTGCCCTCGACCAGCACATCGCCGGTGTTGAGGTCGCCAATCGCGTCATCCATGCTGATGATGACAGCGGATTTGATCAGCGTGCGCCGCATCGCTTCAGGCCGCCGCTTTGATGGTAACAGGCGGCTCGCCGGCCCAGGCGCGAGCGATCAGCTCGCGGATGGCATTGCGCTCGAGCGGGCGCGGGTTCCAGTAGGCGTTGGTGACGGCGAGATCGGCCGCCTTGTCGATGCCGCTTTCGGGCATGCCGATGTCGCGCAACGCCAGCTTCGCACCCAGCCGCTTCGCGAGCTCGTAGAGCCCCTGGGACGCATCGGCCGCGCCGATCGCGCGCGATATCCGCGCCATCGCATCGGGCACCGCCGGTGCGTTGTAGGCCAGCGCATGCGGCAGCACGATGGTGTGGGTTTCGGCATGCGGCAGATCGAAGGTGCCGCCGAGCGTGTGGCAGAGCTTGTGATGCAGCGCCATGCCGACCGTGCCGAGGCAGACGCCGCAGAGCCAGGCGCCATAGAGTGCTTCGGTGCGAGCCTCGCGGTCATCGCTTTTGGCCGCAATGGCGGGGAGGGCGCGCGCGATCGCGCGGATGCCTTCCTCCGCCATCAGCGACGTCACGGGATTGGTGTCGCGGGCATAGAGCGCTTCAACGGCATGCGCGATCGCGTTGATGCCGGATGTCGCAGCGAGGCTCGCCGGCAGCGTCAGGGTGAGGTCGACATCGTAGATCACGGTCTCCGGCAGCACGGCTGCGTCGCGCACCGTGGTCTTCAGGCCGTTCTCGGTCTGGCCGACGATCGGCGTCATTTCCGATCCGGCATAGGTGGTGGGAATGCAGAGCTGGTTGATTCCGGTGCGCAAGGCCAGCGCCTTGCCGAGGCCGGTGGTCGAGCCGCCGCCGAGTGAAACGACGCAGTCGGCCTCGCATGCTTTCATCGCCGCGAGCGCGCGCTCGGTGACCTCGACCGGCGTATGCATCGTGGCGCCGGGAAAGATGCCGGCATAGAGCGGGCCGAGCGCTGCGCCTAATCTCTTGCCTTGCGCCTCCTGCTGGGGCGTCGTCAGCACCAGCGCGCGCTTGCCGCCGAGCCGCTCGATCTCGGCTTTGGCCGAGGCCAGCGTTCCGCTGCCGAATACGACGCGGCAGGGCAGGTTTTCAAAGGTGAACGAACCGATCATGCGCCGGTCTCTTTGATGGGATAATCGACCTGGAAGCGTCCGATCCGCAAGTCGCCCAGCGCCTCGCGGACGCGCAAATGTTCCGGGTGGGTGGCATAGGCGGCGAGTGCGGCCTGGTCGGTGAATTCGGAGAACAGCACCACGTCGCAGGCGTAGTCGACATCGCTGACGTCAACGCCGACCTCGATGTGGGTGAGGCCGTCGATCCGGCCGCGCAGGCCCTCGAACAGGGTCTTGACCTTGGAACGGGCCGCGGAACGCTCCGCGGGCGTCTCCCCGCGCAGCCGCCACATCACGATGTGCCTGATCGGGCCCGACATTTCCCAGTTTCCTCGCCTGCTATCTTGCTTGTGTTCTGGCCATTTTGACTTGCGGGATGTGGAAATAAAGGTCAATATTTGTAAGTCTCTTTTTCTAAAAGTGGAAAAATGGATCGCCTGCTGCAATTGGAGGTGTTCTCCAAGACGGCCGAGCTCGGCAGCCTGTCAAAAGCCGCCGAGGCCTTGCGCATGTCGAATGCGGCGGCGAGCCGCCATCTCAGCGCGCTCGAAGAGCGCCTTGCGGTCAGGCTGATCGAACGCAATACACGCCGGCTGTGGTTGACGGAGGCGGGGCAGGAGCTGCTGGAGCGCTCCAGCCGGGTGCTGAGCGAACTGGCGGAGGCCGAGGACATCGTCAGCGATCGCGCGCTGTCGCCGCAGGGCACGCTGCGGGTCACGAGCTCGCTGTCTTTCGCGGTGATCTATCTGGCGCCGATGCTGCCTTCCTTCCGCGCGCGCTATCCGAAGCTCAACATGCAGATCACGACCGCCAACCGCTATCCCGATTTCATCGAGGCTGGCATCGACGTGGCGATCCGGACGCGCGAGCAGGAGCCGGATTCGAACATCATCGTCCGCCGCATCGGCCAGATGCGGCGCGTGCTTGCCGCCGCGCCTTCCTATCTCGCAAGCGCCGGCGAGCCGGAGCAGCCCGCCGATCTCGCGCGCCACAACATGCTGGTCTACAATCTCGCGAACGATCCCTATTCGCTGCGCCTGCGCAAGAGCCATGGCGCGCAGACCGTCCGCATCACGCCGACGCTCGACAGCAATGACGGCCAGGTCATTCGCGGTGCGGCGCTGGCAGGGCTCGGCATCCTCATCCAGCCGCTCTATATCGTTCAAAGCGACATCGCGGCGGGCCGTCTCGTCCCGGTGCTGGTGGATTGGGAGCTGCCGCTGCTCACCATGAACATCGCCTACCAGAACCGTGCCGGGCTGCCCGCCAAGATCAGGGCTTTTTCCGACTTCCTCGTCACCCACATCCGCGAGCATTCGGAGCCGGGCATCTGGATGGACGCGACCAAGTGAGCGGGTAGCAGCCATGTATCTCGGCATCGATCTCGGCACCTCGGCGGTCAAGACCGTTCTCGTCGACGGTGCCCAGCGCGTGATTGCGAGCGAGAGCCGGCCGCTCGCGACCGCCTCGCCGCAATCAGGCTATTACGAGCAGGACCCCGCACAGTGGATCGATGCGGCCTTTGCCACACTGGATGCCCTCAAGGCGACGCATGCCGGCGAGTTGGCGGCCGTCGAAGGCATCGGGCTGTCCGGCCAGATGCATGGCGCCATGCTGCTCGATGCGAGCTGGAGACCCTTGCGGCCCTGCATCCTCTGGAACGACGGCCGCTCCGCCGCCGAGTGTCGTGTCCTGGAACGACGCTGGCCCGCCTTGCGTGCGGTGACGGGCAACAAGGCGATGCCGGGATTCACCGCGCCAAAACTGCTCTGGATCGCGACGCACGAGCCTGAAATCTTTGCGGCGACGAAACTCGTGCTGCTGCCGAAGGCCTATCTGCGCCTGGTGCTGAGCGGCGAGGCCATCGAGGACGTCTCGGATGCATCGGGATCGCTGTGGCTCGACGCCGCGCGCCGGGACTGGTCGGACGCAGCACTGGCGGCGACCGGCCTGTCGCGCGATCACATGCCGCGTCTGGTCGAGGGATGTGCGCCCGCGACCACGCTGCGCGGCGAGCTGGCGCGGCGCTGGGGCATGACCGGACAGCCGGTGATCGCGGGCGGTGCCGGCGACAATCCGGCGGGCGCCGTCGGCATCGGCGCGATCCGGCCGGGAACCGCGTTCGTGTCTCTGGGAACCTCGGGTGCCTTGCTGGCACCGACCAGCAGAATCGCCGCCAACCCGGACCGCGCGGTGCATACGTTCTGCCACGCCATTCCCGACATGTGGATTCAGGCCGGCGCGATCCTCTCGGCCGCCTCCTGCCTGGCCTGGATCGCGCGCCTGTTCGGCGCCACCGAGGCCGAGTTGCTGGCGCCGCTTGGATTGCGCCCGCAGGCGCCGTCGCCTGTGAGCTTCCTGCCTTATCTGGCGGGTGAGCGGACGCCGCACGATGATCCCGCCGTGCGCGGCATGCTGGATGGTTTGAGCCATGGCACCGATCGCGGGACGATCGTGCAGGCGGTGCTTGAGGGCGTTGCCTTCGCGCTCGCCGATTGCCGCGATGCGCTCGCGGATGCCGGCATTGCGATCACGGAAGCCGACGCCATTGGCGGTGGTTCACGGTCCCGGTTCTGGCTCTCGGTGCTGGCAAACGTGCTGAATGTTCCGGTCCATCGCTTTGCCGGAGGCGAGACCGGCGCGGCGTTCGGTGCGGCGAGATTGGGGCGGCTTGCTGTCACCGGTGAGGCGATCGCCGCCGTGTGCACGCGGCCGCAGCGCATCGAGACGTTCGAACCCGACGCAAGACTGGTCGATGCCTATGCCGAGCGGCTTCCCGCGTGGCGCGAACTGTATCGGCCGCGCCACTAGCATCGCCTCGACGTTGTATTCCCGTGTCTTCGGTATTGCTCTGTGCCGCGGGCTTTTGTTTAATGCGTGAACCGCGCTGACAAAATCATTGAGACGCGGGTAGGAAACGCATTGTGCGTCGGGAGGCACGATGAACGATCCGATCCTCGAGATGCGTGGGGTCTCAAAATCCTTCTTTGGCATCAAGGCGCTGCGTTCCGTTGATCTCACCGTCTATGCCGGCGAAATTCATGCCCTGATGGGTGAGAACGGCGCCGGAAAGTCGACCTTGATGAAGATCTTGTCCGGCGCCTACAGGCCCGATCCCGGCGGCGAGATCCGCATTGAAGGAAGCCCGGTGCGGATCGAAGGTCCGCTCGGCGGCCGCGCGGCGGGCATCTCCATCATCTACCAGGAGCTGTCGTTGGCTCCCAATCTCAGTGTTGCCGAGAATATCTATCTCGGCCGGGAGCTATCGCGTGCAGGTTTGCTGGCGCGCGGCACCATGCGCGAGGGCGTCGGCCCCATCCTGAAACGGCTGGGCGCAGACTTCCTGCCGTCGACGCTGGTGGCGCACCTTTCCATGGGCCAGCGGCAACTGGTGGAGATCGCGCGTGCGCTGCACGCGAGATCAAAAATCCTGATCATGGATGAGCCGACCACCGCGTTGTCGGCCGGCGAGAGCGCACGGCTGTTCGCGCTGATCCGCCAGCTTCGCGCCGAGGGGCTTGCCATCATCTACATCTCGCACCGCATGGACGAGGTCTACGCGCTCGGCAACCGCGTCACCGTGCTACGCGACGGCCGGCTGGTCGGGGCGCTCGACAAGCAGGACATCCGCGCCGACACCATCGTTCGGCTGATGGTCGGGCGCGACGTCTCCTCGTTCTACAAGAAGGATCACGATCCGGAGGCGGGGCGGGGGCATCCCGTGCTCGCAGCGATCGACATGGCCGACGGCCGGCGCGTCAAGGGCTGCTCGCTGACCGTGCATGCGGGCGAGGTGGTCGGTCTCGCCGGCCTGATCGGCGCGGGTCGCACCGAGCTTGCGCATCTCATCATTGGCGCGGCGCCCAGGACCTCCGGCCGTCTCGAGCTGGAGGGACGCCCGGTCGACATCCGCACGCCGGGTGAGGCGCTCGACATCGGCGTCGCCTATCTGACCGAGGACCGCAAGGCGCTCGGCCTGTTCCTGGACATGTCGTGCCTGGACAACATCAACCTCGCGGTGCTCGGCCGGGATGCCCGGATCGGTTACATCCTCGATCGCGACAAGGCCCGCGACCGCGCCAACAGGGCGTTCGCGGCGCTCGGCATTCGTGCCGCCGACATCAACGTCACCGTCGGCGCGCTGTCCGGCGGCAACCAGCAGAAGGTGCTGCTGTCGCGCCTGCTTGCGACCACGCCAAAGGTCCTGATCCTCGATGAGCCGACGCGCGGCGTTGATGTCGGCGCCAAGTCCGAGATCTATTCGATCATCGACAATCTTGCCAAATCCGGCACCGCGATCCTCGTCATCTCGTCCGATCTGCCCGAGATCATCGGCATCTGCGACCGCGTCGTCGTCATGCGGGCGGGGCATATCGCCGGCGAGGTCAGGCGAACCGAGACGGCGCCGTTGAACCAGGAAGACATTATGGCGCTTGCCACGGGGATGGAGCATCTCGATGCCTGACAATGCTGCTTCGGAGGCCAAGCCCGCTGTGACGACGACCAACGGCGCTGCCGCAGAGACAAGGCGCCAGCGGATGAGGGTGCTGATCAGCGCGCTCGGCATGCTGCCGGTGCTGCTGATCCTCTGCATCGGCTTCCACGTGCTGTCGGAGGGCCGTTTCTTCACCGGACAAAACCTCGGCATCGTGTTGCAGCAGGCCGCAGTGAACACCGTGCTCGCCGCAGGCATGACCTTCGTCATCCTCACCGGCGGCATCGACCTCTCGGTCGGCTCGATCCTGGCGGCGTCCGCGATGGCCGGGTTGACGCTCTCCAAGCTGCCGGAGCTCGGGATGCTGTGGCTGCCGGCCGCGCTGCTCACGGGCCTCGGCTTCGGCGTCATCAACGGCGCCCTCATTGCGCTCCTGCGCCTGCCGCCTTTCATCGTCACGCTCGGCTCTCTCACCGCCGTACGCGGCCTGGCGCGACTGCTCGGCGCCGACACCACCGTCTTCAATCCCTCCATTCCCTATGCCTTCATCGGCAACGGCTCGCTGACGCTCGTTCCCGGCGTCGCGTCGATCCCGTGGCTCTCGGTGATCGCCTTGCTCGTGATCCTGGTCTCGTGGCTGGTGCTACGGCGGACGGTGCTCGGCGTGCACATCTATGCGGTGGGCGGCAATGAAAGCGCGGCGCGGCTTGCCGGCATCAAGGTCTGGGCCGTGTTGACCTTCGTTTACGGCGTCTCGGGACTCTTCGCCGGGCTCGGCGGCGCCATGCAGGCGGCGCGGCTCTATGCGGCCAACGGTCTCCAGCTCGGTCAGTCCTACGAGCTCGATGCGATCACCGCCGTGATCCTGGGCGGCACCTCGTTCGTCGGCGGCATCGGCTCGATCTGGGGCACGCTGGTCGGCGCGCTGATCATCGCCGTCCTGTCGAACGGCCTGATCCTCGTCGGCGTCTCGGACATCTGGCAATATGTCATCAAGGGCCTGGTGATCATCGGCGCCGTGGCGCTGGACCGCTACCGGCTGCAAGGCTCCGCCAGAACGTGAAAGGCTCTGCCAGAACCTGAAAGGGTTCGGCGCGCACCTGAGTGCGCATGGTGTGATGCGAGGTTCCGTTGCGGCAACTGGTCTGCCGTGCCGGATAAGAATACAGACCAGGGAGGAAGCCAATGTTGAAGACGATCACGCTCGCCGGCGCCGCGATGGCGCTTGCCCTAAGCACAGCGCCATCCTTCGCCAAGGAACTCAAATCGATCGGCGTCTCGCTGGGTTCGATGGGCAACCCGTTCTTCGTCGCGCTGTCGAAGGGCGCCGAGTTCGAGGCCAGGAAGACCAATCCCAATGTGAAGATCACGACGGTCGGCTTCGAATACGACCTCGGCAAGCAGGTCACCCAGATCGACAATTTCATTGCCGCCGGCGTCGACCTGATCCTGTTGAACCCCGGCGATCCCAAGGCGATCGGGCCGGCGATCAAGAAGGCGCAGGCGGCGGGCATCGTGGTCGTCGCGGTCGACACCGCGGCCGAAGGCGCCGACGCCACCATAACCACGAACAACGTGCAGGCCGGCGAAATCTCATGCCAGTACATCGTTGACAAGTTAGGGGGCAAGGGCGACGTCATCATCGAGAACGGGCCGCAGGTCTCGGCCGTGATCGACCGCGTCGTCGGCTGCAAGAACGTTCTCTCGAAGAATCCCGGCATCAAGGTATTGTCCAGCGACCAGGACGGCAAAGGCTCGCGTGAAGGCGGTCTCACCATCGCGCAGGGCTATCTGACGCGCTTTTCCAAGATCGACGCCATCTTCGCCATCAACGATCCGCAGGCGATCGGCACCGATCTCGCGGCGCGCCAGCAAAACCGCAGCGGCATCGTCATCACCGCGGTCGATGGCGCGCCCGACATCGAGGCCGCGCTGAAGGATCCGGCGGCGCCGCAGGTCCAGGCGTCCGCTTCGCAGGATCCGTTCTTCATGGCGCGGCGTGCGGTGCAGGTGGGTGTCGGCATTCTCAACGGCCAGAAGCCGGCCTCGACCGTCGAGCTCCTGCCCTCGAAGCTCGTGACCAGGGACAACGTCGCCGAGTACAAGGGCTGGACCTCGGATCGTTCTCAGTAGAACGCCGCCTCCCGCGGGAGCGGTCGAAACACGAGATGACGGGCGGCGTTGTGATCCACGCCGTCCGTCGTGCCACGCGTTAGCAGGCGGTGTGGGGACTGGTTCGCGGGGACAAGACGACCGATGGAAATTTGCTCGCGAAGGCGCGGGTCTTGGGTTGAACACGCGATCCGTCGATCACCTCGAGCCGGCCGCAGCGGTTCAGCGTGTGCAGCTTTCTACCGGGCCATGCCGGTCCGGGTCTGAGGGAGTGGCGCACGACCTGCTTGAACGTCGTCGGAGACAGTTCGACCACTTCCGCGAGGCCGAGCGCTGCGCCATATCCGTCGGCGCAATCCTGCACCGGCCGCCACAATTTGCCATCGATGGTGACGAAATTCCCCGCGGGTCGCGCGCTTGCGCGATCGATCAGGACCGGGTTGCTGGCATGGGGCAACCAGGGGCCGAGCAGGTGCTCGGCGTAATAGATCGCAAGAGAATCCGAATAGCCGCCGGTTCCGTCTCGCCAGGCTCCGAACAAATAGTTCAGACCGTTGTGCTGCGTGATGGTCACATCAGCCAGTTCGAGACCTGAGAGCAGCGTGGCGTGCCGCTCCCATTTGTCCGGAAACCGAATGCATTTGTAGAGCGCGACGTCCCCGTGGAGCGAGCTCTCCGGGATCATCCACAACTCGCCATCGTCCTCGATCAGGAACGGATAGGACAGGTGCCAGGGCTCCTCCAGCACGGGTACGACCTCGCCGACCGGGCCGGCGTCGCCGAATTCGATTGCCGAAATGATGCCTTTTCCAACCCGGTGATCGAGGTCTTCGAAGTAGACGAATGTTCGTCCCTGCCAGGTGATGGGGAAGGGATCGGCGTAGAAATGGTTTCCGGGATCGGCAAGAACGTTCCAGCCAGGCCCGGAGAGATCTCCCGTCTGCCAGACGCCCGCGCCATCCTTGAAGCGCCATCCGACATGCCAATGCGGGGCATAGCAGCAGAGGCGGTAGATCTCCTTGGCGATCGACACGGCGAGGCCGCGCACGACGTAGGCCGCCAGCGGCCGGCCGTTGCCGGCTTGGGCCGGGCGTGCCAGCTGCGGCACGATACGCGGCCGTCCCGACAGGATGGCCGCCACCATGGTCAGGGTTCGCGCCATGACCGTTTCGAGCCCACCGCTCAAACCGGCCGCGGTTTCTGCGGAGGGATGGCCGCGGTCGAGCACTGCACCGTCGACCTCGTCGACGATCTCGATGACGGGCAGGTCGCCGGCGAGAATTGCCGCGAGTGCCGCGTTTTCGCCCGCAGTCCCGTTGAACAACGGGCGGAGATACAGCCGGGCCGAGCTGTTCGGATCGCGCGCGGTGCTCGTGAAATCGACGATCACGTCGGCCGTGCCGGTGCGAGCCTGCGTCCGTTCGGGATCGATTTTCAGCTCGTCGGCGCCGCTATGCCTGCCCTTGTGCAGCACCACGCGCTCCAGCCCGAACAGGGCGTTGAGCCCCGCGGGCCGTGGCTCCGCCGTTGCGGTCCACGCGATTTGAACCGGAACGTCCCGGCCGTCGATCGACAGCGACTGGCGGTGCATCCACCGCCGCGCATGGTCACGTTCGCAGCGAAACTCGATGATCATGTCGAGCCAACCTATTCCAACGCATCGGCTCAGATGAGCTGGTTGAGGATTTGAACGTATTCCTCAACCATCGCATCGACCGAATAGCGCAGCCTCAGGCCTTTGGCGTTTTGTTGCAGTTCGTCGCTCAGTGCTTGGTCGGTCAGAAGTCTGGAGACGGCAGCCGACAGCTTCGCTTGATCTGAAGCATCGACAAAGAGGGCAGTGGGCTTTCCTTCGAAGGACAGCACCTCGCGCAGCACGGGAAGATCGGTGACAACCGAGGGAACGCCGGCGTTGGCGGCTTCGACGGCGGCAAGGCCGAAGGTCTCGGCCTGCGTCGGAAACACGAATATGTCGAGACAGGCGAGAAAATCCGCGATCTGGCGTGGCGCTATTTCGCCGAGCAGATGCAGTCGGTCCGAGACGTTCAGCTCGTCCGCGAGCTGCCGCAGTCGTGCCTCGTCGGCGCCCTGGCCGGCGAGTGCAAGGTGCCACGACGGCTCATCCGGCAGCAGGCGTATCGCCGCATCGAGCCGCTTGTGCGGATGCAGCCTCGCCGCGCAGCCGAGCAGGACGCGGTCCGGCGGCAGGTTGAATTTCTGTCGTGCGGCGCTCTTCGGCAGGATGAGGGCCTTGTCCTCGAAGCCGTGCGGGACATGCACCATGCGCGACCGGTAGGCCTGCGGGTAGCGCGAATACTCGCGCTCCATGTCCTTCGAGTTCAGCGTGATGCGGTCGAAGAAGCCGACGCTGCCCATGACGATGTCGGCCGTGCGGACGGGCCAGCTCATCGACAGCGCGGATGAAACCTGATTGGCGACGACAGGGGCGCGGCTGACGAGGCGCGTCACGCCCGCGCCGATGACGTTGCCGAAATGCTGGAAGGTCAGGACGGCGTCAGGCCGCGTGGCTCTGATATGTCCGCCAAGCGTCCACAGCATCCGCAGCAGCGCAACCGGATTGCCCGGCCGGCGCGATGCGCAATAGAACGTCTCGGGCGGCTCGTCGAACGAATCCGATTTGCGGAAGAAAAACAGGTTGGAGACGCGATGGCCGCGCGCGGAGAGGCCGGCGCCGAGAAGCCTGGAGATCTCCTGCGCGCCCGCGTTCTCGGCCTGGGTCTGTACGAGAAGGACGTGCAGCTTTCGTTCGCTGCCGTTCAGCCGCGCGAGTTCTGTCGCGGTCGTCTCGCCCAAATTGTTCGGCTGGTAGTGGAGCACGGATCCCGACCCGCTAAAGAAACGAAATCTTCACCTTCTTAACCCCGTACCTATCATGCAGGCATCGGGCAGACACCGACTAGCAACAAACGGAGTTAATGCGCGAGCCGCCGATTGCCGCGTTCTCGCGGGAATTCTGCTGATTCCCGGATGGTGCGCAGCGAGCGCGTTAACCAACGGAACCTGCGCGCGCCGTCGCGGATCAACCAGGCCGATCGTACGATTGACGCCTATTCGGCGGAGTCGGCGCCGCGAACCGCATAGCGGCCGCGTCGCCACGCCGAGAAGCGCAACAGCACGAGAACCGAAGGATCGACCCCGGTTCGCCGCCGACACAAGACATTGAGTGCGATCGTCGTGAGCGCCAGCGACACGGTGGCCGCAATTGCCGCGCCAAGCACGCCGAGCCAGGGGATCAGGACGAGGAATCCGCCCAGTCTCAATGCGACATTTGCGGCGACGACGGGAACGTAGATGCGTTCATGGCCGGTCAACTGCAGGATCGCCGCCGACGGACCGCCCGCGGCCTGAATGGCCGTTCCGATCGCGAGCACGATCAGCACCGAGTGCTGCTCGGTGAAATGCGGCCCGAACAGGTTGAGGAGATAGGGGCCGCCGACCCAGATCAGGGCGAGGCCTGCGACCACGCAAAGCGCGGTCACTTCCGCCATGAGCTGCAACGTCCGCTCGAATTCCCGGTGATTTTTGCTGAAGTACAGCGAAGGAAGCCGGCGCGCGCCGAACGAGTACAGCGCGGCGGAAAGCATGGCGAAGATATTGGCGAGGCGTGACGCCGCGAAGTAGATGCCGGCGGTCGCCGGATCCAGCATCCAGTAGACCAGAATGACGTCGAAATACTGGTTCGCGACTTCAAGGATGGACGCAAGCCAGAAATGCAGCGCGCTCGATCGCCAGCGCGTTGCTTCGGAACTCGCTGTTGTCGCGCGCAAATCCGGCAGCACCCGTACGATCGCAATGATCTGCGCGACGAGGCCCACCGACATCGCGATCGTCATTGCGGCGATCAGCTCGGCGGGATCGAGCTGCCGATGCCCGAACAGCGTGGCGAGCAGAAACAGGACGACGATGACCCGCCAGAAGAACTCGCGGTTGCCTTCGCCCATGATAATGCTGACCAGCGAGCGCGCGATCTGGCTGCCGAGCATCAATCCGGCACTCACGGCGGTGTAGGCCGAGACGGCGAGGATCAGCAGCCACAAATCCCCTCTGAAGTGCGCAACCAACGCAACTGCGGCGATCGCGATCAGCATCGCGACGGCGGAGATCCTGAAGCTGGAGAGCAGGAGGCCCTTGGTGAGGTCGGGCCTGTCGCCGACCTCATATTCGTTCAGGAACCGCACCAGCAACGCTTCCTGACCGACCAGTCCTACGACTGCGGCGATCTGGGCAACCGAAAGCCAGGTCGCAAAGATACCGAATCCGTCGGGTGTCATCGTTCGCGCGGCGAGCGAGAACAACGCAAACGCGAGCGCGCCGCTGCCAACCTTCAGGAGGATGGTCCCGACGACACCGCGCGTGACGTCACGCCGCAGAAATTGAACAATGGAATCGATCATCGAAGATGCGCAGCGTTCCCCGAAGATGGGCGTTGCAAGGATGGCGAGAGCCTAGCATGCCGGAAAATTGCGAGTGTTAATGCCCGGTCTTCAGGTCCCGTCGTCCATGGTCGACGAAGGTCGTGCGCCGCTGCTTCACGGCGAAACAGCCGCGTCCCTGATGTGCCAGATTGAGCAGGCACCGGCTCGGTCGAAAAGCGGCGTGATGTCATGCCGGTGCACGATGCGGGGCGAAGCCGGCCGGCCTGCGGCGGTTCGAGCATTGGAATGGCCTCTCTGGAATGAATTCGGCAGCTTGGTCTGACGAGACAGAGTACTTCGATGTCGTTCCGAGCAAGGCGCATGCCGCGACGGATGTATCCTGCGACCCGTTAACCTCAATCGCCGGAAATGATCGCGTTTGGCTCTGCGATACGACATCAGGCGAGGGAATTGCACATGGAACCACCGTTAACCGTGGAGCCCTGAACCATGACGACGGATAGACCCGTGACCGAGCCGAGCGATGCAGCTGCGACTGCGGCCATCGTCGCAGACATCGCGATCGTCGGTGGCGGCCTTGCGGGATCGCTCGCCGCATCCGTGCTTGCGCGGGCGGGGCATCGCGTCGCACTCGTCGACAAGCGCGCGGTACATCCGGACGAATTCCGGGTTGAGAAGCTCGGTGGCCAGCAGCTGGAGATGTTCCGCAAGCTGGGTTTCCTCCATGCGCTCGAGAACGTCGCCTGCCGGTATGACCGGGTGCTCAATATCCGGGAAGGCAAGGTCGTCGATATCAGCATCGGCCAGGCTTACGGGTTTTCCTATGCCGGCCTCGTTGCCATGGCGCGCAGCCAGCTGCCTGATCCGTCCAATCTGATCGTCGACGAAGTCACCGCAATCAGCCCCGGCGATGATGTCCAGCATATCGAGCTTGCGTCCGGACGACGCCTTGACGCGCGGCTCGTCGTGCTCGCCACAGGCATGGCGGGCGCTCTCGGCTACAAGCTCGGCATCAAGCGGCGCGTGCTGGCCGAGCGCCATTCGGTGTCGTTCGGCTTCACGATCGCCCGCCGCGACGGCACGCCGTTCGATTTCGAGGCGCTGACCTGTTACGGCGAGCGCACCGCTGACGGCATCGACTATCTCAGCCTGTTTCCGGCGCCTGCGGGCATGCGGGCCAATCTGTTTATGTTCCGCGACCCGACCGATCCGATCATGCGCGAGCTGCGCCGCGAACCGGAAGCGACCGTCCTGCGGCTGCTGCCGGGACTGCGGCCTTACCTCGGCGACTTCCACGTGACCGACAAGGTGCAGAACTGGGTGATGGATCTGACCGTGGTGGAGGGACACCTCCAGCCCGGAATCGTCCTCATCGGCGATGCGTTCCAGACCAATTGTCCCGCCGCCGGCACGGGCGTCGCCCGCCTCTTGGTGGACGTCGATCGCCTTTGCACGGATTACGCGCCGCGCTGGCTCGCAAGCGCCGGCATGGGCACGGAGAAGATCTCGCAGTTCTATTCCGATCCCGACAAGCTCGCGGCCGACCAGCGGTCGCTGAAAATGGCGCGCTTCCGTCAGGCCCTTACGTCCCGCAACGATATCGAATGGGATGTGCGGCGCCGGTTTCACTTCCTGCGGCGCAGTCTCACGCATCGTGTCGATCAGATGCGCCCGGGCTGGCTCGGACGCGTCCGCGGCGCGCTCCGCGCCTGAGCTCCCTCGCTTGCGCTTCGGTTAGCGCGTGGGCGTCGGGGTGCGGGCCGGCGGGAGCCTGAAATCCGACAGCCGCTTGGCCGCCAGTTTGAGCCAGGGAGCCTGCTTCAGCGCGAACAGGCTGATGGCGCCCGCGGTGCTGCCGGCCTGCGTGACCATCCACATCGGCGAGGGCTGGGCGCCGAACAATTTCTTGTACGGCTCGTCGCCAATCGTGAAGTCGAGCATCTGATCGCCGCGCTCGATGCAATCCCTCGCCACTTGCTCGAACATCAGAGAACCCAGGGACTGGCTTTTGTACCCGTCGATATCGAAGGCGCTCATGATGACGAGGAAGCTGCCGCGATGGCACAGTCCGAGCACGGCGGCGATCACGCCGCCGTCCATCTTCATGGCGTAGAGCCGGACGAACGAGCCGAGACCACGGGCCGCCACGTCGGCATAGAAGCTGTAATATTCGGGGCGCTGGAGCAGATCGCCGTCGCCCTGGGCCTGAAAGCGCGGACCACGATATTGCTTCATCGCGTCCATCGCCTCGGAGATCGAGGCGCTGTCGTCGCAGCACGAGAAGCTCAATGCTCCCTTCTTCTGGAGCTGGCGATATTTCTTGGCGAGCTCCTTCTGATAGGAGCGATCCAGCGCGCTGGCACGCCATTGCTCGAACGGGGCGACGAGAACGGTCGCGTAGGCGTTCGTCTCCATCGAGACCCGGCGTGGCGCGCCCAGGAGGCTTTCGATCGGAAGCCGTCCGTCGGGCAGCTTGGTCATGCGGAGCAGGTCGAACGGGCGGACGAGGCGCCTTATCTCCGCGCAGGCCACTTCGTCCTCCAGCAGGCTGGCAAACACCTCGGGACTGCAGACCGGCGCCAGATAGTCGGATACGCGCAAATCGGCGAATTCGATGGTGCGGATCGGGCCGCGGCGGATTCGGAGCAGGGGCAGCACCATCACCAGCGCCCCCGTCGTACGGCGGCGGACCACGACGACCAGCGGCGTCGCGCCTGCATGGGATGCGAGCCTGGCGTAGAGGCTGTCCAGCCAGAGCGGATGCTGAAACGCGGTCGCGGCAGAGCTGTCGAACAGCGCCGCGTATTCCGGAGACAGGAAGTCGAACGCCTGCTCGATGGCGATATCGAATGTATTGCTCGGCTTATTCATGCGTGACCACGGAAACCAGATAACCCGGAGAAGTCGATCGAGCCGGATCCCGCGCCTGTATAGCAGGGTCGTGACGGCCGAGGCACCAGCGGGGTGCGATTTGCATTAACGCATCGAGCAGGGGCCGTATCGTTATCGATCCCCCGAAGTTTCGAGATTTCGTGGTGCCGGGGCTCGGGAGATCAACCCGCAGTAGCAGATAATTAACCAAGCTTAAGGGAAAGTCACCTCATGGCCATCCTGCAGACCGAGAGAGCCTCCGAGGCACTCACGAGCGCGATCTGGAAGACGCGCAGTGCCGGCGTCGAGAAGATCGCCAGGCTCGTCATCTGCGTATCGATCACCGTCAATGTCGTCGCGTCGATGGGGACATTCAATACGGCGATACTGCCGGCGGGACTGACTTATCTGCAACAGGCGGTCGCTCTGTTGATGTGGAGCGTCCTGATCTACGCAAGCGCGTTCGTGCGCCCGCGCCTGCAGCTGGCGTTCAACCCCGATCTGATCGCGCTCCTCGCATTCTACACGTTCGCGGTCGTCTCCGTGTTGTGGACCACTCTGAATGCCGCAGCCATCATGAAGAGCGCCGCTCTTGCAATGACGACGTTTGGCGCGTTCTGTATGATCACGCGGATCGATATCGACGATGTCGTGAAGGCGACGTCCTCCGGGCTCTTCATATTGGTCGCCGCATCGGCGCTTTGCGCACTCGCCGTGCCCGATATCGGGGTAGATCATAGCTGGATGCACAATGGTCAATGGCAGGGCGTCTATGAATCGAAGCAGACGCTGGGCTTTGTCGGCGCGTATCTGATGTTCTTCTCTTGCTACCGGAAGATGACGGGGCAGGGGTGGCTGGCGTTCCTCGTCGCGTTCCTGCTGGCGTCGACCTGCGTCCTCGCGTCGGAATCGCGCGGCGCCGGTGCTGTCGCCCTGGCGGCTTGTGCGCTGCTCGTGACGTCGATGTGGTCGGTCGGCTGCATGAGGCTCTATGCGATCCTGCCGTTCGTCATGTGCATTCTGGCCGGCCTCCTGATCGTCTATTTTTACGCGACGGGCTACGACGCCATCCACATCGGCGATGCGACCGTCAATTTCACCGAGCGGACCTTCATCTGGCACTACGCGATAAGCCATTTCGACGATGCGCCGCTGCTCGGCTTCGGAATCAACGGCTTCTGGACGATCCCGTCGATCTACGATTATTTCGAGCAGAACCATGGTTGGGTGCTCGACAACTATCATAGCGGCTATATCGCGATTCTGATGGAAACAGGATTCCTGGGCTACGTGCTTTTCGCCGCGAGCGTTCTTCTGTTCTCGAACAAGGTTCTCTATTTGATTTCCGCACGATCGATCCACCGGGCGCACTGTGCCCTCATCATCGGATTTGTCGCCCTCAGCTTTCAGACCAATTTCACCGAGACGACGTTCCTTCGCTCGACCATGTTCACGTCGGTGCTCCTGGTGGCCTTCCTCCTTGCAACGTGCAGGCCGGTGCCGGAGACCGATTTCTAACCCTTACGGAATGGAAGCAAGATGACCGCCCCCCGCGCTCGCTGGTCGAGAAGCTTCAATCTTGCCGCAGCGGCTTTTGTCGTCGCATCATTCTTCTCCGACGCCCATGGCGCCGGGCAGGTCGCGCCTCGTGATGCGGCAAGGTTGGGGCGCGGGATCAACATTCTCGGTTACGACGGAATCTGGGAGGGCGGTCAGAACGCGCCGTTCCGTCTGGACAATTTGACGGCGATCAGAAAGGCCGGATTCTCGCACGTCAGGATCAATTTCTTCGGCTTCAAGTTCATGGATCGCGCGAATGTGCTGGATGAGGTCGTGCTGAGAAGGCTTGATGCCGTCATCGAGGAAATCCTCGCCAGGAACCTCGTTCCCATCGTCGACGAACATGACACGCATGTCTGTCAGCGTGATGTATCCGAATGCGGCGAGAAGCTCAGGGCATTCTGGCGGCAGATCGCCGAGCGCTATGCCGGAAGATATCCCAGGCTCGTCTTCGAGGTCTTGAACGAGCCGGGGGGGCAGATGACGTCCGCCAGCTGGAATTCGCTCCTCAACGAATGTATCGGCATCATCCGCCGCACCAACTCCGAGCGGCGGGTCATTGCTGCCGTTCTCAACACAGACGAGATTCCCATCGACGATCTGGCTCTCCCCGCCGACGACAGGAATCTCGTCGTCACCTTTCATTATTACGCGCCGATACGCTTCACGCATCAGGGTGCGCCATGGTCCGAGACGTTCGCGCGCATCGGGCCGCTGGATTGGGGCAGTCCGGACGACGAAGCCAAGGCGGCCGCCGATTTCGACAAGGTCAGCGGGTGGTCGGAGCGAGAGAAGCGCCCGATTTATCTCGGCGAGTTCGGGGTGTACGAAAGGGCTCCATCCGAGAGCCGCCAGAGATACCTGTCGTTCGTGGCGCGAAGCGCCGACAGACGTGGCTGGGCCTGGGCCTATTGGCAGTTCGACCATGATTTCGCGGCCTTTGACAGCGCCCGTCAGGCCTGGAAGCCCGACATCCTGCGCGCCCTGATCCCGCCGGCCCGTTGAAGCAGCAGTTCACGGCCAATATCGGTCTGATCGCGATCGCCTTGCGGTGACGGCTAACCGCCGTCTCTGGCCCGGCAGAACAGATCGATCCCGCCGACCTGTCCGCCCTTGAGCGCGATCTCGATGTTCGCATGCGCGCGATCCGATGATGCGCGATTGAGTGGCGCGCCTTCCGCGAGAGGGGCGATCGCGGTCAGCGCATAAATGCCCATTGCCTGCAGCGCATGGCCGGACGTGTCGCCGCCGGCGACCACGGTGCGAGGGAGCCGCGCGGTTTCCAGAATCGAGTCCAGCGCCTCGCCGAGCCCCGCGCCGATGCGCTCGTTCACGGCGCTCGCCGTTGCGCCGCTCGCCTTGATGGCCGCGTTGAGCGCACCGATGGCGGGATCGTCGGGGCCGCTTGCTGTGATCAGGAGCGCATCGCGTCCCGACGAGAGTGCAGTGAGCGCGCGTTCAGCGGCGCGGCCTATCTCCCTGGTCCATTCAGCCGCGTCGACGGCGCGCGCCGCATCAAGCCGCTCGACGTCGAAGCCGTTGTCCGCGGCATGCGCGATCTGCGCGGCGGTGACGGGTGAGCAGGAGCCGGAGACGCAGGCGATGCGCTCGACGCCGGCAAGGCGCAGATCGGGTTTGCTGTCGGGAATCAGGCCCGCCGACCGCCAATAGGCGACCAGGGCCTGCTCGACACCTTGCGAACCGGCGACGAAGAGCCGCTCGCCGCGATGTTCCCAGATCAGGCGGCCGGCTTCGATCAGCGATGCCTGGTCGAGCACGTCGAGCGAGATGATCTCGGTGCCGGCGCTCCTCGCGCGCATGAGCGCCAGATCCGCGCCGCCATTGACCATGGTGACGAAGTCGATCAGTCCGATCGATCGTGCCGTCTGTCTTGCAAGGTGCCGGCCGAGATCGGACTCGTCCATCGGCGTCACCGGATGACGCGACATGGTCGGGTGCCGGTCGAGACGATGGCCGACGCCATTCACGGCCGCGAACAAATGGCCGAACATCTGATAGCGGCCCATCGCCGGCGATCCCACGAGGAGCGGATGCCAAGCGCCGCCGAGCTGCGGCACCGCGAGGTCGATCGCACGCCCGATCGAGCCGATCTGCGGCGAGGAGTCGAAGGTCGAGCACACCTTGTAGTGCGCGATCGGCGCGCCGATCCCTGCGAGCACCGCGAAAACCGGCGGAAGGTTTTGCTCCATCCAGGCCGGATCCTTCGCGCGCGCCGTGCCGGCGATGCCGATGCCGCGGTAATGCCTGGCGGACGTGAGACGCTCGGGCGTCGGAGTCTCCAGGAAAAGGATTGTCGGCAGGCCCGCGAAGGTGAGGGCCTCCATCGCCGCGGACGAGCCGGTGTAATCATCGCCGTAGAAAGCAACGAGTGGACCGTCGGGCAGGGCAGACGCGCCGCTCACGGCTGCGGACTCGCCGTCGCGGCGTCCCATGCTGCGCGCAAATCGGCAACGCCGGCGGCCGGTCCATCGGGATGGGCGAGAATGCCGCCGCCTGCGGCGAAGATCAGATCTGTCGAGCCGAGTGCGCGCCAGGTAGGTAGCGCCTGAGCCGGCGTCTGGCCCGAGGAGAACACGGGCATCGCGATGCATGGCTTGTGCGCGAACATCGGCGTCAGCGCCGCCTTTGCGGAGACGACCACGCTGTCATCGGTCTCGCTGAACTTGTTGCCGATGCCGTTGACGTGCATGTGATCGGCGCCGGCCAGCCGCCAGATCTTGTGCCACGCCGTATAATCCCAGCCGAGCGCGGGATGACGGTTCAGCGCGCCCCAGCCGTTGCGATGTGCATGAACGGGAAGCTGCGTGTGGCGGCCGAGCTCGACCATGCCGGCGAGCCCGACCGAGTTGATGCTCGCCATCACGCAGGTGCCGCCCTCGCTGAGCACCAGATCATGCCGGCGGCGCATCTGGTCGATCTCGCCGGTGAGGTTGAAGGCGATCATGACCTTCTTGCCGGTTCGATCAGCGTGGTCGTTGACGACGCGCATCACGGCGCGCACGCGTTCGTTGAACGGGCAATAGGCGCCGTCCGATTGCAGCTCGTCGTCCTTGATGAAGTCGATGCCGGCCGCGCACAGCGTGGCGACCAGATTGGCCGTCTCGGTGGGGCTGAGCCCGATGCTCGGCTTGATGATGGTGCCGATCAGAGGACGGTCGCTGACGCCGGTCAGCTCGCGCGTGCCGGCGACGCCGAACTTCGGTCCGGGATAGGCGGCGGCAAACGCGAGCGGCAGGCGCAGGTCGAGCAGGCGCAGGCCGGTCAGCTGGCGCAACTCCCACAGATTGCCGGCGATCGCCGTGACGAGATTGGGCAGTGACGCGCCGATATTGTCGAGCGGCCATGACAACGTCACCCGCGCGCGATTCCAGGGGCCATCGGGGTTGATCGGGCGGGCGACCGGGAGCGACGGCGCGGAAATCGCATCAAGCAACTCGATGCTCTCGACTCGGGCGGCTGCACGCGCTTTCAGCTCCGGCGTTTCGCCGGGCACCGCAACGAACGTGCCGCTCGACTGCTCGCCCGCCATGGTTTCCGCGGCAAGACGCGGATCTTCAGGCGTTTCGATCAGATAGTCGGCTTCGATGCGAACGGGATTTTGCGTCACGGGAGCGCAGACAATCTAGAGCTTGGTAAGATCGGGGAACGGGCGCACGGGGTCGCGCCCGTCCCAGCCTTTGGCGGCTGCGCGGATGAGATCGAACATCTTGCCCTTTGGTCCCGCGACTTCAGACAGTTCGATCACCGTTCCCGGATGATATTCCGTGTCGAAATAGACGAAGCGTCCGCGCGCGCCGACTTCGCCGCTCATGACCGGCTTGAAACCCTCGGCTTCGAGACGGGAGAGATCGGCGTCGTAGTCTTCGGTCCAGTAGGCGACGTGCTGCAGACCCTTATGTCCGGCTTTCAGGAAGTCGGCATACATCGACGGCGCATCGTTGCGGATCTGGATCAGCTCCATCTGCAGCGGACCGGAATTGGCCAGCGCCACCGAATTGTGCGGCTCATAGGCCTTGCCGCGATAGTGGTAGTTCACGATTGGAACCCGCGGATTATAGAACCACGGCCCGATGCCGAGCTCGCGGCTCCAATAATCCATGGCCTTCTCGATGTCGTCAACGACGTAGCCGGCTTGCCGGATCTCACCAAAAAAACGGCTCATTGCATGATTCCCATGATCTTCAGAATTTGAGGAAGCCGATCGACAGCCACGGCACGGCTGCGACGATGGCGAGGCCGATGAAGAGGGCTGCGACATAGCCCCAGATGTGCTTGAGGCCTTCGTCCGGCGATATCTTGCTGATCGCGCAGGCGCCGTAATAGCCGACGCCGAACGGCGGCGCGAACAGGCCGATGCCCATCGCGAGAATCACGACCATCGCATAGTGCACTTCATGCACCCCGGCCTGCTTGGCGATCGGAAACAGCAGGGGACCGAACAGCACGATGGCCGGAATGCCTTCGAGCACGCTGCCGAGCACGACGAAGGCCACAATCGAGATCGCGAGGAAGCCGTAGGCGCCGCCGGGGATCGCCGCCATCGCCTTCGCCAGCTGTTGCGAGAAGCCGGATTGCGTCAGTCCCCAGGCCATCGCCGTGGCGCAGCCGATGATGAAGATGATCGCGCCGGTCAGCGAGGCCGTCTCGACCAGCATGGATTTCAGCCGCCGCCAGGGAAACTGGCGGTAGACCACAAGGCCCATCAGCACGGCGTAGGCGATGCCGATGGTCGAGACCTCCGTGGCAGTGGCAACGCCTTCGACCACGGCAGTGCGGATCACGAAGGGCAGCAGGATGGCGGGCAGAGCGACCATTGTGAGTTTTGCGATCTCGCGCTTGGAGGCGCGCCGCACATGGCTCAGATCCTCATGCCGGTAGCGCCGCCACACCACCACGCAGAGCGCGGTGCCCACGACCAGGGCCGGCAGCAGCCCGCCCGTGAACAGCGCCGCGATCGAGACGCCGGTCACCGAGCCGATGGTGATCAGCACGATGCTCGGCGGTATGGTCTCGGTCTGCGCGCCGGTGGCCGACAGCAGCGCGACGAGGTCGCCGGGCTTGGCGCCACGCCGCTGCATTTCCGGCAGCAGCACGGGCGCGATCGCGGCCATGTCGGCGATCTTCGAGCCGGAGATGCCGGAGACCAGATACATGGCCCCGATCAGCACGTAGGACAGTCCGCCCCTGACATGTCCGAGCAGGCTTGCCAGAAACTGGATCATGGCCCGCGCCATGCCGGTCATTTCGATCAACGCGCCGAGGAAAATGAACAGCGGCACCGCGAGCAGGATCAGGTGCGACATGCCTTCATCGAGACGGCCGACCATCACCATCATCGGTACGCTGGTTGTCAGCGCCAGATAGCCGAAGGTCGCGAGCGCAAAGGAGAATGCGATCGGTACGCCGGCGAACACGTTGGCTGCGACCACGCCGACGAAGAAAATGATGAGGTTGTAGCGTCCGAGCGGGGCGAGCAGCGGTCCGGCAAGCCAGAATGCGGCAATCAGGACGGCGGTGGTGATGAGGGCCGCGACGATCAACGCGGGGCGGTGATGCGTCGCGAGCCGGATCGCGGCGACGACGGCCATCAGGGTCATCCCGACGGGAATTGCGGCTGCGCGCCAGGCATTGCTGATCTCCAGCGCCGGGGTGACGATGACCTGTTCCTCGCTCGCATAATCGAAGGCGGGATGCAGGATCAGCGCCAGCAGGGCTAGGGGCGCCACCGCCGCGATCGTGTCGAGAAAGGTGCGCGCGCCCGGGCCGACATGGCTGACGAGGCCTGTCATGCGCATGTGCTCGCCCCGGCGCAGCGCGATCACCGCGCCCAGCATCGAGAGCCAGAGAAACAGGATCGAGGCCAGTTCGTCCGACCAGATCAGCGGGCTGTGGAAGACGTATCGCATGATGACGCCGGCGAGCATGATGCCGATCTCGACCAGCACGACACCGGCCGCGGCGGTCTCGACCACCGCACCGAGCCAGCGGTCGACGGTGCCCAAGGCGCTCGCAAGCCTGCGCGTGCCCGCATCGGAAGCAGGGTGAGCGGTCGCCGCCAGATAGTCCGTCATCTGATGCTCTGCGATCGTCATCGCGCTCAGGCCAGCTTGCCGACGGCGCCTTCGAGCAGCGCCCAGACTTCGTCGCCGAAGCGGCCTTTCCATTCGCTGTAGAAGCCGCCGTCGCGCAGCTTGGCGCGGAACGAGTCCGGCGAAGGCTTGGTGAAGTTCATTCCCTTGCTCTGGAGGTCGGTCTGCACGGTCGCGTTGAAGGCCTTGATGTCCTCGCGCTGCTTCAAGCCGGCATCGTTGATGGCGTTGCTGACGATGGTCCTGAGGTCGGCGGGAAGGGCGTTGAAGGCGCGGGCGTTGGCGATGAACCAGAAGCCGTCCCAGATGTGGTTGCTGATCGCGCAGTACTTCTGCACCTCGTAGAGCTTCGCCACCTGGATGATCGGCAGCGGATTTTCCTGCGCGTCGACAATGCGTGTCTGCAGCGACGAATAGACCTCGCTGAATTGCAGGCTGGTCGGCGAGGACGACAGCGCCTTGAACATGGAGATGCTGAGCGGAGACACGGGCACGCGGATCTTGAGTCCGTCCATGTCCTTGGCGCTCTCGATCGGCTTGGCGCCGCTGGTGATCTGGCGGAAGCCGTTGTCCCACATCTTCTCGAACGTATGGAGGCCGACCTTGGCCATGGCGGCACGGATATGCGCGCCAAGCCCGCCGTCCATCGCTTTCCAGACCTGATCGTAATCGGCAAAGGCAAAGCCGACCGCGTTGATCGCGGCGACCGGTACCAGGGTCGCGACCACGAGCGCGGAGGGCGTGAAGAAGTTCAGCGCGCCGCTGCGCACCTGGGCGAGCATGTCGGTGTCGCCGCCGAGCTGGTTGTTCGGGAAGATGACGATCTCGACCCGGCCATTGCTCTCCTTGGCGACGCGGTCGGCGGCTTCCTGGGCGCGGATGTTGAGGGGATGCGTCAGCGGCAGGTTGTTGCCGTATTTCAGCGAAAACTCGGCCGCCCGGGCCGGGCGCGAGAGACCGCCGATCAGGCCCGCGGCGGGAAGGGCGGACAGGGCTTGCAGGGCGCGCCGACGGGTCAGGGACATGGGCTTCTCCTCCAACAGCGATTTGATGTTATTTGATGTTTCTGCGACAATGTTGATGCGAAAATTGCGGCTTAGAGCTACCATGTCAAACGGTAATGGTGATGGTTTTTGATGTATTTGACGTTTGGGCCCTGAGATGGACAAGCCATTCGCTCGTTCGCTGAGCCGCATCGTTGACGTGGCGCGCCGGGCCGGCGTCTCCACGGCGACGGTCGACCGCGTGCTCAATCGCCGGCCCGGTGTGCGGGCGATGACGCAGCAGCGGGTGCTCGCCGCCGCGTCCGAGCTCGACTACATGCCGGCCGAGAACCTCCTCGCGGCGATGCGGCCCAAGCCGATGCGGCTGCTGTTCCTGCTGCCGTCGGGCACCAACCGCTTCCTGTCGACGCTCGGGCAGCTGATCGCGCATTCCGACGGCCGGCTCGCGCCGTTCAACGTCCATTGTCAGGTCGACACCATCAAGAGCTTCAATCCCGACCTGCTGGCACGCCAGCTCTGGCGCGCCCGCGACAAGGCCGACGGCATCGCTTTCATGGCGCTCGAACACCCGGTCGTGCGGGAGGCCGTCGATAGGCTTGCGGAGCACGGCGTGCCGACGGTGACGCTGATCTCGGATATCCTGAACGCACGCCGCGCGGCCTATATCGGACTGGACAATCGCTCGATCGGACGCACCGCCGGCTATCTGATCGCGCGCTTTCTGGGCGAGCGTCCGGCCAAGGTCGCGATGATCGCGGGCAGCCGCAGCTACCGCGCGCACGAAGAACGCGAAATGGGCTTTCTGCACGTCTTCGAAGAACTGTTCCCGGCGATCAAGGTCGTAGGCCTGCGCGAAGGTCACGATGACGCCGACCGCAACTATCGCCAGACGCGCATGCTGCTAGGCCAGCATCCGGATCTTGCCGGAATCTACAACATCGGCGGCGCCGCCGACGGTGTCGCTCGCGCCCTGAAGGAAATGAACCGGGCACGCGACGTGATCTTCATTGGTCATGGTCTGACCTCGGATACGCGCAGCTTTCTGCTCGATGGGACGATGGATGCCGTCATCACTCAAAATCAGCTCAACACGATGATGAGCTGTGTCGGCATCTTCGACAATCTGCGCGCCGGCCGCAGCGCCATGCACGGCATCGAGGCGCCGCGCAGCGAGATCATCTTTCGCGAAAATATTCCGGCGCTTGGGGGCTAGCGGCGTATCAACGAGCCATGATCGCTCTGGATCATATCGGCTGGCATGATCGCCACGATGCAATTCTGCCAGTGTTTTGCCCGACGAGTCAAACGGCCGCAGCCTGGTGAAATCTGGGCTCGTCCGGCGGCTCAATTTGCGTTTCAGGAGGGAGGCCGCGCGCTCTGCGCCCGCGGGACGATTCAACCAAACATCGTCTCGACTTAAGCCGTGCCACCGCGACCAACCGGCCAATGGCGGTTCTACTGTGCATGGGGTTGTTTTTCAGTTTTTTGTTTGGCGAGGCGCCGGCGGGCGCTCTACAGGCCAGCCGCGACGCCCAGGCGGCCGATCCCGGGGAGCTTGAGCGCCGGCCGCCGGATGTCGATGCCCAGCACCGCGCCGAAGAAATTGATCTCGAACCCTTCGACCCAGCCGATCGTCATGCCGAGGTAACCCGACAGCGAGGCGTAGGCGCCGGTGCGGGAAGGGGTGATGCCGGCCCAGCGTCCACTGTACGGATAGTCCTTGCCGACCGCGGTGGGTGGAAGGATGGCACGAAGCTCGGGAACGGCGTCCAGCGCCGCCTGCACGAAGGTGTTGGAATTCGGCCCGGGCCAGGCGCTGTAATCGCCGTAGGCGCGGAACTTGTAGGTCTCGACGACGTGGCGGATCTTGGGGATCAGCGCTTCGGCCCGCGCGCCGTCGACCGCCACGACGGTTTCGGGCATGGCGCCGAACCAGCGGCCGTCGGGTGCAAATCCGTTGCTCCGGATCGGGTCGCCCCACGCCGTGTAGTCGTACCGGCTGTAGGTGCTGGCACCTTTCTCCTTGACGACGATCCAGCTGTGGACGGCGAAAATGCTGCGCCACCGCACCGTCCGCGCGGCAAAGACCCGGATCAGCGCGTCCGGATTGGCGGATGCCGGCGGCAGCAAGCCGGCGCTCGAGCGATCCGCCGTCTGCCAATTGCCCCGGCCATCGCCGAACAGATAATAGCGCCCGGTCGACAGCCCGATCGGCACGAGGATCAGCAGCAGGAAGAGAATCAAGAGTTTCCTCAAGGGCGGACACGGTCAGGCAGGGCGATGCGATTAATATAGTTCGCCCGCGGGGTCGCGCCAGCACGCTTCCGCTCTTGCATTTGGGAGGTGCGCCCCCATGTTCCCGATTATGATGAAACTGTCCCTCATCGAAGACCAGGCCATCCAGGCGCGAATCGCGGGCATCGCGGGCGCCGAGACGTTCGATCGCATCTTCGCCGGCATCCGATTCGACGAGATCGACGGCAATCTGCTGTTCGCCATTGCCAGGGACGAAGACTGCGCGAGCGAGATCGAAGACGAATTCTCGCACCATCTCGCGGTGGTTGCGACTCAGGTTCTCGGACAGAGCGTCGACGTGGTCGTGGTGCTGCCGAAAGTCCTGCAATAGGCCTTATTTTGGCGTGCAGGCCGGTCGTCCGGGCTTGCGTCTCTGCTTTTCAACGCAATCGCGAAATTGTAATGACGTCATTGGGCGCTTAGGCCCGATGTGCGTTATCGACCGAGCTCACGGGAGGGCTCGTCGGCGCACGCCTCTATTTGCGAAACAAAGTTGGATACAAATTGGCGCCTACCAGGAAAGCCCGGACCGCGACCGGCGCGACAAAGACAAAGGCCAGCTCTAAGAGCAAGAGCTCGAAAAACCAGAGCTCAAAGAGCAAGGGCTCGAAAGGCAAGAGCTCTAACAGCAAGAGCTCGTCGCGTTCTACGGTCTCGTCTTCATCGCCGCTCGGCATGCTGGCGCTGCATCTGCGCGAGCAATGGGAGAAGTCCGGCCGCGACGGCCTCGTGTTCCTCTGTGACAATGAGAACAGGGCGGAGCGGTTGGGCGGCGTGATCCACGCGCTCGACCCTTCGGTCGACGTGCTGGTGTTCCCGCGACTGAACAATCTGCCATTCGATGGTCTGGAGCCGTCGCGCGAGATCGCGGGCAGGCGGAGCTCGGTGTTGCGGCGCCTCGCCAAGGCCAAGAAGCCGGTCTTCCTCGTATCGACCGCAGAAGCCATCATGGAGCGGCTGCCGCTGCCGGCGAGCTGGTCAAAGACCAGCCTCAGCCTGAAAGTGGGCGCGGCCTATTCGGAAGCCGAGCTGGAGAGCCGTCTGGAAGCTCTCGGCTACGACCTCGATGAAGAGGCGGAATATCCGGGCGGCGTCCTGTTCCACGGCAAGACGTTCGAGGTGTTTCCCGCGGGCGGACTTGGTCCTTTCAGGATCGAACATTCCGGCGGCGTGATCCGTAAGATCGTTGCCGTCGATCCGGTCGAGCATGAGGTCGTCTACGAGACCAGGGAATTGCTGATCGATCCGATGTCCGAACAGATTGCGCTCGGAGGCAAGCGCGGACAGCGGGCGACGCTGCCGGATTATTGCGCTCGCGCGCGGTGGATCGTGGATGCCGGCGTGCTGGGCCATGCCGATATCTGGCTGGGCACCATCGAGGAGGCCGCTGGCCGCAGGGATGCGGAGCGCGAGTATCTCGGACGGGCTGACTGGAAGCGGCTGAAGAAGCGCATCAGCGTGCTTCCGCAAAAATCGGCCTTCACGCCGACGCCCGATTTCTCGCAGGCCTCTTCGCCAAGAAAGATCCTCCGCGCATTTATTGACGACATGCAACGCGCCGGGTCGCGGGTGCTGTTCGTCGCGGCCGTCGAGGATGACCTTCGCGCGATGGAGCGGATGAGCGGCATCAAGGCGGAGCGCTGTGCCGATTGGAGCGAGGCGACCGAGGGACGCGATCGCGAAACAGCGTTCCTGGCCGACTTCGATGCCGGCTTCGTCGGAGCCGGCCGCAAGCCTCTCGTCATCGTCACCGCGTCCGACGTGCTCGGCAGCAGAGCCCATCATCCGCAGCCCATGGCGAGGGCCTGGACGGCCGCGTTCGATCATCCTGACGTCGCGGAGCGCGGCGCGGCGGTGGTGCATTTGCAGCGTGGGCTCGCTCTGCTCGACGGCTTGCAGACCCTCGCCATGGGGACGGGATCGCGGCGCGAGATGGTCAGGCTTGCGTTCGCGGGAGACAACGCCGTTCTCGTGCCGCCGGCCGATCTTGCCTTGATCTGGCCGTATGCGGCCGAGCCCGGCAAGCTGGCACGCGACAAGGCGGACGGAAGCACATGGTGGGCGCGGCGGACCGAGGCCGAGGCGGAGATTCAGGTCGCCGCCAGGGCGCTCGCAAAGCACATCAGCCAGCGCCACCGCCGCCGCGCGCCGAAACTGGTCGCACCCGGGCCGCTCTATGAAAGGTTCGTTGCGCGTTTTCCGTATTTCCCGACCGTCGATCAGGCGAAGGCCATACAGGACGTGCTCGATGATCTCGCGGCAGGTCATCCCATGGACAGGGTGGTGTGCGGCGACGTCGGATTTGGAAAGACCGAGGTCGCGTTGCGCGCGGCAGCCGCGGTGGCGCTGTCCGGGAAACAGGTGGCGATCGCGGTGCCGACCACGGTCCTGGCGCGGCAGCATGTCGAAACCTTCCGCAAGCGCTTCGGTCCTCTCGGTATCGACGTCGGAAGCCTGTCGCGAGCGACCTCCGGCCCGGAGACGCGAGGGATCAAAGAGGGCTTGCGAAGCGGCAGGCTGAAAGTCGTTGTCGGCACGCAGGCGCTCTCTGCAAAGGATGTGAAGTTCGCCGATCTTGGCCTCGTCATCATCGACGAAGAGCAGCACTTCGGAGCGGCGGAGAAGGCGAAGCTTTCAGGGCTGGCAAAGAATGCCCATACGCTCTGGATGAGCGCGACGCCCATCCCGCGCACGCTCGCTGCTGGTCTTGCGGGCTTCCGGGATCTCAGCGTGATCGCAACGCCGCCGGTTCACCGGCTTCCGATCGTGACCAAGATCGCTCCGCTTTCGGATGCGGCCATCGCCGGAGCATTGCTCCGCGAGCGGCGGCGGCATGGACAGAGTTTTCTGATCTGCCCGCGCATCCAGGATCTGGAGCCGATGCTGGCGCGCGTGCAATCATTGGCGCCCGACCTCCGCATCGTCTGCCTTCATGGCAAGATGCCCGTCGACGACCTCGACGACCGCATGATGAGTTTCGTCGATGGCGAGGCGGACGTCCTCCTGGCGACCAACATCGTGGAAAGCGGTCTCGATATCCCGCGCGCGAATACCATCGTGGTGTGCTGGCCCGAAAAGTTCGGCCTCGCACAGCTCCATCAGCTCAGGGGGCGGGTGGGGCGCGGCGGAACGCGCGCCTTCGCCTATCTGCTGACGGAGTCGACCTCGGAACAGTCCGAGAAGCGCTTGGCCGTCCTCGAGGAGTTCAGCAAGCCCGGCGCCGGCTTCGCCATCAGCGAGCGCGACCTGGACCTCAGGGGCGCCGGCGATCTGTTTTCCGAGCAGCAGTCCGGGCACGTGCAGGTGTTCGGACCGGTGCTCTACAGTCATCTCCTGAAGCTCGCCTCGGAAAGAGTGAACGACTCGGGCGCCTTTCTGTGGGTGCCCGATCTCAATCTGCCTGTCGGCGACATGTTGCCTGAAGGTTATGTGCAATCGGAAGCAATGCGGCTCGAGATCTATGGTCGCGCCGCCAGATGCCGGAGCGACGACGATCTGGAAGACCTTGAGGAGGAGACCTCGCGCCGTTTCGGCAGGCTCCCGCCGGAGGCGCGCGATTTCTTTGCGGCCGCAAGGCTCAGGATCGATTGCAAGCGGCGCGGCATCGTCAGGCTCGATGTCGGGCCCGAGGCCGTCGCCGCGACTTTCCTCCCCGGGCGGCTGCGGAAATCCAGAGCGCGATCGCTCCAGCGCGACGGCGATCGTGTCGTCTGCGCCGCCCGCGGGCACGCGGACCCGTTCGGCCGGATCGAGGAATTCCTGGAGCTTCTGGACGAGTGAGGCAGGCCTACTGCGGCTCGATTCCGGCTGCCTTGATGATCCGGCCCCATTTGGCGATCTCCGCCTTCAGGAAGGCTTCGAGGGCTTGCGGCGTCGCGCGCTCGGCCTCGACCGGAGCCATGCTGAGCTCGGCAAAGCGGCTGATCAACGCGGGGTCTTTGAGCGCCGTCTGCAGCGCGCCGACGAGCTGGTCGATCACGAGCTTCGGCGTGCCGCGCGGCGCGTAGAGGCCATACCAGGTCGTCACATCGAACTCGGGAACGCCGGCCTCGGCCGAGGTCGGCACGCCAGGCAGTGTCGCGACGCGCGTCTTGCTGGTGATCGCGTAGCCCTTGATCGTGTTCGACTGGATGTAGGGCGTCGGTCCCGTCGCGGGATCGCAATAGACGTCGATATGGCCGGCGATGACGTCGTTTAGCGCGGGCCCGCCGCCCTTGTAGTAGATTTGCGAGAGTTTCGTATCGGTGGTGCTCATGAACATCAGGCCGCAGAGCTGCGAGGCCGAGCCGAGACCGACATTGCCGAAGGTCATCTTGTCGCCCTCGCTGCGGATGCGCGCGATCATCTCGCCGAGATCCTTGGCCGGGAAATTCGGCCGGGCGACCAGGATCATCGGGACATCAGTGACGAGCCCGATCATGGCGAAGTCGCCGACGGGATCGAACGGCAGTTTTGCGTAGAGCGCGGGCGCAGTGGCCTGGCCGACATGCATCAGGAGCAGCGTGTAGCCATCAGGCGCGGCCTTGGCGACGCGGTTGGTGCCGAGTGTTCCGCCGGCGCCGACGACATTCTCGATGACGATGGACTGCTTCAGCGTCGCGCTCATGGCGTTGCCGAGAATTCGCGCGATGACGTCGCCGGGGCCGCCGGCGGAGAAGGGCACGATCATCGTGACCGGGCGGGTGGGGTAGTCGTCTGCGATTGCCGCGCCGCAGGGCGAGAGCAGGAGACACAGGATCAGCGATCGTACCAGAGACAACATCGAACACTCCCTGAATTCTTGTTTTTCTAGTCGTCGGAAGGCGCCGCCTCCTTGGCGGCGTTTCGTTCAATCATGTCGAGCGCGGCCACCGCAGCCGCATTGATGTGATCGACACAGCAGCGCTCGGCGAGATCTGGATCGCCGTTCTGGATCGCGCGCCAGATCGCGGTGACCTCGCGCAGGCTCTTGTTGATCCGTTTCGGCTGCGACATCGACGTGATCCGCAACAGCTGGATCCGGTCGTGCAGCGGCTTGAGCATGCGCTCGATGAAGGCGTTACGGCATCCACCGATCAACGCGGCGTAGAAGTCGGTCTTGGCTTCGAGGCTCCCGACGAGGTCCTGCTTGGCTGCGGCCGCCTTCAGTCGCGTCAGGGCTTCCCCGATCCGCCGAGCCACTTCCGGATCGTGGAGTCTGGCGCATTCGCGGCCGGCGAAACCTTCGAGCACCGCGCGCGCCGCGTAGAGCTGCCGGGCTTCTTCGAGGCTGATCGTGGAGACCACGGGGCCGCGGTGCGGCACGATGTTGACGAGGCCGTCGGCTTCGAGGGCACGCAGTGCTTCACGGATCGAGGGGCGGCTGACGCCCATCATCTCGCAGAGCTCGCGCTCGACCAGGCGCTGGCCCGGTTTGAGTGTTCCGGACATGATCGCCTCGCGAAGCTTTTGCGCGACCATCGCCCGGACGGTCGGGACGTCCTCGATGCGGAGTGTCGACTGCAATTCGCTACGTCTTTCCATGTCCGGACCCTGGTTGGGAAAAGTCAGTACCGGTTTACAGGCAGAATCATCATTTCGGCAATTTGAACGTGCGCGGGCTGGTCCAGGGCGAAGACGATCGAACGGGCAATATCGGCAGGCTCGAGCGCCATCCTGAACTGGTCGAAATAGTCCTTTTCCTTCTGCCTGTCGCCGCGGTAGCGGGTCAGGATGATGTTGGTCCGGGTCAGGCCTGGCTGGAGCTCGGTGACCCGGATCGCGGTTTCCGCCAGCTCGCCCCGCAACGTCTCGGTGAACATGTGCACGCCCGCCTTGCTGGTGCTGTAGGCGGCCATATCCGGGACGATCCGGACCGCATTGATGGAGCTGATGTTGACGACATGGCCGGCGTTGCGCCTGCCCATGTCGGGCAGGATCGCGCGGGTGACGCGCATCAGGCCGATCAGATTGGTCTGGATGATGTTGGACCAATCGTCGGCGGAGCCGGCATCGAACCGCGTCCGCCCGCCGATATCGTGCCCGGCGTTATTGATGAGGACGTCGACCGGCTTGAACTGCGCGGGAATGGCGTCCGGCAGGCGATCCACGGCCTGCCCATCGCTAATGTCGAGCTGGATCGGAAACACCGCGTTGCCCGCCGTGGATGCGAGTTCCTGAAGCGCCTTGGCGTCGCGATCGACCAGCACGACGCGGCGGCCGCTTTCCAGCAAGGCCTTGGTGATGGCGCGTCCCATGCCGCCGGCGGCACCCGTCAGCACGACGCTCTGGCCCGATTGTTCAGTCATCGCAACACTCCCAATGCTTTCATGCGACCGACCAGCCGCCGTCGATCGGCAGGCTGGCGCCGGTGATGTCGTTTGCCGCGGACCCACAGAGAAAGACGACCATGGCGGCGACCGCATTCATTTCGATGAAACGCTGCGTCGGCTGGCGCTCGCCGAGATATTCCTTGGTCACGTCGTCGACCGGACGGCCGCTGTTCGACGCGATCGTCGCGATCTTGTTCAGGATCGCAGGCGTCGGCAGCGTGCCGGGGCAGAGCATGTTGCAGGTGATGCCGCTCCGCGCGGTCTCGATCGCCACCGCGCGGGTCATGCCCGAAATCGCAGTCTTGGTGGTGACGTAGTCGATGCGGTCCTCGACCGCGCGGCTCGAATAGATCGAGCCCATGCTGATGATCCGGCCCCAGCCGCGCTGCTTCATGGCCGGCAGCGCCAGGCGGATCAGATGGAACGGCGCCGACAGATTGACCGCCAGCGCCTGCTCCCAGCGATCGGGCGGAAATTGCTCGATGGCGGAGAAATGCCTGACCACGGCGTTGTTGACGAGGATGTCGATGGCGCCACAGCGGTCGAGCAGATCGGCCATCATGCCCTCGATCGCCTCGCGCCGGGACAGATCGACGCCGGCGGCGATGACTTCGACACCGAAGCGGGCGCGGAGATCTTCCGCGGCCTGTTTCGGCGCGACGAGATCATGAAGGACGATATTGGCGCCCGCGCCGGCAACGCCTTCCGCGACGGCGAGGCCAAGGCCCGCCGTCGCACCGGTCAGGAGTGCCCATTTGCCCTTCATCGTCGTCACGCTCCGTTATTTCTTGTCGAGCTCGGCGAAGACTTCCTTCGCGTTCCGGAACGCATCCACGCCGGCCGGAACGCCGCAATAGATCGCGACCTGCATGAAGACCTCGCGGATTTCCTCCTTGGTGGCGCCGTTGGCGAGCGCGCCGCGGACATGGGTCTTCAGCTCGTGCGGACGGTTGAGCGCGCAGAGCATCGCCAGATTGAGGAAGCTGCGGGTCTTGCGCGTCAGGCCGTCGCGGCCCCAGACGTAGCCCCAGCAATACTCCGTGGTGAGGTCCTGCATCGGACGGTTGAACTCGTCCGCGGATGCGATCGCCTTGTCGACGAACTCGTTGCCGAGCACGCTCTTGCGGATTTCGAGCCCGCGGTCGTAGGTCGCCTTGTCCATGTTGTTCTCCGTTTCTCCTTCGGACCTTGTCTAGGTCAGTTCTCAGTTCAGGTTTTGGGCCAGAACGGCTGCGCCAGCGCGAGCTGGGGTGGGAACACCGTCACCGGCACGCCGGACTGCCACTGCACGATGGTCACGCCGGCGCCGACGCGGCGGCCCTTCTCGTCGAACTTGATCTCGCCCAGCGGATAGTATTTCGAGGGGCCGGCATCCATGGTGCGCAGCGCCTCGCCGACGGCGACGCGGTCGGCCTTGCCGGCCTTCTCGAGCGCGTCCTTGATCACCCACATGTCGCCATAGGTGGAGATCGCGTTCTGCGTCATCCACGGCTCCTTGTAGCGGGTCTTCAATTCGGCGATCAGGGCCTCGTGGCCCTTGGCGCCCCAGCTTGCGACGCAGGTCAACACGCCCTGGAGCAGTTCGGGGCTCACGGTCTGCAGCATGTCGGGCTCGGCGATCGCGATGCCGAACGAGATGGTCGGAATCTTGCCCTGGCCGAGGCCGAACTCGTTCATCTTCTCGAGCAGCAGCTTCGCGTCCGAGATCACCGTCGGCAGGAAGAACAGCAGATCGGGTTTCGCCGAACGGATTTTCTGCACCAGCGACGTCGCATCGGCCAGCGGCGGCGTGAACGTCTCGTCGACGATCAGCTGCAGCTGGTTCTCCGCCAGCAGGCCTTCGCGCATCGCCTTTGCGGAAGCGATCGAGGCCCCCGTGTTGTCGGTCAGGATCGCGACCGTCTTCGGCCGCCTGCCGGAGGCGGTCTCCGCCAACTTGATGATCTGCGGCAACGCCTGCCGTGCCTGCGAACCTGCGGTGGCCGCGGTCTGGAATACGTATTTGAAGCCGCGGTCGGTGATCAGGTCGGAATAGGAGAGGGTGAGGACGGGCAGGCTGGCGCGCTCGGTGACTTCTGTCACCGCGAGCGTGAATGAGGACAGGTATGCGCCGCTGGCCGCGACCAGATCGGTCTCCTGCGCGACCATGCGCTGAGCGGCGTTCTTGGCCTTTTCCGTGGTGTCGCCGGAATCGAGCACGACCAGCTTCAGCTTGGCGCCGCCGAGCGCCTTGATGCCGCCTTGCGAATTGATGTGGTCGACCGCCATCTCGGCGCCCTCACGCATCACCGTTCCCGGGCGGGCATAGAGGCCAGAGATCGGCACCAGCAGGCCGACCTTCACTTCCGCCGGTTGCTGCGCCCAGGCGGCACGGGACGCGATCAGCGTGCCGGAAGCGCCGGCCAGTAGAGTTCGCCTTGAGATCGTGATTATGCTCTTTGCAGTCATGACAATTCTCCTCCCTGAAAAATTGCGCGGCGCTTAGGATTTCTTCGGCCAGAACGGCTGCGCCTGCGCGAGTTCGGGCGGATAGACAGTGACAGGCACGCCCGATTGCCCTTGCACGATGACGACGCCGGCGCCGACGCGGCGGCCCTTCTCGTCGAATTTGAGCTGACCGCCCGGATAGTATTTCGACGGACCGGCATCCATGGTGCGGAAGGCCTGCGCGACCGAATTACGGTCGGCCTTGCCGGCCTTCTCCAGCGCTTCCTTCATCAGCCACATGTCGCCATAGGTCGAGATGACGTTCTGCGTCATCCAGGGCTCCTTGTACTTGGCCTTGAGTTCGGCGATCAGCGCCTCATGACCCTTCGAGCCCCAGTTGGCGACGATGGTCATGATGCCCTGCACGGTCTCCGGGCTCACGCTCTGGAGCATGTCGGGCTCGGCGATGGTGATGCTGAAGGACACCGTCGGGATCTTGCCCTGGCCGAGGCCGAACTCGCTGATCTTCTCCAGCCCGAGCTTGGCGTCCGACACTGCATTCGGCATGAACAGGAGCAAATCGGGCTTGGCCGAGCGGACCTTCTGGATCAGCGGCGTGGCATCCGACAGCGGCGGGGTCCAGACTTCCTCGACGACGAGTTGCAGGCCTTCCTGCGCGAGCAATTTCTCCTTCAGCGCCTTCGCGGTGGCGACGGACGTCGCGGTGTTGTCCATCAGCATCGCCACGGTCTTCGGTTTCTTGCCCGACGCGTTCTCGGCGAGCTTCATCAGCGTCGGCAGGCCGAGCTCGGACTGACGGCTCGCGGTCGCGGCGGTCTGGAAGATGTATTTGAAGCCGCGGTCGGTCAGCAGGTCCGAATAGGACAGTGTCAGCACCGGCAGTTCGGCGCGCTCGGTGACCTCGGTGACGGCGAGGGTGAAGGAGGAGAGATAAGAACCGGTGGCGGCGACGAGGTCGGGTTCCTGCGCCACCATGCGCTGCGCCGCGTTCTTGGCCTTCTCGGTGGTGTCGCCGCAGTCAATCACCACCAGCTTCAGCTTGGCGCCACCGAGCGCCTTGATGCCTCCTTGCGCGTTGATGTGCTCGATGCCCATCTCGGCGCCCATTTTCATCACCTGGCCGGGGCGGGTGTAGATGCCCGACAGCGGGACGATCAGTCCGACCTTGATCTCGCTAGGTGCCTGCGCACGTGCCACGCCGGCGAGGCCGACGGCGGCGGCGCCCGACAGCACGGTCCGGCGCGTCAGTCCTTTTGATATCCCGCCCTTGGATGTCTTGTTCATTTGTTGTCTCCCTGCTCTTTGTTCTTTGTTCGTCACATGCCGAGATAGGCTTTGCGCACGCGATCATCGGCGCGCAGCGTATCGTTGTTGCCTTCGAGCACGACGTGTCCGGCTTCGAGGACGTAGCCGTGGTCGGCGGACTCCAGGGCTTCCGCCACGCGCTGCTCGACCAGCAGCATGGTCAGCCCGGACTGACGCCGGATATCGATCAGCCGTTCGAAGATGAAGTCCGCGGTCGATGGCGCGAGCCCCATCGAGGGCTCGTCCAGCATCAGCAGCTTCGGCGAGGAGGCCAGGCCGCGGCCGATCGCGAGCATCTGCTGCTGGCCGCCGGACATTGTACCCGCGAATTGGTTGCGGCGTTCCTTCAGCACCGGCAGCCATTCGAAGATGCGCTCGATGTTGGCCTGCCAGTCGCGCCGGCCGCTTTCGGTCATCGCGCCCATTTCGAGGTTCTCCATCACCGTCAGCGACGGGAAGACCTGGCGGCCCTCGGGGACATGGGCGATGCCGAGATGGGCGCGCTGCGGAGGCGGCACCGCGAGGAGATCGATGCCGTCGAACGTAATTTCCCCGCCGCTCGGCTTCACGATGCCGGAGATCGTCTTGAATAGCGTCGTCTTGCCGGCGCCGTTGGGCCCGACGATCGCAACGAACTGGCCCGCGCCGACGTTGATCGACACATCGTTCAGGACGGGCTTGGCCGAATAGCCCGCGCTCAACCCCTCAATTCGCAGCATGGCCCACCCACTTCTTGCCGAGATAGGCCTCGATCACGCGGTTGTCGCGCGTCACCACTTCGGGCAGGCCCTCGGTGATGACGGCGCCGTGGTCGAGCACGAGGAATCTGTCGACCAAGCGGACCATCGCCTGCATGGTGTGCTCGATGATGGCGATGGTCATGCCGTCGCGTGCGAGCTGCTGGATCACGGCGACGACCTCGTCCGCCTCGCCGTGGCCAAGGCCCGCGAGCGTCTCGTCGAGCAGCAGGATGCGGGGCTGGCCGGCGATTGCGCGGGCGAGCTCCATCAGCCGCAGCTCCTTGGTCGAGAGTTCGCCGGCGACGCGGTTGGCTACCGCAGAGAGCCCGACGCGGGCGACCGCGTCGGCGGCAAGCTTGCGTGCCTCCGCGTCGGAGCGCGCGCGCACATAGGCGCCCACCACGACGTTGTCGAGGATCGACATGCGCAGGAATGGCCGCATCACCTGGAAGGTGCGGCCGATGCCGGCCTCGCAGATCACGTGCGGCCGTTGGCCGGACATGTTGCGGCCGTCGATCAGCACCTCGCCCTGGCTCGGCTTCAGGAAGCCGTTGAGGAGGTTGAACAGCGTGGTCTTGCCGGCGCCGTTGGGACCGATAATGCCGAGGATCTCGTTCTTTTGCAGCTTGAAGCTGACATCCTGAACGGCTTTGAGTCCGCCAAAGGAACGCGAGAGGTTGCGAACCTCGAGCACCACTTCGCCGGTGGCCGCACGCTGCCGCGCGGCGGGCTTCAGCGCCGTGACGTTGGCGACGGCCGTTTCCGGAGTGACGCTAGCCGTGGCCTTGGATGCATTTCGCTTGCGCAGGAGATCGCGCAGCTTCCAGAACAGGCCTTCCGGCGCGAGCAAGATGACACAGACGATCGCCAGGCCGAAGATGACGCCCTGAATGCCGGGGATGCGCGCACCGGCCTCTGCGTGCAGGATCTCGGCGAGTGGGATCAGGATCACGGAGCCGATGACCGGCCCCCACACCGTGCCGACGCCGCCGAACATCGCGACCGTGAGCGCCTGTGCCGACACCAGCATGCCGAATACCGATTGCGGGGTCACGACCAGCAGCACCTGTACATAGAATCCGCCGATGGCGGCGGCGATCGCGCCGCTCAGCGTGATCGCGCGCAGCTTCCAGGCCAGCGTGTTGATTCCGGCCGCTTCTGCCGCAGCCTCGTTCTGCTTGATCGCGAGCAGTGCCATGCCGAAGCGCGATCGCTCGATCACCTGCGTCAGCACGATGGTGGCAAGCATAATGGCGAGCCCCAGCAGCGTGTAGATGTGGGGATCGGAGAACTGCATATAGGCGATCGGCGCGTCGCGCTTGATCGGAAGCGTCACCTCCTGGAAGCCGAGCCACTCGAACACGTAGAGAATGGCGAGCGGGTAGGCGAGCATCGCGAGCGCAAAGTAGTGGCCCTGGAGGCGGAAGGTTGGAAATCCGATCAGTAGCCCGGCGATGCCGCCGAGCATGGCGGCGACCGGGATCAGCAGCCAGGGGGAGATATCGAAATAGATCTGCCCGAGCGCGGTCGCATAGGCGCCGATCCCAAAGAAGGCGGCGTGGCCGAACGAGATCAGCCCGGTGTAGCCGCTCAGCAGATTCCAGGACAGGCCGAACACCGCCCACACCGGCACCAGCGTCAGGATGAGCTGGTAATAGGAGTTGGTGACGCCGAGTGAGATCCCGGCGTAAGCGAGCGTGAAGAGCAGGGGGGGCAGCAGTGAACGCATCCGGAGCATGGTCACGTCCTCTCGACCATGCGCCCGAAGAAACCTTGCGGACGGAAGAAGATGATGAGGAGGAACACGGCGAAGATCGCGGCGTTCTGCAATTGCGTCGGCAGGATCAGCGTGGACATCTGCTGCACGAGGCCGATCGTCATGCCGCCCCAGAAGGCGCCGATGATGCTGCCCATGCCGCCGAGCACGACGCCGGCATACATGACGATGACGTATTCGAGGCCGACGAAGGGATGGAACGGATAGTTGGTCGCGAGCAGGCCGCCGGCGATCGCGGTGATGCCGCAGCCGAGCGCGAAGGCGATGCGGTGCGCGCGGTCGACGTCGATGCCCATATAGGTCGCAGCGGTCGGATTGTCGGCGGCGGCGCGGAGCGACTTGCCGATCCGGGTTCGCGTGATCAGCAGCGAAAGCAGAATCATGATCGCGAGCGAAACGATCGCGTCGATGCTGCGCGCCTTGTTGAGGAAGATGCTGATGTCGAAGAAGGGAACGAGCTCCCAGGCCGAGCTCGACAGCGGCGTGCGGATCGAGGCCAGCACCGATCCGAAAACGATGAGGCCGCCGTTCTGCAGGATCAGCGCGATGCCGAGCGTCAGGATGAGCTGGGCGTAATGGCCCTCGCCTTCCAGTGAGGCGGTGCGCGTGCCCGAGACGCGCGAGATCAGGGCGAGATGGACGAAATAGCCGAATACGGCGAGCACAGGCCCGGCCAGCAGGATCGCGACGAAGGGACCGACCGTATTGCCGAACAGCGCCTGGATGCCGGCGGCGGTGAAGAGATAGAAGGCGGCATACATGCCGAGCATCATGAAATCGCCATGGGCGAAGTTGATGACGCGCATGACGCCGAAGATCAGGCCGAGCCCGACGCACATCAGGCCGTAGACGGCGCCGATCAAAAGGCCCGCAGCGAGCGCTTGAAAGAAGCCTTCCATCAGCCCTGCCTCCGCGCGGCGCGAGCGCCGGCTTGCTGGCGATTGTGTGCCGTCGGCACTGCTAGGCTGGTCTCCCGGTCGACCATGTTTCCCCCGTATTGTCTGGCATTTCTTATGATGCCGATCGTAAAACTCGTTCCGGCGCATCCAGACGACACTGCGCGGCGATGTCGCCGGCATTGCCGAGCTGCTCGCAGCCGTCGATGAGGTGCTCGAGCCGGTGCGCGCGGTCCTCGCTGAGGGCGCGAATGGCGGCGGCGCGGAAGCGCGCGCGAATATCTGAAGGCGTTGCGGCGATGACGTCCGGCAAAGCGTGCCGGATCGTCCGGCCGCCGCGCAGATGCACGATCACCTCCGCGCCCTGCTTGCCGGGGAAGGCGGCGGTGAAGCCAGGATCTGCCTTGAGGTCGGTGACCGCGACCAGGCGGATGATGTCGGTATCATCGAGTTCGGAATAGTTCTCTTCCTCGATCTCGCCCCGCGCCAGCGTGGCAGCGACGCTGAAGGGAATGCTCATCTTGGCCTGGAGCGCATTGCGATAGGGGCCCATGGAGTCGCAGCCGGGATAGCGAACGGCGGCATCGGGTGCGCGAATGACGACGCGGTCGATCTCCTCAGTGCTGGCGAGCTCGTGCGAGACGCGGAGCGCTGCTTGGGCCGCGGTCTGCGCGAAATTGCAGGCCGGGACCGGCTTGTTGTAGACGGCCATGATCTCGCTCTCGCCATCCGGGAACAGAGCGATGCTGTCGGGCGCGGCCTGGCGTCGATAGGCGGCGAACAGGCCGGCTTCGCCCTCCAATATGGTTTCCGAGCCGAACGCGCCGGCTGCCGCAAGGCCGATCGCCTTGATCGCATTGCTGGCGGCAAAACCGGGATGAAAATACATGTCGGAGCCGCCGGCATGCGGCCACTCGTTCAGCCCGCTGGATGTATTGGCCGCGATCGCGATGGCGCTGGTTGCCTGGTCCTCGGACAGGCCGAGCGCAAAGCTTCCCGCGAGCGCCGCGCCCGGCGGCGCCACGAGGCCAGTTGGGCGATAGAGGCGCGCGAGGTCGGAGGTCAGGAGCGCGCGGCCGATCCGCGCGCCGGTCTCATAGCCGATGATGGCTGCTGAGAGCAGCCTGGCTCCGTGCAGCGGCGTCTGCTCCGACAGCGCGAGCAGCGTCGGCCAGATCACGACGCCGTGGTGCGCGATGCTGGCCGCATGCATGTCCTCGCGGACGAGGCCGTGCCCCATCACAGCATTCGCAAAGGCGGCGTCGGCCGCTGATGAGGTTTGTGCGGTCCCGATGATCGTTGTGTTGCCGCCGGCCTGCGCGATCGCAACCGCCTGACGGCTCCAGGGATGCTGGCCGGCCTCGAAGGCGCAGGACAAAAAGTCGAGCAGACAGAGTTTTGCTTTCGCGATGACTTCAGGTCCGAAATCTCCAAGATCAAGCGCAAGCACGCTGCGCGCCATCTGGCGCGCAAGCGAGACCTTGCCTGATCCGGTCGGGCCGATCGTCATCGCAATCGCTCTCCCTGAAGGCTTGCGTGATCAGCCGCGCATCTCGACGCCGGCCCACTCCTCGAGCACTTTGGCGATCGAGGTGAAGTCGGACGAGGCGCCATATTTGGCATTGGTGATCGCGAGCATCTGCCGCACCACCGCGCCGCAGACCATCGGCACGCCCATCGCCTCGGCCTCGTCGACGCAGAGACGGACGTCCTTGTAGGAGAGGCCGGTGGCGAAGCCGAAATCGAACGTGCCGGGCAGCACCGCGCGGGGGAATTTGTCTTCGGAGGCGCTGTTGCGGCCGCTGCTGGCGTTGATGATGTCGATCAGCACTTTTGCGTTGACGCCGCCCTTGACGCCCATCGCGACGGCTTCGGACGTGATGACGAGCGCTGCCGCCGCCATCAGATTGTTGGCGAGCTTGGCCGTCTGTGCCACGCCGGGCTTGTCGCCGGTGTAGAACAGCTTGCCGAAATTCTTCAGGATCGGCTGCACGATCTCGTAGGTCGCCTGCGGGCAGGACACCATCACGGCCAGCGTGCCGTTGACGGCGCCCTTGATGCCGCCGCTCACGGGCGCATCGACCAGCGTCATGCCCTTGGCCTTCAGGCCTTCCGCAACGATCTTCGCGGCGCCGGGACCCGAGGTCGAGAGATCGATGACGATCTTCGCGCGGCTACCGCTGCTGATGCCATCCTGTCCGAGCGTGACGGCCTTGACGATGTCGGGTGTCGGCAGGCTGACGAGCAGGATATCGGCGCGCGAGGCGACGTCGGCCGGCGATTTGCCGAGCTGTGCGCCGCGCTTGACCAGCGGCTGCGTTGCTTCAGTCTGCGTGTCATAGATCACGAGCGAATAGCCCGCGTCGATCAATCGCCCGGCCATGGGGCCGCCCATGCGGCCCGTGCCGATTACGCCGAGAATCTCTCCCGCCATCGTCTACTCCCTGTCGCGCGATCCCGTGACGGGCGCGCCTTCTTGATCTCTTTCTTCGACCGGTGTTGCCGGCCGCCGTCGTTGTGGCTGCGGGATCCCGCGCCAACGGGCCGGATTGTTATGATTGTCAGACAAGCTGTCAAGCATAACATTTGGGGTCGACAGTTTGCCGCGGATCGTCATAAGGTCCGGGAAAACGAGGAAGACGCCCCGCGTGCCGCAAGACCAGGTTCAACAAGACCCAATTCCAGGTGTGAGCAGGACTCTCGCTGACTTTGTCGCATCCTCGTCATGGGCGGACGTGGAGGCGCAGAGCCTCGAGGCGCGGCGATCGATCCTCAATTTCTTTGCGACCGCGCTCGGCTCCGCACGCGATCCGGTGGTTACGGCCGCAATGCGCACGCTGTCGCCGTTCAGCGGCGCCGCGACATCGACGATCATCGGCTATTCGCAGTCCATGGACGCGCTGTGCGCGTCGTTTCTCAATGCCGTCTCGGCGAATCTGCTCGACTTCGACGACACGCACCCTGAAACGATCATCCATCCGGCCGCGCCGGTCGCCGCGCCGATCTTGGCGCTGGCGGAGACGCGCAAGCTGACGGGGCGCGAGGTGCTGACCGCGTTCATCCTTGGCGTGGATGTGGAGTGCCGCATCGGCAATGCAGTCTCGCCGCGTCATTATGCCCGCGGCTGGCACATCACTTCGACCTGCGGCATTTTTGGCGCTGCGGCGGCGTGTGCGAAGCTGTTGGGGCTGCCCGCGGAAGGGATTGCGAACGCGATCGGACTTGCGGCGAGCCAGTCGGCCGGCAATGTCGAGAATCTGCCAAGCGCGGCCAAGAACGTGAGCGTGGGCAATGCGGCACGTAACGGGTTGTTCGCCGCGCTGCTCGCGCAGCAGGGCTATGAGGCCGCGCCCCGCGCCATCGAAGGTCCGCTCGGCTGGGCGCGCACCATGGGGGATGAGCCGGATCTCGCCCGCATGCTCGCCGGCCTCGGCAAGACCTGGGAGATCGCGAAGAACACCTACAAGCCCTATCCCGCCGGCATCGTGTTCCATTCGGTCATCGACGCCTGCCTGCTGTTGCGCGAGCGAATTGGCCGGCGCGTCGACCAGATCGAGTCGGTGACAGTGCAGGGCTCGGCACTGCTGCTCGCGCGCGGTGATCGCCCCGTGAACAACGAGCGCGATGCGCGCGTCAGCATCCATCATTGCGTAGTTTGCGGACTGCTGCTCGGCGCGGCCGGCGTTGTCGAGTTCGCGCAGGAGACCGTGGTCCGGCCCGAGATCGCGCGGCTGCGGCAGAAGGTGAGGGCGGAGCTTGATGCTCAGATGCCCGATGGCGCTGCGCGCGTCATCTTGCGCCTGTCGTCTGGTGAAATTCTCACAGAGACCGTGACTTGGCCGCGCGGCAGCCAGGCTGCGCCGCTTTCAGACCGCGAGATCGAAGAGAAGCTGCGTGAAGGCGTGAGGACCGGTCGAAGCGACTGGGATGCGGACCGCGTCATCGATGCGGTCTGGCGGCTCGATGCGGCGGACGACGTCGCCACGCTGCTGCAATCACTGCGACCACCATTGGCGTCGCTCCAGACAAGTTCCAACTAGAATCTCTCAAGACCGAAAAGGGACGATCATGAGCAAGACCGAACTGTTCGAAAAGGGCCTCAAAGTTCGTAAAGAGGTGCTCGGCGAGGACTACGTCAACAAGTCGATCGCGGGGGCCGACGAGTTCACGCGCACCATGGCCGAGTGGTCGACCGAGTTCTGCTGGGGTGCGCTGTGGACGCGGCCGGGCGTCGACCGCCGCACGCGCTCGATCGTCAATCTGGCGATGCTGGGCGCGCTGAACCGTCCGCACGAACTGAAGCTGCACGTCAAGGGTGCCCTGAAGAACGGGCTGACCAAGGAGGAGATCAAGGAGATCCTGCTCCAGGTCGCGGTCTATTGCGGCGTGCCCGCCGGCATCGACGCCTTCCGTAACGCGCGCGAGGCCTTCAACGAGGTCGACGCGGGGTCCTGAGACCGCTTGATGGAAGCTCTTATGGCTGACCCGGAATACGAGCTCTTCGCCATCCGCTATGCAACGCGGGATGCGCAGCGGAGCGAGCACTTCATCGGCGGCGACCCGCATGACGGGCCGATGCCGATGGACTATTTCATGTGGCTGGCGAGGGGAGGCGACCGCACCTTCGTCATCGACACCGGGTTCAACGCCGAAATCGCAAGGCAGCGCAGGCGAACATTCCTGCGCTGCCCGGTGGAGACGCTTGCCGCGTTCGATGTCGACGTGGCCGACGTCAAGGATGTGATCCTCACGCATCTGCACTATGATCACGCCGGCAATTTCGACCGGTTTCCGAATGCGCGGTTTCATCTCCAGGAACGCGAGCTCGCCTACGCCACCGGGCGCTACATGCAGTATCCGAGGCTGTCGCATTCCTTCGAGGTCGAGGACGTCTGCGGGATCGTGCGGCTGAACTATGCGCGCCGGGTGCTGTTCTACGACGGCGACGCCGAGATCGCGCCCGGACTGACGGTCCACGCAGCCGGCGGGCATTCAGCCGGTCTTCAGTTCGTCCGCATCAACACGCGCCGCGGCCCGGTCGTGCTCGCCTCCGACGTCAGTCATTTCTACGAGAACATGGCGAGCGAGCGTCCTTTCACGACAGCATTTCATGTCGGTGACATGCTGGTGGGCTTCGACAAGCTGCGAGCCGCCGCACCGGATGCTGACCACATCGTTCCCGGCCATGATCCGCTCGTCATGAAGCTCTATCCGGCGCCAGGCCCGGATCTGAAGGGCGTGGCGGTTCGCCTCGACGTGGCGCCGTCCAGGGCCGCGCATCCCCGGGAGGTTGGGCAGGGCACAGCGTAAACCTAGGCTAGAAAAAATCGATTTTCGATTTTTTGTTGACCCGCGGCCGCCGCCTTGCAATCATCCGAGCATGGGTCCGCTTCAGTTCCAGTTGTCCGGAAGCCCCGGGGATGGTCCGCGCAGCCTGACGTCGGCGCTGCACGAACGTCTGCGCGCCGACATCCTGGCGACGCGGCTGGCTCCGGGCCAGAAGCTGCATATCGCGGGGCTGGCCAAGCAGTTTTCCGTGAGCCTCGCCGCCGTGCGCGAGGCGCTGTCGCGACTTGTCGCTGACGGGCTCGTGCAGGCGTCGGACCAGCGCGGCTTTCGCGTGAGCCCGGTGTCGCTCGCCGATCTCGCCGACGTGACGCAGACCCGGATCGACATCGAGGGGCTTGCGCTCCGTCGCTCGATCGAGCGGGGCGATGAGGCCTGGCTCGCATCGGTGAAATCCGCCTGGGCGGATTTGAAGGCCGTTCCCCATCGCTATCCCGACGATCCGACCGTGCACTACGAGGAGTGGGTGGTCCGTCACCGCATCTTCCATCGTGCGCTGGTCAACGCGTGCGGCTCGCCATGGCTGCTCGGCTTCCGCGACGTGCTGCACGAGCAGAGCGAGCGATATCGCCGCCTCTCGATCCGCCGGGAGGCCGGAGGCAAGCCGCGCAACGTCGAAGCCGAACACAAGGCGATCGTCGCCGCCGTGATCAGGCGCGATGCGGATGCGGCAGTTCGCGCCTTGTCAAAGCACTTCGGCACCACCAAAGAATTCGTCGAGCTCGCCGCTTCCCGCATTGCGGAGGTGAGCCGTACGACCTGACGATCCGGAAAAATCCGGCACACAAAAAACAGAGACCGGGAGGAAGCTAATAATGAAGATCAATCGCGCGCTGATGTCGCTGATCGCCGCCACAATTCTGGCGGGCCCTGCGAGCGCCGCCGACACCATCCGCGTCGGCCTGCCCACGAAAACCTATTGGCCGACGACGATCGCCGAGACGGCAGTGCGGCAGAAACTGTTCGAGAAGGAAGGCATCCAGGCCGAGTTGACGATCTACCGCAGCGGCGCCGAGACGTTCGAAGGCATGGCCGCGGGCGCGGCCGACATCATTCTCGATCCGCCGTCGCTGGTCTCCGCCGGACGCAAGAAGGGCGTGATGTCACGGATCGTCGCCAATGCCGCGATGGGCAATTTCGGCTGGCAATTGATGGTCCCGACCAAGTCGACACTCGACCTCAAGGACCTCAACGGCAAGAAGGTGGCGATCACCGCGGCCGGCTCCGGCTCCGACTTGCTCGCGCTGTGGACCATCCAGGACAAGAAGATCGATTTTACGCGCGTTCCCGTCGGCGGCGGTGGCTTGGTGCCGAACCTGCTGGCCGGCAATGTCGAGGCGGCCGTGGTCTATTCGCCGCTGAGTTTCCAGATCTCGAAGTCCGGCGAGGCCAAGACCATCCTCGATTACGCGACTGCGGTTCCGCCGAACCTCACTGCGGGCTGGATCGTGCTCGACAAATTCGCCGAGGCCAAGCCCCAGATGGTGCAGAAGGCGGTGAACGCCCTCTACGGCGCGGTCGCGTTCATGCGCGCCAACCGCGACGTCACCGTCAAGCTGATCGCCGAGCTCTATGAAATGCCGCCGGAGATCGCGGGCCTGGAATACGACAACACCATCATGAAGCTCGAGACCAGCGGCGACATGGGCGCGGCCAACGTCAATGCGGCCGTGCAGCTGTCGCTCGATCTCGCCAAGCTCGGTGGGCTCAAGGACATCGTGCCGGTCGAGGACGTCATCTCGGCCAAGTTCAAGCCCGTCCCGACCAAGCCGTAACGATGCAAAGCACGTTCGTCATCAACCTTGCGCGGATCGCGATCATCATCGCGGTCCTCGCGCTGTGGGAGGTGCTGTCGCGCACCGGCATCGTCAATCCGCGACTGCTGCCGTCGGCCTCCGATACCTTTGTGACGCTCGGCGATCTCCTGCAGCGCGCGGCGGTGCAGAAAGATCTGATGGTGACCGCGACCGAGGTGCTGGCCGCGTTCGCGCTGGCCGTGCCGTTCGGTGCGGTGATCGGTTTCCTGGTCGCGGAGAACCGCTACTTCGCGGACGTCGCCAAGCCGCTTTTGTTCTTCGCCTTCAGCATCCCGAAGTCGATCTTCCTGCCGATGTTCATCCTGGTGTTCGGCGTCGGCTTTGCCCAGAAGGTGGGCTTCGGCTTCTTCTCGACGATCTTCATCGTGATCATGTCGACTACGACGGCGGTGGAATCGGTCAAGGTCGAGCATCTCACAGTGGCGCGCTCTTATGGCGCAACGCCATGGCAGACGGCGTTCCGGGTTTATCTGCCGAGCATGCTGCCGGTGTTGCTCGAGGCGTTGCGGATCTCCATGATCTTCAACCTCACCGGCGTGATTTTGGCCGAGATGTACGCCTCGCGCGACGGCATCGGCCACCAGATCGCGACCTGGGGCGAGAATTTCCAGATGAAGCAGCTCCTCGCCGGCGTCGTGATGGTCGCCGCGATCGCCATGACCTTCAACGAGCTTGTCAGATGGGTGGAAACGCGATGCAGCCATTGGCGAATGTGACCCCGTTGAAGCCCGCCGCGCGGGCCGGCGCGATCGAGGTGAAGAACGTCGGCCAGGTCTTCAAGACGAGGTCGCAGGACGTCGTCGCGCTGGAGGACGTCTCGCTCGAGGTCAAGCCCGGCCGCTTCGTCGTGCTGGTCGGCCCGAGCGGCTGCGGCAAGTCGACCCTTTTGATGATGATGGCGGGTCTGCGCCAGCAAACGTCCGGCACGATCACCATCAGCGGCGCGCCGATCCCGCAGCCCGACCCCGACAGGGTCGGCGTGGTGTTCCAGGAGGCGAGCTTGTTTCCGTGGCTGACGGCCGAGGACAATGTCGAGTTTCCGCTGGCGCTGCGCGGCGTGCCCAGGGCCGAGCGCCGCGCCAAGGCGCAGGACGCGCTCAAGCTGGTCGGCCTCGACGGCTTCGGCGGACGCCATCCGCACGAACTCTCCGGCGGCATGAAGCAGCGCGTCTCGATCGCGCGCGGGCTGGTGCAGGACCCGCCGGTGCTGTTGATGGACGAGCCGTTCGCAGCGCTCGACGAGCAGACGCGCATGACCATGGGTGACGAGCTGCTGCGGATCTGGGCTGCGACCGGCAAGACGGTCGTTTTCGTCACGCACAGCCTCACCGAAGCCGTCTATCTCGCTGACGAGGTGATCGTGATGTCGGCGCGGCCCGGACGCATCGTCGATCATCTCCAGGTCCAGCTGCCGCGGCCCCGCACCTACGAGATGCTGAGCGGAGACGCCTTTGGTGCGTTGCGCGACCGCATCTGGCGGCACATCCGCAAATCGGCGTGAGGCGGGCATGAGCGCCAGAATAAGTGCGAAAACGCTGCGATATCTGATCGTGATCGGCCTGATTGCGCTGTGGGAGCTGCTGCCGCGCACCGGTCTCATTCCCGAGCTGTTCCTGCCGTCCTTGTCGTCGACGCTGATCGCCGGATGGACCGATGCCGCGGAATACGGGCATGCGCTCGCGGTGACGCTCTACGAGGTCGTGGTCTCCATGGCATTCGCCTGCGGTGGCGGCATTCTGCTCGGCGCCATTGTCGGCAGCCTGCCACGTCCGCGCGTCCTGATCATGCCGATGGTGTCGAGCCTGTATGCGGTGCCGCTCGTGATCCTCTATCCTGTCTTCACGGTGTGGCTCGGCATCGGCTCGGAGTCCAAGATCGCGTTCGCCTCGATCTATGGCTTCCTGCCGACGATGCTCGCCACCGCCGCCGGCATCCAGACCATCGACCCGCAGCTCCTGCTCGCCGCGCGCAGCATGGGCGCGACGCTCAGCCAGCGGCTGGTTCGCGTCATCATCCCGGCGGCGATCCCGACGGTGCTGTCGGGCTTGCGCGTCGGCGGCGCGCTGGTCATCGTCGGCGTCGTGGTCTCGGAGATGCTGATCTCATCGGCCGGCATCGGCTATCTGATCTCGCGCTATCGGACGATCCTCGACAGCCCGCACGTGTTCGCGGGCGTGCTGCTGGTGCTGTTCCTTGCCATCGCCTTCAACGCCGCGATCCGCTGGATCGAGCGCAAGGCGGCGATCTGGCAGACCGGCACGCGGGCCGGTCAAGCCAATGATGAGATCACGTCGGGCGCGATGCAGCCGGCGACCTGAGGTACTGGCGTGTACGATTTGACCCTGACATTCGACAACGGCCCCGATCCGGAGGTGACGCCACGTGTGCTCGACATTCTCGCCGAGCGCGGCATCAAGACCACCTTCTTCGTCATCGGCGAGAAGCTCGGTGACCCCGAGCGGCGCAGCCTTGCGGTGCGTGCGCACGGGGAGGGGCACTGGATCGGAAATCACACCTTTACGCACAGCATTCCGCTCGGTGAGCAGAAGGACAGCAAGACGGCAGAGAACGAGATCGGCCGCACGCAGTCTGCGATCTCCGATCTCGCGCATCCCCAGCGCTGGTTCCGGCCGTTCGGTGGCGGCGGAAATCTGGATGCGCGGCTGTTGAAACCCTCCGTCGTGGACTATCTCGCCCGCAACAAGCACAGCTGCGTGCTCTGGAATGCGATCCCGCGCGATTGGGACGACCCTGATGGCTGGACCGACCGCGCGCTCGAGCAGTGCAGCCAGCAGCCCTGGACGCTGATGGTGCTGCACGATCTTCCGACCGGCGCCATGGACCATCTCGAGCGGTTCCTCGACGCTGCCGAGGCGGCCGGCGTCCGCTTTCGCCAGGACTTTCCGCCGCAATGTGTTCCGATCCGCAGCGGCGAGATTGCGCTTCCGATCAACGACTATGTGTCCTCCATCGAAGAGAGTGTTTGACTGATGAAAGTTGCAAGCTTCACGATCGCCGGCACCGCGAGCTATGGCATCGTCACCGACAGGGGCGTCATCGATGCCGGCAAGCGCCTGAAGGCATATCCGACGCTGAAGGCGCTGCTTGCGAAGGGAACGCTTGACGAGCTCAAGAAACTTGCCGGCGAGAAGCCCGATTACGCGCTGCAGGATGTCGCGCTGCAGCCGACGGTACCCGATCCCGACAAGATCTTCTGCATCGGCGTCAACTATGCCACGCATCTGGCCGAGAGCGGGCATCCGACGCCGGCGCATCCGATGATCTTCACCCGCTTCGCCAACAGCCAGGTCGGCCATGGCCAGCCGATGATCCGGCCGCTGGAATCCGAGCGGTTCGACTATGAGGGCGAGATGGCCGTCATCATCGGCAAGGCCGGTCGCCGCATCTCGCGCGATGCCGCGCTCAGCCATGTCGCCGGCTATGCCTGCTACAACGACGGCAGCATCCGCGACTGGCAGCGCCACACCTCGCAATTCGCGCCGGGTAAGAACTTTGCCGGCACCGGCGGCTTCGGGCCCTGGATGGTGACCACCGACGAGCTGACCGATGTGACCAAGCAGACGCTGATCACCCGGCTCAACGGTGTCGAGGTGCAGAAGGCCCCGATCTCCGACCTCGTTTTCGACGTGCAGGCCTTGATTGCTTACTGCTCGACGTTCACCGAGCTTGCGCCCGGCGATGTCATCGTGACAGGCACGACCGGCGGTGTCGGTGCCTATCGCACGCCGCCGCTGTGGATGAAGGGCGGCGACTTCGTGGAGATCGAGATCTCCGGCATCGGCATCCTGCGCAACCCCGTCACGGACGAGGGATCGGCCACGGCGACGCGCGCGGCGTGAGAGCCGCGCTCTATAACAATAAGAAGGAGAATCCCATGCCCATGCCAACGCATCTCCTGCCGACCACGGTGGTCGGCAGCTACCCGCAGCCGGAATGGCTGGTGAACCGCGCGATGCTGTCGAAGGTGGTGCCGCGCACGCGCCTGCACGACATGTGGCGCTTGCCGGCGGAGCATCTGGAGGAGGCGCAGGACGATGCGACCATCGTCGCGATCCGCGACATGGAGCGCGCCGGCATCGACATCGTGACCGATGGCGAAATCCGCCGCGAGAGCTACTCCAACCGCTTCGCCACCGCACTCGACGGCATCGACGGCGACAATCCCGCGATGATCGTGGCGCGCACCGGCAACACCCAGACTCCGGTGCCGCGCGTCGTGGGTCCCGTGAAGCGCAAGGGACCGGTCGAGCTGCACGACATGCAGTTCCTGCGTGAGAATACCGACCGTGCCGCCAAGATCACGTTGCCGGGCCCGTTCACCATGAGCCAGCAGGCCAAGAACGAGTTTTACAAGGATGAGGAGGAGCTTGCGATGGCGCTGGCCGAGGCCGTCAATGCCGAGGCGCTCGATCTGCAAAAGGCCGGCGCGGATGTGATCCAGCTCGACGAGCCCTGGGTGCGCAACAATCCGGATCTCGCCAAACGCTATGCCGTCAAGGCGATCAACCGCGCATTGCAGGGCATCACGGTGCCGACCGTCGTGCATCTCTGCTTCGGTTATGCGGCGGTCGTGCCGGGCACGAACAAGCCGGCCGGCTATTCCTTCCTCGCCGAGCTCGACGACACCATTGCCGACCAGATCTCGATAGAGGCCGCGCAGCCGAAGCTCGACCTCGGCGTGCTCAAGGACCTGTCGTCGAAGAAGATCATGCTCGGCGTGCTTGACCTCGCAGATCCCGCGATCGAGAGCGTCGACACCGTGGCCGCCCGTATCCGCAACGGTTTGAAATACGTGTCGCCGGACCGCCTGGTCCCGGCGCCCGATTGCGGCATGAAGTACATGCCGCGCGCAACGGCGTTCGGAAAGCTGAAGGCGATGTGCGACGCGGCAGCCATGGTCCGGCGGGAGATCGGCTGAACAAAGCTGGGCCGGCGAGGATCGTTCGTTCGCCGGCCATCGTCTGGCTGTGGCCAGCCAGGTCGAAATCTGGGATCGTCGGCTCAAAGACCAGTTTCACAACGTTGAACATTCGTCCTCGTTGGCGAGGGGCGACATCGCCGTGGAGGTGACAGCCGCCGTTCAGGCCGAGAGGAATTTGGTGAGAAGCTCCGTTGTGTCGGTGGGGTTTTCCTCGGGAAAGAAGTGACCGCCCTTGACGGCCCGACCTTGTACGTTGTCGGCCCACTTCTTCCAAATTCCCAATGCGCCGCCATTCTGCTCGTAGAATGTATCGAGCGGCCCGCCGGAAGCCCAGAGGTGCAGCATAGGGCACTTGATGCGCCGGCCTTCCTTCTGGTCCGCCTTGTCATGCTCGATATCCACGGTTGCGGCCGCGCGGTACTCTTCGCAGATCGCATGCACCCGAGCCGGATCGCGGTAGGTTTCGATGTATTCCGCTTTCACTTCGGGGCCGAATGAGCCCTGGCCGAAGGGATTGTCGAATACCGCGTCCGGCGCGCCGATCAGGTATTTTTCGGGAAGCGGTGCTTTCTGCGAGAGTAGGCTCCATGGCCAGTAGGTCATGGCGAACTTTGCGTCGGCGTGGCCCCAGGCTTCCGAGATGGGCAGCACGTCAAACACTGCGAGACGCTGCACCTTCTCCGGGTGATCGAGCGCAAGGCGGTAGGAAACGCGACCGCCGCGATCGTGTCCAACCAGATCGAATTTGGAAAAGCCGAGCTTATCCATCACGGCGACAAGCTCATTCGCCATCGCCCGCTTTGAATAGGGATAGTGATCCTCCGCGGAAGCGGGAACGCCGCTGCGGCCATATCCACGAAGATCGACGCAGATGACCGTGCGATCGCCGGCGAGATGCGGCGCCACATGACGCCACATCAGGCTGGTTCGAGGAAATCCATGCACCATGAGCAGTGGGGATCCGCTCCCGTAGCGCCTGATGAAAATGGTGTTGTCATCGATCTTGATCTCCTTTGTCTCGAACTGATCGGAAGCGTTCGAAGCGGGGTCGTTTGGGGATTGGCCGGCCGCGCGTCGCGGTAGAAGCGCCAGTGATAGAGCGGCGCTCGATGCAGCGGTCATCACCTGGACGAAGGTGCGGCGCTCGATCTTTGTCTTTTCTGTCATCCCTGAGGTCCTTCGAGGTTCGCGCGGCGCTCCTGGCAAACGCCCCCTCAATGACGACGCGGGGAGACATGTTAGCACCTGCGTGGAAGAACGCTTTCGCAGGATTAGCGTCTCTGAACCGTTCGTGCTGATGATTTCGGTCATCCGGCTGGCGCGAAGGGCAGAGGCGGGGGCAGTCGGGAAGTGATCGCTGGAATGATCCTCCGCCTGTAACCAATTTGGTCGCGTCGCCGAATAGCGGGAGGTCAGGGTAGGCGGAGATGCGTCAACGCAAGCCGCCAGAGCAATGGAGGATCCATGTCCGACGAAATCAACCACGATCGCCGGCGTTTCGTCGGTGCTGCGGCAACGACAGTTGCGGCGGCACAATTCGGCGTGATTGCGCCAGCGGTTGCAAATGTCCGAGCGAGCAAGAAGGTCGCCCGCGACGTCAGCAGAAGATCGGAAGCGGCGGGGATGGACGCCACCGTCGTTCTCGTCCACGGCGCCTGGGCCGACGGTTCAAGTTGGGCGCACGTCATTACGCTGCTGCAGTCCGAGGGACTGAAGACGATGGCGGCGCCGATTCCGCTCACATCGCTTTCAGATGATGTTGCGGCGCTTGAACGAGCGCTGGAGCGGACAGACGGGCCGGTTGTCCTCGTCGCGCATGCCTATGCCGGTGCCGTGATTGGTGCGGTTACGCAGGAGAGAGTGCGGTCGCTGGTCTTCATTTCGGCTCTCTCTCCTGACGAAGGCGAAACAGTCGCGCAAATATTCTATCGCGACAAGCCGTCGCCGGAGGCGCCGAAACTCACTCCCGACAGTCATGGTTTGCTCTGGATGCCGAACGACCGGTTTGGCGCGGCCTGGTGCCAGCATGCCCGACCCGAGCAGGCTGCGCTCCTGGCTGCGATCCAGCGACCCATTGCCGTCGCGGCAATCCAGGAAAAGGCTCCGAAAGCCGAATGGAAGGCAAAGCCGTCGTGGTACCTTGTCGCCGAAGAGGATCGAATGATCAATCCGGCGACACAGCTATTCCTGGCACGACGGATGGGTGCGCAGGTTCGCTCCGAGAAAGTCGATCATGCATCGCCGATCACCGCGCCGAAGCTGGTCGCCGGAATGATACGCGAGGCCGTCACCCCCGCACGTCCGGACGCCGCGCAGCAACACGGCTGAACGGTCGCTATCAGTGTGAGCTGATTGAAAGTGCCATTGGCTTCTTTCCAATAGGCTTCGCGACCTCGGCTTGTGCAAACAACTGGACGGAGCCACGCTAACTGTTAATTAGTGTGGCCCAGGTTCGAGCGCTGGTCCCGCCCACGACTCTCAAAGCATCTCAGACCCAGCCGCCATCGACGATGTAGTGCTGAGCGGTGCAGGCGGAGGCCTCGTCGGAGGCGAGGAAGACGGTGAATTTCGCGACCTCGTCCGGCACCAGCCGGCGCTTCAGGCACTGTCGCTGCTGCAGTTCGATCTCGCCCGCCGGTGTCATCCATTTTTCGAGCTGGCGCTCGGTCATGATCCAGCCCGGCGCTATCGCGTTCACGCGGATATTGTAGGGACCGTAATCGCGCGCCAGAGAGCGCGTGAGACCGACCACGCCTGATTTGCTGGCGGTGTACGCGGCCATGCCGCCTTGTCCGGCGATCCACGACACCGAGCCGAAATTGATGATGGCGCCGGCGTTTGCCGCCTTCATGTCCGGCAGCACGGCTTGCGACGCGAAGAACTGGTGCTTCAGGTTCACCGCGATGCGGTCGTCCCAATACTCCGGCGTCATCTCCTCGGTCTTGTGCCGTTCGTCATGCGCGGCATTGTTGATGAGGATGTTGATTGGCCCGTGCGCGCTGCGCGCCTCCGCAACGCCGGCGCGTAGCGCGGCGATATCGGTCACGTCGACGCGCATGAAATGCGCGGTGAGACCTTGATCCGACAGCTCGCGTGCCAGGCGTTGGCCCTCGTCCGCCTTGATGTCGAAGAACACGACATTGGATTTCTGCTGCGCAAAGCGCCGCACGATCGCAGCGCCAATTCCTGCTGCGCCACCGGTGACGAGAACGACCTTGGCGGCGAGGTCGGAATAAATGGCGGTCATGGGTACCTCTCGGCTTGCGTAACGGCGGAGCGATGCTCGGCCCAATGTTCCCGCAGACCTTAGCCATTCCCCGCGTGAGGTGCATAGATCAGAATTTTAGTTGCGTACCTCAAAAATCGAAGGCAGGATTGCATCCAAAGAATAAGAGCCGGTTGGGAGGAATGTGATGAGACTGCTCGGGAAGCTGGGACTCGCCGCCGCCGCATGCCTGCTTTGGGCCAACTCCGCCGCGGCCGACACGACGGTCAAGTGGCTGCACATCGAGGCCAATCCGGCCCAGGTGAAGATCTGGGAGGAGGTTGCGCGCGCCTATGAGGCATCGCATCCCGGCATCAAGGTCGAGATGCAGTTCCTCGAGAACGAGGCCTACAAGGCCAAGCTGCCGACCATCCTGCAATCCAAGGACCGGCCCAACATCATCTACAGCTGGGCCGGCGGCGTCCTGAAGACGCAGATCGAGGCTGGCGTCCTCGACGACATCACCGATCAGGTGAAGGGCTACAGCGACAGCCTGACGCCGGCGGCGCTCGCGGCCTTCACGGCCAACGGCCGCGTTTACGGTCTTCCGACCGCGCTGTCGCAGGTCGGTTTCCTCTGCAACAAGGAGCTGATGGCGAAAGCCAAGGTCGATCCTGCCGCCATCAAGAGCTGGGACGATCTGCTTGCCGCGGTGAAGACGTTGAAGGCAGCGGGCGTGACGCCGATCGTGGTCGGTGGCGCCGACAAATGGCCGCTGCACTTCTATTGGACGCATCTTGCGGTGCGCGTCGGCGGCAAGCCGGCCTTCGACGCTGCATTGCGCGGCGAGAATGGCGGCTTCGCCGGCGAGACCTTCCAGAAGTCCGGCGAGCTGTTCAAGCAGCTGGTCGATCTGCAGCCGTTCCAGAACGGCTTCCTCGGCTTCAAGAATCCGCAGGCGGTCGGCTATTTCGGCGATGGCAAGGCGGCGATGACGCTCGCCATCAGCACGGTCTATCATTTGCAGCGTGCGCTTGCCGCCGACAAGGTCGGATTGAGTGAAGAGAAGATCTGCTGGTTCGACTTCCCGGTCGTGGCGGGCGGCAGGGGCGCGCCAACCGATACGCTCGGCGGCATCACCGGCTGGCTGATCACGAAGGGCTCGCCGAAGGAGGCCGTCGATTTCCTGAAATACTTCGTCTCCAGGGACGTGCAGACGCGGCTTGCTGCGGGCAACTTCATCATCCCGGTGGTGCAGGGCGCGGATGCCGGTCTCAACAACGCCTTCATGAAGCTGATCGCGTCCAATCTGGCGAAGTCGAACTACCACCAGAATTTCTATGACCAGAGCCTCGGCCCCTCGGTTGGCCGCGTCGTCAACGACGTCACCGCGGAGATCGCCGGCGGCAGCATGAGCCCGCAAGACGCGGCCAAGGCGATCGAGGCGGCGTGGAAGCAGGGTAACTGACGGTGGCACGCCGGGCCGCGAGCGTGTCGGCGATGGACGTTGCCGGTGAGCTCCCGCAGGTCGCCGAGCGCGGCCCGAGCTGGGACGGCAGGCTGACGGTCCTGATCCTGTTCCTGCCGCCGGCGCTGCTGTTGTTCACGCTGTTCGTGGTGCTGCCGATCGGCGAGGCGGCCTGGTACTCGGCCTTCAACTGGAACGGGTTCGGCAGGCCGACCAACTGGATCGGCTTCGACAATTACCGTTTCGTGCTGGAGACACGCGCCTTCTGGCTCGCGCTGCGCAACAACGGGCTGATCATCGCTGTTTCGCTCGCCATCCAGCTGCCGCTTGCGCTCACGCTGGCCTTGATGCTCGCCGAACGCTTTCGCGGGGCGGTGGCGCTGCGCATGCTGTTCTTCATGCCTTATATCCTGGCCGAGATCGCGACCGGGCTGATCTTCAGCTTCGTCTACGACGGCGATTACGGCCTTGTCGCCTCGATCTGGCGTACCTTCGGCGCCGAGCCCCCGCATCTGCTGGCCTCGACCGACACGGCAATGCTGGCCGTGCTGATCGTCGTCGTCTGGAAGTACTTCGGTTTCCACATGATGCTGTTCATCGCGGCGCTCCAGGGCCTCGACAAGAGCCTGATCGAAGCCGCGCGCATCGACGGCGCGACGCGTTCGCAAGCCCTGCGACACGTGGTCATCCCCTTGCTCTATCCGACGATTCGGCTCTCTGTGTTCTTCGCCATCGTCGGCTCGCTGCAGCTGTTCGACCTCGTCATGCCGCTGACGCGCGGGGGGCCTGCGGACTCCTCGAACACGCTGGTGAGCTTCCTCTACAACAACGGCATCTCCCGCATGCGGGTCGGATATGGCAGCGCCATCGGTGTCATTCTGTTCACGATCTGCGTGACCTTTGCCTTCACGTACAAGCGATGGTTCATGCGTGATGAGTAGCACCGAGACCAATCGTACGCCGTTCGATCCTGCCGTGCTGTTCAAGGCGGTGTTCCTCGCCGTCGTTGCCGTTTTCGTGCTGGTGCCGCTGCTCGCGACCTTGCTCGGTGGCTTTAAATCGCTCGGCGAACTGCGCGTCAATCCGTTCGGCCTGCCACGTCACTGGGAGTGGCAGAACTATGCCGACATCCTGTTCTCCGCGCGTTACTGGCAGCTCTTGCGCAACTCGCTGATCATCTCGACACTCACGGTGACCCTGACCCTGATCGTCGCCTCGATGGCGGCGTTCACCTTCGCCCATGTCAGGTTCTACGGCTCATCGATGCTGCTGAGCTACCTGACGCTCGGCCTGCTGTTTCCGGCCGCGACCGCGGTGCTGCCGCTCTTCATCAAGGTGCGCGATCTCGGGCTGCTCGACACCTATTTTGGCGTGGCACTGCCGCAGGTGGCCTTCAGCCTCGCGATGAGCGTGCTGCTGCTACGCCGTTTCTTCAAGGACATCCCCTATGAACTGCTCGAGGCCGCGCTGGTCGACGGCTGCAGCTACATCAAATTCTTCCGCTATGTGACGCTGCCGTTGTCGCGACCGATCCTGGCGACCGTCGGGACAATCACCTTCGTCAACAGCTGGAACGCCTATCTGTTGCCGCTGGTGATGCTCAACACCGATGCGCTCTATCCCTGGCCGCTCGGCATCATGGTTTATCAGGGCGAGTATTCGTCCGAGTGGCACCTGATCCTGGCCTTCATCACGCTGACGATCCTGCCCACCATCATTCTCTTTCTTCTGGCGCAGAAGCACATCGTCGCCGGCCTCACCGCAGGCGCGGTCAAGGGATGAACGATACCTCACGGAGATCACAATGAGAAAAGTCGGCATCGGAATCATCGGCTGCGGCAATATCAGCACCGCCTATCTGAAGGCGGCCCAGCGCTTTCCAGTCATGGAAATCAGGGCGCTCGCCGATATGCGCAGCGACGCGGCAGAGCGGCAGGGCGCCGCCTTCGGGCTGCCGGCGATGCGGGTCGACCAACTGCTCAAGCGAGAGGATGTCGAGATCGTCATCAATCTCACCGTGCCACTTGCCCACACCGACGTCAGCCTCGCGGTGCTGAACGCCGGCAAGCACGTTCATTCCGAGAAGCCGCTCGGCATCGACGTCGCGGAAGCCCGCAAGGTGATAGATCTCGCCGCGCAGAAGGACCTTCGCGTCGGTTGCGCGCCCGATACGTTCCTTGGCGGCGGGCACCAGACCGCGCGCAAGCTGATCGACGATGGTGCGATAGGCACTCCGGTCGCGGGCAGCGTCTTCTTCGGCTGCCCCGGCCATGAGCGCTGGCACCCGTCGCCAGGCTTCTATTACCTTCGCGGCGGAGGGCCGATGCTCGACATGGGGCCGTACTACATCACGGATCTCGTGCAGCTGCTTGGCCCGGTCGCAAGCGTGATGGGCTCGACCGCGCGCCCGAAATCCGAACGGTTGGTCACCAGCCAGCCCATGAACGGCACCCTGATCCCGGTCGAGGTTTCGACCCATGTCGCCGGCACGCTCGAATTCGAGAGCGGGGCGGTCGTCTCGATCGCGATGAGCTTCGACGTCCCGAAGCACCGGCACGCGCCGATCGAGATCTATGGCGACAAGGGCAGCATGCTGGTGCCGGACCCGAACCGGTTCGGCGGCGAGGTGCAGGTCGCGAAGACTGGCGGTGAATGGGAGCCGGTGCCGCTGACCCACGGTCATGTCGATGGCGAGTTTCGTTCCATCGGTGTCGCCGACATGGCCTCCGCGATCCTGAACAACCGTCCGCATCGCGCCAGCGGCGTGCTCGCTTTCCATGTGCTCGAGGTGATGGAGGCGTTCCAGACCTCCGCCGACGAAGGACGCCGCGTCAAGATCGGCAGCTGCGTCGAGCGGCCGGCAATGCTGCCGGCCGGACGTGAAACCGGACAGATCGACTGAGGGAATGACCATGCGCAAGGCAATGATTGTATGGGGCGGCTGGCCGGGACACGATCCCGATCTCTGCGCTTCGATGATCCGCGGCTGGCTGAAGGCGGAAGGCTTCGAGGTCCGGGTCGAGACCACGACGGCGGCGTTCGCCGATCCCGCGATCCACGATCTGTCGCTGATCATCCCGATCTATACCATGTCGAAGATCGAGAAGGCGGAAGCGCTCAATCTCTGCGCAGCGGTGCGTGGCGGCGTCGGGCTCGCCGGCCACCATGGCGGCATGTGCGATGCGTTCCGCGAGTCCGTCGACTACCAGTTCCTGTGTGGCGGGCAGTGGGTCGCGCATCCCGGCAACATCATCGACTACAAGGTCGACTTGACGAAGCCGGATGACCCCATCATGAAGGGGCTGAAGAGTTTCGAGCATCGTTCCGAGCAGTACTACATGCATGTCGACCCCGCCAACGAGGTGCTGGCGACGACGACCTTCACCGGCGAGCACGCGCCCTGGATTGACGGCGTGGTGATGCCGGTGGTCTGGAAGAAGCGATACGGCGCGGGCAGGGTGTTCTACTCCTCGCTCGGCCACCGCGCTTACGAGCTCGACGTACCGGAGATCCGAACGTTGATGACTCGCGGCATGCTGTGGGCCGCGCGGGAATGACAGCCGGTGCGACGCAGCCGGCGGTTCGCGCCACGCTGGAGGACGTCGCGCGTGCGGCGGGCGTTTCGCTCGCAACCGTCGACCGCGTCGTCAACCGGCGCGAGGGCGTGCGCGCCAAGACCGTCGCGCGTGTCGAGGCCGCGGTGGCAAAACTCGGCTATCGGGGCGACGTCGCGGCCGCGCGGCTCGCCCGCGGGCAGACCTTCCGCTTCGCCTTCGTACTGCCGAGCGGTAGCAACAGCTTCATGACCAACCTGGCCGAGCAGGTCCAGCGCACCGCGGACTGGCTTGCCGGTCACCGCGGCTTCATCGATATCCTCCATGTCGACGTGTTCGATCCGGATGTGCTCGCCGGTGCGCTGGAAAACCTGTCGCCGGCCTATCAGGGCGTCGCCGTCATCGCACTGGACCATCCCAGGGTGCGCGCCGCGATCGACGAGCTCGCCGCGCGCGGGGTCGCCGTGGTGACCCTTGTGTCGGACGCGCCGAGCTCGCGCCGTCTGCATTATGTCGGAATCGACAACCCGGCCGCGGGGCGAACTGCGGCAACGCTGATGGGACGTTTCCTCACCGGCCGCGAGGGGAAGGTCGCCGTGATCGCGGGATCGTTGTCGCTGCGCGATCACACCGAGCGGCAATTCGGCTTCCACCAGATCCTGTCCAGCGAGTATCCGAACCTGCTCGCGCTGCCGGTGATCGAAGGCCGCGACGACAGCGAGCGCACGCGCGAGCTCACGGCGGCGCTGCTGGCGCGCCACGCCGATCTCCGCGGTATCTACTGCTGCGGCGCCGGGAACCGCGGCATCGCCAATGCGCTGGAGGACTTGGGCCGCGCGCGTGAAGTGGTCTGGATCACGCACGAGCTGACCCAGTACACGCGGCGTTTCCTGGTCCGCGGCACGCTCGATGCGATCATCAACCAGGATCCCGGCCACGAGGCGCGGTCTGCGGCGCGAGTTTTGCTCGCGCATTGTTCGGGTGAGCCCATCAGCCCCGACCAGGAGCGCATCCGAATCGACATTTTTCTGCGGGACAACCTGCCGTGATTAGCGTTCGCAGGTGATGGGCAGCTTGCTTCGATAGGTGTCGTGAAGCGCCGCAGCGGCCTCGACGGTGCTCAGAAGTTCGCCGCCATTGCTGCGAGGTGCTGATGGGCCCTTTCGCGGGCAGCCTCGATGGGCTGTTGCGGTCCGGTGGTTGGCCCGATCGGCACGAAACGGACATTGCTGATACCGATAAAGCGCAAAATTTCCCGCAGGTAAGGCGTTGCCATGTCGATGCGCCCGCGGTTCATTCCGGTGGCGAAATCGCTGCCACTAGCGAGAATCACCGTGGTCGGCCGGTCCTTCAGCAGCGGGAGATATCCCAGGGAGGGATCGAACCGAAAGGTAAGCCCGGGCTGGACGATGACATCGAACCATTGCTTGAGCTTGTACGGAATGCTGAAGTTCCACATCGGCGTCGAGATCAGGACCCGATCGGCCAGTGAAAACCGCAGCGCCATCCGCTCGGCCTCGGCAAAGCTGTCGCGCTGTGCGTCGTTGAAGGGCTGCGCCTTCATCCGCGCATATTTGGCCTCGACGATGGGACCTGCGAATTCCGGCAGCCGCTCGCGCCAGAGATCCACGACGTCGATATCCCAATCCGGACGGGCCTGCCGAAACCCGTCAAGAAAGACGCGCGCGCCGGCGCTCGACTCGGAGTCGGCACGGGGCGAGCAGGAGAGGTGCAAGAGCTTTGCCACCACTCATCCCAGCGCTCTGATGACGGCATCCGCCCGGGTGACGACGGCGACGTTCTGCATGGCAAAGTTGATCGAGGCGGAGTGCCAGTCGGCATTCATGGTCGAGCAGCAGTCTTCCGGCACGATCATGAAATAGCCCTTGTCGGCGCCGGTGCGCGCGGTGTGCTCGACCGACATGTTGGTCCATGCGCCGGTGTTGATAATCATGTCGCGGCCGGTCGCTTTCAGGATCGTCTCCAGCCGGGTGCCTTCCCAGGCGCTCATCCGCATCTTCTCGACGACGAAATCGCCGGGCCGCGGCTCGAGGCCCGAGACCGGGGCGGCGCCCCAACTGCCGCGCACCATCGCCTTGCTGTCGACGAGACCCTCGAACAGCGGTGCGTTCAGCGTCACGCCGGGTGCGCCGGGCTCGACCACGAACCAGACATGGATGATGGCGACGCCGCGCGCGCGAGCTGTCTCCGCCAGACGCCGGACGTTCTCGACCACATGCTGTTGTTTCGCATGACCCGGTGCGCCCGACTCGGCGAACGCGCCGCCATCCATGATGACGTCGTTCTGAAGATCCTGAATGATCATGGCGCAACGGCTCGGATCGAGCCGCATCTCGCCGTCGGCGAGGATGGGCGCTGCAGCCGCGGGGCCGGCGTTTGCGCCGCCGCTGCCGCGTTTGCCGCTCATATAGGGCTCGTGGCGCGGCCCGGCCTTGGTCGGGATCGCATAGACCGAATGCGTCGACGTCAAATAGAGCGTGCGGAAATCCGGGCCACCCCAGGCAAGGTTGGCGACGAGCTCGGGCACGCGGACTTTCCCGAGCAGCTCGCCGCGCGGTGAATAGACCCAGACGCCGCCGGGCGCGGTGACCCAGACATTGCCATGCTGGTCGCACTTCATGCCGTCGGGCAGGCCCGGCTCCAGCTCGGAGCGGATGCTGCTCGCGAACACGCGCGCGTTCGACAGCGAGCCGTCGCCGTTGACGTCGAATACGCGGATCAGCGCCTGCACGGTGTCGTTGACATAGAGCAGCTTCTCGTCGGGCGAGAAGCACAGCCCGTTCGGCTGGTCGAACAAATTGCGGTCCACCACGAGCTTGGGCTCGCCGCCCGGCATGACGCGATAGACGCCCTGGAAGCCGAGCTGGCGCGGCCGCTCGACCCCGTAGACCGGCATGCGGCCATACCAGGGATCGGAGAAATAGATGGCGCCGGAGGAGTGCACGCAGACGTCGTTGGGGCTGTTGAGCTCCTGTCCCTGGAAGTGCGAAGCCAGCACCTCGCGCCGCCCGTCCGGTCGCTCACGGATCAGCGACGAGGTCGCGTGCTCGCAGACGATCAGATTGAGCTCGGCGTCATAGGTCATGCCGTTGCATTTGTTCGACGGGCGCTTGACCTCCGCGATGCCGCGCCGCGCATCCCAGCGCCGCCGCACGTCGCCCGGCATGTCCGAAAACAGGAGATAATGATCGACCGGATGCCAGATCGGCCCTTCCGTGAAGTCAAAACCCGTTCCGACCTGCGCGACCCGCGCGTAGGGGTCGATCAGGCTTTCGAATTCGGAGCGCAAGGTGACATGCGTCATCGGTCGATATCCTTAGCTCACGTCAGGCAGGGAACCAGTTCCGCGCGGGCAGCGACTGCACGATCGGGCCGGGGACCTGGTCGTGCAGGCGTCCGACCACCATGCCGCCCTCGATCTTGGCCGGCCTGTCGTGCACCGGCAGCAAATAGCGCGAATTGCTCAGCAGCTTCTTGATCGAGGCCTTCTCGGCCCGCTTGCTGGTGCCGTGGTTTCCCGTCGTCCGCGGCTCCCAGTCGTGAATCTCGTGGAAGGGCGTGACGATCTGGTCGTTGAAATCGTAGATTACGTCTCCACAGATGGTGGCAATGCCGTCGGCGGTCTCGACGATGATGTTCATGGAGCCCTCGGTGTGGGCGTTGGCGGCGTCGCAATAGACGCCGGGCATCAGCTCGATAGGACCTGTGATCTCGAGGTCGAGGAAGCGCAGCGCACTCTTGGTGTGCAGTCGGTCGATGAGATGCTTGATGTCCGGCGCCGGATATTGCGGATGCATCAACCCGGAGACGGAATATTCGAGTTCTTTCCGGTTGAGGACGACGGTCGTATTCATCGGAAACAGATCGTCCTTGCCGGCGTGGTCGATGTGCAGATGGGTATGGCAGACGAAGCGGACGTCGCCCATGCGCACGCCGTGGCGGGCGAGCTGGTTCTCGATCATGTGCTCGTGGTATTGCAGGCCGCGCATCCCGAGCGTTTCCATGATCTGGTTGGAGCGGTAACCGGTATCGACCACGACCGGATATTTGCCGCCGAGGATCAGAAAGCCGAGGGTGAGGACGCGGCGGGTGCGGCCGCAGTCGCGGCCGAGGACCAGAAAGCTCGATTCCAGCTCGATATCGCCATAGTCCAGGATCTTGATCTCCAGCGCCATTCGTTTCCCTTCCCTGTTCCGTTCTTGGTCTGTCAAAGCCGATAGACGCGCGTTGCCGTCGTCCTGAAAATCGCGTCCTGCTGCTCGGTCGTCAGCTTCGCGGCCGCGGCACGAAAGGCGTCGACGAGCTCCCGATAGCTCGTCCACAATTTCTCGATCGGAAAATTGGAGCCGAACAGGCAGCGCTCCGCGCCGAAAATCGCGACGGTATCGGTAAGGACGGCCGCGATGTGTGCGGGATCGTTGCGATGGATGAAGGTGCCGAGCCCGGAGAGTTTTGAGACCACGTTCGGACAGAGCGCGAGCCGGGCCATCCCGGCGCGCCAGGCGGCCCGGCCCGCGGGCGAGAGGTCCTCCAGCATGCCGGCATGCTGGAGGATGAAGGTCACCCCAGGGCAGGACTCGGCGAGTTGCGCCGCGTCCGGCATCTGCGGCGTGAAGACCTGGAGGTCGAAGCTCCAGCCGTAATCGGCCAGGTGCGCGATGTTGCGGCGGACCATGGGATCGACGCAGAGATCGGGCCTGGCCGCGAAGCGATAGAGCGGATTTTCGTGCCAGTGCAATTGCATGCGCGCGCCGCGCACGAGCGGATAGCGCTTCAGGCGATCGAGTTGCGGGCGCACGTCGTCGACGGCGAAATCGGCGTAGGCGACGATGGCATGCGGCCAGCTGTGCTCGTCGGCGGTCTGCTGCACCCAGGCGGCTTCGTCCTCGAAACGGTCATTGGACCAGTTGGTCTGGACATAGACCGAACGGGCGACACCGGTGCCCTCGAGGTCGTCGAGATATTCCCGGATCGGATAATCGCGACGGATCGGCTCGTAGGGTCCAAAGATGCGCGGCTGCATCGGGCCGGTCAGCCAGGGCAGGTCGGCCTGCCGCCAGATGTGATGATGGCCGTCGACAATGTCGCTCACGCCGCTTTCCTCCGTCCCAACGTCAGAATGTGCGCGACAATCGACGCGCTTGAACCGCCATCCACGAGATCATCGACGAAGCGCTGGATGGCCACCAGCGCCTCGGTCTGCGGGCGGAAGTCCGGGCCCGTCGCGAGCGGCGTCAGCCAGCTCACGCGCCAGGCACGCCGCGACAGCTTTGCCACGGCGTCGCGCAACGCATCGACTTCGCCGCGCTCCAGCCCGTCCGACACGACGACGACGGCTGCGCCTCGCGCGTAACCCCCGAACCGCGGCACCGCGAGGAAGGCTTGCAGCGCGTCGCCGATGCGGGTGCCGCCGTCCCAGTCGCTGACGAGGTGCGCAGCCGCGTTCAGCGCTTGCTCGCGACGCTTGAGACGCAACGGCCGGGTGACGCGGGTCAGCCGCGTGCCGAAGGTGAAGACCTCGACATTGGGCGCGGCCTGCACCAGCGTATGCGCGAGCTTCATGTTCTCCTCGGTGCGCGTCTTCATCGAGCCGGAGACGTCGATCAGCAGCAGGAGCTTTCGCCGGCGCTGGCGCCGCTTCAGGTGCCCGAGCCGCAGGATCTCGCCGTCGCTCCGCACGCTGTCGCGCAAGGTCCGGCGAAGGTCGGCAAACGGCCCGCGGCGGGCGCGCATGCGCCGGTGGCCGCGACGCTGCGGCAGGCGCCGCGCGGCCTCGCGCGCCAGGCGCCGGAGCGCGTCGGTGGTGGAGAGCTGGGCGAAGCGGCGCTCCACCAGCGCCTCGGTACGCGTCGCGGCGAGGCCCGATTCGTTGGCATCGTCGGAGAACAGGGGGGCCTGTTCGCCGCGGCCCTCTTCCTGGAGCCGGACAGTCTCGTCGTCCTCGCCATCATCGACATGTTCGATGGCTTCGCTGCCACGGAAGTGCAGGTCGAACAGCCGGTCGAAGGTCGTGCGGCGCTCGGGTGGCGGGGCGAGTGTGGCCAGTGCCGATTGCCTGATGTCGTTGAGGTCGCGCGGCCCGAGCAGCTCGATCGCGGCGAGATAGGAGGTGGTCTGCTCGGGCGCGACGGCGAAGCCGTTGGCGCGCAGCAGCGCGACGAAGGAGACGAAGATGCGGGCAGCGCGCGGAAGCTCCGGCTCGGTGCTCATGCGGTTGCCTCCGCGAGCATGACGTCGAGCCGTGGCGAGATGAAGTGCAGGTCTTCCTCGTCTTTCAGCGCCACGCCGATCGAGCGTTTGAAGGCGTCGGGCCAGCGCGCGCCGCCCTTGTGAAGCAGCGTCGCCGCTTCAGCCCAGTCGACCGCTTCCGCGATGCCCGGTGCCTTGCTGAGCGGCTCGCGGCGCAATTTGCCGACGGCCGCGACGACGGCCCGCGCAGTCGCCTCGGCGACGCTGGAGGCCCGCAGCATCACGATACGCGCCTCCCGCTCTTCGGTGGGATAGTCGATCCAGTGATAGACACAGCGGCGGCGCAGGGCCTCGTGCAGGTCGCGCGTTCGATTCGACGTCAGCACGACGACAGGACGTTCGGCCGCGCGCACCGTGCCGCGTTCCGGGATCGAAATCTGGAAGTCCGAGAGAAATTCGAGCAGGAACGCCTCGAATTCCTGGTCGGCGCGGTCGATCTCGTCGATCAGCAGCACGGTCGAGTCGGGCGCGCGAAGCGTCGCCAGCATCGGCCGCTCGATCAGAAACGTCTCGCCATAGATGTCGATGCTCTCGTCGCCAGCCTGGCGGATCGCGAGCATCTGGCGTGGATAGTTCCACTCGTAGAGCGCGGCCGAGGCGTCGATGCCCTCGTAGCATTGCAGGCGGATGAGGCGGCGGCCGAGGACGGCGGCGATGGCTTTCGCGGCCTCGGTCTTGCCGACGCCGGGGGCGCCTTCGAGCAGGAGCGGTTTGCCGAGGGCAAGGCCGAGATAGGCTGCGGTCGCGAGCCCCTCATCGGCGAGGTAATAGGCCGCCCGAAGCGCCTTCTCCAGCGCCTCGGGGTTGTCGATGCCAACGATGTTGCTGCGAACTGCCATGGCCAGTCTCAGCGTCGCGCCTGTGGCCGCGCGCCGCCCTGAGTCTTGATCGCGCGCAGCACCTTTTCCGGCGTAATCGGCAGATCGTCGATGCGCACGCCGACGGCGTTGAAGATCGCATTCGCGACAGCCGGCAGCACGGGATTGGCGCACATTTCGCCCGGTCCCTTGGCGCCGAACGGGCCATCTGGCGCGGGGCGCTCCAGCACGGCGATATCGTGCGGGCAAATGTCGCCCGGGCCGGGCATCAGATATTCGACGAAGTCGCGGGGGCCGTGAACGGGGTCGGGATAGTGAGGCTCCGTCGTCTCGTAGAGCGCGTGGCTGATGCCCATCCAGGCGCCGCCCACGAGCTGCTGCTCGACCAGGCGCGGATTGAGCGCGCGGCCGAGCTCATAGGCGGAGTCCATGCGGACCATCGCGACTTCACCGGTCTCGTCGTCGACCTCGACCTCCGCCACGAGACAGGCATGGGCGTAGCAGGTCGCCGGCGACATCTCGCCGGTTTCGGGGTCGACGTTGGACAGAGGCACGAGGAATATGCCGCGGCCGGAGATGGTCTTGCCCTGCTTGAACTGGGCGGCGATGGCGACGTCCTTGGTCGAGATCGAGCGATGCGGCGCACCCTTGACGTGGATGTTGCCGCGTCCGTCGGTTTCGAGATCGGCGGCGTTGACCTCGAGCTCCTCGGCGGCTGCCTCCATCATCACGCCGCGTGCCTCGCGCGCCGCGGCCATCACGGCATTGCCGACGCGATGGGTGCCGCGCGAGGCGAAGGAGCCCATGCAATGCGGACCGGTGTCGGAATCCGCGGTGTCGACATAGACGTCCTCGACGGGAACGCCCAGCGTCTCGGCGCAGATCTGACGCGTCACCGACTTCATGCCCTGGCCGAGATCGATCGACGACAGCGCCACCGTGAACTTGCCGCTCGGGTTGGAATGAACCAAGGCCTGGCTGGGATCGCCGCCGAGATTCATGCCGATGGGATAGTTGATCGACGCCATGCCGCGTCCGCGATGCCGGGTCATCAGCGTCTCCTGGTGCCGAACACGGAGGAGAAGCGGGGCGCGCCATGCGAGGGCGCGGCCGGCCGCGGTGGAGGTGGTGACGGCGCAGTAGGCGGCGGCTCGCGCGGTGGTTCGCGGGTGACGGCGGGCGGGAGCCGGTCATAGCTGGTGCGCTGCTGGACTGGCGCGGCCGGCCGGCTGCGCGAATCCGTCGGGGTCGGCGGGATCACGGCGCGGCTGCCGCCGCCGTCCTTGCGCGACGACGCTCGCTTGAACTCCTCGCGGATCGGCCATTTCGCCTTCTCGGCGGCGACCTGGACGCATTCGATCAGCGCGGTGTTCTTGGCTTCGCGCCGATGCGCCTTCATGTCGCCGTCGCGATAGGCATTGAGGATCCGGAACTCCATCGGGTCCATGCCGACGAGGTTGGCCAGCTTGTCCATCTGGCACTCGATCGCGAAATCCATCGCGGTGACGCCGAAACCGCGCATCGCCGTCGCGGGCGTCCGGTTGGTGAAGACGCAATAGACGTCGCCATAGACGTTGGGGATGGTATAGGGCCCCGGCAGATGCGCGGCGCATTTCACGGCGGCGTAGCTGGACAGCCTAGTATAGGCGCCGCTGTCGAAATAGGCGCGGATTTTTCGCGCGATGACACGGCCATCCCGCATCACGCCGTCCTTGATGTAGATGCGCTCAGCGCCGCGGGGCGGGCCGTACTGCATCTCCTCCTCACGCCCGAACACATAGCGGACGGGACGCCCTGTCAGCATCGCGCCCAGGATCGCGAGCGGCTCGGTCAGCGTATCCACCTTGCCGCCAAAGCCGCCGCCGACCGTGCCACCGATGAAGTGAAAGGTGTTGGATGGCAGGTCCAGGATCTTGGCGCAGGTGTCGACCGAGAAAAACAGCGCCTGCGTCGAGGTGTAGACGACGTAGCGGCCGTTGGTGTCGGGCGCGGCGATCGCGCCATTGGTCTCGGTCGGCGCGTGCTCGATCGGAGACATCTGGTAGCGCTGTTCGAGCACGTGGTCGGCCGTCGCGAGCGCGGCGTCGGCATCTCCGAAGCGCAGCTTCTGGTGATCATGGACGTCGTGATAGATGAAGGCGTTCTTCGGATAGGTCCCGTTGACCACGGGCGCGCCGGCCTTGAGCGCGTCCTCGACGTCGAGCACGACCGGCAGCGGCGCGTAGTCGATCCGCACCTTTGCGATGGCCTCGAACGCCTCGCGCTCGCTGTCCGCGACGATGGCGACGACCGGCTCGCCCTTGTAGCGGACCTTGTCCACCGCCAGCGTAGGCTCGTCGTCCTTGCCGAAGTTGATGAGGCTGAGAAGCGTGTTGAGATTGCGCGGCACGTCGGCGCCGCGGATGATCCGGCGTACGCCGGACGAGCGTTCGGCTTCCGTGGTATCGATATGGCGCAGCTGCGCGTGCGCCTGCGTCGAGCGGACCACCTTCAGGTGCAGCATGCCCTGAAGCTTGTGGTCGTTGAAATAGCTCGACGTGCCCGTGACATGGCCGAGCATGTCCTGGCGCTGCGTGCCCTTGCCGATCTCATTGAGATTGTCGTCGCGCTCGTCGGCGAAAATGTCCTTGCGCAGTTCCAGCATGACAAAATCCTTTAGGCACTGGCCCGGCCGCCCGAAGCGGCAAGGATGGCATCGATGATGGGTTCGTAACCGGTGCAGCGGCAGATGTTGCCGGAGATCGCCTCGACGACCTCGGCGCGGCTAGGCTGCGGATTACGGTCGAGCAGCGCCTTTGCGGCCATCAGCATGCCCGGCGTGCAATAGCCGCATTGGGCGGCAAAATTGTCGGCGAAAGCACGCTGGAGCGGATGCAGGTTTGGACCCTGCTTGAGGCCGTCGAGCGTCTCTACCGATCGGCCGGCGACGGTTTCCGCCAGCGTCAGGCATGACAGGTGCAACTCGCCGTCGATCAGCACACTGCAGGTGCCACAGCCGCCCTGGCCGCAGCCGAACTTCGGCGTCATATCGCCGATCAGTTCGCGCAGAGCGACCAGCAGATTGGTGCCGCCATCGACGAAGATCGCGACGTCGCGGCCGTTATGACGAAATTGCAGGGCGGTCTTGGCCATGACGAGCTATTCCTGACCCGAGAGGAGACGGCGCAGATGGACGCCGGCGATCTCGCGGCGATACCAGGCGCTGCCGAGCGCGTTATCGAAGGGTGAGGTGCCCTCGGTGACGGCGGACGCCGCGGCTGCGATGGTCGCGGCATCCAACGAACGTCCCTCGAGCACACGCTCGGCGGCGCGTGCCCGAATCTGGGTCGGTGCCATCGAGCCCAGCGCGATCCGTGCCCCGGCGATCCGTCCGCCGCTGATCGGCAGATGGGCTGCGAGCGTAATGACGGAGCCGCCCTTTGGCTTGATACGGGCGACCTTGTGGTAGCGGAAGGCGTCCGCGCTCGCCGGCCGTGCGCAGGACACCGAGAGCACCAGCGTGCCGGCCTGCCGCTCGCGCGCCTGCAAGAATTCTTCGATGGCGATGTCGCGCGTGCCAAAGCCGCCCTGCACGGCGACGGTGGCATCGAGCGCAAGCAGCGCCACCGTGAAGTCGCCATAGGGACTTGGCGCGAACAAATTGCCCCCGACCGTGCCCATGTTGCGCACCGCAGGTCCGCCGATCGAGCGGGCAGGGGCGTGCAGGAAGCCCAGGTCGCGCTCGGCGAGGATTTTTGCGAAGGTGATGCCGGCCCCGAGCGTCACGCGCGGGCCCGACGCGTCGATCCGGGTCAGGGCCTGGTCGCTGGCGCGGATGACGGTCGAGACAGAGACGTCACCCTCGTTCAGCGCCCGCATCACCAGCGTGCCGCCGCCGAGATAGCGTGCGCCGCGATCTGCCGACAGCGCGCCGGCCGCTTCGCTTGTGCTGGCAAAAGTCTTCACTGTCACGGCCATTGCTATGCCGCCTCCTTCAAGTGCCGGCGGATCGCCTCGAAGCCGGCTTGATAGATGTCTTCCGCGACCATGTGGACGATGCGATCGCGGTCCTCCGGCCGGGTGCTGAAGCGCGACTCCCAGTGCCAGAAGGTGCGGTCGCCGTCGGTCACCGGCAGCAGGCGGACATGCGCTACGTAGTTGAACATCGGCACCGGCGTATCGAGCAGACAGTAGCTGAAGGTCTGCTCGAGATCGGAGAGCGCCAGTAATTGCTCGCGCAGCTCCGATCCGTCCTGCAGCTTAAAGCGCCTGATACAGCCGATCTTGTCAGGGGAGTGCGCGCGCTCGATCGTGGAGCTCGCAACCGCCGGATGCCAGTGATCATGTCCGTTGAAATCGCGCAGCACGTCCCACACCGCATCGGTGGGCGCATCCAGGATCGTGCTTTTCACGATATGCGGCACGGAGTTCACCCTCCGAACTGGCGCTTGAGGGCGTCGAAGCCGCCCTGGAACACGCCGCCGCCGATATTGCCGACGAGCTCCGCTTCCCGTTCGGGTGCGCAGTCGAACTCGGCGGTCCATTCCATGAAGGTCTGGTCGCCGTCGGTGACCGGCGTCAGCCGCAACGTCGCGACGTAATTCTCGACGCCCATGGGGGATTCCAGGATCGAATAGGTGCAGAACATGTCGTAGTCGGAAAGGCCGAGCAGCCTCTCGCGGATGCGGTCGCCGTTGCGCAGGCGAAAATCCCTGACACAGCCGATCTTGTCCGAGGGCTCGCCGCCCTCGATGCGGCTTTCCGCGATCGCGGGATGCCAGTTCGGCATGCCGTTGAAGTCGCGCACCCGCGCCCAGACGCGATCGTTGCGCGCATTGACGACGGTTGAGACATAGACGCGGGCCATGATGCGACCTCAGCTCTTCTTCCGGGGGCTGCGCTCCGCGGGCGGCTCGCCCTCGGTGGAAGGCGAGGGAGCTGCAGCCGGCTTCTCGCCGCCTCCGCCGCCACCGCCGCCCTTGCGGGCGGACTCCTTGATGCCTTGCATGTCGCGAGCCTCGCGGATCAGGCCCGGCATCTTGGCGAGGCTGCCGCCCTCGACGCCGATATCCGCCAGAAGCGAATCGATCAGCGGCGCCTGGACGCGGTAGCGCAGCGCCGAGTCGATCACCTCGTCGGTGGCGCTGCGGCCGCCATTGCCGCCATGGCCGTTGCCGTTGAGGCCGTCGACCTGGAGGATGCGGATGCCCTCGATCTTCTCCATCGGCTTGACGCTCTCGCGCACGATGCCTTCGATGCGGTCGAGCAGCTTCCTGCGGAACAGCGAGTAGCGAGCCTGGTCGGTCAGCACGTTCTCGGCCTCGTTGAGCAGCCGCTGCGCCTCGGCCTCGACGGCCGCGCGCACGCGCTCGGCTTCGGCGGCAATTCGGGTCTCCTCGGCCTGCTTCTCGGCAATCACGATTTCCACGCTCTTGCGACGCCTGGCGATTTCGTTTTCGCGCGCGGTGATGACACGCTCGGTGGCCTCCGTCGCATGTATCCGCGCTTCCTCGGCCGAGGCCCTGGCTGCGGACTCTTCCAGCGACTTCAGGTGGATCGCGATCGCCTTCTCCATCAGAACGGTCTCGACCTCCTTCTCGCGGTTGACTTCGAGCTTGCGCAGTTCGCGCTCGCGGCCGATGCGGGCTTCATCCAGGCCGCGATCCGACGAAATGCGGGCACGCTCGACCTCTTCGCGCGCGGCGATCTCGGCTTCCTGCAGCGACTGGACGCGGGCGACCTCGAGCTGCTCGATCGAGCGGCGGCGTTCGATCCGCGCCGCCTCCAGCGCCTGCTCGCGTGAGACGTCGGTGGTCTCGACGTCCTTGCGGGCGACGATCTCGGCCTGCTTGACCTGGCGGTCGGCGTCGATGCGTTCGGAGCGCTTGGTGGAGAGCGCGATGACGCGGTCCTCGTCCGCGATCTCGATCGCCTTTTTCTGCTCGATATTGAGCACTTCGCGCTTCTTGGACGAATTGATCCGCTCGGACTCCAGCGCGAGATCGACGCCGATCCGCTGGCGCTCGATCACGTCGCGCCGCTTGAGGTCAGCCGCCTCGATCGCTGCGGTCCGCTCGATCTCCAACGCCTTGGTCTCCCTGTCGGCCTGGATCCGCTCGGCGGCGATGGCCTTCTCCTGTGCAACCCGCGCGGCCTCGATCGCTTCGCGCGAGGCGATGTCGGCTTCCTCGACGGCGCGGTTGCGGGCGATCTCGAGTGAACGAACGCGTTCCTCCTGGGCGATACGGGTGGCTTCCGTCGCCTCGCGTGCCGTGATTCCCGCGACGTCGAGTGCCTGGTTGCGCTCGATCTCCAATTGCCGCGTATTCTGCTCGGCGGCGATGCGCTCGGCGGCAAGCGTCCGCTCGCGGGCGATGCGCGCGGCCTCGACCGCGCGCTGGGCCTCGATCTCGGCTTCCTGGATCGTGCGCACCTGCTGGATCTCAAGCGCGCGGGTGCGCTCGTCCGACGCGATGCGCTCGACATTGACAATCATGGTCTGGGCGATGCGGGCCTTTTCGGTCGCTTCGCGGGCGGCGATCTCGGCTTCGTCCACGGCGCGGGTCCGCTCGATCTCGCGGCGCCGTGTCTCTTCTTCATTGGCAATACGGGCGTCGGTCACCACCCGGTCCTGCTGGATGCGCGCTTTCTCGATCCCCTCGCGGGCGGCGATCTCGGCTTCTTCGATCGTACGCATCCGCTCGATCTCGCGCTGGCGCACTTCGCGCTCCGAGGCGATGCGGCTGGTGTCGATCGAGCGTTGGTTGGCGATCCGGGTCTTCTCGATCTCCTCGCGGGCGAGCAGTTCCTTCTCTTCGATGGTGCGGGTGCGCTCGATCTCCCGCTGGCGCGTCTCGCGCTCGGACGCGATGCGGGCTTCCGCGATCGCCTGGTCGTTGGCGATGCGTGCCTTCTCGATGGTCTCCCGCGCGGAAATTTGCGCCTGCTCGGCCTCGGTCTCGCGCAGGGCCCGCTCACGCGCGACCTCGGTGCGTTGCAGGGCGCGGCGCATCTCGATGTCGCGCTCTTGCTCGAGGCGCGCCGTCTCGCTTTCGCGCTCGATCTCGAGGGCCTGTCGCTCGGCCTCCAGATTGCGGGAGCGGATCTTGATCATAGAATCCTGCTCGATGTCGTTGCGCAGCTTGCGCTTGGCCTCGATGTCCTCCATCAGCCGTGTCAGACCTTCGGCGTCGAAGCGGTTCGAAGGATTGAAGAATTCGAGATCGGTCTGGTCGAGATCGGTGATCGCGACGGACTCCAGCTCGAGTCCGTTCTGAGCGAGGGCCTCAGCCGCGTTCGCCTTGACGCGGGCCACATACTCGCCGCGTTGCTCATGCATCTGCTCCAAGGTCATCTCCGAGGCAATTGAACGGATCGCGGAGATGAATTTGCCGGCGAGGAGGGCGTGGAGCTGCTCGGGCTCCATGGTGCGGCGGCCGAGCGTGGCGGCGGCGATGGACACGGCTTCGCGGGTGGCCTGGACGCGGACATAGAAGTCGGCCTCGATGTCGACGCGCATGCGGTCACGGGTGATCACGGCGTCCTGCCGGGAGCGCACGATGCCCATCGGCTGAACGTTCATGTTGACCGGCGTGTAGTCGTGGATGAAGGGCAGCACGAAGGCGCCGCCGTTGATCACGACGCGCTCGCCGAGCAGGCCGGTCCGGACGAATGAGGTCTCCTTGGACGAACGATGGTAGAGCCAGTTCACGATGTAGACGCCGACCACGATCACCACGATGGCGACGATCAGCCAGAGGATCAATTCACCGACCAGAGTCCCTGACATATTTCCCTCCCTCGACCTTCCGGCGTTATCGCGCGCCGATCGCCTTGAATTTGCGTACCTGATCCGTCAGCGCCCGCTCGACCGGCAGCCGCTCCATCGAGGAGGCGCCGTAAAAGCCGTGGCAGTAGCGGGTGTTCTTCATGATGAAATCGGCGTCGTCCGGATCGGCGATCGGTCCGCCGTGGGCGAGCACCAGAATGTCCGGATTGACGCTGAGCGCGGCGGAGGCCCAGGTGTCGATGCGCGCCGGGCAATCCTTGAGCTTGGGTGCGGTCTGCGCGCCGATGCTGCCCCCGGTCGTGAGGCCGAGGTGACAGACGATGATATCCGCGCCCGCGATCGCCATCGCCGCGGCTTCCTTCTCGGTAAAGACGTAGGGCGTCGTCAGCAGGTCCTTCTCGCGCGCCTTGGCGATCATGTCGATCTCCAGCGCATAGGACATGCCGGTCTCTTCGAGATTGGCGCGGAACACTCCGTCGATCAGGCCGACGGTCGGAAAGTTCTGCACGCCGGCAAAACCGAGCGCCTTCAACTGGTCCAGGAAAACGTCCATGTCGCGGAACGGGTCGGTGCCATTGACGCCAGCGAGCACTGGCGTCCTGGTCACGACGGGCAGCACTTCGCCGGCCATCTCCAGCACGATGGCGTTGGCGTCGCCATAAGCCATCAATCCCGCAAGCGAGCCGCGGCCGGCCATGCGATAGCGGCCGGAATTGTAGATGACGATGAGATCGACGCCACCGGCTTCCTCGCACTTGGCCGACAGGCCGGTGCCGGCGCCGCCGCCGATGATGGGCTCGCCGCGCTTTGCCATGTCGCGGAAGCGTTTCAACAGTTCTGCGCGTTCAAACCGGGCCATCGATCACCTCGCTAGTCTCCGGCGCGCCCCGGTGCGGCCGAACAAGGTCCGGAACGCGCTGACAATGGTGGAGGCGAACTCGGGATCGTTGATGTTCTTGGGGACGCGGATGAGCTGACGGTTGGCGGTCTGCCGCACGTTCCGCTCCAGCGCACGGAACAGCGCCGCATCGGCATCGGGATCCCAGAATGGCTGTCCTCGCGCGTCGAGCGCGGAGACGCCGCCCTCGGGCAGGAAGAAGCGTACCGGGCCGTCCATCTGGTTGAGCCGATCGGCGATCCAGCGGCCCATGCGTTCGTTCTCGTCCGCCGTGGTCCGCATCAAGGTGACCTGCGGGTTGTGGACGTGGAATTTGCGGCCGCGGTAGCGCTCCGCAATGGTGTCCGGGGCGCCGAAATTGACCATGTCGAGCGCGCCCACCGAGCCGACGTAAGGCAGGCGGCTGCGGATGATGGCGCCGAAGCGGTCGTCGGTCGCCGGGAACACGCCGCCCATCAGGAGATCGCAGATTTCCGTGGTGGTGAGATCGATGACGCCGGCGATCTGCCCGGAATCGACGAGCTTCTCCATTGAGCGGCCGCCAACGCCGGTGGCGTGGAAGACGAGGCATTCGAAATCCTCGCGCAGGTCGGCCGCGATCTTCTGCACCGCCGGCGTGGTGACGCCGAACATGGTGAGGCCGACCGACGGCAATCCGCCGTCGCCGCGATCCTTCCGCGCGTGCTGATCGAGGCGGGCCCTGACCATGCCGGCCAGCGCGTAGGCGCCATTGGCGAGCACGGCACGCGAGATCGAGTTGAGGCCCTGCACGTCGGTGACCGAATGCATCATGGTGATGTCGGCGGGGCCGACATAGGGCCCGACGTCGCCGGAGGCGACGGAAGAGATGATCAGCTTGGGCACCCCGACGGGGAGGGCCCGCATCCCCGGCGCGACCAGCGACGCCGCGCCCGAGCCGCCCGCTGAAATCACGCCGGCCACATTGCTCTGGCGTCGCAGCCAGCTGGCGAAGGCCTCGGCCATCGCCGTGACGGCGGCGCCGCGGTCGGGTCCGAACACCGCCGATCCGCCGCGCCCATGGTTCAACGCGATCTCCTGGGCGGAGACGTCGCTGGTTGCGTGCCGGCCGCTGGTGGAGACATCGACCAGTCGCGTGCGCAGGCCGCTCCCGGCGATGATGTCGCGGATGAAGCGAAGCTCCGTGCCCTTGGTGTCGAGCGTGCCGACGACGAGCACGACCGGGGGTCCCTGCATCTGCGCCGCGACCGGCTCGCGCCGGCGCCGGGCGGTCTCGTCGAGACGCGCCACCTGTGTCGAGAGCGTGCGGGCGGCGGCCTCGATGCGAGCGATCGGGACTGGCTGTGACCATCGGGTGGGCGGCGTCGGATTGGAGATGTAGACGCGGATCGGGCCGCCTGGACGGGACGGCTGCGGTGCGGCCTTCGCCCCGGTGCCTGCAGCCGGCACGTCGATGGCGGGCTCGAGCTCGGCGTGGAGTCCGACGCCGAGCAGGCGCTGCTGCAACTCCCGGTCCGCGGCAAGGCGCACGGAATCGATGATGCGGTTGATGCGGCCGTTGACCATGATCGCGACGTTGCGCGACACGGCCGTGGCCACACCGATATTCTGCTCGATCACGAGCACGGACATGTCGCCGTCCTCGCCAAGCCGCACCAGCATCTCCTCGACCTGGGCGACGATGACGGGCGCAAGCCCCTCGGTCGGCTCGTCCATGATCAGGAGCTGCGGGTTGGTGAGCAGCGCGCGGGAGATCGCCAGCATCTGCTGCTCGCCGCCGGAGAGCTGGCCGCCACCATGATCCTTGCGCTCGGCCAATCGCGGAAAGGTCTCGTAGATGCGCTCGACCGTCCACGGCCCGCGCCGCAGGCCCGCGGCAAGCTGCAGATGCTCGTCGACGCTGAGCGAGCGCCACAGCCGCCGGCCCTGTGGCACGTAGCCGACGCCGAGCCGGGCTATGTGGGCGGGCGGCCGCTGGGTGATGTCGTCGCCGCGGACGCGGATCGAGCCGCCACTGACCGGCACCAGTCCCATGATCGCCTTGCACAGCGTGGTCTTGCCCATGCCGTTGCGGCCGACCACCGAGAATACGCCGGCTTCGAGCGTCAGATCCACGCCTTGCAGCGCATGCGAATGCCCGTAGTAGACGTCGAGGCCGCGGACTTCGAGGGCGGCGGCGGAGCGGCGGGCCTCATTCATGGCCGCCTCCGAGGTAAAGCTCCTGCACCTCGGGATCGGACTGGATCTCCTGCGGCAGGCCTTCCTTGAAGATGCGCCCGTTGTGCATCATCGTGACGCTCTCGACGACGCGTAGCGCCACGTCCATGTCGTGCTCGATGATGATGTAGCCGATATGCGCCGGCAGCGAGGTCAGGATCTCGACCAGCTCGGCACGCTCGGTCGGAGACAGGCCCGCGGCCGGCTCGTCGAACAACACGAAGCGCGGCGCTCCCGCGAGCGCCAGTGCGATCTCGAGCTGGCGCTGCTGGCCATGCGCAAGCTCGGCGACGCGCTGGTCCTTCACGCCCGTGAGATGGACAGCCTGCACGAGATTATCGGCCGCGCTCATCAGCGCGTCGTTCTGTCCGGGGCGCAGGAACGAGAAGCGCCCGCGCGAGACGCCGCGGCAGGCGAGGTAGACGTTGTCCTGGACGGTGAGACCGGGAAAGAGCGCGGAGATCTGGTAGGTCCGGCGCAGACCGCGGCGGATGCGCTCGTAGGGCGGGAAGTGGGTGACGTCCTCGCCGAAGAAACGGATGGTGCCGGAGGAGGGCGGGAAATCGCCGGTGATGCAGTTGAACAGGGTGGTTTTGCCGGCACCATTCGAGCCGAGCACCGCGCGCCGCTCGCCGGGACGCACGGTAATGGTGACGTCGGTGAGCGCGGCCAGCGCGCCGAACAGGCGCGTCACGCCGCGAAGCTCCAGCGCCGCGCCGGCGCCGACGGCCGAGAGGCGTTGCGCGACGCTATCCATGGCCGGATCCTTGACCGTGACGTCCGCTTGAACGGGCCGCGCCGGATCGCTGGCGCTGTCGCCAGCTCTGCCAGAGCCCTATCACGCCGTCCGAGGACCAGAAGACGATGGCGAGGAAACCGAGACCGATCAGCAGCCGGAAGCGGTTGCCGTCGAGCCCGAGCTTGACCAGGAAGTCGAGCGCGAAGGTGCGTAGCAGCACGAAGATCAGCGCGCCGATGAACGGACCGATGGGACGCGTGATGCCGCCGACCACGGCGATGATGAGAATGTCGATGCAGGCGCCGACGCTCACGGATCCCGGCGAGATCTGCCGGTAGTTCCAGACCTGGAGCACGCCGGCCAGCGCCGCGACAAAGGACGCGAAGGCGTAGGCGGCGACCCGGTGCGCATTGACGTTGAAGCCGAGCGCAGCCATGCGGCGGGGATTGTCGCGCACACCCTGCAGCGCCAGGCCGAACGGTGCGCGGGAGATGTATTCAACGGCGAAGTAGCACAGCGCAGCAACCGCGAGCACGATGTAATAGAAGGGAATGTCGGCGCGCCAGTTGACGCCCCAGAAATGCGGCGTGGCGACGGTGTTGATGCCGGTATGGCCGTTGAAGATCGCCCAGTTCTGATTGGTGAAATAATAGAACGCCGCGCCGATCGCGAGCGTGATCATGATGGTGTAGATGCCCTCGGTGCGCACCGCCAGCGCGCCGCCGAGCGTTCCGAACATGGTCGCGAGCGCAAGCGCCATCGGGACCGCGAGCCACCACGGCCAACCCAGGCTGATATTGGCGTTGCCGCTGACGCCGAACACCGCGACCATATAGGCGGAGAAGCCTGCGATGGTGAGCTGCATCAGGCTGACCATGCCGCCGTAGCCGGCGAGGAACATCAGGCTCAGCGCCATGATGCCGAGGATCAGCGTGGTCGCAAAGATCTCGATCAGGAAGAAGCCGTTGGCGATCAGCGGCATGATCAGAAGAATGGCCGCGACGATCCAGGCTGCAGGATTGTTGATCTCGGGCCATCCGCGCAATTTGGGGCGCTGCGCCGCTGCGGCGGGACGAACGGTGACGCGGGCGTCGTGGGCGAGCGACATCTCAGCGCCTCGCCAACAGGCCTTGCGGCCGGACTGCCAGTACCAGCACCATGATCAGGAAAGTCACGACGATGGCGTAGGTCGGGATGTAGACCGAACCGAGCTGTTCGGCGAGGCCGATGATCAGCGCGCCGAGGGCGGCACCGGGGATCGAGCCCATGCCACCGACGATGACGACGACGAGCGAGGCAAGCAGGAAGCGGATGTCTTCGCCGGGCGAGAGTGACTGGAAGGTGCCACCGACGACGCCGGCGATGCCGGCAAGCCCGGCGCCGAGCGCGAAGACCAGCACGAAGACGAGCTGGATCCGCACTCCGGTCGCGGCCAGGATGTCGCGATCGTCGACGCCGGCGCGAATGATCATGCCGATGCGTGTGCGGTTGAGCGCCAGCCACATCGCCAGGCCGATCACGACGGAGGCGGCGAAGATCACCAGCCGGACCAGCGGATAGCGGAGATAGACCGGCTCGCCCGAGGATTTCACCGCAGTGATCAGCGGCAGCTCGATCGGGCCGATCAGCCAGTTCGGCGTCTGGATCTGATAGAAGTCGCCGCCGCAAGCCCACAGCATCAGGTCGGCGAAGACGATCGAGAGCCCGATCGTCACCATGGTCTGCCGCAAGTCCTGGCCCTCCATGCGGCGGAAGACGATGAGCTGAAGCAGGACGCCGACCAGCGCCGTCAGGATGAAGGCGACGATGAAGCTGAGGAGCCAGGAGCCGGTCGAGGCGCTGATGGCGTAGCCGACATAGCCGCCGAACAAATACAGCGAGCCGTGCGCGAGGTTGACGTTGCGCATCAGGCCGAAGATCAGGGTGAAACCGCTGGCGACCAGGAAGTAGAGGCCGCCGAGCGTGATGCCGTTGAACACGGCGTTCAGGAAGACCCGCTTGCGGCCGATCGCCTCTTCAAGTCCGGGCGGCCACACCGCCAGGGTCAGCCACAGTGCAAGCGCGATCGCGATGATCACGATCAGGGCCCAGGCCGGATGGCGTTCGACGAAGCGCGTCATGTCAACCGCCTCATCCCGGCCTCGCGCCCCCGCAAGCGGGAGGAGGGAGCGATCAGGCCGCGTCGACCTTGCCCTGCCTCATGCTTTGAACGCTGGTCGAACAGCCTTGCGTAGGCTGCGTACCTCGCCATGGACGTGCGTCCTCCCGGACTTGCGATCCTCTTTTCGGGATCGCGTTCCGACCATCTTAGCGAGGGCACAAGGGGAGCGTTTGATCGTCAGTATCTTTTCGCGCGCGGTCAGGCCCGCAAAACCTTGGCGGCGCGGCGGTAATCGGTCGGCGCCATCCCGACATTGGCGGTGAAGAAGCGTGTGAATCCGCTTTGCGAGGAGAAGCCGAGGTCGAAGCCGATGTCGGCGATGGGTGCTTCGCCGGCGACAAGGGCTTCCAGCGCCTGTTCCATGATCAGGGTGTTGAGGTAGAGATGCGGCGTGACGCCGGTCTGGGTGCGGAATAGCCGGTAGAAATGCGGTCGCGACAGGCCGGATTCGCGCGCGATCGTGTCGAGCTCCATTTCGGCGCCCGGACTTTCAGACATCAGCTTGATGCATTTGCGCACGCGGAAGTCGGTGACGGCGCCGGCCGTGCGCGCGTCGCGCGCGATCTCGGCCTGCTGCCAACTTTCGTCGTAGCAGATGTCGATCAGTCGCCGCAGCTCGGCATCGAGGCTGGAGAGTGACGGTGCGCCGCACACAAGCGCTGCGGTTCGTCTGATGTGCTTGTCGAGCGCGACCGTGCGCTTGAACTGGGTGCGGCCGAAACGCAGGCGGTCGGCGCCGGGCGCGTCGGGCGCGAACCACTCCGGATTGACGTAGAGCACGAAGAAGATCGCGCCACCGTCGAGATCGGACGGCAGGAAATTGTGAGGCTCCCAGGGATTGACCGCAACGATGGAGCTTTCCGTGAGGTCGTAGTGCCCGTCACAGACGTCGATGCATGCGGACAGGCCGCCAACATGGAAGATCAGATGACCTTCGCGATGTGCGTGCACGTTGAAGGGGCGGTTCAACTGATAGACCGTCGCCCGACCAAACCGGCCGTGAAAGACGGCAAGCGCCCGGCTCATGCCTTCCCTCCCGAATGTTCTTGTCTTTTCAGTCAGCGTTCAACAACCGGGGCGAGATTGCAAGAGCGCAAGATATCGCGCCTGCAAATCGCCCCGGTTGCCGGAGAGGTATGCGAAACGAGCGACGATGAATGCGTCAGTACTTCTTACATTCCGGAACCGTGCGGCTCGGCAGTCCGATCTTGGCGAACACCGCCGGATCGTAACCGAGCGTCTGGTTCACGTTCGGGATCACCTTCACGACCTTGCTGAACAGCGCGCCCTTGCCGTCATCGACGACCTCGGTGACGAAGTTGGTGCCGATCGCCTGGCGGTTGGCGTCAAGCTTGATCTTGCCGTTCGGTGCGTCGATCTCGATCTTGGCCAGCGCCTCCTTGTACTTGGCCTGGTTGTTGGAAAGATCGCCATTGACCTCGCGCAGCGCGAGGATCAGCGCCATGGTCGAGCCGTAATAGTTGGTCGCAAGAAGCGACGGGCTCGGGAAGCGCTTGTTGGGCGGAAACGCGTCCTGATACGCCTTCACGAACTTCTGCCAGCCCGGATCCTCCCAGGTGTCGGCCTGGCCGCTCGCAGCGATGGTGCCGACCAGCGCATTCTTGGCGTTGCCTTTGGAGGACAGGATGGTCTGGTCGATCATGATGGAACCACCCATCAGATGCGCCTTGCCGCCAGCCTGCTGGTACTGGTTCAGGAAGTTGACGGCATCCGCACCGCCCAGGCCGAGATAGATCGCATCGACATCGTCGGGCAGCGCCGCGATGACGGAGGCAAAATCCTTGGTGCCGAGCGGCACCCATTGCCGGTTGGTGACCTGGCCGCCGGCGCCGCAGAATTCGAGCACGAGGCCGAACACCTGCGTGTAGATGAAGGAATAGTCTTCGCCGACGGTCGCGATCTTGCGATACTTCTTGTCCTCATAAGCGTATTTGCCGAGGCCGACCTGCCACTGCGCGCCATCCATGTTGTAGCGGAAGAAGTTCGGCGCGGGATCGACATAGGTGGTTTCTTGCGCGCCGGAGGCGGCGTTGATGAAAGTCAGCTCCGGATGCGTCTTGGCGAAGTTCTTGACCGCGATGCCCTCGTCGCCGGAGAGCGGCGACAACAGGATCTGCACCTTGTCCTGCTCGATCAGCTTGCGTACGGCGCGCACCGCGGAATCCGGCGTCGCGTCGGTCGAAGCAACGATGAATTCAAGCTCTTTGTCGCCGACCTTCTTGCCAAGCACATTGAGCGCCGTCTGGTGGCCGCGCATGCCGTCCTCGCCGAGCACCGTGTAGGTGCCTTCCAGCGTTGCCGTGACGCCGACCTTGATCTTTTCCTGGGCGATTGCCGCGCCTGAAAGAAAAAGGCTGCTTAGAGCGATCAGTCCCACACTGCATTTCAACATTGCATTCCTCCCTCTGTAGCCAAATTTTTCGCTGAATTGGCGCAGCGCCGTGGCTCCCGAAAGGCGCCCGGCTGTTGAACGAAGGCTAACCGAAGTCGGATGCAGTGCACGTATGGGCGCATCGTGCGGCTTGACGGGCAGTCTCATTTTGAATGTTGCGGCGCAATTGGCTTCGCGGTGCAATAGGCGGCCGGCTTGCCCAATTTGCAGGGCGGCGCACGTGAGGGGCACGATCCTCCGCTTGGTCCGCGCATGGAGCCTGACCCAGCACAGGCCTGGTCCGGTTCAAATCCCCAAGGGAAGGCGGGGCGGAAACAGCCCCCGACGGCTGGATCCGGCTTGAATTTGCCGACAGGGTGTCGCGGCCGGGCGGGCCCCGATGCCTTCAACCTAGGGTGAATTTGCCCTGGATTTCCATTACCATCTGGTGGAAATGAATCACCATACGGCCTCTCACGATCCCGTTCTTGTGGCGCTGTCGATCCTGATCGCCGCGCTCGCCTCCTACACAGCGCTCGACCTCGCGACCCGGATGCGTGCCGCGTCTGGGCGGGCTCGTCCGGCTTGGCTTGCAGCCGCGGCCACCGCCATGGGCGGCGGCATTTGGTCCATGCATTTCGTCGGCATGCTGGCTTTCAGGCTGCCCGGGGTCGAGATCTCCTACGATCCATTCCTCACCTTTCTATCACTTGTCGTCCCCATTGTTGTCGCGGCCGCGGCCTTTGCCGTGGTCGGAAGACGCCCGCAGGCGCTCCTGGTGTCCGGCTTGGCGATGGGGCTCGCCATATCCGGCATGCACTATACGGGCATGGGCGCGATGAGAATGGCGGCATCCGTCGCGTACGATCCTTGGTGGGTCGTGCTCTCGGTCGTGATCGCGATGTGCGCTTCGGTCGTGGCGCTCTGGCTTGCCTTTCGCAAGACAAGTGCGACGCAGCGACTGTTCGCAGGACTTGTAATGGGTCTCGCGATCTCCGGCATGCATTACGCGGCTATGGAAGGTGCCTTGTTCGTGCCAGCGAACACCATGGCCGAACACGCTGGACATTTCGTGGGTCGGGCGCCGCTGGCATTTCTGCTGGCCGGCGCCACCATCCTGATCCTGAGCATTGGGATTGCCGCTGCCGTCTACGATCGGGTGTCGGCGGAGCGCGCCCAACGCGAGGCCAGCGCACTGAGGCGAAGTGAAGAACGCTTTCGGCTCCTGGTGGAGGGCATCGCCGATCACGCCATGTTCATGATCGAGCCGAATGGGGCCGTGGGAAACTGGAATCTCGGGGCGCGCCGGCTGATGGGGTATGGCGACGACATCGTTGGGACCAGCTACGCGATCCTTCATACCGACGAAGACCGCGCGTCCGGGGCGCCAGCACGTGCTCTCCTGGAGGCGGAGCGGTACGGCAAGTCAGCAGTGGAAGCCTGGCGCGTGCGCCGGGATGGCAGCCGTTTCTGGGCGGAGGCAACCCTGGTCGCGGTACGGAACGAAAGCGGCTTGATCACTGGGTTTGCCAACATCGTGCGCGACATCAGTGAGAGGAGGCGGGCACAGGAAGCGCTGGATCGGGCACGCGAAGCGCTGACGCTGTCGCAGAAAATGGAGACCATCGGTCAACTTACCGGCGGCGTGGCCCACGATTTTAACAACCTGCTCGCCGCCGTTCTCGGCAGCCTCGAGCTCCTGAAAAAACGCCTGCAAACCGATGATCCGAAGATACAGCGTCTCGTGGACAACGCGATGCAAGGCGCGCAGCGGGGCGCTCTGCTAACCCAGCGCTTGCTCGCCTTCGCTCGCAAACAGGATCTCAAGCCGGCTGTCGTCGATATCGCCGCACTGGTGCGGGGCATGGCGTCACTGCTGAAATTCGAGGCAGGCGTCCGTATCGACACACTCTTTCCGTTGGACCTGCCAAACGTAAAGATTGACGCCAACCAGCTCGAACTGGCCATCCTCAATCTCGCCGTAAACGCGCGTGATGCGATGCCGGCGGGCGGCCTGATAACCATCTCCGCCCGAGACGAGCAGCGCGAAGCTGGCGCTCCCCGCTACGTGGCGCTCTCGGTGAGCGATACCGGCTGCGGCATGGACGAGGAAACGCTCAAGCACGCTCAGGAGCCGTTCTTCACGACGAAGGGTATCGGCAAAGGCACCGGGCTCGGACTATCGATGGTTCACGGCCTCGCCGAGCAGTCCGGCGGCAGGCTCGTCCTGAAGAGCCGCCTTGGAGTGGGCACGACGGCCGAGATCTGGCTGCCGGTAGCCGAGGAGGAGGCCGCGGTGCTCGCACCGCGCGCGGAGGCTCCGGCACCGATGCTTCGGGCCGACCGCCGGCTTTCCGTGCTTCTGGTCGATGACGACCCTCTCGTGCTCGAGAATACGGCGGCAATGCTGGAGGATCTCGGGCATGCGGTGGTCGAGGCACGCTCGGGCGAAGAGGCATTGGCTCTCCTCCGCCGCACCCAGACCATCGAACTTGTCGTCACCGACTATGCGATGCCGGTCATGACCGGCCTGCAGCTTGCTGAAGCCGTGGTCGTGGAGCGTCCCGGTATGGTCATCCTCCTGAGCACCGGGTATGCGGAGCTTCCCATCGATGCGCGTTCCAATCTGCACCGACTGTCGAAGCCGTTCGATCAGGCCGCCCTTGAGAAGGCTATCCAGGGAGCGATGCGAGAGCGGGGGCGCGCGATATCCGTCGTGGCCTGACGGTTCTGGCTGACGGCCGCCGATCGGCGCCGCCAGCACATTTGCCTCCAGCTCCCTTACCATCCAAATATGGTTGCGTGGAGCGATCAGGTCGTGTTTCGACCGGGGATCATAACAGCGCCTCAGCGACGAGAGGTTGCCGCTGTCCCAGTGAAAGCATGCCGGTACTTGGCAACCGTGTTGCCGATTCGATAAAGGGCTAAATTCAAGTCAGCGTCGCGCGCGGATTCACAACCGTGTACCCCCTCAAAGAACGCGCGTGTATTCTCGTTGTGTGTCCACCTGAGTTGCCGTCGTACGCCATCCAAACGTCGCCCCCGATGTGCTGCTCGAGGACGAAAACGTGCCCGCGTCTTGCCGCGACCATTCCTGCTGCTGGCGATGTACGCGGAAATCTCAGCCAGTTTGCCGCGAGATTCAATTCCGGAACGATGCGACCAAACAGGCGCAGGGCTGCGGCACAACCGCAGAATGAGGACGGGCAGCCCGCGGGGCGGCCGCCAACGATCCGAGTGCTGACCGGGCCGTCAGGCGCCGCAATATTTGTATTGGCGACGACGGTGAGTTGTTTGGTTCGATGTATACGCAATGAGTCTCGCACCTCCCTTCGCTGGTTCGAGATTTGCGCGTAGTTCGAGAAGTCGCATGGCATGGTGACGTTGCATTCGGAGGCGTGCTGTATGCGGTACGGTCGTGCATCGGAATTGAGCGAGGTGATCACAACGAGGCAGCACGCAGAAATTACTTGCTTGAACATCGCAGGCTCCGGGATTGATGGATCCTCCCCCGAGCAACGAGCAACTAACAAAGATTGGCTGAAATGGGTCAAAAGAGCGGCCTAATGCTGGAGCAGAGGCCGGCTATACTTCTGGGGTAACTCGAAACGCGACATTGAAGAACGCCTTTTTCCGCAAGTGGGCCGTGGACGCGGCGCCCGCTTCACGTGTTGATCATGGCCACGTAGTCCACGTGAAGAGTAATTGGTCCCTTCGATCCGTCCAGAATGACGCGGAGGCTCTTCGGATAGTATCCGGCCCCAACCACGGTCCCGGTCTTTCCAGCTAAGCGAGGACCGGCTGCCGGCTTTACCTGAATTCGTGAACCCGGCGGAAACTTGAGGTTCGTTTGGGCCGACCCTGACATGACGTCCTCGGCAGCAAATGAGCTGATTCTACTCGAAAAATCGCTAGCGCGCGGCACAGCGAACGGGTGGGACGAATTCGATTCGCGCGCGCTATCAAAAAGAGCTCTCCAGCCACGGTGCTAAAGAGCGGCAAGGCAACCCAGCGCCTAATACTTCCGCGATTCGCAATTGCCCCCGCAAACGGGTTCGGCTTCGGTGCCAAAATACCGGCTTGCAGGAGCGCTGATCCGCTTGGATTTTCTCTCTACCTGCGCCACGCCCTTTACTGAACAACGGAAACGCTTCGATGAGAACATCCGTCATCGGGGGTAATCCACGAACATCAATCCGGTTTGCTGCTTGCGACCGGCACTGAAGAATTTCGTCGGCGTTGTGCCAGATTCAACATTGATCTTCTCGGCCTCGATTGACCGCATATCTTTGAATCGTCTTTCAAAACAAGTTTTCGCTCAGATATGGCGGTCAGCGCTGGCCAGTTGTTGTGCAAACTTTCAGCACAATAATCCCTTGGTTACGCCCAATGGAACGGAGATTCCTGCCTCAAACGTAAACATACGTTCACCTCGGTGGGACGCACGATCGGTTGTCGGGCGCTCAGACCTACAGGTCACTGGGGGCTTTCAACACTGACAGGGGAATATCATTGGCAACATTACACTACGCTGCGGGCGGGGGTCTGGACTCCCAAGGTAACTTCGCACCAGCTGAAGCTGGCTTTAATCTCGCAGATATCCAGTATGTCGACCAGGCGAATGCACTGCCCAGCGGCGTGCAGGGTCTGGTCTGGCTCGATCAGTACCAAGGCGTGACCCAAGAGTTTATCGACCAGGTGACGCCGTTCCTCAACAATCCGAAAGTGTTCGGCTTCTACCTTGTGGATGAGCCCGATCTGACCGGTCAGTGGGGACCGCAGGCCGACCCCGCGGCTCTGAAAGCTGAATCCGACTGGATTCATCAGCACGATCCCGGGGCCAAGACGTTCACCGTCCTGATGAACACGGGATCATCAGACGATCCGAACTACATGAACAGCTACAACCAGGCGAACACCCACATCGACTACTTCGGTCTCGATTGGTACCCGGTGTGGACGGACCGTCCGAACGTCGACCTCAGCACGATCGACAAGTACGTCTCTGCCGCGGAGCAAGCCGGGATCCCGCTCGACTCCATCGTTCCGGTTTATCAGGCGTTCGGGGGCGGCGGCTGGTCCACCGAAACCGGCAGCCAGGTCGCTGTGCCGACTGCCGCGCAAGCGCAGGCAATGATCGATCATTGGGCGGACCTCGTTCCCAATCCGGCCTTTGACTATGCTTACGCGTGGGGATCGCAGAATGGCGACACTGCGCTCGAGAATTTGCCGGCACTGCAGCAGGTGTTCCTTGCGCACAATACGAGCCATGGCACGGGGGGCGCGACAGCTCCGCCCGTTACCGATCCGGTGACCGACACGCCGCCGCCGGTGGACGCTGGCGGTAGCACCGGGACGGGCGGCACCACGCCGCCGCCGGTGGACGCTGGCGGTAGCACCGGCACGGACGGCAACACGCCGCCGGTTGGCGACGCTGGCGGTAGCACCGGGACGGGCGGCACCACGCCGCCGCCGGTTGCCGATGCTGGCGGTGGCACCGGAAGCACTCCTCCCGTGTCGGGCTCGGACGGAACGACCGATCCGTCGACCGGCGGTACGGATACCGGCGGCTGGGGTGGTCATCACCACGGCGGCGGGTCGGGAGGTTCGTCCTGGCAGGTGGGCAACGGCGGTGGCGGGCACAACCACAACGGTGGCGGGCTCGATTTCTCGCAGTGGCTCAATAATACCAGCACGTCGTCCGCATCCGGAGATCATTCCTGGTGGCGGGGTCACACTGCGACGTCGACCACGACTGCGGATGCCGGTTCGGGGCAGACGGATACGACGGACACGGGCTCGTTCGTAGCGCATCTGGCTGATCTGATGTCTCACCACAACGATCACCACGGGTGGCACTCGTAAGCTCGTAGGTCGTCTACATCAACAAGGACATGCGCGCGGTGCGCTGCGCGCATGTCCACTCTGGGGAGTTCCTCGCGACCACCGGGGCGGTCGAGAGGCGGGGTGCCATTCCGCGCACGGCGGAATGTTGAAATGCGGGCGTCTCGACGCTCGATCGCATGCAATTTTTCAACCGTTTACCGCCGCCCGGCCAAGGGCGGCCCGGATATGCACATGCACGCTTCGGCAAAGCACGCTTCGGCAAAACAGTCTGCGCTCGCGGATGTCTTCCGTCGGATACGTCCCGGTCTGCTCGCGGCCGGTGGACTATCCATCTTCATCAATCTGCTGGTGTTCGTATCGCCGATCTACACCATGCAGATCTACGATCGGGTGCTCACGAGCCGAAACGGGATGACGCTGCTACTGCTCTCGCTCATCGCGCTCGTGCTCTTCATCAGCTACGCGACGCTCGAGCATTTTCGCAGCCGGGTTCTCGTGCAGACTGGATTGCGCTTCGACCGGTTCGTCTCGGGCGAGACGTTCGAGACCGCGCTCGGACAGGCGCTGAGCACGAGCAGCTCGCATCATGTTCAGCTGCTGCGCGATGTCGACACCTTGCGTGAGGTGCTGTCGGGGGGCGTCATCACGTCGCTGATGGACGTGCCGTGGACGCCGATCTTCCTCGCGATGTGTTTCCTGCTTCATCCGCTGATCGGCCTGGTCGCCCTGATCGGCGCGATCATCATCCTGACGCTCGCCTTCCTCAACGAGCGGGTTACGAAGGCGCCGTTGAATGCGGCCGCGTCGAAGAACCTTCACGCACTGGACCGGTTGACGTCCTCGCTGCGCAACGCAGAAGCGATCCGCGCGCTTGGAATGGGACCCGCGGTCCGCGCCGCCTGGGCGGTAACTCATGGTCAGGCGCTGCTGGAAAGCGCGACGGCCGGAGAGCGGGGCGGGACCTTGCTCGCCATCTCCAAATTCCTGCGCATGGCGATTCAGGTGGCCATCATGGGAGTGGGCGCTTATCTCGCGATCCAGCAAGAGATCTCCGGGGGCGTTCTGTTCGCGGCTTCGCTGATCATGGGACGCGCGCTCGCGCCCGTCGAGGCTGCGGTGTCGCAATGGAAGGCGCTGGTTGCCGCGCGCACATCATATGCCCGGCTGGATCGCGCGCTTGCGAACCGCGCCACTGAGCGACAGCCGACACGGCTGCCGGCCCTGGTCGGCGAAATCTCCGTCGAGGCCGCGACGGTGCTCGTCCCCGGATCGCAATTACCGGCCATCGCCGACGTCTCGTTCCGACTGGCCCCTGGCGAAGTCGTCGCCGTGGTCGGCCAGTCCGGTTCCGGAAAATCGTCGTTGGCGCGGGCCCTGGTCGGCGCTTGGCCGCTGGTGCACGGCTGCGTCCGCATCGACGGCAACGACGTCAGGCATTTCGATCCCAATTTCCTTGGACAGAACCTCGGCTACCTTCCGCAGGATGTCGAACTGTTCGCCGGTACCGTGCGTGACAACATTGCACGTTTCCGCGACGACGCCTCCGACGAGGCGGTCGTCGAGGCAGCGCAGCTGGCGTCGGCGCACATGATGATCCAGCGTCTTCCCAAGGGCTATGACACCGTGATCGGGGATAATGGCGCAGGTCTTTCTGGCGGCCAGCGGCAGCGCATCGGGCTCGCCCGCGCGCTGTTCGGCAAGCCGGTGCTGGTGGTGCTCGACGAGCCGAACGCAAATCTCGACGGCGACGGCGATCGCGCGCTCGCCGATGCGATCCAGCGACTGAGGCAGAGCAAGGTGACGATCGTGATCATCAATCATCGCCCGAACCTGCTCGCCGCGGTCGACAAGATCGTGTTCATGCACGACGGACGGCTCGGGCAGATCGGCACGCGCGAGGAAATGCTGCCTGCGCTGCTCGGCAAAACGGTCGCGCCGATGCGGCGTGACGTGCGCGAGCCCGCTGAACATCATCGCGCCGATCGTCATCACCATGCTGACGGCAACCATCGAACCGATGGGGCTCACCGTCAGCCGCAGCTTTCAAATCAAGCGCGTCAGGCGCACGCGACGAGGCAATAATGGACAAGATGTTGCAGCGGGGAACGGACGCTCTTCACAACGAACTGGCGGAGCTTTTGAAGCAGTTCAACAAAACCGATAAAGCGGCGCAGGAGCCGCGCCCTCCGAGCAAGCTCCTTGCGAAGGCGGAGACCATGACAAAGTCGTTGGTCGATCTTGCCAGGGCGAAACTGCTGGTCGATCTTGCCAAGGTGAAACTGCCGACCTTGTGGCCCCGAGGGTCAGTGGGCAACGATGAGGATCCGTCGGGCGATTGGCAGACCCCCGCACGGCGAGGCTTCCTGGTCGTCTTCCTGACCTTCGGCGTATTTGGCGGCTGGACCGCCCTCGCATCGATCGACGGTGCCGTGGTGGCCCCCGGCTCCGTCGTCGTCGAGAGCGACCGTAAGGTGGTGCAGCATCTCGAGGGTGGCATCGTCCAGAACCTGTTGGTCACGGGCGATTCTCATGTCGCGGAAGGCCAGGTCCTGTTGCGGCTCGATCCGACCCAGGAGCGGGCCAAGGAAGAGATCGCCCGCTCGGCGGTTTACTCGGCAGTTGCCGAGGAGGCGCGCCTGCAGGCGGAAGCCGAAGGAAAGGACAGCATCACGTTTCCGACCGAGCTGCTCCAGAAGACGTCCGATCCGAGTGCGATACGCGCGATGGGTGACCAGAAGCGGCGCTTCGATGAACGTCGCGCTGCGCGAAAGATCGAGATCTCGATCCTCGAGGAACGTATTGCGCAGGCGCAGCGGCAGATCCAGGGGAATACCGCGCAGAACAAGGGCGCGCGCGCGCAGTTCGACAGTGTCAGTCAGGAATACACCAAGCTCAAGCCGCTCGTTGATCAGGGCATCGTACCGTTCGCACGCGTCGCCACGCTGGAGCGCTCCAGAGCGGATCTCGAGGGCAAGATCGGCGCATATGAAGCGGATATCGCTCGCTATGGCCGCATCATCGACGAGTCGCGGCTCCAGATCGATCAGGTCGGGCAGAAGGTGCTGGAGGAAGCGACCGGCAAGCTCGCCGACACGCGCGCCCAGCTTGCCGATGCGCGCGAGAAGCTGCGCGTCGCGGTCGATGTTCTGGCGCGGATGGAAATACGCGCACCGCGATCGGGGCGGATCGTGAACCTCAAGCTTCACACGATCGGTGCCGTGATCAAGGCGGGCGACGTGCTGATGGAGATCGTGCCGGACAACGACGTTCTCGTGGTGGCCGCGAGGGTGTCGGCGCTTGATATCAACCACGTCCAGCTCGGCCTTCCGACGGAGGTGCGGCTTCCCTCGTTCAAGGCGCGCTCCACCCCGATCGCCGTCGGCGAGGTTCTTTCGATCTCGGCCGACGCCACGCGCGACGATGTCACCCATCAGCCCTATTACGAGGTGAAAGTCTCGGTCCAGGTGACGCAATTCCCCGACAAAGTCCGGGAGAAGCTCAAGCCGGGCATGATGGCCGACGTCCTGATCGCAACCGGAGAACGCACTATTCTTGCTTATCTGACCCAGCCGATCACGGACGCGATCCGGCGCGGGATGCGGGAGAGCTGATTCGCTGACCGGCCTGTGCAAGGGTCGCCGGGTTCAGGGTGCTACGCTGCAATGCCAACGATCATTGTGGGGGAAGGGCTCGAACCCGGCTATCCCTTCGCGTAGGCCATGACGACGCGACCGGCGCCCGCGTCGTCCAAGACCACGCGGACATTTTCGTAAGCGTCGTTGCGTTCGAGCAGGGTTGCCACCTGTCGATCCTGGCCGCGGCCCACCTCGAACAACAAAAGTCCTCCCGGCCGCAAGTAGCGAGGTGCGTCTTTTGTAACGCGCATATGGATGCTCAGTCCGTAGGGCCCGGCGGCGAATGCCTCGCGCGGCTCGTCTGTGAGCAGAGAGGCGCGATCGCCGTTGAGCCGGGATTCCGAGATATAGGGCGGATTGCAGACGATCATATCGATGCTGTGCTCGAGTTGCAGGCCTGCGAGAGCTTTGAACAGATCACCTTGGAGCACGGTGATGCGGGACTCCGCGCCCTGGCTCGCGGCATTGCGTCGCGCGAGCTCGACACATCCGTCAGTCAGGTCGCTCGCCCAGACGCGAGCGTCGGGAATATTGAGCGCGATCGCGCACGCCAGATTGCCGGCGCCGCAGCACATGTCGACGATCCGCGGCGAGGGCAGGTGTGTCCGGCGCAGTGTTTCAACCGCGGTCCTGCCAAGCAACTCCGTCTCCGGCCGCGGCACCAGCGCGCCGGGAGCAACCTGCAGTTCGATTCCCATGAATTGGGTACGTCCTCGCTCGTAAGCCTCGGCTACGTTGATTGTCTCGCTCATCGCATTCACACCTCACGCGTGACGTCTTCCCCGTCAGCCGTTCAGCTTGCCGTTTTTCAGCTGGGCGGCCAGGTGCAGACCTTTGCAAATCGCCGGCGGACGGCGTCCAGACCTGTCAGTTCAAATGTTTCCTCGTAGGGCGCAGCCGTTCCAGCATACACTTTGGTCTGAAGCCGGCCCGCCCCTGGCATGGAGTTGATGAAGCGGACGACGTCGCCCGGAAAGGCGAGACTTCGTCCGCCATCAGCAACCCTCCATCGTTGATCGACAGGCGGTTGATCATCGATCTGGAATACGACCCTCATGTCGGTGCCTGGAGTGTTGGTCCAGGAACCCGCCGCGGAGAGCAACAGCTCGGTCCGATTCGCGCGACAATGAATGGCGAGCGACGAGGGCCCATCCTTCGCGCCGGCTCGTGCGGTGATCCGGGCGGCGATCTGCGGCTTGTGGTCCACCGGTGATGTCGTTTCGCTCAAGATCCAGTTCGGACTTTGCGGCGGAGCTTGGAAGGATTGCTCAGGTGCTTCCCCAACCTGCTCGTCGACGCATGTCATGTGCTCCATTCCCTGAAATTTCGCGCATGCCCTCGAACGATCTGGCGTGTCGCCGGCTTGCGCGCAGCTTAGATGACCGATACCCGCGAGCAAGACGGCCGCAAGGGTACCGGTTCGCTTCATCGCGATAATCCGACTGTCGCGCTGGGCGAGCGATCGAGCCATTCCTGTGCCGGACCAAACCGGGCCAGAGTGGGGACGCCGGCGCGGAGATTCACGTCCTTCCATTTCGTATCGAAGCCAGCGGATTGCAGCCGGTCGAGCCGTCCGAACAGGTGGTCAACAAAGCGCACCATGCGCCGATAGCGATCGGTCTGCGGCTGCCAGTTGTAGGCGGCAAGAATCGTCGGGACGGCAATGGTCGCGATCCGCTTGCCGGCAGGCACGAGGTTTGGATAGTCCTTTGAATCGAGGGACGACGGAAGATAATAGTCTTCAAATCTGGGGTCGTATTCGATCGGCAGGAACTTGAAGCCATCATCCCAACGTCCTTTCAAGAAGGCGTCGACCGGCTTTGATGTGATGAAGACGACCGCTGCGATTTCGCCGCTCTTCATCTGTTGCAATGCGACCTGGTGGGGAATGAACATCTTTTCGACGTTCAGTCCCAGCCGGCTGAAGATCAGCGGACCGGAATAGGCGGCTGCCGTACCCTGGGTATTGAAATTGACCTTCTTTCCCTTGAGGTCGTCGAGCGACTTGATCTCGGGACGCACGAAGACGTGCAGCTCGGCCGGGAAGAGGTTGAGAACATAGACGATGCGCTTTTCGATCGACGGAACCTGCGCCTTGTACTCGTCAAGGGCATCCATGTTGATGATCGCGGCATCAACGCCCCTGAGATAGAGCAACGAATTGACGTTCTCGGTCGCACCTGTCGTCACGATCGGAATGACGTGAAGCTTGTCCTCCTCGTTGGCGACGCGTGCGATCTCTGCGGCGAGCCGAAGCGGTGCGCCCTCGATAAGTCCTCCGGCGAGCCCCACCGTCCATGCATTGATACGTTCCTTTGCGGCCGTATCAGCATTCCGCGGCGCGGTCGGCGCCGGCGGGTCTCGCGGCGCGCGAGATTGGGCGTTGGCAGCAAGCTGCAGGCCGACCAGTGCCAATGCGACCGTGAACGCGAGCTTACTCAATGACATGGGCCTCTCCACTCTCTGGTCTGGCTTCCGGGGCTCGCTCCAGCAGCTATTTGAGCCCCTTGATCCGTCCTTCTGCATCTCGAATGCCGCCAGCCTGGGCTCGTTCATACAGCTCGCGCGCCTTCGCGGAATCGCCGGCGACGCCGCGAGCGTCCCACGATTGCAGCACGTGAGGATCGTAAGTTTCGGCCAGCATAAAGGCTGCTTGCGCGCTGCCATGTCCAAGCACGTATTCCAGCAAGCCGCGGGCACCGTTGATGTCGGCCTGCCGCAACAATGCGCTGGCACGCGCGAGCAGTCGCTCCTCGTTCGCAAGCGGGCGCAGTGCTCCGCTCGCGGCGGCCTGTCGCTCCACCGAAGCCATGGCCTTCGAGTCGGCGCCGGGCAGGGCAGTCCCCTTTGTGATCTGCGCGCTCGGTGGCGTCGGGGCGGAGGCTGACGGCGCGGGCGGAGGCGAAGCAGCAGGCTGGAGGCTGCTCTGGCTCGGTGCGCGGCCGGTGGGCTCACGCGAGGGCGCCGCCACAACCGCGGAAGCATTCCATGCGGCCAGATGATCCCGGGCGGATGCGAACGTTTGGAGCATTGCGGCGCCGTTGCCCGGTTGCTCCTTTTCGCGCTTGGCTGCCGCCTTTGTGGCGGCCTCGGCGGCTCGTGCAGCCTCCGACGTTTCAGCCCGCGCCAGGTCGCGTTGATCCTTCAGCGACGCCGCCTCGCGCGCGAGAGCGTCCGCGCGGCCGCGCTGCTGTTCGACCTCTCGTTTCAGCGTTAGTTTTTGCTCGGCGTCTGCAGCTCGGGCCGCAGTCAGCTCAGCGCTCGCCGTTTGCGCCGCACGGAGTTCAGCCTGAAGGGACTGCAGCTGGCGGTCTGCGCTCTCAGCTCTGTCCCGCTGCTTCTCGACCTCTCGTTTCAGTGCCAGTTTTTGCTCGGCGTCTGCAGCTCGGGCCGCAGTCAGCTCAGAGCTCGCGGTTTGCGCTGCACGGAGTTCAGCCTGACGGGACTGCAGCTGGCGGTCCGCGCTCTCGGCTCTGTCCCGCTGCTTCTCGACCTCTCGTTTCAGTGCCAGTTTTTGCTCGGCGTCTGCAGCTCGAGCCGCAGCCAACTCAGAGCTCGCGGTTTGCGTTGCACGGAGTTCGGCCTGAAGGGACTGCAGCTGGCGGTCCGCGCTCTCGGCTCTGTCCCGCTGCTTCTCGAGCTCGCGTGTCAGCGCCAGCTTTTGATCGACATCTGCAGCGCCGACCCTCGTGGTCTCGGAGGCCGCGATCCGGAGGGTGCCGAGTTCGCTGATCAGGGCTTCTGTCTTGTCCTGCTCCTGCTTTAGTTCGCGCTCGAGAGCCTGCCTTTGTGCTGCCTCCGCCGCGGCGGACTTCGTGGCTTCGGATGCTGCGTTGCGCGAAGCCTCAAGCTCCGAGCGAAGCGAGGCAAGTTGGAGGGCAAAGCGTTTGGCTCCATTCCGTCGGTCGACCGGCCGCTCCTGTTTCGGCTCGGGTTCGGGCGCCTGCATGGCCGTTGAAGCCGCGACCCGTGCGACGTCGAGCTCCGTCTTCAGGAAAGAGAGCTCACGTGACAGATTTTCGGTCTTTACCCGCTCCTGTTCGAGCGCCTGCGTTTGCTGAATACCAATCTCGATGGCGCGGACAGTGTGCGTCTGGGTCTGCCGCGCCGCGTCGAGCTCCACTCGAGCCGCAGCCAATTCGCGCGCAAGCTTGTTCGCTCGTTGCCGCTCCTGATCCAGCAACAGGTTCTGGTTGAACCGCTCCGCCTCGGAAGCAGCTTGAGCCGGAGTTGACACCGGGGGCGGCGTGGACGTCATGTCCCGCGCAGGGGCATCGGCAGCCGCGCGGGGCTGCTCGGTCGCGGTCCTCGCTCCGCGCGATCCGGGCGCGGCTGGCCTGCTTCCAGCGGGCTGTGTCGCGGCGGGTCGCGCCTCGTCCGCGCGTTGGGCGAGCTTCAGCCTTTGTTTGATCCCGTCGATCTGTTCTGGTCCGCGCGTGCATCCGCACTGATCGAGCATCGCCGGTGTGATGTAGGAGGCGCCACGGTCGCTGTCGTCCTGGGATTTGGCATCGGCAGTTCCAGTCAGAACCGGCAGAAAGCAGGTGATCAGAACCACCATGAGCCGGCCGGCTCTGTCGCATGCGCGTGAGCCGTCAGCGACGTCGAACGATCCTGGTCCGCGGAATGCAAATTGCCGGTGCCCGGGTCGGCGCGCAGCTGTGGTCAGCGCGACGGCTGTTCCTTTCGACAGGCCGAATCCGTGTACCCCCATTGAGACGCCCAACTGCTTGGTAGGGATCATGATGCCTGGCAGCGATCATGGCATATCGTCCATGACGGCGCTTTCATCGACGCGATGTCGATGTCGCAGTTGCGGTAGCCAAAACGGAGTAGTGCGCCGACGATGGGAATTAAGTAGATCGGACGGACCTTTGCCCAAAGCTGCTTGCCCCGACGGTTACGCTTAAATAGCTTGCGACGTGCACGCTTCGTCACACACGCAGGAAGCACAGCCATGAGCAGATCATTTGCCATTTTTGCCGGCGTGGCGGCTGTCGGACTGGTTCTCATTAGCGGCATCGAAACCCGCGGTTCTGCGCAATCCACCCTCTCCACCAAGAATCCCAGCACTACCGCCAGGAACGCAAATGCCAGAATGGGTGTTGCGACACCTCGGAAGCAGCCGCCGCATCGAGTTGTCATCCATGTCGACGTCAACGATCCGGCCGTCATGAATCTCGCTCTCAACAACGTCAGCAACGTCGTTCAGTACTACGGCGACCTCAGTCAAAAAGTCGAAGTCGAAGTCGTCGCATACGGGCCAGGACTGCACATGCTGCGAGACGATACCTCGCCTGTGAAGGGGCGCATCAAGATGATGACCGAAACAACGCCCGAGCTTACGTTCTCGGCCTGCGGAAATACACGAGAGAACATGACCAAGAATGAGGGCAAGGAAGTGCCTCTCATCACGCAAGCGAAGGTCACCAAATCCGGGGTTGTTCGCCTGATGGAGCTTCAGGAGCAAGGCTGGAGCTACCTGCGGCCCTGATGATCGTACGCGGCACGCCCAAGCGCGAGACGGCGGGTTCGAGCCAGGTTTGAGCCGAACCCGCGTGATCTCTCTGTGCTGTCCTGTGGTGGGCAGGACCGGCCCCTCAAAAAGCATTGTGTTGTGTGGATCAGGAGCAGGACGCCCCGATCGCGCGCTCGATGACGGGCCGATTGATCGAGAGGTGGGGCTCGACCACCAGATCAAGATGTCCGCCGGCGATCGGAATCACGTCCAGTTCTTCAAACAGGGAGTCCCATCCGAGGCGCGGCGTGACGCCAGGCCGATGGCAGGCAAAGACAGTTCCCTTGATGGCTAGACGAGGCTTGGCATCCTCGACCCAGCGTCCGAACGCGCGCATCCGGAGAATCTCCTCGAGCTCGAGCTTGAGCATGAAGCGCGTGTTTGCCAGGCGAGGCCATGTAATGGTGTCGATGAGCCTGCAGAATCGAGCCTCCTGGCCCAAGCGAGCGGCGAACTTCGCCACCGAGCGACAGAACATGCGGTAGATCGTCACTCGATGGGATCGAATCCGCTGTAGCGTGCGAGAGAGGGCTTCCCGGTGATTTGCTCTGCGAGGGCCGACATTGGTGTCGAGGATGCCCAGGAATTTGACGGCACGACCTTGTTCGATCAACCGGCTTGCGACTTCGAAGGCGACGCCGCCGCCCAGGGAATAGCCGATCATTCGGACGTCGCCGCGTGGTTGGACTGCATTGATCTGTTCGACGGCCATCGCGGCCATCTCCTGCACGGAATCGCGTCCCGCGAGGCTCCAGCTCAGATCTGGATAGCGAATCGGAATCACCCGCGCCACCTTGCCGAGCTGAGCGCCAAATGCGGCCATGCTCGGGCCATACCCCATGGAGCCGGGCAGTATGACAAGACCTGGGAGAATCTGGTCGTTTAGACGCTGCCGCACCGGTGGCTCCACCGTCGCGATAGCCCGGATCATGTCTTCAGCGCTCATATCGACCGTGAACGCTTCCATGCTGACTTCGCGGCCGATGAGGTCTTCGATATCCATGACGCAGCGCAGGAGCTTTAGGGAATCACCGCCGGCCTCATCCCAGCGTCCGGCGGCTTCCGGCACGCCGAGGATGCTGCTCCACACCTGCTGCACGATCCTGTTGGCCTCGGCCATTCCTTGCATCGTCGGCACGGGCGCGGGCGAGGTCGTTTTGCTTTCGAGATCGAGCAGCTTCAGCTTGGCGTGATCGATCTTACCTCCTGGAAGGCGCGGCATCTCCGGTATCTCGTGCAGCCTGGTCGGATGCAAAGCCGCAGGAACAGCCTGCCGGATGCTGTTGCGAACGTCGGTCCGGAAGTGCGCTTTTTGTGGATCGGCCGGCGATGCAAACAGGACCAACTCGTTCGCGTCCGTCACGACGGCGACAGCGTCCTTCACATAGGTGAGCTTGCGCAACGCACTCTCGAGCTCGGCCGGCTCGACACGCTGGCCATTGATCTTGAGCTGGCGTCCCTTCCGTCCAACGATCCGCATCAGTCCGTGCGTATCCACGGTGACGAGGTCGCCGGTCTGATAGATGCGAGACTTTGGGTCATCCGGGGAGGGCGATGCCGGAGAAAGCCGTCCGTCTTCCCAGTATCCGAGCATGACGTACCTGCTCTTGATCACCAGTTCGCCGACTTCACCGTGCGGGACGGGCTTCCCGCTTTCGTCAACCACGGCGTACGATATGCCGGGAAGCAGGTAGCCAACAGGAACGCTGACGCCGTCCTCTCGCCATTGCTTGGGAAGAAACCACTGGGTGCCGGTGGTTTCCGTCGACAGATAGCTGACCTGGATGAAGCAACCCGGTGGTATCGCTCGCCGAACGAGCGCGATATCGGTCCACAGGACCTTCTCCCCGCCGATGCGGATCATGCGAAGCGAGTCGAGATCGCCTGGCCGGCTTGCGTTGATCAGTGCACGCACCAGGGCGGGTACAACGTATGTGATCGTCACCTGTTGCGTGGCGATCTGGCGAAGAACGCCACGCAATCCGAGCGCCTCGACGTCGACGATGTGCAGTTTCGCCCCCGTCAACAAAGCCGACAGCATCTCCCGGCAACCGGCGATCGTGGTGGGGCCGCTCAGAGGCATGAAGACGTCTGTCGCACTTATGTGGCAGGCGTCCACATATTGCTGGACGCGCTGGAGCAGGTTGCGTTGGCTGTTGACGACCCCCTTCGGAGCTCCGGTGCTGCCGGAGGTATAGAGCACTACGGCAGGCGCATCGACCGAAACCTGGGGGAGTGTTGAAGTTGCTGCGGAAGGGTCGCTGGCGCCGGCGGCGTCGAGCCAGCGCAGGCCGTGGTGTTGGATCCACCCGGCGGAGCTGTCGCCGTCTTGCCCGATCAGCACGGAAATCCGGGCGGCTGCGGCGATAGCCGTGAGCCGCTGAACTGGATCGCGGGGATTGAGTGGGACGAGGACTCGTCCGGCCGCCATGCAGGCCAGCATAGCGATCGGCTGCCAGGCCGAGCTGCGCAGTAGCCATCCGACGGCTTCCTGCTCCGGGATCAACACGCTGATCGCCTGGGCCAAGGTCAAGACGCGGGACAACAGCTGCGCGTAGGTGAAGCTATGATTGCCGTCGCTGATTGCGACCCTGTCGGCGAACTTCGCCGTCACCGCAATCAGGTGTTCGATGGCGGGGACGCACGCAAAGCCGGCTTCCAGGGGATCGAATGATCGATCGACCGGACCGTTCAGATCGAGAGGGACTCCCACGGGGCTCAGCCAGCTCGGCGTCGCTGGAGCTTGCTCAACGGTCGAGGGCAGGTGCGCGTCAAGGGCGTCACATGGATCACCCGACGGATCGCCAGATATCTGAAGCCGCATCACCGTACCCGTCATTTTGCTGTCCCAACGTATTTAATCAGGTTTGGGCACGCATACTTCAAACGAAGGATGCCGGTTTCGCAGCCACCGTCTGGTCGATCGGCTGGCTGCTCTATCGAAAGACCCGGGTGATTAACCCAAGCCGCCTGGGGGTCATTGCCGTGGTCTCAGGCCAGATTCAGCGTGGTCGGAAACATTGATTACAGGTTCGATGCTTGTCCACCGTACCGCCGTTGTTTTGAAGCGGCGATAGTAATGCATCAAAGTCGATGTCGATGACGGCTCCAGATCCGAGGGCGCGAGCTCGGACGGTACTCCGTGCGTCAGGACACACCAGAGCTTGACACGAGCATCGAGATCCGACGTCCCGGCAAACCGATTCAAAGTGCTCCGTACGACGTCGCGGCTCGTGCTTCCGGCGCGGACGGCAAGTAGAACGTGATCCGCCCAGGAGGCGAGGAGGCGCACTTCCGGCGCGTCATCCAGCGATGGTGCGTTGATGACGACGAGATCGTAGGTGTTTCTGAAGTGATCGAACAGCGAGGCGACTTTCGGACCCGCCAACGGCCCCAGGCGACTGCCCTCGGACAATCTTGACGATATGTAGTCGAGTCCGAGCTCCGGGATGTGCTGGACGGCCTTGGCGGCCGCTCCGTCGTGCGCCAACAGCTTGAACAGATCCGCAGCCTCACCGCCGACGCGCCGGGGCAATTGAGAGAAATCCAGGAACAGAACGCGCTGTCCGAGTTGCGCCGCACAAAAGCCGAAACTCCAGGCGATCGCGCTCTTGCCTTCACCGTGCAGGCTGGATGTCACCAGGATGACATGCGGCGTCTGTGGCGAGACCGGATCGGCGGCCATGAGGGATACGACGGTCGAGCGAACGGCCCTGTTATGCGAGACAGCCGATTGCTCTACGAAGCGCTGCGGCGAGATGCTCAGCTCCGGCGGGATCGAGGGGATCAACCCGACGCACGGGATGTCCAATGCCTCTGCAGCTTCCGCCTCTGTGTGCAGACTTCGATCGAAGTGCTTCAGGATGATCGCGACGAGACATGCCAGGAGCGCGAAGATAATCGTGATCGGTGGAACAAGGAGGAACGGGTTCAACGAGCTCGGAAAGTCGGGTGGTGAGGCGTCCGCGATGACGGTCACGTCTGGCTCGGCGACCACGCCCTTCGTGGTGAGATCCTGCCGCTTTCGTATCAGTGTTTCATATTGCTGCGCCAGCGTGGTTATTTTCCACTCCAACGCGGCGGCGGCCTGTGCGGCTGCCGGTGATGACGAGATCTGACCTGAGTGACTGGCGTCCCATTCCGCTTTCGCCGTCGACAATTCGCGCTGAACATTCGCTGATTGTGTTGCGATGGCGTCCAGAGCCTGGAGCTCCACAGCCCGCTTTTGCCGGACCAGCTCGTCAGCGTAGGATCGGGCGACCAGGTTCGCGATGTCTGCGGCCCGTTGCGGATTGGCGTCGCTGGCAATTACGCTGATAACTCTGGATCGGCGCTCCTGGCTGACCTTCAGGCGCCCCTTCAATGCTGCCACCGCCGTGCCATCGCTCGGTTGGTCTCTCCGGAACGAGAGGAATCCCTTTATCTTCGACAAGGCAGTGCGGAGCAGCGAAGCCGTGCCGTTCTCGTTGGCCGGGTTGTCGAGCATCCTCAATGCCGGCAGGAGCCGCCGCAGATACGCATCGGATGACATGACCGTTACGTGCGTGTCGATCGTCGGGTCGTCCGAACCGCCAGTCGGCGTGGAATTGCCGGGTGCACCGGGATTGTCGGCCGCTCCGCCAGCTCGAGCGCTCACGACAAGCTGTGCCGTCGCGAGATAGGTGGGCGACATGAAAATACCACCGAGCACTGCGAGCAGCGCGCCCGCGCCGATCATTTTGGCAATGAAGAGCTTGTACCGCCTGATGCTCTCGAAGACATGCTTGAATGCCGCGATGGCGTCATCTGGAGGTGGCTCGTCGCCTTGTGACCGGCCCTGGGACAGGACAGTCACCGGCAGAATCCGTTTATTTGTGAACGCTTCCATCGCCTGCTCCTTTATTGCGCCGGTTCCATCACGCCTGCTGTTCGCGACGGCCCGGAGGTAACTGCTGAGTCGAGCCAGGACTGCAGCATCAAGACAGCCCACAGCGGTCGTGAGAAATCGCGGCGACCGCTAAGATGTTGAAGCCAGCACTCCTGCACGCGGGAAACGTCCAGAAGATGCTGGTTGCGAAGACGCGACTCCGAAAGGAGGTCCGACGCCCACGAACGAAGAGGTCCCTTCAGCCAGGAGCCGATCGGCACGTCAAAGCCCTGTTTCGGTCGCTCGAAGAGGTGGCGCGGCAGGTAACGGCCGAGGACCTGGCGCAGGAGCCATTTTCCCTGACCATGACGCACTTTCGCCGAGTTCGGCAGCGCCCAGCTGAACTCGACAACGCGATGATCCAGAAGCGGGCAACGAGCCTCCAGGCTCGTGGCCATGCTCGCGCGATCGAGTTTCACGAGAATATCGCTCGGGAGATATCCAAGCATATCCCGAACGATAAAATCAGACAGCAGATCGTTGAGCGGCGGGATCGAGTCAGGCTCCGAGCCTGCCTGGGTTCGCGTCAACTGCAGTTCGGAAAGCCGCGTCGACCGACGGTACATCTCGCCGACGTCGTTGCTGCCAATAAGGTCTGCCAGGCGGTTGATCCGGTCGCCGTGTGTCATCCTCTGCAACCAACCTGGAAGACGAAGTGTTTCGGCGACGCTTTCGCGCATGCCGCGCCCGAGCAGCGCCACACCGCTCGCGGCCATGGTCCGGATCGATCGGTTGGAGTTCAGCAGAGGCGCTAAGCGGGCGGAAAGTACGTGCCTGGAATACCCCCCGAAGCACTCGTCACCTCCATCGCCCGAAAGCGCAACGGTGACGTCCTGCCGTGCAAGTCGAGACAGAAGCAGTGTCGGGATCTGCGATTCATCGGCGAACGGCTCGTCCCAGATGGTTGGAAGTTCGGGGATGACCGCTCTGGCGTCCGCGGAGGTGAGACGTAGCTCGGTATGGCTGGTGCCGAGGTGCTGCGCCACGGCCGCAGCGTTAGCCGTTTCATCAAAGGCGCGCTCACCGAATCCGATCGTGAAGGTCCGTACCGGGCGCGCCGATTGGGCCTGCATCAGGGCAACGACGGTCGAACTGTCTATTCCGCCCGACAGGAACAGCCCGACCGGAACGTCGGCAACCATTCGGTCGGCGACCGCGGCCTTGAGCAGATCGCAAGCGTGGGAGACGAGCTGCTGGTCATCCGCAGTGGCCAGCGCTGCGCGGCCCGTTTGCGCGGCATCGGTCAACGACCACCAGGAGCGCGCGCGCTCTTGTAGTGCTGCGGCATCCCGGCAGACCGAGAGCTCCTCGGCACGGATCGATAGGGCGCCCCCGGGTGGAATCTTGAAGACGCCGCGCCATATGCACTGGTCTTCCGGCAACCATCCGCGGGTTAGGAACTCGGCAACCGCGCCCGGATCGATCTCCTGGTGAAAATCGGGGAATGCCGCGATGGCCTTCAACTCCGACGCGAACACCACCGCATTCGACGTCCGCGCGACGTAGAGCGGCTTTTTCCCCATTCGATCGCGGGCCAGGTGCAGCGTGCGGTTCCGGCGATCCCACAAGCCGATTGCGAACATCCCATTGCAGCGCTGGAGGGCCTTCTCCAGGCCCCATCTCTCGATCAGCGCCAGCAAGACCTCCGTATCGCTATTGCCGGTGAAGCGCTTGCCTGCGCACTCGAGCTCTTGCCGCAATGGCTTGTAGTTGTAGATCTCGCCGTTGAACGTAATGACGAAGCGGCCGTCGCTCGAAAGCATTGGTTGCCGGCCCGCATCGGAGAGATCGATGATGGACAGCCTGCGATGTCCGAACGCAACGCCGGCGTCACGATCGCTCCAGAACCCGTCCGCATCAGGACCGCGGTGGCGCAGGCGAGCCGTCATCGGCCCGATCGCCGCCAGGTCGGCGGATCGAGCAGCATGCGGCGTCTGAAGTATTCCTGTAATTCCACACATGACTTAACTTCCAACTCGCGCATGCGCCAATGAGCGCCGATCCGAGCCCAGGATGAGGCCCAGCGTGACGGCAAACCACACGGTCGGATGCCGCAGAATGAAATGGCTGATGCTGAAGACGGCGAGTGCAAAGATCAGGACAGCCAAGGCGTCGAGCCGCGCGCGAAGCAGGAGCGCAAACGTGCCGACAAGCAGGCTAACAATGGCGATCACGCCAGGCAGTCCGCCTTGGGTAAACACGTCCAGAAGAGTGCTGTGAGCTTCCACCGGAAGCGCTACGCCCTTGTCCGTGATTCCGCTTGGCTTCTCCAGATGTGGCCCGGGTCCAAGGCCAAGCGACCCGGACTCCAGTCCGGCATGCAAGGCGTCTTGCCAAAGACTTAGCCGCAGATTGGCGGTCGCCTTCGTTGCCTCACCGCCACGATCCTTCATCATGCCGGCGGCCAGCCCCTCGACATCATTCGCCGTTGCCACCCCGTAGGGAAGCAGTGAGAGCGAGAGCGGAATTATGGCCACAACGACGATCGCTGCAGCTGCGAAACGCAGGCTCCATCGATGTTCGGGTGATGTCAGCCAGCTTCGCAAGCGCAGCGCAATGAGCAGCGGGATCGACAGCGACATCGAGATAAGAAAGGTATCGCTCTTCGTCAGCCGGCCGACGACGAATGTTACGATGCAGCTAAACACTGCGACGATCCGGCCAAACCGCTTGGCCGTCAGAGCCATGTGAAGCGAGAGTGGTGTCAAGACCGCACAGTAGATTGCAAGCTGGTTTGGATTCTCCGACCACCCGCGGAACCGGTCCCAATACCATGGATCCACCGACGAGATGCTGAGATAGCCCCAGCCCAATGCAAGTTGCACCGCCACGGCGACGATCCAGAATCCGATCAGGAACCACAGCGATTGGCGCAGGGTATCCTCGGGTCTCAACGTTGCAGCCACCAGGCAAGTGAGGGCCGCCACGAGGAGATATGCGAAGATGTCGTGCACGACGAGCTCTGGGTCGACGATCTCCGGGCGCAGCAATGCAAGGAAGCCCCCGAAACTCTGAATCAAGACAAAGCAGCCCCAGAATGCAACGAGCCAGAGCAGGGCTTGGGGGTTGTAAATTCTTGAGCCGACCAAGAGATGCAGGGATGCGAGACCGAGCCAGAGGACGAGGCAGGCTTCCCCGATGCCCAGGGGGAAGCTGGGAAGACGCAGCTGCGAGGCTGTCCCAAGCACGAGGCCAAGCGCAAGAAGGGCACTGCCGATCATTGTACTTCACTGCTGCTGTGCGCCGCCGCCCGCCAGCCGCTGGAATAGCTGCGGGAAAGCAGCTGCGTGTAGAGCTCGGCATAGCGATCGGCGACGACGTTCAGGTCGAACTCCTTGCGCACCACGTTGATCGAGCGTTGACCCATCGTCTTTGCACGCGTGGAATCCTGAAGAAGGTCGAGAATTGAGGCCGCGAGCGCGCGCGGGTCGCGCGGCGCTACAAGTTTGCCGTTCCAGTCCTCGCGGACCACGTCATCGCACCCCGGCATGCGGGAGGCGACGATTGGCACGCCAGCCAATCCGGCTTCCAAAAGAACACGGGGAATGCCTTCACGATACTCAGTCGGAAAGGCAAAGAGGTCGGCGATACCCAGAAGCGCGGGAATATCCGATCTGGCGCCGGTCGCAATCACATATGGTGCGTGCGCCTCGATCAGCGCCTGACCTACCGCGAATGGACCCTCGCTTTCGCGCGGACCGACGAGCAGAAAGCGGACATTCGGGCGGACCTCATGCACGAGCTTGGCCGCTTCGAGGAGCGTTGTGATTCCTTTTTGGACAGTTAATCGACTTACTGTCAGGACAATCTCGGCATCGCCCAGCCCGAGTTCGGCGCGCAGCTCGCCAGGCGGGGCCGTTCGCGCCTGCGCCGCTTCGAAAGCGCCGACATCGATCCCCGAGCTTCCGATGATGACAGATGAGCTCTTTCCAAGCAGGCGGTGTCGTTGAAAGAAGCTGCTGTCGGCCTTGTTCTGGAAAACCGTCGCCGCAGTCCAGCAAGCAGCCAGGCGTTGCATCGCCAGATAGACGGGGCGGAAGGCCAGGGCTCTCAGTTCTGTCGATGAGAATACCCATCCCATTCCGTTGATCGTGCGCACAACGGGTACGGAGCCGCGAAGCGTCAGCGGCGCAAACAGGTTGGGCTTGGTATCAAACGTCTGGATCACGTCGGGCCGAGCGCTCTTCACGAGCCGCGCCAGCTGGCCCATGGCCGCGCGATCGGCAAAGCCGACGCCAAATCTGTCGAACTGATATTGATGATACGGGATTCCGGTCTTCGCGAATGCAGAGACTGCACCAGTGCCGGCCGCGCTCACGCGGAGGCCGCGGCTCTGCAGAGCCGCCAGGAACGGGATACGCAGAGCGTGATCCTCGCCTCCTACGCAAAGCAAGTGCAGCGCCATGTTGGTTCCTTCCAGCCCTTTGAGCAATCCCGGCAAGATGTGAATCTTCGCGGAGGCCCCCGGTTTTCCCGGCGAAAGTTTGACAGGATCAGGTTAGGACGTGGCTGCGGCCTGTCTTCATTCATTCGCATGACAGCGGAAGTGAGCGGTTGGCGGACGTGCTCGAACAGGGCTGAAAAGACGACGCGGCGCGAGTGCATGTTTGCCGAACGCGCCGCGAAGCACGTCGATGTCCGACCAGTCGAGACAACGCGACACCGTATTCCGCGTGCACGCTAGGGCAGGACGGCGAGGCGGCCCAGCAACGCGATCAGGTCTGCTTGCCGGCGTGTCTGTGTTTTGACAAACAGGGAAGCCAACTGGGAGCGTACTGTCGTTCGACTCAATCGTCGCGAACGAGCAATGTCGATCAGGTTGTTGCCTCGCGCCAACTCGAGAGCAAGCTGGGTTTCGGCAGCGGTGAATCCAAACAACCGCTGCAACGTCCGCGGCGAAGGCTCCGGATGCGCGTCGAGATCCAGCAGGATCAATGCGATGGTCTCGTCGGACCATGCATTCGCGACCTGGTTGATCAGCGCGGTAAATCCTTCCTTGGTGGATGTCGCCAACCAGGAAGTCGAGCCTGCCGGAAACTGTGCGCCGGCGCGGTGAACCAGTTGCTTGACGGCGCCATAGAGCGTTTCGTGGCTCGCATCCACGCGCGCTTCGCGTTCCAATATTGCGCGGCCGGCCGGACTGAGTTCGATGACCTTGCCGCGCCTGAGCAAGACCTGTCCGCAGCCGATCCGCGCGAGCACCCCGCGCAAGCCGTCCTGCTTGGGGTTCTGGGCGTCAGAATGAGCAGATGAAACGGGACTGGAAATATTGAATATTGATTCAGAAGAATGACGCTGTAGAGCAATGGTAGACCTTGGCAATGCTTGGCTTAAGTTCAACATTTTATTCCCCCGGCCGCGCTGACCCGATGGAGTGAACGTGCCACAAAGATTCCCAACTTCTGCCAAGCATGGCAACGTTGAATGGGGGGTAACCCCGCGGCCGTCGGAGGGGGTGAAAGTTGCCGATCTTCCGGGCATCGACCCGGTTGTGATCAACGAAGAGGTAGCAACGTGGGTTGAAGGGGTAGCAAGGCGGGTTTAAGCCTCCCGGGAGCAGCCATGGAGGTATGCGGAAGCTACTCCGGAAGGAGCGCCCTGCTTACTCTTAAGGGAGTACCTCTGTTCGTGCTCAATTCGAGAAGGCCGGCGCAGGGCGCAATGTGACTTCAATCACGTCGCCTGGCTCCACGTCGAAGTCGACGGATGCGGGTATCCTGTCCCACTGTTGACCGAGCCGCCGCACGACGACCACGTCGGGATTGAGCTCGCCTGAATTGACGGGGATGGCACCCGAGCCGCCGATGGGCTGCAGTTTCTGGCTGAGCGCCTGCATTCTCACGCGCAAGTCCGCCAATCGAACGTTCGAGTCCTTCTGCTCCCTGAGCAGATTGATCGTGCGCTGGCTGGTGACACGTCCCGCCTGCCGCACGAAGTCCTCACGCTGACGCTGGAGCCGCATGAGTTCGACGCTCGTCTGCAGGCGCCGGGTCGAGGACAGCAACAGGGCGCGCCGGCTTTCGCTGACACGAGGACTTGCGAGCAGGCCGGAGCCGAACGCCTTCATGACCCGTTCGAGCTCCTCTTCGTCGGCCTGCACGCCCTTCTCTTCACCTTCCTGTTGCTTCTTGAGCGTAGCGAACTGCGCGTCCGTTTGCTTTACGGCGTCGTCCAGGAAGCGTTGTTCCGTGCGGTAGTCGCTTTGCGAGGTCTTCAGAGAGTCCTTCTCGGCTTGAACGACCGAACCGATCACGCTCGCGGGCAGCGAAATGTCGCTTGGAGGCGTGGCGTCGAACGTGTCGCGGCCATCCAGCTCCGCGCCGGTTCGGACGATATGGAAATATTCCTTGGTGTATTCGGTGGCGAGAGACTGGTAGTCCCGTACAAGATCCGCAGGGTCGGTGGCGCCGGGCTGCATGCCACGCGATCGCAACAGGCTGAAACCGCCGGCCACTGCCACGGCCTGGCGCACGGTCATTGAAGCCCGATACGTCTGCTGTCCGGGCGTGAGCACGTCGCCGGAAACATAGACCGGCCGATATTCCACGACGCTTGCCATGACGTCGCCGGGCTTGACCACGAATGCCTGGTCGCGTCCGTCGGTCAGGCGTTGACGCAGTATCCGTGCCTGCAGCAGCGTCTCGATGCGGTTCTGCATCTGCGCCGGGGTCAGGCCGGCAACTTCAACCGTCCCCCCTCCCGGGAGAGGGATGGTGCCGTCGATCTGGATCTGCGTGCGGTTGCGTTGATCGGGGAGGCCACCGATCGAAATCTCGATGGTATCACCCGGTCCGAGCTTGTATGGCGCGGCAAGGGATAGCCCGCTTGTCGCGAAAAACAGAACCGCTGCGCATGGACCCAGCAGGAGGGTGGAAGAGGACCTGCCTTGCTTCTTGCATTTCATGGACGAACTCCCGATGCAACCGAGCCTTCGTCGCTCGCGATTTAGGGATACTGATAGAAGATCCTTCTCAGCCGGCTATCTTCAAATCCGGTATGCGGGCGGTCGGAAGAAAGATCTCGTAGTTTCCGAAGAAGTGCCTCTGCTCCTCGACGTGGTCGAACAGGCCCTGGCTCAAGGCAGCGAGGATCTCGCTGATCCCTTGCTGAACGCTGATTTCAGGCGTGAAATTCAATACCCGGCGGATCTTGTCGAAATTCACGCGGTAATTTCGGGGATCGGCGCCGCGCTCCTGATAGGTCACCTTCGATCGCGGAATGTGCCGCATGATCTCCTCAACGACCATCAGCTTGGTGAAGTTGTTTTCCTCGCAGCCCACATTGAAGACTTCGAAGGCGACCTTGCTGGTGGGCGCGCGGAGCACTTCCTCGATCGCGCGGGCAAAATCACGAACATGGCAGTAAGGACGCCAGGTGTTGGGATCGAATACCAGCAGTTCTTTTCCCAGGTGCAGTTCACGCACAAATTCGTTCACCGTGAGATCGAAGCGCATTCGCGAGGAAAGGCCAAAGGCCGTCGCAAAGCGGAGAACCGTTGGATGGAATCCAGCCTTTCCCTTGAGACCCAGGATCTTCTGCTCCATCTCCACCTTGTGCTTGGCGTAAAGGGAGAGTGGTGCGAGCGGGTAATTCTCGTCGACGGCTGTGTCTTCTTCCACGAGCCCATAGTTCGAGCAGGTGGACACAAAGATGAGCCGATCGACCGGATGATGTTGCATCGCGTCGATGAAGGACGCGACGCCATTCCGATTGATGGCGTGACTTTCGTCGGGGTACTTGCTCGTGATCGGATCGCCGACGAGCCCGGCCAGGATGACGACGTCATCCACACCCTTCAGTGCTTGATTGGCGAAACGGGGATCGCGAATATCGCCTTGCATGAATTCGTATTGCGGAACGCTCAGATAAGGCCAGGCACAGCTCTCGTTCTTGTAGATGAGCTGATCCAGGCAGCGGACGTGCCAACCCTTTCTCAGGAGATGGCCCGTGATCACTGAGCCCACGTAACCAGCACCACCTACCAGAAGCACAGTTCGCTTTTCAGTCGCCATTTGATCACCCGTCTACTTTTGAAATGAGTTCGCACCGACAGATCCGCCAGTTGGCGCTACGCCGCTCTGGCTGTCCGGTCGGGGTCTTCGCATGCGGTTGAGAAGCGGCTCCCCCACGGCGATCCAGACGGCCTGAACGATCCACCGGAGATCGGACGTGACGGTTCGATTGGAATAATATGCCAGGTCGATCTTCGCCTTGGCGGGAAACAGGACCTCCCGATAGAAATCCGCCACATTGCCGTCCGGCGGGAACAGCTCATTTTCATGGCGGAAGAGAACCTGGCATGGCCCGACGAGGCCTGGCCGGTGTTCCAGAATCTTTTCGAATCCGTTTCTGAAACAGTCGGCAAATACGAGCGTCTCGGGCCGCGGGCCGACGAAAGACATGTCACCCCGCAGGATGTTCCAGAGCTGCGGTAGCTCATCCAGCTTGAATGCAGCCAGCAGCCCGCCGATCGTCGTCATGCGGTTGTCGTTCACCATCGTGAGCGGACTTCCGCGATCGTCGCAATCGGCTCTGAACTTCCGGAACTTGTACATGCGGAACGGCGCCCCGTTCAGCCCGAGACGAAGTTGCGAATACAGTATCGGTCGCCCGCCTTCGATCCACACTGCAAGCGCAATGACCAACAGGATCGGCAACGAGACGATTATGGCCATCCCGGCACAGAGGAAATCGACGAGGCGCCGCAAGCGCACGGCCGGAGCTGCCGGCCCAGCGCATCCCGCATTGACCGTTTCGCTCATGCCTGTTCGACCTCCGCGGGACAGGTTGCCCGTAGTCCATCCGCGAGGCTGTCCGCCACGTGATCGACGTCGGCGGGAGTCATCGCGGGATGGAGCGGCAAGGTGAGCTCACGTCCGCAAAAATCCTCAGTGTTGGGTAGGCTGATGCCCGGATACTGATCCTGGTAGAACGTCAACCGATGCACCGGGGGATAGTGAATGGTCGTCTGAACGCCGCGCTTGCTGAGATGCTCGATCAGGGGCTGCCGCGCGCTTGCCGCAGGGAGAAGGACCGGCATGAGATGGTGGGCCGATACCCACGACGCGTTGAATGGCACCAGGACCGAAGGGCAACGCTCGGCGAGCCGCCGCCGATAGTGCAGCGACAGATGCCGCCTGGTGTCGTTCCAGCCTGTCAACTTACGCAGCTGCACCAGGCCGACCGCAGCGCGCAACTCGTCCATGCGGTAGTTGAATCCAAGAAGCGTCACATCGTATTCGGGGCTGCGGCTGACGAGGCGCTGGCGCGTGTTGGTGGTCATGCCATGCGACCTGGCGCGCTTGATCATGTCGTTCAAGATCCGGTGACGCGTTATGATTGCGCCGCCTTCAGCCGTCGTCATGTTCTTGTTGCCGTAGAAGGAAAATGCGGCTGCATCGCCAAACGTGCCGACCCCTTTGACGCCGGGCGCATGCGCGGCATCCTCGATCAGGAGCAGACCCTTGCTGCGAGCGAAGGCCTGCCACTCCTCTCGATCAGCGAGGTAACCCCCAAAATGCATGAGGATCACCGCTTTCGTCCGCGAAGTGCACTTGCGGAGCGCGTCGGCCGCGGACATCAGGGGAACGGTCCCGGATTGGACATCGACGAACACGGGCCGTGCTCCGACGTAGAGCACGGCATTGGCCGTGGCGACGAACGTGAGAGATGGAACGAGGACTTCATCGCCGGGGCCGACGCCGAGCGCATGCAGGATGAGGTGAAGTGCCGCCGTGCATGATCCGACTGCAACCGAGTCCTCGGCGTCATGCATGCGTGCAAACGTTTGCTCGAATTCCCGTACGCGATCCCCCATGGTGATCCAGCCGCTATCGATTGCGGCAACAAGAGCTTCCTTCTCGTCAATTCCCAGGGCCGGCTCTGATACCAACAGCATGTGTTCCTCTTCCCGTTCATTCCCCATGCGAAGGGTGACGCTGCGTCACGCAGCCGCAGTTGCGAATGCAGTCGATTGCTCGTCCCACGCAATGTCCTGGGCTTTCAGGAAGTCCTCGACCCGGCCAATGTCGAGCCACAGGCCAGTGTGCTTGAAGACGTTGACGCGGGCTTCTTCCTCGAGCATCTGGAACATCAGGTCGTCGAATCCGAAGGGGACGCCCGACGGAATGCGCTCGAGGACGACCGGATTCATGCAGTAGATTCCCATGCTGACGAGGTTCGTCAGCTCCGGCTTCTCGCGAAAGCCGGTCACGCGTCCATCGATTTCATCAATCACACCGAAGTCCATCTTCGTGCTCCGAACGGAGGTTCCGATGGTGATGTTGGCGTCGGATTTTCGGTGATTGTGGATCAGCTGGTTCAGGTTCAGGTCTGTCAGGACGTCGCCGTTGAGGACCAGGAACGGCTCGTTGAGCTGTTCTCGCAGCAATGACAGCGGACCGATCGTGCCGAGCGGCTCGAGCTCCTGCGTATAGGTGATCTGCATGTTCCACTGGCTGCCGTCGCCACAGACGCTGCGGATCAGATGGCCCAGATAACCGGTGGTGACGAAGACCTCTCCGATCCCGTTCCGTCTCAACCATTTGAGAACGAGCTCGAGGACGGGACGGGCGCCGATTGGCATGAGAGGTTTTGGCAAAATGGACGTATGTGGACGAAGTCGAGTTCCTCTGCCGCCGCACTGAACTACCGCTTTCATCTGAACCTCCATGTACTCAAAAAAATACGCTTCAAAAAAAACGAGATATGCTTCTCAGGAAAAAGGTAGGAGCAAACCATGCCTGCGTCTTCGTTCGTTTGCATGAGAGCGTTGGAATCGGACGGCAGAGGAAGGCCGGCGGGTTGTCCACGCAGTCGTGCAGTCGAGGCGTACCTCTCCGGAAGACACGGAATTCGCCTTGACTAGGAAGCTCAAGCGGAAGGGTTCGCGAAGGGCGAAAAAACACCGCACCCGGCGGCCGGGTGAAGCCCCGGAGTGCCAAGCCGCGATCGAGTCACAGGACAGCTCGTTTCCTCCGCTTGCCGAACGCGCCGGTCGGTCAGGTATCGGCGGCCAAGTTAACCTTGCTGGCGATGTAACGTGCCATGCCCCGAATTGAATCGAGATTCTCGGGCAGGATCTCATTGTCGTCGACGGCGATGCCGAAGGTCGACTCGATGAACCCGACCACCTCGAGCACTCCGGTCGAATCGATGATTCCCTGGTCGAGCAGGGAAGCGTCGTCGTTCAGCGACGCGATGTCGCTGATGTAGAAATTCGATGTCAGAAAAGCGCGGATCTGCTCCTTGCAGCGGTCGGGTGCCAAGACCAGTGTCATTGCGTTGGTGCTCCATATGAAAGCGGGTGCGTCGATTGGTCGTCCACTAGCTATCCGGTGATGAGCTCTCTCTTGTTGATCTTGCCCGTGTCCGTGCGCGCCAGTTCCGGCACGATAACGACGTATTTGGGGACCATGAAGCTCTCGAGGCGTTTGTGACATTCAAGCTGGATCTGCTTGGCGTCGATCGGCCGCCCCTGGTCGATGACCACGAATGCCTTGATCGCGTGGCCGAGCAGATCATCGGGAACGCCGACGACTGCCGCTTCCCTTATGCCGGGAATGTCCAGCAAAGCGCTCTCCACCTCCTTGGGCGCGACCTTCTCGCCGCGTGATTTGATGACCTCGTCGCTCCGGCTGACGAAGTACAGATATCCGTCGGCGTCCATCTGACAGTAGTCGCCGGTGTAAAGCACCTGCTCGCCGGGAAGCGGTCCGGGCTTGAGTTTCTTCGCAGTCGCTTCGGGCTTTCGCCAATAACCCTTCATGACGGTCGCACCGCGGATCACCAGCTGTCCGGCGATGCCGGCGCCGACCCGTTGGTCATGCTCGTCGACGATCCACATTTCGGTATTTGGGATGGCGATGCCTACGCTCGACGGCTTACGATCGAGGTCCTCCGGCGGCAGGTAGGTGCAGCGTTTGCATTCGGTAAGACCGTACATGGAGTAGATGCGTGCGCCGGGGAACGTGTGCCTCAGCTGCACCAGGTGCCGGACCGGCAGTGCGGCACCGGTGCTCGTCACGTAGCGAATGCTGGATAAATCGCAACTCTTCAACGACTCAAGCTGCAGCAGAGTCGAGAACATCGTCGGCACGCCGGGAAAACCCGTCACTCTCTCTTCCGCAACACGCCGAAGCGTCTCGGCGGGGAAAGCGAACGAGCGCTCGAGAACAAGACGTGCTCCGGCGCGTACGGCCATGATCATCTGATACAGGCCGTAGTCGAAGGCGAGTGGCAGAGCGTTGAGGATGACGTCATCGTCACGGACATCCAGATAGGAGGAAACCGACGTACACGCCGTCATCATGTTCCGGTGTGTCAGCATCACCCCTTTGGGCTCGCCGGTCGAGCCCGAGGTGTAGACAATGGCGGCGAGATCGATATCGATGCAACGGCGCGCGGGTGCTGCGTCGTGCTCGGTGGCCGTTGCGGTGTTCCATCGCACCGCATGTGGCAGTGCGTTCAAATCGACGTCGTCGATAGGGCCGGACACGATCACGCGGCGCAAGGACGGGCAATGTCGTGCAGGCTCGCGGAACGTCGCATAGAGGCGCGTTTGCGTAATGAGCGCGGTCGGCTGGCAGTCATTGAGGAGATAGCCGAGCTTGTCGGGTTTCGTGAGAGGATTGATGAGGCATACGATCGCGTTGGCCTTGAGGACGGCCCAGAAACTGACGGCTGCCTCGACGGTGTTATCGGCAAAGATCATCACACGGTCGCCGCGCTCGACGCCGGCCTCGGCCAGGTGGTGCGCGACCGCATTCGACCACGCCTCGAGCTGGTCGTAGGTGACCCGATGACCGTCGCAGACGAGCGCGACCTTCGCGCCGCTTTGATGGGCCGCGTTGATCAGGTAATCGTGCAGGAGCGGCACAGGATTGTTGATCATGCGTAAACTCCCGGTACGTCCTGGTGGTCGACGTCCACGCTGAGCTCGAGGCGGTGCGGTGCTTCCGGCCGGTCCGCGACGAATTGCTGGAACAGGAGCTGGGTGGACAAGACGCCGACGAGCGCCATGTTGTCGAAATTGGACAGGTCGCCATCGCCGGCGTGTGCATGGGCTTGGCACTTGGTGCGCAGCCGTTCGACCGCCACCGGGTCGAAGATGTTGGCGGCGCGGACGCTTGCGCTTGAAAGCGCTTCGTCGACATAAGGGGGGGCATCCCTGTCGACGAAGCAGAGCGCATTGGGGGTCCGGTAGGGCTGCTTCTTGCGTGTGACGATCTCTGGTGGAGCCTGCGATTGGGTGACGCGCTTAAGGACGTGCTTCTCGTCGAGGATACGAAGTTTGCAGGCGTCCGGAAGGGAGTTCGCGAGCTCGACGACGTCGTCGTCAAGGAATGGAAAGCGTCCCTCGACCGAATGCGCCATCAGCATCCGGTCTCCCTGGGAGGAGAGCAGGTATCCGGCCAGGAGCGTCTTGGTCTCGAGGTACTGATCTTGTGCAAGCGGCGTCCAGCGGGAAAAATCCGGCGGCAGACGATCGAGCAATTCGGTCACCGGGTCGGCTCGCGAAGTCGCCGCGCGCATGTCTTCGGAGAACAGGCGCTTGATCGCGCTGGTGCTGCGCCAACGCGGAGAGTGAGCAAAGCCGGGCGCATCTGGGGCAGAAATGCCGTGTCCGAAGAACTTGAGCGCGATGGCCTGCATGTGGACCGGCGATCGCGAGATGTAGGGATAGAGCCGGCTCAGAAGGGCGGCGCGCCGCGTTGAGGCCGGTTGGCGGCCCCAGAAACGGCGGATCTTGCCTTCCCGAAACACATCATAGCCGGCGAACATTTCATCTGCGCCTTCGCCGGTCAGCACGACCTTGATGCCGCGCTCGCGCACGAGCTTTGAGAGCAGGAACAGCGGTGCAGGGGCGGTCCTCAGAATTGGCCGCTCAGTGTGATAGATGACCTTGGGAAATACCTCGGCGATATCCTGCCGCGAGACCATGAGCTCGTGGTGCTCGCTCGCGATCGTGCGTGCCATTAGGCGCTGATAGGAGGTCTCGTCATACTCAGCGTCGGAAAAGCGCACGGAAAACGTCTGGAAGCGCCTGCCTGCGAACCGGCTTCCCAGTGCTGCAACAAGCGAACTGTCGAGGCCACCGGAGAGATAGCTTCCCACGGGGACGTCGGACCGCACCATTCGTAGCGCCGTAGCCGCTTCCAGTGCGCTGCGCACGGCATTGATCACATCGTCATTGCAGCCAGCGGACGAAATGCGATGCTCGTCGGACCGGGTCGCATAGCAGGGAGTCCAGAATGCGCGGTCCCGGACCGCGCCGCGCAGGTAGCTACGGACGTGTCCCGGTTCAATTTCCGTGATCCCCTGAAACACGCTTTGCGGCGGCACGCTGCTCCAGAAGGTGAAGGTCTGGTCGATGCCCGCTGGATCGAGCGCTCGAGGGATTGCCGGATTTGCCGCGAAGATGGCCTTGATCTCACTGGCGAAGTAGAGTTGGCCTTGATGGTTGCAGATATAGAGCGGACAGATTCCGGTCCGGTCACGGGACAGGACGAGGCGGCCGGCGGAGGCGTCCCAGATGGCAAGCGCCCATTGCCCGTTCATCCGTTCGAATGCTGCCTCGCCCCAGGCGCGATAGGCCTGAATGACGACCTCCGTGTCGCTGCGGGTGCGGAAGCGATGGCCGAGCGAGATCAGCTGCTCGCGCAGCTCGACATAGTTGAAGATCTCGCCGTTGAACACGATCCAGGCGGGCCCGCCGGGATCGGAGAGAGGTTGTTGCCCGCCCGCGATGTCGATGATCGAGAGCCGGGCGTGCGCCAGGCCCGCGCGTTGGTCCCGGTAGAGGCCCCGTTCGTCCGGTCCGCGATGTGCAAGCGCCCCGGCCATCCGCAAGAGCGCTTTCCGCGAAGGACTGGGAGCGTTCGCACTCAGCACCACGATGCCGGCGATGCCGCACATGCCGTCTAGTCCTCGATTACCGCATCAACGAGCAGAGGCGGGGTGTGAAGATAGCGCGTCGCGCGACGCTTGGAGGTGATGTCCTTGAAGACCTTCTGCACCTGCGCTGTGGCTATACCTACGGCCTCGGCCACGTTGTCGGCGGAAATGCCGTGGTTGACCGCGTACATGCAAACATCTGTCAATCGATAGGGGGCAGCGAAATAGAACTCCTCCTGGCTCTGCGGCAGCGAGAATGTGTCGGACGTCGGCGGCCGTCGCCTGATCTCGTCGTCGATGCCAAGGTACTCGGCCAGTTGGTAGACCTGGCTCTTGTAGAGATGCGCAATCGGCATGACGTCCGCATCCCCGTCACCCTGCTTCACGAAGAAGCCTTGATCGTGCTCGAGCCGGTTTGGCGTACCTATCACGGCATATTTCAGGCGGTCCGCGTGATAGTACTCGGTCATCTTGCGGACCCGTTGCTTGTAGTTGGTTGCAGCAACGATCTGCAGGTAGACCTCGGGCGGAAGACGCACGGTGGAGGTTTCGCCGTCCGGGCTTTGTACGGTCAGGCGGGTGATGTTGATGCCGGCGCTCTCCGAACCCGAGCCGAGTACCAGCTTGCATTTCCAGTCGGTTCCGTACTCGGGTACGACGGCTTGGATCGCCTCTCGCTGCCGGCGGTATGCACCCAATGCTTCGAGCGCCGGTGCAATGTCTTCGACGACTGTCGTGAGGCGCAGCTGCGCAGCAACCGTCCGGCCGAGCCTCAGCGCATCGGAAGACGAATCGCGCTCGGGCATCAGCAGACCGAGGACCTTCGTATTTCCAAATGCGCGTGCACAGAGCGCTGCGACCACGGAGCTGTCGATGCCGCCGGAAAGTCCGACGATGGCTCCGCGTCGGCCAAGTACGCCGAGGACGCGGTCGCGCAAGAACGCGACGATGCGCGCGACCTCCGATGGCGCATCCAGGACCAGGGCGTCTTTACTGAACGCGGGTTCGGTTTGGCTGTGGGCTGCTTGCAAGGTCACGTGAACAATCCGCCTCTCTCTGGGGGAACTCGGCCGGTGAGTAGGTTTGCGACAGCGCCTTCTGGACGAGGTGCAAGTTCATCGCGAGGTAAGGCGGCATGACCAGATCGGTGTGAGTGCCTGCGCTTGGGACGACATCGATCTGGGCAAACGCACGATCCCATCCCAAAGTTTGCGGCATCTTCTTTCGCTGGCATCGGAACAGAACGGCGGAGAACGGCAGCATCGATTTCGGCTCCGCCAACCAGCGGAAGTAGGCCTTCGCGCGCAAGACTTCCTGCAATTCCTGCTTGAGCCTGAAAGACGTGAGATCGAACTGCCCCTTCGTGCGGCGATCGAGCATCCGGGCCAGGTTAGCTTGATGGCCGAGCGCAACGGTTGCCTTGGCGAGGGCACGGCAGACCATCCGGGGCGCGGTGACCCGGTTGTTGCGGATTCGACGGATCGTGCGGGTCAACGTCTCCCATGCAGAACTGCGCTCGCCCATGAGACTGGTGTCGAGAATTCCGAAGAACTTCACCGAGCGGCCGGCGGCAAACATTCGCGTCGCGACCTCGAAGGCGACCGCCCCACCGAGGGAATGACCGAGAAGTCTGATATGGCCCCGTGGCTGGATGCGATTGATCTGCTCCACGGCAGCAGCAGCCATATCGCAAACGTTGTCCTGACCCTGCAATATCTTGCCGAGATCCGGGTAGCGGATCGGAACGACATGTGCAATTTCGCGCATTGAGGCTGTCAGGGCGGCAAGGCTGGCTCCATAACCAAGTGAGCCGGGCAGTAGGAAAAGCACGGGCGGCGCCGCCGCCGCAATGCACGAGGGCGGAGAAGCCAGATCCTCGCCTGTATCAATCAATGGTCGTAGTTTCATTGGAATGCAACCGACCGGCCGAGCTCCAAAATTGGAGTATGAAGACGTTGAAAATCCTCTCATCATTCATTTGCATGAAGCATATGGTCGCGCCCAAGAAATCGGTTATTTTCGCCCCAGTGCATCTGTCTTCCATGTCCCGCCTCCTCGAGCGGACGCGACGTTCGGGGCGTGCTCTTTCGACCCTCTGGGTCACACAGGCCCATTGATCGGCGCGCCCGACGTCCGCGCGCCGCCGGGCCCATTCAAGAGAAACAGCGCCACGATAATTCCCAGGGCGTAGCCGGTAGCTCCTCCGGCGGCCATCATGTATATCACCTGCAACGGGTCGAGGCCGAGATGAGCACCGATGAGGAGCGGGGCAAATACAAACACGGCCCGCACCAGATCGACCAGCAGACGCAGTTCCTGACGACGAAAAAGCGTCGGGACTTCTTGAATGGGCGTCGACAAGGCTTGTGCGGCGCACATGAGCGCCAGGGCGCCCATGATCTGACCCGTAGGTATCCAGGATTCTCCGAGCAGCGGAACGACGACGTAGGGGGAGACAAATCCAAGGCCGAGCACCGGCAGAACGATCAGGCCGGCCGCAACGACCAACAGGCCGCATGCGGTGCCGAGCAGATGATGACGATCGAAGTCTTTGCTGGCCTCGGCCACGAAGACATTGCTGAGCGGCAAGGCGATCAGGGTGACCGGACCCGTCACGAGACGGGCGGCGACGCCAAAATGCCCGGCAAATGCGGTACCGAATAGCGAGCCTATGAAGATTGCGGGGAGATTGATGATCGCGAATCCCGCAAGGGCCGAGGGCAGCTCGAACAGGGGAAACTTGTACTCTCGCCGCGCCGTCGCCGCGACCGAGCCCCACGAGGCTTGCGCGATGCGGCGGATGTCCTCCCATTTCAGGAGCCGGACGCAGAGAAATGTGATCAGCACAGCCTGGCTCAGGATGTGGGCTCGGATCATTGCATCGTCCCCGAGGTGCGCAAGGCCGAAGCTCACCTGGAGCAGTGCCATCGACGCCGGCAGGATGAGGCGGCCCATGCCGAAGTCACGCATATGATTGAAGCGCAAGCACCAGCAGTTCATTGCGTCGGCAACGCCGACCGCGGCCATCCCGATGGGTACGAGGTAGGTAAGATGTTGCAGTCGTCCTGGCACGACGTCCGACAGCATGTATCCCGCGGTGAGCACAACGGAGGTCGTAAAGCAGACCGCCACGAGTGTGAGCTTGAGCGCGACCAGCGCGTGAGCTCTGTCCTCGACCACATAAAGAGACGTGCTGAAGCGAAGTCCGGCTATCGCGCCGACGATGTTCACGATTGAGAGATAGATCGTGAAGATTCCAAAATCCTCCGGGGAATAGAGCCGGGTGAGGATGGGAATGGCCGCTACGAGCATGAGCTGGCCGGTGAGTGCGAGGGCGGAGACGCCCGCCGCCGCACGAACAAGGGCTCCTGTCCGCGTCGGACCGGTCGCCGGTTTCGCGGCCATGAAGAACTTCCTCGGTCCAGAATTCATTTTAAAAAGGGCAAGATCGTCGCGACGACTGTGCAATCTATTTCGGTTCGATCGTAGGATGGAGTGGGGTTCGCGCCATCATTCGTTCGCATGACGTTGACTGAAGTGTCGCGGAATCGAAGGAGGGTTTGCATGAACAGCTCGCGTTTGCGGAATAGACGACGCATGGAGCCCGATCGTGGGGCCGGACCCCGGCTGTGATGCGCGTGGCTTGTGGGCGGATGATGGATGCTCACGCAAGCCGCGCCGACGGGAGACGCCGATCTACAGGCGATGGGGACGTGAGCTGTGCAAGCCGAAGGCCGGTCCGCGCGAGCAGGTCCGACAAGGCGGATGGTCTGACGGCGATCAGGTTATCGTCGTCCGGGCCCGGTATGTCGGGAGACGCCGGCTCGAGTCGTCCCGCTCTGAGATGGAAGAGCTCAAACCCGTGATCGGTCAGCCGGTCATACAGCTCCGCACGCGAGGTGCCGGCCCGCCGAAGGTTGAGCTCGGAATCCTCTATGTACAGACATCGGCAATTGGAAATGGTCTGGGCGGCGCCCTTGAGGAGATCGACTTCGAATCCTTCGACATCGACCTTCAGAAGGTCGATCACCCGATTTTCGACGATCGAATCGAGGGTTCGTACTGGTACTCGGAGCGCCGCGCTGCCGGCCGGAGGCGTAGCGCATGCGAAGTTCATGTCATCACTCCGAAAGTCCGTGAAGACGAGTTCGCCTTCGGTGCTGCCGATCGCCGTGTTGTGGACCTCGACGGTCAATCCGTTCAGGCGAATGTTGCCCAGCAGGTATTTGCAGATGCGCGGATGTGCTTCGATAGCAATGACTCGTCCGGATCGGGTAACCCGCATGGCCGCCGCGAGACTCAGCTGTCCTACATTCGCGCCGACATCGACGAAGGTTTCTCCGGGTTGCAGGTAAGATCCGACGAAGTCGGCGTCATCGGCGCGAAGGTTTCGGTTGCGCCAGAGTCCTGCGGACATGGAGCTGGGATAGAAGCGCATTCTGTATCCGGCGGGAAAGCCGAAGGTGATAAAGCGGCACAATCCGCTCACCCACAGTCCGCGCGATAGCAGGAACCGAGCCTTGTCGGGCTCCTCTCGAATGCGAGTGAGCAGTTGATGCAATTTGTGCAAGGGGCCACCCATCTCTAGCGGTTAGCTGCTCGGGAGAGCGTAGGCTGACCGGAGCGCCCAGCCATCCTTCATTTGCATGACGATGATCATTCCGAGGCGCGAAGTTTCGCGGTCAGCTCGGTTGGCAGAAACACGGCGGCGCCGGGAGAGTTAGAATCGACCGATCGATACCATCATGCAAATGAAGGATGGCTGGGCGTTCCAGTCAGCATACCGTTCATCGAGCTGAGCTTGAGGGAAAAGCGATGAACTTGTTGCAGCCCGACGGGTCGGAGGGCATTCGAGATCCGGACGCCCGCCCCATGATTTCGGTGGCCATACCAACCTTCCGTCGACCGGATATGATACGCCGTGCGATCGAAAGCGTGCTGCAGCAGAATTACTCCGACTGGGAATTGGTGATCAGCGACGACGAAGGCCCAAAGGGCGTCAGTTGGAGCATTCTGTCTGAATACGCGCGGAGCGATTCCCGTATTCGGATTGTCGAGAACCACCGAGGACGGGGCCAGGTTGAGAATACGAACAGCGCGATGCTCGCCTGTCGCGGCCACTGGATCAAAGTGTTGCATGACGACGACTGGCTCGTGCCGGGATCGCTCGAGACTTTTGCGGAATTGGCGAGGACGTACCCCGCCGCTGCGTTCATGACTTCCACATCTCATCTCGTTCAGGATGAAGGCATAAAATACCGCCGGGGAGGGCAGGTTACGCTGTATTCGAGCCAGCAGTGCCTGACTGATCTCTATTTGGTCGGCAAGACCCGGGTGCTGGGGATCGTGCCGTCGACCCTGCTGATCAGCAGCGAGGTCATCCAGGCGGGTTGCTTAATGCGAAACTACAAGTCGATCAGGTGGGGAGTGGACCAGCTGTTCTTCGTCGACCTCGCCTGTCATGGCGACATGGTGGCGATCGACGACGGCCTGATCTTCTACGATATGACGGATCACGAGAACATTACCGCGTCCAAATCGTTCACTCAGATCGATGAGGAGACCCTTGATCTCAAGAATCTGACCTGGAGCCTGGTCGAGGACAAGCAAGGACTTCCGGATCCCGAAACGGTCGTGCGTGCATTACGGGTTGCAAGATTGCGCGGAAGATTTCGCCACCAGTCCTGGGGGGCGACGATCCGGGACGCGCTCCAGATCCTGCGTCCCTCGGTTATCAAGGCAGCCAACAAGGCGATCCGGGCGCGAGCGCGTACATCGGCAGCGGGCTCACTGGCTCGCGTGGGTCACGCCTGACGGAGCCGCCGCTGATCATTATCGGGACAAGGCGCTGGTCCGATCAGGGCCATCGAGACGTGTTACGAAGTCGAACACGGGGCCGCCCGCTACCCCCCAATTGCTCGACCAGATCACCTGGGAACCGTCGGGCGACGGCGAGCCGTGAGTCTCGTTCCAGTAGTCGTGCGGGACGTTGCGTGTGTACGCAATGCGTCGGAATTCGCCACTGCCGTCAATTCGCAGAGCAATGACTTCCCGAGCGAACGGCGCAAACTTTGGTAGCTGGGCGATCTCGGCTGGATCGCCGCCATAGCTTAGAATCACCCAGCCGGGCCAGTGGATCGCGCGCGTGGACGCATGCGAGGCCTCTCCACGCGGAGCAAGGGCGGTCACCACGCCGTCATCCAGCCGGCGCTTGATCACCTGGTATATGTCGGGATCAGATTTGCTGATTCCGACGTATACCTCGCGTCCGTCGGCGTCCACGGCCATGTCGCCATGACTCGGACGGTGATGTTCGGTCCAGCTTTGCACCAGATCGCCTGCGACGGTAAAGATGAATGCCTCATCCTTTCCGTCGACCCATCGGCTGCATCTGATGTAGCTGCCCAGGGCAGATATCTCGCAAACGCCGTCTCGCCCGGGCAGTTTTCCCACTTCGATATCCGGAAACTTCTGTCGGCTCACGAGGTCAAACGCGAATGCGACAACGACGCCGTCGGCGCGCGTGCCTCGCACGGCGATGCGCCGGCCGTCCTGAGAGGGATTGCCCTTGCCCGGTCCGAACTGAAGGCCGCGATAGCCATCGGCCATCAGCATGATCTCTTCGGCGTTGGTTCTCGGCGTCCAGAGCGAGATCTTGCGACCGATCACGCATATCATGCGCTCGGGATCGCGCGGGTGCCACTCGCACTCGTCTTCGCGTTGCCGGCGGAACAGCGGAACGTATGTCCGTCCGTCCAGAAAGCAGAGCCCGTTACAGCCGTTGGCGATCAGAAGCAAAGTCTGGTCGGCGTTCCAGGCCTGCGCGCTCGAATATCGGTGGGTGCAATAGGCTCGCTGACAGGCCAAGCCAGCGCCCAAGGGCCCCGGGGTTGTTATCCGGACGATCGTGGCGCCGGTGTCGGGGTCGGTGACCGGAACGAGATAGTCGGGCAGGTTCATGCTGCTGGCAGTCGTCAGCTTGGTTTTTCCAAGCGTCTGTGCGGCAGCGATGCCCGCCAGTGCAAGCACGACGGCCGCGGCGCCGGCCAGGCCAATTCGCGTGTAGTGGGACGGAGACATCCGTATCATGCTCCATGGCAAGCAGGGGGCTCGGATCATCCAGGTGGGCAAGCGACCGCTATGAGGTTCGATGCTTGCCGGTCACCAGGTTCCTGCGGCGACCAGAAATACTGGTTCGACGATGCGTTCTAGCTGCTCGGTCGCCGCGCGCATCATTTGAATGCAGGAGACGCCCCGCGAAATGTTGCCGATCCACGGGCAGGTTCTGATCCTCTCGCTCGAGAGATCAGTCCGGCGCGGTTAGCCGGGCGGCGCGTATGGGCGCCGCCCGGAATTTATTGAGGGCTTGATGGGACGTCAGGCCGATCGGCCAGGCTAGTCCGGCTCCGAGGCGCCGATTTCGTGACGTCCGCGGTCGCTTGGCACAAGGCTGAGCGTAGGTTCCCGATCGATTGACAACGGCAGCGCGTGACCATTCGAGACCCGCACCAGTGATCCGTTGTTCATTCCCCAAATTGCGGCCTGCGTCCTGTTCTGGACCCGTATCTTGCGCAGGATCGCCTTGACGTGAACCTTCACGGTCGCCTCGGCAATATCGATCTTTCGCGCAATGCACTTGTTGGAATTGCCCTCGATCAGATAGGAGAGAATCGCCCGCTCTCGCGGTGACAGATGAGGTGCTATCCGTTCTTCGGCCGCAACGAGGAGATTTGATCGCTCTTCGATCGCGGGCTGAAGCTGAGGCTCGCGATCTAGACCGCTATCGAGCACGAATGACAGGAAGGCCGGTGGAAACACCGTCTCGCCCATCGTCACGAGCTCAATGGACTTGATGAAAGCGTCGCATGAATTGACGTCGACGAAATAGCCGCTGGCGCCGGCCTTGTAGGCCGCGATCAACTCATCCGGCCGGTAGTGGTCCGAAACGATCGCTACGCGCGCGTCCGGATAGTGCTCTCTTACAAATCCGATGTGCTTCAGGGCTGCATCGAATTCGCCGGTGCTGTGGATAATAACAAACAGGAGCTGCTGATGTGCCTGGAGTGTGCTTGTAACTTCATCGGTGCTCGAGGCCGACACCGCAATTTGAAAATCTGCCGCATGCAGTATTTGTGAAATTCCCTCTCGCAGCAAAATATTTCGTCCGATCAAAACAACTTTGCAGGACTGCCGCCTCCTCATCTTACCCTCCGCAACCAACGCAATGACACAACTTGAATGAAAAACACGCAGGAAAAGGAACAAAGCGTCACATGGCCCGTTTTTTCTGATTTGCAGAAGCCGGGCGCCGTTTAGTTAATAATTGCTGAAGGTTAGATTCGATCTTTCGATTTTGCCTATATACCTTTGGTTATAGGCCGATGGGTCCCCGAGCTGTTGGTGAACGGTCGTCGGAGATTGACTTGGGAGCGAAAGAGAATACAGATTCAACCTTTGAATGTTCGCCGTGAGCGGGTGAATCCGTTCGCGAAAGCCTTGCTCCAACGCGATGATTTCGGATTTGCCAAATTTGCAAATGGATAGACCGCTCGCCAGCTTTTATGAGCCGAGACCACCGGGTTCATACGGCCCTTTGATCCGGCGAACTTGATGTATATTGCGATCACAGACTCGTGCGGTTATTTGCCTCATAGGTCCGCTTCGCCAAATGATACTTTAGGGAATTGTTCGAAGTTTATTTGTTGGTGATCAATTAATGTTGGAGCGGCAAGGGCGGGGGCCCGTAGCTTCAATCGCGGGAATTTTGGGGGCGGCAGGTTAGGGAGCGCCCGATGCGTCGTGCGACTGTAGTGATTGCAGACCGACATCCAATGGTCTTGCAGGGTCTCGCAAGTGTTCTCGGTTCAGAACCCGATTTCGAGGTCGTTGCATCCTGCGGCGATGCTGCGAGCTGCATCCAGGCAATTTTGACGCTTGCGCCCGACATTGCGATCATGGATGCGGCAATGCCGGAGCTGACCGCTCTGATGAACAATTCGCTCGGCCATTCGGACAGCCGACCAACGCGCTTTGTGTTCTTCGCGCCCAGCGAGGACTGCGATCTTGTGTTGGCGGGCGCCCCCGCCGGGTACAGCGTCCTTCTGAAGGAGATGACTGGCCAAGCCGTGGTGCAAGGCTTGCGAGACATTGCCAACGGCCAGACCGTTGTTCCGTTATCGCCCACCGATCAGGCCGCGCCTCGCGAGCACAGTCCGAATCCGGAAAGTGCGCTCGCGGTACTCACCGAGCGCGAGCGGCAGATCATGCGACTGGTCTCTCGTGGTCTGTCCAACAAGGAAATTGGCCGCCGGCTCAACATTGCAGACGGCACCATCAAGGTTCACCTCCACAACATTTTCCAGAAGCTTGAAATCGGCAATCGCACTGCGCTTGCTGCCCTCGCCATCTCGCAGGATGACCGCGCCAATTCGGCGCAGGACAAACCGGCGCATGCTGGATCGGATCCGGTGCCCGGGGGACGTTAGATATCAGCTCGCGCTGTTGCAGCGCGATATGCGGGCATTTTCGAAGCGCAGCCGAACGACTATTGCACCGTCAGATTGCGCAAGCGCCGGCAAAGCAGCGTTTTCGCTCTCTTATCCCTCGACAGAGAACTGAAGAACGAACAGCGACCGGCCGCCAAGCTCGGGGCTGTCGCTGACTTCCACCTGCCAGGAAATGTAATGAAGGAGTGGGTCCATCACGTCGTGCTTGAGGATCTCGCCGCTCAATTCGATCGCAGTGGTCCGTGCCGCGGAAATGTCGGGGAGATCAAGTCCGACATCGTCGAGCACTGAATGACCGTCGTGGATATGAAAGAAATACCGCGGCATGGACGTCTCCGGACAACGCGAACATTCCGATGACTGCAGCGAGCCCCCCGCATCACGGTCGAGATTTCGCATCGCCGGGGGGAGCATAGCAAGCGGCTATTCTAGGAGGGCTCAATCATCATTGATGGGTACTCCGACGTTGATCGGTATGACCACGAATTCAGAATGAACAATTGCTTCTCGAGGACTACGATGATGTTGCGTCGACGGAGCCCACTTCGGCGCAGCGCTGCGGCCCCGGCCCTGCGAATCCCCAATGCCCCCGCCGGGGCCGCGCCCTTTTCTCAACTCCCGCCTGGTCGTCCATCACCGCCGCGCAGAAATTGCAACCAACACGCCGATCGGTCGGGTGTGGACGGTTCGGCCCTTGGGGGACATCATCTCGAAAAGGTCATATCGCGTAATAGTCGCGATACCAGCGGACGAAATTGCATATACCGGTTTCGATAGGGGTGGAGGGCGAAAACCCGGTATCGCGCATGAGATCGCCAACGTCGGCAAACGTTTCCGGAACATCCCCAGGCTGCATCGGCAGCATCTCCTTCGCTGCGGTTCGTCCGAGCTCCTTCTCGATCAAGTCAAGGACGTGCATCAGCGCTTCCGGGCGGTTATTGCCCACGTTGTAGAGCTTGGCCGGTGCGCCCGCCGCATCGGCGTTGTCCTCCGGAGCGCGCTCGATCAGCCGCGAGACGACGCGCGTGACATCGTCGACATAGGTGAAGTCGCGCCGCATCCTGCCATGGTTGAAGAGCTTGATCGGCCTGCCTTTGACGATCGCGTCGGCGAACAGGAATATCGCCATGTCGGGCCGGCCCCACGGGCCGTAGATCGTAAAGAACCGTAAGCCGGTGACCGGGAGGCGGTACAGGTGGCTGTACGAATGGGCCATCAGCTCGTTGGCTTTCTTCGTCGCGGCATAGAAGCTGACGGGGTGGTCGGCTTTATGCCGGGTCGAAAATGGCAACTCCGCATTGGCGCCGTACACGGACGATGACGATGCGTAGATCAAATGACCACAGGCGTTATGCCTGCAGCCTTCGAGGACGTTGAGGAACCCCTCGAGATTGGCGTCGACATAGGCGTGCGGCTGATCGATCGAATACCGGACGCCGGCCTGAGCGGCTAAATGGATCACTCTCGCAAAACGATGCTTTGCGAACAACTCGGCCATCGTCGACCGATGTCCGAGATCCATCTGCACGAAGGAGAAACGCGGATCGCGGCGCAGAATGTCGAGGCGCGCGCGCTTCAGGGCGGGATCGTAGTAGCTGTTGATGTTGTCCAATCCGACGACGCGGCGCCCTTCATCGAGCAGCCGACGGGCGACATGAAAACCGATGAAGCCGGCAGCTCCGGTCACCAGAACGTCGTCGGCAACTTGCTCTGAGCGAGATGACATTCGCTGTCCAAGTTTGATGGAGTTTCGAACGGCGAACAAGGCGCCACCGATCGCAGCAAGTTAACTCTCAATCGCGCCGCATCTCGACTGCGCAAATGAGCGCACCTGACGATGGCGGCGGAGCCAAGCCGCCACCGGCCGCTCGAACGGATTACTCCGTGCATCCTCGCCACTGTCTCAAATTCCAGGGGCGTAGCGTATGTAATGTCCCAGCGAACCCCGTCATCATCCATTTGCATGAAGATGAAGCGAGGCAAACCTGCAGAGTTGTTTCAGCGTCGGCTTGCCGGACGTGGCCGTCGGCTTGGAAGTACGCGGCGTCGCACGATCGACGTCGGTGACTTGAGCGCAAACGGCGTGGTCAGGGGTGTTTGCGATGAAGATGGTCCGTGTTGATGCTCTCGGCGCGAACGTATCGAGCATCGGTTTCGGCTGCGCGTCGCTCGGAGGGCGCGTTGGGGCTCGCAGGGGGATCGAGGGGCTCGAGCGCGCGTACGACGCCGGAATAACCTGGTACGACGTGGCACCTTCGTATGGCGATGGGATGGCCGAGTCGATTTTGGGCCAATTCGCATCCGCGAAGCGCGGCAGCGTCTATATCTGCACAAAGGTCGGGATGCGCCCGCGTGATACCTCCGCCGCTATGCGGATCCTGAAGCCGATGGCGCGCGCCGCTCTTGCGGCGTTTCCCGGGATCCAACCGCGCCTCTCCGCAATGAAGTCGAAGCCCTTCAAGGTGCCGCTATCGGCCGAGCTGATCAGGACGAGCATCGAGGACAGCTTGAGGCGACTTCGCACGGATTATGTCGATGTGCTTGCTCTCCACCGTCCTACCCGCGAAGAGGTCGTTCGCGAAGACATCATTCGAGCGGTCGAGCGCATCGTCCAGGACGGGAAGGCCCGGGCAATTTCGATTGCAGGCAATAACGAGGGCGGAATTGACGGCCTCCATGAATCGCTACCTTACCGGCTGATACAGATCGCGAATAATCCGTTCGAGCCGAATCTTCAGAGATCGACGGAGACCATGCGGCGCAGGACGTTTGTCACGTATGGATCATTTTCGAGCGTCAATCCGTTTGTCGCAAGGCTAGGATCGGAGAAAGAAATACTGAACGGCCTTCACGAGATGGGATACCGGGGCGACCTCACCGAGATCGCCGCTGCCTTTGTGGTGGATTATGCGCTGGCAACGAACTCGGCAGGAGTCTCACTGTTTTCGATGTTTCGGAAGGAGCATCTTGCATTCAATCTGCTCCGGTCAACGCAAGTTCCAGCGCTTCATCAGCTCAATAGCATAGCCGCCGAGCTCTCGAACGGGCCGCGGCAAATCGAACGAATTTGCCACGGCACGAATGACCGGCGCGTCGAGAGATGCTGATGGCGGCTCGGGCGGTGTCTGCTGCCACGATAGGACATGCAGGTGCCGGTGTAGCGATCAAGTGCAGAGCCTAGGGGCAAGAGGTCTACTCCGTCATCATCATACAATCGGCGGCTGCGTGTGTTAGAATTGACGTCCCACGATACTACTCGCCAATGTTGTCGACGATATTCGACAGGCGCGCGGGCGGCCGGGAGGCGGCTAGCTTGAGCGTCTCGCTGAAGCATGCGTAGCAGGGCAGGCCAAAGGTGAGGGCGCCAAGCCGCTGCCGTCGCATTAAGGAGGTTGCCCCCGATCGCGGTTGCGCTTCGTGGGGCCGTTGGTAGATGCTCGGAGAGAGGCCATGTGCGGAATTGTTGGTGTCGTCGGGCGAGGCCCAGCCTCTGCTCTCCTTTTGGATGCGCTGAAGCGGCTTGAATATCGGGGATATGACTCGGCCGGTATTGCCACTCTCGAGGACGGTTCGCTGACGCGACGTCGCGCGGTCGGAAAGCTCGCAAACCTCAAGAATAGGCTCGACTCGGAGCCGCTTGCCGGGCGGATTGGAATTGGTCACACGCGCTGGGCAACGCACGGCCGTCCCGATGAGACGAATGCGCATCCTCACATGGTTGACGGCGTGGCGATCGTGCACAATGGGATCATCGAAAACCATCGAGAGTTGCGCAATGATCTCAAAGCGGCCGGCGCGCACTTTACGACCGAAACCGACTCCGAGGTGGTTGCGCATCTCGTCAGCCGCGAGCGGAAGAACGGATGCGAACCGGTCGCAGCGGTGCGTAAGGTGCTCCCGCGCTTGAACGGAACGTTCGCGCTCGCCTTCCTGTTCGAGGGGCACGACAATCTCCTGATCGGTGCCCGAAAGGGCTCGCCGCTTGCCGTCGGCTACGGGTGCGGCGAGATGTTTCTGGGTTCGGATGCGATGGCGCTCGCACCTCTGACCGACATTGTCGCCTATCTCGAGGACGGCGATCTCGCCGTCGTGACCCGGGAGCAGATCGAGTTTATCGACGTGAACGGCGCGCGTCTGCGCCGTGCGTCGGCCAAAATTGCCGGCGCGGCCGTGATTGTTCACAAGGGCGAGCATCGCCACTTCATGGCAAAGGAGATTCACGAACAGCCGGACGTGGTCGGGCAGACGCTTGCACAATACATCGCGCCCAACGGGACAATCAGGCTGCCGGCGGGCGTGGATGTGGACTTCGCGACAGTCGATCGCGTCTCGATTGTAGCTTGCGGCACCGCCTTCTACGCCGGTCTGATTGCGAGGTACTGGTTCGAGCGCTACGCCAAGCTCTCGGTCGAGATCGATATTGCATCGGAGTTCCGCTATCGCGACGTTCCGTTTGGCGCGGGCAATCTGGCGATTTTCGTGTCGCAATCCGGCGAAACGGCCGACACGCTCGCCTCGTTGGAGTTCGCCAAGACCCACGGCCAGCGCGTTCTCGCGGTCGTCAATGTGCAAACCTCGACGATGGCTCGTTCGAGCCACATCGTGATGCCCACATTGGCCGGTCCGGAAATTGGGGTTGCATCCACGAAGGCGTTCACCTGTCAGCTGGCAACCTTGCTCTGCATTGCGATCGCGGCCGGTCGCCGTCGCGGGGTGCTCTCGGCCGAAGACGAGCGCTCGCTCGTCCGATCCCTTGCCGAGATTCCAAGCTGTATGGCCCGCGCACTCGAACTGGAGCCGAAAGTCCATGAGCTCGCGCGCGAGATCGCCAGGGCCAGAGACGCTCTGTTCATAGGCCGGGGCACCAATTATCCGTTGGCATTGGAGGGAGCCCTCAAGCTCAAGGAGGTCACTTACATTCACGCAGAGGGCTATGCGGCCGGTGAGCTCAAACATGGACCGATCGCGCTGATCGACAAGGGCCTGCCGGTCATCGTCATTGCACCGTGCGACGCAACGTTCGAGAAGACCATGTCGAACATGCAGGAGGTGATCGCCCGTGGGGGGCGCATCATCCTGTTGACCGACCAGAAAGGTGCTTCACTCGCCGCATCCAGTGGTTGCTCGATCCTGGCGTTGCCGGATATGCCCCAGATCGTGGCGCCGCTGGCTCTCGCGGTGCCGCTGCAGCTCCTTGCCTATCACAGTGCCGCGATTATGGGGACCGACGTAGACCAGCCGCGGAATCTCGCGAAGTCGGTGACGGTCGAATAGATGGTCCGGTCGCGCCACTTCCGCTGCCCTTCCGCTTCAGAAAGAGGGGCTATCTGAATCAGAATGCCGGTCTGGACGCTCCGAATGGGTGCCTCTTTCGACCAGTCCTCGTTCTCGGCCGCTCGGCGTAGAATACGGCAGCCTTCGGACCCAGGTTAAACACCGACGTCCGTAGGGCAGGCGGCCCCGCTATATTGTAACCGCGTTGGCGGGGCCGCTGTTGCTCAAAACCAACCGCCTGCGCGCGCTCCGTAGCCGGATCCTCGCGGCGCCTCCGGCATCCGGCCGCAAGGACGGCCCGATCAGGGAGTAGTCCTTTCGGGTTATTGGAAGACCGTTCCGCTTCGAGATAGCTTCAGACAAGCCCGTCCGGTCGACGAGCTCGTTTGGCATCCTACGTGCGCTTGGCGAGGGATCATGTCGGTTCTGACGGGAACGGCCGGCGCGGACATTCGACGCGGTGATATGATTAAAGTCATCAAGGGGAGGCTGTTCCCGGCGCTCCTTTACGAGCAATATGAGGGCGGCGCCGCCGAAGATATTCCCGAGGGCGTCCGTGCGTATTGCCTCAAAGACAAAGTCTGGCGAACGATGCCTCCGGGCTTCCGCCCCTCCTAGCGCTTATTGGCGAAGCAGCATCGCAAAATGGCCGAGCCAGGCTCGGCCAAGTCAGTCGTGAGCGGGCCGGCGCCGCAACCTCCGCGGTAGGTCTGGACCGACGGCGGAGCGCTGTGTGTGCAGACTAGCTGCAGCTCAGCGGCAACGGCTGGTCGGGGTGCAACTCGTACCAATCGTAGCAATCTGGATAGGCGCCGTAGAATCCGTATCCGGATCGATAGTGACCAAAGCGGTGAAACGCATGCTGGCGCAGGCCGATGCCGCCGGCCCGACCGCCGAATCCGAGATGTTCGCCGCCAAAGCCTCCCTCATGCGCCATGCCGCCGAAATGCGCGCCGCCGCCGAAGCCCATGTGTCCGCCGCCAAAGCCACCACCGCCAAAACCGGCGTGGCCGCCACCGCCAAAGCCACCACCGTGGCCCCCGCCGCCACCGCCATGCGCCTCCGCTACGCCGATGGCCAGGGTCGAGGCAAGCGCCGCGGTTGCCAAAATCATGATTGCTCGTTTCATGGGACACTCCTTTCGTGTCGATCTGCCTGGTCATCCATGCAGTCCGCTTCCGCGTCGTGCCGTCGCCAAAGCTCCTGATGACAAGGCTCGTGATGAAATGAGAGGTAGGAGCGATGCGCGGCAATCCCACTAAATTCGACTTCAGGAACGAGGCGCGCCGGTAGGGAAGGTGATCCTGCCGCGGGGGCCGCGGCCCACAGAAGGGGCGGGCTGAACGTTCAAGCCCGCCCCCGTCGTTCGATGAGGAGCGGCCGACCGAGGCGCCCGGCCGGCCAAGGAAATGCGGCGATCAGAAGCTGCCCGTGCCGGGCTCGCAAGGCACGTTGTTGCCGGTCCACGGCGCCGTCGCGAAAGCGCCGACGCGCGGCGCGGGAACGCAGACGCGGCCTCCCTGCTGATAGAAGGGCGCACCCGATGCGACCGTATCGGTTGTCATCGCGGGCTGTCGCATGACGGCATGGTGCTCGCGAGCCATGACGGGTCCCCCGAGCACGGCGGCTGCAATCAATCCCGTCGACAAGAGTTTGAGAGTGGTCATTCGGCTTCTCCTTGATGACATCAGGCCGACCAAGCGGCTCCCCATCAAAGTATGGACGGTCGGGCGTTGTCCAAATGCACGAATTGCTCACCGGATCTCAACGGCCTGTGAGCCGGCGCGGCATTGCAAGCACGATCGTGCGAATGCGCAACATCCATTGCCTTGAGAGTAACAGGGAGCGCATCACAGGCATATGTTCATGAAAGCGCAGTTCAGAATGGAGGCGGAAGATGATCACGACGACAGCGAGGCGTATGGCCATCGCGCTGGCCCTGTTGGCGACGGGCACGGCGCGCTTCCTGAATCGCTATTTAGTGGTGCCCCATTCTCCGCAGGACTATCTCGTCAGACAACGAGTGGCCTATGGCAGGCTGGCGCGGCGCCGCGCGTTCAGAGCGGGCGGGCATTGAACATGACGCCCCGGACCGCCGAGCCCGTGCTCCTCCGCCGCAGGCCGAAACGCCTCGCAGAACGTGGGAGCAGGATGATGACGCGGATTCTTCTGATCGAAGATGATGCCGAAACCGCCGAGGTGATCGTCGCCGAACTCGCCGATCGCGGTTTCGAGGTCCAATGGGCCCCTGACGGCGTCGACGGTCTCGATCGGGCGCGCGCGGCGTGTCCGGATGCCATGATCGTCGATCGCATGCTGCCCGGAATGGACGGACTGACCGTCATCGAGGCCCTGCGCAAGGATCGGGTCGGGACGCCGGTTCTGGTTCTGAGTGCGCTCGGCGCCGTGGACGATCGGGTACGCGGACTGCGTATGGGGGGAGACGACTATCTCACCAAGCCGTTCGCGATCATCGAGCTCGTCGCGCGCATAGAGGCATTGCTGCGCCGTCCGATGGACAGCCGCGAGACCACGTTGCATGTCGGGCCGCTGGAACTCGACCTGATCGAGCGGACCGCGCGACGGGACGAACGCGAGATCGACCTGTTGCCGCGTGAGTTCCGCCTGCTCGAATACATGATGCGCCGGAGCGATCAGTTGCTCACGCGCGCGATGCTGCTCGAAGAGGTCTGGAACTACAAGTTCGTTCCGGCAACGACGAATCTGATCGACGTGCATATGGGCCGGCTGCGCCACAAGGTGGACGGTCCCGGCGATACGCAGCTCATTCACAATGTTCGCGGCTCCGGCTTCATTCTGCGTTCGCGCGCATAGACACGCGAAACCCAGGGGCTCGCGGAGCACATCTCGGACGAATATCGAGTGCCGGTTCGATGCGCCAGATTCAGTTCATCCGTTCGAACACGTTCCTCTGGGCCCTGGCGGTGGCGGCCGCATTTGCGCTGTTCGTGGTCGGGCTGTTCGCGTTCACCTATTGGAAGCTCGACGACTATCTGATCGCACGATCCGACCGCATGATCACGACCCGGATCAACTTCATCGCCGATTTACCGTCGGCGCGCCGCATCGGAGCGATCTCCGATCACCTCGAGCAGGATTCCAGAGGTGTGCAGTACGCTGGACTTTTCAATGGTGCAGGCACCCGGCTTGCCGGCAACATCGACAGCTTGCCGCGCGCGCTCGATCTCGGCGGAGCGGCGCAGGGTGTGCGGCTCGACCTCATTGAGAAATCGGCGGTCCACGGACCGGTCATCAGGGTCGTGGGCAGGCGTCTTGAGAACGGCGACGTCCTGGTGATGGGACGGAACGTCGATGAGACGCGCGAAATCTCCAGTGTCGTTGGGCAGGCGCTCGCGCTTGGCCTGCTGCCGGCGTTCTGCCTCTGTCTGCTGGCCGGTGCGTGGCTGAGCGTTCGCGCCCAGAGACGCGTGGAAGAGGTGAACCAGCGGGTGCAGCGGATCGTGGCCGGGGAGTTGCGCGAGCGGCTTCCGGAGGACAATTCCGACGATCCGTTCGCGCGACTGGCCAGGATCGTCAACGGCATGCTCGCCGAGATGGAGACCATGATCAACGCGCTGGCCGGTGTCGGCAACGATATCGCCCATGACCTCAGGACGCCGCTCACGCGCGCACGCCTGGCGCTGGAGCGCGGCCGAACGCATGCGACCACCCTGGAGCAACTCCAGGAGGTCACGGACAAGGCAATGGCCGGAATCGATCAGTCGCTCGCGATCGTCACCGCCTTGCTGCGCCTCACCGAGATCGAGAACAGCCGCCGCACCGCCGGCTTCGGTAACGTTGCGCTCGACGAGATCCTGCGCGAGGTGTGCGATGTCTACGAGCCCATTGCCGAAGACAAGGGTATCGGGCTTGGCGTCGTCATCGATCGCAATGTGCAGGTGTGGGGCGATCGGGACCTGTTGTTCGAAGCGATGGCCAATCTCGTGGACAATGCCGTCAAGTTCACGCCGCCCGGCGGCCAGGTGAGGCTCGAACTGGTGTCGGAAGACGACACGGCGCTCGTGCGCGTAAGTGACACCGGACCCGGCATCAGCACGCAGGAGCGCGAAGCGGTGCTGCGGCGATTCTATCGCTCCGACAAGATGCGCAACACGCCGGGGGTTGGGCTGGGACTGAGCCTGGTGGCTGCCATCGTCAAGCTGCATGGCTTTCGATTGATCATCGGTCCGGCTCCTGGCGGGCGGATCGAGATCCTTGCCTGGACCGGGAGGGCGAGGAAAGCCGCCGCATGCCGGTCCCGCACCCCAACTCTCGCAACCGTCAACCAGATGTGATGCCGCTCATGATGCGCGATGTTCTCGATGCCAGGACATGCCGAATGTCTGAAGGCGAATTCAGGTTTGTTACGCTCAATTCAGTGGCCTCCTCCTTCGGAGGCTTTCTAGAGTCCGCTCGCCGGTTTCGTATGTGGGAGTGACAGATGCAGATCCGCCACGAAGTCGCGAGGAATAGTGCTGTGGCCGTAGCGGCCGGAGCCCCATCGCCCCCTTTCCTCAGCGCCTATTCCGCGGCCATCAAGCGCTATGAACTGCTTGAGCCCGGTCACGAGCAGCAGCTTGCACGCCGCTGGCAGGAGACGCGGGACCGCGGTGCCGTGAACGCGCTCGTCACGAGCCATCTCCGGCTCGCAGCCAAAGTGGCGCGCGGCTACAAGGGGTACGGTCTGCCCTTGGCGGACGTGATTGCGGAGGCAAATCTCGGCCTCGTCATCGCGGCGTCACGCTTCGAACCCGGCCGGGGTGCGCGGTTCTCCACCTATGCGGTTTGGTGGATCAAGGCCTCGGTTCACGAATACATCCTGCGCTCCTGGTCTCTGGTCAGGATCGGCACGACGGCAGCACAGAAGAAGTTGTTCTTCAGGCTCCGCAGCGAGATGAGGAAAGCCGCGGGCGGCGCTATGGCGGCGCTCACGCCCGATGTCGCCGAGACGATTGCAGAAAGGCTCGACGTCACGGCGCGTGAGGTGATCGAGATGGATTCCCGCCTGAACGGTGACATGTCGCTGAACGCGCGCGTTGGCGACGACGAGCAAGGAACCGAATGGGAAGCGTTGCTGGTCGATCAGGCGATCGACGCGGAGACGGTGCTTGCCGATCATGAGCAGACAGAGCGCCGTACCAACGCCTTGCGCGTTGCGCTGGGCATGCTCACGGCGCGCGAGCGTCATATTCTGGAGGCGAGGCGGCTGGCGGAATGCCCGGTTACGCTGGACCAACTCGGATTTGAGCTTTCGATCTCCAGCGAGCGGGTTCGGCAGATCGAGATCCGCGCCTTTGCCAAGGTCAGGCGAGCCGCAATTCTTGCCGTGCAGGATGCGGCGCGCAAGCGCCCCGACGGCGTCCCGGGCTCACGGCCGCGGGAGCTCACCGCTCCATGAGCGATCGAGAAGCGGTGATGCCGGTACGAATGATGTCTGTCCTGCCGCGGAGCATCTGAATTCGTTTTCATTTGAACGGATGCCCGCCCGTCCTCATCTGTTCAATGATCCCGCGCAACTTGCTTCAGGCAGAACCACCATGGGAATTGTTCGCTTCGCGCTGCGGTTTCCGCACACGTTCTATGTGCTTGCAGCGCTGATCCTGTTCCTCGGCGGCATCGCGATCTGGTCGATGCCGACGGACATTTTTCCGGAGATCCGCATTCCCGTCGTCACAGTGGTGTGGAGCTACACCGGCCTGTCGACGCCTGAGATGGAGCAGCGCGTCAGCACCTACAGCCAGTATTCGATCAGCGCCAATGTCAGCGGTATCAAGAACATCGAGGCGCAAACCCTCAACGGCCTGTCGGTTCAGAAGATCTACTTCCAGCCGGACGTCAATCTCGACCTCGCGATCTCGCAGATCGTCTCGGCAACCAACGCCATCCGCGCCCTGATGCCGCCGGGCATTCAGCCGCCGATCATCGTGCAGTTCAATGCATCGAGCGTACCGGTGCTGCAGCTCAGCCTCGAGTCCAATAGTCTGAACGAGCAGCAATTATACGATTTCGGTATCTATCGTATCCGGCAGCAATTGGCGCCTGTTCCGGGCGTGACGTTGCCCACGCCTGCCGGCGGCAAGTACCGCCAGATCATGGTCGACATCGATCCGAACAAGCTCCTGTCGCGCGGATTGACGCCGCTCGACATCGTCAATGCGGTGAACACCCAGAATCTGACCCTGCCCACCGGCACGGCGAAAATCGGTGACACCCAGTACACCGTTCGAACCAACGCCACGCCGGCCTCGATCAAGGATCTCAACATGATCCCGGTCAAGTTCGTGAACGGGGCCACGATCTTCCTGAAGGACGTGGCCCAGGTCCGGGACGGCTCCCAGGTCCAGCAGAACATCGTGCGCGAGGACGGTCATCGCGCCGTCCTGCTCAGCGTGATCAAGAACGGAAATGCCTCGACGCTCGCTGTCGTCAATGGGGTGAAGAAAGCCTTGAGTTCGATTCGCGCGTCGGCTCCTGCAGGGCTGAAGATCAACGAGCTGTTCGACCAGTCGGTTTTCGTCACCCATTCGGTCGATGGCGTGCTGCGCGAGGGCGCGATCGCGGCCGGCCTCACGGCGCTGATGATCCTGCTGTTTCTGGGATCGTGGCGATCGACATTGGTCGTCTTGATCTCGATCCCGCTGGCGATGCTGTCTTCGCTGGTCGTGCTGTATTGTCTCGGCGAGACCTTGAACACGATGACGCTCGGCGGGCTTGCACTCGCGGTCGGCATCCTGGTCGACGATTCGACGGTGACGATCGAGAACACGCACCGGCTCTGGACCGAGGAAGGCCTGCCGTTGGCTGATGCGACACTGCACGGGGCGGCTGAAATCGCGGTGCCGACGCTCGTCTCCACGCTCGCCATCAGCTGTGTGTTCACCTCGGTCGTATTTCTGGAAGGGCCGGCCAAATACCTCTTCACCCCGCTGGGTCTGGCGGTGGTGTTCGCGATGCTGGCGTCGTATGCGTTGTCGCGAACGCTGACGCCGATCACCATTGGCCTGCTGCTGAAGGGCGAACGGCGCCATGGCGAGGGCGGAAGCCGGTCGGGCATCTTCGGCCGCGCCTCTGCGATGTTCGAGCGCGGATTCGAACGCCTGCGCAACGGCTATTCCGATTTGCTGTTGACGTTGCTTCGACATCGCGTCGTCGTGCCGGTCGTCGCGGTGCTGGTGCTGGCGCTCGGCGCCACCATGTTCGTCTATGTCGGCAGGGACTTCTATCCCCTGATCGACGGAGGCCAGATCCAGCTCCACGTTCGCGCGCCCGCGGGCACCCGCATCGAGAAGACGGAAGCGATCTTCCAGGCGGTCGAAGACAAGATCCGCCGAGTGATTCCGGAGCGGGACCGGGCGCTGATCGTCGACAATATCGGGCTTCCGGCGCGTCCCTATAATCTCGCATTCACCGACGGCTCGACGATCGGCGTGAACGACGGCACCATTCTCGTGTCGCTCAAGGACGGACACAAGCCGACCGCGGACTACGTCAGGAAGCTGCGCCAGGTGCTGCCGGCGGCATTCCCGGAGGACACGTTCTATTTCCAGGCGGCCGATATCGTGACGCAGATCCTGAACTTCGGCCTTCCGGCGCAGATCGATGTCCGCACGGTTGGCTACGGCGCCAACAATCTGTCCGTGGCCAAGGAGCTGCAGAAGTCTCTCGCGGCAATTCCCGGTGTCGTCGATGCGCATCTGCAGCAGGAGGTCGATGCTCCCGCGTTCTATGCCGACATCGACCGCACGCGGGCCGCGCAGCTGGGGCTCAACGCCAGCACGGTGGCGACCAATATCAATGTCAGCCTCAGCTCGTCGGCTCAGGTCTCGCCGAACTTCTGGACCGATCCGACGTCGGGCATCCCGTATTACCTGGCGGTGCAGACGCCCGAATACAGGGCCAATTCGCTGAACGCACTGGGAAACACGCCGGTGTCGGCCTCGGTTGCCGCGAGCGGGCAGACGGTGCCCGGCCTCCTCAGCAATGTCGCGACGTTCAAGCGGGGGAGCGTCCCCACCAATTCGAACCAGGCCAACGTCCAGCCGGTGTTTGACGTCTATGCAAGCGTCCAGGGCCGCGATCTCGGCGGCGTCGCGGCCGATATCGACAAGGTCACGTCCACACTCCAGAAGCAGCTCCAGCCGGGCAATTCGATCCAGGTCCTGGGACAGATCCAGAGCATGAATCAGTCGTTCCGCAATCTCGGACTCGGCCTGCTGTTTGCCGCCATCCTGGTCTACCTGCTGATGGTCGTGAACTACCAGAACTTCGGCGATCCCTTCGTCGTCATCATGGCGCTGCCGGCGACCTTGTGCGGCATCGTGACGATGCTGTTCATCACCGGAACGACGCTGAACGTGCCCTCGCTGATGGGAGCGATCATGGCGGTCGGCGTTGCCTCCGCGAATTCCATCCTGCTCGTAACGTTCGCGCGTGATGAGCAATTGAAAGGACATTCCGCGTTCCAGGCAGCGCTGAGCGCGGGCCGCACCAGGATCCGTCCGGTCCTGATGACTGCCGCCGCGATGATCGTGGGCATGATCCCGATGGCGCTCGGAGGTCCGGGCGAGGAGCAGAACGCCGCGCTCGCGCGCGCGGTGATCGGCGGACTGCTGTTCGCGACCCCGACGACATTGCTGATCGTGCCGTACCTCTTTGCCATGCTGCGCAAAGGTAACGATGGCAAGCCTCACCACGGCGTATTCGAGGAGCAACCGGAATGAGCGACGTTCGTGTGCGGACCAATGACGACGAGGCAAGGGACCCGCCCGACGCGGAGAGCCGCCGGATCGTCGAGCTCCCCGGCAAGGGCGCGCCATCCGGACGCCGTTACGGCGGCGCGCTGCTCGGAGGAGGGATGCTTCTGCTGCTCGCGGGCGGTCTCGGCATTGGCGGCTGGCGGCACTATCAGGCGGCGCGTGAGGTCGCTGCAGTGGCGGAGCAGGTGAGAACCGCCATTCCGGAAGTGCGGGTGGCGGCGGTCCGGCCCAGCGGGGACCTGATGAAGGTTACCTTGCCGGCGACGACGACCGCGTTCGAGGCAGCGAATATCTTCGCGCGGACCAGCGGCTATATCGAAAAGCGCTATGTGGATATCGGCGATCGCGTCAAGAAAGGCGATCTTCTCGCGGAAATCACCGCTCCGGAGCTCGACCAGCAGATCGCCCAGGCCCAGGCGACGTTGGCCCAAAACCAGGCCGCCTTGCAGCAGGCGCAAGCGAGCCGGGAGCTTGCCGACGTCACCAACGCGCGGGACAGCAATCTGGTCAAGCAAGGTTGGCTGACGGCACAGCAGGGGGACAACGATCGTCTCACCCTGCGTGCACAGCAGGCGGCCGTGGGCGTCGCCCAGTCGAACATCACAGCGCAGGAAGCCCAGATTCGAGTCCTCCAGCAGGAGAAGGCCTATCAGCGCGTGGTGGCGCCGTTCGACGGCGTGATCACACAGCGCAACGTGGACAATGGCAGCTTGGTGCAGGCCGGGTCGACCTTCATGTTCACGCTGATGCATTCCAACGTGATCCGAACCCAGGTCTTCGTGCCGCAGGACGAGGCCTTCGGAGTCGCGCCGGGCGTCGACGCGGATATTCGCGTCCCCGAGATTCCGGGGCGGACGTTTCCGGGGAAAGTCACACGTATCGCAAGCGCATTGCAGCCGGGAAGCCGGACTCTGCTGACCGAGATCGACGTGCCCAATCCGGACGGTGCCTTAAGTCCCGGTATCTACTGCACGGTCGAGCTGTCGATCCCGCGCAAGACGCCGTCGATGACAGTCTCGTCCGATGCGCTCGTCTTCGATCAGAACGGTCTTCATGTCGCGGTCGTGCGGAATGGCACCGTTCATCTGCAGCACGTCGCGATCGCAAGGGACTTCGGCACCACGGTTGAAGTGCGCGAGGGCCTCCAGCCCGGCGATCAGGTCGTGCTCAATCCGGCGGTGAACCTGGCGGAGGGCAGCAAGGTCACCATTCGCAAGGTCGAAGTCAGTTAGGAGCACAGGCATGATCCGGGCCGTGCTCGCAACAATGATCGTCCTGCTGTTGGGCTGTTCCTCGAGTGAGGCGCAGGTCTCAACGATGGGCACTACGGCGATGGGCCTTCCAACCGTACCGGGGGCGATCGTCACTTCGCCGCTCAATAGTCCGGGTCCGTTTTCCGCAACGACCGAGCCTGGCGCTCCCGACACGACGCTGGCGCCTGTTCCGCTCGCCTCGGATCCGACGACGCCGGGTACGGTCGTCGTCTGCGCCACCCCATTGACGTCTCCGATGCCGGTGCCGGCGACCCCGATCGTATCGAGCATCGGCTCGTCAGCGTCAGGCATCGGCGCTCCGCTATTGCCGGTCACAGGGCAAACCGCCAGCACCACCGGAACAATTCCCGCAGCGGCACCGGCGGGAACGGGGACGACGGTCGCATGCAGCTCGACGCCGGGAGGCCTCGCGGCGAGCGCTGCGACCCTGCCGCTCTCGATCCCGCAAGTGTCGTCCAGTCTCGCGCCCGGCACGATCGTGGCGGACACCAGCGCCGCTGGCGGCACGGGCATCGATCCAAACGCCGCCGTCATGCCGAGCCCGAACAGCACGGCCTGCGCGGAAGGCGTCTCGATGAACCTCGCAGCGCCTGCGACCGTGTTGCCGGCCAACGCCTCAGGCGCGGCGCCAACGCCGGGAGTGTCGCCGATCTTGCCGCCGGGATGCTGAGGCGGCGCCGCTACAGGACTCCCGCCGCACCGCGTGCGGATCGGGCGACGACACGTCGGCTCGCGTAGCCTTGGCCGTACCGGCGCTTCACGTTGCCGGGCGTAGCTTCAAGACTTCGGCGTCGGGCGGCAGCATCGTTCCACCGTCCCGGTATTTCCAGTCCACCATCACGCCCTTGTTGCCCCGTACAGCGGTGCGGCCGACGAAGGTCCCCATGGTGCTCTGATGGTCGATGGAACGCCAAATCGCCCGGCCGAACGGCGTTTCGAAGCCGACGTTGCCAAAGCCGTCGGCCATCGCCTCGGTATCGAATTTCCCAAGCTTCGCAATCGGTGCCACGATGGAGCTGATCAAGGCGTGACCGACCACGGACCCCATCGTGGGAGCCTCGCCATATCGCGCGGAATAGGCCGACACGAAGGCGCGGTTGGCATGATCCAAAACCTCGGTCACCGGATAGCCGGTCACGATCCATCCTTCCGGCGCGTCCTGCCCGAGGGGAAGAAGGTATTCGGGTTCGCCGGTCGTGAACGATACGACGTGTCGCCCTTCGAACAGGCCGCGGTCATTGCCTTGCCGGACAAATCTGGCGAGATCGGGTCCGAAGGTGACGTTGAGGATCGCTTCGGGTTTCTGCTGCGCGAGAGCGTTGACGACCACGCCGGCATCAATGGCGCCCAGCGGCGGCCACTGACTGTTGATGAACTCGACGTCGGGACGGCGGCGGCTGAGAAGCTGCGTGAACCATCTTACGGCCGACTGCCCGTATTCGTAGTTCGGGGCGATCGTCGCCCACCGCGTCGCCTTCAATTGAGCTACCTCCTCCACCAGCATGGCTGCCAGCATGTATGTCGAGGGGCGGAGCCGGTAACAATATCGATGTCCTTGCTCCCAAACGAGAGCGTCGGTGAGCGGTTCGCTTGCCACGAAGAGGATCCGGTTTTGCCGGGCGAAGTCGCTGATCGCCAGTCCGACATTCGACAGATATGCGCCGGCCAGAAGATCGACGTCATTCCGCCGCACCAGTTCTTCGGCGGCACGCAGCGCGACGCTCGGCTTGCCTTCGTCGTCCCGGCTGATGACCTGCAGCTCTCGCCCGAGGAGGCCCCCGCTCGCATTCAGCTGTTCGACCGCCAACTGCCAGCCGCGACGATAGGGCAGGGTAAACGCGGGCGCGCTGCTATAGGAGTTGATCTCGCCGATCCTGATCGGTCTCGTGCCCTGGGCGCGGATGATGCCGGGCGAAAACACCGACGCGCCAACACCGCCTAAGACCTGTCGTCGGGAGATGCTCATCTGGTAGGATCCGGAGGATTGAGTGTGAGGGCTGGTCCAGCGCTGCAGGACATGTCGTCCCGGTCGAAAGATCAGCAACCTAGTGGCAGGTGCAGGACGCGGGCCCGTCGTCGCCGCAGGTCGAAATCGAGATGCCCGGACTTGCAGCGAGACCGCGCGCAAAGGCGAGCGCGGGAAGATCGACCTCCCGATCGAACAGAGCGCTGACCGGACCGACCAGATCGAGCGCGGTCTGCTGGCGGTCCGACGCCGCCATGATCCTTGCCCAGGCTGCCGCGACTTTCAGCTCGTAGAAGCGGCATTGCTGCTCTCTGGCAACGAACAGGCCCTCGGAGAACAGGACTTCCGAGCGGGACTGATCTGACGATCCATCGGCAAGCAGGATCTCGCCCTTGATCCGCAGCAGATCAGCAAGGCACCACAATTGCTGGCCTTGCCGGGAGATAGTCAGGGCTTCTTCCACGGCGGCCAGGGCTTGCGCAGTCTCGCCGACCGCGAACAGTCCTTCGGCGAGCGATCCGAGAAATTCGGGATTGCGCATCAGCCAACCGTTCTCGGCCCGCGCTTTCAGTCCGCTGCGCAGCAGCTCTATTCCATCGTGATGTCTGCCTTGCAGGACGAGCAACTGCCCCTTCAGGCAGGACGTCCAGCTCGTCCAGAAAGCTATTCCCTCGCGCGTGACGAGCTCGAGGAGAGACGCTATCGCCTGATCGGCAGTGGCGACATCATGCGTCATCAGCGCAATGGGGCACACGGCGTTCCGCAGCGCGTAAGCGATAGCGAGCTTGTCCTTCTCCCGCTGCGCCTCCTCGAGGCATTCCGCGGCCAGGGATCTGCTCTGGGCGATCTTTCCCTGGAGCAGCAGCACGCGGGCTAACATGGCCTTTGCCAGGACGCTCTGGTTGAGCAGGAACCACATCTGGTTCGTGCCGTCCTTCAATCCGTGAGCCGAGTGGTCCAGGGACAGGGTCAGTTCGCGTCGAGCTTCCTCCTGCGCGCCGTAAAAATGGGTGGCGGCGCCGATCAGGCGGCGGCCTACCGTCTCGTTGGCGGGGTTTCCCGTGCGAAGGGCGATCTCCAGATATCGCTCTCCGACACTCTTGGCCGCGTCGTATTGGCCCGAGTTGAGATTATAGCTCCACAGCGTCCAAACAGCCTTGAGCTGAAGCTCGAGATCGGACAGCTCTTCGCCGAGCGCAAGGCCGATGTTCAGGGCCGCTTTCATGCGATCCGCCGAGCCAGTCGTATTGAGAAGCGCGAACCCCAGCGCGACATAGAGCTGCGCCTTGAGCCTTGGATTGCAGGTCAGCTTTCCGTCGAGATGGGCGAGAGCGTGCTCGATCCGGGTCGAGCATTCCATGAAGGACAGCAGTTGCATCCACACCGGCACAAAGCCGGCCGTTAGCTCTACGCCGAGCGCGGCATCGCCGCCGGGGGCGAAGGCCCAGTCGAGCGCCGCATGCACGTTTGCAATTTCCTGGGCAAGGCGGGTGAGATCGTCGGAGGCGGGGGAGGCATCGCCAAGTGGCATGATGAGCTGCCTGAGAAAGCCCGCATGCCGTCTGCTGGCCTGCTCGCACAGCCCTGCTTCTGCCAGCTTCTCCAGGGCGTAAGCGCGGGTGGTCTCAAGCAGACGCCACCGCCCTTCGAAGGAGGGATCGAGCGAGACCAGCGATTTTCCGACCAGATTGAACAGTGTTTCGATGACGTCCGACCGGGACAACGCGTCGTCCATCATTGCAATGGCCGCATCGAGAGTGAAACCTGCCGGAAACACCGCGAGCCAGCACAACAGCCTTTGCTCGTCGGGCGACAACAGATCGTAGCTCCAGTCCAGCGTTGCTCGCAGGGTCTGGTGCCGCGGCAGCTGGTCCCTGCGGCCGCCGCTCAGCAACTCCATTCGCCTGTCCAGGCGAAGCAAGACGGTGTCTACCCCAAGATTCGCGGCCTGAGCCGCGGCAAATTCCAGCGCAAGCGGAATTCCGTCGAGCCGGCGACAGATGGCAGCCACTTTCAGCAGATCGTCCGCGCCCGGAGCGAAGTTCGCGCGGAGCGCCCGTGTGCGAGTGACGAAGAGCTGCACGGCGCTTGCCTGCAACAGCAAACCGGGATCGCGCAAACCAGAGTCCGGAACCGACAGCGGCGGGATCGCCGCGACGTATTCGCCATCGATGCGGAGGCCTTCCCGACTGGTCGAAAGAATAGTGACATTGGGACAATAGCGAAGTGCAGCACTCGCGATCTGTGCAGCGATGTCGATGACATGCTCGCAATTGTCCAAGATGAGAAGCAGACGCCGTGACCCGATGGCCTGGGCGATGCAGGCGGCCGAAAACTCCTTGTCACTCAAGGCCAGCTTGAGCGCACGGGCGGTGGTCGATGTCGCAAGTGCCGGATCATGCAAGGTCGCGAGCTCGACCAGCGCCACCGAACCATCGAATGAGGATGCGGCCCGGCGCGCAAGTTCGATGGCTAGCTTTGTTTTCCCGATGCCTCCCGGGCCGACCAAAGTCACGGCCCGATATGCGAACATCAGTTCGGCAATTTCGCTCACGCAATCCTCGCGCCCGATAAGAGGAGCGCGCGTGTTCGGCAGGTTATTCGAAAAGGATTCGATGGCCGGGACGGATACCGTTGTCGCCGCGGGCTGATCCAAATGACCGCTTCGCCAGGTCCCGGCGAGGGTATATCCACGGCCCGAGATCGTCTTGAGGAGATCGCGATCTTTGCCCAGCGCCTTGCGGACGGCGGAGATATGGACCTGGAGCGTGTTGTCCTCGACGGCCAGGCCTGACCAGACACTTCCGATCAAATCATCCTTGGTCACCAAATGACCGGCGCAACCCGCCAGTTTCTCGAGAATCTCGAATGCGCGGCTTCCGATCGGCACCGTGATGTTGTCGCACCTCAGCTCTCTCCGCTGGCAATCGATGAGCCAGTTACCGAAAGAGTAGGTTCGTACAGCGGGCGAAGGCGACATAAGGGGGGTCCGTGAATCAGCTTCACTGCCGCAATCTAGGAGAGTGACGAGACCCCCAAAGATCACCGCCCCTGCAAGATTCTGAAAGCGTCAGTATGCCCAGGTGTCCTACAGGGGAGGCCGTTGGGGTGTCAAGACGACCTTCTCAGTAGGCGGCTGTTCGCCATGGCTCGATGCATGCGTCGGAAACGCTCGTTGCCTGCTACACGAGTTCGTGAGGACGAATGGGAGTGCCAAAATGGGAGAGCGGGCCGGAAGGAGCGTGCAGCACATCCCGACAGCAGCACAGGGCAGGGGATTTCGCGTCGCGACGGTTCAGAAGCTCGGCAGCCTGCTTGGTCTCTTCGTTATCGATCGGTCGAAGCAACACCTGTTCACATCGCGACTTGCAGGATGTCGCGCGGCATCTCGGTTGAAACGATGGCACGACGTATCGCTTCGACGGTGTCGGCATGTCGGCGAAGGAGAGCCTGAAGTTTCCTGATTTTGCGCCTCTTAACTCGCGATCGGGCCATACCTTGCTACCTTACTCTTCGATCGATGCGCTTCGCCGGAATGGGGCGTCATCGTTTGGATTATCCTTGCCAGAGTAAGATCATGTCTCAGCCAATATCGTCACGACAACCGAAGCATGGCTACACCCAGGCGACCGTCGCCGCGGACGAAACAGATTTCCGCTCGGCCATCACAATGGCGTCGATTGCGCCGCTTCCGAAGGTCATCGCCCCCGCCATCGTTTCGGGCAGGGACGATCTGTCCCCCCTTGATGCAACGACGATTGCCTTCGAGCGGCTCGGTCTGGTCATTGCGATCGAAGGGCGGCCACGGCGCAGCTCCAGCATATCCCCGTGTAATCCGGCGCGCGACACGACACCCAACTCTGTGACAACGGCGCCCATTTGTAACGACGATGATCCGGTGGTTCAGCGCCTGTCCGAAGCGCTCGTCGCGGTGGAGCGATTGAAGGCCACCGATAGCGCTCTTTGTGTCGACGCCCTGCGATTTGCCGTCATTGCCCGGCTTCTTGCCTTGCGGTCCGAGGCGCAGCCGAAGTTCGACGAGCGAGCCCGCGTCGGCCAATGCAGTTCTGAAAGGCCGGTCCAGGGATTGCAGAGGTGGCGGCTCAAGCGGGTGCTCGACTATATCGAGACTCACTTCCGCAAGAAAATCGTGCTGGCGGATCTTGCCGCGGCCGCCGGCCTGAGCCGGATGCATTTCGCCGCCCAATTCCGCGCCGCGACGGGTTGCAGGCCGCACGAATATATCTTGCGGCACCGCATACAGCGCTCCAAGGACTTGTTGCTGGATTGCGAGATGCCGATTGTTGAGATCGCGCTCACAGTGGGTTTTCAGAGCCAGGCCCACTTCACGACGACGTTCAGGCGCTTCGCAGGTGACACGCCAAGTCGATGGCGAGATGCCGCTGCGGCCGGGGTCGATCTTTGATGCCATCGCCGCGAGCGGCCCCATGGGGGCGGAGACTGCAACGACGAAGTTGGTGCAGCCCGCGATGGAGCTGGCATCGCATCCGATAAATATGTGGGTTGACGGATAGCGATGGCCGGTCGGAAGAACGGGGCTTCATAGGGCCGCCATTCCTCCTCCAGTCACGTCCGTGAGACGGAAGCCAAACGCCGAGATGAACTTCTTCAAGTCAGCGCTGACGATTGCCTCGCGGTAAGGGGGCTCGCCCCGGTTGGGGTGCTCAATAGCCCGACTTGGGCTCGCACGGAGGCCGACGCCAGGGGTCGCTCGCGTACGCACCGACGTCGGGAGCGCGAACACAGTTGCGCTTGGACGTCACCGGAACGCGCTGAACCGACGCATAGGCGTCGGCATCGGTCCGACGCGCCTGGTTGTTGCCTTCACGAGCCATCGCGGGGGAGGCGATCATGGCCGCAACCATCAGTCCGGCCGACAAGAGCTTCAGTGTAGTCATTGCACGTCTCCTTGACAAAGCGACGCCGGGAACGCCTCGGCTCGCCTGCCAGACATGTGTACGCATGTGTCGGATGAGCAGTATCAATTGAACGATCATTTTCGCCTTTGCACGAAGTCGTCGGCCGTGCGTTATCTCGAACGCGGTCGCTCGCTAGCCGGGCGAAAGCGTTATCTGGTCCGCATGGCCATTCATGAGCGGACCGAACCATTCCCACTTCTCGCCGGTGAAGCGCATCATTTGGAGATGCTCGATCGGGTGAAAATCCGTCGGCGATGTCTTGACCCGGACGCCGGGAATATAGGCCGCACCCTCGATGTCGAGGTCCGTCGCCACCTGCATGATCCTCTCGCGCGTGAGATCGTCGCCACAGCGCCTCAGCACCTCAACGAGCGCGCTCGACATATTGAATGCCACCAGCGGGCCGCTTTCGGATCTATCTGCGTCCGGATAGTATTTCGCCATGAACGCGCGAAAATGCTGCATGCCCGGGTATGAGTCCCACTGCGGGTCGGTCACGTCCATCTGGTAACCCGCACTCAGAACTCCCTTCGCGTTGTCCAGTCCTGCGAGCGTCAGCACCGAGCCGACCGAAACCGAGACGTTCGTCATGATGTGGACGGGATGCCAGTCCAGCTCGGCGAGCTTCCTGATCGCCTGAGCCGCGAATTTTGGCGTGGCGACATTGATGAAAATGTCGGGGGCGGCCGCCTTGATCGCCACGATCTGCGAGTCGATTGTCGGCTCGCTGATTTCATATGGCAGGCTCGCAACCACCATTTGCGCGTACCTGTCTTGCAGCACGTCCTTCAGGCCGGCCAGATAATCGCGTCCGAAGTCGTCGTTCTGGTAGAGGATGCCGATCCTGGCGCCGGGGTGATGTGTCAGGATATAGTCTGCGTAGATGCGTGCCTCGGTTCGGTAGCTCGGTAGCCAGCCGATCGTCCACGGAAAGTGGACGGGATCAGCCCAGCGAGATGCTCCCGATATGGCGAACAATTGCGGCACGTGGCGATTGTTCATGTACCTTTGAATGGCGGCGTTGCTCGCGGTACCGAAGGGGGCGAAGATCGCGAGCACTTCGTCGTCCTCGACGAGCCGTCGTGCCTGCTCGACCGCCTTGGACGGGTTGTAGGCATCGTCGTAGGAGATGAACTCGATTGTCCGGCCGTTGATGCCGCCGTTGTCGTTGACCATGCGAAAATACGCACTCATCGTCCTGCCGATGATGCCGTAAGCCGATGCCGGGCCGCTATAGGGCATGATGTTGCCGATCCTGATCTCGGTGTCGCTCGCGCCGGGATCGTATCGCTGTTGCGCAGAGGCGCTGGCTGCGCCGGCTGCAAATATGACGGTGACGACCGCTAGTGTTCGCAGACGCCTCGCAATGCCCGGACTCAAATGGCCAATTCCACTGGTGATCAAGCGATGCCTCCATGGCGCTGCTGGTCATCGTGCCTGCCGGGCGGCGGTATAGCGCCAATGGAGGGCCTGCTCGTCCAACAGTCGATAGCCGGAGTGTAGCGCGGGACCCGCCGCGAGCCGGATTACAGAAGCTGAAGAACTGTGAAGTTTTACAATGGTGTGCGTAGGATTGGCCCGTCACCGGCGCCCGACCTGGGGGGCCTTCTACGCCGTCGTGGCGAACAAACGTTCGGGGCCGATGATATCTATCGAGGCTCCGGACCCGCGGCGTGCGCCGCATGGCGCGGTCGCACTCCGAGCGGGGGCACGGACAGGCATGGTTACGCGGCAATTCGCCTTTGCGTGTTGCCGCCGCTCACCGATGCCCGTGGCGGTTGTAGATCTGGCCCGCTCCGAACACCGGAGCCGCGCCACCGGACCGCTCGAGACCCATTCGTCCTGCCGGCGTCAATGCGCCGCCATTCAGCACGTCGCGGTTGGGATACATTGATGCAAATGCGGCGGGCTCCTGATCGGCATAGGACCAGGCCGCGGAGGCGGACGATATCGTTGCCGTTGAGAGCAGCACTGCGGCGATCAGGGTTTTGAATGCACTCATAGCGATTCTCCATTGCTTGTGATGTGCGGAGAGTCGCTTGGCGATGGTCGCTGCTCGGCTGGTGGCGTTTCCGGAATTGCTTTCTATACCGGGCTATATAGGCAGTCCGGCCGGAAAACCCCGCTTGCAGTGCATCACTCCTGCGAGAAGATGACGGGAATATCAGGCAGGGCGCGCGGTTACCAAGGTCTGATGCGTCCTCGAAGCCGAACTTTGTCACAATTGTCATAGTTGCTCGCGCGATCGTGCATGGTTGAATCGTGTGCGAGGTCCAGTTCTAGGTGCAGGTCATACAACATGAGGAGTGTGAGCCATGAGACTGCTCTGGTGTCTCTGCGTCGTCGCCAGCCTTGCGCTCTCGGGCGTTGCATCTGCCCGCGGCGGCGGCATGGGATCCCACATGTCGATGGAGAGCGGCGGCGCGCTCGGTACCAGCGCTGCTGCGCCGGGAACGAACTCGCTCGGCACCGCGCTCCCGTCATCGGAGGGGGTTGGTCATCCGACGAAGGGACCGCTGCTCGGCTCGGATGCGACCATCGACAAGGAGGACGCACGGGTCGAGAAAATGCTGGAAGGATCCATCTGTCGCGGCTGCTGACGCGCGAGCATTGCGATATTTGCGGCGAATGTCTGGCGGCCTTGGTCGCCGGACACGTTGTGTATTTTGAAAGCGTTGGTGATACGCTGGGCGCAAGATCAAGCAACTGCCTGGGGCTATGCCGATGATGGCCGAGCCAAGCCAGCGCCCCGTCTACGCCTGCGCTGAATGGGAGATCGATCTTGCCAGACGCGAACTGCGCTCGATGGGAGAGTCCGTTCCTCTGGGCGGTCGTGCCTTTGAGATCCTTGCGGAATTGGCTCAGGCCGAAGGCGGGCTGGTCACCAAGAATGACCTGACGGAGCGTGTCTGGCGCGGCGTCTTCGTCGAGGAGAGTGCACTTCGGGTCCATATCGCGGCGATCCGGAAGGCCTTTGGTTCGGATCGTGACATGCTGGCGACAACGGTCGGCCGGGGCTATCGCCTGCTGGGTTCATGGCGGACCCGGCAGATGGATGCCCCGCTACAATCTGCCGCACCCCAGCCACTGCCGTCGACCAACATTCCCAATGCATCATTCGTTCTCATCGGCCGCACCACCGCGCTCGCGCGTTTGTGGGACCTTCTGTCGGCTTATCGCGTCGTGAGCCTCGTCGGGCCTGGCGGGATTGGCAAGACAGCACTTGCACTACAAGCCGCCAGGACGCTGCCAGCCGGTTTTGCGGCCGACCGGTTGCTGGTCGAATTGGCCTCGCTGCCCGATCCCAAGCTCGTGTGCTCGGCCGTCGCCAGTATGCTCGGTATCAAGCTCGAAGGGGAGGAGATCACCCCGGATTCCATCGCGCGCGCGATTGGTGCCAGGCCGTTGTTGCTCATTCTCGACAATTGCGAGCATGTCGTTGATACCGTGGCCCAACTTGCCGAGACGATCGTCAGCCACTGCTCCGGAACGACCATCCTGGCGACAAGTCGCGAAGCGCTACGCATTGATGGCGAACAGGTCTATCGCGTTCCGCCCCTGGGTGTGCCGCCCGAAGTCCGGCTCGGATCTGATGCCGCATCGGCCTACACGGCGGTGGAATTGTTCACGACCAGAGCGAAAGCGCTGGGCTCCAGCTTCGCGCTCGACGAAGAGAACCTCGATGCCGTCGCAGCCATCTGCCGCCGGCTGGATGGCATTCCGCTCGCGATCGAGTTCGCGGCGGCACGCGCCGTGATGCTCAGTCCGCCGAAGATCGCGGCACTTCTCGACGACCGGTTCAAATTTCTGACGACCGGCCGGCGTACCGCGTTGCCCCGGCAGCAAACGCTTCGCGCGACGCTCGACTGGAGCTACGATCTACTGCCGGACGCCGAGGCGCGAGTCCTGCGGCGGCTCGGCGTGTTTGCCGGAGAATTTCTGCTCGATGCCGTGATCGCGGTCGCGAGCGAAGGGATGGGCGATGTCACCGCGGAGCTTGCCAACCTGGTGGCAAAGTCGCTCGTCCTTGCGGATATTCGCGGCGAGCGCCCGTACTATCGCCTGCTGGACACCACGCGCGCCTACGCGCTGGAAAAGCTTCACGCCAACGGCGAATTTCCCGGCATAGCGCGCCGCCAGGCCGGATACTATTGCGGGTTCTTTGTGAATGCGGAAGCTGACAGCGAAGTGAAGCCGCAGGCGGAGTGGCTCGGCTTCTATGGCCAGCACATCGACAACGTACGATCCAGCCTCGATTGGGCTTTCTCGCCCGGCGGAGATGCGCAGATCGGAGTGGCGCTGACCGCAGGGGCCGTTCCGTTATGGGTACAATTGTCGCTCCTCGCCGAGTGCCGCGAGCGGACCGAACTGGCGTTGGCCAGCCTCGACGACAGCGCCGCGGGCGCATTGCGGCTCCGCATGCAATTGTCGGCCGCGCTTGGCTGGTCACTGATGTACGGCGTCGGCAGGGCTCGGGAGGCCGGTCCGGCCTGGGCTGCGACCCTGCAGCTGGCCGAGCAGCTCGGCGACAGCGACTATCTGTTGCGTGCGCTTTGGGGGCTGTGCATCGATCAATTCAACAACGGCGAGTTCCGCAAGGCGTTGGAATTCGCGCACCGCTTCGCGGATATCGTGGCCGATTCCAACAATTCCGTCGACCGGATGATGGGTGATCGGCTGCTTGCCACCACGCTGCACTACCTCGGTGACCAGCGGCTGGCGCATCATCACATTGGGCGGACCTTGTCTCGCCTTTCCGATCTGGCGGCGAAGCCTCAGGTGATCCGTTTCAGGTTCGATCTGCGAGCCTCGGCGCGCTATTTCCAGGCGCGCATCCTGTGGCTTCTCGGGTTGGCGGATCAGGCACTCAGCGTCGTGGAGCGCAATGTCGAGGAGGGCCGTGCGAGTGGTCACGCTCTGACCTTCTGCAGCGTGCTTGGCCAGGGTGCCTGTCCGATTGCTTTCCTGGCCGGCGATCTCGATGCTGCGGAAGGCTATTGCACCATGCTGCTTGAGCACACCGAACGTCATCCGATCCGTCTGTGGAACGTGTGGGCGCGCGCCTTCAGGGGCATGGTGATGGCGCGAGGTGGCGATGTCGCCGCCGGACTGACGTTGCTGCGCAAGGCGCTCGAGCTGGCGGGCGAGGCGCGTTTCCTGCCGCGCTTCCTGCTTCCTCTCGGCGAGCTGGCGGCATGTCTCGGAGAGGTCGGCGAAGTATCGCTGGGGCTCGCGACCGTGGACGAGGCGCTTGCGCGCTGCGAGGCGAGGGATGAACGGTGGTACGCGGCCGAGCTCTGGCGCATCAAGGGCGAGTTGCTCCGGCATCCCGGCGAGCGTCGCTCGGCTATCGCCGTCGAGCAGTGCTTCGACAAGGCGTTCGAAGTGGCGCGCGGGCAAGGTGCGCTGTTCTGGGAGCTGAGGGCGGCCATCAGCCTGGCACGGTTGAGGACGAGTCAGGGCCGTCCCGCCGATGCACACCAAACCCTGGCTTTCGTGTACGGCCAATTCACCGAAGGTTTCGAGACCGCGGATCTCAGGCTCGCGAGAGCAATGATGACTGAGTTTTCGACCTCATAGAGCTGACGCGCGGTGCCACGGGATGCCCCGGGGGCGGCGTCCGATACATATCATCGGACGCAGGTGCGGCCTCTGCGAGCGCCGCATCCCCCGTGCTCCAGAACATTGGCTTCGAAGTCCTATTGCCGGACCAAGAATGCGCCGGCCCGTCGACGCGGTCTTTCCACGCCGCGCGCTTCTATCCGGATTGCACGGCATCGCGGCCAGCCGCACGACCCGGCCCACAGGGGATTGCGATCACGCCGCATGTCGCTGCGGGTTCGCGCACCCTTAGGCGCGGCTGTTGCGCAGCCATCAACTCGCGGCGAGCGAGCCCGAAGGCGGAGAGGCCAATTCGGCCAGCAATCCGCTGGCCGCTTTCAGGACAGGCGTATTGAACCCCTCGGTGAATCGTCCATGGATTGGAGCAAGCACGTCTTGCGCTTCTCTGCGTCGGCCCCGATGCTGCAATAGCCCTGCAAGACTGATTGCCGTGCGCAACTCAAAACCGAGCGCCCCCTGATGTCGGGCCAGGTCAAGTGATTGCGCCAGGCTCCGCTCCGCCTCCAGGAAGTCGGGATTGTCCTTGCGGATCAGCACATCCGCCCTTGCCCGCAACATGTCCGGCATCTCCACCATGAAGTTGCGACGCCGGCCCCGGGCAATCGCCTGATCGAGGATGTCGAGTGCTTCATCTCCACGACCTGACGCCGCCAGAGCTTCCGCGAGCGGCACGCAAAGTCCGGCCGCCGCGCCGTAGCGCTGGCTCTGCAGCTTCTTGACGGATGCGTTCAGCATGGCCAGCCCGACATCACTCTCGCCGCGGGCCAATAGCGCAATCCCTTTCATAGCGTCGCCGACCGTCTGGAGGGTGGCGAGATTGTGCTTGCGGGTCTCCACGAGGAGCCTGTCAATGTGCTCTTCGCACACGCCCACATCCCCGTTCCAAAGAAAAACGCCGAATGCCCAGGGCAGCGCTATGCACAGTATGGTCGGATGGTTGATGGCGATCACATCGGAGATGGCTTGGCGCGCCGTCGCCGTGGCCTGATCGGGATGTCCCTCGAGCCATAAGATGCGGGCGAGGGTGATTTGAGGACGCCTCGGGTAATCGGACGTCAGTCCGCCACGGGAGTCGCCCTCCAGGCCCGGATGGGACAGCGCCGCTTCGACGTAGGAGCGAGACGCGGCAACTTCGCCCAGATAATGGCAGGACGTTCCGAGCAACATGCGCATGCGCGCCACCCCGATGGAATCGCTTTTGGCGAGGGCAATCGCTTCGCCGCGCTTTGCGGTGGCCAGCGCGTCGTCAAAATTGCCGACGAGCAGTTGGAGCAGATGCAGTCGGCCAATCAGGCGGATTTGGCCGGCGACATCGCCAATTGTTTCGGCCAACCCGACCGCTCTGTCGAGATAGCCGACACCCAGTTCGTCGATTTGTCCCGTCAGCATCCGTGCCGACGCCAGCGCGGCATGAAGTGCGAGGTCGTGCCTGACACTTCCGCCCGTCTCTTGAAGCGCTTCGATTGCGCGCGTGACCCAAAGCTGGCATTCGGTGAAGAGCGACAGCTTGAAGAACATGGGGATCGCCGCGGCAGCGAGGCCGACGCCGGTTCTACGGTCGCCTCGATCCGAGAAGCACCACGCCAGTGCGCTGCGTATGTCGCCGAATTGATCGGCCATCGACGACAGGCCTTCGTTCGGCTCGTCGGCAGTCTTTTCAAGCAAATCCCGAAAGTAAGACGCGTGGCGTAGCGGCACGATTTCGGCGTCGGTGCTGGCGGCGAGCTTCTCCTGCGCGTAGGCCCGCGTCGCGTCCGCGAGCCTGTAGCGAATCGATTGCGAGCCCTGGTTCAGGGCAAGCATCGACTTGGCCACGAGGTTGTCGAGCGCAGCCATGGTCGTGTCGTCGCCGGTCGCATCGCTGCCGGCGATCGCTCGGGCCGCATCGGCGGTGAAGCTGCCGACGAACACGGATAGCTGGCTCAGAACCACCCGTTCGGGCTCGGATAGGAGATCGTAGCTCCACTCGATGGTTGCGCGAAGCGTCCGGTGCCGGGGCAGCGCCGTGCGTCGTCCTTCCCACAGCAGATTGAAGTGCTTGTCGAGGAGTTGGACCATGGCCTTGACGCCGTATGCGGTCACATGGCCGGCGGTGAGCTCGATCGCGAGCGGGATGCCATTGAGCCGACGGCAGAGGTTGCCGACGTCCGACGCGTTCGCATCCGTCAATCCGAACTCACCTCCAGCCGCGGCTGCGCGCTCCACGAAGAGCTTTACTGAGGTGTAGGCAATCGCGCTCTCGGCCGTCAGAACGGCGTTTTCCGGCGGGCTCGTCAAAGGCGAGAGACGATATGTGTGCTCGCCTTCGACCCGCAGCAGCTCCCGGCTCGTGGCCATGATGTGCAGCTGCGGTGCCTCCTGGTAGAGCCGCTCGGCCAGCGCCGCAGCGGCATCGACGACATGCTCGCAGCAATCCAGAATGAGCAGCATCCGCCGGTCGCGCAGGAATGCCACAAGACTGTTTGAGGGATCGTCCGATCGCGCCCGCAGCCCGAGCGAAGATGCTGCAATGGCCGGAACCAGCGCGGCGTCGCGGGTCTCGCCGAGACTGACGAAGTGAACCTGGCCGGCGAATTCCGCGAGAAGGGCGTGGCCCGCGGAAACAGCGACCGTCGTCTTGCCGATGCCGCCCGGGCCGACGACCGTGATGAAACGCTGGGCTTTGAGCCTTTCCGATATATCCTCGATGGTCTGCTCGCGGCCTACCATCTGCCAGGGATGTGCCGGCAGGTTGTGCGCGCGAACAGGCTTGGTTGGTGCAGGTTGATTCTGCTCCGGGCTCGCGGCCGAACCGACGAAACAATAACCCTGTCCCGAGACCGTGCTCAGATATTTGGCGCCGGCAGTGCCGTCCCCGAGCGCCTTGCGGAGTGCCGCGATATGGACGCGCAGGCTGTTGTCATCGACGCTGCAGCCGGGCCAAGTCCTCGCTATCAGATCGCCCTTGCTGACGACGTCGCCCGCATGCCGGATCAGTGTCAGCAGCAGGTCAAATGCGCGAGCCGACAGATGGACCGGATTGCCATCTTTCTCGATACGTCTCTGCGAGGCATCCAGACGGAACGGCCCAAAGACGAAAATCTCTTGAGCGGAGCTCTCCTGGAGAGAGGGTCCGGTCGTGGCTGTTGTGGCGTTGCTCTGCCAGCGGTGGACCATTTGGAAATATCAAATCCGACGACCGACTCGTCGACTCCATAACTTGAACTCGGGGACTTGAACTCGGGCCGAAACGTGTGACCGCGGTGGCAGCTTCGAACGTAACATCCGCCAGTATCGCGGTAAAGTATCACCGATGGATGTCGCTGATCACTTTCGTCCGGAGGGATGGGAACTCCGGGAGAGTCCTGATTTTTCAGGAAACGACCGTCGATTGGGCAAATCTCCGCCGATGGCTGATCTCATCGGATCAACACCGGCTTGAGAATATCCTCCAGGCCGATCCGGCGGAACAGTTCCGTGCGAGCGCGGTCGGCGACGGCGTCGACAGCTGCCGCCCCATCGTCATCCGGGCCGAAATGAACTTTCAGCGGACGTTGTCCGAACGGCATGTTCACGACATTCGCAACCGTGCTTGCGACATCTTGTGGGGCCGTATCCTTCGGCGAAAGCTGCGCGAGACCCGCAAGCGCGATTTCACTCAAATCGGCGGTTGGACCATCTGCGTATTCTTCCGCCCGAACAGTATCCTGCGGCCGGCCGGATCGGACATAGTGGCCGGGTCCGAGAGCGCTGGGGACGATGATGGTCGTCTCGACGCCCCAACGCGCGAGTTCGCCGGCGTAACTGAGCGCCAGGGAATCCAGGGCGGCTTCCGTTGAAGCACAGGCGCCGAGGAACGGAACCGAGCTGCCCCGCGAGCTGCTTGACGTGATCCATATCAGCAAGCCCTGACCCTGCTTGCGCAATTGTGGCAATGCCGCGCGATTGAGGCGTTGTGCGATCAGGACGTTGGTATCGTAGAGCTCGGCGAGCTGCTCCGGCGTGAAGGCTTCTGCGGGTCCGTAAACGACTTGCCGGGCATTGTGCACGACCACGTCGAGGCGGCCGTTTTCGGCGATGATGGTCTCAACGGCCGAGGTCACTGAGGATTCCGAAGAGACGTCGAACTCGATCGTGCGTAGATCGGGGCCGGGCTGGCCGGGAATTGATCCAGCCTCCTCGATCTCCTGCGCAATAGGGCCACTCATTTCCCGGCTCGAAACGTAGACCGTGTGGCCTGCCTGCATCAGTTGCCGGCAGGTGGTTCGCCCGATGCTGTTTGCAGCACCCGTGACGATGATCACTTTGCTCATTCGATTCCCAATCGCATTCCAGCCTCTGCGGCGCTGGCGGCCCCGTCGCGACACGGTCCATCGTTCGGGAGTCGACCGCCGCCATCGTGCGAAGCGCATCTGAAATAGGGCGGGGCGCAGGGTGGGTCTTTTCGGGCATCACGATCGATTGTCAAATTGCACGAAAAATTTCGAGAATGCCCGAAGCCGGGTCCGGCGAACGCCGAAGACAGCTCAGGCGTGCCTTCGCGAAATTGGCGGTGGGTTCGAAAAGATCGAGCCCTGGTCGCCGGCTACAAGGAAGCTGCGTCGCTCGAAAGAGTGCCGCGCGCACCCGATCGCCGGGCGGTCCGGGCATCGCAAAGGAGACCGAATGAACCAAGGCAAGCTACCACGTTCGGGGCTTGGATCCCTCGTCCTGATTGCAGCCGTGCTCGGCGGCGGCGCGGCTGCCTTCGCATACACCGCGGGATGGCTCTCGCCGGAGCGTCTGACGCCGGAACGGATGATCGCGGCGTTGACGCCTCCGAGCGGTCCGCCGCTCGGGCACCGGCGAAATCATGCCAAGGGAATCTGCTTCACCGGGACATTCGAGGCGAATGGAAATGGCGCGGAGCTCTCGAAGGCCAGAGTCTTCGAGCGAGGCGCGTATCCGGCGCTGGGCCGCTTCAATCTTGGCACGGCCGACCCGAACGCCGTGGATGCGACTGTGCGCGTGCGCGGTTTGGGATTGCAGATCGCAGCGGCGGACGGCGAAGAGTGGCGGATGGCGCTGATCAACCCGCCGGTTTTTGCAGTGTCGACGCCGCAGGCGTTTCACGAGCTGCTGATTGCATCCGGCAAGAAGGATCCGGAGGCGATGAAGAGTTTCATCCAGGCAAATCCGGAATTTGCTGCCTTCGCAGCCTGGGCCAAGACAGCGCCCTGGACCACGAGCTATGCGGAGGATTTCTACAACGGCCTCAACAGCTTCATCTTCACGGACGCGAAGGGCGGCGAGCGGGCGGTGCGATGGTCGCTGGTGCCGATGGCGAAGGGCGTGCCGGTCTCGCAAGCCGATCTGGAAAAACGCGGCCCGGATTTTCTCGAGCAGGAGATCGTGGAGCGGGTCCGCACGGCCGGCCCGCAACGCTGGACCATGGTCACGACCGTCGCCGATCCCGGGGATCCGACCGCGGACCCGAGCAAGGCCTGGCCGGAGAACCGTCGCAAGGTGGAGGTCGGAACGCTGATCGTGCAGCGGATCGAGCCGGAACGCGATGGACCGTGCCGCGACATCAATTTCGATCCGACCGTCCTGCCGCAGGGAATCCGGGTGTCGGATGATCCGTTCCCGGCTGCACGCTCGTCGGTCTACCGCAAATCCTACGATCTGCGTGCGGCCGAAGCCAGGGACTATCCGCGAACCGAGACGGCCAAGCCATGACCAGCGCTCCTCATCGTTTTGCCCTGATCCAGCGCGTTCTGCATTGGCTGATGGCGGTCTGCGTCCTCGCCATGCTGTTCATTGGCGTCGGCATGGTCTCCACCGTCGCGCCGAAATATCTCCCGCTCATCCTGGTTCACAAGACGACCGGATTCATCCTGCTGGTCCTCGTTCTGATCAGGCTGGCCTTGCGCCTGCATTACGGTGCGCCGCCATTGCCGGCCGATCTTTCGAAAACCATGAAGTTGGGAGCAGGATTGTCGCACCAGCTGCTGTATGGCCTCATGATCGTCATGCCGTTGCTCGGTATCGGCATGCTCTGGGCTGCGGCCTATCCGGTCATCCTGTATGGCGGGATCCGAATTCCCGCGCTGCTGCCGCAGAGCGACCTGATGCACACGCTGCTCTGGAATGCCCACGTCTATGTCGGGTTCGCGTTCTTTGCCCTCGTGCTGCTGCATCTGGCGGCGGGGCTGTTCCACGCATTGATCCGTCGCGATGGCGTATTCGCATCGATGTCGCTTCTGCCGTTGCGGGACAGGGGGACCCAAACGAAATGAACCCGCTGCGCGCCGGCGGGCGCCCCTCGCAGGCGTGCGATCCAAAAAGGATCTTTCGCGCCGGAAAGATTCCTCGCGCACCGCGCGGCTAGATGTTTCCAACCTCCAACAAGGATGCCGACCATGACCCAAGCAGACCTCCAAAGCCCGACAGATCTCGGAGCGAATGCGAATCGGGACATCCCAGCCGCGCTGAGAGCGCTGCTTGCCGACGTTTTTGCGCTCTACCTGAAGACCAAGAACTTCCACTGGCACGTGTCGGGTAGCCACTTTCGCGATTACCACCTCATGCTCGACGAGCAGGCCGACCAGATCTTCGCGATGACTGACGACATCGCCGAACGCGCACGCAAGATCGGCGGCACGACGCTACGCTCGATCGGCCACATCGCGCGCGAGCAGCGCATTCTCGACAACGATGCCGACTATGTCGACCCGCAGGACATGCTCGCTGAACTGCGCAGCGACAACCAGCAGCTTACGCGAGAAATGCGCCGGGTCCACGAGCTCTGCGACGAATACGGCGATGTCGCCACCGCGAGCGTCCTGGAAAACTGGATCGACGAGACGGAACGGCGCATCTGGTTCCTCTACGAGACCGGCCGAAGCGGCCAGAACTCGTAAGCGCCAAGCACGCCGTTGAGCCGGGAGGCGGGTGAAGGATGAGCAGCCTCTCGGAACTCCTGCCGGATGGCGGCATCATGGCGGAGCGCCTGCTGCTGCGTGAGCTCGCGCATCGGATCGACGACGAGCTCGCCTCGGCCATTGATCTGGTGGCGCAGGCGGCCGATCGCTGCGACGGCATCGAAGCGAGGGCGACCCTCGCTTCCGTGCAGGATCGGCTGGAAGGTCATGCGCAACTTCACCATGCGCTGCAAATGCCGCAGTTCACCACCACCGTCGATCTGGCGGCCTATCTTAAGCAATTGTGCCGCTCGATCAGTCGCTCGAGCCTCGAAGACAAGGGTATTGCGTTCTCGCTGCTGCTGCATCCGCTGCAGATGAGCTCCGAGCGCTGCTGGCTGCTGGGGATGATCGTCTTCGAACTGATCACCGGTGCGGTGCGCCACGTGTCCCACTGCGGTGCAGGCGCCATTCGTCTCGAAGTGTGGCTCACGGCGACGTCGGTTGCGTGCAGCATCATGGACAACGGCTCGTCCGACGAAAGTCGGTACCGGGAAGAGGACCGCTCCATCGTCGAGACGCTTGCGGCGCGTCTGCACGGGACCGTCGACGTCCGCGGGGGCCCCGACGGGTTCAGGACCGTCGTGACCATCCCGCGCTAGTCGCGATCCTCGCGCAACGATCCGTATCGTGCGGATCAAATAATATCGCGGCGTCCTCGAAAGATGACCTGGGACAGATCTCGATACGCTTGTCCCCATTCATGATCTGCGGATCGTTCGTGCGAACAAGGGTCAAGCCATGACGGACATGTCGAACTCGAAGGCCTCGCTCGGATGGGCGATCCACGCCATCACCGGAAAATGGGGCTGGTTCGTTGCGCTGGGTGTCGGCGAACTGATCCTCGGCGGTGTTGCATCTGCCAATCTGATGGCGGCGAACCTCGCGTCCGTGCTGGTCATCGGCGCTACCATGGCGGTCGCCGGAATTTTCCAGATCGTGCACGCGTTTTCAGTGCGCGGCTTGCGGGGATACCTGCTTTGGCTACTGGCCGGGATCGTCTATGCGGCCGCCGGGGCCATCATACTCTACGATCCGATCCTGGCTTCGTTCACGCTGTCTCTCGCCGTGTGTGCCTTCCTGGTCGTGGCCGGGGTGATAAGGATCTGGGCCGGGTTGCATATGCGGCCGGCCGCGGGCTGGCGTTGGATCGTGGCTGCGGGCGTCCTGACCTTCTGCGTCGGTGTCATGCTGGTTGCGGCTTGGCCCGCCATCGGTTTGTGGCTGCTTGGTGTGATGCTGGTCGTCGACCTGATCTTCCAGGGATGGGGATTTATCGCATTCGGGATCGCGCTCAAGAGCCGCGCGTCGCGCCATTCGTCCCAGCCGGCGACGGTATGAATCATGGCGAAAGGCTCGACATTCACGCGGCATTGGGAGATTGCCTGGCGCGGCGGTCAGACCAAGTCGACCTCGCGGCTGGTTGCCGAGGAGACCGCGATCGCGCTCACCTATAACGGCTCGACCCATGCGGTGATGATGGGTACGCCGGGAGATCTGGAGGATTTCGGTATCGGCTTCAGCCTGACCGAGGCCATCGTCGAACGCGCGAGCGAGATCAGCAGCATCGAGCTGATCCCGAACGATCTTGGCGTCGAGGTTCGGATGTGGCTCGATGGCGACCGCGCGTCATCCCTGGCGGCACGGCGCCGAACCATCAGCGGCCCCGTTGGCTGCGGGCTATGCGGCATCGAGAGCCTCGAACAGGCTCGCCGTGCGCCGGCGCGGGTGAAGGGCAGGGGCGTCGTTTTTCACGCGCGCGACTTGCTGGGCGCCATGCAGGCCCTTTCTCCGCACCAAATCCTGAATCAGCAAACGCGGGCCGTCCACGCGGCGGCCTTCTGGCATCCGCGGGGCGGCATCGGCCTGGTCAGAGAGGACGTCGGCCGCCACAATGCGCTCGACAAGCTCGCCGGTGCGATCGTACGCGAGGGGAGATCGGCATGCGATGGCGCGGTGCTGCTGACGAGCCGCGTCTCCGTCGAGATGGTGCAGAAAGCGGCGATGCTCGGCGCACCGGTCATCGTGGCCGTATCCGCACCCACCGCACTCGCGATCAAGACCGCGGATGAAGCGGGGATCACGCTGCTGGCGATCGCGCGCGATGACGGATACGGCGTATTCACGCACCCGCGTCGCGTTCTGCTGCCGGATGGGGCCGCAACGCACGCCGGCTGCTGACCTCGCGGGCCGGCGCACATGGCGATGCAAGCCGTATCTCCGGAGCTGGTCGCCGAGACGGGGAGCGTCGTCCATGCTCCGGAGCGATCGGCTCTCGTGGCGTCTCTTCTGAGCATGACGGGCGGCTTTCTCGACGCCTTTACATGGCTCTCGCTCGGCGGCGTGTTTGCAAGCTCGCAGACCGGCAATGTCGTCTTCCTCGGCATCGACGCCATGTCCGGACAGTGGCGGCAGGCAACCCATCATCTTCTTCCGCTTGCCGCCTTTCTGCTCGGCGCATCGCTGGCAATCCGCCTCAAGTCGCCGCTGCTGTGCCTCGCCGGAGAGATCGTCTGCCTGGTCACGGTGATGCTGTTGTATCATCGGATTCCGGACATGATCACGATCCTCGGAATCTCCTTCGGCGCCGCACTGCAGTCGGCCAGCTTCAGGCAGGTCGAGCGCTGGAAATATCTTTCCGTCACCGTCACCGGCAACATGCTCCGTGCCCTCGATCAATCGGTTGCGTCCGATCGCGATGCGGCGCGCGGCACCGCGATCATGCTTCTGGTCTGCCTGATGTTCCTGACGGGGGCCGCCGTCGGGGCCTGTGTGACGAAATGGCTGCACGCCTGGAGCCTTGTCCTGCCGATCGCATCGTCGGTGTGCGTTCTTTGGCTCTGCCGGCCACCGCTGCGAAGCTGAACCGTCGACCCAGGTCCCACGATTTCGCTCGTTGATGGTGCGGAGCGCGCACCATGCCATTCGGCAAAAGGACGTTCATTCCAGGAAGCGTGGGCTTCACGCGGTGCGTACACTTTCCAACAGCGCCGAGATGGCCTTTCGACGTCAACTGCCAAGAGGCACGGATGAGCAACCTTCGCAAAGAGACGGACAGCCTGGGTGACGTGGACGTCGCCGCGGACAAGCTCTGGGGGGCGCAGACGCAACGTTCGCTCGAGCATTTCAGCATCGGCAAGGACCTGATGCCGCGCGAAATGATCCAGTCCTACGCGATCCTGAAGAAGGCGGCCGCGAACGCCAATTGCGCCGGCGGCCGTCTCGACGGCAAGGTCCACAAGCTGATCGCGCATGTCTGCGACGAGATCCTCTCCGGCCAGCATCAGGACATGTTTCCGCTTCACGTTTGGATGACCGGCAGCGGAACGCAATTCAACATGAACGTGAACGAGGTGATCTCGAACCGATGCTGCCAGCTCGCGGGCACGCCGCTCGGGAGCAAGCACCCGGTTCACCCGAACGATCACGTCAATATGTCGCAATCGTCAAACGACAGCTTTCCCTCGGCCATGTACATCGCAGCCGCGATGAACGTAACCGAGCGGCTCGTTCCGGCGGTCGAGGCGTTGCACGACGCAATCGCGGAAAAATCGAGCCAGTGGGACGACGTCGTCAAGATCGGCCGAACCCATATGCAGGACGCGACGCCCTTGACGCTCGGGCAGGAATGGTCTGGCTACGCCGGCATGCTCGCCGACGATCTGGCGCGCATCGACGACGCGCTCAAGGGCGTCTTCCGGCTCGCCCTGGGCGGCACGGCCGTCGGCACCGGCATCAATGCCGCGCCGGGCTTCGCCGAGGCCGTCGCCGCGGAAATCGCGCGGCTGACCGGGCTGCCCTTCGTCAGCGCACCGAACAAGTTTGCCGTCCAGGGTGCGCATGACGCGCTGGTGCAGCTATCGGGCACGCTCCGCACGTTGGCGGGGTCGCTCTATAAGATCGCGAACGACATCCGTCTGATGTCCTGCGGCCCGCGCGCGGGCTTTGCCGAATTGCTGATCCCCGAGAACGAGCCGGGTTCGTCGATCATGCCGGGCAAGGTCAACCCGACGCAGGCCGAAGCGCTGACGATGATCGCCGTGCAGGTGATGGCGAACGACGTCGCCGTCGGGTTCGGCGGAGCCGGCGGCTATCTGGAAATGAACGTCTACAAGCCGCTGATCATCCACAACATCGCGCAGTCCATCACCATCCTGACCGATGGTTGCACCAACTTCCGCACCTTCCTCGTCGAGGGCACCGAGCCGAACCACAAGAAGATCGAGGAGTATGTCGAGAGATCGCTGATGCTCGTGACGGCGCTGGCGCCCGTGATCGGCTACGACAAGGCGTCGCGGATCGCGCACTATGCGATGGACAACGATCTCACGCTGAAGTCGGCAGCGCTCAAGCTCGGTTTCGTGACCGAGCCGGAGTTCGACCGCATCGTGGATCCCGCCAAGATGGTCAAGCCCTATGTGGCCGAGATCAAGGTGCCGCTCGCAATCGGCGCCAAGGCCGGCTGAAGTGGGGCGGCGACAATGATCCGGTGCGTCAGACTCTGGACGGGTGCGGATGGCAAGTCGCACTTCGAGGAAGGCGTCGTCGAACTCGCGCGTGGGGCGAGGGGCGATGCGGTCAGCGCAAAGCTTGGGATCGATGCCGCCTCGTTCCACGAAACGGACGCAGATCCGAAACTCGGCTGGCATCCGGACGCGGCGCGTCAGCTCGTCATGTCCTTGAGCGGGACGCTACGGTTCGAAACGGCGGACGGAAGCTTCACGCTGCGCCCGGGCGATGTCCTGTTCACGGAGGATACCAGCGGGACGGGCCACAATTGGACCATGACGGACGCGGCGCCGTGGCGCCGCCTCTACACGGTTCTCGAGCCGGACGCCGGCGTGCCGTTCCGGTCCGAACAACGCCGCGCAGGCGACGCAACCACAATGCAAGGAGAGACACGATGATCCGCTGTGTGCGTCTATGGACCGGAGAGGACAACAACTCGCATTTCGAGGAAGGCTTCCTCGAGCTGGAGCCGGGACAGCGCGGCGACTTCCTGACCGGAAAGATCGATGCCGCCAGCGCCTCCTTTCAGGAAACGGAATCGGGCGGCGCGTTCGCCTGGCACACCGCGCCGATCCGGCAGTTGGTGATCACGCTGAGCGGAACGCTCGATTTCCAGACGCGTGACGGCCATCACTTCCTGCTCCACCCCGGCAACGTCCTGCTGGCCGAGGATACCGCCGGCTCGGGGCATAGCTGGAAATTGACCGACGATTCGTCCTGGCGCCGTGCCTACGTGATCCTGCGGCCGGGAGCGGACGTACCGTTCCGCGCCAAGGCGCGGCAATCGGTGCGAGCCTGATCGAGCCATCCAAAGCAGCAACACCCGACGAAGGAAATAGCCATGTCAGCAGCTTCCGACCGCGAAACCGATGTCGTCCTCATTGGCGCCGGCATCATGAGCGCGACCCTCGGCGTCTTTCTCAAGGAGCTCGAGCCCTCCCTGTCGATCCAGATGTGCGAAATTCTCGGGGATTGCGCGCAGGAAAGCTCCGACTCCTGGAACAATGCCGGGACCGGCCACGCGGCGAACTGCGAGATGAACTATACGCCGCAGCGGCCCGACGGCAGCATCGACATCTCCAAGGCGCTCCAGGTCAATGTCGAGTTCGATCTGTCCCGGCAGTTCTGGTCCTACCTGATCGGGCGCGGAGCGATCGCGGATCCGCGGGCCTTCATCCATCCGGTGCCGCATATGAGCTTCGTGCACGGCGCGGAGAACGTCGAATTCTTGCGGAAGCGGTTCAAGGCGATGTCGGCCCATCATTGCTATGAGGGGATGGAGCATACCGAGGATCCCAAGAAGATTGCCGAATGGGCGCCGCTGGTGATGGACGGTCGGAGTGGCGACGAGGCCGTTGCCGCGACGCGGATCATCACCGGCACCGACGTCGACTACGGCTCGTTGACGCATCTGCTGGTCAAGCATCTGGTCAGCCAGCCGGGCTGCGCCGTCCACTACAACAGCTGCGTCACCGGTCTTGACCGGGAGCAGGGCGGCCGGTGGCGCGTCGAAGTGCGGGACACCGCGAGCGGCGAGACGCGGTCGGTGCGTGCAAAATTCGTCTTCATCGGTGCCGGCGGCGGTGCGCTGCCGCTGCTGGAGAAATCCGGCATCCCGGAGGGGCGCGGCTATGGCGGCTTCCCGGTCAGCGGGATCTGGCTGCGCTGCGATGATCCAGAGATCAACAAGCGTCACCATGCCAAGGTCTACGGCAAGGCCGCGGTCGGATCGCCGCCGATGTCGGTGCCGCATCTCGATACGCGGGTGATCGGCGGCCAGCACTCGTTGCTGTTCGGTCCCTATGCCGGCTTCTCGAGCAAGTTCCTCAAGCACGGCTCGCTGCTGGATCTCTTCGAGTCCATTCGTCCCGCCAATGTCGAGCCGCTGCTTTCGGTGGCGCGCGATAATTTCGATCTCACCGAATACCTGGTCGGGCAGGTGCTGCAATCCGAGGGACACCGGCTCGCCGCGCTCGACGAATATTTCCCGAAGGCCGACCCGAAGGACTGGAGATTGCAGGTCGCGGGCCAGCGCGTCCAGATCATCAAGCCCGATGTCAAGCGTGGTGGGTTGCTCGAGTTCGGGACCGAGCTCGTCGGCGCGGACGACCATTCGCTGGTCGCCCTGCTCGGCGCCTCGCCGGGCGCCTCCACGGCAGCGTTCATCGCCATCAGCGTGCTGGAGAAGTGCTTCGCCGGCGAGCTGACGGCAAGCGCCTGGCTGCCCAAGCTGAAGCAGATCATCCCGTCCTATGGCGTGTCGCTGATCGACGATGCGGATTTCTGTCGCCAGATTCGTGCAGCGACCGCGGCGATCCTCAAGGTCGACAACATTCCGCAGCCGGCCGCACGCGCGCCGGCCGCCGCGAAGCGGGCGTGAACGAACGGGAGAATGTCCGATGGACCCGACGGCGCTCCTTCTGTCGCGGCTGCAATTCGCTTTCACCATCTCGTTCCACATCATCTTCCCGGCGTTCACGATCGGGCTTGCCGCCTGGCTCACCGTGCTCGAAGCGATGCACCAGTACAGTGGCAAGCCCGTCTACCGGACCCTGTTCGCGTTCTGGCTGAAGATCTTCGGCGTGGCGTTCGGCATGGGCGTCGTATCGGGCGTGGTGATGGCGTTCCAGTTCGGAACGAACTGGAGCGTGCTCTCGAAGATGTCGGGCCCGATCCAGGGTCCGCTGCTCTCCTACGAGACGTTCACCGCCTTCATGCTGGAGGCGGGCTTTTTCGGCATCCTCATCTTCGGCCGGCCCCGGGTGCCGCCCTGGTTCTACCTGTTCTCCACCGCGATGGTGGCAGTTGGAACGACGCTCTCCGCATTCTGGATCATGGTCAACAACAGCTGGATGCAGGTGCCGACCGGCTACGTCCTGCAGAACGACCAGTTCGTGCCTGATGACTGGACGCAGATCATCTTCAATCGCGTGGTCTGGGTCCGGTTTCCGCATATGCTGCTCGCGTCCTACCTGACCGGCGCGTTCTGCGTGGCGGCAACCGGCGCGCGGTATCTGCTGCGGCGGACCTATCGCGCCGAAGCCCATGTCATGCTGCGGATGGGACTTGCGCTTGCCGCGGTGCTGCTGCCGGCCCAGCTCTTCATCGGGCATCTTGTCGGCGACTATGTCCACGATTACCAGCCGGCCAAGTTCGCCGCGATCGAGGCGCGCTGGCATGACGAGCAGCCGGCCTCCGAGGTGCTGATCGCGATCCCGGATTCGAGCACCGAATCGAACAAATACGCGATATCGATTCCCGTGCTCGGGAGCATCATCGGCAGCATGAGCCTGACGTCGAAAGAGGTCGGCCTCACCAGCTTCGCGCCGCAGGACCGGCCGCCGGTGCTGATCCCGTTCTTCACCTTCCGCATCATGGTCGGCTGCGGCTTCGTGATGCTGGGATTAGCCTGGCTCGGGACCTGGCTCGGCCTCAAGCATCGGCTCGATCGGAACCGCCTGCTGCTGTGGGGCATCTTCCTCAGCTTTCCGCTGCCGTGGGTCGCGATCCTCACCGGTTGGTACACCGCGGAAGTGGGGCGCCAGCCATGGACGGTCTATGGCGTGTTGCGGACTGCGGACGCCGTGACGCCGTTCCTGACCGCGTCGGCTGCGATGACTTCCTTGATCCTGTTCGTCGCGGTCTACGCCTTCATCTTCTCGTTCGGGACGTATTACATCTATCGGCTGCTGCGTGCCGGCCCGGCGGGACTCGGCGGCAGGCCGCTCCACGTTCCCGTGCCCAATCGGCCGATGTCGCTCGCCGATCAGGTGCCGGCCGCACGCAGCTATCTCGGGGCGGGAGAATAGCCATGGTGATGTACTGGGTTGCCCTTCTTGCCATCAGCATCCTGATCTATCTCCTCCTCGACGGGTTCGATCTTGGCGTCGGCATGCTGTTCAGCGCGGCCGGCGGCGAGTCGCAACGGGATGCCATGCTGAGCACGGTCGCTCCGGTCTGGGACGGCAATGAAACCTGGCTGATCGTCACGGGCGTGATCATGTGGGGCTCGTTTCCCGTGGTCTACGCCATGGTGATGTCGGCCTTCTATATCCCTGTTCTCGTGATGCTGCTCGGATTGATCCTGCGCGGCGTGGCGTTCGAGTTTCGCGGCAAGGCGCTCAGTTCGCGCTGGGTCTGGGACGTCAGCTTCGTCGTGGGCTCGTTTGCCGCCAGCTTCATGCAGGGCGCGATGGTCGGCGCTCTCGTCGAAGGACTCCAGTTCTCCAACGGCGATTATACCGGCGGAACGCTCGGCTGGCTGACCGCATTTTCCGCCCTGTGCGGGGTCGGGCTCTGCTTCGGCTATTCGCTGCTCGGGGCCTGCTGGCTGGTGCGGAAATGCGACGGTCCCGTTCGGGATGCCGCACGGCGCCAGATCCCGCCGCTGGCGATCGGCGTCCTGGTGTTCCTGGTGGTCGTCTTTGCGTATGCGCTTGCCGAAAACCTTCCGATTCTGCAGCGCTGGACCGACCGGCCCTATCTGTTCGTGTTTCCCGTGATCGGCGCCGGTGCGGCCGCGATGCTGGCCAAAAGCATCCTGCGCCATGACGACTATTGGCCGTTCCATATGGTCGCCCTGATCTTCGTCGCGGCTTTCGCCACGCTTGCCCTGTCGTTCTGGCCCTACATGATTCCGTTCGTCGTCACGATCGACGAGGCCGCGGCGCCTCATGCAAGTCTTGCATTCATGTTCTGGGGTGCCGGCCTGTTCGTATTCCCGCTGATGCTGCTCTATGTGGCAATCGGCTATCGCGTCTTCCGCGGCAAGGCGGCCCCTGCTGCCGATCACTACTGACGGCTGCACGCTCGAAGTTGCCGTGAGCTGTCACGGATAAAAAGAAAGGCGCCGGTTTCGGCGCCTTTCTCGTTCAGAACCCCTGCGGGTCCTGGTTCAGGATTTTGGCATGACGCCGGGGCTGTTGTCCGGCCATTGCGCGATCAGCTTCTCGTCGATGTTGAAGTGCTGGGCGACCAGTTTGGGTGGCGTGTGCGTCAGCCAGTTGGAGAGCGACACCTCCTCGTAGCGGGGCGCGCGAAACACGCCGACGAACTGCAGCTCGGTGTCCCCGACGTTCTCGACATAGTGGCCGAGATTGCGCCGGACATAGCCGATGTCGCCTGCCGCGAAGTCCGTCGTCAGTGCATTGGGGCCGGTGTCGAACACCGTCATCCGCGCTTTGCCCTTGATATAGTACTGCCATTCGTCGGCATTCGGATGCCAGTGCATTTCCCTGATAGCTCCCGGCGGCATCGACACCAGCGCCGCAGCGACGGTGGTGGCAACCTTGAAAGTGGCGCTGTCGGCGACGCGGATGCTGCCGGCGGAGCTTTCCTTCACCGGGGCCGAGCCGCCGAGCGAGTGGACGAAGGGGTAGGGCGGCGCTTCGGCGTGCTTTGCGACGGCTGCGCGATCCGCGGCGAGATCGCCGGGCACCGTCCCCTGGAAGATCCAGCGGTTGTGCAGCGGGATCGTGGCGAAGGCTTCGGCCGGAACACCGAAATTCTTCGCCAGCACCTCGGGCGGCGTGTGGGCGAACCAGTCGGTGACCAGGAGCGTGTTGAATTCATCGGCGTGGCCGTCGTCGAAACAGATCACGAACTCGCAACCATCGGGGCCCAGGCCCTGCAGCGAATGCGGTGCGCCCGGTGGAAAATACCAGAGGTCGCCGACTTTGAGGTCGCCGACATAGGGGCGCCCCTGCGTGTCGAGCACGGTGACGCGGCAGGAGCCGTAGGTCAGGATCGCCCATTCGGCCGCCTGGTGCCAATGCAGCTCGCGGATGCCGCCGGCGGCCAGCCGCATGTTCACGCCGGAGATCTCCTCCGAGATGGCGAAATCCTTGACCGTGACCTGACGGGCCCAGCCGCCATTCTGGATGCGCCTCGGCGCATTGTTGAACGAGGCCCAATCCATCGGCAGGCCGCCGACGTCCGTGGGGGGCGGGCTTTGGGCTGAGGGGAAGTGCTTGGCAAGGTCCGGATCTTGAGGACCAGGATCGGACAGGCTTCCGGGGCTCTTGGCGTTCACGGCGCCTTGCGGCGGCTCGTCCGGATTGCCGAAAGTTGCGGCCTGCGCGCTGGAGCCGACCATGGCGGCGCCTGCCGCGGACATGGCCAACAAATCACGTCTTGAGAACATTTTGGGTCGCTCCTGAAAATGTCGAAAGCCCTCCGTAGCGACGGGGCTCCAACTGACAAACCTAGTTTCCGGTCTCCGTTTCAGCTTCCGTGAACGCGCTCTTTTTGTCGGAATGCACTGGCTGGTGCGGTCGGCCGACGGGCTCAGAACGTGTGCAATTGCGAAATTCGGCTTCGTTTTGAAAAGACGGCTCGGCCCGCGCGATCCTTAACTGGCCCGGAGAATTGCCATATCGCGAGATATCGAGATGACCACGAAATCGGTTCGTCCCTATCGTGAACCCGCCGGCGGCTGGGGCGCGCTCAAGGCGCTCAGCGAGGCGCTTCTGGTGCAGCGGGCGCCGCTGAAGGGCGCAGCGACGCTCAGCAGGATGAACCAGCCGGAGGGCTTTGATTGCCCCGGCTGCGCCTGGCCCGATCCGAAGCACACCTCGTCATTCGAATTTTGCGAGAACGGCGGCAAGGCGATCGCCTGGGAGACGACATCGAAGCGCTGCACGCCCGAATTCTTTGCCGAGCATACCGTCACGGAGCTCGCGAGCTGGAACGATTACGATCTCGAAATGGTCGGCCGGCTCACCCATCCGATGGCCTATGACGCCGCATCCGACTGCTATCTCCCGGTGCAGTGGAGCGATGCGTTCGCCATGATCGGCCGCGAGCTGAATGCGCTGCCGGATCCGAACATGGCGGAGTTCTATACGTCCGGGCGAACCTCGAACGAAGCCGCCTTCCTCTATCAGCTCTTCGTGCGCGAGTTCGGCACCAACAACTTTCCCGACTGTTCGAACATGTGCCACGAGGCGACCAGCGTCGGCCTGCCGGAATCGCTCGGCGTCGGCAAGGGCACCGTGCTGCTGGAGGATTTCGACAAGGCCGATTGCATCTTCATCTTCGGCCAGAATCCGGGCACCAACAGCCCGCGGATGATGACCAGCCTGCGCAACGCGGCCCGCCGAGGCGCCTCGATCATCTCGTTCAATCCGTTCCGCGAGCGGGCGCTGGAGCGTTTCCAGGCGCCGCAGAGCCCGGTCGAGATGATCACGCTGGGCTCGACGACGATCAGCTCGAAGCTTTTCCAGGTGCGTGTCGGTGGCGACGTCGCCGTCCTCAAGGGGATCATGAAGATCCTCGTCGAAACGGACGAGGCCGCCCGTGCTGCCGAGCAGCCGGAGATACTGGACTGGGAATTCATTCGCGGGCACACCGCCGGCATCGAAGCGCTGATCGACGATCTCAAGCGAACGCAATGGCCCGACATCGAGCGCCAGTCCGGCCTGACGCGCGAGGACATGGAATATGCCGCCGGCGCCTACATGAAGGCGGAGCGGGCCATCCTTGTCTACGGCATGGGCATTACCCAGCACCAGCGCGGTGCGCACAACGTGCAGCAAATCGCCAATCTTGCGCTCTTGCGCGGCAATGTGGGGCGCGACGGCGCCGGCGTTTGTCCGGTTCGCGGTCATTCCAACGTGCAGGGCGACCGAACCGTGGGGATCACGGAGATCCCCAAGGCGGATTTTCTCGAGCGCCTCGAGCACCGCTTCGGCTTCAAGCCGCCGAGCACGCCGGGACACAACGTCGTGACGGCATTGGAGGCAATGATCCGCGGCGAGGTGAAGGTCTTTTTCGCGATGGGCGGCAACTTTGCCGCGGCCATACCCGACTGGCAGGCGACCCAGGCCGCGCTGCGCAAGCTCGATCTGACCGTCCACGTCTCCACGAAGCTCAACCGCAGCCATCTGATCCATGGCCGCGCCGCCCTGATCCTGCCGTGCCTCGGGCGAACCGAGATCGACATTCAGGAATCGGGACCGCAGTCGATCACGGTCGAGGATTCGATGTCGATGGTCCACGCCTCGGGCGGTCGCAACCAGCCGGCATCGGAGCATCTTCTCAGCGAGGTCGCGATCATCGCAGGCCTCGCCAAGGCGACGCTCGCCCAGCGCACGGTGGTCGATTGGGACGGCTTTGTGGGCGACTACGATCGCATCCGGGACGCGATCGAGGCCGTCTTCCCTATCTTCGAGAGTTACAATGCCCGTATCCGCATTCCCGGCGGCTTCCATCTGACCTCGACCGCGCGGGAGCGGATCTGGGCAACGCCGTCCGGCAAGGCAAACTTCCTGGTGTTTGAGGGCTGCGGCGAGGACCCGCCGCAGGCCGATCCGGATTTCCTGTGGCTCAGCACGATACGGAGCCACGACCAGTACAACACGACGCTCTACTCGTTGTCGGACCGCTATCGCGGCGTCTTCGGCCAGCGCGACGTGGTCTTCCTCAACGAATATGAACTGAAGAAGCGTGGGCTCGCGGACGGCGATCGCGTCGACCTGATCACGGAGTCGACTGATGGCGCCGAGCGGATCGTGCGCGACTTCCGCGTGGTGGCGTATTCGTTTCCGACCGGCTGCTGTGCCGCGTACTATCCGGAGACCAATCCGCTGGTGCCGCTCTATGCCCGCGATCCCCTCAGCTTCACGCCGTCATTCAAGGGCATCCCGATCCGCCTGGTGCGCTCGACCGCCCCGGCGGAATAGAGCGGGCGGGGTCAGGCGTCGGCGTCCCGACCGGATGGCGGCGATGACGCCGACGTCGAGATCGGCAGCGTAAACCAGAACCGGGCGCCGCGATCTGCACCAAGGCCTTCGGCGTCGATCCGGCCGCCATGCGCTTCGACGATGGACCGGCAGATCGGCAGTCCCATGCCCATGCCGGACTCCTTGGTCGTGAAAAAGCTTTCGAACAGCCGGCCGGCATGTTCGACGGAGATGCCGGGACCGTTGTCCTCCACGGAGCAGTACAGGGTCGTCGCGTCCTGCGCGGCGGTGGTGATGACGATCCCGCCATGGTCGCGTCCCGCCTGCGTCATCGCCTGCACGGCGTTGATCGCCAGATTGACGATCACCTGCTGGAGCTGGGTGCGGTCGCCGATCACGAGTGCAGCTTCCGTGTGGGGCCGGTGCAGGATCGTTACACCGCGGGATTCCATCTCGTGGCGCAGGAACAGAAGCGCCTCGCGAATGACACCGTCAAGCGACAGAACGGTACGCTCCGGCGCCTTGCGCGAAGCCATCCCGTGAACACGCGCCACGATGTTGGCGGCCCGCCTCGTATCCGTGACCATATTTTCGATTGTGCTGCGGACCTCGGCCATGTCGGGAATGGGCCTGTTCAGCCAGCGCAGCCCGGCAGCGGCGTTGGTCGCGATGGCGGCCAAAGGCTGGTTGACTTCGTGCGCGATGGAGGCGGTGAGCTCGCCGAGCATCGAGACGCGCGCCGCATGCGCGAACTCCGCCTGCACCTGCCGAAGCCTCTCCTGGGCACGGACGCGTTGCGAGATGTCGATCGTGGCGACCAGGCTTATTTCGAGATCATTGATTGGACCGACGCGGGCCGTTGTGAAGAGAACGTCGACGACGCGGCCGTCCCACGTCACCATCTTGGTTTCTTCCTCGAAGTTCGTTTCACCGCGAAAGCGGGACTCCATGGCGCGGCGGAACGTGTCTGGACGTTCCTTCCAGGTCTCGACCATTGAACGCCCGACATAGCCGTCGGCGCCGCTTCCGAAGATCTGGATGGCCCGCTCGTTGGCCTCCTGAAATGACAGCGCGTCCATGCACGTCCGGAGGAAATCGGGATGGCTGTCGAAATAGGGGGCGAGATCCGTGATGCCTTCGGCGCGCAGTTTCCGGAACAGCACCACCAGCCTGCTGGCATCGAGCTGGCGAAGCGCGATCGGCATGCGGCTGAACAGATGGCGATAGCGCTGCTCGCTCCGCTCCAGCTCGGTGTGGGCCTTCTTCTGGTCGGTGATGTCCATGACCGCCCCGACGAACTCGAACTGACCTCGGTCGTCGGTCATTCCGCGAGCGACGACGCGGATATGCTTGATCGAACCGTCGCTCATGACCAGGCGCTGTTCGAGGGCGATATCCTTCCGGTCTTTCACAGCGCGGTCGATCGCTGCGCGAACGGACTCGAGATCGTCTGGATGCGTGCGCTTCAGGACGACGTCGAGCGACGGGCGCGATGTCGGCGCGAGATCGAAGATTCTGAACGTTTCATCCGACCAGAACAGCTCTCCGGTCTCGACATTCCAGCCGAAGCTGCCGGTTTGGCTGAGCTTCTGCGCTTCGGCGAGATAAGCGGCCTGGCTTTGCCGCGACGCTCTTTCATTGCGCCGCGTGACCTTCATGGTCCAGTTTGGGAGCACACGGCGCCACCATCGCTGGGGCTGTACGGAATCGGAGCCATCCAGGCGTTCGAGCGTCATGCGATAGGTCTACCGCGCCGCCGGTGAACGGTCTTTTGCGTTTTCGCAACCGCTTTGCCAAAACGCACGACGCCGAGATCGGGCTCGGTGCTTTTGGTTTCAGACCAGCGCCGCGGTGGGCCTCGTCACGCCGAATCGCCTTTCGAACTCGGCGACATCGACAACGCCGCGACGATGGGTCCCGCCGCCGATCTTGCGGCCGCCGTCCCAGGCCTCGACTGCGAAGAAGACGCTCCTGGCTTCGACGGCGACGACCCGTGCGACCGCGCGCACGGTGCGGCCGACCGGCGTCGCCGCCAGATGACGGACGTCGACCATCATCCCGACGCTGACATAGCCGGCCGGCAGGGACGGCTGGATCGCCGATCCCGCCGCCATCTCCATGTGCAGGATCATCATCGGCGTGCCGTAGACTTCAGGCATTCCCGGGACCACGTGGCCGACCGTCATCTCCGCCGTGACCGTCACCAGCTTCTCTGCCGTCATGCCGGCGGTCAACTTCTCAAGCGGATTCATGGCTCAACGTATCTGCCTCGGTCGTGGATGGAGTGGGGGTCGCGGCCGCTCGGGGCTTGCGCCCGGTCAGCCAATTGCCGAGCCGGTCGAGATAGAGATAGACGACGGGCGTGGTGTAGAGTGTCAGGATCTGCGAGAGCATCAAGCCGCCGACGATCGTGTAGCCGAGCGGCTGGCGCAGTTCGGCGCCGGTGCCGTTTCCGAGCATCAGAGGCACACCGCCGAGCAGCGCGGCCATGGTCGTCATCAGGATCGGTCGGAAGCGGAGCGTGCAGGCCTGGTAGATCGCTTCCTCAGGGCTCAGCCCGTGCTTGCGCTCCACCTCGAGAGCGAAGTCGACCAGCATGATGCCATTCTTCTTGACGATGCCGATCAGCAGGATGATGCCGATGATGGCGATGACGCTGAGATCCATGTGGACTGCCAGCAGCAGCAGCAGCGCGCCGATGCCGGCGGAAGGCAGCGTCGACAGGATCGTGATCGGATGGATCAGGCTCTCATAGAGGACGCCGAGGATGATGTAGATCACGATCAGCGCCACCCCGATCAGCAACGGCGTGCCGGACAGGGAAGACTCGAAGGCTTGCGCGTTGCCCTGGAACGAGGTCGACAGCGAGGCGGGCTTGCCGGTGTCCTTCTCGATCTTCTGGATCGCCGTTACCGCGTCGCCAAGCGCGACGCCGGGCCGCAGGTTGAACGAGATCGTGACGGAGGGAAACAGGCCCTGGTGATTGATCAGAATCGGCGCCGGCATGATGACGCTGTGGACCAGCGTGCTCAGGGGGACCTGCTGGCCGGTCGCCGAGTTGAGATAGATGTCCTTGAGCGCGTCGGGCCCATATTGGAAGGCTGGATCGACCTCCATGACCACGTGGTACTGGTTCAGCGAGGTGAACATGGTGGAGATGATGCGCTGGCCGAAGGCATCGTCGAGGGTGTTGTCGATCGTCGTGGGCAGGATGCCGAAGCTCGAGGCGACTTCGCGATTGACGGTGACCTGCAGCCTCGGGCCGGCATTGGCCTGGTCGCTTGCGACGTCGGTGATGAGGTCGAGCGCGCGGAACTTCTCCAGGAAGAGCGCCGACCAGTGGTTGAGTTCGTTGGAATCGGCGTCCGTCAGCGTGAACTGATACTGCGTCTTCGACAGGCGTGCGCCGATCGTGATGTCCTGGGCCGACTGCATGTAAAGCTTGATGCCCTGGATGTGGGCGAGCGGGGGTTCCAGCCGAGCGATCACCTGGTCGGCGCTTGCCTTGCGTTCGGGCTTCGGCTTCAGGACGATGAAGATGCGTCCCTGGTTGAGGGTCGCGGTCGGCCCGCCTGGACCGATATAGCTGGCCACCGATTGGATCGCCGGATCCTTCGACAGCACGTCGACGACCGCCTGCTGTCGTTCGGACATGGCGGGGAAGGAGATATCCTGGGCAGCCTCGGTGATGCCGATGATCTGTCCGGTATCCTGTTGCGGGAAGAAGCCTTTCGGGATGATCACATAGAGATAGCCGGTCAGCGCGATGGTCGAGAGCATCACGAGCAGCGTCACGAAGCGATGGCGCAGCACGACGCGCAGGCCGCGCGCGTACAGCGCAAGCAGGCCGTCGAAGCCGCGCTCGAACAGGAGATAGAGCCGGCCGTGCTTTTTCCGCGAGTCGTCCTTGAGGAGCCGCGCGCACATCATCGGCGTCAGGGTGAGCGAAATCACCAGCGACAGCAGCAGCGAGGCGGTGATCGTGACCGCGAATTCCTGGAAAAGCTTTCCGACATAGCCGCCCATCAGGAACAGCGGAATGAAAACGGCGATCAGGGACAGGGTGATGGAGACGATGGTGAAGCCGATCTCGCTGGAGCCCTTGAGCGCGGCCTCCATCGGGGTCATGCCCTGCTCGAGATGGCGCACGATGTTCTCGATCACCACCACCGCGTCGTCGACCACGAACCCGACCGCGATCGACAGCGCCATCAGCGAGAGGTTGTCGAGGCTGTAGCCGAGCACATAGAGGATCGCGAAGGTGCCGATCAGCGCCAGGGGAACAGTGATCGCCGGGATGACGGTGGCCCAGAAATTCCTCAGGAACACGAATATGACCATCACCACCAAGGCAACGGTCAACATCAGCGTGAATTGCACATCGGAAACCGCGGCTCGAATCGTGGCGGTGCGGTCGGCGGCGATCGTCACCTTGATCGCCGGCGGAACGGAGGCCTGCAGCTGCGGCAGCAGTTTCTTGATGCGATCGACGGTTTCGATGACGTTGGCGCCGGGGATGCGCTGGACGGCCAGGATGATGGCGGGGTCCTTGCCGTACCAGCCGGCCAGCAGGTCGTTTTCGGGCGCCTCGATCGCCGAACCGATGTCGCGCAGCCGCACCGGCGAGCCGTTGCGATAGGCGATGATGAGGTTTTCATAGGCGGCGGGCTTCAGCAACTGGTCGTTGGTATTCAGCGTATAAGTGACGCGCGGGCTGTTGAGCGTGCCCTTGGGCAGGTCGACATTGGCGCCGGCGATCACGGTGCGGACGTCTTCGAGGCCGATGCTGCGGGCGGCCAGCGCCTGCGGATTGACGCGGATGCGGATCGCGGGCTTCTGCTGGCCGCCGATCCCGACCAGGCCCACGCCTGGCACTTGGGAAATCTTGGGCAGCAGGATGTTTTCCGCGTAGGCATCCACCGTGGTCGTCGGTAGCGAGTCCGACGTCAGCGCGATCAGCATGATTGGCGTTTCCGCCGGATTCACCTTCCTGATCGTCGGCGGGTAGGGGATGTTCTGCGGCAGGAACGGGCTCGCGGCATTGATCGCGGAGAGCACGTCGACCGCCGCGCTGTCCACCGTGCGCGACAGCTCGAACTGCACCGTGAGCTGGGCGACGCCGAGTGCGCTGGACGAGGTGAGCTGCGTGACGCCGGGGATCTGGCTGAGCTGCTGTTCGAGCGGCGTGGCGACCGACGAGGCGATGGTCCCCGGGTCGGCGCCGGGCAGTTGCGCCGAGATCTGGATCGTCGGGTAATTGACGTTCGGCAGCGCGCCCACCGGCAACAGGGGATAGGCCGCGAGGCCGCACAGCAGCAGGCCCGCCATCAGCAGAGCGGTTGCAATCGGCCGCTGGATGAAGAGCGCGGACAGGTTCATGGGAGCGCGTCCTGCACGGAGCTTTGCAGGTCGGCTTCGCGCGCGGCCTTGCCGTGCAGCTCCCGAACCTGGCTTCCTTCCGTCAGCCGATACTGACCGTCGACGACGACGGTCTCACCTGATTTCAGTCCCTGGTCGATCAGGGCCTGCCCATCGCTGATCTGTGCGACGTGAACGGAACGCAAGGAAGCGGTCTGGTTGGGGGCGACGACATAGACATAGCTTCCGTTCGGGCCCTGCTGGACTGCGGAGCCGGCGACCGTCAGCGCATCCTTCTCAATCTTCAGCAGCAGCCGGGCATTCACCAACTGTCCCGGCCACAGCCGGTGCTCGTGATTGGCGAATGTGGCCTTGAGCTGGACGGTGCCGGTCGTTCCTGCGATCTCGTTGTTGACGAGCAGCAGCGTGCCTTCGCCGAGCTTGATCTTGTTGTCCTGGCTGTAGGCGATGACTTTCAACTGGCCCTTTGCAGTGTGTTCCTGGATCACGGGCAGATCCGTCTGCGGAAGGGTGAACAGCAGCGAAATCGGCTCGATCTGGGTGACGACGACGAGACCGTTGGCGTCGGTCGGATGAATCACGTTGCCGACGTCGATCTGGCGGACGCCGGTGATGCCGGGAATGGCCGATGTCAGGCGCGTATAGCTGAGCTGGACGTTGGCCTCGTCGATCTGCGCCTGGTCCGCTTTCACGGCGGCCTTGAGCTGGGCCACCTGCGCGGTCTGCGTGTCGATCAGCTGCGGGGTCGCATAGCCCTTGTCGCCGAGTTTATCGTAGCGGGAGAGATTGGCTTCGGCATTGGCGAGCTGGGCCTGATCTCGATCGCGATTGGCCGTCAGCTGCTCGATCTGGGCCTCGTAGGGACGCGGGTCGATCTGGGCGAGCAGATCTCCGGCCTTGACGGTCTGTCCCTCGGTGAAGGCGATCTTGACGATCTGTCCCTGAATCTGGCTGCGCACGACATCGGTGTTGTAGGCGATCACGGTGCCGATGCCGCGCAGATAGATCGGAACGTCCCTGCCGGTGACCGCGGCGGTGACCACCGGTACGGCCGCGGGCACTGGCGCGGTGGCGACGACCGGCTTCCGGTCCGCGGCGAAGAACCAGAGGCCGGCTCCGACGAGGATCGCGGCGAGAGCGACAAGCGCGATGGCGGGATTTCGTTTCATGAGAGCGTCCTGGATGTCAGGGATTGCTTGAGCCGCCGATCGAAGGCGTGCTGCCCGTTGCGGCAGGGCCCTGCACCGGGACGGACGGACTGAGTCCGGCGCCGCCGAGCTCGGTGGCTCCGAGCGGAACCCCGACGCGTCCGACCGTCGATGCCGACGGCAGGGGCGACGCCGCCGTGATGCTGCCGTTGCAGGTGACGGATGAGCCTCCGGACAGTCCGCCGCCGTCGAACAAGGCTCCGGACGAGGCGGTATTGCCGGATCCGGCACAACCCGCCGTGCTTTGCGCCGGATTAAGCGGCGAAATGCCGGGCGTCGCGATCTCGGTCGATCCCAGCGGAACGCCGACGGGCCGCGTGGATTGCGGATTGAGCGGCGACGTCGCCAGCATGCCGGTGGAAGGCTGCGTTCCCGGCATGGTCGTTTGAGCGATTGTCGCTGCCGGGACGAGCCAAAGCATGCCGGCCGTGAGTGCCACGGCCGGCTGCATCAGGGCGAACCGGCGCGAGCCGGATCTTCCCGAGCCGACGTCGTTCGATGAGTGCTGCTCTCGCATGGAAGAAGCTCCGGCTGAATGCTGTCGAGCACTAGAAAGGTGCGGAGCTGCGGGGTATTTCCAGAATGCACGTCCCGCTCCCCGGCAGCACGACGACAACGGGCATTCGACGTGCCGTGAGCGGGCATTCGTCTTCGTTCGGCCGCATCGCCGCGTTGCCTCGCCGATAACGGCGCCATTGGCCGGCTTTGGCTTCGGTCTTCTTTTTCGCTATTTCAGAATGTCCCGCACATGCGCGAGTTCGCGGCTGCATGTGCCTGTGTCGCCGTTTTGATCAGCGGTCCGCGCGCGATCAAGCGAGTCCAGCGCATCCGTGAAAACCGCTCCGCGGCCGCCCTCTGCCTCTGCAATCGAGCGAGGCGTCGGTTGATGACTGCGCAGCGCGCTGAGGCTCTCCCGCTGCCAGCCGTGGGCGCCCGCGTCTTTTTCTATCGCTTGATCCAGCTGGATCTGGGTCTGCGCGATGTCGTCTGCACAAGTGCCTGCACGCGCGGGCGAAGCTGCGCACAACAGGATGAGAAGCGCGATCTGGAAATTTGCCGTGGATGTCATGTGTCCGATCCCATGCATGGAGTTCAAACAGCGTCAGATTCGACCTCTTGAATGACAAAGTCGATCGTTCGTCTTTCGTGTTCGAACGCCGACCGTTCACAGTAACGAGAGGTCTGTACGCCTGACATATGCGCTGCGTTTTGAAGTGGGCGCCTTAGCTAGGCAGCGTCCCGAGGATGCACGAGGAGCCGTTGTCTCGATCGGCATGTCCCGACGTGCGAAGTGGCAAGGGCCGTTGTTTGCCGAAATACGCCGGCAGGCGTCGACACTACTGTCGCACCATTCCAACCCCGGAGTGATCCCGACATGAAACACCTCAACGCTGGCCTCGCCTTCGCCGCCACTCTCTCCCTGTTCGCGACCGTCGCCCCGGCGCGCGCTGAACCCCCGAAGAACATCGTCCTGGTGCACGGCGCCTGGGTCGATGCGTCCGGCTGGAAGCCGGTCTACGAGATCCTGACCAAGGAAGGATTCCGCGTCAGCATGCTGCAGGAGCCCGAGACGTCGTTTGGCGATGATGTCACGGCGGCGAAGCGGCTGCTCGATCTCCAGGGTGGCCCGACGCTTCTGGTCGGCCACAGCTATGGCGGCTCGATCATCACCGAGGCGGGTGTTCATCCCAATGTGGTCGGTCTGGTCTATGTTGCCGCGCATGCGCCCGACGTCGGAGAGGACGAAGGGGCGCTGGGCAAGAAGACGCCGAGCGTACTTGGAAAGACCGAAGGCGCCATCAAGGTCACGCCCGACAAATTCACCTATCTCGATCCCGTGCAATTCCCCAAGCTATTCGCGCCCGATCTGCCGCGCGAGCAGGCGGAGTTCGAATCACGCTCCCAGGTTCTGGCCGCGACGCAGGTGTTCACCACGCCGCTGACGGCGGCTGCGTGGAAGACCAAGCCGAGCTGGGGCATCGTTGCCGGCAACGACCAGATCATCAATCCGGACCTCGAGCGCTGGTATTACGAGCGCGCCAAGAGCCACACCACCGTGATCCCGGGCGCGAGCCACTCGGTCTACGAGTCGCATCCGAAGGAAGTGGCGGAGATCATCACCCGTGCCGCTCGCAGCATCGATCAACCGGCCACCCGCTGACGCGTTTTGCCGGTCCTGACGCACGGCCGGCGGAAGGAAGGACGGCGGGAGAGACAGCACTCCCGCCGGCCCGACTGCCCTCTGGAGAATTCCATGAGCATGATCGAGACGACCGGCATGGTTCCGGATCGGAGCGGAGCCAACGCCGCAAAGGGGCCAAGGTCATGACGAGCTGGCAGAACAACCGCGCCGCGCGCGATGCCCGCATTGCGGCCGGTGCCGGACTTGCCCACGGTAAGGTCGTGGAAGCGTCGGACGCTACGCGTCTGCTGGAGGCCGTGATCCGGCCGGGTGACCGGGTTTGCCTGGAAGGCGACAACCAGAAGCAGGCGGATCTCTTGAGCCGCGCGCTGCTGGCGGTCGATCTGTCCAAGGTCAACGACCTGCACATGGTGCAGTCGGGCGTCGTTCTCCCCGAACATCTGGACCTGTTCGACCGCGGGGTCGCGAAGCGGCTGGACTATGCCTATTCCGGGCCGCAATCGGCGCGCATCGCGCGCATGCTGTTCGGCGGCAAGATCGAGCTGGGCGCGGTTCACACCTATCTCGAACTGTTCGCGCGCTACTTCATCGATCTCACCCCGCACGTCGCCCTGATCGCCGCCGTCAGCGCCGACCGTGACGGCAATCTCTACACCGGTCCGAACACCGAGGACACGCCCACCGTGGTGGAGGCAACGGCGTTCAAGGACGGCGTCGTGATCGCCCAGGTCAACGAGATCGTCGAGACGGTTCCGCGGGTCGATATCCCGGCGGACCGCGTCCATTTCGTCGTCAAGTCCGACAAGCCGTTCTTCGTCGAGCCGCTGTTCACGCGCGATCCGGCGGCGATCACCGAGGGGCAGATCCTGACCGCGATGCTCGCGATCAAGGGCATCTACGCGCCCTATGGCGTGCAGCGGATCAATCACGGGATTGGCTTCAGCACGGCCGCGATCGAGCTTCTGCTGCCGACGTTCGGCGAGAGGCTGGGCCTGAAGGGCAGGATCGCAACCCACTTCGCCTTGAATCCGCATCCCGCGCTCATTCCCGCGATCGAGTCCGGTTGGGTCCGGCAGATCCACTCGTTCGGCTCGGAGGTCGGCATGGACGACTACATCCGGGCCCGATCCGACGTCTATTTCACCGGTCCCGACGGCTCGCTGCGTTCCAACCGCGCCTTTTGCCAGACCGCCGGGCTCTATGCCTGCGACATGTTCATCGGCTCCACGCTGCAGATCGATCTCCAGGGAAATTCCTCGACCGTCACCGCCTCGCGCATCGCCGGGTTCGGCGGCGCGCCCAACATGGGCTCGGATGCGCGCGGGCGCAGGCATCCGAGCGAGCCCTGGCTGAAGGCCGGCGCGGAGGCCGATCCGGACAGCCCGGCGCCGTTGCGCCGGGGCCGCAAGCTGGTGGTGCAGATTGGCGAAACCTTCGGCGACAAGAACGTCCCGTTGTTCGTCGAGAAGCTCGATGCGATCGAGCTCGCCGAGAAGCTGAACCTCGAGCTCGCGCCGGTGATGATCTACGGCGACGACGTCACGCACATCGTCACCGAGGAGGGGGTGGCGAACCTCCTGTTGTGCCGTACGGCGCAAGAACGCGAGCAGGCGATCCGCGGCGTTGCCGGATACACCGATGTCGGTCGCGGGAGGGATCGCAGCATGGTCGCGCAGCTGCGCGAGCGCGGCGTGATCCGGCGGCCGGAAGATATCGGCATCAATCCGCTCGATGCGGATCGCAACATGCTGGCGGCGCGCTCGATCAAGGATCTCGTGCGCTGGTCGGGCGGGCTCTACGCGCCGCCGTCGAAATTCAGGAACTGGTGAGGACAGGCCATGGAAGATCTCAGCTTTCACCACCCGGTTCGCGAGCGCGCGGGCGGCATCAGGCAGAGCGCGATCGTCGGCGTGGTCGCCTCGGGCAATCTGGAAGTGCTGGTCGAGCGCGTCCTGCCGGATGCGGAATGCGCGGTCGAGATCAAGACCGCGGCGATGGGCTTCGGCGAAGTCTGGAGCGCCGTCATTGGCGATTTCGTCGAGCGCTATTCGCCCGGCGGGCTGAAATTCTCCATCAATGACGGCGGCGCGCGGCCCGACACGGTCTCGCTTCGGCTGGCCCAGGCGGTGCGACTGATCGCGGGGAGCGACCGATGACCGCGCCGCTCTCGCACATCGCCCCGGCCGAGCGGGCCCGCAGCACAAGCTTCAACGAGGCATCGGCGCGGACGAGGCTTGATCTGCTGCTTGATGCCGGCAGCCTGGTCGAGTTCATCGGGCCGGAACAGCGCGAGGTCAGTCCGCATCTGGAGATATTCGGCCTTCCCGAGCAGTTCGATGACGGCATCGTCGTCGGCCATGGCCGCCTCGGCGGCGCGCCGGTGTTCGTCGCCGCGCAGGAAGGGCGCTTCATGGGAGGCGCCTTCGGCGAGGTGCACGGTGCCAAGCTCACGGGGCTGCTCCGCGCAGCGCGCGAGATCGGATCGATCCCCGTTCTGATCCTGCTCGATACCGGCGGGGTCCGGTTGCAGGAGGCCAATGCCGGTGAGCTCGCCATCGCCGAGATCATGCGCGCGGTGATGGAGGCGCGCAGTGCCGGCGTGAAGGTCATCGGCCTGATCGGCGGGCGCTCCGGCTGCTATGGCGGCGGCGGTCTGATCGCAGGCTGTTGCTCCGCGCTCGCCGTGTCGGAGGCGGGACGCATCGCGGTTTCGGGTCCCGAGGTGATCGAGACCAATCGCGGCGTCGAGGAGTTCGACTCCCGTGACCGTGCCCTGGTCTGGCGCACCATGGGCGGCAAGCACCGGCGGCTGCTCGGTGCGGCCGACGTCTTCGCCGATGACACCGTGCAGGATTTTCGCGAGGCCGCGCTCGAGTTGATCGGGTTGATTGGCCCCTTCGGCCTCGACCGGCTCAAGGCGGAGCAGGGGCGTCTGGCCGACAGGTTGCGCCGCTTCGGCGCTTGCCAGGACGCCGTCGATGTCTGGACGGTGGAAGGTGTAGCGCATGCGGAAACGGTGCCGGAATTGCCGGCCGACCAATTCATTGCGCTCGCTGACAGGATCGGGAGGAGCAGCCGTGACGCTCGATGACATTCTCGCCTCGCTGTTTCCCGACGGCCACGAGGTCAGGAACGACAATGGCGTCATTGCCGGCGCGGCGACGCTGCGGTCCGGCGGCAGGATACTCGTGATTGGTGTTTCTGATCGGACTGCACTCGGCGTCGACGAGGCGATCAGACTTTCCGCGCACGTCCTGGACTCGATCGACCGGGGGAGCGGACCGATCGTGGTGCTCGTCGACAGTGACAGCCAACGCATGAGCAAGCGGGACGAGCTGCTCGGGCTCAACGAGTTCCTCGCGCATCTGGCGAAAGTGCTGATCCACGCGGACATGCACGGCCGCCCGACCATCGGTCTTCTCTACGGCCATTCGGCGGCGGGCGCCCTGCTTGCGACGGGCCTTGCGACGCGGGTGCTGGTCGGATTGCCCGGCGCCTCTCCCGCCGTGATGGATCTGCCGTCGATGGCGAAGGTCACCAAATTGTCGATGACGGCTCTTGAGGAGAAGGCCAAATCGACGCCGGTGTTCGCGCCGGGGCTCTCCAATCTCGAGCAGATGGGTGCCGTTCATATGACATGGAGCGACGCCACCTCACTCGCAGACCAGCTTGAGGCGCTGCTCGCCGACATGCCGGCTGCGCGGGATCGAAGAGATGCGCTCGGCAAGGAGCGCGGTGGCCGGCCGAAGGCCGCCGATATCGCGGAGCGCGTTCGTGACCTTGCCCTGCAAATCCGGTGAACCGCCGGCCGGTCGCCACGACCTCGTCTTTGTCAGCCCGGAGGGCTGGCGGGCGCTCCTCGAGATGCGTGCCGATCTCGCCGCCGATCCCCTGGTCGGGTGTTGGCCCGTCATGGGTTGGCCGACGATCAGGCGGCGCGCGCTGCCAGGCGAGGCGACCGGCCTCGCTTTGGGCCTGCCGCTGCCGCCCTCTGCCGGCAAGAAGCGGCTCTCCTTTCTGGCGGATGTCGGCCATGTCGTTTCGGTTGCGAGACCGCCCTCGCTGCTGGAGGTGCGTGCCTCGGCGCCGCGTCACTGGTGGTTGACGCTCGATCGACTCGACGAGCTTGCACTCCGGCATGCGGTGGATGTGCGGATATTCGGCAGCCTGGCCTGGCAGTCGCTGACCGGGCTCGATTACGTGACCGACCGCTCCGATCTCGACGTTCTGCTCGCGTTCCACCGCGAAACGGATCTGGATCGTCTCGCTGCCGATGTGGCCGCAATCGAGACCGAAGCACCGATGCGGCTCGATGGCGAATTGATGCGCGTGGATGGTGCGGCGGTGAACTGGCGCGAATTCCACGCCGGCGCGAGCGAGCTTCTGGTCAAGACCATCGGGAGCGTGGCCGTGCTCGACAGGGATCGGTTCATTTCGGGAGCGACGGGATCATGATCACCGCGGCCGCACGGGGTGCTGAACCGCTCGTTTCGTACCGGACGCGAAGGGTCGCCGATACCGCAGCCATCGGCGACGTCGCCGCTGATTGCCTCGTCATGGAGCTGGAAACCTGGCCGAAGCCGGGACTCGTGAGCCATGTCGACAATGGCAGTCACGACGACATGGATGCCGGCATGTTTCGCCGCAGCTCTGCGGCCATCAGGCCTTACTTTCAACGGCTCGCCGATGCGGGCGCGCTTGGTTGCGGCATGGGACGGCTGAGGATCATCGGCCTGGAGGCCGAACGTGCAATGCTCGCGGCGACCTCCGGCATCAACACCCATCGCGGCGCGATCTTCGGACTCGGGCTGTTGTGCGCGGCGGCGGGTGCGAAGGTCGGCGGATTGGTCGATCCCGGGCTGCCGCTCGGCGATGTCGTGGCACGCGTCTGGGGCGGCAGCATCCTCGACGGTCCGGTGTTGCTGCACAGCCATGGCAGCACCGCGCGCCGCCGCTATCACGCGGGCGGCGCGCGTCTTGAGGCCGCGAACGGATTTCCCAGCGTCTATCGGATCGGCCTGCCTGCCTTGCGCAGGATGACGCCGGCCGTGCCCGCGGAAGCGGAAGCCGCCCGGGTCGAGGCGTGCTTTGCCCTGATCGCGTCCGTTGAGGACACAAATCTCCTGCATCGCGGCGGGCTCGACGGCCTTCGCTTTGCACATCGTGCCGCGCGTCATTTCATCGACGCCGGGGGCGTGCGTGCGCCCGGCTGGCATGCATACGCGCAATCGATCCATGAAAGCTTCGTCGTCCGGCGTCTCAGCCCGGGTGGATCGGCCGACCTTCTTGCGATGACGCTCTTCGTCGACGCCCATGAAAGGCCGATGCCATGATGTCCAACGCGATCCTGATGGCGCTGGTGCCGGTCTTCTTCGTCCTGTTGCTCGGATACGCCGCCGGCAAGTTTCATGTCGTCGACAATCTTCACGTCGACGCCCTCAACGCACTCGTGATGGATTTCGCCGTGCCGGCGTCCCTGTTCGCCGCGACCGCCTCGGCGTCGCGCAGCGAGATGATCGAGCAGGTTCCGCTCTTTCTGGTGCTCGGTATAACGATGTCGTTGCTCTATGCCGCCTGGTATCTTGCCGCGCGCAGGTTGTTCAAGGTGTCGCGGCCCGATGCGTCGATTCAGGCACTCACGGTTGGCTTTCCAAATCTTGCCGGCGTCGGTCTTCCAATCCTGACATCCGTCGCGGGACAGGCGGGCGCCGTTCCGGTCGCCGTCGCATTGGCAACCGGTTCGGTCCTCATCAGCCCGGTGACCCTGATCATGGCGGAAATGGACGCCGCCAGGGCCCGCGGCGAGGAAATGGCGGCGCGGCAGATGCTGACGGCCGTGGGACGTGCGATCACCAAGCCGGTCGTGCTCGCGCCCGTGTTCGGCATCCTGTTTTCGGTGTCGGATCTGAGTCTCGACGCGCTCGCTCATGCCTGCCTCGCCCTGATCGGGAGTTCGGCCGCCGGCGTCGCGCTGTTCCTGACCGGAGCCATCCTGTCGGCACAGTCGTTCCGCCTGAACTGGAAGATCGCGGCTGCAACCGTGGCCTCGGACATGGTTCGGCCGCTCGCGGCCGTTGCAGTCACTCACGTCTTTCCAATCGCTCCCGACACAGCGAGGACGGCCATTCTGCTCGCCGCGGTGCCTTCTGGCTTTTTCGGCATCCTGTTTGCGGTCAACTACCGGCTGGACTCCGCAGCGGTCGGATCGATGGTCATTTCGAGCACCGGATTCAGTGTCGCGACCATGGCGGTCGCGATCGCCGTGCTCTTTCCGCACTAGGCGGCGACCATGACACTTGCGATCCTGTGCTCGGGACAAGGCGGACAGCATCGGGACATGTTCGCCCTGACGGGCGATGCGCCGGAAGCGACGCACCTGTTTGCACATGCGGCAACGTTGCTGGGCGGCAGGGATCCGCGCGATTTCGTGCGCAGCGAATCTGACGAGGCTCTGCATCGCAACCGGTCCGGCCAGATTCTATGCACGTTGCAGGCACTGGCCGCCGCTGCCGGGCTCAGGGACATCATTCCACATGGCGCCATCATCGCAGGCTACAGTGTCGGTGAGGTGGCGGCATGGGGCGTGGCAGATTTGTTCGAACCGGTCCTCACGCTCGACCTCGCAGTGCGCCGCGCGGAAGCGATGGACGCCGCCACCTGCGCCGGTGACGGGCTGATCTTTGTCCGTGGTCTTTCACATAACGATGTGACCCGCCTTTGCGAGCGCCACGGCGCGGCGATCGCCATCGTCAATCCAGGCGATGCCTTCGTGATCGGCGGTGGCCGGAAGGCATTGAACGGGATTGCCGGAGAGGCGAGGGCGATGCGTGCCACAAGGATCGTCGACCTGCCGGTTGGGGTTGCCTCCCACACCGGACGGCTCGCCGAGGCGTCGGTCGTGTTTCGCGAAGTCTTGCGGTCGGCGCCGGTGGCGTTCCCGCCGGCTGCCGGCGCGCGCATCCTGAGCGGCGTCGATGGCGGTTCGGTCGTCTCCGCCGAGACGGGCCACGACAAGCTCGCCGCGCAGATCTCGCAAACCGTGCAGTGGGGAAATTGCCTGCAAAGCTGTCTCGAAGCGGGTGCCACGGCATTTCTCGAATTTGGACCTGGACATGCACTGAGCCGGATGGTTGCGAGCGTCGAGCCCGGCCTTCCGGTGCGGTCGCTGGACGATTTCAGGAGTCTTCAGGGTGTGCGTGACTGGCTTGCGCGACATCTCAGCGACTGAAATGGCAACAGCTTCGTTTCGGAATCGGACGGACGGCGCTCCGAATCGGCGCGGCGAGGTCAAAAAAAGGGGCCGTCCTTGTGGGGAGGACGGCCCACTGCTCGCATGCCTGGGAGGAGAAGGCTCGAGCCGTGACTTGGGGTCTCAGTCACTAACACTGCCAGCATCGCCGATCCGGCGTGCAAAGTATTTCACGTCCCCACGCTGTTTCTCATTTCGCATGATTCACGAAGGTCCGCCGGCAGGACATGAGACACCGGCTCGCGTGACGGAACCGGGTCGCATTCAGCGAGCCTGGGTGACGCCAATGCGTTCCGGCTGGTGCATCGCCAACGTGCCGGCGTGTCGCCTGTCAGACGTTTGAAGACGGTCGAGAAATGCGCCTGCGTGCAGAAACCGACGGCCAGCGCCGCCTCGACCAGCGGCGTCTCGGTATTCGACAGGAGAGATTTTGCATGCTCGATGCGCTGTTGCAGGAGATACTCGCGCGGCCGGTATCCAGTCGCGGCGCGAAACTGCGCGGCAAAGTGCATCCGGGACAATCCCGCGACGCCGGCGAGGTCGGACAGGCTGATGGAGTGGTCGAAGCGCGCCCTGACATACTCCTCGACGCGTCGGAGCCGCCATTTCGGCAAGGCGTTGACTTTCGTGCGCGGGGGCTCGCGCCGAGCAACGTGCATCGCCAGCGTCTGGGCGATGCAGCACGCAAATTCGCGATCGGCCGAATGGCCTTGTTCGGTCAGCGCCTTTGCGAGCTGCTCGGCGAACGGGTCGCGCAACAGAAGGAGATCGTTCAGGCATTCGGGCGCGAGCGGCTCCGTTCCCTGCTGTGGAGATGGAAAGCAATTGGCCGAGATGTGGAAGTGCAGGAAATCGCAAGGCGCGAGAAACTGCGCGCGGAGCGGCTGCGACGGCGCGCCGACATAGAGCGTGCCTGCCGGCATGGCGCCGTCGAAAATGGTCTGACTGCCTCTGGTCAGCTTGAGACGTGTGCTCTTCAGGGCGATGGCGAAGAAGTACCGGTCGGGAGGTGTCGTTGCATCCTCGCGCCTGACGGCCGTCTGCGCATAGGTAAAGCGCGAGATCGTGATGTCCTCGCGCGCGACTCCTACGCGTTGCTCGGGCTGGCGCCATTTTCGTTCGTGGGGGAATGCGCGTGCCCCCTGAGAGAAATCCGGTTCGCGGGCGCCGGGTTGATGTGTCAATCGGGCGCCGGCCGCTTGCATATCGGTGAGCATCGTTCGTCCCGTCGTTTGGATTCCGCTGCCGCCGTGACGGCTGCTGAATGCCATTGGTTGACGCTCGAACGATATGTCTGATGCCGCCACAAGGCCCGTTAGAGATGCTGAAATCGTGTTAGATTTTGCGAAATGTGCAGGTGCGGCAGAAGGTCGCGAAACTTCCAATTGAGCAAGCAGAATCAAAGGCCTGGGCTGTGAGTTCAGATGTTGCGGTGCGACGCGATGGCTCTCATCAGGTGGGCGATCTGACTGGATTCAGGGAAGGCGTGGCGAGGCGTCGATGCCGGGGGTGAGGCCAGGCGCGATCTTCTCCGCTGACGGAATTGCGGGCACCCGCGCATAGGGAAGCGCTGTCACCTCGGGAGGCTGCTGGGATGGGGATTGGAGGCAGTTGGGGCGGGGCGGATCTCCCGCGCCGAACACATCGAACATTGGGTCCACCAAGGTCGTGCGGAGCCGATGAGACCAGGTCTGGCGATCGACCGCATCGGGCTGCCGGATCGTCACCGTGGCCGTCATGCCGGAGACCAGCGGCACGCCCGGCGGCACCGTGTCGATGGCGACGCGAACCGGTATGCGCTGCGCAAGCCGCACCCAGGTGTAGATCGGGTCCACGTTGGGCAAACCTTGCGTGCCCGCCGCGGCGTTTGACGGGCTGATGCCGCGGGTCACGGTTTTCACATGTCCCAGGATCGGCTTGGAGTAGCCGATGAGCTGTGCCTCGACGCGATCGCCGACGCAGACATGCGCCATCTTGGTTTCCTCGAAATAGCCGTCGATCCAGAAGCTGTTGGAATCGATGATGGAGACGTTGGTGACGCCGGTCAGCGCATAGTCGCCGACGCGCAGCAGGAGATTGGTGACATAGCCGTCGACGGGGCTGAGCACATTGGTGCGCTTCAGGTTCAATTCCGCCTGTGCAAGCTGGTGAGCGGCCGCTGCGTAGGCGGCCTTCGCCTGCGAGGCGTTGCCGGCGAAGATCTGCTGCTCCTCTGGCGTCGTCGCGAGGTCGGACAGACGCCGGCGCCGGTCGGACTCGGCCTGCTTCACCTCCAGGTCCGCCGCCCGCTGGTCGACGAGGGCCTTGCCGATGCGGACGGCTACCTCGAAGTCGAAGGGATCGATGACGTAGAGCACGTCACCCTTGCGGACGAACTGGTTGTCGGCCACCCGCAGCTCTACGATTTTGCCAGCAATCTACGGCGCGACATTGGCGACCTGCACGCGCACGCTGCCATTGCGCGTCCAGGGCGCGGTGACATAGTGCTGCCAGGTTGCAACCGATATCAGGATGGCGACCAGGGCGATGGCAAGAGTGGCGAAATGCTTGCCGACGCCGGCCATGAACCGCCCGGCGGCCTTGCGCGGCGACCGCGTCAAAGGCGTCGCCTGCCGGGAAGCTTCGCCGTCGTTCGCGGCGCGGTCGCTGGTCGCGCGCGCCGCGGCCTCCGTCGGGCAGGAACACGCGACGGCGTCGGCTGCGCCCGCCCGTGCTTCGGCTGAAGATTCGGGGTGGGGCGGAAAGGCCGCATCTCGAGGCAGAGCCGCGTCCATGACTTTCTCCTTAGCAAAAGAGCGCGAGCAGGCCGAAGATCGACACGTAGAGGCAGAGCTCGGCCAGCGACGGGTTGCTGAAGATTCTTGTAAATCCCACGAAGCGCAGCACCGGGCGGAGCAGCAGGAATGCGAGCAGCGCTGTGGCCGCATAGGACACGATCGGGGCGATCAGCACGCCGCCCACGACGAGTTCACGATAAGTATTCGTCACGGATGCGTCCCCTGGCCGGAACCGGCGAAACCCTGCCCTGGTTCAAAGACAATGCTGGCCGTAACGAGCGCGGCGAGCACCGGCTCGACGGACAGGTTGCTTTGGGCAGCTGTCCGGCGCAGCGCCTCGGCGGCAGTCAGGATTGCGCCTCCATCCCGTAGGGTGAGCGCGGCTCGCGCGGCGTGCACCGCCCCGCCGAGTGAGGTCTCGGCCAGGCGGTCCAGTTCGGCATGGCACCGTCGCAGCACCACCGCCTCGTCGAAGCAGCGCAGCGCTTCCGCGACGACCCGAGGGGGAGGTGCCGTGGCGCCGTTCGTCGTCACGATCTGCTCGATCCGAGCGGCATCGCGAAACGCGGCTTCCTCCGGCGCGAGATGCCGGGCTCGCCCGGAATCGAGGCGGTTCAGCTCGCGATGGGCGTCGTCCAGCAGTAGCCGGATCCTCCGTTCGCCCGATAAGGACGGCAGCAGGAGCTGCGCCGCGAAGACCAGAACCGAGGAAAGCTGGGCAAACAGACACGTCACAAGGAACACGTCGGGGTCGTAGCTCTGCGGATTGCTCGGTGCGAGAATGACAAGCGTGAACACGAGGGAGAGCCTGCCGAGCGGCGGCAGGACGCCGCTCGGCAGCGTGATCAGAAGCGCTGCGCCGATCACGAGAGGCGCAAGGCCGATCGCCAGCAGTTGAAACTCGGATACGCCGTTGAAGACGAGGTATTTCAGGATGCCGGCGAGCAAGCATGCGATCGGCATGGCAAAAACCGCCAGTGTCGTGAAGGCGCGCGGATCCGGAGCCGTCGCGCTCAGGCCGATGATGACCGCGGCAAGCGAGAGGCAGAGCGCGGTGGTCGGCCACCCCGCCATCACGAAGATGATCGCAATGAGGATGAAGTGGATCGCGGCCCTGACGCCGCTTTCCGCTGCAATGCGAGGCGAGCGGTAAAGCGGCGCGCGCCATTGCCGGCGCGGATAGTTGCCGGCTCGCAGTGCCTCGAGACTGTCGCGCACGTCTGCATTCCTGCGGATGATCTCGTCGCGGAGATAGGTCCGGCAGATCGTGATCAGGCCGGAGGCGCCGGGGTCTCGATCATCCCGAGACGTCGCGGATACGACTGGCAGCGCGGCGAGCATGCGGGCAAGCGCGAGCTCGCTCACGAGGGCCACCATCGCGGAGCGTGCGGCTGCGGATCTGGCCGGGCCGCTGATCGACTCCGTGACGAGGCTCGCGATCTCCGGATGCAGGGCCGCGACATCGCGCAAGATGTCCGCAGCAGTCGTCGCGGATGAGGCTTCGCCGCGGACGGCGCGTTGCGCGAACTCCGTGACCCGGCGATGCAGTGTTTCGAGGCGGTTCGCAAGAACCGGATGATAGTCCGGCGCGGCGAGCACCTCGTTGACCAGAGCGACCGCGAGGACGCCGATGGCGATGGCGGCGCCCCGGGCGACGCCGGTCGGAAACACTTGCAACGGGCTGTCGATCTGCTGGATGGCAATCAGGGCAACGGTGATGCAGCTGAGAGCCGCTGCATAAGCGCGATTGCCGTCCAGCATCCCGGCGACGTAGACGCAAAGTCCGACCCAGATCCCCAACACTGCGGGCAGGAGCGCGTCGGTTTGGGAAAAGGTGCCGGCGATGGCGATCGATGCGATCACCCCGATGGCGGTTGCGAGCAGCCGGTAACCCGCCTTTTCCATGCCCTGCGCGCGCGTGGGCAGCGCCAGGATGGCCACGGTGACGGCTGCCGACGAAGGCGATTCGAGCTCGAGCCAGAAGCTGACATAGAGTGCGAGGAGCATTGCCAGCAGGACGCGCAGCGCGAATGCCCAGGAACTCACCGGGAAGCCGGCGAAGACCCGCGGGCGGATGTTATCGGCAGCGCTGGTGGCATCCCCTGGCAATTATGCTCCCTCCATGCGCGGCAAAGCGCGCGGCCTGCCGGCGTCGCGAAATCGAAGGGGAGCATGAGCTGTGCCGACCGGTATTTTCGGTCCATCAACCTCCTTTCGGGAATGCACGCCGGGAAGGCGCGCTTTGCCCGAGCCGGGGCCCGACTATTGCGGTGCGTGGCCCGCCAGGGCCTCTTCGAGGCGGCGGATGATCTCGTCGCCGCTGGACGGCTTGCCGAGATAGCAATGCGCGCCGGCCGCCATGACGCGCTGGCGCACGGGTTCGCTCGGGAAAGCGGTCATGAAAATGATCGGGAAATGGCGGCCGGAGGCAACCAGGCGCGCCTGCAATTCATCGCCGGTAATGACCGGCATCTGAACGTCGGCGATCATGCAGGCCGGATCTTCTGCCGCCGGTTCCCGCAGGAAGGCGACGCCGGACTCGTAGGCGTGGGCTTCATAGCCGAGCGAACGCACCAGGCTCGCCAGCGACGCGCGCACGCCTTCGTCGTCGTCCACGATCGCAATCACCGGGGTTTTGGCCATTGGCACACATCCTGACCGCTGTGTTCCGCAGGGAGGATATCTCCCATTGGGCGGCCGATGGCGCCTTATGCACCGTGCGGCAGTCCCGCCGAAATTATACTCAGGTTTGGTCCGTCGTCTTTCGGTTCTGGGAAATCCCGAGCGCTTCGGCCTTGCGAACGAGGTCGGCCAGCGACCGGACTTCCATCTTGCGCATGACGTTGCCGCGGTGGATCTTGACGGTGATCTCGCTGAGGCCGATCAGGCCTGCCACCTGCTTGTTCATCAAGCCGGCGGTCACATGGCCCATCACCTCGCGCTCGCGTGCCGTCAGGCTCTCATACTGGATGCGGATATCTTCCTTCGTCGCGGCTTCCGCGCGGCGCTGCGCATCGCGCTCGAGCGCTGCCGTCACGGCGTCGAGCATGTCCTGATCGCGAAACGGCTTGGACAGGAAATCGACGGCGCCAGCCTTCATGGCGCGCACCGACATTGGAATGTCCCCATGACCGGTCATGAAGATGATCGGAAATCTGATGCCCTGGCGGGTCAATTGCCCCTGGAGATCGAGGCCGCTCACGCCCGGGAGCCGGACGTCCAGCACGATGCAGGCCGGTTTGTCGGGCATGACGCCGCCAAGCAGCTCGGCCGGTGAGCCGAACAGGCGTGTCTCGAGGCCGACGGATCGGAACAGGCTGTCGAGCGAGGCACGAATGCTCGCGTCGTCATCAACGATGATGACGACAGAACTGGAGGATTGGGCCGGCGGTTGCGCTTGGTTTGGTCGTGTCATGGCAAGGCGTGTTCTTGGCTAAATGGCAGTGTCAGGTGGAATGTCGCGCCCGAGCCCGGAGAACTCTCCACGGACAATCGGCCGCCGTGAGCTTCCACCGTCGTTCGGCAGATCGCAAGTCCCATGCCCATGCCGCCGCCCTTGGTGGTGAAGAACGGATCAAACAGGCGCGGCAGGTCGTCAGGCTGGATGCCCGGACCGCTGTCCTCGACCGTGATGGCAAGGTTTTCACCGTCGGCGGTTCCGGCGCGTAGCGTGACGGTGCGGGGACCAGGCCGCCCCGACATGGCCTGGCCGGCATTGATCAGAAGATTGACCAGGACCTGCTGAAGCTGGATCCGGTCGCCGCGAACCGGCGGCAGGCCATGCTCCGCCTTGACGATGAGGGTGACGTCGTCCTTGACGAGCTCGCGCGCGACCAGGAGGGTCGCGTCCTCGATGATCTCGTCGATCTGCAGCAGATCCTGCTGGGGCGGAACCTTCTTCAGGAAAGTCCGGATGCGGGTCACGATCTCGCTGGCGCGGCGGCCCTGGGCAACGACGTGACCGATCGTCGTTGCAACCTCCTTGAGATCGGGCACGTCGCGGCGCAGCCACCGCAAGCCGGCCTCGCCGCTGGTGACGATCGCCGCCAGAGGCTGGTTCACCTCGTGGGCAATGGACGCGCTGAGTTCGCCGAGGGTGGCGACGCGCGCGGCATGCGCCAGCTCCGCCTGCGCCGCGAGCAGCGCATCCTGTGCCTGCTTGCGCTCGGTGATGTCGATGACGAAGGCGAGCACGTTGCGATCTCCGTCGGGCTCGGCCGGAAAGGTGATCGTAAACAGGACGGGAACCCTGCGTCCGTCGAGGCTCACGAGATCGGTCTCGCCTTCGTGGAACCGCTCTCCTTCGGCGAATGCGATCAGCGCGCCGAGGAAACTGCGGTCGTTCTCGCCCAGAAGCCTGTCCGCGTTCGCCATGAAGGCCGCAGAGCCGCTTGCTCCCGCCATCTTCTGGAGGGCAGGATTGACGTCGGTGATTCCAGCGAGGCGGCGGGCATGCCGCACGAATTCAGGATTTCGTGCAAGATAGTCCCGCAAGGTGGCGCCTCCGGTCTCCAGCGAATTCAGCGCGGTCCGCACTGCGCTCCAGTCCTCTTCGACGACGCCGATTCGGCTTGCGTCGAACATCCGGCGGTATCGCTGCTCGCTCTGCACCAGCGCGTTGTGTGCCGCTACGCGGTCCGTGACGTCGGTGTGCGTTTCAAGGACTCCAACGGGTTTGCCGAGATGGTCGTGCTGGAGCGCCCATCGGGCATCGACGGTGAGTGCGCCGCCGGCCTTCGTCCGCTGCTCCAGCCTGCCTTCCCATCGGCCGATGTCGAGCAGGCCGGCCTCGATGACCTCTCGCCGGTCGGGATATCTGGTTCTCAGCAGCGCATCTGCGAGTTGCCCGACCGCCTCGTCGGCCGGCCAGCCGTAGGCCTGTTCCGCGGCCCTGTTCCAGAACGTGATCACGCCGCCGCGATCCCTGACGAAGATCATGTCATGCGAGAGATTGAGCAGGCGCGCCTGCGCCGCGAGGCGCTTCGTCGCCGCGTGATTTTGCAGCGCCAGCAAGGTCGTGATTCCGATGGCGGCGAGGCTCACCAGCGCACGAAGGGCAGGCGAGGCGATCGCCTCCAGATCGTGTGACAGCAGATAGGCGGTTATGGTCAGGACGCTGCAGCCGACAGCGGCGGCGATGATGTCGTTACGCCGGTGCGTCCTCGCCGCGAGCAGGATCGCAACGACGTAGAGAACTGCGACCGCGCCCTCGAGCGGCGTCAGCACATCGACCAGGAAAACCGCGAAAGCGAGGACGGCAGACCAGAACCGCAAGCCGGCGCGGCCCATCGATGAACCCGTGGCCCGATCAAGACTGGTCATCGTCGCTGGTGGTCGCTCTGCTCATTTTCGGTCACGTTGATGCCGCGATTTGATCGGGTCGACAACATGCGGCAACATGATTTTCGTGCTCTCTTGAAAGACGTTGTCGCGGTTCCATCCTGCGCGAGAGCCGACCAGGCAAATTCCCCGGCATAACGGCGTTTTGCGTGACTTTCCGACCATCGGCGAGCGCGTCAACTTACCGCAGGGAGAGACCCGCTCCGCCATCGCCGCGAACGGGACGTCCACGCGGCCGGCGACGCCGTGGTCATACCTAGGTATGACGCGATCAACCCGAGAACCTATCCGGTGCACCCGCGCGTAGAATGGAGCGCGGGGACCGCCGAACTACTCTGCTCCCACATTCGGACGAGCCATTGGGTCTCGCCGGGTCGAAAATGGGACAAGGAGTTCGACGATGTCGCTACAGATGTCACACCTGCAAGGCGCGAAGGATCATGTCGTCGGCTCGATCGGCGTCTCGGCCATCGATTGTCGGCGGTCCGGGCTTGCGGAACGTCCGGATCGCGCCGGCGAAAAGGCGATGACGCTTTCCCTCGTTCACCTCGATGTGGCCCTGGCCATCGAGACGCCCCCGCCGGGCGTGCGGAGATGCGCCGGTGACGGGCCCAGCTTCAGGGTATCGGCGAAACGCCTCGCGCGCGCCTCCGTCGAGACTGATCGGGAGGCCGGTGCAGGCGAGTTCCGGGACCCGGTGATGCGAAGCCTCTCCGATGCACTCGCGGCAACCGAAGCGGCCCATCATCCTCACTCCGCCATCCTTGCGGACGCCTTGCGTCTTGCCATCCTGACCCGCAGGGCCAGCCGGCCGACGGCCGTCGGGTGCAACGAGACCGATCAGGCCGACGACGAGCGGTGTCGGTCCGTGAGGTCGTTGCAAAAATGGCGCCTCAAGCGCGTGCTGCAATATGTCGACGAGAATTTGGCTGGCAAGATCACCTTGCAGCATCTGGCGGCGGTCGCCGGCCTCAGCCGCATGCACTTTGCGGCGCAGTTCCGCGCGGCCGTCGGTATGCGGCCTCATGACTATCTGCTGCATCGGCGGATCGAACGCGCCCAGGAATTGCTGAGGCGCGCCGACGCCTCGCTCGTCGATGTTGCCTTGACCGTCGGATTCCAGACTCAGGCGCATTTCACGACGGTATTCAAGCGTTTCGCCGGCGACACGCCTTATCAATGGAGAAGCGCCTATCTTGCGCAATTCCTGCCGCTGCCTCGCGCCGAAGCGGGGGCGTCATGAGCAGTGTTGGCATTCAGGTCCTGTTGCTGCCGCTGGCCGGCATTCACCTGGCGATGGCGTACCATGAACTCACGGGCGTGCTGGAGATCGCCCGTGTTCTCGGCAACTCCTATCGCCTGGCATCTTCAGATCCGGGATCCGGTGCTCTCCATGGCCGGTTCATTCTCGATTTCTGCCGAACCATCGTCACGGTCAACCACTGTGTCCAGTGAAACGAGCCGCCGTTGACGGCAACGGCGGCGGCCAGCACGATAAGGCCATTCGCATGGGCCGACTGCCGGCTACTGCGCCGTCCATCCGCCATCGACCGCGATCGCGGTGCCCGTGATCTGGTCCGCCGCAGGCGAACACAGGAACGCCACGGTGCCTCCAAGCTGCTCCGGAGAGACGAACTCGGACGACGGTTGTTTCTCGCCCAGGAGTGCCTTGGCGGCGTCCTTTTGACTGATGTTTCTCTGTGCGGCGATGTCGCTGATCTGCTTTTCAACCAAGGGCGTCCGCACCCAGCCGGGACAGACTGCGTTGCAGGTCACGCCGCTGCCGGCGGTTTCCAGGCCAACCACCTTGGTCAGGCCGATCAACCCGTGCTTGGCGGCGACGTAGGCGGCCTTGTGTGTCGATGCGACGAGGCCGTGGGTCGAGGCGATGTTGACGATCCGGCCCCAGCGTTGCTTCTTCATCTGGGGCACCGCCGCCGCGATGCCGTGAAACGCGGCCGACAGATTGATGTCCAGGATCGCATGCCACTTGGCCGACGGAAATTCTTCCACCGGCGCGGTGAACTGGATGCCGGCATTGTTCACGAGGATGTCGAGGCATCCGAACGTCTCGATTGTCGCGGCGATCAATCGGCGCACGGCGTCGCCCTTCGACATATCGGCACCATCATAGACCACGCGCACGCCGTGCTCGCGTTCGATCCCGCTGCGGATGGCTTCGATCTCGCCGGAGTCGCCGAAGCCGTTCAACACGAGGTTGACGCGAAGCCTGGCCAACTCTCTGGCGATTCCGAGCCCGATACCGCTGGTCGATCCGGTGACGATAGCGACCTTATCCTTCAACATGGGAGTTCCTTTCGACGTCAGGTGGGGTGGGGGGACTAGTGGGTGCCGCCGGTCTCGATCTGGCCGGGCTTCTTCAGCATCATGGACGCGGCGAGTGCGACGATCAGCGCGACACCGAGCAGGTAGAACATGTCGCCGAAGGCCAGGATGAAGGCCTGCTTCTGCACGATCTTGCCAATCGCGACATAGGCGCGGTGGGCGGCGTCGATGCGATCGGTCACGCCGTGGTTCATGAAATACTGCGTCAGCTTCTCGAGCCTGGCTTGTGTGGCCTGCTCCAGCAGCGAGACCGACTGCATCAGCACGTTGGAGTGATATTGCTCGCGCTTGGTCAGCAGCGTCTGCAGCAGTGCGATGCCGACGGCGCCGCCGAGGTTGCGCATCATGTTGAACAGGCCCGAGGCCGAACCCGCGTTCTCCGCCTCGATGCCCGAAGTCGCGACAGCCGACAGCGGGGCGAACACCAGCGCCTGCCCGAAGGCGCGAACGACGTTCGGCCAGAACAGCTGGTCGGTGGCGTAGTCGTTGGTCATCGAGATGTTCATGAAGTTGGAGGCTGCGAACAGCGCAAAGCCGACACCGATGATGAGCCGCGCGTCGAAGCGCCGTAACAGCTGCGGCACCAGCGGGATCAGCAACAGCTGCGGCAGCCCGGTCCATGCCAGCACCATGCCGATCTGCTCGGCGTTGTAGCCCTGGATGCGCGATAGATAGACCGGCAGGATGAAGACCGAACCGTAGAGCGCGATGCCGAGCAGGAAATTGGCGAGGATACCGAAGCCGAAATTGCGACGCGCCAGGAGGCGCAGGTTCAGCAGCGGCTTCCTTGCCGCCAGCTCGATCCACAGGAAGGCCGACAGCGCGATCGCGGCGACAATCGACAGCTTGACGATGAACGGCGAGCCGAACCAGTCGTCCTTGTTGCCTTCCTCGAGCACGGTCTGCAGCGCGGCGAGGCCGATCGCCATGGTGGCGATACCGGCCCAATCGCCCTCGCGCAGCAGCGACAGCTTCATCGGCTGCGATTCGAGCGAGACGAACAGCAAGCCGATCATGACCGCGCCCGGCACCAGGTTGACGTAGAAGATGTACTGCCAGCCCCAGTTCTCGGTGAGATAGCCGCCGATGGTCGGCCCGATCGCGGGCGCAAAGGTCGCGGAGATCGCAAACAGCGCCAGCCCGATCGGCTGCTTCGCCTTTGGCAGCAGCGTGATGATGAGCGTGAACGCCATCGGGATCAGCACACCACCGGTAAAGCCCTGCACGGCGCGCAACACGATCATCTGCGACAGGTCTTGCGCCAGCGCGCAGGCCGCCGAGAACACCAGGAACAACGTCGCATTGGTCAGGAGATAGATGCGGACCGACGCCTGCGCGAGCCAGCCGGACAGCGGGATCACTACGATCTCGGCGATCAGGTAGGAGGTCGAGATCCAGCCGCCATCATCGATACCGGCCCCGATAGCGCCCTGGATGTCAGCCAGCGAAGCGTTGACGATCTGGATGTTGAGCACCGCCATGAAGGCGCCGAGGGTGGCGCCGGCGATGGCGATCCAGGTCTTGGCGGAAACCGCTGGAGCCGGTGTGGTGACGGACCGCTCGCCTTCGCCGGCGGGCATGGCATCGATGGCCGGTTGCAGTGTGGTCATGGTTGTCTGCTCGTCGCTTGCGAGAGAAACATTGCCTGAGCGGATTGTCCGGGAGGAGACAACCGGCAGGGACGCGTGTTCATTCAACTGCGAGGTTGGGGGCGGCGCGATGCGAGGCGCTTTTTGCTGTCGCGTTCGGCGATCGCCGCCGATTTGGTGTTGATGGTCGGCTCGGCCGACATGCCGGGACGGAGCAGGCCGGTCAGGCTGCGGTCGTCGAGGATGATTTTCACCGGCAAGCGCTGTACGATCTTGGTGAAGTTGCCGGTCGCGTTGTCGGGCGGCAGCAGCGCAAACTCCAGGCCGCTTGCCGGGGACAGGCTGTCGACATGGCCGCGCAGTCTGGTGCCGCGGAAGCTGTCGATCGTCAGCTCGACGGGCTGGCCGCCGCGCACATGGGTGAGCTGGGTTTCCTTGAAATTGGCGACGATGTACACGGCATCGAGCGGAACGACGGCCATCAATTGCGTACCGGCCTGGACGAACTGCCCGACCCGGAGTGAGCGCGCACCGACGGTGCCGTCGACCGGCGCGATGATGCCGGTGTAGGAGAGGTTCAATGCCGCCTGCTGCTCCACCGCGCGGGCGCGGTCGCGCTGCGCGACTGCCCTGGCGCGTTCGGTGGAGAGCACGTCGACCTTGCGCTCGGCCGCGAGCAGGCCCGACTTGGCGTGCTGCAATTGCGCGGCGGCGGCGCGCAGCGCAGCATCGGTCTGCTGCGCGCGCTGCACCGTGCCGGAGCCCGTCTTCATCAGGCCGTCGTATCGGACCTGCTCTTCCTGCGCGAATTTCAGATTGGCCGTGGCGGCAGCGACATCGGCCGTGCCTTGCTCGATGATCGGCTGCTGCAGGGCAAGCTGTGCGTCGAGATTGCGGACAGTGGCGTCGGATGCGGCGACGTCGGCGCCGGCCTGATCGAGCGCGGCGCGGAAATCGCGATCGTCGATCTTTGCCAGCAACTGGCCGGCCTTCACCGCTTCGTTGTCGCCGACCAGGACCTGCGCGATATAGCCCGACGCTTTCGGCGAGATGATCGTGGAATCCGCCCTCACATAGGCGTCGTCCGTGGTCTCCAGATAGCGGCCGATGGTGAGATAGTGGTGGCCGAACTCGGCTGCGGCGGCGACGCCCAGGGCCAGCGCCAAGGCGAGGGCGGCCCGCTTGATCGCCTGCCCGGATGGCCCAAGGCTGGTTTTGGCGTCCTGCTCGGGAGCATAGGGAATGGAAGACATGGTATTCTCCGAAACGAGGTGGCGGTGAGGTTCAGTCGCGGCGATGGACGTCGTGGGTGACGATGCCGAGCTCGGGAGCCGGCGGGTCCAGGCGGCGCGGATCGGCCAGCGTGCGGCGGATATCGTCCAGTCCGCTCTGCCAGTGAGCGCGCATCGCGCTCAGCCCGAACTCGTAATCCCTCGAATGGCCCTCGTGGATCTTGGTCTGATAGATCAGGTGCACGATGTTGTAGCAACGATGGCGCGCCATCTCCGCGATGGCGCGGATTTCGGGATCGTGCCTGGCAGCGTCCGGCAATTTCGCGATCGTGCGCTGCAAGGCCTGACGCATCTTCTGCATCCGCAGCACCTGGTCGGTCACGGCGCGCGTGCGGCTCGAATACTGAATGTCCTTCTGCCGGCTCGACACTTCCATCATGTCGTGGGGAACGCGGCCCTTGGCCGACCAGAGATCGATCTGGAACGTCAGCGTGTCGCACGGCTCGCCGGACAGCACGCGAGATAAAGGCGTGTTCGAAACCACGCCGCCATCCCAATAGTGCTCGCCTTCGATCTCGACGGCGGGGAAGCCCGGCGGCAGCGCACCCGATGCCATGAAATGCTTCGGTCCCAGCCGGCGCTCGGCGGTGTCGAAATAGGTCAGGTTGCCGGTGCGGACGTTGACCGCGCCGACGCTGACGCGCACGTCGCCCGAGTTCAGCCGGTCGAAGTCGACGAGCTTTTCCAGCGTCCGGTGCAGGGGTGCCGTATCGTAAAAGCTGGTCGCGGCGTCGCCCGAGAACGGTGACCAGAGCGGAGAGGGGAAGCGTGGCTTGAAGAAGCCAGGCTGGCCCTGGATCAAGGCCCGCGCCGCCGCCATCGCGTTGCGTACCGAGCTGATGTCGAACGCAAAGGGCAGGGCGTTGGCGAGCCCTTCGCCGGCGGGCCACTCGATCGAAAAGGCGCAGATGGTTTCCCAGAACTCGCGCAACCGTGCAACGCGCTCGCCTTCGGGCGAGCCCGCGATGATCGCGGCGTTGAGCGCGCCGATCGAGATGCCGGCCAGCCAGTTCGGCCGGATGCCGGCCTCGTGCAGACCTTCATAGACTCCGGCCTGATAGGCGCCGAGTGCGCCGCCGCCTTGCAACACCAGGGCGACGACATCGTAGGGAAGCGAATTGCTTCGCTGCGGCACAGGATTGGTTTGCTCGCGCATCACGTTCAGCATTTTGAGGACTCCCGATGGTACGGATGATGTCGATCAGCCGGCATTCGCGTCGACCAGGGTTTCGGAGGATCCGCGCCGCCGCACGATTTCGCTCGAGGCCAGATAGTCGTGGACCACGGTGCCGAGCCCGAGCGTCAGGTCGGCAACGATATGCTTGGCCGAAAGCACCTGGAGCACCGGCAGCTCGGCGACGGGGGCGAGGGCGTGCGAGTACAGGTCGAGCGCAGCCGGCCCAGTCCAGGCGCCCTTGACGGTGATGTCTTCGAGATGGAAGCGCACCAGCTCGCAGATGCGCGGCGTGCCGTCGACATGCGGAATGATCTTGAGCAGGAAATTCGGTGCGGCGAGCTTTTTTGCCTCGGCCGCGGCGTCGAGGGCCCGGTGCTTGTAGCCCATCGTGCCGGTCGCGATGCGGACCGAGCCGTAATTCAAGGTGCCGACCAGCGTGTCGGTCTCGACCTCGAGCTTCGGCTGCGCCAGCTTTTTGGGAAAGCCCCAGAGCTCGCGCCCGCCCGCAATTGGCGGATGATCGTTGAGGAACATCTGGTGGACGAAGCTGCCGGCCTTGCCCTGATAGGACACCGGAACGACCTGCCCACTTTCGGTGTAGTCGCCGAATCCGGTCGAGTCCGGCATTCGGATGAACTCATAGTTCACCACGGGTTCGGTGATTTCGAGTGGTGCCGGCACGATCCGGCGTAGTGCCTCGGGATCTGTCCGGTACTGGATGATGAAGTATTCGCGATTGATGAAGCGATAGGGGCCGGGCGGGAAAGCCGGGCTGGTCAGCGGCATGGCGAACGCGCTCGCGCGCACGGTGTCGAGTTTCATCATGGTTGGCTCCGGTTGGTATGGGGTGATCGGGCCGTGCCAACGCACGGTCGGCGCGGCCCGGTTTCGCGTGAGGCAGCTACACCTCGCCGACGTGCTCCGGATCCGCCGAGGCCAGCGCGGCCGCGCGTTCCGCTCGGGGCGGATAGATCCATAGAGTATTGATCTGCTGCTTGGTCCGCTTCGCCTCGTCGCCGACGAGCTCGAGCTTCCGTTCCCAGCCTCGCGTGAAGATCGCGCCGGCTTCTCCCAGATCGAGGCAGGTGGCGTAGGCCTTCTGGTGATAAGGCCTGGTCGCGACACCCAAAAGCTCGGCGGCGGCATTGTTGCCGGCAAATGCGCCCATGCGCGTGGCATGCTGGCACGACATCAGCGCGTGGTTGCCGACGTCGTCACACGCTGCTTTGGCGGCATCGCCGGTGGCAAAGACGCCGGCGACACCAGGCACGCGCAAGTCGCGGTCGACAAGGAGGCGGCCCAGATTGTCACGCTCGGCCGGGATCTGCGCGGTCAGAGGAGCGGCGCGCATGCCCGCGGCCCAGATCACGGTCTCCGCTTCGATGTGTTCACCGCTGGAAAGCGTGACGCCAGACCTGTCGAGCGATGCGACACCGGTGCCGAGGCGGGTCTCCACGCCGAGCTTGCGCAGCGCATCCTCAATGACGGGGCGGGAATCCGTGCCCATATCGTGAGCGATCGTGCTGTTGCGATCGACGATGACGACGCGTGCCTTGGCGTTCTTGCCGAGGACCGCACGCAGCCGCGCCGGCATCTCCGTCGCCGTCTCGATACCGGTGAATCCGCCGCCGGCTACGACGACCGTATCGCGTCCGTTCCTTGCCGGCCGGTCGGCCAGATCATGGAGATGTCGCTCGAGCGCAATCGCATCGTCGAGCTTGTCGACGCTGAAGGCGTGTTCGGCAATGCCGGGGATGTTCGGCCGGAAAAGCCGGCTGCCGGTGGCAACGACCAGCCGATCGTAGGAGAGAGTCTGCTTCGCGCCTTCCGCCGTGACGAGCTCGATCGCACGAGACTTGGTATTGATGGTCCCGGCGCTGCCTTGCACGTAGACGACGTCGATGGCCTTCAATACGTCTTGCAGAGGTGCCGTCAGGGTTTCCGGCTTGCTCTCGTAGAGGCGGGGCCGGACCACGAGCGTCGGCTCCGGTGCAACAAGCGCGATCTCGAGTTGTTCGGGCGAAGCGCCCTGAATGTCCCGCAGGCGTGCGGCGGAAAGTGCGGCGTACATGCCGGCAAAGCCGGCGCCGATAATGACGAGTCGCATTTGATTATCTCCTGTGGATTGAGCTTTCCGGGCATGGGCGCGTCACCGCCGCCGCCACTCTCGTGGCGGATCGTCGAGGCCGATGACGCGAAGACGTGACGTGAGATCGCGAATTGTCAGGGAGAGGGGCAGCTTGGCATCGAAGCCATCGGCGCCGGCCAGCGGTGACGAAAGAAAATTGGCCCAATGGCGTTCGGACGCCAGTCGGCGTACGGAAGCCGGCCGCCATCCCTGTCGATGATGGACATCACCGGACCTGCGTTGTGTACGGACTGCGCCGGTATTTCCACTTCCTCGCCGGTTGCCGAGGTGAAGCGAACGGCCAATGAAAGTCCGTACATGATGGCGCTTGCGGCCATCCTTCGTCGCGGCACGAGTTTGACCGGACTAACGAAGTTCTTCCAGGTCATTGTTCGTCTCCGTCTATTGGATCGAGGGCACCCTGATCATTTAGCGGAGCGGACCTGCGGTTGCGCCAGAGCGATTGCTCTGCCTGCAGAGTGATTGCTGCTTAGCGCATGCGACGTCGCCAATCGCTCGGTGTTTCTCCCGTCAATCGTCTGAACGCGGCGGCAAAGGCGGTTTGAGAAGCATAGCCAAGCTCTGCCGCCACCGTGGCGATCGGAATGTCGGTGTCGCGCAGCGTGTTCATGGCCTGCTCGAGCCGGTGCTGGCGCAGCCAGCTATGCGGCGAAAGACCGGTGCTTTCCTTGAAAGCACGACAGAAGTGGAAGCGAGACAGGCCGGCGTCCGACGCGAGCGCCGCAAGAGAGACGTCGGAATCGCTGTCCGAACGCAAGCGTTCGATCGCGCGTCGCAGAGCTTGGGGAGCCAGCCCGCCTATGATCGGCTCGACGGCGGTTGGCTCGCCGATGTGCGCGGCCAGGATGCGCGTGGCCAGGATATCGGTCAGTCGCTGCCTGAAGAGTGCATCCAGGACCGCGTTGCCCTCCAACACATCCGCCCCGCTCATCAGCAGTCCGGATGTGACTGGGTCGGGATGCCCGGTTCGCTCCAGAAGATCGCCGGGAATGGGCGCGTCGGCTTCGCGGGCGACGCGTTCGAGCGTTGCGTGCGGAAGATACAGCTGGACGACATCGACAGGACCGGGAATATCCCATCTGGCGCTCGAACCAGCCGGAATGATCGTCACGACTCCGGAACGGGCCGTTCCAATCGCAACCGATTTTCCGGCGCGTCGCTCCAGGCGCTGAACCCCTGTGGGGTAAGTCATGATGACGTGGTCGGTCATGGGCTCGACGACGTCGTGCAGAGCGCCGTGCTTCCAATGCGCGATGCCGCCATTGGAGGGGTCCGAAGCCATCTGCAACGGCGCGGTCTTGAGGATGCGCGCCATCTCAACATCGGCACGCCGCCGCTCGACGTTCGGCGAATCGCTGTGGCGCGCATCGGTTGCGGCAAGCAGAGCCCCCAAAGGATCGTGCAGGATGGGCTTGTCCATGGAGTTAGTCTCGCGTTCGGAAGGCACTTGGGGACCTGCGAAGCGTTGCTGCTAACGCACGCGTCGTCGCCAATCGCTCGGCGTTTCGCCGTTCAATCGCTTGAACGCCGCGGCGAAGGCCGTTTGCGAGGCATAACCAAGCTCTGCCGCAATCAGGGCGATCGATGCGTCGGTATCGCGAAGCAGGTTCATGGCCTGCTCGAGCCGGTATTGGCGCAGCCAGGCGTGAGGCGAGAGCCCGGTGCTTTCCTTGAATGCGCGGCAGAAGTGGAAGCGCGAGAGGCCGGCATCGGAGGCGAGAGCATCGAGGGAGACGTCGGTATCGCTGTCCGAGCGCAAGCGTTCAACGGCACGGGCCAGCACCTTGGGCGAAAGCCCACCGATGGTCGGCTGGAATGTGGCTTGCGAGCCGGTATGGGCAGCCAGGAGACGCATCGCCAAGAGGTCGATCAACTGATGCCTGAACAGCGTGTCCAGGGCACCATTGCCCTCCAGCGAGTTGACCGCGCTCAGGATCAATCGGGACGTGATGGGATCAGGATGCGCTGTTCGCTCCAGGAGATCGCTCGATGTGCCGCTCGCGGCTTCGTCGGCGACGCGTTTCAGCGTTGCGTGAGGGAGATAGAGTTGAACGACGTCGACAGGCTTCGGAATATCCCATCGAGAGCTCGATCCTTCGGGAATGATGATCACAACCCCGCGACGAAACGTTCCAATCGCAACCGACCGTCCTGACCGCCGCTCCATGTGCTGCATCGCGCCGTTGTAGGCCATGATGACGTGGTGGCTCATGGGCTCGACGACGTCGTGCAACGGTTCGTGTTTCCAGTGGGCGATCCCGGCACCGGAGGAGTCCAAGGCCACGCGAAATGGTTCGGTGTGGAGCACACGCGCCATCTCGGCATCAGCGGCGCGCCGCCCGGTCGTCGACGACTGGCCCTGGCTTGGCTCGGATGCGGCCGGAGGATTTTCACGCGCAGAATTGTGCGAGATCGGTTTGCTCATTGGACGTGCTCGCTTCAGGGGCCTTGCACTCGCGTCGCCCGGCGTGAAGCCATCGCTTCTTTTGCGCCGGTAGTGGTGCCGCAGGGCGCCGCGAGCTCTCGGTGAGGGTTTCTAGGCACGTGGGACTACGGGGTCTTTCCTGAAACCGCGGTGTTTGTCCTGATTCTGCTCAAAGCGCTCGGACGCGAGATCTCGTGATCGGCGATCCCCGGACGACTGCGGAGAATCAAGCTCATGATTTACGCGTTAGATACTGAAATCGCTTCTTAAAAGGGCCTTGCCACAATCGAGGCGGCGGGCCCGTCACAATCGCAAATCACGCCGCGACGCAACTGGACCGCCGTACTCCGAAGCGGATAATGCTACCGACCTCCAGGGCGACGGCAGTCGGATGGTTGCCTGGTCAAAATTCCACGGATGGGTCGATCTAATGGCACTGGCGGGCACCTTCGGACAGAGGGTCAAGCGGCAGTTGAGCCTGGCGGATGCACCGCCGTCGCTGATCACGCGGTCGCGGCGAGGCGTCGACCTTGCGGTCACCGAGACCATGAACAGTGAGCCGGTCGAGGGGCTTTCCGGTTCGCTCGCCGACGACGCCTATCTCGTCAGCCTGAAACTGCAGGATTATCCTGACTGCGAGCTCTGGGAGCACGGCAAGTGCTTCACGAAGACGGACGTCAGGGCCGGCACGACATATCTGTACGATCTCCGGCACGATCCGCGCTTCGTCATCGACAAGCCGTTCCATTCCGTCCATTTCTATCTTCCCCGCCTGACGCTCGACGGAATCGCGCGAGAAGCGCGCACGCCGCCCATTGGCGACCTCGCATGCCGGTATGGTTTCGGCCATGACGACGAGATCATGCGCCATGTCGGTGCCCTGATGTTGGAAGGACTGCGTCGTCCGGCAGAAGCCAACCAGCTCTTCATCGACCACATGATGCTTGCGTTCACGGCCCACATTGCCGAGACCTATGGCGGATGGCAGCGCATCGCGGATGCGGCTCGGGGCGGTCTCTCCCCATGGCAGGTGCGGCGAGCCTGCGAAAGGCTCGACTCGGATCTCGGCGGGACGCTTTCACTGCAACAGATCGCGGCCGAGTTTGATCTCTCGGTGAGCCATTTTTCCCGTGCGTTTCGAATCTCGACCGGCCTTCCGCCTCACCAGTGGCTGCTCCGCCAGCGTGTGAAGGCGGCAAAGCAGTTGATGACCCTGCGCGACCTGCCGCTGTCCGAGATTGCGATATCGGTCGGGTTCGCCAATCAAAGCCACTTGACGAAGGTGTTCTCGGCGCAGGTGGGCGTCAGCCCGGCGGCATGGCGCCGCGAAGCGCTCGGCATCAGGGACAGCGAGACGTGATCGTCCGATCAGCGGCGCTGCGCCAGTGAATCGGCGTAGGCGGCGCGGCGCGCCGCGAAGATCTCATCCGGCGGATAACCGATGCCCTCCGCAAGATTCGCCGGATCGAAGCCGGAGGTATCGCACGTCTCGTTCGCTTCGATCGCGGTGATCACGATCGTCCCGAGCCGTACGGCTTCCCGGCTGTCCTCATCCGGCCACCGGATAGTGACATCCTGCGTCGGGTCATCGGGACGGCCGAGCAGTGCCATCAGGCTGAACCGGATATCGCGCGTCGCGATCCTTGCTTTGAGATCGTCGTGCAGGACGTCGGCCGAGATCGTCCTGGCCTTGCGCCCGATCGCCGCAAGCTCGCTACCGACCGGGACGACCTTGAATTTGATGAACTGCGTCTCGCCCTTCGAATTCGTTGCGGGGAAGGCGTGGACGGCCCAGTAGGTCGTGCCGGCAAAGCTCGGCGGAGGCGGATGCGTGGCGATGTAGTTCGCTTGACGCAGCGTTTCGGGATTGGCGGTGGAGAAGGCCTTGATCTTCTCCAGGTCCGGCCTGCCGTCGCGACCAGGCATGCGCGAGGTGAGGAATGCCAGCATTTGATCGAGCGTCCTCGCATAATGAACCGGAGCGCTCTGTGTGAGGATGTCGGAGCGATGCTCGTCGTCGCCGAGCCTGAAGCTGAAGCCGCGCAGCGTGAGATCCCTGGTCTCGGATCCGCGGGGACCGCCGTCCACCGAGAAGCGCGCCAGCACGCGCGATGGTGTCGTGAAGCTCCGCGACTTCGTGACCTCGTCGGCCCGATCCGAAGGGATGTAGGTCCCGCGGACGCAGCGGCCCTTGGCAAAGCTCGCGCGTGCCTTCGGTGGATTGCCCAGAACGGCTTGCTGAGCCTCGACAATGGAGGCGGGGGTGGCGGTGCCGCTCGGGAACAGGGACATGGCTTGGTCTTGGATTTGCTCCCCTCAACCGTTAGCGGCGTGGATGCTTCCCCGCTCCAGAGCGATTGCTGTGCTTGCAGCGCGATTGCTGTCATCTTGCGCGGTCACCAGGGCACTGAACACTGCGCCGGCGGATCGCCGGCGATGTAATATCTTAGCAAAATGAATGGCTTGAGTTGAAATCTTCCCACGGTCCATCATGGATCGGGGCGGGCGCTCAAAGGCGGCGCGTACACGGGCAGCAAAGTCCATTGAAAGCACGGCCGGTCGTTCTTCGGAGTGATCCGTCATCCCCTGCGGCGTGGGCGACCTCCGAGGGGGCCAACCGTCCTGCACCAATGAGACGTGCCCAGGACTGCAATCCGAGCCAGAGCGGGCGCCGACGATTGACAGCTAATTATTACATGTCTAAAAATATGCAAATTCATATAATTCGTGAGATGCCTGAATGGACACGCATCCGCTCAAGCTCAAGGTCAGATCGTATGCCACGGAGACGCCGTTCATACGGAGCCTTGTGTTTGGCGTGGAGGACGGCGTCGCGCCGCGATGGCAGGCGGGGGCACATGTCCGCGTGGCGCTGCCGAATGGAGGCGACCGGCCGTACTCGCTGATGGCTCTGCCGGGTCTCCCCGAGGGTACGCTGGCGCTTGGGGTGCTGCGCGAGGAGGCTTCGACCGGCGGCTCGCAGTTCATGCACGCGCTGAAGATCGGTGATGTCGTGAAGGCAACGGCGCCGGTCAACAATTTTCATCTGCATGAGGGAGCGGCGCCCGCGCTGCTGTTCGCCGGCGGCATCGGTGTCACGCCGATCCTGTCGATGGCGGCGAATCTCGCGGCCCGAGGAAGCCCATATCGCTTGCACTATGCGGGCCGCACGCAAGGCCTGCTCGCGTTCCTGCCGCACCTGCAGGAGATTTGCGCCGGGGGTTTGTCCGTTCACTACGACGGCGACGAGTCCCGCCTGGACATTGCAGCGGCGCTCGGCGATGCCGCCGCAAACGCCCATGTCTATGTCTGCGGCCCTTCGGGCATGATCGACGCGGTGAAGGCCGGTGCGCTTGCCGCGGGTGTGTCAGCCGACCGCATCCACTACGAGCTCTTCAAGGCCGAGCAATCGTCCTCGCCCGACTTGCCGTTCGAGGTCGAGGTCAAATCGACCGGGCAGGTCGTCAGCGTCGCAGCGGGTCAGACCATCATCCAGGCGCTGGAGGCCGCGGGTCTCGACGTGCTCTACGACTGCCAGCGCGGCGATTGCGGCATCTGCCAGTGCGGCGTGATCGAAGGGGTGCCCGACCATCGCGACGTCATCCTCAGCGACGACGAGAGGGCGTCCAACACGGTCATGCAGATCTGCGTGTCACGCGCGAAGTCGGAACGTCTGGTGCTGGATCTCTAGGGGAGGCGAGGAACGCCATGGCGAAATACGGACAGAATGCCGACGCGATCGCGGCGCTGGTGCGCGAGGCCGAGGTGCACCGCGACGTCTATGTCGACCCCGAGATCTTCGAGCTCGAGATGGAGCACCTGTTCCCGAACAGCTGGATCTATGTCGGACATGCAAGCCAGCTGGGAAAGCCCGGCGATTTCATCACCGCCAATATCGGTCGTCAGCCGGTGCTGGCGAGCCGCCACACCGACGGCTCCATCCACGTCTTCTACAACCGCTGTCCGCACAAGGGCGTGAAGATCGCCTCCGAGCCCTGCGGCAACACCGGAAAGTTCTTCCGCTGCCCCTATCACGCTTGGTCGTTCAAGACCGACGGCTCGCTGCTCGCGATCCCTCTGAAGAAGGGCTATGAGGGCACCGGCTTTGGCGACACGCAGGCGAATGAGGGACTGTCGAAGGTCAGGAACGTCGTGATCTATCGCGATTTCATCTTCGCCCGCCTGAGCGACGACGGCGTGTCCTTCGAGGATTATTTCGGCGAGAGCCTTTCGACCATCGACAACATGGTCGACCGCTCGCCGGAGGGGAAGCTCGCAGTCCAGGCGACGCCGATCCGCTACATGCACACCTGCAATTGGAAGATGCTGGTCGAGAACCAGACCGACACCTGCCATCCGATGGTGGCGCATGAGAGCTCGGCCGGTACCGCGGTCAAGGTCTGGAAGCGCGAGCAGGGCTCCTCCACGGAGACGCCGATGGCGGTGCAGCTCTACGGTCCCTTCATGAGCCCGTACGAGTTCTACGAACAGAGCGGCATCAGGATCTGGCCGAACGGCCATGGCCATACCGGCGTCGCCAACTCCATCCATTCCAACTATTCGGACATCGAAGGCTATCTCGGCCAGATGGTCGCGGCCTATGGCGAGGAGCGGGCGCACGAGATCCTCGGCGAGGTCAGGCACAACACCGTGTATTTCCCGAACATCATGGTGAAGGGTGCCGTCCAGATCCTGCGCAATTTCATCCCGATCGCGGTCGACAAGACGCTGGTCGAGAGCTGGGTCTATCGCCTGGTCGGGGCGCCGGACAAGCTCTATGAGCGGGCGCTGATGTACAACCGCTTCATCAACGCGCCGACCTCGATCGTCGGGCACGACGATCTCGAAATGTACGAGCGTGCGCAGGAAGGGCTGAAGTCGAACGGCAATCATTGGGTCAATCTGCGGCGCCTCTACGAGAGCCATGAAGAGCAGGACGTCACGGCCGTGATCAACGGCACGTCCGAGCGACAGATGCGAAACCAGTTCCACGCCTGGGCAAAATTCATGACCATGGACATGGACAAGCGCGCCGAGGCCGCGGAATGATCGACGAGAAGGCCATCACGGACTTCATCTATCTGGAAGCCGAGCTGCTCGACACGATGCAATGGCAGGCCTGGCTCGATCTGTTTCACCCCGAAGGGCGCTACTGGATGCCGCTCGAATGGCAGCAGCAGGATCCGGTGCTGCAGCCGTCGTTGATGTACGAGGATCTGCTGCTCCTGAAGGTCCGCGTCGAGCGGCTCGCCGGCGAGCGGACCTTCAGCCAGAAGCCGAAGAGCCGTTGCCATCATCTTCTCCAAGCGCCGCGGATCGTGGCGTGCGACCCGGCTGCAGGCGTCTACAAGGCGCGGACGTCCTACATCTATACCGAGACCCGCGGCGATCTGCTGGAGCGCTATTCGGGATGGGCGTCGCACGAATTCGTAGAGGTCGGCGATGCCCTGAAGATCAAGCTCAAGCGGGTCGATCTCGTCAATTTCGACGCGCCGTTCGGCAACATCCAGCTTTTCATGTGAGCACCCCTTGTCCGCTGCGACCACAGTCTACGCCCGCTTTCGCGAGACCGCCTCTCGCCGGGACGAGGCAGGCTTCCTCAACGTGCTGCCGGAGACCGCCGATATCTATGGCATCGCGGCAGGCGAGATTTCCTACCGCGCCATGCTCGACCGGGTCGAGCGCTGGCGTTCGGCCTTTGCAAGCCGGGGCTATGGCGAAGGCCACCGGGTCGGGCTTCTGCTCCAGAACCGGCCGGTGTTCATCGAGCTGTGGTTCGCGCTGAACGGGCTCGGCGTGTCCGTGGTACCGATCAATCCCGATTTGCGGATCAGCGAGCTCGAATACATCATTGCGCATTCCGAGATGAATGCGGCGTTCGTCCTCGCGGAGCGACGCGACGAGGTCGAGACTGCGGCGCGCCAGGCCGGCCGGCCGATCCCGGTCGTGACTGATCAGGACGACGTTCCCGAACCCTTCGGAGGTGCTCGGCCTTCGACCGCCGCAAGCGAGGCGAGCGAATGCGCGCTGCTCTATACGTCTGGAACCACGGGACAGCCCAAGGGCTGCGTGCTCACCAACACATATTTCCTGCATTCCGGGAACTGGTATCGCGATGTCGGCGGGTTGATCGATCTCAAGTCCGACCGTGAGCGCATGATCACGCCGCTGCCGCTGTTTCACATGAACGCGATGGCGGTGTCGCTGATGGCGATGCTGACGGTCGGCGGCAGCCTCACCATGCTCGATCGCTTCCATCCGCGTAGCTGGTGGGCGTCCGTCCGCGACAGCCGCGCGACCTGTCTGCATTATCTCGGCGTGATGCCCTCGATGCTGATGAGCGCGCCGCAATCGGAGCAGGACCGCGCGCACACCGTACGCTTCGGCTTCGGCGCCGGCGTCGACAGGCTCCTGCATGCGCCGTTCGAGGAGCGCTTCGGCTTTCCACTGCTGGAGGCCTGGGCGATGACCGAGACGGGAAGCGGCGGCGTCATCGCCGCCAATGTCGAGCCGCGCAAGATCGGCACGAGCTGTTTCGGACGTCCGGCCCCCGAGGTCGACGTTCGTATCGTCGACGACGGCGGCAACGACGCGCCGGTCGGGACGCCGGGCGAGCTCCTGGTGCGGCGCGCAGGCGCGGACCCGCGTTATGGTTTCTTCCGCGAGTACCTGAAGAACGAGGCCGCCACCGCCGAGGCGTGGGCCGGCGGGTGGCTGCACACCGGCGATATCGTGTCGCGCGATGCGGACGGCGACCTCCATTTCGTCGACCGCAAGAAGAACGTGATCCGCCGTTCCGGCGAGAACATTGCCGCGGTCGAGGTCGAGTCCGTCCTCAACCGCCATCCCGCGATCCGGCAGGCCGCGGTTGCCGCGACGCCCGATCAGGTGCGCGGCGACGAGGTTGCGGCGGTCATCATCGCCGAGGAGGCCGGTGCCGACCGCGCGCTCGCCGAGCAGATCGTGCGCTGGAGCCTGGAGCAGATGGCCTATTACAAGGCGCCGGGCTGGATCTGTTTCGTCGACAGCCTGCCGTTGACCGCGACCGAGAAGATCCAGCGCGGCGGCCTGAAGGACTTTGTCGCGAGGCTGATGTCTGACGGTGCGTTCTTCGACCTTCGCGACCTCAAGCGGCGGCAGGTTTGATCATGAGCGAGATCCGCACCACACTCATCACCGGCGGCAATTCGGGGATCGGCGAGGCGCTGGCGAAGAAGCTCGTCGAGAGCGGGCAACGCGTGGTCTCGGTCGGGCTGGAGGAGCCGGACTGGACGCATGATCTGCTCGCGGCCTATCGCGCTGATCTCTCCGATATCGACGAGACGCGCGCGATCGCGCAGGAGATCTGCCGCGAACACGCCGTCGATCGCCTCGTGCACAATGCCGGCGTCATCCTGCCGAACCTGCTGCCCGATGCGAAGCCGGAAGACATTTTGATGTTGGCGCAGCTGCACCTGGGCGCGCCGATGCTCCTGACCCAGGCGGCGCTGGAGGGGATGCGTTCGCGCCGCTTCGGGCGCATCGTGTTCGTCAGCTCGCGCGCCGCGATGGGCGCCGCGACGCGGTCGGCCTATTCCGCGACCAAGGCCGGCGTGCACGGCCTGGCGCGGACCTGGGCGCTGGAGCTCGCCGCGAGCGGCATCACCGTGAACGTCGTGGCGCCGGGGCCGATCCTGACCGACAATTTCTGGGGCATCATTCCCAAGGGCTCCGAGCAGCAGGAGCGGATGGCGCGCAACGTGCCGGTCGGGCGGCTCGGCTCGCGCGAGGATGTCGCGCACGCGATCAGTTTCTTCCTCGACGAGCGCTCGGACTTCGTCACCGGCCAGGTGCTCTATGTCTGCGGCGGCACCAGCCTTGTCGGGCTCGGTCCGTAATGCCCGCCACCTAGATCTGGTTCTGGCGGATGTTCTCGACCATCTTGGCCAGCACGCGCGCGCAGACCTCGATGTCATCAGGCTCGATGCCTTCGATCAGCTTGTCGTAGTTGCTCGCCATGATTGGCCAGATCTTGCGCAGCAGCGCTTCGCCATCCGTCGTCAAACCCACGACGCGGCGGCGCTGGTCTTCCTCAGCGATCTCGCGCTTGACGAGGCCCGATGACACCATGGACTCGACCATGCGGCTCGCCGTCGACTGCTCGGTCACCGCGAGAACGGCGACCTCGTTGACCGTGAGGGTCTTGTAGATGAACAGGACCGACAGCGTCCGGAACACGACATTGTTGATGCCGTGGTCGCTCAGGTCGCGGTTCTGATCGAGATTCCAGCGATTGGCGAGCCGGTTGAACAGATACGGGATGTAGGTTTGCAGCTGGTCCCTCGTCCTCGGCGGACCCGACTTCCATCTGCTCTTGGATTCTCTGGCCATTATCTCTTGCGACTTTGCTTCTTGCTCTCGGTATGAAGTTTTGAAGAAAGGGATTTCAGTACGGACAGCGCACCGTCCAGCTCCCGGGCCGAGACATTCTCGAGCCGTTTGCCGAGATGCTTCTTGTGGATTTCGGCTGCCTTCCTGAACAGCGCGTCGCCCTTCGGCGTCAGGCGCACGATGAAGGACCGTCGGTCCTCGCTCGACATTTCCCTGCTGATGAGGTCGTCGGCGAGAAGACGCTGCACCAGCCCCGAGACATTGCCGCCGGTGACTTTCAGATTTTGCGACAACTGCCCGAGCGCGAGGCCATCCCGGTAGCGATCGAGCTGGGCCAGCACGTCGAATTTTGCGAGCGACAGGCCGAACTCGGAGTTCAGCATCGAATTCAGCGACGCGAACAGCTCGCCGTGCAGCGACAGCAATTGGAGCCAGAGCCGGGTTTCGATCTGCCCAGGGACGGGAACAATGTTCTCTTTGAGTGCTGCCGGCATTGCATGACCATCGAGTACAAGATGTCTCGTCGATTGGAGGGATTATCGCGGGTCTTTCGCTCCGATTAACAACCTGAGAATCGTAGTCAAGTCGCCTGATCCTGACGTCTTGGGGGTCGAACGGCAATCCACTCCCGCGGCCTCCTCCGATGGAATCATGCAAAAGTCTTGATGGTCTGGATCACGCCGTCGAGCTCCTTGCCGGCGCTGTCCTTCAGTGCGGCTTCCCGCAGGCGGCGCGCCCAATCGGCGGCATCCTCGCGTCGCTCGACCAGCTTGATCGCCGCCAGTGTCCTGTCGAATTTCGACAGCCCGCGGCTGTGGGTATCGGAATAGCCTTTCACGAGGCGTCGGCATTGCAGGATCTCGACACCGAGCTGGTAGTTGGTTGCGACCGCGTCGGTCGCGGCCTTGAGCCATCCGTCCCGATGCGTGGTCTCGACGGCGTGACGCAGCGAGCGGCGTCGCAGGCCGCGTAGTCCGGCCACGACGTAGAGCGTCAGGAACCAGGGCAGCGAGTAGGTCCGCACCCGGCGCCCCCGGTTGACGCGGCGATCGAGCCAGCCGAGCAGGCGCGGCCGTGCGCCGAGCCAGCGGCTGAAGCCCGCGGGCAGCACGCCCATGACCTCCTCCATGCGCGGATGCATGAATTCGGTGGTCTGGAGCACCTGTCCCTCGGACATCTCGAGCTCGCTCTCGATGCGCGCGCGGCGACCGGCGCGCGTCTTCAGGTCGGCCACGCGGATGACGTCGTCATAGGTCATGGCGTTGGCGAGATACTTCGCCGCCACCTCCGTGAAGGCATAGGCGCGCGCACCGCCGCCGGCGTTTCGGTCGGCCGTGTGCAACGTCTTGAGAATGTCGAGATATTCTCCGCCATAGGCGACGTCCTGGAAGTCGACCACCTTTTTCAAGCCGGCGCGGGCCATGGTGAGCGCAGGCTCGGGCAGCTCCTGCTTCAGTCTGGCGATGAGCCCGGCGAGTTCTGGATCGGGCGTGGCGGGAGAGGGGACGTGATCGGCCTGCTTTGATGGCGCTGGCGCTGCGACCTCGGGTGAGCCGGTCTTGACCCGGTCAAACGCGGCTTCAAACGTCTCCACGCTAGCCTTGGCGCCTTTCCCACCTGCGCGGATCACGTCGAGATAGCTGTCGCGGCTGAACGGCAGCACAGCGGCCGCCGCGAGCGCACCGAACATCGCGGCCGAGATGACGCTGCCATGCGCGATCGCCAGCGCGTTCAGATCGAAGATGATCTCGGTCTTGGCGGCAACCCCGATGGCGCCGGTGACGGCGTCGCCGTCGGCGATGCCGTTGCCCGGTGCAATCTTCTCGCCGATGGCAAACGACCGGTGGTTGGATGCGATCAACGTGGTGCGATCCGGCGTCACGAGGCCGCGCAGGATCGATCGCCCAGCCTCCATGAACTCCGCCGCCATCACCACGTCAACGTCGCCGGGCGTCGGCATCAACGACAGGATCGGCTTGCGGCCGTCGAGCGGCGGCATCGTCTCGATATAATAGATCGTGGCGCCGGTGCGCTGGGCGACGCCGGGCACCGAGGTTGATTGCGCGACCCAGCCATGGTTCTCGGCCAGCTGAACGATCCAGTCGGTCAGCACGCCGCCACCCTGGCCACCCATCGCGACGATCGCGATGGAGATTGGCCGCTCGGTCGCCTCGCCGGCGGCGGGGAGGGCCAGCCGGACCGTCTCGTCTCTCATGCCAACGCCTCAAGTGCCGGACGCCGGCGATCACGCCGCCGTTGCAACCAGCCGATCACGGCCATCGCGACCCTGGATTTGAACCTGTCCCAGCCGGTCGGATTGTGAATGACGTCCGCGCGATAGAATGAGGGGCAGAGCACGGCGGCTTCGGCGACCTCGCCGCAATTGCCGCAGCCTACGCAGGAATTGTCGATCGCGGCAACGGGATCGTCGCGCAAGGGATCGTCCAGCTGCTTCACCGAAAGCGACGGGCAGCCCGAGAGCCGGATGCAGGCGTGGTCGCCGGTGCAGACGTCCTCGTCGACACCGAAGCGCTCCTTGACGGTGCGCACTCCGTCCTTGATGGCCTTGTTGATCTGCGGCTTCACGCGGCGCTGCTTGTTCAGCATGCATTCGGAGGAGGCGACGATGACCTTGGGGCCTTCCTCCCTGGTCGTCAGCGCTTCCTTCAGCGTGTCGCGCATCTTGCCGACATCATAGGTGCGGTCGAGCTGGCGCACCCATTGGCCGCCGATGCCCTTCACGGCCTTGACGATCGAATTGTTGGTGTCGCGCCGCTTGTTGATCGCGCGCGAGGACAGGATGTCCTGACCGCCGGTCGCCGAGGTGTAGAAATTGTCGACGATGACAAACACGCCGTCGTGCTTGTTGAACACGGCATTGCCGATGCCGCTGGTCAGTCCGTTGTGCCAGAAGCCGCCGTCGCCCATCACCGCGATCGAGCGTTTGTCGGCCTTGACGTTGAAGGCCGAGGTCGAGGCCGGTCCAAGGCCGAAGCCCATGGTGGTCGCGCCGATATTGAAGGGCGGCAGGATCGAGAACAGATGGCAGCCGATGTCGGCCGAGACATGATGCTGGCCGAGCTCTTCCTCGACGAGCTTCATGGCGGCGAAGATCGGCCGTTCCGGGCAGCCGGTGCAGAGCCCTGGCGGGCGCGCCGGCACAACCTGCTTCAGCTTCTCGACCGCGGGGTGATTGAGCACGGGAACGGCGTCCGGGGCCGGCGGCCGGTTGCCGAGCAGCCGCGGCTCGGTCTTCTCCAGGAAGTCCCTGACGCCGCCGAGCAGAACCTGCGCGGTGTAGTCGCCGCCCATCGGCAGCACGTCCTTGCCATGGATGCGCGCCTGGATGTCCCTGCGGCGCAGCACGGTGTTGATCGCCTGCTCCAGATATTCCGGCTGGCCTTCCTCGACGATCAGGACGGCGTCCTTGTCGACGCAGAACTCCGCGACCTCGGTGTCGATCACGGGGTAGGTGACGTTCATGATGTAGAGCGGAACCTGCGTGTTGCCGTAGGCATCCGACAGCCCGAGATATTGCAGCGCGCGGATCACGTTGTTGTACATGCCGCCCTGCATGATGATGCCGACCTTGCCCTGCTTCGGCCCCATCCATTCATTCAGCTTGTTGTCCCGGATGAAGCCGATCGCCGCGGGCATCCGCGTCCTGATCTTCTCCTGCTCGTGCTCATAGGCGGCCGGCGGCAGCACGATGCGGTTGACGTCGCGCCTGGGGTTGTTGAGCGCGTCCTTGATGGTGTGCGCCGGCTTGACGTTGTCCTTGCAGGCGAAGCTGCCGTGCATGTGACAGGCGCGGACGCGGACCTCGAGCATCACGGGCGTGTTCGAAAATTCGGAGAGCTCAAAACCCTTCTCGATCAGATTGACGATGCATTCATGATCGGGGCGGGGATCGAGCAGCCACATCTGCGACTTCATCGCGAAGGCATGGGTGCGCTCCTGCATGATGGAGGAGCCTTCGCCATAGTCCTCGCCGACGATGATCATGGTGCCGCCGGTGACGCCGCCCGAGGCGAGATTGGCGAGCGCGTCGGAGGCGACGTTGGTGCCGACCGTCGACTTCCACGCCACCGCGCCGCGCAGGGGATACATCACCGAGGCAGACAGCATCGCCGCCGCGGCCGCTTCGTTGGCGGAGCTCTGGAACACGACGCCGAGATCGTCGAGCACGTCCTTGGCGTCGGCGAGCACGTCCATCAGATGCGAGATCGGCGAGCCCTGGTAGCCGCCGACATAGGCGACGCCCGATTGCAGCAGCGCCTTGGTGATGGCGAGGATGCCTTCGCCGCGGAACGTATCGCCATCGCCGAGCCGGAGATCCTCGACTTCGCGAGCAAAAGACCGTTCAGCCATTGCACCCTCCAGAAATATGCGATAGCATACGTTTATATATGAAGTAAGTCAACGCCGCGCCATGCTATCACGCTTGCGGATCTCTGCTCCGGCAAGGCGATCATGAGCCAGCGACAGGGTAGGGCCAATGCTGAAGCTGCCTCGCTTTAGAGCCGCCGCCGTCCAGGCTTCATCTGTCTATCTCAACGCCGGCGCGACAGCGGACAAGGCGGCTTCACTGGTCCGTGAAGCCGCAGCGAATGCACGACATCATCAGGCGCTACAACCGGTTCGACATCTTCGATCTGCGGGTCAATCGCCGTCGGCCGGCGCCGCTTGGCAAATCGGAACGAGAGTTCGGGACGCGTCGCGTCAACAGTGCCAAAGGGCAGGACTTGGAGGATAGGATGCGCGAAAACATCGTCGGTCGGGCCAATGTCGAGGACACCCCCGAGCTCAAGGCCTATTACAAGGACCTCGAAAAGTACGAAGCCGGCGCGCTGTGGACGGTCGCCAACAAGATCGAGCCGTGGGCGCCGCAATCGGCGTCCGTTCCCGTGCTCTGGCGCTACAACGATTTGCGCGAGCACGTGCTGCGCTCGGTCGAGCTGGTCTCGCCGGAGAAGGCGGGGCGGCGGGTGATCTATCTCAACAATCCCGGCCGCCGCGATGTGTCGGCCGCGGTCGGCTGGCTTTATTCGGGGTTGCAGGTGATGCATCCCGGCGAAGTCGCAACCGCGCACGCGCACTCGGCTTCAGCCCTGCGCTTCATCATGGAAGGGGCGGGTGCCTACACCATCGTCGACGGTCACAAGATGACGCTGGGGGCGCGGGATTTCGTGCTCACCCCGAACGGCACCTGGCACGAGCATGGCGTCGAAGCCAACGGCTCGGTCTGCATCTGGCAGGACGGCCTGGACATCCCGCTGGTGAACGCGCTGGAGGCGAATTTTTTCGCGGTCCATCCCAAGGTGCAGCAGGAAGACTCCGGTTATCCCGTGGACGACATGACCAAGACCTGGGGCAATCCCGGGCTTCGTCCGGCGGATTCGAAATGGTCGAAGGGCTATTCGCCCATGTTCAAATACGAGTGGGAGCCGACCTACGAGTCCTTGCGCAAATATGCCGCCGCGACCGACGGTTCGCCCTATGACGGCATTCTCATGAACTACGTCAATCCGATCTCCGGCGGACACGTGATGCAGACGATCGGCGCGAGCATGCAGCTGCTGCGGCCGGGCGAGAAGACGAAGTCGCACCGGCATACCGGCAGCTTCATCTACCAGGTCGCCAAGGGCCGCGGCTATTCGATCATCGCCGGCAAGCGTTTTGAGTGGCAGGAGCGCGACATCTTCTGCGTTCCCTCCTGGGCCTGGCATGAGCACGGCAATGCCTCGGGCAGCGAGGACGCCTGCCTGTTCTGCTTCAACGATCTGCCCGTCATCGAGAGTCTCGGCTTCTACCGGGAAGAGGCCTATGGCGACAACGCCGGCCATCAGCCAGTTGCCGCCTGACGTCCCCACACAGAATTCAACCGAAAGAGCCGGATAAAGCTTCATGCGCCTTGTTACCTACACCTTGGGCTCCAGCGGTGCCCGCCTCGGGGTTCTCGTTGACGGATTGGTCGTGGACGTCGAGCACTTCGGTGCGTCGCACGGCTTTGCATGGCCGAGCGACATGCTGTCGTTCATCGACAACAGTGTGACATTGCTGCCGGCGCTCAGGGACTGCCTGGACGATGCCAATGGACGCTTGCCGGCCGGCTCCGCCGTTCCGGTCGAGGACGTGAAGCTGCAGGCGCCGATCCCGCGTCCGCGCAAGAACATCTTCGGCATCGGGCTGAACTACCGCGCGCATGTGGCGGAGTCCGCCAAGAGCCTGGACACGGACAAGGATCTGCCGAAGCAGCCGGTCGTGTTCTCCAAGCCGCCGACGTCGGTGATCGGCCCCGGCGGCGCGATCCAGCACAATGCGAAGATGACGCAGCGGCTCGACTGGGAAGTCGAGCTCGCCGTCATCATCGGCAAGACTGCGACCCGCATCGCGACCGACAAGGCGATGGACCACGTCTTCGGCTATTCAGTGATGATCGACATCTCCGCGCGCGACAATCGCCGCGCCGGGCAGTGGATCTTCTCCAAGGGCATGGACACCTATGCGCCGTTCGGCCCCTGCATCGTGACCGCGGACGAAATTCCCGACCCGCATGACCTGCGGCTGTGGCTGACCAAGAACGGGGTCATGAAGCAGGACTCCAACACCAAATACATGATCTTCGACATTCCGGTCCTGATATCGGACATTTCATCGGGCATGACACTGGAACCGGGCGACATCATCGCAACGGGAACGCCGGAGGGCGTTGGCGCCGGCAGGACTCCCCAGGAATGGCTGTGGCCGGGCGACGTGGTGGAAGCGGGGGTCGACGGGGTCGGTGTCATCAGGCATCCGGTCGTTGCGATCTGATGACGACGTTCTCGTTCGATCGCGAGCTGAGGTTCGGAGACTGCGATCCCTCGGGGATCGCGTACTTCCCGTCCTACCTGAACATCCTCAACGGTGTCGTCGAAGACTTCTGGGCGAGAATCGGATTTCCATGGCCGGAGCTGATCACGGTCCGGAAGATCGGGACGCCCACGGTGCATCTATCCTGCGACTTTTCCCGGCCATCAATGTTCGGCGATCTCCTGACGTTCAACTTGCGTATCGGCCGCGTCGGCGGATCATCGCTCCATCTGGAGCATGTCGTCTCCGGCGCGAACGGCATGCGCTGGCGCGCCCGCCAGGTCCTTGCGGCGACCTCGCTGGTGGCCCACCATGCGATCCCGTGGCCCGATGACATTCGCGCCGCGCTGATCGCGCATGTGAGCGTCGGCGAGGGCACCGAGGCAACGCCCGCATGATCTCGCTGTTCATGACATTCTCCGATCCGGCCGGCGAACGGCGAATCCATCCTGACGAGGTCGTCGCCGTAGCGGAGCTGGTCGGGTCGATCCCTGACATGACCGAGGGCTTGCTGTTCACGCCGCTCGAACAGTCGGTCGATCATCCCTACAGGGACGATGGCTCCGGCCCGGTGTTTGCGTTTCAACTGCGGTTTCCCGACCTGCTCGCCTGCGAGGCGGCGATGGACCGCGGCGGCATCCTTGCCGGTCTCGCGACGGGGGCCGGACTAGCGATCCTCACCGGCTTGGACGTCACGCACCAGGTGATGCTGACGCGCGCGTTTCCCGTCGACGTCGCCGAACATCCGGCAGGCACGACCACTCCGTGCAGTTACCTCGTGCACTATCCCGGCCCGGCCGAGGATATGAACGCCTGGAACCTGCACTATCTCGAGCATCATCCATCGATCATGCGAACCTTCCCTGATGTCCGCCAGATCGAGATCTACACCCGGATCGATTGGGTCGACCGGCTGCCGTCGCGGCGGGTCGAGCACATGCAGCGCAACAAGCTGGTGTTCGACAGCCCGCAAGCCCTCGCGCACGCGCTCGGCTCCGACGTGATCAAGCGCATGCGCGCGGACTTCGTCCAGTTCCCGCCATTCGCAGGCGGCAACAAGCATTTTCCGATGCTGACGCGGGTGGTTAGGTCTAGGCCTCAGAGAGCCGCCTGACGACGAGCCGATCGCACCGCCGCTTCGGGCCAAAAGCCGCCATCCCCGCCAATGCGGTTTGTCCTTATCGGGCCCCCCGGGCGATGTCCGAGACCGTATCGCGTCGTATCAGCGCCGACATCCTGATGCTAGATTTCACGACGGCGGGGAGCACCTGCTTCCTGCTTCAGACCGAACAGGAGGACGACATGCCTGATAGCGTCTACAAGGTCATTGAACTGATCGGTACCAGCAGCGACTCATGGGAGAAGGCGGCCGCCAATGCGGTCCAGCAAGCCGCAAAATCTCTCCGGGATCTTCGCATTGCAGAGGTCGTCAAACTCGATGTGCAACTGGATGAGAAGGGCAACGTAGAGGCCTATCGCGCCAAGCTCAACGTCTCGTTCAAGTTCGAGGGGACCTGAGCCTCGGCACCTCGCCCCCGCTTGCGGGGCGAGGTTGGCTCGCTGGAGAAAGGCGCGCGGCCATCCGGGAAGCAGCGCCCTGGTCCAACCGGGACCCGGTTGCTTTGATGCGTAGGGCGGGAACTGCAACGCGTGGTGACCTCATGTACATCGTCATTCGCAAGTACACCAAGGTTCGTTCGGTTGCGGACGCTGCTCGCCGCGCCAAGAGCGGCGTCGGTCAGATCCTGAGGCAAACGCACGGATTCAGATCTTACTACGTGCTGGATGGGGGCGACGGCGTCGGTGTCGCCGTGATGATGTTCGAGGACCGCGAAAGCGCCAATGCAGCGAACGCCAGGATAATGGAGTTTATTCAAGCAAGTCTGCATGACCTCGATCTCGGGGATCCCGAAATCACTGCCGGCGAGGTGTTGGTAAATATAGAACCTGAGGCGTCCTCGGCATGAAGTATTCGTAAGCGCCGATGCTTTTCGAGGAGTAACAACAACATGAGGCAACACGATTTCGAAGCAGTTTTCATCACGGCGATCGTCTGGACGCCGCTCGCAGCTATGGACGCCGCGATGCCGCCCCGAGATCCTGATGAAGACGAGGAGGACGACGAAGACGACGAAGAGGAGGATGAAGCCGACGAACCGGCAGTCGTACGCGAGCCGGATGAAGACTAGGTCGTGAACCCATAAAGTGAAGAGGTGAGGCGCTGCATGATGCCGAGTACTCGGCGCGCCTTGTGCAGATCGTGTCAGAGCGATAGCAGTATGCGTGGAAATCTCGCTCCTGCGAATTAAGGCACTAAAGCCAGCGTAAGGACGCTCAATCATGCTCACTGTCTATGGCGAAGGTCGTGGGTTCCGTGTCGTTTGGCTGCTCGAGGAATTGGGAGTGGCTTATCGGCTGCGCCCGGTCGATCTGTTCGCGGTCGAGAATGATCCTGATTTTCTTGCGATCAACCCCGCCGGCTTTATCCCGGCGCTGCAGGACGGCGAGATGATCATGGTCGAATCGATCGCGATCCTCGAATACCTGCTCGCCCGCCACGGCCCGAGCCCGCTCGCCGTCGCCCCGGATGATCCGGCTTTCGCCGCCTATCTGCAATTCCTCCATTTGGGAGAGGCTGGGCTCGCCGGACCAATGAACGCCGTCATCGTTGGTCGCGCACTCGCCCCCGAAGCGGAGCGAAACGCCCGGGTCACATGCTGGGCACTGGAGACCTTTCATAGCCGGCTGGGATTGGTCATCCAGCGTCTCGCAAGCCGTCCATTTCTCGCCGGAGACCGGTTCACTGCTGCTGACATTTCAGTGAGCTACGCTCTCCTGCTTGGTCTGCGAACCGGCAACTATACCCCGGGTTCAGTCGAGCGTGCTTATCTCGCCCGCACCACGACACGCCCCGCCTACGCCCGGGCGATGGAAATCTGCCAAGCCACCAAAGGCTGGGCGGAGCGATCACCGAAATTGTAGAGCCAGGTCGTGAATCCATGGAAGGGATTCCCACGAGCGGCCTGGACTAGCCAGAGTCGGCCAGTCCGCGCTATAATCTCTCATGGGCTGGGATGCGAAAGACGTAGCGCTGCTCAAAAGGCTCTGGGCCGCAGGACAGAGTGCGGCACAGATTGCGCGCCGTCTCGGGTATAGCCGTAACGCGGTCTGCGGGATGCTGACCCGTTCGGGCTTGAAGCGTGGCCACAAGCCGCCAACAGCAAGACCCAAGATCAGGCCGCCCCCGAAGCTAAGGCCGGCGTCGTCGGCCGCCTTGGTACGTCGAGTAGAAAAGAAGGTGTCGCGGAGCACCGCAGAGAAGCAGCAGCCCAAGGAATTCAGCAAGCAGCAGCTGTATGCCATTCTCGCCGAGGCGGTCAGGAACACTGGCTAAGCGCTGACCACGAAGGCCGTTGCGCTCCGCGTCCTACTGCAGCGTCCGCTTGAAGAAGGCGACGATGTCGTGATCGAAGCGCTCATGAAACGCAGCGCGGTCGAAGCCCGGCTTGCTTGTGCAGATTGCAGGCATGCGGTTTGCCAGGTCCGCAGAGCACGGCTTCAGAAAGTCGTAGTGCCCGGCGTCAGCCACGACGTGCGTCTCCGGTGGCGTCGGCAAGGCGAGCCGAACGGCTTCCGCATAATAGGGGTGTGGCAGCACTTGATCATCCTCGGCCCGCCACAGCTGCACCGGCTGGAGGACCGCCGCTAGACCGTTGGTCCCGAAGGCAAAACCGAGAGCGGGCGCGGCGGAGACCACCGCCTTGATTCGCGGATCGTGGGTCCAGACGATATCGGTATCCGGCAGCGACGGGTGCTCTTGAATGATCTGACAGTCTTCGAAGGCGGGATGCGCCTTGCAGTGACGCGGGAGGGTCCGAAGGTCCGGCTCGCCACCGGCGGCCGCTAGCACCGTCAAGCCGCCAGCCGAGAAGCCGAACGCGCCAACGCGATTGGCATCGAGGCGCCCGTGGTCGCTCCACGCGCCCAGCATGTAATCCGTGAGCAGCTTCAATTGCCGTGGCCGTTCCCAGATTGCGGTAGGACGGCTTTGGTCGCGCCAGCTGTCGCCATTATGCGTAAGAGCGGCGACGACGAACCCTGCATTGGCCAGGGCCGTGGCGGTGTCGAGGTGCCCGGCATAGGAGCCTCCGTGACCGTGCGATATGACCACCAGCGGCAGACCGGTGCCCTCAACCGGCGCGTCGCGGGCGACCATCTGCTGATCGGTCTCGACCGCCGCCAGCTTCGGGGTCATCGTGGTCGGATACCAGACGCCCACCTCGATAGGTGGGCCTTGCGGATCGTCGATGCTGAAATGCCGGAACCCGACCGCGGCGTCGGCCTGGCCGGCGGTGACCGCGATGAGTACGGCGAAAAAATATGCAATCGTGTAGCGCATGGGAACCTCTCGGCGAGTGAGACGCCAAGGATCCAGCAAACGGCACAGGCCGGCGCCAGCAATTGTTCACCAACGGGCGAATGGGTTCGCCGGCGGGCAAACCGCCACTATAATGGCCTTATGAGTGAAGCGCGCCGGAGTGACTTTCTGCGGGATTGGGTCGTTGACCTCGCGATCGCGAGCGTCTGCGCCATCTTTTTCGGCCTGATCGGACCGTTTGGTAGCTATCTGAACGGACCGACCTGGCAGCGCGTGGTGTTTCAACTCGCCTGTTTCTTACCAGGAATCCTCCTTTTCGGATCGCTGATCCGGGTGGTACTGCGGCTCCGCCTGAACCCGGCGATGACCTGGATGTCGATCTTCCTCGGCGTCGTCATCCTGAACGCGCCATTCCAGATCTGGGTCGTGTCGATCGCCGTATCGATATGGCCTTTCCTGAAAATCTTGCGACCACTCGATTGGTACTTGCAGGGGCTCGTCACCGCCTTGCCGATTGTGCTGGGTTTCACCCTTCTTATGCAGGCCCGGTTACATCGCCGACAGCAGGCCAAGGAAGCCGGCGAAGCGCCGCCAACTGCTTTCGGGCTACTCGGTGCGCCACCTTCCGCGGTGCTTTGCCTGCAGATGGAGGACCACTATGTACGCGTCCATACCGCCGGCAACTCTCGCCTTGTCCTGGCAACGCTCAACCAGGCGATGATGGCGCTCGAAAATGCCGATGGCCTGCAGGTGCATCGCTCCTGGTGGGTCGCGAGGAAGGCGGTTGTGCGGGCCGTTACCGAGGGCCGCAATCTGCGACTGCAACTCGTCAATGGAATCACGGCCCCCGTCGCCCGGTCAGCCGTCGCCATCGTGCGGGAGGCGGGCTGGTTGACGAACGAGAGCTCGACGGCGGGCCGCAGCACCGAAACAGAAATATTGTCCTTATGACGCGCTGACCGGATAGTTCGACGGCCCTTGCCCACTGCCCGGATCAACGTTTAAGCTGATTTCCTGGCGCGGTTCCCTGATCTGATGCTGAGATTTTCTTAGGATTACTCAACCGGCGGGGCAGGCCGTGATGGCGGAGCAAAGCCTACGAGCCGTCTATGAGTCGAACGGGTGGGAGATTGATCTTACCCAGCGTGAGTTGCGGTCCCGAGGTGTTGCCGTTCCGATCGGGAACCGTGCATTCGAGATTCTGGAGATTCTGGTTCAGTCGGGCGGCGAGCTTGTCAACAAGCGCGACCTGATAGATCAGGTGTGGCCGGTTGCGACGGTCGAAGAAAACACGCTGCAGATTCATATATCCGCCATTCGCAAGGCGCTCGGCGCAGATCGCGAGTTGTTGAAGACGGTGTCCGGCCGCGGCTATCACCTGCGCGGCATCTGGACCATGCGGCCAGCAACCGGACCGGGACATCCACTCTACCTGAACGAAAGTGCGTCGGCGCAGCCATTAGCGTCGACCAACCTGCCGCAGCCGGTTTCGGCGTTGATCGGCCGCACCGCCGAGGTCGGGGAAATCTCGAAGCTCGTCCGTGCCGGCCGGCTCGTCACCCTGACCGGGGCGGGGGGGATCGGCAAGACACGGCTCGCGCTCGCGGTCGCCCGTGAACTGCTGCCGCATTTTCCAGAGGGCGTGTGGCTGGTCGAGTTCTCGCCGCTCGCCGATCCCAGTCTGGTTCCGATAGCGCTCGCTGCCGCGATCGGGCTCAAGTTCGGCGGAGGTGAAATTTCGACGCAGCGCGTGGCGCTGGCACTGGCGGCGCGGCGCTTGTTGGTGGTGTTGGACACCTGCGAGCATGTGATCGACGCCGCAGCGAGGATGGCTGAGGGCGTGCTGCGAGCCGGATCCTCGGCTCAGATCATCGCAACCAGCCGGGAGCCGCTCCGGGCCGAGGGGGAGCAGGTCTACTGGGTGCAGCCGCTCTCGATTCCGACGGAGGCCTCGGATGATCTCCTGAAATACGGCGCCGTCAGACTGTTCATCGAACGTGCGCGAGCAACCGAGCCAGGGGCGGTTCTGGATGGCCAGCGGGCAAAGACGATCGCGGCGATCTGCCGGCGTCTTGATGGCATACCGCTCGCGATTGAAATGGCGGCGGCACGTGTCACGGCTCTCGGTGTCGAAGAACTCGCCGCTCACCTTGACGATCGGTTTCAGCCGCTGACCGGAGGTTGGCGGACGGCGCTGCCGCGTCACCAAACTCTGCGGGCGACTTTCGATTGGAGCTACGAGCTGCTCACTGAGCCTGAGCTGGTGCTCCTCCGTCGGCTCGCGGTCTTCGCAGGCGCCATCGACCTGGAGGCGATCTGCGCGGTGGTAACGGACGCCGGGATCGCTTTGCCGGACGTGGTCGATGGAATTTCCAGCCTGGTTTCGAAGTCGCTGGTCGTGGCGGAAATCGATGCCACCGCGGCGCGCTACCGCTTATTGGATACGACCCATACTTATGCCCTCGAAAAGCTTGACGAGAGCGGGGAACGGGAACGGCTCGCGCGCCGCCATGCCGAGTATTACCGGGACTTGTTCGAGCGGGCTGAAGCGGAGCTGGAGATGCGCCCCACGGTCGACTGGATGGGCGACTACGGACGGCACATCGACAACCTGCGCGCGGCGCTGGGTTGGGCCTTCTCACCCGGCGGTGACGTGCAGATTGGCGCGGGGCTGACCGCGGCCGCCGTGCCCCTATGCATCCATTCGTCGTTGCTGGAGGAATGCCGAGGCCGCGTGGAGCGGGCGATCGCCGCCCTTGGGGCTACCGTCAATGGCGACGCGCGCCTCGAGATGAAGCTGCATACTGCGCTCGGTACGACCCTGATATTTGTCACCGACGCGAAAATTCCCGCGCTCGGCGGAGCCTGGACAAGGGCGCTGGAGCTTGCAGAGAGGCTTGACGATGTCGAGCATCAATTGCGGTCGCTGTTGGGCCTGTGGTTCTTTCACCGGGTTGCCGGCCGACTTCGCGCCTCCTTGACCGCCGCGCAACGATTCAGCGCCCTTGCGGCAAGCCGGTCAAATTCCAACGATCGGCTGATCGGTGAGCGATTGATCGGCATCTCGCAGCAATGCCTCGGCGATCAACCAAGCGCGCGGTATCACCTCGAACGCATGCTCGCGCACTATGTTCCTCCCGTCCAAACGTCGCGGATCAGCCGTTTCCGGAGCAACCAGCGGGTGACCGCCGGCGCCTTTCTGGGCCGGACCCTATGGCTGCAGGGATTTCCGGATCGCGCAATGCGCATCGCCGAAACATACCTGCATGAGGCATCTGCCAGCAGACACGTCAACTCGGTGTGCTACATCGTCGCCAACGCAGCATGCCCGATCGCGCTGTGGAGCGGCCATATGGATGTCGCAGACCATTATGTGACAAGGCTGATCGACCTTTCGACCAGGCATTCGCTGATGCGCTATGTCGCCTTTGCCCGCAGCCATCAAGGACTGCTTGCGATCAGGCGCGGAGATACCGCCGGCGGATTGCCGCTGCTGCGGTCAGGCATCGACGAACTCGGCGACGAAGTCAACGCATCGCACCGCTATTTCCTGTTCGTTGGTGAGATGGCGGAAGGCTTGGGGCGCGTCGGGCAAGTGGGCGAAGGACTTTCGGTGGTGCACGATGCGATCGCGCGCGCGGAGGAGACCGAAGAACGCTTGAGCATCGCCGAGCTGCAGCGCATCAAGGGCGAACTGCTGCTGTTGCAAGGTGCGCCCGGCGCTGCGGCAACGGCCGAGGATCAGTTTTACCTGGCGATGAAGTGGGCGTGCCTGCAAGGCGCTCTGTCCTGGGAACTACGCGGCGCCACAAGCTTGGCGCAGTTGTTTCGCGATCAGGGCCGACCGGCTGAAGCGAAGGCGCTGCTGCAACCGATTTACGACCGGTTTACCGAAGGTCTCGACACCGCCGACCTTAAGCGAGCAAAAGGCCTTTTGCGTGATCTCGGTTGAGCCAATCTCCGTTCTTTGGGGAGCGCAGGTCAGCGTCAGCGCCAGGCCCAGCAGGCTCACTCCCATCAGCCCGAACGAGATGAGCACTGCTGGCTTGCGGCGATAAGGTCGCAAAACGATGTAGACAGCAACAGCTCGCTTACATTTTCCTCACTGGCAGCTTATTCTAGGGGTTTCAGAGGTGGCTCCTGAGAGGGAATGCAGCTTGCGTTTTCTTTTTGAGGATTACGCATTGGATACCGACAGGCGCGAACTGCAGCGCGCAACGGACGTGATCGTTGTCGCACCCCAGGTGTTCGATCTGCTTGAATACCTGATCCGAAACAGAGAGCGCGTCGTCAGCAAGGACGACCTCATCAACGCCGTTTGGAAGGGGCGCATCGTCTCGGATGCTGCGCTGACGACTCGCCTCAATGCCGCCCGGAGCGCAATCGGCGACACGGGCGAGAGACAGCACTTGATCAAAACATTGCCGCGCAAAGGTTTCCGCTTCGTTGGTGCAGTGCAGGAAGACCGGAGGCCCGCAAATCAGGCGGTGGACCCAGTCGAGCGCACTGGCGACGCACCGCCGCGCCTATCCATCGTCGTGCTGCCCTTCGCAAACCTGAGCGGTGATCGCGAGCAGGACTATTTCGTGGATGGTGTAACCGAGAGTCTGACCACGGACTTGTCGCGCATCGCTGGTTCATTTGTCATCGCACGGCACAGCGCCGTCTCATACAAGGATAGAGCAGTCGATGTACGGCAAGTCGGCCGCGAATTAAACGTTCGCTACGTGCTCGAAGGCTCAGTGCAACGCAGCGGCAAGCGACTTCGGATGAATGTTCAGCTGATCGATGCCAGGAGCGGCCAGCATCTTTGGGCCGAGCGCTTCGAGAAGCCTGTCGTCGACCTGTTCGATATGCAGGACGAAATCGTGTCGAGGCTCGCCGGTACATTAGGTGCCCAGCTCATCGAGGCTGAGGCGCGACGAGCCGAGCGTACGCTGCATCCCGATGCGATGGACTTGTGCTTCCAGGGCCGGGCCTGGTTGATGAAGGGGATTAGCCTTGAATGCGTTACGCAAGCGCGGGGCTTCTTCGAACGCTCGCTGGAGTTCGATTCCGGCAACGTCGAAGCAATGATTGGTCTGGCAAATGTTGATACGGTAGTTGGAGGTAGCTTTACGACGGATGATGGGCCCGCGCGGCTTGCGGCGGCCGAGGCGATGGTGAACAAGGTGTTGTCGATTAGGCCGAACAGTGCCTCAGCCCACATGGCTCGGGGTTGGGTCCAGACCTTTACGAACCGGGCCGCCCAAGGCATCCGTGAGTTCGAACATGCGTTGGCGCTGGCTCCGAATTTGGTCAACGCTCATGCTGCCCTTGGTTTCGCCAAATCCTACATAGGTCGCGCTACCGAGACCGAAGGCCATATACTCGAAGCTTTACGGCTCTCTCCTCGCGACGTTTTCGCCTACCAGTGGGCGTGTTTTGCGGGCGTGGCCAAGCTGCTGCTTGGTTCAGACGTCGAAGCCGTCAGTTGGCTGCGACGAAGCACCGAGGCGAACCGTAACTTTCATCTCGCTCATATATCGCTCGCCGCTGCCTTGGCCTTGACCGGCGCGCTCGATGAGGCGCGAACTGCTGCGAGAACGGGACTTGCGCTCAACTCAGGTTTCACCATTCGTCGCTTGCTCGCAGCTCAACAAAGCGACAATCCAATTTACCTTGCCGGGCTGCAGCGCTTGTGTGAAGGCTGGCGCCTCGCTGGCGTGCCGGAAGGGTGATGAGCGCTTCCGGTCAGAAGCCGACTTCAGCGCGTTCCCGCCCTACGTCGGCTTTGGGTCAAAGTGCGAAGAACTCGGCCTGAGCAAAACCAGTCCGCTTCCACCCACGAAGCGGACCTCAGTAAGACGGTTCGCCACTTAGCTGATGAGCCAGCAGCGTTGCATGGGACGCCAGAGGGCGATGCCCCAGGGTCGGCACTGGGCTGATCTGTGCTAGGCTTCTTCAACACATGGTTGGTTTTGGCGGAGGCGATTGTGAGGCGACGTGAGTTCATCGCGCTCCTCGGCGGCGCGGCGGCAATCCGACCACTCGGCGCGCATCCGGAGCGTCCGCCAGAGCGCATCCTCTATTTCACATACTCCGCCGGCTACCGGCATGACGTCATACCGCTTTCTAAGGCAATCGTGACCCAGCTCGGAAGCAATTCGGGTGTCTTTGAAGTCACTACAACGGAAGACACGTCTGAATTTTCAACCGAAAACCTCGAGCGCTACGCAGCGGTGATGTTCTACACGTCAGGAGAACTTCCGATGAGCGACGCGCAAAAGAGAGCTCTTCTCAACTTTGTGCGCTCGGGCCGCGGGTTCCTTGGCGTTCATTCGGCGACGGACACATTCTACACTTGGCCGGACTATCTCGATCTGGTCGGTGGCTACTTTAATGGTCATCCTTGGCATCAGGCCGTGAAGATCGAGGTGGTTGATCCTGGCGATCCCCTGGTGGCTTTCCTTGGGAATTCGTTGCAAGTCGAGGACGAGATCTACCAAATCAGCGACTTCGACTATCGTGGATCACACGTGCTTCTGCGCCTCGACCCAAGCTCGGTGGACCTTGGCAAGACCGGCGTACATCAACGATTCTATGGCTGGCCTCTCATCTGGACCCGATTCTATGGCGAGGGACGAGTATTTTATTCGGCGCTAGGCCACGAGCCGTCAGTTTGGCAGGACGCCCGCTACCAGCGAATCCTCACGAACGCTATCCTCTGGTCGATGCGAAGGTCGCCCTAGTAGACGCCGCGGCACTTCGCATTTGCGCCACCGCCGGATTCGTCGGCAGGTCGCCGTGCCAGAGGTTCGGACCGTCCTGGTCTGCGACTTCCGCTCCGGGTCAAATTGCGAAGAACTCAGAGCGAGCAAAATCGGTCCGCTCCACCCCACCAAGCGGACCTCAGTGAAAGGTGTCGCCACTTCGCGGATCGGCCAGAAGCTAGCACCAGCCTATCCATCTCCGTGTCGGCCGAGGTGCGAACAAACGATTCCGGCAGCTTAGCGAGGCTCTGATGTTTGCGGGACGTTTTGCTTGCTCAATTGAGGAGGCAAGTACTTCGGCTTCCCGGGCGCTGTACTCGGTCTCGCTGGTAGGGCATCCCGCGAGGTGAAGGCGTCCCCTAGCTTCCGAAAAGACAGCGACGTGAGCGGCGATGATGGCATCATGCCACTGTTTTGCCCGACGGATCAAGCTGATTTCGTAAAATCCGCAGACGCCGGCCAGCAAGCCATTGATATCGCTGTCACCGGCTACTGTGCATGGGGTTGTTTTGGACTATTTTGTTGTGCGGCTCGCCGGGCCTGATCCGAACCGGCGCTAGTGCCCGCCGAGATAGGCCGTGATCAGCCTGGGATCGTGGATGAGATCCTTGGCGGGGCCGGACTGCACGACCTCGCCGGTCTCGAGCACATAGCCGTAGTCGGCCGTCTCCAGCGCGGCGCGGGCGTTCTGCTCGACCAGCAGGATCGAAACGCCGAGATCGCGCAGCGACGCGATGGTGCGAAAGATCTCGCGCACGATCAGCGGCGCGAGGCCGAGGCTGGGTTCGTCCAGCATGAGCAGCTTCGGCTTGGCCATCAGCGCGCGGCCGAGCGCGAGCATCTGGCGCTCGCCGCCGGAGAGCGTGCCGGCGGCCTGGCGTTGCCGCTCCTTCAGGCGGGGGAAGCGATCATAAACCTCGTCCAATGTCTTCTGGACGCCCGTGCGGTCGCGCAGGCTGTAGGAGCCGAGCAGGAGGTTGTCTGCGACCGTCATGTCGGAGAACAGCTCGCGCTTCTCCGGCACCAGGCACAGCCGGCGCTCGACGCGGTCTTCGACCGACATTCTGCCGATGTCGTGACCCTGGAAGACCATGCGCCCGCGAGAGGCGAGCAGGCCGATGGCCGCCATCAGCAGCGTGGTCTTGCCGGCACCGTTCGGGCCGATGACGGTGACGATCTGACCTTCCTCGACCGACAGCGACACGTTGCGGACCGCTTCGACATTGTCGTAGCAGACCGTCACATCCGTCATGGACAGCATCTCGCTCACGCGACGCCTCCGAGATAGGCTTCCTGGACCCGTTCGTCGCTGCGGATCGCGGCTGGCGCGCCTTCGCAGAGTTTTGAGCCGAAGTCGAGCACCACGATGCGGTCGACCAGCGACATCACGAACTCCATGTCATGCTCGACGATCAGGATCGTCAGATGGTCCGCCCGCAGCGACCTGAGCAGTTCCGCGAGCCGCAGTTTCTCCTGGCGGCGAAGGCCGGCGGCCGGCTCGTCCAGCACCAGCAGCGCAGGGTCGGCGGCGAGCGCACGCGCGATCTCAAGGATGCGCTGGTTGCCGAGCGGCAGATTGCCCGCGAGCTCGAACGGCTTGTCGCCGAGCCCGACGCGTTCGAGCTGCATCAGGGCCTCGTGCCGGGCGCTGGCCTCCTCGCGCTGGTTGAGGCGGAAGGCGCCGGCGAACAGGCCGCTGCGCGTGCGGGCATAAGTGCCGAGCATGACGTTTTCCAGCAGGCTCATGCGCGGTCGCAGCTTCACATGCTGGAAGGTCCTGGCGACGCCGGCCTTGGCGATGCGGGACTGCGCATCATGCGTGATCGGGCGTCCCGCAAAGACGATCTCGCCCTTGTTGACCCGGAGCGCCCCGGTCAGGCAGTTGAACATCGTGCTCTTGCCGGCGCCGTTGGGGCCGATGACGGCAAGGATTTCGCCGGCGCGGACCTCGAAGCTGACATTGTTGACCGCGACCAGGCCGCCGAACCGGCGCTCGGCGCCATCCACTTTCAGAAGCAGCTCTCCGGGCGTCGGTTGTGCACGACGGGGCAGGGGCGGCGCCGGTTGAGGTCGCTCGCGCCTGGCCTTGGGCAGATAGCGCACGACGAAGGGAACGATGCCCTGCCGGGCCCATTGCAGGAACAGGATGAACAGTGCGGAGAAGGCGACGATCTCGAGCTGGCCGGAGGCACCCTTGGCGATCAGCGGCAGATAGTCCTGCACGCTGTTCTTGAGCAGCGTGACGACGGCGGCCCCCACGACACCGCCGAGCAGGCTGCCGGCGCCGCCGACCATCGACATCATCAGATATTCGATGCCCATGCCGGCATCGAACGGACCGGGGCTGATGAAGCGGCTCATATGCGCATAGAGCCAGCCGGAGAGCGAGGCCAGGAAGGCCGCGATCACGAAGGTCGCGAGCTTGATGCGGAAAGCGTTGATGCCGAGGCTCTCGACCAGCGTATTGCCGCCGCGGAGCGCGCGCATGGCGCGGCCGAGCCGGGAGTCCAGCAGGTTGTAGCCGAGGAAAAGCACCGCGGCGACGATGCCCCAGATCAGGAAATAGATCTGGGCGCTCGTGACCAGCGCAATCGAACCGACGCTGATCGGCGGGATCGACGAGATGCCGTTGAAGCGGCCGAGCCCCTCGACATTGCCGAACAGGAAGCCGATCGCGAGGCCCCAGGCGACGGTCGAGAGCGAGAGGAAGTGACCTTGAAGCCGCAGGGTGACGACGCCGAGAACCGTTGCGACGCCGCAGGTCAGCACCACGCCGAACACGAGGCCGAGCCACGGGGAGTAGCCGTTCAACGCGGAGACCCACGCGCTTGCATAGGCCGCGACGCCGACGAACGCCGCCTGACCGAACGACACGATGCCGCCGACGCCGGTGAGGAGTGCAAGACCAATGGCGACCAGCGAATAGATGCCGATATAGTTCATCAGCGTGATGCTGAACGGACTGAGCACGAAGGGAGCCACCGCGAGACACAGCACGGCGAGGATGGCGGCAAACTGAATGTGGAGGCGCGTCATTCCTCGATCTCCTCCTCGGAATGCAGCGAGGCGAGGGATCGCCAGATCAGGATCGGGATCAGCAGCGAAAAGACGATGACGTCCTTGAGCGCGCTGCTCTCGAAGGAGGCGAAGCTTTCGAGGATGCCGACGCCGACGGCGCCGATCGCCGCACCGGGATAGCTGGTCATGCCGCCGACGATGGCGCCGACGAAGGCCTTGAGGCCGATCAGGAAGCCGGAATCGTAGAACACGGTGTTCACCGGCGCGATCAGGATGCCGGATACGCCGGCCATCAGCGACCCCAGCAGATAGGCGATCGTGCCGGCGCGGGCGGGGCGTATTCCCATCAGCCGGGAGCCGGTCCGGTTCACGGCCGTGGCGCGCAGCGATTTTCCGACCAACGTGAAGTCGAAGAAGAGGTAGAGGAGGCCGCTGAAAACGAGTGCCGCGATCACGATCAGCATGGTCTGGCCCGAGATCAGCACGCCCGCGAACTCGGTCGAGAGCGAGGTCAGCGGCTCGGTCCGGACCCCTTCGGGCCCGAAGAACAACAGGCCAAGGCCGACCAGCGCGAAATGCAGCGCCACGGACACCGTGAGCAACAGGAGCACGGTGCCGTCAGCGATGGGACGGAAGACGATCCGGTCCAGCAGCGGAGAGATCGGCGTGATCAGCATCAGCGCCAGCACGAGCCTGACGGCAAGCGGCGGGTCCAGGCGCATGACAAGCCAGGCTGCACCGACCACGGCGAGCGGAAGCAGGAGATAGAAGGACAGCGCGCGGGGCAGCAGCCGGAGTTCGCCGGAGCGCATCAGCGAGATGATCTCGATCAGGGTCGCAAGACAGGCCAGGATCACGACCAGCGCTCCCGTGCCCGGAAAGCGCTTCGCGTCGAGGGCAGCCAGCGTCAGCGCAGTGAAGGCCGCGATGTCGCCGAAGGGAATGAAGATGACCCGTGTCACCGTGAAGATGAGGACGGTCCCGATCGCCACCAGGGCGTAGACGGCCCCGGTGGCGATCCCGTCGATCGCGAGAATGGCTGCAATGTCGCTCGTCATTGAGACGTCGTTGCTCCCTGTGATGCCGGGGCCATTGATCCGGTTATGGCGCGTACTTCCAGGCGCCGCCGGTCAAGCGCACCACGACGAGCGAGCGCTCGTCGACGCCGGTGACCGCACCGGGCTTGAAATTGTAGACGGCATGCACGCCCGGCAGCTCCTTGGTGCTGAGGATCGCGTCCCGCAGCGCGGTGCGGAATTCCGCCGTTCCGGGCTTGGCGGTCTTCAGCGCCCGCTCGGCGGCGTTGGCGAAGATCAGCCAGGCGTCGAAGGAATAGGCGGAGAAGCCGTCGGTGGTCGGGATGTTATGGGTCTTCTGGTAGACGCTGCGGAAATCCAGCGCGATCTTCTTGGCAAAGTGCTCGTCGGGAAGCTGCTCGGCGACGATTACGGGACCCGCGGAGACCTGAATGCCGTCGGCCGCCTTGCCGCCGACATTGACGAAGTCCGGATTGACGAGCGCGACCGTGCCGTAGGTGTTGCCCTTGAAGCCCCGCTCGGCCAGCGTGAGAAGGGGCAGCGCGCCTTGCGTACCCGAGCCGCCGTCGAGCACGGCGTCGGGACGTGCGGCCATCACCTTGAGGATCTGCGCGGTGACCGAGGTGTCGGTGCGGGCATAGCGCTCGTTGGTCTGAATCTTGATGTCGCCCGCGGCTTCGGCGGCCTTGGCGCCGTTATAGACGAGGTCGCCCCAGGCATCGGAGAAGCCGACATAGCCGATGTTCTTCATGCCGTCGCGCTTCATGCGGTCGGCGACGATCTTGACGAGGAGCGAGGCCGGCTGCGGCACCGACACCACCCACTGCTCCGGTGTATCCGGCAGCTTGCCGATCGGCGAGACCGCGATCATCGGCACTTTCAGCTCGCTCGCCACCGCCGCCATGGCGATGGTCGAGGGCGCCGTGGCCGTGCCGATCAGGAGATCCACCTTCTCTTCTTCGACCAGCTTGCGCGCATTGCGGGTCGCGGCCGACGGGTCTGAGCCGTCGTCGAGCTGGATCAGGCGAATGGTCTCGCCGTTGATGGTCTTCTTGTATTCATGGGCGGCGTTGATGCCGCGCCCATAGGGGATTCCGATCGACGAGCCGTTGCCGCTCAGCGAGGTGACGAAGCCGATGGTGATGTCGGCCTGCGCAGCCGGCGCTGCGAAGAGTCCGGCGACAGTTGCGAGTAGGCTCAGAGTCTTGCGCATACGCGTTCTCCTCCGTTGTTGCTGGATAGGAATGCCTCGAAGCTGTCGTGCGGGGACCCCGAACGACGAATGAACCGATTGAAAGCATTGCTGCAGCGCCGAAATCCGGGCGCGACCGAAGAGGGTTTGCTCGGCCGGATCTCAGCGGCCATGGCGCTGGTTGCCGCTCGAACGACAGGCCCATCGGCAGATGCGGGCGGGACTTTCCTGAAGCAACGAAAGGCCGTTGGCCCGGCCGCGATGCGCGGCCGGCGATGGTGCTGCTGCCGGCTGTTCGAGCACGGCGACTGTCCACACGATCGAGTCTCTCAAAATCGGTGCCCTGCAACATCATGGTCATGGCCACCGGTCCCTGGCCGGTGATGAATTACTTAAAGCCTAAAGTATTGTTGGTGGAGCCGTCAACACGTGTCACGCCTCTGTCAGAAAAAATGTTGTTGCATACAATTTCGCCAGAGTGCGGCGCCCCCGTGTCGATCGAGCGTACGAAAAGGCCGTGCTTGCCTTGCCGTAGCAAGGGCCGTCACCGGCGACGCCGAGCGCATTTGACGCGTGAATTAGTTTATGATTGAAATATCTTCATCGGCCGTCGACGACCGATCCTCCGATCACCGCCTGAGGAGAAGGACGATGCGCATCTTCTGGCAGAGCTTCGTTGATGCGAGCGTGAACGCGCCCTACATGGCGCGGCTGTCGGAATACCTCAACAACATCGCCGCATCGGGCACGACAGTTCACGTCGAGGGCATTTCGCCGCCCGACCGGGAGTTCGGACGGCTCGCGGAATTGCGCTGCGCCGTCCAGGCGATCGACAACGGCATCGCAGCCGAGGAGGGTGGGTTCGACGCCTTCGTGATGGGACATTTCCAGGATCCCGGGCTCTACGAGTTGCGTTCGACGCTCGACATTCCCGTGATCGGGACCGGCGAGGCGACGTTGTTGGCGGCCTCTCAACTCGGCCGGAGACTCGGCCTTGTGACGCTCGATCCCGTCTTCGAGGTCTGGCACTACGAGCAGGCCGAGCGTTATGGCCTCGGCGATCGCGTGGTCCACGTGACCGGCCTCGGCTGCAAGCCGGCGGATTTCGCTGATGCCTTTGACGGAGATCAGGCCGCGCAAGCCCGCATGATCAAGGACTTTGTCGCCTGCGCACGTCCGCTGGTCGAGCACGGCGCCGACGTCGTGATCCCCGCCGGTGTGCTGCCCGGCCTTCTGATCGGAAGGGAGCATGGCCTCAAAGTCGGGCACGCGCCGGTGGTCAATTGCGCGGCCGTGGCGCTGAAAAGTGCCGAGATGTGGGTGCAGCTCCGGCAGCTCAATGGCACGGAGCCCAGCCGCGGGCCGAGCTTCAAGCGGGCCAGCGCCCAGGCGCGCGACGATTTCCGCGCACTGCTTGCTCGCAACAGCCGGTAAGACTGGAGAATGAATCATGATGACTCCCGAAAAGATCCTGTACGAGACCGAGGTGACGGCAACCGGCGGCCGGGACGGCAAGGCCGCCAGCGCCGATGGCCTGTTGTCGGTATCGCTGTCCTTGCCGAAATCGCTGGGCGGCCCCGGGGGCGAAGGCACCAACCCCGAACAGCTCTTTGCGGCCGGCTACGCCGCGTGCTTTCTCGGAGCGGTCAAGCTCGTTGCGCGTACCCGGAAGGTCGTCCCATCCGCTGAGCCGTCAGTGACCGCGAAGGTTGCGATGGGTCCGGTTCCCGTCGGATATGCGCTCGCCGTCGAACTGAAGGTCAATCTGCCCGGTGTCGAGAGGTCGGTGGCCGAGGAGGTCGTCGCGGGCGCGCACGAGCGCTGTCCCTATTCGAATGCAACACGCGGCAATATTGCCGTGAAGCTGACGGTCATCTGAGACAATGAACGAGGCGGGCGGTTGGTGACCAATACCTTGCGCACACCGTACGACGGCGTCGTGATTGCTGCGCCCGTCACGATTCCCTATGTGCGCTACTCCATCGAGAGTGCGCAGTGGTGGATCGGGCGGGCACTGAGCACGCTCGTTGCGCAGGCTGGCATCAAGGCTTCCGACATCGACGGTCTGTGCGTCTCCAGCTTCACCATGGGCACCGACAGCGGGATCGGGCTGACGCAGCATTTCGGGCTCTGCGTGCGATGGCTGGATACGATTCCGCTCGGTGGCGCCAGCGCCATCGCAGGCTTGCGAAAAGCGGCGCGCGCGGTTCAGGCGCGCGACGCCGACATCGTGGCGTGCATCGCCGGCGATACCAACCACGTCGATTCCTTCCGGCTGACGCTGGAGAACTTCTCGCGCTTCAACCAGGATGCCGTCTATCCCTATGGCGCCGGTGGCGCCAATGCGAGCTTCGCGCTGATCGCCCGCAACTACATGCGGACCTTCGGCGTCACGCGTGAGGATGTCGGCAGGATCGCCGTCGCCCAGCGCGCCAATGCCCTGCGCAACCCGCATGCGCTGATGAAGACGCCGCTGACGATGGAGCAGTATCTGGCGGCACGGCCGATCTCCGATCCCATCCATCTCTTCGATTGCGTGATGCCTTGCGCCGGCGCCGAGGCCTTCCTGGTGATGCGGGACGAGACCGCGGCCTCGCTCGGGCTGACAGCAGCACGGCTGCTTTCGACGATCGAGCGGCACAATGCCTTTGCCGACGATCCGATACAGGTCCGCGGCGGCTGGGCAATGGACATCGGCGAGCTCTACGCAATGGCCGGCGTGAAGCCTGACGATCTCGATATCGTGCAGACCTATGACGATTACCCCGTCATCACGATGATGCAGTTCGAGGATCTCGGCTTCTGCAACAAGGGGGAGGGCGCCGAGTTCGTGCGCCAGCACGACCTCACCATCGACGGTGACTTTCCGCACAACACGTCGGGCGGGCAGCTCTCGGCCGGGCAGGCCGGTGCCGCCGGCGCCTATCTCGGTCTCGTCGAGGGACTTCGACAGGTTCTGGGGACTGCAGGCCCCACCCAGGTCAGGAATGCGAGCCTCGCCTTGGCCTCGGGGTTCGGTATGATCAACTATGACCGTGGTCTCGCCTCGGGCGCCGCGATCTTTGCAGGGCCGTCGCGATGATAGAGCCGATCAAGCCGCCCCGGCGCAAGAATCCGCTGCTGCGGACGCGGCTGCCTGCTTCGCCGCCGCGACCGCGCAGCAGAACGTCGCATGGGTTTACGCGGGCGGCCGCCGAGGGCCGCTTCATGCTGCAACGCTGTGAGGCTTGCGGTTCTTTTGCTTATCCGGCGCGGGAGGCCTGTCCGTCTTGCCTGTCGGCCGGCCTTGCCTTCGTCGATGCGCCACGACAAGGTGTTCTTCTTGCCGAAACGACCGCGCGCGTGCCGAGCGACGTCTATTTCCGCGAGCGGGCGCCCTGGCGTATCGGCCTCGTGAAGATGGATTGCGGTCCGACGATTGTGACGCACCTCCATGCCGACTGCGTGGAGGGCGCACCGGTCCGCATGTCGTTTCAACTCGACAAAAGCGGCCAGGCAGTGGCCTTTGCCCATCCCGAAGGGGAGACTCCCAACATGGCAGACGACAAGCAGTGGCGGGAAATGACGGCCGATCCGAAATTCCGGCGCGTGCTGGTCACCAACGGTCGGAGCATGATCGGTCAGGAGGCCGTCGCCGCTCTGAAGGCCGCGGGCGCCAAGACGGTCTTCGTCGGCGTTGCCGAACCGTGGCGGCCTTTCGCCGGCGAGCAGCTGCTGCGCGGTCAGGACGGAATCGAGATCGTGACCCTTGACGCCGCCGACGAGAAATCTGCGGCCGATCTCGCGGCCGACATCGGCGGTAAGGTCGATATCCTCGTCAACACGACGGAATATGTGCGGCCGGGCGGCCTGCTCGACCGCAGGGGCACGAGCATCGCGCGCGACGAGATCGACCAGGCCTATCTCGGCTTCATCAACCTCGCGCAGGCCTTCGGCCCCGCGATGCGGATGCGGGGTGCCGATGGCATCAACAACAGTGCCGCGTGGGTCAACATTCTCTCGGTCCATGCGCTGGCGAACTGGCCGGCCTTTGGCGCCTACTCGGCCTCGCAAGCGGCGTGCATGTCGCTCTCGCACTGCCTCCGCGCCGAGCTCAGGCCCGGCGGCGTCAGGGTGATGAATCTGTTCACCGGGCCCGTCGACACCGAGTGGTTCCAGACCGTACCGCCGCCGAAGGTCGCGCCGCGCGCAATCGCGCAGGCGATCGTGTCGGGGCTGAGAGGCGGGCTCGAGGAGATGTATGTCGGAGATGTCGCCGAAGAGATCCGGCAACGTCTCGGGGCCAATCCGAAAGCGCTCGAGCGCGAGCTCGACAGGTGACATCTGGATTTCAACCAAGCCGGAGGACGTGACGATGCAGAGCAACAATCTCCTGGAGCTGGCGGGTGCGGTTTCTTCCGGCGCGGTGCGCGTCGTCGATCTGACCTTCACGCTCAGTCCGGATTTTCCGGTCATCGTGCTGCCGCCGGAGTTCGGCCAGGCCGCGCCGGTCCGCATCCAGGAAATCTCGCGTTACGACGGTCGCGGTCCGGCCTGGTACTGGAACAATGTCACGTTCGGCGAACACACCGGCACGCATTTCGATGCGCCGATCCACTGGTTCACCGGCAAGAACCTGCCGAACAATGCCGTCGACACGATGCCGGCCAAGGACATGATCGCGCCGGCATGTGTGATCGACTGCTCCGCTCAGGCGGCGCAGGATCCCGATTTCCTGCTGACGGTCCCGCTCGTCGAGGCCTGGGAAGCAAAGCACGGCCGGATCCCCGAGCGGAACTGGGTGCTGCTCAGGACCGACTGGTCGAAGAAGGGCTGGCGCGACTATTCCAATCTCAAGGATGACGGCGCACACACGCCCGGCCCCAACGCGGCCGTCATGAAATGGCTGGTGGAGGAGCGCGGCGTTATCGGGTTCGGCACCGAGACCATCGGTACGGATGCGGGGCAGGCCGGGCATTTCGAGCCGCCTTATCCGGCGCATCATTTCCTGCACGGCGCCGGCCGCTACGGCCTGCAATGCCTTTGCAACCTGGATCAGCTTCCGGCCACCGGGGCGGTCATCGTGGCCTCGCCACTCAAGATCCAGAACGGTTCCGGCAGTCCGCTTCGCGTCATCGCGCTGGTTGCGTCAACCTGAATCCAATCCATGGCGCGTGCCAATCGGAACAAGAACATCCTCACGAAAGACAGGTGCCATGAACTTGATCAAGAGCCTGCTGGCCTCCACTGCATTGCTTCTCGCCGTCCCGCAAATTGCTCAGGCCGAGATCCTCGTCGGTTTCGTCACCGGTCTCAGCGGGCCGGTATCCTCGATCGGCATCCCGAATGCAAAGGGCATCGCCGCGGGAGAGGCCTATGTCGGTGAGATTGGCGGCGAGAAGGTCCGCGTCATCCAACTCGACGACGCTTCCGATGCCACCGCCTCGGCGCGCAACGCGCGCAAGCTCGTCGAGCAGGAGAAGGTCGATATCCTGATCGGAACGTCGGGCGCGCCGCAGACCCTGGCGATGGCGACCGCCGCGATCGAGATGAAAGTGCCGATGATCGCAGTTTCCCCGATCGCATCCGTTCCGGACGGCGAGGGCGGTCCCTGGGTCGTGCAGACGCCGCAGCCAATGCCGCTCCTGGTCCGTGGCATCGTCGACCACATGAAGGCACAGGGATTGAAGACGGTTGCCTTCATCGGGTTCTCGGATGCGCTCGGCGACCTCTTGTATGATTCGCTGTCGCAGAGCGCCAAGGCGGTGGACATCAAGGTCATCGCCAACGAGCGCTATGCCAGATCCGACTCGTCGGTGACCGCACAGGTGCTGCGCGCGCTAGCGGCGCGTCCCGATGCCATCATGCTCGGTGGCACCGGAACGCCGGGCGCGCTGCCCGCCATCGCCTTGGCCGAGCGCGGGTATAAGGGGCCGCTCTACGGCAACAATGGAATGATCAGCGCCGACTTCCTGCGCCTCGCCGGCAAGACCGCCAATGGCATCATCTGCCCGACCGGGCCGGTGATCGCGGCCGAACAGCTTCCGGCGAGCAATCCGATTCAGAAAGTCGCCTTGGCCTACCGGGCGGCCTATGAGAAGGCGAACGGCGAGATGCCGACCGACTCGTTCTCCTCCTACTCATTCGATGGCTGGGTGGTCCTTGTCGATGCCGCCAAGCGCGCGATGGCATCGGGTGCCAAGCCCGGCACGCCGGAATTCCGCGCAGCGCTTCGTCAAGCGCTGTTCACGACCAAGGAGGTCGTCGGGACGCAGGCCGTCTACACCTATACGCCGGCGGATCGGCATGGCGTCGACGATCGCTCGCGCATCCTGGTCCAGATCGACAACGGCAAATACAAGCTGTTGCCCTGAGGCGGAAGCATGATCGTGACGGAGAACGCGCCGGTGAGCATCAGCGACGCGGTCGGCCGGGAGAACGTGCCCCCGGCCTGGGCGTGTGCAGTGACGTCGTTTCCGCCGTCGGACCGCATCCTCTCAACGATCCTCACGCGGCAGGCCGAGCGCTATGGCGATCGTGTCCTGCTTGTCGCGGGGGAGGCGCGCTGGAGCTTTGCGCAGACCGCGGCGATCGCGGCCGCGTCGGCCCAGGCGCTCGTCGATGCCGGGATCAAGCCGGGCGATCGGGTTGCGCTGATGTGTTCGAACCGTCCGGAGTTTTTGCAGGTCTATCTCGGCTGTGCGTGGCTTGGCGCCATCGCGGTCCCGATCAATACCGCGCTGCGCGGCTTCCAGCTGTCCCACATCTTCCGCAACTCGCGTCCCGCGCTCCTCGTCGTCGAGGCTCAGTTCGTCGACGCGATCGAGAGTGTCGAGGCGGGTGTCGAGCTGCCACCTCGCACCTGGATCGTCGGAGTTGCCGCCGGTGCAATCGATGCCCGGCTTTCCGCCGTATCGTTGCCGGCGCTCGGAGCCGTCGCCGCGGCGGGTGCCGCGCGTCCCGGCGATACCGTTGCGATCCTCTACACGTCGGGCACGACGGGGCCAGCGAAGGGTGTGTGCTGTCCGCAGGCGCAGCTGTTCTGGTGGGGCATTTATTCGGCGCGGGCGCTTGGCATCCGCGAGGGCGATGTGCTGTTCACGACACTGCCGCTGTTCCACACCAACGCGCTCAATGCGTTCTATCAGGCGCTCCTGAACGGCTGCACCTACGTGCTGGAGCCGAAATTCTCCGCGTCCGGCTTTTGGGCGGCCGCGCAACGGCACAAGGCGACGGTCGGCTATCTGCTCGGCGCAATGGCGTCGATGCTGCTGGCGCAGCCGAAGAATGCGAGCGACTCGACGCATCGTCTTCGCGTTGCGCTTGGCGGCGGCGTGCCGCCGCAAATCCACGATCCGTTCGTTCAGCGGTTTGGCGTGCCGCTGGTCGACGGCTACGGGTCGACCGAAACCAACTTCGTGTTCGCGGGCACGATCCCGTCCGATCGTCCGGGAACGATGGGCTATCTGGCCGAAGGCATCGAGGCGCGGATCGTCGACGAGAATGATTCAGCACTTCCTGACGGACAGGCCGGCGAGCTCTTGCTTCGCGCCGGAGAACCCTTTGCCTTTGCCACCGGCTATTTCGGCATGCCGGAGAAGACGGTCGAGGCCTGGCGGAATCTGTGGTTCCATTCGGGCGATCGGGTCGTTCGGGATGCTGACGGACATTACCGCTTCATCGACCGCATGAAGGATTCGATCCGCAGGCGTGGCGAGAACGTATCCTCGTGGGAGGTCGAGCAGACCATCCAGTCCCATCCCGCGGTCGCCGCCTGCGCGATCTACCCGCTGCCGTCTGAGTTGGGCGAGGACGAGGTTGCGGCTGCGATCCTGCTGGAGCCGGGCCAATCGCTCGAGCCCATCGACATCGTCAGGCATTGCGAAGGCCAGATCGCCTATTTCGCCATCCCGCGCTATGTGCGCATTCTGAACCAGATGCCGTTGACTGAGAACGGCAAGATCAAGAAGGGCGTGCTGCGCGAGGCGGGCATCACCACGGATACGTGGGATCGCGAGGCGGCCGGAGTGAAGCTTCGGCGCTGACTGTCGGTCCGCTCAGGGTTTTTGCAGTGCGTCCCTGACGGCGCCTTTGAGGTCGTCGAGCTCGCCGATCAATCCGTCGAAGCGGTCCGCCGGGAAATCGGCCAGCAGCTCGGCAAGCCACGCGCCGTGACTCTTGGCCATTCGCCTGAAGGTCTTGCGGCCTTCGACCGTCATGCAGACAATCTGCACGCGGCGGTCGAGGTTCGACGGCGTGCGGGTGATGTATCCATCCGCGACCAGGCGGTCCACGATCGGCGTGAGGTTCCCGGCCGAGACCATCAGCCGCTTGGGCAGCTCTCCCAGCACAAGCCCGCTCGGTTCTCGGTCGAGCTGAGCGAGAACATCGAAGCGGGGCATCGTGAAATCGAACTCATCGCGAAAACGGCGCCGCAGCTCGCCTTCGATGAGGGTCGTGCAGGCGAGCAGCCGGAGCCAGACCCGCGTTTGAGCCCTGTACTCGGCCTCCTGATCCGCCCCATTCTTTGAAACAGGCGTGGACTCCTTCGCGAGTGCCAATCGAATCTCCCGGGCTTGATGGCCTGACGAAAGCCGGCGCAGCTGTCGTGGTCACCGGCAAGATAGTTCGTGCCAAAAGTAAATTCAAGGCTGCGCCGGAGCGGCTCGGAATCGGCGCTACCGTGTGTCCAATTTACACTGAATCTCCAGATCGACGCCGCGGAGACCAGGCCGTGGGCCGGGTCTTTGCAGAACCGCCTTGACAAGATGCGTGCCGAGGAAATATTTTATGCTTAAAATAATTTGGGTGAAAGCTCGGCACACGGCGCGACGCGCGAAAGCGAGGGATCATGCGCATAGTCTGTATCGGCGGCGGCCCGGCCGGTCTCTATCTGGGCTTGCTGATGAAGCGCCGGCACCCGGAGCACGTCATCACGGTCGTCGAGCGCAACAAGCCCTACGATACGTTCGGCTGGGGCGTGGTGTTCTCCGACGCCATGATGACCGCGATGCGGATTGCCGATCCCGAGAGCGCCGCCGAGATCGAGGACGCCTTCAATCACTGGGACGATATCGAGCTCGTCTTCAAGGGAACGCGCCAGCGCACGAGCGGCCACGGCTTCATCGGCATCGGCCGCAAGCATCTGCTCAACATTCTCCAGAGGCGCTGCGAGGCGCTGGGCGTCGAGCTCGTCTTCGAGCGCGACGTCGAGTCCGATCTTGAATATCCCGACGCCGACCTGATCGTCGCCTGCGACGGCGTCAATTCCAGGATCCGCGCCCGTTACGCCGAGCAATTCCAGCCCGACATGGTGATCCGGCCGAACCGCTTCATCTGGCTCGGCACCAAGAAGGCGTTCGACGCCTTCACGTTCGATTTTCAGAAGACCGAGCACGGCTGGTTCCAGGCCCACATCTACAAGTTCGATGCAGAGACCTCGACCTTCATCGTCGAGACCACGGAAGCAGCCTACCAGGCCCACGGGCTCGACAAGCTCGATCAGCAGGGCTCGATCGAGTTCTGCGAAAAAATCTTTGCCGAGACGCTCGATGGCGCGAAGCTCCTGACCAATGCGCGCCATCTGCGCGGCTCGGCCTGGCTCAATTTCAGCCGCCTGATCTGCGGCAAATGGAGCGTGTTCAACGGCAAGTCTCATGTCGTGCTGATGGGGGACGCCGCGCACACCGCGCATTTCGCCATCGGATCGGGCACCAAGCTCGCGCTCGACGACGCCATCGAGCTCGCCAACCAGTTCGATGGCCATGGCCACGGTCGCGCCGGCATCGAAACCGTGCTCGACGCGTACGAGGAGGTGCGCCGCGTCGATGTCGCGCGCATCCAGAATGCGGCGCGCAACGCCATGGAATGGTTCGAGGTGGTCGGCCGGCGCTATGCCGATACGCTCGAGCCGCCGCAATTCTTCTATTCGATGCTGACACGCTCGCAGCGCATCAGCCACGAGAACCTTCGCCTGCGCGACCGCACCTGGCTGGAAGGTTTTGAGCGCTGGTTCGCCGAACGCGCGGGCATAGCGGTCAAGGACGGCGAGCGGGTGCCGCCGCCGATGCTGACGCCGCATCGCGTGCGCGGCCTTCCGCTTGCGAACCGCATCATGGTCTCGCCGATGGCGATGTATTCGGCGCAGGACGGGCTGATCGACGACTTCCACATCGCCCATCTCGGCGCGCGTGCCATGGGCGGCGCCGCGCTGGTCTTTGCCGAGATGACCTGCGTCTCGCCGGATGCGCGGATCACGCCGGGCTGCCTCGGGCTCTGGAACGATGCGCAAGCGGCGCAGTGGCGCCGCCTGGTCGATCTCGTTCACAGTGTCGGACACGCCAAGGTGGGAATTCAGCTCGGCCATGCCGGGCGGAAGGGCGCGACCCGGGTGCCGTGGGAAGGAATCGATCAGCCGCTGGTATCGGGGGATTGGCCTCTGATCTCCGCGTCGGCCTTGCCGTATTTGCCCCACAGCCAGTTGCCGCGGGCGATGGACCGCGGCGACATGGACCGCGTGCGGGACGATTTTGTCGCGGCAACACGTCGTGCCGCTGCCGCCGGCGTCGAGTGGCTCGAACTCCATTGCGCGCACGGTTATCTGCTGTCGAGCTTCCTCTCGCCGTTGACCAACCGGCGTACGGACGAATACGGCGGCAGCCATGAAAACCGCGCGCGCTTTCCGCTGGAGGTGTTCGAGGCCATGCGCGCGGTGTGGCCGCCCGATCGGCCGATGTCGGTGCGCCTGTCCTGCCATGACTGGACCGACGGCGGTAACATTCCGGCCGATGCGGCGGTCTTCGCTGCGATGTTCAAGGAGGCCGGGGCAGACCTGATCGATTGTTCATCGGGGCAGGTCTGGAAGGATGAGCGGCCGATCTATGGACGCCTGTTCCAGACGCCGTTCGCCGACCTGATACGCAACGAGGTCGGCATTGAGACCATCGCAGTCGGTGCGATCTCCGAGGCCGATCACGCCAATTCGATTCTCGCGGCCGGCCGCGCCGATCTCTGCGCCATCGCGCGGCCGCATCTTGCCGACCCGGCCTGGACGCTGCACGAAGCCGCACGCATCGGCATCACCAAGGTCGAGTGGCCGAAGCAGTATCTGTCCGCCAAGGGACAATACGAAACCAATCTGGCGCGCGCTGCGGCAGCTGGCGCGCAATGAGCGGAGGAGGGATCAGATGAGCTCCACGGAGAAAGTGATCCGGCGCGAATGGCTCGACTGGCCGTTTTTCGAGCCGCGTCATCATGCGGTCGGCGAGGCGCTCGACCGCTTCGTGCGGTCGGGCGCACTCGACACGATCGATCACACTGATGTCGATGGCGCCTGCCGCAAGCTCGTGCGTGCGATGGGCGAGGCGGGGGTGCTCGATTGCGCCGTCGCGGCGCCCGACGGCGATGCGACGACGATCGATTCACGCTCGATCTGCCTGTCGCGGGAGTCGCTGGCCTATGCCGATGGCCTCGCCGACTTCGCCTTCGCCATGCAGGGGTTGGGCTCCGGCGCGATCGCGCTCGGCGGCTCGGCGGACCTGCGCAAGGCCGTGCTGCCGAAAGTTCGCGCCGGCGAATGGCTGGCGGCCTTCGCGCTGTCCGAGAAGGAGGCAGGATCGGACGTCGCAGCGATGTCCTGCACGGCGCGGGCCGACGGCAACGACTACGTCATCGACGGCGAGAAGACCTGGATCTCCAACGGCGGCATTGCCGACGTCTACACGCTGTTTGCGCGAACGGGCGAGGCGCCGGGCGCCCGCGGCATCTCGGCCTTTGTCGTCTTCCCGGATGATCCCGGCTTCGGCATCGCCGACCGCATCGACGTCATCGCGCCGCATCCGCTGGCGACGTTGCGCTTCACCAATTGCCGGATTCCGTCGAGCCGTCGTCTCGCCGCGCCGGGCGGCGGGTTCAAGCTCGCAATGCAGACGCTGGATATTTTCCGTGCATCGGTCGCCGCTGCAGCCCTCGGCTTTGCCCGGCGAGCGCTCGACGAAGCGCTGTCGCATGCGCGCAGCCGGCACATGTTCGGTGCGACGCTGGGAGATCTCCAGCTGACCCAGGCCGCGCTCGGCGACATGGCGACGGAGACTGACGCCGCCGCGCTCCTGACCTACCGCGCGGCCTGGCGCCGCGACGTCCAGAAGCTTCCGACGACGCGCGAAGCTGCAATGGCGAAGCTGACGGCAACCGAGACCGCGCAGCGCGTCATCGACCGCGCCGTCCAGATGTTCGGTGGCCGCGGCGTGCGCAAGGGTGAGATCGTCGAAAGCCTTTACCGCGAAATCCGTGCGCTGCGCATCTACGAGGGCGCGACCGAGGTCCAGAAACTGATTGTCGCGCGCGATCTCCTGAAGCCGCGCTGAGAGGATTGAGAGCCCCGCATGACTACGATGAGAAAGCCGGAAGGCCCCGCGGCGAGCGGTCTGCAAGTGCTTCAGCCCGGCGGCTGGCCGCAGCCGAAGGGGTACGCGAACGGCATGATGGCGGAAGGACGTCTCGTTGTGACGGGTGGTGTCGTCGGCTGGGACATTGCAGGCCGGTTTGCTGATGGGTTTGTCGCACAGGTCCGGCAGGCACTCGAAAACATCGTCGCGATCCTGGCAGAGGGGGGCGCGCGGCCGGACCATCTCGTGCGCCTGACATGGTATGTCGTCGACATGGATGAATACACCGCGAATCTGAAGGCGCTCGGCAAGGCCTATCGCGAGGTGGTCGGCACCCACTACCCCAGCATGGCGCTCGTGCAGGTGGTGCGCCTCGTCGAGCCATCCGCGCGCGTCGAGATCGAAGCGACTGCCGTCGTCCCGCGCTGACGAGGGCGTGCGCGAAGGAGTGCTGCGGCCCATCGCGCGGGCTCATGGGCCGCTACGCGACCGGAATGAATGCATATCCTCGTCCTTCTTCGACCACTCTGCCGATGCCTGGTCGACCCAAATGAGCGCCGGCCAGCCATGTCTGCGCATTTGCTGCGTCCTGGAGCAACTTGATCCGGGTAGCCCTCGCCACGGCTTCGTCATCGTCATAGGTCCAGGTAAGGTCCGGACGGGAAAACTGTGCGGCGGGAACGTGGATGAGGTCGCCGCAGAATAGGACATCGTCCTCGTCAGCGTTGAGGAGATAACCCATATGGCCCCGAGCGTGCCCAGGTATATCCACCGCCAGTAAATGTTCGGCCAGCCGATCTCCTCCGTTAATGGGGGCAAGGAGCGAACGAAACTGCTCCAGCACCGGCTCGGCAAGAAACTCCTCGACGGCGTCTTCCCCTATCACAATCTTCCTCAGGTCATTAAAGGCTCGTCGACCGTCAGGCATCAGGAGACCATTGATGTGGTCGCCATGAGCATGAGTGAGGGCGATCATCGTGACCGATGACGCGTCGATGCCTGCCTCTGCCATCGCCTCCACGAGGTGACCCATGGATGGGTCCCAACTCCCGCCCGCTCCACAATCGATCAAGACGCGATCCATGCCAGAGCGATCGAATAGGAAGCAGTTGACCGATAATCGAACCAGCGACGCGTCCCGCTGAGGCGGTTCGATCTGCCTGCCTACTTTGTTGCCTGGATGTTTGAGGGATTCGGCGGGGAGGTCGACATATCCATCAGAGAGTGACCAAATCCTCCATGATCCCGAAGCGCAGCACAGGGTGTTGGGGCTTTGTGACAGAACTTTCACGGACAACCCGACAAGCGTTGATTCACTTTCTTAAAACGACACCGAAGTCGTCAGATTTTCGAAGTCATCACCTTCTGAGCGATCTTCCAGGTTCCTTCGATCTTCAAGCATGACAACATGTCGGTGAAGGAGCGCGGCGGAATTTGCAATTTCAGCTTCAAAAGCGCGAGCTCTCCCTCAACGTCAATCGAGAGGATCTGATCTTGGCGCTCCAGGCCCTGTTGCTTCGGAGCTTTCAAATTGCGGACAGCTGCCAGCCACGTCGCAATTGGCGTCACGCTCACGTTGCCGTCGTCGCCGACCTTGGTCACGGAACTGGAGGGATGAAATATAGACGCGAATTTGTCGGCATCCAATTCATAGGCGCTGTCGAAATAGGTCTGCGCCAGGGAGCGCAAGGCACGAGCATCGGTATCCATAGGCTTGTTATCCATAACGTTTGGAACGGGAAGAAACTGCGCGTGGCTGGAAAGCTTCGTCTCCGGCCGAAACCTGCAGATTGTTGCCTCAAGTCTTTCTTGCTGACCGAACCTAGGACAAAGTAGCTTATGAGGATAGGCACATTGAATGACATGGGGTCATGAGGGATATTCATAAATTATGAGAAACGAACTGAACGAACTCGCTACGTTTGCGATCGTCGCCAGAGAACGAAGCTTCACGCGGGCTGCGGCAAAGATCGGTGTGTCTCAGTCTGCCCTGAGCCACACGATCCGGGGACTCGAGCAACGGCTCGAGCTGCAGCTTCTTGCTCGAACGACCAAGAGCGTCGCACCGACCGCTGCAGGCGCAGCTCTCTTGAAAGAATTGTCTCCGGCACTCGAGCAGATTGCTCGTGCCATCAACGAAGCCCGAAACGTTCGGCACCGGCCTGCAGGGCGGCTTCGAATTGTCATGTCCCGGTCGGCCGCCGTGATGGTGTTGTTGCCGCGGCTCACGGCATTCGCGGAAGCCTACCCCGATATCGTTCTTGACGTCGTTACTGTCACTGGCCCCGTCGATCTCGTTGCGGGTGAGTTCGACGCTGGCATTCAACTTGGCGAGTACATTCAGAAAGACATGATCGCGGTGCGGGTAACCCAGGAATTGCGATTGGCGGTGGTCGGATCGCCTGGCTATTTTTCATCACGAAGCATTCCTCGGAAACCCAAGGATCTAAATGACCACCGATGCATAGGCCTGCGTCTTCCGGGCGGTCCATACAGGTGGGAATTCGAGAAAGGACGAAAGGCGATCACGGTCGGCGTGAGTGGCCCGCTCATCATTGACGATACCCACCTGGTGATCCAGGCGGCACTCGCCGGCGCCGGCCTGGGACTCGCATTCGAAGAGCAGATCGCAGAGCATGTTGCGAAACGTCGCCTTATTCGCGTGCTGGAAGATTGGACGCCGCCAATTCCCGGATTCTTCATGTATTACCCCAGTCGTCAGCATCAGCCGGCTGCGCTGTCTGCACTGACGAACGCGCTGCGAGCCTCTTAACCATAATTCGACACGACGGACTGTATAGTGGCACCGTCCGTCACCCTGGCGATGAACCAAGGGCTGGTCGAATTGGAAAGGACGGGAGGGCGCTGTCTTCCTGGCCACGCGTTCGAGTGCCGCATCATCACAGAAAATACCGAACGTTTCGTCCCCCGGTGGTGGACTAATACCGAGCCGGCACATGTTGCGAAGTCGGCGTGCATCCATCGCGGATGGTGCCTCCGCCAACGCGGCGAGCGTAGCGGCTGATCGAGGTCGCCGAGGTACTCCCGAATTCCCGCAGCATCGTCGCGGTCACAGATTATAAATCGACATTGTTAGCATCGCCATTTCCTGCTGACAGATATGCAAATTCATTCTGAGGAGGGAATTTCTCAATGTTGAAGCATTACATCAAGGCCACGGAAGCGTTGAAGCGTCTGCGCACGGACCAGGACGGCGTGGTGTCTTTCGAGTACATCATTGTCGCGGCTTGCATCATCGGCGCCGTGACCGCGGCGTTCGGTACCGGAGCCGGCGGTGCTATCGCGACGGCGCTGACGGGCGGTATTACCGCCATCACGGCCGCTTTCACCGCGGCTGTGTAGTTCAGGCATCTTGCCCCGGAGGGGGGCACCGGAATCTGCCCCCCAATTTTCTTTCGGCGTGCATTCATGAATTGAATTGCTCCCACAGCATCACTTCTGAAAGTTCTGACTTCGAGCCAAGCAGGGATTCCTCCCATGTCGAGGTATCACGTCAAGTGCATGAATGCGCTGAAGCGTCTGCGCACGGACAAGGACGGAGTGGTGTCGTTCGAATACGTGATGCTTGCGGCTTGCATGGTCGGCGCCGTGAGTGCTGCTTTGGGTACGGGCGCTAACGGAAATGTCGCGAACGTGCTGACGAGCGGAGTTGGTGCGATCAGCGCCGCGATCAGCGCCGCCGTCGGAAGCTAATACAGCCGTCTTGGCTCGTGAAGTCACGGGAGAATGTCGCTACGGTTTGTTTGAGGCGTGCGTTTGATGAGTTGGATTTTTTCCATAACCTCGTTTATCGAAATCTTATTGTTGCTATACGTCGCAAGTATCGATGTCGCGACAAGATTGATCCGAAACGACATCTGCCTGGCGCTGGCGCTGCTCGGGATCGCTGGTCAATTCGCCAACCCGATGCAAATCCTCGAATCCCTGATCGCAACGACGATCCTGTTCCTGCTGCTGTTCATGATTTACCAGCGGGGATTGATTGGTGGCGGTGATGTCAAGCTGCTGGTCGCACTGGCGATCGGTCTTCCGCTGACGGGCGTGATTCAGTTGTTGACGATCACCGCGCTGGCCGGCGGCGTCCTTGCCCTGGTGCATGTGATGATGCGCCTCCTGCCACATCCCCGGCTCGCGCCCGCCGGATCATCGCTCGTACGTCGCGTCTACGCGATAGAGCGTTGGCGCCATTTGCGACACGCGCCGTTACCTTACGGGGTTGCCATAGCGTGCGGTGGTATCTGGACGGTTTTCAGCAAAGGACTTTGACATGTCATCCGCTTTGCGCCTCTCGATCATCATGGTGTTTGTGCTGGCGACGGCAGCGCTCGGGCTCATCGCCTACAGCATGAACCTGCCGAAGGCACAGGTCCCGGTCCAGATTGCGGAGAGTACTCCGGCTCCGGCGCCTGCCCCCGTCGGGTATTTCGTCGCGGCACATCCGCTACCGAGAGGGACGCTGGCCCGCGATGAAGATTTCACGACCCGCTCCGCGTCATCGTCGGATGGCGTTCCTGCAGGGGCAATCCTTGATACGCCCGACGCCAGGATCGGACTTCGCGGATCGCTGGTTCGTAACTTCCTCGACACTGGCAGTCCCGTCACATCGAAGGACATATTGCGCCCGCGCGAACGGGGTTTCCTCGCCAGCGTGTTGGCGCCGGATAGCCGTGCGATCAGCATCAATGTTGACGCCGCCTCCGGTGTCTCGGGTCTGATCTGGCCGGGTGATTACGTGGATGTCGTGTTGACCGAGGAGTCGACGACAGCAAGCGAGAAGCAAAATCCGGATCACCAGCACGGCACGCTGAGCGAAACCGTCGCCCACAATGTTCGAATTGTCGCGATTGACCAGGAGATCGTGCAAGGCGGCTCGGCCAGCAACGCCTCGGCCGGTAAGGTGGCGCGTACCGTATCGCTGCAGCTCGCGCCGGAGCAGGTCAAGAAAGTCGTCGTCGCAGCGCAGCTCGGGAAGCTCTCCCTCGCCGTACGGTCAGCGGTCGATCGACAGGATACAGGGGACACCGACGCGACGGTCGTGATCTATGCACGCAATAGCGGCACGAAATACTCGGTTCGGAGAGACGATGCAGGGAGCACGCGCATGGCGTCGACTGGCGATGTCTTGCCGGCGATCGCCTCATCAACGCCGGTCGCTTCGGCCGCATCGTCACGTCGGTAAGGGGAGGCTGTGGTGATCTCTAACATGGCAGTGGTAAGTCCGTCTGAAGAGCAAGCGTCTGTTGTAACGCGCGATCGCATCGTCTGTTTCGTAAATGACGAGCTCAGTGCAGCGGCTCTGCGCAAGGGCCTCGAAGGTAGCAACTTGTCGATCCGGCGCGGCACGATCCGTAATGCGATACGTATGCTGGAAACCGACACCGAGATATCCGCATTGGTCACGGACATCAGTGGAATCGATGATCCCTTTACCGAACTGGAAAGGCTGGCCGGCGTCTGCCCACCCGATGTTCGGGTGGCGCTGATTGGAGAGAGCAGAGAGATCACCTTCTACCGTGAGCTGATGGAGATCGGCTTGACGGAGTATCTGCCGAGGCCGCTGACACGGGACATGGTGTTGGATCAACTGCGCCCGAAGTTGCTTGGCGATGTGGCGCCCGGTCCCGATCGTGGCGGGCATGTGATCTCGATCTGTGGCGCGCAGGGCGGCGCCGGAGCAACGAGCATTGCCATCAACCTGGCGCTCCAAATCGCGGAGACCACGAAAGCGAAGGTCGCGCTGCTCGACCTTCACCTGCAAGGTGGCGAGACGGCAGTGATGCTGGGTGTTCAGCCTGGACCGGGGCTGCGGATCGCTTTGGAAAACCCGATGCGGGCGGACACATTGTTCCTCGAGCGGGCGGCCATCGATGTCAACGAGCGGGTTTGCCTGATTTCCGCCGATGAAGAGCTTGATGCGCAGCTCGACATCACTGAAGCGGGCGTGAGACACGTGCTCGGTCTGCTCCGGCAACGATTCAACTACATCGTCGTCGATGTGCCTGTCCCGTTTCCGCCGTCGATCCATCCGGTGATCACGCTCTCCCGCCACGTGCTGGTGCTGCTGGAGGCCGAAGTGACCGGACTTCGCAACGCCCATGCACTCCGCACCGCGGTCACCAATATCGCCGGCAAGGATCGGGTCTTTACCTTGCTCAATCGTGCCGGTCGCGCCGGAGGACTTCCCAAGGCCACGATGGCCAAGGCTCTGGGCGCAGAACCGGACATGGTGATCCCCGATCTCGGGAAGGGGATGACCCAAGCGGTCAATCTCGGAATTCCGGCTCTAAAGCACGTATCAGGACTGCGGCGTCACCTCGCTCCGATCGTACGAGAGATCACGGGTGTCGGTGCCGAGAGGAAGGGACTGCTCAGGAGGCTGCTCGGGCTATGAAAAAGTTTGGTCGGCGCGAGGACGACATGCCAGCTCGCTTGCCTGCATTGACGTCAGGCTTGCCTGCGTCGACGCCGAGCTTGCCGGCATCTACGCCAGTCTTGCCTGCATCTCCAAGGCGCGACGAACCTTCCATTCAGCGGCCGGTGATGCCGGCTTCGCTGCGCGAACGGGTCATCGAGCAGATTGAGCCGTCGGTGGCCGCAACTGTTTCGCGCGATGTTCTTCGGCGGCAAATCGAGGAGATCATCCACGGAATTGCCAACCAGGAACGGCTCGAACTGTCGGGTCGTGAGCAGTTTCAGCTAGCGGACGAGATTGCGGACGACATGACCGGCTACGGTCCGCTCCGTCCGCTTCTGCTCGATCAATCGATTAACGACATCATGGTCAACGGACCGAGTAACGTTTACGTCGAGCGAAATGGTAAGCTGGAACGGATCGCGGTGCGATTCCGCGACAATGATCACATCGCCTCGGTAGCACAGAAAATCGCTGCGCAAGTCGGGCGCCGGGTCGACGAATCCAGTCCGATGGTGGATTGCCGCTTGCCGGACGGCAGCCGGGTCAACATCATCTTCCCGCCGCTCGCGATCCATAGCCCCTGCATATCGATCCGGAAATTCCCGAGCCGCCGTCTGGACATGGCCGGCATGATCCAGAACGGCTCGGTGACGGCGGCCATGGGAGCGTTGCTGGAAATCGCCGCCCGATCCCGGCTGAATGTTCTGGTCTCCGGCGGTACCGGTTCTGGCAAGACGACGCTGTTGAACGCCCTGAGCCAGTTCATCGATCACAGTGAGCGCATCGTCACCATCGAGGATGCAGCTGAGTTGCAGCTTCAACAGCCGCACGTGATCAGCCTGGAGACCCGGCCTCCGAGCCTCGAAGGCACGGGGCAGGTGACACAACGCGACCTGGTGTGGAATGCGCTTCGGATGCGTCCCGACCGGATCGTCGTAGGCGAGGTGCGCGGCGCTGAAGCGTTCGACATGCTGCAAGCGATGAACACCGGTCATGATGGTTCGATCTCCACGGTGCATGCCAATAGCGCCCGCGATGCAATGACCCGTATCGAGAACATGGTGCAGATGGGACAGCCGAATCTGCCGCTGCGGGCGATCAGGTCTCAGATCGTCGCTGCGCTGGATCTCATCGTGCAAGTCGAACGCATGCGCGACGGACAGCGCCGCGTCATCCAGATTTGCGAGGTGATCGGGCTGGAAGGCGAGGTGATCACCACCAATGACATCGCGGCGTTCGAATATGAGCACGAGGACGTTCACGGGCGGATATCGGGCACCTATAGGTCCACCAACGCGGTCCCCAAATTCAAGAGCCGCCTGACCTATTATGGGCTTGATCGAGCCTGGGCCGAAGCCATGAGGCAGCTGTAATGCCGGAGTTCCTGACGACAATTGACCTGGCGCTCCTGATCTGCGCAGCAGCTACCGCGTTGTGGCTCGACGCGCGACAACGACGCATCGATCGACAGCTGGCGATCGCTCTGCCAGTCTCAGAGGCGGCGAAACTGCCCTCCATTCGCCGGTTGGAGGCCGGGTCCCGCTGGCAGCTTCTCTTCCGCATGGTCAGTTACAAGCCTGGGATAGCTTACGCCTTGCATCCCGCATATGTGCTATTTGCCGGCGTGATCGCCGCAGTCGCAATCCTCTATGCCAACAGCGTGCTGAGGTTCTCCGACGGTTACGCATATCCCGCGGCTGTTCTTGTCGCGGTCGTGGTGGTGCGAGGTCTGTTTGGATGGCAGCGACATCGTCTCGCCAGTCAACTGTTTCGGCAGCTGCCCGACGCGATCCAGTTGGTGACGAGTACTGTGCGGTCCGGGCTCCCCGTGACCGAGGCATTTCGCACCATTGCTCGCGAGATGCCGCAACCAACCGCCGGGCAGTTTGCAATCGTATGCAGCGAAGTGAGTTTGGGCAGACCTCCAGAGGAGGCTGTCGAAGCTGTCTATCGGCGAACCCAGGTGGCGGAGTATGGGATCTTTGCGGTCACGCTTGCAGTCCAGCTGAAGTCGGGTGGCAGCTTGAGTGAAACGCTGCAAACGCTGGGCGATACTGTGCGGCAGCGTGTCGCGCTCGCGGCTCGCGCGAAGGCTCTGGCTGGAGAGGTGATCTTTTCCTCACGAGCGCTTTCATTGTCGCCCATCATTGTCGGCGGGCTGCTTTACGCGATCAATCCGGTAACAGTCGATCTGCTGATCTATGATCCGACGGGAAACAGGCTGCTGGCCTATGCGGCGGCCTCGGTGATTATCGGGTCCCTTGTGATCCGTTGGATGGTCAGAAGGGAAACAGAACTATGACCCTTGGTCTCGGTTTGGTGGCCCTCGCTATCATAATTGCGGCTGCGACCGCCGTGTTGATGATCCACGAGGTCCACATTCGTGCGTTGAACACACGGGTGTCAAACGCCGTGCTGGGCATTCCCGGCCCGTCAGCGCCCTTCCAGGACGTGACCGGTTGGCTTTCGTCACTCGGCACGCGGTACCGACGGTTCTACTCGGTGGAAAATCTCGACCAGCTCCGAATGGTCGTTCAATCGTCGGGTTTGAATCCTCATCGGACCTTGTCGATCTGGATCGGTGTCAAAACCGTCAGCATGTTCCTTTTCCCGGTCGTTGCCTTGTTCGTTGGGCAGCTTCTCGGGAAGCCTCTGGCCGATATGCTGATCTTCGGTCTCATGGGCGTGGTGATCGGAATCATGGGGCCGCGGTTGATCCTGCTAGTGTTGAAGCGGCGCTTCAATGCCGGCATTCGGCTTGGTACTCCGGATATGATCGACTTGCTGGTTGTCTGCAGCGAAGCGGGAATGGGTCTGGAAAGTGCGCTGGAGCGCGTCGCGGACGAGATGAGTGAAACCAATCCTGCCATGGCCCGGGTTTTGTACGGCCTTCTCGATGATCTCAGGATATTGCCAAATCGCAGCGAGGCATTCGAGAAATTGGCATCGACGTCAGAAGGACTTCGCCGGTTCGGCACCATGGTGAGCCAAAGCCTGCAATACGGAACGCCGTTGAGTCAGGCCTTGCGCAGCATCGCCATCGACCTCCGGCGAGAGCGCATTACCAATCTGGAGGAACGAGCTCACAAGCTGGGCGCCAAGCTGACGATTCCGATGGTGCTGTTCCTGCTTCCGGCCATGTTCGTCATTTTGGGTGGCAGTCCGTTCCTGCATCTTGTGCGTACGTTCTCCAGCATCGGGGTGAAGTGAGCCATGAACACGCTGACCCTGTCGAAGAACCGGTCGCTGTCGAAGAGCCGGCCTCATGAGTGGACGATGCAACTGCTCGGCAGCATGTGGTTCATGTTGCTGGCACTCTGCGTCGCCATCAGAATTGGCTCGTTTACCGATCCCTGGCCATCACTTCTGTCGAGCTTTTGCCTTGCCATCTTCTACATGCTGCTGGCGCTGCTGATCCTGACGAGATCACCGGCAAAGGCGCATGCGGACGGGGTCATGCCGAGAATAGCTGCATTCGTCGGCTCCTATCTGCCGTGGACGATCTCCTTCTTCGGCAAGACCGACGAGGCGTTGCCGAACCTGCTGTCGACCGCCTGCGTGCTGATCGGCCTGGTCATGATGCTTGTCACCATCCGGCACCTGGGGCGGTCGTTCAGCCTGGTGCCGCAGGCGCGTTCGGTGGTGCAAACCGGCCCCTATCGATGGATCAAGCATCCGCTCTATTTCGCGGAAGAGATCGTGATCGTGGGCGTCGTGCTGCAATACCTGACACCGGTCACGGTGCTTGTGCTGGTCCTGCATATCGGCGTTCAGGTGTGCCGGATCCTCTACGAGGAAGACCTGCTTCGGCGCACTTGCCCGGAATATTCGAGTTACGAAGCATCGCGTTGGAGATTGATCCCTTACGTTTGGTGAGCGCTATGCGTGGCAGAACTGTCATGGACATCGGTCGGATCGCTCGTGCCCTGAGGCTGCATCCAGACGTGCCAAGAGCCCGTCGAGGCGGGCGCGCGAGTCATCAAAGATCTTTCATCGCCGATCAGCGCGGCGCGGCCGCGCTTGAGATGATGTTCGTTTACATCATCCTGGTGTCGAGCCTGCTCATGCCGCTTGCCGATGTCGCCGCCGCGGGTTTTCGGTTCGTATCCGGGTGGGAGGCACTGCGCGCCTTCGGGCAAAAGATCCAGTACAACCCGCCACAGGACATTACTTCCTGGGCAAGCTGGAAGTCGGCGCTCCCCACGTCGGTGTCGGGTTATCCCATCAACAATCTCCAGGTCGTCTGCAGCGATAGCATGGCCGCCTGCTCCGCAGCCAACCCTGGTTCGCCCAAGCACTACACCTACTCCACGACCGTCACCGTGGCGCCGATCGTGCTGCGATCGGTGATCTGTCGGAGCGGCAACGCCAATCCCTGTTCGTTCACACTGGTTTACGCAGAGCGATTTCAATAGGAGTGGTCCATGCGTGGCTTGCTTCACTCTCGTCGCGGTGCCGCCGCCTTTGCAACCGTTCTCGCCCTGACGCCGTTGATAGGAGTGGTTGCGCTCGGGGGTGAGGCGGGATCGTGGTACGTGACGAGGCAGCACGCGCAGAATGCCGCCGATGCCGCCGCTGTCTCGGGTGCCATGCAGCAATTGTGCTTATCGAACGCACCGTGCGCGGTTACGCAAACCGTGGACTATCGCGCCAAGCAGGCCGCGGCACAGAACGCGTTCTGCAACACGGGCAGCACGTCCTATCCCGGCTCCCAGTGTGGGGGCGGCCTTCCGTCGGGAATCTCGCAGTCGGTCCAGATCGCTTCGCTCACGTCATGGAAGGGGACGGCCGGAACTTACGTTCAGGCCACTGTCAGCCAGCAACAGCCAGCATACCTGGCGCGCGTGCTTGGATTGACCACTGTCACCATACCCGCGACGGCCGTGGCCACAATCAAGAGTGTGCTGTACCCGCCTTGCGTCCTGGCATTGACAGGCCCCATCGGTTTCCAAGGCAGCCCGAACATCAATGCGCCCAATTGCGGAATGGCCTCGAACAGTACGGCCAAGAATGCAATCGACTTCACCGGCGGCGGGATGACCATGAATCTCGGCTCGCTGTCGACTGTCGGTGGCTGCACGGGTGCCGCATCGTTCTGTAACAAGGCGTTGACGTATTTGCCGACCCCGACCGCCAATCCCTTCTCCGCTCTCGATGGCGCGCTCACCACGTTGTGCGGAGCGAATCCCACGCTCCCCGCCAAATGCGGTCTTCCAACTTGCGCGTCACTAAACATTCCAAACGCTCCGAAACTCGTCGCTTACACGGCCACCTCCAAATGCACGAATGACAATGTTTCGACGACAGGAAATAGCAATTTGAACTTGGCTTCAGGCGTGTCGGTGTACTTCATCTCAAATACGTTGTCCCTCAAAGGCGGCTCCTCGATCACCTGTAACAGTCCATGCACAGGAGTGACCTTCATTCTGCTGCCCGGGGCGACAATCGACACGAAGGGGGGCGGCACGCTCACCCTCAAGGGGCCGGCAACAGCTCCAAGTCTCGCGTCGCTTCCCACGGCCCTTCAGTCCAGCGCTGCATTATTCCAGTACATGTCCATGTACGATGCTTCAGCGGCGGATGTGAGCTTTGGCGGAAACAGCAACATCACCCTTACAGGAAACATCTATGCGCCGAACGCATCGGTGACTTTTCAGGGCAATCCGACGATCGCCGTAGGCGGCACCGGCGGCGGTTGTGGCCAGTTGATCGCCAAGTCAGTCGCGTTCAACGGCAATGCCACCTTTGACACCACCGGGTGCCCATCGCAAACGAAGCTGCCGAAAAGCCAGTATGTCCAGTTGGTGCAATGATGAGAAAGCTCGATCAGCGCGGCATCGGGGCGATGGAATTTTGCCTGGTCGGCTTGCCGCTTTTCATACTGATGTTCACCATCTTCGATCTGGGGCGTTACGCAATCACCATGCAGTCGTTGCGAACGCTCGCGAATGCCGGTGCTCGGGCATGGATGATCAACGACTGCTTCGTCAATAGCGCAATGAGCAAGACTGCGCCAACCTGTAGCGGTGACCCTCTACCATCGGCGGCGGCCAAAAAAGCCGTCGCCCCAATGCTGTTTGCCGGCGGTCTCACGCCGACACTGAACACGGCTGCGGGAGCCGCTGCGCTCACTGTGACAGCATCTGATCCGAGCTTCAGGATGCTGATGCCGATATGGGGCGCAGCATTGAACGCGCCGAGCGCGTCCACCACCATTCCCTTCTAGGAATGTTGTCCTGCGACGCCGGCCTGGTTCTGAACCGGTACTCCGAAACGCGGTAGGAATTCGCCGAGTGGCGGGGCCGCTGAAACGAGTCGGGGCGCTCATGCTGCAAAATATGTCCAGTCAGGTCGAACGAGTGGTGCTCGCTCGCAACATCGAGAAACTTTCGCTGACGCTGCGGCAAAGTAGCGAGAGGCTCGCCTTGCAAGGACGCGGCACGAAGGAAATGATCTTGATCCTCATTCGGGGCCGGCTGCGCGCCGGAAAATGCGAAGTAACGGATTTGTAGTGGGACCGACGTAAGCTTTGCGACGTGGTGCGCGAAGGAGAGTTGTTAGGAAGTCGAGCACGTAGAATTACGGGACAGCTGCGGATCGCGGCGAGGGGGGAATCGAAATGGGTGGCCGTCGCATTTCGAGAAGGGCAGGAGCGAGACTTCTCGCCTTGAGCGTGTTGGCACTGGGCCCCGCGCTTGTGCTGCCTGGTTCCGTCGACCGCACAGCGGCCGCAGAGCGGCGGTCCTCCGGCGGCGGCGTCTTCGTGAGCGAAATGAGCGACGTCCAGCGGGTCAAGGTGGTCGTCAACAAGTCCCGTACCTTCAAGGTCGATACGCCCTTTGCTACGATTGTCGCCGGCTCGCCTGACATCGTCGACGTGAAGTCGCTGAGCGATCACCTGATCTACGTCCAGGGCAAGCAGACCGGCACCACCAACGTCATCCTGTTCGACAGCTCGATGAAGCAGATCGGGATCCTCGACGTCGAGGTCGTGATCGACACAGGCAATCTGCAGCAGAACATTCGGACCAGCACCGGCGGGCAGGGCATTCGCGTCACGGCCTCCGAGGGGCAGGTGGTGCTCAGCGGAATGGCCGCCGACGCGGTCGTGGCCGAGCGAGCCATGGCAATCGCCACCAGCACCGTTGCGAAAGGGGGCGTCGTCGTCAACGCGATGAGCGTCGCGGCACCGCAACAGGTGATGCTCGAGGTGCGCTTTCTTGAGGTGAATCGGGAGGCTGGGCGTAACCTCGGCGTGAACCTTTATGCGGCGAACGCCAACGGCACTAACGTCGGTAATACTGGGCTGGGGAGTGCGACCGCCGGCCGAACACCGATTGGTGGTATTAATACGGTCCAAAACCCCATTGGTAATACTGGCGGTACGCCTGTTGGTGCTTCTCCTACCGGCAGTCTTCCGCTGCTCGGAACTGTGGGAACGCTCGTCGGCACCGCAGGCGGCGTCGCCCCGATCCCGTTCGGAAGCTTGTTGACCAGCATTCTTCGGACCAGCAACGGAGGCTCGGTGGACCTGCTGATCTCTGCATTGGAAACGAAAGGATTGGTTCGCCGGTTGGCGGAGCCGAATTTGACTACCCTTTCCGGCGATGCCGCCCGCTTCCTGGCTGGCGGTGAATTTCCAGTGCCGATCCCGAACACGACGACGACCGGTTTTCCCACCATCACCATCGATTACAAGAAGTTCGGTGTCGAGTTGGCCTTCGTGCCCACCGTTCTCTCGCGGGGCGTGATCAATCTTCGGGTTGAGCCGTCGGTGAGCGAGCTTGATTTCACCAATGCGGTGACGATTCAGGGGACGACAGTTCCTGCTTTGACCCGCCGCGACGCGCGCACCACGGTCGAATTGCGCGACGGCCAGAGTTTTGCCATCGCCGGCCTGCTCCAGACCCGCAACCGGCAGGACGTTTCGCAATTGCCCTGGATCGGCTCGGTGCCCGTGCTTGGAACCTTGTTCAGCAGCAAGTCCTACCTGCAGGAGGAAACGGACCTCGTCATCATCATCACGCCGCGCCTGGTCGCGCCGGCGGCGCCCGGTCAGCAATTGGCGTCGCCGCTCGACTCCCGCCTGCCGGCCAACGATGTCGACTTCTTCCTCAATGGCCAGATGGAAGTCCGCAAGCGGTACGACGACTACGTCAATTCCGGTGGCGACGTGAAGGGCCCCTACGGCCACATCATCGCTCCTGAGCTCAGGACGCCCGTTCCGCGCCCAGCCGCCGCCGCCGACCAGCCGGTCGTAAAGACCCTCAACTAGGAGCGAGAGATGACCATCAGGTATCTGGTTCTGTTCGCGCCCTTCCTGCTCGGGGGATGTTACGGCCTCGCCGGTCATGACGAGATGGACCGCTACTTCCAGCGTTCCGATTCCATCACGATGAGCGCCGGTGATGCCAAGCAGGTCAACGCCGTTACCCATACGATCCACCCATGGCCGCGATACGTCGGTGATCGCAGGATCGCGTACGACGCGCGGCGCGTTGGCGCCGCCGTGACACGTTATGGCAACACGAAACAGCCGGTGGATCAGCTTCCCGATGTTGGCGATGCGACGAAACAGATGGGCGTGCGGCCTACCGCAACCCAGAACATCGACATAGAAGGATTGCCGCCTGGAACGAACGGTGGAGTATCGGTGCCGGTCGGCGGTCCCGCGATCGGAGGCGGCAGGTAACGACTTTTGGGAAATGACCTTGGCGATTTTGCGTGCGGACGGCGTAGTAATTCCGCTGGGCCGCGTGGGGGGACGAGGGTTTATGCGGCGCGTGATTCTGATGCTGACCTGTTGCTGGACGGGGATAGGTCTTGCGGCATGTGACTACACGACGCGGGTGGCTGCCATTGTCGCCCCCGTGGATCCGCCGGGCGGTGACCCCGTGCAGGAGCCCACCGACGTCAAGTATTATCCGTCGGACGAGCCCGTGCGGCTGGGCCTGGAGCATTTCAACCGCGGCAACTACGGGATCGCGCAGCGCTACTTCAAGGACGCTGTCGAGAAGTCACCGAAGGACGTGACGGCCTGGGTCGGGCTGGCGGCGAGCTATGATCGGATACGCCGGTTTGACCTTGCTGATCAGGCTTACACCCAGGCGATCCGGCTCGGAGGCGAAACCGTTCAAATCCTGAATGACCAGGGATATTCGTACATGCTGCGCGGCAATCTGAATGCGGCGCGGCGAAAGTTCGAGAAGGCCTATTCGCTCGATCCAGGCAACCCGGTCATCGCCAATAACCTCGAGCTTCTCAATGGCAGCCGGCGGTTCATTGAGAGGCCGCCGAACAATCAGCCTTGAAACGCGGTCGATTGATTCTATCGATGTCGATTGGACGCGCATGCCGGTCGAAGACAGCCGGCCTAGCTCGGACCTGACTTCCAACTGGTCGCGAATTCCCGACGATTAATACGGCGGCAGGACCGCGTCGACCTTTTGACTGTCTCTCCTGACGATGATGATCGCCCCGTTTCGGATGGCGAACCGCGCGCCAGCCAATCTGGGCATCTTCTCCGCTAGCGATGATGGCAGAGGGATTGTCCCTCCCGTGACGGGATCGCCGACGTTCACGGCTGGTGTCGCCGGGCCCGCAAACGGCGCCGGCTTGATATACTCACGGATCAACTGAGTTTCCTCGCGCGAGAACGCGAGCGGTTCCTGTCGGGACAGATTTTCCGCCAAAGCCTTGTTCTTTTCGGCGGCGGCCTTGATCTCCGCCAGCCTGGCCTTCTCCGCCTGATCATAACTCGCCAGTCGTTCTCTCAAGGGAAGCAATTCGCGTTGGAGCGAGGCGATCTCGGCTTTGAGGGATTTGATCTGAGCGAGTGCGAGCAGCCCGCCGGCGCAGACCGCGACGACGAGTAAGGTCAGGAGCGCAAAGGTTCCGCCGCTAATCCCCGCGCTTCTGCGCGGGACGGCCGTATTCGGTACATCGTGCACCAGATGACCGCGCCAGATGCGGCTCAATCGATCGAGCCTCGCGGCGAGTGCCTTGAGCAGCTTCTGTCGGCGCGAAACCTCTCGTGCGGGCGGCAGGAGCCCGAAGCCCGAACTTCGCGTCAGGAAAGCAGGGGCATCGGCAGCGCGATCGGTCGCGATAGGCTGACCATTCGCGAAGACAGTCTGGTCGGGATCTGCTCGGTGCGAGACCCGCGACCTGTCAATTTGGTCGTCGGCCGCGCCTCTTCCATCAGCAGCGTTCAACATCTCGCCTCCGTGGAATTGAGGCTATCATGCCTGCTCAATATTTGCGATCGGCTGGAGCGGTGCAGCACCGTCAGAGAGACTAATGCCGATCAAGGCGATCAAGCTGAAATCGAATCCGAACGCCATCGGGGTCCGCGTGGGTCGCGATGCAGTCTTCGACAATCCGTCGAGCGTTCGACGCCGGGATGTCCGGAAGTCACCCAGACCCGGCCGCCGATGGCGACAACAACGACCGTCGTGCTCTTTCAGGAGGCTTGCCTCGGGCTTTTGCGGTGGCTTAGGTGCCGAACGGCCAATTTGATGAAATTGCGCACGACCATCGAGGTCTCATCCTCTCGGAACACCAGAAACACATCGGCTGAGGGTGGTGAGGGTCTGATGGGCCGGAATACAATGTCGGCTGTCGTGAAGCGCGCAATGGACTGGGGCACCAGTGCCACGCCGAAGCCCGCCACGATCAGGCTCGGAATCGACTGGGCGTCGACGACCTGCTGGGATACCCGCGGCAAAAAGCCGGCATCGACACAGCATTTCTGGATGTAGCGTGCGAACTCCGAGCTATTGGGGTCGAGGACGATGTGATCCTCCGATGCTAGTTCGCCAAGCGCAACCCGCTTGCGCCCGGCCAACGGGTGCGCGTGCGGCAGTGCGAGGACCACCTCTTCCCGCCAAGCAAGCTTGCTGGTCAGGCCGTGTTCGGTCGGAACGCTGCGAATGAGACAAATGTTGGTCGTGCGGTTGAGGAGTGCTGCGATCTGCAATGCAGGCGCCTGCTCATGCACCGTGGTTTTCACCGACGGAGCAACCTTTCGGTAGGCGGCAAGCAGTTCCGCCAGCCGACCGCGCAGGATGGAGCCGGTCGCACCAACGTCAAGCGTGCCGATAAGGCCGGCGCCGATCGACTGAACTTCGTCTTCCGCGAGCTTGATTTGCTGGAGAATGGCGCGACCTCGGCCCAGCAGGGCTTCACCGGCCTTCGTCAGTTCGACCCTGCGGCTGGTCCTGTGGAGAAGCTGCGTCTTGAGCTCGGCCTCCAGCGTCTGGATGTGCTGGCTCAGCGGTGGTTGGGAAAGGTTCAGTCGCCGAGCGGCGAGGGTGAAGCTGCGCTCTTCGGCGACGGCGATGAAGTAACGAAGCTGGCGGAGATCCATTCGGAAAACCTATCAATCGTGTCGTTCTATATATTGGACTTGAGATCCGCGATGGTCAACGAATGCCCGACGGAGCCGTCTGCGAGCCGGGCATGGTCCGCGATCACGGCAAGCGCGCTCCTTTGTGCGTACGACGACACGTCACCACCAAACAACAAGATAGGCGGAGGCCTGAAGGCCCACCAAGCCGCGCCAGTCGAAGACCAGCCAAGCGAGGAAAAGCCGTGCCCAAGATCTTCAAGTCACTCTTCTTCCAAGTCGTCATTGCGCTAATGCTGGGCATCGCCCTCGGCATGGCTAATCCCGACCTCGCCCTTCAGATGAAGCCGCTCGGCGACGGCTTCATCAAGCTGATCAAGATGCTGGTGCCTGTGATCGTGTTCTGCGTCGTCGTGCACGGTATCGCGGCGGCGGGAGACCTGTCGAAGGTTGGAAGGGTTGGCATCCGCTCCCTGCTGTATTTCGAGATCGTCACCACCGTCGCACTGGTGTTCGGCATTGGGCTTGCCTACTATTTCGAGCCGGGCGCGGGAATGAACATCGACCCGAAGACGCTCGACGCCAAGGCCCTTAGCGGGTTCAGCCAGTCCGCGGCTCAGGTCGCCGGAGGCGGCGTCTCCGAATTCCTGATGAAGCTCATCCCCTCGACGATTGTGGGGGCCTTCAGCTCCGGCGACGTCCTGCAGGTGCTGATCGTCTCGATCATGTTCGGCTGCGCCGTGTCCTTGTGCGGCGAGCGAGCGAAGCCGGTCGTCGAGTTCATCGAGCGCGTGAACGAGATCATCTTCAAGATGATGAATTTCGTCGTCCGGCTCGCGCCGCTCGGCGTCTTCGGTGCCATCGCCTTCACGGTCGGGAAGTACGGTGTTGGTTCGCTCAAGCAACTCGGCGGGCTCGTCGGCCTGTTCTATTTGGCCGTGGTCCTGTTTGTGATCGTGGTGCTGGGCGCGATCATGCGCCTGTCCGGCTTCAGCCTGTTCAAGTTGCTCGCCTACTTGCGCGAAGAATTGATGATCGTTCTCGGCACCGCCGCAGGTGACAGCGTTCTGCCGCAAACCATGCGAAAGCTCGAGCAGCTCGGCATCAAGCGGTCGACGGTTGGTCTGGTAATACCGACCGGATACTCGTTCAATCTGGACGCGTTCTCCATCTACTTGACGCTGGCCGCAGTCTTCATCGCACAGGCGACCAACACACCGCTTGCGACAGGCGATCTCTTGGCCATCCTTGGCATCGCGTTGCTCACCTCGAAGGGCGCGCACGGCGTTCCGGGCTCGGCCATCGTCGTGCTCGCCGCGACGCTTGCCGCTATCCCGGCTATTCCGGCGATTGGCCTCGTGCTCATCCTGTCGGTCGACTGGTTCATCGGCATTGCCCGCGCCCTCGGCAATTATGTCGGAAACTGCGTTGCCACCGTCGTCGTCGCGTCCTGGGAGGGCGACATCGACAGGGCAAAGGCGCATCGTATCCTGAACGGCGAGATTGATCTCTCAAGTGAGGGGCTGGTCGATGCCGTCGGCGGAGATGAGCCCGTCCCGAGTGCACAGACGGCGTGAAACGCGACTGTTCGTTGGAGTGTGGCGATGCTGACGCTTTCGATTGAGCCTCTAACGAGGAAGGCATTTGCGCCGTTTGGCGATGTCGTCGATACGGATGGGTTGACGCCCCTGCCGATCAACGAAGGCTATGCCCGGCGCTTCAACGATCTCGCTACGATCGACGTCACCGCGGAAGGCGGACAGATCAACATCAGTTGGTTTGTCGCCTCCACCCGGCCTGCGCCGATCGCGATCCGGCTGATGGAGCGCCATCCGCTGGGAAGTCAATTGTTCATGCCCTTGAACCGAAAGGACTGGCTGATCGTCGTCTGCGCGGATCCGCTTATCGCCTCGACCTATCGGGGCTTCGCTGCAACGGGACACCAGGGCGTGAACTATGCCCGCAACTGCTGGCATCATCCGCTGCTTGTTCTGGAAGACTCCAGTCCGTTCTTCGTCGTCGACCGGAAGGGCGGGGGCGACAATCTTGAGGAATATTGGCTGGAAGAGATGATGCAGCTCGATCTTGCGCCGGACAGCATTCTCGGAAAATGACGCGCGACAAGCAGAGCCGCGCAACGACATACCACACGGGAAACCAATAGAGGCCACGATCATGCCATCGCAAACCTATCACGTGCCGCAGGGCGGCCATCCGGCCCAGACGGAGCTCTTGAGCGGCCGGGCGGTCTTCACGAACGCATATGCGGTCATACCCGGCGGCGTGCAGCGCGATATCGTCGTCAGCCATCTGCCGCATTGGGACAACACGCGTGTCTGGGTGCTGGCGCGACCGCTCTCCGGATTCGCCGAGACATTTTCGCACTATCTTATGGAGGTGGCACCGGGTGGGGGAAGTGAGTTGCCGGAGCCGGACAAGGATGCCGAAGGCGCGCTGTTCGTCGCGGGTGGCAAATTGAGCCTCGAGGTGGCGGACAAGGAGCGGGAGCTGCGGCCCGGGGGCTTTGCCTATCTTCCGCCCGGCCGCGGCTGGAGCATTCGCAATCGCAGCTCGAGCCCAGCTCATTTTCATTGGATCCGCAAGCTGTATCAGGGCGTACCGGGGCTTGCTCACCCCGACGTCATCGTGACCAACGAGGACTCGGTCGCACCGACGCTAATGCCAGATACGGATGGGAGATGGAGAACCACACGCTTCATCGATCCGGCCGATGTCCGATATGACATGCACATCAATATTGTCACGTTCGAGCCGGGCGCATCTATTCCCTTCACAGAGACCCATGTCATGGAGCACGGTCTTTACGTTTTGGAGGGCAAAGCCGTCTACCGGCTCAACCAGGATTGGGTCGAGGTCGAGGCTGGAGATTTTATGTGGCTGCGGGCGTTCTGTCCGCAGGCGTGCTACGCCGGGGGCCCAGGTCGGTTCCGTTATCTCCTTTATAAGGATGTCAATCGACACATGGATCTGCGGCCCTTCACGGCAGCGTAAGTTCGGATCAATTCGATCGGTAGCGAACTGAAAATCGAACTCCTCGGAACCAACATGAGCGCCACGGTCGGCAACTGGCTCGGGAAGCTCGGGCGCATTGCAGGAGATCGCGGACGGATCATCCGGACGATGCTGATAATTGCACAAAAGCTCGGGGTTACATCGGCTCGATGCCGATCTTCTTGATGACCGCGGCCCATTTTGTCGTTTCTGATGTCATGAAATCCTTCAGGCCTTGTGGGTCCATCACCATGGGCTCGGCGCCTTGCTCGACGAAGAGGGTGCGCACCTTCGGATCGTTCACGGCTTCCGCCATTGCCGCATAGAGCCTGTCGAGCACGGCTTTGCCTGTGCTCGCGGGCGCGAGCAGAGCAAGCCAAGCGGCGCTCTCGTAATTCTTGAGGCCCGCCTCCGCCGCGGTCGGCACATCCGGCAGCGCGGTCATGCGCTTGTCGCTGGCCACCGCGAGCGGGCGTGCATCGCCGCTCTTGATCAGGCCGATGACGTTCGGCAAGAGCTGGAAGCCAAGCGGACTTGGCCCGCGATGAAGTCCGGCGTGTAGGCGGCGATATTGCGATAGGGAACGTGCGTGATCTCGGTGCCCGTGAGCTGCTCGAAATAGGCGGCCGCGAGATGCTGCGACGAGCCGACGCCGACCGTGCCGTAGTTCAGCTCCCGCGGATGCGCCTTGGCATAATCGATCAGCTCGTTCAGCGATTTCGGTGGCAGCCTCGAATTGATCACGATGACATTCGGTAACGTCGCGAACAGACCGATCGGTACGAGATCCTTCTGCGGATCGTAGGGCAGCTCCTTGTACAGCGACTTGTTCGCGGCCAGCGGGCCGGAGGTGCTCATAAGCAGCGTGTAGCCGTCGGGTGCTGCATGCGCCGCAGCCGCGGTGCCGATATTGCCGCCGGCGCCGGGACGGTTGTCGACCACGAAGGCCTGCCCGAGTGACATCGACATGCGGTTGAGCAGGATGCGGGTGATGACGTCGCTCGCGCTGCCGCCGGCAAAGGGTACGAGCACCTGGACCGGGCGAGCGGGATAGTCTTGCGCTTGTGCAGGCCACAGCCCGGTGGCGGCGAGAGCCGCGCCTGCGCCGAGCGACAGCAACGTCCGGCGGTCAGGGTGGACCATCCCAGCGTACCGCGCTGTGCTGTCCATGAACTTGCTGCGATCGAACCATGCCATCTCGGACTGAATCTCCCGACTGTGTCCTGTTCTGCGAGCCCAGGGAGCGTCCGGAACGAAAGTCGTGCGGGATGAGCGCCAGGCGGCGATTTTTGTGCCTGGACCGTAGTGAGCGGCTCGATGCGACCGTCATGCCGGCTGGTCTCAAAACTTACCAACCCGTCTCATTTTACTGAGGGTGCGACATCTCGTCCGGACGGAGAGCCTGCATTTAAGAGATCGTTTTCCGCCGCGGCTTGTTGCGCACCTTGCGAGATGACAAGGTCGCGCGGACCGAGGGCTCCACGAGTTCGCTTGCCGCTTTCGCGGCCTCCGCGAGGTCGCGACTGACTACATCGAGCACCGCCTTGGCCGCGACCGACACCGCTCGCCGCGGGTGATGCACCCAGGCAATCGAGCGCACGATCCGTTGCTGGTCGAAGCGATGCGCCCGGATGACGCCGCTCGCGAGCGATTGCCGGAGCGCGATGGTCGGCAGCACCGTTGCGAAGTCGGTGGTCGCGATCACGTCGCAGAGCGCGGGCAGGGTGTCGAGCTCGAGCCGCGGCCGCAGGTCGATGCCGATTGCGGCGGCGTGCTCATCCAGGATCAGCCGCAGGCCGTGGCGTTTGGACGGCAGCACGAGGTCGAAGTTTGCGATGTGGTCAAAGCGCAACTTTGCCGGCGGCTTGACCGGGCTGTCCTTGCGGCAGGCAAACACCATCTCCTCATCCATGATGTGATGCGCAGCCAGCGGCGTCTTCCGGCGCGGCACGTTGATCAGCGCGAAATCGAGCTGGCCTGTGTTGACCCAGTCGACCAGCGTCTCGGTATAGCCCTCGCAGGCGGACAGCGTGATTTCGGGATAACGACTGGCGACCGTCGCGGACGAACTGGCCATGGTGCTCTGCGCCACCGACGTGATGAGGCCGACCGAGACCCGCCCCGAAATGCGCCCGCCGAGCTGCGCCATCTCCTGCCGCGCGTGCTCGGCGTCGCGCACGATCGGAGCGGTCAGCCGCACCAGCGCCTCGCCGGCGCTGGTCAGATTCATGCCCTGGACGCTGCGGTCGAACAGCTTCTGGCCGAGCTCGGCCTCGAGCTTGGCGATCTGCATGCTCAGCGCCGGCTGCACGATGTTGAGCTGACGCGCGGCGCGGGTGACGTTCTTTTCCTCGGCGAGGCACAGGAAATATTGCATCTGCCTGAGTTCCACGGGGCCTGTCCCTTCGTTCGCCGGTCTTGCTCGCGCACATCATCACAGCTGATGGATGATATAATCAATCATTATTTGTAGTGATGGGTGGGATTGCCTAGTCTCGTGGCGGACCGCGGGGCCTCAGGGCCCGGGCCGTCTGGGAGCGAAATCAGACATATGCAGGACGCCACACCCAAACGGATGATCATCGGCATTTCCGGCGCCTCGGGCGTCACCTATGGCGTGCGCCTGCTGCAGCTCCTGCGCAATGCCGGCGTGGAGACGCATCTGGTGATGTCGAAGACAGCTGAGCTGACCTTTGCCTACGAGACCGATTTGAAGATCGCGGAGGTGAGGGAGCTCGCCAATGTCTGCCATGCGATCGACGACATGGCCTCGGCGGTTTCGAGCGGCTCGTTCCGCACCGCCGGCATGATCGTGGCGCCGTGCTCGATGCGCTCGATGTCCGAGATCGCCTCGGGCGTGACCACGACGCTTTTGACCCGCGCTGCCGACGTCGTGCTCAAGGAGCGCCGGCGGCTGGTGCTGATGGTGCGCGAGACGCCGCTGCACACCGGGCATCTCAGGACGATGACGGCCCTGTCGGAGATGGGCGCGATCATCGCGCCGCCCGTGCCCGCTTTCTATGCCAAGCCGGAAAATCTAGAGGACATGGTGGAGCATACCGTCGGCCGCGTACTCGACCTGTTCGACATCGATATCGGCGTCGTGCGCCGCTGGGGCGAGGACGAGGCGCTCAAGCGTCGCGCGCCGCCGCTGCGCAAGATCGCGCCTTGACCTGAAGACCTGAGGAATGACCCGTATGCGAATGGAAAATGTTGCGAGGAGAGGCGCGAACGCGCCCGCCGATCTGCGCGCCTGGCTCGCTTACCTCGCCGAACGCGGCAAGCTCGCGATTGCGCGCGAGGGCATTGGACTTGCGGACGAGCTCGCCGCTGTCGCGAAGCGGCTCGAACGCGATAGCGCCGTGCTGTTTCCGCGTCCCGACGGGCACGAGATTCCCGTCGTCGCCAATCTCTTCGCCGGCCGCGACTGGGTCGCCGATTCCATCGGCGTGACCGAGGACCAGTTGCTGCCACGGTTCCTGGCTGCCGCAAGCCATCCGCTGCCGACGCATGAGGTCGCGAGCGGACCGGTGCAAGACGTCGTCCACGAGGACGTCGATCTGCTGCGCCAACTCCCGGTGCCCAAGCACAATGAGCGCGACAGCGGCCCCTACATCACGGCCGGCCTGCTGATCGCGCGCAACCCGAAGACCGGTGTACAGAACGTCTCGATCCACCGCTGCCAGATCAGCAGCAAGAACCGCATCGGCGTGCTGTTGCTGCCGCGGCACACCTTGTCCTACTACCGCCTCGCGGAAGAGCTGGGCCAGGCGCTGGAGATCGCGATCGTGATCGGCGCCCATCCGGCCTTGATGCTGGCCTCGCAGGCGATCGCCGCGCTTGACGAGGACGAGATGGCGATTGCCGGCGCGCTGCTCGGAGCGCCAGTCGACGTCGTGAAGTGCCGCACCAATTCAGTCCGCGTGCCCGCCCACGCGGAGATCGTCATCGAGGGACGCATTCTTCAGGGCGTGCGCGAGCCGGAAGGTCCGTTCGGCGAATTCCCCCAATATTACGGTCCGCGCGCCAATCGCGAGGTGATCGAGGTCGATGCGATCACGCATCGGAAGGCGCCGATCTTCCACACCATCGTCGGCGGCGGCTTCGAGCATCTGATCCTCGGCGGCGTGCCGCGCGAGGCGACGCTGCTCCAGCATCTGCGCCGCAGCTTTCCAAACGTTCTCGATGTCCGCCTCACGCGCGGTGGCACCTGCCGCTACCACCTCGCGATCAAGATCGACAAGGCGAACGACGGCGAGCCCAAGAACATCATGATGTGCGCCTTCGGCGCCCATTATGACATCAAACAGGTGGTCGTGGTGGACAAGGACGTCGACATCTCCTCGTCCGAGGAAATCGAATGGGCGGTGGCGACGCGCTTCCAGGCCGACCGCGACCTCATGGTCGTCGCCGGCGCGCTCGGCTCGAAGCTCGATCCGACCACCGACAACGGCATCAGCGCCAAGATGGGTCTCGATGCGACCGCGCCGGTCAACGCGCCCGAGCTCGCTTTCAAGCGTATTCGCGTCAAGGGCGAGGAGGAAGTCGATCTCGCCACGGCCTTGCAGGCCGACCCCGGCGCCGCGGTCGCGCGGTTTCTCTCGGAGACGCGCGCATGAGCGGATTTCCGCTCGGAAGCAACTTGCGTCGGTTTGCGCCATTGGAATATGAAGCGAGTGCTGCTTATGGTGCCGCGCCAATGAAGCAATCATTTTGCAGCGCAACGCTGCCGGGAGGAAGGAACTGATGTCGACGGCCCTGCGCATCGCTCACGGCGCTTTCGGCAGGGTCGCTCTGCTCGACATGGACCGTTCGCTGGTCCGCCACGCTCATCATCACTGTCACGTCCTGCTCAAGGTTGAGGGCTCCGACACGCAGTTTCTTGTGGGCGACCAGGTCACGCCGCTGACGGATACGGCCGCCGTGCTTGTCGACGGCTGGAAGCCGCATGCCTATGTGCACGACGCCAACCGTCCGCGCACGCTGATCATGGCGCTCTATATCGAGCCGGAATGGCTGAAGGAGTTCCGTCCCGGCTGGGCGGCCAGCGGTGCGCCGGGCTTTTTCGAGCGGCCGTCGGGCGAGGTGTCGCCGCGCATCCGTCAGCTCACGCTGCATTTGGCGGCCGAAATGATGGCGAATCCGGATGCGGTGCGGACCCACGAGCAGACGCTCTCGGATCTCATGATCGCGGTGATCGAGCGCTTCACGCCCTGGCGCAGCTTCCCGACCTCGATCCGCGGCATGAGCGCGGTGAGCTGCGACTGGCGGATCCGCCGCGCGATGGACGCAATGCGCGTGCACGAGTCCTATGCCAATGTCGATCAGTTCGCGAAGGGGGCGGGCCTGTCGCGCGCGCAGTTCTTCCGCCTGTTCGAGACCTCGCTCGGCGTCTCGCCAAAGCTCTATCTCAACGTCGTCCGCATGGAGCGCGCGCTGGACGCTGTGATGCGCGAGGACACGCCGCTCGGCGAACTCAGCGAGCGCTTTGGTTTTCCGGAGCCGGCGCATTTCGCGCGCTTCTTCCGCGATCACGCCGGCGTCAGCCCGCGCGAGTTTCGCAACGTCTCGCGTCTTGCGGGTTGAGTCTTGCAGGCTGATGTTGCGCTGCACGCTCTCGAATGAGACGATTTGGTAAGTCGTGAGAGCGGGCGGTATGGCCCGCGCCCCCTCTGTCCTGACAAACGTCATCGTCGCGTCAAAGAACGCGTCGGGAGGTATGCCGGGACATGTTGCAGGCGGTCAAATCCGCAAATCCGGGAAGTGGCGATGAGCCGTGGGTCGGGCGTTCGATCGAGCGCGTCGAGGATGCCGCGCTGCTCAGCGGCCGCGGCCGCTTCATCGACGATCTCGGTGTCCAGCCCGGCACGCTGCACGCGACGATCCTGGGCTCGCCGCATGCGCATGCCGATATTCTTTCAATCGACGTTGAAGCCGCGAAGCGTCTGCCGGGCGTTGCCGCGGTTCTGACCGGCAGCGACGTCAAGGCCGTGACGACGAGCCTCGTCGTCGGCGTGAAGGCGCCGGTGGAGTGTTGGCCGATCGCGATGGATCGCGTGCGCTATGTCGGCGAACCGGTCGCTTTGGTCGTTGCGACCGACCGCGCGCGCGCCGAGGATGCGGCCGAGCTGATCAGCGTCGAGTATCGCCCGCGCGGCGCCGTCGTCGATCCGCTCGGTACGCTCGCGCCGGGTGCACCCGTGCTGCACGACGGCTTTCCCGGCAATCTCGCCAGCGACCGCTATTTCCGCTACGGCGATCCCGAGAAAGCCTTCGCGGAGGCACCGCATCGCTTCTCGATCGACATCCGCTATCCCCGCAATTCCTGCACGCCGATCGAGACCTACGGCGTCGTCGCATCGCACGATGCGGGCGAGGATGCCTATGAGGTGCTCGCCAATTTCCAGGGCCCGTTCAGCATCCACACGGTGATTGCGCGCGCGCTGAAAGTGCCGGGCAACCGGTTGCGGCTGCGCACGCCGCCGGATTCCGGAGGCAGCTTTGGCGTCAAGCAGGGCGTGTTTCCCTACATCGTGCTGATCGCCGCCGCCGCGCGCGTCACGGGCCGGCCGGTGAAGTGGATCGAGGACCGGCTCGAGCATCTCACCGCGTCGGTGTCGGCGACCAACCGCGCGACGACGTTGGCGGCGGCGGTCGCAGCCGACGGCAAGATCCTCGCGCTCGACTGGGACCAGGTCGAGGATTGCGGCGCGCATCTGCGCGCGCCTGAGCCTGCCACGCTCTACCGCATGCACGGCAATCTGACCGGCGCCTACGACATCCGCCACGTCAAGATCCGCAACCGCGTCGTGGTCACCAACAAGACACCGACCGGTCTCAACCGCGGCTTTGGCGGCCCGCAGGTCTATTTCGCGCTGGAACGCCTGGTCCAGAGGATCGCGATCGGCCTCGGCCTCGATCCGCTCGATGTCATCAAGCGCAATCTGATCGATGCCGGCGCGTTTCCGTATCGCACCGCGACTGGTGCCTTGCTCGACTCCGGCAACTACCAGGAAGCCGTCGCGCTCGCAGTCGAGCAGGGCAGGCTCGCGGAACTGAAGGCGAAGCGCGACGAGGCGCGGGCGCAGGGGCGTCTCTATGGCATCGGCTTCACCGCGGTGGTCGAACCCAGCGTCTCCAACATGGGCTACATCACGACCGTGCTGACGGCAGCCGAGCGCCGCAAGGCAGGTCCGAAGAACGGCGCGCAGGCGACGGCCACCGTCGGCCTCGATCCGGTCGGCAGCGTCACCGTTCACGTCGCGTCCGTGCCGCAGGGGCAGGGCCATCGCACCGTGCTGTCGCAGGTCGTCGCCGACGTGTTCGGCCTCCAGCCTGGGGATATCCGCGTCAACACCGAGATCGACACGGCCAAGGACGCCTGGTCGATCGCGTCGGGCAATTACGCGAGCCGCTTCGCAGCAGCGGTGGCGGGCACGGCGAAGCTCGCGGCCGAGCGCGTCGCCGGCCGTCTCGCGCGCATTGCAGCCAGCCAGTTGAACGTCGAAGCCGCGGACATCGTGTTTGCAAAAGGTTTCGTCGCCTCCAGGCACAATCCGGAAAACCGGATCGCGTTCTCGCGCGTCGCCGCCCTCAGCCACTGGTCGCCGGGCTCACTGCCTGACGACGCCGGCCAGACCATCCGCGAGACCGTGTTCTGGACGCCGCCGGAGCTGACGCCGCCTGATGACGAGGACCGCATTAACTCCTCGCTCTGCCACGGCTTCATCTTCGATTTCTGCGGCGTCGAGATCGATCCGACGACGCTGGAGACGCGGATCGATCGCTACGTCACCATGCACGATTGCGGCACCATCCTGCATCCCGGCATGGTCAACGGCCAGATCCGCGGCGGCTTTGCTCAGGCGCTCGGCGCCGCGCTCTTTGAGGAATATGCCTACGCCGAGGACGGCAGTTTCCTCACGGGAACGCTCGCCGATTATCTGCTGCCGACCACGACAGAGGTGCCGGAGCCCGAAATCTTCCACATGGAGACGCCGTCGCCGTTCACCCCGCTCGGCGCGAAGGGCGTGGGCGAGGGCAATTGCATGTCGACGCCGGTCTGCATCGCCAATGCGGTCGCGGATGCGCTCGGTGTTGCCGACATCACCTTGCCGCTGGTGCCGGCGCGGCTTGCAGAGCTGGTGCGCGGTGCCGAACCGCCGCCTCCCGATGGCGGCGCGATTGCTACGCCAGCGCGTGAAGGTGACCGGCGATTGCGCGGTGAGGGCGCGGCTTCGGTGAAGGGGGCGCCCGAGCAGGTCTGGGCGATGCTGCTCGATCCCGCCACGCTGCAGTCGGTCATTCCCGGCTGCCAGAGCGTGGACAAGATCACCGACACGCATTTCCGCGCCGACGTCACGCTCGGCATTGGCCCGGTCAGCGGGCGTTATCGCGCCGACGTCGAGCTGTTCGATCTCGACCCGCCGCGCGCGGTCACCCTGCGTGGAGGCGCCACCGGCGCGCTTGGCTTCGGCAATGCCGAGGGACGTATCACGCTCGCGCCCGACGGCAACAGCGGAACAAAACTGACCTACAGCTACGACGCCGCGATCGGCGGCAAGGTGGCCAGCATCGGCGGCCGTCTGCTCGACGGCGCGACGCGTGTGATCATCGGCCAGTTCTTCACCGCGCTCGCGCGAAAGGCTGGAGGTGGAGGCGCCGAGGGCAGCAGCTTCTCGTTGTTCGCGGTGCTGGCGAAGGTGGCGAGCCTGTTCGGGGGGCGCCGATGAAACCGCCCGCATTCGACTATCTCCGGGCCGAGACTGTCGGCGACGTTCTCGAAGGGTTGGCACAGCAGGGCGGCGATGCCCGCGTGCTCGCCGGCGGGCAGTCGCTGATGGCGATGCTGAACATGCGCCTCGCTAAGCCAAAGCTGCTGATCGACATTATGCGCCTTAAGGAGCTGCGCCAGATCGAGCGGAAGGGCGATGCCGTCACCATCGGTGCCGGGGTGCGCCAGGCTGATCTCCTGGCGTGGCCTGACCTTGCCGCGGCGCTGCCGCTGGTCGCGTTGGCGCTGCCATGGGTCGGGCACATGCAGACCCGCAGCCGCGGCACCATCTGCGGCTCGCTCGCGCACGCCGATCCCAGCGCCGAGATGCCGCTGACGCTGGTTGCGCTCGGCGGCGAGGTGGTCTTGCGCAGCGCAAAGCGGCGCCGCCGTGTGCCAGCAAAAGACTTCTTTGCCGGCATGATGCTGACCGCGCGGGCGGACGATGAGCTGATCGAGGGCATCTCGCTCCCGGTGGTCCGTGAAGGCCGCTTCGTCTTCCGCGAGGTCGCGCGCCGCCATGGCGATTTCGCCATTGTCGCCTGCGCGGCGATGAAGACACCGACGGGCGTGCGTCTCGCCGTTGGCGGCGTCGCCGACGTTCCGACCGCGCGCGACTGGCCGCGGCTGGAGGGCAGCGCGCTCGACGATGCCCTCAATGCTTTCGCCTACGAGCTTGGTGCCCGCGACGACGTCCACGCCACCGCGCGCTACCGGCGCGACCTCGTGCGCATGATCGGTCGCGATCTGATCGGCGAGGTGCTGCAATGACCCGTCTCAAGGCTGATCAGCGCCATTCCGTGCGTTTCTCGCTGAACGGCAAGTCCGTGGAAGGCGAGGCCGAGCCACGCATGCTGCTCTCCGATTTCCTGCGCCACCAGCTGGGTGCGACCGGCACCCATGTCGGCTGCGAGCATGGCGTCTGTGGTGCCTGCACAATCGTGGTCGACGGCATGTTGACGCGGTCTTGTCTTACGCTCGCGGCGCAGGTCGATGGCTGCGATCTCAAGACCGTCGAAGGGCTAGCGCCGTCGGCTGACCGGCTCGGCGTGCTGCAGCAGGCGTTCCGCCGCAACCACGCGCTCCAGTGCGGCTTCTGCACCGCCGGCATTTTGATGTCGCTCGACCACTACCTCGCCAGCAACCGGGCGCCGACCGAAGCGGAGATCCGCGATCTCCTCAGCGGGCATATCTGCCGCTGCACCGGCTACACCCCGATCATCCAGGCGGCCCTCGAAGCCGCCGCCGAACTCGCTTCATCCAAAAAAGAGACGTCCGATGCTTGATCTCGCCAGCAGCTTCATCGCCAGCGCCGCGCGCGATCCTCACGCCATTGCATTGGTCGACGGCGATCTGCGCCTGACCTACCGCCAATGGTACGGCAAGATCTCCGCGCTGGTGGCGTCGTTCGACCGCCTCGGCCTCAAGCCCGGCGATCACGTCGTCACGTTGCTGCAAAACCGCTGGGAAGCGGCGACGCTGCACTGGGCCTGCCAGTTCGCAGGCCTCGTGATCACGCCGATCAACTGGCGCGCCAAGGCCGACGAGCTCGATTACTGCATCGAGAACGCCGATGCCTGCGCGATTGTCTACCAGGATATCTCTGCCGAGGCGGTGCAGGGCTCGGGGCTGGCAGGCAAGCAGCTGCGCGTGTCCGTCGATCCCGGGACGGGGGAGGCCACCAGCTTTGCCGACCTGATCAAGGACAGCACGCCGGACGCCGAGCCGCGCGTCGGCACTGATGCCTGGTCGATCATGCTCTACACGTCGGGTACGACCTCGCGGCCGAAAGGCGTGCCGCGGCGGCATCGCGCCGAACGTGCCGCGGCGATCGCCCATGTCGCGCAAAATCTCTACGGCCGCGGCGAGCGCACGCTCGGCGTGATGCCGCTCTACCACACCATGGGTGTCCGCTCGCTGCTGGCGATGTCGCTGATCGGGGGCAGCTTCATCTGCCTGCCGCGCTATGACAGCCGCCAGGCCTTGGCGCTGATCGAGAAGGAGGAGATCACCAACCTCTATCTGGTGCCGACGCTCTATCACGACCTCGTTCATCACGAGGCCTTCGCCGAAACCGATGTCTCCAGCGTGCGCAAGCTCGGCTTTGCCGGCGCCTCGATGACCGACGGTCTTCTCAAGAGGCTGAACGAGGCGTTCAAGCCAGAGTTGTTTGTCAATCACTACGGCAGCTCCGAGATCTACACCTTTACGATCGATCAGAATGCAGCGGCCAAGCCCGGCTCGGCCGGCAAGGCGGGGCTGAACCAGCACGTCAAGGTCGTCCGCATCGGCGCGAAGTCGGTCGCGGAGCTTGCTGCGGTCGGCGAGGAGGGCGAGATCATCGCCACGCTTGCCGGTGACGAGGCCTTTGAAGGCTACTGGCGTCGCCCCGAGGCCGACGCCAAGTCGCTGCGCGAGGGCTGGTACTTTACGGGAGATACCGGTTTCGTCGATCCCGACGGCGACCTGTTTGTCACCGGCCGCGTCGACGACATGATCATCACCGGCGGTGAGAACGTCTCGCCGGTCGAGATCGAGAGCTGCCTGTCGCTGCATCCCGCCGTTGACGAAGTCGCAGTGGTCGGCGTCGCTGACGAGAAATGGGGCAAGGTCGTCGCGGCGTTCGTCAAGCGCAATCGCCCTGTGTCGGACGTCGAGCTGGAGCAGTTCTGCCGGACGACGGGCCTTGCCAATTTCAAGCGGCCGCGCCGCTACGTCTTCGTCGACGCGATTCCGAAATCGCCGGTCGGCAAGCTGCTGCGGCGACTGCTCGTCGCCGGAGAATACGAGGCCGAGCGCCTGCCGCCGTCAGACGCCGCCTGATCATCAATCATCAACAGAAGGAAGCACAGATGCCGTCACCCTATACATTCACCGATCCCCGGCTTGCCAAGCTCGACGGGTTCAAGGTCGAGATCGACGAGGCGCATGAGCGCGCCGACATCATCTTAGGGAGGCCGCCCTACAACGTCGTGGCGATGCCACAGCGCGACCAGCTGCGGCTGACCTTCGAGACGCTGGACGAGGATCCGCGCGTCCGCGTGATCGTGGTGCGCGGCGAGGGCGAGCACTTCTCCAGCGGCGGCAATATCGGCGGCTTCATGGAGGCGAGCCCCGAGCACGTCTCCAAGCTCGCCTGGAACATCGCCGCACCTGCGCGCTGTGCCAAGCCCGTGATCGTCGCCAACCGCGGCTATTGCTTCGGCGTCGGCTTCGAGCTGTCGCTGGCCTGCGATTTCCGCATCGCCTCCGAGACCACACAATACGCGCTGCCGGAGCAGAAGCTCGGTCAGATCCCGGGCTCGGGCGGCTCGGCGCGCCTGCAGAAGATGGTCGGCATCACCCGCACCAAGGACATCGTGATGCGCTCCAAGCGCATCTCGGCGAAGCAGGCCTATGACTGGGGCATCGCCACCGAATGCGTGCCGGATGCCGAGCTGGAGAAGGCGACCGACAAGCTGGTCGACGAGCTCCGCACCTTCTCGCCGCTGGCGCAGCGCACTGCGAAGAAGCTCCTCAACGACACCGAGGATTCGACGCTCGCCATCGCGATCGAGCTCGAAGGCCATTGCTACAGCCGCCTGCGCCAGTCGGAGGACTTCAAGGAAGGCGTCGAGGCCTTCAACGCCAAGCGTCCGCCGAAGTTCACCGGCCGCTGATACGCGACAAAACCGCCGCGGTTCGCAATGACGCGATCCGCGGCTCTATCAAAACGGGGGAGGTAAAACAACATGGCTGAGATGGATATGCCGGTCGCGGGCGCACAAGCGTCCGCAGATAACAAGCAGATGGTCAATGCGATCATCGCATCGGTGCTCGGATGGGCGCTCGATCTGTTCGATTTGTTCATTCTGCTCTATGTGGCGCCGGTCGTCGGCGCGCTGTTCTTTCCGTCGAGCAATGCGGCGCTGTCGCTCGCCGCGGTCTACGGCTCGTTCGCCGTGACGCTGTTGATGCGGCCGCTCGGCTCGGCCGTGTTCGGGCATTATGCGGACGTGCACGGCCGCAAGCAGGCCATGCTGATCGCCATCATCGGCGTTGGAATCAGCACGGCAGCCTTCGGCCTGCTGCCGACCATCGCCCAGGTTGGAATTCTCGCGCCGATCATCTTCCTGATCCTGCGCCTGGTGCAGGGCATCTTCGTCGGCGGCGTGGTGGCCTCTACCCACACCATCGGCACGGAATCGGTACCGGCGCAATGGCGCGGCGCGATGTCGGGCCTGGTCGGCGGCGGTGGCGCCGGCATCGGTGCGTTGCTCGCGTCCTTCATCTTCCTGATCACGTCCTCGATCTTCCCCGGCGATGCTTTCGCGGTATGGGGCTGGCGCTTCATGTTCTTCTCGGGGCTGCTGAGCTCGCTGCTCGGCTGGTTCATCTTCCGTAACCTCGAGGAGTCGCCTTACTTCAAGGAGCTCAAGCGCCAGCAGGGTAACAAGCAGGCGAGGGTCTCGAAGGCGCCAGTCAAGGACGTGTTCTCCGGCGAATATCGCGGCGTGCTGCTGGTCAACCTTCTCATCACCTTCGGCGGTGGTGCCGGCTATTACCTGACCTCGGGCTATCTGCCGAGCTTCCTGAAAGTCATCAATGCGGTCCCGAACCAGACTTCATCGCTGATCCTGATGGGCGCGAGCGTGTCGGCGTTCTTCTCGGCCGTGCTGGTCGGCGCGCTCAGCGACCGCATTGGCCGCAAGAAGACGTTCCTCGTGATCGGTGTGCTGGCCGCGGTGCTGCTGCCGCTGTGCTACCTCAATCTCGCGGCGACCAAGGACACGACGCAAATCACGCTCTATGCGCTCGCGATCGCCTTCATCGGCAATGCCGGCTATGCGCCGGTGCTGATCTTCCTCAACGAGCGTTTCCCGACCGCGTTGCGCGCGAGCGGCACGGGTCTGTCCTGGAACATCGGCTTTGCGCTGGGCGGCATGATGCCGACCTTCGTCTCGCTGGTGAGCGGCAGCCCCGCGGAGATCCCGATGTCGCTGGCCTACTTCGCGGTCGGCGTGTTCGTGATCTATCTGATTGGTGCGGTCGTCATTCCCGAGACCAAGGGTGACTTCCGCTGAGCCAAATCGGCGCGGCCGCATTCGTGGCCGCGCCGAGCCATCGAATTACGTGATGAGACGGGAATGGAGGGGCTGGCATTCCGCTTGACCGACTGCATTTGGCAGGAGGTCTGCTCTTCAATCGCACTGTATCAAGAAAGCCCATTTCCGCGCCTTGAGGGGCTTCGGTCAAATTCGGGCGTCAGGCAGGACCACGCGGCTGCAAGAAGCTTCGTTTCATTCGCCGTCCTCGCCGGAGAAATCTGCTCTATGCCGAAATAGCCATCTTCTCGACTTCGCCAAAGGCGGCACGACTCGTTCGCTGCGAGGTATCAAAAGAGTTTTACCTTTCATTGACGCGAGTCCGGCCCGGCCCAAACATGGCTCGATGGGCGTCGCTCGGCATGATCCGGTGCCGGCGGAGCGGCCAATGCATTGTCGGAGATCAGGATCATAATGTCGTCCGCGCTCGAAGAACTCTCGATAGCGACCGACGTGCTGATCATCGGTGGCGGATGGCGGGCGCTTGGGCCGCGACATCTGCTGCTGAGGCAGGCGCGAAAGTCGTGCTGGTCGACAAGGCCGCAATCGTAAATTGGAAGGCTGTAGACGCGTGGGTGACGGTGGGCGGGGCAACTATCTGCGGAATGATCGGTTAAGGAGTGGTCGCTCTCAGCCTCCTGCAATCGCGCGATGGACGAGCGCGATAACCTCGTCGGCTTCCTGTTCGGTGCTGTCAAAGCGAGCCACGAACCGGATTACGTCCTGGCCCCGTCGCGCGAATTGCAGCCCGCTCGCTGCAAGACGGTTGATCGCCAAAGCGGGCAGGTTGATGAAAACCAGATTGGCTTCCACTGGCGCAATGAGCTGAACGTCGGGCAGTGCAGCGAGACCCCCTCCCAGACGCGCGGCCACGGCATTGGCCTTCGCCGCGAGCCGCAGATAAAGGCGGTCCTCGACGTAGGCGAGCAGCTGTGCAGACGCAAAGCGCATCTTCGACGAGGTCTGGCCGGCGCGGCGAAGCCGATAGGACAGGGATTCGACGAGATCCTGATCGAACACCACGATCGCATCCGCCGACATCGCCCCGTTCTTGGTCGCCCCGAAGGACAGGAGGTCGACGCCAGCGCGCCATGTCATGTCGGCCGGGCTGCAATCGAGTCGCGCCAGCGCGTTGGCGAACCGGGCGCCATCCATGTGCAGCGACAGATTCCTGTCGCGGGCGATTGCTCCGATTTCGGCGATCTCGGCGAGGGGATAGATTGTTCCATATTCGCTGGCCTGAGTGATCGACACCGCATCGGGCTGGGAGCGGTTGAGGACGCCCCAGGCCGCCCGGCCCAGCGCTTCGCGCAGGCTCGACGGCTGGATCCGAAAGTTTCGGCCGGACATGGCGACGAGCTTCGCGCCGCCTGTGAAGGCTTCGGTCGCGCCGCCTTCCGCGGTGTGGATATGCGCCTCTTCGTGACAATAGATGGCGCCATAGGGCCGCGCGCAGCTCGCGAGTGACAAGGCGTTGGCCGCCGTACCGGTCGAGACCGGGAACACGGTGACCGCGGTCTCGAACAGCTCCGAGAAGCGCGCATTCAACAATCTCGAATAATCGTCGTCCCCATAGGCGGCGGCCGGGCCGCGATTGGCCTCGGCGATCGCTCGCAGAATGTCGGGGCAGACCGGCGCGACATTGTCGCTGCGGAAATTCGGGAGCGTCGGGGCTGCTTCGTTCATACCGTCCTGTCCTGCCGTCATATCACGGTTGATTCCTGCTTGTTGATGCGCCGATTGATCAGGAGCAACGGGATTGCGGTGACGAGGATCAGCACCGCGGCCGCGGCGGCCGCTAGACCCGCGCCGGTGCCCTCGATGGCATGGTACATCACGACGGTCGTGGTGACCCAGCCGCTCGCATAGAGCACAATGGTCGCGCTCAACTCGGATGCCGCGGTGATCCAGACCAGCACCAGCCCGCCGACAAGGCCGCTGGCCATCAACGGCACGGTCAGGGTCGCGAAGGTTTTGCTTGGCGAGACCCCGAGATTGATCGAGGCTTCCTCGAGCGAGGGATCGAGCTGGTGCACGATTGCCGAGGACGATCGGATCGCGAAGGGCAGCTTGCGAACGACATAGGCGATGACCAGGATCAGCCAGCCGCCGGTCAGAATCAAGGGACCGCTGTTGAACGCGATGATGAGCCCGATCGCCAGGATCGTGCCCGAGACCGCAAACGGCACCATGCCGACGAAATCGAGCAATCCCGACAGGCGCGAGCGGTGCCGGGCCACGACATAGCCGATCGGAGCGCCGATCAGCATGGTGGCGACGGCCGCGATGCTGGCGAGCGTCAGCGTGTTGAGCAGCGGCCGATAGGAGCCCGACAACAGGGTGGCGTAATTGCCCAATCCGAACTCCCAGGTCAGGACAGGGCCGCGAAAGCGCAGGAGGGAGATCATCAACACGGCCGCGAACGGCAGCAGCGAGGCGATCACAATGCCCCAACTCACGATCGTGGCCGTGAGCCGCAGTCCCGGCGTCAGAGGCAGCTTCGCGGGAGCGCTGCGGGCATTGGTCGAAAACCGGCGTTTGCCGAGGTAGTGCCGCTGAACGAGCAGCGCGATCGCCGTGCAGGCGATCAGGAGCACGCTGAGTGCGCCCGCCGCGGCCGGATTGGCATCAGATTCGCCGGCGAACAGCTTGAAGATGTCGACGGCCAGGAACGGCCGGTCCTCAGCCAGCACCGCTGGCACGCCGAAATTCTCCAATGCCTCAATGAACACCAATAGTCCGCCGGCAAGGATCGCCGGCATCACGATGGGCAGCAGCACGGTGCGGATCACATAGGGCCGTGAACCGCCGAGATTGCGCGCCGCCTCCTCCATCGAGGCGTCGACGGCCTGGAAGCCGGCCAGCACAGGCATGACGACATACGGATAGAGCGTCAACGTGAACACGATGACGATGCCGGGCAGGCCATAGATCGAGCCGATCGGGATGCCGATCCCGCGCAATGCGGTGGTGACGACGCCGGCATGGCCGAACAGAAGAACAAGAGCGTAGGCGCTGACGAACGAGGGCAGGACCAGCGGCAAGGACGCAAGCGTCAGCAGCAGCGCGCGGCCCGGTATGTCGATCCGGGCAAGACAGAAGGCAAGCGGGATGCCGATCGCGCATGCGAAGACCGTCGCGAGCGCGGCGCAGAGCAGGCTGTTGCCGATGCTGCCGAGATAGTAGCGGCTCTTCACAATCGCCGCATAGTTCCCAAGTGTCAGGCCGCCCGTGCCGTCGATCCGAAAGCTTGCATCCAGGACGAGCGCCAGCGGGTAGAGCAGAAACACCGCGAGCAGCACCAACGCCGCCAGCGTCACGATGGTGGCGAAGCGTTTCATGGCGCTGGATACGCCGTGATCTGGGCAGGGTCGTAGGCAAGGGTGAGCGGCGCGCCGGGCAAGAGATCGAGCGCCTGGCCGCCGAGCGCCGAGATCCGAATTGGAGTGCCGTCCGGCAGGGTTGCGTGGAGGCGTTGTACCGGGCCGAGAAATTCACGCAGTGCCAGACGCGCATGCACAAGCGAGCCACCGGAGCCGTCTCGCAGCTGCAGGGCCTCCGGCCTGACAGACAGCAACACCGGCGTGCCCGGCGCTGCGACCTCGCCTCTGACCGTGAATTCGGTTCCGGCTGCTGCGACAGGAGTGTTGTGGCCGTCGAAAGCTCCCGCGATGCCCGGCACCATATTGGTCGAGCCGAGGAATTCCGCGACGAAGGCAGTCTGCGGCATCCGGTAAATGCGCTCCGGCGTGTCCACTTGCTCGATCGTGCCGTGACGCAAGACGGCGATGCGGTCGGAGATGGCGAGTGCCTCCTCCTGATCATGCGTCACGTAGATCGCAGTCAGGCCGAGCGCCTGCTGCAGCTGTCGGACCTCGACCCGCATTTCGGTGCGCAACTGCGCGTCGAGGTTGGACAGCGGCTCGTCGAACAGGAGCACGGCGGGCTCGATCACGAGCGCGCGGGCGATCGCCACGCGTTGCAGCTGACCGCCGGAGAGCTGGTGTGGTGAGCGCGGACCGTAACCTGCAAGGCGCACCCGCTCGAGCGCCTTGTCGACGCGCGATACGATCTCGGCAGCCGGAATCTTCCTGGCCTTCAGCCCATAGGCCACGTTTTCGGCGACGGTGTGGTTCGGGAAGATCGCGTAGTTCTGAAACACCATGCCGGTGTCGCGGCGATGCGCGGGCAGAGCATCGATGCGCCGGCCGTCGAAGCAAATGGAGCCGGATTCGACATCGACGAAGCCTGCGATCATGCGCAGCAACGTCGTCTTCCCGCAGCCTGACGGCCCAAGCAGCGTGAACAGCTCGCCATGCCTGATGTCGAGCGAGATGTCGTCCACGGCCCGCACCGCGCCGAAGGTGCGGGTCAGGTTTTCAATCCGGATCGCGGTCATCGGATCAGCGCGTGTTCTGGATCGTGGTCTTCAGCCGCGCGAGGGTGTCGCGACGGGCCGCTTCCCATTTGGTGTCGTCATAGGGCAGCACCTTGACCGCCGAGAACGGCAGCATCCCCGGTGCGACTGCCTCGAGCTCGATATCCTGACGGGCAGGGCGCCGGAACGTCGCCTTCAGCAACATCTCCTGGACTTCTTTGCTTGCGAGATAGTCGACCAGCCGTTTGGCAGGCTCGGGGTTCGGTCCGCCTTTCAGGACGGCGGCGCCCTCGATGCCTGCATAGGTGCCCTCGGCCGGATAGGCGACGCTCACTGGCGCACCGTTATGGGCCCACAGGAAGCCGGCATATTCGAGCGTGATGCCAAGCGGATATTCGCCGCTGCCGATCCCGTCGAAGACCTGGGTCGAGCGGTTGAGCACCTTCGCATTCGCAAGCAGCCCGTCCATCTTGGTCCAAGCTGCGTCGTCCGCGCCCCACAGCGAGAGAAGCGTGGTCGCGGCCGCATATGAGAATCCGGAATTGGCAGGGTCGGTAAAGGCGAGCTTGCCTTTCCATTTCGGATCGAGGAGGTCGGCCCAGGATTTGGGCCCGCTGGCCTTGTCGATCGCCTTGGTGTTCTGGCCGATCACAACGACCTGGATGTTGGTGCCCAGCCAAAGGTCGTTTGGATCGCGAAATTGCGCCGGCACGGCTTCGCGGCCCTTCGCCGCGTAAGCCTGAAGGTGCGGGCTCGCCAGCCGCAGCAGCGTCGCACTGACGCCCCAGATCACGTCGCCCTGCGGATTGGCGGCCTCGGACGCGACGCGGCGCACCAGCACACCTGATCCGGTCGAGACCACGTCGACCTTGATTCCGGTCGCCTTGGCGAAGCCTTCGGCTACAAGCTTGTTCACGGTGTCGTCGTTGGCCGAATAGAGCACGACGTTCTGCTGGGCCGAGGCCAGCCCGGCCGCGAATAGCGATGCCGCGAGCGTCACGACTCGGGCGAGGATGGAGGCAGGAGATCTCATCGTGGTTCGCCCTCGTGGGTTCAGCGATTGCTCATGCGGTTGCGGCGAAGTACTCGGTGGCCGCCTTGAGCCCGGCGCCGGGTTCGATCGGCAGGCCGAACTTCGTGAGTGCGTCCTCGAGATGCAGAAGGTCGGTCAGAATGGTTCCCGCGCTCAAAGCACCCATCGTGCCAAACCGGATGACACGGCCGGAGAGACGGTTGCGGGCGCCTGCGATCACCGTGCGGTGATCCTGGTAGAGCTGCCGCACGATCGCTCCGCCTTCGAGCCCGTCGGGGACCTTGAAAACAACGACCGTGTTCGAGCGTGGCCCATCATTGCAAAAATCTGCGAGTCCGATCGCCGCGCCACCGACGCGCAGCGCGCTGGAAAGCTTCTTGTGGCGCGCGAGCACATTGGCGAAGCCTTCCTCGTGCATCATCGTCAAGGCCTCACGCAGGCCATAGATGAGGCTCACCGGTGCCGTGAATGCGGTCTCATTCTGCTCCGCGGATTTCAGCGCGCGACGGAAATCCCAATAGAAGGCCGATCGCTGCTCGTCCTGCCCGATCACGCGCCACGCCTTGGCGCTGACGCTGGCAAGTGCGAGGCCGGGCGGGCACGTCAAGGCCTTTTGCGAGGCCGAGACGACGATGTCGACGCCCCATTCGTCCTGTCGCATCGCGATGCCGCCGAGACCGCTGACGGAATCTGCGATGAGCAGCGTTGGCAGGTCGCGCACCAATGCGCCGAGCGCCGCGAGATCGGCCACGATCCCGGTCGAGCTCTCATTGTGCACGACGACGACGGCTCGATAGGGGTGCTCGCGCAACCGAGCCTCCACCGTGGCGACATCGATCGCATGGCCCCATTCGATCGCGACCGTGTCGACGGTGATGTTCATGGCCTTGGCGATCGTGGTGAAACGCTCACCGAACTGACCATGCTCGACTACGAGGATCCGATGGCCCGGGCCGGCCACGTTGACGAGCGCAGCCTCCATAACGCCGGTTCCGGAGCTCGCAAAGAACAGGATGCGGTTCGTCGTGCCTAAAATCGGACGGATCATCTCCTCCGCCTCGCCGATCGCAGTCCGGCATTCGGGGCCGCGATGGTTGACCATCACCCGAGCCATCGCCTGCCGCACCCGCTCGGGCACTTCGGTTGGACCGGGAAGCCGAAGACGGTATCCCGTCGAGGCAATGGCGCTCGGAGTGTCTGTGATCGTCATAGCTTGAAGTCACCGTTCTGACGCATATAGGGAACGAGGCCGCCCGCGCGCAGGATAGCCAGCATGATCGGCGGCAGCGGCTCCGGGCTGAGCGTCTCGCCGCTGCGTTCGTTGCGGACCGCGCCGGTGCCGTCGGAGATCAGGATGTCGCCCTCGCGAATCCCGCCGGTATTGCAGACGAGCGGCAGCAGGCCGTTGTTGATGGCGTTGCGGTAGTAGGTGCGCGAGAAGCTTCGGGCCAGCACCGCCGGAATGCCGGCGCCGAGCACTGTCGTGACGGCGACTTCCATGGCCGAGCCGCAACCGAAATTCTTGCCCGCCACGAGGATGTCTCCGGGTTGCACAGAAGCTGCAAAGGTCAGATCGACATGCTCGAACAGGAATTGCCTGAGAACGGCGGGGTCGAGGCTCTCCCGCTTGCGGGTCGAGCTGATGATGGAATCGGTGTTGACGTCGTCGCCGACAAGTCGCGCACGTCCTCGCAGGGCTGTCATCGCGACACCTCGCGAGGATCGGTCACGACACCGCGGGTCGCGGCGGCTGCGCAAGCGGCCGGAGAGGCGAGGTAGATCGATGCCTTGGCGTTGCCCATGCGGCCCTTGAAGTTGCGGTTGGCGGTCGAGATCACCGAAACCCCGTCACCGGGGATCACCCCGCAGGTCCCGCAGCAGGAGCCGCAGCCCGGCTGGACCACGGTGGCGCCGAAGCCGACCAGGGCGTCGAGTGTGCCATCGGCCGTCATGGCGTCGCGGACCTCGCGCGATGCCGGCGTGACCACGAGCTGCACGCCGGGTGCAACGCCTCCACCCGCCTCTAGCACCGCGAGAGCCTGATGGAAGTCGCGTAACCTGCCGCCCGTGCAGGTGCCGAGATAGACCATCTGTACCGGCGTGCCGGCCGCATCTTCGAGCGCCACGACCTGATCCACCAGATGCGGCAACGCGATCCGTGGCGTGAGGGCGTCGAGCGCGATCTCCACGGTCCGGCTGTAGTGCGCATCCGGATCCGCTGCGACCGGTTCGAAAGCTTGGCCGGTACGGCCCTGCAGATAGGCGACGGTTTCAGCGTCGGCCGGGAAGATGCCGGTCTTCGCGCCCATCTCGACCGCAAGATTACTCAGGACGAGGCGGTCCTCCAGCGCGAGGGTGGCGACACCCGGTCCTGCGAATTCGAGTGCCTGATAGGCGGCACCGTCAGCGCCGAGCATGCCCGCGAGGGCCAGTGCGATATCCTTCGCATAGACGCCGCTCGGCAGTTGTCCGGTCAGGACGACGCGGATCGAATCCGGCACGCGCAGCCAGATCCGGCCACACAGCATGACCGCGGCGAGATCCGACGAGCCGATCCCGGTCGCAAAGCAATTCAGTGCCCCGTATGTCACGGCATGGCTGTCGGCTCCGACGACCAGACCACCCGGCAGAGCGCGGCCCGTCTCCACGATGAGCTGGTGACCGATTCCTTCGCCAGCTTCATGCAGCGTGACGCCGAACCGCCTGGCGAAGTCCCGCATCACGCGGTGCAGCTCGATCGTCTGCGGGCTTGTCGGCGGCACGTAATGGTCGAGCGCAAAGACCAACCGGGCGGCATCGCGCACGTTCTCTCCGCCCATCGCCTTGAAATAGTCGAGCGCCATCGGGACCGAACCGTCGGTGCCGAGCGCGCAATCGACCTCGCAGACCACGAGGTCCCCGGCGTGCGCATCCTGCCCGGATTTTCGAGCGAGGATCTTCTCGGAGATCGTACGCCCGGCCATCGCTAGACCTCTGGCATCTCGCAGCCGAGACGTCGGAGCGAGGCGTCGACCCAGCTACGATCGAGCGTACCGGCTTCGATCGCCGCCATTTGCTTGGTCTCGGCAGACTGCTTGGCTTCGGCTGCCTCGATCACCGCTCGGCAATCGTCGATGGCGACCGCTAGCACGCCGTCGTCGTCGCCCAGCACCAAATCGCCGGACTGGATGACCATGCCGCCGATCGCGATCGTTCCGTTGATCTCGCCCGGACCGTCCTTGTACGGACCGCGATGGGTGACACCCGCCGCGAAAATGGGAAGGGGGTTTGCCCGGATCGCAGCGGCATCGCGGATCGCGCCATGGATAACGATGCCGGCAACGCCGCGCCGGGCGGCCTGCGCGAGCATCATCTCGCCGAAGATTGCGTTGCTGAGGTCGCCGCCCGCATCGACCACGATGACGTCGCCGGCAACCGCGATGTCGAGCGCTTTGTGGACCATCAGATTGTCGCCGGGGCGCGTCTTCACGGTCAAAGCGGGACCGGCCATGCCGCCAGCCGCATGCATCGGCCGGAGCGTGGCGCCGCCCGCGGCCATGCGCGACATCACATCGCTGATGTTGGCGACCGGAAGGGCGCGAGCCCGTTCGACCCATTCGCCTGCGACAACACGCTTGCGGGAAAGGATCCTGAACCCAACGGCCATATCAACCCCATTGAAAATGGAACGATGTTACGCATAGTGTAACGGTGACGAGCCGTGGTCAACCGAAAATCGGCAGGACAGGGGTTTTCGATGCCCAAGACGCAAGGGGTCGCCGCCGTGCAACGGGCGTTGGCGATCCTGGATACCTTCGCTGGAGCCGGGTCGCGCAGCCTGGCCGACATCGCCAAGATCACGGGCTTGGCGAAACCGACCGTGATGCGCTCGCTGGTGTCGCTGGATGAAGCCGGCTACGTCGTCCGCCTCAGCGACGGCCGCTACGCGCTCGGCGCAAAGACATTCCAGCTCGGCACCACCTATCGGGCCAATTTCAATCTCGAACAGCATGTGCTGCCGGTCCTTCAGCGGCTAAGCCAGGAGACGTTGGAGAGCAGTGCGTTCCACGTGCGTGAACGCGATAGCCGGCTCTGTCTGTTTCGGGTGGATTCGCCGCAGCTCGTGCGCGACGTCGCGCGGCCCACAAATCTCGCGCCACTCGATTTGACCTCGACGGGACAAGTGCTGCGGACGGCGCGCTGGGCAGACCGCACGGATGACGGCGTGCAGGTCTTCGTCAGTTCCGGAATCTACGACGCTGTGACGGCGTCCCTCTCCACCGCCGTTTTCGGCCACGACGGAGCGCTGGTCGGCGCCATGACCGTGAGCGGCCCGATCGAACGCATCCGTCGGGCCGACCTCCAGGCGCTGGCGTCCCGGCTCACCGACGCCTCGTATCGGCTCTCACTTGTGCTCGGCGCGCCATTGCCCCGCGAGGTCGGCGCGCCGCGGGTCATCAGTCTGCCATCGGCCGAAACAGGCTCTCCCTGACGCCGCCCCGTTCGGGGCAGGGCACTAATTCGACCGGCAAGCTCGAGAATAGACGCCGCTCAGGTCTTGTACAGACTGTAGAGACTGGACTCCAAGCTCGCCTCCGCAACTCTGAACCCGGTCAAGATGTCCTCGCGAAACTTGAGCCATTCGGCGCAGATCTTGCAAAACTCGGGGTTCTTCTCCGCTTCTTCGGCGTAGAGCGAGAACGCTGCGCGATATCCGCCTTCCATGATCTCGCGGGAGAACGGATGATAAGCTCGAGTTTGCTAATGCTCACGACGCCGAGCTTGGCCCGAACTACAACAATGAAGATCTCGAAGAGGATTTGCGCCGCCTTACGAGCGACAAAGGCGCGGACATCATTTTCTCGCCAGCAGTTTCTTGGCCGGCGCCGCGCGCGATCCCCATGCGATTGCGTTGGTCGACGGCGATCTCCGCCTGACCCACCGGCAATGGTGAGGCGTAGGCTGCCTGGCCGCATGGGGCGCAATCTCGATCCCTATTGCAATATTTGATATATCATGTATCAATTGTGTGATTGGCGGGAGATCCTTTCGGGGCATCATGAGACCGGTTTTTGGGGTGGTGGCGGACGATCTGACCGGCGGCATGGAGACCGCTGCGATGCTCATCGCTGCCGGTATCGACTGCGCGTTTGTCACCGACCCCGATCTTGTTGCGACTATCGGCGACGTCCCCGCCGTTGTGGTTGCGCAAAAAACACGCGTCATCCCGGCTGACGAAGCCGTTGCCAGGAGCGGGAAGGCGGCGCAGGCTTTGCTCGCGCGTGGCACGGGTCAGATCTTCTTCAAGTATTGTGCGACATTCGATTCCACCGATCGCGGCAATATCGGCCCCGTGGCGGACATGCTGATGCAGCTCACGGGCGCGGACTACACTGCGTTTTGCCCCGCCTCGCCCTCGCTTCGTCGCACCGTCTACAACGGCCATCTCTTTCTCGGGACCGAGCTGATCTCGGACTCGCCGAAGCGCAACGATCCGCTGACGCCGATGACGGATCCCGATCTCGTTCGCGTGTTGCAGAGGCAGACGCCAACCAGGGTCGGTCTTCTTGCACATCCTTTGGTCAGTGCCGGCCCTGCACATTTGGAGCAGGCTATCGCGTCCGCGACCGGGCAGGGTGTTCGCTACTTCATTACGGATGCGATCTATGATCGCGATCTCGATGTGCTCGCCGCGCTGACTTCGGACTGGAAGCTGATGACGGGCAACGCAACGATCGTCCAGCACTACCCCGCGATCTGGAAGGCGCGGGGACTCGTCGCCCCAACGAGCAACCGGGCGCGCGTGCCCGCGGTGGATGGCAGCGGGGTGGTTCTCGCCGGCAGTTGCGCGGAACGCACGCTTGAGCAACTCGCCGAATTCGAAAAACTCCGTCCGGTGCTCCGGATGAATCTCCTGGCGGCCGACGATGTCGAGTCGGCAGTCGGGGCGGCGCTCGACTGGGCGCGACCGCGGCTGAAGGACGGGCCTATCGCGATCTCAACCTCGGAATCTCCCGAAGTCGTCAAAATGGTCCAGGAGCGATATGGGCGCGAAGGTGCTGCGCAACTCGCCGAAGCCATCCTCGGCCGTCTCGCTGTTTCTCTTCGCGGCGCCGGAGTCCGCCGCTTCGTCGTTGCCGGCGGCGAGACCTCGGGTTCGATTGTTGATCACCTCGGCATTCGCAGCCTGCGGGTTGGCCCCTATGGCGGTCCGGGCATCGGCACGGCCACGACCGACGATGCGGATCCGATCGCCCTATGCCTCAAGTCCGGCAAGCTCGGCCCGGTCGACCTGTTCATGACGACGCTGGAATCCATGCTGCATCCGGAGAAGGCAAATTGAACGAGCTCGAAATCAGGCAATCGCTGCTGAACGTCGTCGCGGCGCTTGAAACGAAGGGATTCAATCACGGCAGCAGCGGCAACGTGAGCTGCCGTATCGGGGAGGATATTCTCATCACGCCGAGCGGTGGCAACAGCGGCAACACGACGCCCGATCGCCTGGTGCGGCTGAAGCGCGACGGAACCGTGCTCGGCGGCGGCCTGCCTTCCAGCGAATGGCACATGCACCTCGCCATCCTCAACGCCTATCCGCACGTGAATGCGGTCGTACATACCCATGCCGACTGCTGTGTCGCGCTGGCATGTCTGGCGAAGCCAATTCCGGCGTTCCACTACATGGTCGCCGGTTTTGGCGGGAACGACGTGCCGTGCGTTCCCTACGCCACGTTTGGAACACGAGCGCTCGCCGAGGGCGCGGTCGCCGCGCTTCGGAAGCGCAAGGCCTGCCTGCTGGCCAACCACGGGATGATTGCCGTGGGCGCAAGCCTGCAGGCGGCTTTCGATCTCACCGTAAAGCTTGAGACTCTTGCCAGGCAGTATCTGCTCGCCTGCCAGGCCGGCGCGCCGGCGATCCTTCCCGATGATGAAATGGCGCGAGTGCTCGAACGCTACGCGAGCTACGGCCGAGTTGCTTTACCAGCCTGATCGAAGGAGGGCCCATGGAGATCACCGGCAAGACCAAGATCATGTTCGTGTTGGCGGACCCGATCGATCACGTTCGCGCAAGCGCTATCTTGAATACCTATTTTCAATCCATCGACGACGACGTGGCGGTATCGCCGCTTCATGTGCTGCCGCCCGATCTGGGGGCAGTTCTCGCGAGCGTCAGGCTAATGCGCAATGTCGTCGGCTTTGGTGTCACGATCCCGCACAAGGCATGCGTGATCGAACATCTGGATGAGACGACGCCGGCGGCGGCGCTCATCGGCGCCGTCAATTTCGTCAAGCGAACGGCTGACGGACGCCTCATCGGCGACAATCTGGACGCGCGGGGGTTTGTGGCCAGCCTCGCGCAGCATCAGATTGCGGTTCGCGGCCGGAAAGTGCTCCAGGTCGGAGCAGGCGGTGCGGGGCGCGCAACCGCATTCGGCCTGGCTGAGGCCGGCGCGCGCGAGCTGACCATCATGAATCGGGATGGAGCGAAAGCGCACGCGCTCGCCGAGGCGGTGTCACGGCGCTATCCGGAGACGAAGGTCAATGCCGGGCGCGCGGAAGCGCGCGCGTTCGACCTCATCGTCAATACGACGTCGCTCGGTATGAAGACAAATGATCCTCTGCCGCTCGACATCGAAGGGGTGGGTCCCGAGACCGCTGTCAGCGACATCATCGTCACTCCCGAGGTGACCCGGCTTCTGGAACAGGCCGCTGCTCAAGGCGCGAGGACCATCGGCGGAAAGCCGATGCTCGACGCGCAAATGGCGCTTGTCGCGCGCTTTATTGCGCGATAGCCTGATATATCAAATATTATATCGAGAGCAGCCGTGGATCGAGGTCCCCGGCAAGAGTGCAAGGGGCATTTGCCTCCCGCGTCGTACCAGACGGACAGATGGGAAACGAGATCTTCGTGAAGGCTGCATCGACCACACCAGCAACAGCAGGCGCATCCATCCGTATCAGCCGTCTGGAAAAACGGTTCGGTCCGGTTTTTGCCGTCGACGGCGTGGATCTCGATATTGCCGCCGGCGAATTCATCGCTTTGCTCGGACCTTCCGGCTCTGGCAAGACCACCATCCTGATGAGCGTTGCGGGCTTCGAGTTTCCGACGAGCGGGACCATCCAGGTGGATTCCGAAGACCTCACCTATGTGCCCTCGAACAGGCGCAACCTGGGAATGGTCTTTCAGAACTACACGCTGTTCCCGCACATGTCGATTCTCGACAATGTCGCCTTTCCTCTGAAGATGCGTGGACTGCCGAAGGCCGAGCGTCATGCGCGCGCCGAAGCTGCGCTCGCAACGGTGCGTCTGGGCGGTTACGGCAATCGTCGTCCCAACGAGCTCTCCGGCGGCCAGCAGCAACGCGTGGCGCTCGCGCGTGCCATCGTCTATCAGCCGCGCGTCCTGTTGATGGACGAGCCGCTCAGTGCGCTCGACAAGAATCTGCGCGAGGACATGCAGCTCGAGATCAAGCGCCTGCATGCCGAGCTCGGTATCACCGTCATCTTCGTCACTCACGACCAGAGTGAGGCCCTGACCATGGCCGACCGGATCGCCGTCCTGAAGGATGGCAAGATCAAGCAGATCGGGCCGGCACGCGAACTCTACGAGAGGCCGGCAAATCTCTTCACCGCCAGCTTCATCGGCGAGATGAATTTCGTTGACGTCACCGTCGAAAGCGTCGGCGACGTTGTCTCGGTGGGGCTGCCATGGGGTGAGACGTGGCAACTGCCGGCGACTGCGGCGGTCGATGGAGTGAAGGCCGGCGAAGCCGCGGTGATGGCCGTGAGGCCCGAGCGGCTACGGCTCGGCGCGGGTGCGGCAGGGCAAATCGTCAACGTCACGCTGAGCGACATCGTCTATGCGGGGTCAGCCATGCTCCTGATCGGCCGCCTGCCGGATGGCACCGAGATGCGTGCGCGCATTCCGGGCGAATCGCAGCTCAGCTCCCTGGCTCCTGGAGACGTTGCGTCCTTCACCGTGCCTGCGGCGGCGATCCTGCTCTACCAAGGGAAGCGGTGATGACCAAGGCGGTGCGATCGAAGTTCTGGCACTCCGATGGCCGCAGGCTGAGCGGCCTGTCGACACTGCTGCTGCTGCTACCGTTCTTCGCCGTCATCGCCTTCGTCTTCATCTATCCGATTGCGCAGCTCCTCCTGATCAGCTTCTTGGAGCCGCATCCGACCTTGGACAACTACGCCCGCGTCGTCGACAACCCGGTTCACGCGCGCGTCCTGATGCGCACGCTCTGGACAGCTGCGCTCGTGACAGCCCTGTCCGCGGTTCTCGGCTTCCCGGTGGCCCACTATATGAGCCGGACGAAGGGGGCGCTCGCCGCCCTTGTTGCGGTCTGCGTGATCCTGCCGCTCTGGTCGAGCGTACTGGTGCGCACCGCCGCCTGGTCTTTCCTGCTCCAGCGCAATGGGCTGATCAACTCGGCGCTGATGGCCCTCGGCCTGACCTCGCAGCCATTCAAGCTGCTCTACACCCAGAGCGCGGTGGTCATCGCCATGACTCACGTGTTGCTGCCGTTCATGATCCTACCGATCTACGGCGCCTTGCGCAGCATTCCGAACGACTATGCGCGGGCGGCCGCCGTGCTCGGCGCGACGCGCCTGCGGACCTTTCTCGAAGTCATTCTTCCATTGAGCCTCCCGGGCGTCGTTTCCGGATCGCTGCTGGTGTTTCTCACTGCGCTTGGTTTCTTCATCACGCCCGCGCTTCTCGGCTCACCGCAGGAGATGATGATCTCGACCCTTGTCTCAAAGCAGATCCGCGAGATCCTTGACTGGCCTTTCGCCGCCGCCTTGGTGGGGGTTCTGACGGTCTTCGTGACCTTGCTCGCGATCGTGTTCAGCAAGACGTTGCGTTTCGACCGGCTGATGGGGAGCGCCTCGTGAAACCGCCGACCGACCGAGGGTCCCTCGTGCTGGGCGCCTATGTCTATGCCGTGCTGACGTTCATCATTGTGCCGCTCGTCATCGTCATTCCCATGTCGTTCAGCCAGAGCGACTACCTGGCGTTCCCGCCGACCGGTTTCACCCTGAAATGGTACGCCGAGTATTTCGACAGCAGGCAGTGGCGTGCGGCCACCTGGCTCAGCGTGCAGGTGGCGCTTCTGACGGCAGTCTGTGCTTCGCTGATCGGAACCGCAGCCACCTACGCCATGGTTCGTGGTCGCAGCCGGTTCGTGGCTCTGTTCCAGATCCTCCTGATCGGGCCGATCATCGTGCCGCACATCGCGCTCGCCGTCGGTCTCTACCTGTTTTTCCAGACGATCGGTCTCTCGGGAACCGTTCCCGGCTTCGTGCTCGCACATACGGTTCTGACGCTGCCATTCGTCGTGTTCACGATGGCGGCGGCCCTGGGCAAAGTCGACGCCAATCTCGAAGCGGCGGCGATGAGCTGCGGTGCGACGCGCTTTCAGGCCTTTCGCTTCGTGACGCTGCCGCTGGTCCTGCCGAGCCTTGCGAGCGGCGCGCTGTTTGCCTTCATCATCTCCTTCGACGAACCCGTCGTGTCGTTCTTCCTGTCCGGCATACGCCAGAAGACGCTGCCGCGCCGAATGTTCGAGGACATCGAACAGAATCTGACACCGGTAATTCCTGCGATCGCGACGCTGCTGATCGTCCTGTCCATCGCGATTCTGCTGGGGGGCCATGCGCTCAGGTCCCGCAGCAAGACTCAGTCAAGCGCCGGATGAGAGCTCAAAGAGGAGAACGTCGATGTCGAAGAAGACCTGGAAGCGGACCTCAGCACTTCTTGCGCTGGCTTCCGCTCTTTCCGTAACGTTGCCGGCTGCCGCTCAGAAGCTCGAAGATCAGCTGGTGATCGCCACGACCGGTGGTCTGATGGGCAACACGCTGGCGAAATACTTCTATGAGCCCTTCAACAAGGCCAGGAATGTCGAGGTCGTCCCGGTCGCGATCGAAGTTCCCGACCAGTGGGCGCGCGCCAAGGCCATGCAGCGGACCGGCAAGATGGAGTTCGACATCGTCACTGCGACCGGTCCCGATCTGGTCGGGCGCACCGACATGCTCGAGAAGATCGACTGCGCCAAGCTGCCGAGCGTCCAGAAGTTCGGCGTCTCCGATGCCTGCCAGCCCTACGGTGTCGCTCGCACGACCGGCGGCATGCTGATCACCTACAATACCGAGACGTTCAAGGCGAAGGCACCGAAGACCTGGGCCGACTTCTGGGACGTCAAGCAATTCCCCGGACCCCGTGGCCTGCCTGATACCGGCGACAGCGACTGGTGGGTGCCCGTGGCGGCGCTCCTCGCCGACGGCGTCAAGGCGGACCAGCTCTTTCCGCTCGATCTCAATCGCGCCTACAAGAAGCTGGACGAGATTCGTCCCAATGTCTCCGTCTGGTGGAAAACAGGCGATCAGGTGCAGCAGATCATGCGCAGCCGCGAGGTGGTCATGGCGATGAGCTATTCGGGTCGCGCGCTCGCCGTCGTGAAGGAGGGCGTTCCGGTCGCCATGTCCTGGGATCAGGCCATTCGCGACACCGGCTATATGGCTGTTCTCAAGGGGGCGCCGGACCTCAACGCGGCCATGGCCTATCTCGACTTCTTCTATGCGAGCTCCGACGCCCACGTCCCGTTCATGCGGGCCGTCAACTATGCAACTGCCAGTAAGTCGGCCATCGAGTTGATGAAGCCGGAAGAGCGCAATCTCTATGCGACCTCGCCGGAAAACTACGAAAAGCTGGTGAAACCCGATTTCGCCTGGATCGGCGAGCACCGCAGCGAGCTGCGCGAGCGATGGACGGCCTGGCTGACGCGCTGAGCCGCGGCAGCGTCTCTCGCGGCTTCGCGTTCGCAAGATGAGGACGGACCATGGATCACACCAGTGACCCCAGTGCGATGCGCTACGTCATTGATCCGAGCAGGCTCGATCTCGTGGAGGAATTCCGCGCGAGCCCGCTCGGTGTGCACAGTCCGGAGCTCCGCAAGCTGCTGGCGCGGATGCGGTGGGGCCGGCCGGAAGGGCGACTTGTCCTGATCGTGCTCGAACCGGGCAAGGCCTGGCGGCTGTCGCGTATCCCGAAGCGGCGGGGCGATCCCATGCCTTTCGTCGATGATCGCGTCTTCACCTCTCTTGCTGAAGCGGAGTGGCATGTTTTCAAGCTGCGTTGGCGGGAAATGACCGGCGAGACGCTGCCTGCGGAGGTTTCGGGTGATCTTTAGGACTAACGAGTATCTCGGCTATCCGGACCGCATCAGCGTTCCAGCAGGTGAGACCGTCCGTTTTCAGTTGAGCAGCAAGCGGCCAAACGTGAAAGTCGAGGTGCTGCGGTTCCGCTGCGGCGATGTCGATGTCAACGGTCCGGGCTTCAAATACGAGGTGATGGCGAGCAACGTCGACGGCGAGCACGCCTGTCTCGACCAGCCGATCCGGCCGGGATCCAACGCGATCGTCGAGCACGATGGCGCTCTCGCTCCGACCCAGGGGCACTGGTGCTTCGGCGCCTACGTCTATCCGACGCGCATCGCCGACAACGCCAGGGCCGTGATGGGCAATTGGTGCGAGGCTTCGGCGCGCGGCTACGCTCTCGAGCTCGATGAGGAAGGATGCCCGGTTCTGGTCCTCGGCCAGTCAACCGGAGCATCGGCCCGTTTTGCCCTCGACGTGAAGCTGCGACAGCGCGTCTGGGCGTTCGTATCGGTCGCGCTCGACCTCGTACGGCGATCGGCAACGCTGTCATTGATCGTTCCGGCGGATGGCGTTCAGCCGATCGTCGCCCACGCGAAATCATTCGCTCTGCCGCAGGCGCTTGCGCTCGACTCGGGATTGCCGTTCCTGATCGCGGCCCATCATCTGAACGGAGAGCAGCAATACGCGTCTCATTTCGACGGCAAGATCGAGGCGCCGCGGATCTTTTCGCGTCCGCTGGAGGCGGAGGCGCTACGCGTGTTCGATTGCCAGCCGCGGACCGGTGCGACAGAGGCCGGCCTTGTCGCCTTCTGGGACTTTTCCGATGGAATCTCGACGCTGTCCGTCAAGGACCTGTCGTCCAACGGTCTGCACGGCAGCCTGCGCCAGCTGCCCCGTCGGGGCGTTACCGGCTTTCACTGGTCGGGGAGCGTCCATGACTGGCGGCTCTCGCCGCGCGAATATGCGGCGATCCATTTCCACAGCGATGACATCTACGATTGCGGGTGGCAGACCACATGCACGCTCGATGTACCGGCCGATTGGCGATCGGGCGTCTATGCACTGCGGTTGACGCCTGGCGGCAATGACCCCGAGGCGAACTGCGAAAGCTATGTCACCTTCTTCGTGACGCCCGGCAAGACGTCCAGGCGAGCTGATCTCGTCATCGTCGCATCGGTGGCGACTTACCTGGCTTATGCCAACAGTGCATTGCGGCTCTATCAGGTTCACTTCGAGACGCTGATGGAGCACGTTCTGTGGCTGCCGCAGGACGACGTCTTTATGCAGGAGAACCCGGAGATCGGGCAATCGACCTATGATTGCCATGTCGACGGTTCGGGCCGCGCCTACAGCTCCTGGCTGCGGCCCGTTCTCAACATGCGCCCGCGCGGCTACTGGTTCAATCTGATCAACGACACCCACATCCTCGATTGGCTCGAGGAGAAAGGGATCTCCTACGATCTGATCACGGATGTCGAGCTCGATCGCGAAGGGGCACGGGCGCTCGCGCCCTATCGGGCCATCATGACGCCGACCCATCCCGAATATTACAGTTTCAGCATGATGAACGCGATCATGGCGCACCAGAACGCCGGGGGGCGGCACGTCTCGATGGGAGGCAATGCGTTTTACTGGCGCTGCGGCTTTCATCCGGCCGCGCCCGCGGCGCTTGAGGTCCGCCGCGGCATGGCCGGGACGCGGACCTGGGAGTCGGAGCCGGGCGAGGTTCATCTTGCCGGCACCGGCGAGCCAGGCTCGTTGTGGCGGCATTCCGGCTTTGCACCGCAGAAGCTCGTCGGCGTCGGCTTTTCGGCGATGATCAACGACACCTGCGGCTACTATGTGTGCACGGCCGAGAGTGAGGACGCGCGCGCCGCCTTCATCTTCGAGGGCGTGGACCGCGACGAGAAGCTCGGTGACTTCGGTTTTCGCTACAACGGTGCGGTCGGCAGCGAGATCGACCGCTACGATCTCGAGCTGGGAACGCCGCGGCACGCATTGCGGATTGCGACCTCCGAAGGTCTGGGGGCAGGCGCGCTGCCGACGCCGGAAGAGTTTCGTACCGTGGTTGACGGGCTTGACGGCACCCAGAACGCCTTGGTCCGCGCCGACATGGTGTTCTTCGAAACCGCCAATGGCGGTGCGGTATTCGCCACTGGCTCGATCACCTATGGCATGTCGCTGGGCCACAACAACTACGACAACAACATCAGCGCTATCACCCTGAATGTCGTGAAACGGTTCCTTGATCCGGCGCCGTTCGTCATCCCCGCCCAAGCTTAGCGCACGGACACGGCTTCGAGCAAAAGAGACCCCCATGACTGACAAGCGCCATTTCCAATCTCCGGAATTGGGAGCCATCAACGTCGCGCCGCGAAAGGTGCGCCCGATGCATGCGGACGAGCATTGGGGTAGCCAGCCCTGGTACGAAGCGCCGCGCGAAGACCCCGACGTGCCCGAGGTGTACACCTATACCGACGCGATGTCTTACGATCCGGGAGGGGAGGTTGCCTTCCATTCCAGCGCGACGGCGAAGACCTGGCGGTTGCAGGTCTATCGCGATGGCCTTGAGCCGGAAATGGTGCATGAGGTCGATGCACTGGACGGTGTGTTCGCACCCACGCCACCGGACGCCTACCGCAATGGCTGCAACTGGCCGGTCACGCACCAGTGGAAATTGCCGTCCGATCTGCGTTCCGGATTTTATCGCGTGATTTCGTCCTGCGAGCGGGCGAATGGCAGCCGATTCGTCCAGCACCACTTTTTCGTCGTGCGCCCAACGGAAAGGACACGGCGCGCGAAGATCCTGATGATCCTGCCGACGGGCACCTGGACTGCCTACAACGATTTCGGTGGTGCCAATCACTACTTCGGCGTCGAAGGTCCGAGCCGGGACGAGCCGTCGCCGATGTTGTCGCTCGAGCGACCATGGACCCGCGGCATGGTCTGGCTCCCCGCAGGTGCGCCCCGCATTTGCGCCGATCCTGCGCCCGAGATGGGCGATGCGCCGCGCTATCCGATGAAGGAGTGGGCCTTCGCCAATGGCTTTGGCCAGTATTACGCGGCGGCTGGCTGGGCCCAGTACGATCGTCATTTCGTGTTGTGGGCGGAGAAGGAAGGTTATGCCCTCGACATGATCACCCAGACCGATCTCCACTACCAGCCGGAGTTGCTCGACGCCTATCCTTGCGTGACGATCATCGGCCATGACGAGTACTGGACATGGGAGATGCGTGAAGCGATCGAGCGTTATGTGGAAAGCGGCGGACGGCTCGCGCGTTTCGGCGCCAATTTCCTGTGGCAGATCCGGCTTGAAGAGGATGGCAAGCGGCAGGTCTGCCACAAGTTCAAGGCGATCCACAAGGATCCGATCGTCGGCACCGACAGGGCGCATCTCATGACGTCGGCCTGGGAAGACCGCAACGTGCGTTGGCCTGGCGCCTCGACGGTGGGCGTGAACGGCGCACACGGCCTCTATGCGTCCTGGGGAGGTTTTGCGCCGAACGGCCAGAAGGGCTTTACGGTCTATCGCCCCGAACATTGGGCCTTCGCCGGCACCGGGCTGCACTATGCCGACATCTTCGGCGACAAGCAGCACATCTTTGCCTACGAGGTCGATGGGCTCGACTACACTTTCCGCAACGGCCTTCCGTTTCCCGTTCCCGCCGACGGGCAGCCCGCGACCATCGAGATATTGGCCATGGCGCCTGCCGTCCTCGCCGAGGACGAGCCGCAAGGCGAGGGCTTTCGTTACTACGTGCGCAGCAGCGATCACGAAGGCCTGGTGGAATGCATCACCGGCGCGGTCACGCCGGAGGGACTTGCCCGCTACAAATACGGATCGGGCATGATGGTGCACATGACCCGTGGCAAGGGCGAGGTTCTGACCGCCGCGACCTGCGAATGGGTGATGGGACTGAAGCGCGGCGACCCGTTCACGCAGCGGATCACCCGAAACATTCTCGACCGGTTCACGGCGTCGACGCCTGCTGTGCCGCGAGAGGAGGGGGCATGATCGGGCAAGGCACCGGTGAACGGCAGCCGGCGTCTCGCACAACCGGCATCGCGGAGCTTGAACGCATCGCGCGATCATCGACGCCGTGACGGAGGCGCGAAAGAACCGCCGCTGAGGTCAATCCTCCCCGGGCGTCATGTTGCGGGTGCCGCCATGCTTTTCCAGGAGCCGCACGAGGTTTTGGCCGCCCTCCATCATGTCGGCCTGGATAGCTTCCCGCACCTTATCGGGACGGCGTTGTCGCAAATAATTGAGCACGGACAAGTGCTGATGCTCGTTCGGATAAATCGGTGGCGCGTGCGGATAGTGAAAATTCAGCAAGGGACCGTTGCGCATCCAGATATCGTCGAGAATGGCAAGCACCTCGGGAAGTCCGGATCCATCGTACAGGCCGCGGTGGAATTGCCAGTTGGCGCGCACCGCATCCGACCACCGGTGCTCTTTTTCGGCGCTGATCAACTCGTGATGGATTGCTTCCATCTTGTCGATGCCTGCTTCGGAAATGCGCGTCGTGGCGTGCTCCGCGGCGAGGCCTTCGAGAAACAGCCTCACGGTCCTGAGCTCGATATACTGCTTGGCTGTCATGTGAGCGACCATGATCGAACGGCCAGCCTGCATCTCGAGGGCGCGCCCGCGCACGAGTTGCATCAATGCCTCGCGAATGGGTGTCTCCGACACGTTCATCGTCGCAGCGAGCTCGCGGATCTTGAAGCGGTGGCCCGGCCAGAACCGGCCCTCCATCAGCGCCTGTCGCAGGTTGTTGTAGACAAGGCTTGTCAGGCTATCGCGGGCGACGGGGCCAACGCCGCTCTCGCCAGGCCTCTGTTCGACGTCAGTCATTTCGGTCCCTCGAAGGGGCAGCCCGCGCAGGCCGACCCGCCAACCACTCGAATCCACTTTATATATAATATAGGCTGGCCGCGCTTTCCCACACTATCAGCCGATGCGCTGATCGGGGCAAAAGCGCGCTGTCCTTCGCCCTTAATACGCCGTTTGCACAGCGAGATGCGCGCCACTTGCAATTCGCCTCTTAATATATGATATATCATCTTAGAGTCGAGGAGAGGCCATTATGCCGGAACTGAGCCGAACAAGGGACGCCGCGCTGCGCGAACGTGCGAACAAGGTCGTGCCAAGCGGGATGTGGGGCCATCTCCATGCGGCCAAGCTGCCGGAGGCTTATCCGCAATTCTTCCGCCGGGGCGAGGGCGGGGTGCTCTGGGATGTGGATGGTAACCGGTACGTAGATTTCATGTGCAGCTGGGGACCCAATCTGCTTGGTCACCATCATCCCGAAGTGGAGGAGGCTGCCGAGCGTCAGCGCCGTGATGGGGATTGTCTGAACGGCCCGGCCGAGGTGATGGTCGAGTTGGCCGAGCTCGTCGTGGATATGGTGGGGCACGCCGATTGGACACAATTCCAGAAGAACGGCACCGACGCGACGACGACCTGCGTCACCATCGCGAGGGCAGCAACGGGCCGACGAAAGATCCTGGTCGCCAAGGGCGCCTATCATGGTGCCGTGCCGTGGTGCTCGCCGTCGTTGCTCGGTGTGACTGCAGAGGATCGCGCCCATCTCGCATATTTCACTTTCAATGATGTCGAGAGTCTCGAGGTGGCGGTAAAGGCGGCCGGCGACGATCTCGCCGGCATCCTGATCTCGGCATACCGTCACGATCTCGGGCTCGACCAGGAACTTCCGACCGTGGAGTTCGCGCAGGCGGCACGCCGCATCTGCGACGACAGAGGGGCTGCGCTGATCATTGATGAAGTCCGCGCCGGCTTACGCCTGAACGCTGCCGGGAGCTGGGAAGGGCTTGGTGTGCGCCCCGACCTTTCCGCCTGGAGCAAGGCGATCGCCAACGGCTATGCCCTGGCGGCTGTCACCGGAGCCAATTGGCTCCGCGGTGCCGCGTCCCAGGTCTTTGTCACCGGGTCATTCTGGGCCGGCGCTGTCGCGATGGCTGCCGCCGTGGCGACGTTGAAGATCGTGCGCAGGGACGATGTGCCGAGCCGTCTTGCACGGCTCGGGCAAATGCTGCGTGAGGGCCTTGAGACACGTTCGCGCCAGTTCGGCGTTTCAATTCGCCAATCGGGGCCTGCGCAGATGCCGACTCTCCTGTTCGACCAGGATCCGGCTTACCGGAAGGGTTCGGCCTTCTGCAGCGCGATGTTGGCGCGAGGCGTTTACTTCCATCCCAAGCACAATATGTTTCTCTGCGCCGCGCATACCGAGGCGGACATCGCCGAGGCTCTCGAAGCCGCCGAACATGGCTTTGCTATGGTGGCAGGGCTGTGATTCCCAGCTCTGCTTGCCTTTTCCAGGTTTAGTCAGCCGTGCTGATGCCGGCCCTTGAGCCATCCTCGCCTATTCGGATCGGGTGTTCGATCAGCTCCCGTTGGCTCCGCAATCAATCTGCCTCAAGCCAGATTGGTCGGTGCAGAATTATCGGACCTGCGGCGTGGGTAGGCGACGGATGCGCTCAAGTTGTATTTCGTGCAATCGCATGTGACTTGAACTCCCTCGCTCGATAAACGAATTGAGGGCGAGTGACGCCTATCAGCCGCGCCGCCGCCGACATTCTTCCATTGGAACGCCGCAGCGCCTCGGCATAGATCTGCTGGTTCAATTCATCGATTGTGAGCGATCCGGCTGCCAGCAGATCCATGATACCTGGCACATGGGTATCCGCAGGTCTCGGGGGGGCCGCCACCAGGTCGCACGGGAAATGCTTCGGCTGGATCTCTCGCGGACGACGCATGCCTCCGTCGGTCTCGGTATTGAATGCGGCCACCTGAAGTATCGAGCGCAATTGCGGAAGATTTCCCGGGATATCCATCACGGCGAGCGCGTCCAGCGCTGCGCGCGACAGACGGTGCTGCGGCGAAGATCCGCTTTCCACGATGGCCGCAAGCACCGCGCGCGCAATATCTGGGATGTCGCCACGCCTGTCTTGAAGACTGGCGAGTTCAACCGGCAGGACTGCAAGACCGAACAGAAAATCCTGCCGCAGCGCCGGCATCGCGATCAACTCGCTCATTCGGCGAATTGATGAGCCGGTCAGTTGCAGTCCCTGCGGCAGATCTTGATTCTCGATTCTCTCGGCCAGCAGCAGCTGACACTCTTCTGGCAACGTTTCGATGTTCTCCAGAAGCCAGGTTTCGCGCAACTGCTTTACTTTCCGCAGCCGATCATCGATTTGCTCGCTGGTGATAGAGCCGCAGACGATGCGTCTCAATCGACCGCCGATGCCGTGTCGCCTGTGGTGCAAGTATTTCGCCGCAAGATGCTTTCCGGCGCCGCGCGGACCAAGGATCAGCGCAGGCAGCCCACGGGCTGCAATCACGTCGAGCCGGTTGTGTACGGGTGCCAGCACCACGTCCTCGAGGCTTGCGTCTTCAGCTGGCTTCGCTGCGTTTCGCGGCGGTGCGTGAAACGCCGTCTTCAACAGGCCTGTCTTGTGCGGAAGCTCCGCAAGAGAGGGGACAACCTCTTGGCGGAAGATGCGAACCATCGGATCGTCGGCGCCCCAGGCGTCGGCCGTCCTGCCGGTCACCCGGCAGTGTTTGTGGCCCATCGCCGCGCATTCCGTTTCCTTGTAGACGATCAGCTTGTCGAAGAAATAACTCGCATATCCCGAGGCGTACCCGACCTGCATCCAGCAGACCGGTTCGGACACGTTGCGGTGACGATTGAGCGATTCGGTCGCTTCCATGCCGCCATGCCAGAGAAACTCCGCGGCGAACTTGTTCTGCTTGAAGTCGAAATCGTTGTAGACCGTCTGCACACGGACGACGCCTGTCATGGTGTGCAAGCGGGTGCCCGCGGTGAAGGCATCACCCATATCGAGGTCGGGCCAGGCAGCGCGAATGAACTTCGCATCCTCCGTTCCTGCCAGAAACCCCAACCGGAGCAGAATGACGCGCGCCTCGTGGGGACCGAAGCGGCGGACCAGTTCCTCTTGAAGCTGGACGGCAATCGATGCGCGATTGAGCACGAGCCGCGCGTTGCGCAGGCTGATGTGGCCGTGAGCGGGGTCGTAGACAATCTGTGAGAGCATGTCGCGCAAGGTGGGGCGGCCACCGCGATCAAGCAGGCTGCTCTCTTCGACCTTGGAAATCATTCTGCAGTTACCCCCGACCCACAGTTGCTTTGTGAAGGAAGCTGCCGCTGTTGCATTATTTAATCAACCAGAATTCATGAAATGATCCATTTTTGATCCTCGACCAACGACGCGGGCAGTTTTTTGCGCCATCAAATCATTCGATAATCTTATTTCTTTCAATGGGTTGAACAGGCCTCCGGAGGTTTGTTGCGATGCGGAAGTGATTTCCTCTTTGACCGCCCTCCGATCGGGATGATTTCCTCGATCGAAATGGTTCCTTTGGGAGGAAGTCGGGATGCGGGACGCAACCAAGATCGTGAAACTGCCAGACGAGCCGCAGGCGGAAGCGATCAAGCGCTATGCGAAGGAAGGCGCCTACATTGCTGGCGACGACAAGTCGTCGCCCTGGGTCCCTTTTGGGGACGTCGCAGCGATCAAGCATCTGTGCTTCGACGTACGCAACAATGCGGCAGCCAACATTCTGTGGGTCAAGGGTGGCGGCCGGATCGGCACGCACAAGCATCGCGGCCTCGTCTCCGCCGTCACACTCGAAGGCTCCTGGGGCTACTACGAGTATGACTGGATCGCCCGGCCTGGCGATTTCGTCTACGAGCTTCCGGGCACGGCGCACACGCTGTATTCCGACGACCCCAACGGCATGAAGGCGCTGTTCTGGCTCAGTGGAGCCGTCGAGTTCTTCGACGACAACGGCAAATACGATTTCACCGCCGACGTCTTCTGGTTCATCGATCACTATACGCGCCACTGCGAGGCCAACGGAATTACCATCAACAAAGACATGTTCATCTGAAGTTTCGTTGCGCAATTGAGGAAAGACGTGATGTCCTTGCAGAAAATGTTCGACGTGCGCGGAAAGTCCGTGATCGTCACCGGTGCCGCGTCCGGCATCGGACGAGCCTATGCCGAAGTCATGTCGGAGAACGGCGCCCGCGTGTGTCTGCTTGATCTCGACCGGAAGGGACTCGACAAGACGGTGTCGGAACTGAAGGCGGCAGGCGGTGACGCCTGGGGTCTCACGGTTGACGTGACGGATCGTGCGGCGATGAGCGCTGCATTCGCCGAGGTCGTGAGCCGCCACGGGCGACTTGATGTGGTCTTTGCGAATGCCGGAATCGATGCCGGCCCGGGCTTCCTCGATCCACTCGGTCAACGCAACGCCGAGGGCCAAATCGACAACCTCGATGACCATCACTGGGACAAGGTGATCGCGACCAACCTCACGAGCGTCTTCAACACGATCAAGCTCGCCGCACGCGAGATGAAGCAAACTGGCGGCGGGCGCATCATCGCGACTTCCTCGATCGCGGCCAGCTACAACGAGCCGATTGTGGGGACACCCTACATGCCCGCCAAGGCCGGCGTCAGCCACCTTGCCCGCCAGGCTGCGATGGAGCTTGGACGTTACAACATCCTGGTCAACACCATCGCACCTGGTCCCTTCATCACCAATATCGCGGGCGGACGCATGGCCAATCCCGAAGACAGGAAGGCATTCACCGATTGGTCGGTGCTCGGCCGGGTGGCCGAGACGTCCGATATCAAGGGCGTCGCGCTGCTGCTGGCTTCTCCCGCGTCGTCCTACATGACCGGATCGGAGATCGTGATCGATGGCGGCGTATTGTTGCGACCGATGAAAGAGGCCGTCATGTCAACCCGGATACGACGAAGAAGCGACCGGGTGAATTCAAACATCAATATGGAGGAGACACGTGACCAAAGTTCGTTCCTTGAATTCCAACTTGCCATTCACCCGGCGTACCGTCCTGAAGGGCGCGGGCGCCGCCGCGGCAACCGTTGCCATGCCATGGGTCGCAAATGCACAGGCGAACACCATCAAGATCGGCTTTGTCAGTCCGATGACCGGCCCACTCGGCCTATTCGGTGAAACCGACAACTTCTCGCTTGCCAAGATCAAGGCTCTGCTCGCCAAGGGCCTGCAAGTCGGCGGAAAGACCTATCAGGTCGAGATCCTCGCACGCCACGCGCAATCCAACCCCAACAAGGCTGCCGAGCTCGCAGGAGACCTGATCCTCAACCAGAAGGTCCATTTCATGGTTCCGGCCTCGACGACGGATATCAACAATCCGACCGCCGACCAATGCGAGCTGTATGGCGTGCCGTCGATGTCCTCAAGCTCGCCCTGGCAGGCCTTCGTGATGCCGCGAGGCGGCGCCGGCAAGGCATTCGATTGGACTTATCACATGTTCTGGGGCCTCGAGGACGTGCTTGCGACCTACGTCGCTCTCTGGAAATCGGTCGAAACCAACAAGAAGATAGGCCTGCTCTTTCCGCGCAACGCGGATGGCGAGACGTGGGGCAACAACGACTATGGGCTGCCGCCGGCGGTCAAGAAGGCCGGCTTTGCGGCCACGTCGCCATCCATGTTCCAGCCGCTAACCAACGATTTCTCGGCACAGATCTCAGACTTCAAGAAGAACGAATGCGATCTCGTCGGGGGCATTTCCTACGTCCCCGATCTGAAGACCTTCATCACCCAGTGCAAGCAGCAGAACTACCGGCCGAAGGTGGTGACAGTCGCCGCGGCCCTTCTCTTCCCGTCGGGGATCGAAGCAATGGGCGAGCTCGGCGATGGCATGAGCACCGAGGTATGGTGGACGCCGTCTTTCCCGTTCAAGTCGTCGCTGACGGGCGAGCTTAGTCGCGACATCGCCAATGCTTGGGGGAAGGAAACGGGCAAGCAATGGACTCAGCCGCTGGGCTATTCCCACGCGCTTTGGGAGGTCGTCCTCGACGCGCTCAAGCGGTCGGCCGATCCGCTGGACCGCACGGCCAACCGGGATGCGTTGAAGGCAACGAATCTGGACACGCTTGTGGGCAAGATCTCCTTTGCCAACGGCCCGCATCCGAATATCTGCAAGACGGCCATCTTCGGCGGGCAATGGGTGAAGGGACAGAAGTTTCCGTACGACCTGAAAATCGTGGACACCACGGTGTCGCCGATCATCGAGCCCGAAGCGAAAATGCAGCTCATTCGCTGGTCATGAGCTTGGGCGAGCAGACTTCCTCGATGACGGGTAATCCACTGCTGTCAGTGCAGGGTCTCGGAAAGGCCTTCGGAGCCCTGCGCGTCATTCAGGACATCTCGTTCGATGTCCGCGAAGGCGAGGTGCTTGGCATTCTCGGCCCGAACGGCGCCGGGAAGACCACGCTATTCAATCTCATCAGTGGCGACCTGGCGACAAACACGGGGGAGGTCTGCCTCTCTGGCGAGAGACTGACGAACGAGCCGCCTTACATCCGTTGCCGGAGAGGCATCGGGCGCACCTATCAGATCCCGAAACCCTATGGTGGCATGACGACTTTCGAGAATTTGCTCGTCACGGCCATGTTCGGCGCGAAACTCGACGAAGATGCCGCGCACCGCAGTTGCGCGGCTATCCTCCGCGAGTGCGGCCTCGCCGACAAGGCCAACCGCCGCGCGGGATCGCTGACGCTGCTCGATCGCAAGCGGCTTGAACTGGCGCGCGCTTTGGCCGGAGACCCAAAGCTGTTGCTGCTCGACGAAATCGCCGGCGGCCTGACGGATCAGGAATCCGGGGAGCTGGTTGATCTCATCCGCAGGATCCGCGACCGGGGTATCACCGTTCTGTGGATCGAGCACGTGCTGCACGCCTTGCTGGCGGTGGCCGACCGCATCATCGTCCTCAATTTCGGCCAGAAGATCGCAGACGGCCATCCGCAGGCGGTGATCACCGATCCGGATGTGCGGCGGATCTATATGGGGATCGAAGCATGAAAGCAGAACCGGTGCTCTCGACCCACGCGCTCAGCGCGGGATACGGCGATTTCCAGGCGTTGTTCGGCGTCGATTTCGAAGTGTATGCGGGCGAAGTCGTTGCTTTGATCGGCGCCAACGGCGCGGGGAAGTCGACTCTGCTGCGCTCGATCCTCGGGCTGCTTCCGGTGTTACCCGAGATGGTGCGGTTCAGGGGGAAGCCCGTCGGCGGCAGCAAGCCGCATACTATGGTCCGAAACGGCATTGGCATGGTCCCGGAGGGCCGCCGGCTATTCGCCGGCATGAGCGTCGAGGACAATCTGCGCGTTGCCGTCGACTATGGCCGCAAGCCGGAGCGAGACGACGACGCCGGCTCGATCTGGACGATCGCGCGCATATACGCGCTGTTCCCGATCCTGGGCGAGCGTCGCGATCAGCTCGTTCACAACCTGTCGGGCGGCCAGCAGCAGATGGTCGCGATCGGCCGCGCCCTGCTGACGCAGCCGAGGGTACTGCTATGCGACGAGATCTCGCTGGGACTGGCGCCAAAGGTCGTTCATGAAATCTACGACGCTCTGCCGCTGATCCGTCAGGCCGGGACCGCGCTCGTCCTGGTCGAACAGGACGTCTCGCTGGCAAAGCGCGCCTCCGAACGCCTGTATTGCATGCTGGAAGGACGCATTACTCTGACCGGCGCTTCGGACAGCATTGGCCGGGACACGATTGCCGAGGCTTATTTCGGAGCCATCCATGCAATGGCTTGATGCACTTGTTCAGGGGGTCCTGCTCGGCGGCATGTACGCACAATACGCGCTGGGAATGGCGCTGATGTTCGGCGTCATGCGCATCGTCAATATTGCACACGGCGATCTGATGATCCTGCTGGCGTTAACGGGAATCTCGCTTGCTACCGCGTTCTCGTTGGGAACGATGTCGCTCATTGCCGTCCTGGTGCCGCTCGCCGCGCTCCTGGGCTGGACGTTGCAGCGCGGCATCCTCAACAAGGCGGTCGGCGAGGATCCGCTGCCCTCCCTGATCGCCACATTCGGTCTGTCCATCGCGGTTCAGAATCTGATGCTCCAGATCTGGTCGGCGGATACGAGGTCGCTGCGTGGCGGCGGCCTGGAAAGCGCATCGATCGACGTTGGCGGGGTTTACGTCGGGGTGCTTCCCGTCATCGTACTGGTCACGGCGATTGCCCTGACGGCCGGTCTCGATTTCATTGTCCGTGCAACGCGTTTCGGCCGCGGATTGCGGGCAGCCGCCGCGGATACCGAAGCTGCGGCCGTAACTGGCGTCGATCCCAAGTCCATCTACGCCGTGTCCACTGCAATTGCAGTAGCTATCCTCGGTATCGCCGCGGTCTTCCAGTCGCTCCGCGCCACGGTATCCCCTGCCGATGGTCCGGCACAACTGATCTACGCCTTCGAGGCTGTCATCATCGGCGGCATGGGTTCGCTCTGGGGTGCCTTTGTGGGATCGATGGTGCTGGGCGTCGCGCAGGCGATCGGATTTCGCATCGACCCCGGTTGGGGAATCCTGTTTGGGCATCTCGTTTTCCTCGCAGCTCTGGCAATCAGGCCCGAGGGCGTGATGAAGCGGGGGTAAGGTGTGGTGATAAACGAGATGACAATCCCTCCGGTCGTGGATGTGCAACGCCACACTCTATCGAGCCGCATCGCGATGTCCTTGTCCGTCATCGTCCTGACGGCGCTCGTCGCGATGCCGTGGTGGGCGGATAGCGGATGGATTCGCTGGGCGGTCGAACTCAGTTGCTACATCGCGATCGCGCAGATGTGGAATCTGCTTGCCGGCTATGCGGGGCTCGTGTCGGTGGGCCAGCAAGCCTTCATTGGAGCCGCGGGATATGCGCTGTTCATCCTCTGCCAGAAATTCGGCGTCAATCCGTTCCTTGCGGTTCCCTTGGCCTTGATCGTTCCGGCGCTCCTGTCGGTGCCGACCTATCTGCTCCTTTACCGTCTCGACGGACCCTATTTCGCCATCGGCACGTGGGTGGTGGCCGAAGCCGTCCGGCTCTTGACGACGAACCTCGACTACGTGAACGCGGGTGCGGGCCTTACGCTTCGCGTGATGGCGCAATACCGGCTGCACGAACGAGAAATCGCCATGACCATGCTGAGCGGGATCCTTCTGCTCGTCACCGTCGGCGGCTCTTACTGGCTGTTGCGCTCGCGCCATGGTCTCGCCTTGACCGCCATGCGGGACAATCCTGTCTCTGCCGGCAGCCAGGGTGTGAATGTTTCCCGGCTCCGCTTTTTCGTGTTCGTCGCCGCCGCAGTCGGTACAGGATTTGCCGGGGCCATTTACTACATGGCGCAGCTGCGCATCACGCCGGCGTCGGGCTACGACCCCAAATGGGCCTCGATAAGCATCTTCATCGTGATGATTGGCGGTATCGGCTCCATCGAGGGTGCGATCATCGGCGGATTGATTTATTTTTTCCCGGACCGCTTTTTCAGCCAGTACGGCGCGAGCTACATGGTCGTGCTCGGCTGCCTGACCCTGTTCATGGCGATCTACGCCCGCGGTGGTATTTGGGGTCTCGTCGCGAGCCGCTTCGATGCGCCTTGGTTTCCGGTCGGACGAAGGCTGGCCCTCCCGGCCGCAGGGGAGCGTAAACCATCATGAAGGCCGCCATTTTCGAGCAACTCGGCAAGCCATTGCGGATCGGCTCCGTTGCCGACCCGAGGCCGGGTCACGGCCAGATTCTGTTGAAGGTCTGTCGCTGCGGCATCTGCGGCAGCGATCTGCACATGACGGAAGATCCCACATTCGGGTTGAGGGCTGGAGCGATTATCGGCCACGAGTTTGCGGGCGAGGTGCTGGAGATCGGCGCCGGCGTGACGAGCCTGAAGGTCGGCGACCATGTCTCCGCTGCGCCGCTAAAGGGCTGCGGTGGCTGCCCCTCCTGCGTGGCAGGCGAGCCCGCATGGTGTGAGAATGGCATGCAGTTGATCGGCGGTGGCTATGCCGAATATGCGGCGCTCGACGCCATCCAGTGCCGCAAATTGCCGTGGGGTATTTCCTCGGCGGATAGCGCCCTGGCTGAACCCCTCGCCGTGGCGTTACACGGCGTCATTCGATCGGCCTTGAAGACCGGCGAAAGGGTCCTAATCCTGGGCGCCGGGCCGATCGGCCTTGCGGTTGCATTCTGGGCGCGACGGCTCGGCGCGCGCCAAGTCGTAGTTGTCGACCTGAGCGACCATCAGCGCGAACGGGCCATGTCGATCGGCGCGACCGGCTATCTCGTCTCTGGCGAAGACATGGACGCGCACATAGCTGAAGCGTGCAGCGGAGCGCCAGACATCGTTTTCGAATGCGTCGGCAAACCTGGTCTCATCGATCACTGCATCGGCCTCGTGCGCCCGCGTGGCCGCGTCCTGGTGCTGGGCCTGTGTACGATGCCGGATCGGATGGACAGCTTTCGCGCTGTCTCCAAGGAAGTGCAGGTCATCATGTCGGTATTCTTCGACATGCATGAATTCGCACAAGCGATCGAGACGCTCGATGGCGGGCGCTACAGACCGCAGAATCTAGTATCCGATATCGTAAGTTTGGACGCTTTGCCCGACACATTCGAATCCCTTAGGAGGCGGACGACCCAATGCAAGGTGCTCGTCGCCCCATTCGACAAATGCTAGGTCTAGTCCACCGGCCCTCACGCTCGTAAGGAAGTGAGCTAGCCGGTTGCGCGTGGGGGAATGCCTTTTGCCGCGATCTCCGCCGATAGCTCTTCGATCGTCTTGCGTTGTTCCATGGCGGCTCTGCGGATCAACGCGAAAGCGGCGGGCTCGGCGAGCGCGTGCGAGTGCATCACCTGAAGAACGGCGGCAAGCACGATGCGGCGGGATCGCAGACGCTGCTCCAGCTTGAGGATCTGCTGCTTCAAGTCGTTGGTGCGTTCGCTTCGCTCGAATGCCATGACGACTGCCGCATAGATGCCGGCCGAGCGCAGCGGCTTGACCAGGAACGACGCCGGATCGAGGTCGAAGACCAGCTTCAAGCGGCTCGGCGTCTCCGTGCCGAGCAGGGCAATAATTGGACAGCGTCCCACGAACCGGCGTTGCATCGGGGCTTCCAGTGGAAGCAGTTCATCGTCGATCAATGTCACGTCGGGCGCGAAGTCAATTGCCTGGCCGGGCGCCCATGCAGTGCTGTCGATCCCGAGACGTTCGAACTGGCGTCGCACGATCGATGCGTCACGTTCGTCCTTGATGGCGACGAGTGCTTTGCGTCCGCGCAGCGAGAATGAAGACAGCTTGCTCATTTCACCACCCGCAAATGCGGCGCATTCGGCGATGTGCCGCCCCTTGAGGTCTCCCTGAAGGGGCTGGCGGCGACGTCGAGCTGCGTCAGGTAAGGATCAGGCTTAACGGGCGCGTCGGCTTCCCAGAAAATGTCAAACTGTCCCCGCGCATTGGAGACTGCCAGCCGCGGCGTAAGGACGCAATGATTGTTGCTGCCGTCGATCCAGACCGGTCCTTGCGGCGAATTGTAGCGATAACCGGCCGCGGCGCGCCTGACCTCGCCGATATCAGTCGTGCCGGCCCGCTGCAGCGCGCGGGCCAGCAGATAGACGGCGACATAGGCGGACTGCCCGTCGACCGAGGGGCTGCTGTCGTCGCCATAGCGCGCTTTCCAACGTGCGACGAATGAACGGTTCTCAGACAGTTGTATGCTTTCGAAATAGGCCGATGATGTAATGCAGCCCGCCGAGGCCGGTCCGACGATCGCGAGTTCCGGTTCGCACAAGCTGCAGCTCAACATCGGAATGTCGAGGTTCGCAGCTTCGGCGGCGGCGCGGAAGGCGCGGATGAAGTCGTAACTCGAGCTTCCGACCAACGTGTTGAACACGATCGGCGGCTTGCGGCGGATGATCTCGTCGACGATATGCCCGACGGCGCTTTCGCCGAGTTCGAGCAGCCGTTCGGCCAGGATGTGGCCTTCTGACGCGCTCACCAATTCGCGGGTGACGCGATTGGTCTCCCATGTCCAGACGTAGTTGGAGCCGACGCAGAAAATCTCGCGCGATAGATTGTCGAGCGCGTAACGGACGAGCGGCAAGACGTTGTGATTGGGCGATGCTCCGACATAGATGACGTTGTCGGAGCACTCGAAGCCCTCGTAGCGCGCGGGATACCAAAGCAGGCGATCGGTACGCTCCACGATCGGTAAGACCTGCTTGCGCGATGCCGAGGTATAGCAGCCGATGATGTGCTCGACGCCGACATTGCGGATGAGATCGTCGCAGACCGTGTGGTATTCGGAGATGATGCCGCGAGGATCGCGGATATGAGCGGCGATCGAGAAGTCGAACTCGGCTTGGTTGTTGATCTCGTCGACCGCCATCATGGCGCTCTTGAGGATCTCGCGGCCCATGGCCTGATAAGGCCCGGACTGCGAACAGATGATACCAACGGGAACGGACGGCTTTGTCATCTATGGCTTTCGGCGACGCGAGGCGTCAGGAAACCATCATGACTGATGTTGGTGCAAGAGGGGATGCTGATTTGCTGCGCATGCACATTGCGAAATTTGTGCAACTGGCCTCGTTGACAAGGTGCTACGCACATCCTTAGAATTTTGTACTACGGGCTTCCACTCGAACCCTGCGTGCGTTGATCTGGCCGATGACGTCCTGGTCTCTGCACAAGTGCATCGTTCGATTCCGGATCCGATGCGATAGATCATAGACGCGGCATTTGAGCCATTCGTCACCTCATTCGCGAGGGACGGGTGGCTTTTTTCGTTTTGCCGCTAAGAAAATTGGCGATGCATCCGCGTCGCCAAGCCGGTGGCGCGCGCGACGATTGCCATGCCTGCGCTTGCGTCGGCCAAAACGTGGGGAGACGATGGCGATGACAGATCTTCATTATCTCGGGCTCGTCGAGGTCGGACAGCAGATTCAAGCCAAAAAGCTGTCGCCGGTCGAAGTTACCAAGGCGATGCTCGGGCGGATCGAACAGCTCGACGTAAAACTCAAGAGCTACGCCTATCTGATGGCGGACTCGGCCCTGGCACAAGCGGTCGTGGCCGAGAAGGAAATCGCATCGAGCAAGGTCAAGGGACCGCTGCATGGCGTTCCAGTGGCGGTCAAGGACCTCTGCTGGGCCAAGGGCGCACCAGCGGCGCACGGCATGACGATTCATCGCGATTTCCGCCCAGCCGAAGATGCGACCGTCGTCGCGCGGTTGAAGGATGCCGGCGCCATCATCCTCGGCAAGCTGCAGCAAACCGAGGGCGCCTACGCCGATCATCACCCGAAGATCGACCCGCCGAAGAACCCGTGGAACGCGGATCTCTGGCCCGGCGCATCATCGAGCGGTTCCGGCGTCGCGACCGCGGCAGGCCTCTGCTTCGGCTCGCTCGGCACCGATACGGGCGGATCGATCCGCTTTCCGTCCGCGGCTAACGGCGTCACCGGGCTCAAGCCGACGTGGGGACGCGTCAGCCGCTACGGCGCATTCGAGCTTGCGGCGACGCTGGATCACATCGGCCCGATGGCGCGGAGCGCGGTCGATTGCGGCGCCATCCTCGGCGTGATCGCGGGTCAGGACCCCAAGGACACGACGTCGGTTCCGCTGCCCGTGCCTGACTATCTCGCCAGTTTGTCCGGCGACCTTCGCGGAGTAACGATCGGTGTCGACCGGCGCTGGACCAGCGAAGGCACCGACGACGACGCGGCCAAGGTGTTGACTGAGGGGCTGCGTGTAGCGGCCGATCTCGGCGCGAAGATCAAGGAGATCAACTTCCCCGACCCCAAGGCGGTCATCGACGACTGGTTCCCGCTCTGCGGCATCGAGGTCGCCGTCGCGCATGAGGACACTTATCCCGCGCGCAAGGACGAGTACGGCCCGGCACTCGCGGGCCTGCTGGATCTCGGCCGGCAGCAGTCCGGCATGGACTATCAGAAGATCGTGCTTCGCCGCGAGGCGTTTCGCGGCGCAGTGCGTATGCTGTTCGAGTCGGTCGATCTCCTCGCAGTGCCGGCCCAGGCATTCGCCGCGCCCACGCTCGCCAAGATGGCGTCCCTCGGCGAGGACGCCTCGCTGATCGGAGGCTTGCTTCGCTTCACATGCCCGTTCGACATGACGGGAAGCCCGACCGTGACGCTACCCGGCGGCTTCGCCGCGAATGGCGGTCCGGTTGGCTTCCAGTTCGTCGGCCGTCATTTTGACGAGGCCCGCCTCGTTCGCGCGGGCGATGCGTTCCAGCGCGTTACCGACTGGCACAAGCGTCATCCCGGGATTTGAGTTGAGGAGCCAATCGCATGTCCGTTGAAGACTGGTTGAAAAATTCCATCATGGCCAAGCGTGCGGTCGCCAAAGGCGCGACCGGCGCGACGCACAGCCTGACGATCGAGCAGCAGGGCGGCTTCCACTACGTCTACGGTCCCTATGCCAAGCCGACCCTGTCGATCGACCCGGGCGGAGTGGTCGTCGTCGAGACGGAAGACGCCTTTGGCGGCGTGCTCACCAAGGAGACCGATAGCCCCACCGCCAAATTGAACTTCCCCTATCTCAATCCGCAATGCGGGCCGATCGCGGTGAAGGGCGCCAAGAAGGGCGATTGCCTGGCGATCTACATCCGCGACGTCGAGACACGGGGCGAACAGCCTGCCGGCACGACCTGCATCATTCCGGAGTTCGGCGGACTGGTCGGGACAGGCTCGACGGCGCTGCTCAATCCGCCGTTGCCGGAACGCGTGAAGAAGCTGCATGTCGACAGGAACGGCGTGCGCTGGAACGACAAGCTGACGCTGCCCTACGAGCCGTTCATCGGTACCATCGGCGTCTCGCCGGAGATCGAGGCGATCTCCTCGCTGCAGCCGGACTACCACGGCGGCAACATGGATCTGCCCGACGTCGCCCCCGGCTCGATCATCTATTTCCCGGTGCATACCGACGGCGGGATGCTCTACGTCGGCGACTGTCACGCGACGCAAGGCGACGGCGAACTCTCCGGCGTGGCGCTGGAGCAGCGCGCGACCGTCACGCTGCAGGTCGACCTGATCAAGAACTGGAGCTTCGCCTGGCCGCGGCTCGAGACAAAGGACTTCATCATGACGATCGGCAGCGCCCGCCCGCTCGAAGACGCGGCCCGTATCGCCTATCGCGAACTCGTGCGGTGGATGGCGGCCGATTACGGCTTCGACGAGATCGACGCCTACATGCTGCTCAGCCAGGCCGGCCGCATGCGCCTCGGCAACATGGTCGACCCAAAATACACGATGGGCGCATCGATCCTGAAGAATTACCTCAAGCCATGACATCCAGCCGCTTTCAGAAACAGGGGATATCACGATGAATTCGGGACGTAAGCTCGGAATGGTCTTGCTCGGCGCTATGCTCGGTACAGCGGCGGGGGTGAGTGTTGCTCGGGCGGCGGAACCGCCATTGAAGGTGGGCCTGCTCGAGGACGTGTCAGGCGACCTCGCCTTCATGGGCATGCCGAAGCTGCACGGCTCGCAGCTCGCCGTCGAGGAGATCAACAAGAGCGGCGGCATCCTGGGGCGACAGATCGAGCTGATTCACCTTGATCCGCAGGGCGATAACGCGCGCTATCAGGAGTTCGGCCGTCGACTGCTCAACCGCGACAAGGTCGACGTGCTGATCGGCGGCATCACCTCGGCTTCTCGCGAGGCGCTGCGTCCGATCGTCGATCGCACCTCGACGCCGTACTTCTACACCAACCAGTATGAAGGCGGCGTCTGCGACGCCAGCATGATCAGCATGGGCGCGGTGCCGGAGCAGCAATTCTCGACGCTGATTCCATGGATGGTCGAGAAATTCGGCAAGAAGGTCTATGTCATCGCCGCCGATTACAATTTCGGTCAGATTTCGGCCGAGTGGAACCGCAAGATCATGAAGGATCTCGGCGGCGAGGTCGTCGGCGAGGAGTTCATTCCGCTCGGCGTGTCGCAGTTCGCGCAGACCATCCAGAATATCCAGAAGGCGAAGCCGGACTGGTTGCTCACGATCAACGTCGGCGCTGCCCAGGATTCATTCTTCGAGCAGGCGGCTGCGGCCAACCTCAACCTGCCGATGGGATCGTCGATCAAGGTCATGCTCGGCTTCGAGCACAAACGGTTCAAGCCGCCGGCGCTCAACAACATGCATGCGACTGCGAATTGGTTCGAGGAGATCGACACGCCAGAGGCTACCGAGTTCAAGAAGCGCTGGCACGCGAAATTCCCTGACGAGCTCTACATCAACGACATGGGCTACAATGCCTATAATGCGCTCTACATGTACAAGGCGCTGGTCGAGAAGGCGAAGTCGATCAAGCTCGACGACATGCGCAAGGTTATCGCGACCGGCGATGCTTGCATCGACGCTCCCGAAGGCAAGGTGTGCATCGATCCGAAGAGCCAGCACACCTCGCACCGCATGCGCCTGATCTCGGTCGGGCCGAAGCATGAGGTGAAGGTCGAGAAGGACTATGGGACGATCCAGCCGTACTGGCTTGGCGAAATCGGCTGCGATCTCACCAAGAAGAACGACAAGGACCAATACACGCCGAGCCATCTTCCGAAGAAATCGTGACGCCTGACGGGCACGGACTTTGCTCGTATTGAGAGTTGCGCTCTTGGACAAGGCCGGCGCCGCAACGATGCGGCGCCGGGATCGACAAAGGGACAGAGATGTCGGCTGAAGTATTCTCGGTATTCTATCAGTTCGCCGACGTGTTCGCGTTCCTCATTCTCTCGGCCGCAGGTCTCGCCATCGTGTTCGGCATGATGGGCGTCATCAACATGGCGCATGGCGAGTTCATCATGTGCGGCGCCTATGTCACCGTCGGCCTGGTGAATCTGGGCGTTCCGCTGGCGATTGCCCAGATCCTGGCCGCGCTGACGGCGGGACTCATCGGTGTCGCCGTCGAGTTCCTGATCGTGCGGCGCTTCTACAAACGGCCGCTGGATTCCCTGCTCGCCACCTGGGGGCTCAGCCTCATCGTGACGCAATCGATGCTCCTCATTGTCGGCTCAGCCGTACGGGGCATCGGAACGCCCGAAGGAAGCTTCGCGATCGGCGGCTATACGTTTTCGACCTATCGTCTGGTGCTGTTCGGTTGCGCGGTGGCCGTGCTGGGCGGTCTCTACATCGTTTTCATGAAGACGCGCTTTGGTGTGATCGCCCGGGCGACGATGCAGAACGCTGCGATGGCGAAGGCGCTGGGCGCGCGAACGGGCCGAATCTATTCGATCAGCTTCGGGATCGGCACCGGCCTTGCCGGACTTTGCGGGGCGCTCTACGCGCCAACGATGACGCTGATCCCGACCATGGGCGCGACCTTCGTGGTCGAAAGTTTCGTTACGGTCGTAATCGGAGGAGCGAACGTGCTGCTTGGAACGGCGCCGGCCGCGGTGTTCCTGGCGATCATTCGGATGGCGCTGAATGCAAGCTACGGTCAGATCATCGGACAGATTGGCATGCTGGTCGCCGTCATTCTGATCATTCGTGTGCTGCCCGAGGGGCTTTCCAGCGTTCTTGTTCGTCGTGGGCGCTAAAGGGAATTTGTGATGTTCAAGCTGCTGGAAGGTCCGCAGACGCTCGGACGTGGCAAGATCTTCTGGTCCTGCTTCCTTGCAGTGCTCGCGGGCGCACTGACATATCCGCTGTTCGCCGACTCCTATGATGTGGGGAATTTCGCCTATTTCCTGATCTGGATATTCATGGCGCTCGGCCTCTGCCTGATGTGGGGCTATGGCGGGATGCTGTCGTTCGGCCAGACCTTGTTCTTCGGCATCGCCGGTTACGGTTATGGCGTGCTCGCGATCAACATGGGCGGCGGCACCGCAACGATCGCCGCGCTTGCGCTGTCCGTTGTCCTTGCGATGGTGGCGGCGGGCATCCTCGGTTATTTCATGATCTGGGGTGGCATAAACGGCATCTTCTTCGGGATCGTGACGCTGTCTGCGACGCTGGTGCTTGCCTTCTTCCTCGGCCAGACGGCGGGACCGGAATGGCACATCGGCCCGGCGCGGCTGAATGGCTTCAACGGCATGAAGGGCATGGACCCGCTCGCCGTCGGCGACTTTTATATCGAGGGATCGGCGCTCTACTACGTCATGATCGCGCTGATCGTGATCGTCTATCTCGCGTTGCGCATGCTCGTGAATTCAGGCATCGGCAACGTCATCGTGGCGACGCGCGAGAACCCGCAGCGCGCCGAGATGCTGGGTTATGACGTCCGGAAGTACCAGCTCCTGACCTTCGTGATCGGCAGCGGCCTCGCAGGGCTGAGTGGTGCGCTGTACACGTCTTGGGGCCAATTCATCACGCCGTCCAGCATCGGCCTGCCTGCGGCGGCGATGCCCATCGTATGGGTGGCTTTCTCCGGACGAAGCGATCTGACCGCGACTCTGGTCGGATCGTTCCTGCTGCTGTTCGGCTTTCAGACCATCACGGTCTACAGCCAGCAGGCAGCACTCGTGCTGATGGGGGCGCTGCTTCTTGCCACAGTGATGCTGGCGCCGCAGGGTTTTGTGCTCGGCATCGGCAAGCTGGCTGCCGATTGGTGGAGCGGGCGACGGCCACGCGATGACGGCGCCGTTATGGCGGAGGCTGGTCGCTTGCAGTCGGAAGAGTCCTGATCATGGCGCTGGTCGAAGTCAAGGGCGTATCCAAGCGTTTTGGCGGATTGACCGCAGTCTCCGACGTCGACCTCACGGTCAACGCCGGCGAGGTCCACTGCCTGATCGGACCCAATGGCGCCGGCAAGAGCACATTGTTCAAGCTGATCGTGGGTCTCTACCCGCCGAGCCAGGGCAGCATCCTGTTCGATACCGTCGACATCACGGCTGAACGTCCATACGCGCGCGTTCAGCGAGGCATGAGCATCAAGATGCAGGCTCCGAGCGTGTTCAAGGAGCTGCCGGTTCGGCAGAACATCCAGATCGCGCTCCAGGAACGACTGTCCGGCGCGGAACGCATCGCCGAGGAAGATCGCCTGCTGACTCTGCTCAACCTGGGGCCGGACAGCGATAAGCTCGCGGGCGCGCTGTCGCATGGTCAGCAGCAATGGCTCGAGATCGGGATGGCGCTGGCGCTGAAGCCGCAGCTCCTGCTGCTGGACGAGCCGACTGCCGGCATGTCGCCGGAGGAAACCTTCAAGACCGGCGAGTTGATCAAGTCGTTCAATGCAGAGGGCATGACGGTTCTTGTCGTCGAGCATGATATGGCCTTCGTGCGCCAGGTCGCCCAGCGCGTCACGGTTCTGCATCTCGGCAAGATTTTCGCACGCGGCGATCTCGAAAGCATTTTGCAGGACGCGAAAGTCGCGGAAATTTATCTCGGTAAGACGCATGCTCACTGAACCCAATCCCACTGACCGGATTCTGGACGTATCGGAATTATGGGCGGGATACGGTGCGACGCCGATTCTGCAGGGCGTCACCATGTCGGTCTCCCGCGGCGAGATTGTCGGCGTGATCGGCCGTAACGGTGTCGGCAAGTCGACTCTGATGCGGTGCCTGATCGGTTTGCTGCAAACCTGGCGTGGCACGATCAGCTTCATGGGGCAGGACGTAACAAAGCTCGAAGCCGACGCGCGGGCGAGGGCGGGCTTCGGCTACATCCCGCAGGGACGCGATGTCTTCCCACAGATGACCGTTGAGGAAAACCTGCAGGTCGGCGAGTTGATCGGCGGTCCCGGCGGCAAGAAGCTGCCTGAACTCGTCTATGAGTATTTTCCGCGACTGAAGGAACGCCGGCGGCAGGCCGCAGGCACGATGTCGGGCGGCGAGCAGCAACAGCTCGCCATAGGCCGCGCGCTGATCGGCAATCCGTCCTTGATGATCCTGGACGAGCCGTCCGAGGGTATCCAGCCCTCGATCGTCCAGCACATCTGCGAGGCGCTGAGATCGTTCCGGAACGAGCTCGGGACCACCATCATCTTCGTCGAGCAGAACCTCGACACGATCCTGGCCATCGCTGAGCGTTGTTACATCATGGAGAAGGGCAAGATCGCGCAGTCGCTGGCGGGTGGCGAGGTTAACGAGGACAATGTCCGCGAGCAGCTCCTGCTCTGAATGGCCGCATGGCATGTTTTCAAGTCGTCAATAGGGAGGGAATGGACATGGATCTGGGACTCAAGGGAGCAAAGGTTCTCGTCACCGGCAGCACCAAGGGGATCGGCAGGGCGATCGCCGACACATTCGCGGCGGAAGGCGCGGATGTCGGCATCTGCGCGCGCAACCAGGCCGACGTCGACAGCGCAGTCGCCGCGATCAAGGCGAAGGGCGTCGCTGCCTTTGGCAGTTCGGTCGATGTCTCGAACGGCCCGGCGCTCAAGGCCTGGGTCGAGGACATGGCCTCGAAGCTTGGCGGCATCGACGTCGTGGTCGCCAATGTCAGTGCGCTGTCGATCGGACAGGACGAGGAGAGCTGGGAGAAGGAATTCTCCACTGACATGATGGGCACCGTGCGGCTCGTCAACGCGGCGATGCCGTATCTCGAGAAGAGCAAGGCCGCGGCGATCGTGACCATCTCCAGCGTTTCAGGGCGGGAGGTTGACTTCGCGAGCGGCCCCTACGGCACGTTCAAGGCAGCGATCATCCACTATACGCAAGGTCTCGCCTTCCAGCTTGCCAGCAAAGGCATCCGTGCCAATTCGGTGTCGCCGGGCAACACCTATTTCGAGGGCGGTGTCTGGAATCAGATCAAGGACGGCAATCCCGAGCTGTACAAGACCGCGCTTGCGCTGAATCCGACCGGCCGCATGGGCACGCCGCAGGAAATGGCGAACGGTGCGGTGTTCCTTGCCAGCAAGGCCGCGAGCTTCATTACCGGGACCAACCTCGTGGTCGATGGTGCCCTCACGCGCGGGGTGCAGTTCTAGGCGCTTATTGAGCAGCGCAATCACGAGACCGGGCCGTCTGCGGCGCCGGTGGGCGAAGCCGTTTCCGATAACAGCAGGGCTGTCAGATGTCAGCAGATCCAATTCACTACAAGTCGATCATCGAAATCTCCGAGCTGTTCCGCCGCGGCGAGCTTCTACCTTCGAAAGTGACCGAGGTGATGCTGGGCCGGATCGCGAAGCTCGATCAGAAGTTTCACGGCTACGCGCTTGTCCTCGCCGAGCGGGCCATGGCGCAGGCGAAGCGCTGTGACGCCGAGCTTGCCAAGGGCATCTGGCGCGGGCCGCTGCACGGCGTGCCGATCGGATTGAAGGATCTCTGCTACACTACTTTCGCGCCGACCGCTGGAGGTACCACGATCCACGCTGGGTTCGTCCCCTCCTTCAACGCGACGATCGTGGACCGGCTCGAACACGCCGGCGCCGTCACGCTCGGCAAGCTAAAAATGACCGAGGGCGCCTATACGAGCCATCATCCCGACGACCAGGCGCCGCTCAATCCCTGGGGGGCGGACTACTGGGTCGGCTCCTCCTCAAGCGGATCGGGCGTGGCGCCTTCGGCGGGACTTTGCTTTGGCTCGATCGGCAGCGACACCGGCGGCTCGATCCGGTTTCCGTCGGCGACGTGCGGGCTGACCGGGATCAAGCCGACCTGGGGACGTGTGAGCCGCCACGGCGTCTTCCCGCTGGCTGACTCTCTCGACCATGTCGGGCCGATGTGTCGGAGCGCGGCCGATGCCGCGGCCATGCTCGGCGTCATCGCGGGCGCAGATGTCAATGATCCGACCGCCCTTCAGGCGCCGGTGCCGAACTATCTGGCCGGGATCGGTGACGGCGTCCGGGGCTTACGGATTGGCGTGGACCGCAGCTACACCCAGAACGGAATCGATCCGCAGGTGGTCGCCGCCTTGCTGGAAGCGGAGCGTACGCTTGCGGACCTCGGCGCCGATATTCGTGAGGTCAAGTTCCCGGCTTACGAGAAGCTCGTGAGCATGTGGATTCCGATGTGCTCCATCGAGACCGCAGAGGCGCATCTCGAGACCTATCCGTCGCGGAAGTCGGAATACGGTCCTGATCTGGCGCAGCTGATCGAGCAGGGCAGATCGATCAGCGGCGTCGAGATCGCTCAGATCCATCATGAGCGGTTGAAGTTCTGCGGCAGCCTCGCGGCGCTGTTTGGCGATATTGACCTGCTCCTGATTCCCACCATGCCCGTGCCGATCCCAACGCTGACCAGGATGGGCGAATACGGCGCCGATCCGAATGTGCTGCTCAGCATCCTGCGCTTCACCGCGGTGTTCGACTTCTCGGGCAGCCCGACCATCACGCTGCCGAACGGTATCGCGTCGGACGGGTTGCCGCTCAGCATGCAGCTCGTCGGCCCGCATCTGTCCGAGGGCGTCCTTGCCCGCGCTGGATATGCTTTCCAATCAGTGACCGATTGGCACACGCGACGCGCCCTCGGCGAATGAAGATCTTCGGAATTCTAGGATGCCTATCCGAAAATCAATCAAGGGTCGAGTTCAGAGCGGGGAGAGACTGAGCACGTCGAAACGAAAATTCGTCAGCGGAACTGATGAGCAAGCGCAATGGAAGTGGACTGATAAAAGGCGCCAAGGGAGTCAGTTGGGTTGCCAGCCGGCGGTCGCCGAGAGAGCTCGCGCGTGCGCGATCAGCGCCGTTGCTGTCGGGCCTTTCAGATCATCGTCGAGAATGCCGATGGGTCCCATCATCGTGATGGCCGCGATCATGAGCCCGGCCTGGTCGAAGATCGGCGCGGATAGGGAGGTGAAGTTCGGCAGAAGGGCATCACGACAGCGGCTGATGCCGTCGCGCCGGATCGTGTCCATCATCTCCTCCACCTCGGCCTTGGTGGTTGGCGCATCATCCACCCGAGTCTCGCGCGAACGTTCCTCCTTGAGCTCCTGATCCAGCATCCCGCCCGTCAGCGAGCGCGGCAGATGTGCAAGAAAGTTTCGCCCGAGCGCTGACCGCAGCAGGCTCAGGACGCTTCCGACACGCAGCTCGTGCCCGTTGCAGGCCCGCCGCGAGCCGATCGACGTAAGGGATCATATCCGCTTTGACGTGTCCGCCCTCGCGGGACACTCGGAGAAGTTCGGAAACGACCGGACCCTCGTCCACGATGGTCTGATAAAGGCCGGCCGCCGAACACGCGGCAAGCACCCGGCGGAAGCGGCTCACAGCTTCCACGGCCTTGCCCGCACCGAGCTGAACTGCCGACTGGCGGATCGCAATGCTGATCAGGAACTGACGGTGCTCCATGGCTTCGGCTTCGTGCTGCAATTGTTGCAGGATTGAAATGGCCTCGTCGGGATGCGCTTGCTGGCCCAGCAGATGAGCGCGGGTCAATCTGTGGTACCATCCAATCTCCGACCAGGCGCTAGGCCTCGGTGCGGGGTATTTCCATGCCAGGCGTTCGAGGCGATCGACGCATGCGGCGGCTTCATCCAGCCGGCCATCGTTCAAATAGAGCCGCGCCTGCTCCGCGATCACGCCGGCCGAGAGCCTGCCCCAATCCCGCGCGACGCCGAGATTTTCAGCTCGCTCCAAGAGGGTGCGGGCCCGCTCGAAGTTCATCCGCGCCGCAGCGACCCGGGAAATCACGAAATAAGTGCTCCACACGCAGTCGAGCATCGTCCCCGAATTGATCAGCGGGACGCGATCGATGACCCAGGCCTCCGCTTCATCGAGCAGGCCTTGCTCGTACTTGATTCGCGCGATCAGGCTTGCAGGCAACGCCGCGGCAACTGAATTCGGCCCGACATCCTGCTCGGCGATCCGAAAGCCCTCGCGATAGTGCTCATCTGCCGCCGCGAGACGTATCTGCCGCTCTTCTGCGAGCCCGTTCAGGCAGTGCCGATACACCGAGGCAAATACGTTCCTGCGATCCTCCTCGACCGAATAGGGAATCCACGGCGTCGCGTGGAATTGCTTGAGGTTGCCCGCCTTCATATGACTGAAGCGAACGACGTTCGAGGCGACGTTCGCGGTCCAGGGATCGGATGAACGGTTCACGCAATCCTGCGCCAGGGGCAGCGGGCTCTCGCTGTCATCCTTCAGCGCGATGGCGACCGAGCGGATCGCCTGGCATTCGCACAGGAGGTTCGCATCGGGCAGAGGCGTTGCAGCGATATCACCTTCGATGTCGGTTGCGAGCTTCAGGGCCTCGTCAAAACGAAGCGCGAGCGCTAATCCCCAGGCGATCGCCAACCGGACCTCGCACTGGCCTCGCATGAGCTCGTCAGGAAACTGGCGCTGCCATTCCAGCAAGGTGAAGAGATCGCCTCTCTTGATCAAAGCCATGGCGCAATTGTTGATCCAGCCGATTGCACGGTCAGAAGCGCCGGCCGCAATCGCGTGCTGGACCGCCTCGGTCCACAATTCGTGGGAGGCATACCAAAGAGCCGCGCGCCCGTGCAGTTGGGGAACTTCAATGCCGCGGTCCGCCTCTAGCCGCTGTCGCAGATATTCGGCAAGCAGCGTGTGATAGCGAAACCAGACACCGTCATTGTCGAGCGGCGTGAGCAGCATTTGGCGCTGGGCAAGCGATGCCAGGATTGCGCGGCTCGAGCCCAAACCCGTCACGGCTTCGCATAGAGGACCGGAGAGACGATCGAGAATGGCCGTTCGCAGCATGAAGTCGACCAGCTCGACCGGAAGTCCATCTAGCATCTCGGTCAAGTAGGCGGCGATTGGACGCTGCGAACCCGAGAGATTGTGGACATACTCCTTCAGGCCGGATCCGGATTGCGAAGGCATGGAGGAGATAATTCGAAGCGCCGCGGGCCACCCTTCGGTCTTGCGCTGCAGGAGTTGAATGTCGAGGATTTCCAGAACTCCGGGCTTGGTACCGTCCAGAAATGCCTTTGTCTCCTGCATGTCGAACCGCAGCGCCTCGGCGTCGATCTCGATCAGCTGGTTCTGGGCGCGCAAGGTTGCGAGCGGCAGCGCAGGTTCGGTACGCGTCGTCAGCACCACGTGACAGTGGGACGGCGCGTGCTTCAAAAAATACGAAACGGTCTGATGGATGCGGGAAGCGCTGACCCAGTGATAGTCCTCGAGAAATAAGTAAACGTCATCCTCGATCTCGGCTAGGTCGTTGATCAGGCTCGACAGGATCGCCGTTGGATCGATCAGATTGTTCTCGAGAATCAGCCCGATCGCGCCGGTGCCGACGTCCGGGCAGGCGTGGTGCAGGGCCTGCGAAACGTAAAACAGAAACCGCGTGGCCTCGTCGTCGTCCGGATCAATCGTCAGCCACGCAACGGCATTGCCGTCTTGCTCGAGCGTCTCGGCCCAGGTGGCCGCCAGTGAGCTCTTGCCGAAGCCAGCCGGAGCCTTGATGACGCCAAGTCGCTTGGCCAGAAGCTCGGACAAGATGGTGAGGAGCCGGGGGCGCGCGACCAGCCCACCGAATCGTGCCGGCAAGATCTTGGTCGCGAGAAATGGCAGCCGCCCCCCGCCGGGCAAGGGGCCCGTTCCATGAGCCGGATGGCTGGAGTGCGGCTGGATCAAGGGCTCCCCCTAACCACGTCGGTCCTCCCCCCATTCGGGGGATGCAAACAATGGCGAAAGTGTACGATCTCTGTCAGCGAGAGGGAAGCGCCGGGCATTGTCGGTTGTATGCAGTCCGCATTGCCGGTCGCCGCGTGCTGATCCCTGAAAGTTCGCGCGTGAAGCCGAAAGCAAGCTGATGTCTATCAAGAACGCACGCTTGGGTTTCGCGCGGACCACTGAACATCCAGGAAAAGCACCCCAAGCCCGTGCCAAGAGCCATGGCTGACGACGAGCCTCGTGGGAATCTGCTGTTTGGCCCCTTCGAGCTTTCGAGCAAAGAGAGGGCGCTTCGGCGCGACGGCGTGGCGCAGTCCCTCGGCAGCAGGGCCCTCGACATCCTGATCTACCTTGCCGAGCGCCCCGGCAAGGTGATCGCAAAGCAGGAGTTGATCGATCACGTCTGGCCGGACGTGACGGTCGAAGAGGGGAGCATCCGGGTCCACGTAGCCGCGATTCGCAAGGCGCTTGGCGACGGCCAATTCGGCAACCGCTACATCGCAAACATCAAGGGACGGGGCTACTCGTTCGTCGGCGCATTGGCCTCCCTTGGGGGTGCCACGGAAAGCAGGACCGCCAGGTCCGGGCGGCAAGGCAGGCTTCCGGTGCGACCGATCATGATGATCGGACGCGAGACGCTCGTCACCGAGGTCGGCGACAGGCTTCGGAATGACCGGTTCGTGACACTGCTCGGCCCCGGCGGCATCGGCAAGACAACCATCGCTCTGGCCGTCGGCCGCGTCGTCGCCCAGGCGATCGGCAGAGAGATCTATTTTGTCGATCTGGAAAGCCTCACCGATCCTCACCATGTCGCTGCGGCCGTTGCGACCTCCTTGGGGCTTTCACTCAAATCGAAAGATCCTGGCCCGGAGCTGGTCGACCTCATCCGGTCGCGGAAGCTCCTCATCATACTCGACAGCTGCGAGCATGTGATCGAGGCGGTCGCCTCGCTTGCCGAACAACTCTATCAGCAAACGGAACGGATTCATGTTCTGACCACGAGCCGGGAATTGTTGAAAGTCGAGGGTGAACATTGCTGCCGGGTTCCTCCTCTCGATTTTCCACCAGACGACTCGGAGCAGACTGCAAATGCAGTGCTGCGATATCCGGCAGTGCAGCTGTTCGTACGGCGCGTGGCCATGCGGGCAGGTCGCGTCGTTCTCACCGACAAGGAGGCGCCATTCGTCTCGGACATATGCCGAAAGCTGGATGGGATTCCGCTGGCGATCGAGCTGGCCGCGGGGCAGGTCGCCGCCCTTGGCCTCGAGAACACGGTTGATCTCCTGGTGTCCCGGCTGGAATTGCTGCGACTGAGCCATCGAACGGCAGTCGCCAGGCATCGGACGCTCAAGGCGACACTGGATTGGAGCTACGATCTGCTGTCCGACGCGGAGAGGATCGTCTTTCGACGCATCGCTCCTTTCGTCGGACATTTCACCCTCGATGGCGCGCGGTCTGTCGCCGGTGAACCCGGTGTGGGAGTCGAGGATATTTTCGACGCCGTTGCCGGGCTGGTCGAGAAGTCATTGATAGCAACTCGGATCGATGTCGCGCAGGCGCAGTATCGCCTGCCGAACACGACCCGGGCATACGCACTGGAAAAACTGGAAGAACACGACGAAGTCGATATGGTCTTCGGTCGGCATGCGGAATACCTCGCCGGACATCTCGAAACACTGAGGGAGGCTCTATCGAGCCTGCCAGGCGTTGAAAGAGCCGCGGCCTATTCCGACCAATTGAGCAACGTCCGTGCGGCCCTCGAATGGAGCTTTGGACCGCGCGGCGATGCCGAGACGGCAACGAGACTGGCCGCCGCTTCCACACAGGTGTTTCTGGAGTTGTCGTTGCTGATCGAGTGCCAGGCATGGGCCGAGCGCGCAATGGCAGACCTGGGAAGCCCGCATCAATACTCCCGCTTCGCCATGGAGATCTCCGCATCAATCCCGCTGGCTTTGATGCATACCGAAAGCAGCGATCAACGCGTGCGGATTGCTTTCGCGAACGCGCTGGATATTGCAGTCGAGCAGGGCGATCTAGCTCAGGAGCTGAGGGTTCTAAGCGGTCTTTTCATGTATTCGCACTGGACCATGGACATCCGAGGTGCGAGCGAGATCGCCACCCGGAGCAAGAAACTGGCGTCGACAACGGGAACTCACGACGACATGGCGCTGGCGGAAGCAATGCTGGCGGCCTCCGAACATCTGTCGGGAAATCATCTCGCCACACAGCTACATTGCGAAGCCGGTCTCCGGCACCTGGCGTCCAGACCGCGTTCTCGATCGGAACCATATCTCTTTCATTATACGAGCTTCCTGCTCGTCGGCATGACACGTTCGCTCCTGTACAGGGGCTTGCTCGACCAATCGCTGGACTACGCAAGGCGCGCCAGAGAGGAGGCCAAGAGGTCAGGCAACCCCGCCACGTTGTGCCGATCCCTGGCTTTGGTTCTTCCTGTGTTTCTGGCCATGGCGGACCTGAGTCAATCAGATCAGTACATCGGTGAGCTGAGTGAGCTCTCCGTCGCGCATTCCCTGATGCCATATCGCGCCATAGCGGCTGGCCTGAAGGGCCAATGGCTGCTTCTTCAGGACATGCGCATCGAAGCGATCCAATTGTTGAAGAGTGCTCTGGATGAGCTTCACGTCCAGAATCAAGAGATGCTGAACATGGATTTTACCTGCGATCTGGCCGAGGCGCTTGCGGATCTTGGTGAGCATGAGCAGGCACTGACCCTCACGGCGAACGCAATCGAGCAACAGCGGCGCGCCGGAAAATTGTTGCACATGCCCGCCCTGTTCAGGATGAAAGGGCGCATCCTGGCGTCTCGATCTGCGGAGGATCATTTCGACGCCAAAGAAAGCCTGCTGTCGGCAATCGACTGGGCCAAACGCCAATCCGCCACCCTGTTCGAATTGACGGCCGCGACGGACCTGGCCGGGCTGTTGCTGAAACAGGACCGCTTGCCGGAAGCTTATGAATATCTCAGCGCGAGTCTTGATCGCGTGCCGGCCGGAATTTCATTTCCTGCCCGCAACCGCGCGGTTCAAATGCTCGGTCAACTCCGATCCGGAGCCGAGGACGTCGGCTGAAAGGTGCGCCATCCGAAGCCGTGCGCCGTCTGCGCAGGCGGGTTCAAGTCCTCGCATTTTGATCCAAGCCCTGACAGCACAGTGGGCGCACGCTGTGGCAGGAACGGTCATAGCCAAGGTTGAATGTCATGGGCAAGCTGGTCGCGGATATCATTGTTGAGACCTTGCAAAGCGCAGGCGTCAAGCACTGTTACGGCGTCGTCGGCGACACCCTCAATCTGATCGCCCGCTCGCTCGAAAAAAGCGAGATCGAGTGGATCTCGATGAGACACGAGGAGGCGGGAGCATTCGCCGCGCAGGCGGAGGCGCAACTCGCCGATCGCCTGACGGCAGTCGCCGGCAGCTGCGGGCCTGGAAGCCTGCACTTCATCAACGGGATCTTCGAGGCCAATCGTAACCGTGCGCCCGTCATCCTGATCGCAAGTCAGATCATTCGCGACGAACTGGGCTTCGATTTCATCCAGGAGGTCGACTTCAAGCAGGTCTACAGGGATTGCAGCGTCTTCTGCGACATGATCCATACCCCGGAACAGGCGCGCCGGAAGACGGTGATCGCCTGCCAAACGGCCTTGGCGAAACGTGGCGTTGCCGTACTGATCGTGCCGGCGGATATCTCCGCCTCGAGCGTTGACGACAAAATCCCCTATGCGGTGCACGTAGCCAGGCCCGTCACCAGGCCGAACGATACGGATCTTGATGAGATCGCAGACATCCTCAACGCGAGCGAAAACGTCGTGCTGTACGGTGGTTCAGGCTGCCAGGGGGCACATCAGGAGATTCTCGCGGTCGCCGACCGGCTGAAGGCGCCGATCGCGCATACGTCGCGAGCCAAGGATTTTCTCGAGTTTGACAATCCCTACAACATCGGAATGACCGGGATGCTCGGCAACGAGGCCGGGTACCACGCCTTGCTGGACTGCGATGCGCTGCTGATGCTGGGCGCAGATTTTGCCTGGCGGCAATTCTATCCGGACAAGGCCAGGATCGTGCAGGTCGATATCGACCCGACCCATCTCGGACGACGTCATCCGATCACGAAGGGCGTCGTCGGCGATGTGAAGGCGACGATGGAGGCTTTGCTGCCGAAGCTGGTCGAGCGCTCCGACGCCTCGTTCCGAAGCGCGTATCTGAAGCGCTACGCGAAATATAGGGAGGCTGAGCGGGCCAAGGTTGCTGCCGGTCACGATGGCAGTATTCCCGGAAGCTATCTGACGCAGGTGATCAGTCGCCATGCGGCAAAGGATGCGCTGTTCACGGCCGACGACGGCACCCCGGCCGCCTGGGCCTATCGCCATATCGAGGGAAACGGCCAGCGCCGCATTTTCGCGAGCCTGCTTCATGGAACGATGGCCAACGGCATGCCGTCGTCCATTGGGCTCCAGAAGGCGGAACCCGGCCGGCAGGTCGTGTGCATGGCCGGCGACGGCGGAATCTCGATGCTGTTCGGAGACCTGATGACGATCGTCGCGCAGGAGTTGCCGATCAAGATTGCGGTCTATGACAACGGCAAGCTTGGTTTTGTCGAGATCGAGCAGAAGGCCGAGGGTATGCTCGACACTTTCACGAAGTTGAAGAACCCGAATTTCGCAGGGGTTGCGCGCGCCCTGGGTCTCTGGGGCCAGACCGTTTCGAACGCGAGCGAGCTGGAGACCGCGGCCAAGGACTGGCTCGCGCAGCCGGGACCTGCGCTCCTGCACGTGCTTGTCAACCCGATGCAGCTCGTCATGCCGCCATTCATGCAAGTCGAGCCTGCAATCGGGATGGCGCTCTATTCCGCTCGCGCCGTCCTGCACGGTCGCGGAGGCGACGTCTGGGAAATGGTGAAGGAAAACTTCCTCTAGTCGAGGTCGTTCCCCCAGCGGTGGCATGGCATGCCGCACTGCGTGAGAGTGGCTAGGCATTGCTGTGATGAGTCGATCGAGATTGCCGAGATTGCCGGAGCCATCGGCTTTGCCCATGGCTAGGTATTTTGCTGTTGTCGGCGGCGCACTCGCTGCTCTTCTGCTGATCATTGACTGGTCTTTGCCGAAGCAGCCGGACAGAATTGCCGATCGGGCGAACGGCATCGAGCGAGCCACCATCCGGATCGCATCCGCGCGCAAATGGCCGGAGAAGGTTGTCCTGGATACCAGCCAGCCGACACTCTCGCCGCCATCCATCGATATGGCGCTGGTCGAACATCTGTCCGATGAAGGAACGAGGCGACCGGCCGTCGACGCGGAGGCCGGCGCGGTCGCGAAGTCGACACCGGATGCGCGGCCGATCGCCGCGGAGCATCCGTCCGTGAGATCCAAGCGTGAGAAATCCAGAGTAGTTCCCTCGCTTCGTGTCGCGAGAGTCCGCAGGCCCAATGAGCTCCAGGGACCGGTCGAGGCGTGCTGCTGGTTTGAGCCGATGGACAGGCAGGCGCGATCGAGACCAGCTTCGCGGAAGCGCGTCGCGCATCGTGACGCCTGGGAGGGGTGGCATTTTCCGGAAGCAGATTGAAGATTGAGGCCGTTGCGCAGGTCTCGTCTCCCGTCCTTCCGCTGAACTCACGTCCCGCATGCGCACGATTGTACAATACGAGCAGTCATCGGCAGCTATGCTCGGAGCGGTCACGTCGAAATGCCGGGGCCGGCTCTAGACGCCGTAAACGGAGACGCTGCGCGAGCAGGCGGCCGGCGAAGGAGAACCCGCGCGCTTGAGCTTGGGTGCATTGACGATGAAGATCCTCGCTACGCTGCCGACGAAAGGCCGCGATCTGCGGCTGGACCTGTTCCGAGGTGTGGCAAATTGGGGAATCTTCCTCGACCTTATCCCCAATAACATCGTGAACTGGGTGACGACGCGGAACTACGGCTTCAGCGATGCTGCGGATCCCTTCATCTTCATTTCCGGCTACACTGTCGCCTTCGTCTTTGCCCGGATGATGCTCGAACGGGGATTTGTCGTCGGCGCGACGAGACTTCTGAAGCGGGTCTGGCAGATCTATGTCGCGCACGTCTTCCTGTTCGTGCTCTATCTCGCCGAAATCGAATATGTCGCACAGAGGTCTGGCAACTCCGGCTTCACCGACGACTTCAACATAAGGGGCTTCCTCGGAAATTCCGCGCAGTTCCTGTTCGAGGGGCTGATCCTTCGCTTCAAGCCGGTGAACATGGATGTGCTGCCGCTTTACATAGTGCTGATGGGCGTCTTCCCGCCGATACTCTGGCTGATGCTGCGCAGACCCAATTTAACGCTGGCTGCTTCGGCGTTGCTCTATCTGCTGGCCAGGCACTTCGGATGGAACCTCTCGGCCTATCCAACTGGCGTCTGGTACTTCAATCCATTCGCCTGGCAGTTTCTGTTCACGTTCGGAGCCTGGTTTGCGCTTTGCGGATCGACACAGGCGATGCCGTTCATCCGGTCGCGTACCGCATTGGCGCTCGGCATCGCCTATCTTCTGTTCGCTCTGGTGATGACAATGTCGGCCCGGTTCGACGAGCTGCGGTCACTGATCCCGGCGGAGGTCTACGGCGCCTTCAATCCAAACGACAAGACCAATCTCGCACCCTATCGCCTTCTGCACTTCGTCGTGTTCGCGTTCTTCGTCGTTCGCCTGTTGCCCCGCGACTGGCCGGGTCTGGAACGGACGATTTTTCGACCGGCAATCAAATGCGGTCAACAATCGCTCGAGGTGTTTTGCGCCGGGATATTCCTGTCCTTTGCCGCACATGTCGTGCTGGTCGAGATTTCCGGCGCGATCTGGATGCAGATCGTGGTTAGCATTGTCGGCATCTTGATGATGACCGTGCTGGCCTACTACCGGTCTTGGTCGAAGAGCACCGACAAGGCGCCGGCCAAGGCGGCCGTCGCGGCGGCAGGTTGAGCGTCGCGGGAGGCTGAAACACGAGTTGCGATGAAGCGATCACGATTTTATGTGTCGATCCAGGCCGTGCTTCTCTCGCCATTTCGGGCCCGGGCCCCGCATATAGTGAGCTTCGGGGCGGTATCGCATGCGCGGTCCGTCATTCCCCAGAATGAACCGGAATATGACCAGAGCAGCCTTTCGGGCCAGGCTCTTCGGATCTCTTGCCAGAGCCGCGTAGGCCGCATCAGAAAACGTCGTTGGAGTCTTCATGTACGAGTTCGTGGCTGATCAGGTTCTCGGGATCAACGGCCTGATCAACCTCTCGAACATCGTGTTCCTCGTCGCCTTCTCGGCGCAAGGCGTCCTTACGCTGCGTGTCCTGGCCATCGTTGGTGAGGGATTGACCTTGCCATATTACTATTTCCAGGACGACACGCTGTGGCCGCCGATCTTTTGGGGAGCGGCGTTCATGATCGTCAACGCGATTCGGATCGTGGCGACGCTCCTGGAGCGGCGGCCGGTCGTGCTGGGCGACAGGGAAGAACGGCTCTATCAGGTCGCATTCAGCTCGGTCGACAAGCGGGAATTCTTGGGGCTGGTCAGCCTTGCCCGATGGGTCGACTGCTCGGCCGAAGAAGTCATTCTCACAAGGGGGCAGCTCTTGTCCGAGGCTCTTGTTGTCATGGCCGGAGAAATCGAGGCCATTCTCTGCAACGGCACCAGAATAGCGCTTCGGCCCGGTCAACTCATCGGCGACGTGAGCGCCTACAGCGGCTTGGCCAGTCCGGTGGACGTTGTGGCACGCGGCGCCGGAACGCTTGCAAGCTGGGATCTGCACCACGTCAGAGAATTCACGGCGAACAAACCGGAGCTTCGCGCCAACCTTCTTCGAATTGTGAGCGCGGATCTTGCAGTAAAATTGCACGACGTCTCTATCGTCGGCTCGGGGCTCGCTGTGAAAAGCTTCGTGTCGAAGTGATCCGCGAGAGGGATAACAGGCCGCAGCTTGTGCCGAGCATTCTTCGTAAAGTTGTCTTATGCGGGCTCATACACGGCGGACGATGCGACGCTATCATGATCATAGGGCGCGAATTGCCCGTGACGCCGAGCATGAGGCACAGATCGCTAGCCTCAAGCTTCTGCTTGATTAGCCCAAGAAGTCCATTGTGCCATAGGTGCCAATTATACTCACATCGCGAAGTGAGCATAATTGAGCGGCTATGATCTCGGTACTTTGCATGTGCATGCCTCGCTCTCGTGTGTCTGGCGTGTGCACTGAGAATCCGAAGAGGCGATTTCCGCTTCCAAATCATGCCTATATGGGCCTAGAAAAGCCAAGCTGCGGTAGCTTCGTCACACCAGATTTCTCAATCGGTCCAATCACACGAAGGATCAACTGAAGGTTAAATAGATCAACGAAATGAATGGCTTAAGGTGGAAATTTTCTACGGCCCCCATGATGGATTGGACCGATCGGCATTGCCGGGTGTTCCACCGTCACCTGACGCGGCGGGCGCTGCTCTATACGGAGATGCTGACGACCGGCGCCATCATTCATGGTGACCGGCAGCGGCTGCTCGGGTTCGATGCGGTCGAGCACAAGGTGGCGCTTCAGCTCGGCGGTTCGGATCCGCGCGAACTCGCGCTGGCCGCGCGGATCGGCGAGGAGTTCGGTTATGACGAGATCAACCTCAATGTCGGCTGCCCGTCGGATCGCGTGAAGGATGGACGCTTCGGCGCGTGTCTCATGGCGGAGCCGGAGCTGGTGGCGAGGTGCGTCGATGCGATGAAGTGCGCGGTCGCCGTTCCGGTCACGGTGAAATGCCGCATCGGCATCGACGACCAGGATCCGGAAGCCGCGCTCGATACGCTTGCGCGCGGAGTGGTTGCGTCCGGCTGCGACGCGCTGATCGTGCATGCCAGAAAAGCCTGGCTGAACGGTCTGTCGCCGAAAGAGAACCGCGACATTCCGCCGCTCGACTATGATCGCGTCTATCGCCTCAAGCGCGCGATGCCTGACCTGCCTGTCATCATCAACGGCGGCATCCCAGGCATCGACGAGGCGAAAGCGCATCTCGAGCACGTCGACGGCGTGATGCTCGGCCGCGCCGCCTATCAGGAGCCATGGCGGCTGCTCTCCGTCGATCAAGACATCTTCGGCGAAGCGGCGCCGCATGCGACGATGCAGGACGCGCTCGAAGCGATGATGCCCTATATCGAGCAGCAGCTTGCGCGGGGCACGCGGCTGCATGCGATCACGCGGCATTTCGTCGGGGCGTTCCACGCCGTGCCCGGCGCGCGCGCCTTCCGCCGCCATCTTGCCGAGCAAGGGGTGAAGCCGGGCGCCGGTGTGGACGTGCTGCGGGATGCCATCGCGCGTGTCGGTGCGCGCGCTCCGGCGGAGGCCGCGGCCTAGCCCAGGCAGGTGAAGAGCCGGATCGTGAAATCCGGCTCTTTCGGCCTGCCTCAGCGGAACAGATCGAAATGATAGTTCACGCCGACGCGGAAGGTGTGGAATTTCGCGGCGTTCCAGTCCGGCAGATCGTCGTGCTTGAACTCGGTATAGAGATATTCGGCCTTGGCCGACCATTTCGGCAGGAACGCTCATTCGACGCCGCGGCCCGCCGACTAGGCGGTTTGTAAATAGAGGAAATGCCGCATCGATGGATTGTTGGCGGGGGCTCGGGTCAGGCGGTTGGCTGGCAGCCGCGCCGATGTTGCGCAGCGCGCTGGTGGCCTTACAAGGCGCCAGATCGGCCGCTGTCCGTCAGGATGACGAGGCGAGATGCCTCTGGCGTCGCGCATACACGACATCGCAATGATGGGTGGATCGAGAGGGTTTGCGACAATAAAGCATTAGACAGGACGCGTTCTACAATCTAAAATTGTTTATTACTCTGCTATTTACTCGCCCGACGATCCTTCGGCCCTCGCATCATTTCATGCGGTGACGTTCGCGGTTGTTTTCGCGTCGGAGACGTTGGACTCGGACCCGTCATGCGGGTCGATTTGATGAGGGACCAGCGATGCCAATTTTCATGGCCATAGTGATCCTGGTGAGCTTCTCGATATTTTTTGTTCCGCGCAATGCGTCGGCGCAGGATGTGACGCCGCAGGTGCTGCCAGACCGCATTGATGATGTCCCGGATGCGCCCGGCAATCCGTTTCCGCGGTTTGACAATTTCAGCTGGCGGGCCTTCGTCGCGTTGAACTGGCCGGCTCTGGACGGCGCCCCAAACCGCGGGCAGCCCGATCGGACCAAGAAGCCGGGCGACGCGGGCCCCCGCGTCTGGGAGACCTACAAGGCGCGCTACGAGGTCTTTGCGCCGGGCGCGCCGAGACCGGCATCATGGACCAGCTACGACGGCACGAACCCGTGCGGAGGCGCTGTCACCAACCAGACCAAGACGCTTAGCGCATTCAGTCATTTCGCGGATTTCAATCAGGCCGCCTTCACGCTGGCCCGCCTTGCCAATCCGCTGATTGACCAGAGCCGGATGTACACCCGCTACGAGGTTCGCTTTAATCGCGAGCAGTTCGATTCAATCGTCGATGACAACAACAAGTGGTACATCAAGCAGAACCTGCCCACCGCAGCGAAACCCGGGGCGTTTCGGGACGGTTCAATTGAACTGAAAGCTGCTTGGCGCGTGCTCAAGCCAAACGATGGGATCGACCGCAGCCGCTATTACATCGCCAAAGCCATGGTCTTTGATCCGGTCGCGACGACGCGCGGCGGAAGCATCGTTTGCAACGAGCGGGACATCGCGCTCGTCGGCCTCCATATCGTGATCAAGACGAAGCTCCGGCCGCAATGGATCTGGAGCTCGTTCGAGCATATCGATAACGTTCCACCAAAAAATGATGAGCCGGACGCCAAGGCCGCGCAGGTTCCTTACTCGTTCAACTCCGGATCTCCGCCTCCGGGGCTCGCGCCGACGCCGGCCCCCAAGATGATCTCCGACGACAATCCTCCAAGCGATAACCCGGATCCGATGCAGGTCGTTCGTCTGCAACCGATCCAGTCCGATACGATGCAGATGAACCGGGCGTATTGGAATCTCCCCGAGATCAAGGGAACGGTCTGGGCCAACTACATGCTGATCATGACGCAATGGCCAAGCGCGCCGGGGACACCAGGTCCGACCAACGTAGGAGGACCGTTCCCGCTGGGAGTTGGTTCGACCCTGGCGAACACGACGATGGAGACCTACCAGCAGCGGAACGGCTCCAGCTGCATGGAATGCCATCAGGCCGTGTCAAATCAGCTCGGCCGGGACTTTGTCGCGTTCATGGCGCTCGATGCACACGACCCAGCGCAGCTAATGCTGGCATCCGCGGCATTCCGGCGGATTGCAGCGCCCTTATCGACAGCGACCGGCGCCAAGATGGCACCACGAAAAACCAATGAGGCTGTGTCGCCGGCGAGGACCGCTCTCGACAATGACCCGATGGTGCAGGCATTGGCCCGCGTGCTTCAACGTCGGTGACGTGGGGTTCCGAATTTGAAGTGACGAAGCAGTTGGGGGATCGGACATGGCAGGCAAAATCACGACCTATGCAGATTTCCAGAATTTCATGGACGCCTGTTGTACCAAGGTGGGCGCAGACCCGGACCTGTCGGGCCATGGCCGCTGGTGGCGCGACATGACCCACACTACGTTCGTCACCGACGGTACGGTAAAGGGGCAGCGTGTCGTCGTCGTTGGCGATCCCGACAACTCGATCATGATCCACGCCCTACGGGGCGATACGCCGGATTTCGATGCAAACGACCCGCATGCGCGGTTCGGCCGGATGCCGCTCAACGCGAATTCTTTCTTTGCCGATGCCGATATCGATGAGATCGCGGACTGGATCCAGCGGGGCTGCCTGGATGGAGCGGCGCCGTCAGTTTGACCGGCGCCAGAGCGGCCAAGGGGCGATCTGACAAACGCCGATCGCGTTGTGCGGCTCAGACAGTCCCGGCTGATTGGGCCTTGATCGTGCGCATGGGGCGCGCAGCGAAGCGGATTATCGGAGCGCGCGGCGATCTGGCAATTCCGGGTAGCCTGTGAGCATCAGCTTGTCGGCGCGCACGCCCCAGCTCTCCAGGCGGTCGAGGAAGCTCATGCCGAGCAGGTTGGTCTTCATCTGCCCGCGCTGCACGACGAGGGCGGGCACCGACTTTTCGACGAGGTGGCCGACGGAGAGGCGGTCGAGCGTAAGGCGGGCTGCCTTGGTGTGGCCGCCGGCGGTTTCGAGATCGACGTCGTATTCGAGCATCTCGAGAGGCAGTCCGATCGCTTTCGCGGTTTCCCAGGTCAGCACCACTGAGGTCGCACCGGTATCGATCACCATCGGTGCGGCGACGCCGTTGATCTTCGCACGCAGCGCGAACTCGCCGCCCTGGCCGCGCTGGATCTGCACGGCCGGGGCCGGGGAGGCGATCTGCGCGCGAAACATGTGCGAGACCTTGTTGCTCGCGCGCGCGATCCGGTCGGGATCGCCATAGGCGACGACGGCACCGGCCGTGCCGGCGAGCATGACGAGAACGAGCAGGAAGCGCATCATCGCGCGCCTCCGAGGCGACGCAGGGCGATCAGACGCGTTTCGGCGATCCCGCGATTGGCTGCAAACCCGCGTCCACCATGCGTGCCGGCAACAGCGCCATCACCGCGAGCCGTTCCGTGCTCTCCATGGCGTGCCAGCGCGCGATCTCCGGCAAGGTCCGGCCGCAGCCGAAGCACAGCCTGGTCTTGGGATCGATCATGCAGACGGCGACGCACGGCGTTTCTTTGCTCATGTGGCCATAGTGGGGGATCGTCGGGCATGTCTGCAAGCATCTCGTTAAGAGCCCGTACCTGCGCTCATGATCGGCTTGTGACGCGGCCGGCGCTTCTCGTCGGGCACCGCGGAACTGTCCGGCTGGAGCGGCGGAGAATCGTCCGACATCGGCGCCAGCGCACTCATCACGCGCTCCGGCGGGAAGGTGACGATCACCTCGGTGCCGATGCGCAGCTTCGATTTCAGCGTGAATGTGCCGCCATGCAGGTCGATCAGGTTCTTGGCGATGGGCAGGCCCAGCCCTGCGCCCTGTTCGGCCGACTTGATCGAGTTGGAGCCCTGGCCGAACGAGGCGAGCACGATCGGGATTTCGTCCTCGGGGATGCCGGAGCCGGAATCCTTCACCGAGAGATATTGCCCGCCCGAAGCGGTCCAGCCGGCCTTGAGCCAGATCTCGCCGCCTTGCGGGGTGAACTTGATCGAGTTGGAGAGCAGGTTGAGCACGACCTGGCGGATCGCCCGCTCGTCGGCCCAGAGCCGCGGCATGGCCTGCTCGAACACCTCGTGGATGGTGATACCGCGGCTCGAGGCACGCAGCTTCATCAAATGATGGCAGTCGGCGACGATGCCGACCAGCGACACCGCTTCCTCGTTGAGCTCGTAGCGGCCAGCCTCGATCCGCGACAGATCGAGGATCTCGTTGATGAGGTTGAGCAGGTGCACGCCGGAATTATGGATGTCCGCCGAGTACTCCTTGTAGACCGGCACCGCGTGCGCGCCAAAAATTTCGCTCTTCATCACCTCGGAGAAGCCGAGGATCGCGTTCAGCGGCGTGCGCAACTCGTGACTCATCTGCGCGAGGAAGCGCGATTTTGCGACGTTGGCGGATTCGGCGCGGTGGCGCGCTTCGTCCGAGATCGCCTTGGCCTGTTCGAGCTCGCCGATCAGCGCGTCCTTCTCGGCGCGTGCTTCGAGCGTGGCGAAGGTCGAGGAGTGCAGGCGGTGCGCCAGCAGCACGAAATAGCCTTCGGCCGCGAGCGCGAGCGCCGCCAGGATGTAATTGTCGAGCGCGCCGGTGATTGCAAAGCTGAGCGCCATCGCGACCGCGACCGGCGCCGTGGCGGCGAGGGCGGCGATCGGCAGATTGGCGGCCAGCATGCTCGACACTGCGATCACCAGCAGCATCAGGAACATCATCAGCGTTTCCGTGACCATGTCGAGCACGGGATGGATCAGGATCGCCATCCAGCACAGGCCATAGAGCAGGTCGAGCACGACGAAGTGCGTCCGCCATGTGCGCGTCGCCGCAGGCGAGGAGGCCTCAGCCAGGAAGCGGTGGCAGCTGCGGATCATCGCGGCGTGGATGCAGAGCATGCCGGCGGTCCAGGCCGCGGCCGGGATCGGCTGCATCCACAGCCCGAACAGCACACCGGTGGCGACCACCAGCAGCATCACGACATAGGAGGCCGACAGCCGCGTCTGGGCATATTGGCGCAGCATCTCGGCGTCGAAAGCCGGCCGGGTTCCGCTGGTCGACGTTAACTTGTCGCGCGCCTCGCGTACCCGCTGCGACGCAGCCCGTCGGCTGCTCGCAGATGGCGCGCTCACCGGCTCGGCCGGAAGCTGCACGACCTCTGGCTTTTCAGCGGGTTTACTCATCGAACAACAACATTCCTGCCCGCGCAAAGGCGGGCCTTCTGCATTGTCTATCTCTGGCAAGAAATCCTTAAGAGGTGACTTAAGGAGCTAAAGAATTACGTTAACCCGGCGTTAATTTTGAACGCACGCAGTGCCGGTCAGTGCAGCGCCGCATGCTGGGCGACGTAGACCACCGCGCCCGCCAGATAGCCCGCGAGCGCGGGGATGGCGATGCGGCGGGCGTACCAGAGGAACTCGATCCGCTCGAGCCCCATGGCGGCGACGCCGGCGGCCGAGCCGATGATCAGGATCGAGCCGCCGGTTCCGGCGCAATAGGCGATGAACTCCCAGAGGAAGCTGTCGGTCGGGTAGTGGCCGAGGTCGTACATGCCCATCGTCGCCGCCACCAGCGGCACGTTGTCGATGACGGCGCTGAGCAGGCCGAGCACGACGACGATGACGTCCTGGCGGCCAATCGTCGCCTCCAGCCAGCGCGCCAGCATCGACAGGAGGCCCGCATGTTCGAGGCAGGCGACCGCCAGCAGAATGCCGAGGAAGAACACGATCGAGCTCATGTCGATCCGCGTTAGCGCATGCGCGAGCGTCAGCGGCCGGCGAACATGCTCGTCCTTGTCGCGGTGAACGACCTCGCCGACCAGCCAGACGATGCCGAGCCCGAGCAGCACGCCCATGAAGGGCGGCAGGTGCGCGACCGCCTTGAAGGCGGGCACGGCGATCAATACGCCGAGCCCGAGATAGAACATCAGATTGCGCTCGAACGACCCGACGAGCTGAACTCCGTCGTCCTTGGGCGGCGCCGCGATGGTCTTGCCCTTCACCAGAAGGCTGATGAAGGCGAGCGGCACGAGCAGATTGACCAGCGAGGGCAGGAACACCGAGCCCATGATCTTCAGCGGCGTGATCTGCCCGCCGATCCACAGCATGGTCGTGGTGACGTCGCCGATCACGGTCCAGGCGCCGCCGGCATTGGCGGCGATGACGATCAGGGAGGCGAACAGCAGGCGGTCGTCGCGCCTGGCGATCAGCCGCTGGATCAGCGAGACCATCACGATGGTGGTGGTGAGATTGTCCAGGCTCGCGCTGAGGAAGAAGGTCACGAAGCCGATCAGCCACATCAGGCGGACCTGGCTCGTCGTGCTGATGCGGGAGGTGATGACCTCGAAACCGTCATGGGCGTCGATCACCTCGACGATGGTCATAGCGCCGATCAGGAAGAACACGATTTTCGCGGTGGAAACGACGGATTCGTCGATCTGCCGGCCGACCATGGCGTGGTCGCCGATCGTGGCCGCGTAGATCGCCCAGAGCAGCCCGGCGCCGATCAGCGCCGTGGCACTCTTGCTGATCCGGAGCGGGTGTTCGAGCGCGATCGCCGCATAGGCCAAAACGAAGATGACGGCGATCGCGATCAGCAAGGCGGGATCAGTTCGACAGGTGTCAGCGGTTAAGGCGCGCGAGCAGGCTCGACGTATCCCAGCGCTTGCCACCCATCTTCTCGACCTCGGCGTAGAATTGGTCGACCAGCGCGGTCACCGGCAGATTGGCACCGTTGCGGCGGGCTTCGGCCAGCGAGATCGAGAGGTCCTTGCGCATCCATTCGACCGCGAAGCCGAAATCGTACTTGTCCTCGTTCATGGTCTTGTAGCGGTTCTCCATCTGCCAGGACTGCGCTGCGCCTTTCGAGATGGTCTCGATCACGGCGGCGACGTCGAGGCCACTCTTCTTGGCGAAGTGGATACCCTCGGAGAGGCCCTGCACCAAACCGGCGATGCAGATCTGGTTGACCATCTTGGTCAACTGGCCGGAGCCGGCGGGCCCGAGCAGCTTGCACATCCGCGCATAGGCGCCTGTGATGAGCGGCTCGGCGCCGGAATAGGCGCCCTCGGCGCCACCGCACATCACCGTCAGCACGCCGTTCTCGGCGCCGGCCTGGCCGCCGGAAACGGGAGCATCGATGAACTTGAAGCCGGCCTTGGTGGCGGCAGCATCCAGCTCGCGGGCGACCTCAGCGGAGGCGGTGGTGTGGTCGACGAAGGTCGCGCCCTTCTTCATGCCGGCGAATGCGCCGTCGGGGCCGATCGTGACCGCGCGCAGATCATTGTCGTTGCCGACGCAGCACATCACGAAATCCTGGCCCTCGGCTGCGGCCTTCGGGGTCGCCGCGGTCTTGCCGCCGAACTTGTCCGCCCATTCCTTCGCCTTGGCCGCGGTGCGGTTGTAGACGGTGACCTCATGGCCCCCTTTTTTCACGAGGTGTCCGGCCATGGGGAAGCCCATCACGCCGAGACCGAGGAAAGCGACTTTAGCCATGTGTGGTACCTTGTCCGTAGTTTGGGTTTTACGGTTTTTGCCGGGCGGGGGCGCCTGGTTCCGCTATGAGAGCGGATTAGGAGCGCACCATAAACCCTTGAGGCCAGAGGGCAACGGCTTCGTTTGGCAGCCGCCTGTGCTAGGATGGCGGGACTTAAGGTGCTGCATAAAAAAAGGGAGCGAAAGCATGGGCGGCGTGAGCGTTGGCGTCCTCGATCATTTCAACATCCGGACCCGGAATCTGGCCGAGACGGTCCGCTTCTATGAGGACGTGCTGGGCCTGGAAAAAGGCGCCCGGCCCGATTTCGCCTTCCCGGGGGCCTGGATGTACAGCGAGGGCAAGCCGGTGGTGCACCTCGTCGATATTTCCCCGACCTCGGAGCCACAAAAGCCGGATTCCGGCGTTGTCCACCATGTCGCCTTCGTCAGCCGCGGGTTCGACGGCATGAAGCAGCGGCTGACGTCCAAGGGCATGACATTCGACTCCCGCCAGGTGCCCGGCGGCGACCTCTGGCAGATCTTCGTCCACGACCCCAACGGGGTCATGATCGAGCTCAATTACGAGGCCGCTGCGGAGCAGGGGGCTGCCCCCGCGGAGATGGCTGACGATATCGGCAGGCAGTAGCCTTTTGGCCGTTTCCGCTCTAATGGGGCATCCTCAAGCCTTGAGCATGATCTTATCGGAAAGCCGCTCCACACGTTTCCGGATCATGCTCTGTTCAGGAGATGCGCTTTGAGCGTGACGCAGCAACAGGTTCTCGACAGCCTCGCCAGGATCAAGTCGCCCCGCGGGGTCGCGCTCACCAATGCCAACGTGCTGAGCGCGATCAGCGCGGCCGACGGCAAGGTGTTCTTCTCGATCAACGTCGATGCCGCCGAGGCGCGGGCCTGGGAATCCGTCCGCGCCGAGGCCGAGGCCGCGGTGCGAGCCATTCCCGGCGTCACCACCGTGATGGTGGCGCTGACCGCCGAGCGAAAGGCCGGCGCCGCACCGCCTCCGCCGCCAACGCCGAGCCGCGGCACGCCGGGCGTGCAGCCGGTCCATGCCCACAAGCCGCCGCCGCAGGGCGGCGCTCAATCGCCGATGGCGCGGCAGTCCGAAATTCCGGGCGTCGCCGCCGTGATCGCGGTCGCCTCGGGCAAGGGCGGCGTCGGCAAGTCGACCACCGCGCTCAACCTGGCACTGGGCCTGCGCGACCTCGGCCTGAGGGTCGGGCTGCTCGATGCCGACATCTACGGCCCCTCGGTGCCGCGGCTGACGGGCCTCCACGAGAAGCCGGCGCTGGACGGCGAGCGCAAGATGATTCCGCTCAAGCGTTTTGGCCTCGCCATCATGTCGATCGGCTTCCTGGTGGAGGAAGAGACCGCGATGATCTGGCGCGGTCCGATGGTGATGTCGGCGGTGACGCAGATGCTGCGCGACGTCGCATGGGGGAGCCTCGACGTACTCGTGGTCGACATGCCGCCCGGTACCGGCGATGCCCAGCTCACGCTGGCGCAGAACGTGCCGCTCAAGGGCGCCGTGATCGTCTCGACCCCGCAGGACCTGTCCCTGATCGATGCACGGCGGGGGCTTGCGATGTTCAGGAAGGTCAACGTGCCCGTGCTCGGCATCGTCGAGAACATGAGCTACTTCCAGTGCCCGCATTGCGGCACGAAATCGGATATTTTCGGCCATGGCGGCGCGCGCCACGAGGCGGAGAAGCTCGGGGTACCGTTCCTGGGCGAGATCCCCCTGCACATGGCGATTCGCGCCACCTCGGATGCCGGCAATCCCGTGGTCGACAGCGAGCCGGACGGTCCTCATGCGGCGATCTATCGCGCCATTGCAGGGCAGGTCCGGGACCAGCTCAAAGGCGTTATCGCCGCGGCCTGAGCCGGTCTTTTGGGGACATGCGACTTTCGTAGAGCCCCGTCATGCCATTGTCGCGTTCCGAAAGCGGGGCTTCCGTGTTAAAGGCCACGGCAGTCAAGCCCCTTCGGTTCGACGCGACTTAGAACGCGTCGCCGGAACGAGCGGCGACAACGAGGAAGTTTAGGGGAAACGCCCCAACAAGGAGAGACCTGAAGATGAAGCGTCGTGATTTCCTGAAAGTGTCGGCAGCAGGCGCGGCGGCGACCGCCGCGGTGGCCTCGCCGGCGATCGCGCAGTCCATGCCCGAGATCAAGTGGCGCCTGACGTCGAGCTTCCCGAAGTCGCTCGATACCATCTATGGCGGTGGCGAGCAGCTGGCGAAGTACGTCGCCGAGATGACCGACAACAAGTTCCAGATCCAGGTGTTCGCCGCCGGCGAAATCGTCCCCGGCCTCCAGGCGCTCGACGCGACCTCGAACGGCACGGTCGAGATGTGCCACACCGTCTCCTACTACTATGTCGGCAAGGACCCGACCTGGGCGATCTACGCCTCGGTGCCGTTCGGCCTCAACGCGCGCCAGCAGAACTCCTGGTGGTACCAGGGCGGCGGCGAGCAACTCGGCAACGAGTTCTTCAAGAAGTCGAACGTGATCGGTCAGCCCTGCGGCAACACCGGAACCCAGATGGGCGGCTGGTTCCGCAAGGAGATCAAGACCGTTGCGGACCTCTCCGGCCTCAAGATGCGCATCGGCGGCATCGCCGGCCAGGTGCTCCAGAAGGTCGGCGTCGTGCCGCAGCAGCTCGCCGGCGGCGACATCTATCCGGCGCTGGAGAAGGGCACCATCGACGCCGCCGAGTGGGTCGGCCCCTACGATGACGAGAAGCTCGGCTTCGCCAAGGTCGCCAAGTACTACTACTATCCCGGCTTCTGGGAAGGCGGTCCGACCGTCCACGCCTTCACCAACCTGGACAAGTGGAATTCGCTGCCGAAGAACTACCAGGCGATCCTCACCAACGCGATGGCCAACGCCAACAGCTGGATGGCCGCGCGCTACGACATGCAGAACCCGGCGGCGCTGAAGCGTCTGGTCGCCGGCGGCACCCAGCTTCGTCCCTTCACCAACGAAGTGCTCGAGGCCTGCCTCAAGTCGACCAACGAGCTGTGGGGCGAGATCTCGGCCAAGAACCCCGACTTCAAGAAGTCGATCGACGCCATGCAGGCCTACCGCTCCGACGAATATCTGTGGTGGCAGGTCGCCGAATACACCTACGACAGCTTCATGATCCGCTCGCGCACCCGCGGCTGATCTTTCGAAACGTCGCAAGACGACAGAGCCCGGCCTCGTTCGCGAGGCCGGGCTTTTTCTTTGCCGCCAGCGGCCGCCCAAACAAAAATATGCAAAACAACCCCATGCACAGTAGAAGCGCGATGAGGGCAGGTTGCCCTGTAACTGCCGCCAACCATTTGGACCGTTGGGGTAAATCAGCAGGAAGGGGCAATCGTCGCGCGGCCGGGGCCAACGCGGCGATCTCCCCTGATGGCGAGCCTTCCCGAATGACCCGGTGTTCGGCGCGCGTCTGTTTCCACGTCGTCATTGCGAGCGTAGCGAAGCAATCCAGAATCTTTCCACGGAGGCAGTCTGGATTGCTTCGCTGCGCTCGCAATGACGCGTGGATGGAGTAGGGCTCAGTCCGAGTTGCGAAGCCGTTTGACACGTCGGGCAAAACAGTGGCAAGTAGCTAACATCGTATAATCCGAAATTGGCGCTTCGGTGCCGATCCCGTGAGGTGACGATGAGCTTCGATCCCGATGAGGTTCAACACGCGCTGCGCAAGGCTTGGTCGTTGTCGACTTCCAGCCAATGGACGCCGGATAATCCGGCGGCCGGGCAATGCAACGTCACGGCGCTGCTCGTTCACGAACTCTACGGCGGCGAGCTGCTGAAGACGCCTCTGCCGGCCGGCGATCATTTCTACAATCGGATCGAAGGCAAGAGGTATGACTTCACGGCGAGCCAGTTCGATCGGCCGATTGCCTACGTCGACTTGCTCACAGATCGGGCCGACGCAGAGCTGGGAGCGACGAGCGACCAACTGGCCGAACTCAGAGCCGCTTTTCTGCGGCACTGTGACTAGTACTATCCCGGCTGGTGGGACGGCGGGCTTGCCCGGCGTCCATCAGTCGGCCTCCGGCTCCGACTTCCCGACCAATCGTATCTGCCCCGGATAATCGATCGGCTGCGGATCGTGTATTTCCGCGACGTCTCGGCGAAACTGCTTACCGCATCAGAACGGCTGTGGTCGCGTCAAGGTAACGGCGATAGCAGCTGGAGCACCGGAAAGACACGTGCACGCTTCCATCGAATATCGGAACGGGGATTGCCGGCTCCTGGAACCGCAATAGGCTAAACCTGCGCTCCTGCCTTCGCATCCGGGCCAGTTCGACCCAGGCGCGGCTCCGTCCCCGCCAACAGCCGTTGGATGTTGGCGCGATGGCGAACGATCACGTAGATGCCGCCTCCGATCACCAGCAGCCGATAGGGCAACGGGTGCTCGAAACCGCAGACCAGGGCGATCGCCGTCAGTGCCGCGAGGATCGAGCCAAGGGAAACAATCCGGGTCATCGCCAGCACGATGCCAAAGGCCGTCGCAGCACCCAATCCCACCGGCCACGACATCGCCAGCAACACGCCCAGCCCGGTCGCGGCGGATTTGCCGCCCGTAAAGTTCAGCCAGATCGAGCGGCTATGCCCCAGCAGCGCGCCAATTCCGGCCAGGCCAACAGCCCATGGCACCCAGACTTGCAGATCAAGCGCTGGCGGCGGCGTCGGCGAAAGCTCCGTCGAGAGCCAGGGACAGAACGAGCGGGCGACGAGGATGGCGGCCACGCCTTTCAGCACATCGGCGATGAGCACCATCAACGCAGGCCATTTTCCAAGAGTGCGCAAGACATTCGTCGCCCCGGTGGATTTGGAGCCATGCTCTCGAATATCGATGCCGCTCAAGAGTTTTCCCGCCAGATAGCCCGTGGGTATGGAGCCGAAAAGATAGGCGACCACCAACCCGACTGCGCTCGCCGTCCAGAAGACCATGGGTTCGATTCCAGTTTCCGCAATCAGTGTTTTATCGCCGGATTTGTTGGACCGCCATGGGGATGCCGATCTACAGCTGCGGACCAGATAGTCTGACCTCTCGCTCGGCGCGGAAGACATTGCCATACAGGCTGCTGATCCATTGTCTTCCGCTCGATGTTACGTTCAGATAGCGGATCGCCGCCGGGACTTGCGGTGCGACCTTTGTCCAGTAGAATTGCGGATATTTGTGCACGACGTCCGCGGGCGTGGCGTATCCGAGCGATTTGTTGAGGCCTATCTCTTCGAATTCATAGAAGAGCGCATTTGATTTCTTCATGTAGTTGGGATCGCCGAGCTGACCGATCAGATCAGCGGCACGCAGCAACAAACCTTCCTCCTGGTCCAGATCATCCTTGAGTTCGCTCGTTGGTGCGTCTGCATAGGGAACGCGGGTATATTCGATGGCCTGAGCAATACGAGCGGCGTCAATTTCGTCGATTGTGTCGAGACGTTCCACGGCGAACAATTTCGAGCGGTCGACGTGATAGGGCGCAAGCGCTGCATCGGAGGAGCCGATCGGCAACTCAACCGTTCGGCCGGTACCATCAACGACATAGGCGCCTTCCTGGTCTCCGTAGATTACGCCTCTAACGTAGCCGATGTCGTGAATCAGGCACGCCAGGATGAAGTGAGCATAATCGCTGGCCGTGGTTGGCCTCAGAAGAGAGCGGCCGATCAGAATGTCGTGCCCCACCAGCGTGACCAACAGGGTGTGCTCCACGTTGTGATACAACGCATCGCTGTTACCGATACATTCCAGGGCCAGCTTCGCTGCGTAGGGGAGCAATTCCGGCAAGTTGGCATGCGATGAGCCGAAGCGGCCTTTTGTCTCCGAGATGAGAAACGCACCGAGCGCCTGGGACGTCAGTTCTGGAATTGTTATCATGAGCAAGATCCTCGTCGACGAACCTCCAGTAAGCCTTCTGCAGGGATCAGGAGGGAGAGGAGGCCACTGGAAGAATGCGACGCCGACCTGGAAGTTGCTATGCGCGAGCGAACTGAAAGGCGACGTCGCCGCCTCAAATGGGGCTGAACATGACGTGAGGCCAAAGGAGGGGGTGATGCTTGACCTAGATCAACGTGGCTGCGGCGCATGCTACGTCGGTCCGGCAGCAACGTCCGTTTAGGGTGGTCAAAAGCCGGCGTGCGGCGCGAAGGCCAGTCAGCCGGAGGCTGACATCGGCCGACAATTCAGCCATGGCGCCAATTTGTCGCCAGGCCGCGTGGCTGGTCCGCCCTTAAAAGCGCGAAGGGTGCACCGGTACGCTCGGGATTCGAATGAACTCCACCCGACGGCGGAGCGACATGTTATTCTGGGTCATTGTATTTATGTGATTATCAGGAGACCGGATCATGATTCCTCAGGATCGGTTTCGCGGCCTTTTTCATAAATATCTGCTCGCGCTTTTCGTGGCTGTCGCGATCCCACTCGCATTCAACGGGGTTATTGAGGCGTGGTTCGGCTATCGCGATCAGCGCGCGAGGCTCGACCAGTGGCTTAGCCTCCAGTCCGCATCCGCGGCCGCCGAAATACACGATTTCATCCACGGCATCACGAGCCAGCTTGGCTGGCTGGTTCAGCTTCCATGGAGTGACGAGTTCGACGAACGCCGGCGGACCGACGCGTTGCGCCTGCTTCGACAAGCGCCCGCCATCGTCAGTCTCACACTGCTCGACGGCAATGGCCTGGAGCGTCTCTACATCTCGCGGATCGGCCTCAACCGTATCGAGAGCCGCACGGACCGATCAGCCGATCCCGCCTTGGTTGGCGCCCGCGCAGCTCAGATCTGGTTCAGCGACGTCAGCTACAATCGAGGCTCCGAACCGTACTTGACGGTTGGGATTGCCGGCAACCGACCGGCGGTCGGCGCAGTCATAGCCGAAGTCAACCTCAAGCTGATTTGGGATGTGATCTCGGCGATCAAGGTCGGAAGGACCGGCTCCGCCTTCGTCCTGGACCGATCGGGTCGCCTGATCGCCCATCCCGACATCAGCCTCGTGCTCCGCGGGGCGGAGGAAGCGACGTCCAAACCATTTCGGGCTGTGCGGGACGCGATAGGGTCGAAAGCGGGCTTCGCAACGAGCCGCGATGCACAAGGGCACTATGTTGCTGCCAGCGCGGCTCCCGTACAGGGCCCCGATTGGACAGTCGTGGTCGTGCAGCCGCTATCCGAAGCTTACGCGCCGATCTATTCCGCCCTGTGGCGGACGGCAATGCTCCTCGCAATCAGCACCATGCTCGCAGGGATACTTGCCTATGCATTGGCGCACCGGATGACGGAGCCGATCAAGCTGCTCGAGGAGGGCACGGAGAGGATTGGTGCGGGATCCTTTGACCACCGCATCTCAATCCACACCGGGGACGAGTTCCAGCGTCTTGCAAACAGTTTCAACAGAATGGCTTCCGAGCTGGCTCTGGCGCAGCAGCACCAGGAGCGCATCGCCAAGCTGAAGCGGTTCCTTGCCCCCCAGGTCGCCGATCTCGTCGATCGAGCCGGCGATGACAGCGTGCTGGACGGCCGCCGTACGGAAGTCGTCGTCGTCTTCTGCGATTTGAGGGGGTTCACCGCGTTTTCAGCAGGCGCCGCGCCCGAGGACGTCATGAGCGTATTGTCGGAATATTATGAAAGCCTCGGCAGGGTCATCGCGAAATTCGAAGCGACGTTGATCAATTTCTCCGGCGACGGACTGATGGTGCTGGTGAACGCACCTGTCCCGGTCGAAGAGCCTGCATTGCGAGCCATCGATCTCGCCGTCGACATGCAGACGAACGTGCAAGCCCTCATCGCCGGCTGGCGATCGCGTGGCTACCACGTCGGTTTCGGAATCGGCCTTGCCAGCGGGCCGGCGACTGTCGGCCGGATCGGATACGAGGACCGGCTCGACTACACCGCCATCGGGAGCGTCGTGAATCTTGCGGCCCGGCTGTGCGCATCTGCCGCAGACAAGGAAATCCTGATCGACGCCAAAGTCGCGGCCGACGTCAAGGGCAGGCGGCCCGTTGAGGATCTCGGGGGCCGCGAAATCAAAGGATTTGACGAAGCCATTCCAGTCTTCGGAATATCCTTCGATGCTCTCTCGCCGAGTGGCCGCGGGATGTCTGGCACAATCCGCTAGAGACTGTTCGCGTATCCGGGGCTATGCTCCGGCAAACGGCTGACGGCAGCGGGTCCGTAGGCATGAGGTGCGCCAACCCTGAAGCAGCAACGCTACGCGGACGCGCCAGACGGCGCGATTTTCTTCTTTGGATGGCAGGCGCCGCGACGTGGACGACCGTCTCGTATGGGCAGAAGCCCTCCATGCCGGTCATTGGCTATCTTTGCCCGGAGTCACCCGAGCTCTTCGGCAGTCGACTTGAGGCTTTCCGACAGGGGCTGGAGGAAGCCGGCTTCGTCGAGGGTCGCAATGTGGCGATCGACTTTCAGTGGGCCAATGGACAATATTCTCGATTGCCTGCCCTCGCTGCCGAATTGGTCGCCAGAAATGTAGACCTGATCGTGGCTCCTGGCGGGGCACCGGTGGCACTTGCCGCGAAGGCGACGGGTACGACCAAGACCATCGTGTTCGAGATGGGCGGCGACCCCGTTCAGCTACGCGTGGTGGACAGCCTGTCGCGGCCGGGCGGAAATATCACGGGAGTATCGAGCCTGAGCGTCGATGTGTCGCCAAAGCGGCTTGAGCTGATGCGCGACCTGTTGCCCACGGCGACCAGATTGGCGGTTGTCGCCAACCCGACAAGTCCGACCGCACCATCACAATTGCAGAAGCTTCAGGCGGCCGCAGAGGCCCTGCGGGTTCAACTGCAGATCTATAGCGCAAGCAAGGAGGATGAATTCGAATCCGTATTCGCTGCCGTGGCCAGGGACGGGCCAGGCGGAGTTGTGTTTACCTCCGACCCCTATTTTGCATTTCGCAGTCGCCGGCTGGCGGCTCTCGCGATGAAATATCAACTACCCGCAATCACGCAGACCCGAGACTTTCCCGTGGCTGGAGGTTTGATGAGCTACGGAGGAGATTTCATGCAGTCGCACCATCGCGCGGGTATCTATGCCGGACGCATTCTGTCGGGCGAGAAGCCTTCTGATCTTCCAGTTCAACTCGTCACGAAGGTGGAGCTCGTTGTCAATTTGAAGGCAGCGAAACTGCTCGGCCATCCGTTCTCCGCAGCAGTCATTGCCGGAGCGGATGAGGTGATCGAGTAAACCATCATGGGAACGCGCCCAGGTCGGCTTACACGAACCTGACAGGGGGGCGGCTGGCCTGCCACGCGCTTTTTCGCTGGCCGAGGCGGCCGGAATGGTGGAAGAGAGCGAAGATGCGGCGCGAGCCGTGATTGCACCGGAACATCCGGCGGGACTGCGATGCGCCTTCTGATCGTCGAGGACAATGTCGAGCTGTCGCGGCTCGTTGCCGCCGGGCTGTCGGCCGCCGGCTACCAGAGCGACATCGTGAGCACCGCGGCCGAGGCACGCGAGGCGGTCAGCAGCGTCAGCTACGCTGCGATGATCCTCGACCTCGGCCTGCCCGACGGCGACGGCCTCTCGGTGCTGCGCGAGCTGCGGCGGCAGATGGAGCCGCTGCCGGTGCTGGTGCTGACCGCGCGCGGCGGCCTGCAGGACCGCGTTAGCGGCCTGCGCAGCGGCGCCGACGATTATCTGGCAAAGCCGTTCGCGATGGAGGAGCTGGTGGCGCGGCTGGAGGCGATCCTGCGCCGGCCCGGCCAGCTGCTCGGCCGCTCGCTGCGCCTCGCCAATCTCGTCTACGACACCGAAAGCCGCCAGATCTTCGTCGACGACCAGCCGCGGATCATCTCCGCGCGCGAGACCTCGGTGCTGGAGATCCTGCTGCGCCGGCAGGGCCGGGTGGTGCCGAAGAAGAACGTCGAGGACCACATCTTCGGGCTCGAAGGCGAGGTCGCCTCCAACGCGGTCGAGGTCTACGTCTCGCGGCTGCGCAAGCAGCTCACCGAGCACGGCGCCAAGGTCGTGATCCACACCATCCGCGGCGTCGGCTATCTCATGTCCGAGGAGAAATAGCGTGGCGGCCGCCGGGGCCTATGGCAGATCGCCGACATTCAAATCGTTGATCTGGCGCATCGTGTTCATGCACATCGTCGCGGTCGCGGTGGTCGCGATCTTCCTGCCGCTGGTGCTGTTCTGGCTGCTCAATTCCGAAGTCGACCAGCTGCACCGCGAAGCCATGCGGGCGCAGGCCGAGGTGCTGGCCGAGCGCATCGTCGCGGCGCCGGATGGCCTGCTGACGTTCAACCTGCCCGACAGCCTGCGGGGCCTCTATTCGGAAGCCTACGGCCGCTATCTCTACGACATCCGCGATGCCGACGGCCGTTTGCTGTTTTCGTCCCGCCGCAAGACGGGAGCGGCCGCGTCGGCGCCGCCGACACTTTCCGAGACGATTTCCGGCGCCGGCGTCACCCGCATCATCGACGGCAAGATCGTGCGCATCCGCGTGGCCGAGGATCTGGCGCATCGCGACGTCATCATCGACGACATCATCTCGAACTTCTTCCGCCGGGTCGGGTGGATCACCATTCCGATCCTGCTGATCCTGCTCGCCGCCGACATCATCATCTTCCGCCGCGCCATCGCGCCACTGTGGAAAGCGTCGGAGGAGGCCAGCAATATCGGCCCGGCGCGCACCGACATCCGCCTGCCGACGGAGCAGATCCCGCGCGAGATCATGCCGCTGGTCACCGCCGTCAACCAGGCGCTCGACCGGCTCGAGGACGGTTTTCGCGTGCAGCGGCAGTTCACGGCGGATGCCGCGCATCAGTTGCGCACGCCGCTCACGATCCTGCGCACGCGGATCGAGACGCTGGGCGATGGCGCCGCAAGGCAGGCGCTGCACGACGACATCGAAGGCATGAGCCGCATCGTCGCCCAGCTGCTGGAGATCGCCGAACTCGACACCCTGGTGCTCGATCCCGGCGAGACCGCGGATCTGCGCGCCGTCTGCGCCGAGGTGGTCGGCTCCATCGCGCCGTTCGCGATCGCACAGCACAAGGACATCGCGCTGAAGGGCGCCGACGCGCCGGTGCTGATCCACGGCAATGCGGAGATGCTCCAGCGCGCGATCTTCAACCTCGCCGAAAACGCCATCAAGTTCACGGCGAAGGATACCTCGGTCGACGTCGAGGTGGGGGACGACGGTTCGGTGCGCGTGCGCGATTGCGGCCCTGGCATCGCGGAGACCGAGCGCGAGCTGATCTTCCAGCGCTTCTGGCGCGCCGACCGCCAGCGCAGCGACGGCGCGGGCCTCGGGCTCTCGATCGTGCGCGGGGTCGCGGACGATCATGCCGCGACGGTGGCGGTAGAGAATCTTCCCGGCGGCGGCGCGGAGTTCACGCTGCGGTTTCGGCTAGCGGAGGGAGCCGCGCCCCCGGTTGGCCAAAGCTGACCACGGGCAGACGCCGCTATTTCAGCTTGCCGGCGGACAGGTCCATGATCATGCGCGTGGCCAGGTAAAGCCGCGGCACGATGCTGTTGATCTGCACATATTCGGCATCGTTGGAGTGCGCGCCGAAGCCCGACAGGCCCATGCCTTCGACCACGGCGCCGCTGGTCTTGAGCGCGGCAAATGCGGCGTCGGTGCCGCCGCCGGTCGCCTTCTCGTCGACCTTGAGGGACAGTCCGATCTCCCCATAGATCGTCTTGCCGTAGGCCGCGACGCGGCGTGAGGCGTCGTTGGCCTCCAGCGGCGGGCGGCGCACCTCGAATTTCAGCTCGACCCTGGAGTCGGGCAGCAGCCGATTCTTGATCTTGTCCTGCAGCGCCTTCTGCAACTCGTCGAAATCGGCGATCTTGAGCGCGCGCGCATCGGCCTGGGCCGAGGCGTCGGCCGGGATGACGTTGCGGTTGGTGCCGGCCTTCGAGACCGTCCAGTTCAGCTTCAGGCCCTGCTCGGGCTTGGACAGGTCCTTCATCTGCAGCACCTGGTGCGAGAGCTCGTACAGCGCGTTGACGCCGCCCTCGGGCCGCGCGCCAGCGTGCGAGGACTTGCCGTGCACCGTGAGATAGGCCGAGCCGATGCCGCTGGTGGCAAGGCGCAGCGTGCCGTCGGTGCCGCCGCCTTCGAACGAGAACACCACGTCCTGATCCGCGGCGAACTTGGTGATGGTGCTGCGCCAGCCGGGCGAGGAGATCTCCTCGTCGCCATTGGTGAGCACCGTGAGGGTGCCGTAATCCCTGAAGTTGAGTTTCTGGAGCATCGCCACGGTATGGAGAATGAGCGCGACGCCCTGCTTGTCGTCGGCAATGCCGAGGCCGTAGGCCTTGTCGCCGTCGACGCGGAACGGCTGGTCCTTCAGCATGCCCTTCAGGTACACCGTGTCCATGTGGGCGATCAGCATGATCTTCTTGCTGCCGGTGCCCTTGAACACGGCGTGCACGGCCGGGCCGATCGTCTCGGGCGTGTCGTCGAGGCGATAGACGTCGGTGGGGTGCAAGATCTCCACCGTGCCGCCGAGCTGCTTGAGCTGGCCGGCAACGCGCTCGGCGATCTGGTTCAGGCCGTCGATGTCCTTGCTGCCGGATTCGATGCTGACGAGATCGCGCAGCGTGTCGAGCAGCGGCTGCTGCTCCTTTTGCGCCAGCGCATGGACATCGGTCATCGGTTCCGCATGCGCAAACGTTGCGGCACATGCCAGCCAGAGCGATGCGATCAAGGGAGCGAGCGACGGAGCAGGGAGCGATCGGGACATGCGCGGCGGTCCATCAGTTGGAGGATGGCCCGGTATGCCCGTGTTTCCGGCGCTTGTCACGCGCGCGGATCCGGCGGCAATTCCTCTGCTGCTTCCCGGCAATGCGCCACTGTTCGCACAGAACAGCCAGTGCGCCATGGCTTGGTCGGGTCGGCGACAAGTGCCCGCCAACTATGTGCGCCCGAGGTTTGTACATAGATCATCTTTCCCATCGCGCACGCCTCGAAATTTCCCGCCCTCGCGGCTCGCTCTCAGATTGTAAAGCCGACTAGAGGAGTACTCCGTATTCACCTTTGGAGGTATTGGCGAACCGCCGCCTGGGCTCCAATCTGATCCGATTGCAGCGGCGTGCTCGTCGCCAAACTCCCGTGAGAGGCCGCAATGATCCTGACCCCATTTCGACCCCGGCGTGACCCATGCGGGCCACTTGGAAAGGGACTTGCGAGATGAATACGAAGCAGGCCGCCGCTCAGCTATCGCGCGCTAAAAACGCGCTGCAATTGATCAAGCGCTGCATCAAGGACGGTGACGAGCACCAAGCGCTCAATCATGCGAACGTCGCGCTCGACGCACTGGCGCAGATCGAAGGCGATACCCTATCCGACGACATCGTGATCCATTGGGACGATCGCGGAAACTACAACCGGTACAAAGTCGCCTGCGACGCGCAGGACGCAGGCAACCCGCGCGCTCTCGCCCGCGAATTCGTCAAAGTCGTGGAGCACGCCAGCGAAGAAACCCAATCGACCGAGGTGACCTGGCATGATGACGCAGTGACGCTGTTCGTTCATAAGCTGGAAAGGTCGTGCAACTCGGAACGTCGCTTTAGCGAAGTTTACGCCAACTGCAAAAAGAAGATGGAGGCGCAATACGATGCGCCGAACGTGGTCACATTCTCACGGAACTGATCAGCGTGACCGTTGACGCCGGCCCCCACGATCACTGCAATGAATACGGCGAGATTGCAAATAAGAGAACACGAGTAAATTAACGCCCTTCCTTCTCCCGCATCCGCCTCCGCCAAGGCTTCGGCGGACATGAGGGGAGAAGGAAGAAAGCGCGGCCGCTACTTCTGCGGCGGTCCCAGATCCAGCGGCGGCAGGTCGATCTGCGGCACCTCGATCTTGACCTTGTCGAGGTCGACGTTGAGCGGCTTGTCGAGCAGGCCCGTCACCGTGATCGGGAAGATGATCACGAGCAGGACCATGATCATCTGCAGGCCGATCCAGGGGATCGCGCCCCAATAGATGTCGGAGCTCTTCACTTCCTTCGGCGCCACGCCGCGCAGATAGAACAGCGCGAAGCCGAACGGCGGATGCAGGAACGAGGTCTGCATGTTCACGCACAGCATCACGCCGAACCAGATCAGCGCCGCGTCCGGTCCCACCACCGGCGCGAGGACCTTCTGCGCGATCGGCGCGATCATCGGCAGGATGATGAAGGCGATCTCGAAGAAGTCGAGGAAGAAGGCCAGGAAGAAGATGAAGAGGTTGATGAAGATCAGGAAGCCCCACACGCCGCCGGGGAGCGAGGTCAAGAGATGCTCGAGCCAGACGCCGCCGGAGACGCCGAGGAACACCACCGAGAAGCAGGTCGAGCCAATCAGGATGAAGGTGACCATGCAGGTGAGGCGCATGGTGGATTCGTAGCCCTGCTTGATCAGGTCGCGCAGCTCGGGGATGCGTGCGGCCTGGATGCAGATCCACGCCACGGCGAGATAGGTGACGGCGAACGAGAGCCTGAAGACCAGGTTCTCGGTGAACAGCATCGCGACGATCGTGCCGACGCCGGCGGCGATCACGCCGACGATCAGGATCTTGCGGTCATTCGAGGAGAAGTCCTTGTGATGGATCGCGGCGAGCACGATGGCGCCGACCGCGCCCATGGCGCCGGCTTCGGTCGGGGTCGCGAGACCCATCATCATGGTGCCGAGCACGACGAAGATCAGCACGGCCGAGGGGATGATGCCCATCAGGCATTTTTTCCACAGCGCCCAGCCGGTCAGCGTGCGCGCTTCCTTCGGCACCGGCGGCACGTGGCTCGGCTTGATCAGGCCGAGGATGAAGGTGTAGCCGGCGAACAGCATGATCTGGAACACCGAGGGGCCCCAGGCGCCGAGATACATGTCGCCGACCGACTTGCCGAGCTGGTCGGCGAGCACGATCAGCACCAGCGAGGGCGGCACCAGCTGCGTGATCGTGCCGGAGGCCGCGAGGACGCCGGTGATGTAGCGCATGTTGTAACCGTAGCGGATCATCACCGGCATCGAGATCAGCGCCATGGCGATGACCTGCGCCGCCACCGTGCCGGTGATGGCGCCGAGGATGAAGCCGACGATGATGACGGAGTAGCCGAGGCCGCCGCGGACCGGGCCGAACAGCTGGCCCATCGAGTCCAGCATATCTTCGGCTAGTCCACATCTCTCTAATATGGCGCCCATGAAGGTGAAGAACGGGATCGCGAGCAGCAGCTCGTTGGAAAGCACGCTGCCGAACACGCGGCCGGGAATCGCCTGGAGGAAGTTGAGGTCGAAGAATCCGAGATGGATGGCGAGGAAGCCGAAGGAGAGGCCGACCGCCGCGAGCGTGAACGCGACGGGGAAGCCGATCAGCATCGCCAGAACCAGGCCGCCGAACATCAGCGGCGGCATCATTTCCAGCGTAATCATTGGGTCGGCCTCTCGTACTTGGCGTCGATCGTCACATAGCCCTGGAGAGCCGCGATACGCTTGATGACTTCGGAAACACCCTGGAGCGCCAGCAAGACGAAGCCGGCGGGGATCACGAACTTGATCGGCCAGCGGATCAGGCCGCCGGCATTGCCGGACATCTCGCCGACGTTATAGGCCTGCATGAAGAAGGGCCACGACAGATAGGCGAGCAGGAGGCAGGAGGGGATCAGGAAGCAGAGCGTGCCGATCATGTCGAGCCAGAGCTGGCCGCGTTCCGAGAGCGTGAGGTAGAAGATCTCGACGCGGACATGCTCGTTGCGCTTGAAGGTGTAGGACGCGCCGAACATCACCAGGATGGCGAACATGTACCATTGCAGCTCCAGCCAGCCGTTCGAGGAGTTGCTGAAGGCATAGCGGATCATGGCATTGGCCGCGCTGACCAGGCACGCCAGCAGCACCAGGATGTTACAGACGTACCCAATCTTTTCATTGAGGGCGTCGATGGCGTTGCTCAACGCCAGCAATGGACGCATCTTACTTTCTCTCCGTCGCCGTCGCGGCCCAACACTTTACGGGAGGCTTCAGCACGCATCGCCTGGCCGGCGTGCGAATAGCACGCGACCGTACGGATGAAATTCCGGAGCGATTGCGGCGTCGGTCCTCCCCTCGTGCCTTGCCGTCTTGACCGCGACCGCCAAAGGGGCGGGGCCGGCTTATTGCTGCCGGGCAAGCAAAGGCGGCTGCACCAAACCAGCGGGCTTGTGCGCCGTCAATCGGAAAATGGGCAAATTGACGCCGAGTCAAAAGCTTATGGCGGGGAGGGCGCGAATCCCTCAGCCGCCGGTGACGCTCATGTGCCTGGAGACGCTGGGGCGGTCGTGGCGGCGGTCGATGATGAAATCGTGGCCCTTGGGCTTCAGCCCGATGGCGCGGTCGATCGCATCCGCAAGCAGCATGTCGTCGTCAGATGCACGCAGAGGTTTGCGCAAATCTGAAGCATCCTCGTGGCCGAGGCAGGTGTGCAGCGTGCCCGTGCAGGTGATGCGCACCCGGTTGCAGGATTCGCAGAAATTATGGGTCATCGGCGTGATGAAGCCGAGCTTGCCGCCGGTCTCGGCAACGCTGACATAGCGCGCCGGCCCGCCGGTGCTCTCGGCGAGATCCGTCAACGTGAATTGCTGGGCGAGCCGCGCGCGCACCAGCGACAGCGGCAGGTATTGGTCGATACGGCCCGAGCCGATCTCGCCCATCGGCATGACCTCGATCAGCGTCAGCCCCATGCTCTTGCCGTGCGCCCAGCGCATCAGGTCGGGAAGCTCGTCCTCGTTGAGGTTCTTCAGCGCCACCGCGTTGATCTTTACGCCAAGCCCAGCGGCGCGCGCGGCTTCGATGCCCTCCAGCACCTTGTCGATCTCGCCCCAGCGGGTGATCTCGCGAAATTTCTTGGGATCGAGCGTGTCGAGCGAGACGTTGATGCGGCGGACGCCGCAATCGGCGAGCTCCCGGGCGTGTTTCGCAAGCTGGGTGCCGTTGGTGGTCAGGGTCAGCTCGCTCAGGGCACCGCTCGAAAGGTGGCGGGACAGCGAGCGCACCAGCGTCATCACGTTACGGCGGACCAGCGGCTCGCCGCCGGTGAGCCGCAGCTTCTTCACGCCCTTGGCGATGAAGGCCGTGCAGAGCCGGTCGAGCTCCTCCAGCGTCAGCAGGTCCGCCTTGGGCAGGAATGTCATGTCTTCCGACATGCAATAGAAGCAGCGTAGATCGCAGCGGTCGGTGACGGACACGCGCAAATACGAGATGGTCCGCCCGAACGGATCGGTCATCGCGCTCGAGAGCGCGTCGCGGGGGCTCGCTGCTGCGAGAGGGCTCGCGGAAGGTCCGTTCATAGCAGATGCCTTGCCAAATGCCTTGTCACTTACGGCGACGGGCGCACCTTTGCTTCAGTGGTGCTCTGGAAGCAATCTAAGCATCGGACGCGGCTAGGACAATCGGGTGGTATACGTAATCAGCGCCCGGATCAGCGCTTTCCTGCGTTCGGATCGGGAAACGGCGAGGCCGCCACCGCAGCAGGTGCAGCATCCGCAGGGGCCGCAGCGGGTGCGGCATCCGCAGGGGCCGCGGCGGCTGCGGCCGGCTTCGGCTTCTTCGGCCGCTGCGGCTTCTTCACAGGCTTGGGCGGCACTGCCGGCTGGAGTTCCGCAAACACCGGATTCGGATCGGTGGTGACCGAGGCGGGCGTGGTGAAATCCCCGGGATTCTTGATCACGTTCACCGGCACGCTCGCCGGCTGGTATTTTGGCAGCGCGAAAGCGACCGTGAAGGGGGCGTCGGGGGCAGGAACCGAGACGGAGCAGGGGGTCTTGCAACCGGCACCGAGCGAGGTCGTGGCGTCAGCCCCCGGAGGATTGGATTCGAGCCGGACCTGGACGGTCGGCGGCGCCGATTTGAACATGTCCCAAGACATCGAAGAGCAGCCACCAAGGCTCGCTCCCGCTAGCGCAATCGCGATGACACGACGCATGACCACCCACTTCTAACTGCGACGAACCGCCACATCCCCGGGCGAACCTACGGGCGTCGTTCCAAGCAAGCAACCGGCGCTCCGCGCATAGTCAATAGATGGTTAACGCAGGGTTCCGTGGAATATGGCAGTTATCTCAGAGGCTTGTGGTTCCTAGGTGGTCATCAGGCTGTGGGCCGCAGCCGGCAGGTCACGCATGTGATGGATCAGCCGGTCCGGCTTCAACTCGGCGATCGGCACGTCCGTATAGCCGAAGCTGACCCCGATCACGGGCACCCCGGCGCGCCGGGCCACGCCGACGTCGGTTCCGGCATCGCCGACCATGATGCTGGCTTTGACCGCCCCGCCGGCGCGCGCCACGGTCTCGCGGAAAATGGTCGGATCGGGCTTTTGGACGCCAAAGGTGTCCGCGCCGCAGATCGCGGCAAAGCGGCGGGTGAGGTCGAGCTGGTCCAAAAGCCGCTTCGACAGCCATTCCAGCTTGTTGGTGCAGACCGCCAGCCGGTGGCCCTGGGCCGCAAATTGGTCGAGTGCGGCCTCGAGCCCCTCGAACGGGCGGGATTCGACCGCGATATGGTCGGCGTAATAGGCGATGAAATCCGCCGTCATCCGGTCCATGTCCGCCGGCGTGACCATGCGGCCTTCGGCCTCCAGCCCCCGTTCGATCAGCTTGCGGGCGCCGGCGCCGATCATGTTGCGGGCCGAGGCCATCGGCACGGGCGGCAGCCCTTCGCGGTCGAGCACGAAATTCAGCGCGGTGATCAGGTCGGGCGCCGTATCCACAAGCGTGCCGTCGAGATCGAAGACGAGGGTGTAAGGGGAGGTCATGGTCCCAGCGCTATCGGGCCGGCTGGATCGGCGCAAGGGCCGAAGCCATAAGTTCAACTTATAAGATCGGCCCAGAGGCCTGTTCCGGCGGGAAAAACGAGGCTACATAGGCCGCCGCAAGCAACCTCTATCGGCGGCACACTCTAAAATTCGGGGCGGGCGCATCGTGAACATGGACCAGTTGAAGCGGCAGGCTGCGGCGCGCGCCCTCGAGGAGGTGCGTGACGGCATGCAGCTCGGGCTCGGCACCGGCTCGACCGCCAAGCATTTCGTTGAGCTGCTCGGCGAGCGCGTGCAGGCCGGGTTGAAAGTGATCGGCGTGCCGACCTCGGAGGCGACGCGCCTCGATGCCGAGCGCTGCGGTGTGAAGCTGACGACGCTGGACGAGATCGATCATCTCGACCTCACCGTCGACGGCGCCGACGAGATCGATCCCGACTTCAACCTGATCAAGGGCGGCGGCGGCGCGCTGCTGCGCGAGAAGATCGTGGCGGCGGCCTCGGATCGCATGATCGTGATTGCCGACGACAGCAAATGGGTGCCGACGCTCGGCCGCTTTCCGCTGCCGATCGAGGTCATCCCGTTCGGGCTCGGCGCGACGCGCCGCGCGATCGAGAAGGCATTTGCCGAATGCGGCGTTTCCGGGCAAATGGCGGTCCGCAAGGCCAAAGGCGGCGACAAGGATGGCCACGTTTTCGTCACCGATGGCGGCCACTGGATTCTTGACGCCCAGCTCGGACGTATCGTGGATCCGCCTGGCCTCGCCAAGGCGTTGAGCTCTATCCCCGGCGTGGTTGAGCATGGCTTGTTTATCGGCTTGGCCAGCTCGGCCGTTTTGGCGGGCGCCGAGGGAATTCGCGTGATTGAACGGCGTAAGCCGAAAGGAGACTAGGAATGAAGAGCGTATTGAGATTCTTGCCGGCCGCGACGCTTGCTGCTGGACTGGCCGTCTTGGCGGTCCCGGCGATCGCGCAGCAGGCCGCGCCGGCCCAGAAGGCTGCTCCCGCGCCGACCCCGCCGAAAGCCTCGCCTGCGGCGATCGCGGCGGCCAAGGAGATCCTGCAGATCAAGAACGCCACCGCGATGTATCAGGGCGCCGTGCCTGGCATGGTCGAGAAGACCAAGATCACGCTGATCCAGCAGAATCTCAACTACCAGAAGGAGCTCAGCGAGGTCGCGCCGATCGTGGCCCAGCAGCTCAACGGCCGCCAGAACGAGATCGGCGAAGGCATGGCGCAGATCTATGCCAGCGAGTTCACCGAGCAGGAACTGAAGGACCTCGTCACCTTCTACAAGTCGCCGCTGGGCAAGAAGCTGATCGACGCCGAGCCGCGCGCCATCGGCCTCAGCATGGCCTTCATGAACTCCTGGGCCCAGAACTTCTCCGAGACCGTGATGGGTGCCTTCCGTTCCGAGATGCGCAAGCGTGGCAAGGAAATCTGACAGTACCTATCTGATCAGAAATCCCTAAAGCGCGTCATCGCGCTTTAGGATGTTATTTGCGCATGGTCCTATCGGAGAACCGCTGCACACTTCTCCGGATCATGCGCTGAAAGAAGAGGTCGGAGTGGACAATGGCTGAATTCGACGTCGACCTCTTTGTCATCGGTGGCGGCTCGGGCGGCGTGCGTGCCGCCCGCATCGCGGCCGGCCACGGTGCGCGTGTGATGATCGCGGAAGAGTACCGCATGGGCGGGACCTGCGTGATCCGCGGCTGCGTGCCGAAGAAGCTGTTCGTGATCGGCTCGCATGTCCGTCATGAGCTGGAAGATGCCGCCGGTTTCGGCTGGACCGTTCCGCCCGCGACCTTCGACTGGCCGACGCTGATCGCCAACAAGGACAAGGAGATCGCGCGGCTGGAAGCGGCCTACACGACGAATGTCGAGAAGTCGGGCGCGCAGGTCGTCAAGAGCCGCGCGGTGGTCGAGGACAAGCACACCGTCCGCCTGCTCGAGAACGACCGGAAGATCACCGCAAAATACATCCTGATCGCCACCGGCGGCGCGCCCAACCACGGCGCCTCGATCCCCGGCATCGAGCACGTGATCTCCTCCAACGAGGCGTTTCACCTCAAGAAGCTGCCGAAGCGGATCGTGATCCAGGGCGGCGGCTACATCGCGCTGGAATTCGCCGGCATCTTCGCCGGCTACGGCTCCGACGTCACCGTGATCTATCGCGGCGACAACATCCTGCGCGGTTTCGACGAGGACGTCCGCGCCCACGTCCGCAGCGAGATGGAAAAGCAGGGCATCACCATTCTCACCGGCTGCACGGTGGCGAAGGTCGACCGGCACGGCGAGGAATTCACCACGCATCTGTCGAACGGCTCGAGCCTCGCGTCCGACCAGGTGATGTTCGCGATCGGCCGCCATCCGTCGGTCGCCAATCTCGGCCTGGAGAAGGCCGGCGTCGCCATCAATCCTGCGAATGGCGGCATCGCGGTGGACCATTTCTCGAAGAGCTCGGTGGATAGCATCTATGCGATCGGCGACGTCACCCACCGCTTCAACCTGACGCCGGTCGCGATCCGCGAAGGCCACGCCTTCGCCGACACCGTGTTCGGCAAGCGCGAGGTGCAGGTCGATCATTCCTACATTCCGACCGCAGTGTTCTCGCAGCCGGAGGTCGGCACGGTCGGTCTGACGGAGACGGAGGCGCGTGCGCAATTCAGCCACGTCGACATCTACAAGACGACGTTCCGCCCGATCAAGGCGACGATGTCCGGCCGCGACACCCGCGTGCTGATGAAGCTCGTCGTCGACGGTTCGACCGACCGCGTGCTCGGCTGCCACATCGTCGGCGACTGCGCCGCCGAGGTCACCCAGGTGGTCGCGATCGCGGTGAAGATGAAGGCGACCAAGGCCGATTTCGACGCGACGATCGCACTGCATCCGACCGCGGCCGAAGAGCTCGTCACCATGCGCACGCCGACGGCACGCCATGTGCGTCAGGCGGCGGAGTAGGGCGCCACACGAGCGGCTCTCAAGCGAACAGGATTTGGTCGAATTGGCGCGTGCTTACCCTCCCCCTTGTGGGGGAGGGTGGCTTCGCGGAACGCGAAGCCGGGTGAGGGGTCTCCATCCTCACGAACGGTCGCGCGAGTGGAGAGAACCCCTCATCCGGCGCTTCGCGCCACCTTCTCCCACAAGGGGAGAAGGAAGAAGACCTCGAGGCGCTTGGCTGCGAACCGTCTACCCGTACAGATACCCGACCGGCTTGCCCTCGGTGCGCAGGGGACGGATGTCCTTCTGCGTGATGATCTGGCCGGCGAGGCCGTCGATCTCGTCGCGCTGCGTCGGCGTCCAGCCGCGAAGCTCGTTCATGCCCTTGAGCAGGCCGAGCCTGAGGACCTGGGTGTTTTCGCCGAGGCCAATGAGGCTGATCGACTCCTTCCCTGCCGTCACCACATCGCCGGCGGAAAGTTCAAAGCTCTCGCCGGACCTTTTCTTGAACTCGGCTGTGCCGCGAATGACGCGATAGATCACGACCTCGCCCTTGGCGAAACAGGTCGGGTCCGCGGCGATCGACGTGCTCCTGGGCAGCAGCGACTGACCGGGTGGGTCGGTCGCGATGATGTGGCCGGTGACGAGATGGCCGCTGGGAATCTCGATCCCGATGTCGCGCACGTACACGGGCATGGCCGACTTGATCGGACTGTCGACGAGCGGCTTGAACAACGCATCCAGCGCGAGGGGATCCTGAAGCCAGAAGCCCGCGTCGGCCGGCCGGTTGTGCAGAGGGTGGCTCCAGGCCACGCGCGGTGTCTCGGCCTCGTTGATCTGGTCCGGACCGACGATGGTTGGGTTCGGAAAGGTCGTCGGATCGGTCACGAAGGCTTCGAGGAATTTGCCGGAGTAACCCATCGAGATCGGGTCGGGCACCACGGTCTGCGGCGTCTTCAGGTTCTCTTCGGTCGACAGTCCCGACCAGGTGTAGAACAGCTGGCGGTGGACGATCGCGCTTTGCAGCATCACCGCGCCGGGGCCGACATTGTAGAAGCGTCCGTCGTAGTCGAAGGTGAAGGCGCCCGAGGTGACCAGCACGAGCTGAAAGCCGCCCGGTGGAAGATGAAGATGGAAATCGGTGGGGCCGGTGTCCGGGCGGTAGATCGGGAGGTTTGTCGCGACTTCGTGCAGGAGGAAGGTTTCGTTGTTGGCGTGGAAGCCCTCGCTGGCACGGTTGTAGAGGGCTTGCGGCCGGTACGTCGCTTCGAACTTGGCATTCCTGTCGCGATCGATCGCCACGAAATCCTGAGCGTTGAGGCGGAGTGGCGCGCCATTCGGATGGGTGAGGCCGGTAAATTTGAGATCGCCGGCGGCATGCACGTTCATGGCACTCTCCGATCCTTGCGGCTCGTCCGGTCTCCGGGCGCACGCATCTTGCTGCGCCAATTCGTGGGAGCAGGGAATCGGGCCTGACGCTGCCTTGCGAATTCTGGGCCAGTCGAGATGCAGCACGATGCGCGGGCTCGGCGGCTCCGCGCGGCGCGATGAAAAATCGAGATTGCACCTGAGGTTAGACGGCGCGTTAGGCTGGCTTGCCTGGGCCTTTTCGCGGAGCCCGCAACCCCGGCGACGGCGCGCGGTTTGTCTAATTTGTCGGCAAGCCCTGGCGCGGGCGTGCAGCCGCGCAGGTCGCGTCGATCAGCTAAGGCCGGCGGCTGGGCATGTGAAACCGCTCATTCGAACGGCTGACGGGCGCTCCGCTCGGGCTTGCCGATCGGGCTGTCCGCCCATTTCGCCATGTCCACCGTTCGCGCGTCGATGCCTTCGCACCAGAGGCAGCTGAGCTCCGCGCGGCCCTTGGCCGAAAGCAGCGGTACAAGTCCGTGGCCGCAGCCAGCGCAAGACGTGACGCGATTCACGCGTTCCTCCACGATCACCGAATTCAGGAGCGACATTGTCGTTCGCCAAGCTTGCGCGGGCGCTATGAAGGCGCACGAACGCTTCCGATCGGAGCGGTCGTGCCCGAGATCGTCGAGGCTGCGATCCAGCGCGAGACCGCCCCGATGTCCTCCGCATTCTCGCGATAGGCGCGAAGCTGGAATTCCGCCGAGCTGCCACGCTCCACGATGGTCCGGCAGTGCTCGACCTCGGCGGCGCAGTTCAGCGCGGCTGCGTCCTCGGCGACGTCGTCGATGATCCGGCTCAGCAGCTCCGAGATGGTGACCGGCCCCTCCTTCGAGGCAAAGATGCAATCGGTGCCGTAACGCTGGGCCCGCCATTTGTTCTCGACCGCAATCGCGCGCTCGACCGCCGTGACCTGCTTCGACCGATGCGGCCGCAGATAAAGGTGGCGCGTCAGGCAGCGATAGAGCGAGGCGATGGCAACGGCGTCGTCGATGAAGGTGCAGGTGTCGGGCGCGCGAAGCTCGAGGGTCGGATGCCTCATGGACGGCCGCATCGCCCACCAGATATGGCTCTCGTCGGGAATCACGCCGGAGCGTTGCAGCGCGCCGACATATTCGTCGTAGTCGTGCCTGGTTTCGAACAGTTCGGGCAAGCCGGTGCGCGGCAGCTCGGAATAGGCGGCAAGCCGGTAGCCCTTCAGCCCGGTCTTGTGGGAATTCCAGAACGGGGACGAGGCCGACAGCGCGATGAACAGCGGCAGATGGGGCAGCATCGCCCGCATCACCGCCATCCGCTTCTCGGGATCGGGCAGCTGAACGTGCACATGCATGCCGCACATCATGTTGCGGTGGCCGATGCTGCGCAGATCCTCGATCATCTCCTCGTAGCGCGGCTTCGGACTCGGCTGCGACATCCGCCAGACCGCGGTCGGATGCGTGCCGCAGGCCATGATGACGAAGCCGTATTGTGCGGCGACGTTGGCGACCTCGCGGCGGAGGAACCGCAGCTCTTCCCGGGCGTCATTGACATCGATGTGAACGTTGGTGGCAACTTCGAGCTGGGATTGCAGCATCTCCCGCATCGCCTGACCGCCGGTGGACCAGTTCACCGACTCGAACAGCGCGTTGGGCGTTTCGATCGCGACCTCGAGGCTGCGGCGATCGGCGAGGAAGTATTCCTCCTCGATGCCGAAGGAGTATTCAGCCGCCTTGCCGCGTCCGCCGGCAGAGCGGATGACGAGGTGCTGCCTGTCATCGGAGGAATCGAGGCGCAGCAGTTTCAAAACGTCTGATGCAAATGTCATAGGGCCACCCGGCAGTGGTATTACCTGCGGGCAATAATCCGCCTGACACGGGCCGGTTCCGCGTCGGCCCCACCGGAAATTGCAAGGTCGAACGGAACAATCTTCACGGTTTCGGACGCGCGCGCGACCAGCGCGTGATTCGGCGGCACTTCCGTCCAGTCCGTTTCCTTGTCGAAGGGCTCGGACACGACGACGACGTGGCCGCCGCCGGCCTCGCGATAATAGAGCGTGTTGGCGGCATCGTTGACCGCGACGCGAAACGCATAGAGATCCCGGCCGTTTGCGATCGCGCTGGTGAAGCGCAGGCGCTCACGAAGCTCGCCCTCGTTGACCAGGCCGACCAGCGATTGCAGCACGGCTTGCGTTGCGCCAAGTGGATCGCGGTCGAGACCCGCGCCCATCATGGCGAGGAACACGGCCTCCGAATCGGTCGTGCCCAGCCGCGAGGGGTAGTAGGCATCGGGGATCAGCGCTTCGACCTTGCGCCGCAGGCGATTCCAGCTGCCGACGAAGCCGTTGTGCATGAACATCCACTGGCCGCAGGCGAACGGATGACAATTCTGCCGCGTCACCGCCGTGCCGGTGGCGGCGCGCACATGGGCGAAGAACAGATGCGAGCGCAGATGGCGGCAGAGGTAGCGCAGGTTTTCGTCCGACCAGGCCGGACGGGTCTCGCGATAAAGGCCTGGTTCCGGATGCTCGCCATACCAGCCGAGACCAAAGCCGTCGCCGTTCGAACCGGCCGTCGACTGCAGCGAGCGGATGCTCTGTGCGATCAGCGAATGCTCGGGCTCGGTGACGTAGGGTTCGAACGAGGTCGTCTCGCCCCGGTATGCGATCCAGCGGCACATGCGGCCTTCCTGTCAGAATGTGGCGTAAGGTTCACCAACAAGATCGCCTGTGTTGGGTTCCCGGCGATGTGTTCTGCAAAGTCCGGATCATTTCTGCGGCGTGTTTTAGACGTTCATTTACCCTGCATTGCGGGAAGCCGCGCATTAATACATCTCTTAACGCCGACACGGTTAGGTTGCGCGCGAATTTTGAGTGCGCATCATGAGCCGATTTGTTCTTTTCACCTGCATGGCGTTCGTCTCCACGTTCGTGGGCGTCTCCTGGGCGATTCGCGGATTTCCGGTGTCGCACGTTTCGCCGGTTGGTGAATTGAGGCCCACGCTCAGTTCCTCGTTCGGCGATGAGAATTCAAAGGCCAAGCAGCGGAAGGATTGGGAAGCGGAGCACACCCTGCAAAGCGACAAAGACCCGAAGCAAGACGCACTGCGGATGGACGCATTGCAGGCAAGCACCGCTTACGCGATGTCGCCGTGCGACGACACCATGAAGGCGAACCTGAGGGCGGCTACGGAGGCCTATGCGCGGGGCTGGGTGAAGATCTACGATTGCCCAAATCCGAGAATGGGCATGTTCTGCAGTGAAGAGAAGCGCGATCGGGCAAACGCCGCGTATTCCACGCCGCTGGACGTTCGCGTCAAGGCGCAGCTGGCCGAGGCGTTCAATCAAAAGGGCATCGTCAAGGAAGACTTCCCGGAGGATATCCGCGACGTCGTTCTCTGGTTCACCGGGCCTGGTATGTTGTTTGATCCGTCTCCGGTATGCCTGCCAAGGCAGCAGGCGTCGGCGAGCTTCAAATGAGCCGCGCCTGGTTCATCGTCTGGGCGCTTGTCATCTGGCAGGTCGCCGCCTGGGCATTCGCTCCGCAGAAGACAGCCCAGCAACCAGCAGCACCGGTCGATGGTCCGGGTTATGGCTCCAACGAAGAGATCTTCGTGGGCGGCCGCGCAGGCTTGCGCCGCGAGACCGCTCTGGCGTTCGAGCGCCCTTATGGATCGCGTTGCGCGGGAGAGGGGCGGAAGCAATTCGTCGCCCATATCGACTACTACTATTATCGTCGTCAGAACGACATGGAACACTACCCCAAGATTTTCGGGAAAGCCGGGGCAGACTACATCGCCAAGCAATGGTCGACCGGAGACGACAAGCGCTTCGAACGCCTGACGCAGGAAGCCTACGCGCAAGGCTATCTTGCCCTATCGGATTTCGGTGACGTCGGGCGCAAACTGGCGGAAGCCGTTGTGAGGGGCGAGCGCGTCGTCGCGCATTCCTGCGCAAGCTGACTCAGGTTGGCAGCGGGATCAGCGCTGCGACCTCGCGATCGCCGAGGTTCTCGCTTGCAGCGAGACCCTGCGCGACGCCGACCCGATCGGCCTCGGGCCGGTTCTGGCTCATCTTGCGCTTACCTTCGAACCGCACCACGGGGATGCGCACGCCGACGATCCCTCGCAGCTGCGCGGCGATGAAATCGGCGGGGGCGTCACTGACGGCCCACGGCTTGGCGCGCACGCCTTCGTGCTTTTTGGTCAGCCGCGTCACGGCGTCGAGCAGGCGCTCCGGCTCCTGGAAGAATTCGACCGGGCCGTAGGCGTGCACGGCGACGTAATTCCAGGTCGGCACCACCTTGCCGGTCTCCTGCTTGGTCGCGTACCAGGACGGCGTCACATAGGCGTCGGGGCCGTTGAAGATGGCGAGCGCATCGCCGATCGGCGGGAGCTTCCATTGCTGGTTGGCCTTGGCGACATGTCCGTACAACACGCCGTGCTCGCCTTCGCTCTCGTCGAGAAAGAGCGGCAGGGGCGTGGCGACCGGGCCCTCGGCGGTGGCCGTCACCAGGCTGGCGAGCCGGGCGTCGCGGATAGTGGCGCGGATGCTCTCGATGTCGTCGTCCTTGAAGGCGGGCGGGATGTACATGGCGTGTCTCCGTTCTCGATGCGGAGATAGCCGGAATCTGGCCTATATGAAACGGCCAGTTCCATGTGATTTCATCAGTCCAGTTCGGTGGCGGCCTGCGCGAGAAGCTTGCAGCCTCTCTCGATCTGCGCGATCTCCAGCGCCGAATAGCCCATGACGAGACCGACGGTCTTCCGCGTCCGGCTCGGCGACCGGCTTGGCGTCCGGCTTGGGCCGACCAACAACGCAGAGACGGGATAGATGCCGACGCCTTTCGCGCGGGCCGCTTGGATCAATGCATCCTCGCGCTTCTGCGGCAGATCGTCGAGCCACGCCACCACGTGCAGGCCCGCCGCCGTGCCCTCGATCCGGACGCGATCTCCGAACCGGCGGCGCAACGCGCCGATCAGTGCCTGCTGACGCTCGGCGTTGCGTCGGCGCACGCGCCTGACGTGGCTGTCATAGGCGCCGCTTTCGAGCATCGAAGCGAGCGCGTGCTGTTCGATCAGCGGCGTGTGCCGGTCCATGATCTGCTTGGCGGCGGCGAACAGGGATCGCAGCCCGGCGGGCACGACCAGGTAGCCGATCCGCAGGGTCGGGGAGAGCGTCTTGGAGACGGTGCCGAGATAGATCACGTTGTCGCTGCCCTCCAGCGCTTGCAGCGGCGGGATCGGCCGGGTGTCGTAGCGATACTCGCTGTCGTAATCATCCTCGATCACGTAGGCGTCGTGCTTGCGTGCCCAGGCGAGCAATTGATGCCGGCGCCCGATCGGCATGACGCCGCCGAGTGGATATTGATGCGACGGCGTCACATAGGCGAGCCGGGCCTCGATGCCGTCGAGCCGCGCTGTCTCCAGTCCGTCCGCGTCAACGGGGATCGGCACCGTTTCGGCGCCCGTCGCCGCGAGCGTGTGCCGCGCCATCTGGTAGCCGGGATCCTCCATCACGAAGCGGTCGCCGGCGTCGAGCAGGAGGCGCGCGCAAATGTCGAGGCCCTGCTGCGAGCCGTTCACGACGACGATCTGATCGACCTCGCAGCGGACGCTTCGCGATCGCCACAGATAACCCTGAAGCGCGGTCCGCAGCCGCGGCGCGCCGCAGGGGTCGTCATAGGCCAGCCGCTCGGGCCTGCGAGCCATTGCCGCCGTCACGGCCTTCTTCCACGCCAGCACCGGGAAATCCGACGGCGAGAGCTCGCCATAGCGGAAGTTCGCGACGAGGCCGCGCGGCGGCTCGGTCCAGCGCGGCGGGTCAGACCGCAGCCGCTCGCCGAAGGCCGACAGCCGTACCTTGCGCGCCGAGGGCCGCGATTCGGCGCGCGCGCGTCCGCGTTCGACGACGGCGCGGGCAACGCGCGGCCGCGCGCCATGGCGTGTCTCGATGAAACCTTCGGCGGCGAGCTGTTCATAGGCGACGGTCACGGTCGAGCGCGCCACGCCCATCTCGCCGGCAAGCGTCCGCGACGACGGCAGCAGGCCGTCAATGCCGTAGACCCGCGTCAGAATCTGATCCCTCAGGGCTTCGTAGATCTGGCGCGCACCCATGCGGCCGGCGCGATCGCCGGGATTGGTCTTCATCTGGATCATCCACATTCCTGGGTCGGCATTCGTCCGAACGGACGATGCCGGAATGTGGTTCTAATCCCGTTCGCCGAGAGTTTCGACGTAAGCCTTGCCGTAGGGATAAAAATGCTCCTTGCGGCCCTGATCCCAGAGCGCCTTCAGCCCGGGCGCGGTGATGTCCCAGTCCGGCCGGCAATTCATGCTGACGGCTCGGAGATCCTGGCGCAGCTCTTCGATGGTCGGGCGTCCGAAGAACCAGTAGCCGTTATAGATCTTGTGAACGCGCAGGCCGGGCTCCAGCACGATGACATGCGGGATCATCGGATCGTGGACGGGATCGGTGTATTCGGCGATGTCGAGATCCTTCTGAACGATCCGCCGCGAATCCGACAGGAAAGGCCAGTGCGCCCCGACGCCGCTGCGATATTCGCTGGTCTGGGTGATGTTGTCGGTGGTGATCGTGACCAGCCGGCAATAGCCGACCTCCATCTCGCGATGGAGTTGCAGCAGGCCTTCGGCCTGACGGCGGTCCTTCGGACAGAAGCCGCCGCGGCCGAGAACGAGCACCATCGGATCGCCAGCCTGGAGCTCGGAGAGCTTTCGGTGCTTGCCGGTGTGGTCGCTGAGCTCGTAATCGGGGAAGGTTACTCCCGGCATCATGTCAGGTCGCATTGAACTCTCCCATGTCTTCGAACTCTCGCATGTCTTCTCGCATGTCTGGCGTGAGTGCCGACACTCACAGATCGATCACGACGTCGCCCTGAGGCCTTGAACAGCAGATCAGAACATTGCCGTCCGCAGGTGCGTCGAGCGGGTCCGGAGCATAGCTGACGGCGCCGGCCACGAGCCCGCTCTCGCAGTTGTGGCAAACGCCGGTCCGGCACGACCAGCGCACGGGAACGTCGCACGCTTCGGCCAGTTCGAGCAGGCTGGCATATGACGGTCCCCAGCAGACATTGAGGCCGCTGCGGGCGAACGAGACCATCGGGCCCGGGCCGGTTGCGCCAGCCGGCAAGTGCGCCCGCGTCTGCGGGGAGGACGCTATGCCGGGTGTCAGGGACGGTCCGGCGCCGAACATCTCGGTGTGAACGCGATCCGCTGCGATGCCGAGTCCGGCAAGCCCGCGCGAGAGATTAGTCATGAACGGTGCCGGCCCGCACAGATAGAAATCACCGTTTGAGGGGACGCCGAGGGTTTGAAGCACCCGGAGGTCCAGATGTCCGATCGCGTCGAAATCCACATTGAGACGATCGCCCGGGTCGGGCGCGCTGTAGCAGACATGGCTGTGATGGTGGGTCAGCCCAGCCAACAAGCCGCGCACCTCGGCGGCGAACGCATGTTCGCGACCGTTGCGGGTGCCGTGCAGCCACCAGACCTCTCGCGTCGATGCTTCCGCGGCGAGTGCGTGCAGCATCGCAAGCACCGGCGTCACGCCGATGCCGGCGCTCAGCAGGACGACGGGCCGTGGATCTTGCCGCAGCGTGAAACTTCCGCGCGGCGCGCCGATCTGCACGGCGTCGCCAATCTTGACCTCGTCGGCGACATATTGGCTCGCCGCACCGTGCGCCTCCCGCTTGATGCTGATGCGCCAGGACGCGGCATCGGAGCGGCTGGACAGCGAATAGCTGCGCGTCATCGCCGGTGCAGTGGAGGCGCCGAGCCGCACGACGACGAACTGCCCGGGCAGGGCGGCGGCGACGGGATGTCCGTCCGTGGGTTCGAGGATCAGCGACGTCACGTTGCCGCTTTCGGCGATCTTGCGCGCCACGCGAAACGGCCGGAAGCCGCGCCAGGCCGGAGGCGGGCTCGCCGCCGGGCCGAGCCCGGCGTTTCCCGCTATCGTGTCCTTGCGCTGCTGCTTGAGCAGCGCCTCGAAGGAATGACGCCAGCCGCCGCTCAGCGCCGGAATTTTCAGCGCGCGCTCCAGGCCGTCGCGCGGGTGGGGCGGCAAGTAGAGCAGCGCATTGATCTCGGACACGCTCATGTGTTCGGGGCCATCAGCGACCCGGACGATCTCGTCGCCGGCCTCGACGTCGCCTTCCTCGATTACCCGAAAATAGAAGCCGGGCCGGCCGTGCCTGACGAGCAGCGCGGCCATGTCCGGCTCCTCCATGCGAATGCCCAGCCGGTAGCAGGTGACGCGCGGCTGCGTCACCTCGAACAGGGCAGAGCCGATTTTGTAACGGTCTCCGATGCAGACGTCCCTGTCGGCGAGGCCCTCGACGGTAAAATTCTCGCCGAATTGACCGTGGACGAGGTTCGATCGACCGAGGTGCTCCTGCCAATATCGATAGGAGTCCTGCTGGTAGACGTAGACGGCGCGCTGCTCGCCGCCATGACCGGCGGTATCGCCCTGGCCATCCCCGTCGATGTTGAGCCGGCGCACCCTGCGCGGACCACTGACGGGCGTCTTCCAGATTCCGGTATGCACGGTCCTGCCTTGCCACGCGATGTCGCGCGGCAGGCCGACATTGAGGGAGAGCAAACGGGCCATGGGGTTCCCCGGCGTGACGGGCGCGGCGCTGGTGGATTCCAGGTCGCTGCAATGCCAATCTGCATCCATGTCGGATTTTTGGCCCGTTAGTCGTTGTTAGACGTTGCTAGCCGGTCTTGTCGCCGGCTGTCTGCGCCCCGATCTGGGGAGCAGACACCGCAAGACGGGAGATCGCGATGGATGATCAGGCGATACTGGCGGCCCTTCAGCGCCATTGGGATGCGTCGGACGCGAATGATTTCGAGGCCGAGCATGACATCTACCGCGAGGACGCCGTGCTCGACTATCCGCAGTCCGGCGAGCGCATCCGCGGCCGCAGGACGATTCAGGAAAGCCGGTTCGTGCAGCCCAACAAGAAGCGCTTCGCGGTCCGCCGGATCGTCGGCGGCGGCGATCTCTGGGTGAGCGAGTTCGTGCTGACCTATGACGGCGTGCCGTCCTATGTCGTCAGCATCATGGAATTCCGCGAAGGACTGGTGGCGCACGAAACGCAATATTTCGGCGAGAAGTTCGATCCCGCACCGTCGCGGGCGCATCTGGTCGAGCGGGCGAATTGAAGGAGCGACGCTGTCGCCCCACACTCCGTCATTGCGAGCGCAGCGAAGCAATCCAGGCTGCCGCGGCGGAAAGATTCTGGATTGCTTCGCTGCGCTCGCAATGACGATGCTGATGCAGTTGCGCGCCAAACGGCGGTCTCGTGCCCCGGACGCAGCGTAGCGCCTCTTCGGCGGTACGCTGCTGAGCCGGGGTCGATATTGCGGCGGAATGCGTGGCCTTCCGGGTCCCGGCTCTGCGCAGCAACGCGAAGGGCGTTGCAGCGCGTCCGGGACACGGAGAGACGCGCACTATTGCTTAACCAAACATAGTGTCATGGAACCCGATGCGGCGGCTGGTCGCAGTCTCGTTGGCTTGATTCCGGCGACCCCATCTTTATGTCTGAGACGAACAAGAATCCGGGCCCCTCTGGCGAGGACGCCGACCATGTCGGCAAAACCTCGCGATGTCGGATGACCTGTCCCGCGCGAATGCGATGGATCGGCCGATCGTCGGGCCTTCTCTGTTTCCTCCGACCAATCGTCCCCATCGCAGCTCCGCGCGGTCATTTCGCAACGTAAGGGAGCTACGATGTCCGACGCCGCCACTTCAAATCCGACCGAAATCGAGATCACGGAACCGTCCAGGCTGAACGAGCAGGCCGCGGTCGCGTTGGTGATTGCCGGCGCGCTCGTCGCCGTCGCCGACCGGCGCGTTTCGCCGGTCGAGCGCGACGAGGTGATCCGCTTCATCAGGGATCGCGGACTGGCGCCGCACATGAGCGACGACCGGCTGTTTGCAATATTCGACGAACTGGCGGAACGGCTCGAGGAGCCCGACTTTGCCAATGTGGTGATCGACACGTTGCGTCCGGTCTCGGACCTGCCGCTGTCGGCCAATTTGATGGAACTGTCGGAGCGCGTCGCGGCTGCGGACGAGGACGTGCATCCCCATGAGGTGCAGGCGATCAAGCTGTTGCGCCTGCTGACGCTGGTGCTGCCGCGCGCAAAGCCGGTGGCGCCGGGCAGCGCAGGCACTGAACGGCGCGCCGCCACGCAGGAGTGAGCATGAGTGCAGCATCGGACGAGCGTACGACAGGAAACGCGGGCACCACCGGCCAGATGGCCGGTGGCGATCCGCGTCTCGACAAGCTCGTCCGCCGCCTGCCGCCGCGCATGGGCAACACCGTCACCTATCTGCTCAAACCGTCCAGCCGCTGGGTGAGGATCCCGTCGGGCGCGTTGCTCATCATTGGCGGCGTGCTCTCCTTCCTGCCGGTGCTCGGAGTCTGGATGCTGCCGCTCGGCCTCGCACTGCTCGCCGAAGACGTCCCGGCGTTGCGCGCCTCGCGCTCCAAGGTCCTGGATTGGGTCGAGCGGAAGAAGCCGCAATGGCTCGATCCGTCTGCATCGAAAAATGATCAATCATGACTGAATTCATCACCGCCGACGCGCTGACCGCGCTGCTCCAGGTTATCCTGATCGACCTCGTGCTCGCCGGCGACAACGCCGTCGTCATCGGCCTTGCCGCCGCCGGCCTGCCGGCCGAGCAGCGCCGCCGTGCGATCGTCGTCGGCATCGTCGCCGCCACAGCCTTGCGTATCGTGTTTGCAGGGGTCGCGACCCAGCTCCTGCAAGTGATCGGCCTGCTGCTCGCCGGCGGCGTGCTGCTGCTGTGGGTGTGCTGGAAGATGTGGCGCGAGCTGCGCGAGCAGTCCGCGCATACCGAGCTCGCGTTAAGCCATGGCGGCAACGCGGGCAGCGCACCGGCGCGGCGCAAGACCTTCGGGCAGGCGGCGTTGCAGATCGTCGCCGCCGACGTCTCGATGTCTCTCGACAACGTGCTCGCGGTCGCGGGCGCCGCGCGCGAGCATCCCTACATCCTCGCGTTCGGACTGTTGCTGTCGGTCGCGATGATGGGCGTCGCCGCCGATCTGCTCGGCCGGGTGTTGCAGAAGCAGCGCTGGATCGCCTATGTCGGTCTCGCCATCATCGTTTACGTCGCCTTCGAGATGATCTATCGCGGTTCGCTCGAGCTCGCGCCCGTCATCGCGAGTCTCTGAGGCGACAATTCCTGCCTGCAATCCGGAGTGATCCATGACGTCTGAACCCAAAGCACCTTCGGCGCACGCCGGGCCGCGACCGAAAATCGGTCCATTCGCCCAACTCATCTTTGGCTCGCGCTGGCTGCAAGTGCCGCTCTATGTCGGCCTCATCGTCGCGCAGGGCGTCTATGTGCTGCTGTTCCTGAAAGAGCTCTGGCACCTGGTCGCGCACTCGTTCGACGCCAGCGAGCAGCAGATCATGCTGGTCGTGCTCGGACTGATCGACGTCGTCATGATCTCGAACCTGCTGGTCATGGTGATCGTCGGCGGCTACGAGACCTTCGTGTCGCGGCTGAACCTGAACGGCCATCCAGACGAGCCGGAATGGCTGAGCCACGTCAATGCCAGCGTTTTGAAGATCAAGCTCGCGATGGCGATCATCGGCATTTCCTCGATCTCGCTGCTCAGGACCTTCATCGAGGCCGGCAATCTCGGCACCACGCGCAGCAATTTCACCGAGTCCGGCGTGATGTGGCAGGTCCTGATCCACCTGACCTTCATCATTTCCGCGATCGGTATCGCCTGGGTCGACCGTCTCAGCGAGAGCGGGCACCGCAAGGCGGCCCCTCACGGCTGAGCGTGCGATCGCGGCGGCACCTAGAGGCGACGGCCCCGCGCCAGCGTCTCGGATGGCGCCTCGCCGAACGTCATCTTGTAGCCCCGCGAGAAGTCGCCGAGATGCCAGAAGCCGTTGCCGAGCGCCGCGGCCTTGACACTCAGTCCGGCGCTTCCGGTCATGAGCTGAATGCGGGTCGACCATAGCCGCTTGAGACGCAGATAGTGATGCAGGCTCACGCCGTGCACCGCGCGCGTCGCGGTCTGGAGCGTGCGCACGGAGACGCCAAGCGCGGCGGAGAGGTCGTCGCTGTAGAGAGGCTTGCTGCCGAACAGCGCAACGACGTCGTCGAGATGGGCGATCAGCTTGCGGTGCTTGTCGAATGAACCGGGGCGGGCGCTGCGTGCGCCTGATGGCAGCAGGGCAGCGTCGAGGCCGGCAAGCAGCGTTTCCTGGATCGGGCGGTTGAGCGCCTCGAATTGCCGGGGATCGTTGGACGCCGATGCCAGCGAGAACATCTCCAGGATAGCGGCGCGCAGGCGCGTCATCGGATCGTCCTGCGCGCGAACATAGGCGAGGCTGGTGTCGAAATCCGCCCAACCGCGATGGCGCATGTCCGAGTTGAAGCGCAGCATCAGGTAAATGTTGGGATGATGCTCGATCGCTTCTACGGCAGTTTTGCCGCGCATGACGGCGATCATCGAACTATCGACCTCGTGGCCATTGGCGATGGAGTGAAAGGTCAGGGGAACAACGAGGCCGAGGCCGTTGTCCGTGCCGATCTCGGCCTCATACCGCCGTGCGAAGGAGCGCTGGAGCACGAAGAGCCCGTCGCGGAGCGGCAGGATGGCGCGAGACAGCGAGAATTCCCGCGGACGGAGTGGCGTGCTGATGCCGAGTCCGAGCACCTCGTTGGCGCGAAAATCGTCGAAGTCCGAGAAGCGCTCGACGCCGAGGACGCGCGATGGTTTTAGCCGACGTACCGGCATTTCGGGAACCCAGGCATGTCGGGGGTGAGCGGGTTGAATCCGCAGAAGCGTATCAGAGGCCCGACCGTCGGCCATATTCCGGGAAACTACTGCCTGCGCGGTGGCGACAGGGCGAGCCGGCGCGATGTTCTGAGGACTTCACGGACAAGTACGCGAGTCCGGCAGGCTCAGATCGTTCACTTCAGAATTTCGCACAGTGATCCAACGTCAAGCCGCGCGTTGCTTGTGGAGATGCTCCGCCACCACGCCTCCAGCGCGTCGCGCTCGCAGCCGAGCCTGACGCTCATGCCGCCGGCAAACTTGATCCAGTCGGCGAAATGGTCTCTGCCGACCGCGATCACCACGGGAATGTCGGCGTCGAGCGCGCGTTCGATCAGATGGGACAGGCCCTTGCCGTCGCGCTCGCGCTTGCCGAAGCGGTTGATGATGAGGAGATCGGCGCCATGCGAAAGCGCGTCCGCGATCCGCATCCCCGCATTTTGCAGCCGCGCGAGATCGAGACGGCAGCCGCGCGCGGCCGGATCGAAATCCTGCGCGAGCAGAAGCGTCTCGCCGCTGTGAAGCAGCACCGCCGACAGGCTCGAATCCGCGCATTGGCCGGCCTGAACCATGCCGACGACGCGACAGCCACGCGCGTTGAGATCCGCCGCGAAGCTGCGCAGGACCGCGTCGGGGTCCTGATGCACCTCGTAGACGAGGGCGGCGAGGTCGCATTGCGCATCGAACATGGTCCGCCTCCGTTTGACGGCAGAGAATTGGGGCCGCGACGCTTCCGCCGCGGCCCCGGCTTTCCGATCAGGCCGCGGGCGGGCCGTTGATGATCTGGAGCTGGGTGAATTCGGCGAGACCTTCCTCGGCGAATTCGGTGCCGATGCCCGACTGCTTGGCGCCGCCGAACGGGATGTGCGGGGCCATGTCGAGGTGCTTGTTGATCCAGACCGTGCCGGACTCGAGCTGCGTTGCGACCTCGTGCGCGCGCTTGATGTCGGACGACCAGACCGAAGCGCCGAGGCCGTAGGTGGTGGCGTTGGCGCGGCGGATCGCGTCGTTCTTGTCGGAATACTTGATCAGCGGCAGCACGGGGCCGAACTGCTCTTCGTCGACCAGCTTGGAGCCTTCCTGGATGTCGCGCACGATGGTCGGCTCGATGAAATAGCCGGGACGGTCCATCGCCGAACCGCCGGCGACCACCTTGCCGTTCTTGCGGGCGTCCTCGAGGAACGTCTTCACCTTCTCGTACTGCATCTTGTTCTGCAGCGGCCCGAGCTTGGTGCCCTGCTTGGCGCCGTCGTCGACCACCGTGCTCTTGGCGATCGCGACCAACTCGTTGCAGAGCTCGTCATAGACGGACTCGTGGACATAGAGCCGCTTGATGGCGAGGCAGACCTGACCGGAGTTCTGGAATGCGCCCTCGAAGATGCCGGGCGCGACCTTCTTCGGGTCGACGTCGTCGAGCACGATACCGGCGTCGTTGCCGCCGAGCTCGAGCGTGATGCGCTTGAGCGTCTGCGCCGCGCTCGCCATCACCTTCTGTCCCGTGGCGGAGGAACCGGTGAACGAGATCTTGCGGATATCAGGATGCTTGGTCATCTCGCCGCCGAGATCGTTGGCGTCGGTGATGAAGTTGAGGACGCCCTTCGGCAGGACGTCCTTGATCAGCTCGGCGAAGCGCAGGGTCGCGAGCGGCGTGGTCGGCGCCGGCTTCACCACCAGCGTATTGCCGGCGAGCAGCGCCGATGGCAGCTTGAAGCTGAGGATCAGGAGCGGATAGTTCCAGGGAATGATGGCGCCGACGACGCCGAGCGGGCGGCGATAGGCTTCTACCTTGCGGTCACCGGAATCCTCGATCACCTTCATCGGCAATTCGAGCGAGCTGAGGTAGCGGAAGAACGCGGCCATCCCCAAAACTTCGCCGGTGGCGTCGCCAAGCGGCTTGCCTTGCTCGCTGGTGAGGATGTGGGCGAGCTCGCCCGAATTGGCCTCGATGACGTCGGCCATCTTGTTCACGAGCTTGCGGCGTTCCGCCATCGGGGTCGCGGCCCAGGCCGGGAAGGCGGCCTTCGCCGCGGCGACGGCAGCATCAAGCTGCGCCTTCGAGGCACGCGGACACTGCGCCAGCACCTCTTCGGTCGCGGGATTGAGAACCGGCATGGTCTGGTCGCCGGGCACCATCTTGCCGTCGATGAGAAGATTGTAGTCACTCATTGGCTTTGCGCTCCCTTGCAGAAACGGGCCGTTCGGGCCTCGTTATATCGAACTATATATCACGACTTCGCCGAACCGGCCATGGTGGCCGGCTCGATCAATTCCAGAAAAGCAGGGCTGGACGCGGGTGGAGATATCGATATATCGTAATGAATATAGCGAACCGTGTTCCGGGACTGGCGATGGAAATCAAGGTGAGGCAGCTCACGACCTGCGAGGTGGCGTCCGACGGCGGCGCGATCTCGCTGGGCTTCGAGGATCTGGCGGGCAACCCTGCTGCGGTCAGCGTCTCGCTCAACCAGGTCGGCGCGCTCATCATGACGCTGCCCGGGCTGCTCGAGGCGGCGCTGAAGGCCCGCTACGGCGACCAGAGCCTGCGCTACGCCTATCCGTTGGCGTCCTGGGCGATCGAGCAGGCGACCGATACGACCCAGCGCATCATCACGCTTCAGACCGAGGACGGCTTCAAGGTGCGCTTCTCGATCCCGAAAGCCGAGCAGAGCCTGCTCGGCGAAGCGCTGACCCAGCCGATGCCGGAAATGTCGGTGCGGCCGAACTAGCGGCTTGGGCCAAAGGCGCCAATAAAACGCGGTCTGAGAATGGAATTGCCGATTGGGCCGGTCGAGCGCCGAAAATATTGCACGCGTCGCCTGAACTACAGAATCGCATTGCCTGTTCGCCAGCCTAAAGTTGTGGGCGCGTGGAGGTGGGCAAGCGATGAGCGATGTTCGAACGGGCTTCCTGGACGCTATCGGCAACACGCCATTGATCAGGCTGCGAATGGCGTCGGAGGCCACGGGTTGCGAGATCTATGGCAAGGCCGAATTTCTCAATCCCGGCGGCTCGATCAAGGATCGCGCGGCGCTGGCCATGATCAACGATGCCGAGCGATGCGGCAAGCTTGGGCCAGGAGGCGTCATCGTCGAAGGAACAGCCGGCAATGTCGGAATCGGCATAGCACTCGTGGCGAATGCACGCGGCTATCGAAGCGTGATCGTGATGCCTGATACCCAAAGTCAGGAGAAAAAGGACATGTTGCGGCTGTGCGGTGCCGACCTGCGTCTGGTGCCTGCCGTACCCTATTCCAATCCGGGTCATTACGCGCGCTATTCCGGTCAGCTCGCCGAGGAGCTCGGCGCTTTCTGGGCCAATCAGTTCGACAATGTCGCCAATCGGGAGGGACACTATCGCACGACCGGTCCTGAGATCTGGCAGCAGACGAATGGACGAATAGACGGCTTCACATGTGCCGTTGGGAGCGGCGGTACCTTGGGTGGGATCGCGCGGGCCCTCAAGGAACGAAATCCCGGCATCAAGATTGCGCTCAGCGATCCCATGGGGGCCGCTCTCTACAATTGGTTCACCAAAGGCGAGCTGACGACAGAGGGAGACTCCATCACCGAAGGGATCGGGCAAGTCCGTGTCACCAGGAACCTCGAAGGTACGCCGATCGATATGGCCTATCGGATTACGGACGAGGAAGCCTTGCCTGTTCTGTTCGACCTGATCGAGCATGAAGGACTGGTGTTGGGCGGCTCAAGCGCGATCAATATCGTCGGAGCCATGCGACTTGCGCGCGACCTCGGTCCAGGCAAAACCATCGTGACCATCCTCGCAGATGGCGGACAGCGCTATCAATCCAAGCTGTTCAACCCGGAATTCCTGCGCAAGAAAAATCTGCCCCTGCCACGCTGGATGCAATAGCGAGCCGCCGGCGGCCGGGTTGCTCCCCGCCCACGCGCGCCCGCCGGTTCACGATTTCCGGGAACGGGCGATGTCGCTCCTGAGCGCTTCCAGCTCCTTGTGCACCGCGCGGGCGGCATCGCGCTCGATCTTGCGGTAGCGCGCAACAAGTTTCTCGCCGAAAGGCGTCAGCATCGCGCCGCCGCCGTTCTTGCCGCCGGCCTGCGGTTCGACCGCGGCATGTCCGCAGATGCGGTTGATCTCGTCGACCAGGTCCCAGGCGCGCTTGTAGGACATGTCCATGGCGCGGCCGGCCCCCGAGATCGAGCCGTGCTCGCGGATCTGCTCCAACAGCTCGATCTTGCCGGGCCCGATCCGATCCTCGCCGTCGAGGTCGATACGCAGGCTCAGCTGGGGAAGCGATTTGACGCTCGCGCGCGACATGATGAAGTCTCTTGGCTATTCGCCTGCGAGATTGCCACTCTTGCCCGCGAGGGACAAGGCGAAGACGCCGGATATCCGGAATGCATATCCACGCCGGCGCGCTTTTGCCGGGTCAGATGTGGTTGACGATCAGCTTGAGCGATCCGACGAAGGTCGGACGCTGCCGATAGTGCCCCTGTCGCGCGTCCCAGCGGCCCGACACGAGATCATTGCCGAGACGGTCCTCGAAACGCCGTACGACGTCGTCCGCGACAAAACTCCAGGCCGAGCAGGCGAGCCTCGCGGCCGGATCGAGCAGCATCTCGGGGCGGCCGTAATAGGCCTCGTTGAAGCCGTCGGTGCAGTCGAGCGGGATCGGGACGGGCAAGACATCCGTCGTACCGCCGAGGCCTTCCGCGATATCGCGGATTGCCGGATAGCGCACAGCCTCGACCGCGATCACCTCCGGGCAATAGGCGTTGAGCCAGAAGCGATCGAGCTCGTCGGGAGCGCAGGTCATGATCGCGATCGGGCCGCGCGTCACCCGCCGCATCTCGGAAAGGCCGGCATTCAGGTTCTTCCACTGGTGCACCGAGAAGGTCGACATCGCCGCGCCGAACGTGGCGTCCTCGAAGGGCAGCTTCTCCGCGACGGCATCGATCGCTGCGGGAAGATGCGCCGGCCGCTGCGCCCGCATCGATTGCGACGGTTCGACCGGCGTCACGGTGCGGCCGACCGGCTCGTAGGAGCCGGCGCCCGCCCCGACATTGAGAATGGTGCGGGCCTCGCTGAGCGCCGCATCGATCAGCTCCGCGATGCGCGGGTCCGGCTGGCGGAAATTCGTGTAGCCCTTGCCGATGGCGCCGTAATTGGCGTCACCGGCGCTGCCGTCCTGGTGGCGTGGTGCGGTGTCCTGCATGAACGATCCTACAGCGTCTTGTGCGACACGTTCTTGACGACGGTGTAGCACTGCAAGCCCTCGGTGCCGCCTTCACGCCCGTAACCGCTGTCCTTCACCCCGCCGAACGGCGTCTCCGCGACGGAGGCGACGAAATGGTTGATCGAGAGGTTGCCGACCTCGACGCTCTCGGCGAGGCGCTCGGCATTGCTCGCCGAGCGCGTGAACGCGTAGGCGGCAAGGCCGTAGGGAAGGGCGTTGGCCTTCTCGATCGCCTCGTCCAGCGTCTTGACCGGATTGACCAGCGCGAGCGGCCCGAACGGCTCCTCGTTCATGGCGCGGGCATCGTCCGGCAGGTCCGCGAGCACCGTGAGCGGAAAGAAATAGCCGCGATGGCCGATTCGCTGTCCGCCGGCAAGCACGCGCGCGCCCTTGGCCTTGGCGTCGGCGACCAGCGTTTCCATCGCGTCGATGCGGCGTGAGTTGGCGAGCGGCCCGAGCTGCGTCGAGGGATCGAGGCCGTTGCCGACCTTGAGCTGGCTGGCGCGCTCGGCGAAGGATTGCGCGAACTGCTCGTAGATCGTTTCCTGCACGAAGAATCGCGTCGGAGCGACGCAGACCTGACCGGCATTGCGCGACTTGCCGATGGCGGAGGCGGCGCCGGTTGCGACGGGATCGACATCGTCGCAGACGATCACGGGTGCGTGGCCGCCAAGCTCCATGATCGCCGGCTTCATGTAGCGGCCGGCCATCTCGGCGAGATGCTTTCCGACGGGAATGGAGCCGGTGAAGGTGACCAGCCGGATACGCGATTGCGGGATGAGGTATTCCGAGATCTCGGCGGGATTGCCGAACACGAGATTGAGCACGCCGGCTGGCAGGCCTGCATCATGGAAGGCGCGCACGAGCTGGAATGCACCGGCGGGCGTTTCTTCGGAGGCCTTGAGGATGATCGAGCAGCCGGCGGAGAGGGCGCCTGCCACTTTTCGGGCCGGCGAGCTCATCGGGAAATTCCACGGCGAGAACGCCGCGACCGGGCCGATCGGCTGCCGCAGCACGGTGTGGCGCATGCCCGGCTCGCTCGGGATCACGCGGCCATAGAGCCGCAGGCCTTCGGTGGCGTCCCATTCGATGATGTCGCAGCCGCGCAGGATTTCGAGTTTGGCCTGTTCGATCGGCTTGCCCTGTTCGAGCGTCATCGCGGCGGCCATCACATCCACGCGTTCGCGGATGAGGGCGGCCGCCTTCAGGATGATCTGTGCGCGCTTGGCGGGCGCGGTGCTGCGCCAGATCGCAAAACCTTTCTCGGCGGCGGCTAGCGCGTCGTCGAGATCGGCCTTCGTGGCGGTGGGGACGGTGCCCAGCACGCTCTCATCGGCGGGATTGATGATCGGCGGTCCGCTGGTGCGCTTCCATTGTCCGTCGATGTAGAGTTCGATCAGAGGATATTCCGCCATTGTTCTTCACCTTGCTTGTGCGGTTTTGCCTGCGGCGTTTCCCTGGCCGAGCTGGCCGAGCCATGTCGTGAACACGCGGTCGGCGGCGCGTGCGACGGTCTTTGAGACCTCGGCCGTCCTGGCGCGAAGCTCCTGCACCGAAATCTTGGCAGACGCGAGCTCGACGGCATGGCCGACATACCATTCCTCGAGCTGCCGCGGATCGGCTTCGAGGTGAAATTGCAACGCCAGCGCATTGTTGCCGAACGCGAATGCCTGGTTCTCGTAGTTCTCGTTCGAGGCGAGCCGCGCGGTGTTCGCGGGGAGATCGAACGTGTCGCCGTGCCAGTGCAGAACCGGCGCGCCCTCGGCGAGCGGTTTCAGGCTGGAGGCGTGGCCGGCATCCGTCAGTATGACCGATCCCCAGCCGATCTCCTTCACGCGGTCGGCATGGACGCGCGCGCCGAGCGCTTTTGCCATCAGCTGCGCGCCAAGGCAGATACCGAGCGTCGGCAGGCCTTGCGCAAGGCGGCGCTCCAGCAGGTCGATTTCCCTTGTGAGGAACGGATAGCTCTCGGTCTCGTAGACGCCGATCGGGCCGCCGAGCACGATCAGGAGGTCGGCATCCCCAATCGAGGAATGGCTGAGATCGTCGACCGGCGCCTCGCAGAACGACACGTTCCAGCCCTCGCGTTCCATGATCGTCGCCAGCAGGCCGAGATCCTCGAAGGCCACGTGACGGAGCGCGACGGCAGATCGGCGGCGTTGAAACATCCACAAAACCCTGTTGCGCGGGGTCTTTCGACGGCATCCGCTATATCCGGATAGATATAACGGATGCTGGGTCTCGTCCAGACGGTTCCGGGCCGGATCTGCCGTGCGCATGGCCTGCATGCGACATCACCGCACGGCGTGCATCTCCAGAAACGCCTTCACGCCGGTCACGTTGCCGGTATCCGACGGCACGTAGCCGGGCAGGGTGGCGACGGCGGCGCGGAAGTCGGCGCTGCGCATGATCTCCAGGATGCGCTGCATCGGCCCGGTATCGAGGAAGGCACGCTTGCAGACGAAGAAATAATCCTCGGTGAGGATGCGGATGAAATCGAGGCCGAAGTGGCGGGCGGCCGCTTCGACGCCAAAACTCGCATCCGCCATGCCGCTCGCGACATAGGCCGCGACGGCGGCGTGGGTGAACTCGATCTGCTGCGCGCCGTTGATCCTGCTCTCGTCGATGCCGTTCGCGGCAAGCAGCTGGTCGAACAACAGCCGCGTGCCGGAATCATGGTCGCGGTTGACGAAGCGGACTTTTGGACCGGTGAGATCCTGAAGCGAAGCGATGCGCAGCGGATTGCCACGCGCGACCATCAGCCCCATCTCGCGCGTGACGAAACTGATGATGCGATCCTCGCGCGGATCGAGCCATTCGCGCGCCGCCTTGATGCCCTGGGCGCGCAACGCGCCGTGCGGCAGATGCAGGCCCGAGAGATCGCAGGCGCCCTGCGCCAGCGCGACCAGCGAATGCTGGTTGCTGACATAGCGCAAATCAACGCCGATGCCGGGCTCGCGATCGAGGAATTCGCGCAGTTTTGCCACGGCAAAGCCGTGGCTGGCATGAACGCGGATCACCGAAGGGCGCTGTTCGAGGAACGGCTTGATCTCGCTCGCCAGCTCCTGCGCCAGGTTTTCCAGCTGCGGGCCGAGCCGGGCCTGCATGCGTTCGCCGGCCCACACCAGCCGCTCGCCGAACGGCGTGAGCTTCGAGCCCCTGCCGCGCTGGGTTTCGACCAAAGGGGTTCCGAAGAACTCCGACCATTGCTCGATCAGATTCCAGACGTGCCGGTAGGACAGGTGCGCATCGCTGGCCGCGCTCGTGATCTTTCCGGTCTTCCGGATCTCGTTGAGCACGCCGAGCATGACGACTGCGGTGCGCGGGCTGCCCTCGTGGCGAAATCGCCAGACGGCCTCGATCTCGATCTGAAGCATCAGACTTCCTTATGAACTATGCTTCATATGTAGGGTGTCCATTTGCAAACCATATCATATTTACTCCGGCGAATAGCTGCCTATCCTGGTATACCAGAACAGGAGGAAATATGATGTCTGTTGCATATGACTTTGCGCATTCGCAGGCCACCGAATTCATGGCCCGGCCGCAGCATCTGCTCATCGACGGCCGCCGCGTCCCCGCCAGCTCCGGCCGGACCTTCAAATCCCTCAATCCCGCCACCGGGCAGGTCATCGCCGTCGTGGCCGAAGGTAACGAGGCCGATGTCGAGCATGCGGTCGCCGCCGCGCGGCGGGCCTTCGAAGGCCCGTGGCGCACGATGCGGGCGTCGGAGCGCGGCCAGATCCTGCTGCGCTGGGCGGACCTGCTCAAGCAGCACTCGGAGGAAATCATCGAGCTCGAGTCGATCGATGCCGGCAAGCCGATCTCCGCGACCGCGCGCCAGGACTTTCCGGCCGCGGTCGATACGCTGATCTATTACGCCGGCTGGGCCGACAAGATCAGCGGCGACGTCGTGCCGGTGCGTGACGATGCATTGACTTATACCGTGCGCGAGCCGGTCGGCGTGGTCGCGGCAATCGTGCCGTGGAATTTTCCGCTGATGATCGGCATGTGGAAGCTCGCGCCGGCGCTGGCCTGCGGCTGCACCATCGTGATGAAGCCGGCCGAGCTGACCTCGCTGTCGGCGCTGCGCATCGCCGAGCTCGCACTCGAAGCCGGTCTGCCGGCGGGCGTCTTCAACGTCGTCACGGGTCCGGGCCGGGTCGTCGGCGACGCGCTGGTCAATCACCCCGACGTGGACAAGGTGACCTTCACCGGCTCGCCCGGCGTCGGCCGTGGAATCATGAAAGGCGCGGCGAGCAACTTCAAGCGCGTCTCGCTCGAGCTCGGCGGCAAGTCGGCCAACGTCATCTTTGACGATGCCGATCTCGAAGCGGCGTCCAAGGCTGCGGCCTCAGGCATCTTCTTCAATGCCGGCCAGGTCTGCTCGGCCGGCTCCCGCGTACTGGTGCAGGAGAAGGCCTATGACGAAGTCGTGGAGCGGCTGGCTGCGCGCGCAAAGTCGCTCAGGATCGGCGATCCGCTCGATCGCAAGACGGTACTCGGTCCTGTCATCTCCGAGAAGCAGATGAAATTGATCCTCGACTATGTCGACATCGGCCAGAAGGAGGGCGCGACCCTCGTCACCGGCGGCGAGAAAGTCGGAGATCGCGGCTATTTCATCAGCCCCGCGGTGTTCGCAGGCGTCGCGCACGAGATGCGGATCTCGCAGGAGGAGATTTTTGGCCCCGTCGTCAGCGTCATCAAGTTCAAGGACGAGGCCGACGCGCTCAGGATCGCCAACGGCACGGCCTACAGCCTCGCCGCCGGGGTCTGGAGCCGCGACATCGGCAAGCTCCAGCGCTTCGCCAGGCGGGCGCGCGCGGGCACGGTCTGGATGAACACCTATGGCTACACCGACGTGCGCCTGCCTTGGGGCGGCGAGCGCGACTCCGGCCTCGGCCGTGAGCACGGCACCGCCGCGCTCGACAATTTCACCGAGCCCAAGGCTGTCTGGATGAATCTGGCCGTCTGATAACCTCCCGATCGGCCAATCCTGGGCCCGCCTGATCGTCCGGTCAGGCGGGCTCCCTTTTCGACATCGATAAAATTGTCTGCATTCCGCTCAGCGGCGGCAAACCCTGCGGACAAGAAGGCTGTTGCCTTAAACCTCCACTTTGGAACCGGCGTGCATCCTGCCTGCCAAAGGTTGGGGCATCAGCATGTCTGTTCTCAGGGAGATCGTTGCGGCGGTTGCGGGAGTCTACGCGCTCCTGTTCGTCTGCGACGCATTGTTCGGCGTCGGCGAGGCGCGTTTCGACGACGCCTATTACAGCGCCAGCTTCTACGCGCCGCGGCCGAAGGAATTCCGCTTCGCCAGCGACACGCCGCCGGCGGTCCGCGTCAGCGAGGCCTTCGCGCAGTTTGCGCCGGGCGAGGCCAAGCCGAACCGGCGCTACTCGTCTCTGACGACGATCATCCGCTAATTCACGCCGCCCGTGCCGGTGGCCCCGCGGCTTCCAGCTCGGTCACTTCCGCGTCGGTGAAGACGCGGCTGCGGGTGAGAAACCGCACGCCCTCCGGCGCCTCAGCCGAAAATCCGGAGCCGCGGCCGGGCACGACGTCGATGATAAGCTGGGTGTGCTGCCAATATTCGAACTGGGCGGCGCCGATATAGAATTCGCTATCGGCGATCTTGCCCAGCAGAACGTCCTGCGGGCCGACGCGGAAATCCCCGACTGGATAACACATTGGCGCCGAACCGTCGCAGCAGCCGCCGGATTGGTGAAACATCAAGGCGCCGTGCTGGCCCTTGAGACGTTCGACGATTTCGGCCGCCTTGGGCGTGATCTCGACCCGATTGATCATGATTTGTATCCCACAAAAAGACGGCGCAGACGTGGACGAGCCACGCCTGCGCCCAGAGGCGGCGAACGATCAGAAGAACCCGAGCGCCTTGGTCGAGTAGCTGACCAGGACGTTCTTGGTCTGCTGGTAATGATCCAGCATCATCTTGTGGGTCTCACGCCCGATGCCCGACTGCTTGTAGCCGCCGAACGCCGCATGCGCGGGGTAGGCGTGGTAGCAATTGGTCCAGACCCGGCCGGCCTGGATGGCCCGGCCGAAGCGATAGGCGCGGTTGCCGTTGCGGGTCCAGACGCCGGCACCAAGGCCGTAGAGCGTGTCGTTGGCGATCGCGAGCGCGTCCTCCTCGTTCTTGAACTTTGCGACCGAGACGACCGGCCCAAAGATCTCCTCCTGGAACACGCGCATCTTGTTGTGGCCTTCGAAGATGGTCGGCTCGACGTAATAGCCCTCGGCGAGCTCACCCTCCATCGACGCACGCTTGCCGCCGGTCAGCACCTTCGCGCCTTCCTGCTTGCCGATGTCGAGGTAGGACAGGATCTTCTCCAACTGGTCGTTCGAGGCCTGCGCGCCGATCATGGTCGAGGCATCGAGCGGGTGACCCTGCTTGATCTTCTTGGTCCGCGCGACCGCCATCTCCATGAACTTGTCGTAGATCGATTCCTGCACCAGCACGCGGCTCGGGCAGGTGCAGACCTCGCCCTGGTTGAGCGCGAACATCGCAAAGCCTTCCAATGCCTTGTCGAGGAAGTCGTCGTCGGTCTCGGCGACGTCGGCGAAGAAGATGTTCGGCGATTTTCCACCGAGCTCCAGCGTCACCGGAATGAGATTGTCGGACGCATATTGCATGATCATGCGGCCCGTCGTGGTCTCGCCGGTGAAGGCGATCTTTGCGATCCGCTTGTTCTGCGCCAGCGGCTTGCCGGCCTCGATGCCAAAGCCGTTGACGACGTTGATGACGCCGGGCGGCAGGATGTCCGCGATCAGCTCCATCACGGCGAGGATGCCGAGCGGCGTCTGCTCGGCGGGCTTGAGCACCACGCAATTGCCGGCGGCCAGCGCCGGCGCGAGCTTCAACGTCGCCATCAGGATCGGAAAATTCCAGGGAATGATCTGGCCGACGACGCCGAGCGGCTCATGATAGTGATAGGCGACGGTGTCGTGATCGATCTCGGAGATGCCGCCTTCCTGGGCGCGCACCACGCTTGCAAAATAACGCCAGTGGTCGACCACCAGCGGCATGTCGGCATGCGTGGTCTCGCGGATCGGCTTGCCGTTGTCGAACGTCTCGATCAGCGCCAGCAGGTCGAGATTGGATTCGAGCTTGTCGGCGATCTTGTTGAGGATGCGCGAGCGCTCCTGCACCGACGTCTTGCCCCAGGATTCCTTTGCCTTGTGAGCGGCGTCGAGCGCGAGCTCAATGTCCGCGGCGGTCGAGCGGGGCACCGAGCAGAGCTTCTTGCCGGTGATCGGGCTTGGATTGTCAAAATACTTGCCTTCGACGGGAGCAACCCATTTGCCGCCGATGAAATTGTCGTAGCGTTCGCGGATGAGGAGAGTCTTCGAGACCTGGTCGAGCGCCTGCTGGAACATGGTATTTCCTCCGTGGATTGATCGGCGTTCTCTGCGCCTTGAATCATGCGGTCTCGCGCGTCGTCGAACGGACGCTCCGATCGCGGCGGAGCACCACGGCGCAAAATTAGCCAATCCGGAGCGTTCGCCGCTCCGGCAACGAGGGGAGATTTTGGATCATCCCGGCGAAACCACGCGAAGTCTGCGCCGGGCCGCATGGTTCGTCAACGCTATATACGATGAAATATGGCGCGCAGCCGCGGGACATGGACGCGCAGCGCGATTGCTGCGCTGCGCGTCCGCTGGTGCGTTACTTCGGCAGTGCAATCGGCTTCAGTGTGAAGGCGCCCGGGTCTTTGCTCTTGTTGTCACCGATGACGTAGGACAGTTTGCCTTCCGCGACCCAGCCGGTATTGCCCACCTGCGCGACCGAGACCGGCTCGGCGAGCCCGTCCTTGATCACCTCGATCCGCGCCTCGTCGCCGCTGACGGTGACCTTGTCGAGACGTCCGGCGCCCTCGATCAGCAGAAAACCGCTGCCGAATGTGCGAAGCGCATCGGCGTGGTCCAGCGCGCTTGACGGCTTCAGCTCCGTGATGGCGCCGGACTTGCCGTCCTTGGCGGCGATCCGGAACAGTTTTGCCGGGATGAAGGTCGTGACATAGACGTTGCCGTCGGAACCAACGGCGATGCCGTCGAGACCCACGCCGTCCTTGGCCGGTGCCAGCACCGGGTCCGTCGCCCAGACCTCGAGCGCGGTCGCGCCCGGCTTGAGACTGTAGACATAAGGCGCGAAGGAGTCGCTGACATAGGCTGTTCCATCGGCGCCCACCGCGATGTCGTTGCAGAAGGATTTTTCGTCCTTGAGCGGGAAGCTGCTCCTGGGCGCACCCGTTCGCAGGTCGAACGTCTTGAGGAATGCGCCTTTGCCTTCGCCGGGGCTGGGAACGCCGAGGCCGGAGAGGTCGTTTGAGCAGGCATAGAGCGTGCCGCTTGTCTCGTCGGCCAGCACCCCGAGCGTGGAGCGGCTGCCATTGGCGCCGGGCGAGACGAAGGCATCCACCTTGCCGGTCGGCGTAATCCGCGTCACGCCGCCATGGTTGAAGCTGCCGACATAGAGTGCGCCGTCACTGGTCGACGTCACGCTCTCGGGAAAACTCTTTTCGGGCAGATTGACCGGCGTGGTCTGCGCCCGGGCAAGACCGGTGGTCAGTAGGCAGGCGGTGAGGATGGCAACGGCCGCGCCGAGTGCGCGACCGGTCATGAGCGTTTCTCCCTGCGTGCGCGAGCGCGAGGCATCATTGTACTTTTTCATGATTGCGATTCCTGACGAATAAGAAGGGACTATTCTTCAGAGGCGAGCTTTGTCGGCCGTTTTGTCGCTATGGCTGGCGGTTTGTTGATCCTCCCGGGCCGCCTTGCCGCATTCGATGTATACGGATAAATATAGCGAGACGAAGGCCGACGGCCGGAATGTAAGAGGATCCCACGATGTCCCGTCATGTTGCACCGGCGCAGGGCGCCGCCGATGGTCGCTGGGAGGATGTTCAGCGCAGGTGCCTGAGCTGCAACGGGATTATCGAGAGCCTTGGCGATCAGGACCTCGACATCGGCCTCAACGCCAAGCTCGGTCTGGTCTCGGACGAGTGCGCGCTCGTCTGCAACGCGTGCACCGCAAAATTGATCGAGATGCGTCCGGCAGGCGGGAAGGCCGTCACGCGGCGCAGATAAGATCGCGATCAAAGCAGTTTGACAGGAACGAGGATAACGAGTGAAGCAAGAGCAGGCAGAGCTTTCAGCGCGGCGTATGGCGCTGGTCGAGGCCGAGAAACGTGCAGAGACCCTCTTCGACGAGATCGAACGGCGACACCTGATCCGGCCGGGCCGCACCGAGCGCGAGATCGAGCAGGAGATCTATACGATCGCCCTTGAGCAATTCGGCGTCGAGAAGCACTGGCACAAGCGTATCGTGAGGGCGCGCGAGAACACGCTGACACTGGCCGCCGACAATCCGCCGATCCGGAATATCGAGGCCGACGACATCGTCTATGTCGACCTCGGTCCCGTCTTCGAGGATTGGGAGGCGGACCTTGGACGGACCTATGTCCTGGGCAATCATCCCGGCGGGCCGCTGGTGGAAGCGCTGCCTGTCGTGTTCGACAGGGTGCAAGCCCACTATCTCGCTTCGCCCGACATCACGGGCCAGGATTTGTACGCGTTTGCAGAGAAGGCGTCCGAACAGGCTGGCTGGCGTTTTGGCGGCGCCATCGCGGGCCATCTCGTCAGCGAGTTCGCCCATGCCCACATCCCCGGCGACAAGAACCTCAATCGCGTGCAGCCCGGGAACGACAAGCGGATGCGCGACCCCGACGAGCTCGGCCGGGAGCGGCACTGGATCTTGGAGATCCATCTCGTCGAGCCGAATGGCTCCTACGGCGGATTTTACGAGCGTCTGCTATAGTGCCGACGCATCCGGACATCGAGGTCGAATGAAACTGCTTGTCTCCGCGTTGTGTCTCGCCGTCGGCGTCGTCGCCGCCCATGCCGAGCCGGCGCGCGTCTTCGCCGCGGGAAGCCTGACGGCGCCGCTGAAGCAGGCAATCAAGGCCGCGGGCCTTGACGCCTCGCAGGTCGCCGATCCCGTGTTCGGCCCGTCGGGTGGTCTGCGCGAACGGATCGAGAAGGGCGAGGCCGTTGATTTTTACCTGTCGGCCGACACGGCGCATCCGCGCACGCTGGTGGCTCAACGGCCCCAGGCGCTGATGATCCCGTTCGCGCGCAATACGCTCTGCCTGTTCAGCCGTGAGGCGGTCGGGCTGACCGAGGCGAACGCGCTGGAGACGATGCTGGACCCCAGGATACGTCTGGCGACGTCGACGCCGATCGTCGATCCCGGCGGCGACTATGCTTTTGCGGTGTTCAAGCGCGCGGAGAAGGTCCGGGCCGGTGCGGAGGCGGTGCTCAGCAACAAGGCGCTGAAGCTGATCGGCGGTCCGGCCGCGATCAAGCCGCTGGAAGGCCATTCGCCTGCCGCCAGCATCTTCCTCGCCGACAAGGCGGATGTGCTGCTGGTCTATTGCAGCGGCCGGCAGCAGACCCTCCGCGAGGTTCCGGGATTGAAGGTCTCGCGCCTGCCGGCGGAAATCGACGTCGTCGCCACCTATGGGCTCGCATTGCTCACGGACAATCCGGCCGCCGCAAGGCTCGCGCTGTTCCTGTTGTCGGACAAGGGGCAGGACATTCTCGCCGAAAACGGTCTTGTGAAGATCGCTCCCACTGAGCGGTGATAAGAGCAGGCCCATGATCCTCTATCTATTGGCCTATCTCGGTGGCGTCCTGACCATCGTGAGTCCGTGCATCCTGCCGGTCATCCCATTCGTGCTGGCGCGCGCCGATCGGCCGTTCCTGCGGAACGGGCTGCCGATGCTGATCGGCATGTCGCTGGCCTTTGCCGTCGTCGCGACGTTGGCCTCGGTGGCGGGCGGCTGGGTCGTCTCCGCCAATCAATACGGGCGTGCAGCCGCGCTGATCCTGCTGGCCGTGTTCGGCCTGACGCTGGTGTTTCCTGAGCTGGCCGACCGCCTGATGCGGCCGCTCGTGGCGGTAGGCGCGCGCATCTCGCAATCGGCGGAGCAGCCGGGCGAGGACAGTCTTGTCGCGCCGTTCGTGCTCGGCATCGCTACGGGCTTCCTCTGGGCGCCTTGCGCAGGCCCCGTGCTCGGCCTGATCCTGACCGGCGCAGCGCTCCAGGGTGCAAATGCCGGAACGGCGTTGCTGCTTCTGGTTTACGCCGCGGGAGCGGCGACCTCGCTGGCGCTGGCCCTGCTGGTCGGCGGGCGGGTCTTTGCCGCGATGAAGCGATCGATCGGCGCTGGTGAATGGATCAGGCGTGGCGTGGGCGTCGCCGTGCTCGCGGCTGTCGTCGCCATTTCGCTTGGTCTGGACACCGGCTTCCTCACCAACCTCTCGGTCGGCAGCACGACGTCACTTGAGCAGGCACTGCTCGACAAGCTTCGCCCGAACCAGAAGACGGTGATGACCGGCCCGTCGATGCAGGCCAAGCCCGCTGGCGAGGCCGCCTCCGGCCTGACGGTGGAAGATCTCGATCCCACGCTGGCCGGCGCGCAGGAGTGGCTGAACTCGCCTCCGCTCACGTTTGAGGCGCTCAAGGGCAAAGTCGTCCTCGTCGATTTCTGGACCTATTCCTGCATCAACTGCCTGCGCTCGATCCCCTATGTCCGTGCCTGGGCGGAGAAATATCGCGATCAGGGGCTGGTGGTGATCGGCGTGCACGCGCCCGAATTCGCTTTCGAGCGCAACGTCGCCAACGTCAAGAATGCGGTTTCGACGCTGAGGATCGGCTACCCCGTCGCGATCGACAACGACTACAAGATCTGGCGCTCGTTCGAGAACCAGTACTGGCCCGCGCACTACTTCATCGATGCCAACGGCAAGGTCCGTCACCATCATTTCGGCGAGGGCGAGTATGCGGAGTCCGAGCGCGTGATCCAGACGCTGCTCGCCGAAGCCGGCAACAGGAACGTTCCGTCCGACGTCGTCGCGGTCAAGGCCTCGGGCGCGGAGGCGGCTGCGTCCGACAGCGCCGACGTCCAGTCGCACGAGACCTATGTCGGCTATAGCCGCGGCGAAAACTTCGTCTCACCCGGCGGCGTGGTGAAGGACGAGGCCCACGCCTACGCCGCCGGCGAGCCGCAGCTCAACGACTGGTCGCTGACCGGCAACTGGACGGTCGGGCCCGAGCGCGGGCAACTGAATGCTCCTGATGGCAGCATCGTCTACCGCTTCCACGCCCGCGACCTGCATCTCGTGCTCGGCCCTGCAACGGAAGGCGCCAGCATTCGCTTTCGCGTCACCATCGACGGCAAGCCGCCCGGGGCCGCGCATGGCATGGACACGGACGCCGACGGCAACGGCGTGGTGACGACGCAGCGCCTCTATCAGCTCATCCGTACCCCGGACGCCGTCACCGACCACACCTTCGAAATCCGCTTCCTCGATGCCGGCCTTCAGGCTTACGCGTTCACGTTCGGCTGAGAGAGTGATCGCCGGGATGCTGCCCCGCGCGTTGCGGGAGCAGCAGCAGGCACACCAGCATAAAAGCTGCGATCACGACCGAGGCCAGCGGCCGGCTCAGCGCCAGGCCGCCGTGGTCGAGCGGCTTGTCGAGAAAGTCGCCGACGGTCGCACCCAGCGGACGCGTCAAGATGAAGGCGGCCCAGAACAGCGTGACGCGCGAGGCGCGGGTCCAGAAGTAAAGTGCAGCGATAACGGCGAGTCCGGCCGCGAAGATCAATGCGCCGCCGCGATAGCCCATATCGCCGGTATCTGCGATCCAGTCGCTGAGCGCAGTACCCAGTGTTTGCGAAAAGGTGATCGCGCCCCAATAGAAGGCCTCAACGCGCGGTGTGCTGACGCTGTTGACCGAGATCGTTCCCTCGGCGCGATACCAGAGGCCGAGCACCAGCACGAGACAAGTGAGCAGCAGCGTCGAGCCGCCGGTATAACCGATGCCAAGCGAGCGGTCGGCGAAGTCGGCCATCGTGGTGCCGAAGGTGGTCGATGCGACGATGGTGGCCCAATACAGTGCCGGATGGAATTTGCGCGCGCGGACCTGCGCCGCGACCAGGACGATCATGGCCGCGAGGAACAGGCAAGTCCCGGCCAGATAGCCCCAGTTCAGCGTCATGGTGACGGTGTCGCCGCCGGTCTCGCCGAGCGTGGTGGCGGCGATCTTGATGATCCAGAAGCCGAGCGTGACCTCGGGGACCTTGCTCTCGTTGCTGATACTGCTTTTGGTCTGATCTTCCATTGTGTCCTCGTTGATGCGTCAGCCGCGGACCGGGATCCGCGGCTGACGGGATGATGGCGCGCAGAGGCGTCAGGACTTCGCGGCGGTATCCATGGCCGCGAGCAGATCAGCGATCGCCTGCTTGCACTTCGCCGCATCCGGCGCGCCCGCGCGCAGCGCCTCCAGCGCGCGGTCGATCGCCTTGTCGACGGTGTGCCAATCGGCTGCCGCGCGCGGCTTCAATCCGGCTTCGGCCTCGTCCCATTTGGTCTCGAGGTCCTTGATCCTCGTCTTGGCGGCGGGGAGGTCGCCCTTGTCGATCAGCGCGGCGACGTCGACCACGATGCTCCGGAACGGCGTGAGATCGCCGAGCTTTGCGGTCGCGGCTTCTGCGAGCGGCACGAAGGTGAAGTGCTGGGTCGCATGCATGCGCGGCTCGCCTGTGAGGGTCGTCACGAGGCAGACGGCGACGGCGGAAATCAGTTTCATCATGTGGTTTCTCCTGGTGGAGCTCCTGCTTCGTGCAGAGAGCGGGATTTCGCGGTTGAAACTATTGCGCCGGATCGGCGCGGCGCCTGCCGTCGCCCTCGAAGGTCACCCAGGCGACGAGGCCGACGATCACGGTCAGGAAGGCGATGCTGGTCTGGATCGTGCCGAGGCCGATGCCGCCGTACTCGCGCGATTGCGAGAGCAAATCGCCGAGCGAGGCGCCGAGCGGGCGGGTAAGGATGTAGGCAAGCCAGAAGGTGAGGACGGGATTGGCGCCGAAATAATAGGCCATCATCACCGCCGCGATCAGCATGCCGAAGGCGGCGACGCCGAGCTGGAAACCGAGACCGAGTGCTTCGGTGGCAAGATCGCCTGCGGCCGTGCCGAGCGCGAAGGTGAACAGGATTGCCGTCCAGTAAAATAGCTCGCGCCGCGTCGTCACGATGCTGTGGATCGACAGCGTGCGCTCGACGCCGTACCAGACCGCAAAGGTCGCGGCGAGCGCGCAAGCGAACGCCGCTGTGCTGATGTAGAGGCTGATCTCGAGCTTGTCGGTCAGGAGATCCGTGAGCTGCGTGCCGACGATACTGACGAGAACGACGGTCAGCCAGTAGATCCAGGGCACGTAGACGCGGCGGTTCAGTTGCAGCAGCAGGGCTGCGACCAGCAGGCCGCTCATGCAGATCGCGGTCAGGCTGGCGCCGAGGCCGACATGCACCGCGAGATAGTCGGCGCCGGTCTCGCCAACCGTGGTCGAGAGAATCTTGATGGCCCAGAAGATCGCCGTGACCTCCGGAACCTTGTTCAGCATCCGTCTTGCGCCAAAACCTGAATATTGCGACACGCCCAAATCTCCCAAAGCCGAAGCGATGCGAGACCGTCGCGCAGGCGACTTAGGCCGGGCTTAGGGACGAGAATTTTCAATGCGGGGGCGGCGTTCGCCGCATTTTTGGCCTGCTGGCGCTCCCTAACTCTGCGCTAAGTCGGAACGGCCATGATTTTGACGGCCGGATGGCCGGCGGTTTCGAGGATCGAGCTTTGCGGGTACTGCTGATCGAAGACGACAGGATGGTTGGAGCCGCCGTCGAACAGGCGCTGAAGGATGCTGCTTACGCCGTCGACTGGGTGAGGGACGGCGAGTCCGCGCTGCTTGCTGCCTCAGCCGAGTCTTATGAGGTGCTGCTGCTCGATCTCGGCCTGCCGAACGCGGACGGTCGGGATATCCTGCGGCAGCTGCGCGCGAATGGCTGCAGGTGCCCGGTCATTATCGTCACCGCGCGGGATGGCGTCGATCACAGGATCGAAGGCCTAGATCTCGGCGCAGACGATTATCTGGTCAAGCCGTTCGAGATCCGCGAATTGCTGGCGCGGATGCGGGCGGTGCTTCGCCGCGAAGGCAGCGGTGCGCCCGCTGTGCTTGGCAACGGCAAGCTCAGTCTCGATCCTGCGACCCGCGAGGCTTCTCTGTGTGGCCAAACGGCCCTCCTGACCGCGCGCGAGTTCGCGCTGCTCCAGGCATTGTTGACGCGCCCCGGCACCATCCTGTCGCGAAGCGAACTCGAGCGGCAGCTGTACGGCTGGAACGAGGAGGTCGAAAGCAACGCGGTCGAATTCCTGATCCACACCATCCGAAAGAAGCTTGGTACGGAGGCGATCCGTAACGTGCGCGGGATGGGATGGATGGTGGATCGCGCGCCATGATCAACTCGCTGCGCGGCCGGCTGTTCATCAGCTTGACGACGATCGTGCTGGTGACCGGGCTCATCGGAGGCGTCTTCGCACACCGGTGGGCATTCGATGAGGCGATCGAGACGCAGGACTCCGTGCTGATCCAGATCGCGGGCCTCGTTCAGAGCGGTGGCTTCACCGGAGCTCAGGACCTCCATGGGGTCGATGAAAACTCCGAGGTCTGGCTGATGGAGCTGGGCAAGGCGCCGCAAGGCACACCCGAGGAGCGCCAGTTGTGGCGGCTTCAGGATGGGATGCGCGATGCAACGCGACAGGGAAAACCGGTCCGGGTGGTGCTGAGGACGCGATCCGATGGCAGCCGGTTTGCCGTGGCCCAGAGCACGGGGGTCAGGGATGAGATCGCGAGTGACATGGCGCTCCGCACCGTGCTTCCGATCGCCGCGCTGATCCCTTGCCTGATGCTGGTGATCGCCTTTGTCATTGCCGGATCGCTTCGACCCATGGTCCGGCTGGCGGACGAACTCAACGCACGGCGTGCGGATGACATGACGGCGTTGCCGCTTCGCGAGCTCCCAAGCGAACTGAATCCGTTCGTGTCTTCCATCAACGGCCTGTTGCAGCGCATGCACGAAATGATAGGGCAGCAGCGAAGGTTTATCGCGGATGCCGCGCACGAACTGCGCACACCGCTCACGGCGTTGAGCGTACAGGCTGAGAATCTCGATCACGTCGAACTGCCGCCGGCCGCGCGCGAGCGCCTTGCGGCGCTTCGGCAGGGCATGAGTCGCAGCAAGCATCTTCTGGAGCAGTTGCTTGCGCTGGCGCGCCACGACGCTGCGTCCACCGATTGCCGGCAATGGGAAGTCGTGGAGCTCGATCACGCGGCGAAGAGCGTCATCGCCGATCTCTTGCGGGAGGCGATCAGCCGCGGCGTCGATCTTGGTTTCGAACGGGCCGAGTCAGTTCCGGTGCGCGGCGAGCCGGTCATGCTCGCAGCCATGATCCGCAATCTTCTCGATAACGCGCTCCGTTTCACGCCGGCGGGCGGCAGGATCGATGTGGCGATTTACCGGGATGGCGCCATGGCTGTGCTTCGGATCGAGGACAATGGGCCAGGCGTGTCCCCCGACGAGATCGGCCGGATATTTGAGCCGTTCTTCCGTGGGCAGCGGCCGGAAGGCGAGGGCGTCGGTCTGGGCCTCTCGATCGTCAAGCGGATTGTCGATCGACTTGGGGGAACGATCGACGCCGCGAATATCACGGAGAGCGAACGAAGCGGATTGCGGATCGTCATCAAGCTGCCCGCGGCGGCCGCGTAATGTCACTCCCCCTGGATCCATTCCGCCACGCCGCGCCACAGCGTGTCGCGGTGCTCGGGGCGGAAGAAGCCGAAATGGCCGATCGCCTTGGCGCCGACGTCGGACGGCTTGACCGTCAGCACCTCCGGCTTGATCGCGGTGAAGCCGCTCGCGAGCAGTTCGACCGCGGGCCGCGTCGCCCAGGGATCGTCGGAGAAGCAGAGCGCGCGCAGCTCGCCCTTGAACTTTGCGAAGTTCTCCAGCGCCGGTAATTTGGAGTCGAACAGATAGCGCGGGCTGGAGACCCAGTCGGCCCATTGCAGGAAAACCCCCTTGGGCAGATCCTCGCCGATGCCGGCCCAGCCCGGCGCGTAGCCGAGCGCGTGGACGAGCGGCACGCCGACGAAATTCATGAAGGCGTAGACGCGGTATTTTTCCGGCGACGTCATCAGCCGCCAGGTCGCGGCCTGCGAGGCCACGAAGGCGGCGCGCGAAATGTCGCTGTTGTTGTCGATCAGTCCGAGCGCCTGGCCGCCGAAGGAGTGGCCGACATAGGCGAGCGGCAGGGTGGTGTAGCGCTCGCGCATCCAGCGCACCGCGGCGGTGACGTCCTGCGCGGCCCAGTCCGACATCGAGGCCTTGAAGCCGACCAGCGATTTCGGCTGGTTGTAGCCGACCATCGCCGGCTGCCGGGAATCGCCGATGCCGCGATAATCGTAGGTCAGGACCGCGCAGCCGCGATGGGCGAGGTAGGAGGCAAAGCCGCGATAGATCTTTCGCGGGACGGCGGTGGCGGAGTTGATCAGCACCGCATGGCGTTTGCTGGCGCGCGGCAGGAACAGGGTGCCTGCCAGCGGATAGCCGTCCGTCGCCGGGAAGGTGATCTCGTCGATGAAAACGTCGTTGCGCGCCGCGTCCATGGGCAGCCGATGTCCTGCCGGTTTCCTTGCCAGCCCTCAGCAAATGCGAATTCGGCTTTCCCCGCAAGGGTTTGCAGTGCGAAATGGATTTACAACTGGCGGCGGGGGACTGGGCTGTGTATAAGGCGGCCCTCGCAACCCACAGATCAGGTTGTGCTTTTTTGCTTCACGGAGAGATTGCGATGTCCGAGCGGTGGACGCCCGAGTCCTGGCGCAGCAAGCCGGTGCTACAGGTGCCCGATTATCCCGACGCCAAGGCCTTGGCCGACGTCGAGGCGCAGCTTGCGACCTTTCCGCCGCTGGTGTTCGCGGGCGAGGCGCGCAATCTGAAGAAGTCGCTGGCCCGCGTTGCGGCCGGCGAGGCCTTCCTGCTCCAGGGCGGCGACTGCGCCGAGAGCTTTGCCGAGCACGGCGCCAACAACATCCGCGATTTCTTCCGCGTGCTGCTCCAGATGGCGGTGGTGTTGACCTATGCCGGCGCGGTGCCGGTGGTGAAGGTCGGCCGCATCGCCGGCCAGTTCGCAAAACCGCGGTCGTCGCCGACCGAGAAGATGAACGGCGTCGAGCTGCCGAGCTATCGCGGCGACATCGTCAACGACATCGCCTTCACCAAGGAAGCGCGCGTGCCGGACCCGCAGCGCCAGCTGATGGCCTATCGCCAGTCGGCCGCGACGCTGAACCTGCTGCGGGCATTCGCGACCGGCGGCTTTGCTAATCTCGGCAGCGTGCATCAATGGATGCTCGGCTTCCTGAAGGACTCGCCGCAGTCCCGCCGCTACAAGGAACTGGCCGACCGCATCTCCGACGCGCTCAATTTCATGCGCGCCTGTGGTCTCGACCTCGAGAGCCATCCTGAGCTGCGCGCGACCGATTTCTACACCAGCCACGAGGCGCTGCTGCTCGGCTACGAGCAGGCCATGACCCGGGTCGATTCCACCACCGGCGACTGGTACGCGACCTCGGGCCACATGATCTGGATCGGCGACCGCACCCGCCAGCTCGATCACGGCCATGTCGAATATTTCCGCGGCATCAAGAACCCGATCGGCCTGAAGTGCGGCCCGTCGCTCAAGCCCGACGAGCTCTTGAAGCTGATCGACGTGCTCAACCCCGACAACGAGCCGGGCCGGCTGACGCTGATCAACCGCTTCGGCTCCGACAAGGTCGCCGACCATCTTCCGGGATTGATCCGCGCCGTGAAGCGCGAGGGCAGGGTTGTGGTCTGGTCGTGCGATCCCATGCACGGCAACACCATCACCTCGACGTCGGGCTACAAGACACGCCCGTTCGACCGCGTCCTGTCGGAGGTGAAGTCGTTCTTCACCATCCACGCCGCGGAAGGCACGCACGCCGGCGGCGTGCATCTGGAGATGACCGGCCAGGACGTCACCGAGTGTATCGGCGGCGCCCGCGCGATCACCGACGAGGATCTCAACGACCGCTACCACACGGTCTGCGATCCCCGCCTCAATGCCGAGCAATCGATCGACATGGCTTTCCTGATCGCGGAGCTCCTCAAGCAGGAGCGCGCCGGCAAGGCCAGGCCGATGCCGGTCGCCGCGGGGCTCTAACACCTTGCTGCGGATCTGGAAGGCGACGATCAATTCACGCAACGGTCTGGCCTTCGCGTTCCGGTCGGAGCAGGCCGTTCGCGAGGAGATTTTTGCGCTCATCCTGTCGGTGCCGCTGGCATGGTTCGTCGCCGCGACGGCGCTGCGGGCGGTTGAGCTGGTCTGTTCGGTTGCGTTCGTGCTGACGGTCGAGCTGCTCAACACCGCGATCGAGAAGCTTGCCGACCGCCTGACCATGGATCACGACAAGCAGATCGGCCGGGTCAAGGACATGGGCTCGGCCGCGGTCGGCGTTGCGCTGCTGATGGCCGGCGCGTTCTGGATCATCGCCATCATCGAGCGATTGGGGTTCCTCTGAAGCGGAGTGCGGCGCCATGACCGAACGTCTCAACGTCTTCGCGGTCACGCTCGCCCAGCTCAATCCGACCATGGGCGACATCGAGGGCAATGCCGCGAAAGTGCGTGCCGCGCGCGCGCAAGCCAAGTCCGACGGCGCCGATCTCGTGCTGTTTCCGGAATTGTTCATCGCCGGCTACCCGCCGGAAGATCTGGTGCAGAAGCCGGCGTTTCAGGACGCCTGCCGCGCCGCGATCGAGGCGCTCGCGCGCGAGACCGCCGATGGCGGCCCGGCGGTGCTGGTCGGCACGCCCTGGGTCGAGGACGGCAGGCTCCATAATGCCTGCGCGCTGCTCGATGGCGGCCGCATCGCCGCACTGCGCTTCAAGTGCAACTTGCCGAATTACGGCGTGTTCGACGAGAAGCGGCTGTTTTCGCGCGGCCCTGCCGCAGGTCCCGTGACCGTGCGCGGCGTGCGGATCGGCGTGCCGATCTGCGAGGACATCTGGCTGGAGGAGTCCGAGGATTACGAGAATGTGGTCGAGACGCTGGCCGAGACCGGCGCCGAGATCATCCTGGTGCCGAACGGCTCGCCCTATGCCCGCGACAAGAGCGATGTGCGCCTGTCGGTCGCCGTGGCGCGCGTCACCGAGAGCGGCCTGCCGCTGGTCTATCTCAACCAGGTTTGCGGTCAGGACGAGCTGGTGTTCGACGGCGCGTCCTTTGCACTCAACGGCGATCTCTCGCTCGCGGCGCAATTGCCGGCTTTCGAAGAGAGCGTCACCACATTGCGCTTCACCAGGAACGGCGACGATTGGCGCTGCGCGGGGCCGATTGCCGCGCAGCCCGAGGGCGACCACGCCGACTACGCGGCCTGCGTGCTGGGCTTGCGCGACTATGTCGCCAAGAACGGATTTCCCGGCGTTCTGCTCGGCATTTCCGGCGGCATCGACTCCGCTCTCTGCGCGGCGATCGCGGTCGATGCGCTCGGTGCCGACCAGGTGCATGGGGTGATGCTGCCTTATCGCTACACCGCAGCACACTCGATCGCGGACGCGGGCGAACTCGCCGGGCATCTCGGAATCCGCTACGAGGTGCTGCCGATCGCTGAAGCCGTGACCGGCTTCGAGACCATCCTGTCCGGCATCTTCAGGAATCTGCCGCCCGATATCACCGAGGAAAACCTGCAGGCCCGCACCCGCGGCACGTTGCTGATGGCGATCTCCAACAAGACCGGGCTGATGGTGGTGACGACCGGCAACAAGTCGGAAATGTCGGTCGGCTACGCCACGCTCTATGGCGACATGAACGGCGGCTTCAATCCGATCAAGGACATCTACAAGACGCAGGTGTTTCGGTTGGCCGCGCTGCGCAACCACTGGAAGCCCGACGGCGCGCTCGGGCCTGCGGGCGAGGTCATTCCGCCCGATATCATCACGCGCCCGCCGACGGCGGAGCTGCGCGAAAACCAGACCGATCAGGATTCATTGCCGCCTTATGACGTGCTCGATGCCATCCTGGAGCGTCTGATCGAGCGCGAGGAGTCGCTCGACAAGATCATCGCCGCCGGCTTCGACCGCGAGACGGTCGTCCGCATCGATCATCTGCTCAACGTCGCCGAATACAAGCGCCGCCAGGCCGCGCCGGGCGTGAAGGTGACGGCCAGGAATTTCGGCCGCGACCGCCGCTATCCCATCACCAACCGCTTTCGCGACAAGGGCGAGCCGTCGCCCGCCGCGGACGAGACGCTGGTCTCGCGCGGCAGCACGGCGTCGATCGACGCGTTCGAGGGCTGAACTTCAGCTCGAACGACAGCGGGCCCTATGACGGGGTTGCGAAGAACATCACCCGCAGGAAGTGCGTGTACTCGGATTCGAGCACCATGATTGTCACAAACACCATGACCGCGATTGGTGGCAGCAGGATCGCATAGGCGAGGGCCAGCCGCTCCCAGGCCATGTGCATGAAGACGGCGACGATCAGGCCGGCCTTCAGCACCATGAACACCAGGATCAGCGACCACCTGAGGTAGCCGTGCAGGCCAAAGTAGTCGACGAGGTAGGAGCACGTGCTGAGGACGAACAGCCAGCCCCAGACCACGAGGTAGAGCTTGATCGGGTGCTGTTGCCCCTTGGCGTGCACGGCTGCTGTTGCGACTGCGCCGTGCGCCGGAGCGTGGAGCTGGCCTTCCATGTGTACCGCCGCGTTTGTCATGCGTCGACCTCACCAAAGATAGAACAATGCAAAGATGAACACCCACACGAGATCGACGAAGTGCCAGTACAGGCCCGTGATCTCGACGATCTCGTAATAGCCCTTGCGGCTTGTGAAGAAGCCGCGCCTCTCGACGTCGAAGTCTCCACGCCAGACCTTTCGCGCGATCGCGATCAGGAAGATCACGCCGATCGTCACGTGGGTGCCGTGGAAACCCGTGATCATGAAAAAGCTTGAGCCAAACTGCGCCGCGCCCCATGGATTGCCCCAGGGGCGAACGCCCTCCATGATCAGCTTGGTCCATTCGAACGCCTGCATTCCGACGAATGTTGCGCCGAAGGCCGCCGTGACCAGCATCAGGATTGCGGTTCTGACGCGATCCTTGCGGTAGCCGAAATTGACGGCCATCGCCATTGTTCCGCTGCTGCTGATCAGGACGAAGGTCATGATGGCGATCAGGATCAGGGGGATGTGGTGGCCCCCGATATTGAGGGCGAAGACTTCGCTGGGATTCGGCCACGGCACGGTCGTCGACATGCGTGCCGTCATGTAGGAGAGCAGGAAGCAACTGAAGATGAAGGTGTCGCTGAGGAGGAAGATCCACATCATGGCCTTGCCCCAGGACACGTTCTTGAAGGCGCGCTGATCGGACGCCCAGTCGGCGGCGATGCCGCGCCAGCCTTCAAGCCGCGCAGGCGATTGGCCCGAATGTGTCAGCACGGTTTCAGCCATCTGGTCTCGCCTCCCTAGCTCAGCAATTGACGGCAGATGTTGACGAAATCGTCGGTCCAGCCCGTGAGAAGACCGAGCAGCACAAGCCAGACCAGCAGCAGGAAGTGCCAGTAGATGGCGCACAGCTCCACGCTCAAGCGCATCTCGGCGATCTCGGCGCCGCGCCACACCTTGGCCGAGGTTCGCCCGAGGGCCACCAGGCCGCCCGTCAGATGCAGCCCGTGGACCGCGGTCAACAGGTAGAAGAAGGAATTGGCCGGATTGGACGCCACGAAATATCCGGCAGCCCCGAGCCGTTGCCAGGCCAGGAGCTGTCCGGCGAGGAAGATCACGGCAGATGCTCCGCCGACGAGCAGACCGATCTTGACGCTCTCGGTATCGTGTCGCCCGGCAGCCACGTACGACCATTGCAGCGCGACACTGCTCAGGACCAGGACGCCCGTGTTGACCCACAGCAGCCGCGGTACCGGTACCGGGCGCCAGTCCACCACGCTCATGCGCATCGAGTAGGCGCTGATGAAGAGGACGAATAATGCGCTCGCGACGGCGAGAAACACGCCAAGCCCGACCTTCGCTGCGGGCCAGGTCATGCTATCGCCACCGGGGAAGTCACCGACCGAGCCTTCCTCCAGCCAGGGCTTGGCCATCAGCCGCTGCTGCGACAGCCACCATCCGGCGATCACCGCAAGCACAGCCAGGAACAGGATGATGGCGCTCACGAAGCAGCTCCCTGAACGAGCTGCGTCGCGCGCGGCGGCTGGTTCTGCGGAATGAAGTCCTCCGCGGCGCCGGGCACACTGTAGTCATAGGCCCAGCGGTAGACGACCGGGAGCTCCTTGCCCCAGTTGCCGTGCCCCGGGGGCGTCTCCGGCGTCTGCCACTCCAGCGTCGTCGCCCGCCACGGATTGCCGCCTGAGGCCTCACCCTTGAACAGGCTCCAGGCAAGATTGAACAGGAACACCATCTGGCTGAAGCCGACGGTCAAGGCCACCACGGAGATGAAGGCATTCAGCGAATGGGCCGAGGACGGAATGAACGACGTGTCGCCAAGTTCGAAATACCGGCGCGGAACCCCGAGCAGTCCCAGATAGTGCATGGGGAAGAAGATCAGGTAGGCGCCGAGGAAGGTGACCCAGAAGTGAAACTTGCCCAGGAGGTCGTTCAGCATCCGTCCCGTGACCTTGGGGTACCAATGATAGATCGCGCCGAGCACGACCATGATCGGTGCCACGCCCATCACCATGTGGAAATGCGCGACCACGAACATGGTATCCGAGAGGGGCACGTCCACGACGACGTTGCCGAGGAAGAGGCCGGTGAGCCCGCCATTCACGAAGGTGATGATGAAGCCGAGGGCGAACAGCATCGGCACCCTGAGATGAATGTCGCCGCGCCACAGGGTCAGCACCCAGTTATAGACCTTGATCGCGGTGGGGATGGCGATGATGAGCGTCGTGGTGGCGAAGAAGTACCCGAATTGCGGGAACATACCGCTCACATACATGTGGTGCGCCCACACGACGAAGCTGAGCGCACCAATCCCCACGATCGCCCAGACCATCATGCGATAACCGAAGATGTTCTTGCGCGCATGCGTGCTGATCAGATCGGAGACGATGCCGAAGGCGGGCAGGGCGACGATGTAGACCTCGGGGTGGCCGAAGAACCAGAACAGGTGCTGGAACAGCAGCGGGCTGCCGCCGCCATATTTCGACAGCTGTCCCATCTCGACGAGGGAGGGCATGAAGAAGCTGGTTCCCAGGAGACGGTCGAGCAGCAGCATGACCGAGGCAACGAAGAGTGCAGGGAATGCCAGCAACGCCATGACGGTCGCCGTGAAAATGCCCCACACCGTCAGGGGCAGGCGCATCAACGTCATGCCGCGGGTGCGCGCCTGCAGCACCGTGACCACGTAGTTGAGCCCGCCCATGGTGAAACCGATGATGAACAGGATCAGGGATGACATCATGAGAATGATGCCCCAATCCTGCCCGGGCGTTCCGGAGAGGATGGCTTGCGGCGGGTATAGCGTCCAGCCGGCGCCGGTGGGGCCGCCGGGCACGAAGAATGTCGAGGCCAGCACCAGGACTGCGAGCAGGTAGACCCAGTAGCTCAGCATGTTCACGTAAGGGAAGACCATGTCCCGGGCGCCGACCATCAGCGGGATCAGGTAGTTGCCGAAGCCGCCGAGGAACAATGCGGTGAGCAGATAGATCACCATGATCATGCCGTGCATGGTGATGAACTGGAGGTACTGGTTGGCATCGATGAAAGAGAAGGTGCCGGGGAATCCCAGTTGCAGTCGCATCAGCCACGACAGCACAAGGGCCACCAGCCCGATGGCCGAAGCCGTCAGCGAATACTGAATGGCGATCACCTTGGCGTCCTGCGAGAAGACATACCGCGTCCACCAGCTCCTTGGATGATAGAGCTCGACTTCAGGTACTTCGGCAGGCGGGATGCCTGCGATCCCATCATATGGAATATCGACCATCGAAACCTCCTCGGTCGTTTCCATCGGGGGTGGGGCGTTGGCCTCGTGCACCCGATCCATCTTCGCAGCGGCAGCTTGCTACTTGCCACCGGATTGGTACGTCGCCTTCACGACCGCTCTTGCCGGCGACAATTCGGCAAACGTCTTTTGTTGCTCCAGCCAGGCGTGATATTCACGCTCTTCGTCGACGATGACCTTGGCCCGCATCTGATAATGAGCAGCGCCACAAAGCTCCGCACATAGAACGTCGAACGTTCCGGTTCGGATCGGCGTTATCCAGAAATAGGTCACCATGCCAGGGACCATGTCCATCTTGGCGCGGAATTCGGGCACGTAGAAATCGTGCAGGACATCAACCGAGCGGAGCAGAACCTTGACCGGCTTTCCCATCTGAAGGTGCAGGTCGCCGTTCTCGATCACCACGTCGTCCTGCGCGTGTGGGTCGTCACGATTGAGTCCCATCGGATTGTCGGAAGCGATGTTGCGGACGTCGGATGTGCCCAACCGCCCATCCTTGCCCGGAAGGCGGAAGCTCCATTGCCATTGCTGGCCCATGACCTCGACCTCGGTAGCATCCGCAGGCACCGTCACGAACTGGTGCCAGACCACGAGGCCAGGCGCCAGCATGGCCGCGACTCCGACGCCGGTCCCGACGCTCAGCCACCATTCGAGCTTTTTGTTTTCCGGATTGTAGTCAGCCCGTCTTCCCTCTTTGTGGTGAAAGCGAAAGACGCAATAGGCCATGAAGGCGATGACCGCGACGAAAACGAAGCCCGTGATCCAGAACGTGATGTTGATGGTGTGGTCGATATAGGCCCAGTTCGTGGCGATCGGCGTCCACCACCACGGGCTGTAGAGGTGAAACAGCACCGAGCCGATCGCGACCAGAAGCAGTATCAGAGCGACAGCCATCCTGATCCATCCTTGCCATCGAAGGCTACGGATACGAATCCAGGGCGGAGCTCATGTCTGTCGCGATGGCGGACTTTCTCTACGCGGACATCTATGCTGACATATGCGCCATCGCGGCGCCTCTTGCCTCGCCCATTCAACCGGTCGCGATGTTCAAGAGGAAGACCGCGACCGCTGGGGGCGTCCAGACTTTTAAAATGATCCCCCGCGAACCCGGCGTCAATAGCATGTCAACACGCTTAGGCGGCGTGGGCGATCGATGTTGCCGTGCGAGCTGGCGAGCGTCGGTCTCATTCTCGATGTGATGCATCGCACAAAATATGCAACGCACAATTCACCCAGCCGGGAGCGCTGGTCATTCCAGATCGCGCGCGCTAAGCTCGGGGCGCAGGTCGCGACGGGTTTCGTCCGGCTAAGCTCCTTCCTCGTTGAGCCTGGAACTGCCGTACTCGGCTCGATCGCGTCTCCCGCACATAAGGGCGGATACGCGCGGCCGGAAAGCGCGCCGTTTGCCGCCGCGACTTTCAGCAGAGGAGGGTGTGTCCATGGCCACTCTTTATTCCGACAACATCGTAAAGCGGCACCTGTTCGGCGAAGCGGCCTCCTATCCCATTCGCAAGATCGGCTGGTCCGACCTGACAGAGGCGCTGCGCCTGGGTTGGGAGGATTTCCAGGCGATGCCGAGCCACGCGATCGTCGTGTGCGTGATTTATCCCGTCCTCGGTCTCGTCCTGTTCAGGATGGTTCTCGGCTATTCGGTGCTGCCGCTGCTGTTTCCGCTGGCTGCCGGCTTTGCCTTGATCGGCCCTTTTGCCGCGATCGGTCTATATGAACTCAGCCGGCGTCGCGAGCGCGGCGAGGAGGTCGATGCGTGGGATGCGATCAAGGTGCTGCGCGCACCGTCGTTCGGCGCCATGGTCGAGCTCGGCGTACTCCTGCTGGTCCTGTTCGGGGCCTGGATCGGTGTCGCGAACGCGATCTATGTCACGATCTTCGGTCACGCGGCGGCCGCAAGCATTCCCGACTTCGCAACGCGGGTGCTGACGACACCGGAAGGCTGGTCGCTCATCATCGTCGGTTGCGGTTGTGGCTTCCTGTTTGCGGTTGTGGCCTTGTGCGTCAGCGTCGTGTCGTTTCCGTTGATGCTTGACCGGCACGCGACTGCGATCGACGCGATCCGCACGTCGCTCCGAGCGGTGGCGGCGAATCCGGTTGCGATGGCCGGATGGGGCGTCATCGTCGCGGCACTGCTCGTGATCGGCTCGTTGCCGTTCTTCGTCGGTCTCGCTGTCGTCCTGCCGGTGCTCGGTCACGCCACCTGGCACCTCTATCGGCGGGTGGTCGAGCCGAATCCGAATCCTCCGGACGAGCCGCCGCCGCCTCCGAAGGGAAAGCGCTACGCAGCGGACTTTCCGGCCAATCTCTTCCCGTGGAGCCGCGAGGGTAAGCAGTAACAGTGAAACGGCCGCGCCTGGCGGCCGCCTTCGCGGGGCATGACGGGTCAGGGCCTACTTCTGCTGCTGCGGCAGGAACGTCGGGCCGACTGAGCGGATCGGCTTGTTCTCCGACGACGGGGTGGCCGTGCCGGTCTCCGCAGGCGGCGTCGCAGCCGGTGCGCCGGCCGTCGTCGGCGCGGGAGCCGCGCCCTTCTTGGCAGTCGCAGGCGTGCCCTTGTTGAGCCGCTGCTGCTGCATCTTCTTGGCGCTCTCCTCGGTGACGATGATGTCACCCTGCTGCTCGGCCGCCGCCTTGTCGTCGGCGGATTTCAGCGCGTCGGCCCAGGTCTGGCCTGCGGCCTTGCAGGAGCAGGACGGGTTGAACTCGCCGCGGAATTTGAACGCAGTCGGCAGCGCCGTGTAGGGCTGGCCGCTGGTGGAGACCGCGGAGTTCATGTCTTCGCCGGGATTGCGATGGGTGTAGAGCACGGCTTCCGCGGCCGGGCACAGCGCCTTGCAGGTCTTCTCGTCGTCGGGGATGCGCGCCGGCACGGTGGCAAACGAGACAGGGAAATACGCGCCGTCGCAGGTGCGCACGCACACGGTGCGGTAGGTGCCGGATTGCGGCCCGAGATCGGAGGGCGGCACGCCTTGCGGATTGTTGGGATTGTTGGGGTTGTTGCCGCCGAACAGATTGCTCAGGAAGTTGCCGCCGCCCTGCGATTGCGCGGCGTTGGCATATTGCGGGCCGCAATTGTTCTGCGCCAGTGCCGCCAGCACCGAGCGGCGCTGGTTGTCGCGCTCCGGGCTGAAGCCGCCGGGGCCGCCGCCGCGCAGGCGTTCGAGATTGCCGGTGATCTGGTCCAGATTGGCGCGCATCTGCTGGATCTGGGTGTTGACCGGGCCGCATTGCGCCGACTGGCCGTTGAACAGCGAGAAGAAGCCGGAGGAATCGCAGCCCATGCGCTTGGCCTGCATGGTGACGCGGTCGAGCTCGGCCTGCTGCTTGGCCTGGGAATCCTGATAGCGGCGGATCTGGTCTTCGCGCGCGGGGTCGCCACCGCCGCCGCCACGATCGAGCGCGGCGAGCTGGCCTTCCAGCCGCACGCACATCGGATTTGGTCCGAGCCCGTTCTGGCCGGGCTGCGGCGGCGGGCCGGGCGGGCCGGCTTGCGCGAAAGCACCGTTGGCGAGCACGACCGTGCTCAGAAGCACGGTGCAGGCAAGGATGGAGCGAGCACGGGAGAGAGGCAAAAATTCAGGCATATCCGCCATTCTAGCGAGGTCACGGCCCCAAGTGACTTCCAATGCGATTTTGGGGGCCGACGCGCGCCCTCCAATAGCCGCTTCCTGCGGCATCGTCACGTCGTTTCAGGGGCCGAAAACTGGTCCTAAGGTCCGCCAGCTCCGAGGGAATTCAGCGCTGGCAGGTGATTGCTACATATTCGTCGCAATGGCCATGGGAGCAGTTTGCGCCAGTTTTGAGGACAGAGCCGGTAATTTCGTCGGGATCGACCCGGCGGTAGGCCGAGGCCTGGGCAAAATCGCGTGACTGGCAATAGGTGCGCGCGACCTGTGCGCCGCATTTCTCGCCCTTGGCGAGGCACTGGTCCACACCGTAGCCGTCCGCCTGATTGGCGATGATGAAGACGCGGGTCTCGGCGAACGCGCTGGATGCCGCGATGATGGAGGCACAAGAGACGAGCGCGAGCAGGGATCGCATGGGTGCACCGGGGGCTGTAGGGAACCGCCGGGTTCCAAGTAAACTCAAAAGGTTAAGGATGATGAACCATCAAGGCGGGCGGCCGCGCTTTGCGGAGATAAAACGGCGTTTTCGCGGCTCTCTTGACGCAAGGGCCCCTCGTGGCCCATATGTTCCCGCATGAACGGTCTCCTCGCCATTTGTGGCATTTGCCGCGAGATTACGAGCTAGCGATTCGCTGGCTGGAGCCGTCTTTTCTCAAAAAGCATTGAGAGCACTGGACGCCCGGCCAACAGCCGACGGGTATCCATATGGAATTGCGCCTTTACGATACGCTGAGCCGGGACAAGCGCACCTTCGTGCCGCTCGATGCGAAGAACGTCCGCATGTATGTCTGCGGACCGACCGTCTACGACTTCGCCCATATCGGCAATGCGCGGCCGGTGATCGTGTTCGACGTGCTGTTTCGGTTGCTGCGCCATCTCTATGGCGAGGCGCACGTGACGTATGTCCGCAACATCACCGACGTCGACGACAAGATCAACGACCGCGCCGCGCGCGATTTTCCGGGGCTCCCGCTGAACGAGGCGATCCGCAAGGTCACCGAGCAGACCGGAAAGCAGTTTCACGCCGACGTCGATGCGCTTGGTGCACTCCGGCCGACCGTCGAGCCGCGCGCGACCGAGCATATCGGCGAGATGCGCGAGATCATCGAAAGGCTCGTCAAGGGTGGCTTTGCCTATGCTGCCGAGGACCATGTGCTGTTCTCGCCGCAGGCGATGAACGCGGCCAATTCCGGCCTGCCGCGCTATGGCGCGCTGTCCAATCGCTCGCTGGACGAGATGATCGCCGGCGCCCGCGTCGACGTCGCGCCCTACAAGAAGGACAACACCGACTTTGTACTGTGGAAGCCGTCCAAGCCGGGTGAGCCGTCATGGCCGTCGCCGGCCGGGATCACCGCGCAGGGACGCCCGGGCTGGCACATCGAGTGCTCGGCCATGGCCTGGAAGCATCTCGGCGAATATTTCGACATCCATGGCGGCGGCATCGATCTCGTGTTTCCGCATCACGAGAACGAGGTGGCACAGACCTGCTGCGCCTTCCATCAAGAGCGCATGGCGAATTACTGGATGCACAACGGCTTCCTCCAGGTCGAGAGCGAGAAGATGTCGAAGTCGCTCGGCAACTTCGTCACCATCCACGAGCTGCTCGCGGACTGGCCGGGGGAGGTGCTGCGCCTGAACATGCTGAAGACGCATTACCGTTCGCCGATCGACTGGACCCTGAAGTCGCTGGAGGAGAGCGCCAGGACGCTCGACGACTGGTATCGGGTCGCGGCCGACGCCGAGCCCGGCCAGCCGGCCGCGTCCGTGGTCGAGCCGCTGCTCGACGACCTCAACACGCCGCTGGCGATCGCGGCGCTGCATGGCCTGCGTGGCAGCGACGTGAGCGCGCTGGCGGGCTCGTTGCGCCTGCTCGGCTTCCTCTCCGAAAGCGCTGCGCAGTGGGAAGGGCGCAAGCAGCAGGCCAGCGGGGTCGATGCCAAGGAAGTCGAACGCCTGATCTCGGAGCGGACGGCCGCCCGTAGCCGCAAGGACTTCAAAGAGTCCGACCGAATTCGCGATCTGCTTGCCGCGATGGGCGTTGCGATCAAGGACTCCAAGGACGGGACGACCTGGGAGGTCGCGCGATGAAGCGGCCCGACACGCCTTTTCCGCGGCACTGGCTCTATTACATCGCGCTGAAGATACTGCTGCTCGCGGCGGCCGTGGCGCTGGCCCTGAAACTCTATGGGATGTGGTGAAGACGATGGGACAGACTTTGCCAAAACCCGGATTGCGGCCGTTCCTGCCTGATGACGTTCCGGTTCTCGCCGCGATCTTCACGGCAAGCATCGAGGAGCTGACCGGCGAAGACTACAACGAGGCGCAGCAGCAGGCCTGGATGGAGGCGGCGGAAACCGAAGAGTTCGGCAAGCGGCTCGCGGCCGATCTCACGCTGGTCGCCACGCTGGAGGGCTCGCCCGTCGGCTTCGCCTCGCTGCGCGGGGCCGATCACATCCATATGCTCTATGTGCATCCCGCCGTGACCGGTCAGGGCATCGCGGCCATGCTGGTGGACGCGCTGGAGAAGCTCGCCGGCGGTCGCGGCGCGACCAGCCTGTCGGTCGATGCCAGCGACACCGCGCAAAACTTCTTCGCCAAGCGCGGCTATGTCGCCATGCAGCGCAACAGCATCACCATCAACGACGAGTGGCTCGCCAACACCACGATGAAAAAGACGCTCGGAGGCGCGCAATGAGCAAGGAGCGTCTCTATCTGTTCGACACCACGCTGCGCGACGGGGCGCAGACCAACGGCGTCGACTTCACCCTGACCGACAAGCAGGTCATCGCGGCGATGCTCGACGATCTCGGCATCGACTATGTCGAGGGCGGCTATCCCGGCGCCAATCCGACCGACACCGAGTTCTTCGGCACCAAGCCGAAGTTTTCGCATGCGCGCTTCACCGCCTTCGGCATGACGCGCCGGGCAGGCCGCTCGGTCTCCAACGATCCCGGTGTGGCCGGGCTCCTCGAAGCGAAGGCCGACGCGATCTGCTTCGTGGCGAAGTCCTCCGCCTATCAGGTGCGCGTCGCGCTGGAGACGACGAAGGAAGAAAATCTGGCGTCGATCCGCGACAGCGTCGCGGCGGCGAAGGCCGCGGGCCGCGAGGTCATGCTCGACTGCGAGCACTTCTTCGACGGCTACAAGGAGGATTCAACCTTCGCGCTCGCCTGCGCCAAGGCCGCCTATGAGGCCGGCGCGCGCTGGGTGGTGCTGTGCGACACCAATGGCGGCACCATGCCGAACGAGATCGAGGCCATCGTCACCGAGGTGACGAAGCACATCCCGGGCGACCATGTCGGCATCCACGCCCATAACGACACCGAGCAGGCCGTGGCCAATTCGCTGGCCGCGGTGCGGGCCGGCGCGCGGCAGATCCAGGGCACGCTGAATGGTCTCGGCGAGCGCTGCGGCAACGCCAATCTGTGCTCGCTGATCCCGACGCTGAAGCTCAAGAAGGAGTTTTCCGACGCCTTCGAGATCGGCGTCACGCCCGAAAAGCTCGCAACTCTCGTCAAGGTCTCGCGCACCCTCGACGACATGCTCAACCGCGTGCCGAACCGGCATGCGGCCTATGTCGGCGAGAGCGCCTTTGTCACCAAGACCGGCATTCATGCCTCCGCCGTGCTGAAGGACCCGCAGACGTACGAGCATGTGCTGCCGGAATTGGTCGGCAATCATCGCAAGGTGCTGGTGTCAGACCAGGCCGGGCGCTCCAACGTCATTGCCGAGCTCGACCGTGCCGGCATTGCCTACGAGAAGAGCGATCCCAAGCTGACGCGGCTGGTTGAGGAATTGAAGGAGCGTGAGGCGGCGGGCTACGCCTATGAATCCGCCAACGCCTCGTTCGATCTGCTGGCGCGGCGCACGCTCGGCAAGGTGCCGCATTATTTCGAGGTCGAGCAGTTCGACGTCAATGTCGAGCAGCGCTATAATTCGCACGGCGAGCGCGTCACCGTCGCGCTTGCAGTGGTCAAGGTCGACGTTGCCGGCGAGCGTTTGATCTCGGCCGCCGAAGGCAACGGCCCCGTCAACGCGCTCGACGTCGCGCTGCGCAAGGATCTCGGCAAGTACCAGAAGTACATCGAGGGCCTGACACTGATCGACTACCGCGTCCGTATCCTCAACGGCGGCACCGGCGCGGTCACGCGCGTGCTGATCGAGAGCGAGGACGAGAACGGCGATCGCTGGACCACGGTCGGCGTGTCCCCGAACATCATCGACGCCTCGTTCCAGGCACTGATGGACTCGGTGATCTACAAGCTGGTGAAGTCGGGGGCGCCGGCGTAGTCCCAGGTATTGCTGTCATACCCCGCGACCCGGCTACGCCAAGGCTTCGCCGGGGTTGAGGTCCAGGGGCGCCGAAGCTCTAGCGTAGGCGGCAAGCGGGGTATCCAGTACGCCGCGGCCCATCGGTTCAATCACTCCGTCTCGGAGTACTGGATCGCCCGGTCAAGCCGGGCGATGACAGCGGAGAGTAAGGAGAGGCCGGCAACGATGGGTGGGGACAGAACATGATCGACCACATCTCCGTCGGGGTCAGCGATCTCGATCGCTCCGCAAAATTCTACGAGATCACGCTCGCCGCGCTCGGCCTCACGCGCCTCGTCGTGCGGCCGCTGACGATCGGCTTCGGCAAGGCCTATCCCGAGTTCTGGATCAATCTGCGCGAGGAAATGCTGCCCGTGGCACCGGAGAGCGGCGTGCACATCTGCCTGCGGGCAAAGACGACGGCCGAGGTCGATGCGTTTCACGTCGCGGCGCTGTCCGCCGGCGGTGCGTCCGACGGCGCGCCGGGCCTCCGCCCGCATGACCGCGTGCGCTACTACGCGGCCTTCGTGACCGATCCCGATGGCAACCGGATCGAGGCGGTGACGTTTCCGGCGGAGTAAGGCGCTAGAGCTTGCGCGCCACTTCCGGAGCGAGCTGCGTTTCAGATTCGGCGATCTGTGCCGCCGCCGCCTTCAGCTTCGGCAGAATATCCTCGACGCGATCGGCCTTGAGGATGTCGACCGAAAGGCCGGCGCGGATGAACTCGGTCTGGCGCATGTGCGACAGCAGCGAGAACAGCGGCTCCCAGAAATTGTCGAAGTTGGCGAGCAGCACCGGCTTGGCGTGACGGCCGAGCTGTTTCCAGGTCAGCTGCTCCACCAGCTCCTCCAGCGTGCCGACGCCGCCCGGCAATGCCACGAAGGCGTCGGAGCGCTCGAACATCAACCGCTTGCGTTCGTGCATGTCGGGGGTGACGATCATCTCCTGCACGCGGGTCAGCGCATTCTCCCGCTTGCGGAGGAATTCGGGAATGATGCCGGTGACGGTGCCGCCGTGATCGAGCACGGAGGTTGCGACCGAGCCCATCAGGCCGAGCGAGCCGCCGCCATAGACCAGGCGGATGTTGCTCTCGGCGAGGGCCTTGCCGAACGCCTTGGCGCCTTCGGTGAAGCTGGGATTGGTTCCTGGGCCGGAGCCGCAATAGACACAGACAGTTTTGATCGTGCTCATTGGTGCCATGATGCATTGCAGCGAAGGGGCGTCAAGCCCAATCGGTGATTCGGATCCCCCGGAAATCTACCGGTAAATGGCGACAAACAATCAAAGATTCGCCATCTGGCGGGGTGCGCTGGCATCGGGAAAGCTTTATATGACGGGCGAAAATCGCAAATCGTAACGCTGCCCGCACCCGGCGGGCTTTCAGGCTTTTTGATGGACCAACCTCAATCGTTCGACGGCGCAGACGTTCCCGATCCTCCCTCGGGAGGATCGCTGGAGCGGGCCACGCTGATGGGCACGCTGGCGCATCTGTGGCCCTATATCTGGCCGGGCGACCGTTTCGACCTGAAGATGCGGGTGGTCTGGTCGATGGTGCTGTTGCTCGCCGCCAAGCTGATCACGCTGACCGTTCCGTTCAGCTTCAAATGGGCGACGGACGCGCTGACCGGCGCCAACACCGCGCCGGTGCAGCCCGACAACTGGCACCTCTGGGTGATCGCTTCGCCATTGCTGCTGACCGCGAGCTATGGCGTGACGCGCATCCTGATGGCGGTGCTGACGCAATGGCGCGACGGCATCTTTGCCCGCGTCGCCATGCATGCGGTGCGCAAGCTCGCCACCATCACCTTCATCCACATGCACGAGCTGTCGCTGCGCTTCCACCTCGAGCGCAAGACCGGCGGCCTGACGCGCGTGCTCGAGCGCGGCCGCGAGGGCATCGAGGTCATCGTGCGCATGGTGATCCTGCAGCTGATCCCGACCATCGTCGAGGTCACGCTGCTGCTGGCGGTGCTGCTTTGGCAGTTCGACTGGCGCTACGTCGTGGCGACGCTGATCACGGTCGCGGTCTACATGTACTACACCTACATCGCGACCGAATGGCGGATCGGCATCCGCCGCAAGATGAACGATTCCGACACCGAGGCGAACACCAAGGCGATCGACTCGCTGCTCAACTACGAGACCGTGAAATATTTCAGCGCGGAGACGCGCGAGGCGCAGCGTTACGACAAGTCGGTCGCGCGCTACGAGGAGTCGAGCGTTCAGGCCTATACCTCGCTCGCGGTGCTCAACACCGGCCAGGCCGTGATCTTCACGCTCGGGCTGACCGCGACCATGCTGATGTGCGCGATCGGGGTGCGCAACGGCACCAACACGGTCGGCGATTTCGTGCTGGTCAATGCCATGATGATCCAGCTCTACCAGCCGCTGAATTTCATGGGCATGGTCTATCGCGAGATCAAGCAGGCAATCATCGACATCGAGAAGATGTTTGGCGTGCTCGGACGCGAGGCCGAGATCAAGGACATGCCCGATGCGCAGCCGCTGGTGGTCTCGGCCGGCAATCTGCGTTTCGAGGACGTGCGCTTTGCCTACGAGCCGACGCGGCCGATCCTCAAGGGCATCAGCTTTGAGGTGCCGGCCGGCAAGACGGTCGCGATCGTCGGCCCGTCCGGTGCGGGCAAGTCGACGATTTCGCGTCTGTTGTTCCGCCTCTACGACGTCTCCGGCGGCAAGATCCTGATCGACGGGCAGGACATCCGCGAGGTCACGCAGGATTCACTGCGCGCCTCGATCGGCATGGTGCCGCAGGATACGGTGCTGTTCAACGATACCATCCGTTACAACATCCGCTACGGCCGCTGGGATGCTGGTGATGCCGAGGTCGAAGAGGCGGCGCGGCTGGCGCAGATCGACCATTTCATCCGCATGGCGCCGATGGGTTACGAGACCCAGGTCGGCGAGCGCGGCTTGAAGCTGTCCGGCGGCGAGAAGCAGCGCGTCGCCATCGCGCGCACCGTGCTCAAGGCGCCGCCGATCCTGGTGCTCGATGAGGCGACCTCGGCGCTCGACACCCACACCGAGCACGAGATCCAGGGCGCGCTCGACCGCGTGGCGAAGAACCGCACCTCGCTGGTGATCGCGCACCGGCTTTCCACCATCGTCGGCGCCGATGAGATCATCGTGCTGGACCAGGGCCGCATCGCCGAGCGGGGCACCCACGCCAAGCTGCTCGTGCAGGGCGGCCTCTATGCCAGCATGTGGAACAGGCAGCGCGAGGCCGAGGCGGCGCGCGAGAAACTGGCCAAGATGGCGGATTCCAGCGAGGCGCCCAACCGGGAGCCGCCGCCGGTCGATGACGCCCTCGCGACATCAGCGGCCGCGGAGTGACCTTGTCTCGGGTCCCAACTCTGGCCTAAACAACTCCACCGCGCGGGGGCGACCCGGCGCCATCAACTCCCAGGCGGCAGATAGCGATGTCCATCCTCGATTCGATCCAGCGTCAGATCCCGCCGATCCACAAGGAGGGCTATCCCTTCATTGGCGGCTTTGCGCTGGCAAGCCTGATCCTGTTCTGGCTGTGGTCGCCGCTCGGGTGGATCGGCACGATCCTGACCGTGTGGTGCGCGCTGTTCTTCCGCGACCCCGTGCGCGTGACGCCGGTGCGCGAGGGGCTCGTGGTGTCGCCGGCCGACGGCCGCGTCTCGATGATCACCATGGCGCTGCCGCCGGCCGAGCTCGGGCTCGGCGACCGGCCTTTGCCGCGGATCTCGGTGTTCATGAGCGTGTTCAACTGCCACGTGAACCGCAGCCCGATCGCGGGCAGGGTGGACCGCATCGCCTACCGGCCGGGCCTGTTCGTCAACGCCGAGCTCGACAAGGCGAGCGAGGACAATGAACGCAATTCGCTCGTGATCACGACGCCGACGGCTAGGATCGGCGTGATCCAGATCGCGGGGCTCGTCGCCAAGCGCATCGTCTGCTTCGTCAGGGAAGGGCAGGCGATCGGGGCGGGCGAGCGGTTTGGCCTGATCCGCTTCGGCTCGCGCCTCGACGTCTATCTGCCGCTGGGCACCAAGGCGCTGGTGTCGGAAGGGCAGACCGCGATCGCCGGGGAGACGATTTTGGCCGATCTTGCCGGGGACGACCCAAGCCGCGCCTACCGCGCCAATTAACCATTGGTCGGTGCATCAGGGCCTTCCGCCGCAATGGCGGAGGGGGACGCGGCTTGCTATATCTCGCCTTGAGGTAAGCCATGACGCCCTATGATCTTAAAGACCCTGACGTCCGCCGCCGGCGGTTCCGCCCGATCCCGGTGCGGATGTTGGTGCCCAACGTCATCACGCTGCTGGCGATCTGCGCCGGCCTGACCTCGATCCGGCTGTCGATCGAGGGGCGGATGACGCTCGCGGTCTATGCCATCGTGTTCGCGGCTGCCCTCGACGGCATCGATGGCCGCGTCGCGCGCATGATCAAGGGCCAGTCCAAGTTCGGCGCCGAGCTCGACAGCCTCGCCGACTTCGTCAATTTCGGCGTGGCGCCCGGCCTGATGCTGTACTTCTGGCAGTTGCACGAGCTCGGCAATGCCGGCTGGATCGCCGCCATGGTGTTTGCGATCTCCGGGGGCTTGAGGCTGGCGCGCTTCAACGCCACCATGGACGATCCGAACAAACCGGCCTTCGCCGCCAATTTCTTCACCGGCGTGCCGGCGCCCGCCGGCGCGATCACCGTGCTGCTGCCGATCTATATCGCGTTTCTCGATCTCGGCCGGCTGCCCGCGGCGGTGACGGCGGCCTATACGCTCTTGATCGCCTTCCTGATGGTGTCGCGTCTGCCGGTATTCTCCGGCAAGACCAAGCGCATGCGCGTGCCGCCCGAGCTGGTGCTGCCGGCGTTCGTCGCGGTGATCGTCTTCATCGCTATCCTGATTGCCTATCCCTGGCACGTGCTGTCGATCGGCACGGTGCTGTATCTGCTCGGTTTGCCGCTCGGCTACAAATCCTATCGCGACCAGGCGCGCGCGATGGCGGCCACTGCGCCGTCGGGAGGCGAGGTCCCGTCGCCGCCTTCGGCGCCGACGCTGGCCAATTTGTCGGAGCCGCCGCACGACGACGACGACCGGCCCGGACGGCTGCACTGAGCGGTTTTCGCGGATATCTGCCATGAAGGCGGCCGAGTTGGGTTGAAGCCCGATCTCGGCTATATCGCCCTGTGCCGGCGGCACCGCGCCAACAGCGGCCGCCAATCTGGGAGAGAACGCCGTGACTGATAAAGCGACCGGGCCGCTGCCCGCTTCCGTCCTCGAAGCGCTGGGCCGCTATGACACCCCGACGATCTGCAATGCCATGGAGATCGTGGCGCCCGAGCGCCGGTTGATCGGCTACACCACCAAGCAACTGGTCTGCCCATTTCCCGACCTGCCGCCGATCGTCGGCTACGCCCGCACGGTTGCGATCCGCTCGGTGCTGAAGTCCTCGCTGCCGGCCGAAGAGCAGTCCAAGCGCCGCATCGAATATTACGAATATGTCGGCACCGGCCACGGTCCGCGCATCTCGGTGATCCAGGACATTGACGGCCCCGACGTCGGCTACGGCGCGTTCTGGGGCGAGGTGCAGAGCAACGTGCACAAAGCGCTCGGCTGCCTCGGTGTCATCACCGACGGCTCGATTCGCGACATCCCGCAATGGGCCCCGGGCTTCCAGGCGCTGGCCGGCTCGATCGGCCCGTCGCATGCCTGGGTGCATGCGGAAAGCTTCGGCGGCGAGGTGCGCGTCGCCGGCATGACCGTGAAGTCCGACGATCTGATCCATGCCGACCAGCACGGCGCCATCGTGATCCCGCTCGACATCGCGGCAAAGCTGCCCGAGGCCGCCGAGCTCTGCGGCCGCCGCGAGACGCCGATCCTGGAGATCGCGCGCAGCCCCGACTTCTCGCTGGAGAAGTTGAAAGCCGCGCTGAAGCGCTCGGCGGAGATTCACTGAGGGGCGACCGAACGACTTACGGCCGGCTTGCCGGCCGCGGGCCGCCCTGTTCCGTCAGAAACAGGGCGGCCTGATCCGGCTCGCCGAACACTGCGGCGGCGCACCCGATCAGGGTGAAGCCGCCGGCGAGATCCCAGAGGGTGATGTCGTCGGCATCATCAGGGACGTGAATCAAGCGCGCTGCGATCACGGCAAAGCCCGCCTCGACAAACAGCAAGACGCTGAACGCCGGCAGGACGAGGCCTGGTTCGAGCAGGTGGAGCGCCAGTACCGCGGGCAGCGCGGTGAGAAGACCGAACAGCGTCAACATGGCAAAACGGCTCCTGCGATGGAGCATGCCGCCCGGCAATAGAATACTGCATGATCTCTCGTCGCGGATGTGGCGCAGGGCCGCAGTCGGAGGACGCACAATGAAGATGACTGGCAAAACCGCCCTGATCACCGGTTCGACGGACGGCGTCGGCCGCCACGTCGCGCGCCGGCTGGCCGAAGCAGGTGCGAGGGTCCTGATCCACGGCCGAGATGCCGTGCGCGCGAACGCGCTGATCGACCAGATCGTGCAGGCCGGCCACGCCGCGCCGACATTCTACCAGGCCGATCTATCGTCGATGTCGGGCACGCGAGAGCTCGCAGCGGCCGTTATCCGCGATCACTGGCGTCTCGATGTGTTCGTCAGCAACGCCGGCATCGGCTCGCAGAACGACGGACCGCAACGGCAGGAGAGCCCGGACGGCTACGAACTGCGCTTTGCGGTGAATTACCTCTCGGGCTTCCTGCTTGCGCACCTGCTGCTGCCGCTGTTGAAGTCTGCAGCACCTTCGCGCGTCGTCAATGTTGCCTCCCTCGGTCAGCATCCGATCGATTTCGAGGACGTCATGATCAGCAAGGGCTACAGCGGTTCACGTGCCTACGCCCAGAGCAAGCTCGCGCAGATCATGTTCACCATCGATTTCGCGGAGGACGTGAAACGCATGGGCATCACCGTCAACGCGCTGCATCCGGCGACCTACATGAACACCACGATGGTGCGCGCCGGCGGCATCACGCCGATCTCGACGGTGGAGCAGGGCGGTGCGGCGATCCTGCACCTCGTCGAAGGCGACGATGTCGCCGGCAAGAGCGGACTGTTCTTCAACGGCATGAACGAGACGCGCGCCAATCCGCAGGCCTACGATGCCGGCGCGCGCAGGCGCCTGCGCGCGCTCAGCCGCGAGCTGACCGGGCTTTCGTCCTGAGCTGCCGTCCTGGCGCGCCGCAATCATGGTTAGCGAAGTGTTGAGATTCCGGTCGGTCGCGGGCAAAGCCGGCGTCCTGTCAGCGCGCTGCACCGGTTTGGCGCCCCGGCTCAACTTAACCTTTACGCGGCTTTAAGGGCGGCACTCTAGGGTTTCCGATGCGGTTCGGGGTTGGGCCGCGCCAGCGGCCAGGACGGCCGTTGTTGCGTTCGCGTTGGAGTGTCCCATGGATATCATGACGAGCGTCGGGCTCATTGCGGGCATCATCGTCATTACGGCGATGATCTTCATGGGCGGCGACCTCCACATGTTCATCTCCGAACATGCCATGATCATCATCTTCGGCGGCTCGGTCTCGGCCACCATGATCCGCTTTCCGCTCAGCGCGCTCCTGCACGGCCTTCCGCTCGGCGCCAAGTTCGCTTTCACCATGAGCCGCTTGTCGGCGCACGACCTCGTCGACGAGCTCGCCCGCATCGCCGAGATCGCCCGCAAGCAGGGCCCGGTCGGCCTCGAAAAGGTCGAGACCGACGAGCCGTTCCTGGCCAAGGGCATCCGCTACGTCGCCGACGGCTACGACCTCGACTTCATCCGCGACAATCTCGAGCGTGACCGCGACAACTTCCTCATGCACTTGGACGAAGGCAGCAAGATCTACCGCGCCATCGGCGACTGCGCCCCGGCCTTCGGCATGATCGGCACCCTGATCGGCATGGTGCAGATGTTCGCCAACATGACCGATCCCTCCAAGCTCGGTCCGTTCATGGCGACCGCGCTGCTCGCAACCCTCTACGGTGCGCTCGTCGCGAACCTGTTCTGTCTGCCGATCGCGGACAAGCTGCACGGCAAGCTGCTCGACGAGGAAACCAACCGCACGCTGATCATCGACGGCATCCTGATGATCCGCGACTCCAAGAGCCCGACGCTCGTGCGCGAAATGCTGCTGGCCTATCTGCCGGAGAAGCATCGCCACGCCGAAGGCGAGCCGGTGCCGGCGTAACGCCGCCGCCCGGGATCTCGAGAGATGGCCAAGAAGAAGCGCGGCGATGCTCACGGTGGCGGTCACGGCTGGTTCGTGACCTTCGCCGACCTGATGGGCCTGATGATGAGCTTCTTCGTGATGCTCGTCGCATTCTCGACGCAGGACGCCAACAAGCTGAAGATCGTCGCCGGCTCCATGCGCGACGCATTCGGCGTGCAGAGCGAGGCACGCTACGCCGGTATCGTCGAGTCCGACGGTCTGCCGACCCGCCCGCGGCTGAAGAACGTCGACCACATCCAGCCCGAGGACGCCTCCAACACGCCGACGCCGGATCAGGAGGACCGCGACAAGACGTCCGGCGCGAAGATCAAGGTCGACCGCAATTTCGCGCTCGCCGCGGCCTCGCTGCGCCAGGCGTTGCAGGACATGCCGGAACTGACCGAGATGTCCAAGCACATCATGTTCGAGGAGACCAAGCAGGGCCTCAACCTGGAGATCGTCGACCAGGATGGCCGCTCGATGTTCGCCGACGGCTCCAAGGTCCCGTATGACCGCACCCGCCGTCTGATCGAGAAGCTCGCGATCCCGCTGAAGGCAACGCCGCTCCGTGTCTCCATCGCCGGCCACACCGCGGCCGGATTCGTGCCGACCCGCAGCGACTATGGCGCCTTCGACCTGTCGGCCGATCGCGCCAATTCCGTGCGTCAGATCCTCGAACGCGAGGGCCTGCCGCCATCCCACATCTTCGCCGTCGCCGGCAAGGCGGACACCCAGCCGCTGTTTCCGGACGATCCCTCGCTCGCGGCCAACCGGCGGGTGACGATCACGCTGATGCGCGAGGATCCGCCGCTGCCGCCGAATTTGAAGCCGTAGAGCGTTTCGCGCGAAGCGGCCGCCGGTTTCGCGTGAACAAAACCCGTCAAGCTCAGAATCTCGAGGCCCGTTCCCGCTTCACTCGGAGCGGAAAGCTCTAGGCACTTGCGCTACCATCTTACCTGAGGCATGTCGTCGCGCTAGCGATCATCGTTGCTGCGCCGTCACAGCATCCGCCCCGGCGGCTGCTATGGTGGTGTGCCGATTGACAGGCGCGCCGGAACGGTCAAAAGGCGCCGGATCAATTCTCGGGAAGAAGCGTTTCTCATCTCACATGACGGCGAGCATCACATCGACCGACGCTCAGGACGGGCCCGTCACCTCGGGTTTCTGGGGCCTGACGCTCGGAAGCATCGGCGTTGTCTTCGGCGATATCGGCACCTCGCCGCTGTACGCATTCCACGAGGCGGTCAAGGCTGCGACCCATGGCGAGCCGGTCTCGCGGGTCATGGTGCTCGGCGTGCTCTCGCTGATCCTCTGGGCGCTCTTTATCGTCGTCACCGCCAAATACGTCCTGCTGCTGCTGCGCGCCGACAATAACGGGGAGGGCGGCACGCTCTCGCTGATGGCGCTCGGCCAGCGCGCGCTCGGGCGACGAAGCTGGTTCCTGCTCGCACTCGGCGTGGTCGGCGCCTCCATGTTCATCGGCGATTCCATGATCACGCCGGCCATCTCGGTGCTGTCGGCTGTCGAGGGTCTGAAGCTCGTGACCCCCGCCTTCGAACACTATGTCGTGCCGCTCACCGTCATCATCCTGGTGTTGCTGTTCGCGGTCCAGAGCAAGGGGACGGCGCTGGTGGCCTCGGCCTTCGGGCCGGTGATGGTGGTCTGGTTCACCGTTCTTGCGGTGATGGGCGCCGTGCACATCGCCGACGATCCGTCGGTGCTGGCGGCCATCAATCCCTATTACGCGCTGCAATTCCTGCTGTCGCACGGCACGATCGGCCTGGTGACGCTCGGCGCCGTGTTCCTGGCGGTGACGGGCGGCGAGGCGCTCTACGCCGATCTCGGCCATTTCGGCCGCAAGCCGATCCAGTCGGCCTGGATGTTCTTCGTGCTGCCCGCGCTCCTGATCAACTATTTCGGGCAGGGCGCGCTGGTGCTGTCCGATCCCAGTGCGATCGAGCATTCGTTCTATCGCATGGTGCCCGAGAGTCTGGTGCTGCCGCTGGTTGGACTTGCGACCGCGGCGACCGTGATCGCGAGCCAGGCCGTGATCACCGGCGCCTATTCGCTGGTCTATCAGGCGGTGCAGCTTGGCCTCCTGCCGCGCTTCGAAGTGCGCTACACCTCCGAGACCCATGCTGGCCAGATCTATCTGCCGCGTGTCAATCGGCTGCTGCTGATCGGCGTGATGTTGCTCGTGCTGTTGTTCCACACCCCCAGCAATCTGGCTTCGGCCTACGGCATCGCGGTCTCCACCACCATGGTCGCCGACGGCGTCATGGGCTTCGTCGTGATCTGGAAACTGTGGAACTGGCGCGCCGCGACGGCTGCGGCGGTGATCGTTCCATTCGTTGTCGTAGACATCAGCTTCTTCAGCGCCAATTTGCTCAAGCTGCTCGAGGGCGCCTGGGTGCCACTGCTGTTTGGCGCGGCCATGGCCGGGACGATCTGGACCTGGCGCAAGGGGACCGGCATCCTGCTCCAGAAGACGCGCCGGATCGAGGTGCCGCTCGACGATCTGATCCGCAGCCTCGAGAAGCGCCCGCCGCACATCGTCAAGGGCACCGCGGTGTTCCTGACCAGCGATCCCGCCTTCGTGCCGACCGCGCTGCTGCACAATCTCAAGCACAACAAGGTGCTGCACGAGCACAACGTGGTCCTGACCATCGAGACCGCGCATACGCCGCGGGTCGACCTGTCCGAGCGGTTCCGCATGGAGAAGATCAGCGACAAGTTCTCCAAGGTCAGGCTGCGCTTCGGCTACATGGAGCAGCCGAACGTGCCGAAGGCGCTGGCGATCGCCCGCAAGCAGGGTTGGCAGTTCGACATCATGTCGACGTCGTTCTTCGTGTCGCGAAGGTCGCTCAAGGCCTCGGCCCAGTCGGGCATGCCGCTGTGGCAGGATCACCTCTTCATTGCGCTGAGCCGGTCCGCCAACGACGCCACCGACTATTTCCAGATTCCGACCGGGCGGGTGGTTGAAGTCGGCACCCAAGTCACCATCTGAACGCAATTGGCCAATCCATGCAAATTTCGCATGGCAAGGGCCCAAAATCGGGCTAGGCTATGCCGGCAGCGCAGGACTATAAGCCGCGCGCTCTTCCGCCGTTGTGCAGCGAAGCATTCTAGAGGCCACTGGGCTCTCCCATGACAAGTGACGTAGCGATTTCCGCCCCGGAAACGGCGGCGGCCAATGGGCATGGCGAAGCCCACACCACCGCCCGTTTCGGTGCGCTGACGCTCGGCAGCATCGGCGTCGTCTACGGCGATATCGGCACCAGCCCGCTCTACGCGTTCCGCGAGGCGGTGATGGCGGCCTCGGGCGCGGAGGGGGTGCCGACGCCGGCAGCCGTGCTTGGCGTGCTCTCGCTGATCCTGTGGGCGCTCATCGTCGTGGTGACGCTCAAATACGTCGTGATCCTGCTCCGCGCCGACAACAATGGCGAGGGCGGCACGCTGGCGCTGATGGCGCTGGCCCAGCGCGCGGTCGGCACCGGCGGGGCGACCATCGTCCTGCTCGGCATCATTTCCGGCGCCCTGTTCTACGGCGACGCCGTGATCACGCCGGCGCTTTCGGTGCTATCGGCCATCGAAGGCATGAAGGATATCACCCTGCACTTCGAGCCTTACATCGTTCCGTTGACCGTGATCATCCTGGTCGGCCTGTTCGCCGTGCAGTCGCGCGGCACCGCCCGCGTCGCCGCGTTCTTCGGTCCCGTGATGTGCGTCTGGTTCGCGGTGATCGCGATCGCGGCCATCCACCCGATCATCGAGCAGCCGCAGGTGCTGTTCGCGCTGAACCCGCTCTACGCCGTGTCCTTCATGTTCCACCATGGCATCATCGGTTTCGTGACGCTGGGCGCGGTGTTCCTGGCGGTCACCGGTGCCGAGGCGCTCTATGCCGACCTCGGCCATTTCGGCAAGCGGCCGATCCAGACCGCCTGGCTGTTCATCGTGCTGCCGTCGCTGGCGCTGAACTATCTGGGGCAGGGCGCTCTCGTCCTCGGCGATCCCGGCGCGATCGTGAGCCCGTTCTTCCAGCTGTTCCCGCAAGGCTTTTTCCGCGGCTGCATGGTCGTTCTCGCCACCGCTGCCACGGTGATCGCGAGCCAGGCCGTCATCACCGGTGCCTATTCGCTGACGCGCCAGGCGATTCAGCTCGGGTTGCTGCCGCGCTTCGAAATTCGCCATACGTCTGAAGCTCATTCGGGCCAGATCTTCATCCCGCGCATCAACCAGCTTCTGCTGGTCGCGGTGGTGCTGCTGGTGCTGCTGTTCCGCTCCTCCAGCGCGCTGGCGTCGGCCTATGGCATCTCTGTCACCGGGACCATGGTGGTCACGGCGATGATGGGTTTCGTCGTGATCTGGAAGGTCTGGAAGTGGTCGCCGTTCGCCGCCGCCGCCCTGATCGTGCCGTTCCTGTTCCTCGACCTGACCTTCCTCGCCGCCAACCTGCTCAAGGTGTTCGAGGGCGGCTGGGTGCCGCTCGCGCTCGGCGCGCTCATGATCATCCTGATGTACACGTGGCGGCGCGGCAGCCGGCTGCTGTTCGAGAAGTCGCGCAAGCTCGAATTCCCGCTCGCCGACCTCGTGGCGATGCTGGAGAAACGGCCGCCGCAGCGCGTGCCCGGCACCGCGGTGTTCCTGACCTCGGATCCGCTCAGCGCCCCGACCGCGCTGATGCATAGTCTGAAGCACTACAAAGTGCTGCATGAGAAGAATGTCATTCTCACCATCGAGACCGCGCAGACTCCGCGGATTGATCCGGCCGAGCGCGTGAGGCTGGAGCAGATCTCACCGACCTTCTCCAAGGTGACGCTGAAGTTCGGCTTCATGGAATCGCCCAATGTGCCGAAAGCGCTTGCGATCGCCCGCAAGCTCGGCTGGCAGTTCGACATCATGTCGACCTCGTTCTTCCTGTCGCGGAGGGCGCTCAAGCCCGCCGCCCATTCCGGCATGCCGCGCTGGCAGGACCGGCTGTTCATCTCGCTCAGCCGCTCCGCCAACGACGCCACCGACTATTTCCAGATCCCCTCCGGCCGCGTCGTCGAGGTTGGAACGCAGGTGACGATCTAGTTCCCCCGCTGTCGTCGCCCGGCTTGACCGGGCGACCCAGTATTCCAGAGACGGCGCGGCTAGAACCGAGAAGCCGCGGCGTACTAGATTCCCCGCTTCCGCGGGGAATGACACCGAGCGCGTGGTGGGATGCGGAGCAGGAGTTTCAGGCATCCTGAAAGCTGCACTTCAAGTCGCTGCGATTTAGCTTTAACTTGCGGCATGCAGCTCAAGCCTTTGTAGCGCTTGATTTTCGCCTGCCGAGAGGCGAGGTTGCCGCCCGCCGGGATCGCTCCGGCGCAGGCTCGGACGTTGGAGGATGATGTGGCAAACCAGGTACAGGATCTGACCCCGGACGAGGTCTCCAAGGGTGTCGCGGAAGGGCGCTATCTCCTCGTCGACGTGCGCGAGCCGAACGAGGTCGAGGCCGAGGCATATCCCTACGGCGTTGTCGTGCCGCTCTCGACCTTCGATCCCAAGGCGATCCCCGATCCCCAGGGCAAAGAGGTCGTGTTCGCCTGCCGCTCCGGAAAACGCTCGGTGACGGCCTCGCTCGCGGCGCAGGCGGCGGGGCTGCCTTATGACAAGCATCTGGCCGGCGGCATGCTGGGCTGGAAGGCGGCGGGTCTTCCCAGCAAGGTCGGTGGCTGACCTCGCGATGACGACCAAGAGCTCCTCGCTGAACAAGGTCTTTGCCGACCTTCCCGTCACCATCTTCGAGGCGATGTCGCAGGCCGCGCGCGACAACAACGCCATCAATCTCGGCCAGGGCTTTCCTGATGATCCCGGGCCTGAGGACATCCGCCGCGCCGCGGCCGATGCCTCGCTGAACGGCTACAACCAGTACCCCTCGATGATGGGCCTGCCGGAGCTGCGTCAGGCGATCGCGACCCATTACGGTCACTGGCACGGCCTCAAGCTCGATCCGATGAGCGAGGTGATGGTCACCTCCGGCGGCACCGAGGCGCTGACCTCGGCGATCCTCGCGGTGGTCCAGCCCGGCGACGAGGTGGTCTGCTTCCAGCCGGTCTATGATTCCTATTTGCCGATCATCCGCCAGGCCGGCGGCATTCCGCGCCTCGTACGCCTCGAGCCGCCGCACTGGCGGTTGAATGAGGACATGCTGAAAAGCGTCTTCAATTCAAAGACCAAGGCGGTGCTCTTCAACAATCCCCTGAATCCGTCCGCAGTGGTCTATCCGCGCGAAGATCTCGAACTGCTTGCGCGCTACTGCCAGGAGTTCGACGTCATCGCGATCTGCGACGAGGTCTGGGAGCACGTCACCTTCGACGAGCACAAGCACATCCCGCTGATCACCATCCCCGGCATGCGCGACCGCACCATCAAGGTCGGCTCGGCCGGCAAGATCTTCTCGTTGACCGGCTGGAAGATCGGCTTCGTCTGCGCCGCGCCGCCGCTGCTGCGGGTGGCGGCCAAAGTGCACCAGTTCCTGACCTTCACCACCGCGCCGAACTTGCAAGCCGCCGTCGCCTACGGGCTTGGCAAGTCCGACGACTACTTCCTGTCGATGCGCAAGGACCTGACGCGGAGCAGGGACCGCCTGACCAGGGGGCTGGAGAGCCTCGGCTTCCCCGTGCTGAAGTCGCAGGGCACCTACTTCCTCACCGTCGACCTATCGCCGCTCGGGCTCAACGAGAGCGACACCGAGTTCTGCTGGCGGATCGTGAAGGACTACAAGGTCGCGGCGATCCCGGTGTCGGCCTTCTACGAGCAGGACGCGGTGACCTCCGTGGTCCGCTTCTGCTTTGCCAAGAAGGACGAGACCCTCGACACCGCGCTGGAGCGGCTGTCGGACGCGGTGCGCGGGCGCAAGAGGTAGGAAAGATGACGAACGTCGGCCGCTCCAGGCTTTGCCTTGGTTTTGCGATCGCCGCGGCGCTGACGTTGCTTTCTGCCCCCTCAGAGGCCGAGGAGCGGGTCGTCAACTTCTACAACTGGTCGAACTACATGGCGCCTGACGTCCTTGAGGCCTTCACCAAGGAGACCGGCATCAAAGTGGTCTACGAAACCTTTGATGCCAACGAGACGCTGGAGACGCGCCTGATGGCCGGCAAGTCCGGCTACGACGTCGTGGTGCCCACGGCCTATTTCCTCCAGCGCCAGATCAAGGCCAACATCTTCCAGAAGCTCGACAAGTCGAAGCTGCCGAACCTCGCCAATGCGTGGGGCGTGGTGACCGAGCGCCTTGGCATTTACGACCCCGGCAATGTCTACGCCGCGAACTACATGTGGGGCACGACGGGCATCGGCTACAACGTCGCCAAGCTGAAGCAGATCCTGGGAGCCGACGCGAAGATCGACAGTTGGGACATCGTCTTCAAGCCGGAGAATTTGGCGAAATTCAAAGACTGCGGCGTCCACATGCTCGACTCCGCCGACGACATCTTTCCGGCGGCGCTGAATTATCTCGGGCTCGATCCGAACTCGACCAAGCAGGCCGACCTCGACAAGGCAGCCGACGTCGTCGCCAAGGTCCGCCCGTCCGTGCGCAAGTTTCATTCGTCCGAATATCTCAGCGCGCTCGCCACCGGCGAGATCTGCTTCGTGGTCGGCTGGTCCGGCGACATCATGCAGGCCCGCGCCCGCGCGGCTGAAGCGAAAAGCGGCGTCGAGATCGGCTACGCCATTCCGAAGGAGGGCGCACAGATGTTCTTCGACAATCTCGCGATCCCCGCCGACGCCAAGAACGTTAGGGAAGCCTACGAGCTGATCAACTATCTCTATCGCCCGGATGTCGCCGCCAAGAATTCGGACTTCCTGTCCTACGCCAACGGCAACCTCGCCAGCCAGAAGCTGATCGATCCGAAGATCCTTGATGACAAGAACATCTATCCGGACGAGGCGACGCTCTCGAAGTTGTTCGTCATCACGGCGCGTGAGCCTGCGACGCAGCGGATCATCAACCGGCTCTGGACGAAGGTGAAGACGGGGCGGTAGTCGCTCCGGGAACCAACCCGAAAACTAAATCCCGCAAAACAACCCCATGCACAGTAGAACCGCTACCGGCGTGTTGCCGGCGGCGATGATGCCTAAGTTGCGGTGTGGTTTCGATGAATCGACCCGCAGGCGCAACAGTCTGAAACGTCTCTCCCGCAACGCGAAGTGAGCCACCGGATGCGCCTGATGTGATCAGCCTCCGGTCCTTTGACTCGTCGGGCAAAACACTGGCAGAGTCGTAACGTGGCCATCACGCCCAGATGCCGCTCCCAGTGCGAGACACCGCGAGAGCAACGCGCCTGCTACCACGCATAACGCAGCGCGCCCTTGCCGGCGTAGGAGCGCGTCACGTTGGAGAACTCGCCTTCGAAGGTTGCTGCCGTCGACCAGCCGTTCAGCCATTTCATTTCCGCGGATGCGGTGGCGAGGGCGGAGTCGGCTGCCGATCGTGCACCGCCTACGACGAAGCTCGCGCCGGGCAGCGCCTGGAATGTCGCGGCGACGGAGTGATCCGGATTGAAGTCATGCGCCCAGGCGGCGCGGCCGCGCAGGGTGAGGACGCCATCCGCCGTGGCGAAGGATTTGTCGGTGCGCAAGCCGAGCTCGCTGCGCGCATCGGTCACGCTCTTGGCGGCATAGGCAAGCGCAAACGCATTGCTCCCCGAGACCACCGTTTCAGCATAGGCCGGCAGATCGAACGTCGTGAACTGGACCGCGGCCTAGGGCGTGAGGCCGATGCCGCCGACCCATGGCGCGACGAAGCGATAGCCGCCTTCGAGCCGGCCGGACCACGCATTGGCGTTGAACTCGGCGCGCAGCCGGTCGACGCCGGCGAGCGTCACCGTGCGATCGGTGGTGACGTCCTGCCAGCCATAAGCCAGCGCGGCAGAGATGTAGCTCGGGCCATTGGTGTGGCGGAGATAGGCGCCGGCTTGGAACAGGTCGGAGCGGCCGTAACCCAGACCATTGACGTTGAAGCTGGTGCCGCCGCCGGCGAGCGCAAAGCCTGCGAGCGTGTTCGGCGAGAACAGGTAGTCGGCGCCGACAGCGGTGCCGGCGATGCGGCTCGCAGAATCGTTCGAACCGACCACCGCATTGCCGCTGGTCGATTGTGAGCCACCGAAGCCTGCCGCCCACACGCTCCAGCGCGGCTCGTAGGCCCTGGCGAGCGGCACCTTCGTGAACATCGCGAACGCATCGGTCTTGTTGCTCGCGGCGTAAGCGCTGGCCTCGCCTTCCTCCGCGTAGCCCGTCGGTGACGTCGCGCCATCGATGCCGCCGCCGCGTCCTGCGAACGGATCGGTCATCATGCCCATGAACTGGCCCATGGCGCCGAAGGTCGTCTGTTGCGAGCCGGTGGCGCTCTCGCCGGAGGCCTGGGTCAGGCCATTGGCGGTGAGCGCGCTGTAGATCAGCGAAATGCCGCCATTGCGGTTGAAGAAATTGACGATCGCGTTCCCCACGCCCTGCTGGTTGCCGGCAAGCCCCGATCCCGGCGGCGCCACGAAGGCGAGCGACAGGTCGAGATAGGCATGGGTCGCGTCATAGCCGAGATCGGTCTTGAAATTCACCGGCAGATTGGTGTTGACCACGGTCGGAGCAAACGTGCCGCTGACGCTGCCTGCGGTCAGGATGGTGTACTGCTTTGCCACATAGCTGCCGCCGGCAAACACCGCGTTCACGCCGGCGCCGCCGAGCGTGGCGGTGCCGCTGACGGTCGCGAACGAAGCGGTCGAGGGATTCACCTGCACCTGATAGATCGCGCCGGACTGGAAGGCGAGATTGCCCGCGATCGCCATCGACGAGCCCGGCGTGCCATTGCCGGGCGCAAAAATGCCGCCGCTCGCAATTGTCAGCGTTGGAATGGCGGCGCCGCCGTTGATGACCGATCCTGTCCCCGTCAGGCCGCCGATGGTCTGATCGAAACCGTTGAGATCGAGCGCAGCCCCGCTTGCGATTGTGTAGTTGCTGTTCGGCGAAAACGCGTTCGCGATGCCGGCTTGCAGCGTCCCGGCATTGACTAAGGTGGGCCCGAAATAGGTGCCGGCGCCCGAGAGCGTCAGGGTTCCGGCACCGATCTTGGTGAGGCCGCCCGGCCCGCCGATCGTCCCCGACAGCGTCGCATTGTTGCCGGCGGTATCGAACGTGCCGCCGGCGACCATCAGGGTGATCGGCAGATTGCTCGTGATGCCGGTGCCGGCGAATTGCATCGTGCCCCCGGTGAACACCGGCCCGCCAGCGCCGGTGCAGGCCAGCGCGCCCGATGTGTTGGCCGTGAATGTCAGCCCCGCCGCCAGCAGGGCATTGCCGCCGCCGCAGATGCCGGAGGACCAAGGACGGAATCCAACGGCCAGCGTGGCCATCACCGTGTTGGTCGCGGTGTTGATCACGGAAACCGTGTCGAGACCAATGGTCACATAGATGCGGCTGCCGTCGGGACTGACGCTGACCGCCAGCGGAACAACTCCAACCGGGATGGCGGCCGTCACCGTGTTCGTTGCGGTATCGACTACGAAAACCGACGAGCTGACCGAGTTGACCACATAGAGGTGACTGCCGTCGGGACTGACGGCGACCGCCACCGGACGACTTCCGACCGGGATGGTGGCCGTCACCGCGTTGATCGCGGTGTTGATCACGGAAACCGAGTTGCCGCTCGAGTTCACCACATAGACGCGGCTGCCGTCGGCACTGACGACGACCCCCCGCGGAGCATTTCCGACCGGGATGGTGGCCGTCACCGTGTTGGTCGCGGTGTTGATCACGGAAACCGTGTTGCCGGTAAAGCTGGGCACATAGAGGCGGCTGCCGTCGGCACTGACGGCGATCCCGAGCGGAAAACTTCCGACCGGGATGGTGGCGGCCACCGTGTTGGTCGCGGTGTCGATCACGGAAACCGTGCCGTCAACAGCGTTGGCCACATAGACGCGGCTGCCGTCGGCACTCACGGCGACCGCGTACGGATTGGTTCCGACCGGGATGGTGGCCGTCACCGTGTTCGTTGCGGTATTGATCACGGAAACTGTGCCGTCAGATAAGTTGGCCACGTAGACCAGCGACTGGTCGCCGCGAACCGCCACTGCAGAGGGATCAGAGCCGACGTTGATGGTGGATCCGGAGACCGCGTTCGTCGTCGTATCGATGACCGAGACGGTAGCGTCACCAGAATTGCCCACGTAGAGGAACGGCCCCGACTGCGCGTGCGCCGCGGCCAGGCTCCCGAGCGTCAGCGCCAACGCCAGCGCCGACGACGCCAGCAGCGCGGCCCGCAAGCGGCGGGTCGCCGCGAGACGATCTTTCCGCTTACCACTCATACCGCACGGTGCCCTTGCCCGTGTAAGTCTGCGTGCTCTGGGAGAACTCGCCGTCGACGGTGCCCGCGAGCGAGAACCCGTTCCGCCATTTCATCTCGGCGCGGCCGCCGACCAGCGCGGAGTCGGCCGCCGGTTGCGCGCCGTTGACGGTGAAGGCTGCGCCCGGCAGCGTCTGGAAGGCTGCGCTGACGAGGCGGCTGGTGTTGGAATCGTGCGCCCAGGCGAGCCGGCCGCGCAGCGTGAGCACGCCACCATTGATGAGGAAGTGCTGGTCGGTCCGCGCGCCGAGCTCGGTGCGCACATTCGTCGTGTCCTGCGAGCTGTAGGACAGCGCGAACTGGTTGCTGCCGACGAGCGCGGTCTCGCCGTAACCGGGCAAATGGAAGGTCGTGACTTGTGCGGCCGCGTAGGGCGTCACGCCGAAGCTGGAGGCGGGAATGGGTGCGAAGCGCCAGCCGGCTTCCAGGCGGCCGGAGAAGGTGCTCGCCCTAAAGTTCGCGGTGAGCCTGTCGGTGCCTGAGACCGTCACGGTGCGATCGGTGGTGACGTCCTGCCAGCCATAGGCGAGCGCCGCGGAGATATACGCCGGCCCGAATGTGTGGCGGCCATAGAAGCCGGCCTGGAACAGATCGGCGCGGCCGCCGCCGAGGCTATTTGAGAGCGCAAAATTGTAGCCGGCGCCGCCGAGCGCAAAGCCGACCAGCGTGTTCGGCGAGACGCGATAATCGGCGCCGACCACGGTGCCGTAGATGCGGCTGGTGGTGGTGCTCGAACCCGATGCGGCATTGCCGTTCAGCGTGCTGGCGCCGCCATAGCCGGACGCCCATACGCCCCAGCGCCGGTCGATGACATCACCGCTTGCCTCGCGCGGCGTCACCGCGGCGTAGGCCTCGCGCACCTTGGCGTCGTTTGGTCTGATGGAAGCATAGCCCAGCGTCCCGCTGTCGCCGGCAGTGCCGCCGCGCTCGCCGTCCAAGCCGCCGCCACCGAGCGGATCGAGCATATTGACGAACTGCTGCGTGGCGTTGAACGAGGCTTGCCTGCCCGCGGCGCCGGGCTGGCCGGAGACCTGGCCGAGCGCGCCGTTGAGCTGCGGCTGGCCCATGTTGAGCAGCACGTCGAACCCTGCCGGCGGCGTCGCGGCGGCCTCGACCGCCCGGTTGATGGCGCCGGCCACATTGCTCTGGTTGCCCCCCATACCCGGCGACAGCGCGATCGTGCCGGGATCGAGCACGAGATAGACGTTGTTCAGATCGTAGGTGAGGTGCGGATTGCGCGCGCCGGGCGCGAAGCTGCTGCCGGTGAGGCCGGCGAAATGTGTTCCACCGAAGCCGCCGCTGGCGTTCAGGATGGTGTAGGTCTGCTGCCGAAAGCTGCCGGGCAAGGCGACCGCCTGCACGGTCGCGCCGGTGAGCGTCGCAATGCCGGTGACATTGGTGCGGTCGGCGGCGCTCGGCGAGACCTCGACGGTATAGAAGCTGCCGGCGTTGAAGGTCAGGTTGCCGCTGACGGTGAGGGTGCCGACGGAATTGCCCGGCGCCAGCGTGCCGCCGCTCGCGATCGTCGTGTTGCCGACGGTGCCGGTGCCGCCAAGCGTGCCGCCGCTGTTCACGGTGACGCCGCTGGAGGACGCGATCGAGCCGTTCACCGCCAGCGTGCCGCCGTCGATCTGGGTCGCGCCGGTGTAGGTGTTGACGCCCGACAGGGTCAGCCTGCCGGTGCCGACCTTCACCAGCGAGGCGCCGGTGCCGCCGCCGGATCCGCCATCGGCAAGCACGCCGGTGACATTGGTCGACAGGTTGTTGCTGCCGACCGTCAGCTGCTTGCCGCCGAGGTCGAAGGTGCCGCCACCGGCGAGCGAGCCGGCGCTGAGCTTGTTGTCGCTGTTCGGGCCGGTGCTCATCGAGAAGTCGAAGACGGCGCTGGGCGTGCTGTTGATGAGCTGCGCGCTGCCGGCCGTGGCGTTGCCGTCGAACAGCACGTTGCCGTTGTTGGTGATGGTGGCGCTTCCGGCTGTGGCGTTGGTATCGAAGGTCAGCTGCGCGTTGTTGGTGATTTGAGTGCCGCCGGCCGTGGCATTGCCGCTGAACACCAGCGTGCCGGCAGAGATCGTCAGGGCGGATAAATTGTCCGCGCCGGTCAAGGTCAGCGTGCCGGCGCCGGACTTGGTCAGCGCGCCGACGCTGAGATTCTGGCTGATGACGAAATTGTTGGCTGCCGCTGCAATCTCCAGCGTGCCGCCGCCGGCACCGAAGGAGATGCTGCGCGTGGTGGCGTTGAAAGCCGTGCCTGATATCTGCAAGGTGCCGCCGTTGAAGGTCAGGCCGCCCGCGAGGTCGCCGAGATTGGCGTCCGAGGAGACGCTGACCGTGCCGCCGGCGAAGGTGGTGCCGCCGATATAGGCGTTGGTGCCCGACAGCGTCAGCGTGCCGGTGCCGGTCTTTACCAGTGAACCGCCGGTGCCGCCAAAGTAGCCGCCATCGGCGATCACGCCGCTGACGGTGGTCGACAGATTGTTGCCGCCGACCGTCAGCTCGTTGGCGCCGCAAGAGAAGGCGCCGTTGCCGGCGATCGAGCCGGCGCTGAGCTTGTTGTCGCCGTTCGGGCCGGTGCTGCCGGAAAAATCGAAGGCGGCGCCCGGGTCGTTGTTGATCAGCTGCGCATTGCCCGCGGTTGCGTGGACCCGGAAATAGGTCGTTCCGATGGAACTGTGGAAGGGACCGCCGCCATTGTTGGTGATGACCGCGTTGCCGGCCGTGCTCAAGCCCATGAAGGATAGATTATAGGTGTTGGTGATGGTCGCGCTGCCGGCCGTGCTGTAGCCGACGAACCCCATGAGGCGGTCTGGCCGAACGTCCATGTCGGCGAGGACAGCCTGTTCCAGTGCATCCGCGAGCTGCGCACCGCGCTCGGTGACGAGCGGCGGCAACTGATCAAGCTCGCCTCCGGCGGCGGCTATCTGCTGGCGGCGGAGGTCGTGGACGCGCCCGCCGACCTGACGCCGGCCGGGGAGGTCGCGCTCCTGCCGTCGGCCGAGGTGGTCGCGGCGCCCGTGAGGCCGCAGCGCGCCCTGTTCGGTCTGAGCCGGCAGGCCATGGTCGCCGCCGTGGCCGGGCTCTGCGTGATCGTCATGGGGCTTGCGGTTGCCGCGCCCGTGCTGAAGCCGGACCTCCTGTTCAGGCGAACGCCGCCGCGGCTCGCGGTGATGCCGATCGTTGACGACAGCAACGATGCGCGCGGCGCGGCAATGGCCGCCGACGTCACTGCCCGCCTCACGGATGGTTTTGCCAAGATCCAGAACATCAGCGTGGTTGCGCCGCGATTGGCAGCCAAGGGCGGCGACAGCACCGCTGCGCCCGCCGCATCATCCGATTACGAGCTGCGCGGCGAACTGGAGCGTCGCGATCAGTCGTGGACGCTGCGCGCGCGCATCATCAAGGCCGCGACCGGAGAGGTGCAGTCGGTCGTTGCAGCGTCAGTCGCGGCGGACGAGGCGGACGCGCAGCTTGCGCAGTCGCGGCTCGTCGCCGGCGTCGGTCACGGGCTTGCGCGCCGTCTCAACGAGATTCTGGAGTCGCGTGTGCCGCGCCCCCAGGCCGCCGGGGCGTCGGCCGGCGGCGACAAGGTGGCCGTCGAGCAGGCGCTCGCCTCGATCAACCAGACCACGCGCGAGCGCTTTGGCGCGGCGCAGGCCATGCTGCAAAAGGCGCTCAGCGACGACCCTGACAATCTCGACATCGCGGTTGCGCTCGCCTCGCTCCAGATGCGCGGCATCCAGATGGTCTGGTTCAGCCCGGAGGAGGCGGTCGCCGTCGAGGCGAAGGCCAATGCGACGCTCGAGCAGGCGTTGCGGTCGAAGCCGAATTCCATTCCGGTGCTCGAGGCCTATTGCCGCTTCCTCAGCGCGACCAACCATTTCGTCGAAAGTCTCGTCACCTGCGCCAAGGCATTGAGCTTCGATCCGTGGAATGGGTCTGCGCTCTATCTGATCGGCCTCGGGCAGATCTTTCTCGGCCGCCACGACGATGCGCTCGCGACATTCCGGCAAGCCGATCGCTACGATACGCCGCCGGCCTCGCGCTGGACCTGGCTGCTCGGCGCGGGCCTGGCGAATCTCTTGATGGGGCGCGACGAGGAGGCGTTGCCGTGGCTGCAGCGTTCGATCGCCATCACGCCGGCGTCCGGGCGCTCGCACCTGCTGCTCGCTGCCGCCTACCAGAGATCGGGCCGGTTCGAGGAGGCGAGGGCGGCGATCGCGGAGGGCCTGAGGCTGCGGCCCGGTACGACCAGGCTCAACGTCTCGCCGCCGCTGAAGAACGTAAGTCCGGTTAATATCGCAGCCTGGGAGCGCATCGTTCAGGCCGAGGTCGATGCGGGACTGCCGGAGCAGTAGGGCGGGAAGTTTGAACCCCGCTGTCATGCCCCGCGAAGGCGGGGCATCCAGTACGCCGCGGCGTGAATTGTGAGAGCGAGCTCTCCAACGAAAGCCTCTGGGATACTGGATCGCCCGGTCAAGCCGGGCGATGACACCGAGAATGAGGCGCTCTCGGCCTCCACGCAATGACGGCAGTAGCTACCGCCACCTGCGGTGCAGCCACAGCCACTGCTCGGGATGCTCGCGCACCCAGCTTTCCACCACGCTGGTGATCGCCTGGGTCGTGCCCTGGATGTCGATCTTGCCCTCGGCATCGCGCACGGGCGGGACCTCCTCGGTCAGCTCGCCGCGGAATCGGCCGCCGGGCAGGCGGATGATGCGGACACCGTGGATCGGGCATTCGACCTGGCGGAGCAGGCGCGCCAGCATCGGGTTGGCGCGGGTCTTGCGGCCGAAGAAGGTGACCTCGACGCCGCCGGTCAGATACTGGTCGATCAGCATGGCGACGTGTTTGCCGTCCTTGAGCGCCTGCGCGAGGCGCAGCGGCGCATCGCGCCCCGCCGGGATCAGCGTGCCCATGTTGACCTGGCGCATCTCCTGGATGATGCGGTCGGCGGAGGCGATGTTGGGGCGGCGGTAGAGGATCGCGGCGTCCAGCCCATGCTCGACGGCGGCGAGTGCCGGCAATTCCCAGTTGGCGAGATGCGCGGCGAAGATCAGCGCCGGCTTGCCGTCATCGCGGATCTGGTCGAACAGCTCGATGCTGCGCGCCGGGAGTTCGATCCGGCTCTTCTCGGGATGGTCGCGGTCGTAGTCCCAGACGTGGTCCATATGGGCGAATTCGGCGCCGACGCGGCCGAGATTGTCCCACACGCCCATCAGGATCTGTTCGATTTCTTCCGGCGACTTCTCCGGAAATGCCGCGGTGAGGTTGGCGCGGCCGATGCGGTGCTCGCGCAGGCGCGGGCCGATCGTCTTCACCACGCGGGAGAAGAAGTCCGAGGTCTTGGCCGGATCGAAATAACGCGTGGTGCGCAGCATGCCGACGGTGGCAGCACCAATCAGGCTGCCGCCGAGCGATTTGGCAGCCTCCCGCGCGCGGGCCTTCGTGCTCGCAGGAAGCAGCGCCATGCGTCCGGTCAGGCCGGTTCGCGGGTCAGGATCAGCGAGGCGTTCTGGCCGCCGAAGCCGAACGAGTTCGACATCACTGCGGTGACGCGGGCATCGCGGGCCTTGTTGCCGACGACGTCGAACAGGATCGTGGGATCCGGGGTCTCGTAGTTGATCGTCGGCGGAATGCGCTGATGCTCGAGGGTGAGCAGCGAGAAGATCGCTTCGACCGCGCCCGCGGCCGAGATGGTGTGGCCGACCATCGACTTGTTGGAGGTCACCGGGATCTTCTGCGCGAGATCGCCGAACACGGCCGACGTCGTGTTGAATTCCATCTTGTCGTTCTCGGGCGTCGCGGTGCCGTGCGCGTTGATGTGGTCGATCTGGTCCGGCGTCATGCCGGCATCGGCCAGCGTCTTGTTCATGCAGCCGATGATCGGCTTGCCATCGGGCGAAGAGCGGGTGCGGTGGAAGGAATCGGTGAGCTCGCCGCAGCCGGCGATCACGCCGAGGATTTTTGCGCCGCGCGCGGTCGCGGCCTCGTAGCTCTCCAGGACGAGCGCGCCGGCGCCCTCGGCCATGACGAAACCGTCGCGGTTCTTGGAGAAGGGGCGGGAGGCCGCCTGCGGCGGATCATTCTGGGTCGACAGCGCCGAGAGCAGCGAGAAACGCACGAGAGCTTCGGGGTTCACGGTGCCGTCGGTGGCCACGCACAGCGCGGCATCGGTCTCGCCGCGGCGGATCGCCTCGACGCCGAGCTGGATCGAGGTCGCGCCCGAGGCGCAGGCCGTCGACAGCGAGATCGGCGAGCCCTTGGTGCCGAAGGTCTCGGCGAGATGGGCTGCCACCGAGCCGAACATGAAGCGGTGGTGATAGGCACTGTACTTGCCGCCGCCGGAGATGCGCAGCAGATCGTCATAGGTGATATCCTGCGCGCCGACGGCGCGGCCAAGCTCACGGCGCTGCGGCCATTCGACTTCGACCGGTGCAACCGCAAGGAAGAGCGGACCGGGGAAATCGGCCTTGGCGCCGATGCCGGCCTGCTCGAGCGCTTCCTGCGTGACGAGCTCAGCCATCCGCTCGGACAGGGCGGTGGAGGAGAACGGATCGACGCTGACGAAATCGACCGTGCCGGCCATCGTCGTCCTCAGGCCGTCGACCGGAAAGCGCGTGATGGTGCGGATGCCGGATTCGCCGGCGACGAGCTTCGCCCAATTGTCGGCCTTGCCGTTGCCGAGCGAGGTCATGATGCCCATGCCGGTGACGACGACGACGGGACGCCCGAGTTTGTCGCGTGGTGCAGTCATGTCGATCCCCCGATTGAGCTAGAGCATCCGCCAAAGCGCGACGCGCTTCAGCTTACGGCCTCGACCAGAGCCATGCCCTCGCCGCGCCAGTGTCCGGCCCCCACCACCACAATCTGGGTGGGCGCGCCCTGCATTTCAATCTCCGTCCCGGTGGAATCGTTCGGCGGGAACAGCGCACCGCGCGAGATCGACAGCGCCGCAAGCGCAATGCCGAGCGGGAATTGCGTTTCCATGGTGTGGCCGAACATCGTGCCGGTCGAACGCACCGGGAAGTCGGGATGGCCCTTCAGGAAGCCGAGCTCCTCTGACGTCGCGGGCTCCGCGCCGGTCGCGCCCGATATGATCGCGCCCTTGCCCTCGCGCCTGGGCAGCTTTTCCCAAAGCTTCTCCAGCGTCGCGGCCATGTCGCCGGGCTGCTTGCGCCGGGCGAGGTCGGCAACGACGCTCGAAAGCTTTGCGAACGGCTTTGCGCCGCGCGCCTCCGCGTGCGCCTTCGATTCCAGCACCAGGAACGCGCCGGCAGATCCCAGCGCGAAACCGGCGTGATCCTTGCGCGCCCACACCGGAGCAAACTTGTCCTTCAGATTGAAGGCGCCGAATTCGTAGAGGACCATCAGGTCCTTGCGCTCGCCATTGTGGGAGCCGCCGATCAGCGCGATGTCGCTCTCGCCCGAGGCGATGCGCGCGAGCGCAATGCGCGCCGCATCGGCGCCCGCGACCTCTTCGCCCATGAAAGTGCGCGAGGTGCCGCCGAGACCGTGCACAATGGCGATGTTGCCGGCGAGCAGGTTCGAGAGCTGGGCCAGGAACAGCGTCGGCCTGAGATCGCTCATCAGCCGTTCGTTGAGGAAGCCGGGCGCATTGGCGCCCTTGACCTCGGCCGTGAGCACGCCGGAGTCGACATTGATGTCGCGCTCGCCGCCGCCGGCGGCCACCACCATGTCGATCTTCGACAGGATGTCCTTGTTGCCCTTGATCCCGGCGGAATCGAGCGCAAGGCCCGCGGCATAGGTGCCGATGCGCTGCCAGGCTTCCATCTGGCGCTGGTCGCCCTTCTTCGGGATCTGGCTGTCGAAGGTCACAGGCATCAGGGGATGCACGATGCAGGGTGCAAAGCCCTTCTCGTCGACATTGATGCGCTTGTCCTGAAGCGCGGCCCAGTTGGCGTCCAGGCCTTCGCCGAGCGAGGTGGCAAGGCCGATGCCGGTGATCCAGACTTCCGTCTGGCCGGCCTTCGAAGCAATTTCAGTCATGGCGATACGGCCTGTTGCGGAAAGCCGACGCGTTTGGCGACCGCGTCCATGAAGCCGCGCATATCCGCATTGGGGAAGGGGATCTGCGTGAAGGTGAGCGTCGAATTCGCGCGCAGCTTACCGCCGACCTTGATCTTGGCCTCGGTCACCGCGTAGCCCGAGCCCTGATGCGACAGGGTCGCCTCGATGGTCATGAGATCGCCGGGGAAGACCGAGCCGCGGACCTTGGCCTCCTTGACGGCGGCCAGGATCGGCATGCGCTCGAACTTGAGCACGCCGAGCTGAAGCCAGCCCGAGGCCTGGGCCATCGATTCGATCAGGAGCACGCCGGGCATCAGGGGATAGCCCGGGAAGTGCCCCTCGAAGATCGTGCTCTCCTTGGGGACCAGGGCTTCGACGACAATCGTCTTCGCGTCGACGTTGAGGTCGACGACGCGATCGATCATGTGGAAGTATTCGAGTTGCATGACCGCGCGCTTAGGCGCTTGCGCCCTTGGCCGCAACCAATTCGTCGATGCGGGCGCACAGATTTTTCAGGACGAAATACTGCTCGGTGGTCGCCTTGCCGTCGTTGACCTCCTGGGTCCACTTTTCCAGCGGCAGCTTAATGCCGAACTGCTTGTCGATCGCGAACGCGATGTCCAGGAAATCGAGGCTGTCGATGCCGAGGTCATCGATGGCGTGGCTATCCGGCGTGATCGTGTCGCGCGGGATGTCGCAGGTTTCAGCGATGATCGTAGCGACCTGATCGAATGTGGAGGACATCACTAAGCCTTTGATATATTGCTGACATTTGTCTGAAGTTCCAGAGTGGAACGGTGGGTGGGCATCGCGCCCCGATGACGCCCTCAAACCCCCCTCTGGCCGGGTCGAAAGCCCATATATCGGAGCGCCGCGCTGAGTTCAATGGAGCCGGGCGGCCCCGGCGACAGGGCTGGGGATGCCGTCGGCGGGCCTTTCAGCCGGGAGACGTACCTAGATATGGGGCGTCGTGATCTTGGCGCAGTCCCGGCGGCCCATCAGCACGCAGTCCTGGGTGCGGCGCAGGTCGGCAATGCTCACCGCGAGCCAGATTCCGATTGCGGTCAGCGCGATGGTGAAGGCGAGCGCCGCGATATTGGCGAGCATGCGGTGGCGGAAATTATCCGGTTCCCGGCGGGGCTGCTCGTAGCGCGACAGGTCGAGCGGCTCGGGCGCGACGCGCAACGGCTGCACGGTGCCGCTGCCCCGTTGGACCGGCGGGGGAGACGCGTTGCGCGGCCTGAACTGGAGCACCCGGTGCTCGTCATCCGAGCTGATGGGCCGCTGTGTTTTCATGGCGCGGGGATCACTCCGAAGCAGCGGTTTTTAGATAGCATACGTCGTGAATGCCTTGCAGAAAATCTTCTCAACGCGCACGTGCATTGCGCTTTCGCACTATCTTGCATGGCATCTTTCCGGAACGGCCCGCGAACGAACGCGGCGCCGGCTGTCAGGCCGGTGACAGGATGCGGGGGTTGCGTTGCAGCAACAACCCCGAAGCACGCATCGCCGGCTCTCGTGAACATCTGCTTGTGATCTCCGCGGCCGGATCGAACGCATTTTGCCACCGCGGCGCCCATGGCATAATCAAGGGAACCGGACCACCGGTTGCAACCATGTGAGGGGCCTTCGACCATGACCACCACCAACGCACGCGAACCGAGAGTGCATCCGGTGCCGATCCTGTCGCTCCGGCCGACGCAGATGACGGTCGGCATGCGCGAGGTCAAGGAGAAGCGAAAGCGCTGGCGCGAGCACGACAAGAAGAAGCAGGCCGACCTGCTTGGCAATCACATGATCCCCGTCGTCTACGGACCGGATCAGCGCTACTACGTGATCGACCATCATCATCTCGGCCGCGCATTGCACGACGAGGGCGTCAAGGAGGTGCTGGTGACCGTGGTCGGCGACCTCAGGATGGTCGAGCGCGAGGCGTTCTGGGGCGTGATGGACAACAAGCGCTGGGTCTACCCTTACGATTCCAAGGGTGAGCGGCGGCCGTTCCGCGATCTGCCGAAATCGGTCGTCGATCTCAAGGACGATCCGTTCCGAAGCCTTGCCGGTGAGCTCCGCCGCATGGGCGGCTTTGCGAAGGACACCACCCCGTTCTCCGAATTCCTGTGGGCCGACTTTCTGCGCCGGAAACTGTCGCGCAAGGCAGTCGATGCCAATTTCGACAAGGCGCTCGAGAAGGCCCTGTCCGCAGCCAAGAGCAAGGATGCCATCTATCTGCCCGGCTGGTGCGGACCGGCGGACGAGGACTAAGCGCAACCATTCGCATCAGTCGCGCTGGAAGATCTTGGCGCCGGGGTAGACGCGCCGGGCGTAGCTTACGACCAGTGCGCGGTCCTGGGTTGCCAGGAAGGGCGTTCGGATCTGGCACGAGCCGACGACGAGGTGCCACAGACCATTGAGTTTCCGGATGACGACGTTCATTTGAGCAATCCTCGATGACTCCGCATTTCTGCGAACACTGCTTATCGCGGCAGTCTTGCGATTCATGATCGTGGTCGCTGGCGTGAAATTCCCGGTACCGCTCGCGACCGTCGCAAGACAACAGCGATTATTGTTATTTGGTTACGGCGCGCACCCCGAGAAGCCGGATCTCATCACAGCCGCTTGAGCGAAGTCATTTTCCGCAGGGATGAAACCGTCCTGAAACAGAGCCGCCCCATCTCTGTGGGGTAGTCGAGCTCACACAGGAGGCCAACATGCGCCGTCTGGTTTTCGCAATTGCCTTGCTCGCAGTCGCCACAGCAGGAATCTCGGCATCGTTTGCCGCAGTTCGCCACGCCAAGACGCTGACATTTTCCGAGCGCTTTGCTCCGGCGCTCGAGTTGATGGCGCAGCGCTAGCGACGTAGCGCCTCGCGGTCGCAGGTATGCAACGGTGCGACGATCACTTCTGATGCTGCGGGCCGGGTGGGGACAGAAGGCGTTCCATCTCGGCGGCTGCCTCGCCGTCGCGCGCCTTCTGCAACAGCGTGTGGCGTTCGGTGCCGGCTGGGAGCTTCTTGGCCGCGGCGCGGGCGTCCTGCGTGAACTTGTTCAGGCGCTGCTGGAGTGACAGGGCCGGTCGCGTGCGGTTGCGCTTCTTGGTCATGGCTGGACCTTTCCGGCGCGAAGCCCACCATGGTGAGGCGAGTGGCGTCCTTAACTTTTGTTGGAACCGGGAGCGTGGATCGCGGGTTTTTCATTGCAGCGGCGCCTCGGCGCCAAGGATTGCAATACAGGTCCCAAATGTACCGGTCGGAGCTGACCCGCGTGCCCAGCGATACGATCCGTGCTGCGCTTGTCAGGCGTTTGCGCACATCTTCAGGCATCTCGGACGACGACGTGAAGGAGATCGAGGCGCTCCCGATCGCGGTTCGTCAATACCCGGCGGAGACGCCCGTGGTCCGCGATGGCGAGCGCGCAACCGATTGCTGCCTGATCGCAGACGGCTTCTGTGCGCGTTCCAAGACGATTCCAAGCGGCAAGCGCCAGATCCTCTCCATCCACATCCCCGGTGAGATCCCCGACCTGATGAGCCTGTTCCTGCACGTGATGGATCACGACCTGTCGACGCTGACCCCGTGCACGCTCGGATTCATCAAGCACGAAACGCTGCGAAAATTGCACCAGCGCAGTCCAAGCGTCGCCGAGCTGTTCTGGCGAGACACGCTGATCGACTCCGCCATGTTCCGCGAATGGATCGTCAATGTTGGCCAGCGTCCCGCGCCCGCAAGGCTTGCCCATGTCATGATCGAGCTGCGCGAGCGTCTTCGGGTCATCGAGCGTCTGGACGGCAACAGCTTCGAGATGCCGCTGACCCAGGAGCAGATCGGCGAAGCTTTGGGCATCACGGCGGTGCACGCCAACCGCGTGATCAAGCAGTTGCGGCAGGAGGGCATCGCCGAGCTGCACCGCGGCCGCGTCACGGTGCTGGACGAGCGGAAATTTTTGGAACTTGCCGATTTCGACGGCCGTTATCTGCATCAGTCGCCGACCCTTTAAGGGGCCCGATGCCGCGATTCAACTTCGACATTCACGAGAACGGCCGTCTCATTCCGGACGACGACCGAAGAGATGAGGACGCACGCAAGGAGGCGGTGCTGACCCGCGCCTCCATCGCCCGCGATGCCTTCGCTGCCGGTAGCGCCCATCGCGTCGTCGTCGATGTCCGCGAAGAGGGAGCGCCGCCGCTGAAGGTTTCGATTACGCTTGAGGTTGAAGAGGCCTAGGTCGGTACCGGCGCGCAACGCTACTCGTGCGGCGTCTCTGCCTCGCGCGGGCCGCCTTTGCCGCCGAGCATGCGGTGCAACCGCCGCTCGATGTGGCGGCCCACCGTCAACAGCACGAAGGCGAGGGCCAGCGCGACGGTGACGATCTTCCACTGTCCGGCACCGCAGACGATGCCGATGCAGGCCGCGAGAAAGGTGCAGGCGGCGCTGGTCAGCCCGCGGACGCGAAATCCGATGCTCTGATGCACGATGACGCCGGCACCGAGAAAGCCGATGCCGGTGAGGATGCCCTGGATGACGCGGCTTGCGGCATCGGCGACCCTGGTTGGTTCGGCGAGCTGCAGGGCGAGCAGAACCACGGTCGCCGTGGAGAGCCCGACGATGCCGAGCGTCTTCAGCCCGATCGGCTTGCCGTGCAGGTCGCGGTCGAGGCCGATCGCGCCGGCGGCGACGGTCGCGGCACCGAGACGAGCAAGGATTTCGGGCCAGTCGAGCTCCGTCATTTTTTCGGCAAACGCCCCATCAGGTAAAACTCCTCGTTCGGCCTCATGCCGGTGAAGTTTGCCAGCCGATTGGACAGCGCGAAGAAGGCCGAGATTGCGGCGATGTCCCAGATGTCGTCGTCGCTGAAGCCGTGCGGCGCGAGCGCCGCGAAGTCCTCCTCGGAGACGCGCTGCGCGTCGGCCGAAACCTTCATCGCGAAATCGAGCATCGCCTTTTGCCGCGGCGTGATGTCGGCCTTGCGGTAGTTCACAGCGACCTGGTCGGCGATCACAGGGTTCTTGGCGCGAATGCGCAGGATCGCGCCGTGCGCGATCACGCAATACTGGCACTGGTTGGCCGCCGAGGTCGCGACCACGATCATCTCGCGCTCGGCCTTGGTGAGGCCGCCGTCCTTCTCCATCAGCGCATCATGATAGGCGAAGAACGCGCGGAACTCGTCGGGCCGGTAGGCCAGCGTCAGGAACACGTTCGGCACGAAGCCGCTCTTCTCCTGCACGGCGAGCAGGCGCGTGCGGATGTCGTCGGGGAGTGTGTCGAGGGCGGGTGCGGGGAAGCGTTTTGAGGGAGGAGGAGACATGACGATGTTCCGGATCGGGTTCTCGGGGAACGCGGAACATAGTCGATCGCAGTCCTTCGCGCAAAGCGCTTGCGCGGACTACATCTTCTAGCGCAGACAGAGTCGAGGCTGTCAAAGAGTCTTCAAATATTCGAGGAGTGCCTTCTTTTCGTCGTCGCTCAAGCTCGTGCCATAGTCATGCCCGCATCGGCTGTTTCCTGAATTGAGGTCATTGCAATCGGTGACTGGACGAGTTGGCCCCTCTTGTGTGACGTCAAGACCAACATTTTTGATGTCGTATCTCGCGCCAACTTTGAACTGTGACATGCGCTTCGCAGGCGGTACGAGCAATTCCGCCAATGTCGGCACCGAGCCGTTGTGCAAGTAAGGCGCCGCGGCCCAAATTCCCTCCAGCACGCGAGCTTCATACTTGCCTCTCTTGAGGGTGCGCCTGAAAAACGTCCAAGGCTCGATTGTCAGGCTGTCCGGCGCTCCCGATGGTTGCGCGCTGGGCGGTTCGGTGGAGGCCCGTGCCGGAGCCGGAGACGCTGGCAACGGAGACTTGGGTGCGGAGCGCGCCATTGGCCCGTTGCGAGGCAAGGAGGAGCCAAAGCCGTCACCAGCACCGAGCTCGCTCCCTAAAGACAGCTTATAGTTCAGAATCGTGCCGGCGACTGCGCTAAACATCATGTGGACGGCATAATCCTCTTCCTTGAGATCCCTGGCGACCCCCAGGGTGCCTGCTCCCTTCAGCGCGCCGGTCTTCACTCTCCAACCGAGCTCATCGAATTGACGAGTGTCGGTGCCGACGTTCTTGAGCGGCGTCTCCCACGTCGTAGCAAAAAAGTCACGCAGGGCGTGTATCTCCTTCTTCTTGTGACACCCCTCGCTGCAGTGTCTTTCGTAGAGTTTTTGACCGTCGTCAGCCAGTTTCGAGTCGATAGGCCATTCCCGTGGCCATTTTGGCGGACCCATCTTCAAGATCAATTTCTCGAGTCTTTCCAGCCCATCGAAGTTGATGGAGTTGGCGTAGTCCAAGAATAAGCCGGACGAACGCTTTGGTTCAAAGTTGGCGAACGCCAGAGCTTGCCCGGTGTTCCGGGCAAGTGCAAAAACGCGGTTTCCATTCGACACAAAACCGGCCCAGTCGGTTTGGTTCTGCATCGGTGTGTTCCACAGGAAAGGATACCGCACCGGAGCGTCGGCAATCCTCATGTTGTCCTTGATCAAAAAATCAGGCGGCGGCCCGACGTCGGTGCCGGATATGCGGTTGAAGATGATTCCGACGGCGTCCAGCCGCCCAGGCCCCCAGCCAACAGGCGGCAATGTACCGGCCACGAATGCATGGAAGCGCAGGTGCCATGCATCAACCCTCTGACGTAGTGCGTCAACATCGGCATCAGAAGGTGTCGCAGGTTGGGAGACGGCCGCAGCAAATGCAGCGAATGCCGTCTTGCTGGCGGTTGCGTCTCCTACCGCCTTGTCCAGGTCGCTCAGGAACTCCTGGAAATCCATAAAGGCCGGACCGCCATCGATGCGGTACGTCTTGCCCTCCACTTCAACCTGCCGCGTGTGACACGCGGAGCATGTTATCCCGACCATCTGGGACTCTGCGGGACCTGTGGTGTGGAGGCCGACGGGGAGGTTGGCCTTGTCGCCCGGATTTGGGAGAAAGCCGTATCGGGCCAGACCGTCCGAGAGGAACGGTTGTCCGTCCTTCGCTTTCAATGCCCGTAACCAGGTGAGGTTGATTAAGCGGGAGCCTTGGTCGCGCGTGTAGTAGTCGGCCCTGTCTTCCGCTGTCCAATACGGGCCTTGGTCGACATATATTGGATCGCCGAGAGCGGTCTCAATTCCCGAACTTGCGGCGACGACCAGCGCAATGCGAATGAGGAAAGCGACACGACGCATCGCATGACCCTCCATGAACTACAATTGAACCACCCGTTGTCTCGAAACCAGAATCTGTCGAGATATGCGCAGCTGGGCGAGAGAAAGTAACGCAGCTCGCCCGGTGGCGACGAGAGCTGTCAGAAATAGCCGTCCGATGCTCGAGATTGTACTTCTTGGCAAAGTCCCGTCAAGGTCGTTGCTCCGGGCCGGAGCCCCGGATGGCATGCCACGCCCATTGAAGCGCGGCGGCCCGCGAAATGGGCCCCGGTAAACTGGTGTGTCTCGACCCGAGCGGCCTTGCTAAACCGCGAGCCGGGATCCGTCCCAGGCAACAATGCCAAACTGATCGCAAATCGCGTGCATCTCGGCGAGATCCTCAACGACGCGGGCGGTGCCAGGCTTCGCCTCGGCGAACAGTCGCGCCCTCAGGCCAAGACATTCTACAATCAGCCATGGATTCCTGATGGTCCTGGCGATGGAAAGAGCATCATCCAAGGCGCTCAGGCCACGTTCGGATTTCCCGTCCCGAACGAGAGCCTCAGCATAACCCGCATAGAGAAGGCAGAGCTCGATCTGGCCTGTCCGCAGATGCGTGCCGCTCTCCATACAAGCGTCTATCAGGTCGACGGCCTGATGTGCCTGGCCTGTTCGTGCCAGAGCGGTCGCCATTGCTCCGGTCAGGTTGGCCTTGCTGGCATCGTACCCGTTACGTTCGACGATCTCCCTTGCGATCGACAAGCATTCCACAGCCTGGTCATTTCGATGGAGCATGAGGAGATTTCGCCCCATCGTAATGCGGGCGAGCACTTGCCCATATGAATCCTGTTCACGAACTGCGATCTCCAATGCACGCAATGCGAATCCGAGCGCCTCCGCATATTGACCTGTTGCATTCATGAACCAGCTCCTGAATGCCAAAACCGTGCATTTTGGACCGGCCGGTGTCCCGAGGCGGGCAGTCTCGAGTTCTCCTGTGAGCATTTCATTCAGTTCGTCCATCGCCGCAATCGCGCGATGGACATGGCCCATGCTGTGCAACACATTTGCCATGATGGTCTGATTTGAAAATATGAGTGCGGTCGATTTCAGCGCTCGAGCTGTTCTCAATCCCTCGCTCGTTATTTGCAGCCCTTCTTCATACCGGCCCTCAAACCAGTAGACCATTCCGAGTTGCGACTGGACGCTGCACACGTGAGCAATCCTGCCTTGGCGCCGCGCCAGCTCCAACGTTCGTGGCAAATGCATATTTACTTTTTTGAATTCGCCGAGTTGCAGCATCGAAGCGAAGCTCATTCGACCGAAGTCGACATATTTTTCTTCGGCGGCTTCCCCAAGACGCTCGATGAGCTTGAGCGCCCGGTCGTATATCAAGCTGAGCGATGAGGCTGCGGCGTTCCGGCGCGCTTCGACGGCAGCCTCCCAGAGATAGCCAAGTGCAGCACCAGAATCTCCGGCTTCCTCTGCATGAAAGGCCAACTGTTCGTAACGGCCATCCAGATTCGGGTAACGCCGCACGATTGCCTGGACAGCGGCCTGGTGGATTTCCAGACGCCGGCCACGCGGTATCGTGTTTGCACAGGCCTCGGCGATGATCTGATGCCGGAAACGCACGGAGTTACCCGCAAGCGGATGGACAAAAGCAAATCGGGCAAGCTCGAACAATGCAGTCAGCAGCTCGCCTACGTCCACGCCGAGCACCGTCGTAGCCAATTGGATTTCGACCTCCTCTCCCAGCAGGCTAAGCGTCTGCGCGAATGTCTTCATCTTCGGAGAAAGCCGTTGCAGCCGCGCATGAATCACGGACTCGACGCTCTGAGGCAGTTGTTCGCTCGTTGCGTTCGTCGCGTCCGCCGAACGCAAGAACTCTTCCAATACGAAGGGGACGCCGTCAGCGCGATCGATCGCTCTCGCAAACACGGTCGGGGATCGAGTTTTCGGCCACAATTGGCGTCCCAAAGCCTCCATGCAGGCCCGCGACAGCGGTTGCAGATGAATGAGCGAGTCCGCAATCTCCATGGCCTGGTCTGATGATTCCGGACGTCCGGTCAGCAATATGCAAAGCGGCTGCGGGGTACTTGCGCGCGCGAGTAATTTCAGGAAATGGCGGCTTTCCGGATCGATCCACTGGAGGTCTTCGATCAGCAAGAGAGTTGGTCTACTTAGCGCCAATGCGAGGAAGGCATTGACAAGTGCGCGTGCAATTTGCGTTTGCGTATTGTCGGTCAATCGTTGGCGAGAGGACGCTTTTCCAACGATGAACAGGGCTTCGAGCTTTCTGCGATCGCCTGCCTCGACGTGCAGTTCCGCGAGAGCCTTCCGAATATGTTCATCCGACGATGAGTTGTTTGCAGCGAGCATGTCGCCCACCAACGTGCGGGCGGCGGCGAATGCGGTGGCACGTCTCTGCACGCCGCCATAAAAGACGCAACACCTCACGTCGGATGTCAGTGCCTCGGTCATTACGGCTGTCGCAAGGCGGCTCTTGCCGATACCTGGTTCGCCCAGCAGGGCGACGGAGCAGCTTTTGGCGCCCGGGCGCGGGAGTAGCCCCCGAAGCGCCGCAAGCTCGTCGACCCGATTCACGATCGGATTTTGATAGCGGCTGGCGATTTCGTTGTGATCGACATCGTCCGGCCGGGCAATCAGCGTGTAGGCCTCGATGACCCGATCGGCGATTCCCGAAGTCGTCTTGTGTGCCGTAAGGTCGAGTGGCGATCGGCACAGCTTTGCGGTTTCGGCGCTTACCCTGATCTCGTCTGCCGCCGCTTCCTGCTGCAGCTTGGCAGCGACGTGCACGGTCGCTCCGGAAACGTCGAAGCGGGCGATGGCGTTTTTGCCGCCTATGCGTAAGCCGACCAGGCCGGAGTGAAGTCCGACGCGAAAATTGACCGGATCTCCCCTGGGGCCGGTCGACTGGCTATGACTCTGAATGTCCCAGGCTGCGATGCACGCACGATCCGCATGATCCTCATATGCGGTTGGCCAGCCGAATATGGCAATGCCACCGTCTCCCGCATAGTGGACAATCTGTCCCCCGAGACGCTCCACGGAACTGCGGATGTGATCCAGCCAATGGTCCAAAAACGCTTGAGCTTCATCGGGGTCGCAAGCCGCGATGTGGCGAGTTGAACCCACCATGTCGACGGCGAGCACCGTTATGATGTTGCGATCCGCAATATTGGCACCGCCCACGGACATCCTCGCGCCCCGCGTGCTCAAACCGGCTCCAAAGCCAAGGGTAGCACGAAGGACAAGCCTTGGGCTATCCGCGAGACGCGGCCTTGAGCCGCGATATCCGGGGCATTCCCCGTCGCGCCCAGCCGCGCCGTCTTTACCGCAGTGGCTTCTTCAGCAGCGAGAAGCGGTCCGGGTCCAGCCCCATCGAGGGCTGCAGCATCGGCGCTTCGGCGGTCGCGAGCGTCTTTGCGGGCGGCTGCGAAAACACCGGGTCGTTCGGCGCGTCGCGTTGCGAGGTGGCGCCGCGCCAGCGTTCGAGCACGGCGCCGACGAAATGCATGTCGTGACCGGAGGTGACCGACGGCACGCTTGAGATGGTGGCTTCGCCGCGCGGCAATTGATGCGGCGGCACTTCCTTGAAGCGCAGGCGGGTCGGCAGTGCGACGCCTTCGCCGAACGCCAGCACCTCGCGGGTGCCGAGCGATGGCACGAAGGACAGCAGGTTCGCGGCGGCATCCGACACCGCGGCGCGCAGCAGCGCCTGGTCGCGCTCGTTGGCCAGACGCATCGTGAACAGCGTGTTGCACTGGGAGATGATGGTGGCGTCGAGCTCGGCCGGACGTTGGGTGATGAGGCCGAGATAGACGCCGTATTTGCGGCCTTCCTTGGCGATGCGCGACACCGCCTTGCGGGTCGGCCCGAAGCCGACATTGCGGTCGGCCGAGGCGTAGCGGTGCGCCTCTTCGCAGACGAACAGCATCGGCGACACGCCGTCGCTCCACAGGCCGAAGTCGAAGGCCATGCGGCACAGCACCGAGACAACGGAATCGATGACCTCGGCCGGGAAGCCGGCGAGCTGCATCACTGTCATCGGCTTGCCGTTGGCGGGCAGGCGGAACAGATGGCTGATCACCTCGGCCATGGTGTCGCCGCCGACATTGGCGTTGTCGAACATGAAGGCGTAGCGCGGGTCGTTGCGGACGGCCTCGATGCGCGAGATCAGCTTGTGATAGATGATGCGCGAGGAGCGGTTTTCCAGCTTGCCCATGCGCTCGTCGATCAGCGAGATCAAATCGACCAGGCGGTATGGCACCGGCGTATCGACGGTGAAGCCGACCTGCTTGGGATCGATGCGCTTCAGGCCGAGTCGATCGGTGTTCTGATACTGGGTGTAGATGCCCTTGGCGATCGGGATCACCTCGGCGAGAACGTCGAGCTCCTCGGGCACGCCGGCGCGGCCGCCGAACAGCACGTCGACGATCTCTTCAAAGTTGAACAGCCAGAACGGCAGCTTCAGGTTTCGCGGGTTGAGCACCAGCGCGCGGTCGCCGAAGCAGCGGCCATATTCGTTGTGCACGTCGAGCAGGAAGATGCGCAGGTTCGGGCGTGATTTCAGGATTTCGTTGAGCAGCAGCGACACGCCGGTGGATTTGCCGACGCCGGTCGATCCCAGCACCGCGAAATGCTTGGAGAGCATTTCCTCGACGTCGACATAGGCGACGACGGAGCGGTCCTGCTGGAGGAAGCCGACATTGATCTGGTCCGATCCGGTCGGCGCGTAGATCGTGCGCAGCTCCTGGCTCGTGATCAGGTCGACGGAATCGCCGATGGTCGGATAGTTGGTGACGCCGCGCTGAAACTTGGCCTTGTCGGCGGCATTGTGGATTTCGCCGAGCAGGTCGACCGACGCGATGGCGATGTAGTCGGAGCTCGAGAGGTTCTCGCAGGACACCTCGGTGATCATGGCGACGATCACCGAGCTGGCGCAGCGGATGCTGACGAACCGGCCGACCGTGGCCCGAATTTCCGAGATCGGCATCTGGCTTGCCGCCAGCAGCCCGACCCGAGCGAGCGACCCGCGTACCGAAATCACGCGTCCAAAGGATGTCACGATGAATGAACCTGGCATGAGCAAGAGATTTAACCCTGACTATGCGTGCCGCGGCTGGACAAACGGTTAAACGGCAGGCGCGGGGGCTTTGTTAAATCTGCGACAATTCGGTTGAGAGATTTGCTCCTAATGCATACTTGCGGGCGGAATCGGTAGGGGAATGCCGCTTTTCTAGGCCGATAGGCCCGACAGCGCTTAAGGAAGATTTTACCATTCGGTCAGTCGGTCCGCCCTTCGGGGATGGAGGTCATCCCGGCTGGCGCGTCACTCGATCCGGGCGGCCATGTTTTGATTTGTTGACGGGAGCTAATCATTTGTACATTAGTACAAATGAACCGGCGGCCTGGATGCCGCCCCCGGACACTTGAGCGCGTTTGCAGCCTTGCGTCCGGTTGCGCGATCCGGTCCGGCGGATCGCAGCCACGCCTGGAGGAAAGCATGCAGCCCGAACCGATCCTCGATCTTGCTCATCTCGGCCACATGGAGCTGCTGACGCCGAAGCCCGACGAGAGCCTGAAATTCTTCGTCGACGTCATGGGCATGACCGTGAGCGGGCAGAAGGGCGAGTCGGTCTACTTGCGTGGCTGGGACGATTATGAGCGCTATTCGCTCAAGCTCACGGCGTCGAAGACGTCAGGCATGGAACATATGGCGCTGCGCGCGCGCAGCCAGCAGGCGCTGGAGCGCCGCGTCGCCGCGCTCAAAGGCTCCGGCTTCGACATCGGCTGGATCGATGGCGACATGGGGCAGGGGCCGACCTTCCGCTGCCGCGACCCCGACGGCCACATCGTCGAGCTCTATTACGAGACCGAATGGTACCAGGCGCCGCCGGAGCTGAAGCCTGCACTGAAGAACCAGGCGCAGCGCTTTCCTGCGCGCGGCGTCAACGTTCGCCGCCTCGACCATCTCAACTGCCTCGCCGTCGACATCAAGGCCAACCGCGAGTTCTTCGAGAACTATCTCGGCTGCCGCCTCACCGAGCAGATCGTGCTCAACGACGGGCGGGAAGCGGCGATGTGGATGACGATGTCGAACAAGAGCTACGATTTCGCCTATTCGCTCGACCATTCCGGCACGCCCGGCCGCTTCCACCATGTCACCTACGCGCTCGACAGCCGCGAGGAGATTTTGCGCGCCGCCGATATTTTTCTGGAGAACGGCGTGCACATCGAGACCGGCCCGCACAAGCACGCGATCCAGCAGACCTTCTTCCTCTATGTCTACGAGCCCGGCGGCAATCGCGTCGAAGTCGCCAATGCCGGCGCGCGCCTCATCCTCGCACCCGACTGGAAGCCGATCGTGTGGACGGAAGAAGAGCGCAAGAAGGGCCAGGCGTGGGGATTGAAGACGATCGAGTCGTTCCACACCCACGGCACGCCGCCGGTAGAGGCGAAGAAGCACGGCTAGAGCATGACCCGGACCCGAAGGGCCGCGTTAGCGCAAAGTGTGAAGCAGTTTTCCGATTAGGTCATGCTCCAAAAATCAATGCGTTGAGCTGCGCACCCGTGCGATCGTCTCGCGGACGCCGGTCCACGCCGGCTTGTCCGGCGCGAACTGCTTGCGCAGGAAGCTGACGAGTTCGTCGACCTGCGCATCGCTCATGCTGTTCTTGAAGGCTGGCATGTAGCCGAGATCGCTCGACACCGGCTCGGCGATGCCGTGCAGGACGACCTGCACGAGATTGTCCGATGTCGCGCTGTGCAGATTGCTGTTGAGCGCGAGCGAGGGCCGAGTTCCGAACAGCGGCAGGCCGCCGACCTCGTGGCAGACGGCGCACGCGCCCTGATAGATCCGCGCGCCGGTGGAGGGCGCCACCGTGACCTGCGTTGAGCCTTCAAGCTTTGCGGCAAGTGCGTCCTGGCCCCGCGCATCGATCGCGGTGTCGTTGAACGAGTTGAGATAGACCGCCATCGCGCGGATGTCGGGGTCCGGCAGGGCCTTGAGGTCCTTGACGATAGGCGCCATCGGGCCAGCCGCGACACCGTGATAGCGCGAATGGCCGGTGCGCAAATAGGCGAAAAGCTCGTCCTCGCTCCATGGGATCGGCGCGCGTGAGAGCGACGTCAGCGCCGGCGCTTCCCAGCCTTCGGCAAATCCGCCCGCGAGATAGGCATTGCGTTGCTCCGCACCAAGCGCGTTGCGCGGCGAATGACACGCGCTGCAATGGCCGAGGCTCTCGACGAGATAGGCGCCGCGATTCCACTGTTCGGATTTGGCGGGATCGGGCTTGAACTCTTGCGTGTGTTGGAACAGCGCGTTCCAGCCTGCGAGCAGCGGGCGGAGGTTGAACGGGAAGGCGAGCGCATTCGCCGGTGTCGTCGCACGCACCGCAGGCTGCGCCATCAGAAAGGCGTAGAGCGCCTGCATGTCGGCATCGCCAGTCTTGGCGAAATGGGTGTAGGGGAAGGCGGGATAGAGCTGCCGTCCGTCACGATGAAGCCCGTCGCGCATCGCGCGCTCGAAGGCGGGGTAGGACCAGGCGCCGATGCCGGTCTCGACGTCCGGGGTGATGTTGGTCGCGTAGATCGTGCCGAACGGCGTCTGTAGCGCACGGCCGCCGGCGTTCACCGCGCCGCCGATCATGGTGTGGCACTCCGCGCAATTGCCGAGTGCTGCAAGCTGCTCTCCGCGCGCGATCGTCGCCGCGGAATAGACCAATGGATCGGGACGTGCGATCGGCGCGATCGCGCGCCCGGGCAGGAGGGCAGCGCCGACGCCGATCGCGGCGGTGCAGACGGCCGCAATCGTCGCGAAGATGCCGGCGCGCTTGGCGAACGGATTCTGCCAGATGCGAGATGGATGCGGCGTAGCGGGTGCGGGCAGGGCTTGCGGCACGGGCGATGTTTCACCGTGCAATCCCTTCAAGATGCGTTCCGGCGTGAACGGCGGCTCGCGGAAGCGCACGCCGGTGGCATCGAAGATCGCGTTGGCGATCGCGGCTGCGCTCGGCACCGAGGCGGACTCGCCGACGCCGAGCGGCGGCTGGTCCTGACGCGGCAACATCAGTACGTCGATCTTGGGTACGTCGGGGAAGGGGATGATCGGATAGGCGCCCCATTCGCGCGCCGCCACTGCGCCGCGCTCGAACGAAACCTCCTCCATCAGCGCGCGGCTGGTGGACTGGATGACGTTGCCGTGGATCTGGTGACGCACGCCGTCCGGATTGATCATCAGGCCGGAGTCCTGCCCGGCGACGACGCGCGTGACGCTGACATCGCCCGTCGCTTTGTTCACGGCTACGTCGGCAACCCAGGCCGACCACGCCGCGCCATAGCCGGGAAACTTGCTGTGGACATAGAGCGCATAGGCAAATCCGCGCCCGTGCACGACGTCGCCATCTTTCTCTTCGCGGACCGGCCGGGGCGTCCAGCCCGCGCGCTCGGCCACCGCATTGACGAGATCGACGGCGCGCTGGTCCTTCAGGTAACGCAGGCGGTATTCGATGGGATCGACACCGGCCTCGGTCGCGGCCTCGTCGATATAGGATTCATGTGCGAAAGTGTTCGGCAGGGCCGAGACACCGCGAAGCCAGGAGGCGCGCACGATCGGCGCCATGTCATGGGCGACGACGCGCATGTGGTCGTAGTCGTAAGGCGGAATCGCGGTGCGGTCGCCCATCTGGAGCACATCGGCCACCGGCGAGATTCGCCCCGTCAACAGCAGCGCCAGCGTTGGCGCGGCGTTCGAGGGATAGCGCGTGGCGAGATCGTAAGCAGCGATGCCGCCGTCGGCGTCGAGTCCACCATTGACATCGATGAGCTGCGCGGTGCCCTTGGGCTCCCAGGCATGCTCCTGCTCACGCGTCAGCTGCACGCGCACGGGCCGGCCGACGGCGCGCGACAGCAGCAGCGCGTCCGCAGTGACGTCATCGGCGCAGTTGCGGCCGTAGCAACCGGCGGCCTCCAGGCGGATCACCTCGATCTCGCTTTCGGGACGTTCGATCAGGAGCGCCAGATCGCTACGCAGCAGGTGCGGGTTCTGCGTGCCGGACCAGACGCGGATGTTACCGTCCTGGACATCGGCGACCGCGCAGGACGGCCCGATCGAGGCGTGCATCTGGTACGGCCACACATAAGTGCGCTGCATCGGCTTGGCCGCGCCTGATATCGCCGCGTCGACGTCGCCCTTGTCGATCAGCGTGCGCGGCGTCGATGGATTGGCGCGTAGCGCAGTCTCGACGTCGGCGAGATCGGTCAGACCGGGCGTCGGCTTCCAGCTCACCGCGAGCTGCTCCGCCGCGCGGATCGCGTTCTCCTCGCGCTCGGCGACCACGCCGACGAAATCGCCGATGCGCACGACGGCAATGATGCCGGGAATGTCGCGTACCGAGGACTCATCCACCGCGACCAGGCTGGTGCCGACGAACGGGCCGGCATCGACGCCGGCATAGGGCGGACGCACCACCCGGCCGTGCAGCATGCCTGATAGCCGGATGTCGTGCACGAAGGTCAGCTCGCCGGTCGCCTTGGCGGGCAGGTCGACGCGGGGCGTCGACTGGCCGACGATGGCGTAGTCGCCAACGGGCTTGAGCGCGACGTCGTCGGCAAGTTCGAGGCGAATGGTCTCGCCGCCGATCAATTCGCCATAGCTGACGCTGCGGTTGTGCCCGCGCACGAGGCCGTCTTCGATCTTGATCTCGCTGGCCGGCAGCTCCAGCCGCTCGGCTGCGCGCGCGATCAGGAAGTGCCGCGCCTGCGCTGCGGCCTTGCGCAGGGGGACGGCGGTGATCTGGATGGTTTCGCTGGCGATCGTCGCGCCCTGGTTCGGCACCACGGCGGTATCGCCGAGCACCACGACGACGCGCGCAAAGGACACATCCAGCTCCTCGGCGACGATCTGGCCGAGTGCGGTGCGGATCCCGGTGCCGAGATCGACATGGCCGTTATAGGCCGTGACCGATCCATCCGCGGTGATGCGGACGAAGGTCTCTGATGTGATCTCGTCCACGGTGCAGACGACGACGAGCGAACCGGACTGCCGCTCAGCTCCGTTCGAAACAGGGGAGGCCATCAATCAACGGCCTCAGTGAGCTGGCCGGATGCGCGCATCACCGCGCGCAGGATCTCGACATGCGTGCCGCAGCGGCAGAGATTGTAGCGCAGCGCCGCGAGCGCCTCCTGCTCGGTCGGTTGCGGGTTGATCGCAAGTAGAGCCTTGGTGGTCATGATCATGCCGTTGAGGCAATAGCCGCATTGCGCGGCCTGCTCGTCGATGAAGGCCTGCTGCACCGTATCCGGCTTGTCGCGCGTGCCGAGCCCTTCGAGCGTCAGGATGTCGCGGCCTGCGCAGCCGCTGACGGGAATCACGCAGGAGCGCGCAGCCTGCCCGTCGATCAGGACAGTGCAGGTGCCGCATTCGCCCAAGCCGCAGCCGTATTTCGGGCCGTTGAGCGCGAGATCGTTGCGCAGCACATAGAGCAGCGGCGTCTGCGGCGCTGCCGTGACCTCGTGGATCCTGCCGTTCACGGTGAGGCGGATCGGTGTCTGAATCATCCTCGTTCCCAAGCCCGTGGCCAAGTGCTCGTCAAAACCTACGTCGCGACGATACCGTTTGTACACAAACGTGCAAGCCGCGCATGCCGCACTGCAGCGCGACTGCCTTCTTTGTGGACAGAGCGGATAGGCAAATGGGGTTTTATGCGGCAGCCGCACCTTTTGCGCCGCACCGCCGCTTGACAGCCTTCGGGAGGGCGCGCAACATCGTTCGTATACGAATGATAACCGCAGTCGGCTGGCTTTGCACATGGTGACTGAAACGACGAGCGCCGCCATCGACAAGATCCGTTGCGATGCCTGTCCGGTGATGTGCTACATCAAGCCGGGCGCGGCGGGCGCCTGCGACCGCTATGCCAATCACGACGGCAAGCTCGTCCGCGTCGACCCGCATGTGATCCTGGAGCGCACCGTCTCGCATGGCGGCAAGCTCGTTCCGTTCAGCCGCACCGAAGACTGGGACGGCAAGATCGTCCACGAGCCCTCAACCTTTGTGACGGCGATCGGCGCGGGCACGACCTATCCCGATTACAAGCCGGCGCCTTTCATCGTCTCCGCGGAGGTCGATGGCGTCGACATGGTGACCGTGGTGACCGAGGGCATCTTCTCCTATTGCGGCATCAAGGTGAAGATCGACACCGACCGCTATCTCGGCCCGGAAACCGCGACCGTTCGCGCGCAGGGCGAGGCGGTCGGTCACGTCACGACCAGCGAATACGGCTCGCAGATGCTGTCGCTCGGCGGCGTGCATCATCTCACCGGCGGCTCCAAGAAAGAGGGCCGCGTCACCTGTGACACGCTGATGGATCTCGCCAATTGCAAGGCGGTCGAGCTGACCATCGACGGCGGCGCCAGCGTGGTGGTGCAAGCCGGCCAGCCGCCGATCGTCAACGGCATGAAAGAAGAGCGCATGCGCGTCGGCTGCGGCTCGGCGACGATCGGCATGTTCGCCAAGCAATGGCACGGCAAGGTCGATGAAGTCGTCGTCGTCGACGATCACATCACCGGCGTGCTCTCGGAGCACCAAGCCGGCAAGCTGCTCGACATCGCCGACACCGGCATCAAGATGAAGGGCCGTCGCTCGACGCCAGGCCGCTATTTCCAGGTCGCCGATCCCGGCACGGGCTGGGGCGGCACCAACATCTCCGATCCGCTGGCGATTCTCGGGCCGTTCGATGCCAAGGAAGCCAAGCCTGGTCTCTCCATGCTGATGGTCTCCACGACCGGCGAGCACTCGTCTTACTATGTGCTCGACGAAGCCCTGAAGCCGGTCGAGACCGAGATGCCTGATGACCTGAAGTTCTCGGTCGAGCGCATCCAGGAGAATTGCGAGCCGGCGCTGTGCACGGTGTTGTTCATGGCGGGTGCCGGCGGCTCCTTGCGCGCGGGCGTCACCGACAATCCGGTCCGGCTGACGCGCTCGGTGAAGGACGCGCTGACGCGCGTCACCAGCGGCGGCGCACCTGTTTATGTCTGGCCGGGCGGCGGCATCACCTACATGGTCGATGTGACGCAGATGCCTTCAGGCGCGTTCGGTTATGTGCCGACGCCGGCGCTGGTCGCGCCGATCGAGTTCACGATGAAGCTGTCGGACTATGCCGCGCTCGGCGGGCACATGGACTATGTAAAACCGCTGTCCGAGGTGCAGAACGGCGACGACGTCCGCCAATTGCCCTGGCAGAACCCGATCCCGGGGCCCCGGGCATGACCAGGCTCCCGCAAATCGCATTGCTGTCTGATGGCCGGCGGCTGCATTTGCAGGATGGACCGATTGATGTGATCGTGGAGGCGAGGGGGCGCGCGGACGCAGTGCGTGCGGCCTATGAGGCGGCGGCGCGGCGATTCACCGGACTGCTCGACGAACTCTGCGCGGAGTTGCCGGAACTGCGGACGGCCGCTGTGGGGCGGACGTCGCTGACGGGCGTGGTGGCGCGTCGGATGCACGCTGCTGTCGCACCCTATGCTGCCGATTGCTTCATTACGCCGATGGCCGCGGTTGCCGGCAGCGTTGCAGAGGAGATTCTTGGCGCCATGCTGGGCGCTGCGACGCTCGATCAGGCCTATGTCAACAATGGCGGCGATATCGCGCTGCATCTCGGCGAGGGCGAGCATTTCTCGGTCGGCCTGATGGATCGGCCCGATCGTGACGGCGTGCTGCGCAAGTTGAGGGTCTACTCAGGTGATCCCGTGCGCGGCATCGCGACCAGCGGGCGTCACGGCCGCAGCTTTTCGCTCGGCATTGCCGACGCGGTCACGGTGCTGGCTGCCACCGCATCGCAGGCCGATGCGGCCGCGACGGTCATCGCCAACGCCGTCGATCTGCCCGGGCATCCCGCCATCATCAGAAAGCCTGCGAACGAGCTTCAGCCTGACAGCGATCTCGGCGTGCGTCTCGTCACCCGCGATGTCGGTGAATTGTCGCAGAACGAGGTCGCGGCCGCGCTGGAATCTGGCGCGGAATGTGCACGGCAATTGTTCGATCGCGGATTGATCGAGGGTGCCGTGTTGCAGCTTTGTGGTGATATGCTTGTCATCGGAACCAAGGATATAGAAGAGCAACGAACGCGCCCGCTCATGCTGGAGAACGCGGTCTATGCCTGAACAGGGAAGCGAAACATGAGCGCGATCATCCGCAAGATCGTCACCGTCGTCGAAGAGACGCAGATGGAAATGGGCCGCCAGGTCTCGCCGCCGACGCGGCGTGCGGCGGCGATCGCCGTGATCGAAAATCCCTTTGCCGGCAAATATGTCGAGGATCTCTCGCCGCTGATCACGATCGGCGAGGAGCTCGGCGAGCTTCTGTCAAAGCGCGCGGTGGCGGCGCTCGGCATCGATGGCGCGAAGGCGCAGAGCTACGGCAAGGCCGCGGCGGTCGGCGAGAACGGCGAGCTGGAGCATGCAGCGGCTATCCTGCATCCGAAGATGGGCGCTCCGGTGCGCAAGGTGCTGAGCAAGGGCGCGGCGCTGATCCCGTCATCGAAGAAGCGCAGCGGCCCCGGCACGACACTGGACATTCCGCTCGGGCACAAGGACGCGGCTTTCGTGCGCAGTCACTTTGACGGCATGGAAGTGCAGATCAATGATGCGCCGCGCGCCAACGAGATCATGGTCGCAGTCGCCGTCACCGACAGCGGACGCCCGTTGCCGCGCGTCGGCGGCCTGACGGTTGCGGAAGTGAAGGGTGAAGACGGTTTGAGATAGAGTTTGAACAGGGGAGGCGGGCACAGCTTCTCCGACAAGATCACGCTGAAGACGTAGAAAGTTCAAAACTGGAGGTTGGGATGCGAGCAAGAAACACTTTTGTGGGCGCGGCCTTCGCGCTGCTGGCGGGCGGCATGGCTCATTCGGCCGTGGCGCAGGAGATCAAGATCGGCGAGATCAACAGCTACTCGCTGTTGCCGGCGTTCACCGAGCCCTATCGCAAGGGCTGGCAGCTCGCAGTCGAACAGGTCAACGCGGCCGGCGGCATCAACGGCAAGAAGCTTGTCGTCGTCTCCAAGGACGACGGCGGCAAGCCGGCCGATGCGCAGACCGCGGCCAACGAGCTCGTCTCCAGCGAGGGTGTTGCGATGCTGACGGGTACGTTCCTGTCGAACATCGGCCTCGCCGTCAGCGACTTCGCCAACCAGAAGAAGGTGTTCTTCCTCGCGGCCGAGCCGCTGACGGATGCCATCACCTGGTCCAAGGGCAACAAGTACACCTTCCGCCTGCGTCCCTCCAACTACATGCAGGCCGCGATGCTGGTGGAAGCCGCCAGCAAGCTGCCCGCCAAACGCTGGGCGACGATCGCGCCGAACTATGAATATGGTCAGTCGGCGGTTGCGGTGTTCAAGAAGCTGATGTCGGAGAAGCGCCCGGACATCCAGTGGGTCGACGAGCAGTGGCCGCCGCAGGGCAAGATCGACGCGGGTCCCGTGGTGCAGGCGGTTGCCGCAGCCAATCCCGAAGCGATCCTCAACGTCACCTTCGGCGCCGACCTCGTGAAGCTCGTGCGTGAAGGCAACACCCGCGGCCTGTTCAAGGGGCGCGAGGTCGTCTCGTTCCTGACCGGTGAGCCCGAATATCTCGATCCGCTTAAGGACGAGACCCCGGAGGGCTGGATCGTCACCGGCTATCCCTGGTACTCGATCAAGACGCCCGAGCATGACGCGTTCCTGAAGGCCTATCAGGCCAAGTACAACGATTATCCGCGCCTAGGCTCGATCGTCGGTTATCAGACCATCAAGGCGGCCGCCGCGATCCTTGCGAAGGCCGGCTCGACCGATCCGGAGAAACTGATTGCCGCGGCAGAGGGGCTGTCGATGCCGTCGCCGTTCGGCGAGATCACCTTCCGCAAGATCGACCACCAGTCGACGCTCGGTGCCTATGTCGGCAAGACCGCGCTGAAGGACGGCAAGGGCGTGATGGTGGATTCTTCTTACAAGAAGGGATCGGACTATTTGCCGAGCGACGCCGAAGTCGAGAAGCTGCGTCCGAAGGATTGATGCGAAGAGAGACCGGGGCCTCATGGTTCGAGACGCGCGGCGTTGCCGCGCTCCTCACCATGAGGGTCCCGGACCTCATCCTGAGGAGGCGCGTAGCGCCGTCTCGAAGGATGAAGCGAGACACTGAGACTTATGCCTAACCCGGACCGCCGATGGCCTTTTATGTCGTACAGTTTTTGACCGGTCTCGCCAGCGCAGCGTCGCTGTTCCTGGTGGCCTCGGGCCTGTCGATCATCTTCGGCGTGACGCGGATCGTGAATTTCGCGCATGGCGCCTTCTACATGATCGGCGCCTACATCGCCTTCACGCTCACCGAGCGGCTTTCGGGAGCGTGCGGCTTCTGGGGCGCGATCGTCATCGCCGCGTTTGCCGTGGCCTTGATCGGCGTCATCGTCGAGATGGTGCTGCTGCGCCGCATCTATCACGCGCCCGAGCTGTTCCAGCTGCTTGCGACCTTCGGCCTGACCTTGATGGTCGAGGATCTCGTCGTGCTGATCTGGGGCCCCGACGATCTCGTCGGCCGCCGCGCGCCGGGCTTCAAGGGCGCCATCGATTTCTTCGGCCAGAACATCCCGAGCTACGATTTGTTCCTGATCGTGCTCAGCCCGGTCGTACTCGGCATTCTCTGGCTGCTGTTCCAGCGCACGCGCTGGGGCGTGCTGGTGCGCGCGGCGACGCAGGACCGCGACATGGTCGCGGCGCTTGGCGTCAACCAGAAATGGCTGTTCACATCCGTGTTTGCGGTCGGCGTCTTCCTCGCCGCACTCGGCGGCGCGCTCCAGATCCCGCGCGATGCCGTGCATCACGCCATGGATCTGCGTATCATCGTCGAGGTCTTCGTCGTGGTCGTGATCGGTGGCCTCGGCAGCATCGTCGGCGCCTTCGTCGCGGCGGTGCTGGTCTCCGAGCTCAATGCCTTCGGCATCCTGATCTTTCCGAAAATCTCCATCATCCTGGTCTTCCTGGTGATGGCGGTGGTGCTGATCGTCCGGCCCTGGGGCCTGTTCGGCAAACCCGAGGCGGCCGCGCGCAAGACACCGGGCCTCACCGTCAATCCCTGGCGGCCGCTGACGTCGAACGAGCGGCTCGCGGCGCTTGCCGCGCTCGTCATCGCGGCGACGCTGCCGCTGTTCGCCGGCAATTATGTTCTCACGGTCGGTTCGGAGATCGCGATCTTCGTGATCTTCGCCGTCAGCCTGCATTTCCTGATGTCGGTCGGCGGGCTCGCGTCGTTCGGGCATGCCGCTTATTTCGGTCTCGGCGCCTACGGCGTCGCCTTCCTCGCCAAGATAGCAGGGTTGCCGATGATCGTGTGCCTGCTGCTCGGACCGCTGCTGGGCTGCATGGGCGCGGCCGTGTTCGGTTTCTTCGCGGTGCAGCTTTCCGGCGTCTATTTCGCGATGCTGACGCTTGCGTTTGCGCAGATCGTCTGGTCGATCGCGTTCCAGTGGGTGAGTGTAACGGGCGGCGACAACGGCATACTCGGCGTCTGGCCGTCAAGCTGGGCGGCGAGCCCGGGGCATTTCTATTGGTTGGCGCTCGGCGTTGCGGCACTTGTGACGGTCGCGCTTCGGGCCATGGTATTCTCGCCGTTCGGCTACGCACTCAGGGCCACGCGCGACTCGCCTCTGCGCAGCGAGGCGGTCGGCATCAATGCCAAGCGCATCCAGTGGACGGCGTTCGTGATCGCCGGCACGACCGCCGGCATCGGCGGCGCGCTGTTCGCCTACCTCAAGGGCAGCGTCTTCCCCGACAATCTTGGGATCTCGCTGTCGGTCGACGCGCTGGTCATGGTGCTGCTCGGCGGCGTCGAGACGGTGTCGGGCGCGGTGATCGGCGCTATCGTCTACAAGGCGCTCAACATCTGGCTGGTCAGCCAGACCGACCTGTCAAAGCTCGTGCTTGGCGGCTTCATCGTGCTGATCGTCGTCGTCTTCCCCAAGGGCATCGTCGGCACGCTGGAGATGCTGGCGCAGCGGCGCAGAAAGACATCGCCGCCGGGATCTCCCTTGCTTGCCAAGCCGATCGAGTCCGTCGAATGAGCGTCGCACCCCCACTTCTCGCGGTTGAAGGCCTGTCCAAATCTTATGGCGGCATCCACGCCGTGCGCGGCGTCTCGTTCTCGCTGCGATCAGGCGAAATTCTGGCGCTGATCGGTCCGAACGGCGCGGGCAAGAGCACCTGCTTCGACATGCTCAACGGCCAGAACAAGCCTGATACCGGCCATGTCCGCCTGCTCGGCGAGGAGATCACCGGCAAGAAGCCGCGCGAGATCTGGCGGCTCGGCGTCGGGCGCACCTTCCAGATCACGGCGACCTTCGCGACCATGACCGTGCGAGAGAACGTGCAGGTCGCGCTGATCTCGCATGGGAAGCAGCTGTTTAATCTCTTTGGCTCGGCGCCGAACTTCGACCGCGGCGAGGCCGGGCGGCTGCTCGAGCTGGTCGGCATGGGCGGCTACGCCGATCGGCCCTGCGGTGAGCTCGCCTATGGCGACCTCAAGCGGCTCGAGCTCGCGGTTGCGCTCGCCAACGAGCCCAAGCTGCTGCTGATGGACGAGCCGACCGCCGGCATGGCGCCGCGCGAGCGCGTCGAGCTGATGCGGCTGACGGCGCAGATCGCGCGGGAGAAGTCGATCGGCGTGCTCTTCACCGAGCACGACATGGACGTGGTGTTCGAGCATGCCGACCGCATCATCGTGCTCAACCGCGGCACGCTGATCGCCGAAGGCTCGCCGGCCGAGGTGCGCAGCAATCCGCAGGTGCAGGCAGTCTATCTTGGCGATGGCCTGCTTTACGATGCCGGGCATGGAGCCTCCGCATGAAGCTCACGGTGCAGGACCTCAACAGTCATTACGGCCCGGCCCATATCCTGTTCGACATCGGTTTCGAGGTCGGCGAGGGCGAGGTGGTGGCGTTGCTCGGCCGCAACGGCGCCGGCAAGTCGACGACGTTTCGCTCGATCGTCGGGCTCGTTGCCCAGCGCTCGGGGCGCATCATGTTCGAGGGCAAGGATGTCTCGGCGCGCCCGACGCATGAAATCGTGCGCGACGGGCTCGGCTATGTGCCGGAGGAGCGGCGCATCTTCACTGATTTGACGGTGGAGGAGAATCTCGAGGTCGGCCGCCAGCCGAAGCGTCCGAACGCCCCGCACTGGACCCGCGAAAAACTGTTCGCGCTGTTTCCGAACCTGGGTGAGATGAAGAATCGTCCGGGCGGCCGTATGAGCGGCGGCGAGCAGCAGATGCTCACCATCGCGCGCACGCTGATGGGCAATCCGTCGCTGGTGCTGCTGGACGAGCCCTCGGAAGGCCTGTCGCCGAAGATCGTGGAGCAGATGGTCGATGCCATCCTGACCATGAAGAAGGAAGGCGTCAGCATCGTCGTCTCCGAGCAGAATTTGCACTTTGCGCGGCTGATTTCCGACCGCGCCTATATCATCGAGCGCGGCCGCATCTGCTTCGGCGGCACCATGGCCGAGCTCGACGCGCGTCCGGATATCCGCGACGCGCATCTGTCGTTGTGAGGGGCGGGACTGAATGGCAAGAAGCGTCGCGGCGAAGAAGAGCGTCAAGCCGGCAAAATCGTCTTACGTGCTCGACGAGCAGGTCGGCTTCATCCTGCGTCAGGTCTGGCAGCGCCACAGCTCGATCTTCTCGCGCGACATCGGCACCAATCTGACCCCGACGCAGTGGGCGGCCTTGTCGAAGCTGGCCGAGACCGGGCCATGCTCGCAGAACCAGCTCGGGCGGCTGACGGCGATGGATGTCGCGACCATCAAGGGCGTGATCGATCGCCTGACGGCGCGCGGTCTCACGGAGACCAGCCAGGACCCTGAAGACGGACGTCGGCTGCTGGTCAGCCTGACGCGTGCAGGTCAGCAGCTATCCGAGAAGGTCGCGCCGAATGCGCTCGCGATCACACGGGAAACGCTGGCGCCGCTCGACGCCAGGGAGCGCGAGATGCTGATGGCGCTGTTGAACAAGCTGCGGTGAGTAAGGTGCCGTAGTGAAGGTCTCGTAGGGTGGGCAAAGCGAAGCGTGCCCCCCATCTTCCTTAAGCCGCAAGGATCGTGGGCACGGCGCTTCGCGCCTTTGCCCACCCTACGGCAGTTGAACAAGCTGCGGGGACTGGCGACTAATCTCGATGAAGGGTTTGTCGAGGTTTTTGGGATGAGAGCGGTAACGCGGTTTGCAGTGACTTTGAGTGTTGCTGCAGCGCTGGCGGGCAGTTGCGCTCCCGCTTGGGCGGCGCAACCCTACGAGGGCTTCTGGGCCTCGACCAAAAAGGACTGCCGCGATCAGGACAGCGCCAACCGCATGAGCATCGAGGGCGGCAACCGTCTCTATTGGTACGAGACCCGGTGCCACGCCAGCGAGATCACTGCGGACGGCAAGCTCGGCTGGAAGATGAAGCTCGCCTGCGAAGGCGAGGGCGAGAAGTTTCGCTCCAATCCGCGGGTGTCCATCGCGGCGGACAGCAGGCTGGTGATGGACAACGGCCCAGTCGGTCAGGCCAAGCGCCAGACCTATGTGCGCTGTGAGATCGCGAAGAAGCGCTGATCCCTTACGTCTTCCCCGGCCATTTGGCGCGGTAGCGGATTTCGCTGCCATCGGCGAGCCGCCGCCACGTGCCGAACTCTGGCGTATGCGGCGCGCGGGCCGTCAAGTCGACCGGATAGATCCGGCTCGGCTGGTCCGCGATGTTGACGGCGAGTTGCCGGTGCGCGGTCCGGAACGCCAGCTCGACCTCGCCGGCAATGACAGGTTGGTCGCCGTCGTAATAGTAGCCGGCGGGGTTCAGCTCACCCGGCATGGTGTTGAGGTCGGTCTGCAATTCGATGGTGATGCCTTGCGGTGACGCCGGCACCGTTACGCCGGCGGGGAAGCGAACCTCGAACACGAGCAGGGGATTGCTGGCGTTCGGATTGAGCCAGGGTGTTGCGGTCGCATAGGCGTAGGCAATGTAGATGCCGATACCGGCGGCGCAGAGCAGCACGACGATGCCAAGCGACTTCAGGCTGTTGCGCGCGACGCTGCCCTTGCCTGCGTCCCTGCCTGAACGCGTCACCAGCCAGCTGGCGAGCATCGCGCCGGCGATCGCACCGATGGGGGAGTAGAAGAACAGCCCCAGCAGACCCGACGTGATCGGGTCTGCGCGGTTGCCGAAATCGAGCACGGAGAACAGGACGAAGGTCGCGACATAGCCCGCTACTGCGCCAGCAACGCCGATGGCTATTCGCGATGAATTTTTCATGTCTCCCTCGATGGTCCAGCAATGAACTGCCGCCGCCGAGGGCTGCCTGCGTTAGACGCAGCAGGCAGCAGACTTGTTCAATGCCTTCGAGGCGCGACGCGGAGCGGCAAGCCGCTCCGGCTGCGTCACTTCGCCACCACTTCCGGCACCCGTCCGGCCGGCGGCGTGTTGCGGCTGCGCTGGGTGCGCACGATGCCGTCGATGATGGTCATGCCGATGCCGGGGAGGTCGCCGAGCTGGACGCTCTCCAGGATGGTCTTGCCGGGTGAGTGCTGGGCCTTGTCCATGATGACGAAATCGGCGGAGCGGCCGACCTCGATCAGGCCGCAATCAAGCGCGCGCATCCGCGCGGTGTTGCCGGTCGCAAGGCAGAACGCGAGCTCGGCCGGCAAATCGCCGAGCGAGGACAGCATCGAGACCATGCGCAGAATGCCGAGCGGCTGCACCCCGGAGCCGGCGGGCGCGTCGGTGCCGAGGATGACGCGGTGCAGGTCGCCCATCTCGCGCGCGATGCGCAGCGTGAACAGGGCCGAGCGCTCATTGCCGTTGTGAACGATCTCAAGGCCGCGCTTGCAGCCCTCGCAGATGCAGCGGATCTGGTCGTCGGGCAGCGCGGTGTGGCCGCCATTGATGTGGCCGACCACGTCGGTGTCGGCCTCCAGCACCACGTCCTTGTCGATCAGGCCGGAGCCGGGGATCGAGGGGCCGCCGGTGTGGATCGTGCTCTGGATGCCGTATTTGCGGGCCCAGCCGACCATCTTGCGCGCCGTCGGGCCGTCCTTGACGCCGCCAAGGCCGACCTCGCCGAGCAGCTTGACGCCGGCGGCGGCCAACTCCTTGAAATCCTCCTCGACCATCTCGCATTCGATCACCGGTGCGCCGGCGTGAACCTTCACGCCGCCCGGGCGCAGATTCCAGAATGCGCGCTGTGCGAAGATCGCCATCGCCTTCAGCCCGACGACGTCGCGCGGGCGGCCGGGCATGTGAACCTCGCCGGCGGAGATCATCGTGGTGACGCCGCCGTGCAAATTGCTGTCGATCCAGCCGATCTGGTTCTGGCGTGGCGTCCAGTCGCCCGCCACAGGGTGGACATGGCTGTCGATCAGGCCGGGCGCGACCGTGGTGCCGTTGGCCTCGACGATGGTGGTCGCGCCTTCGGTGTTGAGGTCCTTGAAGCGGCCGATGGCGGTGATCTTGCCGTTCTCGGCGACGATGGTGTCGCCGTCCAGGATCGGCTTTTCCAGGGCGCCGGACAGGATCAGGCCGATATTCCGGATCACGAGCTTCGAGGGTCCGGTGGCCTGGGGGGCGTCATGCGCCATGGAAGGGGCTCCTTGTTCCTAACTGCAACGCTCGCGATCTTGGGCAGCCTTGACCCCGGGAGCAAGCAGGATTATTCATTAGTACACGAATGATCGTGTACAAACGACGCATAGCTGCCCGCCTCGGAACCGCATTGCAAGCGACAGGGAAGGTGAGATGAGCAATTTCAATCAGGAAAGCGTTTTGAGCGTCCACCACTGGACCGACACGCTGTTCTCCTTCAAGACCACCCGCAGCCCGACCTTCCGTTTCCGCAACGGCGAATTCACCATGATCGGGCTCAAGGTCGGCGAGAAGCCGCTGCTGCGGGCCTACAGCGTCGCCAGCGCCAATTACGAGGACACGCTGGAGTTCTTCTCGATCAAGGTGCCGGACGGTCCGCTGACCTCGCGCCTCCAGCATCTGAAGGAAGGCGACGAGATCATCGTCAGCCGCAAGGCCACCGGCACGCTGGTGATCGACAATCTCGAAGAGGGCCGCAACCTCTACCTCATCGGCACCGGCACGGGCCTCGCACCGTTTCTGAGCGTGATCAAGGACCCCGAGACCTATGAGCGGTTCGAGAAGGTCGCGCTGCTGCACGGCTGCCGGCATGTGAAGGAGCTCGCCTATGGCGAGATGATCACCGAGACGCTGCCGAAGGACGAATTGATCGGCGAGTACATCCGCGATCAGCTGATCTACTATCCGACCGTGACCCGCGATCCCTTCCGCAACCGCGGCCGCATTACCGACCTCATCACCTCGGGCAGGCTGTTCGCCGATATCGGCCTGCCGCCGCTGGAAGCCGCCCATGACCGGGTCATGATTTGCGGCAGCCCGGCATTGGTCGCTGACACCCGCGTGCTGCTGGGCGAGCGTGGCCTCATTGAGGGCAATCACGGCGAGCCGGCCCAATTCGTGGTCGAAAAGGCCTTTGCCGAGCGCTGATCGCGGATTTTTCGCGCAATAAGACCGTATTTCCGCCGTTTGGCGGGCGTTGCGGCGCCGATTCCGTGCGCGATACACTGTGGGAACGAATCAGCGGAGTTCCCACATGGTTGCGGACAGCGACAGCAACATCGCCTGGCACCGGGTCCAGTTGAAGAAGAACCGCGCCGAGTTGAAGGCGCTCGAGACCGCGCGCTTCACGATGGGCGAGATCGCGTCTTCGAAGCGGAATGGGGAGACCCAGAAGACGATCGCGGAGCTCAAGCGCAAGATCGCGCAGTCCGAGCGCCTGGTCGCCGATCACGACAAGCGCACGCGCCGTCCCCTCGGCACCGATCTGCAAAGCCTCAGCAACGGTAGCTGGAGCCATTGGGATGCCTACACCGGCCGCCAGCAGCGCAAGACCGGCCAACGGTCGCCGGGGCGCGGATAGGCTCGCTTCTTCTCGCGCGGTTCCGGCCCTTGCGCGTCGCCTCGTACACACCATCTGGTTGAGGCGCCACCAACCAGTACGGTGAACCCATGACACCGCGCCTCGATTTCACCAGCGAGGCCTTCTTCCGCGATCCGCCCAAGGCGATCGCGGCGCTGCGCGCGTCCGGTCCGGTGGTGGCGACGCGATTTCCTCTGGTCGGCGATGTCTGGATCACCACGACCCATGACGCTACGGCGCAGGTCCTGAAGGACAGCACCACCTTCACGCTGCGCAAGGGGGATGGCAAAGTCGCCGGCCTGCGCTGGTGGATGCCGAAGCTGGTCACCACCATCGCCAACAACATGCTGACGATGGACGAGCCTGATCACACGAGGCTGCGCAGCATCGTCGACGAGGCCTTTCGCCGCCGCGCGATCGTGGCGATGGAGCCACGCATTCGCGCCATCGCCGACGGCTTGGCGAACGACCTGTTTGCCGATGGCAGCCCCGCCGACCTGATCCAGCGTTACGCCCGCATCCTGCCGGTGTCGGTGATCTGCGAATTGCTGGGGCTGCCTGCGGCCGATCGCCCGCGATTCATCGCCTGGGCCAACAAGATGTCGTCGCTGACGAACGTCATCAGCTTCTTCCGCCTGCTGCTCGCGTTTCGCAAGATGCGCGCCTATCTCGAACGGCAGTTGCAGGTCGCGCGCGTGCAGGGCGGCGAGGGCCTGATTGCCGAGCTGGTTCAGGTCGAGCGTGAGGGCGGCCAGATCACGCCGGACGAAATGGTGTCGATGGTGTTCCTGTTGCTCGCGGCAGGATCGGAGACCACGACGCATCTAATCAGCGGCTCGGTCTACGAGTTCCTCAGAAATCCGGGCTTGCGGGATTGGTTGGAGGAAGACCGGAGCCGCGTCGGGCTCGCCGTCGAGGAGTTCTTGCGCTTCGTGTCACCGGTGCAGTTTTCCAAGCCGCGCTATGTGCGGCGGGATATCGAGCTTGCGGGCGTGCCGCTGAAAAAGGGCGATCGCGTCATGGTCATGCTCGCCGCGGCGAACATGGATCCGGCGGTGCATGACCAGCCCGAGCGGCCCGACCTCACGCGCAAGCCGAACCGCCACATCTCGTTCGGAACGGGAATTCACTTCTGTCTCGGCCATCAGCTCGCACGGATCGAGGCGGCCTGTGCGCTGGAGGCGCTGTTTGCGCGATGGCCGAAGCTCGGTCTTGCCGTCGATCCCGCCCAAATTCACTGGCGCAAGCGACCGGGTCTACGTGCGATTGCGAAGCTGCCGGTCGTCGCCGTGGACAGTCAGCCCGTCGACTTCCGTGACGCCACGATGTCACGCTCCCAACCGAACACGGAGCGGCCGTCGAGATCGGGCGAGACTTCACGCTCGCCGGCGATATAGGCCTCGACCGACGGTCCGCTGGTAGTCCGCTCCAGCCGCCGCGCCTGGTCGTCGAGCCGCCTGATCGCCTGCATCTCTTCCTCGCGTCCGAGCTTTGCGTTCTGGATCGCGCCCTTCAGGACGCGGATGGTTTCGTCATAGACCTTGATCGGAACGGGGTAGGGATGCCGGTCTTTGCCGCCATGGGCGAGCGAGAAGCGCGCGGGGTCGTTGAAGCGATAGGGCGCGCCATGCACGACCTCGGCAACCATCGCGAGCGAGCGCACGGTACGCGCGCCGACGCCGGGCGTCAGTAGCAGTTCCGGGAAATCGACCGGGCCGCGTTCGGCTGCGGCGGCCAGCGTGCCGTGCAGGCGGCGCGCGAACACGTCCTTGGGCCGGACATCATGATGCGCGGGCATGATCAGATGCGGCAGCATCGCCTGCGCCGGCTCGGGCGCAGTTCCAACGAGGCGTTCGAATTCTGTGAGGATGCGATCGGGGCCGAGACCGCTCAACAGCTCGAGCTGCGCGATGCGCGAGACCTCGGCACGGTGATCGGTGAGATTGACGATCTCGCCCTGCTGCGGTCCGTCGATCGCACTGTGCGGCATATCGACAAAACTCTTCAGCGACTCCGAATGCCAGTGATAGCGGCGGGCCTGCCGCTTGTCGCCGTTCATGCCCTGCTGCACCACGGTCCATTTGGCGTCGGCGGTGACGAAGAAGCCATGCAAATAGAGATCGAAACCGTCCTGGACCGCCGCGCTGTCCACCTTGGCGACCAGGCGGCTGGCGCGCGTGAGTTTTGCGCCGTCGAAGCCGACGCGATCGCCGAGCTGCAGCAGCTCGTCCGGCGTCTTGCGCGAATGCTGGCCGCGTCCGCCGCAGACATAGATGCCGAGCTCATCCTGCAGGGGCCCGAGCCCACGCTTCAGCGCGCCGATCACGGAGGTGGTGATGCCCGAGGAATGCCAGTCCATCCCCATCACGGCACCGAACGACTGGAACCAGAACGGATGCGAGAGCCGCTGGAGGAACGCATCGCGGCCGTAATGATGCACGATCGCCTGCGTGACGATCGCACCCAGCGACGACATGCGGGTGGCGAGCCAGGGTGGAACCCGTCCGGTATGGAGAGGGAGATCGGCGCTGCCGGTACGTCGAGTCATGATCGACGCAAACTAGCGCAATTCGGCGACGGTTGCATTGAGGGAATACTGTATTGGGCAGGGCGGGAGGACACCCCACCCATGTCCGCACCCAAGTCCGGGAGCTACTCGCGCGTCACCTTGGTTGCGCCGCGCAGGCCCGCCTGCTGCTGGATCGTGTCCAGCGCGCCGGACGACTGCTCGTCCGACACGAAGCGGTTGATCAGGGGGAGTGCGTCCTCCCGTCCCTTGGGAATCGCGATGGCCATATGCTCGGCGCCCCAATTGCCGTCGAGGATTTTCGCGCCCGGCATCTGGTCGGACATCTCGAACAGCGTCGGCTTGTTGGTCGCGTAGAGGTCAATCTCGCCGCGGCCGAACATGGCGATCGCGACCTTGACGCTTTCCGCGGGAACGATGGTCGCATTCCCAAACTTCGCCGGCAATGTCCGTTCCGAGGTCGAGCCCTTGGTGACGCCGATCTTCACGCCCGGCCTGTCGATGTCCTCGATCCTGCCGATCGGCGAGTTCGCCGGGACGAGATAGCCGAGCTCGATTGCCAGCACGGGCTGGCTGAAGCTGACCTCGTTGGCGCGGGCCGGCGTGGCGTTGGTCACGGTGAAATCGACCTGGCCGTCGTGGATCGCGGTGACGATGTCGGCGACGCGCTGAAACCTGACATAGTCGATGCCAACGCCGAGCCGTTTGGCCAGCTCGCCGCCGAGATCGTAGGCGAGGCCATGCGGCTTGCCGGCCGCATCCGTCACCATCGAGGTCGGGCTGCCCGGATAGATGCCGACACGCAACGTGCCGCTCGGCGCCAGCAGCCTGGCTTCGCCATCGGCGCGCGCGGGCGCGCCGAGCAGGCCGCTCATTGCAAATGCGAGCAGGGCGGTGCGCGCAAATCGCCGGGAAGAGATCCTCATGTGACGAGCCTCACTGCGCGCGGATGTCGGCGGCCTTCAGCACCGGCTCCCATTTGGTCGCCTCGGCGTGCATGTAGGCGTCAAAGTCCTTGGCGGAGGAGCCGACCGGCGAGGCGCCGATCTTGCCGAGCGTCGACAGCACGTTCGGGTCCTGCAGCGCCGCCTTCAGATCGGTCTCGAGCTTCGCCACGATCTCCGGCGGCATCTTGGCAGGTCCAAGAACGCCCCACCAAACCGAGACGTCGTAGCCGGGGACACCGGACTCGGCGACGGTCGGGACATCAGGCAGCGCCTTGGAGCGTTCGGCCGATGTCACCGCGAGCGCGCGCACCGGGCCGCCTTCGAGCTGGCCGATCGCCTCGGCGAGCGGATTGATGCTGAGCGGGATCTCGCCCGCGATCACCGCGGTCAGCGCCGGGGCGCCGCCTTTGTAGGGGATCGCGACGATCTTGGTGCCGGACATGTATTTGAGCAGCTCGCCGGCGAGATGCGCCGAGGTGCCGTTGCCGGACATGCCGTAGGAGAGCTTGTCCGGCTCCTTCTTTGCGGCGGCGAGGAGATCGCCGAGTGTCTTGTAGGGGCTGTCCTTGGCGACGACGATCGCGAGCGGCGAGGAGGCGACCTCGGTGATCGCGGTGAAATCCTTGAACGTGTCATAGGGCACGCTTGGATAGATGAACTGGTTGAGCGGATGGCCGCTCGCGACCAGGATCAGCGTGTAGCCGTCGGGGGCGGCCTGTGTCAGCGCCTGCGAGGCGACGATGCCGCCGGCGCCCGGACGGTTGTCGATCACCGGCTGCTGGCCCCAGGTCTTCGCCAGCGCCTGGCCGAGCGTACGCGCGAGCACGTCGACGGCGCCGCCTGCCGCGTAGGGCACAAGGATATGGACCGGCTTGCTCGGGTAGTTGTCGGCGGCCTGCGCGGCGCCGCCCAGCAGCAGACCGGCACCCAGCATCAAGCCGCCGATTGTCTTGTTCAAACCCAGCATTCCCAGCACTCCTAGAGGGCGGTCGCGCGCGTGTGGCTGTCTCGAAGCCGTCCGGACGCCGCCCATGGTTCTTGTTGACGAGACCTGATCTTTTGTACGATAGTACAAATCACATGGTACGCAAGCCCACCAGCAAGGAAACGGCCCGCAAGCCGAACATGCGCGAGGCGATCCTCGCCGCGGCGGAGGAGCTGTTCGCCACCAACGGCTTCAACGCTGTTTCGGTGCGCGACATCGCCCAGGCCGCCGGCGCCAATCCCGGCAGCGTGACCTATCATTTCAAGACCAAGGACGGCCTGCTGCTGGAGATCTACCGGCGCCATTGCGGGCCGATGAATTTGCGCCGTTTCGAGCTGCTCGCCGCTGCGAAGCGCGTGCGCGATCTCCAGGACCGGCTGGAGGCGGTGGTGCGCGCCTATGTGGTGCCGGCTTTCACCTCGGGCAGCGATCTCGCCGGGGGCGGGGCGCGCTTCACGCGGCTGCGCGCCGTGATGTCCGCCGAAGGCAACGAGGTCGCGCGAAAAATCATCGCGCAGACCTTTGACGATACCAGTCACGCCTTCATCGATGCGGTCCACGAGAGCCTGCCGCATATTCCGCGCACCGACATCGTCTGGCGCAGCCACTTCCTGCTCGGCGCACTCTATTATTCGCTGGTGACGCCCGACCGCGTCTCGCGCCTGTCGCGCGGCGAGGCCGACGGCAGCGATGCCGCCAGCGCCATCGAGCAATTGGTGCAGGCCACCGTCGCCGCGTTCCAGGCGCCGGCGCTGGATCAGGCCGCGCCGGCGCGGCGGCGGCCGGTCGTCAGCAGCAAGACCTGAAAGAAGCGATCTCGCTCGGCGGTTCACCTGATGACAACGATGTACACGCCGACCATTCCGCCGCCCGATCCGAACACGCGCACGCCGAAGTTCAAGCTGCCAAGGCTGTCCTGCGATGCGCATTGCCACATCTTCGGGCCCGGCGCGACATATCCGTATGCGCCTGACCGTTCCTACACGCCGCCGGATGCACCGCTCGAGGATTTTCGTGCGCTGCATGCCAAGCTCGGCGTCGAGCGGGCCGTCATCGTCAATGCCAGCGTGCATGGGACCGACAACACTGTCGCGCTCGATGCGATCGCGCAGAGCAATGGCGCCTATCGCGCGGTCGCCAATATCGACGACACCATCAGCGAGCGTGGGCTCCAGGTGCTGCATGATGGCGGCTTCCGCGGCTGCCGCTTCAATTTCGTCCGCCATCTCGGCGGCGTCCCCGACAAGCGTGTGTTCGATCGCATCATCGCGATGGTTGCGCCGCTCGGCTGGCACATCGATCTGCATTTCGACGCGATCGACCTGCCCGAATATGCCGACGTGCTGACAAGATTGCCGCTGAGCTACACCATCGACCATATGGGACGGGTGAAGGCGTCCGAGGGGCTCGATCAGCTTCCGTTCAAAATCCTGATTGAGCTGATGCAACGCGACGAGAAATGCTGGGTCAAGATCTGCGGCTCGGAGCGGGTGTCCTCGGCCGGACCGCCGTTCGCGGACGCGGTGCCGTTCGCGCGAAAGATCGTCGAGACCGCGCCCGACCGTGTCATCTGGGGCACCGACTGGCCGCATCCCAACGTCAAGGTGATGCCGAATGACGGCGACCTGGTCGACCTGATCCCGCTGTTCGCGCCCGAGCCGGAGTTCCAGCAGAAGATTCTCGTCGATAATCCTGCGCGTCTGTTTGGGTTCGACACATGACGGTGCTCGCGATCGATACGTTGCTTATCAAGGAAAGAGGGGAGTTCGTCCCATGAAAACAGGTCTCGTGATCACCGCCCATCCCGGCGATTTCGTCTGGCGCGCCGGCGGCGCCATCGCGCTGCATGCGAAGAAGGGTTATCGCATGAAGATCGTCTGCATGTCCTTCGGCGAGCGTGGCGAGAGCCAGTTCGCCTGGAAGGAAAAAGGCGCGACGCTGGAATCGGTCAAGGCCGGCCGCAAGGACGAGGCGGAGCGGGCGGCGAAGCTGCTTGGCGCCGAGATCGAGTTCTTCGACTGCGGCGACTATCCGCTGAAGCTCACCGAGGCGCATTTCGATCGCATGGTCGACATCTACCGCGAGCTCAATCCGAGCTTCGTGCTGACGCACGCGCTGGAAGATCCCTATAATTTCGACCATCCCAACGCGGCGCATTTCGCGCAGGAGACCCGTGTGGTCGCGCAGGCGATGGGTCACAAGCCCGGCGCGCAGTACAAATATTCGGCGCCCCCGGTGTTCCTGTTCGAGCCGCATCAGCCTGAGCAGTGCAATTACAAGCCGGATCTGCTCCTCAAGATCGACGAGGTCTGGAAGGAGAAGTACGAGGCGTTCCAGATCCTCGCCGCGCAGAAGCATCTCTGGGGCTATTACGAGCGCGTCGCGCTCAACCGCGGCATCCAGGGCAGCCGCAACACCGGCGTGCCCATGACCTATGGCGAGGCCTATCAGCGGCTGTTCCCGACGGTTGCGGAGGAGCTGGCATGAAGCCCGTCGTCGTTCGCAACATCAAACGTGCCGATCCCGCTGACATGGCGGAGTACGGCGTCTCGACGGTGCACGAGGCTTACGGCCGCTTCGGCCTGATGAAGCCGTATCTGCGGCCTGTGTGGCCGGGCGCAGCGATTGCGGGTCCAGCGGTGACCGTGCTCGCGCAGCCCGGCGACAACTGGATGATCCATGTCGCCGTCGAGCAGTGCAGGAAGGGCGACATCCTCGTCGTGGGCTGCACCACCGACAACACTGACGGCATGTTTGGCGAGCTGCTCGCGACGTCGCTTCAGGCGCGCGGCGTGCAGGGGCTGATCATCGACGCCGGCTGCCGCGACGTGAAAGCGCTGCACGAGATGAATTTTCCGGTGTGGTCGCGCGCGGTCTCGGCCAAGGGCACGGTCAAGGCGACGCTCGGCTCGGTCAACATTCCCGTGGTTTGTGCCGGCGTCAACGTCCATCCCGGTGACATCATCGTGGCCGATGACGACGGCGTCGTGGTGGTGCCGAAGCGCTATGCTGCTGAAGTCGCCGAGAAGGCGAAGAAGCGCAACGCCGACGAGGGCGGCAAGCGCAAGCGTCTGGCTTCGGGCGAGCTGGGCCTCGACATGTACAACATGCGCGAGGCCTTGGCGAAAGCCGGGCTCGTCTATGTCGACAATCCCGAGGACCTCTGAAGCGAAAAGAAGCGGAGCGGGCGGATGGATCGTCTCAAGCTGAAGGCCGTGCTCGGCAGTCATCCACATGTCCAGGCGGTGAAGAGCGGCGAGCTCCGCTCCGACCTCTTCGACCTCGACTTCATCGCCTACACGCCGACCAATACGGCGTTCAAGCCGATGGTGCGCGAGCAGGCGTTCGACGTCTGCGAGATGGCGATCGTCACCTATCTGATGGCGAAGGCGCATGGCAAGCCGCTGGTGCTGCTGCCGGCGACCATGCTCGGCCGCTTCCAGCATTCCTACGCGCTCTATAATCCGGCGCAGGGAACGCTCGGGCCGTCCGATCTCGAAGGCAAGCGCGTCGGCATCCGCTCGTTCACGACGACGACGGGCGCATGGATCAGGGGCATTCTCGCCAACGACTACCGTGTCAATCTCGACAAGATCAACTGGGTCACCTTCGAGGATCCGCACGTTGCCGAATATGTCGACGGCACCGAGCGTGCGCCGAAGGACAAGAAGGTTTTGCAAATGTTGCTCGACGGCGAGCTCGATGCCGTTCTCGGCGAGACCTCTGATAATCCCACATTGAAGCCGCTATTCCCCGATCCTGCCGCGGAAGCGGCCAAATGGTACGCGCATCGCGGCGTCGTCCCGGTCAATCATCTCGTGGTCGTGACCGAGCAGCTCGCAGGATCGCGCCCCGATGTGGTTGCGGGCGTCTATGATCTCCTGAAGCGGAACAAGGCGCAGGCGGGACCCGCGGCGACGCCCGACCTCGTTCCGTTCGGGATCGAAGCGAATAGAAAACCGTTGGAGCTGATCGTCGACTACGCATTCCAGCAGGCGCTGATCCCGCGCCGCTATGCGGTCGAGGAGCTGTTCGACGAGACTACGCGAGGATTGGATTGATGGCGGGTGATCCCAGGCGCTGGCAGATCGGATTGGTGGGTTACGGCGAGGTCGGCAGGATCCTGGCCGAGGATTTGCGCCAGCAGGACATCAAGGTTGCCGCGTACGACATCAAGCTCGGAGGCGAGCACGGCGCTCCGCTGAAGCAGCATGCGGCGAAGTTCGGCGTGACGCTGGCGGTGTCTCACGCCGAGCTGACCGCGAAATCCGATTTCATCATCTCCGCGGTCACGGCGAGCCAGGCCGTGCCCGTTGCAAAAGCCTGCGCCAGTGCAATCAACCAGGGCGCCTGGTTCCTCGATTTCAATTCGGCGTCTCCCGGCGCCAAGCAGCGCGCCGCCGCGCTGATCGACGGCGCTGCCGGACGCTATGTCGAGGGCGCCGTGATGACCTCGGTGCCGCCTTATCGCATCAAGGTGCCGCTGCTGCTCGGCGGCCCCGGCGCGAGGGAGTTGGAGCCGCTGCTGAACGCGATCGGCTTCGCGGCGAAGGTTGCGAGCGACAAGCTCGGTGTGTCGTCAGCTGTGAAGATGTGCCGTAGCATCATGATCAAGGGCCTCGAGGCCATGGTCATCGAAAGTTTCACCACGGCGCGCGCCTATGGCGTCGAGGATGCGGTGCTGGCCTCGCTCGCGGAGACGTTTCCCGTGATCGACTGGGAGAAGCAGGGCGCCTATTGCTTCCAACGCGTGATCGAGCACGGGCGCCGACGCGCCGAGGAGATGCGTGAAGTCGCGGAGACCGTGCGCGAGGCGGGGCTGACGCCGTGGTCGGCGCAGGGCACCGCCGAGCGGCAGGCCTGGGTTGCCGATCTCGCTGACGAAGGGCTGTTCGGCCTCAAGGGGACGAAGGAATTTGCCCGCAGCGCCGATTGGCGTACCGAGGCGGATCGTATCCTGGCGAAGATCAAGCGCTGAGGTCCAGCCCGCGTTCAGCTCAAGACTCTGCTGCCGCCGCGTAGTCCGAGAGTTCGTCGCGCGCGAGCTCGATCAGGCTGATCAGGCTCGTGGCTTCGCGGACGACTTCCGTGGTGCGCTCGGTGCGGAACTCGGCGAGAATCGTGCGAACGCATTTGTCGGCGGTATCGAGCGTCAACAGCGCGCGGGCCATGTCGTCCTGCGTGCGGATTGCCGATATGTCGATGCCCGACAGGACTTCGCCGATGCCGGTCAGTCGCTTGATGGCCATCTCGGCGGGCGTGTTGGCCCGAATGGAATGGTAATCGATGCTGCTGAATGCGCTGAACATTCCATACTTCCCCAGAGAACGCAGATGTCAGTGCGGGCCTTAGTATGATCTCCTTGGCCCGTCGCGCAATGCGCGTATTTACGGTCAGGGAATCTACCGGATTCGGGGGTGAGGAAAGCTGACGGTATAATCGAACGGAAAAGATCCGATCATTAGCCGCGCTTCCCGACAATCTTACCGTCGGATGCGACGAGCTTGCCTTCCTTGTACACGGAGCGCCCTTGCGGCACTCCGACAACGGCTTCAGGAACATGCTCGGCATTCAGTGTCACCAAATCGGCCTTGGCGCCGACACGCAGGCCATAGCTTTCGAGCCGCAGCGCTTTTGCGCCTGTTACGGTGACGATATCGAAAGCGACGCGCAGTTCCTCGTCGATGTTGAAGCCCGAGCGATAGCCGAGCGTCGTGGCCCGGCGCAGCATGTCGCCGTCGCCATAGGGCCACCAGGAATCGCGGATGTTGTCGTTGCCGCTGAAGACGGTGACGCCTGCATTGCGCAGGGCCAGGATCGGCGGGAAGGGCCGGGCGCCCGGCGCATTGGTCATGATCGCGACGCCGGAGCGGGCGAGGATGTCGGCGATCTTCTTGAGCTGATCCATGGAGATATCGCCGAGCCCGTAAGCATGGCTGACGGCAACGCGTCCCTCCATGCCGAGCGCGCGCGTGCGCGCTGCGATCTGCTCGATCTCGAACGCGCCCAGTGTGCCCATGTCGTGCAGATGGATGTCGACGTCGACGCCGTGCTTGCCGGCCACGCCGAACACGACGTCGAGATGCTTCTCGATGTCGCGATCGAAGCTTGCGGGATCGAGCCCGCCGACGAGATCGGCGCCGATCCCGATGGCCTCGTCCAGCAATTGCGGCGTGCCCGGGCTCATCAGGATGCCGCTGTGGGGGAAGGCGACGAGCTGGATGTCGATCAGGCCCTTGTATTCCTCGCGCACGCGCAAAATCGTCTCGAGCGATTTCAGGCCGACGGAGCCGTCGACCATGACGTGGCTGCGCATCTGCGTGGTGCCGTGGCCGATGCAGAGGTCGAGCTGGTTGCGTGCGCGCACATCCATCGGCGCTGATACGGCCATGTTCTGGGCCTGGAAGGCCACACGCTCATGCACGTCGAACCCGTTGGTGCATGGCTTGTGCGGACGCCAGGCGTCGCCATAGAAGCTGGTGTCGAGATGGATGTGGCCTTCGACGAAGCCGGGAAGGACGAGGACGTTGCCGAGGTCGATGGTCTCGTTCGCGGCGGGACGCTCATCGAGGGGCGTGATCGCGGCGATGCGGCCGTCCGCGACGGCGATGTGATGCCGGGCTCCGCCGTCGAAGCGAGCGTTCAGGAAGATCGTGTCGAAGGCCATCCGGTTGCTCCGTTGGTCGATTGTGATGATCATCGCGCAAGCTGCGGGCAGGGCGCAAGGCGCGGAAAGTCGGTCAGCCAGGTCCGAACAAAGTGGCCCGCGGCCGCTCGAACGTCTGCCGGCCAGCCTTGAAGCCCATCACGATGTCCGGCAGCTCGGCGATGGCGAAGCGGCTGTCCTGGGTATCGAGCACGACGAGATCGGCGGGGTTGCCGATCTTGATGCCGTAATCGCCAAGGTTCATCAGCCGCGCCGGCAGCTCGGTCACGAGATCGAGGCAGGTATCGAAGTCGCTGACCGAGGCGTGCGCGACGTTGGCATAGAAATTTGCCATCCGCAGCAGCGAGGCGTCGCCAAACGGCGTGAACGGGTTGAGCACGTTGTTGGTGGCGACCGAGCACAGCACGCCGTCGCCGGTGAGCTTGTGGGCAAGCGTCAGCCCGCGCGGCACGTTGTGGGTGGCTTCGCGGCCCATCAGATAGAGATCGGTCGCGGGCAGCACGGTGACGGCAACGCCTGATTTTGCCAGCTGCGCGGTGGCCGCCTTCATCCGCTCCGGCGGCAGCGCTGAGAGTTTTGTGGCATGACCGATGGCGACGCGCCCCCCGTAGTTGCGCCGCTCGGTCTGCCGGCAGACCTCGTCGAGGTGCCACCAGGAGGGATCGAGGTCGAAATCGAGATGGAGATCGATGTCGACGTCGAATTCCTGCGCGAGATCGAAGATGCGCTCGAGGTGCGCGTTCGGGTCGGTGTCCATGTAGGGACAGCCGCCGATCGCTTCGCCGCCGTCGCGCAGCGCCTGCACCAGCAGCTCTTCGCTGCCGGGGTCGTTGGTCAGGCCTTCCTGCGGGAAGACACAGAGCGACAGGTCGAGGGCCCAGGCATAGTCGCGCTTCAGCGCCTTGACCGCCTCGAAACCGCGCAAGGCGATGCGCGGGTCGATCTCGACATGGGTGCGCATGCGCGTCGTGCCGTGCACGATCGCGCGTTCGAGCACTCTTGCGCCGCGTGCGTAGACGTCCTCGACGGTGAAGTCCTTCTTCATCCCGGCCACGGCGCGGATCGCGTCCGAGACGCTGCCGTGATTGTGCCCGCAGCGGCCGAGCAGGCAGGCCTTGTCGAGATGGATGTGGCTGTCGACGAACCCGGGCAGGGCGAGGCGTCCGCCGACATCGACCTCGACGGTCTCGCAGGCAAGCTTTTCACTCGTTAGCTTGGGCTCGATCGCGGCGATGCGGCCGCCCTTCACGCCGATATCGACGGGTGCGGCGGATGACCGCAACAGCGTGTCGCGGAAGATCAGGTCGAAGGCGGGTTGGGCGGTCATGCAATGAATCTTCGGGCTGGACTTATAAACGTCGGCGAGGCTTCGGGGCGGCGGCAATGTAGCGGGGGATCTGATCGAAATATATGCGTGCTTTCTCCGATCTGGACGGTAGTATTTCGCGAATTTGTCCGGGAGATGCCGCCATGTCCGTAGCCGTGAAAAGCCAGAACGCGCCGTCGTCGGACGCCGAGATCGTGGAAGCCTATCTCACGGCCTCTATGATTCCCGATCCCGATGCCGCGGCGGCCTATATGAAGCCGGGCACGGTGATCACCTTTACCGGCGGGCGCGAGTTCGACCACCCGCGCGGGCCGACCGGCTTCAACGCCAAGCGCTATCGCTGGGTCAAGAAGAAGATGGATCGCTTCGATGTTTGCCCCGGCGTGGACGAGACCGTCGTCTACAGCGTGGGCACGCTCTATGGCGAGTGGATGGACGGCACGCCGTTCGAGGGCAACCGCTACGTCGACCGCTTCGTCGTCCGGAGCGGGCAGATCGTCAAGATGGACGTCTGGAACGACAGCGCCGAGCGCATCCTGGTGCAGCGGGGCATCGACGCGTAGGGGCTGGCACATCGAAAGCTGCGATAGCTGATAGACGCAAGCTGCTCTGGCGGCTGGCAGGCGTCTGCGCTATTACCCCTGCGACTGCGCCCGGCACGGAGGCGCAAGCCCCCTTGAGGAGCCCCCGATGCGTCTTCCCACAATTATCCTGGCCGTCACATGTCTTGCGGGCGCAGCTTCAGCCGAGGATCTGTCGGGCACGCTCCAGAAGGTCAAGGAGACCAAGAAGATCACGCTGGGCTATCAGGAGGCCTCGGTCCCCTTCAGCTATCTCGACGGCAACCAGAAGCCGATCGGCTTCGCGATGGATATCTGCCTCAGAATCGTGGATGCCGTGAAGAAGCAGCTCGGCATGCCCGACATCGCCGTCGACACCCTCGCCGTGACGTCGTCGAACCGGATTCCGCTGATGGTCAACGGCACCCTCGATCTGCACTGCTCGGCGACAACCAACAACGCCGACCGCCAGAAACAGGTCGCCTTCACCAACACGCATTTCCTCAGCGCGACCCGGTTTGCAGCCAAGAAAGCCGCGAAGATCAACACCATCGACGATCTCAAGGGCAAGGCCGTCACGGCGGTGGCAGGCTCGGTCAATCTGAATCAGCTTGCCAAGGTCAACACCGAGCGAAACCTTGGCATCAGAATAATGCCGGCCGTGGATCAGGCCGAAGCGTTCCTGCTGCTGGAAACCGACCGCGCCCAGGCTTACGCGCTCGACGACGTCCAGCTCGCGGTCGCGATTGCGCGCTCGAAGGAACCGGCGCTGTTCATGATCAGCGAGGAGACGTTCGCGAAGGCCGAGCCCTTCGGGATCATGCTGCGGCGGGAGGATGCGGCGTTCAAGGCGCTGGCCGACCGCGCCACCGCGGAGCTTTACGCGAGCCCGGAGATCGAGGTTCTCTACAAGCGCTGGCTGGAATCGCCAACGCCGCCGAACGGCATCAATTACAACGTTCCGATGTCGGCAGCCCTGCGCCAGGCCTTCAAGAAGCCGAGCTCGAGCGCCGATCCGGACGTGTACCTGGTGAAGTGAGGCGAGGGCGCTAGCGCGTCCGCGGCGTATCGAGCAGTTGGCCGGCCAGCGCGGTGCCGACCACAGCGATCGCAGCCATTATCAGCGCCCACGGGACGAACAGCCGATGACCGATCAGCGCGCCGCTCAGGAGCGGTGCGCTGATATTTGCGCCCGACATCAGGGACTGGTTGAGGCCCATGATCATGCCCTGGCGGTTGATCGCGGTCGAGCGCGACAGCTCGGCCGTCAACGTGCTTCGCGCGAACATGGTGCCGACGATGATCAGCGACAGGTTGACCGCGAGCAGGCCGACATTGTCGCCGGCTGCGAGCCCGGCAAAGCCGAGGCCCATGCAGGCGAAGGCCGTCATCACGATGCTGCGGTCGGAGGCGATCAGGCTGACGCGCGTGATCAGGAAGCCCTGAACCACCATGTTGATGAAGCCGGCATAGGCGAACATCCAGCCGAGCTCGCGCGCGCCGAAGGGATGTCCGTCCCAGGAGAACCGCGCCGACAGGAACAGGCCGATCTGCGACAGGAACATCGAGTTGACGAAGAAGAACACGATGAGCAGGCCGAGCAGCCGCCAGGCATAGCGCATGTCGAGCAGGCTGCGGGTCAGCGTCGGCTCGGGCACACGATGCTGGTAGAGCGGCTCGGACGCCGGGTGATCAGGCGGGAGCAGGGCGATCGTCGCAACGATGCTGATCAGCGAGAGCGCGGCCGCGGCCCACACCGGCGCGGTCGGGCCGTAGTGCACGAGGAAGCTCGAGAGAGCAGGGCCGAGCAGCAGCCCGGTTCCGATCGCACCGCTGGTCATGCCGAGTGCCTGCTTGCGCGTTGCCGGCGCGCTGTGCTCGGCGGCATAGGCGTGAGCGACCGAGATGTTGCCTGAGGTCAGGCCGTCGATGATGCGCGCCAGGAACACCAGCGTCAGGTTGCCCGCTAACGCGAGCAGGATGAAGCCGATGAAAGTGCCGATCTGGCTGACGACCAGAACCTTCCGCCGGCCGTACCGATCCGAGAGCATGCCGACCACGGGGCCGGCGACGAGCTGGCAGACGGCATAGGTCGAGATCAGTGCGCCGAGCAGGAACGGCGTTGCGCCGAGCCGCTGCGAGTAGAACGGCAATAGCGGCAGGATGATTCCCATGCCCGTCGCGTCCACGGCGACGACCACGAAGGTCGGGACCAGCGTCAGCGCGCTCTCGCCCGCTATCGTCTCCCTTGCCTCGGTCGCGGAACCCGGTCCCATCCAGCGCTGTCCTCGTTCGCATTTGCGTGATCGATTGGGATACCCCGGATTATATAGTTGCAGGCTAATAGTTCGTGTCCTATCTAATTTGCATGGCTCCCTCGCAGGCTCATATCCACGGCGAGATCGGTCGGCTGATCGCCCGCCTGGCCCGCATCTGGCGCCGCGAGTCGGATCAGGCACTGTCCGATCACGGCCTGTCCTATGCGACCGCGATTCCGCTGCTGGTGCTGTCGCGTCAGGGCGAGAACGTCCGCCAGGGCGTGCTCGCCGACGAGCTCGGCATCGAGGGGCCGTCGCTGGTCCGGTTGATCGATCTGCTCGAGGCCGAGGGGCTGGTTGAACGTCGCGAGGATCGGAGCGACCGCCGTGCCAAAACGCTACATCTGACCAAAGCGGGCGGGGCGAAGGTCGAAGAGACCAACCGGGTGCTGCGGCGGGTACGGGCGAGCCTGCTCAAGGATATCGGCGCGGACGAACTTGCGATAACCTTCGAAACTCTTCAGCGCATCGAACAGCGGGCCAGTCGCCTGCAGGACACCAAGCCCGGTCCAGAGACGAAATAGCATGCGCGCAGACGAGCCGTTCCTGGTCCGCCACGCGGACGTCATTTTTGCGTTGAAGACGTTTGCCGCGTCGATGCTGGCGCTCGTCGTCGCATTCGCCATGGACCTGCCGCGGCCCTATTGGGCGATGGCGACCGTCTACATCACCTCGCAGCCGCTGGCGGGCGCGACCAGCTCAAAAGCGTTCTTCCGCGTCATGGGCACGCTGGTCGGCGCCACCATGACGGTGGTGCTGGTGCCGAACCTGATCGATGCGCCGGAACTGCTTTGCCTCGCGATCGCGCTCTGGGTCGGGCTCTGCCTCTATCTGTCGCTGCTGGATGGCACGCCGCGCAGCTACGTCTTCATGCTGGCGGGATACACGGTCGCGTTGATCGGGTTTCCCTCGGTCTCGGAGCCCGGCGCCATCTTCGATACCGCCATTGCGCGGGTGGAGGAGATTTCCCTCGGCATCATCTGCGCGAGCCTCGTCTCCACCATCGTCTTTCCCCGCAGCGTCGCGCCAGCCGTTGCCAATCGCGTCGACGCCTGGCTGTCGGATGCGCAGCGCCTGAGCCAGGCGGTGCTGCTTCGTCAGGGAACGAGTGAAACGCGCCGCGGCAAGCGACTCAAGCTTGCGACCGACATCGTCGAGATCGACACGCTTTCCACCCATCTTGCGTATGACCGGCTGACCGATCGCAATGTGGTGACCGGCCTCGGCGAGATCCGGCTGCGCATGCTGATGCTGTTGCCGGTGATCGCCTCGTTGGAGGATCGGCTGGCAGCGCTGGGGGAGGAGGCGCTGCGTCGGCAGCCCGAGCTGAAGCGGCTGCTGGAGGATCTTGCGCAATGGATTGGCAGCGATGTCGGCGCGCGGCAACCGGCCGAGCCGATCCGCGCCGCGATCACAGAGCGACAGGCGGTGCTCGATGACAGCGCCTCATGGGAGCGGATCATCACCACGAGCCTGCTGTTGCGGCTGCGCGAGCTGGTCGACCTCTCGCGCGACTGCCGCGCGCTCAGCGAGGCCATCGCCGAGAGCCGCAATGTTTCGACGCTCGATCTGGCCTTCCATTCCGAGGCCGGCGCCGCGCCGGTGCGCCATCGCGACCGCGGCCTTGCCTTGTGGTCGGCGGCCGGCGCGGCCACCGCCATCCTGATCTGCTGCGCGTTCTGGATCGGGACCGGCTGGCCCGACGGCGCGTCGGCGCCGATGATGGCGGCGGTCGCGTGCTCCTTCTTTGCCGCGCAGGACGAGCCCGCACGTTTCATCCGCAGTTTCGGCCTGTGGTCGCTGGTCGCCATCGTGGTCGTCGCGATCTATCTGTTCGCGCTGGTGCCCGCGATCTCCCATATCGAGGTTCTGATCGTCGCGCTGGCGCCGACCTTCCTGCTCTACGGCTTCCTGATCGGACGGCCGGCAACGGCGGGAACAGGCATGGCGCTCGCGGCCAACACCGCAACGCTATTGGCGCTGCAATCGACCTACAGCGCGGAATTCGCATCCTATGCCAATTCCGCGGTCGCCTTCTTCGTCGGCGTCGTCATCGCCGAGCTCGTGACGCGGATCGCGCGCGGCGTGGGCGCGGAGTGGATCGCCCATCGCCTGGTGCTGTCGAGCTGGAAGACGCTCGCGGTCGCTGCCGAGCGCCGCGGCAAACATGATCGGGCAGAGTTTGCAGGCCTCATGCTGCACCGTCTGGGCCTTCTGGTGCAGCGGATCGCCTTCCTCTCCGAGAGCGATCGCCGCGATGCCGACAGCCTCGTGCAGCTTCGAATCGGGATCAATATCATCGACCTGCGCCGCGCCCGTTATGGGCTTGCCGCAACCACGATTGCCGTCATCGACGACATGCTTGATCAGCTCGCCATCGCTTGCCGCAGCTATGCCGGTGGGGGAATGCCGACCGAGCTGTTGACCAGCGTCGATCGGGCGCTGGCCAAGGCGGTGGCGGATTCCAATGACAGCGCGCGCGAAGACGCCCTGATCGGCCTCGTCGGCATCAGGCGCGGCCTGTTTCCGGACGCACCGGCCTATCGACCGCGTGCAGGCAAGAGTGTTGCGGCATGAGGTACCAGATCGACATCTATGGCGTGCTCGTGCCGGCGTTGCTGGCGTGGATCATCGTCGCCTACGTCCTGAGCGCGATCCTGCGCCGGCTCATGCAGCGCTTCGACCTCTACCGGCTGGTCTGGCACCGTGCGCTGTTCGATTTCGCGATTTTCGTCTGTCTTCTCGGCGGCGTCGTCTATCTCTCGGAGTTTTTGCCATGAAGGGGAATTTCGCCTGGTTTGGCCGCCTTGCGCTGACCGTTCTCGCCGTCGTCGCCGCGCTCGCGGTCGGCCGTGAGCTTTGGGTCTATTACATGGAGCAGCCCTGGACCCGCGACGGCCGCGTCCGTGCCGACGTGGTTCAGGTCGCGCCTGACGTCTCCGGGTTCGTCACGGAGGTACTGGTCAAGGACAACCAGAAAGTCCATCGCGGCGATGTGCTGTTCCGGATTGATCGCGAACGTTTCGCGCTGGCCTTGCGGCAAGCCGATGCATCGGTGGCGGGTCATCAGGCCACGCTCGACCAGGCCAATTCCGATTTGAAGCGCTACAGCGCGCTGACGACCGATGCGGTATCGCAGCAGAAGCAGGAGCAGGTGTTGGCGACCCAGCTCCAGGCCAAGGCGGCGTTCGATCAGGCCGTCGCCGACCGCGCGGTCGCCCAGCTCAACCTCGATCGCAGCGAGGTCCACGCCTCCGTGAACGGTGTCATCACCAACATGGATCTGCGTCCCGGCGCCTACGTCACGGCTGGCAAGGGCGTGATGGCGCTGGTCGACACCGACACGTTGCATGTGGAGGGCTATTTCGAAGAGACAAAGCTCGCGCGCATCCGCACCGGCGACAAGGTGCGGGTTCGCCTGATGGGCGAGACGGTCACGCTGTCGGGCCATGTCGAGAGCATCGCCGCCGGCATCGAGGACCGCGACCGCGCCGAGGGCGCGAACCTGCTTGCCAATGTCAACCCGACCTTCAGCTGGGTGCGGCTCGCCCAGCGCGTCCCCGTGCGCATCGCGCTGGACAATGTCCCCGACACCATATCGCTCGTCGCCGGCCGCTCTGCGACGGTAGAGGTATTGGACTAACGCAACGAGCCCATGGATCGCGCCTGGCTTGGGGAAAACCGCCAACAGGCGTTTCAATGCCAGATCGCAGGGCTAATCCTGACTCGCTTGTGTGAGTCGGGGGACTTATGGGCGTTTGGTTTTTAGTCCTGGCAGCCTGCGTCGTAGGCGCGTTGCTCCTTTTGGCATTCTGCCGATAGAGCCGACAGCGGACGCAAATGTTGCAGCGAAGCATCAGCCAGCCGTTGAATAGCGGTTCCAGACCGATGGGTTTTGACTGTGCATGGATGAGCGCGTTCACTTCCGGGATCGGAGGCGGACATGAGCTGGTTCTTTGTGTTTCTCATTGCCGCGAGCGCAGTCGTTCTGATCGCCCATGCGATTGACGCGATGCGTTCCTGAAACTGCCTGCGACTCGGTTTCTTCGGTAGCTAGGTAAGCCACGAAAATGTTCCGAGGCGGGCGAGTGTCAATTTGAGGAACCTGGTCCTGCAGGCCAAGGTTGTCACAGCAGGAGGAATACGGTCATGCTTGCGTTCTATCTGCCGATCATCATTTTCGGAGCTATGCTCGAAGCGATTTCGAAGCAAAATGTGTCTGCATCCATCCCGGAGCCGCAAAGCGTCGATTAGACTCCGATGCTCAGGCGCCCGGCTCTGGACTGACGAACTAACATCGACTCAGGCATTCGAGTATTTCTTCAGCTCGAACCGCGCGATCTGGTTCCTGTGGACTTCATCCGGCCCATCAGCGAGCCGCAACAGGCGCGCGGTCGCGTAAGCCTGGGTCAAGCCAAAATCGTTCGAGGTGCCGCCGCCGCCATGGGCCTGGATGGCCCAGTCGACGATCTGGCAGGCCATGTTGGGCACGGCGACCTTGATCATCGCGATCTCGGCCTTCGCGACCTTGTTGCCGACCGTGTCCATCGCATAGGCGGCGTTGAGCGTCAGCAGCCGGGCCTGCTCGATCATGATGCGGGCTTCCGCGATGCGCTCCTGCGTCACGGTCTGCTCTGAGACCGGCTTGCCGAAGGCGACGCGGCTGCGCACGCGGCGACACATCTTTTCCAGCGTGCGTTCGGCTAGTCCAATCAGCCGCATGCAGTGATGGATGCGGCCGGGGCCGAGGCGGCCTTGTGCGATCTCGAAGCCGCGGCCTTCGCCCAGCAGCATGTTCTCCTTGGGCACGCGCACATTGGTGAAGACGACCTCGGAAGCGCGGTCGGGCACGCCGTAGAAGCCGAACACGGGCAGCGGACGTTTCACCTCGATGCCCGGCGTGTCCATCGGCACAAGGATCATGGATTGCTGCTTGTGGCGGTCGGGATTGTCCGGATCGGTCTTGCCCATGAAGATGCAGATCTTGCAGCGCGGGTCGGTCGCGTTGGTCGTGTACCATTTGCGCCCATTGATGACGTAATGGTCGCCGTCGCGCACGATCGAGCTTTCGATGTTCGTCGCATCGGATGATGCGACCGCGGGCTCGGTCATGGCGAAGCAGGAGCGGATTTCGCCTGATAGCAGCGGCTTCAGCCAGCGCTCCTTGTCCTTCTCCGTGCCATAGCGTTCCAGCACCTCCATGTTGCCGGTGTCGGGCGCCGAGCAGTTGAACACTTCGGGCGCCAGATGCGTGCGCCCCATCACCTCGCAGAGCGGGGCATATTCGAGATTGGTGAGACCCGCGCCGTGGCCGGACTCCGGCAGGAACAGATTCCAGAGACCCTCGGCGCGCGCCAGCGGCTTCAGCTCCTCGACGACGGGATAGACCTTCCACGGCCCGAGCTCCTCCGCTTCGCGATAGAAGCGCTCCTCGTTCGGATAGATGTGCCGGTCCATGAAACTTTCGAGCTTGCGCTTGAGCTCGACGACTTTGGGCGACATCGGGTAGAGCATCTGGACCTCCTGTAGATCAAGCAGCGCCTGCACGCGGGGCCGGCCTGCATCAGAATCGAGTCGGCGATAGCGGCGCTTGCCTCATCGCATTTTCATCGGCGCGGCTCTGCGCAAATCGCGTCAGAGCTCACCTGTTGCGTAGCGATATTAACGTCCATTCATGCGTTGTCTTGCGTTTGTGCACCGAATGAGAAGCGCGTGGGAAACAATCAGCAACTGTGACTTTGACGCGACTGGCAATCCGAAAGGTCGTGCCTAAGATCGGCCTCAATCAAAAGTGGGGGCAGCAGTCATGACAACACAAGGGGACTACGGAAGCACATCCTTACGGATCGCGCGCCCCTAGTTCGCCAGTCGATAGGACGCGGAGCGCATTGCTCTAGACTGCGCGCGGGTTCTTCCAACAACCGATAGTTCGTCCCGTCGATCCGCAAGCTGCGCGGTCGCCGGTTTCGTTCGTTCAAAAGCAAGCAAGGGCTTGATCCAAACGTTGCATCTCAAGGCACAATCTAAAATAGAGAAATATAATAGCGGCAATCTTGAATTCGAAAAGGAAATGGACATCGACATGCACACGCAATCAGGACGTTCCGTAACTCACCGCATCAGACTCGCCGCCGCCGTTGCAGCGGTGAGCGCGATTATTACTTCACCTGCTTTCGCCGGCGGTCCGTTGCCTGCACCCGTCGTCTCCTGGTCTGGATTCTACGCCGGTGTCCATGGCGGCTGGGGATGGGGGAAGTCGGAGTTTCGCGATCCCCTCAACAGCCCCGCCAACAATCCGTTCTTTGCCTACTACAACGGACCGCTCGCGGGCGGGCAGCTCGGCTACAATTGGCAGCTGGGCAACTATGTCCTTGGTGCCGAGGTCGACGGCTCCTGGTCCTTCGTGAAGGGCAACACCAGCACCTCGCCCCTTCTCACGTCGAGCACCACCAACGGGGTCGGCTACACCGCCCTCGCGACCGCGACGGGCCGTGTCGGCTACGCATCGGGCCAATGGCTCGCCTATGCCAAGGGCGGTGGCGCCTATGCCCGCATGGAGCTCTCGTCGCGGTTCACCCCGGAGATCACCAACTACAACCGCGAGCTGTTCGGTGCCGTCGGCGGCGTCGGCCTGGAAGTGGCCTTCCTGCGCAACGTCTCCGCCAAGGTCGAATACAACGCGATCTTTCTCCCCACCGAAACGCTCCACTGGGTGAGCGCGGACACGACGTCCGAGATCAAGCATTTCGTCCAGGTGGTGAAGGCCGGCATCAACATCCGCTTCAACGGCGACGGCGGCCTCCCGCGTTAATTCCCCGGCACATCGAAACAGCATTCAACAGAAATCCTCGGAGACAACATCATGTTCACCATGTCCAAGATCGCTGCAGTCGTCACCGCCGGCCTCGGCGCCATGATCGCCGCACCAGGCCACGCCGCTCCGGTCGAGTACGTCAAGGTCTGCTCCTTGTACGGCGCCGGCTTCTTCTACATTCCGGGCACCGACACCTGCACCAACGCCAACCAGATCGCGACGAACCAGTTCGATCTCGCGCGTGCGCAGACCCGCGCTTCGACCGGCACCGCGATGGCTGCGTCGCTCGTCGCGCCGTGGCTTCCGACCGGCACCAACTACGCCGTCTCGACCCACTGGGCGACCTATGACGGCCAGCACGCAGCGGGCTTCTCAGGGCTCGTGCGGGTCTCCGGCAACTTCGTGTTCTCGGGCGGCTTCTCGCTCGGCCTCGACAAGGGAAGCCTCACGTCCCTCACCAACCGGACGCAGACGGAATTCGGCACGGCGATCCCGGCGCAATCGTGGAGTGACGTCCGTGGCCTCGGCCGCGCGGGCTTCATGTACGCCTGGTGAAGCACGCGACGCTCGCTCCGAAAATTCATTCTGACATTTTGAAAGATCATCCCATGACAATCTCTCTCTCGCGATCGGCGCGCCGCTTCCTCTCCTGCGTTGCTGCCGCCACGCCGCTTCTCGCGGCCATGCCGCTCACTGCCACATCTGCGAACGCGGCCGACATGACAGTGAAGGCTCCGGTCGTCGCTCCGGTGCCGCTCTGGAACGGCTTCTACATTGGTGCTCATGGCGGTTATGGCATGGGCAGCAGCCGGCTCGTAGACCCGAGCTTCGCATTCGCGCAAGACCGCTTCGCGATGGACACAAAGGGCGCGCTCGCAGGTGCGCAGGTTGGCGGCAACTGGCAGTTCGACAACATCGTGGTCGGTGCCGAGCTCGATCTCTCCTGGGCGTCGATCAAGGGCAATCGGCCGTTCGATCCCGCGAACCCCATCTTGTCCGGGCTTTCAGTGTCGTACCAAGCACTGGCGACGGGTACCGGTCGCATCGGCTACGCGTTTGATAATGTGCTGGCTTACGCCAAAGGCGGCGTTGCATGGGCCAACGTCGCCTACCAGGCCTATGTCGGCACGTTTGCTCCGCTCGACGTGAACCACCAGCGGACCGGTTTGACCGGCGGCGTTGGCCTTGAATACGCGTTGACGAGCAATCTCTCGGCGCGACTGGAGTACGACTATCTGTACTTCGGTCCGGCCGCGATCGCGCTGAGCACACGGATCAGTACCCAAAACGTCGACCATGACCTGCACCTCGTGAAGCTCGGCGTGAACTACCGCTTCAACGGCGATGCCATCGTTGCTCGTTACTGAGCCGCGTCAACGTCACTGATTGGAGACAAACATGTGGAAGCAAATCAACGCGGCACGAGACGTCTTCCGATGTCACCTGCGCGCTATCCTTGCGACTGCCGCTGTGGTTCTGGCGATCCCGACGCCCGGCCATGCTGCGGTCGAGTACGAAAAGATCTGCTCGATCTACGGTGCCAACTTCTTCTACATACCGGGTACCGACACCTGCGTGAACGCGGGGCAGACGGTGCAGAGCCAGTTCGATCTCGCGCGCCAGATTACCCGTGCAGCGACGGGAACGGCCATGGCGACTTCGCTCGTCAATCCGTTCCTGCCCGACGGGACCAACTATGCGATCTCGACGCACTGGGCCGTCTTTGACGGGCAGCATGCCGCCGGTGTGGTCGGAATGATCAGGATCCAGGGAAACCTGTCACTGACCATGGGCATCGCGTTCGGTCTCGATCGCGGCAGCTTGACGTCCACGTCCAACCGGACCGCGACGGAGTTTGGCGTGGCGCTTCCGGCGCAGTCGTGGAGCGACGTGCGCGCCCTTGGACGCGTGGGGCTCCAGTATTCCTGGTAGCCGGCGCCGAACACGAAGGCGCCGCCCGGACGATCTTCACGACGTCCGGGCGGCGCAAATGCTGTGAGCGCAGGGAAGGGCGGCTAGCCGATTTCGAGATAATCCGGGCCGGGCAATGTCGGGAAGGGCGGGGTCGGCAGCGTCTGGTACCAGAACGCGACCGAGGCGATGTCGTCCTGCAATGGAAGATACTTCGCCTCCTTGACGCCCGGCAGCCAGCCCAGCGCCTGGATCGTCACGCGCAGATCGGAGCGGAAGCGCACGGGATCGGGGATGTGCCAGCGGTACAGGCCGAAGCGTTGCTGCGATTTGTAGACGCCATCGGGACGGATCACCTGCGGCAGGCCGGCATAGGGCGTGGTGAATTCCTGGTAGCGTGATTGCCCCTGGCCGGAATGCGCGACATGGGGATCGAAATTGTAGGCGCCGCAGAAATAATCCTCGGTGCCGGTGCCGCAGATGGTCGGGAATGCACCGTCGCCGTCGATGAAGAACTTGATCTCGCCTTCGCCCCACCAGCCGTTGTTGTTGACGCCCCAGGCCATATAGGTGCCGACATAATGGCCCGCACCGCTGACGCCATCGAGGATGGTGTAGACCCCCTTGTAGGGTAGCGGATTGGTGCGCCGGAACTGCGCATGGAAATAGGCGCAGTCCTCGGGCACCTCGGTGAGCGCATAATTGATCTGGTAGTAAACGGTGAGCTGCTCCTCGCTGCGGTTCTCCAGCGTGAAGCGCGCGCGCTTGCGGAACGGCATCTCCCAGTAGCAGTTGAAGGCGCGGCCGGGATTGACGCAGACCGCGAGCGAGGACACCTGCGCGAATTCCTCCCATCCGCAGGCAAAGAAATCGCCGGCCGGGCACTCGACGCTCGGTTGCTCCTGGTCGTCCCAACAGATCCGGAGGATCGAGTGACGCAGCCGCCCGCGCGCCAGCGTCATCCAGATCTGCTGGATCGCGCCCTGGCCCTGAATGTCGGCGAGCGTAAAGGTCGCGCCGGGTTCGATGACGACATAGGGCGAGATCTTCCAGCCCTGGCCGAGATCGCGGGCCTGGCGTGCGGCGGGTCCGTCGACGGACATGCCGCCCTTGCCCTTCTCGCCGGTGAAATTCTCGGGGCTGATCGAGCGCGTCTGCGCATTCGACAGGCGCGACAGATTGCCGAGATGCAGGCCCAATCCGGAAAACGCCATGCTGTCCTCGATCCCTGGAGTTAGCGACATCTCGATATATCGCCGTCGAATCTACCAAAAGATGAAGACCGCGCACGGCAGGGTGCGCGTACCTCAGGCGACGCGGTACTCCCTGAACTTCTCGCGCAGCGCGGATTTGAGCACCTTGCCGGTGCCGGTCATCGGAAACTCGTCGAGGAATTCGACGGCGTCGGGCATCCACCAGCTCGCGATCTTCGGGCGCATGTGGTCGAGCAGGGTCTTGCCGTCGACGGTCGCGCCTTTCTTGCGGACGACGAGGAGCAGGGGACGCTCCTGCCATTTCTCGTGGTTGATCGCGACCACCGCGGCCTGAAGCACGTCGGGGTGGGACAAGGCGACGTCCTCGAGCTGGATCGAGGAGATCCATTCGCCGCCGGACTTGATCACATCCTTGGAGCGATCGGTCAGCGTGACGTGGCCTTGGCTGTCGATCACCGCCATGTCGCCGGTGATCAGCCAGCCATCACGGTCGAGGCCTTCGTCGAGCTTCATATAGCCGGAAGCGACCCATGGGCCGCGGGCGCGCAAATGGCCGACGGTCTTGCCGTCGCGCGGCAGCTCGTTGCCGCCGTCGTCGACGATGCGCAAGGAGGTGCCGAAGCAGGCGCGGCCCGACACCTGGCGCCGGTCGAATTTCTCCTTGTCGCCGAGATGCTCGGAGCCGGGCCGCAAGCCCGGCATCGAGCAGCCCAGGGCCTCGGTCATGCCCCAGGCCTGGACGTAGTCGACGTCATAGTCGCGCTTGAGCTTCTCGACCATCGCGCGCGGCGGCGCCGAGCCGGACGACAGCGTCGCGCGCAGCGTCGAGAATTTGTTGCCGGTGCGCCCCAGCCAATCGAGCAGGATCAGCCAGAAGCTCGGCACGCCGGCGGAGAGCGTCACCTTCTCGCCTTCGAGCAGCTCATAGAGCTTGTCGGGCTCATAGTTACGGCCGGGCAGCACCAGCTTTGATCCCGTGTAAGGCGCAGTGAACGGCATGTTCCAGCCGTTGCCGTGGAAGAGCGGCGCCATCGGCATCATGACTTCGCGCACGCCTTCGAGATGTCCCGGCAGGAAGTCGAAATTGCAGCAAGTCATGGTCTGCAGGATGGCGGCGCGGTGCGAGTAGATCACGCCCTTGGGGTTGCCCGTCGTGCCCGACGTGTAGCAGATGGTGGATGCGGATTTTTCGTCGAACTCCGGCCAGGCGAAACCGGCGTCGTTCTCGCTGGCGAGGAGATCCTCGTAGCAATGCACGTTCGCAAGCTTGGTCTCCGGCATCCGCTCGCGCGAAGACATCACGACGAAGGCCTCGATCGTCTTCAGCTGCGGCGCGATCGCCTCGACCAGCGGCAGCGTGGCGCGGTCGATGAACAGCAGCCGGTCTTCGGCGTGGTTGATGATGTAGACGAGCTGCTCGGGGAATAGCCGCGGATTGATGGTGTGCAGCACGTAGCCCATGCCCGGCGCGGCATAGAACATCTCGAAATGGCGGTGCGTATTCCAGGCCAGGGTGCCGACGCGGTCGCCTTGCTTCATGCCGAGCCGCTTCAGCGCCAGCGCCATGCGCTTGATGCGTGGATGGGCGTCGGCATAGGTGTAGCGATGGATGTCGCCCTCGATCTCGCGCGCGACGATCTCGGCTTCGCCGTGGTAGTCTGCGGCATACTGGATCAGGCCGCTGATCAAAAGCGGCATGTCCATCATCAATCCCTGCATGGTCTCCTCCGGGCTGCCACGTCGTTGCGTGGCGTATGCTTGTGATTTACGTGCGAGGTTAGCGGAACGTCACGGGACGTTCACGCAAAAAGCGAGCGACGCGATTGCATGCGTCACTTTTTCGGGGCTAACTGATCCGAAGCAGCGTCCGCCGCGGAGGAAATCGATGTCAGCGGAAAGACACAAGACCGGCGCAGCCGGCGAATCTACGGTCGATATTTCCGCACTCCGTGCGCGCTATCGCGACGAGCGCGACCGGCGTTTGCGCGCCGAGGGCAAGGCGCAATATGTCGAGGTCACAGGCGATTTCGGCCGCTACCTCGACGATCCCTGGGCCGATCCCGGGTTTGCGCGCGCTTCGGTCAGGGAAGAAACCGAAGTTCTCATCGTTGGCGGCGGCTTCGGCGGCCTGCTCTGCGGCGCCCGCCTGCGCGAGGCCGGCATCGAGGATTTTCGTCTCGTGGAAAAGGCCGCCGATTTCGGCGGCACCTGGTACTGGAATCGTTATCCCGGGGCGGCCTGCGATACCGAGAGCTACATCTATCTGCCGCTGCTGGAAGAGACCGGCTACATGCCGGTGCGCAAATATGCGCGCGCGCCCGAGATCTACGAACACTCCCGCCGCATCGGCCGTCACTTCGGCCTCTACGAGCGCGCGCTGTTTCAGACCATCGTCTCGCGGATGGAATGGCAGGAGCAGGAGGGACGCTGGTTGGTCGAGACCGACCGCGGCGATCGCATCTGCGCGCGCTTCGTCATTCTCGCCGGGGGCCCGCTGAGCCGTCCGAAGCTGCCGGGCATTCCCGGCATCGAGACCTTCAGGGGACACAGCTTCCACACCAGCCGCTGGGACTATGGCTACACCGGCGGCACGGCCGAAGGCGGTCTCACAGGTCTCGCCGACAAGCGCGTCGGCATCATTGGCACTGGCGCGACCGCCGTGCAATGCGTGCCGCATCTCGGCCGCTCGGCGAAAGAGCTCTACGTCTTCCAGCGCACGCCATCGGCGATCGGTGTGCGCGACGACCGTCCGACGGACGCAGACTGGGCGCAGAGCCTCAAGCCCGGCTGGCAGCGCGAGCGCATGGACAATTTCACCGCGGTGATCTCGGGCGAGCCGTTCGAACGGGACCTGGTCCAGGACGGCTGGACCGGCCTGCTTGGCGAGATCCTGCTCGCGCCGCGCCGCCAGCCGCAGCCGGTGACCTCGCTCGAAGAGGCGTTGAAGGTCATCGAGCAGGCCGACTACCGCAAGATGGAAGAGATCCGCGCGCGCGTCGATACCGTGGTGAAGGACGAAGCCGCCGCGGCGGCGCTCAAGCCCTGGTACAAGGCGTTCTGCAAGCGCCCATGCTTCCACGACGAATATCTCGACACCTTCAATCGTCCCAACGTGCATCTGGTCGACACCAGGGGCGAGGGCGTCGAGCGCATCACCGAGAACGCCGTCGTGGTTGACGGCAAGGCCCATGAGCTCGACTGCCTGATCTATGCCAGCGGCTTCGAGGTCGGCACTGACTATGCCCGCCGCATGGGCTTCGAGGTTTACGGCCGCGACGGTGTGAGCCTGTCCGAGCGATGGCGCGATGGCGTCAAGACGCTGCATGGCTTCTACAGTCGCGGCTTCCCGAATTGCTTCCTGATCGTCACGGTGCAGGCCGGCCAGAGCGCCAATTTTCCGCACATCATCGACGAGCAGTCGCAGCACATCGCCTATGTGATCGCGGAGGCGCGCAAGCGCAAAGCGCGGACGCTGGAGCCGACGCTCGCCGCCGAGAACGCCTGGGTCGACGAAGTCGTCAAGGCCGCGCTCGGCCGCCAGACCTATCTGGCCGAGTGCACGCCGGGCTATTACAACAACGAGGGCGTGTTCGATCCGATCGCGGCAAGAAACAGCCAGTACTGGCGCGGGCCGGTGGCGTTCCTGCGGCTGCTCGACAAATGGCGCAAGGAAGGCAATCTGGATGGGCTGGAATTGACTGAGGGGACCGAGGCGGGCGGCTCTCAGGTTCCGGCCTCAACGGTATGATCCCGGCCCCATCAGGCGCGACGCGGCTCTACGTCATCGTCGGCGATCCCATCGCACAGGTGCGCTCGCCGGCAGGCGTAACAGCCGCCTTCGCCGCGCGCGGCCATGACGGCATTCTCGTGCCGGTCCAGGTTTCGGCTGCTGACCTCGCTGATTTCCTTTCGCTGGCGACGCGGCTGAAGAACCTCGACGGCATCGTCGTGACCATCCCGCACAAATTCGCCTGCTACCAGGCCTGCGTCAGTGCGACCGAGCGCGCACATTTCCTGCGCACGGCGAACCTGATGCGCCGGCGCGGCGACCGCTCCTGGCATGGCGACATGGTGGACGGCCTCGGTTTCGTCGGTGCGGCGCGGGCGAAGGGGATCGATCCCGGCGGCATGCGGGCACTGCTCGTCGGCGCCGGCGGCGCAGGATCGGCGATCGCGCTTGCGCTGGTCGAAGCCGGTGTGAGCGATCTCGCGATTCACGACAGCGTGCCCGAGCGCCGCGACGCACTGATCGGCCGGCTCAACGGGCTCGGCAGAACGCCCGTGCGGATCGGTACCGGGGATCCCGCGGGCTTCGATTTCGTCGCCAATGCGACACCCGCCGGGATGAAGGAGGGCGATCCGCTGCCGGTCGATGTCGCGCGGCTGGCGCCGACTGCCTATTGCGGCTGCGTCATCACAAAGCCCGAAGTCTCGCCCTTCATCGCTGCCGCCCGCAGGATCGGCTGCGTGACCGGGACCGGTACGGACATGTATGAGCAGCACCAGGGCATCATGGTGGATTTCCTGCTCGGCCGCGACGGGGAAAGGTAGGCCGTCATCCCGGTGTCAAGGCACAGGTTGCGCCGGATGGGGCTTGAGCGATCAGGGCCGACGTAGGATCATGGGCCCGCGCGAGCCGGTCGCGCACGTTTATGTGAGAGGACCAGGGAATGACCAAGGGCAGGACCGTTGCGACGGCCATGATCGGCGCTGCAGCGCTGCTTCTCGCGCTGGCGCCCATGTCCCTGATATCCATGGCCCACGCCGCCACATGCGGCCGCTCCCCGGCGGGCTTTGAGGCCTGGAAGCGCGAGTTCAGCGCGGAGGCGCAGGGCAAGGGCGTCGGCCAGACCGCGCTCGCGGCGCTGATGCAGACCAATTACGCCGGTGCCACGATCGCAGCCGACCGCGGCCAGCGCAGTTTTTCCCTGACGCTCGACCAGTTCCTCGCCAAGCGCGGCGCCACCACCATCGTCGCCAAGGGGCGGCAGCTCAAGCAGTCGCAGGCCGCCTTGTTCGCCTCGATCCAGCAGCGCTACGGCGTCCCGCCCGGGCCGTTGATCGCGATCTGGGGCATGGAGACCGGTTTCGGCAGCCAGCGCGGCAACCAGAACATGTTGTCGTCGATCGCGACCCTTGCCTATGACTGCCGCCGTCCCGAATTCTTCACCGACCAGCTCTATGCCGCCCTCAAGCTGATTGACCGCGGCACGCTGTCGGGGGCGACCCGCGGCTCCATGCACGGCGAGGTCGGCCAGACCCAGTTCATGCCCAAGAACATCCTGGCCTATGGCACCGGCAATCTCGAGGTTGCCGCCAATGCGCTGAACTCGACGGCGAATTTCCTGAAAGCTCATGGCTGGCGCGCAGGAGCCGGTTACCAGCCGGGCGAACCGAATTTTGCCGCTATCGAGGCTTGGAATGCTGCCGGCGTCTATCAGAAGGCAATCGCCTTGATGGGACGGCAGATCGACGAAGGAGGGGCGGCCGCGTCGCGTTGAGGCCGCATGAAGGCTCGGCCGCGCAGGAGAAAGTTCTTGCGTTGAGGAACTGACGGCACGAGGTTTGCTTTGATCGGGGGCGGGGCTGGCATGAGGAGACTCAATATGGCTACCCAGATCGTGATGGACCAGACTGGTGACACGCGCCACGAGTTTGATCCTGACAATGCCGAAGCGCTGGCGCGAGCCGAACGGCGCTTTCGTGAGCTGACCGGAGCGGGCTTCACCGCCGCCTATCGAACCGGACCCGGTGAAGTCACCCGTATCAAGTCATTCGATCCGACCGCGCAGGAAACGCTGTTCTATCCCCGCCTGGTCGGCGGTTGATCTGAGCTGCTCATGATCGCGGCAGTTTGGCTCCGCGCGCCGGCGCGTGCGCGTCTGCATGCGCTGCGCGAGCTCTATCGGCGGTTCTTCGGCGAGAACACGCCGGATGCCCGCGGCCGCCGGCTTTTGGCCGAATGGCTGTCGCCGGCACAGCATGCGCAATTCGAGCAGCATCGGTATTTCGATGTCATCGGCTGTGATACCGGCAAGCGGTATCGCATCCACTACGGCACGGCCGCCAATGTCCATGAGATCGACGACGAGGGGCGTGCGGCGATGGGATGGTGCTTCGTCCCGTCAGGCTTTCTCGTGCCCGGCGACGTGATGCTGGCGCAGAAGGTCGCGCTCGAGACCGACGAGAGCGCGGCAATCGCGCTCGCCAACCGGTTTCCGCCGGCCACGCATTCGGAGCACTTCTACCGGCGCCCGTTCTAGCGGCCGGAGGGCGTACCGATCAGGAGTGCGTGGTACGGTAGGCATCCAACGCATGCGCCGCGAAGACAGCGACGCTGCAAAGGGCGAGCACGGCTGAGATCAGCTCGATCATAGCTTATCCTCCCGCAGCGGCTGGGAGACGAGATTTTGGCAACAGGCATAATCCAGGATCAGGTCGAGGAAGAATTGCATGGTGGCCGTCCCTGTATGATTTTGACAACCAGATAACCGGCCATCTGTTTCAGGCGTGTTTCGTCGTTTTGGGAAACGGGTTTCGCGGGGAACCCGGGGCTGGTTTGTGCACCGCAGACCCGCTACATCCCGCGCTGCTCGGTCCTTCAGCCGGGCCTTTCGGGCGGGCGGCCAATCATATTGCGAGGCAAAATCATGGCGCAGGTCGAGTGGTTCGACGATCTCACCATCGGAATGCGGTTCAAATCCCCCGAGGTCCAAGTCACCGAAGCCGACATCAAGCGCTTTGCAGCCGAGTTCGATCCGCAGCCGATGCATCTCGACCACGAGGCCGCCAAGCAGACCTTGTTCAACGGCCTGGCTGCATCAGGATGGCACACCGCCGCGATCGCCATGAACCTCGCGATCCAGGCCCGCCCGTTCGGCCCGCATCCGCTGATCGGCGCGGGCGTCGATGGCCTGCGCTGGACCATCCCGGTACGGCCCAATGACCGCCTGCATCTCGTCGGCGAGGTCATGAGCCTGACGCCGTCGAAGTCGAAGCCGCAGGGCATCGCGCTGGTGAAATGGACCATGTTCAACCAGAACGGCGAGGAGGTTTACACCTTCACTCCGATCGCCATCATCCCCCGGCGGGTGTAGGGCCGGCGACGTTCCAGCATCGGCCCGGATCAGCCTCCTCGAGCCCTTGCGGGCTGCAGGCTGAGGTGGTCATCTCCGCGTGGGGAACGCTGGAGGCTGACATGAGACGATTCCTTCTTGCCGCTTTGCTGACCGCGGGCGCCCTGGGCGCGGCCGTCTCGAGCACAGGGTCGGCGCTCGCGCAGCAATCCAGGGTCGGCGACTGGACCATCGAGAAGCGCACGCAGGACACGCATTGCAATGCGAGCCGCGGCTACAAGGACAAGGAGGACGAGAACCGCGACTACGTCATCGTCATCACCTATTCCGAGAAGGCCATCGTGATCGTGATGATCTATGACGGTTGGGAGTGGGACAAGGTCGGCGAGATCCTCCGAGCCGACCTCGGCACCGATGACGCCGATATCATGAAGAAGGCGAAGTGGGAGGTCATGGACAAGACCACCGTGCGCGGCATCTTCGAATACGACCAGTCGATCATGGACCGGCTGTCGAAGGCCAGGCGTCTCTCGCTCGATTTCGAGGACGATGACGAGGATAGCATCGAGATGCAGATCCCGCGCGCCGGCGAGGCGCTCGCCGCGCTGAAGTTCTGCGAGGAAAATCGGAAATAGAGTGCTCCGCCGCGCACAGTGCGCGCGATCGAGCAAGCAGCGCGAGGGCGCGTGACCCACAGCACACAGCCCGCGCGCTGTTCGCTTTTATCCTAGTCTTTGGCGAAAACGTCCAAGCCGCACCCTGCGGTTGACGTTACGCAAGGACGATGTCCGATATTTTAGCATCTCGCTGCACTGCCTTTTCCACGCCGAAGGCGACGATTGACCGCTCCGTCGCCTCTGCCAATTTCCAATGCGCAAGCTCCCTTCGTCACCGGGACGGCACGCCGATCGCATCGTCCTTCCGATGACGATCCTCCAGGCAAACCGGTTCTCGTCTCTCGTCGGCGAGATCTACGATGCGGCGGTCGATCCTGCGCTGCGCAGCGGCGCGCTGGAACAGGTTTCCCATTTCGTCGGCGGGTGTGCCGCGACCATCCTGTCCCGAGATGCGGCAAGGCTCTCGATCGAGATTCACCAGCATTTTGGCACCGAATCCCGCTTCCGTAAGCTCTATCGCGACAGATATGTCGAGCAGGATCCTCTGCTCGATCGTCATCTCGCTTTTGCGGCCGGGCAGGCCATCGGCGTGACCGATATCATGCCGCATGCGGATTTCGTGGCCACGAGCTTCTATCGCGAGTGGGTCGAGCCGCAGGGCGCGATCGATCTCGCGACCGTCGCGCTCGAGAGATCGGACGCGCGTACCACGGTGTTGCAGGTGTTGCGCCACCGATCCCGCGGAACCGTCGACGAGGCGATGCGCGAACGCATGCGGCTGCTCGCACCCCATATCCAGCGTTCCAGGATCATGGGCCGACAGATCAGGGCGCGCTCGCACACGGTGGACGACCTTGCCGATGTCCTCGACGGCCTCAGCACGGCGATCTGCCTGCTCGATGCGGATGGCCGGGTCGTCCACGCCAATGCGGCGTGCCGGCAGCTGTTCGTCGATGCAAACCTGCTCGCGATGGTCGGCGACCGGATCGTGGTCCGCAACACCCAGGCCGACAAATCATTCCGCGGCCTGTTTGAAGTCGCCGCAGATGGCGAAGCTCATCCGGCTGGTCGCCGCCGCATCGAGCTCGCGACGTCGGCGGATGGTCAGCACTATCTCGTCCATGCCCTCCGATTGAAGCGGGAGCGCAGCCTGCCGCGAGACGTCGCGGCTACGGTGCTTCTCGTACAGAAGGCGGTGATGGTGCCATCACTCGTGCCCGACGCCATTGCTGCTGCCTTCAGGCTGACGCCGTCCGAGTTGCGCGTGCTGATGGCCATCGTCGAGGTCGGCGGCGTTCCCGATATCGCGGCAAAGCTCGGCATTGCCGAGACGACGGTGAAGACGCATCTCGGTCGCCTGTTCGAGAAGACCGGTGCCGGCAGGCAGGCCGACCTCGTGAAGATCGCGGCCGGCTTCGCTGCACCGTTTGCACAGCGAACGAGCCGCGACGACGACACCGTGTGATTCATTTCACAGCGCGGGCCGCGCGGCGATGCAATCTCAATCCATTGTGATGAGCAGGATCGTCAGGTCCTCCGAACGTACGACGCGCGTCATTTGATACTTTCGTATATGGCGCCACTTGAACGAGAACGGCAGCGTGCGCCACCGGACGCGGGTGCGGGAGAGGACAGCGCGTGGCCGGGCCTGCCCAGTTGGTTGGAGAAATTGCAGTGAGCGGCAAGGACGAATTTTCCATTCTCGAAGTTTCAACGGACCACATTCCCGAAGACGAGCGCGTGCCGCTGCTGCGCGAATTCTACTGCCGTGGCGTGCTCAAGGCCGAGGTCGAGCCGACGGACGAAAAGCCGTTTGCGGCGAGCCTCACATCCCACGCCCTGCCGGACGTCCAGCTGGTGATCGGCGGGCTGGTCGGAGCGCGGGTCATCCGTACCAAGCAACTGGTCGTCGACGGCAACGACAGCCTCGGCCTGATGATCAACCGATCCGGCATCGTCGAAGTATCCGCGCGAGGACGAGATCTGCGGCTTCATCCCGGTGACGCGGTTCTGACGAGCGCGGAGGATGCGACGATCTACGAACGCCTCTCGCTTGGAAATTGCCTGTCGTTGCGCGTGCCGCGGCGGGTGCTGGCGCCCATGATCGTGGACATCGACGACACGGTGATGCGGATCATTCCGGAGCGCGCCGCCGGACTTCGACTGCTGGTCGACTACGCGACCTCGCTGGTGCGCGAGCGCGCGCTCGCGGTGCCCGCATTGCGCCAGCTCGCGGTTGCGCATCTCCATGATCTGATGGCGCGTGTTCTTGGCGCGACGGATGAGGTTCACGAGCTGGCCGGACGCCGAGGCGTCAGGGCCGCGCGGCTACGGAAGATGAAGTCCTTCATCGCCAACAATTGCTGGCATCAGGACCTCTCGGTCGCGACCGTGGCGCAGGAATTCGGCGTCACCACACGTTATCTCCAGCGGCTGTTCGAAGCCGACGGCAAGACGTTCTCGTCCTTCCTGACCGAGCAGCGCCTCAAACGCGCGCATCGCATGCTGCGCGAGCCTGACTTCGCCGGGCGGCCGGTGAGCTCGATCGCCTACGACGTGGGCTTCGGCGATCTCTCTTATTTCAATCGTTGTTTCCGGCGGGCCTATGGCGCGACGCCCAGCGGCGTCAGGAGCGGCGAAGTGCTGTGACCGCGCGGTGCGCTGTTCGTGCGACCAGACAGGTGCCTATCGCAGTGCGCCGCATTCGGCCGACTACGTCTTCTAAGCGCGAGGAGTAGAACGATGACGCTGTGTTTCGGACGACGCCTGTAGTTGGAGTTGTGAATGCGCCGCTTCTTCTTTGATCTCCTGGTCGACAATGTCGTGAAGATCGATCCGGGCGGCATGGTCTTCGAGCAGGCCAGGGCCACGTTCGTCGTGGCCGACGAGATGGCGAGACATCTGTTCGTTTGGCGCGACGATCTGCGTGATCGCGACGCCTGGATCCGCGTCAGGGATGCGGGCGGGCGAGAGGTCTATCGCGCGGCGGTCTGGTCGGAAAATTCCGAGAAGGTCGGCTGGGACCAGGCATGACCGTTCCGGCTTCACCTTCCGGGGCGGCGCCTCCTCCGATCGGAGGACGCCGCATGCTGTGGTTGTGGTATGCTTGGTGATATTGATCACTCAGGCCATTTCACGCCATGCACGGACCACGGAAGCTGCCCGAACTGGTCGAGTCCATCTATGACGCGGGGCTCGATCCCTGGCTGTGGAACAACGCCGTCGCCGGCATCCGCGATTTCGTCGGCGGACAGGCCTGCGGGCTGTTTTCCAAGGATTCGATCAGCAAATTCGGCGTGACCCATTATTATTGCGGGGCCGACCCGCACTATATCCGGCTCTATTCAGAAACCCATTCGAAGTTCGATCCGCTGACGGTGCTGCCGCCGCATGGCGAGATCGTCAGCATCCCCGATCTCGTCAATTTCGATGAATACCGGAGAGGGCGCTTTTACCAGGAGTGGATGCAGCCGCAGGGTTGCAGCGACGCGGCCAACGTTGTGCTCGAGAAATCGAGCTGTCCCGTGATGATGACGGTGCTGTCGGGCCGGCGCATGGTGGACCCGGCGATGAAGCATCGGCTCTCGCTGATTGTGCCGCACGCGAGCCGCGCGCTGCTGATCAACCGCGCCATCACCTCGCAACTGACACTGGCGACGGCGCTGGCGGATGTTCTGGACAATCTGGCGTCCGGCATCTTCCTGCTCGATGCCTTTTGCCGGGTGGTGCATGCGAATTCGGCCGGCCACGCCTTGCTTGCCGCCGACGATGTGGTTCGGTCCGTTGCCGGGCAGCTCGTAGCCAGCAGTGCGGAGGCCAATCAGACCCTGCGCGAGGCGCTTGCGACCGGCAGCGAAATTGTCCTGCTTGCCGCGAAGGACCGTGCGATTCCGCTGTTGTCACCCAGCGGCGAGCGTTATGTCGCGCATATCCTGCCGCTGTCGTCCGTGCTGCGCGATGGCGGCGAGCGGGTGGTCGATGCGGTCGGTGCGCTGCTCCTGCGCAGGGTGTCGCTTGGCGGACAGTCCTATGGCGAGCTGATCGCACGGACCTTCGATCTCACGCCGGCCGAGCTGCGCGTGTTCCTGTCGATCGTCGAGGTCGGTGGTGTCCCGGAAACGGCGGCAGCGCTCGGTATCGCAGAAACCACGGCGAAGACGCATCTGCATCGGGTGTTTGCCAAGACCGGCGTTTCGCGTCAGGCCGATCTCGTCAAGCTCGCGGCCGGATTCTCCAACCCGCTCGTCAACTGATCGGTCAATCGCGGTCGGGGTTGAACCTTTTGCTCCCGCGATAGACTCAATTGTGCCGCCGGGCATGACGAACATTTCGCTATCTCCAAGTCACCATTGGCTGTTCTGATGTCCCGACCTCCCAAACAGTCCGAGTTGATCGAGAACATATATGACGCGGGTCTCCACCCTGAGTTGTGGAGCGACGTCGTCGTCAAGCTCAATGCGTTCATCGGCAGCCAGGCGTGCGGGCTGATTTCGAAGGATCCGGTCAGCAAGTCCGGCGCGACGCATTATTACTGCGGTGTCGATCCGCACTACATCCAGCTCTATGCCGAGACCTATGCCCAGTACGACCCGCTGGCGCGGCTGCCTCGCTATGGCGAGGTTCGTAACATCCCCGATCTCGTGAATTTCGACGAATATCGCCGCGGGCGGTTCTATCAGGAATGGCTGCGGCCTCAGGGCTGCGTCGATGTCGCCGGCGTGGTTCTGGAACAGTCGAAGTCGCCGTGTCCGATGCTGATCACCGTGATCCCCGGCAAGCGGATGCTCGATGCGGAGCAGCGGGCGCGGATGCAATTCCTGGTTCCGCATGCGAGCCGGGCGCTGCTGATCAACCGGGCGATCGAGCGGAAGCAGCAGCGGGCGATCGCGCTCGCCGATGTCGTGGACCGGCTGAATGCCGGCGTCATCCTGCTCGATACGGCCTGCAACATCGTCCACAGCAATCCCGCCGCGGACACGTTGCTCGCCGCCGATGATGTCCTGCGGTCCGTCGCGGGCCGGCTGGCGGCACGATCTTCCGCGGCAAATTCGGCGCTGCGCGATATCTTTCGTGACGCAGGCGAGGTCGCCGTCGCGGCGGCCGCCGGGCGAAAGATTCCGCTGATGTCGCATGACGGCTCCTACTACGTCGCGCACGTCATCGCACTGCCGTCGTTGTTGCGTGAAGGTGCCGCGGAGCGCACGTCGGCGGTCGGCGCCTTGTTCATCTGGAAGGCGGAACTCGACGGCCGCTCATGTGCCGGCCTCATCGACCGCGCGTTCGAGTTGACCCCTGCGGAGCTGAGGGTCCTGCAATCGATCGTCGAGGTCGGCGGCGTGCCGGAGACAGCCGTGGCGCTCGGCATCGCGGAGACGACGGTGAAGACGCATCTGCATCGGGTGTTCGCGAAGACCGGCGTCTCGCGTCAGGCCGATCTCGTCAAGCTCGCGGCTGGATTCTCCAATCCGGTTCTGCACTGACGCGCTTTCCGAAGGCGCAGGCGAGTCGCTCCGTCTCGCGATAGGTTCAAACAGCAGCATCATTAGAAAGTTATCGCGGGTCGTTCGATCGAATGACGCGATTCTCCGCGCTCTCTTCTACGAGAACTCACACGTTGTCTTGTTCGACGCGTTCGATTGTCGTGTGAAGCAACTCACAGCAAGCGGAAGTGAACCTCATCAATCTCTCGCGCAAGTTGAGAGGAGATTGTCATGCGAAAGGCGTCACCAGCTCCGGCCGGCAAGTTTCGCGACATCGTCGCCCGCATCGGAGCGGCATTCCGCGCGCAGCGCGAGATCGACGCGAAGCGCGCGCTACGGCGCTACGGCCATTTGCTGGAGCAGCCGCATGAAACGTCGCGTTTGAATGAAATTATTCCCGTCTGCAATGAAGAGGATACTTTTGAAAATGCCAACAGAGTTGATCCGCGCGAGCGCGCGGCCGGCCGCACCACGTTCGAACGGGCGTAACGTCAATATTGTCGCCGCCGCGCTGACGGCGGCGCTCGTCACGCTTCAACTGGTCGGGCTGGCAATGCTGGCGCGTTCGCACGCGCAGCCGGTCGCTCGGCCTCTCCTGAATTCGCACGATGCGGAGCTCTGCACCGGGACTGCCGATGTCCCTGCGACGCAGACACCCTACGACTGAGCCGGAGAACGCATCGTGCCTGATATCACGACCAGCCTTCTCGTGAGTGTCGCCGTGTTCGCCGGCGCCTTCGTCTCGGGGCTCTCGGGCTTCGCGTTCTCGGCCGTGGCGGGCGCGATTCTGCTTCGCGTGTTTCAGCCGCTGGAGGCCGTGCCGCTGATGATGGCGTGCAGCATCGGCGTGCAGGCCACCAATCTGTGGGCGCTTCGGCGCAGCATCCGGTGGGAGGGCAGTCTGCTGCTGATCGTCGGCGGATTGATCGGCGTTCCCATCGCGGTGTCGCTGTTGCAATCCACGGACACGCATCTGCTGCGGCGCGGCTTCGGCATCATCGTCGCGCTCTATGCGGCCTACATGTTGCTGCGACCGACGTTGGTCACGGCCGGCGAAGCCGTCGGCCGGCACTGGGTCGCACTGATCGGATTCGGGGGAGGGCTGATCGGCGGCCTGACCGCGATGCCCGGCGCAATCCCCACAATCTGGTGCGACATGCGCGGCATGCCTAAGAGCGAGCAGCGCGGCCTGGTGCAGCCCTTCATCGCCGCGATGCAGGTCTTTGCGATCGCGTTGCTGGTCGGGCACCAGGACCTGTCGTCCAAGGTGTTCGTCGACCTCGCGATCAGCCTGCCGGCACTGTTCGCCGGCTCAGGGCTGGGTGTGATCGCCTTTCACCGGGTCAACGAGACGGTCTTTCGCAAGACCGTGCTCGTTCTGTTGTTGCTTTCAGGGATTTCCCTGATCTAGTGCCCTTGGACTTCGTGAAGGCCCTGGACCGGCGCGGCGCTGGTGTCGCTGCTGTGATGCACCAGCGGTTTGTTGCCGGTGATGGTTCTGAGCAGCACATAGAACACCGGTGTCAGGAACAGGCCGAACACGGTGACGCCGATCATGCCGGAGAACACCGCGACGCCCATCGCGCGTCGCATCTCCGAGCCCGCGCCGGTCGAGAGCACGAGCGGCAAGACGCCCATGATGAACGCCATCGACGTCATCAGGATCGGACGCAGCCGTAAGCGGCTCGCCTCGATCGCGGCCCGGATCGGCGTGCGTCCCGCGAATTCGAGCTCACGCGCGAATTCGACGATCAGGATGGCGTTCTTGGCGGAGAGGCCGACCAGCACGATCAATCCGATCTGGGTAAAGACGTTGTTGTCGCCCTTCGTGATCCAGACGCCGAACATCGCCGCCAATAGGCCCATCGGCACGATCATGATGATCGAGAGCGGCAGGGTCAGGCTCTCGTAGAGCGCGGCCAGCACTAGGAACACCAGCAGGATCGCCAGCGGGAACACCCAGAGGCCGGAATTGCCGGCGATGAACTCCTGATAGGTCAGGTCGGTCCATTCGAAGGCGAAGCCGGGCGGCAATGTCTCCGCCGCGATCCGCGTCGCGACCTCCTGGGCCTGCCCCGACGAAAAGCCGGGCGCAGCGGCCGCGTTGATGTCGGAGGACAGGAAGCCGTTGTAGCGGATCGCGCGCTCAGGTCCGGCGCTCTGGCGGATCGTCAGCAGCGCCGACAGCGGCACCATGTCGCCGGAGGACGAGCGGACCTTCAACTGCCTGATGTCGTCGGCGCGGGCGCGGAACGGCGCGTCGGCCTGGACGTAGACGGAATAGGTGCGGCCAAACTTGTTGAAGTCGTTGACGTAGTAGGAACCGAGGTAAATCTGGAGCGTGTTGAACACCTCGGTCACGGGCACGCCCAACTGGAGCGCCTTGGTGCGGTCGATGTCGGCAAAGAGCTGGGGCACGTTGACCTGGAAACTCGAGAACACGCCGGCGATCTCCGGCGCCTTCTGCATCGCCGTCATGAACGCCTTGGTCGCCTCGTTCAGCGCTTCATAGCCGAGACCGGCACGGTCCTCGATCTGGAGCTTGAAGCCGCCGATGGTGCCGAGGCCGTTGACCGGCGGCGGCGGGAACATGGCGATGAAGGCTTCCTGGATGCCGGAATATTTTTTGTTGAGGTCGGCCGCGATGGCATTCCCACTCAGGGCCGGCCCCTTGCGCTCGTCGAACGGTTTCAGCGTCGAGAACACGATGCCGGCATTGGACGAGTTGGTGAAGCCGGAGATCGACAGGCCGGGAAACGCGACAGAACTCTCGACGCCGGGCTGGGTCAGCGCGATGTCGCTCATCTTGCGGATCACCTCCTCGGTACGGTCGAGCGTGGCGCCATCGGGCAGCCGCGAGAAGCCGACCAGGTACTGCTTGTCCTGGCCGGGGACGAAGCCGCTCGGCACCTGCTGGAACAGCAAGGCGGTGAGGCCGACCAGCACCACATAGAGGCCCATCACCGCGGCCTTGCCCGAGATCACCTTGGTGACGGTGCCGCTGTAATTGTCCGACGAACGTGTGAAGGCCTTGTTGAAGCCGCGGAAGAACCAGCCGAGGCTCTTTTCCATGATGATCGTCAGCCGGTCCTTCGGCTCGTTGTGGCCCTTGAGCAGCAGCGCCGACAGGGCCGGCGAGAGCGTCAGCGAGTTGACGGCGGAGATCACGGTCGAGATCGCGATGGTCAGCGCGAACTGCTTGTAGAACTGCCCGGTCAGGCCGGAGATGAAGGCGAGCGGCACGAACACCGCGATCAGCACCATCGCGATCGCGATGATCGGACCGGAGACCTCGCGCATCGCCTGGTAGGTGGCGTCGCGCGGCGACAGTCCACCCTCGATGTTGCGCTCGACGTTCTCGACCACGACGATGGCGTCGTCGACGACGATGCCGATGGCGAGCACCAGGCCGAACAGGCTGAGCGCGTTGATGGAGAAGCCGAACACGTGCATCACGGCGAAGGTGCCGACGATCGACACGGGCACCGCCAGCAGCGGAATGATCGAGGCGCGCCAGGTCTGGAGGAACAGGATCACGACCAGCACCACCAGCGCGATCGCCTCCAGCAGCGTATGGATCACGGCCTCGATCGAGGAGCGCACGAACTGGGTGGGATCGTAGACGATCTGGTAGGACACGCCCTCCGGCATGTTCTTCTTGATCTCGGCCATGGTGGCGCGGACGTGGTCGGAGATCTCGAGCGCGTTGGAGCCCGGCGCCTGGAAGATCGGGATCGCCACCGCCTGCTTGTTGTCGAGCAGCGAACGCAGGCCGTATTCGGAGGCGCCAAGCTCGATGCGGGCGACGTCGCGTAAGCGAACCACTTCGCCGCGCGTGCCGGTCTTGACCACGATGTCGCCGAACTGCTCCTCGTTGGCGAGCCGTCCTTCCGCATTGACGGAGAGTTGCAGGTCGATGCCCTTGACGTTGGGGGAGGAGCCGACGACGCCGGCGGCGGCTTCGACGTTCTGCGCCTGGATCGACTTGACGATGTCGCTCGCGGTCAGGCCATGCTCGGCCGCCTTCTGCGGATCGACCCAGACCCGCATCGAATAATCGCCGGCGCCGTAGAGCTGGACGTCGCCGACGCCGTCGATGCGCGCCAGCCGGTCCTTGACGTTGAGGACGGCATAGTTGCGCAAATACGTCATGTCGTAGCGGTTGTTCGGCGACAGCAAATGCACGACCATGGTGAGGTCGGGGGACGATTTCTTGGTGATGATGCCGAGCTGACGCACCACGGCCGGCAGGCGCGGCTCGGCCTGCTGCACGCGGTTCTGCACCAGCTGCGTCGCCTTGTCAGGATCGGTGCCGAGCCGGAACGTCACCGTCAGCGTCATGGCGCCGTCGGTGGTCGCCTGGCTCGACATGTAGAGCATGCCTTCGACGCCGTTGATCTGCTCCTCGATCGGGGTTGCCACCGTCTCGGCGATCACCTTGGGATTGGCGCCGGGATAGGTCGCGCGCACCAGCACCGAGGGCGGCACCACGTCCGGATATTCCGAGATCGGCATCGCGAACAGCGAGATCAGGCCTGCGAGGAAGATCAGGACGGACAGCACGCCGGCGAAGATCGGACGGTCGATAAAGAACTTTGAGAGATTCATGGCTTTGCCCCTACGCGAGCGACAGCTCTCCCGTTACTCCGGGACGTAGGCGACGCCCACGAACCCGGAATCGAGATGCGATGTCTTGGTCGTTATGTCTTGGTCGTTATGACTTGGTCATTCCGGGCGCGCGGCCCGGAATGATGTAGCTAGCGTTGCACCACATCCTGGTTGCTGTGGTTGGAGGCCTGCTGCGGTCCACGCGCACCCATCGCCGCGACCTCCGTCTTGAGCAGCGCACCCGGACGCACGCGCTGGAGACCGTTGACGATGATGCGATCGCCGGGCTTCAGCCCCGCCGTCACGATGCGAAGGCCGTCGACCGAGCCGCCGAGCGTGATCGGCCGGTAGACCGCACGGCTGTCGTCGCCGACCCCCATCACGAACTTCTTGTCCTGGTCGGTGCCGATCGCGCGCTCGTCGATCATCACCAGCGTCTGCTGCTTCGGCTGGCCCATGCGCACGCGGGCGAACTGGCCGGGGATGAGACGCCCGTCCTCGTTCCGAAACACCGCGCGGACCCGGATGGTGCCGCTCTGGCCGTTGACCTGGTTGTCGATGAGCTGGATGTGACCCTTCGCCGAGAGACCGCCGGATGTCGTCATTTCCACCGGGATCTGGTCGAGCTTGCCGCGTTGGCCGGAGGTATCCGCGATCGAGTTCAGCGCGCGCAGCACGACCTCTTCATCCGCATCGAACGAGGCGTAGATCGGATTGACCGACACCAGCGAGGTCAGCACCGGGGAGGCGGTGCCGGCGGCGACGAGATTGCCGACGGTGATCTCGAACTTGCCCACGCGGCCGTCTACGGGCGCACGCACCTCGGTGTAGTCGAGATTGAGCTTTGCGGTCTGGAGCGTCGCTTCGGCGGCCTTCACGTTGGCGATGGCTTCACGATTGGCGTTGTCGCGCTGGTCGTAGTCGCGCCGCGTGACCACGGCATTGCCGACCAGCTGCGCGCCGCGCTCGAGCTCGCTCTGGGTGAACACGACGCGCGCCTTGGCAGCCTCGAGCTGGGCGTTGGCCTTGTCGACCTCCGCGGCGTAAGGTGCCGGATCGATCTTGAACAGCACATCGCCGGCCTTCACCAGCGCGCCTTCGGTGAAGTTGGTCGCAAGGATCGCACCGGCCACGCGGGGACGAAGCTCGACACGGTTGATGGCCTCGAGCCGGCCGGAGAAATCGTCCCACAGCACGGTCTGCTTGGGTTCGATCATCGCGACGGTGACCGAGACGGCCTGCTCGGCAGCGGCAGCCGTTGCCGTGGCTTGGGCGGCACGGAAGTAGTGGCCGGTCGCGATCGCGCCGGCCACGGCGAGGGCGCCCACGATGGCGACGCCGCCGAGGAGGCGGCGGAAACGGCCGGTGCGGGGGGAGTTTTGCGAGGGATGCATTTGCGCGCTCCAGATATGTAGTGTTCACTACAGATGTGGAGCTGGATGCCGCAGTGCAAGATACTTATGTATCATTCACTAAGAAAATTGTAGCGGCATACCGCAAGAATTGGAAGACTGCAGAAAATAAAGCTAGAACAAATAGATAGGATTGGGCGTTAAGCCTCAGGCAGAACCTGAATTCCGAGGAGACAGGCACATGGGCATGGGACGCCCCCGCGAATTCGACGCCGAAACGGCGTTGGACCAGGCGATGGAAGTGTTTTGGCGCCACGGCTATGAGGGCGCCACCATTGCCCAGCTCACCGAGGCCATGGGCATCAATCCCCCGAGCCTTTACGCCTGCTTCGGCAACAAGGAAGGCCTGCTCAAGGCCGCGCTCGACCGTTACACCAAATTGCGCGGCGTCTGGATGGACGAGGTGGTCGCCGCACCGACCGCCCGCGACGTCGCCGAGCGGATGCTGATGGGCATCGCCGAAAAGCAGACCGACCCCGCCAATCCGCCCGGCTGCCTGCTCGTGCAGGGCGGCATTGCCTGCGGTAGCGGCTCCGAAAACGTCCCGTTCGAGCTTGCCGCCCGCCGCGCCGAGAACGAAGACCAGCTCCGCGAGCGCTTTGTTCGCGCCAAGGCCGAAGGCGATCTCAAGCCGAGTTCTGATCCCGCCGCGCTCGCGCGCTACGTCTCGGCCGTCTCGGTCGGCATGGGCGTGATGGCGTCCTCAGGCTCCGACCGCGAGGCGCTGCGTCAGGTCGCGAGCGTTGCCGTGCAGGCGGTCGAGGCGCAGTCGTCCGACAGAAGGTGACGGCCGCCGGCCGTTGTCATTTTGAGGATTGCAGCGCCGGCGGCGGGACGAAGCCACCGAACTCGCGTTCAATCAACCCGGCGAGCGCAATCGTCGTACGGTCCTCGAGGTACGGCCCGATGATCTGAACGCCGACCGGCAAGCCCGACGTCGTTCGCTCGATCGGAACGGCGGTTGCCGGCAGTCCGCAGGTCGAGGCGGGGTCTGCCCAGATGAAGCACGCATCGGAATAGGGATGGAGCTTGCCGTCGATGTCCAGTTGCCGGGCGTCGAACGGCTCGGAGTGATCATGCGGAAAGGCCGGCACGGCGGCGGCTGGGTAGATCACCGCGTCAAACTCGCGGAACAGCTGATACCATTTCTGCTGCAACTGCAGGCGCGCCGCGTCGGTCGCCAGCCAATCGCGATGGATCATGCCCCAGCCGCGCGCGCGCTCGGCCTGCAGGCTGCGGTCGTCGGGCGCGAGTGCCGCGGCAACTCCTTGCGCCTCTGCGAGAGCGGCCGGCGTCAGCCGCGGGCTTCGCGCTGCGTTCAACAGCTTCATGTAGAGCCGCGCGGAGTCGGCGAGGTCGGGCAGCGAGGTGCTCGCGCGCGCGACCCGCGCGCCTGACTTGCCGAGCCGGTCGGCCAATCGCCCGATGGCTGAGCGCACTGCGTCTCCGGTCGCCATTAGCGGATGCGTATTGATCACGAGGATACTGAAACCCTTGAGATGGTCATGCCGCGGGGCCGGCAGTGCAAGGCGATAGCCGATCCCGTCGCGCGTCGCGTCGGGGCCGGCAATCACGTCGAGCGCCAGCGCGAGGTCCGAGGCACTGCGCGCCATCGGCCCGACGACAGCGAGATCGCCCTGGCCGGGGACGGGCAGTGCCGGCGGCAGGCTGTAGCCGCGCAGCGGCACCAGGCCGAGGCTCGGCTTGTGTCCGAACACACCGCAGAAATGCGCGGGCACCCGGATCGAGCCGCCGATGTCCGAGCCGATCGAGAGGGGACCGAAACCCGCGGCCAGCGCCGCGCCCGATCCGCCTGAGGAGCCGCCGGGTGACCGGCCGAGGTCCCACGGGTTGTTGGTCGTCCCGTGGATGTCGTTGTAGCTCTGGAAGTCCCGCAAGCCGATCGGGATATTGGTCTTGCCGATGATGATGGCGCCTGCCGCCTTCAGCCGCGAGACGACAAGGGCATCGTCCGCAGGCATGAAATCCCTGAAATGCGGGAAGCCCCATGTCGTCGGCAGACCGGCGACGTTGAACGGTTCCTTGAGGGTCACGGGGATGCCGAGCAAAGGCAGTCGTTCGCCGCGGCCAAGCGCGGCATCGGCGGCGCGTGCGGCCTCTCTCGCGCGATCGAAATCGCGAACGATGATGGCATTGATCCGGCCGTCCAGCGCCTCGATGCGCGCGATCGTATGCGCGAGCAACTCGGACGCAGACACTTTGCGCGCGTGCAGGGCGCTCAGAAGTGCGCCGATCGAGCCGTAGTCCAGGTCAGCGGCATCTGCGGTCATCACGAGCTCCATTGTATCCCGGCTGAGACCTTGTAGCCCGGATGGAGCGCAGCGCAATCCGGGAGATATCCCGACGCGGATGCATGACCCGGATTACGCTATCGCTTCATCCGGGCTACGACGCTATCGCATCTGGTCGTCATGCCCGGGCTTGTCCCGGGCATCCACGTTCTCAGTGCGGCGTCACAAGGCGTGGATGGCCGGGACAAGCCCGGCCATGACGCGGTGGAGAGCCTCAGGAAGCTTCCTTCAGCACCGGCGAAGCAGATTCCTCCGCCTTGAGTTCCTCGAGGCTGCGATGCCGCGGCTCGATGCCGAGCGCCCAGACCGTGATGATCTGCACCACCAGCAGTCCGATCATCAAGGCCATGACGCCGGCCACGCCGCGCGTCTCGAACAGCGACACGACGAGGAACGGTGTGACGATGGTGGCGCCGCGCCCCAGCGTGTTGACGATGCCGGAGGCGCGCAGGCGGACCTCGGTTGGAAACAGCTCCGGGATATAGATGCCGAACAGAAGGGCGACCAGGACGTAGATCGGCACCGTCAGCGCGAAGCCCACGGCGGGCAGCAGGATCGGATCGGAGATCATGGGGTAGAGGATTCCAAGCATCACCGTGATCAGGGATGCGCCGATGATGGTCGGCTTGCGGCCCCAGCGGTCGGCGGTCAGCGCGCCGATGGCCGAGCCGACGGGCGCGCCGAGCGCCATCAGCAGCGAATAGCCGAACGAGGTCGCGATCGAGAGGCCCTGCTTGACGAAGAACACGGGCAGCCAGGTCACGAAGCCATAGAGCAGGGTGTTGATGGTGATCAGGCAGACGGCGCCGACGATCATCCGCGACAGCAAGGGCGCGGTGAACAGCGTGCCGAGATCGGCAGATGCCGGGACCGGCGTCGTGGCCGCGGGAGGAGGCAGGGGCTGGCCTTGCGCGGCTTCCTTCTCGATGGTCTGCATCAGCGCTTCCGCCTCGTCGGTGCGTCCCACCGCTTCCAGCCAGCGCGGCGATTCCGGCAGCGACTTGCGCATGTACCACACCACGAGCGCGCCGACGCCGCCGAGCACGAACATGGAGCGCCAGCCGAATTGCGGCACCACCACGGACGCGACCAATAGCGCCACGGGCAGGCCGGTGACGACGCACACGGTGGTGAAGCCAAGCCATTTGCCGCGGGTGCGCGCGGGCACGAATTCCGTCATCGTCGAATAGCCGACGACATTCTCCGCACCTAACCCAACGCCCATCACGAAGCGGCAGGCGATCAGGAAGGCCATGTTCGGCGAGAAAGCCGCGGCCAGGGAGGCAACGCCGAAAAGGAGCAAATTGAATTGATAGGTGAAGCGGCGTCCGTAGCGGTCGCCGAGGAAGCCGGTGCCGAATGATCCCAGCATCATGCCGACGAAGGTCGCGGAGATGAAAACCGCGTTCTGGGCGAGGGTCGAAAAGCCGGTCTTCAGCGTGACGCTGAGCACGGTTCCGGCGATATAGATGTCGAAACCGTCGAAAAACATTCCGATGCCGATCAGCAGCATGATGCGGCGATGGAATGGCCCGATCGGCAGCCGATCCAGACGGCTGCCGGCGTTCACCGATGTCGACATATACGCTCTCCCTTGACTGTTGATCTGGTCGATGCGGCCCGCCTTCTATGGACGGTCGGCCGCTTGTCGTTTTTTTGCTAGTTCAGGCGCTTTTGGTTGGCCGTGTCGCGATACCAGTCGAACGGCTGCTCGTGGGTGGCGACCATCACGCTCTTGGTGTTGAAGTGGTCGTTGAAGCTCTCGGTGCCGCATTCGCGGCCGATGCCGGAATCGTCGACGCCACCCCAGGGCGAAGCCGGGTCGAGCCGATGGTGATCGTTGATCCAGACGATGCCGGCCTTGACGGAAGCGGCAACGCGGTGGGCGCGGGCGACGTCGCGGGTGCGGATGGCCGCAGCGAGGCCGAACGGCGAGTCATTGGCGAGCCGAAGCGCGTCGGCCTCGTCCTTGAACGGCGTCACCGAGGTGAAGGGACCGAACACTTCCTCCTGGAAGATGCGCATGTCGGATGTGACGTCGGCGAACACGGTCGGCTCGACGAAATAGCCGTTGTCGTGACCTGCCACCTTCGCGGCAACACCGCCGGTGACGAGACGCGCGCCATCCTCGTGGCCGTAGCCTGCGTAGGTGAGAACGCGGTCGCGCTGCCGGGCGGAGATCACGGGGCCCATCTGGGTGCTCGCGTCGAAGGGATCGCCGACGCGGATCGTGCGGGTCTTGGCCTGCAGTTTCTCGACGAATTCGTCATAGATCGAAGCCTGGACGATGTGGCGCGAGGCGCAGACGCAGGTCTGTCCGGCGCCGATGAAAGCGCCGAACGCGGCGTAGTTGACGGCGCGGTCGACATCGAAATCGTCGAACACCATCACCGGCGTCTTGCCGCCGAGTTCCATGGTTTGATGCGCGAACACCTTTGCGGCCGCGCTGCCGGCTATGCGGCCGGCCTCGGTACCGCCGGTCAGGACCAGCTTGTTGATGTCGCCATGCTCGGCCAGCATCTTGCCGGCGCTCTGGCCGAGGCCGAGAACGATGTTGAAGACGCCCGGCGGGAGGCCCGCTTCGGTGAAGATCTGCGCAAGCTTCAACGTCGTCAGCGGCGTGTATTCGGACGGCTTGACCACGGTGACGCATCCGGTCGCCAGCACCACGGCCAGCGACTTGCACAGGATCATCAAGGGATGATTGAACGGCGTGCAATTGGCGACGATGCCGATCGGGGTGCGAAGCGTATAATTCAGATAGGCGCCTTCGACGGGGATGACGGAGTCGCGGCGCGCCAGCGCAACGCCGGCAAAGTAGCGGAAGAAATCGGGCAGGCGGGAGAGCTGGGCGCGGGTCTCGTTGATCGGCCGGCCGTTGTTGAGGGTTTCCAGCCGGTACAGGCTGTCGAGATTGGCCTCGAAGGCATCGGCGAGCTTGTTGACCAGTCTGGCACGCGCGCGCGTGTCGATGCCGCCCCAGGCTTTGCCTTCGAACGCCGCGCGCGCGCTCTTCATCGCGCGGTCGATGTCCTCGGCGGTCGAATTGGGAATGCGGGCGATGACGTCGCCGGTCGCGGGATTGCGGACGTCGAGCATCACGCCGTTGCCGGCTTCGACTTCACGCCCGTCGATGAAATTGCCATGGATTTCGACGTCGATCGACGCAGGTTTCGACGGAATGTTCATGATGACCTCTCCTCGACGATGACGGCATTGCGCTTGAGCGCCGGCAGAACGCGTTTTTCGGTGGCCCCGATATGGGCCTTGATGATGCGCGCGGCGGTTCGCGTTTCGCGGCTCTGCATGGCGTCGATCAGGGCAACGTGCTCGGCGACGAGCTTTGCCGGGTCGTGACCCCTAAGATTGGACACGCTGACGCGAACCAGCCGGTCGGCCTGGCCGATCAGGTCGCACAGCGCCGTCGCCATGCGGCGATTGCCGGACGCATGAGCCAGCGCGGAGTGGAAGCCGCGGTTGTAGGCGATGAAGTCCTCGTGGTCGCCGGAGAAGCGGCGAAATTCATCGAGCGATTTCAGGACGCTGTCGGGAGCGCTCTCGATCGCCTCGGCGACGCAGGCCGGCTCCAGCGCAAGACGGAAGCGGAGGAGGTCGCGGGCGTCCGACAGCGAGATCGGGGTGACCCGGTAGCCCTGGCGCGGCTGCACCGTCACCAGGTGCTCGCGCTGCAGCCTCAAAAGCGCATCCCGAACCGGTTGGCGGCTCACCGAATAGCGTTCGGCCAGATCCTGCTCCCGCATTTCATCGCCTGGAGCAAAGCGACAAGCTAAAATATCAGATCTGAGAAGATCGTAGATGTTTTCGCGTAAAAGCATGATCGTTAGGGACCTCGTTGGCGATAATCTGGCAAGTCTGATATTTCACGTCAAGCGCCAAATGCTTGAATTCCCTGACAGTTGATTTATCAATCGGGGGCCTCCACGGCACGCGAACGGGTGTGATCCCGCCGACGAAGTTAAGGAAAGACCGGACATGGACAGGCTTCTTGCCAACGGGACCGTCAACGCCGCGCAATCGGGCGAAGGGCCGCCGCTGTTTCTCTTCCACTCGCTGTTGTCGGACCGTGCGAGCTTCGATGCGATCGTGCCCGAGCTTGAGGGATCGTTTCGCACCATCGTGCCGGAGTTGCCGGGGTTCGGTCGCTCACGCGCGGTCGGGGGCGGGCTCGTCGTTGTCGCGGACAGGATGGCGGAGGCCGTGAAGGAGGCTGCGGGCGGTGCGCCGGCGATCGTGCTCGGCAACGGCTATGGCGGCTTCGTCGCCTTGCAGATGGCGATCCGGCACCCGGAGATCGCCAGCAAGCTCGTCCTCGCCGATTGCGGCGCGGCGTTCTCGGAGCCCGGCCGCGAGGCGTTTCGCAACATGGCGATGGTCTCGCGGGAGAAGGGCCTCGAGGCGATCACTGACGTTGCGATGCGGCGTCTGTTTGCGCCCGAGTTTCAGGAGCAGCATCCCGAACTGATGCGGGATCGTCGCGAAGCTTTTCTGCGGACGGATCCCGATGTGTTTCGCAGCGCATGCGACGCGTTGGCAAGCCTCGATCTCCGCGCCGAACTTGCCGCGGTGAAAGTTCCTGCCCTCGTTCTGGTCGGTGAGCACGACGAGGCGACGCCTCCGCCAATGTCGCATGAGCTGGCCGCCGGTTTGCCGTGCGCCGAACTCAAGGTCATTCCAGGCTGCGCGCACGTGCCGCAGCTTCAGTCGCCGCGGCAGTTTCTCGGAGCTCTCAAGGGTTTCTTGCTTTGATCTGCACCCGGCTGATGCCGAACCTGCGTTCGAAACGGCGATGCCTTCCGAACGGTTAATGGCTTCTGTGCGACGGCGAATTCACAGGCGGGGATGGTGCAGTCCTGCGCCTGTTTTGCCCGACGTGTCAAACGTCCTCGGGGCTAGGCTCGCGTCATGCCGAAGCGAAATTCTTCAATGATTTGTACTGTGCATGGGGTTGTTTTCGCATTTTTTGTTGGAGCATCCCGGGACAGCGAGGACCAGAGCCTCGGCCGCCCGCATTGAGGCGGACCCCCTAAGAGTTTTTACACACAGTTCTGGCACGCTCCGCGCGTCAATCCGCAACCTGCATCGTCGCCTCTCACTGCGCGCACGAAAAGACAGGACCCGCGGGCATCGAGGGGGCGTGAGCCATGACTGCAGTTGCTTCGGACGCTGGTCGCGCGAAGGGCGGGATCGTGCCGATCCTGCTGTGCGTCGTGCCGTTCAGCCAGATTCCGCTCGATGCCTATACGCCGGGCCTGCCGCAGATGGTGGTTGATCTCGCCACCGATTCCGCGTCGATGCAGAACACCGTCACCGCCTACATGCTCGGCATGAGTCTGGCGCTGGTGCCTGTCGGCATCGCCTCCGACACGCTTGGCCGCCGTAACGTCCTGCTCGCGGGGCTATCGGTTCTCATCGCGATGAGCATCGCCTGTGCGCTCGCCACCAGCGCATCGCTGCTGCTCGCGCTACGCTTCCTGCAGGGCGTCGGTGGCTGCACCTGCCTCGTCGTCGCCTATGCGGTTGCGGCCGACTGCTTTCGCGGCCGCGAGCTCACGGCGATCTCCGGCCTGCTTGGCGCCGCCTGGGGGCTTGCACCCGTGCTCGCACCGGCGGCCGGCGGCTTCATCGTCGAGCTGACGTCCTGGCGCGGGGTCTTCGTCATCATTGCCATCGCCGCGGCCATCGTCGCTGCGATCGTCGTGCTGCTTCTGCCCGAGACGCTGCCGGCCGAGCGGCGCGCGCCGTTCGATCCGCGCCGCACGGCGAGCATTCTCCGCGAGGCGCTCGTCCGTCCGGGCTTCCTGGCCTTCGTGCTGGTGTTCGCCGCCGCGGCCAGCGCGCAACTGGCGTTCGGCGTCGTCGCGCCGTTCTTCTACCAGACCGGCCTCGGTTATTCCGCGGCCATCTACGGCCTCGTCGCGCTCGGCCTTGGCGGCGTCAATCTCGCTGGCGAGCTCGGCTGTGCGCACTTCGCGAGCTGGATGCCGGCCCGCGTGATGGCTTTTGGTGCCTTCGCGCTGTTTCTCGCCGGCGCTGTGGTCTTGACCGCAACTGGCATGACCCTCGGCCTTGATTTTGCGTCGATCACGATCGGCGGTGCACTGGTGCTCGGCGGCTGCGGCGTGCTGTGCCCGATGATGTACGGCATGGCGCTCGGCCTGTTCGAGCGCGACCACGGCCTGATCGGCGGCCTCATCAGCGCGCTCTGCTATCTCGCGGTCAGCGGCGCCATGGCGATCGCAGCGGTGTTGCCCGAAGCGACGCAGGCGCCGATCGGCTGGCTTTATCTCGGCCTCTGCGCCGTCGCAGGCACGCTGCTTGCGATCTCGCTGCCTGCAGCGCGCCACGCCACACAGACTTAAGGAAGGAACCTCTCATGACCACCGTTGGTATTCGCGGCACATTCTTCGACTTCGTCGACGATCCCTGGAAGCACATCGGCAACGAGCAGGCTGCCGCGCGCTTTCACCAGGACGGCCTCATGGTCGTCACGGATGGGGTCATCAAGGCGTTCGGTCCGTATGAGAAGATCGCCGCCGCGCACCCGGGCGTCGAGATCACCCATATCAAGGACCGCATCATCGTCCCCGGCTTCATCGACGGCCACATCCATCTGCCGCAGACCCGCGTGCTCGGCGCCTATGGCGAACAGCTGCTGCCGTGGCTCCAGAAGTCGATCTACCCCGAGGAGATCAAGTACAAGGATCGCAACTACGCGCGCGAGGGCGTGAAGCGTTTTCTCGACGCACTGCTCGCCGCCGGCACCACCACCTGCCAGGCCTTCACCAGCTCCTCGCCGGTCTCGACCGAAGAGCTGTTCGAGGAAGCCGCCCGCCGCAACATGCGCGTGATCGCGGGCCTCACCGGGATCGACCGCAACGCGCCGGCCGAGTTCATCGACACGCCCGAGAACTTCTATCGCGACAGCAAGCGTCTGATCGCGCAGTACCACAACAAGGGCCGCAACCTCTACGCCATCACGCCGCGCTTCGCCTTCGGCGCTTCGCCGGAGCTGCTCAAGGCGTGTCAGCGCCTCAAGCACGAGCATCCGGACTGCTGGGTCAACACCCACATCTCCGAGAACCCGGCCGAGTGCAGCGGCGTGCTGGTCGAGCATCCGGACTGCCAGGACTATCTCGGTGTCTACGAGAAGTTCGACCTGGTCGGGCCAAAATTCTCCGGCGGCCATGGTGTCTATCTCTCGAACAACGAGTTCCGCCGCATGTCCAAGAAGGGCGCCGCGGTGGTGTTCTGCCCGTGCTCGAACCTGTTCCTCGGCAGCGGCCTGTTCCGCCTCGGCCGCGCCACCGATCCCGAGCATCGGGTGAAGATGTCGTTCGGCACCGACGTCGGCGGCGGCAACCGCTTCTCGATGATTTCCGTGCTCGATGACGCCTACAAGGTCGGCATGTGCAACAACACGTTGCTCGACGGCAGCATCGACCCGGCGCGCAAGGATCTTGCGGAAGCCGAGCGCAACAAGCTCTCGCCCTATCGCGGCTTCTGGTCGGTCACGCTCGGCGGCGCCGAAGGCCTCTACATCGACGACAAGCTCGGCAATTTCGAGCCCGGCAAGGAGGCCGATTTCGTCGCGCTCGATCCGAATGGTGGCCAGCTGGCGCAACCCTGGCACCAGTCGCTGATCGCCGACGGTGCTGGTCCGCGCACGGTTGATGAGGTCGCGAATATGCTGTTCGCCGTCATGATGGTCGGCGACGACCGCTGCGTCGACGAGACCTGGGTGATGGGCAAGCGCCTCTTCAAGCAGAGCTGAAGCGGACGGTCGCGATGAGCGCATCTCCGGATCCAGCGGCCCAGGCGGTCGCCCTCGTCATCCAGCGCCGCATCGCCGACGACGGCTTTGCCGCGTTCGCGCGCTGGAACGGCGAGGTCGGCGAGGTGCTGAAGGCGTGGCCTGGCTTCCTCAGCCAGGAGGTCGTGCCGCCGCAGCCGCCGGCGCATGTGGACTGGGTGACGATCGTACGTTTCGCGAATCCGGCCGCTGCCCGCGCTTGGCTTCAGAGCGAGGTACGGGCGCGGCTGATCGCGGACGTGCAGCGCTTCTTCGTCGGGTCGGAGGACGTCCATATCCTTCCCGACACCGGCGTTCAGCGCGACAGCGCGGTCTCCGCCGTCATCTCCTTCAAGGTGCCGGATGGACTCGAGGATGCGTTCCTCAAATGGCAACAGCGCATCCAGGCCGCGGAGGCCGAGTTCAGGGGGTTCCTGCGCCACAAGATCGAGCGGCCTATCTCGGGCCTGCACGACGAGTGGATCGTCATCCTGTCGTTCGACAGCGATGCCAACCTCAATGCATGGCTCGACTCGCCCTTGCGGCAGACGCTGCTTGAGGAAGGCGCGCGCTTCAACGCCGGCATGAACGTGAAGCGGGCAAGCTACGGCTTCAATTTCTGGTTCCCAACGGGGAAGGCCCAGGCGCCGGAGCAGAGTGCGGGTCTGATCTGGAAGAGCAACCTCATCGTGCTCCTGGTGCTCTATCCCGTGGTCTATCTCTGGGGCTATTTCGTCAGCGCGCCGCTGATCGATAGCCACGGCGTGCCCGTCTGGCTGTCGCTGTTCGTCGGCAATCTCGTGAGTACCCAGCTGCTCGGCTGGTTTCTCGTGCCGGCCGCCTTCAGGGCGCTCGACTGGTGGATCAAGCCGAAGGCAGCGCTCGGCCGCCAGATCGCCGGATATGCATTGCTTGCCGCGCTCTATGCGGGCTCGATGGGCCTGTACGCGCTGCTGCTCGCATGGCATTGGGGACGGTGAGGCCATCCACCGTGCGGACCGTTGAAGGGCTGCCGGGGAGAGGTCGGTCTCTGGACGCTGACGACCATGTTCGCCCTGACATTTCTCGGCACCTCGGCAAGCGTTCCCTCAGTGGAGCGCAACCATCCGGCCCTCCTGGTGGAGGTCGCGGGCAAGCGCATTCTGGTTGATTGCGGCGAGGGCACGCAGCGCCAGTTGCTGCGCAGTGGCGCCGGCTTTCGCCGGCTCGACCGCATCCTGCTGACGCACGGGCATCTCGATCACGTGCTCGGCATCCCCGGTCTCTTCTCGACGCTGGGGTTGCGGCAGACCTCCGACGTGATGACCGTTCATGCCGGCCCGGGCACGCTCGACATCGTCGTTCGCATGCTTGCAGGTCTGTGGGGCGCGGGCAGGGCGCCGATCCCTGTGGCATTCGCGCCGCTGACCGAGGGGCAAGTCATCGATGCCGGCGACTTCACTATCGACTGCTTTCCGGTCCGCCACCGCGACACCGACAGCTTTGGCTTCTCTTTCCAAAGTCCCGCACGCCGCCACCTTCTGCCCGAGCGCCTCGCGTTGCTCAGCGTCCCGGACGGGCCGATGCGCGGAGAGCTGGCCGCCGGACGACCGGTCGTGATCGCCGGTCGAACCATCGATCCGGAAGACGTCCTGGGCCCGCCGGGCGGCGGCAGGAAGCTCGTCGTGGTCGGCGACACCGAAACCACCGATGGTCTATCTCGACATGTCGCCGACGCCGACTTGCTGGTGATCGAGGCGACGTTCCTCGATCGTGACGCCGCGACCGCGCGGGACTACGGCCATCTCACGGCAACCGAAGCCGCTTCGTTTGCCGCTGCCAACAACGTCAAGCAGCTCGTGCTGGTCCACATGTCGGGACGATACGAGGATGAAGAGATCTTGACGGAGGCGACAAAGATGTTTCCGAATACGCGGATCGCTGCCGACTTCGATCACATCGTGATCTGATCGCCGTCACCACCCTCAGCTCGTCAATCCCGATTTGATCGCGAGATCCTGGACTTGGGCGGTCGCCTGCATCAGCCGCGGCAACGCCTGGTCGCGGAAGGCCGCCATGTCCATGCGCATCGCATCGACCGTGACGCTCAAGCCGCCGATCACAAAACCCTGAGCGTCGAAGATCGGCGTTGCCAGCGTGCGCAGGCCATAGGCATTCTCGCCGTCGGAGACGGCATGGCCTTTTTTCTTCACCTGATCGAGCCGGGCGAGCAGTGCGTCGAGATCGGTCAGCGTTCGCTCCGACAGTTTGACGCGAGGACGCAACTCGAGCCGCTCGATCTGCTGGTCGCGTGGCAGATGCGCCAGCATGACATGGCCGAGCGCGGCACTGTAGGCGGGAATGCGCGTGCCCGGCCGGCGGTCCATCTTGTGACGGTCGAGGCCGGCACCGACGCGCGCGAGATAGACTACGTCGCCGCCATCGAGAATGCCGAGCGAGGCCGCATCGCCCACCGCCGGGACGAGGTCGCGCAGCAGCGGCTCGACGATCGGCCGCAGCGAGCCGTGCGACAGCACGGTGTAGCCGAGGTCGAGACAGGCGACGCCGAGACGGAACCGGCGGCTTTGCGGAACGGCCTGGAGATAGCCGAGCTCGGTCAGTGTTTGGATCAGGCGGAACGCCGTCCCGCGATCGAGCTCGGCCCGTGCGGCAATCTCACTCAGGGTCAGCTCGAAGGCCTCGCTGCTGAAACTCTTGAGCACCGCGAAGGCCTTCCCAACGGAAGCGACGTGGTTCTTAGGGTTTTTCCGCGACGATTCCGTTATGCGCTTTGCAGCCTTGGCCATGCTCGAATGCCCCGCCATGACAGCCATGCCCTTGACGTCGGGCCGAGCTGATTTTACGACTGCATCAGCAAATAACAAATGTTCGCATTCCGAACAATATCGTTCTGACGATCGGAGGAAGTTTTGTCGACATCATCGCTGCACCCTCATGGCGTGTTCTCCGCCGCGTTGACGCCGCTCGACGCCGAGCTTGCTCCCGATCATGCGCGCTTCGTGGACCATTGTCGCTATCTGCTCGACGAAGGCTGCGACGGCATCGCGATGCTGGGCACGACGGGTGAGGCGAACTCCTTTTCGGTGGCCGAACGCTCGGCGCTGCTCGAGGCGGTGGTGGCCGCCGGCATCGCGCCGCGGCGGCTTTTGCCCGGCACCGGCGTTGCCGCGCTCAGCGATACCACCGCGCTGACGCGCCACGCGCTCTCGGTCGGCGTCGACACCGTGGTGATGCTGCCGCCGTTCTACTACAAGAACGTCACCGATGACGGCATCTTCGCCTCCTACAGCGAGGTGGTTCAGCGTATCGGTGATGCGCGCCTGAAAGTCGTCCTCTATCACTACCCGCAGATGTCGGCGCAACCGATCTCGCATGCACTGATCGAGCGGCTGCGCAAGGTCTATCCGGCGACGTTCACCGGCATCAAGGATTCGTCCGGCGACTTCGCCAACATGACGGCGATGGTCGAGCGGTTTCCGGGCTTCGCTGTCCTGGGCGGCGCCGATCCATTGATGCTGCCGCTGCTGCGCAAGGGCGGCGCGGGCTGCATAACCGCGACCTCCAATGTCGTCGCGCGCAGTCTTGCCTATGTCTTCAAGCACTTTGGCAACAGCGACGACGATCCGGCGCTCAAGGCGGCGCAGGCGCGCATCGTGAAGGCGCGCGAGCTGGTCTCGCAATTTCCGCAGATGGCCTCGCTGAAGGCGCTTGCGGCCGATCGCACCAAGCATGCCGGTTGGCAGCGCCTGCGGCCGCCGCTGGAGTCCCTGCTGCCGGACCAGCTGAAAGAGCTGCTTGCGAATGCTGCGGCATTCGCAGCCTCCGCCTAAGCTCGGTACGGACGACGAGGCGATCTGATGTCCGACTCATTCCAGGATGCATTGGCCGGGCTCGCCGCGATCGTCGGCGACAAGCACGTCATCGCGTCCGGAGTCGACCAGGAGCCCTATGTGGTGGACTGGCGCGGGCGCTATCGCGGCCGCGCTGTCGCGGTGGTGAAGCCCGTCTCGACTGCCGAGGTCGCCTCCGTCGTCAAATACTGTGTCGACAGGCGCCTTGCGATCGTGCCGCAAGGCGGCAACACCGGCATGTGCGGAGCCGCGACTCCGGACGATCACGCTGGCAATGTCGTGATCCGGCTCGACCGCATGCGAGCGGTGCGCGACGTCAGTCCGCTCGCCAGTACGATCACGGTCGAGGCCGGCTGCATTCTCGCCGAGGTCCAGAATGCGGCGCGTAGCGTCGATCGCTATTTTCCCCTGAGCCTGGGTGCCGAAGGTTCCTGCCAGATCGGCGGCAATATCTCGACCAATGCCGGCGGCACGGCCGTGCTGCGCTACGGCCCGACGCGCGATCTCGTGCTCGGGCTCGAAGCCGTGCTGCCCGACGGGCGTATCTTCAACGGCCTGCGCGCGCTACGCAAGGACAACACGGGTTACGCGCTCAAGCAGCTCTTCATCGGCGCGGAAGGGACGCTCGGCATCGTCACCGCGGCGGTGCTGAAACTGTTTTCGCCGCCGCGCAGCTCGGCGCTGGCGCTGGTGAAATTGCGGGGTGTCGCGCAGGCACTCGAGATCATGCAGCGCCTGCGCGGTGTGGTCGGCGACCGGCTCGGCAGCCTCGAAATCATGTCGCGCTCGCAGATCGAGGCGATCGCGGAGACCGTGCCGCATGTCACGATCCCGTTCGCGCTGACGACGCCGTGGTACCTGATCGTCGAGTTGACGGACACGCTTGCGGGCGTCGATCTCGACGAGCCGCTCGCCACGGCTCTGGCGGATGCGATGGAGGCCGGTATCGCCGAAGACGTCATCCTGACCTCCAACCTCGCGCAGGCGAAAGCGATCTGGGCGGTCAGGCACAGCGTGTCCGAAGGCAACAAGCGCAGCGGCTATGTCGTCTCGCACGACAGCGTTGTGCCGCTGGAGCGCCAGGCGGACTTCGTCACCAATGTCGAGGCGCGGATCATGGCCGCGGTACCGCATGCCCGCGTGGTGATGCATGGCCATATCGGCGACGGCAACATCCACGTGATCGCCCTGATCGACCGTGCGCATTGTCAGGAGCCGGCGACGACGGCCGCCCTGGTGGCGCAAATCAATGAGATCGTCGACGACGAGACCGCAGCGCAGTGCGGGGCGATCAGTGCCGAGCACGGCATCGGGATCACCAATCGCGTCCGGCTGGCCCGTGTCGCCGATCCGCTCGATATCGAGCTGATGCGTGGCATCAAACGCTTGCTCGATCCGAATGGCCTGATGAACCCCGGCAAGATCTTTGGCGCGGGAGCAGCATGACAATGACGGTCGTGCGCCTGCTTGCCGACGATCTCACCGGCGCACTCGACACCGCGGCGGAGTTCGTCGGCCTGTGCGGACCATTCGACGTCACCTGGGCGGATTCGCCCGCGACTCCGGGCACGCAAAGCCTCGCGATCGACAGCGGCACCCGCGAGCGGTCGAAAGCCGACAGCGTCGAGATCGTCGGACGGCTGGCGCCGCAGCTTCAGGGTGGGACCATCGCCTACAAGAAGGTCGACAGCCTGCTCCGCGGTGCCTGGGCGGCCGAGCTCGGCGCCTGCCTGCGCAGCGGCCCTTGGGCGTCATGCGTGGTCGCACCAGCCTTCGACTATCAGGGACGCCGCACCGTGGGCGGCCAGCAATTTGCGCGTACGGTCCAGGGCGACTGGCATCGCGTCGGTGACAATCTGCTGGCTCAACTGCAGCTCGAGGGCATCGAAGCACGGCAGGGCCGGGCCGATACGCTGTCGCAAGGCGGTGTTCAGGTCTTCGATGCCGAGAACGACGTCGAGCTCGATCGCATCGTCGAGATGGCGCGGCAGATGCCGGGGCCGGTGCTGTGGTGCGGAAGCGGCGGGCTCGCCGGTGCACTCGCCCGCAGCGATCGCGCCGATGCGCCGAGCCGGCTGAAGCGGCCGGTGCTGGGGCTGTTCGGTTCCGACCAGGCCACCACCGCCTCCCAGCTCGCAGCATGTGGCGAAGCCACCATCGCGTTGGCCGAAGGTGAGGGGGGCGCAGGCGTTCAACGCAAGCTGGCTGACGATGGCGTGGCGCTGGTGAAATTCGCGCTCGCGGATGGCCTTTCGCGCGTCGAGGCCGCGCAGCGGATCGCGCGCGAGCTGACGACGCTGATTTCGGCGCTCGATCCGCCCGGAACCTTGATCGTTGCTGGCGGCGAGACCTTGAAGGCCGTATGCGTTGCGCTCGGCGCGCATGCGCTCCAGGTGAGGGGGCGTATCGTACCGGGGCTGCCGCGCTCGGTACTGCAAGGCGGTCGCTGGGCCGGCGTCGACATCATCTCGAAGTCCGGCGCGTTCGGCCCCAGCGAGCTGTGGCGCGATCTGCTCCGGGACAATCATTTGCTCAATACTGGGAGCCCGACATGACCTCTCGTCATCTTGCCATCACCATGGGCGATCCGGCCGGGATCGGCCCGGAGATCATCGTCAAGGCCTGCGTCGGGCTGAAGGACCGGATCGCGAAAGGCGATCTGCGGATCCTGATCATCGGCAGCGGCGCGGCGCTCGATGGTGCCAAGGCCGCGCTCGGCGCTGCCGTTGCGATTCCGGAGGTGCGTGCTGACGATGCTGACTGGCCGAACCTCTGTTTCCTCCAGGCGGATGTCGAGGGCACCCCGATCAAGCCCGGCGTCTTGAGCGCCGATGGCGGCCGCTTTGCCTACAAGGCGATCGAGCAGGGCGTGCGCCTGACCCAGGCCGGGCGGACCTCCGCGATTGTCACCGCGCCGCTCAACAAGGAAGCACTCAACAAGGCCGGCTATCATTTCCCTGGCCATACCGAGATGCTGGCGCACCTCACCGGCGTGCGCGGCTCGGTGATGCTGCTCGCCCACGGCAACATGCGCGTCAGCCATGTCTCGACCCACGTGGCGCTTGAAGACGTGCCGAAGCGCCTGACGCCGGAGCGTCTGCGCATGGTGATCGATCTCACCAACGAGGCCTTGCTGCGGCTCGGTATCGCCAAACCGAAGATTGCGATCGCCGCGCTCAATCCGCATGCCGGCGAGGGCGGTCTGTTCGGCCGGCAGGATATCGACGTTTCGGCACCGACGATTGCCAAGGCCGTCGCCGATGGCCTCGACGTCGTCGGCCCGGTGCCCGGCGACACCATCTTCGTCAAGCTGCGCGCCGGCCAGTACGATGCTGCGGTCGCGATGTATCACGACCAGGGGCACATCCCGGTCAAACTGCTGGGCTTCCAGGTTGATCCCGCGACCGGCCGCTGGCAGGAGCTCTCCGGCGTCAACATCACGCTGGGCCTGCCGATCATCCGCACCTCCGTCGATCACGGCACCGCCTTCGACATTGCCGGCAAGGGCATTGCCAACGAGCACAGCCTGATCGAGGCCATCGACTATGCCGAGCGGCTCTCCGCTGGCGCCTCCGCCTCCAAATCATGAGATCTAGCGCACGATGACCAACGCCTTCACGCCCATCGAAATCCAGCGTCCCACCATCCTGGAATTCGGCAACGGCACGATCACCGCCGCGGCGCGCTTCGCCGAGCGGATCGGCGCCAGGCGGCCGCTGGTGATTTCCGATCTGTTCAATGCGCGCCGCGTCGATGCGCTGGCGCTGCCGGGCGCAGTGAAGGTGTTCGGCGACGTGAAGCCCGAGCCGGACCTGCCCAATCTCGAGAAGGCCGTCGCGATGGCACGCGACGCCAAGCCCGATCTCGTGGTCGGCTTCGGCGGCGGCAGCGCGATGGATCTTGCCAAGCTGGTTGCCGTGCTCTGCACCAGCGACGTGGCCTTTGCCGATATCGTTGGGCCGGAAAAAGTCGCTGGCCGCAGCGTCGCGCTGATGCAGATACCGACCACATCGGGCACCGGCAGCGAGGCGGGCACCCGTGCGCTCGTCACCGATCCCGTCAGCCAGAACAAGCAGGCAGTGCAGAGCCGCTTCATGCTCGCCGATATCGCCATCGTCGACCCCGATCTCACGATGACGGTGCCGAAGCAGGTCACTGCGGCCACCGGCGTCGATGCGCTGGCGCATTGCGTCGAGGCCTATACCAGCCGCAAGGCGCATCCGATGATCGACCTTTATGCGCTCGAGGGCGCGCGGCTGGTCGGGCAATATCTCAAGCGGGCGGTCGCCGACGGCGGCGATCGCGAGGCACGCGCGGGTCTCTCCCTAGCCTCGCTCTATGGCGGCTATTGCCTCGGGCCGGTGAACACCACTGCCGGGCATGCCGTCGCTTATCCGCTGGGCACGCGCCATCATGTCGCGCATGGGCTCGCCTGCGCCGTGATCTTCCCGCACACGCTGGCCTTCAACATGCCGGCAGTCGAGGCGAAGACGGTCGCGGTGCTGGCGGCGCTCGGCCTGCCGGCGCAGAACGACCCGATTCTTGCATTCGAGGCCACTTACGAGTTCTGCAAGAACCTCGGCATCGAGATGCGTCTGTCCGCGCTCGGCGTGCCCAAGGGCGATCTCGGCGTCATGGCCGACGAGGCGCACGCCATTCGCCGCCTGCTCGACAACAATCCGCGAGACCTCGGCCGGGATGCGATCCTGAACATGTACGAGGTCGCGTTCTAGTCACCTCCGCCGCCCGCGGGACCCAATCAACAAAACAGTAATAGTAGAGGAAACCTCGATGAGATCGATGTGGCTTGGTCTTGTGTCAGCCGTGCTGCTGGCGACGTCGCCGGCAAAGGCGCAGGACGGCTATCCGTCCAAGCAGGTGACGGTGATCGTGCCTTTCGCCGCCGGCGGCACCGCCGACATCTTCGCGCGCATGGTGTCGAACCATCTGCAAGTGAAGCTGGGCAAGCCGTTCGTGGTAGAGAATGTCGGCGGCGCGGGTTCGATCCTCGGCGTGACGCGGCTGGCGAAATCGGCGCCTGACGGCATCACGCTCGGCCTTGCCAGCACCTCCGCGCTCGCGATCAACCCCACGCTCTACGGGCCGAAGCTCAGCTACCAGCCGGACAGGGACCTGGTGGCAGTCGCCCAGATCAGCGTCGTGCCGAACGTGCTCGTGGTGAATCCCAACAAGATCAAGGCGCGCACCGTGCCGGAGCTGATCGCCTATCTGAAGGCGAACCCGGACAAGGTCTCGTTCGGCTCGGCCGGCGTCGGCACCTCGCAGCATCTTGCCGCCGAACTGTTTCAACAGATGACCGGCACCAAGATGGTGCATGTGCCCTACAAGGGCTCCAGCCAGATGCTGACGGATCTGTTGAGCGGCCAGATCGATCTTGCCTTCGACAACGTGCCGCTGCTGCTGCCGCAGGTGAAGACCGGCCAGCTCGCGATGCTCGCCACTGCAACGCCCAAGCGCGCCGCCTTCGATCCGGAAGTCCCGGCCGTCGCCGAATTCCTGCCGGGCTTCGAGGCCGTGGCCTGGCACGGCTTCTTCGTCCCCGCGGCAACGCCGAAGCCCATCGTCGACAAGCTGTCGGGCGAGATCCGCGCCTTCATGCAGCAGCCGGAGACGGTGCAGAAGATGGCCGAGCTCGGCGCGGCCGCGGTTGCGGTGGATTCCGAACCTTTCAAGGCCTACATCGCCTCCGAGACCGAGCGGTGGAAGAAGGTGATCGAGGCGGCGAATATCAAGCTGGAGTAGGCGACGGTCGCTTCTCTGGAAATGACGGATGGGTCGCTGTCGGCTCGGCTTCCTCGCGAGCCCCTGCTGAGCGCGGGGCTCGCCCCTCATTCGAAGAACTCGCCGACCCAGTTGTGCCTGACGGCCTCGACGTGCCAGCCCATTGCGCGTTGCGCGTTCGGCAGGGGATCCGGCATGTCGCTGCGGACGTGGCTGTCGAGGCCTCGAGCACGGTGCGCGTGGCGTCCTTCGCTGCGCAGGCGAAACCTGCCCTGTGACTCGAAAATCCGGCTGTAGCCGTCGGTCGGGAAGAATGTTCCTGCGATTGGAAAATGGGTCGGCTGCTGCCGAAGCATCAGGAACGTGATGTCTTCCGCGGTTTCCGACAGGAGAATTCCAACGGCCGTGTTGACCGGCGCGAGGCCGATCGGAGCTTCGGTCTCCGGTTCTACCTTGCCTGCTGCGCTCGCAATGGTGATGAACTCCGAGTTCGGACCGCAGCGGGACACGATGATCCATCGCCGGACCTTGCGTCGGATCGAAATCGGTCGATGATAGGCCGCGAACGAAAATTCCGCTGCCATTGCAACGACAAAGCCATTTTTCCACATACCGGCCATCTAACCCGTTACGGTCGAGGGCCGATCATCATGTGCGGGCGTGAAGCCAGCGTGAATTCGCACGGTCGCGGCGTGATCGCACGAATTACTTGACCTTCCGCAGGGGCCTTGATGGCATGCTGTCGATCGAAACTGTACCCTGCCGGGTAGCGGAACCGACCGATGGAAGCATCGAAGGCAACCAATCTGTTCGAGCGGTTGGCCGCATACCTGGCGGGCCCGCCAGCGCACGGCCGTGATCGCGAGCTGGAATCCATCCTCGAGAAACTCGAATACCTCCCGTCGGGCGGGACGGCGCCGTCGGAGACGCGCAATCGCATTGCACTGCTCGAAGCGGCGGCCAGATTTTCCGACGTCTTCCAGCTGGTCTCCCGTGATGCGCCGGGCGTCACGTTCTTCGGCGCGGACATCCGTGCGACCGGCGTCGATTCCACCTTCTCGCATCAGGCGCGCTCGAGCGCATCCGGCGCCGGTCTCTCGCTTCGTCAGGCTTTCGAATCATGCATCGGAGAAGGGGTCGAATACCTCTCCCAGTTCGAGACCGTACTGGATCGTCTTCACCAGGGCCCGATCGCAGATGGACTTGCCGCCTTCGATCCCGCATCCCGGTCTGTCCTCTCCGAGTTCATGCGCCTGTCGGTGCGCAACAACGTCGATTGGATCGAAGCAACGCAGCTATCGAGCGGCCGGTCGATGCCGTTTCCGGCGGACCTGTGCCTGCGCCGCACGCCCGAGCGAAGCGCGCTCACGCCGCCATTCAGCCTGAGCTCGGGCTGTGCGGCCGGCACCTCGTTCGAGACGGCTGCGTTGCACGGGATGCTGGAGCTGGTCGAGAGGGATGCGGCAAGCCTGTGGTGGCGCGGCGGCCTTCGCGGGCGGCAGGTTGCGCTGGAGGGGCACGCCGCGGCAACGGCCGCAGCCTGGGTTGCGCAGGCGCGCGGCGGCGTCACGACGAGGCGAACCTGGCTGCTCGAGATCACCACCGATATGGAGGTGCCTTGCATCGTCGCGATCTCCTGCTGCGCCGATGGCAGCGGCTTCGCCTGCGGACTGGCTGCACGTTTGAGTGTCGAGAATGCGGTCCGCTCGGCGCTGACGGAGATGTGCCAGATGGAATTGGCCTATGCCGTCGTCGAGCAGAAGCGCCGGGAAGGAGGCGACGCGAGGCTGAACGAACATGATCATCGTCACGTCGCTCGCAGCACGCTGATCGATGCTGCGAGTTGCACGCTGCTGCATCCGATCGCGCCCCGTCACGCGACCGTCGAGTTCAGCCCGGACACGCCCGCGCGGCAGCTTGCGGCATTGATCGAGAGACTGTCAGCCAGAGGCGTCGAGACGTTTGCCATCGATCTGACCCGTCCCATGTTCGGGGTTGTCGTCGCTCGGATCGTCGCGCCGGCACTCCAGATGGAGCCGTCCGAAGTCGCGACCGAACGTCTGGTGTCCGCTCGGCGCAGGACCGGAGGAGGCGATGCCTATACACATGGAATTAGTTTGTTATAGTTGCTGTTATTCCCAAATGCGGTTTATCGGGGCGGATCCAAAGTGAGCGCTCGTGCATCTCTCTCAAAGTCCATTGCAAGGGACGGCGGAATTCCCAAGCCGAGCGAAAACCTGTCGATTTCCGTTTTGGGCGGCCTGTCCGTCGCATTCGCGGGGCGGGAAATTCGGGTCAAGAGCCGAAAGTCGCGGGCGGTTCTCGGCTACCTGGCATTGACGGATCGCCACCAGGAAACACGTGAGCGTCTGGTCGGGCTGCTGTGGAGCGAGTCTGACGAATACAAGGCGCGAGCCTCGCTTCGTCAGGTCCTCCATGAGTTGCGGGAAACGTTCCTGGAGGCCGGATACGACGGGTTGCAGATCGAGAAAATGCTCGTCGAAATGGGCCGCGATCGGCTGCGTGTCGATCTCCTCGACACCTTGCGAGAGGCCGAAGCGCAACAGGCGCATCCGCTGCTGATGAGCGCGCCAGGTGTCATGGAAACTCTTCTCGCGGGCCTCGACGATATCGACCCGTCGTTCCGTGTCTGGCTTCTCGCCAAGCGGCAGACCTTCCATGATCGCATCTCGCGTGCACTCGAGGCCGGCCTCAGGAACGTCGGACTTGCCGTGGCGAGCAGGCGCGCGCTGGCCGAGGCAATCCTGAATCTCGACCCGACCCACGAGGAGGCGTGCCGCTTCGCGATGCAGACGCGCGCGGAAGAAGGCGACCTGTCAGGGGCGCTCCGAGTTTACAAGACCTTGTGGAACATCCTCGATGATGAATATGGGATGGAGCCTTCGGCCAAGACCCAGCAATTGATCGCCGACATCAAGAACGGTCAATTCGAGGGAGAGGCCGCATCCGTTGCGGGCGATCAGATGCAGCGCGACGGCGCAAAGGGTCCGACGGCCGATGAGGCGCCGAGACAATCGCCGGCCTCGTCCCGGGCGGCGGCCAAGATCGCGATCCTGGTCGATCCGTTCAGCATGAATGGCGTAAGCGCGGACCGCGTCCACCTCGTGACGGGATTTCGACATCATCTCATCGCCTGCCTGACCAAGTTCCGCGAGTGGTATGTCGGAGACGGCACGGCGCAACAACCCGTGGCGCCGGGAGAGCGTGCGGCAGCGTCCCGCTACAGCGTGGCGGCGACTGCCTATCAGGCGGGTGACACGATCAGCATGGTGCTGACGCTGCGAGAGACGAACACCGGCGTCTATATCTGGAGTGACACGTTCGAGCTGAAGCTCGAGAACTGGTTCCAGGTGCAACAAAGGATCGTGCAACGCACGGCGCTCTCGGTGAACGTCTATCTGTCGACCGAGCGGCTGACGCGCGTGGCCGTCGCCCCGGACGTGTCCCTGGACATCTACGACCGCTGGCTTCGCGCACAGGCAAGCTTCGGAAGCTTCAGCGCCGAACATTGGCGCGCTTCGACCGCGCTCCTGACCGAGGCGATCGCCGTCGCTCCGAACTTTTCGCCGAGCTACAGCGCGCTGGTTCAAATGAACAATACCGAGCATCTCGTCTTTCCCGGCCTGTTCCGCGATCTGACGAAGGCGAGGTCCACGCTCGAGCTTGCGAGAACGGCGGTGCAGCTCGACCCCGTCGATTCCAGGGCCCAGCTCTGCCTCGGCTGGTCGCAGGCGATGCTGATGCAATATTCGGAAGCCAGTGCCCACATCGATCTCGCATGCGAGCTCAACGGCAACGATCCCTGGACGTTGCTGTCGGCAGCGTCCTGCCAGGGGTTTTGCGGCAATTTCGAGCGTGGCAACGATCTCGTGGCAGAAGCTCTCAAGGTGTTCTGGTCGCCGCCGCCACTGCACTGGCCCTATCGCGCCGTGCTTCAGTTCATGCGAGGCAATTACCTGGAGGCGATCGAGGGGATCGATCGCGCCAACAACGTGGCGAAGACGCTCCCGGGCTGGAAGGCGGCCGCACTGTATCATCTCGGCAGGACGGAAGAGGCCCGCCTCGAGGGCAGGAAATTCCTCGATGGAATCCGCGCGATATGGTTCGGCAAGCCGCCCGCCGACCAGGACATCGCGCTCTGGCTCCTCCATGCGCATCCAATTGCCCGTCGCGAGGATTGGGAGCGCCTGCGCGATGGCATAGGCGGCGCAGGCGTCCCGGTCGTCGGCTTCAGGCATCACGCATGGTGAGCGGGTGCCTGCTCACCCGCAGAACTTGATCGTGTACTCGCCGACACGCCTCGAATGGAACAGCAGCCTGCCGCTGGGGGTATCGTTCTTCAGGCTGCTGTCCTTCATGTCGCTCGCGTAGAACGGCGGCATTGGGTAAGGGGAGGTGCCTTGCACCTCCTTTTCGGCCTCATTGAGCAGCTCGGCCGGCGGCAGCTTGATCAGCAGCTTGCCGTCATCGTAGCCCGCCTCGATGAAGACAAGCTCCGTGAATTTCTGGGGATATTTCGCCATCACGTCGGCCTTCAGGAGCTGGTCCTGGAATTCGGCGACGGTGGTCGGGCGCGACGACCGATCGCGAGCCCATTTTTTCACGAGCTCGCCCCACTTGTCATAGTTTTCGACGTCGAACATCTCGAATTTCATTGCGGTCTCCCTTGGCTTTCCGCCGGCGGCATTGCCGGCCGTTCGAAAAAAGGTCAGATCGGCTTCCTTCAGGTCGTCGAAATTGGCGGCGAACGGAGCGGTCCCGGCCGGCTCTGTAGCGGTGGACCGTGCCGGCCGATCGTAGACGTCCCAAAGTCGACGGTGATCCTAGTTTGGCAACGTGATTTGAACGTGAATCGCCCTTCGCGGGCAGGGAGACCGGCTGCATCGGCGCTCGAGGGGGAAGCACCGATCCGCTTGACCCGTTGAGACGCCTCTCGACCGCCGAATTCACGCGCCTTTCACGATCAGCTTCGCCTTGCAAGCCTATGCTTCCTCCGCCGCCAAAGCACGGTCGGCCGTAAACCGATCGGCCCGTTCTCAGTCGCAAGAGACAACCGCGGGAGAGGAGCATGACACACACGACGAGCGCCGAATGGATCTACTATTTGCTGCTCTGTGGCCTGCTGGGGATGGCCGGCCAATGCGTTCGCGCCATCGGCGGGGCGAAGAAGGTGCACGATCAGGCGCGAGGCCTGAGCGCGGGCTTCAAGGACGTGTTCGACGGGTCGGCGTTTCTGGTGTCGATAGTGATCGGCTGCGTGGCGGGGATTTCCGCGGGGCTGATGGTCGAGCCGAAGGAAATCGGCCGGCAATTTCTCCTGAGCGTCATGGCGGCCGGGTACGCTGGCGCTGACTTCATCGACGCGTTCGTGAAGAAGAGCGTCCCCGACATCAACAAGGTCGCGGAAGCCTCCAAAGCCGTCGGCGGGCCGGAAAACTTGCCGGCCGTGAAGGCGCTTGGCGGTGAGGCTCCGGCCCTCGCTAGCGCGATCCGCGCCAAGGCGGCAGCCGGGACTTGAAAGCCCGGTTGGAGGGGGAGGCGGTGATCGGGGGGGCCCCGGTATCTGTCCGTCCGGCTGCGACGATTTTACAGGCGAAGGGTCGGCGCCACTCGTCGGGACGAGGGGCGGACAATTCGCAGCTTGGCCAAGGAGAGACGTGTTATGACTGTCCTGCTGAGAAACACCTTCAAGGCCTGGATCGACCGGGCGCCGGGGGCGCCGCCCAAGCTGGTCATGGTTGGCGACGTGAGGGTACCGACCGATGGCTGGCAGGCCCGGCTGACCAGGCGCTCGCCGCAGGGGATCAATCCGAAGATCCTGATCCTCGACGTGAACACGCAGCAGCCGGGCGGCGAACCGCAGGAAGCGATCACCACGATCCCGCTCCGCTACGAGGAGAGCCCGCCGCAGGACGAATACGGCCAGGTGATGATCGCGAACGGCAAGGCTGAGATCGTGGTCCGCGTCTGCGGCTCGAACTAGCCTTTCGATTGTTTGCCCGCGGAACCTGTGATCTTCTGTGCCGCGTTGCATAACGAGGGTTGCGTTCGGGGCTGTTCGCTCTCACGTTGCTGCCGCTTTGCTCTGTTGATTTGGGGGATTTCCAGTGCGCCTCGGAAGCCGCATGCCGGACGTGATGCCTATCGTAGCCGCTTCTGTCGCTCTCTTTATCCTGCTCTGGCTCGCGTCCATCGCGCTCTATGCGATGCCCGAATCTGACGATTATTGCGTGACGAACCGCGTCAACAGCATGGGTCTCGTCGGAATGGTCAAATCCTATTATTTGCACCAGATGGGCCGACTGACCTCGCTTGTAGCAATCGCGGCCCCCGCGGTTGTCAGCAAGGTGACAGGCGCCGATTATGTGGTCGTCTATCCGGTCATACTCATTTGCGGGATGGCCATCTTCTTTGCAGTCAGCGTTTTTTGGGCTGGTCGATTGTGGACCGGCCTGTCGTGGCCAGAGAGATTTTCGGCGGGGGCAATGCTCAGCGCGGCGTCGTTCGTTCTGGCGATCAGTCTGCGGGAGATGCTTTACTGGATCTCGGGCAGTGCGTCCTACATGGTTCCCGCCCTCTTCGTGATCATCATCCTCGTCGAGCTGGTGCGGTCCGCAGCGAACGAAACCGTGCTCTCGACGGGCCAAGTCGTCGTTCTTTCCGCAATCGGCTTCCTGGGTGCTCTTGCCAACGAGTTCACGCCGTTTTGGATCGCGGCCCTCGTCGCCGGTTCCGCCCTTTATCGCGCGTTCTACCATCCTCGCCCGCAACTGGCGGGCCATGCAGCGATGCTGACGGCGACCTTCATCGGACTTGCGATCCTGCTTTTGTCACCCGGGAATGCGGTCCGGATGGCGGCATATCCGGAGGGGGGGAAGATCGCCGCTTCTTTCTCGATGGGGTTGTACTATCTGTGGCTCGAGCTCGTTCGGCACTACACCGAATCTGCGACGTGGGCCTGGCTCGGTTTCGTGGCGTTGTTTTCGGTGTTCGTGGTGCCTTCGCAACCGAGGCCGGCGGCGCGGCTGCTGGTCTTGATCGTTGGGCTCATGGCGGCGGTGCTCGCTGGTCTCTACACCGCTTATGTCATTGCCTATTTTGCGACGGCCGAGGATCTCGCGACGCGAGGGCGGAACGAGGTGGTGGTTTTTCTTCTTGCCGGAGGGGGCTGCGTCGTCGCCCTGGCTGCCCGCTTCCTTCCCTCCCTGGGCCATCATGCCCATGTTCGCATGACGGCCCTGGTGGCTTGCGGGCTCCTTTCTTTTTTGCTCCTCGATACCGTCGCGCTGGGATACGTCCGCGCCGAGGAGTCGCAATTCGCGACCTTCTGGAGCGAGAGTGTCCAGAGGCATCAATTTCTTCGGACGACCAAGGACCTGGATGTTGTCGTCCCCAAGAGATCGGTCCAGCCGTCCATGCTGATGGATGCCGAGCTGACCAAAAATCCGGGCCAGCTGCCGAATGATTGCGTCGGTGAATTCTATGGCAAGCGATCCGTGGTCTTGGGCGATTAGGTCAGCGGATCAGCCTGTAAACCTCCCGCGCTTCGTGCGGGCGATCGCCGGCTGCGGCCTGCCGGCGTTGAGTGCGCGCATCATGGGTCTCCTGGTGCTGATTGCCGGAGCGGCGGCGCGTGAGGGCGGACGTGGCCACGTTTCCATGGTGCGAACGCAGAGAGAACAAGCTGCGATGCTCACAGAGGGGCTAGACCGCGAACGCCGGCGCGGCTATATGAGCGCCAGCGCGGCCGCTGATTTGCAAAACTCTTTCTGCGGCTTGCAAAACGTCCGAAGATAGTCTTGTGATATCAAGCACTTCGGTGGGGAATGGTGTAACGGTAGCACAACAGACTCTGACTCTGTTTGTCTTGGTTCGAATCCAGGTTCCCCAGCCAGTTCCGGGCGATTAATCGAGATCTCAACCTGCTTGAATCGGGCCCGTGCCGTCGGCAGTCCGCGCCTTTGGCCGGGCCGGGCCGGTCTCGGCGCGTTGGCCGGACTCATGGCGCCCGCGATGCACTGTGCGGCGATGCAAGGCGAAATGATTAGCGGCGCTTCTTCCGGCCTGTCTTGGCGGCACGCTTTTTCGGCGCCCGCCGCTGGCCGCGACCTGCATCTGCCGCGCCCCATGGAATTTTCGCGCTGACGCGCTTCTTGGCGCCGACCAGATTGGGCGTCTGGTTATATTTGAGGCGACGGAGTTTGGCCGTGACGCCGTCACGATATTCATAGGACGGCTCCTGCTCCTGGCAGGCCTCGAGGAGGATCGGCAGATAAGGACCGTGATGCCCGAGCTCGGCCCGCGTCTTGTTGTATTCCTTGTCGGGCTGGGTGCGGAGCGCCATGCTGCGCCCGAGCCGCTGCGTGGCGCCGTTGTCGCCGAGATAGTCGGCGCCGTTCTTGCTCTTGCTCAGACTCTCGTTGAGGGGAGGGAGCTCGCGTGGCGCCCACATGCCTTCGCTTGCCTCCCACCGCAGCGCCCGGTGGCGGATATCGTCGGGCGGCGTCAGGCCGCGGATGCGTGGACCGCCGTCACGTGTCATGCCGCCGGAAGGGCAGCAGTCGAGCATGGCGACGAAATAGCAGTCGTACGGAAGCTGTGAGTAGAGCTGGCTGAACTGGCGGTCGAGGATCGCGTGCTCGGGCGCCGATGTGCGAGCGCAAACGTCCGGGATGATGTCACGGCGCCGCGAGCTTCAAATGTGAAGTACCGCACGAAATCCTCGCGACAGTTTGCCTCACCTTGCGGGAGGCATGACGTGTCGGATCGTCCCGTGCCGCTTCGTCCTTGGAGCAGGCAACCCAAGGAGATCCGTGATGCCCTATGTCGATGGTTTCGTGCTGGCCGTGCCGAAGGACAAGATCGAGGCCTACAAGGCGCTGGCGCGAAACGCCTGCACCATATGGATGGAACACGGCGCGCTCGATTACGTCGAGTGCATCGGCGACGACGTGCCCCATGGCGAATTGACCTCGTTTCCGCGCGCGGTGATCGCGAAGGAGGACGAGGTCGTGGTGTTCTCCTGGATCGTCTACCGTGATCGGGAGACCCGCGATGCCGTCAACAAGAAGGTGATGGCCGATGAGCGGCTCAAGGGCGCCGACATGCCCTTCGACGGCAAGCGCATGATCTATGGCGGCTTCACGACGCTGCTGCGGGCGAGCGACGTCGTCGGCTGACGGCGCTTCGCAGGGTGGGGTGGCGACAGCGTCACCCACCGCCTCTGCGTTCGCGGAAACACACGGGGGCCGGGTTACGCCAGCGGACCGCGCTTGGCGCAGTCGCAGTGTTAACCCACCCCTGCAGATCGCAATGACATCCGCCGTTCGGGTTACCGCGTTCGCGCCGGACGACGCCGGATTTGAACGCCGCCCGCGCCGGCGCGTTCGCTGCCTCCCATGCAGCATTGCGCAAGTCCGTTTCACCTTGCCGGTGTCCGGCTGGCATGCCATCCTAGATCCACCAGGCATAAACAAACGGAAGCGGGCGCTTAGCCTGCAGCTTCTAAAATAGCTTGGTCGGGGAAACCCTTTGGGAGGTCTGATTTGATGAATTTCAAGCACGTCACCAGGCTGTTTTGCGCAGCCGCGATGTTTCTTGCGCTGGGCTCCGGCGCACAGGCCCAGGACAAGGTCATCAAGATCGGCGTCATCATGCCGATGTCCGGCGGCACGGCCTCGATCGGTGCGCACGCCAAGGCGGCGCTCGAAGTCGCCATGGACATCATAAACAACGCCCATCCTGAGCTTGGCAATCTGCCGCTGGCGAAGAACGCCGGCCTTGCCGGCCTCGGCGGCGCCAAGATCGAAGCTGTATTCGCCGACAACCAGGGTAACCCGGCGACGGGCCAGAACCAGGCGCTGCGCCTGATCACGGAAGAGAAGGTGGCGGCCGTGTTCGGCTCCTACCAGTCCGGCGTCACGCTGACTTCGAGCGCGATCGCCGAGAAATACGGCGTTCCCTTCCTGAACTCGGAATCGGTCGCCGCCAATCTCACCGAGCGCGGCTTCAAATGGTTCTTCCGCACCACGCCGATCGCGACCGATTTCGCCAAGATCTATGTCGACTTCCTCGCCGACATCAAGGCGCAGGGTGCCAAGACCGACAGCGTCGCGGTGGTCCATGACAATACCGAATACGGCACCTCGGTCGCCAATACGATCGCCGGCGCCTTCAAGGAAAAGGGCCGGCCGATCGCGCTCGATATCGCCTATCCCGTCAATGCGACCGACTTGCAGGGCCAGGTGCTGCAGCTCAAGGACAAGAAGCCCGACGTCGTCATCATGATCAGCTACACGTCGGACGCGATCTTGTTCGCCAAGACCATGCAGTCGCTCGACTACAAGCCGCCCGTGCTGCTGGCCGACGATGCCGGCTACTCCGATCCGTCCTTCACCAAGGCGGTCGGCAAGATCTCGCAAGGCGCCTTCAACCGCTCGTCCTGGGTCGTGGGACCGCCGGGCTCGGCGTCCGCCATCATCGCCGACATGTACAAGAAGAAGAGCGGCGAGGAGATGGACGACACGGTCGCCCGGCAGATGCAGGGCTTCTTCGTGCTGGCCGATGCCATCGACCGCGCCGGTTCGACCGAGCCTGCAAAGATCCAGGCCGCGCTGAAGGCGACGGACCTGAAGCCCGAGCAGCTCATGATCGGCTACAAGGGCGTGAAGTTCGACGACAAGGGCCAGAATGTCCTCGCGTCCGGCGCCATCATCCAGCTTCAGGATGGCGAGAACTATGTCTCGGTGTGGCCGAAGGCCAATGCCGAGAAGGCGCCGATGCTGCCCTACAAGGGCTGGTGAGATTGACGGCGGGACCGCGCGTCCCGCCTTTCCCAAAATGATCTGATCAGAGCAACGCAGCTCATGTCCTTTGTTCTCGTGCAGGTGATTGCCGGCGGGCTTCTGCTCGGTGCCGTCTACGCCCTGTTTTCCTCTGGCCTCACGCTGGTGTGGGGCATGATGAACATCGTCAATTTCGCGCATGGCGACTTCGTCATGCTCGGCATGTACGTCGCCTATGTCGTCTACACGCTGATGGGGGGAGGGCCCATCCTCGGCGCGCCGCTGGCGACACTGGTGCTCGCGACCGTCGGGGTCGTCGTCTATTTCGCCCTGATCCGCGACATCATGAAGGGGCCGATGCTGGCGCAGATCCTCGGCACGTTCGGGCTCGCGCTGCTGCTGCGCTATTCCGTGTTCTGGTGGTTCGGCGCCAACTTCCTGTCGATGCCGTCGAATATCGTCGGCGGCACCTATGCGTTTGCGGGCCTGCGCCTCGAAGCCTCGCGGCTGCTTGCCGGTGTCGTCGCGCTGCTGGTGACATTCGGTCTCCACCTGCTCCTGACGCGCACATCGCTTGGTTCAAAAATGCTGGCGGTGGCGGAGGATCAGACCGCGGCTCAGCTCATGGGCATCAGGCCCGATACCATGCAGGCGATCGCCTGGGCCATCGCGGCCGGCGCCACCGGCCTCGCCGGCGCGCTGATCGCGAACTTCTTCTACATCGTGCCGACGGTCGGCGAGACGCTCGGCATCGTCGCCTTCGTCACGGTGTCCCTCGGCGGTTTCGGCAGCGTGCCCGGCGCGCTCGTCGCTGGCCTGTTGATCGGCGTGATCGAGTCGCTATCGGGCTATCTGATCGGCGCGGTCTACAAGGACATCGTCGTCTATGTCCTGTTCCTGTCCTTCCTCTGGTTCCGGCCGCAAGGCCTGATGGGGAAGATGTGATGCGGCGTCTGATCTGGCTCTCGGTCGTCGCAGCCATTGCGATCGCCTATCCGCTGCTGCTGTCCTCGCCGTTCCAGCAGCGCTTGGGCGCGCTGGTGCTGCTCTATGCCATCGCCGCGTCGGCCTGGAACATAGTCGGCGGCTATGCCGGCCAGGTCTCGGTCGGCCATGTCGTGTTCTTCGGCTGCGGCGCCTATGCCGCGATGGGCTCCTACGCAAAATTCGGCCTGTCGCCGCTGCTCGGAATCCCCGGCGGCATCGTGCTGGCGGTGGGACTCGCTGCGATCATCGGTGTGCCGACGCTGCGCTTGTCCGGCCATTATTTCAGCATGGCAACGATCGCAGTGGCTGAGACGGTACGGCTGATCGTGACCAATACCGAATGGCTTGGCGCTGCCGTCGGTCTTTCCGGCCCGACGGTCCCGCGCAACGTCTTCGATCTCTCGTTCCTGTCGTCGCTGCCGTATTACTATCTCTTTCTGGTCGTCCTCGTGATCACGCTCCTGATCACCTGGTGGATGACCAACAGCCGGATGGGATTTTACCTGCGCGCGATCAAGGATTCCGAACGGGCCGCGCGCTCGCTCGGCGCGCCGGCGAGCCGCACCAAGCTCTATGCCTACATGCTGAGCGCGGCGCTGACGAGCGTTGCTGGCGCGCTCTATGCGATGATGTTCGGCTTCGTCGATCCCGAGTCCGGGCTCGGCATCCTGATCTCGGTCAAGATCCTGATCATGGCGGCGCTGGGCGGGGCAGGGTTGCTGTTCGGGCCGCTGATCGGTGCCGCAATCCTCGTGCCGCTGGAGGAGATCTCCAACAGCTGGCTTGGCGGCAAGGGGGCGGGCCTCACCTTCGTGGTGTATGGCGCGATCATCGTGCTGATCGCGCGCTTCCAGCCCGGCGGCCTGCTCAGCCTGTTCACGGGACGACGCAAGCCCGGCGCAGACAAGGGAGCCGGCCATGCTCCTTGAGGCGCGCGGGATCACAAAGGCGTTCGGCAGCTTCAAGGCGGTGGACGATGCGTCCGTGACGCTGGAGCAGGGCGATATTCTCGGCCTGATCGGCCCCAACGGCGCCGGCAAATCCACCTTCTTCAATTGCCTCACCGGCGACCTCAAGACCACGTCGGGCCGCGTGCTGTTCGAGGGGACCGACATCACCGACTTCGCGCCGGAGCAGCGCGCCGGGCTCGGGCTTGCGCGCACCTTCCAGGTGCCGCAGACCTTTGAAGGCATGACGGTGCTAGAGAATGTCATGATCGGCGCCTTCCTGCGCACCTCGCATCGCCACGAGGCCGAGACCCGGGCGCGCGCGGTGCTGGAGCGCGTCGGCATGAGCAGGCTTGCGGATGCGCCGGCGCGCTCGCTCGGCACGCCCGGCCGCAAGCGGCTGGAGATCGCCCGCGCACTTGCGACCGAGCCAAAGGTGCTGCTGCTCGACGAGGCCATGGCCGGGCTCAACGCCCACGAAGTGAGGCTCGCCATCGATCTCGTGCGCGACATCCACCGCTCCGGCATCACGCTCGTCATCGTCGAGCACATCATGGAAGTGATCATGTCGCTTGCGAGCCGCGTGATGGTGTTTCACCAGGGCAAGGAGATCGCCCGCGGCTCGCCGCGCGAGGTCACCTCGAACCCGGCGGTGATCGAAGCCTATCTCGGCAAACGCGCGGCGAAGGCCGCGGCCGGCCATACGCCGGTCGAGCTGATGGGCGGGCGGGACCTATGAGCGGCGCGCTTCTTCGGATCGAGCACCTCGAGGTGCGCTACGGCGACCTCATCGGTGTCTCCGACGTCTCGCTGGAGGTGCCGGAGGGCAGCGTCGTCGCGCTGCTCGGCTCCAATGGCGGCGGCAAGACCACGACGCTGAATGCAATCGCGGGTCTCATTCCCGTGCATTCCGGATCGATCAGCTTTCGCGGCGAGGACATCGCCGGCCAGAAGGCCTTTGCGATCGTGCGCAAGGGGCTTGCGCTGTCGCCGGAAGGCTGGCGGCTGTTCGTGCAGCAGAGCGTCGAGAACAACCTCATGCTCGGCGCGACGCCGCTGCACGACAAGTCACGCCAGGCCAATTTGCTTGAGCGCGTCTACGAGATCTTCCCGCGCCTGAAGGAGCGCCGCAACCAGCGCGCCGGCACCATGTCCGGCGGCGAGCGGCAGATGCTCGCGGTCGGCCGCGCGCTGATGAGCGATCCGAAGCTGCTGATGCTGGACGAACCGTCGCTCGGCCTCGCGCCGGCGGTGGTTGAATCCATGTACGAGACCTTCGGCCGCCTGCATCGCGAGGGCCTGACCATCCTGCTCGCCGAGCAATCGATCGAGCTCGCGCTGGAAGTCTCGGACTTCGCCACCGTGCTCCAGGTCGGCAAGAGCGTGCTATCCGGCACGGCCGCGGCGCTCGCACAGGACCCGCAGGTGCAGAAGGCCTATCTCGGCGTCGACTGATTGATCTCCGCCTGGAGCAACAGCAACAGGCAACCGGCGAGCCGCGTCTCCATCTCTTTTGATCTAAGCGACAGCGGCCCGGGATCGTTGAGGATCGCGTTCACCAGCGTGCCCAGAACGACCTGAAAGCCGAAGGCGATGGTCCGGGTCTTTGCGGCCTTGCGTCCCTTGCCCATGGCCGGGAGCAGGAGAGGGGTGGCGCGCTCGGTCGTTGCCTTCGCGAGGGCCTTGAACGGCGTCCATTTGTCCGGGCGGGTGTCGTCGTGCTGAAGCGCGGCGTGCAGCACGCCCTCGTGGTTGCGCATCCAGGTGATGATGCCGCTGACGATGACGTGGCAGAGCTTGTCGAGGTCCGTATCCGGTGACGGTCGCCTGATTTCGCCGAGCCGCTGCTCGCCGTCGCGCGCAGCCAGCGCCATCAGTGCGTTGAAATAGGCCTCCTTGCTCTCGAAGCGGCTGTAGAAGGCGCCGACGGTGGCGCCGACCTCGGTGCAGAGCGTCTCGATCGACAGCTCGGCAAGGCTGCGCGTCCGCAGCATGTCGGCGCCGGCGCGCAGCAGCGCCAGCGTCGTCTCGCGGCTGCGCTTCTGGCGCGACGGGGCAACGCCGGGCAGGTCGAAATCGGGGTCGTCCGAGCTTGGCCGCATCCGCGCTTGCATCCGGCAAAAATCATAATCATAATTCGGATTATAATCTAGACGTGGGTGGGCCGCGGGTCAACCGTGCCGTTCCCGCAGCGAGCAGGGAGGAACAGATGAGCGCAGGCAGCGGCACGCCGTTCCGCGGCACCGTCGGCAAGACGGTCGCGGAGTCAAAACCCTGGTGGCCGGATGCGCCGAAGCCGCCCGAGGGCGCGCCGAACATCCTGGTCGTGCTGTTCGACGACGTCGGCTTCTCCGATTTCGGCTGCTACGGTTCGGCAATCAAAACGCCGACCATCGACCGGCTCGCGGCCGAAGGGCTGCGTTACTCAGGATTCCACACCACGGCGATGTGCTCGACGACGCGCGCCGCGCTGCTGACAGGACGCAATCATCACTCGGTCGGCGTCGGCTGCCTTGCCAATTTCGATTCCGGCTATCCCGGCTACCGCGGCAAGATCGCGCGCGAGGCGGGGACGCTGGCCGAGATGCTGCGCATCCATGGCTACCGCAACTACATGGTCGGCAAATGGCACGTCACGCCGCTGACCGAAAGCGGCGCCACCGGTCCGTTCGACGGCTGGCCCCTGGGACGCGGCTTTGATCGCTTCTACGGCTTCCTCGATGCCGAGACCGACCAGTACGCGCCGGAGCTCGTCTCCGACAACACGCATATTGATCCTCCCGGCACCTACGCCGACGGCTATCACCTGACCGAGGACCTGATTGACCAGTCGATCCGATTCATCGGCGACCATGTCGCCGACCGTCCTGACGTTCCCTGGCTCACCTGGGTCGCACTTGGCGCCTGTCATGCGCCGCATCAGGCGCCGGGCGATATCATCAGGAGCTATGATGCCGAATTCGCGCACGGCTGGGACGTCGAGCGCGAACGGCGTCTGGCACGCCAGAAGGCGATGGGGCTGGTGCCTGAGGCAACCCGGATGCCGGCGCGCAACGATGGCGTGAAGCCGTGGGAGGAGCACACAGCCGATGAGCGCCGTGTCTTCACCCGCCTGCAGGCGGCCTTCGCCGGCATGCTCGACCATTCCGACCGCCATCTTGCACGGCTTGTCGCGTTCCTGGAGACGGCCGGCATTCGCGACAACACCGTGATCATCGTGATGTCCGACAATGGCGCGAGCCAGGAAGGCGGGCCGCTCGGCTTCGTCAACGCGATGGGGCCGTTCAACTTCAAGCCGGAGCCGATCGCGGAGAAGCTCGCGCGTCTCGACGATATCGGCGGGCCCGACACCCACAGCAATTTCCCGCATGGCTGGGCGATGGCGTCGAACACGCCGCTGCGGCGCTACAAGCAGAACACCCATGGCGGCGGCATCCGCGATCCCTTCGTCATCAACTGGCCGAAGAAGATCGCAGGCAAAGGCGAGCTGCGGCACCACTTCGTCCACGCCTGCGACCTCACGCCGACGCTGCTCGAGCTGATCGGCATCGAGGCGCCCAGCACGATCGCCGGCTGCCCGCAGATGCCGCTGGAAGGCGAGAGCTTTGCGCGCTCGATCAGGGATGCGTCCGCGCCCTCAAAGAGCTCGCCGCAATATTTCGAGATGTTCGGCCATCGCGGCCTCTGGCAGGGCGGCTGGAAGGCGGTCGCCTTCCATCCCTCGGGGACGCCATTCGAGAACGACAAATGGGAGCTGTTTCATCTCGACGAGGATTTCTCCGAGACCGACGATCTCGCCGCAAAGCAGCCGGAGCGTCTGGCAGCAATGATCGCGACCTGGTGGGCGGAGGCCGAGAAGCACAAGGTGCTGCCGCTCGACGACCGCTTCGGTCCGCGCTTCGCCGAGAACGCCGCACGCTTCCATGGTGCGCGCCACCATTTCGTCTTTCACGCCGGCATGGGCCACGTGCCGACCGATGTCGCACCTGATGTGCGCAGCCGCAGCTACACGATCGAGGCCCATGTCGAGATCGACGAGGCGGGTGCAAACGGCGTGCTGATCTCGCATGGCGACGCGACGTCGGGCTACAGCCTCTACATCAGAGATGGCCACCTCGTGCACGACCTCAACATCGGCGGCAGCCACCAGATCGTGCGGTCGGACCGGAAAGTGTCGTCAGGCGCGCGGCGGCTCGGGGTGCACGTCGAACGCCTCGTCCGCAAGGAGGCGCCGGCCAAGGGTTCGCGCACCGGCGTCACCGAATACACGCTGCTGATCGACGGCGAGCCGGCGGGGGCGCTCCAGACCCAGCTCGGCTTCCACACGCTGATCTCGTGGTCCGGTCTCGACATCGGCCGCGACCGTGGCAGCCCCGTGTCACATTACGAGGCGCCGTTCGAATTCGCTGGAAGGCTACTGCGCGTCACCGTCACCATGCACGACGACCAGAAGCTCGACGGCGATGCCGTCGGCAATGCGCAGATGGCGCGGCAGTGAGAGGGAAGAGGCGGCGCTGCATCCGCGCCGTCATTGCGAGCGCAGCGAAGCAATCCAGACTGCCTCCGCGGAAAGATTGCTGGATTGCTTCGCTACGCTCGCAATCACGAGGTGAGAGAGCGTCCACTCCAACGGGAAACGGGAACGGTCCTTACTTGATCTTGTCGTAGGCCGCCGCGAAATCGCCCAGCGGCATCGGGATCGCGATCGCCTCCTTGGCCATGTTCTGGAAGGAGACTTTCAGCTGCTTGCCCGACCGCAAGGCCGCGAGCAGGTCCGCCGCGATCGGCGTCGAGGCGTAGCAGCCGCGGTTCTCGCAGGTCTGGATCTGGAGGTCGAATGTCTTGCCCTCGTCGACCTGGAGCTTGGCCCCGACGGGCAGGTTGAGGCCGAGCGGCAATTGCAGCAGCGCCACCGGCGTGCGGGTGTCCGGCGCGATGCGGATGTTGATCAGGACGATGGTCTGGCCGGTCTTGGTCAGCACCGCGTTCTGCTCCATCGCGCATTCGAGCGGCGCGTCGCGGCTGACGCTGGTGCAGCGCACGACCCATCCGGCTTGCTGTGCACCGTCAGCCTGCGGCTGCGTCGGAGCTGGCGCGGGCTGTGCGGCCGGTGCAGGGGAAGCGGCGTTCTTTTTGGCGCTCTGCTGGGCAGACGCGCCGGCTGTCGACAGCAGAAGGGCGGCGGCGAGGGCGACAAGTCTGGATTGCATGGACATGGCGAAACCGCGTTGGCGTGAACCGAGGGGCTCGCTGTAGCGTCGCGGGAGCCGCGGCGCAAGTTTACTCGGCGGCTTGCTTAACGGTGCCGTGCTCGGCGACCTCGTGGCCGTCGCCGTCACCCGAACGGCCCCAGCCCGAGAACCAGTTGTTGAGCTCGTCGAGATAGAGATAGACCACCGGGGTGGTGAACAGCGTCAGCGCCTGGCTGACGATCAGGCCGCCGACCATGGCGTAGCCGAGCGGCTGGCGGATCTCGGCGCCGGTGCCGTGGCCGAGCATCAGCGGCACGCCGCCGAGCAGGGCGGCCATCGTCGTCATCATGATCGGCCGGAAGCGCAGCAGCGCGGCCTGACGGATCGATTCCGCCGGCGTCTTGTGCTCGTCGCGCTCGGCCGCGATGGCGAAGTCGACCATCATGATGCCGTTCTTCTTCACGATGCCGATCAGGAGAATGATTCCGATCAGCGCGATCAAGCTGAAGTCGAAGCCGGCCGCCATCAGGATCAGGAGCGCGCCGACGCCGGCCGAGGGCAGGGTCGACAGAATCGTGATCGGATGGATGTAGCTCTCGTACAGGATGCCGAGGATCAGATAGACCACGACGAGGGCTGCGAGGATCAGCAGCGGCACGGTGCCGAGCGACTGCTGGAACGCCTGCGCGGTGCCCTGGAAGCTCGAATTCAGGGTCGGTGGTGCGCCGAGATCGGCCATCGCCTTCTGCACGGCCTCGGTGGCCTGGCCGAGCGCGACGCCTTGGGCGAGGTTGAAGCTGATCGTGATCGCCGGGAACTGGCCCTGGTGGCTGATCGAGAGCGGGCGGACCGGATCGGTGGACCAGGTCGCAAAGGTCGACAGCGGCACCTGCTCGCCGGTCAGCGGCGATTTCAGGTAGAGCTTGTTCAGGCTGTCGAGACTGCCCTGCATCTCCGGCAGGATCTCGAGGATCACCTTGTAGGTGTTGAGCTGGGTGAAATACTGCGTGACCTGCCGCTGTCCGAAGGCGTCATACAGCGTGTCGTCGATCAGCTGCGGCTGGATGCCGTAGCGCGATGCGGTGTCGCGGTTGATCTTGAGCTGGACCGTGGTGCCCTGCGTCTGCTGGTCGGTCGCGACGTCGCGCAATTGCGGCAGCGTCTGCATCTTGGCGAGGATTTTCGGCGCCCAGTCGTTGAGCTCGGTGAGATCGGCATCCTGTAGCGTGAATTCAAACTGCGTGCGCGTCGGCCGGCCGCCGAGCCGGACGTCCTGGGCCGCCTGCATGTAGAGGCGGGCGCCCGACACCTTCTCGAGCTTGGGACGCAGTCGGGCAATGATCTCCTGGGCCGACGCGTTGCGCTCGTTACGCGGTTTCAGCGTGATGAACAAATTGCCGTTGTTGCCGGCGCGGCCGCTGCCGCCGATGTTCATCGCGATCGTGGCGACGTCGGGATCTTCCATCACGATCTTGCCGAGCTCGACCTGGCGGCGCTGCATCTCGGCGAAGGAGATGTCCTGGGACGCTTCCGAGGTCGCCGTGATCAGGCCGACGTCCTGCTGCGGGAAGAAGCCCTTCGGGATCAGGATGAACAAATAGATCGACAGGCCGAGCGTGGCGAAGAAGATCAGGAGCGTGGTGCGGCGCCAGGCCAGGGCATGATCGAGAACGTACTCGTAGCCGCGCAGCATGCCGTCGAAGGCGCGTTCGCTCCACTGGTAGAACTTGCCGTGGGTCACCTCGCCATGGGCGCGCAGGAAGCGCGAGGCCATCATCGGCGTCAGCGTCAGCGACACGAACATCGAGACGAAGATGGTCATCGCCAGCACGACGGCGAACTCGCGGAACAGGCGTCCGATGATGCCGCCCATCAGCAGCAGCGGGATCAGCACCGCGACCAGCGAGATGCTGATCGAGACGATGGTGAAGCCGATTTCCTTGGAGCCCTTAAAGGCGGCCGCCATCGGCGATTCGCCTTCCTCGATGTAGCGCGTGATGTTCTCGAGCATCACGATGGCGTCGTCGACGACGAAGCCGACCGCGATGGTGAGCGCCATCAGCGACAGATTATCCAGCGAATAACCGACCACCCACATCAGGGCGCACGCGCCCAGTAGCGCCAGCGGAACCGTGATGGTGGGAATGACCGTCGCCCAGAAGCTGCGCAGGAAGACGAAGATGACCATGACCACGAGGGCGATGGTCAGGAGCAGCGTGAACTGGACATCCTCGACCGCGGCGCGGATCGTCGTGGTACGGTCGCTGATGAGCTCGATCTTGATCGCGGGCGGGATCGCTGCCACGAGGCGAGGCAGGGTCGCCTTGATCCGGTCGACGGTCTCGATGACGTTGGCGCCCGGCTGCTTAAACACGACCAGGAACACGCCACGCTTGCCGTTGGCCCAGGCTGCCTGCTTGGCGTCCTCGGCGCCGCTCACCGCCTGGCCGATGTCGCGGATTCGAAGCGGACCGCCATTGCGATAGGCGATGATGACGTCGTTCCAGTCCTTCGACTGGGTGAGCTGGTCGTTGGCGTAGATCGTGTAGGCGCGCTTCGGCCCGTCGATATTGCCCTTGGGGCTGTCGACCGTGGTGATCGCGATCTGGCTGCGCACGTCCTCCAGCGACAGGCCCTTGGCGACGAGTTTCGCCGGGTCGATCTGAATGCGGATGGAGGGCTTCTGCTGGCCGCCGATGAAGACCTGCGCCACGCCCGAGAGCTGGCTGATCTGCTGGGCGAGCTGGGCGTCGACGGCGTCGCTGACGGTGGTCAGCGGCAGCGTCTCCGATGTCGCCGAGAGCAGCAGGATCGGCGCGTCGGCCGGGTTGACCTTGCGGTAGGTTGGCGGCGAGGGCAGGTTCTTCGGCAATTGGCCGCTTGCGGCGTTGATGGCGCCCTGCACGTCATTGGCGGCGCCGTCGATGCTGCGGTTGAGGTCGAACTGGATGGTGATCGAGGCGGTGCCCAGATAGCTCGTCGAGGTCATCTGGGCGATGCCGGGGATCTGGGCGAATTGCCGCTCGAGCGGCTGGGCCACCGACGAGGCCATCGTCTCGGGGCTGCCGCCCGGCAAATTGGCCGTGATCTGGATGGTCGGGAAGTCCACCTGCGGCAGCGGTGCGACCGGCAGCAGGGGATAGGCGACGAGACCGACGAAGAGGATGCCGGCCATCAGCAGCGAGGTGCCGATGGGATAACGGATGAAAGGTGCCGAAATCCCGCCTTCGGTCATTCCTGTCGTACCTTGTTCTGGCTCGGATCCGAGCTTGCTACGGCCGTCGAGACGAGGCTTCCGGGCTGGACCTTGAATTGACCGCCGGTGATCACCTGTTGACCCGGGCTCAAGCCTTCGTCGACGACCGAACGGCCGTCGATGGCGTAGCTGACCTTGATCTTGTGCACTTCCGCCTTGTTGTCCTGATTGACGGTATAGGCGTAGAGGCCGTTGGTCGAATGCTGAACCGCGTCATCCGGAACCACGGTCGCGTCCTTCAGGGTGCGTACCAGAAGGCGCGTCGAAACCGACTGGCCCGGCCACAGCGTGTGTTCCTTGTTGTCGAACACCGCCTTGAGCCGAATAGTCCCGCTGGTCGTATCGACCTGATTGTTGATGACCGCGAGCTTGCCCTCGGCCAGCGTCTTCTTGCCGTCGGTGGTGAACGCGATCACCTTGAGCGCACCGGCCTTCTGACCTTCGCTGATATAGGGCAGCTGATCTTCCGGCGCGGTGAAGATCACCGAGATCGGCTCGACCTGCGAGATCGTCACGATTCCCGTCTGCGTGGAGGCGTTGACGATGTTGCCAACGTCGACCAGGCGCAGCCCGGCCACGCCGGTGATCGGCGCCTTGATCTGGGTGTAGTCGAGCTGGGTCTGGGCGTTGGCGATGGCAGCTTCGTCGGCCGCGATCTGGGCGTTGAGCTGGGCCACCGTCGAGCGCTGGGTGTCGACCCGCTGCGCGGTCGCGAATTCGCCGAGCTTCATGGCGCGCTGGAGTTCGAGATTGGCGTTGGCGAGATTGGCCTCGTCCTGCGCCTTCTTGGCCTTGGCCTGGTCGAGCGCGGCTTGATAGGGGCGGGGATCGATCGAGACCAGAAGCTCGTCCTGCTTGACGATCTGGCCTTCGGTGAAGGCGATCTTGTCGATCTGGCCGTCAACCCGGCTTCGGACCTGCACCGTATTGAAGCCCTGAACCGTGCCGAGACCGGTCAGATAAACCGGAAAGTCGGACTTCTGGACCGGCGAAACGCTGACGGGGATGGCGGGCGCGCGCGGCGGACCCTTCTGAGCGGTCTGGGTTTTTCCGGCCTCGGGCGAGCCGAATTTCTGCCAGCCATAGTAACCTGCGGAGGCCACGGCCGCGATGATCAGAATCCAGAGGATCGGCCGTGTTTTTTTCATGTCGGCTCGTTGGTTCGTACGCCCAAAACTACGAATTGTGGAGCAATCATAGGGTTCCAGCGCGCTTGTATAATACACGCCAAGTTCCAGTGTAAACAGCACTATCCGTTCGGAATCCTAAACAATTGGAAAGCTTTGCACGGTCTAGGCAGCTCCGTGACACTACGGTGTGCAGTCCTGCATTTTTCCCGGCGCGAACGATCCGCGCGCAAACTTTAGGCAATGCTCGGAACCGGTGTCGGCGGCCCGCAGAGCCGCAAGACAGCGCCGGCCGCCCTGCGAAGTGAGCCGGAATCAACACCCGTGAGAACGGTTCTAATTCGCGTGCAGGGCGTTTCGGTTGTCAGGAAAATCGGTATCGGTCATATCGGCCCCGCCACAACGGGAGCGCAGGATGGACGAACTGAACGGCAAGCTGATCGCGTGCCAGATTCTGATCACGGGACTGATCGCACGCGTCGCCAACGAGCAGCGCGATCCCTTGCGATTCCTCACCGACTTTCGCGACGAGATCAAAGCCGTCGTCAACGGCGTCAACATCGCCGGCATGGACAACTCCGATCGCGTGCGCGCCGTCGCGCAGAAAACCGTCGACGAATTGTTCTCGCTGATGAAGCCGCCGAGCAGCGATTGAGAGCGGCGCCGCCGCTCGCGCCTGCGCAGCTCTCGCATGCGCCCATGCTTCCAGATTGAAATCTGCACCGAGTCCGATCTGGATGAATTCAAATGTGCAGGCAGATCAATCGCATTGACCAGCTTTTCTCCGACCGATAGCACCGCCCCATCGTTCGCGTCTCTGCATCGACGAAGCGCATCAGCTCGAAGGTTGATGCGGCACGACGAGATTGCAGCGATCAATGTCCAGATTAGAATGGTTCAAGTTTAGAACCATTTAAAACTGCGGCGCACTCAACCGAGTTTAGAATTGCTTTGAAATGGTCGGATTCAAACGGAGTGTGGCCGAGATCGCGTTGACCCCCAATACCACGCTCGATAGCACCAATGCGTCGCGTTGCCGCAACGCGACCAATGGAAGCATAAGCACTGTGGGGCGTGTGATGGGCATGATGAAAACACCGCGATCGTTGCGTTCGGTTGCGGATCGGAAATCCTTCGGCAACAATTTCGACACCGCGACCGGCAAGACTGTATCCACGGTCGCCAGTCTGATCGCGGTCGCGACGGTCTCGACCGGCGCACAGGCGCAGCAGACCAATCTGCCCCCCGTGAACGTCGATGCGCCTCAGCAGCGTCCGCGTCCGACCGCTTCGAAGCCCACCGCCGATCAGATTCGTGCGCGCAACGCCCTGCGGCGCGCGGCGCAGCGGCAGCAGGCCTCACAAGCGCCTGTCGCCAATCCGAGCCCTGGTGCTGCCGATCGTGATCCGTACGCAAATCCCGCCGCGCCTTACATGGCCACTCGAGTGCAAGCGTCAGGTAAATTCCCTGAGCCAATCCTCAACACGCCAAAATCGATCACCGTGCTTACAAAGGATGTGCTCGAGGACAAGAACGCCACGACGCTGAAGCAGGCGATCCTGAGCACGGCAGGCGTGACGCTCGGAACGGGTGAGGGCGGCAATGCCTTCGGTGACCGCTTCTTCATTCGCGGCTTCGATGCCCGCAACGACGTCTTCATCGACGGCGTGCGCGACTCGGGCGTCAGCGTGCGCGAGAATTTCTTTACCGAACAGGTCGAGATTTTGCGTGGTCCGGGCTCGTCCTTCGCTGGTCGCGGTACGGCCGGCGGCGCGATCAACATCGTCACCAAGCAGGCGACGACCGAGAAGAGCTTCTACAACATGGACACCACGTTTGGCACCGACATGACCAAGCGCGTGGTGCTCGACGTCAACCAGGTGATCAACCCGACCTGGTCGGTGCGCGCGGGCGGACTGTTTCAGGACGCCAATGTCGCTGGGCGAGGCTATGTGACGGACAATCGCGACGGCGCATTCGTCGCGACGGTATGGAAGCCTCTGGATGCGGTCAAAATCACTGCCAACTACATCCATACCGAACTGACCGGACTCCCGGACTTCGGCGTGCCTTACTATCGGCCGAGCACGGCAACGACCGCCGGCGGCCCGTTCACCGATTTCGGGGTTAATCGTAAGAATTGGTACGGCTTCCTCAACCGAGACTTCTACCGGACCGGCCAGGACATTGGTTCGCTCAACGCCGAAGTTTACGTCACGCCAGATCTCTTGATCACCAACAGGTTCAGGGATTCTCACTCCACGCAGAACTACATTGGAACGCTGCCTGAAGCGCCGACACTCGCCGCAGGGGCTCCGTTTACGGCCTACACCCTCAGTGCGAATCCGCAGAGCCGCTACCAGGTCACGGACGTCATCGCCAATCAGACCGAGGCGACTTACAAGTTCAGTGATATCGCAGGCTTCAAACACACTGCGCTTGCCGGGTTCGAATACGACCACGAGACGTCGTCTATCAACAGCTATACCGGCCTTGCTTCGGAGGCGCTACCTGGCGGCTTTACCGGCAACTCGCTGACAGGCGTGAGCGTGTTCAGTCCGCAATACACAAACCTTCCCTTCGGGATTCCCGGAGGTTTGACGCAGAAGCCGACCAACATCGCGATCGATACCAAGAGCGTTTACGTGCTGGATACGGCCAACTACAACGACGTCCTGATCCTGAATGGTGGCGTTCGGTATGATGACTATAATGTCAAGGTGAACGGCTGGGGTTCGGTCAACGGGGGAACGCTGAACGCCTTTGGCCAGCAGCAGCAAGACTACGGGATGCCGAATTTCAATCTCGGCCTCACCCTCAAGCCGTTGCCGAACGGAAGCGTTTACGCGGCCTACGCAACCTCGTCGAACCCGGTTGGCGCGGAATTTGACGGAACCAGCGTTCAGTATGGTGGTCTTGCGCCCGTGCTCAACGGCGCCGCTCCTCAGATCTTCGGTCCTGAGAAGAACAAGGCGATCGAGCTTGGGACGAAGTGGGAGCTGTTCGACAGGCACCTGTTGCTGACGGCTGCGCTCTTCCAGACCGAAAAGGAAAATGCGCGAGAATCGCGCAATGTCACTGCTGCAACTGCGACTGCGGCATGTCCCTATACTGCTACGGCGGGGAACGTATCCTGTATCACGGCCGGCGCGGCCTATCGTATTCGCGGTATCGACCTCGGCGTCGGCGGCAAGATCACCGACAAATGGAGCATTTTCGGCGGTCTCGTTCTGATGCAGTCGGAAGTGACGAAGTCGCTGATTCCGCCGGCCAACACGACGCTCTACACCACCAACGTGGGCCTGCCCCTCTCCAACATCGCGCACCAATCCTTCAGCTTGCTCAGCAAATATCAGTTGACGGATGTGTGGGAGCTGGGCGGTCAGGCGGTCTACCGCTCGAAGATTTATGGCGGTACGTTCCTCGCGGCGAACCAGGGCACCTCGATCCCGAGCTACTGGCGGTTCGATGCCTTCGTCGAAGCCAAGCTCAACAAGAACTGGCAGTTGAAGCTGTTCGTGAACAACATCTTCGACAAACGCTACTATGACGCGCTGTACCAGAGCGCCGCGCCCTTCGTGCTGGAAGCACCGGGACGCGCCGCCTATCTGGTGATCTCGGCGCGCTACTGATGGAGTAACGACGAGGTGCCATGCTGACATGCATAGAAGGCGTCCTGAGCAAGGATGATGTGGCGGATTTCCGCCGCATCATGGACGCCAGCGAATGGGAAGACGGACGCTCCACCGCGGGCGCGCAGTCAGCAATGGTCAAGCGCAATGAGCAGTTGCCGCCTGACAGCGAGGTCGCGCGCAAGCTCGGCAACCGCATCATCTCGGCGTTGACGTCGAACCCGCGGTTCCTGGCAGCGGCGATCCCGCTCCATATCTTCCCGCCGCTGTTCAACCGCTATGCGGCGAACAGCGGCCATCATTTCGGGCTGCATGTCGACAACGCGATCCGCGGCGACCGCCTGACCGGCCTTCGCATCCGCACAGACCTGTCGGTCACGCTGTTCCTGGCCGAGCCGGAAGAGTATGACGGTGGCGAACTTGTGATCGAGGACACCTACGGTTCGCACGAAGTGAAGTTGCAAGCCGGGGACTGCGTGCTCTATCCCTCGACCAGCCTCCATCTCGTCACGCCGGTGACGAGGGGGACGCGGGTTGCGTCTTTCTTCTGGCTTCAGAGCATGATACGGGACGATCAAGCCCGGAGCATGATCTTTGACCTCGACACCGCGATACAGGCGCTGGTGGAACGGCTCGGGCGTGACGATCCCGAAACGGTCAAATTGACGGGTATCTATCACAACCTCATTCGCTACTGGGCCGAAGTATGAAGATCATGTCCTTCCAAGCAAGCCTTGCCGCCGCCTTGATGCTGGCGGCCGCCTGGCTCGTATCCCCTGTTTCTGCCCAGACACAGACACAGACCCAGCCGGCGGCACCGGCACAGGCGACGGCTCAGCCGGCCGCGGCCAGCCCGGCTCCAGCTGCCGCTCCGACGGCGGCGGCGCCCGCGGCGAAGCCCGACGCGGCCGCTATCGCGCCGGCCATGAAGGAGCTGTCCCCCTGGGTGATGTTCATGTCGGCGGACGTCATCGTGAAGGCGGTGATGATCGGGCTCGCCTTTGCATCGCTGATGACCTGGACCGTCCTGATCGCCAAGTCGATCGAGCTGTCGGTCGCATCCGGCAAGCTTCGTTCGGCACTGAAGAAGATCTCGGAGGCGCGGTCGCTGGCGGAAGCCCAGATGGCGCTCGGTGCCAAGCAGGGCATTCTGCCGTCCTTCCTGGCGGCAGCGCTGCGCGAGGCGCGGATGTCGGCCGGCCTGTCCAGCGATGCCGGCATCAAGGAGCGTGCGGCCTCGAGCTTCCAGGAGATTGTGCGCGCAGAAGCGCGGCGCATCCGCATCGGCATGGGCGTGCTCGCGACCATCGGCTCGACGTCGCCCTTCGTCGGCCTGTTCGGCACGGTCTGGGGCATCATGAACAGCTTCATCGGCATCTCGAAGTCGCAGACCACGAACCTCGCCGTGGTCGCGCCCGGCATCGCCGAGGCGCTGCTCGCGACCGCGATCGGCCTCGTCGCCGCCATTCCCGCCGTCATCATCTACAACCACTTCTCGCGCGTGACGAAAAGCTATCTCGAGCTCGTCAGCCGTGCCTCGGGCGCGGCGGCGCGGCTGCTCTCGCGCGATCTCGACCGCAGCCACGGCAGCGCGCATTCGCGCGCGGCGGAGTGAACCATGGGCGTTTCGCTCGCAGACAATGATGACGACGACGATTTCGGCGAGACGCATGACATCAACGTCACGCCGTTCATCGACGTCATCCTGGTACTGCTGATCATCTTCATGGTCGCAGCTCCGCTTTCCACGGTCGACCTGCCGATCGATCTGCCGACCTCGAGCGCGACCCCGCAGAAGAAGCCGGACAAGCCGACCTATCTCAGCATCAAGCCCGACCTGACGCTTGCGATCGGCGAAAACCCGGTCCACCGCGCCGAGTTGATCGGGACCCTCGACGGCCTGTCCGACATGAGCAAGGACAAGTATGTCTTCCTGCGCGCCGATCGCTCGGTGCCGTATGGCGAATTGATGAGCGTCATGGAGCTCTTGCGCTCAGGCGGCTATTCCCGGGTGAAGCTGGTCGCGCTGGAGGGCGCTCCCGGAGCGCCTGCGGCAGGCGCCGGTCAGCCTTAGAGGCGCACGATGTCGGACGAAGCCAGACCATCCCGGAAGCTCTGGATTTTGGCGGCGGTGGCGGCGCTCGCGCTCCATCTGGGCGGTGCCGCGCTTGCCCTGGCCCATCTGCGGACCGATGACGACGACGATGGCCTGGGCGCGTCCGGCGCGGAGTTCGCCGTCGAGATGGCCTCGCCCAAGGCGCCCGAGACCGACCTTCCGCCGGGACCGGACAGCGAAGCGATGCAGGAGCAGCAGGCGCTTCCCGAGCAAAAGGCCGAGACCAAGGAAACCGAGCTTCCGAAGGACCAGTCGCAACAGGTCGACGATCCCGATCGGGTCGTCACCGAAAACACCTCGAAGAAGCCGCAGGACGAGGATCCCAAGATCGCGGCGGTCGAGACACCCGCTGCCGAGGCTTCGCCGCAGTCGGTTGCAACGGCGCGGCAGACACTCGACGAGGACGCGCGCGAGGCCGAGAAGGCCCTGGCGCCGGTGCTTGGCCTCGGCAAGGACATCCTCAGGATTACGAGCGACTGGAATCGCAAGATCAGCGCGCACCTCACGGCCCACAAGGTCAACCCCGAGGGCAAGCAGCCCAATAATCAGAAGGTGAAGGTCAGCTTCGCGATCAACCGCAGGGGCAATGTGCTGTCCGTCGACGTCGTGGAGTCGTCAGGGGATGTGGCCTACGATGCGGCCGCGATCTCGATTGTCCGCAAGTCCGATCCCATCCCGCAGCCTCCGGCCGGACTGACCGAAGACCGGTTCGAGCGTACCGTCGACATCATCTTCACGCCGCCGGACGAGAAGAAAAAGAAGAAATCGGCTCAGCGCCAGTAGAGCCGGATCCCGACATAGACCACGACCAGGCAGGCGAAGATCAGCGCCACCGGGAGCGGCCGTTTCTGGGCTCCGCTAAACGCCGCCGTAAAGGAGGCCGTCTTCGTCGGTTTCGGAGGCGGGCGGCGGAAAGCGGTAACATTGTCCGCTGCCGGCTCGGGCGGACGGGTCCGGACGTCGGGCGGAGTTCCCGCGCCGCCCATCTCGGCATAGTAGGCCTTGTAGATCGCGCCGATGGTGGCCTCGGTGGCCTCGCCCTCGCTCATCTGCGCCAGCAGGTTCTTGTAGCTGGCCAGGAACTCTTGCGCCTCGGCAGGCAGCGCGGAGGCCCCGTTGAGCTTGGCCATCATCTTCCAGGTGGCAAAATCGGCGCGGGCGCGGGTGTCCGCGCGTCGCGCGATCAGCATATCGGCAGCTTTGACCAAGTCGGCCTCGAGACCTTCGGCTTGTGTTCGGGTGTTCTGTTGAACTACGCGTTGCCGGTCAGGAAGAGAACAGCCTGAATCACATAACCGGTCAACGTTCGCAGTATTCCTGAAATAACATCAAGATTTAGACCGAGCTGCGAGCCCGCGAGCGGCAGCAGGATCAACAGGCCGATCAGGATCAGCATCCCGAACGGCTCGAGCCGGGCCAGCGGCATGGCGAGGGCCCGAGGCAACAGCCCGACCGCGACGCGCCCGCCGTCGAGCGGCGGGATCGGCATCATGTTGAACACCGCCAGCACCGCGTTGATCACCAGCGCATTCTTGAGGTTGTCGAAGATCCACTGGGCCGAGGCCGCCGGTGCAAGGGGCAGGGCATGCAGGGCGAGAGCCGCCGCGAGCGCCAGCAGGATGTTGGTGGCGGGCCCGGCAAGGGCCACCCAGACCATGTCGAGCCTGGGATGGTTGAGCTTGCGGAAATTGACGGGAACCGGCTTGGCATAACCGAACAGGAACGGTGAGTGCGCGAACAGCAGCATCGCCGGCAGGATCAGGGTGCCGAACGGATCGATATGCTTGATAGGGTTGAAGCTGACGCGGCCGAGCTGCCAGGCCGTGTTGTCACCGAGACGGTACGCGACGAAAGCGTGCGCGGCCTCGTGGAAGGTGATGGCGAGCAGCAGCGGTAGCACCCATACGGAAAGCTCATAAAGGGAAATGTTCACGGCTCGTCTATCCCGGTTTGCCTGCGGCCTTGCAGCCGTCCCAGCCAACCGGCGGTGCAGCAGCGCTCAAGCTCTAGATAGGGTGGCCGGTTCCGAAAAACTACGTCGCAAATGATCCGCCAGCAGCGCCGCCGGACGCGACAGGTTGCGCGCGCGGTGCAGGCGGATATCCGCGGCCGGCAGCGGCGGCAGGCCGTTCGACAGGATGCGCAGGCGAGGGGGCAGGGTGCCGGCCTTCACGACGGTGATCGCAACGCCCTGCGCCGCGATCGCCTCCACCGCCGCAAGGGTGCGGCTGACAAAGGCGAGGCGCCAGGGCCGGCCTGCGGCATCCAGCGCCTCCGCGGCCCATTGCCGGAACAGGCAGCCCGGCGGGTAGAGCGCGACGGGCAGCGTGTCGTGCGCCTCGGCTGAGTACGATCCGCCCGCAGCCCAGACCGCCTGCTCGCACCGGAGCAACTCGCCATCGCCGCGTCCTTCCGGATGCATGGCGATGACGAGGTCATAGGCCTCGCCGACCCGCGCCGGCATCGTCGCGGTCAAGCCGGTCTCGATCTCGACCCGGATCTCCGGATGGTTTTGGGCAAAGCGCGCCAGCAAGGGCGGAATGACGATCGTGCCGTAATCGTCCATCACGCCGAGGCGGACCACGGCGTCGTGCTTGCGCGCGCGGAGCACATCGATCGCCTCTGCATTGAGGTCGAGAAGCCGTCTCGCATAAACGAGGAGTTCTTCGCCCGCCGCGGTCAGCGCGACGCCGGCCCTGGTGCGCTCAAACAACTTGGTGCCGATCCGCTCCTCCAGGCGCTTGATCTGGACGCTGATCGCCGACTGGGTCCGGTTGAGCAATTGGGCTGCGCGCGTGAACGAGCGATGCTCGGCGACGGCGAGAAATGCCTTCAGCAGATCGGGATCGAGAACAGGCGTGGTCATGACGAAAACTTATCCCAGCATGACGGAAACTCCATTCCCTGTTTCGGCGCGCCTCGTATGCTGCGTTCGAGGCTCGTCAAGGGAGGAAGTGTGGGCGAAATCTCCGGCGTTCTGGCCGCGGTGCTGTCGAGCGGCCTCGGCGGCACCTCGATCGGCGCCACGCGCTATCTCGTGGGCAGCCTCGATCCGCTGGCAATCGGCTCGTTCCGGTTCGGCATCGGCTTCCTGCTGCTGTTGCCTCTCACGCTGTTCCGCGGTGACCGCTGGCCGGGGCGAGGGGACTGGGCCGCCGCGACCGGGCTCGGCATCCTGTTCTTCGCGCTGTTTCCGATCCTGTTCAACGCGTCGCTGATCTTCACGACCGCCGCGCGCGGCGCGCTCGCCTTGTCGACGCTTCCGTTGCTGTCACTCGTGATCGGCGCCGCGCTCGGCGCCGAGGCCCTGAGCTGGCGTAAATCGATTGGTGTCGTGATAGCGACATTTGGCGTCGCCGTCGCGCTGCTCTCCGACCTGACCTCGGCACCATCGGGCGCCTGGCGCGGCGATCTCCTGATGATGGCGGCAGCGCTGTGCATGGCGCTCTACGGTATCTGGTCGAAGCCGCTGATCCGGCGCTCCGGCCCGATCGCCTTCACCACGATGAGCATGGCGGCTGGGGCGGCCTGCCTCGTCCTGCTCTCTTATATCCGCGGCAGTTTTGCGCCGGTCGCCGGCTTCGGCGCGCCGCAATGGCTGGCGGCTTTCTATCTCGGCGCCTTTGGTGCTGCGCTGACCTTCTATCTCTGGGCCTTCGCGCTGGAGCGGACCACGCCGACGCGCGTCGCGATCTCGGTCACGGTCAACCCGATCACGGCGTCGCTGGTCGGCGCGTGGCTGCTGAACGAGCCGCTGCGCTGGAATCTGGCGGCCGGCATCGTCGCGGTGTTTGCCGGGATCTGGATCGCGACGACGGCGGGACGGCGCGTTGCAACGGCTGGCGCCTCAGGCTGATCGCGACCTCAGGTCGGGATCGTCCCCTGGTGTTGCACCAGACCGTCATCGAGATTCACCCAGGCGAGCTTCTCGCTCACCCAGATGTGCTCGGTCGGCGCAAAGGCGTTGCGGTCGTCGAAGGTCGCAAGCGAAACGCCGGCCAGCGTGCCGTTGCGCCGCCAGGCGAACAGCCGCGTGCCGCACTGCTTGCAGAACACGCGGTCGATGTTTTCGGACGACGCATAGCGGGCGGTGTCGCCCTCGACGGTCAGCGCGCGCTGGTCGAATTGCGCGCGAGCAAAGTAGGGCGAGCCCATCGCCTTCTGGCACATGCGGCAATGGCAGATGCGGACGTTGAGCGGCTCACCTTCCGCCTTGAACCGCACCGCGCCGCACAGGCATCCACCTTCCCGGATCATGGCTGCCTCAGTAGGTCGCCCGTCCGCCGGAAATATCAAACACCGCGCCGGTGGAGAAGGCACAATCTTGGGATGCGAGCCAGCTCACCATCGCGGCGAGCTCTTCCACCAGCACGAAGCGCGCCTTGGGGATTTTCGACAGCATGAAGTCGATATGCTGCTGCGTCATCTGGTCGAAGATCGCGGTCTTCGCCGCGGCCGGCGTCACCGCATTCACGAGGATGTCATGTGCCGCCAATTCCTTGCCGAGCGATTTCGTCAGCGCGATCAGTCCGGCCTTGGAGGCCGAATAATGCGAGGCGTTGGGATTGCCTTCCTTGCCGGCGATCGAGGCGATGTTCACGATCCGCCCGTATTTCTGCTTGAGCATCGTCGGCACGATCGCCTTGCAGACGATGAAAGGGCCGTCGAGATTGATGCGCAGGACCTTGCGCCACTCCTCGAGATCGGTCTCCCAGACCGGCTTGTTGACGCCGGCGATGCCGGCATTGTTGACGAGGATGTCGATCTTGCCGAAGGCGGCAAGCGTCGCATCGCGCGCCTGCTCGACGGCGGCGGGGTCGGTGACGTCGACCTTGAAGACCTTTGTCTCGCCGCCGACTTCATTCGCGGTCTTCTCGGCGAGAGCCGAGTCGAAATCCCAGATCGCGACCTTGGCGCCGGAGTCGATGAAACGCCGGGTGATGGCACGGCCAAAGCCCTGCGCGCCGCCGGTGACGACGGCAATGCGGCCGTTGAGATCGATCTTGTTCATCGAGAACTCCCCTATCTATCCCTCATGGTGAGGAGCGCGCAGTTGCGCGCGTCTCGAACCATAAGCCCGTGGCCCATCCCTCGGGAGGGCGCTGTCGCGCCTCCTGGGGATGAGGAGCGATCAGAGCATGTAGCCGCCGTCGACGACAAGGTCGACGCCGGTGGTGAATGCGCTTTCGTCGCTGCCGAGATAGACCGCCATGGATGCGATTTCGTCGGCGGTGCCGAGCCGGCCCATCTTCTGGCGGGAGACGAACATCTCCTTGCCCTGCGGTCCCTGCGCGGCGGCGCGGTCGAGCATCGAGGGCGTCTCGACGGTGCCGGGACAGATGCTGTTGCAGCGGATGCCCTTGGTGATGAAGTCGAGCGCGACCGCGCGCGTCAGCAGCGACACCGCCGCCTTCGACGCGCTGTAGACGTAGCGGTTGGCCGGCGGCCGCAGCGCCGCGCAGGACGAGATGTTGACGATGCTGCCGCCGCCGCCAGCCAGCATCTCGGGCAGGAACGCCCTGATGGTCCGGTGCATCGACTTAACGTTGAGGTCGAACGAGAAGTCAAAATCCTCTTCCGAGCACTCCAGGATGGTGCCGTGATGCACGAAGCCCGCCGCGTTGAGCAGGATGTCGACCTTGCCGATGCGCTTGGCGAAGGCGTTGACGTCGGCGGTGTTGCGGACGTCGAGCTTTGCGACCTCGGCGATGCCTTCCTTGGTCAGGCCCGCGATGCCGGCCTCGTTGATATCGGTCGCGATGACGGTTGCGCCCTCACGCGCGAATGCGATGGCGCATGCGCGCCCGATGCCTGCTGCTGCAGCCGTGACGACGGCGCGCTTTCCCTTGAGGCGGTCTGCCATTTTCTTGTTCTCCTTCTTGAATTGTCTATCGGATCGTCATTGCGAGCGAAGCGAAGCAATCCAGAATCTCGCCGCGGAGACAGTCTGGATTGCTTCGTCGCTTCGCTCCTCGCAATGACGGTGTGCTGTTAGTGATTGTCCCGCGCCACACCAAATGTGCCGGCGACGTTCTGGTAGCGTGTGGCGAGCTCCATGCAGGCGCCGGTCGATTGCTGGCCGACGGTGTTGCGGTAGATCTCCTGCCACGGCGTCTGGTTCGCCGGATGCTTGAAGCCGCCATTGGCCATCAGCTCGGCGTGGCGCTTCTTCACCTCGTCGTCCGAAATGAGAATATTGGCGCTGCCCTTGTTGAGGTCGATGCGCACCTTGTCGCCGGTCTTGAGGATCGCGAGCCCGCCATTGGCGGCAGCTTCCGGCGAGGCATTCAGGATCGACGGCGAGCCCGAGGTGCCGGACTGGCGGCCGTCGCCGATGCAGGGCAGGGCGAGAATGCCGCGTTTGATCAGCGCCGTCGGCGGCTGCATGTTCACGACCTCGGCGCCACCGGGGTAGCCGATCGGGCCGGTGCCGCGGACGAACAGCATGCAATGCTCGTCGATGTCGAGTGAAGGATCGTCGATCCGCTCGTGATAATCCTCGGGTCCCTCGAACACGATGGCGCGGCCCTCGAATGCGCCAGGGTCCTTCGGGTTGCTGAGATAGCGGTCGCGGAACTCCTTGGAGATCACGCTGGTCTTCATGATCGCGGAATCGAACAGATTGCCCTTCAGCACCAGGAAGCCGGCGTCCTTCACCAGCGGCTTGTCGTAGGTCCGGATCACGTCATTGTCGGGCGCGGGCGCATTGGCGCAGTTCTCGCCGATGCCGCGGCCGTTCACCGTGACCGCGTCCTCATGGATGCGCTTGTGCTTCATCAGCTCGCGCACCACTGCCGGCACGCCGCCGGCGCGGTGGAATTCCTCGCCGAGGTAGAAGCCGGCCGGCTGCATGTTAACCAGCAGCGGCACGTCGTGGCCGAATTTCTGCCAGTCGTCGATCGACAGCTCGACGCCGATGTGGCGCGCCAGCGCGTTGATGTGGATCGGCGCGTTGGTCGAGCCGCCGATCGCCGAGTTGATCACGATGCAGTTCTCGAACGCCTTGCGGGTCAGGATGTCCGAAGGCTTGAGGTCTTCCCAGACCATCTCGACGGCGCGCTTGCCGGTCTCGTAGGCGATCTGGCCGCGCTCGCGATAGGGGGCGGGGATCGCCGCGCAGCCCGGCAGCGAGAAGCCGAGCGCTTCAGCAAGGCCGTTCATGGTCGAGGCGGTGCCCATGGTGTTGCAATGGCCGACCGACGGCGCCGAGGACGCCACGATCTCCATGAATTCCTCATAGTCGATCTCGCCGGCGGCGAGCCGTTCGCGCGACTTCCAGACGATGGTGCCGGAGCCGGTGCGCTCGCCGGCATGCCAGCCGTTCAGCATCGGGCCGCCCGACAGCACGATCGCGGGCAGGTTCACGGTCGCCGCCGCCATCATGCAGGCAGGCGTGGTCTTGTCGCAGCCGGTGGTCAGCACCACGCCGTCGAGCGGATAGCCGTAGAGGATCTCGACGAGGCCGAGATAGGCGAGGTTGCGGTCGAGCGCCGCAGTCGGGCGCTTGCCGGTCTCCTGGATCGGATGGGTCGGGAATTCCATCGCGATGCCGCCGGCCTCGCGGATGCCTTCGCGGACGCGGTGCGCCAGCTCGATATGATGGCGGTTGCAGGGGGACAGGTCGTTGCCGGTCTGGGCGATGCCGATGATCGGCTTGCCGGACTGAAGCTCGGCCCGGGTGAGGCCGTAATTCAGGTAGCGCTCCATATAGAGCGCGGTCATGCCCGGATTATGCGGATTGTTGAACCATTCCTGCGAGCGGAGGTGGCGGCGAGCGCCGTTGCTGGCGGGCGCATGCCCATTGGTTGGCTTTTTTGTCATTGGTTTCTCCTGCAATGCAAACGCACTGGCGTCGGGGGCTCAGCTTCGGCTGGTGCGATGCCCAACGGCGCGATCCATGGTTCAAAGGCCCGTTGGCGGGTCATTCCCTCACAAGTGCGATACTAGTCTTGGCCACTTGGTAACGCTATCATTTTGTTCGCGGCGCCCGCGCCCGATGCGGCAGGCCTGTCGTCCGACCGCCGCGACGACGAGCTTTGCCGCTCGATCACCTTGAAGCCGAGATCGAGCACCGGCTGCTCGGGGCGCCGTCCGTCGATCGCTTCGATCAGCATGGTGGCGGCCGTGTTGCCCATCTCGTAGCGGTTGGTGCGCACGCTGGTGAGGGTAGGCACGGCGGAGGCCATGAATTCGAGGTCGTTGAATCCGACGATCGCGATCTGCTCGGGGACTGCGATCTCCCGGCGCCGGCATTCGAACAGCACGCCGAGCGCGAGGTCGTCATTGGCGCAGAATACCGCGTCGATATCGGGCTCGCGCGCCAGCAGATCGGTGAACAGGGTGCCGCCGAGCGTCACCGAGGTCGGTGTCGCCGTGGTGACGACGAGGCGCTGCTCGAACAGCGCGGCGTCCTTCATGGCCGAGACATATCCGTCCAGCCGCCGCTGCACCCGCGGATCCATGCGCGCGCCGACGAAACCGATCTTGCGATGGCCCTGCGCGAACAGGTGGGCAATCGCCGCGCGGGCCGCATCATAGTGCGAAAAGCCGATCATCATGTCGACCGGATTGGGCCCGATCTCCATGATCTGCACGATCGGGCAGTCGGCGGCTTCCAGCATCGCGCGCGATTCCGCGGTCTGGTCGATGCCGGTGACGATCAATCCGGCCGGCTTCTGCGCGAGAAACAGGCGCAGCAGCTTCTCCTCCTGGAGGATGCTGTAGCGTGTGTTCGACAACTGGATCGAGTACCGGCTGCCTTCGGAGGCGTCATAGATGCCGCGCAGCACGTCGGAAAACACGTTGTTGGTCAGTGACGGGATCAAGACGCCGATCACTTCGGTGCGCTGCGAGGCCAGCGCCCGCGCCGCCAGGTTCGGCACATAGCCGAGCTCGTTGGCCGCGCTCTCGACCCGCGTCCGCTTGGCGACCGACAGGGCCTCCGGATTGCGGAAGAACCGGGACGCCGTGATCGGGCTGACGCCGGCAAGCTCGGCAACTTCCGCCAGCCGGATTTTACCTGACTTGGTGCGTTTTCGACCCATTTGCTGCTCTTATCACAGTCGGTCCGGCAAACAAAGGAACGTTGACAGCGCTACCAGCAACGACTAACCAAAGACAAATTGCCAAAACCGCACAAACTGCCGACAATGTCGCTCGCTAAGATCGGGCTTCGTTCGGCGAAGTCTGAAAAACAAGACGGTCGCGGCGCGTGAGCCGTCGTGGACTTTCGAGGAGGGAGCTAGATGTCGTCTGTGCAAATCCGCGACGTGCGGAAATCGTTCGGCAATTTTGAAGTCCTGCACGGCGTTTCGATTCCGATCGAGGACGGCCAGTTCGTCGTCCTGGTTGGCCCCTCCGGCTGCGGCAAGTCGACGCTTCTGCGCATGCTTGCAGGCCTCGAGAACATCACCTCCGGCACGATCTCGATCGGCGACCGCGTCGTCAACAATATCCAGCCCAAGGAGCGGGATATTGCGATGGTGTTCCAGAACTACGCGCTCTATCCGCACATGACTGTCGGCGAGAACATGGGCTTCTCGCTGAAGCTGCGGAACGCGGGCTCCGACGAGATCAACAAGCGCGTCAAGCGCGCCGCCGAAATTCTCGCACTGTCGCCGCTGCTCGAGCGCTATCCGCGCCAGCTCTCCGGCGGCCAGCGCCAGCGCGTCGCGATGGGCCGCGCCATCGTGCGCGATCCGCAGGTGTTCCTGTTCGACGAGCCCTTGTCGAACCTCGACGCCAAGCTGCGCGTCGCCATGCGCACCGAGATCAAGGAGCTGCACCAGCGGCTGAAGACGACGACCGTCTACGTCACCCACGATCAGATCGAGGCCATGACCATGGCCGACAAGATCGTCGTCATGCATGACGGCATCGTCGAGCAGATGGGGACCCCGCTCGAGCTCTACGACAAGCCCGACAACCAGTTCGTCGCCGGCTTCATCGGCTCGCCGGCCATGAACTTCCTGAAAGGCCATGTGCGCGTCAACGGCGTTGCGACCTTCGAGGGGCCGAACGGCGTCAAGCTGCCGCTCAAGAGCGCGCCGGCGGCGTCCGACGGTCGCCCTGTCGTCTATGGCGTGCGACCCGAGCATTTCACCATCGCGGACGACGGCGCCGATGCCGAGATCATCGTGGTCGAGCCGACCGGCTCGGAGACGCAGGTGTTCGCGAAGGTGGGTGGCGAGCAGGTCGTCGCGGTCTTCCGCGAGCGTCACCAGTTCAATCCGGGCGACAAGGTCAAGCTGAAGCCTGACCCGTCCCTGGTTCATCTGTTCGACGAGGCGACGGGCAAACGCATGTAGCCGCGCCGAAAGGATTGCCCAACGACTGTTCAAGAACGACCCAATACAAATATAAAATTCAGGGAGAGAACGATGAGCAATTTCGACAGGCGAAGTGTGCTTAAGGCCGGCCTGGGCGGCGCAGCGTTGCTGGCCGGCCCGGGCATCGTGCCGGTCCGCGCCGCGGAGTGGACCAACACGCCCGAGCCGAACGCGTCCATCCGCGTCTTGCGCTGGAAGCAGTTCATCCAGGCCGAGTTCGACAAGTTCGCCGAGCAGACCAAGAAGTTCTCCGAGAAGACCGGCGTCAAGATCAAGCTCGAGGCCGAGAGCTGGGAAGACATCCGCCCGAAGGCCGCGGTGGCCGCCAATGTCGGCGCCGGCCCCGACCTCATCATCGGCACGCTCGACGATCCCCACAAATTCCCGGAAAAGCTGATCGATATGACTGATGTCGCCGACTATCTCGGCGCGCAGTATGGCGGCTGGTATCCGGTTGCCGAACGTTACGGCAAGAAGGGCAACGGCTGGATCGCCATTCCGCAGGGCGCGACCGGCGGCTGCCTGAACTACCGCATCAGCCACGTGAAGGCTGCGGGCTTCGAGGAATTCCCCAAGGACACCGCCGGCTTCCTCAAGCTCTGCCAGGCGTTGAAGAAGAACAACACGCCCGCCGGCTTCGCGCTCGGCCATGCCACGGGCGATGCCAATGGTTGGTGCCAGTGGGCGCTCTGGGCGTTCGGCGGCAAGGTCGTCAACGACAAGAACGAGGTCGTGATCGACTCCCCGGAGACGATCGCCGCGCTCGAATACGTCAAGCAGCTCTACGAGACCTTCATTCCGGGCGTGCTGTCGTGGAATGACTCGAACAACAACAAGGCGTTCCTGAACGGTGAACTCAGCCTGACGCTGAACGGCATCTCGATCTGGACCGTCGGCAAGAACTCCACCGATCCGAAGCAGCAGGAGATCGCCAAGGACATGAACCACGCGCCGATGCCGATCGGCCCCGTGGGCGTATCGACCGAGCAGCAGAACGTGCTGGTCTACTACGGCTACAAGCACTCGAAGTATCCCAAGGCGGTCAAGGAATTCATCAAGTTCATGATGGACAAGGAGAATTACGACGCCTGGGAGGTCGCTTCCAACGGCTACGTGTCGCCGCCGCTGCCGGCCTACAACGACAACCCGGTGTGGACGTCGGATCCGAAGATCACCCCGTATCGCGACTGCCTGAAGCGCTGCCGCGACAACGGCTTTGCCGGCGATCTCGGCTATGCCTCCGCCGCGGTGATGGGCGACTTCGTCGTCGTCGACATGTTCGCGGAAGCAGCCTCCGGCTCGGCGACGCCGAAGCAGGCTGCGGCGCGCGCCGCCGAGCGCGCCAAGCGCTACTACCAGGTCTGATCAACGCCAATCTGCGCGGCGTCCGGTTCGCCGGACGCCGTGACTCTTCCTCCGAGGGGAATCCGACATGGCAGTCATGGCCGAGTCCGCTGTCGCGCAGGTCAAGCGCAGCAGCCTGTGGACCAGAGCATTCGAGAGCCGGAATTGGCTCGGCGCGATGTTCATGGTGCCGGCGATCGCGATCCTCATCCTGTTTCTGGCTTATCCGCTGGCGCTGGGCTTCTGGCTCGGCATGACCGACACCAAGATCGGCGGGGCCGGGCGCTATATCGGCTTTGCGAACTTCGTCTCGCTCTCCAAGGATTCGGTGTTCTGGCTCTCGGTCTTCAACACCATCTTCTATACGTTCACCGCGAGCATCGTGAAATTCGCCATCGGCCTTTACCTCGCGCTGCTGCTCAACGAGCGGCTGCCGTTCAAGTCGATGATCCGCGCCATCGTGCTGCTGCCCTTCGTGGTGCCGACGGTGCTGTCCGCGATCGCGTTCTGGTGGATCTATGACAGCCAGTTCTCGATCATCTCCTGGGTGCTGATCAAGGCCGGCCTGATCACGCGCTACATCGATTTCCTCGGCGATCCCTGGAATGCGCGCTTGTCGGTCGTCGCCGCCAATATCTGGCGTGGCGTGCCCTTTGTGGCGATCACGCTGCTGGCGGGATTGCAGACGATTTCGCCCTCGCTCTACGAGGCGGCCAATCTCGATGGCGCCACCAACATGCAGCGCTTCCGCCACATCACGCTGCCGATGCTGTCGCCGATCATCGCGGTCGTGATGACATTCTCGGTGCTGATGACGTTCACCGACTTCCAGCTGATCTACACCATCACGCGGGGCGGGCCGATCAATGCCACGCATCTGATGGCGACGCTGTCGTTCCAGCGCGCCATCACCGGCGGCAATCTCGGGGAGGGCGCGGCGATCTCGAACGCGATGATCCCGTTCCTGGTCGCGGCGATCCTGCTCAGCTTCTTCGGGCTTCAGCGCTCCCGCTGGCAGCAGGGCGGGAGGGACTGACCATGAGCACCGCAGACGACCAAAGCGTCGGAATGGATTATCTCGAGAGCTTCCCGCGGAAGTTCTTGCGGGTCTACTTTCCGCTCGGCCTGATCATCTTCTTCCTGCTGTTCCCGTTCTATTGGATGGCGGTCGCGACGTTCAAGCCGGACGCGGAGATGTACGATTACGAGAAGTACAATCCGTTCTGGATCGTGAATCCGACCATCGAGCACATCAAGAAGCTGTTGGTCGAAACCGACTATCCGCTCTGGATGTGGAACACCGTGATCGTCTCGGTGTCCTCCACCTTCATCTCGCTGTTCGCCAGCGTCTGCGCCGCCTACGCGATCGAACGCCTCCGCTACAAGGGCTCGCGCTATGTCGGCCTTGCGATCTTCCTCGGCTATCTCGTGCCGCCCTCGATCCTGTTCATTCCGCTGGCGGCGATCGTGTTCCAGCTCGGCCTGTTCGACGGCAATCTGGCGCTGATCCTGACCTATCCGACCTTCCTGATCCCGTTCTGCACGTGGCTCCTGATGGGCTATTTCCGCACCATTCCCTACGAGCTGGAGGAATGCGCCCTGATCGACGGGGCGACGCGGCTCCAGATCCTGGTCAAGATCACACTGCCGCTGTCGCTCCCGGGGGTGATCTCGGCCGGCATCTTCGCCTTCACGTTGTCCTGGAATGAGTTCATCTACGCGCTGACCTTCATCTCCTCGTCGGAGAACAAGACGATTCCCGTCGGCGCCATCACCGAGCTCGTCAGCGGCGACGTCTACCATTGGGGCGCGCTGATGGCGGCGGCCCTGATCGGCTCGGTCCCCGTAGTTATCCTTTATTCCTTCTTCGTGGAGTACTATGTGTCGGCGATGACCGGCGCCGTGAAGGAATGATCGCGGGGCCTGCCTGAGAGCGCGCCAAGACTTTTCAGGAGCGGTGCGCTCCGGCCAATAAAAAGGAGTAGGCTCTTGCACATTCTGGTTCTGGGCGCCGCCGGCATGGTGGGCCGTAAATTGTGTGAACGGCTGTTGCGCGACGGCCGGCTCGGCAAGAGCGACATCACCAAGCTGACCATGCACGACGTGGTCGAGCCCAAGAAGCCGGAAAAGGCCGGTTTCCCCGTCGAGACCGTGTCAGGCGATTTCGCCGTGCCGGGCGCAGCCGAAAAGCTGATCGCCGGCCGCCCCGACGTGATCTTCCATCTCGCCGCGATCGTCTCCGGCGAAGCCGAGCTCGATTTCGACAAGGGCTACTGCATCAATCTCGACGGCACGCGCATGCTGCTCGATGCCGTCAGGCTCGTCGGCGGCGGCTACAAGCCGCGCGTGGTCTTCACCTCGTCAATCGCGGTATTCGGCGCCCCGTTCCCGGATGCGATCGGCGACGAGTTCTTCCACACCCCGCTGCTCAGCTACGGCACTCAGAAGGCGATCGGCGAATTGCTGCTCGCCGACTATTCGCGCCGCGGCTTCCTCGACGGCATCGGCATTCGTCTGCCGACCATCTGCATCCGGCCCGGCCTGCCCAACAAGGCGGCATCGGGCTTTTTCTCCAACATCCTGCGCGAGCCGCTGGCCGGCAAGGAGGCGGTCCTCCCGGTCTCCGAGGACGTCCGCCACTGGCACGCCACGCCGCGTTCCGCCGTCGGCTTCCTGCTCCATGCCGGCACCATGGACCTCGCCAAGGTCGGTCCGCGCCGCAATCTGACCATGCCCGGCTTTTCGGCGACGGTCGGCGAACAGATCGCTGCGCTCAAGCGGGTGGCCGGCGACAAGGTCGCCGCGCGCATCAAGCACGAGCCGGATCCGTTCATCGTCGGCATCGTCGGTGGCTGGCCGCGTAATTTCGAGGCGAAGCGGGCGCGCGAGCTCGGCTTCACCACCGAAGAAAAGAGCTTCGACGACATCATCCGCATTCACATCGAAGACGAGCTCGGCGGCAACTTCGTCGCCTGACCCAACCGATGAACAGCGTGGATATGACGATGGCGAGCGTTGCTTGCATCGGTGAATGCATGGTCGAGCTCCGGCAGGCCCAGGGTGGACAGTCCAGCGGGCATGGCCAGGGCGGTGGCCTGTACTCGCGCGGCTTCGGCGGCGACACCCTCAACACGGCGGTGTATCTGGCGCGGCTCGAGGTCAAGGTCGACTATCTCACCGCGCTCGGCGACGATGCCCTGAGCGACGAGATGATCGCGGCCTGGAATGCGGAGAGCATCGGCACCCGCCGCGTCGTGCGGCTGCCGGGCAAGCTGCCCGGCCTCTACATGATCCAGACGGATGCGAAGGGCGAGCGCCAGTTCTTCCACTGGCGCGACAGTGCGGCGGCGCGCCAATTGATGAGCCTGCCGGAGACGGACGAGCTGCTCAACTCGCTGATGAGCTACGACATCGTCTATCTCTCCGCGATCACGCTCTCGATCTACGATGCGCCCGGGCGCGAGCGCCTGTTCGCGGCGATCAAGCGGGCGCGCCTGCTCGGCACCCGCTTCGTGTTCGACACCAATTTCCGCGCGCGGGGATGGCCGGACCGCGACGTCGCCCGCGAGGTCTTCGCCGCGGCGTTTGCAACCGCCGACATCGTGCTGACCTCGACGGAGGATCTGCTCGCGCTCTATCCCGGCGAGAGCCAGGACCAGCTGATGGCACGCATCCCGAGCCCCGAGCTGGTGTTCCGGCTGGCCGAGCCGGTCAGCCTGCTGCGCTTCCCCGGCGGTACCAGCGAGGTCCGCGCCGAACCGATGACAAATCCCGTCGTCGACACCACGGCGGCCGGCGACAGCTTCGCCGCGGCCTATATCGCCGCCCGGCTTGCCGGTTCCGAGCCGGTCGAGGCGGCCCAGGCCGGGCATCGCCTCGCAAGCCTCGTGATCTGCTATCCCGGCGCCATCATTCCGGGCTATGCCATGCCGCCGAAGAAGCGGCACCGGCCGGGGACCACGCGTCAAGCGACCAAGTAAAGCGACCTAGTGAAACGAAAGCCAAGATGACCACGACTGCCCAACAGAACCACCTCGTCGCGCTGTTCAAGGCTGCGACCGTCATTCCCGTCCTCACCATCGAGCGCATCCAGGATGCCGTGCCGCTGGCGAAAGCGCTGGTGGCCGGCGGCGTCCGTACGCTGGAGGTGACCATGCGCACCCCGGTTGCGATCGAGGCGGCGCGGGCGATGATGGCCGAAGTCCCCGAGGCGGTCGTCGGCATCGGCACGATTCTCAATCCGGCCGATTTCGTCCGTGTCGAGAAGCTCGGCGTCGCGTTCGGCATCAGCCCGGGCCTGACCCCCGATCTCCTGAAGGTCGCCGCGGACAGCTCCCTGCCGTTCGCGCCGGGCATTGCCACGGCGTCAGAACTGATGCTGGCGCTATCCTACGGGCTCGACGTCGCAAAATTCTTCCCGGCCGAGCAGGCCGGCGGCATCAAGGGCCTGCGCGCGCTGGGCGGGCCGTTCCCGAACGTGCGGTTCTGCCCGACCGGCGGTGTGGGCGAGGCCAATGCGGCGACCTGGCTTGCCGAGCCCAATGTGGTCGCGGTCGGCGGTTCCTGGCTGTGCCCGGCGGCGGAGATCAAGGCCGGAAACTGGGCCGGCATAACTGCCATCTGCCAGCGCACCCTCAAGGCCCTGAAAGCAGCGTGAAGTCTTGCGGTCGGTGGGCTAAGATTTAGCTCAGTAAGAGTCCCCAGGGAGATGACCATGACCGCCAGCATCGTCGGATGGGCGCATACGCCGTTCGGCAAGTTCGACACCGAGACCGTCGAAAGCCTCGTCACCCGCGTGGCCAATGAGGCGATTGCGGATGCCGGCATCTCCGCCTCCGACGTCGACGAGATCGTGCTCGGCCATTTCAACGCCGGCTTCTCGCCGCAGGATTTTACCGCCTCGCTGGTGCTCCAGGCCGACCCGAAGCTGCGCTTCAAGCCGACGACCCGCGTCGAGAACGCCTGCGCCACCGGCTCCGCCGCGGTCCATCAGGGCCTGCGAGCGATCGACGCAGGCGCGGCCAGGATCGTGCTCGTCGTCGGCGTCGAGCAGATGACCCGCACCCCGGGGCCTGAGATCGGCAAGAACCTGCTCAAGGCGTCCTATCTGCCGGAAGACGGCGACACCGTCGGCGGCTTCGCCGGCGTGTTCGGCAAGATCGCCAGCTCCTATTTCCAGAAATACGGCGACCAGTCCGATGCGCTGGCGCTGATCGCGGCCAAGAACCACAAGAACGGCGTCGCCAATCCCTTCGCCCAGATGCGCAAGGACTTTGGCTTCGAGTTCTGCCGGGCCGAGAGCGAGAAGAACCCCTACGTCGCGGGTCCCCTGAAGCGTACCGACTGCTCGCTGGTCTCCGACGGCGCCGCGGCGCTGGTGCTGGCCGATGCCGAGACCGCCAAGGGCATGAGCAAGTCGATCGGCTTCCGCGCCACCGCGCACGCCCAGGACTTCCTGCCGATGTCCAAGCGCGACATCCTCCAGTTCGAGGGCTGCACGGTCGCCTGGCAGCGCGCGCTGGAGAAGGCGGGCGTTGCGCTCACCGATCTCTCCTTCGTCGAGACCCATGACTGCTTCACGGTCGCCGAGCTGATCGAATACGAAGCGATGGGCCTGACGCCGAAGGGGCAGGGCGCCCGCGCCATCAAGGAAGGCTGGACCCTCAAGGACGGCAAGCTGCCGGTCAATCCGTCCGGCGGGTTGAAGGCCAAGGGCCATCCGATCGGCGCCACCGGCGTCTCGATGCACGTGATGACCGCGATGCAGCTCGCCGGCCAGGCGCCCGAGGGCATGCAGCTCAAGAACGCCAAGCTCGGCGGCATCTTCAACATGGGCGGCGCGGCGGTTGCCAACTACGTCTCCGTGCTGGAGCCGCTGAAGTAAGGTCTCGTAGGGTGGGCAAAGGCGCGTTTGCGCCGTGCCCACCTTTTTGTTGCGCTAGATCAAGGTGGGCACACTACGCTTTGCCCATCCTGCGGCTGTTGAGTGATTGGCAGGGAACGCATCATGGGCAATGACTACGAAGACTCGCTGTCGATAGACGCACTCAACGATCGCATCGCGATCCTCGAGGACAATATCCGGCAGCTCATCGAGCAGGCCGCTGCCGCCTCCGGCGAGCAGAACGAGTCGCGGATCGCCGACCGGATCAACCAGCAGAACGATGAGCTCGACCGTCTCATCAAGATCCGCGAAGCCCGCCAGAAGAAATAGCGCCGCATCGGCCTGCGCATGCGGCCATACCCCGGCCGCCCTTGCGCGCGCGGCGTCGCTGCCCTTAGCTGGACCGAAATCGCAGGGCCAGGTTGAGCTCGCGCAATCGGGAGCGAACGGATGGGGCCGCTGAAGGGCATCAAGGTCGTGGACATGACCACCGTGCTGATGGGTCCCTATGCGACCCAGATGCTCGGCGACTACGGTGCCGACGTGATCAAGGTGGAATCGCTCGACGGCGACGTCACCCGCCTGATCGGCCCGACGCGCCATGCCGGCATGGGCCCGGTGTTCCTCAACACCAACCGCAGCAAACGCTCGATCTGTCTCGATCTGAAGAAGCCCGCCGGCCGCGAGGCCGTGCTGCGGCTGCTGAAGGACGCCGACGTTCTCGTCTACAACGTCCGCCCGCAGGCGATGGCGCGGCTTCAGCTCGGCTACGACGTCGTCTCGAAAATCAACCCGCGCCTCGTCTATGCCGGCGTGTTCGGCTTCGGCCAGGACGGGCCTTATGCGGCAAAACCCGCCTATGACGATTTGATCCAGGGCGCGACCGCGCTGCCCGCCTTGATGGCGCAGACCGGCGACGGCGTGCCGCGTTATGTGCCCAACGCGCTGGTCGACCGCATCGTCGGTCTCACTGCGGTCGGCGCGATCTGCGCCAGCCTGGTGCATCGGGATCGCACCGGCCGCGGCCAGCGCGTCGACATCCCGATGTTCGAGACCATGGCCGGCTTCGTCATGGGCGACCACATGGGCGGTCTCACCTACGAGCCGCCGCTCGACAAGGGCGGCTATGCCCGCCATCTCTCGCGCGACCGCCGGCCCTACAAGACCTCGGACGGCTATCTCAGCGTCATCGTCTACAACGACAAGCAGTGGGAGAACTTCTTCAAGGCAACGAGCCGCGACGATCTGCGCGCCGACCCCAAATTCGCGACATTCGCCGGCCGTGCCGCCAATATCGACGTCGTCTATGCCGAGCTCGCGCGCATCTTCGAGACGCGCACCACGGCCGAGTGGATCGATTTGCTGACCAAGGCCGACGTGCCCGTGATGCCGATGCACGACCTCGCGTCGATCCTGCATGATGAGCATCTGGAAGCCACCGGCTTCTTCCCGGTCGTGAACCATCCGACCGAAGGCCCGATCCGCAGTATGAAGGTGACGGCGACCTGGTCAGAGACCGAGGCGGAGCCGGTGCGACTTGCGCCGCGGCTCAACGAGCACGGCGCGGAGATTCTGCGTGAGGTCGGCTACTCCCCGGACGAGATCGCCGCGCTGGTCCGCGATGGCGTCACGCGCTCGCCGCAGCAGCAGGGAGGGGCATCGTGAGCTTCGTCACCGGCGTCGGCCTCACGCCTTTCGGCAAGCACGAAGGCTCATCCTCGCTCGACCTGATGAGCCGGGCCGCACAAGCCGCGCTCGACGATGCCGGGCTGAAGCGCGCCGAGATCGACGGCATCCTCTGCGGCTACTCCACCGTCTCGCCGCACATCATGTTGGCGACCGTCTTCGCCGAGCATTTCGGCATCCGCCCGTCTTACGCGCATGCCGTGCAGGTCGGCGGCGCCACCGGTCTCGCAATGACGATGCTGGCCCATCACCTCGTCGAGGCGGGCGTCGCGCGCAACGTCCTCGTCGTCGCCGGCGAGAACCGGCTCACCGGGCAGAGCCGCGACGCCTCGATCCAGGCTTTGGCGCAGGTCGGCCATCCCGATTACGAGGTGCCGCTCGGCCCGACCATTCCCGCCTATTACGGCCTGGTCGCCACGCGCTGCATGCACGAATACGGCGTGACGGAAGAAGACCTCGCCGAATTCGCGGTGCTGATGCGCGCGCATGCCTGCACTCACCCCGACGCGCAATTCCACGATCCCATCACGGTCGCCGATGTCATGGCCTCGAAGCCGGTGGCAATGCCGCTCAAGCTGCTGGACTGCTGCCCGGTGTCAGACGGCGGCGCGGCATTCGTCATCAGCCGTGAGCGGACCGGCGAGACCGCCGTGCGCATCCGCGGCTGCGCCCAGGCGCATACCCATCAGCATGTGACGGCCGCGCCCGCGCTCAGCGAGCTCGGTGCTGAAATCTCCATCGCCCGCGCCAAGGAGGCCACCGGCCTTGCGATCTCCGACGTGCGCTACGCCGCGATCTACGACAGCTTTACCATCACGCTCGCCATGCTGCTGGAAGACCTCGGCCTTGCCGGCCGCGGCGAGGCGGCTGCGCGCGTGCGCGCCGGCCATTTCAGCCGCGACGGCGCGATGCCGCTCAACACCCATGGCGGCCTTCTCAGCTATGGCCATTGCGGCGTCGGCGGTGCGATGGCGCATCTGGTCGAGGCGCATTTGCAGATGACGGGGCGGGCGGCTAGCCGCCAGGTGCGCGATGCCTCGATCGCGCTGCTGCACGGCGACGGCGGCGTGCTGTCGTCCCACGTGAGCATGTTTCTGGAGCGCGTGCGATGAGCGAACGAATCGCGGACTGGACCAAGGGTGAGCAGGCCATCACCTTTCAGACCTGCGGCGCATGCGGCCATGTGCAGTATTTCCATCGCGCCTTCTGCGCGGCCTGCGGCGCGCCCGATCCGCGCGATGCGCGCGCCAGCGGCAAGGGCAGGGTCTATGCGACCTCGCTGGTCTGCCGCGCCGCCACGCCCGAGACCCGCGCGCACGTGCCCTACAACATCCTGCTGGTCGATTGCGCCGAGGGCTTTCGCATGATGGCGCATGGCGAGCCGAATCTAGCTATCGGTGATGAGGTCACCGCGAGCTTCCCGACATTCGCCGGCAAGCTCGTGCCGTTTTTCAGCAAAAGGAAATAGAGTAGGATCCGTCATTCGGGGGCGGTCCAAGGGACCGAGCCTGGAACGGGATTCTGGGCTTGGCCTGTGCGAGAGCCACCCCGGAATGACGAAAACACTCTACGCAACTCTTGCTAACGCCCGTAGAACAAGATGCTGGCGATGACGAGCATCGCCGTCACCGCCAGCATATGCGCGAGCGCTTCCGAGGCCGCCCCCTTGGTGGCTTCCTTCATGCCTTATTCTCCCTAGACTTGGGCGTGACTCATCGTTGCGCGGCTAGCGCACCCGACGGTCAATTGTTTTTACTCGGAACACCCCTTGCGAGTATTCACCGTGATTTGTCCCCACGCGGCGAATATCGACTGTGCCAAGGTCGATCAGCAATGCGGCGGCATTTTGACTCGATGATGTTGCTGTTGCGGTCACGCCAGAATACAGTTTCGTGGAACTCTCGCCGCTAACGACAAAAAAGCATCAAAGGCCCAAGGTAATCTTCAAGGAAATCGTCAGGGAAATCTTCAGGTAAATCATGGCCCGTATCAACTACAGCGACCCGATCAAGGCGTCCGACCGCACCCGCGAAATTCTCGACAAGAACCGCAACGCCAACATCTTCCGCATGATGGCGCACTCGCCGAGCTACTTTGAGCAATATTGCCGGCTCGGCGGCGCCATCCGCCACAAGGGCGAGCTCGATCCCATCGTGCGCGAGCTCGCGATCACCCGCACCGGGATTTTGTGCGAGGCGCCGTATGAGATCGTCGCGCACAAGCGCATCGGCAAGAATGTCGGCGTCACCGACGAGCAGAACGAAGCGCTGGAGAACTGGCAGGCCGCGGCCTGCTTCAATGAGGTGCAGCGCGCCGCACTCGCCTTCACCGACGAGATCGTGAAGCTGAAGAAGCCGACGGATGCGACGTTCAAGGCGATCGCATCGAAGCTGACACCGGCCGCGCTGGTCGAGCTCCAGCTTTCGGTCGGCTTCTACATCATGACCTCGAAATTTCTGGAGACCTTTGAAATCGACCTCCAGCCCGTCACGGAAGTGGTGGGCTGATCCAAAAACTGTGGCGAGGTTTGCCAATGACGATCGATGAATACGCGGTCTGGGCCGCGAGCATTGCGAAAGTCGATGAGCATCCGTCCAACGAGCGGCTGTCCTATCTCGGGCTCGGCCTCGCCGGCGAATCCGGCGAGGTCGCCGAGCACATCAAGAAGCTGCTCCGCGATGACTGGCTCGACAAGGCGGGTCTCGTCGAAGAGCTCGGCGATGTCATCTATTACTGGGCCTGCCTGTGCGCGGCGACCGGCCAGCAGCCATCCGAATTGCTCAAGGCCAGCGCCGCCAAGATCAAGCGGCGGATCAGCGAGGCCGCGAGCCGCTGAGCAAGAGGCGTACGCTGGGGCACCGACAGTCTCCGCAGCGTCATGGCCGGGCTTGTCCCGGCTATCCACGCCTTGCCACGCAGCAAAAGAACGTGGATGCCCGGGCCTTCGCCGCGCCGAAGCGGCTTCGGCCGCGCAGGCGGGACAAGCCCGGGCATGACGGCCTCTTGTGAATGAACCTCGGCCAGCCTTTACGTCGACGTCAGGATATCCACCTTGGCGTTGGCGACGATCAGGCGGTCGGCGAGCAGCTGCGCCAGATTGCGCATGACGCGTTCGCTGGCGCGCGGGTGCTGCTTGCGGAAGCGCTCGAAATCCTTCAGCGGCACCTCGAACGCGGTTGCCGACATATCCGCGAACACATCGGCCGTGCGCGTCGGCTCCAGCAGCCCCATCTCGCCGAAGGCCATGCCGGCGGTCAGCGTCGCCAGCCGCACGCCGTCGGGCAGGGTGACATGCACGGCGCCGCTGCGCAGGAAGAACAGGGACTCGGCGGGGGCGCCCGTCGTGATGATCTTTGCCCCGGATGGAAAGGTCCGGATCGCGCAGATCGAGGCGAGGTCGGTCAGCTCTTCCTCGCTCATGCCTGATAGCAGCGGCTGTTCAGCAAGCTCGGTGGTCTCGTGGAAATCGATCGAGCCGCCATAGCGGTAGACGATCTGGTCTTCCGCCCATTCGATTGCGGTGTCGAGCAGATAGAAGTCGCGGACGTTCTTCAGCTCCGCCGTCCATTCCCGCAGGCTGTCCCACTCCTTGGAAGCGCGTCGGACGCCTGAAATCACGACGGTCACGTTCAGCGCCGCCAGCTCCTCGAACGCCTCGGCCACGAGCCGCGCCCCGGCGCGGGTGGTGGAGGTGACGCGGTGGAGATCGAAGATCACGATTTGCGGCCGCGGCTGTCCGGCGAGCCTGCGTGAGACATAATCGACCGCCGACAGCGACAGCGTGCCGACCAGCTCGATGACCCGCACCTCCTGCTCGTGCGCGGCCAGAATCTCGCGCTCTTGCGGCCGGCGCACGCGCCGCGACGGGCTCTTGCCGATGTCGTAGTCGGCGATGACGGCGTTGCGGGCGTCGTCGCTGCGGTTGAGCATGTGCAGGTCGTAATGCGAGGACAGCGCCTCGCAGACCTTGATGCCGCGCACGCTGTTGCCGTGCTTGTCGAGCTTGGGCGAATAGCTGCCGAGGCCGAGGCGGGCGGGGAGTGCCGCCAGAATGCCGCCGCCGACGCCGCTCTTGGCGGGAATGCCGATCCGGTAGATCCATTCGCCGGCGTAGTCGTACATGCCCGACGACGTCATCACCGACAGCGTGCGCGAGATCGCGTAAGCGCTCAGCACCTGCTCGCCCGTCACCGGATTGACGCCGCGGTTGGCGAGCGTTGCCGCCATCACCGCAATGTCGCGCGCCGTGACCAGCACCGCGCATTGCCTAAAATAGACGTCGAGCACACCCGCGACATTGTCCGAGATCACCGCATTGGTCTTGAGGAGGTAGCCGATGGCGCGGTTGCGGTCGCCGGTCTGGCTCTCCGAGCTGTAAACGGCCTCGTCCACCGCGAGATCGCGGCCCGCGAAGCGGCTGAGCGCGAGCCGAATCTGCTCGAAGGCTTCAGGGCCCTTGCTGTCATAGATCAGCCCGGTGCAGGCGATCGCGCCGGCATTGACCATCGGGTTGAACGGATGGTTGTCGGAATTGAGCCGGATCGAGTTGAAGGGATCGCCCGAGGGCTCGACGCCGATCGCGCTCTCGACGCGGCCGGCGCCCAGGAGGTCCAGCGCCAGCGCGAACACGAACGGCTTTGACATCGACTGGATGGTGAAGGGCACCCTGGAGTCGCCGACCTCGTAGACATGGCCGTCCAGCGTCGCGAGGCTGATGCCAAAATGGGCAGGGTCGGCCTTGCTCAGCTCGGGGATGTAGTCGGCGACGGCGCCTGCGGTCTCGGCCGAGAATTCGTTGAGACAATTGCCCAGAAACCGCAGCAAGGGCGGCTTCGAGCGGGTCCAGGCGGAGGCGGCAAGCGAGAGCGGTGTCATCGCCCCTGTTTTGCAACGCAATCAGGGCACGCGCAACCCGTCCGGCACCACGGCCTGCCGCCGAACCAGCAGCAGGGCGATCAAGACCGTGGGCACCAGGATCGCGAGGCCGAGCAGCGTGACCTGCATCTGCGACAGCGGCATGATCCCGCCGCCAGGCGTGGCCACGACAAAACCGCCGATCACCAGCAGCACCCGCAAAGGCCACTCCATCAGGCCGGCGCCGCGAAGGTCGCCGACATAAGCCTGGTAGCCCTGGATGCCGCCGCAGATGAAGACGATGCCGAAGCAGGCAAGTCCGGTCAGCCCGAATGCCTCCAGATACGGATTGCTGCCCTGAAGCAGTAGCGCCGGATTGAGCACGAAGAAGAACGGGATGAAATAGATGATGCTGCCGACCCACATGCTCTCCCAGCCCGTCTTCATCGCGGGCGCGCCTGCGATGCCGGCCGCCGCGAAGGAGGCGATCGCCACCGGCGGCGTGATCGAGGACAGCATGCCCCAGTAGAAGATGAACATGTGCACGGCCATCTTGTTCAGCCCGAGCTTCTCCAGCGCCGGCGCCACCAGGATGGCCAGGAAGATGTAGCAGGAGGTCGTGGTCAGCCCGAGCCCGAGGATCAGGCTGGTGATGGCGCACATGATCAGCAGCAGGAAGGCATCGCCCCCGGCAATGCTGAGCAGATCGTTGGCGAGGCTCGAGATCACGCCGGTGAGCGAGAAGGCGCCGATCAAGAGGCCACAGCCGGCGAGGATCGCGATCAGCTCGACGAAGGTCTTGCCGTTGAGCTCGAGGAAATGCAGCCAGCGCGCGCCGCCCCAGTTCTTGCCGGGGAAGAACTCGTTCAGTGCCGCCAGCAGGCACATGCCCCACAGCGCCGCGTTGAGCACGCCGAACCAGAACATCGCAGCCGTTGCCGCGATCGAACCGGCGAGCACGAGCGTATTGCCGGTCTTCCAGCGCGCCGGCCCGGACCATTGATGCAGGATCACGAGCAGCACGGAGGCATAGAACGGCGCGTGGCTCTCGCGCTTGAAGTAGAGCAGCATCACCACGAGCACGACGATCACGAAGAGATAGTACCAGCCCTCTTTGAAAGCGTCCCAGAAGCGCGGCAGCTCGGCGCGCGGCAGACCTTTCAGCTTGTGGCGGGCGGCATAGGCGTCGACCTGCGCGAACAGGCCGACATAATAGAGGATCGAGGGGATGGTCGCGGCGAGCGCGACGTCGGCATAGCCGGTGTTCATGAACTGCGCCATGACGAAGGCGGTGGCGCCCAGCACCGGCGGCGCCAGCACGGCGCCGGTCGAGGCGCAGGCCTCGATCGCGCCGGAATAGGACGGCGTGAAGCCGGTCTTCTTCATCGCGGGGATCGTCATCGTTCCCGCCGTCAGCACGTTGGAAACGATGCTGCCGCCGACGGTGCCGAGCAGGCCGGAGGCGAACACGCAGACCTTTGCCGCGCCGCCGCGGAAGGTGCCGCACATCGCGAAGGCGATGTTGATGAAGAATTTGCCCGCGCCCGTCATCATCAGCGCGGTGCCGAAGACGAGGAAGCCGATCACGGTGTCGGCAAAGGCCTGGATGGGAATGCCGAGCAGGCTCTCACCGGAGAGCATGTGATAAGACGTGGTCTGCTGCAGCGTCGATTGCGTGCCGCGGAACGGTCCGAGCCAGGAAGAGTCCGCAAACAGCGGATAGAGCGTGAAGGGCAGCACGCTGAGCAGCAGGCTCCAGCCGCCGGTGCGCCGCAGCGCCTCCATCAGCACGAACCACATCACGAGCCCGGCGGCGATGACGCTGCCAGGCGCGCCATCGAACTCCCAGCCGAATTGCGCGGCCTTGCGGATGTTGAGCATCAGCCAGATCGCCGAGCCGAAGGTCGCCGCGAACAGCAGCAGGTCATACCAGGGGATGCGGTCGAGCGGCGCCTTCTCCGATCCCGGAAAGATCAGGAAGGTGAACGGGAGCATCAGCGCGATCAGCAGGTAGAAATATTCGGTGTTGAGCTGTGTGTAGTCGATGAAGAACCGCAGCGAGAATTGCTGGTTCACACACAACAGAATGGTGGCCGCGGTGGCCGCCATCAGCACCCAGCGCCACGCGCCCTTCAATGTGCGGACGCGCGTGACCTCGGCTTCCTGCAGGTCGGCGGCGGCGCCGGGATGCGGGTCCTCGAATTCAACCTTCGTCGCCGGCGCTGCCGCAGTCTCTGACATCGGTGCTCTCCTCAAACAGTTCTGCGGCAGGCAGCTTGACGGTCAGTCAAACCCGTTCGGCATGTCGGCCTTGGCCAGCGCCGTGGCGCGCGCCTTCATCCAGCCTTCGAGGAAGGCCTTTTCGTCCGACGGCGGATTGGACCTGCTGTAATCCGCCCACGCCGCACCAAGCACGTCCTGTCGCTTGAACAGCTTGTTGTTGTGGGCGTCCTGCGCGTCAGACCATTGCCCGGCTTCTTTCAAGGCCTTCACCGCGCCGGGATGCACGGGCACCACCCAGTTCTTGGTCTGCCGGTCGGAGGCGAGCCCGCCGGCGCCCGGTGCAGAGTCCTTGTAGGCGTCGTAGTTCGCGATCATCGCCTTGGTCATCGCATAGACCTGGTCGGCCGGTTGCGAGGCATAGGCGACGAAGATCGGATAGGGGTAGTTGCCGAGCTCGATCGGCTTGTCCGGCGTGATGCCGGCGCCGCAGGTTGCGGTCTGCGGGAAGAAGAACGAGCCGACCTTCTGCATCCGCGCCCAGCCTTCCTTGTCCTTGGCGGGCAGTGGCGGCCAGACCAGGCCACGCGGCGAGGTCTCGGCTTCCTTGGCGGGGCCGGTGATGGTGGTGCCGAAGGCGGCGTCGGTGTCGTTGTTGATCAGGCCTTTCCACATCGCGCCGTAGCTCGCGAACTCGACGACCTTGACGTCCTTCTGCGTCAGGCCCGCGAAGGCGAGCACCGCGAGCGAGTTCTGGTTCAGCGCGGGCGAGCCGACCACGAAGCCGACGCGCTTGCCTTTCAGGTCTTTCAGATCTTTCACGCCGCTATCGGCTGCGACCCCAAGCGAACCGCAATTGCAATCGACGCTCGACAGCATGATCTGGAGCGGCTGCGGGCCCCACTCCTTCGAGCCGAATTCGAACACGCCTTCCTGCGCGAAATAGGTGCCCGATCCCATCGCGGATGACGCCGCGCGCTTGGCGCGCAATGGTGCAAGCCGCGCGACGTCGTTGCCTGCGGGCAGCACGCGCACATCGGTGCCGTATTTGTCCTTCATCATCTTGCCGACGCCGACCGCGATGTTGAAGCCGGCGGTGCCGGTGTCATAGGCGGTGAACGTCAATGTCGCCGGCAGCTTGCTGTCTTCGGCGCTTGCATAGCGTGTAGACGCAAAAGAAATGCCCGCAACCAAGGCGGGCGCGAGCATGGTCAGCCCACGAAGCATGTTTCCCTCCAATGATCCCCGCGTTTGCCGCGAAGAGTTTCATTCTTTGTTTGAAACAGATTTTTGTTTGAAACGATCATGTCATCGCGATCAGGCGATGGCAACGCCGTACCGCGAACGCGGCGATGAGGCAGACAGATTGTCGCGGAAGCAACGGATAATGCAGTCAGTTTGCGACGATCGCGATCGCCTGTCCTTCCGCGACGACATCGTCGAGCTTGACGAGCAGCGATTTGATCGTGCCGCTCGCAGGCGAGGGCACAGGTATCTCCATCTTCATGGCTTCGACGATCACAACGTCATCACCATCCGCAACGGTTCCGCCAACTTGCACGGGAGTTGAGCAGATGCGACCCGCGACCTCCGTGACGATCTTAATTTCTGGCATGCCATCGCCTTTTTGTTGTCGTCGCAAAATGCCTGAGGTAGCGTCGTCTGCAAGTGGAATTTAATTCCGCAGAGCGGAACGAACGGTAGGGAACATGGGACGACGATCGGAGCGGTTAAGCAGGCAAGGTGCGCTCGCTGGCGATGCCGGCGAGGGTGATGTCATCCAGGTGGTGTCGCGCGCGTTCGACGTGTTGCGATGCTTCGAGGGCCACGAGGCCCGACTCGGCAATCTCGAGATTTCAAATCGCTGCGGCCTGCCGCGCTCGACGGTGTCGCGGCTCACGCACACGCTGACGCGGATGGGGCAGCTCGTGTACCTGCCGCGAGACCAGAAGTATCGCATCGGTCCGAGCGCGGTGGCGATGAGCGCCTCGATGATGAAGGGCGCGCAGCTGCGCAGCATGATCCGGCAGCGGCTGCAGGAAGTCGCCGAGCAGCTTCCGGGCACGGTCGGCTTCGTTGTCCCCGATCGCTTCCATCTGGTCTATCTCCAGTTCGCGCGCTCGGCGGCTGCGCTCGGCCTGCACGAGGGCACCGGCAGCCGCATCTCGATGGCCTCGACGGCCGCGGGCGCGGCCTTCACGGCGGCGCTGGCGCCTGAAGTCGGCGATGCCTTCATCACGGACATGGAACGGGAAGCGCCCGAAGCTGCAAAGATCCTGAGGCCCCGCATCGAGGCCAACAGGCAGTCGTTGCTCGAGCGCGGATACGTCGTGGCCTGCGGCCTGTGGAGCCCGCACATCAACGGCCTCGCGGTGCCGATCTGGTCGCCGCAGTACCAGACCTTCGTCGTCATCACGATCGGCCTTCTGTCGTCGATGTATGACGAGCAGCGTCTGCATGCCGAAGTCGCGCCGCTGATGCTCGCGCTCGGCCGTTCGCTCGGCAGCCTGATGGAGGGCGCGGAAGGCGACGTCTTCAACGCCCGTATCTCACGCAAACCGGTCGCAATGGCCGTACATAACAATAACAAGCCGATCAATTCGGAGGGAGTGAATGAACTGGAAGCCGGAACTCGACGAGCTCGCCCGGCGCGAAGCCTTCGCGCGGGAGATGGGCGGCGTTGACAAGGTCAAGCGTCAGCATGACCAGGGCCGACTGACTGTTCGGGAGCGTATCGACAGACTGATCGACAGCGGCAGCTTTCACGAGATCGGTGCCGTCTCCGGCATCGGTGAGTACGATTCCCGCGGCGAGTTGCAGAAATTGACGCCGGCGAACTGCGTGTTCGGCCGCGCGCGCGTCGAAGGCCGCACGGTCGTCGTGGTCGGCGACGACTTCACCGTCCGCGGCGGCTCGGCCGATGCGTCGATCTCGGCCAAGCCGTTGATGGCGGAGGAGATGGCGCATGATTTCCGTCTGCCCATCGTCCGAATCATCGAGGGCTCCGGCGGCGGCGGCTCGGTCAAGACCATCGAGACCAAGGGCGCGGCCAATCTGCCGGGCGGCATCGGCGGCACGCGCTGGTATCGCTTCACGACGGAAAATTTGTCGCGCGTGCCGGTCGTCGCGCTCGGTCTCGGCTCGGTCGCTGGCCTTGGCGCGGCGCGCCTTGCCGCCAGCCACTATTCCATCATGACCAGGAAGTCCGCGATGTTCGTCGCGGGGCCGCCGGTGGTGAAGGCGCTCGGGCAGGACCTCTCGAAGGAGGAGCTCGGCGGCGCCGACATCCAGACCCGCGCCGGCGCGGTCGATCACGCCGTCGACACGGAAGAAGAGGCGTTCGCCTGCGCGCGGCGCTTCCTCTCTTATCTGCCGTCATCGGTCTACGAGCTGCCGCCGACCTTGCCGTGCACCGACAATCCGGAGCGTACCGAAGAAGCCCTGATGAATGCGGTGCCGCGCAACCGCAAGCAGGTCTACAAGATGCGGCCGATCGTCGAGCAGGTCGTCGACAAGGGCTCGTTCTTCGAGGTCGCCAAGAATTTCGGCAAGCCGATCATTGTCGGTCTCGCCCGGCTCGAGGGCAGGGCGGTGATGGTGCTTGCCAGCGACAGTTTCCACTATGGCGGCTCGTGGACCGCGGATGCCTGCCAGAAGGTGGTGCGTTGGGTCGACTTCGCCGAAACCTTCCACCTGCCGATCGTCTATCTCATGGACTGCCCGGGCTTCATGATCGGCCTCGATGCCGAGAAGGCGGCCACCATCCGCCACGGCGTCCGTGCCATGGCCGCGGTCAACCAGACCACCGTGCCCTGGTGCACCGTGATCCTGCGCAACGCCTTCGGTGTCGCCGGCGTGGTGCATCAGCCGGCCGACCGCTTCTCGATCCGCTACGCCTGGCCGTCGGCCTATTGGGGCTCGCTGCCGCTCGAAGGCGGCATCGAAGCCGCCTACCGCGCCGACATCGATGCGGCCGAGGACAAGGCGGGCAAGCTGAGGGAGATCGAGGATCGCCTCAACAAGCTGCGCTCGCCGTTCCGCTCCGCCGAAAAATTCTGGGTCGAGGAGATCATCGATCCCAGGAAGACAAGGTCGCTGCTGTGCGAGTTCGCAAGGCTCGCCGAGCCGCTGCGAAAGGCCGGGCCGCCGGAGAAATTTTCGATCAGGCCGTAGGCTGCGGTCACTGCCAGCAACCGGGTGCGCGCGAAGCGAGGCCCCCGATGACAGGCTCCGCGAAGCAATCCAGACTTTACCCGCGGAGGCCGTCTGGATTGCCTTCGTCGCCTCGCTCCTCGTGGAGCGACGTGATGAAAGTCGTGATGGATGGAACCATTCGCGGCGCAGCGCATTCAAACGCGCATGAGGAACCTGTATTTCGGCATCGGGGCTCTCGCCGCCGCGCTGGTTCTCTTTACGATTTGGTTGGGCCAGCATGAACGGGAGGCATCGATCGATCGCCTCGAGCAATGGGTGATTCCACGCTCGCCACCTGAGCGCTAAAGGAATCGCGGCCGTCACTGACGACCCTATCGAAATACCCACAAGCACAGTAGCTGTAAGCCGCCAGACGGGAGCGACCACGCCTTCCGCCGGACAGATCGACATTCTAAACCTGCCGGGCATGCCACTGCCGCCGGTCTTCGGCGGCAATGGCATGAGGATTGACGGTTAGCGCTTTTGACGATTAGCGCTTGGGCAGCGAGGCCATCACTTCGCCCGCGTCGCCATCCTCCAGACAGGGTGTGACGGTCAATGGGAGCAGATCAGCCCACTGTGCGTGCCAGCGATACATCGCCTTTGGATCGCTCGATTCAGAGATCGCAAATCCCTGTCCGTTCATGCCATGCCACCGGCCCAGCATCTTGACGCCTTCGGGTGGCGCTCCGCCGGTTTCCAGAAAGCGGCTGACGGCCGCATTGAAGGTGCCTTGCGGTACACTCCAGGTTGTAATGAATTTCATGCGATTCTCCCATAATCTGAATTATTGGATGAATGCCGCGGCTGCGCCGCCCGCGCACAATAGCGCTGGCGTGTCGAATGACAACGGCGAATGAAGCCGTGGGTTAGTGCGATGCGGAAGCCGAAACGGACTTGGTCGTGTGTCCAAGGCGAGTGTTCGTGTTCTGCTACCGCTCTGACATCGACGCAGCCGAAGACGACGCGGCGAAGCGTCACCTCATCACAGCCGTAGCACCTTGCCGGGATTCATGATGTTTTGCGGATCGAGCGCGCGCTTGATGGTGCGCATGATGTCGAGCTCGGTCTTCGAGCGGTAGTGACTGAGCTCGTCGAGCTTGTCGATGCCGATGCCGTGCTCCGCCGAGATCGAGCCGCCCATGGACGTGATGAGATCGTTCACGGCCCGCGTGATGGCGGACGAATATTGGGTCAGCGTCTGCTGATCCATGCCTTTGGGGCCCATGAACGAGAAATGCAGATTGCCGTCGCCGATGTGCCCCAAAGGATAGGGGCGGATGGTCGGAAGAATGTCGAGCACGGCCTTGAGCCCCTGGTCGATGAACCCGGGAATCCTGGAGATGGCCACCGACACGTCGTAGCTCAGTCCCGGCCCCTCGGCACGGGAGGCCTCGGCGACGCTTTCCCGGATGCGCCACATGTTGCGCGATTGATTTCCGGTGTGCGCGATCACCGCGTCGAGCACGCGGCCGGCCTCGAGCTGATCGGCGAGAAACTGCTCCAGCTTCTCGGTCATGCCCTCGGTCCCGTCCTGTCGGGCCCGCGAGGACGACCATTCGAGCAGGAGGTACCATGGCGTGTCCGCCTTGAGAGGATCCTGGGTGCCGGGGATATGGCGCAGCACCATGTCGATGGCGCTGCGGCTCATCAGCTCGCAGGAGCCGACATTGTCCCCTGATGCAGCATGGGCTTCGGACAGGATCTCCAGCGCCGCGCGCGGATCGCGGATCGCCAGCCACGCTGTGCAGATGTCCTTCGGTGCCGGCCATAGTTTGAGGACAGCCTTGGTGATGATGCCCAGCGTTCCCTCGGCGCCCATGAAGAGGTGCTTGAGGTCGTAGCCCGTGTTGTCCTTCTTGAGCGCACGCAGTCCGTCCCAGACGTCTCCGTTGGCCAGCACGACTTCGAGCCCCAAGACGAGATTGCGGGCATTGCCATAGCGGAGCACCTGCACGCCGCCGGCGTTCGTCGACAGATTGCCGCCGATCATGCACGAGCCCTGGGCGCCAAGGCTGAGCGGCAGGAACCTGTCGTGACGGCTTGCCGTCTCCTGAAGCGTCTGGAGAACGCAACCGGCCTCGACCGTCATCGCGTAGCCGACGGCATCGACGTCCAGCACGCGGTTCATGCGGCCGAGCGACAGCACGATACCGGTGTGCGCCGGCCAGGGCGTGGCCCCGCCCATCAGGCCGGTGTTGCCACCCTGCGGCACGATCGCGACGCCGTGCTCATGGCAAAGCCGGACCACTCTCGAGACTTCCTCGGTGCTGCCAGGACGAACGACGGCGCCCGCGCCGCCAACCAGCGATCCACGCCAGTCCGTCACGAACGGCTGCTTGCCGTGCTCGTCCTCGATGAGGCCCTTCTCGCCGACGATCGCGCGCAACGCATCGCGCATGCGGACAGTCAAAGGAGCGGTCGGGATGGTGGGTAGGGACGACGGGAAGGCAGCCGGCATTTTGTTTCCCCTGGCGCATCTTGGTGTGCACTGCGCACGTGACGTGCGGGGGCATTCTCCACGTTTGCGGCGGGGAGTCTAATGGCAATGTGGCGCGTACCTGCCTTTGCGGGCCCCTCACCAAGAGGGCTGGATATCTCGCCGCAAGGCGCGACCTCATCCTGAGGGCCCGCCGGAGGCGGGCGTCCCGAAGGATGGGCCGCAGGCGAGCTGCCGCCACGTCTTTCCTCGTATGCGTTGGGCCTAGCCTCGAAAGCGGTATCGCAGCCGGCGTGCCGCGCCGACATCGACGCCGCCTGCGGCCGCTTACGGAGGCGGCACCCGCTAGCGCCGGCGTTAGGCCGTCTCGACCTCACCGGAGGCCGCTTACCCCTCAATCTCTGCGATCGCGTTTAAGCGACGTTAATGATGTCCTCTCGATATGGAACATCCCACTCGGTTGCACTCCCTGTTTGTGGATTGCCCGTAAGTGTTGATTAAGAAGGCCATATCCATATTCCAGCCTGCGATTGGCGGGCTGACCGGCAGCGGTCATCCCACCGGTTGCCCCGATCAAAAGACTTTAGGAATTTGCTCTCTGCCGCCACGACGGCAATCAGGATGAAGGTCATGCTCCGCCGGGTAGTGCTCCGTTTCGCAAGAGACCGGAAGGCCAACATCGCCGTTATCTTCGCCCTCACGATGGTCCCGATCGTCTTTCTCCTGGGCATGACGCTCGACTATACGCAGGCCGTCCGCAAGCGCGAGCAACTGAACGCAGCCGCCGACGCGGCCGCGATCGCAGCCGTGCGGCCGGCGATGCTGACCCAGACCGACAAGACGGTCGTCCAGGCGACCGCCGCAGCCGTCTTTGCAGCGAAGGCGAATCTTCCCGGTCTGACGGCGACGCCGACGCCGACCATCACCGTCACGGATTCCGGCCTCGCGCGGAGCATCACGGTTTCCTACATCGCGCATTCCGTCAATAATTTCCCCAGCGTTCTCGGAAAGCAGACCTGGGACGTCTCCGGCTCCGCAACGGCAAAGGCGTCGAGCGCGCCCAACATGAACTTCTACCTGCTGCTGGACGACTCGCCTTCGATGGCACTTGCTGCGACGCAGGCCGACATCACCAACATGATCGCGGCCACGAAGAACCAGCCCAGCTACGCGAAGAATTGCTCGTTCGCCTGCCATGAGGCGCGTCCCAACAATGCAACGGCCAGCTCGACGAACAAGGACAATCTCACCGTCGCACGCGCAAACAACATCACGCTGCGCATCGATCTCGTGACCAACGCCGTTACGCAATTGCTGAAGGGACCCTGGACGTGCCCGCAGGCGGGTGTGACGGGCGGCGTCATGCAGTGCATGTCGGCGCTCAACAACACGACCTACAAGGCCGCCATCTACACCTTCGACTACGCCCTCAACACGGTTCAGATGCTGACCACCCCGGACACCGCTGCCACGAAGATCAACAACATTCAGCTCCTGACGGTCGACCACCAGAACTGCCCCATTGTCGACAGCAAGGGCAACTGCACCTACACCACCGACTACGGCACGGACATCTCGGGCGGGCTCACGGGCGTCAACACCGTGATGCCTGCGCCGGGCACCGGCACCAATCAGGCGGGCGATACGCCGCAGGAAGTGGTCTTCCTCGTCACCGACGGCGTCGAGGACAAGCTGATCCCGAAGACGGGGGGCTCCTGCGACCCCAATGCCACCTATGCGCTTCCGACAGCCAACTCGACGACCTTGCGATGCCAGCAACCGCTCGACACGACGGTCTGCACGACGATCAAGAACCGCGGCATTCGCATCGCGGTCCTCTACACCGAGTATCTGCAGCTGAGCGACAGCTGGTACACGAGCCGCATCTCGCAGTTCAACAATCCGACCTCGTCGACCGGTACGATCGCGACACGGCTGCAATCGTGCGCGTCGCCCGGCCTGTATGCGAGTGTGCAGACAGGTGGCGACATTTCCGCGGCGCTGACCAACCTCTTCATCAAGGTTGCGTCCAGCACGGCCAGCCTCGTGCAGTAGGGAAGGGGCCATGACCCGACAGGTCACGACTACGAAAAGACGCCGCAACCGCTGCGCCGCCTTCGCCGGCGATAGCCGCGGAGCCACGGCCGTCGAATTCGCGCTGGTTGCCGCGCCGTTTCTCGCCCTCATCATCGCGCTCATCCAGACGTTTCTGGTTTTCTTTGCCCAGCAGATGCTTGAAACCGTGGTGCGCCAGTCGGCGCGTCTCGTCATGACGGGGCAGGTTCAGTCGGCGCAGATGAACCAGGCGGTTTTCAAGCAGAAGGTCTGCGATCAGATCGTGATCCTGTTCAATTGCAGCGGTCTGATGGTCGACATGCAGGTCGCGACGTCCTGGTCTTCCGCGAACACGGCGACGCCCTCGCTGACGTTCGACGGCTCGGGCAATGTGACCAATAGCTGGCAATACGATCCGGGCGATTCCGGCGATATCGTCGTTCTCCGCGTCATGTATGTCTGGCCGGTCGTGCTCGGTCCGCTCGGCTTCAATCTCTCGAACCTTACCAATGGCAACCGGCTGCTCATGTCGTCCGCCGCGTTCCAGAACGAGCCAGGAGCCACCTGATGATCTCCGCCCTGTCGTCCCGCGCTCGGCAGATGTTGACCGATGTACGCGCCGTTGCAGCGACGGAGTTCGCCATCGTGACGCCGTTCATGCTGGTGCTCTATGTCGGCGGTGTCGAGCTCGGGAACGGGCTCGCCATGAACGTCAAGGTCAGCGCGACCGCGCACAGCGTTGCCGACATGATCTCGCAGAACACGGCCGTCACGTCGACCCAGATGGACGGCATTCTCGCTGCGGCGAGCTCCATCATGGCTCCCTATCCCATCAAGAACGGCAGCACCTCGCTGATGACGATCACGGTCTCCGAGGTCTCGACCGACAGCAATGGCAACGCGACGGTGCAATGGAGCAAGTCGACCAGTACGTCGGGGGCGAGGGCCGCCGGTCAGCAGATGACCTTGTCGTCCTTTACCGCGCCGGGCGGTACCAGCAATGCCAACATCTCGCTCATCCTGAGCGAGGTGTCCTACGACTACGCGCCCAACCTCGGCTTCACGATCGCCGGTACGGTGAAGCTGTCCGACAGCTATTACCTGTTCCCCCGCTGCTCGACGAATACCCCCGCCACGTCGAGTTTTCCCTATTACGACATAAAATATCCGGCGGCGAAGACCTGCACCTGCGTGCAGCACTTGCAGCAGAAGACCTGTTAGTTTCACGGAACGCGGTCGAAAGAAGCCGGATGCCGCTGAGGCAAGCTTCTGTCCCGATTTCCTCCCGGCCCCTGTGCGCAATTGCGCACCAGGCCGGGATACATTGGGGTGAACGCCTACGCCGCCACAGTGACGCGGTCGAGCGCTGCGATCAGCTTTGCCGCGATGGGATGGTCTGACCGCGGATTCTGGCCGGTGATCAGCTCGCGGTCCTCGACGACGTAGGGCTCGAAATCGACGGCGCTTCGGCTGACCTCGGCACCTGCGGCTCCCAGCGCGTCCGGCATGGTGAAGTAGATCTTGCCGTGCAGGAACTGCTCCTCGATCGGTATCTCTTCCGAGGCGGTGAACACCGTCATCTTGTATCCCGCATATTGCCAGCCCTTGCCCAGCTCCGCGATCTTGGCCTTGTCGCCGGCGATCAGGGCGGCACGATAGGCCTTGGCGTCGGGCAGGGCGGCCAGCGTCGCGATCGGTCCGTGGCAGAGCAGCGCGGTGATCTTCTTCCGTTCATGAAAATATCGCAGGATCTTGCCGAGCTCGGCATCCTGCATGAGGTCGACGACCGGACCCTGGCCGCCGGGGACGAAAACGGCGGCATATTGATCCAGTCCGCCGTCCACGATCGCGCGCAACGTGCGCACGTTGGTCATCGACGGGTCCTTGTCGAAGAAATCGCGTCCCCGCCGGTAGGCTTTCTCGTCGCCGCCGAAATGGGCCGCATGATCGGAGGCCGGATCGATGTATGGTTGCTTGCCGTTCGGCGTGGCCAGCACCACCTCGTAACCGGCATCGACCAAGGCCATCGCGGGCACGACGGTCTCGTTGAGATATTGGCCGGTCGGCCCGGTGCCGCCGCCCTGGATCTCGATACGGGTTGCATTGGAGCCGACAACGAGCACTTTTCCTTTGGACATGGTGTCTCCTGACTGTTGGATTCATCAATTGCCAGCGGCACCCTCGATCGCGGCAAGGGCTGTCCGGGCCACTTCTTCGTCCTGCTCCACCGAGCCTGCGCTTGTGCGGCGACTACCTGAACACGATCATCTTCTCCGCCGTCATCTCGTGCATCGTGTAGGGAATGCCGCCCACGCCATGGCCGGACACGCGGCGGCCCGCGAACGGCATCCAGTCGGTGCGGAAGGCGGTGTGGTCGTTGATCATCACCGCCGCCGCGTCGAGGCGCTCCGCCGCATCGAGCGCGACCGCGAGATCGCGCGTAAAGATGGCGGACTGGAATGAGACCGGAAGCGAGTTGGCTTCCGCGATCGCGTCGTCGATGCGATCGAACGGATAGACGCAGGTCACCGGCCCGAACACCTCCAGCGTGGAAATTTTGGCATCGCGCGGCGGCGAGATCAGGATCGATGGCTTGAGCGTGGTCTCGCTCAACCGGCCGCCCCCGATCTGTCGTGTCCCGGCCGAAACCGCCTCATTGATCCAGCCTTCGACACGCGCAACCTCCTGCGGCGTAATCAGCGGTCCCACCTCTGTCTCGGGGAGCGTCGGGTCTCCCACCTTCAGGGCCTCGACCCTGGCCGCGAAGCGGTCGACGAACTCCTTCTGAAGCGCGGAATGCACATAGATGCGCTGGACCGACACGCAGACTTGCCCCGCGTGGTAATAGCCGCCCTTGGCGATCGGCTCGATGATCTTTTCGAGGTCGGCGCTGCGGTCGACGATGAGGGGCGCGACACCGCCGTGCTCGAGGGCGCAGCGTGCACCGGGGGTGATGACCGATCGCAGATGCCAGCCGACGCGCGCCGAGCCGATGAAGCTCAGGAAGGCGACGCGTGGGTCGGTCGCGAATTTTTCAGGCAGGCTATGATCCTCCGGGAGGAACGTCTGCACCCAGCCTTCGGGCATGCCGGCTTCGTGGACGAGCTTCACGAGCTCGACGCAGCACAGGGGCGTTGTGCCAGCCGGTTTGACGATGACAGGGCAACCCGTCGCGATCGCCGGTGCGATCTGGTGAACGATCAGGTTGAGGGGATGATTGAAGGCCGAGATCGCTGCGACAATGCCGATGGGTTCCTTGATGGTCCATGCCCGCCGGCCATCGCTTGCGGGCGTCAGGCCCATCGGGACCTCGACCCCGCCGCGGGTCCGCAAAAAATCCGCTGCCGAGCGGATGCCGTCGATCGCCCGATCCGTCTCGATCAACGCATCCGTGAGCGGCTTGCCGCCTTCGCGCGCGATCAGGAGACCAAAATCCTGCCGCTTCGCCGAGACCAGATCGGCGAGCCTATTGAGAATGGCGATCCGCTGATGCGGCTTCAGCCAGGCCTTTCGGTCCGCGAACAGCTTTCGCGCGGTCTCGAACTTTGCCTCCAGCGCGGCGGCGTCGTCACTGCCGAGCTCGGTGATCTCTTTTCGGTCGAAGGCCTGTACAATCTTGATCATCATTTTCTCCACGCCGTGTTGTGCTCTTCGCCTGGCGTCCACTATGGCATGGGGCGCGGTGTGGCCAATGTCGCGGATTGGCGCTGAGCGGATCCGTCGTGCGATTTGGCAAATGGCCGGACCGTCCCTGCAAACTTCTCCATGTCCGGCAACAAGGTGGTCATGCAGGTCAACCTCAACGGAATGCAGATTCGGTTCGACGGCGTCATCAATGGTGACGAAATGAGCGGTCAAGTCACGAGCGCACGGCCAATGAGTTACCGCAGGCAGGTGTGATGCCCCAGCGTACGCGCGACATCGAGACCGCGGGGCTGATGCTTTGCGTCACGTCATCGAAGGTCAAAATGGATGGAAGGCGACGATAGTATCATGCCCCTGTTTTGCCCGACGAGTCAAATTGCTTCGGGAAAGCGTAAGTCATTGATCCGCCACGCCCCGGCTACTGTGCATGGGGTTGTTTTCGCAGTTTTTGTTTGGAGCGGTCCGTCTGAAGAGCGCCCGTTACGCGCTCTCCGTCTCCCGGTGCACGTCGTGCACCACGAGGCCCATGCCTTCCTCGGGCATCTTGATCCAGTCGCGGCGCTTCAGCGTGCGCTTGGTGTCCTCGTAGCCGCTTGTCCAGTGCTCGCGCATCGAGGTGCCCGAGAATTCGTGGTCCTTGGCGTCGCCCTCATAGGCCTTCTGCTGGTAGATCAGATGCAGGATCGCGATCTCCGGCATGTTGCGCAGGCTTACCTTGAGGCTACGATCCTCCTCGGACAATTGCTCGTCCGGAATCTTCGCCAGCGCCTTGTAGAGCAGAACCTTGAGATTGTGGGTGCGGCGATAGACGTCGGTGTTGTGGCGCGTGCGCGAGGAATACATGATGTCCTTGTGGCGGGCCATCACGTCCTGGATCGAGCGCGGCAGCACGCCCCGCGCGCTGAACAGGTCGACCTGGAACACCAGCGAGTTGAGCGCATCCTCCTGGTCGAGCAGGTGCTGGAGCGGCGTGTTGGAGACGATGCCGCCGTCCCAGAAATGATCGGTGCCGATCCGCACCATCGGCAGTGCCGGCGGCAGGGCGCCGGAGGCCATGATGTGCTCCGGCTCGATCTCGTCATGGGAATTGTCGAAATAGATGAAGTTGCCCGAGAGCACGTTGACCGCGCCGACCGCGAAGCGGACCTTCTTCTCGTTGATGAGGTCGAAGTCGACGAGCTCCAGCAGGCTCTCCTTCAGCGGCATCGTGTCGTAATAGCTGGTGGCGGTGCGCGCGCCGACCGGGCTGAACCAGGGATTGACCTGGTGCGGGGTGAAGAAGCCGGGCTGGCCCATCGCCGACGTCATCCACGCACTGGTGAGATTGCGCCACTGGCGGAAGATGTCGCCGTCGGGCGTGTAATGCCAGATCTTGCGATTGGTGATGCGCTCCCAGAAGATGCGCAGGGCCTCCAGCCGCTTCTCCGGCTTGTTGCCGGCGATGATGGCAGAATTGATTGCACCGATTGAGACGCCGCAGACCCAGTCGGGCTCGATGCCGGCCTCGTGCAGCGCCTGATAGACGCCGGCCTGGTAGGCGCCGAGCGCGCCGCCACCTTGCAGAACCAGCGCGACGCGGTCGCAGCGTTCGGGGCGCCAGCCCCGCGCGGGAGGCTGATGCGTCTGATGAGCCGGTTGCGACGTGCGGGCGTCCATGGGTGCCTCCTAGCGTGGACCAAACGATTGCGTCCGGCAGTGACGGCGTGATGACAATTTCAGCGCCGATGCATTGTCCGCATGCAGGTCGACCGCAACGGGAATGGCGGGAGGTCGTGCGCCTGACGGAAATCCTTCACATCGCAGTCAATGACGGCGGCTAGCAATTTGCGGTCCAGGCCTGACGCCGCCGGGCGGGCATCACACACAGGAGATCAGGATGCGCAGGGAAGACGTGCTGAGACTTCCGTCCATGCCGGCGGCGGGACCGAGCTATCCGGCCGGGCCCTATCGCTTCGTCAACCGCGAATTCCTCGTCATCACCTACGAGACCGATCCGGAGCTGATCCGCGCCGGCCTGCCTGAGCCGCTGGAGCCGATCGACCAGCCGATCGTGCATTACGAATGGATCAAGATGCCGGACTCCTCCGGCTTCGGCAGCTACACCGAATCCGGCCTCGTCATCCCCGCGCGTCTCAACGGCGAGGAGGTCAATTTCGTCTCGCAGATGTATCTGGACGACGATCCGCCGATCGCGGCGGGCCGCGAGATCTGGGGCTTTCCCAAGAAATACGCCCATCCCAAGCTCGAGATCGTCAAGGACACGCTGACGGGCACGCTGGAATATGCCGGCCAGCTCGTCGCCATGGGCACGATGGGCTACAAGCACGAGAGCATGGCCGGCAACGGCGATCGCACCCGTGCGACGCTGTCGAAGACGCAGATCAATCTGAAGATGATCCCGGGCGTCGACGGCCGTCTCGAAGTCTGTCAGCTCGTCGCGATCAACCTCATCGACATCGTGCCGAAAGGCTCCTGGATGGGGCCCGGCCGGCTGCATCTGGTGCCCCACGTCAACGCGCCGGTCGCGGATTTCCCGGTTCGCCGCTGCCTCGGCGCGCACCACTACATCGCCGATCTCACGCTGCCGTTCGGCCGCGTCGTGCACGACTACGTCAAGGAGGCCGAGGCGGTGGCCGCGACGGGGCTGGCCGCGGAGTAGGGCGGCACCATCATCAAACTGTAACAAAGCCGTAATTGAGTACCCGCGAGAGGTTCGGAAGATGCCGTCAGCCATCTTCCGGAAGCGGGGCATTTATTGACAATTGGGGTTGGCCATGGCTGAGCCGGCGAAGCTTGTCAGCGCGATATCGGATTCCGTGCCCGCCATTCCCGGCTTGGTCTGGGCGTTCCGGCTGCACGGCGACGGCAGTGCCGAGGCGCTGCCGATCGACCAGCCGATCGAGTTCAGCCATGACGGCCGGCTCTGGCTGCATTTCAACCTGACCGATGCGCGCGCGCCGCCCTGGATCGCAGCGTCACAGCTGCCGCCGCTTGCGCGTGACCTCCTGCTGTCCAACGACACCTTCCAGCAGCTTCACGTCATCGACCACTGCGTCTACGGGGTCTTCTCCGATCTCGTGCGCGACATCGACAGCGCGACGGAAGAGACCGCGTTCCTGCGTTTCGCCATGACCGAGCATCTTCTCGTCAGCGGCCGGCATCAGGCGCTGTGCTCGGCTGATGCGACGCGCCGCGTGCTCGAAGGCGGCTACCGCGTCGACAACGTCGCCCATCTCCTGGAAAAGATCGTCGACGAGGTCGCCGACACGCTGGACCGGATGGCGGACAAGCTCGGCCAGGAGATCGACGACATCGAGGAACGGATTTTGGCCGACGACGCCAAGCCGGAGATGCGCCGCAATCTCGGCCGGCTGCGCCGGACCTGCGTCAGACTGCATCGCCAGCTCACCGGCCTGCGCGTGCTGTTCCACCGCCTCGATCAGAAGAATACCGATCATCTCTCGCCGGCCTTACGCATTCACGCCGGCAAGCTGGCGCAGCGGCTGGACGGGCTCGATCACGACATCGTCGAGCTCCGCGAACGCAGCCGCCTGCTCGAGGAGGAGCTGCGTTTCAAGAACGAGGAGGAGAGCAACCGCCACCTCCACACGCTCTCCATCGTGACCTCGCTGTTGCTGCCGCCGACCCTGATCACCGGCATCTTCGGCATGAACACCAAGGGCCTGCCGCTGACCGACGTCGAGAGCGGATTTCTCGTGGCGGCGCTGCTGATGGCCTCTTCGGTCGGCGCGGCCTATCTCTTCATGCGGCGCACGGGCATCTTCAAAAAATAGCGTATTGACCGTGAGTTGGCGTGCCCATCAATCTCCGTTGCGACGCGCGGCCGCCATTGTGCTGGCCTCAACGGTCGCGAGCACGAGCGCGCTCGCCGGCGCCAAGGACGAAAGCGCGGCCGAATGGCTGGCGCCAAAATGGTTCAACGAATGGCATGACGGGCTCGCCAACAAGGGCCTGAATTTCGGCGCCACCTATATCGCCGACAACATCGCCAACGTCTCCGGCGGGGTGAAGCGCGGCGCCATCCATTTCGGCCGCCTCGATCTCTCGGTCGATGCCGATCTCGACAAGCTGGTGGGCTGGACCGGCGGCCGCTTCTACGCCAATGCGTTCGTGATCTACGGCCAGGGGCTGAGCCGCAATTACGTGATGAACCTCGCCACCATCAGCGAGATCGAGGCACTGCCAGACCGGCGGCTCTACAACGCCTATTTCGAGCAGAGCTTCTTCGGCGACCGCCTGAACATCAGGGCCGGCCAGCAGGCCGCCGACGTCGAGTTCTTCGACAGCCAGACCGACGACCTCTTCATCAACGGCACCTTCGGCTGGCCCGCGATCAAGGCGAGCAATCTTCCCGCCGGCGGCCCGGCACCGCCGATCGCTGTGCCCGGCATCCGCATCAAGGCGGCGCTGACCGAAAACATCACCGCGTTCGGTGCGGTGTTCAACGGCGATCCGTCAGGCCCGGGCGAGGCGGATCCGCAGCTGCGCGACCATCATGGTCTGGCGTTCCGCGTCAACGATCCGCCGTGGGTGATCGGGCAGGTCCGCTTCAACTACGACATCGATCTCGGAGGCCGGCCGCTCGCCGGCAATTTCACGCCGGGCGCCTGGAAGCATTACGGCTCGTTCGACAGCCAGCGCTTTACGGCGGAGGGGCTGTCGATCGCCGATCCCGGCGGGAGCGGTGTGCCTGCAAGACTTCGCGGCAATTACGGTATCTTCGCCGTCGTCGAGCAAGTGCTCTATCGCCCGCCGGAGGTGAAGGACAACACCACGTCAGCCTCGATCCCGGGCGTCACCGCGTTCGGCCGCATCGCCTACAGCCCGCCGGACCGCAATCTGATCGACCTTTACGTGGACGGCGGCATCGGCTTCGTCGGCTTCACGCCAGGCCGTCCGCTCGATCGCTTCGGCGTGGCGATGGCCTATATGCGGATTTCGAACACCGCGCGCAATCTTGATCTCGATACGCAGGCCTTCACCGGCATCCAGAGCCCGGTGCGCAGCAACGAGACGCTGATCGAGATGATCTACGAGGCGCATATCAAGCCGGGCTGGCTGATCGCACCATACTTCCAATACGTGTTCCGCCCCTCCGGTGGCGTCCCCAATCCGAACGATCCGACCGGCGTGTCGCGGATCGGTGACGCCGCCGTCTTCGGCGTCACCACCACGATCAGGTACTAGGCCATCGCCGGCTTCGGCTCGACCTTCGGTTGCCGCGACAGCGCCAGCACGATCAGCGAGGCAAACACGCAGAGCGCGCCGGCGATGAAGAACGCGGGCAGGTAGCTCTCATAGACAGTCCGCGAGAAACCGGCGCCGAACGCCGCGGTGCCTGCGCCGAGCTGATGGCCGGCAAAGATCCAGCCGAACACCAGATTGGCGCGCTCGGGTCCGAACTTCTGCGCGGTGAGCCGCACCGTCGGCGGCACCGTGGCGATCCAGTCGAGCCCGTAGAACATCGCGAAGATCGACAGCCCGTAGAACGAGAAATCGCTGAAGGGCAGGAAGATCAGCGAGAGGCCGCGCAGGCCGTAGTACCAGAACAGGAGGTAGCGATTATCGTAGCGGTCCGACAGCCAGCCCGACATGATGGTGCCGAAGAAGTCGAAGATGCCCATCGCGGCGAGCAGGCTTGCGGCCTGCACCTGCGGGATGCCGAAATCGAGGCACATCGGAATCAAATGCACCTGGACGAGGCCGTTGGTCGAGGCGCCGCAGACGAAGAAGGTCGCAAACAGGATCCAGAACGCGCGCGACTTCGAGGCGTCGCGCAGCGTGCCGAGCGCCACGCCCGTGATCGAGCCATGGCTGACCGGCGGAGCCGGCAGGGGCTCGGTGCCTTCGTCGCCGAACGGGCGCAGGCCCAGATCGCTCGGCCGGTCGCGCATCGCGAGGAGAACCGCAACGGCCGAAACGCATAGCGCGATGCAGACGAAGCCGAGCGCGAGCCGCCAGCCGTAACGCTCGGTCAGGCTTGCGAGCAGCGGCAGGAAGACGAGCTGGCCGGTAGCGACGCTCGCGGTCATGATGCCGACGACGAGGCCGCGCCGCGCGGCGAACCAGCGCGTCGCGATAGTGGCGCCCAGCACCAGCGCGGTCATGCCGGTGCCGATGCCGATCACGACGCCCCACAGCAACACGAGCTGCCAGACTTCGGTCATGCCCAGCGAAAGGACCAGCGCCGAGACCACGATGAGCTGTGCAGTCAACGTGACGTTGCGCAGGCCGTAACGGTTGAGCAGGGCGGCCGCGAACGGCGCCATCAGCCCGAACAGGATGAAGCGGATCGACAGCGCGGAGGAAATCTGCGCCGTGCTCCAGCCGAACTCGTGCTGAAGCGGGACGATGAACACGCCGGGCGCACCGACCGTGCCGGCGCTGATCAGCGCGGTGAGGAAGGTCACGCCGACCATCACCCAGCCGTAGTGGATATTGCGGCGGCTGAGTGTCGCCGCGAGCCAGTTCGAGATCATTGGGCCTCAATGTTTGATGGGCAGGCTTTGAGACACCTGCACGAGCTTGCAGAATGGCACGGGACGTGTCTGTCGAAAATGACAGAGTTCCCTCATTTTCGGACGTATCTTGGTCAGTGCGTCAGACGCTCCACGGCGATGGCCGTGGCTTCACCGCCGCCAATGCAGAGTGCCGCGACGCCGCGCTTGAGGTTGTGCGCCTCGAGCGCGTGCAGCAGCGTCACGATCAGCCGCGCGCCGGTGGCACCGATGGGATGGCCGAGCGCGCAGGCGCCGCCGTTGATGTTCAGCTTGTCGCGGGGAATGCCGAGATCGCGCTGCGCCGCCATCGCTACCACGGCGAAGGCCTCGTTGATCTCGAACAGATCGACGTCGCCGGCGCTCCAGCCGACCTTGTCGAGCAGCTTGCGGATCGCCGGGATCGGCGCCGTCGTGAACCATTGCGGTTCCTGGCTGTGGGTGGCGTGGCCCTTGATCTCGGCAATTGCCGGCAGGCCGTTGCGATCCGCGAGTGAGCGCTTCGTCAGCACCAGCGCGGCGGCGCCGTCGGCATTTGCGGAGGAGGCCGCCGGCGTGATGGTGCCGTTGGCGCGGAACGCCGGCTTCAATCCGGGGATTTTTGCAGGATCGACCTTCAACGGATGTTCGTCATTGGCGATGATGCGCGGGCCTGCTTTCTCGGTGAGCGTGATCGGCGCGATCTCGGCCTTGAACGCGCCGCCCTCGACCGCCTTGCGCGCGCGGCTCAGCGTCTCCATCGCATAGGCATCCTGGTCCTTGCGGGTGAACTGATAGGCCTCCGCGGTGGCCTCGCCGAAATCGCCCATGGAGCGGCCGGTCTCGTAGGCATCCTCCAGCCCGTCCATCATCATGTGGTCGATGATGCGGTCGTGCCCGGCGCGGTAACCACCGCGTGCCTTGGCGAGGAGATAGGGCGCGTTGCTCATGCTCTCCATGCCGCCGGAGACGACGATCTCGGCCGAGCCGGCGCGGATGATGTCGTGCGCCAGCATGGTCGCCTTCATGCCGGAGCCGCAGACCTTGTTGACCGTGGTCGCGCCCGTGGCGTCGGGCAGGCCGGCGCTACGTGCCGCCTGGCGCGCCGGCGCCTGGCCTTGTCCGGCCGGCAGCACGCAGCCCATGAAGACCTCGTCGACCTTCTCGGGCGCGAGCCTGGCGCGCTCAAGTGCCGCACCGATGACGTGGGATCCGAGCTTGTGTGCCGCCAGCGGCGACAGCTCGCCCATGAAGCGGCCGAGCGGGGTGCGGGCGGCGGAGACGATGACGACGGGATCGGCGGCTTCGGCCATGATGAAACTCCCAGCGATGACGAGAAAGATTATGATCATCATATGATGCGGCGCAAAAAATGCAACCGCGGCCGGCATGAGAAATTGTCGTGGCTCGGATGAGATTTGGTCGTTCGATCGGAGGAGGGGCTGTGATTATGGAAACGAAGGCGCTTCCCCAATGACGGTGTCATGCCTCGCGACCCGGCTACGCCAAGGCTTCGCCGGGGCTGAAGTCTAGGGGCGCCGAAGCTTTAGCGTAGGCGGCAGGCGGGGCATCCAGTACGCCGCGGCCTCTCCGTATCCACGCACGGCCTCTGGAATACTGGATCGCCCGCTTTCGCGGGCGATGACAGCTTCATGCGGAACGATCACGGCACCCCGTCCAGCGCCTACCGCTTCCTGTTCACAAACGCGCCCATCAGCCGTGTCGGCTCGTCCGTCAGGAACGATTCGCCGAACACCTTGACGCTGAGATTCACCGACTCCGTCAGCGGCAATTCCTCCCATTGCCGCAGCAGCGCCTTTTGCGAGCGCAGCGCCTCGGGGCCGCATTCGAGCAACGCCTTCACAACGTGTTCGACCTCGGCATCCAATCCGCCCTCCGGCGCGACCTTGTCGATCAGTCCCCAGGCCAGCGCCGTCGGTGCGTCGATGTTCTCCGCGGTCATCACCAGCCAGCGGGCATGGGCCCAGCCGATCAGGCGCGGCAGCAGGGCTGCATGGATCACCGAGGGGATGCCGACGCGAACCTCCGGCATGCCGAAATGCGCATCATGCGCGGCGACCCGGAAGTCGCAGGCGGCGGCGACTTCGAGGCCGCCGCCGAGGCACCAGCCTGGCATGCGTGCGATCACCGGCGCCGGGAATTGGCGCACGGCCTCGCAGAGATCGCGCAGGCGGCTGATGAAGGCTTCGGCTGACTTCTGGTCGAGCTTTGCCATCTCCTTGATGTCGGCGCCGCCGATCATGCTCTTCTCGCTCTGGCCGCGCAGCACCACAACACGGATGCTCCGGTCGGAAGCGAGCTGCTGCAGGCCTTCGCGGACCGCATCGGTCACGGGCGATCCGAGGATGTTGAGCGGGCCGGCGTTGCAGATCGCGACATGAACGACGCCGCGCGTATCGCGCGTCACGCCGCAGTGATTGTTGAGCATTTCCATCAGTGCATCTCGGAGCTTTCGTGGACATGCGCGGGGCGCGCGCGTCGGGATCACTTCGGTGCCGAAACGCCCTGCTTGTCAAGCAGGCAGGAGAGGGGCAGTTGCCATCGCGAAGTCCGTCGCATAGTATGACAAATATCATATAAAGAGGCGATCATGACTGACAACGATCAACTCGACCTGTTTTCGCCCGCGCAGCGGCGTGAGCGCGTGGTGGACTGGCAGGTGCCTGCGCCGGTTGCAAAAGCAGCGATGGGGCTTTCAGGCATGGACGCGATGCTGGGAATCCGCGACGGGCGGTTGCCGCCGCCGCCCTTCGCAAAATTGATCGGTTTCATCATGGCCGTGGTCGAGCCGGGCCGGATCGTGATGGAACTGGAGCCGCGCGAGGATCTCGAAAATACCATCGGGCTCCTGCACGGCGCGACCGCCGCGGCGCTGATCGATACCGCCATGGGCTGCGCCATCTCGACGCGGCTGGAGGCGGGGCAATCGTCAGTGACGCTCGACCTGAAAATGACGTTCCTGCGCCCGCTGTCGGTCCGTTCCGGGCTGATCTCGGCCGAAGGCAAGATCATCAAGCTGGGGCGTCAGACCAGTTACACGGAAGGTTTCGTGCGCGACGGCAAGGGTGCGCTCGCAGTCCATGCAACTGCAACCTTTTCCATGATCGGCGCGACAACTTCATGATCGGCGCGACAACTTAACGTGAATTAATGCATCGCGCGGTCCATTTCTGTGTTATGGGATGATCTCCGACATTCAATGAGACTCGCATGCGCTATTCCCGGGAACACAAGCAGGAAACCCACGACCGCATCGTGAAGAAAGCCTCCGTGCGGCTGCGGGAAAAAGGCGCGCACGGCATCGGCGTCGCCGACCTCATGAAGGAGGCGGGCCTGACCCATGGCGGCTTCTACGCGCATTTCGACTCGCGCGAGGCGCTGGTGATCGAGGCCTTTGCCTACGCCATGGACCGCTCTATGGAGCACTGGCGCAAGCAGTCCGATCAGGTCGCGCCCGAAAAGCAACTGACGCAGATCGTCGAGACCTATCTCTCGGCGTTGCATCGGGACAATCCCGGCCACGGCTGCTCGATTCCCGCGCTCGGCGCGGAGATCGCCCGCGAGAGCCCGAAGACGCGCAAGGCCTTTGCCGGAAAGCTCGACGAGATGGTCGAGATGATGACCGATTTCATCCCCAATTTGCCGCGCAAGGCCGCGCGCAAGCAGGCGATCGCCACGCTGGCCACGATGGCCGGCACCATGCTGCTGGCGCGCATTGCCGGCTCCAGCGAACTGTCGGACGAGGTGCTGAAGGCCGGCAAGGACAGCGCGCTCGATGGCGCGAAGCGCGAGCCGAAGGTGACGGCGGCGAAGAAGGTGAAGCAGAGTTAGGCCTTAGCCAAGCGCTCAGGTGCCGTAGGGTGGCAAAGGCGCGTCAGCACCGTGCCCACCATCTCTCTACGATCGCGGGTGACGTGGTGGGCACGCTTCGCTTTGCCCACCCTACGAAACCGTCGTTACCGCCCCGCAAACAACGCCCGCTCGCGCTCCACGATCTCGCCGATGTAATCGGCCACCGCGCGGATCCGCGCGAGATCCTTGCTATCCGCGTGCATCAGCATCCAGAACGTCCGCGTGATCGATATCTCCTCCGGCAGCACCGCCACCAGCTGCGGATAATCACTCGCCATGAAATGCGGCAGCACGGCGATGCCGAAGCCCGCGAGCGTGGAGTTGAGCTGCGCGATCAGATTGGCGCTGCGAAAGCGTGCCGAAATCCGCGGCGATACTTGCGGGAGGTAATCGAGCTCGGGCGTGAACAGGAGCTCCTCGATATAGCCGACGAAGCGATGCTGCGGCAGCACCTCGCGCGAGGTGATCTTCGGGAAACGGTCGAGATAGGCCGGCGCCGCATAAAGCCCGAGGCGGTAGTCCAGCAGCTTGCGGCCGACGATGCGGCCTTCCTTCGGCATGGTCAGGCTGATCGCGATATCGGCCTCGCGCTTGGAGAGACTGAACAGCCGCGCGGTGGCCACAAGTTGCAGATCGAGGTCGGGATAGCGGTCGGCGAAGGGCGCCAGGCGCGGCGCCAGGAAGGCGGTGCCGAACCCGTCGGGCGCGCCGATCCGCACCGTTCCGGTCAGCCGCGCGACCGAGCCGCCGACCTGCTCCTGGTTGGCGACGATGGTCGATTCCATCGCTTCCGCGCTGTCGGCGACGCGCTGGCCGGCCTCGGTGAGGAGATAGCCGGTCTTGCGCCGGTCAAACAGCTTTGCCGAGAGGTGTCTCTCCAGCCGGTCGACGCGGCGGATCACGGTGGCGTGGTCCACTCCGAGCTGTTTAGCCGCAGCCGAAACCGAGCCGCCCCGCACGATGGCCAGCACGAAGCGGAAGTCGTCCCAGTCGATGCTACCTTGATCCAGCATTTTCGCACATCTATGGTGCATTATCTCAGACTTGAATCCTATAAAATGCAGGTCGATAGGATTTGTCAAAGCGTTCACGCTCGACCTCAGGAGATCATTCCATGCGTTCAATCGGACATTTCATCGGTGGCAAGGAGGTCAAGGGCACCTCGGGCCGGACGGCAGACGTTTTCGAGCCGATGACCGGTGACGTCCAGGCCAAGGTGGCGCTGGCGTCCAAGGCCGAGGTCCGCGCTGCCGTCGAGAACGCCCGCGCCGCGCAGCCGGAATGGGCCG